>NZ_JACHNB010000001.1:2337500-7137500 GCF_014205225.1 Actinoplanes octamycinicus
TGTGGTTAGGGGTGAAAGGCCAATCAAACTCCGTGATAGCTGGTTCTCCCCGAAATGCATTTAGGTGCAGCGTCGCGTGTTTCTTGCCGGAGGTAGAGCACTGGATGGTCTAGGGGGCCCACAAGCTTACTGAAATCAGCCAAACTCCGAATGCCGGTAAGTGAGAGCGCGGCAGTGAGACTGCGGGGGATAAGCTTCGTAGTCGAGAGGGAAACAGCCCAGATCGCCAGCTAAGGCCCCTAAGCGTGTGCTAAGTGGAAAAGGATGTGGGATCGCATGGACAACCAGGAGGTTGGCTTAGAAGCAGCCACCCTTTAAAGAGTGCGTAATAGCTCACTGGTCAAGTGGTTCCGCGCCGACAATGTAGCGGGGCTCAAGCACACCGCCGAAGCTGTGGCATTCACACCTAGTGTGGATGGGTAGGGGAGCGTCGTGCAGCGGGTGAAGCGGCGGAGTGATCCAGCCGTGGACGCTGTACGAGTGAGAATGCAGGCATGAGTAGCGAATGAAGGGTGAGAACCCCTTCCGCCGGATGACCAAGGGTTCCAGGGCCAGGCTAATCCGCCCTGGGTGAGTCGGGGCCTAAGGCGAGGCCGAGAGGCGTAGTCGATGGATAACGGGTTGATATTCCCGTACCCGCAAAGAAACGCCCAAGACGAACCTCAATATACTAACTACTTGATCAATTCAATGGCTTCGGCCGGCGATGCGGGAGACTAGGACCTTGTTGGGTAGTAGTTTAGTGATGGGGTGACGCAGGAAGGTAGATGATCCCGGCCGGTGGTTGTGCCGGGGTAAGCGTGTAGGCCGTACCGTAGGCAAATCCGCGGTGCATATAGGCTGAGACGTGATGCCGAGCCGTTCTGGTGAAGTCATTGATCCTATGCTGCCGAGAAAAGCCTCTAGCGATGTTTCGAGCGGCCCGTACCCTAAACCGACACAGGTGGTCAGGTAGAGAATACCGAGGCGACGGGTGAACTGTGGTTAAGGAACTCGGCAAATTGCCCCCGTAACTTAGGGAGAAGGGGGGCCGGACGCGTGAAGCCACTTGCTGGTGGAGCGTGGTATGGCCGCAGAGAGCAGGGGGAAGCGACTGTTTACTAAAAACACAGGTCCATGCCAAGTCGTAAGACGATGTATATGGACTGACGCCTGCCCGGTGCTGGAACGTTAAGGGGACCTGTTAGCTCTTCGGGGCGAAGCGGAGAACTTAAGCGCCAGTAAACGGCGGTGGTAACTATAACCATCCTAAGGTAGCGAAATTCCTTGTCGGGTAAGTTCCGACCTGCACGAATGGCGTAACGACTTCCCCACTGTCTCAACCACAGGCCCGGCGAAATTGCAGTACGAGTAAAGATGCTCGTTACGCGCGGCAGGACGGAAAGACCCCGGGACCTTTACTATAGCTTGACATTGGTATCTGAATTCGATTGTGTAGGATAGGTGGGAGCCGGTGAAGCTCGGACGCCAGTTCGGGTGGAGGCGTTGTTGAAATACCACTCTGTTGGGTTTGGGTATCTAACTTGCGGCCCTGATCGGGTCGAGGGACAGTGTCTGGTGGGTAGTTTAACTGGGGCGGTTGCCTCCTAAAGGGTAACGGAGGCGCCCAAAGGTTCCCTCAGCCTGGTTGGCAATCAGGTGTTGAGTGTAAGTGCACAAGGGAGCTTGACTGTGAGACTGACGGGTCGAGCAGGGACGAAAGTCGGGACTAGTGATCCGGCACTTGCGTGTGGAAGCGGTGTCGCTCAACGGATAAAAGGTACCCCGGGGATAACAGGCTGATCTTCCCCAAGAGTCCATATCGACGGGATGGTTTGGCACCTCGATGTCGGCTCGTCGCATCCTGGGGCTGTAGCAGGTCCCAAGGGTTGGGCTGTTCGCCCATTAAAGCGGTACGCGAGCTGGGTTTAGAACGTCGTGAGACAGTTCGGTCCCTATCCGCCGTGCGCGTTGGATACTTGAGAAGGGCTGTCCCTAGTACGAGAGGACCGGGACGGACGAACCTCTGGTGTGCCAGTTGTTCTGCCAAGGGCACGGCTGGTTGGCTACGTTCGGAAGGGATAACCGCTGAAAGCATCTAAGCGGGAAGCTCGCTTCGAGATGAGGTATCCCACCACCTTGAGTGGGTAAGGCCCCCAAGAGACTATTGGGTTGATAGGCCGGAGATGTAAGCACGGTAACGTGTTGAGTTGACCGGTACTAATAGGCCGAGGGCTTAACCACCCTAAATTTTCTGCTTGCGTCCACTGTGTGATTCACAGCAAACGAACAACCACCCCGGTTGGTGAACAATCACCGGGTTGCTGGTTGGTTCTGCTGATGGCTGTTTCGGTGGTCATAGCGGAGGGGAAACGCCCGGTTACATTCCGAACCCGGTAGCTAAGCCCTCCAGCGCCGATGGTACTGCACTCGGGAGGGTGTGGGAGAGTAGGACGCCGCCGGACTTAACGTCGAGAAACGCCCACCCGGGGTTCCGGGTGGGCGTTTCTTTTTTGCTACCCAAAAACTGTGGGTGCGGTTGTTCGCGTGGGGGACGGTTCGGGCGGGGAGGGCCATTCGAAGGCCGTCAGGCTTGATACCTCCGAATGGCCCTCCCCGCCCGAACCTTGCCTACTCACCGGGACTGCCGCGACATCAAGGGCATCTTTGGGGAGGCCGTCCGGGGTTCGGGTGGTGCGTTGGTGCGTTGGTGCGTTGGTGCGGGTGGTGGTGGGGCCGGCGCATCCACGGGGAGGGGCGGCTTGCGTGGTGAGGGGCTGGGGTTTGAGTAAAGGTGCGGTTGTCTTGGGTCGGGGGTGTGGGGGCCAATTTGGGGGTGGTGGCTTTTGGGGGTTGGGGGTGGGGGGTGGGTGAGTATGCTTGGGGTGGGCCGTGACTGGCGCGTTCGGATGGGTGACCATTGGGGAGCGGCCTCGTCGAGATGACGACTTGCCGTGCGCCTGGGCCTTCTACCTGCGTGATAGGGAGGTCCTATGTCTGAGCTGAATGCTGAATCCACCGCGTTCCGGGCCGCGCTCGATGTGGTGCGGTCTGTTGAGCCGCGTATCGCTGACGCGATCGCGAAGGAGCTGACCGACCAGCGTGAGTCGCTGAAGCTGATCGCGAGTGAGAACTACGCCTCGCCGGCGGTTCTGCTGGCCATGGGTAACTGGTTGTCCGACAAGTACGCCGAGGGCACCATCGGGCGCCGGTTCTACGCCGGCTGCCAGAACGTGGACACTGTCGAGTCGGTGGCCGTGGAGCACGCCAAGGCGTTGTTCGGGGCGCCGTACGCGTACGTCCAGCCGCACTCCGGCATCGACGCGAACCTGGTGGCCTACTGGGCGATCCTGGCCGACCGAGTCGAGGTGCCGTACCTGAAGAAGTTCGAGAAGCGGCAGATCAACGACCTCACCGACGCCGAGTGGGCCGAGCTGCGCCAGGCCTTCGGCAACCAGCGGCTGCTGGGCATGTCGCTGGACGCCGGTGGCCACCTCACCCACGGGTTCCGGCCGAACATCTCCGGCAAGATGTTCGACCAGCGGTCCTACGGCGTCGACCCGGCGACCGGCCAGATCGACTACGCCGCGCTGCGGGAGACCGCCAAGGAGTTCAAGCCGGCGGTGATCGTGGGTGGCTACTCGGCGTACCCGCGCAAGGTGAACTTCGCGAAGATGCGGGAGATCGCCGACGAGGTGGGCGCGACCTTCATGGTCGACATGGCGCACTTCGCCGGTCTGGTCGCCGGTGGCGTGTTCACCGGGGACTACAACCCGATCCCGCACGCGCACATCGTCACCACCACCACGCACAAGAGCCTGCGCGGCCCGCGCGGTGGTGCGGTGCTCTGCCAGCCGGAGCTCTCCTCGCAGGTGGACCGGGGCTGCCCGATGGTGCTCGGTGGCCCGCTGCCGCACGTGATGGCCGCCAAGGCGATCGCGTTCGCCGAGGCCCGCCGGCCGGAGTTCGCCGACTACGCCCAGCAGATCGTGACCAACAGCCAGGCGCTCGCCGAGGGCCTGCGCAAGCGGGGCGTGCAGCTGGTCTCCGGCGGCACCGACAACCACCTGGTGCTGCTCGACGTGCACCCGTTCGGGCTGACCGGCCGGCAGGCCGAGCAGGCCCTGCTGGACAGCGGCATCGTCACCAACCGGAACGCGATCCCGTCCGACCCGAACGGCGCCTGGTACACCTCCGGCATCCGGATCGGCACCCCGGCGCTGACCAGCCGCGGGCTGGGCGTCGCCGAGATGGACCAGATCGCCGAGCTGATCCACACCGTGCTGGCCGGCACCACGCCGGACCCGGCGTCCAAGGCCAAGTTCACCCTGGACCCGGCGCTCGCCGAGGGCGTCTCGAAACAGGCCGCCGACCTGCTCGCCCCGTTCCCGCTCTACCCGTCGGTCAGCCTCGGCTGATCCGCCGGCGTTCCGAAACCCGTCGTGGCCGTGACCCGGCCACGGCGGGTTTTTTCGTTGCCCCGCACGGATGCTCCGGGTTCGTACCGAAAGCCTGTTTTAGCGAGACGAGCCGGAACCGGTTTCGGACAAGCTGTTATCGCCCGCCGTGAATCTCGTCGGTGACCCTCGCGGCAGTGGCCTGACCTGGGCGAACGATGTGGACGGCGGGAACAGGAGATCGATTTCGCGGTTGCTCGTTACCGGTTCCGGAACCTCGCAACATCCTGGACATCGATTGGTAACGACTCTTAGCGTCGTGGCCTGGGTGAGCGCTCTCCCATCTTCTAGTCCCCACGTGCTGTCCCCTCCCGTCCTCCCCCTAGGAGACCCCCATGAGACGCTCCCGCTGGCGGAGCGGCGCGATCGTCGGCGTGACCGCCGCCGTCGTCGCCGGTTATGCCGCGATCACCATGACCGGCGCCTCAGCCGCGGAGACGCTGCTGTCGCAGGGCAAGCCGGCCACCGCCTCGTCCACCGAGGCGCCCGGCGCCTACCTGGCCTCCGAGGCCGTCGACGGCAACGCCGGCAGCCGCTGGTCGTCCGCCTTCTCCGACCCGCAGTGGCTCCAGGTGGACCTGGGCAGCTCGCAGTCGATCAGCCGGGTCGAGCTGTTCTGGGAGACCGCGGCCGCGAAGGCGTTCCAGATCCAGGTGTCGGACAACGCGTCGAGCTGGACGTCGATCTACTCGACCACCACCTCGACCGGCGGCAACCAGAACCTGTCGGTCACCGGCGCCGGCCGCTACGTGCGGATGTACGGCACCCAGCGGACCACCGGCTACGGCTACTCGCTCTACGAGTTCAAGGTCTACGGCGGCGGCACCACCACGCCGACCTCGCCGACCCCGACGCCGACCGGCCCCACCCTGCCCGGTGGCGGCAGCCTCGGCGCCCAGGTGACCGTCTTCGACCCGAGCATGTCGAGCGCGACCATCCAGGCCCAGGCCGACGCGATCTTCAAGCAGCAGGAGACCAACCAGTTCGGCACCCAGCGCAACCTGCTGGCCTTCAAGCCGGGCACCTACAACGGCCTGAACATCCAGGTCGGGTTCAACACCTCGGTGATCGGTCTCGGCCAGAACCCGCAGGACGTGCGGATCAACGGGGACATCACCGTGGACGCCGGCTGGTTCCAGGGCAACGCGACCCAGAACTTCTGGCGGTCGGTGGAGAACATCTCGCTCTACCCGGTCTCCGGCGCCAACCGGTGGGCGGTCTCCCAGGCGGCCCCGTTCCGCCGGATGGACGTGCACGGTGACCTGAACCTGGCGCCGAACGGCTACGGCTGGGCCTCCGGCGGCTACATCGCCGACTCGCGGATCAGCGGTGTCGAGGGTCAGTACTCGCAGCAGCAGTGGTTCACCCGGAACAGCCAGATCGGCTCGAACTCCAACGCGGTCTGGAACCAGACCTTCGTCGGTGTGCAGGGTGCTCCGGCGAACAGCTTCCCGAACCCGCCGTACACCACGATCGGCAGCGCTCCGGTGATCCGGGAGAAGCCGTACCTCTACCTGGCCGGTGCGGACTACGCGGTCTTCGTGCCCAGCCTGCAGACCAACGCGTCCGGCGTGAGCTGGGCGAACGGCAACACGCCGGGTACCAGCATCCCGCTCTCGCAGTTCTACGTGGCCAAGCCGGGCGACAGCGCGGCGACGATCAACCAGGCGCTGGCGCAGGGTCTCAACCTGATCTTCCAGCCGGGCGTCTACCACGTGAACCAGACGATCAACGTGACCCGGGCGAACACCGTGGTGATGGGCCTCGGCTACGCGACCATCATCCCGGACAACGGCGTCACCCCGATGCAGGTGGCCGATGTGGACGGCGTGAAGGTGGCCGGCCTGCTCTTCGACGCGGGCACCACCAACTCGGCGAACCTGCTGGTGATCGGCCCGAACGGGTCGTCGGCGAACCACGCGGCGAACCCGACCACCGTGCAGGACGTGTTCTTCCGGATCGGTGGCTCGATCGCCGGCAAGGCGACCAACAGCCTGCTGGTGAACAGCAACAACACGATCATCGACCACATCTGGGCGTGGCGGGCCGACCACGGCAACGCCGGGACCTACGGCTGGACGATCAACACGGCCGACAGTGGGCTGATCGTCAACGGTCAGAACGTGACCGCGTACGGGCTGTTCGTCGAGCACTACCAGAAGTACGAGGTCATCTGGAACGGCAACGGTGGCCGCACCTACTTCCTGCAGAACGAGCAGCCGTACGACCCGCCGTCGCAGGCGGCCTGGCGCAGCGGGGCGAAGGGGTACGCCGCGTACAAGGTGGCCGACTCGGTGACCAACCACGAGGCGTGGGCGCTGGGCAGCTACTGCTACTTCAACGTGGACCCGAGCATCCACTCGGACCGCGGCTTCGAGGTGCCGGTGAACTCCGGGGTCAAGCTGCACAACCTGCTGACCGTGTCGCTCGGCGGCAACGGCGTGATCGACCACGTGGTGAACAACACCGGCGCCGCGGCGCAGGGCACCGCGACGGTTCCGGTCTACGTCACCAGCTTCAACTGACCGACTGATATCGATCGGGGGTCGCCATCGGCGGCCCCCGATCACTTTATGCAACAAGAACACAACGCCGTGTTGACATCGCCGAAGCCTCGGGCGTCTACTCCAAGGCAACGTTGTCCCTCGATGTAGCGGAGGCGACATGCGCAGGCTGATGGCGGTCGCCGGCTGCGTGACGCTGGTGCTGGCCGGCGCGGCCTGCAACCGCGGCACCGGTGAGCCGGTGGTCGGGTTGATCACCAAGACCGATACCAACCCGTTCTTCGTGACCATGAAGCACGGCGCCGAGCAGGCCGCCGACGAACAGGGCCTGGATCTGCTGACCTTCGCCGGGAAGGTGGACGGCGACAACGAGGCGCAGGTGCAGGCGATCGAGAACCTGATCTCCTACGGCGCCGAGGGCTTCCTGATCACGCCGAACGACTCGAAGGCGATCGTGCCCTCGCTGGACCGGGCGCACAAGGCGGGCATGCTGGTGATCGCGCTGGACACCCCGGTCGACCCGCCGGACGCCGCGGACGCCACCTTCGCGACCGACAACTACCAGGCCGGCAAGCTGATCGGCGAGTGGGCCAAGGCCAAGTTCGCCAAGGACGGCAAGCAGGCGAAGATCGCCATGCTCGACCTCAACCCGAACCAGGTCTCCGTCGACGTCAAACGCGACCAGGGCTTCCTCGAGGGGTTCGGGATCCCGAACGGCGACCCGAACCGGATCGGCGACGAGAACGACCCGCGGATCGCCGGGCACGACGTCACCGACGGCAACGAGGAGGGCGGCCGTACCGCGATGGAGAACCTGCTCCAGAAGGACTCGTCGATCAACCTGGTCTACACGATCAACGAGCCCGCCGCGGCCGGGGCCTACCAGGCGCTCAAGGCGGCCGGCAAGGAGAAGGACGTCACCATCGTCTCGATCGACGGCGGCTGCCCGGGCGTCGACAACGTGGCGAACGGGGTCATCGGGGCCACCTCGATGCAGTTCCCGATCAAGATGGCCCAGCTCGGCATCGAGGCCATCGCGCAGTACGCCAAGGACGGCACCAAACCGCAGAACACCGCCGGCAAGGACTTCGTCGACACCGGCGTCCAGCTGATCACCGACGACCCGCAATCCGGCGTGGAGGCCAAGGACTCCGCGTGGGGCAAGCAGAACTGCTGGGGGTGAGCCTTGAGCACGACGTCCACCGCGGCCGGGTTCGACGTACGCCGGCACGACTCGTTCGGGTTGCGGCTGCAGCACACGCTGCACGGCAACCCGGTCCTCGGGCCGCTCGCCGTACTGATCCTGGCGATCATCGCCTTCTCGATCGTGAACACCCGGTTCTTCGCCGCGGCGAACCTGTCGCTGGTGCTCCTGCAGGTCACCGTGATCGCCACGATCGCGCTGGGGCAGACGATGATCATCTTGACCGCCGGGATCGACCTGTCGGCCGGCGCGATCGCGGTCTTCTCCTCGGTGCTGATGGCCCAGTTCTGCGTCAAGGGCGGGATGCCCGGGGTGCTCGCGCTGCTGCTCGGCTTCGCCTGCGGCACCGCGATGGGCGCGATCAACGGGGCGCTGGTGACCCGGATCAAACTGCCGCCGTTCATCGTCACGCTCGGCACGCTGACCATCTTCTTCTCGCTGAACTCGGTGGTCAGCAACAGCGAGACGGTGCGCGGCTCGGACATGCCCGGCCTGATGACCTGGACCGGTGACGCCATCGCGCTCGGGAGCTTCCAGCTCAGCTACGGCTCGATCATCATGCTGCTGCTGTTCGCCTTCTTCTGGTACGCGCTCGGGCGGACCGCGTGGGGCAAGCACGTCTACGCCACCGGGGACGACGTGGAGGCGGCTCGGCTGGCCGGCATCCGTACCGGACGGGTGCTCTTCTCGGTCTACACGGTGGCCGGACTGCTCTACGCGATCGGCGGCTGGATCCTGATCGGCCGGCTTGCCTCGGCCAGCCCGAACGTCGGCACCGAGTACAACCTGGACTCGATCACCGCGGTGGTGCTCGGCGGGACCAGCCTGTTCGGCGGGCGCGGCGGGGTGATCGGCACGCTGATCGGCGCGCTGATCGTCGGGGTGTTCCGCAACGGCTTGCAGCTGGCCGGCGTCGCGGTGGTCTGGCAGGGCTTCGCGATCGGCCTGCTGGTGCTGATCGCGGTCTCGCTGGACCAGTGGATCAGGAAGGTGAAGGCATGACCCAGCCGGTTCTGCAGGCCAAGGGCCTCACCAAGCGGTACGGGCGGGTCGTCGCGATCGACGGCAGCGACCTGGAGCTGCTGCCCGGCGAGATCCTCGCGGTGATCGGGGACAACGGCGCCGGCAAGTCCAGCCTGATCAAGGCGCTCTCCGGCGCGCTGATCCCGGACAGCGGCGAGATCCGGCTGGACGGCGTGCCGGTCAGCTTCCGCAACCCGATGGAGGCCCGCGAGGCCGGCATCGAGACCGTCTACCAGACCCTGGCCGTCGCGCCCGGCCTGGACATCGCGGACAACCTGTTCCTCGGCCGGGAGGAGCGGCGCTCCGGCCCGCTGGGATCGATCTTCCGGATGCTGGACCGGCGGCACATGCGCGAGGAGGCCGCCCGGCACATGAGCGAGCTGGGCGTGGCCACCCTGCAGAACATCGGGCAGGCCGTCGAGTCGCTCTCCGGTGGTCAGCGGCAGGCGGTCGCGGTGGCCCGGGCCGCCGCGTTCGGCAGCAAGGTGGTGATCCTCGACGAGCCGACCGCGGCGCTCGGCGTCAAGGAGGGCAACCGGGTCCTCCAGCTGATCCGCGACGTCCGGGACCGCGGCCTGCCGGTGATTCTGATCAGCCACAACATGCCGCACGTCTTCGAGGTCGCGGACCGGATCCACATCCAGCGGCTGGGCCGCCGGATCGCGGTGATCACCCCGTCCTCGCACTCGATGTCGGACGCCGTCGCGATCATGACGGGCGCCGCCGCGCCGCCCGGCGCCGACTCGCCGGCCGACGCGGGCACGCCGCCAGAGACCCCGCCCGGCGCGGCGACCCCGTCAGCGTGACCCGCTGGGGCGGATCAGTCCGGCCTCGTACGCGGCGATCACCAGCTGGGCGCGGTCGTGCGCGCCCAGCTTGGTCATCGCGCGGTTGACGTGGGTCTTCACCGTGTGCGGGCTGACCGTCAGGTGCTCGGCGATGTCCTGGTTGGACAACCCGGAGCCGACCAGCAGCAGCACCTCGCGCTCCCGCTCGGTGAGCGCGGCCAGGCGTTCCGGGGCGGGCGCCGCGCCCTGCTCGGGGCGGGCCAGATAGCGCGCGATCAGGCTGCGGGTGGCGGCCGGGGTGAGCAGCGCGTCGCCCCGGTGCACCACCTCGACGGCGTGCAGCAGCTCGGCCGGTTCGGCGCTCTTGCCGAGGAAACCGCTCGCGCCGCAGCGCAGGGCGGCGAAGACGTACTCGTCGATCTCGAACGTGGTCAGGATCAGCACCCGGACGCCGGCCAGTGCCGGGTCGGCGGTGATCAGCCGGGTGGCGGCCAGGCCGTCCAGTTCCGGCATCCGGATGTCCATCAGCAACACGTCGGCGCCGGGGGAGCGGGCCAGCGCGACCGCCTCGTGACCGGTCCGGGCGGTGCCGGCCACGGTCATCCCGGGGGTCGAGGCGATCAGCGTGGCGAAGCTGGCCACCAGCAGCGGCTGGTCGTCCGCGAGACCGACTCTGATCATGCGGCGGCACCGGTGGGCAGGGTGGCGCTGACCCGGAAGCCGCCGATCGCCCGCGGCCCGGCGTGGAACTCGCCGCCCAGGGCGGTGACCCGCTCGCGCATCCCCAGCAGGCCGTGACTACCTGTGGAAACTCGGTTGTCCACAGGGCTGTCCACAGGCGGGCGGTCGTTTTCCACAACCACGGTCAGGGTGCCGGCCTCGTGCCGGAGGGTGAGCCGGACCGCGGTGGGGCCGGCGTGCCGGGCGACGTTGGTCAGCGACTCCTGGACCACCCGGTAGGCGACCACGTCGGCGGCGGGCGGGATCGGCGGCGCGTCCTCCTGCCGGACGAAGGAGATCGTCAACCCGGACCGGCGGAACGCCGTGAGCAGGTCGTCCAGGGCGGCCAGGCCGACCGCCGGCTCGACCGGCGCGGCCGGCTCGCCGGGCCGGCGCAGCAGGCTGACCGCGTCGCGCAGCTCGGCCAGCGCGTCCCGGCTGCCCCGCCGGATCTGCTCGAAGGTGGCCCCGGCCGGATCGCCGGCCGCCAGGTGGGCGGCCACCCCGGCCTGCACGTTGATCAGCGCGAGGTGGTGGCCGACGCTGTCGTGCAGGTCCCGCGCGATCCGCAGGCGCTCGGCGGCCAGCCGCTCCTCGGCCCGCAGCAGCGCCTCGGCCAGGTAGAGCCGGCGGTTGCGGGCGGCCTCGCCGGCGGCCACCGCGACGCCGCCGAGGGCGGCCAGCGCCAGGTTCTCCGGGCCCAGCCAGTGGTCGGCCCGGACCGCGGTGTGGAATGCCCCGATCGCGGCCACCACCAGGCAGGCGATCAGCCACGGGTGCCGCCGGCCGCGGGTCTCCACCACGGTGTAGAGGGCGAGCAGCGGCGCGGCCAAGACCAGCAGCCCGGCGCCGCCGGGCACCCAGCCCAGGTAGCCCTCGGCGGCCACGGTGGCGGCCAGCAGCACCGGGACCGGCCACCGGCGGCGCCAGACCAGCGGCAGGCAGGTGGCGGCGACCAGGGCGAGCGCCACCGGGTTGCGCAGGTGACCGGGGAACGCCGAGGTGATCAGCACGACCAGGGCGATCGTCGCCGCGATGGCGGCGTCCATCACCTGTGGACGGCTGTGGAACCGCATGTCCACACGGTACGGTCCGGCGGGCCGCCGGGGCATACCGCGAGCGCGGTATCCGCAAGATGCCCCGGGCGGGCGACGTGCGCCGGCCGGGAAACCGGGACAGTCGGCGGCATGACCGACATCGAGTTGCGGGGACTGACCAAGAGATTCGGCACGGTCTCCGCCGTACGCGATCTGACCTGCACCATCACCCCCGGCGTCACCGGCTTCCTGGGTCCCAACGGGGCCGGCAAGACCACCACGCTGCGGATGCTGCTCGGCCTGGTCCGGCCGACCGCCGGCAGCGCCGTGATCGGCGGCCGCGCCTACCGCGACCTGGACCGGCCGCGCAGCGTGGTCGGCGCCCTGCTGGAGGCCTCCGGGTTCCATCCCGGCCGGACCGCCCGGCAGCACCTGCTGGCCACCGCCGAGGCGGCCGGCCTGCCCCGGACCCGGGTCGGCCTGGTCCTGGACGAGGTCGGCCTGACCGCCGACGCGGACCGGCGGACCGGCGGCTACTCCCTCGGCATGCGGCAGCGGCTGGGCCTGGCCGGCGCGCTGCTCGGCGACCCGGAGGTGCTGATCCTGGACGAGCCGGCGAACGGGCTGGACCCGGCCGGGGTGGCCTGGCTGCGGACGCTGCTGCGCACCCTGGCCGCCCAGGGCCGGACCGTGCTGATCTCCAGTCACGTGCTGGCCGAGGTGCAGCAGACGGTGGACCGGGTGCTGATCCTCGGCGACGGCACGCTGCGCCACGCCGGGCCGCTCACCGAGCTGGACGGGCTGGAGTCGGCGTTCCTGCGGCTGACCGGGAACGCGTCGTGATCGCCGCGGAGGTCCGCAAGCTGCGGACGGTACGGAGCCCGTGGGTGCTTCTGCTCGCCGCGCAGCTGGTGGTGATCGCCGGGGTGAGCGGCCTGATGCTCGGCCAGGCGGGCGGGCTCACCGCGGACGGCCAGCGGGACGCGATCGCGCACGCCGGCCTGGTCTCGATCTTCGCGCTGGTGCTCGGCATCCTCGCGGTGTCCGGTGAGTACCGGCACCGGACGATCACCGACACCTACCTGACCGAGCCGCGCCGGGAGCGGGTGGTGCTCGCCAAGCTGGCCGTCAACGTCGTCGCCGGCCTGGTCTTCGGCCTGGTCGCGGCGACCGTGGCGGTGGCCGCCACGGCGATCTGGGTGGCCGCGAAGGGCGGCACGATGGCCTGGGGCGCCGACCTGTGGCAGGCGGCCGGCGGCGCGGTCGGCTGGAACGTGGCCTTCGCCGCGCTGGGCGTCGGGGTGGGCGCGCTGGTCACCAACCCGCTCGCCGCGATCGCCGGCGCGCTGGCCTGGATCGCCCTGGTCGAGGGGATCGTCGGCCAGCTGTTCGAGGACGCGCTGAGCTGGCTGCCGTTCCGGCTCGGGCCGGCCCTGGAGGGGCTGGGCGGGCAGGGGTTCCCGTCGGCCTGGTCGGCGGCGCTGGCGCTGAGCGGCTATGTCGTGGCGTTCGTGGCGGCCGCGGTGGCCACCACGATCCGCCGGGACGTCAGTTGAAGGTGGCCACCCGGTGGTGGGTGTCGCCGCCGATCATGGTGAAGTCGCCGCCCGCCGCGATCACGCCCAGGGACGGGCTGGCGGTCAGCGCGCGGACGCCCTGGACGCCGTTGGCCTGCGGGGCCCAGTCGGTCAGGTCGCCGTCGCCGTCGATCGCGGCGAGCTTGACCCGGGACCGGGAGTCGTCCACGCAGTCGCCGAACTTGTCCATGTCCGGGCTGGTGCAGGCCCGGTCGAAGTGGCCGCCGACGTAGGCGGTGCCGTCCAGCGCGGCGACCGCCTGGACGTCGCCGTCGAAGGTGCGGGACCAGCGCGGCCGGCCGTCCAGGGTCCACGACTCGGCCCGGCCGCCGAGGCCGCCCAGCCCGGCGTAGACGCCGTCGCCGTCGACCGCCACCGCGTAGACGACCGCGGCGGGTTGCGGCCGGAAACCCCGGACCAGGGCGCCGCTGCGGGCGTCGACCGCGGACAGCCGCCGGGTGGACGCGACATTGTTCGTACGGTGGAAGCTCCCGCCCAGGTAGACCCGGCGGCCGGCGGTGGCCAGGGCGTAGACCGGCGCGTCCGCGGACGGCGTCCAGTCCTCGTCCAGTTCGCCGTCGCCGAGCCGGAAGGCGGCCAGCCGGGACCGCTCCTCGCCGTCCACCGCGGTGAAGTCGCCACCCAGGAAGAGCCGGCCCTGCGAGATCGCCAGCGCGCGCGGCGAGCCGTCCACCTCGTGCGCGAACTCGTCCAGCTCGCCGGTGCCGGCGTCGAACCGGGCCAGCGCGTCGCGTTCGACTCCGGAGACCGTGCCGAAGTCGCCGGCCGCGTAGACCGCGTCGCCGATGGTGGCCAGCGCGCGTACCGTCCGGTCCGCGGTCGGCGCCCAGTCCAGCAGCTCACCGCTGGTCGCGTCGAAGGCGGCCAGCCGGGCCCGGGCCACCCGCCGCCCGTGCGTGGTGGCCGCGGTGAAGTTCCCGCCGACGTACACCGTGCTGCCCCGGAACGCGACCGCGTAGACCGAGCCGTTGAACGACGGCAGGCTCCGCGACTCGGTGCCGACCTCCGCCGCCCGGGCTGGTGACCAGCCGAGGACCGTGCCGGCCAGGACGAGGCCGGCGGTGAGCGCGACCCGCAACCGCTGTGAGATACGCATGTCGAATCAAACGGCGCGGCGCCCGGCGGGGATGCGGTGAAAGTCTCAGCCGGTACCGTCCGGCGTCGATCAGTCACGCATGCGGTTGCGCCGAGTCCGACGGCGGGCAGGCGTGCGGACCAGTTCCCGCCTGTTCGCCACCTACGCTGCCGCCAGCCTGATCCCGGTGATGGTGCTGGGCGCGGTGATGTGGCAGGGATATCGCCGGGACGCCACCGAGCAGGGCCGGCGGCAGGGGCTGGCGCAGGCCGCGGTGATCGCCGAGATGGCGGTCGCCCCGGCGATGGACGGCGCCGACCTCGAGCACGGGCTGACCACCAGCCAGCTGGAGGGCATGCGGCGGGCCACCGAGCTGGCCGTCTTCCACGGCTCGATCCTGCGGCTGCGGGTGCGCGGGTTCACCGGGCAGGTGGTGTTCTCCGACGACGGGTCGACCAGTGGCGGGCTGCCGGTGGCGGACCCGGACTTCACGGCCGCGGCGGCCGGCGGATCGCGGGTCAAGGTGATCGGCGGGCCCGGCCAGGAGGTGATCCGGGTGGTGCAGCCGCTGGTGGCCAGCGCGTCCGGGCAGGCCATCGGGGTGCTCGAGCTGTATCTGCCCTACCAGGGGATCGCCGCGCAGTCGCGGGCCCAGCTGGCCGGTTTCGCCAAGCGGGTGGCCGGCGGCCTGGCCGCGCTCTACCTGGTGCTGGCCCTGCTGGCCTGGTGGACCACCCGGTCGCTGGGCCGGTACGCGGCCCAGCAGGAGTACCAAGCGACGCACGACATGCTGACCGGGCTGCCGAACCGGTCGGCGTACCGGATCCGGGCCGAGCAGGTGCTCGCGGCCGCCGAACGCGACGGCGGGCACGGCGCCGTGGTGCTGCTCGACCTGAACCGGTTCAAGGAGGTCAACGACACGCTCGGCCACCACGCCGGTGACGAGCTGCTGCGGGTGGTCGCCGAGCGGCTGCGCGCCGGGCTGGGCGACGGCGACCTGCTGGCCCGGCTGGGCGGCGACGAGTTCGCCATGCTGCTGCCCGGCCGGGACGCCGGGCAGGCGGTGGCGCTGCTGGAACGGATCCGTGACCGGGTCGCCGACGAGCTGGTGCTGGACGGCGTGCCGCTGAGCATGGAGGCCAGCTTCGGCATCGCGCTCTACCCGGAGCACGGGACCGGCCTGCAAGATCTGAAGCTGCGCGCGGACGCCGCCATGTACCACGGCAAGCGCGGCACCGAGGACATCGTGGTGTTCGCCGGCGGGACGGCCGGGCACCCGCACCAGTGGCTGAAGATCCAGGCCGAGCTGCGCCACGCGCTGGAGCGGGACGAGCTGGTGCTCTGGTACCAGCCCAAGGTCGGCCTGCCGGACGCCACGATCACCGGGGTCGAGGCGCTGGTCCGCTGGCAGCACCCGGACCGCGGGCTGCTGCCGCCCGGCGAGTTCCTGCCGGCCGCCGAGCACTCCGGGCTGATCGCGCCGCTCACCGAGTGGGTGCTGCGCCGCGCGCTGGCCGACCAGGCCGGCTGGACCGCGACCGGGCAGGACTGGACGCTCTCGGTCAACGTGTCGGCCCGCAACCTGGACTCGCCCGGCTTCGTCGGGTACGTCGCCGCGCTGCTCGCCGAGACCGGCGCCCGCGCCGACCGGCTGATCCTGGAGGTCACCGAGACGGCGCTGGCCGGCGACGTGGACACCGCGGTCCGGGCGGTCAAGGAGCTGGGCGCGCTGGGCGTGGGCGTCTCGGTGGACGACTTCGGCACCGGGTACACCAGCCTGTCGCACCTGCGCGGGCTGCCGATCACCGAGATCAAGATCGACCGGGCGTTCGTCGCCGACGTCGACCGGGATCCGCAGGGCCAGGCCATCGTCCGCTCGGTGATCGAGCTGGCGCACGGCCTGGGCAGCCGGGTCACCGCCGAGGGCGTGGAGACACCGGAGATTCACCGCTGGCTCGTCGAGGCCGGCTGCGACGAGGCGCAGGGCTGGCTGTACGGCCGCCCGGTGCCGTGGCCGCAGGTCGCCGTCGAACCGATCACCGAGAGGACCGCCCGATGAACGTTGTCCGCCGCGCGCTGGCGCTGACCGGGGTGCTGGCCGTCTTCGCGGCCGGCGGCTGCGACGCCGCGATGACCAGCAGCGAGTCCGGCCTGGATGTGACCGGCGCGGTCACCGCCGACGAGACCCTGCGCGCCCAGCTGCCGCAGAGTGTCCGGGACCGCGGGTTCATCCGGCTGGTCACCGACGCCAGCTACGCCCCGATGGAGTACTTCGCCGCGGACGGGCGGACCATCATCGGTTTCGAGCCGGACGTGGCCGCCGCGCTGGGCGCCGTGCTCGGCATCCGGCTGGAGATGGTGGTCGGCGACTTCGCCAGCGCGCTCGACGAGGTGAACAAGGGCACCTACGACGGGGTCTTCTCGTCGATGACGGACAGCGCCGAGCGGGAGAAGAAGGCCGACTTCGTCAACTACTTCAGCACCGGCACGTCGGTCCTGGTGCAGCGCGGGAACCCGGCGCACATCCGGAACCTCAGCGACCTGTGCGGCAAGCCGGTCGCGGTGGAGGCCGGCACCTTCCAGGAGGACATGCTGGCCCGCCGGCAGAAGAGCTGCGGCGCGGAGCCGATCGTGGTCACCGCGCTGAAGACCAACGCGGACGCGCTGGTGCACCTGCGGACCGGCCGGGCGGTGGCCGTGCTCAACGACTTCCCGCCGGCGTCGTACCTGGTCAACGACGCTCGGACGAGCATGTACTACCAGCTCGCCTCGGACATGCAGTACGAGACCGGGCTCTTCGGGATCGCGGTGGCGAAGAGCAACCCGCAGCTGCGGGACGCGCTGCAGGGCGCGCTCGCCCGGCTGATCGCCACCGGCACCTACGGCGAGCTGCTCAAGCGCTGGGGGCTGAGCTCCGGCGCGGTGACCGAGGCGACGGTGAACGCCGGGCGCTGAGCCACCGGGCATCGACACCCTTGCGGCTACACGCTTGTGTATTAGCCTACACATGTGAGTAGCGACAGCGACCTGACCGCGCGGGCCCGGATCCGTGACGCCGCCATCCGGCTCTTCGCCGAGCGAGGCATCGCCGGCGCCACGGTCCGCGACATCGCGCAGGCCGCCGGGGTCTCCTCCGGCCTGCTCCGGCACCACTTCGGCTCCAAGGAGGGGCTGCGCGACGCCTGCGACGAGTGGGCGCTGAGCCGCATCTCCGAGCTGCAGATCCGGTTCGCCGAGACGCAGGTGGTGGGTGCCCTCCCGCCGGACACCATGGCCCTGCAGCGGTTCCTGGTGCGCTCGCTGATGGACGGCTCGCCGACCGGGCGCAAGATGTTCGCCGAGTCCGTCGACCGCGGCGGCTTCTGGCTGGAGAAGACCGGCATCGACAGCGCCGACCCGCGCGCGTTCGTCGCCGTGGTGGCCGCCATGAAGATGGGCATGTTCCTGATGCACGAGCAGCTCAGCGACGTGCTCGGCGAGGACGTCAGCGAGCTGCCCGGCTGGCTGCGGATGGTCCGCGCCTCGGTGGAGGTCTTCGAGCGCCCGCTGCTCACCCCGGAACAGGCCGACCAGGCCAGGAAGGCGCTGGATCGGCTCGCACTCCACGAAGGGGAGCAGCCATGACCGAAGCCATCGATGCCGAGGGACTCGTCAAGCGGTTCGGGAAGGTCACCGCCCTGGACGGGCTGGACCTGCGGGTCCGGACCGGAGAGGTGCACGGCTTCCTCGGGCCGAACGGAGCCGGCAAGACCACCACCATCCGGATCCTGCTCGGGCTGATGCGCCACGACGGCGGCCGGGTCCGGCTGCTCGGCGGCGACCCGTGGGCGGCGGCGACGCGGCTGCACCAGCGGTTGGCGTACGTGCCGGGTGACGTCACCTTCTGGCCCAACCTGACCGGCGGCGAGGTGATCGACCTGCTCGGCCGGCTGCGCGGCGGGCTCGACCCGAAACGCCGGGACGACCTGATCGAGCGGTTCGCGCTGGACCCGCGGAAGAAGGGCCGGACCTATTCGAAGGGCAACCGGCAGAAGGTGGCGCTGATCGCCGCGCTCGCCTCGGACGTCGAGCTGCTGCTGCTCGACGAGCCGACCTCCGGGCTGGACCCGCTGATGGAGGAGGCCTTCCGCGAGGTGATCATGCAGGAGAAACGGCGCGGCGACCGGACCGTGCTGCTCTCCAGCCACATCCTGGCCGAGGTCGAGGCGCTCTGCGACCGGCTGACCATCATCCGCGACGGGCGCGCGGTGGAGACCGGCACCCTGGACGACCTGCGGCACCTGACCCGGACCACGATCCGCGCCGAGCTGACCGGCCCGGTGAACGGGCTGGCCGGCCTGGCCGGGGTGCACGACCTGACCACCGCGGACGGGCGGGTGGCCTTCGACGTGGACGCCGAGGCCCTGGAGCCGGCGCTGCAGTCCCTGGTCGCGGCCGGGGTGCGCAGTCTGGTCAGCCAGCCGCCGTCGCTGGAGGAGTTGTTCCTGCGGCACTACACCCGCGATGCGGCCGGGAGCGCGCGATGACCGGCACCGGCCGGCTGCTCCGGCTGATCCTGCGCCGCGACCGGGTCATCCTGCCGCTCTGGGTGCTGCTGCTCGGCATCCTGCCGCAGGTCTACCTCGCCGGCTTCCAGAAACTGTTCACCACCGACGCCGAGCGGCTGGAGTACGCGCACGTCAGCGCCGCCAACGCCGGGTTCACCGGCCTCTACGGCCCGCTCTCCGGGGACAGCCTGGGCGAGCTGGTGGTCTGGCGGGCCGGGTTCGTCCCGGTGATGATCGCGCTGGCCGCGCTGCTCACCGTGATCCGGCACACCCGGGCCGAGGAGGAGGCCGGGCGCAGCGACCTGATCCGGGCCACCGTGGTCGGCCGGTGGGCCCAGCTGACCGCGGCGCTGCTGGTCACCGCGCTGGCCTGTCTGGTCATCGGCCTGCTCGTGACCGGCTCGATGATCGGGGCCGGCGAGCCGGTGGAGGGCTCGGTGGCGTTCGGCGCGCTGTTCACCCTCAGCGGCTGGCTGTTCGCCGGGGTGGCCGCGATCGCCGCCCAGCTGACCAGCAGCGCCCGGGGCGCCCGGATGATCGCGGTGCTGGTGCTCGGGGTGGCCTACGTGCTGCGGATGGGCGGCGACATCTCGGCCGCCGGGGACGGGCGGCTGGACTGGCTGGCCTGGTTGTCCCCGCTCGGCTGGGTGCAGAAGATCGTGCCGTTCGGCGCCGACGACTGGGCTCCGGCGGTCCTCGCGCTGCTGGTCGCGGTGGCCGCGGTGGCGGTGGCCGGGGTGCTGCTGACCAGGCGGGACCTGGGCGCCGGCCTGCTCGCCTCCCGGCTCGGACCGGCGCACGCCGGGGCCGGCCTGGCCTCGCCGCTCGGGCTGGCCTGGCGGCTGCACCGGGGGCTGCTGCTCGGCTGGACCGCCGGGTTCGCCGCGCTCGGCGTGGTCTTCGGCGGGGTCGGCACCAGCGTGGTGCAGCTGGCCGAGACCAGCAGCGGGGTGGCCGACACGTTCGCCAAGATCGGCGGGACCGGGTCGATCACCGATGCGTACTTCGCCTCGACCACCGGGATCTGCGCGCTGATCGTCGCGATCTACGCGATCCAGGCCGCGCTGCGGATCCGGGACGAGGAGCAGAACGGGCACGCCGAGCTGATCCTGACCACCGCGGTGAGCCGCACCTCGTGGGCCGCGAGCCACCTGCTGTTCGCGCTGCTCGGGCCGGCGCTGGCGATGGTGGCGCAGGGCGCGCTGGCCGGGGCGACCTTCGGCGACCTCGGGCCGGTGCTGGGCGCCGCGGTGGCCCAGCTGCCGGCGGTCTGGGTGCTGGGCGCGGTGACCGTGCTGCTGATCGGCGCCTTGCCGCGCTACGCCGCCCTGTCCTGGGGCACGGTGGCGGTGAGCCTGCTGATCCTGCTGGTCGGGCCGCTGCTGGAGTTTCCGCAGTGGGCGATGGACGTCTCGCCGTTCACGCACGTGCCACAGCTGCCCGCGGCGAGCTTCTCCGCCGTACCGGACATTGTCTTGATCCTGATCGCCCTGGTCATCGGCGGCGCGGGACTGGTGAGCCTCCGTCGCCGGGACATCCCGGCGTGAGAACGGCCGGCGGCTGATGCCGCCGGCCGCACGCCTCAGTGCGTCTTGCCGCGTTTCGGCAGGACCAGCTCCTCGTGGTCCAGCTCGCGGTTGAGGACCCGCAGGTTCTCGTCGTCCAGCCGGCCGGCGTCCCGCCAGCGCAGCAGCTCCTCCCGCTCGGCGTCGATCACCGCCTGCCGCACGGTCAGCGCCGCCTCGTACTGCTCGGACAGCGGCACCTCCGGCGAGTCGACCTGTTCCAGCAGGTCGAGCCGGTGCCGGTAGCGGTCCAGGCGGACCTGGAGCTGCCTGCGCATGGTCTCCATGGCCTCGTCCTCGTGGCTGTCGTGGTGCTCGCCCTGGATGTCGTCGAGCCGATTCAGCGCGGCGCGGACCGCGGCCGAGCGGGCCTCGTTGCGCAGCCGCGCCTTGTCCGTCTCGTTGGCGCGCAGGCCGAGCCAGCGGACCAGCGGCGCGAACGTCAGACCCTGGCCGACCAGCGTCACCAGCACCACCGAGAAGGCGCAGAAGGCCAGCAGGTCGCGGTTGTCGAAGTTCGGCAGGCTGTAGACCGCGGCGAGGGTGATCACGCCACGGGTGCCGGCCCAGCTCAGCGCGGCGGACTCCTTGCCGCTGAGCGACCGTTCCTTGACCGTGCCGGAGTCGTCCTCGCCGCCCAGCCGGGTGTGCAGCGAGCGCGGCAGCAGCTGGGTGAGCACCAGCCAGAGCGGACGCAGGATCAGCACGACGCCGAGGGTGACCGCCAGCGCGATCACGATGGTGCTGGTCTCGTACTGGTCCAGCTCCTGGATCACGGTGCGCATCTGCTGGCCGATCAGCAGGAAGACCACGCCCTCCAGCAGGAAGTCGATCAGCCGCCAGACGGCGCTGGTCTGCAGCCGGCTGGCGCCGGTCGCGTACCGGGGGGTGTCGTGGCCGATGATCAGGCCGGCCACCACCACCGCGAGCACCCCGGAGACGTGCAGGTGCTCGCCGAGCAGATAGGCGGCGAACGGGGTGACCAGCGAGATCGCGTTGGCGGTCAGCGGGTCGGCGCGCAGCACCCGGAGGAACCGGACGGTCCACGCCACGGCCCAGCCGACCAGTACGCCACCGGCCGCGGCCAGGACGAACTCGCCGACCGTGGCCTTGACCGAGAAGTCCTCGTGCCCGGTGGCCACGTCGCTGGCGACCAGCAGGATGGTCAGCGCGGTCGCGTCGTTGAGCAGGCCCTCACCCTGGATCAGGGTGATCAGGTTGGTCGGCAGGCCGGCCTTGCGGCCGACCGCGAGCGCGGCGACCGGATCGGGCGGGGCCACCGCCGCGCCCAGGGCGATCCCGGCGGCCAGGCTGACGCCGGCCACCCAGAGCGAGAGCCCGTACCCGACCAGGAGCGCGGTGGCGATCACCAGGGCCACCGACAGGCTGATCACGGTGCGCATGTTGCGCCGGATGTCGAGCAGCGACGAGTCCAGCGCCGCGTTGTAGAGCAGCGGCGGCAGGATGAAGGTCAGAATGAATTCCGGTTCGAGCTCCACGTTCGGACCGGGCAGGTAGGCGTAGGCGATACCGAAAACAGTCAGCAGGACGGCGGCGGGCAGGCCGGTCTTCCCGGTGATCCAGTGCACCGTCACGATGATCGCGACGGCGCCCAGACCGAAAAGAAGGGTCTCCTCGAGGCTCATCCGCCTATTCTTCGCTACTCCCGATCACGTCGTTGTGGCAGGTCGATGACGTGATCGGGAGAAACCTGCGAATCAGTCGCGGGCGGCCGTCCGCAGGGCGGCCCGGTGGCGCTTGACGATCGGCAGGGCGCCCCGGGCGATCTGCCGGACCTCGGCCTCGTCGCCGTCGGTCAGCTCGGCCCGGATCACCCGCGCGGCCTGCGCGTGCAGGCTCGCCTGGGTGGTCAGGAAGAGCCGGTCGAAGCCGGGCCGGGCGGTGCTCCGGTAGAGCGCGACGCCCTGCTGGACTGTGCTGTTCGGGGCGGTGTCCAGCTCCACGTGCAGGGACGCGGCCACCTGGCGGACCGCCGCGTCGAGGTGCTCGCTGTCCGCGGCGAACCGGGCGCCGAGCCGCCGGATCCGCGGGTCGGCCGCCTTGCGCGCGGCGATCCGGCCGAGCGCGATCTGGGCCAGGTTGCCCTGGTGGGCGGTGCGCAGGAAGGCGGCGTCCGGGTCGAGCCGGCGGGCCGGCGGAGCCATCGCCGAGGCCGCGGTGGCGGGCGCGATCAGCGCGGCGATCAGGCCGACGACCGTCGCGAGGCGTTGGAGTCGCATGAAAAAGTCCCCCTATGTCGGAGACCGCAGGCTAACCGCGATAAACCGACATAGGGGGACGATTCACTGCTTATAACTCAGTAGCGGTAGTGCTCCGGCTTGTACGGGCCCTCGACGTCCACGCCCAGGTACTCCGCCTGCTTCTTGGTCAGCGTGGTGAGCCGGACGCCGAGCGCGTCCAGGTGCAGCCGCGCGACCTTCTCGTCCAGGTGCTTGGGGAGGACGTAGACCTGCTTCGCGTACTCACCCGGCTTGGTCCAGAGCTCGATCTGGGCCATCACCTGGTTGGTGAACGAGTTCGACATCACGAAGCTGGGGTGGCCGGTGGCGTTGCCCAGGTTCATCAGCCGGCCCTCGGACAGGATGATCACCGAGTGCCCGTCCGGGAAGCGCCACTCGTGCACCTGCGGCTTGATCTCCACCTTCTCCACGCCCGGGACCTTGGCCAGGCCGGCCATGTCGATCTCGTCGTCGAAGTGGCCGACGTTGCCGACGATCGCGTTGTGCTTCATCGCCTGCAGGTGCTCGACCCGGATGATGTCGGTGCCGCCGGTGGTGGTGACGAAGATGTCCGCCTCGCCGACCACGTCCTCCAGGCGGACCACCTGCATGCCGTCCATCGCCGCCTGCAGCGCGCAGATCGGGTCGACCTCGGTCACCACGACGCGGGCGCCCTGGCCGCGCAGGGTCTCCGCGGAGCCCTTGCCGACGTCGCCGTAACCGCAGACCACGGCCAGCTTGCCGCCGAGCATCACGTCGGTGGCCCGGTTCAGGCCGTCGACCAGGGAGTGGCGGATGCCGTACTTGTTGTCGAACTTGCTCTTGGTGACCGCGTCGTTGACGTTGATCGCCGGGAAGAGCAGGGTGCCCTCCTTGGCCAGCTTGTAGAGCCGGGCCACACCGGTGGTGGTCTCCTCAGTCACGCCGCGGATCTCGGCGGCGATCCGGGTGAACCGCTGCGGGTCCTCGGCGAGGCTGGCGCGCAGCGTCTCCAGGATGATCGAGTACTCGTGCGAGTCGGCCTCGGTGGCCTGCGGGACCGCGCCGGCCGCCTCGAACTCGACGCCCTTGTGCACCAGCAGGGTGGCGTCACCGCCGTCGTCCAGGATCATGTTCGGACCCTGGCCGTTGCCGAAGTCGAACAGCTGGGTGGTGGCCCACCAGTACTCCTCCAGGGTCTCGCCCTTCCAGGCGAAGACCGGGACGCCGGCCGGGGCGTCGACGGTGCCGGTCGGGCCGACCGCGACCGCGGCGGCCGCCTCGTCCTGGGTGGAGAAGATGTTGCAGGACACCCAGCGCACCTCGGCGCCGAGCGCGACCAGCGTCTCGATCAGGACCGCGGTCTGCACGGTCATGTGCAGCGAGCCGGCGATCCGGGCGCCCGCGAGCGGCTTCGACTCGCCGAACTCGGTGCGCAGCGACATCAGGCCCGGCATCTCGTGCTCGGCGAGGCGGAGCTGGTGCCGGCCGGCCTCGGCCAGGGTGATGTCGGCGATCGCGAAGTCGAGACCGTTGACAGACTTCAATTTCGACGTAGCGGACTCTGTGCTCATGAAAAGAGGGCTCCTCCCTCTCAGGAGGCGCCCTTACGTCAAAGACTCCGCACCCGAGCGTGGCGGACGCCATTGTCCGTTGCAGCGCCTCTCGGATCGGCGTGACTACTTTATCTTCTTCGTCGCTTGATCACATGCGCCTGAGGGTTCCGTCGGTGTCGGTAATGACATAGGTCCCGTCGCCCAGCGGCTCCAGGTCGTCCGGCTCCATGGTCACGATGCCCAGGTCACCGAGGATCTCGCCGGTCCGGGTGCCGACCCGGAAGTGCCGCCACTCCTCGTCTCCGGTGGCGACGACCACGATCGCCGTCTCGTCGTCCAGGTAGCCCCCGCCGAACTCGATCGAGTCCGCGCCGAACTCCTCCGCGGCGAGCCGGAACCGCACCTCGCCGCCGGGGAAGTCGTGGAAGGCGACGTCGTCCTGGCCGTGGTCGATCGTCATGAGCTGGCTCTCGTCCGGCGCGACGCCGATCGGCACCCGGTCGTACCAGTCGAACTCGTGCGGCTCGCCGTCCGGCGCGGCCAGGAAGACCCGGGCGCCGTCCTGGCCCTCGCCCACGTCGAGCAGCATCCGCCCGTCCCGGAGGGCGTGCTGGCCGCCGCCCTGCCCGGCGGTCTCCAGCGGGAACCGGCGGCGCGGCTCGCCGGTGGCCGCGTCCAGCACGATCCACTCGTCCTCGTCGCCCCGGCCGGCCTCGGTCTGCGGCGCGTACACCCAGACCAGGGTGTCGTCGGCGGAGAACACCGCGTCGAGCAGGAAGGAGCCGGCGTGCTCGCCTCGCGGGCCGAGCTCGAAGCGCCAGCGCTCAGCGCCGTCCGGGCCGATCCGGACCACCGCGTCGTCGGTCGCGTAGACCAGCGCGTCGCGGGTCGAGGACACCGACCACGTCCAGACGTCCGGCGGCAGCGGGAAGATCCGGAGCGGCTCGAGGGCCTCGTCGAACACCTGGACGTCGTCGCCGGACCGGCGGGAGATCACGCGCACGCGCGAAGACTACGTCACGCGATGGGACGAGATGAGATCAAAGTCCTTCCATGGGACCTCAGAAGCCCATCATTCTGTACGGCGTGAAGCCCCCGCACCGGATCCAGGAGATCGCCGCGCGCGCCGGCCTGAGCCCGGCCACCGTGGACCGGGTGCTGCACCAGCGCGGCGGCGTCCGGGACAGCACCGCCCGCCGGGTCCACCGGGCGGTCGCCGAGCTGGACCGGGAGTCCGAGCGCGGCCGGGTGCTGACCGTCGACCTGGTGCTGCCCGCGAGCTTCGGCGCGGACGTGCCCGCGGCGCTCGACCCGGACCTGCCGATCCAGGCCCGCACCCACCTCACCGACGACCCGGCCGGCGCGCTCGACCAGGTCGCCCGGTCCCGCTCGGACGGGGTGATCGTGCTGGCTCCGCCGCTGCCCGAGGTGACCGACGCGGTGGCCCGGCTGGACGTGCCGGTGGTGACGCTGAACGTGGACCTGCCGGCCGGGAAGCGGATCGCGCACGTCGGGGTGGACGACTTCGAGGCCGGGGCGACCGCGGCGTACCTGGTCGAGCAGTGGCTGCACGAGCGGGCCGGCGACGTGCTGGTGGTCGGCGGCCGGGCGGCGGAGCGACGGGTGGCCGGGTTCCGGTCGGTGCTCGGCCCGGCCCGGCGGCTGCACCTGCTGACCGGTCCGGATCAGGCGCGGGCCACGCTGGCCGGGACTCCGACAGTCCGCGCGGTCTACGCGCCGGCCGCCGCCGGCTGCGCCGAGGTGGTCGCCGCGTTCGCGGCCGAGCAGCGCAACTACGACGTGTTCGTGGCGCACGGCCTGGACCCGGACACCCTGGCCCTGCTGCGGGCCCAGCAGATCTCCGCGGTGCTGCACCAGGACCTGCGGGCCGACCTGCGGCACGCGTGCCGGGCGATTCTGCGGGCGCACGGGGTGCTGCCCGGGCCGATACGCTCGCACCCGGCGGCCGTCGGAATCTTCACCCCGTTCAACGTTCCGGTGTCCTGATCCGCGGCAGTCGTTCGTCATGCCGGTGAGACCTGAGAAAGGGAGACCGATGAAGTACATGATGTTCGTCTGCACCGACACCGAGCCGGAGACCGACCTGGCGGCCCCGGACATCGAGAAGTGGGTGGCCGAGAACGACGCCAGCGGCCGGCGGGTGCTGGGCAACCAGCTGGTCTCGCCGGAGGCGGCCACCACGGTCCGGGTCCGGGGCGGCGAGCTGCTGCTCACCGACGGCCCGTTCGCCGAGACCAAGGAGGTGATCGTGGGCTTCGACATCCTGGAGTGCGCCGACCTGGACGAGGCGATCGAGGTGGCCCGCGCCCACCCGATGGCCTGGCACGGGCGGGTGGAGCTGCGGCCGTACCACGGTGGATGAGGTCTTCTTCCGCGAGTCGTTCAGCCGGATCGCCGCCACGCTGATCCGGCTGACCGGCGACTGGACGCTGGCCGAGGACTGCGCGATGGACGCCATCGAGGCGGCCCTGCGGCGCTGGCCCCGGGACGGGCGGCCGGACAACCCGGGCGGCTGGCTGATGACCGCCGCCCGGAACCGCGCCATCGACCAGATGCGGCGGGCCGCGATGGCCGACCGGAAACTGCGCGACCTGGCGCTGCTGCGGGACGACGAGCCGGCCCCGGAGGGCGACGACCGGCTCCGGCTGATCTTCACGTGCTGCCATCCGGCGCTCGCCGTCGAGTCCCGGGTGGCGCTCACCCTGCGCACCGTGGCCGGCCTGCCGACCCCGGAGGTGGCCCGGCTCTTCCTGGTCAGCGAGGCGGCGATGGCCCGGCGGCTGTCCCGGGCGAAAGGCAGGATCGCGCAGGCCGGGATCCCGTACCGGGTGCCGTCCGGCGCCACGCTGACCGAGCGCCTGCCCAGCGTGCTCGCGGTGCTCTACCTGCTCTTCACCCGCGGCTACGACGGCGAGCCGGCGCTCGAGGCGGAGGCGATCCGGCTGGCCCGGCTGCTCGCCGCGCTGATGCCGGCCGAGCCCGAGGTGTCCGCGCTGCTGGCGCTCTGCCTGCTGCAGCACTCCCGCCGGGCGGCCCGGCAGGATCCGGCCGGCGACCTGATCACCCTGGAGCACCAGGACCGGTCCCGGTGGGATCACGCCGCGATCGCCGAGGCGGTCGGGCTGCTCGCCGGCCGCCCGGTCACCGGGCCGTACGCCATCCAGGCGCACATCGCCGCCGGGCACGCGACCGCGCCGGACTTCGCGGCGACCGACTGGCCGGCGCTGGCCGGGTGGTACGACCAGTTGGCCCGGGTGCACCCGTCGCCGGTGGTCGAGGTGAACCGGGCGGTGGCGCACGGCTACGCGTTCGGCCCGGCCGCCGGGCTGGCGGTGCTCGCCGGGGTGCGCGACGCCCTCGCCGGGTACGCCCCGGCGCTGGCCGCCGAGGCCGACCTGACCGAGCGGGCCGGTGACACCGCGACGGCCGCCGAGCTGTTCCGCCGGGCCGCGGCGGCGGCCGGCTCGGAGGCGGAACGACGGGCGCTTCTCAAGCGAGTCGGTTGACTCTCGGTTGCAGCGGTCAGCCCGCTCCACCCGGTGCCGAATCAGCGGGTACCGACGAGGAGAGGGAACGACAATGGCCGGAAACCGTGGGCTGGGGCAGTGGTGCCGGGACCGTAAGGTCTCCACCAAAGTGCTCGCGGTCGCCGGCGTGGCGATCGCCGGGACGGTGGTCACCGGGGTTCTCGCGGTGACCGGCATCGGTGACATGACGAGCACGCGGAACGGCGAGATCGGCCGGATGCTGCCCTACGCCACGCACCTGAACGACGCCGCGCTGTCGCTCAAGTCGGCGGCCAACGACGAGCGGGGCTTCCTGCTCACCGCCGACCCGAAGTTCGCCAAGGAGGCCCGGGGCCGGCAGGAGAAGGTGTCCGCGTCGCTGGACGCGGCGCGCGAGCTGGCCGGTCCGGACGCCGGGAAGGTGGACGCGATCCAGGCGGCCACCGAGAAGTGGTTCGCCGCGGTGGAGTCGGAGTTCGCCCTCTACGAGACCAAGCCCAAGGCGGCGACCGCGCTGGCCCTGGGCGAGAACCGGGACCTGCGCAAGGCCTACGAGGGCCTGCTCTCCGAGGAGATCGGCGCGGCCAACGGGCGGCTGCTGGCCGGCAAGGCGTTCGACGACACCGCCGACCGGACCCGCACCCTGGTGATCGTGGCGCTCGGGCTGGCGCTGCTGCTCGGCGTGGGCAGCGCGCTCTTCGTGGCCCGGCTGATCATCGTGCCGCTGCGCAGGGTGAGCGGCATCCTGGACAAGGTCGCCGACGGTGACCTCACCGGCGACCCGGACGTGCACCAGCGCGACGAGCTGGGCCACATGGCCGACTCGCTGCGCGCCGCCACCGCCTCGCTCCGGCAGACCGTCACCGACCTGGCCGCGCACTCCGAGTCGCTGGCCTCCGAGGCCGGCGCGCTCGCCGCCACCAGCAAGCAGAGCACCACCAGCGCCGAGCAGGGCGCGCAGCAGGCCGCGACGGTCGCCGACTCGGCGGCCACCATGTCGCTGAACATCCAGACCGTGGCGGCCGGCTCGGAGGAGATGGGCGCGTCGATCCGGGAGATCAGCGAGAGCGCCACCCAGGCCGTGCAGGTGGCCAACCGGGCGGTCGAGGTCACCCGGAACACCAGCGCGGTGATGGCCAAGCTGGGCGACTCGTCGGCGGAGATCGGCGACGTGATCAAGACGATCACCTCGATCGCCGAGCAGACCAACCTGTTGGCGCTGAACGCGACCATCGAGTCGGCCCGGGCCGGCGAGATGGGCAAGGGCTTCGCGGTGGTGGCCAGCGAGGTCAAGGAGCTGTCCCAGGAGACCGCCCGGGCCACCGAGGACATCGGTCAGCGGGTGGCCGCGATCCAGGCGGACACCGCCGGCGCGGTCGCCGCGATCGAGGAGATCAGCGAGATCATCGGGCGGATCAACGACTTCCAGACCACCATCGCCTCGGCGGTGGAGGAGCAGACGGTCACCACTCAGGAGATGAGCCGCAACGTCACCGAGGCTGCCGAGGCCGGCTCCCGGGTGGCGCACACGATCACCGGCGTGGCCTCGTCGGTGCAGCTCACCACGGTCGGTGTGGCCGAGGCCGACCGGGCCGCCACGCACCTGGCCGGGATGTCCACCGACCTGCGGCACATCGTCGAGCGCTTCAAGCTGTAGTCCGGAAGACCCCGCCGGCCGCGATCACCACCAGGTGGCGATCGCGGCCGGCCGCATGCGACACCCTTTCCGGTACGGCCACCGTCCGCCAGTCGAGGCCGTCCACCGACTCCCACAGCCCGCCCCCGCCGGCCACCACGAAGCGTCCATCACCCCTGATCAACGCCTGCACCCCGGTCGGCGCCCCGCCGAACGTGCCGAGCTCCCGCCAGACCCCGTCGTGCAGCCGCCAGGCGCCGAAGGCGGTCCCGCGCGGCCCGGCCGCCAGCACATCGTCGCCGTCCCGGACCAGCCGCTGCAGCTCGGTGAACCCCTCGGCGGCCGGCGGGTCCAGGCGGTCCCACCGGCGACCGTCCACACTGGTCCAGGCCGCCGCCCGGCCGTTCCGGCTGCCCGCCACCAACCAGCGCCGGTCGGCCAGCTCGACGACGTCGCGGGCCGCGGTGCCCGGCCCGGCCAGCCCCGGCGCGTCCTCGAACAGCGTGACCGTCCGCCCGTCCGGGGCCAGCCAGGCGGCCGCGCCGGACGAGCGGTTGCCGGCGATGGCCAGCCCGTCCGGGCCGGCCGCCAGGTGCGCGACGTCGACCGCGGTGTCCCCGCCGTAGGTCTCGAACGGCGCCGGGTTCTCCGCCATCCGGCCGTCCGGGAGCCGGCTCCAGGAGCTGATCCGCAGGTTGCCGTGCGCTCCGCCGGGCGCGCCGCCGAGCATCGCGACCCGGTCGCCGGCGCAGGCCACCTGGGAGATCACCTGCTGCGGGCCGTACGGGCTGCCGGGCAGCGGGACGAAGTCGACCGGGGTCCAGGTGATGGCGTCCGGGCTGCGCCAGGCGGCCGGCCGGGGGGTGCCCGCGGCGGTGCGGAGGGCGCCGGCGACGTACCAGGAAGCGCCGCACGCGGCGGCGGCCCGCAGCGTCGCGCCGGCCGCGCCTGGAAGATCCACTCTGGTCCAGGCCGGCTCGGCCGGCCGGTCCTTGCAAGCCGCGAGCAACACGGTGACGACCAGGCCGCAAGAAATCCAGGCTCTCATGAAAGATCCAAGCAATTCGCCGGTAAAACGGAACTGACTCTTGTGGAGCAGATCACAGGAATTCTATGGTCGGCGACATGTTCGCTCCGCCCCGCTGGGCCGCTCTCCTGACCACACCGCTGGTCACCCTCGGCGTGGCGATCGGTCTGTCCGATGCCGCCGCTGCCCATCCGTCCTCGATCACACCCGCGGCCACCCGGGCCGCTCTCGATCCGGCCCTGGTCACCGGGCGCGGCGCCACCGTCGCGTTCACCGAGCAGGAGGCCGAGCACGCCGTCACCACCGGCGCCGTGCTCCCGGCCAGCCGGACCGCGTACACGCTCGCCGCCGAAGCCTCCGGCCGCTCCGCGGTCACCCTGGACCCGGGCGAGTACGTCGAGTTCACCCTGCCCAAGGCCGCCAACGCGATCACCGTGCGGTACAGCATCCCGGACGCCCCGACCGGCGGCGGGATCACCGCGCCGCTCTCCGTCGGCACCCCGGGCGGCACCCGCACCATGACGCTGACCTCGCAGTACTCCTGGCTCTACAACCAATACCCGTTCACCAACGACCCGCAGGCCGGGCTGCTGCACCCGGACTGGTGGATCACCGAGTGCGGCTGCGTGCCGGCCGCCACCGAGCCGGCCCCGGAGATCAGCAAGCCGTTCCGGCCGATGCACTTCTACGACGAGCAGCGGCTCGCGCTGGGCCGCACCTACCGGGCCGGCGACAAGATCCGGCTGACCGCGCGCCAGGTGCCGACCACCATCGACCTGCTCGACTCGGAGCTGGTCGGCGCGCCGAAGGTCGACCTGAAGGCGGTCAACGTGCTGCTCTTCGGCGCCGACCCGACCGGCCGGCGGGACTCGGCGACGGCCATCGAGAAGGCGATCGCCTTCGCCAAGAAGGTGCACCGCGCGGTCTACCTGCCGCCCGGCACTTTCCAGGTGAACCGGCACATCATCGTCGACGACGTGACCATCACCGGGGCCGGGAACTGGTACACCACGGTCAAGGGCCGGGAGGTCCCGCTCTCGTCGCCCGCGCCGGACGGCTCGGTGCACACCGGCGTCGGCTTCTACGGCAGGGACGCGGCGGACGGCGGCTCGCGCAACGTGCACCTGGCCGACTTCGCGATCGAGGGCGACGTGCGTGAGCGGATCGACACCGACCAGGTCAACGCGATCGGCGGCGCGATGAGCGACTCGACGATCGAGCGCCTCCACATCCAGCACACCAAGGTCGGCCTCTGGTTCGACGGTCCGATGGCGAACATCAGGATCACCGGCAACGTCATCGTCGACCAGATCGCCGACGGGCTGAACTTCCACACCGGGGTCACCGGGTCGCTGGTGCGGGACAACTTCGTCCGCAACACCGGCGACGACGGGCTGGCCATGTGGTCGGAGAAGGTGGCGAACAGCGGCAACACCTTCGACCGGAACACCGTGCAGACGCCGACCCTGGCCAACGGGATCGCGATCTACGGCGGCACCGACAACACGGTGTCCCGGAACCTGATCGCCGACCCGATCCGGGAGGGCAGCGGGATCCACGCCGGCTCGCGGTTCGGCGCCGAGGCGTTCACCGGGCACCTGTGGATCACCGACAACACCGTGGTGCGGGCCGGGACCTACGAGCTGAACTGGAACATCGGGCTCGGGGCGATCTGGTTCGAGGCGCTCGACTCCAGCATCGACGCGGACATCCGGGTGACCGGCGACCACTACCTGGACAACACCTACAACGCGATCATGCTGGTCTCCGAGTGGGGCGTGAAGGACCTGTACTCGATCACCGGGGTGCACTTCCGGGACATCCGGGTGGACGGGGCCGGGACCAGCGTGGTCAGCGCCCGGACGGCCGGCGGCGCCACCTTCGAGAACGTGGACGCGCGCAACGTCGGCGCGGTCGGGGTGAACAACTGCGGTTCGTTCCACTTCACGCCGAGCGGGTCCGAGTTCACCCTCAGTGACCTTGGGGGTAACGATGGGGAGTGGCTCGGGCCGTACCTGCCCAACGTGATCACGTGCAACGACCGTCCCGCGGTGGTTCCGCCTCCGCCGCCTTCCCCCTGGTGACCTTTCTTTGATCCGCCTGCGGCCGTACCCGAGAATTCGGGTGCGGTCGTTGTGCTTGGTAGCCTTGTCGTCGCATTTGCCGCCGCTGGAGAGAAGTTGGGAACTACGTTGAGTCAAACCCTGCTGGTCACCGGTGGCGCCGGATTCGTCGGTAGTGCCCTGGTCAAGTCGCTGTTGACCGAGTTCCCCGGCGCCGCCGTGGTCTCGCTGGACAACTACTTCACCGGCAGCCCGGAGAACCACGTGCACGACCCCCGGGTGACGTACCTGGAGGGTTCCACCGCGGACCTCGCCAAGATCTGGGCGGACCGCGGGCTCCCCGCGCCGGAGCTGGTCTTCCACCTCGGTGAGTACAGCCGGATCGTGCAGTCGTTCGAGGACCACGACCTGACCTGGGACTTCAACCTGCTGGGCACCAAAGAGGTGGTGAAGTTCGCGGCCGGCAAGGGCGCCAAGCTGATCTACGCCGGCTCCAGCTCGAAGTTCGGCAACGACGGCGACGACGAGAACCTGAACCCGTACGCCTGGACCAAGGCGAAGAACATCGAGTACATCAAGAACTACTCGAACTGGTACGGGCTGGACTACGCGATCACGTACTTCTACAACGTCTACGGGCCGGGCCAGATCGGCAACGGCAAGTACGCCACCGTGATCGGCATCTTCGAGCGGCAGTACCTGGCGGGCGAGCCGCTGACCGTGGTGTCGCCCGGCACGCAGACCCGCGACTTCACCCACATCGACGACATCGTGCGCGGCATCGTGCTGGTCGCCCGGGGCGGGGCCGGCGACGGCTACCTGCTCGGCACCGGCCGTGAGTGGCAGCTGGCCGACGTGGCGAAGATGTTCGGCGCCGAGATCAGGATGATCCCGGCGCTGCCCGGTGAGCGGGTGCGCGGTCAGGCCGACCTGACCAAGGCGGGCAGCCTGGGCTGGCACCCGCAGACCCAGCTCGACGACTACATCGCGAAGTTCGTGGCGGCCCACCCGCGCTGATCGCGGCTCGTCGGTGACCACCCACGGACAATGAAGGGGTCGGCGATCGCCCTGGACGCGCCAGCGGCCAGATCGCCGACCCCGGCCCGCGCGGGAGCATGCGATCTGCACCCGCGCGGACCTGCGTATATGAAGATTTTCTAGCCGGTCGCTCGCGGCCGTGAGGTGACCGCCGAGAGCGGCGTCGCGACGTCTTCGAGAGACTTCCCCTCCGCGTCGACGCCCAGGAAGATCTCGACGATGCCGCCGATGGCCATCACCGCCGCGCCGATCAGATAGCCGATGAACAGCTTGCCCGGGTCCTCGCCCTCGCCGATCAAGGCTCCGTAGAACACCGGCCCGATCGCGCCGAAGCACTGGGCGATCGCGAAGAACACCGCGATGGCCTGCGCCCGGATCTCCAGCGGGAAGATCTCGCTCACCGTCAGGTACGCCGAGCTGGCGCCGGCCGACGCGAAGAAGAAGATGATGCACCAGGCGATGGTCTGGGTGATCGCGTTGAGCATCCCGGCGTTGAACATGAACGCGCTGATCGCCAGCAGCACACCGGAGAGCAGATAGGTCCCGGCGATCATCTTGCGCCGGCCGATCACGTCGAACAGGTGCCCGATGGTCAGCGGGCCGATCAGGTTGCCGGCCGCGAAAGCGATCAGGTAGAGCGGCGCGTTCTTCTCGTCCACCCCGTAGAAGTTGGTCAGCACCAGCGTGTAGGTGAAGAAGATCGCGTTGTAGAGGAACGACTGCGTGATCATCAGGGTGGCGCCGAGGATCGACCGTTGGGGCAGCTGTTTGAACAGCACCCGCAGCAGCGACAGGTAACCGTGGTCCTGGGTCGGCCGGATGTCGATCGCCTTGGACTCGTCGACCGGCGCGAGGGTCTGCCCGGACGACTCCACGGCCTGCTCGATCTGCCGGATGTTGTCCTCCGCCTCGGCCTCCCGGCCGTGCATGATCAGCCACCGCGGGCTCTCCGGCAGGTGCTTGCGCAGACCCCAGATGCAGGCGCCGATGATCGGCCCGATCAGGAAGCCGAGCCGCCAGCCCCAGTTCAGGTCCATCTGGTTGAGCAGCACGAACGTGCCCAGGGTGCCGAGGATCGCGCCACCCCAGTAGGTGCCGTTGACGCCGATGTCCACCCGGCCGCGATACTTCGCCGGCATCATCTCGTCGATCGCCGAGTTGATCGCGGCGTATTCGCCGCCGATGCCGGCGCCGGCGATGAATCTGGTGAGATACAGGAAGATGATCGCGACCACACCGTTGCCCCAGGTCAACGCGGTCAGAGCGTTGCCGACCAGGTAGACGCCGAGGGTCACGATGAAGAGGTTCTTGCGGCCGAGTTTGTCCGAGAGCCGGCCGAAGAACAGCGCGCCGAACACCTCGCCGAGCAGGTAGACGGTCGCGATCGCACCGACCTGGGTGCTGCTCAGCGCGAGGGTTTCCTTTTCGGTCAGCACCGGACCGATCGCGCTGGCGATGGTGATCTCCAGGCCGTCGAGCACCCACGCGGTGCCGAGCGCCAGGATCATTCGGGTGTGGAACGGGGACCAGCTCAGCCGGTCGATACGTGCGGGGATCAGGCTCCGGATCGTTCCTGCGTCGCCGGCCGGGGCGGGAGATCCCAGACTCTGCGCCATGGGGTGGACCTCCAGTGTCGTGATGTAGCTCACGCATTACCCACCGTGCCGCCTACCATGCACAGACATGGATTCGATCGGGGTGGGCGTCGTCGGTCTGGGTTGGATGGGACGGGTGCACACCCAGGCGTATTCCCGTTTGCCGCAGCACTACCCGGGGTTGCCGGCGCCGCGTCTGGTGGCCGGCGCCGACGAGGTGCCGGGCCAGGCGGCCGGCTTCGGGTTCGAGTCGGTCACCACCGACTGGCGCGAGCTGCTCGACGACCCGCGGATCGACGCGGTCAGCATCACCGCGCCGAACTTCCTGCACCGCGAGATGGGCGCGGCGTTCGCCGCGACCGGGCGGCACATCTGGATCGAGAAGCCGGTCGGGCTGAGCGCCGCCGACGCGCGGGCCATCGTCGGAACCGGTCAGGTCAGCGTCGGCTTCAACTACCGGCACGCGCCGGCCGTGCAGCGGGCCCGGGCGATCCTGCGGGCCGGCGGGATCGGCCCGGTCACGCACGCCCGGTTCCGCTTCTTCAGCGACGACGCGGCGGCCCCGGACGCCGCGCTGACCTGGCGCTTCGAGCGGGAACGCGGCGGCAACGGGGTGCTCGGCGACCTCGGCGGGCACGCCGTCGACCTGGTGCGGCACCTGCTCGGCGAGATCGACACGGTGGTTGCGGCGGACCGCGCGATCTTCATCGCGGAACGGCCGGCGCCGAGCGGCGCCACCACCGGGCACCAGCGCGGCACCGGGCCGCTGCGACCGGTGCAGAACGACGACTGGTTCGCCGCGCTGCTGCGGACCGCCGGCGGCGCCCGGGTGGTGGTCGAGGCGAGCCGGGTCGCGGCCGGGGAGCAGAACCACTACGGCTTCACCATCCATGGCACGCGGGGCCTGCTGAGCTGGGACTCCCGGCGGATGGGGGAGCTGGTGACGGATCGGCGGACGATCTTCGCGGGTCCCGGGGACGGGGAGTACGCGGCGTTCCAGCCGGGGCCGGGGATCGCGATGAGCTACGACGACCTGAAGGTGATCGAGGCGGGGTTGTTCCTGCGCTCGATCGTCGAGGGCGTCCCACACGGCGCCACCATGCCCGACGCGATCCGCGCCGCCGAGGTCCTGGAGCAGATCGAGGCGTTCGGCGGCTGAGCCGGCGCGGGCAGCCCGGCCGGCCGCGGTGCCGGCCAAGGTCACCGGCGACGACGGTTACACCGAAAGGGTCGTCTCGTCACCTTCACGAAGTAGCGGCAAAACCGGACAGGGCGCGGCCGATCAGTCGCACTCTGTCCGGTTTTGATCCCTAGGCCGGGTCGAGGGCCAGCGCGTCGAAGATGAAGTTCGGGCTGAGGAACGTGGCGCCGCTGCTGCCCGAGATCGTGGAGATCGACAGGGTGTTGCCGCCGGTCCTCAGGGCGCTCGCCGGGATGGTGAACGTGTACGTGGTGTTGACGCCGCGCCAGGTGCCCCGGGTGACGTTGCGGCTGTCCAGGTTGGCCGGTGCCGGGGACGCGGCGGACGGCGACGAGTAACCGCCGATGCTGACCGCGGGACGGCCGCCGGCGAAGCTGGACGTGGTGCCGATCCGCAGCCTGACGCCGCCGGCCGGGACCGAGGCCAGGGTGAAGCCCAGCGCCACCGGCGAGTTGACCGACTTGAACTCGGCCATCGGGAAGCTCGCCGCGCCACCGGAGACGGTGTACGGGCCGCCGGTCCAGGACGACATCCGGCTGTCCGACGGGTGCATCGTCTCGATCTTGTCGGCGTTCCGGAAGCCGGCCGGGGTGCCGTCGAACGTGCCGAGCTGGAAGAGCGTGCCGGCGGCCGGGACGCTGCCGGTCATCGCCAGGCCGGTGGTCGCGCCGGCCGTCACGGTGATCGTCTTGGTGCTGCCGACGGCCAGCTCACCGGCGTAGAGCGTGGCGGTGTAGGTGCCCGGCTTGACATGCCCGATGACGAACCGGCCGGACTTGACCTGACCCCAGTACTGGCCGGTCGGGCCGGCCAGCGCGACCGTCGCCCGCAGGCCGTTCCAGCGGCCGCCCGCGGTGCCGCTCACGCCGCCGCGCTGGGCGTTGGAGAGCATCCCGGGGAGGTAGGCGCTGAGGAAGTCCATGCTGTGCACGGTGGGCGCCGCGCCGTCGGTGACCGCCAGCGCGTACGGGCCGTGCAGACCCAGCCGCAGCGGCTCGGTCTGCTGGTGCCCGCTGAACATGTAGTGGGTGATGTTGACCGCGGTCCCGGTGTCGTTCACCTCGATGTCCCGGAAGAACGGGCCACCCGAGGTCATGTCGTTGGTGCCGGGGATGAGGAAGGCGCCGTGCCCGTTCCCGCCGGCGCCGAACGGGGTCTGCGCGATCAGCCGCTGCGAGCTGTAGAACTTCGACGCGGTCTGCCCGTTGGCGAAGGCGAACACGTCGGAGCCCTCGACCGTCGCCGTGGTGCCGGCCGTCCGCGCCGCCACCGGGGACGTGGTCAGCAGCGAGCTCTTCAGCCGGGTGATGAACCGGGCCTCACCCGGGTTCAGCGCCTTGGTGATGTTCGTGGCCAGGTAGACCACGTTGTCGCCCTTGCGGGCGAAGTAGTACTGGGTCACCCCGATTGCCGGGTTCGTGGCGCTGACCAGGATCGAGCTGCCGCCGTTGAAGGTCTGGCCGGTGACCGTGGCGGACGACCAGCCCGACTCGAACTGCCCGGCCGCCTGACCGGAAGCGGCCAGCTCGGTGCCGTTGTGCTTCAGCGACGTCATGGTGCCGTTGGTGGTGTTGAACGCCAGCGTCAGGCCGGTGCCGGTGTCGAAGGTGATGCTCGCCGCGGCGTTCGCCCAGGGCTGGCCGCCGAGCAGACCGGCGCCGGCCAGCACCGCGACCGTGGCGATGCCGGCGGCGAGGAGCTTGCGGCGCTGTCGGATGGGGGTGGGGGTCATGCGAGGTGGTGTCCGCCAGGGCCGGAAAGGTTGCTCCCGGCCGCGACTGATTTCGGTCAGGCAGGGTGAGCACCGGCCGGGCCCGGGTGGTGCCGGGTTCCGCGGAGGCGCAGGTGCGAGCGGTTCCCGGTCGACCGGACCGGATCTGCTGGTGACGAACGGCATCGTGGCTTGCAGGTGCGAAGGAATAGGGTGGACGGCATGACGGTGTTCCCGATCGGCGAGGCGGCCGAGTTGCTCGGGGTCAGCCCGGACACGGTGCGCCGCTGGGTCGACGCCGGGCGGCTCGCCGCGACCCGGGACGAGCACGGGCGCCGGGTGATCGACGGGGTGGACCTGGCGGCATTCGTCCGGGCCCAGGCCGCCGAGCCGGACGAGCGCGCCGACACCTCGTCGGCCCGCAACCGGCTGCGCGGGATCGTCACCGCGGTGGTCAAGGACACCGTGATGGCTCAGGTGGACATCCAGGCCGGACCGTTCCGGGTGGTGTCGCTGATGAGCCGGGAGGCCGTCGACGAGCTGGATCTGCGGGTCGGCTCGGTCGCGGTGGCCGTCATCAAGTCCACCACCGTCGTGGTGGAGCGGGCCAGTCGGGGGAGGACCGGGTGAGACGAGCGGGGATCGCGGCGCTGGCGCTGGCGTTCGGGCTGGCCGGCTGTGGTGCGCCGGCCGCGGGGGAGAGCAGCACGATCACGGTCTTCGCGGCGGCCTCGCTCACCGAGTCGTTTACCTCGCTCGGCAAGCAGTTCGAGGACGCGCACCGGGGCACCACGGTGAAGTTCAACTTCGCCGGCAGCTCGGCCCTGGCCACCCAGATCAACCAGGGCGCCCCGGCCGACGTGTTCGCCTCCGCCGCGCCGACGAACATGGCCGCCGTCACCAGCGCGGTGTCACCGGTGACCTTCGTGAAGAATCAGCTGGTGATCGCCACCGCCAAGGGCAACCCGAAGCAGATCACCGGCCTGGCCGACCTCACCCGGCCGGGCCTCAAGGTCGCGCTCTGCGCCCCGGAGGTGCCGTGCGGCGCGGCCGCCGGGACCGCCGTCGAGGCCGCCGGTGTCGAGCTCACCCCGGTCACCCTGGAGCAGGACGTGAAGGCGGCGCTCGCCAAGGTCAAGCTCGGCGAGGTGGACGCGGCCCTGGTCTACCGCACCGACGCCGCGGCCGCCGCGGCCGCTCTGGACGCCGTCGAGTTCCCGGAGTCGGCCACGGCGATCAACGAGTACCCGATCGCCGTGCTCAAGGGCGCCGCCAACCCGGCCGGCGCGCAGGAGTTCGTCGACTACGTGCGCTCGGCCGACGGCCTCCGGGTGCTGACCGCGGCGGGGTTCCAGGCGCCGTGACGCGACAGCGGGTCCCGGTCGCGCTGCTGGTGCCGGCGATCGGCGGGCTGATCTTCCTGATCCTGCCGCTGGCCGGGCTCCTCTGGCGGACCCCGTGGTCCACGCTGCTGCAGCGGCTCACCGAGCCGGCGGTGGCCGCGGCGCTGAAACTGTCGCTGCTCACCGCGAGCCTGGCCACCCTGCTCTGCCTGGTCCTCGGCGTCCCGCTGGCCTGGCTGCTGGCCCGGGTGGTGTTCCCCGGCCGGCGCCTGGTCCGGGCGCTGATCACGGTGCCGCTGGTGCTGCCGCCGGTGGTCGGCGGCATCGCGCTGTTGCTCGCCCTGGGCCGGCGCGGCCTGCTGGGTGGCTGGCTGGACGAGACGTTCGGGGTGAGCCTGCCGTTCACCACGGCCGGGGTGGTGGTCGCCGAGGCGTTCGTGGCGCTGCCCTTCCTGGTCATCTCGGTGGAGGGCGCGCTGCGTGGCGCCGACACCCGCTACGAGGAGGCCGCCGCCACCCTCGGGGCGAGCCGCTGGACCACCTTCACCCACGTGACGCTGCCGCTGGTGGCGCCCGGGATCGCGGCCGGCGGGGTGCTGTGCTGGGCGCGGGCGCTCGGCGAGTTCGGCGCGACGATCACCTTCGCCGGGAACTATCCGGGGATCACCCAGACCATGCCGCTCGCCGTCTACCAGACCATGGAGAGCGGCGACCTGGACGGCGCGGTGGTGCTCAGCCTGATCCTGCTGGCCGTCTCGGTCACCATCCTGGCCGCGCTGCGCGACCGCTGGCTGGCGGCGCCGTGAGCCTGGACGCGCGCCTGGTCGTCCGGCGCGGCGACTTCCGGCTGGACATCGCGCTGTCGATCGGCGCCGGCGAGACGGTCGCGCTGCTCGGGCCGAACGGAGCCGGCAAGACCACCGCGCTGCGGGCCCTGGCCGGGCTCACCCCGCTCACCGACGGGTTCGTGACCATCGACGGCCGGGACCTGTCGGCCGTCCCGCCCGAGGACCGCCGGGTCGGCGTGGTGTTCCAGGACTACTTGCTCTTCCCGCACCTCAACGCCCGGGACAACGTGGCGTTCGGGCCGCGCCGGCAAGGCGTCGACCGGCGCGCCGCGCACGCCGTCGCGGAGCGCTGGCTGGACCGGGTCGGGCTGGCCGGGCTCGGCCGGCGCAAACCCCGGGACCTGTCCGGCGGGCAGGCGCAGCGGGTCGCGCTGGCCCGGGCGCTCGCCGTCGAGCCGGCGCTGCTGCTGCTCGACGAGCCGCTGGCCGCACTGGACGCGCGGACCCGGCTGGAGACCCGGGCCGAGCTGCACCGGCACCTGGCCGCGCATCCGGGGGCGACGCTCCTGGTCACCCACGATCCGCTGGACGCGCTGGTGCTGGCCGACCGACTGGTGATCGTCGAGGACGGGCGGGTGGTGCAGGAGGGCGACGCGGCGACGGTCACCGCCCGGCCGCGCACCGACTACGTCGCGCAGCTGGTCGGGCTCAACCTGTTCCGGGGGCACGGCGACGGTCACGCCGTACGGGTGACCGATGATCTCGTCCTGACCGCGACCGACATCGTGCACGGTGACGCGTTCGTCGCCTTCCCCCCGGCGGCCGTCGCGGTGCACCCGCGGCAGCCGGACGGCAGCCCGCGGAACACCTGGCCCGCGGTGCTCACCGACATCCAGCGGCACGGCGACAACCTGCGGGTCCGGCTGGCCGGGCCGATCGTGGTGGCCGCCGACATCACCCCGGCCGCGGCGGCGCAGCTGGACCTGCGGCCGGGACGGGAGCTGTGGGCGGCGGTCAAAGCGAGCGAGACCCGGGCCTACCCAGCGGCTTGAGGATCCGCGCGGTCAGCCGGCACCAGTCGTCCAGCTCGTCCGGGGTGAGCCCGGCGAACCATTCGGCGATCGCGGCCTCGTCCCCGGCGTCCCGGGACGCCCAGTAGCGCGCCCCGGCCTCGGTCGGGACCAGGCGCCGGCGACGCCGGTCGGCCGGGTCCGGCTCGATCCGCAGCATGCCCTTGCGCTCCAGCGCGCCGACCAGCTGCGCCACGTTCTGATGGGTGCTGCCGAGCGCCGCCGCGGCCTCGGTCACGGTCGGCCCGTCCAGCGCGTGCACCGCGGTGAGCAGCGCGGCCTGCTGGGTGGTGAGCCCGTCGGCGCGCAGCCGGTCGTCCATCAGGTAGCGCAGCCGCTGGGCCAGGACCAGGGAGAACCGGAACGCCCGCACCGGCGGGGCGAGCCGCGAATCCGGGCCCAGATCGAAGAGGGTCTGTTCCGGCTCTGACATTCGCAATATATTACACACATGGTCCGCAATATATTGCCTAGTTCCGGGATCTGCCTGCTGCCGCACTGCGCCTACCTCTCCCAGACGTCGCGCATGATCGAGATCTACCGGGCGCTGCGGGACCGCGGCGTCATCCCGCGCGTGGCCACCCACGGCGGCACCCACGAGTCCGCGCTGCGCGCGGCCGGCATCGACTACGACCTGGTCGGGCCGCGGATGGACGACGAGCGGTGCGCCCGTTTCCTGCGCGAGCAGCCGAGCACCGGGCCGGTCGGGCAGAGCGCCTACAGCGACGCCGAGCTGCGGGCCTACGTGCTGGCCGAGGCGGACTACTTCACCGCCCACCGGATCCACACCGCGGTCACCGGCTTCACCCTGACCACCACGCTCTCCACCCGGCTGGCCGGTGTCCGCCTGGTCAGCGAGCACTCGGCGAGCTGGGTCCCGCCGATCTTCGAGCGCGGCCTGCTCCCGGCCCCGTCCCAGCCGCTCCTGGGGATCCGCTCGGCCTGGTTGGCGAACCGGATGCCGCCCCGGGTCAGGTTCTACTGTGGCGGGTTCAACCGGCTCGCCCGGGAGCTGGGCGTTCCCGGGATCCCCAGCGTCGCCGCGCTGGTCCTCGGTGACCTCACCCTGGTCACCGAGGACCCGGTGGTGCTCGGTGTCAGCCGCCGCGACATCGAGGCGTGGCGTCCCGGGCGCGGCTACCGCCCGGAGACCCGGCTGCGGGTGACCGGGCCGCTCTTCGCCCACCTGCCGATCCCGTTGCCCGCCGAGATCGCGGAGTTCCTGGACGTCCCGGTCCCGGCCGGCGCCCACGGCTCTCCCGGACCCGTCGAGACAACGGTGAGCGCCGGCCTTGCGCACGCCGACCAGCCGGGTCGCTCACGGCGGAGTCGCCGGCCGGTGATCTATGTCGCGATCACCTCCAGCCCGCCGTCGCTGGTCCGCGCGGTGGTGCGGGCGCTGCGGCCGCTCGGCGCCCGGATCCTGGTCGCCGCGACCGTGCACGACCTCGCCGACCTCGCCGACGACCAGGTCATGGTCGGCGGCGTGCTGCCCAGCCACCTGGTGATGCCGCGGGTCGATCTCGCGGTGACCGCCGGCGGGCAGGGAAGTGTGCAGACCGCGATGGCCGCCGGGGTGCCGCTGCTCGGCATTCCGCTGCAGCTGGAGCAGGACCTCAACGTGACGCTGCTGGAGCGGCGCGGGGCGGCCCGGTGGGTGGCGCCGCGGCAGGCCGGGTCGTCGCGCCTGACGGCGCTGGCGAGCGAGCTGCTCACCGACGGTCGATACCGGCGCGCGGCGGAGGCGATCCGCGAGGTCTATGCCGCGACCGACGGCCCGGCCAACGCCGCGGAGCAGATTCTTTCGGTACGCCCATAGCGGGGCCGCCGGTGGCCGAGCCGCATCGCTGTCCCGCCCGTGACCGGGCCCCGTGAACGGCCCGCGCCGGGCCGCTGCCGCCCGAGGTCGCGGCGCGCCTCCGGGTTCCCCGGCTGGCGCGTACGGGTCCTTCCGGGCTCGCGAGACACCGCTCAGCACCAGCCGGGGCCTGCACCCGCGGTGTTCTCAGGCGGCCGGGACCAGGTCTCCCGGGTAGGTCGTGCCCAGCTCCTGGAAGACGGCGGCGTTCAGCGCGAACGCGTGCCGCGCCTCGGCGACCAGGGTGTCCAGCTCGGTGGGTGGCAGGGCGAGGGCGTCCAGGCGGGCGCGGTAGGCGGCCTTGTAGACCTTCGGGTCCGGGATCCGGTCGAAGCGGTAGAACGCCGTCCCGGCCCGGCCGAGGCCGTAGACGGTGGCGACCCGGCTGCCGACCAGCTGGCCGCCGGAGAGGTCGCCCAGGTAGCGCACGTAATGGTGGGCCACGAAGTGGGCCGGCGAGGTGGAGCAGCGCTCGCGCAGCCGGGCGGTGTACGCCCGGGTGGCCTCGATCGGCTCGGCGGCGGACGGCCAGTCCGGGCCGTACAGGTGGGCCAGATCGGACTCCAGGGCGGCGACCCGGGCGAGGGCGGGATCGGCGAAGCCGCCGGCCACCGGGTCCTCCAGCATGGCCGTGGCGGCGCTCTCCAGCTCCCGGTAGATGAACAGATATTGCGCGGTCAGGGCGGCGAAACCGGCCGGCGGGACGGCCCCGCCGAGCAGCCGGGTGACGAAGCCGCGGGTCTCGGCGTCGCGATGCCCGGCCATGGTGGCCCTGCGGAGGCGTGCGGCGAATCCGGTCATCTGGCGGCTCGTCCTTCCTCGGGGTTGCCGGTCCGACGGTAGTGATCCTTACGATGGGGGTGAGCCGGCCGGGAATCGTTGCGGAATTCCCGGCCGGTTCGTCCTCACGCGCAAGCATCGCGGCGGTCAGGCGAAGGTAGCTCGCCTGACCGCCGGGACCAGCCTTGCCGTTCTTCCCGCTCAGCCTCCCAGGCTCGTCGCGGCCGCCGCGATCGACGAGGCGAAGTAGCTGACCTGGGTGTAGACGCCCGGCTTGTTCGGCCGCGCGCACCCGTCGCCCCAGCTCACGATGCCGACCTGGACCCAGGCGTCGGACGCGTTCCGGCGGAACATCGGGCCGCCCGAGTCGCCCTGGCAGGTGTCCACCCCGCCGGAGGTGTAGCCGGCGCAGATCTCGTCGGTCGCGATGATCTCGCCGTTGTACATCGAGCGGGAGTTGCAGGTGGCGTCACTGACGAACGGGACGGTCGCCTTGAGCAGGTAGCGCTGCTGCGAGCCGCCCTCGGTGGCGGCGCCCCAGCCGGCGATGGTGAAGGTGCCCGAGTCGTACGCGGTGGTGGTCGTGATCGGCAGCGTGGCCACGCCGTTGACCGGGCTGGACAGCCGGATCAGCGCCCAGTCCTTGCCGCTGCCGGTGTAGCCGGGCGCCCGGTAGACGTAGTTCGACTTCCGGGTGATCCGGCTGGACGAGTTCAGGTCGACCACGCCGAGGGTCGCGGTGATCGAGCTGTTCGCGCCGGTCCGGCCGACGCAGTGCGCCGCGGTGAGCACCAGGTTGGGGCTGTACAGGGCGCCGCCGCAGCCCATCGACAGCCGGACCATGAACGGGAACTCGCCCTGTGCCGCCCGGGTGCCGCCGACCACGTTCGCGTCGGCGTGGGCGGCTCCGGGGGCGGCCAGGACGCCCATCGTCGCTGCGGTGAGGAAGGCGGCCAGGAGGGTCAGCCATCTGCGCATCTTCGGTTCTCCTCGGTCCCGGGGGTGCGCCCGGGTGGGGCGCTGAGGAGAGAATTTCATTCACATCTATGAATGCGGCTATCTCAAACCGGTCATACCGTCGGGTAGCCGCCCGCGCCCTCTCCGCGCCGCCGATCTCCTGCCCCATGTCGCTGATCGAAGCATGGAAATTTCTTGTTGACTAGGCTTCGTCATAGTCGTAATTTTCATCGGCAACAGCCGTCGATGAAAAGGATGTCCGACGTGACCGGAGAGAGCGGTGTCACCAGCAGTGACTTCCTGCACCGGATCCGGACCGTGGTGGACCGGGTCGGCGCCGGTCAGAGCGAGGAGAAGCGGCGGGCCGCCGAGCTGCTCACCACAACGGTCCGTAGTGGCGGGGTGATCCAGGCCTTCGGCTGCGGCCACTCCGAGGCGTTCGCCATGGAGATAGCCGGCCGGGCCGGCGGGCTGGTGCCGACCAACCGGATCGCGCTGCGCGACATCGTGCTCTACGGCGGCGACCCGCTCGACGCGCTGGCCGACCCGATGGTGGAGCGCGACACCGCGATCGCCCACCGGCTCTACCAGCTCGCCCCGATCAAGCCGGACGACGCCTTCGTGATCGCCTCGAACTCCGGGATCAACGGCGCGGTCGTCGAGATGGCGCTGCTGGTCAAGGAGCGTGGGCACCCGCTGGTGGCGATCACCTCGGCGGACCACTCGGCCGGCGTCGCGTCCCGGCACCCGAGCGGGCGCAAACTCGGCGAGATCGCCGACGTGGTGCTGGACAACGGGGCGCCGTACGGCGACGCGGTCCTGCCGCTCCCGGGCGGCGGCGCGGTCGGCGCGGTCTCCTCGATCACCGCGGCGCTGCTGGCCCAGCAACTGGTCACCGACGTGGTCGCCAACCTGCTCGACGCCGGGGAGACCCCGCCGGTCTACCTGTCGGACAACGTGCCCGGCGGCAAGGAACACAACGCGCGACTGGAAGCGCGGTACGCCGGGCGCATCCGGCGTACCGCCTAGGGATCTCGATCCCGACCCGGACCCGGTACGTCCTGGCGCAGGGTCTGGCCGCCCTGCCGGTCAGCCAGGGCTACCGCTTTCCACCGGTACCTCCGCACCGGAATGACCACCGGCGCGGTCTTCGATTGGAGTCCCCCGTGCTTGCTAAGAGATTCGCCGGGATAGCCGCGGCCGTGCTGGCCGCCTCGGGCATCGTCGCCCTGAGCTCCGGCGCCCCCGCCTCGGCGGCCGACTGCGGTTACCTGTTCGACGACTTCCACTACAGCTCGTCCTCAGACGCGGCGCTGACCGCGAACGGCTGGACGCCGCGCAGCTACCAGGGCGGGCCCGGTGTGGCCGGGGCGAACTGGTCGCCGGCCAACATCACCTTCCCCACCTCGAACGGCGACAAGGTCGCCCAGCTCACCGCGTACACCGACGGCACCGCGGCCGGGACCGGGCACGCCGAGCTCTACTCCACCCAGAAGCGGTACCTGGAGGGCACCTACGCCAGCCGGGTCCGGTTCAGCGACACACCCGTGTCCGGCAACGACGGCGACCACATCAACGAGACGTTCTTCACCATCAGCCCGCTGAACGGGGATCTCGACCCGACCTACAGCGAGCTGGACATCTCCGAGTACCTGCCGAACGGCGGCTGGGGCGAGACCGGGCCGATCAACTACCAGACGACCTGGTACACGTACCGGAACGAGCCCTGGTACGCGGACAACCTGCACTCCTCGCAGCGGTCCAGTCTGGACGGCTGGCACGACCTGGTCGCCCAGGTGGCGAACGGGCACGTCGTCTACTGGATCGACGGGGTACAGGTCGGCGACCACGGCGGGAAGTACTTCCCGCGGCAGACCATGACGATCAACTGGAACCTGTGGTTCATCGACCTGGCCACCCACACCGGCGGGAAGAGCACGTACAACCAGCAGGTCGACTGGGTGCTGTTCGCCAAGAACCAGGTGCTGTCGCCGGCCCAGGCCACCGCGCAGGCGGCCGGTTACCGCTCCGGCGGGACGGCGTTCCTGGACACCGTCGCCTCCAGCGGCACCTGCTCCAACCCCAGCACGCCGCCGGTGACCCCGTCCTCGACGCCGCCCTCGTCCCCGCCCACCTCGCAGCCGCCGGCCACCGGCTGCTCGAACGCGCCGGAGTGGCAGTTCAGCAGCGTCTACCTGGGCGGCAACCTGGTCAAGCACGAGAAGAGCAAGTACGGCGACCCGAACGGCCCGGCCTCCGGCCAGGGCAAGCACCTGTGGAAGGCGCGGTACTGGACGCAGGGCTCGGAGCCTGGCTGGACCGAGCAGTGGCAGGACCTCGGCCCCTGCTGATCCTCGTCGGAACCGGCGGGGCGCTTCTCCGGAGGCGCCCCGCCGTGCCGTGCCCGCGTGCCAACGTGCGGAGCACGGCGCCCGGGTTGAACCGATCGCGGCCGTCCGGCGTGGGCTGAGTCAGGGAGTCCAGTCCCACGCGGCGGGAGGTGAGGACCGTGCGGTTCGACCCGGAGGACGATCTGCGTGCCTTTCAGGCGCAGGTCGAGGAGCGTACCCAGCAGACACTCCGGTTCAGCGCCGAGCTCGAGGCGACCGAGGTGACCGAGCACGCCCCCGGCGGCGAGATGACCGTGCGGATCAACTCGGCCGGTGGGCTGGCGGGTCTGGAGTTCCACCCCGAGGCCGATCGCGTGTCCCGGCAGGAGCTGGCTCGCCTGGTGCTCGAGACGTCCCGGCGGGCGCAGGGGCGGCTCGCCGAGCGGGTCGGTGAGATGGTGCGGGCGGTCTACGGTTCGGACTCCGGGACGGCAGCGCTGATCAACGACGCGTACGCGCAGCGGTACCCGAGTGCCGCCGAGGACGAGGAGCGGCGCCGGTGAGCCTCGACATCCCGCCGGACGACGTGCGCCGGCACGCCCGCGACGTCGACGAGGTCGGCCGGATGCTCGACGAGGTGCGGGCGGCGGGCGCGCAGATCCGGACGTCGACCAGCGCTTATGGATACCTGATCGGGCCGCTGTTCACGACGCGGTACCTGAATCCGCACGGCGACGAGGCGATCGACGCGATGCGCAAGGCGGTCGACGGCATGCAGGCCCTCGCCGACGAACTGCGGGCCATGGCTGCCGTGTTCGAGGGGACCGACCGGGACGCGGCTACGCACCTGCGAGGGACACGATGAGTGACGCGGTCGCGATGTCGCGGGCCCCGCTGGCCGCGTCGGCGACGGACACCAAGTGGTTCGAGGGAGCCGGCGTCCTCGAGGCCGCGATGAGTGCCAAGGATGGCTTCACTCAGCGCGATTACCTCACCGGATTCGGCAATCTCGGTGTGGTCGGACTGAGCGCGCTCGGTGCCGTCATCGACCCGTTCCAGGCAGTCTTCGCGGCGGGCGTCGGCTGGCTCATGGAGCATCTCGACGTTCTGCGCCAGCCGTTGGACTGGCTGGCCGGCGACCCGAAGGAGATCGAGGGGCACGCCGCCAGTTGGCGCAACATGCAGGAGCGGGTCTATCAGACCGTGGACTTCTTCGCGCGTCAGGTGACCTCGAACACCGCGCCCTGGCAGGCGGAGGCCGTGACCGCCTACCGGGCGAAGGCGGCTGGTATGGCCGATGCGGTTCTCGCCATGGGTGAGGTAGCCAGCGCCATGGCGGAGGCGACGCTGATCGCCGGCGCGATCGTCGGCGTGGTGCGTAATACAGTCCGCGATCTCATTGCTGAAGTCGTGGGCGCGTCGATCTCGAAGGCCCTGCAGGCGCTGATGGTCGTGACGATTCCCAAGGTGATAGCCGAGGTGGCGCTGTTGGTCGCCGAATACACCGGCAGGATTACCAAGGTCCTGCAGCGGCTCACCGATGCCGTCGCCGAACTGGGCGGCCGGTTTTCCCGGGTGCTGGCGGCATGCGACCGGTTCAACAAATTCGTCGATGAGGCCATCTTCAGTTCGGTGTTCCTGAACTCGGCGAAGGTGGCTGAGGCCGACGGCTACATCGCGGACAGCGAAGGTGCGCGGGCTGCGTTCAAGGCGGCGTATCGAACCTTCGCTCAGACGGATGATGTCGTCTACGGTACGAAAGCGAGGATCGCGGTGGATGCGCTGCGCGAAGGCCTCCGGGGCAACAGCATCCAGAACGGTGGTGCTGCTGGAGACGCCCTGCGAAAAGGCGGACCCACACCGCCGGACATCGAGATTCCGCAATGATCGCGTGCAGAGGTGTGCGATGACAGAGGATCGGGCGGCTTATCGGAAACGTCGTCTGGCCGAGCTGATGGCTGAGGCCGAGGCTCGTCGCGCCAAGTCGCGGGCGGCGAGGGAGGGCGGCGACCGGAACGGTCCGGTCGTAGAGGTGCGGCGCGGTGCATGGGCCGGTGACCTTGTCGTCCTCGTGGTTCTTCTGTTCGTCTTGTTCGTCCTGCTCACCACAGCGATGACCGTCGAGCGTTTCAGCGGGCACGACTTCGCCGAGGCGAGACGGACGGGGGATGCGACCGTTGTGAGTTGTGCGCGCCGTGGGCCAGTCACCTTTAAGGGGTTCGGTTATTACGATGCGTGCACGGTATCGGTCAACTGGGGCTGGAACGGAACCCGATTGACGATCGACCAGCCAGGTTTCTTCAAGGGGGAGAAGCCCGGGGACACGTTCACGATCGGTGAGAACCAGAGCAGCAGGGGAACCATCGGCTTCTCGCGTCCCGTAGTCCCCTCTCGCGGTTGGGTCACCGCCGTCGCCATGGTCATCGCCTGCGTCGCCCTCATTCCGTTCTTCCTGCTGGTGCTGCTGCTGCGCGAATGGGGCCGGAGGCTGTTCGGCCGGCGTGGTTGACGGCAGTAGGGGCGCGCGACACACCATCTGGCGTTGCGTGGACGGTGTCGTGCCCATATATAGTCTCGATCGCAGCTGGTTCGGCCGCTCCCCGGGAGCGTCCGAGGCAAGAGGGAATCCGGTGTGAGACCGGGACTGCCCCGCAGCGGTGAGTGGGAACGACCGCCGTCATCGAGCACTGGACCGTGAGGTCTGGGAAGCGACGGCCAGTAGGTTCTTTCGAGAGCGCCCACGAGTCCGAAGACCTGCCAGCGCGCCGCACGCGACCGTGTGCGGCGGTCGAAGGCCGCGTGGGACGGCCGACGCCTTCGTTGCCGCCGTGCGCCCACGCGCCCGGCGGGCAGTGTGGTGTCTTCCCGCGCGCCGACTCGCGAGGGAAGAGGGCCATGACGCTCACGCCGGAGAGAAGCCCGGAAAAGAGCCCGGAGAACAGTCCGGAGAAGGGCCCGGAGAACAGTCCGGAAAAGAGCCCGGAGAGTAGCCCGGTAAAGAATCCGGAGAACAGCCCGGGAACGGGCCTGGACGCGAGCCCGCAGACGACAACCGTCCCGGGGCAGCGCCGGCAGGTCATGCGGGTGCGCAAGCGCAACGGCGAGCTGACGCCGGTCGACGTCAACCGGATCGTCGCGGCCGTGGAGCGCTGGATCACCGGGCTGGACGAGGTCGATCCGCTGCGCGTGGCGACCCGGACGATCAGCGGGCTCTACGACGGTGCCACCACCGAGGAGCTGGACAAACTCTCGATTCAGACGGCCGCTGAGCTGATCGGCGAGGAGCCGCAGTACTCCAGGCTGGCCGCCCGGCTGCTGATCGACCTGGTCACCCAGGAGGTCCGCGAGCACGGCGTCACCCGCTTCAGCGAGTCGATCGCGCTCGGCCACGAGCAGGGCCTGATCAGCGACGACACGCTGGCCTTCGTCACCAGGTTCCGGTCCGAACTGGACGCCGCGATCGATCCGGCCAACGACCTCCGGTTCGAGTATTTCGGCCTCCGCACGGTGGCCGACCGCTACCTCCTCAAGCACCCGACGAAGCGCACCCCGCTGGAGACCCCGCAGTACTGGCTGCTCCGCGTCGCCTGCGGCCTGTCCCGCACCCCGGACGAGGCGATCGGCTTCTATCGGCTGATCTCCAGCCTGGCCTATCTGCCCAGCTCACCGACCCTGTTCAACTCCGGCACCCGGCACACGCAGATGTCCTCGTGCTTCCTGGTCGACTCGCCCAAGGACGAGCTGGACTCGATCTACGAGCGGTACCACCAGGTCGCCAAGCTGTCGAAGTTCTCCGGGGGCATCGGCATCGCCTGGTCCCGGGTCCGCGGCCGGGGCGCGCTGATCCGCGGCACCAACGGCCGGTCGAACGGCATCGTCCCGTTCCTGAAGACGCTGGACGCCGGGGTCGCCGCGGTCAACCAGGGCGGCCGGCGCAAGGGTGCGGCCTGCGTCTACCTGGAGCCGTGGCACCCGGACATCGAGGAGTTCCTGGAGCTGCGCGACAACACCGGCGAGGACTCCCGGCGTACCCATAATCTGAATCTGGCCAACTGGATCCCGGACGAGTTCATGCGCCGGGTGGAGGCCGACGAGGACTGGCATCTCATCGACCCTTCGGACGCGCCGGAGCTGCCCGACCTGTTCGGCGAGGAGTTCACGGAGGCGTACCGGAAAGCCTCGGTGAAAGCGGTTAAAACGGTCAAGGCCCGGGACCTCTACGGGCGGATGATGCGGACGCTGGCGCAGACCGGCAACGGCTGGATGACCTTCAAGGACCGGTCGAACGCGCTCTCCAACCAGACCGGCGCGCCCGGCAACACCATCCACCTGTCCAACCTGTGCACCGAGATCCTCGAGGTGAACAGCGACGACGAGACGGCCGTCTGCAACCTCGGCTCGATCAACCTGGGCGCGCACACCACGGCCGACGGGGTGGACTGGGAGCGGCTGCGGGCGACCGTGCGCACCGCGGTGGTCTTCCTGGACCGGGTGATCGACATCAACTACTACCCGTCGGTGCAGGCCGCCGCGTCGAACCCGCGGTGGCGCCCGGTCGGGCTGGGGCTGATGGGGCTGCAGGACGCGTTCTTCACGCTGAAGCTGCCGTTCGACTCGGCCGCGGCCAAGGAGCTGTCCACCCGGGTGCAGGAGGAGATCCTGCTGACCGCGCTGGAGACGTCGGCCGGGCTGGCCGCCGAGTTCGGGCCGCACCCGGCGTACCCGCAGACCCGGGCCGCGGCCGGTCGCCTGCACCCCGAGCTGTGGGGCGCGCCGCTCGGCCAGCCGACCCGCTGGGCCGCGGTGAAGGAGCGGATCGCGGCGCACGGTCTCCGCAACTCGCTGCTGGTCGCGATCGCGCCGACCGCCACGATCGCGTCGATCGCCGGCTGCTACGAGTGCATCGAGCCGCAGGTCTCCAACCTGTTCAAGCGGGAAACCATGTCCGGCGAGTTCCTCCAGGTCAACACCTATCTGGTGGCCGAGCTGAAGGCGCGCGGCCGGTGGACGCCCGAGATCCGGGAGGCGATCAAACGGGCCGAGGGTTCGGTCCAGGACATCGCCGGCCTGCCGGCCGAGATCAAGGACCTTTTCCGTACGGCCTGGGAGCTGCCGCAGCGTGCGCTGATCGACCTGGCCGCCGCCCGGGCGCCGTTCATCGACCAGTCACAGTCGCTGAACCTGTTCCTGGCCGCGCCGACCATCGGCAAACTGTCGTCGATGTACCTCTACGCCTGGAAGTCCGGGCTGAAGACCAGCTATTACCTCCGCTCCCGCCCGGCGACGCGGATCCAGCAGGCCACCGTCTCGGTGATCCCGGCGCTCACCCCGGCCGAGGTCTGCTCCCTGGAAAACCCCGAATCGTGTGAGGCGTGCCAGTAATGTTGCTCGATCCCGGAATGGACCTGACCCTGCGGCCGATGAAGTATCCGCACTTCTTCGACCGGTTCAAGGACGCCATCAAGAACACCTGGACGGTCGAGGAGGTCGACCTGCACGGTGACCTGGCCGACCTGGCCACCCTGTCGGACGCGGAGAAGCACCTGGTCAGCCGGCTGGTGGCGTTCTTCGCCACCGGCGACACGATCGTCGCGAACAACCTGGTGCTCAACCTCTATCAGCACGTCAACTCCCCGGAGGGCCGGCTCTATCTGTCCCGGCAGCTGTTCGAGGAGGCGGTGCACGTCCAGTTCTACTTGAATCTGCTGGACACCTATGTGCCGGATCTGGACGAGCGCGCGGCCGCTTTCGCCGCCGTCGACAACATTCCGTCGATCGCGCGCAAGGCGGAGTTCTGTTTCAAATGGATCGACTCGATCTTCGAGCTGCGAGCCCTGTCCTCCAAGGCGGACCGGCGGGCGTTCCTGCTCAACGTGATCTGCTTCGCGGCGTGCATCGAGGGGCTGTTCTTCTACGGCGCCTTCGCCTACGTCTATTTCCTGCGGTCCCGCGGTTTGCTGCAGGGTCTGGCGTCCGGCACCAACTGGGTGTTCCGTGACGAGAGCATGCACATGGCGTTCGCTTTCGACGTGGTCGACCAGGTGCGCCGCGAGGAGCCGGACCTGTTCGACGCGGACATGGAGCAGCAGGTCCGGGAGATGCTCGCCGAGGCCGTGGAGTGCGAGGTGCAGTTCGCCGCCGACCTGCTGGAACAGGGGGTGAGCGGGATGTCGCTGGGCGACATGCGGGAGTACCTGCAGCACGTCGCCGACCGGCGCCTCCAGGCGCTGGGCATCGCGCCGGTCTACGGCAGCAAGAATCCGTTCGCGTTCATGGAGCTGCAGGACGTCCAGGAATTGTCGAACTTCTTCGAGCGCCGCGTCTCCGCCTACCAGGTGGGAGTTTCCGGCAGCGTCACCTTCGACGACGATTTTTAAATTCAGGACCTTCATATACGCAGGCCCAGCGGGGTGCGGATCGCATGCTCCCGCGCGGGCCGAGGGCGGAGATCTGGCCGCTGCGCGTCCACAACGATCTCCGCCCTCTTCATTGTCCGCGGGTGGTTGCGGAAAAGGAAAACCCGGGACCGGTCTCCGGTCCCGGGCTTCTTCTCAGGCGCGGCGGCGGCGCCGGGTCAGGGAGAAACCGAACAGGCCGGTCAGGGCGGCGAGGATGCCGCCGCCGGCGGTCCAGAACCAGCGGCCGGAGAAGTCCGGCAGCCAGTCCATGCTGAAGCTGCTCTCCTCGACCTCCGCGGACGGCGACGCCGACGGCGCCGGACCGGTCAGCACCGTGCCGGGCTGGTTGTTCGGAACCAGCGGCTTGGCCAGTTCGCCCTGGTCGGCGTCGAGGTCACCCTTCTCGGCGGTCAGCGTCAGGCGCACCTTGAGCGGCAGGCCGAGGTCCGCCTCCGGCACCTTGGTGCTGGACAGCCGCACGTAGTAGGTGCCCGGCAGCGGATCGCCGTCCTGCGGCTCGGCCCACGACCGGACCTGCCGGATCCGGCAGCCGAGCGTCACCTGCGCCGCGTCCCGGGCCGCCACCGGGCTCTGCTCGCCGGCCACGCAGGCCTGCCGGCGGCGCAACCCGTCGAAGACCTCGATGATCCACGACTCGTCGCCGGTGCGGCCGTCGGCGGGCAGGGTGACCGACGCGGCCAGGTCCGGGCGCTGGCCGGCCTCCGCGGTGAACTGCCAGTACAGGTAGTCGCCGGTGACCGCGCCGACCTCGACCGGCTGGTTCGCGGTGATCGCCACGGCGGTCAGGAACGAGGTCCCGGCGGTCTTCACCGGGGCGATCGGCTGCGGGTCGTCGGCGAACGCCGGCGCCGGCACGGCCGCGATGCCGAAGATCGCGGCACCGGCCAGCGCGAGGTGCTTGATCCTCATCAGTTCTCCCTCCAGGTGGCCACCCAGTACCGGGTGATCCAGCCGGCCAGCACGCCGGCGACCAGCCCGGCGATCGCCAGGACCAGCAGGAACAGGAAGCCGCGGCCGAGGCCGGGGGCGTCCGGCGCGTGCGACGCGTCGACCAGGTCGATGCTCAGCTCGACCGGCATGCCCGGCCCGGCCGCGGTCACGGCCGCCGCGAAGGAGTTGCTGACGATCAGGCACAGCTCGGTGGCGGAGTCGGCCGGCTCGTCCGCGTCGTCCGCGTCCGCCGCGTCGGCCGACGCCTTGGCGTCCGCCTTCTGCTCGTCGGCCGACCAGCGCAGACCTGCGGACAGCACGTCCGCGCGCCCGCTGCCCGCGTCCACGCCGCGGACCAGCTCCCGGCCGTCCCTGCTCGCGGCTTTCAGGAGCACCCCGTAGTCCGGGTTCAGCGCCCGGTCGAGCGAGATGCTCACCGAGGCCCGCAGCTCCTGGCCGGGCTGCACGGCCACCCGGTAGAAGCGGTGCTCGCTGATCTTCTCCCGGTCGGTGTAGACGCCCGGGGCGAGCAGCGGCGCGTTGGTGCAGTCGGCGGTGCCGGTGACCACGGCCGGCTGCACCGGCGGCGGCACCGCGGCCCGGTCGACCAGTTGCTGCACCCGGTCGGTCAGCTCCTCCTCGCTCTTCGCCGCGGCGTAGGTGCCGCCGGTCGCGGTGGAGATGCAGACCAGCTGCTTGCGGGTCTTCTCGTCAGGGGTCAGGCCGAGCGTGTCGACGACCAGGTGGGTGCCCTGTGCGGCCAGCTCGCGGGCCACCTCGCACGGGTCCGGCGGGGTGCAGGTGTCCTCGCCGTCGGTGATCAGGACGATCCGCCGTACCGAGCCGGTGTCGCCGAGGTCCTCGGCGGCCTTCTTCAGCGCCAGGCCGATCGGGGTGTACCCGGTCGGCTTCAGGGTGGCGATCGCGTTCTTGGCCTGGACCGCGTTGACCGGCCCGACCGGGACGATCTGCTGGGTGTCCTTGCAGGCGATCTTCTTGTTCTTGCCGGGATAGGTGGCGCCGAGCACCCGGATGCCGAGCTGCGTGTTCTCCGGCAGCGCGTCGACCACCTTGTTGAAGGCGCGCTTGGCCACCGCGATCCGGGTCTCGCCGTCGATGTCGGCGGCGCGCATCGAGCCGCTGACGTCGAGGACCAGCTCAACGCGGGGTGGTTCGGAGGTTTCGGTCTCGTCGGCGTACGCCGGGGCGGCGCCGAACAGGGTGGCGGCACCGATCAATCCAGTCGCCACCACTATGGACAGACTTTTGTGGATCACGCGCCAAGATCATAAACGTACGGGTCATCCATGATCGTCGGTGGGGGGACCGCCGGACCGGACCCTTGTGGGGCCCGGCCCGGGGACTTCAGCGCTTGTGGCGCGTGGTCATCGGCGCCCTGTGCCGCCGTGGCTCAGGCGCGACGGGCGTACGTGGTCACCTGTCGCCGGGCCAGGTCGTCCAGGATCTCGGCGGTGGCCGACGAGCCGAACCGGGTCACGCCGACCGCGGCCATCGCCAGCAGGGTGTCCAGGCTGCGGATCCCGCCGGACGCCTTGACCTGCACCTTTGGCGACACCGCCGAGCGCATCAGGGCCAGGTCGTCGATCGTCGCGCCGGTCGGAGCGAAGCCGGTCGAGGTCTTCACGAACGCCGCCCCGGCCCGCTCGGCCGCCCAGCACGCCGCCAGCTTCTCCTCGTCGGTCAGGTACGCCGTCTCCAGGATCACCTTGACGTGCGCCTCGCCGGCCGCCCGCACGATCTCCTTGATCTCGGTCTCCACCGCCGCGATGTCGCCCGAGCGCAGCCAGCCGATGTTGATCACCATGTCGATCTCGCTGGCGCCGCGGGCCACCGCCTGCTCGGTCTCGGCCACCTTCACCTCGGTGCTGGTGTCCCCGTGCGGGAAGCCGATCACGGTGCCCACCCGGACCTCGGTGCCGCGCAGCAGCTCGACCGCGTACGGCACGTCGGACGGGCGCACGCACACCGAGGCGACCTGGTATTTCGCCGCGACAGCACAGCCCGACCGCACGTCCTCGACGGTGAACTGCGGCTGGAGGATCGAGTGGTCGATCATGCGGGCGATCTGCGAGACGGTGAAGTCCATGGCACCGAACCGTACCTGTCTAGACAGCCACCTGTCTAGACAGGTTGGTGGGGTCGGTAGGGTGTGCGTCATGTCCGCCGGACCAGACTTCGCGCCGCGCTACTTCCGCATCGAGCAGGAACTCCGAGCGCGGATCGCCAAGGCGCGGCCACACGATCCGCTGCCCTCCGAGCCGGAGCTGGCCCGCGAGTTCGGGGTGAGCCGGATGACCGCCCGGGCCGCGGTCACCCAGCTGGTGAACGACGGGTTGGCGTACCGAGCGCCCGGCCGCGGCACGTTCGTGGCGGTGCCCACCGGGCCGCGCCGCGCGGACAACCTGATCCGGCTCAGCGAGGAGATCCGCAAGCAGGGCAAGGTCCCGTCGTCCCGGGTGGTCAGCGCCGAGCTGCGGCCGGCCACCGTGATCGAGGCCACCCGGCTGCGGCAGCGGGCCGGCGACGTGGTGGCGATCTACCGGGTCCGGCAGGCCGACGGCGACCCGTTCGCCTTCGAGCACGCCTGCTATCCGGGGGTGCTCAGCGCGCTGCTCGACTTCGACCTCTCCGGGTCGGTGCACGAGGCGCTGGTCGCGCTCGGCCGGGTGCCGACCCGCGGCACCTCGACGATCACCGCGCAGCCGGCGAACGAGGAGGACGCCAAGGAGCTGGGCGTGCCGGTCGGCAGCGCGCTGCTGGTCGAGGAGCGGCTGATCCTGGACCAGGAGGGCCGTCCGCTGGAGCTGAGCGAGTCCCGTTACGACGGCACCAAGTACCGCCTGGACGTCGCCTTCGGCGTCGAGCCCCACCAGTAAACCGGTCGGCCGCCCGACGTGGCCTGACCCGGCCCGACCCGGCCCGACGCCGCGCGGCCTGACCCGGCCCGGCGCGGCCTGACCCGGCCCGGCCCGACGCGGCGCGGCCTGACCCGGCCCGGCCCGACGCGGCCTGACCCGGCCCGACGCGGCGCGGCCTGACCCGGCCCGGCCCGACGCGGCGCGGCCTGGCCTGGCTCGGCGCGGCCTGGCTCGACCCGGTCCGGGTGGCGTCGTCTCGGTGCCGCACCAGTAAATCGGTCGGCCGCCCGGCCTCGTTCCGGGTAGCGTCGTCGCCGTGCCGAACCAGTTCTACCTCTGAGCTTCCCCGAGCCGGCCCGCTGAGCGCATCGCGCCGCGGGTGGCTCGCCGCTGTCCATCCGCAGCCCTCAGCTCAGGGGAAGAATCGGCATGCCTGTCACCATCACTCTGCCCGCGCGCGCCCGCGCCCAACTCGTCGCCACCGGAATCCGCGCCGACCGCGCCGGTCTGTCCAATCTGGCTCTCACCGTCTCGCCCGGCTCCCGCTGGGGGATCGTCGGCGAGAACGGCCGCGGCAAGACCACCCTGCTACGGGTGCTCAGCGGCACCCTGCCCCCGGACGCCGGCGAGGTCCGGCTCACCGGCACCCTCGGTGTCGCCGACCAGGAACTCTCCTTCGCCCCGGGCGAAACGGTCGGCACCCTGATCGAGGCCGCGCTCGCTGACGCCCGTGCTGCGCTGTTCGCCCTCGACGAGGCAGCTCAGGCGCTCGCCGGCGCCTATTCCGACCCGGGCCACGATCACGTCGGGTCGTTCACCCGCGATCGGTCCGGCGCGGGCGACGGTGATGCCGGGTCGTTCACCCGCGATCGATCCGGCGCGGACGGTGGTTATGCCGGGTCGCTGGCCGGTGATCGGTCCAGTGCAACCGATGGTTATGCCGGGCCGTTCGCCGGCGGTCTCTCCGGTGCGGGTGACGATTACGCCCGGGCGCTTGACGCGGTCGAGCTGCTCGACGCCTGGGATGCCGATCGCCGGATCGACCTCGCGCTGGAGCAGCTCGGCGCGGTCACCGACCGGGACCGGCTGTTGGCCACGCTCTCGGTCGGTCAGCGCTACCGGGTCCGGCTGGCCTGCCTGCTCGGCGCCACCCACGACTTCCTGCTGCTCGACGAGCCGACCAACCACCTGGATGCCGACGGCCTCGACTTCCTCACCGCCCGGCTGCGGTCACATCCCGGCGGGGTGGTCCTGGTCAGCCACGACCGAGCGCTGCTGCGTGACGTGACCACCACGATCCTGGACCTGGACCCCACAGTGGACGGGCGCCCGGCTGTCTACGGTGGCGGCTATCCCGGCTACCAGGCCGGCCGGGCCGCCGCATTGGCCCGCTGGGAGCAAACCTACGAGCAGCAGACCGCGACGGCGAAACGTCTCGCCGAGGAGCTGACCGGCGCGCAGGACCGCCTGGTCACCGGCTGGCGCCCGGACAAGGGGACCGGCCGGCACAAGCGGGCCACCCGCGCACCGGGCCTGGTCCGCTCGGTGCACCGCCGCCAGGACGAACTGCTCCGCCACGCGGTCACCGCCCCGCAGCCCCCGGGCCGCTTCCGGATGCCTTCGCTGCCGGCGATCCCCGGCCGCGCTTTGCTGACCGCCGACCGTCTCCAGCTGACCGGCCGCCTCCGAACCCCGGTGACCCTGACCCTCAATTCCGGCTCCCGCCTGCTGATAACGGGCCCGAACGGCACCGGCAAGTCAACCCTGCTATCCCTCCTGGCAGGCCTACTGACCCCAACCGCCGGCGCCGCAACCCACCCCACCGATATCCGAATCGCCCTCCTCACCCAGGAATCTCCGTCAGACACGCCGTCCGAAAAGTCCCGATCAGCCATGCTGTCCGAGGACTCCCGGCTGGCCACGTCGGCCACGGACTCCCGGCTGGTCACGTCGGCCGAGGGCTCCTGGTTGGCCGCGTCGGCCACGGACTCCCGGCTGGTCACGTCGGCCGAGGGCTCCTGGCTGGCCGCGTCGGCCGAGGACTCCCGGCTGGTCACGTCGGCCGAGGGCTCCTGGTTGGCCGCGTCGGCCGAGGGCTCCCGGTTGGCCGCGTCGTCCGAGGACTCCCGGGTGGTCACATCGGCCGAGGACTCCCGGCTGGTCATGTCGTCCGAGAAGTCTCAGTCAGTCTCGTCGTCCGAGGCCTCTGGGCCGATCACTTCGTCCGAGGTGAACGCCACCGGGCATCGATCCGCAGGCAATTCCCACCGGGCGTCGGCGAACCGCTCCGGCGATCCGACCTCCCTGGCACCGATCGAACTCGGACTGCTGACCGCAAGTGATCTCGACCGCCCGGCCCACCGGCTGTCGATGGGCCAGCGGCGGCGGCTGGACCTGGCGTCGCTGCTCGCCGCCGAGCCCCACGTGCTGCTGCTCGACGAACCCACCAATCACTTGTCGATCACCCTGGTCGACGAACTGACCGAAGCCCTCCTGCACACCCCCGCGGCAGTCGTCGTCGCCACCCACGACCGCCAGCTGCTCAAGGACCTGAGCTCCTGGCCCCAACTGAACCTGGCCTGACCCCCGCAGCAACCAACGGCGGCCCCGCTCCGCGCCCGCCGATTCGACCGACATGTCCGCTGGCCGAGCCGAACACCGCTATGCGCCCGTCGGCCCGGCCAACGGAATGTTGGTCTGTCAGCGGGATGTCGGTCCGGTCAACGGGATGCTGGTCCGTCAGCGGGATGTTGGTCTGTCAGCGGGATGTCGGTCCGGTCAACGGGATGCTGGTCCGTCAGCGGGATGTTGGTCTGTCAGCGGGATGTCGGTCCGGTCAACGGGATGCTGGTCTGCCAGCGGGATGCTGGTCCGTCAGCGGGACATCGGTCCGGCCAACAGGATGTCGATGCAACGCCTCGACCCCAAGCAGCGCCCGCGCCACCCAATGCGGCCCGCGCCAGTCACGATGCCGAGCCAATCTCCGCGGTGCCGGGTGATCGACCGCGCCGAGCCGCGCGCTGGCTGATCACCCGGGCGGGGCCTACTTGCAGTGCCAGACGACCGGCTGGATCACCCCGTCCTTGTCGTTCGACTGGCCGCCGATGGTTCTGCCGTCGGTGCTCACGGTGTTGGCGATGTCGGCCAAGCCGTCCACGCCGCGCGGGGCCAGGCCGGGCAGTTTGACGGTGCTGGCGCCGGCGAGCAGCACGGCACCGGCCTGCTGGTCCACCCCGGTGAACCAGCCCTGCGCGTTCACCGCGTCCGGTGTGCCGCCGAAGCCCTCGAACAGCTGGGCCTCGCCGGTGCGGAGGTTCCAGCGGGCGGTCACCATTTTGGCCCGCGCCCGCACCTTCCCGGCGTCCTTGCCGGTGCCGGCCTCGTTCACCACCCCGATCACCCAGCCGCCGCTGATGTGGAAGGCCCGGCCCTCGGCCGGCTTGCCCTGGAGATCCGGCACCTTGAGAGCGTGGTGCGAGCCGTCCGGCAGCCAGACGTAGGGGGTCTTGTAGTCGATCGTGCCGATGACGGTGCCGTCCTCGTCGATGTCGCTCGCTCCGGCCGAGGTCGCGCCGGCCGGCACCGGCAGCCGTTGCGGCTGTGCGGTCGCCGAGGACCAGAGCAGCGGGTGACCGCTGCCGTCGTCCCCGACGATCGTGCCGCGGTCGTTGATCGCGTCGGCCGAGCCCTCGGCGACGCCGGCCAGCCGCGACACCTGGCCGTCGTGGTAGACGAACGGAACCTGCTTCTGCTGGACGTAGGACCAGCCGACCGCGGTGCCGCTCGCGTTGACGTCGATGAGCGACTCCTCCTCGTCGCCGGGCAGCGGCACCTCGGTCCCGGCGCCGTCGTGCCAGATGACGGCCTGATAGCCGCCCGACTTGGGGTAGGACCGGCCGACGAAGTAGCTGCCCGAGGAGTCGGCGCCGCCGATCAGGGCCATCGGCGCCTTTTTCGGCGCGGTCAATCGCTGCACGGTGCAACTCGCCGGCACCGGCACGGCGGGGGCGGCCGGAGCGGATGTCGTCGCGCCCCGGGAGGCGGCGACGCCGGTCCCGGGAGCCGGCGGGTGGGACGCGTCGTGGCGGAGCGCTCCGGCGGCGATCGTGACGCCGGTGACCGCGACGAAGGTCAACGCGGCGCCCGCATAGCCGGCGCCGCGGCGCGTCCTCTGCCGGCGGCCGTCAGCGATCGCCCGCTCGATGTCCACGGTGGACGCGGTGCGGGGCTCGGTGTCGAGGGGGCGCAGAAGATCGAAATCGGATGTCATGTCGGCTCCTCAGTTCGCGGTCAATTCGCGGCGGCGAGCTCCGGCTCGCCGAGCAGTCGTCGCAGCGTGGCCAGCCCGCGGGAGGTGTGGCTCTTGACCGTGCCGGTGGAGCAGCCGAGCGTCGTCGCGACGTCGTCGACCGGCAGGTCGTAGAAGAAGCGGAGCACCAGCACGGCCTGCTGCCGGCGGGGCAACCGGCCCAGCGCGGCCCGGACCACCTGGCGATCCTCGACGCCACCACCGCCGGACTCGACCGGTGGTGGCTCCGGTGCCTGCCGGAACAGCCGGACCCGGGCCCACGCCAGTCGTCTCTCGTCCACATAGGTGCGGACCAGCATGGTGCGCACGTAGGCGTCGAGGTTGGCGGCGGCGCTGGCCCGCCGCCACTTCAGATAGAGCGTGGTGATGGTCTGCTGGACCAGGTCGTCGGCGCGGTGCTCGTCACCGGCGAGCAGGAACGCCAGCCGTCGCAGCGCCGGGATCCGGGCAGCGACGTACTCGGTGTACTCCTCTTCGGCACCATCCCGCATGGCGTCACCCCTCCGTCGGGTCATCACCCCTCAGACGGGCGCGGCCGGACATCCGGTTGTCATCGTTCTCCACCCTCTTCGCCCACCGCGGTCCCGGTGCGTCGGCGCGTCGGCCATCCTGATCGGGTGGCCGGCGAAAAAAGCAGGAACCGGTGGGAACCCCGGCGCGGCCTGTCGCGTGTACGGGGCATGGCGGTTTCAGTGGCTGCGGTCGACGACCGTCCGCTCCCCGGCGACATGTCGCACGAGGGGGACGGATTCGAGGCGTTCTACCGTGCCAACGTCGACCGGGTCTACCGCGCGCTGGCGGTGACCCTGCGCCGCGACGAGTTGGCCGGCGAGGCCACCGCCGAGGCCATGGCGCGAGCATATACGCGCTGGTCAGTCGTGAGTCGCCTGGAGAATCCGGCCGGTTGGGTCTTCCGGGTCGGGTTGAACTACGCCACCTCCTGGTGGCGCAAGGTGCGCCGGGAGCGCCCGCCGGCCGACGACGTGGCCCATCCGGGCCCGGAGCTGAACGAGAGCGCGGTCTTCGTCCGCGAGGCCCTGGCCCAGCTGCCGACTCCGCAGCGTGCGGTGATCACCTGCCGCATCCTGCTGGATCTGACGACTGCCGAGACGGCCGCGGCACTGAGCATCAGCGAGGGCACGGTGAAGAGCCGGCTCTCCCGGGGCCTCAGCGCACTGCGGTCGGCCGTGGACGGCAAGGAGTGAGCATGGACGAGATTCCTCGCGACGTGGCCGACGCGGTCCGGGCCAGCGCGCAGACAGCCAAGGGTTACGCCGGTGACCTCGACGACGTGCGGGAGCGGGCCCGGCGCCAGCGCAAACGGCAGACGGCCGGCGCGTTCGCCGGTGTCGTCGCCGTGCTGGCCGCGGTCGGTGCCGGCGTCACCGTCTGGCGGGCGCCCGCGCCCCCGGCCACCTCGACGGCCGCGACCGGCCAGGTCGTCGCTCCCCGGTCCCAGCCGGCCCAGCGCCTGCTGCTGGACGGCGCCGCCGGCAGCTACCGGGCGGGTGGATCAGCGGTGACGCTGGGCGGCCGCGAGCGAGTCGGCGAGCTCGCCCCGGATGGGCGGCTGATCACCCACGACGTGGTCGGCGCCGATGGCTGGGACCGCGTCGTCGGCCTCCCGGGCGGGGGACTGGTCGCGCTCGGCGCACACGACACGATGCCCGGCACCGACCGTGAGGACGGCGTCGACGTGGCCGGGTTGGAGATCAACCTGGTGGTGGTCGGCGCCGACGGCAAGGTCGGGCTGAAACGGGACGTCCGGCGCACCGGCGAGGCGGTCAGCCTGCTCACCGCGACCGGTACGACCGCCTTCCTGTGGCGCCCGGCGGGCCTGGTGGCGCACGATCTCGGCTCCGGGCGTGAGCGGGTGCTGCTGTCGCCCTCGGCGCTCGGCGTCGGGAACCTGTTCGACGGTGCGGTTCAGGCGGCTGACCTGGCCGGCGACCGGCTCGTGCTGGCCCGCGAGCGCGACTCCTGCAAGCCACGCGTCTTCGACACCGCCGCGCGGGCCGCGGTCGTCAGCCTTCCGCTGCCCGGCAGCACCTGCCGCCGGGTCACCGCTCTGCGGCTGTCCCCGGACGGCACGGTTCTCGCTGCCGCCTACGAGTCGTCCGCGGCGGAGCGCGGCATCCGGATCGCCCTGATCCGGGTCGCCGACGGCACCGTGATGAGCGATCGCGCCGTCGCCGGCACGGAGCGGGCGGCACAGGCCAAGACCGGTCCGCAGGTGATCATCGCTTGGCTGGACGACCGGACCCTGCGCGCCGTGCCGGTCCCGTCCGGCGCCGGGACCCACGACGTGCGGGCACTCGCCCTCACCGTGGACTGATCCACCGAGATGACCGGATCCCGGGCGTTGCCCGTACCAAAAGCATTGATGTCTATCGATTTTAGGGGGAAGATCGTGACCTTCGACAACCCGGGTGTGCGCCGGATCCTTCCGGTCCGGCGGTGGGCCGCCGTGGCCGGTGTCGCGGTCCTCCTCTCGCTGTCGGGCTGTGGCGGCGACAAGGCGGACGCGCAGCCGGTGCCCGACTCCAACCTGCCCTCCTTCATGGCGCAGCAGACCGAGAAGGAGCCCAAGCAGGACGACGTCGACAACTACTACGTCAAGTACAACGACATCATGAAGACCTGCATGAAGGAGCAGGGCTTCGACTACCGGGACTACATCCCGACCACCGACAAGAAGATGTCCCTGGGCCTGAGCGACGAGCAGTTCGCCCAGCAGTACGGCTATGGCATCAGCACCCTGATCGACTATCTGGCGCCCGGCTCGCAGCGGGTCGACCCGAACATCACAGCGGTGCAGAAGCTCGACAAGGCGGCCCAGGCGTCCTACGGCAAGCAGTTCAACGAGTGCCAGCAGCGGGCGCAGGACAAGATCGGGCCGCCGCCGTCCGGTGGGGCGATCAAGATGAGCACCAAGGACCAGCAGGCCATGGACGGTGTGGTCGCCCGGACCAACACCGACCAGCGGGTGAAGGCGGCGCAGGCGGCACGGTCGCAGTGCCTGGAGGGCAAGGGCTTCACCGCCGGCGAGGACCTGACCCAGCCGATCTCCACGGCCGCCGACAAGTACGTCGTCAAGTTCGAGAACAAGGCGAGCGAGATGGAGGCGGCCGGGCGCAACAGCGACAAGCTGAAGATCGAGGACGTGCTCACCGCCGACGAGATGGCCGACCTCAAGAAGATTCAGAAACGGGAGATCGCGATGGCGATCGAGACGTCACCGTGCCAGTCGGCCTACGACAAGGCGTACAAAAAGGTCTTCAACGAGTATCTGCAGAAACTGCTCCGGGGTGAGAAGTAGGTGGCCGTCCGCTCCCGTCTCGGCTCCCGGCGCCGCCGGCTGGCCATCCTGCTCGCCGTGGCGGCCGGAGCGGCCGGGTCCGGCGTGTGGGCCGGGCACCGGATCGAGTCGCCGGCCGACGCCGCGCGGCGCGCCTCGGCGCCGGCCGCCAGCCCGATCACCGTGCCGGTGGAGCGCCGGGTGATCGCCACCTCGATCGTGGTCCGCGGTGACGTGCAGTATTCCGAGGAGTACGCGGTCACACCCGACCCCGACGTGGGCCAGGGCGCCGGCGTGACCGCGCCGGTGGTCACCGGGCATCTGCCGCGCGGTGGCAGCACCCTCAAGGAGGGCACGGTCGCCCTGGAGGTCTCCGGCCGGCCGATCATCGCGTTGCAGGGCGCCCTGCCGATGTACCGGGCACTACGGCCGGGTGCCAAGGGCGCCGACGTCACGCAGCTGCAGGCCGCGCTGCGCCGGCTCGGGCACCTCGCCGGCCGGCCCAGCGGGACGTTCGACGCGGCCACCACCACCGCGGTCGATCGGCTCTACGACGCGGTCGGCTACGACCCGGTGGCGCCGACCGCCGAGGAGGCGCAGCAGGTCGAGGCGGCCGAGCAGCGGGTGACCGACGCGCATCAGCAGACCGTCGCGGCGCAGCAGGCCCTGGCCTCGGCCCGGTCCGGTCCACCCCGGTCCGAGGTGCTCGCCGCCGAGGGCGCGGTCGACTCCGCCCGCCGCGCCCGCGACCTGGCCAGGACCGAGCGGGACACGGCCGAGCGCAACGGCGCCGACACCGCCACGCTGACCCGGCTGACCAACGCGCTCGCCGACGCGGAGAACGCGCTGGCCGTCGCGAGAGCGCAGCTCGCCGAGCTGACCGCGACCACGGACACCAAGGCGCTGCGCCGGGCGGTGACCACCGCGCAGGCCACCGAGCGCACTGCCCGCACCGCGCTCACCCAGGTGCGCGCCGCATCCGGTGCCCGGCTGCCGCGTGGCGAGATCGTCTTCGTGCCCACCCTGCCGCGCCGGGTGCAGAAAGTGGAGGCCAAGCTCGGCCAGCCGGTCGAGGGCGCGGCCCTGAGCCTGACCGCGACCACCTCGCGGATCGACACGTCGATCAGTGAGGAGGAGCGCAAGGTGCTCAAGGTGGGCGCCGAGGTGCGGGTCGACGACACCTCGTCGGACGTCGCGTTCACCGGCCGGGTCGCCGAGATCGCCGACACCGCGGGGACGAACGGGGCGCTGGCCGGCACGTACTACGTCCGGATCGACCCGCGCGGCGTCGACCCGAAACGGATCGAGGGGCTGAACCTGCGGGTCACCATGCCGATCGAGTCGACCGACGGGGAGGTGCTCGCGGTGCCGGTCGCCGCGCTGGTCACCGACGCGGCCGGCACCACCACGGTACGGGTCCGGCGCGGCGGGTCCGATGAGGACGTACCGGTCACCGCGGGTCTGTCGGCGGACGGGTTCGCCGAGGTCACCCCGGCCGGCGGCGCCCAGCTCGCCGAGGGTGACCTGGTCGTGGTGGGTCAGCAGTGGTGACCGTCGCGCCCGAGGCGCCGGTGATCGCGTTGGCCGGGGCGTCCCGGGTGTACCCCGGGGTCAGCCCGATCGTGGCGTTGCGCCCCACCGACCTGGCGGTGCCGCGCGGGGACGCGGTGGCCATCACCGGACGGTCCGGCTCCGGCAAGTCCACCCTGCTGCAACTGCTCGGGCTGCTCGACCGGCCGACCGAGGGGCAGTACTGGCTGAACGGGGTGGACACGGCCGCGATGACCGACCGGCAGCGCACCCGGCTGCGCGGTTCCCAGATCGGCTTCGTCTTCCAGTCGTTCCACCTGATCGCCCACCGCACCGTCGAGGAGAACGTCCGGCTCGGCCTGATGTACCGCGGGGTGCCCCGGTCGCGGCGGCGGTCGCGGGCGCTCGACGCGCTGTCCCGGGTCGGGCTCGCCGACCGCGCCGACGCCCTGCCCGGCGAGCTCTCCGGCGGTCAACGCCAGCGGGTCGCGATCGCCCGGGCACTGGCCATCGAGCCGGCCGTGCTGCTGGCGGACGAGCCGACCGGAAACCTCGACACGCACACCGCGGAGGACGTGTTGCAGCTGTTCGACGCCATCCACCGGGACGGCCAGACGCTGGTGGTGGTCACCCACGACCAGGACGTCGCGGCGCGGATGCCCCGGCGCCTGACGATCACCGACGGGCTGGTCGTCGAGGAGCTGCCGCGCGAGGCCGGTCATGTGGCGTGACCTCTGGGACGAGGCGCTGGCCGGGGTGCTGGCCCGGCCCGGCCGGACCGCGCTCACCGCGCTCGGCACGGTGCTCGGGACCGCCACCCTGGTGATCACGACCGGTCTGGCGGACACCGCCGGTGCGCAGATCGTCAGCCGGTTCGACGAGCTCGCCGCCACCACCGTCACGGTCGTCCCGACCCCGGAGGACGGGCCGCAGGCGAAGGAGAGCCCGATTCCGTGGGACGCCCCAGCCCGGCTGATCCGGCTCAACGGCGTCGAGTCGGCGGCGACCATGACCACCCTGCGGCTGCCGGATGTGAAGATCACCGCGACCACCGTGGTCGACCCGCTCGCCGCGAAAGGGACCGCGGCCGCCGTGGTCGCCGGCTCGCCCGAGCTGGCGGCGGCCGTCGAGGGCCGGGTCATCGGCCGCTTCTTCGACACCGGTCACAACGGTCGCGGGGACCGCGTCGCGGTGGTCGGCCGGAACCTGGCGAACTCGCTGCATCTCGCCGACCTGCGGCAACGGCCGGCCATCTTCGTCGGCAGCCAGTCCTTCACGGTGATCGGGGTGCTGGTCGACGCCCGCCGGTCGGCCGGCCTGCTCGACGCGATGATCCTGCCCGAGGGGACTGCCCGGAAGGTGTTCGGCTTGAAAGCGCCGGAGTCGGTGGTCATCGACACCGCGGTCGGCGCCGCGGCCCTGATCGCGTCCCAGGCGCCGATCGCGCTGGCCCCGCAGAAACCGGAACTGCTGACCGCCGAGCGGCCCGCCGAGCCGACCACCACGAAAGCGAAAGTCGCCGAGGACGTACGTGCGCTATTCGTGTTGCTCGGTGTCATCTCACTGGTCGTCGGCGGGGTCGGGATCGCTAATACGACACTTGTCTCCGTACTGGAGCGGATCGGTGAGATCGGGCTGCGCCGAAGTCTCGGCGGGACCCGTTTCTCGGTCGCCTCCCTCTTCATTCTGGAATCGAGCATGATCGGCTTGATCGGCGGGATTCTAGGATCCTCGGCGGGCATTCTCGCGGTGGTTCTGGTCGGCGCCGTCAAACAATGGACACCGGTGCTGAACATCTGGATCACGCCGGCCGCGGTGCTGGTCGGGGCGGTGGTCGGGTTGTTGGCCGGGCTGTATCCGTCGCTGCGGGCGGCGAAGATCGAACCGATCGCGGCGCTCCGTGTGCAGGCCTGAGCTCATGGAACGGGCCGCTCCCGGTGTCCGGGAGCGGCCCGTCAGTGCTCAGCGAGTGTTGCGGCCTCGCTGTGCGGGATCGGCACCGGGGCTAGAAGCCCCAGTTGTGGATCCGGCTGGTGCAGGTCGACCCGGCACAGCCGGCCCAGTAGGCGTCGGAGTTGCCCTGCTGGTCCCAGAACTGGAAGTTCACCCAGCCACCGCCGCTGCAGCCCTGCGTGGTGGTGCCCGGGTCGTAGTACTTGATGCAGTTCTGGTAGCCGTCGGTGTAGGTGTCGTTCACCTTGCCCCGGTAGTTGCTGTCCCCGTCGCAGGTGGAGGCGTACTGCACGGCCTCCTGACCACGCAGGATGCCGCCGATCCACAGGTTGAACGGCGAGAACGGGTTCCCGACGCCGCTGCAGTCGGCCATGGCCGGCGACGCCGAGACGCCGACCAGGACGGTGGCGGTGGCAGCAGCGACGCCGAAGCCGGCGGCGATGCGCTTGAGAGTGGTGGACATTGCGGTGATACCCCCGAATCTTGAATAGGGTCCGCCCCGGACGCGGGAATGGCTCAGCGAAATGTGGATGCGCGAGCCGGCGCGCCGTGATGCCACCGGCATCGCGAACGGCCGGACAGGCGTGTCGACATTTCCAGGCGCCCCCCGCTCCCGGATCGACGGAATCCAATGTGGATCCCGATGGCCTGAAGTTAGCAGCGGGAAACTATCCGTGTATGTCCGCTGTCCATAGACGTGTATGAATGTGTATATTGTCCGTATGGGCATGATGGGCAATGGCATTCCGCGATTTGGGAACGCGCAGGTGGGCGCGCTTTCCGGCGATATTTAATAAAGCTACGCCGAGATGAACCGGCATTGCGGGCGGGAGTTTCCGGACGGGGGTGGGCCCGGTTGGGTGCCGGCTTGCCGACGGCGTCATGCGGCAGCGCGGGACGAACTGGGCGAGGCCAGTCGGTTGCTGGATCACTCCGAGCAGTTCGTGTCGCGAGTCACCAATTGGGAGGGAGATGCCATGACCGACGTACGAGAGCAGTCCCTCGAAGAAGTCGAAGGCGACGCCTGGGGTGATGCGCCGGCCGACGCCACCAAGCTGATCGCCACGGTTCATGAGCTGCGCCGCAAGCCGATCGGACTGCTTGAGGTGGAAGACCTTCGAGTGCTGCTCGGTCAGCGCGAAGGCGTTCCGGTGCTGGTGCCACGAGCGCTCGACATCCTCGAGCGTGACCCGTTGGCTGAGGGTGACTATTACCCGGGCGACTTGCTGGACGTTGTGCTGAACGGCGTCCCGGCGGATTACTGGGCTGCCTGTCCTGGCGAGTCGGCCCGTCTGCGTGCCTTGGTCGACACCATCGACCTGAAGGAAGTCGACGATGACGAGCTGCGGGCCGGCATCGCCGCGTTCCGCGAAGGAGACGCCTCGCGACCTCCGGCGAAGGCACCCGGTCCGCTCTGAGACTGCCCGGAGAGTCGTACGGGATCGTGCTGCTCCGTGCGACGCCGACCGCGGCGTCGACTTCGCCGGCTTCGCGATCCCCGCCATCATCGGCGAGGTCAAGAGGCACTTCCGGGACTGCACCTGGTCCATCCGGGTGCCGCGGCGTCTGCAAGAACTGCGGCTGGCGATCACCGCGGCCAACACTGATCTGGCGCACAGCCTGGGCCGGGCCCCGACCGTCGCCGACATCGCCGAACGGCTCGAGATCAGCGAGGAAGACGTCCTCGAAGGCCTCGAAGGGGCCCTCGCGTACAACGCCACCAGACCTGTCGACCCCGGTGAGCGCCGAGGGTGACACCACGCTCGGCAGCACGACACCGGCTTCGCTCTCGCCGAGACGCGCGCCGCCCTCGGCCCGGCGCCGGGTCGGACTCCGCCACCGGATGGTGCGGGCGGGCGCAACTGCCGGTCCTGGCAGCGTCAAGGCGCGGAGGGCGGCCCACGATGGGACCGGTGCCACGGACAGGACCTCACGGACGGCGCCGCGGGCCGGCCATCGTGCGGGACGGGCCAGTGGATCGACGTCCGTCTTGCGGTGTGGGTCTTACTCGAGCAGGATGTCGACGTTATGCCAATGATCGGCTACCTGTCGTAGTCGTCCTGATAGCCGGCCAACGCCGGGAAAGGGCGGTTCATGCCCCGCCATTCCATCTCCCGTCGCGTGCTTACCAGTGTGCGGCGGGTTGTTATCGCCGCCTCAGCCGTGGTCGTGCTGCTCGCCACTGCCTGGGTCACCCCCGCGCAGGCCGTGGTCGGCGTCTACAGCCGGGCCTTCGTCAACAAGAGGTACTCGAGCTGCCTGTGGGTGTCCGACCACCGGGGTGAGTACCCGTTCCTGAGGAGCTGCGCGTCGGCCCCGAACGATCTCGCCAAGTATTGGCTACACGAGAAGGAGGCCAACTGGAACGGCACCGGCCATCCGATGTGGGTCATCCAGAGCCAGGCGATGTCGACGACCTCCTGCATCGAGGCCAAGTACAACAATCCGAACCCGGCCACGACCCTGGTCACCGGCACGTGCAACTGGGCCGCTCCGCTGTGGGTGAGCAAGCAGTTCGAGGCGTTCTGGGTCAAGGACTCGGACGGCGTCGGGTGGTGGGTCATGAAGAGCATCGACGCTTGGGTCAACGCGGGGCAGCACCTCTGCATCGGCGCCTGGAACAGCACCGTGGTCAGTCTGGTGCCATGTAATACCGGATCTGACCTGCAGCGCTGGAAGGCGAGTGCCGCCGCCCCGGTGTCGTAACGTCGGCGGGGCTGCACCTTTACCGGGCAACGCGCCGACGGCGTGTGACCGGTAGAGGTGCGCACCAACAATCGGCGGAGGGATGGCACCGCCCCAGGTCGGCGCGTGCGGCCGGCGCGACGCCCGCGCAGCAGGTCGTGGCTGCTGGGGTGGTCGTCGAAGACGCTGGCGCGCTCGTCGCCGGGCCAGCAGGACGGGTCGGTGAACGCGACGCCGAGGTAGGCCAGGCCGGCGCCGGATTGCCAGGTCGGGTCGATTGCGTGGCCGTCGGCGGTGACGCACCAGGCGTGCGGCAGGTGCCAGAGGCCGCCGTCGGCGCGGGTGGTGGCGATGCTCTCGGCGTAGAGCAGGCCGTGCGCCCGGGCGGTCGCGGCCGCGTTGCGGTAGCAGTGCTGGTCCGGCAGCTTGCAGCAGCCGCATGGTCGCGAGCGCGAACCGGCGCTACCTGCGGTGCCAGGTTCGGACGCTCGTGTACCGGACGTTGCCGAGCTTGTCGTAGACCCGGACCTGGACCTTCATGGTCTTTTTCTGCTTCTTGGTGTTGAGCTTGAGCAGGTATCCAGCGGTGGTGTCGCGGGTGACGAGCTTGCCGTTGACGAGCAGCTCGACGCGGGCCACGCCACTGGCGTCGTACGCGCTGACGTAGATCTTGACCGTGCCGCTGACCTTGGCGTTGTTCTTCGGCGCCTTGGTGATCTTGACGGTGGGCGCGGTGTTGTCGGCGACGAGGGTACGCGCCGGCAGGGTGCGCTCCTGCCCCAGCCGGTCGGTGACGCGCCAGGTCAGCTGGAAGGTGCCGGTGTAGCTGCCGGTCGGCACGGGGAGGGCGTAGGGGAGGGTGGTGTCGGCGCCGAGGTAGCGGCCGTCCGCCCACAGTTCGGCCTTGGCGATGCCGCTGGCGTCGGTCACTCCGGTGAGCGTGCTGACGAAGGTCCCGCGGACCTTGGCCCAGGAGGCCGGTGCGATGGTGCCGCCGGCGGGCGGGTCGTTGTCCACCGCGAAGGCATGGCTGAAGGTGGTGTAGTTGCCAGCCTTGTCCCAGATGTCCAGCCCGAACTGCCCCTCGGGCGACAGCGATGCCTTGCCCGTCCACCGGTCGGTGCCCGGAATGGGGTTGAGGCTGTAGGCCGGGTTGCTGCCCTGCCATTGCGCGACGATCGACTTGGTGTCGCTGGAGGCCTCGACGGTGATGTCGACGGTGGTGCCGTGCACCGTATCGGTCTGTGCGGGAGAGACCAGGGTGACAGTGGGCTGGACGGAGTCGACTTGGACGGTGGTCGTGGCTGAGGCTGTGTTGCCGGCGTAGTCGTAGGCGACGACAGTCACCGGAAGTGGACCGTTGTAACCGGTCGGCGGCTCCCAGGGAATCGAACGGCCGAGCTCGGTCCTAGTGGCGGCGACCTGGCCGCCGACGATCAGGTCGACGTGCTCGACGCCGTGATCGTCGGTGACCTGAGTGGGGACGTAGGTCCCGGCTGCACCAATGAGCTGACCGTCGGTCAGGCCTGTTTCGGTGATGGTGGGCGGAGCGGTGTCGGTGCCGCCGAGGTCGTAGACGACCTGCGCCGCATCGACCTGCGGCGGGTGGTAGTCGACATAGTTCGCTTGCCGGTCCGCGTCGCGCCGGATCAGAGCGTTCACCTCAGCGGCAGTAGCGTCAGGCCGCATCGAGAAGGCGAGCGCGGCGACGCCCGAGGCCACGGCGGTCGCTCCCGACGACCCCTTGGCGTAGCCGATCTCGCCGTCTTTGCCCAGCGCCGCGCTTCCGCCGTAGGCAGTCACGTCCACCCACTGGTCGTCCTCGGTGTTCTTCTCCGGGTAGTCGAAGTACCGGTCGTGCTCGGTGACGGCCAGGGCCGGCTCGTACGCCGCGGGGTAGCGGTGCGCGGCGGAGTACACGTTGCCTGCCGAGGCGACGACCAGCGCGCCCTTGGCGTTCGCATGTTCCACCGCGTCCAGCAACAGCCGACTGGGTGACGCGGTGCTGAAAGAGGCGTTGATGACCCGAGCGCCGTGGTCGGCCGCCCAGGCGATGCCGGCCGCGGCGTCGGCGGTGGTGCCCCGCCCGCTGCTCAGGACACGGACCGGCATGATCGAGCAGGCACTGCAGACGCCGATCGTGCCGACCCCGCCGCCACGTTGCGCAGCGATCACGTTGGCCATCATCGTGCCGTGGCCGTCGCTGTCGGCCGGGGCAGCGTCACCGTCGACGAAGTCATAGCCCGCCGCCAGGCGCGTGGCGGGCATATCGAGGTTGACGTTGACACCCGAGTCGACCACGGCGACCGTGATACCAGGCTTACCGGCGGTCCACGTCCAGGCCTGCGGCACCTCGGATACGACCAGCGCGTAGGGCAGCACCTCGCTGTCCGCCCCGACGACGGCCCCACGATCGGCGTAACGCACGCCCTCGGTCGCGGCCAGAACAGTCAGGGCCGCGTCGATGCGGTCGGCGGGCACGTCGATCGTGATCGCGTCCAGGCCTGGGACCGGCCGGGTGGTCACCACGGCATCACCGAGTGCGTCGACCACGACGGCCGGGTCGGTACCTGCGGACAGGCCGACATCTAGGCGAACCGGATCGGCTTCGGCCGCGCTGGCCGGAGCGACCAGGCCCGCAGCCAGTAGAAGGCCCAACGTGACGAAAGAGGTGACGCGCACGGTTGCCCCCGCAGCCAAGATCATGAATGCCTCGGATCGTACGGCATCCATCTCAAGATGATCTATGGGAGACGGCACATCGCGGTCTGCTAAGCGCGGGCGACGGGCCGACTACCCCGCCAAGGCTTGCGCGGCGTCGAACGGGACTTCCCGTGTCAAGCGCGGCGTCCAGCCGAACGTCTCGCACGCGGCGACCGGCCGGGCCACGCCGACGTTGGCCGCAGGGCCGTGGGACCCAGGGGTCAAACAGCGCGAGCAGACGCATCACCGCTGGATTCATGTTTGGCGGGTGCCGCTGTGACCGCCTTCCTCGAGTCGAAGACGCGTGGTCACTAATGGAGATCCGTGGTCAGCGTTGGGTACCCATGGTCACCGCCCTCGGAAACGGGATTCGTGTGCTCCTGATGTGTCCGTCGGTCGGATCGTCCCGCTCGGGGCACCGGTGGTCAGCGGTGGGTGTTATCGGGTGCGGGTGGTCACCGATGGTCGGGTAACATCACGACTTGCGCCCTCGTAGCTCAGGGGATAGAGCGACGGTTTCCTAAACCGCAGGTCGTAGGTTCGATTCCTACCGGGGGCACCATCAACTACCAGCGCAAACTCCACGGGGTGCGCAGGGAGCGGCGGGGCGGGTGAAGGCGGCTCGCAGGAATGACTCGATCGCCTCGTATGTGGGGTGCGGGGCGTCCGGGGTCAAGGGTGCGCCGACGTGGCGGACCGTGGCTCGGGCATGCGACGGGGCGACGATGTCCCGGTTGTGGCCGACGCCCGGGACTGTGTAATAGGTCGTCGGCACGGCTGCCGCGGCCAAGGCGTCGAAGAGCAGGTCACTCTGGTGCAGGGGGACCAGGCCGTCCTCGGTGCCGTGGATGATCAGGACCGGTGGGGCGGCCGGGGTGAGCCGGCCGATCGGGTTGGCCGCCGCGACCCGGGTCGGGCAGGTCAGAATCGGACAGCCGAGCAGCGATGACTCCGGGGACAGCGCCGAGGCGTGGCAGGCGTCCAGGTGGAACACCTGGTTGAGGGACGGGCACGCGCCGGGCAGCATGTGCGCGTCCATCTGACCGAAGTCGATCGGGGCGTAGAGGTCCACGACGGCGCGCACGCCGGTGCCGGTGAAACCGGCCATCAGTGCCGTCCAGCCGCCCGAGGAGTCGCCGAGCACGGCGATCCGATCCGGGTCGAACTCGTAGCGGCCGGCGTTCGCGCGCAGCCAGCGGACCGCCGCCTGCACGTCGTCCACCTGGGCCGGGAACGTCGCCTGGAGGCTGGAGCGGGTGGACACGCCGGCCACCACGAAGCCGTGCGAGGTGAAGTAGGGGACCAGCGCGGGGGCGTAGCCCTTGCCGTCGTCGGCCAGCCAGCCGCTGCCGCCCATCACGATCAGGAGGGGGCGCGGGCTGGTGACCGATTCTGCCGGTAGGTAGAGGTCGAGCAGATGGCCCCGTCCGCCGGGCGGCTGGGCGGGGGCGTAGGCGAGGTCGCGGAACACCCGTGGCGGACGGGTGGCCGCGGCGGTCGGTGGCGGTCCGGCGGCGACCAGCACCGCCAGCGTGGCGACCAGGGCCGCGGTCAGCGCAAGGAGTCGGGAAAGCGGTCGATTGATCATGAGGGCTCCCCGGCACGGATCACGGTGTCGAGCCGATGGTCACCTACGGTGACAACCCCACGATCCGCGATGCGGCCCGCGCACGGAATCCCCCGGGCCGGTTACCCATTCCGACGTACGAATGAGCACCGCCTCGTTCCACACCGAGATGTCGGCGAGCGGCTCGACCAGCGTCGACGCCGAGTCGCCGAGGGGTGGCCGGAAGGCGGATGGCAGCCCGGCGGCGATGCGCAGCGACCGCGCGACGGCGAGGTGAAGGGGGTGACGGCGATGCGGAGCTACCGAGCGGCGGCGAGGTGAAGGGGTGACAGCAATGCGCAGCGACCGCAGGACGGGGAGGTCAAGGGGTGACGGCGATGCGCAGCGACCGCGGGACGGCGAGGTGCGAAGAGGATGGGTGACGGCGGCGGGGAAGGCCGCACGCCGCATTACTGTGTGCGACATGCCAGCGAAACGCCGTGACGCCGAGGCGAACCGGGACCGGATCCTGCGGGCCGCCCAGGACCTGCTCTCCCGCAATCCGGCGGCCAGCATGGACGACCTGGCCCAGGCCGCCGGCGTGGTCCGGCGGACCGTCTACGCCCACTTCCCGACCCGGGACGCGCTGCTCGACGGCCTCTCCGACAAGGTCTCCACGCACCTGCTCGGCGCGCTCGGCGGCACCGACCGGTCCGGCCTGGAGCCGGAGGTGGCCCTGGCCGACTTCGCGCTCACCGTGTGGACGGTGGGCGCCGAGTACCGCCTGCTGATGACCCTGGCCGACGCCGACCTGGGCGCGTCCCGGCTGCACGAGTTGCTCGCCCCGATCCGGGCGCAGGGCCTGGAGCTACTGGTCCGCGGCCGGGCGAGCGGCCGGTTCGCCACCCATCTGCCGCCCGAGCTGCTCACCCTGGCGCTGCAGGGGATGACCCTGTCGATGATCCAGGCGGTGAACGAGGGCGTCTGGTCGGACGACGGGACGGCCGCCGCGACCGGGGTGCTGATCGCCGCCGGTCTGCCGGTCACCGCCGCCGAGGAGGCCGTCGCGCGGGCGAGAAACCTGAAAGTTGCACACGACTGAGCAGTAACGCTAACCTGCACGCACCTGTGCAGGTTAGGGGCTCCCCGTGTCTTCCGCACTTCACCGTCTCGCGCTCTCCGTCGTCCGGCACCGCGGCCGCACCCTGGTCATCTGGCTGCTCGCGCTGCTCGTGCTGGCCGGCGGCGGCCTGCTGATCGCCCGCGGCACCGATGACGCCTTCACCATTCCGGGTTCCGAGTCGCAGCAGGCCCTGGACACCCTCAAGCGGGTCTTTCCCGAGGTCAGCGGCTCCTCCGCGCAGATCGTGATCACCGGGGTGGATCCGGCCGGCGAGAGGGCGGCGATCACCGACGCGGTCCGGGCAGCCGAGCGGGTCGACCAGGTGATCACCGTGATCTCGCCGTTCGACGAACGGTTCAAGGGCAATCGCACCGGCCGCGCGGCGATCATCACGGTCCAGTTCGACGTCGCCTTCATGGACGTCAAGCCGGCCACCAAGGCCACCATCGACAAGATCGGCACGGACCTCCAGGGCCACATCCCGGGCGCGACGACCACAGTGGGCGGGGACGCCTATGCCGACCGGGTGCCGAAGCCCAGCCCGATCGAGGGGCTCGGCCTGGTGGTCGCGCTGATCGTTCTGCTGATCACCTTCGGCTCGCTGGTCGCCGCCGGGCTCCCGCTGCTCACCGCGATCCTCGGTGTCGGCCTCTCGGTCGGCCTGCTCTACGGGGTCACCCGGGTGGTCACCGTCCCGTCCACCGCGGTCACCCTGGCGATGATGCTCGGGCTGGCGGTCGGCATCGACTACGCGCTGTTCCTCCTCTCCCGCCACCGTGACCAGTTGCGGGACGGGCTGGCGGTGACCGACTCGATCGCCCGGGCGACCGCCACGGCCGGCTCGGCGGTGGTCTTCGCCGGCCTGACCGTGGTGATCGCCCTGGTCGGGCTGGTGGTGGCGGGCATCCCGTTCCTCACCACGATGGGACTCTGCGCCGCGGTGGCGGTGGCGATCGCCGTACTGATAGCCGTCACTTTGATGCCGGCGCTCCTCGCGCTGGCCGGCGAACGTCTGCGACCGCGCGTCCGGAAAGAGAAGAAGCCGGGCAAGCGGCGGATCGACGTCTACGCGCGCTGGGTCGCGGCGGTGACCCGGCGGCCGGTGCTCACCATCGTGGTCCTGCTGCTCGGGCTCGGCGCGCTGGCGCTGCCGGCGACCGAGCTGCGGCTGGCGCTGCCGGACGGGGCCAGCGAGGCGCCGGGCAGCGCGGCGCGGCGGACCTACGACGTGATCACCGCGGAGTTCGGTCCGGGCTACAACGGCCCGCTGCTGGTCACCGCGGACATCATCGCCTCGCATGATCCGGTCGGCCTGATGAACCGGCTCGGCGCGGAGATCGCGAAGGTGCCCGGCGTGGCGCTGGTGCCGATCGCCACGCCGAATCCGCGGGCCGAGATCGGCATCGTGCAGGTGGTCCCGGCCAGCGCGCCGGACTCGCCGGACACCGCCGACCTGGTCGCCCGGCTGCGCGCGCTGGCGCCGCACTTCCGCGCCGAGTACGGCGTGCCCACCGCGGTCACCGGGATCACCGCGGTCGGCGTGGACGTGTCGGCCCGGCTCGGCGGCGCTCTGGTGCCGTTCGGGATCCTGGTGGTCGGGCTGTCCCTGGTGCTGCTCACCATGGTGTTCCGGTCGATCGCGGTGCCGATCAAGGCGACCGTCGGCTACCTGCTCTCGGTCGGCGCCGCGTTCGGGGTGACCGCGCTGGTCTTCCAGCGCGGCTGGCTCGCCGCGGAGCTGAACGTCGCGCACACCGGCAGCGTGATCAGCTTCCTGCCGATCATCCTGATGGGTGTCCTGTTCGGACTCGCGATGGACTACGAGGTCTTCCTGGTCGCCCGGATCCGCGAGGAGTACGTGCACACCGGCGAGGCCCGGCACGCGATCGACACCGGGTTCCGGGCCTCGGCGCCGGTCGTGGTGGCCGCCGCCGCGATCATGTTCGCGGTCTTCGCCGCGTTCGTCCCGGAGAGCGCCGCGACGGTCAAACCGATCGCGTTGAGCCTGGCCGTCGGCGTCTTCGTGGACGCGTTCCTGGTCCGGATGACGCTGGTCCCGGCAGTGCTGGCGCTGCTCGGCGCGCGGGCCTGGTGGCTGCCGGCCGGGCTGGACCGGCGGCTGCCGTCCTTCGACGTGGAGGGCGAGGGCGTCACCCGGGAGCTGGCCCTGGCCGACTGGCCGGAGCCGGGCGCCACCGACGTGGTCGCCACCGACCGGCTGCGGGTCGGACCCGGCGAGATCGTCAACGTGGTCGGCGACCCCCGGTCGGCAAGCGCGTTCCTGCTCGCCGTCGGCGGCCGGGTCGCCCGGGTGCCCGGCCGGATGAAGACGCTCGGCCGGGTCCTGCCGCAGCGCGCCGCCGAGGTGCGCGACGAGGTCGTGCTGATCCGCCGCCCGGACCCGGACGCGATCCTGGCGGCCGCCGCCGGGACGCCGCCGCTGCTGCTGATCGACGGCTTCGACCGGGTGCCCGACCGGGCTGCGGTGCTGGCCGGGCTGCGGTCCGCGGCCGAGCGGGGCAGCACGGTCCTGATCACCGGTCGTGCTCATGATCCCGAAATCCCGACGAGCATCGAGGTGCCCGCATGACCAGGAAGTGGCTCGGCGCGCTGCTGGTGCCGCTGCTCGCGGCGACCGCGCTGCTGGCGGCCTTCCACGATCCGGCGGCCCGGCTGGACACGGTGACCGCCGCGATCGTCAACGACGACCAGCCGGTGCAGCGGGACGGGCAGACCATCCCGCTCGGCCGGGAGCTGGCCGCCAAGCTGGTCGCGCACACCGGCGACAACTACACCTGGGTGCTCACCGGCGCCGACGACGCCGCGGCCGGGCTGGACTCGGGGCGTTACCGGGTCGCGGTCACCATCCCGGCGAACTTCTCCCGGGCGGCGATCTCCACCGGCAACGCCGAGCCGGCCACGGCGGAGCGGGCCTGGGTGGCGGTGACCGCGTCGCGTACCTCGAACGGGGTCGACCCGGTGGTCAGCCGGACCCTGACCGACGCCGCGGTCGCCACCCTCAACCAGACCGTGGTCGAGACCTACCTGGACAACGTCTACCTGGGCTTCAACCGGATGCACGACCAGCTCGGCGAGGCCGCGGACGGCGCCGGTCAGGTGTCCGGCGGCGCCGGCCGGGTGGCCGACGGCAGCAACCGGCTGGTGATCGGGCTGGGGCAGCTCGCCACCGGCAGCGGCGCGCTGGCCGACGGCACCGACCGGCTCAGCTCCGGCGCGTCCACTCTGGCCGAAGGTGCCGGGCAGCTCCGCGACGGGGCCGGCACGCTGGCCACCGGCACCGGGCAGCTCGCCACCGGCGCGACCCGGCTGAGCAGCGGCGCCGGGCAGCTCGCGGCCGGCACGCAGGAGCTGGCCGGCGGCCTGGCCACGCTGCGCACCCGGACCGCCGCCCTGCCCGCGCAGACCCGGGAGCTGGCCGACGGCGCGCAGCGGGTCGCCGACGGCAACCAGCGGCTCGCGGACACCGTGGTGCCGATCGCCAACCAGGTGGTGACCGGCATTGATCGGCTGCCCGACCTCACCTCGGCGACCCGGCGGGCCCGGGAGCTGGCTGATCAGTGTCAGACACCGGCCGACGTGTGCGCGCAGCTGCGCGATGCCGCCGACCGGCTCGTCGAGGCCAGCGGCGACGCGGAGACCGCCAAGTCCGGCGTGCGGGCCAAGGTGATCGAGGTCCGGGACGGGATCACCGACCTGGCCGACGGCGCCCAGCAGGTCGCCGACGGCGCGGACCGGCTCGCCGATCAGACTCCGCAGCTGGTCGGCGGCATCCGGCAGGCCGCGACCGGTGCGTCCACCGTGGACAAGGCGGCCGGGCGGCTCGCCGACGGCGCCGCCGAGTTGCGGACCGGTGCCGGGAAGGCGGCGACCGGCGCGGCCGCGCTGCGCGACGGCGCGCAGCGGCTGGCCGGGGGAGCGGACCAGCTCGCCGACGGCGCCGCGGACGCCGCCTCCGGCGCCGATCAACTGACTTCTGGGGTACGCCAGGCCGGCGCCGCCGGTCGGCAACTCGCTGACGGGTCCACCCGGCTCGCCGGTGGCGCCGCCGACCTGGCCGGCGCCCTGGACGACGGCCGGGCCCAGGTGCCCAGCTACTCGGCGGCGGAACGGGAGCATCTGCGGGCCGTCGCCGCCACCCCGATCGCCGCGACCGGGCACGGCTTCAGCGACCTGGGCGCGCTGGCCGCCGGCCCGATCCTGGTGCTGGTGCTCTGGCTGGGCGTGCTGCTGCTGCCCTACCGCGGCCGGGACCCGCTCACCTGGCGCGGCCCGACCTGGCGGCTCGCGGTGACCAACCTCCGGCGCCCACTCGGGTACGCCCTCGCCCAGGCCCTGCTGGTGACCGCCGCCGCCGAGGTGTTCCTCCGGCTCGGGCCGTGGCGGGCGCTCGCGCTGCTCGCCGTGGACGGGCTGGTCGCCGTGGTGTTCGTGCTGGTGGTGCAGGCGCTGGTGGTCGGTTTCGGCGCGGCCGGGCGGCTGCTCGGGGTGCTGGTGCCGGTGATCGCGCTGGCCACCGCGGTGGTCTCCGGGGTGCCCGGTGCGCTCGCCACGGTCGCGAGCTACCTGCCGACGTACGGGCCGGTCTTCGCGGTGCGGGCGCTGACCGCGCACGGCGGGGCGGGCGGCACCGGGGTCGCGCTGACCCTGGGCTGGCTGCTGCTCGGGGTGCTCGGAGTGCTCTGCGCGTACGCCTACCGGCGGACCGTCCGGATCGGCGGACTGCTGGTGACGGCGGCGTGACGGTCCGCGGGACGGGCTGGCACGAAGCCGGGATGGAGCGCTCCCACGATCATCCATAGTGTTCTCGGTGTCCGGCGGCGCGGCCGGCGAGCTTGCTGATTCTTTTCAGACACGAGGTATCACCGATGAACTGGCGTCCCGTTCTTGCCGTCCCGGCGATGTGCGCCGCCGCGCTGCTCGCGCTGACCGCTTGCCAGCAGGACACCGCCGCGGCGCCGGCGGCCCCGGCCACGACCGTCCCGGCCACGACCGCCGCGGCCTCCGCGCCCGGGTCGGCACCGTCCTCTGCGGACGCGCCGGCCACGGTCACGACCAAGGCTCCGACCAGCGACCCCGGCGACCCGGACGCGCCGGCCTGCGCCACCGCCAACCTGAAGGTCACCATCGACGAGGCGGAGGGTGCGGGCGGCCACAGCATCGCGCCGGTGCACTTCCGCAACACCGGCCCGGCCTGCTGGATCGAGGGCTACCCGACGGTCGTCACCGGGGCCGGCGCCACCGCCGGGAAGACCCCGGCCGGTTACGGGGGCGGGCTCAGCGACGGCTCGGCTCCGTCGCCCTACCTGCTGGAGAAGGGCGACACCGCGTCCGCGGTGATCGAGGCGCTGAACGCCAACCCGGACGGCACCGCCTGCCAGTCGGTCACCACCATCCGGGTCAGCCCGCCGAAAGAGCGCGCCTCGGTGAAACTCGCCTGGTCCGGCGGCTGCGCCGGGTTCGAGGTGCACCCGGTCATCCGCGGCACGACCGGCCGGGAGGACTGAGGCGGCGGCCGGGAGGACTGAGGCGGCGGCCGGGGAGCTGGACGCTGGCCGGTGGCCTGGACGCCGGCTGGGGAACTGGACCCTGGCCGGAGGCCTGGGGAGCTGGGCCGCGGGTCAGGCGGTGACCGCGGGAAGGATCTTGCCGGTGATCGCGCGGAGCTGCTCCACCTCGGCCTCCGACAGGTTGTCGAAGATCAGGCGGCGGACCTCGGCCACGTGCCCGGGCGCGGCCGCCGCCAGCACCGCCATGCCCGCGTCGGTGAGCGAGGCGATCTGGCCGCGCCGGTCGAACGAGCAGGCCTGCCGGATCACCCAGCCGCGCTGCTCCAGGCTGGCCACCGCGTGCGACAGCCGGCTGGTGGTGGTGCCGACCATCCGGGCCAGATCGGTCATCCGCATCGAGCGGGACGGATCGTTGCTGAGCATCGCGAGAATCTGGTAGTACGCATGCGGGATGCCGGCGTCGTCCCGCAGCTGCCGGTCGAGCGCGCTCGGCAGCAGCATGAGCAGCTGCGTCAGGTTCAGCCAAGCTGCCATCTCCGGGCTGCTGAGCCACCGCGGCTCCGAGTCCGCGGTCACGACGGAGCCCGTGGAAGCGACGGAGCTGCCGGTAGCGACGGGGCCGCCGGAAGGGGCGGGGCCGCCGGAAGCGCTGGAGCATGCGGGAGCGACGGGGCGCGCGGGAACAAGGAGGTCAGCGGTCACCACGGCTTCCTGAGTCATGTCGTCTGCATCCCCATGACGTGCGCGTTGATGTCCCGGACCGCCTCACCCAGATCAGAGATCTCGATCACTTCGAGGCCGTGCGCCTGGAGTGTCTCCACCCCGGTGCAGTCGGCGAAGTGCAGCGGCTCGCGTAGCGCCAGCACCACCCGGCGGATGCCGGCGGCGAGGATCAGCTCGGTGCACGAGACCGGCCGGGACTTGCGGGTGGTGCACGGCTCCAGCGAGGTGTAGAGCGTCGCCTCGGCCAGGTCGAGGCCGCGCCCGGCCAGCTTGGCCAGCGCCTCCTCCTCGGCGTGGAAGTGCGGGTCGGTCTCCCCGGTGTATCCGGTGGCCATCGGGTTGCCGGCCGGGCCGACCACCAGAGCGCCGACCGCGTAGTGCGTCGGCGACGGCGGGGACAGCCGGGAGAGGTCGATGGCCGATCGTGTCCAGAAACGGTCAGCCTCGGTGTATGACGTCATGCGGCACCGGTCAGGTCGAGGGTGTGCGCGGTGTGGTCGCGCTTGGCAGCAAGGTACCGGGCGTTCGCTTCGGACAGATGAACGCCCGTGCGGATCTGCTCGGTCACCTCCACGCCGAGGTCGGCGAGCTGCCCGGCCTTGTCCGGGTTGTTGCTGAGCAGCCGGATCCGGTCGACGTCCAGCGCGTGCAGCATCTGCGCCGCGGCGGTGTAGTCCCGCTCGTCCTCGCCGTGGCCGAGCGCGAGGTTCGCCTGGTAGGTGTCCAGCCCGGTGTCCTGCAAAGCGTACGCGTCCAGCTTCGCGTAGAGGCCGATCCCACGGCCCTCCTGGCGCAGGTAGAGCAGGACGCCGCCGTGCTCGGTGATCCGCTCGGCGGCCTCGCGCAGCTGGGGGCCGCAGTCGCAGCGCTGGCTGCCGAAGACGTCTCCGGTGAGGCACTCACTGTGCGGGCGGACCAGGGGGTTCGTGGCGTTGCGCCAGTCACCGAGGCCGAGCGCCAGGTGCTCGCGCCCGTCGGCCAGGCCGATGAAGGTGAACACCTCGGCGGTGGTGCGGTAGCCGTCCGGGAACTCGAGCGGCACCGTGACCCGGGTGCGAACTCGTGCCGCCGGAGGCCTCACCTGCGCCGTCGCCTGACCGATCGTCACCGTCATCGCAACCCCCATGGTTGTTGAAGTTTCACCAACACTATTCGCCGGTTGCTCTTGAAACTTCAACAACGAGGGGAGTGGGTTACATCACGATCGAATCACTCAACTCACTCCGGCCGCCGAAATCCGGTACACCCAGCATCCACCGGATCGCCCGCCCGGCCACCGCCGGACACCCCGCCTCCCCGTCCACTTCCGGACCAAACCCCCTTTCCGGTACGCCCACCGCCCCCGTGGCGGCGAGGTGCTCCGCGAGCGATGGGCGGGACGGAGGCGTACGCAAAGCGTCGTGAACCGTGACCGAGCGCGGCCGTGCCCTCCGCGGCCACCTCTGTGGCATCTTGTTGTCACCCGTTCGGGTGACATGGACTCGTCTGATCGGCGTCGCCGAGCGGCCCGTTCCGTCAGTCGATCGAGGGCGGGTCCTGCACTGATGCCGTCCCGTGGCGTCGAAACCAGCCACAATAGACAGCCCTGGATGCAAGTTGCAACGCTATGCGTTCGGACGGTCACTCTCTGAAACTCTTCGGCAACGGGGAGTCGGTATCCGGGCGGCAGAGGGGCCATCATGAACGACGGTGAACGACAGCTGCAGGACCAACTCGGCACCCGGGAGCGGGCCGACGCGTTCGCCGCGCGGCAGACGCTGCACCACCTCAACGACCGGATGCGCCGCTTCATCGGCCGTCAGGAAATGATGTTCCTGGCCACCGCGGACCCGTCCGGTGGCTGCGACAGCACCTTCCGGGCCGGGCCGCCCGGGTTCGTCCGGGTGCTCGACGAGGAACACCTCAGCTGGCCGGAGTACCGCGGCAACGGGGTGATGGCGAGCCTCGGCAACATCACCGGCAACGGCCAGGTGGGCCTGCTCTTCATCGACTTCCAGGAGGTCATCGGCCTGCACGTGAACGGCACCGCGGAGATCGTCGAGGACCCGGAGGGGCCGGCCGGCACGCCACCCGGGCTGCGGGCCCGGCTGTGGGTGGTCGCCCGGGTGCAGGAGGCCTACATCCACTGCGCCAAGCACATCCCGCGGATGGTGAAGATCCCGCGGCAGCGGGGCCGGCTCCCGGAGACCGAGCAGCGGATCAAGAAGAGCGACTACTTCATCCCCGACCCGGCGAGCCGGCCGTGCGCGCCGCTGCCCACCACGGGCGGGTAGCGCGGCTCAGCGCTCGCAGCCGCGCAGGGTGTCGCGCCTCGTCGCCACGCACTGGTCGCCGGCATCGCCGTTGACGCCGCCGTCGAGCCAGTCGGCCGCCTCGGCGCCGTCGTCGTCGGAGCCGAGCAGGACGTCGTCGCCGGCGTCGCCGTAGAGCCCGTCGCGTCCGACCCCACCGCTCAGCTGATCGTCGCCGGCGCCGCCGTGGATGGTGTCGTTGCCGCCACGGCCGCCGTGGATGTAGTTGGCGGCGCCGTTGCCGGTCAGCCGATCGTTCTTCGTGCCGCCGCCGAGGTTCTCCACGTCGGCGCCGACGGTGTCGTGCTCGCCGGACCGGCCGTCGTCGCCTCGGGCGCCGTCCAGGTCGACAACCAGCGGAGCGTCGCTGTCGCTGTAGCTGACGGTGTCGACGTCGGGGCCGCCGAGCAGGACGTCCGCCGCAACGCAGGGGCCGAAGCCCGCGCCCCGCGAGCAGTCGTCGCCCTGCAGGGTGTCCGGGCCGTAACCACCCTCGAGGCGGTCCAACCCCGGACCGCCGAAGATCAGGTCGGATCCGTCGTCGCCGTAGAGCTTGTCGTTGCCGGTCTCACCGTCGATGTAGTCGTCGCCGCGGTCACCGTGGAGCACGTCGCTGCCGGAGCGCTTGCTGCTCGACTCCTCGATCGAGTCGTTGCCGTCGCCGCCGTGGACCAGGTCGTTGCCGTCCCAGCCGTTCAGATTGTCGTTGCCGCCCCGGCCGTAGAGCTTGTCGGCACCGTCGTCGCCGGCGATCCGGTCACCCCGCGACCCGCCGTAGACCCGGTCGTTCCCGGTGCCGGCCGACGCGGTCATCCGCACGTCGGTGTCGTTGACGATCGAGTCGCCGCGGTCGTAGGTGTAGACCTGGAGCCGGGTCGGCGCCTTCCTGGTGGTGCACCGGACCTTGGTCCGGTCGACCTTCTTGCAGCCCTTGCCCGGCTTGATCGCCACCACGTCGTCGATCGTGATGGTGTTGCCCGAGCGGGTCAGCACCACCTTGCTGCGAGCGCCCTTGGCGGCCGCGTAGCGCACCTTGGTGGTCGCGGTCACGGACGCCGTGCCGGCCGAGGCGGCCTGCGCGGGTGACCCGACCGCGGCGACGGAGGCGGTGGTGACCAGGGCCAGCCCGAGCGCGGCGAGCCGGGTGTGGTGTCGCAAGGGGATCTCCTGAGGGATCCGGCGGCACCGATCGCCGCGCGGCGCGACGATCATAGAACGCTACCGTTCCGACGCGCTGCCCCGGCCGCGCCGGCGAGGCGGTGCTCCGGCGTACCGGAGCCGTTTTCCGGCGTCGCGACGGGAACGTATCGTCACGCGCTGTATAGACAGCCGACAGGTAACAATCCGTAGTGGACAGACGAGGGTCTCGCCGGAGTGCTCTTGAGTGGTCGTTTAGGGGTGATTCGGGGCTGTCCTTCAAGGGCCAACCCCCTTTCTGTTACCTAATCGAGAAAGGAACGTCATCGTACGTACCTACGCTCCGGCCCACTCACTTCCATCGGAGGACCAATTTCGATGCGTCCATACATACGCAGCGTGAGCCCGCAGGCTCTCCGAACCTGGGGAGCGGCGGCCCTCGTAACCGCGCTGGGTCTCGGCTTCTCCGGTCCGGCCTTCGCGGCCGAGGCCCAGATCCCGTTCATCAGCGAGATCCACTATGACAACGCCGGCGCGGACAGCGGCGAGGCGATCGAGGTCCAGGCTCCGGCCGGCACCGATCTGTCCGGCTGGCAGATCGTCCTCTACAACGGCACCGGCGGCGCCACCTACGGCACCCCGGCCACCCTGAGCGGCGCCGTTCCGGCGGCCGGCGTGGTCGTGCAGACCTACCCCACCGACGGCCTCCAGAACGGCGCCCCGGACGGCGTGGCCCTGGTCAAGCCGGACGGCACGGTCGCCGAATTCCTCAGCTACGAGGGCAGCTTCGCCGCCACCAGCGGCCCGGCGGCCGGCCGGACCAGCACCGACATCGGCGTCGCCGAGACCACCAGCACCCCGGTCGGGTCGTCGCTGCAGAAGGTCGACGGCGTCTGGCAGGCCCCGGCCACCAGCTCGTTCGGCGCGGTGAACGGCGCCGGCACCACCGACCCGGAGCCGCCGGCGACCGGCTGCACCACCCCGGTCACCAACACGATCGCCGAGGTGCAGGGCCCGGGCGCGGCGTCGCCGCTGGCCGGCAGCAAGGTGACCGTCGAGGGCGTGGTCACCGCGGTGCACACCACCGGCGGGTTCAACGGCTACTACCTGCAGACCGAGGGCACCGGCGGCACCCACTCCGGGACCGCCTCGGACGCCGTCTTCGTCTACGGTGTGGCGGCGAACCTGCCCACCGTCAGCATCGGTGACAAGGCCCGGGCGACCGGCACGGTGACCGAGTTCAACGGGCTCACCGAGATCACCCTGGGCGCCAAGGCCGACACCCAGGTCTGCGCCACCGGGGTGACCGTGCCGACCGCCGTCCCCCTGAGCCTGCCGGCCGGCGACGACGTGCGGGAGACGCTCGAGGGCATGCTGGTCGCGCCGACCGGCAAGTACACCGTCTCGGACACGTACTCGGTGAACAACTACGGCCAGCTGGTGCTGGCCGCCGGTGACGCGGTCGCCAAGGTGCCGACCGACGTGGCCAGGCCGGGCAGCGCCGAGGCGAAGGCCCTGAAGAGCGCCAACCGGGCCGGCCGCATCCTGCTGGACGACGGCCGGACCACCAACCTGTCGACGGCCAACGTCGCGCCGCCGTACCTCACCAAGGATCAGCCGGTCCGGACCGGTGACACGGTCGCCTCCTTCGGCCCGGTGGTGCTCGACTACGCGTACGGTGACTGGCTGCTCGAGCCGACCACCCCGATCGACGCGACCACCCCGGCCGCGAACCGGACCACCTTCACCGCCACCAACCCGCGCACCGCGGCCCCGGCGGCCGTCGGCGGCGACGTCAAGGTGGCCAGCTTCAACGTGCTGAACTACTTCGTCCACTTCGGTGGCGACGCGCGCGGCGCGACCGACGCGGCGGCGGCGGCGAAGCAGCAGGCGAAGATCGTCTCGGCGATCTCCGCGCTGGGCGCCGACGTGGTCGCCCTCATGGAGATCGAGAACTCGGTCCGGTTCGAGGCGAACGACCCGCAGCTGGCGCTGAAGACCCTGGTCGGCGCGCTGAACGAGCGGGACGGCGCGGGTACCTGGGACTACGTGCGCACCCCGGCCGAGCTGCCGAGCCCGGCCGAGCAGGACCTGATCACCACGGCGATCATCTTCAAGCCGGCCAAGGTCACGCCGAAGGGCGCGTCCCGGTCGCTGAGCGACGAGACGGTGTGGTCGAACGCCCGCGAGCCGATCGCGCAGACCTTCACCGCCGGCAGCATCGACTTCACCGTGGTGGCCAACCACCTCAAGTCGAAGAGCGCGTCGACCACCCCGACCGGCGACAACGTGGACGCCGGCGACGGGCAGGGCCCGTACAACGGCGACCGGAAGCGCCAGGCGGCGTCGCTGGTCGAGTTCGTCAAGGGCGTCGAGAAGGACAGCGGCACCGACAAGGTGATCCTGCTGGGTGACTTCAACGCGTACACCCAGGAGGACCCGATGCAGGTCCTCTACGACGCCGGCTACACCGACGTGCACACCACCAAGGCGCCGGGCAAGTCGTCGTACGTGTTCGGTGGCGAGTCCGGCTCGCTGGACCACGCGCTGACCACCCCGGCACTGACCGAGCGGGTCACCGGCGTCGACATCTGGAACATCAACTCGGTCGAGTCGTACGCCTACCAGTACAACGGGTTCGCGCCGTTCTACAGCGCCACCCCGTACCGGGCCAGCGACCACGACCCGGTGGTGATCGGCCTGGACACCGGCGCGGCCAAGCCGGTCGACCTGCAGCTGCTCAACATCAACGACTTCCACGGCCGGCTCGAGGCCCCGTCCGCCGGCACCGGCGGCGCGGCCCAGCTGGTCGGGCTGGTCGACAAGCTGCGCGCGGAGAACCCGAACACGGTGTGGAGCTCGGCCGGTGACAACATCGGCGCCTCCACCTTCATCTCGGCGATCGACGGCGACAACCCGACGATCGACGCGCTGAACGCCGGTGGCCTGGCCGTCTCCGCGGTCGGCAACCACGAGTTCGACAAGGGCATCGCCGACCTGACCGGTCGCGTCGAGGACCGGGCCAAGTTCTCGTACCTGGGCGCCAACGTCTACCTGGACGGCAAGCGGGCGCTGCCGGCGTACTCGGTGCAGACCGTGAACGGCGTCAAGGTCGGCTACGTCGGTGTGGTCACCGAGCAGACCTCCACGCTGGTCGCGCCGGACGGCATCAAGAACGTCGAGTTCCACGACCCGGTGGCCGAGGCGAACAAGGTGGCCGCCGAGCTCTCCGACGGCGACGCCGCCAACGGCGAGGCCGACGTGATCGTGCTGCTCGCCCACGAGGGTGCCGCGACCGAGAACATCGCCACCCCCGAGGCGCTGCAGGCCGACAAGGTGTTCGGTGGCTTCACCCGGGTCAGCGCGGACATCGACGCGATCTTCAGCGGGCACACGCACCAGCCGTACGCCTTCCAGATCCCGGTCCCCGGCACGGACAAGACCCGTCCGGTGATCCAGGCCGAGGACTACGGCCTCAAGCTGGGCCGCGCGGTGCTCACCTACGACCCGGCCACCAAGTCGGTGACCAAGTCGACCGCCGAGCTGATCGACGTCAAGGGCTACCCGGAGAACAGCACCGTCGCCGGCATCGTGGCCACCGCCAAGACGACCGCGGCCGAGCTGGGCAAGCAGAAGCTCGGCTCGATCACCGCGGACATCAAGCGGGCGTACACCGCCGCCGGCGCCGAGGACCGCGGATCCGAGTCGGTGATGGGCAACTTCATCGCCGACGTGCAGCTCGACCAGACCAGCGACGCCGGTCGTGGTGGGGCGCAGATCGCCTTCATGAACAGCGGCGGGCTGCGGAACGACCTGCTCTACGGCGCCGACGGGACGATCACCTACTCGCAGGCGTTCGCGGTGCAGCCGTTCGCCAACGACGTGGTCACCAAGACGCTGTCCGGCGCCGAGATCAAGAAGGTGCTGGAGGAGCAGTGGCAGCCGACCGGCGCGTCCCGGCCGGTGCTGCACCTGGGCTCGTCCAAGGGCTTCACCTACTCGTACGACGTGAAGCAGCCGCAGGGCTCGCGGATCATCGCGTCGTCGATGAAGCTGAACGGGGTCACCATCGACCCGAACGGCAAGTACCGGGTGACGATGAACTCGTTCCTGGCCGGCGGCGGCGACAACTTCGCCACCCTGGGCCTGCACAACGAGACCAAGACCACCACCGGTGACAACGACCTGACCATGCTGGTCAACTACTTCGCCGAGCACAGCCCGATCACCGCGGACACCACGCCGCGCAGCACCGCGGGTGTCCTCGACACCACGGCGCCGACCGGGACGTACGCGGTGAACGCGGCCGCGATCTGGCCGGGCCAGACGGTGACCCTCACGCAGTCGGCGCTGACCGACGACGTGACCGCCGCCGCGCAGGTCAAGCAGGTGGTGAACTGGGGCGACGGCAGCGCGGCGGAGACGCTGGCGGCCGGCGCGACCAAGGCGACGCACACCTACGCGGCGGCCGGCAGCTACCCGGTCACCGTGACGCTGACCGACGAGGCCGGCAACGCCGCGACCGTCTCCGGCGGCACCGTGGTGGCGGCCGCGCAGGCCGGCAAGTACACCCTGGACAAGTGCCTGGTGTGGTCCGGCGAGACGGTCACCGTGCAGCCCAGCGGGGTCACCGGCGCCGACAGCTACCAGGTCAACTGGGGTGACGGCACGGTCGGCGGCCTGACCCACGTCTACCGCAAGGGTGGCAGCTTCACGGTCACCGCGACCCCGGTGAACGCGGCCGGCGCCGGCAAGGCCGTCAAGGTCGGCTCGGTGCTGGTGGTCCAGGACATCCTCGCCCCGGTGGCCGGCCTCAGCCTGCCCCGGGACGCGGACCGGGCGGCCTCCTGGACGACGGTCAACGGCACGGTCATCGACCTGGGCGCGGGCGTGGACAGCGTCTCGGTGAAGCTGATCGAGCAGCGGTCCGGCAAGTGGTTCGCCTACGCGGCCGGCACGTGGACCGTCGCGGCCTCGGAGAAGGACGCGTCGGCCCGGGCCGAGGCGGTGACGGCGCAGCTCGACCCGTTCTTCGGGTGGCACGCGGCGGTCTCCGGCGTCGACAAGGGCACGCTGAAGGTCTCCTACTGGGCGACTGACAAGGCGGGCAACCGGTCGTTCGTGTCGACTCACACGCAGCGCATCAGCAAGTAGTCCGGTTCCTGGAAGCCCCCGTCGCGGTCGCGGCGGGGGCTTCCGCTGTTTTCCGCGCTGGGTGCTGCTCTGACTCCGCTTGGCTTGTGCTCAGCTCTCGCCCTGGCTCGTGCTCGGCTTCCGCGCTGGCTTGTGGTCAGCTTCCGCTTGGCTTGTGGTCAGCTTCCGCGCTGGCTTGTGGTCAGCTTCCGCGCTGGCTTGTGGTCAGCCGAAGGCGGCGTCGCAGTGGCGGATGAAGGCGGACAGAGCCGGACTTGTCCGGTCCTGCCAGACCAGCGCCAGCAGGGCCGGGATGTCGATCCCGTCGATCGGGATGCTGACCAGGTCCGGGTGCGCGGCGGCCATCGACTCGCTGAGCACCGCGACGCCCAGACCGCGCCGGGCCAGGCCGGCCACGGTGTCCGGCGAGGTGGCGACGAGCGCGACCTCCGGTCGCAGTCCGGTCCGCCCGGCGAAGGCCTTGTCGAGCACGTCACGGATGCCGGTCCCGACGGGCAGACAGATTGTTTCGTACGCCGTGAGCGCGGTGACCGTGACGCTGCCTCGCATCGCCAGCTCGCTGCCCGGCGCGGTCAGCGCCACCAGGCGCTCGCTCACGATGACCCGGGATTTCAGCTGGTCCGGTGGCTCGCCGGCCAGCCCGGCCAGGGCGACGTCGAGGCTGCCGGTGCGCACCCCGGCGACCAGGTGATCCGAGTTCGCCTCGGCCAGCTCCAGCTCGATCCCCGGATGCTCGTGATGGAACGCGGCGAGCGCGTCGAACAGCGGCGCCACCTCGCACCCGGTCACCATCCCGATGGTGAGCCGGCCCCGGACCAGCCCTTTGACGTCGTCGATCGCGTCGCGCAGGTCGAGGGTGGAGTCGAGCGCGGCCCGGGCGTGCCGCAGCGCCGCGGCGCCCGCCTCGGTGAGCCGGGCGACCCGGCCGCTGCGGTCGAAGAGCTCCGCGCCCAGCTCGTGCTCCAGCGCCTTGATCTGGGCGCTCACCCCGGACTGGGTGATGTGCACCCGGGCCGCGGCGCGGGTGAAGCTGCCGGTCTCGGCGACCGCGACGAAGTACTCCAACTGCCGCAGATCCATGAGTGGCGATTGTAGCTGGTATGAAAACCATTCGTTGGACTTGTAGGCGGCGCCGGGGCAGGGTGGAGTCATGAGCGAACGAGAGAAAGCAATGCACCCGGAGGACTTGACCCGTTTGTTCGTCGAGCGCGCCAATGCGAAAGACGCCGAGGGCCTGGCCCTGCTGTATGAGGAGGATGCCGTGATGGCCTATCCGCCCGGCAGCGAAACGGTCGGCCGCGCCGCGATCCAGAAACTCTGGGCCGAGCTGCTGCCGACAATGCCGGCCTTCGAGCCCGAGACGCCGCTGCCCACGCTGATCAGCGGCGACCTGGCCCTCACCTCGACCCCGCCGAGAGACGGGGCCGGGGCTCGGGCACAGGTCGTCCGCCGACAGCCTGATGGTTCGTGGTTGCGGGTGCTCGACCACCCGGAGCTGGGCCGGGCCTGACCTCAGATGGCCAGGCGCTGACCGACCCGGAGACGGTTCGGGCTGCTCAGCCGGCTCGCGTTGGCGCGGTAAAGCGCCTTCCAGCCGCCCTTGACGTGGTAACGCGTGGCGATGCCGGAAAGGGTGTCGCCGCGCTTCACCACGTAGGTCCGGGTCGCCTTCAGCGGCGTGGTGTAAGACGCCAGTCGGTACGGGCTCGCCGAGGTGCTCTTCCGCGCCTTGGTGAGACCGCGCCGGCCGCAGGTGGGCCAGGCGCCGATGCCCTGGTTGCGGAGCACCCGCTCGGCGACCACGATCTGCTCGCTCTTGGAGGCGAGGTTGGCCGTGGAGCCGTATTTCCCGCCGCCGTGCGCCCGCCAGGTGCTGCGGCTGAACTGCAGACCGCCGTAATAGCCGTTCCCGGTGTTGATCCTCCAGTTCCCACCGGATTCGCACTTGGCCACGGCGTCCCAGTTCACGTTGGGGGCGGCGCTGGCCGGCGAGGCTTCGACGGCGAGGAGGCCGACGGCGCCGGCCAGCCCCGCCACGGCGAGGCCGAGAGTGCGCTGGAGCTTGCTGCGGGTGGTCTGCGCGGGCCGATTGTGGGCGCGCGGGGACTGGGCTCGCCGGGACAGGACACGACGAACCCGCTGGTTCAGGTGAAGCATGAAGTTTTCCTCCACGCCTGCGAGGTGAGCTGTCGGGTTCGGGCCGAGGAGCCCGGCCGCGTCAAGCGCGGCTTCACCCCGAGGCGCACTCCGGAGAGCGCGCCGAGGAACTGTGGGTCCCCCGCTCCATGCCTGTGGGTTGTTGACCGTGACCAGCAGGCAGGACTCGGCGTTCCGGCCACGGTGTCCGCGTTGTGCGGACTGCCGACGGTAGCCACCGCTTCACGGAACCGACCAGGTCCGGAAGCGGGGCCGGTGACTTTGTTCTCACAAATTAGCCGCTTTGATCTTCCTTTGTGTGAATAACACCGCGAGTTCTCGAGTCCCGCCAGGACTTGCCACCACCGTGGTCCGCCAGGCGAGGGAAAGCCGGTGAGAGGACGATTGGCAACGTCCGGAGTGGGTAAAGGAAGACTGCTTTTTGGAGTTTCGCCTTGCTGTTTTGCCTGCATGCCGCGATCTTTGTTACCGATGGGTTGCGTACGAGCCCGGCATAGGGTGCACAATCTCCGACCATGAGCGATCTCACCCGCGACTTCGACGTCGTCCTCTACGGCGCGTCCGGCTTCGTCGGCGCCCTGGTGGCGAAACACCTCGCCGGATACGCGCCGGCCGGCACCCGCATCGCCCTGGCCGGACGCTCCGCGGCGAAACTCGCCGACGTCAAGTCCCGGCTGAAGGTCGACTGGCCGGTTCTGATCGCCGACGCCGGCGACGCGGAGGCGCTGGCCGCGGTGGCCGGCCGGACCCGCGTGGTGATCACCACGGTGGGGCCGTACGCGAAGTACGGTCGTCCGCTCGCGCACGCCTGCGCCGCGGCCGGCACCGACTATGTCGATCTGACCGGTGAGGTGCTGTTCGCCCGGGACAGCATCGACGAGAACCATGAGCTCGCTCGCAGCACCGGTGCGCGGATCATCCACTCGTGCGGCTTCGACTCCATTCCGTCCGACCTCGGCGTGCACGTGCTGCACCAGCAGGTCGAGCGGGACGGCGCGGGGGAACTCACCGACACGACGCTGGTGGTGACCAGCATGTCCGGCGGCATCAGCGGCGGGACGATCGACTCGATGCGCAACCAGGTGGACGTGCTCAAACAGAAGCCGGAGCTGCGCAAGGTGGCGGGCAGTCCGTATTCGCTCAGCCCGGATCGGCACGCCGAGCCGAAACTGGGTCGGCAGAGTGACATGGACACGCTGGTCGCCTCCGAAGTGGACCCGTCGTTGCGGGGGCGGCTCGCGCCGTTCGTCATGGCGTCCTACAACACCCGGGTGGTGCGGCGGAGCAACGCGCTGCGGGGCTGGGCGTACGGTCGCGAATTCAAGTACCGCGAGGCGATGAGCGTCGGGGCGTCACCGATCGCGCCGCTCGTGGCGATCGGCACGAAACTCGGCCTCGGGGCGCTGGTCGTCGGGCTGGCGTTGCCGCCGACGCGCTACCTGCTGGACCGGGTCCTGCCGAAACCGGGGGAGGGGCCGAGCGAGAAGGTCCAGCAGAACGGGCATTTCACCATGGACATCTTCACGACCACCTCGACCGGGGCGCGGTACACGGCTCGCTTCCGGGCCAAAGGTGACCCGGGGTATGCGGCCACCGCGGTCATGCTGGGGGAGTCGGCGCTGGCGCTCGTGCTGGACCGGGATGCGCTCCCGGAGTCCGATGGTGGTGTGCTGACGCCGGCCACCGGCCTTGGCGACGCGCTGGTCACCCGGCTGCGCGCGGCCGGCTTCGAGATCTCGGCGCGGAAGGCGTAGCTTTCCTCGACCGTTCGACCGTTCGACCGTTCGGCCGTTCGGCCGTTCGACCGTTCGGCCGTTCGCCCGGTGGACGGTCCGGGCGGGGAGGGCCATGCGAAGGCCGTCAGGCTTGATACCTCCGCATGGCCCTCCCCGCCCGGACCTTGCCTGGTCACCGGGGGTGCCGCGGCTTTTGGAGATCGGCCGCTTCACTTTCCGTTGTCCCGGGCGGCACGATCAACCCATGACATCCCTTTTCGGTACGCCCTCCGCTCGCTCCGAGCGGCCGCTATGACCCCGGCTGAGGAGTTCGCGGCGTCGTCTCGCTCGGACGGCGGCGGTATCGGCTCGGGTGAGGCGGACGCGCAGTCGTCTCGCTCGGACGGCGGCGGTATCGGCTCGGGTGAGGCGGGCGCGCAGTCGTCTCACGAGGGTGGAGTGCCGGCGGATCATCCCTTGCACGGGGAGGGGCATTGGGCTGACTACAACGCTGGGCAGGGGGACCGGGAGGTTCGCGAGACGTTCCGGCTGGCGGTGGAGTTGGCGGGGGCGGGCAGCGGGCGTACCGCTGTTGACCTTGGCTGTGGGGCTGGGCGGGAGACCCGGGCGCTGCTCGAAGGTGGCTGGGAAGTGCATGCCTATGACAGCGATGCCAGCATGCTCGCGGCTGTTGATCGGGGGAACCCCCGGCTGAACGCTCACCTGCTCTCCTTCGAGCAGATCACCGAACTGCCTCGGGCTGACCTGATCTATGCCGGGTACTCGCTGCCGTACCAGAATCGCGCATCGTTCGATCGATTGTGGACGCTGGTCCGGGCGGCGCTGGCGCCGGGTGGTCTGCTGGCGGTGGATCTGTTCGGTGTGCGCGATGCCTGGGCGGGGAACTCGGACTGGACCTTTTTGACCGCTGCAGAGGCCTCCGGGCTGGCGGCCGGGCTGAAGGTTGAGCACTGGCGTGAAGAGGACGAGGTGGGGCCGGCATTCAGCGGGCCCAAGCACTGGCACGTCTTCGAGCTGATCGCTCGTCGGGTTTGAGCCGCTTGGTCGGTCGGGCGTCGGTTGCTTGCTCGTGTGGGGCTGGGCCGCTCGGTCGTTCGGGCGTGGGCTGCTTGCTCGTGGGGGCCTGGGCCGCTTGGTCGTGCCGGCGTCGCTTGCTTGCTCGCGTGGGGCTGGGCCGCTTGTTCGTTCGGGGCGCGGCTGTGGGGAGTGCGATCGGTAATCCGACGGATGGGCGGTCGAGAATTTGCGGGCCGAGGTGTCGATCGCCACTAGCCGCATACGGGTCCTTATGGGCAGGATTCGAAAGGTGACCGTCAGCCCGCTGCCGTATCCGCTGAGCTTGGCGGGCAATGGGATTGTGCTGCGCGAATGGCGGCCGGACGATCTGGAAGATCTGGTGGCATTGCTGGATGAGCCAGACATCGCTCGGTGGACGCCGATGCCGTCGCCGTTCGATGTGGAGGCGGGGCTGGCCTATCTGAAGCGGGCCCGGCAGGGGCGGCTGACCGGGCGGCGGATCCAGCTGGCGATCACCACGGACGGGGCGGCGCCGCTCGGTGAGGTGCTGCTCTTCGGGGTCAACCCGACGCTGCGCGAGGCGGAGCTGGGCTATCTGGTCGGTGCGCACTATCGGCGGCGGGGCCTGGCCGCGGCCGCCTTGTCGCTGCTGACCGACTATGCCTGCGGGACGTTGCGGCTGAGCCGGCTGCTGCTGCGGATCGACCCGGGAAACTCGGCGAGCACCGCGGTGGCGCGGCGGTGCGGATACCGGCTGACCGGTGAGCCGCCGATCCCGCAGGAGGGGCCCTATGGCCCGACCAGCCTGGACACCTGGGAGTACGTGGAGGGCCTGCCGGGCGCCCGCCGCGAACGCCTGAGAAATGTCGCATCCCGGCGGTACGGTCGTCGCACCTGACCGACGGGTGGGCGATCATCGCACCTGATCAAAGGCGGAGTGGTCGTCGCATCCGCACCCATGACGGAGGTGGGACGAGTGATCGAGGTGGATCGGGCGCAGGCGCTGGCCTTCCGGCTCGGCGCGCTGGGGCTCACCGAGCGGGTCGATGCCCGGCCGGCCGACCTGCCGGTGCTGGACCTGGGCGTGCAGGAGTACACGGCGGGTTCCACGCACGTCGCCTTGGCCGCCCGCACCAGCGCCGAGCTGGAGGACGACCGGCTGGTCGCCGTCTGGGCGGCCCGGGGCGCGCCGCACCTGCACCGGCGGACCAATGTGCTCGCACTGACCGCCCAGTTGTGGCCGTTCAGCGACGCGGACGCGGCAGCGCGGATCAAGAGCGGGCAGATTCCGGACGGGTCCCGGCTCGGCATCGAGGCGCTGCGGGTCACCGCGGAGGCGTTCCGTGCGGTGGTGCGCGAGCCGATGCCGCGTGGCGAGGCGAGCACCGAGGTGAGCAAGCGGGTGCCCGCCGAGCTGACCTTCGACTGCAAGGGCTGCCAGGCGCGACACATCGCCGGGAATATCTGGCAGCAGGCCGGGCTGGCCGGCGGGGTGCAGGTGCTGTCCCGGGGCCGGGATGCGATGCTCGGGCCGCTCGATCCGCCGGTGCCGCCGCTGCCCGAGGCGAACCAGGGCATCGCCGACCTGATCACCACCTATCTGCGGTTCCTCGGTCCGGCCGGTCCGGCCGAGGTGGCGAAATATCTGATGAGCACGACCGCCGAGATCCGGTCGCGATGGCCGGCCGACCTGGTGGAGGTTCGCGTCGACGGGCGGAAGGCATGGGTGCCGGCCGACCGGGTGTCCGCGCTGGAGTCGGCGGCGACGCCACGCGGGGTGCGGCTGCTGCCGGCGATGGACCCGCTGCTGCAGAGCCGTGACCGGGATCTGCTGGTGCCCGAGCGGGAGCGGCAGAAAGAGGTGTGGCGGACGCTCGGCAACCCGGGCGTGGTGCTGCTCGACGGGGAGATCGCCGGGGTGTGGCGGCCGCGGATGGCCGGGAAGAAGCGGGTGGAGCTGACGGTGACCGGCTTCGTGCCGTTCGGGGCGGCGCAGCGCGAGCAGATCGAGACGGAGGCCACCGTGGTCGCGCGGGCCCGGGGCGTCCCGGCGGCGACTACGGTGTTCGAGTGAGCACGATCGGTTTCCTGCACACCGCCGAGGTGCACGTCGGGACGTTCGGTGACCTGGTCGCCGAGGTGGCGCCCGGGTGGTCGGATCGGCACCTGGTCGACCCGAGCCTGCTCGCCGACGCGCGCGCCGGGCTCCCGGTTGAGGAGCGGGTGCGGGCCCGGCTGGCCGAGCTGGCCGGCACCGGGGTCGACGTGATCGTCTGCACCTGCTCGACGATCGGCCCGGAGGCGGAGCGGGCCGGCGTGGTCCGCGGCGACCGGCCGATGGCGCGGGCCGCGGTCGAGGCCGCGGGCGGCGGGCGGATCGCCGTGGCGTTCTCGGTGGCGTCCACCATGGAGCCGACGACCGCGCTGCTCCGCGACGAGGACCCGGCGGCTGAGCTGGTGCTGGTCCCGTGCCTGGAGGCGTGGCCGTTCTTCGAGGCCGGCGACCTGGACCGCTATCACGAGGTGGTCGCCGACCGGCTGCGCGAGGTCGACGCCGAGGTCATCGTGCTGGCCCAGCCCAGCCTCGCCCCGGTCGCCGAGCTGCTGCCCGGCCGGTTGGTGCTCTCCAGCCCCCGAGCCGCGGTCCTGGCCGCGACCACCTCCGGCGTCCGCTGACAGCTGCGCTGCGCCGGCGGTGCGCTGCGGTGACGGCGCGCTGCGGCGGTGCGCGTGGTGACGGTGCGCTGCGGCGGTGCGCCGTGGTGGCGGTGCGCTGCGGTGACGGTGCGCTGCGGCGGTGCGCCGTGGCGGCGGTGCGCTGCGGCGGTGGTGGTCGTGGTGGTGTGTGTTGCGCTGCGCTGGTGGTGCGCTGCGGCGACGGCGCGCAGCGGTCGTGGGACGCGGCGATGGTGGGACGCGGCGATGGTGCGGGCGCGTGGGAATTGGCGGGGGTGGACGAGATCGAGCCCGCGCCGTGCCGGGCGCGGGCTCGATGGGTGGAGTGGCTTGAGGGGCGCGGTGACCTGGGGTCAGGGACGCGCGGTGGGGCAGTGGGCGCCGGCTTTCAGTGGGGTGGGCTGTCAGCGGGTGCAGGATTTCAGCAGGGTGGGCTCTTTGCGGTCGCGGGTTTTCAGCGAGCGTGGGCTTCCAACGGTCGCGGGCTGGCAGCGGGGCGGCTTTCAGCGGGCTTGGGCTGGCAGCGGGTGGGCGGTCAGCGGGTGCGGAATTTGTGGAGGCGGTAGCTGGCGGCGATGGCGGTGACGACGCCCCAGACGGCGACGATCAGGGCGGCGATCCACCAGCCGACGGCGCCGAGGACGATCGCGGCGACGGCGATCACGGCGGCGACGATGAAGAGGGCTAACGGCGGCCTGGGGGTCGGCACGCTGAAGTTGCCGCCGCCCATCCGGGCACAGAAGTCCGGGTCGTCGCGCCGGAGCTGCCGCTCCAGCTGTGCCAGCCGTCGGCTGTCCTCTTTGCTGAGCATGTTTGCTACCTTCCGGTCCGCCGCGCCGGTGAAGCAAGGATCGAGAGTCGGCTATCCCGATCAAAGCCCATTGTTACCTCTGAGTTGCCTCGGTGATACGTCTGCGTGTGCCGAATTTTCCGGCCGAACTACCCGTGCGCGGGGGCGACCCGCCCACTGGGTGAGATGACTGGAAAGGTGGTGGTGACCGGTACAACGGCTTTGCCGCCTTTCGATGACGGCGCGAACAGTCCGAAAGCCGTCCCGCATTTCGGACCCTTCGGGTCAGATGACGATAGAAACGGCACCGATGTGGGCGGACTGAAGTGCGTGGCGCCCGTGCTTACGGAAGCCACGATCCGGTGGATGGCCGCTATCGCCCGGCACCGCGGCGGCGGCGAGCCCATCGCCCGGCACCGCGGCGGCGGCGAGCAGGGCGTGGATGCAGGCGGCGGTGATCGGCGAGGAAAGGCGGCTCGTCGGCCTACCTATTGACCGGATTTCCCAATTTTGTGGACATTCAACGGCGAGAGCCGCGGAACACCCAGATCCGCAACATCAGGAAGCGGACCGCGGTAGCCACCAGATTGGCCAGCACCAGCACGGCCAGCTCGACGAAGCGGGACGGCTGGGTGGCCGCCGCGTCGAGCACGGCCAGCGAGCCGCTGGTCAGCGCCAGCCCGATGCCGAAGACCACCAGGCCCTGCGCCTGATGCCGGAGCGCGCCGTCGCCGCCGCGTACCCCGAAGGTGAGCCGGCGGTTGGCCGCGGTGTTCGCCACCGCCGTGACCAGCAACGCCACCAGGTTGGCCGATTGCGGTCCGAGGCCGACCCGGAGCAGCGCGTAGAGCGCCAGGTAGGCGAGCGTGCTGGCGACACCGACCCCGGCGAACCGGATCAGCTGTCCGGTCAGCCCGGCCGGCACCCCGTCGACCGGCAGCGGGTTGCGCCCGAGCTGCTCGCGCAGGGCGGCCAGCGGCAGCCGGCCGGTGCTCAGCGCGCGGGTGATCCGGACGATGCCCCTCAGGTCGGCGACCGCGGTGGCCACGATGTCCACCCGGCTGTCCGGATCGTCCACCCAGTCCACCGGGACCTCGTGGATGCGCAGCCCGGCCCGCTCGGCCAGGACCAGCATCTCGGTGTCGAAGAACCAGCCGGTGTCCTCCACCATCGGCAGCAGCCGGCGCGCCACCTCGGCACGGATCGCCTTGAAGCCACACTGCGCGTCGGAGAACCGGGCGGCCATGGTCGTACGCAGAATGAGGTTGTAGCCGCGCGAGATGAACTCGCGCTTCGCGCCCCGGACCACCCGCGAACCGCGCGCCAGCCGGGATCCGATCGCCAGATCGGAGTGTCCCGAGATCAGCGGCGCGACCAGCGGCAGCAGCGCGCCGAGGTCGGTCGACAGGTCGACGTCCATGTAGGCCAGCACGGCGGCGTCGGAGTGCGTCCAGACGTGGTTCAGCGCCCGGCCGCGGCCCTTCTGGGTCAGGTGCACCGCCTCGACCTCGGGGTACGTCGCGGCGAGGTGCCGGGCCACCGCGGCGGTCCCGTCGACGCTCGCGTTGTCGGCGATGGTGATCCGGAACGGGTACGGGACATCCGCCGTGAGATGGGCGTGCAGCCGCCGGATGCAGGGCTCGAGATCAGCCTCTTCGTTGTGGACCGGTACGACCACGTCGAGCACCGGGGCGGTGACCCGGGCCGCCCCGGCGTCCGGCGAAGGCAGCGTCGAAAGGCTCATGGAGGCCAAGTTCCGCCGCCCGGCTTTGCGTGTTGTGTGGTGAAACTGTGCACGGTCTGTGAGTCCGTGTTCCGGTGACGACTGACGGCGTGACCTTGCGAGTTGCTAGGGTGATCACGTGGAGGCTCGGTTGGTCGACGTGACCGCCATTCCGTTGGACCGGCTGATCGCTGACGACGATTCCGTGCTGGGCAACGCGTTGCGCCGATTGCTCACCGATGTCGACGGAGCCGGTGACATCCTCGCCGCCTTCGACAACTTCGCGGGAGAGCCCAGCGAGCAGCCAGGGCCCGGCGTGCAGCGAGAGCCGGGCGTGCAGCCAGAGCCGGGCGTGCGGGGATAGCCTGGCGTGCCAGCTGAGCCGGAAATGCCGCCGGTCCGGAGTGGTAACACCGCTCGTTGACGGAGCTGTCCGGCGCGACCCGGCGCCAGCCGCCCGCGGTCGCCGCGAGACCGGCGATCGCCTGCAGCGTCGACTCGCCGGTGAGCCGGTCCGTCATAATCAGAATGAAGATCGTGACCAGAACCGCGATGAACGCGAACTCGTTAGCGGTGCGATCGATCAGGGCCCATTGGTGATCACGCATTGCCGTCCTCCGATGATCCGTTTCCTGATCCCATCGTCCGGCTGCCGGAATGTCGGAGAACGCAGTCTGGCAGTCATCGCCATAACTTGACGGTTGGCGTACGCGCCACCTCGTGGAATTCTGTCTGACACAACTTGACGAATTTTGTCGGCGTCAGGAGCGTGACTCGTGGCGGTACAGATGCCCGGACCCGATCAATTGTCGCCCGGCCCATTACGTGATCTGGTCTCCGCCCTGCACGAGCTCTACCGGGACGCCGGCAAACCGGGGGTGCGGGTGATCAGCACCGACATCAAGAACCGTCAGGATCTCCGGGACACGGTCAGCCACGAGACGGTCAGCGCCATGCTCCGCGGCGAGGGGCTGCCCAAGTGGATGAAGCTGGAATGCGTGGTGCGGGTGCTCGCCGCCCGGTCGGTCGAGCGGCCGGAGCCGGACGAGGTGGTCCGCCGGTTCCTGCGGCACTGGCTGACCGCCTCGGACGACCCGGACTCGGCGAACCGGGTCCGGGCGGCCGCGCCCAGCGAGGACTTCGTGGCGCCGCCCGTCCAGGAACCGTCCGAAACCGTCAAGTCGGCCGCCCAGGCGCCGAACCTGCCCGCCCGCAACACCGACTTCACCGGCCGGGACCTGCTGCTCGACGAGGTCCGCCGGCGGCTCGCGGCGGAGACCTCGTTCCCGGTGATCCTCTACGGCCTGGGCGGCACCGGGAAGACCCAGCTGGCCGCCGAGTACGTGCACCGCTGGGGCGCCGCCGAGCGGGAGGTGGTCTGGTGGGTGGGCGCCGAGGACCCGACCGTGGCCCGGATCGCGCTGGCCGCCCTGGGTGAGCGGCTCGGCCTGCCGGCCAACCGGGACCTGCGGCAGACCGTGCAGTCGGTGATCGGCGAGCTGGAGCGCGGCCGGGTCTCCTGGCTGCTGGTCTTCGACAACGCCGAGATGTCCGAGGACCTGCTCGGCCTGCTGCCCTCGCCGGCCCGGGGCCAGGTGCTGCTCACCTCCCGGGACCCGAACTGGGCGAGCATCGGCGCGGCGATCGAGGTGCCGCCGTTCGACCGGGCGGAGAGCATCCAGTTCCTGCGCCGGCGCGGCCGGGACATCGTCGGGGCGGACGCCGACCGGCTCGCCGACCGCCTCGGCGACCTGCCGCTGGCCCTGGAGCAGGTCGCCGCGGTGCAGGCCGCGACCGGGATGGCGCCGGCCGAGCTGATGCAGCTCTTCGACGAGCACATGCAGGAGCTGCTGGCCACCGGGCGGCCGCAGCACTACACCAACACGGTGGTGGCGTTCGTCCGGATCGCGGTGGACCGGCTGCGGGTACGGGCGCCGGCCGCGGCGTACCTCTTCGAGCTCTTCGCGCACCTGGGCGCCGAGCCGGTCTCCGTGTCGCTGCTGCAGAGCGGGGCCGGCGTGCAGGTGTCCGCGCCGCTGGCCCGGGCGCTCAACGACCCGATCCAGATGGGCCGCAGCGTCCAGACGCTGCGCCGGTTCGGGCTGGCGCGGCTGGAGCAGGGCACCCAGCGGATCGCGGTGCACCGGCTGGTGCAGGTGGCGCTGCGGGTGGCGCTGGACGAGGCGGCGCTGGAGCGCGGGCGGGCGAACCTGGCGTACCTGCTGGCCCAGGCGAACCCGGGTTCGCCGGACGACGTACGGACCTGGGACCTGCACGCCGAGATCGCCCCGCACGTGGTGCCGGCCGGCCTGATCGAGGCCGGCCACCCACCAGCCCGGGACCTGGTCGTCGACCAGGTCCGTTACCTCTACCGGGTCGGTGACTACGCCGGCAGCCTGCGGCTGGGTGACCTGGCGCTGGCCGCGTGGCGCGAGACGGACCGCCCGGACGTGTCCCAGGCGCTGGAGGAGCTGGCCATGCGGGTCACCTTCCAGCGCACCGAGACGCTGCGCGCGCTGGGCCGCTACGACGAGTCCCGGGCGCTGAGCGTCGAGTCGTGGAACCGGCTGCGGGACAGCCCCGACTACGGGCCGGGACACGAGTTCACCGTGCGCGCCGCCCGGACCGTCGCCGCCCACGACCGGATCTACGGCGCCTACGCCGACGCGCTGCGGGTCGACCAGGAGACGCTGGAGCACTGCCGGGCCACCACGCTGCCGGCCGGCGAGAAGGACGAGCTGATCCTGCACCAGATGAACAACGTCGCGGTGAACCTGCGGCTGCTCGGCGACTTCCGGCAGGCCTTCGCGATCGACGAGGAGGTGCTGCGCCGGCGGCGGGACCGGTTCGGCGACCGGGACAGCCGGACCCTGCTGTCGGTCAGCAACCTGGCCCGCGACCATCTCGGGCTGGGCCACTTCCAGCAGGCGCTGGAGCTGCAGCAGGAGTGGCTGCCGGCGTACCGGGCGCGGGTCGGGGCGCGGCACCACCACGTGCTGATGAGCGCCCGGACGGTCGCGGTCGCGCTGCGCAAGCTGGGGCGCTATCCGGAGGCGCTGGCCGCGGCCCGGGAGGGGTACGAGGCCAGCCAGGCCCACTTCGGGCCGGACCACGAGCACACCCTGGCCGCCATGATGACCCTGGCGAACGCCAGTTACGCCGCCGCGCTGGCCGACAACCAGCGGCCGGACGAGGCCAAGGAACTGGCCCGGCTGGCCGTCGCGCGGTACCGGCGGATCTTCGGGGCGGAGAACCCGGCGACCCTGGCGGCCGAGGTGAACCACGCGATCATCCTGCGGGCGCTGGGAGACCCGCGGGCACTCGACATGGATCGGATTACCCTGTCCGAGTTACAGGAGCGGCTCGGCGACGAGCATCCCTACACGCTGTGCGCGGCGGCCAACTACGCCCTCGACTTGTCGCTCGGCCAGGCAGACGACGCCCGTGACCTGCTGGAACGTACGCTGGAAGCGTCCCGCCGGGTGCGCGGTGAGCAGCATCCGGACACCCTCGCGTGCGCGATCAACTTGGCACACGAGTTGCGAAATACCGGGTCGTCCGGCAGCGCGCAGGAGCTTTTGGACTCTACACTTGGCACGCTCCGGAGGGTCCTCGGCAGAGACCATCCGAGCACCATCAACGCTGCTCGCGGTGCGACGGCCGAGTGTGACATCGAACCGCCCCCGACCTGAGCGGGGCGCCTGAGGAGGCGAGGATGGCCGCAGCGCCCGGGGCCGCCCACGATGACGGCATGCCGCTCCCGGCGCTGGTGGACGTCACCGACCTGTCGCTACGCACCCTCTGCCTCTCCACCGACTCGGTGCTGGCGCGCTCGCTGTCCGCGCTGGTCGCCGAGATGAGCGGGCGTGGCGAGGTGCTCGCCGCCTTCGGGAACTTCGCGCCCGATGATCCCGGTCCGATCTGACCCGCCGCTCCTGGCCGGCGCCGCCGAGCCGGCGTGGCCGCACCGCTTGCTCGACGTCCGGGCGCTGACCGCCGGTGGCTGGACCCCGCGGCCGTTCCGCGACTTCGTGATCAAGGTGCATCAGCGCTGCAATCTGGCCTGCGACTACTGCTACATGTACACGATGGCGGACCAGTCGTGGAAAGCCCGGCCGGCCACCATGCCGGCCGAGGTGGCCCGGGCCGCCGCCGACCGGATCGGCGCCCACGTGCGCACCCACGACCTGCGCCGGATCCGGTTCATCCTGCACGGCGGGGAGCCGCTGATGGCCGGCCGGGAGGGACTGCGGTCGATCGTCGGCACGCTGCGCTCCGCGCTGCCGGAGACCTGCGTCGCCGACGTCGGGCTGCAGACCAACGGGGTGCTGCTCGACGAGCCGATGCTGGACGAGTTGCAGGCGCTCGGGGCCACCGTCGGGGTGAGCCTGGACGGGCCGGCGGTGGCCAACGACCGGCACCGCCGGACGGTCAACGGGCGGGGCAGCTTCGCCGCGGTGGACCGGGCGCTCACCCTGCTCGGCCGGCCGGAGCGGCGCAGCGCGTACGCCGGCCTGCTCTGCACCGTCGACCCGCGCACCGATCCGGTGGCCTGCTACGAGACCCTGCTCGGCTACGCGCCGCCCGCCATCGACCTGCTCTTCCCGCACGCCAACTGGGCCGAGCCGCCGTGGCGACCGGCGCCGGACGCCACGCCGTACGCGGACTGGCTGATCGCCGTCTTCGACCGGTGGTACGGCGCCGAGCGGCAGGAGACCCGGATCCGCCTCTTCGAATCGATCATCAGCCTGCTGCTCGGCGGGGGCAGCCGCAGCGAACAGGTCGGGCTCAGCCCGGTCGCGGTCGCAGTGATCGAGACCGACGGCGCGGTGGAGCAGGAGGACTCGCTCAAGTCGGCGTACGAGGGAGCCTGCGCCACCGGCGTCAGCGTGCTCACCGACGACCTGGACGCGGCGCTGACCCACCCCGGCGTGGCGGCCCGCCAGATCGGCCGGGACGCGCTCGCCGACGACTGCCGGGCCTGCCCGCTGCACCCGGTCTGCGGGGCCGGCCACTACGCGCACCGGTTCCGCCCGGCCGACGGCTTCCGGAACCCGTCGGTCTACTGCGCCGACCTGACCCGGCTGATCACCCACATCCATCGCCGGGTCGGCGCCGACCTGGCCCGGCTGAACGGGGCCGCACCGCGATGATCCGGCCGCTCGACCTCGGCGCCACCCAGTTCACCGGGCTGGCCGGCGGTTACGGCGGCGCCGCCGCGGTGCGCGCCCTCGCCCACGCCCAGCTCAGCAAACACCTGCTGCTGATCAAGTTCGTGGTGGCCACCTGGACCGGCGACCCGGAGCCGCGGGACCGGGCGGTGGACGTGCTCACCCGGGCCCAGTCCGCCGCCCCCGAGGTGGTCGCCGACCTGCTCACCGATCCGCTGGTCGGCGCCTGGCTGGCCCGGACCACCCGGCGGCTGCGCGGGGCGGCCCGCTCGGCCACGCCGCTCGACGCCGAGTGCAACCACCTGAGCACGGTCGCCGCCGCGGCGGCCGCGCTCGCCGGCATCGACGCCGACCTGATCGGGCAGCCGATCGACGGCGGGCTGGCGCTGCCCCGGCTCGGCCGGGTGACGGTGGACCGGCCGGGACACCCGCCGGTCGCGGTGACCGTCCGGGCCGGGCGGGTCGACGTCGCGGGGGCGAGCGGGTGGGCGCCGGTGCGCCGGTTGACCGCCACCACGGCCGGGCAGCGGCTCGACGTGGTGCTGGACGACCTCGATCCGTACCGGGGCGGGCACCACGCTCCGCCGGCCGACCGGCTCGGCGAGGCCGACGTGCGGCGCTGGCAGGAGGTGTTCGCGGCCGGCTGGGCGCTGATCGCGGCGCACGACCCGGACCGCGCCGGTGAGCTGGCCGCCGGGCTGCGCACGCTGGTGCCGCTGGCCCGGCTGGACGCGCACTCGGCGCGCAGCGCGACGATCCGGGACGCGTTCGGCGCGTTCGGGCTGACCCGGCCGGCGACCGCGGCCGAGTTCGCGGTGATGCTGGTGCACGAGTTCCAGCACTCCAAGCTCTCCGGCGTGCTGGATCTGCGCCGGCTCACCGACCCGGGCGCGGCCGAGCTGCACTTCGCGCCGTGGCGGACCGACCCGCGCCCGGTCGGCGGGTTGTTCCAGGGCGTCTACGCGTTCCTCGGGATCGCCCAGCTCTGGGCGCGGCTCGCCGGTGTGCCGGGGCTGCCGGCGCAGCCGGAGTTCGCGCTGGCCCGGGAGCAGGTCCGCTGGGGGCTGGACAGCCTGGCCGGGTCGGCCGCGCTGACCGCCGACGGGCGACGGTTCGCCGCGGGGATGCGGGCCGCGCTCGACGAGCTGGCCGCGGTGCCGGTGCCGGCCGAGACGGCCCGCGAGGCGGAGGAGAAGGTCCGCGAGGTGCACGCCGGCTGGCAGGAGCGGCTGCGCTCCTAGCCGCGGTCCGTGACGCGCCCACGGTCCGGGCTGGGCCTCAGGGGTGTTTCACAGCGGTGGAGACACCCGTGAGAGCCAGCCGGGGCCGGGGGCGCGCTGCGGACCGTTACCGGCTTCGGTCTCGCGATGCGCGGGCGGGCCCGCACGACACGCGTCGCGGTCGTGCGCGGGCTGGGCATCGCGGGCCGACTGCCACGGGGCTGCCGGTCGTACCAGAAAAGGATCCGCGCGAGGGAAGCGGCATCGCGGCAGCGAGGAAGGGTCAGGTCGGGGACGGTTCCAGGTCGCACTCGGCTCGGCGGCCCCGGGCGCGGTCGACGGTGTCCGGATGCTCCGGGCCGAGCACCCGGGCCATCAGCGTCAGCGTGCGCTCCAGCAGCCGGCGGCCGGACTCGGCGTCGCCGGTGGCCATCCGGTCGAAGGCCACGTTGCCGGCGCAGGCCAGGGTGTGCGGGTGGTCCTCGCCGCGGCGGCGGTCCAGCTCGGCCAGGGTGCGCTCGGACAGCTCGCGGGCACCGGCCGAGTCGCCCTGCGCGGCCAGGTCGTTGGAGAGGTTGCTGGTGGCCCGCAGGGTGTAGGTGTGGTTGGGCCCGAACACCGCGCGGAACGTGGCGGTGGCGCGGTCGTCCAGCTCCCGCGCCCGGGTGTAGTCGCCGAGGCCGCGCATCAGCAGCGCCAGGTTGACCTCGGCGGCGACCGTGAACGGATGGTCCGGGCCGAAGTCGCGGCGGTAGAAGCCGAGCGCGGTGGTGGCCAGCTCCCGGGCCTCGCCGAACTCGCCGACCGTGCGCAACGCGTTGGCCAGGGTCATCGCCGCGGCCAGCGAGTATTCGTGGTGCGGGCCGAGCCGGGCCAGGGTGCCGTCGTAGGTCTCCTGGGCGTGCGTCACCGCCTCGGCGAACCGGCCCAGCCGGAGCAGCGCGATCGCCTGGGTGCGGGCGGCCAGCAGCGCGTAGAGGTGGTGCGGCCCGAAGCCTTTGCGCAGGTCCGGGACCACCTCGTCGACCAGGTCGAGAGCCTCCTGGTGGCGGCCCATGGCGAGCAGGTCGCGGGCGACGTTGGCCCGGCACTGCAGCGTCTGGTAGCGGTCCGGCCCGGTGCGGCTCCACTGCCGGACCAGGCCGCTGTCGATCTCGTACGCTTTCTCGACGTCCCCCAGCATCCGCAGGTTGACCGCGATGTTCTGCAGCACCCGCAGGGTGTAGAGGTCGTCGCTGCCGAACACCCGCCGGTGCCGTTCCAGGTTCTCCTGGTCGACCGTCAGCGCGCCCTGGTAGTCGCCGAGGATCCGCAGGTCGACCGCGATGCTGTTGGCGGTGACCAGGGTGTACTCGTGGTCCTCGCCGAAGTCCGGGCTGGTCCGCAACCCCTCGTAGGCCTCCCTGGCCAGCTCCCGGGCCCGGCGGCTCTCGCCGAGCGACCGCAACGCGTTCGCCAGGTGCCGGGTGGCCAGCAGGGTGAGCGCGCCGCGCGGGCCGATGTCCGGGGCGTCGCCCTCCCGCCAGACCGGCAGCGCCGCCTCGGCCAGCCGGCGGCTGCCCTCGAAGTCGCCGATCAGGTAGAGGTAGCGCATCTGGTCGAGCACCACCGAGCGGCCCTCGAAGAAGTCCGCGGCGATCAGCTGGGCCGGCAGGATGTGCGGGCCGATCTCGCCGTGCAGCGTCCACACCTCCTGCCCGTCCGGGTCGCCCGGGTTGGCGTGCGCCAGGATCCGCTGCACGTTGGCCCGGCTGCGGGCGCGCTGGTCCTCGTCGAGCCCCTCGCGCAGCACCAGCTGCATCAGCCGGTGCACCTGGATCTTGTTGTCCAGGTCGACCCGGGCCAGGCCGAGGCTGCGCAGGTCGCGGAAGGCGCGGCCCATCGCGATCGGCTGCCGCAGGGTGGTCCGCAGCGGCTCGGAGAGCGGCGCCTCCCGGGCGTTGCGCAGCAGGTTCGGGGAGAGCGGCTCGGCGCCCAGGAAGGCGAACAGCTCGAACAGCTGGGCGGTGCCCGGGCTGGACTCGCGCAGCCGCTCCACGGCCAGCGACAGGAAGGCCGCCACCGTGGTCGGGTAGTACGTCGGCTTGCCCTCGGAGAGCAACTCGCGCACGTGGTCGTCGAACAGCTGCAGGTACTGCGCGATCGGCATGCCGGTGCCGACGTGCCAGGTGGCCGCCTGCTCCAGGGCCAGCGGCAGGTCGCCGAGCTTCTCGGCGAGCCGTTGCGCGTCCGCCTCGGAGACGTCCGACGCGCGCTTGCGGATCAGCTCGATGCTCTCCCGGCGCTGGAAGACGTCCACCTCGACGGCGTCGCCCAGCCGGCCCCACTCCTGGTTCCGCGATGTGATGATCACGTGGCCGCCGGTCACCGGCACGAACCGGGCCAGCTCGTCCGGCTGGTCGGCGTTGTCGTAGACCAGCAGCCAGCGCAGCGGGGTGGAGGCCAGGGTGTCCAGCACGTTGCTGGCCATCTGCTGCAGGTTCGGGCTCTCCGGCAGGCCGAGCCGGGTGCTCAGCTCCCGCAGCGAGCCGAGCACCATGGTCGAGTGCTCGGCCGGGATCCACCAGATCAGGTCGTAGTTGCCCATGTAGCGGTAGGCGAACTCGACCGCCAGCTGCGTTTTCCCGACGCCGCCGAGGCCGTGCAGGGTCTGCGGGAGCACCGAGATCTTCGACTTGGTGAGCAGCGCCTCGTTGAGGTCGCGGAGCATCAGCTGGCGCCCGGTGAAGTCCGGGTTGCGGGCCGGGACACTTCCCCAGTACGCCGGGCGGCGCTCCTGCGGCTCGCCGTCGTCGCCGGCCGGGGGCGGCAGGATCGGAATCTTCACCGGCTCCGGCGGCCGCGGCGCCCGGGGCGGCTCGGCGGCCTCCTGCCGGTCGTGCAGGCTGAGGATGCACAGGCCGCGGGCGGTGGCCTGGCTCAGCCCCAGCCCACCGGCCACCAGGTCGATCCAGCGGTGCAGCTCGAGGGCCTGGCCGGCGTCCAGCTGGTGGGCCAGCCGGTCGACGAAGGCGAGCAGCACCGGCGCGCCGCCGACCGTGACCGGGACCGCCTCCAGCCGGTGCACCAGGGCGGCCGGCTTGCCGGCCAGCGTGGTCAGCTCCCGGGACCAGCGGCCGGCCACCGGGGCGGCGGCCACCAGCTCGGCCCGGTCCACCGCGGTGAGCAGGGTGAGCAGGGCGGCCCGGTCGTCCGGGGCGAGCAGCGACTCCCGCTCGAACGTCTCGACCAGGCGCTCCAGCTCGCGCACCGCCGGGTCGTCGCCGCTCAGGTCGTAGACCACCCGGACGAACGAGCGCAGGCCGCCGGTGCGGGCCAGCATCGCGCCGAGCAGGGACCAGGCGTCGTGCCGGGCGTCCGCGTGCCGCGGGGCGCGCAGCGGGCGGCCGAGCCGGGACTCCAGCTCGCTGACATAGCGATGGCGCTGGTCGGAATCGTGCATGCCGCGAATGCCGAGCATCGCGTCGAGCAGCCGCTGCCGGTCGTCCAGGGAGATTTGCCGATCAAGCACGTCTCGACCCTCATTCGCAGTCGACGAAACCTCATCGTACGGGAATCGGCGGCCCGCCCGAGTGCCGTCATATCGACACTGGCATTGACGGGTGTGATTCATTAATTGAATCTTGAAATGGTGCCGGGCGGCTCCGCCGTTCGCTCCGGTGGGTCAGGCGGTCAGGTCGTAGACGGTGGCGTTGCCGACGGTCTGTGCGGTGTAGTTGTCGGCCACCCAGGAGGCGATCTGGCTGCTGTCGCTGCCGCCGCCGCTCCCGGCCCCACCTCCGCCGCCGAAGCCGCCTCCGCCGATGAAGTAGTGGATCTTTCCGGCGGCCACGTACTCCTTGAACTGGGCCAGGGTGGGGGACGGGTCGGTGCCGTTGAAGCCGCCGACCGGCATCACCGGCTCCTCGGTGGCCAGCTGGTAGCCGGAGGCGTTCTGGGAGCCGACCGCGGCGGCGACCCAGGTGTACTTGTCGGCGTCCTTCTCCAGCAGGGCCTTCATCTCGGCGCTGACCGAGGCGGCGTTGAGCAGGCCGCCCATGCCGCCGCGCCCCTGACCCCCTGGGTTCCGGCCGCCGTCAGGGAAGCCGCCCTGGTTCTGGGGGCCGCCACCCGGTGCCTGGCCACCGGGGAAACCGCCGCGATTGCCACCAGGGAAGCCGCCTCGGTTGCCGCCACCGGGGAAACCGCCCCGGCCGCCGCCTGGGCCGCCGAAGCCGCCGGCCACCGCCGGCCCGGCCGACGGGATCGACCCGGTGTGCGGTTCGGAGGCGGTCTGCACCGCGTACGCCGCCGGCCCGGCCAGCGCCGTGACCAGCGCGACCACCCCGGCCACCAGGGCGATCCGGCGGGACAGCCGGAACGCGGCGACCACCGCGACCGCCGCCACCATCCCGCCCACCAGCACCGGCGTGCGCAGCCAGGGCAGGAAGTCGGAGCTGCGACCCAGCAACACGGACGACCACCACGCGGTCACCCCGATCGCCGCGCCCAGGGTCAGCGCGGCGACTGGGTTGCGCCGCCGCCCCCAGAGCAAGGTCACGCCCATGCCGATGACCGCGCCGACCGCCGGGGCCAGCGCCACCGTGTAGTACGCGTGGAAGATGCCCTGCATGAAGCTGAAGACCAGCCCGGTGACCAGCAGCCACGAGCCCCACAGCAGCAGTCCGGCGCGCCGCGGGTCGGTGCGCGGCCGGCGGGCGGTGATCACCAGGCCGGCGGCCAGCACGATCAGCGCGGCCGGCAGCAGCCAGGAGATCTGACCGCCCTGCGCGCTCTCGAAGAGCCGGCCCCAGCCGGTCGAGCCCCACATGCCACCGCCGTTGCCGCCCCGGCCGCCGCCGCCGACGCTGCCGGTCTCCTCGCCGTTGAGCCGGCCCAGGCCGTTGTAGCCCAGGGTGAGTTCCAGCAGGCTGTTGTTCTGCGAGCCGCCGATGTACGGCCGGGCCGAGGCGGGCACCAGCTCGACGATCGCGATGTACCACCCGGCCGAGACGATCAGCGCGCCCAGCGAGAGCAGCAACTGCCCGATCCGTTTGCCGAGCTTCGGCGGGCCGGCGATCAGGTAGGCCAGGCCGTAGGCCGGGACCACCAGCAGCGCCTGGAGCATCTTGGTGAGGAAGCCGAAGCCGACGAAGACCCCGGCCAGCACGATCCACTTCGTCGCGCCGTTCTCCACCGCGCGCAGGGTGGCGTAGGCGCCGGCCACCATCAGCAGCACGAGCAGGGCGTCCGGGTTGTTGAACCGGAACATCAGCACGGCGACCGGGGTCAGTGCCGAGACCGCGCCGGCGAGCAGGCCGGCGACCGGGCCGAAGCCGCGGCGCACGGTGGCGTAGAGCAGGCCGGTGGTGGCGACGCCGAGCAGCGCCTGCGGGACTAGGAGGCTCCACGAGCTGAGGCCGAACAGGCGTACCGAAATCGCCATGATCCATAGCGATGCCGGCGTCTTGTCCACGGTGATCGCGTTGGCGGCGTCGGACGAGCCGTAGAAGAACGCCTTCCAGCTGGCCGAGCCGGCCTGGGCCGCGGCCGAGTAGAACGCGTTGGCCCAGCCGGAGGCGCCGAGCCCCCAGAGGTAGAGGACCGCGGTGCCGATCAACAGGGCGAGCAGGGCCGGACGGACCCATCGGGGGTCTTTGCTGACCACCGGGGGCGTTTCACCGTCGATGACGGACAGTGAGGCGGGGGGTGCGACGGCTGTCATCGAGGTACTCCCAGAGCTGGCTGATGCGTACTCGATGAACTATTGACAGGGGCGCTGTCGCGTCCTTGTGCCGTCACTGTGCGCTCCCTGTGAGTCCCGCCGGGTGCCGGCGGGACTCACCACAGGAGGTTCAGAGCGACCGGCGCTTGGCGGACGCCGCGGCCAGCCGCTCCAGCGTCGCGACCGTGCTGTCCCAGCCCATGCACGCGTCGGTGACCGACTGGCCGTAGGTCATGTTCTCGCCCAGCTCCTGGCGGCCCGGCTCGAGGAAGCTCTCCAGCATCACGCCGCTGATCGCCCGCTGCCCGGCCTCCATCTGCCCGGCGATGTCCTCGGCCACGATCGGCTGCCGGTGGTGGTCCTTGTTGCTGTTGCCGTGCGAGCAGTCGATCACCAGGCGCTCCGGCAGACCGGCCTTGCGCAGCAGCTGCAGCGACGCCTCGACGTCCGCGGCGCTGTAGTTCGGCTTGCCGCCACCGCCGCGCAGCACCAGGTGGCAGTCCGGGTTGCCGGTGGTGTGCAGGATCGCCGGGGTGCCGGAGTAGTCGATGCCGGGGAAGACGTGCTGCGCCGCGGCGGCGTGGATCGCGTCGACCGCGGTGGCGACGCTGCCGTCCGGGCGGTTCTTCATCCCGATCGGCATCGACAGGCCGGACGAGAGCTGGCGGTGCACCTGCGACTCGACGGTCCGGGCGCCGATCGCGCCCCAGGCCACGGTGTCCGCGATGTACTGCGGGGTGATCGGGTCGAGGAACTCGACAGCCACCGGCAGACCCCGGCTGACCACCTCGAGCAGCAGCTTGCGGGCGATCCGCAGGCCGGTGCCGACGTCGCCGGAACCGTCCAGGGCCGGGTCCATGATCAGACCCTTCCAGCCGACCGTGGAGCGCGGCTTCTCGAAGTACACCCGCATCACGATCAGCAGGTCCTCGCTGAGCCGCTCGGCCTCCACCTTCAGGCGGTCGGCGTACTCGCCGGCGGCGACCGGGTCGTGCACCGAACACGGCCCGACCACGACCAGCAGGCGCTGATCTCGGCCGTTCAGCACGTCCTCGACCTGCTTGCGGCCGGCCAGCACGGTGTCGTGCAACTCGGCGGTCAGCGGCAGCTCGTGGTGCAGCAGCGCCGGGCTCATCAACGGGACGATCTTCTCGATCCGCTGGTCGCGGACGCGCTGCACCTCAGGGGCGGTCATGTCGATCTCTCTTTCTCGACCGGCCCTGTCGCGAGAGCCGGTTTGCTCGGGGGCAAACAAAAAGGCAGCGACGTCGTCGCTGCCTCAGCCGGCTCTGGCGGGTGTCTCAGGTCATGCGGTCATGGCCGAGGCACCGGCGTGAGCCGGCCTCGTAAACCAATAGAACGACCATCCCTGAGACATGCCCGCCAGCATAGCCGCGCTCAGCCCACCCGGGGCAGATATGGCGTGTGATGTTCAGCAGTTGGGACGGCCGGCGCGGCGGCGGCCGGCAGCATCACGGTGAAGACGGTCTGCCCGGGCCGGCTCTGCACGCCCACCTTGCCGCCGTGCGAGGTGACCACGGCGTGCACGATCGACAGGCCGAGGCCGGTGCTCCCGGCCGCCCGGGACCGCGAGCTGTCGCCGCGGGCGAACCGCTCGAAGATGTGCGGGACCAGCTCGGCCTGGATGCCCGGACCGTTGTCGATCACCTGGAGCACGGCGGCGTTCGGCACGGTGCCGACCTTGACCGTGACGGTGGACCCCTCCGGGGTGTGCGTGCGGGCGTTGGCCAGCAGGTTCGCCAGCACCTGGTGCAGCCGGGCGCCGTCGCCGATCACGGTGACCGGCTCGTCCGGCAGGTCCAGCTGCCAGAAGTGCGCCGGGCCGGCCGCGTGCGCGTCACTGGTCGCGTCGACGGCCAGCATGGTCAGGTCGACCGGGTCCTGGGCGAGCGGGCGGCCGGCGTCCAGCCGGGCCAGCAGCAGCAGGTCCTCGACCAGCGTGGTCATCCGCTTCGCCTCGGACTCGACCCGGCCCAGCACGTGGGCCAGCTCGTCCGGGATCGGCTGGCGGCTGCGCCGGCTCAGCTCGGCGTAACCGCGGATCGCGGCCAGCGGGGTGCGCAGCTCGTGGCTGGCGTCCGCGACGAACTGGCGGACCTGCATCTCGCTGTTGTGCCGGGCCTCGAGCGCGTTGCCGACGTGGTCGAGCATCCGGTTCAGCGCCGCGCCGACCTGGCCGACCTCGGTGCGCGGGTCGGTGTCGGCCTCGGGCACTCGCTGCGCGAGTTGCACCTCGCCGCGGTCCAGGCGCAATTCCGCGACCCGGCTCGCGGTGGCCGCGACCCGATCCAGAGGCTTGAGGGTACGGCGGACGATGAGCGCCCCACCCCAGCCGGCGATGAGCAGCGACCCGAGCACGACGCATCCGGTGAAGCCGGCGACCCGGATCAGCGTGGCGTTGGCGTCCTTGAGGGGCAGCCCGACCACTACGAGATAACTGCCGGCCAGCTCGCCGCTCGGGATGGTGACCTCGGTGGCCTCGGCGCGGAACGAGCCCTCGTCACCGAGATCGACGCTGACCGCGCCATCGTCGGGAGTGACCGAGGTGAGCGCGGCGAGTGCGGTCGCGCTCAGGTCGCCGTACTCGTTGCCGCCGGGTCCGGTGGAGTCCGGCTGGAACTGGACCAGGCCACCGCCGACCTGCTGCCTCGAGGTGTCCAGGAAGAGGACGACCGAACCCTTGGTGACGTTCGGCGGAGGCTTGTTGAGAGCGAGGTAGGAGCCCCGGAACGGGTCGCCCGGTTGCCGTTTGCCGCCTCCGCCGCTCAGGGCGAATCGGGCGTCGTGCAGCTTGCTGTCAACCTGCTTGTACAGCGACTGCTTGACGTAGAACGTGGCGGTGCCGCCGACGACCAGGCCCAGGACTGCGAGCAGCGCGATCATGGTGGCGGCCAGCCGGGTGCGCAGCGGCCAGCCCGCCGGGCTCCGCCAGCGGGCGGGGCGCGGGGTCTTGTCGGCGAGGCGCATCGTCAGTCGGCCGGCTTGAGCACGTAGCCGGCGCCGCGCATGGTGTGGATCATCGGGGCGCGACCGGCGTCGATCTTCTTCCGCAAGTACGAGATGTACAGCTCCACGACGTTGGCTTGCCCGCCGAAGTCGTAGTTCCACACCCGGTCCAGGATCTGCGGCTTGCTCAGCACCCGGCGCGGGTTGCGCATCAGGTAGCGGAGCAGCTCGAACTCGGTGGCGGTCAGGGTGATCAGGTCACCGGCGCGGCGCACCTCGTGCGAGTCCTCGTCGAGCGAGAGGTCACCGACGACGAGTTGCGAGTCGGTGCGCATCGGGGCGTGCCCCATCCGGCGCATCAGCCCGCGCAGCCGGGCCACCACCTCCTCCAGGCTGAACGGCTTGGTGACGTAGTCGTCGCCGCCGGCGGTGAGCCCGGTGATCCGGTCCTCCACCGAGTCCTTGGCGGTCAGGAACAACACCGGCACCTCGGGCGACTCGCCGCGCAGCCGGCGCAGCACCTCCAGCCCGTCGATGTCGGGCAGCATCATGTCCAGGATGACGGCGTCCGGGCGGAAGTCGCGCGCGGTGCGGACCGCGGAGAGCCCGTCGCCCGCGCTCCTGACCTCCCAGCCCTCGTAGCGCAGCGCCATCGAGAGGAGCTCGGCGAGCGTCGGCTCGTCGTCCACCACGAGCACCCGCACCGGGGTGCCGTCCGGCCGCCGGAGTTCGGTGCTGGAGTCTGCGTTCGCCATCGTCATGCCCCTACTGTGCTGGGCGACGCTCTGCGCCGGCTTTCCGTTTCCTGTGTAGCAACTGTGAGACGCGTACGGTGCCGTCTTCGTCGCCGGCAGGGCAGCCGGGGCCGTCTTTTTCTTCGGCACGGCAGCCGCTTTGTCTTCGGCACGGCAGCCGCTTTGTCTTCGGCACGGCAGTCGCGCGGGATGAGCCGGGGCGGTGACTTCAGCCGCTGGAACACTCGCCGTCCGCCCGATGTTGTGCAAGCGTTGGTCAGGGCACGAGCGTGGGGAGTGCACGTGGATCTTCTCGAGGAGTACCGCAGGGCCACTTTCTTCTTCGAGTCCGGTGACCCGCTCGGCGCCGCCCGGCTGCTCGAGCCGATCGTCGAGGCCGAGCCGCAGAACACCGCGGTCCGTCAGCTGCTCGCCCGGGCCTATTTCAACTCGGCCCAGCTGAACGGGGCGGAGACGCAGCTCAGGGCACTGATCGAGCATGATCCTTCGGATCACTACGCGCACCACGTGCTCGGCCGGACCCTGGAGCGGGCCGGCCGTTTCCGTGAGGCGCTGCCGCACCTGCGGCTGGCCGCCGCGATGAAGCAGCAGCCCGATTACCAGGACGCGCTGCGCCGGGTCGAGACCTGGCTCGGCAAGAACGAGTCGGCATAAGGTCATCGCCATGAAGCTGAAGCTCGACCTGCACGACATCTTCAACAAGGGCCACGAGATCGACAAGGCCCTGCGCGGGATCATCGACGAGGCCGTCCAGAAGAAGGCGGCCCTCGTCGAGATCATCCCGGGGAAGGGCAGCGGCGCGCTGAAGAAGAAGGTGATCCGCTTCCTCGACCAGAAGGAGATCAAGCAGCTGTATCACCGGGTCGAGAAGGACGGCGACAACTGGGGCCGGCTCTTCGTGCACTTCCGCCACGAGGCCCCGGCCGGGCGGCGCGGCCGGGGTCGGTGAGCGGCTAGAAGTCGTAGGTCTTGGCGACGGCGACCATCTCGCTGCTGTGCGAGCCGAGGACGCCGACGCCGGCCGGCCGGGCGTGGAAACCGGGCATCGCGGTGACGTCGTCGCTGGCGTCCATCGCCCGCAGCTTCACCGGGCCGGTGCCGCGCAGGGTCAGCGCGACCCGCACGCCCTCCGGCGGCGGGGCGTGGAAGATGAAGCCGAAGCCCCACCCGCCGCCGGCTGCCTTGTCGACCGGGACCACCTTGCCGCCGACCGTGGCGGTGAGCACCTGGCTCGCCGCGGACACGTGCAGGGTGACGAAACGGGCCGTCCGCTGCGGTTTCACCAGCAGGGTCAGGACCCGGTCGGAGGTCTTCAGGTCGGTGGTCACGGTGACCAGCGGAGCGGGCAGGTCGGCGGGCTGCGCCGGACCGGTCCGCAACTCCTCGTCGCCGAAGGCCGGCAGGATCTCGGCGACCGCTTTCGGGTCACCGGCGACGTACTGCGAGGTCCACTCCTGGGTGCTGGCCTCGGTGCTCAGCCACTGCGCGGTGCGGGTGTCGGCATCCAGCGCGTACATCAACTGGGTGAGTGCCGGGTGCTCGGCGTCGAACCGGTCGACCACCAGGCCGGCGGCGGCGCAGACCAGGACGGTGAGCGAGGCGGCCAGCGTGGGCAGCGCGCCGCGGCGGCGGGCCCGGGCGGCGGGCAGCCCCTGCACCGGCTCGGCGGACGGGTGGATCAGGTCGATCACCGGCAGCAGCGCGAGCAGGAGCAGCACGGTCAGGAACGCGCCGGCCGCGCCCATCCCCATGCCGAGTGCCGGGAACAGCATGATCACGGTGGGCAGCAGGATCACCACGGCCACCGCGGCTCCTACCGTGATCGCGGCGGTCGCGGCCCAGCCCCGTACGAAAAGAGCCACCAGTGCGCCGAGCGCACCGGCCAGGGCCGGCAGGGTCGCCAGGTAGGCGCCGCCGGGGGTGAGCGCGGCGAGCAGCACGCCGAGCCCGGCCAGCCAGCCCCGACCGGCGACTGCCAGGGCGGCCGCGCCGAGCCGGCGGCGCAGCAGCGCGAACCAGGCGAACACCACGGCCGCGGCCAGCGCGATCACCCCGGCGCGGTAGAGACCCGGACGGTACGGATCGATCGGCAGCGCGCCGTATTCCGGCCGGATCAGGGTGAGCGCCGCCCAGAAGAGCTGGGCCAGCACCACCGAGACCACGATCGGGACCACGGTGAGCGCGCCGGCCAGGGCCAGCCGCCGCCCGGTCAGCCGGCCCCGGCGCCGGGCCAGCCAGGCCAGCGCGCCGACCGCGAGCACGGCCAGCACGGCCAGCGGCCAGACCAGCGCGCCCGGGTAACGGACCAGCAGGCCGGGCACCGGGAAGTAGGTGGCGTCGCCGAGGTCGCGCAGCTCCGACGTCAGGTCCTCGCCGCCCAGCTCACGGGCGACGGCCAGCGCGTTCGCCCCGTGGTGCTGCAGGCTGTCCCGGTCCATCGCGGAGGGCAGGTCGGTGGGCGCGTGGTAGACCGCGGCCCCGTCGATGTAGGCCGAGTTCAGCCCGGTGAACTTGGCGTCCCGGAACGCGGTGAAATCGGTGTCGTTCGGCAACCGGCGGTAGATCTCCACGGCGAACGAGGTGCCCACCGGGTAGGGCGCGTGCGCGTAGGCCTCGACCAGCTTGGCGTTGCCCGCCGAGGTCTCGAACATGATCGCCGGGCCGGAGCTGCCGCGCGCCTCCAGGTTCAGCACGACGCCGCTGTCCCGGGCCAGCGGGTGCTGCCGGACGAACGCCTCGGCGCCGCACAGGCAGGCCTCCTCGGCGTCGGTGAGCACCAGCACCACGTCGTTGCGCAGCTTGCCGCCGCTGGTCAGGGCGCGGGCGGTCTCCAGGATGGTGGCGGTGCCGGCCGCGTCGTCGTTGCCACCCGGACCGGTCTGCGCCGAGTCGTAGTGCGCGACCAGGAAGATCCGCCCGGTCGAGGCGGTGCCCGGGATCACCGTCACCACGTTGCGCACCCGGGCCAGGCCGGTGCCGCCGGCGCTGGCCGACAGCTCGCCGCCCTGCGGCGAGACGGTGTCCTGCACCTCCGGGGTCAGCCCCAGGCCGCGCAGGGTCTGCACCAGGTAGTCGCGGACCTGGTCGTTGGCCGCACTGCCGGCCGGGTGCGGCCGGGTGGCGATGCTCCGCACGTGCTGGAACGCGCGCTCCGCACTGAACTCGCCGGCCGGGGCGGAGACCGGGGCCGCCGCCGGAGGCAGGATCGAGCGGACCGCGGCGAAGCCCGCCAGGGCCAGCACGGCGAGGACGGCCAGCGCGGCGAGGCCACGCCGTGCCGGCCGGAGGAGAGCGGCGTCACGCATGGGTGACATCTAACAGCCGGGGTACGACATCCGGGTACCCGGTAGATCAATTGCAACGTGCAATAGCGTTGTCCGGGTGACTGCCTCGCTCGACCCGGCCGCCGTCATCGCGGAGTTCATCGACGCGGTGGCTCCCTACGACCCGCATCCGGGCACCCCGCCGGTGGCCCTGCTCGGGGTCCGCACCGCGCACGGTGACCAGGTGTTCCCGATGAGTGATCACCTGATCCGGGCGATGTGCCGCGCCCTGGCGTCCTATCGCGACCCGGAGGACCGCGGCGAGTGCGTCGATTGTGGCGGTCGCCACCTAGACGAGAACCTGCACTGCCGGGACTGCGGACGGTTGCACGGCATCCTGGGACAGGTGATCGCTGATCATGCCCGCCGGGTGGCCCGGTCCGACGGTGGCAACGCTCCCAGCGAGTCGGCGTGAGGGCAGGTCACGAGGTGGTGACCGGTGTTGTGCCGCCGGGCCCGGTGGTACACGATTTCCGGGTCACTGATGCGTCGAGTGGGGATTCTTAGATGATGGAGCGTTCGCTCGCGCCCCGCACGTACGCGCTCAACCAGTTGGAGCGACTGCGGATCCTGCTGGTCGAGGACGACGAGGGCGACGCCTTCCTGGTCCGTGAGCTGCTGGCCGAGGCCGAGGCGCCGTTCGAGCTGACCGTCGCCAGCAGCCTGCGCGAGGCCACCTCGCTGGTCGGCGAGGCCGAGTGCGTGCTGCTCGACCTGGGCCTGCCGGACGCCGAGGGGATCGACGGGCTGCGCAAGTTGCTGGCGGTCGCCGGCAGCGCCGCGGTGTGCGTGCTCACCGGCCGCTCCGACGAGCACCTGGGTGTCCAGGCGGTCGCCGAGGGTGCCCAGGACTACCTGGTCAAAGGCCAGGTCGACGGCGTCTGGCTGGTCCGGGCGCTGCGCTACGCGGTGGAGCGCAAACGCGCCGACGAGAACGCGCGCCGGCTGCGCGAGGTGGAGCTGCGCCAGGAGGAGTCGGCCCGCCTGGAGCGCGGCCTGCTGCCCAAGCCGCTGATGCAGACCAGCGAGGTGCTGGTCGAGACGTTCTACCGGTCCGGGCGGGCGGCCGGCCTGCTCGGCGGCGACTTCTTCGACGTGGTGCAGATCGGCGAGGACCGGCTGCACGTGATCGTCGGCGACGTCTGCGGGCACGGGGTCGACGAGGCCGCGCTCGGCGTCGAGCTCCGGGTCGCCTGGCGGGCGCTGGTCCTCGCCGGGGTCCCCGAGGAGCAGGTGCTGGCGTCACTCGAACAGGTGCTGATCACCGAGCGGCGGGCCCGGGAGGTGTTCGCCACGGTCGCCTCGGCGGTGATCGACCTGCCGGGCAACCGGGCCACGGTGCGGCTGGCCGGCCATCCGCCGCCGGTGGTGCTGAGCGCGGGCCGGGCGGCGCCGGTGCGCGCGCGTACCGGGATCGTGCTCGGGGTACGTCCTACTCCCACACCCGCTACCGAGCTGGAGTTCGACGGCGATGACTGGTCCCTGCTGATGTACACCGACGGTCTGATCGAGGGACGCACCGGCGGTGGCGACGAGCGTCTGGACGTCGACGGCCTGTGCAAGCTGCTGGACGAGCCGGACTCGCGCCAGGTCCCGCTGACCGCGCTGCCGGCCTGGCTGGTCGGCCGCGCCGACCAGGACAACGGTGGCCCGCTGACCGACGACGTGGCGATGCTGCTGATCTCCCGGGGGCGCGGGCGGTGAGCTACCTCAACGTACGATCATGGACTCTGCGTGGCCGGATCGTCGCGCTCTGCGTGGTGGTCGGCCTGATCCTGACCCTCCTCGGTGCGTTCGCCGCGGTCACCGCGGCCGCGCACAACCAGCAGCTCGACGACGTGCTGGACCGGGTCAGCCCGATGCGGGCCGCCGGCGAGGGGCTGAGCACCGCGATGGTCGACCAGGAGACCGGCATCCGGGGCTTCGCGATCACCGGGCAGGACTCCAACCTGGAGCCGTACCGTCAAGGGCTGAAGGACCAGGGTGATCAGATCGCCCGGATCGAGCGGCTGCTGCGCCCCGGCGACCGGGACATCCGGGCCACGCTGGACGAGGTCAAGACCCGGATCGACGACTGGCACCGGTCGGTGTCCGAGCCGGTCATCGAGACCGTGCGGACCGACGGCGTGAAGGCCGCGCAGGCCCGGATCGAGGCCGGCAACACCACCCAGTTCGACGAGCTGCGCGCCGCGATCAGCCGGATGCAGGAGCACATCCAGGTGCTGCGGGCGAGCACCGCGAACGCCGCGAAGAGCTCCAGCCAGACCATGGTGGCCATCGAGATCGCCGCCGCCCTGATCGTCGTGCTGGCCGGGGTGTTCCTGCTGATCCTGCTGGACCGGCTGGTCAGCCGCCCGATCATCGAGCTGGCCGGGCAGGTGCGCCAGGTGGCGGCCGGCGACTACCAGCGGCACATCGAGAGCGTGCACGGCTCGCCCGACCTGGTCGCGCTGGCCGCCGACATCGACGTGATGCGCCAGCAGATCGCCTCCGAGCTGTCCGAGGTGCGCGACGCCCGGCAGCAGGTCGAGTGGGTCAACCAGCAGCTGCAGAGCCAGGCCGAGGAGCTCACCCGGTCCAACCGGGACCTGGAGCAGTTCGCCTACGTCGCCTCGCACGACCTGCAGGAGCCGCTGCGCAAGGTGGCCAGCTTCTGCCAGCTGCTGCAGCGCCGCTACGCCGGGCAGATGGACGAGCGGGCCGACCAGTACATCGGGTTCGCGGTGGACGGCGCGCAGCGGATGCAGCGGCTGATCAACGACCTGCTGGCGTTCTCCCGGATCGGCCGGCTCACCAGCGGCTTCACCGACGTCGACCTGAACCGGGTGCTGGGCGAGGTGAAATCGCAGCTGGAGGCGCGGGCCGGCGGCGAGGCGGAGATCACCTGGGGCGCGCTGCCCACTGTGGAGGGCGAGGAGCCGCTGCTCACCACCCTCTTCGTGAACCTGATCGGCAACTCGCTGAAGTTCCGCCGGCCGGACGTGCCGCCCGAGGTGCGGATCACCGCCGAGCGGGACGGCAAGGAGTGGCGGATCAACGTGCGGGACAACGGCATCGGGATCGAGGCCGAGTTCGCCGACAAGGTTTTCGTGATCTTCCAGCGGCTGCACGCGCGCGACGCCTACGAGGGGACCGGCATCGGACTGGCCATCGTCAAGAAGATCGTCGAATACCATGGCGGACGGATCTGGCTGGACGTCGACGTCTCCCCGGGGGCGTCCATCTGGTTCACGCTCCCGGTTCTGATCGGGGCCGACGATCCGGACGAGGAGCGGGAGAGCCGAGAGGTGGTGGACGCATGAGTCTTGAACGTGACAGCGGGACTCCGATCGAGGTGTTGCTGGTCGAGGACGATCCGGGCGACGTCCTGATGACCCAGGAGGCGTTCGAGGAGCACAAGGTCCGCAACCGGCTGAACGTGGTCTCCGACGGTTCCGAGGCGTTGTCCTACCTGCGCCGCGAGGGGCAGTATGCGAACGCGGTCCGCCCCGACCTGATCCTGCTGGACCTCAACCTGCCCAAGCGGGACGGCCGCGAGGTGCTCGCCGAGATCAAGAAGGACGACGAGCTGGGCCGGATCCCGGTGGTCGTGCTCACCACCTCGTCCGCCGACGAGGACATCCTGCGCAGCTACCAGCTGCACGCCAACGCCTACGTGACCAAGCCGGTCGACTTCGAGCGGTTCATCGCGGTGATCCGCCAGATCGACGAGTTCTTCGTCAGCGTCGTGAAGTTGCCGCCGCGTGCTTGATCGAGTTTCCGACCTGATCCGTGAGGTCGCGCAGACCGTCGTGCTGCCCCGCTTCCAGCGGCTGGCCGCCGACGAGGTGCACCAGAAGAGCCCAGGTGACATGGTCACCATCGCCGACCAGGAGTCCGAGCGGGCGCTGACCCGCGGCCTGACCGCGCTGCTGCCCGGCTCGGTGGTGGTCGGCGAGGAGGCGGTCGCGGCCGATCCGTCCGTGCGGGACCGGATCGGCGCCGGCGGCGCGGTCTGGATCGTCGACCCGGTCGACGGCACCAACAACTTCGCCGCCGGGCTGACCCCGTTCTGCGTGATGGTGGCCCTGGTCCGGGACGGCGTCACGACCGCGTCCTGGATCCTCGACGTGGTCGAGGACCGGCTCACCCTGGCCGAGGCGGGCTCCGGCGCGTTCCGCGACGGGGTGCGGCTGAAGACCCGCGCCGACGCGCCGGTCGCCGGCGACCTGCACGGGGTGATCTCCCGGAAGTACTTCCCGGACGACTTCCGCGACCAGGTCGACGCGCACGCGGACCAGCTCGGCGGTTACACCAACGGCCGGCACTGCGCCGGTTACGAGTACCCGGCGATCGCCACCGACCGGCAGCAGTTCGCCATGTTCTGGCGGATCCTGCCGTGGGACCACGCGCCCGGCACGCTGATCGTGCGCGAGTCCGGCGGCGTGGCCCGGCACCTGGACGGCGCCGAGTACCTGCCGACCAACCAGCGTCGCGGGCTGCTGGTGGCGGCGAACGAGGAGATCTGGCAGACCGTGCACGGCACCCTCTTCCCGGACGGATCGCCCACGATCGAGGACTGACCGGTGGGGCCGTGTCGGATCTCACAGTGCGATCCGATCCGGTCATCCGGCGTTTTACCGTGCGGGTATGACGTCGTACCTCGATGAGCTCTTCGGGTTGACCGGCCGGACCGCGGTGGTGACCGGCGGCAGTTCCGGGATCGGCCGCGAGATCGCCCTCGGCCTGGGCCGCGCCGGAGCCCGCGTGGTGCTGGTCGCCCGGCGGCCGGAGCCGCTCGCCGAGGTGGTCGCCGAGCTGGAGAAAATCGGCGCCGAGGCGGGCGCGGTCACCGCTGATCTGGCGGACCGCGGCGCGGTCCGGGAGGCCATCGCCGAGATCACTTCCCGGTACGGCGAACCGGACGTCCTGGTCAACTCGGCCGGAGTGAACCTGCGCCCGCCGCTCGGCGAGCTCACCGACGACGTCTGGGATCTCACCCTGGCCGCGAACCTCACCGCCCCGTTCCTGCTCGGGCAGGCCTTCGGGCCGGCGATGACCCGGCGCGGCTGGGGCCGGATCATCAACCTGGTCTCCCAGCAGGCGTTCCGTGCCTACGGCAACAGCGGCGCCTACGGAGCGGCCAAGGCCGGCCTGGTCGGGCTGACCCGGTCGCAGGCCGAGGCCTGGTCGCCGCACGGGGTCTGCTGCAACGCGATCGCCCCCGGGGTGGTGCACACCCCGCTCACCGAGGCGGTCTTCGCCGATCCCACGAAAGTGGCGGCGCACGCCGCTCGTACCATGATCGGCCGGAACGGGCTGCCCGAGGATTTCGTCGGTTGTGCCGTTTTTCTGGCGAGCGGCGCGAGTCAAGCGGTGACCGGACAGACACTCTTCGTCGACGGTGGATATTCGGCGACCTGATCGATCTCCCTTCCGCCAGGTCCGGCACGGTAAAGTACCCGCGCTCCCGACTTGGAGGTTTTCGTGGCGGCCATCTCCCCGCGCCGGTGCACCGCCCTGCTCGCTCTTCTCGCTGCCGCGATCATGGCGATCGTCGTCGTGCCCGGCAGGCCGGCTCTCGCCGACCCGGAGGGCGGGTCGAAGAAGCTGCGGGCCAACCTGGAGGCCGCCGCCAAGGGTTACGACCAGGCGAAGACGAAGCTGGCCGCGTCCAAGAAACGGCAGATCCAGCTGGCCGCCACGCTGAAGACCGCCCAGGCGCGCTCCGAGGCGCTGACCAAGCGGATGTCCGCGGTGGCCAGCCGGTCCTACCAGATGGGCCGGATCAGCACCGTGATGCTGCTGCTGAACAGCAACTCGCCGGACAAGTTCGTGGAGCGGGTGCAGGGCCTGGACATGCTGGCCCAGGTGGACAGCAGCGTCCTCGCCGACTACCGGGACGACATCGCCACCATCACGAAGGCCCAGGCCGCGCTGAACGCCGAGATCATCGAGCAGAAGCGTCAGGTCACCGTGATGGAGCGGAAGAAGAAGCAGGCCGAGATCGCGCTGGCCGAGGTCGGTGGCGGCTCGGCCGGTGGCTTCATCGACGCGAACTCGCCGGCCGCCGCCCCGGCGCCGCGGAACTCGGACGGCTCGTGGCCCAAGGAGTCCTGCACGATCAAGGACCCGACGTCGTCCGGCTGCCTCACGCCGCGGACGCTGCACGCCTACAACGAGGCCCGCGCCGACGGCTTCAAGCACTACACGGTCTGCTGGAGCCAGCGGTCCTCCGGCGAGCACCCCAAGGGCCGGGCCTGCGACTTCTCGTCCAACGCGAGCACCTTCAAGACCTCGGCCGCGACCGGCAGCGACAAGGCGTACGGCGACAGCCTGGCCGCCTACTTCGTGAAGAACGCCGACAAGCTGGGCGTGATGTACGTGATCTGGTATCGCCAGATCTGGATGCCGAGCACCGGCTGGCGGGCCTACAGCGCGACCGGTGACGCGGCCGCGGTGCACACCAACCACGTGCACCTCTCCATGCTCTGACGCCGCGCCACCATACTGTCGCGCCGCGCCTCCGTGCTCTGGCGCCGCGCCTCCCTGCTGTCGCGCCGCGCCTCCGTGCACTCGCGCCGCGCCGGGTAACATCCGGCGGTGGAGACCGCGCCGCCTCGCGCCCTGCCCTCGGCCCTCGCCGCCGCCCTGGCCTTCGGCGCCAGCGGCGCCGTCCTGGTCCTGGAGATCGTCGCGCTGCGCCTGGTCGGGCCGTACGTCGGCGTCACCCTCCAGGTCAGCAGCTCGGTGATCGGCATCTCGCTGGCCGCCATCGCCTACGGCGCCTGGCTGGGCGGCCGCCTCGCCGACCAGTACGACCCGCGGATGCTGCTCGCCCCGGCCCTGATTCTCGGCGCCATCGGCACCGCGGTGACCCTGCCGCTGGTCCGCTGGGGTGGCGAACTGCTGCGCGGCGGCGCCGCCCCGGCCGTGCTGCTGCTCGCCGCGCTGGCCGTCTTCCTGCCCGCCTTCGTCCTCTCCGCGATCCCGCCGATGGTGGTGAAACTCCAGCTCAGCAGCCTGCGCGAGGCCGGCACCGTGGTCGGCCGGCTGTCCAGTATCGGCACCCTGGGCGCGATCACCGCGACGCTGGGCACCGGCTTCGTCTTCGTCGCCGCGATGCCGAGCAGCGCGATCATCCTGAGCCTGGCCGCGCTGCTGGCGCTCGCCGGGCTGGTCCTGGGCTGGTGGCTGCGCCGCGACGAGACCCACCCGGACCTGCCCGGCTCGCCCCGGTTCCGGGCCATGCTGGCCACCGTCGGGCTGCTCGGCGCCGGGATGGGCGCGATCTCGCCGACCCCGTGCGACCTGGAGACGGCCTACCACTGCGCCCGGGTGGAGCCGGATCCGGACCGTCCCGGCGGCCGCACCCTGATGCTGAACTCGGCCCCGCACTCGTACGTCGACCTGGACGACCCCCGCCACCTGGAGTTCGAGTACGTCCAGTGGATCGGCGCGGTCGCCGACGTGGTCCGGCCGGCCGGCGCCCCGATCGACGCCCTGCACATCGGCGGCGGCGGCTTCACCGTGCCGAACTACCTGCGCGCCACCCGCCCGGGCAGCGACCAGCTGGTCCTGGAGCTCGACGGCGAGCTGGTCGAGCTGGACCGGCGCAAGCTCGGCCTGGTCACCGGCCCGGATCTGCGGGTCCGGGTGGGCGACGCCCGGGTCGGCGTGACCGAGCGCCCGGCGGCCGCCTACGACCTGGTGGTCGGCGACGCCTTCGGCCACCAGGTGGTGCCGTGGCACCTGGCCACCCGGGAGATGGCCGGCGAGATCTCGCGCACCCTGCGGGCGGACGGCATCTACGCGCAGAACGTGATCGACTACCCGCCGGACCGCTTCATCCGGGCCGAGATGGCGACCGTCACCGCCGCTTTCCCGCACGTCGCCCTGATCGCGCCGGCCGACGCGCTGGCCGGCGAGGTCGGCTCGAACTTCGTCATCGTGGCGTCGCGCAGCCCGCTGCCGCTGGCCGCGATCGGCGCCGGGCTGGCCCGGATCGAGGAGCCGGTCCGGCTGCTCTCCGGCGCCGAGCTGACCGAGTACGTGGCCGGCGCCCGGGTGCTGACCGACGATTACGCGCCGACGGACCAGCTGCTCCCGTCCTGAGCCCGGCTCCGCGGAGTTATCGGCCGGTTTGGGCGGTCCGGCCGGGGAATCCGCGCGGGTTTTGGTGTGCGGCAACGGTGGGTGAGCCGCTCGGGCGAGAATCGGCGCATGGGGCGTACGGAGCGAAACGGTCACTCGGGATCGCTTCGTGTCGCCGGGCGGTACCGCCTGGTCGAGAAGCTCGGCACCGGCGGGATGTCGGTGGTCTGGCGTGGTTACGACGAGACCCTGGGCCGCGAGGTGGCGGTCAAGGTGCTCTCCCCACAGCTGGCCGAGGACCGCACGTTCCGGGACCGGCTCCGGCAGGAGGCGCTGGCCGCAGCCCGGCTCTGCCATCCGCACATCACCGGGGTCTACGACTTCGGTGAGGCGCTGCTCGCCGACCAGCAGCTGACCGTCCCGTACGTGGTGATGGAGCTGAACGACGGCGAGTCGGTCGGCGCCCGGATCGGCCGGCAGGGCTCGCTGGACTGGCGTGAGGCGGTGATGGTCTGCGCCGAGGTGGCCTCCGCGCTGGCCACCGCGCACGCCCGCGGCGTCGTGCACCGCGACGTGACCCCGGCCAACGTGATGCTCACCGGAGCCGGCGCGAAAGTGGTCGACTTCGGCATCTCCGCGGTGGTCGGCCAGCGCGACGCCGGCCCGGACGGCAGCCTGCTCGGCACCCCCGCCTACCTGGCCCCGGAACGGCTGGCCGGCGCCCAGGTCTCCGCGGCCACCGACGTCTACGCGCTCGGCCTGCTCCTCTATCGCGCCCTGACCGGCCGGATGCCCTGGCCGGCGGAGAGCACCGCGGAAGCCCTGCGCGCCCACCTTTACGCCGACCCGGACCCGGTCCCGGAACTGCCCGGCATGCCCGCCGCGGTCGCCGACCTGTGCCTGCGCTGCCTGGCCAAGGACCCGGCGGACCGGCCGCCCTCGGCGGAGCTGGCCCGGGCGCTGGCGGCCACCGTCGGGGTCCGCCCGATCATCCCGCCGCTGCGCCCGGGGGAGCTGTCCTCGGTCCCGCTCGGTCCGGCCGCGGTCCCGTCCGGTGCGGCGACGGCCCCGGTCCCGCCCGGTGCGGCGGAGCGCTCGCCCGCCCCGGCCGCCCGCGGGGTGGTGCCCGCCCCGCCCGCTCCCGAGGGCAAGAGCCGGCTGGCCAGCACCCAGGTGCTCAAGTTGCGGCTCCGGGCCGGCCTCCGGATCGGCGCCGCGCTCCGGCTGGGCCGGGTGCGCGCGCTGGGCGGTGGCGTCTTCGTCGGCAACCGGCTGCGCCGCTGCCGCCCGGCGGCGGCGAGCAACCGGCTGTCGGCGGTCGCCGCGCTGGCCAGCGTGCTGCTGCTGGCCGGCAGCGCGCTCAGCTGGTCGGCCCGGCGGGAAGCCGCCGACGCCGGTCGGTCCAGCGCCTCCGCGGCCGGCCCGGCACCCGGCGGTGGCACCGTGCAACGGGTCCGGTGCGCGGTCCGTTACCAGGTGAAACGCGACTCCGGCGACACCTTCGAAGCGCGACTGACTGTGCAGACCACCGGCGGACCGGACGGCTGGCGGGTGGACTTCAGCTTCCCCGGCGGCCAGCGGCTGGCCGGGACGCCGAAAGCGGTCACCCAGCACGGCCGGCACGTCATGATCCACGGACAGGGCCGCAGCCGGGTGCTCACCCTGCGCGGCGGTTACCGGCAGCGCAATCCGCTGCCGCTCAGCTTCGCCATGAACGGGCACCCGTGCCGTGTCGAGGTGCTGGGCAGCGTCAGCGAGCCGGCGCCGGTCGAGGATGACTCGGTGAGCGCGGCCTCGGCCGAGGACCGTCCCGGGCCGGAGCAGACGATCCGCAAGCGCAAGCGCCCACCGGCCCGGCACGGCGGCAGCCCGCGCAAGCAGACCCCGCCACCGCCGCCGGCCGCGCGCACCCCGGCGCCGCCGGCCAAGCGCAGCGGCGGTTTCTCCCTCGCGCTCTGACCGAACCCGCCGGCCGGGCGCGGCCGCTACCTCGCGCTCTGACCGAACCCGCCGGCCGGGCGCGGCCGCTGCCTCGCGCTCTGAGCGCACTGCCCGGCCGGGCTCGGTTTCTCCCTCGCGCTCTGACCGAACCGCCCGCCCGGGGTCGATAGGGTCGAGTCCATGACAAGACTGGCAGTGGTCACTGGTGGCGGCACCGGAATCGGCCGGGCGACGGCCGGCATGCTCGCGGGCGAGGGCTATGACGTGATCATCGTGGGCCGGCGCCCCGAGGTGCTCGCCGACGCGGTGAAGTGGATCGGACCGCAGGCGTCGGCGGTCACCGCGGACGCCGCCGACCCGGCGCAGATCCCCGCGGTGGTCGACGCGGTGGCCGGCCGCACGGTGGACGTGCTGGTCAACAACGCCGGCGCCTTCGTGTCCGGCGACGAGAGCACCCTGGACGGGGTGGCCGCGCGCTGGCGGGCGAACCTGGACTCCAACGTGCTCACCGCCGTCCTGATGACCACCGCGCTGCTGCCGCTGCTCCGCCGCCCGGGCGGGAAGATCATCCTGACCAGCTCGATCGCGGCGCAGCGGGGCGGTGGCGGGCCCTACTCCGCAGCCAAGGCCGCCCTGCACGGATACGTGCTGGACCTGGCCACCAAGCTCGGCGCGGAGGGGATCACGGCGAACGTGATCTCGCCCGGCTACATCACCGACAGCGAGTTCTTCGACGGCCGGATGACGCCGGAGGGGCATGCCTCCCGGGTGAACGCGTCGCTGGTCAAGCGGGCCGGCGAGCCGTCCGAGATCGCCGAGGCGGTGCGCTGGCTGACTGGTCCGGGCGGTGGCTTCGTCACCGGCCAGATCATCAACGTCAACGGCGGGACCGTGCTGGGTCGCTGACCCTTCTCCGGTACGCCCCGGTGGCCGGCTCGACCGGCCGCCGGGGCGGGGCACGGGAGTCATCGGCTGGTCCCGCCGCGGGCCGGCCCGGTCATTGGCTGCCGCCGGTGAAACGGCCCTCGTCCGGACGGTTCGGCCGGAACCGCAGGCCGGACCAGCGGTCGTCGATCGCGACCTGGCCGCACGGGCGCATGTCGAAATCGGCCACGATGGGCCAGAGTGTGTCCCGGTTGATGTCCGCCTCGTTCCCCTTGGGATAGGCGATCCAGAAGGCGCCCGGCTTGTCCAGGTCACCACGGTGCTCGGTGAGCTGCTCGCGCACGCTGGCGGCGTCCTCGGCGAAGAGCACGGCGGTGCCGGCGGTGGCCAGCGTCCCGGTCTCCCGCACGCCCTCCGGCATCGGGGTGAGCAGCGGCAGACGGGCCGGCTGGTTGAGCCAGACGGTGGAGTTCGGCTTGATCAACAGCTTCTCGGCGATCGTTTTGCTCATGTGCTGAGACTTCCATTCGGGAGTGGGTCCGGGTCGGGTTTGCGGTGAAGCCAGCCGCCCGGCGGCTGGCTTCACCCCGTCGCCCGGCGCTGGTGGGGGCCGGGCTCCGTCGCCCCGATCGCCGGGTCGGAGCCGTCGTCTCGGCCGGTCTGCTGTCCGCATGACGTCCTCCTGCCGCTGGCTTCGGATGCCCCCGCAGCTTGGCTCGGATCGCCCGGGATTTCTGGCGGCCTGTGGACAACGGCGGAATGTGGATAACTCCGGTTCTGTCGGTGGTGGCTGATAGACATGCCGGGTGACCGAGACGACGCGAATGACGGCCGGAGCGGCCGAGCGGGCGAGTGTGCGGGAGCGCGCCGAGGAGGTGCTGCGCCGGCTCGCCGGCGAGCACGCGAGACTGCGTGAGGACCAGTGGCGTGCCATCGAGGCGCTCACCGTCGACCGCCGGCGGGTGCTCTGCGTGCAGCGCACCGGGTGGGGCAAGTCGGCGGTCTACTTCGTGGCCACCGCCCTGCTGCGGGCGGGCGGTTCGACCGGCCCCACGGTGATCGTGTCCCCGCTGCTCGCCCTGATGCGCAATCAGGTGGACGCGGCGGCCCGGGCCGGCATCCGGGCCCGCACCATCAACTCGGCGAACCTCGACGAGTGGTCCGAGATCGAGCAGGAGATCCGGGCCGGGTCCGTCGACGTGCTGCTGATCAGCCCGGAGCGGCTGAACAACCCCGACTTCCGGGACAACGTGCTGCCCGGCCTGGCGCACAGCACCGGCCTGCTGGTGGTCGACGAGGCGCACTGCGTCTCCGACTGGGGCCACGACTTCCGGCCGGACTATCGGCGTCTGCGCACCTTCCTGGGTGGACTGCCGGCCAGCACCCCGGTGCTCGCCACCACCGCGACGGCGAACGCGCGGGTCACCGCCGACGTCGCCGATCAGCTCGGCGACGCGCTGGTGCTGCGCGGTCCGCTCGATCGGGACTCGCTGCGTCTCGCGGTGCTCCGGCTGCCCGACCCGGCACACCGGCTGGCCTGGCTGGCCGATCACCTGGAGCGGCTGCCCGGGTCCGGCATCATCTACACGCTGACCGTGGCCGGGGCCACCGAGACCGCTGACTTCCTGCGCTCGCGCGGGTTCCCGGTCGCGTCGTACACCGGTCAGGTGGAGGACGCCGAGCGCCGCGTCGCCGAGCAGGACCTGCTGGACAACAAGATCAAGGCGCTGGTGGCGACGTCCGCGCTCGGCATGGGCTTCGACAAGCCGGACCTGGGGTTCGTCGTGCACCTGGGCGCGCCGAATTCACCGATCGCCTACTACCAGCAGGTCGGCCGGGCCGGCCGGGCCGTCGAGCACGCCGAGGTGGTGCTCCTGCCCGGCCCGGAGGATGCGGCGATCTGGCGCTATTTCGCCTCCCTGGCCTTCCCGCCGGAGGACCAGGTGCGGGCGGTGCTGGCTCAGCTCTCCGCCGACCGGCCGCTCTCCACCCAGGCCCTGGAGCCGCTGGTCGACCTGCGGCGCAACCGTCTGGAGCTGATGCTCAAGGTGCTCGACGTGGACGGCGCGGTGCGCCGCACCCGCGGTGGCTGGCTCGCCACCGGCGAGCCGTGGACCTATGACACCGCCCGGTTGCGGCGGGTCGCCGAGGCTCGCGAGACCGAGCAGCAAACCATGCTGGAGTACGCGACGACCCCCGCCTGCCGGATGGAGTTCCTCCGCCGGTGCCTCGACGACCCGGAGGCGGCACCGTGCGGCCGGTGTGACAACTGTGCCGGTCCGCTCTTCGACGCCGACGTGTCGTCCGGTTCGCTGGCCGCCGCCGAGGCGTTCCTCGGGCGGCCCGGGGTGGAGATCGCGCCGAAGAAGATGTGGCCCACCGGGATGTCCGCGGTCGGCATCTCGCTGAAAGGCCGGATCGCCCCGGCCGAGCAGATCGAGCCCGGCCGGGCCGTCGGGCGCCTCTCCGACCTGGGCTGGGGCGCGCGGCTGCGCGGCGTGGTCGGGCCGGATGCACCGGACGCGCCGATCCCCGCCGACCTGGGCGCCGCGGTGGTCGAGGTGCTCAAGGCGTGGGCGCGTGGCGAGGACGCCTGGGCCCAGCGCCCGGTCGCCGTCGTGGCCGTGCCCTCACAGCGTCATCCACAGCTTGTCCACAGCCTCGCCGAGCACATCGCGACGGTCGGCCGGCTGCCGCTGCTCGGCGCGCTGACCGCTTCCCGATCCGGCGCGGACACCTTCCGTGGGAACAGCGCGCAGCGGGTCCGAGCCCTGCACGACGCCTTCACCGTCTCCGCTGACGTGGCCGCGGGCCTGGCCGCCCGCCCCGGCCCGCTGCTCCTGGTCGACGACCTGGTCGACTCCGGCTGGACGATGGCCCTGGCCGGCCGCGCCCTCCGCCGGGCCGGCGCCGAAGCCATCCTGCCCTTGTCCCTCGCCGTGGCCGGCTGACCCGCGCGCCCGCGCGCGGATCAGGCGCGCTCCCGCGGATCAGGCGCGGCTCCGGGTGCGAGGCGTGCCTGCGGGATCAGGCCCGGCTAAGGGGGGCCAGGCGTCCCGCATGGGTCAGGCGCGCCCGCGCAGATCAGGCGCGGCTGCGGGGGTCAGGCGCGCCCGCGCGGATCAGGCCCTGCTGCGGGTGCGAGGCGTGCCCACGGGATCAGGCCCGGCTACGGGGGCCAGGCGTTCCGCGGGGAGCAGACGTGGCCGCGAGGGTCAGGCAGACTCGCGGGGCGGGCGCGGCCGCAAAGGTCAGGCGGACCTGCGGGATTAGGCGCGGCCGCGAGGGTCAGGCGCGGCCGAGAATGGCGTTTCGGGTCGGGCGGCGGTCGCGTTCCATGTAGCGGTCCGGGCCTTCGAGCGGGGTGAAGCCGGAGCGGCGGTAGACCTCGTGGGCGTCGCGGGTGGCCAGCAGCAGGCGGAGGACGCCGCGGGCGGTCATGTCCTCGACGATGGTGTCGACGAGCCAGCCGCCCAGGCCGCGGCCGCGGTGGGCCTCGTCGACGAAGACGTCACAGATCCAGGCGAAGGTGGCGCCGTCGGTGACGGCCCGGGCGAAGGCGACCTGCTCGTCGCCGGCGAAGACCGAGTACGGCACGGAGCCGGTGATCGAGCGGCTGACCAGTTCGTGCGATCGGCCGGTGGCCCAATAGGACTCGTCGGCCAGCCAGCGGTGCACGCGATCGACGTCGATCCGGGTCGCGTCGTCGGTCAGGGTGTAGCCGTTGCGCTCGCGGTCTGTCACGGGTGACTCCTTCGCCGTTCCGGGTGGCGACGGCATCGTGCCACGGGTGCTGCTCCGGCCCGCCAACCTTTTCCCACCGCTTGGCGAGGAGGACCACGCCGAAACGACCGGCCCAGTGGTGCCGGCGAAGTGACGCCGATGGTTTCCAGGTACTGGTGAAAGGCGGTGAGGGAGGAGCTGTGAGGGGAGGCGGCGTAAAGGGTGGACCTGCTCCGGCGAAGTGACGCCGCATGGTTGCCAGCCACTGGTGAGAGGCGGCGGGGGAGGAGCTGTCAGGCGAGGGAGGAGCTGTCAGGGGAGGCGGCGTAAAGGGGCGGACCTGCTCTAGGGGGAGAGGTGGGGCAGGGCGGTGGCCAGGCGGTCGAGCCAGGGCGCTGGGCCGCCGGGCAGCGAGCCGTCGATCTTCCAGGCTCGGACGGCGGCGGGAGTCAGGACGGCTCGGGGCGGAGCCGGAGTGGGCCCGGATCCGAGGTCAGCTGGACGGAATGCGGGGCCCGAGGGAACCGGAGGAGGTGCGGGTACGGGGCCAGCGGCCGGGACAGTGGTGGCCAGACGGTGTAGGCGGGGTGGGAGGCGCAGGGCGGGGAGCTCGGCGAGCAGGACGGCGTCGTAAAGGTCCTTGGCGGCGGAGACACCCTGGTCGACCTGGTCAGCGGTGAGCCAGTGCAGTTTCCAGGCCAGGGACAGCTCGGGGCCGGGGGTGAACACGGCGACCGGAGCGCGGCCCTCGGCCCGGGGAACCACGGTCAGGCGCGGCCGGGCCGGGACCGGCTCGTCCCAGGCGACGTCGAGCTGCACCTTGCCGATCTCGAAGTCCGGTGCGCTCCAGGGGATCCGCAGGCGGGTGCGGCGACCACGGATCGGGCCCATGTCCGCATACTCGTCGTCGTCGGAATAGTCCGTATAGTCGGTCTCCTCCTCGTCGTCGATCTCGGCCACGTGCAGCACGACGCCCTCCGGGGTCCACGGATCGGCCCGGATCAGGTCCAGCACGAACTCATGCGACGGACTGGTGGCGTTCAGATCGGCCACGGTCATCCAGTGCAGGCCCTCGGGTGGCAGCCGCGGACACTGGCCGCCGGTCTCGAACTCCTCGAAGGTCCAGATCTCGTTGCGCGCGCCGCCGTGCACCGCCTCCGGCCAGTGCTGCGCCGGGTCGATGCGCTCCACGAAGGGCCACGGCGCGAGATCGTCCGGCGCGGCCAAGGGCGGGTGCAGCATCACGAGATCCAGGTCGCCGGGTGGCCGGGCCCGGTCACCGACCCAGGCCGGCATCGCCATGCTGCCGCGCAGCATCAGGGAGTCGGCCCACGGCGACTCGGCGATCAGCCGCAGGACGTGGTCGAGCGCCGACCGGTGCGGGTCCATCCCCATGGTGGCGGACCCTAACGCCCGGGTACGACAGTTCGTGCATACCGGCGGGGGGTATGCTGGAGGGCATGTCCGAGGACTCGACTTCGCCGCACGGGCCGCACGGCTACTCCGGGGACAAGGCGGCCCTGCTCAGCCGCCTGCGCCGGATCGAGGGGCAGGTTCGTGGCCTGCAGCGGATGGTCGACGAGGATACGTATTGCATCGACGTCCTGACCCAGATCTCGGCGGCGAAAAGCGCGCTGCAGGCGGTCGCGGTCGGCCTGCTGGAGGACCACCTGGCCCACTGCGTGGTGGACGCGGCCCGGGCCGGCGACCCCTCGGCCAAGGTCAAAGAGGCTTCCGACGCGATCGCCCGCTTGATCAAGTCCTGAGGGGAAGCGGTCCGGCGGAGCCGGAGGGCTGCGGTCCGGAGAAGCCGAAGGACTGCGGTCCGGAGAAGCCGAAGGACTGCGGTCCGGAGGAGCCGGAGGGCTGCGGTCCGGAGGAGCCGGAGGGCTGGAAAGAAACGGGAACCGGAACGCTCCGGGAAGCGACATAACTGTCAGAGCAACAGAGCGAAAGGCTTCATCATGGCTGTGACCAGCACCTACACCGTCAAGGGCATGACCTGCTCGCACTGTGTCAACGCGGTGACCGAGGAACTCTCGGCTCTCCCGGGCGTCGCCGGCGTGCAGGTCGATCTCGGCTCCGGCGGGGTGACGGTGACCAGTGAGGCGCCGCTCAGCCAGGACGCGGTCCGCGCCGCTGTCGACGAGGCCGGCTACGAGCTCGCGGATGCCTGACCAACCCCGCAAAGCCGAGGCCGCCCCGGACGAGCGACCGGAGAAGAACGAGCAGCTCGAAGAGAACGAGCGACCGGAGAAGAACCGGCAGCTCGAAGAGAACGAGCGACCGGAGAAGAACGAGCAGCCCGAAGAGAACGAGCAGCCCGAAAAGGCAAAAGCCAAGACCAAACCCAAGTGGGTCCTGGACGTCACCGCCGAACCCGAGGACCAGGACGACACACCAGCGCCCAAGGGCAACGAGGGCTTCCGCTTCGCCGCCTTCGGCGCCCTGCTGGTCGTGGTCCTCTTCGCCGGCTACGGCCTGGGCCGCCTCAACAACGGCACCTCGGCAAGCCCCCCGGCCACCCCGGCAGCCACCGGCAGCGCCGCCCCCGCCGCGGTCAACGAGAACATGCCGCACACCCACGGCGCCGCCGGAAGCGGCCTGACCAGCACCGCCGGCGCCGCGGTCGGCGGCCTCTCGCTCAGCTCCGACGGCCTCACCCTGCACCCGGACGCCACCTCGTTCCGGGCCGGGACGAAGCAGCGGCTCAGCTTCACCGTCGACGCCCCCGGCGGCGCCCCGGTCACCTCGTACGCGATCGTCCACGACAAGCCCCTGCACCTGATCGTGCTCCGCCGCGACCTCACCGGTTTCCAGCACCTGCACCCGGCGATGGCGGCCGACGGCACCTGGAGCCTCGACCTGACCCTGGCCGAGCCGGGCGTCTACCGGATGATCGCCGACTTCACCGCCCTGGTCGGCGGCCGGCAGATCGCCACCACGCTGGGCGCCGATCTCACCGTGGCCGGTGATTACCGCCCGGTGCCGCTGCCCGCCGCGGATCGGACCGTCACCACCGACGGGCTCACCGTCAGCTACGCCGGCACCCCCGGCACCCAGGCCGTCCAGCCGCTGCTGATGACCGTGACCGGCGGCGCCGTCGAGCCCTACCTCGGCGCCTACGGCCACCTCGTGGTGGTCCGCCAGGGCGATCTCGCCTACGTGCACGTCCACCCGGAGCAGCAGCTGGTGGACGGCAAGGTGAAGTTCTGGATCACCGCGCCCAGCCCGGGCGACTACCGGATGTTCTTCGACTTCCAGGTCGCCGGGCGAGTGCACACCGCGGCGTGGACCTTGCGGGTCGGCTGAGCCGCGCGGGTGCAGACCGCGGCGTGGACCCCTGCGGGCCGGCTGAGCCGCGCGGGTGCAGACCGCGGCGTGGACCCCTGCGGGCCGGCTGAGCCGCGCGGGTGCAGACCGCGGCGTGGACCCCTGCGGGCCGGCTGAGCCGCGCGGGTGCAGACCGCGGCGTGGACCCCTGCGGGCCGGCTGAGCCGCGCGGGTGCAGACCGCGGCGTGGACCCCTGCGGGCCGGCTGAGCCGCGCGGGTGCACACCGCGCCGTGCACCCGCGGATCAGCTGAGCATCACCGCGAGTGCCGGTTTCACCTGCCACTGCTCGATCAGCGCGGAGTACTCGGCGCGCTGGTCGGCGGTGGCCGGGGCGCCGGTCCGCCGGGCGCGGAGCAGCAGGTTGCGCGGGGTGTGCGCGGAGTCGATGAACTCGACCACGTCGACCCGGTACCCGTGCTGGCGCAGCAGGCCGGCCCGCAGCGAGTCGGTGAGCACGTCGGCGAAGCGCTCGCGGAGGATCGCGTGCCGGGTGAACTCCCCGTACGGCGTCGGCGACGCACCACCCTTGAGCTGGGCGGCGATGTCGTGGTGGCAGCACGGCGCGGCCAGCACCCAGCGCGCCTCCCACCGCACCGCGCGGGCCAGCGCCTGGTCGGTCGCGGTGTCGCAGGCGTGCAGGGCGAGCACCAGGTCCGGCGTGAACGGCACCTCGGCCGCCTCGATGGTGCCGGCCACGAAGGTGACGTCGGCGGCGCAGCCCAGCCGCTCGGCGACGGCGCTGTTGCGTACCCTCTGGTCCTCGCGGACATCGACCCCGACGACCTGGACCGACACGCCGCGCCCGGCCAGATAGCGGTAGGCGGCGAAGGTCAGATAAGCGTTTCCGCAGCCCAGGTCGACGACGCGGAGCGGCGTCGGCAGCTCCTCGGGCAGCGTCGCGGCGAGCGCGCGCAGGAACGCGTCGATCTGCCGGCGCTTGGCGGCGGTACCCCCGATCACGTCGAAGAGCGGGTCGCCCGGATCGAGCAGCCACTGCTTGGCCCGGTCGTGCTGTTGCGCGGCGGGCGGCGCGGTGGTCACCGGCGCGGACCGGTGCAACTGCGCGTCACCCTTCTTGGTGATCCGCACCTGGACGGTGGCCGCGGTGGTCTCCACGTGCCAGTTCCCGAACGGCTCGGCGAGCAGCTCGTCGACCGCGGCGGCGGCCTCGTCGCCGGGCGACACGTTCCGGGTGAAGGGCCGGGCGCCGTCGTCGGTGACGATCTGCAGTCTCGGACCGCTCTTGAGAGTGACCGGGCGGATCTGGGCCCGGGTCACCGAGGGGGTCTGGCCGCGGCGCCGCCCGGCGGCGACGGCCCGGGTCAGCCCGGGAGCGAGGAGGAGTTCGCGCACCTCGGCGAGCGCTTGATCGAGCGGTTGTGGCATAACACCATTCTGCCCGCAGGCCGGGATGCCCCTGAGGGGCTGTGGACAACCCTGTGCACCGCTAGGTTGATCCGGGGACGGAGGGAGGGAAGGTCCGATGTGGCACGCGTCGGAGACCAGAGCGCCGGCCACCGGCACGCTCGCGGCCCGGGTGCAGCAGATCCTCGGCGACATGTACACGGTCGCCCGGCACAGCCGGTTCGTCCGCGACCTGACCCACGGCCGGCTGCCGGTGGCCGCCTACGCCGAGCTCACCGCCCAGCACTGGTTCGTCTACGAGTCGCTGGAGCTGGCCACCACCGCGATGGCCGACGACCCGGTGGCCGGCCGGTTCTGCTTCCCGGAGCTGTTCCGGATCCCGGCGCTCGAGTCCGACCTGCGGTTCCTGCACGGCCCGCGCTGGCAGAGCCGGATGGCCGCGCTGCCCGCGACGACCACCTACTGCACCCGGATCCGATCCGCGGCGTTCGACCGGGCGACCGGTTACGTGGCCCACCACTGCACGCGTTACCTGCACGACCTCGACGGCGGGCAGTGGCTGGGCGCGGCGGTGCTGGAGGCGTACCGATTCCGCCGTCAGGGTTATCGCTTCTTCGTCTTCGAGGGCGTCGACCCGGAGCTGTTCCGCGCGCGGTACCGCAACCGGCTCGACGTGATCCCGTGGAACCGCGCCGAGCGGGAGACCTTCCTCGCCGAGGTGGCCGCCGCCGCGCAGCTCAACCTCGACCTGCTGACCGACCTCGAGAACCGCTGGACCTGAGCAGACCCCAAGGTCAAGACCGGTTTCCGGTACGGCGTGGGACCGCGCGAACGGCCCCACGCGCACGTGCGGATCAGGCCTCGGCGGTGCCCACGCCGGCCTCGGAACCACCGGTCATCGCCTCGGTGGGCGCGTCGGTGTCAGCGGCCCGGTCGGTGGTCCGGCGACGGCGGCGACGCGGCTTGGCGTCGGCGTCCGCGTCGGAGCCGGAGGCCGCGTCGGAGGTCGAGGCAGCGGCCGAGGCGGCGGCCGAGGCGGCAGCCGGAGCGGACGCGTCGGACGCCGAGTCGGTGGCCGCGGCGGAGGAGACGGGCTCGACGGAGAGCGCCGGCGCGGCGCCCGCCTCGGAGTCCGAGAAGGCGACAGCCGTGGCCGGGCTGCGCCGACGCCGGGTCCGAGCCCGCGGCGCCGCTTCCTCTACCGGAGCGGACGAGGAGGCGGGAGCCGACGAGGAATCCGTCGGGGCGGGCGCTTCCGGCGTACCGGAAATGGTGGAATCCGCATCCTCGACGACCCGCCGCCGGCGCCGCTGCCGCTTGGGCCGCTCCCCGTCCTCGGACGAGGAGGAGGACGACGGCGAAGCCGAGTCACCCGGCGAAGCCGGCCCGGACCCGCCACGCGTGCGCCCACCGCGACCCGGGCGCTGCCGGCGACCCCGGCCACCGCCCCCGAGATCCTCCTCGACCTCGGCGGAGAGCCCGGCGCGGTTCCGCTCGGCGGTCGGCAGGGTGCCCGAGATCTCGGTCGGGATGTCCAGGTCGGCGTAGAGCGCCGGGCTGGTGTGGTAGGTCTCCGGGGGCTGCGGCATGGTGAGGCCGAGCGACTTGTCGATCAGCACCCAGCGCGGCATGTCCTCCCAGTCCACGAAGGTGACCGCGACGCCGGTGGCGCCCGCCCGGCCGGTCCGGCCGATGCGGTGCGTGTAGGTCTCCGGGTCCTCCGGGCAGTCGTAGTTGATCACGTGGGTGACGCCCGAGACGTCCAGGCCACGGGCCGCCACGTCGGTCGCGACCAGCACGTCGATCTTCCCGCTGCGGAACGCGCGCAGCGCCCGCTCCCGGGCGCCCTGGCCCAGGTCACCGTGCACCGCGGCGACCGCGAAGCCGCGGAAGTCGAGGTCCTCGGCGACCCGGTCGGCGGCCCGCTTGGTCCGCGTGAAGATCATCGTGAGGCTGCGGTCCTTGGCCTGCAGGATCCGGGCCACCATCTCGATCTTGTTGAGCGGGTGGGTGCGGTAGACCACCTGCTTGGTCAGCGGGTTCGGCCCGCTGTCGGTGGTGTGGCCGGCGTGGATCGTCATCGGGTTGCGCAGGAACCGGCGGGACAGCGCCACGATCGGGTCCGGCATGGTGGCCGAGAACAGCATGGTCTGCCGCTGCTCCGGGAGCATCGCCAGGATCTTCTCGACGTCGTCGAGGAAGCCCAGGTCGAGCATCCGGTCGGCCTCGTCGAGGACCAGCGCGCGGACCGCGTTCAGCTTGAGCTGCTTCTGCTTGGCCAGGTCGAGCAGCCGGCCGGGGGTGCCGACCAGGATCTCGACGCCCTTCTTCAGGGTGTCGACCTGCGGCTCGTAGGCCACGCCGCCGTAGATCGGCAGCACCCGGACGCCGCGCGTGCTGCCGGCGGCGGCCAGGTCACGGGCCACCTGCAGACCCAGCTCACGGGTGGGGACGACGATCAGGGCCTGGGGGAGGCCGTCGGCGCCCTCGGAGGGCGCGAGAACCCGCTCCAGCAGCGGCAGGCCGAAGCCGAGGGTCTTGCCGGTGCCGGTCGGGGCCTGGCCGATCAGGTCGGAGCCGCGCAGCGCGATCGGCAGCGCGTACTCCTGGATCGCGAAGGCGTGCGTGATGCCCGCTGCCGCCAGCGCCTCCACGGTCTCGGCGCGGACACCCAGCTCAGCGAAGGTGGGGCTGTCCGGGCGGACCGGGGCGCGGTTCGTCACGGGGACTAGGGCTTGCTCATTGTCGGTCATGAAGTTTTACGGGTGCCCTCTCGTGGTGCGCCCGTCGGAAGTCTGGGGGCGCGGTCTGGATGTGGCGCGGGCCGCACGCTCGAAAGCGGGCCACACGCGGGGCCACCGACGAATCGACGTCAGCGGCGCACCTGCCACTCTACCCGACCGTATAGCAGACGCACGCGAGAGCAGTGACGGGAGGGAACGCCGTGACCGGCGCGCCCTCCCGTTACCGCATCAACGGGTGGTGAAGCCGAACGGCCGGTGCGAGGCCTCGGCGATCTCCACGTAGGCCAGCTTGGCGACCGGGATGATCACCTTGCGGCCCTTCTCATCCGTGAGCGAAAGGACGCCGTCCTTGGCCAGAGCCTCGGACACGGCCTGCTCGACCTCCGCCGGGGTCTGAGCGCTTTCCAGCACGAGCTCCCGCGGCGAGTGTTGCACGCCGATCTTGACCTCCACGGAGTCCTCCTCTGTCAACCCGTGTACCGCTTGGAAAGGCTATCCGATTTCCGGTGCCGTTCCGGCCGTTGAACCGCCCTGCAGGGGGAAGCTGGCGATCCCGCGCCAGATCAGAGCGGCGACGAGGCTCTCGGCTTCAGCTTTGGGCGTAGGACGACCGTTCGCCAGCCAGTACTGGGCGGCCGCGCCGGAGGCGCCGGCCAGGCCGGAGGCGAGCAGCTTCGCCTGGTCCGGCCGGAGCCCGGTGTCCGAGATGATGGTCTCGGTCAGCGCCTCGATGCAGCCCTGCTCGACCCGCTCCACCCGCTGCCGGACCTGGGGGTCGTTGCGCAGGTCGGACTCGAAGACCAGGCGGAAGGCCTCGCTCTCGTGGTCCATGAAGTCGAAGTACGCCCGGACCGCGCCCTTGACGCGCTCCTTGTTGTCCGGGGTCGCCTCCAACGCGCCCCGGACCTTGGCGATTATCGCGTCGCAGTGCGTGTCCAGCAGAGCCAGGTACAGCTCCAGCTTGCCGGGGAAGTGCTGGTAGAGCACGGGCTTGGAAACGCCCGCGCGTTCCGCGATGTCGTCCATCGCGGCGGCGTGGTAGCCGTGCGCGACGAAGATCTGCTGGGCGGCGGCCAGCAGTTGCTTGCGGCGTGCCGAACGAGGCAGCCGGGTGGGGCGAGTGGTCTGAGCCCCGCCGGACGCGGCGGTCATATCTGGTGAACCTCCAGGGGGTCGGTCCCCGCGGTTTGTCGACGCGGATTGCCCGGATCGGCGCTTGTCGCGGTCGTGCGGGCAATTGTCGCGACGCTGCAACTTATCGCCACTGCAACCACACGGTAGCCTCAGCGGGGGCGAGCGAGGAGCACGCGGTGGATGAAACAGGGCATTCCGGAGACACCGGAGCCGCGGGTGGCGGCAACGGTGCCGACGCGTATGACCGCAATCGGATGAACGGCTGGGCGAGCGGGGAAACCCCGTGGTCGAACACGGGTGCGGCGCTGGAACAGGACGGTGACGTGCCGCCGTGGCGGCGTGGCCCGGCCGGGCGCCAGCCGTTCCCGGAGCGCCCCTTCGGACCCGCCCCGAGCTCGGCCGTGCCGGCCCAGGTGCCGCCTCCCCCGGGGTTCGGGGACCTGTCGCAGCCCACCGAGATTCCCCCTTCCGGGAACACCGACATTCCGCCGTCCTGGCCCGGCGATCGCAGCCGGCTCGCTGACATTCTCGGTCACCGGCCGCGCCAGGTCGATCCGGCGTCGCCCGCGCCGTCCAGCGCGCCGCCCTTCCCCTATGAGGGGGACCTCGACGATTCGTACCGTGGCGCCGTGCCACCGCCGGCGCAGCGCGCCGCCGTGCCGATGACCCGGCAAGGTCCGCCGGGTCCGACCCAGGGAGATCCACTGAGCCGTACCGACGCGCCGTCCGAACCGATCCGCTCCCGGCACGCGCTGCTCAACGACACGTTGGCGCAGGGCCTGCCCCGGGTGGAGCCCACCGCACCGGCGGGGGACCAGCGATCGGTGGACAACGAGCCCCGCCCGGGCCTGCCGACGTACGATGCCAGCAGTTTCACCCGCCGGCCCTACGAGCCGGCGCCCTCCTATCCGCCCGAGAGCCCGAGCTCCGCGCTGGACGAGCCGAGCGGGGCGCTGCCCCAGCGCGTGCCGGCCCAGCCGGACGTGCCCCGAGTCCCGGAGCCGCCGTCCGTGGAGCCATCGGCTGAGGCGCCCGCCCTGGCGCGGATCGCCACCCACCTGCGCCGTGGCGACGTGGTGCCCGCGCAGGAGCGCCAGGAGGGCTTCGACGTGCAGGCCATCCTGGCCGCGGTGCGCGAGGTGGCCGGCGTGCGCGACGCGTCGCTGAAAGCCACCCCGGCCGGCGCGCACAGCCTCCGGCTGGACCTCGCGGACGGCGCCGACGCCGCCGAGGTGAGCCGGCACGTCGCCCGCCTGCTCCAGGAGCGGATGGGCCTGGACGCGGCGATGCCCGGCGCGCTGTCCGCCCCGCCGGTGCCGCAACAGCTTCCCCGGCCGGCCCGGGCCACGGTCAAGCCGGTCTCCCCGGCCGCCGCTCCCGCTCCCGCCCCGGCCCCGGTGTCCGCGGCGCCGGTCTCGGTGCCGCCGGTCGCGCCGGTGGCCCCGGTCGCCCCGGTGACTCCCGCCGCGCCGGTCTCGCCGCCCCCGGCGCCGGCCCCGCAGGCCGTGGTCCGCCCGCGCGACCTCAACCAGCCCCGCCCGCTCGACCCGGGCGACCGCCCCGGCCCCCGCGTCCTGATCGAGAACGTGCACGTCAACACGTTCGGCGCGGACGCCACCGTCGAGGTGCGGCTGCGCGCCGGCGAGCGGACCGCCTCCGGCGTCGCCACCGGCCCGGCCGTCGACGGCTACCTGCTGCGGCTCTGCGCCACCGCCACCGCCGGCGCGGTCGACGAGCTGCTCTCCGCCTCCACCCACGCGGACGGGCCGGCCCGGTGCTTCGTCGAGCACGCGTCCGCCGTCTCGTTCGGCTCCACCCAGGTCGCCGTCGTGGTGCTGCTGCTCTCCTGCGGGGGCGGCTGGGTCGAGCAGCTGGCCGGCTCCGCCGTGGTCACCGGTGACGATCGGCACGCCATGGTCCGCGCCACACTGGCCGCGGTCAACCGGCGCGTCGAGGCACTCTTGGCTTGATGAGAGGCGCGGTTCTGGCCGGCGACACCGCGGTGCTGCCGGAGGGCGAGGTCCCGCCGCCCTGGCCCGCCCGACGGGTCCGGGTGGGCGGCGCGATGCTGCACGTCCGGGACACCCCGGCGCTGCGGCCCGACGCCGAGCCCGCGGTCTACGTGCACGGTCTCGGCGGCTCGTCGCAGAACTTCACCGACCTGGCCGGCCTGCTCGCCGACCGGTTCGACGGCCAGGCCGTCGACCTGCCCGGTTTCGGTTACAGCGACCCGAGCCCGCGCTATTCGATCCCGGCCTTCGCGGCCACCCTGATCGACTACCTGGAGGAGTCCGGCCGCGGCCCGGTCCACCTGATCGGCAACTCGCTGGGCGGCTCGATCTCGGTGCGGGTCGCCGCGCTCCGCCCCGACCTGGTGCGCACGCTCACGCTGGTCTCCCCGGCGATGCCGTTCCTCGACCCGCGCCGCACCGCGCAGGGCCCGGTGCTGCCGCTGCTCGCGCTGCCCGGCGCGGAGCGGCTGATGGCCTGGGCGCTGACCCGGATCACCGCCGAGCAGATGGCCGAGCAGGTGCTGGCCGCCTGCTTCGGCGACACCACCAAGGTCCATCCGCAGCGCCGGGCCGAGGCGATGGAGGAGATTCAGCTCCGCTACACGGTGGCCCACTATCCGCGGGCCTACCTCGGCACCCTGCGCGGCCTGGTCGGCAGCTTCCTCCGGGCGTACCTGCCGGGGGTCAACTCGCAGTGGCGGCTGGCCGCCCGGGTGCAGGCGCCCACGCTGGTGATCGGCGGGCTCAACGACAAGCTGGTCGATCCCCGGGTGCCGGTCCAGGTGGCCAAGGCGATCCCGGACAGCCGGCTGCTGATCCTGCCGGGCGTCGGGCACGTCGCGCAGATGGAGGTGCCCCGGCTGGTCGCCCGGGCCATCGCCGGGATGCTCGACGAGGCGGCATAATCCGCGTCTCACAAGATCGATTCGGGTCGGTGCGGGTCGCCCTGATGTGCGAGGCTCGACCGCAAGATGATCGCTCCTGTCGCGTCCGTGCTCGAACCGGAGACGCCGCCACCCGCGGATGACCGGTGGCGGCAGTGGTGGCTCGCCCTGTTCGCCGTCACGATGGTCCTGCTCACCGTCGTCACGATGGTGGTCCGTGCCGCCGCCTCGCCGGATCCGGCCCCGGTGGCCGCGACGCCGCCCGCCCCGTCGTCCTCCCCGTCGGTTTCGCCTTCCGCGTCCTCCCCGATCTTGGAAGCCACCTCGGCCCCGGCCTCGCCGACGCCCACGTCACCGCTGGTGGACCCCAAGATCCTGCAGATCTCCGGGGCGGTCCCGGCGCACGGTTCCGGCACTTTCCAGTACGCGGTGAAGCGCGGCCCGATCCTCGGCGGCAAGGGACCGGTCCGCCGTTTCCGGGTGGCCGTGGAGAAGGGCAGTGGCGAGGACCCGGAGGCGTTCGCCGCCCAGGTGGTGAGCACGCTCGGTGACCCGCGCAGCTGGGTCGGGAACGGCACCCTGCGCCTGCAGATGGCCGGCGCGGGCGAGAAGGCCGACTTCACCGTCTACCTGGCGACCCGGGACACGGCCGGCCGGATGTGCCAGCGGGGCGGCACCAACATCCGGATCGGCGGCGTGCCCTACACCTCCTGCCGCGCCACCGGCCAGGCCATCATCAACCTGGACCGCTACCGCAAGTCGTCCAAGCCCTACCTGAACGCCAAGGTCCCGCTCGCCACCTACCGCAACTACGTGATCAACCACGAGGTGGGTCACGAACTCGGCCACCACCACGAAGGCTGCCCCAAGCCGGGCGGCCCGGCCCCGGTGATGGTCCAGCAGACGCTGACCACGCGCGGGTGCGCCCCCTACGCCTGGCCCCGCCTCAACAACAAACCGCTGGCCGGCCCCGCCCTCTGACCCAGCCCCATTCTCAGCCCGGCCTATCTCGCTCAGCTCGGCCCCGTCTTTCTCCGAGGTCCGTTGTCGCGCGCGAGGCCGCTTCGGCGTCGAGCACGGATTCGGGTCCGCGGTCGCGCGCGAGGCCTCCTCGGCTTCGAGCACGGTGTCAGGTCCGCGGTCGAGCGCGAGGCCGCTTTCGCCTGCGGTCGCCGCTTTGTGGTACGCCCGGAGCCGTCCCGCCCCGGGCTGACGTGCCCGACCCGCTCCGCGTCGCGGCAGGCTCGCCGGGGCCGGGTCGCGCGGGGTGCCTCAGTCCCGGGCGGCCCGGCGGGCGACGTGGGTGGCGACTGGCGTGAGTGGGCGGGGCGGTGGGGTGCGGTTCTTCCGCTGGGGAATCCGATTCTCCTGTGACGGGCGGCGAGTCGTGGCAGGCTGGCCCTTGTTATGGCAAACGCGACAAATGCCTCCCCTGATCCGGCGACCGGCGCGAACCCGCCCGCCACCGGCCGGCGTGCCCGCAACGAGCCAACCCGATCGAAGACGACGTCCGCGGCGACCGCGACGTCGGCGAAGGCCGTCATCACGGCCCCGACCGACACCGCGAAGTCCACCCGGACCCGGAAGGCGGCCACCGAGCCGGCCCCATCGCCGAACGGCCGGTCGTCGACGACCCGGTCAGCGACCGGCCGATCGACCACCGCGACCAGCGCGGCCGGCTCCCGCTCGACGGTGACCGGCGCCGCCACCCGCAGTTCCGCCGCCAAATCCGCAGCCGCCGCCCGGAAGACCGCTGCCGCCACCGGCAGGTCCACGGCCGCTGCCGCCACCGGCAGGTCCACGTCGGCGGCCGTCAACGGCAGGTCCGCGGCGGCGGCTGCCGCCGGCAAGTCCGCGGCCGTGGATGGTGCCCGTAAGACAGCGGCGGCGGACACCGCCGGCCGTAAGACTGCCGCGGATGCCGCCGGCCGGAAGTCCGCGGCCACCGATGCGTCCGCCCGCCGGAGTGCCGCCGACTCCGCGGCGCGCGGAAGCGCGGCCGCCGACTCCGCCGGCCGGAAGGCGGCGGGTGCCGCGTCCAACGGCCGCAAGGTGGTCGGGGGAGCGGTCGCCGGGACGACTGGCGGCAAGACCGGAGCGGGCCGGGCCGCGAAGCGCATCGGTTCCGGGGAGTCGGCGAGCAACGGCAGGTCGGCCGCGCGGCGGCAGGCTGCCGGAGAGAGCGCGCCGGCCCGGAGCCGTGCCGTGCCGGCCGAGACCGGGACAGCCGCGCGCCCTCGCAAGACCCTCTCCACCGACGTTCCGGCCAGCACGCCGGCGACGCCGCGCAAGACCGTCATCCGGCCGGAGCGCCCGGCGCTGCACGCCGCCCCGGACCCGGACGATTCGAGCACCAGCGGAGGCCGGCACCGGCGGAGCTCCGAACCGCTCGGCCCGGTGGGCGGCCGGCACCGATCGGCCGGGGAGGAATCCTCGGCCCGGCACCGAGCCGACCAGCCACCGGCCGCCTCACCGATGTCGCCCGCCGGCCCGTCGCCCGCCGCCTCGCCGCTGTCCCCGGTCATTTCTCCGGGCGCGCTACCGGTGGAGTCCGCTGATCCGTCGGTGCTGCCGCAGCCGCCGGTGGAGGCACCGGCTCGGCACTCGGCCGCGCGGCACGCCCAGCCGCAGCCCGAGGCGATCCCGGTGGACCCGGAGACCGGCCTGCCACCCGGCATGACCCGCGGAATCCTGGAACTCGCCGCGGAACGCCTGGCCGCCGCTCGCGCCACCCCGCCCGAGGAGGAGCCGGAGCCCGAGCCGGAAGAGCCGGAACCGGTCGACGAGACGCCCCGCCCGGCCACGCGCCGGCGTTCGCTGGGCGGCTCCGCGCCGCGCGGCACCGGAATGCCGGCCGCGGGCACCCGCCCCGGTTCGGGTTCCCGGCCGCCCCTGGCGTCACGTCCGCCGGCCGGCCCACCCGAGGCGGTCCGTCCGCCGACGCCCCCGCCGCCGGCCGACCTGCACCACCCACCGGCCGCGCCCGAGGCGTACGCGTACCGACCGGCGCCCGCGCCCGAGGGGCACCGCGGCTCGGCGGTCCCCTCGGACGCTGCCGACCTGCACCGCTCGCCGCACGCGAACTCGCCGGCGGACCCGCGCCATCAGGCCACCGGTGCCGAGTCCGGCGCCGGTTGGCCGGCGTCCTCGCGGCGGACCCGGACGAATCGTCTGACCTCGGCCGATGCGTCGATGCCGGAGGTGCACGAGGCGCCTGCCGAGCCGGAGGAGACGGCGGACCGTCCGCCGGCGCGGTCCAGCCGCCGCCGTCCGGTCGTGCGCCCGTTGAAGGCCAGCCTGGTCCAGCCCGAGCAGTCCAGCCGGCCGGACCCGTCGGGGTTCTTCGCGCCTGCCCGCGCCGACCGATCGGCGGGCCGGGCGTCGAGCGCGATGCCGGACGCCGCAACCGCGGATGCCCAGGCGCGCGCGGCCCACCGGGAATCGACCGCGGACGCCGGCCTCGCGACGGATGCGGCGCACTCCGCGCCTCACCCGGCTGCGGAGTCGCCCACCGCTGCTTCGATGCCGGGCGCGGCGACCGCGTACCCCATCGTGGAAGCGGCCCGGCAGGCGGAAGCGGCCCGGCAGGCAGAAATGGCCCGGCACGGAGAAGCGGCCCGGCACGGAGAAGCGGCCCTGCAGGGCGAAGCGGCCCTGCAGGGCGAAGCGGCCCTGCAGGGCGAAGCGGCCCTGCAGGGCGAAGCGGCCCTGCAGGGCGAAGCGGCCCTGCAGGGCGAAGCGGCCCTGCAGGGCGAAGCGGCCCGGCACGGTGAGGTGGGCATGACTTCGCGGGCGGTGCTGCCGGCCGGGGGCGAGGACACCGCGCCGGACACCGCCGAGATTCCGCGGGTGACCGCCACCGGCCAGCCGTGGACTGAGCCGGAGGCCGAGGAGGCGCACGACGCCGCCTGGTTCTGGTCGACCGGCGAGCATCCGCGGCCCGGCCTGCCGGAGAGCCTCCGCCTGCCCGCGGAGATCCCGGACGGGCTCTGGCATCCGGCCGACCACCGGGCCGAGCCGCCGGTTCCTGAGCAGGCGATCCCGCACCGGGCCGACGACGCGGAGGCCGCCTACCCGGAGATCATCGACCAGGAGACCGGACTGGCAGTCCCGCGCGGCGTCGAGCACGTCGCCGGTCACGAGGGCACGTCCGCCATCGGGTCGCCCGCCGTCGCGCCGGCCGTGGGTGAGGCGCAGGAGATGCCGGCCGTGGGTGAGTCGCACGGGCCGTCGGCCGTGAGTGAGTCGCACGGGATGCCGGCCGTGGGTGAGTCGTCCGGGTCACCGGTTGTCGAGATCGACCGGAGCAGCCCGCCGCCGGATGTCGACGGCCAGCCGGAAGGCCGCGCGGAGCTGACGCCGTCCGCCCGCAAGCTGCGGCGTCGCCGCCGCCTGATCACCTCCCTGGCGTACGCGATGGTGGTGGCCCTGGTGGTGATCGTCGGCCATGAGTTGCGGGACCGGCAGCGACCCGCCGCGGTCGACCGGGAGACCGCGCAGCGCGCGGCCGAGCCGATCGGCGGCGCGCAACCGGGCAGCGTGGAGGCGGAGAAGGGAACGGATCAGATCGGTTCGGCGCAGGGTGCACCGCCGGCTGCCGGTCAGCCCGGCGATTTCCGGTACGCCAAGGGGCGCGGCCCGATCCTCGGTGACGCCGGCAAGCTGCACCGTTTCCGGGTGGCCGTGGAGGAGACGGTGACCGGGGTGGAGCCGGCCGACTTCGCCGAGTCGATCGACCGGACCCTGGGCGACGGCCGGAGCTGGATCGGGAGCGGCAAGCTCCGCCTGCGCCGGGTGCCGAAGTCGGACCGGGACGCCGAGTTCACCGTCTTCCTGGCCACGCCGAAGACGTCGGAGCAGATGTGCGCGGAAGGCGGCCTGCACACCGAGGGGTTCACCTCGTGCCGGCTGCCCGGCGAGGTGGTGATCAACGCGGAGCGCTGGGCCACCGCGATCCCGGACTACCGGGGTGAGCTGGACCAGTACCGGGAGTACGTGATCAATCACGAGGTCGGCCACCAGCTCGGGCACGGTCACGAGGGCTGCCCCGGCGAGGGCCGGCCGGCGCCGGTGATGCTGCCGCAGACGTACGGTCTGGAGGGTTGCACCCGCAACGCCTGGCCGTTCCGCGGCGGCAAGCGGTACACCGGGGAGCCGCGCCCCTGATCCGCGTGGGGCCCGGAATATTCCGGATCCCGCATGTCGGGCCCGTGTCCGACGTCATGGGCAAGTCGGCGCCGGACGAGCGAGAATGGGCGACGATCCTTACCACCGAACCCGGGGAGTGAACTGTGGCTCTGCCCCCGCTCGTCGAGCCGGCCGCCGAGCTGAGCGTCGACGAGATCCGCCGCTATTCGCGTCACCTGATCATCCCCGATGTCGGGATGGACGGGCAGAAGCGGCTGAAGAACGCCAAGGTCCTCGCCGTCGGCGCGGGCGGCCTCGGCTCGCCGGCGCTGCTCTACCTGGCCGCGGCCGGCGTGGGCACGCTCGGCATCATCGACTTCGACACGGTCGACGAGTCCAACCTGCAGCGCCAGGTGATCCACGGCGTCTCCGACGTCGGCACGCCCAAGGCGGAGTCGGCGGCGCGCAGCATCGCCGAGATCAACCCGCTGGTCAACGTGGTCATTCACAACACCGCGCTGGACCGCGACAACGTCAAAGAGATCTTCAGCCAGTACGACCTGATCGTCGACGGCACCGACAACTTCGCGACGCGGTACATGGTGAACGACGCCGCCGTGCTGCTCGGCAAGCCGTATGTGTGGGGTTCGATCTACCGCTTCGACGGCCAGGCCTCGGTCTTCTGGGAGGAGCACGGTCCCTGCTACCGCTGCCTCTACCCGGAGCCCCCGCCGCCCGGCATGGTGCCGAGCTGCGCCGAGGGCGGCGTGCTCGGCGTGCTCTGCGCGTCGATCGGTTCGATCCAGGTCAACGAGGCGATCAAGCTGATCACCGGCATCGGTGAGCCGCTGGTCGGCCGTCTGATGGTCTACGACGCCCTGGAGATGGAGTACCGCAAGATCAAGGTTCGCAAGGACCCGAACTGCGCGCTCTGCGGGGAGAACCCGACCGTCACCGACCTGCTCGAGGACTACGAGGACTTCTGCGGCGCGGTCTCGGCCGAGGCGCAGGAGGCGGTGACCGGCTCCACCATCACCGCTCGTGAGCTCAAGGACTGGCAGGACACCGGCAAGGACGTGTTCCTGGTCGACGTCCGCGAGCCCGCCGAGTGGGAGATCAACCGGATCCCGGGCGCGGTGCTGATCCCCAAGGGCGAGATCCTCTCCGGCGAGGCGCTGGCCAAGTTCCCGCAGGACCGGCAGATCGTGCTGCACTGCAAGTCGGGCGTGCGCTCGGCGGAGGCGCTGGCCGCGCTCAAGGCGGCCGGCTTCAAGGACGCGGTGCACGTCCAGGGCGGCATCGTCTCCTGGGTCAACACGGTCGACCCGTCGCTCCCGTCCTACTGATGCTCTCGGAGGCCGGCGCCCACGGCGTCGGCCTCCGAAAGTGTGACAGTCCGCCGCTGGAATCGGACCATTGCGACAGATGTCCGAACGTGACGGCGAAACACAGAATCGGCGGGTAGCGTCTCCACCGTGGTCGATATCGATGCCGCGATCGGTTACGTCGTGGCCCATGGTGACCCGGTCGAGCGTGCGCGCCTTTCCTACCTGCGGACCGGTCAGCCAGCCTCCCCGGAGATCATCGACCGGATCGCCGCCGGCCAGATGCCGGAGGGCGGGTGGCCCGCCTCCGCCGACGGCCAGGTTCCCTCGGTGGACGCGACCTGTTTCCGGCTGGGCGAGCTCGACGATCTCGGTGGCCTGCGGGCCGGCCCGGTCGCCGAGCGCGCGCTGCACTGGCTGGCCGGTGCCCAGCGCCCGGACGGCACCTGGCAGGAGCACGAGCTGCTGGCCGGCGAGGCGCCCGCGTGGGCGCTGCCCGGCGACCCGGAGGCCACCCTCTATCTGACCTCGGTGGCCGGTTTCTGGCTGACCGCGGCCACCGTCGAGGTCGATCCCTACCAGACCCGCGGGCGCTATGGCGACGTGCTCGGCTCGGCCGCCACCTTCGTCGCCGGCCAGCTGCGGCCGGACGGGACCTGGCCGTCCTTCCTGGCCGCCGGGTGGCACGCCGCCGGCCTGCTCTATCAGCAGCAGTATTTCTACGAGTCGTCCCGGGTCCAGCAGGTTCTCGGCGAGCGCCTGCCGGACATGTCGCCGGCCGACGTGGCCGCGATGGCCGCCGCGCTGCGCCGGGTCAACCTGGGTGACGACTGGCTGCTGCGGAACGCGTGGAAGAGGCTGGCCGAGACCCAGCGCACCGACGGCGGCTGGGACAGCAACGAGGGCCCGGTCTTCGACGTCAACATCACGCTGACCGCGCTCCGCGCCTGCCGCTGACTCCTCGCGAGCCCGCTGCCCGGCGGGGAGGACGCAGTGTCAAGATCGGCAACCGAACTGCACCCGGCGCCACCGGACTGCACCCGAACGGCTACCCGGTTGCCCCCGCCCGTCGTCACTCCCGGCAATAAGGGGCTATAGGGCAAAATCGGGCATTGCCCCATAGTTGGTGCAGGCCCGCAACGGGGCCTGGGCGAGACGAGGATCCGCTGGGCGATAACGATGGTCGCTCCAGTTCAGCGGGGAGTCAGTAGCGAAACCGGCGCCTGCGAAGACCCGATCTTTCTTCGAGGAGCCACTCCATGCGCAAGTCCGTGAAGACCGCTGTCGTCGCCGGTACCGCTGTCGCCGTGACCGCCGTCGCCGGCGCCGCCTACGCCGCCTGGGTCGCCTCCGGCACCGGCACCGCCGCCGCCAAGGCAACCACCGCGCAGGCGCTCACCACGGAGAACGTGACGGTCGTCGGCGACCTCTACCCGGGCGCCGACGGCGACGCCACGCTGACCATCCACAACCCGAACAACTACCCGGTCAAGGTGACCACGGTGACCGGCACCGGGATCACCGTCACCACCACCGGCGGCTCGTGCGCGCCGGCCAACGTCAGCTTCGCCAACCAGGCCGGCCTGCAGCTGAACGTCCCGAAGGGCGAGAGCAAGACCTTCACGCTGTCCAAGGTGGTCCACATGGTCGCCGACGCCGAGGACGGCTGCCAGGGCGCCACCTTCACCGTCGCGGTCACGCTGGCCGGCGTCAGCGCCGCTGCCTGATCGTCCGTCTCCGGCCGGTGGGAAGCACGTCCCACCGGCCGGTCGTCGTAGCCCGGGAGAGGGGGAGGCATGCGGTTCACGCCACTGGCCGCGGTCGCGGCCGCGGTGCTGGTGATCGGCGCCGGCGCGGCGGCCCGGCGGGACGACCCGGCGGTCTCCGTCGAGGCCACCCTGGCCGGGCAGGCCGGACCGGCCGGGCTCGGCGTCGGCGGCCTCGCGGTCGCCGGCCTCTACCCGGGCGCCGAGCGACGGATGACGGTCGTGGTGCGCAACCCGTACCGGGTCCCGATCAAGCTGATCGCGGTCTCCGGCCGGGCCACCGCGACCAGCCGCAAGGGCTGCGCGGTGGCGCCGGCCAACCTCACGATCGGCCGCTACGCCGGCACACCGGCGCTGCCGGCCCGGATCGGCGCCGGCCGGCAGGCGAGCATCGGCTACCTCCCGGTGAGCATGCCGCGCACCGTCGCCGACGCCTGCCAGGGCGCCACCTTCACCCTCCGGCTCAGCGTCACCGCGTGGAAGGACGGCCGATGAGACTGCCGCGTGCCGCCTCCGCGATCCCGGCCGCCGGCCTGGCCGCGGTCACCCTGCTCGCCGACCCCGGCGTCGCGTTCGCCGCCTGGGCCGCCCACGGCACCGGGCAGGCCCTGGCCCGGGCCACCGGACTCACCTCGGTCACCGGGGTGACCGCCACCGCGACCGGCTCGTCGGTCCGGGTGGACTGGTTGCCGGCCGGCCTGACCTCCGGTACGGCCGCCGCCGGTTACCGGGTCGTCCGGTACGCGCCCGGCAGCTCCACTCCGGAGACGATCGGCGCCGGATGCTCCGGGCTGCGCGAGTCCACCGGCTGCACCGAGACCTCCGTCCCGGACGGCACCTGGCAGTACGCCGTCCGCGCCGTCCAGGGCGGGTGGTCCGGCCGGGCCGGCGTCGCCGCCCCGGTGACCGTCGCGACCGTGGTGACCCCCGGCGCCGCCGCCGTCACCTTCCCGGCCGCCGGGAGCAAGCACGGCCCGGCGACCTGGGCGAAGAACTGCACCGGCTTCTGCGGCACGGCCACCCCGTCGAACGGCAGCTCGCTCTCCACCGTGCAGGTCAGCATCCAGCGCAGTGGCGGCGGATACTGGACCGGCAGCGCCTTCACCGGCGCCGCCGAGCAGTTCCTCAGCGCCACCGGCAGCCTGGCGACCTGGCAGATCCCGTTCCCGTTCGGGAACTTCGCGGACGGCGACTACGTGCTGCACGTGGTCACCACCGACACCGCGGGCCGGACCGCGAGCACCACCAGCACGTTCCGGGTCGACGCCACCCCACCGGCCATGGTGGACGTGCAGGCGGTCAACCGGTCCGGCGGCACGGCCGGCCGGATCGAGGCCGGCGACACGCTGGAGCTGACCTACTCCGAGCCGATCGACCCGGCTTCCGTGGTGACCGGCTGGACCGGCGTCCCGAGCCAGCCGATCGTGGCCCGGATCAGCCGCGGCACCCCGGACCGGATCACCTTCTGGACGTCCGGCGGCGCCGCGATCCCGCTCGGCACGGTCACCCTCTCCGGCGCCAACGGCTACTTCAACAAGACGCCGGTCGACCTGGCGGCGACGCTCACGGTCAGCGGCAACGGTGTCGTGGTGACCCTGGGCAACCCGATCACCAGCGGCGCCCAGACGAACCAGCCGCTGAACGCGGCCGGGACGATGTCCTGGGTCTCCGGGCCGGTCCGGGACCTGCTCGGCAACAGCCTGGCCGGCTCGACGCCGGTCAGCGAGCAGGGCCCGGCGGACGTGGAGTTCTAGCGGCTCAGCGGGTGTGCCCGTTGCCGGTCACGATGTATTTCGTCGAGGTCAGCTCGGGCAGCCCCATCGGCCCGCGGGCGTGCAGCTTCTGCGTCGAGATGCCGATCTCGGCGCCGAAGCCGAACTCGCCGCCGTCGGTGAACCGGGTCGACGCGTTCACCACCACGGCGGCCGCGTCCACGCCGGCCACGAAGCGCCGGGTCGCGCCGAGCGACTCACTGACGATCGCCTCGGTGTGCCCGGTGCCCCACTGCCGGATGTGGTCCAGCGCGTCGTCCAGCGAGTCGACCACCGCGACCGCGATGTCGGCCGACAGATATTCCCGGCCCCAGTCCTGCTCGGTCGCCGGGACCACGTCGTCGCTGTACCCGGCCACCCGCGGGTCGCCGTGCACGGTGACGCCCCGGGCGCCCAGCTCCTCCAGCACCAGCGGCAGGAACGAGTCGGCGATCTCCACGTGCACCAGCAGCGACTCGGCGGCGTTGCACACCGAGTTCCGCTGGGTCTTCGAGTTGATCGTGATGGCCAGCGCTTTCTCCAGGTCGGCGTCGGCGTCCACGTAGACGTGGCAGTTGCCCACGCCGGTCTCGATCACCGGCACCGTGGACTGCTCGACCACCGTCTTGATCAGGTCGGCGCCGCCGCGCGGGATCAGCACGTCGACCAGGCCGCGGGCGCGCATCAGCTCCTTGACCGAGTCGCGGGTGGTGGCGTCCAGCAGCTGGATGGTGTTGGTCGGCAGGCCGGCGTCGGCGACCGCCTTGCGCAGCACCGCGACGATCGCCGCGTTCGACGAGAAGGCCGAGCGGGAGCCGCGCAGCAGCGCCGCGTTGCCCGACTTGAGGCAGATGCCGGCGGCGTCGGCGGTCACGTTCGGCCGGCCCTCGTAGATCATGCCGACCACCCCGAACGGCACCCGGACCTGCCGCAGCTCCAAGCCGTTGGCCAGGGTGGAGCCGCGCACCACGTCACCGATCGGGTCCGGCAGGGCGGCGAGCTGACGCAGGCCGTCGGCCATCGCGGCGACCCGCTCCGGGCTGAGCGCGAGCCGGTCGATGATCGCCTCGGAGGTGCCGTTCTCCCGGGCGTTCGCCACGTCCACCGCGTTCGCGTGGACGATGTCGTCGGTGCGCTCGACCAGGCGGTCGGCCATCAGCAGCAGCGCCGCGTCCTTCTCCGCGCGGGTGGCCCCGGCCAGGTCGATGGCGGCGATCCGGGCCGCGGCCGCCTGCTCCAGCACGCTCATGGCAAAACCTTCCTGACAGTCAGAGGAGGACGAGGTCGTCACGGTGGACCACCTCTCGTTCATAGCCCGGACCGAGCGCCGCGGCCAGTTCCGGAGTGGACCGGCCGAGCAGCGCCGGCAGCTCCACCGCGTCGTAGTTGACCAGGCCACGGGCGACCGGGGTGCCGGAACCGGCGTCCACCAGGTCGACCGGGTCGCCGGCCGCGAACGAGCCGTCCACCGCGGTGATCCCGGCCGGCAGCAGCGACTTGCGCCGGGCCACCACGGCGGCGACCGCGCCCTCGTCCAGGTGCAGCCGGCCGCGCGGCGCGGTGGCGTGGGCCAGCCAGAACAGCCGGGCGGTGGGCCGGCTGGCGGACGCCTCGAAGAGCGTGCCGACCTCGTCACCGGCCAGTGCCGGCGCGGCCAGCGGGGCGGCGGTCAGCACCACCGGGATGCCGAAACCGGTGGCGATCCGGGCCGCCTCCACCTTGGTGACCATGCCGCCGGTGCCGACCCCGGACCTGCCGGCCGAGCCGATCGTCACCCCGGCCAGGTCGGCGTCGTCGCGGACCAGCGGGATCCGCCGGGCGGCCGGGTCGGACGGGCTGCCGGTGTAGAGGGCGTCCACATCGGAGAGCAGCACCAGCAAGTCGGCCTGAACCAGGGCGGCGACCAGGGCGGCCAGCCGGTCGTTGTCGCCGAACCGGATCTCCTCGGTGGCCACCGTGTCGTTCTCGTTGACGATCGGCAGGGCGCCCAGGTCCAGCAGCTTGCGCAGCGTCCGGTACGCGTTCCGGTAGTGCGCCCGCCGGGTCACGTCGTCCACGGTGAGCAGCACCTGCGCCACGGTCAGGCCGTGCCGGGCGAAGCCCGCGGTGTACCGCCCGATCAGCAGGCCCTGGCCGACCGCGGCGGCGGCCTGCTGGGTGGCCAGGTCCCGGGGCCGGCGGCGCAGCTGCAACGGGGCCAGCCCGGCGGCGATCGCGCCGCTGGAGACCAGGACCACCTCACGACCCTCGCCGGCCAGCCCGCCCAGGACGTCGACCAGGCTGTCCAACCGCTGCTCATCGATGCCGCCCGCCGCCGTGGTCAGCGAGGACGACCCCACCTTGACCACGATCCGGCGCGCACCGGTCACCACTTCCCGCACTCGGCCCATTCTGCTCGGCCGCCCGGTGCCGGACCGCCGCGGATCCCATATCGTGGCCGGTGATGACACCCGAGGAGTACGTCGAAGCGGTCCTCACCCTGGTCGAGAGCATCCCGGAGGGCCGGGTGATGTCGTACGGCGCGATCGCCGACGCGCTGGCCGAGCGCTCCGGCCGCAACTCGCCCCGGCAGATCGGCGGCATCATGGCCCGGCACGGTGGCGGGGTGCCCTGGCACCGGGTGGTGACCAGCGCCGGGCGGCTGCCGCCCGGCCACGAACGGGAGGCGCGGGCGCGGCTGCTGGCCGAGGGCGTACCGTTGCGCGGCGACCGGGTAAGGATCGACGAGGCCGGGTGGGCACCTGATGGAGACCGGACAGGCGAGTAGGACCGCGTACAGCGCGGCGCGGTACCGCGCCGCACACCAGGTGCTGGAGCACGGGTCGATCTTCCGCGACCCGCTCGCCCTGCGGGTGCTCGGCGCCGACGCGGAGGATCTGGCCCGGGACGCGCCGCGCCGCGGGATGCGCCTGTTCATCGCGGCCCGGCACCGCTTCGCCGAGGACCACCTGGCGGCTGCGGTGTCCCGGGGCGTCGGCCGGCTCGTGGTGCTGGGCGCCGGGCTCGACACCTTCGCCTATCGCAACCCGCACCCGGGCCTGCAGGTGACCGAGATCGATCACCCGGACACCCAGGCCTGGAAACGCGAGCGGCTGGCCCGGGCCGGCATCGCGATGCCGGCCGGCTTGCGATATGTCGGGATCGACTTCGAGAAGGAGAGCCTCGCCGACCGCCTGGACCTGGACGAGCCGGCGTTCTTCCTCTGGCTGGGCGTGGCGCCGTACCTGACGGCGGAGGCGTTTGCCGAGACGCTGGGCTGCATCGGGGGGCGAGTGGGCAACGAGGTCGCCTTCGACTACGCCCAGTCGCCGGAGCGGATGCCGGCCGAGCGGCGTGCCGCCCTGGAGGCCCGCGCCGCCCGGGTCGCCAAGCTCGGCGAACCGTGGCTGAGCTTCGCCGAGCCCGAGGAGATCGCCGCCGACCTCGACAAACTCGGCTTCGCCGAGATCGAGGACCTGGGCCCGGCCCAGCTCGCGGCCCGCTACTTCAACCGCCCGGACGTCCCCGCGGAAACCCCCGGCGGCCACGTCCTGCACGCCCGCCGCCGCTGACCCGCGCCCGCCGCCCCCGGCCCGAGCCCGAGCCCGCCGACCGAGACCCCGCTATCGTCCGGCTTCGCTCCGCGCCCGGCGGTTTTGATCTCCGGAACCACCCGCGGGCAGTAAAGGGTGCGGCGATCGCTCTGGACGCGCCAGCGGCCAGATCGCCACGCCCGGCCCGCGCTACTTAAAGAGAATTTGGTGTACGACCGCGGCCCGGCCAGGCTTGGTCGAGGTGATCGGTAGGGTGCTCAGGCCCGCGCTGCCCACTCATATGGCGGGGTGTGGCTCTCTCCCGGCTTGGACCCTGCCGGTCACCGTGGCGCGGAGTGGCTGAAGAGGGGTTTGCCCAGCTGTAAGTAGCGTTGCCCTCCCGCTGGTGTGGTTCTGCCGCGACGACGGGAAGGTCAACGGGTACATGGGTCAGCTGATCATTGGAGTCGATCCGCACAAGCGGTCCGCGACGATCGAGATCATCAACGAGCGTGAACAGGTGCTGGCCCGTGGCAGGTACGGCACCGACACCGGTGGCTACCAGCAGATGCTCGCCGCCGGCCGCCGTCACGCCGGCCGGGTGTGGGCGGTCGAGGGCTGTAACGGCATCGGCCGGCACCTGGCCCAGCGGCTGGTCGCCGACGGCGAAACCGTGCTGGACGTCCCGGCGAAACTCGCCGCGAAAGCCCGCAACTTTGACACCGGGCACGGCCGTAAAACCGACGGTCACGACGCGCACCACATCGCGGTGACCGCCCTGCGCACCCCGGGCCTGCGCCGCGTTCACGCCGACGGCGCCACCGTCGCGCTGCGGCTGCTGGCCGACCGCCGCGACCAGCTCGGCGCCACCCGCACCGAGACCATCAACCGGCTGCACCAGCTACTGCTCGAACTGATCCCCGGCGGCGCGAAGAAGAACCTGACCACCGACCAGGCCCGCACCCTGCTCGAACGCGTCAGCGTCCCGGCCGGCGACATCGTCACCGCCACCCGCTATCAGCTGGCCGGCGACCTGGCCGACGAGCTCACCACCCTGGACACCAAGATCAAAGCAGCCAACCGGCAGCTGAAGACCGTGCTGGCCGCCACCGGCACCCAGCTGACCAGCCTCAACGGCATCGGCCCCTCCGGCGCCGCCCGCCTGCTCGGCGACATCGGCGACATCAGCCGCTTCCCGACCCGCGGGCACTTCGCCACCTGGAACGGCACCGCCCCCATCGACGTGTCCTCCGGCGACAACCATCATCACCGGCTCAACCGGGCCGGGAACCGGCGCATCAACCGGGTCCTGCACATCATGGCCATCACCCAGCTCCGCTTCGACACCCCCGGCCGCGCCTACTACCAGCGCAAACGCGCCGAAGGCAAAACCGCGATGGAAGCCATGCGAGCGTTGAAACGACGCCTGTCCGACACCGTCTACCGCCAAATGATCAAAGACGACCACACGGCACAACAGACAGCGACGGGTCCGGGAGGACACACGGGGGCGACTCTGAACTCCAGCGCGGCCGACCCAAACCCCAAGATCGACACTTCGGAAAAGTCACAACCCGGACCCGCCAACCACCACCCTAAAACACCCCTCACACCAACCCCTTGACAGAGGGGTGCCGGGAGCATGCGATCCGCACCCGAGCGGACCGGCGTACCGGAAGAATGTGATCTTCAGCTGGAAAGGCCCGCGAACTTCGCCGTCGCGTGCATCTGCCACTCGAAGAAGCCGCGGCGATCGTCTTCGATCGTGTTGTTCAGCTGCCCGAAGAGCTCCGCGCTGATCGCCCCGCAGAGGTGCAGGAAGCCATACATCGTCGCCCCCACCAGGTGCGCCGGCACGTCCGGGCCGAAATGCTGGGCGACCGCGGCCATCTCCGCCCCGAACCGCCCCTTAGGCTGCTCCGGGACCCCGGTGAGCCGCCCGGCCTGCAGGGCGTCCCGCAGCGTCTCGGCGAGCAGCATGATCACCCGGATGGCCGGCTCGATGGTGTCCTGCGGCGCCTGGTAACCCGGCACCGGGCTGCCGTAGATGAGCGCCCACTGGTGCGGGTTGGCCAGCGCCCAGTCCCGCACCGCGTGTCCGATCGTGATCCAGCGCGCCCCCGGGTCGGCGACCGGCGTGGCGGCGTGCGCGGCGGCCTCGCCGACCGCCTCGTAGGCGTCGATGATCAGCGCGGTGAGCAGCTCGTCCCGGCTGGCGAAGTAGCGGTACACCGCGGACGAGGCCATCCCCAGGTCGCGCGCGACGGCCCGTAACGAGAGGTTGGCCCCGTCGGTTGCCAGGTGGCGCCGGGCCACCTGCTTGATCTCTTCGGTCATCTCGGCCCGGACCCGGGCGCGCAGGTTGGCGGCACTCATGGGGGTCAGTGTGCCACAACGAGAGCACTGCTCTTGCGAAGCCGCGGGAAAACTGGCATCGTTGTTCTCGACAGAGAGCACTGCTCGCAAAGGAGAACAGTTATGTCGCACGTGATCATCGGTTCCGGTCCGATCGGCTCCGGCGTCGCCCGGATCCTGGCCGAGCAGGGCGAGCGGGTCCGCGTGGTGACCCGCAGCGGCAGCGGCCCGGAGCACCCGCTGATCGAGCGGGTCGCCGCCGACGCCGCCGACGCCGGCCGGCTGACCGAGCTGTCCCGCGACGCCGAGGTGATCTACAACTGTGCGAACCCGAAGTACACCGAGTGGGCCGACAAGTGGTTCCCGATGAACGACGCGATGATCGCCGCGGCCAAGGCGTCCGGCGCGGTCTACGCGATCACCGGGAACCTGTACGGCTACGGCCCGCAGCCGGGCGGCCGGATGACCGAGCGCACCCCGCTCGCCGCGACCGGCCGCAAGGGCCGGATCCGGATCAAGATGTGGGAGGACGCGCTGGCCAGCGGCGTCCGTACGGTCGAGGTCCGCGCCTCGGACTACGTCGGCGCCGGCGCGGTCAGCACGCTGTCCGCGGTGCTGCTGCCGGCGATCACCAAGGGCCGCACGGCCTGGGCGCCGGGCGACGTCGACGCGCCGCACACCTTCACCTACACCGGTGACATGGCCCGCGCGCTGGTCACTCTGGCCCGCGACGAGCGGGCGTTCGGCCAGGCGTGGCACGTGCCGTCCGGCCCGGCGATCACGATGCGCGAGCTGGCCCAGCGGTACTGCGCGGTGGCCGGCGTGCCGCAGGTGACGGTGCGCAGCCTGCCGCGGTTCGTGATGCGCACGGCCGGCCTGGTGGTGCCGATCGCCCGCGAGCTGGCCGAGATGGACTACCAGTTCTACGCGCCGTTCCACATGGACAGCTCGCTCACCGAGCGGACCTTCGGCCTGGCCCCGACCGACCTGGAGGTGGCGCTGCGGGAGACCGCCGCCGCGTCCGAGGCGACCGCCGCCCGCCGGATGTGACCGGCGCCGAAGCAGGCGTTAGAGGAGCAGCCCGACGCCGCCGCGGCGTGGGTCGCCCGCGGCGCCGGCCGGGCCGACCGCGGTCACCCCGCCGAAGTAGTGGTTGAGGTCCGGCCACTCGACCACCTGCCACCCGGCCTCGCGCAGCACGGTCAGCTCGTCCACCGAGCACCCGTGCTCGGCGTGGATGGTGTCCTCCACCGCGTGGAACCGGGGCCGGGCGATCGCGTCCGCCACGTCCAGGCCGTCCACCAGCACCCCGAGCAGCGTGTCCACCAGCGCGGTACGGATCCGCGAGGCGCCCGCCGAGCCGGCCGCCACGGCGAGCGAGTCGTCCGGGCCGATCACCACCAGCGGGCACATGTAGGACGACATCCGCCGCCCGGGCACCAGCTCCTCGGTGAGCAGCTCGCCCTCGCCGAGCATCGAGTTCAGGTTGATCCCCAGCCCGGGCAGCCACACCCCGGCGCCCAGCCCGAGCGTCGTGGTGATCACGCAGGCGTTGCCCTCCGGGTCGACCACCGAGACGTTCGTGGTGTCGCCCAGCCGCTGCGCCCCGAGGTTGCGCAGCGCGGCGGCGACCCCGGCGGCGCGGCCCGGGCGGGACAGGTCGGCCGGCAGCGCGCCGATCGTGTCCACCGTCCGGTTCAGGTCGTGCCGGGCGCAGACCCGGTAATCGCCCAGCCGAGCGTTGTCCACCGGCGCCTCGGCCACCCGGTAACTGGCCAGGTCGGCCGGGCCGAGCGTGCCGCCGGCCTCGCGGACCGTGGCGACCAGCAGATCCGCGTACTCCCCGGTGTAGAACACCTCCGGCCCGTCCGCCGCGAGCGCGTCCATCGCGGTGGCCAGGCCGTGGTGGAAGAGCAGCTCGTCGCTCTCCAGCAGGCGGCCGCCCGGCTGGTAGGGCGCGGCGCCGTCGCCGTAGGCCAGCGCCGGCGCGCACGACTTCAGCGTGCGGGCGTGCGCGGCCGGCAGCAGCACGCCGGTCCGGGCCAGGCCGGCCGCCGGGGCGACCACCTCCGACCAGGGCAGCCGGCCCCAGCGCCGGTGCACCTCACCCAGCCCGGCGGGTACCCCCGGCACGGCCACGCTGGCCCCGCCGATCGAGTAGATCTGTGGCAGCCCGCCGAAGAACACGTCCACCGCGACCATCGGCTCCGGCTTCCGGTCCCCGTCCAGACCCGGCACCGCGACGAAGAAGTCCAGACAGGTGACCTCGCCGGTGCGCGCGTCGAAGTAGGTGGCGAACCCGCCACCACCGATCCCGGTATAGATCGTCTCGGCGACGCAGCAGGCCAGAACGGCGGCGACCGCCGCGTCGGCGGCGGTGCCGCCCGCTTCGAGAATCCGCACTCCGGTGCGGGCGGTCGCCGGATGGCTCGCGGCGACGCCGGCCGCAACGCTTCCCATGCGGCGAGCGTAGGCGGCAACGCCCGATCATGGTTACGATGCGCGTCGATGACGCCCACCGGTCCCTCTCCCGTGGTAATCCGGGCGAGTGTCCTGCCCAGGCCTGTTTTGGCTGGGTATGCGCTCGGTTCCCTGGTCACCGGCGCCTTCGGGACGGTGCCCGGATTGTTGCTTCTGCCGTATCTGACCGACACGCTGGGTGTTGCAGCCGGTGTATCCGGGCTCCTCGTGCTGCTGCCGAAGGCGTGGGACGTCCTGGTCAACCCGCTGGCCGGCCGGATCTCCGACCGGACCGGCTCCCGGCGGCCGTTTCTGCTGGTCGCGGGCCTGCTGCTGAGCGTGCTGTTCGCGGCGATCTTCGCGGCGCCGTTCGCCGGCGTGGCTGCCTCCGCCACCTACGTCGCGGTCGCCTTCCTCGCCGCGGCCACCGCCTACGCCTTCTTCCAGGTGCCCTACGTCGCGATGCCGGCCGAGCTGACCGACGGCTACGGCGAGCGGACCCGGCTGATGACCTGGCGGGTCGCCGTCCTGGCGCTGGCCATCCTGATCTCCGGCGCGCTGGCGCCGCTGATCGTCGAGACGACCGGCGGGGGCCGGATCGGCCACCGGTGGGCCGGGTTGTTCGTCGCCGCGCTGATCGCGGTGGGCACGGTCGGCACCTTCTTCGGTACGCGCCGAGCCGAGTCCCGCACCGCCCGGGAGGCCGAGCCGAGCCTCGTCGCCCAGCTGCGCGTCGCCTCCGGGAACGCCCCGTTCCGCGCGTTGCTGCTGTGCTGGATCGTGCAGGCGGCCGGGATCGGCACCATGCTGGCCGGGGTGCAGTACTTCGCCGACCACGTGCTGCGCCAGGAGACCGGCGGGACGTTCCTGTTCGCCGCGTTCGTCGGCCCGGCGCTGCTGGTCATGCCGCTCTGGACGGCGATCGGCAAGCGGTGGGGCAAGCTCCGCTCGCTGATCGCCGCCTCGCTGCTCTTCGCGGCCGGCGCTCTGCTGCTGCTCAGCGCCGAGGTGCTGCCCGCGGTGCCGGTCTACCTGATCGTCGCGCTGGTCGGCGCCGGATACGCCGGCCAGCAGGTGTTCGCGATGGCCATGCTGCCGGACTGCATCGCCTTCGACACCGCGCGCACCGGCCGCCGGCAGGCCGGCGTGTTCACCGGCCTGTGGACCGCGGGGGAGACCCTCGGCCTGGCCCTGGGTCCCGGCATCTACGCCCTGATGCTGCAGGTCTTCGGCTACGTCTCGTCGGCGACCGGGGAGGCGGCCGTGCAGGACGGCACCGCGCGGCTCGGCGTGCTGCTCGGCTTCACCGTGCTTCCGGCGCTGCTGGTCGGCGCCGGGGTCGTGCTGCTCCGCGGCTACCAGGAGAGGATCAACCCATGATCGACGCGCTTCCGGAGAAGGGCGTGCCGGCCGACCAGATCCTCTCGGAGCTGCGCGGGTTGCGGTCCGCCGATCTGCCCACGCACGGCGGGCGGCTTTTCGCGTACGTCTACGACCCGGCCGTGGCCGGCCTGGATGAGCTGGCGCGGCAGGCGTACGCGCTCTCCGCCTCGGTCAACGGCCTCGACCCGACCGCCTTCCCGTCCCTGCTGGCCATGGAGAACGCGCTGGTCGGCGCGGCCGCCCGGCTGCTCGGCGGGGACGACGCCACGGTCGGCAGCGTGACCAGCGGCGGCACCGAGTCGCTGATCCTGGCGGTGAAGGCGGCCCGGGACGCGCACCCGTCGATCCGCGATCCGCGCCTGGTCGTGCCGTCCACGGCGCACGCGGCGTTCGCCAAAGCGGCGCACTACCTGCGGGTCGGGCTCGACGTCGTGCCGGTGAAGGACCTCCGGGCGGACCCTTCGCTGATCTCCGCGGCGATCGGGCCGGACACCGTGCTGGTCGCCGCCTCCGCCCCGTCGTACGCACACGGCGTGGTCGACCCGATCCCCGCCATCGCCGCCGTCGCCGCCGCACATGGCGTGCGCTTCCACGTCGACGCCTGCTTCGGCGGCTGGATCCTGCCCTACCTGCGGCGGCTCGGCGCCGACCTGCCGCCGTTCGACCTGTCCGTGCCCGGCGTCACCAGCATCTCGGTCGACCTGCACAAGTACGCGTACGCGCCGAAGGGCGTCTCGATCCTGCTGCACGCCAGCGAGGAGCTGCGCCGCCCGCAGTACTTCGCCTACGCCGACTGGCCCGGCTACACCATGATCAACCCGGTCATCTCGTCCACCCGCTCCGGCGGGCCGATCGCCGCGGCCCTGGCCACCCTGCGCTCCCTCGGCGACGCCGGCTACCTGGAGCTGGCCGCCGCGACCCGGGAGGCGGTCGGCATCCTCGCCGACGCGGTCACCGCCGTCGACGGAGTCCGCCTGTACGCGCCGCCGGAGACCAGCGTGGTCTGCCTGGCCTCGGCCGGCGTCGACCTGTTCGTGCTGGCCGACGAGCTGGCCGCGCGCGGCTGGCACACCCAGCCGCAGATGGCGTACCGCGAGCTGCCCCCGACCATCCACCTCACGGTGACCGCGTCGGTCCGCGACACGGCGGCGTCGTTCGCGTCGGACCTCTCCGACGCGGTCGCGGCCGCGGAGGCGCGCGGGCCCGTCCAGGTCCCGGACCTGCCGCCGCTCTCGCCCGAGATGATCACCCCGGACTTCATCGCCGGCCTAGCCGCCGGCCTGGGCCTGGGCGGCGGCGACTTCAGCCGGATGGCCGAGGTGAACACGCTGCTGAACGCCGCCCCACCGGCGTTGCGGGAGGCTTTGCTGACCGGCTTCCTGAGCCTGCTCCAACGCCCGGCGCAAGGTGCTTGACGCTATTGATGCGTCACCGCCCCGGGACACCGGACCCGCTCCATCGCCTACACCGCGCCCAAATGCCCAGGAAGTTCCCGGGCTGATCAGCGAATTCGTCGACTGGCTGAACGCCGAGGACGGGCCTGGATCAGATTCCACCTCACCGCCTATCACCACCAGCAGGCGCAACTGGTGCAGGGCCAGGCTGAACGCGACTTGCGCGACTTGGCCGCCGCCGGGCTGCTGGAACCGGTGGGCCGCACTCGAGCCCGCTTCTACACCGAGGGGCCGAACTTTCCGGAGCGGGTCCTGGAGGTGGCGCGTCGCCCGATGACGCTGACCGAGCCGTACGCGAATGCAGTAGGTTGAGCCGATGGCCCTTCCTGGCGTGCTCGGTGAACCCATCCGGTTCGTGCTGAACTGGGGGCGCCGCTATTCGCTGTGGGTGTTCAACTTCGGGCTGGCCTGCTGCGCGATCGAGTTCATCGCGTCCAGCATGAGCCGGCACGACTTCATGCGGCTCGGGGTGATCCCGTTCGCGCACGGGCCGCGGCAGGCCGACCTGATGGTGGTCTCCGGCACGGTCACCGACAAGATGGCCCCGGCGATCAAGCGGCTCTACGACCAGATGCCGGAGCCGAAATACGTCATCTCGTTCGGCTCCTGCTCGAACTGCGGCGGACCGTACTGGGACTCCTACTCGGTCACCAAGGGCGTCGACCAGATCATCCCGGTGGACGTCTACGTCCCGGGCTGCCCGCCCCGCCCGGAGGCCCTGCTGCACGGCATCCTCCGCCTGCAGGAGAAGATCGCCGCCGAGCAGTCCGGCCCGGGTGGCGTGTCCCGCCCGGACCCGTTGCTGAAGGACGCGGCCGCGTTAACCGCTCCGGTGGTGGCTCCGCCGGTCTAGCGTGATCGGCATGAGCGACGCGTCTCGTGCTGACTTCATCGTCGACGTCCTGGCTCGTGAGTTCGGCGAGCTGATGGCGATCGACCCGGCGGCGTTCCGCCGCAAGTTCCGGAAGATGGCGGCCTCCCCGTTCGCGTTCTACCGGGGCAGCGCGTCGCTGTTCTACGCCGACCAGGTCGGTGACCACCGGGACGACAGTTTTCTCGACGAGCGGACCAGCCGGGTGTGGATCCACGGTGACCTGCACGCGGAGAACTTCGGGACGTACATGAATTCGTCCGGCCGGCTGGTCTTCAACGTCAACGACTTCGACGAGGCGTACGTCGGGCCGTTCTCCTGGGATCTGAAACGCTTCGCGGCCAGCGTGGCGCTGATCGGTTACTCCAAGGCGCTCTCCGACGACAACATCTCCGCGCTGGTCACCGCGTTCGCCGAGTCCTACCTGACCGAGCTGCGGGCGATCGCGCACGGCGGCGACGACGCGATCGGCTCGATCACCTTGGAGAACGCGACCGGGGCGCTGCGCCGGGTGCTCCAGGAGGCCCGGCTGAACACCCGGGTCGACCTGCTCAGCGCGCAGACCACGATCGACGAGTACGAGCGCCGGTTCTCCGTCGGCGAGGGCGTCTACGAGGTCGACGAGGCCACCGCCGCCCAGGTCACCGACGCCTTCCAGCAGTACCTGGGCACCCTGCCGGACGCCGGCCGGAGCATCTCGACGCACATCAAGGACATCAAGCTGCGCAAGGGCGTCGGCATCGGCTCGGCCGGCCTGCCCTCCTACAACCTGCTGCTCGAGGGTCACACCGAGGCCCTGGAGAACGACGTGGTCATCTACATGAAGCAGGCGCAGGTCCCGGCCGTCGCCCGGTGGATCGACGACGACCGGGTGCGGTCCTACTTCAAGCACCAGGGCCACCGGACCGCCGAGTCGCAGCGGGCGCTGCAGGCGCACGCCGACCCGTGGCTGGGCTTCACCGAGCTGGACGGCGTCGGCCAGCTGGTCGCCGAGGTGTCGCCCTATGCCGCCGACCTGGACTGGTCGGATGTCAACGAGCCGGAGGAGCTGTCCGGGGTGGTCACCGACCTGGGCCGCGCGGTGGCCCGGATGCACTCGGTCGCCGACGACGAGTCCAGCCACGACCTGGTGGACTTCTCCACCGAGGAGGCGATCGTCGCGGTGGTCGACCGGGACCCGGCGGGTTTCGTCGCGCACCTGGTCGATTTCGCCCACCGGTACGGCGACCAGGCCCGCGAGGACCACCAGGACTTCGTCGACGTGTTCCGCAACGGCCGCATCCCCGGCCTGTGAGCCCGCTCAGCGCGTCGTGACCCGGTAGGCCAGAGCGGCCTGCCCGAGCGCCGCGGTGGACGGCGTCATCACGATGATCATCCGTTTGGTGCCGGCCGGCACGGTGACGTCGAAGTGCCCCGCCGTCCCGTCGCACTTCCCGTCGTAGGCGGCGACCGAGGTGCTCCGCGGGTCCATCGCCGCCTCGTCGCCGATGTCCATCCGGAACGTGCCGGTGCCGGCGCAGGCCACGGTGATCCGGATGTCACCGGACGGCAGGGCGCCGTCGCCCGGGCTGGAGAGGCTGTCGAGGAAGAACGCCCGGCGCCCGGCCGGGTTCTCGCCGAGGGCCTTCTCGGCGGTCTCGGCCAGCCGCCTCATCGACACCGGGGTCATGCTGAGCGTCCACGCGACACCGACCCGGTCCAGCGCCGCCGGGTCCGGGCGGGCGTCGACGACGACCCGCTCGGTCGCTCCGGAGACGGTGAAGGTGAGCGACCTCTGGAGCGGTTCCCGGCCGCACGCCAGCGTCAGCGTCCGGCCGGCGACGTGCAGGTCGACGCTGCCCCGGTCACCCGCGCAGGCGGCGGAGAGCTGGTAGTCGCCGCGCAGCAGTCGCTTGGCGAGCAGCGGGCCGGCTGAGGCGCTCGTCCCGCCGTTCTGCAGCGCGGCGTCGTGCAGACCGATCGAGCGGGCGGCCTCCAGGGCCAGCGAGTTGCGCTGCTCCGCGGAGAGGGTGGGGGAGGGCTGGGCCGGCAGCTCCGGCGGGGACGGCAACGAGACGGCGTATCCGGCGCCCACCGCGGCCATCGCGGCCAGGCCGGCGGCCAGCGCGGTCCGCCGCACCCGCCGGCGCCGGACCGTGGCCCGGACCGCGGCCACGCCCGGCGGCGTGATCCGGGGCAGCGTCTCGGCCCGCAGGTCGGCGAAGAGGTGTTCGAGTTGGTCGGTCATCGCTCGCCTCCGGCGGTGTCGCTCATCTTCAGGCGGGCGGCCATCGCGGCCCGGCCGCGGTGCAGCCAGGACTTCACCGTGCCCTCGGCGACCCCTTCCCGGCGGGCCACCTCGCCGACCGGCATGTCCGCCAGGTAGTGCAGGACCAACGCCCGGCGCTGCGTGTCGGGCAGCTCGGCGAGCGCCGCGAGCAGCGCCACCCGGTCCGGTTCCGGCCCGTCGGCGCGCGGTTCGACGCTCGGTTGCCGGCGCAGGAAGCCGAGCGCGGTGCGGGCCCGCCGCCACCGGCTGACCGCCAGGTTCCAGGCGACCCGGCGGACCCAGGCGACCGGATCGTCGTACCGGGAAACGGTCCGCCAGCGGGCCAGGGCCCGGCAGAAAGCTTCCTGTACGACATCCTGCGCCTCCTGCCGATCGCCGAAGTAGGCGTACAACTGGACGGTCAGATCGGCGTAGTGGGCGGCGTACACCTCGTCGAACGAAGGCGGGTCGTGCGGCACGATGCTCGACGCCTCCGATCGGTGTCCGGCGATGGCTGTCACGGCGACTACACGTTCGCGCCCGGCGGCGGGTTGCAGTGCCGCCCCGGACCATAGGATGACCGCTATGACGCCCGAAGAGGTCGGAGAGCGACTGGTAGCGCTGCTGGCGACGGACGACCCGGCCCCGGGCGAGGTCACCGCGAGCGTCTCCGGCGGCGGTCCGGGCCATGCCCGCGCGGTCGTCGACGTGCCGGTCGCCCGCTGGTGGCACGCCGCCACGATCGCTCAGGACCCGGGCGCGCTGGGCTGCGACTTCTTCGACTGGCTGTCCGCGGTGGACGAGCTGGCCGACGGGTTCGACGTGGTCGCCCACCTGTGGTCGACCCGGCGCCGGCACGGCGTGCTGCTGCGGACCCGGGTGCCGCGGGCCGATCCGGAGGTGGAGTCCCTGGTGGACCTCTACCCGGGTGCGGCCTGGCACGAGCGGGAGACGCACGAGATGTTCGGCATCGTCTTCGCCCGGCACCCCGATCTGCGGCCGCTGCTGCTGCCGCCGGAGTTCGAGGGGCACCCGTTGCGCAAGGAGTTCGTGCTGGCCTCCCGGGTGGCGAAACCGTGGCCGGGCGCCAAGGAGCCGGGGGAGTCCGAGGCCGGCACGGCCAAGCGCGCCCCGATGCGCCCGCCCGGCGTCCCGGACCCGAACGAGTGGGGCCCGATGAAGGGCAAGATCCCACCGCCGGAGACCCCGGCGCGCCCGGCCCGGGGCGAGCGTCCGGCCCGAGGGGAGCGCCCGGCGCGCCCACCGAGTACCGGAAATCCGGCGGCAGCCGCGAAGCCCGCCGCGACCGACGAGGCGGCCGCAATGCCCGCCGACAAGCCCGCCGAGCAGCCGAAGACGACCGGGGAAGAGGCGAACTGATGCCGCTCTGGCTGGACCTCCTCATCCGCGTCGCCGGTGTCATGGTCGGCTTCCTGGTCCTCCCGCTGCTGGTCGGCCAGGCCGAGCACAAGGTGATGGCGCACATGCAGGGCCGGGTCGGCCCGATGTACGCCGGCGCCTTCCACGGCTGGGCCCAGCTGGTCGCCGACGGCGTCAAGTTCGTCCAGAAGGAGGACGTCCACCCGCACGGCGCCGACCGTCAGGTCTTCCGGCTGGCCCCGATCGTCGCGCTCTTCCCCTACCTGGTGGTCATCCTGACCATCCCGCTCGGCCCGCACGGCCTGGTCGCCCAGCGCCTGGACATCGGCCTCTTCCTGGTCCTGGCCGTCCTCGGGTTCGGCGTGGTCGCGGTGCTGATGTCCGCCTGGGCCTCGGCCAACAAGTACAGCCTGCTCGGCGGCCTGCGCGGCGCCGCCCAGCTGCTCGGTTACGAGCTGCCGTTGGTGCTGGCCGCGGCGAGCGTGGCGATGGCGGCCGGCACGCTGAGCCTGCCCGGCATCGTCGAGGTCTGGCGTCCGTGGTGGCTGATCTGGCAGGCCCCGGCCGCGGTGGTGTTCTTCGTGGCCGGCCTGGCCGAGATCCGCCGCCCTCCGTTCGACATGCCGATCGCCGACTCCGAGCTGGTCTTCGGCTACATGACCGAGTACACCGGCCTGCGCTTCGCGTTCTTCCTGCTCGCCGAATATGTGGGCATCATCGTGATCGCCGGCCTCACCACGGTCCTGTTCCTCGGTGGCTGGCACGGCCCGTTCAGCGATCAGCTCGGCTGGCTGTGGACCCTGCTCAAGATCGGCGCCCTGTCCTTCGTGATCATCTGGTTCCGGGTCACCTACCCGCGCCTGCGCGAGGACCAGCTGCAACGCCTCTGCTGGCTGGTCCTGGTTCCGCTGGCCCTGGCCCAGCTGGTGCTCACCGTCGCGGTGAAGTCCCTCCTTTGACAGAAGGTCGCCGGGGCGAGGTCGCGTGAGCGGGCCGGACCGGGCAGGATATGCCCTTGTGACTGATGACGGCGATCGCCCCACGCCCGGCAAGGGCCTGATCAATGGTCTTGCCGTCACGCTCAAGACGCTGACCAAGAAGACCACCACCCAGCAGTACCCGGATGTCGAGCCGGAGCTGCCGCCACGCTCCCGCGGCGTGATCGCGCTGCTCGAGGAGAACTGCACGGTCTGCATGCTGTGCGCCCGCGAGTGCCCGGACTGGTGCATCTACATCGACTCGCACAAGGAGGAGGTGGTCGTCCCCGGCGCCGCGCGCGCCCGCCAGCGCAACGTGCTGGACAAGTTCGACATCGACTTCTCCCTGTGCATGTACTGCGGGATCTGTATCGAGGTCTGCCCGTTCGACGCGCTGCACTGGACCCCCGAGTTCGAGTACGCGGAGACCGACGTGCTCTCCCTGCTGCACGACAAGACCCGGCTCGGCGAGTGGATGCGGACCGTGCCGCCGCCCCCGGCGCACGACGTGCTGGGCGAGCCCGCGAAGGAGGAGGCGACCGCGGCGCGCAAGGCCGCGGGTCCGGGTGCGGCCACCGCCGCCAAGACCGCAAGACCCGCTGGCGTACGCCCGGAGCGCCCGGAGCCCGCCTCGTGACCGTCGCCGATCTGCTCCTGCTCGCGCTCGGCGCCGTCGCGGTCGGCTCCGGCGCGCTCGTGGTGACCAGCACCCACCTGGTCCGTTCCGGCCTCTATCTGGTGATCTCGCTCGGCGCGCTGGCCGGCCTGTACCTGGTGCTCGGCGCCGAGCTGGTGGCCTGGGTGCAGATCCTGGTCTACGTCGGCGCGGTGGTGGTGCTGCTGCTGTTCGCGGTGATGCTGACCCGCGCCCCGATCGGCCCGTCCGCCGACCTGGACCGCCCGGCCGGGCCGTCCGCGCTGATCGGCGGCGGGGTCGGGCTGGGCCTGGCCGCGCTGTTCGCCGACGCGTTCCGCTGGATCGAGTACCCGGCGCCGCCGCCGGGCACCGCCGAGGTGGTCGGCAAGCAGGTCTTCGGCACCTGGGTGCTGCCCTTCGAGGTGCTGTCGATCCTGCTGCTGGCCGCGCTGGTCGGCGCGATCGTGCTGTCCCGCCCGGACATCGGGGCCCGTCCGGCGCCTCCCGCCGAGCCGGCCGAGACCGAGGAGGCCCCGGCCTAGATGCACGTGACCATTCCGTACGTGGTGGGCGCCGCCCTGTTCGGCCTCGGGGTCTACGGCGTCGTCCGGCGCCGTAACGCGATCCTGGTGCTGATGGCGGTCGAGCTGATGCTGAACGCGGTCAACCTGATCCTGGTCACCGCGGACGTCTCGCTGCGCTCGGCGCTGCGCGGCGTCCCGGGCGAGGCCTGGTCGATGCCGAACTCGCAGGCCGGCTCGGGCGGCGTGTTCGCGCTCTTCGTGATCGTGCTGGCCGCCGCCGAGGTCGGCGTCGGCCTGGCGATCATCCTGCAGTACTACCGGATGCGGAAGGCCGTCGCCCTCGACGAGGTGCGGCTGGACGCCGACGAGGAACGGGTGGACGGGTGAGCGTCGACACCGCTGCTTCGTTGCTGCCGGTCGTACCCTTGCTGGCCGGCCTGCTCGGGCTGCTCCTGCCGCCGGGCGACGGCCTCGGCCCGCGCCGGCGGATCGCCGCCGGTCTCGGCGTGGCCGGTGCCGCGCTGGCCCTGCTGACCGCGCTGCGCCTGCTGGCCAGCGACAGCGAGCCGTTCCAGACCGGCGTCGAGCTGGTCCGGTTCGGCGATCTCCCGGTCACCTTCGGCGCGGCGATCAGCCCGCCGGTGGTCTACGTGGCGATCGCGGTCAGCCTGGTCGCGCTGATGGTGCAGATCTACTCGGTCACCTACCTGCACGACGATCCGCGTTACGCGCCCTACGCCGCCCAGGTCAGCCTGTTCACCGGAGCGATGCTGCTGGTGGTGACCGCGAACGATCTGATCGTCATGCTGATCGGCTGGGAGGTGATGGGCGCCTGCTCCTACCTGCTGATCGGCCACGACCGCCGGCTGCCCGAGGCGCCGGCCGCCGCGGTGAAGGCGTTCCTGGTCACCCGGGTGGGTGACGTCGGCTTCCTGCTCGGCGTCGCGGTGCTGATCACCGGCGCCGGCACTTCGAACCTCGATCAGGTGCTGCACACCGATTACGACCCGGGCACCCTGACCGCCGCGCTGCTGCTGCTCCTGGCCGGGGTGGCGGGCAAGAGCGCGCAGTTCCCGCTGCACACCTGGCTGCCGGACGCGATGGCCGGTCCGACCCCGATCTCCGCGCTGATCCACGCCGCGACGATGGTCGCGGCCGGCGTCTACGTGGTGTTCCGCACCTACCCGCTGTTCCAGCAGTCGCCGGCGGTCCTCGCGGTGCTGGCGGTGATGGCGTCGATCACCATCCTGCTCGGCGCGCTCTCCGCGACCGCCCAGGACGACCTGAAGCGCGTGCTGGCCTGGTCCACCGTCTCGCAGATCGGTTACATGACCGGCGCGCTGGCCGTCGGCTCGCCCGCCGCGGCCCTGTTCCACCTGCTCACCCACGCCGCGTTCAAGGCGCTGCTGTTCCTCGCGGCGGGCGCGGTGATCCACGCGGTGGGCAGCAACTACCTGTCCCGGATGGGCGGCCTGCGCACCCCCATGCCGGTCACCTTCTGGTCGTTCGTGATCGGCTTGGGCGCGCTCGCCGGGCTGCCCCCGCTGTCCGGTTTCTGGTCCAAGGAGACCGTGCTGACCGCGGCCGCGCACGCCACCGACGGCGGCGAGCCGGTGCCGGTCTGGGCCGCCTGGCTGGTCTGGCTGGCCGCGCTCCTCGCGGTCGGCATCACCGCCTGGTATTCGATGCGGCTGCTGCTCCGCGCGTTCTTCGGCCCGTCCCGGGCGTACGGGCCGGCCGGTCCGGACTGGGAGATCGGCTTCGACGACGCCCGCTACCGCACCCCGGCCGTCCCGCACGACCCGCCGGCCCTGATGCGCTGGCCGATCCTGGTGCTCACGGTCCCGGCCGCGCTCCTCGGCCTGGTCGCCTTCGCGCCCGGCTTCCGGCACGCGCTGGAGCTGGAGGATCCGCACCTCGGGGTGGCCGTCGCGCTGCCGATGCTGCTGCTGGCGACCGGCGCGGGGACGGCCTGGTGGCTGTGGTGGGCGGTGCCCGGCGCCGACCCGGTGCTGGCGCTCGGCCGGGCCCGGCCGCTGTTCGCCTCCGGGTTCCATCTGGACCACCTTCAAGGCCGGATTGTCGTACGCCCGGTGAAAGCGCTCGCCAAGCTGGCCACCGCCGCCGACGAGCGGGTGGTCGACGCGGCCGTGGAGGGCACCGGGACGGCGACGCGCGGGCTCGGCGGGGTGTTCGCCGAGGCGCACCGGACCGCGCTGCCCGGCGCCGCGGTCCTGGTGCTGTTCGGCGCCCTGATTCTCGGCATCGTCGCGTGGCTGGGGGCGGTCTGATGGTTCTCACCGGAGACTCGCTGACCGGGCAGGCGCTGCTGATCGCGCTGCTCGCGGTGCCCGCGCTCGGTGCGGCGCTGGTCGCGCTCTGGCCGGGCGGCCGGGACCGGCAGGCGCGGATCGTCGCCACCGTCGTCGCCGCGGTCACCTTCGTGCTGTCGGTCGCCCCGGTCTTCGCCGGCCGGAACGACGGCTGGGTGGCGACCGGTGACCGGTACGCCGCGCCGCTGCTGCCCTGGATCGACGTGGACCTGCCGTGGGTGCCGGCGCTCGGGTTGCGCTTCCACCTCGGCGTGGACGGCGTCTCCTACCCGCTGATCGTCCTGACCGGGCTGTTGACGCTGCTGTGCTGCGTGTACACGGTGTACAAGGTGCCGCCGGGCGGGGGCTCCGGTCGTACGCTGGCCGTCCTGTTGTTGATCTTGGAAGTGGGTGTCCTGGGCACCTTCCTGGCCCTGGACCTGATCCTCTTCTTCATCTTCTTTGAGGTCGTCCTGCTGCCGATGTACGCGGTGATCGCCGGCTGGGGCGGCGAGAAGCGCCGGGCGGCGGCCCGCAAGTTCGTCCTCTACACGCTGTTCGGCTCGGTCCTGCTGCTGCTCGGCGTGGTCCTGGTGGTGGCCCGGGCGGGCACCGGCGACCTGGTCGTGCTGGCCGGCGCCAACGAGCTCACCCGGACCACCCAGTGCGTGGTGTTCGCCCTGCTCGCGGTGGCCTTCGCGGTGAAGGCGCCGCTCTGGCCGCTGCACACCTGGCTGCCCGACGCGCACACCGAGGCGCCCACGGTCGGCTCGGTGATCCTGGCCGGGGTGCTGCTCAAGATGGGCACCTACGGCCTGATCCGGGTCGGCGTCGGGGTCGCCCCGGACGGCGCGGCCTGGGCCGCCACGGTGCTCGGCGTGCTCGCGGTGGTGGCCATCCTGGCCGGTTCGCTGATCTGCCTGCGCCAGCGGGAGCTGAAACGGCTGATCGCCTACTCCAGCGTCGGGCACATGGGGTTCGTGCTGCTCGGCATCGCCACCCTGACGGTCACCGGCCTGCAGGCCGCGCTGCTCGGCAACGTGGCCCACGGGCTGATCACCGGCCTGCTGTTCTTCCTGGCCGGCACGATCAAGGACCGGGCCGGGACCGGCTCGCTGAGCCAGCTCAGCGGCCTGCGGGAGACCGCGCCGCGGCTGGCCGGGCTGTTCGGGTTCGCCGCCATCGCCTCACTCGGCCTGCCCGGGCTGGCCGGCTTCTGGGGCGAGGCGTTCGCGGTGGTCGCGGCGGTCCAGCGGGGCGGACCGGTGTGGCTGACCCTGGCCTGTGCCGCGGCCGTCGGCGGCGCGCTGACCGCGGCCTACTTCATGCGGTTGCTGCGCGGGCTCACCCACGGCCCGGCCACCCCGTCGGTCCACTCGCTGCGCCCGTCGATCGCCGGCGCGGAGTGGTTCGCCTGGGCGCCGCTGGTCGCCCTCACCCTGGCCGTCGGGATCCTTCCCGGGCTGGTCCTGGCCGAGACCGAACTGCCGCTGGCCGCCATCCTGGGACTGCCGTCGCTGGACGAGATGCACACACTGTTCGGAGGCGGCCGCTGATGAGCCAGTCGGTCAACCACGTCGCGCTGCTGCCGCTCTACGCCGCGGCCGGCACCGCGATCCTCGCCTTCCTGGCCGACCTGTTCGTCGCCAAGCGCGCCGTCACGCTGGCCGCGACCGCGCTCGGCGGCCTGGCCACCGCGGTCGCCGCCCTGGTCGTCGGCCCGGCGGCGGGCACCTTCTGCACCACCGGCGGCTGCTCCTGGGTGCCGGCCTGGCCGGCCGCGGTCACCGCAGCCCTGTTCGCCGCCCTGACCGTCGGGGTCCTCGGCCTGTCCGCCCCGGCCTTGCGCCTGTCCCTGGCCCCGGCCGGCGAGTTCTGTTTCCTGCTGGCCTGCGCGATGACCGGTGGCGTGGTGGTCGCCTACGCCGGCGACCTGATCACCCTGATCGTCGGCCTGGAGACGCTGACCCTGCCGCTCTACATCCTGGTCGGCCTGCGCCGGTTCGCCCCGGGCGAGCGGGCGACCACCGAGGGCGCCTCCGCCTCGGTCACGTTCTTCCTGATCAGCGTGGTCTCCACGGCGGTCACGCTGCTCGGCGCGGCGCTCAACTACGCCGCCACCGGCGCCCTGCACCTGGCCCTGCTGACCCCGGCCGGCGGTGTCTTCGGCCCGCTGGCCGGCGTCGGCGTGGCCCTGCTGGTGATCGGCCTGGCCTTCAAGGTGGCCGCCGTCCCGCTGCACGCCTGGGCCCCGGCCACCTACGACGGCGCGCCGATCCCGGTGGCCGCCTACCTCTCCACCGCCTCCAAGCTGGGCGGCGTCCTGGCCCTGGCGGCGGTGGTCAGCCGGCTGGACGCCCGCGCGGTGACCGCGGTCCTGGCGGTGCTCACGATGACCGTCGGCAACCTGGTCGCGCTCCGCCAGACCCGGACCGTCCGGCTGCTGGCCTGGTCCTCGGTCGCCCAGGCCGGCTACATCCTGGCCGCCCTGGCCCTGGGCGCTCCCGGCGTCCCGGCCGCCCTCGCCTACGCGGCCTTCTTCGTCACCCTGGAGCTCGTCGCCTTCGCCGTGGTCGTCGCCCTCCGCCTGCCCGGGGCCGACGGCGGCACCCTGCTCGACCTCCGCGGCGCCGGCCGCCGCCACCCGTGGCTGGGCGCGGCCCTGGTGCTGGCGCTGGCCGGGCTGGCCGGCCTGCCCCCGGGCCTGGCCGGCCTCTTCGCCAAGCTCTCCGTGGTCAACGTCCTGGTCCAGCAGAACTGGGCCTGGCTCGCCGCCGTCGTGGTGCTCAACGCGGTCATCGCACTGGCCTACTACGTCCGGGTGGCCGCGTCGCTCTACACCCTGCCGCCCCGCATCGGCCTGAGCGTCGCCGACCCGGTCCGGCTCGACGCGGCTCTGCACCCCCGCCTCCCGATCGCCCGCCCGGTCGCCGCCACCCTGGCCGTCTCGGTGCTGGTCGTGGTGGTGCTGGGCGTCGCCCCGCAGCTCCTCTTCGCGGCGCTCCGCTGACGATCGACCGGCGGCGATATGATCGTCGCGTGACGGGCGTCGACGAGTTGCACCGCTTGTTCTCGGAGCAGCAGATAACGGCCCTGGTCGACGCGCTCCGCGACCAGGCCGAGTTCCCCAAGGAGCTGGGTTACATCGCCGGCGCGGACCGCTGGCGACAGGCGGACGAGGCGCCCTCGGCCGCCTCGGCGCAGCCCGTCCGGGACTTCCACACCCTGCTCGGCGACCACCTCGACGAGGTGCTCGCCGGCCTTCCCGCCGGGCAGCCGGTGGAGGTGGTCGACCTCGGCCCCGGCACCGGGCTCCCGGTGCTCGGCCTGCTGCGGCGCCTGCTCGACGACGACCGGCTGGCCGGTTATCGCGGGATGGACGTCAGCCGGGACATGCTGGCCTTCGCGGACAGCCGGCTGCGTGGCGAGTTCCCCGCCCACGCCGGCCGATTCGAGTTCCTGGTCGGCGACTTCACCGGCCCGGAGCTGGACCGCGCGCTGCCCCGGGAGACCGCTGGCGGCCCGGCCCGGCTCGTCATCCTGGCCGGCGGCACCCTGGGCAACCTCACCGATCCGGAGCACCTGCTGCGCCGGCTCGGCGCCGCCCTGACGCCGCGCGACGTGCTGCTCGTGACCCTCCGCTTCGACACCGGGGCGCACCGTCCGCCGTTCATGGAGCGGCCGGAGGTCGGTTGCGCGATCCCGCCCCATCACCAGGCCGGCGTCGACCTGCTCGGCATCGACCCCGTCTGTTACCAGGCGGAACGTGGTTTCGACGCGGACCGCGGCGAGATCTTCATCCGGCTCCGGTTCGTCCGGCCGGTCACGCTGGAGTTCGGCGGCCGGGGCGCCGTCGGGTTCGGCCCCGGCGACACCGTGCTCCTGTACCGCTACCGCTACCTCGACCGCTCCGGGTGGGTCGAGCTCATCGGCCGTGCCGGGCTGGCCATCCGCCTGTTCCAGGTCGGCGCCAGCGGTGAGGTGGCCCTGATCGCCGCGGGCCGCCCGCTCACTTGACCCGGCGGGTGTTCCGGGCGACCAGCGACTCGTATGCCGGGTGCTTGTCCAGCCACTCCGCGACGAACGGGCACATCGGGACCACCGTGCGGGATTTCGCCCGGGCGTCGTCCATCGCCGCCGCGGCCAGCGCCGATCCGGCGCCCTGCCCCTCGAAGGCCGGGTCGACCTCGGTGTGCGTATACACGACGATCGGGCCGGTCATCTGGTAGGTCAGCACCCCGGCGAGCGCGCCGGACTCGTCCCGGGCCTCGAAACGGCCCTTCTCCGGCACGTCGGTCACCGCGAATTCCATGCCACCATCCAACCACGCGCGCTCTCCCGCTCCGACGGGGAAGGTGGCGGCTCCGGTCAGCCGAGCCGCTCCCGGACCTCGGCGAGCAGGGCCGGCGACAGCTCCGGCGCGTCCAGCAGCCGGGCCAGCCGGGACTGGTCGAACATGTAGATCCGGAACGCCTCGGTCAGGGTCAGCCCGTGCGCCGGCCGCTCGGCCACCGTGATCCGGTCACCCGGCACCAGCGAACCGGGGGTGAGCACCCGCAGGTAGGCGCCGGTCCGGTTGGCCGCCGCGAAGCGTTTCACCCAGCGCGGCTCGCCCATCCGGTTCTGGAACGTGATGCACGGGATCCGGCCGAAGGTGACCTGCAGGACCAGCCCGGAGCCGAACTCCCACTTCTCGCCGATCACCCCGCCGAGCAGGTCCAGGCCCGCGGTGGTCAGGTTCTCGCCGAACAACCCGGGCGGCAGCTCCCGCCCCAGCTCGGCCGCCCACCACGCGTAGTCCTCCACGGCGTACGCGTAAACCGCCTGGTCGTCCCCGCCGTGATTCTTGGTGTCGCCGATGTGGTCGCCGACCACCCCGCTGTGCAGCCCGGTCCGTTTCGGCCCGGGCGCGCGCACCTGCACCGGCGCCGACACCGGTTTCTTGAGGATGCCGGTGGACCGGACATCCTTGCCCATGGCGGGCTCGGCGGCGCCCACGTTGACCGACACCGCTGTACCGACACTCATCTGAACCTCACCACTGCTCGATCCTCCACCGGCCGGTAGCCCAGCCGCTGGTACAGCGCGTTGCTGGTCGGGTTGGCCAGGTCGGTGTAGAGCACCACCTGGCCGGCCCCCGCGTCCAGCGCGGCCCGGGTGGCCGCGGTGGTCGCCCCGCCGGCGTAACCCCGGCGGCGCAGCTCGGGCGGCGTCCAGACCCGCAGGATCCGGACCATGCCGGCCTGCGGACGGGACCGGACCGCCATCGCGACCGGCTCGTCGCCGTCGACCCACAGGGTCACCCCGGCGTAGGACAGGTGGTCGTCGACCACCTCGGCGACGTCCTCCGGCGGCTCCCCGATGAACCGCTCGAAGTCGCCGACCCACCTGATCAGCAGCTCCCGATCGGCCACCGTGGCCGGCCGGGCGTAGCCGCTCGGCGGCGGGTCCGGCGGGGTCAGGTCACCGAGGCGGAACAGCCGGGTGCGCATCCCGGCCCGGAACGGCCGGGATCCCGCATAGTCGGCGATGTCGCCCGCTGCCATGTTGACCGCGGTGATCGACCGGTCGGCGAGCACCGTGGCGGCCGCCGACGCCGCGCCCGCGGGCAGCGAACTGAACAGCACCGGATGCGGCGGAGTCTGCAGCAGCACCCCGCCGACCGCCCCGGACGGCGTGGTCCACCAGCCGAAGAACGGATCACCGGGCCCGTACGCGTGCCGCCCGCGCACCCGCAGATTGTCGATCAGCGTGAGGAAGACCGTGTGCCGCACCGGCGACGACCGCAGGAAGTCCCCCGCGGTCTCGGCGAACGTCTCCACATCGGACGTGAGCTCCCAAGCCATCCGGCCATGAAACCAGACTCACATCCCCCACGCCTTCGCAATCCGGGCCAGGCTGTCCCGTCGCGTCGCCGGGTCGTAGACCGTCCCGGCCAGCATCAGCTCGTTCGCCCCGGTGCGCGTGACCAGCGCGTCCAGCGCGGCCACCACCTCGTCCGCGGTGCCCGCGTACTGCGTGCCGGGCAACGCCTCCAGCATCTGGCGGTCCAGATCGGACAGCTCCCGGGCAGCCGCCTCCTCGGGCGAGACGATCGGGCCGAGCCGGCCGGTACGCAGGCTCAACGCCATGATCCGGCTGGGTCCGGCCAGGTGGTGCGCCTCCTCGGTGGTCTCCGCCGCGATCACCGAGGCGCTGACCATCACGTGCGGCTCGGGGAATCGCGGCGACGGCTGGAAGCCGGACCGGTACAGCTGGATGGCGCGGTCCACATCGGAGGAGATCGCGAAGTGATACGCGTAACAGAACGGCAGGCCCAGCGCCGCCGCCATCTGCGCGCCGTAGGTCGACGAGCCGAGGATCCACACCTCCGGATAGGTCTCCGGGGCCGGCGTGGCATGCAGCCGCGCGGTCCGCCCGGCCGCCCGCTCGTCACCGAGCAGCCCGAGCACGGTCTGCAAGTGCTCCGGGAACTGCTCCACGGTCAGCTGCGGCGAGAGCCCGCGCAGCGCCGTCGCGGTCGCCTGGTCGGTGCCCGGCGCCCGCCCGATGCCCAGGTCGATGCGCTCCGGGTAGAGCGCCTCCAGCAGCGCGAACTGCTCGGCCACCACGAACGGCATGTGGTTCGGCAGCATCACGCCGCCGGACCCCACCCGGATCCGCCGGGTCTGCGCGGCGACCGCCCCGATCAGCACCGGCGGGGTGGTGGACGCCACCGCCGGCATGTTGTGGTGCTCGGCCACCCAGAACCGGGCGTACCCCAGCTCGTCGGCCGCCTGGGCGGTCTCGACGGTGCCGCGCAGCGCGTCGGCGCTGGTGTGCCCCTCGCGGACGGTGGCCAGGTCGAGCACGGACAGCGGTACACGGGTCATCCGTGAAAGTTACCCCCGGCGCTGCTGGTGGCGGATCACCTGCACGCCGACGGTGACCGCGGCCAGGGCCGCGCCGGGCACCAGCATCCAGGCCGGCCACGGGTAGACCCAGTCGTCCACGGTCTCCCGGACCAGGGCGTAGACCACCAGGTTGACCGCGGCGAGCGAGGCCCAGACGGTCCACAGGACGAGCAGCGCGACCGGCATCCGGCGGGCCGCCCGGCGGGCGTCGGAGGCGCGCCGGGCGTGCACCTCGGCGGCGCTCACCCCGGGCCGCGGCAGGTCCTGGACCAGGACCAGCAACTCCGCGTACGTCCGGGCGCCCCACGCCGAGGCGACCCGCTCGTCGTACTCGTGCAGGGTGAGCCGGCCCTCGTCGAGCGCACCCTTGAGCTGGTCCGCGATCTGCTGACGGTCGGTGTCCGCGGCGCGCAGCGTCTCGATCTGCTCGCCGCGCCGGCCGGGGCCGGAGACCTCTCTCGCCATGGGCGGGCTCCTTCGCATGCGCCGGTCCTCGGCCGTCAGGCTATCCAAAATTCGCCACTCAGTGGTGGTGGTGATGCGCGTGCACCGCGGCGTGCCCCCGCCCGCGGGCGATCATCCAGCGGTTCACCGGGACGGTCAGCACGAAGGCCACCGCCAGCGAACCGGCCATGCTCACCCAGAACAGCCAGTCGCCGAGCCCGGCGTCCATCGCGCCGGGGATGGCCAGCAGGCCGGCGTTGTCGATCAGCTCCATCGAGGCGATCGAGACGGTGTCGGCGGCCAGCGCCACCCCGATCGCCTGGCGCAGCGGCACGCCGCCGGCCAGCACCGGGCGGATGGTCAGGGCGTAGCCGAACAGGAAGGCGAGGGCCACCGAGAGCGCGATGGTGGCGGCGTTGTGCCAGCCCAGCGCGGTGGCGATGACCATGCCGAGGACCTCGCCGATGGCGCAGCCGGTGAGGCAGTGCAGCGTCGCGGAGATGGCGGTGCGAGTCAGCTTGTCCATGCCGTCAACATACCCCTAGGGGGTATAGGCATCGACTGTTTTCATGGTGACGCCCGCCACAGTGCGTGGCGGGCGTACCGAAAAAGGGGTCTGCCGGAAGCGGTCAGGCGGCCTCGGCGGCCATCGCGCTGCTCAGGCGCTCCGCGGCGTGCCGGTCGGCGCGGGTCATCGACCCCTCCGGAACCGCGGCGACCGCCGCGGCCAGCAGCAACACCGCGGCCGCGAAGACGAACGACCACGGCAGCCCGCCCGGCTGGTCGACGATCACGCCGGCCAGTGCGCCGCCCGCGGCGCTGCCGGAGACCGAGACGGTCACCATCCAGGTGTACGCCTCGTTCAGCATCCCGGCCGGCGCGAGCCGCCCGACCAGGCTGTTCTCCACGGTCAGCGCGGGCGCGATGGTGGCGCCGCCGAGCACCAGGGCGATGCCCAGGTGCAGCGGGCCGGGCATGAACGCCAGCACCAGGAAGCTCAGCCCAACCGCGCCGAGCAGCCAGGCGAACTGCCGGGGCAGGGCCATGGCCGGCCGCCGGGTGCCGAACCAGATGCCGCCGATCGCCGAACCGACACCCCAGACGCCGAGCAGCACCCCGCCGAGCGCCTCGCCGCCGCCGTGCTGCTCGGCGTAGGCCGGCACGATCACCCCGGCCGCGCCGAACGCGACGCCGAGCGCGCCGACACAGAGCAGCAGCGCCGGGAAGCCGCCGGCCCGCAGCGGGCCGAGACCCTTCGCGGCGTGCTCGGCGTGCTGCGCCCCGCGGTGCCGCATCACCGGCAGCCGGGCGATCCAGGTGGTCCCGACCAGGGTGGCCAGCGCCGCGGTGACCAGTGCGGTGGCCGGCTCGGTGGTGAGCACCAGCAGCGCCGAGACCAGCATCGGGCCGAGCACGAAGACCAGCTCGAACAGCGACGTCTCGGCGGCCAGCGCGGCGCCCCGCAGGCCCTGCCGGCCACTGCCCGGCGCGGTCATGTCGTTCCAGGCACGGCGGATCGCCGCGGTCAGCGGCGGATAGGTCGCGCCGGCCGCGGCCGAGGCCACGAAGATCCAGGTGAGCGCGTCCTCGCCGCCCCGGCTGGCGAGCAGCAGGCCGCCCAGCGCCAGCGGGTGCAGGACCGCGGTGGCGTGCAGGATCCGGGCCGGGCCGATCCGGTCGGCGAGCCGTCCGGCGATCGGGCTCAGGGCCGCGCCGGCCAGCGCGTAGACGCCGCCGGCCAGACCGGCCGACGCGTACCGCCCGGTGGCCTGCTCGACCAGCAGGAGCAGGCCGAGCGGGGTCATCCCGATGCCGAGCCGGGCCAGGATGCCGACGACCAGCAGGGTCCGCCCGCCCGGCAGCTGCCACACGCCAAGGTACTGACGCAACGCGGTCACAGGCGGAACCTCCGGGAATTGGTGTAACGGCCAACAAGGCTTCCGACGCTAACCTCGGCCACCCCGGAACACACCTGAAACAGGCCCGCTTGTCATGCGGCTCACCATCACAGTGACGGCCGCGCCAGGGGCGCGGCCGTCGTTCGGTGCGGTGCTCGCTTTTGGTTACGGTGCTCGCTTTTCGGTGCGGAGCTAGTGCCCTGACCAAGAACGTTTACGGTGTTGGATGACACGCCGTCGGGTTCACGGGCGGGCGGCATAATGGCGTTCAGGCTGTGCTGGTGGCAGATCCAGTACGCGTGCGGCGGCTCAGTGACCAGGAAGGTCAAACGCTGCTGCGCATCACTCGCCGGGGCACCGGCTCACCGATCCGATTACGCCGGGCCATGGTCGTGCTCGCATCCGCGGGCGGGAACACAGTGCCGGCCATCGCCCGGCTCGTGCAGGCCGACGAGGACACGATCCGGCAGGTCATCCACCGGTTCAACGAGACAGGGATGGCCAGCCTGGACCCTCGGTGGGCGGGTGGCCGTCCCCGCCAGATCAGTCCTGACGATGAGCAGTTCATCGTCACGACGGCCAAGGCGCGCCCCGAGAGTCTGGGGCGGCCGTTCACCCGGTGGAGCATCCGCAAACTCGCCGACTATCTGACCTTGCAGCCCGCCCGGTCCATCGAGATCGGGCGGGAACGGCTGCGGCAGATCCTGCACCACAACGGCATCACCTTCCAGCGGACCAAGACCTGGAAGGAATCCACCGACCCCGACCGCGACGCCAAACTCGCCCGCATCGAGTACGTGAGCAGCCACATGCCGCAGCGGGTGTTCGCGTTCGACGAGTTCGGGCCCCTCGCAGTCCGCCCCCATGGCGGTGCCGGCTGGACACCTGCCGGGCATCCCGACCGGCTCCCGGCGAACTATCACAAGCTGCATGGGGTGCGGCAGTTCCACGGCTGCTACAGCGTCGGCGACGACCAGCTCTGGGGCGTCGTCCGGCGCCGCAAAGGCGCCGCGCAAACCCTCGCCGCGCTGAAATCCATTCGCCGGGCCCGGCCGGACGGGGCACCGATCTACATCATCTTGGACAATCTGTCCGCGCATAAGGGCAAACGAATCCGTGCCTGGGCGGCCCGCAACAAGGTCGAACTCTGCTTCACACCGACGTATGCGTCCTGGGCCAACCCGATCGAGGCGCAGTTCGGGCCGCTACGCACGTTCGTGATCGCCGGCTCGAACCATCCGAACCACACCGTCCTGGCCAGGAAACTGCACGCCTACCTACGCTGGCGCAACGCCCACGCCCGTCACCCCGACGTCCTGGACGCTCAACGCCGCGAACGAGCCCGCGTCCGCAGCGAACGACAACGACGCTGGGGCCAACCCGCCACCCGAGCGGCCTGACCCCAACACCCCAAACGTTCTTGGTCAGGGCACTAGCTCTCGGTACGGTCAGCGCACGTACGGCCGGGCTGCTCCGCCGGTCAGCGACGCCTGCTCGTGCAGCCGCCGGACCCGCTCCTCCATCGGCGGGTGGGTGGAGAACAGCGCCGAGATGCCACCGCCCCGGAACGGGTTGGCGATCATCAGGTGCGCGGTGCTGGTGAGCTGCCCGTCGGCCGGGAGCGGGACGCGCTGCGTACCGTAATGGATCTTCTCGAGCGCACTGGCCAGGGCCAGCGGGTCACCGGTCAGGGTGGCGCCCGAGGCGTCCGCCTGGAACTCCCGGTTCCGGCTGATCGCCAGCTGGATCACCGACGCGGCGAGCGGGCCGAGGATCAGCATCAGCAGCAGCGACGCCGGGTTCGGCGCGTCCTCGTCGTCCGAGCCGCCGAACGGCAGGAAGATCGCCAGCTGGGCGACCATCGTGATGATCCCGGCGAGCGCGCCGGCCACGCTGGAGATCAGGATGTCCCGGTTGTAGACGTGGGACAGCTCGTGACCGATCACGCCGCGCAGCTCCCGCAGATCCAGGATCCGGGTGATGCCGACCGTCACGGCGACCGCCGCGTGCTCCGGGTCCCGCCCGGTCGCGAACGCGTTCGGCTGCATCGACGGCGACACGTAGAGCCGGGGCATCGGCTGCCCGGCCTGCTGCGCCAACTCCCGCACGATCTGGTGGAGCTGCGGGAACTCGGCCTCGCTGACCGGCTGCGCGCCCATCGAGCGTAGCGCGATCCGGTCCGAGAAGAAGTAGCTGACCGCGTTGGTGACCAGCGAGAAGATCACCGCGATGACCAGGCCGGTGCTGCCGCCGAGCCAGTAACCCACGGCCAGGATCAGGCCGGTGAGCAGCCCGAGGAGGGCGGCCGTCTTGAGTCCGTTGTGATGGCTGTGCACGTTCGACTCCTTCAGCATGCGGGCTCGTGACCCGCACCTAAGAGAACGCGAGTTTCCTGCACGTTCATCCGAGAAGTCGCTGTGAGTTAGCTGGATCGGGTGGATCAGTAACGAGAACGGCCCCGGAGCCGAAGCTCCGGGGCCGTCAACCTTGCCTGTGGCGGGTAGAGGATTCGAACCTCTGTAGCTTTCGCGACGGATTTACAGTCCGCTCCCATTGGCCGCTCGGGCAACCCGCCTGGGCAGCCACCACGCTTTCGCGCGGCAGCGGAGATGAGCATAGCCGTACCGCGAGGCCGGTCCGCAACCGGGTACGGTCGGCATGTCGCGGGGCCGGGACCGGTCCGCCGGCGACATCGACACGCATCCAGCCGCAGGAGTCTGATCATGGCAGCCAACCCGTCGTTCGACATCGTCAGCAAGGTCGACCGGCAGGAGGTCGACAACGCTTTCAACCAGGCGGAGAAGGAGCTGAGCACCCGGTTCGACTTCCGGGGCACGGGCACCGAGATCGCCAAGTCGGGCGAGGCCTTCACCATCACCTCGGAGACCGAGGAGCGGGCCACCGCCGCGCTCGACGTGTTCAAGGAGAAACTGGTCAAGCGGAGCATCTCGCTGAAGTCGGTGGACGCCGGCGAGCCGCGCCAGTCCGGCAAGACCTTCAAGATCGACGTCAAGGTGATCGAGGGCATCGAGTCCGACAAGGCCAAGGCGATCAGCAAGAAGATCCGCGACGAGGGCCCGAAGGGCGTGCAGGCCCAGATCCAGGGCGACCAGCTGCGCGTCACCGGCAAGAAGCGCGACGACCTGCAGGCCGTGATCGCCCTGCTCAAGGCCGACGACTTCGGTGTCGCCCTGCAGTTCACCAATTACCGCTAACCACCTGACCGCCGCCCGGCCCGGTCGCACACTGGGGCGATGAGTACCGGAGTGCTGGGCGGCGTGCTGGGCCTGGCGCTGTTCGTCTTCGGCATGCGGATGCTCGTCCGGGACGAGGCGCCCGGGATGATCGCCCGCTCGTTCCGGTCGGTTCGCGACGCGGGCTACTACCACCTGCTGTTCGGCCTGGCCCTGCTGATCTACGTGGGCGGCCTGCACCTGCGCGCCGTCGTGGCCGGGCAGGCCGCCGCACTGATCGCCCTGCTCCTGGTCGCCGTGGCCCTGGTCCGATTCCGCCCCCGGGGCCGCGGCCCGACGCGCAAGGCCTGACCCGGGGCCGGGGCCCGACGCGCAAGGCCTGACCCGGGGCCGGGGTCCGGCGCGCAAGGCCTGACCCGGGCGCCGGGGCCCGGCGCGCAAGGCATGAACCGAGGCGGGGTCCGGCGCGCAAGGCATGACCCGGGGCGGGGCCGGACTAGTAAGGCATGAGCCGGGCAGGGCCGACTGGCCAGGCGTACCCGGACCCGGCTAGGAATGACCCCATGGACCTGACCCACGCCGTCCTCTCCTTCGCCCTGCTCGGCGCCCTACTCACGATCACCCCGGGCCTGGACACCGCGCTGGTGCTGCGCTCCGCGGTGACGATGGGCAGGGGTCCGGCCTTCGCCACCGCCCTGGGGGTCGGCGCCGGCGCGCTGATCTGGGGCGCGGCCGCCGCGGTCGGGGTGTCCGCGCTGCTCACCGCGTCCACCGTGGCCTACACCGTGCTGCGGGTGGCCGGCGCGGCGTACATGATCTTCCTGGGCGTCCGGATGATCCGGGCCGCCGTGCGCCCCGGCCCGGTCGAGGCCGCGGACACCGCTCCCGCCGCGCCCACCTGGTGGAGCACGTTCGGCCGGGGCCTGCTCACCAACCTGCTCAACCCCAAGGTGGGCGCCTTCTACGTGGCGGTCCTCCCGCAGTTCCTCCCGCCGGACAGTTCGCCGCTCGGCGTCGGTCTGCTGCTCGCCCTGGTGCACGACCTGGAGGGCCTGGTCTGGTTCGCATTGATCATTTTCGGCGCGCAGGCCGCGCGCGGTGTCCTCGCCCGGCGCGCGGTCCGGCGTAGCGTCGACGCCGGAACCGGCGCGGTCCTGCTCGGCTTCGGCCTGCGCCTGGGACTGGCCAGCCGTTGAAAAGCAGCCGTAGAAAAGCAGCCGTTGGAGAAGCAGCCGGGAAGAAGGTGGCGAGTTAGATGATCGACCCCGTGGTGGACCTGGACCGGCTGCGTGCCCTCGGTGACGACGTGGTCCTCGCCGACGTGCGGTGGTATCTGGACGGGCGGTCGGGACGGGAGGCGTACCGGAAAGGTCATCTGCCCGGCGCCGTCTTCATCGATCTGGACACCGCGCTGGCCGCTCCGGCGTCCCCGGCCGAGGGCCGGCATCCGCTGCCGGATCCGGAGGTCTTCGCCGCGGCGATGTCCGCCGCGGGTGTCGGGGACGCGTCGACCGTTGTCGCTTACGACGACGCCGGCGGCGTCATCGCCGCTCGTCTGGTCTGGTTGCTGCGCGCTCTCGGGCGCGAGGCCGCGCTGCTCGACGGAGGCCTGCTCGCGTACGACGGTGAGCTCACCACCGACGTCCCGGCCCCGCCCGAGGCCGTCTTCACCCCGGTGCCCTGGCCCCGCGAGCGGCTGGCCGGCCTGGCCGAGACGGTCGACGGCGGCCACCTGGTGCTGGACGCCCGGGACGCCGCCCGGTTCCGTGGCGACACCGAGCCGGTCGACCCGCGCCCCGGTCACATCCCGGGTGCCCGCAACCTGCCCTGCCGGGACAACGTGGCGGCGGACGGCCGTTTCCTCCCGGTCGCCCAGCTGCGGGAGCGGTTCGCCGCGGTCGGCGTGGACGGCTCGGCGGATGTCATCTCGTACTGCGGTTCCGGCGTGACGGCCTGCCACAACCTGATCGCCGTGGAGCACGCGGGCCTGGGGGCCGGCCGTCTCTACCCGGGCTCCTGGTCGCAGTACAGCCACACCGACCGCCCGGCGGCCACCGGCGACTGACCTGCTCAGCCGGCCTGCTCGTGCTGCCGGGCCTGGTCCTCGACCCAGCGCTGGTGCGCTTCCCAGGCGGCCTGCTTGCTGCTGCCGAGCGCGGCGCCGATCCGGGTCCAGGAGGCGCCGGCGGCGCGGGCGGACCGGACCATGGCCTGCCGCCCGTATCCGGCCTTGCGGATCACCACCTCGCTCAGGGCCAGCATCTCCAGCGTCTCGGCGGGGGAGAGGGCGGCGCCGCGGTCGTCCGGGTTCATCACCGCCAGGGCGTCCCGCATCCGCAGGTCGTCGTAACGCCGAGTAGCGGTGATCAGCGTGTGCTGTCGTTCCAGCTCGTCCGGAGTCGTCATGATACGCACTCTCTCGTCAAGCTTCCTTGACGTCAAGGTGCCCTGACGGACCGAGGTGAATTTGCCTCACTTCTCCTGCTAAATCGGCTATAAAGCCGCCAATTCTTCAGGGTGGACAGTCATGGTCGACTCAACCGTTCGGCCAGGTTTTGGCGCGGCGGTGCCGCGACCCGCCGATGAACACTCCCTGTCGCACAACCGGTGTGGCACCATCAGGTAACCCGTCAACCGCAACCCTCCAACGCGGGAGCCAACATGTCTTCAAGAAGGAAGCTGGGCCGCCTTGCCGGCTTGGTTTTCGTTCTCGTTGCCGCCTTTGGCGGCGTCGGTGCGGTCAGTGTTGCTGAGCATGCTTCTTCAGATACGACCGCGGTCGTCTTCTCGACCCTCGACGCTGTCTGGACGTAACGCCGGGTCTGCTGGCTAACCGGAGTCACCGTTAGGAGCGTCATGAGTGGGCCTAGGGCATCCTCACGGCGCTCCTCCGTTTATGCCTGGTTGGTCACCGCGCCCTTGGGCCTGTTCGGCACCATCTGCCTGGCCGTCTTCCTGGCCACCGAGCCCGGTTGGTACAAACCCTGGGTCGGCGGCCTGGTGATCACCGCCGGCGCGGTCGCCGCCGGTGTGGCGGTGACGCACCTGGTCATCGGCAGACAGACCTACACCGTTGTGGTGACGGAGACCCCGCTGATCCTGGGGCTCTATTTCCTCCCCCCGGCGATGGTGATCGTCGCGATGACGTGTGCGGCGTTCATCACCTACATCCGGCTCGAGCCGGCCAAGCTCGGCTTCAACGTCGCGAAACAGGCGGCGTCCACCTCGGCCGCGCTGATCGTCATCGCCCTGCTGCCGACCATCCGGGACGCCGGCCCGGGGACCTGGGCCATCCTGTTCGCCGCCGGCGCGGCCAGCGCGATCACCTCGCACGTCTCGGTCGCGGGCGTCATCGCCGTGGTGCAGAGCGCGGCGGCCGGCCGGCAGGCGCTGATCGCCGGGCTGCCGACCCTGATCACCTCCGGGATCAGCATCCTGATCGGCCTGGTCTTCGTCGTCATGCTCGACGTGACGTGGTGGACCGTGATCCTGCTGGCCGGGCTGATCGTGGCGCTGGTCGTGGTGCTCCGCTCGTTCGCCGGCGTCTTCCGCCAGCACCGGACGCTCGCCGAGGTCTACGAGCTCACCCTGGCGCTCCGCGACGAGGCCGACGCGGGCGGCCTGCCGGACGTGCTGCTGGGCCGGGTCCGCACCCTCATGCAGTCGGAGTACGCGACGTTGTGGCTGGCCGCGCAGGGCCGCCATCCCGAGGTCCTGCTGACCTCCCGGGTCGATGACAGCGTCGGGCTGTTCGACATCTCGCCGACTCCGGCCGCGGTCCGGGACCGGGTGGTGGAGACCGGCCGGGTCATCTCGGTCGGACCGCAGTTCGACGACTCCACCGATCTCCGCAGTCTGTTGCGCCGCGACGACCTGCGCGATCTCATCGCGGTGCCGCTGCGATCCGGCCAGATCACCATCGGCACGCTGGAGGTGGTCAACCGGGTCGGTTCCACCTCGACGTTCCGGGACGCGGACGTGCAGGTGCTGGAGACCATCGCCGCCCACGTGGCCGGCGCCGTGGAGAATTCCCGGCTGGTCGACCGGCTGCGCTACGACGCCTATCACGACCGGCTCACCGCGCTGCCGAACCGCCGCCGGATCATCGACGCGCTGGCCGAGTCGGTGACCGTGCGCGCCGAGGACGAGGTCGTCGCGATCCTGCTCTTCGACGTCGACGGCCAGCGCAACGTGAACGAGTCGATGGGCCACGCGGCCGGCGACAAACTGCTGGTCGAGGTCGCCGAGCGGATCCGCGGCATCGCCGACTCGGGCGCCCTGGTCGGCCGGATCGGCGGTGACGAGTTCGTGGTCACCCTGCGGGCGGCCGGCATCGAGGCGACCATCGAGCTGGCCACCCAGATGCGGGAGCGGCTGCGCGGCCCGATGGCGGTGGGCTCGCTCACCCTGGACGTGGACACCGCGGTCGGCGTCTCGGTCTACCCGGACCACGGCAGCGACCCGGAGACCCTGCTGCAGCGGGCCGAGCTGGCCGCCAACGCCGCCAAGGTCCTGCCGTACGGCGTGCAGCCCTTCCACCCGGCCCTGGAGTCCCGGGCGGTGCGCCGGCTGGGCATCGCCGCCGACCTGCGCCGGGCGATCGACAACGACCAGCTGGAGGTCTACTTCCAGCCCAAGGTGACGCTGACCGACCGGCACGTGCTCGGCGTGGAGTGCCTGGCCCGCTGGGTGCACCCGACGCACGGCGAGGTCGCCCCGGAGGACTTCGTGGCGGTGGCCGAGCACACCGGCCAGCTGGCCCGGCTCACCGAGGTGGTGCTCACCGCCGGCCTGCGGCACTGCAAGGCCTGGGCGGACGCGGACCGGCCGCTCTCCATCGCGGTCAACCTCTCGGCCCGCACCCTGCTCGACTCCCGCTTCCCGGACCTGGTCCGCGAGCTGCTGGAGGAGCACCGGATGGAGCCCGGCCAGGTGACCTTCGAGATCTCCGAGCCGGGCATGCTCAACGACATCGAGCGGGTGCTGCCCACCCTCTACCGGCTCCGCGACCTCGGCGTCCGGCTGAGCGTGGACGACTTCGGCACCGGCGCCTCGTCACTGGGCTATCTGCGCCAGTGGCCGGTCCACGAGGTGAAGATCGACGACACCTTCGTCCAGGGCATGGCGACCGATTCGGGGGATCTCGCGATCGTCCGGGCGATCGTCAGCCTGGCCCGGGAGTTCGGTCTCACCGTGGTGGCCGAGGGGGTGGAGAGCGAGCTCACCCTGGAGCTGCTGGAGGAGATGGGCTGCGAGATCGGTCAGGGCTACCTGTTCAGCCGGCCGTTGCCGTTCGAGCGGCTGGAGGCCTGGCTGAGTGCCCAGACCGAGCCGGAGTCCACTCCGACCGGTGAGGTCCGCAGGCTCCGGGCAGTCATCTGACCTGCGGTTTCGTGTTGTCGGGGGGTCGATTTCACCCCGGCGGCAAGGCCGTGTAGTCTTACTCCTGCAGCGAGCGAGAGATCGCAAGCAGCAAGCCCCCTTAGCTCAGTCGGCAGAGCGTCTCCATGGTAAGGAGAAGGTCTACGGTTCGATTCCGTAAGGGGGCTCTACCGGGTTCGTTCCCGCCCCGCCCGGCGATGGACGTGAGCCTGGCTCGGCGGTGTAGCTCAGATGGCAGAGCAAGCGGCTCATAATCGCTGTGTCGCCGGTTCAAGTCCGGCCACCGCTACTCTCTTCAGTGGGGCCTCAAAATGAGGCCCACTTTGCAGAGCGACCGACTGAGCGTCTACGCTGATTGGTCGTCAAGTTAGATCCCGTTAGCAGGAAGGCACCCCGCCGTGGCCAAGGCGACCGACGTACGTCCGAAGATCACCCTGGCGTGCACGGAGTGCAAGGACCGGAACTACATCACCAAGAAGAACCGGCGTAACGACCCCGACCGCATCGAGCTGAAGAAGTTCTGCCCGCGCGACGGGAAGCACACCCTGCACCGCGAGACCCGCTGAGCTGTCAAAAGCCAAGCAATAGCGCCGCCCGGAGTCACTCCGGGCGGCGCATTGTAGTTTGTGGGGTATGCCCCTGGATCAGACGTTTGCCGGCCGCACCTGGCCGCCCACCGAGACCTACCTCGTCGGCCGGGAGAAGATCCGCGAGTTCGCCCGCGCGATCGGCGCCACCGACGCGGAGTACCACGACCCTGAGGCGGCCCGCGCGCTCGGCTACCCGGATGTGGTGGCCCCGCCGACCTTCCCGGTCGCCATCACGATGACGGCCAGCCGTCAGGTGGTCAACGATCCCGCTCTCGGCCTGGACTACAGCCGCGTGGTGCACGGCGACCAGCGGTTCGTCTACACCCGCCCGATGGTGGCCGGTGACGCGGTGGTCTGTGTCAACACGGTCGACGAGATCACCACCCGGGGCGGCCACTGGTTCCTGACCGTCCGCACCGAGGTGCGCACCGAGGCCGGCGAGCCGGTCGTCACGGTGTGGTCGAAGTTGGTTCAGCGCGGCGAGGAGCACCCCTGATGAACGAGATCCTGGAGCCGCAGACCTTCCGGGTCACCCGGGCCGACCTGGTCCGCTACGCCGGCGCCTCGGGCGACTTCAACCCGATCCACTGGAGCGACCGGATCGCCACCGGGGTCGGCCTGCCCGGCGTCATCGCGCACGGCATGTTCACCATGGCCCTGGTCGGCCGCGCGGTGACCGGCTGGGCCGGCGCCGCCGACGCGGTCAAGGAGTTCAGCGTGCGGTTCGCCCGGCCGGTCCCGGTCCCGGACACGGACGAGGGGACCGAGGTCGTCGTCACGGCCACGGTGAAGGAAGTCACCGAGGATGGGGACACCCGGCTCGCCCTGACTGCCACGTGCAACGGAGACAAGGTACTGTCTCTGGCACAGGCGCTTGTCAGGAAGCGGTAGCCCGGGTTGGGATAACCAAGGGCGTACCCGTACACTGGTGCGCCGTGGGGCTGTGAGTCGCAAGATGACGGTCCCGCAAAGGGGTGTAGCTCAATTGGCAGAGCAGCGGTCTCCAAAACCGCAGGCTGCAGGTTCAAGTCCTGTCACCCCTGCGCAATCCTCCTCGACGTGCCCGCCCGGTGCGCGGTTTGCACAGTCCGCGTCCGGTCGAGTGCTGACGGGAACTCACCACCACCGACGACGGAAGTAGGGCGAAGTGGCCGATAAGGACCGGCCCGGTGACGACGTCCCGGGCGACGACGAGCTGCTCGCCGACTCCGCCGGCGGTGACGATGCCGATGAGGCCGACGACGCGCCGGTGACCCGCGGTGGCGGTACGGCGGTCGCCGAGCGTACGAAGGACGACGACACCCCGAAGACGAAGAAGGAGCGCAAGCGCACCGGAGTCTTCGGCCGGATCGGCGGCTTCTTCCGTGAGGTCATCAGCGAGCTCCGCAAGGTCATCTGGCCGACGCGCAAGGAGCTGCTGACCTACACCGGCGTCGTGATCGTGTTCGTCACCGTGATGACGACGATCGTGACGGTCCTGGACTACGCGTTCGGTAAGGGGATCCTCTGGGCGCTCGGCGGCTAGCCGAGTCCCGCAGATCCCGTACCGAGTGACTTATCTGGAAGTGAGCGAGCGTGCCTGAGTACGACGACGAGACCGCGCAGTTTGCTGACGAGCAGTCGTCGCCGGTCACCGAGGAGTCGGCCGAGGAGCTGGCCGACGAGACCCCGGTGGCGGTCCAGGCGCCCGAGGCCGACGAGGACTACGACCCGGTCAAGGAGCTGCGGCAGAAGCTGCGGTACGCGCCCGGCGACTGGTACGTCGTGCACTCCTACGCCGGTTACGAGAACAAGGTCAAGACCAACCTCGAGACCCGGATCACGAGCCTCGACATGGAGGAGTTCATCTTCCAGGTCGAGGTCCCGACCCGTGAAGAGGTCGAGGTCAAGAACGGCAAGCGCAACCAGGTGCAGGCCAAGGTCTTCCCCGGTTACATCCTGGTCCGGATGGACCTGACCCCGGAGTCCTACTCCTGCGTGCGCAACACGCCCGGCGTGACCGGCTTCGTGGGCGCCACCGACCGGGTCGACCGGCCGGCCCCGCTCTCCCTCGACGAGGTGCTGAAGTGGCTGGCCCCGGCCGTCCAGGCCGAGGAGAAGAAGGCCAAGCCCGAGGTCAAGGTGCTGGACTTCGAGGTGGGCGACTCGGTCACGGTCACCGACGGCGCGTTCGCCTCGCTGCCGGCGTCGATCAGCGAGATCAACGCCGACCAGCAGAAGCTCAAGGTGCTGGTGTCGATCTTCGGCCGGGAGACCCCGGTCGAGCTGAACTTCAACCAGGTCACCAAGATCTGATCGTCGGATCCCCGGCGAGATCAGTGGGAGGGGCCGCCGTCGAGCGGCCCCGCCAACAACCACAGGAGTACTGAGAAATGGCACAGCGCAGCAAGGTCTACCGCGCCGCGGCAGAGAAGATCGACTCCGGCAAGCTCTACGAGCCGAAGGACGCGGTCGCCCTCGCCAAGGAGACCAGCTCCCAGAAGTTCGACGCCACCGTCGAGGTCGCGATGCGCCTCGGTGTCGACCCGCGTAAGGCCGACCAGATGGTCCGCGGCACCGTCAACCTGCCGCACGGCACCGGTAAGACCGCCCGCGTCATCGTCTTCGCCCAGGGCGCGAAGGCGGAGGAGGCCGTCGCGGCCGGCGCCGACGAGGTCGGCACCGACGAGCTCGTCGCCCGGATCCAGGGTGGCTGGCTGGAGTTCGACGCCGCGATCGCGACGCCGGACCAGATGGCCAAGATCGGCCGGATCGCCCGGATCCTCGGCCCGCGTGGCCTGATGCCGAACCCGAAGACCGGCACCGTCACCATGGACGTGACCAAGGCGGTCAACGAGATCAAGGGCGGCAAGATCACCTTCCGGGTGGACAAGCACTCGAACCTGCACCTGATCATCGGCAAGGCGTCCTTCAGCGCCGAGCAGCTGGTGGACAACTACGCCGCCGTGCTCGACGAGGTGCTGCGGGCCAAGCCGTCCGCCGCCAAGGGCAAGTACCTGAAGAAGGTCACCGTCAGCACCACCACCGGCCCGGGCGTCCCGGTCGACCCGAACGTGCAGAAGAACCTGCGCGGCGAGGCCGGCCAGGCCTGATCGCCGACCAGTCAGACGACGAAGCCCCCGGGGACATCCCCGGGGGCTTTTTCGTGGCCTCCCGCTGCCCCCACGAGAACCACCCTCGCTGCCGCGATGCCGCCGGCACGCTTCCGGTCCTTTTCCGGTACGACCGCAAGCCCCGTGGCAGCCGGCCCGCGAGGCCCGGCCCCCGCACGGCCGCCACGCGGCTCGTGCGGGTCCGCCGGCCCGCACGGGTCCACCCACGGACCGTTGGACGGCCAGTGACCAGCAGCGGGCCCGCACGAGCCGCGCTGCGACCCGCAGTGCTCGCGGACCTCGCGCACGGATGCGGACGGGACCGGCGTCGTACCGGAAATGGGCTGGGAGAGCGGCGTTGCGGGCGGCGCGTGCCGGACCGGAACCAGGATCGGACCGGGCGATTTGGTTTTTGCGGGGTGGCCGCGTACCGTAGCTTCTCGAAGTTCCACCCATAGACCGCTGGTCGCCGCAGTGGCCGTCGTGAGACGGACGCCGCGGCCGAAGGTCCCGTCAAGAGCGGGCGACCTGCGCAGGGAGAACGGTTCGTGATGTTGCGGCGTGCGTTCGCGCGTGCCGGAGGTCCGCCCCGTGCCCTGCGCCGGGGCGTTTTGCTTTTCCGGACCCTCTCGACCAGTGGCAACGAGCACTGAGGAGAGGAGGGACATGGCGGACAAGCCGGTCCGGGCCGACAAGGCCACGGCCGTCGCCGAGCTGACGGAGAACTTCCGTGGTTCGACGGCCACCGTGTTGACCGAATACCGCGGCCTCACCGTCAAGCAGCTCACCGAGCTGCGGCGGGCGCTGGGTCAGCAGGCCAAGTACACCGTCGCCAAGAACACGCTGGCGAAGCGTGCGGCGGGTGACGCGGGCATCGAGGGCCTCGACGCGCTGTTCACCGGTCCTACCGCGCTCGCCTTCGTGAGCGGTGACGTGGTCGAGGCGGCCAAGGGCATCCGTGCCTTCGCCAAGGCCAACCCCGCTCTGGTCATCAAGGGCGGCGTCTTCGAGGGCAAGGCTCTCTCGGCGGCCGAGGTCAACAAGCTTGCTGACCTCGAGTCCCGTGAGGTTCTGCTGGCCAAGCTGGCCGGCGCCATGAAGGGCAACCTGAGCAAGGCCGCGGCCACGTTCCAGGCTCCGCTCTCCCAGGCTGTGCGCCTGGTGGACGCCCTGCGTGACAAGCGCGAGAAGGACGGTTCCGCTGAGGCTGCCTGACCGGGCCCCGCGGAACCCAAGCACGTTCTACATCAGAAGCTAGGAAAGGTTGCCATCATGGCGAAGCTCAGCACCGAGGACCTGCTCGACGCGTTCAAGGAGATGACGCTGATCGAGCTCTCCGAGTTCGTGAAGCAGTTCGAAGAGGTCTTCGACGTCAAGGCCGCCGCGCCGGTCGCCGTCGCCGCTGCCGGTGGCGCTGCTGCTCCGGCCGAGGCCGAGGCCGAGAAGGACTCGTTCGACGTTGTTCTGGAGAGCGACGGCGGCAAGAAGATCCAGGTCATCAAGGTCGTGCGTGAGCTGACCGGCCTGGGCCTGAAGGAGGCCAAGGACACCGTCGAGGGCGCGCCGAAGGCGATCCTCGAGGGCGTCAACAAGGAGAAGGCCGAGGCCGCCAAGGCCAAGCTCGAGGGCGAGGGCGCCAAGGTCACCCTCAAGTGACCTGACGCTTCCCAGCGTTTTCCTTCGATGGCGGAGATCCGACACGGGTCTCCGCCATCGGCGTTTTCTGCGGGATCGGCGCTGGTCAGGGAGCGTCGGAGAGGCTGGTCAGGGCTTGGGTGACAAAGCGTCACAAAGCTCGCCATCCATGCAGTAAGGTCCCTCTGGTGCGCTGGCCGGACGAGCGGGTGGGTCCGACCCGCGGCACAGCCCTTGACTGTGTGTCCCCTGACAGGCACGCTGATGGCAGCAAGTTTCCGCGCTTGCGACAGCCGCCCCGTGGGTATTCGGTTGACCCGATGACCACGGACCGGCACCCGAGGAAGATGCGCCGCGTTTCTTGAGCGGCCCCGGCCACGGTGTTGACCACGATCGTGCAGGTCAACGACGTCGGGGACACGTTCCGCAGGCCACTTCGTGGTGTGGGCTGGACAGCGGTTAGCCAAGCGGCTACACTGCTAGTTTGCGCTGCCTTCTGTCTTGACGCCTGTCGTTGTATCCATGTCTTTGTATCTCCGTGAGCATGGATGTCGACGGGTGTCTTTTGGAGTGCACGCAGACCAGTTGCATCAGCAACTCAGCCGCATAGCAGCACCGGTCCTCGGAAGGACGCATCTTGGCAGCTTCCCGCCCTGCGAAGACCAGCCGTACGTCGAGCGCTTACGCACCCCGCCGTGTCTCTTTCGGCCGGATCACCGAGCAGCTAGAGGTCCCCAACCTCCTCGCCCTCCAGACGGACTCCTTCGACTGGCTGGTCGGCAACGAGGCTTGGCAGGCACGGACGACGGACGACCCGCACGCCCACTCGGGCCTCGCAGAGATCCTCGAAGAGATCAGTCCCATTGAGGACTTCTCCGGCACTATGTCGCTGTCCTTCTCGTCTCCCCGATTCGACGAGGTCAAGGCCTCGATCGAGGAGTGCAAGGAGAAGGACCTGACCTACTGCGCGCCGCTGTTCGTGACCGCGGAGTTCACCAACAACACGACTGGCGAGATCAAGAGCCAGACCGTGTTCATGGGTGACTTCCCGATGATGACCCCCAAGGGGACGTTCGTCATCAACGGCACCGAGCGCGTCGTGGTGAGCCAGCTCGTCCGCTCGCCGGGCGTGTACTTCACCAAGGAGCCGGACAAGACCTCCGACCGCGACCTCACCAGCGTCAAGGTCATCCCGAGCCGGGGTGCCTGGCTGGAGTTCGACATCGACAAGCGCGACACCGTCGGTGTCCGCATCGACCGTAAGCGTCGCCAGGCCGTCACCGTCCTCCTCAAGGCGATCGGCTGGTCCGCCGACCAGATCCGTGAGCGCTTCGGCTGGTCCGAGCTGCTCATGACGACGCTGGAGAAGGACCACATCGCCGGGCAGGACGAGGCCCTGCTCGACATCTACCGCAAGCTGCGTCCGGGCGAGCCCCCCACGCGGGAGAACGCGCAGACCCTGCTCGACAACCTCTTCTTCAACCCGAAGCGGTATGACGTCGCCAAGGTCGGCCGGTACAAGTTCAACAAGAAGCTCGAGATCGACGTCCCGATCGTCCGGGGCACGCTCTCCGAGGAAGACATCGTCAAGACCGTGGAGTACCTCTGCCGGCTGCACGCCGGTGAGGAGGGCTACGAGGCCGACGACATCGACCACTTCGGTAACCGTCGTCTGCGCACCGTCGGCGAGCTCATCCAGAACCAGGTCCGCGTCGGCCTGTCCCGGATGGAGCGCGTCGTCCGCGAGCGGATGACGACCCAGGACGTCGAGGCGATCACGCCGCAGACCCTGATCAACATCCGCCCGGTGGTGGCGGCGATCAAGGAGTTCTTCGGTACGTCGCAGCTGTCCCAGTTCATGGACCAGACCAACCCGCTCGCGGGTCTGACCCACCGTCGCCGTCTGTCGGCGCTCGGCCCGGGTGGTCTGTCGCGTGAGCGGGCCGGCTTCGAGGTCCGTGACGTGCACCCGTCGCACTACGGCCGGATGTGCCCGATCGAGACCCCCGAGGGCCCGAACATCGGCCTGATCGGCGCGCTCTCCACGTTCGCGCGGGTCAACCCGTTCGGTTTCATCGAGACGCCGTACCGCAAGGTGGAGAACGGTGTCGTCACCGACGAGGTGCACTACCTCACCGCTGACGAGGAAGACCGCTTCATCAAGGCCCAGGCGAACGCGGTGCTGTCCAGCGACGGCACCTTCGCCGAGGACCGCGTCCTGGTCCGCCGGAAGGGCGGTGAGGTCGACTACGTTCCCGGTGAGCAGGTCGACTACATGGACGTGTCGCCGCGGCAGATGACCTCGGTCGCCACCGCGATGATCCCGTTCCTCGAGCACGACGACGCCAACCGTGCCCTCATGGGCGCGAACATGCAGCGTCAGGCCGTGCCGCTGGTCAAGGCCGAGGCGCCGCTGGTCGGCACCGGCATGGAGTACCGCGCCGCGGTCGACGCCGGTGACGTGGTCGTCGCCGAGGTCGCCGGTGTGGTCGAGGACCTGTGCGCCGACTACGTGACGGTGCACCAGGACGACGGCCACCGCCGGACCTACCTGCTGCACAAGTTCCGCCGCTCGAACGCCGGCTCCTGCGTCAACCAGAAGCCGGTGGTCTTCGAGGGTGACCGGGTCGAGGCCGGCCAGGTCATCGCCGACGGCCCGTGCACCGACGAGGGGGAGATGGCCCTGGGCCGCAACCTCCTGGTCGCGTTCATGTGCTGGGAGGGCCACAACTACGAGGACGCGATCATCCTGTCGCAGCGCCTCGTGCAGCAGGACGTGCTCACCTCGATCCACATCGAGGAGCACGAGGTCGACGCCCGCGACACCAAGCTGGGTCCGGAGGAGATCACCCGCGACATCCCGAACGTCAGCGAGGAGATGCTGGCGGACCTGGACGAGCGCGGCATCATCCGGATCGGCGCCGAGGTCGTGCCCGGCGACATCCTGGTCGGCAAGGTCACCCCGAAGGGCGAGACCGAGCTGACCCCGGAGGAGCGGCTGCTGCGCGCGATCTTCGGTGAGAAGGCCCGGGAGGTCCGGGACACCTCGCTGAAGGTTCCGCACGGCGAGACCGGCACCGTCATCGGTGTCCGGACGTTCTCCCGCGAGGACGGCGACGAGCTGCCCCCGGGCGTGAACGAGCTGGTCCGGGTCTACGTGGCGCAGAAGCGGAAGATCCAGGACGGTGACAAGCTCGCCGGCCGGCACGGCAACAAGGGCGTCATCTCCAAGATCCTGCCGGTCGAGGACATGCCGTTCCTCGAGGACGGCACCCCGGTCGACATCGTGCTCAACCCGCTCGGTGTCCCGTCGCGTATGAACATCGGCCAGGTTCTGGAGACCCACCTCGGGTGGATCGCCAAGACCGGTTGGTCGGTCGAGGGCGACGACGAGGACTGGAAGCGCCAGCTCCGGTCGATCGAGGCGCACGAGTCCCCCGCCGACAGCAACGTCGCGACCCCGGTCTTCGACGGTGCCCAGGAGGAGGAGATCAAGGGCCTGCTGGAGTCGACCCTGGTGAACCGGGACGGCAAGCGGCTGGTCAACGGTGACGGCAAGGCGCAGCTGTTCGACGGCCGCTCCGGTGAGCCGCTGCCGGACCCGATCTCGGTCGGCTACGTCTACATCCTGAAGCTGAACCACCTGGTCGACGACAAGATCCACGCGCGGTCGACCGGTCCGTACTCGATGATCACGCAGCAGCCGCTCGGTGGTAAGGCCCAGTTCGGTGGCCAGCGGTTCGGCGAGATGGAGTGCTGGGCGATGCAGGCCTACGGCGCTGCTTACGCGCTGCAGGAGCTGCTCACCATTAAGTCCGACGACGTTCTCGGCCGCGTGAAGGTGTACGAGGCCATCGTCAAGGGCGAGAACATCCCGGAGCCGGGAATCCCGGAGTCGTTCAAGGTGCTTCTTAAGGAGCTCCAGTCGCTGTGCCTGAACGTTGAGGTGCTCTCCAGCGACGGTGTGGCCCTGGAGATGCGTGAGACCGACGACGAGGTCTTCCGGGCCGCGGAGGAACTCGGCATCGACCTGTCGCGGCGCCCGAACGAGGGCGTCAGCAGCGTCGAAGAGATCTGACGGAGAGCGGGCCCCGGTTCTTCTGGGGCCCGCCCCCGCCGGCCTTGAATTCACCCGAGCAACGAAACACGAGGGATAGTCCAAGTGCTCGACGTCAACTTCTTCGACGAGTTGCGCATCGGCCTGGCTACCGCTGACGACATCCGGCAGTGGTCGCACGGCGAGGTCAAGAAGCCCGAGACGATCAACTACCGCACCCTCAAGCCCGAGAAGGACGGACTCTTCTGCGAGAAGATCTTCGGTCCGCAGCGGGACTGGGAGTGCTACTGCGGCAAGTACAAGCGGGTCCGGTTCAAGGGCATCATCTGTGAGCGCTGCGGCGTCGAGGTGACCCGCTCCAAGGTCCGGCGTGAGCGCATGGGCCACATCGAGCTGGCCGCCTCGGTCACCCACATCTGGTACTTCAAGGGTGTGCCGAGCCGCCTGGGTTACCTGCTCGACCTGGCGCCCAAGGACCTCGAGAAGATCATCTACTTCGCCTCGTACGTGGTCACCAGCGTGGACGCCGAGGCGCGTCACCGCGACATGTCCACCATCGAGAACGAGATCTTCGCGGAGAAGCGGCAGTCCGAGAACGGCCGCGACTCGGAGATCGAGAAGCGGGCCGCCAAGCTGGAGCAGGACCTGGCCGAGCTCGAGGCCGAGGGTGCCAAGGCCGACGTGCGCCGCAAGGTCAAGGAAGCCGGCGAGCGCGAGATGCGCCAGATCCGGGACAAGGCGCAGCGCGAGATCGACCGCCTGGACGAGGTGCTCGACACCTTCCGCAAGCTCGACTCGAAGCAGCTGGTCACCGACGAGCTGCTCTACCGCGAGCTGCGGGACCGCTTCGGTGAGTACTTCACCGGCGGGATGGGCGCCGAGGCGATCAAGGCGCTGCTCGAGAACATGGACCTGGACGCCGAGGCGGAGAACCTTCGGGAGATCATCCGCACCGGTAAGGGCCAGCGGAAGATCCGGGCGCTCAAGCGGCTCAAGGTCGTCGCGGCGTTCCTGAACACCCGCAACTCCCCGCTCGGCATGGTGCTCGACTGCGTGCCGGTCATCCCGCCGGACCTGCGCCCGATGGTGCAGCTCGACGGTGGCCGCTTCGCCACCTCCGACCTGAACGACCTGTACCGCCGGGTCATCAACCGGAACAACCGCCTCAAGCGACTGATCGACCTCGGCGCGCCCGAGATCATCGTCAACAACGAGAAGCGGATGCTGCAGGAGGCCGTCGACGCGCTGTTCGACAACGGCCGCCGCGGCCGGCCGGTCACCGGCCCGGGTAACCGCCCGCTGAAGTCGCTCTCCGACATGCTCAAGGGCAAGCAGGGCCGGTTCCGGCAGAACCTGCTCGGCAAGCGCGTCGACTACTCCGGCCGTTCGGTCATCGTGGTCGGCCCGCGGCTGAAGCTGCACCAGTGCGGTCTGCCCAAGCAGATGGCGCTGGAGCTGTTCAAGCCGTTCGTGATGAAGCGCCTGGTCGACCTGAACCACGCGCAGAACATCAAGTCCGCCAAGCGGATGGTCGAGCGGCAGCGGCCGGTCGTGTGGGACGTGCTGGAGGAGGTCATCAGCGAGCACCCGGTGCTGCTGAACCGTGCTCCGACCCTGCACCGTCTGGGCATCCAGGCCTTCGAGCCGCAGCTGGTCGAGGGCAAGGCGATCCAGATCCACCCGCTCGTCTGCACCGCGTTCAACGCGGACTTCGACGGTGACCAGATGGCGGTGCACGTGCCGCTGTCGGCCGAGGCGCAGGCCGAGGCCCGGATCCTGATGCTGTCGTCGAACAACATCCTCAAGCCGGCCGACGGCAAGCCGGTGACCATGCCCACCCAGGACATGATCATCGGGCTGTACCACCTGACCCACCTGACGCCGGGCGCGAAGGGTGAGGGCCGGGTATTCAGCTCGGACGCCGAGGCGCGGATGGCGTACGACAACGGTGAGCTGCACCTGCAGGCGCCGGTGAAGATCCGCCTGCGCGACGTCATCGGCGTCGACAACGGTGGCAAGCAGGCCGCGTGGGAGGCGCCGGAGGAGTGGGTCGAGGGCGAGCCGCTGCTCGTCGAGACCACGCTCGGCCGGGTCATCTTCAACGAGACGCTGCCCCCGGGGTACCGGTACGTCAACTACGAGATCCGCAAGGGTCAGCTGTCGGCGATCGTCAACGACCTCGCCGAGCGCTTCCCCAAGGTCGCCCTGGCGGCGACCCTGGACGCGCTCAAGGAGGCCGGCTTCCACTGGGCCACCTGGTCCGGTGTGACGATCGGCATGGGCGACGTCATCGGCCCCCCGCGCAAGCCGGAGATCCTGCAGCGCTACCAGGTCGAGGCGGACCGGATCGACAAGCAGTACCAGCGTGGTCTGATGACCGCCGAGGAGCGCCGCGGCGAGCTGATCGAGATCTGGACCAAGGCGACCAACGAGATCTCCAAGGAGATGGAGACCTCGCTGCCGCAGGAGAACCCGCTCTGGGTCATGATCAACTCGGGTGCTCGCGGTAACCTGCTGCAGCTCCGGCAGATCGCCGCGATCCGTGGCCTGGTGGCCAACCCGAAGGGTGAGATCATCCCGCGGCCGATCACCTCGTCGTACCGCGAGGGTCTGACCGTGCTGGAGTACTTCATCTCCACGCACGGTGCCCGGAAGGGTCTGGCCGACACCGCGCTGCGGACTGCCGACTCGGGTTACCTGACCCGGCGTCTGGTGGACGTCTCGCAGGACGTCATCATCCGCGAGGAGGACTGCGGCACCGACCGCGCCATCCCGATGGCGGTCGGCGAGCGGGAGGCCGACGGCACCCTGGTCGTGCACACCCACGCCGAGACCGGCGTGCACGCGCGGACCATCGCCGACGACATCACCGACGAGGCCGGCAACCTGGTCGTCGCCCGGGGCACCGACCTCAACTCGATCCTGGTCGACAAGCTGGTCGCGGCGGGCGTCGAGAACGTCCGGGTGCGCAGCGTGCTGACCTGCGAGTCGAAGCTCGGCGTGTGCGCGGCCTGCTACGGCCGTTCGCTGCCGACCGGCAAGTCGGTCGACATCGGTGAGGCGGTCGGCATCATCGCGGCCCAGTCCATCGGTGAGCCGGGTACCCAGCTGACGATGCGTACCTTCCACACCGGTGGTGTCGCGGGTGAGGACATCACCCAGGGTCTGCCGCGTGTCCAGGAGATCTTCGAGGCCCGGGTGCCGAAGGGTAAGGCGCCGATCGCCGACACCCCCGGCCGCATCCGGATCGAGGACGGCGAGCGGTCGCGCAAGATCATCGTGATCCCGGACGACGGCAGCGACGAGATCGTGTACGACAAGATCTCCAAGCGGGTCAAGCTGCGGGCGCACGACGGCGACCACGTCAACGTCGGCGAGAAGCTCACCGAGGGCACCATCGACCCGCACGAGCTGCTGCGCATCATGGGTCCGCGCGCGGTCCAGGTCCACCTGACCAGTGAGGTCCAGGAGGTCTACCGCTCGCAGGGTGTGCTCATCCACGACAAGCACATCGAGATCATCATCCGCCAGATGCTGAAGCGGGTGACGGTCATCGACTCCGGCGCGACCGAGTTCCTGCCGGGCGTGCTGGTCGACCGGGCGCTCTTCGAGTCGGAGAACCGCCGGCTCGTGGGCGAGGGTGGCGAGCCCGCCGCCGGTCGTCCGGTGCTGATGGGTATCACCAAGGCCTCGCTGGCGACCGACTCCTGGCTCTCGGCGGCCTCCTTCCAGGAGACCACCCGGGTGCTCACCGACGCTGCGATCAACTCGCGCAGCGACTCGCTGGTGGGCCTCAAGGAGAACGTCATCATCGGTAAGCTCATCCCGGCCGGTACCGGTATCTCCAAGTACCGGAACATCCGGGTCGAGCCGACCGAGGAGGCCAAGGCCAAGGTGTACTCGATGACCGGGTACCCGGAGACCGACTACGGCTTCGGGCCGGCCAGTGGCCAGGCTGTTCCGCTGGACGACTTCGACTTCGGGTCGTACCGCTGACGCCGTACCGGGAAGGCCGACGCCGCACCAGGGGCTGAGGCCGTACCGGAAGAGCTGTATCCGCCTGGGGCGGTCGCGCATCGCGCGGCCGCCCCAGCGGCGCTTCTAGGATGGACGGGTGAGCGCTGAAGCCCTGCATGCCCGCCACCCGCTGGATCCGGAGCCGGCGCCCTCGACGAAGGCGCGGGCGGTCTTCGCGCTGGGCCTGGTCGCCCTGCTGACCGGCCCGCTGGTCGGCGGGGTGATCCCGGGCACCGTCGCCCTGCTGCTGGCCCGGCAGACGACCCGGGAGGCGTTCGCCGCCGGCGGCTACCTGACCGGTGGCCGCTGGATCCGCCGGGGCCGCACACTGGCCTGGGCCGGGCTGGTGCTGGCCCTGGTCACCCTGGTGGTGGCCGGGATCGCCGGCCTGCTGCACCTGGCCGCCGCGCCGGGCCCGGATTTCGCGCCGGGTACCGACTGATCCGGCCCCGGCCCGGGCTGCGCCACGGCGCGTCCGGGTGACATGCTTCTGAACATGATGCAACCCCCGCCCCCGCCCTACGGACCGCCGCCATACGGCCCACCGCTGCCGCCCCAGTCGGCCAGCGGCTGGGAGGCGGAACGGGTGGATGTGGTGAGCGGGACGGACTTCGGCCTGCTCCAGCTCCGGGTGGTGCCGATCACCTCGGGGCTGGCGATCGGCGGCCTGGCCGCCGGGATCGGCTCGATCCTGGTCTCGATCCTGGTGATCTGTTTCGGCTTCGGCGGCGCGGGTAGTTGGGTGGCCGGTGCCTTCACCCTGCTCAGCGTGCTGGCCGGCGGGGGAGCGGTGGCCGCCTCGCTGATCGCGATGCGGCAGATCCGGCGCTCCGGCATGCCGGGCCGGGTCCGGTTCACCGGGCGCGGGCTGGCGATCGCCGGGATCTCGTGCGGCGGGGCGGGCGCGGGAATATCGCTCCTCGCGTTGGTGCTGGGATTGGTGTTACAAGGTTCATGACGGCGCCGGCGCCGGGATCCGGCACCGCGGCATGGCCGCGCCAGGCCACCCGGTACACTGGTATACGGAGATGTCCATCGTGGGAGCCCAGGTCTGATCTGACTGGTTCATTTTGACCTGGGTGCTTGGGGTGGGTACTCTTTCCCCTCGTGCCCGGGCTCGCCCGGGCAACTCGTGCGTGCACCCGAATCGGAACGTACGACGGGTAAAGCCGCACGACGGGCTGGGTTCGGCATGAACCCATGTCCTGACAAAGACTAGATCCGGGACGCGTGAATCAATCACGCGCGACGGGACCGTGAGCCGGACGACACGCCCGACCGCGGGTGCGGGACACTCCCTCCGGGAGGGCCCTACACACAAGGCAGAAAACTCGGTGCGGCCGTAAACAGGAAGCGGCCGAAGGGAGCGGAGAAACCCGGTGCCCACGATCCAGCAGCTGGTCCGCAAGGGCCGCCAGGCGAAGACGACCAAGACGAAGACGCCGGCACTGAAGGGAAGCCCTCAGCGGCGCGGCGTGTGTACCCGCGTGTACACCACCACCCCCAAGAAGCCGAACTCTGCGCTGCGCAAGGTCGCTCGCGTGAAGCTGAGCAGCCAGATCGAGGTCACGGCGTACATCCCGGGCGTCGGCCACAACTTGCAGGAGCACTCGATCGTGCTCGTGCGTGGCGGCCGCGTGAAGGACCTGCCCGGCGTCCGCTACAAGATCGTTCGCGGTTCGCTCGACACCCAGGGTGTCCGGAACCGCAAGCAGGCCCGCAGCCGTTACGGCGCGAAGAAGGAGAAGAGCTGACATGCCGCGTAAGGGCCCCGCTCCGCGTCACCCGGTGGTCGCTGACCCGGTGTACAACTCCCCGCTGGTCACCCAGCTGGTGAACAAGATCCTGATCGGCGGCAAGCGTCAGCTCGCCGAGCGCATCGTGTACGGCGCCCTCGAGGGCGCCCGCGAGAAGAGCGGCACCGACCCGGTGGTCATCCTCAAGCGCGCGATGGACAACGTGAAGCCGACCCTCGAGGTCCGCAGCCGCCGCGTCGGTGGCGCGACCTACCAGGTGCCGGTCGAGGTGCGTACCCCGCGCCAGACCACCCTCGGTCTGCGCTGGCTGGTCCAGTACTCCAAGGCTCGCCGCGAGAAGACCATGATCGAGCGGCTGCAGAACGAGCTGCTGGACGCCAGCAACGGCCTCGGTGCCGCGGTGAAGCGTCGCGAGGACACCCACAAGATGGCGGAGTCCAACAAGGCCTTCGCGCACTACCGCTGGTAAGACCCTGCTGCGGGCCCGGCATTCCGCCGGGCCACGGCAGTCGTACCGGTCCACGAGACGACGACGAAGAAAAGTAGGGATGGAAGTGGCCGCCGCAGACGCGCTCGCCAAGGTACGCAACATCGGCATCATGGCGCACATCGATGCTGGTAAGACCACGACGACCGAGCGAATCCTGTTCTACACCGGTATCACGTACAAGATCGGTGAGGTCCACGAGGGCGCTGCCGTCATGGACTGGATGGAGCAGGAGCAGGAGCGCGGTATCACCATCACTTCCGCCGCCACCAAGTGCGAGTGGAAGGGTCACACGATCCAGATCATCGACACGCCCGGCCACGTCGACTTCACGGTCGAGGTCGAGCGGTCGCTGCGGGTGCTCGACGGCGCGGTGGCGGTCTACGACGGCGTTGCCGGCGTGGAGCCGCAGACCGAGAACGTCTGGCGCCAGGCGGACAAGTACCACGTCCCCCGGATGTGCTTCGTCAACAAGCTCGACCGGACCGGCGCGGACTTCTTCCGTTGCGTGCAGATGATGATCGACCGGCTGAACGCGACGCCGCTGGTCCTGCAGATCCCGATCGGGCTCGAGGGCGACCACATCGGTGTCGTCGACCTGATCGAGATGCGCGCGCTCACCTGGCGTGGGGAGACCCAGAAGGGTGAGGACTACGCGATCGAGGAGATCCCGGCGGATCTGGCCGACTCCGCGGCCGAGTGGCGCGAGAAGCTGCTCGAGACCCTGGCGGACGTCGACGACGCCGTGATGGAGAAGTACCTCGAGGGCGAAGAGGTTTCGGTCGAGGAGATCAAGGCCGCCATCCGGCGCGCCACGATCGCCAGCAAGGCCAACCCGGTGCTCTGCGGCTCGGCGTTCAAGAACAAGGGTGTGCAGCCGATGCTGGACGCCGTCATTGAGTTCCTGCCGTCGCCGCTGGACATCCCGGCGATCGAGGGCACCGCGACCGACGGCGAGACGCCGATGGTCCGGAAGCCGTCGAACGACGAGCCCTTCTCGGCGCTGGCCTTCAAGATCCAGACCGACAAGCACCTCGGCAAGCTGACCTACGTCCGGGTCTACTCCGGCACGCTCGAGACCGGTACCCAGGTGATCAACTCCACCAAGGACCGCAAGGAGCGCATCGGCAAGATCTACCAGATGCACGCGAACAAGCGTGAGGAGCGCACCACCGCGCAGGCCGGCGACATCATCGCCGTCCAGGGTCTGAAGCAGACCACCACCGGTGACACGCTCTGCGACCCGGCCAAGCCGGTCATCCTGGAGTCGATGACCTTCCCGGAGCCGGTCATCCAGGTCGCCATCGAGCCGAAGACGAAGTCGGACCAGGAGAAGCTGGGCACCGCGATCCAGCGCCTCGCCGAGGAGGACCCGACCTTCCGGGTCTTCAACGACGAGGAGACCGGTCAGACCATCATCGCCGGCATGGGCGAGCTGCACCTCGACATCCTCGTCGACCGCATGCGGCGCGAGTTCAACGTCGAGGCGAACATCGGTAAGCCGCAGGTGGCGTACCGCGAGACGATCCGCGGCACCGTGGAGAAGCTCGACTACGTGCACAAGAAGCAGACCGGTGGCTCGGGTCAGTACGCGAAGGTCATCGTCAAGGTCGAGCCGCTGTCGCTCGAGGCTGACGGCCCGACCTACGAGTTCGTCAACGCGGTGACCGGTGGCCGTATCCCCAAGGAGTTCATCCCCTCGGTGGACGCGGGTGCGCAGGACTCCCTCCAGTACGGCGTGCTCGCCGGCTACCCGCTGGTGGGCGTCAAGTTCACGCTGCTGGACGGTCAGTACCACGAGGTCGACTCGTCCGAGATGGCGTTCAAGATCGCCGGCTCCATGGCGATGAAGGAGGCGGCCCGCAAGGCCGACCCCGCACTGCTGGAGCCGATGATGTCCGTCGAGGTCACCACCCCTGAGGACAACATGGGTGACGTGATCGGCGACCTCAACTCCCGTCGTGGCATGATCCAGTCGATGGAGGAGCGTCACGGCGCCCGCGTCGTCAAGGCTCTGGTGCCGCTCTCGGAGATGTTCGGCTACGTCGGCGACCTGCGGTCGAAGACTGCGGGCCGGGCTAGCTACAGCATGCAGTTCGACTCCTACGCCGAGGTTCCGCAGAACGTGGCGAAGGAGATCATCGCTAAGGCCACCGGCGCCTGACGCGTTGAGGCACGTGCGGCCCGTCGAGGGCCGCACGTGCACGAGCAGTCGACAGAGTCCTGAGCGCCTTATCGGCGTGCCGGGCGAAAAGTAATGATCAGTCCACAGGAGGACACCAGTGGCGAAGGCGAAGTTCGAGCGGACTAAGCCGCACGTCAACATCGGCACCATTGGTCACATCGACCACGGTAAGACGACGCTGACTGCGGCCATCACCAAGGTCCTGCACGACGAGTTCCCCGAGCTGAACCCGTACACCCCGTTCGACGAGATCGACAAGGCGCCGGAGGAGAAGGCTCGTGGTATCACGATCTCCATCGCGCACGTCGAGTACCAGACCGCGGCGCGCCACTACGCGCACGTGGACTGCCCCGGCCACGCCGACTACATCAAGAACATGATCACCGGTGCCGCCCAGATGGACGGCGCGATCCTGGTCGTGGCCGCCACCGACGGCCCGATGCCGCAGACCAAGGAGCACGTCCTCCTGGCCCGCCAGGTCGGCGTTCCGTACATCGTCGTCGCCCTGAACAAGAGCGACATGGTCGAGGACGAGGAGCTCCTGGAGCTCGTCGAGCTCGAGGTCCGCGAGCTGCTCAGCACCTACGAGTTCCCGGGCGACGACCTGCCGGTCGTGCGCGTCTCGGCGCTCAAGGCGCTCGAGGGCGACCCGGAGTGGACCGGCCGCCTCATGGAGCTGATGAACGCGGTCGACACCGCGATCCCGCAGCCCGAGCGTGAGACCGAGAAGCCGTTCCTCATGCCGATCGAGGACGTCTTCACGATCACCGGTCGTGGCACCGTGGTGACCGGTCGCGCCGAGCGCGGCATCCTCAAGCCGAACGAGGAGGTCGAGATCGTCGGTATCCGCGAGAAGTCGACCAAGACCGTCTGCACCGGCATCGAGATGTTCCGCAAGCTGCTCGACGAGGCCCGCGCGGGTGAGAACGTCGGTCTGCTGCTCCGCGGCATCAAGCGCGAGGACGTCGAGCGCGGCATGGTCGTCGTGAAGCCGGGCACCACGACTCCGCACACGGAGTTCGAGGGCCAGGTCTACATCCTCTCGAAGGAGGAGGGTGGCCGGCACACCCCGTTCTTCCAGAACTACCGGCCGCAGTTCTACTTCCGCACCACGGACGTCACCGGCGTCGTCACGCTGCCCGAGGGCACCGAGATGGTCATGCCCGGCGACTCCACCTCGATGGCCGTGAAGCTGATCCAGCCGATCGCCATGGAGCAGGGTCTGAAGTTCGCGATCCGTGAGGGTGGCCGCACCGTCGGCGCCGGCACGGTCACGAAGATCATCAAGTGATTTTGAGGGGTGTTCACTTCGGTGAACACCCCTCGTTGGTGACCCCGATTAGCAATGCCGGAGTTAATCCGGCATACTAGTCAGGTTGCGTCCGCGCGGGGTGGGTAGTCGAGCCAGGTCAACTTTGACTTTGATCAACTACCCACCCTCGCCGGGTGTCCGGGTGTGTTTCTTTGCCGCCCGGCGCCCCAGATCCCCGCGATCGCGTCCGCCCCGAGACGGGGTGGAGGCCGGAAGCTGAGTGCCCAGCACTCTGTGACGAGGCGCGACACGCCCGACCGCGGGGGTCGGACAACGCAGGATCAACGGTCCTGCGGGCATGTGGAGGCCACCGCTTCCGCACGTAGCGGCATCGAGAGAAGGAAACAGAAGCCACCATGGCGGGACAGAAGATCCGCATCCGGCTCAAGGCCTATGACCACGAGGTCGTCGACTCCTCGGCGCGGAAGATCGTCGAGACGGTGACGCGTACCGGGGCGCAGGTCGCAGGCCCGGTGCCGCTGCCCACGGAGATCAACCGTTTCTGCGTGATCCGTTCGCCGCACAAGTACAAGGACTCGCGCGAGCACTTCGAGATGCGCACGCACAAGCGTCTGATCGACATCATCGACCCGACCCCGAAGACGGTCGACTCGCTCATGCGCCTCGACCTGCCGGCTGGCGTCGACATCGAGATCAAGCTGTAGGGATCCGGACAAATGGACAGGCAAGTGAAGGGGATCCTGGGCGCCAAGCTCGGCATGACCCAGGTCTGGGACAACAACAAGGTCGTCCCGGTAACCGTGGTGCAGGCCGGCCCGTGCGTCGTGACCCAGGTCCGCACCTCTGAGAAGGACGGCTACTCGGCTGTCCAGCTGGCGTACGGCGCGATTGACCCCCGCAAGGTCAACAAGCCGGAGAGCGGCCACTACGCGAAGGCCGGTGTGTCGCCGCGGCGTCACCTCGTCGAGCTTCGCACCGTCGACGCGAGCGAGTACGAGCTCGGCCAGGAAGTCACCGTCGACGCGTTCGCCGCGGGCCAGCCGATCGACGTGACCGGCAAGACCAAGGGCAAGGGCTACGCCGGTGTCATGAAGCGGCACGGCTTCCACGGTCTGCGCGCGAGCCACGGTGTCGAGCGCAAGCACCGCTCGCCCGGCTCGATCGGCGCCTGCGCCACCCCCGGCCGCGTCTTCAAGGGCGTCCGGATGGCCGGCCGGATGGGTAGCAAGCGCTACACCGTCCAGAACCTGACGATTCAGGCGGTCGACACCGAGCGCAACCTGATCCTGGTCAAGGGCGCGGTGCCCGGCCCCAAGGGTGCGCTGATCCTGGTCCGTAGCGCGGCCAAGAAGGGCGGTGCCAAGTGAGCTCGGTCGACATCATCAACGCCGAGGGCGCCAAGGCCGGCTCGGTCGACCTGCCCGCCAGCGTCTTCGACGCCCAGGCGAACATCCCGCTGATGCACCAGGTCGTCGTGGCCCAGCTGGCCGCGGCCCGGCAGGGTACGCACAAGGCGAAGACCCGCGGCGAGGTCGCCGGCGGCGGCAAGAAGCCGTACAAGCAGAAGGGCACCGGTCGCGCCCGCCAGGGCTCGATCCGCGCGCCGCAGTTCACCGGTGGTGGCGTCGTGCACGGCCCGGTGCCGCGCGACTACAGCCAGCGGACCCCGAAGAAGATGAAGGCCGCCGCGCTCCGTGGCGCCCTCTCGGACCGGGCCCGGGACGGCCGCGTGTTCGTCGTCGAGTCCTTCGTCACCGGCGAGACGCCGTCGACCAAGGCCGCCGTCGCCACGCTGCGGAAGGTCGCGCAGACCAAGAAGATCCTCGTCGTGCTGGACAGCCAGGACGAGCTGAACTGGATCTCGCTCCGCAACGAGCCGACCGTGCACCTCATCGAGGCCGGCCAGCTGAACACGTACGACGTGCTGGTCGCCGACGAGGTCGTCTTCACCAAGGTCGCGCTCGACGAGTTCCTGGGCGGGACCGAGAAGTCCGAGGAGGGCGACAAGTGAGCACGATCGCCGACCCGCGCGACATCATCGTCGCCCCGGTGGTCTCCGAGAAGAGCTACAGCGTTCTCGACCAGAACTGGTACACGTTCCTCGTCCACCCGGACGCGAACAAGACCCAGATCAAGATCGCGATCCAGCAGATCTTCAACGTCCGCGTGCTGACGGTGAACACCGCGAACCGCGAGGGCAAGCGCAAGCGCACCCGGACCGGCTTCGGTCAGCGCAAGGCGACCAAGCGCGCGATGGTGAAGCTGGCTGACGGTGACCGTATCGAGGCCTTCGGCGGCCCGGTCAGCTAAGGGGTTTGTGAATCATGGGAATCCGTAAGTACAAGCCGACCACGCCGGGCCGCCGCGGCTCGAGCGTCGCCGACTTCGCCGAGATCACCCGGTCGACGCCGGAGAAGTCTCTGCTGGTTCCGCTGCCCAAGAAGGGTGGTCGCAACGTCCACGGCCGCATCACCACGCGGCACCAGGGCGGTGGCCACAAGCGGCAGTACCGGCTGATCGACTTCAAGCGGAACGACAAGGACGGCGTGCCGGCCAAGGTCGCTCACATCGAGTACGACCCCAACCGCACCTCGCGCATCGCGCTGCTGCACTACGCGGACGGTGAGAAGCGCTACATCCTGGCGCCGAAGGACCTGAAGCAGGGCGACCGCGTCGAGTCGGGTGTGGGCGCGGACATCAAGCCGGGCAACAACCTGCCGCTGCGCAACATCCCGGTCGGTACGACGATCCACGGTGTGGAGCTTCGTCCCGGCGGTGGCGCCAAGCTGGCCCGTTCGGCCGGCGTGGGCATCCAGCTGCTCGGCCGTGAGGGTGTGTACGCCACGCTGCGTATGCCCTCCGGTGAGATCCGTCGCGTCGACGTGCGCTGCCGCGCCACCGTCGGCGAGATCGGCAACGCCGAGCAGTCGAACATCAACTGGGGTAAGGCCGGCCGTATGCGGTGGAAGGGCAAGCGCCCGACCGTCCGTGGTGTCGCCATGAACCCCGTCGACCACCCGCACGGTGGTGGTGAGGGTAAGACCTCCGGTGGTCGTCACCCGGTCAACCCGGCTGGTAAGCCGGAGGGCCGTACCCGCCGCAAGGGCCAGGAGAGCGACAAGCTGATCGTTCGCCGCCGCTACGCCACCCGCAAGCGCGGGTAACGGGAGTTAAAAGATGCCTCGCAGCCTGAAGAAGGGCCCGTTCGTCGACGACCACCTGCTCAAGAAGGTGGAAGTCCAGAACGAGAAGAACTCGAAGAACGTCATCAAGACCTGGTCGCGGCGTTCGACCATCATCCCGGACATGCTCGGGCACACGATCGCCGTGCACGACGGGCGCAAGCACGTCCCGGTGTTCGTCACCGAGGCGATGGTCGGGCACAAGCTCGGCGAGTTCGCTCTGACCCGCACGTTCAAGGGTCACGAGAAGGACGACCGCAAGAGCCGTCGTCGCTAAGCAGATACACGGATTAGAGGATTTAGGAGCTACAGCGATGCCAGCAAAGGGCGACGCTCCGGTGCTTCCGGGCGCGCGGGCGATTGCGCGACACGTGCGCCTCTCGCCGACCAAGGCGCGCCGGGTGGTCAACCTCGTCCGCGGTCTGCCCGCGAAGGAGGCGCTGACCGTCCTGCAGTTCGCGCCGCAGGCCGCCAGCGAGCAGGTCTACAAGGTGCTTGCCAGTGCCGTGGCGAACGCGGAGAACAACGAGCGGCTCGACCCCGACGCCCTCCTCGTGAGCGAGGCGTTCGTCGACGAGGGTCCGACGCTCAAGCGGTTCCGTCCGCGGGCGCAGGGCCGGGCGTACCGGATCCGCAAGCGCACGTGTCACATCACGATCGCGGTCGAGGCGGTCCAGTCGGACCGCCCGGCGAAGAAGGCAGCGGCGAAGAAGGCTGACAAGGCCGCCGAGCCTGCTGCCGCCGAGTCCCAGAGCACGGAGGGTGCCGAGTAATGGGTCAGAAGGTTCACCCCACCGGGTTCCGCCTCGGCATCTCCACCGACTGGAAGAGCCGCTGGTTCGCGGACAAGCTCTACAAGGACTACATCGGCGAGGACGTCAAGATCCGCCGGATGATGTCCAAGGGCCTCGAGCGCGCCGGCATCTCCAAGGTGGACATCGAGCGGACCCGCGACCGGGTCCGGGTCGACATCCACACCGCCCGGCCGGGCATCGTCATCGGCCGTAAGGGCGCGGAGGCCGACCGGATCCGCGGCGAGCTCGAGAAGCTCACCGGCAAGCAGGTCCAGCTGAACATCCTCGAGGTGAAGAGCCCCGAGTCGGACGCGCAGCTGGTGGCCCAGGGCGTCGCCGAGCAGCTGTCCTCCCGGGTCAGCTTCCGCCGGGCGATGCGCAAGGCCATGCAGTCGGCCATGAAGAACCCGATCTGCAAGGGCATCCGGGTGCAGGTCTCCGGCCGCCTCGGCGGCGCGGAGATGAGCCGCACGGAGTTCTACCGTGAGGGTCGCGTTCCGCTGCACACGCTGCGGGCGAACATCGAGTACGGCTTCTTCGAGGCCCGTACCACGTTCGGCCGGATCGGCGTGAAGGTCTGGATCTACAAGGGCGACGCCGTTCCGGGCCGCGAGGCTGTGGCCGAGGCGCCGGCGCGTCCGCGCCGCGACCGTGCCGACCGTCCCGAGCGTCCGCGCCGTGGCCGTTCCGGTTCGTCCGGCACGACCGCGGGTGGCACCGAGGCCGGCCGGGCTGCGGCCCAGTCCCGGTCCACCGCCGACGGCGACAATGCGAACGACGCCGCGGTTGCCGCGGCTCCGGCTCCGGCCGAGACGCAGCAGGAGGGCTGACACATGCTGATGCCGCGTAAGCCCCCAAAGGGCTTCCGTAAGCCGCACCACCCGGACCGCCACGGCGCGTCCAAGGGCGGCAACCGGGTCGTCTTCGGCGAGTTCGGTATCCAGGCGCTGGAGCCCGCGTACGTGACGAACCGGCAGATCGAGTCGGCGCGTATCGCGATGACCCGTCACATCAAGCGTGGCGGTAAGGTCTGGATCTCGATCTTCCCGGACCAGGCTCTGACCAAGAAGCCGGCCGAGACCCGGATGGGTTCCGGTAAGGGTTCTCCCGAGTGGTGGGTGGCGAACGTCAAGCCGGGTCGCATCCTCTTCGAGATGTCGTTCCCGAACGAGACGGTCGCGCGTGAGGCGATGCGCCGCGCGATCCACAAGCTCCCGATGAAGTGCCGCATCGTGACGCGCGAAGTGGGTGAAAGCTGATGGCAGCGGGCGTTAAGGCAGCCGAGCTCCGCGAACTCTCCGAGGAGGAGCTGGTCGCGAAGCTGCGGGAGGCCAAGGCGGAGCTGTTCAACCTTCGCGTGCAGCGCGCGACCGGCCAGCTCGACAATCACCGTCGGCTGCAGGTCGTCCGCAAGGACGTCGCGAAGATCTACACGATCATGCGTGAGCGGGAGCTGGGTCTCTCGGTCGCGCCGGATGAGGTGACGGCATGAGTGAGAACACCACCGCCGCTCCGCGCGCTCAGCGCAAGGTGCGTGAGGGTCTCGTGGTCAGCGACAAGATGGACAAGACCGTCGTCGTCGAGGTCGAGGACCGGGTCAAGCACGCGCTGTACGGCAAGGTCATCCGCCGTACCCGCAAGCTGAAGGTGCACGACGAGCAGAACTCGGCGGGCATCGGCGACCGTGTCTCGATCATGGAGACTCGTCCGCTCTCCGCCACCAAGCGGTGGCGGATCGTGGAGATCCTCGAAAAGGCCAAGTGAGTACGCTGGGCCGGCTACGGCCGGCCCAGCGGACCATCGTTCCGCCAAGCTTCGGTGCGTTTCCGGAGAACTGGCAGACATAGGAGACAGACGTGATCCAGCAGGAGTCGCGACTGCGCGTCGCCGACAACACGGGTGCCCGGGAGATCCTGTGCATCCGCGTACTCGGTGGCTCCGGTCGCCGTTACGCGAGCATCGGCGACGTCATCGTGGCCACGGTCAAGGACGCCATCCCCGGCGCCGGTGTGAAGAAGGGTGACGTCGTCAAGGCGGTCATCGTCCGCACCAGCAAGGAACGGCGTCGTCCGGACGGCTCGTACATCCGCTTCGACGAGAACGCCGCCGTCATCATCAAGGACGGCGGGGACCCCCGCGGTACCCGCATCTTCGGCCCGGTCGGCCGCGAGCTGCGCGACAAGCGGTTCATGAAGATCATCAGCCTGGCGCCGGAGGTGCTCTGACCGTGAAGATCAAGAAGGGCGACACGGTCGTCGTCATCGCCGGCAAGGACAAGGGTGCCAAGGGTAAGGTCATCGCGGCCTTCCCGCGGCAGGACAAGGTCCTGGTCGAGGGCGTCAATCGGGTCAAGAAGCACGAACGCATCCGCACCACCCAGCGTGGTTCGAAGACCGGTGGCATCGTCACGCAGGAAGCCGCGATCCACATCTCCAACGTGCAGATCCTGGACGACCAGGGTAAGCCGACCCGGATCGGTTACCGGATCGACGAGAACGGCACCAAGGTCCGTATCGCGCGTACGACCGGTAAGGAACTGTGATGACTGCCGCCACTGAGACGAAGACGCAGCCGCGTCTGAAGAGCAAGTACCGGGCCGAGGTCCTCCCGGCGCTGCAGGAGCAGTACAAGTACGGCAACCCCATGCAGATCCCCGGCCTGGTCAAGGTCGTCGTGAACATGGGTGTCGGCGAGGCTGCCCGGGACGCCAAGCTGATCGACGGCGCGGTGCGTGACCTGACCACGATCACCGGCCAGAAGCCGCTGGTGCGGCGGGCGACCAAGTCGATCGCGCAGTTCAAGCTCCGTGAGGGCATGCCGATCGGCGCCAAGGTCACCCTCCGCGGCGACCGGATGTGGGAGTTCCTGGACCGGCTGCTGTCCATCTCGCTGCCGCGTATCCGTGACTTCCGTGGTCTCGACGGTCGCAAGCTGGACGGCCACGGCAACTACACCTTCGGCCTGACCGAGCAGTCGGTGTTCCACGAGATCGATCAGGACAAGATCGACCGGCCGCGGGGCATGGACATCACGATCGTCACGACGGCCACGACCGACGACGAGGGCCGGGCGCTGCTGAAGCTCCTGGGCTTCCCGTTCAAGGAGAACTGAGCATGGCTAAGAAGGCGCTGATCCTCAAGGCGGCCGCGAAGCCGAAGTTCGCCGTGCGCGCTTACACCCGCTGCCAGAAGTGCGGTCGCCCGCACTCGGTCTACCGCAAGTTCGGCCTGTGCCGGGTTTGCGTGCGGGACATGGCTCACCGTGGTGAGCTGCCCGGCGTGTCCAAGGCCTCCTGGTAACCCGACTTAGAAATACCGCTTCGCCGTAGGCCTGGCTTCAACACCGGGAACCCCGGCGAGAAAGGTTGACGAATACCCATGACGATGACGGACCCGATCGCAGACATGCTGACGCGTCTGCGCAACGCCAACCAGGCGTACCACGACAAGGTGACCATGCCGTACTCGAAGATCAAGGCGAACATCGCCGAGGTCCTCAAGGCGGAGGGCTACATCGCGTCCTGGACGTCTGAGGAGCCCGAGGAGGGCGCGGTCGGCAAGCGTCTGGTCGTTGAGCTCAAGTACGGCCAGAACCGCGAGCGCAGCCTCGCCGGCATCAAGCGCGTCTCGAAGCCGGGCCTGCGGGTTTACGCCAAGTCCGACGAGCTGCCCCGCGTGCTCGGTGGCCTCGGTGTCGCGATCATTTCGACGTCCCAGGGACTGCTGACCGACAAGCAGGCCCGCAAGCGGAGCGTTGGCGGGGAAGTCCTCGCCTTCGTCTGGTAACTGGAGACTTAGACATGTCGCGAATCGGACGTAAGTCGATCCCGGTCCCGGCCGGCGTCGACGTCACCATCACGGGCCAGACCGTCAAGGTCAAGGGCCCCAAGGGCGAGCTCTCGCACACCGTGGCCGAGCCGATCACGGTGTCCCAGGAGGGCGCCGAGCTGGTCGTCAACCGCCCGAACGACGAGCGCAAGGCCAAGGAGCTGCACGGTCTCTCGCGCACCCTGGTCGCCAACATGATCGTCGGTGTGACCGAGGGCTACAAGAAGACCCTCGAGATCAACGGCACCGGTTACCGTGTCACCGCCAAGGGCAAGGACCTGGAGTTCGCTCTCGGGTTCTCGCACCCGGTGAACATCGTGCCGCCGGCCGGCATCACCTTCTCGGTGGAGAAGCCCACCCAGTTCACCGTGGCGGGCATCGACAAGCAGCTGGTCGGCGAGGTCGCCGCCAACATCCGGAAGATCCGCCCGCCGGAGCCCTACAAGGGCAAGGGCGTCAAGTACCAGGGCGAGGTCATCCGCCGCAAGGCTGGAAAGGCAGGTAAGAAGTGACCGCCACGCTGCTCAAGCGCCGCAATGGCGGCGGTGTCGCCGCTCGGCGCGCCGTTGGCAAGGCGCGTCGGCACTTCCGGGTCCGCAAGAACGTGCGCGGCACCGCCGAGCGTCCCCGTCTGGTCGTCACCCGGTCTACGCGGAACATCACCGCGCAGATCATCGACGACCTCAAGGGCCACACGCTCGCTTCGGCCTCGACCCTCGACACCACGATCCGGGGCACCGAGGGCGACAAGAGCGCGCAGGCCGGCAAGGTCGGCACGCTCCTCGCCGAGCGGGCCAAGGCCGCGGGTATTTCCAAGGTCGTCTTCGACCGCGGTGGCAACAAGTACGCGGGGCGTATCGCCGCGCTTGCCGATGCCGCTCGCGAAGCCGGACTCGAGTTCTAGGAGGAATTGACCAATGCCTGGTCAGCAGCGCCGTGGCGGCGGGTCCGGCGGTAACAACGAGGGTGGCGGCCGCCGCGACAACCGTCGTGAGGGCGGTCGCGGCAACGCGCCCGTCGAGAAGACCCCGCACCTCGAGCGGGTCGTCGCGATCAACCGTGTCGCCAAGGTCGTCAAGGGTGGTCGGCGCTTCAGCTTCACCGCCCTGGTGATCGTCGGCGACGGTGACGGCACCGTCGGTGTCGGTTACGGAAAGGCCAAGGAGGTGCCCGCGGCGATCGCCAAGGGCGTCGAGGAGGCCAAGAAGCACTTCTTCAAGGTCCCGCGGATCGGTGCGACCATTCCGCACCCGATCACGGGTGAGGCTGCCGCGGGTGTCGTCCTGCTCAAGCCGGCGTCCGCTGGTACCGGTGTCATCGCCGGTGGCCCGGTGCGCGCCGTGCTGGAGTGCGCGGGCATCCACGACATCCTGTCGAAGAGCCTCGGCTCCTCGAACCCGATCAACATCGTCCACGCCACTGTGGCGGCGCTGAAGGGCCTCGAGTCCCCGGAGCAGGTCGCGGCTCGCCGCAGCCTCCCGGTCGAGGACGTGGCGCCGGCGGCCATGCTGGCGGCGCGTGCGGAAGCGGCGGTGCACTGATGGCTCGCTTGAAGGTCACCCAGATCCGGTCCGAGATCGGCCGTAAGCAGAACCAGCGGGACTCCCTGCGGTCGCTCGGCCTCAAGCGGATCAACGATGTGGTGGTCAAGGAGGACCGTCCCGAGATCCGGGGCATGATCTTCGCCGTGAACCACCTCGTCACTGTCGAGGAGGTCGAGTAATGGCGATCAAGATTCATGACCTGAAGCCGGCTCCCGGGGCCAAGACCAAGAAGACCCGCGTGGGTCGTGGTGAGGGCTCCAAGGGCAAGACGGCCGGTCGCGGTACCAAGGGCACCGGCGCCCGGAAGAACACTCCGGCGTCGTTCGAGGGTGGGCAGATGCCTATCCACATGCGCCTGCCGAAGCTCAAGGGCCTGAAGAACCGGCCGCGCAACAAGGTCGTCTTCCAGGTCGTCAACCTGGACCGCCTCGCCGAGCTGTTCCCGAACGGCGGCGAGGTCGGCCCGGCCGAGCTGGTCGAGGCCGGCGCGGTGCGCAAGGGCCAGCCGGTCAAGGTGCTGGGCTCCGGCGAGCTGGGTGGTGTGTCGCTGACCCTGTCGGCGCACGCGTTCAGCGAGTCGGCCAAGGAGAAGATCGCAGCCGCGGGTGGGTCCACCACCGAGCTGTGAGGCTTGCGGGGATGCTCGTCCGGACTGATGTTCGGCGAGCATCCCCTTGTGGCGTTTGACCAGCACTTATGTGATTGGTCGTGACGCAGCGCCGCGTGGACGGCTACCGTGGCTGACCACGGCTGGCCAAGACTGTTAGAGTCCGTTTCCAGCTAGGGACATCGGTCATCCGGACCGTTGCCCTCCCCCCGTACCGCCGACCGGCGGTCACCTCGCGCAGGAGGAAGAAGTTGCTCTCCGCTTTTACGAGTGCGTTGCGGACGCCTGACCTGCGCAAGAAATTGTTGTTCACGGTCGCGATGATCGCCATTTACCGGCTCGGCGCCACCTTGCCCAGCCCCGGCGTGTCGTACACCAATGTGCGGGCCTGTCTGAAGCTGACCGAGGCGTCGGGCAACCAGGTTCTGAACCTGCTGAACCTGTTCTCCGGCGGCGCTCTGCTCCAGCTCTCGGTCTTCGCGCTCGGCATCATGCCGTACATCACCGCGTCGATTATCCTGCAGCTGCTGACCGTGGTGATTCCGCGGCTCGAGCAGCTCCGCAAGGAGGGTCAGTCCGGTCAGGCGAAGATCACCCAGTACACCCGGTACCTCACCCTGGGCCTGGCGATCCTGCAGTCCTCGGCGTTCGTCGCCCTGGCCCGCACCGGCCAGCTGTTCGGCGGTCTGTGCGACCAGGACAACCCGCAGTACCAGATCATCCCCGAGGGCACCGGCATCCCGATGTGGCTGACCCTGACGGTCCTGGTGATGACGATGACCGCCGGCACCGGTGTGGTCATGTGGCTCGGCGAGCTGGTCACCGACCGTGGCGTCGGCAACGGCATGTCCGTCCTGATCTTCACCTCGATCGCGGCCCGCCTCCCCGGTGAGGGCTGGACCATCAAGCAGTCCGCCGGCACCGCCAAGTTCCTCCTGGTGATCGCGCTGGTCCTGGTGATCATCGGCCTGGTGGTCTTCATCGAGCAGGCCCAGCGGCGCATCCCGGTGCAGTACGCCAAGCGCATGATCGGCCGGCGGATGTACGGCGGCACCTCGACCTACATCCCGCTGAAGGTGAACCAGGCGGGTGTCGTCCCGGTCATCTTCGCGTCGTCGCTGCTCTACCTGCCGCAGCTGTACTTGCAGTTCTTCGACCAGAACAACCTGAAGCCCTACCAGGTGTGGATCCAGAACTGGCTGGCGTCGCCGACCAGCTGGCTGTACATCACGGTCTACTTCCTGCTGATCATCTTCTTCACGTACTTCTACGTGTCGATCACGTTCAACCCGACCGAGGTCGCGGAGAACATGAAGAAGTACGGTGGGTTCGTCCCGGGTATCCGCCCGGGCAAGCCGACCGCCGACTACCTGGACTTCATCCTCAGCCGGATCACCCTGCCGGGCGCTCTCTACCTCGGCCTGATCTCCGTCCTGCCGAACTTCTTCTTCATCTGGCTGGACCAGAAGCAGTACCAGAACTTCCCGTTCGGTGGCACCGCCGTGCTGATCATGGTGGGCGTCGGCCTGGAGACGGTGAAGCAGATCGAGAGCCAGCTCATGCAGCGGAACTACGAAGGGTTCCTCCGGTAGTGGGTACGCGGGGCCGGGGGGCTCTGGCGGCGGTTGGCGTGGCTTCTTGCGGACGAAGCGAGGCGATGTAGGTGCGGCTGGTACTGGTGGGCCCTCCGGGGGCCGGCAAGGGGACCCAGGCTGAGTTCATCGCCGCCCATCTCGCCGTACCGAAGATCTCGACCGGGGACATCTTCCGGGCCAACGTGTCGCAGGGGACCCCGCTCGGGGTCGAGGCCAAGCGGTACATGGACGCCGGGCAGCTGGTGCCGGACGAGGTGACGATCAACATGGTCCGCGACCGGCTGGCCGAGCCGGACGCCGGCGACGGCTTCCTGCTCGACGGGTTCCCGCGCACCGTGCCGCAGGCCGCCGCGCTGGACAAGCTGCTCGCCGACCTGGGCACCGCGCTGGACCTGGTGATGGAGCTCGTGGTCGACGACGACGAGGTGATCCGGCGGCTCTCCGGCCGCCGGACCTGCCGGGGCTGCGGCAAGATCTGGCACGTCGAGTTCGACCCGACCAGCAAGGAGAACATCTGCGACCGCTGCGGGTCGGAGCTGTTCCAGCGGGACGACGACAAGGCCGAGACGATCGCCAACCGCCTGGTGGAGTACGCGGACAAGACCGCGCCCCTGGTCGACTACTACGGCGCCCAGGGCAAGCTGGTGGGCATCGACGCGACCGGCCCGGTGGAGGACGTCACGGTGCGCGCGATCGACGCCCTGCGGTCGTACGGAGGCTGACGTGTCTCGTCAGGATTCCGGGATCCAGCTGAAGTCGGCGGAGCAGATCGAGAAGATGCGGGCGGCCGGTCTGGTCGTCCACGCGGCGCTGGAGGCGATGCGCGAGGCTGTCGCCCCCGGCGTTTCGACCGCCGACCTCGACGCCATCGCGGAGAAGGTGATCCGCGACCACGGGGCGATCCCGTCGTTCAAGGGCTACCACGGCTTCCCGGCCTCGATCTGCGCGTCGAACAACGAGCAGGTCGTGCACGGCATCCCGAGCCACGAGCAGATCCTCGTCGAGGGCGACCTGATCTCGCTGGACTGCGGCGCGATCCTCAACGACTGGCACGGCGACTCGGCGATCACGGTGGGCGTCGGCGAGACCGACCCGGCGCTGCTGCGGATGGCCGAGGTGGCCGAGGACGCGATGTGGGCCGGGATCGCCGCCGCCGCCCGCGGGGTGGCGAACGGGCGGGGCCGGCTCACCGACATCTCGTTCAACATCGAGAAGGTGATCCGCAAGGCCGGGCGGTACGGCATCGTCGACGGCTACGGCGGGCACGGCATCGGCACCGAGATGCACCAGGAGCCGCACGTGCTCAACCACGGCAAGCCGGGGCGGGGCCCGCGGCTGGTCGCGGGGATGGCGCTGGCCATCGAGCCGATGATCACGATGGGTTCGCCGCGGACGCTGGAGCTCTCCGACGGCTGGACCGTGGTGACCCGGGACGGGTCCCGCGCGGCGCACGTGGAGCACACCATGGCGCTGCTGGACGACGGGGTGTGGGTGACCACCGCCCTGGACGGCGGCCGGGCCCGTCTCGGCGATCTGGTGACCGCTCGGCAGCCCTAGGATCACGAGCGCGCGCCTGGCATGCTGTGACGCATGGGACGCGAGGGGATGCGCGCTGGCGACAGTGATCGGCAGCGCGTAGCGGATCAGTTGAAGACCGCGCTCGACGAGGGCCGGCTCGATCTGAACGAGTACGACGAGCGGGTCCAGCGGGCCTACAGCGCCCGGACCTACGCCGATCTGGACGGTCTCCTCGACGACCTGCCGGGCACCGTCCCGCCGCGGCAGTCGCAGGTGCAGCCGCACGCGCCGGCGGCGCACCCGGCCGCTGCGCCGGTCGGCAGGGACGCGCGGGGCCACGGCGGCCGGCACACCTTCCAGTCGGCCCTGACCGCCTTCCTGATCTGCACGGTGATCTGGGCGGTCACCTCGTTCACCGCGGGGCACGCCTACTATTTCTGGCCCGCCTGGGTGCTGATCCCGGTGATCATCACCGGCGTCGGCGCCCTGACCGAGCGCGGCCGTCGGGACCGCTGAGCGGGTTTCCGAGGGTCCTCCGGCGAGGCCGGAGAGGCCGCTGGGACCCGCGTGACACGCCCGACTCCGGGTAACGGTGACCTCGGTTTGGCGTCCCCGAAACGTGCGCGTAGACTGGCTTGCTGGCGCGCAGCGTCCACTCTTTCATGTCCTCAGCGCTTCGAGGACCGAGGGAGCCGCGGCTGGTCCGGACCCCGAGCGGTTCGGGTACGACGTTGCACAGCCTGCCCCAGAACCCGATGTCAGGTAGCGGAGGACATGCCTAAGAAAGACGGAGCCATCGAGATCGAAGGCCGAGTGATCGAGCCCCTGCCGAACGCCATGTTCCGCGTTGAGCTCGCCAATGGTCACAAGGTCCTGGCACACATCTCCGGGAAGATGCGCCAGCACTACATCCGCATCCTTCCCGAGGACAGGGTCGTCGTCGAACTCTCGCCGTACGACCTGACCCGCGGGCGAATCGTCTACCGCTACAAGTAACGGGTCACGGGGTCTCCACATCCCGTCTGACTGAGAGTTAAGGCAAACCGTGAAGGTCAAGCCGAGCGTCAAGCGGATCTGCAACAACTGCCGGATCATCCGGCGGCACGGCCGGGTCATGGTCATCTGCTCCACCGACCCGCGTCACAAGCAGCGCCAGGGCTGAGTAGACCCGCGCAGGATCCGCACCACTGAATAAGCCCGTCCCAGCCGCCATCCGGCGGCTGTACCCCCGGTCGGAGGCCGGGGCCCGCCCGGGCAGGCGGGGAGGGACGGGCACAGACCTCCGCGACAACAACGAGGAGTACGCCCACTAATGGCACGTCTCGTCGGCGTCGATCTTCCCCGCGAGAAGCGGATGGAGATCGCGCTCACCTACATCTTCGGGATCGGGCGCACCCGGTCTGTCGAAGCACTGAACGCTACGGCGATCGACCTGAACAAGCGCGCCAAGGACCTCACTGAAGAGGAGCTGCTGAAGCTCCGCGAATACATTGAGGCCAACTTCAAGGTTGAGGGCGACCTGCGCCGCGAGGTCGCCGCGGACATCCGCCGCAAGGTTGAGATCGGCTGCTACGCCGGCATCCGCCACCGCAAGGGCCTGCCCGTTCGGGGTCAGCGGACCCGGACCAACGCTCGTACCCGTAAGGGCCCGAAGCGCACGGTCGCCGGTAAGAAGAAGCCCGGTCGGAAGTAATAGGAGCGCACTGACTTATGCCACCGAAGGCACGCGCAGGGGCCGCAGTCAAGAAGGTCCGGCGCAAGGAACGCAAGAACGTCGCCCACGGGCAGGCGCACATCAAGAGCACCTTCAACAACACCATCGTGTCGATCACCGACCCGACCGGTGCGGTCATCTCCTGGGCCTCGTCCGGCCAGGTGGGCTTCAAGGGCTCCCGCAAGTCGACTCCGTTCGCCGCGCAGCTGGCCGCCGAGGCCGCCGCCCGCCGGGCCATGGAGCACGGCATGCGCAAGGTCGACGTGTTCGTCAAGGGCCCCGGCTCCGGCCGGGAGACCGCCATCCGTTCGCTGCAGGCCGCCGGTCTCGAGGTCGGTCAGATCTCCGACGTGACCCCGCAGCCGCACAACGGGTGCCGTCCGCCGAAGCGTCGCCGGGTCTAAGGGAGATATCGAAGCAATGGCTCGTTACGTTGGTGCGGACTGCAAGCGCTGCCGCCGCGAGAAGATGAAGCTGTTCCTCAAGGGCAGCAAGTGCGACGGGCCGAAGTGCCCGTTCGAGTCGCGTCCCTTCCCGCCCGGCCAGCACGGCCGTGGCCGGACCAAGGAGACCGAGTACCTGCTCCAGCACCGCGAGAAGCAGAAGGCCCGCCGCGTCTACGGCGTGCTGGAGAAGCAGTTCCGCGGGTACTACGAGGAGGCTGTCACCAAGCCCGGCAAGACCGGTGAGGTGCTGCTGCAGATCCTCGAGTCGCGTCTGGACAACGTCGTCTACCGGGCCGGCTACGCCGCGTCCCGCGACGCCGCCCGCCAGCTGGTCAAGCACGGCCACTTCCTGGTGAACGGCGTCAAGGTCGACATCCCGTCGTACCGGGTGAAGGAGCACGACATCGTCACGCTCCGGGAGAAGTCCAAGGAGATGACTCCCTTCGTCGTCGCGCAGGCCCAGGCCGGTTCCCGGCCGGTGCCGGCCTGGCTCGAGCCCATCCCGAGCGAGATGAAGATCCTGATCCACACGCTCCCGGCCCGCGCTGTCATCGACACGCAGGTCCAGGAGCAGCTGATCGTCGAGCTCTACTCCAAGTAGCAGCTCTTTCGAGGTGCCGGCCGCGAGGCCGGCACCTCGAAAACGCATCGGACGGCCATCAAATAGCGGGTGGCCCGACAGAAAGAAGAACAGCGTGCTCATCAGCCAGCGGCCGACCCTCTCGGAGGAGTCGCTCAGCGAGACCCGCTCCCGGTTCACCATCGAGCCTCTGGAGCCGGGCTTCGGCTACACCCTCGGTAACTCGCTGCGGCGGACCCTGCTCTCGTCCATCCCGGGCGCGGCGGTCACCAGCATCAAGATCGACGGCGTGCTGCACGAGTTCACCACGATCCCCGGTGTCAAGGAGGACGTGGTCGAGCTGGTCATGAACGTCAAGGAACTGACCGTCAGCTCCGAGCACGACGAGCCGGTCAGCATGTACCTGCGCAAGCAGGGCCCGGGCGACGTGACCGCCGGCGACATCCAGCCGCCGGCCGGTGTCTCGGTGCACAACCCCGATCTGAAGCTGGCGACCCTGAACAGCAAGGGCCGGCTCGACATGGAGCTGACCGTGGAGCGTGGCCGTGGCTACGTCACCGCGGCGCAGAACAAGAGCGCGGGCGCGGAGATCGGCCGGATCCCGGTCGACTCGATCTACTCGCCGGTGCTCAAGGTCACCTACCGTGTCGAGGCGACCCGTGTCGAGCAGCGCACCGACTTCGACCGTCTGATCATCGACGTCGAGTCGAAGGCGTCCATCTCGCCGCGGACCGCGCTGGCCTCGGCCGGCTCGACCCTGGTCGAGCTCTTCGGCCTGTGCCGGGAGCTGGACGAGACCGCCGAGGGCATCGACATCGGCCCGTCGCCGCAGGACGCGCAGCTCGCTGCCGACCTGGCGCTGCCGATCGAGGAGCTGGACCTCACCGTTCGTTCGTACAACTGCCTCAAGCGCGAGGGCATCAACAGCGTGGGCGAGTTGATAGGGCGTACGGAGGCCGACCTTCTGGACATCCGGAACTTCGGCCAGAAGTCCATCGACGAGGTCAAGATGAAGCTCGCCGGAATGGGCCTGGGCCTGAAGGACAGCGCGCCTTCCTTTGACCCGGCGCACGTCGTGGACTCGTTCGGCGACGTGGATTACGACACCGACGACTACCGCGAGACCGAGCAGCTCTAAGCTCTCGGGCCTGCGCCATCTTTTCAAGGAGCATCTGAAATGCCCACGCCCACCAAGGGTGCCCGCCTCGGCGGCAGCCCGGCACACGAGAAGCTCATCATGGCCAACCTGGCCACCGAGCTCTTCCGGCACGGGAAGATCAAGACCACCGAGACCAAGGCGAAGCGGCTGCGCCCGCTGGCTGAGCAGCTCATCACGAAGGCCAAGCGGGGCGACCTGCACGCCCGTCGCCGGGTGCTGACCGTCGTGAAGGACAAGGACGTCGTGTACGCCCTGTTCGAGCAGATCGCTCCGCGGTACACCGGCCGCCCCGGTGGTTACACCCGGATCACCAAGACCGGTCCCCGCAAGGGCGACGCCGCTCCGATGGCGATCATCGAGCTGGTCGAGGAGGCTCCGGTCGCGGCCACCACCGCGCCGGCCGCCAAGGCTGCCGCTCGCAAGGCCACCGCGCAGCAGGACAAGGTCGAGGCCCTGGCCCCGGAGGAGACGACCCCCGCGGCCGTCGCCGACGACCAGGACTCCGAGCCGCCGGTCAACGCCTCCGGTGACAAGGGTGCCGAGGGCCCCGGTGACCAGGCCGAGGGCGACGACACCGCCAAGGCCTGACCTCGCGTCGACGGAAACCCGGCATCCTCTTGGGGTGCCGGGTTTTCCTTTGGCCGGGTCCGTCAAGATAAAGATCATTTTCGGTACGACCGGAGCCCCGTGACAGCGGTCGCGCGAGGCGGGTCGTGGCCACGGCCGAGGAGCGCGCTGCGGAATGACCGACACCGTCCGCCTACGACTCGACGTCTCCTACGACGGCGCGGACTTCTCCGGCTGGGCGGCCCAGCCGGGACGTCGTACCGTAGCCGGGGTTCTGACCGAAGCCCTTCAGCGCATCCTGGGCGCCGGAGGCGCCGACTGGCCGCTGGGTCTGACCGTGGCCGGCCGGACCGACGCCGGGGTGCACGCCACCGGCCAGGTGTGCCACATCGAGCTGCCCGCCGAGCGCTACGCGGAGCTGTCCGGCTCGCTGCTGCGCCGGCTGAGCGCGCTGATGCCGCCGGACGCCCGGGTCAAGGGCGTGCTGCCGGTGCCGGACTCCTTCGACGCCCGGTTCTCGGCCACCTTCCGCCGCTACGAGTACCGGGTCTGTGACGACGGCTGGGGGCCGGAGCCGCTGCGCCGCTACGACACCCTCGGCTGGCTGCGCCCGCTCGACCTGGACCGGCTGAACGCCGCCGCGGCCGGGCTGCTCGGCGAGCACGACTTCGCCGCCTTCTGCAAGCGCAAGGAGCACGCCACCACGATCCGCGCGATCAACCGGCTGGACTGGCGCCGCGAGCCGGACCGCACGCTGGTCGCCACCGTGCAGGCCGACGCGTTCTGCCAGGCCATGGTGCGCAGCCTGGTCGGCGCGATGCTCGCGGTCGGCGAGGGCCGCCGGGAGCCGGACTGGCCGGCCAAGCTGCTCACCCTGCGGGAGCGGTCAAGCGAGGTGACGGTCGCCCCGGCGCACGGGCTGACCCTGGTCGCGGTCGGGTACCCGGGTGAGGCGGAGTACGGGTCGCGTGCGGATGCCACGCGTCGTCTGCGCGCCTGATTTCCACAATCACGGGTTGTCCACAGGCGGACCGCGGGATCTTGGGATCTCTCGCGATACTGGCGGGGTGGTGGCCCCCCTGGGTGGGCGGGCTGGATCAGTTGGGCCGCGAACCGGCCGGAGAGCGCCACTCACGCACGGCGGGCCAGGACCTGGTCGCTCAGGTACGTGTCGAGCAGGTGCGCGGTGATCTGCGGGAGCCGGGGGTCCTCGCCGAGCGCCGGCTCGCCGCCCGGGCCGGCGATCGCGCAGTAGATCAGGTAGTGGCCCCGGGCCCGCCAGCCGATCGGGGTGCCCGCGGCGGTCGGTGCGCCGGCCATCGAGGTGAACCCGCCGTCGCCGGTCTCGACCAGCCGGCGGACCCGGTCGGCGACCGCGGCGGCGCTCTGCGCGTCGGCCAGGTTCAGGATGCCGGCGGTGACCCGGTAGCCCCCGTCCGGCACGGTGAGGTCGGCTCGCACGGCCTGGCTGCAGCCGTACCCGGACAGCGCGGACCGCAGGTCGCCGGTGACCGCGAGCCGGCAGTCGGCCTCGGCCACCGCTCGTTCCACCCGGTAGCCGGCGGCGCCGGCCGGAAAGGTCTCCGGGACGGTGAGCGGCGCCCGGTCGGCGGCGGACGGGCCGGCCGGGTCCTGCGGATCGTCGGCGACGATCAGGAAGCCGGACGTCAGGAAGATGCCCAGCACGATCAGGGCGGCCAGGCCGCGGGTGAGCAACTGGGCGGGATACGGCTCACGCCAGGCGTGCCGTCGCGGGCGGGCCTGAGTCCGGGTGTGCTGGCGGTGCTGGCCGGCGCTGGGCCGGGGAAGGCTCCGGACCAGGAACATCAGGTCGAGTGCCGGGGTGGCGCGGTGGGCGGAGCGGTTCGGGGTGGCGTACCGCATGGGTGACAACGTAGGAGCGCACGTCGATCGATGAACGCACAGCGTGTCCGCCACCCGGTCACCGCGGCGCCGTTGTGACGCGGGAGACTGAGCGGGTGACCGCCGAGCATTACTTCAGCACCGACCCGGACGCCCCGATGCGCCGGGGTGAGATCGAGTTCAGTGTGGCCGGCCGGGACTACCGGCTCGCGGTGGCCTCCGGGGTGTTCTCGGCCGGCCGGCTCGACCCGGGGACCGCGGTGCTGCTGCGCAAGGCCGAGCTGCCCGGCGCCGGCACCGAGGGTGCGCTGCTCGACCTCGGCTGCGGCTACGGCCCGATCACCTGCGTGCTGGCCACCGAGGCGCCCGGCGCGACCGTCCACGCGATCGATGTGAACTCCCGGGCCCGTGACCTCACCACCGAGAACGCGGCCGCTCTGGGGCTGGCCGCCCGGGTCCGGGTGAGCCCGCCGGACGAGGTGCCGGCCGACGTCACGTTCACCGAGATCTGGAGCAACCCGCCCACCCACGTCGGCAAGGCCGAGCTGCACGCGCTGATGGACCGCTGGCTGCCCCGGCTGGCCCCGGGCGGCGTCGCCTGGCTGGTGATCAACCGGAACCTCGGTGGTGACTCGCTGCACACCTGGCTGACCGGCAAGGGCTGGCAGGTGGAGCGGATCGCCAGCCAGAAGGGCTTCCGGGTGCTCCGGGTGACCGGAAAACCGGCTGCTGTCTGAGACCTTCACCAGGCAGGATGCCGGGCATGGGTTACGTGGATGTGGCCGGCGCCGGGTTCGTCCTGCCGGACGGCCGGGAGTTGTTCGCCGACGTGTCGTTCCGGGTCGGTGAGGGCGCCAAGGTCGCGCTGGTCGGGCCGAACGGGGCGGGCAAGACCACCCTGCTGCGGATGGTGGCCGGCGACATCCCGATGCAGTCCGGGACCGTCGCCCGGGTCGGCGGGCTGGGCGTGATGCGCCAGTTCATCGGCATGATCGGGGACGACCGGACGCTGGAGGACCTGGCGCTGTCGCTGGTCGGGCCGCCGCTGCGGGAGGCGGGCGAGCGGCTGGCCCGGGCGACGGCGGGGCTGGACGAGACCGAGAAGAGCCAGATCGCGTACGCGAACGCGCTGGCCGCCTGGGGCGAAGCCGGCGGATACGACGCCGAGGTGGTCTTCGACACGGTGGCGGTCGCGATCCTCGGCAAGCCGTGGGAGGAGGCCAAGCACCGCGTGGTGCGCACCCTCTCCGGCGGCGAGCAGAAACGGTTCGCCCTCGACCTGCTGCTGCGCGGCACCGACGAGGTGCTGCTGCTCGACGAGCCGGACAACTTCCTCGACGTGCCCGCCAAGCGCTGGCTGGAGCAACGGATCCGGGAGTCGGCCAAGACGATCATGTACGTCTCGCACGACCGGGAGCTGCTGGCGCAGACCGCCGACCGGGTGGTCGCGGTCGAGGGCGGCAGCGCGTGGGTGCATCCGGGCGGGTTCGCCTCCTGGCACGAGGCCCGGTCGAACCGGCACGAGCGGATGGAGGAGCTGCGCCGGCGCTGGGACGAGGAGCACGAGAAGCTGCGCGAGCTGGTCTTCACGCTGAAGAACAAGGCGGCCTACAACGACGGGCTGGCCTCGCGGTACCAGGCGGCCCAGACCCGGCTGCGCAAGTTCGAGGAGGCCGGCCCGCCGCCGCTGCCGCCCAAGGAGCAGTCGGTCCGGATGAACCTGCGCGGCGGCCGGACCGGCAAGCGCGCGGTCATCTGCGAGCAGCTCGAGCTGGAGGATCTGACCTTCCCGTTCGACCTGGAGATCTGGTACGGCGACCGGGTCGCCGTGCTCGGCGCGAACGGCAGCGGCAAGTCGCACTTCCTGCGGCTGCTCGCGGCCGGCGGCAGCGAGCCCGACCTGGAGCACCGGCCGGTCGACGGCGCGCCGCTCGCGCACGTCAAGCACAACGGCGTGGCGCGGCTCGGCGCGCGGGTCCGGCCCGGCCACTTCTCGCAGACCCACGACCGGCCCGAGCTGATGGAGAAGACGCTCGTCGAGATCCTCTGGCGCGGCGACGAGCACCGGTCCGGGATGGACCGGGCCGGCGCGATGAAGCACCTCAGCCGCTACGAGCTGTCCGCGCAGGGCGACCAGCGTTTCGGCACCCTCTCCGGCGGCCAGCAGGCGCGGTTCCTGGTGCTGTTGCTGGAGCTGTCCGGGGCGACGTTGCTGCTGCTCGACGAGCCGACCGACAACCTGGACCTGGCCTCCGCGGAGGCGCTCGAGGAGGGGCTGAAGGCCTTCGACGGGACGGTGATTGCGGTCACCCACGACCGCTGGTTCACCCGGTCCTTCGATCGCTTCGTGCTGTTCAGGAGCGACAACGAGGTGACCGAGGTGCCCGAGCCAGTTTGGGACGTGCGCTAGCCAGACTCATCAACGACCGGTTAGGGTCCGGTTACAACAACACCCACGGGAGTCCGGGCACCGGGCTGAGAGGGGGGCTGATGCGGCCCCCGACCGTCGAACCTGATCCGGGTCATGCCGGCGCAGGGAGGAGCGTGTCATGGACGCCTTGTCGTTCCCCAGGCTGCACGTCATCACCGACGACCTCGACGTCGTCCGCGGGGTGGCGCAGCCCGGCGTGGCGGTGCAGATCAGGATCAAGAGCAACGACCGTTTCGCGTACGAGGTGAGCACCGCCGCCGTCGGCATCTGCCGAGCCGCCGGAGCGATGGTCCTGGTCAACGACCGGATCGGAGTCGCGCTGGCGGCCGGCGCGGACGGGGTGCACCTCGGCGCCGACGACCTGCCGGTGGACGCCGCCCGGCGGGTGCTCGGCCCGGCCGCCGTCATCGGCGCGACCTGCCGGACCCCGGAGTCGGCGCGGGCCGCCGTCGCCCAGGGCGCGACGTACCTGGGCGTCGGACCCGCCTTCGCCACGTCCACCAAGGACGGACTGCCGCCGCCGCTCGGCCCGGACCGGGTCGCCGAGGTGGCCGCCGCCGTCCCGGAGACCCCGGTGCTGGCGATCGGCGGGATCACCCTGGACCGGGTCCCGCTGCTGAAGACGCACGGCATCGCCGCGGTGGCCGCGTTCACCGCGGACCCGCACGGGTCGGCCGGGGCGTTCCTGCGGGCCCTGGCATGAGGGCCGGCATCGTCGGCGGCGGCATCATCGGGCTCAGCGTCGCCGCCGAGCTGCTGCGGCGCGGGGCGGACGTCACGGTCTACGACCCGGCGCCCGACGGGACCGGCGGCGCCTGGCACGTGGCCGCCGGGATGCTCGCCCCGGGAGGCGAGTCGGTCTTCGAGTTCCCGCAGCTGGAACGGCTGCTGGCGGCGTCCGCCGAGCTGTGGCCGGCGTTCGCCGCGGACCTCGGGGAGGTCGGCTACGACACCGCCGGGACCCTCGGCCTGGCGCTGACCGCGGACGACGTCGCGGAGATGAGCCGGGAGTGGCGGCACCAGAAGCTGGCCCCGCTCACCGGCTCGCAGGTGCGGGAGTACGAACCGGCGCTCTCCCCGCGGATCCGGGCCGGCGTCCACGCCCCGACCGAGCTGCAGGTCGACCCGCGGCGGGTGATCCGGGCGTTGCGGGCGACGCTGGACGGACGCGTACGCGAAGCGGCTGTTCTCGATCTCTCCGAAGTGGACGCGGACGTCGTCGTGGTGGCGGCCGGATGTGGCACGGCGGCGCTCACCGGGCTGCCGATCCGGCCGGTGAAAGGCCAGGTCCTCCGGCTGCGCGGCGAGCCCGGGCTGCTCCGGCACGTGATCGACGGCGCCGCCGACGGCCGGCACGTCTACCTGGTGCCGCGCGCCGACGGCGAGATCGTGGTCGGCGCCACCCAGGAGGAACGCACCGACCGGCAGCCCACCGCCGGCGGCGTCCACGACCTGCTGCGCGCCGCCCTCGACCTGGTCCCCGGCCTGGCCGACCACGAACTCGCCGAGGTCACCGTCGGGCACCGCCCCGGCACCCCGGACAACGCCCCGATCCTCGGCACGCTCCGCGACAACGTCGTCGTCGCCGCCGGGCACCACCGCAACGGCATCCTGCTCGCGCCGATCACCGCACGCCTGATCGCCGACCTGGTGCTCACCGGAGAAACCGACCCGCTCATCGACGACTTCACCCCCGGGAGGTTCGGATGCGCCTGACCGTCAACGGCCGGCCACAGACCAGGAGCGAGTCCTGCTCGGTCGCCACGCTGGTCGCCGAGATCACCGACGCGCACCGCGGCGTCGCGGTCGCCGTCAACGGCTCGGTCGTGCCGCGCTCCACCTGGGAGCGGGTCGACCTGTCCGACGGCGACGCGGTCGAGGTGCTGACCGCCGCGCAGGGCGGCTGACATGGACCTGTTGCCGGAGAACGGACTCATCCTCGGCACCGGCGGCGCGAACAGCCTCGCCGCGCTGGAGGAGGCGATCGTCGCCTCGCGGACCGACCTGGTCACCGTGGCGCTGCGGCGGGTCGAGGCGGCCGGTCCCGGGCTGCTGCCGATGCTGGACCGGCTCAAGGTGCGGATCCTGCCGAACACCGCCGGCTGCTACACCGCCGGCGACGCGATCAAGACGGCCCGGATGGCCCGCGAGGCGTTCGAGACCGACCTGATCAAGCTGGAGGTGATCGGCGACGAACGGACCCTGCTGCCCGACGGCGTGGAGCTGCTGAAAGCAGCCGAGGCGCTGGTCGTGGAGGGGTTCACCGTCCTGCCGTACACCACTGACGACCCGATCCTGGCCCGCCGCCTCGCCGACGCCGGGTGCGCCGCGGTGATGCCGGCCGGCTCGCCGATCGGCTCCGGCCTGGGCATCTCCAACCCGCACCACATCGAGCTGATCCGGCAGAGCGTCGACGTCCCGGTGGTCCTCGACGCCGGGATCGGGACCGCCTCGGACGCCACGCTGGCGATGGAGCTCGGCTGCGACGCGGTGCTGGTGGCCAGCGCGATCACCCGGGCCGACGACCCGGCCACGATGGCCGAGGCGATGCGGCACGCGGTCGCGGCCGGCCGGCTGGCCCGGCAGGCCGGGCGGATCCCGCGCCGCTTCCACGCGGTCGCGTCCACACCGGACGACGGGATCCCGGTGTGGTGACGCCGGGCGGGCTGGTGGTGCTCACCGATCGGCGGTCCGCCGCCGGGCCGCTGGTGGAGACGATCGCCGCGGCGGTACGCGGGGGAGCGTCCTGGGTCGTGCTGCGCGAACGTGACCTTCCCCGGGACGAGCGGGCGGAGCTGGCGGCGAAACTGCGGGCGGTGGTGCCGGCCGGGCGACTGATCGTCGCGGGGCCGGATCCGCTCGGCGGGAACGCGGTGCATCTGGCGGCGGCGGATCTGGTGCCGGCCGGGGTGCCGCTGGTGGGGCGGTCCTGGCATGGGACGGAGCCGCTGTCCGACGTGGACTACGTGACGCTGTCGCCGATCTACCTGACGTCCACGAAGCCGGGGTACGGGCCGGCTCTGGGGGTGGTCAGGGCGGCGGAGCTGGCCGGGGAGATGCCGTGGCTGGCGCTGGGCGGGGTGGACTCGGCGGCTCGGGCGGCGGAGTGCGCGGGGGCCGGGGCGGCGGGGATCGCGGTGTTGGGGGCGATCATGCGGGCGGCCAATCCGGAGCGGGTGGCTCGGACGTTGGCGGGATCGTTCGCCGCGGCCCAGGGACAGCCCCCGCCCTCCCTGGGGGGCGACCCCAAGTCCCAGTCTGACCCCGGCCCCATCGGCCCCGCCGACCCCCTGTGGACAGCCGAACAATGTGGACAACGCCGGGAGGTCCGGGCATGACCCCACCGGTGGTCCTCACCATCGCCGGCTCCGACTCCGGCGGCGGCGCCGGCATCCAGGCCGACCTCAAGACCTTCGCCGCTCTCGGCGCCTACGGGACGTCGGCCCTCACCGCGATCACCGCGCAGAACACCCTCGGCGTGACCGCGATCCACCCCATCCCGGCGGACATCGTGGCGGCGCAGCTGGACGCGGTGCTCAGCGACCTCCCGGTGGCCGCCGTCAAGGTCGGGATGATCGCCGATCCCGCGGTCGCCAAGGTGCTCGCCGAGCGCGCCGCCGACCTGCCCAACCTGGTCGTCGACCCGGTGCTGGTGGCCACCTCGGGGAGCAGGCTCGGGGAGGCATCGATCGTCTCGGTGCTTCTTCCGTACGCGACAGTGGTCACCCCGAACCGAGCCGAAGCCGGCGCCCTGGTCGGACAGCGAGTCGAGACCGCCTCGGAGATGGCCGCGGCGGCGGCCGCGCTGGCCGGCCTCGGACCGCGCGCGGTCGTGGTGACCGGCAGCGAACTGGCCGTTGACGTGCTCTGGCACGACGGGGCGGCGTCCGAGTTGCGCGGCGAGCCGGTGCCGACGGTGAACAACCACGGGTCGGGGTGCACCTTCTCCTCGGCGGTCGCGGTGCGGCTGGCGGCCGGTGACTCGGTGCCGGACGCGGTCGCGGCGGCGAAGCGATATGTGACCGGGGCGCTGCGCGGCGGCGCCTCCTGGCGGCTGGGCGCCGGGCCCGGACCGCTGGACCACTTCTGGGCCTAGCGCCCTGATCATCAGGCTCCGGCGGGGTGGCGTGCTGCCATCCGCCGCCGGTTTTGTACCTATCTGGGAGGAAACATGAGGCGCAAGGTCTACGTGGAGGGCTCCCGTCCGGAGATCCGGGTGCCGTTCAACGAGGTGGTGCTGACCGACGGCAGCCCGTCGGTCCGGCTCTACGACACGTCCGGTCCGGGCAGCGATCCCGAGGTCGGGCTGCCGCCGCTGCGGAAGCCGTGGTGGGACGGGCGGACCCAGCTCGCGGCCGCGCGGGCCGGTGACATCACGCCGGAGATGGAGTTCGTCGCGATCCGCGAAGGGGTCGACCCCGAGGTGGTGCGGGACGAGATCGCGGCCGGGCGGGCGGTGCTGCCGGCCAACCGGAACCACCCCGAGTCCGAGCCGATGATCATCGGGTCGAAGTTCCTGGTGAAGGTCAACGCGAACATCGGCACCTCGGCGGTCACCTCGTCGGTCGCCGAGGAGGTGGAGAAACTCACCTGGGCCACCCGGTGGGGCGCGGACACCGTGATGGACCTGTCCACCGGCCCGCGGATCCACGAGACCCGGGAGGCGATCGTCCGCAACTCGCCGGTGCCGATCGGGACCGTGCCGATCTACCAGGCACTGGAGAAGGTCAACGGCGATCCGCTCAAGCTGACCTGGGAGCTGTTCCGGGAGACCGTGATCGAGCAGGCCGAGCAGGGCGTCGACTACATGACGATCCACGCCGGCGTGCTGCTCGAATACGTGCCGCTGGCCGCCGAGAGGGTCACCGGCATCGTCTCCCGCGGCGGGTCGATCATGGCGGCCTGGTGTCTCGCCGAGCACCGGCAGAACTTCCTCTACACGCACTTCCGCGAGCTGTGCGAGATCTTCCGGGAGTACGACATCACCTTCTCGCTCGGTGACGGCCTGCGCCCCGGGTCGATCGCCGACGCCAACGACGAGGCCCAGTTCGCCGAGCTGCGCACGCTCGGCGAACTCACCCACATCGCCTGGGAGTACGACGTCCAGGTGATGGTCGAAGGCCCCGGCCACGTGCCGATGCACAAGATCAAGGAGAACGTGGACCTGCAGCAGGAGCTGTGCTCGGGAGCGCCGTTCTACACGCTCGGCCCGCTCGCCACCGACATCGCGCCGGCCTACGACCACATCACGTCCGCGATCGGCGCCGCGATGATCGGCATGTTCGGTACCGCGATGCTCTGCTACGTCACCCCGAAGGAGCACCTCGGCCTGCCGAACAAGGAGGACGTCAAGGCCGGGATGATCGCCTACAAGATCGCGGCGCACTCGGCGGACCTGGCCAAGGGCCACCCGGGCGCGCAGGCCTGGGACGACGCGCTGTCGCACGCCCGGTTCGAGTTCCGCTGGGAGGACCAGTTCGAGCTGGCCCTCGACCCGGAGACGGCGCGCGCCTACCACGACGAGACGCTGCCGGCCGCCCCGGCGAAGACCGCGCACTTCTGCTCGATGTGCGGCCCGAAGTTCTGCTCCATGAAGATCAGCCACGAGCTGCGGGCCGCCGGGATGAAGGCCAAGTCGTCCGAGTTCGTGGACGCCGGCGGCCGGGTCTACCTGCCGGTCAGCTCGGCCTAGTCGGCGGGTTTCTGATTGCGCGGCAGGAAATCGTAGGCCGGGTCCCGAGGCGCGCTGCGCGCCAGCCGCTCCTTGCGGGCCCGGTCCGCGGCCGCCTGATCCCTTTCGGCCTTGCGGGTGATGGCTTGCTCCAGGGCCTTGTTGCGCTCGGCCAGCTCTTCGGCGGCCTGTCGCTCGGCGGCGAGGTCGGCGGCGCTCTTCCCGGCTCCGGCGATACCGGTCTCTGCGGGCGGGGCGCCTGAGGCCCCGGTTTCCGCAGGCGCGGCATTGTCGGTCTGGCCCGCCGCGGTGTTGCCTTCCGGTTCGGGGTCGGCCTTCGGGGTAGCGGCCTTGCGGGCGCGGGGCTTGCGGCTCGCCGCCCGCTTCCGGGGAGCGGCCTTCTCCGGTCCGGCTTCGCCGCCCGCCGCCGGGTCCGCTGTCGGCTCGGTCAGATCCTCTTTCGGTACGTCCGGAGCCGCCGCCCGCAGCCCCTCCGTCCGGATCTCGGTTCCCGCGTTCACCGGCTGGTCGGCCGGCGGCGCCACCTTCCGGCCGCGCCGCGGCGAACGCTTCACCGGCTGCCCGGTCGCCATGGTGGCCCGGGCGGCGGCAGCGGTCGCTGTGGCATCCTCCGCGGGCGCTGCCCGCTCACGCGGTTCGGAAGCGGCGACAACCGCGGGCGGGGCTTCGGCCGCCGTGGGGGTGGCCGCTTTCCGCGCGGTCTTGGCTCGCGTGGAGGCGGTCTTCCGCGGCGCCTTGGCCGCTGTCTTCCGCGGTGCCTTGGTCTGCGGCGGAGCCGCCGCCTCCGATACAACTTGGCCCTCGGCTTCCCGTGCGGCGTCCTCGGCGATGGCCGGCTTCTCGGGGCCTTCTTGAGCGGGGCCTTCTTGAGCGGTCGCGGCTTGAGGGACCGCGACCTCATCAGCAGCCAGCGCCTCCGATTCCTCCGGAGCGACGGATCTCTCGACGTCTGCCAGCCTCACCAACTCGGTCGAGACCTTCGACTCAGCAGTTCCAGAAGCATCAGTCGCCTCTGCGACCTCATCCTTGCCGGCAGCCTCGTCCTCCACTTTGTACTCGCCGTGCTCAGCCGTCGTCTCTTCGAGCGGGGATTGCTTCTCGTCGCCCGCTGGCTCTTCAGTGAGAGCTGACTCCTCAGCCGCTTCTTTCCGAACAGCGTCAGCTTCGGGAGCGTGTTCCTCCCGCCCGGGCGCCTCCGGAGTCTGGGCCTCTGTGATCGCCGCTCTTTGGGCCGCCGCCTCGCCGATCTGGGGCTCCGCTTTTTCGTCCTTCGAATCTTCCGGTTCGACGGCTTCTGGCTCGGGGGCTTTCGGGTCGGCGATCTCTGCGCCAGGGACGTCGGGGTCGGTGGCTGCCGAGGTATCCGGTTCGGTGGCTGCCGCGATCGGCGCTTCCGGCTCGCCGGGTTCCGGCTTGTCAGGTTCGGTGGCTGCCTCGGTCGGGGCTTCCGGCTCGCCGGGTTCCGGCTTGTCAGGTTCGGTGGCTGCCGCGGTCGGGGCTTCCGGCTTGTCGGGTTCCGGCTTGTCAGGCTCCGGGGCTGCGGCGGGGGCTGCCGCAGGGGCCGGTTGCCGGGCTTCCGCCTTGTCTGCTGCGGGTTCCGTCGCGGGTTCCGGCGTTGGGGGTTCGGTCGCGGGCGCCGGCGACGGGGCGGGAGCGTTGATGACCGAGGCGATGTCGAGAGCGGCTGACTTCTGGGCGCGGCGGGCCGGGTGCGGCATGCCGGAGAGCGGCGGCTTCGCGGTAGCCGGCCGCGTCGGAGCGATCCGAAACCGATAGACGACCCCGTCGTCCCGGACCACGAAGTCATCCGCACCGTCCGGCCGGGTCCAGGTCAGGATCATCTGCCCGTACTTCTCCGCCAACTTCACCAGCGCCGGAAAGCTGGCCACGGTCACCACCGGCTCGCTCTGCTTCCCGACCGGCTCGATCGGCACGAGCAGATGCCCGTACCGCCGCTGGATCTGCGCCCGGGTAGCCAGCGGCACACTCCGCAAGGCCGCGAACCCGATGCCGATGATCCCGACGAGGGCGATGAGCAACAGCCGGATCGCATACGAGCGGGCGACCGCCGCGGTCATCAGGTCGCGCCCCAGCACACTGATCTGCCGCGGATAGATGCCGCCGCCCGTGGTCGGGCCGGATCCGCTGACCAGCAGACTGCCCGGCCCGTTGGTCAGGGACAGTTGGGCCGGGCTGAGGGTGAGGGAGAGTTCCGGCTCGAAGGCGACACCGCCGGCGTGCTGGACGTGCGCGGTGACCACGATGGTGATCTGGCCCAGGTCCACGCCGATCGCCTTGGACGCCGCCTTGACCCGCTCGTCGATGCCGGCGAGGTCGAGAAGAACCGTTCCGGTGTAGCGCTCGGCGGTGAACTGCCGGGGCTGGGAGAGCTGCATCGTCGTGTGCCAGCCGGCCGGTGACGACAACCGCGCGTCGACGCTGATCCGACCGGGATCTCCCAGGTACTGCAGTTGCAGGTTGACGAAGTCGGCCAGCTTCCGATAGATCGGGTCGGGGGAGTAGGCGACGTCTCCGTCATATGCCGCCGAGGCCTCGACCTCCGCCGAATAGGAGAACGTCAGCGATTCCCCGGCCCGGGGATCGTTCGGCGCTGACTGGGTGGCCGGCTTCATCCATCCGAGCACGCCGAGAATCAGCCCGGCGGCTGTGCAGAGAGCAGTCAGCGCCGCGAAGACTCGCAGGATCGGGTGGAGGCGAGCGACAGCCTTGATGATGGCCGTCGCCGCTGCCCAAGAGCCGCCTTTGCCAGACATGCCCTTCGCTCTCTTCTTGCGTCGCCCACGCGCCAGGTCACGACGGGTCTTCGCAGCGCCTGCCCCGCCGACGAACAGGAAGCCCAGCATCCCCAGGCCGGTCGGACTGAGCATCGGCTTGAGCCAGGTGCCGCCCTTGGGGACGTGAAGGACGGCATGGCCGATCAGCTGGTCCGCCGTGGGGTTGTCGCCGTCGACAGATTCTTTGTTGTCTCCTTTGAAGACAAACCCGGTCTCAGCGTTACCACCGATGATGCGGTGCAGTATTTGTACCTGCCCGCCGGCTCCATAATATGCGGCGATGTCGCCGACTTCGTAGGTCTTCGACTTAGCGACGATCACCAGGTCGCCGGCATGGTAGACGGGCTCCATGCTGACACCGTGGGTGATGACGTAGGAAATGCGGTGCGTACCGATTGCCCATACGCCGATGGCCGCCATCAACGAGATGGCGGCCATCGCTAAACGTCTGATCCTCGGAATGGCGGTTCCTGTCAGGCGCAGGTTTGCATCGAGTTACCTCGACGGTACTCGCTGCGGGAACGCCGTGCCGGAGATCAGGTCAGGATCACGGCTCCACGTACTTGGCCGAGATCGCGGTGATCCCGGTCCAGTCGGCGGCCGGGTCGCACACGAACGGGTTGCCCGGGGTGCACGCGAACGCGGTGGTCGTCCCGCCGGTCGCCGTCACCGTGACGGTCAGCGTCCCGGTGGTGATGGCCGTGGTTCCGTCGTCCTTGACGAGGGCCATGTTCATCGCGGTGATCGTGCCCGAGTTGGGGCTGGCGGCGTGGGTGAACGTCAGAGTGTTGATGGTTGCCCCGCTCACCGTGATCGGGGCGGCGAGCTCACCACCGACGACGACAGCAGTCGGGGTCGAAGCGAGGCCGTTGCCGGCGGTGAAGGCGGTGCTACCGGCGGCGACGGCACCGGCGACGGCGACGCCGCCAACAAGCTGCAGCATGTTACGCATATGTGATCGTTTCCCTGTTCGTTCGGTGGTAGCCCAGCCGACCTCGTGGGTCCTGTGGCTTTGCGTCCCCGGCTCGCGCCGGGTTTGCCCTTCTCGCCGAGCGGACGTCGTTATCCCCTGGCGACTGGATGATTCGGTCGGTGCCGGGGGGCGGGTGAGGGTTAGCGCGACATTTACTGGACTGACTTTTCCCATTCGGGCACCTGAGCGCCGACGCGGTGCTATCGGGTGCGCGGCGGTTGCGAAAGGCGTCCGGAAAACGGGCAGCGAGGGCGATCCGGGCGACAAAACGGCGCGGCAGCCGTCCGGAGACGATTGCCGCGCGGGTGCTCAGGGCGTACGAAAAATGGGGTCAGAGCTTGTAGAAGGTCACGTAGTGATCCGGGGTGAAGTAGGCGACCTTGGTGCTCCGGTTCACCACGATCCGGTAAGCGTCGCGCGAAGCGCCCTTCGCCCGGGAATACACGTCATATTCGTTGTAGGTGGCGGACGGCAGGTATCCCTCGCGGTTCTGGAACGTGCCGCCGGTGTAGTTGTAGTTGCCGTAGGGCCAGGAGTACCAGCCGGCGCTGAGCGGCCAGCCGAGCGACTTCCAGCCGGTGTACGCGGTGCGCGCCGCCGAGCAGCGGCTGATCGTGCAACTCGAGTAGACGGCGGCCTGGGCGGCGGCGGTGTGCGTCGGGGCGACCACGGCCGGGGCGATCAGCGCGGTGCCGGCCAGGCCGATCACCGCGGCCAGGCTGAGCAGCAGCCGGCGGACGCGGGGCAGGGGGCGGTTCATGTTCGAACTCCGATGCGGGGAGAGGGGATGAAGCCCGGACATCGGTCATCGTTTCGGCCCGAGCCGCCCGGCGGTACCTCCCGGTCCCATCATTTCATCGGAGTTTACGAATGTTTTACTGGCCGCCGAGCCCGCTCACCCAATCGACATAGTCCGTTTCCGATCCTGGCCGGCGGGCCGGTCCGCTGATCGAGGTGGGCTCGACGACCGGGCCGCGGGCGGCGCTGACCGGCTGACCGGCCGCGAACCCGTCGAACCGGTCGCCGGCCGGCGGCGGGGCCGGGGCCGGCGCTGGGGCGGCCGAGCGCCGCGACCGCCAGCCGCCCCGCCCGCCGGACGACGGCGTCGGTTGCTGGCCGGAGAAGCGCGGCGGGTTGCCCGGAGCCGGTGCCTGCGGCGGGGCCTGGGCCGGCGCGGGCGCCTGGGGCCGGGCCTGGGTCGGGGTGGGCTCGGCCGGGAACGGCGCGCCGGACCGGAACGGGCTGCCGGTGCCGGCCGAGAACGGGTTGTTCGGCGTGCCCGGCACGGCCGGCAGCACCCCGGTGTCGGACGGCCGCAGCTGCTCCTCGGGGCGCTGCGCGGCGGCCGCCGCGGCCAGCGCGATGGCCGACAGCTCCGGGGCGTCCCGCTTGGGCAGCGGCGCGGCGGCCGGCTCGGCTGCCGCCGGAGCGTCCACCGGCGCGGCGGCCGGGGCGCTGCGGACGATCGCCGACAGCACCGAGCCGAGCACGCCGGCGCCGCACGCGGTCATCGCCGCCCAGTACGGGTCGGACTGGAAGCCGGCCGAGCCGGTCTCCGGGCCGGCGATCAGGTACGCCATGGTGAGCAGCGCCGGACCGGCCAGCCCGGCCAGCCCCACGGCCAGGGTGGAGAGCTTGCGCCCGCGTGCCACCCAGCCGACCACCAGGCCGGCCAGCAGGGCGAACGTCGGCATGGTGAGGAAGGCGGTGTGCCCGGCGACGGCGGACGGGATCAGGCTGCCGTCGAGCACGCCCAGCCGGATCGCGATCGGGGTGCGGCCGGGCAGCAGCGACGGGCCGATCGAGATCAGCGCGACCAGCCAGGCCAGCACGCTCAGCGTGGCGATGCTCCAGCGGGCCACCGGCTTGGCGGCGGCGGCCCAGGCGGCGAAGATGCCGGCCGCCGCGCCGAGCCCGACGGCCGCGCCGATCACGAAGACCGGCTGCACCCCGGCGACCTGCGCGGCCCGGGCCGGCTGCGTGGTCAGCGGGAGGATGGCCAGCGAGCCGAGGCCGGCTGCGATGCCCATGGCGAGGGCGCCGCCGGGGCCGACCGGGCGGGGGCGCCAGCGCGGGCGCATGCCGGTGGCGACCAGCGCGCCGAGCGCGGCGGCGGTCATCGTGATCCAGGCGACCCAGGCGAGCTGCGCGGTCCAGTTGTTACGCGCAGTGATGTCGAGGACGCGGTCCAGTCGGACGATGCCGAGACCGTAGGCGATGCCGAGTTGGCCGGCTCCGATCACCGCTGCTGCCGTGGCGGTGGTGGCCAGCAACTTCACCCAGCTCCGAAATGCCATGCCGGGCACGTTACGGAATGCGGTGGCCGGTCCGCCAGTGGGGAGTCGGCTTCTTAAGACAGCCTAAAGTCTGACCAAGATCAGTCACTCTCGGTTAGTTCGGAGCGACCGATCGGTGAGTTGCGCCACGTACCCTCCAGAGTGGACACTGTCCGGCACGGACAACGAGTCCGTCGCGTCGTGCTGATTATTGCGAATGTGAGACCCCTGCTCAGAAGCCATGATTCGGTCAGCGAGCGGGACGGGGCTCTCACATAGTGGTTGGAATCGTGATCGTGTCCGGTGGCCGGAGGCGTTCCGGCGGTCGCCGATGAGACATTCGCGCACGTCAACGCGTTGGTGGTGGCCGGGACCGGGTTCCGCCCCGGGGTGGCACTCGGACAGCCGGGTGGTTTCCGGGAGGATCCAGGCTTCCCAAACCGGCCGGGGTTCTGATGAAATCGCCGCCGTGCCGAAATCGGCACGGAATTTTCTGCGGGCTACGGACGGGGCCGGGCCGCAGCCCTCGAACGGCATCGCGCCGGCGTCCGCGAAGGAGATGTCGTGAGCACGGGATCCTCGACCCTGGCTGTGCGACGTGGTCCTTTCTCCCGTCTGCGGGACACCGGCATCCGCACCAAGCTCGCCGCCCTGCTGATCATCCCGATCGCCGCGGTGCTGGTGCTGGCCTCGGTGCGGCTGGTGGACGTACGCGGCCGGGCCGCCGACTCCGGCCGGGTCGCCGACCTCACCGTGCTCGGCAACGACGTCGCCGAGCTGGCCCGGCTGGTGCACCGGGAACGGATGGCCGCGGCCGGTTACCTGGCCGCGCCGGACGCGTCGCCGGACGGGTACCGGCAGGCCACCGCCGCGGTCGACGCGCAGATCACCACCTTCCGCGGGCACCGCGGCGAGGCCGGCCGGATGCCGGCCCGGGTGCGCGACCGGCTGCAGCTGATCCAGGACCGGCTCGGCACGCTCGCCGGCACCCGGGACGAGGTGTCCGCCCGGGAGAAGCTGACGGTGGCCTCCGCGGTCCAGCGGTACAACATGATCCTCGACGGCCTGTCCGATTATGACGAGTCGCTCAGCCAGGTCGCCGAGCCCGGCACGGTGGCCGACGGGCTGCGTACGCTCGCCGCGTTCAACCGGATCGAGGCGGCCGCCGCCGACCAGGAGGCCGCCGCCTACACCGTCAAGATCACCGGGCTGCTCAGCGGGACCTGGCAGCAGGAGCTGATCGGCGCGCAGGCGGCCCGGCAGGAGGCGCTCGACGACCTCCGGCAGATCGCCACCGCCGACCAGGCCGGGCTGGTCGAGGCCGCCCTGGCGAACGCCGTGGTGGCCCGGGCGGACGGCCTGGTCACCCGGCTGACCGGGCCGGCGGCGGTCTCGGCGGCCGAGCTGACCACGGCGTACCGGGAGGTCCTGAGCCTGCTCCGGGCCACCGGAACCCAGCTGGAGACGGACGCGGTCCGGCTCACCCAGGACGACAGCGACCGCACCACCCGGCAGGCCACCGTCGAGTTCGTCGTGGTGCTGCTGGTCCTGCTCGCCGCGATCGCGTTCGGTGTCTACCTGGCCCGGACCCTGCACCTGTCGGTCCGCCGGCTGCGCGAGGGCGCGCTCGCCGTGGCCAACCGGGACCTGCCGGACGCGGTGCACCGGCTGCAGGACGTGGACAGCCTGGACGCCGGCGTCGTCGACCAGATCATCGCGCAGACCCGGGACCCGATCCGGCTCGCCGACCGGGACGAGTTCGGCCAGGTCGCCGAGGCGTTCAACATGGTGCACCGGGAGGCCATCCGGGTCGCCGCCGAGCAGGCCGCGCTGCGCACCAGCGTCTCCGCGATGTTCCTCAGCCTGGCCCGGCGCAGCCAGGCGCTGGTCGACCGGATGATCGGCGAGCTGGACGGGATCGAGCGCACCGAGGAGGACCCGAAGCGGCTGGCCAAGCTCTTCGACCTGGACCACCTGGCCACCCGGATGCGCCGCAACGACGAGAACCTGCTGGTGCTGGCCGGCGCCGACGTGGGCGCCCCGCGCCGCGAGGACGCGCTGCTGATCGACGCGCTGCGGGCCGCCCAGTCCGAAGTGGAGCTGTACCACCGGATCGAGTTCGGCGCGATCGACACCGACGTCTCGGTCACCGCGGCCGCGGTCAACGACGTGGTCCGGCTGGTCGCCGAGCTGCTCGACAACGCCACCCGGTTCTCCCCGCCGACCACCGTGGTGATGGCGCACGGCCGCCGCTCCGGCGACCACGCGGTGCTCCAGATCGAGGACCGCGGCCTGGGCATCACCCCGGAGCAACTGGAGCTGATCAACCGGCGGCTGGCCGAGCCGGCCGAGGTCGACGCCAGCGCCTTCCGGCTGATGGGGTTCGCGGTGATCGCCCGGCTGGCGGCCCGGCACGGCATCGGCGTACGGCTGCTGCCCAGCCGGGACGGCGGGACGGTCGCCGAGGTCACCCTGCCGGCCGACATCGTGGTGCTGCCCGGGGCGCCGTCACCGACGGCCGGGCGGGCAGCGAGCTGGACCCGGCCCGGTCCGGCGCCGCAGCCGGTCGACGGCCGCGCCCCGGAGGTCCGCGCCCCGGTGCGGTCCGCGCCGATGCCGGCGCAGACCACCCCGCGGTGGGCGCCGGCCGCCGCCGAACAGCCGGCCGAGCTGGACCTGCGGCCGACCCCGGACCGCCCGCCGCTGCCCACCCGCGTGCCGAAGCCCACAGTGGATCCCGGCTCCACTCCGCTGTTCAAGCAGCCGGTCCCGGCCCAGCCGGTCTCCGCCCAGCCGGTTTCCGCGCAGCCGGTCCCCGCGCATCCCCTGGGTGCCGCGATCCAGCTGGAGATGCAGCACACCTGGTTCACCGCCGAGACGGAGCTGCCGGAGATGCTGGGCATGCCGACCGCCGGTTACGCCCCGGAGCCGGTCCCGGCGGTGCCGGCCGGGCCGCCGCCGGAAGCGCCGCAGCAGGTCCCCAAGCCGCGGCCCGCCCTCGACGACGACGACCGCTGGCGGACCGCCGCCGACGAGGGATGGCAGCGCGCGATGGCCGCCGCCGCCCCGCGGGACGCCGGGACCACCCGTTCCGGCCTGCCGAAACGGATCCCCCAGGCGCAACTCGTCCCGGGCGGGGTGCACGACCTGCCCCGGGCACAGAATCGTCGCAGCCCCGACGACGTACGCGGGCTTCTCTCCGCATACACCCGTGGGGTGCAGCGAGGGCGGACCGACGGCTCCGCCGACCAGGTTCCTAAGGAGAACGATCAGTGATCAGGCCCACCATGCAGGACATGGGCTGGCTGCTCAACAACTTCGCCGACAGCATCGCGGGCATCGCGCACGTGGTGGCGGTCTCCGCCGACGGGTTGTTGCTGGCATGCTCGCGCGATCTGCCAGCGGACCGGGCGGACCAGCTGGCCGCCATCACCTCCGGCGTGGTCAGCCTGACCGACGGCGCGTCCCGGATGTTCACCGCCGGGAAGGTGCAACAGACCATCATCGAAATGGACAGCGGTTATCTTTTCCTGATGTCCATCAGCGACGGTTCGTCGATGGCCGTGCTGGCGGCGCGCAGCTGCGACGTCGGCCAGGTCGGCTACGAGATGGCTCTGCTGGTGGAGCGTGTCGGCGCCGCGTTGTCGCCGGCGGCACGCGAGGCCGTCAGCCACTAGGCGCCAGGGTTGCCGTACCCCGGCGGAGATGAGGTGACCGCGACATGACAGAGCCGCACGATCCCCGGGGCAACCTGGTGCGGCCATACGCGGTGACCCGCGGCCGGACCGAGCCGATCCGGGACATCCCGATCGAAGCGATCCTGGTCGCCAGCGCGGCGGCCGTTCAGGAAGCGCGTTTCGCCGGACATGACAAGTACCGCATCGCCGTGCTGTGCGAGCCGAAGGCCTTGTCGCTGGCCGAGCTGGCGGCGCTCACCCGGTTGCCCCTCGGGGTGGCCCGGGTGCTCGTCGCCGACATGGTCACCGAGGGCCTGCTCGCGTTGCACAGCGCCGCTCCCAAGAAGGGTTTCACGGAGCGGATGGACCTGCTGGGAAGGGTTTTGAGTGGACTTCGCAAGCTCTGAGCAGGCGGGGGCGCCTCCTTCGGAGATCGTCTCGGCGAAGATCGTCGTCGCCGGTGGGTTCGGCGTCGGCAAGACGACGCTGGTCGGCGCGGTCTCCGAGATCGAGCCGCTGACCACCGAGGCCGTGATGACCGCGGCCGGCGCCGGCATCGACGACGCCTCCAAGGTGCCGGAGAAGGGCACCACCACGGTGGCGATGGACTTCGGCCGGATCACCATGGCCGAGGACCTGATCCTCTACCTGTTCGGCACGCCGGGTCAGACCCGCTTCTGGTTCATGTGGGACGAGCTGATCCGGGGCGCGGTCGGCGCCGCGGTGATGGTCGACACGCGCCGGCTCACCGACGCGTTCGCGCCGCTCGACTACTTCGAGAACCGGCACCTGCCCTACCTGGTCGCGGTGAACTGCTTCGACGGCGCGCCCCGCTACGAGCCGGAGGAGGTCCGCGAGGCCCTCGCCATCCCGGAGCGCGTCCCGCTGGTGATGTGTGACGCCCGCCACCGCGAATCGGTCAAGTCGGTCCTGATCGGCGTGGTCGAACACGCCATGGCGACCCTGGTGGCCGAGCACGAACGCGGCGTCGCCGTCGGCTGATCCCCCGGCACGCCCACATCCTGAAGATCAACTTCAAGAACGGCATATATACGCAGGTCCGCCCGGGTGCGGACCGCATGCTCCCGGCACCCCTCTGTCAAGGGGTTGGTGTGAGGGGTGTTTTAGGGTGGTGGTTGGCGGGTCCGGGTTGTGACTTTTCCGAAGTGTCGATCTTGGGGTTTGGGTCGGCCGCGCTGGAGTTCAGAGTCGCCCCCGTGTGTCCTCCCGGACCCGTCGCTGTCTGTTGTGCCGTGTGGTCGTCTTTGATCATTTGGCGGTAGACGGTGTCGGACAGGCGTCGTTTCAACGCTCGCATGGCTTCCATCGCGGTTTTGCCTTCGGCGCGTTTGCGCTGGTAGTAGGCGCGGCCGGGGGTGTCGAAGCGGAGCTGGGTGATGGCCATGATGTGCAGGACCCGGTTGATGCGCCGGTTCCCGGCCCGGTTGAGCCGGTGATGATGGTTGTCGCCGGAGGACACGTCGATGGGGGCGGTGCCGTTCCAGGTGGCGAAGTGCCCGCGGGTCGGGAAGCGGCTGATGTCGCCGATGTCGCCGAGCAGGCGGGCGGCGCCGGAGGGGCCGATGCCGTTGAGGCTGGTCAGCTGGGTGCCGGTGGCGGCCAGCACGGTCTTCAGCTGCCGGTTGGCTGCTTTGATCTTGGTGTCCAGGGTGGTGAGCTCGTCGGCCAGGTCGCCGGCCAGCTGATAGCGGGTGGCGGTGACGATGTCGCCGGCCGGGACGCTGACGCGTTCGAGCAGGGTGCGGGCCTGGTCGGTGGTCAGGTTCTTCTTCGCGCCGCCGGGGATCAGTTCGAGCAGTAGCTGGTGCAGCCGGTTGATGGTCTCGGTGCGGGCGACACCGAGCTGGTCGCGGCGGTCGGCCAGCAGCCGCAGCGCGACGGTGGCGCCGTCGGCGTGAACGCGGCGCAGGCCCGGGGTGCGCAGGGCGGTCACCGCGATGTGGTGCGCGTCGTGACCGTCGGTTTTACGGCCGTGCCCGGTGTCAAAGTTGCGGGCTTTCGCGGCGAGTTTCGCCGGGACGTCCAGCACGGTTTCGCCGTCGGCGACCAGCCGCTGGGCCAGGTGCCGGCCGATGCCGTTACAGCCCTCGACCGCCCACACCCGGCCGGCGTGACGGCGGCCGGCGGCGAGCATCTGCTGGTAGCCACCGGTGTCGGTGCCGTACCTGCCACGGGCCAGCACCTGTTCACGCTCGTTGATGATCTCGATCGTCGCGGACCGCTTGTGCGGATCGACTCCAATGATCAGCTGACCCATGTACCCGTTGACCTTCCCGTCGTCGCGGCAGAACCACACCGGCGGGAGGGCAACGCTACTTACAGCTGGGCAAACCCCTCTTCAGCCACTCCGCGCCACGGTGACCGGCAGGGTCCAAGCCGGGAGAGAGCCACACCCCGCCATCTGAGTGGGCAGCGCGGGCCTGAGCACCCTACCGATCACCTCGACCAAGCCTGGCCGGGCCGCGGTCGTACACCAAATTCTCTTTAAGTAGCGCGGGCCGAGGGCGGCGATCTGGCCGCTGGCGCGTCCAGGGCGATCGCCGCCCTCTTCGCTGTCCGCTGCACTTCCGGAGATCAAGAGCACCGCCCGGTTCCAAGCGGGCCGAGTGCGTGAGTCGCGACCGGGCCTTGAGCGGCTTCGGTCTCCGGGGTTGGCGATCGGAGCCACCCTCGGGCGTCGCCCTTGCGGGCTGAGCGTTCTGGACGCGCCAGCGGCCAGCTCAGACCGGAAGGGTCCCTGGCGGGAGCGACGATCAGTGATCAGCGCGGACCCGAGTCAGCAATCTTCTGATCTTTGACCCGGGACGGGATGGACTTCTGCCGGGCGGCCGCGGGTGGATGCCGGTGTGAGGCGGCGTCTCAGGTGGGGATGCGGTAGCCGCGTTTGACGACGGTCTGGATGACGCCGGGGAGGGCCAGGCCGGCTCGGAGGCGGGCGACGGCCATCTCGACGGCGTGTTCGTCGGCGTGGCGGGGGAGGGCCTGCAGCAGGGCGGCGCGGGAGAGGACCCGGCCCGGTGAGGTGGCCAGGGCGCGCAGGACGGCCATCGGGCCGGGGGCGAGCTGGCGGAGTTCGCCGTCGACCACCGCGGCGTGCCCGCGCAGGGTGATCGAGTGGCCGTTGACCTGGATGGTGACCGCGCGCTTGGGCAGTTCGTCGACGAGGGTGCGGACCAGGGCGCTGAGCCGGGCGCGGTTCGGGGTGGAGACCGGGACGTCGTGCCGGCGCAGCGGGGCGGCGGTGACCGGGCCCACGCAGGCGGCCAGCACGTCGGTGCGGAACGCCGCCAGCAGCGGATCGGTGGCCGGGCCGGCGGCGCGCAGCAGGGCCTGGACCGCGGCGGCCGAGGTGAACGTCACGGCATCGACGAGCTTGCCGGCGATGAGATCGACCAGGCGGTGCAGCGGGGCCGGGTCGGTGGGCGGCGCCCAGCGGTGCACCGGCACCTCGACCACCCGGGCGCCGGCCGCGGTCAGCGCCTCGGTGAACTCCGGCTGACTCTCGCCGTGCAATTGGAGTGCGACGGTGAGCCCGGCGACACCCCGGCCGGTCAGATGCTCGACCACCTCCGTCGAGCCCTCGCCGTCCGGGGTCCACTGCTCGCGCAGGCCGGCGGCGCGCACCGCAGCCCGCGCCTTGGGGCCGCGAGCCACCAGGTAGGCGCGGCCGAGCACGGCGCGCAGCGGCTCGGCCAGGCCCCAGCCCTCCGCCGCCTCCAGCCAGCCGCGCATCCCGATCCCGGTGTTGACCAGCACGATGTCCGGGGGAGCGTCGAGGCAGGCGCGGGTCGCGGCGCGCAGCTCGGCGTCGTCGGCGATCGGCACGATGCGCAGCGCGGGGGCCAGCACGACGCGGGCGCCGCGGCTCTCCAGCAGGCCGGCCAGCTCGTCGCGGCGGCGGTCGGCGGTCACGCCGATGGTGTAACCGGAGAGGCTCGCGGCCGGGTCGTCCAGCGCGGGCGCGGACAGCGTGGGCCGCCGGGAACCCGGGATCCGGCCGGTCATCCGGCGGCGATCCCGGCGCGGGGAGCGGCGGAGACGAGGTCGATCGCGCCGCGGAGAGAGGCTGAGGTCTGGTCGGGAGCGCCGCGGGACGCGGTACGAGTGAGGTCGAGAAGTCGCGGCGTGGCCGGGCGGTCCACCGAAGGGCACGCTCGAGAACCGTCGTCCTCAGCGTAGACCCGCTCCCATGTCACGCTTACGGTCCTCGCCATGCCTCCGTCCGGGGCACGCCGCGACTTCTCCTCGCCACGCCGGCGAACCGGTGTGGCGAACACCGTCAGGTCCGTCCTCAACCCTGACGGTGGTCTTCCCATGGTGCGCCCTGACACGCCGGGTCGGCCAATGCCGAGCCGCGTCGTCCGGGGTTCCGCACCGTTGGGCATGTCTGGAAGCGTGCCGGTGGGGAATTTCGGCCGGGCGTCCCTTTTGTTTCGAGCCTGCTAAGAGCCGTCCTGGCGCTGTTGACGAACCCGCGGCCGGGCGAGTCCAGACACCGAGTATGCTGGATACCGTTTGAGGTCCCGCCTCGGGCCATTCACCCAGGGGCAGCCTGTTTTGACCACGCGCCGCGCGGCCGGGTATTGTTGCCTGCTGTTGTGCGATAGCTGCGAGCGCTCCCCCTGGGGTGTGCTTGAAGTTCGTGTCGACTCCCTGTTCGACATGATCAGCGCGCGCCCCCAGACCGACGACGAGACAAGGTAATTCTGTGCGTACGTACAGCCCGAAGCCGGGTGAGATCGAGCGTCAGTGGCACATTATCGACGCTTCTGACGTCGTTCTGGGCCGCCTGGCTACCCACACCGCGACCCTTCTGCGCGGCAAGCACAAGCCGACGTTCGCCCCGCACGTCGACACCGGCGACTTCGTGGTGATCATCAACGCGGGCAAGGTCGCGCTGACCGGCAACAAGCGGCAGACCAAGGTCGCCTACCGGCACTCCGGCTACCCGGGTGGTCTGAAGCAGGTCGGTTACGAGGAGCTGCTGACCAAGCGCCCCGAGAAGGCGATCGAGCTGGCCGTCAAGGGCATGCTCCCGCACAACAAGCTCGCGCGGCAGATCATCAAGAAGCTGAAGGTCTACCCGGGCGCTGAGCACCCGCACGCCGCTCAGCAGCCGCAGCCGTTCGAAATCAAGCAGATCGCGCAGTGAGCGCGGGAGAAGGCAGCAGCATGACCGACATCATCGAGCCCGAGGCCGTCGAGACCGAGGCTGTCGTCGAGACCGTCGAGGAGCCCGCTGAGACGGTCGTTGTCGTCGAGACGCCCGCTCCGGCCCCGGTCCGCGCCCCGCGCCCCGGCGACCGCCCCGTCCAGACCGTCGGCCGCCGCAAGGAGGCCATCGTCCGGGTGCGCCTCGTGCCCGGCTCCGGCAAGATCACCTGCAACGGCCGTGACCTCGAGGAGTACTTCCCGAGCAAGGTCCACCAGCAGCTGATCCGCGAGCCGCTGGGCACCGTCGAGCGTGCCGAGCAGTTCGACGTCTTCGCGAACCTGCGGGGCGGCGGCATCACCGGCCAGGCCGGTGCGCTGCGTCTCGCGATCGCCCGGGCGCTGATCTCCAGCGAGCCCGACGACCGCCCGGCCCTGAAGAAGGCCGGCTTCCTGACCCGTGACGCCCGGGTCAAGGAGAGCAAGAAGTACGGTCTCAAGAAGGCCCGCAAGGCGCCGCAGTACTCGAAGCGCTGATTTTTCACCGACGGCCGAGTGCGCCCCCGGTTTTCCGGGTGTGTGCTCGGCCGTCGTGGTTTTTCCCGGCTCCATCCCCTCCCCCCAACTAGCCGTTTCGGTACTCCTGCCCTGGCCGCCTGCTGTTGCACGCTTGAGGGCACGTGTCACCGGCGAAAGGAAGCCGCCATGGGGCGACTCTTCGGCACCGACGGCGTTCGCGGTCTCGCGAACGGCGACCTGCTCACCCCGGAACTGGCCCTCTCGGTCGCCGTCGCGGCCGCCCGGGTCCTGGTCGAGACCGACAGCAGCCACCAGCCACTCGCCATCGTGGGCCGTGACCCGCGGGCCAGCGGCGAGATGCTGGAAGCGGCGGTCGTGGCCGGCCTGACCAGCGCGGGGGCCAACGTGGTCCGGGTCGGCGTGCTGCCGACCCCGGCGGTCGCGTACCTGGTGGGGCAGACCGGCGCCGACCTGGGTGTGATGCTCTCCGCGTCGCACAACCCCATGCCGGACAACGGCATCAAGCTCTTCGCGGCCGGCGGCACCAAGCTGCCGGACGAGCTGGAGGAGCGGATCGAGAAGGCGATCGAGGACGGGCACGGCCTGGTCGGGCGGCCCACCGGCGCCAGCATCGGGCGAGTCCACGATCTGCTGGACGGCGCTGAGCACTACGTCAAGCACCTCGTCGAGTCGATCCCGCACCGGCTCGAGGGCATCAAGGTCGTGGTGGACTGCGCGAACGGCGCGGCCAGCGAGGTCGGCCCGGTGGCGTACCGGGAGGCCGGCGCCGAGGTGATCGCGATCCACGCCGAGCCGGACGGGCTGAACATCAACGAGGAGTGCGGTTCGACGCACCTCGACAAGGTTCGCGCCGCGGTCCTGGAGCACGGCGCCGACCTGGGCCTGGCGCACGACGGCGACGCCGACCGCTGCCTGGCCGTGACCGCGTCCGGCGAGGAGGTGGACGGCGACCAGATCATGGCGATCCTGGCGCTGGCCATGCGGGACGCCGGCACGCTGACCGACGACACCCTGGTCGCGACCGTGATGAGCAACCTGGGTCTGCGGATCGCGATGAAGCAGTCCGGCGTCAAGCTGGTCGAGACCAAGGTCGGCGACCGGTACGTGCTGGAGCACCTGCAGAGCAACGGGCTGGCCCTGGGCGGCGAGCAGAGCGGGCACATCGTGATGCCGGCCTTCGCCACCACCGGCGACGGCGTGCTGACCGGCCTGCACCTGATGGCGCAGCTCGCGGCGAGCGGCAAGTCGCTCGCCGACCTGGCCGCCGTGGTGCACAAGCTGCCCCAGCAGCTGATCAACGTGAAGGTCGGCGACCGGGAGGCCGGGGCGGCCGCGCCGACCGTGCAGGCCGCGGTGGCGCTGGCCGAGGCGGAGCTGGGCGAGACCGGCCGGGTGCTGCTGCGCCCGTCCGGGACCGAGCCGCTGGTCCGGGTGATGGTCGAGGCCGCCACCGAGGAGCAGGCGCGGGCCGTGGCCTCGCGCATCGCGGACGAGGTGCGGGCCGCCAGCCCGGTCTGAGCTAGGTGAGCGCCTTGAGGCGGTCGACGGCTTCGTCGATCACCTCGGGGCGCTTGCAGAACGCGAAGCGGATCAGGTGCCGGCCCGCGTCCTGGTGGTCGTAGAAGACCTGGGTCGGCACCGCGACCACGCCGCCCCGGCCGGGCAGCTCGCGGCAGAACGCGACGCCGTCGGTCCCGCCCAGCGGCCGGATGTCGGCGGTGACGAAGTACGTCCCCTCGGCGTGCAGGACGTCGAATCCGGCCGCGGTCAGGCCGGTCACCAGGCGGTCCCGGTTGGCCCTGAGGGCGGCGGCGAAGCCGGTGAAGTACTCGTCCGGGAGGCCCAGGGCGACCGCCACGGCGGGCTGCAGCGGCGACGCGTTCACGAAGGTCAGGAACTGCTTGACCCGGAGCAGCGCGGACACCAGCCGGGCCGGTCCGGTGGCCCAGCCGACCTTCCACCCGGTGCAGGAGAAGGTCTTGCCGGCCGACGAGATCCGCAGCGTGCGCTCCCGCATGCCGGGCAGGCCGGCCAGCGGGGTGTGCGTGCCCTCGAAGACCAGGTGCTCGTAGACCTCGTCGGTGACCGCGTAGGTGTCGTGCTCCTGGCACAGCTCGGCGATCAGCGCCAGCTCGGCCGGGGTGAACACCTTGCCGGTCGGGTTGTGCGGGGTGTTCAGCAGCACCAGCCGGGTCCGCGGCCCGAACGCGGCGCGCAGCTCCGCCTCGTCGAACCCGTACCGCCCGTCCGGGCCCGGCCGCAGCGTGACCGGCCGCCGGACCGCGCCGGCCAGGGTGATCGAGGCCGCGTAGGAGTCGTAGTACGGCTCGAAGCAGACCACCTCGTCGTCCCGCTCGCAGAGCGCCAGGATGGCCGCCGCGATCGCCTCGGTGGCGCCGGCGGTGACCGCCACCTCGGTGTCCGGGTCCCGGGCCAGGCCCCAGAACCGCTGCTCGTGCGCGACGATCGCGTGCCGCAGCGCCGGGATGCCGGCCAGCGGCGGGTACTGGTTGGCCCCGCCGCGCAGCGCCTCGGCGGCGGCGGCCAGCATCGCGGCCGGGCCGTCGGTGTCCGGGAAGCCCTGTCCGAGATTGACCGCGCCGGTGCGGAGCGCGAGCGCGGACATCTCGGTGAAGATCGTGGTACCGAACGGGCGCATCCGTGCGACCAGCGGGTCCGTGCTCACCTGGCTCCTCGGTCAGTCTCGGGTCGGTCTCCGGGCCGGTTCTCCGGCCGGTCCCGGCCTCAGTTGAAGATCAGCTTGTTGCAGGTGGCGGTGGCGGCCGGGCCGCTCTTGGTCTGCTCGGCGACGGTCGCGCCGTCGACGGTGACCTTGCAGCTGATGCTGCCGTCCTCCAGCGACTCGCGGATCCCGGTCACCGAGGCGAACGCCGCACCCTCCATGGAGAGCGTCATCTTCCACGGCAGTTTCGTCTGTTTGATCGTCTTGGGCAGGTCGCCCAGCTTCTCGGCGTAGAGAATCGTGGCCGGACCGCTACCGGTCACCTCGTACTTCACGGTGACCGGCTTGCCGTCGGTGAGGCCGGGCACCGCCGGGACGTCACTCGGCAGGGTGGTGGGGACCACGGTCGGCAGTGCGTCCGGGATCTTCGCGGCCGCCTCTTTCGCCTTGTCGGCGGCGCGCTGGACGAGCAGCACGCTGGTGGTCACCACGCCGCCGCAGAGCAGCAGGCCGACCGCCAGGATCAGGGCGATCAGCGGGGTGTTGCTGCGGCGCGGCGCCGGCGCGGGCGGATAGGCGCCCGGATAGCCGGGCGGCGGCGCCTGCGGGAACGGCGACTGCGGCGGGTAGCCGGGCGGTGGCCCCTGCTGATAGGCGTCCCGCGGCGGGTAGCCGGGCGGGGGCGCCTGCTGGTAGGGGTCCTGCGGCGGGTAGCCGACCGGCGGGAACGCCGAGGTGGGCGGGTACTCCGGGGGTGGCTCGTGGGGCGGCAGCGGGGCGTAGCCCGGGCTGAACTCCGGCGGCCGTGGTGGCTCGCGGTGATCGCTCATCTTTCCCTCCCGGTGACCGATTGCCGACGGTACGCCAACCCCGCACCCGAGCGGGAGCGGCCCACTAGCGGGTCTATGTTTCCGATCACGTACGATGCTCGTAACGGTGCTTCTCGCGCATGACGTTTGAGCGAAAGTCGGCTACGCTGCCCGGCATGTGTGGGATCGTGGGTTACGTAGGCAATCGTCCGGCCCTGAGCATCGTCCTCGATGGTCTTCGCCGGCTGGAGTACCGCGGGTACGACTCCGCGGGCGTCGCCGTCATCGACAATGACGTCGTTCGCACCGAGAAGCGGGCCGGCAAGCTGGCCAACCTGGAGAAGGCCCTGGCCGAGCGCACCGCCGACGGGATCGCCGCGGGCAGCACCGGCATCGGGCACACCCGGTGGGCCACGCACGGCGGGCCGACCGACCGCAACGCGCACCCGCATCTCTCCGCCGACGGCCGGGTCGCCGTCATCCACAACGGCATCATCGAGAACTTCGCCCGGCTGCGCGCCGAGCTGGAGGCCGACGGCGTCGAGTTCCGCAGCGACACCGACACCGAGTGCGCGGCGCACCTGCTCGCCGCCGAGATGCGGGCGCTGCGCGAGGCCGGCGCGGAGAGCGGCCCGGCGCTGCTCGCCGAGGGCATGCGGCGCGTGGTGCGCCGGCTGGAGGGCGCCTTCACGCTGCTCGCCGTGGACGTCGAGGTGCCCGACGCGGTGGTCGCCGCCCGGCGCAACTCGCCGCTCGTGGTGGGCCGCGGCAACGGGGAGAACTTCCTGGCCAGCGACGTCTCCGCGTTCATCGAGCACACCCGGGAAGCGGTCGAGCTGGGCCAGGACCAGGTCGTCCTGATCACCCCGGCGGGGATCGAGATCACCGACTTCGACGGCGCCCCGGCGGCCGGCCAGGAGTTCCACGTCGACTGGGACCTGTCCGCCGCCGAGAAGGGTGGCTACGAGTACTTCATGCTCAAGGAGATCGCCGAGCAGCCGCAGGCGATCGCGGACACCCTGCTCGGCCGGCTGAGCGACCGCGGCGAGATCATCCTCGACGAGGTCCGGCTCACCGACCAGGACCTGCGGGACGTGGACAAGGTGTTCATCGTGGCCTGCGGCACGTCGTACCACGCCGGGATGGTCGCCAAGTACGCCATCGAGCACTGGGTGCGGATCCCCTGCGAGGTCGAGCTGGCCAGCGAGTTCCGCTACCGCGACCCGATCCTGGACCGGTCCACCCTGGTGATCGTGATCAGCCAGTCCGGCGAGACCATGGACACCCTGATGGCGCTCCGCCACGCCAAGGAGCAGAAGGCCCGGGTGCTGGCCATCTGCAACACCAACGGCTCCACCATCCCGCGCGAGTCGGACGCGGTCCTTTACACCCACGGCGGCCCGGAGATCGCGGTCGCCTCCACCAAGGCCTTCCTCACCCAGCTGGTCGCCTGCTACCTGATCGGCCTGCACCTGGCCCAGATCCGCGGCGTGATGTACGCCGACGAGGTGGCCGCCGTGGTGGAGAAGCTGCAGGCCACCCCGGACAGCCTGCGCACCCTGCTGGACGGGATGGAGGAGGTCCGGGCGCTGGCCCGGGACCTGCGGACCGCGTCCACGCTGCTGTTCATCGGCCGGCACGTCGGGTTCCCGGTGGCCCTGGAGGGCGCGCTCAAGCTCAAGGAGCTCGCCTACATGCACGCCGAGGGCTTCGCGGCCGGCGAGCTCAAGCACGGCCCGATCTCGCTGATCGACCAGGGCACCCCGGTGGTCTGCATCGTGCCGTCGCCGGCCGGCCGCGGCGTGATGCGCGACAAGGTGGTCTCCAACATCCAGGAGGTCCGCGCCCGGGGCGCCCGGACCATCGTGATCGCCGAGGAGGGTGACGAGGGCGTCGCCGCCTTCGCCGACCACCTGATCACCGTGCCGCCGACGCCGACCCTGCTGGCCCCGCTGATGACCACGGTGCCGCTGCAGATCCTGGCCTGCGAGATCGCCGCCGCCCGCGGCAACGACGTGGACCAGCCGCGGAACCTGGCCAAGTCGGTCACCGTCGAGTAGGACGAACCACCGGGAGCCGGCCCTCATGGCGTCCCGCCCAGCGTGATCCGGGCGAGGGCGTCCAGGGCCGGCCGGCCCGGCTCCCAGTAACCCAGGTGGCCGCCGTCCCACTGGGAGCCGAAGACCCGCGCGCCGAACGCCGGATCGCTCGGGTCGTGCCCGAACCACAGCTTCTCGGTCGGCATGAGCGGCGGCCGCGGCACCCGGACCGGGTTGACCGCGAGGTGCTGGATCGGATCGCTGAGCGACGTCGAGGCGAACACCCGGTCGGCCGGGACGCCGAGCTGCCGCACCGAGTCCACGCCGACGCCGGGCGAGCCGACGAAGACCACCCGATCCGCGTCCAGCGCCCCGGTTGCTGCCTTGCCCACCACCAGCGACCCGTAGCTGTGCCCGAGCACGGTCTGCCGCGCCGCCGGGCCCTCGTGGGTGGCCCGCAGCCCCTCCTGGAAGCGCCGCAGCCCGCTCGCGCCGGCCTCGGCCTGCCGCGCCGACCACGCCTCGTGCAGGAAGTCCGGCGCGTCGTAGTCCAGCCACAGCACCGAGCTGGTCGCCGCCTCCGGCCCCAGCTCGCCGGCCCGCGCCGCGACCCGCTCGGCCCGGGTCAGCTCACCGCCCAGCCCGGCCAGGTCCGCGGTCATCCCGGGCACGTGGGTCAGCACGTTCGCCGCCCGGTCCGGGTCGCCGAGGGCGACCACCGCCCGGCCGTCGCCGGAGACGTCCAACCCGATCAGGTACGCCCGGGGACCGCGCTCGTCGGCCAGCCGGTCGGCGAGCCGGTCCAGCCCGCGCAGCGTGCCCGCGTCCGGGGCGGCGGCCGCGTGCCGCAGGCGGTCCCGCCGGTCGGCCAGCAGCAGCCGGTTGGCCAGGTCGCGGTCGGCCACCGGAACCCCGTCCAGCCCGGCCACCGCGCCTGGCTCGGTGGCCAGCAGCCACATCCGTTGGGCCGGGGACAGCCCGGCCCACCACTGCCGCACCCGCGCGGGCGTCGCGGTGCAGTCCGGCCGGTCCGGGCCGTCCGGCGCGGCCGGGGTGACGGCCAGCTCGGCCAGCCGGGCCGCGGCGCCCTGGTCGGCGGTGCCGGCCACGTGCAGCGCGGTGGCCAGCTCGGCGGCCGCCGGACCGGGCGCGACCCGGCCGGCGTCGTCGATGGTCAGGCCGGTCGCCCGCGCGGTGGCCCGGGCCCGGTCGAGCAGGGCCCGGGCCCGGGTCAGCGCCGCGGCGAACTCGCTGAGGATCTGGTCGGCCCGCCAGCAGAGCAGCCGGACCAGCACCAGCCGGCGGCGGACCGTGCCGAGCCGGGCGGCCGCGGCCTCGGCGGCGGCGCCCGACCAGGCGGCCCGCACCTTCGCCGCCAGCGGGCCGAACTCACCGGCGAGCACGCCGAGCAGCGCGGCCCAGCGCCGCCAGGCGAGGGCGGCGGCGGACCAGCGGGCCGGGTCGGTGGCCCGGAGCCGGGTGTAGGTGACCCGGGCGGGGAGGACGGTCATCGCACGGCCCGCAGGCGGGTGGCGGCGCGGTGGTCGGCGGCGGCGTACGCCGAGAGGGTCGTCTCGATCTGATCCGCCGCGGCCGTGAGATCCGCGCCGGCCGCGAGCAGGCCCTGCCCGGCCGCGTCCGCGGCGGAGGCCGCGGCGTCGCACGACGCCCAGCGTGGACCGGGCACGGGCGGTGGCGCCGAGGCCACCGACGCCCGCACCCGGGATGCCGTCCCGAGCAGGGCCGAGGCGGCGCGTCGCAACTCCACGGCATCGACGTCGAGATCGGGATTCATGGCGGCAGCCTCCTGCGCTCCGGGGGACGGGAGCGCCACGGTAGGCCGGATCGGAGCGGCCCGTGACCGCCCTGTGGACAACGCTCGCGGCCCGTCCACAGGCTCTCCGGCTCGGGCTAGGGTGTCCGTTGTGATCGTGTCTGTCGGCATCGACGTCGTCCTGGTGGACCGCTTCGCCCGCGCGCTGGACCGGACCCCGCTGCTCGGGGACCGGCTGTTCACCGAGGCCGAGCGCCTGACCGGCTCGGGCAACCCGCGGTCGCCCGAGTCGCTGGCCGCCCGGTTCGCCGCGAAGGAGGCGGTGGCCAAGGCGCTCGGCGCGCCGGTCGGGCTGCGCTGGCACGACTGCGAGATCGTCACCGACCCGGACGGCCGCCCCTGGTTGACCGTCTCCGGTACGGTCGCCGCCGCCGCGTCCGAGCGCGGGATCAATCGATGGCACCTGTCGCTGTCCCACGACGGCGGGATCGCGTCCGCGATGGTGGTCGCCGAGCAGTAACGCCGAAGGGGGAGAGATGCGGCAGGCATGGCGGGTGGCCGACGTACGGGCGGCGGAGAAGACGCTGATGGCCACGCTGCCCGAGGGCGCGCTGATGCAGCGGGCCGCGGCCGGCCTGGCCCGGCGCTGCGCGCTGCTGCTCGGCGACACCGGCGGGGTCTACGGGGCCCGGGTGCTGCTGCTGGTCGGCAGCGGCGACAACGGCGGGGACACGCTCTACGCCGGCGCCGCGCTGGCCACCCGCGGCGCGCAGGTGCGGGCGCTGCTGCTCACCCCGGAGCGGGTGCACCTGGCCGGGCTCGCCGCGCTGCGCCGGGCCGGCGGGTTCACCACCACCGACCTGCCCACCCGGGCCGACCTGGTGCTGGACGGGATCGTCGGGATCGGCGCGTCCGGCGGCCTGCGCCCGCCCGCCGCGGCGATCGTGCGGTCCCTGGGCGAGCTGCGCGGCCGGACCGGCGAGCGGGCCGTCGTGGTCGCCGTCGACGTGCCCAGCGGGGTGCGGGTGGACACCGGCGACGTGCCCGGCGAGGCGGTCACCGCGGACGTCACGGTGACCTTCGGCTGCCTGAAACCGGCGCACCTGGTCGGCCCGGCGGCGCCCCGGTGCGGGCAGGTCGAGCTGGTCGACATCGGGCTCGGCCCGGCGCTGGTCGCCGACCCGGCGGTCCGGGTGGCCGAGGCCGCCGACATCGCGGCCTGGTGGCCGGTCCCGGGCGCGACCTCGGACAAGTACTCCCGCGGCGTGGTCGGGCTGGCCACCGGCTCGGCGACCTACCCGGGCGCGGCCCTGCTCTCCACCGCCGGCGCGCTGGCCGGCCCGACCGGGATGGTGCGCTACGCGGGCAGCGCCCACCGGGAGGTGGTGCACGCCCACCCGTCGGTGGTGACCGCGCCCCGGGTGGCCGACGCCGGCCGGGTGCAGGCCTGGGTCTGCGGCTCCGGGCTGGGCACCGGCGACCAGGCCCGGACCGAGTTGCGCAGCGTGCTGGCCACCGCGCTGCCGGTGCTGCTGGACGCGGACGCGATCACCATGCTGGTCGGCGGCGAGCACGCCGAGGATCTGCGCCGGGACGCGCCGCTGGTGCTGACCCCGCACGACGGCGAGTTCAAGCGGCTGGCCGGCGAGGCGCCGGGCGCCGACCGGATGGCCGCGGCCGCCAAGCTGGCCGCCTGGACCAACGCGGTGGTGCTGCTCAAGGGCGACCGGACGATCGTGGCGACACCCGGCGGCGACTTCTGGGCGAACCCCACCGGCTCCCCGGCGCTGGCCACCGCGGGCAGCGGCGACGTGCTGGCCGGGCTGCTCGGGTCGCTGCTCGCGGCCGGGCTGCCGCCGGTCCGGGCGGCGGTGGCGGCGGCCTACGTGCACGGGCTGGCCGGGCGGCGGGCGGCGCTGGACGGGCCGGTCACCGCGCCGGACGTGGCCGCCGCGGTGCGCCCGGCGCTGGCCGATCTGCTGGGCTGAACCGGGGAATTGTCATACCCCTCAGTAGGGTGGATGGCATGTGGCAGGCCGAAGTCCGCGTCGATCTGGACGCCATCCGGGACAACGTCGCGACCCTGCGCGCCGGCACCTCCGCCGAGGTGCTGGTCGCGGTCAAGGCGGACGGTTATGGGCACGGCATGGTCCGGTCCGCGCGGGCCGCGGTGGCCGGCGGCGCGACCTGGCTCGGCGTGGCCACCTTGGACGAGGCGCTGGAGCTGCGCCGGGCCGGGATCGAGGCGCGGGTGCTGGCCTGGCTGATCGCGCCCGGCCTGCCGCTGCACGAGGCGATCGCGGCCGGCGTCGATCTCAGCGCCGCCACCCCGGCCCTGCTCGACGAGCTGGTCACCGCCGCGCGGCGGGCCGGGCAGCCGGCCCGGGTGCACCTCAAGCTGGACACCGGGCTGTCCCGGGGCGGCGCGGTGCCGGCCGAGTGGCCGGCCCTGTTCGAGGCGGCGGCCAAGGCGCAGGCCGGTGGCGACGCCGAGATCGTCGGGGTGTGGAGCCACTTCGCCTGCGCCGACGAGCCCGGCCACGAGTCGATCGACCGGCAGCTCGCCGCCTTCACCGACGGCCTGGCCCTCGCCGGGCAGTTCGGCCTGGCCCCGAGATATCGGCACATCGCCAACTCGGCGGCCACCCTGACCCGGCCGGACGCGCACTTCGACCTGGTCCGGGTCGGCATCGCGGCCTACGGGCTGTCGCCGATCGCCGGGCGGACCTTCGGCCTGCGGCCGGCGATGACCGCCCGGGCCCGGGTCACCATGACCAAGCGGGTGCCCGCGGGGCAGGGCGTTTCGTACGGGTTGACCTATCACACCGCCGCCGAGACCACCCTGGCCGTGGTGCCGCTGGGCTACGGCGACGGGGTGCCCCGGCACGCGTCCAGCGCCGGCCCGGTGCGGATCGGCGACGTCACCGCCCGGATCGCCGGCCGGGTCTGCATGGACCAGGTGGTGGTCGACGTGGGCGACGCCCCGGTGCTGCCCGGCGACGTGGCCACCCTGTTCGGCCCGGGCGACGACGGCGGGCCGACCGCCGACGACTGGGCGGCCGCCACCGGCACGATCAACTACGAGATCGTCACCCGGTTCGGCAGCAGCCGGGTGCCGCGGGTCTACACCGGGGAGGGTGCGTGAGCGGGCTGGTGCGCCGGCGGCCGGCGGGAGCGCGGGCATGAGCCGGTCCAGGGCGGCCAAGCGGGCCGGGATCGCCGGCGCCGTGGTCGGTGTGGCGGCGGCCGGGCTGGCCACCGCGTTCGCCGTCGAGCGGGTGCTGGTCCGCCGCTCGGTCAACAAGCCCGGCGATCCCTATGTGGACGAGCCGTTCGGCGACCAGCCGTTCGACGAGGAGCTGACGGTCACCGCGGCGGACGGCACCGACCTGCACGTCGAGATCGTCAACCCGCGGGTGCGGCCACCCTCTCCCGCGTCGCCGCCGGCGTCGGCATCGCCGGGGTCGTCAGCGGCCCGGAGATGGCTCGGCCGGAAAAAGGCCGGGAAATCGGATGCGGCGGCCGCCGGCCGGTCCGGCGAGGTCGCGGGCGGCAAGCCGACGATCGTCTTCGTGCACGGTTTCGCGCTCGACATGGGCACCTTCTACTTCCAGCGCAAGGCGCTCGCCGAGCTGGGCGAGCACCGCCTGGTCTTCTACGACCAGCCGGGTCACGGCCGCTCGTCGAAGCTGCAGTCCGGGACCTACGACATCGCCGCGCTCGGCCGGTCGCTGGCCGCGGTGCTCGACGCGACCGTGCCGGAGGGGCACATCATCCTGGTCGGGCACTCGATGGGTGGCATGACCATCATGGCGTTCGCCGAGCAGTTCCGGGAGTGGTTCGGCAACCGGGTGACCGGCGTGGTGCTGATGTCCACCTCGGCCGGCCTGTTCGACAAGGCCACCCTCGGCGTGACGAACGTGGTGGCCCGGGTCAGCGCGCCGTTCTTCCCGCTCTGGGACAAAGCGGCCAAGCTCGGCGGCGGCACCATCGACCGGGCCCGGGTGGCCTCCTCCGACCTGGCCTGGCTGCTCACCCGGCGGTACGGCTTCGGCGAGGCGAAACCCAGCCCGTCGCTGGTCACCTTCGTGGAGAGCATGAACTCGAAGACCTCGGTGGAGACCCTCACCAAATACCTGAACACGCTCTACCGGCACAGCCGGCTGCCCGCGCTCAGCGCGCTGCGCGGGGTGCCGGTGCTGGTGGTCGTCGGCGACCGGGACTATCTGACCCCGGTGACCCACTCCGAGGAGATCATCCAGCAGCTGCCCCAGGCCGAGCTGCTCAAGGTGGCGAACAGTGGTCACGTGGTGATGCTGGAGAAAGCCGACGAGGTCAACGCGGCCCTGATCCCGTTCCTGGAGAAGATCTCGTGAAGCTGACCACCGTCGAGCAGACCCAGGCCTTCGGCCGCCGGCTCGCCGCCGTGCTGCGCCCCGGCGACCTGGTGCTGCTCACCGGCCCGCTGGGGGCTGGCAAGACCGCGCTGGTGCAGGGCATCGGCGCCGGGCTGGGCGTGCAGGGGCCGATCACCTCGCCGACCTTCGTGATCGCCCGGGTGCACCGCGGGCCGGTGCCGCTGGTGCACGCCGACGCGTACCGGCTGGGCGACCGCCCCGACCCGCGCGCCGAGATCGACGACCTGGACCTGGACGCCGCCGCCGAGGAGGCGGTCACCGTGGTGGAGTGGGGCGCCGGTCTGGTCGAGCAGCTGAACGACGAGTATCTGCTGGTCCGCATCGACCGGCTGGACGACGACACCCGAGTGATCGAACTGGTGCCGCACGGCGGCGACTGGGCCCGACGACTGGAGACAATGTGAACCTGACCGAGCTGCTTCCCGCGCCGTGGCGCGCCGAGCTGGCCCCCTTCCTGGACGCGAAGGCGACGGCCGAGCTGGGTGAGTTCGTCGCCGCGGAGTACGCCGAGCACACCGTCTACCCGCCGGTGGAGGACCTGTTCTCGGCGTACCGGCTGTGCTCGCCGGAGCAGACCCGGGTGCTGATCCTCGGCCAGGACCCCTATCACGGGGCCGGTCAGGCGCACGGCCTGAGCTTCAGCGTGCGGGACGGCGTCCGGGTGCCGCCGTCGCTGCGCAACGTGTTCAAGGAGCTCTCCGAGGACGTCAACATCGCGCCGCCCAAGAGCGGGAACCTGACCGGCTGGGCGGAGCAGGGTGTGCTGCTGCTCAACGCGGTGCTCACGGTCCGGGCCGGCAAGGCCGCCTCGCACGCCAACAAGGGCTGGGAGACGTTCACCGACGCCACCATCCGCGCGCTGAACGAGCGGGACGAGCGGGTCGTCTTCCTGCTCTGGGGCAACTACGCGAAGAAGAAGGCGGTCCTGGTCACCAACCCGGTGCACGCGGTGATCGAGGCCGGTCACCCGAGCCCGATGAACCCGGCCGGTTTCCTCGGGTCGCGGCCGTTCAGCGCGGCCAACAAGGCGCTCGCGGACGGCGGCCGCCCGGTGATCAACTGGGATCCCCGCCCGGCGGCCTGAGGCGGCGGGGCCGCGGGGGACGCGGCCGCGGCGAGCCGGATCCGCGCAGGCGGGCGGATCCGGCCCCGGTGTGGCGGCGTCCGGCGAACGGACGCGGCTGCGGTGTGGCGGCGTCCGGGGAGCGGGCGAACGCGGCCCGGGTGTGGCGGCGCCGGGGGAGCGGGCGAGAGGTTCGGCTGGTCGGCGCCGGGCGGACGCTAAGGTTTCAGGCGTGCTCGTTCTAGCTCTGGACACCGCCACGCCGGCCTCGACCGCGGCGCTCGTCGAGGTCACCGCCGACGGCCTGTTCGGGGTGGCGGAAAGCCGCACCGTCGACCCCCGCGCGCACGGCGAGAAACTGGCGCCGGAGATCGCGGCGGTGCTCGCCGAGGCCGGCGTCCGGCCCCGCGACCTGACCGCGATCGTGGCCGGCCTGGGCCCGGGGCCGTTCACCGGCCTGCGGGTGGGACTGGCCACGGCGGCCGGCATGGGTCAGGCGCTGGGCATCCCGGCCTACGGGGTGTGCTCGCTGGACGCGCTGGGGCGGGCGGCCGGTCCGGGACGGGTGCTGATCGCCACGGACGCGCGGCGGCGCGAGGTGTATCACGCGACGTATGCGGACGGCGTACGGCAAACCGGTCCTGATGTTGCGAAGCCGGCCGATGTAGTGGTGAATGCAGACAAGGCGGCCGGTGAGGGTGCGCTGAAATACGGTGACGTCTTCGGTGTGCCGGTCGAGGAGCACCTGCTCTACCCGCCCGGCGCCGCGCTGGTGGCGATCGCCGCCGACCGGATCCGGGCCGGGGCCCCGGGCGAGATCCTCACGCCGCTCTATCTGCGTCGTCCGGACGCCGTCGAGCCGGCCGGCCGCAAGCCGGTACTGACGTGAGGATCGAGCGGTTCCGCTGGTGGCACATCGCCGAGGTGCTCCCGCTGGAGGAGGATCTGTTCGGCGCCGAGAAGTGGTCGGCGGCGATGTTCTGGAACGAGCTGGCCCAGCGCAACCACTACGTGGTCGCCCTCGAAGGTGACGCGGTGGTGGGTTATGCCGGGCTCTCCATCGTGGACCGCGAGGAGTCCTGGGTGCAGAACATCGCGGTCCGGCGGGACGCCCAGCGGCTCGGCATCGGCCGCGCCCTGCTGGAAAATCTGCTGGCCGAGGCGGAGCGGAACCGGGTCGGCCGGATGCTGCTCGAGGTGGCGGTCGACAACCATCCGGCGCAGAAGCTGTACGCCACCTACGATTTCGAGCCGGTCGGCATCCGGCGCGGCTACTACCAACCGAGCAACACGGACGCCCTGGTGATGATGCGAGATGCGTGACGACTCCCCGAAACGCGGCACGAAGGACGAGCCGCTGGTCCTCGGGATCGAGACCTCCTGCGACGAGACCGGCATCGGGATCGTGCGCGGGCACACCCTGCTCGCCGACGCGCTGGCGTCCAGTGTGGAGCAGCATGCCCGGTTCGGCGGGGTGGTGCCCGAGGTGGCCAGCCGGGCGCACCTGGAGGCGCTGGTCCCGACCATGCAGCGGGCTCTCGACCAGGCCGGCGTCACCCTGGCCGACGTCGACGCGATCGCGGTGACCAGCGGTCCCGGCCTGGCCGGCGCGCTGCTGGTCGGGGTGGCCGCGGCCAAGGGTTACGCGCTCGCCGCGGAGAAGCCGATCTACGGGGTGAACCATCTGGCCGCGCACGTCGCGGTGGACACTCTGGAGCACGGGCCGCTGCCCGAGCCGGCGATCGCCATGCTGGTCTCCGGCGGGCACTCGTCGCTGCTGCTGGTCGACGACCTGACCGCGGGGGTGACCCCGCTCGGCGCGACCATCGACGACGCGGCCGGCGAGGCCTTCGACAAGGTGGCCCGGCTGCTCGGGCTGGGCTTCCCGGGCGGCCCGATCATCGACCGGTCGGCCCGCGACGGTGACCCGGCCTCGATCGCCTTCCCGCGCGGCCTGACCGCGCCCAAGGACCAGGCCGCGCACCGCTTCGACTTCTCCTTCTCCGGGCTGAAGACCGCGGTGGCCCGCTGGGTGGAGGCGCGCGAGCGGGCCGGTGAGCCGGTGCCGGTGGCCGACGTCTCGGCCAGCTTCCAGGAGGCGGTCTGCGATGTGCTCACCGCCAAGGCGATCGACGCCTGCCGGAGCAACGGCGTGTCCACACTGGTCATCGGCGGTGGGGTGGCGGCCAACTCGCGGTTGCGGGTGCTCGCCGAGGAGCGTGCCGCAAAACACGGCATTTCGGTACGGGTGCCCCGCCCCCAGCTGTGCACCGACAACGGGGCGATGGTGGCCGCGCTCGGCTCGCATCTGGTCGCGGCCGGCGTCGCGCCGAGCCGGCTGGATCTGCCGGCCGATTCCTCGATGAGTTTGACCGCGGTCAGCGTGCCGGGGTAGGAAGCCTGCATGATCGCGCGGATGTGGGAGGTGCGGGCCTCGCGCAGCGGCTTCGACGAGCTGCTGAGCTGGGTCTGCGACACGGCGGTGCCCTCGCTGGAGGTGCTGCCACAACATGTGTCGAGTGACGTCTATTCGTCCACGGATCATCGCATCGTCGTCATCACCAAATGGCGAAACACCCCGGAGAGCCTGCCGGTGCCACCGGAGAAGCTGGTAGCACGCGCTCCGCACGTCTGGGATTTCACTCCCGTCGATCGCTGAGCGGTCGCAGCATCGCCATCCCGGCCTTACCGTCGGGATCCTGATGCGCAGACTGCCCGTGGCCGATCCCGGCCTGCCCGACGCCCGGTCCGCCACCCGATACCTCAGCTGGCTGGTCCGGCGCTCCCGTATGACGATCATCACGGCGATCGCGCTCTCCGCCGCCTGGATGGGCTGCCAGTCGCTGGTGCCCGCGATGGTCGGCCGGGCCATCGACGCGGCCGCCACGGAGAACGGGCGGGCGCTGGCCGGCTGGGGACTGGCCCTGCTGGTGATCGGCGTGCTGCAGGCGCTCATCGGGATCACCCGGCACCGCTACTCGGTGGCGAACTGGCTCGGGGCGGGATTCCGTACCGTGCAGGTCACCGTGCGCCGGGCGAACCGGCTCGGATCGGCGCTCCCCGGCCGGCTGGAGGCCGGTGAGGTGGTGGCGATCGGCACGTCCGACATCAACCACATCGGTGGCGCCGTCGACGTCGCCGCCCGCGGCACCGGCGCGCTGCTCGCCGTCACCACGGTCACCGTGCTGCTGCTGCACACCTCGGTCCCGCTCGGGCTGGTGGTGCTGGTCGGCGTGCCGGTGCTGATGGTGGTCGTGGGTGGACTGATCCGGCCGCTGCACCGGCGCCAGCAGGCCTACCGTGAACAGCAGGGTCGGCTCACCGGCCGGGCCGCCGACCTGGTCACCGGGCTGCGCGTGCTGCGCGGCGTGGGCGGCGAGGAGGTCATGGTGGCGCGCTACCGAGAACAGTCGCAGGCGCTGCGCGCGGCCGGGGTGCGCACCGCCGCGGTGGAGTCCCTTCTGGAGTCCGCGCAGGTGCTGCTGCCCGGCGCCTTCCTGGTCCTGATCACCTGGCTGGGCGCCCGGTTCGCGGCCGGCAACCGGATCACCGTGGGGCAGCTGGTCTCGTTCTACGCCTACGCGGCCTTCCTGGTGGCGCCGTTGCGGCAGCTCACCGACTCGATCGACAAACTGACCCGGGGGCACGTCTCGGCCCGCCGGGTGATCGGCATGCTGCGGCTGCCGCAGGGGCTGGCCGACCCGCCCGACCCGCTGCCGATGCCGGACGGCGACCTGGCCGACCCGGAGTCCGGGGTGCGCGTCGCGGCCGGCCGGCTGACCGCGATCGTCGCCGAGGACCCGGCCGACGCGGCCCGGATCGCCGACCGGCTCGGCCGCTACGCCGACGGCGCCACCCTGGGCGGGGTGCCGCTCGCCGAGCTGCCGCTGGCGGCGGTGCGCCGGCGGATCCTGGTGGCCGAGAACGAGGCGCGGCTCTTCTCCGGCCGGCTGCGGTCCGATCTGGACCCGCACCGCAGCGGCCTGCTCCCGGCCGCCCTGGAGGCGGCCGCCGCGCAGGACATCGTGGACGGTCTGCCGGGCGGGCTGGACAGCGTGGTCGCCGAGCGGGGCCGGTCGTTCTCCGGCGGCCAGCAGCAACGCCTGCGGCTGGCCCGGGCGCTGGTCGCCGACCCGGAGATCCTGATCCTGGTGGAGCCGACCAACGCGGTCGACGCGCACACCGAGGCCCGGATCGCCGAGCGGATCAGCGTGCTCCGGGCCGGGCGCACCACCGTCGTCTGCACGTCCAGCCCGCTCGTGCTGGGCCACGCCGACCGGGTGCTCTACCTGGAGCAGGGCCGGGTGGTGGCCGCCGGCACCCATCACGAGCTGCTGGAGACCGAGCCGCGGTACGCCCGTGTGGTGCTCCGTGAGGAGCAGTCGTGACCCAAGCGCTACCGGTCGCCAGCCGCTCCCAGGCCTGGCGGTACGCCCGATCGTTGTTCCGCGCCCACCCCGGCATGTTCCGCGCCACCGTCGGCCTGCACCTGCTCGCCGCGCTGGCCGGGCTGGCCGGCCCCCGGCTGCTCGGCGAGCTGGTCCAGGAGGTGCAGCGCGGGACGCCGACCGGCCAGCTGGACCGGCTGGCCGCCACGCTGGCCGGGTTCGTGCTGCTGCAGTCGGTGCTGATCCGCTATGCCTATCTCGCCTCGGCCCGGCTCGGTGAGCAGGTGCTGGCCCGGCTGCGCGAGGAGTTCATCGCCCGGGTGCTGAGCCTGCCGCTGGGCACCGTCGAGTCGGCCGGCACCGGGGACCTGCTGACCCGCACCACCCGGGACGTGGACGCGCTCTCCAAGTGCGTCCGGCTGGCCGTCCCGGAGACCACGATCGCGCTGCTCACCGGCGGGCTGGTGGTGGTCGCGCTGATCGCGGTGGACCCGGTGCTGGCCGCCCCGCTGCTGGTCGGCGTGCCGATCACGGTGGCCGGCACCCGGTGGTACGTGCGTCGTGCCCCGTCCGGCTACCTGCGGCAGAACGCGGCGTACTCGGAGGTGACCGACGGGCTCACCGAGACGGTCGAGGGGGCCCGGACGGTGGAGGCGCTGGGGCGGCAGGGGCAGCGGGTGGCGCGTACCGACCGGGACCTCTACCGGTCCTGGCGGGCCGAGCGGTACACGCTGTTCCTGCGCACCGTCTGGTGGCCGGTGATCGAGGTCAGCTACGTGATCCCGATGGTCCTCACGCTGCTCACCGGCGGCTGGATGTACCTGCGCGGCACGGTCACGCTGGGCGCGCTGACCGCCGCCGTGGTCTACGTCCAGCAGCTGATCCACCCGCTCGACCGGCTGCTCTCCTGGCTGGACGAGCTGCAGGTGGGCGCGGCGTCGCTGGCCCGGCTGCTCGGCGTGGCCGAGGCGCCGCAGCCGCCGCGGCGGGACGCGCCGGCGCCGGACGGCAGCCCGCTCGAGGTACGCGGTGTGCGGTTCGGCTACGTCGAAGGGCGCGAGGTGCTGCACGGCGTCGACCTGACCCTGCGGCCCGGCGAGCGGCTCGCCGTGGTCGGCCCGTCCGGCGCCGGGAAGTCCACGCTGGGCCGGCTGCTGGCCGGCCTGCACCAGCCCACCGAGGGCAGCGTCACGGTCGGCGGGGTGCCGCTGAGCGAGCTCGCCCCGGACCGGCTGCGGGCCGAGGTGGCGCTGGTCAGCCAGGAACACCACGTCTTCGTCGGGACGCTGCGGGACAACGTGGCGATGGCCCGGCCGCGGGCCCCGGAGCCGGACGTCCGGACCGCGCTGGCCGCCGTGCACGCCCTGGAGTGGGCGGACGGGCTGCCGGACGGGCTGGACACGGTGATCGGCGACGGCGGGCTGCCGCTGACCGCCGCGCAGGCGCAGCAGGTGGCGCTGGCCCGGCTGATCCTGGCCGACCCGCACACGCTGGTGCTGGACGAGGCGACCGCGCTGCTCGACCCGCGGGCGGCGCGGGACCTGGAACGCTCGCTCGCCGCGGTGGTGCACGGGCGGACCGTGGTGGCGATCGCGCACCGGCTCTTCTCGGCGCACGACGCGGACCGGGTCGCGGTGGTCGAGGACGGCCGGATCACCGAGCTCGGGTCGCACGACGAGTTGGTCGCGGCGAACGGGTCCTACGCGGCGCTGTGGCGGGAGTGGCAGGGCGAGGCCCCGGAGAAACCCCCGGACACGGCAAGGGCGCGCCCCCGGGAGGACGCGCCCTTGTGAGACAACCGGTCAGAAGCCCGGACCGTGCTGGTGGCCGTGCCCGTGGCCGCCGTGGCTGTGCCCGTGACCGCCGCCCGCCGCGGGGGCCGGCTCGGCCGGCTTCTCCACCACGAGGCTCTCGGTGGTCAGCAGCAGGCCGGCGATCGAGACGGCGTTGGAGACCGCGTTGCGGGTCACCTTCACCGGGTCGATGATGCCGGCCGCGGCCAGGTCCACGTACTCGTCGGTGGCCGCGTTGAGGCCGTGGCCCCAGCCCAGCTCGCCGACCTTGCCCACCACGACGTAACCGTCGTGGCCGGCGTTCTGAGCGATCCAGCGCAGCGGCTCGACCAGCGCCTTGCGGACGATCGAGACGCCGATCGCCTCCTCGCCGGACAGGCCCAGGCCGCCGTCGAGCTCCGTGGCGACCTGCGCGAGGGCGGCGCCGCCGCCGGGGACGGTGCCCTCCTCCACGGCCGCCTTGGTCGCCGCGATGGCGTCCTCGATGCGGTGCTTGCGCTCCTTCATCTCGACCTCGGTCGCAGCACCGACCTTGATCACCGCGATGCCGCCGGAGAGCTTCGCGAGCCGCTCGGACAGCTTCTCCCGGTCCCAGTCGGAGTCCGACGCCTCGATCTCCTTGCGGATCTGCGCGACCCGGTCGGCGACCTCGGCGGCGTTCCCGCCACCGTCGACGATGGTGGTGTTCTCCTTGTCGACCACGATGCGCCGGGCGCTGCCCAGCTGCTCCAGGCCGACCTGGTCGAGCTTGTAGCCGAGCTCGGGGGCGATCAGCTCGCCGCCGGTGGCGATCGCCAGGTCCTGCAGGATCGCCTTGCGCCGGTCACCGAAACCCGGGGCCTTCACCGCGGCGACCTTGAGGGTCTTGCGCAGCGAGTTGACCACCAGGGTGGAGAGCGCCTGGCCCTCCACGTCCTCGGCCACGATCAGCAGCGGCTTGCCGGTCTGCAGCACCTTCTCCAGCAGCGGGAGCAGCTCCTCGATGCTGGAGATCTTCTGCGTGGTGAGGAGGATGTGCGCGTCCTCCAGCACCGCCTCCTGCGACTCGGCGTCGGTCACGAAGTTCGGCGAGATGAAGCCCTTGTCGAACTGCAGACCCTCGGTGACGTCGAGCTCGGTGTGCAGCGCCGAGCCCTCCTCGACGGTGATCACGCCGTCCCGGCCGACCCGGTCCATCGCCTCGGCGATCAGCTCACCGATGGTGGCGTCCTGGGCCGAGATGGTGGCCACGTTGGCGATCGCCTTGTGGTCGGCGACCTCGACGGCCTTGCCCAGCAGCGCCTTGGAGACGGCCTCGGCGGCCTGGTCCATGCCCCGCTTGAGGCCGATCGGGTTGGCGCCCGCGGTGACGTTGCGCAGGCCCTCGCGGACCAGCGCCTGCGCCAGCACGGTGGCGGTGGTGGTCCCGTCGCCGGCGACGTCGTTGGTCTTCGTCGCCACCTCCTTGACCAGCTGCGCGCCAAGGTTCTCGTACGGGTCGGTGAGCTCGATCTCCTTGGCGATGGTGACGCCGTCGTTGGTGATCGTCGGAGCGCCGAACTTCTTGTCCAGGACGACGTTGCGGCCGCGCGGGCCGAGAGTGACCTTGACCGTGTCGGCGAGCGTGTTGACGCCGTGCTCCAGCAGGTGCCGGGCGTCGTCAGAGAAACTGAGGATCTTCGCCATGTATAGGTCCCTTCACGCGCCGACGCCCTGCCCCGATCCAGGGCTTGCCCTGCCGATCACCCGGGGCTGCGGCGTGCCCCAGGCGGCGCCTGGCGGCGTCCGCGGAAAGGCCACATACAACACCGGTATGCGACCTTTCCGCAGCCGACGCCAGCCACCACCTGAGCCGCGCCTCGCACTCGGGTGATCGGCAGGACAAGCCCTGGCGGAACAGGGCGTCTGCACAGTCGGTTTAGGTCTTACTTCTCGATGACCGCGAGGACGTCGCGGGCGGAGAGCACCAGGTACTCCTCACCGGCGTACTTGACCTCGGTGCCGCCGTACTTCGAGTAGAGGACCACGTCGCCGACCTTGACGTCGAGCGGGACGCGGTTGCCCTTGTCGTCGATCCGGCCGGGGCCGACGGCGAGGACGGTGCCCTCCTGCGGCTTCTCCTTGGCGGTGTCGGGGATCACGATGCCCGACGCCGTGGTGGTCTCGGCCTCGTTCGCCTGAACCACGATGCGGTCCTCGAGCGGCTTGATCGCAACCTTGGTCGCGGTAGTCACGGGCATACCCTCCTGGGTACAGGTTTCGCCGGCCTTGAACCAGGCCAGTCAATGCCTCATGCCACCGGGCGGGGCCGTCGTCGCGGGTGCCGGTCCGCCTGGTGCCTAACCGCCACGAGCAAGCCCGGGCGGCTGGCACCCTCATGTTGAGAGTGCTAATCGGAGATTATGCCGGAACTAGCACTCCGTCAACCAGAGTGCCAACCTGTCACGCCGGGGAGAATGCCTGGTGTGACCCCTGAACTCCTTGCTCTCCTGCAGACCCCGGAAGGGGCTCGTGCGCTGGCCGTGGCGGCCGAGGTCGGCGACGGTGAGCCGCTCGCCGCGGCCTCGGCCTTACGGGCCCGGGGCTTCGGCGCGGAGCTGGCCGCCGCCGCTCTCACCCAGGCTAGTTTGCGCCGCCGGGCAGCGATGAAGTTCGGCCCGGACGCCGCCGGAATGTTCTTCACCCGGAACGGTCTGGAGCAGGCGACCCGCGCGGTGGTCGCGGAGCGCCGGGCTGCCCGGCTGGCCGCCTCCGGCGTCGCGACCCTGGCCGATCTGGGCTGCGGGCTGGGATCCGACGCGCTGGCCGCGGCCCGGCAGGGGATCGCGGTGTACGCGGTGGACGCCGACCCGGGCACCGCCGCGCTGGCCGCCGCGAACGCCGCGGCCGCCGGCCTGGCCGAGCTGATCACCGTGACCTGCGCCGACGCCACCACGGTCGAGGTGGAGAAGTTCGACGCGGTGTTCGCCGACCCGGCCCGCCGGCAGACCGGCCGGGGCCGGGTGTTCGACCCGAAGGCGTACTCGCCGCCCTGGGACTTCGTCGCCGGGCTGGCCGGGCGGGTGCCGCGGACGGTGCTCAAACTGGCCCCCGGCATCGACCACGCGCTGCTGCCGCCGGGCGCCGAGGGGGAGTGGGTGAGCGTCGGCGGGGACCTGGTGGAGGCCGCCTTCTGGTGCGGCCCGCTGGCGTCCGCGCCGCGCCGGGCCACCCTGGTCGGCCTCGGTGAGCTGACCGGCTCGGGTGTCGAGCGGGCCCCGGTCGGGCCGGTCGGCGCCTGGTTCTACGACCCGGACCCGGCGGTGGTCCGCTCGCACCTGGTGGCCGAGTTCGCCGCCGGGATCGGCGGGCGGCTGGCCGACCCGGAGATCGCCTACGTCTACACCGACGACCCGGTGGACACGCCGTTCGCCCGGCGGCTGGCGGTGACCGACGTGCTGCCGTTCTCGCTGAAGCGGCTGCGCGCGCTGTTCCGGGAGCGCGGCGTCGGCACCCTGGAGATCCGCAAGCGCGGCTCTGCGCTGGTCCCGGACCAGCTCCGCAAGGATCTGAAGCTGTCCGGGCCGCACGCGGCCGGGCTGGTGCTGACCCGGGTGGACGGCGCGCCGACGGCGTTGGTGACCGCGCACTCCTGAGGACGGAACGGAAACGTCGTAACGGGTCCGAATCGGGCGTTCGGGAAGATCGCCCCGGGAGTACCGTGCGACCCATGCCGAAGAAGGCGGCCGGCACCCCGGCCACTGCGCTGCTGGCCGCGGAGCGGGTTCCGCACACCCTGCATCCGTACGAGGTGTCGCCGGACGCCCCGAACTACGGCGCCCTGGTCGCGGGGGCTCTGGGAGTGGCGCCGGAGCGGCTGTTCAAGACTCTGGTGGCCGAGGTGGACGGCCGGCTGGTGGTCGGCGTCGTGCCGGTCACCGGCGATCTCGACCTGAAGGCGCTCGCCCAGGCGGCCGGCGGCAAGCGGGCGGCGCTGGCCGACCGTGCCGCCGCCGAGCGCAGCAGTGGGTACGTGCGCGGCGGGATCAGCCCGCTCGGGCAGCGCAAGCGGCTGCCCACGGTGATCGACGAGTCGGCCACCGGTCTCGATTTGATGTACGTCTCGGCCGGCCGCCGCGGCCTCCAGGTCGCCTTGGCGCCCGCCGACCTGGTGCGCCTGACCAGCGCGACCGTCGCCCCGATCAGATCCTGACGAGGAGTTTCCGGGAATCTTGTGGGTTCCTGAGACCTTCGGAGTTGATCTTACTTAGCGTTACCTTGTGCCGTGGGTTTCGCGACTTTCAGGGCCGCCTCGTCCGGGTTGGGTGGCGGCCGTGTTGCGCGATTGTTATCCCTCGTTACGAGATAGATCACTGAGGTGACTTGTGTTCCAGGCCACCGCCGGAATACGTTGCCGGGCACAACAAACCGGTTCCTGATCCATCGGCGCCCAGGGGAGCGACACTCCCAGGCACGCACCAACCCCTGACAAATCCGAACGAAGGCTCCGGATTTACCCCCCGAAAGGACATACGGAATGCGTAAGGGACTGTTCGCCCTTGCCGCCGTCGGCCTCCTGGCCACCGGCAGCATGGCCGCCTGCGGCGACGACAAGAGCGACGACACCGCGACTGGCAGCGGCACCGGCGCGAAGGCCGGCAAGGTCGGCGTGATCCTGCCCGACACCAAGAGCTCGGCTCGCTGGGAGACGGCGGACACCAAGTACCTGACCGAGGCGTTCAAGGCCGCGGGCGTCGAGGCCGAGATCAAGAACGCTCAGGGCGACAAGAACTCGTTCCAGACCATCGCCGACGGCATGATCCAGAGCGGCGTCAAGGTTCTGATGATCGTCAACCTGGACTCCGGCACCGGTAAGAACGTCCTGGAGAACGCCAAGAAGGCCGGCATCGCGACGATCGACTACGACCGTCTGACGCTGAACGGTGGCGCGAACTACTACGTCTCGTTCGACAACAACGAGGTCGGCAAGCTGCAGGGCCAGGGCCTGGTGGACTGCCTCACCGCGGCCAAGGCGGTCAAGCCGGTCGTGTCGTACCTGAACGGCTCGCCGACCGACAACAACGCCACCCTGTTCAAGGAGGGCTACGACTCGGTCCTCAAGCCGAAGTTCGACTCGGGCGAGTTCGTCAAGGGCCCGGACGACGCGGTTCCGGACTGGGACAACGCCAAGGGCGGCACCATCTTCGAGCAGCAGCTCACCAAGAACCCGAAGATCGCCGGCGTGCTCGCCGCGAACGACGGTCTCGGTAACGCGGCCATCGAGGTGCTGAAGAAGAACAAGCTGAACGGCAAGGTCCCGGTGACCGGCCAGGACGCCACCGTGCAGGGTCTGCAGAACATCCTCGCGGGCGACCAGTGCATGACCGTCTACAAGGCGATCAAGAAGGAGGCCGACGCGGCCGCCGAGCTGGCCATCGCGCTGGCCAAGGGCGAGAAGCCGACCACGGCCACCGGCACCGTCACCGACCCGGAGTCCAAGGCGACCGTTCCGTCCGTGCTGCTGAAGCCGGAGGCGATCACCAAGGAGAACGTCAAGAAGGTCGTCGACGACGGCTTCGTGACCAAGGCGGAGCTCTGCACCGCTGCGTTCGCCGACGCCTGCACCAAGGCGGGCATCAGCTGATCTGCCAGCACTCCTGCTGACACCGGCGACGGCGCCGTCCACGCTCTTCGCGTGGGCGGCGCCTGAGTCGGTTCGGCAGACCCCCTGAACGGCCGGTCACCGAACGAAGGAGAAACATCCGTGGCCGCGACACCCCTCTTGGAACTGCGCGGGATCGACAAGAGTTTCGGTCCTGTCCAGGTCCTCCACGATGTCGAGCTCAGCGTGTACCCCGGCGAGGTCACCGCCCTGGTGGGCGACAACGGCGCCGGTAAGTCGACGCTGGTCAAGTGCATCAGTGGCATCTACCCGATCGACGCGGGCACGGTGACCTTCGACGGCAAGCAGGTCGCCATCCACAGCCCCCGGGACGCCTCGGAGCTGGGCATCGAGGTCGTCTACCAGGACCTCGCGCTCTGCGACAACCTGGACATCGTCCAGAACATGTTCCTCGGCCGGGAGAAGAAGCGCGGCATCGTGCTCGACGAGCCGACCATGGAGCAGATGGCCGGCGAGACGCTGGCCAGCCTCTCGGTGCGCACCGTCAAGTCGCTGCGCCAGCTCGTCGCCAGCCTCTCCGGTGGCCAGCGGCAGACCGTGGCGATCGCCAAGGCCGTGCTGTGGAACAGCAAGGTCGTGATCCTGGACGAGCCGACCGCCGCGCTGGGTGTGGCACAGACCGCCCAGGTGCTGGAGCTGGTTCGCCGGCTGGCCGACAACGGCCTCGGCGTGGTGCTCATCTCGCACAACATGAACGACGTCTTCGCGGTCTCGGACCGGATCGCCGCGCTCTACCTCGGCCGGATGGCCGCCCAGGTCAAGGCGAGCGACGTCACCCACTCGCAGGTCGTCGAGCTGATCACCGGCGGGCGCAGTGGCAACCTGGGCCTCCCGCCGGAGAAGCCCACCGACTTCGTCGAAATCATGCCGGGAGCCGAGCAGTGAGCACCTCAACCCTCGAGACCGCCGGCGGCGTCAAGGTCGTCAAGCCGACGGTGGCCAGCCACTTCCGGGACTACTGGGGCCGGGTCCGGGGCGGTGACCTCGGCGCGCTGCCCGCCGTACTGGGTCTGGTCATCCTGATCCTGATCTTCGGCACCGCGCGGACCGACACGTTCTTCAGCGCCGGCAACTTCGCCAACCTGTTCAACCAGGCGGCCGGCGTCATCATGATCGCGATGGGCCTGATCTTCGTCCTGCTGCTCGGCGAGATCGACCTGTCCGCCGGTTTCGCCGCCGGTGTGTGCGGCGCCGTGATGGCGATCCTGCTCACCGAGCACGGCGTCAACCAGGGCCTCTCGCTGCTCGCCGCGCTGGCCACCGGTGTGGTGATCGGCCTGCTGCTCGGCTACCTGGTCGCCAAGGTCGGCATCCCGTCCTTCGTCGTCACCCTGGCCGCCTTCCTGGCCTTCCAGGGCGTGCTGCTGAACCTGCTCGGCGAGGGCAAGAACATCTCGATCCCGGACGGCTTCATCAAGTCGCTGAACAAGGACAGCCTCCCGGTCACCTGGAGCTGGATCCTGGCGATCGGCGCGGTCGCGGTCTTCGCGCTGGTCCAGTTCCTGCGGTACCGGGGCCGGGCCAAGCGCGGCCTGGTCACCGAGCCGATCGGCATCATGGCGCTGCGCATCGCCGGTCTCGGCGCGCTGCTCCTGATCACCACCGCGATCCTGACCCAGGAGCGGGCGATCAACCCGGCCATCGCCTCCCTCAAGGGCGTGCCGATCGCGGCGCCGGTGATCGGCGGCTTCCTGGTGCTCTGGACGTTCGTCCTGGGCCGGACCACCTACGGCCGGCACGTCTACGCCGTCGGTGGCAACGCCGAGGCCGCCCGCCGGGCCGGTATCCCGGTCGACCTGATCCGCATCTCGGTGTTCGTGATCGGCTCGTTCATGGCCGCGGTCGGCGGCGTCATGCTGGTCAGCCGGGCCGGCTCGGTCGACCCGAACACCGGCGGCAGCACCACCCTGCTGTACGCGGTCGGCGCGGCGGTGATCGGTGGCACCAGCCTCTTCGGCGGCAAGGGCAAGGTCATCCACGCGGTGATCGGTGGCGCGGTGATCGCGGTCATCGACAACGGCATGTTCCTGATGGACGTCTCGTCCGGCAGCCGGTACATGGCCACCGGTGTCATCCTGCTGATCGCGGCGGGCGTGGACGCGCTGGCCCGGCGCCGGGCCGCCGCCACGGGCAACCGGTAACGATGCGCGCGGGCCCCAGCCAGGAAGAGGTTCGCCGGCACAATCTCGGGACACTGCTCCGGTACGTCCACGTACACGGCGCGACCTCCCGGGCGGAACTCACCAACCGGCTCGGCCTCAACCGCAGCACCATCGGGGCCCTCACCGCCGAGCTGATCAGCGCTGGGCTGGTCAGCGAGGCGGTGCCCAAGGAGACCGGCCGGGCCGGACGACCGTCACTGGTCGTCCGGCCCGAGTCGGACCGGGTCTTCGCCTACGCGCTCAGCATCGAGGTGGACCGGCTGCGCGCCGCCCGGGTCGGGCTCGGCGGGCAGATCCTGGAGCAGTACGAGACCGAACGCCCGCCCGGGATGAGCGCCGACGAGGCGGTCGAGCCGCTCGCCCGGTTCGTCCGGGCGATGCACGACCAGCTGCCGGACGACACCCGATGCGTGGGCAGCGGCCTCGCGGTGGCCGGCATGGTGCGCCGCGAGGACGGCATGGTCCGGCTCGCCCCGACGATCGGCTGGGTCGAGGAGCCGGTCGGCGCCGCGCTGCGCGCCGAGCTGGGCGACCCGGGCACACTGAGCATCGGCAACCACGCCGACGTCTGCGCGCTCGCCGAGCACGCCCGGGGCGCGGCGGTCGGCTGCGACAACGTCATCTACCTGTACGGCGACGTCGGCGTGGGAGCCGGCATCGTGGCCGGCGGCCGCCGGGTGACCGGTCACGGCGGCTACGGCGGCGAGGTCGGCCACATGGTGGTCAACCCGTACGGCCGGCCGTGCGAGTGCGGCTCGCGCGGCTGCTGGGAGACCGAGATCGGCGAGCACGCGCTGCTCCGCCTCTCCGGCCGCGCCGACAAGACCGGCCGGGACGCGGTGCTCGAGGTGGTGGACGCCGCGGTCCGCGGGGACAGCCAGGCGCAGCACGCGCTGCGGCACGTCGGCGACTGGATCGGCTTCGGCGTCGGCAACCTGGTCAACATCTTCAACCCCGAAGTGGTCATCTTCGGCGGCACTTTGCGCGACGTCTACCTGGTCTCGGCCGCCCAGATCCGCAGCCGGCTCAACTCGGTCGGGCTGCCGGCCTGCCGCGAGCACGTCCGGCTGCGCACCCCGGAGCTGGGCGCGGACGCCGCGCTGATCGGCGCCGCCGAGCTCGCCTTCGAGCACCTGCTCGACGATCCCCTGGTGAGCTGAGCCCGGCAGGCGCGGACCATTGCGGAAGATCTATGCTGCCGCGCATGTCCCCCCGCCATCCTGATTCACCGCTCGAGGTGGACGGCGTACCCGCGTTGCTCGCGCCGGTCACCGGCCCGCCGCACGCGGGCCTGGTCTTCCGGGTCGGCCTGGTGGACGAGCCACTCGCCCGGCGCGGCATCACCCACCTGCTGGAACATCTCGTGGCGCCGGGTCCGGCGCGGGCCGGGACGCACCGCGACAGCTCGACCGGGGTCGAGCACACCTACTTCCACGTGCAGGGCACCGACGAGGAGATCGCCGAGTTCCTGAGCGGGATCTGCGAGCGGCTGCGCGATCTGCCGGTCGGGCGGATCGCGCAGGAGCGGGAGACGCTGCGCGCCGAGGCGGCCACCCGGCGGGCCGACTGGATGCCGATGTGGCGGCACGGCGCCCGTGACTTCGGCATGCCCAGCTATCCCGAGCTCGGCCTCGACCAGCTCACCGCCGACCACCTGAACGACTGGGTGGCCCGCTACTTCACCAGGGAGAACGCCGCCCTCTGGGTGGGTGGCGAGGCGATCCCGGCCGGGCTCAAGCTGGACCTGCCCGCCGGGGTGCGGCGCCCGGCCCCGGCGCCGTCGTCGACGCTGCCCGCCACCCCGGCCTACTTCGTGGCCGGCGAGACCGACCTGGGCTGGGACACCGTGGTGCCCCGGGGGCCCGGCGCGGCGGTCTTCGCCAGTCTGCTGGAGCGCCGGATGACCCGGGAGCTGCCGGACGGGCCCGGCGACGCCGAGCGGATCCGGACCCGGTACGAGCCGCGCGCCGACGGCACCGCCCGGATCGTCGCCACCACCGAGGTCGAGCCGGACACCGCCGAGGCGGCGCTCGGCGCGCTGGTCGGCCTGCTCGGCGAGATGGGCGACGGGCGGATCGACGCGGACGACGTGGCGGCGGTGACCGAGCTGACCGCCGACGGCCTGCGAGCCGCCCGGCAGCGCGGCGCCCGGCTGCCCGGTCAGGCGTTCAACCTGCTCACCGGCCACCCGGTGCAGAGCCTCGGCGAGGCGGTGGCGGCGGTGCGCGAGGTGACCCGGGACGACGTGGCCGAGGTGGCGGCGGTGGCGTACCGGGCCGGGCTGCTGATGACGCCGGCCGGCACCGTGACCGAGCTGCCCGGCTACACCGCGGCGCCGGCCAGTTCCGCCGAGACGGTGCCCGGCCGGGTGCATCGCGGCCGGGGCGACCGGGAGATCCGGCTGATCGCCGGGTCCGACGGGGTGAGCGCGGACGACGGCGAGACCGTCGCGACGGTCCGGTACGACGCCTGCGCCACCCTGCTCGCCTGGCCGGACGGCGGCCGTCAGCTGATCGGCGAGGACGCCATCGTGGTGCGCGCCGAACCGACGCTCTACCGGCGGGCCGGCCGGGTGACCGCGGAGATCGACGCCCGGGTGCCGGCCGACCGGCGGATCGATCTGGCGGCCCGCGAGCCCGCCCTGATCCCGCAGCCGCCGCGCCGTCGCTGGTTCCGGTTCGGGGACTGAGGACCCGGCAGACCTTACGGAGCGAGGAAGCCCACCACCCGTGACCGCCGTCCGCGCCATCCGCGCGGCAGGATGGCAGGGTGAGAACTTCGATCCGGGCCGGGCTGGCCGGCATCGCCGCGGCCGCGGCCGCGCTCGGGATCGCCGAGCTGCTGGCGGTCTTCGCCGGGCCGCGCTCGGCGCCGCTGGTCGCGGTCGGCGGCGTGGTGGTCGACCACGTGCCGGCCCCGGTCAAGGACTTCGGCATCGCGGTGTTCGGGGTGCACGACAAGACCGCGCTGCTCACCGGGACGGCGATCCTTCTCGGCCTCTACGCGTTCGGGGTGGGCGTGCTGGCCCGGCGCCGGTGGCCGCCGGCGGTGGCCGGGATCGCGCTGTTCGGGGCGGTCGGCGTGGCCGCCGCGGTGACCCGCCCGGGCGCCGGCGTCGGAGCCGCGCTCCCGCCGCTGCTCGGCGCCGCCCTGGCCGTGCCGGTGCTCCAGCACCTGCTGCGGCTCGCGGTCCCCGGCTGGTCCCCAGGGGTGTCTCAAGGTGCCGGAGGCACCCTTGAGACCCAGCCGGCGACCGTGAGCGCGCAGCGGACCGGAGACACCGGTGAGGCCCAGCCGGCCACGGTGAGCGCGCGGCGGGCCGGGAGCGCCACCGAGGCCCAGCCGATGACCGGAGAGGACCGCAGACGGTTCCTCAAACACCTGGGCATCGTGGCCGGCGTCGCCGCCGGCGGCGGCCTGGCCGGCCGCTGGCTGACCTCGCGCGGCGCGGTGACCGACGCCCGGGCCGCGGTCGCGCTGCCACCCGCCGCCGGCCCGGCCCCGGTGGTCCCGGCCGGTGCGCAGGCCGACGGCGCGGTGCCGTACGTGACCCCGAACCGGGACTTCTACCGGATCGACACCGCGCTGATCACCCCGCAGGTGGATCCGGCCACCTGGACGCTGCGGATCCACGGGATGGTCCGCAACCCGATCACGATCACCTGGGCCGAGCTGCTGCGCCGGCCGATGGTCGAGCGGTACGTGACGCTCGCCTGCGTCTCCAACGAGGTCGGCGGCGACCTGATCGGCAACGCGCTCTGGCTGGGCACCCCGATCCAGGCGCTGCTCGACGAGGCCGATCCGCTGCCCGGCGCGGACCAGGCGGTGCAGCGCTCGGCGGACGGCTGGACCTGCGGCACGCCGACCGCGGCGCTGCGCGACGGACGGGACGCGCTGCTCGCGGTCGGGATGAACGGCGAGCCGCTGCCGGTGAAGCACGGCTTCCCGGTCCGGATGATCGTTCCCGGACTGTACGGCTACGTCTCCGCCTGCAAATGGATCACCGAGATCGAGCTGACCCGATTCGCTGACTTCGATGCCTACTGGGTGCCGCGGGGCTGGGCGGCGCAGGCCCCGATCAAGACCCAGTCACGGATCGACACGCCCCGCGACGGCGCCGCCCGGGAGGTCGGCCCGGTCGTGGTGGCCGGTGTGGCCTGGGCCCAGCACCGCGGGATCGCCAAGGTCGAGGTGCAGGTCGACGACGGTCCGTGGGAGGCGGCGTCGCTGGCGCCGGCGGTCTCCGCGGACACCTGGCGGCAGTGGTCACATGTCTGGCAGGCGTCGCCGGGCAGGCACGTGCTGCGGGTCCGGGCGACCGATCTCGACGGGTACACCCAGACCTCGGAAACCGCTGATCCGGCCCCGGACGGGGCGACCGGATGGCATCAGGTGACCGTCGCCGTCGGCTAGCCGAAAGCCGCACTTTCGGTCCGACTCGAAAACGCAAGTCGCTCATACGGTGGGTTGCATGTCCACCAATGCGGTTGAAGAACCGCTGAACCACTCGACACGGCCCCCCGGGGAGGACCGTGTCGCCAGTCGTGTGGTGATGCCGCGCGCCGGGCGGCCTCAGGCCGCCGGTGCCTGCCGCTGTGCGGGCACTGCCGATTTGTGGGGCCGGCCGAGGCGCGCCTCGAGCCGGACCAGGTCGACCCGTCCGTGACGATCGGCCAGATCCTCCCAGCCGACCGCGAGCAGCCGCAGCCGCTCCGATTCGCTGAACCCTCCCCACACCCCGTACGGCTCGCGCACCGCGAGGGCGTGGGCGGCGCACTCGGCCCGCACCGGGCACGCGCCGCACATGGTCTTGGCCTTGGCCTCGCGGCGATTGCGGGACGAACCGCGCTCGCCGTCCGGGTGGAAGAACTGCGCACTGTCCCGGCCCCGGCAGAGTCCGAGCCGCTGCCAGTCCCACAGGTCGGCAATGGGGCCGGGCAGCCTGCGAACGTTCGACATCAACACCCTCCTCACCGCGCGGCACCGCGGAGTGGTCGACATGGGGGCCTGGCGACAGGCCTCACGGCGGTGTACCCCGGCGATCGCCGGCTCACACGCAACATGTCGATGTCTCTGCGGGTGGTGTGGCAAAGAGGTGGCAAGTCATACCTTTCTTTCCCGTTTTTTCCATCTAAAGCGCGTAATGCTGCGGCCCTCGCGTGATCTCCTCTGAGAGAGAAGGAGGATCACTGTGCGTACCGTCCTCGTGTGCGTCCGAACCCCGCTGGCGGCCCAGACCGTCGCGTCGACCGCGGCCCGGCTCGGCATGACCGGCGTCGTCCGGACCGCGGTCAGCGAGACCGAGGCCATGATCCGACTGGCGGAACGGCCGGCCGAAGTGGTCCTGGCCGACACCGCCGTGACCCGACCCGACAGCGTCGGCTTCACCCGACGCGTGCTTGCCCGCTCGCCACAGGCCCAGGTGGTGCTCTTCGGCGCTGAAGATCCGCGGGTGGCGGCGGCGACCGTCGCCGCCGGGGCCCGCGGCGTGATCCGCGGTGTGGAACACGACCTGGTCAGCGTCGTCGCCAAGGCGCTGCTCCTGCTGCTGTTGCCGGTCCGCCCGCAGGGCATGCCGATCAACGGCAACGCGCAGCCGGCCGGGGTGGCCGGCGGGATGCGCAACAACAACTCGCCCGCCGCCCGCGGGCAGTACCGCGACGGGATGGGCATGGGCGTGCCGAACGCCGCGGCGGTGCCGGCCATGCTCGGGCCGAACGCGCCGATGGTGCCGGCGCAGCGCGGCGACGCCCCGATCGATCCGGCCACCGGGCGGCCGATGGTGGCCTGGCCGGGCAACGAGGCCGGTCCCGGAATGACCGACGCGCAGCCGGCCGGCCGTCGGCTCACCCTCACCGAGCGCGAGTTGCAGGTGCTCCGCGGCATGGCGGACGGCAAGAGCAACGCTGAGATCGGCCGCGAGCTGTTCGTCTCGGAGGACACCGTCAAGACCCACGCCCGCCGCCTGTTCCGCAAACTGGGCGCCCGCGACCGCGCCCACGCGGTGGCCGCCGGCTTCCGCGCCGGCCTGGTCGCCTAAACGGCAGATGCGGGGGCAGTCTCTGCCCCCGCATTCCGGTCAGCCGCGGCTTCGATCAAACCCGCTTCGGGTACGCGGTGAGCACTGCCGCTGCGGGTTGTGATCTGGCACGTCGCCACCACCCGCGGACGCCGCCCTTGCGGGTTTCGCGTTCTGGGCGCGCCCGCGCCCTGCGAAGCCCGGAAGGGTCCCCGCGGGAGCGACGATCGGTGATCAGCGCGGACCGGGGCAATACAGAATTTGATCTTCGTGAAGTTGATCTCGCGAACGCCGGCCGCGCTCAGCTCTCCTCGTCGTTGCCCTCGGTCAGGGTGTCGTGGACGCCGTCGGCGTAGCCGCGGGCATACTCCCACGTGACGTAGTGGTCCGGGTCCGGGTCGTAGGCCGGCTCGTGCACGCGGGGGCGGCCGCTGCTCAACAGGTGGCGCAGGTTGCCGCGGAGCAGGTCCCAGTCGAAGTAGTGCGGCTCGTGGCAGTCCTCGCACTCGATGACCAGACCACGGATGCCGGTCGGGCTCAGCAGGGCCTGGTAGATCTCCAGGTCGGAGAGATCCTCCAGCACGTCCTGCCGCTCGTCCTCGGACAGCGGTTCGGTCTCGGCGTCCTCGTTGAGGTCGTCGAGTTCCGCGGCCGGGTCGGCGGGGTCGCCGTTGAACGGGTCGATCGGCTCTTCTTGCACCCCCATACCGTACTCACCTCTCCCGGGGGTGTGCTGGCCCGCACGTTCTGTCCGCCGCCCGGGTGCCGCCTGTGGGATGGGTAGGATGATGAACTCCGCCTCTTCTCTAGGGATGATCTGTGGAAACTGACAGCGCTCGCACTGTTCCCCTCGGTCTGACTTTCGACGACGTGCTGTTGCAGCCCGGCGAGTCGGACGTGGTGCCCAGCCGGGTCAACACGGTGACGCGGCTGACCCGCAACGTCGAGTTGTCCATCCCGCTGCTGTCGGCCGGCATGGACACCGTCACCGAGGCGCGGATGGCGATCGCGATGGCCCGTCAGGGCGGCATCGGCGTGCTGCACCGCAACCTCTCGGTGGAGGACCAGGCCACCCAGGTCGACCTGGTGAAGCGGTCCGAGTCCGGCATGATCACCAACCCGATCACCTGCGGCCCGGACGACACCCTGCGCCAGGTCGACGCGCTCTGCGGGCGGTACCGGATCTCCGGCGCCCCGGTGGTCGACGGCCAGGGCGTGCTGGTCGGCATCGTGACCAATCGGGACATGCGCTTCGTCAGCGACCTGGACGCTCACGTGCGCGACGTGATGACCAAGGCGCCGCTGATCACCGCCCCGGTCGGGGTGACCAAGGACCAGGCGCTCGAGCTGCTGGCCAAGCACAAGGTGGAGAAACTGCCGCTGGTCGACGAGGCCGGCCACCTGCGCGGCCTGATCACGGTGAAGGACTTCACCAAGTCCGAGCAGTTCCCGAACGCGGCGAAGGACTCCCAGGGCCGCCTGCGGGTGGCCGCCGCGGTCGGCGTCGGCGACGACTCCTACAAGCGGGCCCGCGCCCTGGTCGACGCCGGCGTGGACGTGGTGATCGTGGACACCGCGCACGGCCACCAGCGCGCCGTGCTGGAGATGGTCGCCCGGCTGAAGAAGGACGTGGCGATCGACATCGTCGGTGGCAACGTGGCGACCTACGCGGGCGCCAAGGCGCTGGTCGAGGCGGGCGCCGACGCGGTCAAGGTGGGCGTCGGCCCGGGGGCGATCTGCACCACCCGGATCGTCGCGGGCGTGGGTGTGCCGCAGATAACGGCGATCATGGAGGCGGCCCGGGCCTGCGCCCCGGCCGGCGTCCCGGTGATCGGCGACGGCGGCATCCAGTACAGCGGCGACATCGCCAAGGCGATCGTGGCCGGCGCCAGCACGGTGATGCTGGGCAGCCTGCTGGCCGGCTCGGAGGAGAGCCCCGGCGAGCTGATCTTCATGAACGGCAAGCAGTTCAAGTCGTACCGGGGGATGGGGTCGCTCGGCGCGATGCAGTCGCGCGGTCAGGCCAAGTCGTACTCCAAGGACCGCTATTTCCAGCAGGATGTGAACGAGGACAAGCTGGTACCCGAGGGCGTCGAGGGTCAGGTGCCCTATCGTGGTCCTCTGTCCAGGGTGGCGCACCAGCTCATCGGCGGGTTGCGCGCGGCCATGGGCTACGTGGGCGCGGAGACCATCCCCGATCTTCAGCAGCGGGGACAGCTCATCCGGATCACCGCGGCGGGCTTGAAGGAGAGCCACCCGCACGACATCCAGATGACGGTCGAGGCCCCCAACTACCACTCCCGTTAAAAGAGGATCTGAAACCCCGATGCGTGACGTAGTGGAGATCGGCCTCGGTAAGACCGCCCAGCGCGGCTACCACCTGGATGACATCGCGATCGTGCCGAGCCGGCGGACCCGGGACGTCGACGACGTCTCGACCGAGTGGAAGCTCGACGCGTACCCGTTCAAGATCCCCTGCGTCGCGCACCCGTCGGACGCCACCCAGAGCCCGGACTCGGTGATCGCCCTGGGCCGCCTCGGCGGCCTGGGCGTGCTCAACGCCGAGGGCCTGTGGACCCGCTACGAGGACCCCACCAAGATCCTTGAGGAACTCGCCTCGCTGGACGAGGAGGCGGACGCCACCAAGCGGCTGCAGGAGGTCTACGCCGAGCCGATCAAGCCGGAGCTGATCGGGGAGCGGGTCCGCCAGATCCGCGAGGGCGGCGTGACCGTGGCGGTCCGGGTGTCCCCGCAGCACACCCTGGCGCTCGCCCCGGTGATCCTGGACGCCGGCGTCGACCTGCTGGTCATCCAGGGCACGCTGGTCTCCGCCGAGCACGTCTCGACCACCGACCAGCCGCTGAACCTCAAGGAGTTCATCGCCGACCTGGACCTGCCGGTCATCGTCGGCGGCTGCACCGACTACAAGACCGCCCTGCACCTGATGCGGACCGGCGCGGCCGGCGTGATCGTCGGGGTCGGCGCGGACGAGTGGTCGACCACCGACACCGTGCTCGGCATCCGGGTGCCGATGGCCACCGCGATCGCCGACGCGGCCGCGGCCCGCCGCGACTACCTGGACGAGACCGGCGGCCGCTACGTCCACCTGATCGCCGACGGCGGCATCGCCACCTCCGGCGACATCGCCAAGGCGATCGGCTGCGGCGCCGACGCGGTGATGCTGGGCGAGCCGCTGTCGCTGGCCGAGGGCGCGCCGGCCGGTGGCGCCTGGTGGCACTCGGCGGCCAGCCACCCGGCCCTGCCGCGCGGCGGGTTCTGCATCGCCGGCGAGCCGGACGGGTCGCTGGAGCAGCTGCTCTACGGCCCGGCGGACCGCCCGGACGGTCAGCTGAACCTGTTCGGCGGCCTGCGGCGCGCGATGGCGAAGTGCGGATACCGCGACGTGAAGGAATTCCAGAAGGTCGCTCTGGTTCTCGACCGAGCCTGACCGGGTTCGCTTCGTTCGGCGGCACAACGCCTGGTGACCGGTGACGAGGCAGGCCTCGTCACCGGCGGCGTTTCGCGGCGCGGGGCGACCGTCAGGGGACCGGCGGCATGGTGGTTCCGTAAAGCCAACTCTGGAAGAAGGCGTCGAGGTCCTTTCCGGACAGCTTCTCGGCCAGGGCGATCATGGCGGCGGTGTCGGCGTTGCCGTCGTGATGCTCGCTGGTCCAGGTCTTCAGCAGCCGGAAGAAGGCGTCGTCGCCGATCGTCCGGCGCAGCGCGTGCACGGTCAGCGCTCCGCGCTCGTAGACGGCCGCGCCGAAGATCCGTTCCGGTCCAGGGTCGCCGGCCGGCTGCCGCCAGTCGAACGAGGCGTAGGACCGTTCGAACTGCCGCTGCGCGGTCTCCCCGCCGGCGTGCTCGGTCCACAGCCACTCGGCGTAGGTGGCGAACCCCTCGTTGAGCCAGATGTCCGCCCACCGGCGCAGCGCCACGCTGTCGCCGAACCACTGGTGCGCCAGCTCGTGCGCGACCACCCCGGAATTCGTCTCGTCCCGGGCGAAGAAGGTGTGCCCGTAGACCGGCCGGGACTGGGTCTCCAGCGCGTACCCGATCCGGCTGTCGCTGACCACCACCCCGCCGTTCGCGTCGAACGGGTACGGCCCGAAGACGCTCGCCAGATAGTCGGTGATCTCCCCGGTCATCGCCAGCGACCGGGCCGCCGCGCTGGTCGCCGGCATCGACTCGGGCACCGCGATGATCATCGGCTGGCCGCCGTGGGTGCCGGTGGTGATCCGGTACTGCCCGATCACCACGGTGGACAGATAGCTGGCCATCGGCGCGTCCTCGGCCCACCGCCAGGTGGTCCAGCCGTCCTTGCTGTCCCGTTTCCCGGGCACCCCGTTGCTGATCACTTCCAGTCCGTCCGGGACGGTCATCGCCAGCTTCAGGGTGGCCTTGTCGGACGGGTGGTCGTTGACCGGGTACCAGGTGCTGGCCGACTCGGGCTGGCCGAGCGCGATGCCGCCGCCGTCGCTGGTCCGGATCCAGCCGCCGTTGCCGAGCGCCTTGTTCTCCAGCTGGTCCGGGACGCCCGCGTAGTCGACCACGACGGTGAACTCCCGGCCCGCCGGGATGCCGGCCGCCGGGGTGACCACCAGCTCGTTGCCGTCGGCCCGGCTGGTCGCCGCCGCGCCGTCCACGGTGATCCGCGACGCGGTCAGGTGGGCCAGGTCGAAGTTCAGCCGGGACAGGTCCTGCGTGGCCGTCGCGGTGATCGTGGCCCGGCCGCCGAGCTGCCCGGACCGCGGGTCGTACCGGAGATCCAGGTCGTAGCCGGCGACGTCGTAGCCGCCGTTGCCGTACCGGGGGAAGTAAGGGTCACCGGCCCCGTCCGCGCCGGGCTGGAAGCCCGGCGCGGACCCGGAGGTGCAGGCCCCGACGGTGACCAGGAGAGCGAGCGCGGCCGGCAGAACCCGTCGTGTCATACCGCCGAGATTAGGACGGCCGCGCCCTTCAGCCCTTGTTGACCAGTTTCGGGTGTGCCTTCAGGTATGGCGCGATCTTGCCCTTGGCGACCGCGGTGAGGAAGCCGCGGGCCTCCGCGTTGAGCTGCTCGCCGAGGTAGCCGCCGCCGCTGCCGACCCCGCTGCCGTCCAGCTGGACCATGGTGACGCCGGCCGGCTGCAGGTTCCGCAGGGCGTACGCGTACTCGACCGGTCGCCGCCCCCCCACCGTGATCAGCGTCTTGCCGAGCGCGGTGATCAGCGCCTCCAGCTTGGCCGGGTCGCTGAGGTCGGCGGAGAGCGCCTTGCCGAGGATCGCCTTGACCAGCTGCCGCTGGTGCCGCTGGCGGTCGTAGTCCCCGTTCGGCAGGCCGTAGCGCTGCCGGGCGTAGTCGATCGCCTGCCACCCGGTCAGGTGCCGCTTGCCGGGCAGGTAGACCGCCTGCGGTCCGATGTAGTCGCCGCCGGACAGCTTGCGCATGGTGCCGTCCGGCTTGCGGTGCTTCGACTTCACCTTCTGGTCGATGGTGAGGTCGATCCCGCCCAGCTTGTCGACCAGCTTGTCCAGGCCGCCGAAGTTGAGGATGGCGCCGGCCTGGATGGTCTTCACCCCGGTGTAGTTGCCGATCGCCTTGGCCAGCAGCTCGTACCCGTTCTGGATGTTCTTGGTCTTCTTGCCCGGCACCCGGGAGCCGTAGGCCATCGCCTCGGTGATCTTGTACTTGCCGCCGGCGAACCCGGACTTCTTGTCCGCCGGGATCTGCACCCGCAGGTCGCGGGGGAGCGAGTAGAGGTAGCCGGACTTCAAGCCCGGTTCCACGTGCAACAGCATGATCGCGTCGGCGTGCGTCTGCCAGTCCGGGATGCTGACCCGGGTGTCCACCCCGACCAGCAGCAGGTCGAGCGGGCCGGTGAGGTCCGCGCCGGGCGACGGCGCCGCTGACGCCGACGGGCTGGGCGTGGTCTCCAGCACCGGCGCCGAGGCGCTCGGCGCGGCCGGGGCCGGCGTGGCCGCCGGGCTGGTGGAGCCGCGATTGACGGCGATCGCGACGCCGACGCCGGTGAGCACGGCGATCACCACGCCGACGATCACCGCCCATGTGATCTTGCTGTTCCGCATAGCGGAACCCTAAATCACCCCCGTGACGTGCTCAATGCCTTCGCATCTCGCCAACTGGAAGAGGTATTGCCAAATCCAAGATCACCAGTACGCTGGCCGGGCGATTCGCCGGTTCGCGGTGATCGCCCACGGGGAGGCATCACTCATGAACCGTAAAGCCCGGCGGTGGGCCGTCGGACTTCTCTCCGCTGCTCTGATCACGGCCGTCGGCGGCGTCGCCGGCACGGCTGACGCGGCGGATTCCCTTCCGGTCCGGATCCTGGTCGGGCTCAAGCCCGGTTACGACGCGACCGCCCGGATGTCCACGCTCGCCGGCCTCGGCCTGCAGGGCGCCGAGGCGCAGGGCCACGCGCGCGGCAAGCTGCTGGCCCAGCTGGGGGCGAAATCCCTCAACGTGCCGAGCACCCGGGTGCAGACCACGCTGGCCGCGCTGCGCCGGGACCCGGCGGTGGCCTACGCGCAGGTCGACATCCAGCGCAAGATCACCGCGGTGACCCCGGACGACGAGCTGTACGTGCAGGGTCACCAGCCGGAGCTCGGCCAGATCAAGGTGCCGGACGCGTGGCAGACCACCACCGGCTCGAACGCGGTCACCGTCGCGGTTCTGGACAGCGGTGTGAATCCGGTCGACGAGCTGCGCGACAAGCTCCTGCCCGGGTTCGACTTCGTCACCTTCGACGACGACACCCGCGATCCGGGAGAGTATCCGCACGGCACGGTGGTGTCCTCGCTGATCGGCAGCGCGAGTAACAACGGCACCGGGATGGCCGGGGTCTGCTGGCAGTGCCAGATTCTGCCGGTTCGAGTGATCGGCGAGGACGGCACCGGGTACGACTCGGACATCGTGGCCGGCATCATCTACGCGGTAAACAACGGCGCGCAGATCATCAACATGTCGCTCGGCGGCTACCAGTACGACCAGGCCTTGGCCGACGCGGTCGCCTACGCCAACGGTCGCGGGGTGCTGGTGGTGGCCTCGGCAGGTAACGAGAACACCTCGCAGAAGTCGTACCCGGCGGCGTTCCCGGACGTGCTCTCGGTCGGTGGCACCGACACCCGAGCCGGCGGCAACGAGCGGGTGTACTTCTCGAACTACTCGACCGACTGGGTGGACGTGGCGGCTCCGGCCATCACGGCCGCCATCTGGGGAGACGGCAAGCGCTGCTACGACGGTGACGACCCGCAGGGCCCGTGCCGGTACAACGACAAGAACGGCGTCAGCAAGTACCTGGTGCAGGGCACCTCGTTCTCCTCGCCGCTGGTCGCCGGCGTGGCCGGGCTGATCAAGTCGGCGCACCCGGAGTACTCCGGCTGGTCCGTGCAGCAGGCGATCACCAGCTCGGCGGTGCAGTCCGGCACCAAGTGGACCCGGTACGGCCTGGTCGACGCGGCCGCCGCGCTGACCAAGGGCACCGACGCCGGCCAGCCCACCATCACCGGGGTCGGCCCGGCGCAGTGGACGTGGGTGCGCGGCAACGTCGCGATCACGCCGTACGGCCTCAAGGACGACTGGTCCGGCATCCGCGCGGTGCAGCTCTACGTCGACGGCAAGTACCACAACTGGTCGTACAAGGCGCCGTTCGCGCCGACGCTGAACACCGGCGGCCGGAACGGCGCGATCGCCGTCCAGCTGCGGGTCTGGGACAAGGCCGGCAACACCTCCTGGTCCGGCGTCCGCACGGTGTGGGCGGACAACACCAAGCCGAAGGTCTCGGTCACCTCGTGGCCGAAGAACAAGGCGAAGGTCAGCGGCACCGTCACGGTCAAGGCCAAGGCCAGCGACGCGGCCGGGGTCGGCAAGGTCCAGCTGCTGGTCAACGGCAAGGTGGTGGCGACCGACACGAAGGCCGGCTACAAGCTGACCTTCAAGGTCAGCAAGCAGAAGAAGACCATGAAGGTCCAGGTCCGCGCGTACGACCGGCTCGGCAACTACACGGTCACCAGCTCGCGTACGTACTACCGGCGCTGACCCAGCGCGACGACGAGGGGCCGTTCCGTACGGGGCGGCCCCTCACCGCGTTCCGGGCCGGATGGCGTCGGTAAACTCGCCGGGTGAGTACCCCGCGTCCCGTCCTCGTCGTCGACTTCGGCGCCCAGTACGCCCAGTTGATCGCCCGCCGGGTCCGTGAGGCCCGCGTCTACTCCGAGATCGTCCCGCACTCGATGCCGGTGGCCGAGATGCTGGCGAAAAATCCCGCCGCGATCATCCTGTCCGGCGGCCCGTCCAGCGTCTACGAGCCGGGTGCGCCCACGCTCGACGCCGGCCTGTTCGACAGCGACGTGCCGGTCTTCGGCATCTGCTACGGCTTCCAGGCGATGGCCCAGGCGCTCGGCGGCACCGTCGCGCACACCGGCTCCCGGGAGTACGGGCGGACCGTGCTGACCGCCCAGGGCGGCTCGCTGCTCCGCGACCTGCCGGCCGACCTGCCGGTCTGGATGAGCCACGGGGACAGCGTCTCGGTCGCCCCGGCCGGCTTCATGGTCACCGCGTCCACCCCCGGCGCCCCGGTCGCCGCCTTCGAGGACGTCACCACCAAGCGCGCCGGCGTGCAGTTCCACCCCGAGGTGGCGCACACCGAGCAGGGCCAGGAGATGCTCAAGCGCTTCCTGTACGACATCGCCGGCATCGAGCCCACCTGGACGCCCGGCAACATCATCGACGACCAGGTCGCGCTGATCCGCGAGCAGGTCGGCGACAAGCAGGTGATCTGCGGCCTCTCCGGCGGCGTCGACTCGGCGGTCGCCGCGGCCCTGGTCCACAAGGCCATCGGTGACCAGCTGACCTGCGTCTTCGTCGACCACGGCCTGCTCCGCGCGGGCGAGCGCGAGCAGGTGGAGAAGGACTACGTCGCGGCCACCGGCATCCGCCTGGTCGTCGTCGACGCCGAGGAGCAGTTCCTCGGTCACCTGGCCGGCGTCACCGACCCGGAGCAGAAGCGGAAGATCATCGGCCGGGAGTTCATCCGGACGTTCGAGGCCGCGGCCCGCGACCTGGACGCCGAGCGGCACATCGAGTTCCTGGTGCAGGGCACGCTCTACCCGGACGTGGTGGAGTCCGGCGGCGGCACCGGCACCGCCAACATCAAGTCCCACCACAACGTCGGCGGCCTCCCGGACGACCTGCAGTTCGCCCTGATCGAGCCGCTGCGCACGCTGTTCAAGGACGAGGTGCGCGCGCTCGGCGCCGCGCTCGGGCTGCCCGAGGCGATGGTCCAGCGGCACCCGTTCCCGGGTCCCGGCCTGGCCATCCGGATCATCGGCGCGGTCGACCGGGAGCGGCTGGACATCCTGCGTCAGGCCGACCTGATCGCCCGCGACGAGCTCACCGCGGCCGGCCTGGACCGGGACGTCTGGCAGTTCCCGGTGGTGCTGCTGGCCGACGTGCGCAGCGTCGGCGTGCAGGGCGACGGCCGCACCTACGGCCACCCGGTGGTGCTGCGGCCGGTCTCCTCCGAGGACGCGATGACCGCCGACTGGTCCCGCCTGCCCTACGACCTGATCGCCCGGATCTCGAACCGGATCACCAACGAGGTTCGCGAGGTCAACCGGGTGGTGCTGGACGTCACGAGCAAGCCGCCGGGCACCATCGAGTGGGAGTGACGCCCAGTAGTGGATCAATCGCCCAGGGCGGTTAAATCCGCCCTGAGCTGCGGTTACTCAGCGCGATTCAACTGTCAGGAACCCGACACTCGGTCTGGATTAGTAACATAATCCGGGCAGAATGCCGCTTCGTGACCCCCGCACTGGAACCGCTCCGCAGGATCGCCGCCTACGCCGTCGCGACCGACGACGAGGGCCGCGTCCTCCTGGTCCGGGCGTCGGCCAAATCCGGGACCCCCGGAGTCTGGTCGCTGCCCGGCGGCGCCGTCGACCACGGCGAAGACCCGAACCACACCGTCGTCCGCGAGACCGCGGCGGAGACCGGCCTCTCCGTCGCGGTGACCGGGCTGCGTGACGTCCTGGCCGACATGCGCTCGCTGCCGCACCGAGGCGTCACCATCCACACCGACCGGCTGATCTATTCCGTGTCGGTCCGCGGCGGCACCCTGATCGACCGGGTCGGCCACCCCACCGACCTGGCGCGCTGGCACACCCTGGAAGAGGCCGAGCGGCTGAAACTCCGCCCGTTCGCGGCGGCCGCGCTCGGGCTCAGCGCCGCCTCCGCCGACCTGCGCCCGGACGTGCCGCCCACCTTCCCGTCCTTCTATGCCTACGAGGGACCGGACGGGCTGCACCGGGCGCAGCGCTTCGCGGCGTACGCGATCGCCACCGACCCGCACGACAACCTGCTGCTCACCAAGATCGCCCCGGGCTATCCCGGCGGCGGCCGCTGGCACCTGCCCGGCGGTGGCACCGACTACGGCGAGCAGCCCGGCCCGGCGCTGCTGCGCGAGCTGGTCGAGGAGACCGGCCAGCGGGGCCGGATCGTCGAGCTGCTCGGGGTGGCCAGCCACCGCGACGCCGCCTCGCTCGGCCCGGAGGGCTACCCGATCGACTGGCACGGCGTCCGGGCGTTCTACCGGGTCGTCGTCGACCACCCGACCGAGGTGACCATCCACGACGTGGGCGGCTCGACCGACGACGCCCGCTGGATGCCGCTCAAGGACGTGGCGGCGCTCGCCGCCGACCAGCTCACCGAGGTGACCGCCGATGCGCTCCGGGCGGCCGGGCTAATCTAGGGCCGGTGAAGATCAGAAGGGTGGCGGCGTACGGCGTGTGCCGCGCCGCCGACGGCAGCGTCCTGCTCACCCGCGGATCCGAGCTCAGCGCCTTCCCGGGCGTCTGGTCGCTGCCCGGCGGTGGTGTGGACCACGGCGAGCACCCGGCCGACGCGGTGGTCCGGGAGTTCACCGAGGAGACCGGCCTGTCCGTCGCCGTCGGCGGCGTGCGGGCCGTGCTCGCCGACGTCGTCGCCCTGCCGGACGGGCCGCTGGAGCACACCGACCGGATCGTCTACGACGTCACGGTCACCGGCGGTGAGCTGCGCCCGGAGGCGGACGGCACCACCGACCTGGCCGAGTGGGTGTCCCCGGCCGCGGTGGCCGACCGGCCGCTGCTGCCGTTCACCGCCCGGGCCCTGGGCGTCCCGTTCGCCGCGCCGGCCGACACCCCGATCAGCGACGAGCCGGTGCACCGCGCCGGCCCGGTCCAGCGCTTCGGGGCGTACGGGCTGGTCACCGACCCGGCCGGGCGGATCCTGCTGGCCCGGATCAGCGAGGGCTACCCGGGCGGCGGCCGCTGGCACCTGCCCGGCGGCGGCACCGACTACGGCGAGACCCCGGAGCAGGCCCTGCTCCGCGAGCTGGTCGAGGAGACCTCGCAGCGCGGCCGGCTGACCGGCCTGATCGCCGTCGGGCACCGCTACGACCCGGCCGCTCTCGGCCCGGAGGGCGTCCCGATGGACTGGCACGTGATCCGGGTGGTGTACCGCGTGCGGGTGGACGATCCGGTCCCCGCGGTGGTCACCGAGGCGGCCGGCGGATCCACCGACCGGGCGTCCTGGTTCACCCCCGCTGAGGTGGCCGGACTGCCGCTGACCGAGTTGGCCCAGGAGGCGCTCGCCAACGCGGGCTAAAATCGTCACGAGGAATAACGCGGCGGCGACGTCGTTACAGGTAAGGACGCGAAGCGGCCGGTTGCACAGCGCAACCGAACGAACTCTCGCCAAGGCCGTTCCGCTGTGCGATGGTGTAACCCGCAATTTCGCCGGGCTCAGGGAAGACGCCGGTGACCACGAACTCCATGGAGGAAGCACGTGCCGAGTTCCCCTTGGCGCCGGCGTCGATCGACGGATAGCCCCCGTCCCGGCGGCCGGCGCTGGACTGGCCGCTTGCGTCGCGGCGGGACTCTCGCCCGGCAAGCCCTGCTGGTTCGGGTGGGTCGCCGCTCCGCCGAGACGAGCCGGGCCGCCACCGCGACCCGAGCCGAGGTGCTGTACACCGGGCTGGAGCCGGGGCTGACTCGTTCCATCCCCGCCCCCGGAGTTCCGCTGGACACCTCTACCACCCTCGACGACTCGGCCGTCCCGGCCACCATCCCGCTGCTCCCCGGCGAGCCGACGATGGCCCGCCGGATGCGGTTCGCCCTGGTCAACGCGTGCACCCTGAGCAGCCTCGGGCTCGGCCTGCTGGCGATCTTCCTGGCCATGGACGGCCACGCCAAGATCGCCGCCGCCTGCCTGGTGGCCTGCGTGATCTTCGACGGCCTGGACGGCGCGCTGGCCCGCAAGCTCGGCGTCGCCAGCCCGTTCGGCGCGCAGATGGACTCGCTCGCCGACATGTGCTCGTTCGGCCTGGCCGCGCCGGTCGTGGTCTACGCCTCGCTGGTCGACAAGGCGCCGCAGTCGGCCGCCGCGCTGGCCTGTGCCCTGGTGGCCGGGTGTGCCGCGATCCGGCTGGCCCGGTTCAACGTCTCGCCGAAAGACGGCCGGTTCTTCTGCGGCGTGCCGACCACGATGGCCGCCGCGGTGCTCGCCCTGGCCGTGCTGATCGGCCTGCCGCTGCCCGGCCTGGCGGTGCTGGCCGGTGTCGCGCTGATCGCCTTCGCCATGGTCTCCAGCTTCCCGTACGCGAAGCTGGCCCGGATCGTGAAGCTGCCGCCGTGGCTCTGGCTGCTCCCGGTGGTCGGCGCCCTGCTCCAGCCGAAGATGACGTTCGTCCTGGTCGTCGCGACGTACCTGGTCAGCGGCCCGATCCTGTGGGTCCGCGCCAAGCGCGCCTGATCTCCGCAGCACCGGAAAAGGCCGCCTCCCGTGGGAGGCGGCCTTTTCCGTGCGTCGTTCCTACTTCCAGCGGGCGATGACCGTGGCGCCGCCGACCACCCGCTCGTCGACGGTGACCAGCGCCTCCGCCTTGTCGGCCGGGAGGTAGACGTCGGTGCGCGAGCCGAAACGGATCAGGCCGAAGCGCTCACCCTTGGCGACCAGCGTGCCGACCGGGGTGCGCTGCACGATCCGGCGCGCGATCAGGCCGGTGCGCTGGGCCACCACGACCGTGCCGTGGTCGGTGTCCAGGACGGTGTAGGCCGCGACGTTGTGCTCGGCGGCGGCGGTCGCCGCGTTCGCGTAGCCGCCCTCCTCGACGAAGTAGTCGGCGACCCGGCCGGCCACCGGCGAGCGGTTGACGTGCACGTCGAAGACGGACAGGAAGACCGCGATCCGGAGGAACTCGCCCGGGCCGAACCGGTCGTCGTGCATCCGCTCGACCGAGAGCACCTTGCCGTCGGCGGCGGCGACCACGGCCGACGGGTCGGACGGCACGTCCCGCTCCGGGTCCCGGAAGAACGCCGCGACCGGCGCCGCGGCCAGCGCCGGGATCAGCCACAGCTTGGACTGGGGCCGTGCGCGGCGGGCCAGCGCGGCCAGGCCGAGCGCGATGCCGGCGGCGGCCACACCGTTCGAGTCGATGTGCATGCCGCGGGTCACCGGCACGCTGGACGGCCGGTACGCCGGGGCCAGGCCGGCGGCGGTGGACACGTCGGCCGGGGTGAAGCGCAGCTTGTGCACCCGCAGCGGCGGCTGGTTGCGGACCACCAGGTCGGACCCGACGCCGAAGAGCGCGCCCTGGCGGAACAGCTCGGCCGCGGCGCCCTGGGTGCGGCCCGGGCCGGCCGGGGTGGCGACGCTGAGCACGGCGCCGTCGCCCAGGTGTTTGGCCAACTTGTCGATCAGGCCGCGGGTGTCCTCGGCGGTGCCGGTCAGCGGCTCGCCGACGATCACCACGTCGGCGGACGGCGCCTCGTCCAGCGACTCGACGATCCGCACCCGGTCGGCCACCCAGCTGCCCAGGCCGGTGATGTGGCCGCGGAGCAGGTCGGCGCTGCTGTGCTCGCCGGCCACCAGGACCAGGGTGTCACCGGGGAGCAGCGCCTCGACGGCGGCGGCCACCACGGCGGAGGCGTGGTCGGCCCCGATCAGCAGGGCGGTGGTGGCCGCGTTCTGCCGGGCGAACTCGGCGGTCAGGGCACGAGCGGCCCGGGCTCCCACGGCCGGAACGGGCGTGGCGGACACGACGGGAAACTGGCTCATTCCGCGAGCATATTGCCCCGCCCGCGGGCGCTGACCCGTGGGCGGGGCTTCGGTCACTTCTCCGACTGCCGATCGGCGTCCGGATGTTCCTTCTCGAAGCGCGCTCCGGGGTTCTCCAGGAGCTCCTGAACGATCGAGGCGTGTACCTCCGGGGGGAGGTCACCGGGGGTGCTGGGCACCTTGACCGGCTCCGCGGCCGGGATCGGCGGCTGGTCGCGGCGTCCGGAATTGATCGCGCCGAGCAGGCCCACCACGCCGAACAGGATCAGGCCGCCGGCCACCGTCCAGCCCAGCGCCGGCAGGTGCAGGGTGACCACCTGGGAGACCGCCCACCAGATCGCGATCAGCAGGAAGAGCAGGCCGAAGGTCAGCGAGACGCCGTCCAGGCGGTGCGGTTTCATCGGAGGACCTCCAGGTTCCCGGTGTCGAGGCGCAGGTCGAGGTGGAGCTGGCCGCCGCCGGCGCCGTCCCGGCCGAGGTCGGTGATCGACTGCGACTGGGCCTCGTTGCCGCTGTACTCCTGCCCGAAGACCTCGGCCCGGCCGCCGACCCGGACCTGGGTGGTGGTGTCCACCTCGTCCGGCAGCAGGACCCGCAGCTGGCCGACCTTCATGGTGACCGCGGTGACCTGCTCGGCGCCGGTGAAGTCCACCCCGCGCAGGTCGAGGGTGACGTTGCCGAGGGTGAACTCGTAGGAGTCGGCGACCTCGGCCAGGTTGGCCGGCCGGTAGACGCTGTCCCGGAACTCGCTGCCCCAGCGCTCGGTACCGGTGGAGACCACCAGACCGATAGTGGTCAGGAAGGCCAGGAAGATCAACCCGCGGGCCCGGCCGAACCAGGCACCGACCAGCAGGCCGAGCGCGATGGTGACCAGGGCGGCCGCGAAGTACGCCGAGACCGCCACGCTCAGCCCGGCCATGTCCAGCGCGGCCAGCACCCCGACCACCATGATCAGCGCGAAGAAGGTGAGCCGGCCCAGGATCGAGCGCTCCTTCGGCGGCTTGGGCGGTTTCGGCGGCTTGGGCGCGGCCGGCGGGTGCGGCGGGTACGCCCCACTGCCGGCGAACGGGCCGTGCGGCGCGAACGGCGGCCGGTAGCCCGACTCGCTCGGCGGGGTCCAGCGCGGCGGCTCGTAGGGCGGCGGGGCCGGCGGGGTCACCGGTTCGCCGGCCGGTGCGGCCGGGGCCGGCGCCGTGAACGCCATCGTGGGCTCCTCGGACGCCGGGGCGGGCGGCGGACCGGCAGGTGCCGGGCCCGGCGGGGGCGGCGGAAAGGCGCCGGCCGGGGCACCTCGCTTGATCAGCAGGAACGCGCCGACCAGCACCGCGGCCGCCAGCATGCTGGCCCGGGCGCCGTCGCTGACGACGAAGGAGAAGGTGAGCAGCGCGGCGCTGCCGAGCAGCACCACGGAGAGCGGCGACATCCCGGAGTGGCCCTTGCCGAGCAGCGACTCCACCGGCGAGGCGGAGTCCCCCTCGGACGGGATGATCAGCCAGCCGATCAGGTAGAACAGCACGCCCGCGCCGCCCAGCACGCCGAGCACCGCGAGCAGCACCCGCCAGAGCACCGGGTCGGTGTTGGTGCGCCGGGCCAGCGCGCCGCAGACGCCGGCGATGTACCGGCCCTCCCGCGGGCGGATCAGCTGCTGCCGGGCGAAGGCGGCGCCGGCCGCGGAGAGCCACGGCGGCACGTTCGCCCCGGGCGGCGGCGGGGGCGGCGGGGCGGAGGCGGAAGGTGCCGGCCCGCCCTCGGGACCGGTACCCGGGGTACGGGGTTCGGCAGCTTCGTCGGTCATGCCTTCGATCCTGCGGCCCGGGCGGCCCGAGGCGCCTCAGGAGCCGACCCTGAGGCCACCCTGAGATCCGGGCACCTGGTTACCGGGGAAGTTCCCCGTGGCCCGGGCTTGCCGGACGTGTGACGATTCGAGGGTGACTACCGCCGCCGTACCGCCGCAACCGCGCCGGTTGTATCGCCCCCGCGAGCACCGGATCGTGGCCGGTGTCGCCGCCGGGCTGGCCCGCCATCTCGGCGTGCCGGTGCTGGCCGTGCGCATCAGCCTGGTGGTGCTGCTCGGCTTCAACGCGCTCGGCCTGCTGCTCTACGCCGCCTACTGGGCGGTGCTCCCGCAGGAGGCGCGCAACGACGAGCACACCGCCCGCCGCGACTTCGCCGCGCTGGTCCCGTTCGCGGCCATCGGACTGGGCGTGGTGCTGCTGCAGGCGCTGGTCTTCGGCGACCAGGTGGCCACCACGGTGGGCTGGATGATCGCGGTGGTCGCGGTCGGCGCCGGGGTGATCTGGCACCAGTCCGACCCGAGCCGCCGGGAGCAGTGGACCGACGCCAACGCGCCGTCCGGCTGGATGGCCGCGATCGTCGGGGAGACCGACCGCCGCTCGTTCATGCTCCGCTTCGTCGGCGGCGGCGTGCTGGTCGCGATCGGCGTGATCGGCGTGGTGGCGATCTACTCGCCGGCCGGCTCGCTCTCCTCGGTGCTGAACGGCATGATCTTCGCGCTGGTCGGCCTGCTCGGCGTCGGCGTGGTGGTGGCGCCGCTGGTCTGGCGTACCTTCGGCCAGCTGCGCGCCGAGCGCGAGGGCCGGATCCGGGAGCAGGAGCGGGCCGAGGTGGCCGCGATGATCCACGACCAGGTGCTGCACACGCTGGCCCTGATCCAGCGCAACTCGGCGGACATCAAGGAGGTGCAGCGGCTGGCCCGCGGCCAGGAGCGCAGCCTGCGCAACTGGCTCTACAAGCCGACCGCCTCGCCGACCGAGCGGTTCTCCGCCGCGCTCGAGCAGGCCGCCGCCGAGGTCGAGGACACCTACGCGATCAGCGTGGAGGCGGTGGTGGTCGGTGACACCCAGTGCGACGAGCGGGTGGCCGCGCTGGTCGCCGCGGCGCGCGAGGCGCTGGTCAACGCGGCCCGGCACGCCGGGGTGCAGACCGTGTCGCTCTACGCCGAGGTGGAGCCGGACGAGCTGAGCGTCTTCGTCCGGGACCGCGGCGCCGGGTTCGACCTGAGCGGCGTGGCCGAGACACGGCACGGGGTCCGTGGTTCGATCATCGGGCGCATGCAGCGCCACGGCGGGCGCGCGGAGATCCGCAGCGCCGCCGGCAACGGTACGGAAGTGCGGCTCACCCTCCCGGTGACCCGGGAGAGCGTGACCGCCGGTAAGGAGTCAGCACGATGACCGAGCCCGTGACCCAGTCGGCCGGCCGGCTGACCGTCTTCCTGGTCGACGACCACGCGATGTTCCGCGCCGGGGTGCGCGCCGAGCTGGGCCAGCACGTCGAGGTGGTCGGCGAGGCCAGCACGGTGGCCGAGGCGATCAGCCGGATCGGCACCATCCAGCCGGACGTGGTGCTGCTCGACGTGCACATGCCGGACGGCGGGGGCCGCGCGGTGCTGGAGAGCATCCGGCGCTCCCATCCGCAGGTCAAGTTCCTGGCGCTGTCCGTCTCGGACGCGGCCGAGGACGTGATCGGCCTGATCCGGGCCGGCGCCCGGGGCTACGTCACCAAGACCATCTCGCCGGACGAGCTGGCCGCCGCGGTGCGCCGGGTGGCCGACGGGGACGCGGTGTTCAGCCCCCGGCTGGCCGGGTTCGTGCTGGACGCCTTCGCCTCCCGGCCGGACGTGCCGGTCGCCGACCCGGAGCTGGACCAGCTGACCAACCGGGAGCGGGAGGTGCTGCGGCTGCTCGCCCGGGGGTACGCGTACAAGGAGATCGCCAAGGAGCTCTACATCTCGATCAAGACGGTCGAGACCCACGTCTCCAACGTGCTGCGCAAACTGCAGATGAGCAACCGCTACGAGTTGTCACGCTGGGCAGCCGACCGACGGCTCGTTTGAGCCCGCCTCCACCGAGCGTCACCGAAGTCCACACGAACGGCTGCGCTCGGTGTACGTTTGGCCACTACGTGGAGTACTCGCAGCTCAGACCCGCCGAATCAGCCGAAAGAACGATCTTTGGGAGTGCGTACGGACGTAAACGGCTAATATCGGCTTGATAACGGCGCTCTTTGGTTTCAGTGCCCCTGTGTCACAGTGGCAGCTACTCACACAACCCCTCGTGAGCGCCCCTGAAGGAGGCACTCCCATGCCTGGGAAAAGCCCATGGAAGATGGCGGTCGGTGCGACCGCCATCGCCTTGTTGGCCGCCGGTTGCGGTGGTGGCGGGTCGGAAGACTCGGACGCCACTTCGAATACGGTCGTTATCGGTATCGGTGAACCGCAGCACCTGATTCCCTCCAACGCCACCGAGTCCAACGGTGCCGAGGTGCTGAGCTCGCTGTTCTACCCGCTGGTGGACTTCGACGCGCAGAACCAGCCGGTGCCGGTCGCCGCCGAGTCGATCACCCCCGACGCGAAGAACACCGTCTGGACGATCAAGCTCAAGCCGGGCTTCACGTTCAGTAACGGTGAGCCGGTCACCTCGGACAACTACATCAACGCCTGGAACTACGGCGCCTACGGCCCGAACGGCCAGGGCGGCTCGTACTTCTTCGAGCGCATCAAGGGCTACGCGGACCTGCAGTCCAAGGACCCGGATGGCGAGGAGGGCCCGCAGAAGGCCCCCGAGCCCAAGGCGAAGAAGCTGACCGGTCTGGAGAAGGTGGATGACACCACCTTCAAGGTGACCCTGTCGGCGCCGTTCGCCGGGTGGGAGTCCGTCATGGGCTACACCTCCTTCTACCCGCTGCCGAAGGCCGCCTTCTCGTCGGACGGCGTCATCGCCGACGGCTTCGAGGACGCCATCATCGGCAACGGCCCCTTCAAGCTGAAGGGCAAGTGGGAGCACGACTCGCAGATCGTCGTGGAGAAGGTCGCCGACTTCAAGGGCACCGTCCCGAAGATCGACGGCATCACCTGGAAGATCTACCAGGACCAGCAGGCGGAGTACGCCGACCTGATCTCGGGCACCGTCGACGTGCAGACCACCATCCCGATCGAGAGCCTGTCCAAGGCTTCCGCCGACCTGGGTGACCGGTTCAAGAAGAGCCCGAACTCCGTCTTCCAGTTCGTCGGCTTCCCGACGTTCCAGAAGGAGTTCCAGAACGTCGACGTCCGCCGGGCGATCTCGATGGCGATCAACCGCCAGGAGATCACCGACCAGATCTTCCTGGGTTCGCAGTCGCCGGCCACCTCGTTCGTCTCCCCGGTCGTCGCGGGCTACCGCCCGAACACCTGTGGCGAGAACTGCGAGTACAACCCGACCAAGGCCAAGGACCTCTACACCAAGGCCAACGGTCCCAAGGAAATCAAGATCACGTACAACGTCGACGGCAACCACAAGGCGTGGGTGGACGCGACGTGCAACCAGATCAAGGCTTCCCTGGGCGTCAACTGCGTCGGTGGCGAGGAGCCCAAGTTCGCCGACCTGCTGACCAAGGTTGAGAAGAAGCAGCCGGTCGGCCTGATCCGCCTCGGCTGGATCATGGACTACCCGCTGATGGAGAACTACCTCGGCCCGCTGTACAGCACCGACGGTTCCTCCAACTACTACGGGTACAGCAACGCGACCTTCGACAACCTGGTGAAGGAGGGTTCCGCGGCGGCGACGCCGGAGGAGGCCATCGCCAAGTGGCAGGCCGCCGAGGACATCCTGGCCAAGGAGATGCCGGTCATCCCGCTGCGCGTCGGCCAGAACGTGTTCGGTTACTCCACCAAGGTCAGCAACGTGAATGTCGACCTGTTCCAGAAGGTCGACATCTACAAGATCGAAGTTGTCGGCTGATCTGACCGCACGACCAGTGGTGGCGTCACGGAGAATGTGAAACCGTGGCGCCACCGTTGCGTTACCCCAACCTCCTCGTCGCCGAGCTCACGAGGCCGGCGCTCTTCCGCGGAAGAGGCAAACCCGTATGTTCCGCTATATCGTGCGGCGCTTACTACAGATGGTCCTCACCTTCTTCGGGGCCACCTTCCTGGTATTCGCGCTGACGTTCGCCAACCAGACCGACCCGATCCAGGCGTTGGTCGGTGAACGGCCCATCTCCGAGAGTCAGCGCATCGCGCTGACCGAGCGGTACCACCTGGATGAAGGCTTCTTCATGCAGTACTGGTACTACATCAAAGGCGTCATGACCGGGGACTTCGGCACCTCGATGACCGGTCAGAAGATCGCGGACATGATGGCCAACGCCTGGCCGGTGACCGTCAAGGTCGCCCTCCTCGCCATGGTCATCGCCGTCGTCTTCTCCATCACCGTCGGCGTCTACTCCGCGCTCAAGCGGGGCGGCCTGTTCGACAACGCCTCGCTGATCCTCACCCTGGTCCTGCTGGCCATGCCGGTCGTCGTCATCGCTCCGCTGGCTCAGCTGATCTTCGGACTCCAGCTCGGCTGGTTCTCGCCCACCGCAACACGGGACGCGACTCTCTGGCAACTGCTTTTGCCGGCGATCGTGCTCGCCTGCATCGTGATCGCGCCCGAGATGCGGGTGACCCGGACCTCGGTCGTGGAGAACCTGCGCGCCGACTACGTGCGCACCGCGCGGGCCAAGGGCCTGGCCCGGATGCGCGTCATCTGGGTGCACGTCATGCGCAACTCGCTGATCCCGGTGGTCACCCTGATCGGTGTCGACCTGGGAACCCTGCTGTCCGGCGCCATCGTGACCGAGCACGTCTTCAACATCCCCGGGGTCGGCTTCAACCTCGCCCGTGCGATTCGTACCGAGGACGGCCCGCTCGTGGTCGGTTTCGTGAGCATCCTGGTGATCCTCGTTCTGGTCATCAACCTGCTCGTCGACCTGCTGTACGCCGCCCTCGACCCCAGGATCCGCTATGAGTGACTTGAACACCGTGACCGAGGCCGAGCTGCCGGGCGGTCAGCCGAACAATCTCCCGCGCGGCCCGGTCAAGAAGGACAAGCCGCGCAGCCTCGCCGGCGACGCCTGGGCCGACCTGCGCAAGCGGAAGGTCTTCTGGACGGCCGTCGTCCTGGTGATCTTCGTTCTGACGATGGCGCTCTTCCCGAAGCTGTTCACCTCGGCCGACCCGGGCGCCTGCTCGCTGTCCAACCAGTTCAAGGGTCCGGCCGGCAGCGCGCTGTTCGGCTATGACTTCCAGGGTTGTGACATCTACGCCAAGATCGTCAACGGTGCCTGGAACTCGATCAAGATCGGCGTGCTGTCCACCCTGATCTCCGGCCTGATCGGCCTGATCTTCGGGCTGGCGGCCGGTTACTTCGGCGGCGCGACCGACGCGATCCTGTCCCGGATCATCGACATCATGCTGGGCGTGCCGTTCCTGCTGGCCGGCATCGTGCTGTCCCGCCGGCTGAGCTCCGACCCGAAGTCCGACGGCGTCCTCGCGGTCACCCTCACACTGGGCCTGCTGACCTGGACCTCCGGGGCCCGCGTCATGCGGTCCGCGGTCATCTCGGCGAAGCAGCAGGACTACGTGGCGGCCGCCCGGATGCTGGGCGCCAAGCCGAGTCGCCTCATGCTGCGGCACATCCTGCCGAACTCCATCGCGTCCTACATCGTCATGCTGACCCTGCTCCTCGGCATCAACATCTCCAGCGAGGCGACCCTGTCGTTCCTCGGCGTCGGTCTCAAGAACGGCGCGATCAGCTGGGGCATCATGATCTCCGAGGGCACCCAGTTCGCCCGTACCCAACCGTGGCCGCTGGTCTGGCCGGCGATCTTCCTCGCCGTGACGGTGCTCGCGTTCATCATGCTCGGCGACGCCATCCGCGACGCCTTCGACCCGAAGTTGCGGTGACCCTGTGACTGATATCAAGGCGCAACTGGACGTCCTACCGGGCGTCGACCCGCGCGCACCTCTGCTCGAAGTGACCGACCTGCACGTCGAGTTCCGCACCCAGTACGGCGTCGCCAAGGCCGTCAACGGCGCGAACTTCCGGCTGGCCCCGGGCGAGTCCCTCGCCATCCTGGGCGAGTCCGGCTGCGGCAAGTCGGTGACCGCGCAGGCGATCATGGGCATCCTCGACACCCCGCCCGGCTACGTCACCCAGGGCGAGATCAACTACCGCGGCGTCGACCTGCTGAAGCTGAAGGAAGAGGACCGCCGCAAGGTCCGGGCCAACAAGATCGCGATGATCTTCCAGGACGCGCTCTCCGCGCTGAACCCGGTCTACACGGTCGGTTTCCAGCTCAGCGAGCTGTTCCGGAAGCACCGCGGGATGTCCCGGGCCGACGCCAAGAAGCGGTCCATCGACCTGCTGGAGCAGGTGAAGATCCCGGCGGCGCGGACCCGCGTCGACGACTACCCGCACCAGTTCTCGGGTGGTATGCGGCAGCGCGTCATGATCGCCATGGCGCTGGCGCTCGACCCCGAGGTGCTGATCGCCGACGAGCCCACCACGGCGCTCGACGTCACCGTGCAGGCGCAGATCATGGGCCTGCTCGCCGACCTGCAGCGGCAGCGCAACATGGGCCTGATCCTGATCACGCACGACATGGGCGTGGTCGCCGACGTGGCCGACCGGATCTCGGTGATGTACGCGGGCAAGGTGGTCGAGGAGGCGGGTGTCTACGACATCTACTCGCGGCCGGCGCACCCGTACACCAAGGCGCTCCTCGAGTCGATTCCCCGGCTCGACATGAAGGGTCAGCAGCTCAGCGTCATCCGGGGCCTGCCCCCGGCGCTGACCGACATCCCGCGTGGTTGCGCGTTCAACCCGCGGTGCGCGTACGCCCGGGACGCCTGCCGGCAGGATCCGCCGCCGCCGGCGTACGCCGTGGCCCCGCACCGCACGGCCCGCTGCCACTTCTTCCGGGAGGTCATCGGTGAGTGACGTCGTCCTCGAGACCAAGGGTCTGGTCAAGCACTTCCCGATCACCCAGGGCATCGTCTTCAAGAGCAAGGTCGGCGCGGTCCGGGCGGTCGACGGGGTCGACATCCACCTGCGCCGGGGCGAGACCCTGGGCGTCGTCGGCGAGTCCGGCTGTGGCAAGTCGACCCTGGCCAAGCTGCTGGTCGGCCTGGAGAAGCCGACCGCCGGCTCGATCAACGTCCGCGGTCAGGACATGGTGAAGCTGAAGGGGTCGGCGCTGCGCCGGGCCCGGCGGAACATCCAGATGGTGCTGCAGGACCCGTACACGTCGCTGAACCCGCGCATGACGGTCGGCGACATCATCGGGGAGCCGTTCACGATCCACCCCGAGGCGGTGCCGAAGAACGGCCGGCAGCGCGCGGTGCAGGACCTGCTGGACACGGTCGGTCTCAACCCCGACCACATCAACCGGTACCCGCACCAGTTCTCCGGCGGTCAGCGCCAGCGCATCGGCATCGCCCGGGCGCTCGCGCTCAAGCCCGAGATCATCGTCTGTGACGAGCCGGTGTCGGCGCTCGACGTGTCCATCCAGGCCCAGGTGATCAACCTGCTGGAGCGGCTGCAGAACGAGTTCGGCCTGTCGTACATCTTCATCGCGCACGACCTGTCGGTGGTCCGGCACATCTCCGACCGGGTCGCCGTGATGTACCTCGGCAAGGTCATCGAGACGGGCCACGACCAGGCGATCTACGAGCAGCCGACGCACCCGTACACGCAGGCGCTGCTCTCCGCGGTCCCGGTCCCGGACCCGCGCCTGCGCGGCCAGCGCGACCAGATCGTGCTGGAGGGCGACGTCCCGTCCCCGGCCAACCCGCCGTCGGGTTGCCGGTTCCGCACCCGGTGCTGGAAGGCCCAGGAGATCTGCGCCCAGCAGGAGCCCCTGCTGCAGATCCGCGACCGCTCCCCGCACCCCAGCGCGTGCCACTTCGCGGAGATCCGCGACGTGGTCCACGGCCGCTGACGTTCGCCGTAGGAAGGCCGGACCGTTCGCGGTCCGGCCTTTTTGCTGCCCCAGGCAGGTAACGAGGGTTTCAGCTACCTGCCGCTGCCGCGGACTTCGAAGATCAAATTCGTCATTCAAGATCTTCATTTACGCGCGTCCGCCGGGGTACGGACCGCATGCTCCCGGCACCCCTCTGTCAAGGGGTTGGTGTGAGGGGTGTTTTAGGGTGGTGGTTGGCGGGTCCGGGTTGTGACTTTTCCGAAGTGTCGATCTTGGGGTTTGGGTCGGCCGCGCTGGAGTTCAGAGTCGCCCCCGTGTGTCCTCCCGGACCCGTCGCTGTCTGTTGTGCCGTGTGGTCGTCTTTGATCATTTGGCGGTAGACGGTGTCGGACAGGCGTCGTTTCAACGCTCGCATGGCTTCCATCGCGGTTTTGCCTTCGGCGCGTTTGCGCTGGTAGTAGGCGCGGCCGGGGGTGTCGAAGCGGAGCTGGGTGATGGCCATGATGTGCAGGACCCGGTTGATGCGCCGGTTCCCGGCCCGGTTGAGCCGGTGATGATGGTTGTCGCCGGAGGACACGTCGATGGGGGCGGTGCCGTTCCAGGTGGCGAAGTGCCCGCGGGTCGGGAAGCGGCTGATGTCGCCGATGTCGCCGAGCAGGCGGGCGGCGCCGGAGGGGCCGATGCCGTTGAGGCTGGTCAGCTGGGTGCCGGTGGCGGCCAGCACGGTCTTCAGCTGCCGGTTGGCTGCTTTGATCTTGGTGTCCAGGGTGGTGAGCTCGTCGGCCAGGTCGCCGGCCAGCTGATAGCGGGTGGCGGTGACGATGTCGCCGGCCGGGACGCTGACGCGTTCGAGCAGGGTGCGGGCCTGGTCGGTGGTCAGGTTCTTCTTCGCGCCGCCGGGGATCAGTTCGAGCAGTAGCTGGTGCAGCCGGTTGATGGTCTCGGTGCGGGCGACACCGAGCTGGTCGCGGCGGTCGGCCAGCAGCCGCAGCGCGACGGTGGCGCCGTCGGCGTGAACGCGGCGCAGGCCCGGGGTGCGCAGGGCGGTCACCGCGATGTGGTGCGCGTCGTGACCGTCGGTTTTACGGCCGTGCCCGGTGTCAAAGTTGCGGGCTTTCGCGGCGAGTTTCGCCGGGACGTCCAGCACGGTTTCGCCGTCGGCGACCAGCCGCTGGGCCAGGTGCCGGCCGATGCCGTTACAGCCCTCGACCGCCCACACCCGGCCGGCGTGACGGCGGCCGGCGGCGAGCATCTGCTGGTAGCCACCGGTGTCGGTGCCGTACCTGCCACGGGCCAGCACCTGTTCACGCTCGTTGATGATCTCGATCGTCGCGGACCGCTTGTGCGGATCGACTCCAATGATCAGCTGACCCATGTACCCGTTGACCTTCCCGTCGTCGCGGCAGAACCACACCAGCGGGAGGGCAACGCTACTTACAGCTGGGCAAACCCCTCTTCAGCCACTCCGCGCCACGGTGACCGGCAGGGTCCAAGCCGGGAGAGAGCCACACCCCGCCATATGAGTGGGCAGCGCGGGCCTGAGCACCCTACCGATCACCTCGACCAAGCCTGGCCGGGCCGCGGTCGTACACCAAATTCTCTTTAAGTAGCGCGGGCCGGGCACGGCGATCTGGCCGCTGGCGCGTCCAGAGCGATCGCCGCACCCTTCATTCTCCGTGGGTGGTCGCTGTTCGGGGCGCTGCGTGGGCGGTCGCTGTCCGGGGCGCTGTGTGGGGGTTGCTGTTCGGGGCGCTGCGTGGGCGGTCGCTGTCCGGGCGCTGCGTGGGCGGTCGCTGTCCGGGCGCTGTGGGTGGTTGTTGTCCGGGGCGTTCCGTGGGTGGTCGCTGTCCGAGGCGTTCCGTCGTTGGTCGCTGTCCGGGCGCTCTGTGCGTGGTCGCTGTCCGAGGCGACATCGAAGCGTGGTCGCTGTCCGAGGCGACATCGAAGTCGCCCCTCGCCCGCCCACTCGTCCAGCCCGCCCACCCAAGGGGGAGCCCCCGCTGGCCAGTGTGGCGAAATTTTGGGTGGGCGAAAGGGCGGGCTGTGGATCGGCCGCCAGTGTGGACAACGCTTGCCGGCGCCGGGGGACGGTTTGGCCTGGTGGCGTGCGCAGCACGGGGTGCACGCCACTCGGCGTCGGTCCGAGGTGCCTACAGGGGGCCGCGGCCGGAGCGGAGCAGGAGGAGGGCGACCTGGGTGCCGTCCGGGCCGAGGGCGGTGCGGAAGCGCTCGACGATCTCGCGCTCGCGGGCCAGGACCAGGCGGGTGCCGCCGGAGGCCATCCGGGTCTTGCCGACCTCCTGGGAGAGGCGGGAGCGCTCCTGCCAGAGGTCGATGATGGCCTGGTCGATCTCGTCGATCCGCTCCCGCATGCCGCGGATCTCGTCGGCGGCCAGCGGCTTGGCGGCGCCGGTGGACTGGTCAAGCGCGGCGCCCGGGGAGGCAGCAGCGCCCGGGGAAGTAGCGGCGCCCGGGGAGGCAGCAGCGCCCAGGGAGGCACCAGCGCCCGGAGAAGTAGCGGCTCCCGGCGAGGCGGCGGCACCCGGGGAAGTAGCGGCGGCCGGGGAAGGCGCGGCGCCCAGGGGAATTGTGGCGGTGGGGGACTTCTCGGCGATGGCGGAGTGGTCAGCGCTGAGGGACTTCTCGGCGTTGGTGGACTGGTCCATCACGTCGGCGGTCATGTCGTGCTCCTCGGGTGCTCATCGCCCCGGACAGCCCGGCCCGGGAAGCAACAAGCCCCGGGCCTGTGGGAGCCCGGGGCTTGAAGTAGGTCTGTCGATCAGGGGCGACCTACGGCTGCCGGACTTCCGGTGCCGTAGTAAAAAAATCGCGCCTGCTGGATCACGAGCCGAGTATGCCCCCCGGCCGGACCGCCCCGCAAGGAAACCGCCCGAACGATGGGACACCGGCCGCGGCGGTGGCGGTGGAAGCGGCCGGGGCGGTGCCTGCGGCGTACCGCGAAGGGAAGAGCGGCGTACCGGAAGGGAAGAGAAACGGCCCGGCGCGAAGGCCGGGCCGCGGGGGAGAGCGGTCGAATCAGGGGATCGTGGTGATCCGGTTGGCCGGGCCCGGCGGGATGGTGCCGGTGCCGAGGTACGCGGTGAGCGCGTCCACGTCGAAGCCGGGCGCGGTCACCACCAGCGACGGGTCGACGACCAGCTTGCTGAAGCCGTCACCGCCGTTGGCCAGGAAGTTGTTCATGGTGACCTGGTAGGTGGCGGCCGGGTCGATCGGGGTGCCGTTCAGCGCCAGGTTGCTGACCTTGGCGCCGAGCGGGGCCGAGGCGCTCCAGGTGTAGGTGAAGCCCGCCGAGACCTGCAGGATCTTCGTGGTGGTCTGCCCCTGGTAGCCGGCGAACTGCTGCTCCAGGGCCTCCTTGAGCTGGGCGCCGGTGAGCGGCTCGGTGGTGACCAGGTTGTTGAACGGCTGGACGGTGAACGCCTCGCCGTAGGTGACCTGGCCGTAGGCCTCGCCGCCGGACGACTGGTCGGCGTCCAGGTCGGCGCGGATGCCGCCCGGGTTCATCAGCGCGAGCTGGGCCCCGGCGCCGGTCGTGTACCGCAGCTGGGCGTCGGCGATCACGTCGCCGAGCGGGCTCTCGCCGGCCGCGTTGTTCGTCCGCACGATGTCGCCGGTGATCGCGCCGACCAGCTTGTTGGCGATCGGGGCGACCGCGGTGCGGTACTTGTCGGCGACCTGCTTCGCGGCCGGGTCGACGGTGTCCGGGTTCTTCAGGTAGGCGCCGGACGCGTCCTTCTTCCAGCCGCCGTTGCCGTCCGGCACGCCGTTCTCCACGATCACGTTCTTCGCGGTGATCTCGGCGAACCGGCCGGTGCGCCGGTCCAGCGCGTAGTCGATGTCGGTGATCAGCTGGCCGTTGGTGCCGGCGCTGGTCACCACGGTGTCCTTGCCGGCCGAGTTCGGCAGCTTGCAGGAGTAGAACCGGTGGGTGTGCCCGGACACCACGATGCTGATCTCCGGGTTCAGCCCGGCCACGATCGGCACCACCGCGCCGGAGAAGTTCACGCAGTCGGAGACGCCCGGGGTGGGCGTGGCCGTGCCCTGCGAGCCGCCCTCGTGCAGCAGCAGCACCTGGGCCTTGACCCCGAACAGCTTGAGCACCCGGCTCCACTTGTTCGCGGTCGCCACCTCGTCGGTGAAGTGCACGTTCTTGATCCCGGCCGGGTTCACGATGCCGGCCGTGCCCTCCAGGGTCATGCCGATGAAGCCGACCGGCACGCCGCCGACGAACCGGATGTCGACCGGCGGCAGGATCGGCTTGCCGGTCTTGTTGTCGATGGTGTTCGCGGCCAGATAGCTGAACTCGGCGCCGCCGAAGCCGTCGCCGTCCTGGCAGCCGTCGACCGGGTGGCAGCCGCCGCGCTGCATCCGGATCAGCTCGTCCACGCCCTCGTCGAACTCGTGGTTGCCCACCGAGCTGACCTGCAGGCCGACCGTGTTCATCAGCTCGATCGTCGGCTCGTCGTGGAACGCCGCGCTGACCAGCGGGGTGGCCCCGATCAGGTCGCCGGCGCCGACCGTGGTGGTTACCCGGCCCTCCTGCTTCGCCTCGGCGCGCAACCTCTTCAGGTACGTCGCGAGGTATTCCACACCGCCGGCCGGGGTGCTGGTGCCGCTGGCGTTGACCACCGCGCCGCTGCCGGTCGGCGGGTCGATCGCGCCGTGGAAGTCGTTGTAGCTGAGGAACTGGCCCTTCACCAGCGAGCCGCCGGTGGTCGCGCCGTACGCGGCGGTCACCGGGGCGAACTCGGCGGGCGGCGCGGCGGCCGCGGGCCGGGCGGTGGGCAGGGCGGTGAGCGTGCCGGCGACAGCCAGCGCGACCGCTGGTACGGCGACGCGCCGCCGCAGTGCGGATGGCATGAGCTTCGATCCTCCCGATCGATGTGGACGATCAGTCAACTCGCTCAGCCTGGTGGATCCGGGAAGACGGCGCTACCACTTCGGGGTGACAAGTCGATTGCTGATCACCGATGTCGAGGCGTTCCAGGGCGATTCCGTGTCAGGGGGTCGGCATACACTGGCTCCCGCGATGCGACCTTCCTCAGATTCTCCCGATGACGCCCTGTTCCCGCTGCCCACGGCGGCCCCGCCGGCCCCGGCGCCGCCGCCGGTCCGGCTGGCCCCGCGGGCTCCGCAGGCACGCCGGTCGGTCGACCCGGAGTCGCTGCTGGAGGGGCTGAACGGCCCGCAGCGGGACGCGGTCACCCACGCCGGCGGCCCGCTGCTGATCGTGGCCGGCGCGGGCTCCGGCAAGACCCGGGTGCTCACCCACCGGATCGCCTACCTGCTGGCCAAGCGGGACGTGCACCCCGGCGAGATCATCGCGATCACGTTCACCAACAAGGCGGCCGGCGAGATGAAGGAGCGGGTGGCCCACCTGGTCGGCCCGCGCGCCCGGTTGATGTGGGTGTCGACCTTCCACTCGGCCTGTGTCCGGATCCTGCGCGCCGAGCACGAGCACGCCGGGCTGAAAAGCACCTTCTCGATCTACGACGCGGACGACTCCCGCCGGCTGATGCAGATGGTGGCCCGCGAGCTCGACCTGGACCCGAAGCGCTACACCGCCCGGGGCCTGGCCGCCCAGGTGTCGAACCTGAAGAACGAGCTGGTCGACCCGGAGGAGTTCAAGCAGCGGGCGAAAGGGCCGAACGAGCGGGCCGTCGCCGAGGCCTACGAGCTCTACCAGCGCCGGCTGAAAGAGGCGCACGCGCTGGACTTCGACGACATCATCATGGCCGTGGTGCACCTGTTCCAGTCGCACCCGCTGGTCGCCGAGGCCTACCGCCGGCGGTTCCGGCACGTCCTGGTCGACGAGTACCAGGACACCAACCACGCGCAGTACACGCTGATCCGTGAGCTGGTCGGCACCGAGGACCCGTCGGAGCTGTGCGTGGTCGGTGACGCCGACCAGTCGATCTACGCGTTCCGCGGCGCGACGATCCGCAACATCCTGGAGTTCGAGCGCGACTACCCGGACGCCCGGACCATCCTGCTGGAGCAGAACTACCGGTCCACCCAGACCATCCTCTCCGCGGCCAACGCGGTGATCGACCGGAACACCTCGCGCAAGCCCAAGCGGCTCTGGAGCGACCAGGGCGCCGGCGAGCAGATCGTCGGCTACGTGGCGGACACCGAGCACGCCGAGGCGGACTGGGTGGCCCGGGAGATCGACCGGCTCGCCGACCGGCACGAGGTGCGCCCCGGCGACGTGGCGGTCTTCTACCGCACCAACAACCAGTCCCGGGTGTTCGAGGAGGTGTTCATCCGGGTCGGCCTGCCCTACAAGGTGGTCGGCGGGGTGCGCTTCTACGAGCGCAAGGAGGTCCGCGACGCGCTGGCCTACCTGCGCGCGATCGTGAACGAGGACGACACGGTCAGCGTCCGCCGGGTGCTGAACACGCCGAAACGCGGGATCGGCGACCGGGCCGAGGCGTGCGTGGAGGCGCTGTCGACCCGGGACCGGATCTCGTTCGGCCAGGCGCTGCGGCACGCCCGGTCCGCGCCCGGCATCTCCACCCGGGCGGCCAACAGCATCGCCGACTTCGTGCAGCTGCTCGACGACCTGCGGGAGCTGTCGCTGACCGCCCCGCCGGAGGAGGTGCTGGAGTCGGTGCTGCAGCGTTCCGGCCTGCTCAGCGAGCTGGAGGAGAGCCTCGACCCGCAGGACCAGGGCCGGGTGGAGAACCTGCAGGAGCTGGTCAGCGTCGCCCGGGAGTACACCGAGCGGGTGGAGTCGCAGCAGGACGAGGAGGACCCGGAGGCCCCGTCCGCCACGCTGGCCGGCTTCCTGGAGCAGGTGGCCCTGGTCGCCGACGCCGACCAGATCCCCACCGACGACCCCGACCACCAGGGTGTGGTCACCCTGATGACCCTGCACACCGCGAAAGGCCTGGAGTTCCCGGTGGTCTTCCTGACCGGCCTGGAGGACGGCGTCTTCCCGCACATGCGGGCGATGTCGGACAACTCGGAGCTGGAGGAGGAGCGCCGGCTGGCCTATGTCGGGATCACCCGGGCCCGGCAGCGGCTCTACCTGTCCCGGGCGGTGACCCGGTCGGCGTGGGGCCAGCCGCAGTACAACCCGCCGTCCCGGTTCACCGACGAGCTGCCGGCCGAGCTGGTCCGCTGGGAGCGCACCGGCGGGTCGTACACGTCCTGGTCGGGCACCGGTGGCGGGGTGGGCGGCCGCGGCGGCGGGGACCGGCAGCGCGGCGGCGGCTTCGCCGGGGGCACGCCCAAGGCGCAGCGCATCGCCGAGCGGCTCGGCATCGACGGCAGCAAGCTGGCCACCGCCAGCGAGCTCAAGCAGACGCCGAAGGTGGCGCCCGGCGACCGGGTCAACCACCAGCGCTACGGGCTCGGCCGGGTGGTCGTGGTGGAGGGCCAGGGCCCGGGCGCTCGCGCCCAGATCGACTTCGGCGACCAGGTGATGTGGCTGATCCTGCGGCACGCCCCGATCGAGAAGATCTAGACCCTTTTCGGGTACGGGGTCAGTACCCGCCGCACCCCGGGATGTCCACGCCGTGCTCGTGCATCCACGCGGTCGGCTCGACCGGGTTCTTGTAGTGCCCCCGGTGCACCTCGAAGTGCAGGTGCGGGCCGGTGGAGTGCCCGGTCGAGCCCTCGTCGCCGATCTGCTGCCCGGCCCGCACCGTCTGGCCGACGGCCACCGCGATCCGGGACAGGTGGCCGTAATGGGTGAGCCAGCCGTCGCCGTGGTCGATCAGGATGGCGTTGCCGTATCCCTGGGCCATGCCGGCCGCGACCACCACGCCGGCGCCGGCCGCGACGATCGGGGTGCCGTCCGGGCCGGCCAGGTCGACGCCGGCGTGCAGCCGGCCCCAGCGCGGGCCGAAGCAGGAGGTGACCCGGGCGGCCGGGTTCGGGTTGACCCAGGCGGCGCCAGTCGTCGCCACCGTCTTCTCCTTCCGCTGGACCGCGGCGGGCACGATGGCGGCGCCGGTCCGGGCCGGCTGCCGGGGGTGGGTCTTGGCCGGGGCCTGGTCACCGGACGGCGGGACGATCGGCAGGGCGGCCGGGGCGTGCGCGGCGGTGTGCTGCTCGGTGGAGACCTGCCCGACTGGCGCGGCCGAGGCCGCGGCGCCGGCCACGCCGACACCGGTGGCCAGGGTGGCGGTCAGCGCGGTCACCGAGAGCGCGGAGCGGCTGCGGGTGGCGAAGAGGGCCGGGAAAGCCGGGGCGCGGTGCCGGCGGAGGCGCTCCTGCCGGTGCCGTCCGGTGCTCTCCGATGCCGAGGTCTGCGCCACGCGAGATTCCCCTTCCGACGTCCGTGATCAGTGCTGTCACGGTTCTGTCGGCCCGGGGCGGAGGGCGCTGAGGGGTGTGGCGGCCGGTTCAACCGACTCGCAACCGGGTAGAACCCGGGCAGATCAGGAAGCGGCCTCGGCGGCGGCCATGCCGGCGTAGACCGACTCCATCTGGAGCTGGATGTCGACGCCGTGCGGCTTGAGGAAGGTGATCGGGTCGACCGGCTTGCCGCCGACGTGGATCTCCAGGTGCAGGTGCGTGCCGTACGAATAACCGGTGTTGCCGACCTCGCCGATCACCTGGCCGGCCTTGACCGCGTCGCCCTTTTTCACCAGCAGGCGCCGGGAGTGGGCGTAGATGACCTCGGTGCCGTCGTCCTGCTGGACGGTGATCGAGTAGCCGTAACCGCCGTTGTACCCGGCCGCGGTGACCGTGCCGGCGTGGATCGACTTGTACGGCGTGCCGTCCGGGGCGGCCAGGTCGATGCCGGCGTGCAGCTTGCCGAACCGGACCCCGAACGCCGAGGTGAACTGGTAGTCGTCCAGCGGGAGCAGGTAGACCTCGGCGGCCGCCTGCTCGTCGGTCAGCTTGTCGTTCGCCTTGGCGGCGGTGTCCCGGCTCTCCGAGCGGGAGGCGCGGGTCTGGTCACCGGCGCGGCTCTGCAGCGCGTCCGTGGCGACCTGGGACTGGTCCAGGCTGGACAGGATGTCCGGGCTGACCGTCTTGGCGTCCGGCAGGTTCGAGGCCGCGCCGAGGGCGACCACACCGGCGCCGACGAAGGCGGAGGTGACGACTGCGGCGTAGCGGCTGCGGGGAGGGGTCGGCACACGGCGTCGGCCGCGATAGCGATCGGGCTCAGACGACAAGCGCTGGCGCACGAAGGACCCTCCGTCGGTGGCATTGCGGCGGCACGCTCATGGCCCCGCGCAAGCGGTTAACGAGTGTTGGCCGGGCGGTCGCTGGGGGGTGAACCTGTGCGACAGCCGTGGCCACGGTAACGAAACGACTGCCGGGTCACAAGTCGCAGCGCCATTTTCGTGACAGTTCCACGCCGGTATTGATCAGCTATTGTCCGAATTGGTTACCTTTCCTTAGGGGGAGATTAGCGACGGTGTGTGATCACCTATAAAACGGAAAGTAATGTGACCGGGCTAACCATTACCTGGCCGTGTCGTGGCCGGAGGCGCTGTCCGGGGCCCGGGGGCTCGGGTTACCGTTCGTTCAGGTGGGACGTCGAGGTCCCCGGTGTGGAGGGGTCAGCATGCAAGCACGGATCAGGGTCGTCGTCGCCAAGCCCGGGCTGGACGGGCACGACCGGGGAGCCAAGGTGGTCGCCCGGGCGCTCCGCGACGCCGGCATGGAAGTCGTCTACACCGGGCTGCACCAGACGCCCGAGCAGATCGTCGAGACCGCGATCCAGGAGGACGCGGACGCGGTCGGCCTGTCGATCCTCTCCGGGGCGCACATGACGTTGTTCCGCCGCGTGATGGAACTGTTGGCGGAGCGTGATGCCGCGGACATCGTGGTATTCGGCGGCGGCATCATTCCGGAGGACGACATCACGGAATTGGAATCACTCGGCGTAGCCAAGGTATTCACGCCGGGTGCGACCACGGCATCCATCATCGAATGGGTCCGCGCCAATGTGGGGACCCAGGTCGGCTGAGCCGGAGCCGGCAAACAGAAAAAGGGAGAGGCCGGACGCACCCCTCACACGTCCGGCCCCTCTATGCGCGATGCCCCGCCGCCACCCCTCGACCGACAGGGCATCGGCCGTTCTCATCCGCGGGCCCGTGTAGCACCTCGCTGACATCACACTCAACGACGCCCTTCTCGGCGGGGTTACGCGTGCATCCATGACTTTTTCCGACCAGTTGCCGGGCAGTCACTCCGGTCACTCGGCGCACGGCCGTGCCAACCGTCCCGGAGCTGCGATTTCGTCCCTCTGGTGTGTGGTCTTGCACACCGTGTACCCGCGCGGGCACAGAGCCCGTTTAGGTCGCTAGTCTGCGGATGACGGCCATTTGGGTGGCCGGACGATCCTCACGCTGGCGGCGCCGCTGCGACGCGCCGCGCACACAACAGGTCGGGACGCAATGGTGCGGCTTGCCGGCGCTTGGCGTCGCGAGCGAAAGGAGACACGTGGACCTGTTCGAGTATCAGGGGCGCGACCTGTTCGAACGGCACGGGCTGCCCGTGCTGGGCGGCGGTGTCGCCGAGACCCCGCAGGAGGCCCGGGCGATCGCCGAGCGGCTGGGCGGCAAGGTCGTCGTCAAGGCGCAGGTCAAGGTCGGCGGCCGGGGCAAGGCCGGCGGCGTCAAGCTGGCCGACGGCGCGGACGAGGCCGAGGCGCGCGCCACCGACATCCTGGGCATGGACATCAAGGGCCACACGGTCCACAAGGTGATGCTGGCCGAGACGGCCGACATCAAGGAGGAGTACTACTTCTCCTACCTGCTCGACCGCGCGAACCGGACCTTCCTCTGCATCGCCAGCGTGGCCGGCGGTATGGAGATCGAGACGGTCGCCGAGGAGGACCCGGAGCGGGTCGCCAAGATCGCGATCGACGCGAGCAAGGGCGTGGACGAGGCGACGGCGCGGGAGATCGTCACCGCCGCCAAGTTCCCGGCCGACGTCGCCGACCAGGTCGTCGACATCGCGGTGAAGCTGTGGCAGGCGTTCGTCGCCGAGGACGCCCTGCTGGTCGAGGTCAACCCGCTGGCCAAGGTGGGCGACGGCCGGGTGCTGGCGCTGGACGCCAAGGTCACGCTGGACGAGAACGCCGGCTTCCGGCACCCCGACCACGAGGCGCTCGAGGACAAGTCCGCGGTCGACCCGATCGAGCAGGCGGCCAAGGCCAAGAACCTCAACTACGTCAAGCTCGACGGCGAGGTCGGCATCATCGGCAACGGCGCGGGCCTGGTCATGTCGACCCTGGACGTGGTGGCGTACGCGGGTGAGCGGCACGGCGGCGTCAAGCCGGCCAACTTCCTCGACATCGGCGGTGGCGCGAGCGCCCAGGTGATGGCGAACGGCCTGGAGATCGTCCTCGGCGACCCGTCGGTGAAGTCGGTCTTCGTGAACGTCTTCGGCGGCATCACCGCCTGTGACGCGGTGGCCAACGGCATCATCCAGGCGCTGGCCCTGCTCGCCGAGCGCGGCGAGACGGTGACCAAGCCGCTGGTCGTGCGGCTGGACGGCAACAACGCCGAGGCCGGTCGGGCCATCCTCGACGGCGCCAACAACCCGCTCGTCACGCGGGTCGACACGATGGACGGAGCGGCAGAGAAGGCCGCCGAGCTCGCGGCTGCGGGGAAGTGAACTAATGGCTATCTGGCTCACCAAGGACTCCAAGGTCATCGTCCAGGGCATCACCGGTGGTGAGGGCTCCAAGCACACCAAGCGGATGCTCGCCGCGGGCACCCAGGTGGTCGGCGGCGTGAACCCGCGCAAGGCCGGCACCAAGGTGGACTTCGACGGCACCGAGCTGCCGGTGTTCGCCACGGTCGCCGAGGCGATCAAGGAGACCGGCGCGGACGTATCGGTGATCTTCGTGCCGCCGGCGTTCACCAAGGCCGCGGTGGTCGAGGCGATCGACGCCGAGATCCCGCTCGCCGTGGTGATCACCGAGGGCGTCCCGGTGCAGGACTCGGCGTCCTTCTGGGCGTACAACGTGGCCAAGGGGCAGAAGACCCGGATCATCGGCCCGAACTGCCCGGGCATCGCCTCGCCGGGCGCGTCGAACGCCGGCATCATCCCGGCCGACATCACCCCGCAGGGCCGGATCGGCCTGGTCAGCAAGAGCGGCACGCTGACCTACCAGCTGATGTACGAGCTCCGCGAGTTCGGCTTCTCCACGGCGGTGGGCATCGGTGGTGACCCGATCATCGGCACCACGCACATCGACGCGCTGAAGGCCTTCCAGGAGGACCCGGAGACCGACGCGATCGTCATGATCGGTGAGATCGGTGGCGACGCCGAGGAGCGGGCCGCCGAGTTCATCAAGGCGAACGTGACCAAGCCGGTGGTCGGCTACATCGCCGGCTTCACCGCCCCGCCCGGCAAGACCATGGGTCACGCCGGCGCGATCATCTCCGGCTCGGCCGGCACCGCCGACGCGAAGAAGGCGGCGCTCGAGGCGGCCGGCGTCAAGGTCGGCAAGACGCCGAGCGAGACCGCGCAGCTCATGCGCGAGGTCATGAGCTGAGCACAGCACGGACGGCGCGCCGTCGATCAGGTCGATGCGACCCGATCGGCGGCGCGCCGCTGTTTCTGCATCGCCGTGAGCGTCGCGGCGTGACAAGGTAGTCGCGATGTCCAGCACAACCGACCGTCCCGGCGGCTCGGAAGACCCGTTCGCGGTCGCCGAGGCGCTGCAATCCGTGGTGCGGGACACCGAGCCACTGGACGTCGCGCCGGACCGGGACGAGGAGAACCGGGACACCGTCGTCGTCGACGAGGCGATGCTCGGCCGCCGGGAGACCGTCCGGGTCCCCGCCCCGCGCCGTCCCGAGCCGCGCCGCGGTGCGCCGCTGCCGGTGGCGGTGCTCTTCGCCACGCTCTGGGCCGCGCTGCTCACCTACGTGCCGGTCGCCGCGGTGCTCGGGCTGGCCCGCACGCTGGAGGGCGCCGGCGGGCTGCTCGGCGCGGCCCGGGCCGGGGCGGCCGCCTGGTTGCTCGGGCACGGCGTGCCGATCGGCACCTCGCTCGGCCCGCTCGGGCTGGCCCCGCTGCTGCTCACCGGGCTGGTGGTGTGGCGGCTGAACCGGGCCGGGCTGCACGTCACCCGGGCGATCGGGGCGCGGGGTTCCGGCTCGATCGGGTCGGCGCTGCTGGTGGCCACGGGCGTCGCGGTGGCGTACGCGGGAATCGGCGCCCTGACCGCCCAGCTGACCGACGGCCGCGGCACCCAGGTCTCCACCGCGAACGCCGCGGTGCACTTCCTGCTCGTCGGCCTGTGCGGGGCGCTGATCGGCGCGCTGCGCGGCAGCGACGCGGTGACCACGCTGGCCCGCCGGGTCCCGCCGGTGCTCCGGCACGGGGTGCGCACCGGCCTGGTCGGGGCCTTCTTGATGGTCGGCGCCGGCGCCGCGGTCGGCGGCCTGTCGGTGGCGCTCGGCGGTGGCGACGCCGCGAAGATCCTCTCCGCCTATCACACCGGGGTGGCCGGCCAGGCCGGGATCACCCTGATCAGCGTGGCCTACGCGGCGAACGCGGCGATCTGGGCCACCGCCTACCTGCTGGGACCGGGTTTCGCGCTGGGCGTCGGCTCGGTGATCCGGCTGACCGAGTTCACCGTCGGTGACCTGCCCGCCGTGCCGCTGCTGGCCGGGCTGCCGGCCGGTCCGATCGGCGCGGCCGGCACGCTGCTGCTGATGCTCCCGGTGATCGCCGGCGGGGTGGCCGGCTGGGGCCTCACCCAGCGTCTGCGGTACGGCCGGGCGCACGCCTGGGGCCCGGGCCGCGGGTCCGGCGCGGACGGGCCGGAGCCGGCCTGGTCGCTGCTGGTCGGCGCGAGCCTGCTGGCCGGGCCGGTGGCCGGGCTGACCCTGGCCGCGCTGGCCTGGGCCTCCGGTGGACCGGTCGGCGGCGGCCGGCTGGCCGAGATCGGGCCGTCCGCCTCGCAGGTGGGGCTGGTGACCTCGATCGTCGCCGCGATCGCGGTGCTGGCGGGCGCTTCCGCGGCCCGCGCCTTCCACCCGCCGCGCCGCCCGAAAGGCCGCAAGTAACCGCCTCCCGCGCCGCCCCGAAGGCCGGAGATAACCGCTGCCCGGATAGGGTGCACGGGTGACTGAGCCCGCGCCCGCCCGCCTGGTCGTCCTGATCTCCGGGTCCGGCAGCAACCTGCAAGCCCTGCTCGAAGCCACCCGCGACCCGGCGTACGGCGCCGAGGTGGTCGCGGTCGGCGCGGACCGGGACGGCATCGCCGGTCTGGACATCGCCGCCGCCGCCGGGATCCCCACCTTCGTGGACTCGGTGAAGGCCTACCCGACCCGGGACGACTGGGATGCCGCGCTCACCGGGCACGTCGCCGCCCACCGCCCGGACCTGGTGATCTCGGCCGGCTTCCTGAAACTGGTCGGCAAGCAGTTCCTGGACGCGTTCGGCGACCGCTACATCAACACGCACAACGCGCTGCTGCCCGCCTTCCCCGGCATCCACGGCCCGCGCGACGCGCTCGCCTACGGCGTGAAGCTGGCCGGCGCGACCCTCTTCTTCGTCGACGCCGGTGTCGACACCGGACCGATCATCGCCCAGGTCAGCGTCCCCGTGCTCGACGACGACACGGAGGAGACGCTGACCGAGCGGATCAAGGTGGCCGAGCGGGCCCAGCTGGTCGAGTTCGTCGGCCGCCTGGTCCGGGACGGCTGGACCATTCAAGACAGGAAGGTACGGATTCCGTGAGTTCCGAAGGTCTGCGGCCGATCAAGCGGGCGCTGCTGAGCGTGTGGGACAAGGCGGGGATCGTCGAACTCGCCCAGGCCCTGCACGCCGCCGGGGTGGAGATCGTCTCGACCGGCTCCACCGCGTCGACCGTGGAGAAATCCGGTGTGCCGGTGACCCGGGTGGAGGATCTGACCGGCTTCCCGGAGATCCTCAGCGACCGGGTCAAGACCCTGCACCCGAAGGTGCACGGTGGTCTGCTCGCCGACCTGCGGCTGGAGAGCCACGTGGCGGAGCTGGCCGAGCACGGCATCGAGCCGTTCGACCTGCTGGTCAGCAGCCTCTACCCGTTCTCCGAGACGGTCGCCTCGGGGGCCGGCGAGGAGGAGTGCATCGCCAAGATCGACATTGGCGGCCCGGCCATGGTCCGCGCGGCGGCGAAGAACCACGCGTCGGTCGCGGTCGTCGTCTCCACCGAGGGTTACCCGCTGATCCGCGAGGCGATCGAGAACGGCGGCTTCACCCTGGCCCAGCGCAAGGTCCTGGCCGCCCGCGCCTTCGCCGAGATCGCTGAGTACGACGTCGCGGTCGCCGAGTGGACCGCGCAGGAGCTGGCCCCGGACGAGCAGTGGTGGCCGCGGTTCGCCGGCCTCGCCCTGCGCCGCTCGGCGGTGCTCCGCTACGGCGAGAACCCGCACCAGAAAGCGGCCCTTTACACCGACCCGTCGGCCGCGCCCGGGCTCGCCCAGGCGGAACAGTTGCACGGCAAGGAGATGTCGTACAACAACTACGTCGACGCCGACGCGGCCTGGCGCAGCGCCAACGACTTCACCGACCCGTGCGTGGCGATCATCAAGCACGCCAACCCGTGTGGCATCGCGATCGGCGCGGACGTGGCCGAGGCACACCGCAAGGCGCACGAGTGCGACCCGGTCTCCGCGTTCGGCGGCGTGATCGCGGTCAACCGCGAGGTCACCGTCGAGCTGGCGCGCCAGGTCGCGGAAATCTTCACCGAGGTGATCGTGGCGCCGTCCTACGCGCCCGAGGCACTGGAGATCCTCCGGGAGAAGAAGAACCTGCGGCTGCTGGCCGCCCCGGCCTGGAACCCGCCGCCAGTCGAGTTCAAGCAGGTCGGGGGTGGCCTGCTGGTGCAGACCCCGGACCGGATCGACGCCGACGGCGACGACCCGGCGAACTGGACCCTGGCCACCGGCCCGGCCGCCTCCGCCGAGGTGCTGAACGACCTGGTCTTCGCCTGGCGGGCGATCCGCAGCGTGAAGAGCAACGCGATCCTGCTGGCCAGCGACGGCGCCACGGTCGGCGTCGGGATGGGCCAGGTCAACCGGGTCGACTCGGCGAAGCTGGCGGTCGACCGGGCCGGCGCCGAGCGGGCGGCCGGCAGCGTGGCCGCCTCGGACGCGTTCTTCCCGTTCCCCGACGGCCTCGAGGTGCTGATCGCGGCCGGCGTCAAGGCGGTCGTCCAGCCGGGCGGCTCGATCCGCGACAACCTGGTGATCGAGGCCGCCGAAAAAGCCGGCCTGACCGTCTACCTCACCGGCACCCGGCACTTCTACCATTGAGGTTCGCTTTCCGGCGCCGGACCGCTCGCGGTCCGGCGCCGCTTGCTTTTTCGGTACGCCCTCAGCGCGCGTGGCGGCCCGGCGTCGCTTGTCTTTTCCCGGTACGCCTCAGCTCGCGTGGCGGCCGGTGACGAGCGGCGCTCGCGGCGTACCGAAAGTGTCTGATCGTGAATCAACCGGCGACCGTGACCGCCGTGACCAGCGCGCCCACGCTGAACGCCGCGCCGACCAGCACGCAGGCGAGCACCCGCCGCCGCTCGGCGGGATCGGCCGTCACCACCGGCTCGCCTCGGCGGAAGCTCGGGCCGTCCAGCGAGGCGGAGATCACTCCGATGATCGGGATGGCGATCAGCGCGAACCCGGCCCAGCGCAGCCCGTCCGCGAAGCCGGCCGCGCCCAGACCGGACAGCCCGGCCTCGATCCGCTCGCCGCGGCCGGGCAGGAACGGCGCCATCGGCACGAGCAGCAGCAACGGGGGGATGCCGAGCCAGATGCGGCGCAGGCCGAGGGCGAGGGCGGCCGCGAGCCAGATCGGCAGGTGCGTGAAAGCCCAGGCGGCGGCCGCCATGGCCGGATCCGGGCCGCCGGTCAGGTCGCGGGCCAGGCCGAGCACCATGGCCTTGAGGTGCTCGCCGGTCACCACGTAGAAGGCGACGACGGCCAGCGCCGCTGCGAACACGGCGACGAAGCGCAACACTGGGAAGAGCGTCGCGAAGCGGTCACCACCGTGTCGGGGCCGGTATCGCTGATCGGCACGCGGGCTCTTCATGGCCTGGGATGGTAGAGGCAGATCACCAGTTCGGGGCCGCCCGGCGATCTTCAGTGGGCGGGCAGTACGCTCGTACTGCTAAGCATGTGTTTCGGGAGAGGAGCGCCGGCCGATGGCGAAAATCAAGGTCAAGAACCCGGTCGTGGAGATCGACGGCGACGAGATGACCCGGATCATCTGGAAGCAGATCCGTGAGCAGCTGATCCTGCCCTACCTCGACGTCAACCTCGAGTACTACGACCTCGGGATCCAGTACCGGGACGAGACCGACGACCAGGTGACGATCGACTCGGCCAACGCCATCAAGCGGCACGGCGTCGGCGTCAAGTGCGCCACGATCACCCCGGATGAGGCGCGGGTCCAGGAGTTCGGCCTGAAGAAGATGTGGCGGTCGCCGAACGGCACCATCCGCAACATCCTCGGCGGTGTCGTCTTCCGCGAGCCGATCATTCTGAAGAACGTACCCCGGCTGGTGCCGAGCTGGACCAAGCCGATCATCATCGGCCGTCACGCGCACGGTGACCAGTACAAGGCCTCCGACTTCGTCGCGCCCAGCAAGGGCAAGATGACCGTCACCTTCACCCCGGAGGACGGGTCGGAGCCGATCGAGATGCACGTGGCCGACTTCCCGGCCGGCGGCGTCGGCATGGCGATGTACAACTTCGACGAGTCGATCCGCGACTTCGCGCGCGCCTCGTTCCGGTACGGCCTGGCCCGCAACTACCCGGTCTACCTGTCCACCAAGAACACCATCCTGAAGGCCTACGACGGCCGCTTCAAGGACCTGTTCGCGGAGATCTTCGAGACCGAGTTCGCCTCTGACTTCGCCGCCGCGGGGATCACCTACGAGCACCGGCTGATCGACGACATGGTCGCGGCCGCGCTCAAGTGGGAGGGTGGCTACGTCTGGGCCTGCAAGAACTACGACGGTGACGTGCAGTCCGACACCGTCGCGCAGGGCTTCGGCTCGCTCGGCCTGATGACGTCGGTGCTGATGACCCCGGACGGCCAGACCGTCGAGGCGGAGGCCGCGCACGGCACGGTCACCCGGCACTACCGGCAGTGGCAGAAGGGCGAGAAGACCTCGACCAACCCGATCGCGTCGATCTTCGCGTGGACGGGCGGGCTCAAGCACCGCGGCAAGCTGGATGGGACGCCGGAGGTCACCCAGTTCGCCGAGACGCTGGAGCGGGTCTGCATCGAGACCGTCGAGGGCGGTCAGATGACCAAGGACCTGGCCCTGCTGATCAGCAAGGACGCGCCGTGGCTCACCACGGACGAGTTCATGAACGCGCTCGACGAGAACCTGGCGCGCAAGCTCGCCTGATCTCGCATCGCGGAGAACGCCCGTCGGCCTGCTGGCCGGCGGGCGTTTCCCGTGCGGTCCACCGGTCCCTTCGCGATGCGCTCGCTCGGTCCGTCCCGGGTGTGCTCGCTTGGTGCCGTCCCGTGCGCTCGCTTGGTTCCTTCCGGGTGCGCTCGCTTGGTCCCTTCGGGGTGCGCTCGCTTGGTCCCGTTTCCTGCGCTTGCTTGGTCCCTTCCCGGGCGCCGACCGGTTTCCTGACGCCCGCCCGACCGTTCCGGTGTGCGCGCTGGTCCTGCGGAGTGGGGCGAGCCGATAAGCGAACGGGTGACTTCGCAAAACGGATGTTTTACCTCGTAACCGCTGGGTACAAGGGTTCGTTTGTCTCAGTGGTGCGGGTGGTGGGCTTGGGTACGCCGCTCGCCGTCCCCTTCAGCGGGGGCCTTGTCCCGGGCCCCCGCTGGTCCCTTTTCCGCCGCCCGCACCCCCCAGCGGATCCGGGTCCGCCCGTCGCTCCCGGTCCCGGGCCGGCCCTCAGGGTTTTCGAGACGGTCGAGACACCCCGAAAAGCCAGCCGACGACCATCCCCGCTGCCGCGATCTCCGCTCGCCCGTTCGCGGATCTTTTCGGGGTACGACCGGCAGCGCTGTGGCGGCCGGCCCGCGAGGTCCGCCCTGGGCACGGCCGTGGCGCGTGTCGTGCGGGTCCGCTCCGCCTGGGGTCGCTTCGCCTGGATCCGCTTTGCCCTGGGTTGCTTTGCCCGGGGTCGCTTCGGCCCCACCGCCGCAACTCTCCCAGCCCACCCACCCAGGGGGCCGCCCTGAGGACAGTCTGGCGGAAGAGCGCGGGCTTCGGCGGGCGGCCTGTGGACAGCCGCCCGCTGTGGATGAGCGGTATCGGTGGGCCGGCTCCGTGCTAGATGGCGTCGCGGAGCATCTGGGCGGCTTTTTCCGGAACCACGTCGCTGACGAAGGCGCCCATCGCGGACTCCGAGCCGGCCAGGAACTTCAGCTTGTCGGCGGCGCGGCGGATGCTGAACACCTGCAGGTGCAGGTAGCCCAGCTCGCGGCCCTCGCCGACGACCGCCTGGTGCCAGGCGGAGATGTACGGCATCGGCTTGCCGAACAGGCCGTCGAAGCGGCGCAGCACCTCCAGGTAGAGCGGGCCGAACGCGTCGCGCTCCTCGTCGGTCAGCGCGGGCAGGTCGGCGACCTGCCGGTGCGGGGCCAGCTGCACCTCGAACGGCCAGCGGGCGGCGGCCGGCACGTACGCCGTCCAGTGCTCGTTGGCGGTGATCACCCGCACCTTCGCCTCCTGCTCGGCGGCGAGCACGTCGGCGTAGAGGTTGCGGCCGCCGGTCTTCTCGGCGTGCTTGCGGGCGGCCCGCAGCATGGCCGCGGTGCGCGGCGGCACCGTCGGGTACGCGTAGATCTGCCCGTGCGGGTGGTGCAGCGTCACGCCGATCTCGACGCCCCGGTTCTCGAACGGGAAGACCTGGGCGACGCCCGGCAGCCCGGACATCTCGGCGGTCCGGTCGGCGAGCGCGTCGATCACGGTGCGCACCCGGGCCGGCGACAGCGCGCCGAACGAGCTGTTGTGGTCGCTGGTGAAGCAGACCACCTCGCAGCGGCCCAGCCCGGGGCGGACCGGCACCATGTCGGTCAGCTCGGTGATCTCCCCGCCGGGCACCTCGCGGTAGCTGAACGAGGGGAACTGGTTCTCGAAGACCACCACGTCGTAGTCCGGCGCCGGGATCTCGCTGGCGAACGACGCGGTCGTCGGGCAGAGCGGGCAGGCGTCGGACGGCGGCAGGAAGGTGCGGGTCTGCCGGTGCGCGGCGACCGCGACCCACTCGTCGACCAGCGGGTCGTAGCGCAGCTGCGAGGCCGGCGGTGGCGGCGGCAGCTCCCGGGTGTCCTGGTACTCCGCCCGGCCGGAGTCCGGTTTCTCGTCGAAGTAGATGAGTTCGCGGCCGTCGGAGAGGTTGACGGCGGAGCGGACGAGGGTCACTGCGGGTTCACCACCACGAGCTCGGGGACGGTTTCGGAGAGCAGGGAACGCGTGGCGGCGTCCACGCCGTCGTCGGTGATCAGCACGTCGGCGCGCTGCAACGGCACGATCGAGGAGATGCCGACGGTGCCCCACTTGGTGCTGTCGGCGAGCACGACCAGCCGCTCCGCCGCCTCCACCAGGGCCCGGTTGACGTCCGCCTCCATCAGGTTGGGCGTGGTGTAGCCGGCCCGCTCGCTCATCCCGTGCACGCCGAGGAAGAGCACGTCCAGGTGCAGGGTGCCGATCGCGGCCACCGCCACCGGGCCGACCAAAGCGTCGGACGGGGTGCGGGTGCCGCCGGTGAGCACCACGGTCTGGTCGGGCCGGCCGGCCCGGTAGAACACGTCGGCGACCGGGATCGAGTTGGTCACCACGGTCAGCGAGGGCACGTCGACCAGCAGCTGGGCGAGCCCGGCCGTGGTGGTGCCGGCGGACAGCGCGATGGCGTCGCCCGGGGAGACCAGGGCGGCCGCGCGGGCCGCGATCGCGGCTTTCTCGTCGCGCTGGCGCACCGACTTGGCGGCGAACCCCGGCTCGTGTGCGGATCCGGGGCTGACCGTGGTCGCGCCGCCGTGTACTTTCGCCAGCAAACCTCGGTCGGCGAGCGCCTCCAGGTCGCGGCGGATGGTCATGTCGGAGACGCCGTACTCGGCGGCCAGCTCGCTGACCCGGACGCCTCCGGTGGCGCGGACCCGGTCGAGGATCGCGGCTTGGCGTTGCTGTGCCAGCATCAGCAAACCACCATCATCAGCCGTAGATTCCGCACGAATTCAAACACACTTGAACAGTACCGCGTGATCGGGTGTGCGCGAAAGAGTGACTTCAGATACCTCGGCCACGCTTGTGCAGCGCTGAAAGGACGTTCTCCACTTTGACCGCCCCGGTCATCGCCGCGAGGGCGATCGCGGTCCGCGGCTCCTTCCAGTTCGCCCGCACCGCCTCCTTGCTGAACTGCCACGCCTGACTGCGGTTGCCGGTCGCCGCCGACCAGCAGGCGAGCTGCCCGTACACCCGGGCGGCGCCGGGCCGGCAGCCACTGATCTCCGGGTGCCGCTGCATCATCCAGCGCAGCGAGGAGATCTTGGTGGCGTACTCGTAGGCGTAGTGCGAACTGCGCCCCCAGAGCACCTGCACCAGCGGCTCGTCCAGATGCACGATCGGCGTCCGGCGGGCGGCCCTGAGCAGAAGGTCCCAATCCTCGTTCTGGCTGCCCGGGGCGTCCTCGGCGACCAGGCCCATGGCGTCCTCGGCGAGCGCCTCCCGGCGGATCAGGAACGACGACGAGTGCAGCATCGCCATCCGGGACCGGGCCAGGTCGTCGACCGTCACCCGGCTGCGCCCGGCCAGCCGGGGCGTGGTGTGCCCCTCGAACTCCACCTCGATCGCGCAGGTGGCGAACTCGGCGTCCGGCTCGGCCAGCAGTGCGGCCACCTGGCGGCGCAGCTTGTCCGGCAGCCAGCGGTCGTCGTCGTCGCAGAACGCCACCAGCTCGGTGTCCAGGGCCAGGACCCCGGTGTTCCGGGCCCCGGCCAGGCCGGCGGGCCGCCAGTTGGTCAGGACCAGCACCGGTACGTCCTCGGTGCAGGCCAGCGAGAAGTCCGGCTCGGTCTGGTCGTAGACCACGATCACCTTGAGCTCGCCCGGGTACCGCTGCTCGCGGACCGCGGCGATCGACCGGCGGACCAGTTCCGGGCGGTTCCGGGTGGGGATGACGACCCCGACCGACGGCCAGTTCATCGCGCCTCCTGTGGGTTCAGCGGGTAGCCGTACGCGCGCAGCATCGGCCCGCACACCGCGCCGACCAGGCGGCGCTGACCGGCCGGCAGCGAGCGCATCCAGGCGTCGTCGTGGCGCAGCGGCAGGCGGCCGACGGTGAAGCGCATCGGGTTGCCCGCCGCGCTGTGCCCGACCCGCAGGTCGGCGTGGCCGGGCCGGAGGAAGTCCAGGTCGGTGGGGTGCAGGGTGAGCCCGGCGAAGTCGGCCAGCCGGATCAGCGCGGCCCGCGGATCGGCCAGGAACTCCTCGTAACGGATCCGGCGGACCGGCACGCCGCGGCGGGCGAGCAGGCCGAACGCGGCGTTGTGCGCGTTCCACAGCAGCGCCGAGCGGCCGGGGGAGTAGCGGGTCATCTCCTGCGCGCCGTCGGTCTCCGGGCGGGCCACCCGCTTGGTCCACGAGTACGCCACCCCGCGCGCGTCCCGGACCACGTGCACCACCTTGAGGTCGATGTCGCCGGCCGCGCGCAGCACGTGGGCCAGGGCGGAGTGTTTCGACGAGTCGACCACCAGCCGGGCGCCGGAGATCTCGGCCGCCGCGGTGTAGATCCGCGAGTAGTAGCCGGCGTATTCCCGGACGTCGGCGGCGGGCGTGCCGGAGGCGGCCAGCCGGGGGATGTGCCGGGTCCGCTCGACCGCGTCGCGCAGCGCGTGCACCCGGTCGACATCCACGTTCGCCCAGCCGTCGAAGGCGTGCTTGCCGACCTGCTGCCAGAACGCGCAGGCCGAGAAGCGCTCGCCGCAGCCACAGCGCTCGTCGTCGCGCAGGTCGCGCTGCCAGAGGTGGACGACCTCGCCGAGCGCGCAGACGCCGGGCAGTTCGCCGAGCAGACGTTCGACGAGTGTGGTGCCGCTTCGCCCCAATCCGCCCAGAAATAGCACTTGTGCCACTTTGGCCCGCCTTCGATCGTTTCGCTCTGGTAACGAGTGAAGCAGGCAAAAGGAGGCGTCAGGTGGTTATCGAGGCTTTCGACCGCGTGCAGCTGGACGGCACGGGGATCGACCGGATCACCGAGGACGAGGTGGTCGCGGTGGTCCGGGACGCGCTGTCCCGGGGCCGTGGCGGCCGGATCATCACCCCCAACGTCGACATCCTGCGGCGCGCGTCGACCGATCCGGAGGCGCGCCGGCACTTGAACGACGCCGACCTGATCGTGGCCGACGGGATGCCGCTGATCTGGGCCAGCCGGCTGGGCGGGGCGCCGCTGCCCGAACGGGTGGCCGGCAGCAGCCTGATCTGGACCCTCTCCGAGGGGCTGGGCCGGGACGAGCGCTCGGTCTTCGTGATCGGCGGCACGCCGGCGCCCCGGGCCTGGAACGCCGAGCCGGAGCGCGCGGTGCTGAACGGGCCCACCGTCGAGGTGCCGATCGTCGGGCGGCGGCGGGGCACGGCCGGCACCGCGGTCGCCGGCGCGGTCACCGTGCGCGAGGTGCGGGCCTCCGGCGCGGTGCGCGCGGCCGTGCGGCTCGCCGCGGCCAGCCCGGGGCTGCGGATCGCCGGGGCGGTCAGCCCGCCCTTCGGTTTCGAGCGGGACGAGGCGTCTTACGCCGAGGTGTGCGAGCAGGTCGCGGATGCCCGGCCGGACCTGGTCTTCGTCGGCCTCGGATTCCCCAAGCAGGAGCTGGTCATCGAGCGGCTGCGCGGGCTGCTGCCGGCGACCTGGTTCGTCGGGTGCGGGGCGGCGGTCAATTTCGTCGCCGGCGACGTGCACCGGGCGCCGCGCTGGATGCAGCGCACCGGCCTGGAGTGGGCGCACCGGCTGGGCACCGAGCCGCGCCGGCTGGCCGGCCGCTATCTGCGGCACGACGCCCCTTATGCCCTGCGGCTGCTGGCTCGCGCACCCCGCCGCCGCACCCGGCGCGGCTGAGCCGCGGGCGGTCACCGGCTGGTCCGGCCACGCCGCCGCACCCGGCGCGGCTGAGGTGCGGGCGGTCATCGGCTGGTCCGGCCGCGCCGGCCGAGCGGGCCGGCCAGGCTGCGCGGCGCGTGGCAGCGCGGCACGGTGACCGGCGGGGCGTCGATCAGCGGCTGCCGGTACTCCTCCGCCGGGTAGGCCGGCTGCCAGGGGAAGTGGTCCGCCGGGTCGGGCCAGACCAGCTGCTGCAGGCGGACCCGGCGCTGCCCGTACCGCGCCAGGGCGGCGCCCGGCCACAGCTCGGCGGTGGGCGAGCCGGCCAGGATCACCACGTCCTGGTCGACGATCAGGTCGGCCACCCGGCGGCCGTGCCGGAACCGGGCGCCCTCCTCGTGCACCCGGCCGGCCACCTCGTTGAGCAGCTGGTGGCCGAGGTCCGGTGGCAGCCCCGCGATGATCAGCTCGGGATGGCCGTCGGCGGTCAGGCCGACCGTGTAGGCGAACGGGACGGCGTCCGGCGGGTCCTCCTCGGAGGGCAGCACGTGCACCACGGCCCAGCCGAACTGCTGGATGATCTCGGTCTGCTCGCTGAAGAAGTCGGACATGGGACCCCCCTCGAAAGACGACTGAGGCCCACTATGGAACACGTGTACGACACTTTTCGCGCGATGCAAACCGTACGTACGTACTGTTAGAATGCCGCCATGCGCATCGTCGGTCTGCATCATGTCCAACTGCTCACCCCGCCCGGCGGCGAAGCCGTCGCGCGGGCCTTCTACAGCGGCGTCCTCGGCATGGCCGAGGTGGTGAAACCGCCGGTGCTGGCGGCCCGCGGCGGCTGCTGGTTCCGGGGCGGCGGCTGGGAGGTGCACCTCAGCCCGGTGGACGGCTTCGTCCCGGCCACCAAGGCCCACCCGGGCGTACTGATCGAGGACCTGGACGACCTCGCCGAGACGCTGCGAGCCGCCGGCCACCCGGTCGAGTGGGATCCCCACTTCCCGGGTCACCGGCGGCTCTACTCGGCGGACGGCCACGGCAACCGCCTGGAGTTCCTGGAGCGGCTCAGGGGTTGAAGTAGGGATCCTTGACCAGCGAGTGGAACGCGCCGAAGGCCGCCTCGTCGCCGGTGAGCTGGAACTGCTGGTTGGGACCGTTGCCCTCGGGGTCGGACTCGAAGTAGGCGACCGCCTTGATCTGCCGGTTCGCCTTGAAGGTGCGTTCCGCGTCGCGCAGCCAGGCGGCCCGGTTCGCCGAGCCCCACGCCTTGGCCACCCCGAACTCGCCGATGATGATCGGTTTCGGGCGCTGGGCGGCCCACTGCAGGAACGGTCCCATCAGCTCGCCGATCGGCTGGAAGTCCGCTCCGGCGTAGACGTCGACGCAGGTCCAGTCGACCTGGTCGTCGCCCGGGTAGAAGTCGGGGGCCTCGCCGCGCTGGAACCCCTCGGCGGTCGGGCACCACACCCAGGAGACGTTGTCCGCGCGCTCCTTGCGGAAGATCGCCCGGACGTACTTCCAGGCCGCGATGTAGTCGGCGCCGGACCACATGGTGGCCCGCAGGTTCGGCCGGTCCATCTCCCAGCGCATCCGCAGCAGCACCGGGCGCTTGATCTTCCGGATCCGCCGGGCCTGCTGCGCGATCAGCCGGTCGTGCTCGCCGTCCAGGATGGACCGGTTGTCGCCGGTCGCCCAGCTGATCATCAGGGATTGTCCCTGTGCCAGGAACTCCTGGTCCGAGGCGGTACCGACCAGCTGGTCGAAACGCCGGTAGGTGTTCAGGATGTCCAGCCGCCGGCCCAGTGAGCTCTCCAGCGAGTCGACCGCGGCCAGCCGGCCCACGTGGGTCAGCTCGTCCGGTTTGATCCAGGCGCCGACGTACGCTCCCTTCGCCGGCGGCGCGAACGGCCCGGCGGCGAACGGGCCGTCCTGCACCGCGACCGCCGGCGGCCGCGCGGAGAGGTCCGGCGCGGGTGGTGGCGCGGGTTTCTCCCGCTCGCCGGTGCAGGCCGCGGAGAGCAGCAGCACGGCGAGGAACGTCCCGAGCAGTCCCTTACGCATGGACCCGCCGGGCGGTGTAGAGCACGTTCACCGCGTACCCGTCGGTGCCGGGCAGGCGCCGCGCCGCGGCGTCGGCGAGCCGGGCCAGCCGGTGGTCGTGCAGCGACGGGGTGAGCATCGAGAAGCCCCGCCGTTCCACGATCTCGAAGCCGTGCCGGTCGAGCAGCGCGGCCACCTCCTCGTGGGACAGCTCGGCGAACCAGCGCTCCCCGTGGTGCCGCCGGGCCCGCAGGTGCCGCACCGATCCGGCGTTGCCGTGGTTCTCCACCACCAGCACCCCGGAGCCGCGGTGCGGGAGCGCCTTCGCGGCGAACGCCAGCGCCCGGTCGCGGACCGTCTCGTCCACGTTGAGCAGCAGCCGGAACACCGTCACGATCGCCGGGAAACCGGCCGCCACCGGGGCCGGGACCGGGCCGTCGACGGCCACCCGGTGCCAGTACGCCCGGGAGCCGACCTCGGCCGCCTTCGCCATCATCTCGGCCGACGTGTCGTAGCCGTGCGCCTCGCGGACCAGCCCGTGCAGGGTCCGGATGGCCCGCCCGGTGCCGCAGGCGAAGTCGTGGTGGACCGGCGGGTGGTGGCCCTCGAACTCGCGGCGGACCAGCTCGCGCAGGTAGTCACGCTGCCGGTCGTTGATCTTCGACGCGTAACTGTCCGGCGCGTAGGTCACCGACTCGTATTTCTCCACCGCCTCGGTGTCCCGGAACACCTGCGTGTAGTCGCTGGTCAACTCGCCTCCTGAGGGTTTCGTCGGGTGAACGCGCCGAGTTCGAGCCGGTCGCGCAGCAGCCAGGCGCCGGCCGCGAAGGCCGGAGTGGCGACCGCGACGGCCAGCGCCAGGCCGGCCGGGCCGTCCCCGGCGAGGGCGGTCACCGCCCGCGGCAGCAGGCCGAAGCAGCCGATCGCGAGCAGCGCCGCGGCCCGGGTGCCCGGGCCGAACGGGTGCAGACGGGCGCCGCGGTACACCTGGACCAGCGGCAGCAGATTGTTGGCGAGCATCGCGCCGGCCAGCCCCGCGGCCGCGCCCAGCGCGCCCCACCGGGGAATCAACAGCACGTCCAGGCCGATCGTGACGGCCAGCGCGACCAGCACGTTGCCGAGGTTGACCGAGGTGCGCCCGGCCATCGCCAGCACCATGTCGACCATGCCGCAGCCGGTGGCGACCAGCATCGCGACGGCCAGCAGCCGGACCACCGGCGTGCCGGCGGTGTAGGCGTCGCCGAACAGCCGCAGGTAGGCCGGCGCGAACAGGATCACCAGCAGGCAGATCGGCCAGGTGACCAGCACCAGCCAGCCGGTGGCCACCTGGTAGAGCCGGTTCGCGGTGACCCGGTCGCCGGTGCTCAGCGCCTCGGCCAGCCGGGGCTGCACGGACTGCGAGATGCCCTGGTTGGCGAACTGGATCAGGATCACGAACCGGCCGGCGACGGCGTAGACCGCGGCCGCGCCGAGCCCGCCGAGCGCGGCGACCAGCAGCACGTCCACCCGTTGCAGGGCCAGCTGGGCCACCGCGGCCACCGCGCGCGGGCCGGTGAACAGCCAGAAGTCGCGGCGCAGGGCGCGGCGTTCGGCCCGGCGGCTGGTCGCGCCCGGGGGACGTCCGGCCAGGTAGATCCGGCGCAGGGCGAGCCCGGCGAGCACCGCGGCCGGCAGGTAGGGCAGGGCCCAGGCCAGCGCGAAACCGGGCAGCGAGGCGAACCACAGCGCCGCGGCGCCGACCGCGAGCAGCTGCAGGACGTTGCGCAGCACCCGGTCCACCAGCACGGTCGGGCGCATCGAGCGATACCCGCGGGTGGCGGTGAGCAGGGTGTCGGTGAGCACCTGCAGCGGAAGGAGGAACGCCAGCGTCCGCAGCGTGTCGTTCGGCGCGGCGAACCCCAGCACCGCCGCCAGGACCAGCGACAACCCGACCACCGGGACGAGTCCGGTGCGCAGGCAGGCGCCGAGCAGGTGGCTGCCGCCGGTGGTCCGCAGCCGGGCCGGCCAGTAGACCAGGCCGGTGCCGGTGCCCAGCTTGGCCAGGCCGCCGGCCAGCACGAACGCGGCGGTGGCGGAGAAGAACGCGCCCGCCTCGGCCTGACCGAGGCGGCGCGCGACGATCCAGGTGACCACCACGCCGACACCGCCGGCCAGCGCCGATCCGGCCATGTTGGCCAGTCCGCCGCGGGCCGCGCCGCGCGTCCCCTTGGCGGAGTCCGGCGCGAGCACCCCTCCCAGCGTCACTCGCGCCGCCAGATCGGCGCGTGTCCCAGCCACCCGGCCAGGGCCTCGTCGTGCGGCTGGTAGTAGGCGCGCAGCTCACGCCGCAGCGCCGGGTCCATGTCGGCCTGCCGGGGCCGGGCGTTGTGCCGCTCGAAGGCCGGGCGTTCCAGCTGCGGCGGCAGTCCGAGGAAGCGGCAGACCTCGTCGTAGACCGGCTCGGGGTCGGTGAAGAACCGCTCCGATTCGACCACGTGGATGCGTTCCCGGCCGACGTGCTGGGCCATCACGCTCAGGTAGCGGGCGTACTCGCCGCGTCCCCGATAGGCGTGGTGCTGGTGGGCGAAGCTGTAGTACTCCGGATCGGCGGCCAGCCGCTCCTCCTGCCGGTGCAGCCGGGCCGGCTCCAGGGCCAGCGCCGCGCCGAAGTCCCGCTCGGTGTCGAAACCCCGGGCCACCTCGTGGTGGTGCTGTGAGTAGGCCCGTTCCACCGGGTCGCGGACCAGGACCACGATCTTCGCGTACGGCAGGTCGCGCGCGATCCGGGCCACCGCCTGGGGGTGGTACATGTAGTACGGGCTGGACTCGAAGGTCTGCGCCGGGACGCCGTACCGTTCGGCCACCTTCTCCGCCGCCCGCCGGGCCGGGAAGTGCGCCCGGTACCAGTCGATCCCGCGGTGGTACGACGTGTCGAAGTAGTGCACGCCCTTGTGCAGCACCGCCTTGAGCACCACCGGGTGCGCGGCCATCGCCCGGTAGAGCGAGGTGGTGCCGCAGCGTTGGCCGCCGCAGATCAAGAAGGACGGCAGCATCCGCTGGTCGGAGGTGAGCCGGCCGTACGAGCGGGAGCCCAGGTGCACCACCGCCTTCATCGGGGCGGGCAGGTTGCGCACGTTCATCTAGAGCTCCTCCACGCGCCGGATGAGCACCGGCAGCAGCCAGGTGCCGAGCACCCCGAGGCGGGCGCCGGCCTCGGCCTGGCGATCGGTCAGGTACCGCACGGCGAGATCGACCAGGTAGAGCAACGCGGTGGTCTCGCGGGCCACCGGGGCGACGCCGAACGGGGCGAGCAGCTCGTCGGCCCGGCGTACCGTGGCCTCCACCGCCCCCCGCGCGTCGCCGCTGGTCTGGATGCGTTTCTGCAGCTCGTGGTGGACCGCGTCGAACCCGAGCGGAACCCCGGTGGCGAACCGTTCCCAGTCCCAGACGAGCAGCGCGTCGGCCAGGTTGGCCATGTTCCAGGGCGCCCAGTCGCCGTGCCACGCGCCGTAGCGCAGCGTGGTCTCGCCGCTGTGCGCGGCGAGCAGGTCGACCGCGGCGGCCAGCCCGGCGCCCTCCGGCCGCTCGGCGACCGCGGCCAGCCGGGCCCGCAGCTCGTGCCAGTACGCGCTCTGCACCAGCGGCCCGGTGGTGTACCCGCAGCACCCGGCGATGTCGACCATCGCCGCGGTGAGCCGGCGCGGGGTCAGCGGCGCGCGCGGCAGCCAGACCGGCAGCGCGGTCTGGACCAGCACCTGCAGGCCGCGCCACTGCCCGGCGTGCAGCACCCGGGGCACGGTCAGCTTGGTCAGCCCGCTGCTGCCGAGCGCGTGCAGCGCCGCGGTCTCGGCGCGGACCAGGCGCTGGGTGAGCGGCCCGGTGCCGATCTTGCCGAAGGCGAACGTCTCGCCCTCCGGGGTGAGCAGCTGGAGCACCGGCTTGCGGTTGGCCCGAGCCGGACCAATGTGGACACTTACTGACAAATCGCGCCTGAGCGCGTCGCTCAGGTAGCCGTCGATGCTGGCCGAGACCGGGCCGGTGATCCGGATCCGGTCGCGGAAGACCAGCCGGTCGGCCCGGCTGTGCACGGCGGCCACCACCGCGTTGCGTTTGAGCCGGGCCATCCGGGACTGCGGCTCGGCGTAGCGGCGGACCGCGGCGGCGGCCACCGGCCGGGACGCGTTCGGGACCAGCAGCCGGGGGCGGTGCGCGTTCGGCACCACCAGGTACTCGGCGATCAGGTTGCCCTCGCCGGCCTCGGTGCTGGCCTGGCAGGGCCGCGGGTAGAGCAGGCTCAGCACCTCGGTGAGGTATTGGGTGCGCAGCGCCGCGTCGCCGGCGGTGAGCTCCGCCGGCGCGGTTCGTACCGGACTCAAATCGTCTTCCCCTCGATCCAGTTGCGCCAGAGCAGCGCGTACGCGAGAACCATGAAGGCCAGAGGGGTGACCAGCGAGTTGTACCAGAGCATCGCGGAGAACGAGCTGACCAGCGCGGCGCTGCCGGCCACCCCGACGGCGGTGCGGTCGCGGCGGAATCGCCACAGGCCGTACCCGAAGAAGCCGAGATATCCGGCGGCGCCGACCGCGCCGTGCGCGTAGAGCAGCTGCCAGAGCTGGCCGTTGCCGCCGACGGTGAAGTTGCCGCAGCGCTCGCACTCGGAGCTCTCGCCGACCGTGATCGAGTTGCGCCCGCCGAGGGTGTTGCGGGTGCCGCCGTAACCGATCACCGGGGAGTCGGCGAACCCGTCCAGGGCCCGCTCGATCAGGAACGACCGGACCCCGTTCGACTTGCCGTTGTCCAGCCGGGCCTGCACGGTGTCGCCGAGCGGGGTGGCGGTCAGCGCGATCGCGATCGCGGCCGAGGCCAGCGCCAGCGCGCCCAGCACCCAGAGCTTGCCGGCCAGGATGTAGCGGGCCGAGACGTAGAGGACCAGCACGCCCAGGCCGATCCACAGGCCCCGGTTCAGCGAGACCACGGCCGGCGCGACCGCCACCAGCAGGCAGACCCAGGCGAGGACCTTGCGGCTGCGCCGGGCGCTGGCCGCGGCCGCCACCAGCAGCCACGGGACCAGCAGGCAGAAGTTGTTGCCCCAGGTGTTGGTGTAACCCCAGGGCGCCGCCGGGCGCGGCTTCTCGCCGCCGACGATGTCCATGATCTGCGCGGCGTAGGGGTGCACCAGCGACCGGACGAAACCCTTGCTCCGGATCCCGTGCGGCAGCAGCCACTCCACCGGCGAGGTGAACTCGAACGTCCCGGCCACCATGCCGAGCAGCCCGCCCAGCACGGTGAGCACGAACATCCCGGCGAGCAGCCGGACCAGCCGGCGCCGGGGCAGCTCCCGCTCGGTCAGGTTGCCGGTGTAGAGCAGCAGCACGGTCAGTGAGAGGTACATGGACAGCTTGTAGAGCACCGCCGGGAGCCGGCCGGCGGCCCGCTCGACCACGGTCTGCGCCGGATCCGCGCCGAGCGCCGCGATGCTCACCACCACGGCGATCAGGAAGATCGCCCACCAGGCGAAACCCGGCGGCAGGCGGAGCGGGCGGCCCGCGGCCCGCCGGCGGATCAGCAGGACCAGCATCGGTACGGCCAGCAGCGGGAAGATCAGCACGCCGAGCCCGAGCGCCCACCAGAGCGGGTACAGCAGCAGGATCCCGGTCACCGGCCAGGCCGGCAGACTCAGGTCCCGTCCGGCGCGGTGCTGGGCCGGTCCGGCGGAGGGTGCCGCCGGGACGACCGTGGTCATTTCTCGTCGCCGTCCGCGGCGCCCGTGCCGGCCAGGTCGATGATCGAGGTCTGGTCGGCGGACTCGCCGTCGGCCGGGCGCGGCCGGACCGTGGCGGACACCGGCTCGCCGCGCTCGGCGCGCGGGCCTTGCTCGCCGCGCTCCGGCAGGGCGGAGAGCTGCTGGGTGGCCTCGTCGACGAGCGGTTCGGCGCCGGGCAGCGGCAGGGTCACCGCCGGTCCGGATCCGGCATCGGTACGCCGGGCGGCCAGCCGTGGCAGCACCACCGCGCCCAGCAGCCGGGTGCCCACCCGCTGCAGCTGCTCGGCCGCGTCCACCAGCGCCGGGCGCCGGGTGCGGCGCAGCTCGACCGCGAGGATCGCCGCGTCGGCCAGGCTGGCCAGGCTCTGCGCGTCGGCGCTGCTGCTGGTCGACGGCGCCTCGACGACCACGTAGCCGCCCTGCCGGCGCAGCGTCTGCAGGGTGTCCCGGAGCCGCTGCGACTGCATCAGGCCGGCCGCGGTCGCGGTGCCCCCGGTGGTGATCACCCGCAGCGACGGGATGCGCGGGGTGCGCTGCAGCACCCGGCCCAGCGGGACCCGGCCGGCCAGCAGATCGGAGAGGCCGGGCGTGGCGGCCACGCCGAGCATCCGGGCCAGCGGCGCGGCGTCCACCACGCTGTCCGGCAGGTGCGCGCCGATCAGCACCACGTCACCGCCGGTGCGGGCCAGGGCGGCGGCCAGGTTCGCGGCCACCAGGGTGCTCGCCGAGCCCCGGCTGGTCCCGGTCACCACGATCACCCGGTCCTCCGGGCGCAGGCTGGCCAGCACCTCGTTGCGCAGCCGGTTGAACACCCGGCCGCCCGGGCCGTACGGCTGCAGCACGTCGTCGAAGTGCGGGGTGGTCCGCTCGTCCAGGGCGGCCAGCACGGTGACCCGGCCCCGGTCCCGGACGTCCACCGCGGTGACCAGCCGCCGGTCGAACCGCTCCCGCAGGTAGGCCAGCGCCAGCCCGAGCAGCAGCCCGATCATCCCGCCGGTGGCGATGTCCAGCAGCGTGTTCGGGCTGGACGGGCGGTCCGGCACCCGGGCGTCGCTGATGATGCTGCCGCCGCCGACCGTGGTGGTGGTCAGCTCGTTCAGCCGGCCGGTCAGGTTGTTCAGCTGATTCTGCGAGTTGCTCCGCAGGCTCAGCAGGTTGCTCTCGGTCGAGCTGCCGCTGCGGGCGGTGGCCAGCCGGGCGTTGATCCCGGTGAGCGCGGTGGTGAGCTGCTTGACCTTCAGGTTCAGCGAGGCGATCTGCTTGTCCAGCGCCGACCGGGCGGTCTCCTCCCGGTTGCGCAGGTACGCCTCGGCGAACGCGTGCGATCCGGCTTGCGCCTTCATTGCGGTGTCCGCCTGGAAGGTGATCACCAGAACGGTGGTGTTCGCCGGCACCTGCACCGACACCGAGTGGGCCAGCTCCAGCGGCGACACCGTGGTGCGCAGCAGCGCGGCGGCCTTCGCGGCGACCGCGCCGGAGCCGACCAGCTGGGCCTCGGTGTCCAGGTTGACCGCGCCCTTGGTCCGGCCGCCCTGGGCGTTCACGTCCTGGTCCACCGCCTGCACCAGGACCGCGGAGGAGGACTCGTAGACCCGCGGCAGCGCGTGCGTCACCAGGGTGCCCACGCCCAGGCCGGCGGCCGTCGCGACCAGGGCGATCCACCAGTGCCGGCGGACCGCGCCCAGGTAGTGCGCGACATCGGAGGACGGTGGGCGAGACGCTTCCATCGGTTTCCGCGGCCTTTCGAGGAGGAGTGTCAGCTTTGGGCGTTTCGCCCCAAGGGGCTAACGTCCCACTCCAGCCGCGAGTGATGGGTGCGGGTACCGCCTAGCTCAACTTGGGCTCCACCCAGCCGTTCTCCACCAGGTAACCGAGGACCTGCTCGACCGCCTCGGCCACCGACATCGTCGTGGTGTCCAGGGTGAGCTCGGCGTTGCCCGGCTCCTCGTACGGGTCGTCGATGCCGGTCATGCCGCGCAGCTGGCCGGCCCGGGCGCGGGCGTACAGCCCCTTGCGGTCGCGGCGCTCGCAGACCTCCAGCGGGGTGGCCACGTGCACCAGGATGAAGCCGGCGCCGGCCTCCACCGCCATCCGGCGGACCGCGGCCCGGGCCGCCTCGTACGGCGCGATCGGGCAGGCCACCGCCATCCCGCGGTGCCGGCCCACCTCGGCCGCCACCCAGCCGATCCGGCGGACGTTGCGGTCCCGGTCGGCCTTGCTGAAGCCCAGCCCGGCGGTCAGCTCCCGGCGCACCACGTCGCCGTCGAGCAGGGTGACCGTACGGTCGCCGGACTCCCGCAGCGCGTCCGCCAGGTTGCGCGCGATGGTCGACTTGCCGGAGCCGGACAGGCCGGTGAAGAAGACCACCAGGCCGCGGTGCCGCCGCGGCGGCCGGACCCGGGACAGCTCCTTGGCCACCGCCGGCGGGGTGTGCCACTCGGGCAGCGGGAAACCGCGGTCCAGCAGGTCGTCGATCTCCGCCGGGGTCATCGCCAGCCGGCGGTTGCGCGGCGGGATGTCGTCCCGCCAGCGCCACTGCCCGTCCCGGTTGTCGTAGGCCAGCTCGCGCGGGACCAGCACCCGCAGGCCGGCGCCGGGCAGCGCCTCGACGGTGGAGAGCACGTGGGTCACGCCGTAGGCGGCGGCCACCCGGGAGCGCAGCAGCGCGTCGCGCATCTCGTCGCCGCGCGGCATCAGCGGCACCGCGACCACGGTGGCCGGGGGCATCCGGTCGCGGGCCGCGAAGATCGCCCGGACCAGCGCCTCGGGCGGCAGGCCGTCCGGCCCGTGCCCGCTGATCGGGATCAGGATGAGCAGGTGCGCGGCGAGCGTCCGGGCGGCGTGCGCGATCTGCGCGAGCTGCGGCCGGTGCAGCGGCCGGTCGGCGATCACGCCGAGCACCCGGCCGGGCGGGAGCAGCGACCGGACCTCCTCCGGCGGGCGGCGCAGGCGCTGGAACGGGCCGTGCCCGCCGTCGCCCATCCGGCGGACCGGGCCGCCCAGCCCGTACCGGTTGTCGGCGATCCGCCAGACGTCGGCCGCCTCGATCGCGGCGATCGGCGCGCCCTCCAGGTCGGTGAGCACCACGGTGCGCCGGGCCGGGTCGGCCGGGTCCAGCCGCTCGGCCAGCTCGGCCGGGATCTCGCAGGTCACCGGGACCGGCCAGGGCGTCCCGTCGGCCAGCCGGCCGGTACGGGCCAGCGCGACCAGGTCGGCGCGGACCAGGAACCCGGTCAGCGGCGCGTACGCCCCGGAGAGCAGCAGTTCGAGATCTGCCAGCTCAAAGGGGCGCGGGGCGAACGACGGTGCGTCCCGCAGGACGTCTTCGGGCAGTACCGAGCCACTCACCTTGCGATCCCCTTGCCGCGGCTGACTTGGGTGACAGTTTCGCAGCCCGGCCAGATCCGGTCGAGGCGGGATCGCGATCTCGTGTTCGCGGCGACAAAATCGTCCGTTTACCCGATACCAGTTTGCGGCCGGAGCTTCCTGGACAATTACGGATGATCCTCTAATACTGGGCGATTGTGAGACAGATCCTGCACGTCACCGCGCTGGGCACCGCCTTCGCGATGGCCGTGGCGGCCACCCTGGCCTGGGCCTGGACCGGCGGTGTCGAACAGCTCGGGCTGACGCCGTACGGGGACCCGGTGGTCACCGCGGCGCCCGGCGCCAGCACGTCGTACCGGGAAATCCCGCCCGCCGGAACCACCGCGCCCACCGTGACCCGCACCGCGGACCTGGAGCGACCCGCCCGGATCCGGCCGACCGTGCTCAGCGGCGCGCAGCGGCCGCTGCGCGCCGGCCTGCCGGACGGGGCCGCCTCCGCGCGCAGGCCCTGCCGCACCGGGCACAAACTGGTACCCACCTGCGGCATCCTCTGGGGCGTCGCGCCCGGCGCGCGGACCGAGGAGCGGGGCTCCAGCGCGCTCGCCGACTTCGAGCGCAAGACCGGCCGGCACCAGGCGATCTACCACGGCTACCACCACGGGATCCGGCAGGTGTTCCCGACCGAGCAGGAGATCGCCATCGCCCGGCAGCCCGGGCGCAAGCGGATCCTGCTGCTCAACTGGAAGCCGGAGAGCACCACCTGGGCCGGCATCGCCCGCGGCGACCGGCGCACCGACGCCTTCCTCGACCGGATGGCCGAGCACCTGCGCCGCAACTTCCACGAGCCGTTCTTCTTCGCGATCCACCACGAGGCCGAGGACCAGGTGCGCGAACGGCGCGGGTCGGGGTACACGGCGCGCGACTACTCGGCGATGTTCCGGCACGTGGTGCACCGGCTGCGGGCGCGCGGGGCGAGCAACATGGTGACCGTGCTGGTGCACATGGCGTACGTCCCGCACACCACGAAGAGCTGGTTCACCGACATGTACCCGGGGGACGACGTGGTCGACTGGATCGGGTTCGACACGTACTCGTACAGCGACCCCGGATACGGCCACGGCGACTTCGCCGAACTGCTCAACCGGCGGTCCGCGCTCAAGCCGCGGTGGCCCGGCTTCTACAACTGGGTGCGCGCCCGGCACCCCGGGAAACCGCTGATGGTGGCCGAGTGGGGGGTGTGGTTCAGCAAGCGCAACCCCGGACACATGGCGGAGTTCTACCGCGAAGTGGGGCAGCAGATCGGCCGGTTCCCGGCGATCAAGGCGATGGTGCACTTCGAGACGCCGGCCAACCAGAAGGGGCAGGACTCGTCGGTGGACTGCACGCCGGCCGCCCTGCGCGAGTACCGCAGGCTGGGCCGGCTCCCAGTCTTCCAGGTGTCGCTGGGCTGATCCACCCGGTTCCCGATCCGGTCGAACCTGTGAGAACGCTGAGGGACCCTGAGGACGCCTCAGGGTCCTTCCGGATTCAGTGGCGTGCGGCGGCTTCCTAGGCTGAGGCCGTGAACATCATCGCTACTCAAGCGCTCACCAAGACGTACGGGGGCGGGGTGACCGCCCTGGCCGACCTCACCGTCGAGGTCGAGGCCGGCGTCATCGGCCTTGTCGGCGCCAACGGCGCCGGCAAGAGCACGTTCATCAAAATCATGCTCGGCCTGATCGCGCCCACCGCCGGCACCGTCCGCGTCTTCGACCTCGACCCGGTCACCGAGACCGACAAGGTGCGGGCCCGGGTCGGATACATGCCGGAGAACGACTGCCTGCCGCCCGACGTGTCGGCCGCCGAATTCGTCACCCACCTGGCCCGGATGAGTGGCCTGCCGCGCACCACCGCCCGGGAGCGGGCCTCCGAGGCGCTCCGCCACGTCGGCCTCTACGAGGAGCGGTACCGGCAGATCGGCGGCTACTCCACCGGCATGAAGCAGCGGGTCAAGCTCGCCCAGGCGCTGGTGCACGACCCGGACCTGCTGCTGCTGGACGAGCCGACCAACGGCCTCGACCCGGCCGGCCGGGACGCCATGCTGGCCCTGATCCACCGGATCGGCAACGAGTTCGGCATCTCCGTGGTGGTCTGCTCGCACCTGCTCGGCGAGGTCGAGCGGATCTGCGACTCGCTGATCGCCATCCAGGGCGGCCGCCTGCTGCGCGCCGACCGGATCTCCTCGATGACCGCCGCCTCCGACGTGCTCGCGGTCGAGGTCAGCGAGGGCACCGACGAGCTGGCCGCACACCTGACGCAGATGGGCCTGCCGGTGTCCCGGGACGGCCGGATGCTGCTCGTGCCGCTCGACTCGGACGCGGCGTACGACCGGATCCTGCGCGCGGTCACCGACCTCGACCTCAACCTGCACCGTCTGGACCAGCGCCGGCACCGGGTCGCCGAGCTCTTCACCACGAAGGAGACCGCCGATGTCTGAGACCGGCGTCATCCATGACATCGGCTATCAGCGGTACACCGGCCCCCGGCTGGGCCGCGCCGCCGCGATCAACGCGCTCTACGTGCACGGCCTGCGCGCCGCGTACGGGCTGGGCCGCTCCGCCAAGGCCAAGATCTTCCCGTGGCTGGTCGCCGGGATCACCGTGCTGGTCGCGGTGATCATCGCGGCGGTGAAGTCGCAGATCCCGGACTTCGAGTTCGGGTACGCCGAGTTCGACGACTCGCTCAGCTGGCTGATCATCTTCTTCGCCGCGATCTTGGCCCCGGCGCTGGTCTCCCGGGACATCCGCTCCGGGACGCTGCCGCTCTACTTCAGCCGCCCGCTGCGCGCCGCCGACTACGTGATCGCCAAGTTCCTGGCGATGACCACGGCGATCTTCCTGCTCCTCGGCGTCCCGCAGCTGATCATGTTCCTGGGCGCCGCGTTCACCACCAAGAAGGGCTTCTCCGGGGTCTGGGACGAGGTGCAGGACCTGGTGCCCGGGCTGGGGTACAGCGTGGTCTGGGCACTGCTGTTCACCAGCATCGGCCTGCTGATCGCGTCGCTGACCGGCAAGCAGGCGTTCGCCGCCGGTGGCATCGTCGCGGTCTTCCTGATGACCACCCCGGTGGTCGGCGTGATGAGCGTGCTGCCCTCCACCACCGCCAACCACCTGGCCGGCCTGGTCAGCCCGATGACGCTGATCAGCGGATTCGGCTCGTGGGCGTTCGGCACCGACATCGGCATCGACCTCGGGCGGTACGGCCCGATCTACGGCATCGAGGCGTTCTGCCTGATCGCCGCCTGCTTCCTGCTCCTGCTCGCCCGCTACCGGAAGGTGGCCGCGCTGTGACGACCTCCGTGGAATCCTCGGCCCCCGCCGTGCCCGACGACATCGCGCCCGGGGTGGTCGACCTGCGCAACGTCTCCCGCTGGTACGGCAACGTGGTCGCGGTCAACGACATCACCATGGCGCTCGGCACCGGGGTGACCGGCCTGCTCGGCCCGAACGGCGCCGGCAAGACCACGATCCTGCACATGATGGCCGGCTTCCTGGCCCCGTCCCGTGGCTCGGTCACCATCGAGGGCAAGCCGACCTGGCGCAACCCGGCCGTCTACCGCGACCTGGGCCTGGTCACCGAGCGCGAGGCGGTGCACGCCTTCCTCACCGCCGAGCAGTTCGTGCTGGCCTGCGCCCGGATGCAGAAACTGCACGACCCGGCCGGGGCCACCCGCCGGGCCCTCGAACTGGTCGAGATGACCGACGCGGCGAACCGGCGGATCGGCACCTTCTCCAAGGGCATGCGGCAGCGCACCCGGGTGGCCGCCGCGCTGGTCCACGAGCCGCGGGTGCTGCTGCTCGACGAGCCGTTCAACGGCATGGACCCGCGGCAGCGGATGCACATGATGGAGCTGCTGCACCGGCTCGGCGACAACGGGCACACCATCCTGTTCAGCTCGCACATCCTGGAGGAGGTCGAGCAGGTCGCCGGGCTGGTCCAGGTGATCGTCGCGGGCCGGCTCGCCGCCTCCGGCGACTACCGCAAGATCCGCCGGCTGATGACCAACCGGCCGCACGTGTTCGCCGTCCGCAGCTCCGACGACCGCCGGCTGGCGGTGGCGCTGATCGGCGAGAAATCGGTGGCCGGCATCGAGATCGAGAACGGCGGGATGACCGTCCGCGCCTCGGACTACGGCGACTTCACCCGTGCCCTGCCCCGTATCGCCCTCGACCAGGGGATCCGGCTGCACCAGCTGGTGCCGTCCGACGAGTCCCTGGAGAGCGTCTTCTCCTACCTGCTGGAGGCCTGATGTCGACCGTCGCGATGATCACGGCGCGCGGCCTCTTCGGCCGGCGCCGGGCGCTGCTGCTCCTGCCGCTGCCCCTGCTGCTGATCGGCCTGGCAGCCATCTGCAAGGCCTACGACCTGGAACCCACCCAGTGGGGCGAGGCGGTTCTGGTCGGCCTCGGTTTCGCCGTGGTGCTGCCGGTGGTGGCCCTGATCGTCGGCACCGGAGTCCTCGGCTCCGAGGTCGACGACGGCACCCTGGTGCACATCCTGACCAAGCCGCTCCCGCGCCGGGACATCATCCTGGCGAAATTCGGGGTCGCCGTGCTGGCCACCGCGGTCACCACCACGATCCCGCTCTTCGTGGCCGGCGCGCTGGCCGGCTCGGCCAAACTCGGCCTGGCCCTGGCGGTCGCCGCGCTGGTCGGCTCGTTCGCCTACACCGCCCTGTTCCTGCTGCTCAGCCTCCTCACCCGGCGGCCGGTGCTGCTCGGCCTGGTCTACATCCTGATCTGGGAAGGCCTGCTGGGCCGCTGGGTGAGCGGCACCCGGGTCCTCTCCATCGAGCAGTACGTGATCACCATCGCCCACAAGCTCCAGCCCACCACCCTGCTCGACGCCGAGGTCGGCCTGACCACGGCGGTGGTGATGAGCGCGGTCTTCGTGGTGCTCTGCACGGTCGTCGCGATCAACCGCCTGGGCTCCTTCAGCCTGGCCGGCGAGACCAGCTGACCGCAGCCGGCACCTTCACCCCGCGCGGACGGTCGTGGCCGTCCGCGCGGGGTTCTTCACGCCGCGCCGCACTCCGCTTTTCCGCGCCGCACCCCTTTCCCGCGCCGCCCGCGCTGGACCGCGCTTTCCCGCGCTTCCCGCGCTGGACCGCGCTTCCCCGCGCCGCCCGCGCCGCTCGCGCTTTCCCGCGCCGCCCGCGCCGCTCGCGCTTTCCCGCGCCGCCCGCGCCGCCCGCGCCGCCCGCGCCGCTCGCGCTTTCCCGCGCCGCCCGCGCCGCTCGCGCTTTCCCGCGCCGCCCGCGCCGCTCGCGCTTTCCCGCGCCGCCCGCGCCGCCCGCGCCGCTCGCGCTTCCCGCGTTGGACCGCGCTTTCCCGTGCCGCCGGCGCTTCCCGCGCCGGGACCGCGCTTCCCGCCCCTGGACCACGCTTTCCGCGCCTGGACCACGCCCTTCTGCCCCGGACCGCGTTTCATGCGCCCGTACCACGCCTTTCCGCGTCCGGCCGGGTACATCTCCTGCGCCCGGCCGGGCTTGTCTTGTTGGCGGTTCTTACGCGCGGCCGGCGAGGCGGGTGCCGGCGGTGGCCGTCATCGCGCCGGACGGCCGGGTGGCGGCCTGCTCCGAGCTCCACACGGACGCGCAGAGCCAGATCAGGCATCCGCCCGCGAGGACGTGGACGACACTGGTCCAGGGCGTGTCGGGCAGCGGCGCGAGCAGCGCCAGCAGCGTGAACATGACGCCGTAACCGGCGGCGGGGAGCCACGGGAACACCCGGGCCCGGAGCATCGAGACGCTGAACATGACGGTGCCGATGACGAAGACGGCGGCGCTGCCCAGCACCGCGGCGTTGGTGGGCCCGTCCAGCAGCCGCTCGACCACCGCGTCGTCGAGATAGAACAGCACTAGGTTGAGGGCGAACGCCACCCCGGCGAACAGGCCCAGGCCGATCACGTTCACCGCGAAGGCCACCGCGCCGAACCGGCCCGCGGCGGCGGCCTGCCGCAGGTGGAGAGCGGTCAGGGCGGGCGTCCCGAAGGCGGCGCCGACGCCGATGACGAAGCTCGTGGCGGTGGTCTCGCCGGTGAACGCCTCGAACAGGGCCGGCACTCCGGTGGACAGACCCAGTACCACCCCGCAGACGGCGCCGAAACGTAGCAGCCAGGACACAGACATCGGAGAACTCCTTGGTCGAACGGACCGGAATCGGAATGAGGCGACCCTAGGAGCGCGGGATCGAGCGGGATAAGTGCCGGACAGCCGGATGTCGGCGGGACGGCATGTGCCGGTCACGCCGCCGTTGGCCAACCGGCACGTGCCGGTTGGCCAGTTCTGTCATTCCGGCTGTGACGCCCGGGCCGCGACGGGCCCGAGGGTCGTAGCCTGTGGGCGGGAAACGGCGGAGGAGGGCGCAGATGGGCGGTATTCCCCAGCCTGGCCGGTGGGTGCCGTTGGTGATCTACGGCGCCGTGCTCGCCGGCGGTGTGTACTGGGAACTGACCGGGGACAGCAGCGGACAGCCGATCCGGCTGATCGGCTTCGTCGCCGTCATCGCCCTGCTCTTCGCCCTGGAGACGGTGCTGTGGCGCCGCCCACCGGCCTCGACGACGGCCGCCGCCGGGCTGCTGGTCGTCCGCGTCCTGCTCTTCGTCGCGGCGTCGGCGCTCGACGGATCGGGCACGGCCCGGGCGCTGATCGTGCTGGTGCCCTTCCTCGGCTACTTCGCCTTCGGCCGGCCGGTGGCGATCGCTCTCGCGGGCGGGTGCGTCGCGCTGGTCGTCACCGGCTACACCGTCAGGACGCCGGGGTGGTACCGCGACGCGGCGTACGTCTCCGATCTCTTGATGATCTCCATCGGCCTGGTGCTCGCGGTCGCCATGGCCGCCGTGGCCGTCGCCGAGCGGGGCGCCCGTGCCCGGCTGGAGCGGATGCTCGAGCGGGTCGCCGAGCTCTCCACGACGACCGAGCGCAACCGGCTGGCCCGGGACATCCACGACAGCCTCGGCCACCACCTCACCGCGATCAGCATCCAGCTGGAGAAGGCGTCGGCCTTCATCCATCGCGATCCGGCCCTGGCCGAGCAGGCGCTGCTCGACGCCCGGTCGTCGGCGAAACACGCGCTCAGCGAGGTCCGGCGGTCGGTCGGCGCGCTGCGCGACGAGCCGTCCGGCTTCTCGCTGCGGGCCGCTCTCACCGAGCTGTCCGACAGCGTGGACGACGGCCTGACGGTCACCGTCGACATCACCGGTGAGCCGGACCGGCACGACGCCGCGTCGCTGACCGCGCTGTACCGTGCCGCTCAGGAGGCCCTGACCAACGCCCGGCGGCACGCGCGAGCCGGCCGGGTGTCCGTCGCCGTGACGTTCGACGAGGCCGGCGCCCGGCTCGTGGTGGCCGACGACGGCTGCGGCCTGGCCGCTGCCGGGGAGCGGCAGCGGGCCGGCGGCGACCCACCCGGCTTCGGCCTGCTCGGGATGCGCGAGCGGGTGCAGCTCCTCGGGGGAGAGGTCAGCATCGACAGCCCGCGCGACGCCGGCACCGTGCTCACCGTGACGATCCCTCGACCGGCGGCCGTCGTCGGGGAGGCGAGATGAGCGACGGCGATCCGGTGCGCGTCCTCGTCGTCGACGACCAGCAGCTCATCCGGGACGGCATCGCGTCCCTGCTCGACATCCAGCCGGGCGTCACCGTGGTGGGCACCGCCCCGGACGGGAAAGCCGCGATCAGCGCGGCCGTCCAGCTCCAGCCGGACGTCGTCCTGATGGACATCCGGATGCCCCGGATGGACGGCGTGGAGGCCGCCGCGGTCCTGCGCCGGCAGGCCCCGCTGGTCAAGGTGATCATGCTGACCACCTTCGACGACGAGGACTACGTGGTGCAGGCGCTGCGCGCGGGCGCCGCCGGCTACCTCCTCAAGGACCTGCCCGCGGCCGAGCTCGCCGACGCCGTCCGGCTGGCACACGCGGGCGTCACCCCACTCGACTCCTCAGTCGCCGCCCGCCTGGCCGCCAGCCTGTCCCGGCCCGGCGACCACCCCGCCCTGTCCCGGCCCGGCGATCATTTCGACCCGTCCCGGCCCACCGATCGCGGCGACCCGTCCCGGCCCAGCGATCGCGGCGACCCGTCCCGGCCCGGCGATCGTGGCGACCCGTCCCGGCCCAGCGATCGCGGCGGCCCTTCTCGGCCCGGCGATCGCGGCGGCCTTCCCCGGCCGGGCGATCGCGGCGGCGCGGCTCGGCCGGGCGATCACGGCGGTCTGTCCCGGCCCGGCGATCGCGGCACCCCGTCCGGGCTCGGCGGTCCCGGCGGTCTGTCCCGACCCGGCGATCACCACGTGGAGCCGGCCCGGCAGCAGGCCGGCGACACGCTGACCGCCCGCGAGATCGAGGTGCTCCGGCTGGTCGCCACCGGTTCGACCAACCGTGAGATAGCCGGCCACATGTTCCTCAGCGAGGGCACCGTCAAGAACCACATCTCTCGCATCCTCACCCGCCTGGGCCTGCGCGACCGCACCCAGGCGGCGGTCTACGCCCGCGACCACGGCCTGCTCCCACGCCCCTGACCACCCGCCACCCCCGCCCGCGCCCCACTCACGGTCAGATCATTTCCGGTACGCCCGCCGCTCACCTGCCTGCCGGCCGTTCCGTCTTCCTCCGGCTCGTCCACGCCCGGACGGGATTCGCACCCTGGGGTCGGGGCGGCGGTGGGAATCCTGAGGTGTGCGAGGTGGTGGGGAGGGGCTTTTGATCTCCGGAACCACCCGCGGGCAATGAAGGGCGCGGCGATCGTTCTGGACGCGCCAGCGGCCAGATCGCCGGGCCCGGCCCGCGCGGGAGCATGCGATCCGAACCCTGGCGGACCTGCGTGAATAGCAATTTTGATCTTGGAGGAATGGCTGGGCAGGAAAGCGCCGCCCGAACAGGAAGCGGCCCGAACAGGCAGCGGCCCGCGCAAGAAAGCGGTCCGCACAAGGAAGCGGTCCGCAGCACAGGGAAGCGGTCCGGGCAAGGGAGCAGTCCGCACAGGGAGCGACCCCGGCAAGGGAGCGGTCCGCGCATGGGAGCGGGCCGGGAAAGCAAACGGCCCGGAAGCTGATCGCTTCCGGGCCGCTCGGAGAAAACCGTCAGCCGGTGTTGCGCATGCCGGCAGCGATGCCGTTGACCGTGGTGAGCAGGGCGCGCTCCAGGGCCGTCGAATCCGACGGCCCGCGGCGGACGCCCGGCGCGGTCGGCAGCTGGCGGCCGGCCTCGCCCAGGTCGCGGTACTGGCGGAGCAGCGCCACCTGCAGGTGGTGCAGCGGCTCCAGGTAGGTGTCGCGGACTCCCAGCGTGCGGGACAGCTCCGGCTGGGCCGCCAGGATCTGCGGCTCGCCGGTGATCGCCAGGACCTCGTCGACGGTCCGCTGGTACTCCGCCTCGATGGTGGCGAAGATCGGGTGCAGCTCGGCCGGGACCAGCGTCTCGACATAGCGGCGGGCGATCGACAGGTCGGTCTTGGCCAGCATCATCGCCACGTTCGACAGGAACGTGCGGAAGAACTGCCAGTTCTCGTGCATCTCGTCGAGCACGTCACCGAGGCCGGCGGCGCGGGCCGCGGCCAGGCCGGAGCCGACGCCGAACCAGCCGGGCACGATCTGCCGGGTCTGGGTCCAGCCGAACACCCACGGGATGGCCCGCAGACCGCCCAGGCCGGCGTCCGCGTTCGGCCGCTTGGCCGGGCGGGAGCCGATGTTCAGCGCGCCGAGCAGCTCGGTCGGGGTGGCCGCCCAGAAGTAGGCCGGCAGATCCGGATTTTCCACCAGCGCGCGGTACGCCCGGAACGCCGCGTCCGAGGCGGTGTCCATGGTGGCGTCCCACACCTCGAGCCGGCTCGGGTCGACCGAGAGCGTGGTGTGCAGCAGCGTGGCCTGCAGCACCGCCGCCGTGGTGAGCTCCAGGTTCTCCCGGGCCAGGGCGGGCACGGTGTACTTGTCGGAGATCACCTCGCCCTGCTCGGTCACCTTGATCGCGCCGTCCAGCGTGCCGTAGGGCTGCGCCAGGATCGCCTCGTGGGTCGGGCCGCCACCGCGGCCGACGGTGCCGCCGCGGCCGTGGAAGAGCCGCAGCCGGACCCCGTGCCGGGCGGCCACGTCCCGCAGCGAGCGCTGCGCCTTGTGGATCCGCCACTGGCTGGTGGTGATCCCGGCCTCCTTGTTGGAGTCCGAGTAGCCGAGCATGACCTCCTGCAGGTCGCCGCGCGCGCGGACGATCTCCCGGTAGGCCGGCAGGGACAGCATCTCGTCCAGCAGGTCGCCGCCCGCGTCCAGCTCGGCCGGGGTCTCCAGGAGCGGCACGATGTTGACCCGGGCCCGCCCGGTCTGGATGTCGATCAGGCCGGCCTCGCGGGCCAGCACCGCCGCGGCGAGCACGTCGTCGACGCCCAGGGTCATCGAGATGATGTAGGTCTCGATGACGTCCATGCCGAACCGGTCCTGCGCGTCCCGGATCGTGTGGAAGACGTCGAAGGTCTTCCGCGCCGAGTCGGTCAGCGGGGTGTCCGCGCTGGACAGCGGCCGGCGCCCGGTCAACTCGGTGGCGAGCAGCTTGGTCCGCTCGGTGCGGTCCAGGGTGGCGTAGTCCTCGACCTCGCCGACCTGGGTGTACATCTGCTGCAGCACCTCGTGGTGCTTCTCCGCGTGCTCGCGCACGTCGAGCGTGGCCAGCTGCAGGCCGAAGGCGGACACCTGGCGGATCGCGGTGGCCACCACGCCGACCGCGGAGAGCTGGCCGGAGTTGCGGGCCAGCGACGCGCGCATCAGCTCCAGGTCGGCGATCAGCTCGTCGCTGCCCAGGTAGTCCCGGCCGGCCACGTGCGGGGTGCCGTGCTGCAGCCGGGCCCGGGTGTTGGCCAGCTTCGCCTTGATCGCGCGGACCTTCAGCCGGTACGGCTCCTCGGCGTTGACCCGGCGGAACCGCGGCGCCACCTCGGGCAGGTTGTCCAGGTCCTGGGCCAGGCTGGCGGAGAGGTCGAGGGACACCCCGCGCAGCCGGCGGGAGACGGACAGCTCCTCGATCAGCTTGTCCATCACCTTCTCGGCGGCCTGGATGCCGTGCTCGTGCTGGATGAGCAGCACGTCCCGGGTGACCGCCGGGGTGACGAACGGGTTGCCGTCCCGGTCGCCGCCGATCCACGAGCCGAAGGTCAGCGGGCGGGACGTCGGCGCGGTCTCCACGCCCAGCCGGCGCAGCGTCTCGGCCAGGTCGTCGAGCACCTGCGGGGCGGCCTCGGCGTAGAGGTCCTTGAGGTAGTAGACCGCGTTGCGCGCCTCGTCCAGCGGGTCCGGCCGGTCCAGCCGCAGCTCGTCGGTCTGCCAGAGCAGGTCGATCAGCTCGGCGAACCGCTTGGTGGAGACCGTGGTGTCGGTGTCGCCGTAGAGCACCGCGGCGGCCGACTCGGCGTCCAGCGAGTCGGCGACCTGGCGCAGCTTGCTCAGGATCGAACGGCGGGCGGCCTCGGTCGGGTGCGCGGTGAAGACCGGGCGGACCGCGAGCCGGCGGGCGGCCGCGGCGATCTCGTCGGCCGGGACGCCCTGCTCGGCGATCCGCTTGGCCGCCTGGTCCAGCCAGCCGCCCTCCTTGGCGCGGCGGCGCCGCAGGTCCCGGGCGCGGTGCACCTGCTCGGTGATGTTGGCCAGGTGGAAGTAGGTGGAGAAGGCACGGGCCAGTTTGGTGCCGGTGGTGATGTCCATCGCGGCGAGCCGCTCGGCGGCCGCCGGCGCGTCCTGCCGGACCAGGGCGCGGATCTCCTCGACCAGGTCGAGCAGGGGACGGCCCTCCTGGCGGGCCAGGGTCTGCCCGAGCAACGTGCCGATCCGGCGGATGTCGGCACGTAGCTCCGCGTCGGGCCCCTCTCGCTCGTCGAGATGGGCAGGCTGCTCTGTCATCGGGGCGCTCCTTCACTCGGATGGCTCCAGGACGGCGCTGTCCCGACTTCGCCGATCGTATCGGCGTCCCCCGTCGCAGGGGTGAATTGAGTCAAGAGTCTCACGGTCGTTCAGGCGGTCCACGTGCTGGTCCGGCCAAGATCAGGATCAAGACCGGTTTCCGGTACGCCGGGTCAGGCGGTCACCGGCACGGCGGGCCGCACCGTCACCGGGGCACGCCGGTCGCCCGGCCCGGCGTTGCCGGTGCGGGGCCGCGTGCCGATCGCCGGTCCCAGGTTCCCGGCCAGCAGCAGCCTCCGCGGCGTGCCACCGGTCCCGGCCTTGGTCACGAACGCCCGCCGGGCCGCCGCGAAACCGGACCGGTCGGCGTAGATGTCCCGGCTCATCTCGGCCAGCTCGCGGGTCTCGTAGACGTCCAGCGGCACCCGCTCCGCGGCCAGCCGCCGGGCCTTCGCGGCCCGCCGCTTGCGGACCGTGCGCGGGTCCGCGTGCCGCTCGGCGAGCAGGCCGAGCCACTGCGCGTAGGCCTCCGGATGCCGCGGCCCGACCTCGTCGACCAGGCCGATCCGGACCGCCTGGGCGGTGCTCACCGGCAGCTTGTCGTCGATCAGCCGCTGCGCCCGGTCCGCGCCGACCCGGCGCGGCAGGGCGAAGGTGTGCAGCTCGGAGCCGAACAGCCCGATGTCGTAGTACGGGTTCAGCACGATCCCGTCCCGGGCCGCGACCACGTCCGCGCCCAGCCCGAGCATCGCCCCGCCGGCCCCGGCGCTGCCGGCGTAGGCGGCCACCACCACCTGCCGGGTGCAGCTGACGATCTCCCGGCACACCTGGTTGATCGCCCGGATGTTCGCCCACGCGGTCCCGGCCGGGTCCGGCGCCGCCTCGATCACGTTGAGGTGGATGCCGTTGCTGAACGCCTCGGTCCCGCCGCGCAGCACCAGCACCCGGGTGTCCTGGGCGGCCGCGTGCCGCAGTCCGGCCAGCAGCCGCCGGCAGTGCCCGGGCGCCATCGCGCCGTTGTAGAAGTCGAAGAAGAGCCAGCCGACCGGGCCGCTGCGCCGGTAGCGGATCTGCCGGTACGTGTGCGCCGCCTCCGGCTCCTGATCCGCCCCGAGCGGCGTGTGCGGCACCCCGCGCAGCCGCGCGCCGAGCACCATGGTGGCCGGCAGCTTGATCCCGCCCTCCGCGGTGCGCAGGTGCCCGAGCCACAGGCTCCCGTCGCCGGTGGCCACCAGCACCGCGCCCTGCCGGCGGCTGAGCAGCGTGCCGGGCCGGGCGCCGCGGGCCACCCCGGGGTGCGCGTCGTAGACGTACGCCGACCGGCCGCCCACCTCGGTGAGCACCCCGGGCGCCCCGTCCGCGGCCCGGATCCGGCGCAGGATCGCCTCGGTCGACTCGCCCCAGTCGAACGCCCGGTCGGCCTGCCGCATCGGCGGGCGGGGCCGGGCGCCGGGCGTCTGGGTCGGCGTGTTCTCCGCCGGCACCGGGCGGAACGCCGGGTCGGCGGCCTTGGCCACCACCTCCAGCGCGCACTCCAGCGCGGCGTCCGAGACCGGCCCGGCGTAGAGCGCCGACTTGCGCGGCGGGACGGCCGGCAGCGAGAAGGTCCGGGTGGCCCAGATCGGTCCGGCGTCGAACTCCTGGACCGCCTGCAGGGCGGTGACCCCCCAGGTCCGCGCGCCCTCGGTGATCGCCCAGTCCAGGGCGGACGGGCCGCGGTCGCCGACCGGGCCGGGGTGCAGGATCACCGTGCGCCGGCGCTGCCAGACCCCGGCCGGCACCCGGTGCTTGAGGTACGGGCAGAGGATCAGCTCCGGGTCGGCGGCGCGCACCCCGTCGGCGATCTGCTCCTCGTTCTCCGCGATCAGCACGCCGACCTGGTGCCCGGCGTCGCGCAGCGCGCACCAGACCCGCTGGCTCAAGCCGTTGAAAGCGCTGACCAGCAGCAGGACCCGCACGTCGCCTCCCCAAGGTTCGCCAGGAAGCTTCGGCGGCGGAGCCGCCCGCATGTCGGACATGCGGTGCGATGAGGCGCACGCCGCGGGAAGTGTCGGTGGGGCGGACTAAGCTGGTCACACAGACCCCCGCCCCACTGGGCGACCGGGGTTGTTCGTCGTGCCCTCGGGGGGTTCTTCGCCATGCAGCTCGCCGGTCTGATCCCAGCCGCCCTGCGCGACCGTGGCCTGGCCCGGGCGCGCGACCTGGCCCGCAAGGGCTTCGTCGACTCCGATGCGATGGACCTCACCGCGCCGGTCTCGCTGCGCCCGTTCGTGGTGGCCACGGTGGCCGGTCCGGCCGACGCCGGCGGCGCCCAGCGCCCGGTGCTCGCGATCACCGCGACCTCCCGGGAGGCCGACGACCTGGCCGACGCGCTGGGCTGCCTGATCACGCCGGACCGGGTGGCCGTCTACCCGTCCTGGGAGACGCTGCCGCACGAGCGGCTGTCCCCGCGCTCGGACACGGTCGGCAAGCGGCTGGCCGTGCTGCGCCGCCTGGCCCACCCGGGCGAGGAGCCGCTGCAGGTCGTCGTGGCGCCGGTCCGGTCGCTGCTCCAGCCGCAGCTCAAGGGCCTCGGCGACCTGGAGCCGGTGGAGCTGGTCACCGGCCGCGGGGCGGAGCTGGAGGAGGTCGCCCGGCGGCTGTCCGACATGGCCTACGCCCGGGTCGACCTGGTCACCAAGCGCGGCGAGTTCGCGGTCCGCGGCGGCATCCTGGACGTCTTCCCGCCCACCGACGAGCACCCGTCCCGGGTGGAGTTCTGGGGCGACGAGGTGGAGGAGATCCGCACCTTCGCGGTCGCCGACCAGCGGACCATCGACCCGGTCGAGCGGCTCTGGGCGCCGCCCTGCCGGGAGCTGCTGCTCACCCCGGCGGTCCGGGAGCGGGCCGCTCAGCTCGCCGCCCAGCACCCGGAGCTGGCCGAGATCCTGGACAAGCTCTCCGCCGGCATCCCGGTCGAGGGGATGGAGTCGCTGGCGCCGGCGCTGCTGGACGGCACCGACAGCATGGAGCTGCTGATCGACTGCATGCCGGCCGGGACGCACGTGCTGCTCTGCGACCCGGAGCGGATCCGGACCCGGGCGCACGACCTGACCCGCACCTCGGACGAGTTCCTGGAGGCGTCCTGGGCCGCGGCCGCGGTGGGCGGCCAGGCGCCGATCGACGTCGGCGCGGTCGCCTTCCGCAGCCTGGCCGATGTCCGGGCGCACGCGGCCGTCCTCAAGCAGCCGTGGTGGACGATCTCGCCGTTCGGGCTGGCCGTCGCCGACGAGCCGGCCGCTCTGCCGTGGGAGGACGCCGCGCCGGTCGAGGTCACCCCGGACACCGGTGATGCGATCGCCCTGGCGGCTCAGCCGGTCCCGCTCTATCACGGCGACACCGCGAAACTGGCGGGCGACCTGTCCGAGTGGGCGTCTGCCGGTTGGGCGATCGCCCTGGTCTTCGAGGGCAAGGGGACCGCGCAGCGGGCCACCGAGCTGCTCCGCGACGCCGGCCTCGGGGTCACCCCGGTCGAAGCGATCAGCAACCCGATCGCCGACGGCCAGCTGCTGGTCACCTGCGGGGGGCTGAACCACGGGTTCGTCGACGCCGCGTCCCGGCTCGCGGTGATCACCGGCAACGACATCTCCGGCGGCCGTGGCGCGTCCACCAAGGACATGCGCAAGATGCCGGCCCGCCGGCGCAACACGATCGACCCGCTCGAACTGAAGACCGGCGACTTCGTGGTGCACGAGCAGCACGGCATCGGGCGCTACATCGAGCTGGTCCAGCGCACCGTCAACGGCGCCGACCGGGAATACCTGGTGATCGAGTACGCCGCCGCCAAGCGCGGTCAGCCCGGCGACCGGCTCTACGTGCCCACCGACCAGCTCGACCAGCTTTCCCGCTACGTCGGCGGCGAGCAGCCCACGCTGCACAAGATGGGCGGTGCCGACTGGCAGAAGAGCAAGGCCCGAGCGAAGAAGGCGGTCAAGGAGATCGCCGCTCAGCTGATCCAGCTCTACGCCGCCCGGCAGGCCTCGAAAGGCCACGCGTTCGGACCGGACACGCCGTGGCAGCGGGAGCTGGAGGACGCGTTCCCGTACACCGAGACGCCGGACCAGCTGGCCGCCATCCACGAGGTCAAGCACGACATGGAGCTGCAGACCCCGATGGACCGGCTGATCTGCGGCGACGTCGGTTACGGCAAGACCGAGATCGCGGTGCGCGCCGCGTTCAAGGCGGTGCAGGACGGCAAGCAGGTGGCCGTGCTGGTGCCCACCACGCTGCTGGCCCAGCAGCACTTCAACACGTTCACCGAGCGGATGAGCCAGTTCCCGGTGCAGATCAAGCAGCTGTCCCGGTTCCAGACGCCGAAAGAGGCGGCGCTCACCCTGGAGCAGGCCGCCGAGGGCACCGCGGACATCGTGATCGGCACCCACCGGCTGCTGGCCAAGTCGACCCGGTTCAAGAACCTCGGCCTGATCATCGTGGACGAGGAGCAGCGGTTCGGCGTCGAGCACAAGGAGCAGCTCAAGGCGCTGCGCGCGTCGGTGGACGTGCTCACCATGTCGGCCACCCCGATCCCGCGGACCCTGGAGATGGCGATCACCGGCATCCGGGAGATGTCCACCATCGCCACCCCGCCGGAGGAGCGGCACCCGGTGCTGACCTACGTCGGGGCCTACGACGACAAGCAGGTCGCCGCCGCCATCCACCGCGAGCTGCTCCGCGACGGCCAGGTGTTCTACCTGCACAACCGGGTCGAGTCGATCGACCGGGCGGCCCGCAAGCTGCGCGAGCTGGTGCCCGAGGCCCGGGTCGCGGTGGCGCACGGCCAGATGAGCGAGGAGCAGTTGGAGAAGGTGATGGTCGGCTTCTGGGAGAAGGAGTTCGACGTCCTGGTCTGCACCACGATCGTCGAGTCCGGCATCGACATCCCGAACGCCAACACGCTGATCCTGGAGCGCGCCGACCTGCTCGGCCTGGCCCAGCTGCACCAGATCCGCGGCCGGGTCGGGCGGGGCCGGGAGCGGGCGTACGCGTACTTCCTCTACCCGCGGGACAAGCCGCTCACCGAGCACGCGCACGAGCGGCTGGCCACCATCGCCCAGCACACCGAGCTGGGCGCCGGCATGTATGTGGCGATGAAGGACCTGGAGATCCGCGGCGCCGGCAACCTGCTCGGCGGCGAGCAGTCCGGGCACATCGAGGGCGTCGGCTTCGATCTCTACGTGCGGATGGTCGGCGAGGCGGTCAGCGCGTTCAAGGGCGAGCGCCCCGAGGAGGAGCCCGAGGTCAAGATCGACCTGCCGGTCGACGCGCACCTGCCCACCGAGTACATCGCCGTCGAGCGGCTGCGCCTGGAGATGTACCGCAAGCTCGCCGAGGCCCGCGACGACGCCCGCCTGGAGGAGGTGATCGCCGAGATGACCGACCGGTACGGCGAGCCGCCCGCCCCGGTGGTCAACCTGATCGCGGTCGCCCGGTTCCGCCAGCTGGCCCGCGCCTACGGCCTGACCGACGTCTCGATGCAGGGCAAGCACCTGCGGTTCGCCCCGCTCGCCCTGCCCGACTCCAAGCAGCTGCGGCTCAAGCGCTACCACCCGGACTCCGTCTACAAGCCGGCGAACGACCAGGTCAGCGTGCCGCGCCCGAGCACCCGGCGGGTCGGCGGCGAGCCGCTGCGCGATCAGGAGCTGTTGCAGTGGTGCGCCCAGCTGCTCAAGGACGTGCTCGGCGAGGCGCCCGCCCCGGCCCGGGTGTGACGGATCACACTGAGCGTGAGACAGTGTTGACCATGCAGCGTACCCGCCGACTCGCATCCATGGCCGTCGTCGCGTCCCTGGCGATCGCCGGCCTCTCCGCGTGCCGTTCCGCCCCGGCTGTCGCCGCCTACGTGGGCGACAGCCAGATCCCGGAGAGCCGGGTCCAGGACATCTGGGACGACGCGCGGCAGGCCTTCGACGCCGAGGCCGTCGGCAAGCGCGCCGAGGCGCAGAAAGCGGTCGACGCGGCGAAGCAGCAGCTGGCGGCGGGCCAGGCGACCGAGGTGGACGTCAAGACCGCCGAGGACGCGCTGGCCCAGGTCGGCAAGCAGATGCCGATCCAGCGGGCCGATGTGGTCAGCGTGCTGGTCAGCCGGAAACTGTACGACCAGCTGGCCCAGCGGCACAGCGTGACGCTGCCGGCCGAGCTGGCCTACGACCGGGCCGGCGCCGCCGTCGGCCTGCCGGCCACCACCGAGTACGTCCGGCTCTACACCCAGAACGCGGTCCTGCAATACCTGGTGTCGCAGTCGCTCACCGGCGCCCCGGCGCTCACCGAGGCCGACCTGAAGGAGGTCTTCCGGCGCGCCGAGGAGAAGGACGCGATCCAGCCGGGCACCACCTTCGAGAAATTCCGGAGCGGGCTGAACGCGCAGTTCACCGAGGAGCTGAAGAGCGGCGTCGCGCTGCGCAACGAGCTCACCTCGGTGGCCGGGCCGCTGCACATCACGATCAACCCGCGCTACCAGCCGATGGAGATCGTCACGTACTCCTACCCGCTGCAGAACGGGACCGGCCTCGACCTGGTCGGGGCGCGCCTGGACGAGCAGTCCGGCCTGCCGGTCAAAGACGTCTCTTGAGCACTCGGATCGTTCTGCTGGTCACCTCGCCGCGGCTGCCGGCCGGGCTGCTCACCGCGGAGGCGTGGGACACCGTGCGCTCCGGCCCGGTCTTCGCCGCGGCCGAGTCCGAGCAGGCGGTGGCGCTGCGGGCAGCCGGCGTCCCGGTCACCGTGCTGGACACCGACGCGCAGGGGCTGCTCGACGCGATCGGCACCGCGCCGCTCGCGGTCTGGCTGGCCGGTCCGCACGGCGACCAGCCGTTCGCCCGGCAGCTCGGCCTGCGGCTGGCCCGTGAGCCCGGCCTGGCCGAGCTGGAGCTGATGTACGGCTCCTGGGACCCGCCCGGCGCCCGCCTGCTGGACGCGGTGGCGGTGATGGACCGGCTGCTCTCGCCCGGCGGCGACCCGTGGAAACGGGCGCAGAGCCACCGCACCCTCGCGCCCTACCTGCTGGAGGAGAGCTACGAGGCGTACGACGCGATCGAGCGCGACGACTTGGACGAGCTCCGCGAGGAACTGGGCGACGTGCTGCTGCAGATCGTGCTGCACGCCCGGCTCGCCCAGGAGCTGCCGGACGGCCGGGCCTGGACCGTCGACGACGTGGCCGCGACCCTGGTGGAGAAGATGGTCCGGCGCAACCCGCACGTCTTCGCCGGTGAGCCGGTCGAGGACATCGAGGAGATCACCGCCAACTGGGAGCGGATCAAGCGCGAGGAGAAGGCGCGGGACTCGGTCCTGGACGGGGTGGCGCTGAGCCAGCCGGCGCTGGCGCTGGCCGCGAAGATCCTGCAGCGGGTCGAGCGGGGCGCGGTGGACGTGCCGCTGCCGGCCGGTGACGACCTCGGTCCGGCGCTGTTGCGGCTGGTCGCGGAGGCCCGCGCGGCGGGCCGCGACCCGGAGGCCGAGCTGCGGCAGGCCACCTTGGAGTACGCCGAAGCCGTGCGTGCGGCGGAAATTGTCGGACCCGCCGAGTAGTTTTCTCGGCATGCCGGAGTTTGTGCCGCTCGCCGACCGCATCGCCGACGCTCTGCTGGAGAGCGACCCCGTGACGGCCCTCTACGCGGGGGACCATCGCTTCGACGACCGCCTGCCCGACCTCTCGGCCGGCGCGGTCCAGGCCCGGGTGGCCATGCTGCGCGACGCGGCCGACGCGCTCAGCGGGATCGACGCCGACGGGCTCGACGCACAGGAGCAGGTCGACCACGCCATCCTCACCGCCCAGGTGGAGCGCGGGCTGTTCGAGCTCACCGACGTGCGCGAGCACGAGTGGAACCCGTTGGAGCACAACCCCGGCCCGCTGCTGCACGGCCTGCTGTCCCGGCCGTTCGCGCCGGCCGCCGAGCGGCTGGAGAGCCTGCGCGGCCGGCTCGCCGCGCTGCCCGACGCGCTGGCCACCGCCCGGTCGGTGCTGCGCGACGTGCCCCGGATCCACGCCGAGACCGCGGCCGGCCAGTTCGCCGGCACGGCCGGGCTGATCCGCGACGAGCTGCCCGTCCTGCTGGCGCAGGAGCCCGGGCTGCGTGACTCGGTCGAGCCGGTCGCCGCGGCCGCGCTCCAGGCGCTCGGCGAGTTCGACCGCTGGCTGCACGGCCGGCTGGAGAGCGGCGAGCCCGGCCGCGACCCGCGGCTCGGCCGCCGCCTGTGGGAGGCCCGGCTGTGGCACACCCTGGACACCGAGCTGTCCGCGGCCGAGGTCCTCGCGCGGGCCCGGGAGAATGTCGAGCGGGTCGGCGCCGAGCTGCGCACGCTCGCCACCGAGCTGGTCGGCGGCCCGGCCGAGGACGCGACCGTGCGCCGGGCGCTGGACACCATCGCCGAGCGGCATCCGGACAACGCCACGATCGTCGGCCTGGCCAAGCTGACGATGGACGAGGCGACCGCGTTCGTCCGGGAGCACGACGTGGTGTCGCTGGTCGACGACCCGTGCGTGATCGAGGAGATGCCGGAGTTCGCCCGCGGCGTCGCGGTGGCCTATTGCGACCCGCCGGGCCCGCTGGAGACCGCCGACGTGCCGACGTTCTACTGCATCGCCCCGGCCCCGGCGGGCTGGCCGGCCGAGCGCGTCCGCAGCTTCTACCGGGAGTACAACAACGAGATGATCCGCAACCTCACCGTGCACGAGGCGATGCCCGGGCACTTCCTCCAGCTGGCGCACGCGCGCCGGTTCCGGGGGAGCAGCAAGGTGCGGGCGCTCGGCTGGTCCGGTCCGTTCGTCGAGGGCTGGGCGGTCTACGCCGAGGAGCTGATGACCGGCCTCGGGTTCGGCGGCCCGGCGGTTAAGTTGCAGCAGCTCAAGATGCAGCTGCGGATGAGTCTGAACGCGATCATCGATCAGCTGGTGCACTGCGAGGGGCTGGCCGAGTCCGAGGCGATGGCGCTGATGACCGGGCCCGGCTTCCAGGAGGAGGGCGAGGCGGCCGGCAAGTGGCGGCGGGCGCTGCTCACCTCGGCCCAGCTCTCCACCTATTTCGTCGGCTACACCGAGGTGTCCGCGCTGGCCGCGGCCCGGCCGTTCGGGGCGACGCCCAAGGCGTGGCACGACGCGATGCTGGCGCACGGCTCGCCGCCGCCGCGGCACCTGCGCACGCTGCTGGGCGTCTGACCCCGCCGGTCGCCCGGGCCGCGAAGTCAGCGGGCGCGCGGGGCCGGGATTCGGCGGCGCGCGGGGACCGCGAAGTCAGCGGGCGTGCGGGGCCGGAATTTGGCGGCGCATGGGGGCCGCGAAGTGAGCGGGCGTGCGGGGCCGGAATTTGGCGGCGCGCGGGGGCCGCGAAGTGAGCGGGCGTGCGGGGCCGGGATTCAGCGGACGCGCTTGGGCCGGGGCCAGCGGACGTGCTGGGGTCAGCGGGTGCGCTGGTCGAGCACCTCGACGCCCGCCGGCAGCTGGAAACCGGCCGGGTCGGCGGTCGGGGTGAGCTCGGTGAGCGTCACCTCCAGGCGGGTCCCGGCCAGCGTCCCGGTGAAGGCGGCCAGGGTCCCGTCGCCGGTCACGCACGTCTCGAAGGCGGACGGCCCGCCCCACCGGATGCAGGCGGCGTGCCGCTCGGCGATCGTGGTGTCCCGCTGGCTGATGGTCAGCGCCGGGTCGGCCTCGGCCCGGCGGAGCATCGCGGCGACCGCCTCCGGGGTGATCAGGCCGGACGCGGCCGGCAGCTCCGGGTCGGCCTTGGCGGTGATCACGCAGGTCCGGGCGGCGCAGCGGGTGGTGTCCGCCGGGGTGACGATGAGCCGGCCGGCCGGCCAGCGGTAGGCGGTGCGGGCCGGGTCCTGCGCCCGGGCCACGGTGGCGGTGCCGCCGTCGCCGAGGCGGTAGGTCGCGGTGTATGTCGCTCCGGCCGACTCGGCGAGCTGGCCGGCGATCACGGCCACCGCGTCCGCCGGGCCGACCCCGGCGGCGTCGGCCTGGTCGATGCCGGTGCAGGCCGTTCCGGCGAGCAGCGCGCCGGCGGCCAGTAATCCCTGCGTGAAACGACGGCGGGCCACGATCACCACCCTGCCCCGGGGCGGCGGGGGCGCGCAAACGATATCCGCCGATCCATCGGACCGGCGGATCTCCGGCACCCGTTTCCTCAGGCCGACTCGGCGGTCCGGGTGCGCATCTGGAGTTGATAACGCATGACATAACGGCGAAGGATCTTCGCCTGCCACTCCTCCGGGTCGTAGAGCGCCACCATCTCGACCGAGAGCGGCCCGCGTACCGGCACCTGCTGGCGCATCGCGCTGGCCTTGGTCACCGTGCCGGTCAGCTCCACCTCGTCCGCGCCGAGCTGGACCCGCAGCGTCACCTCGTGGCCGGGCCGCACCTCGACGTCGGTGAAGTGGGCGCGCACCGAGCGCTCGCTGATGTCGTGCACCCAGCCGATCGCCTCGGGCAGCTCCGGCCGGGTCATCACGATCGGTTCACCGCCGCCGCCGCGCACGTAGAGCCGGCTCTGGCTGATCTGCGGCTCGCCGATCAGCCGCAGCTCGACCCGGTTCTCGTCGACCGCGGCGACCGCGGCGGAGACGACGTACCGGCCGCGGGGCGCGGCCGACCAGCGCAGGGTCACCACGGTGCCGAGGAGCGGCACGTCGGCACGGGCGAGCGAGACGGTCACGGCCGCGGCGGAGGCGGCCACGACACGGACGCCGGTGTGGCATTCGCCCCCGGCCTCCATCTCGATGCGTGAGCCGTCCTCGGGAAACAGGCTGCTGCTCATAGTGCCCCCTGTTTCGGCAGGCGGGCCCCGGTTTTGAGGCATACCGGCGAGTGAAGTTCGCCGGGCGGGTGGCGGCGCCGGAAGACATACCAGCTAGTCAAGTTCTCCGGTTCGGCGGCGGCGCCGGAAGACATCCCGGCGAGTGGAGCCCACCGGGCGGGCGGCGGCGGCGGAAGACATACCGGCCGGTGAAGTTGACCGGCCGGGCGAACGCGCGGCGGGTGGGCTCGATACGCTCAGGAGCGTGGTCGGCCCGCAGGGTCGCGGACCGAAACGGTATTCGTACAACGCTTAGGGAGCGACACCACAAATGGCCACCATTGAAGCGATCGTCGCCCGCGAGATCCTGGACTCCCGGGGCAACCCGACCGTCGAGGTCGAGGTCGGCCTGGACGACGGCACGGTCGGCCGCGCGGCGGTCCCGTCCGGCGCCTCCACCGGCGCGTTCGAGGCGCTCGAGCTGCGCGACGGCGACAAGGGCCGCTACCTCGGGAAGGGCGTCGAGAAGGCGGTCGCCAACATCGAGGACAAGATCGCTGACGAGCTGATCGGGTACGAGGCGAGCGAGCAGCGCCTGATCGACCAGAAGATGCTCGACCTGGACGGCACCGACACCAAGTCGGAGCTGGGCGCCAACGCGATCCTGGGCGTCTCCCTCGCGGTCGCCAAGGCCGCCGCGCTCTCCGCCGAGCTGCCGCTGTTCCGCTACGTCGGCGGGCCGAACGCCGCCGTCCTGCCGGTCCCGATGATGAACATCGTCAACGGTGGCGCGCACGCCGACTCCAACGTCGACGTGCAGGAGTTCATGATCGCCCCGATCGGCGCCCCGACCTTCCGCGAGGCGCTGCGCACCGGCGCCGAGGTCTACCACGCGCTGAAGTCGGTGCTGAAGAAGAAGGGCCTCTCCACCGGCCTGGGCGACGAGGGCGGCTTCGCGCCGAACCTGCCGGCCAACGCCGCCGCCCTGGACCTGATCGCCGAGGCCGTGCAGGCCGCCGGCTTCTCCCTGGGCAGCGACATCGTGCTGGCCATGGACGTCGCCGCGACCGAGTTCTACAAGGATGGGCAGTACCACTTCGAGGGCGCCCCGAAGTCGACCGACGAGATGATCGCCTACTACGCGAAGCTCGCCGCCGACTACCCGATCGTCTCCATCGAGGACCCGCTGTCCGAGGACGACTGGGCCGGCTGGAGCGCGATGACCGAGCAGCTCGGCAACAAGATCCAGATCGTCGGCGACGACCTGTTCGTCACCAACCCGCAGCGGATCGCCCGCGGCATCGCCGAGGCGGCCGGCAACGCGGTGCTGGTCAAGGTGAACCAGATCGGCTCGCTGACCGAGACCCTGGACGCCGTGGACCTGGCCCACCGGGCCGGCTTCAAGACGATGATGTCGCACCGCTCCGGTGAGACCGAGGACACCACCATCGCCGACCTGGCGGTGGCGGTCGGCTCCGGCCAGATCAAGACCGGCGCCCCGGCCCGCTCGGACCGCGTCGCGAAGTACAACCAGCTGCTGCGCATCGAGGAGCAGCTGGAGAGCGCCGCGCGGTACGCCGGTGCGGGCGCGTTCCCGCGTTACCGGGTCGCGTAACACCGGACCGGCAGATCATGGAGGTGGCACCCACCCGTCGGTGGGTGCCACAATCCGTGACGGTCGCATCGATCGGGGGAGGGGCGGAGATGACACAGCGTCGCATGCCGAGCGGTCAGGGTCCGTCCCGCCGCACGGGTGGCGCGAGTGGTCGTCCCGGCACGTCCCGCGCCCGGGTGACCGCCCCGGTGCGGACCGAGGCCCGCCCGACGGTCCGGGTTCCCACCTCGCGCACCGCCCGCCCGGCCGGCTCCCGGCGGACGTCCCAGTCCGGCGGCCCGGCCGCCAAGCGCACCGCCGCCCCGCGCCCCCGCTCGCTGACCAGCCGGGCCACCGTGCTGCTCGCGATCTTCGTGGTGCTGGCTCTGGCCTACACCTACCCGCTGCGGGTCTACCTGCAGCAGGAGGCGCAGATCGCGGAGATGGAGCGGGCCCAGGCCGCGCAGCAGGCCAAGATCGACGCCACCCGCAAGGAGCTGGCGAAATGGAACGACGACGACTACATCCGGATTCAGGCCCGGGAGCAGAACTTCTTCGTGCGCCCCGGTGAGACGCCGTTGCGGGTCTACTCCGACCCGGACGCCGCCGCCCGTGAGTCCGACCAGAAATCGCCGGCGGCCGCACCCGACCGCTGGTACGACACGCTGTGGCACAGCGTCCAAGCCGCGAACGCGGAGCCCTCGAACTGATGGACGAACCGACCCCCGCCGACCTCGACATCGTGGCGGCCCAGCTCGGCCGCCGCCCCCGCGGCACCCGGGCGATCGCACACCGCTGCCCGTGCGGCAACCCGGACGTGGTGGAGACCTCGCCGCGGCTGGACGACGGCACGCCGTTCCCGACGATGTACTACCTCACCTGTCCACATGCCACCGCCGCGTGCTCCCGGCTGGAGTCGGCCGGCGTGATGCGGGACATGCAGGAGCGGCTGAGCACCGATCCGGAGCTGGCCGCCCACTACGCCCGGGCGCACCGGGACTACTTGGACCGTCGCCAGGCGATCGAGGACGTGCCGGAGATCCACGACGTCTCCGCCGGTGGCATGCCGGACCGGGTGAAATGCCTGCACGTCCACCTCGGGCACGCGCTGGCCGCCGGCCGCGGGGTGAACCCGTTCGGGGACGAGGTGCGCGACGCCGTCGAGCCGTGGTGGGCCGAGGGCCCCTGCGTCAAGCGCGACGAATGCTGATCCGCCGGGCCCGCACCGGGGACGTCAAGGCGATCCGCGCCCTGGTCGACACGTACACCACCGACCGGCGGCTGCTCAGCAAGGCGACGGTCACCCTCTACGAGTCCGTCCAGGAGTTCTGGGTGGCGGTCGACGAGGCGGACGACACGGTGGCCGGCTGCGGCGCCCTGCACGTGATGTGGGAGGACCTGGCCGAGATCCGCACCGTCGCGGTGCACCCGGACAAGCGTGGCCGGAAGATCGGCCACAAGATCGTCGAGGTGCTCCTCGACCAGGCGCGCGAGCTGGGCGTACGCCGAGTCTTCTGCCTCACGTTCGAGACCCGGTTCTTCGGCTCGTTCGGGTTCGCCGAGATCGACGGCGCGCCGGTCCCGCACGCCGTCTACGAGCAGCTGCTGCGCTCCTACGACGAGGGTGTCGCCGAGTTCCTGGACCTGGAACGGGTCAAGCCGAACACGTTGGGGAACAAGCGAATGCTGCTGCACCTATGAGGGTCGCCGCCATCGACTGCGGGACGAACGCGATCCGGCTGCTGATCGCCGACGTCCAGGGTGATCAGCTGACCGACGTCGTGCGCAGGATGGAGGTCGTCCGGCTCGGTGAGGGCGTGGACCGCACCGGCATGCTGTCGCCGGCCGCGATCGAGCGCACCCGGGTCGCGCTCGCCGACTACGCCGCGGAGATCGCCGCGGCCGGCGCGAAGGAGATCCGGATGTGCGCCACCTCCGCCTCCCGGGACGCCTCCAACGCGCAGGACTTCCGGGACATGGTGCGCGGCGTGCTGGGTGTCGACCCCGAGGTGATCACCGGCGAGGAGGAGGCCACGCTCTCCTTCCTGGGCGCCGTCAAGGGCCTCGACGCCGAGGGCCCCTATCTGGTCTTCGACCTGGGTGGCGGCTCCACCGAGTTCGTCACCGGCACCGACGCGGTGCACCGCGCGATCTCGGTGGACATCGGCTGCGTCCGGATGACCGAGCGGCACCTGCACGACGACCCGCCGACCGCGGCGCAGCTGGCCGCGGCGGAGCGGGACGTGACGGCCGCGGTGGACACCGCGCTGGCGGCCGTCGGCGGCCGGGCGGCGCGCACCCTGGTCGGGCTGGCCGGCACGGTCACCACCGTGGCGGCGCTGGCGCACGACCTGCCGGAGTACGACTCGGCCCGGATCCACCACAGCCGGGTCGGCCGGGACGCGGTCACCCGGGTCACCGCGGACCTGCTGCGGATGACGGTCGAGCAGCGGCGGGCGCTGCCGGTGATGCATCCTGGCCGGGCCGACGTGATCGGTGCCGGGGCCTTGATCATGCGGATCATCATGGAGCGTTCCGGCCACTCGACGGTGATCGCCTCAGAGCACGACATTCTGGACGGGATCGCCTTCGGCCTCGCCGGGAACTGATCCCGGACGCTCCGCCGACCGGCCACTTGGGGCTGTCGGTTCGGCCATATTTCGCCACCCCCGTGTCGCTGCGGCGGTACCCTGCGTCATTTTCCCAGCAAAGTCTCAGGGCGCTCCCTGTGATCGTCGATAACCGCAGGTGAAGTGGGGTCGCGCGATCCAATGGCGGGTCGTTATCCTCGCCTGCCAAGCGATCGGGCATCGATCGTGCGTGAAAGGAAACGTCAATGTCGAACCCGGTCGAGCCGAACCCGTACGGCGCGAACGTCCCGCCCGCCCCCGGCGGTCAGGCCTTCCCGCCGCCGAACGCCGGCGCTCCCGGTGCTCCCGGCTTCCCGCCGCCGAACGCCGGCGCCCCGGGCTACCCGCCGGCCGGCGGCGCCCCCGGTTACCCGCCCGCGCCCGGCGCTGCGGGCTTCCCGCCGGCGCCCGGCGCCCTGCCGCCCGCGCCGAAGAAGTCCAAGCTCAAGTCGATCCTCGGCGTGGTCGCCGTCATCGTCGTGGGTATCGCGATCAAGCTGGGCCTGGGCACCGTGCTCTCCTCGGACCCGACCGAGAAGGCCAAGGTCGGCGACTGCATCTCGGTGAACACCGCGCTGAAGGACGAGGCGTCGGACACCGACGCCAAGATCGTCGACTGCTCCTCGTCGGACGCCAAGTTCACCGTGATCGGCCGCGTCGAGGGCGTCAGCGACGTGAACAGCACCGCCTGCGACAAGTTCTTCAAGGAGGGCGACGAGGGCGCCGTGCTCTCCAGCGACAAGGGCAAGGGCTACCTGCTCTGCGTGAAGACCAAGTAACACAGCACTGAGCGGGACCCGGGGGTGGTGCGTCGTCACGGCGTACCACCCCCGGTGGCATTCTGGTCCGGTGCAACCGTCCGAGGGCTCACCGCGTACCCCAGAAGGGGTTGCCGCACAGGCGGCCGCGGCTGCCTCGCTGACCGTGCTGGACGCCCGCGTCGCGGATTGTTTCGCCTGCCCCCGGCTGGTCGCGTGGCGCACCGAAGTGGCCACGGTCAAGCGCGCGTCCTTCCGTGACCAGGACTACTGGGGGCGTCCGGTGCCCGGGATGGGCCCGGCCGACGCCTCGATCGCCATCCTCGGCCTGGCGCCGGCCGCGCACGGCGGCAACCGGACCGGCCGGATCTTCACCGGCGACCGCTCCGGCGACGTGCTCTTCGCCGCCCTGCACCGCGCCGGGCTGGCCAACCAGCCGACCAGCGTGGCCGCCGACGACGGCCTGGAGCTGCGGCACACCCGGATCTTCGCGGCGGTCCGCTGCGCCCCGCCGGACAACAAGCCGACGCCGGGCGAGCGGGACACCTGCGCCCCCTGGTTCCATCGTGAGCTGACGCTCATCAGACCCACCCTGAAGGCGGTGGTCACGCTGGGCGCGTTCGCCTGGACCGCCTGGTGGCCGGCGATGCAATCCGCGTACGGCGTACGCCCGCCCGTCCCCCGGCCGAAGTTCGGGCACGGCGCCGAGGTGCACCTGCCCGGCGTGCCCCCGCTGCTCGGCTGCTTCCACGTCAGCCAGCAGAACACCTTCACCGGCCGGCTCACCCCCGCCATGCTCGACGACGTGTTCACCCGTGCGAAGGTTCTGGCGGGCCTGGCATGATGCGAGTCCTGTCCGGTTCCCTCCTCGAGTCACGGATCTGAAACCGCCCGCATGGAACTGACGATCGTGCGCCGCTGGTGGCCGCTGGCCGCCGTCATCGGGCTGCTCTTCGTGACCTCGCTGGCCGCCACCCGGTCGGCGCCGCAGCTGGACCGGATCACCCCGCGGGCCACCGCGACACCCACCCAGGCGCCGTTGCTGCCGCCGAAACCGCAGCCGACCCTGTCGCCGACCCCGGACACCCCGGTCGAGGCGGCGCGTGGCCTGCCCGACTGGATCGGCACCGCGACCACGGTCCTGCTGGTGATCGTCGTGGTGGTGATGGTCGTGGTGCTGTCCTGGGCGCTGATCCGGGACGCCGGCCGCCGGCGGAAGGGCCGGACCGGCCGCCGGGCCCCGCGCCGCGCCGGGCAGACCGCCGAGGACCTGGTCGCCGCGCTCGACGCCGGCCTGGAGGAGCTCTCCGACACCGACCGTGACCCGCGCCGCGCGGTGATCGCCTGCTGGGTGCGCCTGGAGCAGGCGGCCGCCGAGGCGGGCACGCCGCGGCACCCCGGGGACAGCCCGACCGACCTGGTCGGCCGGCTGCTCGCCGAGCAGCGGGTGGACGCCGCCGTGCTGGCCGCGCTGATGGAGGTGTACCGGGAGGCGCGGTACGCCACGCACGCCGTCGACGACCGGATGCGCCAGCAGGCCCGTTACGCGCTGGAGCGGCTGCGCGCCGATCTGGGAGCGCTCGCATGAGCGACGGGGGGCTCGGCGGGCTCTTCGAGGGTGGTGGCGCGCCGGCCGCGGCCGAGCGCGGGCCGCGGCTGCGCCGGCGACGCTCGCCGGCCGCCCGGATCAGCGGCAACGTGGTGCTGGTCGCCGCGGCCACCGTGGTCGTGGTGGCCGCGCTGCGGGCCGGCTCGGTGCGTGCCCCGCTGCTCCTGGTGGTCGCGCTGATCACCGGGCTGCGGCTGGTCACCATCGCGGCCGCGGCGGTCCGCCCGCCGGCACGCGCGCGGGGCGGGGCCGGGGGCGGCGGCGACGCGGCCCGGGCCGCCGACTCGCTGCGGGCCAGCGTGCGCCGCTGGGAGCAGACACTCGACAAGGCGCACTCCGATCCGGACACCTATGCGCGTAACGTTCTGCCGGTGCTCGGCGAACTCGCCGACGAGCGGTTGCGGCTGCGCCACGGCCTGACCCGGTCCAGCGACCCGCGTCGCGCCCGGGAGCTGCTCGGCGACGAGGCCTGGGCGGTGCTCTCCGACCCCGGCCGGCGCGGGCTGAGGACGCGGGACCTGGAGACGTACGTACAAGCGATGGAACGACTGTGAGAAAGGTGCGCCGGTGACGCAGCAAGGCGGACAGGCTCTTCCTCCGTACGAGGTCGGGCGGCTGGCCGGCGCGGTCCTCGACGCCGTGAACAGTGTCGTGGTCGGCAAGCGGGAGGCGCTCGAGCTGGTGCTGGCCGGGATCCTGGCCGGCGGTCACGTGCTGCTCGAGGACCTGCCCGGGCTGGGCAAGACGCTGACCGCGCGCTCCTTCGCCCAGGCGCTCGGCCTCGACTTCCGGCGCCTGCAGTTCACCCCCGACCTGCTGCCCGCCGACGTCACCGGCTCGTTCCTCTACGACCAGCGCAAGGGTGACTTCGCGTTCCGGGCCGGCCCGGTCTTCACCAACATGCTGCTGGCCGATGAGATCAACCGGACGCCGCCGAAGACCCAGTCCGCCCTGCTCGAGGCGATGCAGGAGAAGCAGGTCTCGGTGGAGGGCGTGACGTACCGGCTGGACCCGCCGTTCCATGTGCTGGCCACCGCCAACCCGATCGAGTACGAGGGCACGTACCCGCTGCCCGAGGCCCAGCTCGACCGGTTCCTGCTCCGGGTGTCGTTCGGCTACCCGACCGCCGAGGAGGAGTGGGAGGTGATGCGCCGCCGGATGTCCCGCCGTCAGGAGGAGGCGCAGCTCACCCCGGTGGTCGACGCGCGGACCCTGCAGGTCATGCAGGCGGCGCTGGAGTCGGTGACGGTCGAGGACTCGATCGGGCGGTACATCGTGTCGCTGGCCGCGGCCACCCGCGAGCACAGCGCCGTGCTGGTCGGCTCGTCGCCGCGCGGCTCGCTCGCCCTGTTGCTGCTGGCCCGGGCCCGGGCGGCGATGTCCGGCCGGGACTACGTGGTGCCGGAGGACGTGAAGGACGTCGCGGTGCCGGCGCTGGCCCACCGGATCACGCTGCGCCCGGAGATGTGGCTGCGCCAGGTGAACCCGGCGTTCGTGGTGCAGGAGGTGCTCAGCGCGGTGCCGGCCCCGGCCAGCGGGGCGCTCCCCACGTACGCGCGGCATGACTGAACCGGTCGTTCCGAGCTGGGCGCCGACCCGGGCGCTCGGCCGCTCGGTGCTGCTCACCGGGCTGTTCCTGCTGCTCGGGGTGGCGCTCGGCCGGGTCGACCTGGTGCTGCTGGCCGCCCCGTTCGCGATCGGCGCGGCGCTGAACCTGCGACGCGTCCCGCAGTCGGTGCCCGAGGTGACCATCACCGCCGACGAGGGGCACCTGGTCGAGGGCGGCGCGGTGCAGGCCGGCCTGACCGTGGCGAACCCGGACGCGCTCGGCTACGACCTGGTCGTGGTCCGCACCCGGACCTCCCCGTGGCTGCGCCTGGAGCACGCCGACCGGCCGTTCGCGATCACCGTCCCGTCCGACGGCTGGGCCGCGATCGACCTGCCCGGCGAGGCGCTGCGCTGGGGCCGGCAGGACGTCGGCCCGGCGGCCGCCGCCGCGGCGGCCTGCGGCGGGCTGCTCTCCTGCCGCCCGGTGGTCACCCCGGCGCACGGCGTCCGGGTCTACCCGGTCACCGAGCCGTTCAAGGCCACCGAGGCGATGCCGGCCGCGGCCGGCCTGGTCGGCGCGCACCGCTCGCGACGGCTCGGCGAGGGCGGCGAGCTGGCCGGGGTCCGGCAGTTCGCGCCCGGGGACCGGCTGCGCCGGATCGACTGGCGGGTGTCGCTGCGCACCCGCGACCTGCACGTGGCGTCCACCCTCTCCGACCGGGACGCCGAGGTGCTGCTGCTGCTCGACCTGCTCGGCGAGGTCGGCCGGTCCGGGGGCGTGGGCGGCACCTCGTCGGTGCTGGACACCACGGTCCGGGCGGCCGCCGCGATCAGCGAGCACTACCTGCACCGCGGCGACCGGGTGTCGCTGCTGGAGTACGGCGCCACCGCCCGCCGGCTGCGCGCCGCGTCCGGCCGCCGGCAGTATTTGACCGTCCTGGAGTGGCTGCTCGACGTGCACGCCGACCCGGTCGACGAGGAGTACGAGCCGGCCCTCGGCTCGCACCAGATCTCCACCTCCGCGCTGGTCGTGGTGCTCACCCCGCTGATCGACCCGCGGGCCGCGGACATGCTGGCCCAGCTCACCCAGGCCGGCCGGTTCGTGGTCGCGGTGGACACGCTGCCCGCCGACGCCGCCCCGCCGGTCCGCAACCAGTGGAGCCCGCTGGGCACCCGGCTGTGGCGGATCGAGCGGGAGAACGTGCTGGGCCGGCTCCGCGAGCACGGCGTACCGGTGGTCTCCTGGGCCGGCGCCGGCAGTCTCGACCTGGTGCTGCGCGACGTGGCCCGGATGGCCGCCGCGCCGAGGGGGCGATGACGTGCTGACCACGCTGGTCCGGCGGCTCAGCCGGATACCCACCATGGTCCGCCGGGCCACCGTGCTGCCGTTCCTGGTCCGCTGCGGCATCGCGCTCTGCGGCCTGCTGGCGGCCGCGGTGGCCTGGCCGGCCGAGTTGCTGGCCAGCCAGTTCGTGCTGCCGCTGCTGGTGGTGGCGGTCTGGCCGGCGGTCGCGCCGCGCGGCCGGGGGGCCACCTTCGCCGCGCTGGTCACCGTGGGCGGCTGGATCGTCGACACGGCCGGCTACGACTCCCGGATCGCGCTGTGGCGGGTGCTGTCCCTGGCCACCCTGCTCTACCTCGGTCACACGCTGACCGCGCTGGCCGCGGTCCTGCCCTACGACGCGGTGGTGAACCTGGACGTGCCCGGTCTCTGGCTGGGCCGCGCCCTGATCGTCCTGCTGATCTCGGCCGTGTTGACGGTGCTCGCTCTCGGGCTCACCGAGGACCTTGGGGGAGACGCGTTCCAATTGGCCACATTGGTGGGATTGGCTGCTGCGACGGGTGTGACGATTCTTTTGGTTCGCCTTACCAGGCGGAGCTGAATTCTGGGCAGTTTATGTGGCCTTCGACACTTGACTTTCAAGGTTGCGATGGTCACAGAACGACGCATGAACTGCCTGTCGCGCGCGAGAATAGGGGCGTGAATCCGCCGCGCATAGTCGTCGTAGGTGCAGGTCATGTCGGGCTGTACACGGCCCTACGCCTGTCCAAGAAGCTGAACCGGAACCACGCCGAGGTCGTTGTCATCGACCCCGTGCCGCACATGACCTATCAGCCGTTCCTGCCCGAGGCAGCGGCCGGTAGCATCTCGCCGCGCCACGCCGTTGTGCCGCTGCGCCGTGAGCTGAAGAAGTGCCGCATCGTCTCCGGTGAGGTCACCAAGGTCGAGCACGCTCGCAAGACGGTGACCATCCAGCCGATCGACGGCCCCTCCTACGAGATGGCGTACGACCACATCATCGTGGCGCCCGGCTCGGTCTCGCGGACTCTCCCGATCCCCGGCCTCAGCGAGATCGGTATCGGTCTCAAGACCATCGGTGAGGCCATCTACCTGCGCAACCACATCCTCGACCGGCTCGACGTCGCCGCCGTGACGCCGGACCCGGAGGTGCGCAAGGCCTCGCTGAACTTCGTCTTCGTCGGTGGTGGCTTCGCCGGCATCGAGGCGCTCGCCGAGATGCAGGACGTGGTCGCCGACGCGCTGAAGTACTACCCGGAGCTGGACCCGAAGGAGGTCCACTTCATCCTGGTCGAGGCGACCAACCGGATCCTGCCGGAGGTCGGCCCGGAGATGGGCGCCTACGCCGCCCGGCAGCTCGCCGCCCGCGGCATCGACCTGCGCCTGGACACCTTCCTCAACTCGTGCGTCGACGGCCAGATCGAGCTCTCCGACGGTGACTCGTTCCGCGCCGAGACCCTGGTCTGGACGGCCGGTGTCAAGCCGTCGCCGATGCTGCAGCAGACCGACCTGCCGCTCGGCCCGCGCGGGCACGTCAACTGCCTGCCCACCCTGCAGGTCGCCACGCTGGACGGCGAGGTGCTCGAGGGCGCCTGGGCGGCCGGCGACTGCGCGCAGGTCCCCGACCTGACCAACCCGGGTGGCTGGTGCTCGCCGAGCGCCCAGCACGCGGTCCGGCAGGCCAAGGTGCTCGCCGACAACATCCGGCAGGTCGTCCTCGGCGGCGCCCCGAAGGAGTACCGGCACAAGCACGTCGGCGGCGTCGCCGGCCTGGGCATCAACAAGGGTGTCGCGCACGTCTACGGGATCAAGGTCAAGGGTTACCCGGCCTGGCTGATGCACCGCTTCTACCACGTCAGCCGGATCCCGTCGTTCAACCGCAAGGTGCGGGTGCTGGCCGACTGGGTGCTGGCCTTCGTGCTCAAGCGGGAGACCGTGGCGCTCGGCCAGCTGCACGCGCCGCGGGAGGAGTTCCTCGAGGTGACCCCGCCGGTGGCGCCGAAGCCGAAGGCCGAGGAGAAGTCCGCGGACAAGGTCGGCTCCAGCCGCTGACCGACGGCTCATCCGGGGGCCAGCAGTAAGGCCGTTCCCATCGCCCGGGCGGCACCAGCTACGGTGTTCGCAGGCCCGCCCGGGTGGTGGAATGGCAGACACGGCCGCCTTAAAAGCGGCTGCCCTAACAGGCGTGCGGGTTCGAGACCCGCCCCGGGCACAGATAACGAAGCGGTCGCGACGGTTCGTCGCGGCCGCTCCCGTTTTTGGGGGCGTTTGTGCTCGCCCGGTTACCACTGGGCGGCCCGGGGTACCCATGACACCTGTCATTTTCAGCCTGCTCACAGCTCCCGGGAGCGGCGGTCCGGCCGCACAGCGCTTACCCTGGAGCGACAGGCATTGTTGTGCCGAACCCTCAAGGGAGGCTGGACACAGTGAAGACTTCTAACCCGGTGCTCTCGCGCCTCGGCCAGGCGGCCGAGCGGGAGCGGACGGCCGGGTACGGGCCACACGGGCCGGCCGGGCACGCGGGTTACGGTCAGCCGGGTTACGGCGCGCCGGGCTACGGCCAGCCCGCCTACGGTCAGCCGGCGTACGGGCAGCCGTACCCGACCGCTGATGGCTACGCCGCCGCCCCGCCCTCCGTGCAGCCGATGACCATCGACGACGTGGTCGTCAAGACGGTCACGCTGCTCGGCATCACCGGCATCTCCGCGGTCGCCGCGTGGAACCTGATCCCGACCTCGCTGACCGGCGTCGCCTGGATCGGCGCCGCGATGGTCGGCATCGTGCTCGGCATGGTCATCTCGTTCATGCGGATGGCCAACCCGGCGCTCGTCATCACCTACGCGGTGGTCGAGGGCGTCTTCGTCGGCATGGTCAGCAAGGCGTTCGAGAGCATCCTCGGCTACGACGGCATCATCCTGCAGGCGGTGGTCGCCACCTTCGGGGTCTTCTTCCTGATGGCGGCGCTCTACCGGGCCCGGGTCATCCGCGCCACGCCGAAGTTCCAGCGCATCATGATCTCGGTGATGGCCGGCCTCTTCGGGGTCATGCTGATCAACTTCGTGCTGTACCTGTTCGGCGTCAACACCGGCCTGCGCGACAACGGCCCGCTCGGCTACATCTTCAGCCTGGTCTGCATCGTGGTCGCCTCGCTGAGCTTCATCCTCAACTTCAACGAGATCGAGGAGGGCGTCCGCGCCGGCCTCCCGCGGCGCTACTCGTGGACCGCGGCCTTCGGCATCCTGGTCGGCCTGGTCTGGCTCTACATCGAGATCCTGCGCCTGCTCAGTTACCTCCAGGGCGACGACTGACGGTTCGTCACCAGTCGCCAATCCGCAACGCCCGGCCCGACTCCCCGCGGACCGGGCGTTGCCCCGATCCACTCGACGCCCGGCCCGCCTCGCGGTCCGGGCGTCGCCCCGATCCACCTGACGCCCGGCCCGCCTCGCGGTCCGGGCGTCGCCCTTTCCCGGCGTCCGCCCGTCATCTTCTGGGCCGGTTGCCGCCCGTCGTCCGGGCCCGGCTCTGCCCTACGCGTCAGCCCCCGGCCCTCGCCCTTGTGCGTCGCCGCGGCTGCCGCATTTCTCATCGCCCCTCTTTTCTCATTCGCTGTCGATTGCTGTTCTGCGCCGATGAGGCTTTGTTCTCCGATTAGGCACCGGATATCCGTTCCCCTTTCGTTTCGCGCGGATCGCCTTTACTGCTGGTTGTCCCTTTGGTCACCCGCTGCGACATTCGGTTCGCTGACGGTTCCGCATTCCGCTTCGGTCACGGTGCGCTTTCCGACACCACTTTCCGGTACGACCGGAGCCGGGCTCCCTCCCTCGACTGTCTGGCGGGCTGGCCGTGAGGGGGTGTGTCCCGGCGGCCGAAACACCCCTGGAAGCCAGCCGGGGCCGTGACCGCGCCGCGTGCCGGAGTTCCCAGCGGACTTCGCGTCGTGGGGCGGGCTCCCGGCCGGTGGGGAGGGCGGATCGTGCGGGCTGGTAGTGAGTGGGCGGGCCGCCGACCCCACTACCGGCGCCACCGCCCGTGGGGTGCGGGGCTGCTCAGGGGCGAAGCGGCGGAGTGATCGGCGGCGACGGGTGGCGGGTAGGCTCGCCGGATGTCCGAGTTCGCGACTTCTGTCGAGCGGCTGCTGGCCCAGGTGCGGCACTGGGAGGAGACGCGCTGGGCGGCCGGCGCCGGTGCCGGGACCCGGGGGGATCTGGTCTTCGCGCTGGTGCAGCGGTTGGCCGACCTGAGCGCCGAGGCGGAAGGGCGGGCGTCCCGGCCCGTCCCGCGGGCCCACGACCTGGTGCTGCCCGACCAGCTGCGCGTCATCGCCGACGACATCATCGCCGCCGACCCCACCGTCGACCTGCTGACCAGGGCCACAGCCGCAGTCGACGAGGTCCGCCAAACCCTCTGACGCCCCGCCGGCCGCGCTCACGTGTGGCCGCCCCGCCGCTGATCACCATGAAGCCGTGCCCGAGCGCGCCAGGCGGCCCGGTGCGCCTGCGGCCCCTGCGGGGTTCAAGTGGCCGAGCGGGCCAGCGGGTCCGGTGTGCCTGCGGCCTCTGCTGGGTTCAAGTGGCCGAGCATGCCAGCGGGTTCGGTGCGCCTTTGGCCTCTGCTGGGTTCAAGTGGCGGAGCGTGCTAGGGGGTTCGGTGTGCCTGCGGCCTCTGCTGGGTTCAAGTGGCCGCGCGGGCCTGTGGGGCCGGTGTGCCTGTGGTCTGCGCTGGGTTCAGGTGGCCGAGCGTGCCAGAGGGTCCCGTGTGCCTGTGGTCTCTGCTGGGTTCAGGTGGCCGGGCGGACCAGTGGGGCCGGTGTGCCTCCGGACCGGCCGCTGGCTGGTCAGGTGGTGTGTGGGGGAGTGGGGAGAGGCAGGCTGAGGTTGGTCAGGCCGTCGACCGGGTGGAAGCCGGCTGACTTGTAGAGGGACAGGGCCGGGGTGTTGTCCGGTTCGGTCTGCAAGGAGACGCGGAGGGCGCCGGCGGCTCGGGCCTCGGTGACCACGTGGTCCAGGAGAGCCCGGGCGGTGCCGCCGCGTCGCTGGCCGGGACTCACGAAGAGGTCGCGGATCATCCAGAAGGTGGCCAGCCGCAAGGAGGCCGGCAACACGGCGGTGGTGACGAAACCGCAGGCCGCTGAGGGAGTGGGAGCGGCCGGGAAGGCCAGGAAGGCGCGCAACTCGCCGGAGCGCAACCGCTCGGACAGCCAGCCGGCGGTCCGGGCCGGTTCGGGCGTCTCGCCGTAGTGCGCCCGGTAGTCGTCGAAGAGCCGCACCAACTGGACGAAGTCCGGATCGCCGGGATGCGCCGGTTCGATGGTCACGCTCATCCGCTCAGCCTTGTCGATGCGCCCGGTCTCGTCGACCCCGGTACCCGGAATCACGGGCTGTTGACCGAGGTGCCGGAAGATAGCCGGCCGGGGGACGTCCCGGAAGGCCGCTGGCCGCGGGCTTGCCGGAAAGTGGGGCTGCGGGCGTATCGGACGGCGGCGGGCGCCGGGCGTACCGGAGAGTGGTCAGTTGCGGCGCGCCGAAAAGGTGGGCTGCGGGCGTACCGGAAAGTGGTCAGTTGCGGCGCGCCGAAAGGGGCGGGCGGCGGGCGTACCGGAAATTGTCTTGGGAATGGGGCGGGCCCGGCGCGGAGACGCCGGGCCCGGTGTGGAGCGGTCGGATCGGATCGGAAGGCGGCCGGAGGCCGGATCCGGGACCGGTCAGCTGAGGCGTTCGATGATCAGGGCCATGCCCTGGCCGCCGCCGACGCACATGGTCTCCAGGCCGATCGACTTGTCGTGCCAGTCGAGAGAGTTGATCAGGGTGCCGGTGATCCGGGCGCCGGTCATGCCGAACGGGTGGCCGACCGCGATCGCGCCGCCGTTGACGTTCAGTTTCTCCAGCGGGATGCCCAGATCCTGGTAGGACGGGATGACCTGGGCCGCGAACGCCTCGTTGATCTCGACCAGGTCGACGTCGTCGATGGTCATGCCGGCCCGCTTCAGCGCCTGCTTGGAGGCCTCCACCGGGCCGAGACCCATGATCTCCGGGGAGAGCGCGGTGACGCCGGTGGAGACGATCCGGGCGAGCGGCGTGATGCCCAGCTCCCGGGCCTTGGTGTCGCTCATGATGACCAGCGCGGCGGCGCCGTCGTTGAGCGGGCAGCAGTTGCCGGCGGTGACCCGGCCGTCCTCCCGGAAGACCGGCTTGAGCTGGGAGACCGCGTCCAGGGTGACGCCCGCGCGGGGGCCGTCGTCCTTCGACACGACGGTGCCGTCGGGCAGCGTCACCGGGGTGATCTCGCGGGCCCAGAAGCCGTTCGCGATGGCCTTCTCGGCCAGGTTCTGCGAGCGGACGCCGAACTCGTCCATCTCCTCGCGGGAGACGTTCTTCAGCTGGGCGAGGTTTTCCGCGGTGTAGCCCATCCCGATGTAGATGTCCGGGAGCTGGCCGTCCTCGCGCGGGTCGTGCCAGACCCCGCCGTTCTTCGCGGTGGCCGCGGTGCGTGCCTGGGCCTCCTCGAAGGCCGGGTTCTCCCAGCCGCCGCCGACCAGGGCCTGGGCGGCCGAGGGCAGGCCGTCGGAGCTGCCCCGGGCGAACCGGGACACGGTCTCCACACCGGCCGAGATGAAGATGTCGCCCTCACCGGCCTTGATGGCGTGGAACGCCATCCGGGTGGTCTGCAGCGACGACGAGCAGTAACGGGTGATGGTGGCGGCGGGCAGGCCGTCCAGGCCCAGCTTGGTGGCGACCACGCGGCCCATGTTGAAGCCCTGCTCACCGCCGGGCAGGCCGCAGCCGAGGTAGAGGTCCTCGATCAGGGCGCGGTCAAGCTGGGGCACCTTGTTGAGCGCGGCGTCGACGATGGTGGCGGTGAGGTCGTCGGGGCGCAGATCCTTGAGCGAGCCCTTGTGGGCGCGGCCGATCGGTGAGCGGGCAGTGGCGACGATGACAGCTTCCGGCATGGTCCCAGTTTACTTACGGGTAACATGGTCGGAAGTGTGGATTTGTCACACCCGCTTCACACACCGCTCATCGTGGCCTTGGCTACCGCCGGATAGAGCGCGTGCGCCCACACCCGATAGCCGTCCGCGGACGGGTGGAACCCGTCGTAGCAGAGCGTCCCCGCGTCGGCCCGGAACACCGTGCCGGTCTCCGCGCCCAGATCGACCACCGAGCCGCCGGCCTCGGTCACCGCCTTGGCCTGGGCCCGCGCCATCCGGCGCCCGAGCAGCCCGGCGATCTGCCGCAGCGGCGGCGCCATCGAGCGCATCGCGCCCAGGTCGGGGCAGGTGCCGACGACCACCTGCACGCCGGCCGAGCGCAGCCGCCGGACCGCCTGGGCCAGGTGGCCGGCCGCCTCCTCCGGAGCGCGCAGCGAGGTGGCGTCGTGCGAGCCGATCAGGATCACCGCCACGTCCGGCCGGGTGCCGAGCAGGGCCCGGGCCACCTGGGTGGCCAGGTCCATCGACCGCGAGCCGGCCACACCCACGCTGGACAGCAGCACGTGCCGCGGGCCGGTCTCCGGGGTGCCGTCGGCGACCAGCCGGGCCAGCTGCCCGCCGACCGTGTCGGCCAGCCACTCCACGCCGACCCCGACCGCGGCCGAGTCGCCGAGCAGCACCAGCCGCAGCGGCGGGGCGCCGGCCGGGCCCATCGACGTGCGCAGGGCCAGCCCCATGGTGGGTTTGGCGTAGCGGCGGGCCTTGGCGGCCAGCATCTCCCCGGCGAGCAGGGCGGCGCCGCCCAGCGCGCCGGCGAGCAGGCTCGTGGCCGCGGCCTTGGTCAATCGTTCCGGCAGCCCAGCCATGTCCCGCCTCCCTGCGTCCGGTCGACTTCGATGATCCTTCTTCTCTACCCTACGGCGCTGGCCGCACCCGGCTTCGATCCCGAGCCGAACCAGTGCCGCGACTCCCCGAACCACGGGTGCCGGCGCAACTGTGCCCAGCGCCCGCCGGCCCGGACCGGGCTGACCTCGGTGCCCGGCGCGCGGACCGCCTCGTCGGCCGCCTCCGGCAGGGTGCGCACCGTCTCGGCGAGCGGCACGGCGGGCCGGTCGTCCTCGCCCAGGGCAGCCATCACCGTCGGCATCATGACGGCCGCAGCTCGTGCGTACCCCTCGGCGGACGGGTGAAAACGATCCGAGCCGAACATCCGTGCGGGGTCGGCCTCGAACATCGGGCCGAGCAGGTTGCCGATCGACACGGTCCGGCCACCGGCGCGGACCACGGCGACCGTCTGCGCGGCCGCCAGCTGCCGGCTCCAGCGCCGGGCCAGCCAGCGCAGCGGCGGCTTGATCGGCTGGATGGCGCCGATGTCCGGGCAGGTGCCGACGACCACCCGGCACCCCGCCTCGCGCAGCCGGCGCACCGCGTCGCCGAGGTGGGTGACCGCGGACGCCCGCGCCGAGAAGTGCGTGACGTCATTGCCGCCGATCAGGATGATCGCCAGGTCCGGCTGGTAGTCCAGGGCGGCGTCCACCTGCCAGGGCAGGCCGGCCGAGACCGAACCGACCACGGCCAGCCGGTGCAGCCGCACCGGGCGGTGCAGGCGGCGGGAGATGCCGGTGGCGAAGAGCGCGCCGGGTGTCTCCCGCGGGCGGTGCACGCCGTAACCGGCCGCCGACGAGTCACCGAGGATCACCAGGTTGAGTGGCCGGCCGGGAAATTTCGCGCCGTAGACGCCGTCGCCCCGGGGCGGTGGCGCCTCGGCCAGCGGGATGATCCGGCGCGCGTCGGCGGCCTGGCGCATCAGGAGGCCGGCGGAGAGGGCGGTGAGGCCGGCGAGCACCCCGGCGATCTGCCCGGCTGCCTTGATCCGCTGCCGGGTGCCCGTGCTGATGACAATGGTGTTCACAGTCTCCCTCGCTGTCGTCCGAAGGGAACCATCCGGCCCGGCGTTCGCTCCCCGGGTGTGGGAGCCGTCCGGCACGGCCTAGATCGGCACCTGGCGTCGGGATTCGAGGCTAACTCGCGATGGCGAGAGGCAATCATGGCGTACCCAAGTCATGCTGGAGTTGCGGAAAGGGGAACAGACATGGCCAAAACTCTGAAACGTACGGCGGCCTTCACCGCACTCGGCCGGGCCCTGATGGCCGGCGCCCGCGGCGGACCGTCGCTGAGCAGGCGGCTCGCCGCGATCCCGCGGATGCTCAAGGCCACCGCCAAGGGTGAGTACGACGGCGGCATGCGGCTCGCCCTGATGGCCGCCGCCACCGCCTATGTGATCTCGCCCATCGACGCCGTGCCGGAGGCCGTCCTGTTCGTCTTCGGGCTGGTCGACGACGCGGTGGCGATCACCTGGCTGGCCGGCACGGTGCTCAGCGAGACCGAGCGGTTCCTGGAGTGGGAGCGGGTGACCAAGCCCGTCGTCGTACGCTGAAGCGTGCGCTATTACGACAACGTGGTCGAGATCATCGGCAACACCCCGCTGGTCCGGCTCAAAAGCGTGACCGAGGGCATCAGTGCCACCGTGCTGGCCAAGGTCGAGTACATGAATCCCGGCGGTTCGGTGAAAGACCGGATCGCCCTGCGGATGGTCGAGGACGCCGAGGCCGCGGGGCTGCTCAAGCCCGGCGGCACGATCGTCGAGCCGACCAGCGGCAACACCGGGGTGGGCCTGGCCCTGGTGGCGCAGCAGCGAGGCTACAAGTGCGTCTTCGTCTGCCCGGACAAGGTCAGCGAGGACAAGCAGAACGTGTTGCGGGCCTACGGCGCCGAGGTCGTGGTCTGCCCGACCGCGGTGGCCCCGGAGGACCCGCGTTCCTACTACAACGTCTCCGACCAGCTGACCCGGGACATCCCGGGCGCCTGGAAACCCGACCAGTACAGCAACCCGGCCAACCCGCGGTCGCACTACGAGCAGACCGGCCCGGAGCTCTGGGAGCAGACCGACGGCAAGATCACCCACTTTGTGACCGGGGTGGGCACCGGCGGGACGATCAGCGGCGTCGGGCGCTACCTCAAGGAGCAGGGCGACGTCCGGGTGATCGGCGCCGACCCGGAGGGCTCGGTGTACTCCGGCGGTACCGGCCGGCCGTACCTGGTGGAGGGCGTCGGCGAGGACTTCTGGCCGACCGCCTACGACCAGTCGGTCACCGACGAGGTGATCAAGGTGAGCGACTCGGACTCGTTCGAGATGACCCGCCGCCTGGCCCGCGAGGAGGGCCTGCTGGTCGGTGGCTCGTGCGGGATGGCCGTGGTCGCGGCGCTCGAGGTGGCCCGCAAGGCCGGCCCGGACGACGTGGTCGTGGTGCTCCTGCCGGACGGCGGCCGCGGTTACCTCTCCAAGATCTTCAACGACAAGTGGATGGCCCGGTACGGCTTCCTGCGCACCCCCGGCGACGCCCCGACGGTGGCCGACGCGCTGGCCGCCAAGGGCGCCGAGATCCCGCCGCTGGTGCACGTGCACCCGACCGAGACGGTGCGCGACGCGATCGACTACATGCGGGAGTACGGCGTCAGTCAGCTCCCCGTCCTCAAGGCCGAGCCGCCGGTGGTGACCGGAGAGGTGGCCGGGTCGATCTCGGAGAAGGCGCTGATGGACGCGCTGTTCACCGGTCAGGCGCACCTGCACGACACGATCGAGCGGCACATGGGCGAGTCGCTGCCGATGATCGGTGGCGGGGAGCCGGTGAGCGAGGCGGTGGCCCTGCTGGAGAAGGCGGACGCCGCGATGGTTTTGGTCGACGGCAAGCCGGCCGGCGTCCTGACCCGGCAGGACCTGCTGACGCATCTGAGCTGAGCTGAGCTGGCTGGCTTCGCTTCGCTCCGCGGCAATGCTGAGCTGGCTGGCTTCGCTTCGCTTCGCGGCAATGCTGAGCTGGCTGGCTTCGCTTCGCTCCGCGGCAATTCGCCTTGTAACCGGTGAGAGGGGCGCGGTTTTTCCGCCACCGCACACCCCGCGGCGTCGGAAAAACCGTGCCCCTCTCACCGGCGGCGAATTGCGGCCTGTCAGGGCAACTCCGTGGGGACGGTCAGGACGTCGGCAAGGCGTTGCGTCGCAGCAGCGTGATCGGCAGGTGGACGCCGATCGCTGGGCCCGCCGGCGGCGAATTGCGGCCTGTCAGGGCAACTCCGTGGGGACGGTGAGGACGTCCACCAAGGCGTTGCGTCGTAGCAGCGTGATCGGCAGGTCGACGCCGATCGCCGGGCCCAGCATCAGCCGCTGCAGGGCCTGCACCGACGTGGTGGGGCGGCCGCCCGCCGTGATCAGCACGTCACCCAGGTAGATCCCGGCCAGCCCGGCCGGGCTGCCCGGCACCACCTCCACCACGCGCAGGCCCTGTTTCTGGCCCAGCCGCTCGGCGAGTGGTGGCGGCAGCGGAGCGGGCACCCCGGCCACGCCCAGCCAGGCGCGCCGGACCCGGCCGGTGGCGACCAGCTCGCCGATGATCGAGCGGGTGGTGTCGTTGATCGGGACGGCCAGGCCCAGCCCGTACCCGGCAACCGCGGTGTTCACCCCGACCACCGTGCCGGTCGAATCGGCCAGCGCGCCGCCGGAATTGCCGGGGTTCAGCGCGGCGTCGGTCTGGATGACGTTGTCGATGATCCGGACCCGGCGGCCGTCCCGGGCCGGCAGCGAACGGCCCAGCCCGGAGACCACCCCGGCGGTGACCGAGCCGGCCAAACCCATCGGGTTGCCGACTGCCACCACCAGCTGACCGATCCGCAGCCGGTCCGCGTCGCCGAGCGGCGCGGCCGGCGCGCCCGGATGGTGCACCCGGACCACCGCCAGGTCGGAGAGCGGATCCGCGCCGACCACGTCGAAGGCCGTGTCGGTGCCGTCCGCGAAGGCCGCCGAACCAGTGGTGGCGCCGGCCACCACGTGCGCGTTCGTCAGCAGGAAGCCGTCGTCGGTGAAGGTGACCGCGGAGCCGGCGCCGCCGCGCGGGGAACTGATCGTGAGTGCCGCCACCGAGGGCAGGAGGCGGCTGGCCACACCGGTGACGATGCGGCTGTAGGCATCGAGCGCCTCGGATTCTTCGGTGTCCATGTCCGGGTCAACGCCGAGTCCGCCCACGTCGATGCCGATGGATCGTCCGCCGTCGGCGAACACGGCACCGCGGACACTGTGGACATCAGCGGTTACAGATAGTCGCCACAATCGCACAGACAGTCCGACCAGCGGAGGACCCCATGCGGTTGTATGTGTCGTGACGGAGCTATGAGCCACTCCCGGACGAAGGGGTAGGGGATGGTCGACGTCGACGAGGCGGCGCCTGCCGACATCGTGGATCGGCTGCTGTGGCAGGACGCGCAGCAGATGCTCGGCCGGCATCTGACAGCCGGACCGGACGGCAACTGTGTCTGGTGTGGATGGCGCTGGCCGTGCTCGGCCCGCCGGCTGGCGGAGCGCGCCGACGCGGTGTCCCGCCGCCCCTGGCGCGAGGCCTGGACCCTGCGCCACGACCGCAACAGCCTGCCGGCCTCGATGACCGATCGCGGCCGCCTGGAACACAACCACCACCATCGGAGGTACCTGGACTGAGACTTCGACGTCGTCGACGAGCTTGACCGTCCCCCGGCAAGCCTTGGCTTCCCGGCCCGGCGAACGTCTCCCGGCGGTGACGCCGGTGCGCCCCGCCAGCGCTCCGGTATTCCCGCGCCCAAGCCCGCTCCGAACCGGGCAGGGATCAGCACGCCTCCGCTGATCCCGCGCCTCCGGCCAGGCGCACCGGTTCGAGCGGGGCGGTTGGCGGGAGCGCGTGACTACAGGTTCCCCCGCATTCACTCGGTCGCGCGTTCCCGCCCAACCAGCAGCCCGCCGCCCCAAAGCGGCGGGCGCTTCCATTCGTCCCAAGCCGCGTCCGCGTCCCCGCGCCGCGTCCGCGTCCCCGCGCCGCTTTCGCTTCTGCGTGACCTCGCGCCGTGTCCGCTTCTTCGTGACCCGCGCCGCTTCCGCGTACCTCTTGGCCGCTTCTCTCCTCCGGTCCAGCTTCCCGGACCGAACCGCATGCCTCCTGGCCGCTTGCCTCCTCCGGTCCAGCTACCCACCGCCGTCCGCCCGTCGTCCGGGCCGGACCGTCTGCCTTTCCTCTGCCATCGGGCCGGCGACCGGGCGGGATGGAGAGCGAGCCATCCACCACGCCGTGAGTTTCCGCGTTGACGACCGGCCGTTGGATCGGTCTCCCGGGGCACTGGACTGCTACGGCGGGCCTACAGCGGGTGTGAGTAGCGGAGCTGGGGGACTGGGACGCCGTTGATGGGCTCGGTGCGGGTGGCGCCGTCGGGGTGCCAGCCGCCGTTCTCGTAGAAGCGGCGGGCCTGATGGTTTTCGCTCAGCACCCAGAGGACCGCACGGTCGCCGCCGAGGCTGGGCAGCTCCTTCAACGCGTGGATCATCAGCGCGCGGCCGACGCCGGTGCCGATGTGGTCCGGATCGACGTGGATGGCGTAGAGCTCGACGGCGCCCGGAGTCTCACTCGGGCCGATGTAGCTGAAGCCGGCCAGCTCGCCATCCACCTCGGCGAGCGTCATCCGGTGTGTCTCCTGCTCCCAGCGCCAGCGCTCCGCCCACCACTCGCCGAACGACTCAGCGGTGCGTGCCTCGAGGACCTCCCGGCTGATGAAGCCGGAGTAGGCAGCCACCCGGGAACGCTGATGCAGAAAACCGACCCGGATCGGATCGGTCTCGGCAGCGGGACGCAGCAGAACGCTCATGCGAACGACACTAGTGCCGCGAACCGAGCGAAAGCCGGTTGTCCACAATGCTGCTTCGTCCACAGGTCGCCCCGCACGCCCGCCCTTTCCCCGTGACACTGTCGAGCGGGGGCAACCCCCTGGGAGGGCGGGTTCTGTGGTGGTGGCGTGGCCGTGATCATGACGGGTGGAACCGGCCGATACATGCAGCCCGCAGCGCAGGGTCTGCTCGTCCTCGGCGTGCGCGGGCGGCCGGGCGCCGTCGGTCGATGATGCGTGTAGAAGCGGCGCGTGATTGGTCAGGGCGCCGTGAGTCAACGGCGTGTGGGAGCGGCGCGTGATTGGTCAGGGCGCCGTGAGTCAACGGCGTGTGGGAGCGGCGCGTGATTGGTCAGGGCGCCGTGAGTCAACGGCGTGTGGGAGCGGCGCGTGATTGGTCAGGGCGCCGTGAGTCAACGGCGTGTGGGAGCGGCGCGTGATTGGTCAGGGCGCCGTGAGTCAACGGCGTGTGGGAGCGGCGTGTGACTGGTCAGGGCGCCGTGAGCCGACTGCGTGTGGAAGCCGCGCGTGACTGGTCAGCGGCGTGTGACGAGGGTGGACGAGCGTCCCCGGTCAGTGCGAACCCCCAACACCCGATCAACGACGCCCCGGGAAGGGGACGCGCAGCAGATCCTCGGCGATGGTGATCGGGCCGTCGAATTCCTTGCGGGCTTCCTCCAGGAAACGGGACGGGTCCTGGTAGCGCTGCGAGAAGTGGGTCAGCACGACGTGCCGCACCCCGCACTCCCGGGCCACCGCCGCCGCCTGCCCGGCGGTCAGGTGACCCACCTGGGCTGCCATCCCGGCGTCCTCGGCCAGGAACGTCGACTCGATGACCAGCAGGTCCACCCCTTGGGCCAGGGCGTAGACGTTGTCGCACAGGCCGGTGTCCATCACGAAGGCCATGCTCTGGCCGGGCCGGACGGTGCTCACCTGCTCCAGGGTGACCGGGCCGGCGCGGCCGGTGCGCTGCAGCTCGCCGACGGCGGGGCCGCTGATCCCGTGGGCGCTGAGCAGGTCGGGGAGCATGCGGCGGGAGTCCGGCTCGGTGAGGCGGTAGCCGTACGTCTCGATCGAATGATGCAGCGGCAGGGCGGTGAGGCGCCCCGCGGACGTCTCCGCGACGAAGGCCGCGCCCACCGGCGACGGCACGATGTCGGCGTTGTCCCAGTAGCTCGTGGCGTGCCGGAGCCGGTCGTAGAACTCCTGGCCACCGGCCGGGTAGTGGACCGACACCGGGTGCGGCACCCGGTCCAGTGAGATCCGCTGCAGGATGCCGGGCAGGCCGAGGCTGTGGTCGCCGTGGAAGTGGGTGACGCAGATCCGTGTGATCGGGGTCACCGGGAGGCCGGCCAGCAGCAGCTGGCGCTGGGTGCCCTCGCCCGGGTCGAAGAGGATCACCTCGTCGTCGAAGCGGAGCAGGTAGCCGTTGTGGTTGCGGTGCCGGGTCGGCACCTGGCTGGCGGTGCCCAGAACGACCAGCTCACGCATCAGAGACCCCCGGCTGCGCCGATCCAGGAACAGAAATGAAGCGACCCCCGGGGACTTCCACACTCGCGAGCGAGTGAGGTCCGGTCGGACAAGGCCGGATCCCCGGGGGTCGGGTGGCTGTCTGGTACTCGCCGGGCCGCTGCCACACGGTCTCGACGCATTCAAAACGAAGCTGTCAAGGACAGCGGCTAGCGGACAGCCACCTCACGAGTCCCGTTGCTATACAACTTCGGACCACCTCCCTTCACGTGTACGGCCACGTTAACCACCCGCCGCCGTCCCCGCCAACGGTTTTGAATCACTAGAGCCGCGGGAATACGCGAGGGCCGTCCTCGGTCGTCTCGACCACCAGGGAAGCGGGGCCGACGATCAACGGGTCCGGCTTGCCGACGACCTCCTCGTCCTTGCCGTCGTAGTCGAACCGGCACAGCACGTGCCGCATGGCCTCCAGGCGGGCGCGTTTCTTGTCGTTGCTCTTCACCACGGTCCACGGCGCGTCGGCGGTGTCGGTGTAGAAGAACATCGCCTCCTTCGCCTCGGTGTAGTCGTCCCACTTGTCCAGCGACTCGAGGTCCATCGGCGAGAGCTTCCACTGCCGGACCGGGTCGACCTGGCGGATCGCGAACCGGGTGTGCTGCTCCTTCTGGGTCACCGAGAACCAGAACTTGACCAGCTTGATGCCGGAGAGGACCAGCATCCTCTCCAGCTCCGGGGTCTGCCGGAGGAACTCCAGGTACTCCTTGCGGTCGCAGAAACCCATCACCCGCTCGACGCCGGCCCGGTTGTACCAGGACCGGTCGAAGAGCACGATCTCACCGGCGGACGGCAGGTGCTTGATGTAGCGCTGGTAGTACCACTGGGTGCTCTCCCGCTGGTTAGGTTTCTCCAGCGCGACCACCGAGGCGCCCCGCGGGTTGAGGTGCTCCATGAAGCGCTTGATGGTGCCGCCCTTGCCGGCCGCGTCCCGGCCCTCGAAGAGGATGACCAGGCGCTCCCCGGTGTCCTTGCACCAGTTCTGCAGCTTCAGCAGCTCGATCTGCAGCAGCCGCTTGTGGTGGTCGTACTCGGCGCGGGACAGCCGTTCGTCGTACGGATAGTCCTCCCGCCAGGTGTCCACCGGGCTGCCGTCGGCTTTCAGCAGCCGGGGGTCGTCGTCCTCGTCGTCGACCACCCGGTAGCCGGTCAGCTCGGCGATCGGCCCCGCGTAGGGGTGGGTGATCGCCTCTTCGTATTCACGGTCGACTTCAGTGCTCATGTCTCACGCCTTCACCAGCCAACGACGGACCTTTTTACGCCGTGACGCCCGCACCAGCGCGGGGACAGCGATGAGAGTCTCCTTACCCACGGCCTCCTGCCGGCCGTAGAGAACGCCGAAATAGAAACTGTCCGGCCCGATTTCATGCAGTGTTTCCCGGGCGATCGTGGAGTCCTGGTGCGCGCCCAGGCCGTCCTGCAGGGCGGTCAGCGACTTGACCAGCCGCTTGGCCGGCTTGCCGGACTCGGGGGTGATCAGCTCGACGGCGTACCGCGCCTGCTTGTACTTCTTGCGGGCCGCGTGCAGCTCCTCGTCGACGCCGTCGGCCAGCGCGGTGTCCAGCCGCTCGTCCGCCTTGGCGAGCACCTTGCGGGCCCGCTCGGCCGGGTTGCGGGTGTCCGGCAGCGGGGTGTCGGCGAGCGCGTCGATCCGGTCCAGCAGCTCCAGGTAGCGGTCCGAGTCGAGGGCGGCGACCAGCTCCTCGCGGCCCTTGGCCACCCGGTGCTCCAGCGCCGCCCGGATCCGGTTGCCGGCGGACTGGAACTCCGGGCCGGCGTCACCCAGCCCGGCCAGCAGCTTGCCCTCCAGCACCTGCGGGTCGCGGACCGCGCCCAGCGTCCCGGCCAGCCAGCGCAGCTCGTCGCCGAGCCCGTCGGTGGCCGGCTCCGGGAACCAGCGGCGGAAACTCTTCAGCGTGCTGCGCAGCCGCCGGGTGGCGACCCGCATCTTGTGCACGGCCTCCTCGTCACCCCGCCGGGCCGCCGGATCGTGCTCGATGATCGCGTCACGTTGCTCGCGGACGTACCGGGAAACGGGGTTGATCTTGTCGTGCCGGTCCGGCTGGGACGCGGCGAGCCGGCCGGCCAGCGCGCGGGACAGCTTGGACGGGCCGGCAGCGGGCGTGGCACCGGCCTTGAGCAGCACCTTCTCCACCGCGGCGAGCAGTTTCTCGTCGCCGTCGACCAGCTCGACCTCGACCTCCTGCCAGGCGCTGTGGTCGTCGCCGGCGTCGGCCCGGACCTGGTCCTGGGCGATCAGTGCGAGGGTGCGGCCGGAGTCGTCGCGCAGCGGGGTCTCCACCCGGTGGGTCCGCAGCCGGCACACCGGCTCCAGCGGGTGGCGCCGGACATAGGTGCGGACCAGGGCGCGCAGCTCGTCCGGGACCTGCTCGCTCGCGCCGGGCATCCGGTGCTCCTTGCGGCCGCTGCCGTCGGCCGGCGTCTTCAGGTGCCAGCCCGCGTCGTGCCCCCCGGAGCGGCGGCGAAGAGTCCGACGGTTTTTCGTCAACCGGAGGTCGTGCGTGTCGAAGTAGGTGGCGTCGAGGTCGTGGGTCTCGGCGCCGTCGGACCGCGTGATGCCGGCGACACCGGTCAGGTCCGGAAGTTCGAAGGACTCGGGGACGTCGTACTTGCGTTCGGTCTCGGTCGCGGTCTCCACCCGATCAATGGTGCCCGCCCGGACCGTTTCGACACAGCGATGTCTCAGGTTGCCCTGGCATCGTGAAATTCTGCCTCGGTTGTTGGGAGTCGCTGTATGGAGAAGTCGGATCGTCGCCAGGTCCCGCTCGCGGGGTTGCGGTTGATCGGAGCCGGTGCGGTGCTCGGGCTGGCGCTCGCGGCGCCGGCGGGCCCGGCGCAGGCCGCGCCGCCGCGTCCGGACGCCGCCCCGACGGCCGAGCACGACGCCCCCAACCCGGACCGCTGACCGGTTCCCGCTCCGCTGCGGGCTGTTTCCCGGTACGCGGGTAGGCGCTTCCGGACTCCCGCTCTCAGAGGCGGGCCGAGCGGCTGGTGTGCAGGTAGAGCGCGCGGGAATAGTTGGCCGACGCCGCCCCGTAATACATGCTCGCCAAGGACACGTAGAAGTTGTTGTTGGTGATCGCGTTCTTCGCGGCCGTCGACGCCGACCAGCGGATCTCCGCGTCCGTGGTCCCGATGCCCCGGCGCTCGCAGCGCAGCCGGTTCATCTCCTTGCCGGTCTTCCACATGTTCAGCGCGTTCTCGGCCTCGCGCATCATCGCCCGAGCCTGCTCCAGCATCGCCTCGGCCTGTGCCCAGGCGTCCCGCTCGTCAGAGTCGCGGAACCGCTCGTCGTGGTGAAAAAGGCTCGCTGACATCGATCCACCTCCCGCCCGTCTCACTTCCGAGTGTGCGGCGGGAGGTCGGGACCTGTCGATTTTTGTACCTCGACGGCGTGAACACTTCCGGTCAAACGCGCCGCGCCGGAAGATCCGGCGCGGCGCCGTGCGGTCAGCCCTCGGTCTTGGCGACGCCGATCGGGCAGGACAGGCCGTTGGGGCCGTGGTTGCAGTAGCCGTTCGGGTTCTTGGTGGGGGCCAGGTACTGCTGGTGGTAGTCCTCGGCGAAGTAGTAGTCGCCGAGCGGGCGGATCTCGGTGGTGATCTCGCCGAGGCCGGCCTTGGTGACCACCGGCTGGAAGGCGGCCAGCGACGCGCGGGCGGTCTCGGCCTGCGCCTCGGTGGTGGTGTAGATCGCCGAGCGGTACTGGGTGCCGACGTCGTTGCCCTGGCGCATGCCCTGGGTGGGGTCGTGGTTCTCCCAGAACGCCTTGAGCAGCTGCTCGTAGCTGATCTTGCTGGGGTCGTAGACCACCTGGACCACCTCGGTGTGGCCGGTGGTGCCCGAGCACACCTCCTCGTAGGTCGGGTTGGCGGTGAACCCGCCGGCGTACCCGGCCGAGGTGGAGTGGACGCCCGGCAGCTGCCAGAAGATCCGCTCGGCGCCCCAGAAACAGCCCATCCCGAAGACGGCGACCTCGTAGCCGACCGGCCACGGGCCCTCCAGCGGGGTGCCCAGGACCTCGTGCTTGTCGGCGACCGGCATCGAGATCAGCCGGCCTGGCAGGGCGGTCTCGGCGGTGGGCAGGTCAAGCTTCTTGTGCCGCAGGAACACGGTCACTCCCTTCGTCCGCTGTCTGTAACGCCGAGGCGGCGGTATTCCTTACCGATGTTCTCGGCGAACTCCGCGGCCTCCTCGTCGCCGGCGTACTTGTGCCGGGGCCAGAAGAACCCGCGCAGGCCGTCGCCCTTGGTCCGGGGCACGACGTGGGTGTGCAGGTGCGGCACCGACTGGGAGACGAGGTTGTTCATCGCGACGAAGGTCCCGGTGGTGCCGAGGGCCGCGGGCACCGCCGCGCTGAGGCGCTGCACCAGCCCGAAATACCCGCCGATCAGGTCGGCGGGGAGCTCGGTGAGCTGGACGATGTGGGGGCGGGGCACCACCAGGACGTGCCCTTTGAACACCGGCCGGGTGTCGAGGAAGGCCAGCCCGGACGGCTCGTCGGCGACCTTGAACGCCGGGACATCGCCCGCCACGATTCCACAGAACACGCAGTCCGCCACGGAGTGAGACTAGCCTTGCGCTACATGACAACCGATCAGTACGGGTTCGACACCCTCGCCATCCACGCGGGCCAGGACCCGGACCCCCGCACCGGCGCGGTGGTTCCGCCGATCTACCAGACGAGCACGTACGCACAGGACGCGGTGGGCGCCCCGCGGCTCGGCTACGAGTACAGCCGGTCCGGCAACCCGACCAGGGACGCGCTGCAGGAGTGCCTCGCGGCGATCGAGGGCGGCCGGCGCGGGCTGGCCTTCGCCAGTGGCCTCGCGGCCGAGGACACCCTGCTGCGGACGATCTGCCGGCCCGGCGACCACGTGGTCATCCCGAACGACGCGTACGGCGGCACCTACCGGCTCTTCGCGAAGGTCGCCGAGCGCTGGGGCCTGGACTGGACCGCCGCCCCGCTGGACGACCCGGACGCGGTGCGCGCCGCGTTCCGCCCCGGCCACACCCGGCTGATCTGGGCCGAGACGCCGACCAACCCGCTGCTGAACATCGCCGACATCCCGGCGCTGGCCGCGCTCGCCCACGAGTACGACGCGCTGCTCGCGGTGGACAACACGTTCGCCTCGCCGTACCTGCAGCAGCCGCTCGCGCTGGGCGCCGACGTGGTGATCCACTCCACCACGAAGTACCTGGGTGGACATTCCGACGTGGTCGGCGGCGCGCTGGTGGTGGCGGACCCCGGCCTCGGCGACGAGCTGGGCTTCCACCAGAACGCGATGGGCGCGGTGAACGGTCCGTTCGACGCGTGGCTGACCCTGCGCGGGATCAAGACCCTCGGCGTACGGATGGATCGGCACTGTGACAACGCCGAGCGGATCGTCGGCTTCCTGAGCGAGCACAAGAAGGTGTCCAGCGTGCTCTACCCGGGGCTGGACACCCACCCGGGTCACGAGACCGCGGCCAAGCAGATGCGCCGGTTCGGCGGCATGGTGTCGTTCCGCGCGGCGGGTGGCGCCGAGCAGGCGATCGAGATCTGCAACCGGGCGAAGCTCTTCGTGCTCGCCGAGTCGCTGGGCGGCGTCGAGTCGCTGATCGAGCACCCGGGGCAGATGACACATCTGTCGGCTGCGGGCTCAGCGCTTGAAGTTCCCGCCGATCTCGTGCGACTGTCTGTCGGCATCGAAACCGTTGACGATCTGCTCGCCGATCTGGAGCAGGCGCTCGGCTAGGGACTTCGGGACGCGGGAGAGTTCGCGCATGGACAGCACGACCTGGGTGGGCGCCACCGCGAAGCAGATCGCCCGGGCGGTGCGGCGCGGGGATACCAACGCCACCCAGGTCGTGGCCGACCACCTGGAACAGATCGCCATCTCGGACCCGGCGCTCGGCGCGTTCCGGGTGGTCCGCGGCGGTGAGGCGATCGCCGAGGCGGAGAAGGTCGACGAGCAGGAGGACCTGGCGAACCTGCCGCTGGCCGGGGTGCCGGTGGCGGTCAAGGAGAACACCGGCGTGGCCGGCCTGCCGACCTGGCACGGCTCGGCCGCGGCCCGCACCCGCGAGGTGGCCGAGGAGGACCACGAGGTGGTCCGCCGGCTCCGCGGGGCGGGCGCGGTGGTGGTCGGCGTCACCAAGATGCCGGAGATGGGCCTCTGGGCGGTCACCGACGACGAGGACGGGGCCACCCGCAACCCCTGGGACCTGGAGCGCACCCCCGGCGGCTCGTCCGGTGGCTCGGCCGCCGCGGTGGCCGCCGGGCTGGTCCCGATGGCCCAGGGCAACGACGGGCTCGGCTCGATCCGGATCCCGGCGGCCTGCTGCGGCCTGGTCGGGCTCAAGCCGGGCCGCGGCGTGGTGCCGGTCGACTTCGGCGACATGGACTGGTTCGGCCTGGTGGAGAACGGCGTGCTGACCACCACGGTGGCGGACGCCGCGCTCGGCTTCAGCGTGCTCTCCGGGCAGGCCCCGGTGAAACTGGTCGAGCCGGCGAAACTGCGGGTCGGCGTGTCGCTGCGCTCGCCGATCTCCGGGGTGAAACCGGACGAGGCGAACGTCTCGGCGGTCGCCACCGCGTCGAAACTGCTGGTCGAGGCGGGGCACGACACGATCAAGGCGGATCCGCGCTACCCCACCGGGGTGCAGCTCGGCGTGCTGGCCACCTGGTTCGCGGGGGCGTACCGGAACTCGGAAGGTCTTGATCTGCGCAGTCTGCAGCCGCGCACCCAGCGGCACATCCGGCTGGGCAAGGCGGCGATGCGGGCCGGCCTGGTCCGGCAGTCGCAGCGCGACGGGTGGCGGGAGCGGTCCATCCGGTTCTTCGCCGACCGCAACGTGGACCTGCTGCTCACCCCGGCGCTGGCCACCGCGCCGCCGCCGGCCCTGCAGTACTCGTCGATCCCGTGGTACCGCAACATGCGGGCGAACGCGGAGTACGCGCCGTACGCCGCGCCGTGGAACTTCGCCGGGCTGCCGGCCATCGTGGTGCCGGTCGGCTTCCGGCCGGACGGGCTGCCGCTGGCCGTGCAGCTGGTCGGCCCGCCCGACTCGGAGCTGCTGCTGCTCTCCGTGGCCGGGCAGTTCGAGGTGCAGAACCCCTGGCAGCGTCACGCCCTCGTGTGACGCCGCCGGCCCGGGTGGCAGGATGGGCAGCCATGACCGACCTGCTCGCCCTGGCCGACGTCGAAGCCGCCCGGGATCTGCTCGGCGGGGTCGTGAAGACCACGCCGCTGGTGACCTCCCGCCCGCTCACTGAGATCACCGGGGTGCCGGTCTGGCTCAAGTGCGAGAACCAGCAGCGGGCCGGGTCGTACAAGGTGCGCGGGGCCTACACCCGGATCGCCCGCCTCTCCGACGCGGAGCGGGCCCGGGGCGTGGTCGCGGCCAGCGCCGGCAACCACGCGCAGGGCGTGGCGCTCGCCGCCGGGCTGCTCGGCATCAAGGCGACCGTCTTCATGCCGGAGGGCGCGCCGCTGCCCAAGGTGACCGCGACCAAGGGGTACGGCGCCTCCGTCGAGTACGCCGGGACCAGCGTCGACGACGCGCTCGCCGCGGCCGCCGACTTCGCCCGGCAGACCGGCGCGGTGCTGATCCACCCGTTCGACCACCCGGACGTGATCGCCGGCCAGGGCACGGTGGCGCTGGAGATCCTGGAGCAGTGCCCGGAGGCGGCCACCATCATCACCGCGGTCGGCGGCGGCGGGCTGATCTCCGGTCTCGCGGTCGCGGCCAAGGCGCTCCGGCCCGACCTGCGGATCGTCGGGGTGCAGGCGAGCGGGGCGGCGGCCTTCCCGCCCTCGCTGGCCGCCGGCGCGCCGCAGAAGCTGGACTCGTGCCTGACCATCGCCGACGGCATCGCGGTGATGCGGCCCGGCGAGCTGACCTTCGCGCACGTCGCGAAGCTGGTCGACGAGGTGGTCACGGTCACCGACGAGGACCTGTCGGCGGCCCTGCTGGTGCTGCTGGAGCGGCACAAGATGGTGGTCGAGCCGGCCGGCGCGGCCGCGGTGGCCGCCCTGCTCACCGGGGCGTACGTGCCGGCTCGCGACGGCGGCCCGGTGGTGGCGATCCTGTCCGGCGGCAACATCGACCCGATGCTGCTGCTCAAGGTGATCGAGCACGGGCTCGCCTCGGCCGGGCGCTACCTGCGCCTCGCGGTCCGCTGCACCGACCGGCCCGGCCAGCTGGTCGGGATGCTCCGGGAGATCGCCGACCAGCGGGCCAACATCGTCGACGTGGTGCACTCCCGGCAGAGCCCGCGGCTCGGTTTCGGCGAGGTGGAGGTGGCGCTGTCCGTCGAGACCCGCGGCCCGGCCCACTCGTCGGCGCTGATCAGCGCCCTCCGCGACGCCGGTTACCGGGTCTCCCTGCTGGCCGACGCCACCCCCTGACCCCGGGGTTGCGGGTCGCCGCCCCGCCCTGGATGATCTTGACCCGTGTCGATGGTGTCGGTGGGGGAGAGCTGCCCGAAGTGCGCGGCGGCGACGATCAGCAAGCGGTCCGCCGAGCCCTGGTGCCCGGCCTGTGAGTGGAACCTGGACCGGTTCGAGGCGGACCGGGCGCCGGAGATCGGCTGGCGCTGGGTGGACCGGCGCCTGTTCGGCACCGCGTACTGGCTGACCGAGCGGCAGTTCGCCGAGCTCAAGGGCGCGCCGCTGGCCGGCCGCCGGGCATCGGCGGCCCGGATCGCCACGATCGTCCTGTCCGTGGTGCTGCTCGCCGCGGTCGGCGCGCTGCTGGTGACCGGGGTCTGGCTGCTCACCTACGACTTCTTCACGCCGGTCAACCTGATCGGGCTGGTGCTGGTGCTGATCGCGGTGGTGCTCCGGCCGCGGCTGGGCCGATTGTCCCGGCTCGCTGCGGGCGCGCAGCAGCTGGACCGGGCCACCGCGCCAGCGCTTTTCGACGTGATCGAGCGGGTGGCGGGGGCGATCGGCGCGCCGATACCGGACGTGGTGCTGCTCTCCGCCGACCGGAACGCGTTCACCGCGACGATCGGGGTGCGCCGCCAGCGGGTGCTCTGCCTGGGCGCCCCGCTCTGGGCGGTGCTGGACCCGCAGGAACGGGTCGCGCTGCTCGGGCACGAGCTGGGTCACTTCGTGAACGGGGACGTGCGGCGCGGGGTGGTGACCCAGGCTGCGGTGACCACTCTCGGACAGGTCGCGTACCTGCTGGCGCCCCGGGGACGTCGCAGCGGCTTCGTCGAGATGGTGGTCGACTTCCTGGCCCGGACGGCGGCCAGGTTCTTCTTGTCGGTGCACCTGGTGCTGGTGTGGATCAGCATGCGTGACTCGCAGCGCGCCGAGTACCTGGCCGACGAGATGGCGGCGCGGGCGGCCGGCAGCGAGGCCGCGATCCGGCTGTGCGACCAGTTCCTGTTCGACGAGGCGATCGACACCGTGGTGCGGCGGGAGGCGCGGGCCGGGAACGGGGCGGCGGCCTGGCGGACTGCGGCGGGACAGGCGCGGACCGGGCTGTCCGCGGACGTTCCGGCGTATCGACAGCTCAGTCGGCGTACCGAAGCGTCGCTTTTCGCCTCTCATCCGCCTTTCGGCCTGCGGGCCGGGCTGATCGCCGGGCGGGAGGCGCAGCCGGCCGCGGTGGTGCTGACCGAGGCGGAGCGGGCCCGGATGGACGACGAGCTCGCGGCGCACTACGAGCGAGTGCGCCGCGAGCTCGTTGCCGCGAACTGGTGAGGGTCAGCCCTCGAAGGCGCCGAACTTGACCACGGTGACCTTGATGTCGGCGCCGCTGGGGGCCGTGTAGGTCACGGTCTGGCCGGGGCGGGCGCCGAGGATCGCCTTGCCGAGCGCCGACTCCGGGCTGTAGACGGTCAGGTCGGTGGTCGACGAGATCTCCCGCGAGCCGAGCAGGAACGTCTCGGTGTCGGCCTGGTCGTCGTCGAAGTAGATCGTCACGACCGAGCCGGGCACCACCGAGTCGGCGGCCTGGACCTCGCCGACCTCGGAGTTGCGCAGGAACTCCTTCAAGTACAGGATCCGGCCCTCCTGGCGGCTCTGCTCCTCGCGGGCCGCGTGGTAGCCGCCGTTCTCCCGGAGGTCGCCCTCCTCGCGCCGGGCGTTGATCTCCGCCGCTATCGCCGGCCGGCCTGCGATCAACTCGTCGAGCTCGGCCTGCAGCCGGTCGTATGCGTCCTGGGAGAGCCAGGTCTTCGGGGCCTGGGAACTGGACACGGTCGATCTCCTTGCTGGACAGGAAGTGCGAAAAGCTGGGACGGGCAGTGCACAACTGAGTGCGTCGGAAACGCAGCGAATCACCAACCTTACCAGCGGTACGCCGTACGCCGGCTCGGTCGATCTCCGGACCGGGTCAGCCGGCCGGGCGGCAGCTCATCACGTCGCCCACCGAGGCGCGCGCGGTGGTCGGCACGGTCTCCGCGACCACCACCTCGCCGCCGCCGTCCGGGGCGGGCACCGTCACGGTCCGGGTGCCCAGCTCGTAGCCCTGGTAGTCACGGGCGCGCAGCACGCACGAGGCGGTCTCGCCGGCCGGCACCCGGACCCGGAACTTGATCACCATGGCGGTGTCGGCCGGCTCGTTCCAGCCGATGATCTCCGGGCTGTAGTTGGTCTGCCCGAATTTCTGGTAATAGGCCCAGGTCAGCCCGAGGGCGCCGACGCCGAAGACGACAGCGGCCACGATCAGGGCCAGCGGGCGGCGCCGGCGGCCGTCCCGGCGCCGGCCATACCGCCCGGGCGGGAAAACCGGGGTTGTGGCGCGCGTCTCGCTCACCTGGCAGCCCTCTCGTGCGTTTGTCGTCGGGGGATCGGCAAGAATGGCAGTGTTTCATCATCGCAGCCGAGCTCGGCCTGCTGGCTGGCAGGCCAGGTCGAGAGGGTCTTAACAACTGTGGCTGAGCAACTGCGTCTCATGACTGTGCACGCCCACCCGGACGACGAGTCCAGCAAGGGCGCCGCCACGATGGCGAAATACGTCGCCGAGGGGGCCAAGGTGCTCGTGGCCACCTGCACCGGTGGCGAGCGCGGCAGCGTGCTGAACCCGAAGATGGACCGCCCCGAGGTGCTGGCGGACATCACCAACATCCGGCGCAAGGAGATGGACCGGGCCCGCGAGATCCTCGGGGTGGACCAGGCCTGGCTGGGCTTCGTCGACTCCGGGCTGCCCGAGGGTGACCCGCTGCCGCCGCTGCCGGAGGGTTGTTTCGGCCTGCAGGACCCGCAGGAGGCGGCGAAACCGCTGATCAAGCTGATCCGCGAGTTCCGGCCGCACGTGATGACCACCTACGACGAGAACGGCGGATATCCGCACCCCGACCACATCATGTGCCACAAGGTGGCGGTGGTCGCCTTCGAGCAGGCCGGCGACCCGGAGCTCTACCCGGAGCTGGGCGAGCCGTGGCAGCCGCTGAAGCTGTACTACAACTCCGGCTGGACCCGGGCCCGGATGCTGGCGCTGCACGAGGGCATGCTCGCGGCCGGCCTGGAGTCGCCGTACGCGGAGTGGCTGGAGAAGTGGTCGGACCGGCAGGACCGGGGCGACAAGATCACCACTCGGGTCGAGTGCGGGGAGTACTTCGCGATCCGCGACGACGCGCTGCGGGCGCACGCCACCCAGGTCGACCCGGACGGGTTCTGGTTCCACATCCCGCTGGAGATGCAGCAGAAGGTGTGGCCGACCGAGGACTTCGAGCTGGCCCGCTCGCTGGTGGACAGCCCGGTTCCGGAGTCCGACCTGTTCGCGGGCATCCGGGAGAAGGTCGAAGCGGCCTGAGCAGTACTCTTGGGGACGTGGACATTTTCGCGGCCAACAACTTCGGGGACACCCGGGACGGCGGGCTCGCCGGCCCGATGGGCCTGTTCCTGATCGTCCTGATGTGCATAGCGACGGTCGCGTTGATCCGCAACATGAACAAGCGCATTCGTCGGCTTCCCGACAGTTTCGACGACGAGGCCGAGCGCGGACGTGTGGCGGAAATCGCGCGGCTCAATGAAGATCTCGAGCGCTCCGGCGGCGACGCCGCCGGAGATGTCGAAGCGCATCGATCGGCCAAGGCCGGCGACGGTGCGGAGTCCGAGGTGGCGACGGTCGATGAGGACAAAAGCGAGTCCGCATCGGACACCGGCCGGACCACTCGATGATCGTGATGTCGCCCATCGCACCGGCCGTCCGGTTCGCGGTGGGCGACGAGTGGCGGTGGTCCGCCGCCGTCAAGCCCTGTTGCGTTCATCGGGATTGATTTAGCCTTCCGCCGGGGGCCATACGGCTCCCGGGACCCTGCGCGGAAGGGGGCGCCGAGATGAGTGCACTCCGGCGCCGAGTCTCCCCGGGCCATCTGCACGTGCATTTTCCCGTGCCGTCCCGCCGGGCCCGATCATGAGCGGTCCCTCCGCACCGTACCGTCGCGCGTGGACCGCCCTGGCCGGGCGCTCCCAGCCGGTCCGCGTCCTGACCGTCACCCTGGTCGTCGCCGCCGTCGCGGCGGTCTTCCTGGGCGCCCTGCAGACCCCGCACCTGCCGCCCGGCAGTCCGCTGTCGCCGGTCGACGGCGTGTGCGTGGCCGCCGTGCTGGCCGCCATCGCGCAGCTGGCCGGCCTGCGCTTCCGGCTCGGTCCGGACGCGGTCTCGGTGAGCTGGGCCGAGGCGGCCGTGGTGGTCGGCCTGGTGATCTGCCCGGCCGGCTGGCTGCCGACCGCCACGCTGGCCGGGGTCGGCGCCGCCTGGCTGCTGCTGGCCTGGCTGATCGGGGTGCGCAACCCGGCCGAGGTGGTCCATCTGGTCGCCTCGATGACGCTCGGGGTCTCGGCGGCCGCCCTGGTCACCTCGCTGCTGGCCGGTGACGCCGGGGTGCGCAGCGGCCGGTTGGCGCTGGCCCTGGTCGCCGGCGCGGGCACCTACCTGCTGATCACCTTCGGTCTGGTGGTGCTCACCCTCACCCTGCAGCGGGACGTCCCGCCGGCCCAGGTCGCCGCCAAGGTGCTCTACGCCAAGGCGCCGATGTCGGCGGGGAACGTGATCGTCGGCCTGGCCGCGGTCTACGCGCTGGTCCGTGAGCCGCTCTGGCTGCTCGCCTTCGGCCCGGTGCTCTGGCTGCTGCACCGCACCTACCGCTTCCACCTGCGGGCCGCCGAGGAGCGCCGGATGTGGGAGGCGTTCGCCGCGGCCACCGCGCGGCTGCCCGGGGTCAGCGAGGCCGAGGTGGCCCGGGCCGGGCTGCGCGGCGCGCTGGACGTCTTCGGCGCCCGCCGGGTGCAGCTGGAGCTGCTCTCCGAGCACGGCAACCGGAAATACACCCAGGACGGGCCGGGGGAGAGCCCGGACGCGGCGCGTTCCGGCCCGGCGGTGACCCGGAGCATGGCGGTGGCCGGGCGGCCGGTCGGCGAGCTGACCGTCTGGCTCGGCGAGCCGGCCCTGCCGGTGCGGCATGACGAGGCCGCCCTCACCGCCTACGGGGAGGCGCTGGCCGGGGCGCTCCGCGACGCGGCCGCCCACCAGCGGATCGCCGAGCTGGACGCCCGGGTCGCGCACGACCGGGTGCACGACCCGCTGACCGGTCTGATCAACCGGTCCGCGCTGGTCAGCGACGGGGACGCGGCACTGCGCGGCGGCGAGCGCGGCCGGCCGGCCGCCCTGCTGCTGCTCGACGTGGTCGACTTCCGCGAGGTGAACAGCACGCTCGGGCACCGCGGCGGCGACGAGGTGCTCCGGCTGATCGCCGAGCGGCTGGTCGAGCAGGCCCGGCCCGGCGAGCTGGTGGCGCGCACCGGCGACGACGAGTTCGCGCTGCTGCTGCCCGGGCTGACCGCGCTGGCCGGCGCGTCCGCGGCGCCGCACTCGCTGTCCCAGGCCCTGCGCCGGGCCCGGGAGCTGGTCGAGCAGCTGCGGCTGCCGATGCGGGTGGCCGGGGTGCGGCTGGCCGTCGAGGTCACGGTCGGCGCGGTGGTCGCCCCGGCCGGCCAGGTCGAGGTCGGTGAGCTGCTGCGGCGCGCCGAGCTGGCCGCCCGCCGGGCCAAGGAGCAGGGCCTGACCGTCGGCACCTACGACGCCGGGCAGGACGCCAGCAGCACCGACCGGCTGGCGCTGCTCGCCGAGCTGCAGGACGCGTTCGCCGCCGACGACCAGATCATGCTGCACCTGCAGCCCGCGGTCGACCTGATCACCGCCGAGCCGACCGGCTGTGAGGCGCTGGTCCGCTGGCGGCACCCGCGGCGCGGCCAGCTCTCGCCGGCCGAGTTCCTGCCCGCGGTGGAGCGCAGCGAGCTGCTCATCCCGTTCACCCGCCGGGTGCTCGACCTGGCCCTGGCCGCCGCCGCGGACTGGACCGCGCACGGCATCGACGTGCCGGTCTCGGTCAACGTGTCGGCTCGCAGCCTGACCGACCCGACCTTCCCGGCCCAAGTCACCGAGGCGCTGCGGCGGCACCGGACGCCGGCGTCCCGGCTGGTCCTGGAGATCACCGAGTCGGTGGCGGTCAGCGAGCAGGAGATCGTCGACGAGGTGCTGGCCCGGCTGCGGGCCGGCGGGGTGCAGGTCTCGCTGGACGACTTCGGCACCGGGTTCTCCTCGCTGGCCTCGGTCACCCGGATGCCGGTCGACGAGATCAAGATCGACCGGTCGTTCGTGGACGAGATGATCGACTCCCCGGCTGCCGGCGCGGTGGTGCGCGGCGCGGTCGAGCTGGGCGCCCGGCTCGGGGTCCGGGTGGTGGCCGAGGGGATCGAGACGATCGAGCAGCGGGCCGCGCTGATCGCGCTCGGCTGCCCGTCCGCCCAGGGCTACCACTTCTGCAAGCCGATGCCCGCCGACAAGATCGTGCAGGCGCTGTCCCAGCTGCGCGGATCCTCCTCCGCCACGATCACCCCGCTGCGCGCCGACGGCGCTTCGTGATCGTCGCCGTCCACCCGGCGTGAGAGGGTGGGGACATGGCCAACCGTCTCGCCGACGCCACTTCGCCCTACCTGCTGCAGCACCGGGACAACCCGGTCGACTGGTGGCCGTGGTGTGACGAGGCGTTCGAGGAGGCCCGCCGGCGCGACGTGCCGGTGCTGATCTCGGTGGGTTATGCCGCCTGCCACTGGTGTCACGTGATGGCGCACGAGTCCTTCGCGGACGAGGCGGTCGCTGCGCAGCTCAACGAGGGTTTCGTGGCGATCAAGGTGGATCGCGAGGAGCGGCCCGACGTGGACGCCGTCTACATGACCGCCACCCAGGCGATGACCGGGCAGGGCGGCTGGCCGATGACGGTGTTCGCCACGCCCGGCGGGGACCCGTTCTTCTGCGGCACCTACTTCCCGAAACAGCACTTCACCCGGCTGCTCACCTCGGTCAGCACGGCCTGGCGGGAGCAGCGCGACGACGTGGTCAAGCAGGGCGCCGCGGTGGTCGAGGCGGTCGGCGGCGCCCAGCTGGTCGGCGGCCCGACCGCGCCGATCTCGGCGGAGCTGCTGGCCGCGGCCGCCGAGGGACTGGCCAAGGAGCACGACCAGGCCTACGGCGGGTTCGGCGGCGCGCCCAAGTTCCCGCCGCACATGAACCTGCTCTTCCTGCTGCGCCACCATGAGCGGACCGGCTCGGCCGAGGCCCTGGAGCTGGCCCGGCACGCCGGCGAGCAGATGGCCCGCGGCGGCATCTACGACCAGCTGGCCGGTGGTTTCGCGCGCTACGCGGTGGACGCGCACTGGACCGTGCCGCACTTCGAGAAGATGCTCTACGACAACGCGCTGCTGCTGCGGGTCTACACCCAGCTCTGGCGGCTGACCGGGGACGTGCTGGCCCGGCGGGTGGCCGACGAGACCGCCGCGTTCCTGCTGCGCGACCTGGGCACGCCGGCCGGTGGGCTGGCGTCGGCGCTGGACGCGGACACCGACGGGGTGGAGGGCCTGACCTACGCGTGGACCCCGGCCCAGCTGGCCGAGGTGCTCGGCGACGACGACGGGGCCTGGGCCGCCGACCTCTTCCGGGTCACCCCGGACGGCACCTTCGAGCACGGCAGGAGCGTGCTGGTGCTGGCCCGCGACATCGACGCGGCCGATCCGGCGATCGTCAGCCGCTGGCAGGACGTCCGGGCCCGGTTGCTCGCGGCCCGCGCGCAGCGCCCGCAACCGGCCCGCGACGACAAGGTGGTCGCCTCCTGGAACGGGCTGGCGATCACCGCGCTGGCCGAGCACGCGGTGCTGACCGGCTCGGCGGACTCGCACGCCGCGGCGGTCGCGCTCGCCGAGGTGCTGGCCGACCGGCACCTGGTGGACGGCCGGCTGCGGCGGGTGTCCCGGGACGGCCGGGTCGGCGAGCCGGTCGGGGTGCTGGACGACTACGGGTGCGTCGCCGAGGGGTTCCTGGCCGTGCATCAGATCACGGCGGATCCGCGCTGGTTGCGGTTGGCGGGCGGGTTGCTAGATGTCGCTCTGGCCCATTTCGGTACGCCGTCCGGCGGCTTCTACGACACCGCGGACGACGCCGAGAAGCTGCTCACCCGCCCGGCCGACCCGACCGACAACGCCACGCCGTCCGGGCTGGCCTCGGTCTGCGCGGCGCTGGTCGGCTACGCGGCGCTGACCGGCGAGACGGCGTACCGGGAGGCGGCGGACGCGGCGCTGGCCACGGTCGGCCCGCTGATCGGCGGGCACCCGCGGTTCGCCGGCTACTCGGCGATGGTGGCCGAGGCGGCGCTGGCCGGGCCGTACGAGATCGCGATCGCCACCGCCGATCTGACGGATCCGCTGGTCACCGAGGCCTATCGGGAGGCGCCCGCCGGCACGGTGATCGTGGCCGGCGCCCCGGACCTGCCGGGGGTTCCGCTGCTGGCCGACCGTCCGATGATCGACGGCAAACCGACGGCGTATGTCTGCCGCGGTTTCGTCTGCGACCGCCCGGTCACCTCGGCCGCGGACCTGATCGCCGGCTTCCAGCGCTGACGAGGGTCAGTTCGCCGACGGCAGGTGGTCTCCCGGGGAGGACTGCAACAGCCAGGCGAGGGGCAGCTTGGCCGCCGTCTCGTAGTCGTCGCTCCCGTTGCTGCGATAAAGGGTCACCGTGTTCGCCGGGTCGCGGTCGACCACCCAGTAGTGGGGGATGCCGGCGCGAGCATATTCCTTGACCTTGTGCTCCCGATCGGTGGTCCGGGAACTGGGCGAGACGATCTCGATGGCTAGTACCAGGCGGGTTGTCTCCGGCCAGACTCCCTGCGGAGGCTCTGTCCAGAGAGTCAGATCCGGTATGCGACCACCGTCGCCCTCCGGCAGTGAAATGCGGATGCCCACGGCTTGCAGGATCTGCCGCGGCGGCCAACCGGCGGCGAGGAGCCATGCGAACAGGTCGCTGGCGATTCCGGCGTGCTCCGCGTCGGGCGGCGGCGTGATGGTGACCGCTCCCTCGGTACTCAGTTCGAACCGATGACCGAATTCATCACCCTCGATCAGCGCGGTGAGGTTTTCGAGCGTGATGACAGGTGGCAAGGACTTCGCGAATGCCTCTGCGCTCATACCGCCATGCTAGTGACCGCATCTGCCGATGTCCTGCATCGAACGGGGTCGTCCGGTGCCTGGCGGGCGGCGCTCCGGTCGTACTGGAAAAGGTTTTGATCTTGGGGTGGTGGCCGGAAGTGGGACGGGCGCCGGGTTGATTTCCGGAGGTCGGGATCGCGTCGCTAGGCTGGGCGGGCGATGGATACCCGAACCGGTCTGCCTGTGGTCGGCATGGTGGGGGGCGGGCAGCTCGCCCGGATGACCCACCAGGCCGCGATTTCTCTCGGTCAGTCACTGCGTGTGCTCAGTGAGAAGCCTGACGACTCCGCCGCGCTGGTCGCCGCGGACGTGCCGATCGGCACGCATACCGATCTTGCGGCGCTGCGTGAGTTCGCCAAGGGGTGCGACGCGGTCACGTTCGATCATGAGCATGTGCCGACGGAGCACATCCAGGCGCTCGAGGCCGAGGGTGTGAAGATCTTCCCCGGCTCGGCCGCGCTGGTCTTCGCCCAGGACAAGGGCATGATGCGGGAACGGCTGGCCGCGCTCGGCGCGCCGGTGCCGCGATGGGCCCGGGTCAGCACCGCCGAGGAGATCGAGGCGTTCGCCGGCGGCTCCTGGCCGGTGGTGGCCAAGGCCACCCGCGGCGGCTACGACGGCCGCGGTGTCTGGATGGTCGGCTCCCGGGAGGCCGCCGAGGACCTGGTGTCGACCGGCATCCCGCTGATCGTCGAGGAGCGGGTGCCGCTCCGCCGGGAGCTCGCGGCGCTCGTCGCGCGGTCGCCGTTCGGGCAGGTCGCGGCCTACCCGGTGGTGGAGACCGTGCAGCGGGACGGGATCTGCGTCGAGGTGATCGCCCCGGCGCCGGACCTGCCCGAGGAGCTCGCGCTGGAGGCCCAGCAGCTCGCCATCGACCTGGCCACCGAGCTGGGGGTGGTCGGCCTGCTGGCCGTCGAGCTGTTCGAGACCGACGCCGGCATCGTGGTGAACGAGCTGGCCATGCGCCCGCACAACTCCGGGCACTGGACCATCGAGGGGGCCCGGACCTCGCAGTTCGAGCAGCACCTGCGGGCCGTCCTGGACTACCCGATGGGCGCCACCGCGCTGACCGCCCCGGTCGTCGTGATGGCGAACGTGCTGGGTGGCGAGCCGGGCGGCATCTCGATCGACGAGCGGCTGCACCACCTGTTCGCCGAGGTCCCGGACGCCCGGGTGCACCTTTACGGCAAGCAGGTCCGCCCGGGCCGCAAGATCGGGCACGTCACGGTGCTCGGCGACGACTTGGCATCGGTGCGCGCGCGGGCCGCGCGGGCCGCCCAGTGGCTTCAGGAAGGCAAGTGATGGCTCCCTCCGTCGGCATCATCATGGGCAGCGACTCGGACTGGCCGACCATGGAGGCGGCCGCGCTGGCGCTGGCCGAGTTCGAGGTGCCGTTCGAGGTCGGTGTGGTCTCCGCACACCGGACGGTGCGCAAGATGGTGGACTACGCCGAGTCGGCGGCCGGGCGCGGGATCAAGGCGATCATCGCCGGGGCCGGCGGCGCGGCGCACCTGCCCGGCATGGTCGCGGCGCTCACCCCGCTGCCGGTGATCGGCGTCCCGGTGCCGCTGAAGCACCTGGACGGGATGGACTCGCTGCTGTCGATCGTGCAGATGCCGGCCGGGGTGCCGGTGGCCACCGTGTCGATCGGCGGCGCGCGGAACGCCGGGCTGCTCGCGGTCCGGATCCTCGGGGCGTCCGACGCGGGGCTGCGGCAGAAGATGGTCGACTTCCAGGCCGGGCTGGAGAAACTGGTCGCCGAGAAGGACGCCGCGCTCCGCGACAAACTGCTCGGTTAGGCCGCCGATCCGGCAGCATGGTGGCGGTGAGACGTCGCTGGCTGTTCGCCGATCAGCTCGGGCCGCACTTCCTGGACGCGCCCGATCAGCCGGTGCTGCTGATCGAGTCCAAGGCGGTGTTCCGGCGCCGGGCCTTCCACCGGCAGAAGGCCCACCTGGTGCTCTCCGCGCTGCGGCACCGGGCCCGGGACGGCGACGTGCGGCTGGTGCGTGCGGAGACGTACGCCGAAGCGGTGACCGAACCGCTCACCGTGTGCCATCCCACCTCCCGGGCCGCCCGCGGTCTGGTCCGGCGGTTGCCGGACGTCGAGATGCTGCCGCCGCGCGGCTTCGTCACCGCCCCGCCGGACTTCGTGCGCTGGGCGGGTGAGCGGGACCATCTGCGGCTGGAGGACTTCTACCGGTTCGCCCGGCGGCACCACGAGGTGCTGATGGACGGCGGCGAGCCGGCCGGCGGCCGGTGGAACCTGGACGAGGAGAACCGGGAGCCGCCGCCGCGCGGTGCCGGGCGGCTGGGCGTCCCGGCGCCGCCGGCGATCGTCGAGGACGAGATCGACGAGCAGGTCCGGGCGGATCTGGACCGGTGGGCGCGGGACGACGGGATCACCTTCGTCGGCCGGGACGGTCCGCGGCTGTTCCCGGCGACCCGGGCGGAGGCGCTGGCCCGGCTGCGGCACTTCGTCGAGCACCGGCTGCCGGCGTTCGGGCCGTACGAGGACGCGATGCTGGCCGGTGACCCCCGGATGGCGCACAGCATGCTCAGCCCGGCGATCAACCTGGGCCTGCTCGACCCGGTCGAGGTGATCGACGCCGCCGAGGGCGCCTACCGGGCCGGCGACGTGCCGCTGGCCAGCGCCGAAGGGTTCATCCGGCAGATTCTCGGCTGGCGCGACTTCGTCTGGCACCTCTACTGGTATTTCGAGCCGGAGTACCGGGCGGCGAACGAGCTGAACGCCCGCGGGCAGCTGCCGACAGGGTTCGCCGAGCTGAACGCCGACGCGGTGCGGGCGCGCTGCCTGGCCGACGTGCTGGCCGGGGTCCGGGACCGCGGCTGGGTCCACCACATCCCGCGGCTGATGGTGCTCGGCAACTACGCGATGCAGCGCGGCTGGCGGCCCGGGGCGGTCGCCGACTGGTTCCACCGCAGCTTCGTCGACGGGTACGAGTGGGTGATGACGGCGAACGTGGTCGGGATGAGCCAGTACGCCGACGGCGGCCGGATGAGCACGAAGCCGTACGCCGCCGGTGGCGCCTACCTGCACCGGATGAGCGACTACTGCGGCGGGTGCCGGTACGACCCGAAGGTCCGGGTGGGCGCGGACGCCTGCCCGTACACCGCCGGGTACTGGAACTTCCTGGCCCGGCACGAGCCGGAGCTGGCCGGCAACCATCGGCTGCGCCGGCCGCTGCAGGGCCTGCGCCGCCTCGCCGACCTGGAGGCGGTGCTGGAGCAGGAGCGGGCCCGCGGATCGCGGGCACCCTGAGCCGGCGCCGGGCCGGTCAGCGCATCGCTCGCCGGCTTCGGCCCCGGACCCGGCCGGTCAGCGCATCGCTCGCCAGCGCCGGGCCGGGCCGGGCCGGGCCGGTCAGCGCATCTGTGAGACGCGGGTGCGGAGCTCCTGGGTGCGGCGGCGGCTCTCGCTCGTCGCGCCCAGGAAGATCAGGATCACGCCGACCGGGACCAGGGTGACCCAGGGGCCGCCCAGGCTGAAGACGAACTTCAGCGCGGCGACCACGGTGGCGAGCGTGCCGATCACCACCGGGGCCTGCTGCCGGGTGCGCGAGCCGATGATCAGCGTGGCCACGCCGCCGAGCAGCAGCATCAGGGCACGGCCGTCCTGGTCGCCGCCGGCCAGCACGATGCCGATGGTCGGGACGAACGCGGCGAGCAGGGCCGGGCCGTACGCCGCCCAGCTGCTCAGCTCCGGGCGGTGGTGCGCCTCGACGACGCCGACCGCCAGGGCCAGCGCCGCGAACGGCAGCGTGTAGGCCTCCGGCAGGGCCACCTCGGCCAGCGCGATGAACAGCCACCAGCCGACGATCTCGAAGCCGACTGCCAGCCAGAACATCAGGCGGCGCTGGCTGGGCGTGCGGTCCGGGCGGGACGCGGTCAGGCCGAGCACCGCGCCCCAGGCGGCCAGCAGCGCGGCCAGGTGGGCCGGCGAGTCGAAGGCCAGCGCGCCGGCGATGGCCGCCGAGGCGTAACCGCTCCACTCCACGGTGACCGCCTCGGCGCGGTACTGCGCCAGGCCGAGCCGGGGGAGCAGCGACTCCAGGGCAAGCAGCCCGGCGCCCACGGCGAGCACCCCGAACGCCGCCCAGTGCCGGTCCAGGCCCAGCGACATCGCCGTGGCCAGCACGAACATCTGGCCCATCAGCGCGGCGAACAGCCAGCCCAGCAGGCGGGCGGTCGAGGTGCGCCCGGCGACCGCGGCGACCAGGCCGACGCCGACCGCGCTGCCCAGGGTGAACAGCGTCAGGTCCTCCCGGGCCAGGCTGCCGGCCAGCCCGGCGCCGCCGGCCAGCAGGCCGATCGCGAAGACCACGGTGCGGGTGCCGCGTAGCAGCGACGCGCGGCTGGCGCCCGGTGGCAGGGTGAGCGCCAGGCCGAGCATCGAGATGGTGAAGACGACCAGCGCCGCGCCGGTCGCCGCCGGGAACCCGGCGTGCAGCGCGATCGGGGTGATCAGCAGGGTGAGCGCCACGCCGGGCAGGATCACCGGGACGGTCTCCGCCGGGCGGCCGCCGAAGCCGAGCGCGGCCAGCGCGGCCGCCCCGGTGAGCAGCACCGCGGCCAGCGCGCTGGTCCCGTCGACGTTGCCGGCGGCCGGGCTGACCAGCTCCGGGACCGGGCCCTGCCAGATCGCGCCGAGCTGCCTCATCGGGTCGAGCAGCGCCGCGCGCAGGGCCGGGGCCAGTGAGAAGAGCGCCAGCACGGTGGGCAGCAGGGCGAGCATCACCGCGCCGGTCGCCGGGTCCTGCCGCCAGCGCTGGAACAGGCCGCCGCCACGGAGCCGGCGGGCCCGGTGGTAGCGGATGTCGCCGGCCGGGAACTCGTCGACCACGGCCGGCCGGACCGGCAGCGGGACCGCGCCGCGCAGCATTTCGGCGAGCACGCCGAGCAGGGCGGCGGCGGCGGCGTAGAGCGCGGTCGGGAACTCCGTCCCGACCGAGACCAGCGCGGTCACCGTCGCGCCGAGGACCAGCCCGATGGTGGACCAAGGCAGGTACTGCGGGATGTCCCGGCCGAACATGGCGAGCAGCGCCAGGCCGAGGCTCGACCCGGCCAGCGCGGCGGTCAGCACCACCTGGGCGTCGTGGCCCTGCTCGGCGGCGAAGGCGGCGAACACCCCGGGCAGGGCGAGCAGCACGGCCCCGGTGGCGGCGCCGCCGATCTGCGCCCGGTGGGCGGGCAGCAGGCCGTGCTCCGCGTCGGACGCCTGCGGCAGCCGGGCGGTCACCGCGACCAGCGCGCCGAGCAGCACCACGGTGAGCAGCGCCATCCCGGTCGACCAGGGGCGGGCCAGGCCGACCGTGGCGGCGTGCAGCAGGACCACCCCGGCCACCGTGGCCCGGGCCCGGGCGGCGCGCGGGTCGGTGGTGGCCAGGGCGGCCATCGCGTACGCCGTGGCGACCGCGGCGCCGATCAGCAACGGGGACCACCAGGGCAGCCCGAGGGCCCAGGGCGCGCCCATCGCGGCCAGCGCGGCGCACACCCCGGAGGCGTAGTGCGACCACGGCTTGGGCAGCCCGATGGCGGCCGTGATGGCGACCATGACCAGCGCGAACGGGGCCTGCCAGGCGCCCGCCGGCGGATCGGTGACGAAGCTGTCGACGTCGAACTGCCACAGCGGGCCGGGCGCGGAGAGGATCCGCAGGCTGCCGCCGATCGCCTGCCAGCCGGCCAGCCCGGCGACCACCAGGGCGGCGATCGCCAGGCCGCGGGACGGCCCGCGTTTCCAGTCGTCCATCAGCACGGTCACGCCCATGCCGACCAGCAGCACCACCACGCCGGCCACGGCCAGCGGCGCGGTCGGGAAGGCGAGCGCGGCCACCCGGGCCAGCGCGCCGCAGATCGCCACGGTGGCGGCCGCGGCGGCCAGGTCCGGGCCGTCCAGGTCCCGGTCGGTCCGGCCGCGGTTGTCGATCGTCTTGGCCAGGAACAGCAGCAGCGCCGCGCCGAGCAGCAGCGCGCCCACGCACACGTCGGGGATGGTGCGGCCGGGCGCGAACAGGGCGGCCACCGCCATCGCGACCGCGCCCACCCCGGTGCCGACGGTCAGCGGGAAGCTGATCTCCCGGCGGGCCACCTGGAACACCGCGGCGTAGCTGAGCGTGCCGGCCACCGCGAGGAAGCCGGCGGCCAGCGCCGGGACGGTGGCCGCGGCGGTGGGCGGCGGACCCTGTCCGGTGTCCGAGATGGCCAGCGCCGCGGTCACCGCGGCGCCCGGGATGGCCAGCGCGGCCGCGCCGGACGCCCAGTCGCCGACCACCCAGGCGAACAACCGGACCGGGATCGCCCGGGCCGCGATGGTCACCATCACGCCGGCGCCGGCCAGGGCGGTCAGCACCGCGGCGGTCAGCCAGGTGGCGGAGAGCGCGGCACCGGCCCCGAACAGGCCGACCACGCCGGCCGCGGCGACGTGCGTGATCGCGATCCGGTGGGTGCCCGCCCAGAGACCGGCCCCGCCCAGCCCGATCGCCGCCAGCACCAGCGGCCAGGGCGCCTCGGACCAGGCCAGGCCGAGCGAGACGGGCAGCGCCAGGGCGGTCATCGCGATGCCGATCACGGCGCCCTCGTGCCGGATGCCGGTCGGCAGCGCCAGTGCCGCCGCGATCGTCACCAGCAGTGCGCTGAACGCCAGCAGCCAGCCGGCCGGGCCGACCGCCTCGGCCATCGTCCGCGCGTAGTCGGCGGTGTCGGCGTGCCAGATCGGGCGGGCCGCGGCCACCGGGGCGATCGCGGCGCGCAGCGTGTCGATCGCCACCAGCAGGCCGATCACGGCCAGCGCGGCGGTGGAGGCGTACTGCGGGCCGGTGCGCACGGTGACCGGCAGCAGGCCGACCACGGCGCCGGTGAGCGCCACCGCGGCGGCCGCGACCACCAGCGTCCAGCGCGGGTCGATCACCGCGGCGACCCGGGCCGCGGCGCCGATCACCGCGAGGGTGAGCACGCCACCGGCGATGTTCCGGGCCAGCGGGTGGTCGAGCAGTTGGGCGGCGGCCACCACGGTGCTCGCCGCGGCGATCAGGATCAGGCCGGAGCGCAGCGCGTCCGGCACCGCCTGGGCGCTCAGCAGGGCCACCGAGGAGTAGAGCAGGGCGCCCGCCGAGGCGAAGCAGAGCAGGGCGAAGGTCAGCTCGCGCAGCCAGTCCGCGGAGGGCGGCTCGGCCGGCGGGGCGAGCGGCACCGACCCGGCCGGCTCGGCGCCCTCCGGCCGCGGGCCGGGGAAGATCCGGGTCGGCGTCCAGCGGCGGCGTTTCGGCTGCAGACCCGGGATGACCAGGTCCGGCTCCTCCGGCATCGACTCCGGCCGGGAGGTGCTCTCGACGCGGGCCTCGGCCTCCGCCTCGGCGACCCGGTCGGCGGCGGTCGGCCGGCCCAGCGGCCAGCGCGGCACCAGCCGGCCACGCCGGATCACCCGGGTGAGCAGCAGCAGATCGAGGACGGCCACCACGGTCAGCGCCATGCCCCAGCCGGCCGGGCTCTCGATCAGCGGATAGGCCAGCAGCGGGGCGACCGGCTGGGTGGCGATCACCGTGGCGTACCGCGGGATGGCCAGGCGGGTGGCGCCGGCGTAGACGAAGCTGGCGATCGCCGTGACCGCGAAGGTGATCCCCAGATAGAGCGGGGTGGCCACGTCCGGGCCGCCGGCCAGCGCGCTGCCGTGCAGCGTGTACAGCGTCATCGGCAGCAGGATCAGGCCGATCGCGGCGATCGTCTCGGCGGTCGAGGTCAGCGTGCGGCGGGCCACCCCGGGCGCCACGGTCAGCGCGATCGCGGTGAACAGGGCCAGGATCACCGCCCGGGCGACCGGGTTGGAGAAGGCCACCCCGGCGAACACCACGGCGGCCACGCCGATCAGCAGCGCGCCCAGGCCGAGCAGGAGGTTCTGCACCGACTGGCTGGACGCCTCGGGCGGGTGCTCCATCGGGGCCAGCGGCTCCCGGGGCGGGCGGCGCTCACCCCCGGTGCGGCGCGGGCCGTCGGCGGCCGGCCGGCGGGCCCGGGTCGCGGCGGCCGGGGGCGGCGGGGGCGCCTCCTCCGGGCCGACCGGCCGGGCGCCCGGCGGGGGCGGCGGCGGGAAGTCCCCGGTCGCCGGGCGACGGGTCCGGCCGGCTTTCTGCTTCTGCGCGTGCGCCAGGATGTCGCGCTGGAACTGGGCGGCCTGGATCTTGCTGGCGATCTTGGTGCGGGTGGCGGCGGCATCCATGTCCTGCACCTTGAGGGCCGCTATCGAGGCGTCGATCCGAGCCAACTCGTCCTGATAGTCGGGCTCGTCAGCCTTGGCCACGGGACCTCCTCGCCAGCGCTTCGCTCCGTAGTTAGAGCATGCCGGGTTGCGACACCATTAGAACAGTCTCAAGCGGGTGGAGATCTGTTGAAACGACCCCGAACCCGGCAGCGATATTCCGCACAGCACCAGTTCCCCTGCCCGGCCTGCGCTACGCGCCAGTAACATGACGGTCGGGTCCGTTGCTGAGGGAAGGTTAAGGCGAGCATGACTGATTTCGATGTCTACCGGCTGCCGGAGGATCACGAGACGATCCGCGCCGCCGTGCGCGAGGTCTGTGACGCCCGGGTGGCTCCGAACGCCGCCGAGGCCGACGAGACCGGGGAGTTCCCCAAGGCGTCGTACGACGCCCTGCGGTCCTCCGACTTCCACGCCCCGCACATCCCGGTCGAGTACGGCGGCGCCGGCGCGGACGCCCTGGCCACCGCGATCGTGATCGAGGAGGTGGCCCGCGCCTGCGCCTCGTCCTCGCTGATCCCGGCGGTCAACAAGCTCGGCTCGCTGCCGCTGATCCTGTCCGCCTCCGAGGAGCTCAAGCAGAAGTACCTGTCGAAGGTGGCGGCCGGCGAGGGGATGTTCTCCTACTGCCTGTCCGAGCCGGAGGCCGGTTCGGACGCCGCGTCGATGACCACCCGCGCGGTGCGCGACGGCGACTTCTGGGTGCTCAACGGCGTGAAGCGGTGGATCACCAACGCCGGGGTGTCGGAGTTCTACACGGTCTTCGCGGTCACCGACCCGGCCGCCCGGTCCCGGGGCATCTCGGCGTTCGTGGTGGAGAAGTCCGACCCGGGTGTCAGCTTCGGCGCGCCGGAGAAGAAGCTGGGCATCAAGGGCTCGCCGACCCGCGAGGTGTACTTCGACAACGTGCGGATCCCGGCGGACCGGATGATCGGCGCCGAGGGCACCGGTTTCGCGACCGCGATGAAGACCCTGGACCACACCCGGGTCACGATCGCGGCGCAGGCGATCGGCATCGCGCAGGGCGCGCTGGACTTCGCTCTGTCGTACGCCAAGGAGCGCAAGCAGTTCGGCAAGTCGATCGCCGAGTTCCAGGGTCTGCAGTTCATGCTCGCCGACATGGGCATGAAGCTGGAGGCGGCCCGGCAGCTGACCTACGCCGCGGCCGGCAAGAGCGAGCGCGGCGACGCCGACCTGACCTACTTCGGCGCGGCGGCCAAGTGCTTCGCCTCGGACGTGGCCATGGAGATCACCACCGACGCGGTGCAGATCCTCGGCGGCTACGGCTACACCCGCGACTACCCGGTCGAGCGGATGATGCGGGACGCCAAGATCACCCAGATCTACGAAGGGACCAATCAGGTCCAGCGCATCGTGATGGCACGGCAGCTCCTCAAGTAAGCCTGTGGCCTGTACTTCCGCAGGCCAGCGTCATGATAGACCCAGGTCTTGGGTGCTGTCGCCGTCCGCTGGGAGTTGGTCCGCCAGCACCCGGCGGCACGGCGCGGCACAGCCTGTGTGACGGGCTGTGTGACAGGTGATGTGACGCGGCGCGGTGTGCCGCGTGGCTGCCGTTAGGCGCTCCGGTGGCAGCGGGCGACTCACGCCATAGTCGGTCGCAAGGGCAGCGCAGGCAAGGTTGATCTGGGATACCTCTGCGCTAGTACCGCCTTGCCCTCGCGCCGGAGTGGGTGGTGCCATTCCAGGGCATCCCACGCGTTCGCGATGCGCATCACCTCGTACACGGGAATCAGCCTGGGCGGGATGTGGTCACCGCAGGTGCACGTGGATTCGATGATGTGGGCCAGGAGATCGAAGGCCGTGGCGGTCCTCAGGTTGCATGAGAAGTCGAAGTGCAAACCGTCGAGCATGTAGCCGACGATCTCCCCGATCGAAGCCTCCGACTGATCCCAATCCCGCCATGCGATGGAGGAGTGCTCGCCGCTCGACTCGATCTCTGCCGCATCACATCTCCGTTCGGGTTGAAGGTTGAGATCGGCTGCGAGGACCTCCTCGGCCAAGATCTCGACCTCTGCGGCGTTCAGGCTGACGGGCTTACCCGCGGCCCAGCGTAGGTAGATGCGTGCGACAACATGCCGGATGTCCAACTTCGCAGGGGCAGTGCTCGCGGTTTGGCAGGGAATGCAGAGCCAACCGGGATCGCCATAGCGGGCACACGTCCGGTCGATGCGTCCGATCGTCTCCCCGATCATGATCGCGCTCCGGCAAACCGGACACATGGAGTTGTAGCGCGCGACTATGCGCCGGCCCGGCTTGTTCGAAGTGGTCGCGCGGACCGTCTTGTTAACGTTCGGTGGCTTTCCGCCACTTGGAGGTAGCTCTCCTCCAGCAAGATCTGTCCGGCCGGGTGACGGCAGGATTTCAACGATCTCCACGCACATGGCATCTCCCATCGCGACGCGGCGACGCGCCGTAGCGCCCTCGCCGTAAGCCAAGAGGTGGGCGGCGTCGGCCTTGAGCATTGCCGCAACGTTCGCCGGGATGCACCTTAAACCGCATAGTGCGCTATTGTGCACTATGTGCTCGCGTGTCGTGGTTCTCTTCATCGAGAGGACGAATACGGCGGCCACAAAATGGCCGCCGGTGCTGCTGTCGGTTGCTTCAGTTGGTCTGCTTGGTGGGAAGATGCCGCCCGATGTATCCCACATAGATCAGGCCGCCGCCAGCGGTGTCATCATGGCAGTGCACTCGAGGGCTGGTCATCCCCGATTGCGTGATCTTGAAGTGCGCTCCCATGAAAACCCGCCCAGACGGATGAACCGACTCAGGCACCGTCAGTGTCCGGGCCTTTCGGAACGCGGTGTTGTTCTTGACGTCTTCGCTTTCGTCGTAGGCGTACCGGTTGACCGACCAGACGTGGCAGCCATCCGGGGTGTGCTGAAGGAACCCATGCAGGTCGCGCCCCCAGCGGCCGTCAGCCTTGGCCATCCCGTAGTCGTTCAGCGCAAGTAGGGCATCCCACGTCTTCGACGCCCACGAGCCGAGCGTGTCGATGTCATCCAAATCGATGGCGCAGTCCGGATCGCCGGTGAAGACCACGTACTTCAATCTGGGCAGCCAACGCAGCAGCTCGCCGAAGCTGCCAGGCCGGGATACGTGCTCTTCAGCCGGCTGCTCCGTCCATGCGATGTCGCCATGCCCGGTCTCTGCGAGCCGGCGTCGCAATGCGCGGACGGTCTCCTCGGAGCGGGTAAGGCCGTCGAGCGCGTCGCGGTTCTCTAACTGCTCGTCCTCCAGCCTGCGGACGAGAGCTGCGTTGACTGCTGTGACCTCGTCCAAGTCCGTCTGCAGCTGCGAGAGCCGCGAAGCGACATCAGCCTTGGCCTCCAGAGATTCCTTGCCGATACCAATCCAGTCGGCCATCTCGTCGATCGCGTCGACGTTGATCTCCGGCAACTCGAGCTTGAGTCGCAGATACTCCAGCAACAGGGCGGAGCGATCGTCAGGAGCGGCCTGCTCGGTCTGCTGAGCCTCAACCCGTGTCTGGATCGTTGCAGGTGCCTCAAGCGAGGCGATTCGGCGCGTGCCGTCACCCAATCGATGAACGAGTAGTTCGTCGGCAAGCCGCTCCAGCATCCGGTGAACCCGAGTCGCTGGCGTGGGTAAGGGCTGTTCAAGGGCCTGCGCGTGAGCACTCGATGCGAGAATGCGAGCTAAGGAGTTGTGCTCCCGGTCATCGATGATCCGTTCTGTGCTCAGTACCCGGTGCCGCAGTGCGTCGACCATGTCATGTGGCTTGACGTCAGGCCGGAAGGACCGCAGCGTGCCAGCAGGCACGGCATGCACCGGTCCGAGTCGTTCGTTGATCAGCCGAGTCGCTTCGCCGTCGAGTACATAGCAGGCGGCCACGCCGTGGGTGAACCGAGTGAGCTTGGCGATCAGGTCGGTCCAAGGAACGAGCGGAAGCGTGTCGTCGTTGCCCGCGACGAATACGAAGCCGCGTCGGTCCCGGTCGAGTAGCGCCTGGTATACCTCGTTGACCTCGCTGCCGCGGATGATGACTGGCCGAGTCGTCAGCCGGACCGAACCATCCCATGCATCAACGACGTCCAGCAGCGGCGCGATGAACCGAGGCGTTCCGGCTCGTGTACGGCGGGCGTGGCCAGTCGCAGCGTCCTGGTCCGGCGCCTCCACGTCGATCCACGCCCACGCTGTCCTGTCGCGGCTGCTCGGCGTGTGCATGGTCACCTGAGTGACCCACTGCTCCTCGGACTTACTCTCTACGATCCTGACGCGTTCCGACTCAGAACCGTCTTGGCCGGCGTGGTGAAGGAGTAAGCCACGAACACCGTCGCCGATGGTTACCCAGCGGTCAGCACGCAATGCCGCCGGATCCCAACCCTTCCAGTCGGTCATCCACCGATCGAGTTGTTCACGAGTCAGCGTGTGGAGATTGTCGCGATGATCGTGGGCAGCGAAGTACGACCGGAAACCGAGCATCGTGCCTTCCGAACGAGGAGGGGGTGCGGACCATCCAGAGGGAGTCCGTGCACCCTACGCCTGCAGGTGCCTCCGGATCGTCACCGATTCGGTGCTTCTGGGTTGCCAATCGGCTACATAAGACATCTGCCGTTGCCTTTACGAGGCCTCGGCTGCCACGGCAGTCTCGCGGATCCGGTCGAGTACGGCGACCAACGAGAACACGTCAGCATCGGGGAAGATGTCACCGGGACCACCTGGAGCGATGGCAGTGAACGGAGCCTCGTAGAGATCCGCCGCATTGACAATGCCGCGCTTGACGATGACTTCGGTCAACAGGTTTAAGAAGTGCAGCTGACTGGCGGTGAAGTTGCTGCTGGCCTGGAAGGCATCGAGCGCGGCGCTCGCCGCTTCACGTTCGAGCCCGGTCAGAGATCTCAGGAAGAGCCCGAGACCCTCGTGGGCTTCGGCGGCGGCGGCCACATCCTCCTCGGTGCCGAACCCGGAGGAGACGAACACCTCCTTGAGAGCTTCCAGATCAAGTGTCGTGATCTGCTTGTTCCGCCGCAGCTTTTGCACGGCCAGATTGTCCTCGTGGCCCCGCAGGTAGATCCGTACCTTGGCCTGGAAGCGGCTCTGGTCGGTTCCAACGACACTGCCGGGAAGGTCAACCTCGCCGAGCTCCCCGAGTTGATCCTCGAAGTCGGTGTAGACCACCGCCCGCCGAGTTCGTTCGATCAGCCTTACAAGGCCGCGGATTCTGCGACGCATCGTCTCCAGCATTGGCAGCGTGACGTCGACCCACCACTCTTCGCCAGCCAGTTCCTCGAGAAGCTGCTGCTGTGCGGCAACGGCCGGAATGGTCGTCTGATTCAGCAGCGCATTGGCGATGTCCTGCACCTGGGCGTGCAACGCATCGAAGCCCGGTTCACCGAGTACGGCCAGCTGGAGGCGAAGAGTTAGCAGGTCGAACCGCTTGGCCTCCTCACCGTTGTCGTCGTCGCCGTGGAACCCGGACGGCAACGGGGCAAGGTGCTCTACGACCTCCTGATGCCTCTCCGGCGTGACCCGGCCCCAGTGAGACCACTCGCCGTAGTACTCAACTTGGCGCCGGTGCGGCCTAACAAGAACGTTTTCAGGGTCCATGCTGCGTACTTCGACGTTCAGGTGCCGGGCGTTGAGCCATCGGATGTCAAGGTTGGAGACCGGTCCGCCAGTCTGCTCCTCGGAGGGCTGCCCGATGTCCTCAAGGATTTTGTCGAGAGCCAGTACGAGGTCGGCCCGGCGGCTGAAGATTCGTTGCTTGAGCGACGGTGTCACCTTGCCCTCGGCCGTGGCCATGCCAGCCTTGAAGAACTCGACGTTCTGGCACAGGTCGAAGACGAGGAAGCCCTGCTTGTCCCGCCCTGGCCCGAAGAGATCCGGTCGAAGGCGTGTGCCGCGGCCGATCATCTGCCAGAACTTGGTTTTGGACCGAATGAGCTTGAAGAAGACCAGGTTGACAACCTCGGGCACGTCAATGCCGGTATCCAGCATGTCGACCGAGATCGCGATGTGCGGATCCTTCTCGGGCTGCGTGAAGTTGTCGATCACGCTCTGCGCGAAGGCCGTCGAGTGCGTAATGACCTGCGCGAAGTTTCCGGCATGTTCCGGGAAGGCAGCGTCGAATCGCTGTCGAATGAACTCGGCGTGCGCCTGGTTCTTGGCGAAGACGATCGTCTTGCCGAGCCGGTCACCGCCAGCCACCTTGGCGCCGTGTGTCATCAGGGTCGCCAGCGCCTTATCAACCGTGTCGGCGTTGAAGAGGAACTTGTTCAGTTCCTCCGAGCTGATCTCGGTGGGAACGGTTCCGTCTTCATCCCACTCGAGAGCGTCCCACTCCTCCTTCTCCTCCTCCGAGAGATCGTCGTACCGGATGCCCTGTCGCTGGAACTTCAGCGGTACGTCGACCGTGCGCGGCGCGACGAGGTAGCCCTCGGAGACCGCCTCCTCCAGGCTGTAGGAGTCGGTCGGCACCCCGCTCTCGAGATGGAAGAGGCGGTACGTGTTTCGGTCGATCTCATCCTTCGGCGTCGCGGTCAGGCCAACCAACAGCGCGTCGAAGTAGTCGAAGATTGCCTTGTACTTCTGGTAGATCGACCGGTGAGCCTCATCCACGATGATCAGGTCGAAATAGCCGGGTCCGAAACGGCGCCGGTCCCCGTCCATCTCGTTGAGCAAGCCCATCATCGTCGGGTAGGTGCTGACCACGACCCGGGCGTCCGGGTTCTTCTCCGTGAGCAGGTTGACCGCCGGCATACCGGGCAGGTGGGCCTTGAACGCGTTCACCGCCTGGGTGACTAGTGCCTTGCGGTCGGCCAGGAACAGTACGCGCTTGACCCAGTTCGCCCGAGCCAGCTGATCGACCAGCGCGATCACTGTGCGGGTCTTGCCTGAGCCGGTCGCCATCACGAGCAGGGCGTGCCGCTGTTTCCTGGCGAACGTGTCGCCGACCTGGCGGATCGCGCGGGATTGATAGTGCCGGTTAACGATGTCGTCGTTGATCGTCACCCCGGCCAGAGCGTGCTTGCTGGCTCGGCGCTGGATCAGCAAGCGCAGCTCATCCTTGGTGTAGAAGCCCTGTACCGGCCGCGGCGGATAGGCCAGGTCGTCCCAGATGAAGGTCTCGTAGCCGTTGGTGTAGAAGATGACCGGCCGCTGCCCGAACATCTGCTCTAGCGCGTCCGCGTAGCACTTGGCCTGCTGCTGCCCTCGCTGCGCGTCGTAGGTGGCACGCTTGGCCTCGACCACGGCTAGGGGTTTGCCGTCGTCGTCCCACAGCACGTAGTCGACCTTGCCCTTGCCGGTCTTGCTTGCCGACGCGGGCAACCCTTCAACCGGATACTCCCGGTCCTGTGGGTTCTGGAGCGTCCAGCCAGCTTCGCGCAGCAGCAAATCGATGATGAATGTGCGAGTGTCCGCCTCGTTGTAGTCATGCTCATCAGGGCGCGACTCATTGGCCTGTTTCGCAGCCTTGATCTGCTCGCGCAATCTCGCGAGTTCGGCGTCGAGGTCCTGGCTGCGGCGACGCTCCTCGGCCAACTCCGCCTGTTGTTTGGCGAACTCTTCGGCCTGCTTCTGAAGCTCAGCGAGTTGCTGCTGACGACGCTGCGCCGGCCGCGGGATAAGGCTCGTGTCGAACTGCAGGCCGGCGTCCGGCACGTTGTCCGGGTTGCGGGCGTAGCGCCGAGCGATCCAATACGTCACCTGGAACAGTTCGCCGACCACCCGGACGGAGTCGATCTCCGGAACCTTGGTAGTGCGGTGAACCGCTCGGTTCCCGACCCGGCGGATCAGGTCCATCTTCGCGCGAATCGCCGGGCCGACGAGCGTGAGTAGCGTCGGCTCGGCGATCATCGCTGAAAGGTCATCACGGTAGGGTGTACGCAGCTTCTCATCGGCCTGGTAGAGCCAGATGAGCCCGAGTTCCAAGCAGCGTCGAGCGTAGAAGCAGGAAGCGCGTGGGTCGGCCACAGCGATGTGCTCCGCTCTTGCGGCTTCATCGAACAGCTCTGGCCACTCCGACTCAAGAAACCCGAAGTTTCCCACCCGCGCCACGCTCCCCGGTTCAAGCCGTCAATCCAGTCTTATCACTCTACAACTCACCACGAAAGGCTCGGTCACGCAATGCTTCGAAGAGAGCCTCAAGCTCAGAGAGTTGTTCCTGCTGGACTTGCCGAACCTCGCTAAGGTGAACGGCGTATCGGCTGAATGCCTCTTGCCGCTCCAACGGCGGGATTACGATCTCAATCTTCTCGAGAGCTCCCTGGTTCACCTTAAACGTTCCGTTGGTCGTCCGCGCAGACACTTCGATCTGGCGACGAACCAGTCGGGAATGCCATATCCTCTGCATAAAACTTGGGAGCAGTTTGTCTGGCCTGACGCGAGCGGCAATCGCGGTGTCGGGGAAAGTTGTATCGGGCATGCTTTCCGAAGGGAAGGCTCCCCGTCCTACTAGATCAAGATTCCCATTTCCGCGGCAGATTAGGAAATCTCGAGCATCCACGAGATGATTCTTCGATGGGGTTTCGTTAAACTTTGCCGCCTTGGTAGATCCTTGATTGAAAGCGCGACCTGTGATGGCAGAAAGTGTGAGAACCCTACCTTCGATCATTCCTGTGCTCGAAGGCGAAAGTCCGTTCCGCAGCGGTATCTGCAGAACTGTTGCTAGATTCTCCAGTGGCCACTCGCCCGGATTTCGCTCCGGGTTGCCAAAATATTCTACAAATGCGGACTCCTCCAAAGAATCAAGGGTTTGAATCGTCGACCGGCGAGCGGCGCGTAGCGCATCGGCCTCGTCTAGTATCTCGGCGATTCGCTGCTGTTCCTTCAATGCTGGTAGTGGGATTTTGAGGTGCTTCAACTTGTCGACCGGGAAGTTGTCGGCAGTGGTCGCTCGAACCCACCCGAGAATCTCGGGCGATTTATATTTTATGTAGTGAGCAAGGTAGTCGGAGTTGATGTCTGGAGAGCAGATCAAAGCCTTCATATCTTGATTTATCGCCACCGGAACTTTAGCGATCCCTACCGGTAGCGTGTGCTTTAGAACCCCAGAGCGAACCACGACGAGCACGGCGCCTTCAGGAGCCATGCGGGCAGCGCTATTTTGCAGGCCTTGCTCTGTGATCCGGACCTGGGCATCGGTGATGTCCCAGCGTTTCATATCCTTCGGGGTTACCCAAGGAATGGAGCCGCCGTAGTAATCGGCATTTTGGCGGCTCGGTGTGCCTCCGCCGATGAAGTTGACCAGTTGACCGATGGGAACCTTCGAGGAGGCGTTCACGAGAGCATTCCCTTGAGGTTGTTAAGGCGATGTTGGATGCTCGCCTCAAGGCGTTCTAGTTCGTCAAATACTTCTGAGGTTGGGCGATGCTCGATCTCCTGCTCAACCGTCTCCTTGTAGCGATTGAAGCTGAGGTCGTAGCCTTGTGTGGCAATCTCCTCACGGGAAACGCAAAAACTGTAATCTGTGCGGGAGCGATCCCGTTCCGTGCCGTTGCGGCGCGCCCACCGTGCTAGAACGTCGGGTAGGTTATTTTTCGTTTTTTCTCCGTCTAGAAGGGGTTCGGTTGGCCTGCACCCGAGCTTCGCCTCGGCTAGAAGCGGGGTGCGCTTGTCATCGAGGCTAAATCCGTCGGCAGTTACTTCGTAGAACCAGACTTCATCAGTCCCGCCGCTGTCGGTGCGAACAAAGGAGAGGATAGCAGTGGATACCCCAGCGTAAGGCTTAAATACGCCGCTAGGGAGCTTTACTACCGATTCAAGTTTGTGCTCTTCGACCAGCATGCGGCGCACGTCTCTGTGTGCCTTTGTTGACCCGAAAAGTACCCCATCGGGCACGATTACGGCGGCACGACCCCCAGGTTTGAGCAGGCGCAAAAAAAGTGCTAAGAAGAGTAGTTCAGTCTTTTTTGTCTTAACGATCTGTTGAAGGTCCTTGGCGGTAGCTTCGTAGTCAAGACTGCCAGCGAAGGGTGGATTCGCTAGGATCATGGTGTACTTGCCGGCGTCGCTAGACGCACTCTCTGCGAGGGAATCGCGATAGCGGATGTCTGGTTGCTCAACCTCGTGCAACAGCATATTCATGCTTGCGATCCGCAACATGGTGCGATCGAAGTCGAAACCATGGAACATGCTGCTGTTGAAGTGACTTCGTTGTTCAACGTCGAGTAGGGCGTCCCGATGGGTGCGACTAACATACTGCGCGCTGGCAACGAGAAAACCAGCAGTACCGCAGGCGGGGTCGCAGATCTCGTCACCTGGTCCGGGCGCCATCATCTCTACAATCAGCTCGATGATGTGCCGTGGCGTCCGAAACTGACCGTTCTGGCCCGCTGTGGCGATCTTGCCGAGCATGTACTCATAGAGGTCGCCTTTGGTATCACGCTCGCTTAACGGGAGCCCGCCGATCATGTCGACGACCTTTGCAAGCAGTGTCGAGGTCGGGATGGTGAACCGGGCGTCGCGCATGTGGAGCGAGTAGGTTGACTCGTCGCCGCCGAGCTGGCGCAGCCACGGAAAAACCTGATCTTGAACAACTTTCAGCATGTCGTCGGGATGGCCAAGCGCGGTGAACTGTGTCCAGCGCAGGTGGTTGTCCGCTTCGGTATAGATCGGATCTTTAATCGGCTGTTTGGTATGAGTGGCGATGCCCTCTTTGCGTCGCTGTAGGTCGTCCAGGCGCTTGATGAACATCAAGTAAGTGATCTGCTCGATCACTTCCAGCGGGTTGGAGATGCCGCCCGACCAGAAGGCGTCCCATACCCGGTCAATCTTGCTCTTGAGTTCGCCAGTGATCACCCGCCGCAGCCTACTCACGAAGACTCCCAGCTCAAGGACTTGGGGTCCGACATCAAGAGAAGTCGAGCTGTCGTGGGACTGGAGGCTTCGTCCGCTGACACATCGACTCGTAACGGCGACCGTGTGCTGCTCGGCCGCCGGGTCAAAGGCATGCTGACAAGCGGAGGTGCCCCCGGACGGTCCCGTGGGTGTCCTCCCCACTCACGTACGACAGTACTCACGCAGCCGCCGACTTCGCCTACCTGACGGCGGCGAGACGAGATCGCTTTCGCGTCGCCCGTACCTACGGCGGTCGGACCGCCCACGGGTACGCCGATCGGCCTTGGGCCAGTGCAACGCCTCCGACCGTTCCGTACGCCGTTTACCTAGCGGACGGCGAGTCGTTTCGTACCCTAGCCTTCGATCTTGATGCGAAGCCGGGAGCGGACCCAGAAGCTGATGCAGCACGGCTGCGCGGCTTGCTCGATGAGGCCGGGATCAAACATGTGGAAGCGATCTCGGGGCCGTCCGGTGGCCGGCACTTGATCGCAACGTTCCGTGATCCGTTGCCCGCTGACACGGTCCGGGCGCTGGCCCTTGCCTTGCGCTCTACTCTTGTTCCGTCGCTGGACCCGACGCCGCTGTGCAACCCTGGGACTGGTGCGATCCGCCCACCAGGATCGCCACACCGGTCAGGGGGTTTCTCGACCTTGATCACACCGGTTGCGGAAGCCCGCACGCTTCTCTGTGACGGTAACGCGCGATCTGCCTTTGATCATCTTCTTGGGCTTGTCGCTCACCCTTCGACGACGTTAGTCATCAGGGAAGCGGTGGAGCCTCGGCACGTACGCCCGCTTCCCGCCCATATCGTCCGCATGGAGCAGTTCGGCGATGAGGACGGCCGGTACGGCGATCGGTCATCTCTCGCCGCCGCCATCTGCCTCAGCTACGTCAATGCTGGCCGGGATTATAAGGAGTTCGAGGAAGCCGCTGTCGATCCGTCACGTCTCGGTCTCGACCATCTGCGCCGTGAACAGCTCGGTCATGGGCATGTTCGTGACCGTTCAGAGGCCCAGATCCGCATGGCCGCTGCTCGGATGTGGCAGCGCCGCATGGTCTACGCCGCGGAGCATCCGCCAGAGCGCTCCGGCGCCTTCGATGAAGATGTCGAGCGCGAACTCGATGCGCTCTGCGCTGCTATGCGAGCTGTCCCCAGGCGTTGGGGCGGGCTGGGCGGTCCCAGCGATCAAGCCGTCCTCTCGGCGATCCTCGAGACGGCGAGGCGGTGCAACAAGATGGTCATAGGCTGTGCCAACCGTACGCTTGCTGAACGGACCGGGAAGTCTCGGACCGCTGTATGGCGGTCGATCAAGTCGCTGCTGGAGGACGGCTGGCTCGTCATCGATACGCCCAGCGCGGGACCGAACGCTACGACATACCGCCTGGCGATTCCGGACGCCGTACTGTCGGGCTTGGCAGAGGCGCCGAAGGGCCAGCGCTCTGATGGTGACGTACGCGTGTCACTAGACCCGGCGCCCTGCACAGATCACACGCTGCAGACCGGCCTCGCCATCCAGGCGCACGATGCCATGTCGAACAGTAAAGGGCTGGGCCGCCATGCAGCTGTCGTCTTCGCTGCCCTCACCAAAGCAGCCGGAACAGCTGTCGACGTGGTCCGCCGTACCGGCCTCGTTCTCCGCACCGTCAACCGTCATTTGAGGCGGCTCGAGAGCTGGGGTCTGGTACGTCTCGTAGATGGGACCTGGAGTGCTCGCGACATTCGCCAACTGGACCGTGCCGCACGCGAGCATGGCGCGGTAGGTGCCGCAACGGAGCGGGCTACCGCGCATCGCCATGAGCGGGAGGCCTATCACTGGTACCTCGCCGACCACGCCGCGCGCCGGGGATGGACGCCAGAGAAGGGCTTATGGCAACCCGGGCACCATGCCCTGGTCCATGGCGACCGCCGGCCCGTACCCTCTCTCCCCTTTCCTCGGCGTGATGGTCGTGCTGTCTTTCGGGATGCACTTGACCTTGTCGTCGCTGGGCAGGGTCCAACACTGGAAAGTGTCGAAGCTGTGCTCAAGGCCTCATCCGCCGGACAGACGGCCGCGCTGCCGTCACCAGCAGCGCGGCGCGCATCGATTACTACGTCGAGCCGGTCGAAGAGTGCCCGTCGTCTCGCTGCACCAGCCAGCGACTCCTCGTCGGCGGGCTCACTTGAACCACCGGTTGTGCTGATAGGCGAAAGCGTCGGGCCCATCGAGCTCCTGCGTGGTGTTGTTGAGCCGGGCGAGGAAGACCGAGCCCTTGGTTCCAGTCTTGGTGCGGAGTGTGTACACCGGCTCCGAGGCGGGCGCGACGTCTATGCGAGCGACCGTGCGGCTGTCGATGCTGCTGAACCTGACGGTGACGTTAGCCATGGCGCCCTTGCCGAAGTCCAGGATCAGCAGCTGGGTGAGCCACTGCTCCCAGGCGTCGGTGTTCTTCTTGGTGAAGACCGTCAGGTCCTCCTCCAGGCCGAGCACGTTCCCGTCGTCCTCGACGCCGACGAGCAGCGTCCCTCCGTGGCCGTTCATGAAGCCGGCGACCGTCTTGGTCACCGCCCACTCGATCGCACGGTCCTTCTGACCGGTAGAAAGGTTCTTCCGGCCGGTCGACTTGAACTCGACGATCTTGCTCTCGCCCGCCATGATCAGCGCCTGGATGCTACGAGCCAGCGCGGCCCCGCCTTGGTACTCGGCGAACGGGCTACCGTGGTTGTCTCCGCGGTTCACGGGCCGGCCAGTCGCATCCTCAATCTGCCGGATCAGTCGTTCGTAGCGAGCATCGAAGACGGCCCGGAAGTCGTCCTGCCGCAGAGCGACCGGGTCGATGTCGTGACTGGCGATGATCGCGTCCAAGTCCTGGGAGTCCACTGGCAGGTCGGCTTCGACTGCGGCCAGGTACTTGCTCGGAGCGTTCGTGCCGATGTATCCCCAGGTCTGTCCGTCGATGGCGGTCTTGTTGACGATGCAGTTGGCGTAGCCGCTGTCGATGCCGTTCGCCGCGCACCACTTCTGCGGGAAGATGTGGCGGATGTCGATCGAGTCGGCGGCATAGGCCTTGGCGTCGATCGTGTCGCCGGTCCGGAAGTCACGACCGCCGCGTTTCATGGCGAGCGCGTAGAGACCTTTGTAGGCGGCACTGTTCCGGGTCCGAAGGCCCAGGAGCCGTTCGGCCTGGAACTGGGACTCGCGGACCGTCCGCGGTTCTTCACCGTCGTCCTGGATCCAGCTGAGAACGTCTTGCAGGTCGTTGGCGAATCGGGTGTCGGTGGTACCCCCGTACAGCTCTCCGAATACTCCGCACCAGTACCACTGGCGCAACTTCGCTCGGGGTGCAGGCTTGAAGGCGTCTTCGCCCAAGAGCGTGAGGATTGCGGTCAACGGCACCAACTGCGTGCTGTACGGAAGGTCGCGGGCACGGAAGATGCGCTCACCATGCAGAAAGCGCACGACGCGCTGAAGCGTGTCGGTGACGGCGTCGGCCCAGCCCTTGTACCCGCTCAGCGGCAACGACAACATCTCGCGACGCTTGGCGGATACTCCTGGAACGCGGTCACCACGAACCCGCTCCTGCATACGTTCTTCCCAGCGACTTCGGGTCCAGAGCAGGGTCACGATCTGGAGAAAGGTCGTGGCGTCCAGATCGGCGAGTAGCGGCTCATCGGCCCAGGTCGCCTGCCGCCGCTCCCAGTCGTCCCGCAACCTGAAGTCCTCCGCGGCGAACGTCGCCGTGAGCAGCTCGAACACCGTCAGTTCAACACCCCCGGTGTTGACCTTCTCGAAGACCTGGCAGACAGCTTCCTTGGAGGTCTTCTGGTCGAGCGCAATCCGGGGGACGCTGTAGTGCAAGAAGGGCGAGATCAGCGCCTCCTGAAATCGCTTCCAGATCTGGAGTTGCTGGTCCATCGACGGTCCTGCCTGCAGGTAGGCGTACTGCCAGTCGAGGGTGGCGTTCTGATCCAGGACGATGTCAAGGGGGAAGAGGCCGGCCTTGCCGGCTCGTACTTGGGCGTCGGTCGTAGAAGCATCGAGGAGGAGTTCGCCGCGAGAGCTCAGCCGCCGTTTGTCGGCCGGGAGCGACAGAATGGCCTCGTTCCGATCAGCGTCCGGGTCGATGCAAGCGTCGATGTCGGCGAAGTACCAGCGCTCGACCTCCTTCTTCCGGGTGTCCCGAGTCCGGACTGGTGCCCCAGAGCGAAGGGCCAGGTAAAGAGACGTAGTCCGTTGCTGGCCATCGAGCAGTAGGTACTTAGGGTTGGTGGTCGCCGTGGCGCTCGGAGCTCCCTCCAACGGCCGGGGCCGGAACCGAACCTCGGCGTTGCCAGTTTCGAGCGTCATCACGGCGCCGATTGGGAACGAGCGAGAGACCGACGCGAGCAGGCTTACGATGTGGTCGTCGTCCCAGACCCATCCCCGCTGGAAGTCGGGAAGCTGCAGCACACCTTGGCGCGCTTGGTTCAACAGGTCTGCCAGCGGAACATCGCCGCTCTCGAACGTCTTAGCCACTCCAGCCCTCCCGAGGCTCGCTCCCGAGCCACAGTAGACGTCAACTCGTCCGCATGTCCCGCCTCCGGAACTGGATCTTGCGCAAGGGGCCGGTACTCCGACAGCATCTCGAAGCGCGACGACGTTTCGATGATTGGATCGGGGAGCCGTTCATGGCGGACGGCGCTGTGGCGGCCTGATCGGTGGAGTCCGATGATTCATGTCCGGTTCGCCAGCCGGTTCGAGCGTCCGGTCTGGATCATCCAGACGATGGTGGAAGGTGCCGCGACGCTGGATAGTGGTGGGCAACCGAACAGAGGTGGGTGACCTGGTGGCTGGGGAAGTCATGGACGTGCTGGCGCTTGAGTACGCCGAACGACAGTTGATCGTCGTTCAGCGTGACGAGCAGATTCTCGCGCACCGTCGCCGGTCCGACGCCGACTCTGAATCAGGGCAGTCCATCGCCGCGGCCTTTAGCAGAGGCTTGACGAGCAGCGCCATCCTTTCCCCTCTTTTTCTGCTTCCCCGGGTAGCGCTGCGCGGTCTCCCGCGGCCTGGGCTTGGCGGCCGTGGGCCAGTAGTGGCCCTGGCTGTCGCTGGTGTGGCAGTCGCGGCTGGCGCTGCCGCTGGCGTAGCAGCCGATATGAAGCAGTCGTCGTCGGCCGAGCCTTCTGTGCGCGGAATCCTTCCTCTCCGTACAGCCGAGATTGCCAGCCTGCAACTGCCGCTCGGGCATCCGCTGTTCGACACGGTTTACGTCGGGCACCCTGCTCGGCCAGCTTCCTACTATCCACTTGCCGACTTTCATCGGCGGGCCTTCGAGCACAAGTTCAGTGAGGCCCTGCGGCTGGTGACCAGCCTTGGCGCGACGACCATCAAGGTATCCGCGGTTCAGGGGTGGGGCCGCGAGTTCTCAGCCGGCCTGCAAGTGGGGCTGCCGACCGCGAAGAGCGCGGGCGCCAAGGTGAAGTCGCGTGAGTCCCGCAGGCGGGAGTTTCTGTACTCTGCCGAACTCGCTGGGTCGACTGATCCGGTCATCCCGTCAAACCTCGTTTGGTACCCGCACGAGGATGCATGGCAGGAGATTGCCCGGCAGCGGGTGGAGCACGGACTGCGGTCGTTCGAACTGCGGGTCACCTACCAGGACGACTTTTCAGTGACCAGCGAACTGGCTGCGGAGGTAGCGCAGGCGAACTTCAAGCTCGGCGGCGAGTTCGAGCGGCAGCAGTCAACCATCTGGGCAATCACCGGGACATTCGCGTGCTGAGTCGACCGCTCGCCTTGCGGCAGCCCGGCTGCCCCATGCACTCCACCGCCAAGTAACGTTGCGCGCTCCTGTGCGTTCGGGAGGAAGCCGTCGGCATGTCGTACCCCATCGTTGCCTCTCTTCCAGACCCGACCTCGGCCGCAGACGATTTGCGGCTCGGCGACTCGCTTGTCGCCGCGCTCGGCGAGCGAGGTTGGCGAGTAGGTGACGACCCCTTGCGAGCACGCTGGTTGCGGCTTGCGGCCTGCCATTCCACGTTCTTGTACGAGTTCGGCTCTCTGCCGATTTCCACCGCAGTGTTGGCGGTGCTCGGGAAGGTGGGTGCCACTCACGTAACGCTTGCGGTGGCCGACCTCGTCGTGGAACGCACCCGTCCGGCCGAGGTTGGAAAGCAGAATCACATCGTTGCCCACGTGCCTGGAAGGATTGCCCCACTTCTAGCCAAAGCTTTGACTGTCGCCGAGGCGATGAACCTGGGCAAGGGCGAGGAGCCCAACCGGCACGGCGCGTCTCGTCTGGCTGAGGATGTCATGCACCAGATCTTGGGTGTGGTGGTGCTCCTCGGAGGCTACGAAGCTGTCAAGCGGTTGGTCGCAGACTTCTACGAAGAAGCACTCGCGCAGGTGCTTACGGACGGTGTCGACTGGTGGGGTGAGCTGACGCGCCTCGTACCGGCTCACGAGCTGACGGTCAACAACCACAAAGAAGGTCCAGAGCATCAGCCGAGGTTCGTTACGGAGATCATCGACGTCCAGGGGCGGGGAGGACGTGCTGAGTCTCCAAAGCGAATCGGCTCGAAGAAGCTGGCAATACAGGACTACCTGCGTAAGACCGGTCGTTATGGCGTAGTCATGGCGCGCTCAGGCGCGCAGTCCCTCCAACGGCTCGACGGTGAGCCTCGCCCCTACGCGCCGAGGCGAGGCCCGCGGGAGGAAATAGTCGCGGACCTGGCGGCGACGCTCCAGATCAAACGGGAGCATCAGGCCTACCTGCAGCAGGCGCTTACTCATAAATCGTGGGCTTATGAGAATCAGCCCGTAGTGCGGCAGGCCCGGCAGAATCACTACGAGCTCTTGGCCAACCACGGCTCTTACGTCGTCGGAGCGGTGTCCGCTGCAGAGTTCACGGTGGACCTGCTGCGCCGGACCCTCAAGCCCAGCGCCGAAGACAGCGCGATTCACTCTTGGCCTGAGCGCTGTTACGTCGCCATGTTCGAACGATTTGTACAGGAATCAGCCGTGCTCCGCGGCCGAGGCGAAGCACAGTGCAAGCCGCGCATGAAGGCGGACGTCTTTCAGGCGCTCGCTTCGGTCGCCTGGCGCTTCGGCGAGAACGGCGTGCCGAAAGCGGTGCGCGGCTGGATCCTGCGAGAGACTCTTGCTCAGAGTTTAGACGAGTTCAGCCGATTGCAGCGGCTGTGCGCGGTCTTCGGCGGTGAGGTCACTTCCGACCACACCGCAGAAGGGCCCCATCACGATTCGCGTTTCACCGCGACAGTTAATCTCCGTATCGACGATCTTGAGGTCGTTCGTACCGGCCCGCCCACTCCGGGAAAGAAGGAGGCCACGCGGCTGGCCGCCGAGCGGTTCTCTCAAGTCTTCGCGCTAGGGCCGGATTTACGGGTGGCTGACCTGAAAGCCGAAGACCGGGCGGACGGCATGCGGCTCTTGCCCCATCTCGCTAAGCGATTGCCGCTGACGCGCGGCCGCAATCTCCGGCGCTGTATTGAGGAAGGAGTTCTGGGGCTAGGCCTGCTCGCTACGTCCGACCACGACATAGAGAGCTTTCTGGCCTGGGCGGAGGAGGCCGACTCGCTAACCGGCCCGCTCGACGGTGAGGCGTTCGGCAGTCTGGTGATCGCCTACGGCAACACCGTGAGAGCACGGCCACGGCCACGGCTGGAGCACGCGTTGCGAGAGCTGGCGGCCTGGGTACGCAGTCTCGATCCCGAAGGTGAGGTCGTAGTCCGCGAAGCACCACAGTGGGATCTCCTACTCGCTGTGGCGGGCGCGTTACGGGCCGGCGCCGCTCACCAGGGAAAAACGGTCGACGAGGTTGCCGGAGCCCGGCTGGTGTCTGGGCCACAATCGGCGGCTCTTCTCACCGCAGCCGACGCAGCTGCCATGGATGAACTACTCCGAGAGCTACCGGAAGCCTTCGCCGAAACAGTTCGGTTCCGGCGGTTGCCCGACGGGGTCCGCGTAGAGTTCGCCACCGCGGCTCAGGTTGAGAGTAGCCGGGTCCGTACTCTGATCGGATTGCTTGCCGAGACGGCACCCGGCCTCGGCCTCTTCGCAGGGCCCGACAAGCAGACGCTGAGCGCCACTTATGCACCCGACCCTGCCGAGCAGTCATTCGCGGCGGCAGGCCGGCTCGCGGCTCACGGCCCGCAAGACCGGGACGGCACCGCCATCCTGGCGAACGTTTTACACAGGCTCAAGAACGAGTTGATCGGCATGGAGGATGTAGCGCGAAAGGCTGCGCTGGCTGGCGACCGGGTGACCCGCTACCGCCGGCTCGCCGACGTCGCTCGGCATCACGAAGCTGCGGTTCTTCTGGCCGATCACCTGGATCGAACTAACCAGGCGCTTGCGGATGCCGACGAGGAGTTGACCGAGTTTGGTCCTTGGATCGACGAATACTGCGCCGCCAAGACCCTTCAGATCGCAGACCGGACGAACATTCGCCTGGTCCCGCCGCCAGAGTCACGGTCTTGCGAAATCTCCCTATCGCCGTCGCTGCTACGCGAAGTGCTGGATAACCTCATCAAGAACGCCGTCGAGGCGATGCCGGGCGGCGGCCAGATCACCGTCGACTGGCATACCGAGCCGGGCCATGTATTCGTTGTCGTACACGACGACGGCCCGGGGCTGCCCGACGAGGTCCGTACGGCCTTTCTGCAGGGCGAGACAGTGACCACCACCAAGGAGCACGGCTCTGGAATGGGGTTGTGGCTCGTCCGCAACGACCTTCGTCGGTTGGGTGGCACGATCTCTGATGATCCCGCGGCGGAAGGCCAGCGTTGGGTCATTGACCTGCCGCGCGAGGAAGTGACCGCAGACACGTCGGGTCGAGCAGCGGCACGGGCTGCAGAGACACAGACGCATTCGCGTCGGACAGTCCGGATATTGGTAGTGGATGATCAGGAAAACGTCGCGCGAACGATGGCTGGGCACCTCGAGCCGATCGCTGCTCAGGTAGTGATTGCGCATGACGGAAATAGCGCCCTGACCAGGCTGGCAACCGAACACTACGACGTGGTGGTCACCGATTTGCAGATGCCGCCTGAGCCGTGGGGCGGCCTGTGGTTGCTGAGGCGTATGAAGGACGACGGGCATCGAGTGCCGGTGGTGGTGCTTTCCGGCGAGGGGAACATCGACCAGGTGATCGAGGCGCTCAACGCCGGGGCAGCCGGTTATGTGACCAAGATCGATGCAGCCGCCAAGCTCGCCCCTGCCGTAGAGGAAATCCTGGCTGCTCTCCGGAGGCGCAGCCGGGACGAACTGCAGCATCTGCCGTTGCCGCTGGCGCTCGGCCTGCAGCGTTACGAGTCGGAAACGGTCCCGAATCTGCGGGTGCGGGCTGGGCATATGGCGCTAGAAGATGCTCTTCGATTTATTGGCGCGGTAGGGCTGGGTGAACTCCTTAACGCTGACCCTGACGCCCGCGTTCCTGCTTCGGCGCTCGCAAGCCAGATGATGCTGGGCAAGTGGGTTGAGCTGCTGAAGGAACTCGGCCCGCGGCTGGCTCAGGACTCGTACGCCGGCCAGGTCATCCGAAGTCTCGACCTGGACAATCTCAAAGTGGCGAAGTCTGGTCGCAACGTTGTCGGTCACAGCTCGGAGCGCCCGAACGACGAGGTGAGCCGCATGCTGGGCGAGGTCGACCCGCTTCTGGAGCAGTTCGCTGCGGCCCTGCGGCATATTCCGAACCGCACCGTGATGATCGCTGAAACTATGCGGTTGAGAGCGAAGCGGTACGCGGTCTCCGCTTTTCGAGTGACTGGCACTGGGCCTGTGCTGCCAAGTGCCGAGTTGACCAGCGATGTCGGACTCGAGGAAAACTCTGTGGGTCTGTACCGGGAACGAACCGGCTCATGGATTCCGGTAGGCCCCTGGATGACAGCCAAGCCCGGCGGAACGCGAGGCGAGTGGCAGATTTTCGTCATCGACGGTGTTCGACGCGGGACTCGCAGTCGGCCGTCAGAGCTCGTCTATCACCCGTTCGGCCGCGGGGAGAAGTACAGGACAGCGGCCGACGAGGACGTTGAGAACCTAATCCGGCGATCGACGGCGCGATAATGCAGTAGCCGTTCCGGCGTGAGACGATACCCAAGCCGTAGGTAGCGTGCGCGTACTGCGGTACCGGGGACGGTCGGTGCAATGACAGACCCGACGCCCGAGTGTCTCCCGCCCGCCGCTCCCAGTGATCTTTCCGCGCCCACGTCTGGGCGAGTCCTCTTCCTCCGCCTTTACAACGAGGCCGTTGATGCTGTCCGAGGCGCTCTGGAGGCGCCGGCACCCTTAGCGACGGATACAGGCTTCCCTCCTGAGGGGTCTGGCGATCACAGCCGAGTGCGGCAAGAAGACTCCGCCGCCGCAGCCTTCAAGTCAGCCGTCGACGGCCTCTTCGCGAGTGACCAACCGGTGGAGTGGGCCGAGGTTGACGTGGTGGGTTGATCAAGACATGGAAACGGCTGAGGTCAGTCGCAGGTCATTTGGTCAGCAGTGAGCTTCAAGGTTCTCCCAGTTCAACCGGGATGCGCAGTTGATTGCGCCGCCGAAATCGGCGCGCACAGTGCCTTGTATCCGGGCCACCTCGGGAAACCTCTTGGAGAAACGCAGTCATGACTACCGCCACCCCTCGCGTCGGCATCACAGAGCTCCTGGCGAACAAGCTGACCGGTTCGGTCGCGCTTCTTTGTCTCCGGGTCAGCGCCCAGAGCCCGGCGGAGCTCGCCGACAACATTCGCGCCGCGATTACGACGTTGAGCCACCTGCCTGCCGTCAACGTCCTGCGGGATGTCGACCCCCAAACCTTGCTCGACAAGTCCGCCGCAGGCGATCGGATCCGTTCGCAGAGGGACTTGATCCCTCTGCGACGGCATCATGCGCACCGATACGCGGTCGAACCCAACCGACTTATGGGATATGCCCTACCCGTCCCCGATCAGGGTGCGGTCATCCTGATGCTCTTCGACAGCGCGGCTGATCCGACCGTTCGGACTCCCGATGAGCAGCTTCCCGGAAATGCCGTTTGCGCGTTGCTGTCCGAAGCGTGCCTGATCCCCCAGGTCCACGAGCTGCACGTCGCGGAATGGAGCCGATGGGTTCGCGATCCCCGATACGGCGCTACAGTCCGTGCCGCGGCCCAGCGAGGCGGTGTCGACGTCTACGAGGGGTCCACCCACATCGACATCACCACCTCGAGTGGCGCGCTTCTGGCCGGCGTCAAGGACACCCAGGCCGCCGGTGAACGTAACAACATTCGAACCAGAACCACCCGCGGTACTCTGGCCAAGCTCACCGCGGCCCGCGTCATCTGGCCATACGCGCGAACCCTGCTGCCGCCGGCATACGAGCTGGAGTTGGACCGCGTCAGCGATGGCACCGGCCGCTCTCACCGGACCGCGTACGTGCGTGGTGCGTCCGGTGACCAGATCCCAGGCTGGCAGAAGTGGGCCGAGACCATCGCCAACGGCGGCACTTTCGCCGCCGCGGGACAGCATCTGGCCGCGCACAAGATCCCAGTCCGGGGCCAGCGGCACATCAATCTCGACGGCACCAGCAAGACTTACGACGAGCTCGACGGCCGACAGGTCGAACGGGCCTCACGTAGCCTGGCCGAGCACGTTCGCGTGTTGCGCAGGCTTGCGTACGTGGTCCAGAAGGATGTGCCCGTCCCGGTCCGCCGGGGTGACTCATTCGAAGGCTATCCGGTCGATCACGATATCCCGGGTCGCTACGGGTACGGCGTCATCAACATCGAGGTGAAGTTGCCGGCCCACTGCATCACGCTGTCCGAGAAACAGTGGGACACCTGGGAACACCGCATCTTCGGGCGCACGCCGCGAGACACTCTTACCGATGGTCTCCGGGCGCCGCTGGGCGACATCCGCCAGCAATGGTTCGTCGACGTTGCCGGTCGTCCGTGCCGTGAAGGCGATGCGAACTGGGTCCAGAACCTGCGGCTCGTGGTCAACGTCGACTCCTACGAGCTGTGGCGGCGTGGCCGCGACCAGGCGTTCAACGAACAGGGCGAACTCCGGGGCTGGGAGAATCGGGAGGGCGAACACCTCTACACGGTTCGTCGCGTTGACCTCGATCGGGCCTATGCGCGGGCCGGTATCGCCACGGCTCTGCGCCACCTTGACGATCTCGAACCCGTCTTGGTGGAGTCCCGTCCGCTTGCTGACCCGATTGACCGCGAACGTCGCCGGCAGGAGCGGCTTGCAGAGCTTGATGACCTGCTCATCACTGCCAGCGACGGCGTCGAAGACGCCGACATGATCTACCAGCAGGCGGTACGCCGTTCCCGCGGCGTCGGAGAGGCCAAGGCCAGTCTGGAGGTCGCCCGGAACGAGCTGCAGGCGCTCAGCGATGAACAGAAGTCTCTTCGTGACGCCGCAGTACCGGAGACGGCGTCGGCTTCGAGCCGGGTCGTCGAGGTCGACATTGCTACGCCGGCACGCCTTTTCGGGGTGATGGAGGGCGGCGCAGGGATGTCACTGCCCCGAGTCGTCGGGGACCTGATCTGTCGTTTGTCGGGGGGACGCATGACCGTTGAGCCCGACGCCGACCTGCCGCGAATGTTGCGGATAACCGACACGCTCGACTGGCCGACAGCGGACGGCAGCGTCATCCCGCTAAGAATCTCTGCAGCAGTCGAGAACCGGAAACGCGACATCGATCAAGCCAGTCGCCTGAAGGCGCGAAGGCTGACCATCGCCACCCTTGTTCTTCGCGACGGCCTTACCGCCGACGAGGCCGCGGACAAGCTCGGACGCAGCCGTGATGACGTGGTGACCGACGTCCGATCGTGGCTCAAAGATCACCAGCCAGTGAACGTGCCCACAAGGGGAGGGCGCAGCGCGTTGGTCGACTGTCCGATCCCCGAACCCAAGCGCGTCATCTGGGCAGCGTTGACCGGTACTGCCGACGCCGGCGTAGCCGACGAGTATCGGCAGCTCATCACGGCTCGCTATCTCGCCGACGACATCATCCACGCCAACAGTTGGGTGCGCCGAAATCTGTCTTTCGATCGTCAGGCCCTGGCGGTCATCGCCACCCTCACCGGCCAGGGTATCGATGCCGAGCAGGGTATTCGGGCCGATGACATCGCCAACCGCCTTGGCTGCACGTCGCAGGACATCCTGTACCTGTGCACCGGTCCTAACGAGAGATATCGAGGCGTCCTCGAGCGAACCTCGACCTCCAGCCGTCGCGTAAGGCCGCGTCGCTGCGAGCGAGGACACTGGCTGCTGCACATCCTGCCCACGATCGAGACCGAGCAGTCCAATGGCCTGCTGTGCGGCGCCTGCCGTGCAACGCCGGATGGCATCGCTCTGCCGGCTCCCTACTTCGACCTGTGGGATGGCCCGGAGGCTCGCCAGCACGACCTTCGGGTCGCTCCTGGCACGGTCCTTGCCCAGGCGCCTGTCGCCGTTGCTCCCGGTGCTCGACCTCGCATCATGCTGAACATCGGGGAAGCCGCCGCGTACCTCGGGGTCAGCACCTCAGCTCTTCGTACGTGGAGCAACAACGGTCAGGTGGCCTGCGAGCAGCGGCCCCGGCGGTATGACCAGAGGGTCCTCGACAATCCCGAAACTCAGGCGCTGGCAGCCCGGTTCCACTCGACTTACGGTCAGCGCAGCACTGCCGATGGCCGGATGACCCTACGGCAGGTGAGCGAACGTCTCGAGGTGCCGGAGCACTACATCCGAGACTTCTTGATCACGCCCGGGAAACTGGCGTACGTGCGAGGTGGTTCGAAGGGCAACCAGTTGCTCTTCGAACCGGTCGACGTCGATGCTGTCCCGCAGGAATGGCGTGAGCGGCACGCTGCAGGCCTTCTCGGCATCGGCGAGGTGGCCGAGCGGTTGCGGCTCTCTACCGGACAGGTGCGCTCAGCAGCAGCCGATGGACGCATTCCGTCCGTAGTGACAGACGGCAACACGCGGAGGTTCCGACCCGGAGACATCGAAGCGTGCAACCCGAGCGCCGCATGAACTGCGCCGCCCCGGAAGGGTCAGTGACCTTCCGGGGCGGTGGTGGACGGGGCCGGCTTGAGCTCGTGCCCGCAGGCGGAGTCGGCCAAGGTGCCCAACGGCACCGACACCGCGTGGGCGATGGCGTGCAGAGTCTTGACCGTGCACGACTTCCGGCCCTGCTCGATATCGACGATCATCCGCCGCGATACTCCGGAACGCTGCGCCAGCCCATCGAGAGTCAAACCAGCTGCCTGCCTCGCGGCGGCGACCGCTTGCCCGAGGGCGGTCGCGTTGTAGGGGAACGACTCACTCACCGGCGTTTCGTCCAGCTCATGCAAGGCACAGCTCCATACGACCGGGTGCACGGTGAAGTCTGCCCGCCATCGTACGGGGTTCTTGAACGATGTCGCCTAACCTGCGGTTGGCCCGCTCTCGCCGTTGTCTTTCTGCGCGCTATCGCGCTGCGCAGCGGCCCGGCGACGTTCGAGGTTGACCGATCTTTCGAAGGTGTAGCCGATCCAAGTCTCGGTGGACACGAACTCGGATTCCGCCCTCCGGCGTGCGAGGTCGTAGGTCTCGTCGCTCAGATCCAGGGTGACGATCACTCTGCTCACTTCTTCGCTCCTCGGCCTCAGGCTCTCCAATGTGCCAGCGATGCATCTGGCGCCAATGATGCACTTTAGTGCACTATGAGTTCGTGCCGCTGTCAGACGAAAAAGTCGAGCCTGCGGGCGAACCGGCGCCGTTCGACCTCACCCTGCTCGGGCGGGCCGTCGCCTCGGCGCGTGAAGCCGCTCGCCTGACAATCCGAGACCTGGCCGCACGAAGCGGTGTGGAGCCCTCCGTTCTCCGCGATATCGAGCAGGCCCGCGTGGATTGCGACCTCGAGGACCTCCACGCCATCGCTCATGCTCTAGGAATCCGGTTCAGCCGGCTCATCGCCTCGGGGGAAGCCGGTTCGGCAGGTGGCTCGGGCAGGATGTGAACCTGACCCGAGCCACCTTGGCTCACTTGCCCGTGCGGCGACCGGGAAGCCTGCGCATCGTCGCTCTCAGGTGCTCGTCATCGTCGCTGGACTTGTGTACGTAGGTGTCGAGCGTGGTGCTCAGCTGTCCGTGTCCGAGCCACTTCTGTACTCGTGCCGGTGCGATCTCGTAACCGCCCTCCGCCACCGGCGCGAGACTCCAGGACGCGTACCCATGTCGCAACCAGTGGAAGGTCCAGATCCAATCGCACTCCTTCCGTGCGGCGCCGGCGAGCTTGCCGGCTTGATCCGCCCACTTCGTGCGAGAGCGATGCCGCGGAAAGAGCCATCCGCGCTCCGGCCCCTTGCGGCTTCTGGCATCCTCAATGAGGCTTTCGGCGATCTCGGTATAGCAGGACCACAATCGGGTGGTGCGGGTCTTGCCGCCCTTCGGTAAGGCGAGGTCTGGCCATGACCCGTAGCGGTCGAGCTGCCAGTCCACCTGGACGTCCAGCGTCTTGAGATCGATCGAGTCGTCTCGCAGGGCAAGCGCCTCGCAGATCCTCAGACCCGATCCGAAGGTGAGCCAGGCCAGACGATCCCCGTAGTGCGGGTACTGGAGTTCCAGCGATGCCGCGTACTCGTCGACATCCGTCACCTCCGGGCACAGGTCCACCGTTATCTTGTCGGCGTGGCCCTCGACGGCCGCACGGCTGCGGTACATCTTGACTACGCCGCGGCGCTGCTCATAAGTTCCGAAGGGGTTCCCTTTGAAGTAGCTGTTGTTGACCCCGAACTGGATGAAGTGCCCGACCGTGCGTGCGACGTTCTTGACGACCTGCTCGGATGCCTTCGCCGCCACCAATCCGCTGAAGATCGATGTGAAGTGGTACATCTCGGTGTCACGGCATCGCACAGCACCTACCTCTGCCGGAACGTGGACATTCCAGTCAGACTTGTACTGCCGGATCGTTCCCTCAGGAGCCCTTTCCTTCCGCAGTGTGTCGAGGGCGGCCTGCGCCAGTTCGTCCAGCGTCACCTCAGTCCGCGGGGCGACTCCCTTGAGCCCTTCCCGGAGGCGTGCGCGTAGCTCCTCGGCGCGTTCTTCAGCGTTCTCCCGGGTGCCGCAGCGCTCCTGCTTGCGATCTCCGTCGCCGGGCTTGCCGCCGGTCCAGTAGCTAACGCGCCCGTCGGCGTAGACCCGGACCGGATCGTTGTCCCGACGGCGGGTCACCTTTCGCTTAGCGGACACGTTCCACCGCCCGCTTCCGCGGCTTCGGCTCCGGCTTCGCCGGCGTTGCGGGCTCAGCGGCCGCCAGCCAATCTTCGACCGTCCTGGGATGCCAGCGGGGAAGACTCCCCAGCATGCGGGGTGCCGGGAAAGTTGGATCTTCGGTGCGGATGTCACCCAGGTGACGCGTGCTGATCTTGAGGTACGCGGCGACGTCTTCGATGTCCCACGCCGTGCCGATGGAAGAGCGCTGCTCCTCGGTTGCTGATGTCATGACTCGGTCCGTCCGGCCCGAGCCAAGTCGCGCACTGACCTCCCGCGCAAAGTTGCGCAGCGACGCGTACTCCAGCACCCCTTGTGTGACACCTGTGTGACGCCATCTGGCAAAGTCCCTGGTCAGAGGCTTGATGATCTCTCTTCTCGAAGACCACCCAGATCTACGAGGGCACCAACCAGGTGCAGCGCATCGTCATGGCGCGGCAGCTGCTGAAGGACTGAGCGGGGCTGGTTCTCGCTGGTGGCCGGGCGGCATCCGCCCGGCCACCGCTGTTTGCGCCGGGATCGGCGATGATGCCGGCATGGATGTTCGCCCGGCACGTCGTCTCCGGCTGACCCGTCCCGACGCGCGGCTGCGCGACGCCTGGCTCGCCGCCTACGCGGAGTGGCCGGCCGGGGCGCACCTGGACGCCTCCGGGCTGCGCGACGGCGACGACGTGACCAGCCCCGAGGGCTTCGCGGCGTGGGTCGCCAAGCTGCTGGTCTGCGCCGACCCGCTGGCCCCGCTCCCGCCCGGCCAGGTCACCCACTCCACCTACTGGTGGATCACCGAGGACGGATCCGTGCTGGGTTCGGCCGAGCTGCGGCACGACCTCGGCCATCCGCTGCTGCTCGACGCCGGCGGGCACATCGGCTACAGCGTGCGTCCCGGCTGCCGCGGGCGCGGCATCGCGACGTGGGCGCTGGCGGCGGCCCTGGACCGGGCGCGGGACCGGGGCCTGGACCGGGTGCTGCTGACCTGCTCGCCGGAGAACGCGGCGTCCGCCCGCGTCATCGAGAAGGCCGGCGGCGTGCTCGAGGATGTCCGGGAGACGGTGGTCGGGCCCAAGCGGCGGTACTGGATCACCCTCTAATCGCATCGAGGCCGGTCAAAGCGAATTAGCACATCGGGCGGAATCTGCGCAACAGCGACCGGGTATTCGTGAACCCCTAGGTGTATTGCCGTTGACCCCGATGTTGACGCGCGTCTCTGGACCTCGCTTCATCGAGCGTGCTTTCATTGTTTCATCAAGAACGGCGCAGGAAAAAATGTCCGGCGCCGGACCGGTGAGATCCACTGAAAGGGGACTCGCATGAAGAAGTACGCCAAGCCGAGCGTCAAGAAGGTCGCGCAGACCACCGTTCTCAAGTCCCGCACCTGATCGACCGGTTGTCCACGGATATCTAGGACAATTTTGCGGCGTTCCGCAATGTGGGTGCGCGCCCTCCTCCGGGAGGGCGCGCACCACCGTCCGTAGCGGTCGAGTCGAAGGAACCCCTCATGTGTGGCATTGGCGGCACCGTCCGGATCGACGGGCAGGACCTCGGTCCGGATGCAGACGTACTCCTCACCATGCTGGCCGAGACACTTCACCACCGTGGACCGGACGAGCGGGAATGCTTGCGCCAGGGACCCGTCGGTCTCGCTTTCACCCGGCTCTCCCTGGTCGATCCGGAAGACGGCAGCCAGCCCCTGATCAGTGACGACCAGAATCTCGTTCTGATCGCCAACGGCGAGATCTACAATCACCGCGAACTGGCGCAGCGGCTTCCTTCGGGAGTGCGCCTGAAAACCGGCTCGGACTGCGAGGTGCTGCTTTATCTTTATCGGCAGCACGGGCTGGATTTCCTCAAGGACGTGCGCGGCATGTTCGCGCTCATCCTGTGGGACCGGGCGCGCGGGCAGCTGATTCTCGCGCGCGACAGATTCGGTATCAAGCCGCTCTATTATCACCGCGACGACCGGCGTATCACGCTGTCCTCGGAAATCAAGGGACTGTTCGTCGACCCGGCCACGCCGCGGGCCTTCGACTGGGCGCGGTCGCTCGACCTGCCCCTGCTGGCCGCGTCGCCGACGATCGAGAGCTCGGCGACGATCAGCTGGTTCGAGGGGATCGAGAGCGTCCCGGCGGCCACCATCCTGCGCATCGACCTGCGGGACGGCCGCACCCACCGCCACCGCTACTGGGAGATGCCGGCCGAGGCGGAGGAGGGCACCAGCGCGGAGCAGTTCATCCGGCGCTACGCCGACGTCCTCGAGGAGTCGGTGCTGGAGTGCGCCACCGCCGACACCGAGCTCGGCCTCTTCCTGTCCGGCGGGATCGACTCGTCGGCCGTGCTGGCCCTGGCCGCGTCCCGGCTGGACGGGCTGCACACGTTCACCGCCATGTCCGGCGGCACCCAGGTCAACGGCGACGCGGAGCACGCGCGCTGGCTGGCCGGGACGATGGGCGTACACAATCATCAGGTCGTCTTCGGTCCCGATCACGTGCCCACGCCGGAGGCGTGGCGGCGCCTGGTCTGGCTCACCGAGACCCCGATGGCCGGGCCGGAGATCTACTACAAGCACGAGCTGCACCGGTTCGCCCGGGCCGAACGCCCGGAGCTGCGCGGCATGCTGCTCGGCGCGGCCAGCGACGAGTTCAACGGCGGCTACTCCCGCGACCTGCTCGGCGGGGACGACTGGGACTCGTTCCTGGAGAGCCTGCGCTACATGGACCGGGCCACGCAGATGGACCGGCACCCGGGGCTGCGCCGCTGGTGGGCGGAGGGGAACGACTTCTTCGCCGGCCGCACCACGGACGACCTGTACCGCGCGTACGTGGACTCCGAGTACGCCAAGATCCAGCAGTACAACGTCTGGCACGAGGACCGCACCGCGGCCGGCAGCGGCACCGAGGCCCGGGTGCCGTTCCTCGACCACCGGCTCGTGGAGATCACCGCGGTGATCCCGGAGCGGCTACGCCCCCGCCTGCTGTGGGACAAGCAGATCCTGCGCGAGGCGGTGTCCGGCCGGCTGCCCGACCGCATCGTCAACCGGGCCAAGGGTCCGTTCTTCTACGGATCGGGCACCTGGCACGCCTACCGCATGCTGGTCCGGCTGATGCGGGCGAACGACTTCGAGCTGGTCGAGCGGGCGCTGGCGGCGCCCGGCGCCGACCGCTACCTGGACGGGACCGCGATCCGGACCCGGCTCGCCGAGTTCGGCACCGGCGAGACCGACGCGCCCGGTGTCGAGATGCTCATGCGGGTCGTGAACATGGGCCTGCTCGCCGAGATGGCGACGGCCCCGCCCCGGCTGGGCGAGCTGTCCGCCGGCGCGGTCCGGATCTCCGCGGCGTCGGCCGGCCTCCCGGCCGAGGCGGAGCCGGCCTCGCGGCACGCCGCGCACCAGGTGCCCGCGCTGGCCGACGGCGTCCAGCTGCTCACCGACACCCGGGGCGCCTGGTTCCTGCTCCACGAGGGCCAGATCGAGTACGTGTTCGAGGAGGGCAACCCGACGCTCGGCGTCCTGACCCACGTCGACGGCGAGACGTCGTTCGGCGAGGTGCTGGAGAAGTCCGGAGTGGACGAGGCGGAGGTCCGTACCGACCTCGACCTGCTCCGCGTCCAGCAGCGCCTGGTGTTCAGCGAGGGAGCCGACTGATCATGTATCAGCTGATGGCCCGGCAGACGCTGCTGCGCGGTGACGCCTCGATCCGGCAGCGGACGACCGCCTACTCCAGCCGCTACGAGCGCTGGGAGGATCTCTCCAGCGTGCGCCGCCGGCCGCGGCGCGACTTCCGGCCGGCCTCCGACCTCTTCTTCCCGCCCGAGCTCCACCCGGTGGTGCTGCACCCGCTGGTGGCGGCCAAGGGGGAGGCGGTGGTGAAGGCGCTGCTGCTGTGCCGGCTCTACGACTACCTCGACTTCACCGTGGACCTCGAGACCTACGCGGTGATCCCGGTCGCCGCGCAGATCAGCCGCGGGCGGTCCGGCCTCATCCTGCCGGAGCAGATGATGGCCGACGCCTACAAGATCGTCACTGACGAGGCGTGGCACGCGCAGTTCTCCTACGACTTCGCCCGGCAGATCGCGGACAGCACCCGCATCCCGCGGGCCGCCGCCGGGGACGCCGGGATGCCCGCCTTCATCAAGCGGCTGGACGAGATGCGGGAGGACCTGCCGCCGGAGGTCCGGGGACTGGAAGCGCTGCTGTTCGCCATCGTCAGCGAGACGCTGATCTCCGGGATCCTGTCCGACATCCCGCGCGACGACCGGCTGCCGGGCAGCGTGCGCGAGCTGGTCCGGGACCACGCCGCCGACGAGGGCCGGCACCACGTCTACTTCCGGTCGCTGCTGGAGCACCTGTGGCCCGCGCTCACCCCGCACGAGCGGCGGGCGATCGGACCCCAGGTCCCGGCCGCCGTCTACGCGTTCCTCGAGCCGGACTACGCGCAGACCTTCCGGCACCTGCGCGGCATCGGCCTGACCGAGGCGGAGGCCGACCAGGTGATCGCCGAGTCCTGGCCGGAACAGACGGTACGCCGCACCATCGCCGAGGCCGCCGCGCCCGTCGTGCGGTACTTCGCGGGCGCGGGCGCGCTCGACGACGCCCGGACGCTGGATTCGTTCGAGCGGGCCGGCCTGGTGGCACGACAGCCGGTCGGCGGAGAGGTGGCATGGTGAGCCAGATCCTGCAGACCGGGGAACCGACCCGTACCCCGGCCGCCCCGGCCGGGTTGAGCCCGGCCGCGAAGTTCCGCCGCTTCTGGTTCGCCACCACGGTCAGCGGCGCCGGCTCCGCGGTGACGCTGATCGCCCTGCCGCTGGCCGCGCTGACCATCCTCGGCAGCTCGGCCTGGCAGGTCACCCTGCTCAGCGCGGCGGAACAGGCCGGATGGCTGGTGCTCGGCCTGCCGGCCGGCGTCATCGTGCGGCGCTGCTCGCTGCGCGGCCTGCAGATCGCCATGGACCTGATCCGTCTGGTCGCCATCGGCTCGGTGCCGGTGGCCTGGGCGCTGGGCGTGCTCAGCTACGCCCAGCTGCTGGTGGCGGCGCTGGCCGTCGGGCTGGCCAGCGTGCTGTTCGACATCGGCAGCTCGGTCTTCCTCCCGGCGATCGTCGACGAGGAGCAGCTGAACTCGCGCAACAGCCTGATGTCCGGCACCCACGCGGTCACCCAGACCGCCGGCCCGTCGGCGGGCGCGCTGATCATCCAGGCGATCGGGCCGGTCGGCGCGCTGCTCGTCGACGCCGGCAGCTACCTGGTGTCCGCCCTGACCCTGCGCACCCTGCCGGAGCACCGCAGCGATCCGGGCCCGGCCGCCGGCGCGCTGCGGCAGATCAAGCAGGGCTGGCACTTCGTCGTCCGGCACCCGGTGATGGGGCCCTGCCTGCTCTGGGCGACCGTGACGAACTTCTTCTGCGCGGCGATCATCGCGCTCACGCCGGTGTACCTGGTGCGGGCCATCGGCGCGCCGCCGGCGACGGTCGGCCTGGTCCTCGCCATGGACGGGGCCGGCGGCGTGCTCGGCGCGCTGCTGGCGACCCGCCTCGCGAAACGCCTGGGCACGGCCCGCGCGCTGATCGTCGCGACGCTGGCGGCCGCCGCGGCCGCGCTGGTCATCCCGTTCACGCACAGCTCGGGCACGGTGCACTACTTCATGATCGGCAACCTGGGGCTGGAGGCCGGCGTCGTGATCGGCAGCATCCTGACCCGCACCTACCGGATGACGGCGAGCCCGCCGGACCTGCTCGCCCAGGTGATGGCGACCACCCGGTTCGTGTCCTGGGGCGCCCTGCCGCTGGGCGCCGCGGCGGCCGGCTTCCTGGTCACCGTGGCCGGGCTGCAGGCGGCCCTGTGGGTGGTCTGCGCGGGCATGCTGCTCGGCCCGCTGGTCCTGCTGACGAGTCCGCTGCGCGGGCGGCGCGACTTCGCCTGACCGGGCCGGTGGACGAGGGAGGGGAAGATCATGACGGCGATTCTCGCGACGATCGGCCGCGCCACCCGGGCGCCCGAGACGATGGCCGCGCTGCTCCGGCTCGGCGTCAGCGGATTCCGCTTCTCCGCCTCCAAGTTCGGGGTGGCCGAGCTGGCCGCTCAGGCGGCGGACGCACGGGCCGCGAGCCGGGCCGTCGGCCGGCCGGTCGACCTCCTGCTCGACCTGCCCGGTTCGAAGATCCGGTTCACCAACCCGGACATCATCGACCTGGATGCCACCCCGGTGCTGCGGATCCACTTCGGCCGGTCACCGGGAGCCGGTGATCCGGCGGTGCCCGACGTCGGCCTGCCCTGCCCGGAGTTGGGCCGGGAGATCGCGGCCGGCGACGTCCTGCTGGTCGGGGACGGCGAGATCGCCCTGACCGTGGTGGCGGTGTCGGACGGCTGGTGCACGGCCGAGGCGCTCACCGGTGAGCTGCTGGCGCCGCGGAAGGGTGTCCAGCTGGCCGGCCGGGAACCGGGTCGCCGCCCACCGGCCTCCCGGGCCGACCTCGCCCTGCTCGACCAGCTGGCCGAGTCGGCCTTCACCGGGGCGATCGTCTCGTTCGCCGAGGACGCGGCCGCGCTGGCGCCGGTCCGCGCCCGGTGGGGGCGGCGCAGTGCCAACGCCGTGGTGGCGAAGGTGGAGACCAGGGCGGGCGTGGCCGGGATCGCGGAGATCGCCGGGAGCGCGGACAGCGTCCTGATCGGCCGCGGCGACCTGCTGCTGGACGGCGGCGCGCTGGACTTCCACCGGCTGTGCACGACCGCCGTCCGGGAGTGCCGCCGCCGGTCGGTGCCGGTGGTGGTGGCCACCGAGCTGCTCACCGGCCTGGACCGCTCGTGGCTGCCGCTGCGTTCCGAGCTCGCCTACCTGGGCGGCCTGCTGGAGTCGGGGGTGGACGGCCTGCTGCTGGCCGCCGAGACCACCGGTGGCAGCGATCCGTTGCGTACCACCCGGCTGCTCGCCGACCTGATCCACCGTTACGCGGCCGTACCCGCGGCCTCGCCACTCGCCTAGAAGGAGGCCACCGGATGTCCGCGGACGACCGGCTCACCGGCACACTCGAATCCCTCGGCCTCGGCCCGGAGACCGGCGTCACGCCCTTCCCGGACACCCCGACGCCGTGGGCGACCACCTACGCGATCACCGCCGGCGCGGTCGAGCTGGTGGCTCGCCTGGTCACCCTGCGGCTCAGCGACGCGGCGGACATCCGGGCCGAGTTCGAGGTGGCCCGCCTGCTCGGCGAGCACGGCCTGGCCCCCGAGGTGCGCCACGCCGACCCGGCCGCCGGCGTGCTGGTCATGGACCGGGTCGCCGACGCGGCCAACGTCCGGGCGCCCGCGCTCTGGCAGGTGGTCACGCTGGCCCGGACGCTGCGCCGGCTGCACGCCGTGCCGCTGGACTCGCTCACCGAGACCTCCCGGCTGCACACCCGCAAACGGATCACCGCGAGCACCACGGTGACCGCGCTGACCGACGGGCTCCCGCGGCTGGCGATCTACCCCGAGGCGATCGAGCGGTTCGAGTTCCTCCGCGAGGCGCTCCAGCGGCTGGGCGTACCGGAGCGGCTCTGCCACCACGACCTGAACCCGGGCAACGTGCTGTTCGACGGCTCGCGTGCCTGGCTGATCGACTTCGACCACGCCGAGGCCGGTGACCCGCTGTTCGACGTGGCCACCGCGCTGCTCTCGTTCGGCCTGGACGAGACCCTGCGGGCGGCGTTCCTGGAGACCTACTTCGGCCGGCCGGCGACCGGGCCGGAGTCCGCCCGCCTCGAGCTGCTGACCTGCCTGATGCTGCTGCGCTACGGCATCTTCGCGCTGTCGCTGCTGCCGGCCGGGATGCGGGACCAGCTGAGCGGCTGGACCCCGGAGATGGTCGGCGACCAGCCGTTCGACTTCGCCCCGCTGGACGGCGAGAGCCGGGACTGGCTGGTCTTCCGGCTCAGCCTCTCGTTCGTGCACGCGGGTCTGGCCCGGTTCGCCGCGGAGCCCGCGGTCCGGGCCCTGGAGACGCTCGGGCTGCGCGAGCCGAGCCTGGCCGGCGCGCGATGACCCGCATCGTCGCCACCGTCGGCCCGGCCTGCTCGGCCAAGGAGACCCTCACCGAGCTGCTGACGGCCGGGGTGGACCTGTTCCGGTTCACCGCGTCGAAGACCCCGGTCGCGGAGCTGGTCTCGCTGGCCGACACCGTCCGGGTGCTCGCCGCCGATCTCGGGCGGGACGTCGAGCTGCTGCTCGACCTGCCCGGCGCCAAGACCCGGCTGACCAACGACACGTACCTCGACCTGGCCGGGGTCACCGAACTCGAGCTGCGCTTCGACGGCGGGCCGACCCGGCCGGCCGGGCCGCTGCCGGTCCTCGGCGTCGACGGACGTGACCCCCGGGACCCGCTCCCGGAGGTCGGCGACGTCGTCGTGCTCGGGGACGGCGAGGACGCGCTGCGGGTCGTCGCGGTGGCCGCCGGCTCGTGCACGGCGGTGCCGCTGACCAGCGGCGTCCTCGGCATCCGGCGCGGAGTCCGATTCCCCGGCGCGCGCGGCGCGGCCCGGGCGGAGACCCTCACCGGGTACGACGAGGCCGGCCTGCGCGCCGTCGCCGGCGGGCCCTTCGACGCGGTGGTGATCTCCTTCGCCGAGTCGGCCGGCCTGGTCGAGCGGGCCCGCGCGGTGCTGCGGGACAGCGCCGCCGACGGGCCGCCGCCCGCGGTCGTCGCCAAGATCGAGACCGCGGCCGGGGCGTCGGCCGCCGCGGAGATCGCCGGCGCCGCCGACGGCATCCTGCTCGGCCGCGGCGATCTGCTGCTCGACACCGGGCCGATCGAGTTCTTCGCGGCCTGCCGCCGGGTGCTGGACGCGGCGCACGCGGCCGGCCGTCCGGTGCTGGTCGGCACCCAGCTGCTGACCAGCCTGGCGACCGGCTGGCTGCCGCACCGGTCCGAGCTCGCGTACGCCAGCGCGCTGATCGAGGAGGGCGTGGCCGGCCTGATGCTCGCCGAGGAGACGGCCGGCGCCGCCGATCCGCTCCGCGCGGTCGTCCTGCTCGACCAGCTCCGCGGCGTCTACGCGCCGGCCTCGGCCCGCGCCGCGCTGTTCCCCCGTCGCCGCTGACCTGCGAGGAGTCACCGTGATGGAACCGCCCGTCCTGCCCGGCATCCTTTTCGAGGGGCACGAGTGCAGCGGCAAGACCACCGTGGCCCGGCTGGTCGCCGCCGACCTGGAAGCCGCCGGCTGGAAGGTCGCCCGATCACACGCCACGGTGTCTTCGAGCGGGCTGCTGGACGCGATGCTCCGGGAAGCGGTGGCGACCTTCGACGACTCGGCGGGCCGGCCGTTCCGCGACCCGCGGCTGTGGCGCCGCTTCAACAGCGTGCGGTCGGCGCAGCTGATGGTCGACGCGGAGCTGGTCGCGCAGCGCGAGCCGGCCGGCCCGGTCGACGTCTTCGTGCAGGACCGGTACTGGCTCACCCAGCACGCGTTCAACACCTTCCTCACCCCGGACGCGCGGTACCTGACGCCGGAGTGGCTGCGCGCCCACGCTCCCCGGTTCGCCGTGCAGGTCTACCTGACCTGTGACCCGGCGACCCGGCGGGAGCGGGCTGCGGCCCGCCGGCAGCGTCCCGCCAAACACGCGGTCAACACCTTCCTGCAGCGACACATGGACGAGATCGCGCTGCTCGACGAGCTGACCGTCGGCCGGCTGGTGGACGCCGAGTGGACCGTGCTGTCGTCGACCGCCCACCCCGCCCGCGTCCTGGCCGACCAGGTCCTGGACCTCTTCTCCGCCCACTGTGGAAAGGCATCCCGCGATGAAGGAAAGCACCCTGCTCATGCCGTCCGAGCTGCGTGAGTACATGCTCGCGCACAGCTCGCCGCTCGACGCCGTCCAGCGCCGGGTGGTGGAGCGGACCAGCACCTTCCCGACCATGGCGCACTGGCAGACCGCGCCGGAGCAAAGCGCCTTCCTGACCCTGCTGGTCCGGACCCTCGGGGCCGGCCAGGCGGCCGAGGTCGGCACCTTCACCGGTCTCTCCGCGCTCGCCATCGCCCGCGGCCTCCAGCCCGGTGGCCGGCTGGTCACCTGCGAGATCTCCGACGACTTCACCGGGATCGCGCGCGAGGCGTGGCGGGCGGCCGGCGTCGAGGACCGGATCGACCTGCGCATCGCGCCGGCGCTGGACACCCTGCGCGCGCTGCCGGCCGAGCCGTACCTGGACTTCTCCTTCGTCGACGCCGACAAGATCGGCTACCCGGACTACTTCGAGGAGCTTCTGGTACGCACCCGTCCCGGCGGCATCCTCGCCTTCGACAACGTCTTCCGCAGTGGCCGGGTGCTGCGCCCGGAGAGCGAGGTCGACGAGGCGGTCATCGACTTCAACGCCCGGCTGGTCAAGGACGACCGGGTCGACGTGGTGATGGTGCCGATCGCCGACGGCATGACCCTGGCGTGGCGGAAATGACCGCCCGGGACTGGCTGGCGCCGCTGTACGAACGGAACCTGATCCCGGACCGGACCGTCGCCGCGTTCGTGGTCGGCTCGGCCGCCCGCGGCTGGGACAACGCCCGCAGCGACTTCGACATCTACGTCGTCACCACCGAGCCGTGGCAGACCGAGTCGAGCGGCTCGATCCTGATGCCGCTCGACCCGCCGCGGGTGTGCAGCGAGCTGTTCTATCTGGACGATCGCCGCTGGGAGGTCACCTACTGGCTGGAGAGCCAGATCGACCAGATGCTCGCCAAGGTGAGCTGGGTGGTGTACGACAGCGGCGTCATCGCCGGCGAGGTCCTCTCGCCGCGCGAGGAGACGTCGCTCGCCCGGATCGGTCACTGCCACCCGCTGCTCGGCGAGGCGTGGATCGCCGCCAAGGACGAGGAGCTCAAGCGGTCCGCCTTCCGATCCTTCGTGACGGCCCGCTCGTTCGGTCTCGCCGACGACGCCACCGAGGACGCGCTGGGGCAGCTGGAGTCCGGGCATCTGGAGAGCGCGGTGCTGTCCGGGCACCGGGCGCTCGGCCACGCCGTCGACGGCCTGCTGGAGAGCGCCGGCGAGTTCGGCAGCCACATGCCCAAGTGGCGGCCGGTGCGGTTCCGGGCGGCCGCCCCGGAGATCCTCTCGTTCGAGGACTACTGGGCGCTGGAGACGATGCGCGACTACGACCCGGCCGACCCGCGGGCCTGGGTCCATCAGGTGCTCACCGTCTGTCAGGACATCGCGGTACAGGTGGAGATCTCATGACCTCGGTTCTCGACGTGCCGCGCCGTACCCTCGGCGTGCCGATCCGCCGGGTGGCGGGCCGGCTGGTGGTGGGTGTCGAGGCGGACGCCCTGGAGTTCAGCGAGGTGGGGTCGCTGATCTTCACCTCGGCCAACGGGCGCAACCGGGTGGTCGACATCGTGCACATCGTCGCGGCCGCCTACGAGTGCGAGACCGCCGAGGTGTACCCGGACGTCGTCGAGTTCCTCGGCGAGCTGACCGCCGGCGGCATCGTCGAATGGTCGTCGGCCCCGGCCGCGGCGCGCTGATGCCCGCCTTCGTCTTCCCGGGCCAGGGGACCCAGCTGCCCGGCATGGGCCGGGAGCTGTTCGAGCTGTTCCCGGACCATGTGCGTACGGCCGACGAGGTGCTCGGGTACTCGCTGCGGGAACTCTGCCACGGGTCGCGGACCGACCGGCTCGGGCAGACCCGGTACGCCCAGCCGGCCCTCTACGTCGTCACCGTGCTCAGCTACCTGCACTTCCAGCAGCGCTGCCCGAGCCGGCCGTCGTACCTGCTGGGGCACAGCCTCGGCGAGTACTGCGCGCTGCACCTGGCCGGCGTCTTCGACTTCGGCACCGGGCTGGCCCTGGTGGCCCGGCGCGGCGAGGTGATGGCCCGGGCGGCCGGCGGCGCGATGGCGGCGGTGATCGGCCTCGATCCGGACCGGGCCGCCGCGATCACGGCGGCCTGGCCGGGCGGCGGCGTCTGGGTGGCCAACTACAACGCCCCCGACCAGATCGTCGTCTCCGGCCGGGCCGACCAGGTGCACGCGGCGGAGGAACACTTCCTCGCCGCCGGGGCCACCGCGTTCGTGCCGCTCCGGGTCAGCGGCGCGTTCCACTCGCCGCTCATGCGGGCCGCCGAGGAGGAGTTCGAGGAGGTGCTCGCCGGGACCCGGGTCGGCGAACCACGGATCCCGGTGATCAGCAACGTGACCGCGCGGCCGTACCGGGCGGCCTCGCTCCGGGCGACGCTGAGCGGTCAGATGTCCGGATCGGTGCGCTGGACCGACAGCATCCGGTTCCTGCTCGACCGGGGCGAGACCCGGATCGTCGAGCTGGGCCCCCGGCGCATGCTCACGCCGCTGATCGAGCGGATCGCCGCGATGAACTGACCGTTCCGAGCGGCGTCGACCGGAACACCCGCAGGTAGCTGTCGAGCGCCTCCCGGCTCTCCGGCGTGGCCACCGCCGCGACGTGGCCGTCCGGGCGGACCAGCACGGTGCTCCCCGGCTGCAGGCCGACCCGTCGGCGCCACCGTCCGGCGACGTCGACCAGCGCCCGCTGGTCCGCGGGACGGCGGTGCCGCTGATGCGGTGTGGTGCGCTCGTGCACGACGAAGGCGGCGATCCCGCCGGGCAGCGTGACCGCCGGCTCGGCCCGGTCCGCGAACAGCAGCGCGACGTGCCGCCGGGCGCCGGCCTCGCGCAGCAGGTCGAAGCGCTCGCCGTCCAGGGTGACGAGGTCGCAGTCCGGCATCCGCAGGCCGGCCCGGAGCGGGGAGCCGGGCGTCTGCGCGGCCGGGTAGCCGACCCGGAACTGGCTGACCTTGTCCAGCTCGCGCGCGTGCCACCGGGGCAGCCGCAGCAGGTAGTTCTGGTAGCGCAGCAGCCGGCGCTTGAGCCGGTTGCGGCCGAACACCCGCTCGGCGATCAGGTTGTTGTACGCGAACAGCTGCCGGGCCACCGGGTACCGCTCGGCGTGATAGCTGTCCAGCGACGCGGCGTCGCTCTCGCCGCGGACCACCTGACCCAGCTTCCAGGCCAGGTTGATCGCGTCCTGGATGCCGGTGTTCAGCCCCTGCGCCCCGATCGGGCTCTGCACGTGCGCCGCGTCCCCGGCCAGGAACACCCCGTCGCGGCGGAAGTCGTCGGCGAGGAACTGCCGCGGGTTGAACCGGGTGACCCAGAACGGGTCGCCGAGCGTGATCCGGTCCAGTCCGACCGTGCGCAGCAGCGTGCGGAACCGGCGCAGCACGAAGTCCTCGTCCGCCTCGGTGGCCGGGGTCCGGCAGGTGGAGACCAGCCGGAAGGAGCGGCCGTCGATCGGCAGGATGAAGAGGGTGGTGCCCTCGTCCAGGTAGTACGCGTGCCGGTCCTCCGGATCGGGGAGGTGACCGGTCATCTCGATGTCGGCCATGATGAACGTCTCGTCCTGCTCGGCCCCGTCGAACCGGAGACCGAGGGTCTCCCGCACCCGGCTGTGGCTGCCGTCGGTGCCGACCACGAACCTCGCCGCGACGGTGCCGGCGCCGCCCCCGGCCTCCGCGACCGTCCCCACGTAGTGGTCGTCGACGGCGTGCAGGTCCCGCAGTTCCACGCCGCGCTCCACGGTGACGCCCCGCTCGGCCAGGGCGTCCACCAGGATCGTGATGGTCTGGTGCTGGCTCAGGTGCAGCAGGCCGGGATAGGCGCCGTCCAGCTCGGCCAGGTCGGTGACGGCGATCGTCCGGCCCCGCTCGGTGTGGTGGTGCATGCGCTGCGACAGGATGCCGTCCGCCAGGCAGCGCCGGGCCACGCCGAGCATGTGGAAGCACTCCAGGGTGCGCGGGGTGAGCGTCATCGCCTTGCTCAGCCGGGACCACTCGTCGCGCTTGTCGACGATCCGTACCGAAACGCCGTTGTCGGCCAGCGCGCAGGCGAGCGTCAGCCCCACCGGGCCGGCGCCCACGACCAGCACATCGACCATCTGACCGTCCATTTCGGAGCCTCCCGGGCGCGTCGCTGCCGTTGACTCTCCGTATCCTGCGTCCGGCGCCGGGTGCCGGTTAACCCCTAGCGCCGGCGTCGTCCCCCTGGAGGCGGCCGCGGAGGATCTCGATGGTCCGGTCCCGGCGCTGATCCGGGTGCAGGAAGAAGTGGTCCCCGTCGAGCAGCTGGAAGTCGAAGCCGGCTGAGGTCCAGCGCGCCCAGTCGCGCATCTCCGGCTCGGTGACCCGGTCGTCGCCGCGGCCGTGCAGCGCGGTGACCGGCACGTCCAGGACGGCCGCGTCGTCCGGCTCGAAGCTGCCCACCAGCCGGATGTCGGCGGCCAGGATCGGCAGGGTCAACCGGGTGAACTCCAGCCCCGGGTCGTCGACCGGCGGGAACCGGAAGATCCCGGCCAGGGCGGCGAGCTCGGTGGCGCCGAGCGCCCGGATCTCCTCGGTGCGCGGGACCTCGGGGTACCCCGCGGCGTTCAGTGCCCGCAGACAGGCCCGGTGGAACGGGTTGTCGCCACCGCCCGGGCTGCTGAAGGCGCCGACGGTGAGGTGCCGCAGCGCGGTGTTGCCCCGGTCCCGGAGCCGCTGCGCCAGCACGTACGCGATCAGCCCACCCGCGCTGTGCCCGTAGAGGTGGAACGGCACGTCGGAGACCGCCTCGACCTCCTTGACCAGCTCGTCGACCACCTGGTGGACGTCCGGGACCAGCGGGTCAGCGAGGCGGTGGCCGCGGCCGGGCAGGGCGACCGGGCACACCTCGACGTCGTCCGGGAAATGTCGCTGCCAGCCCTGGAACAGCAGCGTGCTGCCGCCGCCGTAGGGCAGGCAGAGCAGGCGCAGCCGGGGCTTGCCGGGCCGCGGGGAGAGGTAGCCGTGACCGCTCCCGGACGGGCGCGCACGCTCGCCGGCGCCGGTCAGCGCGGCCGCCAGCCGGTCGATCGAGATGCCCTGCACGATGTCCTTGAGCTCGACCCGCTGGTGCCGGTTGACCGGTCCGATGGCGTGGTGCAGGCGGGCCGCCAGCAGCGAGTCCACCCCGAGGTCCGTGGTGGTGTCGCCGGGCCGGATCTCCTCGGCGGGGGTGCCGGTCAGCGCCGACACCACGTCCCGCAACGCGTCGGTCAGCCGGTCGGCGCCGGTGATCGCGGCCGGGTCGAGCAGGGGATCCTCGGCCGGCGGCGCGGCGGCGGCCAGCACCGAGGCGATGCCGCCGCTGATCCGGCGCACCACGCAGGAGAACTCGACGAGGACCCGGGCCCGGTCGTCCAGCACCGCCAGCCGGCCGGCGGCGCCCGTACCGTCCGGGTGCGGCCGGACCTGGTCCAGGCGGATCCGGGCCGGCGTCGCCGGCTCGCCCGGGTGGACCACCAGCGAACTCAGCGTCTCCACCATGAACGCCCCGTCCGGCATGACGGTGTGGAAGAGCTGCGCCGCGCCGTCGAAGAGGCCGGGCGTCACCCGATCCGCGGCCGGGAAGGCCGGGTCGATCTCGGCCAGCACGCCGTCCTCGTCCCGGTGGACCGCCCCGACGGCGCGCACGCTCGGGCCGAGCCGCATGCCCCGGTCGTCCATCCCGGCGTAGAAGTCCGCATGGGACAGCAGCGGGGTGGTGGCCGCCGACACGGTTCGCGGCCCAGGCGGGGTCCGCCGCTCGGCCAGCCGCCCGGAAACGTGCAGCTGCCAGCGGTTGTGCGCGGCGTCCAGCAGTGAGTGGAAGGCGAACTCCGGTTCGGCGCCGGGCAGGTCGGTGAAGGTCAGCCGGACCGCGACCGGCGCGCCGGCCACCACCAGCGCGCTGCTGAACCGCATCGCGCCGATGTCGAACTCGGCGTCCGGCCGGGCCAGCGCGGCCGCCCGGGACAGCATCTCGACGAAGTAGCCGACGTGCACGATCTGGTGGGTGTCGGCCAGCGGCAGGGAGGTCGCGTCCAGCACGAAGTCGAACTCGCCGCCGGCGCCCGGCGACAGGTGGACGGCCGGGTCCAGCGCGTCCGCGCGGGCCGGCGGGAGGGGCTGGTCGTCGGGGTGCTCGAAGGCGTACGGCGCCTCGTCCATCGGTGTCGTCGGCACCAGCACCCGCCGGGCGGACGAACCGGCGTAGAGCGCCCGCCAGTCGAGGTCCGCGCCGAGCTCGTAGAGGCGCAACAGCACCGGCAGCAGGGCCTCGTGGCCGTCCTCGCCGGGACCGAAGCCGATCACCTCGATCGGCAGGCCGGCCGCCGCGTCCGTCGCCGGGCCGGTCGCGAGCGCGATCCGGACGCCGTGCCCGGCGCAGAGCGCGGTGGCGGCGTCCAGGTCGAGCCGGGCGCTCACCGCCTGCCGCCAGTAGTCCGGGTCGGCCAGCTGGCGTGCGCCGACGAACCCGCCGTCGCGCGGACAGACGATCGCCGCGCCCACCCGCCCGGATCCGCCGCGGCGCGGCTCGCCGGCCGGCGCCGGGCGGTCGTGCAGCAGGGACAGCTCGGTGAGCGCCGCGTCGGGGGTGAGCACGCCGGTCTCGACCGCCACGGCGAGCACGCCGACCCCCTCGGCGCACCAGATCTCCGGCCGGATGCCGAGGTCGCGCAGCATCCCGGTGAGGCCGCCGAGCGTGGCGACCCGGAGCACCGCCGACACGACCGGGTCGGCCGGCCGCGCACCGGCCGTGAGCAGCTGCTCCAGCGGCTCGCCGCCGCGGGCCGACCAGGCCCGCGCCAGCCGGGCGAAGCCCTCGCGGAAGCCGGGGAAGTCCCGGTGCCACGACGCCGCCCGGGCGTCCGGCCCGAGGGGCGCCGAGCCGTCCAGCACGACGGCGAGCTTCGGCGGCCCGGCGGCGGCCGGCCCGGGCGACGTGACGAACTGAGCGGTCTGCCGGTACGCCTGCAGCGCCGTGACGAGGTCGTCCCGGTCGGCGCCGGTGACGTAGCCGCGGAAGGCGCCGTGCTCGCGGCCGGTGGCCCGGGTGAAGCTGACGTCCTCAGCCCGGGCGGTGTCGGTGGCGACCAGATGCTCGGTGAGGTCGGTGACGCACGCGTCGAGGGCCGCCGCTGACCGCCCGGACAGCAGCAGGGCGTGCGTCCGGGGCGCCGGGGAGGCCGGCGCGGCCGGTTCCGCGGCGGGCCGGCTCAGGATCGCGTGCGCGTTGGTGCCGCTGAAGCCGAACGAGCTGACCGCCCCGGTCAGCCGCTGCCCGGGCAGCGGGACGTCGCTGGTCGGCACGTGCAGGCGCAGCGCCGCGAAGTCGATGGCCGGGTTGATCGGCCCGGGCAGCACCTGGGCCGGCGCCCGGCGGTGCTGCAGCACCAGCATCAACTTGATCAGCGAGACGATGCCGGCCGCCGCCTCCAGGTGCCCGATCTGCGATTTCGCCGAGCCGACCAGCAGCGGCCGCCGGGCCGGGCGGTCCGCGCAGAACGCCTCGCTCGCCGCGGCCAGCTCGATCGGGTCGCCGAGCGGGGTCCCGGTGCCGTGCGCCTCCAGGTAGTCGACGTCCGCCCCGGACAGGCCGGCCCGGCGCAGGGTGCTCTCGATCAACGCGCGCTGGGCGCGCCCGTTCGGCACGGTCAGCCCGCTGCAGGCGCCGTCGTGGTTGACCCCGGTGGCCTCGACGACCGCGAGCACCTGGTCCCGGTCGCGCCGGGCCGCGGAGAGCCGCTTGAGCACCACCACGCCACCGCCCTCGCCCCGCCCGTAGCCGTCGCCGCCACCGCAGAACGAGTGACAGCGACCGTCGGCGGCGAGCGCGCCGACCCCGGCCAGGACGGTGAACACCGACGGGTCGAGCAGCAGGTTGACGCCGCCGACCACCGCGACGTCGCAGTCGCCGCCCCGGATCGCCTCGGCGGCGAGATGCAACGCCACCAGCGACGACGAGCAGGCGGTGTCGATCGACATGGTCGGCCCGCCGAACCCGAAGGTGTGGCTGATCCGCCCGGAGACCACGCTGGTCAGCATGCCGGTGGCCAGGTGCCGGCCGGGCGTGCCGGAGACCCGGCCGAGCGCGCCGTACTCGCCGCCGATCACGCCGAACCAGACACCGACCCGGCCGTCGACCCGGTGCGGGTCGTAGCCGGCCCGCTCCAGCGCCTGCGCGGTCAGCTTGAGGGCCAGCCGCTGGGCCGGATCCATGTCCCGCGCCTCGGTGGGCGAGATGCCGAACCGCCGCGGATCGAAGAGCGTCACGTCGCCGTCGAGGTAGCCGGCCCGGGTGTGCGTCCGGGCGGCCGGATGCCGCCGGAAGTACCGGCGGTAGACCTCCCGCAGCCAGGGGCTGCCCGGTTCGTCGCGCCGGCACTCCTCGCCGGACTGCAGCAGCGCCCAGTACTCTTCCGGCGTGCCGACGCCGCCGGGCAGCTCGCAGGCCGCGCCGATGATGGCGACCGGGTCGGCGGCGCCGGTCTCCGCGGCGTCCCGGGCCGCCGCCTCCCGGTTCAGCTCCCGGATGGTGGCCAGCGACTTCCGGAGCAGGGCTCTGAGCTTGTCGGTCTCGGTCATTCAGACCACCTCGCCGAGCAGACGTTCCAGGTCGGTCGCCGACAGGCTGTCGATCTCGTGCTCGTCCAGGCCGGCCAGCACCGATCCGGTCGGGTCGCCGGTCGTCGCCGGCTCGATCCGGTCCGCCAGGTAGCGGACGAACTCGGTGATCGTCGGGTGGTCGAAGGCCGCCGACGGCTCCGGGTCGACGGCGAGGTCCCGCACGATGGCGGAGCGGACCGTCTCCAGGTGGATGGAGGTCATGCCGAGGTCGAAGAATCCCTGGTCGGTACGCGGCAGCTCGCCGTCCGGATAGCCGAGCACCAGCCCGATCTGGCGCTGCAGGTAGTCACCGAGCCGTTGCCGGCGCAGCACGTCCGGCAGGTCGCCGAGGTCGCCGAGCAGGTCGGAGCCGGTGGCCGCCGGCGGCGCGGGCTCCACCGCCGGCGGCGCGGGCTCCCCCGCCGGGGGTGTCGCCGGGTCCGGCCAGAAGCGCCGCCGGGACAACCGGGTCGGCGGCAGGTAGACCGGGCGTTCCCCGGCCAGGTCCGGGTAGATCCGCGCCCAGTCGACCGGGTAGCCGACCGCCCACAGCCGGGCCAGTTGCCGGTGCCGCCCCTCGGCCGCCAGCCGCGCCGCGTAGGCCCGGTCCCCGGCGTCGTCCGGCTCGTCGAAGACGCTGCGGTCCACGGTGGTCCGGTAGATCCCGTGCTGGGCCAGGGCCCGCGGGTCGCCGGCCAGCGAGACGTACGTCCGCAGCCGGTCGGCGGCCTCCTCGACCGAGCCCGCGGTGCAGGCCAGCCGGTGCGGATGGGTCTCCCGCAGGCAGAGCAGGGTCTTCACCACCGCGGGCAGGGTGACCGCGTGCGAGAACGCGACCCTGGCCGGCTCCCGGCGGGCGTCGCCCAGGTATCGGGCCAGGTCCCGGGCCTGCGTGGTCAGGGAGTCATCGTCGCGGCCGGAGACGGCGACGACGAACTGACGGGTGTCGGCGGTCATGGTCAGGCCTCCTCCAGCACGAGGTGGACGTTGGTGCCGCCGGCGCCGATGGACGTCACGCCGGCGCGGCGCGGGACGTCGCCGAAGCCCATCGCCACCGGGTCCCAGGGGGCGAAGGCGCGCTGCACGGACACCGGGGCGGCGGCGAAGTCGATCTCGGGGTTGGTCCGTTCGGCGTGCAGCGACGGCACCAGGGCGCGGTGCTGCAGCTGGAGCAGCACCTTGGCCACCTGGGCCACGCCGGCCGCTGCCTCGCCGTGGCCGATGTTGGACTTCACCGAGCCGATCGCGCGGCGCGGCCCACCCGGCCCGGGCGGCGCGAAGGCGGCGCGCAGCCCGGCGATCTCGATCGGGTCGCCCAGCCGGGTGCCGGTGCCGTGCGCCTCGATGTAGCTGACCGTCGCCGGGTCGACCTCGGCCTGCCGCAGCGCCCGGTCGATCGCCGCGGTCTGCGCGGCCGGGCTGGGGACGGTGAACCCGGTGGTCCGCCCGCCGTGGGTGAGCGCGCTGCCGCGGATCACCCCGTACACCCGGTCGCCGTCCCGCCGCGCCTGGGCCAGCGGCTTGAGCAGGAACGCGCCCACCGTCTCGGCCGGCACATAGCCGTCACCGCCGGCACCGAACGCCCGGCAGCGGCCGTCCGAGGAGAGGAACTGGTACCGCGCGAGCATCTGGTACTTCGACGGGTGCAGCGACAGGTTGACCCCACCGGCGACGGCCAGCGAGCACTCGCCGCGGCGCAGGCTCTCGGCGGCCAGGTGCAGCGCGTGCAGGGCGGACGAGCAGGCGCTGTCCAGCGTCACGCTCGGCCCGCGCAGATCCCAGGTGTAGGACACCCGGTTGGCGATCGCGTAGGTCTGCGAGTTGATCGGGGCGCCGGATCCGGACTCGTGCTGGACCAGCTGGTAGTTGTTGACCGTGGCGCCGGCGAAGACGCCGACCTCGTTGCGGTGCGCCGTGCGCAGCCGGTCCCGGGTGTACCCGCCGACCTCCAGGCACCCGCGGACCGCCTCCAGGAACAGCCGTTCCTGCGGGTCCATGAACAGCGCGTCGGCCGGCGCCACCCCGAAGTAGCCGGCGTCGAACCGGTCCACGTCGGACAGGAAGCCACCCCACTTCGCGTAGACCTTCTCCGGTACGCCGCGGCGCGGGTCGAAGTACCGGTCGTGATCCCAGCGGGACGGCGGGATCTCGGTGATCGCGTCGTGGCCGTCGCACAGGTTCGCCCAGAACTCCTCGACGCTGTCCGCACCGGGGAAGCGCCCGTCGAAGCCGATGATCGCGATGCTCGACGACGGCGGCGGGTCGACCGGCCGGCTCCGCCCGGGTCGCGCGGTGGCCGCCGGCGGAGCGTCCGGCGCGGGCATCCCGACGTCGTAGTCCCGCGCGAGCCGGGCTGCCACCGCCGCCACGTCCGGGCACTCGTAGAACAGGGTGGCCGAGAGGTCCCCGAACCGGGAGCGCAGCTCGGCGTTGAGGGTCTGGATGATCAGCGAGTCGATGCCCAGGTCGGCGAACGGGGTGTCCGGCCGGATCAGGGCCGGCGCCGACTTGGTCGCCGTGGCCACCAGCCGGCACAGCAGCGACTCCAGCTCGGCCGGCGCGCTGTCCGGCCGGTCCGGGCGCGGCGGCGCGGCGGCGGGACCCCGCGGCGTGGCCGGGTCGTCGTGCCGGTGCGGATGGCGGTCGAAGGCGTATCCCGGCAGGCCGGGCAGGCCGGGCGACCTCGGCGCCGACCAGTCCGGGTCGCCGCCGCGCCGCCAGATCTCCAGCAGCAGGGCGCCCGGCTCGCCGGCCCGGACCGGGTCCAGGCCCGCGGGCAGGCCGGCCGGCGGGTCACCGAGCAGCACCACGAGCGCGCCACGGCGACCGGCTGACCCGAGCGCGGCGGCCGGGCCGGCCGCCGCGCCGTCGCCGAGGCGTACCGGCCGCCCGGCGGCCCGGGCCGCGGTGGCCGACCGCAGCGCGGGGAGCCCGGCGAGCGGCGCCGAGCGGATCGCCGGACGCTCGGCGAGGGCGGCGGCCAGCGCGGCCGGATCGGCCTCGCCGAAGAATGCGGCGACCGCGTCGGACGGATCGATGAGCCCCCGGCTGACCAGAACGGCGAATTCGTGGGTGGCCGGCGTCAGCCACGGCGCGGGAGTCAGTTCCCAGGCCTCGTAGACGCGGACCAGGGCGACATTCACCACGAGCGCGATCGTCGCCCATTCGTCAGCCGAGAATGTCATTTCCGGATCGTCGAACCGGCGGATCGCGGTATCGATGGCGATGGCCCGGGTGGCGAGCAGTTTCTCCCATTCCCGGACAGCCCGCCGGAACGTGTGCTGATGGTCCAGCAGGATCGCGGCGTGCCGGAGGTAGGGGGCGACGCTGTCCACCGTGGCGGCACGCTCGTCCAGCAGCCGCCGCAGGTACTCCGCCGTCGGCTCGTTCGGCGCCAGGCGCTCGGCGCCGGCCCGCACCCCGCACCCGGGCGGCTGCCGGGTGGTCAGCCGGCCGTCGCCGAGCAGGGCCTCGATCGCCTCCGGCAGCGGGACCGCGCCGCTGTGCACCAGCGCGGCAGCGCCGCCGGCCGGGCCGGGCGCGATGATCTCGGTGGGCCGGACCCCGCGCCGGGCCAGGGTGTCCAGCCAGCCCAGGGCGTCGGTGAACCGGTCGAGCAGCCGGCGCCGGGCGGGGTCCGGGTCACGCCCGGCCACCGCGGCGGCGACCTCGGGGGTGACGTCGCGGCCGGCGTGACCGGGCGGCACCGTGTCGGTGAGCAGCACGACCAGGTCCGGAGCCGAGGTCACGACGCTGATCGGACCGGGAGACTCGCCGGCGCGTACCCGGGCCAGGACGCCGGGCAGCTCCGCGGCCGGCACCCCGAAGCGGTGGGGGAGCCGCAACGACCGCTGATTGCTGGCCGCGCACAGCTCCTCGGCGGGGTGCGGCTGCCCGGCCCACCCGGCGAGGATGGCCAGCAGCGCCTCCCGGGTCCTCGCGGCGACCGTGAACACCGGGGCGGCGGGTGGCGTGGCGGCCGGGCCGGGATCGGTCCGCCGGTACTCCTCGACCACCGCGTGGCAGTTGGCGCCGCCGAACCCGAAGGCGCTGACCGCCGCGACCCGCGGGCCGTCGGCCGGCCAGTCGAGCGCGCTGTCCGGGAACTCGACGTGCTCGGCCGCGCCCTGCATCACCGGGTTGGTGACCTCGCGGTTCAGGGTCGGCGGGATGGTCCGGTGGCGCAGCATGAGCAGCACCTTGATCAGCCCGGCCAGGCCGGAGCCGGCTTCCACGTGCCCGATGTTGGTCTTCACCGAGCCGACCCGCAGCGGCGTCCCCGGCCCCGGCCGGTACGCCTGGTGCAGCGCCTCCACCTCGATCGGGTCGCCGAGGCTGGTGCCGGTGCCGTGCGCCTCCACGTAGCCGACCCGGGCCGGGTCGACGCCGGCGGTCCGCAGCGCCCGGCGGATCAGGGCGGTCTGTGCGGCCACACTCGGCGCGGTGACGCTGCGGTTGTGTCCGTTGTGGTTGGTGGCGACCGCCTTGAGCACGCCGTAGACGTGGCAGCCGAGCCGTTCCGCGGTGGCCACGCTGGTCAGCAGCACCACGCCGACGCCCTCACCGGGCACGTAGCCGTTGGCGCGGTGGTCGAAGGTGAAGCAGCGGCCGTCCGGGCTGAGCATCCGGGACTGGGTGAAGGCCAGGTAGCGCCACGGCGAGTTGATCAGGTTCACGCCGCCGACCAGGGCGAACTCGCAATCGTCGTGCAGGATGTCGGCGCGTGCCTGGCCGAGCGCGGTCAGCGAGGAGGAGCAGGCGGTGTCCACGGTCCGGCTCGGCCCGTCCAGATCCAGCAGGTGGGAGATCCGGTTCGCCGCCATGTTCGCGTAGTTGCCGACCCCGTCGAAGACGTCCACCGGCTTGTCGTTCGCCACCGAGCGGAGCAGGTGGTCGTGAGTGGACAGCCCGATGCTGACCGAGGTGCGGGCGGACTGGAGCAGCCGCAGCGGCAGACCGGAATCCTCGACGCAGTGCCAGGCCTCCTCCAGCAGCAGGCGGTGCTGCGGGTCGATGGCGACGGCCTCGCGCGGCGAGACGCTGAAGAACGCGTGGTCGAAGCAGTCGGCGTCGGCCAGCGAACCGGCCCACCTGCTGTTGACCGTGCCGGGCGCGGAGTCCGGCGCGAAATACCGGCCGGCCTCCCACTGGTGGTCGCCGATCGGGCCGATGGCGGTCCGGCCGGCCCGTAAGTTCTCCCAGAATTCCGTCGCATTCCGTGCCTGCGGATAACGGCATGCGACGCCCACCACAGCGATGTCCTCGCGCATCCCAACCGTCCCGTCGTCGTCGGAGGGAAATAATTCCGAGCCGCACGGAAAACGCTAGGCATGGCAGGGTTGCCGGTCAATGATCGCCGACCGCTAATGGTGTTCAGGAATCCCTGGGCCCCGACGATGCGGACCCCTATTCTGTTTATTTCTCATGGCACGGAATGGCCGGCCGGGGTACCGTGCTGCCCGGCGCGCACCGGAAACCTCAGAGCACGGTGAGGATGCGGGCGGCGACGTGCTCGGCGCCCGGGCCGAGCAGGATCGTGTAGTGGTTGACGTCCGGGACGAGTTCGGCGTCGACGCCGGTGAGCTGGTCGGCGCGGTAGAGGCCGGTGTCCTCGTCCATCAGCCCGCGGGGGGCCCAGAGCAGCGGGAACGGGGCCGGGGGCGGGTTGCGGAGCATGTCGGCGGCGTCGCCGCGAATCGCCTCCAGGTGGCAGGAGGAGCCGCTGCCGGTGAAGTCGCGCAGGATGTAGGCCTCCAGGTCCGGGCCCCAGTAGCGGCCGAGCGCCGGGTTCTGCCGGAAGTAGTCGAGGTACTCGCCGGCCGACGCGAAGGTCATCGACAGCCGGCGCATGGCCGGGCCGATCACCGCCTCCAGGGCCACGTCCACGTCGATGCCGGCCGGCACGCCCAGCGAGATGCCGCCGTCCACCATCAGCACCGGCCCGACCCGGTCCGGGTGCTTCGCCGCGGTCGCGGCCACCACGAACCCGCCCATCGAGTGCCCGACCAGCGGGGCCCGCCGGACGCCGAAGTGCTCGGCGACAGCGATCAGGTCGTCGGCGTGTGTGCTCATCCCATAGGGTCCCGGCAAATCCGCTGAAAACGCCCGGCCGCGCAGGTCCGGCGCGACCAGGTGCACCTTGCCGTCCAGGGCGCGCGCCACCGCGGCCCAGGAGAGAGCGTTCGCGGTGATGCCGTGCGCGGCGATCACCACCGGCCCGTCGGCCGGCCAGCTCAGCACCCGCAGCGTGCCGCCGGCCACCGGTACGTCGATCTCCTCCACTGCGACCACCTCCCAGCTCAGTGCGCGGTCCACCCGCCGTCGATCATGATCGACGAGCCGGTGATGAACGAGGCCGGGGGGCTGCACAGGTAGGCGACGAACTCGGCCACCTGCTCCGGCTCGATCAGCTTCTTGATCGCCGCCCGCTTCAACATGATCTTCTCGACCACCTCGGTCTCGGCGATGCCGTTCACCGCGGCCTGGTCGGCGATCTGCTTGTCGACCAGCGGGGTCCGGACGAATGCCGGGTTCACGCAGTTCGCGGTCACCCCGTGCTCGGCGCCCTCCAGCGCGGTCACCTTGGACAGGCCCTCCAGGCCGTGCTTGGCGGTGACGTAGGCGGCCTTGTACGGCGAGGCGACCACCCCGTGCACCGAGGAGATGTTGACGATCCGGCCCCAGCCACGGTCGTACATGTGCGGCAGCACCAGCCGGGTCAGCCGGAACGGCGCCTCCACCATCACCCGCTGGATCAGCGCGAACTTGTCCGGCGGGAACTCCGTCAGCGGCGCCACCACCTGCAGGCCGGCGTTGTTGACCAGCACGTCGACCGCGGCCGGGAGCGCGTCGACCGCGTCCAGGTCGGCGAGGTCGGCGCCGATCGCCCGGCCGCCGATCGCCGCGGCCACCTCCTTCGCCGCCCGTTCGTCGATGTCCACTGCCAGCACTTCGGCGCCCGCCGCGGCCAGTCGTTCGGCGCAGGCGCGCCCGATGCCACTGCCGGCGCCGGTCACCAGCGCGGTGCGTCCCGTGAGGTCGAGGTCGACCACGTGTGCCGTCGTCATGGCGGTGACCGTACGGACCAGCGACGGTGGCGAATATGTGTGCCGGCCACACAAGGCGGGGCGGATCGATGTGATCGACGAAGGTGGCCTGGGTCACCACCCGCCTCCTACCGTGTGGCCACACCGAAAGACTTATCAACGGAAGGCGTCCGATGAGGGGCTTGACGACAACCCGGCGCACACTCTTGGGCGCCGCGCTGACAGCCGTGGTGGTAACCGCGAGCGGCTGTGGCAGTCCGCAGGGGTCGGCCGGCGACGACGCGGCGATCGAGGTCGGCGTGGTCTACTCCCAGTCCGGGCCGCTGGCCAGCTACGGCGCGCAGTACGCCGAGGGCTTCAAGGCCGGCCTGGCCTACGCGACCGACGGCACCGGCAAGATCGGTGACCGGACGATCAACGTGACCTGGACCGACGACGCCGGCGACCCGGTCAAGGCGGTGTCCGCCGCCAAGGACCTGATCGGCAAGGGCGTCAAGGTGCTCGCCGGCTCGACCAGCTCCGGCGTCGCGCTGCAGGTGGCGCCGCTGGCCGCGGAGAACAAGGTGCTGTTCGTCTCCGGCCCGGCGGCGACCGACGGGATCACCGGGGTGAACAAGTACACGTTCCGGTCCGGCCGGCAGTCGTACCAGGACGTGCTGACCGCCAAGGCGTTCCTCGGCGACGGCAAGAAGGTCACCGTGTTCGCCCCCGACTCGGCGTTCGGCAAGTCGAACGTGGACGCGGTCACCAAGGTGCTCGGCGGCGCCGGCGCGACGGTGACCAGCATCGCGGTGCCGGCCAGCGCCACCGACTTCACCCCGTTCGCCACCCAGATCAAGGCCGCCAAGCCGGACCTGGTCTTCGTCGCCTGGGCCGGCACCACGGCCGGCGCCATGTGGCAGGCGCTCGACCAGCAGGGCGTGCTGGCCGGCACCAAGGTCGTCACCGGCCTGGACATCCGGGCCTCGTGGGCCGGGTTCGGGGCCGGCGCGGCCAAGCTGAACCTGCTCGCCCACTACTTCGACGGCGCCGTGGACAACCCGGCCTACCAGGCGCTCAAGGGCGCCGTGCCGGGCGGCAAGACCGACCTGTTCCACCCGGACGGCTTCGCCGCCGCGCAGATGATCGTGCACGCGCTGACCGCGAGCCCGGACGACGCGGACAAGATGGTCGGCGCGCTGGAGGGCTACAGCTTCGACTCGGTCAAGGGCAAGCTGACCGTCAGGCCCGCGGACCACGCGCTGCTGCAGCCGATGTTCCAGGCCAAGCTGACCGGTGCCGGGGACGCGGCGACCGCCACCCCGACCGGCACGATCGACGCCGAGGCCGCCGCTCCGCCGGCCGCCGCGATGAAGGGCTGAGCCACATGACGGCCCTCGCCGTCGAGGGGGTGTCGTGGCGGATCGGCGCGGTGCCGATCGTCGACGACGTGACGCTGGAGCTGGCACCGGACGAGTTCGTCGCGCTGATCGGACCGAACGGCGCCGGCAAGACGTCGCTGTTCAACCTGATCAGCGGGCTGCGCCGGCCCAGCGCCGGCCGGATCCGGCTCACCGGGGACGACGTGACCGCGCTGGCGCCGTACCGCCGAGCCCGGCGCGGCCTGGGTCGTACCTTTCAGACCTCCGCGGTCTTCGGGTCGCTGACCGTCGCCGAGAACGTCGCGCTCGCCGTGCAGGCGCGCCGGGGCGGCGCGATGCGCGCCTGGCGCCGCCGCGCGGACCGGGAGATCGCCACCCGGGCCGCGGAGATCCTCGCCGAGGTGCACCTCGAGCACCGGGCCGGCCGGGACGCCGGCTCGCTCGCCCACGGCGAGAAACGCAAGCTGGAGATCGCGCTGCTGCTGGCCGGCGAGCCGCGGGTGCTGCTGCTGGACGAGCCGATGGCCGGGGTGAGCACCGAGGACGTGCCCACCCTGGTCGAGGTGATCCGCGGGCTGACCGCCGGCACCGGCCGCAGCGTGCTGATGGTCGAGCACCACATGGACGTGGTGCTCGACCTGGCCGACCGGGTCGCCGTGCTGCACCACGGCGCGCTGCTCGCGTGCGACAGCCCGGACGCCGTGATGGCGGATCCGTTCGTGCAGGAGGCATATCTGGGGGAGGGCCTGTGAGCACGCCGATCCTGCGGGTCGCCGACCTCTCGGTACGCCTCGGCGGCTCGCACATCCTGCAGGGCGTCACCTTCGAGGTGGCCCCGACCGGCGTCACCGCCCTGCTCGGGCGCAACGGCGTCGGCAAGACCACCACGCTGCGCGCGATCGTCGGCGAGGTCCCGGCCGACGGCGTCATCGAGTTCGGCGGCGTGGCGACGAAGGGCCGGCCCACCCACAAGCTGGTCCGGGAAGGCCTGGCCTACGTGCCCGAGGACCGCTGCGTCTTCGCCGGCCTGACCGTGGCGGAGAACCTGCGGCTGGCCGAACGGGTCCCGGATCCGGACTACGCCCTGGTGCACGACCTCTTCCCGGAGCTGGAGCAGCGCGCCCAGCAACGGGCCGGCACGCTCTCCGGCGGGCAGCAGCAGATGGTGGCGATCGCCCGGGTGCTGCTCAACCCGAACCGGCTGCTGCTGGTCGACGAGCCCACCAAGGGCCTGGCGCCGGCCGTGGTCACCTCGGTGGCCACCGTGCTCGGCCGGGTCGCCGAGCGGGTGCCGGTGCTGCTGGTCGAACAGAACCTCGCGGTGGTGCGCAAGCTGGCCACCGACGCCGTGGTGATCGAGACCGGCCGGGTCGCCTGGCGCGGCCCGGCCACCGACCTGCTCGCGGACGGCGACGCGACGCGATCCCTGCTCGGCGTCGGGAGGCACTGAGTTGTCCACTGTGGTTCTGCTGACCCTGACCGGGCTCGGCCTGGCGGCGCTCTACTTCCTGATCGCCTCCGGCCTGTCCCTGGTCTTCGGCCTGGCCGGGGTGCTCAACTTCGCGCACGGCCTGTTCCTCTCGGTCGGCGCCTACGTCACCTGGTGGGCCGAGCCGCACCTGGGCCTGCCCCTGGCGGTGCTGGCCGGCGTCGTCGCGGCCGCCGCCACCGGCGCGCTGGTCGAGCTGGCGATGATCCGCCCGCTGTACACCCGGCACACCGAACAGGTGCTGGTCACCGTCGGGCTGTCGCTGGCCGGGGTGGCGCTGCTCCAGTCGATCTGGGGCGCCGACGCCCGAGTGTTCCCCAGCTTCGCGTTCACCAGGAACGTCACGACGGTCCTCGGCGCCCAGGTGCCGGACGACCGGTTCCTGCTGATCGGCGCCGCCGTCCTGGTGCTGGCCGGCCTGCTCGCCTTCCTCCGGTTCACCCGGTACGGCCTGGTGATCCGGGCCGGCGTGGAGAACCGGAACATGGTCAAGGCGCTCGGCATCGACGTCCGCAACGCGTTCACCCTGGTCTTCGCGATCGGCGGGGCCCTCGCGGGCCTGGCCGGGATCCTCGGCGGGATGTACTTCACCTCGATCTCCCCGGGCCAGGGCGGCTCGCTGCTGATCTTCGCGTTCATCGTGGTGGTGATCGGCGGCCTCGGCTCGGTCACCGGTTCCGCCGTCGCCGCCGTGGTGGTCGGCGTCCTCCAGCAGTTCGTGAACTACTACGGCGTGTCCGGCGCCGGCGACGTCAGCGTGGTGGCCCTGCTCGCCATCGTGCTGCTGCTGCGCCCGGCCGGGATCGCCGGGAAGGCGGCGACCGCGTGAAAAGGTTCGTGCCCCTCGCGTTGCTGATGGTGGCGGTGGTGCTGCCGTGGTCGACGCTGAACCTGCCGGGCCTGTTCGACGGCCCGCTCAACTCGCCCGGCACGCTCCAGCTGCTCGCCGTCTGCCTGGTCTTCGGCGGCCTGGCGCTCGGCTACGACCTGCTGTTCGGCCGGGCCGGGCTGCTCTCCTTCGGTCACGCGCTCTCCATCGCCTCCGGCGCCTACGGGGTGGACATCCTGGTCAGCCACTACGGCTGGGCGCTGTGGAGCGCCGTCGCGGTGACCGTGCTGGCCGCCGCGACGCTGGCCGCGCTGCTCGGCTCGGTGGCGCTGAAGACCTCCGGGATCGCGTTCTCCATGGTCACCCTGGCCTTCGCGCAGGTCGGCTACATCCTGGTGAACCGGGACCCGGGCGGGCTGACCGGCGGTGAGGAGGGGCTGCCGCTGAAGACCGCGGGACTGCCCGGCGGCCTGGTCGGCGTGGTGAACACGGTCAACCTGTACTGGCTGGCACTGGCGTTCCTGGTGGTCACCGTGCTGGTGGTGCACGCCATCGACCGGGCGCCGCTGGGCCGGACCCTGATCGGGCTGCGCGACGACGAGCGGCGGATCGCGGTGGTCGGGCTGTCGCCGTACCGGTTGAAGCTGCTCGCCTTCGTCGTGGCCGGCGCGCTGGCCGCGCTCGGCGGCGCGGTCTACGTCCTGGTGGTCGGTGGCGCCTCGCCGCACGTGGCGTCCTCCGAGTTCACCCTGGCGCTGATCGTGATGGCGGTGCTCGGCGGCGCCGGCACTCGGTGGGGCGCGGTGGCCGGCGGCATCCTCTACGCGTTCCTGGACCAGCGGCTGGCCCGGCTCGGCGGGCAGCTGCCCGGCCCGTTCGGGCAGCCGCTCTTCGTCCTCGGCACGCTGTTCATCCTGGCCGTCTACTTCGTCCCGGGCGGGCTGGCCGGGCTGCGCGGCCGGTTCGCCCCGGTCCGCCGGGCGCTGCGCCGACCGGCCGAGGTGAGCGCCTCGTAGTCCCCGGTTCGTGCCAGCTGGGATTCGACACCGGTCACTGTCCGGGGGCCCGGAGAAAGCTTCGCCGGGTGAGGACGAGACTGATCTCCGCACTGCTCGCGGCGGCGACGCTGACCGTCGTCGCCGCGTGCGCCACCGAGAAGCCGCCGGCGGTGGAGCCTCCGATCGACCCCGGGTTCCGGGCCGGGGACATCCGGGCGTTCCGGCTGCCGCTGGACGCGTACCGGCTCACTCCCGAGCAGAGCCGGGATTTCCAGCGGGCCCGGCTGACCCTGGTGCGGCGGTGCATGAACCGGTTCGGCTTCGACTACCCGCTGCCGCCGATCCTCCCGGAGTTCCTCGCCCCCAACGAGAAGCGCTACACGCTGGCCGATCCGCGGCGCGCGGCCACCGTCGGCTACCACGATCCGGAGGCCGACGAGCGGTCCCGCACGATCGGCGCGGACCAGGCGATGAGCAGTGCCGAAGAGGCCGTCCTGAACGGGTTGACCGGCACCGCCGCCGGCCGGCCGGTGCCCAAGGGCGGCTGCAACGCGACCGCGTTCGCCCAGCTCGGGGCGGAGGCCGAGGAGAACCTGGTGGAGACGCTCAGCCACGCGGCCTATGCGAAGGGGATGGCGGACAGCCGGACCGTCCGGGCACACGCCAGGTGGAGCGCCTGCATGCGGGCCCGCGGCTACGACTACGCCGACCCGTTCGCGAGCAACGACGACCCGCGGTTCGCCACCCCGGCGCCGACCCGGGTGGAGATCGCCGTGGCCACCGCGGACGTGGCCTGCAAGACCGGGATCGGGTACTACGACCTGCGGGCCGCCCTGGAGACCGCCTACCAGCGGCGGGAGATCGAGGCGAACCGGGCCGCCCTGGAGACGATCAAGACCCGCAACGCCGCGCTGCTCCGCCGGGTCGCGGAGGTCAACGCCGCGTGAGAACCCGATTTACGGTACGCGGTGAGCGCGCGCCCACCGCGTACCGAAAGCGGGTCTGACCTACTTCTTGGTGACGACGACCTTCTTGCCGGATGCCTTGATCGTGTAGGCCACCTTGACGCCGGTCCACGGGTTGCGGGCGCTGATCCGGACGCCACCGGTGATGTTCGCGACCGTCACGACCTTGACCTGGGCGGCCTTGTTGAACTTGGCGACGTCCCGCTTGACCACCTTGCGCAGCACCGACACCCGGACGGTGTGCTTGTTCGCCGCGACGCGCACGTCCGCCGCGCTCTTGCGGGCGAGCTTCCGCACGTCGGCGCCGAGGTTCAGGTACGCCAGGCCCTTGGCCATGGTGGCGCTGCTGACCGTTTGCGCGGCGGTCGGCAGGGTCACGCTCTGCGATCCGTACCGCCAGGTGTAGGTGGCGGTCAGCGCGTTCGCGTAGTCGATCTTCGCGCTGGTCAGCACGGCCGCCGGGGAGACCTCGAAGGTGAAGTCGCCCTCGTCGCCGTCGCCGTACCGGTAGGTGACCGAGCTGTCGGCGTGCTCGACCTTGGTGCCGGCGTGCTCCGGGTCGTCGATCAGCACGGTCGCCGGGTCGGCGCTGTTGTACTTCGCCCACGAGGTGATGTTCAGCGTCGCCTGCGGGGTGAAGACGAACTTCACCGAAGGCTTGCGCATCATCGTGACGGCGGCCTTCTCCTCGGCCGTGGCCAGCGAGGCGTAGACGCCCTTCGTGGCCACCGCGTAGCTGGTCTCGTGCTGGAACGGCACGTCGACCCGGGTGTAGGCGCGGCCCCCCACCGGGTCGGTGACGAACGTGCCGGTGCCCGAGCCCTGCTCGCCGGTCAGCGTGAACGAGCCGGCCCAGCCCTTGGCCGCCGTCGTGCCGGTGACGCCGGCCACGGCCTTGAGCGCCGCGGTCATCTGGGCGGCGGTCAGCTGCGTGGTGGTGTCGGCGGCGAACGCGGCACCGGGGACGGCGAGCAGGCCGGCCGTCACCGTGGCGGTGGCCAGCAGTGTGCGAAGCACCAGGGAATGTCCTTTCGGGCGGTGCGTGGATCTTGCGGAACGCTGGACGATACGTCATCGTTCCGGCGTTCCGGCAGGGCCGTTCCGGCCGTTTCTGATCACCGGGCGGCGGATCGCGGCACCCGGGGCGGGGCGATCGTGGCCGGACTGCTTTCATGGTGGGAATGTCCAGGACACTGCGCATCAGCACCCGGAACGCGACCTTCCAGCAGTGGCAGGCGCTGCTCACCAACCGCACCAAGCGGCACCGGGCGGGCGAGTTCCTGGTCCAGGGGGTCCGCCCGATCACGCTCGCCGTGCAGCACGGCTGGCCGGTGCACGCCGTGCTGCTCGACGACACCCGGCGGCTCTCCCAGTGGAGCCGGGACGTGCTGGAGCAGACCTCCGGGGTGGCCCGGTACGCGCTCGCCGCCGAGCTGATGCACGAGCTGGGCGGCAAGGACGAGGAGTCGCCCGAGCTGCTCGCCGTGGTCGGCATGCCGGCCGACGACCTGTCCCGGATCCGGTCCGGGCCGCGGATGCTCACCCTGGTCTTCGACCGGCCGGCCACCCCGGCCAACGTCGGCGCGCTGATCCGGTCCGCGGACGCGTTCGGCGCCACCGGCCTGGTGGTCACCGGGCACGCCGCCGACCCGTACGACCCGAAGGCGGTCCGGGCCAGCACCGGCTCGCTGTTCGCCCTGCCGGTGGTGCAGGTCGCCAGCCACCGGGAGGTGGTCGACGAGGTCGTCGCGCTGCGCCGCGGGGGTCTCCCGGTGGAGATCCTCGGCAGCGACGAGGGCGGGGACGTGGAGCTGGCCGAGCACGATCTGACCGGGCCGAAGGTGATCGCGATCGGCAACGAGACCCGGGGCCTGAGCGGCGCCTGGCGGGCCGCCTGCGACCACATCCTGCGGATCCCGATGACCGGCGCGGCCAGCTCGCTGAACGCCGCGGCGGCCGGCTCGGTGGTCCTCTACGAAGCCGCCCGCCAGCGCCGCGCGGCTAAGCCCTGAGCAGCTCGCGGAAGCGTTCCAGAAGGAACGTCGCCTTCAGCTCGCTGGTCTGCTCGGCGCCGAGCAGACCCCACTCCGGGGCGTAGGTGACCCCGCCGGCCGGGCCCAGGGTCAGCGCGATGCCGTCCGGGAACGGCTGGTACCCGGTCAGCTCGCCCCCCTCGATGAGCGCCCGGATGTTGGCCGCCACCACCTCGCCGTGCCGGCCGGCCGCCCGGGCCATCTTCATCTCCGGCACCGCGGTCAGGTCGCCCACCGCGAACACCCGCTCCTGCCCGGCCACCCGCAGGTGCTCGTCGACCGCGACCCGCCCGTCCGGCTGCCGGGCCGCGGCCAGCGGCCCGCCCAGGTAGTCGCTCTCCGCCCCGCCGCCGTAGCACGGAAACCACAGGTCGGCGGCGAGCACGTCGCCCGCCACCGTGGTGACCGTGAACGGCCGCACCGTGCCGGGCGGGACATCGGGCGGCGCGGTCAGCTTCGTGTCGAGCAGCACCCGCACCCCGAGCGCGTCCAGCTGGCGCCTGGCCTCCGCCTCGAACTCCGCCGGGAACCGGCCGCCGGCCAGGGCGGACGCCGGGTCGACCACGGTGACCGCGGTCGACGGCAGGGCGGTCGCGATCTCGCCGGCGAACTCCAGGCCGATCGCACCGGCGCCGAGCAGCAGCACCTGGGAGGACCGGCCGAGCGCGTCGCGCACCTCGTGCAGCCGCTGCACCGCCGCGGCCCGGTCGCCGGTGTCCATCCGGGACGGGAACGGGCTGGTCGCGCCGGTGGCCAGCACGATGTAGTCGGCGTCCAGCCGGTCGCCGGACTCCAGGACCACCTGACCGGGGGTGATCAGCGAGGCGCGGGACCGGACGACCCGGCCGCGGGAGAGCAGGCCGTCGTACCGGAGGAAGATCTTCTCGGCCCAGTCCGGGTCGACCGCCGCGCGCAGCGCGGCGACGTTGTGCACGAACGTCTCCCGGGGCTCCACCAGCGTCACGTCGGCGACATCGTCCAGGTCGCGGGCCGCCGCGATGCCGCCGTAACCGCCGCCCACCACTACCACTCTCGTCTTCATGCCTCGACCCTCGGCCGATTCCCGGACGGCAGGGAGGCCGCGCTCAGGGTGGTAGTGGCGGGGACACCCTCGGCGGACCGGGCCGGGTTACCGTCGATCGGTGAGCGACAACGAGCTGGGCAACTTCCTGCGCGCCCGCCGGGACCAGGTGACGCCGGCCGAGGTCGGTCTGCCGCCGGGCAACCGGCGCCGGGCGCCCGGCCTGCGCCGGGCCGAGGTGGCGATGCTCGCCGGGGTCAGCGTGGAGTACCTGATCCGGCTGGAGCAGGGCCGCGACCGGCATCCGTCACCGCAGGTGATCGCCGCGCTCTCCGGCCCGTTGCGGCTGACCGCCGCCGAGCGTGCCCATCTCTACCGGCTGACCAAGGTGGCCAGCGGGTTCACCTGCGGGGCGATCGCCGGCGACCCGATGCGGACCGTGCGGCCCGGCCTGCGTGCTGTGCTCGACCAGCTGGAGCCGGCCGCGGCGGCCCTGGTCAACCAGGTCGGCGACATCCTGGCGCACACCGCCGGATTCCGCCGGCTGACCGGCCCGATCGGGCTGCTCGACGACGACGAACCGAACCTCAACCGGTACGTCTTCACCGATCCGCGGGCCCGGCGGGCATACCCGGACTGGGCGCACGTCGCCGACGAACAGGTCGCCGCGCTGAAGGACGGGCCGCCCCGGCCGGACTTCACCGATGAGCTGACCGCGCTGGCCGGGACGGAGTTCACCGAGCGGGCCGGGCGGGTGCCCGGGCTGCCCCGGGCGCACGGCTTGCTGCGCCTGGAGCATCCGGAGGCCGGGTCACTGCGGCTGGCCTACGAGATCATGCAGCTGCCCGGAGACACCGGGCTGCGGCTGGTGGTCCAGTTGCCGGCCGACGAGGCGACCGCCGAGGCGTTGCGGGCGATCTCGCCGCTCCGGCTGGTGGCCAGCTGAGCCAGCGCCCGCAGGGCCGAGGTGCCGGTCGCGAAGTAGCCGTCGTGGCCGGTCAGGTCGCCGGCCGGGAACGGCAGCGCGCCGAAGGCCGGGTCGATCGGCAGCCGCCCGTGGCCGAGGCCGAAGATCCGCAGACCGGGTAGCTTGCGGGTCCAGTCGTCCGGCGCGGCGCCGGCCCAGAAGCGGGCGGTCCCGCCCAGCTCGGCCCGGTTCGCCACGCCCATCCCCGGGCTGCCCAGCGCCACGATGTCGGTGACCTGGGCCGGCAGGTGCGCGGCGGCACGACCGGCCACGATGGACCCGTAACTGTGGCCGACCAGCATGATCGTCTGGTCCGGCCGCCGGGCGACCAGGCCGGCGACGAAACGTTCCAGGGCGAGTGCTCCGGACGCGGCCCGGTCCTCGCGGAGCGCGGCGCGGCGGATGCCCTCCGGCGGGTCGTAGCCCAGCCAGGCGATCACCGCGGTGTCCCCGGCGACCTGCCGGTGGAGCTGCCTCGCCTGCCAGGCCGGGGCGCGCCGCTCGACGCCGCCGAGGCCGGTGTCGAAGTTCGCCAGGGTGGTGTCGACGCCGGGGATCAGGATCACCACCCGGCCGGCGCTGGTCAGGTCGCCGAGCACCTCGGCGATCCGGCCGTCGCCGCGCCGGTCCAGCGCGAGGATCTGCCGGCCGGGGGAGGAGCGGTTCGCCGCGTAGCGCAGAGCGAGGGGCGCACCGTCCAAGTTGCCCACCAGGTCCGGATGTCTCCGAGCGAGCTCGGTCGCTTCATGGGGCGTGAGCGCGGCGAAGAACGCTGCGATGGCGGCCGGCGGAGTGGCGGGATCGGGCAGTCCGCCGGCCCGCCACTCGGCCACGCCCGGCAACCGCGTGGTGACCGCCTCGGTCGGCCCGAACAGCCACAGCGCCGGTGCGATCAGCATCGCCAGGGCCACCAGCCACATCCGATTCACGACTTCCCCCTGCGTCGATGTCCGTTGTGTGACGAAAGGTAGGAAGACGGCGGGGTGCCGGGCGTCAGTCCGTGGCGGGAAACAACCCCTAGTACTCGGGGGCTACGCCGGTCGTACCGTGGTATCGCGGGTAACGAGCCTGGTCTATGCTTCGCTCGTGAAACAAGGCGATGAAACACGAGTCACCGTGCGCGACCTCGCGGCCGTCACCGGCCTCTCCATCGCCACCGTCTCCCGGGTGCTGAACGACCGGGCCAACGTCGCCCCCGGCACCCGCGACCGGGTGCTGCGCGCGATGGGCAACCTGGGCGAGCGAGCCCCGCGCCGGCGCGGCGCCCGGACCCAGGCGGCCGGCGTCTTCGTCCGCTGCCCGTACGTGCTGACCGACTACTTCGGGCTGATCGTCTCGGCGGTCGCCGAGGCCTTGGAGCCGCACGGCCTGCACGTGATCCTGAACGCCGGCACCGTGGCCCAGCAGGCCCGGGTGCTGCCCACCCTGCCGGAGCGGCGGGACGTGGCCGGCGCGGTGCTGATCCTGCCCCCGGAGCCGGGCGCCGAGCTGGTCCGGCTGCGCGACCGCGGCTTCCCGTTCGTCCTGGTCGACCCGCGGATCTCGCCGCCGCGTGACGTGGCCGCGGTGTCCGCCGCGCACTTCGCCGGGGCCCGCGCGCTGACCGCCCACCTGATCGAGCTGGGACACCGCCGGATCGGCATCATCGGCGGGCCGCGCGACTGGCTGGCCAGCGACAACCGGTTCCACGGCTACCTCGCGCCGCTGGCCGACGCGGGCGTGCTGCCGGATCCGGAGCTGCACCGGTTCGTCGCGGAGCCGACCACCGAGCTGGGCCACCGGGCCGCCGCCGAGTTGCTCGACCTGCCGGAGCGGCCGACCGCGCTGCTGGCCTTCAACGACAAGATGGCGGTGGGGGCGCTGCGGGCGGCCGCCGAGCGGGGCCTGAGCGTGCCGGGTGACCTGTCGGTGGCCGGGTTCGACGACATCGACCTGGGCTCGGCGTGCGAGCCGATGCTGACCACGGTCCGCCAGCCGCTCGGCGAGATGGGCCGGATGGCGGTGCACCTGCTGCTCCGGATGCTCGGCGGGCACCGGCTGGACGCGCTGCACCTGGAGCTGGCCACCGAGCTGGTGGTGCGGGACTCGACCGGGCCGCTGCCGATCGGCTGACGTGTTTCACGGTTCCGGAACCGAAACGACGCATCCGGAACCCCCCGCGCATTGACTGACGTATTTGCCGAAGGTTTCCTTCGTGTTACGTCATCCCCGTCCCCCGAGGGAGCCCGTCATGCGCAAGTCCTTGCTTGTCGCCGCGGTGCTGGCCGGCAGCGTGCTCTACGCCCCGGCCGCCGCGATCGCCGCCGGCGAGACCGTCAACGTCTACCTGACCACCACATCGGACAGCGGCGGCCGTACCGTCACCCGCGGCCTGCAGCAGCAGGCGGCGATCGCGTTCGGCCCGGCCGGCGGCAGCGCCGGAACCACGATCACCGTCAACGAGGGCAGCACCTACCAGACCTTCGAGGGCGGCGGCGCGTCGATCACCGACACCACGGCCTACCTGCTGCGCGGTGGCCCGGTCACGGCGGCGACCCGGGACGCCGTGATGACCAAGCTGTTCAGTCCGGCGAACGGGATCGGGCTGTCCTTCGTACGCAATCCGATCGGTGCCTCTGATCTGTCCCGCCCCGGGAACGTCTCGCTCGACGACACCTGCTGCGACCTGAACGACTTCGGCGCCAACGGCTACGACACCACCGTGCGGCTGCTCACCCAGCAGGCCAAACAGCTGAACCCGGCGCTGCGGGTGATGGGCGTGCCGTGGAGTTCGCCCGGCTGGATGAAGGACAACGGCCGGATGGACCAGATGGGCTGGCTGAAGTGGGAGTACTACCCCATGTACGCGCAGTACCTGGTCAAGTACCTGCAGAGCTACCAGGCGGCCGGGGTCCCGGTCGACTACCTGTCGGTGCAGAACGAGCCGAACTGCTGTCAGGCCTCGAACCCCACCGCGATGGACTACCCCGGGATGAGCTGGAACCCGTCCGGCCTGGTGGAGTTCACCAAGAACCACGTCTATCCGGCGCTGCACGCGGCGAACCTGAACACCAAGGTCCTGGTGCACGACTGGAACTACGGCGACTACGCCAGCTTCGGCTCCGGGATCCTGAACGACGCCGGGATCCGGAGTGACTCGGCGTTCGGCGGGATCGCCTGGCATGGCTACGCCGGCAGCCCGAGCATCGGCACCGACGTGCACAACCAGTACCCCTCGGTGAAGCAGTTCGAGACCGAGCACTCCGGCGGCACCTGGATCGGCAATCAGCACAACGAGGACATGGCCAACATCATCGACTACACCCGGAACTGGGGCAGCTCGGTGGTCAAGTGGAGCCTCGGCGTGGACCAGAACATGGGCCCGCACAACGGCGGCTGCGGCACCTGCACCGGCCTGATCACCGTGCAGAACGGCGGCTCGCGGGCCGGCCAGGTGGACTACACCGTCGAGTACTACACGATGGGCCACCTGACCAAGTTCGTGAAGCCGGGCGCGGTCCGGATCGACACCAACGCGACCAGCGCGGTGCCGAACGTGGCGTGGCGCAACCCGGACGGGTCGAAGGCGCTGATCGCGCACAACGGCGGCTCGTCCAGCCAGTCGGTCCGGGTGAACTGGGGCGGCCAGTCGTTCACCTACACCCTGCCGGCCCGCACCACGGCCACCTTCACCTGGTCCGGTGCGGTGGTCTCGAATCCGGGCGGCACCATCACCGGGCTGGCCGGCAAGTGCGTGGACGTGGCCGGGGCGGCCAGCGCGAACGGGACCGCGGTGCAGCTCTACGGCTGCAACGGCTCGACCGCGCAGCAGTGGACCCGGGCCTCGGACGGGACGCTGCGGTCGCTCGGCAAGTGCCTGGACATCGTCGGGCCGAGCACGGCCGACGGGACGCTGGCGCATCTCTGGGACTGCCACACCGGGACGTCGCAGAAGTGGACGTACGACAGCGCCAGCCAGCACCTGGTGAACGGATATTCCGGGAAATGTCTTGATGTGAAGGACAACAGTTCGGCGGACGGGGCGCGCCTGCAGGTGTGGTCCTGCACCACCGGCGCCAACCAGAAGTGGGTGCTCAACTGATGTTGCTCAAACCGTTGGTCGTGGCGGCGCTGGCTGCCACGGCCCTCGGCGCGCCGTCTCATCACGATGCGCCGATCGTCACCGGGACCTACTCGGCCGGGACCGCGCAGTGGCAAGCACTGCCGCCGACTCATCTCGATGAATCGGACAAGTCTGCGGCGGCCACTGTCGTGGTCGATCCGAGCCGGACCGAACAGAACTACGCGGGCATCGGCTTCTCGATCGACGAGACCAGCGTCTCCAACCTGTGGAAGCTGACCCCGGCCGAGCGGGAGCGCGCCATCCGGCTCCTGGTCGATCCGCGGACCGGAGCCGGGCTGGACCGCTTCCGGCTCACCATCGGCAGCCCCGACCTGATCGAGCACCTGCCGTTCTGGTCCTACGACGAGCTGCCGCCCGGCGTCACCGCCGACTGGGACCTCGAGCACTTCTCCATCCAGCGCGACATCGACCTGCACATCGTCGACACGATCAAGCTGATCCAGAAGTACAACCCGCGGGCCACCTTCTTCGCCTCCGCGTGGAGCGCCCCGGCCTGGATGAAGACCAACAACCGGTTCCTCGGCGAGGTCGCCCTCAAGCCGGGCAGCACCACCGACTACTACCAGGCCGGCAAGCTGCGCGACGACTGCATCGACGTCTTCGCCCGGTACTACGTGAAGTACCTGCGGGCCTATGCCCGGCACGGGATCCGGGTGGACGCGATCACGCTGCTCAACGAGCCGGGCATGGACGTGGTCTACCCGGCCATGGACATCAGCGTCGAGCAGCAGCAGAAGCTCTCCGTCGCGATCAAGCGGGAGTTCCGCAAGGCCGGGCTGCGCACCGACCTCTACGTGCACGACTTCAACTTCTGGGACTGGCGCGACCCGAACAGCACCGCCACCAAGAACTACCACCGGATCCTGAACGACCCGCGAGCCGCGGCGGCCGCCGACGCGATCGCCTTCCACCCGTACTGGGGTGACCCGGCCGTCATGCGCGACGCGTACCAGCAGACCGGCAAGCCGGTGCACATGACCGAGACCAGCGACCTGTCGCCGGCCACCGTGCTCTCCTACTTCCGGCTGGACGCCAGCAGTTACGTGCTCTGGGCGCAGACCACCGACCAGGACGGCGGCACCCTGCACTGGACCGGCGCGCGGGACAACAACGTGGACTGGGACGAGGTCGCGCGGACCAGCAAGTGGCCCGACCGACTCGTCAAGGTCAACACCGGGACACACACGTTTTCGGTACGAAGTGAGCTCTACCAGCTCGGCCAGTTCGCCAGGTACCTCACGCCGGGGCATGTCCGGGTCGAGTCGAGCGCGGCCGACCACGGGGTGAGCAGCGTGGTGTTCCGCGACGGCGACGACTACGTGGCGGTGCTGGGCAACGCGAACGCCACGGCGACCAGCACCCGGGTGCTGATCGGGGACCGGTCGTTCGTCACCACGGTGCCGGCCGGGGCGTACGCAAGCTACCGCTGGACCAGCCGCTCGCCGGGCGGGCGGCACAACCACGCCCCGCGGCTGGCCGCCGTCCCGGAGGTCACCGCCGACCAGTACGGCACCGTACGGATCCCGCTGCGCGCGACCGACTCCGATCACGACCGGCTGGCCTTCTACGCCACCGATCTGCCGGCCGGCGCGAGCGTCGACGCGGACACCGGCGTGGTCACCCTGAGCCCGGCGGTGGCCGGCGCCCAGCAGTTCACCGTCGCGGTCACCGACGGCCGGGCGCACGCCGAGACGACCGTGCGCGTCACCACCCGGCCGCACGGCGCGCCGGTCGGGGCGATCGTCGAGGCCGAGGCGTACACCGCGCAGCACGGCTGGACCGAGGGCGGGGCGAACTTCGTCGAGAGCAACGGCGCGGCCAGCGGCGGCAAGAACATCGGCTGGACCGCGCCGGGCAACTGGCTGTCCTACCGGTTCGACGTCCCGGCCGGGACGTACCGGCTGCAGCTGCGGGTGGCCAACGGCACCGGGTCGGCGGCGGACGCGATCACCGTGCGGGACGCGGCCGGGACCGTGCTGTCACCCGTCCGGGTTCCGGACACCGGGGGATGGTCCTCCTACCAAACGGTCGAGGCCCAGGTCTCGCTGGCCGATGGTGATCAGGCGATCACGGTTTACTGTGAGACCGGTGGGTTCAACCTGGACTACCTACGGCTGACCGAGTAGGGGCGGTCCGCCGCCGGCCTGCCGAAGGCGTGCCACAAGCTCGCCTTCGGCAGCGTCGGACACCGGGTCGGCCCAGAAATCCAGCGGCACGGCCCGCAGGTTGCGGCCCAGCGGATCCAGCAGGTGGCCGCCGAGCTTCATCACCCAGAGCGCGACCGAGCGGTCGATGATCCGCAGCTCCGGGACCTGCGCGCCGAGCCGGGCCTCGAACCCGGCGATCTCCTGCACCGAGCGCAGCCAGACCACCAGCAGCAGGTTCGCGGCGCCGGACAGGGTCGCGCAGAAGCGGGTCTCGCGCATCCCGCTCAGCCTGCCGACCACCCGGCCGGTGTCGCCGGGCGGCAGCGTCCCCCAGAGCGACACCGAGATCGGATAGCCGGAGACGTACCGGGCCACCTCGGCCCGGTAGGCGACCGACCGGTCCGCGTCCAGCCGGTCCAGCCGGCGGCGCACCGTGGTCGGGCTGAGCCGCAGCCGCTCGGCGATCCGCGCCGCCGGCTGCCGCGGGTCGTCGCTGAGCATCCGGATGATGTCCAGGTCCTCGGCCCCGAACACCCGCCCGCCCGGGCTCTTCGCGGCCCGGCCCTCGGTCAGGATCTCCCGGGCCTGCTCGCTGAGCCGGTCCAGCCGCCAGCGGCTGCCCTCGAGGTGCACGGTCACCGCGATCTGGGTGCGCGACGCGGCCACCCCGGGCAGCATCCCGAGCCGGAAACTCAGATAGCGGGCGAGCTGCGCGTGATCCGCGAACGCGGCCTGGATCAGCAGGTCCCGGGCCCCGGTCACGTGCTCCAGGGTGACGATGTTGACGTCCTCGGCCAGCCCGGCGGCCACCTCCGGCAGCCGCCCGGCGACGCAGTCCACCTCGATCACCGCGAGCACCACGCCGGGGATCGCCAGCTGCGCCGGCAGGCAGCTGATCCAGGCGTGCCCGGTGCGGTACAGCCGGTTCCACCGCCGGGCCGCGGTCGAGCCGTCCACCCCGAGCGCCGCGCCGACCCGCTGCCAGTCGGCCCGCGGCGCCAGCTGCAACGCGGTGACCAACTGGTAGTCCAGCTCGTCGAGGGTGACCGTTTCCGGCGTGTCACCCCCGGCCATCGGCGGATCTCTGCAATCCGGGCGCGGTAGCGGTCATTTTGCCGACCATACCGGCCATGTTCACCGCATCCGACGTCCTTCCGTACGCCGACCGCCTGATCAGCCTGCGGCACGCGTTGCACCGCGAGCCGGAACTCGGACTGGACCTGCCACGGAGCCAGGCCAAGGTGCTCGAGGCGCTGGCCGGCCTGCCCCTGGAGATCACCACCGGCCGGGACCTGACCTCGGTCACCGCGGTGCTGCGCGGCGGCCGGCCCGGACCGGCGGTGCTGCTGCGCGGCGACATGGACGCGCTGCCGGTGCCGGAGGAGAGCGGCGTCGCGTACGCCTCGACGATCCCCGGCGTGATGCACGCCTGCGGGCACGACATCCACACCAGCGCCGTGGTCGGTGCCGCGCACCTGCTCGCGTCCCGGCGCGCGGAGCTGGCCGGGGACGTGGTCTTCATGTTCCAGCCCGGCGAGGAGGGGCAGCGCGGGGCCAAGGTGATGATCGACGAGGGGGTGCTGGACGCGGCCGGCTCGCGGGTGATCGCCGCCTACGCCATCCACGTGGCCAGCACCGTGCTGCCGCTCGGCGTGGTCGCCACCCGGCCCGGCACCATCCTGGCCGCCTCCGACTCGGTCACCGTGACCGTGCACGGCAAGGGTGGGCACGGCTCGTCGCCGCACCTGGCGGTGGACCCGGTGCCGGCGCTCTGCGAGATGGTCACCGCGCTGCAGACCATGGTCACCCGGACCGTGGACGCGTTCGACCCGGCGGTGCTGACCGTCGGCTCGATCCACGCCGGGTCGGCGTTCAACGTGATCCCGGCGAGCGGGACGTTCCAGGCGACGGTACGGACCTTCTCGCCCGGCACGCACCGGACGATCCAGGCGGCGGTGCGGCGGGTGGTGCGCGGCATCGCGGACGCGCACGGGGTCCGGGTGGAGATCGACTACCAGGCGAACTACCCGGTGACCGTGAACGATCCGGCCGAGGCGGCGTTCGCCCTGGCCACCGTGCAGCGGCTGGTCGGGCCGCAGCGGGCGGTCCAGGCGCCGCAGCCGGTGGCCGGGGCCGAGGACTTCTCGTTCGTGCTGGAGCAGGTGCCGGGGGCGTACCTGATGATCGGCGCGGTGCCGCCGGGCACCGACCCGGCCACCGCGCCGATGAACCACGCGCCGCAGGCGATCTTCGACGACCGCAGCGTCCCGGAGGCGGCCCTCGTGCTCGCCACCCTGGCGGCGGCCCGCCTCGCCGCCGCCTCTCCCGACCCTTCCTCCCCGGACTCTTCTTCCCCAGCCTCTTCCTCTTGGGACTCGTCCGCCGCGCCGGGTTCCGCCGCTCCCGGGACGCCCGAGTGACCGCCGTCGCCGAGAGGACGCCGAAGGTCACCGCGGTCGTCGGGCTGCTCGTCCTCTTCGAGCTGACCAGCGGGTTCATCCAGGGCAGCATCAGCCCGCTGCTTCCCGACCTGGGCGCCGAGCTGGGGATCTCGGACGCCCAGCTGAACTGGGTGACCGCCGTGCAGCTGCTCGCCTCGGCGGTCTCCGTGCCCGCCTTCGGGCGCCTCGGCGACCTGCACGGCCACCGCCGGATGCTGCGGATCGCGCTGGCCAGCGTCGCGGCCGGCAGCCTGCTGGTCGCGCTGGCCCCGAACCTGCCGCTGCTGCTCGCCGGCCGGCTGCTGCAGGGCCCGCTCGCCGCGCTGCTGCCGCTGGAGATCGCGCTGGTCCGCGACCGGCTGCCGACCGGCCCGGCCCGCCAGGCGATCGCCCGGCTGGTCGGCGCGCTCACCCTGGGCGCGCTGCTCGGCGGGGTGCTGGTGGCCGGCCTGCACGAGGTGATCGGCAGCGCTCAGGCGACCCTGCTGGTACCGGCCGTGCTCGCCACCGTCTGCGTGCCGGTCAGTTTCGTCGCCGTCCCGGAGAGCCGGAACCTGGCCGCCGGGAAGCTCGACCTGCCCGGGGTGGCGTTGCTCAGCGTCGCGATGGTCGCGCTGCTCGGCGGCATCTCGCTGCTCAGCACCTCGGCCGGGACCGGCGCGGCGCTGGCGGTGGCCGGGCTGGCGCTCTTCGCCGGCTGGGCGGTGCTGGAGCTGCGCACCGCGGAACCGCTCGTCGACCTGCGGGCGCTGACCGGCCGGCACGTGGCGCCGTTCTTCGGCTGCTCGTTCGTCTTCGGCATCGTCTACTTCGGCAGCCAGGCGCCGGACGCGACGTTCCTGGCCGCGTCCCCGGCCGAGGCGGGCTACGGCTTCGGCCTCACCGCGCTGCAGATCTCCCTGGTCGGGCTGCCGGCTGTGGTCCTCGCGGTGGTCGGCTCGTCGTGCACCGCGCTGATCGCCGGCCGCTTCGGCTACCGCCGCACCCTGGTCGCGGCGTTCCTGGTGATCGCCGCCGGTTTCGTCGGCACCGCGGCCTTCCACGCCGAGGTGGGGCAGCTGCTCGCCGTCAAGGTCCCGATCGGCTTGGCCGTCGGGGTAGCCCTCGGCGCCATGCCCACCGTGATCGCCGAGACCGCCGACCCGTCCCGCACCGGCATCACGACGGCCCTCTACAACAACGTCAAAACCCTGGGCGGCGCGGTAGCCGGCGGCGTGGTGGCCGCCATCCTGGCCGGGGTCGTCCTCGACGGCGCCGGCACTCCGGCCGAATCCGCCTATGTCATCGTCTGGCTGCTGTGCGCCGCGCTCTGCGCCCTCGCCGCCCTGGCCGCCGGATTCGCCCGCCGCACGGAGTGACGACCGCACCCGCCCGCGCGCTCAAATCCCGCCCGTGGGCTCAAATCCCGTCGGCGGACTCAAATCCCGCCTTTGCGCTCGAATCCCGCCGCGCTCAAATCCCGCCCTCCCAGGGGGACCACCCTCGGACAGTGTGGCGAATTTCGCGCGTCTCGGCGGGCGCCCCTGTGGACAGAGCGCTGATGTGGACGGCGAGGGGTTCCGGAACCACCCGCGGACCGTGAAGGGCACGGCGATCGTTCTGGACGCTGAGCTGACCTGCTCCGCTTCGCTCCGCGGCAAAACGCCTGGTAACCGTGGCGAGGCAGCTGATCCCCCGCCACCGGCAAACCCCACCGGCGTCGGGGTGTCAGTTGCTTCGTCACCGGCGGCGTTTTGCGGCGGCCAGATCGCCGTGCCCGGCCGGGAGCATGGCCATCTGCACCCCGGCGGACCTGCGTACCGTAAAGGATGAAGTTGATCTTTGTGGGGGTGAAAAAGGCGCCGCTCGGCATCGAGCGGCGCCTTTCGACGAACTAGTTGTGCGCGACCGGGCAGCCGCCGGTCAGCTTGCCGAGGAAGGCGTTCGGGTCGTAGTAGTGCTCGACCTCGAGGAGCTTCAGGTCGTCGTTGACCTTGGCGACGCTCATGCCGAACATCTCGATGGTCTTCCCGTTCGGCTGGAAGCCGTGGTACTCGCCGTCGAACGAGCCCCAGTGGCGCCACTTGAAGGTGACCACCGGCGGCGGGCTGAGGACCTCGAGCACCTCCCAGTAGAAACCGTTCGGGAAGGCGCCGTGGAAGACGTCGTGCTGCCCGTCGAACGACTCCGGCTTGTAGAAGACGCTGTCCCCGACGAGGACGTTGTAGCTGCCCTGGTCGGCGATGTCCTGCGCGGAGGCCCAGCCGCCGCCGTTGACGTTGGTGCGGAAGTGCTCGGACACCATCGAGACCCAGGTGGCCGGGTCCTTCTTGTGCGACACCTCCATCTCGAAGACCTGCACGATCGACTCGACGATCGCCTCCAGTGAGCCCGGCGCGTGCTGCGTGGTGCGCTGCCCGGGCATCACGACGGCCGACAGGTGGTAGTCCGGAGTGCCGTGCCGGAACTCGGACGGGTCGGCGGCCTCAATCACTGCATCGCGGCCCTGCAGCCACAACGGCGTCTCAGTCAAGGGGTGTTCCTTCCAACGAGGGGGAGGGGGCCCTTTAGGTGTCGCGCTTCGGTTACCCCCCGTAGTCCAAAGGCGATGATCACCCTATCCACGTTGGACTCGCGAAAAAAGATCTCATCGGTTAATAGCTATTTACCGATCGACTCATGTATTAACGAGCCGCGAAGTCCAGCGCCTGCTCCAGATCGGCGATCAGGTCGTCCGGGTGCTCGATGCCGACGGCGATCCGGACCGTTCCCGGGCTGATCCGCGCCTCCGCGAGCTCGGCCGGCGACAGCTGCCGGTGCGAGGTGCTCGCCGGGTGCAGCATCAGGCTCTGCGTGCCGCCGAGCGACGGGGCGGCCCGGATCAGCCGGACCCGGCTCAGCAGCCGCACCCCGGCGTCGTAGCCGCCGGCCAGGTCGAAGCAGAACGCCCCCGGATACCCGGAGACGTGCGCGGCCGGCGCCGGGCCGGTCCAGCTGACCGAGCGGACCGCCGGATGCCCGGACAGCCAGCCGGCGACCCGGGTCACGTTGGCCGCGTGCCGCTCCATCCGCAGCCCCAGGGTCTGCAGGCCGCGCAGGGTCAGCCAGGCCGCGAACGGGTCGGCGGTGGCCCCGAACTCGACGGCGTACTCCCAGGTCCGCCGGTGCAGCTCGGCGTCGGCGAAGACGGCCAGCCCGCCGGTGACGTCGGAGTGGCCGTTCAGGAACTTGGTGGCCGAGTGCACCACGACGTCGGCGCCGTGCTCGATCGGGCGGCAGAAGACCGGGGTGGCGAAGGTGTTGTCGACCACGGTGAGCACCCCGGCCTCCCGGGCCACCGGGGCCAGCGCCGGCAGGTCGCTGACGTGGCCGGTCGGGTTGGCGATGGTCTCCAGGTAGAGCACCCGGGTCTGCGGGGTCAGCGCGGACCGCAGCTCGCCCGGGTCGCGGCCGTCGATCCGGGTGACCGTCACGCCGCGGCGGGTGGCCAGGTCGTGCAGCAGCGCGTGGGTGCCGCCGTAGAGGCTGTGCTGAGCGATCACGTGGTCGCCGGCGCCGAGCAGACTGTGCAGCAGCATGGTGATCGCGCCCATGCCGGACGAGGCGGCGATCGCGGCGGCCCCGCCCTCCAGGTCGGCGACCGCGGTCTCCAGGGCGCGGACCGTCGGGTTGGCGAACCGGGAGTAGACGTAGGCGCCGTCCGGCCGGTGCAGGCCGCCGGCCATCAGCTCCGGATCGGCGAAGGCGAACGACGAGGTCTGGTAGATCGGCACCGCGAGGGGCGTGCTGTGCTCCGGGACCGGTGCGGTGACGTGGACCATGCGGGTGTCGGGATGCATACCCCGATGTTGCGCACGGTCATCGGATCGGTACAGGGCCAATGCCGGTATATTGGTTCGCCGATGAGTCCAATCTCGCCCGCCGACCTCGCCGCCCGGCTCGGCCGCTGGTCCGCCGGCCGCGGCCCGCTCTACCTGCTGCTGGCCGGCCGGCTCCGGGCCCTGATCGACGACGGCGAGCTGCCGCCGGGCACCGGGCTGCCCACCGACCGGGCGCTGGCCGCCGGGCTCTCCGCCGGGCGGACCACCGTGGTCGCCGCCTACGACCTGCTGCGCCAGGAGGGCCGGCTGGTCCGGCGGCAGGGGAGCGGCACCTGGGTGGCCGGGTCCGCGCCCGGCCCGCTGAACGCCACCGAGCCGACCGTCAACCCGGTCTTCCTGCACCTGCTCGACCCGCCCGACCACGTGGCGCAGTTCGCCTGCGCCGGGCCGACCGGGGCGCCGCCCGCGGTGCCGGCCGCCTACCGGGCCGCGCTCGCCGGGCTGGGCGGGCCGGACCTCGGCTACCACCCGGCCGGGCATCCGCGGTTGCGGGCCGCGCTGGCCGAGCGCTACACGACCCGCGGGGTGCCGACCACGCCCGAGCAGATCCTGGTCACCACCGGCGGCCAGCAGGGGCTGGCGCTGCTGGCCCGGGCGCTGATCGCGCCCGGCGCCGAGGTGGTGCTGCAGGCGCCGACCTATCCGGGCGCGCTGGAGATCTTCCGCGAGTCGGCGGCGGCATTGCTGCCGGTCACGACCGACGATTTCCGGTACGCCGCCGCGCTGTCCCGGCGGCCGGCGATGGCGTACCTGATCGCCCGGTGTCACAACCCCTCCGGGCGCCACCTCCCGGCCGCCGACCGGGAGCGGATCGTGGCGGCGGCGCTGGACACCGGGGTGCCGCTGGTGGTCGACGACGTGCTCGCCGAGCTGGCGTTCCCGCCGGGTCCCGGCCCCGCCTTCCCGGACGCGCCTCCACCCCGGAGCGCGTCCCTTCCTGCCACGCCCAGTTCTTCCGGCGCGCCCGCTGCCCGGGACGCGTCTCCGCTCCGAGGGGCGTCTCTTCCTGTCACGCCCGCTGTCCAGGGCGCGTCTGCTCTCACCCCGCCGCTGGCGGCGCTCGCTCCGGACGCTGACCAGCTGATCACCGTGGGGTCGCTGAGCAAGCTGGTCTGGGGCGGCCTGCGGATCGGCTGGGTGCGGGCGCAGCCGGCGCTGATCGGCCGGCTCGCCCGGCTCAAGGCGGTGATCGACCTGGGCAGCGGAGTTCTCGACCAGCTCGCCGCGGTGGAGCTGATCGAAGGGCTGGACACGCTGGTCGCCGAGCGCTCCGAGCTGCTCCGGGCCCGGCACGACCACCTCTGCGCCGAGGTGCGGCGGCAGCTGCCGGAGTGGGAGTTCGAGCCGGCCGAGGGCGGGCAGACGCTGTGGGTGCGGTTGCCCGGCGCGGACGCGGCGTCCTACGCGCAGGCGGCGCTGCGGGAGGGGGTCGCGGTGCTGCCCGGCGGCTCACTCGACCCGTCCGGCGGCAGCCTGGACCGCCTGCGCATCCCGTTCGTGGCGGAACCGGCGGCGCTCAGCGCGGGCGTCCGGGCGATGGCCACGGCCTGGCGAGCGTTCGCCGGCCGGGCGGCGGCCACCCCGCCACCCCTGCCGGCGATCGCGGTCTGAACTAGCTCTCGGCGGCCGCGGCCGGGAGCTTGGCGACCTCGGGCTCCTCGGCGGGCGGGGTGACCAGTGCGGCCGCGGACAGCACCTCGGTCTCCTCGTCGTCCGCGGGCTTCCGCGCCTCTTCACCCGCGCCGTTCGGCTGGGCCGGGAGAACGGTCGTCTTGTCGCCGTCGGCCGGCGTCGCCTGCGCCGGGAGAGCCGTCGTCTTGTCGCCGTCGGCCGGCGTCACCTGCGCCGGGAGAGCCGTCGCCTTGTCGCCGTCGGCCGGGGCCGGCTCGGCCTTCGCCGTGGGCGGGGTCGCTGCCGCCTTCGCGGCGGCCGATGCCGGCTGAGTGGCTGCCGCTGCCGCCTTCGCGGCGGCCGGTGCGGGTCGCGCCGGGAGGGCGGTCGTCTTCTCCTCCTGCGCCGGGAGGGCGGTCGTCTTCTCCTCGTCCGCCGGCACCTGGGCTGAGGCCGCCGCGGCGGTCACCGGCGTGCTTGCCGGGGTGGGCTTCGCCGGGACCGGTGCGGTTGCCGGGAGGACCATCGCGACGGTCTGGTCGCCGTCGGGCGGGGTGGTGGCGAGCGGCTGGGAGGCGGTTTTTCCGGTGCTCGGGGCAATAGTTGAATTAGTGGTAATGCCGGAGTTATTAGAATTCGGGGCGGGATTGGCGACATTTGCTGCCACGGCGGGCCTTGCCGGGGTAGTGGCTGCTGCCGACGGGATGGCCACCGTCGGGTCGGCTCCGACCGTACCGAAAATCTGGGTCTTGTCGTCCTGAGCCGCAACCGGCGCAGCGGTCTGAGCCGCGACCGGCGCAGCGGTCTGAGCGGCGAGCGGCGCAGCGGTCTGAGCGGCGAGCGGTGCGGGGCGCTGGGTCGGGATGGCGACCGTCGGGTCGGCCGGGCGACGGGACGGCATCGGCTGCGCGGTGCGCAGGACCGTGGTCTCGGCCGCCGCGACGGTCTCGCCGGCCACCTTGGCGGAGCCGCGGAACCGGCCGATCTCACCGATGATCGGCAGCACCGGCGGCTCGTAGCGGGCCCAGCGGCGAGCGCTCAGCGCGGTGCACAGCAGTGGCACGGCGAGCAGCGCGGCCAGGCCGTAGCCCGGGCGGCTCAGGTCGAAGTCGGTTTTCACCACGTCCGGCGGCCAGACGCCGGCGTACGACTCCGGCGCGCTCCACGCCCAGTACGTCACCCCGAGGAACGTCGCGCCGGCGAGCGTCGGACCGGCCGGCGAGATCGGCGAGAACGCCATGATCGCGTAGAGGATCCCGGCGAAGATCAGCAGCAGCAGGCCGCTCACCGACTCGGCCGTGAACATGTCCCGACCGCGGCTGACCAGGTCGTGGGTGAAGCCGACGCCGGCCAGGACCCAGATGGCGGGGGCGAGCACGAGCGCGTACAGGATCGACCGGAGGTGACGCATGATCCGGCACGCTACCTCGGCTCGGCAACGACCGCTAAGTCCGCCGTATGGTGCCGGGATGGACGAGCAACACCAAGGTCGACCGATCGCTGACAGCCGGGTCACCCTCAGTAAGATCATGACGGCGGTCGACGTCAATCTCTACGGCACCGTGCACGGCGGGGTGCTGATGAAGTTCGTCGACGACGTGGCCGGCGCGGCCGCCGCCCGGCACAGCGGGGGCACCGCGGTCACCGCCGCGATCGACGAGATCGTCTTCCTGGAGCCGGTCCGGGTGGGCGACCTGGTGCACGCGTACGCGCAGGTCAACTGGACCGGCAAGAGTTCGATGGAGGTCGGCGTCAAGCTGACCGGCGAGCGCTGGGACGAGGTCGGCGGCACCCCGGTCCCGGTGGCCACCGCCTACCTGGTCTTCGTGGCGGTCGATGTGGCCGGCAAGCCCCGCACGGTCCCGCCGGTGTTGCTCGCCGACCCGGACGACAAGCGCCGGTTCAAGGAAGCGCTGATCCGCCGTGACCATCGTCTCGCCCGCCGCCGGGCGATCCAGCGGGCCCGGGCCGAGCAGCAAGAGGGTCCGCAGCCGGGTTGGTGAACGTAGGGTGGGCGCATGACGGTGACGATGGGCACAGTCCTCTGGGAGCCGCCGGCCGACGTCCGGCAGACCTCCCGGATCGGCGACTATCTGACCTGGCTGGAGCGGGAGCGCGGGCTGAGCTTCGCCGACTATCCGGCACTGTGGGAGTGGTCGGTCACCGACCTCGCCGGGTTCTGGAGCTCCATCTGGGACTACTTCGCCGTGCTGGCCCACGATCCGCCGACCGCCGTCCTGGGCGACACCCTGATGCCGGGGGCCCGGTGGTTCCCCGGCGCCACGCTGAACTACGCGGAGAACGTGCTGCGGATGCCCGGCATCGGCGACGACGAGCCGGTCGTGCTGGCGTACTCGCACAGTCGCGAACCGCTCACCCTGACCGCGCGGCAGCTCCGTGAGCAGGTGCGGCGCGTGCGTGCCGGGCTGGCGGCCCGGGGGGTCGGCAAGGGCGACCGGGTCGCCGCCTACGCGCCGAACATCCCGGAGACCTACGTGCTGATGCTGGCCACCGCCAGCCTCGGGGCGATCTTCTCGTCCTGCGCGCCGGAGTTCGGGTCGCGCAGTGTGATCGACCGGTGGAGCCAGATCGCGCCGAAGGTGCTGGTGGCGGTCGACGGCTACAAATACGGCGACAAGTCGGTCGATCGTCGCGCTGAGGTCGAGGCGATTGTCGCGGCCTTGCCGTCGCTGGAGCACGTTGTCACGATCGGTTACCTGGGTACCTCAGGCGATTTCTCCGATCTGGACGGGCCGGACGAGCTGACCTTCGAGCCGGTCCCGTTCGACCACCCGCTCTACGTGCTCTACAGCTCCGGCACCACCGGCCTGCCCAAGCCGATCGTGCACGGCCACGGCGGCATCCTGCTGGAGCACCTCAAGATCCTGGCCCTGCACCACGACCTGGGCCCGTCCGACCGGTTCTTCTGGTTCACCACCACCGGCTGGATGATGTGGAACTACCTGGCCAGCGGCCCGGCCGTGGGCGCGGCGATCGTGCTGTTCGACGGCAACCCGGGCTGGCCGTCGCTGGACACCCTCTGGGATCTGATCGACACCGCCGGGATCACCTATTTCGGTACGTCGGCGCCGTTCCTGATGGCGTGCCGCAAGGCCGGCCTCACTCCGCGGAAGAGGCTGAAGGGTCTCGGCTCGACCGGCGCGCCGCTGCCCGCCGAGGGCTTCGCCTGGGTCTATCAGGCGGTCGGCCGGGACCTGCAGCTGCTCTCGCTCTCCGGCGGCACCGACGTGTGCACCGGCTTCGTCGGCGGCGCGCCGCTGCTCCCGGTCCGCGCCGGGGTGATCTCCGGGCGGAGCCTGGGCGCCCGGGTGGAGGCCTACGACCCGAGCGGCGAACCGGTCGTCGGCGAGCTGGGCGAGCTGGTGATCAGCGCGCCGATGCCGAGCATGCCGGTCGGTTTCTGGAACGACCCGGACGGCTCGCGCTACCGGGAGGCCTACTTCGACGTCTTCCCCGGCGTCTGGCGGCACGGCGACTGGATCACCATCGGGGAGGACGGCAGCTGCGTGATCACCGGCCGGTCCGACGCCACCCTGAACCGGGGCGGGGTCCGGCTCGGCACGTCGGAGTTCTACTCGGTGGTGGAGAGCCTGCCGGAGATCGCCGACTCGCTGGTGGTGCACCTGGACGCGGCCGACGACCCGAACGGCGAGCTGCTGCTCTTCGTGGTGCCGGCCGAGGGCGTCGAGGTGGACGACGCGCTGCGCGCGAAGATCGCCCGGGAGCTGCGCGGGTCGCTGTCCCCGCGGCACATCCCGGACACCATCCACGCGGTACGCGCGGTGCCGCGCACCCTGTCCGCGAAGAAGCTGGAGGTGCCGGTGAAACGGATCCTCACCGGCACCCCGATCGAGTCGGCGGCGGCCAAGGGCGCCCTGGCCAACCCGGAGTCGCTGACCGCCTTCGCCGAGCTGGCCCGGGAGCGGTCCAGGCGCTAGCTAGGCGCTCAGCACCAGGCTGACCTTCTCCGCGGTGACCCGGGCGTCCAGCTTGGTCTCGTCCAGGTGGGCGCAGAGCACCGCGGACGCCCCGGCGACCAGCGGCGCCAGCAGCCAGTCGACCGGGTCCGGGTGGATCGTGACGTCGAACAGGACCCGGTCGCCGGCGCCGAAGCCGAGCTGGGCGGCCCGCTCGTGCGCCGCCTCCAGGACGTCCTGGTGGCTCAGCTCGATCGGCCCGGCGAAGGCCCGGTCGGCCGGACCGACCGGCTCGCCGCGGAAGTGGTCGCCGTGGTTGCGCACCTCGGTGACGAAGTCGGCGTACCCGGCGGGCACCTCGCGCAGCGGCATGGCGAGCGGGAGCAGGCCGGTCGCGTACCGGTCCAGGGTGGGCCAGGCGGCCGCCCGGTCCACCCGGTCCGGGGTGGTGAACAGCGCCTCCACCGGCTGCGGGTCGCCGCCCAGGTCGGCCAGGTCGGCGGCCAGCCCGGCGGCCGACACGCCGAGCAGCACGGCGGCGGTCTGCCAGTGCGGCGGCAGGAGCAGCGCGACGCTGTCGCCGTGCCCCAGGCCGATGCCGTCGACCAGCAGGTTCGCCGTCTTGGACACCCAGTTGTCGAGGGTCGCGCCGGACAGCTCGGCACGGTCGCCGGTGGCGTCGTCATACCAGGTGAGCAGCGGTGCGGCCGGGTCGTGCCGGACGGCTTCCGCGAGCGCCTGCGGGATCGTGGTCATCATCGTCACTCACCTTAGGCTGATTACTCACAGTGATCGCGCCGGTGCGTCTTTCCGGCATCGATTACGGCAACGTACGGCAACCACCGGCGTCGCGGACACGTCCCGGAAGCCTTCCGGGCGTACGCTCGGAGTGGATGCCGGAGACCCGTGGCATCCGCGTTCCACCGCAGCATCGGTACGTCAGAGACGCCAAGGAGATGCCTCGTGACCCCCGGTCGCCCCCCGCGAGTGCTGGTCGACGCCACTAGTGTCCCCGCGGACAGAGGTGGTGTCGGCAGATATGTCGACGGATTGCTCGGCGCCCTCGGGCTGCTGGGCCCGGATCGTGTGGACCTGGCCGTTGTCGCCCAGCGTTCGGATGCGGAGCGTTACCGCCGGATGCTGCCGGATGCCGAGGTCATCCCCGGTCCGGCCGCCATCGTGCACCGCCCGGCCCGGCTCGCCTGGGAGCAGACCGGCCTGCCGCTGCTGGTCCAGCAGGTCGGCGCCGAGGTGCTGCACTCGCCGTTCTACACCTGCCCGCTCCGGTCCAGCGTGCCGGTCACGGTGACCGTGCACGACGCCACCTTCTTCACCGAGCCGGAGCACTACGACAACACCAAGCGGACCTTCTTCCGCAGCGCGATCAAGACGTCGCTGCGCCGGGCCGCCCGGGTGATCGTGCCCAGCAAGGCCACCCGGGACGAGCTGATCCGGCTGCTCGACGCCGACCCCACCAAGATCGACGTGGCCTATCACGGCGTCGACCAGTCGGCGTTCCACCTGCCGACCGAGGAGGAGAAGGCCCGGGTGCGGGCCCGGCTCGGCCTCGGCGACGCCGGCTACATCGCGTTCGTCGGCGCCAAGGAGCCACGGAAGAACGTGCCGAACCTGATCCGTGGCTGGGCCCGCGCGGTGGCCGACTGGCCGCACCCGCCGGCCCTGGTGATCGCCGGCGGCCAGGGGCACGACGACGACATCGACCGGGCGGTCGCCGAGGTGCCGTCGCACCTGCGGCTGCTGCGCCCGGGCTACCTGCGCTACACCGACCTGCCCGGCTTCCTGGGCGGCTCGCTGGTGGCCTGCTATCCGTCCTTCGGCGAGGGTTTCGGCCTGCCGATCCTGGAGGCGATGGCGTGCGGCACCCCGGTGCTCACCACGCCCCGGCTCTCGCTGCCCGAGGTGGGCGGTGACGCGGTGGCGTACACCACCGAGGCGCCGGAGCGGATCGCCGAGGACCTGGCCGATCTGCTGCACGACGAGCCACGCCGGCAGGCGCTCGCCAAGGCGGGCTTCGACCGGGCGAAGGAGTTCACCTGGGCGTCCAGCGCGGAGGTACACGTGGCCACGTGGAACCGGGTCGCGGCTTGATCGTCAACTAAACTCGACGCGCATGAGCGACGAACAGGATGTGCTGTACGGAGTGGTTCTGGCCGGCGGTACCGGAACCCGTCTGTGGCCACTGTCCCGCGCCGGTCATCCCAAGTTTCTGCACCCCCTGACCGGTACCGAGGCCTCCTTGTTGCAGGCCACCGTGGACCGGTTGGACACGCTGACCTCACCCGATCGGGTCTTTGTGGTGACCGGCGTGGCACACGCCGCGGCGGTCTCCCGGCAACTCACCGCGATGCCCGACGAGAACGTTCTGGTCGAGCCGTCGCCGCGTGACTCGTGCGCGGCGATCGCGCTGGCTGCCGCGGTGATCGCCCGCCGCGACCCGGAGGCGATCATGGGCTCGTTCGCCTCCGATCACCTGATCGCGGACAAGGACGAGTTCGCCGCGGTGATCCGCCGGGCCATGGCGGGCGCCAAGGAGGGTCTGCTGATGACCCTCGGCATCACCCCGACCCGCCCGGAGACCGGGTACGGCTACCTCCAGTGCGGCGGCACCGTCGGCGACGGCCCGGCGCTGCGGGTCGAGGAGTTCAAGGAGAAGCCGTCCTACGAGGTCGCCGAGGCCTACGTGAAATCCGGCAACTACCTGTGGAACGCCGGCATGTTCGTCTGGCGGGTCGACGCCTTCCTGGCCGAGCTGGCCCGGCAGCAGCCGCAGCTGGCCGCCGGGGTGCGCCGGATCGCCGCGGCCTGGGGCACCGCCGAGCAGGAGGAGGTGCTCGGCGAGGTCTGGCCGACCCTGCCGCGGATCTCGGTGGACTACGCGGTGATGGAGGGCGCGGCCGCGGTCGGCCGGGTCGGCACCGTCCCGGGCGACTTCGGCTGGAACGACGTCGGCGACTTCCACACGCTCGGTGAGGTGCTCACCGCGGACCCGGCGGGCAACGTGGTGGTCGGCCACGACACCGGCGCCGAGCAGCCCACCGTGCTGCTGCGCGAGACGGAGAATCTGGTCGTGGTGCCCGGCTCGGGCCGCCTGGTGGCCGCGATGGGCGTCCGCGATCTGGTCATCGTGGACACCCCGGACGCCGTGCTGATCTGCCCGCGGGAGCGCGCGCAGGAGGTCAAGAGCCTGGTCGACCAGCTCAAGGAGCTCGGCCAGCACGGTTACATCTGATCCGCCGGCCACCGGGGTGAGGGTGGCACGGCTGCCTGTGATCGGGCCGGCTACCAGGCCACCACGCCTTGGCGGCTGGGCTGCAGGGTGCCGATCCGCAGGGTCTTCCAGGCGATCCCGTTGCGCTCGGCGGCCGGGAACTCCTCCAGCTCGGCCACCGGGCCGTCGGTGGACGCCTCCAGGTTGTAGCGCAGCGTGTTGCCCACGCCGCAGGCGGCGTCGGCCTTGTCGCAGTTGACCCACCTGATCCCGGCGAACGCCGAGGTGCCCGGCGGGACGGTGAAGGTGCTGGCCGGGCCCGGCTGCTCCACCCGGGAGGTGGGCACGTCGACGACCTCGTCGGCGGCGTTCACCAGGGAGATCGCCACCCAGCCGTGCAGCGTGCAGGCGGCCTTGCCGGTGTTGGTGAGGGTGACCAGCGCGGTGTCGACCGCGTCCTTCTCGTCCGGCTGGGCGGTGACCGTGGTCTTCATGTCCGCGCTCGTGCAGGCCTTCGCCGTCGCCTTGGCCGTGGTCGCGGCCTTGGCCGTGGTCGCCGCCCTGGGCGTCGTCGTCGCGGGGGCGTCGGCCGGCGTCGCCGGGGCCGCCCCGGTGGCCGGCCCGGTGCTGGAGCAGCCAGCCAGGATCAGGGCCGGGACGGCGATCGCGAGGGCGCGGAAGCGGATGTCAGTTCTCACGAGACTGATGATCAACGGCGGGGTGGGCGGCGGCGTGGATCCCCGCCGCCCTTGGCACGAAGAGGGGAACTCGGCCCGGTCTCAGGCCAGCCGGGCCCGCGCCGGGCCGATCTGCTGGACCACACCGGCCGCCAGCGGGCTGGGCAGCTCGTCCGGCGCGAACCAGGCCAGGTCGGCCGACTCGTCGCTGATCCGCTCCACCGAGCCGGCCGGCGCGCGGAGCAGGAACCGCACGTCGTAGTGCACCGACGGCTCGGCCGGCGCCCCGTCGGCGGCGCCGCAGCGCACCTCGTGGATGTCGATGTCGATCGGCTCCGGGTCGAGGACCAGCCCGTCGATGCCGGACTCCTCGGTCGCCTCGCGCAGCGCCGCGGCCGCCAGCGTCGGGTCGCCCGCCTCGCAGTGCCCGCCGACCTGCATCCACAGCCCGAGCCGCCCGTGCAGGCAGAGCAGCACCCGGCCGGCGTCGTCGACGATCAGCGCGCTCGCCGTGACGTGCCCGGCCCGGTGCGCCCGGGTCATCGCCACCGGACCGTCGGCGAGCAGGCCGAGGGTGCGCTTGCGGTTCGCCTCGGCGGTGTCCGACGTGGCGGTCCAGCTGGTCAGGACCCGGACGGCGTCCTCGTACAGGCTCATCACGATGCTCCGAAGATCAGGGTCACGCCCGCGTCGTCGACGGCGGTGCTGCTGGTCACACCCTCGGCGGCGAGCGCCACCCGTACCCGATAGGCGTCCGCGCCCAGCCGCACCAGGTCGGCGGACCCGGACCCGGCCGGGGTGAGGCGCACCGCGCCGTCCTCCGCGACGATCCCCGTGCCGGGCGTGGCGAGCAGGGCGGCCAGGGCCGCGGCACGCCGGACCGCTTCCGGATCGGCGGGCGACGCGGCCTCCGGCAGGTGCGCGGCATCGAGCAGGCCTTGGGTACGCGCTTCCGCCGTCCCCAGGCTGAACATGTCGCTGGCGGTGTCCCGGACCAGCGCGGCCGCCCCGGCGTCGCCCTCGTCGGCGTGCCGCGGATAGCCACGGACCACCGCCACCGGCACCCGGTCGCACTTGCCCTTGACCAACTCGGCCGCCGCGGACAGCTCGTCGACCACGGCCATCTGGGTGAGGCTCAGCTCGTTCCCGTACGGATCGACCTCGCCCCGGTGGTCGCGCAGCGCCCCGATCCCGGCCGCGCCCAGCGCCACGTCGGTCAGCCCGTTCCGCCAGGCCCGGCCCATCGTGTCGGAGACGATCACCGCGACGTCCAGCCCGCGCGCGGCGAAGTCGGCGCGCAGCGCCCGGGCCGACGCGTCCGGGTCGGCGGGCAGCAGCACCAGGTGGGTCTTGTCCACGTTCGACGCGTCGATGCCGGCCGCGGCCATCACGAAACCGTGGTGGGTCTGCACGATCGTGGTCGGCCCGCGGCGGGCCACCACCCGGGCGGTCTCCGACTCCAGCATCCGGCGGCGGGCGTCGTCCCGCTCCGGGCCGTCGGCCGGGACCTCGACCAGCCGGCCCTCCGCCTTCGACACGATCTTGCTGGTCACCACCAGCACGTCGCCGTCGGTCAGCCAGGGCGCGGCCGACATGATCAGCGCGGCCAGGTCGTCGCCGGCGGTGATGTCGCCGATCCCCTCGACCGGCAGGATCTCCAGCCTCATCGGGCCAGCTCCAGCGCGTCGGCGACCATCCGCGCGGTGAGCGTCTCGTCCTTCATCCACAGCGGCACCGCGCGGGTGCGCACCCCGGGCACCTCGGCGCCGGCGTCCGACGTGTCGACCAGCCAGCCGTCGAGCAGGCCGCCCTCGGCGCGCGGGCCGTACATCCGCCCGACCGCGCCGGCGCTGACCTCGACATCCAGCGTGGCCAGGCACTTGTCGGCCATTCCCCGGACGGGTGAACCGCCGATGATCGGCGAGACCCCGACGACCGGGGCCGGGCCGGTGGCCACCGCGTCCCGGATCGCCGGCACGGCCAGGATCGGCGCGATGCTGACCACCGGGTTGCTCGGGGCGATCAGCACCACGTCGGCCGCGCCGATCGCGTCGAGCACCCCGGCGGCCGGTTTGGCGCTCTCCGCGCCGCGGAAGACGAACCGGTGCGTCGGCACCTGGCCGCGGTGGCGCACCCACCACTCCTGGAAGTGGATCGCCTTGCGCTCGCCGTCGACGTCGACGACCACGTGCGTCTCCAGCCGGTCGTCGGTGGCCGGCAGCAGGGTGATCCCGGGCTGCCAGCGCTCGCACAGCGCGGCGGTGACCTGGGAGAGCGGGAAACCGGCGGTGAGCATGGTGGTGCGCACCAGGTGGGTGGCGGTGTCCTTGTCGCCGAGCCCGAACCAGGACGGCTCGACGCCGTATCTCGCCAGCTCCTCCTTGACGACCCAGCTCTCCCCGACCCGGCCCCAGCCGCGCTCCGGGTCGGCCGCGCCGCCCAGCGTGTACATCACGCTGTCCAGATCCGGGCAGATCTGCAGCCCGTGCATCCGGACGTCGTCGCCGACATTGACCACCGCTGTGACCTCGGCGCCGATGGCACGGGCGTGCGCACGCACGCCGACGAGGAACCGGGCGCCGCCGATACCCCCGGTGAGGACCACGATCCGCATCCGCCCATCCTCTCCCACCGGCGTGGCCGGGCCGGTTGCCGGGTCGAGGTTTACTCTGGGCGCACCTCGATCACCGTACGTCCGGGAGTAACCGTGACCACACCGCAGCCCACGCCGGCTGAGGGCAAGCCGATCGGCCAGTACCTGACGCCGCTGCGCGACCTCGCCGCGTACGCCCTGGTCGGCGCGCCGGCCGTGTTCCTGTTCACGGCTGTGATCAGCCTCTTCAAGGACGGCGTCGTCGGCAGTTTCGGCGGTTTCGTCAATCTGGCGACGCTGTTCATGCCGCTGGCCGCCGTGCTGCTGGCGCACGCCCTGAAGCCGGTCCACCCGAAAGCCCGGCTGATCGCGCTGGCCGCCGTCATCGAGTACGCGGTGATGGGCTTCTTCGCCGTCGTCTTCGGCCTGCTGTTCGCCGTGATCAAGCAGGCCACCTACGACGCCGGCGGGGCCTTCCTGTCGCTGCTCGACCGGGTCGCCTGGCTGGCGCTCTACGGCCTGGTGGGGTACGCCATGTTCCAGATCTGGCGCGGCCTCTACACGGCGCCGAAACCGGCCGCGGGGCCCGGCGTCTACGGGCGGCCGCAGTACGGGACGCCGTACGGGCAGCCCGCGGCGTACGGGGCGCCGCAGCCGCCGTTCCCGGCCCAGCCGGGTCCGCCGCCGGCCACCTACGGTCAGCCGGGCCCGCCGCCGGCGGCCACCTACGGCCAGCCCGGGGCAGCGCCCGCGCCGGTGTTCCCGCCCGGCACCTACGGTCAGCCGGCGCCGCCGCCGGCCTGGAACCAGCCGCCGGTCACCACGCCGCCGGTCTCGACGGTCCCGCCTGCCTCGGCTGCGCCGGCCTCCGCCCCGCCTGCCTCGGCTCCGCCGGCGTCGACCCCGCCGGCGTCGGCTCCGCCGGCCTCCGCGCCGCCTGCTCCCGCCCCGCCCGCGGCGGACCCGGCGGACCGCACCACCAAGCTGCCGGACGACCGTCCGGGCTTCGGTCCGGCCGACGCCGACCCGCCCCGCCAGTGACCCTCGTCGTCCACAGGTTCGTGCCGCGTGTCACACGACACTCGACGGGCCTGTGGACGGCGGCGGCAACCGGCCGGAATCCGGCCTAGTCTGCTCTTCGTGGCAGAGGTCAACCAGATCCCGACCGAGGCGAGCATCCGACGCGCGTTGCGGCGCGCCGCCGACGGTAAAGCGATCGACGCAGACGAGGCGACCGCGCTGCTCGCGGCCACCGGTGACCATTTCGACGAGTTGCTCGCCATCGCCGGCGGGATCCGGGACGCCGGCCTGCGCGAGGCCGGCCGGCCCGGCGTGGTGACGTATTCGCGGAAGGTCTTCATCCCGCTCACCCGGCTCTGCCGGGACCGGTGTCACTACTGCACCTTCGCCACCGTCCCGCACCGGCTGCCGGCCGCGTTCCTGGAGCGTGACGAGGTCCTGGAGATCGCCCGGCAGGGCGCCGCGCAGGGCTGCAAGGAGGCGCTCTTCACGCTCGGCGACCGGCCCGAGGAGCGCTGGCCGGCCGCCCGGCAGTGGCTCGACGAGCGGGGCTACGACTCCACCCTGGATTACGTGCGGGCCTGCGCGATCGCGGTGCTGGAGGAGACCGGCCTGCTGCCGCACCTCAACCCGGGCGTGCTGAGCTGGGCCGAGTTGCAGCGGCTCAAGCCGGTCGCGCCGAGCATGGGGATGATGCTGGAGACCACCGCCACCCGGCTCTGGTTCGAGCCCGGCGGCCCGCACTACGGCTCACCGGACAAGGAGCCCGCGGTCCGGCTCCGGGTGCTCGACGACGCCGGCCGGGTCGGTGTGCCGTTCACCACCGGCATCCTGATCGGCATCGGCGAGACCCCGGCCGAGCGGATCGACGCGCTGTTCGCGATGCGCCGCACCGCCCGCGAGTTCGGGCACGTGCAGGAGATCATCATTCAGAACTTCCGGGCCAAGCCGGACACGGCGATGCGCGGCATGCCCGACGCCGAGCTGCGCGAGTTGGCCGCCACGGTGGCCGTCGGCCGGATCATCATGGGCCCCCGGGCCCGGATCCAGGCCCCGCCCAACCTGATCGACGACGAGTTCCCGCTGCTGCTGCGGGCCGGCATCGACGACTGGGGCGGGGTGTCCCCGGTGACGCCCGACCACGTCAACCCGGAGCGTCCGTGGCCGCAGATCGAGGAGCTGCGGGCGAGGTCGGCGGCGTCCGGCTTCGTCCTCCGCGAGCGCCTCACGATCTATCCGGAATATGTCCGGCGCGGCGGCGAGGGCTGGCTCGACCCGCGCCTCGCCGCGCACGTCGCCGCGCTCGCCGACCCGGAGGACGGCCTGGCCCTGGAGGACGTGCTGCCGGTCGGCCTGCCCTGGCAGGAGCCGGAGGAGGCGTTCGGCACCGGGCGCACCGACCTGCACGCGGCGATCGACACCGACGGGCGCACCGGCGACCGGCGGTCCGACTTTGACTTCGTCTACGGCGACTGGGACGAGGTGGCCGCGCACGTCAAGGCCGCGCCGCGGACCGTGCCGACCGACGTGCTGGCCGGGCTCAAGCTGGCCTCGACCGACCCGGCCGCGCTGCTGCTGCCGGAGCACGAGGACAAGGCGATGGCCCTGTTCACCGCGGACGGCAGCGCGCTCGACGAGCTCGCCCGGATCGCCGACGACCTGCGCCGCGAGGTCAACGGCGACGACATCACCTACGTGGTGAACCGGAACATCAACTTCTCCAACGTCTGCTACGTGGGCTGCCGGTTCTGCGCCTTCGCCCAGCGGGAGAAGGACGCCGACGCCTACCGGCTCTCCGTCGAGCAGGTCGCCGACCGGGCCGAGGAGGCGTGGCGGGACGGCGCCTCCGAGGTGTGCATGCAGGGCGGCATCGACCCGAAGATGCCGGTCACGGCGTACGCGGACCTGGTCCGTGCGGTCAAGCAGCGGGTGCCCGGCATGCACGTGCACGCCTACTCGCCGATGGAGATCGTCACCGCCGCGTCGAAGGCCGGGGTGTCGATCCGGGAGTGGCTCACCGAGCTGCGCGAGGCCGGGCTGGGCACCATCCCGGGCACCGCCGCCGAGATCCTCGACGACGACGTGCGCTGGGTGCTGACCAAGGGCAAGCTGCCCACCGCCACCTGGGTCGACGTGGTCACCACCGCGCACCAGGTGGGCATCCGCTCCAGCTCGACGATGATGTACGGGCACGTCGACCATCCGCGCCAGTGGCTCGGCCACTTCCGGGTGCTGGCCGGCATCCAGGACGTGACCGGCGGCTTCACCGAGTTCGTGGCGCTCCCGTTCATCCACACGAACGCGCCGATCTACCTGGCCGGCATCGCCCGCCCCGGCCCGACCTGGCGGGAGAACCGGGTCGTCCACGCGATGGCCCGGGTCCTGCTGCACGGCCGGATCGACAACATCCAGTGCTCCTGGGTCAAACTCGGCGACGAGGGCACCCGGGTCATGCTCAACAGCGGGTGCAACGACCTCGGCGGCACCCTGATGGAGGAGACCATCTCCCGGATGGCCGGCTCGGAGCACGGTTCCGCCCGCACCGTCGCCGAGCTGAAGGAGCTGGCCGCCGCCGCCGGCCGCCCCGCCGTCGAACGCACCACGGTCTACACCCGCCGCTGACCACCCGCCGGTCTGGCCCGCCCTTCCGGCGGGCCAGACCGACCCCGCGTTCCGACCGACCCCGCGTTCCGACCGACCCCGCGTTCCGAGCGGCCTCGCGTTCCGGGCGGTCACGCGTTCCGGGCGGTCACGCGTTCCGAGCGGTCACGCGTTCCGAGCGGCCATGCCTTCCGAGCCACCTGGCCTTCCGAGCCGCCTCGCTTTCCGAGCGGCCTCGCCTTGCACGCCGTCTCGCGTTCCACGCCGCCTCGCCTTCTGGGCGGTCACGCCATTTCGTGCCGCTGTGCCTTCCGCGCGGCCACCGCGCCTCGGCCTGCCGCGGGGTTAGTCGTCCGCGGCGGGTGGTCGAGCGCGGCGACCCGGTCGGTGGGGAACGACACGAAGGTGGCGAGTTTCGATGTGGGAAGAGTGGGGCATCTCGCGCCGCTAGCGGGGTTGGGTGTAGACCGTCCTAGCGGGCCGTCGGCTGTGGCGGGTGGGCCGGCGATGTCGCGGGTGGTGCCCGGGACCTCCGGTGCCGGGCTGCGGCGAGCGTGCGTCGGCATTGGCCGGTGTGGGCGTCGTGATTGGTGACCGATGGGCTTCGTGCCTGGTCAGGGGCGCGCCGGAGGTTCCGGCGGGACGGAGCGAGGGCCGGCGCGGGGAGCGCCGGGAGGGAGGTGTGGCACGGTGGCGGGACCCCCCTTCACGGGAGGTAACAAATCGGGTTAAATTGGACGTCGAGGCCGGCCTTCGCGTTACCTTCCGGTGGCTCCGGGAGATAGGGCAGGAACGGGACTTCGGCGCGCCCTGGCGCCTCGGGGAAACGGGCCCATTTATCAGGTTCGGCTTGACGACGCACGTCTTACACGCGTGTAATTTTGGTGGGGTTGTGGGGTCGATGTGCAACTTTTGCGGCGAACCCACAGAAACACGCCGCGTGCGTGGGGGGTCAGTGTCGGCATCGCTGCCGGCGCAGAATTTGGAGGCACGCCGATGGAAGCGCAGGTTGAAGGGGTAGACCTGCTCGGGGACGCGCCCGAGTGGCAGGAGCGGGCGCTGTGTTCACAGACCGATCCGGAGGCCTTCTTCCCGGAGAAGGGCGGATCGACGCGCGAGGCGAAGCGCATCTGCGGGCGCTGCGAGGTCAAGGCCGAGTGTCTGGAGTATGCGCTCGGGCACGACGAGCGGTTCGGCATCTGGGGTGGACTGTCCGAACGTGAACGTCGCAAGCTGAAGCGCCGCGTGGCCTGACGCCGGCGCCGAGCGGCAAGGCGGGGCAGCACAGGAGGAAGCACGTGCGGTGATCCGCACGAGGGGCACGGCGATCCGCGCGGGGGGCGTGGCCGAGCCGGGCAGCGTGCGAAGCGGGCCGGAGCCGGCCGAGGGACCGCAGGCCATCGGGGGAGTGGCGGGCGTCCCGGCCGGCAGGCCAGCCCGGCGTGCGGGAAACAGTCGAGGGACCGCGCCCGGCGCCGTGTCAGGCCGGGCGGTGGGTGTCAGGCCAGCTCGTCCGGGTCGACGCCGAGCAGGTTGGCCACCTGCTCGATGATGACGTCGTGGACCAGGTCGGCCAGGTCTTCCCGGTCCATCGCGCGGAACTCCAGCGGCCGCCGGTACAGCACGATCCGTGGTGGCAGCTCGTGCCGCCCCGGGCGCCCGGGCAGCAGCCGGGCCAGGGGGACCTCGCCGTCCTCCAGGACGTCGGAGTCGTAGACGTTCAGCTCCGGTGGCACGTCCTCGACGGCGAACTCGACGCCGGCGAGCTCTTTGGCATAGCGCCGCTCGAGGCTCTCGACGGTGTCCAGCACCAGGTCGTCGAAGATCTCCGCCTTGGTGCGGGCCAGCGGCACGGTCGCCGGCACCAACCGGCCGCGCAGGCCGCGGCCGTGCCGATCACGCCGCGCCGGATGCCCCGGGCCGGTGGTACGCGCCGCCTTCGGGTCGGTACGGCGGCGTTCAGGGCTGGTGGTCACCTGCTGAGCGTATCCCCACCCGGGCGACATCCGTGGTCAGGCCGTTCCTCGTCGTGTGTCTCACCCGTTAATTCGTCCCATCGGGGCGGCGTGTCTGCCGACCATGGCCGAATCGTGATGCATCGCGATGCGGCGTGTCGCGGGGTATCGGTCCCCAGAACGCCCGGCGGGGCGATAGGTTGCCGCCGTGAGGTCACCACGGCGCTGCTCCCGGAACGGCTGTCCCCGACAGGCGGTCGCCACCCTGACCTACGTCTACAGCGATTCGACCGCTGTCGTCGGCCCGCTCGCGGCGTTCGCCGAACCCCACACGTACGACCTCTGCGAGCCGCACGCCCGCAGCCTCACCGCCCCCCGAGGCTGGGACCTGGTCCGGCACGACGGCGATTTCGCGCCTCCGCCGCCCACCACCGACGATCTGGTCGCCCTGGCCGAGGCGGTCCGGGAGGCGGCCCGCCCGGCGCCCTCACGCCCGGACGAGTCCGACCACACCCCGCAGACCGGCCGCCGAGGCCACCTCCGTGTGATCCCGCCCCACCACTGACCCCGAACCGCTCACGGTCCTCGGCTGGGTCTCAGGGGTGTCTCAGCCCTGTTGAGACACCCCTGAGACCCAGCCGGGCAGCGCGAGCCGCGGCCGCGACGGCGACCAACGTCGGGCCTCGCGGCTCACCTCCGAGCCGCGGGCGCGCTGGCGAGGCGCGGACACGCTGTGACCTTGGGCCGGGACACACCCGTGCGTCGCCGAGGCGGTCCTGAGCGGTCCCACCTCGCGGGTTGGCCACGGGACCCGGCTGGTGCGGTTGGGGCAGCGCGAGGCCGTACCGAAAAGAAAACGAGGCTTCCGGAAGCTTGGCGGCGACCGGAAGCCTCGGCGAGCCCGAAGGTCAGGGCAGGGCGATCAGGTGGAAGCGCTTGCGCAGGTAGGGGATCAGCACCCGGTACGCCCGGATGGTGTCCGGCTGGGCGTAGTCGTGGGACAGGATGATCGCGCCCGGCCGGGTGTGCTTCTTCACCGAATTGATCACTCGGCTGGTGTGCGCGCCGTCGGACTCGGTCTTGCCGTGCTCCCAGTCGCGGGGGTCGACCTTCCAGTAGATCGACGACATCCCGAGCTCCTTGGCGATCTTCACGACCTGCGGGGTGAAGTTGCCGCCCGGCGACCGGAAGTAGCTGATCTTGGCGCCCGGGACCGCTTTCCGGATGGCGTCGTTGGTGCGCTTCATGTCGGCGCGGATCTGGGCGGCCTTCTTCTTGCCCAGCTTCAGGTCGTGGTTCCAGGTGTGGTTGCACAGGGCGTGCCCGCCGGCCGCGATCTTGCGGACCAGGTCGGGGTGCGCCTTCACGTTCTCGCCGACCAGGCAGAAGGTGGCCTTCACCTTCTCCTTGGCGAGGATCTTGAGCAGGGCCGGGGTGTTCGCCGGGTCCGGGCCGTCGTCGAAGGTGAGCGCGACGTCCTTGGTGCCGGTGGTGAGCCGGCTGCCGGCCGGGCCGGTGCGGGCTTTCGGCCGGTGCGGGATCGCGGTGCTCTCGGTGCGCGGCTTGGTCTTGACCGGGGCCGGCTTGGTGCTGGGTTTCGCGGCCGGGGTGCCGGCCGGTGCGGTGCTCGCCGGCGCGGAGGCGGCCGGCGTGGAGGTGACCGCGGGCGGGGCCGCCTCGGTGCGGGACGACTCGGCGGCAGCCGCCTGGCCGAGAAGTCCCACCAGGATCAGCGACAGACTGATCAGGAGAGCCTTCCGGGTGTGGGACAGCCGCATCGATTTACCTCCCCAGTTCATCGGCGGACTGACGAGGATGCCTCGTGACCCGACCGGTCGCCAAGTCCCGAAAGCATCTTTCGCACTGATTCGGGAACGGATTCGCGTTCGCTGTCGTATCCTTGCGCACCGCGTCCAGTCCCCATGCACGCCCGCAAATGGGCGGATTTGTCCCCTGAGCCAGGGCAGTCGATCGATCAGACTGTTCCTATGAGTATCGATCCGGAAACGTCGCGTGACACCGCCGCTCACCCGTCCGGGGCACTGCGGCTACGCCCGGTCGGGGCGGACGACCTCGACCTGCTCCGCCGCCTGGCCACCGACCCGGTGCTGGTCGGCCTGGACTGGAACGGCTTCCGGGACGCCGGCGAGGTGACCCGCCGGTTCGAGCGGGACGGCTTCCTCTCCGACGAGGTCAGCAACCTGATGGTCGACGTCGGCGGCAGCACGGTCGGCATGGTCCAGCACCGGCAGCAGACGTTCGCCGGGCGCGGGCCGTACCAGGAGATCGGGATCGTGCTGCTGCCGGAGTTCCGCGGCCGCGGCTACGGCTGGCGGGCGCAGGCGCTGCTCTGCGACTACCTGTTCCAGCACTGGCCGATCCAGCGGGTCCAGGCGGGCACTCACCCGGAGAACCGGGCTGAGCAGAAGGCCCTGGTCAAGGCGGGATTCCAGCTGGAGGGAACGATCCGGGCGGCCGAGTTCCGGGCCGGTCAGTGGCGCGACGGGCTGCTCTTCAGCCGCCTGCGCGACGATCCCACCCCCAAGATCTAGACCCGATTCGGGTACGCACGGAGCGGTCCCGCCGCGGATGACCTCGGCGGGACCGCTCTCGTCGTACGCGAAATCTGGGTTTATCGGGTCAATTACGCCAGCTCCTGCTCGGTCAGCAGGCGGGAGCGGATCAGGAAGCGAACGCCCTCGGGCGCCTCCAGCGAGAAGCCGGCGCCACGCCCGGGGACCACGTCCACCGTGAGATGCGTGTGTTTCCAGAGCTCGAACTGCGCGGCCGACATCCAGAACGTGATCGGCTCCGGCACCCCCTCGATCGCCAGAGACTCCAGGAGCACGTCCGAGCCGCCGGTGCGGAACTCGCCGTCCAGGTAACACATCGGCGAGCTGCCGTCGCAGCAGCCACCGGACTGGTGGAACATCAGTGGGCCGTGCTGCTCCCGCAGCCGCCGCATCATCGCGGCGGCCGCGGGGGTCACGTCTACTCGACTCGCCATTCCCGGCTCCCGGCCTAGAAGAAGCCCATGGCCTTGGGGGAGTAGCTGACCAGCAGGTTCTTGGTCTGCTGGTAGTGGTCGAGCATCATCAGGTGGTTCTCCCGGCCGATGCCGGACTGCTTGTACCCGCCGAACGCGGCGTGCGCCGGGTAGAGGTGGTAGCAGTTCGTCCACACCCGGCCGGCCTTGATCGCCCGCCCGGCCCGGTAGGCCCGGTTCCCGTCCCGCGTCCACACCCCGGCGCCGAGCCCGTAGAGCGTGTCGTTGGCGATCTTGATGGCGTCGTCGAAGTCGGCGAACGAGGTGACCGACACCACCGGCCCGAAGATCTCCTCCTGGAAGATCCGCATGCTGTTGCGGCCCTCGAAGATCGTCGGCTGCACGTAGTACCCGCCGGACAGGTCGCCGCCCAGCTCGGCCGGCCCGCCGCCGGTCAGCGCCTTGGCGCCCTCCTGCCGGCCGATGTCCAGGTACGACAGGATCTTCTCGTACTGGTCGTTGGACGCCTGCGCGCCGACCTGGGTGTCGGTGTCCAGCGGGTTGCCCTGCTTGAGGTTCTCCACCCGCTTCACCGCGGCGGCCAGGAAGTCCGAGTAGTGCCCCTGCTGGATCAGCGCCCGGGACGGGCAGGTGCACACCTCGCCCTGGTTCAGCGCGAACATCGCGAAGCCCTCTTGCGCCTTGTCGAAGAAGTCGTCGTCGGCGCTGCTCACGTCGTCGAAGAAGATGTTCGGGCTCTTGCCGCCGAGCTCCAGGGTGACCGGGATCAGGTTCTCCGAGGCGTACTGCATGATCAGCCGGCCGGTGGTGGTCTCCCCGGTGAAGGCCACCTTGGCCACCCGGTTCGAGCTGGCCAGCGGCTTGCCGGCCTCCACCCCGAAGCCGTTCACGATGTTCAGCACGCCGGGCGGCAGCAGGTCGCCGATCAGCGACATCAGGTAGTGGATCGAGGCCGGGGTCTGCTCGGCCGGCTTGAGCACCACCGCGTTGCCGGCGGCCAGGGCCGGGGCGAGCTTCCAGGTGGCCATCAGGATCGGGAAGTTCCACGGGATGATCTGGGCGACCACGCCGAGCGGCTCGCGGAAGTGGTACGCCACGGTGTCCGCGTCGATCTCGCCGGCGGTGCCCTCCTGGGCCCGGATCGCGCCGGCGAAGTAGCGGAAGTGGTCGACCGCCAGCGGCAGGTCGGCGGCCAGGGTCTCGCGGACCGGCTTGCCGTTCTCCCAGGACTCGGCGACGGCGAGCTTCTCCAGGTTCTGCTCGATCCGGTCGGCGATCTTGTTGAGGATGGTGGCCCGCTCCGCGGGCGAGGTGCGGCCCCAGGCGTCGGCCGCGCCGTGCGCCGCGTCGAGCGCCCGCTCCACGTCATCCGCGGTGCCCCGGGCGATCTCGGTGAACGCCTGGCCGGTGACCGGGGTGGGATTCTCGAAGTACTGGCCCTTGGCCGGCGGGACGTACTCACCGCCGATGTAGTGGTCGTAGCGGGACTGGTAGCTGACGATCGAACCGTCGGAACCGGGCGGGGTGTAGGTGGTCACGGTCTCGCCTCCCTCATCGAGGCGGACGTTAGCTAGGCGTACGTTGCAGGAACGTTGCACGCGTACTCGCGGGCCAGCTCGGCGACCCGGCGGCCGGCCACCGGGTCGTGCGGGGCGAGGGCGGCGTAGGCCTCCCAGAGTTCCAGGTCGTCGGCGCCGTGCGGGGTGGTCAGCCAGGTCTGCAGGATCCGGCGGTCGGCGCTGGTCAGGATCGCGGCGCGGAGCCGGTCGTCGAGCAGGCGGCGGAGGCGGACGATGCCGGGGGCGTCGGAGCCGGGCAGCAGCGGGCCGGGGTAGTGGGCGAGCGCCTCGTGGGTCCGGCCTTGATCAAGAAGATCCGACATGGTAGTTATGTCGGTTTTTATCGGCCTCTTGAGCCGGTAGGGCCGCGACTCCAGGAGTTCCGGGCCCAGGATGCGCCGGAGCCGGGACATCTCGGCGCGGACCGTCACCGGGTTGAGGTCGTCGCCGTAGAGGTCGAAGCCGAGCTGGTCGGCGGTGCGGCCCTCGGGGTGGGTGGTCAGCAGGATCAGGAGTTCGGAGTGCCGCCGGCCGAGGCGAGTCCGGATGTTTCCGGAGGTGACGAGTGCGTCGTCGCGGCCGAGCGCCGTCACCATCGGGCCCTCGGCCGCGCGGGGCGGCTCGCGCAGACATGCCTCGGCCGCCAGCGCGGTGGCCCGCACCAGCGCCAAGCTGTGCGGGTTCGCCAGGTGATCGCCGCCGGTCACGTCGATCGCGCCGAGCAGCCGCCCGGTGCCCGGGTCGTGGATCGGCGCCGCGGTGCAGGTCCACCGCTGCACCGGCCGGCTGAAGTGCTCGGTCGCGAAGATCTGCAGCGCGTGGTCGACGGCGAGCGCGGTGCCCGGCGCGTTGGTGCCGGCGTGCGCCTCGTCCCAGCGGGCGCCCGGTACGAAGTTCATCGAGGCGGCCCCGCGCAACGTCCCGGCGTTCCCCTCCACCCAGAGCAGCCGGCCGTGCGCGTCGCAGACCGCCAGGATGTGGTCGCCGTCCTCGGCCAGCCCGCCGAGCAGGTCCCGGAAGAGCGGCATCACCCGGGCCAGCGGGTGCGCCGCCCGGTAGGCCTCCAGCTCGTCGTCGCAGAGGTCGATCGGCGCGGTGCTGTCCGCCCCGATCCAGGCCGCCGACCGGGCCCACGACTCGGCCACCACGCTGCGCATCCGGTCGGCCGGGGCGCCGTTGATGAAGCGCTCATGGGCGCGACCCACCTGCCGGATCCGTTCGGCAGGGTCGTCGCCGGGGGTCAGGGCAAGCCAGGGATTCACCGGCAGCACCTCCAGACCCACCCATCGTGACGCGCGTCACCAGAAGAGACAACACTGTGCTGACCGGCGTCCCCTCCGGCTCGCCGGGATCGCGCCCCTCGGAGCCGGTGGCGAGGCAGCGGGAGCGCTGGGGTCTCTATGCTGCGGCCGTGCAGGACTGGCCTCGTACCGAAGAAGAAGCTCTTGCCGTGCAGGACCTCCTGCGCGCCAAGGTCGTCGCCGAGCCGGGCCCGGCGTCGCCGGCGACGGTGGCCGGGCTGGACGTGGCCTACTCGGCGGACGACGACCGGCTGGCCGCGGCCGTGGTGGTGCTGGACGCGGCGGACCTCACGGTCCGCGACACCGCGGTGGTCCGGGGCAAGCCCGCTTTCCGGTACGTGCCGGGGCTGTTCGCCTTCCGCGAGGTGCCGGCCCTGCTGGACGCGCTGGACCGGCTCACCGTGCGGCCGGAGGTGCTGGTCTGCGACGGGCACGGGCTGGCCCACCCGCGGCGCTTCGGGCTGGCCGCGCACCTGGGCGTGCTCACCGACCTGCCGTCCTTCGGGGTCGGCAAGACCCGGCTGGTCGGCTCCTGGGACCCGGTCGGCGAGCCGCGGGGCAGCCGGTCGGCGCTGGTCGACGACGGCGAACCGGTCGGCGCGGTGCTGCGCACCCAGGACCGGGTGAAACCGGTTTTCGTCTCGGTCGGGCACCGGATCGACCTGGACACCGCGTGCGCGCTGACGCTGCGGCTGAGCCCGCGGTACCGGCTGCCGGAGACCACCCGTGCGGCGGACCGGGTTTGTCGCGATCTTCTCAGTTAACGTCCTGGTTGCGCGGTTGCGACCTGAACGCGGCCGGTGCTCCGCTACCCTCGCCCCAAACAGGGCTTTTCGGTGAGGAGTCAGCGGGTGCTGGATCTGTCCCAGATCATCAAGGCGTACGACGTCCGGGGAATCGTCCCTGATCAGTTCAGCGAGCCGGTGGCGCGGGCGATCGGCACGGCGTTCGTCGAGATGCTGCGCGAGTCCGGCGACGAGCCCGACCAGATCGTGATCGCGCACGACATGCGCGAGTCCGGGCCGGGCCTGGCCGCCGCCTTCGCCCGGGGGGTCAACGCGGCCGGCGCCGGCGTGATCAACGTCGGGCTGGCCTCGACCGACCAGCTCTACTACGCCTCCGGGTCGCTGAACCTGCCGGGCGCGATGTTCACCGCCAGCCACAACCCGGCGCAGTACAACGGGATCAAGCTGTGCCGGGCCGGCGCCCGGCCGGTCGGTCAGGACAGCGGCCTGGTGGTGGTCCGGCAGCGGGCCCAGCAGCTGCTCAGCGACCTGAACGCGGAGGCCGACGGCCCGTCCCGGGTGGAGCAGCGGGACCTGCTCGGCGATTACGCCGCGCACCTGCGCTCGCTGGTCGACCTCAGCGGCATCCGCCCGCTCAAGGTGATCGTGGACGCCGGCAACGGGATGGGCGGTTACACCGTCCCGGCCGTGCTCGGCGACCAGGTGCTGCCCGCGCTGCCGCTGACCATCGTGCCGCTCTTCTTCGAGCTGGACGGCTCGTTCCCGAACCACGAGGCCAACCCGCTGGACCCGAAGAACCTGGTGGACCTGCAGAACGCGGTGCGCGAGCAGGGCGCCGACATCGGGCTGGCGTTCGACGGCGACGCGGACCGCTGCTTCGTGGTGGACGAGAACGGCGACCCGGTCTCGCCCTCCGCGATCACCGCCCTGGTCGCCGCGCGCGAGCTGGCCAAGTTCCCGGGCAGCGTGATCATCCACAACCTGATCACCTCGTCCGCGGTCCCGGAGATCATCCTGGAGAACGGCGGCAAGCCGATCCGCAGCCGGGTCGGCCACTCGTTCATCAAGGCCGAGATGGCCGATTCGAACGCGGTCTTCGGCGGCGAGCACTCGGCGCACTACTACTTCCGGGACTTCTGGTTCGCCGACACCGGGATGCTCGCCGCGATGCACGTGCTGGCCGCGCTCGGCGGGCAGGACCTGCCGCTCTCCGAGTTCGCCGCGGAGTACGAGCGGTACACCGCGTCCGGTGAGATCAACTCCACGGTGGCCAACGCCGCGGCCAAGAGTGCCGAGGTCCGGGCCGCCTTCCCGGACGCCCGGGTGGACGATCTGGACGGTCTGACCTTCTCGTTCGAGGACGGGTCGTGGTTCAACCTGCGGGCGTCCAACACGGAGCCGCTGCTGCGCCTGAACGTGGAGGCGGCCGACCCCGCCCGGATGGCGTCGCTCAGGGACCGGGTGCTCGCCATCGTTCGCGGTTAGGATCGCGGGGACACGCTTCCCCCGTGAGAAGGAGTAGTTAGGTGGCGCTCGATCCGCAGTTGCTGGACATCCTGGCCTGCCCGGACACCCATCACGCGCCCCTCGACTACGACGCCGGCGGACAGACCCTGACCTGCACCGAGTGCGGCCGGATCTTCGAGGTCAAGGACGACATCCCGATCCTCCTCCTCGACGAGGCCCGCCTGGCGACCGACTCGTCGTCGTCGGCGGCTGGCTCGTCGTCCTCGGCGGCTGGCTCGTCGTCGCCGGCGGCCGGCTCGTCGTCGGCGGCGGGCTCGGAGGGGGACAACTGATGGTCAACCCACTGGAGGGCGCCTCCGGCGTGCACGGCCACCGGGTCGCCGACGAGTCGCTGCTGAACGACGAGAAGTCGATGCTGGCCAACGACCCGGGCGGCATGCTCCGGGCCACCGCCTCGGCCGGCGCCCAGGTCCGGGAGACCGCGGCGCTGGCCGCCGAGGTCGACCTGAGCATGCTCGCCGACGAGGGCCGGCCGCGCGCCGTGGTGGTGGCCGGCATCGGCACCGCCGGCCTCACCGGCAACATCCTGTCCACCGTCGCCGGCCCGCGCTGCCCGGTGCCGATCATCGGGCACCGCAGCGCCGGCATCCCCGGCTGGGTCGGCGCGGCCGACGTGGTGATCGCGGTGTCCGCGTCCGGCCGCAGCCCGGAGGCCCTGGCCGCCGCCGAGGCCGCGGCCCGTCGCGGCGCCCGGCTGGTCGCGATCGGCAACCCGGACTCCGAGCTGGAGGCGATGGCCGAGCGGGCCCGCGCCCCGTTCATCGGCGTGCCGCGCCGCGCCCCGGCCCGGGCCACCCTGTGGGGCCTGGCCATCCCGGTGCTGCTGGCCGGCCGCGCGCTGGGCCTGGTCAAGGTCACCGAGGCGGACATCGCGGAGACCGCGACCCGGTTGGACGCCGACGCCGAGCGTTGCCGCCCGGCCGCCGACTCGTTCGTCAACCCGGCCAAGGCGCTCGCCCTCGGCCTGGCCGGCTCGGTGCCGATCGTCTGGGGCTCCTCGCCGCTGGCCACCGTCGCGGCCCGGCGGTTCGCCGACACGCTCGCGGCGAACGCTCGCTACCCGGTGATGGCCGGCGCGCTCGGCGAGGCCGGCCGCGGCCGGGTGGGCCTGCTCGACGGCGTCTTCGGCGGTCTCGCCGAGGGGTCGCGGGACATCTTCGCCGACCCGGACGACGAGGACGAGGCGGTCACCCGGTTGCGCCTGGTGGTGCTCCGGGACGGCGGGCTGAACCCGGAGGACGACGCCGACGAGCCGGTCGCCGTCGAGGAGCGCCGGGCGGACGCCATCCAGACACTCGCCGATCGACGTGGCGTACGCTGCGACGTGCTTACCGCCGAAGGCGGTTCGACGCTGGAGCGGCTCGCGTCTCTCGTGGCGGTGCCCGACTTCGCGTCGCTGTACCTGGCCCTGGCCCATGGCCTGGACCCGATGGCGGTCCCGGCGATCAGCGAGATGAAGGAGCTGTCCAACCTGATGCCCGAGGGACTGCAATGAGCGCCGAAGGCGGCACCAAGGCGATCATCGCGGCGCTGAGCGCCAACCTGGGAATTGCGGCCACCAAGTTCGGCGCCTGGTTCCTGACCGGCTCGTCGTCCATGCTCGCCGAGGCGATCCACTCGGTGGCCGACTCCGGCAACCAGCTGTTGCTGCTGGTCGGCGGCAAACAGGCGAAGAAGAAGGCGACACCCGAACACCCCTTCGGGTACGGGCGGGAGCGCTACATCTACGCGTTCATCGTCTCCATCGTGCTGTTCAGCGTCGGTGGCCTGTTCGCGCTCTACGAGGCGTGGCACAAGATCCAGCACCCGGCGCCGATCACCGAGTGGAAGTGGGTGCCGGTCGCCGTCCTGGTCGTGGCGATCGCCCTGGAGTCGTACTCGTTCTACACCGCGATCACCGAGTCCAACCACACCCGCGGCAAGACCTCGTGGGTGGACTTCGTGCGCCGGGCCAAGGCGCCGGAGCTGCCGGTGGTCCTCCTGGAGGACGCCGGGGCGCTGGTCGGCCTGGTGCTCGCGCTCTTCGGCGTGGGGCTGACCCTGATCACCGGTGACGGTGTCTGGGACGGCGTCGGTACGGCGGCGATCGGGATCCTGCTGGTGGCGATCGCGGCCATCCTCGCCGTGGAGACCAAGAGCCTGCTGATCGGCGAGGGCGCCAACCCGGACGCGATCGCCAAGATCGAGAAGGCGGTGCTGTCCGGCGACGGCATCGAGCGGATCATCCACATGAAGACGCTGCACCTCGGCCCCGAGGAGCTGCTCGTCGCCATGAAGATCGCGGTGCCGCGGACCGAGCGGGCCGAGGAGGTGGCCCGGCACATCGACGAGACCGAGGTGCGGATCCGCGAGGCGGTCCCGATCGCCCGGGTGATCTACATCGAGCCGGACATCTACCGGGTCCGGGAGACCACCGACAGCGGGGTCACGTCGGCGCCACCCGCCACCGCCTGACAACTGCTAATTTGCCGGGTATGACGGTTTACCCGCTGACCGGAGTGATCCGGCCGTATGCCTGGGGATCCCGGACCGCGATCGCCGAGCTGCAGGGCCGCCCGACCCCCACCGAGGGGCCGGAGGCGGAACTGTGGCTCGGCGCGCACCCGGGCGACCCGTCCACCGTGCCCGGCCCGGACGGGCCGGTCACCCTTCTCCACCTGATCGACGGCGATCCAGCCGGGCAGCTCGGGGCGCACGTCGCGGAACGGTTCGGGGCGCGGTTGCCGTACCTGATGAAGGTGCTGGCGGCCGGCGCCCCGTTGTCGTTGCAGGCACACCCGGACCTGAAGTACGCCGCCGAGGCGTTCGCCCGGCAGCAGGCCGACCCGGCGCTGCCGCGGAACTACACGGACGCCAACCACAAGCCGGAGATGCTGGTCGCGCTGACCCCGTTCGACGCGCTCTGCGGGTTCCGGCCGGCCGCGGTCTCCGCCCAGGTGCTCGCCGAGCTGGGGATCGCCCGCCTGGAGCCGGTGGTGGCGGCGCTGCACACCGGCGACCTGTCCGAGGCGGTCCGGCTGCTGCTCAGCTGGCCGGCCGAGGACCGCCCGGCACTGATCGACGAGGTGGTCGCGGCAGCGACCGGGGCGGCCCCCGGGCATCCGCACGAGGAGTCGTTCCGGCTGGCCGCCGACCTGGCCGGGCACTACCCGGGCGACCCCGGGGTGCTGGTCGCGCTGCTGCTCAACCTGGTGCACCTGGCCCCCGGCGAGGCGATCTGGATGCCCGCCGGGAACCTGCACGCCTACCTGCACGGCCTGGGTGTCGAACTGATGGCGGCCAGCGACAACGTGCTCCGCGGCGGTCTGACCCCGAAACGGGTGGACGTGGCGGAACTGCTCAAGGTGCTCCGCTTCGAGACCCTGGACGACCCGCTGCTGCACGGCGCCGAGGTGGCGCCCGGGGTGACGTCGTGGCGGGTGCCGGTCCGCGACTTCGAGATGTACCGGATCGACCTGACCGCCAACCGCCCACCGGCGAAACTGCCCGGCCGCGGCCCGCGGATCATCCTCGGAGTGGCCGGGGACGTGCATGTGGGGGAGGAGCACGGCGTTCCGGTGACGTTGCGGGCGGGGGCGGCGGCCTACGCCCCGGACGCGGCGGGTCCGCTGACGGCTGCGGGCCTGGGCACGCTATTCGTGGCCGCGGTCCCGGACTGAGGCCGTTCCTGCTCCTGTCCGCGAGGCGCGGCGTCTGTGCGCGGACTCCGCGCCTCGGCTGGTTTCGCTCCTGGGGGCGGCTGTCTGGGCTGCGTCCGTGCGCTGTGGCTGCGTTCTTGCTCGGGTGCACGCCTCTTGCCGGGTTCGTCTCTTGCTCGGGTGCCCGTCTCTTGCTGGGTTCGTCCCCCGCTGGGTTCGTCTCTTGCTGGGTTCGTCCCCCGGCGGGTTCGTCCCTTGCCGAGTTGGTCCCTCGCCAGGTCCCGCCCTCCCTGGGGGAAGCCCCCGCAAGACAGTGTGCTGGAGAGGGCCGGCGCCCTCTGGCGGGCTGTGGACGGGCCGCTGGTGTGGAAAACCGGCGGCAGTAGCGCCCGGTCGTGTAACGGAGGCGAACGCGTGCGGCGAGACCGGGCGCGGCGCGCCCGAAATTTCGGCAAATAACTTGACATGGCATGTGCGGAGTGTGAATCTATAAACACGCAGCGTCATTGGTGATCGGGGGGTCCCACGGACGCGCGCGGTACCAAACCGGGGGGATGAACGGGGCGGCGGGTTTCGACTCGTCGCCCCGTTCGCTATCTCGTCCAGGTTCGCCGTCGGGTCCGGATCTGGGCCGGCCGCCGCGGATTCGCTGCGTTCTTCCTGCGTGCCCTGTCCACGGAAGTCGGATAGCTGACGCTTCGCGCCCGATGTTCGTTGTCACCGGCTGCGCTCATGCGGGTGATGCCGACTTCTGCGCCGGTTTCGGATGGGCGGTGAGCCGGGCGCGCCGGTGTGGTCCCGATGTCGTGACCGGAGTCGCCGGGGCGGTGGCGTCCGGAGGCGGCAAGAAGGCGTGCAGGGGCGGCAAGAAGGCGGTGGGCCGAGATTCCCAAGGACTGCACGAGCCTCCTGGCCGTCGTTTCCGAGTCGCGGCAAGGGCGCTTGGATTGTGCTTCGAGGGCGGCGGGAGGGATGCCCTGACGGTGGTTCCCCGGACCGGCGAGGGTGGCCGGTGTTTCGGGGTGGCGGCATCGGTGCGCGAGCAGTGGTTTCAGGCGATGGCGAGGCGCTGGACGGCGGCTTTTTGCGCGGCGGCGGAGGTGCGCGGAAGGCGGTTCCGGGATGGGCCGGAGACGCGGGAACGGCGGTTCCGGGATGGGCCGGAGACGCGGGAACGGCCGTTCCCGGGTGGAGGCGGAGACGTGGGGACGGCCGTTCCCGGGTGGGGGCGGAGACGTGGGGACGGGCCGTTCCGTGGGTGGTGCCGGGAGCGGGTGGAATGGGTGCTGGGCGGGCGCTTGCCGGGTGGGCGGAATGCGGCATCCGACGGTGCGCCGGGGAGCGCGCTAATCGGCGTACGAAAAGCGCCTGATGTCTTTGCCGGGGAGCGCGGGCGGTGAGCCGCCGGGCGGCGCGATCGGGCCGCGGCCCCGCGTGGGATCGCCGCAAGCCGGGACAATCCCCGAAAAGCCGCCCCGGGGCCGTGGCCGAAACGCCCGACCCCGTGGTTCACCTGTACGGATGACTAGTCGTGCCGGTGATCGATGGGCCGGCTGCCCGGAATCACACCGGTGGAATTCGGTCAGGAACGCCGCTCGCGGTCACCTGACAAGCCCGCTACCAGCGCATCGTTTGCAGAAAGGTGACTGTGGTCACCGCGGAACGACGGCCGTCATCGTCGCGGAAAGTCGCTGTGGAACGGAAGAGCCCGAACGGACAAGTCGCGCGGTTTCCTTACCGATCGGCCATGCAACTTGCAATCTGCCATTGATGCGCCGATATGGTGACTCCGTGGCCAGGCCGACATCGACAGCGCGCCGGGAACTCGGCGGTGAATTGCGCCGGCTCCGTGGCGAGCGCCGGGCGGTGGACGTGGCGACCGCGCTGGGCTGGTCGGAGTCGAAGCTGAGCCGGATCGAGACGGCGCACACCGGCATCACCGAGTCGGACCTGGACCGCCTGCTCACCCTCTACGGCGTCCGGGTGGAGGAGCGCGGCCGGCTGCGTGACCTGGCCCGGCGCGGCCGGGTCCGGGCCTGGTGGACGCCCTACCGCTCGTCGGTGCCGGACCCCTACGACGAGTACCTGGCGCTGGAGGCGGACGCCACGCTGATCTCCGAGTGGGAGGCCCAGGTGATGCCGGGCCTGCTGCAGACCGATGAGTACGCGCGGGCGGTGATCGAGACCGGCGCCGACGTGGACGACGTGGACGTCATCCAGCGCCGGCTCGACGTGCGGATGGGTCGCGCCGAGCGGTTCTTCCGCAAGGATCCGGAGCCGCGCCTGGACGTGGTCCTCGACCAGGGCGTCCTGCTCCGCGAGGTGGGCGGCCGGCAGGTGCTGGTCCGGCAGCTGGAGCGGCTGCTGGAGGCCACCGAGCAGCCCGGCGTCGCGGTGCAGATCCTGCCGTTCGAGGCCGGCGCGCACGCCGGGCTGACCGAGTCGTTCCTGGTGCTGGAGTTCGGCGAGGGTACCCGTAACCCGGTGGTGCACTCCGAAGGGCTGACCGGCGGTCACTTCCGGGTGAAGCCCGAGGAGATCGACGTGTACCAGGAAGCCTTTGATGACCTGCGCGAACGCGCTTTGTCGAAAGAAGAGAGCCGAACGGTCATCGCTGAGTCGAGGGATCGTTTGGCTCGCTGAGCGCCTGCGGTGGGTTCCAATGGAGAGGCATTTCCAGGGAAGGAGAAACCATGCAGGACGCCACGATCACTTGGCGTAAGAGCAGCCGGAGTGGCGCTGCTGGGCATTGTGTCGAGGTCGCCAACACGCCGGTATCGGTTCTGGTGCGCGACTCCAAGGACGCCACCGGACCGGTGCTCAGCTTCGACACCCGGGACTGGACCGGTTTCCTCGCCGGAGTCCGAGCGGGAGAGTTCGACCGGCCCGGCGCGTAACCTCCGGTTCGACGAATGGCGCGCCACGGGCGGTCCCGGACCGGGACCGCCCGTTTTCATGTCCTCACTCAGGGTTTCCGCGCCCTTACGGCCTTCTGGGAGAGGTGCCTTTTCGCGTAGGCTCCCGGGCAAGATCGCCCCCAGGTAGCGCGGGGGACGGGAGGACAGTGCAATATTGGACCGCATGAGAGCCCGGGTACTGGTCGTCGACGACGATCCCGCGTTGGCCGAGATGCTCGGCATCGTCCTGCGCAGTGAGGGATTCCTGCCCTCGTTCGTGGCGGACGGCGAACGCGCGCTCGCCGCTTTCCGGGAGAACCGCCCGGACATCGTTCTGCTGGACCTGATGCTTCCCGGGATGAGCGGCATCGACGTCGCGCGTGCCATTCGCGCCGAGTCGGGCATTCCGATCGTCATGCTCACCGCGAAGAGCGACACCGTGGACGTGGTGCTCGGCCTGGAGTCCGGCGCCGACGACTACGTGGTGAAGCCGTTCAAGCCCAAGGAGCTGGTCGCCCGGATGCGGGCCCGGCTGCGCCGGGGCGAGGACGCCGCGCCGGAGATGCTGACCATCGGGCCGCCCGGCAACCAGATCAACATCGACGTGCCGGCGCACACCGTGTCCCGGGACGGCGAAGAGGTCAAGCTCACGCCGCTGGAGTTCGACCTGCTGGTGGCCCTGGCCCGCAAGCCGCGCCAGGTGTTCACCCGCGAGGTGCTGCTGGAGCAGGTCTGGGGTTACCGGCACGCGGCGGACACCCGCCTGGTCAACGTGCACGTGCAGCGGCTGCGCGCCAAGATCGAGCCGGATCCGGAACGACCGGAGATCATCCTGACGGTTCGTGGTGTCGGCTACAAGGCGGGCACCGGCTAGGCCGATCCGGGGGCTAACCTTGCCCGCGAGATGCGTGCTCCGGCCTGGCTACCCCAACCCGTGCGCCGCCCCCTGCGAGTGGTGCGGCGCTACTGGCGTGTGATCTCTCTCCGCCTGGAGAGGTACACCGCTCCGTTGCGCCGCGCCTGGCGGCGCTCGCTGCAGGTCCGCGTGGTGACCCTGACCCTGGTGGCGTCCAGCCTGCTGGTCGGCACCTTCGGCTGGTTCATCGCGGACCGCAGCGCCGACATCCTGCTGAACCGCGCGCAGGACGAGGTCGCCACCTCGCTGGAGCGCAAGGTGAAATGGGCGGCCGAGCAGCTCAGCGTGCACCCGCAGGCGTATGACGCGGGCCTGCCCGCCACGATCATCGACACCGCCAACACGCTCTACGACGGTGAGCAGGCCGGCGAGACCGGCACCCTGGTGTCGCTGCGCGCCGAGCACTTCCGGGACCTGCGCCCGCAGACCGTGCCGTCCTCGGTCGACACCAGCCGGTTGATCTCCCCGGAGCTGACCCACGCGGTCGCCGACGAGGTGCGGGTCGCCTGGCAGATCCGGACCGCCGAAGTGAACGGCCACCTGACGAAATACCTGGTCATCGGCTCCCCGGTGCCGGCCCAGTTCGGGCACCTCGAGCTCTACTACATGGTCCCGCTGACCACCGAGAACGCCGCGGCCAACCAGATCCGGACGATGGTCCTGGTCACCGGCCTGGCCCTGGTGATCCTGCTGGGCCTGGTGGCCGGCCTGGTCACCCGGCTGGTGGTGACCCCGGTCCGGGTGGCCGCGCGCACCGCGCAGCGGCTCTCGGCCGGCCTGCTCGACCAGCGGATGAAGGTGGACGGCGAGGACGACCTGGCCATGCTCGCCGCCGCGTTCAACCAGATGGCGGCGAACCTGCAGCGGCAGATCGTCCGGCTCGAGGAGATGTCCCGGCTGCAGCGGCGGTTCACCTCGGACGTGTCGCACGAGCTGCGCACCCCGCTCACCACGGTGCGGATGGCCGCCGACCTGATCTTCTCGGAGCGGGAGGACTTCGACCCGGCCGTGGCGCGCAGCGCCGAGCTGCTGCAGGCCGAGCTGGACCGGTTCGAGGGCCTGCTCACCGACCTGCTGGAGATCAGCCGGTTCGACGCCGGGTTCGCCGCGCTGGACGCCGAGCACACCGACCTGGTGCCGATCGTGGAGCGGGTGGCCGAGCGGCTCACCGGGCTGGCCGAGCGGGTCGGCGTCGAGCTGGAGCTGCGCCTGCCGGACACCCCGGTGATCGCCGAGGTGGATCCGCGCCGGGTCGAGCGGGTGCTGCGCAACCTGGTGGGCAACGCGGTCGAGCACGGCGAGGCACGACCGGTGCAGATCACCATGGCCACCGACGACGCCGCGGTGGCGATCACCGTGCGCGACCACGGCATCGGTCTCAAACCGGGCGAGGAGCGCCTGGTCTTCAACCGGTTCTGGCGGGCCGACCCGTCCCGGGCCCGGCAGACCGGCGGCACCGGCCTCGGCCTGTCGATCAGCGCGGAGGACGCCCGGCTGCACGGCGGCTGGCTGGAGGCCTGGGGGGCACCCGGCGAGGGCGCCCAGTTCCGGCTGACCCTGCCGGTCCGGGCCGGCGACCGGCTGGTCGCCGCCCCGCTCCCGCTGATCCCCCGGGACCGGACAGCGGAGGTGAGCTGACATGGACGCCAGGCACCGCGGCGCGATCGCCCTGCCGGTCGTGGTGGCGCTGGTCGCGCTGCTGACCGGCGGGTGCGGCATCCCGGACGACAGCGGGGTGAAGGACGTCGGCCCCGGCCCGTCGAACAACATCAGTTCGCCCGGCGACGTCGACGCCGGCCAGGTCTCCCGGCAGGACGCCGGCGAGGCGCGCCAGTTCGCGGCGAACTATCTGCGGGCGGCAGCCGGTGACATGGCCACCGCCACCGACCGGCTGAAGAGCTTCATGACCCCGGCGGCCGCCGGGCGGTTCAAGCCCACCGGCAGCGGTCTGCAGGTGGTCCGGCTGATCGGCGACCCGCTGCTCACCCCGGGCGACAACGTGGTCTACGTGACCTACGAGCCGGTCGGCACGCTGGACGAGTTCGGCCGGCTGGAGCCGGCCCGGGAGACCCGCCGGGACACCTTCCAGATCAAGGTGGGGCAGCTCACCGACCAGAGCGGGCTGTTCGTCACCGACGCGCCGCCGGTCCTGCCGCTCGACGTCAAGGCGCTGCAGAGCTCGTACGTGCAGCACGCCCTCTACTACTGGAACACCGAGTACACCGGCCTGGTGCCGGACGTCCGCTACCTGCCCAAGGCGCTGCCCGTCGAGCAGCGCCCGACCACCGTGCTGACCTGGCTGTTCAACGGCCCGTCCAGCTGGCTGTCGGTGGCCAACCTGGCCAAGGGCACCGCGCTCAAGGGCAACGTCCCGATCAGCGACAACAAGCTGCAGATCGCGCTGAGCACCCAGGCGGTCACCGCCGACAACGCGGAGCAGGCGGTGGATCGGCTGCGCCGGCAGCTGCAGTGGACGCTGCGGCCGCTGCTGCCGACCGGCACCGAGCTGGACCTGAAGATCGAGCACCAGGACGTCCGGGCGTTCACCGGCGACGACTACCTGACCAGCAACCCGGCCGCCCAGCTGGGCGACGACCCGGAGCGCTTCGTGGTGTACGGCGGCAAGATCCGCCGGGTCTCCGGGCAGCAGTGGTCGGTCAACCCGGTGCCGGTGCTCAAGCCGGAGGAGAACAAGGACATCCGGGCCGCCGCGATCAGCACCGTGGCGAGACGCTCGTTCGCCGCGGTGGTGGTCAAGGACGGCAAGGGCGAGGGGTTGCGGGTGGCCACCGCCGGGCCCGGCGACCAGGCCGCGCTGCAGCCGATCAGCGGGCTGTCCGGCACGCTCCGCGAGCCGGTCTGGGCGGCCACCGCGGACGGGTCGCCGGACGGCGCGATCGGTCTGATCATCGCGAACGACAAGCTGTACGCGTTCCCGGCTGGCAAGGGCGCCGCCCGGCAGATCCCGTGGACCGGCCCGGGCAGCCGGATCACCTCGGTCGCGGTGGCCCCGGACGGTCACCGGCTGGCCGTGGTGGTGGACGGCAAGCTGTTCCGGGTGTCGCTCAGCCCCGGCGGGGACGCCCCGTCGCTGGGCACGCCCCAGCAGCTCCGGCCGGCCTCGCTGGCGACGGTGAGCGCGGTCGACGTGGCCAGCGAGGGCTGGCTGACCGTGGCCGGCGTGCGGGACAACCAGCGGGTCACCATCGAGGACGTGTCGATGGACGGCGCGCTGGAGGGCGCCCGGCTGCCCGACCTGGGCAGCAAGCCGGTCGACTCGCTGAGCGTCTACCCGGCCGGGCCGCTGGACTCGGACCTGTTCTCCGGCCGGGCCATCGCCCGGTCGGTCTCCTACACCTCGGACAACAAGGCGTGGGAGGCGCTCTCCCAGCCGGAGCAGATCAAGGCCGACAAGGTGGCTGGGCCGCCGGCGAACCAGCCGCCCGGGACCGTCCCGCTGGCCCCGTTCTACCTGGAATGATCGGGCTGCTCGGCGAGCTGGCCGACCTGGTCCTGCCGGGGGCCTGCGCGGGCTGCGGCGCGGAGCGGGTGCGGCTGCGGCACGGCGCCTGCCCGGCCTGCGTGGCCGAGCTGGAGGCGCTGCGGCCGTTCTGGTCGGCGCCCCGGCCCCGGCCGGCCGGGTTCCCGCCCTGCGCGGCGGTGGGGCCGTATTCCGGGGCGTTGCGCGGGGCGCTGCTGGCGTACAAGGAACGGGGCCGGCACCGGCTCGCCGGGCCGCTCGGCGCGCTGCTGGCCGGCGCCGTCGCGGCCGTCGCGCCGCGCGACCGCCCGGTTCTGATCGTCCCGGTCCCGTCCACCCGGGCGGCCCGCCGGGAGCGGTACGGCGACCACATGGCCCGGCTCACGACGCACGCCGTCCGGCGGCTGCGGGCGGCCGGCTGGGCGGCCCGGACCGGTCAGCCGCTGCGTGCCCTGCCCAAGCCTGACTCCACGTCACTGGACGCTGCCGGGCGGTCCATCCAGGCTGTCAATTCGCTGCGAATCATTCCCGCCCGAATCGGCGTTCTGCGGCGCGGCGACGCGATGCGAGGCACGCTGGTGGTAGCCGACGACATCGTCACCACTGGGGCCACGCTGGCCGCCGCGGTACGTCGTCTAGAGGAGGCGGACATGCAGGTCACCGGCGCCGCAGTACTGGCAGCGACACAACTCCGCCGAAGCTGTCCGGGAATTTGACTGCTGTCACGCTTTCGGCTGCCGATAGAGGCGAATGTCAGCCGTTGGTTATCCCAAACGAGGGGTGACGAGCGAGGATCGGCAGGTTAGCGTCTAGGTGACGAGGGTAGGGCACATCAACTTACCCGCCACCGGGAGCGTTCTTTCTCGCACCGGAAAGGAGTCGTCTCACTCACGTCTGCCGTGTCGCCTCTTCTTCCAGGCGAGCGGCGCCCTTCTCAAGCACCACGATGCGCCGGCTGCCGGCGCCCCATGCAGAACACGTTGGGGGAGGTCACGAGTGGACATTGTCGTCAAGGGCCGCAACGTAGAGGTTCCCGACCACTATCGAGAGCATGTAGCGGACAAGCTGAGCAAGGTCGAGCGTTACGACCAGAAGCTGATGCGGGTCGACGTGGAGCTGTTCCACGAACGCAACCCGCGCCAGTCCGACACCTGCCAGCGGGTCGAGATCACCGTCCTGACCAAGGGACCGGTGGTTCGCGCCGAAGCTCAGGCACAGGATTTCTACGCAGCTCTGGACTGCGCCATCAACAAACTGGACGCCCGGTTGCGTCGTTCCGCCGACCGGCGCCGCGTCCACCGCGGACGGCACGCACCGGTTTCGGTCGCCGCCGCCACCGCGAACCTTCCCACCGACCTGACCAGGGGTGGCGCCGCTACGCTGACCGCCGAGCCAGAGGTCGAGGAGCTGGCCGAGCACGACGAGAGCCAGCCGTGGCGGATCGTTCGCGAGAAAGAGCACTCCGGCGAGCCGATGACCGTCGATGACGCGCTCTTCCAGATGGAACTCGTCGGGCACGACTTCTATCTGTTCCAGGACAAGGAGAGCGGCCGGCCCAGCGTCGTGTACCGCCGTCGAGGCTACGACTACGGGATCCTCAGCCTGGCTGTGTGAGTTCCCCGCCGGAGACCTGCCGCAGCAGGTCTTCGGCGAACAGCACGAACTGGACGTCGTCGTGACGGGTGCCGGCCATACCGGGCAGCCGGGAGCGCAGGTACGCCTCCCGCCGGAACCCGGCTTTCTCCAGCACCCGTTGCGAACCCACGTTGTCCGGCAGCGTGCCCGCGATCAGCCGGGCGATCCCGGTCTCCGCGAACGCCCACAGCGCCACCAGCTTGGCTGCCCGGGTCACCAGTCCGCGCCCGCGGAACTCGGGCAGCATGCTGTAGCCGATCATCGCCTGCGCGGTGCGCGGCTCCTGGTAGTACAACGAGATCTGGCCGGCCGCGGCGCCGCTCGCGGCGTCCACCACGACCAGGTCGGCCCGGTGGCCGGCCAGCCAGTGCGAGGCCGCCCAGAAACACCGCCGATGCACCTCCGCCGGGTCCGGCGGCACCGGCGGCACGCTGGTCGCCACCACGTCCGGCTCGCTGTGCAGGGTGGCGTAGAAGCCCACGTCGCCCTCGCCGAGCGGGCGCAGCGTCACCACGCCGTCGGACAGCTCGCCGCCGGGCAGGTCGGGCAGCAGCCGCTCGACCGGCTCGCCGGAGTCGCCGGCCAGCCGGGAGTAGACCAGCACGTCGTCGTGCCCGCCGGCCGGGTTCGGCCACGCGCCGCGCCGCTCGCCCTCGCGCACGTAACCGGCGGCCAGCGCGACCCGCTGGGCCACCGGGTTGTCCTGGTGGATCAGCAGCTCCAGCCGGTGCAGCCGGGGGATCCCGGGCGCGCCGGCGAAGATCTCCTCGCTCAGCGCCCGCAGCGCGGCGGTCGCGATGCCCCGCCGCCGGGCCTGCGGCCCCACCCAGAACCGGACCTGCCCCGAGCCGAGATCGGGTTGCAGGTGGTCCAGCTCCACGGCGCCGACCGGGCCGCCTCCGCCTCCGGCGATTATCGCGTACGAATAAGCGCTGCTCGCGGTCGTGCCGGAGGGCAGGAACCGGCGCCCGAGCTGATCGTCGCGCGCCGCGGCGAGGGCTGCCTCGTCGGACGTGCCGGCGGCCCGCAGCCGTACCCCGTTGTCCTGATCCACCGGACCATCTTTCCGCAGACGCGCCCGGGCGCGAAACACGTTTCAACGCTTCGGCGACTGCGCTGTCAGCGAACTTCCTGCCCCGTTCAGTCCCTTTTGTGAGTTTGGCGGGAGGCTCGGGTCACAGCCTTCGGGAGAAGGTGCCTACGATGGTTCGGCAGACTGTCTAGGGGAGCGTTGACCCGTGTCGATATTGGAAAAGATCCTCCGTGCCGGCGAAGGCCGCATGGTGCGCCGGCTCAAGTCGATCGCGGACGCGGTCAACTCGATCGAGGATGACTACGTCGACCTCACCGACGACGAGTTGCGCGAGTGCACCGAGCAGTTCAAGGAGCGCTATGCCGAGGGCGAGTCGCTCGACTCGCTGCTGCCCGAGGCGTTCGCGGTGGCCCGGGAGGGCGCCAAGCGGGTGCTCGGCCAGCGGGCCTACGACGTCCAGCTGATGGGTGGCGCCGCGCTGCACTTCGGCAACATCCCGGAGATGAAGACCGGTGAGGGCAAGACCCTGACCGGTGTGTTCCCCGCCTATCTCAACGCGTTGAGCGGCGACGGCGTGCACATCATCACGGTCAACGACTACCTGGCCCAGCGCGACGCCGAGTGGGTCGGCCGGGTGCACGTCTTCCTCGGCCTCACCGTCGGCGTGATCCTGCCGAACCGGCCGGCCGCCGAGCACCGCGCGGCCTACCAGTGCGACATCACCTACGGGACGAACAACGAGTTCGGCTTCGACTACCTGCGCGACAACATGGCGTGGTCGAAGGACGAGCTGGTGCAGCGCGGTCACAACTTCGCGATCGTCGACGAGGTGGACTCGATCCTGATCGACGAGGCCCGGACCCCGCTGATCATCTCCGGCCCGGCCGAGCACTCCCAGCGGTGGTACGGCGAGTTCGCCGCCATCGTGAAGCGGCTGGAGAAGGGCAAGGACGGCTCCGGCGACTACGAGGTCGACGAGGCCAAGCGCACGGTGGCGATCACCGAGCGCGGCGTCGCCAAGGTCGAGGACCGGATCGGCATCGACAACCTGTACGAGTCGGTGAACACGCCGCTGGTCGGTTACCTGAACAACGCGATCAAGGCCAAGGAGCTCTACAAGCGCGACAAGGACTACATCGTCAGCCCGGAGGGCGAGGTCCTGATCGTCGACGAGTTCACCGGCCGCATCCTGCACGGCCGCCGCTACAACGAGGGCATGCACCAGGCCATCGAGGCGAAGGAGGGGGTGGAGGTCAAGCAGGAGAACCAGACCCTGGCGACCGTCACCCTGCAGAACTACTTCCGCCTTTACAAGAAGCTCGGCGGCATGACCGGTACGGCGCAGACCGAGGCCGGCGAGTTCAACAGCGTCTACAAGGTCGGCGTCGTGTCCATCCCGACGCACCGCCCGATGATCCGGATCGACCACCCGGACGTCATCTACAAGACCGAGAAGGCCAAGTTCAACGCGGTCATCGAGGACATCGCCGAGCGGCACGCGACCGGCCAGCCGGTCCTGGTCGGCACGGTCTCGGTGGAGAACTCGGAGATCCTCTCCACCCTGCTGCGCCGCCGCGGCATCCCGCACAGCGTGCTGAACGCGAAGTTCCACGCGCAGGAGGCCACGATCATCGCCCAGGCCGGCCGCAAGGGCGCGGTCACGGTCGCCACCAACATGGCCGGCCGTGGCACCGACATCCTGCTCGGCGGGAACCCGGAGTTCCTCGCCGCCCAGGAGCTGGCCCAGCGCGGCCTCGACCCGGTGGAGAACCCGGAGGAGTACGCGAAGGCCCTCGAGGAGGTCCTGCCGATCGTCAAGGAGGCCTGCGACGCCGAGCAGGCCGAGGTGCAGGCGGCCGGCGGCCTCTACGTGCTGGGCACCGAGCGGCACGACTCCCGCCGGATCGACAACCAGCTCCGCGGCCGGTCCGGCCGGCAGGGCGACCCGGGCGAGTCCCGGTTCTACCTGTCGCTGCAGGACGACCTGATGAAGCGGTTCCGGGCCGGCGCGGTCGAGGCCGTCATGGAGCGGTTCAACATCCCCGAGGACGTGCCGATCGAGTCGAAGATGGTGACCCGGCAGATCCGCAGCGCGCAGACCCAGATCGAGGCGCAGAACGCCGAGATCCGGAAGAACGTGCTGAAGTACGACGAGGTGATGAACAAGCAGCGGCAGGTCATCTACGCCGAGCGCAAGCGGGTGCTCGACGGCGAGGACATGCACGAGCAGATCGTCAGCATGATCGACGACGTGATCACCGACGTGGTCACCGTGGCCACCGCCGACGGGTACGCCGAGGACTGGGACCTGGAGCAGCTCTGGACCAACCTGAAGCGGCTGTTCCCGGTCACCCTCACCATCGAGGACCTGATCGAGGAGTCCGGCGGCGAGCGCAACTCGCTCGACCAGGAGTTCCTGATCGAGCAGCTCAAGCAGGACGCGCAGGCCGCCTACCAGGCCCGGGAGGACGAGCTGGGCGCCGAGGCGGTCCGTGAGCTGGAGCGGCAGGTGCTGCTCGCGGTGATCGACCGCAAGTGGCGTGAGCACCTCTACGAGATGGACTACCTGCAGGAGGGCATCAGCCTGCGGGCCTACGCGCAGCGCGACCCGGTCGTGGAGTACCAGCGCGAGGGCTTCGACATGTTCAACCAGATGATGGAGGGCATCAAGGAGGAGGCCGTCGGCTTCGTCTTCAACCTGGAGGTCCAGGTCGAGGAGCAGCCCACCATCACGGTCGACCCGAGCCAGGCCTACGAGCTGCCCGCCGTCGGCGAGGTGCCGGACGACGCGCCGGTCGAGGAGCCGCACGACCACGTCGAGGTGCGGGCCAAGGGGCTGGGTGGCGGCAACCGCCCGCAGAACCTGCAGTACACCGCGCCGGCCATCGACGGCGAGGCGGGCGGCGGCCGCCCGGTGATCCAGCAGCAGCCGGAGCAGCCGGTCGCCTTCGGTCCCGGCGGCTCGCCGGTCCCGGCCAGCCCCGCGCACACCGGCGCCGGCCGGCACGCGGCGCCCGGCTCGGCCACCGAGTCGAACGGCCCGTCGCGCAACGCGCCGTGCTACTGCGGCTCGGGCAAGAAGTACAAGCGGTGCCACGGCGCCCCGGGCGGAGCCGCCTGACAGAGATGATGTTGGTGAGCACCTCCCGCCGGGGTCTGACCCTCCGCCTGACTGACTTCGGGTCCTTAACGGGATTTGTCGACCCTGGCCGGGAGGTGCTCATGCACTCATCAGGCGTGGCGTTGTGACTTCATAGGAGCCTGGCTAGAGGCCCCATCTCTGTCTTGTCCGCGTTGCCCGGCTGGTGCGTGCCGCCCTGCACCCAGTCACGAACGACAGGACGACGATGCCTTCCATTACACCTGATGACACTGTGATCGAGGTCTTCGGTGGCGTCGACACTCACCAGGACACCCACACCGCCGCCGTGATCGACCAGGTCGGCCGGGTTCTCGGCACGCATGAGTTCCCCGCCACCGCGGCCGGCTACGCCGATCTGCTGGCCTGGATACGCGGGCACGGCCGGCTCAGCCGGGTCGGGGTCGAGGGCACCGGCGCCTACGGCGCGGGCCTGGCTCGCCTGCTCCGCGACGAGCACGCCGACGTGATCGAGGTCGACCGGCCAGACCGTAAGACCCGCCGCTTCCAGGGAAAATCCGACCCGATCGACGCGATCCAAGCCGCCCGGGCCGCGCTGGCTGGTGAACGCACCGGCACCCCCAAACAGCGCGACGGGCGCGTCGAAGCGTTACGTAACCTGCGCGTGGCCCGGCGCAGCGCGGTCGAACAGCGCGCCGACACCCAGCGCCAGATGAAGACCCTGATCGTCACCGCTCCCGACGAGCTGCGTGCCCGGCTACGCGGCCTGAGCGTCAAACAGCTGGTCGTCACCTGCGCGAACCTGCGCCCCGAGCGGGCTGACGCCGCGACCCCGCTCACCGCCGTCAAGCTCGCCCTGCGCAGTCTGGCCCGCCGCCATCAGCAGCTGTCCGCCGAGATCACCGACCTCGACGAGCTGCTCGAGCCGGTCGTCGCCGCGATCAACCCCGGCCTGCTGGCCGCCAACGGTGTCGGCGCCGAGATCGCCGGGCAGTTGCTGGTCAGTGCCGGGGAGAACCACGACCGGCTCGCCTCCGAGGCGGCGTTCGCCATGCTCTGCGGCGTTGCACCGATCCCGGCCTCGTCCGGCAAGACGACCCGGCACCGGCTCAACCGTGGCGGCGACCGACAGGCCAACGCCGCCCTCTACCGCGTCGTGCTCTGCCGCCTGCGCTGGGATCCCCGCACCCGCGACTACATGCAACGACGCACCAAGGAAGGCATGTCGAAGAAAGAAATCATTCGATGCCTTAAGCGATATGTCGCCCGCGAGCTCTACCAACTCATCAGAATGAACGATCTTGAACTCGCCGCTTGACATCCATAGGAGCATCCACCCGCACCATCCCGACGCCGCCCGGCCCGGACCACCTCGGTCCGCGCCGGGCGGCGCTCGTTTCCACCCCGGGCGAGGCCCGTTTCCGCCCCGCGCGGGGCTCGTTTCCCCCGGGCGCGAACCAAATCGACGTCGCCCGGCCCGGACCACCTCGGTGCACGCCGGGCCGCGCTTGTTTCCGCCCAGGGAGCGCGCCAACTCGCCCCGCTCTGCCGTCGCCGCGTCGGGCCTGACCGCGCCGGGCCTGACCGGGCCGCGCCGCGAACCGGTCGTGGCGTCGGCGCGTGGTGGAACCCAGGACGGCCACCGCCTCCACTGCTCAGTGGACGCCCCGGGGTATGCCCTGCTGCCCTTCTCCGTGCCGCGCGGCGTGGACGAGCCGTGCGGCGTGGCACGGATGAGTGGCGCCGCGTGGCGTGATGAGTGGTGCCGCGTGGCGTGATGAGCCGTGCCGCGCGGCCTGGATGAGCCGTGCCGCGCGGCGTGGATGAGTCGCGCGGCGGGGCTCAGATGAGACGGAGGGTGGTGGCGCACCACTCGTCGTCGTGCAGCTCCAAGCGGAGCGCCATGGCCCAGGTCCGCTCCCCGGTGACCAGGGCGACCGCGGCCTCGACCGCCCCGCGCCGCGGCTCGCAGAGGTTGACCCGGAGCACCCCGACCGGGGACGGCCGCTGGGCTCGCCGGTCACCGGGCCGCCGGGCCCGCCGCAACTGGGCGACCCGCCGGGCGCCGGCCAGACCCTGCGCCACCACCCCGGCCGCCTCGGCCGGCAACGACAGCCCGCGCAGGTGGGTCGCCGGCCGGTAGCCGTTCAGCACCTCGACACAGAGGTGCACGAACCGCTTCACCGCCAGCTTCGCGTCCCCGGAAGGCCCGGCCACCACCGGCGCCGCCGCACCCCGGACCGCTGGACCGATCGATACCTCCGCACCCCCGGCCACCTGGCCGTTCGGCGTCGCGCCGGCCCGGACCACCTGACCGCTCGGCGTCGCGCCGACCCGGACCGCCTGACCGCTCGGCGTCGCGCCGACCCGGACCGCCTGACCGCTCGGCGCCGCGCCAGGCCGGACCACCTGACCGTTCGGCGCCGCGCCCGCTCGGACCGCTGGATCGCTCGGCGCCGCGTCGGCCCGGACCGCGGGAGCGCCCGGAACCGCCGCGGTCGGGACCACCTGACCGCTCGGTGCCGCGTCGGCCGGGGCCGACGGATCGGCTGGTGGGAACGCTGGGCTGGGCGGTGGGCCGGAAGGGGCCCGCTGGATCGGGCGCGGCCACTCCAGGGCCGGCTGCCGCGCGGACGACCACGCCGGCGACGTCATCTCGTCGTCGAACGGAGGGTCGTACCGAAGCACCGGGCGCAGGCGAACCGCCGGCCGCGACCCGGCGGACGCAACCTGGACCACCGATCGCATCTCCACCGCCAATCCTTGCGTTTGGCTTCGTTTGCTTTCGACTGCCTCAGTCTTCTCCCGGCCGCGACGGTGGGTCAACATGGCGGAGGGCATCCGGAAAAACCCGCAAAAGGCGCGATCCACTCACTCCGGCTCGCGCTCGGTGAGCGGGTTCTCCCGCACCCAGGCGGCCGTCTCCGCGTACTTGCCCTGGATGTATTCCTCCAGCTTGACGCGCTCGACCCGCCACTGGCCGCGGCCGCCCACCTTGATCGCCGGCAGCTCGCCGCTGCGCACCATGTGATAGACCTGCGAGTCGGTGACGTTCAGCTCGGCCGCGACGTCGGACAGCAACAGGAACCGGCCCTCCACATGGCCTCCCAGCCTCGTTCGTTTCGTCAGCCTGAGTTTGCCACCGTTTGCCACCGAACGGCTGTCCTGGGCTCCCGGCTGTCCCCGATCCGGAGACGCCTGGTGGAATGAGCCTCGCCCGGACCGCGGCGGCGGTGTACTGACCGGGATGGCGAAGCAGGAGGAAGACGTGCCGATCACCGAGCTGGTCCGGGTCTACGTGCCGGCCACCCTGCCGTTGCTGGCGTTCCTGCGGACGGAGGGCCGGCTCGGCAACGGGGCGATCGAGGCGCACGCCGTGACGCCCGCGCTGCGCGAGTGGTACGCCGAGGGCGACGAGGAGGAGCTGGAGTACGTCGCCTTCACCCGCGCCGCGCAGGGCGCCCTGCAGTTGCTGCGGTACGACGTCGCCGCGCCCCGCCGCCGGGTGGTGGTCTCCGCCGACGTGCCGGCGGCCACCCTGGTCCGGGAGGACGTCGAGCTCGGGTCGAGCACCGTGCGGCTGCCCGAGCCGGTGCTGATGTCCCAGGTGGCGAGCATCCACGTGGACGGCGCCGAGGCGATGGAGGCGGTCGCGGCGGCCGCCGAGGTGGTCGAGGAGGCGCTGGCCGGCGACCCGGACGCGCAGTTCACCGTCGACGGCGCCGAGGACCACGAGCTGGAGTGGTACGCGGTCTCCGAGCTGGACGAGCTGATCTAGGAGGTGACCGGGAGGTCCTCGTCCTCGTCCTCGTCGGGGGCCGGGGAGAGGGTCCGCCCGACCGCCACCATCGCGGTGAACGCGCCGAGGAAGAGCACGATCAGCGCGCTGTTGAGCCGGTTGGTGCTGAGGATCTGCTGCACCGACCGCTCCAGCTCGCTGACCTTGCCGGCCAGGGTGACCACCTGGGCCCCGGCGGTCCGGGTGAGCACCTCGGCGATGACCGAGAGCAGGCCGGCTCCGGCGCCGGCGATCAGGTAGAACGGCCAGCGCAGGTCGGCGCCGGCCCGGCGGCGGGCGCGGCGCAGGACGGCGAACGCGATCAGGCCGGCGGCCACGCCGCTCAGCGCGGACTGCCCGTACGAAAAGTATTGATTGGCATGTGCCGCGGCCTCGGTCGAATCGTTCCCGAGGAGGTCGAGCAGCGGGTCCTGGATCTGCTTGGTGTTGAGCAGCGAGCCGATCAGGAAGACGCCGAGCGTCGCCCAGCCGGCGGCCGCGATCACCGGGGGGATCCGGAAGGCGGCGAGCGCGCCGCCGATGGTGGCGGCCGCGGCCAGCGTCCCGCCGACCGCCGCGTAGATCGTGCCCTCCGTGTTGATCGTGAAGATCGGCAGCGCGCAGAGCACGCCGGTGAGCAGGCCGCTGCCGGTGCCGACGGCGAACCGGGCGGTGGCGCCGAGAGTGCGCCGGCCGTTGACCAGGGTGAGCACCAGCAGGGCGACGGCGGCGCCGGCCACGATTGCCGCCGAGACGGTGCCGGGCAGCGCGTACGCCGTCGAGGTGACCTCCATCTCGGCGTCTGCCCACCCGGTGATCTTGATGCGGGCGGAGAGCAGCATGCCGGCCGTCCAGACGAGCGCGGCAGCCGCCAGCAGGATCGCGGTGAGCCGCGGGACCTCGCGGGTCTCCGGTGCGGACGGGTGCTCGGGCTCGGTCATGGGGGTCAGGGTAACCGGCGAAGCTGCGGGGACCGGACCGCCGCCTGGCCGTTGTGCGCAGGGACCGGGACCGTCGCGGCTCCCGTAGCGTGGGAGTACCCCCACATGAGCCGATTGTCCGAATGTGCGTGGCGACTCGCGCAGATATGGGCGTTTCCTGCCTCGACCTGCCTGTCTGACCGAATAGCTGCTCCATTTTAGCTGGTCAAGTGGCTAGCGGCGCGCGAAACGCCCGGTCTGCGCGCTCGTTGTCGGACTGTCTGTGCGGGACAGTCGTTTGTGGAGGCGCAAACTGGACGGATCGTGCGAAATCCTGGACGTGGCTGCGACAAAGTGGCAGCTTAGAAGGCATGCCCGACTTCCAGATCAATCCCACGGCTGCCGCCTTGCTCGGCCTGCTTCACGAGGGGCCGATGACCGGCGGACAGCTCATGGCGGCTGCCGAACGCCGCCTCGGGCCCTACTGGTCGATGACGCGGAGCCAGGTCTACCGCGAATTGCCCGTACTGGCCGAAATGGGGTATGTACGCCTCGGCAAGCCGGGCCCTCGTTCCAGTCAGCCCTACGCGATCACCGCCTCCGGGAAGCGCGCCTTCAGCCGCTGGCTCACCGAGACCCCCGGCCGTGACGCGCTGCGCAACCCGGTCGCGCTGCGGGTCGCCTTCGGCCAGCAGCACAGTGAGGACCAGCTGAAGACGCTCTACACCAACGCCAACCAGTACCACGCGGAGGCGCTGGCGATGGCGAAGGACCAGGCCAAGGAAGTGAAGAAGAACGGTGATCCGTACGGCGCGGCCGCCCTGGAGTTCGCCGTCGCCTACCACAAGGCGGCGCTGAGCTGGCTGAAGACCGTTCCGTCCGAATGAGTTGCCGACGCCCCGGCCAGTGAGCTGGCCGGGAAGCGTATTCTTGAGTGTCGTGACCGCTGCCGACTTCCCTGAGCAACTCAAAGCGCTCGACGCCACCCTCCGCAACATCGAGAACGTCTTGGACGTCGACAAGCTGCGGCGCGACAAGACGGAGCTCGAGGAGCAGGCCTCCGCCCCGGACCTGTGGGACGACCAGGCCTACGCGCAGGAGGTCAACAGCCGTCTGTCGTACGTCGCGGGGGAGATCTCCAAGCTGGAGCGGCTGCGCTCCCGGCTCGACGACGCCGGCCTGCTGCTGGAGATGGCCGAGGCGGAGGGTGACACCGCCTCGGTCGCCGAGGTGGGCGACGAGATCGCCACGCTGACCAAGGCGATCGAGGAGATGGAGGTCCGCACCCTCCTCTCCGGGGAGTACGACTCCCGCGAGGCCCTGGTCGCGATCCGGGCCGGCGCCGGCGGGGTCGACGCCGCCGACTTCGCCGAGATGCTGATGCGGATGTACCTGCGCTGGGCCGAGCGGCACGGTTACCCGACCGAGGTCTACGACACGTCGTACGCGGAGGAGGCCGGCCTCAAGTCGGCCACCTTCACGGTCAAGGTCCCGTATGCGTACGGGACGCTGAGCGTCGAGTCGGGCACCCACCGGCTGGTCCGGATCAGCCCGTTCGACAACCAGGGCCGCCGGCAGACCAGCTTCGCCGGGGTCGAGGTGATGCCGGTGGTGGAGCAGACCGACCACATCGACATCCCGGAGAACGAGATCCGCGTCGACGTGTACCGGTCGTCCGGCCCCGGTGGGCAGAGCGTCAACACCACCGACTCGGCGGTCCGGCTGACCCACATCCCGACCGGCATCGTGGCGTCCTGTCAGAACGAGAAGTCGCAGCTGCAGAACAAAGCGGCCGCCATGCGGGTCCTCCAGGCCCGCCTCCTGGAGCGCAAGCGCCAGGAGGAGCAGGCGAAGATGGCCGATCTGAAGCAGGACACCACCGGATCGTGGGGCGACCAGATGCGTTCGTACGTCCTGCACCCGTACCAAATGGTGAAGGATTTGCGCACTGAGTACGAAGTCGGCAACCCCTCGTCGGTCTTCGACGGCGATGTGGACGGCTTCATCGAGGCGGGCATCCGTTGGCGCAAGCAGAATCAGGTTGCCAGCTAGCGAGATCCATCACGGTGAGCGACCCCACCTGAGCGCTCGGTCAGGTGGGGGCCGTTCGGTTTTGCTGTTGCCGCAGGTGGCGAAGATTCCCGACCCCAGCGGACTTGGCGATTTCGTTACACCGCGTAGACTCCAGTCCCGTGATTCAGCTCGAGAACGTGACGAAGACGTATCCGAAGGCGTCTCGGCCGTCGTTGGACAATGTCAGCGTCGGGATCGAGAAGGGTGAGTTCGTCTTCTTCATCGGCCCCTCCGGTTCTGGCAAGTCCACGATCATCAAGCTGCTGCTGAAGGAGGTCCAGGCGACCCGCGGCAAGGTGGTGGTGAACGCCAAGGACGTCACTACGCTGCGCTCCTGGAAGATCCCGCAGTTCCGCCGCTCGATCGGCTGTGTGTTCCAGGACTTCCGGCTGCTCCCCAACCGCACCGCGTACGAAAATGTCGCGTTTGCCCTTGAGGTCATCGGCAAGACCAAGGCCGTCGCCCGGCGCGTCGTCCCCGAGGTGCTCGAGCTGGTCGGCCTGGGCGGCAAGGAGCACCGCTACCCGCACGAGCTCTCCGGTGGTGAGCAGCAGCGTGTCGCGGTGGCCCGGGCCTTCGTGAACCGCCCGTTGATCCTCCTGGCCGACGAGCCCACCGGTAACCTCGACCCGGACACCTCGATCGAGATCATGCGGTTGCTGGACCGGATCAACCGGACCGGCACGACCGTCGTGATGGTCACGCACGACTCCAACATCGTCAACCAGATGCGCCGCCGGGTCATCGAGATCGAGAGCGGGCGGATCGTCCGTGACCAGGCACGCGGTGTTTACGGCTGAGACCGGCTCCGCCCTATCTATCAACGCTGAACCAGTGACACGCGGAGTCCCGGAAGGATCCCCCCGATGCGCGTGAAGTATGTCCTCAACGAGGTCCTGGTGGGCCTGTGGCGAAACGTCACCATGTCGGTCGCCATGATCATCACCATGTCGGTCTCGCTGACCATGCTGGGCGCCAGCGTGCTGATGTACCTGCAGGTCGACCGCATGAAGGACTTCTACTACGGCGAGATCGAGGTCTCGATCTTCCTGGTCGACAACGTGACCGACGGTCAGCGGCAGGCGATCAAGCAGAAGATCGACGAGAACCCGCTGGTCAAGGAGAGCTCCTACGAGACCAAGGAGCAGGCGCTCGAGCGCTTCAAGGTGCTCTACGCCGACTCGCCCGACTTCGTGGCCGCGGTCAACGTCAACAGCCTGCCCGAGTCGTACCGGGTGAAGCTGAAGAACCCCGAGGCCTACGACCAGTTCGCCAAGACCCTGGAGGGCGAGCCGGGCATCCAGCGGATCATCGACCAGCGCGAGCTGTTGCAGAAGGTGTTCAACATCTTCAACTCGGTTCAGCTGATGTCACTCGTGGTCGCCGCGGTGATGGCGTTCGCCGCCCTGTTGCTGGTCGGTAACACCATCCAGGTGGCCGCCTACAGCAAGCGCCGCGAGGTCGCGGTGATGAAGCTGGTCGGCGCGTCGAACTGGTTCATCCAGGCCCCGTTCGTCCTGGAGGCGGTGGTCGCCGGCCTGATCGGCGCGATCCTCGGGTTCGTCGCCCTGTTCATCGGCAAGATCGTGCTGTTGGACAACAAGCTCCAGGCCCTGACCGCGATCCTGACACCCGTGCCGAGCGGGAACGTCTGGCTGATGCTGCCCCTGCTGGCCGGCGTCGGAGCGCTGGTCAGCGCGGTGACCGCGTGGGTCACGCTGCGCTTCTACCTCAAGGTCTGACCACCGAGTTTTCGGTACGAAAGCCGCGCTCCCGCCCGGGCGCGGCTTTCGTGGCTTTTGCGGCCTAGCGGGCGTTTGGTCAGAGTACGGTGACTTTTCGTGAGGTATCGTCGCCTGAAGTCCCTGCTGGCCGCCGTCCTCTGCCTGCTCACCGTCGTCGGCCTGGGGCCCGCCCCGGCCGTGGCGGCCGCCCGGACCGACCGGGACGACGCCGCCCGGGCCGCCGAGGCGGTCCGCCGGGCCGAGGCGCTGCTGGAGAACGCCGGCGCCACCGCCCGGGCCGCCGCCCGCCGTCTCGCCCTCGCCTCGTCCGCGCTGCCGGGCGCCCAGCACCGGGTGGCCGTCGCCCGCGGCGTGGTGATCGCCACCCGGGTGGAGGCGGACACCGCGCGGGACCGGGCCGCCGCCGCCCGGCAGAGCTACCAGCGGATCGCCGCGGACTGGGCGGCCGCCCAGGACCGGGTGGCCGCGGCCCGCGAGCGGGTCGCCGGGATCGCCCGGTCCAGCTACATGGGCGGCTCGGTCAGCCGGCTCAACCTGCTGGTCTCGGCCACCGCCCCGGTCGACCTGATGGACCGGATGACCCTGGTCGACCAGCTGGTCCACCAGGAGAACGCGGACATGCGGCAGCTGATCGGGGCCCGCCGCGCGGCCCGCGCCGCCCAGGACCGGGCCGGCGCGGCGAAACGGCAGGCCGAGGCGGCCGAGTCGGAGGCCGCCGCCAAGCTGCGCGCCGCGCAGAGCGCCCAGGTGGACGCGGTCCGCGCCCGGCGCGACGTCTACCAGCTGGTGCTGTCCCGCCGGGCGGCGCTCAGCGCGGCCAACGCGCAGCGGGCCGGCGTGCTGGCCCAGTACCGGGCCGCGCTCGCCGCCGAGCGCAGGGTGCGCTCCAGCATGCGCGGCTGGGAGCACCGGTCCGGCTACACCGGGCGCTACCACGGGCGGCTGCTGATGCCGGTGCACGGCTGGAAGAGCAGTGACTACGGCAACCGCTACGACCCGTACTACCGGGTCTGGCAGCTACACGCCGGGACCGACTTCGCCGCCGGGTCGGGCACCCCGATCCGGGCCGCCGCGGCCGGCCGGGTGATCCAGGCCGGGTGGAACGGCGGATACGGCAACTACACCTGCATCAGCCACGGCCGGGTGATGGGTACCGGCTTCTCCACCTGTTACGGCCACCAGTCCCGGATCTACGTGCACGTCGGCCAGTACGTCCGGCAGGGCGAGGTGATCGGGAAGGTCGGCTCGACCGGCGCCTCCACCGGCGCGCACCTGCACTTCGAGACCCGGTTCGGCGGAGCGCCGCGGAATCCGCTGAACTATCTGCCGTCCTGCCTTTGTTAGACTTCCTGGTCGATCGATCGGGGGGACTGCTGGTATGCCACGGGAACAGGGGCGCAAGCTCGTCGCCTCCAACCGCAAGGCGTACCACGACTACGCCATCCTCGACACCTACGAGGCCGGCATGGTGCTGACCGGCACCGAGGTGAAATCGCTGCGCGCCGGGCGCTCCTCGCTGGTCGACGCGTTCGGCCACGAGAACCACGGCGAGATCTTCCTGCACGGCATGCACATCCCGGAGTACACGCAGGGCACCTGGACCAACCACGAGCCCCGCCGGGTGCGCAAGCTGCTGCTCAAGCGCGACGAGATCCACAAGATCATGGGCAAGCTGCGGGACGACGGCGTCACCCTGGTCCCGCTCTCGGTCTACTTCCAGAACGGGTACGCGAAGGTCGAGCTCGGCGTCGCCAAGGGCAAGAAGAGCTACGACAAGCGCCAGGACATGGCCGAGCGGGACGCGAAACGCGAGATCAACCGGGCCATGGGCCGCCGTGCCAAAGGCATGGGCTGAGGGGTATCCTGCCCCGCCAGGCTTGTTGATCACTTCGCGCTCGCCCGAGCTCGACTCGTCTGCGGGGAGACCTGCCGTTGTCCAAGCACAGAGACCGCCAGTTCTTCATCGCCCGCTCGGTGCTCGGCCTGGCCGCCGCCGTCCTGGTCGGCCTGGTGGGGTTCATCGCGGTGCGGGCCGGCGGCCCGGCCGAGGCCGATGACACCCCGGTGATCGTGCAGCCCTCGGCCAACCTGCGAGCCGCCGAGTCGACCACCGCTCCGCGGCTCTCCGGGTCGCCGGTGGCCACCGCCACGCCGTCGCGCCCCGTGTCGCCGTCCGCCTCGGCGTCCTCGTCGGCCTCGCCCTCGAAGAGCTCCGCGTCGCCGGCCCCGTCGAAGACCAGCAAGAGCCCGAAGCCGTCGCCGAGCCGGACCACCGTGCCGCCGCCCGCCCCGCAGGACCTGAGCGTGACCTACTCCACGGTCAGCTCCTGGGACCGTGCCTTCGTCGCCTCGCTGCAGATCACCAACAAGGGCACCCAGGCGCACGAGGCGACGATCACCCTGACCTACCCGTCCCCGGTCAGCATCGGCGGCACCTGGAACGCCCGGGGCACCAGCAGCGGAAACACGATCACGCTCAGCGGCATCCAGGTCGGTCCCGGCCGCTCGATCACGGTCGGCTTCCAGAGCGGCAAGGGCACCGCCGACCGGATCAAGCCGACCGGGTGCACGGTTGTCGGCGGCAGCTGTTCGGTGAGCTAAGATTGTCGAGCTGTGGCACTGATCCAGGGGGTGACTGGTTTCGACTTCGTACGTGGAGACAGGGGAAGCGAGCCGAGGAAGCCGACGTCGTCTCGAGAATCGGTCGTCGGAAACTTATAAGCGCCAACGAAAAGTTTGACGCTGACCAGTACGCTCTCGCCGCCTGAGGCAAGTAGCGTGGTCTGTCGGTCTGGGAGCGCCTCCGTCCCAGCTGCCGGCATCAGCTAGGAGGCTGGCCAATCGGTCCCGGTCGCGGGGACCGTGCGGCGAGATCAATCAGCGACTGGGCCCGTCGTCCGAACTTGCTCACGTGAGTCGGAGGGCCGAGTAGGGACATAGTGAGCTGCGCTCGGAGAAGCCCTGACAAAACAACGAAGGACCCGGGTTCGATTCCCGGCACCTCCACGGCATTGCGGCCCCCTGCTCGCGGACAGCGCGAGCCGGGGGCCGTTTCGGTTTGTCTGCTCCGGGGGCCGAGCCCCCGGAAACCCCGCGTTACGGGGTTGGGATGGCGGCGCTTGCTTGCGGTTCGCTGTGGGCCGCATGAGCGCTGCGCGCGCTCGTCAAGAGCGAACCGGGCTTTCCCGGACCTGATGGATCCACGCGGGCGGGATGTGGATGTCGTATTTCGGCAGCCCGGCGTCGCGAGCCCTGCCTGAGCCGGAGGCCGGGATCGACTTATGTGTGGGCACCTGCAATGGACCAGGCATTTGAGGGCTTCACCGTAGGAGCTTGAGGAATTCGGCTGTGGTCAGGCCGGCCTGGCGGAGGATCGAGGCGAGGGTTCCGCGTTTGACCGTAGGGTGCTGGGGAACCACCGCGACCCGGCCGTTCGGATGTTGGTAGACGGCGTGGCTGCCTTTGGTGCGAACGTGGACGAAACCCGCCCTGTTAAGGGCGTCCACCACTTCGGAGAGGGAGATCGGCTAGAGCTGGACTCATGCGGCCGAGGCGATCTGGAATGCGGTCACGAACGGCGTCGCCTCGATCTGAGGCTGAGAGACCTGCTCCAGGTACAACTCCACCGCTTCGCGAAGATTCGCCAGAGCCTCGTCCAGGGTCTCGCCTTGGCTAGCCACGTCGAGTTCCAGGCAGCGGGCGACGAACCAGTCGTCTTCCTGGTGAACTGCGGCGGTCAGCGTTCGGGTCATGGGTGTCTCCCGCAGGGTGCGCTCAGGGTCCTCATTCTAGGCGGCCGCCGACGATGTCCGGTTGCCCGAGCGTGTCTCTGCGTTCCTGGTTCGGTGTGGGCTTCGTCGGGCGCTGCGAGCGCTCGCCAGGAGCGGACCGGCCATGCTGTGCTCCGGTGGTCCTACGCGGGCAGGACGTCGATGTCGTATTTTGGTATCTCGGCGTCGCGGGTCACCAGCGTCATGCGTTCGACCTGGGCCTGGGCGATGAGCATGCGGTCGAACGGGTCTCGGTGAATGAGCGGGAGGCGTCCTGCGGCGATGGCGTGTTCGGCGGAGACGTCCAGATGCCGGAAGCCGCTGTCGCGGATGCGCTCGGGGAGGTCGGCCGGCTTCTCCAGCTTGCCGATCGACTGCTTGATGGCTACCTCCCAGATTGTTGCTGGGCTGATGTAGACGTCCGGCTCGTGGTCGAGTCGTTCCTTGATCTCGGCGGCGAGCGTCGGGTCGTCGGTGAGCCACCAGAGCACGATGTGGGTGTCCAGCAGCAGGCTCATGCGAGACCGAAATCCCGGGCGATGGATTCGTTCGTCGCGGGGGAGTCCCAGTCGTCGGCCATGACGAGCTGGCCGGCAAGAGAGCCTCGGCCGGACCTGTCGACCCGGCGGTTGAGCGGGATCACCTTGGCGACGGGCGTGCCGGCCCGGCTGATGATGATCTCTTCGCCGTGCTCGACGCGGTCGATGATCCGCGAAAGGTTCGTCTTCGCGTCGTGGATGTTGAACTGCGCGGCTGCTTCCGGCATCGGCGGCCTCCTTAGCTAAGAGGTTAGCCCGGCGGCCGAGCGCTGCGCGAGATACGGACGCTGAGCGGCGCGAACCTCCTTGGCCGGGCAGGGAGACTTCTTCAAGCTAGCTCTTTTGGGTACGAAGTCCGCCTTTCGGGACTCCGATGGCAGCTTTTTTGGGGGTTCTTGTCCGGATCGGGTGGGGGTGGGGATCTGGAGTGGGTGGAACTGATCTCGGAACCCGGGAGGGCCGGACGATGAAGACCGAGGATCCGCCGCGATCTGGTGTGGCGGGGCGGCCCGCCGCTTCCGGTGAGCCTGCCGTTTCCGCTGGGCAATCCGTGTCCGGTGGGGCGCCGCGTTCGGATGGGCAGGCCGTGTCCGGTGGGGCGCCGCTTTCGGCGGGGCCCGCGGGGCCCGCCGTGTCGGCTGGGCGGCAGCGGCTGATTGTGGTGGCGGTGTGCCTTGGCATGGCTATGAGCTTTGTCGAGGTTACGGCGGCTATCGCTACGCTGCAGCCGATCCAGCGGGAGTATGCGGTGGCGCCCGGGGACCTGAGCTGGGTGTCGAGTCTGTACGCGCTGGTGGTGGCGGCGCTCGTGCTGTCCGGTGGGGCGCTGGGCGACCGGCTGGGGCGGCGGGCCGTCTTTCTCGCCGGGGTCGGCGCGATGGTGGCCGGCGACCTGGTGGTGGCTACCGCCGGCGGGTTCGGGCAGGTGCTGGTGGGGCGGGCGATCAGTGGGCTCGGCGGGGCGCTGATCCTGCCCACGTCGCTGGCGATCCTGGTGGTGACCTTCGCGAACCCGGCGGTCCGGGCCCGGATGATCGCCGTCTGGGTGTCCGCCTCCGGGCTGGGGCTGGCGCTGGGGCCGCTGCTCGGCGCGCTGGTGGTGCGCGGGGCCGGCTGGCACGCCGCGTACCTGATCAACCTGCCGGTGGCGGTGGCGACCGTCGCGGTCACCTGGTTCGCCGTGACCGAGTCGCGGATGCCCGGGCGGCGGCTGGACGTACCGGGACAGCTTCTTGCGGTTGCCGGGCTGGGCTCGCTGGTCTACGGGATCGCGGTCGGTGGGCGGGAGAGCTACACCGAGCCGATGGTGGCCGGGGCGCTGCTGCTGGCGGTGCTCTGCCTGGCCGGCTTCGTGCTGGTGGAGCGCCGGCGCGCGGCGCCGATGTTCGACCTGGCGCTGCTGCGGGAGGCCCGGCCCGCGGTCGCGCTGCTGGTCGCCGGGATCGGCCTGTTCGGTTTCGTCGGGGTCAGCTACCTGCAGATCCTCTACCTGCAGCGAGTCGACGGGTTCGACCCGCTGGGCGCCGCCGTGCGCCTGCTGGCGCTGACCTTGTCGTTCCTGGTCGCGACGGTGGCGGTCGGCGCGCTCGCCGGACGGATCCCGGCCGCCCGGCTGCTGCTGACCGGGCTGCTGGCGGCCGGCGCCGGCGCGCTCGCGCTGCTGGCCGAGGACCCGGGCTCGCCCTACTGGCGGGCGGCGCTGGCGCTCGGGCTGACCGGGCTGGGCTGCGGTCTCGTGGTGGCGCCCTCGACGGCGGCCGCGCTGGCCGTGGTGCCGCCGCCCCGGGCGCCGGGCGCGTCCGCGGCGGTCACCGTGTTCCGCCAGCTGGGTTCGGTGTTCGGTACCGCGGTGCTCGGCGCGGTGCTGGCCCGCCGGTTCGCCGGGGAGCTGCCGGACGCGCTGCGGGACGCCGGGGTGCCCGCCCCGGCCGCGGATGCGGTCACCTCGGCGGTGGCGTCCGGGCGTACCGGGTCGAGCGGCAACGCCGCGATCGGCGACGCCATCGACGCCGCCTTCACCAGCGGGGTGCACACCGCGCTCGCCGTCGCGGCCGGCACCTTCCTGCTCGGCGCGGCGCTGGTGGCGGCGGTACTGCTGCGCCCGGCGCGCCCGGCGCAGTCACCGGCGCCGCCGATTTCCCGTTAGGGTTCTGGATCATAGGTGGGCGTCGCTGGACCAGGCGGCGCCCCGGTCCGCGTATGTGTTCCGGCCTGAAGAAAGGCAACCAGGAGAGACATGAGCGACCCGTACCTGAGCGATGCCAGTCGAATCATCGCCGGAGTTGTCCTGCTGACCATCGTCACCATTGAGATCGGTGGTTGGTTCATGACCAAGATCGCGCGCGGCGCGGTGGAGATGACGCCATTTCAGAAATCGTTCGCCCGAGCCGGTCACGGGCACGCCGGGGTGCTGGTCATTCTGAGCCTGATCACTCTGGTCCTGGCCGATCTGGGCGGCCTGGACGGGGCCGCCGGATGGGTCGCCCGGATCTGTGTCCCAGCGGCCGCGGCGGTGATGTCCGGTGGTTTCTTCGCCGCCTCGGCCGGGCGTGACAGGACCGAGCCGAACGGCGCGATCGCCATGGTCTACCTGGGTGCGCTGCTGCTCGCGGTGGGGGTGGCCACGCTCGGGATCGGTCTGCTGACCGCCTGACCGACAGCACCGGCGCCGGCCTCCCCGTACGGGGAGGCCGGCGCTTTTTCGTCGGCGTCCCCGCCGTGTCCTAAAGCGGCAATGCCGCCAGCGGACACCCGCAATCCATTGCCCGGCGCTCGCCGGGCATTTACGTTTCTCTTCAGAACCGTACGGCGCAGGTTGCCGCCGGCGAGGTTCCCCGCATTGAGAGGTATCAGCCCTCTGTCCCGTCATTCACGCGTTTTCCGCAGGATCCACAAGACCGTGACAGGGGACTGTAATGAGCACTTCGGTTGCCGTGGTCGGCGCGGGTGTCGCCGGTCTTTCAACCGCCTATCACCTGCCCGAGGACATCGACGTCACCGTCTACGAGAAGAACGATTACGCCGGTGGTCACGCGAACACGATCGAGGTCGACGAGAACGGGAAGCGTCTGGGCATCGACACGGCCTTCGTCGTGTTCAACGCACGCACCTATCCGCAGCTGAGCCAGTTCTTCGCGGACCTCGGCGTGGCCACGCTCGACCACCAGGGCGGCTTCAACTTCTTCGACGTGGACAGCGGCCTGAACTACGGCACCGGCGAGCTGGCGCTGGACGAGGACGTGGTCCGGGCGAAGTACCCGCAGGCGTTCCAGACCATCTGGCGCGAGGCGAAGCGGTTCCACACCGAGGCGCCGCGCGACTTCCTGCGCGGGCGCTCGAACGTGCCGCTCGGCGAGTACCTGGACCGCAACGGCTACAGCGACGAGTTCAAGTACAGCTACGTGGTGCTGCTGGCCACCGCGGTCTGGTCGGTGCCGGCCGAGCTGATCTGGGAGATGCCGGCCACCACGGTGATCGCCTTCTACATGTCGCACGACGAGGGCGGCCTCGGCGGGAAGTCGGTGAACTGGAAGACCGTCGACGGCGGCAGCATCAACTACGTCCGGCGCATCGTCGAGTCGATCCGCGGCCGGGTCCGGCTCTCCGAACCGGTGATCGGCATCCGCGACGACGGCGACCGGGTGGTGGTCACCAGCACCGGCGGCGCCCGTGAGTACGACTACGTGGTCCTGGCCACCCACGCCGACGAGGCCCTCAAACTGCTCGAGCGCCCGACCGGCGAGCAGCAGCGAGTGCTGGAGACGGTCCGGTACAGCGCCACCAAGGCGGTCCTGCACACCGACCCGGCGGTGCTGCCGGCCGACCGCAGCCGGTGGCAGAGCTGGAACTACGGCAAGAAGACGGTGGACGACCGGGTCCGCACCTGGGTCGCCTACTACATGAACCCGCTGCAGGACCTGGACGCCGAGCGGGACTACTTCGTCACGCTGGACTGCCCGGTGCAGCCGCGCGACGAGACCGTGCTCAAGGAGATCGACTACACCCACCCGGTGATCGACCTCGGCGTGCGGGCGATGCAGAAGACCATCTACGACGTGAACCGGACCGGCCGGATCAAGCTGGCCGGTTCCTACTTCCACTCCCCGAAGATCGGCCCCGACCTGGTCGGTTCGCACGAGGCCGCGTTCGTCTCCGGGCTGCACGCGGCGCGCCGCGTCGAGGTGGCCCGCCAGCAGGACACCACCGGCGACGCCCGGTGACCGGCACCGAAACCGTCGCAGAAGCAGAAGCAGAAGGAGGAGTTCCGATGTCCCAGAGCACCGTGCTCACCGCCGGCCAGATCCAGCAGTGGCTGGTCGAGAAGCTGGCGGTCCGCCTGAACGTCGCGGCCGACAGCATCGACGTCAACCAGTACTTCGACGAGTTCGACCTGGACTCCACCGAGGCGCTGATCCTGGCCGGCGAGCTGGAGAGCTGGCTCGGCTTCGAGATGGAGGCCACCGCGCTCTGGTACCACCCGACGATCGCGGCCCTCGCCGAGCACATCGCCGAGGAGCACGCCCGCCATGTCGCCGGTGCCTGACCGGCCGCCGCGCCGGCCGGCCCCGGCGCTGGTCACCACCCTGGCCGACGGTGGCCCGGCGCCCCGGTTGCAGGTGCACGCGGTGCATCCGGGGGCGATGCCGGTCACCGGATGGCACGGGCTGGCCGCGGAATTGCCCGGCGACGTCGCGCTGGACGTCGCCGTCCTGGACGCGATCCCCGAATACCTGCACGCCGCCGACCCGGCCGGTCGAGTCGACCTCGACCTGCCGGGCCTGGCGGCGCGGGTGGCCGCCGCCCTGCCGGACCGGCCCGGTGTGCCGACCGTGCTGGCCGGCTGGTCGTTCGGCGGGGTGCTCGCCTACCAGCTGGCGGTCACCGCCGAGCGGCGGCGGGCGGCGCTGGTGCTGCTGGACAGCATCGCGCCGGTGCCCCGGTTCGGCGACGCGGAACGCGACCTGGTCGACGGGGACATGCTGATCCGCTGGTTCGGCATGTACCTGTGCGCCAAGCGGGACGCCGTCCTGCCGGCCGGCGTGGACCTGCGCGCCGGCTCCGAACCGGAACGGCTCCGGCGGCTGCTGCGGTGGTGTGTCGGGGCCGGCGTGCTGGCCCCGGAGACGCCCGAGGCCGGTCTGCTCAAGCTTTACCGCACGTTCCTCGGCGGGCTGTCCCGCAACAACCGGATCGTGGCCGGATACCGGCCGCCGCCGGCCGAACTGCCGGTCACGCTGCTCAAACCGGCCGGCTCCCTGCTGCCCGACCACGACGCCCTGGGCTGGCCGGACCTGGCCGGCGGCCGGTTCGCGATGCACGGCTGTACCGGAGATCACTACACGATGCTGCGTGAACCGTCCGTCTGGCGGTCGGTCGCGGATCTGGTTATGCAACACCACTTCTCCCGCAGCGAGGGCACCCCACTGCGCCGGCAGGCTCCGGCACCGACCTCCTGACCGTTGAAAGTTTCACGAAGCGAGGTACTCGTGAGTGACGCTGCCGAGCGCGAGATGCTTCGCCGTCTGGCGGACACCCCTGTGGCCGTCGTCGGCCTCAGCGCGCTTTACCCGAAATCCCGCAACCTCCGTGAGTTCTGGAACAACGTGGTCGAGGCCGCGGACTGCATCGAGGACGTACCGGAAACGCACTGGAAGATCGACGACCACTACGACCCGGACCCGGCGGCCGAGGACCGGACCTACTGCCGCCGCGGTGGCTTCCTCCCGGCGGTGCCGTTCCACCCGATGGAGTTCGGCATCCCGCCGAAGACCCTCGAGGTCACCGACGTGCTCCAGCTGCTCAGCCTGGTGGTCACCCGGGATCTGCTGCGCGACGCCGGCGCCGAGGGCTCGGACTGGTACGACGCCGCCCGCACCGGCGTGGTGCTCGGGGTCACCGGCGCGAACTCGCTGACCCAGCCGCTCTCCGCCCGCCTGCAGAGCCCGGTGCTGCGCGCCGCGGCCCGCAGCATGGGCATGTCCGAGCAGGACACCGACGAGATCGTCGAGCGGTTCAAGGCCGCCTTCGTCCCATGGGAGGAGAATTCCTTCCCCGGCATGCTCGGCAACGTGGTGGCCGGCCGGATCGCCAACCGGTTCAACCTCGGCGCGATGAACTGCACGGTCGACGCCGCCTGTGCCAGCTCGCTGAGCGCGGTCAAGGTGGCGATCAGCGAGCTCCTGGAGGGCCGCGCCGACCTGATGATCACCGGCGGGTGCGACGCCGAGAACACCATCCTGATGTACCTCTGCTTCTCCAAGACCCCGGCGTTCTCCGGGTCCGGGCAGATCCGGCCGTTCGACGAGCAGGCCGACGGCACGCTGATCGGCGAGGGCATGGGCATGGTCGCGCTGAAGCGGCTGGCCGACGCGGAGCGCGACGGCGACCGCATCTACTCGGTGATCCGCGGCATCGGCTCGTCCAGCGACGGCCGGTTCAAGAGCATCTACGCCCCGCGCAAGGAGGGGCAGATGGTCGCGCTGCGCCGGGCGTACGCCGACGCCGGCGTCTCCCCGGAGTCGATCGAGCTGTTCGAGGCGCACGGCACCGGCACCGCGGTCGGTGACCACACCGAGCTGTCCGCGCTCACCGAGGTGCTCGGCGCGGCCAGCGACGAGCGGCAGTTCGCCGCGGTCGGCAGCGTGAAGAGCCAGATCGGGCACACCAAGGCCGCGGCCGGCGCCGCCGGTCTGATCAAGCTGTCGCTGGCGCTGCACCAGAAGGTGCTCCCGCCGACCATCAACGTGCAGCGGCCCAACCCGGCCGCCAAGTTCGACGAGACCGGCCTCTACGTCAACAGCCGGACCCGGCCGTGGATCCGTCACCCGCGCCGCCCGGCCCGCCGCGCCGCGGTCTCGTCGTTCGGGTTCGGCGGCACCAACTTCCACGTGGTGCTGGAGGAGTACCACGGCGCGGAGCGCCCGGTGGTGCTCGGCCCGACCGCCCGGGTGGCGTTCTGGCACGCCGCCGACCGGGACGCGCTGGCCGCCGCGGTGGCCGGGACCGACGCCGGGCAGCCGGGTGGCGACGTGCCGGCCGGTGACGCCCGGATCGGTTTCGTCTACCGCACCGCCGACGAGTACGCGCAGTTGCGCGACCTGGCCGGCGCCCAGCTCCGGTCCCGGACCGAGGACGCCTGGTCGCACCCGCGCGGCGTGGTCTACCGCCGGGCCGCGCTGCCGGCCGGTGCCAAGGTCGGCGCGCTCTTCGCCGGCCAGGGCAGCCAGTACGTCGAGATGGGCGCCGCCGCGGCGCTCGCCGTGCCGCCGGTGCGGGCCGCCTTCGACCAGGCCAACGCGCACTTCGCCGACCAGGACGAGGTGCTCTCCCGGGTGGTGTTCCCGCCGCCGGTCTTCGGCGACGACGCCCGGGCCGGGCAGGAGAGCGCGCTGCGGCGTACCGAATACGCGCAGCCCGCGATCGGCGCGCTCGCGGCCGGCCAGTACCGCTGGCTGACCGAGCTGGGCCTGCGTCCGGACGCGGTGGCCGGGCACAGCTTCGGCGAGCTGACCGCGCTGTGGGCGGCCGGAGCGCTCGACGACGACGCGTTCTTCACGCTGGCCCGGGCACGTGGCCGGGCGATGGCCGCGCCGGCCGGGGGTGACGCCGGCGCGATGGCCGCGCTGACCGCTCCGGAGGCGACCGTGCGCAGCCTGCTCGCCGACCATCCCGGCGTCAGCGTGTGCAACCTGAACGCTCCCGACCAGATCGTCGTGGGTGGCGCCACCGACCAGGTGGACCGGCTCGTCGCCGACGCCGGGACGCGGGGCATCCGGGCCGCCCGGCTGCCGGTCGCGGCCGCCTTCCACACCAGCTTCGTCGGGCACGCGGTGGACGCCTTCCGGTCCGCGGTGCAGTCGGTCGAGATGTCCGCGCCGCGGCTTCCGGTCGAGGCCAACACACCCGGATTCGCGTACGGGGCGGACGTCGCGGCCAACCGCCAGATCCTGGTCGAGCAGCTGCGCCAGCCGGTCGCCTTCGCGGCGGCGGTGGAGCGGATGTACGCGGCCGGCGTCCGGGTGTTCTGCGAGTTCGGGCCGAAGTCGGTGCTCACCGGCCTGGTCCGCCGGATCCTCGGCGACCGTGACGCGGTGTGCGTGGCGACCGACGCCGGGCCCGGCAAGGACAGCGAGGTCGCGCTCAAGCGGGCGGCGCTGGAACTGGCCGTGCTCGGCCTGCCGATCAGCGGGATCGACCGGTACGACGCGCCGGCCTGGGTGGAGCCGGCCGGCAAGGGGATGGCGATCCCGCTGACCGGGATCAACTTCGTCTCGCCGGAGCGGCGGGCGGCGTACCGGGAACTGCTGGCCACACCCTACGAGCTGACCGGAACCGTTCCGGCGGCCCCGGCCGAGCCGGTGGTCGCGGCGGACCCGATCGTCGCGGCGGACCCGATCGTGGCGGCGGACCCGATCGTCGCCGCGGACCCGGTGGTCGCGGTGCAGCCGGTGGTCGCGGACCTCTCGGTGGCCGCGGTGGTCACGGCGCCGGACGCCGGTGCGGACCTTGAGGCGTACGCCGAGATCAGGCGGTTCGCCGATGAGCAGCTCGCCCTGCACGGCGAATACCTGGAAGGCCAGGTGCGGGTCGCCGAGGCGGCGGCTGCCGCCCTGGCCGGGCGCACCGATGACGCGTCGGAGGACCTGGTCCAGGCGCTGTCGCTGGTCCGTGGGTTCGGGGACGCGGTGGCTGACGCGCACGTGCGGGCCAGCCGGGTGCTGGTCGACTTCCTGGCCACCTATCAGCCGGGTACGGGTGCGCCGGTGCCGGCCCAGCGGGCGGTGCCGGAGCGGGAGCAGCTGCCGGTGGCCCCGGTGGCCGAGGTCCCCGTCCCGGTGGCGGAGACCGTCGTGGTGCCCGAAGTGATTCCGGTGCCGCCGCAGGTGACCGTCCCGGAGACGATCGTCGTTCCCGAGCCGGTGGCTGTCGTCGAACCCGTGGCTGTCGTCGAGCCGGTCGCTGTCCCCGCGCCGGTCGTTAGTGAGCCGGTCGCTGTCGTCCCGCCCGTTGCTGTTCCGGCGGGGCCGGTGTCACCGGTCGTGGACGAGGCGGCGGCGGGGCCGATCCGTGCCGCTCTGCTGGAGATCGTGGCGGAGAAGACCGGTTATCCGGCGGAGATGCTGGAGCCGGGGATGGATCTTGAGGCTGATCTGGGGATCGACTCGATCAAGCGGGTCGAGATCATGGGTGAGCTGCAGGAGCGCTTCCCGGGCACGGTGTCGGTCGAGCCGGATCAGATCGGTGAGCTGCCGACCCTGGATGCGATCGTCGCCTTCCTGGCGGGCAGTGGATCGGCGGGGGCTGTTGCACCCACGGTCGCTGCGCCGACGGCTGCTGTACCGGCGGTTCCTGCGCCGACGGCTGCTGCGCCCGCGGTTTCGGGGCCGGGTGCGGTCGTGCCGGTGACCGAGATTGCTCAGCCTTCGCCGGTTGCTCCGGTGGCTGAGGTTGCCGTCTCGGTGCCTGTCGCGTCTGCTCCGTCGGTTGTGGATGGTGGGGCGGTCGAGGAGATTCGGGGCGCTCTGCTGGAGATCGTGGCGGAGAAGACCGGTTATCCGGCGGAGATGCTGGAACCGGGGATGGACCTGGAAGCCGACCTGGGAATCGACTCGATCAAGCGGGTCGAGATCATGGGTGAGCTGCAGGAACGGTTCCCGGGGACGGTGTCGGTCGAGCCGGATCAGATCGGTGAGCTGCCGACGCTGGACGCGATCGTCACTTTCCTGGCGGGCAGCGGATCCACGGCTTCTGCGCCGACGGCTTCTGCACCTGTGATTCCCGCGGCGGCTCCGGTGGCCCAGCCCAACCTGGCCGCTGCTCCGGTGGCCGAGATTGCCCGGCCCGAGCCGGCCGTTGCTCCGGCGGCCCAGATTGCCCAGCCCGAGCCGGCCGTTGCCGCGGTGGCCGAGGTTGCCGTCTCGGTGCCGGTCGCGGCTGCGCCGTCGGTTGTGGATGGTGGGGTGGCCGAGGGGATTCGGGGCGCTCTGCTGGAGATCGTGGCGGAGAAGACCGGTTATCCGGCGGAGATGCTGGAACCCGGGATGGACTTGGAAGCCGACCTGGGGATCGACTCGATCAAGCGGGTCGAGATCATGGGTGAGCTGCAGGAACGGTTCCCGGGGACGGTGTCGGTTGAGCCGGATCAGATCGGTGAGTTGCCGACGCTGGACGCGATCGTCGCCTTCCTGGCGGGCAGTGGGTCGGCGGGGGCTGTTGCACCCGCGGTCGCTGCGCCGACGGCTGCTGTACCGGCGGTTCCTGCGCCGGCGGCTGCTGCGCCCGCGGGTTCGGGGCCGGCTGCGGTCGTGCCGGTGACCGAGATTGCTCAGCCTTCGCCGGTTGCTCCGGTGGCTGAGGTTGCCGTCTCGGTGCCTGTCGCGTCTGCTCCGTCGGTTGTGGACGGCGCGGCGGTCGAGGAGATTCGGGGCGCTCTGCTGGAGATCGTGGCGGAGAAGACCGGTTATCCGGCGGAGATGCTGGAACCCGGGATGGACCTGGAAGCCGACCTGGGAATCGACTCGATCAAGCGGGTCGAGATCATGGGTGAGCTGCAGGAACGCTTCCCGGGCACGGTGTCGGTCGAGCCCGACCAGATCGGTGAGCTGCCGACCCTGGACGCGATCGTCACCTTCCTGGCCGGAGGTGGAGCGGCCGGAGGCGGTGCCGCTGGTGGTGGAGCGGCTGGCGGTGTGACGGCTGCTGGTCCGAGTGTGGTGGCGGCTCCGCCGGCTCAGACGGTGAGTTATCCGGCGGAAGCCGGGATCGCTCGGACCCGCTACGTGCGGGTTGCGGTCGCGGCTCCGGACGTGCTGGTGAACGCCTACGCGCCGGGCTCGGTCGCGGTCGTCGTCGACGACGGTGCGCCGATCACCGCGGCGGTGGTCGCCGCGCTGCGTGCCGACGGGGTGGACGTCCGGGTGATCGCTCTGCCCGGCGTGCGCAGCACCGCCACCGGCGCGCAGCAGCTCGACGACTGGTCCGCGCCGACCCTGCAGTCCCTCGTGGACGGTCTGGTCGCCGCTACCGGCCGGCTGGATGTCGTGGTCCAGGTGGCCGCCGCGCCGGTGGCCGACGCCACCGCCGCGGTCCGCCGGCTGACCCACGCGCTGCTGGTGGCCAAGGTGACCCAGCGGTCGCTGCAGGCCACCGCGGGCACCGGGCGTAGCACCTACGCCGTGGTCAGCAGCCTGGACGGGGCCGGTGGCCTGGGTGGCGGACAGGGTCCGACCACGCTGCTCGGCGCTCTCGGCGGCCTGGTGAAGACGCTGGCCATCGAGGCTCCGGAGCTGTTCTGCCGGGCTGTCGACCTGGCGCCGGGCATCCGGGCCGCCCGGGCGGCCGAGCTGCTGCGCGCCGAGCTGTCCGACGTGGACCGCGCGGTGCGGGAGGCCGGCCTGGACGGCGCCACCCGGACCGTCCCGGGCCTCGCCCCGGCCGACTCCGCGGCCGCCGGCGGCGTGCCGAGCGGGCTCGCCACCGGCGCGGGGACCGGGTTCACCAGCGATGCGCCGAGCGGGCTCACCGCGGATGACCTGCTGGTGGTCACCGGCGGGGCTCGCGGGGTGACCGCGGAGTGCCTGACCGCGCTGGCCGCGAACTTCCCGTGCGGGCTGCTGCTGCTCGGCCGCACTCCGCTGGAGGACGAGCCGGACTGGGCGGTGGGGCAGACCGGCCCGGCGCTCAAGGCGGCGATCTTCGCCCGGCTGAAGGCGACCGGCGCGGCGCCGAGCCCGCGGGACGTGCAGCGGATCGGGCAGGGGATCGAGGCCGGCCGGGAGATCCGGGCGACCCTGCAGAAGGTGACCCGGTCCGGCGCCCGAGCCGAATACCTGGCGGTGGACGTGCTCGATCCGGCGGCCACCACGGCGGCGCTCAGCCCGTACCGGAATCGGGTGAGCGGTCTGGTGCACGGGGCCGGAGTCCTGGCCGACCGCCTGGTCGTGGAGAAGGATCCGGCGGCGGTCGAGCGGGTCCTGGCCACCAAGCTGCTCGGGCTGGACACCGTGCTCGGCGCGCTGGACGGCGACCGGCTGCGGCACGTGGTGCTGTTCTCCTCGGTGGCCGGCTTCTTCGGCAACCGCGGGCAGGCCGACTACGCGATCGCGAACGAGGGCCTGAACCGGATCGCCACCGGCCTGCGGGCGGCCCGCCCGGGCACCCGGGTCACCTCGATCAACTGGGGGGCCTGGGACGGCGGGATGGTCACCGACCAGCTGCGGCAGATGTTCGCGCAGCGAGGCGTGACGCTGGTACCGGCGGCCACCGGGGCCGGGATGTTCGCCGAGCAGTTCACCGCCGGCCGGGCGGCCGACACGGTGATCGTGATCGGGCCGGACACGCCGCTGTCGCAGCCGGCCACCGCGCCGGTCACCGGCGGCCTGGAGGTGGTCCGGTCGCTGGCGCCGATCGCCGGCGAGACCGCGCTCGCCGATCACACGGTGGGCACCGAGCGGCTGCTGCCGGCCACCTTCGCGGTGGGCGCGATCAGCCGGCTGGTCGAGCGGCACTGGGGCGCCGAGGTGACCCAGCTGCGGGCGGTGCAGGTGTTCAAGGGGGTCACGGTGAACCCGGCGGCCCCGGGCACGCTGCGGCTGCAGGCGGCCGCGGCCGGGGACGGCCGGGTGCGGGCCACCCTGTTCGCCCGGGCCGACCAGGGGCCGGAACGGCCGAGCTACGGCGCCGAGCTGGTGCTCGGCCCGGCGCCGGCCCGGCCCGCGCCGGATCCGGAGATCGCCCGGCTGGCGGCCGGCGGAGGCAGCGACGCCACCCGGCTCTACCGGGACGGCACGCTCTTCCACGGGCCGACGCTGAGCGGGATCCGGACCGTGCTGGCCAGCGCGCCGGAACGGCTGGTGCTCCGCGGCCGGCTGGCCGACGCCACGGTGGCGGGCGGCTCGTACGCGACGGACCGGCACAGCCCGGTGCTGACCGACCTGCTGTTGCAGGCGGCCCTGGTCTGGGTCCGGCAGTTCCGGGCGGCGGCCAGCCTGCCGATGGCGATCGACGAGATCACCTCCTGGGAGGCGCTGCCGGACGACGGGGACTTCCTGATCGCCGTCGACGACGTGCAGCCCGGCCGGACCGCGGTCACCTGCACGGTCACCGCCTACGCGCCGGACGGGCGGGTGCTGCAGCGCTTCGCCGGGGTGCGGGTGGTGCTCAGCGACGAGTTGGACGAGCGGTTCGCCCAGTCCCGCGCCCTGGACACGGTCGCGGTCTGAGCCGGCGGAGTCCGGTCAGGGCCGTCACGGCGGCCCTGACCGGACCGGAGAGAGAGGCGTAGGCATGGACAAGTTCGCCATCGTCGGCATGTCGTGTCTGTTCCCGGGCGCGTCGTCGCTCGGCGAGTTCTGGACCAACCTGGTGGGCGGCGTGGACAGCCGCACCGACGGCACTCCGGAGATCTTCGGGGCCGGCCGCGAGCCGGCCCCGGAGCCGGCCGGGGAGCACCGCGTCTACTGCACCCGCGGTGGCTTCGTCCGGGGCTTCACCTTCGACCCGGCGGGCTACCGCCTGCCCGCCGGCTACCTGTCCGGCCTGGACAAGGTCTTCCACTGGTCGCTGCACGTGGCCCGGGAGGCGCTGGCCGACGTGACGGCCGGCGCCGGCCGGGTCGGGGTGGTGCTGGGCAACTACCCGTTCCCCACGGTCGGCTCGACCCGGTCGGCCGGCCGCCCGTGGTGGAGCGCGGTGGGCGAGGGGCTGGACCGGGCCGGGTTCGCCGGGTTCGGCGGGCCGGAGCCGGCCGGCCCGGGGGACGCCGCCGAGGCGCACGACAACTGGCCGGGCGGCATGCCGGCCCGGGTGGTCGGCGCCGCGCTCGGCCTGGACGGCCCGGCCCTGGCGCTGGACGCGGCCTGCTCGTCGGCGCTCTACGCGGTCAAGCTGGCCTGCGACCAGCTGGCCGCCGGCCGGGCCGACGTGATGCTCGCCGGTGGGGTCTGCGCCCCCGACCCGACGCTGATCCACCTCTCCTTCGCCGACCTGCACGCCTACCCGGAGGACGGGTTCAGCCAGCCGTTCCACGCCCGGTCCGGTGGCATCCTGACCGGCCAGGGCGCCGGGATGGTGGCGGTCAAGCGGCTCGCCGACGCGGAGCGGGACGGCGACCGGATCTACGCGGTGATCGACGCGATCGCGCTGACCAACGACGGCGCCGGCCGGCATCTGCTGGCCCCGAACGTGCGCGGGCAGCTGGACGCGTACACCCGGGCGTACGCGGAGGCCGGCATCGCCCCGTCCGACGTGCAGTACCTGGAGTGCCACGCCACCGGCACGCCGCTGGGCGACAGCACCGAGCTGGCCGGCATCCGGCAGTTCTTCGGCGAGCGGGGCGGGCTGCCGTACTTCGGCTCGGTGAAGGCCAACATCGGCCACCTGCTCACCGTGGCCGGGCTGTCCAGCATGATCAAGGTGATCCTGGCGCTGCGGCACGGGACCATCCCGCCGACCATCGGCGTGGACGAGCCGCTGGACGGCGCGGACACGGCCGACCGGCTGGTCCGGGCCGCGCGACCGTGGCCGGCGGTGGACGGGCCGCGACGGGCGGCGGTGTCGGCGTTCGGCTTCGGCGGCACCAACGCGCACATCGTGCTGTCCCAGCCGGTGACCTCCGGCGCGGCGACCCCGGCACCGGCGCCGAGCGCGCCGGCCCGCCTGGCGATCACCGGCCTGGGCGGGCATCTCGGCCCGTTCGCCGGCCGGGACGCGATCGAGCGGGCGGTGCACGACGGGCGGGACGGGTTCGGCCCGCTGCCGCCGCACCGCTGGCGCGGGTTCACCGCCGGGGACACCGGGGTGCCGCCGGTCGACGGCGGCTACCTGGACGGCTTCGACTTCGACGCGCTGCGCTACCGGATCCCGCCGCGCGACCTGGATCACTTCAACCAGCAGCAGCTGCTGATGCTGGGGGCCGCCGACGACGCGCTGCGCGACGCCGGGTACCGGCCGCCGGCCACCGCCGACCGGTCCGGTCCGGGCCGCCGGGTGGCGGTCGTGGTGGCGATGGAGATGGAGCCGTCCGCGCACGGCCACCGGGTCCGCTACGCGGTCGGCGAACGGGTCCGCGCCGCCTGCGCGGACCGGGACCTGGCCGGCGACGCCGAGGCGGTGGCCGGCCTGGTCCGCGCCGCCCGGGACGGCATCCACGACGGCATCGAGCCGACCGAGGTGCTCAGCTACATCGGCAACATCGTGGCCAGCCGGATCTCCTCCACCTGGCACCTGACCGGGCCGTCGTTCGCGCTCTGCGGGGACAGCGCCGGCGGGGTCGCCGCGCTGGACGTCGCCGCGCTGCTGCTGCGCGACGCGAGCGTGGAGGCGGTGCTGGTCGGCGCGGTCGACCTGGCCGGCGGCCCGGAGAACCAGGCGGCCCGGGCCCGGCTGGCGGCCGCCGCCGGCACCCGCGGGCTGTCCCTCGCGGACGGTCCCGGCGAGGACGGCTGGCGGGTCGGCGAGGGCGCGATCGCGCTGCTGGTCACCCGGGCCCCGGCCACCGGCCGGGTGTACGCGACCGTCGACGCCCTGGCGATCCGCGGGTCCGGCACGGTCGAGCCGGCCGCCGACCCGGCGACGATCGCCGCGGTGGCCCGGCAGGCGCTGGACGCCGCCGGGGTCACCCCGGACCAGGTGGAGCTGGTCGAGCTGCACGCCGGGGGGATCGCCGGGCAGGACCGGGCCGAGCTCGCGGCGCTGGCCGGGATCTGGTCGGCGGAGCGGACCGGCCCGGCGTCGGCCGCCCTCGGGTCGATCACCGCCGGTGTCGGGGACGCGCAGATCGCCGGGTCGCTGGCCGGCGTGGCCAAGGCCGCGCTCTGCCTCTACCACGGCTACCTGCCGGCCGTGCCGGGCTGGACCGGGCCGGCCGCCGGGTACGCGGAGCTGCTCGACGCGTCCGGCTTCTACCTGCCCGCGAAGAGCCGGCCGTGGCTGCGCCGGCGCCGGGACGAGCCGCGCCGGGCCGCGGTCAGCGTGCTCGGCACCGGCGGCACGTACGCCCACCTGGTGCTGGCCGGCGCCGAGCCGCACGGCGCGCACGTCGCGACCGACTGGGACCGGGCGGCCGGCCCGCTGCTGCTGCCGGTGCAGGCGCCCGGCCCGGAGGCGCTGCGGGTGGCCGTCGAGGCGGTCCGCCAGGCCGTCGCGGACGGCGCCGACCTGGCCGCGCTGTGCCGCGAGGGGGCGGCCGGCCGCCGTCCGGACGGGTTGCGGGTGGTCTTCTGCGCCACCGACCGCGCCGCCCTGCTCCGCGAGTGCGACAGCGCGCTGGCCCAGCTGGACGCCGCGATCGCCGAGGGCCGGGAGTGGGCCACCCCGGCGGGCAGCTACTTCACGCCCCGCCCGATCGGCGCCGAGGGCAAGGTGGCGCTGGTCTACCCGGGCGCCTTCAACACCTACCTGGGCATGGGCGACGAGTTCTTCCGCTGCTTCCCGGGCCTGCTGCCGTGGTTCGAGGAGCAGGCCGAGCGGCCGGCCGACGTGCTGCGCAGCCGGATGCTCTACCCGCGTTCGGTCACCGCGCCGCAGCGGCGCGACCTGATGCGGGCCGAGGGGCGGCTGCTCGAGGACGTGCCGTTCATGCTGGCCACCGGGACCAGCTTCGCGCTGCTGCACACCGAGGCGCTGCGCCGCTCGCTGGGCGTCCGGGTGCACGGCGGGCTGGGCTACAGCCTGGGCGAGAGCAGCATGATGTTCGCCTTGGGCGGTTGGCGGCAGGGCGCCCGCAACGACGCCAAGATCGCCGCGACCCCGCTGTTCCGGGACCGGCTGTGCGGGCCGAAGCGGACCGTGCGCGAGCTCTGGGGCATCCCGGACGACGTGCCGGACGCCCAGGTCTGGACCACCCTGGTGCTGCTGGCCGACGCCGAGGCGGTGCGCGCCGCGCTGCCCCGCTTCGACCGGGTCTTCCTCACCCACGTGAACACGCCCCGCGAGGTGGTCGTGGCCGGCGCTCCGGAGCAGTGCGCGGAGCTGGTCCGGGAGCTGGGGTGCCGCAGCGCGCGGGCCCCGGCCAACCACGTCATGCACTGCCCGGTGGTGGACGGCGACGTGGCCGAGCTGGCCGACCTCAACCGGTACCCGACCCAGGCGGTCACCGACCTGGACCTGTTCAGCGCCGCGCACTACGACCGGATCGCCCGGTTCGACCAGGACGGGATCGCCGCGGACATCGCGCAGACGCTGCGCTCCACGGTGGACTTCCCGCGGCTGGTGCGGGCCGCGTACGACCGCGGCTACCGCTACTTCGTCGAGGTCGGCCCGGGCGGCACGTGCAGCCGGTGGATCCGCGAGACGCTCGGCGCCGCGGCGAGCGTGTGCGAGCCGGTGGCCCGGCGCGGGGCTCCGGACGCGGCCGGGTTCGCCCGGGTCGTCGCGCGGCTCGTCAGCCACGGCGTACCGGTGAATCTGGAAGCCCTGGCGCCGGCGGCCGTGACCGCCGCGCCCAGCCGGCGGGTGATGGTCGGCGGCGAATCCGTCGCCGACCTGGTCGCCGCGGCCGCCACCCCGATCGTGAGCCGGCTCCGGCCGGCGCCCGAACCCGAACCCGTTACCCACCGCTCGGAGACGGACCTGCCCATGAACAGCGATCCCGTGCCCGCGATCACCTTCGACGGCGAACCGGCCGGGCTGGTGCCCTACCCGGCCGCCGTCCCCGCCACCTCCTCAGTCCCCGTCGCTTCCGGGTCCGTCCCGGTGAACCTGCTGCCGCCGCCGGTGTCGGTCACCGTCCCGGCCGGCGGCTCGCTGCCCGAGCTGGTGCGCGCCCTGCGCCAGCAGACGGTGGACGTGCACCGATCCGTCCTGACCGCCCAGCGTGAGCTGCAGGAACAGGTGGTCGGACTGTTGCGCGGACCGAGGCAGCCGAAGACCAAGCCGCCGGGTGTCATCTTCGACGCCGACGACCTGCTGGAGTTCGCCACCGGCAAGGTCGCCAACGTCTTCGGCGACCGGTACGCCCCGATCGACGAGGCCGGCCGCCGGGTCCGCCTGCCGGCGCCGCCCTACCACTTCGTCAGCCGGGTCACCGCGCTGGAGGCCGAGCCGCTCAGGTTCGAGCCGGCCTTCATCCGGACCGAGTACGACGTCCCGCGCGGCGCCTGGTACCTGGTCGACGGCCAGGTCCCGCCGGCCGTCGCGATCGAGGCCGGCCAGTGCGACATGCTGCTCGCCGCCTACCTGGGGATCGACTTCGAGAACCGGGGCGAGCGGATCTACCGGCTGCTCGACTCGGCCCTGGAGTGGCACGGCAAGCTGCCGCGCGAGGGTCAGCGGCTGCGCTACGACATCTGGATCGACCGCTGGGTCAAGACGCCCGGACCGACGCTGTTCTTCTTCCGTTACCAGTGCTTCGCCGACGACGAGCTGATCCTGGAGCTGAAGAACGCCTGCGCCGGCTTCTTCACCGACGCCGAGCTGGCCGACTCGCAGGGCGTCAACCTGGCCGAGCTGTCCCGCAAGCAGCGCGACTACCCGCGGGACGGGCAGTTCAAGCCGCTGGCCCGGACCGCGCGGACCAGCCTGTCCGCCGCGGACATCGCCCGGCTGGGCCGGGGCGAGATCGCGGCGGTCTTCGGGCCGGCGTTCGACCAGGGCGGGCTGAACCCGTCGCTGCGGCTGCCCACCGGGGACCTGCTGATGGTCGACGAGGTCACCCGGCTGGACCGGACCGGTGGCCGGGCCGGGCTGGGCGCGGTCTCCGCGGTCAAGCGCCTGGTGCCGGACGGCTGGTACTTCACCAGCCACTTCCCGGACGACCCGGTGCTGGCCGGTTCGCTGGTCGCCGAGGGCGCGGTGCAGCTGCTGCAGACCTACGCGCTCGCCGTGGGGCTGCACCTGTGCCTGCCGGACAGCCGGTTCCAGCCGGTGCCCGGCCTGGAGACCGAGGTCAAGGTGCGCGGGCAGATCACCCCGCGGCACCGGGAGATCCGGTACGAGGTGGAGATCGTCGACATCGGACTGCTGGAGCGGCCGTACCTGGTCGCCGACGTGCTCGTCTACCTGGGTGACAAGCCGGTCATCAGCATCACCGGGCTGGGCATCCGGGTCGAGGAGAAGCCGGGCAGCCCGTACCGGCCCGGGGACGGCGGGGTGGTGGCCGAGGACCTGGGCCGGCGCAACGCCGCCGGGGAGCGAGCCATGCTCAGCGAGTTCCACATGGCGCACGCGGCCAAGGGTGACCTGGCCACCGCGATGGGGACCGAGTTCGAGATCTACCGGACGGTGCGGGCGCCGTACATCCCGAACGGCGACTTCCTCTACGTCGACCGGGTGATGGGCCTGTCCGGCGAGCGCGGCCGGCTCAAGCCGGGCGCGGTGATGGTCACCGAGTACGACTCGCCGCCGGAGGCCTGGTACTACGCCGAGAACGGCGACCCGTTCATGCCGAACTTCGTCTACATGGAGTCCAGCCTGCAGGCGGCCATCCTGCTCGGCTACTACCTGGGCGCCACGCTCGGCCACCCGGACCGCGAGTACGCGATCCGCAACCTGGACGGCCACGCCACCCTGACCCGCCCGGTCGACCTGCGCGGCAAGACCATCCGGCAGACCTCGACGCTGCTCTCCAGCCAGGCGGTGCCGGGCGCGATCCTGCAGCGCTTCCGGTACGAGCTGGCCACCGACGGCGAGGTGTTCTACACCGGCGAGTCGCTGTTCGGCTACTTCACCGACCAGGCGCTGGCCACCCAGGTCGGCCTGGACGCCGGCAAGTTCGTGGCGCCCTGGCTGGACCAGCAGCAGCCGGCGCCGGCCGCGCTGCGCAGCGTCGACCTGGCCGCGGTGCGCGCCGAGACCACCGGCCCGCGGATGCCCGGTCAGCGGCTGGCGCTGCTGGACCGGCTGGACGTGGTGCCCGGCGGCGGCGTGCACGGCAAGGGCTACCTGCGGGCGCATCGGGCGATCTCGCCGGAGGACTGGTACTTCGAGCGGCACTTCTACCGGGACCCGGTGATGCCCGGCTCGCTCGGGGTCGAGGCGATCATCGAGGCGGTACGGGCGTACGTCAAGGAACTGGGTCTTGCCGAAGGCATCGCCGACCCGGTCTTCGCGCTGGCCCCGGGGGTCGAGCTGGCTTGGAAGTACCGCGGGCAGATCCTGCGCGGCGACCGGGAGATGGACGTCGAGCTGCACGTCAAGGAGGTGCGCACGGACGACGGCCGGCTGGTGCTGATCGGCGACGCCAGCCTGTGGAAGCCCGGCCTGCGCATCTACGAACTGGAGAACCTCGCCGTCGAGGTGCGGCCTGGAGGGGGCGCGGCATGAGCGGGACGCTGTACTGGCACGGCTCGGACGTGCCCCGATTCGACTCCGCCGGCGCCCGGGAGGCGCTGGCCCGGCTGGACACCGCCTGCCACATCGTCCGCGACGCCCGCGGGACCGGTGTGGTGACCGGCGGATCGGCCGCCACCAGCGGCGACCTCGAACTGCTCGCGTCGGCGCCGCCGCTGCCGCCGGACCGGCTCGGCTCGCCGCAGTTCCGGGCCGCGCACGGGCTGCGCTACGCCTACATGGGCGGCGCGATGGCCGGCGGGATCGCCTCCGAGGAGATGGTCGTGGCGCTGGCCCGGGCCGGCATGCTCGGCTCGTTCGGGGCGGCCGGCCTGCTGCCCGAGCGGATCGAGAAGGCGCTGCAGTTCTTCGTCCGGGAGATCCCCGGCCTGCCGTACGCCTGCAACCTGATCCACAGCCCGAGCGAGGAGGCGCTGGAACGCAACGCGGTCTCGCTGTTCCTGCGCTACGGCGTGCCGTGCGTGGAGGCCTCGGCGTACCTCGACCTGAGCCCGCACATCGTGCGGTACCGGGCGGCCGGGCTGCGGCCCGGCCCGGACGGGCGGGTGCTGATCGGCAACCGGGTGATCGCCAAGGTGTCCCGGCCCGAGCTGGGCGAGCGGTTCCTGCGCCCGGCGCCGGAGCCGATCCTGGCCAAGCTGGTCGAGGACGGCTCGATCACCGCCGAGCAGGCCGAGCTGGCCCGCCGGGTGCCGGTCGCCGACGACCTGACCGCCGAGGGCGACTCCGGCGGGCACACCGACCGGCGTCCGCTGGCCGCGCTGCTCTCCACCCTGCTGCGGGTGCGCGAGCAGGTCAGCCGCGACTACGGCTACCCGGACGCGCCGCGGATCGGGGCGGCCGGCGGGATCGGCACCCCGGAGGCCGCGGCGGCCGCGTTCGCGATGGGCGCGGCGTACATCGTCACCGGGTCGGTCAACCAGGCCTGCGTCGAGTCCGGCACCTCGCCGGCGGTGCGCGGCCTGCTGGCCCGGGCGGACATCGCCGACTGCCAGATGGCGCCCGCCGCCGACATGTTCGAGATGGGCGTGGAGCTGCAGGTCCTCAAGCGCGGCACGATGTTCGGGATGCGCGCCAAGCGCCTGTACGAGCTGTACCGCACCTACGACGGCCTGCACGCGCTGCCCGACGCCGAGCGGGAGAAGCTGGAACGGCAGGTCTTCCGCCGCCCGCTGGCCGACGTCTGGGCGGAGACCCGGGACTACTTCAACCGGCGGGACCCGGCCCAGGTGGAGCGGGCCGAGCAGAACCCGAAACGGCAGATGGCCCTGGTGTTCCGCTGGTACCTGGGGATGTCCTCGCGGTGGGCCAAGGTGGGCGAGGCCGACCGGCTGGCCGACTACCAGATCTGGTGCGGCCCGGCGATCGGCGCGTTCAACGACTGGACCCGGGGCAGCTACCTGGCCGCGCCGGAGAACCGCGGTGTCGTCGACGTGGCCGGCCAGTTGCTCACCGGGGCGGCGTTCCACCTGCGGGTGGCGCAGCTGCGCGCGGCCGGCGCCGACTTCGTGGCCGGCGCCACCGATTACCGTCCGGCCCTGGCGCAGGGTGAACAGGCGCCCGACCTGGCGCTGTTGCGATGAGCGGCTACCCGGAGGTCACCGAGCTCGACGAGGCGCTCGGTGACCCGTGGCGGGACGACAATCCGTACGGGTTCGCCGCGGCGGTCGCCGCCGACACCGCGGCGCGGCCGAACACCGCGCTGGTCGAGCGGCTGCGCGAGCGCGACTTCCACCTGTGCTACGTGCCGGCCGCGCTCGGTGGCCGGCTGCGCGGGCTGGACGTCACGCACCTGCTGGTCCGGGCGGCCGCCCGGCGCGACCTGGCGGTCATGCCGGCCACCATGTTCAGCATCGCCGCGCTGACCGCCTGTCCCGAGGCGGCGGTCGCCGACCTGGTGGTGTCCGGCGGCACCGTCGCGTTCGCACTGTCCGAGGAGAACTCCGGCAGCGACGTGCTGGCCGGCGAGTGCCGGCTGGACCGCTCCTCCGACGAGGGCGGCGGCTACCGGCTCCATGGCCGCAAGTGGCTGGTCGGCCGGGGCGCCACCGCGGACGCGGTCTACCTGGTCGCCCGGACCGGCGGCCGGGGTCCGGCGGCGTTCACCGCGGTGCTGCTGGACTCCGCGGCGCTGGACCACCCGGACACCGTCCGGCACGCGCCCACCCCGACCCTGGGGATGCGGGGCGTGGACTTCGCCGACCTGGAGTTCCGGGGCACGCCGGTGCCGGCGAGCGCGGTGCTCGGCGGGGTCGGGCGCGGGCTGGAGGCGGCGTTGCGGGCCCAGCAGGTGGTCCGGCTGATGAGCACGGCGGCCAGCGTGGCCGCCGCGGACACCGGGTTGCGGGTGGCGTTCCGGGCCGGCCGGATGCCCGCGCCGGCCGCCACCGAACTGTTGATCATCGACGCGATGACGATCACCGCGAGCCGCGGGGTGCACGTCGCCCCGGCCCGGTTCGCGCTCTGGTCGCACACCGTCAAACGGGTCGCCCCGCTGCTCGCCGAGGACGCGCTGCGGCGCTGCGGCGACGCGCTGGGCGCCCGGGCGGTGCTCGCCGGGGGCCTGGGCGCGGTGCTGGACAAGGCCCGCCGGGACGCGTCCATCGTGCCGGTGATCGACACCAGCGTGCCGGGCAACCTGCGGTCCGCGGCGATGCACGTGGCCCGCTACGCGGCTCCGGCGCCGCCGCTCGACCAGGACCGCCGGGATCGCCTGACGGCGACGTTCCGGCTGGGCACGGCCCTGCCGCCGCTCCGGGTGGCGGCCTTGGATCTGGGGGTACGCCCGGTGGACGACGTCACGCTCGGTTATGCCGGCCTGTTGCCCGAGCTGGTGGCGGCGGCCGGTCCGGACGCCGGCAAGCTGCTCACCGAGCTGGCCGAGCGGCTGCCCGAACTGGCCGCCGCCACCGCCGAGGCCCAGCGGGCCCTGTCCGCGGCGGCGACCGGGCACGCCGACCGGTGGTGCCTGCTGCACGCCGCGGCCGCCTGCGCGCTGCTCTGGTGGCACAACCGGGACGTGTCGCTCTACGGCACGCCGCCCGGCGACACCGGCTGGCTGGTCGCCTGCCTGTCGTACCTGCTGCTGCGCGCCGACGGCCGGGACCCGGCCGGTGCCGACAGCGAGGCGGCGCTGGACGCGGTGCGGTCGCTGATCGGTGGCGGCGGGATGGTGACGGCCGCCGCTGTCCGGTCGGCCGGTGCTCGGGGGTCTTCAGTGGAGAGAGGCGGTGAGACGGATGACCACACTGGCCGACGCGATGCGCAGCCTGGAGGAGTACCTCGGTGACCCGGCCGACCCGGGCAGCCGGATGCCCGCCGTCCGGGCGCTCCAGCTCGACGAGCGGGAGGAGTACCCGCACGAGTTCCTCGCCGCGCTGCGGACCTGGGGGCTGCAGGACTGGATCATCCCGGTCGCGCACGGCGGCAAGGCGGTGCACGTCGAGGACGGGCTCCACCTGATCCGCGCGGTGGCCCGCCGGGACGCCACGGCGGCGACCGCGATGTCGATCGCCTGCCTGAGCTTCATGCCGATCTGGATCGCCGGCACTCATCAGCAGGGGCAGTACCACAGCGACCTGCTGCGGGCCGGCGGGAAGATCGCCTGGGGCCTCTCCGAACGCGGGCACGGCAGCGACGTGCTGGCCAACGAGACCCGGGCCCGCAAGGTCGACGGCGGCTGGGTGCTGGACGGCGAGAAGTGGCTGATCGGCAACTGCTCGCTGGCCGACGTGGTGTGCGTGCAGGCGCGGACCGACGACCGGCCCGGCCCCGGCGCGTACTCGATCTTCGCGGTGGAGAAGCGGCGGATCACCGGCGGCTCCTGGACCGACCTGCCGAACGAGCCGCTGCACGGGCTGCGCGGGCTGGACATGAGCGGCATCCGGATGGACGGCTGCCGGGTCGGCGACGACGCGCTGATCGGCCGGGTCGGCCAGGGGCTGGAGATCACCCTCAAGGCCAGCCAGCTGGTCCGGATCAACATCAACGGGCTGGCCATGGGCTGCGCCGACACCGCGCTGCGGACCACCCTCGACTTCGCGGTCGAGCGGGAGATCTTCGGCGAGCGGGTGGCCGACATCCCGTACTCCCGGGGGCAGCTGGTCGAGTGCTTCGCCGAGCTGCTGATCGCCGATGCGATGGCGGCCGGCGCGGTCCGGGCCCTGCAGGTGGCCCCCAAGCAGGTCAGCGTCTGGTCGTCGGCGGCCAAGTACCTGCTGCCCACGATGCTGGACCGCGCGGTCGGCCAGCTCGCCGTGGTGCTCGGCGCCCGGCACTACCTGCGGACCGGGCCGCACGCGCTGTTCCAGAAGATGGCCCGGGACCTGCCGGTGGCGAACTTCGCCGACGGCAACACCGTGGTCAACCTGAAGAACATCGTGGCCCAGCTCGGGCAGCTGCTGGACACCGCGGCCACGGCCGGCGACGAGCGGCGGGCGGCGGCCGCGGTGACCGCCCGGGAGCTGTTCGACCTGCGGCCGCCGGCCGCGGCGTACGAGCCGTGGACGCAGGAGCTGAACAACCGCGGGATCGACGACGCGGTGCTGGCCCTGCCCGAGTCGGTGGCCGGGCTCCGGGACCGGGGCTGGACCGGGCCGGCCAAGCTCGGCGAGCAGTTCCTCGGCGAGCTGGACCGGATGCGGGCCGAGCTGACCGCGCTGCGGGCCGCCTGGGGCCGGGCCGCGCCGCGCCGGCCGGAGGCGTACGAGCTGGCGAAACGCTACTGCGTGGTGCTGGCCGCCGCCTCCTGCGTGCACCTGTTCCGCTTCGGCCGGGAGGTGATCGACCCGCGGCTGGCCGACCCGGCGGTGCTGCACGTCTGCCTGGCCCGGCTGTGGCAGGTGCTGCACCCGACCGCGCCGCTGGCCGAACCGGAGGCGGTGGAGCACACCGCGCGGGCGCTGCTGACCCTGCACCAGGAGGGCCGGTCGTTCGGGTTCCGGGCCTGGCCGTCGCGTTTCTGGCTCTCGGAGGGAGGACGGACGTCATGACCACGATGTGGCCGGTCGGCGTGAGCGCCGAGACCGAGGTCGCCGGCCTGCACGGCGCGGCCGACATCTGGCTGCTGGCCGAGTCCGCGGTGGCCGGGCTCGCCACCGTGCTCGACGCCGAGCTGCTGCTGACCGAGGAGGAACGACGGCGCCGGGACCGGCTGGTGCGGCCGGACAGCCGGTTGCGGTTCCTCGGCGCCCGGATGCTGACCCGGTACGCCCTGTCCCGGTACGCCGGCCTGCCGCCGGACCGGTGGCGGTTCGGGGCCGGGCCGTACGGGCGGCCGGAGATCGTCGGCGGCAACCGGTGGGCGCTGGACTTCAACGTCAGCCACACCGACGGGCTGATCGCCTGCGTGGTGTCGCGCTACCGGCGGACCGGGGTGGACACCGAGCGGTGGCCGGCCCGGCCGGAGGCGGTCCGGCTGGCCGGCAAGGTGCTCACCGCCCGCGAGCAGGCCCATTTGGGCGGGCTCGACGAGGGCGCGCGGCGGCGGACGTTCAGCGGGTACTGGGTGCTCAAGGAGGCCTACACCAAGGCGCTCGGGCTCGGCCTGCAACGGCGCTTCGACAGTTTCGAGGTGTACGACTCGCCGGCCGGCGTGCCGGTGCTCAGCGACCCGACGCTGGGCCCGGGCGGCGGGCTCTGGCAGCTCGGCCTGCTCGACGTGCCGCCGGCGCACCTGCTCGGGGTGGCCGTCCGGCGCGGCGAGGCGGAGCCGCCGATCCGGCTGCGGATCCGCGACGCCGGCCGGGAGCTGATGCTTCCCGGCGACCCGCGGATCACCGGGCCGGCGATCCGCGCCGAGCGGCTGTCCGGGCTGACCGGCCTCGGGATCGTCTGAGTCTCGCGTCGAGCCGGAGCCGGACGGGCACCCGTCCGGTTCCGGCCAGGCCGCCGGCGGCCAGCGGCACCCCGACCGGCGGCGGCGTCCGGCGGATCTTCTCTGGTGACTACATTCCACGTCACCAGGGGAGTCGCTGTGACGACCGTGCTGCCGCCCTCGAATTTCCTGCACGACCGGCCGGACCTCTACGACCGGGTGATCCCGGAAGCCGGCGATGCCGCGCTGTCCCGCTTCGCCCGGGACATGGTGCTCGCGCACGCGCCCGGCAGAACCGTTCTCGACGTCGGCTGCGGCCTGGGGCGGGAGCTGGCCGCGCTGCGCGCCGGCGGGCTGGCCGCCGACGGCCTGGACGCCTCCCCGGCCATGGTCGCGGCGGCCCGCGCGGCCAGCCCGGGCAGCCGGGTCTGGACCGGCTCGATGACCGGCTTCGAGCTCGGGCAGACCTTCGCCGCGGTGCTCTGCCTGGGCAGCACCTTCCTCTACAACCACACCGTCGCGGACATCCGCGCCACGCTGGCCGCGTTCCACCGGCACCTGCAGCCGGACGGCCTGCTGGTGCTGGAGATGCGCAACGCCGCCCACTTCCTGACCCCGGAGGGGCAGCGGTTGCTGCGCCACGAGCGGGCCGACGACGTGCCGCTGGACCGCGGGCACCTGCGCTACACCACCCGCCTGGAGATCGACCCGGCGACGCAGCTGCTGGACCGCTACTACACCTGGCAGCCGCCGACCGGCCCGCCGGTGGTCGAGCACCTGCGGCACCGGCTGCTCTTCCCCCAGGAGCTCGCCGCCCACCTGGACCGGGCCGGCTTCACCGTGCTGGACATGTTCGACGACCCGGCGCCCGCGCTCGGCCGCTACGCCGGTCCCGGCCCGGTCAGCCGCACGCTGACCGGCCGGCGGCTGCACGTGCTGGCCCGGCGGACCGGGGCGGCGTCGTGATCCGCGCCGCGGAGGCCACCGTCCTGGACGCGATCGGCGCCACCCCGCTCTTCGGGGTCCGCCGGATCACCGGGCCGGGCGACGCCGAGCTGCTGCTCAAATGGGAGCGGACCAACCCCGGCGGGAGCGTCAAGGACCGCCCGGCCCGGCACATCGTGGACGTGGCCGAGCGGCTCGGCCGGCTGCGCCCGGGCGGCACCATCATCGAGTCGTCCAGCGGCAACTTCGGCATCTCGCTGGCGATGATCGGCGCGGCCCGCGGCTACCGGGTGATCATCCTGATCGACCCGAAGACCACGCCGGCCAACCGCCGGGTCCTCGAGGCGTTCGGCGCGGACATCATCACGGTGACCGAGCAGGACGACACCGGCAGCTACCACAAGACCCGGATCGCGCTCGCCAACGACCTGGCCCGGCGGATCCCCGGGTCGTTCCGCCCGGACCAGTGCTTCAGCCTGCTCAACAGCCACGCGCACTACCTGCGTACCGGCGCGGAGCTGCTGGCCGGGTGCGAGGGACGGCTGGATGCGCTGGTCGGCGCGGTGAGCACCGGCGGGCAGCTCGGCGGCCTGTCCCGCTACCTGCGCCGGCACTCCCCGGTCACCCGGATCGTCGGCGCGGACGCGACCGGCTCCACGGTGTTCGGCGGGACGTCGCGGGCCTACCTGGTGCCCGGCGTCGGGCTGGGCTGGACCCCGGCCAACCTGGACCTGGACCTGATCGACGCGGCCTACCAGGTGTCGTCGGCCGACACGTTCTACGCCTGCCGGGCACTGGCCCGCAGCGAGGGGGTGCTGGCCGGGGCGTCCAGCGGCGCGGTGCTGCTGGCCGGGCTGCGCGAGGCGGAACGGCTGGGGCCGGGCGCCCGGGTGGTGTGCCTGCTGGCCGACGGCGGCGACCGCTACCTGGACACCGTCTACGACGACGGCTGGCTGGCCGCCCACGACATCGTCCTCGACGAGGTGAACGTCGCCGGGCTGCGCCGGCGGGCCGGGCGGCTGCACCCGATCGGCGAGGAGCGGCCGCTCACCCCGACCGTGGTGGCCGGGCTGGAGCAGCGGCTGCGGGTGCCGTCCAGCACCCACCAGCTGAACGACCTGGTCCAGCGGGACTGGGCCGCCGAGACGCTGGCGGAGACGTCATGACCGGCTTCGACGGCGCCCTGCTCATCCTCGTCGAGAGCAACGGGACGTACGGCCGGATGCTCGCCCAGCGCGCGCTGCGCGGCGGCGCCCAGGTCCGGCTGCTCACCCGCGACCCGCGGTGGTACGGCTACCTGGCCGAGGACGGCTACCCGGCGCTGCCGGTGAACACCCTCGACCCGGCGGCCGTGCTGGACGTGGTGGCCGGGCTGCGGGCGGCCCACCCGGGACCGGTCGCGGTCACCGCCGGGTACGAGCCCAGCCTGGCCACCGCCGCCACCGTGGCCCGGCGGCTCGGCCTGCCCGGCCCGGACCCGGACGCGGTGGCCCGGGCGGCCGGCAAGGACCGGATGCGGGTGGCGCTGGCCGCCGCCGGGGTACGCACGCCGCGGTTCCGGATCGCCACCGACGCCGCGCAGGTGCGTGCCGCGGTGGCCGACCTGGGCGCCCCGGTGGTGGTCAAGCCGGTCAGCAGCGGCGGCAGCGTCGGCGTCCGCTGGTGCCCGGACGCCGCGACCGCGGCGGCCCACGCCGGCACGCTGCTCGGCGCCCTGGACGAGCGGGGCGCGGTGATGCCGCACCGGGTGCTGGTGGAGGAATACCTCACCGGGCGGGAGTACTCGGTGGAGCTGTTCGACGGGGTGGCGTACGGCGTCACCGGCAAGCACGTCACCGCGCCGCCGGTGTTCATCGAGACCGGCCACGACTTCCCGGTACGCCAGCCGGCCGCCGCGGCGCTGGCCGAACGGGCCGCCCGGGCGCTCGGCGTGACCTGGGGCCCGGCGCACCTCGAGGTCAAGGTCGACGACACCGGCCCGGCGATCATCGAGACGAACCCGCGGCTGGCCGGCGGCGGGCTCACCGAGCTGGTCGAGTGGTGCACCGACCACGACCTGTACGGCGCCACCCTGGCCCGGCTGCTCGGCCGGGACGGGCCCGGCGCGCCGCCGGCCCGCCGGGCCGGCGCGATCCGCTCGGCGGTCGCCCCGCATCCGCAGCGGGTGACGCGGATCGACGCGGCGACCGCCCGCCACCTGCCCCGGGTCCGGCAGGTCACCGTGCACGCCCGGCCCGGCGACCGGTGCGGCGGGTTCGGCGACGCCCGGGACCGGCTGGTCACCGTGGCCGCCGTCGCGCCGGGCGCGGCCGCGGCCGCGGTGGCCGCCCAGCGTGGGCTGGTCGCGGTCCGCGTCACCACCACCTCTCCCGAAGCCCTTCTCCCCACCTGAGGACGTGCCATGGCCAAGATTCTCCTGCTCGGAAGCGGGCGCGACGTCTACCGCGAGTACCTGCTGGCCTCGGTGGCCGCCGACCACGACGTGGTGCTGGTCCAGGACGGCCCGGTGACCTGGCAGCGCCGCCACCTGACCGCGGCGCACCACGTCGCCCCCGACGACCCGCAGGCGATCCTGCGGGTGGCCCGGGACGAGTCCGTCGACGGGGTGCTGACCTGGATGGAGTCGTGGGTGGAGAGCGCCGCGGCGGTGAGCACCGCGCTGCGCCTGCCCGGGCATCCGGTGCTCTCCGCCCGGGCCAGCCGGGACAAGCACCGGATGCGCCAGGTGTGGGCGGCGGCCGGGGTGCCGTCGGCCCGATCGATCCTGGTCACCGACGAGGCACAGGCCGGGCGGGCGGCCGCCGAGATCGGTTACCCGGTGGTGGTCAAGCCGCGGGCGCTGGCCGCCAGCGTCGGCGTGACGCTGGCCCGGTCACCGGCCGAGCTGCGGCGGGCGTACGCGGTCGCGGCCGGCGCCGGCCTGGACCGGTTCGAGAACGCGGTGCCCGGCGTGCTGGTCGAGGAGTACCTGGACGGCCCGGAGATCAGCGTGGAGTCGGTGGTGGTCCGGGGCGGCCGGGTACGCCCGGTCGCGGTGACCGAGAAGCGCACCGGACTACCGCCCGGCTTCGAGGAGCTGGGCCATCTGGTGTCCGGGGCACGGCGGGCCGAGCAGCTGGCCTCGGTGCGGCGGGTGGTCGAGGCGGCGCACGACGCGCTCGGGCTGTGCGAGGGCACCACCCACGCCGAGCTGCGGCTCACCGACCGGGGCCCGCGGCTGGTCGAGCTGGCCGCCCGGCTCGGCGGCGACCTGATCCCCCGGCTGGTCGGGCTGGCCACCGGCATCGACCTGGGCGCGGCCGCGGCGGCCGCGGCGCTGGGCGAGGACCCGCTGCTGACCGCCACCCGGCGGGACAGCGCCGGGATCGTCTTCCGCTACCCGGACCGGGCCGGCGAGGTGGCCCGGCTGGACCCGGTGCCGGTGCTGCCCGGCGTGGTGGAGGCGGCCTGGACCGCGCCGGTCGGCACCCGGGTGGCGCTGCCGCCGGACGGGTTCATCGGCCGGCTCGGGTACGCGATCGCGGTGGCCGGCGACGACGCCACCTGCCGCGAGCGGCTGGACCGGGCGCACGCCGCGCTGGTCCCGGTGCTCGCCGGGCAGCCGGAACTGGCCGGGGCGGGCTCCCGGTGAGCCGCCCGCTGGTGGTCGTGGTCGGCTTGAACCGGCGGCTGCTGGCCGCCCTGGACCGGGCCGGGCGGTACGACGTCGTGCTGATCGAGGAGCCGGCGGTCAGCCGGGCGAAGCAGGCCCCGGCCGCGGTCGCCGGGCATCCCGCGGTGCTCCGCCTGATCACCGCCGGTTACCAGCAGTCGGACGAGTTCCTGCGCGACCCGGCGGTGCGGGCGCTGCGGCCGGTCGCGGTGGTGCCCGGGCAGGAGTACGCGGTCGAGGCGGCCGCCGCGCTGGCCGAGACGTGCCGGCTGCCCGGCGCCGGGGTCGCCGCGGCCGGGGTGCTGCGGGACAAGCTGCGGCTCCGGTCGGTCACCACGGCGGCCGGCCTGCGCGCCCCGGCCTGGCAGGAGATCCACGCCGCGGCGGACGTCGCCGGGTTCGCCGCCCGGCACCCCCGGCTGGTGCTGAAGCCGGCCAACCGGCAGGCCAGCGTCGGTGTGCAGCTGCTGGAGCCGGGTGCCGACCTGGACCGGGCGTGGCGGCGCTGCCGGGCGGCGGACGAGCCGGACCAGCTCGCCGACCGGCCGATGCGCTGGCGCTACCTGGCCGAGGAGCGGCTGGCCGGCGCCGAGTACAGCGTGGAGAGCCTGGTCGCGGCGGGCCGGGTGCGGTTCGCCAACGTGACCGCCAAGCACCTGGTGCCCGGGGCGTACCCGGTGGAGATCGGGCACGACGTGCCGGCCGCGGTGCCCGCGGCGGTGCGGGCCGAGCTGCTGGCCCAGGCCGAGCGGCTGATCGGGGCGGTCGGCTTCGGCACCGGGATCCTGCACTCGGAGTGGAAGCTCACCGAGGCCGGTGGCGAGCCGCGGGCGACGCTGGTGGAGTGCGCCGGGCGGACCCCGGGGGACAGCATCGTGCCGCTGATCGGGCACGCGTACGGCTTCGATCCGTACCTCGCCCTGGTCGACCTGCTCGCCGGCGTCGACCCGGAGCCGCCGCGGCAGCCGGTGCGCGGCGCGGCGATCCGCTTCCTCGCCGCCCGCCCCGGGCGCCTGCTGGCGGTCTCCGGGGTGCCGGCGGCGGCCCGGGTACCCGGGGTCACCGACGTCGCCGTGCTGGCCGAGGCGGGCGCCCGGTTCACCGGCGTGACCAGCTCGTGGGACCGGGTGGCCCAGGTGATCGCGGTGGCCGACGACACGGCCGCGGCGGCCCGGGCGGCCGACCGGGCGATCGCCGAGCTGCAGATGATCGTCGACGACACCGCCGGGGTGCCGGCCGGCGCGGAGGCGCGCCATGGCTGAGCGGGGTCGCGGCGCGATCGCCACGTTCGTCCTGGCGTCGCTGGTCGACGCGGTCGGCACCGGCTGCTTCCTGGGTGGCTCGGCGCTGTTCCTGACCCGGACGGCCGGTCTGGACGCGGCCCAGGTCGGCGCCGGGCTGTCCCTGGCGGCGGTGGCCGGCCTGCTGGTCACCGTCCCGGTGGGCCGGCTGGCCGACCGGCACGGCCCGAAACCGGTCCTGCTCACCCTGCTGCTGATCCGGGCCGGGGGCTTCGCCCTGTACGCCCTGGTCGGCTCGTTCCCGGCCTTCCTCGCCGTCGCGGTGCTGCTCGGGATGGCCGAGAAGCCGACCAGCCCGGCCCAGCAGGCGCTGATCGCCGCGGTGGTCGGCGACGGCGAGCGGCAGCGCACGCTGGCCCTGACCCGGGCGGTGCGCAACGTCGGGTTCGGCGCCGGCGCCGGCCTGGCCGCGCTGCTCGTGCTGCCCGGCTCGCCGGTCGGCCTGCCCGGGGTGGTGCTGTGCAACGCCGTCTCGTTCCTGCTCTCCGGCCTGTTGCTGGCCCGGGTGCCGGCCGCCCGCCCGGCGCGTCCGGCCGGTCGGCCGCCGGCCCGGCCGCGGCTGCTGGCCGACCGTGGCTACCTGCGGCTCACCGCGCTCAACGGCCTGCTCACCCTGCACATGGCGCTGCTCTCGACCGGGATCCCGCTGTGGCTGCTGACCGCCACCGACCTGCCCGCCTTCTGGCTGCCGGTGCTGGTGGTGCTCAACACCGTGGTGGCCGCCCTGGCCCAGGTGCCGGTGGCGCAGCGGGTCCGGGACGCGGCCGGCGCGGTGTCGATGCTGCGGGTGGCCGGGCTGTCGCTGGGCGGCTGCTGCCTGCTGCTCGCCCTGCTGCCGGGGATGACCGGCGCGGCGGTGGCCGCCGGGATCGCGGTCACCGCGGTGCTGGCGCTGACCGTGGCGGAGCTGACCCAGGCCGCGGGCGGGTGGGACCTGTCGTTCCGGCGGGCCGACCCGGAGCGACAGGGCGCCTACCTGTCGGTGTTCAGCCTCGGCGTGACCACCCAGACGATCGCCGGGCCGGTGCTGCTGACCGCGCTGGTGCTGCCGGCCGGCGCGGCCGGGTGGGCGGTGCTCGCCGCACTGCTCGCGGTGGCCGGGCTGGCCGCCCCGATGCTGGTCCGGGAATCCTTTCGCGAAGCCATTTCTCCTGGTCGCGGCGATCATTCCGAAAAAGCTCCGGAATCGCTGTCCGGATGCCCGGCCGCCGCGCCTCTTAATGGTGTCTCCGGTTGACACGGAGGGCGTAGCGAAAGGAGGTGGTTCGCATGTCGTTCGAGATCGTGATCGTCGAGGAGCAGTCCGAGCTGCTGCATCACCCGACCCTCTGATCGGGTCTGCCCGCAGGACCCGTCACTGTTCGGTGAGGAGGTGATCCGCATGTCGTTCGAGATCGTCATCGTCGAGGAGCAGTCCGAGCTGCTGCACCACCCGACCCTCTGACCGGGTCTGGCACCTGGATGCCGGGATTCGTTCAGTGAGGAGGTGATTCGCATGTCGTTCGAGATCGTGATCGTCGAGGAGCAGTCCGAGCTGCTGCACCACCCGACCCTCTGATCGCCGCTGACGTCGTCGGCGACACCCCGGAGCGCACTTTCCGTCGCGGCCGAGTTCCCAGCAATGGCAGACCCGGCCTCGCCCCTAGATGTCCCGGTCGGCACTTCGGTGCCGCGAACCGGTCCGTGCGTAGGGGTGTCGTCAACGCATCACGGCCGGACCCCAGCGGATCAGCGATGAGCACACCGGTCTGACCGTTGGAATCCCCGGAGAACGGGGGTGGCTCGTGAAAACGAGCCACCCCCGTTCTTTTTTGTGTTTTTCGTACGCCGAAGTTCCGAGCGGAGGATCTGATGAAAGTACGTCGCCACCGCCATCTCGTCTGCCGGTGGGAGGAGGACGGACTGCTGGTCGGGGTGCCCGATCAGCGGCGCTGGGTCAAGGCGACCCCCGGCCTGCGCGCCCTGCTCGACGCCGCGGACCAGTGGATCGACGTGGACGACCTGGTCGAGGGCCTCGGCGAGTCGCCCGGGGTCCGCGACGCGGTGGACGCGCTGCGGAAGATGAACCTGCTGACCGACGACGACACCGACACCGGCGACGGGTCCGACGAGCTGCGGGCGCCGTGGGGCTGGTGGGGGATGACCGCGCAGCGGTTCCACACCGACGCGCGGGACGCCAACTACCTGGTCAACTCGCCGCACCGGGACGAGACCGCGGCCGCGATCGCCGCCGACGGCAACGGGCCGCCGGCCTTCAAGGACTATCCGGACCGCCCGGTGGTGATGCTGCCGCGCCGGCCGCTGCCGCTGCACGCCCCGGTGGACGAGGTGTTCGCCGCCCGGCGCACGCACCGCTGCTTCACCGCCGAGCCGGTCACCCTGGACCAGCTCTCGACGGTGCTGTTCTACACGTTCGCGCCGCAGCGGTTCCTGGACGGCGGCCTGTTCGGCGTGCTGCAGGGCCGGGTGTCGGCCTCGGCGGGCGCCCGGCACGAGGCCGAGTGCTACGTCGTGGTCTTCAACGTCGTCGGCGTCACGCCTGGGCTCTACCACTACTCGACCCGGCAGCACGCGCTGGAGCTGCTCCGGGCCGACGTCACCCGGGACGAGCTGGCCGAGCTGACCTACCACCAGGGCCCGTCGTACGAGGGCGCCTTCACCTGCCTGACCACCGCGGTGGCCAACCGGCTGGCCTGGAAGTACCGGCATCCCCGGGCGTACCGGCTGTGGATGTACGACGCCGGCCACTACGCGCAGACCTTCGCACTGACCTGCACCGCGCTCGGCCTCGGCCCGTTCCAGACGGTGGCCTTCGCCGACACCGAGCTGGAGACCTTCCTGGGCGTCGACGGCGACCAGGAGTTCGCCGTCTACCTGCTGGCCGCCGGCGTGCCGGACGGCGCCCCGGCGAGCCCCAGCGGCACGCCCAGCCTGCCCGTCGACTTCCGTTATCCCGCGCCCACCGTGCTCTGGTGAGCGACCACCCCCGGAGGGTTGCCATGACCACGACCGACTTCTCCACCCTCGTCGAGGACGTGCCGCGGTTCCTCGACGACTCCTGGACCCGCGAGCCGCTGCTGCGCCGGGCCGCCTCGCCGAACGGCTTCGCCGACGTGCTGACCGTGGCCGAGGTGGGCCGGCTGCTGAGCTCGCCGACCCTGCGGCTGCCGTTCGTCCGGCTGGTCAAGGGCGGCGAGTCGGTGCCGGAGAGTGCCTACACCACCACCCGGCGGTTCGGCCACGGCACGGTCACCGACGCGGTCGACCGGGACCGGGTGCTGACCTACTTCCGGTCCGGCGCGACGATCGTGCTGGACGCGGTCGAGGCGTACGCCCCCGGGGTGGCCCGGATGTGCGCCGAGGCGGCCGCGACCCTGGGCTGCCCGGCCGACGCGGTGGCCTTCCTGACCCCGCCGGCGCGCAAGGGCCTGTCCCCGCACATCGACGACGAGGACGTCTTCGTCCTGCAGATCTCCGGCACCAAGCGCTGGCTGGTCCATCCGCAGCTGCGCCCGGTGCCGCTGACCCCGCGCACCCTGCTCGGCCAGGACCTCGGCGCGCCGCTGCTGGACGTGGTGCTCGGCCCCGGTGACGCGCTCTACGTCCCGCGCGGCACGCCGCACGAGGCCGCCTCGGTCGGCGGGCACTCGCTGCACGTGTCGCTGGCCGCGCGCCGGCCCACCCTGGACACGCTGGTCCAGGACGTGGTGCGGGAGGCGCTGGCGGCGGTGCCCGGGGACGCCGACGTCGACGCCGGCGTGCACCCGGAGTCGGTCGCCGTGCCGCTGGGCCGGCGGTTGGAGGCGGTGCGGGCACGCCTCGGGCAGCTCGGTGTCGCGGCGGTCCGGGCGCCCGGCGGCGCGTCCGCGGCACCGTCCGCCTCGATCGAGTCGATCCTGTCCGGCATGGACGGCCTGGCCGACGAGAACAGCCGGATCCGGGTGCCCGGCACGCTCCGGGTGGAACCGGCCGGCGACCAGGTGGCCGCCGACTTCGGCGGGTTCCGGGCGATGTTCCCGGCCCCGCTGGCGGCCGGCCTGATCCGGCTGGCCGGCGGCGAGTCGGTGACCCTGCGGGAGCTGGCCGCCGGTGGGGACGTGGCGAGTGTCCGGGCCGCGGCCAGCCAGCTGGTGCTGCGCGGCGCGTTCGTGCTGGCCGCCTGATGGGCGGGATCGGCGCGATGGCGCCGGAGCGAACGGACCGGACCGGCGGGATCTGGCGGCGCCGGTCGTTCGTCCAGCTGTGGGCGGGGCAGTCGGCCGGGTCGGTCAGCGACCAGCTGCTGCCGATCGCGCTGAGCCTCTACGTGGTCCAGCGCGGCGGCGGGGTGGCCGACGTCAGCCTGCTGCTCGGCGGTCGCGCGGTGGCCCTGGTGCTGTGCCTGCTGATCGGCGGGGTGCTGGCCGACCGGGTGCCGCGGATCCGGCTGCTGATCACCGCGGACGTGTTCCGGGCCGCGGTGCTGCTCGCCGCCGTGGCGGCGCTGCCGCACCTGGCGCTGGGCGCGCTGGCCGTGGTGACCGTGCTGGTCACCGCCACCGGGCCGCGGGCCGCGCTGCTGGTGGCCGCGGCGCTGTTCCTGATCGGGGCGGCGGTGACCGCCGGGGTCCCCGGCGGCGAGCCGGTCGCCCGGCGCGGCGCCTCGGTGCTCACCGACGTCGCCGACGGGTTCCGGGCGATCCGCGACCGGCCCTGGATCTACGCCGTGATGGGCACCGTCTGCCTGCACCTGATGGCCGGCACGGCGGTCGCGCTGACCCTGCTGCCCGTGGTGGCGGCCCGCGACCTGGGCGGCGCCGGCGTCTACGGGGCGGCGGTAGCCGCGATGGCGGCCGGGGCGCTGCCCGCGGTGGTGGTGGCCGCCCGGTACCGCCCGGCCCGGCCCGGCCGGGCGGCGATGCTGGCCCTGGTCGGCTATGCCCTGCCGGTGCTGAGCCTGGCGCTGCCGGTGGGCGCGGCCGGGGTGATCGCGGCCTTCGCGGCCGGCGGCTTCGTCGTGGAGTTCTTCTTCGTGTACTGGGTGGCGGCGCTGCAGCGCAACGTGCCGCGGGAGCTGCTCGGCAAGGTGTTCGCGCTGGACCAGCTCGGCGCGTACGCCCTGCTGCCGGTCGGCTACGCGCTGGTCGGGCCGGTGGTGGCCGGGATCGGCGAGCGACCGGCGCTGATCGGCGGGGCGGTGCTGGTGGCGGTCTCCAGCGTGCTGGTGCTGGCCGTGCCGCGGGTCGCCGGGTTCGGTGACGCCCCGGCGGCCTGAGCGGCGCGGGGTCAGGCCGCCAGCGCCTCGCGCAGCCGGCGCAGGCAGCGGGTCCGGATCGGGCCGATCGAGCTGGCCGACAACGCGAGGCGTTCGGCCGCCTCCTCGTAGCTGGCCGGCGGGTCGGTCAGCATCAGTTCGAGCAGCGCCTGGCACTGCGGCGACAGGCAGTGCAGGGCGGCCCGCAGCCGGGCGTGCAGCTCGGCCCGCAGCACCTCGTCCTCGGGCTGGGCGACCTGCGGGTCGGCCCGCTCGAAGAGTTCGATCTTGTCGCTGACCACCGTCCGCGAGCTCCGGTTGAGCTGCTTGAGCGACTCGTTGCGGGCCACCGTGGCCAGCCAGTCGCCGAGGCGCTCCGGGTCGCGGATGGTGTCGACCTTCTGCACCAGCTTGCTCCAGGTCGCCTGGCAGACGTCCTCGCACTCGGTGTGGCTGAGCCGGTGCCGGAAGGCCACCGACCAGATCAGGCCGGCGAACCGGTCCACCACTTGTTGCCAGGCGCCCTGGTCGCCGCCGCGGCAGGCGGTCAGGAGTTCGGCGTTCGACGGGCCCCGGTGCTGGTAGGTACGGACGGCGGGAGGTGCCACAGCAATCACCTACATCGAAGTTGGTCGATCTTTGAGGGCCGAAGCGGCCGGTGCGGCCGGGACGGGTGGAGGGGACACGGCGCGCTCGGAGCGCGGCCGGGTGAGTTCGGGGCCCCGGAACTCACCCGGTTTCGCCGTGCGTCGCGCTCGGTCGAAACCTGCGCTACTTCGGTTGTAATCGCTGCTCAGGCCGCTCTCAAGGGAGCTGCCGTGGCCGCATCCTGCCGTGTCCGGACCTGGACGGCTCGGGCTGCGCCGCCCGGGGGTGTCCGGTCGCGGCCAGTTCCGGGATCTGAAGGGGGAAGCGGTCGAGAAGAAGGAGGGCCGTCATGGAGCCGAACGTCATCCAGGTGATCCGCGAAGCCGTCGCCGAGACGCTGGACTGCGAGACCGATGCCGTGCCGCTGCACGCCGCCGTGGTGGCCGATCTGGGCGCCGAGTCGATCGAGCTGGTGGACGTGTTGTTCCGGGTGGAGTGCGCGCTCGGCGTCCAGCTGGCCATCGACGACATCGGCACGCTGCTGCAGGGCGGCCTCGCCGACCACCAGTTCGTCGACGCCCGCGGCACGCTGACCGGCGCCGGCCGGGCCCAGCTCGCCTCGATCCTGACCGTGCCCACCGGCGTCCGGCTGGCCACCGGCCTGCGCCCGGACCAGGTCTCCGCGCTGCTCACCGTGGAGGATCTGGCGGCGCTGCTGAGCCCGCTGCTGACCACCACGGACGGATCCCGGCCGTGTCTGGTCCGCTAGGAGCCGGCGTGATCGGCGCCTGGTCGCTGGAGTCGTCCCGGGCGCTGGCCGTGCTGGGCCGCAGCCCCCGGGTGACGGCCGCGGTGTTCACCGGCGCCGAGCTGGAGAGCCTGCTGCGCGAGCCGTTCAACCCGCTGGCCTGCGCGGTGCACTGGACCGTCAAGGAGGCCACGCTGCGGGCGCTGGCCCTGCCGCCCCGGCTGTGGAGCCGGTGGCGGGACGTCCGGGTGGAGGGCTCCGGCAGCCGGCCGCGGGTCCGGCTGCACGGCGAGGTGGCGGCCTACGCCGCGGCCCGCGGCGTCCGCCGGGTCGACGTCACCGTCCGCCACCAGGACAGCCGGCTGATCGCCACGGTGGTGGCCGGCGGCGGCGCCGCGCGCGCCGTGCGGATGATGCCCAGTTTTCCCGGAGCAGTGCGAGGAGAGTCCCGATGACCGACATCCTGACCGCCGCCGAAGTGGTCAGCCGCGAGCCGGCCACCGGCGAGATCCTGGGCCGCTATCCGGTCGCGGACGCCGCCGCGGTGGCCGACGCCACCGGCCGGGCGGCGGCCGCCCAGCCCGGGTGGGCGGCGCTGCCCGGCGCGGCCCGCGCCGGCATTCTGCGCCGGGCCGCCGAGGTGCTCACCCGGCGCGCCGGCGAGCTGGCGCCGCTGCTGATCCGGGAGTCCGGCTCGATCCCCGGCAAGGCCGAGGCCGAGCTGGGCGGCGGGGCCGGCGAGCTGCTGTCCGCCGCCGCGCTGGCCGAGCAGGACCTGGGCCGCGAGCTGGCGACCCGGGAACCGGACCGGACGGCGCGCTCGGTCCGGGTGCCGGTCGGCGTGGTCGCGGTGATCACCCCGTGGAACTTCCCGGTGGTGCTCGCCCTGCGCTCGGTCGCGCCCGCGCTGGCCCTGGGCAACACCGTGGTGCTCAAGCCGGACCCGAACACCCCCGGGATCGGCGGCGCGGCGCTGGCCGCGGTGCTGGCCGAGGCGGGCCTGCCGGACGGTGTGCTGCAGGTGGTGCACGGCGACTCGGAGACCGGCCGGGCGCTGGTCACCGACGAGCGGGTGGACCTGGTCAGCTTCACCGGCTCGGTGGCGGCCGGCCGGTCGGTCGGCGCGGCCGCGGCGATCCGGCTCAAGCGCGCGGTCCTCGAACTCGGCGGCAACAACCCGTTCCTGGTGCTCGACGACGCCGACGTGGCCGCGGCCGCCTCGGCCGGGGCCTGGGGCGGGTTCCTGCACCAGGGGCAGATCTGCATGGCGGCGCGGCGGCACCTGGTGCACCGGTCGGTCCTCGGGGCCTACACCGAGGCGCTGGTGGCGAAGGCCCGGCGGCTGCGGGCCGGCGACCCGTACCGGGACCCGGGCGTGCAGCTCGGGCCGCTGATCAGCGAGGCGCAGCGGGACCGGGTGGTGGCCGCGCTGGACGACGCGGTCGGCGAGGGCGCGGTGGTGGCGGCCGGCGGCACCGTGGACGGGCTGTACGTGGCGCCGACCGTGCTCACCGGGGTGCGCCCGGACATGCGGATCTTCCAGGCCGAGACGTTCGGGCCGGTGGTCACGATCACCGCCTTCGACGACGACGACGAGGCGGTGGCGCTCGCCAACGGCACCCCGTACGGCCTGGCCGCCGCGGTCTACACGCCGGACGCCGAGCGGGGCGCCGCGCTGGCCGGCCGGCTGCGGGCCGGTGCCGTGCACATCGGCGACCAGACCGTCCAGCACGACCCGCGGTGGCCGTTCGCCGGGCTGGGCATCTCCGGCAACGGCGACGGCTTCGGCGGCGCCGCGAGTGTCACCACGTTCACCCAGGAGCGGTGCGTGACGGTGTCCCGGCCGGCGCGTACCTACCCGTTCTGACCGAACTCTGCGAACAGGAGACAGACCATGGTGGACATCCTGCGCGGCCGGCACACCGCCGAGCCTCCGGAGGGCACGGTGACCCTGCTCATCGGCACCCGGATCAACACCCTCTGGAAGGTGCACCGCTGGCTGCCGTTCTTCACCAGCATGGTGCGGATGCTCAAGGAGCTGCTCACCGACAAGGAGCGGCACGGCTTCCTCGGCTACCACGTCTGGTTCGGGCGGACCACGCTGGTGGTCCAGTACTGGCGCAGCATGGACGACCTGCTCGCCTACTCCCGGGCGCAGCCGATGGAGCACGTGCCGACCTGGCGCCTGTTCAACCGGACCAGCGAGGGCGAGCTGGGTGTCTTCCACGAGGCGTACACGGTGACCCGCCGCGGGCACCACGTGATCTACCGGGACATGCCGGCCGCGTTCGGGCTGGGCGGGGCGACCAGCATGGTGCCGGCCCGCAGCCACCCGGGCACCAGCCCGGCCGAGTGGAGCGACAAGGACCGGGCGGACGCCGAGCACTGGGGTGAGGTGCGCGCCTCGGCCTCCTGACCAGGCAGGAAGTCCCCCTGAGACGACGCGGCCCGATCCGCCACCTTCCCCCGGTGGCCGGATCGGGCCGCGTTGTCACCCCGTGTCCAGGACCGGTCAGGCCCGGAGCGGACATATCCAAACCCTGTTCTGATCATCGTCGATGTTCTTTTATCTAAATAACACCGGAGCCGGCACCGGGAAATCACTCGACAGGCAGAATTCAATTCAGGGGGAATGAAGAAATGCGCAAGCTCTTCGTCGCGAGTGTTCTCGGTCTGATCATGGCATTCAGCGGAGCCGCTGCCCAGCAGCTCGGCGAGCCCGGCTCGACCGCTATTAACGCCGACCCCGGTTCGGTCTGCGCCTCCTGCTGGTAATTCCGGCGATCCGGCTGGTCCACGGCCTCCCGGACCGAGCTGACAAGGACTTTCGAGCGGGCCGCCGGCCAGATGATCGCAATGTCGATCATCCGGCCGGCGGCCCGCCTCGCGTGCTCGCTTTGCATGTGTGGACCCCCGGTTTTAGGCTGGCCCATGACAACGTCGCCCGGCCGGGGGGATCGGATAGGTGCCTTTTCAAGATCTGACAGCGGAATCCGAGAAATCAGCGTCCGACGAGGACGACACACGACTGTCCGATGACGACATAAAAATTTACGAGTTCTTCACACGGCCGACCTGCTCGCTGGACGACTACTGTCGCGAGCACGGGGCCGCGGCCCGGCCGGACCGGGTCGCCCGGCTGATCCGGCTGGGGTTGCTCCGCGGTGATCTGCGCGACCCGGCGATCCTGCACGCGGCCAGTCCCGGCCTCGCGGCAGCCGATCTGGCCATGCCGATGGAGGAGCAGGCCCGGGGTCTCGCCGAGCAGTCCGAGCGGATCCGCCGGGAGTTCGTCTCGCTCACCCCGCTCTACGAGAAGGCGGCCGCCGCCGGCGCGGCGCTCTCCAGCACCGAGGTGCTCACCGACGTCCGGGAGATCCGGATCCGCCTCGCGCAGCTGACCAACCGGGTCCGGCACACCACGATCGCCGCCCATCCCAACCTGCCCGACCCGGAGGGCATGCGGGCCGGCCTGGAGCTCGACGAGCAGTTGCTGCGCCGCGGGGTGGAGGTGCGCGGCCTGTTCACCCACACGGTCCGCCGCTACCACGTGGCGGTCGAGCACCTGCGCGCCTTCGCCGCGCTGGGGGCCCAGGTGCGCACCACGTCGATGGTGCCGGCCCGGATGGTGGTCTTCGACAACGAGGTGGCGGTCATCCCGCGCAGCCACGAGGGCCAGGTCGGCGCGGCCATCCTGCACGAGCCGCCGGTGATCTCGTTCCTGGTCCGGTTGTTCGAGCACATGTGGGGCCGCTCGACCGAGCTGGTCGAGGACGAGGCGCAGACCGTGGTGGAGCAGATCGAGCTGGAGATCCTGCGCGAGCTGACCCAGGGGCGGACCGACGAGAGCGTGGCCCGGCGCCTCGGCATCTCGACCCGGACGCTGCGCCGTTACACCACGTCACTGTGCGACCGGCTGGGCGCCGGTTCCCGCTTCCAGCTCGCCGTGCAGGCGATGCGCGCCGGGCTGATCAGCGGCGCGCCGGAGCCGGTCGACGACTGATCCGCCGCGAGGAGCTAGTCCTCGACCGGCACGTCGTCCGGAGCGACCCAGTACGGCACCGCGGTCCCGTCCTCCCAGCGCGTCCGGATGTCACCGGTGGCCGGGTCGCCGGGCTCGGCGGGACGCGACGGATCGCCGTCGCGCTCCGGGGGCACGGCCTCGTCGCCGGGCTCCCGGTTGTTCGTCGCTCGCATGTGTTTCTCCTGATGCCAGCCCGTGTCGAGGAAGGACGGCCGGACCAGCCCGGCCGTGGTGGAAGCGGACCGCAGCCCGTCCACCTTCTCCTTCAGATCCGCGAACCGTTCTGTTCGGACACTTTCTCGGACACTTTCGCCGGACAGTAGTCTCTCCTCGGCCATGCCGGATAGATACCCGGCACGCTGTCCGATCACGCCGCCCGGCGGATCCAGAAGGACATGACGAGCGGCGTACCCGCGGCGGACGAGCGGGGCTGGGCGGATCTCGCCGATCTGGTGCTGGCGCTCGGCCAGCGGGTCGGCGCCCGTGGGCATCCCGGGCTGACCGGCCCGGAGCGGGCGATCCTGCGCCACCTGGCGCACCGGGCCCCGGCCACCCCCAGCCGGATCGCCGCGGCCACCGGCCTGCAGCGCGCCAACGTCTCCGCGGCCCTGGGCCGCCTGCAGGCCCGCGGGTTCATCCGGCGGCAGGCCGACCCGGCCGACGGTCGCGGCGTGACGGTCCGCCTCACCGGGCCCGGCCGGGCCGCCCACCAGCTGGTCCGCCGGGAGTGTGCCGGGCTGCTGGCCGCGGCCGCCGCCGACGACGCCACCGGGCTGGACGCCGCGCTCGGCCTGCTCGGCCGGCTCCGGGACGGCCTCTGACCCGGCCACCGCCGAGCAGCCGCGCCGGCCGGTGACCAGCACCGGCGACCGCGCTGTCCGGTTGGCCGGCCCGCCGGGATCTGCATCGATGTGCCGTCGTGGCGCAAGCACCGGCAGGAGAACCGGAAGGGAACGCAGATGACGACTCGTCAGGAATCCCGCAAGATCTCGGCCACCGCGCACCCGGACCCGCAGGACCCGCGCCGGGTGGCGTACTGGCTGGTCACCGACGACGTGCGGATCGGCGCCGCGCGCAACGGCATCCAGGTCGCCGAGGAACTGCACGACCGGGGCACGCTGTGAGCCGGGTGTCGGTGCTCAAGTTCGCGGCCGGCACGTTCGCCCGGCCGGAGGCGTACCGGGAGATCGCCGGGGTGCTGACCCGGCGGGTCGACGCCGGGGACAAGGTGGCCGTGGTGGTCGGCGCCCGGCCGGGGGAGACCGAACGGCTGCGCGACGACGCCTACGCGGTGGACCCGGCGCCGGGCGCCGCCGCGCTGGACGGGCTGGTGCAGCACGCCGGCACGGTCAGCGCCGCCCTGCTGCGCGTCGCCTGCGAACGACGTGGCCTGTTCGCCACCGTGCTGGCCGGGCGGGGCACCGGGTTCGTCAGCGACTCCACCTTCGGCAACGCCCGGCTGCTCGGTTACGGCGGCCGGGAGATGAGCGCGGCGCTGGCCCGCTACGACGTGATCGTGGTGGCCGGCGGCCAGGCCACCGACGTCACCGGGCGGCCCACCTACCTGGGCGAGCACACCGCCGACCTGTCCGCGGTGGCGGTGGCCGTCGGGCTCGGCGCGGACCGGGTGGAGATCTGCTCGGACGTGCCGGGTGTCTACGACGCCGACCCGAACCTGCTGGCCGGGGCCCGGCCGCTGGCGGCGCTGGACTACGACAGCGCCCTGCGGCTCGCCTCGCTGGGCGCCCGGGTGCTGCATCCGCGGGCGGTCCGGCTGGCCCGTGCCCGCGGCGTGACCATCGAGTGCCGGCTGAACCGGGAGCCGTACCCGGTGGGCACCACGATCGGCGCGGGCGGGTCGCTGCCCTACGCGGTCGTGGTGGCCGGCGACGCGGTGGTGGTGCGCTGCCCCGACCCGGACGCGCTGACCCGGGCCGCCGACGCGCTCACCGCCCGCGGCGTCGAGCCGCTGCTGCTGCCGCACGACCTGGTCGTGGCCGTGCCGGGCGGCGCGACCGGCGTCGCCCCGATCCTCGCCGCGGCCGGGGCGCCCGGCCGGGTGACCGGCGAGAAGCTGCTCTCGGTGATCCGCGACGGCCAGGTGGTCACCACCGTCGAGCCGGCTCTGGAAGCCGCGGTCCGCCGCGGTCAGCAGCTGCTCGACGCGCGCCCGGCCACCCTCGCGGAGCCGCTGCTGGTCGCCGCCTGACGGTCCGGCCGGCACGCGTCTCCCTGAAGAACCGGTTTCCGGTACGCCCTCAGCACCACCCCGCCCGTCGCGGCGGAGCGGAGGGCGTACCGGAAACCGGTTTTTGGTCTGGGGTGTTGTCGGGGTTACCGATCGTGAACGAGCCCGCGATTCTGGTGAGGGTCCCGGAACGCATGATGAGCTTGCGGTCACCGTGAGTGATGTGATGACTTGTACTGTGACAGCGGTCATGCGGGACGTTAAGCTACTCGCGAGTAACAAGCTCATTCCTTGAACGCGTTCATGGTCGGCATACGTGGAGACACTCACCTTCACGTTTTCCGCCGTAGGTCCGGCAACGTCGCTAGAACTGCACGGGAGTCGATTGATGATCATTGGTGTTCTCGGGGAGTCCCGCCCCGGTGAGACTCGGGTGGCGGCGACACCCGCGACCGTGGGCCAGTTGCTCAAGCTCGGATATGAGGTCGTGGTGGAGCCCGGGGCGGGGCGGCGGTCGTCGTTCGCCGACGAGGCCTACGCCGAGGCCGGCGCGACGCTCGGCGATCCCTACCAGGCCGACATCCTCTTCACGATCAACGCGCCGGAGCCGGCCCGGCTGGACCGGCTGCGGCCAGGGGCGACGCTGATCGGCGTCTTCAACCCGCGGCTCGACGAGGACCTGGTCCGCGAGTTCGCCCGGCGGCCGATCACCGTGCTGTCGATGGACGCGGTGCCGCGGATCTCCCGGGCGCAGTCGCTGGACGTGCTCTCCTCGATGGCGAACATCGCCGGTTACCGCGCGGTGATCGAGGCGGCGCACGCGTTCGGGCGGTTCTTCACCGGCCAGGTGACCGCGGCCGGCAAGGTTCCGCCGGCGAAGGTGCTGGTGGCCGGCGTCGGCGTGGCCGGGCTCGCGGCGATCGGCGCGGCCGGCAGCCTGGGCGCGATCGTCCGGGCCACCGACCCCCGGCCCGAGGTGGCCGACCAGGTCAAGTCGCTCGGCGGGGAGTACCTCGCGGTGCAGGCGGCGGACGTCGAGGTCTCCTCGACCGGGTACGCCAAGGAGATGTCCGACGACTACAACGAGCGGGCCGCCCGGCTCTACGCCGAGCAGTGCACCGACGTGGACATCGTGATCACCACCGCGCTGATCCCCGGCCGGCCGGCTCCCCGGCTGATCACCGAGCGGATGGTGGCCAGCATGAAACCGGGCAGCGTGATCGTCGACATGGCCGCCGCCAACGGCGGGAACGTCGAAGGCACCGTCCCCGGCGAGGCGGTCACCACCGCGAACGGCGTGACCATCATCGGGTACACCGACCTGGCCGGCCGGCTGCCCGCGCAGGCGTCCCAGCTCTACGGCACCAACCTGGTGAACCTGATGAAGCTGATGACGCCGGAACGCGACGGCACCCTGGTGCTCGACTTCGAGGACACCGTGCAGCGCTCGATCACCGTCGTCCGCGACGGCGAACTGACCTGGCCGCCGCCTCCCGTGGCGGTCTCGGCGGCCCCGGCTCCGGCCCCGGCGGCTCCCGCGGCGGTGGCCGCGCCGAAGGCTTCGTCGTCCGCGGCGCCGCGCCGGGACCTGGTGTTCGTCGGCGCCGGCGCGGCCGTGCTGTTCGTGCTGGCGGCGCTCGCGCCGCCGACGCTGCGCGGCCACCTCACGGTCTTCGCGCTGGCCATCGTGATCGGTTACTACGTCATCGGGCACGTGCACCACGCGCTGCACACGCCGCTGATGTCGGTGACCAACGCGATCTCCGGGATCATCGTGGTCGGCGCGCTGCTCCAGCTCGGGCACGGCGGCCCGGTGGTGACCGCGCTGTCGTTCATCGCCATCCTGCTGGCCAGCATCAACGTCTTCGGTGGCTTCGCGGTGACCCGCCGCATGCTCGCCATGTTCACCAGGAGCTGACCGGATGACCATCGAAACCGCGGCCCAGGCGGCGTATCTCGTCGCGGCCCTGCTCTTCATCCTGGCGCTGGCCGGCCTGTCCCGGCACGAGAGCGCCCGGTTCGGCAACCTCTTCGGCATCCTCGGCATGGCGCTGGCGCTGGTCGCGACCGTGGCGCTGGCCGTGGTCGGCGACCTGAGCGGCACCGGCCTGGCCCTGCTGCTGGTGGCCACCGGCATCGGCGCCACGATCGGCCTGTACCGGGCCGGCAAGGTCGAGATGACCGGGATGCCGGAACTCATCGCGCTGCTGCACAGCTTCGTCGGCCTGGCCGCGGTGCTGGTCGGCTGGAACGGATACCTGCACGTCGAGGCCGACCCGGACGGCGCCGAGGCGACCGCGCTGGCCGCCGGAAAACTGCTCGGGATCCACAGCGCCGAGGTGTTCATCGGGGTGTTCATCGGCGCGGTCACCTTCACCGGGTCGATCGTCGCCTTCCTCAAACTGTCCGCCCGGATGAAGTCGCGGCCGCTGATGCTGCCCGGCAAGAACCTGCTCAACGTGGGCGCGCTGGTCGCCTTCGGGGCGCTGACCGTCTGGTTCGTGATCGACCCGTCGCTGTGGCTGCTGATCGCGGTGACCGGGATCGCGCTGCTGCTCGGCTGGCACCTGGTCGCCTCGATCGGCGGCGGCGACATGCCGGTCGTGGTGTCCATGCTGAACAGTTACTCCGGGTGGGCGGCGGCGGCCTCCGGCTTCCTGCTCTCCAACGACCTGCTGATCGTGACCGGGGCGCTGGTCGGGTCGTCCGGCGCCTACCTGTCGTACATCATGTGCAAGGCGATGAACCGGTCGTTCCTGTCGGTGATCGCCGGCGGTTTCGGCATCGAGGCCGGCCCGTCCGACGACACCGACTACGGCGAACACCGGGAGGTGCAGGCGGACGAGGTCGCCAAGATGCTCGCCACCGCCGAATCGGTGATCATCACGCCGGGCTACGGGATGGCTGTCGCCCAGGCGCAGTACGGCGTCGCCGAGCTCACCCGCAAGCTCCGGGACAAGGGCGTCGACGTCCGGTTCGGCATCCACCCGGTCGCCGGCCGGCTGCCCGGGCACATGAACGTGCTGCTCGCCGAGGCGAAGGTGCCGTACGACGTGGTCCTGGAGATGGACGAGATCAACGACGACTTCGCCCGGACCGCGGTGGTGCTGGTGATCGGCGCCAACGACACGGTCAACCCGGCGGCCACCGAGGACCCGGCCAGCCCGATCGCCGGCATGCCGGTGCTGAAGGTCTGGGAGGCCGGCGAGGTGATCATCTTCAAGCGGTCGATGGCGTCCGGCTACGCCGGCGTGCAGAACCCGCTCTTCTTCCGGGAGAACAGCGCGATGCTCTTCGGCGACGCCAAGGAGCGGGTGAACGACATCCTGCGCTCCTTCTGACCACCATCCCCACGGATCATTCTTCGGTACGACTCCGGCTCCCGTGGTGGTCGGCTCGCGAGGCCCGGCCCCCACCGGGCCGCCACGCGGCTCGTGCGGGCTCGCTGTCCCTTCCGGGTGCACCCGGGCCGCGTTCCGGAATCCGCTGACACCCGGCCGGATTCCGGAACGCGCAGCGGACCCGCACGAGCCGCGCAGCGGTCGTGCGGGAGGCGGGCCTCGCGAGCCGGCTGCCACGGGAGCCGGAGTCGTACCGGAAAAGGAACCGGAAACGGGCGAGTGACGCCGCGGCAGCGAGGATGGTTCGCGGCCGCGCGGACCGGTAGCGTGCCGGGCATGCAGCCCGTGACCAAGCTGGAGCGCCGGGTGGTGAAGGCTGCCGAGGAGGCCCTGGCGCGGCAGCGTTACGTGAGCCCGCTGGATGTGCTGACCGGGATGGGGTGGGTGCCGGGCGGGCGGGTGACGGACTGGCGGCAGGGACGGGCGGCATGCCTGGAGGCGGTCGCGGCGGTGTCACCCGATCGGCTGGCCGACGCGCTGGAGGTCTTCCATCGGTGGGTGGCGAGCCAGGGCCTGGTGTCCAGCGAGGTGGATCACCTGGCGGCCACCCGGGACCGGCGGGTGTTGCGGTTCACCGAGGCCGGTGATCCGGCGGTGGAGTCGGCGTACCGGACGCACTGGACGGCGGCCGACCTGCCGGAGCGGCAGCGGGAGCGGATCACCACCCGGCAGAGCAAGCCGCCGGACCTGGTGGTGGTGCTGCCCCTGAAGGACTTCGTCTGCGCCGGCTGCGGCACCACCGGCGGCGACATGCTGATCATGGAAGACGCCGGGCCGATCTGTCTCGTCTGCGCGGACTTCGATCACCTGCTGTTCCTGCCGGCCGGCGACGCGACGCTGACCCGGCGGGCGAAAAAGGCCAGCCGGCTCTCCGCGGTGGTGGTGCGGTTCAGTCGTACCCGTAAGCGGTATGAACGGCAGGGGCTGCTGGTCGAGCAGGCCGCGGTGGAGCAGGCCGAGCAGCAGTGCCTGTCCGACGAGGAGGCCCGGGCCCGGCGCCGGGAGCGGGACCGGGAGCGGCGTGAGGCGGCCGACGAGGTGTTCCAGCAGAAGCTGGCCGAGGAGATCGGCCGGCTGTTCCCGGGCTGTCCGCCGGCCCGGGCGGCGGCGATCGGCCGGCACGCCGGCGCCCGGAGCAGTGGCCGGGTCGGCCGCAGCGCCGCCGGCCAGGCGCTCGATCCGGACGCGGTGACCCGGGCCGTGGTGGCCTCGGTGCGGCACGAGGACACGCCGTACGACGAGCTGCTGATGGCCGGGGTGCCCCGCGAGGAGGCCCGGGCCCGGATCCGCCACGACATCGACGTGGTCCTCGACCGCTGGCGAGCGGGATAGATAACGATCTCTCAGTTCGGACAGAATCGCGGCCATGAGCGATCACGCCGCGACAGTGCGCGACTACGACCTGTTCACCCCCGAGGCGATGACCGACCCGGACGGCTTCCTGCACCGGGTGCGTGCCGAGAGCCCGCTCGCCTGGCTGCCCCAGCTCGACGCCTACCTGCTCACCCGGTACGCCGACGTCAACGCCGCGCTCCGGGACAAGCGGATGGACAGCGCCAACATGGCCCGCGTCCTGCAGCGCCTGACCCCCGCCGAGCAGGAGGAGCTGGCCCCGGTCCGGCGCTCCATCGAGATGTGGATGGGGCACACCGTCCCGGCCGACCACGTCCGCTTCCAGCAGCTGCTCAAGCGGTACTTCACCCCGGCCATGGTGGACCGGCTGCGCCCCCGGGTCCGCGAGTTCACCCACGAGCTGCTCGACGCGGTCGCCCCGAAGGGCCGGATGGACGTGGTCCGCGACCTGGCCTACCCCCTCCCGGCGAACGTGATCGCCGAGCTGCTCGGCATGCCGGTCAGTGACCGCGAGCAGCTGCAGGCGTGGTCCCGCGACATCGTCCCGGTCTTCGGCAACGGTGACGTGCAGCAGCTCCGGGCGGCCCAGCGCAGCATGCTGGAGATGCACGACTACCTGCGGGTCATCGCGGCGGACCGGCGCCGGGAGCCGCGCGAGGACGTGCTCAGCATGTTCGTCGCCGCCGAGGCCGAGGGCATCGTCACCGAGGACGAGGCGGTCGCCAACTGCGTGCTGCTGCTCTTCGCCGGCCACGAGACCACCGCGAACCTGATCGCGAACGGGCTGGTGCTGCTCTTCGACCACCCGGACCAGCTGGCCGAGCTGCGGGCCGACCCGGACCTGACCCCGCGCGCCGTCGAGGAGATGCTGCGCTGCGACGGCCCGGCCGGGGTGATCGGCCGGGTCGCCACCGAGCCGGTCCAGCTGGCCGGGCACACCGTGCCGGCCGGGAAACACATCTACCTGGCGCTGATGGCGGCGAACCGGGACCCGGCCGTCTTCCCCGACCCGGACGTCTTCGACATCACCCGGGAACGCAACCGGCACCTCAGCTTCGGGATGGGCACCTACTACTGCCTGGGCGCGGCGCTGGCCCGGATGGAGACCGACGAGTGCCTGCGGATCCTGCTCGACCGGTGCCCCGGCCTGCGGCCCGACTACGAGGTGCCGGACTGGCAGCCGAGCATGCCGATCGGCCACCGGCTGGCCTCCCTCCCGGTCACCTTCTAGCCCGGCCGGTCGCCTTCCGGCCGGGCCGGTTGCCGTGGGTCGGCATCATGGGCGGATGTCTGTCGGCGGAGGGTGGCTCGCGTCCGGGCGGGGCCAGGGTGCGGTGCTCGCGGCGCTGCTGGTGGTGACGCTGGCCGGGGTGCTGATCGTGCGGCACGACCCGGCGGACGACGACTTCCCGCGGCCGGTCGATCCCTGGGGTTCCGCCGGGATCACCGACCCGGTGATCACGGTGTGGGCCGAGCACGGCCGGACCCGTGTCGACGTCGACGTGAGCACCCGCCTCCCGCTCGGCGGCCCGGGTGACCGGAGCGGGTTCGGCCGCCGGGTCGCGAAAATCGCCTGGCGGGTCCACCGCGGACCGATGGATCTGCTGGTGGTGGGCGGCGCGAAGTGGGAGCGGGCGCAGCTGGAGCACGCCTTCGGCGCCCGGCCGGCCGGGCTGGACCAGGGGCAGGCGCCGCCCGGCCCGCCGGTCGCCGCCCGCGACGGCGCGTTCCACGACTTCCCGGCCCGGGACGTGGCCGCCGCCGAGGAATGGCAGCGGCGGCTGCTCACCGAGATCGGCCGGGACCACCTCGGGGTGCCGGCCACGGTGGCCCGCGCCGAGGACCCGGCCGGCTGCTACGACGGGCTGTTCGGCGGCATCTTCGGCGAGAGCGCGACCGGTCAGTTCCAGGTGCGCGTCGAGTTGGACCTGACCCTGCCCGGCGACGACGGCCCCGAGGCCCGGCTGCCGCGGCTCGCCGACCACCTGGCCGGGCTGGGCCTGCGGGTCCGCACCGACTCGCTGGACACCGGCCTGCCGGACGTGTGGGCCCGGTTCGGCGAGGAGGGCCGGATGAGCGTGACGGTCACCGACGCGGCCCCGGGCATGCCGCCGCACCTCCTGATCGGAACGAGCAGCGACTGCGTCGACCGGTGAGCGGCGCGGGCTGCTCGGGCCGGTCGCGACGGTGCTCACCGCGTACCCCAACGGGGTTGTGATCGGGGTCTCAGGGCAGGTCGAACGGGAGCTTGATGCCCTGCAAGGCGTCCTTGCACGGACAGGCGCGCTCGGCCGGCAGCCTGGTGACCGCGTCCAGCAGCACGTCGCGGAGGCGGGCGGTGTTCTCCGCGAAGACTCCGAAGACCTCCTCCTGGGTGACGCCGTGGTCGCCCTCGACGCCCGCGTCCAGGTCGGTCACCAGGGCGATGGTGGTGTAGCAGAGGGCCAGCTCGCGGGCCAGGACCGCTTCCGGGTGACCGGTCATGTTCACGATCGTGCCGCCGATCGAGGTGAACCAGCGGGACTCGGCGCGGGTGGAGAAGCGCGGGCCCTCGACGACGACCATGGTGCCGCCGTCGACCGCGTTCACCCGGGCGGCGGAATTCAGCACCGCGGCGCGGCCGTCCGGACAGTACGGATCGGCGAACGACACGTGCACCGCGCCGGTGTCGTAGAACGTCTGCTCCCGGCCGCTGGTCCGGTCGATCAGCTGGTCCGGCACCACGAACGTGCCCGGCCCCAGCTCGGGCCGCAGGCCGCCGACCGCGCACGGCGCGATGATCTGCCGCACCCCGAGGGAGCGCAGCGCCCACAGGTTCGCCCGATAGGGGATCTTGTGCGGCGGAAAGCGGTGATCACGCCCGTGCCGGGGCAGGAAGGCGACCCGGCGCCCGGAAACCGACGCCACCGTGATCTTGTCGGATGGCGGACCGTACGGCGTCGCCACCTCGTGTTCAATGGCGCCGTCCAGGAGTGCGTACAGCCCGGATCCGCCGATGACGCCGATCTCTGCTGCCGGGGGTGACGGGTTCATGTGCAGACCTTATCGGTGGCCGGAAAGTCGGGCTAATGTGCTGAGCATGGCGTTGACGTCGAACGGACGGCAGGTGTCTCGTGTTCGGTGAGGGACAGCGGATCGGAGGCCGGTCGGTGGAGTCGATGACCGGTCAGCTGCTGGTTGCCACGCCGACCCTCAAAGACCCCAACTTCGACCGGACCGTCGTGCTGCTCGTCGCCCACGAGCAGGGCGGCGCGCTGGGTGTGGTGCTGAACCGGGCCACCGAGGTCCCGGTCGCCGAGGTGCTGGGCAACTGGGGTGAGCTGGCCGGCGACCCGGCGGTGCTCTTCGAGGGCGGCCCGGTGCAGCCCGAGTCGGCCATCTGCCTGGCCCGCACCCGCCCCGAGGTGAAAAGGCGGGTGACCGGTTTTCATCCGGTCGCCGGCTCGCTCGGCACCCTCGACCTGTCCGCCGACCCGGAGCGCCTGCGCGACAACGTGGCCGGCATCCGCGTCTTCGCGGGCTACTCCGGCTGGTCGGCGGGCCAGCTGGAGGAGGAGATCGCGGCCGGCTCCTGGTTCGTCTTCGACGCCCTGCCCGGCGACCCGTTCGTCGAGCGCCCGGACGACCTGTGGGCCATGGTCCTGCGCCGCCAGGGCGACATCCTGGCCGCCGTCGCCCACTTCCCCCCGGACGTCTCGCTGAACTGAGGGGGTGCTGCGAGGGCCCCCGGAGGGGTGTGTAGTATTTCCAGCGTGCCCGGGGGAAACGCCGGGGACACCGGAAAGATGCAGTGCAAGGGGCTGTGGCGCAGCTGGTAGCGCACCACACTGGCAGTGTGGGGGTCAGGGGTTCGAGTCCCCTCAGCTCCACCCTTGATAAACGCCCGGACTTCGGTCCGGGCGTTCTTGTTTGTGCCAGATCACTTCCGTCCTGCTCCCGAGCGTGTCGAGGGCGGCGGCGATGGCCTTGGCCTCGATCCCGGCCGGCGTGTTGATGGATCATGGCAGCCCGGGTGCTGCAGTGGCCGATCCGGGCCATCAGCTCGCGCGAGCGGCGTCGCCCGGGCGTGGCCGCCCGTCGACCCGGACCGGTGCGGGCTGGTCCGCCCGCCGTCGCCGCAGACGCCCGCCCGGGTTCCGAAAGTTTCGGAACTTCCGGTATTCACGCTGCTACTGGCTGGCCATCAGGCAACAATCCCGTATCACGATGGGACCGGATAGTGGCCACGAGCTGCCGATACATTCGCGTCCGTTGCGGAAGATCAACTCGATATTTCCGAACTATTTCCGGAAGTTGTTGACAAGCCGAGGCTGAGGGGTCAGGATCGCGCAATGACAGGCTTCGATAGCTGTCATCCCCGCCGCGGGTGCCATGTCGATGCACGGTGATGGCCGTCGTCATCGCCGGCACATCCCCGATCCGGGGTGGTCGTGCCCGTGGAGCCGCTCCCTGCCCCCATCAGGAGGACGCACTCAGATGACCGCAGATCTCGCTTCCCCCAACCGCCGCAGGCGCGGCCGCCTCCGCCTGCTGGCCGGCGCCGCCTGTGCCGTGGCGATGACCGTCTCCGGGGTTCTGACCGCCGGTGCCGCGCACGCCGAGGCTGACCGGACCGTCAGCTCGAACACCACCGGAACCCACAACGGTTACTACTTCTCGTTCTGGAAGGACAGTGGCAACGCGAGCATGACGCTGCGCGCCGACGGCCGGTATACCAGCAGCTGGGACCGCAGCACCAACAACTGGGTCGGCGGCAAGGGCTGGGCCACCGGCAGCCGCCGGACCGTCACCTACTCGGGCAGCTACAACCCGGGCAACAACAACACCTACCTCGCCCTGTACGGCTGGACGCGCAGCCCGCTCATCGAGTACTACATCGTCGAGAACTACGGCAGCTACAACCCGAGCACCGGCGCCCAGCGGCTGGGTACGGTCACCACCGACGGCGGCACGTACGACATCCTGCGCACCCAGCGGGTCAACCAGCCGTCGATCGACGGCACCGCGACGTTCTACCAGTACTGGAGCGTCCGCCAGCAGAAGCGCAGCAGCGGCACCATCACCACCGCCAACCACTTCGACGCCTGGGCGCGTGCCGGCCTGAACCTCGGCACGAGCTGGGCCTACCAGATCATGGCCACCGAGGGCTACCAGAGCCAGGGCAGCTCCGACATCACCGTTCGGGAAGGCAGCGGCGGCAACCCGACCACGCCCTCCAGCGGGCCGACGCAGAACCCCGGCGGCAACTGCACCGCCGTCCTCTCCGCCGGCCAGCAGTTCGGCGACCGGTTCAACCTCAACGTCGCGGTGCAGAACGCCAGCAACTGGACCGTCACGCTGAACCTCAACGGCGGCCAGAGCCTGCAGAACAGCTGGAACGCCTCGGTCAGCGGCACGACGGGCACCGTTACCGCCCGGCCGAACGGTAGCGGCAACAACTTCGGCGTGACGATCATGGCCAACGGCAACTGGACCTGGCCGACGGTCACCTGCCGGACGAGCTGACCGGCTTCTGGATCGAGTTCTCACCAGCAGCCGGCCTGAGTGGCCACCGGCCACCATGCCGCGGGAACGCCCGGACTCCGGTCCGGGCGTTCCTGTTCGTCCGGGATCGCCTGGGCCGCTCGCCGGCTCACCCGGCGGGTGAGCGGTCGGCGACGAACCAGGCCCCTCGGGTCGGCGACGCGGGGGAAGGCGGTCCGGACCGCCGTCAGGCGGCCGGGTGGCGGCGGCTGATCAGCTCCTGCAGCTCGGTGACCAGCTGCCGCGGGGAGAGCGGCTTGGACAGGTAGCCGTCCGCGCCGGAGATCAGGCCGGCGTCCACGTCGTAGGCGTGGTTGTTGCCGGAGACCATCAGGATCGCCATGTCCTTGATCGCCGGGTTGCTGCGGGCCAGCTGGCACAGCTCCATGCCGTTCATGGCCGGCATCCGGACGTCGGTGATCATGCCGATCGGCTTGGCGACGGTGAGGATCCGGGCGGCGGTGTGCCCGTCCTTGGCGCCGAGCGCCCGGAAACCGGCCGCCTCCAGGCTGACGGTGAGCATGTCGCGCACGTCGGCGTCATCGTCGGCGATCAGGATCAGGTTCTCGTTCATGGCACTCCTCCTCCGCGTGGACCTTCCTGATCGGCAGCCCGGCGCGCGACGGCAGAACTCTCCGGTTGCGGTCCCGGAGCGGCCTCTGCCCTGCGCAGAAGAATGCGGCAGTCATCGCCGTCACTGGGCAGAATCCGGCAATGGTCACCTTTTCCCTGCAGGCGAAGCCCGACGACGCGGCCGGCTGGCTCGACCTGGCCCGCCGTGCCGAGGCCGCCGGATTCCACACCCTCTACACCCCCGACCACCCGGGCAGCTGCACCTCGCCGTTCGTGGCCCTGGCCGCGGCCGCCGCGGTGACCAGCACCCTGCGCCTCGGGTCGTACGTGGTGAACGCCGGCGTCCGCGAGCCGATCCTGATCGCCGCCGACGTGGCCACCCTGGACGTGGTCTCCGGGGGCCGGGCGGTCTTCGGGGTCGGGGCCGGGCACACCCCGGCCGAGTGGGCCGCCGTCGGGCGGGAACGCCCGGGCGTCAAGGAGCGGGTGGACCACTGCATCGCGGTGGCCGAGGCGACCATGCGGCTGCTGGCCGGCGACGGCATGACGTCGCCGCGCCCGGTGCAGGAGCGGGTGCCGCTGCTCTTCGGCGGCGGCAACACCCGGCTGCTGCGCTGGGCCGCCGGACAGGCCGACCTGATCGGGCTCTCCGGGCTGGGCCGCACCCTCGCCGACGGGCACGAGCACACCGCGCGGTTCCACCCGGAGCAGGTGGACCGGCAGGTGGAGCTGGCCGGCGGGACACCGGTCGAGGTGCTGGCCCATTACGTCGAGGTGACCGCGGACGCCGGGGCGACGTACGCGAAATGGGCCGTGGACGCCGAGATCTCCGAGGCGGAGATGGCGGTGACGCCGTATGCGCTGGCCGGCACCGAGAGTGAGATCCGGGCGAAGCTTGCGGAGAGCGAACGCCGGTGGGGGATCACCCGGTACGCGGTGCGCCGCCCGGCCTTCGACATCGCGGCCACGCTGATGGCGGCATGAGTCCGGCCGGGCCGCCGGACGGGCGGCCCGGCCGGTGCCGGTTCACTGGGTGGTGGTGACCACCGTGCTGGTCGTGGTGGTCTTGCGGAAGGCGACCAGGGTGAGCGACAGCTCCGCGGTGCCGTCGTCGGCGTAGTTCAGGCCGGCCGACTGGATCAGCACCGCCCGCGGCTGGGTGTTCTGCAGCTGCTGCACGAACGTGCTGATCCGCTCGACCTTGCCGGTGGCGCTGAGCGTGATCGGCAGCTCCTCGACCGTGCCGACGGTGTCCGACTTGGAGCGGCCGGAGGCGGTGTACGCGCTGACGTCCACCTCCAGGTTCGAGCCGAGGCTCTGCAACTGGCGCAGGAAGGCCGGGATGCCGTCCTCGGTGGGCAGCGCCGCCTCGAACCGCGCCTTGTCGGCCTGGTACTCGGCCAGGTTCTCGTTGTCCACCTTCAGGTCGGCCAGCCGCTTGCGCAGCTGGGCGAGCTGGGCGGTGGTGTCCTCGACCTGGCCGCGCATGTCGGAGGCCTCGGCGTACTTGGGCTTGATCATGAGGAACCAGCCGGCCACGATCAGCACGACGATCAGGGCCAGACCGCCGAAGAGCCAGATGCGGTCGGAGCGGAGCCCGCTCATCAGTTACCTCCGGACGTGCAGTCGGTCTCGCCCCACTGGCCGCAGAACGCCTTGTCGGTGATCGAGAGGTTCAGGCTGAAGGTGACACCCTTGTCGGTGCTGGTGCCCTTCTCGTCGTCGGAGCCGGAGACGCTCGAGACGAACGGGTCGGCGAGACCCTTCTTCTCCAGCTTGAGCAGGCCCTCGATGTACTTGGCGACCGCCTTCTTGTCCTTCGCGGTGCCGCTGACCGAGAGCTGACCGACGGCGCCGTCGCTGGTCGCCGCGCCGGTCTGCCCACTGGCCCCGGCCAGCATGCCGCTGATCTCGGTGACCTCCGCGCCGGCGTCCTCGCCGGTGGTCCGCACCAGGTCGAGCACGCCCTGCCAGGACAGGTCGCTGGCCATCAGCTTGGCCAGCTCGCCGGAGAACACCGTGTTGGCGTTCTTGGTCTGGTTCAGCTCGGTGTACTTGGTCTGCTGCTTCTGCACCGTGGCGACCTGCCGGGTGACGTCCTCGAAGTCCGCCTCGGCGGTCTTCTTCAACGAGGCCGCCTGCCAGTACCAGCCGCTGAGCGCGCCGACCACCAGCAGCGCGGTGATGATCACGGCGGTCCGGGTGCGCCGGGCCCGCCGGCCGTCGGTGATCTCCTGCGGCAGCAGGTTGGCGCGGATGCCGAGCACCCGGGTGGCCTGCTGCGGGGAGACCGACGGGTCCAGCGGCATCAGGGCGGTGGTGCTCATCGCGCCACCTCCGCTGCGCTCCGGCGGCGCGATGAGCTCGAAACTGTACTCATCGATTCGCTCGCAAGCTCGCTCATCGGCCCGCTCCCAGGGTGAGGCCGATCGACACGGCAGCCGACGGCACGAAACTGTCGAACCCGCGCTCCCGGGCCCGGCGGGTGTCGCGCAGGCGGGAAGTGCTGTCCGCGTACATCACCGCGATGCCGAGCTGCTCCTGCAGGTGCTCGGCGAGGCCGGGCATCAGCGCGCCGCCGCCGGACAGCGACAGGCGGGTGACCTGCTTCTGCCGTTCGCCGGAGGCCAGGTAGGTGAACGAGCTGCGCAGTTCGCTGGCGAGCGGGCGGACCGCGTCGGTGAGCGCGGCCACGCTGTCCGGGGTGCCGTCGCCGTGCAGGCCGTACCGGCACTTGAGCTCCTCGGCCTGGGCGGCCGGGATGCCGAGCCGGGTGGCGATGCTGTCGGTGATCTCCGAGCCGCCGCGCGGCAGGGTCCGGACGAACAGCGGCTCACCGTCGGCGTGCACCACCACGCTGGTGATGTCGGCGCCGATGTCGACGATCGCCTCGACCTGGGCGTCCAGCCGGGAGGCGGCGCGCAGCAGGGCGAACGAGGCCAGGTCGACGCCGGTCACGTGCAGGCCGGCCTTCTCCACCGCCTGCACCAGGTCGACCACCGCGTCCCTGGGCATGGCGATCAGCAGGCCGCGGACGGTCGGGTTGTTGCCCGGCTGCTCCAGCGGGTAGAAGTCGAGCAGCGCCCGCTCGACGGCCAGCGGCAGCTGGTCCTTGACCTGGAAGGGCAGCGCCTGACGCATCTGCGCGGCCGGCAGGTTGGCGATCGACATCTCGCGGACCACCAGCTGCGGGTTGGTCACCCCGAGGTGCACCCGCTTGGTGCCGAACCGGGACGCCGCCCAGAGCTGCTTGAGCGAGCTGGTCACGGTCAGCGGGTCCTGCACCACGCCGCCGTGCACGGTGCCCGGGGCGAGCGGGATCTGCCCGAAGTTGGTCAGCGTGTAGTCATCCTTGGTGCGGCGGACCTCCACGGCCCGGATCGAGGACGAGCCGATGTCCAGCCCGATCGGTGTTGCGCCAGCCATCGGTCTTTCCTTTCTGTCCGGGGACGTCTCTACGGCTATCGGTCAGTACGGGGCGGAGGTGAGCAGGTTGGCGTACCAGTCGCCGATCGGCGCCGCGGCGAACACCGCGAGGAACGCGCCGGCCAGCATGTACGGCCCGAACGGGACCCGGCTCTTGCGTCCGGCGGCCCGGGTCAGCAGCAGCGCGGCGCCGGCCAGGCCGCCGAGCAGGAAACCGCCGAACGCGCCGATCGCCACCGCGCTCCAGCCCAGCCAGCCGAGGTAGAAGCCGAGCAGTGGGGCGAGCTTGACGTCGCCGCCGCCCATTCCCCAGAGCGCCAGCAGGCGGTAGAGCAGGTAGAGCAGGGCCGCGGCGAGCGCGCCGCGGAGCAGGGCGGCCGGGTCGCCGGCCAGCAGGGCGGCCGGGACCAGCAGGGCGGCGGCCACCGCGTACGAGGGAAGGACGATCTTGTCGGGGAGCCGCATCACGTCCAGGTCGATCAGCGCCAGGGCGATCGCGACGGCGGCCAGGTAGAGGTATCCGGGCAGCGCCCAGGACCAGCCGAACCGGGCGGCCACCGCGACGAACAGGGCGGCGGTGCCGGCCTCGACGAGCGGGTAGCGGGCGCTGATCGGGGTGGCGCAGTCGGCGCACCGGCCGCGCAACATCAGCCAGCCGAGGACCGGGACGTTGTGCCGGCTGCGGACCGCGTGCCCGCAGTTCGGGCAGTGCGAGCCGGGGTGGACCAGCGACTCGTCGCGGGGCACCCGGTGGATCACCACGTTCAGGAACGAGCCGATGGCGAGCCCGAGCACGCCGACGACGACCAGCAGCGGGAGAAGTGGCATGTCGGGCTCCTTTCCTCACGTGGAGCGGGTGGCGCCACCGAGGTGGCGCCACCCGTCATGGTGTTGCGGTGACCGTTATCCGGTTCAGCAGCCGGTCGAGGTGGGGTTGACGCCGCTGGTCGCGGTCTGCACCGAGCCGCCGTCCTTGCTGCGGTAGACGTAGATCTTGCCGCTGCCGCCGGTGTTCTTGGCGCAGATGGTGTAGTCGCTGGCCGAGTTCAGGACGTAGGTCAGCTGGGTCTTGTCGGAGACGGTGATCGAGCCGACCTTGTTGTTGCCGCTGTCCTTCAGGTCGATCGACGAGACGGTGGTGGCCGCCGAGCCGGTGCCGCTGATGCTGCTGAGCGCGCCGGACGGGTAGGTGTTGCCGTTGCTCGTGTAGAACTGCTCGATCGCGCTGATCGCGCCACGGACGTCGGACTGCGCCGACTTGTCGGCCGCGCCCTGACGGTAGTTCAGGTAGACCGGCACGGCGATCGCGACCAGGACGCCGATGATGACCACCACGACCAGGAGCTCGATCAGGGTGAAGCCCTTGTCGTCGTCCTTCTTGGCGAGGATGTCGTCGCGCTTGACGGTCAGGCGGTCGATGACGTTCTGCATGGGGATTGCCTCCATAGGCATACAGGGGTGGAGCGGGGAAGGGAGAGCCGGCAGTCGGGAGCGGCCGGGTGGTGCGGTGCGTGCCGCGTCGCACGCCAGGGAGGAGCAGATTCGGTCAGCTCGACTGGATGTTCTGGTAGACCGTGAACATCGGCAGGTAGAGGCAGACGACCATGCCACCGACGACCGCGCCCATGATGAGCACCATGATCGGTTCGATCGAGGCGGCCAGGGACTCGGCGGCGGAGTCGACTTCCCTGTCGTAGAAGTCGGCAACCTTGTCGAGCATCTGACTGATCTGACCGCTCTCTTCCCCGACCTCGATCATCTGGTTGACCATCTCGGGGAAAATCTTGTGGTGCCGCATCGCCGTGGACATCGGCTGGCCGTCCCGGACGGTGGCCTGGATGTCCTGCATGGCGATGTTGATCACCTCGTTGCCGGTGGTCTCGCCGACCACCGCGAGGGCCTGCATGACCGGCACGCCGACGTTCAGCAGCAGGCCGAGGTTCCGGGAGAACCGGCTCATCGCCAGCTTCTGGAACAGCGAACCGAAGACCGGCATCCGCAGCTTGACCTTGTCCACCTTGAGGCGGAAGTCGGCGCTGCTGCGGAGCTGCCGCTTGTAGCCGAACGCCGTGCCGAAGCCGGCGACCAGCGCCAGCGGCCCGATCCACCACATGTTGTGGCTGGTGGTGACCAGGAACTGGGTGATCCCGGGCAGCTCGCCGCCGAGGCTCTTGAACATCCCCTCAAAGATCGGGACGATGAAGATCAACATCGCCGCGATCAGGACGAAGGTGAAGCCCAGAACGATCGCCGGGTAGGTCAGCGCACTCTTGATCTTGCCGCGGAGCGCGGTGTCCTTCTCCAAGCTGTCGGCGATCTGCTCGAGAGCCCGGTCGATCATGCCGCCGGTCTCGCCGGCCCGGATCATCGCGACCATCAGCCGCGGGAAGACCCGGTCGTGCTTGGCCATCGACGCCGACAACCCGCCGCCGGCCGCCACGTCGGTGCGTACCTCGCCGATCGCCTTCTTCAGCGGCGGCGACGAGGTCTGCTCCTCCATGATCGAGAGCGAGCGCAGCAGCGACATGCCGGACGAGGTCATGGTGGCGAACTGGCGGGCGAAGACCGCCAGGTCCTTGAGCTTGACCCGGTTGCCCAGGCCGGGGATCTTCAGCTCGCGCTGCAGACCCTGACCGGCCTCGACCAGGCCGAGCGGCACCTCGCCACGCTGCTTGAGCATGTGCGTGGCGGCTGCCTCGTTCGGGGCCTCGATGGTCCCCTTCGACTTCTTGCCCGAGGCGTCGATGGTGTTGTAGGTGAAAGTCTTGTTCGCGCTCACGGTCAGCTCCGTCCGACGAGCCGTTTGAGCTCCTCCGGAGAGTGGCTGATCTCCAGAGCGGTCTGCATGGTGATCACGCCTTCGCGCACTTTCTCGGCCAGGTGCTGGTCGAAGGCGAGCATGCCCTCGTTGCTGCCGGCCTGCATGAAGGACGGGATCTGGTGCGACTTGCCCTCCCGGATGAGGCTCCGGATGGCCGGTGTCGCGCTGAGGATCTCGCAGATCACCGCTCGGCCCTTGCCGTCCGCGCGGGGCGCCAGCGCCTGGGTGACCACACCCTGGAGACTGGCCGCCAGCTGCGCGCGGATCTGCAACTGCTGGTGCGGCGGGAAGATGTCGATGATCCGGTCGATGGTCTGGGTGGCGCTCTGCGTGTGCAGCGTCGCCATCACCAGGTGGCCGGTCTCGGCGGCGGTCAGCGCCGTCGCCGTGGTGGTCAGGTCACGCAGCTCGCCGACCAGGATGATGTCCGGGTCCTGGCGCAGCGCGTGCTTGAGCGCGCTGGCGAAGGTCTCGGTGTCGGCGCCCACCTCCCGCTGGTTCACGATGCTGCGCTTGTGCGGGTGGAGGAACTCGATCGGGTCCTCGATGGTGATGATGTGGTCGGCGCGGCTGCGGTTGGCCAGGTCGAGCAGCGAGGCCAGGGTGGTGGTCTTGCCGGACCCGGTCGGGCCGGTGACCAGCACCAGGCCGCGCGGCAGGTGGGCGAACCGGCCCACCGACTCCGGCATGCCCAGCTCGTCCAGCGGCTTGATCTTGTGCGGGATGGCCCGGAAGACCGCGCCGCACGAGGTGCGCTGCCGGTAGAGGTTGCCGCGGAACCGGGAGACCCCGACGATGCTGTGCGCGAAGTCCATCTCCTGCTCGCGCTCGAACGCCTCCCACTGCAGCGGGGTGACCGCCGCGCGGGCGAGCAGCTCGGTGTCCGAGGCGTTCAGCTTGCCGTACCCGGGGACCGGCCGCAGCGACCCGTCGACCCGCATCATCGGCGGGGAGCCCACCGTCAGGTGCAGGTCCGAGCCGCGCGATTCGACCAGCGTGATCAGCAACTGGTCGAGCACGGCGAGGTCATCCGCGGTGGCGGCCGTCGCCGGCTGCCGCACCTCGTGCTCGATCGTGTTCACTGTTCCGGCCCTCTCGTTCGCGTTCCGACGCTTGTTGATTCGGCACCGCGGGGACCGGGTTTAGTAGCGATACGGGTGCCGTCAGACTGCTACTCGGGACACCTCGCGCACCGAGGTCAGCCCGCCCGCCGCCTTGGCCAGGCCGTCGGCCCGCAGCTCGTACATCCCCTGGGCGAGCGCGACCTCGCGGATCTCGCCGGCCGCGGCCCGCTGGATGCACAGCGACTCGATCTCCGGGCTGATCGGCATCACCTCGTGCAGCGCGATCCGGCCCTTGTACCCGGTGTTCGCGCAGTTGCGGCAGCCCACCGGCCGGTACAGCACCTGTGGGAAGGCGAGGTCCTGCAGCGGCCAGCGGGCGCCCAGCACCTCCTCCTCGGTCGGCTGGTACGCCTCCTTGCACCAGTCGCAGAGCCGCCGCGCCAGCCGCTGGGCCAGCACGCAGTCCAGCGACGAGCCGACCAGGAACGGCTCGATGCCCATCTCGGTGAGCCGGGTGACCGCGCCCGGCGCGTCGTTGGTGTGCAGCGTGGAGAGCAGCAGGTGACCGGTGAGCGCCGCCTCGACGGCGATCTGCGCGGTGGTGCCGTCCCGGATCTCGCCGATCAGCACCACGTCCGGGTCGGACCGCAGGATGGCCGGCAGCACCGCGGCGAAGGTCAGCCCGGCCTTGGCGTTCACCTGCACCTGGTTGATCCCGCGCAGCCGGTACTCGACCGGGTCCTCGATGGTGATCACGTTGACTTCCGGCTTGCTGATCCGGCCGAGCGTGGCGTAGAGCGTGGTCGACTTGCCGGACCCGGTCGGGCCGGTGACCAGCACCATCCCGTGCGGCTTGCTGAACGACTCCTCGAACCGGCGCAGGTTGTGCTCGGTGAACCCGAGTTTGCGCAGGTCCAGGTCGATGCCGCCGGTGTCGAGCACGCGCAGCACGATCTTCTCGCCCCACACCGTGGGCAGCGTGGCGGTACGCAGGTCCACCGTCCGGTCCCGGATCAGCGCGGTGATCCGGCCGTTCTGCGGTACCCGCTTCTCGGTGATGTCGACGCCCGACATGATCTTGATGCGGGAGGTGAGCGCGGCCATCACGCCGCGCGGGACGATGTCCACCTCGTGCAGCACGCCGTCGATCCGGTACCGCACCCGCATGTCCTCCTCGGTCGGCTCCAGGTGCAGGTCCGAGGCGCGGTTCATCACCGCCTGCTCGATCAGGCTGTTCACGTACCGGACGATCGGGGCGTCGTCGGTGCTGGTCTGCTGCGCGGCCATGCCGGCCGAGTCGCCGGTCGCGGCGTCCGCCAGGTCGCCGAGGTCGCTGTCCTCACGCTGCAGCTTCTCGATGATCCGGCGGACCTCGCTGCGGGCCACCACCACCGGGCGTACCGTCATCCCGGTCGCCGCCCGGACGTCGTCCAGCGCCACCACGTCGGCCGGGTCGGTCACGCCGACCACCAGCTCGCCGTCGGTGATCGCCAGGCCGAGCACCCGGTGCCGGAGCACCACCGGCAGCGGGATCCGCTTCAGCGCGGTCGGGTCCGGGGTGAAGCCGACCAGGTCCAGGGTGTTGATCCCGAACGCCGCCGCGGCCGCCTGGGTCAGCTGCTCCTCGGTGACCACCTGATCGTTGATCAGCACCGCGCGCACCGGCCGGCCGCTGCGCTGTGCCTCCTCGGCCGCGGCATCGACCGCGTGCGGGTCGATCCCGATCTGCTTCAGGGCATCGAGCAGAGGCCGGAAGGTCTGGTCCATGAAGTCCTCAAGTGCGGCGGCACAGGGTATACACCCCTCCATCGGACATCCCGGCCCAAAACTTAGTGGCGAAAGGTCCGGCGATACGCCGACGGCGCCACCCCGATGGTGGCGTGCAGGTGCTGCCGCAGCGCGGTGGCGCTGCCCAGCCCGGCCCGCCGGGCCACCACGTCCACGCCCAGGTCGGTCGACTCGAGCAGCAGCCGGGCGTGCTCCACCCGCTGCCGCAGCAGCCACTGGCGCGGGCTCGACCCGGTCTCGTCGCGGAACCGGCGGGTGAAGGTGCGCACGCTCATCCGGGCGTGCCCGGCCATCTCCTCCAGGGTGACCGGCTCGCTCAGCCGGTCCAGGACCCAGGCCCGGGTCGGCTCGGTGCCGGTCCCGGCGGCGGCCGGGACCGGGCGCTCGATGTACTGCGCCTGACCGCCGTCCCGCCACGGCGGCACCACGCACCGGCGGGCCGCCCGGTTGGCCACCTCGGCGCCGTGATCGGAGCGGACCAGGTGCAGGCAGAGGTCCACCCCGGCGCCGACCCCGGCCGAGGTGAGCACGTCGCCGTCGTCGACGAAGAGCACGTCGAAATCCCAGTCGACCCGGGGATAGAGCCCACCGATCCGCTTCGCCCAGGCCCAGTGGGTGGCGGCCGGGCGGCCGTCGAGCAGGCCGGCCGCGGCGAGCACCGAGGCGCCGGTGCAGATCGACACGATCCGGGCGCCGCGCGCGGCCGCGGCGAGCAGCACCTCGCGGACCGGCTCGGGCAGCGTGCCGTCGGTGACCGGGCCGCCGGTGTGGATGCCGGGCACCAGCACGGTGTCCGCCCGGGCCACCGCGGCGAGGTCGTGGTCCGGCGTCACCGTGAAGCCGGCCTCGGTGCGCACCGGGCCCTCGCCGCAGAACAGCAGCTCGTAGAGCCGGTTCCGGTCGGGGTCGCGGGAGGCGCCGAACACCTGGGCGGGGACGCCCAGATCGAACGGGACGACACCGTCGAGGACGAGGACCGCGATGACATGCATGGCTCGATTCTTGCGCATGATGGCCTCCCGGCCACTCGCCCGGACGGCCCGGACTGCCGAGAATCGATCACGTGAAGATGCGCATCCACCCCGCCTGGTCGGTCGCCGCGGTCGCGTTCATCGCGCTGATCGGCGCGGCCGGCTTCCGCTCCACGCCGTCGGTCATGCTCCAGCCGCTGCACGCCGAGTTCGGCTGGTCGCTCGGCACCATCTCCGCCGCCGTCTCGGTGAACCTGCTGCTCTACGGCCTGACCGCGCCGTTCGCCGCGGCCCTGATGGCGAAGTTCGGGATCCGCCGGGTGGCCGCCGCCGCGCTGCTGCTGGTCGCGCTCGGCTCCGGGCTGACCGTGTTCATGCACCAGAGCTGGCAGCTGATGCTCTGCTGGGGTGTGCTGGTCGGGCTGGGCACCGGCTCGCTCGCGCTGGGCTTCGTGGCCACCATCACCGGCCGCTGGTTCGTCAAGCACCGCGGCCTGGTCACCGGGGTGCTCACGGCCGGCGGCGCGACCGGCAACCTGATCTTCCTGCCGGTGCTGTCCAGGATCACCGAGTCGCACGGCTGGCGGACCGCGGCACTCACCGTCTCGGTGGTGGCGCTGCTCGTCGTACCGCTAATTCTCTGGCGCCTCCGCGACCACCCGCAGGACCTCGGGGTGACCGCTCTCGGTGGGGTCACCGAGCCACCGGCGAAGCCGGTCGGCAATGCCGCCAAGGCCGCGCTGACCGCCCTCCGCGACGCCGCGCGGACCCGGGCCTTCTGGCTGCTCGCCGGCGGGTTCGCGATCTGCGGGGCGACCACCAACGGGCTGGTCGGCACACACTTCATCCCGGCCGCGCACGACCACGGCATGCCGAACACCACCGCGGCGAGCCTGCTCGCGCTGGTCGGCCTCTTCGACATCGTCGGCACGATCGCCTCCGGCTGGCTCACCGACCGGGTCGACAGCCGCGTCCTGCTCGGCGCCTACTACGCGCTGCGCGGCCTGTCCCTGCTGGTCCTGCCGTCGATCCTGGCCGCCACCGCGCACCCGAGCATGCTGGTCTTCATCCTCTTCTACGGCCTCGACTGGGTCGCCACCGTGCCACCCACGGTCACCCTGTGCCGCGAATACTTCGGCGCCGCCGGCCCGGTCGTCTTCGGCTGGGTCTTCGCCTCCCACCAGTTCGGCGCCGCCATCGCCGCCACCGCGGCCGGCCTGGTCCGCGACCAGCTGGGCGCCTACACCTGGGCCTGGTACGGCGCCGGCGCCCTGGCCCTGCTGGCCTCGATCCTGAGCCTGATGCTCTTCGCCGGCAAACACCTCAAACCGGTCGCGCCCGGCCTCGGCCTCGCGGTCCCGGCCGCCAAGGCCTGACCGGCACGGTCCGCCGGGCTCCCGCTCACCCCATTTTCCGGTACGACCGGGAGCACCGTGGCGGCCCCGCCGCGACACCCACACCATCCCCGGACCGCTCAGCGGCCTACGGTCCGCTTCGCTTGCGGCGGCTGCGGTCCCTGGCGTTGTCGTGGTCGGTGGTTCGTGTCGGTCGTGGCGGCCGTGGTCCGTGGCGTTGTCGTGGTCGGTGGTTCGTGTCGGTCGTGGCGGCCGTGGTCCGTGGCGTTGTCGTGGTCGGTGGTCCGTGCCGGTCGTGGCGGCCGTGGTCCGTGGCGTTGTCGTGGTCCGTGGTCCGTGCCGGTCGAGGCGGCCGTGGTCCGTCGTGGCGTCGTGGTCCGCGGTTCCTGCCAGTCGTGGCGGCCGCGGTCCGTCGTGGCGTCGTGGTCCGCGGTCCGTGCCGCTCGTCGCGGCCGCTGCAACCGCGAACCCGTTCGCCCAGCGCGAGGTGCCGCCGCGCACTCCGGTCGTCGTCCACAATTTCGCGTTGTCCACAGACTGCCCGCCCGGCCCCGCCGCTTCCTGCCACACTGACCGGCGGGGGAGCCCCCTTGGGAGGGCGGGCTGTGGGAGCGGGCTGTGGGAGCGGGCTGTGGGAGCGGGCTGTGGGAGCGGGCTGTGGGAGCGGGTTATGCGAGCGGGCGAACGTGCACCCACCCCGTACCGAAAACGGGTATGACTTAAGGGGTGACCTGGACCACCTCAAGCAGGCCGCTGAGCACCAGGATCTGCCGCACGTTGTCGCTGGGCCGCGAGAGTGAGAAGGGGATCGCCTGGTCACGGGCCCGCTGGAAGCCGGAGATCAGCGCGCCCAGCCCGGTCGAGTCGATGAACGCCACGTCCGCCATGTCCACCACGATCCGGCCGGGCCGGCCGGCGACCGCCTCGCCGAGGGCCACCCGGACCTGCTCGACGGTCAGCACGTCGATCTCGCCGCGCAGCGAGACGGTGGTGGTGCCGCCGGCGGTATCCAGCGTTGTCACTTCTTCGATCACCGGGGGCCTTCCGTCTCACCGGGCGTGTGCCCGCTTTGCTGTGGCGGGGGTTCCACGTACGGTAATCGGCATCACCAAGACGTGAGGAGCACGGTGTGCCGATCCGTGGCGGTCTGCCGCCGCGCAACCCCCGTTTCGTGGGCCGTGAAGACTTACTGTCCCGCGTGCGGGTCCTGCTCGGCAACGGTCCGGTGGTGTTGCTGCCGAGTCCGGACCATCAACTCGGCGGAACTGGACGTACCCAGTTGGCGGTGGAATATGCCTATCGGCACGCCGACGCCTACGACCTGGTCTGGTGGATCCCGGCGGAGCAGAACGCCGGGATGCGCGCCGCCCTGGCCGGCCTGGCGCAGCGGCTCGGCCTGCCGGAGGCGCGCGATCTGAACCGCACACTCGGCGCGGTCCGCGACGCGCTGAGCCGGGGCGAGCCCTATCGGCACTGGCTGGTCGTCTTCGAGGGGGCGAACCGGCCTGAGGACATCATGCCGTACCTGCCGTCCGGCGCCGGGCACGTGCTGGTGACCAGCCGCAATCCGCGCTGGACCGCCGAGGTGGCGCAGGTGCTGCCGGTGCCGGTGTTCGACCGGACGGACGCCGTCGACCTGCTCCGGGCCCGCGCTCCGGAGCTGTCCGCGGCCGACGCCGACCGGCTGGCCGCCCGCCTCGGTGACGTGCCGATCGCGCTCGACCTGGCCGCCGCGGTCCGGTCCGCGACCGGCTGGCCGGTGCCGGAGTACCTGGACCGCTACGACCGCCGGGCCGCCGAGCTGGCCTTTCCCACCCCGCTGCGGGTCACCTGGGGTCTGGCCGCCGAGGCGCTCGGCGCCGCCGCCCCGGCCGACCGGGTGCTGCTCGAGCTGTGCACCTTCCTGGCCAGCGCGCCGATCTCCTGGCAGCTGCTCTGGGCGGCGCGCACCCTGCCGCTGGACCCGGAGATGGCCCGCACGGTGCGGGTGGAGCGCCGGCTGCGGGCCGCGATGCGCCGGATCGCGCGGTACGGCCTGGCCGGCCTGGACCCGTCCGGCGAGCGACTCACCGTGCATCCGCTGATCCGTGGCATGTTCGGCCAGGAGCTGAGCTCGGAGCGGCACGCCGAGCTGCTGCGCACGGTGCGCGGCATGCTGTCCGCGGCCGACCCGGGCGATCCGGACAACCCGGCCGGCTGGTACCGGTACGCCGAGCTGGCCCCGCACCTGATCCACTCCGACCTGCTCGGTGGCGAGGCCGAGGAGGTCCGCCAGCTGGTGATCAACTGCATCCGGTTCCACTTCGCCCGGGGTGACTACGACTCCAGCCGGGAGCTGGCCGGCGCCGCGGTGGCCCGCTGGCGCGACGCCCTGGGCGAGTCCGCCGAGCAGACCCTGCTCGCCTCGTTCCACCTGGCCAACGCGCTGCGGGCGGTGGGCCGGACCACCGACGCCCGGACCCTGAACCTGCAGACGCTGCGCACCCAGCGGGAGGTGTTCGGCGCCGACGACGAGGCCACCCTGGCCACCGCGAACAGCGTCGGCGGCGATCTGCGCATGCAGGGGCACTTCGGGCAGGCCCGGCAGCTGGACGCGGACAACCTGGTGCGCTACCGCCGGCTGTTCGGGGAGAGCTTCCCGACCGCGCTGCGCTGCGCCAACAACCTCGGCATCGACCTGCGGCTGATCGGCGACTTCCGGGGTGCCCGGTCGCTGGACGAGCAGACCCTGCGGCACCGGCAGGCAATCTTTGTGGACGGCCACCCGGAGACCCTGGCGTCCCGGGCCGCGCTGGCCTACGACCTGTTCGGCCTGGGCGACTACGCCGGGGTGGCGACCGTGCTGGGCGGGCACGCCGAGCAGGTGGCCGAGGATCACCCGTTCGCGCTCTGGGCCGGCCGGCTGACCGCGATGGCCGCGCACCGGCGGGGCCGGCCGGAGGCCCGGGAACTGGCCACCGCCAACTTCGCCGCGTGCCGGCAGCGGTTCGGCGATCTGAACGTGGACACCCTGGCCACCGCGGTCTCGCTGGCCAACTGTGTGCGCGCCGCCGGCGACCTGACCGGCGCGCACGAGCTGCTGGAGCGCGCGGTGATCCGGTTCCACGCGGTGCTCGGCGACGAGCACCCGTTCACCCTGGCCGCGTCGGCCGGGCTGGCCGGGGTGGTGCGGGCGGCCGGCCGGCACGCCGAGGCCCGGACCATCGACGAGGAGGTGCTCGGCGGCCTGCGGCGCAGCGTGGGCGCCGACCACCCGTTCACGCTGAGCTGTGCGAACGGGCTGGCCGCCGACCTGTTCGCGGCCGGTGAGGCGCAGCCGGGCCGGGAGCTGGCCGCGGACACGCTGCGCCGGTCAAGGGTGGTGCGCGGCGCCGACCATCCGGACACGGTGGCCTGCGCGTGGAACCTGGCGCTCGCCGATCAGGACGAGGCCGCCCAGCAGCAGGCCCTCGCGGCGCTGACCAAGGCGTACGGCGACGGCCACCCGATCTTCCAGGTGACCGCCGCCGGCAAGCGCTTGGAGACCGACATCGATCTGCCGCCGTTGTAGGCGGGTCAGGAGGCCAGCGGGACGTCCTTGTCGGCGTCGGCGTCGGCCTGCTTGTCGAGCAGCTCGGTGACGCCCAGGGCGGGCATCGGCTTGGCGAAGTGGTAGCCCTGCGCCCGGCTGCACGCCAGGTCCCGCAGCCACTCGGCCTGCGCCGCGTCCTCGACGCCCTCGGCCACCGGCGCCAGGTTGAAGGTCCGGGCGATGTGCAGCACCGCCTCGGCCACCGACGCCCCGCCGCTCTCCGGCATCGCCTGCACGAACGACCGGTCGATCTTGACGACGTCCACCGGGAGGGCGCTCAGGTGGCTGAGCGAGGAGAAGCCGGTGCCGAAGTCGTCCAGCGCGATCCGTACCCCGAGGTCCTTCAGCTCGCTGAGGATCCGGGCGGACTCCTCCAGGTCGACCAGCGCGACCGACTCGGTCAGCTCCAGCACCAGGTGCTCCGGCTCCAGGCCGGTGCGCTCCAGCACCGCGCGGACCTCGGCGACCAGGTTCGGGTTGCTCAGCTGCGAGGCGGACAGGTTGACGTTCATCTCGAAGCCGGGGAACTGGCGCTGCCAGTTGACCGCCTGCCGGCAGGCCTCCTCGAGCACCCAGCCGCCGAGCCGGGGGAGCAGGCCCAGCTGCTCGGCCAGCTCCAGGAAGAGACCGGGCGGGACCAGGCCCTTCTCCGGGTGCTGCCAGCGGATCAGCGCCTCGACGCCGACGGTGTGCTCGCCGTCCAGGTCGACGATCGGCTGGTAGTGCACCTCGAACTCGCCCAGGTCCAGGGCCCGGATGATGTCGCCCTCGGCCTTGCGGCGCTGCTCCTCCAGGGCGAACAGCTCCGGGTCGAACCGCCGGACCGCGCCGCCGCCGTCCAGCTTGGCCCGGTGCAGCGCCTGGTCGGCCTCGCGCAGCACGTGGTCGATGCCGACGCCGCCGGCGGTCAGCGCGACACCCGCGCTGGCCCGGACGATCATCGTGATCCCGTCCACCTCGAGCGGCCGGTGCAGTTCGGTGAGCACTCGCTCGGCCACCGCGATCGCCGCCTGCTCGTCCTCCAGGCCGGGCAGCAGCACCACGAACTCGTCGCCGTCGAGGCGGGCCACCACGTCGTTGGCCCGGACGTTGGCGGCCAGCCGGTCCGCCGCGGCGCGCAGCAGGCCGTCGCCGATCTCGTGGCCGTGCGTGTCGTTCAGGTCGCGGAAGCCGTCCAGGTCGACCACGATCACCGCGGTCATCGTCCGGCTCGCCTCGGCCAGCTCGTGCTCGGCCCGCTCCAGGAACATCTTGCGGTTGCCGACCCCGGTCAGCGGGTCGCGGTAGGCCTGCCGGGCCAGCAGCGCCCGCTGCGTGGTCATCTCCCGGATCAGCGCGCTGTCCGTGCCGGCCCCGATCCAGCGGCGGACCAGCACCGCCACGGCCATCGCCAGCAGCAGCCAGACCGCGCCCCGGGCGAGTTCGCCCTGCAGGTGCCGGATGCCGCTGACGGCGAGCGCCGCCGCGATCGGCGCGAACCGCAGGATCGGCCGTTCCGGCGCGACCAGCAGCATCGCCAGCCCGAGACAGAGGGCCGCGGCGACCGGCACCAGCCGGGCCACCCAGGTCTGGCCGGCCGCGTCCGCCGCCGGCCACACGAGCAGTACCAGCGAAGCCAGAACCACGCCGTCGTCGACGACGCGCCGCATCCGGTCCAACAGTGCTTTCCGAGCCACGATCCACCTCCGGACGCTCACATCGGTCCGCCGGTGGCCGGGTTAAGTGATCCAGCTCGCCTTTCCGCATCCGTACCGAGGACAAAACCGCAGGTCAACCGACTTGCAACCGGCGATCCGCGGAGCACCTTCGGCTGCACGTGCAGACGCCGATGCGCTCAGCGGGAGAGCCAGGCGGCCAGGTCCGCGAGGTCCGCTCCGGGCACGGCGAGCGCCGCGGCGCGGACCAGCTCCGGCCGTTCGCGCAGGGCGCGATGCGGGGAGACGAGGGCGAGCCCGTTCCAGGCCGCCAGGTCGGCACGGTCCGCCACGAGCCGTTTCTCGTACGCCCGCAGCGCCACCCGCCATGCCCCCCGCAGGCACGCGTCATCGCCGTCCGGCGCCGCCCGTTCCGGGCTGTCCCGCAGCAGCGCCCGGATCAGCCGCAGCCGCGGGCTCGACTCGGCCACCCGTTCCGTCCCGGCCACGGTCACCGGGACCGGTGGCGCCGGCTGCCCGGCCCGCCACGCGGCGCCCAGCGCGGCGGCCGCCTCCGGTGACACGGTCAGGTTCCGCAGCCGCCAGCGGGCCCGGTGGTCGTCCCGGGCCAGCCCGGCCAGCCGGTCCACCTCGGGGTCCACCGGCTCGGCCAGCCACGGCGCCACCTCGTCGCGCAGCGCGGCCACCAGCCGGGCGCCGGCCGGGGTCAGCGCCCCACCGCCGAGCAGTCGCCCGGCCGTCTCGTGCACCGCGCCCCGCCAGCGGGCGAACTCGAACTCGGCCTCGCTCGCGCCCCGTGCCACCGGGCCGGCCCGCAGCTCGGCCCGCCAGAACCGGGTCACCGCCAGGAACGCGTAGATCCCGTGCAGGATGCCGAAGACCGGCCGCGGATCCTCCCGCCACGGCGAATAGTCCCGCCCGGCCCCCGGTTCGACCAGCGGGAAGAGCCCGTGCGCCGCGTTCAGCACGCTGTGCTGGGTCTCGTGCAGCAGGGCTGCCGTCAGCCCGGTCCCGGAGGCCGGCGGGGACATCGCGACCGCCCCGAACGCCTCCGCCGAGGTGGCGCTGACGCCCTCGGCGAGCGGGTCCGGCCGGGCCGGCACGATCACCCGCAGCACGCCGGCCAGCGTCCCGGCGGCGTCCGGATGGCGGCTGACCAGGATCCGCCAGGCCGCGTCCAGGCATCGCTGCCAGTGCGCCACCCGTTCCGGGGTGAGCGGCTCGGTGGGCGGCAGGCCGAGCAGGTGCCGCAGCGGGCTCCGGTCGTCCAGCCGGATCCGCAGCGTCCGGCCGGCGTGCGTGGTGACCAGAGGATGCCCGGCCGGGTCGGGCAGATCACCGACAGTGGGCGGCGTGCCGGCCCGATGCGCGGCCAGCAGCTGGGCGGCCCACAGTCCGGTCATCGGGTCGGCGGACCACGCACGGGACTCCTCGGCGGGCAGGGCGCGCAGCCGTACGTACCAGAAGGGGTCGTCCGGAACCGCGCGCCGGGCCTCCCGCAAGAGGAGCAGATGGCGGCTGAGCCGAGCCCGGCGCAGCAGGGCGAGGGTGTCGGCCGAGGGCCGGCCGGCGCCCAGGGCGGCGAGGTCCGCGTCGGCGAGCCGGAACTGGCGCACGAGGCGATCCTGCCCGGTCAGAGCGCCGAATTGAAGCCGGCGATCTGCTCGCTGGACCCGGCCAGGTCGTCGGCGAGCCGGCGCAGGCAGTGATCCAGAGCGGAGTCCTCGCGGGCGACCAGTTCGTCCAGGGTGGACTCGGAGACGTCGATCATCGCGGACCGCCAGTCCGGCGCGTGTGCGTCGTGCGGCTGACCCGTCTCCACGGCACCCCCTTGATCGTGGCGGTCGATGCGTTGTCTGAAGGTTACGGCGGTCGCCGGGTCGGGTGAGCGCCGGGAGTCGCTACGGTGGGTGCTCGCGGGGATGGCGCGGTCGTGATCTCATGGGACATCACCGCCGCGAATCGGTTACGGAGGGCGAAACGTGCTGGGTGGAGATCTGGGCGCCGCGGGCGGCGCGCCCCGGCCACGGGGTGCGGCTGCCGCGCTGGCCGATCGGGTGGCGGCGCTGCAGGCGTCGGCTGCCGGTGCTGACGGGGCGATCCTGGTCACCGTCGCCAGTTCCGGCAACGTGACCGGGCTGGAGCTGGACGAGCGGTCGCTGGGCCTGGGCGCGCCCGGGCTGGCGACCGAGATCCTGCGGACCATCCGCCGGGCCCAGTCGGCGCTGGCCGAGCGGGTGGCCGACGCGGTCGAGGCGACGGTGGGCACGGAGACCGAGACCGGCAAGGCGGTGCTGGACAGTTTCACCCAGCGCTTCCCGTCGCAGCCGGACGAGCCGGCCGCCCCGGTGATGCCGGCCCGGGCGCCGTTCCCCAGCTTCTCGACCACGCCGTCGCTGCCGCACCAGGCGCCGGGCGGCGGTCACGAGGGTGGGCGGGACAGCCGTGCACGCTGAACCGAGCCCGCGGCTGCCCCGGCGCGGCCCGGCCCCGGCGGTCGACCAGATGGACAACGCCGAGCTGGCCCGGATGATCGAGGCCGAGCACCCCTACCGGGGGAAGGCGTTGTTCGAGCTCTGCGACCGGGTGCCGCACGACGACGACGCGGTGACCAAGGTGGCGATGCTGACCCGGCTCACCTCGCTGCGCCGGGCCCGGCTCTTCGACCGGGTGTCGCTGGCCTGGTCGGCGATCATCGCGCTGCTGGCCGCGGAGACGACGAACGCCCGGGACGAGGCGTATGCCGCCTTCCGGGCGCTGGATCCCGCCGAGCAGCGGGACATGCTGGACTATCTGGAGGTCACCGCGATCGAGGAGGCCCACCCGCGCATCGCGTGAGCGGGCCCCCGGTGTGCTGGGTCAGATCTCCACCTTCACGTCCTTGCGGAAGGCCACCCGGTCCCGGACCGCCGAGGCATCCGGTTTCGGGTCCGGGTAATACCAGGCGGCGTCCGCGGCGGTCTGCCCGTCAGCTCGTAGGGAGTAGTAGGAGGCCTTGCCCTTCCACGGGCAGACGGTGTGCGTGTCGGAGGGGATGAGGACGTCCTCACGGACCGAGGCGAGCGGGAAGTAATAGTTCCCCTCGAGCACCACGGTGTCGTCGCTCTCCGCGATCACTTCGTCGTTCCAGATGGCCTTCGGCATGCCTCGAACCTAGCGCGCCGCCGGTTTTGTGACTGATATGTGCGTTTTATTCACCTCTCGCGGGTGAAAGGCGGCGCGAATTCCGCCGTACCGTAGACTTCCCCTGATTTGTCGATCAAGAAGGGCTCTGATGACCCGGCTTGACGAGCTGCGCGGCTCCGGCAAGGCCAAACGGCACAACGCGCGCACGATCGCCGCGCTGACCGGCAACCCGGGCTGCAACCGGCGCGCCGTCCTCGACGCGGCCGGCGTCGACAAGCTGAAACTCGCCGAGACGGTGGGTTTCCCGGGCAGTTTCGGCCAGTCCCGGTTCGCGTTGTCCCGGGGCAACGCGTTCGAGGCGATGCTCAAGGCGGACGACTGCGCGCTGCTCCGCTCGGTGCTCGACGCCTCCGCCGACTCGCCGTACCAGGATCTCGGCGCCGACTCCGACGACACGCTCGGGGACCGGCACGCGCGTACCGCCGCCCTGCTCGCCTCCGCGTCCGCGGCGCTGATCGACCACCCGCTGCTCACCCTCGAGGTCGCCGGGCAGACCGTCTACCTGGAGCCCGACCTGGTCGCCTACGCGCACGCCGGCCGGCTCCAGGTGGTCGAGATCAAGTCGTTCGCGATCGTGGACGGGCAGGCGGAGAGCGCCAAGGTGTCGGCGGCCGCCACCCAGGCCGCGCTCTACGTGCTGGCCCTGCGCGAGCTGCTCGCCCGGCTCGGGTCGGACCCGCGGCTGGTCGACCACGAGGTGGTGCTGGTCTGCCCGGAGAACTTCGCGATGCGCCCGGTCGCGGTCCGGCTCGACGTCCGCAAACAGCTCGCCACCCTGCGCCGGCAGCTGTCCCGGCTGGCCTCGGTCGGCGAGATCATCGACGCGCTCCCGCCGTCGGTCACCTTCGACCTGGCCCGGCCGGCCGAGGAGCTGACCGTGGCGCTCGGCCAGATCACCCCGCGGTACGCCCCGGAGTGCCTGTCCACCTGCGAGCTCTCGGTGTTCTGCCGGCACGAGGCGGCCGGGACGACCGGGGCGCTGGGGCGGCCGGTCCGGGAGGCGCTCGGCGGCATCGAGTCGGTGGACGAGGTGCTGGCGCTGGCCACCGGCGCGCAGGCGCCGACGCCGGACCAGGAGGAGGCCGCGGCGATGTTGCGGGCCGCTCTCCGGTTGCGGACCGAGGCGCTCTCCTCGGGGTACGCGGATCCGCTCGCGCCGTCGCCGGCACCCGGGGCTGCTCCTTGAGCGCGCTCACCGCTCTCGCCCGGGCGCAGGCCGTCGCCGCCGGGCGGGCACAGCCGATCGCCACCGTCCGCCACCTGCACGTGCACGACCACCCGCTGGTGCTGATCCCGCTCGCCATGGCCGGCGAGGCGAACGCGCCGCTGGCCGCCCTGGCCGGCACCGACCCGGCGAGACCCGAGCTGCTGGTGGTCACCCAGCCACGGGACCGGGACGAGCGGTTCCGGTTCGCCGACCGGCTCGGGCAGATCCTGGTCGGGTACGTCGACTCGTTCACCGACCGGACCGAGGAGGTGCCGGTCGACCGGGGCAAGGACGTCCGGACCCGGTACACCGACGCCCCGCAGCTCTGGGTGCCGAACCCGGCCGGCGTCGACTTCCTGCGCCTGTTCGGCCGCTCCACCCGGTTCCGCACGGTCGACGGCGACCACCCGGTCCCGGTCACCGTGCCGCTGCTCGGCCGGTGGCTCACCTTCTTCGCCAACAGCGCCGAGGTGCCCGGCTCGTCCCTGCTGCTCACCGCGGTGCAGGCGCTCGGACTGCACTGGACCACCGGGCAGAGCGGGGCCGAGGACGCCCAACTCGGCGTGCTGCTGGCCTGGATCGAGGAGGGCGCCGCCGCGGCCCGGGCGGTGGAGAACGGCCCGGTCGCCGGCCCGGCCACCGACCCGGACTTCGACAACAAGGTGCTCGCCCCGCTGATCGAACGCGCCGCCCCGGAACTCCCCGAGGTGCTCCGCGAACTGCTCCTGCCCACCTGGGACCGGATGTGGCGGACCCTGGACCTGCTGCGCCGGCTGCCGGCGGGGGAGCGGGTCGGCCTGCGCTGGGACGGCGACAAGGACGCGTACACGGCCTTCGCCCAGCACGTCGCCGAGGGCGGCGCCCCGCAGCCCCGCCGCGACGGCGCGGTCGCGGCCGCCGCCCGGCTGCAGCGGCTGGAGAGCGCGGCCTCCCGGTACGCGGTCCAGCGCGCCTTCGACGACCCGCTGGTGATGGCCGAGTACCGGCTCGCCGGGGCGGCCTTCGCCGGGACGGTCACCCTCGCGGCCCCGGACCGGATCGACGACAGCGGCAAACGGCCGGTCCTGCGTCCCCGGATCATGGTCCGCACCAGCGAACCGGTCCGCGTCGAGCCGGGCACCGCGCTGACCTCCCCGGCCCGCCCCGGCCAGAAGGCCCGAGTCATCTCGGTGGCCCGGGTCCAGTCCGCCGCGTCCGACATCGTCGAGTCCGACGTGCTGCTGGAGCTGTCCGGCGGGATGGGCCGCAAGCTCGTCGCCGAACCCGGCAGCGTCCCCGCCGTGGGCGAACGCCTGATCCTGACCACGCTGAGCGAGGAGTTCCGCCGCGGCGGCGCCCTCCCCGACCCGTCCGAGACGCCGTGGACCCACGGCGGCCCGCCGACCCACGACGAGCCGCCCGCCTGACCTGCGGCTCAGCCGGCCGCACCTTTTTCGCCAGCCGGACCTTTTCTCAGCCGGTCAGCCGGACCAGGAGCAGGGCGATGTCGTCGCTCCGGCGCGGGGCGACCTCCAGCAGCCGGGCGCACAACTCGTCCCCGGGATAGACCGCGCAGTGCCGGAGGACCTCGGCGAGCCGGGCCACCCCGTCGTCCAGCAGCTGGTCGCGGTCCTCGACCAAGCCGTCGGTGTAGAGCACCAGGGTCGAGCCGGGCGGGACGTAGCGCGTCGTGGTGGTGCGCGGGTCCTGCTGCGGGAGGCCGAGCAACGGCTCCGGCGGGACCCACCAGACCTGGACCCGGCCGTCCGGCAGGAGCAGCAGCGGCGGCGGATGGCCGGCGTTCGCGAAGCTGATCTGGTAGCCGGACCAGGACTGGCGGACCCGGGCCAGCACCGCGGTGGCGGCGGCCGGGACGCGCAGGCCGTGCAGGGCGTGGTCGAGATGGGTGAGCAGGACGCCTGGGTCGTCGGTGCGGCCGTAGGCGTCGCCGCGCACCAGGTTGCGCAGCTGGCCCATGGTGGCCGCGGCCTCGATGTCGTGGCCGGCCACGTCGCCGACCGCGACCAGCGCGCTGCCGTCCGGCTGGGCGAAGGCGTCGTACCAGTCGCCGCCGACCGCGGCGCCGTCCTGGGCCGGCAGGTAGCGGGCGTGCAGCTCGACGCCGGGCAGCGCGGGCAGCTCGGTGAGCAGGCTGCGCTGCAGCACCTCGGCGACGTGCCGCTGCTCGCGGTAGAGCCGGCTGTTCTCCACGGCGAGCCCGGCGCGCCGGCCGATCTCGGCGGCGACGCGCTCCTCGGCGGCGCTGAACGACGGCCGGTCCGGCCCGTTGACCAGCAGCACCGCGCCCATCACCCGGCGCCGGACCGGGGAGATGATCGGGGCCACCATCGACGACCCGAGACCGGCCGAGGTGGCGATCGCGGCGATCTCCGCGTCGCTGAGCCGGCCGCGCAACCGGGCCGGGCCGTCGGCGCGGCGGACCGGGCGGCCGTGCCGGCGGGCGGCCAGCACGATCGCCTGCAGGTCGGTGCGGGACCGGGCGGCCAGGTCGGCCAGCCGGGCCATGTCGGCGGCCCGCGCCGGGTCCCGGTGGGCCGCGCTGACGTGCGGCTCGGTGCCGGGCTCGTCGGCGTAGGTGACCACGCACCAGTCGGCCAGCCGGGTGGTGACGATCCGGCCGAGCCGGCGCATCGCCTCGGTGATGTCCATCGTCGCGGCCAGCGACTCGGTCAGGTCGGTGAGCAGCTCCAGCTGCTGGTGGGCGGACTCGGCGGCCCGCTGCGCCTCCTCGGCGGAGGCCCGGGCGATCCGCAGGCACACCTCCGACGAGCAGACCGCGGCCAGCTCGGTGAGCAGCGTGATCTCGCTCGGCGTCCAGTCCCGTGGCTCGTGGTCGACGGCGCACAGCACGCCCACCACCAGCCCGTCCGGGTCGGTGATCGGGGCGCCGGCGTACGCGATCGCGGTGAGCTGCTCGATCGACGGGTTGCCGCGCATCCGCGGGTCGTCGCGCACGTCCGGGATCACCAGCATCTCGCCGGCGACCACCACGTGCCGGCTGAACGAGTGGGTCAGCGGCATGGCGCGCTCGCTGGCGAACGGCTCCGGCATGCCGACCTGCCCGGCCAGGAACTGCTCCTCGGCGTCGACCAGGCAGACCACCCCGAGCGGCGCGTCGACCAGCTTGCGGACCAGCATCGCCACCCGGTCGAACGCCTCATCCGGCCCGGGACGCCCCAGCTGCCGGACCGAACGCAGGCGCACGGGATCGGCGAGCACACTCTGCTCGGTGTCGCCGATGACGTCCCACTGCAGCACCATCGCCCCCCGGCCGGTTGCCTGCCAGGTTACCGGCGCGGCGGGCCGGTCGGCGGGCGCGCGGCGGACCCGATCATCCGTTTCCGGAGGTCCCATCGGTCATCCCTGGCCCCCTCATCCGTGCCATCTCCCCAGGCCAGCGCGCCGTCCCGAGACCGGGGCGACGGAGTGACGCAGCACACACGGAGGAGAGGTTTCAGGCCGCGTGGTCGAACGGCTGCCGGCGCCCGGCGTCCAGGCCGGACCGGATCGTGCCACGGATCTCCTGCCGGCCCAGCCCGGCCGACCGGGCCGCCACCTCCAGCTGCCGGCGGACCGTGCCGGCGTCGAGCAGACCGGCCCCGACGAACCGGCCCAGCGCGAAGGCCTCCCGGTTCAGCGTGTCGTTGCGGCAGCCGACGGCGGCCTGCGACACCCGGCCGACGGCGGACTCCAGGGCCGCCTCGGCGTACCGGTCCGGGTGCGCCACCGCGGGCAGCGGAGCCGGTGGCGGCCCGGCGATCAGCTCGCGCAGCGCCGGCGGGCTGACCGGCAGCTCCGGCCCGGGCCGGTGGATCCAGGTGTAGCCGGCGCCACCGGCGTGCCGGGACGGCGGGGCCAGCACATAGCCGCCGGCGCCGCGCCAGTCCAGGCCGGGGAGCAGGCGCACCCGGTTGCCGTAACCGGTCGGGTGGAACCACAGGTGACGGCCGCCACCGCCGGTGCGCACCTGCGGGCCCGGCGGGATCTCGTCGCCGAGCAGGTGGCGCAGCCCGTGCCAGCCGGCCGCCGAGTCGATGTCGGCGACGTCCATCACCACGCCGGTGCGCAGGCCCACGTTGGCCCGCGGCCAGTGCGCCCACCAGAGCTCGATCCGGCGGGGATCGGTGCTGGCCTCGGTCACGCCGTGCCGCAGCAGCGGATGCTTGCCGGGACTGTCGCAGCGCGCTCCCCGGTGGCAGGAACAGACACCATCCCGGCCAGGCGTGTGCACCGGCAGGACGGGGATGCCGTGCCGGGCGTACGCCAAAGCGGCCGTGAGCGACATTAGAACAAGCGTACGACAGTTTCACTGGGCCGGCAGGGTCCGCAGCACATGCGAGATGTGGTGCGAGGTGCTCCACGCGATCCAGCTCGCCGAGCTGCCCGCGCCCCGGGCGGTCCGGGCCCGCCGGGCGATCTCGGCATCACCCCAGGAGAACTTCGCGCCGGCCGCCGGCCACTGCGCCGAGGTGACCAGGGTCCGGCACAGGTCGTGGCACCGGTCGTCGCTGCGCCCGCCACGCCGCGCCCAGCGGTAGATCCACCACTCCCGCTCGGTCGTGTACCGCAACGTCGGCAGCTGCCGGTGATGCTGCACGCCGAGCCGCCGGACCGGCGAGGTGACGCCGTAGTCCGCGTATCCGATCCCGGGCTCGCCCAGCCGCGCCCACACCCGGGCGTCCAGCCGGCCCACCGCCACCGGGCGGTCGGTCGGCAGGTCGTCCAGGTTGGGCGGCATCGCGCCGGAGGCCACGCTCACCGAGCGCCACGGCATGGTCCGGGCCCAGCGCAGCACCCGGCGGGCTCGCTCCTCGACCGCGTCGGCGTGCGACTGGCAGGCGGTCCCGGCCAGGTCGATGAGCAGGTCGACCTCCTCCGGATCGAGTGCCGTGGTGGCCAGCACCCGATCGGTGACCGCGTCCGCCTGGGCCGGGTTGCCGGCGTCGACGTGCGGCTGGAGCCGCAGGATCGCCCGGCGACGGTGCATCCGCGCGGCCAGACCGTGGGCCACCAGGCGACGACCGCTTTCGTACGGCCGGAGCACCGGCACCATCGTCACGCCGAGCCGGGCCAGCCGCTCCGCCAGGGTGAGCGGCTGCTCCACGGTGATCGGCACCTCGCCGAAGTCGAGCGCCAGCGTCCCGGTGCGCGGCGGCAGCTCCCGGACCAGCGGCAGGATGCTGATCGCCGGGTCCAGCTCGACGATCGGCTGCACCCGGGCGGCCTCGTCCGGGGAGAGGTGCGCCAGCGCCGTGAACTCGCCGCGACGTGGCCGAAGAATCGGTCGATAAGCCCCGTCGGGTGTCATAGTCCCACGGTAGCCGGATTGACGGTTGCCAGTGGGTTACGGCCGGTATAAATGCGCCAGCATCGATTGGTTCGCCTCCCAGCCGTCCGGGAACTTGACCGGGACGTTCAGGTGCACCGGCTCGGTCGACGGGTGCGCGTCGAGCAGCTCCGGGATGCCGGCTCGGGCCACCACCACGCAGGCGTGCCGGTGCCGCGAGGTGAGCACGCAGAGCCGCCCGGACTCCAGGTGGAAGGCGGTCGCGTCGCGCCGGCCGGAGAGCGGGTGCAGGACCACGGTCAGGTCGTACTCCCGGCCCTGGAGGCGGTTGGCGGTGTCCACGGTGATGCCGGCCGCCTCCGGCGGCAGCAGCGCGCGGATCGCGGCGGCCTGGTCCCGGTGCGCGGCGCCGACCGCGATCCGGGCCGGGGTCAGCGCGCCGGTGCCGGCCTCCGACTCGGCCACCCCGCCGCGGGCCAGCGCCCGGGCGGCGAGCTGGGCGCAGGCCGCGGCCGCCTCGGCGTCGGTCCGCACGGTGAACCGGGCGGGCAACTCGTGCAGCCCCCAGCCGGTCGCCGCCGCGGTGTCCAGCACCTGGTCCAGTGACGTCTCGGCGGCCCGCTCGAAGCGCAGCGTGCGGTCGCCCGGGCCGGTGCCGGAGCGGAAACCGGTGAACGGGTAGAACGCCTCGGCCACCACCGGCGCCGCCGACGCCGGCAGCCGCCAGGACACCGGCAGCCGGTGCACCGGCAGCTCCGGGTTGTGCCGGAGCAGCACCGCGACGGCGCTCTGCATCGGGTCCCAGGACAGGCCGGTCCAGCGCTCCACCTCGACCGTGGAGAACGGGTCGAGCTGGCCGGGGTCGCCCACGAACAGCGCCCGCTCGAACCGGGGCGCGACCCGCAGCAGCGCGTCCGACCGCATCTGATAGGCCTCGTCGACGATCGCCCACGGCCAGCTGCCCTCGGCGACGGTGGCCCACTTGGCCGCGGTGCCGATGGTGATCGCCGGGGCGGCCAGATCGGGCACCTTGGCGGCGACCCGGCAGTTCGGATGGTCCTTCACCCGGTCGGTGCGCTCGTAGTCCACCGCGGAGAGCCGGCCGACGGTCACCTCCGGGGACCGCGTGCCGAGCCGCTCGATCAGGTCGTCCACCTGCTCGTTGGTCTGCGCCACGATCATCAGGGGCGCGCCGGTCGCGGCCAGCTCGCCGGCCGCGCGGACCACCAGGGTCGACTTGCCGGCGCCGGGCGGCGAGTCGACGACGACGCCCCGGTGCCGGCCGGAACGCAGGTCGCCGAGCACCGCGGCGATCACGGTGGCGGCCTCCTCGGCCGGGCTGATCGCAGTCACCCGGGCACGGTAGCGCGGCCCGCCGACAAAACGTCCGACCCGCCGGGCGGCCCGGCTCGGTAGGCTGCCTCCTGTCATGGATCTTCGCGAATGGAGCTGGCCGGCCGGCAAACTGGCGGCGTTGCGGCTCGGCCGGCGGCTGGCGATGCGCGTCCCGGCCTCGCAGCCGCACCGCTGGTCGTTCGTGCACATCGTGCCCAGCGGCGCCCCGGCCGACGAGGCCGCGATCCGCGACGGCGCGGCGCGCAGCGACGCCGGCCGCAGCTTCCTGATCACCCACTGGGAGTACGAAGCGGACCGCCTGGAGGGCTACGACCAGGACCTCGGCGGGGTCCGGCTGCGCCGCGCGGTGGCCGCCGACGAGTCCGAGCTGCTCACGGTGCTGCGCGAATGGCAGCTCCCGCCGGACGGATTCGACTATTCCTGGGACACCGTCGACCCCGGCTGACCGGCGCGGGAAGGGCATTCCGGAGTCCGTGGGCCGGTCGGTTCGTTTGCGCGGGCGCAACGGTTGTCCGGGACCGCCCCGGAGTGCCCCCGCGCTGTCTGATCGACCGAGCTCACGGGGCCGGAACGGGCGGTACGAGCCGTTCCCGCCACCGGATCTTCACGCCCTTTGCGGCTCCGCCGGCCGGCGGAGCCGCTCAGCGTATCGAGCTGGGGCAATCCGTCCCTGCTTCGGTGTCGGCGCAGGTTGCGTGCCTCCCGGCGGCCGGACGACCGGGACGGCGGCGCTCCGCTTATCCGGTTCAGGGCCTACTTTCGTCCTCGGCCGGCCCCGCATTCGCCAGTGATCCGTCACGGTCCGTTTCCGTTCTCCCTTTCCGGTCGGTCGCCGGCTTTCTTATTTCTCGTGGCTTCCGCATTCCGCTCGCGGCTTCGCTGGGGCCCGTCCGTCCGTTTCCCGCTGAGGTTTCCGTGGACGGTCGCCGGGCGATTTTCTCTTGCCTTTCGGCGGCCGCCTTGAGGCCGCTTTCTGGTAGCCGCCTTTGAGGCCGCCTTTTGGCGGGCGGCGCGGCGGTCCCACGGGAGTGCCGGTGTTGCCGCCGCCGGACGCCGGACAAGGTCGAAGTGGGCCTCGGGGCAGCGCTCGCCGGGCGTTGTTGATCTATCAGCGGGCGATCTGACGGGTATCCGACACTTGGCTGCCTCGAGTTGCGCAGAGCCCGGGGGTTTGCCCGGTTGCGGGCGTCCGGGCCGGGGTGTGTGGATCTCGCTGGAAGGCGGATCCAGCGCCTGGAACGAGTTTCGCCCCGGCCGGTCCACTTCGGAGCGGCCGGGCAGATGACCATCGGTGCGGCGGTCGTGCAGGTCGCGCAGCCTTTGATCATGGAAAGTGAAGAAATGTTTGCTTCTTCGTCACCGATCGGAAATAAGTCTTCGGTTCACTAACGGGTACGGAGGAATAGTGAAACCGTCTTGCAACTTGCGCGTGCGGTTCGCCGCGCAAGTTGCAGGTTTCGATACCTCTCGGCTCGATGCCCCGGCGTGGTGGCTAACCTTCGATCGACCCGTGCGATTTCATTCATGTTGATTTTATTGATCTCGTTGCGGCCCCTTCCAGTCGATCATCGGAAGTGCAACTCTTCTAGCCAGCAGTGACGTCGACATCACGGACGGTGGTGGTGGGGAATGCGTCCAGACGTTCTCGTCGGTCCGAGCGATTGGCTGGTCGACCAGTTCGGCGACAAGATCGCCGACGAGCTGTGGACTCGGGTTCCAGAGGCCCTGAGCACGGCAATCGACCGCGAGGTGCATGCCCGCCCGGCCATGACCCAGACCGTGGAGCGCGTGCTGGGTAATCCGCGGTGGCCGCTCCCTTATGAGGAGCTCGTGCTGTTCCTCGGCACCTTGCCGGGTGCCGAGATCATCAGCGTGCCGAAATCGGTCTACCAGCTGGTCCTGATCAACGGCCGGGTGGTGGTCCCGTGGTGCTACGGCCAGTCCGCGCGGATCTCGATGGCCGATGCCGAGGTGGGCCGCTCGTTCGGCCGGCTCGCGCGGGAGCTGCTCGGCCGGTTCGGCCCGCCGTGGCGCCGGTCGCCGGTCGAGGCCCCGCTCCCGCTGGACGCGGTCGACGAGCGCGAGGTCGCCAAGATCTGCGCCGCCATCTCCCGGATCGAGCCGAAACCCGAGGTGGTCATCGCCGGCTACGCGGGCGCCCCCAACCTGGGCCTGCTCCGGGCCTGCCTGGGCGAGGTCAAGTCCACCGACAACGGCACCCTCAACTGGAGCCACCTCGACGACCTGCCCTTGCCCCCGCCGGTCATCCCACGCCCCCGGCGCATGCAGTTCCCCTGACCCTCCGCCCGCGGCGGGCCGGAGCCGCCCGGTGGACGCCGCCCGCCCGCCCTGGGCGGCGTCCACCGGCTCCGCCGCACCCCGGCCCTCCACGACCTGGTCGCCTTCTAGCTGTGTCCTTCGTGCCGCGGCGTCTTGCGGCCGTCCACCACCTGGTCGCCTTCTAGCTGTGTCGTTCGTGCCGCGGTCTCTTGCGGCCGTCCACCACCTGGTCGCCTTCTAGCTGTGTCGTTCGTGCCGCGGTCTCTTGCGGCCGTCCACCACCTGGTCGCCTTCTAGCTGTGTCGTTCGTGCCGCGGTCTCTTGCGGCCGTCCACCACCTGGTCGCCTTCTAGCTGTGTCGTTCGTGCCGCGGTCTCTTGCGGCCGTCCACCACTCGGTCGCCTTCTAGCTGCGTCCTTCGTGCTGCGGCGTCTTGCAGCCCTCGACAACCCGGTCGCCCTCAAGCTGCGGCTCTCGTGCCGCGGCCTCTTGCGGCTCTCCACCACCCGGTCGCCCGCTAGCTGCGGCCCTCGTGCCGCTGCCCCTTGCGGCCCTCGATCAGCCGGCCCTTGAGCTGCGGCTCGCCTTTCACCTCATCACCGTTCCGCGTTGCTTCTCCGCGCCGCGCGCGTCCTCGCCCCTCCCGCGCCGATTCAGGGCGGGCTACGCGAAGCGCTGCTACCTCTGCCGGTCGGCGAGTCATCCACATCAGCGCATTGTCCACAGCCCGGCCCGGGCGAATCCTTCTTCTGCGCCACACTGTCTTCGGGGCGGCCCCCCTGAGGGCGGGCGGGGACTGGATAGTGGCGGGCCGGGGCGAGACGGCACCGGATCGACCAGCAGCCTGGAAGCGGATCGGTGGGTTCCGGTCTAGGTTGGAGGAATCGGGCGACCGGCACGGGGGCGATGATCGATGGCGGAGACCTCTTCGTTCGTGGTGACCGGGGGTGGCCGCGGGATCGGGCGGGCGATTGCCGAGCGGCTGGTCGGTGAGCGGGACACCGTCGTCGTCCTGGATGCCGATCCGGCGGCGCTGGGCTGGATCGACCAGCATCCGGGAGGGGCGCGGATCATTCCGGTGCTCGGTGACGCCACCGATCAGGCGACCGCTGAGCGCGCCGCCCGGACTGCGGCCTCCGCCGCCCCGCTGCGCGGCTGGGTCAACAACGCCGCGATCTTCCCTACGGCCTGGCTGCACGAGACACCGGCCGCCGAGGTGAGCGCCTTGATCCGGCGCAACCTCGACCTGACGCTGACCGGCTGCGCCGCCGCCCTCAGCGTCTTCCTCGCGGATCCGGCCGGCTCCGGACAGCCCGCCGCGCCGGCTGGATCGGCTGATGCTGGAGATCGGGGACCTGGCACCGAGCCGGTTGGATCGGCTGGTGCTTCAGGTCGGGGACTTGGCGTCGCGCCGGTTGGATCGGCTGGTGGCGCAGATCGGGGGCTTTCCGCCGCACTGGATGAGTCGGCGGCGGGAGTGGACCCGCGGGGTGGGGCGATTGTGAACGTCTCGTCGCATCAGGCGCAGCGGGCGGTGCGGGGTGCGTTGCCCTACGCCACGGCGAAGGCGGCGATTGAAGGCTTGACCAGGGCGTTGGCTGTTGACTACGGGCCGTTCGGGGTGCGGGTGAACGCGGTTGCGCTGGGGTCGTTTGCCACGGAGCGCTCGGCGGCGTACCTCAAGAATCTGCCGGAGGCGGACCGCCTTGCCTTTCACCGGGAGATCGGGCTTCTGCAACCGCTCGGGCGGATGGGGCGGCCCAGCGAGGTCGCCGAGGTGGTGGCGTTCCTGCTGTCCGACGCGGCTGCCTTCCTGAACGGCGCGATCATCCCGCTGGACGGCGGCCGCTCCGCTGTCGGCCGCGACCCCGAAGAAGCCTGACCGTGAGACGCGATCCCGCAGCAGCCTGACCGTGAGACGCGATCCCGCAGCAGCCTGACCGTGAGACGCGATCCCGCAGCAGCCTGACCGCGAGGCGCGATCCCGCAGCAGCCTGACCGCGAGACGCGACCGGGACGACGCTCGACCGGGAGAGGGCCGGCGGAAGGCTGACCGTGGGGAATGGGCGGCGAACCACACTCACCGGTGGACCGGGTCGCCTCTAGACTTCCTGGGATGGAGTCGCCCACGACGATCCGGGACCGGGCTGTCGCGGTCGCCGACTACCTGCTTGCGGTGCGCGCGCAGATGGACCGCCCGGCCCGCACCGTGCCCTCCGACGCGCACTGGCTGGACGCTCTGCCGGCGCATCCGGACTGTCAGCTGGGCCCGGGGGCGGACGGTGCTTCCTGGCTGCGGGTCGGCCGCCCCGAGCTGCCGCCGCCGGTGACCGTCCCGGCCGCTCTTCGCCGCCGTCTGCGCGGTGAGATCACCGCCACCACCGAGCCGGCGACCGACGGCGCCCCACCGGCCGCAAGCAATCTCGCCGGAAGGGCAGCGGCAGGAGCGAGCGAGAAAAATGGCGCAGGCGACAAGACCGCGGCAGGCGAACAGTCCGACGCGGTGACCAGGGCCGGAGCGGGCGAAAAGCCCGACCCGGGCGAGAACGGCAAGGCCGGGGAGCAGCCCGGCGCCAGGGGGAACGCGCAGGCAGGGCAGCAGCCCGGCGCTGGGGAGAAAGCCGGAGCCAACGACCGCGCGGGCGATCAGGCCGCGCCGGGCGCCGCGGACGGACCGGACGACTTCGCCGTCTGGCGCGATCGGACCTGGCGCCCCTGGTCGCTGCTCACCACCGCCGCCGAACAGACCCGTGACCTGCACCGCAAGCTCTTCGACCGGATGCACCAGCTGGACATGGCCGCCGCCACCACCGAGCTGGTCTGGGGCCACGGCATCCTGGAGACCACGGTCGACGGCACCCGGATCCGGTATCCGCTGGTCGCCACCCCGGTGCTGATCGAGTACGACCCGGACCGCGCCCTGGCCTCGGTGTCCCCGGCCGGCCCGTCCCGGCTGCAGACCGATGCCCTGCACGGCTTGGACGAGCGGCACCTGGCCCAGTTGCAGGGGCTGGCCGGCCCGGGCGGCGTGGTCGAGGTCGACCTGTGGAACGAGTTCGAGCGCCGCGAGTTCTTCGAGCGTGCGCTGACCCGTCTCGGTCATGACCGGGTCGTGGTCGGGCCCGGTGACGACCGGCCGCAGTCCGCTTTCGTCCGGGACACCGCGGTGCTCTTCGCCCGGCCCCGCCAGCGCCAGCTCCGCGGCTTCCTGGAGAACCTGCGCAACCGCCTGACCGCCGGCCGGGCCACCGAGGGGGTTGGCGCGCTCGCCGCGGTCCTGGCCCACGAGCCGTCCCGGCTGGCCATGCCGGACGATCGCCCGGAGGCCTGGTACCGGGTCGGCGAGCGGTTGCTCATGCCGTTGCCGACCAACGAGGCGCAGGAGTCGATCGCCCGCCGGCTGGCCCAGCACCGCAACGTGGCCGTGCAGGGCCCGCCCGGCACCGGCAAGACGCACACCATCCGCAACCTGATCTGTCACCTGATGGCGAACGGCAAGCGGGTCCTGGTGGTGGCCCAGAAGGAGGAGCCGCTCCGGGTGCTGCGCGACGGCCTGCCGGAGGAGGTGCGGGCGCTCTGCCTGGCGGTGCTCGGCCGGACCACCGACCAGCTGGTGCAGCTGCAGCTGGCCGCGCGGGAGCTGTCCGACCGGGCGGCCACCTTGGACAAGGACGCCGAGGCGCGCCGGGTGGACCGGCTGACCCGTGACCTGGAGGAGGCCGAGCGGGAGCTGGCTGCCGCGATGGCCGGGCTGCGGCTGATCGCCGAGAGCGAGGCGGCGAGCTATCAGATCGGCGGGGTGAGCCTGCTGCCGGCCGAGGTGGGCGCCTGGTTGCGGGAGCGGGCGGCCGCGCACGGCGGCATCCCGGATCCGGTCGCCGGTCCGCCGCCGCTGACCATCGAGGAGTTCGGCACGCTGCTGAAGCTGGCCGCCCGGCTGACGCCGGACGATCGCGCGGCGGCGATGCGCCCGCTGCCGGAGATCATGGATCTGCCGGACGCCGCCACGGTGGCGGCCCACCGGGCCGAGATCGCCGCGGCGCGGGAGCGTCTGTCCCGGTTGGCTGACCAGGGCGTGGACCTTTCTTCGGTACGCCGTGAGCAGCGCCCCGCGCACGTCGAGCTGATGACCGACCTGCGCGAGGCGGTCACCTGGCTGCGCCGCCGGGAGGGCACCTGGACCGACCGGCTGGGCCGGCTGATGGACGACCAGCACTGGCGCACCATGTGGGCGGATCACGTGGCCACCGTGACCGGGCTGCTCGACGAGCTGGCGGCCGGCGCGAAGGAGCAGGCCGGGCACCGCGTGGTGATCGCCGAGGCGCTGCTGGCCGAGCCGAAGCTGCTGCTCACCCGGCTGGCCGAGATCCGGCTGCGGTTCGCCGCCGGCAAGGGGCTGAGCCGGCTGTTGCAGGCCGGGCTGTTCCGGGTGGCCGAGGAGATCCGGGTGGACGGCGAGCCGATGCGCACCGCCGAGGACGTGGATCTGGTCATCGCCCGGGTGCGCCGGGCGCAGGCGCACCGGCGGCTCGGCGACGTGTGGGCGGACTGGGTGGACCGGCTGCGGATCGGCGAGCCGGCCGGCGGCTGGACCGATCCGGAGGTGTGGGCCGGCGCGCTGCTCGCCGAGGCGGCCCAGTCGCTGGAGTTCGATCTGCGGCGCTGGCCTTCGCTGGTGGAGCGGGTGGCTGCTCGCGTACCCCAGATCGATCTGGAGTTGGACGGCGCGCGACTGGCGGCCGTGGCCGAGATGATCGACGGCGCCGCCGAGGTGTTCGTGGTGGATCAGGGGCTCGCCGAGGAGCGGACGGTCGCCGAGCGGCTGGCCCGGTGGCCGGAGCTGGCGCAGGCGTGGCAGGGCCTGGACGGCTGGGACGAGGCGGTCGCCGAGGTCCGCCGGGTGGCCCTGCTGCAGCCGGATGTGCTGCGCTTCCACGCCATGCACGACCGGCTGGCCGCGGTCGCGCCGGAGTGGGCCGCCAAGATCGCCACCGGCGAGCATCCGGTGGTCTCCGGGCAGGCCTGCCTGGACGCGTGGGAGTGGCGGCGGGCGCAGACCTGGTTCGACCAGATGGTCGGCGACGTGGATCCGGCGCTGCTCGGCCGCCGGGTGGAGCGCGCCCGGTCGCGGATTCGCCGGCTGACCGGTGAGCTGGTGGTCGCCTCGGCCTGGCTGGAGGTGGCCCGGGCGCTGGACGACCGGCGGCGGGCCGCGCTCGCCGACTGGACCACCGCGCTCCGCAAGATCGGCAAGGGCACCGGGCGCAGCGCCGCGCTCTGGCAGGCGCACGCCCAGCGGGCGATGGAGTCCGCGGTGTCCGCCGTGCCGGTCTGGGTGATGTCGGTGGACCGGGCGATCGAGCAGTTCGCCGGGGGAGCCACGTTCGACGTGGTGATCGTCGACGAGGCGTCGCAGGCGGACCTGTTCGCGTTGCCGGTGCTGTCGCTGGCCGAGCGGGCCGTGGTGGTCGGCGACGACCAGCAGATCGGTCCGCAGCTGAGCTTCGTCGGCTCGGTGCAGGGGCTGATCCAGCGGCACCTGACCGAGGTGCCGTCGGCCGAGCACTTCGATCCGGAGTCGTCGCTTTACGATCACGCGGTGCGCCGCTCGCCGGAGCGCATCCTGCTCACCGAGCACTTCCGGTGCGTGCCGCAGATCATCGAGTTCTCCTCGCGGCACTACTACGACGGCAAGATCATGCCGTTGCGGGCGGACCGGCCGGCGCTGCTGCCGATCCGCAACGTGTTCTGCGCCGAGGGGGTCCGGCAGAGCCTGCCCGGCTTCGGCGAGGTCAACCTGGCGGAGGCGGATGCCCTGGTCGACCGGGTCACCAAGATCGTCGCTGATCCCCGGTACGACGGCCGGACGCTCGGCGTGATCAGCCTGCTCAGCCGCAGCGGCCAGGCGAACTACCTGCTCACCAGGATCCGTGAGGCGATCGGCGAGGACGAGATCCAGGCGCGGCGGCTGCGGGTCGGTGACGCTTACACGTTCCAGGGCGATGAACGGGACGTCGTGCTGGTGTCCATGGTGGTGTCCGAGAACGATCAGCGGGTGGCGGCGTTCACCAAGCGCGACTACCACCGCCGGATCAACGTGGCCGCGTCCCGGGCCCGCGATCAGCTGTGGATCTACCACTCGGTGCGGCCGCAGGCGCTGCTCGCCGACGACGCCCGGGCGCTGCTGCTGGCGTACGCGATCGATCTGCCCACCGAGGCGGCGGCGGCCGACCCGGCCGCGCGCTGCGAGAGCGACTTCGAGCGGGCCGTGCTGCGGCTGCTGGCGGTCCGCGGCTACCGGCCGATCCCGCAGTTCCGGATCGGTGGGTACCGGATCGACTTCGTGCTGAACGCCCCGGACGGCCGGCGCCTGGCGATCGAGTGCGACGGCGACGCCTACCACGGCCCGGACCGGTGGGAGAGCGACATGCGCCGGCAGGCGGTGCTGGAGCGGGTCGGCAACTGCGTCTTCGTCCGGATCCGGGGCAGCGTCTTCGCCCGCGAGCCGGAGGCGGCGATGCGCCCGGTCTGGCAGCGGATCGCCGAGCTGGAGATCAGCCCGATCGGTGACTGACCGCGAGGTTGCCGGGACGTGGAGTGCATGTGGACGGTCGCGCCAGGGTAAGAAATCGCACAAGGTTTTAATACGGATACTGGCAGTGACTGTCCGTCATGGAGGTGCCGACGCTATTTCGGTGGAATTGGGTGGTAAAGCGGTCCGCCGTTCGGTTGTTTCGTTACTCTGGATGGGCGATAATTCCCTGCTCCTGGCCTTGCCTGCGGATACGTCAAAACTTTGACCGCGGCGTCCACTGTTACTACGGCCCGGTGACAGGTCGTAATAGGTGAGGGGTCCTGGTTGGCAGGGGGAGCAGCCGTGTGCAAGGGGGGAGGTGCCGTCGGATGACCGTGCCCGAAGAACGGGAGCGCTGGTCGCCACCGGCGACCCCGTTGCCCGAGCCGCGCCCGCCGGCCGAGGACCGTGCCGCCTGGTTCTCCTACACCACCGCCAACGACCAGATCGTCTGGTCCACCGCGCTCTCCACGATGCTCGGCCGCCCGCCCGCCGAGCACGAGAAGACCCGCCAGGTGCTGTCCCGCTACGTGCACCGCGACGACATGGCCGGCGCGCTGGGCGCCATCACCGAGGCCTGGACCAGCCGGACCACGGTGCGGGTCACCGTCCGGCTGATGCGCGCCGACGGCGGCTGGATCGACGTGGACTGCCGGCTGGAGCCGATGATGAGCCCGGACGGCACGGTCCGCGGCATCCGCGGCACGCTGCGCGACGTCACCGCCCGGGAGCGGGCCCGCCGGGAGGACGCCCGGCTCACCCGGCGCGGCGAGACCGTGCAGTCCTCGCTGGTCGAACCGGACCCGGCGACCGGCCTGCTGACCCGGGCCCGGTTCGCCGACGAGATCGACCGCGCGCTGCGCCGGGCGGCCGGCGCGCTGCTGGTGCTGCGGGTGCAGGCCGACGAGGCCGGGGACGGGCTGCTGCACCGCACCGCCCGGATGCTGGAGGCCACGGTCGGCCCGGACCGGCTGCTCGGCCGGGTCGGTACCAACGAGATCGCGGTGCTGCTCGACGCCACCGCCTGGCCGGCCGCCCGCAAGCAGGCGGCTGAGCTGGTCGAGGCGGTCCGGGCGGCGGCCGGGGCACGGGTCTGGTGCGGCCTGGTCCGGTTCCGGCCGGACGCCGAGGCGGGCAGCCACGACCTGCTGATCGACGCCGAGCAGGCCTGGCGGCAGTCCCGGGAGGCGGACCGGCCGCTGACCCTGGTGGCGCATCCGGTGCCGGCCCGGGACCGGCAGGGGTCGTACCGCAACCGGGTCGCCGACGCGCTCGGCACCGACCGGTTCACCCTCTACTCGCAGCCGATCCTGGAGCTGCAGACCAACCAGGTGACCCGGCACGAGCTGCTGCTGCGGGTGCTCGACGAGGGGGACGGCCCGCAGTCGCCGATCCAGGTGCTGGACGCCGCGGAGCGTCTCGACGCGGTCTTCGACATCGACCTGTGGGTGGTGGAGCGGGCCATGCGGCTCGCCGTCGAGCAGCCCGGGATGGGCCTGCAGATCAACCTGTCCGGCCGCTCGGTCGGCGATCCGCGGCTGACCGCCGAGGTGGAGCGCCTGCTCACCGAGTACCGGGTGAACCCGACGCAGCTCACCTTCGAGATCACCGAGACCGCGCTGATCGGGAACCTGAGCGAGGCCCGCCGGTTCGCCGACCGGATCCGGGACCTGGGCTGCTCACTGGCCCTGGACGACTTCGGCTCCGGCTACGCGTCGTTCCGCTACCTCCGGCTGTTCCCGATCGACCTCGTGAAGATCGACGGGGAGTACGTCGTCGACCTGGTCGACAACCCGCAGGACCAGGTGCTGGTCCGGGCGCTGGTCCAGGTCTGCCAGGCGTACGGGATCCACACCGTCGCCGAGTTCGTCCAGGACGAGCCGACCCTGCGCATGCTGCGCGAACTCGGTGTGGATTACGTCCAGGGATACCTGATCGGCCGCCCGTCGCCGGTCGTCCCGGGCCGGCTGCGCAACGCCTGATCCGGTCGTCGGCGGCCTGGACGACCCGCCCGCTTCTTGAGCGAGTGCGCAGGCACACGACGCCGGAACCGGCCGAGGCCCCCCAGCCAGCCGGTTCCGGCGCCGTGGCGGGGTAGAAAGTCCTCGGACAGCCTACTCGCTGAGGTTCACGTAAGTCGATCGATTCGGTGACGCCGCGTGGAATGCTGTCCGCCCGGCCTATATCGGACTGTCCGAACGCCACTAACCTTCCAGCATGGACGAGCCCCGCTGGTTGACCGATGAGCAGCAGGCGATCTGGCGACGGCTGGTCGAGGTGCTGGTCAAGGTGCCGGCGGCGATGGAGGCACAGCTCCAGCGGGACGCCGGGCTCACCCACATGGGCTACCTGGTGATGATGACCCTCTCCGAGCACCCGGACCGCCGGCTGCCGATGAGCCACCTGGCCAAACGCGCCTGCGCCTCGCTCTCCCGGCTCTCCCACGTGGTGGCCCGGCTGGAGGAGAAGGGCTGGCTGCTCCGCGAGCGCGACCAGCTGGACGGCCGGGTGCAGATCGCGGTGCTCACCGACGCCGGCTACGCCAAGGTGGTGGCGAGCGCGCCGGGTCACGCCGAGGCGGTCCAGCAGCTGGTCTTCGACCGGCTCACCACGGCCCAGGCCCGGCAGCTCGGCAAGCTAGCCGAGGCGTTGCTGAAAAGCCCGTAAGGTCAGTGTCAATTGCGGAAGGGGCGTGCGGCGGATGAGTCAGCGGGTGCGAGGGGTGATCGCCCGGGAGAAGGGCAAGCCGGTCGAGGTGGCCACGATCGTGGTGCCCGACCCGGGTCCGGGCGAGGCCGTGGTGCGGGTCCAGGCGTGCGGGGTGTGCCACACCGACCTGCACTACCGGGAGGGCGGCATCAACGACGACTTCCCGTTCCTGCTCGGGCACGAGGCGGCCGGCGTGGTCGAGGCGGTCGGCGACGGCGTGACCGACGTGGCGCCCGGCGACTTCGTGGTGCTCAACTGGCGGGCCGTCTGCGGCAACTGCCGGGCCTGTGCCAAAGGCAAGCCGCAGTACTGCTTCAACACGCACAACGCGAAGCAGCGGATGACCCTGGAGGACGGCACCGAGCTGTCCCCGGCACTGGGCATCGGCGCCTTCGTGGAGAAGACGCTGGTGCACGCCGGGCAGTGCACCAAGGTCGACCCGCAGGCCCGCCCGGCCGCGGTCGGCCTGCTCGGCTGCGGCGTGATGGCCGGCCTGGGCGCGGCGATCAACACCGGCGGGGTGACCCGCGGCGACTCGGTCGCGGTGATCGGCTGCGGCGGGGTCGGTGACGGCGCGGTGGCCGGCGCGGCGCTGGCCGGGGCCACCACGATCATCGCGATCGACACCGACGACCGGAAACTGGAGTGGGCCCGCGGGTTCGGCGCCACCCACACGGTCAACGCCCGCGAGCACGACGTGGTGGAGCGGGTGCGCGAGCTGACCGGCGGGTTCGGCGCCGACGTGGTGATCGAGGCGGTCGGCCGCCCGGAGACCTACCGGCAGGCGTTCTACGCCCGCGACCTGGCCGGCACCGTGGTCCTGGTCGGGGTGCCGACCCCGGAGATGACGATCGAGCTGCCGCTGCTCGACGTCTTCGGCCGCGGCGGCGCGCTGAAGTCCAGCTGGTACGGCGACTGCCTGCCGAGCCGCGACTTCCCGATGCTGACCGAGCTCTACCGGCAGGGCCGCCTCGACCTGGACGCGTTCGTCACCGAGGAGATCCCGCTGGACGGGGTCGAGCAGGCCTTCGCCAAGATGCACACCGGCGACGTGCTCCGCTCAGTCGTCGTCTTCTGACTCTCCCCGCGGCGCGTTCCCTCCCCGGGAGCGCGCCGCCGGCGTCGTCCCTCCGGGCATCACCACCATCCCCGCTGCCGCGACACCGCTTCCACCTTGCGGATTCCTTGTCCGTACGACTGGTAGTCCCGTGCCGGCCGGCCCGCGAGGCTCCGGCCCGCCACGACCGCAGCGCGTGTCGTGCGGGTCCGCTGGACGCAACGCGACGCCCGCTGTGCCCACGGCCGCGGTGCGCGCACGGCCCCGGCTGGCTCTCACGGGTGTCTCCGACCCCGCGAGACACCCGTGAGGCCCAGCCGGCACCGGGAGGCGCGCTGCGGTCGGTGAGCACCGCGGACATCGCGGACCGGCGGCGGACCCGCACGACACGCGCTGCGGTCGTGGCCGGGCTGGGCCTCGCGGGCCGACTGGCACGGGACCACCAGTCGTACCGGATAAGAAATCCGCAAGGCTGGAAGCGGCGTCGCGGCAGCGGGGATGGTTCGGGTTCAGGCGGCTCGGGCGTAGGCGGGGGCTGACCGGTCCGCCAGCAGGTCGAGGCAGAGCGCGGCGGTCCAGCTGAAGGCGGGCGCGCCCGATCCGGCCCCGGTGTCCGGGTGGAAGAACTCGTAGTGGCCGTGCTCGTGCACCAGCCGCAGCATCGCCCGGCGCAGCGTCTCCGCCTCGCCGTGGTGTCCGTGCACCTGCATGCCGCGGCGCAGCAGCCAGTTCACGTTGATCCAGATCGGTCCGCGCCAGTAGCGGCCGGCGTCGAAGTCGGGGCCGGTCCGGTCGGCGCTCGGCGCGGGCAGCCCGAACCGCTCCGACCGGGCCTCCGTCATGATCGCCTCGGCCCGGTCGGCCGGCAGGTCCGGCAGCATCAGCGGGAGCAGGCCGCTCACGCAGCGCGCCGGGCTGAGCCGGCCGGTGCGGGCGTCGCGGGCCCGGAAGGTCCGGGTGGCCGGGTCCCACAGCCGCCGGGCGAGAGCGGCGGTGATCTCCCGCGCCCGGTCCCGGTGCCGGCTCGCGGCACCGGGCCGGCCGAGCACCCCGGCGATCTGCGCGAGGGACAGCTCGGCGCCGGCCAGGATGCTGTTGAACGCCGGGCACTCCACCACGAACGGGTGCCGCTGGACGAGGTCGGTGTCCGAGTACCCGCCGTCCCGGTAGTTCAGCACCAGCCCGAGGTAGCGGGCGAAGTCCCGGTCGGTGGGCAGGTGGGTGGCGTCGGCCACGGCCAGGTCCCGGCGCGGGTGCCGGTCCAGCAGGGTGCGGTCGGCCGGCACCGCGTCCAGCACGGTGTCCCAGGCCGGGCTGTCGTCCAGCCCGGACTCCCACGGGTGCACGATCGCGGCCAGCCCGGTGCCGCCCGCGTCCCGGCGCTCGGTCAGGTAGTCCTGCTGGGCGACCAGCCGGGGGTAGAGCCAGGCCAGCTCGGTGCGGGCCTCGCCGGCGCAGGCCGCGCCGTGCGCCGACGCGTGCCGGTAGACCTCCCAGGCGGCGAGCGCGTGCAGCGGCGGCTGGACCAGCCCGGTGCTGCTGCGCGGCCGGCGCCCGGCGTAGGCCGGCACGTTCCACACGCCCGGCCCGGGGAAGTAGTCGTCCTCGGCGGTGTCCGGGTCGAAGACGATGTGCGGCACCCGGCCGTCCGGCCACTGCGCCTCGAACAGGCTGCGCAGGTCCCGCCAGGCCCGGCTGGGGTTGACGTAGGCCAGCCCGATCGCGGTGAACGCGGCGTCCCAGCTCCACTGATGCGGGTAGAGGCGGCGGGACGGCACGGTGTGGTCACCGGACCAGTTGGTGTCCAGCACCCGGGCGGCGGACTGCCAGAGCTCGGCGGACAGGTCGGAGACAGCCGGTGCGTACATCAAAGACGTGAGGCCCTTTCGACTGCGGTCGCCGGTTGACCCCCCGCCATCGGGCGCGCCGCGGTGCATCTGAAGGAACTGCCGGTTGCATCTTCGGTACCACTGCGGCGAGCGGCGATAGCGGGGTTACCTCAGTTCACGTCGATCTCCCGCCACCAGCGGCTGGTCTCGCCGGGCAGGTAGGGCGAATCCAGCCGCTTCGCCACCACGCCGGACAAACCCTGCGAGCGTGCCGCGTCCCGGGCGAAGGCGCCACCGCCCGGGAAGAACGGCGGGGTCTGCCAGTGCTCGCCGGCCAGCGCCAGGCCGTCCAGCAGCTCGCGGCGCTCGGCGTAGCGGAGCCGCTCGGTGGTCCGGTGCCCGTCCAGCCAGAGCAGGTCGTAGATCAGGAAGTGCGCCGGATCGCGGTCGGCCGCCCGTTTCGGGTTCTTCGCCCGGACCCGCCGGGCCAGCCGGTCCGGGTCCGGCCGGGCGCCGTCGAACACCACCAGCTCGCCGTCGACGATCACCTCGACCGGCGCGAGGTCCGGCCCGATCGCCCGGACCTCGGGAAAGACCGAGGTCAGCGATTCGCCGCCGGGTCCGCTCAGGTGCAGGCGGCCACCATGGACGTACGCCAGGGCGCGCTGCCCGGCCCAGCGCATCTCGTAGCCCCACGCGGCGTCGTCGGCGGGCAGCGTGGCCGCCCGGGTGGCCAGCATCGGCCGCAGCTCGGCCGGCATCGGCTCCCAGCCCGGCTCCGGCGGGTCCATCCGGCGGACCATCCAGTCCGCGCCGTCGGTCTGGAAGAAGACGTATCGACCCCTCGTGCGATCACCGTGAAAGGTGACGCTGATCTCGTCGGGACGCCACTTGCCGGTCTCGTAGGTGCCCGAGTCGAAGATCGTCATCCGGCCGCCGCCGTACTCGCCGGCCGGGATCTCGCCGGCGAAGTCCAGGTACTCCAGCGGGTGGTCCTCGGTGTGCTTGGCCAGGTTGTTGCGGGCCTGGTCGCGGGGGAGGCCGCGCGGGACGGCGAACGAGACGAGCACGCCGTCGCGTTCCAGCCGGACGTCCCAGTGCAGGCTGCGGGCGTGGTGCTGCTGGATCACGAAGCGGTGCCGTTCGTCCGCCGTGCCCGGTCCGGGCGCGGCGGGGACCGGTTCGGGGGTACGGGCGGGGTCGCGCTTGCGGCGGTACTCGTCCAGACGGTCCGGCATGTACTGATTCTGCCGTCCGATCGAGCGGCCGGGAATTGTCGTACCCCGATGGTTGGGTGTGGACATGACGGGGACCACACTTTCGCCGCTGGTGCCGCGCCGCCTGATCCGGGCGCGCCGGGCGGTCGCGCTCGCCCGGGCCGGTCGCGCGTTCGCCGCCGTGGAGCCACCCGCGGGGGTGACGCCAAAGCGGTCGGATACGCCGAGTGCAGGGCGAATCGGATTCGATGTTGATCGTGGGTTTCCCGCGACGGTGGCGCGCGGTAGTGTTCTGGCTCCGACGCGTATCCATCGACAGGAAGGCGTTGGCCGATGACCTTGCGCATCCTCGTGGTGGGCGCCGGCATCGCCGGTCTGGCAGCGGCCCGGGGGCTGCGAGTCGCGGGCTTCCGCCCGGACGTGGTGGAGGCTCTGCCGGCCACCATGAGCCCCAGCGCCGGGATCTATCTGCCCGGCAACGCCTCCCGCGCGCTGCGCCTGCTCGGTCTCGACGTCCCGCTGCGCCCGCTCGGCGACCTGATCTTCCGGCAGGTCTTCCTGGACGCGCGCGGCCGCGAGCTGTTCGAGATGGATGTGGCCGGGCTCTGGGCCGGGGTCGGCGAGTCCCGCGCGCTGTCCCGCGCCGACCTGCAGCAGGTGCTGCTCACCGGGGTCGGCGGCGAGGTGCGTTACGACACCGAGGTGCGTGACCTGCAGATCGTCGAGGGCGGCGCCAAGGTGGAGTTCACCACCGGCGCCATCGCGGAGTACGACCTGGTGGTCGGCGCCGACGGCCGCCGCTCGACGATCCGCGAGAAGATCGGGCTGGGCGGCCCGGCCACGCCGACCGGGCAGATCGTCTACCGCGCGGTGGTCTCCGGCGGCCCGCCGCTCACCGACTGGACCGCGGTGCTCGGCCGGCGGGCGCAGTTCGTCGCGATGCCGATGGGCGGTCGCAAGATCTACTGCTACGCCGACGAGACCGCGCCCGACGCGCCCGACCCGGCCGACCCGCGCGCCCGGGTCCAGGAGGTGTTCGGCTCGTTCGGCGGCCCGGTGCCGGCCATCCTCGACCGGATCGAGAAGGTGTCGGTCGCCCGGACCGACGAGGTGGTCCTGCCGTCCTGGTCGAGCGGGCCGGTGGTGCTGGTCGGCGACGCCGCGCACGCCACCGCGCCGACCCTGGCCCAGGGCGCCGCGATGTCCTTCGAGGACGGCTTCGTGCTCGGTCAGGAGCTGCGCCGGGCCGAGGGCGGCATCGCCGGCGCGCTGCGCGCCTATGAGCAGCGGCGCCGCCCGCGCTGCGCCGACGTGCGCGACCGGACCCGCGAGCGGGACCGGACCCGGGACGTGCCGCCGTCGCTGCGCGACCCGATGCTGCGCCGCCGTGGCCTCCGCATCTTCACCGATCAGTACAAGGGTCTGCTGGCCCCGGTCTAGCCCTCGCGTTACCACGCCGCGTTCGTCCTAGGTGGCCCTTTGGTCACCCCGCGACGGCCGAAGGTCGTCGGGGGACTATTCTGCCAGCGAGGTACGCCCGATCTTCGTGGCGTGCCGAGTGGGACGAACGAGACAACGGAGGCAATTCGTGACGACCGTTGCGCCGTCGCCGATCGCGACCCGTCCATATCCGGTCAGGCGGCAGGTCAAGGGTTCGGCATTCGCCCGGATCCTGCGCACGACGGACGCGAAGCAGATCGGGATCATGTACATGATCACCGCCTTCGTGTTCTTCCTGCTCGGCGGCCTCATGGCGCTGCTGATGCGGGCCGAGCTGGCCCGGCCGGGGATGCAGATCCTCTCGCCGGAGCAGTTCAACCAGCTGTTCACCATGCACGGCACGATCATGCTGCTGTTCTTCGCGACACCGATCGTGTTCGCGTTCGGCAACTACGTGGTGCCGATCCAGATCGGCGCGCCCGACGTGTCGTTCCCGCGGCTGAACGCGTTCGCGTACTGGCTGTACCTCTTCGGTGGTCTGATCACCATCGGCGGCTTCCTCACCCCGGGTGGCGCGGCCGACTTCGGCTGGTTCGCCTACACGCCGCTGAGCGACTCGCTGCACTCGCCGGGCGTCGGCGGCAACATGTGGGTGGTCGGCCTGGCGATCTCGGGTCTGGGCACGATCCTCGGCTCGGTGAACCTGATCACCACGATCCTGACCCTGCGGGCCCCGGGCATGACCATGTTCCGGATGCCGATCATGACCTGGAACATGCTGGTCACGGCGCTGCTCGCGGTGATGGTCTTCCCGTTCCTGGCGGCGGCGCTGTTCGCCCTCGCCGCGGACCGGGTGCTCGGCGCGCACGTCTTCGACGTGGAGACCGGCGGCCCGATGCTCTGGCAGCACCTCTTCTGGTTCTTCGGCCACCCCGAGGTCTACATCATCGCCCTGCCGTTCTTCGGCATCATCACCGAGGTCATCCCGGTCTTCAGCCGCAAGCCGGTCTTCGGCTACAAGGGCCTGGTCGCCGCGACCCTGCTGATCGGCGCGCTGTCGATGTCGGTGTGGGCGCACCACATGTTCGTCACCGGCCAGGTGCTGCTGCCGTTCTTCAGCTTCCTGAGCTTCCTGATCGCGGTCCCGACCGGCATGAAGTTCTTCGTCTGGATCGGCACCATGTGGCGCGGCCAGATCAGCTTCGAGGCGCCGATGCTCTTCGCGATCGGCTTCATGGTGACGTTCCTCTTCGGTGGTCTGTCCGGCGTGCTGCTGGCCGCCCCGCCGATCGACTTCCACGTGTCGGACTCGTACTTCGTGATCGCGCACTTCCACTACGTGCTGTTCGGCACGATCGTGTTCGCGGTCTTCTCCGGCATCTACTTCTGGTTCCCGAAGATGTTCGGCCGCTACCTGGACGAGCGCCTCGCCAAGGTGCACTTCTGGCTGACCTTCATCGGTTTCCACACCACCTTCCTGGTGCAGCACTGGCTGGGCACCAAGGGCATGCCCCGGCGCTACGCCGACTACCTGCCCACCGACGGCTTCACCACGCTGAACACGGTCTCCACGATCGGCTCGTTCGTGCTGGGTCTGGCCACGCTGCCGTTCCTCTACAACATCTGGAAGTCCTACAAGGTGGGCAAGGTCGCCACCGCGGACGACCCGTGGGGCCACGGCAACTCGCTGGAGTGGGCGACCACCACCCCGCCGCCGCTGCGCAACTTCGACCGGATGCCGCGGATCCGCTCCGAGCGGCCCGCCTTCGACCTGAAGTTCCCCGAGCTGGCCGCGGGTGACCAGGGCTCGGTCGCCGGCCCGCCGGAGGGCGGGGCCCGGATGCTGAGCCACGAGTCCGACGGTGGGGCGACCTACCAGGAGGACACCGCGAGCAACAAGGACAACTGAGTCCGCGCGAAGCGGCCCGCACTCTCCGGAGTGCGGGCCGCTTCGTTTTCCGGTTCTCTCCGGCTGATCGGCTTGCGTTTCGCGGGTGTCCCGTCGCCCCCGCCCAGGTCGCGGCCTTCCGGCGCCGGTGGGCTGCCCGCCTGGCCCGAGGTGAGCTGCGCCAAAGCCGTTGGTTTCTGTCGTACCCCTGCGAGAGGATCGGCGGCGGAGGTCAGGATCGTCATGTTGCTCAAGCCTTACCGGGAAACCCTCGCGCTGCCCAAGATTCCGTCGTTGCTGGTGGTCGCGACGCTGGCCCGCATCCCGATCGCGGCCGCCGCCGTCGTGCTCACCCTGCACGTCGTCACCGACCTCGACCGGGGTTACGGCGCGGCCGGCCTGGTCGGCGCGGCCGCGACGATCGGCGGTTCGTTCGGCGCCCCGGTGATGGGCCGGCTGGTCGACCGGCGCGGGCTGCGCCCGGTGCTGGTGCTGACCACCGTGGCCGAGGTGATCTATTGGCTGGTCGCCCAGGCGTTGCCCTATTGGGCGCTGCTGCCGGTCGCGGTGGTCGGTGGCTTCCTGGCCCTGCCGGCCTTCTCGGTGGCCCGCCAGTCGATCGCCGCGCTGACCCCGGAGTCGCATCGGCTGCCCGCGTTCGCCCTCGACTCGATGACCACCGAGCTGTCGTTCATGGCCGGCCCGGCCCTCGGCGTGCTGATCGCGACCAGCGCGGCCGGCCCGCGCGTCGCCATGCTCACCCTGGCCGGCGGCATCCTGCTGGCCGGCCTCGGCCTGTGGCTGCTCAACCCGCCGACCCGGGCCGACCACGAGGCCCCGGTCTCGGCCGGCGAGCGGGTCGCCCGGCGCGAGTGGCTCAAGCCGCGGTTCGTCGCCGTCCTGGCCGTCACGATGGCCGCCACGCTGGTCCTCTCCGGCACCGACGTGTCGGTGGTCGCGGTGCTGCGCGAGTCCGGCGAGCTGAGCTGGAGCGGCCTGGTGATGTCGCTGTGGGCGCTGTTCTCCCTGATCGGCGGCTTCGCCTACGGCACGGTGCGGCGCGGCCTGCCGGTGCTCGCCCTGTTCATCCCGATGGCCGTGCTGACCGTCCCGGTCGGCCTGGGCGGCTCCCACTGGTGGCTGCTGGCCCTGCTGCTGATCCCGGCCGGTGCCCTCTGCGCCCCGACCATCACCGCCAGCTCGTCCGCGATCAGCCAGATGATCCCGGCCGCCGCCCGCGGCGAGGCGATGGGCCTGCACAATTCCGCCCTCACCGTCGGCGTCGCCCTCGGCGGCCCGCTGGCCGGCCTGGCCATCGACTCCTTCGGCCCGACGTGGGGCTTCGCCGCCGTCGGCGCCGTCGGCGTCCTGGTCGCCTTGCTGGTCCTCCCCGCCGAACTACGCCGCCGCCACACCCCACCCACCCCAGACCCCACCGAGGCCGCCACCGGCCCGGTCGCGCCTTCCGCGGGCGCGGTCGTGCTCTCCGCGGACCCGGTCGTGCCTTCCGCGGACCCGGCCGCGTCGACCGCGGATCCGGCGGATGCGATCGTGCCCGGTCCTGACCCGGCCGCTGGCGTCGAGCCGGCCGGGGATGTCGAGCTGGCTTCGGTCCGGCCGGCTTCGGTCCGGCCGGCTTCGGGGTCCGCTTCCGGCGGCCGCTGACCGGAGCCCGGACTGGCCAGGTCGAGCGCTTCCAGCTCGCCTGGCCCACGCCGGCGCGCCCGCCGGTGGCCGGGCCGCTGGAGGGCCGGACCGGATGGGCCCGTGCCCTCGCCTGCGGCCCCATCCGGTCCGGCGGTGCCCATCCGGCGGTCGCGCGGCTTGGAGCGCGCTTGGCCGCGCTGCACGGGAACGTCTGCCCGCGCGGCTTGGAGCGCGCTGCACGGGAACGTCTGCCCGCGCCGCTTGGAACGCGCTCGGCCGCGCTGCACGGGAACGTCTGCCCGCGCCGCTTGGAACGCGCCTGCCCGCGCCGGACGGGAACGCCCGTCCGCGCCGCTTGGAATGCGTTCGGCCGCGCTGCACGGGAACGCCCGTCCGCGCCGCTTGGAATGCGTTCGGCCGCGCTGCACGGGAACGCCTGTCCGCGCCGCTTGGAAGGGAGTGCCGTTGGAGGCGCCGTTCGCGCGGCTTGAGACGTGCCGCTCGTGCTGCTCGGAGCGCGTTCGGTCTCGCTGTGCAAGGCGGCTTACTGCGTCGTTCGGCGGGCGCCGAGCGTGGTGGGGACGTGCCGAGCGCGGTACGGGAAGGTCTGTCCGCGCCGCTTGGAAGGGAGTGCCGTTGGAGGCGCCGTTCGCGCGGCTTGAGACGTGCCGCTCGTGCTGCTCGGAGCGCGTTCGGTCTCGCTGTGCAAGGCGGCTTACTGCGTCGTTCGGCGGGCGCCGAGCGTGGTGGGGACGTGCCGAGCGCGGTACGGGAACGTCTGTCCGCGCCGCTTGGAAGGGAGTGCCGTTGGAGGCGCCGTTCGCGCGGCTTGAGACGTGCCGCTCGTGCTGCTCGGAACGCGTTCGGTTTCGCTGCGCAAGGCGGCTGACTGCGTCGTTCGGCGGGCGCCGAGCGTGGTTGGCGAGCGCGGTGGGGACGTGCCGAGCGCGATGGGCGGGACGGACCGGCCGGAAGGAGGTTCGCTTTTCCGCCGGGGTCAGGCGGGGGCGACGATGGGGGAGCCGGTGGTCTGGACCGCGGCGGACTGGAACTGGGCCAGGGCGGCTTCGGTGGTGGCGTGGGCGACGCCGGCGGTGAGCTCCAGCAGGACCGTGGTGGAGAAGCCGGCGGCCGCGGCGTCCAGGGCGGTGGCGCGTACGCAATGGTCGGTCGCGATGCCCACCACCTCGACGTCGGTGACCTCCCTGGCCCGCAGCCACCCGGCGAGATCCTCGCCGGCCTCGGTGTGACCCTCGAAGCCGGAGTAGGCCGCCTGGTGCGCCCCCTTGTGGAAGACCGCCTCGATCCGGTCGGTGACCAGCTCGGGGTGGAAGTCGGCGCCGGACGAGCCGACCACGCAGTGCGCCGGCCACGAGTCGACGAAGTCCGGGTGCGCGCTGAAGTGCGCGCCCGGGTCGATGTGGTAGTCCTTGGTGGCGACCACGTGGTCCCAGCGCTCGCCGGCCTTGTCGAGGACCAGCGAGATCCCCTTGGCGACCGCGGCGCCACCGGCGACCGGCAGCGAGCCGCCCTCGCAGAAATCGTTCTGCACGTCCACGATGATCAGCGCGCGTGACATGGCGACTCCCTAGGCGGTGGGGATGATGACGACCGGGATGGCCGGGTCGCCCGCGGAGAGCTTGAGGCCCTCCCACGGGATGGAGATGAGGCACTGGCGGAGGTGGTCCCGGGACTCCTGGAGGGTGGGCCGGGCCTGCGGCTCCCCGCCGGCGATGTAGGTGCGCTGCAGCAGCCGGTCGTTGGTCTGGTGGTCGGGCACCCCCTGGGAGACGATGATCTCCTCGGTGGCGGTGCCGGTGGGCTTGTGCCGGCGCACCGCGGTCTTCCGGCCGCCGACCGTCGCCTTGTTCTCCGAGCGCTTGACGACCGGGCGGCCGGCCACCTCGACCAGCTTGTAGACCAGGCCGGCGGTGGGCGCGCCGGAGCCGGTGACCACCGCGGTGCCGGCGCCGTACATGTCGACCGGCTCGGCGGCCAGGGTGGCGATCGAGTACTCGTCCATGTCGCCGGAGACAATGATCTTGGTCTCGGTGGCGCCGAGCGAGTCGAGCAGCTCCCGGGACTGCTGGGCGAGCACCGACAGGTCGCCGGAGTCGATCCGGACGGCGCGCAGGTCGGGGCCGGCCACCGCGATCGCGTTCCGGATGCCCTGGGTGATGTCGTAGGTGTCGACGAGCAGCGTGGTGTTCTTGCCGAGCGCCGCCACCTGGGAGCCGAACGCGGCCGGCTCGTCGTCGTGCAGCAGGGTGAACGCGTGCGCCGAGGTGCCGGTGGTCGGGATGCCGTAGGCGCGGCCGGCCGCCAGGTTGGACGTGGAGGCGAAACCGGCCAGGTAGGCGGCCCGGGCGGCGGCGACCGCTGCGTGCTCGTGGGTGCGCCGGGAGCCCATCTCGATGATCGGCCGGCCGCGGGCGGCGGTGACCATCCGGGCGGCGGCGGCCGCGATCGCGCAGTCGTGGTTGAGCACCGAGAGGATCAGCGTCTCCAGCACCACGCACTCGGCGAACTTGCCGGAGACGGTGAGGATCGGCGAGCCGGGGAAGAACAGCTCGCCCTCGGCGTACCCCTCGATCTCGCCGGTGAAGCGGTAGCCGGCCAGCCAGGTCGCGGTCGGCTCGTCGATCACGCCGGCCGACCGCAGGAAGTCGATCTCGGCGGGGTCGAAGCGGAAGCCGGCGATCAGGTCGATCAGCCGGTCGGTGCCGGCCACCACGCCGTAGCGCCGGCCGGTGGGCAGCCGGCGGGCGAAGACCTCGAAGACACACTGCCGATCCGCGGTGCCGTCCTTGAGCGCGGCACTGATCATGGTCAGCTCGTAGTGGTCGGTCAGCAGCGCCGACCCCGTCGTATTCACGGGACCTACCCTAATGCGTGCTCCGGGGATGCGCCGCGACCTGCCGTTCGGTGCTCCGGTTCACAGGTACGGCCGAACCGGTGGCACCATGGGGGGCATGGCGTTGCCTCAGGTTGCTCCCGTCGAGACGCCGGAGATCGAGGAAGTACCGGCCGAGGACCGGCCTTGGGTGACCATCGTCTGGGACGATCCGGTCAACCTGATGTCGTACGTGACCTGGGTCTTCCAGAAGCTCTTCGGGTTCAGCAAGGAAAAGGCCGAAAGGCTGATGATGGACGTGCACACCAAGGGCAAGGCGGTGGTCTCCACCGGTGCCCGGGAGCGCATGGAGATGGACGCCAACCAACTGCACGGATACGGTCTCTGGGCAACTGTGGACCGAGCCTGACAAAGCGGGTGGGGAAGAGCATGTTCCGACGCAGCGGCGGTCAGTGTGTGGCCACGTTCGCCCATGACGAGGTGCGTGTCCTGCGGAAGGTGGCCGCCGAGGTGGTGGGCCTGCTGACCGACGGGATGGATCACACCGACCCGGTGGTCGGCCGACTCTTTCCGGACATCTATCCGGACCGGCCGGACGACTCGAGCGAGTTCCGGCTCTACACCGAGGGCGACCTGAAGACCGCCAAGATCGACCAGGCCGGGGCGATCCTGGCCGCGCTCCCGGACGAGGGGGAGGGCGAGGTTCGCCTGGACGGCGAGGCGGCCGAGGCCTGGCTGCGGGCGATCAACGACGCCCGGCTGGCGATGGGCACCCGCCTGGACATCCAGGCGGACACCGATCTGGCCGAGGAGCTGGACGAGGCGGTGCTGGCCGATCCCGGGTCCAGCCGGGTGTTCCAGCTCTCCGTCTACGCCTATCTGGGATACCTCCAGGAGTCGCTGCTCAACGCGCTGCCGGAGATCAAGTAGCGACCGGGAGTGTGTGCCTCGCCACGCGCGGAGCGGCGAAATACTTCGGTAATGTGAACGCCGTGCTGACCATCGACAGTTCGATCGTGCGTGCGATCGTCGCCCACGCCCGCCGGGACCACCCGGACGAGGCGTGCGGTGTGGTTGCCGGCCCGATCGGCAGCGACGTGCCGACCCGGCACATCCCGATGGACAACGCCGCGCGGTCGATGACGTTCTACGAGTTCGACTCGATGGAGCACCTGCGGGTGTGGCGCGAGATGGACGACAACGACGAGGAGCCGGTGGTCATCTACCACTCGCACACCGCGACCGAGGCGTACCCGTCCCGGACGGACATCTCCTTCGCCGGTGAGCCGGGCGCGCACTACCTGCTCGTCTCGACCCGTGAGCCCGATTCCGAGGAGATCCGCTCGTTCCGTATCGTGGACGGTGTGGTGACCGAGGAAGAGGTCAACATCGTGGATGCGACGGTGAAGTCGTGAAGGTGAGTGCCGTGCAGTCGTACATGTTCGGGCAGAGCCCGGTGTCGGTCGTCTACGAGTGTCGCTGTCGCTAGTTCCCGCGACCCGACGACCAACCCTGCCCGCACATTCCTGAGGAGCATGACAATCATGGCTATCGAAGTCCGCGTCCCCACCATCCTGCGCACCTACACCGGCGGCTCCAAGGTCGTCGAGGGTGCCGGTGACAACCTCTCCGCGCTGATCGACGACCTGGACGCCAAGCACAGCGGCATCAAGGGCCGGCTGATCACCCCCGAGGGTGGCCTGCACCGCTTCGTCAACATCTACGTCAACGACGAGGACGTCCGGTTCCTCGGCGCGCTCGACGCGAAGCTGAACGACGGCGACTCGATCACCATCCTCCCGGCCGTGGCCGGTGGCGCCCTCGGCTTCGCCGCGGCCGCCGCCTTCTTCGGGCGCTAAAAAGGATGGCTCGCTACGAGAGCCTGCTGGACGCGTGCGGGGGCACGCCGCTCGTCGGCCTGCCCCGCCTCTCCCCGGTGGTGCCCGAGGGGGCGCCACCGGTGCGGCTCTGGGCCAAGCTGGAGGACCGCAACCCGACCGGCAGCATCAAGGACCGTGCCGCGCTCTTCATGGTGCGCGAGGCCGAGGAGTCCGGGCATCTCCGCCCGGGCGACACCATCCTCGAGCCGACCAGCGGCAACACCGGCATCGCCCTGGCCATGGTGGCCAAGCTGCGGGGTTACCGGCTGGTCTGCGTGATGCCGGAGAATGTGTCGGCCGAGCGCGTCCAGCTCCTCCGGATGTACGGCGCTGAGATCATCTTCTCGCCGGCCGCCGGTGGGTCGAACCAGGCGGTGGCCACCGCCAAGCAGATCGCCGCCGAGCACCCCGACTGGAAGATGCTCTTTCAGTACGGCAACCCGGCGAACGCCCGCGCGCACTTCGAGACCACCGGCCCGGAGCTGCTGCACGACCTGCCCACGATCACGCACTTCGTGGCCGGCCTGGGCACCACCGGCACCCTGATGGGCACCGGCCGGTTCCTCAAGGAGAAGGTCGAGGGCATCCAGATCATCGCCGCCGAGCCGCGGTACGGCGAGCTGGTCTACGGCCTGCGCAACATCGACGAGGGCTACGTCCCGGAGCTGTACGACGCCAGCGTGCTGACCCGCCGGTTCTCGGTCGGCACCCGGGACGCGGTGCTGCGGACCCGTCAGCTGGTCGAGGTCGAGGGCATCTTCGCCGGCTTCTCCAGCGGCGCGATCCTGCACGCCGCGCTGGCCGTGGCGCACGAGGCGGTCAAGGCCGGCAAGCGCGCCGACGTGGCCTTCGTGATCGCCGACGGCGGCTGGAAATACCTGTCGACCGGCGCTTACGGCGGCACTCTGAACGACGCGGAAGAGGCCCTCGAGGGTCAGCTCTGGGCGTGACGGGGCGCGCGCCGCGGGGCGCGCGCTTCCGGCGTACCGGAAAAGGGATCCTAAAAGGCCACCGCGAGCAGCAGCGCTCCCAGCATCGGGGGCGCGGCTGCCAGCAGCAGGATCCACGGCAGCGTGCGCTGGTGGACGGAGAGGAACGCGCCGACCGCCAGCCCCACACTGAACATGGTCAGCATCGCCAGTGCCGGCAGGTACCAGCCGGGCGCCCCGCGCAGGACGGCCAGCAGCGCGTAGAGGCCGACCCCGACCCCGGTCAGGCCGAGCATCGCGGAATACCCCGCCATCGCCAGCACCCGCGTCGACGCGGGCGCTTCGTCGTCCTCGGCGGGGAATCGGAAAATCGGCGGTTCCGGATCCCAGGACGGTTCGAACGGCACGATTTCGGGTAACGCGGTGCGGGAGATGCGGGCCGGCTCGACCGCGGTCACGTCGCCTCCATCAGATCGTTTTCACGTGCTCACTGAGAGCAACGCAAAGGGCTTACCGGACGTGACGGTGGAAATGGTGACGACCGAGGTCACAGGGGCTGTGATGTGCGTTGTCGATTTAGCGACAAATCGATCAGTTGTTTACGTCAGGCAGTGGTCACGGCGTACGCTTCGCTCCGTGATTGACTGGTCTGACAAGTCCAGCGCGGACCGGTCGGGCGGGGCGTGGACGACCCAGATGTGGTCGACTCGGAAGTGGCCGACCCAGTGTGAGTCAGAGGGACCCGCATGCGACTAACCGTTCTCGGTTGTGCCGGCAGTTTCCCCGGCCCCGAGTCGGCTTGTTCGGCCTATCTCGTGGAAGCCGAGGGATTCCGGCTGCTGATCGACTTCGGGTCGGGAGCGCTCTCCGCGCTGCAGCGCTACTCGGACATGCGGGCGGTCGACGCCATGCTGCTCACCCACCTGCACTGCGACCACATGCTGGACGCGTGCACCTACGTCGTGGTCCGGCGCTACGACCCGGCCGGCCCGCTGCCGCCGCTGCCGGTCTACGCGCCGCTGGGCGCCGCCGAGCGGATCGCCGCGGCCTACAGCGCCGAGGGCGAGCCGGTCGACGACGTGTACACGTTCTACGGTCTGCAGCCGGGCACCTTCCCGATCGGCCCGTTCACGGTCACCGTCGACCGGGTCAACCACCCGGTGGAGACCTACGGCGTGCGGATCGAGCACAACGGCAAGGCGATCGCCTACTCCTCGGACACCGCGCCCTGCGAGGCGCTGCTGCGGCTGGCCGCCGGCGCCGACCTGTTCCTCTGCGAGGCGAGTTACATGGACGGCGTGCCGAACCCGCCTGACCTGCACCTGACCGGCGGCGAGGCGGGCGAGGCGGCCACCAAGGCGGACGTGGCGAAGCTGCTGCTGACCCATCTCGTCCCGGCGTGGGCGAGCGAGGCCTCTATCGTGGAGGCGGCCGGCGCCGCGTACGCGGGACCGGTCGAAGTGGTCCGCCCAGGGGCCAGATACGATCTCTGAGCCGGTACGGGGTGGGATCGGCTTACACCGGTGCGCCACGTGTCGTGATCTTGGAGTTGTTGCATGCGCATAGTCCGCCTGGCCAACTTCGTCACGGTTCACACCGGGGGCCTGCGGACCACCCTGCGTGAGCTCGGCAAGGGTTACCAGCGGGCCGGTCACGAGGCCGTGCTGATCGTCCCCGGCCGGCAGTTCAAGGACCGGCAGCTGCGCCAGGGCCGGGTGATCACCCTGCCCAGCGCGCCCATCCCGCGGACCGGCGGGCACCGCGTGCTGGCCGGCCGGCGTGAGCTGACCAAGCTGCTGGACAGCCTGAAGCCGGACCGGATCGAGGTCTCCGACCGCACCACGCTGCGCTGGACCGGCACCTGGGCCCGGCAGCGCGGGGTCCGGTCGATGATGGTCTCCCACGAGAGCCTGGCCGGCCTGCTCGGCGTCTGGGGCATGCCGAAACGGGACGCCCTCGCCGACCGGCTGAACCGGCGTACCGCCGAGGCCTTCGACACGATCGTCTGCACCACCGCGTTCGCCGCCGCCGAGTTCCGCCGGCTGGGCGTGCCGAACCTGGTCGAGGTGCCGCTCGGCGTCGACCTGGACATGTTCCACCCGAGCCGGCTCGACATCGCGGTCCGCTCCCGCTACGCCCGGCCGGAGGAACTGCTGATCGTCTACGCTAGCCGGCTCTCCGCGGCGAAACGGCCGGAGCTGGCCGTGGACACGGTGGCCGCGCTGCGCAACGGCAAGGTGCCGGCCGTGCTGGTGGTGGCCGGCGACGGCACCCGGCGGGCCGCGCTGGCGTACCGGGCCGCCCGGCTGCCGGTCCGGTTCGCCGGGCACATCGCCGACCGCAAGGCGGTCGCCGCGCTGCTCGCCTCGGCCGACGTGGTGGTCGCGCCCGGCCCGGTGGAGACCTTCGGGCTCTCCGCGCTGGAGGCGCTGGCCTGCGGCACCCCGGTGGTGGTCGACGAGCAGAGCGCGCTGCCCGAGGTGATCGGCGAGGCCGGGGTCGCGGTGGCCGGCACCGCGGACGCGTTCGCCGACGGCGTCTCTCAGCTGATGGCCCGGCCCCGCGACGAGCGCCGGGCCACCGCCCGCGCCCGCGCCGAGCAGTTCGGCTGGTCCCGGTCGGTGGCCGGGTTCCTGCAGGCGCACGACGTGGAGCCGGCCGAGGAGCCGGTGGCCGCGCCCACGCTGATCCGGCCGGCGGTCCCGCGGCCCCGCCTGGTGCGCGAGCCCGGGGCGGACGAAGCCGGCGCACCCCGCTACGCATAGGGTTGTGGTCATGGCGCGTCCCGACGGCCGTTCGGCCGACCAGTTGCGACCGGTGACCCTGACCCGGCGTTGGAGCATCCATCCCGAAGGTTCGGTGCTGGTGGAGTTCGGCAACACCCGAGTGCTCTGCACCGCCAGTGTCACCGAGGGGGTGCCCCGCTGGCGCAAGGGCTCCGGCCTGGGCTGGCTCACCGCGGAGTACGCGATGCTGCCCCGCGCCACCAACACCCGCGGTGACCGGGAGAGCGTGAAGGGCAAGGTCGGCGGGCGGACCCAGGAGATCTCCCGGCTGATCGGCCGCAGCCTGCGCGCCTGCATCGACCTCAAGGCGCTCGGGGAGAACTCGATCGTCCTCGACTGCGACGTGCTGCAGGCCGACGGCGGCACCCGGACCGCCGCGATCACCGGCGCCTACGTCGCGCTGCACGACGCGGTCAGCTGGCTGGCCGGCCGCAAGGCGCTGGCCGGCAAGATCGACAAGGTGCTGCACACCTCGATCCAGGCGGTCAGCGTCGGGATCATCGACGGCGAGGCACGGCTCGACCTGCCGTACGAGGAGGATGTCGCCGCCGAAGTCGACATGAACGTGGTGTGCACCGGCGCCGGCGACTTCGTCGAGGTGCAGGGCACCGGGGAGAACGGCGTGTTCAAGCGCGCCCAGCTGGACGCCATGCTCGACCTGGGCCTGCGCGGGTGCGCCGAGCTGGCGGTCGCGCAGCAGAAGGCGCTGGCCCAGTGAGCGCCCGCCTGCTGCTCGCCACGGCGAACCAGAAGAAGCTCGTCGAGCTGCAGCGCATCCTGGACGCCGCGCTCGGCATGCACCAGATCGAGCTGGCCGGCCTGGGCGACTTCCCGGGCTACCCGGACGTCCCGGAGACCGGTCTCACCTTCGGGGAGAACGCGCTGATCAAGGCCCGGGAGGGCGCCAAGCGCACCGGCCTGCCGACCGTCGCCGACGACTCCGGGCTGGCGGTCACCGCGCTCAACGGCATGCCCGGCGTGTTCAGCGCCCGCTGGTCCGGCGCGCACGGCGACGACGCGGCCAACCTGGACCTGGTGCTGGCCCAGATCGGCGACGTCGGCGACGAGCACCGCGGCGCCGCGTTCGTCTGCGCCGCCGCCCTGGTCCTGCCGAACGGGCGGGAGCACCTGGTCGAGGGCCGCCAGACCGGCCGGCTGCTGCGCGCCCGGCGCGGCGACGGCGGCTTCGGCTACGACCCGATCTTCGTCGGCGACGGCCAGGACCGCACCAACGCCGAGCTGAGCCCGGCCGAGAAGGACGCGATCAGCCACCGCGGCAAGGCGTTCCGCGAGCTGGCCAAGGTGATCGCCAAGGAGTTGCCCCGCTGAGGCGGGCGCTGACCGACCTGCGGCCGCTGGCCGTCCCGGCCTATCGCCGGATGTGGGCCGCCTCGCTGGTGGCCGCGGTCGGCGGCTCGTTCAGCGTGGTCGCGGTCCCGGTGCAGCTCTACGCGAGCACTGGGTCCTCGGCCGCGGTCGGCGCGGCCGCCGTGGTGTCGTTCGTGGCCCTGGCCGGCTCGGCGCTGGCCGCCGGGGCGCTGGCCGACTCCCGGGACCGCCGCCGGGTGCTGCTGGCCGCCCAGTCCGGGCTGGCCGTGGTCTACCTGGCGCTGTGGGCGCAGGCCGCCCTCGGGGACGCTCCGCTGGGGCTGCTTCTGCTGCTGGTGGCCGGGCAGGGGCTGAGCCTCGGGGCGATCGGCGCCACCTCCGGCGCGGTCCTGCCCCGGCTGGTCCCGGAGCATTTGTTGGCCGCCGCAAACAGCCTGAACTCGCTGGTCCGCTACACCGGCTCGATCCTCGGTCCGGCCCTGGCCGGTCTGCTGATCTCGGTGGCCGGGCTGCCGACGCTCTATCTCTGCGACGCGCTGGCCTTGCTGGTCGTGCTGCGCGCCGTGCACCGCCTGCCGGCCCTCCCGCCCACCGGGGCCCCGCCGGCCGGCTCGATCGGCCGGCAGCTGGTCGCCGGCTTCCGCTACCTAACCGGTAGCCGGATGCTGGTCGCGGTGCTCGGCGTCGACCTGGCCGCGATGGTCTTCGGGATGCCGTCGGCGCTCTACCCGGAGTTGGCCGCGCGGGTGTTCGGCGAGTCGTCGGTGGGTCTGCTCTACGCCGCCTACCCGGCCGGCGTGATCCTGGCCGGTCTCGGCTCCGGCCTGTTCACCCGGGCCCGTCGGCACGGCCTGATGATGGCCGGCGCCGCCCTCGCCTGGGGCGCCACCGTGGTGCTGTTCAGCCTCACCATCCGACTGTGGGCGGCGCTGCCGGTGCTGGCCCTCGGCGGCGCGGTCAACTTCGTGCTGAGCACCTTCCGCAATGCCGTCTCGCAGGCGCACACCGACGACGCGATGCGCGGCCGGATCCAGGGTGCCCTCACCGTCGTGCTGTTCGGCGGCCCGCAACTGGCGAACCTGCTGCACGGCTCGATCGGCGCGCTGGCCGGCCCGCGCCTGACGATCGGCGCCGGTGGCCTGCTCACCGTCGTGACTGTCGTGGTGATCCTCCGGACTGCGCCGGAGCTGCGCCGCTACCGGGTGGCGTCAGGCCACGAACAGCCCGCGCCGTGAGGCCGCTGCCTCGAACTCCTCCAGCCGCCGGTGCACCGGCTCCGGTGCGGTGTCGCACATCGCCTCGAGCAGCACCATGGCCATCGCCATCGGGCCGGTGTGCAGGTCGAAGACCAGGTGGGTGCCGACCGCCGCGGGCAGCACCACCTCGGCCAGCTCGGTGATCGGGCTGACCGCCGAGTCGGTGATCGCCACCACCGCGAACCCGGCCGCCCGCGCCTCCCGGATCGCCGCGACCGCTTCCCGTGGGTAGCGCGGCAGCACCATCGCCAGCAGCGCCGTGGCTCCGGCCGCGCGTGCCTGGTCCAGCCGGTCCAGCAGGCCGGTCCCACCGCAGTCGAGCACCCGCACGTCCGGGAAGACCTTCGCCGCGAAGTACCCGAAATACCCGGCGAGCGGCCCGGCCGCGCGCAGACCGAGGACCGGTAACGGGCGGCTGCCGGCCAGGATCGCCGCCGCTTTCCGTACGTCCTCCAGCCGCCCCAGATCGTCCGCCACCCGCCGCAGATGGTCCGCCTCGGCGAGCACCGCGCGCTGCATCCCGTTCCGCCCGGCCGGCTCGCTCGGCGCCCCGGACGTGACCGCCCGCAGCTCCCGCCGCAACGCCGGATAGCCCCGGTAGCCCAGCGCCATCGCGAACCGGGTCACCGACGGCTGGCTCACCCCGGCCAGCCCGGCCACCTCGGCCGCCGACAGGTACGCCGCCTTGCCGGAGTGCTCCACCAGAATCTGCGCGATCCGCCGCTGTGTCGGCGTCAGGCGCGCCCCCTGAAACAGGTCGAGCACCCGCTCCCCAGTCACCGGCTCAGCGTATGCATGGCGAATTTCACACCGCTAGACGCGTGCATCGGTTCTACCGGAAAGAGCGTGCCGGATGCCGGCCGCCACGTCCGCCGCGATGTGCGTCGGCCGGTACGCCGGCTCCGCCCACTCTCGCCCCGCCGAGATCCACACCGTCGGCAGTCCGAGGGCGTGCGCCCCGCCCACGTCGGCCGGCGCCGAGTCCCCGATCATCCAGGCGGCCGACAGCTGCCGCCCGGCCACCGCCGCGGCGGCGTGGAAGATCTCCGGGGCCGGCTTCTTGTGCCCGACCGCCTCGGAGATCACCCATCCGTCGACCAGCCGGTCCAGCCCACAGGTGTGGATCTTCTTGGTCTGCTGGCCGACCCGGCCGTTGGTGACGATCACCCGGGTCCAGCCGGCCGCGCCGGCCTCGTCCAGGGCGAGCCGGGTGTCCTCGGTGAGCCGCACCCGGTCCGCGGCCCCGTTGTCCAGAAAGGACCAGACGTCCTCCGGGGACACCACGCCCGGGTACCGCCCGGCCAGCGCGGCGGCCACCTTCGCCCGGGGCCGGTAGCCGCTGGCGTCGGTGGCCATCAGCCAGCCGAGGTCGGCGGCCGGTAGCCGGTGAGCGGTGAGAAACCCCCGCGCCGCGTCGCGGAACGCGGCGTCCCGGTCGATCAGCGTGTTGTCGAGGTCCAGCAGGAGCAGCATGACATCGATCGTTTCAGGCATGACATCGTGGGACGCATGCGGATCGCTGAGCTGCACACCCACCCGGTCAAGGGCTGCCATCGCCTCGATCACGACGCTGTCGTGGTCGAGCCCTGGGGCCTGGCCGGCGACCGCCGCTGGATGATGATCGACCCGGACGGCGTCGGCATCACCCAGCGGGACACCGCGGTGCTCACCCAGCTCACCGTCCACCCGCGCCCCGGCGGTCTCCGGCTCACCGCGGCCGGCCGGCCCGACCTGGACGTGGACGAGCCGGCCCACGGGCCGAAGGTGGGTGTGCACGTCTTCCGCAACAAACCCGAGGTCCCGGCCCGGCTCAGCGAGGCCGGCAGCGCGTGGTGCCGGGAGTTCCTCGGCCGGGACGCCCGGCTGGTCTGGCAGGCCGACCCGACCGGCCGGACGATCGAGGAACTGGCGCTGCCCGGCGACCGGGTCAGCCTGGCCGACGGCTACCCGGTGCTGCTGGCCAACGCCGCCTCCCTGGACGCGGTCAACGACTGGCTGGCGGAGACCGGCGACGAGCCCGTCCCGATCCACCGCTTCCGGCCGAACCTGGTGGTCGAGGGCGCGCCGGCCTGGGCCGAGGACGGCTGGCTGGGCCGGCGGCTGCGGATCGGCGAGATGGTCTTCCGGGTGGCGAAGCACTGCGCGCGCTGCCGGGTCACCACGATCGACCAGGAGACCGGGGAGGCCGGGCGGCAGCCGCTGCACGTGCTCGGCCGGCACCGGCGGATCGACGGCGGGCTGATGTTCGCGGTGAACCTGATCCCGGACCTGGCGGCCGGGGACACCGGAGTGTTGCGGCTCGGCGACACGGTGACACCGCTGGAGTGACGAGGCACTCATTAGCGGTACACCTGCCTTAGGAGTGTCTTAGAAGATTTGCCCGCGGCGTCCGGCCGAAGCAGTATCGCTGAGCGTGAGTGCTCATCGACGCCCGTTCCCGACCCGATGGCTCGCCGCCGGCGGCGCCGCGGCTCTCGCCGGTCTCATCGGCGTGGCGCTGCTGCTGCAGACCGGCGGGTCGGCCTGCGCCGCGCCGCCGAGCACCAGCGTCAAGACCGGCAAGGCCACCTTCTACGACCTGGGCGGCACGTCCGGCAACTGCTCGTTCGAGGTGCCGGCCGACGACCTCTACGTGGCGCTCGGCCCGGAGCAGTACGCCGAGGGCGCGTCCTGCGGCGCCTACCTGGACGTGACCGGCCCCAAGGGCAAGGTCCGGGTCAAGGTCTTCGACTCCTGCCCGGAGTGCCCGGCCGGCCACCTGGACCTGAGCCGCACCGCGTTCAAGAAGATCGGCGCCGAGGTCGACGGGATCATCCCGATCAAGTACAAGCTGGTCACCAACCCGTCGACGCCCGGGCCGATCACCGTCCGGATCAAGGAAGGCGCCTCCCGCTTCTGGTTCGCCGCCCGGATCGACAACCACGGCAACCTGCTCTCCTCGGTCCAGGTGGCCGGCCCCGGCGGCAGTTTCCAGCGGGCCGACCGCACCGACTACAACTACTGGCTGATCGACGGGGGCGCCGGCGCCGGCCCGTACAAAATCAAGATCACTGACGTCTACGGCAACAGCACCACGGTCGCCGGCATCGACATGGACCCGGGCGCGGTCCAGAAGACGTCGCAGACGTTCGCCGGCGGCTCCACCAAGGTCGTCGAGAAGGCCACCCCCACCAAGACGTCGCCCACCCCCGCCGCGAAGAAGTCGTCCCCCGCCACCCCGTCCACGTCCGCCTCCGCGCCCCCGTCCCCGGCGTCCTCGGTGGCCCCGCTGCCCGCGTCGGCCGCCCCGGCCCCGAGCACCACCGAGGACGCCCTGGTAGCCCTGGCCGCCGGCGAAACCACCTGCGACTGACCCCGTCCCCTACCCGTCCCCGTCCCGCCCTCGTCCCCGTCCTGATCTCGACCGGCCGCACCCATCCCCGGACCGCGCGGCTTTCCCCGGTCCCCCAGAAGGCAGCCCCGCCACCGCACCGGCGGGGCTGCCTTCTGCCCTCGCGCGCCGCCCGGATCGCCCACGTCGAGCGATCCACCCGAAGACCAAAGATCAAGAGCTTGCTGACTCGGGTCCGCGCTGATCACTGATCGTCGCTCCCGCCAGGGACCCTTCCGGGCCGGGCTGGCCGCTACGCGTCCAGAACGCCCGGCCCTCCAGGGCGACGCCCGCGGGTGGCCAGGACCGCCAACCCCGGAACCCCGGCCCTCCATGACGACGCCCGCGGGTGGCCAGGACCGCCGACCCCGGAACCCCGGCCCTCCCGGGCGACGCCCGCGGGTGGCCACGACCGCCAACCCCGGAACCCCGGCCCTCCATGACGACGCCCGCGGGTGGCCAGGACCGCCGGCCCCAGAACCCCAGCCCTCCCGGGCGACGCGCGGTTGGCGGCCACGCGTCAGAACCCGAGATCGAACCCGGGCACCGTTGCCAGCCTTGTGCACAACCTGTGGAAAACCCGCCCGAGCCAGCCGGTCATCAGCACATTGTTCCGTGTGAATGCTCGGTGGGATGCGCTGCGCCGCAGGACTGCGCGGATCCGCTGCCGTCGCCGGCTCGCGGCGATCGGGCCAGTGTCCGGCCGGTCGCCGGCGAGATCCGCCGGAGTACGCGGGCGAGATCCGCCGGAATACGCGGACGAGATCCGCCGGAACAGTTGTGCGGGAGAAGGGACTCGAACCCTCACGCCCTCTCGGGCACGGGCACCTAAAACCCGCGCGGCTGCCAATTTCGCCACTCCCGCCCGTTTCGCCCATCAAGAGCACAAGCGTTGGGTGGAGTCTAAACGGTCGCCGCTGTTCATGGCTCCTCGGTTCCACCTGTCAGGTAGCCACCATGAGCCGGGGGACTGGGAGGTGCGTCGCGGTCCGGGGCTGCGGTCGGCGTCGCGTGAGTGGCCGGTGGCGGGACGACGACGGGGTTGGGGTTGGCGATCGTGGCCACCCGCGGGCGTCGCCCTGGAGGGGCGGGCGTTCTGGCCGCGCCAGCGGCCTGCCCGGCCCGGAAGGGTCCCTGGCGGGAGCGACGATCAGTGATCAGCGCGGATCCGAGTCAGCAAGCTCTTGATCTTGAGATCGGCCGGGGAAGCGCGCGGCACGGGTGGGCCGGAGGGCGTGCACGGCGGCCGCCTTGCGGGTTGGTACCGCATGACGGCCGCCGTGAGTCCGGGCACCCCGCGCCGGGTGGGTTGTCCCTCTGATCGGCGGGCGAAGGCCGGACTTGCGGACTTTCCCGGATTTCGGACGCTTCCCGGCGGGAACGATCAGTCCAGGCCGAGGTCGCGGCGCAGCTTGGCGACGTGGCCGGTGGCCTTGACGTTGTAGAGGGCGCGCTCGATCGCCCCGGTCTCGTCGATGACGAAGGTGGAGCGGATCACGCCGGTGACCGTCTTGCCGTAGAGCTGCTTCTCGCCGAACGCGCCGTAGGCGGTCAGCACACTCTTGTCCGGGTCGCTGACCAGCGGGAAGGTGATCGCGTCGCGCTCCCGGAACGTGGCCAGTTTCGCCGGTTTGTCGGGCGAGATGCCGACCACCTCGTAGCCCGCCGCCTGCAGCGAGGCGAGCGAGTCGCGGAAGTCACAGGCCTGCTTGGTGCAGCCGGGCGTCATCGCGGCCGGGTACGCGTAGAGCACGACCTTGCGCCCGCGCAGGTCCTTGAGCGAGAGGCTCTCGCCGGTGTCGGTGGTGAGGGTGAAGTCGGGCGCGGCGTCGCCGGCGCTGAGACGCACGTTGTCAGTCATGGGACCGACGATAGTGCCGGGTCAGGCGGACGCCCGGCGGCCGCTCCAGAGTCGCTCGGCGGCGGTCAGGTCGCGCGGCCACTCCTCGCCCCGCCGGCGCAGGGTGTGCTCGGTGATCTCGTAGTCGCCGACCAGCCGGCGGAACTCGGCGAGCACGTCGGCCTCGCGGAACGGCTTGCAGGAGAAGACGTTCACGAAGATCTCGCGCAGGTGCGGGTAGGTGTGGATGGCGGCGTGCGACTCGGCCAGGATCACCACGGCGGACTTGCCGGCTTTCTCCGGCGGGCCGCCCTCGGTGGCCACCATCGGGCCGGCGATCACGGTCATCCCGATCCGGGCGACCAGGTCCCGCATGAAGGTGGTCAGCGCGTGGTCGTCGTCGAGCGCGGTGGTGTCGGCGATGCCGGACAACCGGAGGGTCAGCTCATCGCCGTAGTGGTCATTCTCCATGACGCCTCCCGAAGCTGTGAAAATTACGTTACCGGCCTTTGCCGAAGCCCGATGTGCCAACGTTTTAGCTGGTAGAGGTCATGTGGCGAATCCGTTTCGGCGGATCGCGGAAACGCGGTTTTCCGCATTCGGGACACCGTGGACGGTGCGTTATCCGGTGTTCCACTGCGGACAATTCACGGGGGTCTGGCGGGCCGCGGCGGATCTTCAGTACGCTCCCCGGGCAGACGCGTCGAGAGCGGAGATCAGGGTCATGACCGAGCCCACGGGCGGTACCACGGCGAACGGCAGCACCACCGTCTCCAGCGAGGTGGTGGAGAAGATCGCCGCCGCGGCGGCGCGCGCCGTCCCCGGTGTCGCGGATCTGGGTGGCGACGTCGCCCGGTTCTTCAACAGCGTGCTCGACAAGGTCGGCCTGGACACCGTCGGCGACGCCACCCGCGGCGTGTCGGCCCAGGTCAAGGACGGCACGGTGACCGTCAACATCGTGGTCGTGCTGGCCGCCGGCACGGTGGTCGCCGAGGTGACCGGCGCGGTGCAGACCACGGTGACCGAGGCGGTGCAGAGCTACGGCCTGCGGGTCATCGCGGTCAACGTCAACGTGGACGACATCGCGATCGGCTAGACCAGCCGCCGCTCGTGGGCGTAAACGACGATCTGCACCCGGTCGCGCAGCTCCAGCTTGCCGAGCAGTCGCCCGACGTGCGCCTTCACGGTCGCCTCGGAGACGTGCAGGCCGGCGGCGATCTCCCCGTTCGACCGGCCCCGGCCGACCAGGACGAGGACCTCGCGTTCCCGCTCGGTGAGCCGGTCCAGCCGGTCGTCCGGCCGCTGCCCGGGGGCCGGCAGGTGCGGCAGGAACCGGTCCAGCAGCCGCCGGGTGACCGCGGGCGCGACCACCGCGTGCCCGCCGGCCACCGCGTGGATCGCGCTGACCAGGTCGGCCGGTGGCACGTCCTTGAGCAGGAAGCCGCTGGCTCCGGCACGGAGCGCGGCATAGACGTACTCGTCCAGGTCGAAGGTGGTCAACACCAGGATGCGCGCCGGGCTTCCGGCCGCGACGATGGTCCGGGTCGCCTCGATCCCATCGAGGACCGGCATCCGTACGTCCATCAGCACCACGTCCGGCGTGAGCGCCCGGGTCATCCGGACCGCCTGCGCCCCGTCGCCCGCCTCGCCGACCACGGTGATGTCCGGCTGCGCCTCCAGCACCAGCCGCAGGCCCAGGGAGAGCAGCGGCTGGTCGTCGGCGAGCAGCACTCTCATCCGGTCACCGCCGGGAACCGCAGCGACGCGTGCACCCGCCAGCCGGCGCCCGGCCGGGGTCCGGACTCGACCCGGCCGTCGTAGGGCAGGGCCCGTTCCCGCATCCCGGCCAGCCCGTGACCCTCGTCCGCGCTGGCCCGCCCGGCGCCGTCGTCCAGCACCGTGATCTCGGCGCCCGCCGGGTGGTAGCGCACCACCACCTCGGCGCTGGCCGTGGGCCCGGCGTGCTTGAGCGTGTTGGTCAGGGCCTCCTGCAGGATCCGGTAGACGGCCAGGCCGGCGCCGGCTCCCCAGTCCCCGGGCGTGCCGTCCCGGGTGAGCCGGACCCGGACGCCGGCGGCCCGGACCCGCTCGACGAGCTCGTCGATGTCGGTCAGGCCGGGCTGCGGGGCCCGGTCCGGCGTCAGCAGGCCGACCATCCCGCGCATCTCGGCCAGCGCCTGCCGGCCGGTGGCCGAGGCCCGGCCCATCACCTCGGCCGGGCGGCCCGCCGAGATCGCCGCGGCCCCGTCGGACAACGCGATCATCACGGCGATGTGGTGGGCGACCACGTCGTGCATCTCGCGGGCGATCCGGGCGCGTTCCTCGGCGACCGCGAGCCGGGCCCGCTGGTCCCGTTCCACCTCCAGGCGGCGGGCGCGGTCCTCGAGCCCGGCCAGGTAGGCCGCCCGGGTCCGCTGGCTGTCCCCGAGCACCACGGTCGCCACCACCAGCGCGCCCACCACGGCCACCGCGGTCCAGTTCACCGGCCCGCCGAGCACCGGGACGGCGGTGACGGCCACGGCCGGCAGGGCCACCCGGTAGGACCGGTACCGGGCCAGCGCGTGCAGCGCGATCAGCTGGTACAGCAGCGCGGCCGGGGACTGGGCGCCGACCGCTTGCGAGACCCAGAGCAGCACGGTGACGGCGGCGAACACGACGAGCGGGGACCGGCGCCGCCAGATCAGCGGGATCGCCTGCGCCCCCACCATGATCCAGTCGACGGGCCCGGTCGGGCCGACGGTGGCGCCGGTCCGGCCGGTCAGGATGACGCCGCAGGCCAGGGCGGCCAGCGCGGCGATCCCGGCGTCCCCCTTACGCGGGCTCATCGGCCCATGTGGACCGGTCACGGGTCCCGGCTCCACACCGCTCACGGGTCCCGGCTCCACACCACTCACGGGTCCCGCCTCGACACCACGAGGCCGCCGGCCGCCAGGACCAGGGCGATCCATCCCGCGGTGACCAGGGCGGCCGGGCCGGGGTCCAGCATGGTGAACGGGTTGCCGTCGGAGCGGACCGCGTACAGCGCCTGGGCCGCCGCGACCGGGACGTACTTGACGACGTGGTCCCGCACCGACTCCGGCAGCGCCCCGCTGAGCAGGGCCGGCACGACCAGCACGACCAGCACGTAGGTGGTGATCGCGGTGGCCGTGTGCCGCAGCAGGGCGCCCAGCCCGAGCCCGATCAGCGCCAGCGCCACCGGTGCGGCCGCCGCGCCGGCGATCGCCCGCAGCACCTCCGGATCGCCGGGGCCGAGCCGGGCCGCCGCCGGCGCGAACGACTGGCTCACCACCAGCGAGGCCACACAGGTCACGAGCATGACCGGGATCGACAGGGCGGCCAGCGCGACCGCCTTCGCCCAGAGCACCGGATGGCGGCGCGGCACCGCGGCGAAGGTCGCCCGGATCAGCCCGCTGCCGTACTCGCCGGTCACCGCCAGGATCCCGAACGCGCCCAGGACCAGCGAGAACACGTCGATCCCGAGAAATGCCCGGCCGATGATCTCGGCGGGGGTGTTGGACGCGCCGGGCAGCCGGTTCGCGTTCCAGCCGATCACTCCGGCCAGCCCCACGGTGAGCACCGCGACCAGCGCGAACATCGCCCAGGTCGAGCGGAGCGCGCGGAACTTGCCGCACTCGGCGTGCAGTACCCGGGGGAACGTCACGCGGATCATGACCGCACCAGCGCCATGTAGGCCTCCTCCAGCGACGCCTTGACCGGCGCGAGCTCGTGGATCACGAGCCGGTGCTCGGCGGCGGCGGCGCCGATCGCCTCGGCCCCGAGACCGGCCACCTCGAGCAGCCCGGCCGCGCCGGCGGTCACCGTCGCCCCGCGCGCCACGAGCACCTCGCGCAGCTCCGCGGCGTCCGGCGAGCGCACCAGGCAGCGGTCCTGTCCGAGCAACTCGTCCAGGCCGGTGTCGGCGAGCAGACGTCCGTTCCCGATCACCAGCAGGTGGTCGGCGGTCACCGCCATCTCGCTCATCAGGTGACTGGAGACCAGCACGGTGCGGCCCTCGGCCGCCAGCCGTCGGAGCAGCGTCCGGATCCACAGCACCCCGTCCGGGTCCAGCCCGTTGACCGGTTCGTCCAGGATGACCACCGCTGGATCGCCGAGCAGCGCGGCGGCGATCCCGAGCCGCTGGCCCATGCCGAGCGAGAAGCCACCGGCCCGCCGCCCGGCCACCGCGGTGAGCCCGGCCTGATCGAGCACCTCGTCGACCCGGTGCCGGCCGATCCCGTGTGTGCGGGCCAGCCCGAGCAGATGCTCCCGAGCCGACCGCCCCCGGTGCAGGGCCCGGCCCTCCAGCAGCGCTCCGGCCACCGTGAGCGGCGCCCGATGCCGCCGGTAGGCAGTCCCGCCGACGGTGGCCCGCCCCGAGGTGGGCCGATCCAGCCCGAGGATCATCCGCATCGTCGTCGACTTCCCGGCCCCGTTCGGCCCGAGAAACCCGGTCACCCGCCCGGCCCGCACCACGAACGACAGCCCGTCGACAGCTGTCGTCGTCCCGAATCTCTTCACCAGCTCGTCAACCTCAATCATGAGATCGACGCTAGGAACACTCCGGCCCGCGCGGACCCACCCACGGTCTACATCCGCCGCCGCGACATGCGACCCAGGTCGAGTCGCGCTCGCCTAAAGGCGACATGCGGGAAAGGCGCCGCTGATCACCGGCAGGTTCTTTTTCGCGTACGAGGTAAGCACCGGCCGGACACCCTTGAGTCCGAGCCGCCCGGCCGCCACGTCATGTGCGAAGTGGTGGAAGGCGTCCACCACCGGCAGGAAGCGCAGATCTTCCAGATCGTCGGTGGTCAGCGCGTCCCCGGACCGGGCAGCCTGCTCGAACACCCGGATCACGCCTCGCCAGGAGACCAGCCGCGCCTGAATGAGCTCCGGCCGCCGGTTGAGGCCGAGCACGGCGATAGTCTCCGCGCCCCGGGGCGTCAGCTCGATGAACACGCCGGTCGACGCCAAGGTCATATGGTCGGCCGAGTCGTCTCCGGCCGGATCCAGCAGCAGCGGCGTCCCGGCCGGATCCAGGGGGAACGCTTCGCGTTTCGCTTGTTGATTGCAGTAGGCGCAGGCGAGCAGGTGGTTGTCCCAGTCGAAGGTCCGCAACGGGCTCTGTTTGATCGGCTCGTAGTGGTCGACGTCCGTGCCCCGGCTCTCGTGGCAGTACATGCAGAACGCGGGCCGGGCGCACATCGCGCACAGGTAGGTCTTCAAACTGCGGCGGGTCGTCCCGGCTGTCTTCCACGCGCTGCGGGCGTCGTCGTAAGGCGCGTTGCTGAGCCTGAGCGCGGCTGTCTTGGCGGCCAGCGTGGCGGACAGGTCAGCCGGGAGCGGCCGGCGAACGAACGGGATCACGCGTCCTCGCCGAGGACGTCACGGGCCCGGCTGCTGGGGGAGGGCGACAACTCCTCGGTGAGGTCGGTGAGTCTTTCCAGGTCGCCGGGCTCGGCGGTGCCGCGGATGGCGAGGCGTTCGAGGCGGGTGAGTTCGGCACGGAGCTCGTCGACCCGTTGCGAGTAGGGCGACTCGAGGCCGAACAGTTCGGTGAGGACGGCGTCGTCGGCGCTGCCGTTCACGACTCGCCGGTAGAGGTCGTCGGGAACGACACGAGGTGCGAAGTCGTCGTTCGGCCCGGGGAGCTGGATCAGGCCGCCGGGGGAGGCGCTCTGGCAGACGTACGGACTGTGCGTGGTGACGATGAACTGGATGTTCGGGAAGTGCTCACGCAGCCACGGGCCGATCCGCTTCTGCCAGGAGACGTGCAGGTGCGCGTCGATCTCGTCGATCAGCACGACTCCGGAGCAGCGGATCCGTGGCTCGTCGGAGGCCAGCCAGGGGACGTTGCCCCGGAAGCATGCGTTGATCTGCCGGACGATGTCCGTCACCAGCGCCGCGATGCTCCGGTAACCGTCACTCATCTCCTCGATCAGCACCGGCCGTCCGGCGTCCCGGACGATCCAGAGGCCGTCCGGATCCACTCGGTCGACGATGTGCCCGTCGGGGAACAGCCCGTCATTGAGGAGCCTGAGGAAGCGGCGTTCGAGGTCGGCGTATTGCTGCTGTCCGGACTGTGCCCGGTAGTTGACCTGCTGCAGCCAATGCACGGTCTCGGCGAGCGAGGCCTCCTCGCGGAAGAGCGTGGCGAACCGGGCGATGGTCCAATCACCAGCCATCAGCCGAGCGACCTCACCGCTGGTGCCCGCCAGGCGCCGGAACGGCCCGTAACCGGCGGCGAACCACCTGGTGGGACGGGGGGACCAGAGGGATGCCGCGGCCAAGCTGACGTCCGCCGCGCCGGGCTGCGGCCGAGCCCGCACACCGTCAGCCTGTTGCCACCTCAGCGGAGCGCTGAAGGGCACAGTGAAGACCTTCTCGTCCTCCCCGGGCTGGATGTCGGCGTGAACAGCAGCTTCCGAGGCGTGGTGAGTCACCCAGTCCCGAATGCCCTCGGTCAGGTTGTTGGCCACTTCCGGACCGGCGAGCGCGGCCGCCGCAGCTTGAAGGACAGTCGTCTTGCCCGATCCGTTGCGGCCGGCGATGACGACGAATCCCGGATAGCGTTCGTCCGGATCTCCCCGGTGGGCGAGCTCGAAAGAAAGATCGACCTCGTGGGAGCCGTGGAATCCGCGCACGTTGCTGACGCGCAGACGGTGGAGATACACCGATGTCCTCCCTGACCTACCCGGATCGTCGCCTCAGATCACCCTAGTCGCTTGCCACCGGCTTGGCGGGGGACGGGACGGCGGCGCGCATCCCGAGCAGGCCGGTCAGGGCCAGGGCGGCGCCGGTGGCGAGGGTGGCGGCGACGCAGGCGCGGGCCAGCCAGCCCGGGCCGGTGGCCGGGACGACGGCCGCCAGGAACGCGTCGGAGCTGCCGAAACCGGCGAAGGCGGCCAGCACGAAACCGGACAGCGCCAGGTAGAACGGTGGGTGCCGCCACGCCGCGCCGAGGGCCAGGGCGCCGGTCAGCAGGAGGACCCCGGACCAGCCGGCGCCGTCCAGGCCGCGCATCACGGCGTACGCGAGAACCGACAGACCCGCGATCACCGCGAGCGGCGCGACCAACCGCGGGTGGAAGCGGACCAGGGCCGTCAAGGCCAGGCCCAGCAGGGCCGTGCCGACCCACCACGCCCAGGTCAACGGCGGCGGCTCGTAGTCCAGCGTGCCGCGGATCTCGAAGACCCGGGTCTGGTCACGCAGCGGCACCGCCCACTCCCGCAGGCGATGGGTGTGATCGGGATCGGCCACCGCCTGCGGCGGGCGGGCCGTGCCGAGCCAGTGCGCGCGCTGGTCGTGCCAGCGGATCGTGGTGCCGCCGGAGAGCCGCTGCCAGGTCGGCGCGGCGGTCACGTCCGCGGTCGCCGGGACCGGGGTGTCGCCGGCCAGCGTCTGGTTGATCCAGGTCGCGGGGGAGGAGACGTTCTGGTGGACGCCGTCCGGGCGGACCTCCAGGTACGGCTCGCCGGAGTAACCGAGGATCTCGATCGGGCGGCCGGTGTCGTTGGTCAGCTCCAGCCGGGCGCCGCCCTCGACGGTGCGGACCGTGAGCCCGTCCATCGGGGCGCTGACGCCGGTGACGACCGTCCGGTACGACGTCACGTTCGCCCCCTCGCCGCCGTGCGCGAACGCGGGCGTGGCCGGCGCGACGATCGCACCGGCCACGGCCAAGCTCACCAGGAGCCGCCTCACCCGGCCGCCTTGTCGATGGCCTGCGTGATGTTCTCCAGGGACGGCGAGGTGATCTGCGTGCCGTTGACCACGACCGTCGGCGTGCCGGTGAAGTCGCGCTCGGAGAAGACCTCGGTCACGTGCGTCGCCCATGGCTCGTAGGTACCACTGTTGACCGCGTCGGCGAACTTGTCGCTCGTCACCCCGACGGATTTCGCCAGCTCGATGATCTTCGCGTTGGAGAGGCCGTCGCTGCCCTCCGCCGGCTGGTTGGCGTAGAGCACGTCGTGCAGCTCGGTGAACTTGCCCTCGTCGGCGGCGGCCGCGGCGGCGCCGGCCGACCGGGTCGAGTACTTCGTGCCGTTCGACGCGCGGTCCAGGATCGACACCACGTGGTACCGCAGGGTGATCTTGTTGGCGCTCGCCAGCTCGCGCAGCTTGGCGCCGCTGGCGGTCTCGAAGTTCTTGCAGTTCGGGCAGAGGAAGTCCTCGTACAGATCGACGGTGACCGGGCCGGTGCCGACCGCGAACGCGGTGCCGTCGTCGACCGCCGCGCTCGGCGTGACCAGCTTGCCCTTGTCCTGCCCGGCGAGCGCGGCGTACCCGATGAACCCGGCGATGACCAGCACCACAGCCACCGCCACCGAGGTCCAGATGGTCACCTGCCGGCGCTTCTCGGCGGCCCGCTGCTGCACGACGATCCGGCGGGCCTTCTCCGCCCGGTCCCGGTTTCCCTTGCTCACGACGTCTCCCCCATCAGTGCGCCATCGATCGAGAACCGGGTCCGCGGCCGCCACAGCAGAATTCCGGCGAGCGCCAGGAAACCGAGATCACGCAGGATGTCCAGGCCGTACGCGGTGTCCTGCCCGGCGCCCAGCTCGCCGCCGGTGCTGAAGCAACCGCAGTCGATGCGCAGCCCCTGGGACCAGGCCCAGACGATCCCGCCGATGAAGACCACCAGGAGCACCGCGGAGATCGCCGCGGTGAGCCGGGTGGCCAGGCCGACCAGCAGCAGCAGGCCCAGTGCGATCTCCAGGAACGGCTGCACCGCGCCGACCACCTCGGCCGCGTCGTAGGACATCAACTGGTACGCGTTCACCGCGCGCGCCGACGCCGCCAGGTCACTGACCTTGGTGGCGCCCGCGACCAGCCAGACGGCGGCCAGCCCGAGCCGGGCCAGCGTGGAGATCCACGGCCAGACCGCAGGCCGCGTGATGGTTTCCATGGTCACGCCCTGTTAGACGGAGTTGATCGGGTTCCGGTTCCCGGCCATCTTGTCCTCGGTGTCACGTCACACCGCAGGGCCCAAGGTCCTAACTCGCCTGGGCCTTCGCCACCGCGGTGACCAGCTCGTCGCGGGCCCGGGCCACCCGGGACCGGATCGTCCCGACCGGCACCGACTCCACCTCGGCGGCCTCGGCGTAGGACAACCCGAGCACCTGGGTCAGCACGAACGCCGTCCGCCGCTCCTCGCTCAGCCGGCTCAGCAGATCGGCGCCGCTCAGCCGGTGCGCCGGGTCCGGCGCCGGGACCTCGGTGGCGGCCTGCGCGGCCAGCCGCACGTCCAGCCGGCGTCGCCGGACCACCGCCCGCAGGTGGTCCGCGCAGGTCCGCCGGGCGATGCCGAGCAGCCAGGTCCGCACCGTCGACCGGCCCTCGAACGAGCCGAGCGCCCGGAACGCCCGCAGATAGGTCTCCTGGGTGAGATCGTCCGCGGCGCCCGGATCGACCAGCGCGGCGGTGAACCGCCACACCTCGGCCTGGGTGGCCCGCACGAACCCGGCCTGCGCGACCGGGTCGCCGTCGCGGGCGGCGAGCGCCAGCGCGGTGGTCTCGTCGGTCTCCTGCTCACCAGCCGTCACGAGCGGCATCGTACGCGAACCGGCGCGGCCGGGAACCAGCCGAAGGCCACCGGCGACCACCCGCGTGTGGTCGAACGCAACGTGATCAGAGAGCATGGCCGTCATGACCGTTGACCGACGCCGGGGCGCGACAGTTCTGCTCGGGCTGCTGATCGGCATGATCGGGGTGCTGCTCTCGGCCGGCCCGGCCAGCGCCCACGCCGTGCTGGCGAGCAGTGACCCGAGCAACGGCACGATCGTGCCGGACGCCCCCAACAAGGTGACCCTGACCTTCAGCGAGTCGGTCCAGCTGATCGACGACAAGATCAGGGTGCTCGCCCCGGACGGCTCGCGCGCCGACCAGGGCGATCCGACGGTGGACGGCGGGCGGGTGACGGTCCCGCTGCGGTCCGGCGGCGCCCGCGGGACGTACCTGGTCACCTTCCGGGTGATCTCGGCGGACAGCCACCCGGTGAGCGGCACGATCTCGTACTCGGTGGGCGCCGCCTCGACGCCGCCCTCGGCGGACGAGACCGAGGACGTCAAGGTCGACCCGGTGGTCCGGGCGCTCATCCCGGTGGGCAAATACCTGGGGTACGCCGGCCTGGTGCTCCTGGTCGGCCCGGTGCTCGTGCTGGCGCTGCTCTGGCCGCAGCGGCTGTCCCGGCAGGGGCCCGGCCGGGTGGTCTGGACCGGCATCGGCCTGGTCGCCGGCAGCACCCTGCTCGGGATCTGGCTGCAGGCGCCGTACACGCTCGGCACCGGCCTCTTCGACGTCCGGGTCGGTGACCTGCGGGACGTGCTGGGCAGCACGTTCGGCGCGGTGATGCTGGTCCGGCTGGCCGTGGTGATCGCCGCCGCGTTCCTGCTCCGGCCGCTGCTGGTCGGCACCGGCGGCGAGTCGAAACTCGACCTGGCACTGCTCGGCGTGCTCGGCGTGGCCGCGCTGGCCACCTGGCCGCTGACCGGCCACCCGACCGCCTCCCCGGTGCCCGGCGTCTCGGTGGTGCTGGATGCCCTGCACCTGGCCGCCATGTCGGTCTGGCTGGGCGGTCTGGTGATGCTCTTCGCGTTCCTGCTGCCCCGGGCCAACGGCCGCGAGCTGGGCGCGATCCTGCCGATCTGGTCGCGCTGGGCGGCCACCGCGGTCGGCGCGCTGATCTTCGCGGGCGTGGTCCAGGCGCTGATCGAGGTGTCGACCCTGGACGGCTTGTTCAACAGCACCTACGGCCGGCTGATCCTGGTCAAGGTGGCGCTGGCGGCGATCGTGATCGGGGTCGCGGCGTACTCCCGGAAACTGGTCAAGGACCGGGCCGCCGAGGAGTCGCCGCGCGGGCTGCGCCGGGTGGTGCTGGCCGAGCTGGCGATCACCGCGGTGGTGCTCGGGGTGACCGCGGCACTGGTGCAGATCGCCCCGCCGCGGACCGCCGAGGCCGCGGAGACCACCGAGACCTCCCAGACGGTCACCCGGACGCTGACCGACAAGACCATGTCGCTGCAGGTGGACATCTACCCGGCGACGGTCGGCAACAACTCGATGCACCTGTACGCGTACACCCCGGACAACAAGCCGCTGCCGGTGGTCGAGTGGAAGGCGACCGCGGCACTGCCCGACAAGGGCATCGAGCCGATCGAGATCCCGCTGCTGCGGATCACCGACTTCCACGCGATCGGCGACATCGCGCTGCCGCAGGCCGGGGAGTGGACGTTCAAGTTCACCGCGCGGACCACCGACATCGATCAGACGACGTTCACGATGACCGCCAAGATCTCCTGACGCCGGAAAAGCGATGGCCCGTTCCGTATCGGATCGGGCCATTGCCGTATCTGTCGAGGGCTGCCTGCTCGTTTGACCATTTTGGGGCTATTTGCCTCGGTATGGTGCGCGCAGTGGGCCCGAGAAGGGGGAATGAACGATGCGGCTGTTCCGGCCGGTCCTCGGCATGCTGCTTTTGACGATCGGACTGCCCGCGCTGCTGGCCGGCGGGTGCCTGTGGGCCGCGCTCGGGCACCGCGACGCCGGCGGGGCGTTCAGCGCCGAGCTGCAGCGGCTCAGCGTGCCCGGGTACGCGATCGTCGTCCCCGACGTCGACCGCCTGCTGCGCGACGACGCGTCCTTCGCCCGGATCGGCGACACCGAGCTGCGGATCACCGCGCTCACCGACGAGGGCCCGGCCTTCGTCGGCCTGGCGCCGGCCGGCGCGGTCGACGGCTACCTGCGGGACGTGCCGCACACCCGGGTCCGCGGCGTCCAGGTCGGCACCGGCGAGCTTCCGATCACCGCGGCCCGGGTCGACGGTGACCAGGGTCTTCCGTCCGCCCCCGGCCGCCAGGACTTCTGGACCCGGACCGGCGGCGGCGCGCTGCGCTGGACCCCGGGCGAGCTGACCGGCGGCTACAGCCTGGTGATCATGAACGCCGCCGGGGGCGACGGCCTGCGCCTCAACGGCACCGTCGAGGTCCGCCCCGGCTGGCTCGACCCGGCCGCCTGGGGCCTGCTCTCGCTCGGCGTCATCCTGGCCATGGCCGGCGTGATCGTGCTGGCCGCCCCGGCCCGCCGTCGCGAGATCGTCTACGTCGTCGAGCCGAGCCAGGTCCCCGACCTGATGCGGGCCATCGGCGCCCCGATCCCGCGCCTCGGCCTGGAGGGTGGGCCGCGCGCACTCCCCGGTCTCGCCCCGGCGGGCCTCGACGAGGACGCCATCCGGGCGCTGGGCCGCCGCGGCGGTGGGCTGTTCGGTTTCGGTCACGGCGGGGCGCACCGCCCGCGGACCCTGGCCGACGCGCAGCCGGCCCGCCCGCCGGCCCTGCCCCAGTTCGCCTGGCCGCCGACAAACCCCGGTGGCCCGGAGGGCGGTTCGCTTCCGCTCTCTTCCGGTACGTCCGCGGCTCCCGGTACGTCTACCAGTTCCGGTTCATCCACAGTTCCCGTCTCGTCCACGGCTTTCGGTTCGTCCACGGTTCCCGGTTCGCCCGCGATTCCCGGTTCGTCCATGGTTCCCGGTACGTCCACGGTTCCCGGTGTGTCCACCGCTGGCGAGCCGGCGCCCGTGCCCGGCGCGGTCCTGGCCGGCGGTGCACCCACCGCCGAACCCGCCGCCGTGGCCGGCCACCCGTGCACCGGAATCCTCCCCGGCGGCATCACCCCGGTGGTCCCTGGCGCTCTCCCGATCCCGACCCCGTCGGCCGCTCCCGCCCCGTCCCACGGCCTGCTGACCGGTTCCGGTCAACTCGCCGAGCAGTCGCCCACCGAGTTCGGTCCGGCCGCGGCCGGTCCGGCCGCGGCCGGGGTCGGTCCGGTTGGCAGGCCCGGGGCGGAGACGCCCGCGCCCGGCCGGCCGCTGAGCCTGCTCGGCGCCACCCCGGCCATGGCCGACCTGCCCAGCCCGCCGCCGGCCGCGCGCCCGGACCGACCCGGCCGTCGCCGTCTCTCGGCCCCGACCGATTTGCCGGAGTTCCACGCCACCGCGGTCGGCGCCTGGGTGGCCCAGACCGCCCCGGAACGAGCCCGCCAGACCGAGGCTCAGGCCGCAGCCGCCCTGGCCGAGGCCGCCCGCAACCGAGCCACCAAGCCCGTCGACGATCCCGCAGCGTCCGTCGACCAACCCACCGCGTCTGTCGACCAGCCCACCGCGCCTGTCGACCATCCCGCCGCACCTGGCGGCAAGCTCACCGGCCAGCCCACCGCGCCCGTCGACCAGCCCGCAGCACCCGCCGACCAGCCCGCGGCACCTGGCGGCAAGCTCACCGAGCAGCTCACCGCGGCTGGCGCCAGGCACATCGACCAGCGCGTCATGCCCGGCGGCAAGCTCACCGGCCAGCCCACCACGGCTGGCGCGAAGGACGTCGAGGAGGGCGTTCAGCAGCAGCAACACGCCGCGGCGGCGTTGTCCGAGGCGGCCGTGGGCGAGCACGAGCGTCGGGATCGGAAGAAGCGGGACCGGGAGCGCCGAGGCGGCGTGTGGCCGGCTCCGGCACCGCGCCGGGTCGCGCTGCTCACCGGACCCGCCGCGACCGACTGGGCTGCGACCGGCCTGACCCGGATGGGCGGCAGCCGCCCGTCCCCGAAGCGCACCACGCCGAACGAGCCCACCACTTCGGCCGCGCCCGTCACGCCGGACATGGTCGCCGCATCGGACGAGCCCACCGCTTCGGCCGCGCCCGTCGCGCCGAACGAGCCCACCGCTTCGGCCATGCCCGCCGCTGCGAACGAGACCACCGCGGCGAACGGAACCACCGCGGCGAACGCGACCACCTCGCTCGCCTCGACTGCGGCTGACAATTCGTCTGTTTCCGACAATTCTTCGGTGTCCGCCACGTCAAGCACGCTTGCGCCGAAGCAGGCGGGTTCGGCGGCTTCGCCGATCTCGGCCGCGCAGGGTGCCGCCCGGGTGGCCGCTGCCGCCGCTGCCGCGGCTGCCGGGGCCGCCAAGGTCGCCGCCGCGCAGGGGATCGCCAAGACCGCGCTCGCGGAGGCCGGCCAGCCGGGCTCGCAGTCCCCGGTCCGGCAGCGGACCGGCGAACCGGAAGCCTCCACGACGACCATCACCGAGGCGCCCGAGCCCACGGTCGAAACCCGGCCGATTCCGGCGCAGGACGAGCAGGTCAAGGCGAGTTCGGACGGCCAGGTCAAGGCGGGTCCGGGCGGGCAGGTCAAGGCGGGTCCGGGCGGGCAGGTCAAGGCGGGTCCGGGCGGGCAGGCCGAGGCGGGTCCGGGCGGGCAGGCCGAGGCGGGTCCGGGCGGGCAGGTCAAGGCGGGTCCGGATGTCGAGGCGGCGACGGAGCCGGTCGAGACGGACGTGGATCCGAACGCGCCCACCGAGCCGATCGAGAACCGGCCGGAATCGGATGTCCCCACCCAGCCGATCGAGAACCGGCCGGCCGCCGACCCCGACGATGTCTCCACGGCGGACGCGGCCTCCGAGGCCATGCGGTCCGCGGTGGCTGAGATGGCGGGAGACAAACCGACCTGGCCGCCGGTCGGCGAGCCGGCCCGCCCGGCCGCCGAAGCAACCACAGCCGCGCTGACCCCCACCGGCCCGGCCACGGACCAGCGGAACGCGGTCAAGGGAGACGAGCCCGCAGCCGCGCTGACCCCCGCCGTCCCGGCCACGGGCCAGCCGAATGCGGTCAAGGGAGACGAGCCCGCGGCCGCGCTGACCCCCGCCGTCCCGGCCACGGACCAGCGGAACGCGGTCAAGGGAGACGAGCCCGCGGCCGCGCTGACCTCCGCCGTCCCGGCCACGGACCAGCCGAATGCGGCCAAGGGAGACGAGCCTGCAGCCGGCCAGGCAGGTGTGGACGAGGCTGGGGCGAGCGACTCCAAGCCGGGGACGGACACGCGGGAAGAGTCCAAGCCGCCGATCGTGCCGTTGCCCGGGCGGCAGGTGGAGGTTCCGGGCAAGCCGGTGCCGGCGGCTCGGGTGGCTGCGGCCGACGAGGTGGGTCGGGTGTCGATCCACGAGGCCGAGGCCGGGCAGCCCGCGGGGGCGACCGATGAGGTGGCGGATGGCGGGGCGGAGGGGCGTACCGGAAATGGTGCCTCGACCGACGCCCTGCCCGGCGGCGAGAAGATCGCGGTGACGCCGAAGGCGGCCGCGCTTGCCGGACCGGCTCGGACGCTCATGCCCAAGCAGCCCGGCGATCGGGCCGCCGAGGAGCGTTCCTCGATGCACGCGATCGAGGCCGGCGCAGCCGAGCAGGTCATCGAGCAGTCCAAGACTGAGCCCGCCGCAGCGGACCAGGCCGAGGCGGAGCAGGTCGCCACGGAGCAGGTTGTGGCGGACGGGATTCCGGAACAGGGCGCCAAGTCGGCGGGTAAGGCGGCCGGGAAGCGGGCCGCCGAGCCGAACCGGCCGCTCTCCCGGGCTCAGGACCGCCTCGCCGGGACCGGTCGGCAGGGTGGCGCGGCTGCCGGGCGCAAGGTGCCGGCCGCTTGGATCAAGGCCGCCGAAACGGTCGCCGCCCGAGCCGCCACCAAGCCCGAGCCGATCTCGGTCGAGGCGCAGTCCGCGACGGCAACGCCGGCCGGGACCGCGTCAGCGAAGGCCGCGCCGACGGAGACAACGGAGGCGACAGCCACGGTGACTGAGGCGACAGCCACGGTGACCGAGGCGGCGGCCGGGGTGACCGCGGCGGACAAAGCGGCGGGGTCGGCCGCGGCGGACAAGGCGGGGGCCGCCACGGTGACGGAGGCGGCTGGGGAAGGGGCAGCGGCGCGCAAGCCGCGGCCGCGGACCCGGACCACCCGCAGCGCCGCGGAGAAGGCGGAGAAACCGGAGAAATCGGAGAAGCCCGCGAAGGTGGACCAGGCCGAGGCCGACAAGCGGATCCCGAACTACCGCGAGGAGGCGGCGGAGCTGCTGGCCGCCGCCACCGCCCCGAAGCGCCGCCGCCCCACCAGCCGGACCGCGCCGCGCACCGCGCCGAAGGACACCACCGAGAAGTAGCCGCGCCGGACGTACACCGGCGAGGGCCATCCGATCATCGGGTGGCCCTCGCCGCTTTTCCGGACAGAAAGTGGCCGCAATCGCCGTTAGCGTCGCGTCATGACCACCCTCTCCACCCGCGTGCTGAACCGGACCTACCTCCGCCGCCAGTTCCTCGACGCCCGATCCGGCGCGAGCGCCCTGGACGTCCTCCAGCACCTGGTCGCCCTGCAAGGCCAGGAGAGCGACGCCCCCTACCTCGGCCTCCGGGCCCGGATCGCCGGCTTCCGGCGGGAGCACCTCACCGAGCTGCTGGAGAACCGCCAGGTGGTCCGCGGCGCGCTGCTGCGCGGGACTCAGCACCTGTGCGCCGGCGCCGACTACCCGTGGCTGCGGCCGACGGTTCAGGCCGTACTGGAAAGGATCGCCGGTCGTTTCCACGGTCCGGACCGGACCGCCCTCCTCGCGTCGATCGGCCGGATCCTGGCGGCGGAGCCGCTGTCCCGCGCCGAGCTGGGCCGCCGGCTGGCCGCGGACTTCCCCGGGCACGCGCCGGCCGACCTGGCGGTGACCGCGCACTGGCACGCGCCGCTGCTGCACCCGCCGCCGTCCGGGCTGTGGGGACATCGCGGCCGGATCACCTGTGTCGCCGCGGAGGCCTGGCTGGGCCGGCCGATGGCCGAGGCCAGCCCGGAGACGCTGATCCTGCGGTATCTGGCGGCCTACGGGCCGGCGAGCGTCAAGGACGTGCAGGTCTGGTCGGGTCGCACCCGGATGGGGTCCGAGCTGGGCGCGCTCCGCGACCGGCTGCGGGTCTTCCGCGACGACAAGGGCATGGACCTGTACGACCTGCCGCACGCCCCGCTGGCCGACCCGGACGAGCCGGCGCCCGTCGTGTTCCTGCCGGAGTTCGACAACGCGGTGCTCGGTCACGCCGACCGGGACCGGATCATCCACCCGGGGGATCGGGCGCTGGTCACCCCGGGCGGGTCGGTGGTCCGGCCGACCGTGCTGGTGGACGGTTTCGTGGCGGCGGTCTGGGAGCGGCGGGGCGGGGAGCTGCGGATCAGCCCGTTCCGTGGGTGGAGCGCGGCGGTCCGCGACGAGGTGGTCGCCGAGGGGGAGCGGGTGATCCGGTTCGCCGCGGGGGAGTCGCCGTCCCGGGTGGTGATCGTCGACGAGATCCCGAAGGGGCCCTCCGCGCTGCCGACACGGAGGGCCCCTTTACCGGGGGAAACGGAGTAACCGAAGGGGGGCTTCGTCCGTTAAGTTCACTTTACCCCCTCAATCGGCCAACCGGGAAGTCACCCCCCTAAAGCGGACAATCAACGCGAATGTTCGCTGTGGTGACACTCGCGTCGAACACCCGCGCCGGTCCCGGCGTAGGCTGTCCGGGTGGCGGATCTTCTGGTGTGGATCGACTGTGAGATGACCGGTCTCGACCTGGGCAAGGACAAGCTCATCGAGGTCGCGGCGCTGGTCACCGATCCCGATCTCAACGTGCTGGGCGAGGGTGTCGACCTGGTCATCCACGCCGACGACGCGGCGCTCGACGCGATGCCCCCGGTGGTCCGGGACATGCACGCGAAATCCGGGCTCACCGAGGAGGTGCGCCGCTCGGTGCTGACCATGGCCGAGGCCGAGGAGCAGATCCTGGCGTACGTGAAGGAGCACGTCCCCAACCCGCGGACCGCCCCGCTCTGTGGCAACAGCATCGCCACCGACCGTGGCTTCCTGGCCCGGGACATGCCGGCGCTCGACGCCCACCTGCACTACCGCATGATCGACGTCTCGTCGATCAAGGAGCTGTGCCGCCGGTGGTACCCGCGGGTGTATTTCGGGCAGCCGGCCAAGGGCCTGTCGCACCGCGCGCTCGCCGACATCCGGGAGAGCATCCGCGAGCTGGAGTACTACCGGCGCACCGTCTTCGTCCCGCAGCCCGGCCCGGACGTGGAGGCGGCCAAGGCGATCGCCGCCCAGCTCTGACACGCCGTCGGTAACCCGCTCGACGGGCCGGGCAGGCGTGTGGCTATGATTGACCGGCACGACGGGGGCGAGTCCTCCGCGCGGGCGTGGTGGTCGTAGCTCAGTTGGTAGAGCACCTGGTTGTGGTCCAGGGGGTCGCGGGTTCGAGTCCCGTCGATCACCCCACGTAAGAAAGGCTCGGTCTTCGGACCGGGCCTTTTTCGCGTCCCGGGTCCCGGCCGGCCGCGACGCGATCGCTGACGGCGGGCCGGGCCGCCGTTGCGGTCGCTGACGGCGGTCGCGAAAAAGTTCTCGGGAGCGCGCAACCTTTCCGGCCCCCGGGGCCACTGGGTGGGTGATCAACCCTCATCCCTGCCCCCGGGAGTCCCCCTGATGCTCGTCAAGCGTTTCGTCGTGCCGCTCGCGGTGGTGACGGCCGCCACCGCGTCACCGACCGTGACCGGGCTGGCCACCGCGTCACCCAGCACCACCAAGACGGCGACTCCGGCCCCCGCCAAGGGCGCCGAGGACTACGCCGACACCGACGACCTGGCAGGGCGGGGATGGCTCGACAAGACCAAGTATCTGTCCAGCGTGCAGGCCGGGACCGAGGTCTTCACCGGCTCGGGACAGCTCGACACCAGCGCGTACTCGGTGAAGATCAGCTAACCCGGTCCGCCTGCGGGCCCGCCACGGTCAGGAAGAGCCGCGTGCCGGAGCACGACGACGCCGAACGCGCCTTCCGGCGCTTCTTCGACGAACACCACACCGCCCTGTCCCGCCTCGCGTACCTCGTCACCGGCGAGCCGCAGGTCGCCGACGATCTGGCGTCGGACGCGTTCGTCGAGGTGTGGCGGCACTGGGAGCGGGTGCAGGCGGCGGACAGCCCGATCGCCTACGCCCGCGGCATCGTGACCAACCTGGCCCGCCAGTGGATCAGGAGGCAGACCCGGGAACGGGCCGGCCTGCTCCGCCTCGGCCTGCTGCGCCGGGAGCGGGGCGGGGAGACCGACACCCCGGCGGTCCTGGACGTGCGGGCGGCGCTGCGGCGTCTCCCGCTGCGCCGCCGGGAGTGCGTGATCCTGCGCTACTGCTTCGACGTGCCGGAGAAGGAGGTCGCCGCGATCCTCGGCATCTCGGTGGGCGCGGTCAAGAGCCACACGTCGCGCGGCGCCGCGCAGCTGAGCGAGTTCCTGCGGGAGATGCCGCTGCCGGCGGGAGGAGGTCACCATGGGTGAGGACCTGGGCGCGGTGCTGCGCCGGGAGGCCGAGCGGCACGTGCCGGACAGCGACGCGATGATCGACCGGATCAACCGGGCGCGGTTCGCCGCCACGCCGGTCCGGGCGTCGCGCCCTTTCCTCCGGTTCACCGGGCTGCGTCCGGTCGCCGCGGCCGCCGCGGTGGTGGCCACCCTGGTCGCCGGCTTCACCGGGATCCGGATCCTGACCGCTGACCGGCCGGACCGATCGCCGACCGCGACGACCAGCACCACCTCGGTGGCCCCGAGTTCCCGGCCGCCGCTGCCGCAGCCCAGCCGGTCGTCACCCGCCGGGAAGCCGGGACACACCAGCGACGGCGGCGGAGGCAAGCCGCACACCACCCGGACCAGCGCCGCGCCGCCCCCGCCGAGCTTCCGGCCGGTGTCCGGTTTCGTCAGCTCCGCCGGGGCGGTCAACGCGTACTCCACCGCCACCTGGGCGCAGAGCGACGTGACGCTCACCACGTCCGAGCCGACCACCGCGCTGGACCTGGCGATCAGCGTGGCCCGCACCGACGGCGTGCGCACCACCGGCAGCTGGAGCACCATCCCGGCCGAGATGATCACGATCGCGGTCACCGAGGAGAAGGACGCGCTGATCTACCGGTTCACCCTCCGGCCGGGCGGCACGCTGGCTCCCGGCCGGTATGTCTTCGCCGCCCAGTACGAGCACGCCGCCGGCCGACGCGACCCCGGCGCCGACCGCTACGGCGCGATCGCCTCGGCGACCGACCGGAGAGTGGAGGTCACCGGGGCCTTCACCACGAGCTGAGCCCGCTGGTCACTTCCGGTCCGCTGGTTCCCGCGACCGCCGCTTTCCGGTACGGCCGCGGCGCCCGCGTGGTCAGCTCGTCGGTCCGAAGCCGCTGTCCGCGCAGACCTGCGCCATGTCGGCGGCGGCCGCGCTGACCGCCGCGACCGCGTCCGGCTCTCCCGGCGTGCCCTGTGCGGCCACCGCCTTCTGGTACGCCTGAGCCAGCCGTGCCGCCGCGTCCGCGACCGGAGCGTCCGCCGTCCCGCTGACGCCCACGATCCCGTGGACCACCCCCGCCTGCATCAGCGACGCGTCCCCGATCGCCACGGCCAACGCCCGGCAGGTGAGCAGCCCGGGCGGCTCGTCGACCGGCGCCGACCCGCCGGCCGCACCCGGCCCGGCGAAGGCCGAGGTGGCGGCGGCGCCCGGTCCGGCCGGCGCCGAGCCGGTCCAGCCCGGTCCGGCCGGTGCCGAGTCACCGCCCGTGCTCGGCGCGATCGGAGCCGCGAGCTCCGGCGTCGACGAGCCGCAGCCGGATCCGCCGCCGGCCAGCCCAGCAGCCACGGCAAAGGCGATGAAGCGGGTGAATCGTGCCATTCGTCCACGTTACGGCCTCGGGTGCGATCCGGGGTCGTGGGGGAGCGGAACGCCGGTGAGGGTGTGGACGAAGCGACGCGCCTGCTCGTGGGTGTCGGCGTAACCCAGGCTCTCGTAGAACTGATGCGCGGTGTGCCGCTCCCGGCTGCTGGTCACCTCGATGAACAGGCAGCCCGCCGCCCGGGCCCGCTCCTCGGCCGCCGCCATCAGCGCCCGGCCCGCCCCGCGCCGGCGGCTCTCGGCGTCCACCACGAGCGCCACCAGCCGGGCGAACTTCCCGGTCACCTCGATGATCGGAGTCACGTGCAGGGCGGCCACCCCGGCCAGCACCCCGTCGTCGTCCGCGCCGAGCAGGAAGCTGGCCGGGTCGTCCAGCCAGTAGCTCAGCCGGTGCCGGACGTCCCGCAGGCTGGACGGGAACCCGAGCTGCTCGAGCAGAATCGCCAGCCGCGGCGCGTCCCCCTGATGGATCGGCCGGATGTGCACGCCGAGAACGTTACGACCGCCACCGCACTCCGTCCCCGGAACGAGGTCACCACGCGCGCGTGACGGAGGCGTACGCCAAGGGAAATGACGCGGGCCCGGTCCGAGGACCGGGCCCGTGCCGAAGCGGGGCGAAGGTCAGCTCAGAGGTAGCTGCCCTTCTTGTACTCCTCGTAGCTCAGGCTCCAGTCGGTCCAGCCGTTCCCGTTCTTCAGCTTCTCCTCGGTGCCGGAGACGGTGATCGGGTCGCCCATCATGGTGCGCTGGAACAGCCAGGCGCCCATCGCCTCGGAGACGTTGACGCAGCCGTGCGACACGTTGACCCGGCCCTGCTTGCCCTCGGACCACGGGGCGGCGTGGATGAACTGGCCGCTGTAGGTGATCCGCTGGGCGTAGTCGATCGGGGTCTTGTAACCGCCGGTCGGGTCGGTGTCGGTGGTGTCGAAGACGGTGTGCTCCTTCTTCTCCATCACCACCATGGTGCCGCTGGACGACGGGGTGCTCGGTTTGCCCAGGCTGACCGGGATCGTGTTGATCGTCTTGCCGTCCTGCTTGACCGTCATCTTCTTGGTCTTGTTGGAGACCGTCATGACGAACGAGCGGCCGATCTTCAGGTCGACGGTGAGGTCGGAGCGGCCGTACCACCCGTCGCCCATCTTCACGCCCTTGAGCTGGACCTTGTAGAAAACCTTCGAGTGCGCCTTCCAGAACACCTTGGGCCGGAAGTGCACCTCGGTGGGGCTGATCCAGCGCCAGGTGCCCTCCTGCGCGGGCGTGGCGGTGACCACCATCCGGCGCTCGACCTCACCCCGGTACTTCTCCGGGATGGCGCGGCCGAACTTGATGATCAGCGGCATGCCGACGCCGACCGTGTTGCCGTCGCCGAGGAAGCTGGTGATGCGGACCAGGTTGGCCGGCTTCTTCATGGTGGTGAAGGTGCTGGTGACCGTGTTGTTCTTCCCCTCGGTCTCCGGGGTGGTGACGGTCACCGTGTACTTGCTGCCCCAGTCCATCGACTCGGTCGGGTGCCAGACGCTCTTGTCCTTGTCGACGGTGCCCTTGACCTCGTCGCCTTTGGCGTCGGTCACCTTGACCGTGGTGTTCTCCGGGTCGTCGCTGGTGAAGCTGACGTCGGACCAGGCCTCGACGCCGGTGGCCGCGGCTTTCGGCGAGGTGACCTCGGCGGTGTCGGGCAGCGGGGCGGCGGATGGGGACTCGGACGCGGCGCCGGCGGCGTTGTCGCTGCCGCCCTGCCAGGACGGCGACTTGCTGCTGCTGCACGCGGCGGTGACGAGCAGACTGCCCGCCAGCAGCGCGACCAGCGCCGCCCGCATCCGGCGGCGACCGCGACCGGCCGGCTGGCTCAGCTCGGTCGGCTGGACTCCTTCGATCTGCATGGTCCCCTCACGGCGTCGTTTCTCCCCGGCGCCCAATACTGCTCCACAAATGCCAGTTGACCAATCCCGGATTCGTGCCGGGACTCACTGGATGCCCTATCGGTGTGATCCCGAAAACACTGAATTCCCGGGCCCGCCGGAGCCGGGTCAGCCGAGCCCGGCCGGCACCGGCAGGGCACTGCCCTCGGCGAACTTCTCCCAGCTCACGTTCCAGGGCGTCCAGCCGTTGCCGTAGTCCAGCTTGTCCTCGGTGCCCTGCACCGTGACCGGGTCGCCGACCAGGGTCTTGTCGAACAGCCAGCGGGCGTTCGACGGCGAGACATTGACACATCCGTGCGACACGTTCCGGCGACCTTGAGCACCGGTGGACCACGGGGCGGAGTGAATGTACTGACCGCTCCAGGTCAGCCGCTGCGCGTAGTCGATCGGGGTCTTGTAGCCGTTCTCCGGGTCGGTGTCGGTGGTGTCGAACACGGTGTGCGACATCTTCTCGATGATCACCATGGTGCCGCTGGACGACGGGGTGCTGGTCTTGCCCAGGCTGACCGGCATGGTTTTGACCGTCTCGCCGTCCCGCAGCACGGTCATCTTCTTGGTCTTGTTGTCGACCTTCATCTCGAACCTGCGGCCGATCTTGGCGGTCGCCGACCGGTCCTTGTCGCCGTAGAGGTTCTTGCCGGTGGGCAGGCCACCGACCGCGATCCGCACGCTGATCGTGGTGCCGGTCTGCCAGAACTCCGGGGCGCGGTAGTACGCCTGGGTGCCGCTGGAGGTCCAGGACCAGGTGCCCGGCTGGGCCGGTGTGGTGGTCACGAACATCCGCTTCTGCACCGCGGCCCGGTCGGCCTTCTTGATCCCCGGGCTGAACTCCACCACCACCGGCATCGCCACGCCGTACGTGTGGTCGTCGAAGAGGTAGAGGCCGGTGCCGGTGCGGTGGGCCGGCGCGCCCATCGTGGTGAAGCTGGTCCTCGCCGTGGTGGTGGAGCCGTCGGTGGCGGTGGCGGTGACCTCGGCCGCGTACTTCTCGCTGATCTTGAGGGTCTTGCCGGGCACCCACGCCGACTTGTCCTCGCGGAGCTGGCCGGCCACCGCCTTGCCCTTGCTGTCGGTGAGCTTGACCGAGGTGACCTCGCCGTTGCCGACCTTGAGGCCGATCTCGGCGCTGGTCGGCACGTTCTTCTTGCCGGCGGCCGGGGTGATGCTCAGCGTCGCCGGGCCGGTGGGCTGGGTGGTGGTGCTCTCCGGGACGGCGGACGTGGCCGGGCCGGCGCTGGCCGCCAGGGCCGGCTCGCCGAGCGCCGGTTCGTCGTCACCACACGCCGCGAGCGATCCGGTCACGGCCAGCGCCAGCAGCGCGGCCGCACAGCGGCGGAAGTCAACCATCGTCAGCCCCGTTCTGAAGTTCTATGCGCAGACATACTGACGCACGGGAGCAAATCACGGGTCCCCCTCGAGAGCGTGATCCAGGCGATTTCGAGGATCTTCCGAGGCCGTGCTACCGTTTTCGTCGTTGCCAGGCGTCGCTAGCTCAACTGGCAGAGCAGCGGACTCTTAATCCGCGGGTTGTAGGTTCGAGTCCTACGCGACGCACCAGACGATCAAGGCCGCGACACCATCCGGTGGGCGCGGCCTTTGTCGTGAGCAGCGGGTTAGGGTTGCCCGTGCCTTCCGATACCAAGATCACACACGCGGATCTGGACGCCATCGCCGAGCGGGCCGACCGGCTCGACGACCCGTCGCCGCTGCTCGCCGAGCTGGTCGAGGCGGTCGAGCAGGACCGGCTCGCCGACCCGGCGGACGCCGCGCACGCGCTGCTGCTGGCCGCCGAGCTGGCCGAGGCCACCGGCGACCTGCCGGCCGCGCTGGGTTTCGCCGAGCGCGCCGCGGCGGTCCCCGCGGCGGACGGGTTCGCCCGGGCCTGTCTCGCCGAGCTGCTGGTCAAGTCCGGCCGGGAGGCCGACGGGCGGGCCGCGTTCGAGGCGGTCCGGCCGGAGCTGCTGCACGACCCGGTGGCCCCGTCGTACCTGGCGGACACGCTCGTCGCCTGCGGCCTGGGCGCCGTCGCGGAGGAGTGGCTGACCGACGCGGTCCGGTCGCTGACCGAGGGCGGCGGGACCGGCGCCGACCGGGTCGAGCAGCTCTACGAGCTGGTCAAGGAGCGGCACCGGGTGCGCGAGGAGCTGGAGCTCGGGCACGACGACCTGGACGACCTCTACCACGAGCTGGAGTCGGCGGTCGAGGCTCCGGGCCCGGACGACGCCCGCTCGGTGCTGTTCTGGCCGGAGCCGGAGCTGGCCGCGCTGCTGGCCCGCTGGCCGGAGCGCGCCGACATGTACGGGGCGGACTGGGACGAGCACCGGGCCGTCCTGGAGCGGGCGCTGGCCGGCTGGTCCGCGACCGGCGTGATCGACCTCGGCCTGCTCGTCGGCTCGATGGACGGCCTGCTCGCCTTCGCCGCCGCCGAGGACCTCGATCCGGCGGCCCAGGAGACCCACGCCGGCTACGCGGACGAGGTCGCCGACACCACCGGCGCGGTGGGATGGCCCCCGCCGCGCAACGCCCCGTGCTGGTGCGGCTCCGGTGCGAAGTACAAGAAGTGCTGCCTCCCCCGCTCGCGGGGCTGATTCCCCGGGTGTGCTAACGTTTCTCCTCGTTGGCAGGCGCTGCTAGCTCAACTGGCAGAGCAGCGGACTCTTAATCCGCGGGTTGTAGGTTCGAGTCCTACGCGGCGCACAACATCCGAAAGGGCCCCTTGACCGGGGCCCTTTCGCCTTTCTCCGGCGGCCAGCACTCAGCCGGTCACCAGGACCCGGTCCAGCGGGTTCAGGCAGACCACCGCCACCCGGCTGCAGAAGTCCTCGCACCCGGCGTCGTGCCGGTCCAGCCAGACCGCGCCGGCCAGGGTCTCGCCGCACATCGCCGCGGTGTAATCGACCATCCGGGCCGGCTCGGCCGGCTCGTCGAGGTCGACGCTGAGGTCGGTTGGCGCCATCGCGGATCACACTCCCGATCGTTCGTCCCGGTCGAGCCGCATCGGGCCGGGGCGGTCCGGCCGCCACCGTCCCGGCATCCCCGCCCGACGCGACTCATCCCGGAATACGCCTACGGTCGGTAATCAGTTCACCGGTCCGGCCACAGTGGCATGTGGTTGGCACAGACGGACCGTCACCATGAGTGATTCAGCGGACGAGCGCGAAGGCCAGCATGCCGGTCGCCGTGAAATCGATCGACGGCTCGTTGGTCGCGGACACCCGCATGTCGTCCACGTACTGCGCGTCCGGCCGGTCGAAGTCCGCATAGGACCCGGCCGAGCAGAGTGTGTCCGGGGTCGCCTGTTCCAGCGACTCCACCCGGTCGGCGGCGTTCGGCCCGTTCACCACGCCGCCGGTCATCGGCACCCCGGTCAGCGTGCCGATCTGGTCGTGCGGGCAGCGCGGGAACGTCGCACCCGCCCCGATCACCAGGGACACGCCCCAGCCGTTGCGGCCCAGGGCCACGCTGCGCTGGGCGGTGGCGAAGTCCGCGTACCGGTCGTCGCCGGTCATCCGCCGGTAGAGCCCGGCGGTCGCCGCCCAGCCCAGCTGCCGGGCGGTGTAGTCGGGCCCGCCGCTGCCGGCCGCCGCGCCCATCGGGTCGGCGCCGGCCGCTGCGGCCGCCCGGTCCAGCCGGTCGCGCAGGTCGGCGGCGAGCGAGGGCTCCGGGGTGAGCCGGTACAGCTCGGCGGCGGCCAGCGCGTCCACGTCGTAGACGGTCAGCCCGTCGTCACCGCCGCCGGTGTCCTCCGCCCAGCGCGCCGCCTGCCCGGTCCAGTCCCCGGTCCGCCCGTCGCCGAGCGCGGTCCCGGCCAGCGCCAGCTCGGCGGCGCCCAGTGTCAGGTCGTCGGTCCAGCTCTCCTCCGGGTAGAACGAGCGCGGCACGGTGGTGACCGGGTCGCCGTCGAACCCGGTGTCCGCCTGGCCGAGGATCGCGGCCGCGGTGTCCAGGTGGGACCGGGCCCGGTCCGGGTCGGCGGCCGCCTCGCGCTGGGCGGCCAGGGCGAACGCGGCGGCCACCCGCCCGGCCAGGTTCGGGCTGATCGGCTGTCCCGGCTCGGCGGCCCGGAACACCGGCCGGTACCGCTGGTAGTAACGCCGGTCGCCGGGCTGCACCGCCAGCTCGTCGTCCGCCTCCGGCAGCCGCCACGCGTCATGGTCGCCGAGGAAGTGACCGTTCCCGGCCACCCCGACCTGGGTGTAGAGCACCCCGTCGCGGTACATCCGGCCCAGCCAGGCCAGCCCGTGCTCGATCTCGGCGGCCAGCGCCGGCGACGCCGGGCCGTCCCGCTGGACGATTTGCATGATCACCAGGGCATAGGCGGTGGTGTGGGTGAACTTGAGATAGTCGCCGGCGTCGAACCAGCCGCCGGACACGTCGGCCGTGTCCCCGGTGGACTCCAGTCCGGCGTCGTCGTCGGCCGGGGTGCGGTAGACCGTCGCGGCCTCGTCCGCCCGGTGCGCCGGCGACCGCTGCCAGGGGCCGTCGACCTGGTCCGGACCGTCCCGGTGGGCCTGGAAGTAATGCACCGCGCCGGTCACCAGGGGCGGGTAGAGCTGTGCGGCCGGGCCGATCCGGAACGGGGGAGAGGAGGCGTGGACGCGGTCGTTCAGGCGTACCCGGAAGGTGCCGGACCCGCGCAGAGCGGTGAGATCCAGCGGGTTGATCGCGCGATAGCGCGGATTCCAGGCGCCCCGGCTGGGACCGGCGGTGACCCGCAGCACGGTGTCGCCGTCCTCGTCGACCACGGTGGCGGTCGCCCCGGCGGCGTCCTGCGGCGCCAGCAGCAACGCGATCTTGGTTTCGCCGGTGGTCCAGCCGACCTGGTCGACGCGGACCTGCGCGGTGGGCAGATCCGGTCGGGGCGCGTCGCACGCGGTGGTCAGCAGGACGAGCAGGAGCAGGGGCGGGCACCAGCGGCGGAGACTCACGAGGCGCAAGCCTCACCGAACGGGCGATCACCCGGACGTACCCGGTGTGCGGCAAAGATCTGACAGTTGGCTGTGAGCGGGTCGCCGCCGGCGAGGACGTATCGTCGGCGCCATGACCCGCGTCCTGCTGATCTCGGGGAGCACACGCGACGGCTCGCTGCACACCGCGGCGCTGCGCACCGCCGCCCGATTGGCGCCGCCCGAGCTCGACGTCACGCTCTACGCCGGTCTGGCCGGCCTGCCGGCGTTCGTGCCGGGACAGACCCCGGCGCCGGACCCGGTCGCCGAGCTGCGCCGCCGGGTGGTCGCCGCGGACGCCCTGCTGTTCAGCACCCCGGAGTACGCCGGCGCCCTCCCCGGCAGCCTGAAGAACCTGCTCGACTGGCTGGTCGACGGCGGCGAGCTGACCGGCCGGGCCGCCGCCTGGCTGTCGGTGGTGGCGCCCGGCCGGGACGACGGCGCCCGGGCCGGCCTGGAGTCGGTGCTCGGGCACGGCGGCGCGCGCCTGCTGCGGCCGGCCTGCGTGCGGCTCCCGCTGGACATCCGCGACGTCGACGAGCACGGCCTGGTCGGCGACCCGCGGCTGCACACCGCGCTGCACGACATGCTGCAGGCGCTGCTCCGGGCGCTCGCCGGGCCGCGGCCGGCGCCCTCCTGGCAGGTGCAGTCCAGTCTCTACCCGGTGGTCAGCCCGGCCGGGATGCCGAAGTTCGGCAGCACGCCCTTCTGACCCCGCACCGGCTCAGCTCAGCGACCGGCCGGCCGTCCGGCACGCCACCTGGCCCGCGCAGGTGGTCATCGCGACCACGGCCGCGTGCAGCTCGGCCAGCCGCTGCGGGGTGAGCGTGCCGACGACGTTGGTCAGCATCTCCGGGTCCCGGTCCCGCTGGTAGTACTCCTTCGAGCCGTCCACGTACTCGACGTAGGTGAACGTCTTGGTCCGCAGCGCGTTGTACGCCGGCGGGATGTTCGCGCTGTCGAACTCGAAGTCCGGGTCGCTCGGGTCGGTGGCCGGATCCCGGTGCTCGACCAGCGCGGTGGTCCGCCAGCTCCGGTCCCCGGCGCCGGTGAGCAGCGGCACGAAGCTGTGCCCGTCCACCCCGTCCGCCCCGTCGGCCGGCGTCGCCGCCCCGGCCAGCTCGCCGAAGGTGGGCCGCAGATCGACGTTCTCCACCACCTCGTCGACGATCTGACCGGCCTTGACCCGGGGGCCGGCGACGATCAGCGGCACGTTCACGTCGGTGTCGAAAGCGGTCTGCTTGCCGGAGGTCAGCCGGTACTCACCCATGTGGTAGCCGTTGTCCGAGTTGAACACCACGATGGTGTTGTCCGCGACGCCGGCCTTGGTGAGCGTGGCGCGCAGCGCGGCGAGCATCCGGTCGACCGACTGCACGGCCTGCACCCGCTTGCGGAACTCCAGGTCGATGGTCTGCCGCTGCTTCTTGGTCAGCGGGGCGTGCCGGGACAGCCAGTGCGGGGCGTTGGCCGGGAGGCGGTCGTACGCCGGGGTGCGCGGCGCCTGCACGGTCAGGAACTTGCCGGTGTCCGGCGCGGCCGGCGTGTACGGCGAGTGCGGCGTGTAGGTGGCCAGCTCCACCATGAACGGCTTGCCGGCGGCCGCCGAGGCGGTGATGAAGGTGGACGCCTTCGCCGAGATCACGTCGGTCAGGTAGTCCCGCGGGGTGTGCCCGTACTTCTTGACCACGCCGTTCTCGTTCAGCGCGTAGTCGTAGTTCTGGTACGCGTTGCCGCCGACGTACCACTCGTCCCAGCCCGGCGGCACGTACGGCTTGCCGGTGTACTTCAGCTCCCGGGGCTGGTACTCGTTGAGGTACTTGCCGAGGAAGGCGGTCCGGTACCCGGCCTGCCGCAGGTCGGTGGCGAAGGTGGAGGTTTCCTCGCCGCGACTGTGGAAGAGCTGGAAGCCGCCGTCCGAGCCGTGGTTCTTGAAGATCCCGGTGTTGTGCGGGTACTGCCCCTTGAGGATCGACGCCCGGGACGGGCAGCACAGCGAGTCGGTCACCGTGTAGTTGGTGAACGTGGTGCCGGCCCGCTGCAGGGCCAGCACGTTCGGCATGTACGGCACCAGGTTCTTCGCCAGGTCGTCGGTGAGCACGAAGACGATGTTCGGCCGGGTGGCCGGGCCGGCCTCGGTGGCCGGGGCCGGGGCCAGCGCGTCGGCGAGGCCACCGGGCCGGGAGCTCGTGCACCCGGCCGCCGTCACGAGCAGGGCGACGGCGAGGACACCGCGGAGGGCACGACGTAGGCGAGGAATCATGGTGCTGCGGCTGCTCCGTCCGGCGAGGTGGTGAGGGTCAGGTTAGCCTCCACTGAGATGATCTTTAAAAGAACCTCAAGTGGCCGGTGAAATCGACGCCGGTGACTCATAGTGGATGCCCGAGTCCTTCCCGGAAGGGGAACGTCACCGTGGCCAGCGCAGATCCGCTGCACCCCCGTATCGTTGCGGTCACCAATTGTAATTGCAGCCGGCCGGAGCGCCCGGTTCGCGCCCTGCCCCGCCGGCGTCGCCTGCCGGTGCGCCCACCCCGGTCGCCCCGCCGGCCCTGAGCGGGCCGGTCGGCGAGGCTGTGCTGGTAGGGGTACCGCACGGCCTGGGCACGGTCGCGCACCCCGGCCTTGGCGAACAACCGGTTGATGTGCGATTCCACCGTCGCCTCGGTGACGAACAGCCGCTCCGCGATCTCCCGGTTGACCCGGACAGTCCGGCCGCGCAGCGCCCCGCCGCCGGCCGCGGTCAGCCCGCCGAGTGCCAGTGCGACGATGTTCGCGGCGGTGTGGGCGAACCCGTTCTGGGCGACCACGACCCGGGTGGAACGCCGCCACCACGGGTGGAGACCCGGATGGAGATTCCCCGTCCGCCGGGGTCTTGTCGTGCGTCAATACCATGTGCGTCATGGAGGGCGTCGCGGAAGGTGCGAAAGTGTGGCTGGCGGGCGGCACGACAGCTCCGATCGAGGAAGTGGCTCGCAGTGACCTTGCTGTCCTGTCGTATGACCGGCCATGGGACATCCGGCCGGTTCGGTATGGTCCCCACCAGCCGGTGCGGGACCGGCGTGTGGGAACGGTGGTGCCGACTGTCCTCTCAGCGTGCCGAGACCTCGGACCTCGATCGGTCGTCGCGGTCAGGTTCGCATCCGGACGGACGATGGAGACTACGGCCGGTCATCGATGGGTTCGCCAGCGCCGGTCGGGTCTCCAGGTGTGGGAGTGGGTCTCCACCCCAGAACTGAAGCCGGGCGACCGGGTTCCGATACCCTTGACAGTTGGCTTCCCTGGCACTGATGGCGATGCGGACGACGGTTACTTCGTCGGAGCGATGCTCGGCGACGGCGGGATGACATCGGTCACGCCGGAGTTTCATGGAGACCCTCACGACGGTGCGGTGGCTTTCCTGCGGGAATACGCGGACAGGCATGGTTGCGGTGTCCGCGAATACCCGAACGGGAAGATCGTCAGGGTTCGGTTTCCCTATCAGCGGTGGAAGCGCAATCCGCTTACTGAGGTGCTTCGTCGCTACGGCGTGTGGGGCCTGCGTTGTGAGTCGAAGGCGTTGCCGGACGTACCCTTCAGCCAAGCCTTCTGGGTCGGGGTTCTCGCAGGTCTTGTCGACACGGATGGTTCGGTGCGCCGGCGGGTCAACGCCAAGGGGACCGTGCACGGGTCGATAGAGTACGCATCGGTGTCGAGTCGCCTTGCCTGGCAGGCATCGGATGCTCTGCTCCGGCTCGGAGTAACGAGCATCGTTCGTGAAAAGGCAGCGCGTCACCAGCCGCAGAGCTCGATCCGAAGTCGGCTTCCGATCTTTGTGGTGGAGGTCAACAGAGCGACCGCGTTGGCGCGTCTCGCGAGCAGGCTTGATTTGCGGATCGAGTACAAGGCAGCGCGGCTTGCCCAGCTTGCCGCCGACCTGGGGCACGTCCGTCCCGCGAGCAGTCAACTTCACGGATATGACGAAGCAGTTGCGTTGGACCGGGTTGTCTCCGTCTCGCAGGTTGGTGACCGGCGGAGTTACGGCATGGTCGCCGAGCCGTCCAGGCTGATTGTCGTCAATGGCATCGTCACGGGCTGCTGAACACTCCGCCTGCCTGGCCCCGGCGCGGCGACGATCAGTTCGGCGGGCTGACCGACGCCACGTTCCGGACGGTTCCGCTGCTGGAGAGTGGACAGTGCGCCGGATGGCCGTTCTGAGCGTTTCGTTCGCCGATTCACCGGTATCGTCGGCAGTCGATACCGGTGAATCGGGGGAGGAAAGTGATGACGCAGGAGATCGTCGATCTGGGTGATCCGGCGTTCCAGGCCGACCCGCATCCGGCGTACGCGGACTGGCGCCGGACCGGCCCGGTGCGCCGCGCCGTGCTGCCGTCCGGGCTGCACGCCTGGCTGATCACCCGCTACGAGGACGCGCGGCGGGCGCTGACCGACCCGCGGCTGTCGAAACGGGCGTTCCCGATGGGCTCCGGCGAGTCCGGGGGCGGTTCCCGGACGGCCGGCGCGGCCCCGGCCGCCGACATGGCGCCGGGCATCGGCGCCGCGATCTCCAAGCACATGCTGGCCGTCGACCCGCCGGACCACACCCGGCTGCGCCGCCTGGTCTCGGCCGCCTTCACCGGCCGCCGGATCGAGGCGCTGCGCCCGCGGATCGAGCAGATCGCCACCGGGCTGCTGGACGACCTGGACGGCCGGGACCGGGCCGATCTGATCGACGCGTTCGCCTTCCCGCTGCCCATCCAGGTGATCTGTGAGCTGCTCGGCGTCCCGGCCGAGGACCGCGACGACTTCCGCGAGTGGTCGAACGCGGTGGTGGCCGGCTCGCAGGCCGGTCCGCGGCTGGCCCCGGCCATCGAGGCGATGGTCAAGTACATTCACCAGCTGCTCGCCGAGCGCCGCGCCCGGCCCGGCGACGACCTGCTCTCCGGGCTGATCCAGGTGCGCGACGCGGAGGACCGGCTGACCGAGGAGGAGCTCTCCTCGATGGTCTTCCTGCTGCTGGTGGCCGGGCACGAGACCACCGTCAACCTGATCGGCAACGGCACCTACCTGCTGCTGCGGGGAGACCGCGCGGCCTGGGACCGGCTGCGTGCGGACCGCGGGCTGCTGCCGGGCGCGATCGAGGAGTTCCTCCGGTACGAAGGACCGGTCGAGACCGCCACCTTCCGGATCGCCACCGAGGACGTGGCGATCGGCGGCGTCACCATCCCGGCCGGCGACCCGGTGGTCGTCTCGCTGCTCTCCGCGAACCGGGACACCGACCAGTACCCGGACGCCGACGTGCTGCGCCTGGACCGGCCGAACCCGCACCATCTGGCCTTCGGCCACGGCATCCACTACTGCCTGGGCGCCCCGCTGGCCCGGCTGGAGGCGCAGATCGCCTTCACCGCGCTGCTCGACCGCTTCCCGGAGCTGCGGCTCGACGTCCCGGCCGCGGACCTGCGCTGGCGGCCCGGCCTGCTGCTGCGCGGCCTGGACGGTCTGCCGGTGCGCTGGTAAGGGTTCGGTAAGGAAAGGTTGCGGCGGCCGGGCGACCTGGCAAGATGTCGGCCGTGTCCGACATGCATGATCCTCGCCCGTCCGCGCCGCACTGGCCGACCGCCGTGCTGCCGACCGTGCCGGAGCCGGACCGGTACGCGGCGGGCCGCCGCCGGCGCTGGATCGTGCTCGGCGCGTCCGGCGCCTTCCTGGCCCTCGCCATCGGGTACTGGGCGGTCTCCGGCCCGGGCGACGACGACATCCCGGCGGCCGCCACGGTGACCTCGGCGCCGGTGCTGCAGCAGACCACCGTGCCGCCGACGGTCGAGGCGCTCGTCCCGACCACCGCGCCCAGCTCGACGCCGCCGACCAGCAAGCCGACCACCAAGCCGGTGGCCCAGGCCCGGCCCGGGGTGCTGCTGCAGCAGATGCAGCGCGAGCTGGGCCTGCTGGTCCGGCGCAAGCAGCTGGAGCGGGGTGACGCCGGGGCGCTGTCCAAGCGGCTGCGCAAGGTCGGCGAGTCGCTGCGCCGGCGTGACCAGGAGGAGGCCGCGGACCGGCTGCGGGACTTCGCCGAGAAACTGGTCGACCTGCGCGACGACGGCGACATCAGCCAGGACGGGTTCAACGCCCTGGCCAATGCCGCCGCTCAGCTCGGCGCCCAGCTCCCGCAGGAGGACTGAGTCAGCGGCCCAGCCGGCCGATCGCCGCCTCCACCGCGGCGACCCGGTCGGCGACCAGGGCCACCGCGCCGGCCGCCCGGGACATCGGGTCGGCCTCGCTCCCGCCGAGCGCCTGCTCGCGCAGGTACCCGGCCTTGACCTCGGCCCACCGCCCGGCGCGGGCCGGGTCCAGCCGGCCGCGGATCTCGGCCAGCTTCAGCAGGTTGGCCTCGGCGCCGCCGGTGAGGGTCTGCGCCTCGCCCAGGTAGTGGTCGTCGAGCACCTGCTCCAGCTCGTCGTCGTTCATCGCCGGCACGATCCGCTCGGCCAGCTTGTTCATGTTGCGGTAGGAGCCCTGCAGCTTGAACGGCGGCTCGGTGCGGCTCGCGTCGGCCTGCGCGGCCGAGGCGATGTACGCCTGGTTGACCCGCAGCACCACCCGCTGCACCCGCTTCATCTTGCGCAGCACGGCCAGGATCTGCTCCAGCTCGGCCGCCGAGTACGGGTACGACAACCGGTCCGCCCGCGCCGCCTCGTCGCCCTCGGCCAGCCGCAGCAGCAGCGGCAGGTCGGCGGTGTCCCGCCCGGCCAGCGGCGCCAGCACGGTGTTCGCGGTCAGCGCGTTCTCCAGATAGGACAGCTCGAACAGGTCCTCCCGGCCGGCCAGCACGTCACCGAGGTTCCACACGTCGGCCCGGTTGGCCAGCATGTCCGGGATCCGGAACCGCTTGCCCGACTCGGTGTACGGGTTGCCCGCCATGCACACCGCGAACCGCTTGCCGCGCAGGTCGTACGTCCGGGTCCGGCCGTCCCAGACGCCCTCCATCCGGCGCTGCGCGTCGCACAGCGAGATGAACTTCTGCAACAGCTCCGGGTTGGTGTGCTGGATGTCGTCCAGGTAGAGCAGCACGTTGTTGCCCATCTCCAGGGCGAGGGAGATCTTCTCCACCTCCTGCCGGGCGGTGGCGTCCGGCGCGTCGGCCGGGTCCAGCGAGGTGACGCCGTGCCCCAGCGCCGGTCCGTTGACCTTGACGAAGATCAGCCCGAGGCGGTCGGCCACGTATTCCATCAGGGTGGTCTTGCCGTAGCCGGGCGGCGAGATGAGCAGCAGCAGGCCGGACCGGTCGGTGCGTTTGTCGTCGCCGGCCGCGCCGAGCTGGCGGGCCAGGTTGTCGCCGATCAGCGGCAGGTAGACCTCGTCGAGCAGCCGGTTGCGGACGAAGGTGGTCATCACCCGGGGCTTGAACTCGTCGAGCCGGAGCCGGTCGCGCTCGGCGGCGGCCAGCGCGGCCCGCTGCTTCTGGTAGGCCCGGTAGGCGGGCATCCGGACCTCGCGGAACTCCCGGGTCCGGTCGAGCAGCGCGTCCAGGCGGACCGTCAGGTGCCCGTCGGTGATCCGCGGGTGCACGCCGAGCAGGCCGGACACGGTCTCGCTCGTCGCGGCCGACACGTCGTACCGCGACAGGGCGGTGCCGGTCAGCTCGACGGCCACCGCCTCGGCCAGGTCGGACCGGTCGCCCGCATCCGGCTTGGCGTGCAGGAAGGCGTCGAGCCAGGCGTGCGCCAGCTGCCGGCGGGCGGCGAGATCGGATTCCAGCGCGCGCAGGTCGTCCGCGAACCGGGCCCCGCCCAGCTCGCGGTGGAACCGGTCGAGGAGGGTGCGGGCTCCGGCGCTGGTGGCGAAGCCATGACCGGCGGCCAGCTCCTCCACCAGGTACGCACCGACCGGCACGCCGGCCGCGGTGTCCAGTTCGGACCGCAGCTCGTCCAGCGCGGCGCCGGCCGAGCCGAACAGCTCCCGCGCCCGGACCAGCGACGACGCCCGCAGCGTCCAGAGCTTGCGCTGCTCCTCGGTGGTGTGGAAGGCCCAGAACAGCTGCGCCTCGGCCCGGGTGTGCGGGTCGTAGCGGAGCAGCCCGGCTCCGGCGTGCAGGCGCAGCAGCGCGTCCAGGATCACCGTGGCGTCGGCGTCGTGGACACCCCGCTCGTACCCCTCGTCGTACCGTGCCTCGGCGGCCCGGCGGACCAGCTCCCGCAAGGTGCCCTCGGTCAGCGCCGCGGTCGCGGCCGCCGGGTCGTCGGCGAGGATCGCCGCGGCCAGGTGCTCGGCGCGGTACAGCTCCCGGTACTCGGAGACCAGCGGCTGGTCCCAGAACTCCCGGGTCTGCCGGAACCCCGGGTCGGTGACCGGCGCGCGGTAGTCGGTGCCGGTGATCGCGTAGGCCAGCCCGCCGTCGTGCGGGACCAGGGTGAGGTCGATCGCCTGCTCGTTGACCGCGAAGGTGTGCCGGCCCAGCCGGATGCCACCCTCGCCGAACAGGTCCTGCCGGTCCCGCAGCGCCCGCCCGGCCTCCTGCCGGGCCGCCTTGAGCTGCCCGTCCAGCTCCTCGGCGCGGACCGTGTCGCCGGCCGCGCGCAGCTCCTCGGCGACCGACCGGACCTTGGCCACCATCGGATCGGTGGCGAAGTAGGTGTTGACCTCGTCCGGGTCGCCCAGGGTGAGGATCCGGCGGTGCACCGCGTCCAGGATCCGGCGGGCCGAGTCGGCCAGCTTGTCGGCCCGGCGGGCCCGCTCGTCGAGCAGCGACTGACGGCGGCCGGCGATCGCCTCGTAGACCTCGGTGCGCTTGGCGGCCAGCCGCTCGCCGAAGTCGTCGACGTCACCGAACCGGGTCTCCAGGGTCTCCACCTGGGCCATCAGCCGGGCCAGGTGCTCGTCGCAGCGTTCCGGGGTGTCCGCGGCGGCCAGCGCGGCGGACACCGACTGGCCGAAGAGCGCGAACTCGGCGGCGAACGCGGCCCGGCCCTCGACCGCGGCCAGCTCCCGGCGGCGACCGTCCAGTGTGGCCCGGGCCCGGTTGAGCCCGCCCAGCACCGTGCCGATCTGCTCCAGGATGGACACCCGCACGGTGGCGTCGGCGATCTCCAGGCCGCCGACCACCTCGGTGACCACCTGCAGCCCGTCGGACTGCTCGGTGATCCGCTCGGCGACCGGCTCGGCCTCGGCGACCGTGCCGATCGCGGCGGCCTGCCCGGCCAGCTCCTCGACCCCGGACTGGTAGTCGGCGAACGCGTCCGGGCGGCGCAGGAACTCGACCGCGCGGCGGGCGGTGTCGTCGGTGGCGGTGATCAGCGAGGCGTCGATCTCGTCCAGCCGGGTCAGGTCGGCGTAGCGCATCTCGCGCAGCCCGGCCAGCCGGCCGCGCTCCCGGCGCAACTCGGCGAGCCGGCTGATCCAGCCGCCGGTGCTGGTCGGCGCCTCCGACTCGGCCCGCCGGACCAGCGAGCCGGCCGCCGCGGACGCCTCGGCCAGGGCCTGCTCGGCCTGCTGGGTGAGCGCCTGCACCGAGGCGAACTCGTCGAGCACCTGGGTGGCCGCGGCGCGCACCTCGGTGAGCGGCTCGGCCAGGTTTTCCAGCTCCGGGTCGCCGAGCCAGTGGTAGGTGTCGAAGGCCCGGGTGCAGGCCGCGATGATCGCCTCGAAGACCGGCCCGGCCGCGGACATCTCGTCCACCATCCGGGTCACCGACAGCGCGTCGGCGATGCCCCGGACCAGGTCGGCGTTGCCGATCCGGTCGAGCGGTCCGGTCCCGGCCGGCTGGGCGGCGGCGTGCGCGTCCGAGACGTACGGCGTCTGCCACACCTGCACCGGATGGACCCGGGACGGCTCGTCCCCGGGGCTGCGCAGCACCACCAGCGTGCCGTCGTCGAAGATCGCGTAGCCGTGCCCGGTGATCGGCGTGGCCACCTCTTTGCGGATCACGTTGTACGGCAGCAGCAGGTAGCGCCCGGTGCCGGCGTCGTGGAAGACGTGCAGCACGTCCTCGCCGTTCACCGACCGGACCACCCGCTCGAAGGCCAGCCCGCTGGTGTCCTGGTCGAACGTCTTGGACACCCCGGTGGCCAGGTAGTAGCCGCCGGGGAAGATCACGCCCTGGTCCTCCGGCAGCCGCCGGCAGGCCTGCCCGATCCCGTCCAGGCGCTGCACGTCCCGGGTGCGGGTGTTGAAGATCAGGTACCGGTACGCGGTCTCCTGGTAGGGCAGCACCCGCAGCAGGATCATCGGCCCGACCCGGGCGTACGAGATCTCCGCGTCGGCGAGGCTCTGCAGCGGCTCGTCGACCGGCTCGGAGAAGATGCCCTCGCCGTCCTCGGTGTTGTTCTCCACCTTGACGGTCAGCGTCCCGCCGACCGCCTCGACGAACACCTCGTCCTCGATCGAGACGTGCGGGTGCCGGCCCAGCACGTGCTGCTCGCGGGTGGTGACCGTCCAGGTGAAGTCGTGCGTGGGCGGGAGCACGTGGTCGCGTTCCCCGCGGGCGTCCTGGTAGGCCACCGACCCGTCCGGGCCGACCCGCCAGCGCAGCACCTTGAGGTCGTCGGCCCGCGCCCCGGTCTGGAAGACCGCGAGCAGCAGCCCCTCGACCCGGCGCAGCTGCCGCAGCCGGGTCTCCTTGTAGTAGCGGTACAGCTCGGCGAAGTCCCGCCGGAAGCCCGGGTCGTCCAGCAACCCGGGCGCCTGGACCGGCTGGAACTGCCGGTCCACCACGGTGAACACGTCGTCGACCGACGTCTCGGCCTTCATCCCGAGGAACGCGTTGGCGCCGAACAGCAGCGCCTCGCCGGCCGGCGCGACGTCGGCCGGCACGCAGTTGTTGCCGGTCCGGATCCGCTCCGCGCCGAGCAACTGGGTCTGCTGGGCGCCGAAGACCTCGACCCGGCGCGTGTTCAGCGCCTCGGCCCGCGCGCCCAGCTCGCGGGCCTTCGCCGCGAGCCGGGCCCGGAGCACCTCGTAGGTGCCCGCGTCGATGGTCGACTCGGTCACTCAGACCGGTCCTTCTTGTCGGCCTTGATCTGGTTCGCCACCGCCGCCGCCACGCTCAGGTTCGCCACGTCCGCGGTCGACACCGCGCCGGCCACCTTGCGCAGGTCGTCGGCCAGGTCGCCCTCGCCGTTGAGGTAGCGCGCGCCGACCGTCTGGGCGACCGTGCTGTGCTCGACGAAGCCGTCGAGGCTCTTGCCGAGCGAGATCGAGCCGACCAGCTTGTCGAAGAAGACCGAGTCGCCGCCGACGATGTCGATGTCGGCTTTCTCCAGGCCGGCCGCGACCACCATGGCCTGCGCCTCGGCGATCTCCTTGTGCACGGTGATGCCGGCCAGCCGGATCTCCTTCTCCATCTCCAGCCGCAGGCGGTACTCCTCGTGCGCGCGGGTGACGTCGTCGAGGGTGGCCATCGCGCCGGCCTTCTGCTCCAGGCCCTCCGCCTCGCCCTTCAGCTTCTCCTTGATCGCCTCGGCGGCGACCAGCGCCTTCTGCCGCTCCACCGCGGCCTCGGCCAGACCGGTCTTCTCGATCACCTCGGCCTCGGCGCGGCCGGTCTTCTCGATCACCTCGGCGTTGCGCTCGCGGACCTGGACGTCGGCCAGGCCGGCCGCGGCGGTCTCCGCCTGGATGCCCTCGGCCAGCCGGATCTTGGCGCGCGCGTCCAGCTCGGCGGACTGCTGCCGGGCCTCGGCGAGCAGCAGCTGCTCGCGGGCCTTGAACTTGGCCGCGGCCTCCGCCGCCTCGGCCGCCTTGATGTCCTTGACCAGTGCCTCCTGCGCCTCCGCCTCGGCGTTGATGATGACCGCCTGGCGGGTCCGCTCGGCCTCCTCGACGGTGCGCAGGCGCTTGATGTTCTCCTCCTGCTCGGCGACCGTCTTCTCCACCGCGATCCGCTCCCGGATCACCTCGGCCATCGACCGCTTCTCGGTCTCGACCTCCTTGTCCTTGGCGATGGTGGACAGCTCGGTCTCCCGCTGCCGGCCGATCACCTCGAGCATCCGGTCCTTCTCGATCCGCTCGGTCTCGATCGCGATGACCCGCTCGCGGTTCTTCTCGGCGACCGCGATCTCCCGGTTCTTGTTCTCCGCCTGCACGCCGAGCTGCTGCTCGGTCTTGATCCGGGCGGCCTCCGAGCGCAGCGTCTCCTCGGCCCGGGCCAGCGCGATCTCGGCCTCCTCGCGGGCCCGGATGGTCTCGATCTCGCGGCGCTGCTTGATCTCCGCGTCCGCCTTGCGGCGCTCCAGCTCGAGGATCGCCTCGCGGGCGTCCACGTCCTGGCGGGTGATCTCCTTCTCCTCGTTGCGCCGGAAGTCGTTGGTGCGCACCGCCTCGATCGCGGTCAGCTCAGTGATCTTGCGGATGCCCTGGGCGTCCAGGATGTTCTTCGGGTCCAGCGAGCCGAGCGGGGTCTGCTCGAGGAAGTCGATGGCCGCGTCCTCCAGGCTGTACCCGTTCAGATCGGTGCCGATCACCTCGATGATCTGGTCCCGGAAGTCGTTGCGCTTGGTGTAGAGGTCGACGAAGTCGAGCTGCTTGCCGACGGTCTTGAGCGCCTCGGAGAACTTCGCGTTGAACAGCTCCTGCAGCGTCGCCTCGTTGCTGGCCCGGCTGGTGCCGATCGCCTGGGCCACCTTGATCACGTCCTCGGTGGTCTTGTTGACCCGGACGAAGAAGGTGATCCGGATGTCGGCCCGGATGTTGTCCCGGCAGATCAGGCCCTCCCGGCCGGTGCGGGAGATCTCGATCGTCTTCACCGAGATGTCCATGATCTCGGCCTTGTGCAGGACGGGCAGCACCACCGCGCCGGTGAAGGTCACGTCCACCCGGCGCACCTTGGAGACGATCAGAGCCTTGCCCTGTTCCACCTTCCGGAACATCCGGCTGAGGAAGAACAGCACGCCGAGCGTGATCAGTACGACGACGGCGACAAGCACACCGAAACCGGTGGAGACAACGTCCATCAAAGGCCTTTCTTGGCGATATCAGCAGGGACGACCCAGAAGAACTCGCCCTCCGGGTCGACGTCGTAGATGAGGGCGACGGTGCCGGCGGGCAACTGGTCCGCGCCGGTCTGGCGGACCTGGATGATCGCCGACGAGCCGTCCGGGGCGTGCACCTCGGCCTGGCCGAACGTGCCGGTCACCCGGCCGGTGCGGATGACGCAGGTCAGGCCGACGAAGTCGGCGCGGGAGGCGTCCGGGCCGGTGGGCAGCAGCCGGCGCAGCGGGATGGCCACCAGCCGGGTCAGGATCGCGGCGACCACCAGGGCGGCCAGCGGGACCAGCCAGAGCGGCGCCGGCCCGTGCCACTGCGCGCCGGCCAGGGTCCCGAACCAGGCGAGCGCCACCAGCAGCGAGACGAAGACCGGGATCGGCACACCGAGCAGCGCGCCGTGGCCGTGCCCGGCCTCCGGGTCGGCGCCGCCCACGATCACCACGAGCCAGTAACCGATCACCAGGATCAGCAACGGGGTCAGGAGAACGGTGGGGAAGCTCAGGGCGGCCTCGACGAATCCGTTCCCCATGAAGACTCGGTCCTGTTCTCTCGCAGCGGGCTCACAGGGTGACAGCCGCCGTCAATCCGCGCTGTCCAGGGACAGACAGTCCGGGGATAACCATGGCCTTCATCGGTCGATCACGGAAGGGGAGACTTGGGTCATGGATCGGGAACAACTGGCCCATTTTCTTCGGACCCGCCGCGAGGCCCTGCAACCGGAGGATGTCGGACTGCCGCGCGGGCCGCGCCGGCGGACCGGTGGCCTGCGGCGGGAGGAGGTGGCGGCGCTGGCCGGCATGTCGGCCGACTACTACGGGCGAATCGAGCAGCAGCGCGGCCCGGCGCCGTCCGACCAGATGCTGGCCGCGCTGGCCCGGGCCATGCACCTGAGCCTGGCCGAGCGGGACCACCTGTTCCGGCTGGGCGGGCACCCGGCGCCGCGCCGGTCGCTGCGCGACGACCACATCAGCCCCGGCATGATGCGGATCGTCGACCGGCTGATGGACACCCCGGCCATGGTGCTGTCCCGGTGCGGCGAGACGCTGCGCCAGACGCCGATGGCGCAGGCCCTGTTCGGTGACGAGACCCGGTTCACCGGGCTGGCCCGGGCGACCGTCTACCGCTGGTTCACCGACCCGGCGAGCCGGCGCGTCTACCCGGAGCGGGACCACCCGAAGCACGCGCGGTACTTCACCGCGAGCCTGCGCCGGGCCTACACGGCCGACCCGGACGGCCGGGCCGGGGAGATCGTCGCGGCGCTGCTCGCGGCCAGCCCCGAGTTCGCCGCGCTCTGGGACGAGCACCAGGTCGGCCTGACCCACGTCGACCGCAAGACGCTGGTCCACCCGGACCTCGGCGAGCTCGAACTGTGGTGCCAGAACCTGCACGACCCGGAGCAGGAACACACCCTGCTGGTGTTCACCGCGGCGCCCGGTTCGCCCAGTTACGAGAAGCTGCAACTGCTCGCCGCCGTCGCCTGACGACCACACCGCTTTTTCGTACGAAAAAGGCTCTTTCGCTCCGCAACTCCTGGAAAGGCTGTGCCATGCCCAGAATCGCCCTGATCACCGGTGGCAACCGCGGACTCGGCCGGGCCACCGCCCTGGCCCTGATCGAGGCCGGCATCGAGGTGATCTACACGCACCGCGGCGACCCCGGCGAGAAGATCGACGCGATCCCGCTGGAGCTCACCGTCGGCGCCCTCGAGACCTACGACGACTTCGCCACCGAGCTGCGGCGGGTGCTGCGCGACCGGTTCGGCCGGGAGGACTTCGACTTCCTGGTCAACAACGCCGGCGTCGGGGTGCACGCGTCGATCGCCGACACCACCGTCGAGGCCTTCGACGAGCTGCTGAACGTGCACTTCCGCGGCGTCTTCTTCCTGACCCAGAAGCTGCTCCCGCTGATCGCCGACGGGGGCCGGATCGTCAACCTGTCGACCGGTCTGGCCCGGTTCACCGGGGACGGCTACGCCGCCTACGCCTCGATGAAGGGCGCCATCGAGGTCTTCACCCGCTACCTGGCCAAGGAGGCGGCCGCCCGTGGCATCACCGCCAACACGGTCGCCCCCGGCCCGGCCGCCACCGAGTTCGCCGGCGGCATGCTGCGGGACAACGAGCAGGTCCGCGAGGGTCTGGCCCGGGTGATCGCGCTCGGCCGGGTCGGTGAGCCGGAGGAGATCGCCGGCGTCATCACCGCGATGCTCGGCACCGACACCCGCTGGATCACCGGCCAGCGGATCGAGGCCTCCGGCGGCATGCACCTCTAGGCGCTAAGGCCTAGGCGACGTCCAGGTCGTTGAGGCGGTTGATCTCGCTGCCCTGCTCGACCGCCGTCTCATTGGCCATTTCGGACAGTCGCTGATCCATCCCGCCGCGCAGCAGATCACCGGCCATCTGCTGCGCGCCGCGGTGGTGCTCGATCATCATGGTCACGAACCGGCGGTCGAAGTCGGCGCCACGCGCCCCGGCCAGCGTGCTCATCGCGGCCGCGGTCTGCATCCCGGGCATCCCGGCGTGGTCGTGGCCGGGCTCGTTCTCCGGCTTGCCGCGGTCCCGCAGCCAGGACCGGAGCACCTCGATCTCGGGTTGCTGGGCGGCGCTGATCCGGCCGGCCAGGGCACGCACCCCGGCGTTCCCGGCCCGGCCGGTGGCCAGCCCGGCCATCTCGACGGCCTGCGCGTGGTGCGCGATCATCATCTGCGCGTAGGTCACGTCGATCGCGTTGTAGAGCGATCCGTCCGGCGCCTCAAGATGATCGGAGTCGGTCACAACGGCGGACTCCCCGGGGCGTCCCGGCACCACCACGCGGACCGGGGGAGCGGCAGCCGGCGGCTCCTCCCGGCGCTGCGACAGCACCACGGTCGCCGCCACGGCGACCAGAACGACGGGCACAACGATCCACATCCGGCGATTCATCGATCCCCCTCCGGCGGCTATCGTAGCCAAAGTCATCGATGTCGCTGGTGGTGCGCACACGTTCACATGTGGTGCCCGCCGGTGACTCGCAGCCGGAAGGAGCTCCATGAAGCACCTGGCCTCACGAGGGCTGGCCGCGATCGCGATCATGCTCAGCCTGACGGTCGCCGCACCGGCCCGGGCCGGCACGACCGCCGTGCCCGGGGTGGACGAGATCGTCAGCAGCCCGAACATCACCCAGGTCGGCCACCTGGACAACAAGACCGGCGGCCCGTTCGCCGCGGAGAACTCGTACAACACCGACTGGGCGTTCCGCGGACACTACGCGTTCAGCGGCAACTACAACGGCTTCACCGTCTACGACATCAGCAACCCGCGCGACCCGAAGATCGCCACCCAGGTGCTCTGCCCGGGCTCGCAGAACGACCTGTCGATCCACGGCGACCTGCTCTTCCTGGCCACCGACTCGCAGCGCTCCGACGACTCGTGCGCCAGCGTCGCGGTGCCCGGCACCGCGCCGGCCGAGACGCCGCGCTGGGAGGGGATCAAGGTCTTCGACGTCAAGGACCCGCTGAACCCGCGCTACGTGGCCGCGGTCAAGACCGACTGCGGCTCGCACACCGAGACGCTGGTCCCGGGCAAGGGCCGCGACAAATCGGTTTATCTGTACGTGTCGTCGTACAACCTGTCGGGCGCGAGCGTGCCGAACTGCGCGCTGCCGCACGACAAGATCTCGATCGTCAAGGTGCCGCTGCGGAACCCGGCCGCGGCCGCCGTGGTGGCCACCCCGGTGCTGTTCCCGGACGGCGGCTACGAGGGTGACGAGGACAGCTCGCCGACCACCGGATGCCACGACATCACCGCGTACCCGCAGCGGGACATCGCGGCCGGCGCCTGCATGGGCGACGGCGCGCTGTTCGACATCTCGAACCCGGTGGCGCCCAAGGTGATCACCACGGTCCGGGACACGACGAACTTCGCGTTCTGGCACTCGGCGACGTTCAACAACGCCGGCACCAAGGTGGTCTTCACCGACGAGCTGGGCGGCGGTGGCGGCGCGACCTGCAACCCGACCGTCGGCCCGGACCGCGGCGCCGACGCGATCTACGACATCACCGGCAAGGGCAAGCGGCTCACCCTGCAGTTCCGCAGCTACTTCAAGATCCCGCGGGAGAACGCCGCGACCGAGAACTGCGTGGCCCACAACGGCTCGCTGATCCCGGTGCCCGGCCGCGACGTCATGGTGCAGGCCTGGTACCAGGGCGGCATCTCGATCTGGGACTTCACCGACTCGCGCAAGCCGGTGGAGATCGCCTACTGGGAGCGCGGGCCGCTGAGCACCGAGCGGCTGATCCTGGGCGGCTCCTGGTCGGCGTACTGGTACAACGGCTACGTCTACTCCAGCGACATCCAGAAGGGCCTGGACGTGCTGAAGGTCGACGACCGCCGGCTGCGCGGCGCCGACTGGTTCCGGACCCGGCAGTTCAACGCGCAGACCCAGGAGAACTTCTTCACCTGGTGACGCGGACGCGCCCGGCCGGTGTCAGCGCACCGGCTGGGCGCCCGCCCGGCGATCGTGCTTGCGCCGGTACATCGCGGCGTCCGCCTCACGCAGCAGCCGGTCCCCGTCGCCGGGCCGGCCGGAGGCCACCCCGACGCTGGCGCCCACGGTCAGCCAGTGCCCGCCGATCAGCATCGGCTCGGCGACCACCGCGGCGATCCGCTCGGCCAGCCGCGCCGCCGCGTCCGGCCCGGCGCCGCGGAGCAGCACGGCGAACTCGTCGCCGCCCAGCCGGGCGGCCACCTCGCCGGACCCGAGCAGCCCGCTCAGCCGCTCGGCGACCTGCATCAGCACCTGGTCGCCGGCGTGGTGCCCGTGCCGGTCGTTGATCGCCTTGAACCCGTCCAGGTCGATCAGCAGCATGCTGATCGCGGCCTGGCCGGTGGCGCCGGCCGCCTCGTCGATCCGGCGCTGCAGCAGCACCCGGTTGGCCAGTCCGGTCAGCGCGTCGTGGGTGGCCTGCCGCTGCAACTCGTCGTGCAGCGCGCGGGTCTCGCTGGCGTCCCGGGCGTTGATCACCACGCCCCGGACGTTCGGGTTCTGATACAGGTCGGTGCTGATCAGATCCAGCCATCGGTACGTGCCGTCCGCGTGCTGCCAGCGCACCTGGGCGGCCACGCTGCGGCCCGGCTCGGCGAGCCTTCGGGCCACGTGCTCGTCCACCGTCAGCAGGTCGTCCGGGTGCGTGCAGTCGTACAGCGAGGTGCCGAGCAGCTCCGCCGGGTCCCGGCCGAGTACCCGCTCGGCGGCCGGGCTGGCGTACCGCACCACGCCGTCGCGGCGCACCACGACGGTCAGGTCGGAGGTGTTCTGGACCAGCGCCCGGAACCACTCCCGCTGCTGGTCGAGCTCGGTCAGCAGCCGCTCGTTGTCACGGACCGCGGAGAGCTGGCGGCCGAGCACCAGCGTGGTGATCGCCACCGCGCCCAGCGCCACGCCCCAGGTCCGCAGGCCGGGCTCGCCGCCGTGCAGCGCACTGACCAGCAGCACCTGGGTGGCGATCACGGCGAGGTAGGGCAGCCGGCTGGGCCGGTGCCCGGGCGCCCGGTCGCCGGCCGGGCCGGCCGGCCGGGTGTGCAGCAGCTGGAGTCGCAGCGTGCTCAGGATGACCACGCAGGGCAGGAGCTGGACCAGCGGCAGCACGCCGGGCGGCAGGGCGTCGCCGAACAGCACGCCGGCCACCGAGGCGCCCAGCGCGGTCCCGGCCACCCCGAAGCAGCCGAGCAGCCCGGCCGCCCGGGTGAACGGCGCGGTGCCACTGAAGATCAGTTTGAGCAGCCCGAACGTGATCAGCATCATCACCACGGCGGTGGCCGCGGCGCCCCACCGGCTGGCGTCGTCCGCGCCGCCCAGCTCGTCGGCGAGCAGGAAGTACCAGAGGAAGACGGCGACGCCGGTGAGCACGGTGGCCGCGTCCAGCCAGAGCCGCAGCCGCTGCCGGCCCTCGCCGCCGAGCGGATGCCGCAGCATCGCGCCGACCACGATCGCCATGCCGGTCACCACGAACGCGGTCTGCACGACGCTGATCCGCCCGCCGGCTCCGGCGTACACCAGAACGGTCTGGAATCCGTCGCCGAGCGCGCACGCCCCGCAGGCCACGGCCACCGCCCGCCAGAACCGGCGAGCCGTCGCCGGGACGTCCGGGTGGGTGGCCAGCCGCGCGGCGAAACACACGTCCAGCAGGTCGATCGCCGTCTGCACGGTCCACGACGCGCCGTTGCCGCCCAGGCCGGTGAGGAAGAGCGGGAATAGCAGCAGGGTGCCGAGCAGCAGGGCGAGCAGCACCGGGTCGGCGGCGCCGGCTGGTCTGCGCATGATCGCTCCCGTCGTGGACGCACTGTTCGGTCCGGACGGTCTGATCGGCCCCGGCGGCCGCCAGATGAGGAACTTTAAATCCGAGTTAATCCGGACACCGATACCGCGGAAGTCGCCCATACTGGCTCGAACCGTGCCGTTGGCGGCACCGACGGCCCGGGCCGGTTCCCACGCGGGCGAAGGGGCCGGCCCGGGTCCCGCCCCCGCCGCCACCTGCGGGTGAACCCGCCCGCGCGGCGCGCCGCGTCCCCCGGCCGGCCAGCGCGGACGGATACCTTGACAGCCATGACGACGACCGCGCGCCGCACCTCGGCGCTCCGGTCGTTGCCCGCGCTCCTGGCACTGCTGCTGGCCTTCCTCGCGGCTCCCGCGACCCCGGCCACCATCGCACCGGTCGTCCAGGGCGCCTCCGTTTCCGCCGCGGCCACGGTCTCCAGCACCGCCGCGACCACCTCCGCCGCACCGGCTCCGGCCGCTCCGGCCGAGGTCACCGCTCCGCCCGCCGAGCCGGTCTCCGGCTGCCCGGTCACCGACCGCACGCGCGTCCTGCCCGCGCAGCGCTCGGCCGGGTCCGCGGGTTCGCGAGCGCCGCCCCGCACCGTCGCCTGAACCCCGGGAACGGCCGTCCATCGGCTGTTCCCGCGGTCGTGTGCACGTGCCCGGCCAGCGGAAACCGACGAGCGGAAACGGACGAAACGCATGAACATGGTCGCCGAAATGCTGATGAACGAGCCGGCCCCGGTGGCGATCTGGGGTGCCCTCTGGCTGGCCACCGTGCCGGCCATGGTGGTCCTGGCCAGTCCGGCCAAAGTTCGCAATCCGGGCCGGGCGCTGGCCGAGGCGTGGGCGTTTCTGATCGGCCGCCCGGCCCGGCCGCGGGCGGCGGCCGAGGCCGCCGCGCCGCTCGACTTCTTCGCGACCGACGCGGTCTCCGCCGAGTTCGCGGTGGAGGCGGCGGTCTCCTACCGCACGGTCGCCGCGGAGGAGGGAGCCGCTTTCCGGTACGCCGTTCCGGCCGCCCCCGCCGCACCCCTTTCCGCCGCCGCCGAATCCGTTTCCGTCGCCGTTCCGCTCTCGTCCGCCGCGGCTCTCTCATCGGTCTCATTCGATTCGGAGGAGACCGTTCCCACGAATCGGGTCATGGGCGGCGCGCCAGTTCTGAATGCGGCCATTTCCGCGGGCGTGGCGGCATCCGGCTCGCCTGTTCCGGGTGAGGCGTCACCCGGTTTCCGGTCAGCCGTCCCGGACGGCGTGGCGGGCTTCTCCGACGGCGTGGTGGGCCTCTCCGACGGCGTGGTGGGCCTCTCGGACGGCGTGGCGGGCTTCTCCGACGGCCTGGCGGACCTCTCCGACGGCTTGCTGGGCTCCTCGGACGGACTTCCGGGTGTCGCTGCGCTTTCGAGCCGTCTGCCGGGCGGCTGGGCTGCTCCGGGCGCCGAGTGCACCTCGGGAGGCTGGGCTCCGGCCGGCAAGCGCTCGCCGGGGCGCATGGAGCTGCTCCGCCGGATCTTCCGAGGCTCCGCTGCGCGGCGTGCGGACCGGCTCCGGGCCGAGGCCGGGGCGGTCCGGACGGTCCGCTACGCCGAGGAGGTCCGGGTCGCGGCCGAGCGCGCCGGATACGCCACCGACCGCTGGCAGGAGCACTGGGAGGCGGCCGCCGAACGGGTCGACGCGGCGTTCCGGGCCTGGCAGGCAGCCGACTCCCGGGCCCGGCGCAGCCGGCGGGCGGCGGCCTTCGGCACCCCGTACACCGCGCAGAGCCCCGCCGAGTACGCCGACCGCGAGCGCCACCTGCACCTGGCCGTCCGGGCCGCCGCCGAGCGTGGCGAACTGCCGACCAGCGCGGTCGCCGACGCCCTGACCGGCCGGGGCGGCTGGGACGCCCGGCTGCACCCGGTCGAGCAGGAACTGGTCATCCAGCGGGCCAGCGCGGACCACCTGGAGGCGGTCTGGCAGCGCGCCGTCGAAGCCGAGGCGCTGGCCTGGCGCGACTCGCAGGCCGCCCGGCGCAACTGGCACAGCCTCTGCCAGGAGGCGATCCTGGCGGCCGCGCACGCCACCGCGGTCCGGCACCTGCTGCCCGCGGAGCCGGTCGCGGTCCTGGTCACCGGGCACCACGCTCCGGTTGCCCGGGTTGCTTGACCGTCCGGTGGCGCCTGACCTTCTGGTGGCGCTTGACCGTGGCGCTTGACCTTCTGGTGGCGCTTGACCGTGGCGCTTGACCTTCTGGTGGCGCTTGACCGTGGGTCTTGACCGTCTCGTAGCGCTTTGACCGTCCGGCGGCGCTTGACCGTCCGGTGGCCCCTCGCTAGCTGTGCTTCGCTGCGTGTGCTCAGCTGCCTGTGCTGAGCTACCTGCGATGTGCTCCCTGCGGTCCGCTCGCTGTGGCTTGCTGCAGGTGCTGAGCTTCCTGCGGTCTGCTGCCTGCGCTTCACCAGCTGTGCTTAGCTGCCGGTGCTGAGCTTCCTGCGCTTTGTTGCCTGCGCTTCGCCAGCTGTACTCAGCTGCCTGTGCTCAGCTATCTGCGCTTTGCGGCCTGTGCTTCGCTGCGTGTGCTCAGCTTTCTGCCGTTCGCTGGCTGCGCTTCGCTAGCCGTGCTCCGCTCCCTGCGCCTTGCTGCTTGCGCTTCGCTGCGTGTGCTCTCCTGCCTGCGGTTCGCTGCCCGTGCTCAGCTGTCGGTGCCTCGCCAGCTGTGCTCAGCTGCCTGCGGTTCGCTGTCTGCGTTCCGCATCTCAGCGCGGTGCTGCCCCAGCGCGTCGCAATCTCCGCGCGTTGTCCACATCAGCGCATTGTCCACAGCCCGGCCTCGTCAGATCCCGCTCCCGCGCCACACTGTCTTCGGGGCGGCCCCCTGGGCGGGCGGGGAGTGGGAAGTGGCGGGCGCGGACAGGTGCGCACACTGCATCGACGGGCTGGTCTTCAGGATCGCCTCGGCATCGACGGGCTGATCCTCAACCGCGGCTCGGCATCGACGGGCTGGTCCTCAACCGCGCCGCGGCATCGACGGGCTGGTCCTCAACCGCGCCGCGGCATCGACGGGCTGGTCCCCAACCCCACCTCGGCATCGACCGGCGGTCCCCGCGACGGCTTCGGTATCGACCGGCTGGTCTCCATGGGTGTCTCGGGCTTGCCGAGACACCCATGGAGACCAGCCGGACCCCGAGGCGCGGCTGGGCGGTGACCCGCGGCGGTGCTGGCGGCGTACCGGAAGAGGCTCTTGATCGGAGGGGTCCGCGCCCGGCCGGGGGACCGCCGGCCGGGCGCGGGCCGGCTACGGCTTGGTCAGCAGGCAGCCGGACTTGGTCAGGTCGATGGTGCGCGAGCTGGTCAGGCAGGTGGTGAACCAGTACGTCTGCTCGCCGTAGCTCTGGCCCTGGTAGGCGTGCGTGGTGCCGTTCGCGTCGACTTCGCACGGGTTGTTCAGGGTGCACATCTCGCCGTCGTCGTTGCCGGTGTTGTTGATGCCGACGACCTGGCCGGTGCTGGCGCTGACGATCGGGGAGCCGGAGGTGCCGTGGATGGTGTCGCAGTCCGGGTTGTAGCGGATCGAGTCGCGCCAGGTCCACTCGTCCTCGCGCAGCGTGCTGACGAAGCTGTCGATCCGGCAGTTCCAGATCCGCTTCCAGTAGCTGGACGGGATGGCGATGCTCAGGCCGGCGGCCGGGCGGCTGGCCGCGATGGTCAGCGGGGTCGCGCCGTAGCGGCTGCTGAGCGTGGCGTAGGTGGTGGTGAGCCGGTAGAGCGTGACGTCGGTGCCGGTCATCGTGGCGTACAGGATCCGGTCCGCGCGGACCGTGCCGAGCGCGCTGCCGCTGCTGTTCAGCAGGGTGCCGGAGCGGCTGCTGCTGCGGTTCTGCAGGACGGTGCCGGCCGGGATCAGGCCACCCTCGTAGCAGTGTCCGTTGGTGAGCATCATGGCCCGGTCGGTGCTGACCGAGGTGGGGTAGCGGACCAGTGACGCGGAGCAGTTGCTCAGCGTGATGGTGGAGGCGAGGGTGGTGGCGGCCAGGGTGGCCGGCGGCGCCGCCTGGGCGGGGGCCGGGCCGGCCAGGATCGCGGTGGCGGCCGCGACGGCGGCGAGTGCGCTGCGTAGGCGCATGCGGGGGACGTCCCTTCAGCGGGGTGACCGAGCGTCCCGCCGGGTGGGCGGGGACCGTCACCGAGCGGTCAACGGTGCACGTACCCTGACATTGGTCAAAGTCGATGTCAATGGTCATGAATCTTGACCGGGAACGACCATGAAGAAAGCCGTAGCACCCGGTCGGGTGCTACGGCTTCCCTCACATCATGCACCTAAGAAGTTCGGTACAACCCTTCCGTCGGTGCGAGCCGATCGGTAGGCTCACGAAGCGATATCGAACTCGCCGTCCTTGGCAGAGTCCACGAAGGCGGTCCACTCCGCCGTCGTGAACAAGAGAGCTGGTCCCGTCCGGTTCTTGCTGTCACGGACGGCGATTCCCTCGTCGAGGAACGCTACCTCGACGCAGTTGTTGCCGCCGTTGCCGTTGCTGCGACTGCCTTTCCGCCAGACGGCACCGTTGAGTTGGTGCGCGAGCAACTCGGCACCTCCCTCCCATAGATAGCTTCGGGAGTCGCTAAGCGGTGAGCAGACCCTCGATCATCTTGATGGTGGTGCGATGGTCGAGCGCCCTCGTGCTCAATCGCTCGAACTCCTGCCGGTATCGGGCAACCTCAGGGGGCTGCTCCTCGTAATAGTCTCCCGCGAGACCTTCCAGGTAGACAACATCCGAAAGAGTGGTATCCCGGAATTCCAAAAGTGTGGCAGCCCCACCCAGGAACGGATGTTCGCCGGCGTCGAACGGCATGATTTGCAGCGATACATTCGACAATTTAGCTATTTCTATCAGGTGTTCGAGCTGCGCCTTCATCACGTCCGGGCCGCCGACCATGCGGCGCACCGCCGCCTCGTCGACGATCGCGGCCAGCTCCAGCGGGCGGTCCCCGGTGAGCCGGCCCTGCCGGGTCAGCCGCAGCGAGATGCGCCGGTCGATGTGCTGCGGCGGATCGTTCGATCGACCGGTACTGATCAGTGCCCGCATGTACGCCTCGGTCTGCAGCAGGCCGGGCAGGATGATCGGCTCCCAGGACCGCATCGAGGTGGCGGCCGCCTCGAGCCCGACGAAGTTGCCCGGACGCATGATGTCGCGGTAGTCGGTCCACCAGGTGCGCTCCCGCGACATCCGGGCCAGCTCGACCAGCGCCTCGCGGTACGCCGGGTCCTCGACGTTGTAGAGGGTCAGTAGATCTCGGACATCGCGCGGCGTCACCGCGACCCGTGCGGTCTCGATCCGGGTGACCTTGGCGGAGTGCCATTCGAAATGCCGGGACACCTCTTGCTGGGTCAAACGCGCTGCCTCGCGGCACCGTTTGAGCTCGGCGCCGAGGCGGCGGCGACGCAGTGTCGGACCCTCAATATCGGACACCTGTGACTCCCTAATGGTCCCTAGGAAGCTGATGTTACGAGCGTTCCTCACCATCCAGGTACCCCCATTCATGATCGACTATTGGTGATCGTTGAACAGGTGGTGAGCAGCAGGTACTGAATAAGAAGTCTAGTACTTCTTGCATTGACCTTGCTGTCGGGGACATGATGCTGCGGACATCGAGTTCTGTCTTCTTTGCTACACAGGCAAAATGATCATTGGAACTGGCGTCTAAGGGGCGTGGCGCAAGTGTTGGCTGACCAGTACTACCTGATCGCACACGAGGACCGCACCGGGCGGTCCAGGCTACATCCCCGCGCGACCGGCTTGGGATTGGCCGCCGCATTGCTCTCCGAACTCGTGCTGGAGGGTCGCATCGGCATCAGCGAGGGAGACCTTTTCATCATTGATCAAAGGCCGCCCCGCGACGCGCTCTCGCACGACATTCTCGATCTTCTCTGCGCCCAGTCGCACCACCGGGACGTACGGACCTGGCTGGCATTCCTGGCGCAGGACTCGGCCCTGCGGGTCGCCGAGCGCCTGATGCGGGTCGGCGCCGTCGAGGCGGTCACCCGGCGCCGGATGCTCGGCAGCACCCAGACCCTCTACATGCCGAACACCGCCCGGCAGCGCAACGCCGCCGCCTGGGCCTCCACCCGGATCGCCAACATGCTGGTCCGCGGCATGGAGCTGAACGCGAGCGACCGGATGCTGGTCGGCATCGTGGTGGCCACCGGCCTGACCCGGCACGTCATGTACGGCTTCGAGAACTACCCGCACATCTACCACGGGTTGCCGAGCATGATCGCCTCACTCCCGAACGACCTCCGCGAGCTTGTCGAGTGCACGGAGTCGTCGGTCGGGTCGGCGCTGACGGTGGGCCGCCGGTGAGCCGAGGACGCCACCAGCGCCGCCGGGACAACGTCGACCGCTGGGCCGGGACGATGCTGACCGAGCTGCACTCGCGCTCGGCCGGCCCGTCCGACATCGTCAGCCAGACCCTGGCCAGCAACCGGCTCGGGGTGCCGTCGGTGGTCTTCTTCGGGGTGGCCGGCGCCGCGCCGCTCACCGTGATCATCGGAGCCATCTCGACGATCTACGCGGTTGTCGGCAACACCGCGCTGCCGCTGGTCTACCTGGTGGTGGCGGCGATCCTGTCGCTGTTCACGGTCGGCTTCGTGGCGATGAGCCGGCACATCGTCAACTCCGGCGCGTTCTACTCCTACATCAGCCACGGGCTGGGCCGGGAGCTCGGCATCTCGGCGGCGCTGGTCGCCCTCGCGGCGTACTCGATGATGCAGGCCGGGCTCTTCGGCCTGTTCGGCGTGGTCTCGTCGAGCGTGCTCGGCGCGGTCGGGGTCAACGCCTCCTGGGTGGCCTGCGCCCTGGTGGCCTGGGCACTGGTCGCGGTCCTCGGGATGCTCTGGGTGGACCTGAGCGGCAAGGTGCTCGGCGTGCTGCTGATCGCCGAGATCGCGGTGGTGCTGATCTACGACCTGGTGATGGTGGCCAACCCGGCCGACGGCGGGGTCAGTTTCGCCACGCTCAACCCGGAGCAGCTGATGACGCCCGAGGTGGTGGCCATGATGGTGCTCGCCATCAGCGGCTTCACCGGCTTCGAGGCGACCGTGGTGCTCTCCGAGGAGGCGAAGGACCCGAAACGCACGATCACCCGGGCCACCCACATCGCGGTGCTGATCACCGGCCTGATGTGCGCGCTCTCCGCCTGGGCCATGTCGGTCGGCGCCGGTACCGACCAGATCGCCGGCCTGGCCCGGCAGGAGACCACCAACCTGGTCTTCAGCCTGGTCGGCCCGCACGTGCCGGACATCATGATCACCCTCGGCTACGTGCTCTTCATGACCAGTATCTTCGCCGCCCTGCTGGCGTTCCACGCGGCGGTCTCGCGCTACCAGTTCGCCCTCGGCCGGGAGCGGATCCTGCCCAGCCGGTGGGGCTACACCCACCCGCGGACCGGCGCGCCGGTGGTCGGCTCGATCACCCAGAGCGTGCTGTCCCTCGCGGTGATCGTGGGGTACTGGCTGGCCGGTGCCGACCCGCTGGTCCAGCTCTTCGGGTACCTCACCTCGGTCGGCGGCCTCGGCGTGCTGATCCTGATGTGGGGCACCTCGGCCGCGGTGATCGCGTTCTTCCTGCGGCATCCGCACCGGGAGAACGCGTGGCGCGGCAAGGTCACGCCGATCATCTCGTTCTTCCTGCTCAGCGTGATCTTGTTCGCCACCGTGGTGGGCCTCGGCGACATCCTGGGGCTGGCCGACGACTCGATCTTCAACTGGGCGTTCTCGGCGGGCTACGGGGTGCTGGCCGTGCTCGGCGCGCTCTGGGCGGTCATGGTGCGCTACTCCCGGCCGGAGGCGTACGCCTCGATCGGGCGCGGCGTGGACAACCGCCCGGTGGTGGACTTCTTCGAGCCACCGCCGCCGCATTCGCACTCGCTGGCGTTCCAGCACCACCCGCCGTTCGAGCCGGCTCGCTACGAGCAGGCGCCCTACGAGCAGGAGTTCGGTCCCTTCCCCCCGTTCGACCAAGTTGGGAAGCCTCAATGAGCTACGCCATCCAGGAACTCGTGATCCGGCACGTGTCGCCGTTCGACACCGAGGAGATCACCGACCTCGTCGCCGAGGCGATGGGCGACGGCCCGGTGGCCCGCTGGCTGCAGCCCGACCCGGCGCTGCGCCGGCGCACCGCCCCCGGATACTTCGAGATCTTCGTGGATTACGCCCTGCAGTACGGCGAGGTCTACAGCACCGCCGACGCCGAGGACGGCCGGATGTGCGGGGTGGCGCTGTGGTTCCCGCTCACCTCGCTGATCCCGCCGCCGGCCGACTACGACCGGCGGATCAAGGAGGCCACCGGGACCGCGTCCGACCGGGTGCACGTCCTGGACGCGGCGGTCGAGGAGCACCACCCGCTGGAGCCCCACCACTACCTGGCGTTCCTGGCCGTCCGGCCGACCAGGCAGAACGAGGGCATCGGCAGCGCGCTGCTCGATCGCCATCACGCCCGGCTGGACCGGGCCGGTCTCCCGGCCTATCTGGAGGCGAACGATCCGCGTAACCGGGATCTCTACCTCCGGCACGGGTACCGGGTCCGGTCCGTGATCCAGCTGCCCGACGGACCGCCCCTGTGGGGCATGTGGAGGGCGCCTATGGCATGAGCCGACAATCAGGCAGCCGTCGGGAATTCGTAGATCCAGAAAGACTGCTGGTCCATGCATTCGGCTCGTAGCGCGCCCGAGGACAGGCGGCGCAACATGAGCCGGACGACGCGACCGAAGTTGCGTTGGTCGTCGTTGTAACGGCAGTAGTCGATCGCGATCATTCCGTCCATGTCGGACGCCGTGCGATGCATGGCCTCGACGAGTTCGGCGAATGCCCGGGTGTCACGAGCGTCCTTGCCGACTGCGGTGAAGCCGACGTACCAGATCTTGTTCTGCCGATAGAGATCCGGCCAGCGTCGCTCGAAGTATTCGGGGGCGATCAGTGGCATTGCCTTCAGGTCGTTGGTGAAGGTGGACAGGCCGCACAGCCGGCCACCGTCATCGAGGCAGAGGTACTTGTCCACCCGCTGGTCACGCATCACCTCGTCGAACTCCGACCGGTACATCAGATGCCGTTGTACGGCCAGCGCCCGCAAGTCCTTGAAAGCGCCTTCGTACAGTTCCCAAGCGGCCTTGTGCATCTCATCGCTGGGGATCTGATCGACGATCTTCACAAGCATGGCTGCTCCCCCACGGGCCCCGTGTGGCCTGCCCGTTTCATCGTACTCAAGTTGATCGATGATGGTTGACCAACAGAGTACGTACAGCAATCGCTCCGGGACAATGCGTACCGGCGATTCGAGTGTGCCACTTTCCAGAAAGGAGGGTCGTTAGCGGAAAAGCGTGCAAGTTGCGAACTGGCAGGTGACAAGCCCTGTCGGACCCGCTCGAACCCCCGCTGGAATTGGTTACGGGAAAGGTCAGCATTCCGCGAGTCGGCCTTTTTGCGGAATACACCGAGTACTGGACTCCGAGTACTGGACGTGGAGTCCTTGCCGAATTGCCACCTGGCGGGATCCCTTCGACGACGGAGCGGGACCGGCGCGGCCGGACACCGCGGGCCATCCCATCGAGCGATCAGTCCCCCCGCTCGCCGGATGGCCCGTATCCATGTCCGACGGTCGGCATCAGTTCAGAGACCGAACTTAGTCGCTGGTGCTGAAAGGCAGGTTGCTACTCCTCGTCGCCATCTTTCTTATCGCCGCGGGGCTGCTCGTACCGCCCGGCGCGCGGGCTGGGCGCGGACACACTCGTAGGGCCGGGACTCGCGGCGGGGTCTTCACCGGCGGAGGGCGCGCGTGACGCCGAGTCAGCTGGTGGTGGCCAGGCGCAGGCCGAGGGCTACCAGGACGGCGCCGGTCAGGGCGTCCAGGGTGCGGCGGACGCGAGGGCGGGACAGGACGCGGCGCAGGGCGGCGACCAGGGTGGCGACGATGGTGAACCAGGTGACGGTCACCGCCACCGCCACCGAGGAGAGCAGCAGGACGTCGGCGGGGCGGCCGTCCATCGGGACGAACTGGGGGAGGACGGCCATGAAGAAGACGCCGCACTTCGGGTTGAAGATGTTGCAGAGCACGCCGTCGCGGTAGGAGACCCACGGCCGGGCCGCGGCGCGGGGCGCGTCCCCGATCCGCGGGGAGTCGCCGCCGCGGCGGGCGGCGAGCAGGGCGGTGACGCCGAGCCAGAGCAGATAGGCCGCGCCGGCCAGCTTGACCGCGGTGAAGGCGACCGCGGACGCTTCCAGCAGGGCGGCCACGCCCATCGCGGCGGCCACCGACCAGACGAAGACGCCGGTGGCGATCCCGATCCCGGCGACCACACCGTGCCACCGCCCGGCCACCATCGACCGCCGCACCACCACCGCGAAGTCCGGCCCCGGCGACACCGCCGCCAGCGCGATCACCCCGGCGAACGCCGCCACCTGCCCCGCACCCGTCATGTCCGCCTCCCGCTCCGGCTCGTCACCAACCGACTCTGCCAGGACCGGCCGCCGCCCGCCGCCCGCCGCCCCGGCCGCCGCCCGCCGCCCCGGCCGCCGCCCGCCGCCCCGGCCGCCGCCCGCCGCCCCGGCCGCCGCGGTGCGGCCTCGGCGGGGCTGGTCCGGGGTGGCGATCTTCGTGCGACTTCGGCGACGCCGATGGGTCAGGAGAAGTCGACGGTGGCGACGGTGAGGTCAAGGGCGTCGAAGAGGACATAAAGGTCGTGGATGCCGCTCACCGGACCAATCGCGGCCTGCACCGGAGTGAGGCCGGCGTGAGCGATGGGCGGAGAAGCCGCGGAGAGGCCGGCGTGGCCGGTGGGCGGAGAAGCCGCGGAGAGGCCGGCGTGGCCGGTGGGCGGAGAAGCCGCGGAGAGGCCGGCGTGGCCGGTGGGCGGAGAAGCCGCGGTGAGGCCGCTGTGGCCGGTGGGCTGAGGAGCCGCGGTGAGGCCGACGTGGCCGGTGGGTGAAGAAGCTGCGGTGAAGTCGGCGTGGCCGGTGGGCGCGGAGACCGAGGTGGAGCCCGGACCGCTGCTGGGTGGGGGGACCGGGAGGGTGGCCAGGACGGGGCCGGTGAAGGGGTCGTCCAGGCGCAGGACGACCGTGCCGGGCACGCCGGCGGTGGTGACGGTGACCTGGTGGAGGCCGCCGTTCAGGTCGACGTCGTGGAAGAGGGCCCACGCGTCCGGGGTGACGCTGCGCAGGGCCTCGCCCGGAGTGCCGGTGACCGCGACCGGGACGGTGCCGGCGTACCCGTCGTTGTCGATCAAGCGCAGGCCGGCGCGGGCCGCGCGCGGTGGGATCTCCTCGCCGTCGACGCGCAGCGTCGTGGTCAGCCGCAGGTCGGTGCTGGAGCTGCCGACCGCGATCGTGTGGGTGGCCGTCTCGACCACCCAGCGGGACCGGGTGACGTCCCAGAAGGCCAGGTCGGCGACGTCCAGGTGGAAGGTGACCCGGGTCCGCTCGCCGGGTGCCAGCCGGACCCGGCGGTAGCCGCGGAGCCGGCGCAGCGGCTGCTTGACCCGGGACCGTTGCTGCCGGGTGTAGAGCTGCACCACCTCCTCGCCGGGGCGGTCGCCGGTGTTCACCACGTCGACGCTGACCGTCACCGTGCCGGCGGCGTCCGCGCTGGTCGTACTCGAAGCCAGGTCTTCGAAGCGGAAACTCGTGTAGCTGAGGCCGTGGCCGAACGGGAACAGCGGCGTCCCGCGGTGGTAGAGGTAGGTCGCGTCGGTGGCGATGATGTCGTAGTCGAGCAGGTCGGGCAGTTCGCTGTCGTCGGCGTACCAGGTCTGGGTGAGCCGGCCGGACGGCTCGGCGCCGAACAGCACGTCGGCGAGCGCCGCGCCGTGCTCCTGACCGCCGTGCGCGGACCAGACGACAGCCGGCAGGTGCTCCCTGGCCCAGCCGATCGCATAGGGATAACTGCTGGTCAACACCATGACGGTACGAGGATTCGCGGCCCGGACAGCGCGCAGCAGCTGGTCCTGGGTGCCGGGCAGGTCCAGGTCCCGGCGGTCGACCGTCTCCCGCCCGCAGACCATCGGGTGGTTGCCCAGCGCCAGCACCACCACGTCCGCCGTGGCGGCCAGCTCGGCGGCCGCCGTCACCCCGTCCACCAGCACGTCGACGGTGAGGACGGTGGCCTGCGCGGCGTCCGCGGCGGTGGGCCGGACCAGCCCGTCCGGGCCGGCCCGCAAGAATCGCGCGGTTTGCTCGTGGCGCAGCGCCACCCCGCCGTCCACCGGCACGAAGGTGAAGGTCTCCTTGACCTCCCAGCCGTTCGGGCCGGGCTGGTCGCAGGTCATCCGGTCGCCGTCGAAGCCGACGAACAGCCCCGTCTCCACGGCACGCAAGGAGATCGTCTCCTGGCCCCAGTCGAGGATGTCGAACGCGGAGCCCGGCCCGTCGGTGATCCGGAGCGCCTGGTCCGCGACGACCAGACCGCGCAGCACCACCCGGTCCACCCCCTCGTGGAACAGCACGTCACCGAGGGACTCGCGGAGGGTTCTCCGGTACGGCGGAGTCCCGCTGTACCAGTCCTCGAACACCGCGTCGCCGAGCGGCCCGATCACCGCGATCCGCCCGCTCCGGGCCGGGTCGAGCGGCAGGATCCCGTCGTTGCTGAGCAGCACGATCGAGGCGCGCGCCGCCTCCCGGGCCAGCTCCCGGTGCGCCGGGCAGTCGATCGCCTCGGGGCCGGTCCCGCGGTACGGGTCCTCGTCCGGGTTGAACTCGCCGAGCCGGATCCGCACCGACAGGATGTGCCGGACCGCGGCGTCCACGTCGGACTCGGTGATCAGCCCGCGGTCCAGGGCCGAGGTGAACCGGGCGACGGTCGGCGCGGCGTCCGGCCCCTCCTCGGTGACGCAGTCGACGCCGGCGCGCAGCGCGGCCGCGAATCCGGCCACGTGGTCGTCCGCCCAGTGCTGGTCGCCGCCGAGGTTGTGGACCGCGTAGGCGTCGCCGACCACCATCACGTCGTCTTCCGCCCAGTCGCGCAGCACCTCGTTGATCAGCGGGCTGACGTGCGCCGGCCGTCCGTTGATCAGGTTGTAGGAGGCCATCACGGCGACCGCGGCGCCGGACTCGATCGCCGGGCGGAAGGCGGGCAGCTCGTACTCGTGCAGCACCCGCGGCGGCAGGTTGCTGGAGGTGAGGTGGCGCTCGGTCTCGTTGTTGTAGGCCAGGAAGTGCTTCAGTGTGGGCGCGGTGCGCAGCCACTGTGGATGGTCGCCGCGCAGCCCGCCGGCGTACGCGGTGCTGAGCACCCCGGTCAGCCAGGGGTCCTCGGCGTACCCCTCCTCGTTGCGTCCCCACCGCGGGTCGCGCAGCAGGTTCACCACCGGGGCCCAGACGTTCAGGCTGACCGCGGGGTCGGCGTGGTGCATGGCGCGCACCTCGGTGCCGACCGCGGTGCCGACCCGGCGGAGCAGGTCCGGGTCCCAGCTGCTGGCCAGCCCGATCACCTGGGGGAAGGCGGTCGCGACGCCCAGCCAGGCGACGCCGTGCAGGCCTTCGGTGCCGGTGCGGAACGCGGCCAGGCCGAGTTCCGGGACCGGCGCCTGGTACTGGTGGAGCAGGGCGACCTTCTGCGGCAGGCTGAGCCGGGCGAGCAGGTCGGCGACGCGGGTGGCGAGTTTCTGCTGGGGGTCGCGAAAGACGACGCGAGCGGGGGATTCGGTCATCACACCGTGTTCCTTCGGGGCCGTGCCCGATCGTCGAAGCGCTTCGACAAACGGGCGAAGAGATCCACGCGAGTGGTTTCGCGAATGTTTCGGACGGAGTTCCATGAGGCTCGCACCCCTGTCCTGACTAGGTCAAGGTGCGAGCGGCATCTTCGGTCATCGATCGTTATCGGGAAGGCGCCCGGTGTCGACCTGATCAAGATGGGACACCGCGCCGCCGAGTGCGGCCGCGTACAGGCCCAGCGCGGACGCCACGACGGGGGTGTCGCCGGCCGGGGTGAGCCGGGCCAGCTCGTCGGCCGCGACCGGGATCAGCCACTCGGCGAGCGTCGCGTAGTGGTCGCCGAGCACGATCACTTCCGGCTCGACCAGGTTCACCAGCGCCGCCAGGCCCTGGCCCAGGTAACCGCCGGTGTGCCGCAGCGCGGCGAGGGTGGTGCGGTCGCCGGTCCGGGCGCGGATCGCCACCTGCTCGACGGCGGGCGCCAGATCCGCCTGCGCCGCGGGGTCGACATCGGACAGTGCGCGGCGGATCAGCGGCGTGATCCCGGCCTGCTCCCCCAGCGCCGGGGTGCCCGCCGGGCCGAGCGCCAGGTGCCCGAGCCGGCCGCCGCGCACCGGGTGCCCGTCGATGATCAGCCCGGCCGACAGGCCGGCCGTGCCGGAGACCAGGGCCAGGCTGGACCGGCCGGCCCGGCGCTGCTCGGCGACCGCGGCCAGCGTGGCGTGCCCGGCGACCGTGACGACCAGATCCTTCTGCCGCAGCGAGCCGGCCACCCGGTCGCGCAGCTCGTCGCCGGACGGGCCGCCGGGAAGGTCGCCGGGCACCGCCAGGGTCAGCCCGAGGACGTGCCGGCCCTGCTGGCGGACCCGGGAGGCGGCGCGCTGGGCAAGGGCGACGATCTCGGCCGGGGCCGGGCCGGCCGGAACCGTCGCCCGGTGCCAGAGCAGCAGCTGCTCGCCGGAGTAGTCGACGGCGAGCGCGGTGAGCCGGTCCGGGGCGACCTGCAGGCCGATCGACGCGTACGCCGAGCCGTCCAGGGCCAGCACGGTGGCCGGCCGCCCGATCCGGTTGCCGCTCAGCCCGGTCTCGCGCAGCAGCCGGTGCCCGATCAGGTCGCCGGTCAGGCTGGAGACGGTGGCCTTGGTCAGCCCGGTGGAGGCCGCGATGGCGGCCCGCGAGCTCGGGCCGTTGGCCCGCAGATGACGCAGCACCACCGCGAGGTTGGTGGTGCGCACGTCGGCGAAGTCGGCCGGTTGAGGTTCCGCCCGTGTGGTGGTCACGTCAAGCTCCCGATCTCGGCCGGCCGTCTCTGTGCACAATCTTGCCGCATCCCGCCGTGGGTGCGCTCCCACCGTGTCTTGTCGGGTTTCGCGACGTCAGTTAGCTTGTCTTCGATGCACTTAGTTTAGAGCCTAGACAAACTAAAGTCACATAGGAAGGCAGGTGCGCGGTGAGCGCGTCTACGAGCAGGCGGACATTCCTCGGCCTGGCCGGCCTCGGCGCGGCCTCTCTGGCGATCGGGTGCAGCAAGAAGCCGAGCGCCGCCGGCGGGGCCACCAACGCCGAGGAGGCGGCCGGCGTGGTGCCGACGTTCAAGGACTCCGGCCTGATCAAGCCGGACGTGGCGGGCATCCGGCCGATGGCCGACGGCTACACGAAGTACCCGACCGGCCTGGTCGACGCGATCACCGACAAGGCGATCACCTCCGGCAAGCCGGTCACCGCGGTCACCCCCTGGTGGGGCCCCGCGCCGCCGTCGTCGAACAAGTACGTCGAGGCGGTCGGCGCCGACCTGGGCGGCACGATCACCTTCAGCGTGCAGGACGGCAACACCTACGGCGACAAGCTGAACACCATGCTCGGCGCCCGGGACGTGCCCGAGCTGACCTGCATCCCGGGCTGGGAGATCAACAAGCTGGCCCGGTTCTCGGACGGCGTGCACGTGCTCTTCGAGGACCTGACGCCGTACCTGGCCGGGGACAAGGTGAGCGGCTACCCGCTGCTGGCCGGTCTGGACACCGCGGCCTGGAAGGACTCGGTGTGGGGCGGCAAGCTGATGGGCGTCCCGTTCCCGACCGACTCGCCGTACCCGACCGCGCTCTTCATCCGCAAGGACGTCGCGGACCAGCGGGGCATCGCCGCCCCGACCGACCTGGACTCGCTCCATGAGTTCGGCAAGAAGTTCACCGACCCGGACAAGGGGGAGTGGGCGTTCGGCGACATCTTCCAGGAGGTGCTGCAGATCTGCGGCAATCCGGGCTCGCAGAACGGCTGGTTCAAGACCGCCGACGGCAAGGTGATGCACCGCTACGAGACGCCGGAGTACCAGCGCGCGGTCGAGTGGATGGCCCGGATCTACTCCGAGAAGCTGATCCACCCCGACCTGGCCAGCAGCAAGGGCGGCGACGTGACCACGCTCTTCAAGGCCGGGAAGATCTTCTCGTACGCCACCGGCCTGGGCTCCTGGAAGGAGACCCAGCGGGAGAAGACCCGGGAGGGCAAGGGCTTCACCATGCAGGCCGTGAAGGTCTTCGGCGCGGACGCCGGCACGCCGCCGGTGCGCTGGCAGGGCACCCCGTCGATCATGTGGACCTTCGTGCGGAAGGGGCTCGGCCAGGACCGGACACGGGAGCTGCTGCGGGTCCTCAACTACACCGCGGCGCCGTTCGGCACCAAGGAGTGGGAGCTGCAGAACTACGGCGTCGAGGGCACCCACTTCACCCGGCAGCCGGACGGCGCCCCGAAGACCAACGAGACCTTCACCAAGGAGTTCGCCAACCAGTTCATCTTCCTCGGCGGCCGTCCCGCCGTGGTGGTCAGCGACCCGGACCTGCCGACCTACGCGCAGGACCTGGTCGGCTGGGGCAACGACGCCACCAAGTACCTGGAGAAGAACCCGTGGGAGGGGATCAAGGTCGAGGTGCCCAGCGCGCAGGCGGCGATCCAGCAACCCACCGACGACAAGATCACCGACATCCTGCGCGGCCGGCGCCCGCTCGCCGACTTCGACAAGGTGGTCCAGGAGTGGAAGGCCGGCGGCGGCGACCAGGCGCGTGACTTCTACGCCAAGGTCCTGGCAGACAACGGGCGATGAGCAGCTCACCGATCGTCGAAGGGGCCGTCAAGCCGGCGGCCCCGGCCACGAGTGCCACCACGACCCTGACGTTCGGCGCGCGGCTGCGGCGGGACTGGCCGCTGATCCTGATGTGCGTGCCGGCCATGCTGCTGCTGGCGGTCTTCCACTACCTGCCGGCGCTCGGCACCATCATCGCGTTCCAGGACTACAACCCGTTCGCCGGCGACACCCCGCTGGACGCGTTCCTGTCCAGCGAGTGGATCGGGTTCGGCAACTTCCAGTACCTTTTCGAGACCCCGGCGTTCTGGGAGTCGGTCCGCAACACCCTGGCCATCACGGCCTTCCAGCTGGTGTTCTACTTCCCGATCCCGATCCTGCTGGCGATCCTGCTGAACAGCATCATGTCGCCGCGGCTGCGGTCGTTCGTGCAGAGCGTGGTCTACCTGCCGCACTTCTTCAGCTGGGTGCTGGTCATCTCGCTGTTCCAGATGATGCTCGGCGGGGCCGGCCTGATCGCGCAGACCGCGCGCGACCACGGGATGACCGCCCCCGACTTCATGACCAACCCGGACACCTTCTACTTCCTGATCACCTCGCAGGCGATCTGGAAGGACGCCGGCTGGGGCATGATCGTCTTCCTGGCCGCGCTGGCCGCCATCGACCCCTCGCTCTACGAGGCGTCCGCGGCCGACGGCGCCGGACGGATGCGCCGGTTCTGGCACATCACGCTGCCCGGCCTGCGCCCGGTCATCGTGTTGCTGCTGATCCTGCGCCTGGGCGACGCGCTCAACGTCGGTTTCGAGCAGTTCTTCCTGCAGCGGGAGGCGGTCGGCCGGGACGCCGCCGAGGTGCTCGACACCTACGTCTACTTCCAGGGCATCGGCGTCCAGCAGTGGGGCGTCGGGGCCGCGGCCGGCCTGGTCAAGGCGCTGGTCGGACTGCTGCTCATCCTGGGCGCCAACAAGGTCGCCCACAAGCTCGGCGAGCAAGGGATCTACGCCAAGTCATGACCACCGCCGCTGAATTCCGGAAGCCCCGCACACCGAGCGGCCGCCCGGTGTGGGAGGAGAAGCCCACCCTGGTCGGTCAGTTCGGCAAGGGGGTGGTGATCACCGCGGTGGTGCTGTCCGTCCTCGTGCCGCTCTGGGTCGTGGTGGTCACCAGCCTCTCCTCGACCGACACGATCAACGCGGCCGGCGGCTACGTCTTCCTCCCGCGCGAGTTCAACCCGTCCGCCTACGTGGTGATCTTCTCCGGCGGCCAGGTCACCGACGCGGTGCTGGTCAGCACGATCGTCACGGTGATCGGCACCGCGATCAGCCTGACCGTCACGGTGCTCGCCGCCTACGGCCTGTCCCGGGCCGGCACGCTCCTCCACCGGCCGATCCTGTTCTACTTCCTGCTCACCTTCCTGATCTACCCGGGCATGATCCCGAGCTACCTGGTGGTCACCGGGCTGGGCCTCAAGGACAACCTGCTGGCCCTGGTGGTGCCGGCCGCGGTGAGCGCGTTCAACCTGGTGGTGCTCCGGGCGTTCTTCATGGGCATCCCACAGGAGCTGTTCGACAGCGCGCGGATCGACGGCGCCGGCGAGGTCCGGATCCTGCTGCGGATCGTGCTGCCGCTGTCCAAGGCGGTCACCGCGGTGGTCGGCCTCTTCTACGCGGTCGGTTACTGGAACACCTTCTTCAACGCCGTCCTCTACCTCGACCGCAACGACCTGCAGCCGGTCCAGCGCGTCCTGCAGCAGTTCATCCTGGCCGGCCAGTCGCCGAGCAACGCCGGCACCGGCGTGGTGCTGCCCGGCATCGGTTACTCCGCCCCGCCGAACCTGGCGATCAAGATGGCCGTCGTGGTGGTCACCCTGGTCCCGGCCCTGATCGTCTACCCCTTCGTGCAGCGCCACTTCACCAAGGGCGTGATCGTCGGCGCGGTCAAGGGCTGACCCGGGCTCGGCCTGCGGCCATCGCCCGAATCGCCGCCGGGTGGGTCCGGATCCCAGCTCCGGTCCCGCCCGGCGGTTCGCACTGTCTTCTTCCGGTACGCCGTCAGCCCGGCCTTTTCCGGTACGCCGTCAGCCCCGCCGCCGTGGCAGCCGCAGCTCGTGCGGCACCCCGGCGGCCAGCGAGACCTCGACCGTGCCGCCCGGCCAGGTGACCACGGCGTCGCGGGCGACCGGCGAGGTCAGCGTCGCGTCCAGCACCCCCGGCTGCCAGCTCAGCTCGACCCTCACCGGGCCGCGCGCGACCAGCCCCCGGACGCTGCCGGTCGGCCACTGCCCGGGCAGCGCCGGGAGCAGACTCAGCCGGGCCGGCCCGCCCGGGGTCACGTCCCGGCTGGCCAGCAGCATCGCGGCGACCAGCGCCGGGAAGCCGCCGGCCAGGTCCACGTTGAACATGTGGTCGCGGTTGTGAGTCGGCACCAGGGTCGGCCGCCAGTAGGCCTCGGCGAGCCGGGTCAGCGCGGCATACGCCTCGGCGGCCAGCCCGAGCCGGGCCGCGGCCACGCCGAGCAGCGCCAGCCCGTACCCCATCTCGTCGGACGCCTCGCTCAACCACCACCGCAACCGTCGCCGGACCGTCGCGACCACCGCGGCGCGCAGCGCCGGATCCGCCTCGATCACCGGGTCCCCGGCGTAGAAGAACGGATAGAGGTGGCTGCAGTGCCGGTGCTCGTGGTTGTCGTCGAAGCGCGGATCCAGCCACTCGGCCAGCTCGCCGTCCCGGGTGACCCGGTGCGGCGGCAGCGCGTCGAGCAGCTCGCGCCAGCGCGGCGCCCGCGGATCCCCGGCGTCGTGCGTCAGCAGCGCCCGCAGCACGTCGCCGACCGCCTGCACGTCCAGCGCGGCGTCCACAGTGGCCTGCGAGCCGGTGTTCGCCGGATGGTTCTCCGGCGAGTAGGACGGGCTGAACCGCGCCCGCCCCGCGTCGATCTCGGCGAACGCCAGGTGGAAGTCGGCCACCTCGCGCAGGTAGGGCAGGGCCCGCCCGGCCAGGAACGACGCGTCGCCGGTGTGCTGCCAGTGCTCCAGGTAGAGCCGGCCCAGCCAGGCCGCGCCGGCGGTCCAGAAGGTCAGGCACCAGACCGGCCCGAAGTGGTTCTGCTTGCCGTGCGTGCCCAGGTGGGCGGGCGCGTAGAGGCCGGGCACGCCGTACAGCCGCCGGGCGTTCTCCCGCAGGTCGTCGCGCAGCTCGTCGAGCAGGTCGAAGAGCGGCGGCATCAGCTCCGGCGTGCCGGTGGTGTGCACCGCCAGCAGAGCCGCCTGCAGGTTGCCGTCGATGGTCCAGCCGCTGCGCCACGGCGGCGACCAGGTGCCGCTCCAGACGCCCTGCAGGGTGGGCGGCCGGGTGCCGGTGCTGCTGACGATCGCGTACCGCCCGGCGTCGAAGAGCAGCTGCGCGCGCCGGTCGCCGGGCAGGTCCAGCCGGGTGCGGCCGACCAGCTCGCCGTGCTCCGCGACATGCGCCGCGAGCAGCGCGTCGAAGTCCGGCAGCGCGGCGAAGCCGGCCGGTTCCAGGCCCGGCGTGGTGCGGGCCGCGATGACAAGCCCGTCCGGGGTACGCCAGGAGCGCGCCGTGACGGTGTATCCGTCGAGCGCCCCCGGCCAGTCCGCGCCGGGGAACCGTGCGGTGAGCGTCGAGTCGCCGGCCGTGACGTCGACCGGGCGCTCCGGGGTCCCGTCGACCGGGGCCAGCGACAGCGTCCCGGCGCAGCCGGTGAGCCGGACCAGCAGGGCGTCGGCCGGGCGGGAGAGGAACGCCTCGCAGGTGACGCCGTCCCACTGGTGGCGCACGACGCCCGTACCGAAATCGGTCTGTCGTGACCACCCGCGGCCCGGACGGTCCGGGATCACCGTGAGGGTCGCCGTGCCGATCAGCGGATCGATCCAGCGGGTCTCGGCGAAGCCGGGATGCTCCGCGCTCGCCAGCTCGACAACTTCGGTGGCGGCCTCGGCGAACCGCCCGTCCCGCAGCATCTCCCGCAGGCGGGGCAGCACCGGAGCGGTCAGCGGGGCCGGCAGCGGCTCGGTGACCGGCTGGAAGACCCGCTCGTGGGCCAGCGTGAACCGCAGCGCGGCGGGGGAGCCGTGGCACAGCGCCCCCTGCCGCCCGTTGCCGGTGATCAGCGCGTGCTCCCAGTCCTCGGTCCACTCGGTGTTCACGGTGTTACTTTGTTCAGAGTCAAAACTAAAGTCAAGGTGGTGCGATGCTGTTCTTCGGCGGCGACTACAACCCCGAGCAGTGGCCCGAGGAGGTCTGGGCGCAGGACGTCGCGCTGATGCGGCAGGCCGGCGTCACGATGGTCTCGCTCGGGGTCTTCGCGTGGTCGCATGTGGAGCCGGAGGAGGGCCGCTTCACGTTCGGCTGGCTGGACCGGATCATGGACCGGCTGCACGACGGCGGGATCAAGGTCGCGCTGGCCACCCCGACCGCGTCGCCGCCGCCGTGGTTCACCAGCGCGCATCCGGAGGGCCTGCCGGTCACCGCCGACGGGGTGCGGCTCAGCCACGGCAGCCGGGACACCTACTGCGTCTCCGCCCCGGCCTACCGCGCCGCCGCCCGCACCGTTGCCGGCAAGCTGGCCGAGCGCTACGCCCGGCACCCGGCGCTGGCGCTGTGGCACGTCCACAACGAGTACGGCACCGACTGCCGCTGCGACCTCACCGCGGCCGCCTTCCGCGGCTGGCTGCGGACGAAGCACGGTGACCTGGACGCGCTCAACGAGGCGTGGACCACCGCGTTCTGGAGCCAGCGGTATTCCGACTGGGCGCAGATCCTGCCGCCGCGCGCCACCCAGTACCTGCCGAACCCGGCGCAGGTGCTGGACTTCCGCCGGTTCCTCTCCGACGAGTTGCTCGGCGCCTTCGTCGAGCAGCGCGACCTGCTCCGGGCGGCCAACCCGGACATCCCGATCACCACGAACTTCGTCCAGGGCGGCTGGGTCAGCGTCGACCACGCGCGCTGGGCGGCCGAGCTGGACCTGGTCGCGGTCGACCACTACCCGGCCGACGCCGGCGACGGCGCCGAGGCGGAGACCGCGTTCGGCGGCGACCTGGCCCGCGGCTGGGCCGCCGGGCAGGGCGGCGCGTGGCTGCTCATGGAGACCGCGCCGAATCTGATCTACACGCCCGGCCGGATGCACGCCAAGGAGCCCGGCCGGCTCACCCGGCACAGCCTGGGCTACCTGGCCCGGGGCTCGCGCGGGGCGATGTACTTCCAGTGGCGGCAGCCGCGCGGCGGCGCCGAGCTGTTCCACTCGGCGCTGGTGCCGCACGCCGGGCCGGACAGCCCGGTGTTCCGCGAGGCGGTCGGGCTGGGGCGGCGGCTGGCCGCGCTGCGCGACCGGGTCGGCGGGACGGTCGAGGCGCGGGTCGCGATCGGCTGGGACGCGCCGTCCTGGTGGGCGTTGCAGGGCGCCGGGCTGCCGGCCGCCGACCTCGACTACCTGGCCGCGGTGCAGCAGGCGCACCGGGCGTTCTACCGATCCGGGATCGCCACCGACTTCGTCTTCCCGGGGCTGGACGACCTGGCGGCGCGGCTCCCGGCGTACCGGGTGGTGGTCCTGCCGCACCTCTATCTGGTGTCCGACGAGGCGGCGGACGTGCTGCGCGAGTTCGTCGCGGGCGGTGGCCACCTGGTGGTCGGGCCGCTCAGCGGGATCGCCGACCCGGCCGGCCGGATCCGGCTCGGCGGCTATCCCGGCGCCTTCCGGGACGTGCTCGGGGTCCGGGTGGTCGAGTGGCGGCCGCTGGCGCTCGGCACGGAGATCCCGCTGGACAGCGGTGACCGGGCGATCCGCTGGAGCGAGCGGGTCGAGACGGCCGGCGCGCAGACCCTGGTCCGCTATGCCGGGGACGTGCTGGCCGGCGCCCCGGCGATCACCCGGAACCGGTTCGGGGCGGGCTCCGCCTGGTATCTCTCGCCCGGGCTGGGCGACGACGCGCTGCGCCGGGTGCTGGACCAGGTGGCCGCCGAGGCCGGCGTGCGGCCGGTGCTGGCCGGGCTGCCGCCGCGGGTCGAGGCGGTCCGGCGGGGCGAGCTGCTCTTCCTGTTCAACCACGGCGCCGAGGCGGTGACGATCCCGCTGCCCGGGGCGGATCCGGTGACCGTGCCACCCGGCGGCGTCAGGACGAGCGGGCTTGCCCGACACTGGGCTGGTGACTGACACCAGCCCGGAAGCCACCACCCCCGCCCCGGCCCCGCGCCGGCGCCGCCCGATCGTCATCGCGCTCGGCGTGCTGGTGCTCGTCCTGCTGGCCCTGGCCGCCTGGGTCGCGACCCGGCCGCCGTCGCCGACCGGGGACCGGGATCTGGCGCTGAGCGGCGTGCTCTCCTACGGCGGGCCGGAAGGCTGGCCGGTGGCCAAGGAGCCGGCCGCGCAGCCCAGCATCGAGGGGACCGAGCCGGGCGCGCAGTGGACCGAGCGGGACGGCAAGCCGGTGCTGCTCGGCGACAACGGATTCACCGTGCTCTGGGCCACCACGCCGGCCACCGCGCAGGCCTGCGCGGACCTGGCCGAGTGGGCCGGCAAGCGGATGGATCCGGCGGCCGCGCCGGACGTGACCGCGTCCTGCCCGTCGGCGATCGCCAGCCCGCCCGGCGACGCGCGGATCATCAGCAGTTACGGCACCCCGCCGGGGGAGCACGGGCGCTATCTGTTCTCCGCGTGGGTCGGGCCGCTGGACGGGCAGACCGCGCTGTGGGCCGGCCTGACCTACGAGGGCCCCTCGGACACGGCGAACGCCCTGCGATAGGCGGACGGGGAGGTCCGCATCGCGCGGGTGAAGTGATGGCGGAAGGTGACCGGCGAGTCGAAGCCGACCGTCGCGGCCACCTCCTCGACCGACGAGCCGGTCGTCTCCAGCAGCGCCAGGCTGGCGTGCACCCGCTGGCCGATCAGCCAGCGGATCGGCGTGGTCCCGGTGGCCCGGGCGAAATGCCGCAGGTAGGTCCGGGCCGACATGTGCGCCCGCCGGGCCAGCACCTCGACCGTGATCGGCTCGGCCAGGTTCCCGAGCGCCCACTCCATGCTCCGGGCCAGCCGGTCGTCGGCCGGGTCGTCGGCCACCGGCGCCTCGATGAACTGGGCCTGCCCGCCGTCCCGGTGCGGTTGCACGACCAGGCGGCGGGCCACCGCGTTGGCGATCGCCGGGCCGTGGTCACGGCGGATCACGTGCAGGCACAGGTCCAGGCCGGCCGCGCTGCCCGCGCTGGTCAGCACGTCGCCGTCGTCCAGGTAGAGGACGTCCGCGTCGACCCGGACCCGGGGATGGCGGGTCCGCAGCAGCTCCGCGTAGCGCCAGTGGGTGGTGGCCCGGCGCCCGTCCAGCAGCCCGGCGCCGGCCAGCGCGAACGCGCCCGAGCAGATCGACATGATCCGGGCGCCCCGGGCGTGCGCCGACCGCAGCGTGGCGACCAGGGCGGGTGACGGGTCGGCGCGGACGTCCGGCACGCCGGGGACGATCAGCGTCCCGGCGTCCGCGAAGACGTCCAGGCCGTGCTCGGTGTGCAGGGTGGCGCCGCCGACCACCCGGACCGGGCCGGGCGTCTCGGCGCAGATGGTCAGGTCGTACCAGGGGCGGTCGAACTCCGGGCGGGGCAGGCCGAACACCTCGGAGACGATGCCCAGCTCGAACACCGACATCCCGTCGAAGGCCAGCACGGTGACCCGTGGGCCTCTGCCGCGTATCGGATGCATGGCGGGATCTTAGCGGTGGATGACATCCGCGCCACTGGGCCGGACCTCGCGGGAACGGCACGATCGGTGCCATGACCAGCGCGATCGAATACTTCAGCAACCGGCTCCGCTTCGAGACCGACGTCAGCGACGTGCACCACGACATCGAGGCCGGCACGCCCGGCATCGTGGTGATCGACAGCCGCAGCGACGAGGCCTGGCGGCAGGGGCACCTGCCGGCCGCGGTGCATCTGCCGACCGGGCAGATCGCCGCGCGGGCCGCCGAGCTGATCCCGGCGGGCAGCGCCGTCGTCACCTACTGCTGGGGGCCGGGCTGCAACGGCGCCACCCGGGCGGCCCTGGAGTTCGCCAAGCTCGGCTACCCGGTCAAGGAGATGCTGGGTGGTTACGAGTACTGGGTCCGGGAGGGCTTCCCGGTCCGCGACGAGAAAGGCGAGTGGTCCCGCCCGGCGGACGAGCTGACCGCCCCGGCCGGCGCCGCCTGCGGCTGCTGACGCCGGCCCCCGGGGGCGGTCATCCGAGCAGCCGGGCCAGGAACTCGTTGCGGAACTTCCCGGCCGGGTCGAAGCGCCGCACCAGCGCGGCGAAGTCGGCCACCCGGGGCAGCGCCGGCGCGCTGGTGAAGATCTTGCCGAGGTGCGGGCGGGCGCCCAGCGGTGCGAGCACCCGCTCCACGTCGGCGACCACCGGCAGCACCGCCTCGGTGTCGGCGATCCAGGTGAAGTGCAGGGCCAGGCTGTCCCGCTGGTGGTTGGGCGACAGCCACAGGTCGTCGGCGGCGATCGTCCGCAGCTCGGAGACTTGCAGGACGTCCGCGACCCGCTCGCGGATCCCGGCCACCGCGTCGATCGCGTCGTTCGCCCGGTCCAGCGGGACGTGCCACTCGGACTGCAGCTCCTCGCCGCTGCTCGGGGTGAACTCCATCCGGAAGTGCGGCAGCCGCTCGTGCCAGGGACCGGGCACGCCGCCCTGCTCGGTGCAGTTCTCGGCGGGCATGCCGGGCACCGGGTGACGCGGGCCGTCGGCCAGCGTGGCGCCGTGGAACACCGGGGCGGTCAGCGGGTCGCGCCGCTTCAGCCAGACCTGGTCGACGTCGGTGCTCGTCCAGCGGGTGAACAGGCTGACGCTGTACCCGTCGGCGAGGATCTCGGGCAGCTCCGACCGGACCGCGGCGGCCGGCAGGTTGTCGTAGACGTACTGCCGCAGCTCGAAGGCCGGCTGCACGTCCAGGGTCAGCGCGACGACCGCGCCGAGGGCGCCGAGCGCGGCCACCGAGCCGGGGAAGTCGTCGTCGCCCCGGAACAGGGTGACCAGCTCGCCGTCGGCGCGGACGATCTCCACGCCGGCGACCGCGGTGGCCAGGTTGCCGTTGCCGACACCGGAGCCGTGCGTGGCGGTGGCGACCGCGCCGGCCACCGAGATGTGCGGCAGCGAGGCCATGTTGTGCAGGGCGAGGCCCTCGGCGTGCAGGCGGGCGGCGAGCTCGCCGTAGCGGATGCCGCCGTCGACCCGGACGACCCGCCGGTCCGGGGCGATCTCGACGGTGCGCGGCAGGCCGGCCAGCGACACCAGGTCGCCGCCGGTGTCGGCGAGCCGGTTGAACGAGTGCCCGCTGCCCAGCACGCGCAGCTCGGTGGCGGCCGCGACCAGATCGCGGACCTCGTCGACGGAGCGCGGGCGGTGCACCTGCCGCGCGCCGAAGGTGATGTTGCCGGCCCAGTTCGTCAGTGGTTCCACCCTCGCCACCCTACGACGTGCCACATGATGGGACATCGGGGTGCGATCGGGCGTTACCCGGAGATCAAGGTCAATATTGGGTTGTCTCTAGGTGTATACGCCCATAACGTTGGTCCATGCCGTTGGATGCCTCACGGAACAGTCTGGTGCTGCCGATCCTCGGACTCCTCGGGGAGCGGCCGGCGCACGCCTACGACCTGGCCACCCGTCTCCAGGAGCGGTACGCGTACCTCACCGCGACCCGCAGCACGGTGACCACGCTGCTCAAGTCCCTGCACCGGGCCGGCCTGGTGGCGGCGCGCGAGCCGGGGCAGGTCGGCAACCGACCACCCCGTATCGAATATGAACTGACCGAGGACGGCGTGGCCGGCTTCCGCGCCAAGGTCGAGTCCGGATTGCGGGACACCCCGGTCGCCTCGGTCGATTTCGCGCTGGCCGTGGCGCACCTCGGTTCGCTGCCGGCGGAGCGGGCCGCCGCGCTGCTCGCCGCGCGGGCCGAGCGGCTGGACGGGGAGCGCGCCGCGCTGCCGGCCGGGGCCGGCGAGATGGCCGAGGTGCACACCCTGGAGCACGGTTACTGGTTCGGGCTGGTCACCGCCGAGCTGGCCTGGATCGCCGCGCTGGTGGAGCGGATCCGGACGGCCGAGCTGGCCTGGGCGGCCGAAGCGCCGCCGGTGGCCGTGGTGGCGGCCGCGGCCTGACTTCGGTTTTCAGGGATATCTCCGTCCTGCCCGGTTTAGAGTCGGTGCGTCTGTGCGGCCGACCGAGGAGGGCAGGTCATGGCTTCCATCGTGATCGCGGAGGACGACCGGGACATCGCCGAGTTGCTCACCACGGTGATGACCAGTGCCGGGCACACTGTGCGGATCGCCGCGGACGGGGCATCGGCGTTGGAGGCGATCGGCAGCACCGCCCCCGACCTGGTCATCCTCGACCATCACATGCCCGGGATGAGCGGTCTCGAGGTGGCCGACCGGCTGCGCGCCGACCAGGCCACCGCGTCCATCCCGATGATCATGATGTCCGCCGCCACCCCGGCCGGGGCCCGGCAGCTGTGCGACGTGACCATCTCCAAGCCGGTCCGCCCGAAACACCTGATCGAGGCGGTGAACGAGCTGCTGGCGGCGTACCCGGCCGGCCAGCACCCGCCGGTCGCGCACCCGGACGCCGCCGCTCACCTGGCCGACGTGCCCCGGCTGCTGGCCGTCTCCGACTTCCTGACCCGCCCGGCGCGAGCCGCCGGGCTGGACGCGTTCGCCGAGCGGCTGGCCCGGCTCACCGGCACGCCGACCGCCGCGGTCACCCTGGTGCTCAACGACACCGTGGTGGTGGCCGGGTCGTACGGGCTGCCGACGTGGGTCCGGGAGGCGGGCGGGGTGCCGGCCGAGTGGTCGCCGGACTCGATCGTGGTGGCCGAGGACGTGCCGGTGCTGATCGGCGACAGCGAGGAGAGCGAGGAGTACGCGAGCAGCCCGCTCTTCGCGGTCAGCGGGATCCGCTCCTACGCCAGCGTCCCGCTGCACTCGCCGGAGGGGCACATCGTCGGCACCCTGTGCGTCATGGACAAGAATCCGGGCACCTGCACCGAGGACACCGTGCAGACCCTGCACTCGCAGCGCGCGCCGGCGTTGGAGCTACTCTCCTGATCTTGCGGAAGTCACTGACCGTCACGGTTTCTCGCTATCGCCGCAGATCGGTCGTTTTGTAGTCGCATCGTGACAGATCTCGCATAGGGCCATCTGATTAGGCAAAACGGCTGCGTTCCCGGGTCTTTTTGAATCATGACCCAAATCGAGATCAACTGCTCGTGCGCTCGTAACGAAACGTGGATCACAATCGGTGACGGCTGCATCTCGGCTGGGGCAGGATGCAGCGCGGCAAAACTCTTCAGTAGCGAGGGAGCGCGCCATCATGGCGGAGATCCACCACTTCAATCACGGATGGGTGACTCCCGCGGTCAGCTATCTGCTGTCCGTCCTCGGGTCCCTGCTCGGGCTGACCAGCGCGGTCCGCCTCCGCTCGGCCCGGTCCAACGGCGAGCGCGGCTGGTGGCTGGTGCTCGCGGCGCTGGCGATCGGCGCCACCGGCATCTGGAGCATGCACTTCGTCGCCATGCTCGGCTTCGACGTGGTCGGCTCGGCGATCCGCTACGACGTCGGCCTCACCAGCGCCAGCGTGGTCATCGCCTTCGTGGCGGTCGGCGTCGGCCTGGCCATCGCGCTGCTCGGCTCCGGCGCCCGGCAGATCCGGATCGTGATCGGCGGCGTCCTGGCCGGTCTCGGCGTGGCCGCGATGCACTACACCGGCATGGCCGCGATGCGCCTGGACGGCGAGATCCACTACTCCGGCTCCCGGGTCGTCCTCTCGATCGCGATCGCCGTGGTCGCCGCCACCGTCGCGCTCTGGCTCACCCTGGTGGTCAGCAAGCCGGTCGTCATCTTCATCTCGGCGCTGGTGATGGGCGTCGCGGTGAACGGCATGCACTTCACCGGCATGTCCGCGATGTCGGTGGTGGAGGAGGACCACTTCGGCACGATCGAGGGCGCCACCGCCGGGTCGCTGCTGGTGCCGATCGGGGTCGCCGTGGTGTTCGGCATCATCGGCATGGCGTACGCGCTGGCCGCCGCCCCCAACGAGGAGGACCGGGCGGCCGCCGAGTACCTCAACGCGCGGATCGACGCCCGGCTCGCCCAGCAGGCGCAGCAGGCGAAGAACGCGACCGGGCGCGGCACTCTCGGTAACGGATCGTGGACCTACCGGGACCGCGGCCGACAGTCCTGACGATCCGTCCGAGGTTTGCCGACCGAACCGCCAGCTGGACGATCCGTACGGCCCCACCCCTGGTAGATAGGGTTTTCCCTGGCTACGGACGGGACGTTTTGCGGGAGTGGGTGGGCGCGCGTGGCGGTCGGGATTCTGGGAACCGGATCATATCTTCCGTCACAGATCGTCACCAATGTGGACCTGGTCCGGCGGGTGCCGGACGCCGACCCGGAGTGGGTGTCCCAGAAGACGCTGATCGAGGCCCGCCGGTTCGCCGCCCCCGCCGAGGCGGCCTCCGACCTGGCCGGGCACGCCGCCCGGGCGGCGCTGGAGGACGCCGGCGTGGCGGCCGCCGAGATCGACTACATCGTGGTCTCCACCTCGACCGGCGACTCGCCGCAGCCGCCCACCTCGAACCTGGTGCAGAACCTGATCGGCGCGGACCGGGCCGCCTGCTTCGACGTGAACGCGGTCTGCGCCGGCTGGGTCTTCGCGCTCGGCGTGGCCAACGGCCTGGTGGCCACCCACCCGGGCGCGCTGGTCCTGGTGATCGCGGCCGACATCTACTCGCGGATCCTGGACTTCGGCGACCGGCGGACCGCGGTGCTCTTCGGCGACGGGGCCGGCGCCGCGGTGGTCGGCGCGGTACCGGACGGGCACGGGATCCTCGACCTGGACCTGGCCTCCCGGGGCGAGGCGAACGGCCTGATCTACGTGCGGGGTGGCGGCAGCCGCCGGCCCGCCTCGCCGGAGACGGTCGCGGCCGGCGACCACTACTTCCGGATGAACGGCCGGGGCGTCCGCGACTTCGTGGCCGACGCGGTGCCGCCGGCCCTGGAACGACTGCTCGCCCGCAACCAGATGAAGGCCGGCGACGTCGACCACTTCGTCCCGCACCAGGCCAATGGCATCATGCTGCGCGAGTTGGTGACCGCGGCCGGCTTCGAGAACGCCCGGACCCACCTGACCCTGGAGCGCTACGGCAACGTCGGCAGCGCGTCGCTGCCGGTCACCCTCGACGACGCGAACCGCGCGGGCGCCCTCCGCCCCGGCGACCTGGTGCTGCTGGCCGGGTTCGGCGGCGGCATGTCGATGGGCGCCTGCCTGCTCCGCTGGGGCCGCTGACCCTCCGGCCCGCCGACCGCTCACGGCCCGCATCCGGGTCGCAATCCGATTTCCGGTACGCCTCCGTCACGCCGCGATCCAGGGTGCGGTTTGCTCTGCCGTCATGCTGCGGTCTGCTCTGCGCTCACGCTGCGGTCCCGGATGCGGTCTGCTCTGCCGTCATGCTGCGGTCTGCTCTGCGGTCATGCCGCGGTCCCGGATGCGGTCTGCTCTGCCGTCATGCTGCGGTCTGCTCTGCGGTCATGCCGCGGTCCCGGATGCGGTCTGGCCTGCCGTTTCGCCGCGGTCCGGATGACCTGCTCTTTGCCGTCACGCTGCGGTGCGGGTGTGGGCTGCTCTGCCGTCACGCCGTGGTCCGGGGTGCGGTCTGCTCAGCCGGGAGAAGCGCAGCGCCCAGTCGAAGATCGGATGGTGCGTGGCGATCACCACGTGCCGCGCGGTCGATACCGACGGGGTGGTGATCGGCGGCGGCATCGCCGGGCTGTGGACGGCCTGGGACTCACCGAGGCCGGGCACCGCCGATTTGTCGAGGACGAAAGTGTCGGCCATCCAGTTCTGCTCGGCTTTACCGGCCGCTGGCCCGGTGGTCTCCGATGTCCACATCAGAGTGTTGTCCACAGGGTGTCTGCTGAGCCTCCCCGCTTTCCGCCACACTGCCTGAGGGGGATCCCCCGGGAGGGTGGGCCTGTGGGCGTGCGGAGGCCTGCAGGCATGCGGAGACCTGCAGGCGTGCGGAGACCTGCGGGCGTGCGGAGGCCTGTCAGCGTGGCCAGCTTCCGCGGCACTGAACCGCGCCGCCAAGACCCGCGAAACCGCGCGATCAGTGCGGCTGGACCAGCCAGTCCCAGGCGCGTTTCAAGCCGCTGTCGTGCCGCTCCTCCGGGAGGTCGGCGCTGGGCCGGGCCAGTTTCTCGGCCGGCTCGGTGACGATCGCCCCGTTCTCGTAGAGGCCGGCCACCTGGTCGCCGGACGCGAAGCGGTGCCCGTCGGAGGTCTTGATCAGCAGGCCGTGGAAGACGTCCTCGGGTTCGTCGGCGAGGACGTGTGCGACGGTGCCGATCGTGTCGCCGCTCGGCGCGTAGACCGGCACGCCTTCGCGCAGGACCAGGTAGGCGACCGGTTCGCCGAGGTCTTCCGCCTTCTCTGTCATGTCGTTGGCATACCCAGCCGGATGTGCCGAAAACCCGGGATCAGCTTTTCGGCTGACCAGATTATGGCGATTTGTCCAAATCGGGTTTCGCCCCCGAAAACGCGGTCAAATACGGACAGGCAAGCACCCAATTCCCATATCGTCCCTTTTGTCGGGCCGCGCTACTGCCGGCCCGGAGAACGAGGGGCATCGGAGGATTCGTAATGCACATGAGTCGGCGAATCGCAGCAATGGTGGCGCTGGCCACGGCGACGACCGGGCTGGCCGGCGCGGCCACCGCCGGACCGGCCGCCGCGGCGCCGTCCCGGGGCCCGCAGCCGATCACCACCTGGCTCCGCCCGGTGCCGGCGAACGTGCCCAGCTGGATCGACATCGCCTGGCGCACCGACCGGACCATCTGCGACGCGCAGGTGCGGGTCCGCGGCGAGCGGGTCCGGGTGGAGTACTTCGGCAACCGGCGCGGGGCGGTCTTCTCGCGGGGCAGCACGCTGACCCCGCGGCGCACCGACGTCACCCGGGTCCGGGTCACCCCGTTCACGGCGTTCGGCGGGGTGGCGAAGCTCTGGGCGACCATCTCCTACGACGAGTGCGGGTGGCGGTCCCGCACGCAGACGCGCACCACGGTGCTCTCGCTACCGGTGATGCGCACCAACTCGCCGGGGGGTCAGGGCGGTCCGGGCGGCCCCGGAACCGGACTCCCCGGCGGCCCCACCGGCCAGCACGGTCCCGGCCAGGGCCACTCGGACAACCCCCAGCAGGGCGGCGCCCACCCCGGCGGCTCCCACCCTGGCGGGGGCGGTCAGGGCGGTCACCAGCAGGACTGGCCCGGCCACGGTGGGCCGGGGCAGGGCGGCGGTCAGGGTGGTCAGCAGCAGGACTGGCCGGGCCACGGTGGGCCGGGGCAGGGCGGCGGCGGTCACCACTGACCCTGTCACCCGGGTGAGAAAGGGGCGCACGGCCGGCTTCCCCCCGGTCGTGCGCCCTCTCGTCGTACCGGGAACCGGTGTTGATCGGGGAAAGCGAACCGGCCGCCGGACGGGGGGTGTCCGGCGGCCGGTGAGGCGCCCGGCGGGCCAGGGGGGCGGGCCGTGCCGGGCGCGGGCCCGAGGGTCAGCGGCGGGCCATGATCAGGCCGGCCGGGTCGCTGCAGACCAGGTCGAGAGCCCGCTGGACGAGCTGCGGGTCGTAGGTGGAGGCGTGGAACGTGGCCTCCAGGTGCAGCACCCCGTTCATCTCGCTGGTGGTCAGCGTGACGCCCTCCGGGCCGTTCAGCGTCGGCACGCTCTGGTTCACCCGGCCGGCCGCGCCGACCGCCCACGGCAGGTCGCCGAGCACGTCGTGCCGGCCCTGGTTGCTGAAGGTCAGCCGGGGCCGCGGCGCCACCGCGATCTCGGCCGGGAACGGGTCCGGCATGCCGGGCGCGCCGGTCAGCAGCAGCTTGGCCTCGCGCAACGCGATCATGGTGAGGATCCGGCCGGTGGCCAGCTCCGCCTTCAGCGTGGTGTGGATCGACAGCGGGTCGGTGAGGTTCTCCGGGGTCAGGTACGGACCCATGCAGAAGTTGCTGTCGACGCTCACCCCCTTGTCCAGGTAGCGGCGGGCGTCGGCGAGGAAGGTGCCGCCGGACAGGTCCGGGTCCAGGCCCAGCTCGGCGAGCGCCGAGGCGAACGCCGCGAAGGTGATCGCCGAGGTGGTGACGCCCGGGGCGTACTGGTCGCGCCAGGTGCGCATCTCGCCGAGGACCAGTGACGAGCGGGCGGTCCGCACGGTCAGGTCGGCCCGCCACGGGCGGCACGGCCCGGACTCGGCGTGCGGCGGCTTCGGGAAGCTCAGGCCGGCCTTCCACCGGTCCGGGTGCATGCCGAACTGTTTCCACCAGGCCTTCGGCAGCGCCCAGCGATGCCGTGCGGACGGCGCGATGCGGGCCGCCCGGCCCTCCGCGGCGGCCAGGATCAGCTCGCGCAGCAGGGTGTTCACCGGGCCGGCGTCGCCGTACGCGTGGGAGACCTTCAGCGCCACATAGCCGCCGCCGACCAGGATCCGCACCGGGTGGTGCCCGCGCGGCTCGGCCTGCAACTGCCGGGTCATCGCGTCGAAGTCCGCCGGGCCCGGGCCGAGGTCGGTCACCGCGTCCAGCACGTACGTCGCGAAGCTGGCCGCGTCCATGTGCTGCCACTTCGCGCCGGCCCGGTCCAGCCGGGAGACCGCCCGGTGCGTCGGGTCGGTCAGGTGCAGCCCGGCCAGCGCGTTGCGCAGCCGGTCCGCGGTGACCCCGGTGAGCGGGCCGACTGTCCGGATGTACTCCAGCGGCAGCCAGGCCTTCTCGTGCAGGGTCAGGCTGGTGGTGGACATGACATTCACTCCCTCTGCCGGCGCCGTCTCGTCGACGACGGGCGCGAATACAACCTTGAGCACGGTCGGCGCGACCAGCACGGTCTCGATCGCCATCACCACGGCGACCGCGGCGACCAGGTCGTTCAGGTCCCCGTGCCGGCCACCCCACCAGGCCGCCAGCAGCTCGGCCGCGCCGGCGAAGACCGAGAAGATCCCGGCGCCGCGGACCCGGCCCCGCACCCGGGAGACCGCCAGGAAGAAGTGGTGGAAGACGAACGGGACGTAGGTCAGCGTCAGGATGGCCAGCGCGCCGCCGGCGGTCTCCGCGTACTGGCTGCCGAAGACCGACATGATCGGGTCGGCCAGCAGCATCACCAGCAGCGCGGCCGGGATGCCGCCGCCCAGGCAGATGAGCAGGCCCATCCGGACCTTGCCGCGCAGCGCGGCCCGGTCGCCGGCGGCTACCGCGAACAGCGTCAGCGCCACGTTGCCGGGCACCATGGCCAGGAACGAGAGGACCATGAACGCGGTGTAGAAGGCGGCGTTCGCCTCGGCCGACAGCACCGCGGTGACCACCAGTGGCAGGGCGGCCCGGGGCAGGTAGGTGGCCAGGTTCAGCAGGTTGTGGTCGAAGGTGGCCCGGCCCCGGCCGTGCAGCAGCCCGAGCCGCGGGCGCAGCGAGTCGATCATCCCGCGCCGGCGCAGCGCCCGGTGCAGGATCGCGGTCGAGCCGACGATCCCGGCCACCCAGGTGAGCAGCAGCTCGCCGCCGGTCAGCGTGATCGGCAGCAACGCCACCACGCCGAGCAGGACCAGCTTGATCGCCGCGAACCAGGCGTTGCGCATCAGCTGCAGCGGGCCCTGGAGCAGGCCGACCATCGCCTCGTCGAGGACCAGCGTCATGGCGTTCAGCGCGATGCCGGCGACCAGCAGCGCGGTGGCCGGGGCGCCGCCCATCGCGTGCTGCAGGCTGGGGATCCAGAGGTGCGCGGCGGCCACGTAGAGCAGGCCGCCGGCGGTCGCCGCGGCGCCGGCCACCAGCAGGCAGGTGGAGATCAGGTCCCACTTGCCGCGGCCGATCCCGGGCAGGTCGGAGATCAGCATGGTGCCCATGCCGAACATGCCGATGGTGCCGATCAGGGTCATCGCGGACACCGCGGCGGAGGCCTGCCCGACCGCGGCGGGGGAGGCCACGTGCGCGGCCACCCACCAGTACGCGAACCCGAACGCCGAGGTGATCAGTGTGGTCGCCATCAGCGAACCGGCGTTCAGGAAGAGGTCGACGTGACCGCGCAGAGCGGACAGGATGCCCCGGCGTGCGGTCACTTTCCCACTACCCCCAAGATCGGCATAGTGAGGAAACTAGTAACTCGCCGTGTTCATCGGGTAGGGCGAATCTGACCGGCCTGGCAAGCTGTCTGGACTGGAAAAACGACCGAAAGTCGGACCTGTGTGATCTGGCTTTCAGTTACCCGGCGTCACAGCCAGCCGGTCTTCTTCAGGCGCCAGTAGAGGCCCCCGCAGAGCAGCGCCATGGTGGCCATCGCGCCCGGGAAACCGTACGGCGAGTCCAGCCCCGGGATCACCGTGAAGTTCATCCCGTAGATCCCGGCGATCACCGTCGGCACCGCGGCGATCGCGGCCCACGCGGCGATCTTGCGCATGTCGTCGTTCTGGTCGATCGAGATCTGCGCCAGCCGGGCCTGCAGGATCGAGTTGAGCAGGTCGTCGAAGCCGGCCACCCGGTCCACCGCCCGGCCCAGCCGCCCGCGCACGTCCACCAGGTAGGGCCGCAGCCCGGCCGGCAGGTCCCGCACGGTGAGCACCTGGGTGAACGGGTCGGCCAGCGGCAGCACCGCCCGCTTGAACTCCACCATCTCCCGTTTCAGCTGGTAGATGTGGGCGATCCCGGCACTCCGCCCGGTGCTGAAGATCTCCTCCTCGAGGATCTCCAGGTCCCGCTCGACGTGCGCGGCCACCTCCAGATAACTGTCGACCAGGCGGCTGCCCACCGCGTACGCCACCGCCCACGGCCCGTGCCGCAGCACGTCCGGGCGCCGCTCCAGCTCCTCGCGGACCGCCGCGAGCGGGCCGACCGGGCCGTACCGCACGGTGATCACGAACCACCGGCCGACCAGCACCGTGATGTCGCCGGTCTCGACCACCTCGGAGGTGTCGGTGAGCCGGTCGTGCTCGACGTACCGGGCGGCCCGCAGCACCAGCCGGGTCACCTCGCCGACGGTCTCCAGGCCGGGCCGGTGCCCGCCGCCGGTGGCCTGCTCGGCGACCAGCTCGTGCAGGCCGAACACCTCGGCGATCAGGCTCATCGTGGCCCGGTCCGGCTCGTGCAGGCCGAGCCAGACGAACGCGTTGCGGCGGCGCCGGGCGAGCCGGGCCGCCTCCGGGAACGGCATCTGGCGGGGCTGTCCCGGCTCGGCGCGGCGCTGGCCGGCGGCGTAGACCGCGCAGTCGACGACGGCGTCCGGGTTGCCCAGCCGCGGGGCGGGCGCCGCGCGCCGGGGCCGGCGCAGGGCGTCCAGGAACTGACGGAACGGACGGAAGCGTGGTTCCCGCATGCGTGCTCCCGTCCCCGTGGTGTGTCGGTCCGAGGATGGAAGGTAGCGGGTCAGTCCGAGCGCTGCATCGCCCGCACGCCGACGAGCAGCCCGAACAACCCCATCCCGGCGGCGGCCAGCAACCCGTACGCGGTGGTCCGGGACCAGACGTCACCGTCGAACAACGCGCGCTCGGCGTCCACCACGTACGTCATGGGGTTGATCTTGGAAAGCGACCGCAACCAGGCCGGGCCGTTCTCGATCGGCAGCAGCACCCCGGCGAGCAGCAGCAACGGGAAGAGCAGGGTCTGCTGCACGGTCCAGAACAGCCACTCCTGGTTCTTCGAGGCCAGTGCCAGGGTGTACGACAGCGCGCCCAGCCCGACGCAGAACCCGGCCAGGATCAGCAGGCCGAGCAGCGCCCCGGCCAGGTGCAGCCGGAAGCCGAACGGGATGCAGACCGCGACGATCAGCGCGGCCTGGGCCAGCATCGGGACGATCTCCTTGAGCGCCCGCCCGAGCAGCAGCGCCGGCCGGCGCAGCGGGGTGACCAGCATCCGCTCGTGCGAGCCGGTCTGGATCTCGTAAAGCAGGTTGGAGCCGGTCATCGACGAGCCGAACAGGCAGGACATCACGATGATCCCGGGCACGAACCACTGCAGCGACTGGTCGTCGGGCAGCAGCGGCGCGAACAGCGCCAGGAAGAACAGCGGCTGCACCATCGAGAAGATGATGCTGAACGGGCTGCGCAGCACCGGGCGCAGCTCGCGGCTGAAGACGACCGCGGTGTCGGTGGCGAGGTTGCTCATGGTCAGGCCTCCTGGGTCTCGTCGCGCAGGCTGCGGCCGGTCAGGGTGAGGAAGACGTCGTCGAGGGTCGGGCGGATCACCTCGACGGTGCGCGGCCGGAGGTCCAGCAGGGTCGGGACCAGCCGGGGCCCGTCGTCGGTGGAGATCACCACCCGGGTGCCCTCGCGGGTGCCCTCCGGGACGCGGGCCGCCTCCGCCTCCGAGTCGAAGCCGAGGATCACCCGGTCGCCGACGTGCTTGGCCTTGAGGCGCTCCGGGCTGTCGTCCGCGATGATCCGGCCGTGGTCGATCACGATCACCCGCTCCGCCATCGAGTCGGCCTCCTCCAGGTAGTGCGTGGTCAGCACGATCGTGGTGCCGTGCTCGCGGCGCAGCCGGACGATGTGCTCCTGCAGGTTGGCCCGGTTCTGCGGGTCCAGCCCGGTCGACGGCTCGTCGAGGAAGAGCAGTTCCGGGGCGTGGATCAGACCCATCGCGATGTCCAGGCGGCGGCGCTGGCCGCCGGAGAGGGTGGAAACGGTCCGGTCGGCGACCTCGCCCAGGCCCAGCGACTCGATCAGCTCGGCGGCCCGGGCGCGCGCCTGACGGACCGGCAGGCCGTAGGCCCGGCCCTGGCTGATCAGCTCGTCCCGGCCGCGCTGGCTGTGCCCGGCGCCGTTGCCCTGTCCGATGTAGCCGATCCGGCGGCGCACCTCGCGCTGCCCGGTGACCACGTCGAAGCCGGCCACCGCGGCGCTGCCCGAGGTCGGCGGGATCAGCGTGGTGAGCATCCGCAGCGTGGTCGACTTGCCGGCGCCGTTCGGGCCGAGCAGGGCGACCAGCTCGCCCTCGGCGACCTCGAGGGTGACCCCGTCGACGGCGAGCACGCTCTTGAACCGCTTCGTCAGTTCTCGCGTCGCAATCATCATGGCTTCGACGCTAGGGTTGTTTGCGGCCATATTCTGGCCTCAATACGAGAGATTCTTGGACCCATGGCGAACACGAGTGCCCGGATGCTGCGGCTGCTGTCCCTGCTGCAGACCCATCGCTACTGGCCCGGCTCGGAGCTGGCCGACCGGCTCGAGGTCAGCCCGCGCACCCTGCGCCGGGATGTCGACCGGCTGCGTGAGCTGGGCTATCCGGTGGACGCCAGCCGCGGCGTGGCCGGTGGCTACCAGTTGCAGGCCGGCGCCGCGGTGCCGCCGCTGCTGCTCGACGACGAGGAGGCGGTGGCGATCGCGGTCGGGCTGCGCAGCGCCGCGGCCGGCGCGGTCGCCGGCTTCGAGGAGACCTCGGTGCGCGCCCTGGCCAAGGTGATCCAGCTGCTCCCGCCCCGGCTGCGCCGCCGGATCGACGCGTTGCAGGCGGTGACCAGCCCGGGCGTTCTCGGCGGCGGCCCGACCCTGGACGCCGGGGTGCTCACCACGATCGCGATGGCCACCCGGGGCGAAGAGCGGCTGCGCTTCGACTACGCCCCGCGGGAGGGCACGGCCGGCGGCCGCTACGTCGAGCCGCACCGGCTGGTCCCGCTCGGCCGGAAGTGGTACCTGCTGGCCTGGGACCTGGACCGGGGTGACTGGCGCAGCTTCCGGGTGGACCGGATCACCGGGCCGGCGCTGACCGGGGCCCGGTTCCGGCCGCGGGAGATCCCGGGCGGCGATCCGGTGGTCTGGCTGCGGTCGCGGATCCGGGCCATCCCCAACCGGTACGACGTCGCCGTCCTCCTGGAGACCGCCCCGGATCAGGTGCAGGCGGTCGTCGGCCACTGGGGCACGGTGGAGCCGGTCCGCGAGGGTGTCTGCCGGCTCCGGATGAACGTCGACGATCTCGGCTGGCCGACCATGGTGCTCGGCCTGCTGGGCGTCCCCTTCACCGTCGAGTCGCCGGCCGAGCTGCGGGAGAACGTGCAGGCCGTGGGCCGGAACCTGCTGCGCGGCACGACTCTCTGAAATGGACGGACCGACGCCCCCGTGGCGCCGGTCCGCATTCATGAAGGTATCTGTCGGGTGCGACACTTCGCCGTCAATTTTCGCCCGACACTTATATAAGAATTGACTTAATCGAGGCGCCGGACCGAGCGAGCCAGCCGGAGCACCTGATCCGCGGTGAACGAGCGCGGCGCCATCAGCCGGAACGCCGAACCGTCCGGCAGCCGGCCGCCCGTCCGGCGTGTTCACCCGGTAGACCGCGATGATCGGGCCGCCCGGGTCGGCGGTGAAGGTCGGCGCGTCCAGGCCGGGCAGCGTGTAGCCGAACTCCGGCCCGCGGACCGGTTCACGCCGTCCTCCTCAGGGCAGTGGGCGGCTGCGGATGTGGTCGTCGTGCCACTGGGCGCCGACCAGGAAACGCTTCACACCGATGACGGTGAAGCCGTGCTTGGTGTAGAACTTCGCGGCCCGGACATTGCGCTGGTTCACCCCGAGCCAGCAGGAGACGGCGCCGGTTTCGGCGGCGGCGGCCAGGGTCGCGGTCATCAGCGTGTGCGCCACGCCGGAGCCGTGCCGGTCCGGCAGCACGTAGAACTTGCTCAGCTCGACGCTGGTGCCCGGGTCCACCACGGCGGCCACGTCCGGATCCACGATCGGGCCGCGGACCAGCATCGCGTAGCCCACCGGACGGTCGCCGTCGACGGCCAGCAGCAGGGTGCGGCCCGGGTCGGCGAGGTAGCCGGCGAACCGCTCGGCGGACAGGTGGGTGGCGATGAACATGTCGATGTCGGCCGGTGCGGTGCCCGGTGGGCAGGCTTCCCCGAAGGTCAGTGTCGCCAGCGCGTGCAAAGGTTGCTCATCGCCCCGGGTGGCGTGACGCACAGTTATCGGCATAGCGAAACAGTTTAGAGTCTTCAGAGTGCGCCCTCAGACGAAGCGGCTGGCCGATGTGATTCCGGCGCCCGCACTGGTTGTCCCGGAACCGGCCGTGACCTTCACCGTCGCCCCGGAGGCGGTGACCGCGCTGGCCCCCGAGCCACGCGACGACGGGCCGGTCCGGCTCGAGCTCGGTGCCGACGAGCTCGGCCCGGAGGGCTATCGGCTGGAGATCACCGCGGCCGGCGTGACCCTGCGTGCCGCCGCGCCGGCCGGGCTGTTCTGGGGCCTGCAGACGCTGCGCCAGCTGGCCGCCGACGACGGCGTGCTGCCCGGCGGGGTGATCGAGGACCGGCCCCGGTTCGCCTACCGCGGGGCGATGCTCGACCTGGCCCGGCACTTCTTCACCGCCGACGAGATCCGGGCGCACGTCGACCTGCTGGCCCAGTTCAAGATCAATCATCTGCACCTGCACCTCACCGACGACCAGGGCTGGCGGCTGGAGATCCCCGGCTGGCCGCGGCTCACCGAGGTCGGCGGCGGCCCGGGCACCGGCTGCGACGGCGCCGGGCCGGGCTATCTCACCCTGGCCGAGTACGCCGAGGTGGTGGCCTACGCGGCCGAGCGGTTCGTCACCGTGGTCCCGGAGATCGACATGCCCGGCCACGTGAACGCGGCCCTGGTGGCGTACCCGGAACTGACCGCCGACGGGCAGCCGGTCGCGCCGCGCACCGACGCCGAGGTCGGCTACAGCTCGCTGGTGGCCGGCAAGGAGGAGACGTACGCCTTCGTCGAGGCCGTGCTCAAGGCGGTGGCCGACGCCACCCCGGGCCCGTTCCTGCACATCGGCGGCGACGAGTGCCTGTCCACCTCGGCCGAGGACTACCGGGCGTTCTTGACCCGGGTGCTGCCGCTGCCGGCGAAGTACGGCAAGCGGCCGGTCGGCTGGCACGAGATCGCCGCGGTCGACCTGCCCGAGGGCGCCGTCGTGCAGTACTGGCGGCCGCAGGACGAGGGGACCGAGGTGGCCGCCGCGGTCGCCGCCGGCCACCAGGTGATCATGTCGCCGGCCGACCGGACGTACCTGGACATGAAGTACGACGAGACGACCCCGATCGGGTTGGACTGGGCCGGGCTGGTCCCGGTGCGGCGGGCGTACGACTGGGACCCGGCCGACCGGCTGCCCGGGGTGCCGGAGACCGCCCTGCTCGGGGTGGCCGCGCCGCTCTGGTCGGAGACCCTGCGCAGCGTCGCCGACCTGCAGTACCTGACGTTTCCGCGGCTCCCGGCGGTGGCCGAGGTGGCCTGGACGCCGCAGGCCGGCCGGGACTGGGCGTCCTTCCGGGAGCGGCTGGCCGGTTTCGGCCCGCGCTGGGACGCGGCCGGGGTGACCTGGTTCCGCGCTCCGGAAATCGACTGGCCGGCGGGCTGATCGGCACAGGCCTCCCCGCCCGTATCCCTGGCCGGACCCTAAGCTGGGCGTTTCTCGGTGGGAGGAGAGCGGCTTGAGCAACGACGCGCGAGCGGCGGCGAGGTCGGCCGCCGGGCTGGCCGGCTTCCTGGTGGTCGCCGGAGTGCAGCTGGCCGTGGTGCTCGGTGTGCTGTGGACGGTGCTGAAACTGCTGCCCACCGACTTCGCCCTGCGGGCCGGGGTGCCGCTGAGCATCGCCACCTTCGGCGCGCTCGGCTACGCCACCTGGCGGGCGCTGCGCCTGCGTTCCCGGGTGCCGGCCGGGGTGGCGGTGCCCCGGGCCGACGCGCCGGAGCTGTGGGCGCTGGTGGACGCGGCGGCGGCCGCGGCCGGGGTGACCCCGCCGGCCGGGCTGACCGTGGTCGCCGACGCCACCGTGGTGGTCGGCGAGCGGACCCGGGCGCTCGGGCTCGGCGGCGGGCGGCGCGACCTCTACCTCGGGCTGCCGCTGCTGCAGGCGTGGGACCGCGGGCGGCTGCGCGCGGCGGTGGCGCACGAGCTGGCCCACGGGTCGGCGGCGCTGGGCCGGTGGGCGCCGGCGGCGTACCGGGGACGGGTCGCGGTGGGCCGGCTGGCGCCGCGCTGGGAGCGCGGCCGCAACCCGGCCGCAGCCGTCCTCCGGGCCTATGCCCGGGCCTACCGGCGGTGGGACGCGCCGTTCAGCCGGGCGCAGGAGCTGGCCGCCGACCGGGTCGCGGCCGGGCACGCCGGGGTCGCGGCGACCACCGGCGCGCTGCGTGACCTGCCGGTGCTGGCCGGCATGCAGCGGTTGTTCCACGCCGAGTACGTCGGTCCCGGCTGGCAGGCCGGGCAGGTGCCGGAGGACGTGTTCGGCGGTTTCCTGCGGGTGCTCGCGGCCCGGGCCGAGGACGTGGCGATCCTCCGGGCGCGCGGGCCGGAGCCGGCCGGCGCGTGGGACACCCATCCGCCGCTGGCCGAGCGGCTGGCCGAGCTGACGCCCGAATCCCCGCAGACCGCGGAAAGCGAAGAACCGGCTGCGGATCCGGCCGCGGGACCAGCCGGGGAAGCGGCCAAGGATCCGGCCGAGGAGCCGGCCGGTGACCTGATCCCCGATCTGCCCGGCCTCGGCCGCGCGCTGCAGGCCGTCGCCTTCCCGCCGCAGGGCCGGGAGCGGGTGAGCTGGGACGACTTCCTCAGCCAGGCCCGCACCGCGGAGATGGAACGGGAGGCCGAGGCGGCCCTGGCCACCGTGGCCCGGGCGGTCGGCGTCCCGGTGCCGGACGCCGCCGGGGTGCTGCAGCTGGCCGCCGACGGCCGGCTCGCCACCGCGGCCGCGACCATCTTCCCCGGCCTCGCCGCGGAGGAGACCGCCGACCGGATCGTCGACCTGCTCTCGCTGATGCTCGCTCTGGCCGCGCTGCGCAGCGGGGTGGCCCGCTGGCGGCACAGCTGGACCGGCACCGCCGAGCTGGTCGCCGCGGACGGCGCCCACCTCAACCTCACCGACGTGGCCGCGGCCGCCGCCGACCCGGAGCAGGCCGAGGCGGTCCGGGCCTATCTGGACCGGATCGGGGTGGACCTGGCCGCGTCCGGCGGCGACCGGCCGGCCGCCCGGGCCCAGGTTTTGGGCGGCCTGATCAACCTGTCCGCGGACGGCGAGCGGACCGACCTGCTCGTCACCGATCTCGGCTTCCTGCTGGTCCCCGGCCTGTCCCGGGGCCGGGGCGGGGAGGCCAAGCGGCGGCTGCACCAGATCGCCTCCGGTGGCGTCCCGGTCTCCGGCGAGGCGGCGGGGACGACCGCGGTGGCCACCATGGACCCGCCCGGCGACGGCCGGCGGTTCGTGCCGTTCGCCGACGTGGCCGCGGTGACCAGCCTGCCCGGCCGGCGGCGCGGCTGGGTGCTCGGCCTGCACGACGGCGGCAGCCTGACCCTGCGGTCGTCGCTGGACACCGACGAGCTGCCCGGCGGCTGGGCGGCGTGGGACGAGGCGGTCACCTTCCTCACCGGCACGCGCCAGACACGACCACAGTCTCCTCCGTGACGAATGAGTCACTTCAGCGTCACTTCGGGTCACAATGACCGGAGCGATTGGTGGCTTTCCCGACGCCTGAAATGGGTAGCACAGGGCGGGGGCTGAGCGGGACGATCGCCGGGACAGGGGGAGGCGCTATGGAGCGGGGGCCGATGGCGCTGTTCGGGGCCATCGTCGCGGTCGGGCTGGGCCCGGCACTGTGGCTGGGCGTGCAGCTCGCCGCGGTCAAGACCCCGGCGGGCGGCACGCCGCCGGCCACGGTTCGCCAGCAGCTGCCGGCCGCCGTCGAGACCGACTCCGGTGGATCCGGCGCCGGGGAGACGGAGACCGCCGAGCCGATCATCGACTGGACCCGGCCACCGGCCGCCGAGCCGCCGGCCAAGCGCGCGGCGCCGCGCCCACCGAGCCCGTCGGCCTCGCCGTCGCCGTCGACCAGCCGGTCCACCGCACCGTCCGCTGTGGTCACCTCCGCGCCGACGCCGCCCAGCAGCCCGCCGACCGAGTCGGCCACCTCGCCGGCCGCCGAGCCCGAGGAGACCGAGCCGGAGCCCACCGGCACACCGTCCGAGGAGGAGCCCACCGACCCCGGTCCGGACGAGACGTCATAGCGAGAAGGGGAGCCTGGACGGGCTCCCCTTCGTACTGGAAAGTGTTCTCACAGGCCGAGCAGGCGATCCAGGATGTCCCGGTACGCCCGCAGCTCCACCCGTAGCGCCTCGGTGTCGTCGGCGCCCGAGGCGAGCGAGCCCCGGTGCTGGCGCAGCGACGCGGTCAGCTTCTCGATGGTCTCGTCGACCAGCGCGGCGGCCTCGCCGGTGGTCGCCTTCGGGTCGTCGACGAAGCGGAGCTGGATGTCGCGCCAGCGGTCGCGCAGCGGCTGGGTCTCCGCCTCCGGGAAGAACGGGGCCGGGCCGGACGTGCCGGACGCGGCCGTGTCCGCGGCCGGGACCGCGGCGACGGCGACGACCGGCTCCGGCTCCTGCTTCTCGACGACCGTCGGGTCGTCGAAGGTGCCCCGGTCCTCGATCCCGTCGTCCACAGTGGCCCGGTCGTCGCGCTCCTCGGCGGCGGCCACCACGTCATCGTGGTTGTCCGCGGCGGTCACCGCGTCCTCGTGCCGCTCTGCGGCGGTCGGACCGTCCTCAGTCGACCGCAGGTCGTTGATCGGCTGGGTGGCGTCGATCTCGTCGTCCCGGCGCACGTCGTTGATCCTCGTGGTGTCGTCGTCGCTCAGGTCGCGGTCGGCGGTGCTGTCGTGGTCGTCCCGGTGGTGGTGGGCGGCCGTGTCGTGCTCGTCCGGGTCGCGGTGGGCGTCCGGGTCGTCGGACCGGTCGCTGTCGTGGTCGGGCCGGTGCTCGGCCGGGCGGTCGTCGTCCGGCCGGTCGCCGGCCGGGGTGTCGTGCCAGGGCGACCCGGCGCGCTGCGGCGGCACGGCCTCGGTCCGGTCGCCCTGGTCGGTGGTGTTGTCCTGGGCCTCGTTGGAGAAGAAGCGCATCGTGGGAGCTCCTCAGCGGCTGGTGGCGTCGGTCTCGGGGGCGGATCGGCCGGTCTTCCCGTCGGTGGCCGGGTCGCTCACCGAGCGGTCCGCGGTGGTCCGCGGCGCGGGCACGTCGGTGGTGCTGCCCGGCACCGGGTCCTCACCGAGCAGGTCGGCGAAGAGGGCCCGGTAGTGGACCAGCGCCTGGCGCAGGTCCTCGGTGCCGGCCTCGTCATTCTTACTGCGCTGGCTGATCTCGTGGGCCGCCCGGTAGTGCTCCAGCGTGGCGGCGTGCTCGACGGAGAGGTTGGCGAGCCGCTCGTCGTAGTCGGCGGTCGGGTAACCGCGCTCGGTGATCAGGCTGGTGACCAGCTCGTCGGCGGTCGCCACCGCCTCTTTCGGACTGTCCACGAAGCGGATCTGGACCTCTTCCCAGGCGGCGGCGTATTTCGCCCGGGACTCCGCGGAGAGCGGGGTGAGCTCCAGCTGCGCGTGCCGCTTGGTGCGCTCCAGCAGCTCGCGCTCCGCCTCGGTGCGGTTGCCGGTGTCGGCGACCACCCGGTCGTACTCCGGGCCGAAGGTCTGCTGCAGCTTGCGGCGCCGGCCGGCCCGGACCGCGAACGCGATCGCGGCCAGCACCAGCACGATGACGACGATCAGGACGATGGTGGCGGTGGCGGACATCAGGTTCCTCCTTCTTCCGTAGCCGATATGCCCACTCACACCTGTTCATCAATCGCGTTGAGCCCGCTGAAGTGGAGATCCGCAACGACGGCCGGGGGACAAAGGGAATGGAAGGGAAGTTTCCGATGGCTCGAGAGCTAGCTGTGACGGACGTCTTTACGTATTCTTCCGGGGCGCATCTCGCCCGGACCGGCCGTCCACTTCTGATCGGCCGGTTCCCGGGCCGCCGGTGCGCCGCCGTTTCCTGCCGGACCCCTCGGGCGGAGCTTGATGAGAAGCCGCAACTGGTCGATCAGATCGAAGATCATCGCGATGGTCGCGGTGCCGCTGGCGGCACTCCTCGCGCTCTGGGTCTTCGCGACGGCCGCGACCGCCGGGCCGGCGCTGGATCTGCTCGCCTCCCGCGACGTGGTGCTGCGGATGGGCGACCCCGGTCTGCAACTGATCGCGCAGCTGCAGCGGGAGCGGCACTTCTCCGCCGTCTACCTGGCCGCCCCGCGGACGCCGGGCACCGAGCTGAAGACCCAGCGGGCGGCCACCGACGCGGCGATCGCCGACTTCCGGGCCGCGACCGACGGGCTGGACATGTCCGACGACCTGCGGGACCGGGTCGCGACGCTGTTCCACGACATCGACGCGCTGCCCGGCATCCGGGCCCGGATCGACGCGCGCGAGATCCGGCTGCTCGAGATGGTGAACACGTACAACGACGTGGTGGACGCCGGGTTCGACGTCTCCACCACCGCCGCGGTCTTCTTCCACGAGAAGGTCGACCGCGAGGTGCGTGGCCTGATCACCGGGTACCGCGGCCTGGAGTTCCTGTCCCGGGTGGACGCCACGCTGGCCGGCGCGAACGCGTCCGGCAAGGTGGACGCGCCGACCCGGGGCAAGCTGATCGAGGACGTGGCCACCTCGCGGTACCTGCTCAGGGCGGGTGTGGCGGACATGCCGGAGAAGGCCCGCGGCGACTACGCCCAGCTGATCACCCGGGGTTCCACCTTCGTCACGCTGGACGTGCTGCAGAGCGAGCTGATCACCAAGAACTACACCGGTCAGGCGCCGCCGGTGAAGGGCACCGAGTGGCAGCCGGTCTTCGACCAGGTCTCCGCCGAGCTGCGCGCGTTCGAGCTGCGTACGGTCGACGAGGTGGTCGCCGACGCCACCCCGCTGGCGGTCCGGGTCTTCCTCTGGCTGGGCCTGGCCGCGCTGCTCGGCCTGGTCGCCTTCCTGCTGGCGATCTGGGTGTCGGTGCGGGTCGGCCGGTCGATCGTCGGCCGGCTGATCAAGCTGCGCCGGGAGGCCCTGGAGATGGCCTCCGAGCGGCTGCCCACCGTGGTCGGCCGGCTGCAGCGCGGCGAGGCGGTCGACGTGGACGTCGAGACGCCCCCGCTGGACTACGGCATGGACGAGATCGGCCAGCTCGGCCAGGCCTTCAACGACGTGCAGCGCACCGCCGTGCAGTCCGCGGTCGACGAGGCCAACGTCCGGCGCGGCATCAACGAGGTCTTCCTCAACATCGCCCGGCGCAGCCAGACGCTGCTGCACCGGCAGCTCTCGCTGCTGGACAAGATGGAGCGCCGGGAGACCGAGCCGCAGGAGCTGGAGGACCTCTACCGGGTCGACCACCTGGCCACCCGGATGCGGCGGCACGCCGAGGACCTGGTCATCCTGGCCGGCGCGGCGCCCGGCCGGGGCTGGCGCAACCCGGTTCCGGTGATCGACGTGGTCCGCGGCGCGATCAGCGAGGTGGAGGACTACAAGCGGGTGGACATCCGCGCGGTGGCCGCCTCGGCGCTCTACGGCCGCGCGGTCGGTGACGTCATCCACCTGCTCGCCGAGCTGATCGAGAACGCCGCCTCGTTCTCCCCGCCGCACACCCGGGTGCAGGTCTCCGGGCAGGTGCTGCCGAGCGGCTACGCGATCGAGGTCGAGGACCGCGGGCTGGGGATGACCCCGGAGGCGCTGGAGCAGGCGAACCGGCGGCTGGCCGAGCCCCCCGAGTTCGACCCGGCGGACAGCGCCCGGCTCGGCCTGTTCGTGGTGGCCCAGCTGGCCACTCGGCACCACATCCGGGTGTCGCTGCAGGCCTCGCCGTACGGCGGGGTCACCGCCGTGGTGCTGCTCCCCGGTGACCTGGTCACCGAGGCGCCCAGTCCGGCCGGCACGGGCAGCCGCGCCAACCTCAAGCCGCTGGTCGGCTCCGGTCAGGACGAGCCGGCCAAGCCGTCGCTGGCCGCCCTGCAGTGGTCCGGTGAGGGCGAGCTGCAGCAGGTGCCGGCCGTCCCCCGGCAGCGGACCAGCAACGAGAACCTGCCGGCGCTGAACGGAAGCGCCGGCGAGCCCGGCGGCCCGACGCCCAGCGCGATCGCGTCCGAGCTCAGCCCGGACGGCCTGGTGCAGCGCAAGCGGGTCCGGCGCACCCCGCAGGTCCCACCGGCCGAGCTGCCACCGGCGGCGACCGCCGGTCAGCTCGACGACGTGGCCGGCGCGCTCGGCGGGTCGCGGGCGGTGCCGCGCAATTCGGCGCCGCTGGCCTCGATGCCGCCGGCGGTCCCGCCACCGGCGTCCCCACCACCGGCGATCCCATCGGTGCCGATCGGCGACGAGCCGACCGTGCAGCTCGAGCCGGACGGTCTGCCCAAGCGGGTCCGGCAGGCCAGCCTGGCCCCGCAGCTGCGCCATCCGGTGGTGGAGCCGGAGTCCACCGCGCCGCAGCGTTCCCCGGAGCAGGTCCGTACGCTGATGAGCGCCTTGCAGCTGGGCACCACCCGGGGCCGTATCCAAGCCTCCAAAGAGGCTGCAGTGACCGGGGCCGGCGGCGACGCGGCCGGCGACCGCGCCGCGAGCCCCGGCGGTAATGAAAGCAACAGGCCGGAGAAGGACGCATAGTGGCACAGACGACGAAGCAGAGCGCGAATCTCACCTGGCTCCTCGACGACCTCGTCGAGCGGGTGCCGACCGCACAGCAGGCCGTGGTGCTCTCCGCGGACGGCCTGATGCTGGGCGCCTCGGCCGCGATGACCCGGGAGGACGCGGAGCACCTCTCGGCGATGGCGGCCGGATTCCAGAGCCTGGCCAAGGGCGCGAGCCGGCATTTCGGGGCCGGGCAGGTGCGCCAGACGGTGGTCGAGATGGAGGAGGCCTTCCTCTTCGTCACCGCCGCCGGGCAGGGCGCCTGTCTGGCCGTGCTGGCCTCGGCGGACGCCGACCTCGGCCTGATCGCCTACGAGATGGCGATGCTGGTCACCCGGGTCGGCCAGACGATGAGCGCCCCGGAGCGCACGTTGGCGCCCGATGCCCTCTGAACCTGCCGACCTGGCACACGACTGGATGGATCACGACGCCGGTCCGGTGGTCCGGCCGTACGCGATGACCCAGGGCCGCGTCGCACCCTCCGGTGGCGACTTCGACCTGGTCGCGTTCGTCGTCGCCACCGTCCCGGACCTGGTGCCCGGCATCGCGTTGCAGCCCGAGCACCACGCCATCGTGGCCGCCGCCTGGGAGCCGATCTCGGTGGTCGAGCTGGCCTCCCAGCTGGACCTGTCGATCGGCGTGGTCCGGGTCCTGCTCGGTGATCTACGCTCGGCGGGTCTCATCTCGCTGTACGAACCTCCGGCGGCCACCCAGCCGCACGACGTCGACGTTCTCAAGGCGGTTGTCAATGGACTCCGTGCGCTCTGACCGCGCCAGCGGTTCGCGCATCCCGGTCGCCCTCAAGATCCTGATCGCGGGCGGTTTCGGCGTGGGCAAGACCACCATGGTCGGGTCGGTCAGCGAGATCCGTCCGCTGCAGACCGAGGAGATCCTCACCGGGGCCGAGGGCGCCGACGACGTGTCCGGGGTGGAGGGCAAGACCACCACCACGGTGACCATGGACTTCGGCCGGATCACCATCACCGAGGACCTCCAGCTCTACCTGTTCGGCACGCCCGGCCAGGACCGGTTCTGGTTCCTCTGGGACGAGCTGTCGCAGGGCGCGCTCGGCGCCGTGGTGCTGGCCGACACCCGCCGGCTGGCCGACTGCTTCCCGTCGATCGACTACTTCGAGCAGCGCGGCACGCCGTTCGTGGTCGCGGTGAACGACTTCGACACCCAGCAGCGGTTCGGGCCGGAGGCGGTGGCCCGCGCCCTGGACCTGGACCCGGGGGTGCCGGTGGTGCTCTTCGACGCCCGCGACCAGGTGGCCGCCCGCAGCGTGCTGATCGAGCTGGTGGAGTATGTGGCCCGCCGCCAGTTCGCCGCCGCCGGCACCCGCTGACCTGGCGCCTAGAGCCCCAGGCAGATCAGCCAGGACTCGGCGCGGCGCAGCTGACGGGGGGTCAGCACGCCGCGCTGCACCAGGTCGGCCGGCTGCCGGTACGGCCCGTGGTGGTGCCGGTCCAGCGCGATCCGGTGCGCCTCGGCCGCGCCGATCCCGGGCACCCGGGTCAGCTCCTGCGGCGGCGCGTGGTTCAGGTCGATCAGCCCGCCGTCGTCGAGGTACCGCAGCAGGTCGGGGCGGCCGATGCCGGCTTGCAGCGCGGCCACCGGGTCGATCGCGGCGAACCGCCGGGCCAGGTCCCGCCGGGCCCGGGCGGCCCGGTTGTCGCCGCCGTGCACGGCCAGCAGCACGCCGTGCACGGTGGAGCCCAGCCAGAGCGCCAGCCAGGAGAAGACGGCGACGCCCTCGGCGGCGGTGGTGGCCTCCGAGTCGATCGGCGACGGGTCGATCTCGAACCACAGCACGATCCACGGCAGCGCCACGAAGTAGAGCGCCGCGACGGCGTAGTGGTACCAGCGGCCGCGCTGGATCGCCGCGTAGAGGAAGTAGACCCAGGACGCCACCCCGCAGGTGAGGAACGGCGCCGCGCCGGCGGCCGCGATCTCCAGCCAGCGGGCGTGGCCGCGCCGCGGCTGCAGCGACGCCGGGGAGAACGCCGGGGCCGGGGAGAACGCCGGGGCGGGGGAGAGCGGCGGCGCCGGGGAGAGCGGCGTGTAGGAGGGCGGCGACACCGGATCGGCCGGCGGTGGCGGCTCCAGCTCACCGCGCAGGATCCGCCGGTGCACCTCCTGCATCCGCTCGCCCGGCTCGGCCCCGAGCTCGTCCAGGAAGTACTCCCGGGTGTCCCGGAACACCGCGAGCGCCTCGGCCTGCCGCCCGGCCCGGTGCAGCGCCAGCATCAGCTGCGCCCGCAGCCCCTCGCGCAGCGGGAACTCGTGGGTCAGCCGGGTCAGCTCGCCGATCAGCCCGGCGTCGTCGCCGTGCGCCAGCCGGATCTCCGCCCAGAGCTCCCAGGCGCTGGCCCGGTCGTCGGCCAGCCGGGCGCGGGCGGTCTCGAAGACCGGCCCGGTCAGCCCGTCCAGCGCGTCGCCGTGCCAGAGCTCCAGCGCGGCCCGGACGATCTCGGCGGCCCGGTCGGCGCGCCCGGCCCGCTGCTCGGTCCCGGCCCGGGCCAGCTCGGCGCGGAACACCTCGGCGTCCAGTGCGCCGTCGCCGATCGCCAGCTGGTAACCGCCGGCGGTCAGGGTGAGCCGCTCCCGGCCGAGGGCCCGGCGCAGCCCGGCCACGTATTTCTGGACGACGTTGGCGCCGTTCTCCGGTGGCTCCTCGCCCCAGACCGCGTCGACGATCCGCTGGGTCGGCACGGCCTTGCCCGGACTCAGCAGCAGCACCGCGAGGACGGCCCGTTGCTTGGCCGGGCCGAGGTCGACCGGATCGGCCCCGCGGAACGCGCGCACCGCACCGAGGATCTCGAACCGTGCTTCCGGCTCCACCCCCGGTTACCCCCTATGACCAGCGCTTTCAGCGAGACGGCAGCGGAACGGCAGCCGGCAGCAGCATAGCCGCAGCGCGACGGCAGACCCACCGGGGAGCCTTTGATCCGTCGATGCACGACGCCGTCGATGACGCAGACGTAGAGGGACGGAACGATGACTGTGCTGACCAAGCGACTTGCCGCGGTGGCGGCACTCCTGATCCTGGCCGGCTGCGGGCAGACCGGCGAGGCGGAGAAGCCGGCGCCGCCCACGCCCGCGGAGATCCTGAAGAAGGCGGTGCCGACCACCGCGGCCGACGTCTTCCACTACGCGATCTCCGGTGGCGAGCAGTCGGCCTCCGGCGTCGTCGACAGCGCGAAGAAGACGATGACCACCGACTTCAGCGAGAAGATCCCGGACGCCGGGTTCACCTTGACGATGAAGTTCCTGGTGGTCGACGCGGACTCGTGGGCGAAGATCTCGTTCGGGTCGGCCCCGGCCGAGCTGGGCCTGCCCAAGCTGCCGAAGAAGTGGATGAAGCTGGACACCAAGAAGCTCGGCGCGGACGCCGAGAAGGACCTGATCTACGCCGGCCAGACCGACCCCGGTTTCGTCAGCACCCTGGTCGAGGCGTCCACCGGGCTGACCGAGAAGTCGCCCGGCCACTTCGCCGGCACCGTCGACCTGACCGAGGCGACCGAGGCGGAGATCGTCGAGGCCGAGACGCTCACCGCGCTCGGCGAGAAGGCGAAGGCGGTCCCGTTCGAGGCGACCGTGGACGCCAAGGGCCGGATCAGCACCGCGACCGTACGGGTGCCGGCGGCCGGCAAGGCCAAGGCGATCACCTACCGGGTCACCTACGACCAGTACGGCACCGCCGAGACGCCGGCGGCGCCGACCGGCTCCGCCCAGGTGGACGCCCCGAAGGCGGCGTACGACCTGCTGAACAGCTGAGGATCGCGGGTCTACGGGGGTCCGCGAACCTCAGGACGGTGCGGGGCCGGTACTGCCCCGCACCACCAGATCTGCCGGCAACAGCAGATGTGGTGTCTCACCGGAATGCCGCAGCGCCGCGTTCAGCAGCGCTGCGGCTTTCCGCCCTTTCTCCTCCACGTCCTGGCGGATCGTGGTGAGGGCCGGCTGCACCTGGGTGGCGAGCGGGCTGTCGTCGAAGCCGACCAGCGACAGGTCCTCCGGGACGCGCAGCCCCAGATCGCCGGCCGCCTGCCGGACCCCGAGGGCGGTGACGTCGGAGAAGCACAGCACGGCGGTCGGCCGGTCCGGCCGGGACAGCAGCTCCCGGGCGTCGGCGCGGATCAGGTCGACCCGCTCGAACGGCTGCCGGATCACGGTCGGGGTGATCCCGGCCGGCCGGAGCTCGTCGTTCCAGCCGAGGCGGCGCTGGATCGAGGCGTACCCCTCGGTCGGCACGTCGTGGTCGGCGATCAGCCCGTACGGCCCGTGCGCGCCGACGGTGGCGTACGCGATCCGGGTGTGCCCCAGGTCGAGCAGGAGCCGGGCTGCCTCCCGCGCCCCGCGGCGGTCCGCGACGTTCACACAGGCGTATCCGTCGACCGGCGCCTGGTCGACGAAGACCAGCGGCAGCCGGCGGCGCTGCAGCCAGCCGACCGCCGGCGAGGTGGGGTCGCAGGAGTAGACCAGCGCGCCGTCCATCGCCACGTCCCGGGCCGGGATCAGCTCGCCGGCCGACGCCGAGCTGAGCAGGGTGATGGCCAGTCCGGTGGGGGCCAGCTCCTCGGCGATCGCGCCGAGGAAGCCGCCGGCCACCAGGTCGGTGAAGGCGTAGCGCAGCGAGTCGGTGAGCAGGACGCCGATGGTGCCGGTGGTGCCCTTGGCCAGCGCCCGGGCGGTCGGGTCGGGTCCGGCGTAACCGAGGTCCTGCGCCGTGTCCAGGATGCGCCGGCGCAGCTCGGGGGAGAGCTGGTCGGGGCGGGAGAACGCGTTGGAGACCGTCATCCGGCTCACCCCGACGCGGTCGGCGATGGTCTGCAGCGTCACCCTGGGCACCTCTACACCGTAAGGCGCGCCTCCGGCCGGACGGTGGCCGGAGGCGCGCCCCCTCTCATCGGAACAGTGCCTCGGGCGGCCGGCCGGCCGGCGCGACGGCGGCGGACACCCGGTAGAGCGCGCGGGCCAGGAGCGACCTGGTCCGCGCCGCGCGGCGCGCCCTGGCCGGTACGACCGGCGCGTCCGGCCGGGCGCTGTGCAGCTCGCGGGTGACGGCGTGCAGTCCGTGGACGTAGGCGGCGGGCAGTTGCATGACTCCTCCTGCTGTCTCGGAGCTGTCGAGTGGTCTCTGTACCGGTACAGTACCGCCGGTCTTCTGTACCGGTCAAGAGGGCGGGCCTGCCGAGCCGCCGGGCTCCGCTGTGATGGGATCGGGGCATGGGCGCGAACGCTGAGTACGTCTTCGTCGGGTGCTACACCGCGGACAAGGGAGGGGAGGGTGACGGCATCACGCTGCAGCGGCGGGATCCGGCGACCGGCGAGCTGACCCGGCTCGGCCTGGCCGCCCGCACCCCGTCCCCGTCCTTCCTGGCCCGGCACCCCACCCTTCCGGTCCTCTACGCGGTCAACGAGCTCGACGAGGGCACGGTCTCCGCCTTCACCGTCGCGCCGGACTGCTCGCTGATCCCGCTCGCGGTCCGGCCCACCGGCGGCGCCGACCCGTGCCACCTGGCGGTCACCGCGGACGGCCGGCACCTGGTGGTGGCCAACTACTCGGGCGGCTCGGTCGCGGTGTTCCCGCTGGACGACGAGGGCGCCCCGGGGGAGCGCAGCGACCTGCTCACCCTGACCGGCTCCGGCCCGGACCGGGAGCGGCAGGAGGGCCCGCACGCGCACATGGTGGTGCCCGACCGGAACGGGCCGGACGTGCTCATCTCCGATCTGGGCTCGGACCGGGTGTGGCGGTCCCGGCTGGACCCGGTCTCCGGCCGGCTCGGCGCGCCGGAGCCGGCGGTCGAGGCGAAGCCGGGCACCGGCCCGCGGCACCTGACCCACTCGGCGGACGGCGCGCTGCTGCTGGCCGGCGAGCTGGCCGGCACGCTCAGCTGGTACCGCCCGGCCGGCGGCCCGGTCCTGGCGCCGCGCGGCGAGGCGGCGGCCAGCGCGGTGACCGGTCCGGTGCATCCGTCCGAGGTGACCACGGGGCGCGACGGCCGGTTCGTCTATCTGGCGAACCGCGGCCCGGACACCGTGTCGACCTTCGCGTGGGACGGGGAGAGCGCGGTCCTGATCGCCGAGACATCGACCGGCGGCAGTTGGCCGCGGCACATGATCTTGATTGGCGATCACCTCTACGTAGCCAATCAGCGTTCACACAACGTAACGGTTTTCCGGATCGATCCGGAGACCGGAATTCCCGCTCCGGAAGGGGAACCGGCCACTGAGCCGAGCCCCACCTGCCTGCTTCGGTGGACCCCGGCGATGATCAGGCCATAGGCCACATCGGGCACCTGGGGAGGTCCGTGATCTTTCCCGTCAAACCCGACACCCGGGTGCCCGATCGGGATACTGATCGAGACGGCGTCATCACGCTCGGTGGTTACTAGATCGGAGAACGCCAATCTGAGTAATTTTCGACCGAACGTATATGGCATTCAGCTCTCGACATGCGCACTATGGAGCGCGTGTCTGGCCGCCATCGTAGGAACTTCAACTTAAAAGGAGCCGGCGTCGTTGGTGGAGCGATGGCGATCGTCGTCGTTATCGCGGGAACCTGGTTCGGATACAGCCAGCTGGCTGATTCCGGTTGCACCGGTTCCATCAAGCTGAACGTCGCCGCAGCCCCTGAGATATCACCCGCCGTCACCAATGCTGCGAACAAGTGGGCGCAGGACGGGGGCAACGTCAACGGCACCTGTGTGTCCGTGAGCGTGGAGTCCCTCGCCTCGGCCGATGTCGCCAGCGCGATCGCGGGTCAGCATGGGGTGAACCTGTCCGGTCTGGGGCAGCCGTCCGGTGCCATCCAGGTGCCCGACGTGTGGCTCCCGGACTCGTCGACCTGGCTGCTGCGCCTGCAGAACGAGGCCTCCGGCTTCACGCCGTCCAAGGTCACCTCGGTCGCGCAGAGCCCGCTGGTCATCGCCATGCCCGAGCCGATCTCCAAGCAGCTCGGCCTGCAGGGCAAGAAGGTCTCCTGGACCTCCCTGCTGGGGCAGATCAAGGGGTCCGACGGCGGTCCGCGGTTCGGCATCGTGAACCCGGCCCGGGACGCCTCCGGCCTGGCCGCGCTGATGTCCATCGGCTCGGCGATCGGCGCCGGTCAGGGCAGCGTGTCGAAACTGGTGGACGCGCTGACCTACCTCGCCAAGAGCCGTTCCGAGCTGCGCGACGAGCTGCTCGAGTCGTTCCCGAAGGCGACCGACGAGGGCACGCTGCTGGAGAGCCTCGGCGCCGCGCCGCTCTCCGAGGAAGACGTCATCTCGTACAACGCGAAGCGGCCGCCGGTCGCGCTGAGCGCGCTCTACCTGGAGCCGAACTCGGTGCCGATGGACTATCCGTATTCGGTGTTGCCGCAGGTGGTCGACGGGCAGAAGATCAGCGCCGCGCAGGGTCTGCTCAAGCAGCTGACCTCGACCACGTTCAAGAACGAGATCTCGGCGCAGGGCCTGCGCGCCCCGGACGGCACGTACGGTTCCAGCTTCCTGGCCCCGGCCGGCGCCCCCGCGGCGTCCCCGGCGATCACCGCTCCCGCCGGGGGCAGTGGTGAGCAGGGCGGGTCGGCCGCGGCCGGCCTGGACGCCACCGCGGTCAGCAAGGTGGTCGGCTCGTGGAACGCGACCACCCAGGCCGGCCGGGTGCTGGCGGTGTTCGACGTCTCCGGCTCGATGAACCGTCCGGTGCCCACCGCGAACAACGCCTCCCGGGCGGATGTCACCAAGGCGGCCGCCACCACGGGTCTGAGCCTGTTCAGCGACGAGTGGGCGGTCGGCGTCTGGCGCTTCTCCACCGACATGGGGCCGAACCACCGGCCCTGGGAGGAGCTCATCAAGATCACGTCGCTGCGCAGCAACCGGAAAGCGGTCCAGGACACCATCCCGAGGCTCACGCCGAAGGAGAAGGGTGACACCGGGCTCTACAACACGGTGCTCGACGCCTACAACTACGCCAAGGCGAACTGGAAGGAAGGCAAGGTCAACTCGGTCATCCTGTTCACCGACGGCGAGAACGACAACGTCAACGGCATCACCCAGGAGCAGTTGCTCGCGCAGCTGAAGAAGGTCCAGGACCCGAAGCACTTCGTGCGCCTGGTGCTGATCGGCATCGGCAACGAGGTCAACAAGGACGAGCTCGGCGCGATCCAGAAGTCGGTGCGCGGCAGCGGCCTCTACTTCGCCCCGGACCCGACCAAGATCACGGACATCTTCCTGCAGGCGATCGGTTCGCGGACCGGCGTCGAGTAAGACCTCCGGAAGACCACGCGGCCGCCGTCCCTCCCGGGGCGGCGGCCGCGCTCACGTCCCAGCGCTTTTCGCACCCTTCTCGCGTACGACCTCAGCCCGCCCGCCGCAGCCAGCCGGCCGGGTCGTCGCGCACCCCGCGGATCACCGCGTCCGCCGCCCCGCGCACCGCCGCGTCCGCCCCGAGCCGGGCGGCCCGCAGCGTGACCGGCGCCAGCCCGGCGGTCAGCACCCGGCGCCGCAGCTCCGCCTCGATCCCGTCGCGCAGCCGCTCGAAGTACGGCGCGTAGGCCCCGCCCAGCACGATCACCGGCACGTCGAGCAGGTTGACCACGGTGCTCAGCGCGATGCCGAGCGCGGCCGCGGCTCCCGGCTCGTCGGCGGCCAGCGCCTCCTGGCCGGCGTACTGCTCCAGGCAGCCGCTCGCCCCGCACCGGCAGGGCTTGCCGTCCGGGTCGACGGTCAGGTGCCCGATCTCGCCGCTCCAGCCGCGCGCGCCCCGGTACAGCTCGCCGTCGATCACCAGCCCGGCGCCGATGCCGATCTCGCCGGACACGTACAGGAAGGTCTGCTCGCCGCCGGCCACCCGCAGCTCGCCGAGGGCGGCGAGATTGGCCTCGTTGTCCACGGTGACCGGCAGGCCGGCCAGCTCCGGGACGGCCCGCAGCAGGCCGGGGGCGTCCACGTCCTGCCAGCCCAGGTTGGGGGCGACCCGGACCAGGCCGGCCGAGACCAGGCCGGGCACGGCGACCGCGGCGCCGGCCACCACCAGGCCGTCCGCCTCGGCGGCGAGGCGGGCCCGGGCGGCCAGCACGCCGAGCGCGGCGAGCGCGTCGGCGGCCGGGGCCGGGCGCTGGTCGGCGTGCTCGATGAAGCGCTGCCGGACCGCGCCGGTCAGGTCGACCACGCAGGCGGCCAGGTAGTCGACGTTGATCTCCAGGCCCAGCCCGGCCGGGCCGGCCGCGGTGAGCGCCAGGCCGGCCGCCGGTCGCCCGGCGCCGGTCCGTGGCGGCGGGTCGCGCTCGACCAGCAGCCCGCCCGCGATCAGGTCGTCGACCAGCGCCGAGACGGTGGCCCGGGTGAGCCCGGTGGCGCCCGCGACGGCCGCCCGGGACGGCGGATCCGCGCTGTTCGCCACGGTGTTCAGGACCAGCGCGAGATTATGGGCTCGCACGCTCGACTGCCGGACGGGGGCGGTGGTACTCGAGCTCATCCGGGCCGTCACGCCCTTGACAATGCCATACCTCCGCCAAATAATTCAACCAATAAACAAATCGATCACGTTTCCCGGAGGTAACCGTGTCGGTGCAGGCCACACGTGATGACAAGTTCTCGTTCGGTCTCTGGACCGTCGGCTGGCAGGCGCGCGACCCGTTCGGTGACGCCACTCGCCCGGCCATCGACCCGGTCGAGACCGTGCACAAGCTCGCCGAGATCGGGGCGTACGGCGTCACCTTCCACGACGACGACCTGGTCCCGTTCGGCGCCGACGCGCAGACCCGCGACGGCATCATCGCCGGGTTCAAGAAGGCGCTGGACGAGACCGGCCTGATCGTCCCGATGGTGACCACCAATCTGTTCACCCACCCGGTGTTCAAGGACGGCGGCTTCACCAGCAACGACCGCAACGTGCGGCGCTACGCGCTGCGCAAGGTGCTGCGCCAGATGGACCTCGGCGCCGAGCTGGGCGCCAAGACCCTGGTGCTGTGGGGCGGCCGGGAGGGCGCGGAGTACGACTCGGCCAAGGACGTGCAGGCCGCGCTGGACCGCTACCGCGAGGCGCTGAACCTGCTCGCGCAGTACTCGGAGGACCGCGGCTACGGCTTCCGCTTCGCCATCGAGCCGAAGCCGAACGAGCCCCGCGGCGACATCCTGCTCCCGACCGCCGGTCACGCCATCGCGTTCACCCAGGAGCTGGAGCGCCCGGAGCTGTTCGGGATCAACCCGGAGGTCGGCCACGAGCAGATGTCGAACCTCAACTTCACCCAGGGCATCGCCCAGGCCCTGTGGCACAAGAAGCTGTTCCACATCGACCTGAACGGCCAGCACGGCCCGAAGTACGACCAGGACCTGGTCTTCGGCCACGGCGACCTGCTCAACGCGTTCTCCCTGGTGGACCTGCTGGAGAACGGGCCGGACGGCGGCCGGGCCTACGACGGCCCGCGGCACTTCGACTACAAGCCGTCGCGCACCGAGGACCTGGACGGCGTCTGGGAGTCGGCCAAGGCCAACATCAAGATGTACCTGCTGCTCAAGGAGCGGGCCAAGGCGTTCCGGGCCGACCCCGAGGTGCAGGCCGCGCTGGCCGCGTCCAAGGTCGCCGAGCTGTCCACGCCGACCCTGAACGCCGGCGAGAGCTACGCCGACCTGCTGGCCGACCGCAGCGCCTTCGAGGACTTCGACGCGGACGCCGCCGGCGCCCAGGGCTACGGCTTCGTCAAGCTGAACCAGCTCGCCATCGAGCACCTGCTCGGGGCCCGGTAATCATGGCGCTCGTCGCCGGGATCGACAGTTCGACCCAGTCCTGCAAGGTCGTCATCCGGGACGCCGAGACCGGGAAACTGGTCCGGCAGGGCCGGGCCACCCATCCGGACGGCACCGAGGTGCACCCGGACGCCTGGTGGGCGGCCCTGCGGGAGGCGATCGCCGAGGCCGGTGGCCTGGACGACGTGGCCGCCGTCTCGGTGGCCGGCCAGCAGCACGGCATGGTCGTGCTGGACGAGAACGGTGACGTGGTCCGCCCGGCGCTGCTGTGGAACGACACCCGCAGCGCCGGCGCGGCCGCCGACCTGATCGACGAGCTCGGCGGGGCGGACAAGTGGGCGGACGCGGTCGGCATCGTGCCGGTCGCCAGCTTCACCCTGACCAAGCTGCGCTGGCTGGCCCGCACCGAGCCGGCGAACGCCGCCCGGGTGGCGGCGGTCTGCCTGCCGCACGACTGGCTGACCTGGAAGCTCTCCGGGTCCACCAGCCTCGCCGACCTGCGGACCGACCGCAGCGACGCCAGCGGCACCCTCTACTGGTCGGCCAAGACCGGCGAGTACCGGCACGACCTGCTGGAGCTCGGGTTCGGCCGGGACCTGATCGTGCCGGAGGTGCTGGGCCCGACCGGGATCGCCGGGCACCTGCCGAACGGCGCGCCGATCGGTCCCGGGGCCGGGGACAACGCGGCGGCCGCGCTCGGCGCCGGCGCGCTGCCCGGCGACGTGATCGTCTCGATCGGCACGTCCGGCACGGTCTTCGTGTCGTCCGACGCCGCGCCGGTCGACCCGAGCGGCACGGTGGCCGGCTTCGCCGACACCACCGGGCGGTTCCTGCCGATCGTGGTCACCCTGAACGCCGCCCGGGTCCTGGACGCGGCCGCCAAGCTGCTCGGCGTCTCGCACGACGAGCTGTCCCGGCTCGCGCTCAGCGCGCCGGCCGGGGCCGACGGCCTGGTCCTGGTGCCCTATCTGGAGGGTGAGCGGACCCCGAACCGGCCGGACGCCACCGGCGCGATCCACGGGCTCACCCTGACGACGTCCGATCCGGCGCATCTGGCCCGGGCCGCGGTCGAGGGGATGCTCTGCGCCCTGGCCGACGGCCTGGACGCGCTGGTCGGGCAGGGCGCCCGGGCCAACCGGATCGTGCTGGTCGGCGGCGGCGCGCGGAGCGAGGCGGTGCGCCGGATCGCCCCCGCCTTGTTCGGCAAGCCGGTGCTGGTCCCGCCGCCCGGCGAGTACGTCGCCGACGGCGCGGCCCGGCAGGCCGCCTGGGTGCTGGCCGGCGGCGACACCCCACCGGCCTGGTCCGCGGAGACCCCCGAGGTCTACGAGGACGACCCGGTCCCGCTGATCCGCGAGCAGTACGCGGCCGCCCAGCACGCGGTGCTGGACCGGACCCGCTGATCGGTCCCGCTTCCGGCTGGGTCTCATGGGTGTCTCCGGCCGCCCGAGACACCCATGAGCACCAGTCGGAGCCTTCGCGAAGTCGGCCCCGGGACCGGGCGAGCAGTCCCGGGGCTAACCTCTACCCGTGATGGGCAGGGGCGGCACCGCGCACCGCGGCTACAGCGTCGTGGTCTTCGTGATCCTGGCGTCCCTGGACAACGTGGCGATCGGCATCGTGCCGCCGCTCTACGGCAGCATCGCCGCCGACTTCGGGGTGAGCGAGGGGCACATCGCGCTGGCCACCACGATCATGTTCCTGATCAGCGCGGTGGCCGCGATCGGCTGGGCCTACGCCGGCGACCGCACCGACCGCAAACCGGTGCTGATCATCGGCACGCTGATCTGGGTGGCCGGCACCGCCTGGTCCGGGCTGGCCGGCGGCTACCCGTCGTTCCTGCTCGCCCAGGCGATCGCCGCGGTCGGGCTGGGCGCGGTCGCCTCGGTCAGCTTCTCGGTGGTCAGTGACCTGATCTCGCCGCGCCGCCGGGGCCTGGTGATGAGCTTCTGGGGGCTGTCCCAGGGCGTCGGCACGCTGGCCGGCACGCTGGTCGGCGGCATCCTCGGGCACACCGGCTGGCGGCAGCCGTTCCTGGTCACCGCGGCGGCCGGGCTGGTCGCCACGGTGCTCTACCTGTTCACCTACAACGTGCCGCGCGGCGAGAGCCAGCCGGAGCTGGCCGGGGTCGAGTACGACGAGCGGATCCACCACGACCACCTGCCGATCATCCTGGGCCGGCGCACCAACGTCTGGCTGATCCTGCAGGGCGGCACCGCGCAGATCGCGTTCGGCTCGCTGGTCTGGCTGCCGGTGCTGTTCCGCGCCCGCGCCGAGGACCAGGGCTACTCGACCGGGACCGCGGTGCTGGTCGGCAGCGCGTTCGCGACGATCTTCCAGCTCGGGGCGGCGCTGTCGATCCTCGGCGGGCTGGCCGGGGACCGTCTGCAACGGCGTACGCCAAGGGGCCGGGCCTTGGTCGCAGCGGTCGGGGTGCTGGCCGCGGTCCCGTTCTACGTGGTGTTGTTCTTCGTCCCGATGACGATCACCGTGCCGGACGGCGCGAGCACCGGGGCGGTGATCCGCGGCGTGCTGGAGAACGTGGTGACCGAGCCGACCGTCGCCGCCTGCCTGGCCATCGCGGTCTTCGCGCTGATGCTCACCTCGGCGAACTCGCCGAACTGGTTCGCCATGATCGCCGACGTGAACCCGCCCGAGCACCGCGGCACCGTCTACAGCCTGGGCAACCTGGTCAACGGGGTGGGCCGGGCCGGTGGCAACGCGCTGGTCGGCGTCGCCTTCCAGCGGCTCTCCGGCGCCTTCCCGCCGCCGCTGAACTACGCGGTCGGGCTGGCCGCCTTCCAGGTCTTCTTCCTCCCCACCGGGATCATGTACTGGCTGGCCAGCAGGACGGTGGCCGGCGACATGGCCGCCACGCACGCCGCCCTGCTGACCAAGGCCTCAGGGCACGGCCCAGACCGTGACGTCGGTGGGCACCCGGCCGTCGTCGAGGGGCTCGCTGCTCAGCAGGACCCGGACGCCGTCCGGTAGGGCCACCGGCTCCGGACCGAAGTTGGTCAGCACCAGCAGGTCGCCGTTGCGGAACGCCAGCACGCTCTCCGCCGAGCCGGTCCAGGCCAGCGAACCGGCGCCGAGCCCGCGCTCCCGGCGCAGGCGCAGCGCCGACCGGTACAGCTCGTACGTCGAGCCGGGCACGTCCACCTGCCGGTCCAGCGCGTACTCCGCCCAGACCGCCGGCTGCGGCAGCCAGCTGTGGTCGCCCGGCCCGAACCCGTAGGACGGCGCGTCGGCCTCCCACGGGATCGGCACCCGGCAGCCGTCCCGGCCGCGCTCAGCGTGCCCGGACCGCTCCCAGGCCGGATCCTGGCGGACCTCGTCGGCCAGCGTGGTGTGCTCCGGCAGCCCCAGCTCCTCACCCTGGTAGAGGTAGGCCGAGCCGGGCAGCCCGAGCATCAGCAGGCTGGCCGCCCGGGCCCGGCGCAGGCCCAGCCCGGTGTCCGGCTGCGGGTCGCCGATCCCGATCCCCGGTTTGCGTTTCTCGGTGACCGGGAAGCCGAGCCGGGACGCGTGCCGCACCACGTCGTGGTTGGACAGCACCCAGGTGGTGGTCGCGCCGACCGCACCGGTGGCGGCCAGCGAGGAGTCGATCACCTCGCGCAGCTCGGCCGGCGTCCAGGGTGCCTCCAGGTAGGGGAAGTTGAACGCCTGGTGCATCTCGTCCGGCCGGACGTAGCGGGCCAGCCGTTCCTCCGGCTGCACCCAGGCCTCGGCGACCAGGATCCGCGGCGGCGAGTAGCCGTCCAGCACGGAGCGCCACTGCCGGTAGATCTCGTGCACCCCCTCCTGGTCCCACATCGGCGGCGGGGTGCCGGCCGGCTCCAGCCCGCCGAGCACCACCGACGGCTGCGTCCAGTCGGTCAGCTCGGCGTCCTTGACCAGGCCGTGCGCCACGTCGACGCGGAAGCCGTCGACCCCGCGGTCCAGCCAGAACCGCAGGATGTCGAGGAACTCGGCGCGCACCTCCGGGTGGTCCCAGTTCAGGTCCGGCTGCGAGACGTCGAACAGGTGCAGGTACCACTGGCCGTCCTCGACCTGCTGCCAGGCCGGCCCGCCGAACACGCTCTGCCAGGAGTTCGGCGGCTCGTCGCGGAAGATGTAGCGGTCCCGCTCCGGGCTGCCGGGCGGCGCGGCGAGCGCGGCCCGGAACCAGGCGTGCTCGCTGGAGGTGTGGTTCGGCACCAGGTCGACGATGACCTTCAGGCCCAGGTCGTGCGCCTCGGTGATCAGCTTGTCGGCGTCGCCGAGGGTGCCGAACCGCGGATCCACGTCCCGGTAGTCGGCGACGTCGTACCCGGCGTCGTGCTGCGGGCTGACATAGAACGGGGAGAGCCAGACGGCGTCGATGCCGAGCTCGCGGAGACGGGGCAGGCGGGCGGTGATGCCGGGCAGGTCGCCCATGCCGTCGCCGTTCCCGTCGGCGAACGAGCGTGGGTAGATCTGGTAGATGACAGCGTCGCGCCACCAGGCGTCAGTGGAGGGCATGCCGCCAGCGTAGGTGCCTTTCCCGGTCAGTCGTCGAGGATGGCCGCGAAACGCTCCTCGGCCAGGTCCAGCTGGTCGAGGATGTGCTCCTTGGCCTGGGTGGAGAGCGGCGTGTCCGGCCGGCCGATCAGCTCCCGCAGCTTCGGCACCAGCGGGCGGTACTTGGTCGCCGACCGGTGCGCCTTGTCCAGCGTGGTGTGAATCACGCCGACGCCGTTGTCGGTGAAGTCGGAGATCTTGATGACCCGGGCCCACGGATCCCGGTCCAGGCTCTCCGCGACGTGCTCCCGGTACTGCTCGTGCCGGTCCCGGTGCGGGTCGTAGGCCGGATTGGTCACCGACCGGACCAGATCGGCGACCCGCGGGTTGAACCGGTGGGCGAGCACGGCCAGGGCCGCTTCGGTGGCCTTTTCGTACGAGGTGTCCGGCGCGACCCCGGCCAGCTCGGCCGGATGGTCCTCCACCGCGTCGTGCAGCAGCGCCGCGACCAGCACGTCCACGTCCCGGACCTGGTAGTAGCGGATGATCCGGATGGCCACCCGGAGCAGATGGTTCAGGTACGGCTCGCGGACCCGCCGGTCGGCCGCGTGCAGGGCGGCTGCCAGGTCCAGCGCCTCGATCAGCCGGGCCCGCTCCGCCTCGGGGAACGACTCCAGCTCCAGCGTGAAGCGTTGCCGCAGGCCGGCCTCGCCGTACACCTCGGTGATCGCGTGCAGCGGCATCGACAGCAGCATCCGTGGCGCCATGCGGATCAGATATACCCGATCATCGGCGGCGGCGGGGATCGATCACGTGCCGGATGTGGCCGGACCCGCCACCGGACCACCGGGTTCGGCGACCGGAGCGACCGGTGCGGCCGGGGGTGTCGGCGCCATCCGCTGCGGCACCGGAGCGCCCGCCACGGTCGGGTCGAAGGTCGGCGGGCGGGGCGCCGGGCGCGGCGACGGTGACGGCGACGGTCGGGCCGCGCCGGCCGCCCGGCCGGCCGCCACCGCGCGGGCCGCGGGGGACAGCCGGAGCCCGCCGATCGACGGCTGGCGCAGCGTCCACGGCTGCGGCGCCTCGGCGTGCACGCCGCGTTTCGGGACGCCGGCGCCGTCGGTGAACTCCTCCTCGGTCATCGCCTGCAGGGCGCTCAGCGCCACCCCGACGATGATGATCGCGGTCAGCACGGTGATCGGCACGATCATGGTGAGCGGCCGGATCCCGGTGGCGCTCGGCACGATCGACGGGTCCATCTCCACCGACATCGCGGCCATCCCGGTGTAGTGCATGCCGCAGACCGCGACCGCCATCACCGCGGCGGCGCCGGCCACCCGGCGCACCCCGCGCACCGAGACGGTGAACCACAGCGCGATCGTGCAGGCGGCCAGCGCGATCACCGCGGACGCGGCGACCAGCAGCGGGTCGTAGTGCACCCGGGCGGACAGCCGCATGCCCTCCATCCCGGTGTAGTGCATGGCCAGCACCCCGCCGCCGGTCAGCATCCCGGCCGCGACCGTCTTGACCTGGCTGCGCTCGCCGTGCCCGACGACCAGCAGCCCGATCCCCACGGTGGCCACCGAGAAGGCCAGGCTGAGCAGGGTGACCGGCAGGTCGTAGCGGACCGGGCTGTCCGGCACGTCGAAGCCGAGCATCGCGGAGAAGTGCATCAGCCAGATGCCGCCGCCGCCGATCGCGAACGCCGCGATCACCAGCCACCGGTTGCGCCGGCTGCGGTTGTGCGCGTCCCGGGCGCGTTCCGTGCAGAGCAACCCGAGGAACGAGCCGAGGTACGCCATCAGCGTCGCGGCTATCGGGTTGAAGGCGCCGTAGGTGAAGTGGTGAACATGTGCAGCCACTGATTTACCTCGCGAAACTCGGCGATCGTCCGCGGGGATTGAGTCAGATTTCAGCTGTTGTTCATCGCACTTCGTGTGCGTCGGCGCACCAAAGAGAACGGCCGCCGAAACGTAGGCGGGACCGCTCGCCACAGGCGAGCGGTCCCGGAGCCGGTACCGATGGGAGGATGCGGGGATACCGATCAGGTGAAGATGCTGACGCCGCCCGGCCCGACCAGCAGGCCCACGATGATCAGCACAACGCCCCAGAGGATCTGCCGCCGGAACAGCGCGAGGATGCCGGCGACCACGAGGATTACGGCGAGAATCCAGAGCAGTAGGTCCATGCCGCTCCGATACCCGATGTCCGGAATTCGAAAACCTGCCCCCGGATCAGCTGGTCACAAGTTCCTCGTGCCGGGCGTCCACAGTGTCGCTGAGCAGCTGATACACGTTGTACGCCTGCTTGATCACCGGGTGCGCGACGTTGCGGACCGGCACCCCGCCCGGGGTCCGGCCGCGCTCCGCGCCGTGGTGCGCGTGCCCGTGCAGGGCCAGCGCGGTGGGCGCGTCGTCGATCGCCTGGCCGAGCTGGTAGCAGCCGAGGAAGGCGTAGATCTCCAGCGGCTCGCCGGCCAGCGTCTCCGGCACCGGGGCGTAGTGGGTCAGCGCGACCAGGGCGTCGCACTCGACCGAGCGCAGCGCCTCGCGCAGGGCGTCGGCGTACCGCTCGGCGGTGCCGACGAAGTCCTTCATCTCCCGCTCGCCGAAGTTGCTCGCGCAGGCGCCCTTGAAACCGCCGCCGAACCCCTTGGTGCCGGCCACCCCGAGCCGCTGCCCGCGGATCTCCAGCACGGTGGCGTCGCCCTCCAGCACGGTGATCCCGGCGTCGGTCAGCACCCGGGTGACATCGTCCTGCCGGTCGCTCTGATGGTCGTGGTTGCCGAGCACCACCACGACCGGCACGGCCAGCCCGCCGAACTCGGAGACGAAGCACTTGGCCTCGTCCACCGTGCCGTGCCGGGTCAGGTCCCCGGCGACCAGCAGCGCGTCGGCCCGGTCCGGCAGTTCCTCCAGAGCCGGTCGGTACCGGCCCACCACATCCTTGTCCACATGGACGTCGCCCACGGCGGCGATCCGGATCATGAAATCTCCTCCACCTCGGCCGGTGCCTGGGTCCGGGTGATGCCGATGTCGCAGGCGATCTCCAGGTCCGGATAGCGCGCGGTGATCTGCCGGCAGATCTCCTCCCGCCGCTGCGCGCTCTCCACCTCACCGCCCAGCACCAGCACGTTCTCCCGCTGGTGCACGGTCACACCCTGCTCGGCGATCCGGTCGTGCTCGGTCAGCAGCCGCTGGATCTCGGCCTCCAGGTCGATCTGTTTGGTCATCTCAGCCCTTCCCCTTGTCGGACTCCAATGCCACGACGTCGAGCCGATCCAGCAGGACGAGGAACGCCTCGGCGTACGGGGATTTCGCGGTCTCGCGCCGGACCCGGGCCCAGTCGATCTGCTCCCGCAGCGACCGGGCGACCGGCAGCCCCTGGGCGAAATCGCAGTGGTGCTGGCTGTAGCTGAGCAGCTTGTGGATCATCAGCTGGGTCGCCGACAGCACCGGCATGTAGATCGCCTCGACCGAGATCCGCTCGGTGTCGGCCAGGGTCTCGTCGGTGACCGGGGTCTCCACCGGGCGGTAGATGAGATCCACCATCCGGTTGTCCTCGTACACCTTGACCAGCCAGTCCTCCGGCGGCTCCTCGGTCTGGAACCCGACCTTGGCCAGCTCCTGGAGGGCCTTCTCCTTGTCCTGCTCGCGGATCAGGAAGTCCACGTCGTGATCGCTGGAATGACCGCCGTGGGCGTAGACGGCGAAACTGCCGCCGAGCGCGAACGGTATCTCCGCCGTCTTCAACGAGGCAGCGACCCGCTTCATGGTGCCGGCCAGCCCTTCGTCGACGCGGTGCGGCATGGTGACCTCCTGTTCCGTGTCCAGTTGATGACGACTACCCAGGGTGGCCACACCTTGAACCACTGACGATCATTCTGGTCCGCTTCGCCCGGCTGGCGAGGAGGAACGGGGTGTGCGGCCCCCAGCTACCGTCGGTTGGTATGTCCGCCCCCGTGCACCTCCCCGTCCGGACCGTCGCGCTGGTCGGGATCGACGGCTCCGGCAAGACCACGCAGGCCCGCCTGCTCGCCGCCGCGCTGGCCGGCGCCGGCCGCCCGGCGGTCTACCGGCAGAACGCCGGTGGCCGGGCCTGGTTCGGCCGGCTGGCCGCGCGCTGGGGCCGGGGTGACGCCGAGGGGCTGTTCGGCCGCCGCGGCATGCTGCTGGTCGAGTCGCTGCTGCGCTGGCTGGCGATCGCCCGGACCCTGCTGCGCCGCGCGGTCCGGCGCGAGATCGCGGTGATGGATCGGTACGCGGCCTGCCAGTTCGCCAGCCTGCGCGCACACGGGGCGGGGCCGGCGGCGGAGCGGCGGGCCCGGTGGGCGTACCGGCCGTTCCCCCGGCCGGACGTGACGTTCCTGCTGGCGGTGGACCCGGCGGTGGCCCGCGAACGGATCGACCGGCGGGGGACCGACCGGGAGTCGATCGAGTACCTGACCGCGGCCGACCGGGCCTACCGGTCGCTGCCGGAGTTCGCCGGGTTCGTGGTGATCGACGCGAACGGGTCGGCGGAGGAGGTGCACGCGGCGATCGTGGCGGGGCTGGCGGCGGCGGGGGTGCCGGGTCAGCGGCGGCGGGTCGGGGTGGGGGCGTGGGTGCTGGCCGGGGTGCCGGTGGTGGCGGGTGCGGCGGTCCTCGGCTGGCAGCTGGCGGAAAGCCTGTAGCCGGCGCCGTTCCGTGTGCCGGCCCCCGCTGGCCCCGCTTCCTTCCGCCGGGCCTGCTCTGTCCCGCCCGCGCCCGCTTCGTGTGATGGGCCTGGTTCCGTCCTGCCGGGCCCGCTTCCCTCCGCCGGACCTGGTTCCGTCCTGCCGAGGCCCGCTTCGTGTGCCGGGCCTGCTCTGTCCTGCCCGGGCCGCTCCGTGTGCTGGGCCCCGCTCCGCCCAGCCGGGCCTGTTCTGTTCTGCCGATGCCCGCTTCGTGTGCTCGGCCCCGCTCCGCCCAGCCGGGGCTGTTCTGTCCTGCCGATGGCCGCGTCGTGTGCCGGGCCACGCTGCCTCATGCCCGGCCCATACCGTTCTGCCGGGGTGTCGGGCCCCCACTTCCTCCGTCGGGGCCGGGGGGCCTCGTGCGATTGGTCGTCGGGGTGCCCGGGCGGTCGCGGTCTGGTTCCGCTGGTCACGCCCGGGTCCGGCTCATCCCGGTCAGGCTCGTCCCGGTCCGGCTCGTCCCCGTGGCCAGCCGGCCCGCCCTGTCCGGGCTCCGCCGCGTCGCCGCCGGGGCCCCGCCGCGCTCGAAAGCCCACCCTCCCAGGGGGATCCCCCGCCGATCAGTGTGGCGGACGATCGCTGGATCGCGGGGGTGCCCTGTGGACAACCCGCCGCTGTGGAGAACGCGAGCGATCGACAGGACGGGGACTATGCCTGGCCCACGGGGACTAAGCCTGGCCGTAGACGGGGATCTGCGCGCCGCTGATCGGCGCGGAGGCGTCCGAGGCGAGGAACAGGATGGTGTGTGCGATCACCGCCGGGTCGACCCAGCGGGCCGGGTCGGCGTCCGGCATCGCGTCCCGGTTGGCCGGGGTGTCGATCACGCTGGGCAGCACCGTGTTGCAGCGGATCCGCTGCTTCTTGTACTCGACCGCGACGGTCGCGGCGAAGGCCAGCACCGCCGCTTTCGAGGTGACGTAACCGGCGGCGCCGGGGAACGGCGCCACCGCGGCCCGGGACGAGACGCAGACCACCGCGCCGCCGCCGGCCGCGACCAGGTGTGGCAGGGCGGCCGCGGTGGTCAGGTAGGTGGGTCGCAGGTTGGCGGTGAACATCGCCTCGAACTCGGCGACCGGGGTGTCGGCGATCAGGCCGCTGCCGGCGTACCCGCCGACCAGGTTGACCACCGCCGTCAGCGGGGCGTCCGGATCGCCGGCGGCGGCCTCGGCGGCGGCGGCCGCGCCGGCCGGGTCGGTGAGGTCGGCCGGGACGGCGACGACGCCGGCCGGCAGCCGGTCCACGGAGCCGGGCCGGGCCGGGGCCACCACGCGCCACCCGGCGTCCAGGAACGCCGCGATGGTGGCCGCGCCGAGCCCGCCGGTGCCGCCCGTCACAAGAGCAGTGTTGGTCATGGGAGCAGGTTGTCACACGTACGTGGATGTGCTTTTGCTCACTCCCGGGTCGCTGCCAGGCGGGCCGGGGGAATGTCACCGGATCGGGGAACGTCACCCTGGTGGGCGAGTGAACTGTGGCGCGGCGTGGCGCATTGTGGCCGATGGTCCCGTTCGACTGGCTGGTCACGCTGGGTGAGATCTAATTGACGGTCACGTTTGATTCAGGCTTGTCGTCGGCCGGTCGATGCTGCACGTGAACCCAAGCGGCGGAAAACCCGTAGAACCAGGGTGACGAGCATCGCGGCGCTCAGGTGATGCCCGTCGCTGTGGACGATGAGAGGCCGATGGTGTTATGAGGCGCGCTACGGGTACCCGTCTATCCACAAGACGGCCGCAGAGAGATCGCACTCAGCTAGCGCGCACTGGGCTCTCAGGTAAGACCCAGGCATTCGTGACACTTTCGGATCGCCAGCCGGAATCAGCGCAGGCAGCCATTTGTTGTGTAGATGTCAGCAACCGCAATGCACGAGCTGCGGACGTTACGGGAGAGGGCTGATGGACGCAGGTAATGCCCGTAACAGGGTTAGTGACGGCAATGAGGGGACCGTGGGCAACGTGGAGAAGAACACCGTGATGCGTACCGACCAGGTTGCCGAGGAGCGCGACCTCGTCGGAGTCTACCTGCACGAAATCTCCCGGACGCCGCTGCTGGATGCTGCGCGGGAGGTCGAGCTCTCCAAGTCGATCGAGGCGGGCCTCTACGCCGAGCACCTGCTCGAGCAGGGCGAGGAGCGTCGCGGCGTCAGCCGGGAGGAGCTGGAGCGCCTGGTCACCGAGGGCCAGCGCGCCAAGGACCTGTTCATTCGAGCCAACCTGCGGCTGGTCGTCTCGATCGCCCGGCGCTACGTGCGCTCGGGCATGCCGATGCTCGACCTGATCCAGGAGGGCAACACCGGCCTGGTCCGCGCGGTCGAGAAGTTCGACTACGAGCGCGGCTACAAGTTCTCGACGTACGCGACGTGGTGGGTTCGCCAGGCGATCAGCCGGGCGATCGCCCAGCAGGAGCGCACCGTCCGCCTCCCGGTGCACCTGGTCGAGGACGTCAACCGGATGCGTAACGTGACCCGCCAGCTCGTCCGTGAGCTGGGCGGCGACCCGGAGCCGGAGCAGGTCGCCGCGGCCCTCGGCGTGACCGTGGAGCGGGTCAACGAGCTGACCCGGTGGGCCCAGGACACCGTGTCCCTGGACACCCCGGTCGGCGACGACGGCGACACCAACCTGGGTGACCTGGTGGCCGACAGCGATGCCCCCTCGCCCGAGGAGATCGTGCTGAGCGCACTGGAGCGCCAGCGCATCGAGGGCCTGCTCAACCACCTGGACGACCGCTCGGCCGGCATCATGCGGGCCCGCTACGGCCTGGAGGACGGCCGCGAGCACTCGCTGACCGAGGTGGCCTCGCGCTTCTCGCTCAGCCGCGAGCGGATCCGCCAGCTGGAGATCCAGGCGCTCGGCCGGCTGCGTGAGCTGGCCCGGGCCGAGGGCCTGCAGGCCGCCTGACCCACCACAGCAGCGAAGGCCGGCACCCCGAGGGGTGCCGGCCTTCGGCGTTCCTGCGGCGGGTTACGACACCCGGCCGTACCCGGGGCTGTCCGGGGTCATGATGTTGATCGTCCGGTAGAGCACGTCCCGGCCGGCCGACGGCGCGTCGATGATCTTGCCGTCGCCGACGTAGAGCGCGACGTGCCCGCCACCTCGGTAGAACACCAGGTCGCCGGGCTGGAGCTGGCTCTTGTCGCTGAACATCCGCACGGCACCCTTCTGGGCGGCCGCGTTGTGTGGCAGCGACTTGCCGGCCGCGGCCCAGGCCGCCATGGTCAGACCCGAGCAGTCGTACGAGTCGGGACCGGCGTCGCCGAACCCGTACGGCTTGCCGACCTGCTTGAACGCGAAGGCGACCGCCTTGCCGGCCGAGCCCGCGATCTGCGGGATCTTGCCGGTGTACGAGCCGGTGTCCTCGGTGGCGCTGCCGTAGAGGTCCTCGCGCATGTCGTACAGCTTCTGAAGATCCTTCTTGATCTTCGTCTTCTGCGCGTCCAGCTCCTTGACCTGGAGCTGCTGCTTCTGCTCGGTGGTCTTGAGGGCCGCCTGCTTCTGCGCGAAGGTCTCGGTGGTCTCGGTGTAGGCGTCGATGTCCGCCTGGTTGGCCCGGGTGATCTGCTCCAGGTAGCCCATCCGGTCCAGCAGCTCGCCCTGCTTGCCGCTGAGCAGCACGGTCATCGGGCCGACCCGGCCGGTGATGTACTGCGAGGTGGCGATCGTCGACATCTTGGCGCTGGCCTTGGTCAGCGCCTCCTGGGCCGGTTTCAGCGAGGCGGTCAGCTTCACCGCGTCGGCCTTGGTCTTCTTCAGGTCGAGCCGGGTCTTGTTGTACGTCTCGGTGACGTCCTCGAGTTTCTCCGAAGCCTGGTCGATCTGCTTCTTGAGCTCACTCTCCGACGGGGCCGCGTGAGCGGCCACAGCTCCCGACGTGGTGATCGCGAGTGCGGTCAGCGCGACCACCAGCGCCCGGAGTTTGGTACGGGGGTGTGGCACTGGTCAGGGGCCTTTCTTCCGCTTGTGGCCGCCTACCGGGTTAGCTGACGGGTTCGGGCCCGGAAGATCGCCCTACCGCGCCTCGGCGCGGATTCACCCCGGAAGGTGGGTCCCCGGTTCCCACGGCGACGGGTTCGTCGCCGGTCAAGATTCGGCGGCGTTGGCCGGCGCCACCGGAGGGTTTGTGGCTGCGGACCGGACCAACCGCATCAACTTATCGGGGAAGAAAACAAAATCAAGACCTCGCCGCGTGTTTTCTTCCAATAGTCGGTCTTGCGAACTAAATCCCGATAACCGGCTGTTATTCGATCCGCGCGCAGCGTTATTTCGACCGCCGGAAGCAGACTAATCGTTCAGGGCCGGCTCGAGCGCGGCATTCGGAACCCAATGCCGGGTGACCCGGCGCTCGGCCCAGAACGAGAAGAACGGGATGGTGCCGGCCAGCATAACGATGATCATTCGGCCGAACGGCCAGCGGGCCCGCCGGGACAGGTCGAAGGTGCAGAGCAGATAGACCATGTACAGGAAGCCGTGCAGCGGGCCGATCAGCGCGACCAGCGCCGGGTTGTCACCCAGGTACTTCAGCGGCATGCCGACCAGCACGAGCACGATCAGGAGCACGCCGACGATCCAGGCGATGGTGCGGTAACGGGTGAGGGCGCCCTGCACGGCGGTCTCCTTCTGCTTCTGCTACTTGCTGATGGGGCGGCCGGGGTAGTCGGCGGGCCGGGCGCCGGGGTGCTCGGCCAGCCAGGCCAGGTAGTCGTTGTACGCGTCCAGCTCCGGGTCGGCGGCGTCCGCCGCGGCCGGCTGCACGGCCACCCGGACCGGGCGGCCCAGGGTGACCGGGGCGTCCGGGTCGCGCGCCGGGGCGGGCTCCTCGGCGGTCTCCTCTGGCGGCGCCAGCTTGCGGCGGTGCAGCTGGATCTCGCGGATCCAGATGAACACCACGAAGCCGGCGAAGACCGGCCACTCGAACATGTAGCCCCAGCTGAGCGAGTTGCCCCCGGTCGCCCGGCTGAACTGCCACCAGCCGAGCCCCAGGCAGGCCCCGGTCAGCACCAGCGCCAGGAGGTGCCGGGCGAGCCACGCCGGAGTCCACAGCCCTTTCATGCACCCGAGACTACCGGCGGGTTTGGTGGTCGCCCGCACGGGCAAGCCCCTGGACGAACAGCGGCTATCGAGACAGCGGAGGTGCACGATGACGGACCCGCGAACCGAGGGCGGCGCGGCGGTGGACTTCGAGATCGGGGTCGACCCGGTGAGCCTGCCCGACGACGACCTGTTCCGCGAGCTCGGCAGCCTGTACCGGACCCGGCTGGAGACTCTGCGGCACGGCCCGGACGCCGCGCTGGAGAACCACTTCCGGCGGACCGCCGAGCTGGAGACCGAGTACAAGGCGCGCTATCCGGGACGCGAGATCGACCCCGGCCGGCTCACCCAGGACTTCTGACCCGCCCGGTGCGGAAAGGACCCCCCATATGACCAGCCTGCAGGCCCGTGCCGCGGAGACGGCCCGGGCGTACGCGCCGCACGAGCACCGGCCGCTGGCCGGCTACCTGGTGGCGATGGGCGCCTACGGCGCGCTCGCCGCCGGCCTGGCCGCGGCCGCCAAGCTGACCGGCCGTACGCCTCCGGAACGCCCCGCTCTGGGCGACGTGGTGCTGATCTCGATCGCCACCCACAAGCTGAGCCGGCTGCTCGCCAAGGACGCGGTCACCAGCCCGCTGCGGGCGCCGTTCACCCGGTACACCGAACCGGCCGGGGCCGCGGAGCTCAACGAGGAGGTCCGGGACGAGGGCAGCAGCGTCAAGCACGGCATCGGCGAGCTGCTCACCTGCCCGTTCTGCCTGGCCGCCTGGGTGTCCACCGGACTGACCGGCGGGCTGGTGCTGGCGCCCCGGCTGACCCGGCTGGCGGCGACCGCGCTGACCGCGACCGCCGTCTCGGACTTCCTGCAGATGGCCTACTCGATGGCCAAGGAGAAGGCGGAGGGCTGAGCGGGACGGCTCAGAGGGTGCGCAGCGCCTCGTCGGCCTCGTCCTGCAGGTACTCGCCCTCGGGCAGCGCGTCGATCCGGGTGAGCAGGGCGGCCGGCAGGTCCTCGGCGATCGCCCGGCGCTGCAGGTCGCCGCTGCTCATCCGTTCCTCGGCGCGGTACGCGTCGTCGAGGAAGGCGGTCAGGCGGGCGTTGTCGCCGGTGGTTTCGTCGGTCACGGCGCCAGGGTTACCCGGGACCGCGCGCGGCAAACGGCCAGCCGCTACCGGGCTGTAAGCCAGGTCACAACGGCTATCGGAATCATGGGCCGGTGCCGAAGGTTGTGAACGGATGCCGGTGTGCCCAGTGTCCCCGGGCCTCACCCATCGCCTGCACGGAATACCGTTCGGCTGGAGCCGTGTTGAGCCACTCGCCGCGAGGCGACCTGCACACCGGCATCTCTTCGGCTCGGCCCCCGGTTCGCCGGGGGCCGAGTCGTTTTTCCCGCTCCGGCTTTTTTGAGCGTTCCCGGCACAGAGGGTTTAAACGGGCAACACCCCCCGATCGGGGCACCGAACCGCGCCTCCGGCGGATCGACATGGCAGTATCCGTCGAGTGTCTGTACCGCAACGTCGCGTACCGGCCGCGCAGCGCGGCACCCGGTCCCACCGGCGCGCCACCCCCTCCGGGGTGACCGTGTCCGGCCGGCCGCGCCGCCTCGTCGCCGCTGGCCGGCCCCGGCACGGCAGCGCCGATCTGCTCGGCGCCGGCGGCCCGCACCCGGTCGAGCTGGCCGGGCTGTTGCACGAGGTCACCATGCGGTTGTTGACCGCCGACACGCTGCAGCAGGCGCTCGACCGGCTGGCCGCGCTGATCGCCGGCGCGCTGCCCGGCGCGACCCGCTGCGCGGTCGCGCTGATCAGTGAGGGTGGTCCGGTCACGGTGGCGGCCGCCGGGTCCGCCGGGGAGACGTCAGACCGTCTTCAGTACGGCGGAGGCACCGGCCCCGGCCTGGAAGCCGCCCGGACCCGCGCGCTGGTCACCTCGGACGACCTGGGGGCCGACGAGCGGTGGCCGGAGCTGACCCGGGCGGCCCGCGCGGACGGCATCGGGGCGGTCGCCGCGATCCCGCTGGACGTCCGGCGGACCGCGGTCGGCGCGCTCAGCGTCTGCCTGGGCCGGCCCGGCGAGATCGGCCCGGACCTGCTGCTCACCGCGATGGCCGTGGCCGGGCAGGCCGAGCTGCTGCTCGGCGAGTTGCACCGGCGGGAGGCGCGCACCGAGGGCGCCGCGGTGGACCGCGCGATCGGCGTGATCATCGCGCAGCGCGGATGCGGCGTGCAGGAGGCCCACCGGATCCTGCGCGACAGCGCCCAGCGCCTCGGCCTGGACCAGCTGGTGGTCGCCGAGCGCCTGGTCTCCGCCGCCGCCCGCAAACGGGAGAACGCTTAGCCGACCCGGCCGGACGCGACGCGCCCTTGACGGCATCTACTCTCTCCGGCAGAGTCCTCTCTGGTGGAGAGAGGCGGGTCGGCAGGGTGCTGGAGGAACGGCAGAGATTCGACGAGCTACGGGAGCGGGTGCGGGCATCCCGGCGGGCAACCTCCGCGCCACTGCTGGTCTTCGGCGTGACGGTGGTGATTTTCGCCGGTTATGACGGGTTGAGTGACTACAGCTTCGTGCCCTTGCCGCTGTTCTACGTGCTGTGCAGCGTGGTCGCGCTGCTCGCGCTCGCCTGCATCGACCGGTTCCGGCGTCGCCGCACCGGCGTCGGAGCCGGCCGCCTGTCGTACGGCAGGACCGCCGCCATCCTGCTCGGCGTGATCGTCGTCGGCAACCTGCTCTGGTTCTATCCGTTCGCGCGGCAGTTGTTGTGGCCCGCGTCCGTGTTGACGTTCATGGCCCTGTGGCAGCGCAACAAGTCGTTGGCTCTGCGGTCGGGCATCATCGGTACCGTGATGATCCTCGGCTGGCTGGCGAGCCAACCGCTCCCGTTCGACTGGTTGTTGCCCGCGGTCATGGCCGGTGGCGGCCTGGCGCTGGTGGTGACCGGACTCGTCGAGCGCGCGCGTGAGCGGACCATCGAGTGACTGACCCTGTGCCACATCCCGCTCTCGAACTCGACGAGTGGGTGCACCAGAAGACCAGGCTCGCGCTGCTCACCGTGCTCGACGAGGCGGGTCGGGCCGACTTCCCCTACCTCAAGCGGTTGCTCGGCCTGTCCGACGGCAACCTCGGCCGGCACCTCGGAGCGCTGGCGGCGCAATCGTTCGTCGAGATCGCGAAGGGGCACGAGGGGCGGCGCCCGCGGACCTGGGCGGCGATCACCCCGGCGGGGCGGGCGGCGCTGGGAGCCGAGATGGCGATCCTCGCGGAGTTGCTGGAACGGTTCAACAGCAGCCGAGACGGCAAGAAGTAGGACCGTTCCTACCCACCCGCCGACCTCGGCTGCCTGCCGCCGCGTCGATCCGGTTCCGGCGATCGGCCGGGACGGTCCGAACCCCGTCCGGCGGAGCGTGCGCTAGTCGGTCGGTTTCGCGACCTGCTGGACGACCTCGAACTCCAGCAGGCTGGCGCCGGTGGCGACCGGCTTGGCGCGTTCGCCGGCGTGGGCGGCCTTGGCGCTGCCCTGCGACCAGTTCTGGAACGCCTCCTCCGACTCCCACTTCGTGTAGACGAAGTAGCGGTTGTCGCCGGCGACCGGGCGGAGCAGTTCGAAGGCGAGGAAGCCGGGCTCGTTCTCCACGGCGCCGTGCCGGGCGGCGAAACGCTTCTCCAGCTCGGGGCCGGCACCCTCGGGGACGTCAATCGCGTTGATCTTCACAACAGCCATGAGGACCACGCTAACCCCCGGCTACGGTACGGACGGCCGCGCGCGCCGTCCGTACCGTAAGCATCGGGTCAGCGGCCTGGGCCGTCGCTGCCCGCGGTGACCCCCGCGGGGTTGTCGCCGCCGCCGGCGACCGGGCCGGAGCCCGGACCGGGAACGCCCGCGCTCTGCTCGGCCTGCTGGGCGTCCTCGGCCCGCTGCTGCTGGGCGGAGCGCATGGAGAGCGGGATCTCCGGCAGGAACAGCACCACCACCAGGCCGACCAGCATGATGAAGAAGGCCATCAGGTAGACCACGTGGACGCTGTCCGAGAAGCCGACCTTGAACGGGTGGGTGAGCGGGTCGACGAACTTGTTGATCACCGACGTGTCGCTGAGCGCCGACTTCATCGCGGTCTGCAGCTGCTGCACCTGGTCCGGGTGCTGCTGGGCGGCCGCCTGGAAGGCCGCGTCGTTCTTGCCGGCGTCGGCGTAGGCATCGTTGATGTTGCCGGGCAGCACGTTGAACAGCACCGACAGGAACACCGCGGTGCCCAGCGTGCCGCCCATCGAGCGGAAGAAGGTGACCGCGCCGGTGGCGACGCCGATCTCCCGCGGCGAGACGGCGTTCTGCACCGCGGTGATCATCGGCTGCATGTTGCCGCCCAGGCCGAGGCCCATCAGCACCATGACCAGCATCGTCCGCCACAGCGGGGTGTCCGCGCCGACCAGCGAGAACAGGAACAGCGCGATGACCATGAAGATGCTGCCGACGATCGGGAAGATCCGGTAGCGGCCGGTCTTGGCGATCAGCTGGCCGGAGATGATCGAGCCGGACATGATGCCGAAGACGAACGGGATCATCTGCAGGCCGGCCATGGTGGCCGACGAGCCCTTGACGATCTGCAGGTACAGCGGGACGGTCATCAGGCCGCCGAACATCGCGACGCCGAGGATCGTGCTGGCGCCGGTGCCGACCGCGATCGTCCGGTTACCGAACAGGCGCAGCGGGAGCAGCGCCTCGTCCTTGTAGGCCCGCTCGGCGAGCACGAACCCGACCAGGCCGAGCGCGCCGATCACGTAGCAGGCGATCGAGCGGCCGGAGTCCCAGCCCCAGGAGCGGCCCTGCTCGGCGACGGTCAGCAGCGGCACCAGGCCGACGATCAGGGCGACCGCGCCCGGCCAGTCGATCCGGTGGTTGACCCGGGTGTGCGGCAGGTGCAGCACCTTGGCCACCACGGCCATCGCGGCGAGGCCGATCGGCACGTTCAGGTAGAAGACCCAGCGCCAGCCGTCCACCCAGAGGATCTGGTCGGCGCCGGCGAAGAAGCCGCCCAGGATCGGGCCGAGCACGCTCGCGGTGCCGAAGACGGCCAGGAAGAAGCCCTGGTACTTGGCGCGCTCGCGGGGCGGCACGATGTCGCCGATGATGGCCAGCGCCAGCGACATCAGGCCGCCGGCGCCGATGCCCTGGATCGCCCGGAACGCGGCGAGCTGGTACATGTCGGTCGAGAGGCCGCAGAGGAACGAGCCGACGATGAAGATCCCGATGGCGAACAGGAAGAACGGGCGCCGGCCGTAGATGTCGGACAGCTTGCCGTAGAGCGGTGTGGAGATGGTCGACGTGATCAGGAACGCCGTGGTGGCCCAGGCCTGGAGGTCGAAGCCCTTCAGGTCGTCGGCGATGGTCCGGGTCGCCGTGGCCATGATCGTCTGATCCAGGGCAGCGAGGAACATGCCCATCATCAGGCCGACGAGGATCGTGAGGATCTGTCGGTGGGTGAATTCCCCGGTCGATTTCTCGGCCGCGGGGCTGGGGTGGCTCACGCGTTCTCCCGTGGTGGTGCGCCGAGGTCGGTGCGCAGCAGCGCCTCGACGGAGCTGTTGAATTCTTCGAAGAGCTGGGCGAAGGCGTCGACCCGCTCGGCCGGCCAGTCGCTCAGCGCCCGCTGCAGCAGGGCGGTCCGGGCGGCCCGCAGACGGTCGCAGGCGGCCTCGCCGGCCTCGGTGACCGCCAGCCGGGAGGCCCGGCCGTCCGCCGGGTCGGCCTCCCGCCGGGCCAGGCCGGCCTTGACCAGCTGGGCGACCTGCCGGCTGACCGTCGAGGGGTCGGCCTGTTTCAGGTCGGCGAGGTCGGTCACCCGCATCGGGCCCATCGCACGCAACGGCAGCAGCAACATCAGCGCGGAGAACTCGGCGCCGAGGTCTCCGGTCTTGAGCATGCCTCGGAATCGCGGCCCCATCCGGATCAACCGGATGATTTCCTCGGACAACCGGGAAACGCCCACCGTGGCGTTCTGCTCGTCGTGCACGTGATTGCCGTCCTCGAGCGTCTGGGGACAATACGTGTAGCGTACAAGTTGTTGCGTGCTGAACACATCCGAGGTACGGAACGCCTCCGGGGTGCTCAGCGCATCCGCCACACCCCGGTCCGCAGCTCGCCGGTCTCCTCCAGGCTCTCCGGGACCGGCACCACGTACTCGGTGATCAGCTCGAAGAGCCGTTCCGGGAAATACCCACGGCCGGGATCGCCAACCAGCACCGACGCCCCGTTTCGCCGGAAGGCGCGCAACTGCCCGGCGATCCGCGGGGCGACCGAGGGGCTGTAGAAGACGTCGCCGGCCAGCACCAGCTCCGGCCGGTCCGGCTCGGCGGTGAGGGTGACGCCGTTGGCGGCCGCGTTGCGGTGCGCGGCGGCGACCGCGTCCGGATCGATGTCGGTGGCGGCGACCTCGGCGGCGCCGCAGTGGGCGGCGGCGATCGCGGCCACCCCGGAGCCGGTGGCCAGGTCGAGGACCCGGCGGCCGGCCGCCTCGGCCGGGTGGTCCAGCAGGTAACGGGCCAGGGCCTGGCCGCCGGCCCAGACGAACGCCCAGAACGGCGGCGGGACGTCGCTGCGGAACTCGCCGCCGGTCAGGTCGAAGAGGCCGACCGGGGCGTCGACCAGGTAGAGCGAGATCTCCGGGGCCAGCGGGACCGGGAGCAGAGCGGTCGGGGCGTCGAGCACCCGGTGATTGTCCCCCCTCGGGGACCCTCGGCTCAGCGGCCCGCGGTAACCGGGGGCTGGGCCATCAGCAGCTTGGCGCGGTACTCCGCGCGCAGCTCGGCGGCCCACGGGGTGTCCTCGTCCTCGAGCAGCGGGCGGGCGGCCAGGAAGGCGGCCGCGGTCAGCGGCCGGGCGGCGCGCTCCGGCGAGCGGCCCTCGGCGGCCCGGATCAGCTGATCGAAGGTGTGCACGTCGACCCGGGCACGCTCGGTGTCCAGGTGGTAACGCCCGAACCGGCCGACCAGCACCGAGTCGCGGCCGCGCCCGCCCGGCTCCAGGGCCTCCCGCAACACCTTGAGGTCGGACTTCACCGTGGCCGGCGGGGCGCCCACCAGCTCGGCCAGCTCCACAAGCGACAGCTCACCGTGCAGCGCCAGCAGGGCGAGCAACTGGCGCGGGCGGTCACCGCCGAAGTCGTCGCCCGTGAGGCGGATGCCACGGGTACGGACCTCGATGCGGCCGAAGAGCTGAATCTCGTACATGATGCAAAATCGTGTCGGCGGCCGCGGGTGGCGGCAAGCCCCAATGCGGGGGGTGCCCTCGGCCGAAAGACTGGTCATCGCGCGCCGCTCGGCTGGCAACCTGGCGTCCTCGTGGCGCAACGGCCGCCTGTTGGTAGGGCGGGCGTGGTGGTGGGTAGTCCTTAGACTGCGCGGGGCCCATCGGGCTGAACCGCTGGACAGAGGATGGTGTACGCATGGGAAACGGCGAGGCGATCCGAGTGCTCGTCGTCGACGGTCACCAGACCTTTGCTGAGCTGCTCGGACATGCCCTGGCGGGGCAGCCCGACCTGCAGTGGGTGGGGCACGCGCGGACCGGCGCCGAGGCGTTGCACCTCGCGTCCGAGCTGTCACCGCACGTCATCCTGCTCGATCCGGAACTGTCCGATGCGGACGGCATCGCCATCGCGCAACTGATCCGGGTACGCCAGCCGGACGTCCGTGTGGTGATCCTCACTGCTCGCGAGGACCCGGGGCTGATCAGCCGGGCCACCTCGTTCGGCGCGGCCGGCTTCATCTCCAAGAACGGCGCGCTGGCCGAGGTGCTGAACGCGCTGCGGACCGCGCACGGCGGCGGGATGACGGTCTCCACCGACATCATGGCCCGGCTGCTGCGCAGCACCAGCCCGGCCACCGTCACCCGGGCGAGCAGCGGGCTCACCGCCCGCGAGGACGAGGTGCTGCAGCTGATGGCGGCCGGTCTGGACGCCCGCGCGGTGGCCCGCCGGCTGGGCATCAGCGTGCACACCTGCCGGGGGTACCAGAAGGCGGTGCTCGCCAAGCTCGGGGCGCACAGCCAGCTCGAGGCGGTGGCGATCGCCACCCGGCGCGGGCTGGTCCGGCCTGACCTCCGGTAATTTCGCCGATCACTCTTCGATTCGGTTCATCTGCGGAGGGCTGCGATCCGTATTGCCTCGTGGGCGTCGAGTGACGACGTCGCAGGGGAGAGGACATCCGCCGTGGACCGTACCGTCGCCGACGGCACAACGCCGGAGTCGGCAGGTCAGCCGTCGGGAGAGCTGCCACAGCGCCGGCGCGCGGACCGGGACCGGCTGCACCGCAACCCGGCCGGGCAGAACGCCGGGCCGGCCGCGACGGAGTCCACCGACGGCACCAGCTGGTTCGGGGACGCCGCCGCGCCGGCCACGCCGGCCGCCACCCCCGCACCGGCGCCGGTCAGCCCGCCCGAGTACGGCCCGGCCTCGCCGAGCGGGCCCGGCCGGGCGTCGTTCGGCTTCACCGCCGGTCCGATCAGCGGCAACCGCCCGCTGGGCGGATCGCCCGGCGACCCCGACCCCGAGCCGGAGTCCGGGGGCCTGCCGGTCGTCCGCCACACCCCCGAGACGACGGCCCCCGCACCGGCGGCACCGGCCGCGCCGGCCGCCGGGCCGTGGGCGAACCTGCCGTCCTGGGAGGAGCCGAGCTGGGCCGACACGCTGATCCCGCCGCCGTCGCTGCCCCCCGACCCGGCCGGCCCGCCACGCTCGGTCCCGGTGCCGCCACCCCCGCGGCCGCGCGGATCCCGCCTGGTCACCGCGGGCATGGCGGTGCTCGGGCTGGTCGCCGTGCTGGTCCTCGCGCTGACCGGGGTGGTCTTCTACTCGGGGCCGGACTCCAAGGTCAACCAGATGCTGAACCTCGGCGGCGGCGACGCCGGCACCGGCGGCTCCCGGCTGGTGACCGCGCCGCTCGGCGGCCGGAGCACGGCGTCCTTCGAGATGCTCGCGGCCAGCGACCGGGTGCGGGTGACGGTCGCCGACATCGGCGGCGACCTGTTCCGGATCAGCACCCCGGACGGCTCGTCGCTGCGGCCCAGCCCGCAGCTCACCGACGACGCGGTACGCCTGCAGGTGACCCGGCAGGGCGACGAGGCGGACGGCGAGGTGGACGTGGTGCTGGCCCGGTCGGTGCGCTGGACGCTGCGGTTCTCCGGCTACGCCGCGGAACGCGACGTGGACCTGGGCCAGGGCCAGGTGGCCGGGATCGAGCTGGTCGGCGGGACCCGGCGGGCGGTGATGGCGCTGTCCGCGGCGTCCGGGACGGTGCCGGTGAAGATCACCGGCGGGGTGGAGGAGCTGACCCTCAAGGCGCCGGCCGGCAGCCCGATCCGGGTCAAGGTCGGCGGCGGGGCGAGCACCGTCACGGCCGGCAGCCGGACGCTGCGCGACGTCGCGCCCGGGTCGACGCTCACCCCGAAGAACTGGGACGCCGCCGGCCGCTACGACGTCGAGGCCGCCTCGAAGATCACCTTGCTGAACGTGGAAGCCGGGTGACCCCCGAGGCGGGCGCCCGGATCAGGACAGGACGCGGAGGCGGACCGTCTGGTCCATCGCGCGCAGCTGCTCCAGGACCTCGTCGCTGTAGCCCTTGCCGATGTCGGTGATCAGGTAGCCGTACTCCCCGCGGGTGCTCAGCAGCTGACCCTCGACGTTCACGTTGTGCTCGGCCAGGATCCGGTTGACCTGGGCCAGCACGCCCGGGGTGTTGATGTGCACGTGCACGATCCGGTGCAGGCCGGGCTGCTCGGGCAGGACCACGCCGGGCAGGTTCACGCTGAGCGTGGTGTTGCCCTCGGTGAGGAACTTGGCCAGCTTGTTCGCCACGAAGCCGCCGATGTCGGACTGGGCCTCCTCGGTCGAACCGCCGATGTGCGGGGTGAGAATCACGTTCGGCAGGCCGCGCAGCTCGGAGAGGAACTCGTCGCCCCGGCCCTTCGGCTCCTGCGGGAAGACGTCGACGGCGGCGCCGGCCAGGTGGCCGCTCTTCAGCGCGTCGCGCAGCGCCAGGTGGTCGACGACGATGCCGCGGGACAGGTTGAGGAACAGGCTGCCCGGGCGCATCTTGGCGAACTGCTCGGCGCCGAAGAAGCCGGCGTTGCCCGGCCGGCCGTCGACGTGCAGGGTGACGATGTCGCTGCTCTCCAGCAGCTCGTCCAGGCTGGCGCAGCGGTGCGCGTTGCTCAGCGCCAGCTTGTCGGCGGTGTCGTAGAAGGAGACCGACATGCCCAGGTTCTCCGCCAGGACGGAGAGCTGGGTGCCGATGTTGCCGTACCCGATGATGCCGAGCCGGCGGCCGCGGATCTCGTGCGCGCCGTCCGCCGACTTGTCCCAGACGCCCTGGTGCATCAGCGCGTTCTTCTCGGTGAGCCGGCGGGTCATCGCGATGATCTCGGCGATCGCCAGCTCCACCACCGAGCGGGTGTTCGAGAACGGGGCGTTGAACACCGCGATCCCGGACGTCGAGGCGGTGGTCAGGTCGATCTGGTCGGTGCCGATGCAGAACGCGCCGATCGCCACCAGGCTGTCGGCGGCGGCCAGCACCTTCGCGGTGACCTTGGTCTTCGAGCGGATGCCGAGCAGGTGCACGCCGGAGATGCGCTCGATCAGCTCGGCCTCGTCCAGCGCGCTCGCCACGGACTCGACCTGGAAGCCGTCCTCCTCGAGCCGGGACACCGCATCGGGATGGATGCTCTCCAAAAGCAGGACTCGCACCTTGGGCTGGTCGATCATCATCTTCCGTTCCATGTTTCGGTAGACCGCCCGGGCCGCCACGCCGAAGCCCAGTTCACAGGGCGTCAAGCCTAGTCCCCTCGGCGCTGCGGGCCGGTGCGGTGTGGGTGAGGTCCCAACAACCGGGCGGTTGCCGGGGTTCTCCGGTGTGCTGTCGCGGTGGGTACGGCCGGTGTGGCTCGGCCGGTTCAGAGCCTCTCTGCCGATGTGCAACGCGCGATCCGGATCGTGGCAGCGCGTTCCGTACCGGGAAACGGATTTTCCCGCCGTGTGGGTCGGTCCGGTTCGTGCCACTGTGACGGGTCCCATGCGGTCCGGGCGGTATTTTCGGAGGGTGGCACCAGTGGGGTGGGCGGCCGGGCTGTCCGTGCTGTCCGCCGCGGCCTACGCGGCGGCCGCCGTGGCCCAGGAGCGCCTCGCCGGGCACCGGCACCGCGGGTGGTCACGCTGGGCCGCGGCGCTGCTGCTCACCGGCGCCGGCGTGGCGCTGCACGTGCTGGCGCTGAATTTCGGGACGGTCGCCGTGGTGCAGGCGCTGGGCACCCTGACCCTGCTGTTCGCGCTGCCCATCCAGGTGGTCCGCTACCACCGCCGGGTCAGCGCGGCGGCCTGGCGGGACGCCGCGCTCACGGTGGCCGGGCTGGCCCTGATCCTGTCCCTGTCGACCCAGCCGGACGGACCGGCGCTGCTCACCGGGCGGTCCGTGCGCGTGCTGTCGTCGATCACCACCGGAGTGGTGCTGCTGTGCGCGCTCGCGGCCTGGCGCGCCGGGGCGCGGATCCGGGCGGTGCTGCTGGCCGTGGCGTCCGGGGTGGCCTTCGGGATCGCGTCGGTGCTGTCGAAAGCGGTCCTCGCGGCGATCACCAGCGGCCGTCCGGGACGGGAGTCCATCATGGCCGGCGCCATGGTCGTGGCGTTCGCGGCCGCCGGATACCTGTTCGGCCAGCTTTCCTATCGTGGCGCCGGCCTGGCCGCGCCGCTCGCCACGGTCAGCGTGACGAATCCGCTGGTAGCAGCGGTGGCCGGGGTGGTCGTCTTCGGGGAAGGGGTGCGGTTCGGGACCGGGGGACTGGTCGCCGCCGCGGTCGCCGTGCTGGTGATGGGCGCCGGGGTGGTGGGCCTGGCCCGGCGCAGCGAGACCCGGACTAGGGAGCCCGCGGCAGCAGCACGGTGACCTCGAGCCCGCCGTCGTCGCGGGCGTCGGCGCGGACGTCGCCGCCGTGCGCCCGGGCCACCGCCCGGACGATCGACAGGCCCAGGCCGGCGCCCGGCGAGACCAGCCGCTCGCTGCGGTACCGGTGGAACGGCTCGAACAGGCCGGGCACCTCGTAGCGGGGGATGACCGGGCCGGAGTTGGCCACCCGCAGCTCCACCCAGCCGTCCGGGCGGGTCAGGGTGACCACCCGGACCCAGCCGTTCTGCGGGACGTTGTGCCGGACGCCGTTCTCCACCAGGTTCTGCACCAGGCGTTCCAGCAGCACCGGGTCGCCCAGCACGGCGGCCTCCCGCGGCTCGGCGACCACCTTGACGGTGTCCGCGACGGCCACGTGGTCGACGATGTCGGCGAGATCCACGTACGACCGCTCGGTCACCTCCCGGTCCGAACGGGCCAGCAGCAGCAGCCCGTCGATCAACCGGCTGTGCCGGTCGTTGATCGCCAGCAGGGTGGCGCCGAGCTGGCGTACCTCCGGCGACGCGCTCTCCGGCTCCAGCGCCACCTCGAGCAGCGTGCGGTTGAGCGTCAGCGGGGTGCGCAGCTCGTGCGAGGCGCTGGCGATGAACCGGCGCTGCCCGTCGAACGAGTGGTCCAGCCGGGCCAGCATCACGTCGAACGTGTCGGCCAGCCGTTTCACCTCGTCGTCGGCCCCCCGCAGGGCGATCCGCTCGTGCAGGCCGCGGTCGGCGGCCGGCGACTCGGCGATCCGCCGGGCGGTCGCGGTGATCTGGTGCAGCGGCTGCAGCATCCGGCCGGCGATCAGCCAGCCCAGCGCGATCGTCGCCGCGCTCACCAGGACCAGCGCGATCGCGCCCTGGGTGAGCAGCGCGTGCAGGGCGTCCGCCCGGACGTCCTTGACGATGGTGTTGAGGGCGGCCGGCTGCCCGTCCGGGCCGATCACCATCTCGGCCCGCCGCTCGCCGGCCACCATGGCGTCCCGGCCGACCAGCACGTAGGTGACGCCCAGCAGGACCAGCCCGGCCAGCACGAACAGGCCGCCGTAGACCAGGGTGAGCCGGGCCCGCACGGTGAGACTCATCGGATCCGGTACCCCACTCCCGGCTCGGTCAGCACCACCGGCGGGTCACCCAGCTTGCGGCGGAGCTTGAGGATGGTCATCCGGACGGCGTGGGTGAACGGGTCGGCGTTCTCGTCCCAGGCCTTCTCCAGCAGGGTCTCCGCGGAGACCGCGGTGCCGTCCGCCCGGAGCAGCTCGGCGAGCACGGCGAACTCCTTGCGGGACAACGGCACGTAGCGCCCGTCCCGGTGCACCTCGCGCCGGTACGGATCCAGGCTGATCCCGGCCCGGCGCAGCACCGGCGGCGCGGCCGGCCGGGCGCGCCGGCCGAGCGCCGCGACCCGGGCCGACAGCTCCCGGAAGGCGAACGGTTTCGGCAGGTAGTCATCGGCGCCCAGGGAGAGCCCGGTGACCCGGTCGTCGACGCCGGCCGCGGCGGTCAGCATCAGCACCCGGATGTCGGCGTTGCGCTCGGCCAGCACCTGGCACACCTTGTCGCCGTGCACCACCGGCACGTCCCGGTCCAGCACCACCACGTCGTAGTCGTTCACCTCGATGCGCTCCAGGGCGGACCCGCCGTCGTAGACGACGTCGACCGCGTGCGCCTCGCGCCGCAGGCCCTGCGCCACCGCGTCGGCCAGCAGCGGTTCGTCCTCGACCACCAGGATCCGCATGCGTCCATCTTGACCCGGGCCGCTGTCACCTCGGCGTCACCGTTTTCCGTGACGCCGGGGAAACCTCCGGATCGCTCTACTTCGGTGCGTGGCGGCCGCCCGGCCGCCGGTGAAGGAGACGACCGATGAGAAGGGCGACGATCCTGGTGGCGGGGCTGCTCCTCGCCGTGGCGCCGGCCGGCTGCGGGAAGGCCGCCGGAGGCGACCCGACGGTGGCCACCGCGCAGAGCGCCGGGACCGGGAGACCGGCCGCGTCCGCGACCCCCAGCGACGATCCGGACGCCCCGGTCAAGTTCGCGAGGTGCATGCGCGAGCACGGGATGACCTGGTTCCCCGACCCGGTCGAGGGCAGGCAGACCCTCAAGATGCCGCAGAACGTCAAACCGGAGGACTTCCAGGCCGCTCAGCAGGCCTGCAAGCAGTGGGCGCCGGACCGCGTGGCCGGCCGGAAGCCGAGCGCCGAGGACATGGAGAAGCTCCGGCAGATGTCCAAGTGCATGCGCGAGAACGGGGTGCCCAACTTCCCGGATCCGAGCGCGGAAGGGGGCATCGGCCTGGACAGCCGGATGGGCATCGATCCCGAGTCGCCCACCTTCAAGGCCGCCGAGAAGAAGTGCGAACAGTACGGGCCGAAGCCCGACGACAAGCACACCGAGAACGACGAGGCGGGGTCGGGGGGCAACGCGTGAACCGGAAATGGACCACCGCGACCGCGGCCGGGGTGCTGGTGGCCGGTGGGGCTGCGGCGTTCGTCCTGGTCGGCGACCTGCCGGACGGCAGCGAGCCGGCACAGGCCGGCAGCAGCCCGCCGGCCGCGACCGCCGACGTGACGAAGCAGACCCTGGTCGACAAGGAGAGCCACGACGGGACCCTGGGCTACGGCGACACCACCGGGCTCGCCTCCAGCCGCAGCGGCACGGTCACCTGGCTGCCCGCCGTCGGCGCCACCGTCAGACGCGGCAAACCGCTGTACAAGATGGACAACAAGCCGGTGCTGCTGATGTACGGCACGCTGCCCGCCTACCGCTCGCTCTCCTCCGGTGCCGAGGGCGCCGACGTCAAGCAGCTGGAGAAGAACCTCTGGGCGCTCGGCTACCGGGGCTTCACGGTGGACGACGAGTACACCTCGGCCACCGCCGACGCGGTCGAGCAGTGGCAGGACGACCTCGGCCTGGACGAGACCGGCACGGTGGAGCTCGGCCGGGTGGTGTTCAAGCCCCGGGCGCTGCGGATCGACTCGCACACCGTCGAACCTGGCGCGGCCGCCCAGCCGGGCACCGAGCTGCTGCAGGTCAGCGACACCGGCCGGGTCGCCACCGTGGAACTCGACGTGGCCGACCAGCGGCTGGCCAAGAAGGGCGCGAAGGTCGACGTCACGCTGCCCGACGCAACCGTGGTCCCGGCCCGGATCAGCGAGGTCGAGACCACCGTCGAACAGGCCGAGAACCCGGGGGAGGAGGACACCACCAAGGTCGGCGTGACGCTGACCTTCGACAAGGCGCCGGCCGGGCTGAACCAGGCGGCGGTCACCGTGCTCTTCGTCGCCTCGAAGGCCGAGAACGTGCTGACCGTGCCGATCAACGCGCTGCTGGCGCTCGCCGAGGGCGGTTACGGCCTGCAGGTGGTGGACGGCGGCACCACCAGGATCGTGGCGGTGCGGACCGGCCTGTTCGCCGACGGCCGGGTCGAGGTCTCCGGCGACGGCCTCGCCGAGGGCATGAAGGTCGGGGTCCCGGCATGAGCCCGGTGATCGAACTGAGCGAGGTCACCAAGACCTATCCGGGCGGGGTCACCGCGCTCCGCTCGGTCGACCTCACCGTGGCGGCCGGCGAGCTGATCGCCATCGTCGGCCCGTCCGGCTCCGGCAAGTCCACCATGCTGCACATGATCGGCACCCTGGACCGGCCGACCAGCGGCGCCATCCGGATCGCCGGGCACGACGTGGCGGCCCTGTCCGACCGGCAACTGTCGGCGCTGCGGGCCCGCTCCATCGGCTTCGTGTTCCAGCAGTTCCACCTGGCGCCGGGGCGGAACGCGGTGGCCAACGTCGCGGACGGACTGCTCTACTCCGGCGTACCGAAAAAGGAACGGGAGCGGCGCGCCGAAGCCGCCCTGATCCGGGTCGGCCTCGGCGATCGTCTCGGGCATCGCCCGCATCAGCTCTCCGGAGGAGAGCGGCAGCGAGTCGCGGTGGCCCGCGCGGTGGCCGGCGACCCGGCGGTGCTGCTGGCCGACGAGCCCACCGGCAACCTGGACTCGGTCGCCGGGGCCGGCGTGGTCGACCTGCTCCGCGAGCTGAACGCGGCCGGCACCACGGTCCTGGTGATCACGCACGACCACGAGATCGCCGGCTCGCTGCCCCGCCAGGTCCCGATGCGCGACGGGGAGGTGGTCTGAATGGTGGTCGTGGAGGAGTCGGCGCGGCCGTCGCTGCGCCCGGCCCGGCTCGGCGCCGCCGACCTGTTCCGGCTCGGCGGGTCCGGCCTGCGGGCCCGGCCGCTGCGGGCGGTGCTCTCCGCGCTGGGCATCGCGATCGGCATCGCCGCGATGGTCGCCGTGGTCGGCATCTCCGCGTCCAGCCGGGCCAACCTGGACCGGGCGCTGGCCCAGCTGGGCACCAACATGCTGACCGTGTCGCCGGGCAACACCATGTTCGGCGAGGACGCGACGCTGCCCGACGAGGCGCTGCCGATGATCGAACGGATCGGGCCGGTGACCGCCGCGACCGCGGTCGGCAAGGTGCCGGACACGTCGATCTACCGCACCGACCGGATCCCGTCCGGGGAGACCGGCGGACTGGCCCTGCTGGCCGCCCAGCTCGACCTGCTCAAGACGGTCGGCGCGACGCTGGCCGAGGGCGCCTGGCTGAACGCGGCCACCGCGAAGTATCCGGCGGTGGTGCTCGGCTCGGCGGCCGCGCGCCGGCTCGGCGACGTGCCGTCGGTCTACATCGACGGGCGCTGGTACCGGGTGCTCGGGGTGCTGAACAGCGTGCCGCTCGCCTCCGAGCTGGACAACGCGGTGCTCATCGGGTGGGACGCCGCGAAGTCGTATCTGCGGTTCGACGGGCACGCCACCACCGTCTACACCCGCTCGGTCGAGTCGCAGGTGGAGGCGGTGCGGGCGGTGCTCGCGGCGACCGCCAACCCGGAGAACCCGGACGAGGTACAGGTGTCCAACCCGTCCGACGCCCTGCTGCCGAAGCGGGCCGCCAACCAGACGTTCAACGCCCTGCTGCTCGGCCTCGGCGCGGTCGCGCTGCTGGTCGGCGGGATCGGGGTGGCCAACACCATGGTCATCTCGGTGCTGGAGCGGCGGGCCGAGATCGGGCTGCGCCGGTCGCTGGGCGCCACCCGGGGCCAGATCCGCACCCAGTTCGTCGCCGAGTCGCTGCTGCTGTCGCTGCTCGGCGGGCTGGGCGGGGTGCTCGGCGGGATCGTGGTGACCGCCGGTTACGCCACCAGCCAGGACTGGCCGGTCGCGGTCCCGCTCTGGGTGACCGCGGGCGGGATCGGCGCCACCCTGGTGATCGGCGCGATCGCCGGACTTTACCCGGCCATCCGGGCGGCCCGGCTGGCGCCGACCGAGGCGCTGGCCGCGGCCTGAACCACCGTCACCGTGCCCCACCGGCCGCCGGCTCGTCGAGCAGCAGCCGGTGGGCACGCTCGTAGAGGTCGGTGGCGTCCGGGGTGTGCACCAGGGCGGTCACGATGGCGACCGCCTCGTCGTGCCGGGCGGCCTGGCAACGGGACCGGGCCAGGCGGAAACCGAGCAGCACGCCGGCCACGAGGGCGACCGCGGCGACGGCGAACAGCAGGCTGGCGAGCATCCGCTGAGAATACTTCCCGGCCGGCGTTGATCCATTCTGGGAGCGATCCCGTACCGATGGACGAAGGATTCTTCGCCAGGGGAAGGCGCCGGCCAATGTATCGCTCCAGAATCAGCAGCAAGTCGCGTCGCTGGCAGGTGGCCGCGGTCGTGGGAGTCGCGGTGACCATCGCCGGCATCGGCCTTGGCGTCGCCTCGGCCGCCGAAGCCACGCCCACCGTCAACTGCCCGGAGGTCAAGGTCAATGTGGCCGTCCCGGCCCAGGCGCGCAACGAGGTGAACCGGAACCTCGAGCTGCTCAAGACGCAGATCGCCGAGGCCAACAAGCGGATCGCCGACACCAAGGGGCAGGGCGGGGCGAACTTCATCCAGAACGCGATCCTCGGCCCGCTCAAGGACAAGCGGTTCGCTGCGATCAGCCGGATCGAGACGGCGATCGGCCGGAACGCGGCCAAGCCGAACCTGAACGCCGCCGGCCTGGCCGCCTGCACGCTCACCAAGGACGGCGGCGGCGCTGCCCCGGCGAACCCGGTGGCCACCGGGACCGCCGCGGTGCCCGGCGGCAACCTCGGCATCCTGACCAACAGCTGCGACAGCAGCCGGCTGCCCCGGCACGACGGCTTCCAGAAGGGCGACCGGTGCGTCTCCACCGAGTTCGGTGAGGTCGGCTCGGCCGCCAACAACCCGTCGCTGCTGATCACCTCGGCGCCCCGCCAGGTGAACCGGAACCAGGCCTTCACGCTGCGGGTGAGCACCCGGAACCTGATCCGTGACCGGTTCCTGGCGGCCGGTCAGGGCGGCTACTACGTGGAGTCCAGCGTGCTGCGGAACGGGCTGGTCCGCGGCCACTTCCACACCGCTTGCCGGATGCTGGCGAGCACCAACACGGCGCCCGCCCCGGACCCGGTCCCGGCCTTCTTCGTGGCGACCGAGGACAGCAAGGGCGGCCGCACCCCGGACAGCGTGACCATTCAGGTGCCGGGCCTGCCGCAGTCCGGGCTCGCGCAGTGCGCCTCGTGGGCCGGCGACGGCTCGCACCGGATTCCGATGATGGAGCGCGCCAACCAGACCCCGGCCTTCGACACGGTCCGCATCCGCGTCCGCTGACCTACCGCGAACGGGCCCGCCGGCTCCGAGCGAGCCGGCGGGCCCCGTCGCAGGTCAGAAAGAGAACAAGCGCGCCCGGTAGGATTCGAACCTACGACCGACGGATTAGAAGTCCGTTGCTCTATCCGCTGAGCTACGAGCGCTGGCCAGCACATACTAGGCGGTCGTGCCGGACTTGTCGTCTGCCTCGTCGGCGGCCTGCTCGACGGCGGCCTCGGCGGCCTCCAGGGCCACCGCCCGGCCGCCCTGGTCCTCCGGGGCCGGCGGGATCTCGATCTCCGGCGTGCCGGGCGCCGGGACGAACGCGTCGACCCAGCGGCCCAGCTCCCGGAAGACCTCGGCGCGGACCTCCTTGCCGGACAGCGTCAGGTCGTGTTTGCCGCCGTTGAACTGGGCGATCGTCACCCGCGGGCCGAGGCCCGGCGCCCACCGGACGATGTGCTCGACGTCCAGGACGGAATCGGTCACGTGCACGTCCTCGTGCCAGGCGCGGCCGCGGAACGTCCGGTCCGAGCAGGCGACCAGCACCGGCGCGTCGATCGACAGGCCGGCCTGCAGCCGGCGCTGACCGCGGCGGATCGCGGCCAGCCAGCCCATCCGGACCGGGAAGCCGAGGATCGGCTTCCACGCCAGGTCGTAGGTCCACTCGCCGTGGTAGTCCTGGTGCAGGCTCTGGCCGTAGAGGCCGAGTGAGGGCGTCGGCAGCTGACGGTACGGCGTCCGGCCGGTCGCCGCGATCAGCATCGCCATCGCCGGCCGCCGCATGAACCAGGGCAGGTTGAAGTCGAAGAACGGACTGTTCAGGAACAGCCCGTCGACGATCCCCTGCTCGCGGCGCGCGTGCGCCCACAGCGAGGTGATCAGCCCGCCGGTCGAGTGCCCGGTCACCAGCAGCTGGTCGTGGCCGTCCTCGGCGCGGATGATCCGGGCCGCCTCGTCCAGCTCCGGGTAGTACTCGGTCAGGCTGCGGGCGAAGTTCGGAGTCTGGTGCGGCAGCAGGCTGCGCCCGTACTTCCGCAGGTCGAGGGCGTAGAAATCCCAGCCACGGGCGACGAAGAAGTCGGCCAGATGGGTCTGGAAGAAATAGTCCACGAACCCGTGGACGTGCAGCACCGCCCGGCGGGACGGCTGCTCGGCGCGCCGCCGGACCAGCGTGGCCACGACCGGGCCCTCGTCGTCGGTGCCCAGCTCGATGGTGTGCCGTTCGTACGGCCAGCCCAGGACGTCGGTCTCCACCCGGACAGGTTACCCATGGGTACGCGGTACCGCGCCATAACAGATCGTCCGCGATCCGAACCGGTCGTCCACATTCCCGCGCCGTCCACAGGGCGAGCCACCCGGCGCCGGCCGGCGGGCCAGGCTGAGCCACGTCCGCAGCACCCGACACAAGGAGAGACCAGTGTTCGACACGCACATCGTCGTCGTCGGCAACGTGCTGACCAAGCCCGAGTGGCGCCGCACCACCCATTCCAACCAGCTGGTGGCCAACTTCCGGCTCGCCTCCACCGCCCGCCGGTACGACCGGGAGAACCGCTGCTGGGTCGACGGCAACACGCTCCGCGTCCGGGTCTCCGCCTGGCGCAAGCTCGCCGAGAACGTCGGCTCCTCGATCAACGTCGGCGATCCGGTGATCGTCTTCGGCCGGCTGTACACCCGGGACTGGCAGGACGAGGAGGCCAACCACCGCGTCTCGTACGAGATGGAGGCCCTCGCCGTCGGCCACGACCTGGCCCGCGGCCGATCCCGGTTCTACCGCTCCCGCCCGGCCGGGACCAGCACCGTGGAGGACACCGAGACGGACACCGTGGTCGGCGGCGAGCCGGCCGAGCCGGTGGCCGACGGCGACACCCCGGTGCGGTACGGCGACGGCCTGCCCGAGCTGATCCCCGGCGACGCCGAGCCGGCCTTCCTGGAGGTGATGGCCGAGCTGGCCGAGGAGACCGCGGCCCAGGAGAGCACGCCCGAGGAGGACACGCCCGAGGAGAGCCCGGCCGAGCAGAGCGCCACCGAGGAGACGCCGGCCGAGCCGGTCACCGCCGAGATCCGGCGCCCCCGCCGTACGAAGAAGCAGCCGGTAGCGGCCTGAGACCTTCCCGCACAGCCGCCACCCCGGGGTCTCCCCCTGCGGATCCCGAGGTGAGTGGCGCCCGGCGGCCCGGCCGCGTGGGGTCCGGGGCCGGCCGCCGGTGCGGGGCGGACAGACGTGCCAGCTTTGTCGATCATGACCGATTCCCTCGATCGGGATGGGCCGATCGGGCCGCTTCTCCGAGCCGCCAGGCGGAGCGGCCCGATTGGTCGAGAGACAACCCCAACCGGCAGACTGAAGCGGTGATGCTGAAGGACATCCGCGCCCTCGCCGACGAGACGATGGTGCTAACGCCCGAGGATCAAGACGCCGAGCAGGCCAACACCACCTGGTTCGGCGCGCCGCCGCACGAGCGCCTGGGCACGTCGCCCGACGAGGTGGTGGCCGCCTTCGAGGAGGCCGCGGCCGCGCTGCGCGAGCAGGTGACCAGCTCCGGGCACCGGGGCACCGCGACCTTCTACGTGTGGCACGACGCGGAGGCCGGACAGCTGCGCTGCTCGGCCGGCACCCGCAAACCCAGCGACCTGGTCTTTCCGGTCGCCTACCAGGTGACCGAGGATCTGCGCGCCATCGTCGTGGAGTTCCTGGAGGACCGCGCGCCCGGCTCCATCCAGTGGGGCGCGCTGGAGCCGGTGCCGTACCCGGAGTCCGAGCCGGCGGCGCTGGCGGTCTGGGCGTTCGACCTGACGCCGTTCGGCCGCTGACGTTCGTTCGCCGCTCAAAGATCGGAAGAGACACGTGCCGTACCGGTGGACCGCTGACGCGGCCGGACTGATCGCCGGATATCTGGTGGACGCCGCGATCGGCGACCCGCGCCGCTACCACCCGGTCGCCGGTTTCGGCACCGCGGCCGCCGCCCTGGAACGCCGGGTCTACCAGCCCCGGCGCCGGACCGGCGCGGTGTTCACCGCGGTCGCGGTGGGCGTCCCGGCGCTCGCCGGGCTGGCCGCCGGCCGGGCCACCCGGCGCGTGCCGGTCGCCCGGTTCGCGCTCACCGCCGCCGCCACCTGGACCGTGCTGGGCGGCCGGACCCTCCGCAAGGAGTCCCGGGTGATGGCCGGCCACCTGGCCGCCGGGGACCTGGCCGCGGCCCGCGGCCGGCTCAACCACCTGTGCGGGCGGGACCCATCCGCGCTGGACGAGGCGGAGCTGGCCCGGGCCACGGTCGAGTCGGTCGCCGAGAACACCTCGGACGCGGTGGTGGCGCCGCTGTTCTGGGGCGCGCTGCTCGGGCCGGCCGGGCTGCTCGGCTACCGCGCGGCGAACACGCTGGACGCGATGGTCGGGCACCGGTCGGCACGGTACGCGCGGTTCGGCACGGCGGCGGCCCGGCTGGACGATCTGCTGAACCTGGCTCCGGCGCGGCTGACCGGGCTGCTGACGGTCGCGGTGGCGCCGATCGGGCGGGGGTCGCCGCGGGAGACGCTGCGGGTGTGGCGGCGGGACCGGGGGGATCATCCGTCGCCGAACGCGGGGCAGTGCGAGGCGGCGATGGCCGGGGCGCTCGGGGTGCGGCTCGGGGGACGGAATGTCTATTTCGGACGTAGTGAGACGCGGCCGTTCCTCGGGGACGGGCCTCGGCCGGGGGCGGTGCATCTGACCCGGGCGGCTCGGATCTCCGGGGCGGTCGGGGTGGCGGCGGTGGTGCTGGCTGCCGGGGGAGCGCTGGTGCGGGGCGGTTGCGAAGCGGTGCGGAGGCGGCGGGGGTGGGGGTGGGGCCCCAACGGGGCCACCAGCATCGTCGCCGGCGTCGCCGCCCGGACCGCCACCCGGAGCGCCGCCCGATGACCGCCGGCCTCCTGATCGCCGGCACCACATCGGACGCCGGCAAGAGCGTCCTCACCGCCGGCATCTGCCGCTGGCTGCACCGCAACGGCGTCCGGGTCGCCCCGTTCAAGGCGCAGAACATGTCCAACAACTCGGTCGTCGTGGTCGCCCCCGACGGCCGGGGCGGCGAGATCGGCCGGGCCCAGGCCATGCAGGCCGAGGCCTGCGGCCTCGCACCGGACCTGCGGTTCAACCCGGTGCTGCTGAAGCCCGGCAGCGACCGGTCCAGCCAGGTGATCCTGCTCGGCGAGGCGATCGACACGGTGACCGCCGGGAACTACCGGTCGCTGCGCCCCAAGCTGGCCGAGACCGCGTACGCCACGCTCACCGACCTGCGCGCCGACTACGACGCGGTGATCTGTGAGGGCGCCGGCAGCCCCGCCGAGATCAACCTGCGCGAGGGCGACTTCGTCAACATGGGCCTGGCCCGCCGGTTCCGGCTGCCCACGCTGGTGGTCGGCGACATCGACCGGGGCGGGGTCTTCGCGGCCTTCTTCGGCACCCTGGCGCTGCTCTCCGCCGAGGACCAGGCGCTGGTCGCCGGGTTCGTGATCAACAAGTTCCGGGGCGACCTGGGGCTGCTCCAGCCGGGCAACGACATGATCACCGCGGTGACCGGGCGTCCGGTGCACGGCGTGCTGCCGTTCCACCGGGACGTGTGGCTGGACGCCGAGGACTCGCTGGCGTACGGGACGACGCTGGGCCGGCCCGGCCCGCCGCACGGCCGGGAGTGGCTGCGGGTCGCGGTGATCCGGTTGCCCCGGATCTCCAACGCCACCGACGCCGAGGCGCTGGCCGCCGAGCCGGGCGTCCGGGTGCACCTGACCGTCGAGCCGGGCGACGTCGCCGACGCCGACCTGGTCGTGCTGCCCGGCTCCAAGGCCACCGTCAGCGACCTGGCCTGGCTGCGGGAGACCGGGCTGGCCGGCGCGGTGCTGGCGCACGCGGCGGCCGGCAAGCCGCTGCTCGGCGTCTGCGGCGGGTTCCAGATGCTGGCCGAGTCGATCGACGACGAGGTGGAGAGCGGGCACGGGGTCGTACCCGGACTGGGTCTGTTGCCGGTCGGGATCACCTTCGCGGCCGGCAAGACGCTGGCCCGCAGCACCGGGTCCGGCCTGGGCATGCCGGTGGCCGGCTACGAGATCCACCACGGGCGGGTCACCGCGGGGGAACCGGAGCCGCTGCTGCGCTACGCCGACGGCCGGCCGGAGGGCGCGGTGTCCGGAAACGTCTACGGCACCCACTGGCACGGCGCCTTCGAGTCCGACGAGTTCCGCCGGCGGTTCCTGACCGCGGTCGCGGCGCAGGCCGGCCGGCACGGGTTCACGGTCGCCCCGGACACCCGGTACGCCACGATCCGGGCCCGTGCCCTGGACGTGCTCGGCGATCTGGTGGCCGAGCACCTGGACACCGACGCGCTCTGGCGGCTGCTGGAGGACGGGGCGCCGGCCGGGCTGCCGTTCGTCGCACCAGGTGCCCCGTAAGGGTTCGACCCTGACGACATCGTTGCGTCCCGGGCGTACGTTGGGTCCGGCGCGGCGGTCGCCGCGCGGCCCGATGTGCCACGAGGACGGGGTGTGATCGATGACCACCGACGAGGAGAACCGACCGGTACGGCGCCGGGTGACGCTGACCGGAATCAGCTCGCGGGCCTGGGAGCACCCGGCCGACCGCGGCGCCCTGACCGCGTTGCGCGAGCTGCGCGGCTTCGACGACGTGGTGAAGACGTTCTTCGGGATGTGGAACGAGCGCGGGTTCCGGCTGGCCTACCTGGCCGGTGCGATCCGGGTCGACCACCGGCAGTACCCGCGGGTCTACCAGCGTTTCACCGAGGCGGCCAGCACGCTGGACATCGCCGAGCTGCCCGAGCTCTACGTGAGCCAGTCCCCGATCATCAACGGTCAGGCCATCGGCCTGGACAAACCGTTCATCGTGATCACCACCGGCGCGGTGGAGAAGCTCGACGACGACGAGCTGCGCGCGGTCCTCGGCCACGAGCTGGGCCACGTGCGCAGCGGCCACGCCGTCTACAAGACCATCATGATGATCCTGACCAGCTGGGCGGCGAACATCAGCTGGATCCCGGTGGGCGTGATCGCACTCCGGGCGATCATCGCCGCGATGCTGGAGTGGTGGCGCAAGGCGGAGCTCTCCGCCGACCGGGCCGGCCTGCTCGCCGGGCAGGACCCGGCCGCGTCGCTGCGGCTGCTGATGAAACTGGCCGGTGGCGGCGACCTGTCGCAGATCGACACCACCGCGTTCCTGGAGCAGGCCGCGGAGTACGAGGGCGGCGGCGACCTGCGGGACAGCATCCACAAGATCGGCATGACCGCGTGGAGCACCCACCCGTTCCCGGTGGCCCGGGCCGCCGAGCTGCGCAAATGGATCGACTCGGGGGCCTACGCGCAGATTCTGGGCGGCGACTACCCGCGTCGTGACTCGGACGGCGACGCCTCGGTCACCGAGGACGTCAAGGCGGCCGCCAAGTCGTACCGGGAGGACTTCGCCAACTCGCAGGACCCGCTGGTCGGCCTGGTCCGCCGATTCGGCGACGGGGCCACCGACATGGCCGGCGCCGCCGCCGGCCGCGCGATGAACTGGGCCAGCGAGGCCCGCCGGCGGGCCCGCGGCGACGGCAACAACGACGGTGAGGCCAACTGATCCACGAAACTGTCGGGGGACAGTTCTACGATCGGGCCCATGAGCCTTACTGAATCCGAGCTGCGCGCCACAATCGCGCAGGAGATGCCCGGTGTCCGCGCCGACCTGGAACGGTTGGTGCGGATCCCGGGCATCGCTTTCGAGGGTTTCGACCATTCACACGTGGAGCGCTCCGCCGAGGCGGTCGCCGAACTGCTGCGGGGCTGCGGCCTCGACACGCAGATCGTGCGGCACGGCGGCCAGCCCGCGGTGATCGGCCGGAAACCCGCCCCGCCCGGCGCCCCCACGGTGCTGCTCTACGCCCATCACGACGTCCAGCCGGCCGGCGATCCCGCGCTCTGGGCCAGTGACCCGTTCGAGCCGGTCGAGCGGGACGGCCGGCTCTACGGCCGGGGCGCCGCCGACGACAAGGCGGGCGTGATGGCGCACGTGGCCGCGCTGCGCGCCTTCGGCGACCAGCTGCCGGTCGGCGTGGTCGTCTTCGTCGAGGGCGAGGAGGAGTACGGCTCGGACTCGCTGGACGCGATCATCCAGGCCCACCTGGACGAGCTGCGCTCCGACGTGATCGTGATCGCCGACTCGGGCAACTGGGAGGTGGGCACGCCCGCGCTGACCACCTCGCTGCGCGGCCTGGTCAACCTGTTCGTCGAGGTCAAGGTGCTCAAGAGTGCCGTGCACAGCGGCATGTTCGGCGGCGCCGTGCCGGACGCGCTGATGGCCCTGTCCCGGCTGCTCAGCACGCTGCACGACGACGACGGCGAGGTGGCGGTCGGCGGCCTGGTCGGCCGCGAGGGCGCCAGCGTCGACTACCCGGAGGACCGGTTCCGCCACGAGGCCGGGCTGCTCGACGGCGTCGGCCTGATCGGCCGCGGCACGATCACCGACCGGATCTGGACCAAGCCGGCGATCTCGGTGCTCGGCATCGACGCGCCGCGCACCCTGGAGGCGGCCAACGCCCTGCAGGCGACGGCCAAGGCCAAGATCGGCGTGCGGGTCGCGCCCGGCGACGACCCCAAGTCGGTGTACGCCGCCGTCAAGAGCCACCTGGAGAAACACGTCCCGTGGGGCGCGCACGTCGAGGTGACCCTGGAGAGCGACGGCGACCCGTGCGTGATCGACGCGACCGGCGCCGGCTTCGAGGCGGCCCGGGCCGCGTTCCGGTCGGCGTGGGACGGCGTCGAGCCGGTCGACATGGGCATCGGCGGCTCGATCCCGTTCATCGCCACCTTCCAGGAGTTGTTCCCCGGTGCGACGATCCTGGTCACCGGGGTCGAGGACCCGCACTCCGCCGCGCACGGGCCGAACGAGAGCCTGCACCTGGGCGAGTTCGAGCGGGTCTGCGTGGCCGAGGTGCTGCTGCTGAAGAACATCGCGGAGACCCTGACGAAATGATCTAGGACGGAGTCGCTGATGGCCGAGCTGTCGTGCGAGGTCCTCGTGGTGGGCGCCGGACCCACCGGGCTGATGCTGGCCAACTGGCTGACCAGGCTCGGGGTCCGGGTGCTCGTGGTGGACGGCAAGGACGGTCCCACCCGGGAGTCCCGCGCCCTCGTGGTGCAGGCGCGCAGCCTGGAGATCTACGACCAGCTCGGCATCGGCGACCAGGTCCTCGACGCGGCCCGCCGGGCGGAGGCGCTCTCGCCCGGCACCGGGGCCCGGGTGTTCGGCCGGATCCCGGTCGGGCCGCTCGGCCGCGGCGTCACGCCGTACCCGTTCCTCGAGGTGCTGGAGCAGAGCCGCAACGAGGAGATCCTCTACGACAATCTGCGCAAACTCGGCGGCGACGTGGGGTGGGAGACGCCGATCACCGCGATGGTCCAGGTCGAGGAGGGCATCGAGGCGAAGGTCGGCAACGACACCGTCCGGGCCCGGTTCTGCGTCGGCTGCGACGGGGCGAACTCGGCGGTGCGCAAGGCCCGGCGGATCGCCTTCGAGGGCAGCACCAACTCGCACCGGTTCTACGTGCTCGACGCGGCCGCGGCGGCCGGCCTGGTGACCGACGCGATCAACGTGCGGCCCGGCCGCCGCGAGTTCATGCTCGCCTTCCCGATGCCGGGCCGGGACAACTGGCGGCTGATCGGCCTGGTCCGGGACGAGGACGGGGACGGCGCGCTGGACGCGGACGACGTGCGGGACCGGCTGCGCGCCACGTTCGCGGTCACCTTCGACCGGGCCCGCTGGTTCGCCACCTACCGGGTGCACCATCGGGTCGCCGCGGCGTTCCGGGACGGGCCGTTCTTCCTGGCCGGCGACGCCGCGCACGTGCACTCGCCGGTCGGTGCGCAGGGCATGAACACCGGTCTGCAGGACGCCCACAACCTGGCCTTCAAGCTCGCCGACGTGCTCCGCGGCCGGCGCCGGGACACCTGGCTGGACCGGTACGAGGCGGAGCGCCGCCCGGTCGCCCGCACCTTGGTGGCCACCACCGACCGGCTCTTCCAGGCGATCACCTCGGAGCGACCGGTCGTCCGCGCGCTGCGGAGTGCCCTGATCCCGCTCGCGGCGCCGATCGCGGTGCGGGCGCTGCCCCGCACGGCCGGCGGGTCCCGGCTGTTCCAGTACATCTCGCAGATCCGCATCCACTATCCGATCGGCCCGGAGGCACGCACCCCGGACGGCAAGCGCGACCCGGTGGTCGGCCGCCGCCTGCCCTGGACCGGCGGCAACTTCGCGGTGCTGCGCTCCGCCGACTGGCAGATCCACGGCTACGGCGGCGTCGAGGGCACCGAGGCCCCCGACCTGGGCCTGCCCGTGCACATCTTCCCAGCCGCCCCGACCACCCCGCTCAAACCGGGATGTTTCTACCTGATCCGTCCCGACGGTTTCGTCGCTTCCCGAGCCGAGCCGGCCGAGGCGGAGGTGCGCTTCCGCCACGCCATGGCCACCTGACCAGCAGGAGTATCCCGCCACGCCATGGCCGGCCTGACGACCAGTTGTGCCCGCCGCGCCATGGCTGCCTACCCGCCGCTCGCGTCTTCCGCGCCTTGGTCGCCCAGCCACCGCTCGCTTCCGCCACGCCATGGCCGCTCGACCACCAGCGGTTCCCGGCACGCCGAGGCTGCGTGCCCGGCAGGTCGCTTCCGGTAGTGCAGGTGCTCTCCTGACGTGTCATCGCTGTCTGCCTGGTGATCGTTTCGGGCGGGAGAGCGGCCTGATCCGGCGCGTCTGCGGGGCGATCGTTCTGACGCTAGGAAGGTGAGAATCCGACACGCGAGGGCCGTGTGATCGGCGATCGCTCCTGTTAGGATTCGAACATGCGTTCGATAACTGCTGTTCCGAGGAGCAGTGCCGGCCGGGCGAAAGCCGCAGGTCCGCGCGCCACTCTGGATCGGCTTCGGACTCGCGATCGGATCGAGTCGATCGCACGGCTGCGCGCCGCGGTCCGGGCCCTGGGGGACGTCGACGTCTCCGGGTGGGACGACACCACCCTCACCGAGCATCTCGACGATCTCTCCGAGGCGTTGTGCGGCCTCGACACGGAGCTGACCCGGCTCGCCGAGGCGGTCCGCGCCCGCGGCTTCCGCATCGACGAGCCACAAGCCGCTTGATCGCGCCCATGAGCTGGTGCCGGCGGGACCTCGGCCATGCATGATCGGTCGCTGGTCGCTGGTCGCTGGTCGCTGGTCGCTGGTCACCGGCCCCGGGTCGCTGGTTGCCGGTCGCCGGCCCCGGGTCGCTGGTCGCTGGTCGCTGGTCACCGGCCCCGGGTCGCTGGTTGCCGGTCGCCGGCCCCGGGTCGCTGGTCGCTGGTTGCCGGTCGCCGGCCCCGGGTCGCCGGCCTCCGGTCGCTGGTCTCGGTTTCCGGCGCCTGCGCATTGCGAGATCAACGATCAAGACCTTCATATGCGCAGGTCCGCCGGGGTTCGGATCGCATGCTCCCGGCACCCCTCTGTCAAGGGGTTGGTGTGAGGGGTGTTTTAGGGTGGTGGTTGGCGGGTCCGGGTTGTGACTTTTCCGAAGTGTCGATCTTGGGGTTTGGGTCGGCCGCGCTGGAGTTCAGAGTCGCCCCCGTGTGTCCTCCCGGACCCGTCGCTGTCTGTTGTGCCGTGTGGTCGTCTTTGATCATTTGGCGGTAGACGGTGTCGGACAGGCGTCGTTTCAACGCTCGCATGGCTTCCATCGCGGTTTTGCCTTCGGCGCGTTTGCGCTGGTAGTAGGCGCGGCCGGGGGTGTCGAAGCGGAGCTGGGTGATGGCCATGATGTGCAGGACCCGGTTGATGCGCCGGTTCCCGGCCCGGTTGAGCCGGTGATGATGGTTGTCGCCGGAGGACACGTCGATGGGGGCGGTGCCGTTCCAGGTGGCGAAGTGCCCGCGGGTCGGGAAGCGGCTGATGTCGCCGATGTCGCCGAGCAGGCGGGCGGCGCCGGAGGGGCCGATGCCGTTGAGGCTGGTCAGCTGGGTGCCGGTGGCGGCCAGCACGGTCTTCAGCTGCCGGTTGGCTGCTTTGATCTTGGTGTCCAGGGTGGTGAGCTCGTCGGCCAGGTCGCCGGCCAGCTGATAGCGGGTGGCGGTGACGATGTCGCCGGCCGGGACGCTGACGCGTTCGAGCAGGGTGCGGGCCTGGTCGGTGGTCAGGTTCTTCTTCGCGCCGCCGGGGATCAGTTCGAGCAGTAGCTGGTGCAGCCGGTTGATGGTCTCGGTGCGGGTGGCGCCGAGCTGGTCGCGGCGGTCGGCCAGCAGCCGCAGCGCGACGGTGGCGCCGTCGGCGTGAACGCGGCGCAGGCCCGGGGTGCGCAGGGCGGTCACCGCGATGTGGTGCGCGTCGTGACCGTCGGTTTTACGGCCGTGCCCGGTGTCAAAGTTGCGGGCTTTCGCGGCGAGTTTCGCCGGGACGTCCAGCACGGTTTCGCCGTCGGCGACCAGCCGCTGGGCCAGGTGCCGGCCGATGCCGTTACAGCCCTCGACCGCCCACACCCGGCCGGCGTGACGGCGGCCGGCGGCGAGCATCTGCTGGTAGCCACCGGTGTCGGTGCCGTACCTGCCACGGGCCAGCACCTGTTCACGCTCGTTGATGATCTCGATCGTCGCGGACCGCTTGTGCGGATCGACTCCAATGATCAGCTGACCCATGTACCCGTTGACCTTCCCGTCGTCGCGGCAGAACCACACCAGCGGGAGGGCAACGCTACTTACAGCTGGGCAAACCCCTCTTCAGCCACTCCGCGCCACGGTGACCGGCAGGGTCCAAGCCGGGAGAGAGCCACACCCCGCCATATGAGTGGGCAGCGCGGGCCTGAGCACCCTACCGATCACCTCGACCAAGCCTGGCCGGGCCGCGGTCGTACACCAAATTCTCTTTAAGTAGCGCGGGCCGCGGTCGGCGATCTGGCCGCTGCGCGTCCATGACGATCGCCGCCCGCTTCACTGTCCGCGGGTGGTTCCGGAAAACCAGCGAGGGTAAACAAAGATCTTGATGTTGATTCTGATCTGTGGGTCGGCGGCGCTGCGAGGATGGGATCCATGCGGTTCGTAGACATTGCGGCGACCTCGGCCGCGGTCGCCGCGACGGGCGGGCGGAAGGCGAAGATCGAGCTGCTGGCCGACGCGCTGCGGCGGCTGGAGCCGGACGAGATCGCGGCCGGTTCCGCCTATCTCGCCGGTGAGCTGCGGCAGCGGCAGACCGGGGTGGGCTATGCCGGCTTGCGGACCCGGCCGGCCCCGGCCCTGGAGCCGACGCTGACCGTCGCCGCGGTGGACGCCGCGATCGCCGAGATCGCCTCGGTGGCCGGGGCCGGGTCGCAGGCGCGCCGGCGGGAGCTGCTCGGCGCGCTGTTCGGCGCGGCGACCGCTGACGAGCAGCGGCTGCTGGTCGGCCTGTTCGGCGGGGAGCTGCGGCAGGGCGCGCAGGCCGGGCTGCTGGCCGAGGCGGTCGCGCTGGCCGCCCAGGTGCCGGTCGCGGCCGTACGCCGAGCCCTGCTCCTCTCCGGCGACCTCAAGCAGGTCGCGGTCGCGGCGCTCAGCGGCGGCGCGGCCGCCCTCGCCGCGATCAGCCTGCGAGTCGGCACCCCGCTCACCCCGATGCTCGCGCAGAGCGCCCCGGACGTCGGCGCGGCGCTGCTGGCCACCGGCGCCCCCGCGGTGGTCGACACCAAGCTGGACGGCATCCGGATCCAGGTGCACCGCTCCGGCGACGAGGTGGCCGTCTTCACCCGCAGCCTGGACGACATCACCGCGCGGCTGCCCGAGGTGGTGGCCGCGGTCCGGGCGCTGCCGCTGCGCGAGGTGGTGCTCGACGGCGAGGCGATGGCGCTCGACGAGCGGGGCCGGCCGAGGCCGTTCCAGGAGACCTCCAGCCGCGCCGCGACCAAGGGGAAGAGCAATCCGCTCGCGCTGGTGCCGTATTTCTTCGACCTGCTGCACCTGGACGGCGCGGACCTGCTGGACGAGCCGGGCCGGGTGCGCTGGGCGGCGCTGGCCGAGGCGCTGCCGGGCGAGCTGATCGTCGGGCGGGAGACGGTGGAGACCGAGGAGCAGGCCGCCGCCGTCTTCGCCGCCGCCCTGGCCGCCGGGCAGGAGGGTGTCGTGGTCAAGGCGCCCGAGGCGCCCTACGACGTGGGCCGCCGCGGCGCCGCCTGGGTGAAGGTGAAACCCCGGCACACCCTGGACCTGGTGGTGCTGGCCGTCGAGTGGGGGCACGGCCGGCGCAAGGGCTGGCTGTCGAACCTGCACCTGGGCGCCCGGGACCCGGAGACCGGCGGGTTCGTGATGCTCGGCAAGACCTTCAAGGGCCTCACCGACGAGCTGCTGCGCTGGCAGACCGAGCGGTTCAAGGAGCTGGCCGTCGAGGACGACGGCTGGGTGGTGCGGGTTCGGCCGGAGCAGGTGGTCGAGATCGCGTTCGACGGGGTGCAGACGTCGCCGCGGTACCCGGGCGGGGTCGCCCTGCGGTTCGCCCGGGTGCTGCGTTACCGGGACGACAAGTCGGCGGCGGAGGCGGACACCATCGACGCGGTGCGGGCCGTCGGGCTCACAGGGCAGCCAGACTCCGGACGTAATTTACCTGCTGGTTGACGGTGATCACGTCCCGCTCGTCGGTCGCCGGGATGCGGGCGACGTACTGCCGGGGGCCGCTGGTCACGGTGACCTGCATGGTGCCCTGCGGCACCGACTCCTTGACCAGGAAGAGCAGCAGGCTGAGCCCGCCGGTGAAGCAGACCCCGGCGACGCCGGCCACCTTCGCCCAGGTCGGGGTGCGCCGCTGGGTCACCCAGAAGTCGTTGACCTGCCACTGCGTGCCGGCCAGCGGGAAGTCGCCGGCCGGGGTGCGGACCACCGTCGAGGTGACCTCGATCTCGGCGATCTGCACGATCACCGGCCCGACGTAGATGGTGGGATCGGCCGGGATCCGCGGCGGGGGCGCGGGCGGGCCGGCGGCCGGTGACGGCCCGACCGGGATCAGCGGGGGCAGGGGATCGGCGGGGCTCGGCGGGCCGGTCGGGGCCGGCGCGGGGGCGCCCCAGGGATCGTCCGGCGGGAAGGTCATGCCCGGGACATTAATCCGAGCCGTTCCGCGCCGCGAGCCGCTGGTCGGCCTCGTCGACCCGATCCACCGGCTGTTTCGCCGCGCGGCGCTGGTCGGCGGCCTCCACCCGGTCCATGCTCTTCGCCGCGCGGCGCTGGTCGGCGGCCTCGACGCGGTCGCGGGAGCGCTCGGCCGGGCGCTCCGGGGTCTGCTCACCCGGCGGGGTGTTCCCGCCGCGCGCCTCGCGGCGGGCCTGGTAGCCGTAGAGCAGCAGGGCCATCACCGCGAACAGCCACCACTGGACCGCGTACCCCCCGTTCTGCCAGGCGTCCTCGTGCCCGATCGGGATCCGGACGAAAGCCGCGTCGTTGGCCGGGGTCTGCGAGGTGAGGAGCACGTACGCCCCGTACACCGGGAAGGGCAGCTCGCCGGCGAGCCGGGGCAGGTTGACCCGGCGGGTGTCCAGCCGGCCGTCCCGTCGCTCGACCGGGGCCGGTCGACTTTCCGACAGGTGAACCTGGCCGACCACGGTCACCTCACCGGCCGGAGCGGCCGGGGCCCGCGGGCCGGCGAGCGCCCCGTCGGCGGCCGGCGGCACCCAGCCGCGGTCGACCAGCACCGCCGTGCCGTCGGAGAGCAGCAGCGGCGTGAGGATCTCGAAGCCCACCTCGCCGTTCACCGTGCGGCCCCGGGCCTGGATCTCGTGCGCCGGGTCGTAGCGCCCGGTGACCGTGACCTTTGTCCAGGCCAGCGACTTGCCGGGGGAGGCGCCGGGGGTGCCCGGGGCGGTCGGCGCGCTGAGCACCGAGGTCAGCGGGACGGCCTGGGCGGAGTCCGCGGCATCGATCCTCATATTGATCTCGTGCCGCTCGTGGTACCGATGGAGCTGCCAGTTGCCGAGCATCACCATGATCACTGAAGCGACGACGGCCAGCACGGCGGCGCCTATCCAGCGCGGGGTCAGCAGGAACCGGTACACCCCCTGAGGCTACCCGGCGAGGCGGTAGCCTCCGCCGCAGCCGGGTACTGTGCGAACTTCCGGCGGCCAATACCACGTGCCCGCCGGTCCGCGTAACCCTCGGGGGAGACATTGATCACCGCCCAGCCTCGTCTGGTCGTGAGTGCGCCGGCGTCCGGCCACGGCAAGACCGCGATAGCCGTCGGGCTGCTCGCCGCGATGGCGGCTCGTGGCGTCCCCACGGCGGGGTTCAAGGTCGGCCCGGATCACACCGACGCGGCGTACCTCGGATTGGCGGCCGGACGCCCGGGCCGCAATCTGGACCCCCGCCTGGTCGGCGCGCAGCGCATCGCGCCGCTGTTCGGGCACGGCGCGTCCGGCGCGCAGCTCTCCGTGATCGAGGGCGCGATGGGCCTGTTCGACAGCCTCACCGGTCAGCCGGAGATCGACGGCACCGCCGCGGTCGCGGCCACGCTGCGCGCCCCGGTGGCGCTGGTGGTGGACGTGGCGGCGATGGGGCACTCGCTGGCCGCGCTGGTCCACGGGTTCCGGATGTTCGACGAGATGGTGCACCTGGGCGGCGTGATCCTGAACCGGGTCGCCTCGCCGCGGCACGAGCAGATGCTGCGCAGCGCCCTGGACGACATCGGCATGCCGGTGCTCGGCGCGCTGCGCCGCGGTGACCTGCCCAACGTGCTGCCGTCCCGGGCGCACGGCCTGGTGCCGGTGGCGCACCGCACGGTCGAGGCCGGCCGCGCGGTCCGCCGGCTGGGCGAGGCGGTCGCCGGATCCCTCGACCTGGACCGGCTGATGGCGCTGGCGAACTCGGCGCCGCCGCTGCCCGGCCCGCTCTGGACGCCGGCCGAGGCCGGCGAGCCCGCCGAGGTCCGCCCGGTGGTCGCGCTCGCCGGTGGTCCGGGAGCGCCTTACACGTACGTGGAGACCGCCGAGCTGCTCACCGCGGCCGGCGCCGACGTGGTCGTGGTCGATCCGCTGCGGGACGAGTCGCTGCCGCCCGGCACCCGCGCCCTGATCGTCGGTTCCGGCCTGCCCGAGGGCTACGCCGAGGAGCTCTCCGCGAACCGGCGGCTCTGCGCCGACGTGGCGACGTTCGCCCGGGAGGGCTGGCCGGTGGTGGCCGAAGGGGTGGCGCTGCCCTGGCTGGGCCGTGACCTGGACGGCCGGCCGATGTGCGGGGTGCTGGACATCACCGGGATCACCGGGGAGCAGACGGTGGCCGGCTACCGGGAGGCGACCGCGCCGGGCACCTCGGTGCTGGCGCCGGCCGGCGCCCGGATCACCGGGTACAAGCAGCACCGCGCCCTGGTCACGCCGCGGGCCGGCGCCGCGCCGGCCTGGACCTGGTCCGGCGGCAATCCGGAGGGCTTCGTCTGGCGGCAGGTGCACGCGTCCCAGCTCGGCTTGCACTGGGCGGCCGCCCCGGAGATCGCGAAACGCCTGGTCGCGGCGGCGATCGCCGGGCCGTCCGGGCAGGGACCGCAGATGTCCGGCCCGCCGCAGGCGCCGTCGATGCCCGGGCCGGCGCCGCGGGTCAGCGAGGGCCTGGCGCAGCCGGTGCCGATGCCGATGAGCGCGTCGCTGTCCGGTTCGGGGCAGGGCGGGTCCGGGCAGGGTGGTTCCGGCCAAGGCCCGTCCGGGCAGGGCGGGTCCGGCCAGGGACCCGGAATCGCGGGTCCGGGTCCGATTCCGCCGGCCGAGTTCGGTCCGGTCCCGGTCCACGCGGGCGACTACGGGCCGAGCGCGGCGCCGGCCGGTGACTTCGGTCCCGGTCCGGTTCCCACCGCGGAGTACGGGCCGCGTCCGGTTCCCGCGGGGGAGTACCGGTCGGGCTCGGCCGGTGAGTTCGTTCCCGGCCCGCCTCCTGCCAGGGAGGTTCCCGGCCCGCCGTCCGTCAGGGAGCACGAGGCGGGGGAGTACCGGCCCGGTGAGTACGGGGCGGGCACGAGTGCGGCCGGCGAGTTCCATTCCGGTCCGGTTCCGGGCGGCGACTTCGGCCCCGACCCGCGGCCGGGCGGCGACTTCGGCCCCGACCCGCGGCCGGGCGGCGAGTTCGGTTCCGACCCGCGGCCGGGCGGCGAGTTCGGTTCCGGCCCGCTTCCGGCTGGGGAGTACGGGCCGGGGCAGGGCGGGCACCGTCAAGGAACCGGCCCGGCTGGTGGTCACGGCTCCGGTCCGCTGCCGGCCGGTCCGTCCAACGGGCCGGTGCCCGGCATGGCGCCCGCGCCCGGGATGGGTCCCGCGAACGGGCCGGTTCCGCCGCGGCCCGGCTCCGGCATGCCCAACGGCGGCCCGGTGCACGGCAACCCCGGCCCCGGCCCGTCCCACGGCCCGGACGGCACGCCGGACAACCGGCCCACCTCGGACATTCCGATCCCGTCCTGACCGGCCGCCCCGGGACTTCGACCGGGCCTTTCCTCCGGCCCGTCGGTGACCGATTCCGGCAGGTGTGAGGAACCGCGCGGCCGGGCGCGGCGGAACCGTCCGTCGTGATCCCGCCCACGCACGGTGAGGTGGCGCGGGGCGGGTGCCGGGCCGTCTGCCGGGAAAGCCCGCCGGAAGCGGCCCAGCGTGCCAAAACGGCGTTCGGCGGACCGGAAATTGTCGTACCCGGCTCGTACCGTGAGGGGCACGACAACCGAAGGAGGACGACCGTGGCTGCCCGTCTGCCGCTGGATCTGGACCCGCCGGTTCGTCAGCTCAGAGCGCTGCTGCTGGGGGTCGACGACCGTGACCTGACCGCTCCCACGCCGTGCCCGGGCTGGTCGGTCGCGACCCTCCTCGATCATCTGATGCGGCTGTCCGAGGCGTTCGCCGAGGCGGCTCGCAAGGGCGCCGACGCGTCCGGTGACGGCCCACCCCCGGCGCCGTCCGCGGCGCACCTCTCGCCGCACTGGCGCAGCCGCCTCCCGGTCCTGCTGGAGGAGCTCGCCACCGCGTGGAAGGAGCCGGCCGCCTGGCTCGGCGAGGCCCGCGCCGGCGGCGTCACCATGCCGGCCCGCGCGATGGGCACGGTCGCGGCCAACGAGCTGGTCATGCACGGCTGGGACCTGGCCCGCGCCACCGGGCAGGACTTCGCCGCCGACCCGCGCGTGCTGACCACCCTGATCGACTTCCTGGCCGCCGGCCCACCCGGCGGCACCCCGGGTTTCCTCGGCCCGCACGTCCCGATCGACCCCGACGAGGACGCCCTGCCCCGGGCCCTCGCCCTGGCCGGCCGCGACCCCCATTGGCGCCCTCCACGAGTCCGCGACGTCCCGTCCGCCCACCTCCACCGCGAGCACCCGCCCGCCGCCCGCTCCGCCTGACGCCGCCCGCTCCGCCTGACGCCGCCCGCCGGCCGCTCCGCCTGACGCCGCCTGCCGCCCGCTCCGCCTGACCCCGCCGGCCACCCGCGCGTTGTCGGGCCACCGGGACCTGCCCGCCGCCGGTCCGTCGGGTCCCGCCCACCCGTCGCCATGCCGGGCTGAGGGCACCATCGACGGCCGGTCGAAGGCGGCTGGGGTGGCTGAGGGCACTCCTGGTGACCAGCCGAAGGGAGTTGGGGTGACTGAGGGCATCTCTGGTGACCAGCCGAAGGGAGCTGGGGTGACTGAGGAAAAGGCAGGGCCGCCGCGCCGGAGGCGGGCGGCCCTGCGGGAGCGGGCGGGCTGGTGGACGAGCTTGTCTGGCGGTGGGCTGGTGGACGAGCTCCTTCGACGGTGGGCTGGTGGACGCGCTCGTCTGGCGGCGGGCGAGTGGACGAGCTTGTCCGGCGGCGGGCCAGTGGACGAGCTCGTCTGGCGGCGGGCTAGTAGACGAGCTTGTCCGACGGCGGGGTGAAGTCGAGTTTGGGCTGGCCCTTCAGGGCGTCCCGGAGCGTCTCCGCCACCGTGAACTTGGAGATCGTCGACCGCCCGGTCCCCACGTAGTGCTCCGGATTGTCCGGGTCGGCGACGAAGGCGGACGCCGCCAGCTGCGGGGTGAAGCCGCTGAACCACGCCGTCTTGTTGTTGTCCGTGGTGCCGCTCTTCCCGGCCACCGGCCGGTTCAGCGTGGCGTGAACCATCGGCGACGTCCCCCAGCCGCCGCAGCCGCCCCGGGCGGCGCCGTAACCGGTGACGCAGCGGGCCGCGTCGGTCGCGGCGCGGGCCACGTTCTCGCTGAAGACCCGGTGGCAGCGCGGCGCGGCGATCATCTTCCCCTGGTACATCGCGTCGGTGCCGTCGCTCTTGCGGATCGCCGTGACCGGCAGCGGCTCGCAGTAGCGGCCCTCCGCGGCGACCGTGGCGAACGCGTTGGCGATCTCCACCGGGGTGGCGTCGCTGACCCCGAGGGTGAACGCGCCCCACCCGGACGCGTGCTCCGGCGTGGCCAGCTTCTTGTCCACCTCGGTCCGCCACTTCAGCCCGAGTTTCTCCGCCATCGCCACCGCCTTCTCCGCGCCGACCCGCTGTTCGAGCTGCACGAAGTAGGTGTTCACGGATTTGCCGAAGCCGCTCCACATGGTCTGTGTCCCGGTCATCGACTTGCTGGAGTTCTTCGGGCACCAGTGTGTCCCGCAGGTGGCCGGCCCGGGCGCGGTGATGTATTTCGAGACGAACCGGTCCGGCGAGTAGAACGACGTGGAGAGCGGCATCCCGGCCTCCAGCGCGGCCAGCATCGTGAAGATCTTGAAGGTGGACCCGGCCTGGTAGCCGGCCATGTCGCCGCCGCCGAGCAGCGGGTTGACCGTGTTCGGATAGTTGCCCCGGACGTCCTTGTCCTGGGCCCGGTCGCTGTGCCGGCCGTTGTCGTCCTGGTGCAGCGAGTACCGCCGGTTCACCGCCATGCTGACGATCCGGCCGGTCCCGGGCTGGATCACCACCTCACCGTGCGCGAACGGGCTGTCCCGCTTCTCCTTGGCCAGCACGTGCTTCATCGCCGCCGACTGGATCCTCGGGTCGATCGAGGTGATCACCCGGTAGCCGCCGCGGCGCAGGTTCTCCTCCCGGTCCAGCACGGTCTTGCCGAACGCCGGCTGCTCCCGCCACCAGCTCTTGAAGTAGTCGCAGAAGAAGCCCCAGTCGTTGTGCTTGTCCGGGACCGAGACGCAGTCGTTCGGCGGGGCGCTCAGCCTCAGATTGATCTTGGCTTTCTTCGCGGTGGCCGCCTGCGCCGCGGTGATCGACCCCATCTTCTGCATCTGGTCGATCACGTAGTTGCGCCGCTGCCGGGCCGGCTCCTGGTCCTTGGTCGCCGGGTCGTACGCCGACGGCGCCTTGACCAGCCCGGCCAGCAGCGCCGCCTCGTTCAGGGTGAGGTCCTTCGCCGGTTTCGAGAAGAACACCTCGGAGGCGGCGTAGATCCCGTACGCCCGGTGGCCGAAGTAGGCGGCGTTCAGGTAGCGGGCCAGGATCTCCTGCTTGCTGAGCCGCTGCTCGACCTCGATGGCCAGCCGCATCTCGCGCAGTTTCCGGGCGGCGGTCTGCTCGGTCGCCTCGAGAGCCTCCTTCGGGGTCCGCGCGCTGTCCCGCAGCGCCATCCGGACGTACTGCATGGTCAGCGTCGAGGCGCCCTGGGACACCCCGCCGGCCTGCTGGTTGGCGACGAAGGCGCGGGCCACGCCCTTCGCGTCGACGCCGTGGTGCTCGTAGAACCGGGTGTCCTCGGAGGCCACGATGGCCTGGGTGATGTAGGGCGACATGTCCTTGAGCGGCACCTGGCGCCGGTACTCCTCGTAGAACATGGTCAGCAGGGTCTTGCCGTCCCGGGCGTAGACATAGCTGGTCTGCGCGGCGGGCACCTCGGTGAGCTGCTCGGGCAGGTTCTCCAGGGCGTCGGTGCCGGCCTTGACACCCATCCCGGCCAGCGCCGTGAACGGATAGGAGAGGCCGGCGATGACCAGGCCCGCGATCAGCCCGGCACGGATCAGGAGGGCGACTCTTCCGGCTACGGTGGGGCGTCGGTCAGTCACCCTACGAAGGTATGACAAACCACCTCATGTTCCCCACGAATCCGCCAAGGAACGCGGGTGCGGCATGCTGGGCCCATGACGTTCGACCTTGATCACCACGGCGACGCCGAGGTCGGGGCGGGCCTGGTCGATCTCGCGGTCAACGTCCGGCACCAGCCGATGCCGGCCTGGCTCGCGGATCCGATCGCGGCGTCGCTGAGCCGGCTCGCCGCCTATCCGGACGCCACCGGGGCCACCGCCGCGGTCGCCGCCCGGCACCGCCGGGACCCGGCCGAGGTGCTGCTCACGGCCGGCGCCGCGCAGGCGTTCGTGCTGCTCGCCCAGGCGCTGCGCGGGGCCCGCCGGCCGACCGTGGTGCATCCGCAGTTCACCGAGCCGGAGGCGGCGCTGCGCAACGCCGGGCACCGGGTCGAGCGGGTGCTGCTGCGTGAGGCGGATGGCTTCCGGCTCGACCCGGCGCTGGTCCCGGACGACGCCGACCTGGTCTTCGTGGGCAACCCGACGAACCCCACGTCGGTCCTGCACCCCGCCGAGGACCTGGCGAAACTGGCCCGTCCCGGCCGGGTGCTGGTGATCGACGAGGCGTTCGCGGACACCACGTACCGAAAAGGTCTCCCCGGCGAACCGGAATCCCTGGCCGCCCGCCGCGACCTGCCGGGCCTGGTGGTGCTGCGCAGCCTGACCAAGACCTGGGGGCTGGCCGGCCTGCGGATCGGCTACCTGCTCGGCCCGGCCGAGCTGGTGCTGCGGCTGGCCGCGGCGCTGCCGCTGTGGGCGGTCTCCACGCCGGCGCTGGCCGCGGCGACCGCGTGCGCGTCGCCGGTCGCGGTCGCCGCCGAGCGGGAGATCGCGGCGGCGCTCGCCGCCGAGCGCGCCCATCTGCTGGAACGGCTGCGGGAGGTGCCGAAGGTCACGGTTGCCGGCGACCCGGCGTCCGCTTTTGTTTCGGTACGCACGCCCGGTGCCGATCAGGTCCGCGCCGAGCTGCGCAGACGTGGCTACGCGGTGCGCCGCGGCGACACCTTTCCGGGTCTGGGCCCCGACTGGCTCCGGATTGCGGTGCGCGACACTGCCACCACGGATCGATTCGTGCAGACTCTGCGAGACGTGCTCGACCGGCGGTGACCGAGCCAGCAGCCAACCGCGAACCGAGCCGAGAGCGAAGCGAGACGTGACCGAGGAGCGCCCGTGACCCTGGAGACCACCCTGGCGGCCATCCGCCCGGCCGACGAGCCGGCCATGGCGGCCGCTCGCGAGCTGCAGGCCCGGCTGACCAAACCGGCCGGCTCGCTCGGCGCCCTGGAGGAGTTGTCGGTGCGCCTGGCCGGGCTGGCCGGGGTCTGCCCGCCGCCGGCGCCGGAGCCGGCCACCGTCGCGATCTTCGCCGGTGACCACGGCGTGCACGCCCAGGGCGTCACCCCGTGGCCGCAGGAGGTCACCGCCCAGATGGTGGCGAACTTCGTGGCCGGCGGCGCGGTGGTCAACGCGTTCGCCCGGCAGGCCGGCGCGGACGTGATGGTGATCGACGCCGGGGTGGCGATCCCGCTGCACGGCGGCCCGACCCTGCTGGACGCGAACGTGCGGCGCGGCACCCGGGACATGACCGCCGAGCCGGCGCTGACCCGCGAGGAGGCGCTGGCCGCCGTCGAGCTGGGCGTCGCGGTCGCCGATCAGCTCGTCGCCGCCGGCGCGAAATGCCTGCTCACCGGTGACATGGGGATCGCCAACACGACCCCGGCCGCGGCCCTGATCGCGGTCTTCACCGGCAGCGACCCGGCCACCGTGACCGGGCGCGGCACCGGCATCGACGACGCCATGCTGGCCCACAAGACCGAGGTGATCGGCGCGGCGCTGGCCCGGCACACCCCGGTCCCGGCCGATCCGCTGGGCGTGCTGGCCACCGTCGGCGGCCTGGAGCACGCCGCGCTGACCGGTTTCCTCCTGGGCGCGGCCGCGCACCGGGTGCCGGTGATCGTGGACGGCGTGATCGCCGCCTCGGCCGCGCTGGCCGCCGCCGCGTTCGCCCCGGACGCGGTCGCCGCGATGGTCGCCGGGCACCGCTCGGCCGAGCCCGGCGCCACCGTCGCGCTCGCCCACCTGGGCCTGGAGCCACTGCTCGACCTCGGGATGCGCCTCGGCGAGGGCAGCGGCGCGGTGCTCGCGCTGCCGATCGTCGCGGCCGCGGTCCGGGTCCTGCACGAGGTGGCGACGTTCGATTCGGCGGGAGTGTCGGAGAAATGAGTTTGTACCCCCTCGCCCTGCGCCTGGAGGGCCGCCGCGTGCTGGTCGTCGGCGGCGGCTCGGTGGCCACCCGGCGGGTCCCGGCGCTGATCGCGGCCGGCGCCCGGGTGGACATCGTCTCGCCCGAGCTGACCCCGGCGCTGCAGGCGCACGTCGACGCGAGCCGCGCGACCTGGACGCCCCGGCGTTTCGAGCCGGCCGACGTCCGGGGCGCCTGGCTGGTGCACGTGGCCGTCGACGACCCGGAGGCAGCGGCCCAGGTCAGCGCGGCCGCCGAGGATCAACACATCTTCTGCGTACGGGCGGACGACCGGGACGCCGCCACCGCGTGGACGCCGGCGGTCACCCGGCACGGGCAGGTGACCGTCGCGGTGACCGACGGCGGTGACCGCCGCCGGGCCATGGCGGTCCGTGACCTGGTCGCGCACGCGCTCGAGGCGACCCCGCCGGCCGCACCCGAGCTCAAGGGCGTGGCGCTGGTCGGCGCCGGCCCGGGCGACCCGGAGCTGATCACCGTGAAGGGCCGCCGGCTGCTGGCCGCCGCCGACGTGGTGGTCGCCGACCGGCTGGTGCCCGGCATGCTCCTCGGCGAGCTGCGGCCGGAGGTCGAGCTGATCGACGCCGCGAAGATCCCCTACGGCCCGTCCGCCGCCCAGGGGGAGATCAACCGGATCCTGGTGGACCGGGCGCTGCAGGGCAAGTTCGTGGTCCGGCTCAAGGGCGGCGACAACTTCGTCTTCGGCCGCGGCGGCGAGGAGGCCCTGGCCTGCGCCGAGGCCGGCGTCCCGGTGCTGGTGGTGCCCGGGGTGACCAGCTCGATCGCGGCGCCCGCGCTGGCCGGCATCCCGGTCACCCACCGCGGGGTGGCGCACGAGTTCACCGTGGTCTCCGGGCACATCCCGCCGGACCACGCGGACTCGCTGATCGACTGGCCGGCGCTGGCCCGGCTGCGCGGCACCCTGGTGGTGCTGATGGGCCTGAAGAACCTGCCGAAGATCGCGGACCGGCTGATCGCCGAGGGCCGGGACCCGGGGACCCCGGTCGCGGTGATCCAGGAGGGCTCGACGGCGCACCAGCGGTCGTTGCGCAGCACGCTGGGCGCGGTCGCCGGCGAGGTGGCGGAGGCCGGGATCCGGCCGCCGGCGGTGGTGGTGATCGGCGAGGTGGTCGCCGCGACCAGCGCGTTCACGCCGGCCGGCTGACCCCGGCGTACGCCAGCAGACGGCGCCGGGCCGACAGCGGCCCGGCGCCGACAAGCGTGGTGTGTCAGTCGTCCTGGGGTTTCTCGGTGTCGTCGACGCCCAGCTCGTCGAGGAACGTGCGGGCCCAGCGGGCGACGTCGTGGGTGCGCAGGTGCCGCTGCATCACCCGCATCCGGCGCTTGAGCTCGGCCGGCTCCGCGCTGATCGCGCGCAGCAGGGCGTCCTTGACCCCGTCCGGGTCGTGCGGGTTGCACAGGAAGGACTGGCGCAGCTCCGTGGCGGCGCCGGCGAACTCGCTGAGGATCAGCGCGCCCCCGGTGTCGCCGCGGCAGGCGATGTACTCCTTCGCGACCAGGTTCATCCCGTCCCGCAGCGGCGTCACCATCATCACGTCGGCGGCCGCGTACATCGCGGCGAGCTCCTGCTTGCTGACCGACTGATGCAGGTAGTGCACGGCCGGGGTGCCGACCTTGCCGAACTCGCCGTTGATCCGGCCGACCTCGCGCTCGACCTTCACCCGCAGCGTCTGGTAGTGCTCGACGCGCTCCCGGCTGGGCGTCGCGACCTGCACCATCACCGCGTCCCCGACGTTCAGCTTGCCGTCGGCCAGCAGCTCGCGGAACGCCTTGAGGCGCAGCTCGATGCCCTTGGTGTAGTCCAGCCGGTCGACGCCGAGGATGACCGTTTTCGGGTCGCCCAGCTCGGCCCGGATCTGCTTGGCCCGGGCCTGCACCGACGGGTCGGCGGCCAGCCGCTCCATCTCCTTGGTGTCGATGCTGATCGGGAACGCGCCGGCTTTCACCTTGCGCCCGTCGACCTGGATCGACTGGCCCTCGTAGCGCAGGCCGAGCAGGTGCCGGGCCAGCCGGACGAAGTTCTGCGCGGCCAGCCGCTGCTGGAAGCCGACCAGGTCGGCGCCGAGCAGGCCGCGCAGGATCTCGGCTCGGAACGGCATCTGCATGAACAGCTCGATCGGCGGGAACGGGATGTGCAGGAAGAAGCCGATCCGCAGGTCCGGGCGCATCTCCCGGAGCATCGCGGGCACCAGCTGGAGCTGGTAGTCCTGCACCCAGACGGTGGCGCCCTCGGCCGCCACGTCCGCCGCGGCCTCGGCGAACCGCTGGTTGACCGCGCGATAGGAGTCCCGCCAGCGGCGTTTGTAGACGGGGGTCTCCACGGCGTCGTGGTACAGCGGCCAGATCGTCGCGTTCGACTGGCCCTCGTAGTAGCGCTCGAGTTCGTCGGCGCTCAACGGCACCGGGTGGATGTTGATGCCTTCGAGTTCGAACGGCTCATGAGCCGGGCCATCGCCGCCGGCCCAGCCGATCCAGGTGCCGCGGTGCTCGGTGAGCACCGGGTGCAGCGCCGTGACCAGGCCGCCGGGGCTGGGGCGCCACTGGCGCTCCCCGCTCGGCAGAGTGACCTCGTCCACGGGTAGACGGTTGGCGACGACGACGAAGGAACTTCGTTGGGCCACGCTGAGTACACCTCCGGGTGGTTTCTGTTCCCCAGCCGAGCCTACTGTGCGTAGCCGTCCGGGGCCGTACCCACTCTCGTCATGCGATTTTGAACCGGGGTGTCATCCTGTGCCGGTGACCCCCCTCGATGATCATTCCCAGTGGCGGCGCCCGATCTTCTATCCTGTGGTGCTCGCCACGGTGCTGCTCACGATCATCGGGATGATCGGTGGGTATCTGCTCAGCGAGCGGAAGGACCGCACCCCGGTGGTCGCGACGTCCACCGACCCCTCCTCGTATACCCCGTCGGCGCCGCCTACTCTCCTGGCCACCGACGGTCTCTGCCCCCAGCAGACCCAGGACATCGGGCCCACCCAGGGCGCCCAGGGGGAGCTGTCCCAGGTGCTCCGGCGCAGCACCACCCGGGGCACGGTGATCTGGATCTGCCAGGACACCGCCGGCCGGCTCTTCTACCACGCGAACAAGGGCGGCGAGTCGGCTCCGTGGGTGGAGGGCGAGACGGCGCTCTTCCTGCGCGACGTGACCCGTCAGCCGGACGGCAGTTTCGAGGGGACCGCGGCGGACGGGAGTATCTTCAATCTGAACGACGAACGTCTGCTGATCACCAGGCTCGGCGGCAAGCAGCAGGTCCAGGAGTTGGCCCCGGAGTGACCGCCAGGGGTTGACGTTCGCGGTGCCCGTGGGACCTGGAAAGATTGCCCTTTGATTCCGGCACCGAAAACTCACGATCTCGGAGGTAGGGCACACCGTGGCCCAGTTCATCTACGTCCTGGAAAAGGCGCGCAAGGCGCACGGCGACAAGGTCGTGCTGGACAACGTGACGCTGAACTTCCTGCCGGGCGCCAAGATCGGTGTGGTCGGCCCGAACGGCGCCGGTAAGTCCACGCTGCTCAAGGTGATGGCGGGGCTCGAGACGCTGAGCAACGGCGACGCCAAGCTGATGCCGGGCTACACCGTCGGCATGCTCGCGCAGGAGCCGCCGCTCAACGACGCCAAGACCGTCCTCGGCAACATCGAGGAGGCGGTCGCGGAGACCAAGGCCAAGCTGGAGCGGTTCAACAAGATCGCCGAGCAGATGGCCACCGACTACACCGACGAGCTGATGGAGGAGATGGGCAAGCTCCAGGAGGAGCTGGACCACGCCGACGCGTGGGACATCGACTCGCAGCTGGAGCTGGCGATGGACGCGCTGCGCTGCCCGCCGCCGGACGCCGACGTCACCCAGCTCTCCGGTGGTGAGCGCCGCCGCGTCGCGCTCTGCAAGCTGCTGCTCGAGGCGCCCGACCTGCTGCTGCTCGACGAGCCCACCAACCACCTGGACGCGGAGAGCGTCCACTGGCTGGAGCAGCACCTGGCGAAGTACGCCGGCACCGTCATCGCGATCACCCACGACCGGTACTTCCTGGACAACGTGGCCGGCTGGATCCTCGAGCTGGACCGCGGCCGGGCGTACCCGTACGAGGGCAACTACTCGACCTACCTGGACAAGAAGGCGCAGCGCCTGGCGGTCGAGGGCCGCAAGGACGCCAAGCTCAAGAAGCGCCTCACCGAGGAGCTCGAGTGGGTCCGGTCGAACGCCAAGGCGCGGCAGACCAAGTCGAAGTCCCGCCTGGACCGCTACGAGGAGATGGCCGCCGAGGCGGAGAAGACCCGGAAGCTGGACTTCGAGGAGATCCAGATCCCGCCGGGCCCGCGTCTGGGCAACACCGTGATCGAGGTCAGCGACCTGGTCAAGGGCTTCGACGGGCGGACGCTGATCGACCACCTGTCGTTCTCGCTGCCGCGCAACGGCATCGTCGGCATCATCGGCCCGAACGGCGTCGGCAAGACCACGCTGTTCAAGACCATCGTCGGGCTGGAGCAGCCGGACGAGGGCTCGGTGCGGATCGGCGACACGGTCAAGCTGTCCTACGTCGACCAGAGCCGGGCCGGCCTGGACCCGTCGAAAACCGTGTGGGAGGTCGTCTCCGACGGGCTCGACCACATGATGGTCGGCAAGGTCGAGATGCCGTCCCGGGCCTACGTCGCGGCCTTCGGCTTCAAGGGTCCGGACCAGCAGAAGCCGACCAAGGTCCTCTCCGGCGGTGAGCGCAACCGGCTCAACCTGGCGATGACGCTGAAGATCGGCGGCAACGTGATCCTGCTCGACGAGCCGACCAACGACCTGGACGTCGAGACGCTCTCCAGCCTGGAGAACGCTCTGCTGGAGTTCCCCGGCTGCGCCGTGGTGATCTCCCACGACCGGATGTTCCTGGACCGGGTCGCCACCCACATGCTCGCGTGGGAGGGCACCGACGAGGACCCGGACAAGTGGTTCTGGTTCGAGGGCAACTTCGAGGCGTACGAGAAGAACAAGATCGACCGCCTCGGCGCCGAGGCGGCGCGTCCGCACCGGGTGACCTACCGCAAGCTGACGCGTGACTGATCCGGTCCGCGGCGGAAAACCGAAGCGAAATCGATGAACGGTCGTTTCGTCTACGACGTGCCCGTGCGCTGGTCCGACATGGACGCGTACGGGCACGTCAACAACGCGCGCTTCCTCACCCTGTACGAGGAGGCGCGCGTCGCGATGTTCTTCGTCGGGGCCCGCAAGCACGGGCTCGGCTCGTTCGAGGAGGGCATCGTGATCGCCCGCCACGAGATCGACTATCTGCGGCCGGTGGACTTCGGCGAGCCGGTGCGGATCGAGATGTGGGTCTCCGAGCTGCGGGCGGCGACGTTCACCGTGGCGTACGAGCTGTTCGACGACGGGGTGCTGGCCAGCCGGGCGAAATCGGTGTGCGTGCCGTACAACCTGGCGAACGGGCACCCGCGGCGGTTGTCGGCGGAGGAGCGGGACTTCCTGAAGCCGTACTCCGGGATTCCCGGTGCTTCCGGCGACGGGGCACTCGCTCCCGGTGACGGGGCACTCGCTTCCGGCGGCGGGGCACTCGGTCCCGGGGGCGGGGCACTCGGTCCCGGGGGCGGGGCACTCGGTCCCGGGGGCGGGTCATGAGTGGGCACGGCCTGCTCGGGGTTCCCGACGCAGGCGCGTTCCTGGCCCGGCTGACCCGGCTGGACCCGGCGGCGCCGGTCCGGCTGCGGTCGTCCGGCGGCCGGACCGCGCTCTGGGCGCACCTGCCCTGGGACGTGCTGGTCACCCGCGAGGTGGCCGGCCCCGGGCCGGGCGACGCCACGGTCTCCGCGGCCGCGCTGCTCGCCGTCCTCGCCGCCGGCGGCCAGGAGCTGCCGGACCGCCGGGACACCCAGTGGCGCTGGCCGCTGCCGCCGCCGGCCAGCCAGGCGATCGAGTCGGTCGCCGGCGCCGAGCTGACCCGGCTCGCGGTCGCCGCCGCCGGCACGCTGCGCGAGGTGACCACGGGCGGGGTCGCCGGCCGGGCGGTCGGTCAGCGGCAGGTCCGCGACGCGCTCCTCGATCACGTGGCGCTGGTCGTCACGCCGGAGCGCGGCGACCCGGTCGAGGTCTCCCAGCGACTCGTGCAAGCGGTTGCCCGGATGGGTTTCCTCGGTCCGCGGGACGCCGAGCCGGCCGAGGCGCGCGTGCGGCGGGCCGGCAGCTGGGTGGGAATTTCGGCACCATATGGAGTCGCTTGGCGACAGAGCGCCCACAAATTGACCGTAATGACGATGACGACTCACCCGAAAGGGTGAGGTCGCCTAGTCCTTCCGGTCCCGCCCTCCCGTTGGGGGGATGACCTTCAGGAACGCTCCGGGTACCGTCGGCCCTCGGATCTACTGCTACGTCCGGCAGTCGGTCTGTTGGGGAGTGAGGTGCACACGATGCCGTGGTGGTCATGGCGTCCGGGATCGGCCGCGGGTAACGAGCCGGATACCGGTGGCGAAGTGGCGGTGCAGAGCACCGTCCGCGTCGGTGTCCCGGCCCAGCGCGAGCCGAGTCGGACCGCCGCTCCGTCCGAACTGCCTGCCGCCGGATCGTCCGATCTGGTGGAGCCGGTGTCGCTGACGCGCATCGGCAAAGCGCTCGACCTGCTCGACATCCGGTTCCTCGCCGACGGCGGCGGGAGCCTGCTCGCCATGTGGGAGCGGCACGCGGTGCTGTTCACCCTGGAGGGGCCGGACGACGAGATCCTGGTGATGCGCGCCCGCCCGCACGCGACGGTGCCGCCGGACTGGGCGGACCGGGCGTACCGGGTGGTCAACGAGTGGAACCACACCCGGCGCTTCTGCAAGGCCTATGTGGGTGACCCGACCGAGCGCGGCCAGCTGCCGATCTACGCGGAGCTGCAGGTCCCGCTCGCCGCCGGCACCCACGACACCCTCCTGGTCGAGCTGCTGGACTGCGGCGCCGCCGTCGCCACCTCGTTCGTGGACTGGCTCCACGACGAGGGCGCCCTGCTCTGATCCGGCCGGCGCGAGCAGGCCCGGCTGGGGCCCGCGGCGGACAGGACCGACAGGGGACCCACCCACCACTGGGGGGCCACCTCCTCGGCCGACATTGTGGCGCGAAATCTCATGATCGCGCGCGGCGCCTGTGGACAACCGGCTGGTGTGGATGAGTGCACGCGGGACCGGGTTCTGGGGTAAACCGTGGCCGGCCGCGGGCGTCGCCCTGGAGGGCTGAGCGTTCTGGACGCGCCAGCGGCCAGCTCGGCCCGGAAGGGTCCCTGGCGGGAGCGACGATCAGTGATCAGCGCGGTCCGAGTCAGTCTCGTGAAGGTGCTCGTCACCACGAGACCGCCGGGCTCGCGGGTAGATCCCGTGAGCCCGGCGGTCCGGAGCGATCGAAGCCTCACCGCGGCCGCGATCCGGAGCCGGCGGGCTGAGGTGCCGTGTCAGTCGAGGGGGAACATGCCCAGGCGGCCGTGATACTCCTTGCCCAGTTGGTCCGTGTCCGAGCCGACCAGCAGCCCGCGCGGGACGGTCAGGAAGGCGCGGACGCCGACGCCGCGGGAGCGGGTCGGGTTCCAGGACAGGGCCTTGCCGGTGATCGGGTTGACCGCGCCGATGCCCGGGCGGGAGACCGCGCCCGGCCCCGGGCCGTTGCCGTCGGTGCCATAGGGGTTGTCGAACCAGCGCTGGTGCCCGCCCAGATAGACGGCCGGCCCGGTGATCGCCACCGCGTAGAGCGAGTCGCCGCCGGTCCGCTGCACCCAGGTGGGCCGCTGCTCGCCGGTCCGGTTCGTCTCGAAGCGCGCGGCGGAGTCGCAGAGTTTCTGCGCCGAGGAGGCCCGGCCGGTCGCCGCGACCACGAAATAGGTGCCGTCCGGGGAGAATTTCACCTGGCGCAGGTAGGTGTCGAAGCCCTTCATGCACTGCGGCTCGTAGGCCCGCGTGTACCACCCGGTGAGCTGCGCCGACGAGCCACCGACATCGAAGAGCGCGATTTGCGTACGGTCGGAGCTCCCCGCCTTGAGGAACGCGCCCACCGCGACCAGTTTGCGCCCGTCCGCCGTGACGTCGAAGTGCTCGACCCGGGTCCGGCTCAGTCCCGGCCCGGCCAGGTGCGCGTCGAAGCCCTGGTCGACGGCGCCGGTCTCGGCGTCCATCCGGGCCAGCGCGACCCGCCCGGTCCCGTTGATCGCGGTGAACGTGCCGGCCGCGTAGAGGTCGTCGCCCCGGGTGGCCAGCGCGCGCACGTCACCCCAGTTGACCCGGGCCTTGAACGAGGTGTCCCGGTTGCCGCTGCCCAGCCAGAGCCGGGTCAGCCCGCGCGACGAGGCGCCGTTCACGGTCTTGAACGCGCCCCCGGCGTAGACCGTCCCGTCGGCGCCCGGCGCCAGCGAGTAGATCGCGCCGTCCACCTCCGGGGCGAACGACCGGATCGAGCCGTCGTGCAGGTCGAACGCGAAGATGTTCTTCCGGGCCAGGGTGGTCCGCCGGCTGCTGTCCGCCACCTTGGTGAACGCGCCACCCACGATCACCGTGTCGCCGACCACGGCGAGCGCCCACACCGTGCCGTCCAGCACGTGCGGGGTCCAGTCCACCGGATTGCTGGAGACGATCTCGGACTGCGTGATGTCGGCCATCGCCGGTGGCGGGGAACCGGCCAGGGCGGCGAGGAAAACGGTGGCGACGGCCAGATGGCGACGACGCATGGGGCGGCTCCCGGATCGTGGATGGACAACCCGATCAACGAGCCACCCGGGAGTGGCGTGACTATCCGTGCGCCGGATCCATGGTGTTCACCATGAAATAGGCCGCGCGCTCCAGGTAGTCCCAGAGCATGGTGTGCAACTGCGGCTCGAGGCCGAGCGAGTCGACCGCCACCCGCATGTGCGCCAGCCAGGCGTCCCGCTCGGCCGGGCCGACCCGGAACGGCGCGTGCCGCATCCGCAGCCGGGGATGGCCGCGGCTGGCCGAATACGTGTTCGGACCGCCCCAGTACTGCATCAGGAACAGCGTGAGCCGCTCGGCGGCCGGACCGAGATCCTCCTCCGGATACATCGGCCGCAGCAGCGGGTCCTGCGCGACGCCCTCGTAGAACACGTCGACGAGGCGGCGGAACGTCTCCTCGCCGCCGACGGCGGCGAAGAAGCTGACCTCTTCCGGTACGGGTGCGCTCACCGTTCCATCCTGCCAGCCGTCCGCGGCAACGCCCTCGGCCCTACCCTGTGGGTTCGGCCACCGGGGCGGCGGTCCGCTCGGCGGCCAGGAACTTGTCCCGGCTGGGCCAGGACGCCGCGACCACCAGCAGCGCGATCGTGCCGGCCACGCTCCAGCCACCGACCACGGTCGGCACCTTGACGTGGTCGGCGAGCAGCCCGGTGATCCCGACCGCGAGGAACTGGCTGGTCTGGATGCCGCTGTTCATCACCCCGAACGCCCGGGCGCGGTGGCTGGCCGGCAGGGCCAGCACGAACGACCCGTTGAGCGCCGGCATCTGCGCGCCCTGGGTCATCCCGGACACCAGGATCAGCGCGGCGGCCACCACGGTCGGCGGGTTGAGCAGGGTCGGGATCAGCACCAGCGGGGTGGCGACGGCCAGCATCGGGAGCAGCCGCCAGCGCCGCTCGGCCGGGACCAGCCGGGTGAAGATCAGGCCGCCGACCACGTAGCCGAGCGGGCCGGCCGCCATGATCAGGCCCTGGGCCAGGCCCTGCGAGGTGCCGTCCGGGGCGGCCTCGGCGGCCCAGGAGGCGGCGAGGCTCTCCGGCACCACCACGAAGGCGATCACGGTGAACACCACGATCGCGATCGAGCGCAGCACCTCGTTGCCGAAGACCACCTGGAAGCCCTCGGCCGTCTCGCGCAGCAGGTGCCGGCGCTGCGACGGGGCCACCGCGGCCGGGCGGGCCTGGACCCGGAGGGCGATCAGCAGCGCCGACAGGGCGAAGCTGCAGACGTCCAGGGCGAGCGCCGCGCGCGGGTCCAGGCCCACCGCCACGGTCGCGCCGATCAGGTAACCGACCACCTGGGCGGCCTGGCCGGTGGTGGTGTTGGTGGCGATCGCCAGGGTGAGCCGCTCCCGGCCGACCACCAGCGGCATCACCGCCGAACGGGCCGCCTGGGCGGGTGGGGTGGCCAGGCTGGCGACCAGGATCACCAGCAGGACCAGCGGGGTGGGCAGGCCGGGGATCAGCAGCACCGCGGTCAGGCTCATCCGGAACACGTCGCAGACGACCATCACCCGGCGGTGCGGGTAGCGGTCGCCGAGGGCGGAGAGCACCGGGCCGAGCAGGATCCACGGCAGGTAGCCGATCGCGAACGAGATCGCGGAGAGCAGCACCGAGCGGGTCTGCTGGTAGACCAGGACGGTCACGGCGGCCCGGGACAGGTAGTCGCCGACCCAGCTGATCACCATGGAGGAGTAGATCGCCCGGTACTCCCGCAACCCAAAAAGGCTACGGAAGGTGGCTTGGTCGCCACCCTCCGTAGCCGATGTGGCTGGCTTGGGCTCCTCCGGTGGGTTGGCCACGTGTCCTCCATCGCTCTCGACAATCGCCGAGAGCCCGGCGAAGGCCGTGCACGCGCTCGGGGTGACCGGCGCGAACGTGCCTATGCATGTGCAGAAGCTGTACCGGATTCTGCCCGATCGTCCGAGTCGATGCTAGGGCGGTTAGCCCGATTTTCGGCCGTTCGGCGGAGGTTGTAACCGATGTTGCTAGCGTAAGCGCAGGTCAGGACGCCCCGCCCGGCCGCTGTTCACTTATCGAAGGCGAGGAATTTTCGCCCCCCGGGTACCAGGAAGGCGGCACCGCGGAGCGCGGGACCAGCCGGGACGCGGCGATCCGCTCGGACAGGCCGGTGTTCTCCAGCGCCTCGGTCAGCGCCCGGCGCAGCTCGCGCTGCACGATGGCCTGGCTGTCCGCGGTGGTCTTGGCGATGGTCCGGATGGTCGCGCCGTCCACGGTCAGCGTCTCCACGCCGACCACGTCCGGCGGCTCGATGAACTCCTTCTGGTGCTCCGGGTGATCGGCGACCGCGACGGCGGCCTCCTTCAGCACCGCGACCGCCTCCTCCGAGTTGACGAAGCCGATCGGGATGTCGATCACCACCATGGCCCAGCCCTGGCTCTTGTTGCCGACCCGGACGATCTCGCCGTTGCGGATGTACCAGAGCACGCCGCGGGTGTCGCGGACCGTGGTGATCCGCAGGCCGACGCTCTCCACCACGCCGGTGGCCTCGCCCAGGTCGACCGTGTCACCCACCCCGTACTGGTCCTCCAGGAGCATGAACAGGCCGGCGATCAGGTCCTTGACCAGGCTCTGCGCGCCGAAACCGAGGGCGACGCCGACGATCCCGGCGCTGGCCAGCAGGGGGGCCAGGTCGAACCCGAACTCACCGAGCACCAGCAGGGTGGCCATGGTGAAGACCACCGCGCTGACGAAGCTGCGCAGCACCGAGCCGATCGCCTCGGCCCGCTGGCGGCGGCGCTCCGGGATGAACTGTGCCTCCTCGGCCGTGACGTCCGGCCGCTCCTTCAGCGGTTTGAGCAGAGCCGGCATGGCGGCCCGGGAGGTGCTGGCGGTGAGTCGGCTGATCGCGCGGTGCAACAGCCACCGGATCAGCATCGCGATCAAGACGATGACGAGCACCCGCAGCGGTTTGACCACGAACACGAAGCCGCTTTTCGCCAGCCAGGGGCTCACGTCGTGCTCGAGCAGCCACTTGCACACCGAGTCCGCGTCGCAGGACTTGGTCAGGTCGACGGTGGGGACCGTGACGGTCGGGTCGGGGGTTGGAGCGAGGAGCAGCACGGGTAGTGAAGGTACCGGGTCCGGCTGAGTGCATGACGTCAGACGTTTACCGTCCAGCCACAGATTGTGCTCGCAATTTGGTCATCCATCAGGGACTATTGGCGCACAGGCTTCGTCAGCGAGGCCCAGATCACACTCGGCTGAGCTACAGGAGCGCGCACCAGCAACTGACACCGGAAGGGTGATCGCGATGCCTGACATACGACCCACAGTGGGCTCTTCCGCGTTAGTGCTGAACGCTACCTACGAGCCGCTGTGCGTCGTATCGGTGCGTCGAGCGACCATCCTCGTGCTCACCGACAAGGCCGAGTGCGTGTCCGACGGTGACGGCATCCTGCACAGCGCGCACGAGCAACTCCCGGTCCCCTCGGTGGTCCGCCTCACCCGGTATGTGAAGGTGCCCTACCGCACCCACGTCGGCCTCTCCCGCCGCGCCATCTTCGCCCGCGACGGCGGCCGCTGCGCCTACTGCCGGGGTTCCGCCGAGACCATCGACCACGTCTTCCCGCGCAGCCGCGGCGGCCTGCACGCCTGGGAGAACGTGGTGGCCGCCTGCGCCAAGTGCAACCACAGCAAGGGCGACAAGACCCCCGCCGAGCTGGGCTGGCGGCTTCATTCCATACCGCAGGCGCCACGCGGGGTGGCCTGGCGGGTGCTCGGGCACCGCACGCCCGATCCCCGCTGGATGGACTGGCTGGATCTGCCCGACCACCACGCCGCCTTGGCTGACGCCGAGGCGGCGTGATCTTTTATCGGGAGTCGACCAGGGACGCGTAGACGACCACGTTGTCCGAGTAGCCCTGGTCGCCCCCGAGCCATTTCCCGCCGCAGGTCATCAGCCGCAGCGAGGGCCGGCTGTAGTCGCCGTAGACGCGGTGCACGGGTAGCCGGTCCTTGTCGTAGTGCTCCACCGAGTTGACCTCGAAGACGGCGACCGTGCCGTCCGCCCGGCGCACCTCGATCGGCTGGCCCGGCTTGAGCCGCCCCAGGTCGTGGAAGACCGACGGCCCGGTACGGGTGTCCGCGTGCCCGACGAACAGCGCCGGCCCGAACTGCCCGGGCGTCGGCCCGCCGTCGAACCAGCCGACCTCGTTGTGCCGTTTCAGCGGCGGCACCTCCACCGACCCGTCCCCGGCCCGTCCGACCTCCAGCACCGGCGCGTCCACCCGCAGGTCCGGAATGGCCAGCCGCTGCGGCCGGCTCGGGTCGAGCACCGGGAACTCGCGCGGCGGCGGCTGGTCCGGGTCGCGGAACATCCCCAGGTCGAAGCCGGTGGCCACGCCGAGTCCCATGCCGACCGCGAACAGTCCGATGAAGAACATGACCAGCGCGATCCAGCCGATGCCGAGCGTCCGGCGCCGGCGGCGGCGGCGCGGCCGGCCCGGATGCACCGGTTTCCGCCGGCTCCGGCCGGCCTGGGACGGCGGCGTGGGCAGCGGGCCGGTCACCACGCCGGGCAGCGGGGCGGCGACCACCTGGGCGGGTTGTTTGCCGACGACGGACTCGGGCACGCGCGGCGGGCGCTTCTCTTCCTCCGCCACCGCGGCCTCAGCCCAGCCGCCGGCGTCGCGTCGACAGCACGGCCAGGCCCAGCCCGGCCACCAGGATCGTCAGGCCGCCGCCGACCAGCAGCGCGGCCGTCCGCTCCGGGGCGGTCCCGCCGCCGCCGGTGGCCGGCCCGCGGCTCGGCGCGAACGCGACGACCACGTGCATCGTGGCGGTCGCGGTCTTCCCGTCCGGGCACTGCAGGGTGGCCGTGTAGTCGCCGGCCTCGGTGTCGCCCGGGACCTTCGCGGTCGCGGTCAGGAAGCCGAACTCGGGTTTCACCCGGACCGGCCCGACCCCCTCCACGGTGACCGTCGCGGGCTGCAGGTTGTCGGTGCACGAGGCGCGCAGCGAGACGTGGTCGCCGGCCGGCACCGTGCTGGGGTTGAGCTCGACGAAGACCGCCGCGGCCCGCGCGGCAGTCCCGGGCAGCAGGGCCATCACCATGATCATTACCGTGGCGGCGGCGGAACCGATCCATCGCATGGAAACCCCCTCTCGCCGTTCGCGGGCGGAAAGTACGCGGACGGCGCGTGAAGGTGATTTTCGCACCGGGAAGCACGATCCGCGTAGATCCCGACGGCGTGAGACCCCGGTTCGAGACCCGACGGTCCGGCACGACTGGTGCTCCGCTACCGTGATTGATGTTCGACTCAAAATGGATCACCGGCGCCTGGGGGCGTTCAGTTGTCTGTCATCACCACCATTCTGGTCTATGTGATCATCCCGGCCGCGGTCATCGGCACGGTGGCGGTCATCGTGTTCGCCGGTTCCGACAAGGGCAAGCCGTCCAAGCGGTACCGTCCCGGCCGGCCCTACGAGTTCGCCCCGATGTGGTTCATGGCCTCGCCCGCCAAGGCCGTCGCGGCCGGTCACGGCCATGAGACTCCGGCGATCGAGCGTGGACTCGTCATCGAGGACAGTTCCGGCGCTCCGGTCCGGCCCGGCCCGACAGGAGGCGCAAGTGACAAGTGGTGAGCTGGTCGAGACCGGCCGCGAGGGCCCGTTCACGACCCGCCAGCTGCTGCGTCTCGACGAGGCGCTGCGGATCGCCGACCAGGCGACCGGCCTGACCTTCAGCATCTACCTCGGTGAGCTGGAGGAGCCGCTGCGCGAGTCCGCGGAGAAACTGCACAGCCAGATCGCGAACCCGCACAAGGCGGTGCTGATCGCGGTCTCGCCGGGCCAGCGCCGGCTGGAGATCGTCACCGGCGACGAGGCCCGTAAGCGGATCACCGACCGGGACGCGAAACTGGCCGCCTTCGGCATGGCCGGCTCGTTCTCCGGCGGCGACCTGGTCGGCGGCCTGATGATCGGGCTGGATCAGCTGGCCTCACACGCCGGCAAGGCCTGAGCCGCTCAGAAACAATTCACCCGGATCGGGTACGGGGCGTCGAGTTTCACCAACTCGGCGCCCTCGATCCGTTGCACCTGCCGATAGGCCGAGCCGTCCAGCGCGTAGACCGTCAGCGCCACGCCCGGCTCCACCCGCCAGTAACCGGGGATGCCGGCCGACGCGTACACCGCGGGTTTGAGCAGCCGGTCGTACCGCTGCGTCTCGGGTGACTCCACCTCGACCGCCAGGGCCACGTCGGCCGGGTCGACCCAGATCCCGCCGGACGAGCGCGGGCGCAGCACGGTCACGTCCGGCACCAGGCTGCTGGTGTCGATCTCCACGCCGAGCCGGGCGCAGACCCACCAGTCCGGCGGGGCGGCCGCGCGCAGGGCGAGCACCACCGCGTCGACCGCGGCGTCGTGCGCCGTGTCCAGCGGGGGCGGGGTGACGTGCAGGCTGCCGTCGACGATCTCGTACCGATGCCCGTCCTGCGGGAACAGGTGCAGGTCGGGCTCGGTCCACCGGCCGTCCGGTGCGGTCCATCGCACCGGTGAGCCCTGGCTCAGCATCGTCACGCGCCACCTCCAACGCCGCGGAGTGCCAGCCTACTCACGCAGCGTCGATGCAACTTGCAGTACGCAGGAAAAACGGCCCCATCCGGCGAACCGGACGGGGCCGTTCACTCGCTGCGGATGAGTCAGCCGGCGGCCTGGTCCTTCGCGCGGGCCTTGAGCGCCCGCAGGATCCCGTCCCGGCCCTCGGCGACCAGCCGGCGCAGCGACGCCGGGTGCCCCTCCTGGGCCAGCCAGGCGTCGGTCAGCGCGACCGTCTCCTCGCTGATCTGGAACGTCGGGTAGGCCAGGGTGGCGAACTCCTGCGCCGGCTCGCTGTCCGAGCGGGCCCACACCTCACCCACCACGGCGAAGAACTTCTCCGCGTACGGCGCCGTCAGGGCCACCTGGCGGGTGCTCTGGAAGCCCTGCAGCAGCGACCGGTTCAGCCAGTTCGGCGGGGTCTGCGGCCCGGTCAGCTCGGCCCACACCCGGGCCTTGTTCTCCGGGGTGGGCAGCAGCGCGCGGGCGATCGCCGCCTCCCGCTCGCCGCTCGCGGTCTTGTCCCCGGCCAGCTCGTCGTCGATCTCCGACTCGGCCGCCGCGCCGATCGCGGACAGCGCCTGCAGCAGCGACCAGCGCAGCTCGGTGTCGACCACCAGGCCGGCCGGTTTCTCCCCGCCGCTGAGCCAGCCGCGCAGCACGGCCGCCTGCTCCGGCGTGCGGGCCGCGGTGATGTAGGCCCGCGCCCAGGTCAGCTGCCAGCCGCTGCCCGGCTCGGCGGCGGCCAGCTGGGTGGCGGCCAGCTCGGCCAGCATCGCCCAGCCGGTCGGCGCCCAGGCCGGGTCGGCGAAGCTGACCAGCGCGCTGGCCGCCTGCCGCAGGGTGGCGGTGGTCAGGTTGATGTCGGTCTCGGCCGGCAGGCCGGAGCAGACCAGCTCCACGTAGTCGCGGGCGGCCAGCTCGGCGTCGCGCAGCATGTCCCAGGCCGCGGCCCAGCACAGCGCCCGCGGCAGCGACGACTCGAACCCGGCGATGTGCTTGACCAGCGCGCCCATCGAGCGCTCGTCCAGGCGCAGTTTCGCGTAGGTCAGGTCGTCGTCGTTGAGCAGCAGCACGTCCGGCGCCTTCACCCCGGCCAGCGCGGTGATCTCGGTCCGGTCGCCGGTCACGTCGACCTCGATCCGGTCCCGCCGCACCAGGCGGTCCCCGTCCAGGTCGTAGAGGCCGATCCCGATCCGGTGGGTACGCAGCGTCGGGTAGCCGGCCGGCGCCTCCTGCAGCACCGCCACGCTGGTGTAGCGCTCCTGGTCGTCCAGCTCGACGACCGGGCGCAGCGTGTTGACCTGCGCGGTCTCCAGCCACTGCGCGGCGAACTTGCGCAGCTCCCGGCCGGACGCCGCCTCCAGCTCGGTGAGCAGGTCGTCGAAGGTGGCGTTGCCCCAGGCGTGCTTGGTGAAGTACGCCCGCAGGCCGGTCAGGAACGGGTCCAGGCCGACGTACGCGACCAGCTGCTTGATCACGCTGGCGCCCTTGGCGTAGGTGATCCCGTCGAAGTTGACCTCGACCGCCTCCAGGTCCGGCATCTCGCAGTACACCGGGTGGGTGGAGGAGAGCTGGTCCTGCCGGTAACCCCAGGCCTTGCGGATGGACAGGAAGGTCGACCAGGCGTCGGTGAACCGGGTGGCGTGCGTGTTGCACCAGTGGCTCGCCCACTCGGCGAACGACTCGTTCAGCCACAGGTCGTTCCACCAGCGCATGGTCACCAGGTCGCCGAACCACATGTGGGCGAGCTCGTGCAGGATGGTGTTGGCGCGCTGCTCGTACTCGTAGTCGGTGACCTGCGAGCGGAAGATGTAGTGCGCCTCGGCGTGGGTCACGCAGCCGAAGTTCTCCATCGCGCCGGCGTTGAAGTCCGGCACCCACAGCTGGTCGTACTTGGGCAGCGGGTACCGCACCCCGAACTGCTCGTGGAAGAAGTCGAAGCCCTGCTTGGTGATCAGGAACAGGTCGTCGGCGTCCAGGTAGCGGGCCATCGAGGCGCGGCAGAAGACGCCCAGCTCGATGCCGTCGTGCGAGTCGCGGACCTCGTGGTACGGCCCGGCGCAGATCGCCGTGATGTAGGTGCTCATCCGCGCCGACTCGGTGAAGTGGACGGTCCGCGCGCCCGGCCCGACCGGCTCCTCCCGGTCGACCGGCATGTTCGAGACCACTTTCCAGTGGTTCGGCGCGGTCACGTGCCAGGTGAACACGCTCTTCAGGTCGGGCTGGTCGAACGCCGCGTACACCCGCTGGGCGTCCGCGGTCTCGAACTGGCTGTAGAGGTAGATCTCCTTGTCCACCGGGTCGACGCTGCGCTGCAGGCCCTGCCCGCTCGCCGAGTAGGCGAAGTCGCCGTCGACGACGAGGACGTTGGTCTCCGCCAGGCCGGGCAGCGGCAGGCCGCGCTCGGCCGACCAGGTGCTCAGGTCGAGCGGCGTGCCGTTCAGCGTGGCGCCGTGCAGTTTCGCCGCGGCGGCCTCGATGAACGTCTCGGCGCCCGGCTCGCTGCACCGGAAGGTAACGGTGGTGGTGGAGCGGAAGGTGTCGGACCCGGGGTTGCCGCTTCCGTCGGTCAGATCGAGGGTGATGTCGTAACCGGTCACCTCGAGCAATCGACTCCGCTCGGCGGCCTCGACCTGGGTCAGGTTGTGAACACCGGCCACGTGCACTCTCCTTCGAGCTGACTGCTTTTCCTCGCAGCCTATGCGCCACGCCTCCGTCACACCGCACCCGCACCACCATCAGTTGGTGGCAGGATCGATCTATGACTGAACGCGCCACCGTCGACATGTGGTTCGACCCCATCTGCCCGTGGGCCTGGATGACCTCCCGTTGGCTGCTCGAGGTGGAGAAGGTCCGTGACCTCGACGTCCGTTTCCACGTGATGAGCCTGTCGGTGCTCAACGAGGGCCGCGACCTCCCTGAGCAGTACCGCGACCTGATGTCCAAGGGCTGGGGCCCGGTCCGGGTCTGCATCGCCGCCGCCGAGACGGCCGGCCCGGAGGCGCTGCGTGACCTCTACACCGCCTTCGGCACCCGGATCCACCTGCAGAAGTACGAGCTGGACGAGAAGCTCTACCGGGAGGCGCTGACCGAGGTCGGGCTGGACCCGGAGCTGGCCGCGGCGGCCGACACCGACCGGTACGACGAGGCCCTGCGGACCAGCCACAACGCCGGGATGAAGCCGGTCGGCACGGACGTGGGTACCCCGGTGATCCACGCGCCGGGGCCGAACCCGGACGAGAAGATCGCCTTCTTCGGGCCGGTGGTCACCCCGGCGCCCAAGGGCGAGGCGGCCGGCAAGCTGTGGGACGGCGTGCTGCTGGTGGCCGGCACCCCGGGCTTCTACGAGATCAAGCGGAGCCGGGAGATCGGTCCGATTTTCGATTAGTTCGCCACTTGTCGCCGCCGGCGGTCGTTGGATGAGGTGATGTACACCTCATCCAATGACGTCGCCGGCGTGACCATCGGCGTCCAGCGCGAAGTATGGCCGGATCTGTCCCCGGAATGGGCGGGTCTGGTCGCCCCGCCGGTGGTGGTCACCGCCCGCCCGGTGGAACGGCCGGTGAACGCCCGCCGACGGGCGCAGTTGAGCAGGTCACGCGGGAACATGCCGGTGCGTGGGTACCGCCGGGCCGCCGGGTAAGTTGCCAGGCATGACGGTCGTGCACCCGATCAGCCGGGCCTGGATCACCACTGGCGGTACCGGAGCCCAGAACTACGACGAGTTCGCCGACGACGCCGAAATCACCGACATCATCACGGCTGCCCCGCACAGCGCGCTGGCCGTGGAAATGCCGCATCTCGCGCCCGAGTCCCTCGGCAAGACCTTCGCGGAATCCCTCCCGGACGCTGTCGTCCGGCTGGAGCGCGACAAGTCCGAGGGCCACTACCGGCAGGCTGAGCACGTCGTGGTGCTCTACCGGATCACCGCGAAGGACGAGGCGCCCGCCTACGGCCTGTGGAGCATGGTCGACACCGACCAGATCTCCACCAGCGCCGACGAGCCGGGCCTGGTCATCCGCAACGAGGACGTCTTCATCGCCAAGGTCCGCGAGCGGGTGGCGCTCGCCGACGCGCTGCAGACCCTGCTCTCCCCGGTGCTGCTGCTGCAGACCGGCAAGGGCGAGGAGCTGCACGCGGCGCTGGCCGAGGCCTGCGACGCCGCGGGCGAGCCGGCCGCCACCGACACCGACCAGAGCGGCCGGACGCACGCCATCTGGGTGCTCGGCCCGGGCGCCGAGCAGGACCGGCTCACCGAGCTGGCCGGCGGAGGCGAGCTGGTGGTCGCCGACGGCAACCACCGCAGCCTGGCCGCCCAGACCGGTGGCCTGCCGCGCTTCCTCGCGGTGATCACCACGCCCGCCTCGGTCGCCATCCAGCCGTACAACCGCCTGATCAGCGAGCTCCCGGCCACTCCGGACGAGCTGCTGGAGCGGCTGCGCGCGGCCGGCGCGACGGTCACCGAGCTGCCGCGCGCCGCGGAGCTGCCCGCCAAGGGCACGATCGAGATGTACGCCGGGGGCCGCTCCTACGCGGTCGGCCTCCCGTCCGACCCGGCCGGTACGGCGGTGGAGAACCTGGACCACGCGCTGGTCGAGCGGGTGCTGCTGCGCGACGTGCTGGGCCTGGACCCGGGCGACAAGCGGATCTCCTACATCGGTGGCGACTACCCGGTCGAGTGGCTGCGCGACGAGGTCGACAACGGCCGCGCCGAGCTGGCGGTGCTGATCGCCCCGGTGACCGTGGAGGACTTCGTCGAGGTCAACCTGGCCCGGCTGAAGCTGCCGCGGAAGAGCACCTGGTTCACCCCGAAGGCGCGGGGCGGACTCGTCCTGGCGCAGCTCGGCTGACGTACCGACGAAGATGCTCCATCCGCAGGTGACGGCGGCGGCGAAACTTCGCCGCCGCCCCTCCGCCGAGCAGCTCTCGGCGAGCCCCTACGACCAGCTCCAGTTCGCCCGTGCGGCGATGGAGGAGTCCAACGAGGCGGAGACCGGCCCGGCCCTGCCGCTGCCGGTCGTCGTCGACCTGGACGCCGGCGGCGTGCCCTGCCGGCTCTACGCCACCCGGCCGGACGCCCCGGTCTTCGTCTACCTGCACGGCGGCGGCTGGTGTTACGGCAGCATCGAGACGGTGGACCGGTTCTGCCGCCGGGTCGCCGACCGGTCTGGTCTCGCGGTGCTCTCGGTGGGCTACCGGCTCGCCCCGGAGCACGTCCACCCGGCCGCGCTGGACGACGCCGCCACGGTGCTCGACCACGTCCGCAAGAACGGCGCCGAGCTGGGTGTCGACCCGTCCCGGTTGGCGATCGGCGGGGACAGCGCGGGCGGCCACCTGGCCACCGTCACCGCTCGCCGGCAGCGGGACGCCGGCACCCCGGTCGACTTCCAGGCGCTGATCTACCCGGCCCTCGACCCGCTCACCTCCGCCGAGTCCTACGACGAGGTGGGGGAGTACGGCCTGGACCGCGCCTCGATGAAGCTGGCCTGGGAGACCTTCGTCCCGGACCCGGCGCGGCGGCTCACCCCGGACGTGGCCCCGCTCGCCGTCGCCGACCTGTCCGGGATGCCGGCCACCCTGATCATCACGGCCGAGTACGACGCGCTCCGCGACGAGGGCGCCGATTACGCGGACGCGCTGGTCGCCGCCGGGGTGCCGGTGGTGCACACCCGCTACATGGGGATGAACCACGGCTTCGCCCGCAAGATCGCCACGATCGACGCGGCCCGGGCGGCGGCCGATCAGGTGGCCTCCGCCCTGCGGGCCGCGTTGACCTTCTAGCCGGCTGTCAACCGGCCAGGATCAGTTCGAAGTCGTACCCGAAGAAGAGGCCGGTCTCGACGACGCCGGACATCTGCTTGAGGCGGGTGTGGGCGTCGTCGGCGATCTCGCTGAACCGCAGGTCGAGGGTGAGGTTGCCGCGCTCGGTGATGACCGGGCCGTCCTTGCCCCCGGCCGGGCGCAGGGTGACCTCCTCCAGGCCGGGGAAGTCCTGCAGCTGCTCGAAGATGAGGCTGAGCGCGGCCGGGTCGATCTCCACCGGGGCCGCGAAATTCTGCCCCAGCCGGTCCACGATCTTGGACTGGTCGACCACGATGAACGCCTTCGGTGCCGCGGCCATCATCAGTTTCTCCTGGTAGAGCGCGCCGCCCCGGCCCTTGATCAGCCGCTTCTTCGCGTCCACCTCGTCGGCGCCGTCGAAGCACCAGTCCGGCCGGACCTCGTTCAGCGTCGCGGTGCGCAGGCCCAGCGCGGCACACGCGTTCGCCACCTCGATCGAGGTGGGGATCGCGGTGAAGGACAGGCCCTCCCGCTCGGCGCGCGCGGCCAGCGCCTGCAGGGTCAGGAAGCTGGTCGAGCCGGAGCCGATGCCGACCGTCTGCCCGTCCTGCAACTCGGCGGCCAGCCGGGCCGCCGCCTCCCGCTTGGCTTCCTCGTTCTTGATGACACCTGACCAGGTCAGGCCGTTGGGGCGGTTCTTCCACTGCATGTGTTGGTCAACCGTTTCCAGGAGCGGACGGTGGTCGTCCCCATCGTAGTCAGCGGCGCGGGAGGTCCTCCCGGGGCAGCCAGTTCCGCCGGACGATCACCAGGTCCCGGTCGGCGGCGGCCAGATCCTCGTCGGTGGGCCGGGCCGCGTCCCGGGCGCGCAGCGCCGCGCCCACGCTGACCTGTGACGACCCGGAGCCGACCAGGCCGCGCAGGCCACGCTCGGCCTCCCGGTCCTCGGGGTTGCCGCCCGGCGGGCCGGGCCGCTTCCCCGGCCGGGCGCCGGCCGGCGGCGCCGGCACCGGAGCGGCCGGGATCGGGGCGGCCGGGATCGGGGCGGCCGGGGCCGGGGCGGCCGGGGCCGGCACCGGGGCGGACGGTGGCGGGGCGGGCACCGGCGCCGCGGGCTCGGCCGGGGCGGGGCTCGTCCCGGACGGGGGACGGACCCGCCGGCGGCGGCGTTCGGGCTCAGCCATGATCCCGACGGTACCGCCGCGGGTCGCCTCAGAACACTTCAGTCGCGCTGGGCGCCCGATGCCAGCCGAACGCCGCACTCGGATCGTTCCCGGTCAGTTGCCGGACCCGGCCGGCCGCGGCCAGGGCGGCGAGCGAGGTGCCACCGAGATAGGCCGCGCCGAGATCGGTCACCGAGCAGGCCAGGTCGGCCGGGTCAGCGGTCCGGGCGCAGGTCGCCCCGTCCGGCCCGCCGGTCAGCCGCCAGCGCCCGGCGTTGGCCGCCAGGATCGGGTCGGTGACCTCCAGCACCACGTCGACCGGCGCGAGGTAGCGCCGGCCGGCCAGCGCGGCGGGCAGGTCGACCAGCCGGACGAAGAGCCCGTCTCCCACCGTGCCGCCCAGCCGGCGCGGCTCGTCGACCAGGTGCAGCAGCGGCTCGTCGACGGCGGCCAGCCGCCAGCTCACCCGGCGGCTCAGGTCGATGCTCAGCAGGAACCGCCAGAGCGCCTGGTAGGTCGGCGGGTCGCCGGCCACCACCTCGTCGACCTGCACCTCGGCGTCCGGTCCGTGGTCGCTCCAGCCGTGCCGCACCCGCCAGAGCGCGTAGCCGGTGGGGCCGGCCGGGCCGTCGTGCACCACCGCGTAGCGCCGGCCGGCGCCGCGGCGGCGGTCCTCCGGGTCGATCAGCACGTACCGCCACCACCGGTCGTCGCGGTCGGACCAGCCGGGCCGGTCGGTGCGCACCTGGTCGTAGAGCTTGCTGAGCTCGGAGAGCAGGGCGACCGGGTCACCCATCCGGAGCCGCCCGGCCGGCTCGGCGGGCGCGGCGGTCAGCCGCACCTCCCGGTTCATGATCGAGAGCTTGAGGCGGTACGTGGCCAGGCCGTAGCCGAAACGCGGGTAGATGGCCGTCTCGCTGGCCCAGAGCACCGCGATCGGCTCCCGCCCGGCGGCCGCGATGTCGTTCAGCTGGCGGGTCATCAGCGTGGTGAGCAGGCCGCGCCGCCGGTGCGTGGGCCGCACCCCGACGCTGGAGATGTGCGCGGCGGGCAGCACCGCGCCGGGCACGGTCAGCTCCCGGCCGAACGCCAGGGCGTGCCCGGCCAGCACCCCGTCGTCCTCGGCGAGCAGCGACCGCTCCGGCTCGTAGACCTCCGCCTCGGCCGCCTTCGCCTCGCCCTCGAACGCCTCGTGGAACACCAGTCCGAGCAACTCGCAGATCGCCGCGATGTCCTCGGGCCTGCCTCGTCGCAGCCCTGCCGCCTCGTCCATGGAGCTTGTGTAACGGACTCCGGCGTGTGCGAGCCACCTATTTGCGGGCTGGTTACTCTCGGAACCAGGCGACCGCCCGGTCGCGCGTCGGGAGAGGGGAACCATGCCGGAGCAACCGCAGTGGTCGGAGCGGACGCTCGACATGCCGCCGCAGGATCCGTGGGCGGAGCAGCCGACGGCGGTCGGGCCCGGCGCCCCGCACGGTGGCTCGCACGGCGAGCCCACCCGGGTGCAGTCCGACCCCACCAGGGTGCAGTCCGGCCCGGCCCGGGCCCAGTCCGACCCGACCCGGGTGCAGTCCGATCCGACCCGGGTGCAGTCCGATCCGACCCGGGTGCGGGGGGCGCACGGGCCGGGCGTTCCGCAGGCCGCGCCGCCGTCCCCGTTCAGCCGGGGCCGGGCCGTGGTCACCCCGCGGGAGCAGAGCCGCGACGAGTTCACCGCGGTCCACGAGCCGACCGGCACCGGCTGGCCCGGCGCCGGGATGCCGCGCGAGCAGCACAGCCTCGGCTGGCACCTGCGCCAGCTGCGCCGCGGCGGCGAGTGGAGCACAGCCGCGGTGCTGTTCGCTTTCGTCTGCTGGGGCATCTGGGCGCTCTCCGAGGGCGGCTCGCTGGCCACCCCGGTGGTCGTCCTGATCATCACACTGCTGGTCGGCGTGGGCGTCTTCTTCCTGGCCAGGCTGGTCGGCCGGGTGGTCCTGGAGCGCTATCTGCACCGCCCCCGGCACACCGCCCGCGGCGCCCACATGGTCACCGGGCTCTATCTGCTCGGCGTCGCCTTCACCTTCCTGCGCCAGACCCCGTGGGTGATGGACGCGTTCAACTGGGTCAAAGACCTGTTTTAGGGGTATCCGGCGCCCCCGTGAGAGATCCACGGATTGGCGTCGTCGTGATCACCTGGCAGCGGCGCGAGGAGGCCCTGGCCTGTGTCGAACGGCTGCTCGCCCTGCCCGAGCAGCCGCACGTGGTGCTGGTGGACAACGGGTCCACCGACGGGACCGCGGGCGCGGTCCGGGCCGCTTTCCCCCAGGTCGAGGTGGTGGCTCTGGGCCGCAACCACGGCGCGGTGGGCCGCAATGTCGGGGTACGACGTCTGCGTACGCCCTACGTCGCGTTCTGCGACGACGACACGTGGTGGAGCCCCGGCTCGCTGTCCCGAGCGGCTGACGCGCTCGACGCCCATCCGCGCCTGGCCCTGGTCAACGCCCGGATCGTGGTCGAGCCGGCCGGGACGGAGGACCCGATCGTCGCCGAGCTGCGGCAGTCCCCGGTGCCCGGGCCGGCCTGGCTGCCCGGGCCGGCGCTGGGCAGTTTCCTGGCCGGCGCCACCGTGCTGCGCCGGGACGCGTTCGAGCGGGCCGGCGGCTTCAGCCCGCGGCTCTGGCTGGGCGGCGAGGAGGAGCTGCTCGCCACCGACCTGGTCAGCGCCGGCTGGGAGCTGTGCTACCTGGAGGAGCTGACCGTGCACCACCGCGCCTCGAAGCTGCGCGACGCCACCCACCGGCGGCGGGTCGGGCTGCGCAACACGCTCTGGTTCACCTGGCTGCGCCGGCCGCTGGCTCCGGCCGTACGCCGAACGCTCTTCCTGGCGCGGACCGTGCCGCGCGATCGGACCTCGCTGCTCGCGGCCTTCGACGCGGCCCGCGGAGTGGGCTGGCTGCTGGCCGAGCGCCGGGCCCGGCCGCACCCGGTGGAGGCCCGCCTCGCCCTGCTGGACGAGGCGCAGCGCCGCTCCACCGCCCGCCGTTACGTGGGCTGAGGGTCAGGACCCGTCCGGCTCGCGGTGCCGGCCCGGCTGCTCGGGGAGGTCACGCCGGGACAGCTCCCGGCGCCGGTCCCGGAGGGTGAGGCCGACCGCCGCGCCGCTCATCACCAAGCCCAGCCCGAGCAGGGCGATCCAGAGCACGACCATGGCCCGGAGGCTAGCGCACTCCGGGCCATGGTCGCGGATCGCTCAGCCGGCGGCCAGGACCTTCCCGGTCTCCAGCAGCGACTTGAGGTCGCTGAGCACCCAGGCCCAGCCGCCGCCACCGTCGGCGGTGGCGTCCTGGTTGCCCTGCACCATCGCGGCGGTCGCCGGGGCGCCGGTCAGCTCGTGGGTGATGGTGACCCGGCAGACGCCCGGCGACGAGTCCTCGATGTCGTAGGTGAGCGTGGTGAACGGCTCGGCGGCGGTGGTCGGATCCATCAGCATCCGCCAGGTCTGCACCAGCCGGCGCGGCGGCTCGGCCTCCAGCACCTCACCGTCCACGATCACCTCGGGCAGCTCGAAGCCCTGGGCGGTGGCGTACTGCTTCATCTCGTCGGTGGCGGTCGCGTAGTACCTCCCGCCCTTCTTGAGCTCGTAGAACTGCGGGGCGGCGTAGCCGTACCGCGCGGAGAACTCCGGGTCGGTGATCGCCTCCCAGATCCGCTCCGGGGTCGCCTTGATCCAGATACGGAACACCTTGGTGTCGCTCATGACTCTTCCTCCAGCGTGCGCTTGAGATCGATGAGAGTGGTGATCTGGTGCTCGGTGTACTTGTCGATCCACCGGTCGTGGATCTGGCGGATCGGCACCGGATTGAGGAAGTGCAGCTTCTCCCGGCCCGACCGGCGGGTGACGACGAGTCCCGCCTCCTCGAGCACCCGGAGGTGCTTGGCGACGCCGAACCGCGTCATCGCCAGCTCGGACTCCAGCTCGGTGAGCGTGCGGCCGTCACGCGCGAAGAGCAGGTCGAGCAGGAAGCGACGGCTCGGGTCGGCCAGAGCCTTGAACACCCGATCGTCGTCCGTCATGACGCAAAGTTATGTGACCATCCGGTCACATGTCAAGGCGCGGGCGTTCCGGAGGCCGTTTCCGTTACTCGAAAAGGGGGTCTGACCGGTTGATGATGCTCACTGCGCGATTCTTCCGCTTCGCGTTGATCCGGCCCGGTCCCGCTTCCTAACCTGGGTGCCGAACAACGGGGGAGGATCGAGTGTCCGTCCAGGTCCGCCTGCTCGGCCCGGTGGAGCTGCGGGGTGACCGCGGCCCGGCCGATCCGGGCCCGGCGAAACGCCGCGCGGTGCTCGTCGCGCTCGCCCTGGAGGCCAATCGGCCGGTGCCGGTGAGCCGCCTCGTCGAGCTGCTCTGGAGCGGGCGGCCACCCGCGTCGGCGGTGGCGAACCTCCGCAACCACATCGCGGCGCTGCGGTGTGCGCTCGGCACCCGGATCGTCTCCCGGCACGGCGCCTACCGGCTGGACCTGGCCCCGCACGAGCTGGACCTGGCCGAGTTCCACCGGCTGGCCGAGCGGGGGCGCAACGCGCTGGCGCTCGGCGACCCGGCCCGGGCCGAGCCGGACCTGGCCGCCGCCCTGCGCCTGTGGCGTGGCCCCGCCGGGCACGGCCTGCCCCGGGGCGCCACCCTGGACGTGCTGCTCACCGGCCTGGAGGCGGACCGGCTCCGGGTCGTCGAGGACCTCACCGAGGCCCGGCTGGAGCTGGGCCAGGCCGGCGAGCTGGTGTCCACCCTGCACGATCATCTGGTCGCCCACCCGTTGCGGGAGCGCGCCTGGGCACAGCTGATGCTGGCCCGGTACCGGGCCGGTGACCTCGGCGCCGCGCTGGCCACCTACCGGCAGGCCGAGGCGGCGCTGCACGGTCAGCTCGGCGTCGACCCGGGCAGCGAGCTGACCGGCCTGCACCGGGCGATGCTGGAGCGGGCCGCCTGGCTGGAGCCGCGGGAGCGCCGCGGCCGGTCCGTCGAGGTGCCGCGGGAGCTGCCACCCGATCCGGTGTTCCTCACCGGGCACGCCGAGGAGCTCGCCGCCGTGCTGGCGGCGGCCCGCCCGGCGCCGGGGGAGCGGGGCCCGGCCGCGGTGGTCGTGCACGGCCCGCCGGCCAGCGGCAAGACCGCCCTGGTGACCCGGGCCGGGCACCGGCTGGCCGAGGCGTTCCCGGACGGGCAGGTGTTCGCGGCGGCCGGGCCGGACGTGGCGGCCGGCGACCTGCTGGCCCGGGTGCTGCGCGCGCTCGGCGTCCCGGCCGGTGAGGTGCCGGACCCGCCGGACGAGCGGGTCGGCCGCTACCGCTCGCTGCTCGCCGCCCGGCGGGTGCTGGTCGTGCTGGACGGCGCGGGCGACCCCGGACAGGTGCGCCCGCTGATCCCGGCCACCGGCGGCTCGGCGCTGCTGGTGACCAGCCGCCGTCCGCTGCGGATGCCGGAGGAGGTCCCGCACGTCACGCTGCGGCGGGCCGCCGGCCGGAGAGGTCCCTCCGGCCGGGGCGCGCCGCTCAGGGGTAGGGGTTGAAGCGCTGGTTCCAGTCACCGTGGCAGGGGTAGGTCTGCAGGACGACCCCGTTGCCGTACCCGTAGCCGCGCGCGTCCAGGCACCTGCCGGAGCCCATGTTGACCAGCTCGACCCAGTTGGCGTTGGTGGTGGACACACGCACCGCCCGCCACCACTGGTTGGCCGAGCCCGAACAGGTCCACTGCCGCACGGTGTTGCTGTCGTTCGGCAGCCCGAGGTCGGTCAGGCACTTGCCGGATCTGGCGTTGGTGAACTCGAACTTCCCGAACGGCGCGGACAGGTTGGTCACCCGGGTGATGCTCCAGCGCTGGTTGTAGACGTCGCCGCTGGTCCTCAGGATCCACAGCTGGGCCAGGCCGCCGTTGTCCATGGAGCCGTCTTTGATGTCGATGACGCTCGGTCCGATGTTGCCGTTCGGCGTCAGAATGCTGACGTACGCCCGGTAGGGCGCCGCGGACGCCGGTGACGCGGGCGCCAGGACAACGCCGACCAGGGCGGCGACGCCCGCCGTCAGGGCAGCGAGAACCCGTCTCATACGCATGAGGCTTCCTTTTCCGTGCATCCCGGAGGGTTGACGATGGTCACCCGCTGATCGTTGAGGGATCCGCTTGCCCGGCGCTGGACGGACAGCGCCAGTAGCAGTCCCGTACTAGCTTCTGCCGTGAGTGGACGTCCATCGATCCCGCGGAGATCAACGGTGACCGGTGCACCTGACGCCCGCGAGGCGGCGTTCGCGACCCGGTTGCGGGCACACCGCCGCGCGGCCGGGCTCACCCAGCGGGAGCTGGCGGCGATCGCCGGGATCAGCCTCGCCACCCTCCGCGACCTGGAGCAGGCCCGCAGCCGCCATCCGCAGCCGCGGTCGGTGCGGGCGCTGCAGGACGCGCTCGGCCTGGCCGGGACGGACGCGGCGGCGCTGCGGCGGGCCGCGACCCCCGATCCGGTGGCACCGGCGGCCGCCGAGGACGGCGCGCCCGCGACGATCGGGATCTTGGGCCCGCTGGTGGTCCATCCGGGCGGAGCCGCCGCGTCGCTGAGCTCGGTTCGTCAGCGGGTGTTGCTCGGGCGGCTCGCGTTGAGCGCGGGCACGGCGGTGAACGACGCCGACCTGATCGAGGCGCTGTGGGGCGACGCCGCGCCGGACTCGGCGCGAGCCCTGCTCCAGACCTACGTGAGCCGGCTGCGCCGCCGTTTCCCGGCCGGGCCGGCGATCGTGACCTCGGCGGCCGGCGGGTACCGCCTCGACGCCGCGGCCGGCCAGCTGGACGCCCTGCGGTTCCGCGAGCTGATCGAGCAGGCCCGGGACGCCGCCCCGGCCGAACCCGCGGTGGCGTTGCGAGTCGCCGGGCAGGCACTCGCGTTGTGGCGCGGCGACCCGCTGGCGGACCTGCCGGGGCTGACCGGGCACCCGCTCGCGGTGGCGCTGGCCGACGAGCGGATCGCCGGTGCCCTGTGGCACGCGGACCTGGCCGCCGGCCGAGGCCGGCACATCCTCAGCCTGCCGGGACTGCGGGCGCTCGCCCATCGGCATCCGCTGCACGAGGAGTTGCACGCACGGCTCATGCTCGCGCTCGCCGCGACCGGGCAGCAGGCCGCCGCCCTGGCCGTCTTCGACGGGGTGCGGGACCGGCTCGCGGACGAGCTCGGCATCGATCCCGGCGCCGTGCTGACCGACTACCGGCAACGGGTCCTGCGGCAGCAGTGGACCTCCGTCGCGGCCCCGCCGGCGGTGGCCGCCCGGCCGGCGCTGCTGCCACCGGACGTGCGCGGCTTCGTCGGTCGCGGCCGCGAACTCGACCGGCTCGACGCGCTCCTCGCCCCGGCCCGGCGCCACCCGGCGGCGGTCCCCATCGCGGTGCTCTCCGGCACGGCCGGGGCGGGCAAGACCACCCTGGCCGTGCACTGGGCGCACCGGGTCGCCGCCCGGTTCCCGGACGGCCAGCTCTACGCCGACCTGCGGGGATTCGACCCGGTCGGCGCACCGGTCGCGCCGGCCGAGGCGATCCGGGGATTCGTCGCGGCGCTGGGCGTGCCGGCGGCGCGGTGGCCGGGCGAACCGGCCGCCCAGATCGGGCTCTACCGCACCTCGCTGGCCGGGAAGCGGATGCTGGTCCTGCTCGACAACGCCCGCGACGCCGACCAGGTGCGTCCGCTGCTGCCCGGCGCGCCCGGCTGCGTCGTCCTGATCACCAGCCGCCACGGGCTCACCGGCCTGGTCGCCGCCGAGGCCGCCCATCCGCTCGCACTGGACCTGCTCAGCGCCGAGGAAGCCGGCGAGCTGCTCACCCAGCGCCTGGGCGCCGGCCGGACAGCCGCCGAGCCACGCGCCGTGGCGACGATCGTGGCCCGCTGCGCCCGGCTCCCGCTGGCGCTCGCCGTCGCCGCGGCCCGCGCCGCCACCCGGCCCGGCCTCCCGCTGGCCGCGCTCGCCGACGAGCTGTGCACCGCGGACCGGCTCGACGCGCTGTCCACCGATGACGCCGGGACCGACGTACGGACCGTGTTCCGCTGGTCGTATCAGGCGCTGAGTTCGCCCGCGGCCCGGCTGTTCCGTCTCCTCGGGGTGCAGCCCACCCCGGAGTTCTCGACCGCCGCGGCGGCGAGCCTGACCGGGCAACCCGTGACCCGGATCCGGCCGGTGCTGGCCGAGCTGACCCGGGCACACCTGGTCAGCGAGGCCACTCACGGCCGGTACGCGGTGCACGACCTGCTGCACGAGTACGCCGGCCGGCTGATCGAGGCGGACGAGTCCGGCGCCGCGACCGCCCGGCTGGTGGCGCACTACCTGCACAGCGCCCGCGCCGCCGACCGGCTGCTCGACCCGGCGCGTGCCCCGCTCCCGGTGGACGCGCCGGACGCCGGGGTCACCGTCGAGGCGCCCGCCGACCACGATCAGGCGATGCGCTGGTTCGAGCGCGAGCACCGCAACCTGCTCGCCCTCGCCGCCGGGCACGGCCCGTACACCGGGCTGCTGGCCGAGGCGGTGGCGACCTACCTCTACCGGCGGGGAGCGTGGCACGACCAGGTCACCGTGCAGCGATCCGCGGTGCGGGCGGCGGCGCGCGCCGGTGACGTCCCGGCGCAGGCCCGCGCGCGGTTGCACCTGGCCCGGACCCACCTGCGGCTGCGCCACGACGACCAAGCCGAGACGCACCTGCGGGAGGCGCTGGAGCTGTACCGGGAGGACGGTGACGCGAGCGGGCAGGCGCAGACGCACCACTACTTCGGCGCCCTGCGCGAGCAGCAGGGCCGGCACCGGGAGGCGGTCGGTCACGGCGAACAGGCGGTCGCGCTGTGCCGTGCGAACGGTCTGCTGTTCGGGCTGGGCCACGCGTTGAACGCGGTCGGCTGGCACCACTCCCGGTTGGGCGACCATCATCAGGCCCTCGCCCACTGCCGGGAGGCGATCCGGGTCACCCGGAGCCTCGGCGACCGCGCCGGCCAGGCCAACGCCTGGGACACCTTGGGGTACGCCCACCACCAGCTCGGCGACCACGAACCGGCCGGCTCGGGTTTCCGGCGGGCGATCGGCCTCTACCGCGAGCTGGGGGACCGCTACTACGAGTCGGTGGCCCGGATCCACCTCGCCGAGAGCCATCAGGCGGCCGGCCGGCCCGGCGCCGCGCGGGAGGAGTACCGGACGGCTCTCGTCGCGCTCGACGACCTCGGCCATCCCGATGCCGGACGGGTGCGGGCGGCGCTGCTGGGCCTCGACCGGTGACCGCCGGCCCCGCCGTGGCGCTGATCACCGGTGGGGCCGTCCCGGGAAATGGTGGCGCGGTGCCGCCGCGCCGGCCGGGCCGGGGCGCGTACCGGGAACTGGCGGTCGTGCGGAAAAGCGGCCCGCAAGCGAGCTGCGGTCGTGGTCCTTTCCGGGAATGGCGAACTGCCGGCGTGCCGGAGACTCGCAAGATCACCCGGTGGTGACAGCAAACGGCCCTGGTCGGAGGAATTCCTCTGACCAGGGCCGATGCGCTGGAGCGGGCGACGAGAATCGAACTCGCGTAATCAGTTTGGAAGACTGAGGCTCTACCATTGAGCTACGCCCGCGAGGCCCGGATCAGCTCCGGGCTTCGGGCACAGCTTACTGAATCATCTACCGTCCGCGCGAACCGGATTCCCCAGCAGGTGACTCCAGCGCACACGCGGGTAAGCAGACCGCATACACTGGCCGACGCCACGGGGTGTGGCGCAGCTTGGTAGCGCACTCGCTTTGGGAGCGAGGGGCCGTGGGTTCAAATCCCGCCACCCCGACTGATCATCAACTATCCGCAGCAACAAGGAGTACGCCTGTGAAGAGCACCGTCGAGACTCTGAGCCCGACTCGGGTGAAGCTCGCCATCGAGGTGCCGTTCGAGGAGCTCAAGCCGAGCCTGCAGAAGGCGTACCGGGAGATCGGCGCGCAGGTTCAGGTGCCGGGCTTCCGAAAGGGCAAGGTGCCGGCCGCGGTCATCGACCAGCGTGTCGGCCGTGGCGCGGTCCTCAACGAGGCCGTCCAGGAGGCGATCCCGCAGCAGATCCTCGCCGCGGTTCAGGAGCACGACGTCAAGACGCTGGGCCGGCCCGAGGTGGAGATCACCGAGTTCGCCGACAACGCGCCGCTGAAGTTCACCGCTGAGGTCGACGTCCGCCCCGAGATCACCATCCCGGACCTGAAGGGCATCACGGTCGAGGTCCCGGCCGTCGCGATCGGCGACAGCGAGATCGACGAGCAGATCAACGGCCTGCGCGAGCGCTTCGCCACGCTGAAGACCGTCGAGCGCGCCGCTGCGGAGGGTGACTACGTCCAGCTCGACCTGAACGCCACCGTCGACGGCGAGGAGGTGCCGGGCGGCTCGGCCACCAACATCTCGCACGAGGTCGGCAGCAAGCAGCTGCTCCCCGGCCTGGACGAGGTGCTGGTCGGCCTCTCCGCCGGTGACGAGACCACCTTCACCACCCAGCTGGTCGGCGGCGACTTCGCCGGCCGCGACGCCGAGGTCAAGGTCGTCGTCCGCACCGTCAAGGACAAGCAGCTCCCCGAGATCGACGACGAGTTCGCCCAGCTGGCGAGCGAGTTCGACACCCTGGAGGAGCTGAAGGGCGACCTGCGCGAGCGGCTCACCCGGGTGAAGAAGGTCGAGCAGATCTACGCGGCCCGCGACGAGGCGCTCAAGCAGCTCGTCCAGGCCGCCGAGATCCCGGCTCCGGAGGGCGTCGTCAAGGACGAGGTCGAGGGTCGCAAGCAGGCGATGACCGACCAGCTGGAGCGGATCGGCGCCACCCTGGCCGACTACCTCGCCTCCGAGGAGAAGACCGAGGAGCAGATCGACCAGGAGCTGACCGAGGCGGCCGAGGAGGGCGTCCGGATCCAGCTGCTGCTCGACACCGTCGCCGACGCCGAGGACGTCCAGGTCACCGACGACGAGTTCGGCCACGAGATCGTGCACCGGGCGCAGCGCGCCCAGATGCAGCCGCAGCAGTACTACGACCAGCTGGTCCGCTCGGGCGCCGCGGCCGCCGTCTTCGGCGACGTGCGCCGGGGCAAGGCTCTGGCCTCGGTGATGGAGCAGGTCACCATGAAGGACAGCGAGGGCAACGTGCTCTCCCTGGACGACCTGCGCGCCGCCAGCGAGGACGAGCACGCCGGTCACAACCACTGATCAGGACCGTTGGGCACGGCCGCCGCGCACCGCTTCCGGTGCGCGGTGGCCGTTGTCGTTTTTTGGCGTACGACCGGCCGATGCGCTGTCAGCGAACACCTGCCCGAGCGGGAAGCTGATGCGCAATCGACCCGTTAGGTTGGTCGTACGACGGACAACCTGCCGGCCGGCTCCCGGCCGACACAGCAAGCTGTGAAGGGCTGCCATGACCGATCTCCACATCCCTGCCGGGCCGGTGTCGCGGCGCGGCGGCGACTCCCTGAGTGGCAACCTCGACGACTCGGTCTTCAACCGCCTGCTGCGTGAGCGGATCATCTTCCTCGGCAGCGAGGTGACCGACGCGGTCGCCAACCGCATCTGCGCGCAGCTCCTGCTGCTCTCCGCCGAGGACCCGGAGCGGGACATCCATCTCTGGATCAACTCGCCCGGCGGCTCTGTCTACTCGGGTATGGCCATCTACGACACGATGCAGTTCATCGACAACGACGTGTCGACCGTCGGGATGGGCATGGCGGCCTCGATGGGGCAGTTCCTGCTCTGCGCTGGGACGCCGGGCAAGCGCTACGCCCTCCCGCACGCGCGGATCATGATGCACCAGCCGTCCGGCGGCATGGGCGGCACCGCCGCCGACATCGCCATCCAGGCGGAGCAGATGCTTTACACCAAGCGCATGTTCCAGGAGCGCATCGCGTTCCACACGGGCCAGACCCAGGAGCAGATCGCTGCCGACTTCGACCGGGACCGCTGGTTCACGGCGCAGGAGGCCAAGGACTATGGCTTCATCGACAAGGTGATCACCGGGGCCGTTCAGGTCCCGGACGGTGCCGGAACGCTGAACTGAGGAGCTGAACCATGACCGACCTTTCCCTGCCTCCCGGGTTCGCTCCGGTGCACAACCGTTACGTGCTGCCCTCGTTCACCGAGCGCACGTCGTACGGCATCAAGGAGTCGAACCCGTACAACAAGATGTTCGAGGACCGGATCATCTTCCTCGGCGTCCAGGTGGACGACGCGTCGGCGAACGACGTGATGGCCCAGCTGCTGACGCTGGAGAGCACCGACCCGGACCGCGACATCACGATGTACATCAACTCGCCCGGCGGCTCGTTCACCGCCATGACGGCGATCTACGACACCATGCAGTACGTCCGCCCGGACATCAGCACGGTCTGCCTCGGCCAGGCGGCCAGCGCCGCCGCGGTGCTGCTGGCGGCCGGCACGCCGGGCAAGCGGATGGCGCTCCCGCACTCGCGGATCATCATCCACCAGCCGGCCACCGAGGGTGGTTACGGGCAGGGCTCGGACATCGAGATCCAGGCCCGGGAGATCATGCGGATGCGGACCCAGCTCGAGGAGCTGCTGGCCCGGCACTCCGGCCAGGCCGTCGAGAAGGTCCGCAAGGACATCGACCGCGACAAGATCATGACCGCCGACGAGACCAAGGAGTACGGCCTGGTCGACACGGTTCTGGTCAGCCGGAAGAAGAGCCTGCAGTCGGTCGGCGCCGGCAGCTGAGGCACTCGATGTCAGGGACCGGACCGGTCGGACTAGACTGGCCGGTCCCTGACACGCCCGTTTTGGGGGGTCGGAGAACAGCCCCTTTGCGGGTAACGTCGAGCCAGCAGCCTCAGTTACGCGGGTCGGCAGACGATGAGATGGCAACGAGGCAATCCGTCCTCGGACATGGACCGGCCAGTGGTCAGTCGTTGAGCGCAAGGAGAACGTAGGTGGCACGGATCGGTGACGGTGGCGACCTACTCAAGTGCTCGTTCTGTGGGAAGTCGCAGAAGCAGGTCAAGAAGCTCATCGCGGGCCCAGGGGTCTACATCTGCGACGAGTGCATCGATCTCTGTAACGAGATCATCGAGGAGGAGCTGGCCGAGACCGGCGAGGTGAAGTGGGAAGAGCTTCCCAAGCCGATGGAGATCTGCCAGTTCCTCGACAACTACGTGGTCGGCCAGGAGCAGGCGAAGAAAGCACTCGCCGTCGCGGTCTACAACCACTACAAGCGGATCCAGGCCGAGTCGAACGGCGCGCCCGGCGCGGGCAGCGACGTCGAGGTGGCCAAGTCCAACATCATGCTCATCGGCCCCACCGGCTGCGGCAAGACCCACCTGGCGCAGACCCTGGCCCGGATGCTGAACGTGCCGTTCGCCATCGCGGACGCCACGGCGCTGACCGAGGCGGGCTACGTCGGTGAGGACGTCGAGAACATCCTGCTCAAGCTGATCCAGGCGGCCGACTACGACGTCAAGCGCGCCGAGCAGGGCATCATCTACATCGACGAGGTCGACAAGATCGCCCGCAAGAGCGAGAACCCGTCGATCACCCGGGACGTCTCCGGCGAGGGCGTGCAGCAGGCGCTGCTGAAAATCCTCGAGGGCACGGTCGCCAACGTGCCGCCGCAGGGTGGCCGTAAGCACCCGCACCAGGAGTTCATCCAGATCGACACGACGAACGTGCTGTTCATCGTGGGTGGCGCGTTCGCCGGCCTGGAGCGGATCATCGAGCAGCGCGTCGGCCAGAGCGGCGTCGGCTTCGGCGCCCGGCTGCGCTCGATCTCGGACCGGAACACCGACGACATCTTCAGCAAGGTGATGCCCGAGGACATGCTGAAGTTCGGCCTGATCCCCGAGTTCATCGGCCGTCTCCCGGTGATCACCACGGTGCGCAACCTGGACCGCGACGCGCTCATCAAGATCCTCACCGAGCCCCGCAACGCGTACGTGAAGCAGTACCAGCGTCTCTTCGAGCTCGACGGCGTCGAGCTGGAGTTCGACGAGGGCGCGCTGGAGGCGATCGCCGACCAGGCGATGCTGCGCGGCACCGGCGCCCGCGGCCTCCGCGCGATCATGGAAGAGGTCCTGCAGAACGTGATGTTCGAGGTCCCCAGCAACCCGGACGCGGCCCGCGTCCTGATCACCCGCGAGGTCGTCGTGGAGAACGTGATTCCCACGATCGTCCCCCGCGAGTTCGTCGGCCGCCGCCGGCACGCGCGCGAGGAGAAATCGGCCTGAGCACGTCCCGCGACCTGGCGGGCATCCTCGCCGGCATCGAACGCGGCGACCGGCACGTGCCGGATCCGTGGCTCGAAGTCGTTCCACCACCGTCGTCCGATCGGGCGGCGGTGGTGTCGTTCCCGGGCCATGTGGTGGTCGCGGCCGACGTCGAGTGGTCCTGGGCGCAGAAACTCGCCGGCGAGGACTTCGCCGCACCCACCGGCCCGCGCTTCCTGAGCGCCCTGGAGGACCGGTTCGACCTGCACGCCGGCGCCTTCGACGTGTCCCTGCTCGCCGGGCCGCTGCCCGGTGACCCGCCGATCCCGCTGACCGCTCTCGACGCGAGCGAGCATCCCCGGGCCCTGCGGGCCCACCGGTACCGCACCGACGTGCGTCTGTGGGCTTCCGAGCACGGTCTGCTGGTGGTCGGGCGCGGGCTGGGCGGGAGGTGGGAGGTCGCCTTCGAGGTGGACCCGGCGGCGCAGGGGCGGGGGCACGGGCGGCAGCTGGCGAGGGCGGCGCGGCACCTGATCCCGGGGGACCGGCCGATCTGGGGGCAGTGCGCGCCGGGCAACGCGGCCAGTCTCCGGGCGCTGCTCGCCGCTGGGTATGTGCCGGTGGGGTCGGAGGTGCTCTTGATGCCGGGGACGGCCAGCTGGTAGCGGTTCGCGGGGACCGTGGACGACGTTCCGGAGCGGGCAGACGTCGTACCCTCGAATCCATGCGTGTCGCCGTGTGCCAGCTGAACTCGCGGGAGGACCGCGCCCACAATCTCGCCGTGGCGAGGTCGTTGCTCGAGCGTGCCGCCGCAGGCGGCGCCGAGCTGGCCGTCCTTCCGGAATATGTGGACTTCCTCGGCCGGTCGGCGGACGCGCCGAAACCGGAGGCGGTCGACGGTGAGTTCGCCGCCTTCTTCGCCGCGGCCGCGCGGGAGCTCGGCATCTGGGTGCATGCCGGCTCCTTCCACGAGACCGGCCCGGATGACGGCCGGACCTTCAACACCACGCTGGTGTTCCGGCCCGACGGTTCACTCGCGGCGAGCTATCGCAAGATTCACCTGTACGACGTGGAGATCGCCGGCCGGGTCTCGTACCAGGAGTCGCGCACCGTCGCACCGGGCGACCAGACCGTGGTGACCGAGATCAACGGCGTGCCGACCGGGCTGAGCATCTGCTACGACCTGCGTTTCCCCGAGCTGTACCGGCAGCTCGCCGTCGCCGGGGCGAAGATCCTCGTGGTGCCGGCCGCCTTCATGCTGCACACCGGGCGGGACCACTGGGAGGTGCTGCTCCGCGCCCGGGCGATCGAGAACCAGTGCTATGTGCTGGCCGCCGGGCAGATCGGGGACCACGAGCCGGGCCGGACCTGCTTCGGCCGCAGCATGATCATCGACCCGTGGGGCACGGTGCTCGCCCAGGCTCCGGACACCGAGGGGATCGCGATCGCGGATCTGGACCTGGACCGGCTGGCGACGCTGCGCCAGGAACTGCCGAGCCTGGCCAACCGCCGGCTCTAGGTCTCCCGGCTCCTACGAGCGGGGGGGTACGCGGGGTCACAGGGACTGGATCAGGTAACTCACCACGGCCAGTCCCACCACCGCGGAGCCGACCAGGAGCAGGGCCCCGCCCATCCGGGACGGGCCGCGCAGCAGCAGTTTCCGCACCGAGACAGCCATGGTCACCAGCAGGAGCAGGCCGATCACGATCTGCCAGAGCGGAACCAGAAGGCCGAGGAAGGCGTCGACCGCCAGCGTCTCGGATGCGTTCATGAGGCCACTCTGTCACGGTTTCCGGGCGTCGTGGGTGACCGTGCCGCGAAGGGTGCGCACGTTCGTCGATTTGCGGTTCGGCGGGGTGGTCAAGTAATTTCTTCTCTGCCCACGGGAAACCGGCACGGACGGCCACGAAAGTGACAATCCGGATCCAGTCCCCGGGGGGGACGCTGAGGCAGGCTAACCTGAATCTCAGCGCTGGGCGGTGCAGCAAAGATCCAGCTCGCTGGACTTGCGGATGCGAAACCGGCCGGGTAGAGTGATCAGGCCAGCAGGGAGCCGGGCGGACGAATTTGTCGGCCGGTCTGCATGAGCCGAATCCACGAAATCTCCGCCTCGAGCGGATGTCAATGTGGATACCACTTGGGCGAGGCCAGCGAGATCCCCGGATCTCGGCGGCGACAACGACCAGGTAAGCTTGAACGGTTGCCTCAAGATCGGGTCTCTTGACGGAGATGCGGGACTTGATGTGCGGTTGTTCTTTGAGAACTCAACAGGGTGCTTGAAAAGCCAGTGCCAATTATGGCAATACCCCGGCCTGTCCTTCGGGATGGGTGGGAGATTCCTTTGGCAACATTTTGTTGCCGGGACGCTTTACAACAGATTTTGTTGGAGAGTTTGATCCTGGCTCAGGACGAACGCTGGCGGCGTGCTTAACACATGCAAGTCGAGCGGAAAGGCCCTTCGGGGTACTCGAGCGGCGAACGGGTGAGTAACACGTGAGTAACCTGCCCCAGACTTTGGGATAACCCTCGGAAACGGGGGCTAATACCGAATATGACCTGGCACCGCATGGTGCTAGGTGGAAAGTTTTTCGGTTTGGGATGGACTCGCGGCCTATCAGCTTGTTGGTGGGGTAATGGCCTACCAAGGCGACGACGGGTAGCCGGCCTGAGAGGGCGACCGGCCACACTGGGACTGAGACACGGCCCAGACTCCTACGGGAGGCAGCAGTGGGGAATATTGCACAATGGGCGGAAGCCTGATGCAGCGACGCCGCGTGAGGGATGACGGCCTTCGGGTTGTAAACCTCTTTCAGCAGGGACGAAGCGCAAGTGACGGTACCTGCAGAAGAAGCGCCGGCCAACTACGTGCCAGCAGCCGCGGTAAGACGTAGGGCGCGAGCGTTGTCCGGATTTATTGGGCGTAAAGAGCTCGTAGGCGGCTTGTCGCGTCGAATGTGAAAACCCGAGGCTCAACTTCGGGCTTGCATTCGATACGGGCAGGCTAGAGTTCGGTAGGGGAGACTGGAATTCCTGGTGTAGCGGTGAAATGCGCAGATATCAGGAGGAACACCGGTGGCGAAGGCGGGTCTCTGGGCCGATACTGACGCTGAGGAGCGAAAGCGTGGGGAGCGAACAGGATTAGATACCCTGGTAGTCCACGCTGTAAACGTTGGGCGCTAGGTGTGGGGGACCTCTCCGGTTCTCTGCGCCGCAGCTAACGCATTAAGCGCCCCGCCTGGGGAGTACGGCCGCAAGGCTAAAACTCAAAGGAATTGACGGGGGCCCGCACAAGCGGCGGAGCATGCGGATTAATTCGATGCAACGCGAAGAACCTTACCTGGGTTTGACATGTACGGAAATCCTGCAGAGATGTAGGGTCCTTCGGGGCCGTTCACAGGTGGTGCATGGCTGTCGTCAGCTCGTGTCGTGAGATGTTGGGTTAAGTCCCGCAACGAGCGCAACCCTCGTCCCATGTTGCCAGCATTCAGTTGGGGACTCATGGGAGACTGCCGGGGTCAACTCGGAGGAAGGTGGGGATGACGTCAAGTCATCATGCCCCTTATGTCCAGGGCTTCACGCATGCTACAATGGCCGGTACAAAGGGCTGCGAAATCGTAAGGTGGAGCGAATCCCAAAAAGCCGGTCTCAGTTCGGATCGGGGTCTGCAACTCGACCCCGTGAAGTCGGAGTCGCTAGTAATCGCAGATCAGCAACGCTGCGGTGAATACGTTCCCGGGCCTTGTACACACCGCCCGTCACGTCACGAAAGTCGGCAACACCCGAAGCCGGTGGCCTAACCCCTTGTGGGAGGGAGCCGTCGAAGGTGGGGCTGGCGATTGGGACGAAGTCGTAACAAGGTAGCCGTACCGGAAGGTGCGGCTGGATCACCTCCTTTCTAAGGAGCATTCTTCCAGCGAAAGTTGGACAGAAATCCTGCACCAGCCGAACGTGTTGGTGAGGAGCTCACAGGCGGAGACACTGGCTAATCGAATCCGGCAACGGCCGGCTTCCTAGTACAGCCTTCGGGCGTGGAACGGATGCTGGTGCGGCTGGAACTCGGTGATGAGCACCCTGTTGGGTATCTGAAAGAACAACCACGCCGGCTGAGGTCGGTGGCCGAGCTGAGGCTCGGGGTTGTTTTTCAATGCCAGGCACGGCCTGGCCCTTCATACCGACTGCGGGATCGTGGTGCTGGTGTTGGGCTGAGCAGGTTGTGGGTTGGTCGTTGGTTGAGAATTACACAGTGGACGCGAGCATCTTGTTTTCTGTGGTTAAGTTGTCAAGGGCGAACGGTGGATGCCTTGGCACCAGGAGCCGATGAAGGACGTGGGAGGCCGCGATAGGCCTGGGGGAGCTGTCAACCTAGCTGTGATCCCAGGGTGTCCGAATGGGGAAACCTGGCACGAGTCATGTCGTGTCATCCATGCCTGAATTCATAGGGCATGTGAGGGGAACGCGGGGAAGTGAAACATCTCAGTACCCGTAGGAAGAGAAAACAACCGTGATTCCGTGAGTAGTGGCGAGCGAAAGCGGATCTAGCCTAAACCGGGTATGTGTGATAGCTGTCAGGCGTTGCATATCCGGGGTCGTGGGACTCACTTGAGGTTACTGACATTTCCTCGAAGAGTTACAAAGCTTAGTGTTAGTTGAACGGTGTGGGAAAGCCGGCCGTAGAGGGTGAGAGCCCCGTAAGCGAAAATGCTAAGCCTCTTTGTGGTGTTCCCGAGTAGCAGCGGACTCCTAGAATCTGCTGTGAATTTGCCAGGACCACCTGGTAAGGCTGAATACTTCCTGGTGACCGATAGCGGACAAGTACCGTGAGGGAATGGTGAAAAGTACCCCGGGAGGGGAGTGAAATAGTACCTGAAACCGTTCGCCTACAATCCGTCAGAGCCTTTCGGGGTGATGGCGTGCCTTTTGAAGAATGAGCCTGCGAGTTAGTGGCATGTGGCGAGGTTAACCCGTGTGGGGTAGCCGTAGCGAAAGCGAGTCTGAATAGGGCGTTTTTAGTCGCATGTTCTAGACCCGAAGCGGGGTGATCTAGCCATGGGCAGGTTGAAGCGTGGGTAAGACTGCGTGGAGGACCGAACCCACCAACGTTGAAAAGTTGGGGGATGACCTGTGGTTAGGGGTGAAAGGCCAATCAAACTCCGTGATAGCTGGTTCTCCCCGAAATGCATTTAGGTGCAGCGTCGCGTGTTTCTTGCCGGAGGTAGAGCACTGGATGGTCTAGGGGGCCCACAAGCTTACTGAAATCAGCCAAACTCCGAATGCCGGTAAGTGAGAGCGCGGCAGTGAGACTGCGGGGGATAAGCTTCGTAGTCGAGAGGGAAACAGCCCAGATCGCCAGCTAAGGCCCCTAAGCGTGTGCTAAGTGGAAAAGGATGTGGGATCGCATGGACAACCAGGAGGTTGGCTTAGAAGCAGCCACCCTTTAAAGAGTGCGTAATAGCTCACTGGTCAAGTGGTTCCGCGCCGACAATGTAGCGGGGCTCAAGCACACCGCCGAAGCTGTGGCATTCACACCTAGTGTGTGGATGGGTAGGGGAGCGTCGTGCAGCGGGTGAAGCGGCGGAGTGATCCAGCCGTGGACGCTGTACGAGTGAGAATGCAGGCATGAGTAGCGAATGAAGGGTGAGAACCCCTTCCGCCGGATGACCAAGGGTTCCAGGGCCAGGCTAATCCGCCCTGGGTGAGTCGGGGCCTAAGGCGAGGCCGAGAGGCGTAGTCGATGGATAACGGGTTGATATTCCCGTACCCGCAAAGAAACGCCCAAGACGAACCTTCAGGTGCTAACTGCTTGAAGTGCCGGCGACCTTCGGGTCAAGGGCATGGAGACCAGGACCCTCTGGGGTAGTAGTTTAGTGATGGGGTGACGCAGGAAGGTAGATGATCCCGGCCGGTGGTTGTGCCGGGGTAAGCGTGTAGGCCGTACCGTAGGCAAATCCGCGGTGCATATAGGCTGAGACGTGATGCCGAGCCGTTCTGGTGAAGTCATTGATCCTATGCTGCCGAGAAAAGCCTCTAGCGATGTTTCGAGCGGCCCGTACCCTAAACCGACACAGGTGGTCAGGTAGAGAATACCGAGGCGACGGGTGAACTGTGGTTAAGGAACTCGGCAAATTGCCCCCGTAACTTAGGGAGAAGGGGGGCCGGACGCGTGAAGCCACTTGCTGGTGGAGCGTGGTATGGCCGCAGAGAGCAGGGGGAAGCGACTGTTTACTAAAAACACAGGTCCATGCCAAGTCGTAAGACGATGTATATGGACTGACGCCTGCCCGGTGCTGGAACGTTAAGGGGACCTGTTAGCTCTTCGGGGCGAAGCGGAGAACTTAAGCGCCAGTAAACGGCGGTGGTAACTATAACCATCCTAAGGTAGCGAAATTCCTTGTCGGGTAAGTTCCGACCTGCACGAATGGCGTAACGACTTCCCCACTGTCTCAACCACAGGCCCGGCGAAATTGCAGTACGAGTAAAGATGCTCGTTACGCGCGGCAGGACGGAAAGACCCCGGGACCTTTACTATAGCTTGACATTGGTATCTGAATTCGATTGTGTAGGATAGGTGGGAGCCGGTGAAGCTCGGACGCCAGTTCGGGTGGAGGCGTTGTTGAAATACCACTCTGTTGGGTTTGGGTATCTAACTTGCGGCCCTGATCGGGTCGAGGGACAGTGTCTGGTGGGTAGTTTAACTGGGGCGGTTGCCTCCTAAAGGGTAACGGAGGCGCCCAAAGGTTCCCTCAGCCTGGTTGGCAATCAGGTGTTGAGTGTAAGTGCACAAGGGAGCTTGACTGTGAGACTGACGGGTCGAGCAGGGACGAAAGTCGGGACTAGTGATCCGGCACTTGCGTGTGGAAGCGGTGTCGCTCAACGGATAAAAGGTACCCCGGGGATAACAGGCTGATCTTCCCCAAGAGTCCATATCGACGGGATGGTTTGGCACCTCGATGTCGGCTCGTCGCATCCTGGGGCTGTAGCAGGTCCCAAGGGTTGGGCTGTTCGCCCATTAAAGCGGTACGCGAGCTGGGTTTAGAACGTCGTGAGACAGTTCGGTCCCTATCCGCCGTGCGCGTTGGATACTTGAGAAGGGCTGTCCCTAGTACGAGAGGACCGGGACGGACGAACCTCTGGTGTGCCAGTTGTTCTGCCAAGGGCACGGCTGGTTGGCTACGTTCGGAAGGGATAACCGCTGAAAGCATCTAAGCGGGAAGCTCGCTTCGAGATGAGGTATCCCACCACCTTGAGTGGGTAAGGCCCCCAAGAGACTATTGGGTTGATAGGCCGGAGATGTAAGCACGGTAACGTGTTGAGTTGACCGGTACTAATAGGCCGAGGGCTTAACCACCCTAAATTTTCTGCTTGCGTCCACTGTGTGATTCACAGCAAACGAACAACCACCCTGAATTGTCGGTGACGGCATGAGGGTTGCTGGTTGGTTCTGCTGATGGCTGTTTCGGTGGTCATAGCGGAGGGGAAACGCCCGGTTACATTCCGAACCCGGTAGCTAAGCCCTCCAGCGCCGATGGTACTGCACTCGGGAGGGTGTGGGAGAGTAGGACGCCGCCGGACTTAACGTCGAGAAACGCCCACCCGGGGTTCCGGGTGGGCGTTTCTTTTTTGCTACCCAAAAACAGGCTGGCCGTGGGTGGGTGCGGTTGTTCGCGTGGGGGGCCGGTTCGGGCGGGGAGGGCCATTCGAAGGCCGTCAGGCTTGATACCTCCAAATGGCCCTCCCCGCCCGAACCTTGCCTACTCACCGGGACTGCCGCGACATCAAGGGCATCTTTGGGAGGCCGTCCGGGGTTCGGGTGGTGCGTTGGTGCGGGTGGTGCGTTGGTGCGGGTGGTGGGGGGCCGGCGCATCCACGGGAGGGCGGCTTGCGTGGTGGGGGGGCTGGGGTTCGACTAAAGGTGCGGTTTGTCGTGGTCGGGGTTGGGTTAGTTGCGGGTTTGGATTTGGGCTCTTAGTTGGCGCATCAGGGGGGCGGCTTCGGATTCGGGGCGGTTGGGGAACATGGCTAAGGCAAGGCTGCCGTGGTCGGCCCAGCCGCAGACCGGGAGGTCGCCGGATTCGGTTTTGGTGGTGCCGCATTTCATGGTTCCGGAGAGAGGGCCGGGGTCCACCTCGTGGAGGTTTGTTACGGCGCCCTGTTCGTCGGAGATGAGGCTGAACGACGTGTCTAGGTCTTTGTCCGGGGACCAGAAGAGGGTGGTGCCGCCGAAGAATAGAACGTTCTTGTCGGCGGGGGCGGTGTAGACGGCGCCCACGGTTTCGTCCAGGTCGACCTCGGCGGAGAGGGCGGTTTTCAAGTACTCGGCGGTCTGCTGGGCGTTCTCGCCGGTGTCCAGGGTCAGCTCGCCGATCTGCGGGGGCAGGGTGAGGGTGGTGTCGCGCTGGGAGTGGATCTGCCAGTAGAAGGTGCCCAGGGCGGCTGCTCCGGCCAGGCCGACGGCCAGCAGCGAGGCGAGCACGATGGTGCGGGTTCGCTTGCGGCGCGAGGTCGGCGGACTGGTATCGGGATCGGGGTCTCCGAAACCGTTCTCGGCACCGTTTCCGGAGCCGTTCTCCGAACTGTCGCCCAGGAGGCTGAACGGGGCTTCCTGGATCTCGATGTGCCGGTCGGACTCCCGTGCTCCCGATAGACCACTCGGCTCGGCCGGGGCCGGCTCCGGCGTGACCGGGGCCGGGGGGTCGGCGGCCGGTGCGGAATCGGGGGACGGGTTGTGGTGGCCGGGGTCCGACATCCCGCGAGCGTACCGTTGTCCACAGGTGGTGGTGCGCATACCGGGTGGCGCTGGGGAATCCGTAGACTTGCCGGGTGACCGATGCAACCGATACCCGCACTCCCGACAGCCGGCCCACCGGTGGCCTCTCCGCTCAGTACCAGCCGGGCGACGTAGAGCAGTCGCGGTACGAGCGGTGGGTATCGAAGGGCTATTTCACCGCGGACCCGAAGAGCGACAAGCCGCCGTTCACCATCGTCATCCCGCCGCCGAACGTGACCGGATCGCTGCACGTCGGCCACGCCCTCGACCACACCATCCAGGACACCCTGGTGCGGCTCAAGCGGATGCAGGGCTTCGAGGTGCTGTGGCTGCCCGGCATGGACCACGCCGGCATCGCCACGCAGAACGTGGTCGAGCGCAAGCTCGCCGAGCGGCAGCTGTCCCGGCACGACCTGGGCCGGGAGAAGTTCGTCGAGAAGGTCTGGGAGTGGAAGGCGGAGTCCGGCGGCGCGATCCTCGGCCAGATGCGCCGGCTGGGTGACTCCGTCGACTGGTCCCGCGAGCGTTTCACCATGGACGAGGGGCTCTCCCGGGCCGTCCAGACGATCTTCAAGCGGCTGTACGAGGACGAGCTGATCTACCGGGCCAACCGGATCATCAACTGGTGCCCGCGCTGTCTCACCGCGCTCAGCGACATCGAGGTCGAGCACACCAACGACGAGGGTGAGCTGGTCTCGATCCGCTACGGCGAGGGGGAGAGCTCGATCGTCGTCGCCACCACCCGGGCCGAGACCATGCTCGGCGACACCGCGGTGGCCGTGCACCCCGACGACGAGCGCTACCAGCACCTGATCGGCACCGAGGTGGAGCTGCCGCTGACCGGCCGGCGCATCCCGATCGTGGCCGATGAGCACGTCGACCCGGCGTTCGGGACCGGCGCGGTCAAGGTGACCCCGGCGCACGACCCGAACGACTTCGAGATCGGCCAGCGGCACAACCTGCCCAGCCTGACCGTGATGGACGAGCGTGCGGTGATCACCGTGCCCGGCCCGTTCCAGGGGCTGGACCGTTACGAGGCCCGGCCGGCGGTGGTCGCCGCGCTGCGCGAGCAGGGGCGGATCGTCGCCGAGAAGCGGCCTTATGAGCACTCGGTGGGGCACTGCTCGCGGTGCAAGACCACGGTCGAGCCGCGGCTGTCGCTGCAGTGGTTCGTGAACACCGGTCCGCTCGCGAAGGCGGCCGGCGACGCGGTCCGCGACGGCCGGGTGAAGATCGAGCCCGCCGAGCTGTCCAAGCGGTACTTCGCCTGGGTCGACAACATGCACGACTGGTGCATCTCCCGCCAGCTGTGGTGGGGCCACCGCATCCCGGTGTGGTACGGGCCGGCCGGCGAGGTCGTCTGCGTCGGGCCGGACGAGGAGCCGCCGACCGGCGAGGGCTGGCGCCAGGACGAGGACGTGCTGGACACCTGGTTCTCCTCCGGGCTGTGGCCGTTCTCCACGCTGGGCTGGCCGGAGCAGACCGCCGAGCTGGAGAAGTTCTACCCGACCAGCGTGCTGGTCACCGGCTACGACATCCTGTTCTTCTGGGTCGCCCGGATGATGATGTTCGGGCTGTACGCGATGGACGGCAAGCAGCCGTTCGACGTGGTCAACCTGCACGGCATGGTGCGCGACCAGTTCGGCAAGAAGATGTCGAAGTCGTTCGGCAACGTGGTCGACCCGCTGGACTGGATCAACCGGTACGGCGCCGACGCCACCCGCTTCACGCTGGCCCGCGGCGCCAACCCCGGCTCCGACGTGCCGATCAGCGAGGAGTGGTGCCAGGGCTCCCGCAACTTCTGCAACAAGCTGTGGAACGCCACCCGCTTCGCGCTGATGAACGGCGCGACGGTGGACGGCGACCTGCCGGCGGCGAGCGAGCTCAGCGCCATCGACAAGTGGATCCTGTCCCGGCTGCAGCACACCATCGCCGAGGTGAACGAGCAGTTCGACTCGTACGAGTACGCGAAGGTCTGCGACACCCTCTACCACTTCGCCTGGGACGACGTCTGCGACTGGTACGTCGAGCTCAGCAAGCCGGTGCTGGCCCAGGACACCGCGGAGGCGGCACGCAGCCGGCGGGTCCTCGGGCACGTGCTCGACCAGCTCCTGCGCCTGCTGCACCCGGTCATCCCGTTCGTCACCGAGGAGCTGTGGATCGCGCTCACCGGCGGCGAGACGGTGATGACCGCGGCCTGGCCGGCCGTCGACCACGCGCTGGTCGACGACGCCGCCGAGGAGGAGCTGGCCGCCCTGCAGAAAGTGGTCACCGAGGTCCGGCGGTTCCGGTCCGATCAGGGGCTCAAGCCGAGCCAGCGGGTCTCCGCCGCGCTGACCGGCCTGGGCAACGTCGGGATCGACACGCACGAGCCGCTGATCCGTTCGCTGGCCCGGCTGGACGCGCCGGCGGCCGACTTCACCGCGACCGCCACCCTGGCGGTGACCGGTGGAATCACCGTCGACCTGGACACCCGCGGGGCGATCGACGTGGCCGCCGAGCGGGCCCGGCTGGAGAAAGACCGCGCCGCCGCCGAGAAGGAGGCCGCGCAGTGCCGGGGCAAGCTGGGCAACGAGGCGTTCGTCGGCAAGGCGCCGGAGGCCGTGGTCGCCAAGATCAAGGACCGGCTGGCGGCCGCTGAGGCCGATCTGGTCCGGATCGCCGCCGCGCTCGAGGCGTTGCCGGCAGCATGAGCTCATCCGAGTACTCCGAGGTCGAGGCCGCGCTCGAGGAGCGCGGCTTCACCCGCATGGTTTTCGACATGCAGAAGATCCGGGACCTGATGGACGTGCTGGGCAGCCCGCAGCGGGCGTACCCGGCCATCCACCTGACCGGCACCAACGGCAAGACCAGCACGGCTCGCATGATCGACTCGCTGCTGCGGGCGTGCGGGCTGCACACCGGGCGGTACACGAGCCCGCACCTGGAGACCGTCCGGGAGCGGATCAGCCTGGACGGGGAGCCGGTCTCCGAGGAACGCCTGGTCGGGACGTACCGGGAGATCGCGCCGCTGGCCGAGCTGATCGACGCGCGGAACTCCGAGCCGCTGACCTACTTCGACATGACCACGGCGATGGCCTACGCCACGTTCGCGGACGCGCCGGTGGACATCGCGGTGGTCGAGGTCGGGCTCGGCGGCGAGGAGGACGCCACCAACGTCATCGAGGCCGGCGTCTGCGTGCTGACCCCGATCGGGCTGGACCACACCGAGTGGCTGGGCGACACCATCGAGGACATCGCCTGGGCCAAGGCCGGGATCATCCACAAGGACGCCACGGTGATCACCGCGGTGCAGACCGAGGAGGCCATGCGGCCGATCCTGGAACGCTGCGCGGAGATGGGCGCCACGCTGGCCCGGGAGGGCAGCGAGTTCGGCGTGGTGCAGCGGACCCAGGCGGTCGGCGGCCAGGTGCTGGTGCTGCAGGGGCTGGGCGGCGTCTACGAGGAGATCTTCCTGCCCCTGTTCGGCGCGCACCAGGCGCAGAACGCGGCCCTCGCGCTGGCCGCGGTCGAGGCGTTCCTCGGCGCCGGCCCGGGCAAGCAGATCGACATCGACCTGATCCGCGAGGGCTTCGCCCAGGTCGACTCGCCCGGGCGGCTGGAGCGGGTGCGCAGCGCGCCGGCCATCCTGCTGGACGGCGCGCACAACCCGCACGGGATGGCCGCCACGGTCACCGCGCTGGAGGAGGAGTTCAGCTTCCGGCACCTGGTCGCGGTTCTCGCGGTGCTCGGCGACAAGGACGTGACCGGGCTGCTCGACCTGCTCGAGCCGGTCGTCGCCCGGATCGTCGTGACGCAGAACAGCTCGCCGCGCTCGATGCCGGTGGCCGAGCTGGCGCAGCTGGCGGCCAACGTGTTCGGCGAGGACCGGGTGACGGTCGCGGAGAACATGCCGGACGCCATCGAGGAGGCCGTGGTGCTCGCCGAGGAGGACGCCTCCGGCGAGATGAGTGGGGTCGGCGTGCTGATCACCGGTTCGGTGGTGACCGTCGCGGACGCGCGGAAACTGCTCAAGCGATGACCGGGCCGGAAGAGGACGCGATGCCCGCTGAGGGTGAGGCGGGCGCCGCGCCGCGGCGTTCCGGTCTGAAAAACCCCGAGGCTGCCGTACGCGGCCTGGGCGCGGGCACGCTCGTCCTGGAAGCGATCGTGCTGCTCCTGGCGATCCAGCCGATCCGGATCCTCGGCGTGGACCTGAGCGGCTGGCAGATCGGGCTGGTGATCGGCCTGGCGGTGGTGGCCGCACTGCTCGCCGGGTGCATGCGGCGACGGTGGGGCTGGGGCGCGGGGACGGCGCTGCAGGTGGCGCTGCTGGCCAGCGGGCTGGTCGTGCACTGGTCGCTGACCGCGATCGGGGTGATCTTCGGGTTGGCCTGGGCCTATGCGACGTATGTGCGGCGGTCGATCCTGGGCTGAGGCGGGACGTGATGAGGGGGAGCCACCTCGGTGGCTCCCCCTCATCTGTCTCCGGCTTCGGAATTTGTCTCCGGCTTTCGGGGCCGGGCTCAGGCCGGGCCCAGGCCTTCGGGCCGGGTCGCGCTCAGGCCAGGCCAGGCCAGCCCAGGCCGGGCCGGGTTGGGCTCAGGCCAGGCCGGGCCTGGTTGGGCCTGGTTGGGCTCAGGCTTTCAGGCCGGGTCGCGTCGGGCTCGGGCTCAGGCTTCGGGGTCGGGGCGGATGGCTCGCCACTGGGTGATGGCGATGTTGTGGTTGTCCGGGTCGCGGAAGGTGGCGGACCAGAGTTCCAGCTTGTCGCCGCGGTTGACCGGGCGGGGCGAGTGGACGAACTTGACGCCCTTCGCCTTCAGCTCGTCGTGCACCGCCTCGATGTCGCCGACCTCGAGATTGAGGTAGATCTGCCGGCCGGCCTCGGTGGAGAGGTTCGGGACGGCGCGCAGCACCACCCGGGTGTCGCCGGAGGCCAGCACCGACGAGCCCTCACCCGAGTCGATCTCGAAGAAGCCGAGGGTGTCGCGGTAGAACACGATCGACCGGGCCAGCTCGGTGACCAGGATCGTGATCCCCACCCCGTGAATGGCGCCCGCCGGTCCGGGTCGAGCGCTCGGATAGGCGGTGATCACCTCGGCGGCGTGCTCGTCGGGTTCCTGGCGACCGGAGAAGTCGCCCCACGGGCTGCCGAGCGGTCTCCCCGCTGCCGGTCCGGTGGGCTTCTCCTCGACAGTGGGAGCTTCGACCGATGACCCGGTGATTGCGGCTGCTTCGGCCGAGGGCTCGGTGCTCGCGGCCGCTCCGGTCGGGCGTTCGGTGACCCCTGCTGCTTCGGCCGAGGGCTCGGTGCTCGGGGCCGCTCCGGTCAGGGACTCGGTGCTCGCGGCTGCTCCGGTCGGGGGTTCGGTGACCTCGGCTGCTACGGCCGCCGATTCGCTGACCGCGGCGCCGGCCGCCGATTCGCTGACCGCGGCGCCGGCCGCCGATTCGGTGACTGGTGCGCTGGCGGGCGCGGATTTCTCGATCTGAGGGTCGTCCGACTGCGGCGCGCTGCCCAGCGGGAAAGCGGCGGCAGTTTTGTCGGTTTGTGGCGCGCTGCTTAGGGGATAGGCGGCGGGTGTTTTGTCGGTTTGCGGTGCGCTGCCCAGCGGGAAGGCGGCGGGAGTTCCGGCGCCCGGTGACGCGTCTTCAAGCGGCACGTCGATCGGCGCATCGTCGGCGACCGGCTCGTCCACCGGCGCGTTCCTCAGCGGCGCGGCGGCCGATGTCTGGGTGGATGGTGACTCGTCACGTAGCGGCTCGGCGGCCGATGCGGGGGTGGCTTGTGACTCGCCACGTAGCGGCTCGGCGGCAGGTGCGGCGGCTGGTGCCTTGTCGCTCAGCTTCTCGGCGGCTGGGGCGTTGCGCGGCTGCGGTGTGTCGTCGAGGGGCACGTCGATCGGGGGTTCGTCGTCGAGTGGCAGGTCGACCGGCGGGTCGGTGGCCGGCGGCTCGGTGACCGGGGGTGCGACGATGCCGGCGGCGACGGCTGGGGCGGCGGCCCGGGTGGCCTCCGGCGGGGTGTCCGGGTTGTCGTCGAGCGGGATGTCGATGTCGTCCGCGGGCAGGGTGGGGCCGGTCGGGCGCGCGGTGGACGGCGGCGGCGCGGTCGGGAACGGCCGGTCCGGCGCCGGGGCGGTCGGTGGCGGTGCGACCGGGGTCGGGTTCGCGGCAGTCGGCGACGGGGTGGGTTCCGGGTGCGGCTCCGACCGGTAGGCGGCCGGGGCCGGTTCGGGCCGGGCGGCCTGCATCGGGATGGCTCCGCTCCGAGCGGAAGTGGACGAAGCGTCCGATCCGCGGGAGGCGGGGGCGTCGTCGGTGCCTTCCGGATGGTCGACGACGGAGGCGGGCGCGTTGGTGCCTTCCGGGCGGTCGACGACGGAGGCGGGCGCGTTGGTGCCTTCCGGATCGTCTGTGGCGGGGTCCGGCCGGCTGGCTGCGGCTGATGGGTATGCGCTGGCCGGGAAGGCGATCGGGGGATGGTCGCCGTCGCCCTCGTCGTCGACCCGCTGAGCCGGCACGGCTTCGCTGGTTCTGGCCCGGCCTGACTCGCTGGGTTCGGGAGGAACGCTGGGCTGGTGGAGGTCGCTGGACTCAGGCGACTCGGCGGGCTGAGCGGATTCGGCTTGGTGCCGGACGTCGATGGGGTGGTCGGGATCGCCGGGTTGAGTGACGAAGCGGGTGCGACCGGAATGGGTTGAGGCGGGCTCGGTGGGGTGGTCCTGCCGATCGGGCGTGGGTCCCTCGGGGGAGATGGCTTCCCGGTCAGACGCGGGATTCTCGCGGGAGGCGGCCTCCGAATCGAGGGTGGACTCCTGCTGGGAGGCGGTCCCCGGGACGGAGGCCGGCTTCTCGTCGGAGGTGGGCTCCTCGGCGGCGGGGCCAGCAGCGGCAGCAGCAGCGGTTGCGGTGCCAGCAGCGGGTGCGGTGTGAGCAGCGGCAGCGGTTGCGGTGCCAGCAGCGGCAGCGGGTGCGGTGTGAGCAGCGGCAGCGGGTGTGGTGTCAGCAGCGGGTGCGGTGCCGGCAGCGGTCGCAGGTTTTCCGCTGGAATCGGGGCCGGCGGCAGCGGTCTTCGGCGGGGTGGGGTCGGCCGGGTCGTCGAGGGGCAGGTCGATCAAGGGATCGGTGTCCTCGTCGGCCGGGGTGCGCTGGGTGGGCGGGCGGCCGTAGCTCGCGGTTCTGGGCGGGGAGGTGGGCTCCGGGGTGGGGGAGTTGACCTCCGGCTCGGCGGTCGCGGTGGTGGCGGTGGTGCGTCGCTTGGGGCTGGGGCGGGAGCCGGGCGGGCGCGCGGTGGTCGCGGTGCGGGAGGCTGCGGTGGCCGCTCCGGCGGCGGCGAAGGCGGCAGCGGGACCAACGCCCGGCGACGACGGGAAGTCAGCCGTCTCCGAGGCGGCGGACCGTGAGTAGTCCGAAGGATCGGTGGACTGTGCGTAGCCGGACGGGGTAGCGGACGGTGCAGGCCCCGAGCCGCTGTCAGACCGTGCGTAGCCCGATCGGGACGCGGACGGTGCGGGGTCAGGAGAGCTGGTGGACGGCGCGGAGTCCGCAGAGCTGGTGGACCGCGCGTAGCCCGGTGGGGACGCGGACGGCGCGGGGTCCGGCGAGCTGGTGGACCGTGCGTAGCCCGATGGGGACGCGGACGGCGCGGGGTCCGGCGAGCTGGTGGACCGTGCGTAGCCCGGTGAGGACGTGGACGGCTCCGGGGTGGCCGGCTGCGAGGAGGCCGACGGGGTCGCGGGCTGGGGGGTGTCCGAAGGACCGGCGGACCGTGCGGTCGACGGGGCGTCGGACGGGCCGGCGGACCGTGCATAGGCGGACTGGGTGGAGGCGCCGGAGTAGGCGGGCCTGGGTGGGGGTGGGTAGTCCGAACCGGTGGGGTTGGTGACCGTGTAACCGGTGCGGCTCGGGGCCGGCGGGGGTGGGTAGTCGTAGCCGGGCGAGTAGGCGGTGGGCGGCGGCGGTGGCGGGAAGTCGTCCGAGGCCGCGGCGGTGGCGGGTGACGGGGCGGGCGGCGGCGGGAAGTCGAAGGAGTCGGCGCCGCCGGCCGGCTCGCTGGGTGACGACGGGCCGGGCGGTGGCGGGTAGCTGGCCGAGGGCCACGCCTCGGACGAGGCGCCCGAGCCGGGGCGGTCGGAGGCGGTCCCCACGGTGGCCGGGCCTCGCTCGGCGGAACCGGCAGCAAAACCCGCACCGGCCTGGTCGGCTGTGTCGGCGGCAGCGGAGCGAGCGGCACCCGGGTCGGAAGCGGTGGCGCCCGGGGCGGCTGAGGAAGGCGCGGCTGCCGGGTCGGAGCCGGTGGTGCCCGGGGTGGCAGCGGAATCGGTGGGGGCCGGGCCGGAGGGGGCGTCCGCGGCGGGGTCTTCAGACGCGGTGGACGGCGGGGCGGCGGGGGCGTCCGGAGCGGCGGCCGAGGGGGTGCTGGCGGCGCGACGGGGGAGCGGGGTGACCCGTTCCTCGGTGCCGACCAACTGGCCCTCGACGACCGGGCCGTGCGGGGTGTCGCGGACCACCACCGGGGTGGTGGCGCGCTCCTCGGTGAAGGCCGCGGCCGGCTCCTCCGCCGCGGTGAAGTCGGTCTCCTCGCGGGTCTCCCACGGGCCGGGGGCGACGGCGCCGAGCACGTCGTCGTCGGCCTCCTCCTCCGGGTCCTCGCCGAGGTCGGGCTGGGCCGGCGGGGGCGGGTCGCCGGCCGGGCCGACGTCCGCCGCCTCCTTCCAGTTGACCCGGACGCGGCGGGTGTCGTCGACGTCGACGGTGATCGGGACGGTCGAGTTGATCAGCGGCCACTTGGCGACCGGCACCCGGCCGTCGCGGATCACCTTGTCGAACGTGCCCAGGCCGGGAGCGACCACGATGGCCTTGATCTCGGCCCGGCCGTAGGCCCCGGAGAGCGGCGGCGGGGTGATGTCGACGATCTCGGCGGTGCCGGCCACGGTGGCCCGGCCGCCGCGGCGCACGTTGCTGACCATGGCGAGCGCGATGGCGATCGCCAGCACCACGAGGCCGAAGATCGCCACTGCCCAGCTCGACAGGCCGAGGCCGAAAACGATCACAAAGACCGCGAGCGTGCCCATGACCGCCGCCACCAGCTTGCGTGCTGGGGCGATGGGCCGGCCGGTCTGGTTCGCCACTGTGGACCTCCCGTTGTTCCCGTCAGGTTATGGCCCGCCGGTCACTGAGCGAAAGTGCGGTAGTACCGACATCGTCGCTCGCCGTGTCGGAGGTACCGATAGGCTGAACCTCAGGCGTGTCGGCCTGTCGTCTTCCCGGAGGAACCACGTGTCCAGCAACACCGCTCCAGTCAGTGCCGAGCGTTCGCTCGTGCTCATCAAGCCTGACGCGGTCCGCCGCGGTCTGCTCGGCGAGATTCTGTCGCGTTTCGAGCGTAAGGGGCTGGTCGTCGAGGCGCTGGAGTTGCGCACGATGGATGCCGGTCTGGCCGACCAGCACTACGCCGAGCATGTGGACAAGGCGTTCTACCCGCCGCTGAAGCAGTTCATGACCAGCGGCCCGCTCGCCGCTCTGGTGCTCTCCGGGGACCAGGCGATCGAGGTGATCCGCACCATGATCGGCGCGACCGACGGGCGCAAGGCGGCGGCCGGCACCATCCGTGGCGACCTGGCCCTGTCCAACCGGGAGAACCTGGTGCACGCCTCCGACTCGGCGGACAGCGCGAAGCGCGAGCTGGCGCTCTGGTTCCCGAACCTCTGATCTGATCCGGCTGTCCGCCGCTGATCATCCACAGCGGCGGCTCGCCCGGCCTTCCCGGCGGCGGTCGAGCGGCCCGGACCGGCAGCGACGGGCGGCGGTCGAGCGGCCCGGACCGGCAGCGACGGGCGGCGGTCCAGCGGCCCGGACCAGCAGCGATGGGCGGCGGTCCGGAGCCGGGATTCAGCCCGGACGCCCGCCGGGCGGCCCGGACCGGCGGCGGACCTCGCGGGCCGCCACGGGACTTCGCCCAGGCGTACCAAATCCGGTTTTTGATCTCGATTTGCGGCGACCGGGAATGCGGATGAGGGAATCCATCGGTGGCCGGTATCGTTGTCGGAGCGCAGGCGACGAACCGGCCATCACCGGGGAGCCTCCGGAAGAACGGGTTGCACCCTGGTAGGAGTGGCACCCCTAGTAGAACCGGGCGGACCGGCACGCGTGAGAGCCGGCGAATGAGCGGGCGGGTCGCTGACCCGTCAAGCGAGGTGGTACCGCGGGCGTGAGCTCGTCCTCGCAGTCAGGTCATGACTGTTTGAGGAGCACCATGTATCCCAAGCACACCGACGCGTCGGGCGTTCCGGCCTCGCCGGACCTGCCGGCGGTCGAGCGCGCTGTCCTCGCGCACTGGGCGGAGGACAAGACCTTCGAGGCGTCCGTCGAGCAGCGGCCGGCCGGGGACAACGGCAGCAACGAGTACGTCTTCTACGACGGCCCGCCGTTCGCGAACGGTCTGCCGCACTACGGGCACCTGTTCACCGGGTACGTGAAGGACGTGGTCCCGCGCTACCAGACGATGCGCGGCAAGCACGTCGAGCGCCGGTTCGGCTGGGACACGCACGGCATGCCGGCCGAGATCGAGGCGGAGAAGCAGCTCGGCATCACCACCAAGGCGCAGATCGTCGAACTCGGCATCGACAAGTTCAACGAGGCCTGCCGCACGTCGGTGCTCGCCTACACCAAGGACTGGGAGGGGTACGTCACCCGCCAGGCCCGCTGGGTGGACTTCGGGAACGACTACAAGACCCTGGACCCCAGTTACATGGAGTCGGTCATGTGGGCGTTCAAGACGCTGCACGACAAGGGGCTGGTCTACGAGGGCTTCCGGGTGCTCGCCTACTGCTTCCGGTGTGAGACGCCGCTCTCCAACACCGAGACGCGGATGGACGACGTCTACCGGGACCGGACCGATCCCGCTCTGACGGTGAAATTCCGGCTGGACACCGGTGCGGACATCGCGGTCTGGACGACCACGCCGTGGACGCTGCCGTCGAACCTGGCGCTGGCCGTCGGTCCTGATATCGAATATGCCGTTCTTTCGGACAGCGACGGGCAGAAGCTGATCCTCGGTGCCGGACGTGTCGGCGCCTACGCCAAGGAACTCGAGGGCTACGAGCAGGTCGGCACGGTGCTCGGCAGCGAGCTCGTCGGCCGCCGCTACACGCCGCTCTTCGACTACCTCCGCGAGCCGGCCGGCGAGAACGCCTTCCAGGTCCTCGGCGCCGACTTCGTCACCACCGAGGACGGCACCGGCGTGGTGCACATGGCGCCGGCCTTCGGTGAGGACGACCAGAACGCCTGCACCGCGGCCGGCATCCCGACCGTGGTGACCGTGGACGAGCAGACCCGGTTCACCTCGCTGGTCCCGGACTTCCAGGGCGTGCAGGTCTTCGACGCGAACAAGCCGGTGATCGCCACGCTCAAGGAGCGCGGCGTGGTGCTGCGGCACGACGGGTACACGCACTCGTACCCGCACTGCTGGCGCTGCGACACCCCGCTGGTCTACAAGGCGGTGTCGTCCTGGTTCGTCGCGGTGACCAAGTTCCGGGACCGGATGGTCGAGCTGAACCAGGAGATCACCTGGACGCCGGCGCACATCAAGGACGGCTCGTTCGGCAAGTGGCTGGCGAACGCCCGGGACTGGTCGATCTCCCGGAACCGGTTCTGGGGCTCGCCGATCCCGGTGTGGAAGTCGGACGACCCGGCGTACCCCCGGGTGGACGTCTACGGGTCCTTCGAGGAGATCTCGCGGGACTTCGGGGTGACGGTGACCGATCTGCACCGTCCCGGCGTGGACGAGCTGACCCGGCCCAACCCGGACGACCCGACCGGGAAGTCGGTCATGCGCCGGGTCCCGGAGGTGCTGGACTGCTGGTTCGAGTCCGGGTCGATGCCGTTCGCCCAGGTGCACTACCCGTTCGAGAACAAGGACTGGTTCGAGCACCACTACCCGGGTGACTTCATCGTGGAGTACATCGGGCAGACCCGCGGCTGGTTCTACACCATGCACGTGCTGGCCACCGCGCTGTTCGACCGGCCGGCGTTCCGCAACTGCCTGAGCCACGGCATCCTGCTCGGCGAGGACGGGCGCAAGATGTCCAAGTCGCTGCGCAACTATCCGGACGTGTACCGGGTGTTCGACACCTACGGGTCGGACGCGATGCGCTGGATGCTGATGTCCTCGCCGGTGCTGCGGGGCGGGGACATGCCGGTCACCGAGACGGCGATCCGGGACTCGGTGCGGCAGGTGCTGCTGCCGCTCTGGAACGTCTGGTACTTCTTCAGCCTTTATGCGAACGCGTCGGGCTACGAGGCCAAGTTCCGGACTTCCTCGGAGCACCTGCTCGACCGCTACATCCTGGCGAAGACCGGCGAGCTGGTCGACGATGTCGCGAAAAAAATGGATGAGTACGACATCTCCAGCGCGGCCGCGAGCGTGCGCTCCTACCTGGACGCGCTGACCAACTGGTACGTCCGCCGCTCCCGGGACCGTTTCTGGGAGGGCGACGCCGACGCCTTCGACACCCTGGCCACCGTGCTGGAGACGCTCTGCCGGGTGGTGGCGCCGCTGGCCCCGCTCACCGCGGAGGAGGTCTGGCGCGGCCTGACCGGGGACCGGTCGGTGCACCTGACCGACTGGCCGTCGGCCGACGCGTTCCCGGCCGACCACGACCTGGTCGCCTCGATGGACGCGATCCGGGACGTGGCCTCGGCGGCCCTGTCGCTGCGCAAGGCGAAGGGGCTCCGGGTCCGCCTGCCGCTGGCCCGGCTGACCGTCGCCACCTCCGGCGGATCCGCCCTGGCGGATCTGAAGGACCTACTCAAGGACGAGGTCAACGTCAAGGACGTGGTCTTCACCGAGGACGTGGCGGCGTACTGCCAGCAGGTGCTCACCGTGGTGCCGCGGGCGCTCGGCCCGCGGGTCGGCAAGCAGGTCCAGCAGGTGATCAAGGCGGTCAAGTCCGGTGACTGGGAGCTGGTCGACGGCGCCCCGGCGGCAGCCGGCGTCACCCTGGCCGAGGGCGAGTACGAGCTGAAGCTGGTCGCCGCGGACGCGGAGAACTCCGCCCCGCTGCCGGCCGGTGGCGGTGTCGTCGTGCTGGACACCGTGGTCACTCCGGAACTGGCCGCCGAGGGCCTGGCCCGGGACGTGATCCGGGTGGTCCAGCAGGCCCGCCGGGACGCCGGCCTGGACGTCTCGGACCGGATCGCGCTGGCGGTGTCGGCGTCGCCGGCGGTCCGCGAGGCGGTCGAGGCGCACCGGGAGTTCGTCGCGGGGGAGACCCTGGCGACCTCGCTGAGCTTCGGCGCGGCGACCGGTTTCGGCGGCGAGGTCGGCGACGGGGAGCAGATCACCGTCACGGTCACCCCCGTGTGACATAACCGACTGGCCCGGATGTTCGCCTGGCGCGGCGAATGTCCGGGCCGGGATCAAGATCAATAGTCCATCGAGGGCTCGCGTCCGATAACCTCTCCTCACCCCTTGAACTTTCTTTGCACTGGTCTTCGGAGGACGAGTTGCCCCTGATCTACTCGATCGGCAAGCTCACGGTCGGCAATGCGCTGATGGTGGGTTGGAAGCCGCGCATCGAGGGCCTCGAGTACATACCGAAGACCGGCGGCGCGATCTTCGCTGGCAACCACCTCTCGGTCGCCGACGAGCTGTTCCTCGGCGCCGCGGTGCCGCGTCACCTGGCGTTCTGGGCCAAGTCCGACTACTTCGTGGGCAAAGGCGTGAAGGGTTTCTTCTCGCGGAAGCTGATGGAGGGTCTGGGCGCGATCCGGGTCGAGCGGGCCGGTGGGCGTGCCGCGCTCACCGCGTTCGACGCGGCGATCCCGGCGCTCAAGAGCGGCGACCTGGTCGCGGTCTACCCGGAGGGCACCCGCTCGCCGGACGGCAAGCTCTATCGCGGGCGCACCGGCGTGGCCCGGCTGGCGGTCGCGGCCGGCGTCCCGATCATCCCGGTCGGCATGCTCGGCACCGAGGTGGTGCAGCCGATCGGCCGGCTCGCCCCCAAGCTGATGCGGGGCGTGGTCACGGTCAAGTTCGGCAAGCCGATCGAGACGATCGGCCGGTCCGACGACCGGACCTCGCTGCGCGAGCTCACCGACCAGGTGATGAGCGAGATCCAGAAACTCACCGGCCAGGAGTACGTGCCGCGTTACGCCCCGAAACGCGAGGAGTGATCACGCGCCGAACTTCGGCGTGAGCACCTCCGCGCGCAGCCGGGCGACCAGCTCGGCGCTGTCCGCGATCGAGCGCCGGGTGAGCAGCACGGTGGCCATGCTGCCGTGGTCGGCCCAGGTGCAGACCACGGTCGAGGCGCCGTTCAGCCGGCCGGCGCCGCAGCGCTGGTAGGCGCCCGCCTCGTCGAGCGGGAAATCCTGGATGTCGGTGAGCTTGGCGTCGCCGGCGATCCGGTCCAGCTGCCGGGTGACGTCCGCGTCCGGGGTGAACCGCCAGCCGGTGACGCCGTAGAGGGTGACCCGCTTGCCGTTGCCGTCGCCGTAGACGCCGGCGAACGCGGCGCCGTCCGATCCGGCCGCGCTCAGCTGCTCGGCCAGCCGGTCGACGGCGCGGCGGCTGGCGTCGTCGGCGCGCAGCCTCAGGTCGCCGATCCGCTCCGGGAGCGAGGCGTCGACCGGGAACTGGGCCAGGGCGGGCCACTGCGCGTACGCGAACGGGGCGCCGAACCACAAGCCGGCCAGGACCGCGATGATCAGCAGCAGGCGGCGCAGCCGGCGCCGGCGCCGCGGTCGCGGCCGCGGGACGGCCGCCACCGGTGGGCGCGGCTGGATCGGGATGCGGCTCGGGGCCGGGGCGGGCGGCTTGGCTCGCGGCCGGCGGAACCAACCGCCCGCCTTCGGTTCCACCACCGGCTTCTTCGGTACGGCCGGAGCCGCCCTCTCCTTGGCCTTCGTCGCTATCTGGTCCAGCAGGACCTGGATCTTCCGCTCCTTCGCCGGCAGCGGCGGCGCCGGCGTGATCGGCGGCCCGTCCAGCCGGGTCGGCGGCGTCTCGACCGGCGGAGGCGGCGGGACCGGGGCGAACGGGGCGACCGGCGTGATCGGGGCGACCGGGGTGATCTGCTCGGTGGTCCAGACCGGTGTGTCCTGCCCGGCCCACGGGTCCACCGCCGGCATCGTCGCCCAGTGCTCCGGCTCCGGCTCGGCTCCGGTCACCCGCTCGATCAGCCGGTCCCACCTCGACCTGCGCGGCGCGGGCGCCGGCACCGGGGCCGCGCCACTCCACCGGTCCGGCACGTGGCTGGTCGGCGGCTCGTCGGAGGGGTCGGCCACGCGGGTCGGATCGGTCATGGTTTTCGATCTCCTTCCGCCGTCCGGCAGCGAGTCCCTTCCCCCAGGTTAGGGACGGTATGCCAGGGGGCCGGACGGGCGGAATACACCCACGAGGCGCGAATGCCGGACAACGAGGGCGATGTGCGGAACGCTCCGGAGTCGTATGGTTACCCGGATCTGACAATCGGTCACCGGGGTGATACCTCTCACCGCCGTCGAGCACTCTTGTGTACTGGGGAGGGCGCGTACCGCATGAGCACCACGCAGAGAAACGCCGTCACGATGTCCGGCAACGCCGCCGGGCAGCCGATGCTGTTCGCCCACGGGTACGGCTGCGACCAGAACATGTGGCGGCTGGTCACTCCGGCCTTCGCCGACACCCACCGGATCGTGCTCTTCGACCACGTGGGCAACGGCAAGTCCGACCTGACGGCGTACGACGACGCCAAGTACGCCAGTCTGAACGGCTACGCCACCGACGTCCTGGAGATCGTCCACGAGCACGACCTGCGCGACGTGCTGTTCGTCGGGCACTCGGTGAGCTCGATGATCGGCCTGCTGGCCGCGGTCCGCGAGCCGGAGCGGTTCGCCGGCGTGGTGATGGTCGGCCCGTCGCCGCGCTACATCAACGACGAGGCCGCCGGTTACGTGGGCGGTTTCGGCCGGGCCGACATCGAGCAGATGCTGGACTCGCTGGACAGCAACTTCCTCGGCTGGTCCAGCACGATGGCCCCGGTGATCATGGGCAATCCGGATCGTCCGGAGCTGGGCGAGGAGCTGACCAACTCGTTCTGCCGGACCGATCCGGCGATCGCCAAGAAGTTCGCCCGGGTCACCTTCCTCTCCGACAACCGGGAGGATCTGCCGCGGATGCGGGTGCCCTCGCTGATCCTGCAGTGCTCGGACGACGTGATCGCGCCCACGGTGGTCGGTGAGTACGTCCACAAGCACACTCCGCACAGCTCGTTCGCGGCGCTGAACGCGACCGGGCACTGTCCGAACCTGAGCGCTCCGGAGGAGACGGTTGACGCCATCAAGTCCTGGTTGTAGACAGCGGGCATGATCGGCGGAGCACTGGCGTGAGTGAATCCGGTAGGCCGGACGTGACACAGGAGTTGCGACTGCCCTGGGACGACGATCCCGAGGAGCTGTACGAGCACGCGCCCTGCGGTTACCTGACGACGCTTCCGGACGGCACCGTCGTCCGGGTCAACCAGACCTTCCTGGACTGGACCGGTTACGACCGTTCCGACCTGGTCGGGCATCGACGGTTCCGTGACCTGCTCACGCCCGGTTGCCAGATCTATCACGAGACCCACTACGCGCCGTTGCTGACCATGCAGAGCGAGGTGCACGAGATCGCCCTCGACGTGGTCTGCGCGGACGGCTCCCGGGTGCCCGTGCTGGTCAACTCGGTGCTCGAGCGCCACGACGGCGGCGGACCCCGGGTGATCCGCACCATGGTCTTCAACGCGACCGAGCGGCGCAGCTACGAGAACGAGCTGCTGCACGCCCGGAACGCCGCGGAGGCCGCGGAGAAACGGATCCGGGTCCTCCAGCGGATAGTGGCCGACCTGGCCGCCGCCCCCACCGAGGCGGAGGTGGCCGAGGCGGTGATCCGGGCGCCGGAGCCGGCCTTCGACGCCACCAGCTGCAGCATCTACCTGGTCGACCAGGAGCGCGACCAGCTGGTCGCGGTCGCCTCCACCGATCCGACCACCGGCAACTGGGACGACATGCCGTGCTCGTCCCCCCGCGCGGTGGCCGCGGTGGCCCGCCGCGGCGACCTGCACGTGGTGCACAACCTGGCCGAGGCGGCCGAGCACTTCCCGGACCTGGCCGAGACGATGGCCCGGTCCGGCCGGCGCACCGTGGTGCTGCTGCCGCTGACCACCGGCCCGGCCGAGGACCAGGCCGGGGTGACCGTGCTCGGCGTGCTGGCCTTCAGCTTCGCGCAGGAGCGCGAGCTGACCGGCGGCGAGCTCGGGGTGATCCGGCTGCTCGGCCAGCAGGCCGGACAGGCCCTGGACCGGGCCCGGCTCTACGACGACGCCCGCCGCCGCGAGGAGCGGGCCGAGTTCCTGGCCGGCATCACCCGGGCGCTGGACGAGGAGCACCGGCTGCTGCAGCGGGCCCGCCGGCTGGTCGAGCGGGTGGTCCCGGACATCGCCGACTGGGCCGCGGTGCGGCTGCACGTCGGCCCGGCCGGCCTGCGCGAGGAGTCCGGCGGCCCACCGCCGGACCACGACCTGCTGGCCGAGCGGATCGCCAAGGCGACCCACGCGGCCCGGCCGGTCTTCGCCACCGACGGCGACCGGCTGGACTGCACGGTGCTGCCGCTCACCGCGCGGGGCCGGGTGCTCGGCACCCTGGCGTTGCGGATGGCGGCCGACCGGCGCGGCGCCGAGGCGGAGCGGGCGTTCCTGTCCGACCTGGCCGACCGGGCCGGGCTGGCGCTCGAGAACGCCCGGCTCTACGAGCAGGAACGCGCGATCGCCCAGACCCTGCAGCGCAGCCTGCTCGCCGCGGACGTGCCGGCCGGCGACGCCCGGTTCGCGCTGGAGACCCACTACCAGGCCGGTGGCCAGGACCTGGAGGTCGGCGGCGACTGGTTCGACGCCTTCCCGATCACCCGGGACAAGCTGGCCGTGGTGGTCGGCGACGTGGTCGGCCGGGGCCTGGAGGCGGCCAGCACGATGGGCCAGCTGCGCAGTGCGATCCGGGCGCTGGCCACCCAGGAGAGCGGCCCGGCCCGGCTGCTGGAGGGGCTGGACCGGTTCTGCCAGCGGGTCGAGTCGGCCCGGATGGCGACCGTGGTCTACGCCGAGATCGACCTGGACGCGTGCACGATGGTCTACGCCTGCGCCGGGCACCTGCCGCCGCTGCTGCACCAGCCGGCCGGCTCGGCCGAGTTCCTGCTGCAGGCCCGGTCCGCGCCGATCGGCTCGCGGGCCGGTGACGTGCGGCGTACCGAACACCGGGTCCGGCTGTCCCCGGGCAGCCGCCTGCTGCTCTACACCGACGGCCTGGTGGAGCGCCGGGACCGGCCGATCGACCGCGGTTTCGAGGTGCTCAACCGGGCGTTCAGCCGGTTGCGCGGCGCCCCGCTGAAGGGGCTCGCCGCCGGCCTGGCCGACACCATGGTGGGCCGCGAGCACGCCGATGATGTCTGCCTGCTCTGCCTGACCCTGGGCGCCGAGGAGCGGCTGGAGCGCTCGCTCGGCGCTGATCCGCTGCAGATCGCGCTGCTCCGGTCCGACCTGCGGGCCTGGATGATCGGGCAGGGCGTGGACCAGGATTGCCTGAGCGCGGTCCTGCTGGGCTGCTCCGAGGCGGTGGCGAACGCCATCGAGCACGGGTACCGGAACGACCCGTTCGGCGTGGTGGACGTCGCCGCGACGATCACCGCGGACGCGGTGGAGGTCCGGGTCTCCGACCGGGGCAGCTGGCGCGGTCCCAGCCACTCCCGGGGGCGGGGCCTGAAGCTGATCGAGGAATCGATGGACGAGGTGTTGTTCGACCGCGGTGACGGGACGACGGTGACCATGCGCCGGCACCGGGGAGAGGGGCGGCCGTGACCGATCAGTGGGTGACGTTCTCGAAGGTCGGGCCGGCCGAGGCGGTCCACCTCAGGGGTGAGATCGACCTGGCCAACGCCAACGACATCGGCCGGGCGATCGTGGCCCGGACCACGCTGGCCGACGCCGTGCTGATCGACCTGACCGGGGTCTCGTTCCTGGACAGCGCCGGGGTGCGGCTGCTCGACCTGATCGTCGGCGACCTGGACGAGCGGGGCAAACCGATCCGGCTGGTGGTCGGCGAGCACGGGGCGGCCCGGATGACGCTGCAGCTGTGCGCGTTCCGCACCGATCTGTTCGCGATCGATCTGGACCATGCCGCTGAGGATCTGGGCCGTTAGCCTCTCGCGTACCCTGGACACCCATGAGCGTGAGTTCCGTCTTCCCGCAGCTCGAGCAGCTGCTGCCCCGGGTCAGCAAACCGATCCAGTACGTGGGCGGCGAGCTCGGCGCCGTTGTCAAGGACTGGGACGCCACCGTCGTCCGGTGGGCGCTGATGTACCCGGACGCGTACGAGGTGGGCCTGCCCAACCAGGGCGTCCAGATCCTCTACGAGGTGCTCAACGAGCAGCCGGACGTGCTGGCCGAGCGCACCTACTCGGTCTGGCCCGACCTCGAGGCGCTGATGCGGGAGCACGGCGTCCCGCAGTTCACCGTCGACGCGCACCGGCCGGTCAAGGCGTTCGACGTGCTCGGCCTGTCGTTCGCCACCGAGCTGGGCTATACGAACATGTTGAGCGCGCTCGACCTGGCCCAGATCCCGCTGGAGAGCAAGGACCGGACGGTCGAGCACCCGATCGTGCTGGCCGGCGGCCACGCCAGCTTCAACCCGGAGCCGATCGCCGACTTCATCGACGCCGCCGTGCTCGGCGATGGCGAGGAGGCGGTCCTGGAGATCACCGGGATCATCCGGGAGTGGAAGGCCGAGGGCTGCCCGGGCGGGCGGGACGAGATCCTGCTGCGCCTGGCGCGGACCGAGAGCATCTACGTGCCCCGCTTCTACGACGTCGACTACCTGCCGGACGGCCGCATCCAGCGGGTCGTGCCGAACCGGCCGGACGTCCCGTTCCGGGTGGCCAAGCGGACGACGATGGACCTGGACGCCTGGCCGTACCCGAAGAAGCCGCTGGTCCCGCTCGCCGAGACGGTCCACGAGCGCTACGCGGTGGAGATCTTCCGCGGCTGCACCCGGGGCTGCCGGTTCTGCCAGGCCGGCATGATCACCCGCCCGGTGCGGGAGCGGTCGATCACCACGGTCGGCCAGATGGTCAAGGAGGGGCTGGAGTTCTCCGGCTACAGCGAGGTCGGCCTGCTCTCGCTCTCCAGCGCCGACCACTCGGAGATCGGTGACATGTGCTCCGGCCTGGCCGAGCAGTACAAGGACACCAACGTCTCGCTGTCGCTGCCGTCCACCCGGGTGGACGCGTTCAACATCGATCTGGCCCAGGAGCTGTCCCGCAACGGGCGGCGCACCGGGCTCACCTTCGCGCCGGAGGGTGGCTCGGAGCGGATCCGCAAGGTCATCAACAAGATGGTGACCAAGGAGGACCTGATCCGGACGGTGGTCACGGCGTACTCGAACGGCTGGCGCCAGGTGAAGCTGTACTTCATGTGCGGCCTGCCCAGCGAGACCGACGAGGACGTGCTGGAGATCGCCGAGATGGCGCACGAGGTGATCCGGGCCGGCCGGGAGGCGGCCGGCACCAAGGACATCCGCTGCACCGTGTCGATCGGCGGGTTCGTGCCCAAGCCGCACACCCCGTTCCAGTGGGCGAAAATGGACACGCCCGAGGTGATCGACGGCCGGCTCAAGATGCTCAAGCAGGCGATCAACAGCGACCGCTCGCTGGGCCGGGCGATCGGTTTCCGCTACCACGACGGCGAGCCGTCGCTGATCGAGGGCCTGCTGTCGCGCGGCGACCGCCGGGTCGGCAAGGTCATCCGCGAGGTGTGGGAGCAGGGCGGCCGGTTCGACGGCTGGTCCGAGCACTTCTCGTTCGCCCGCTGGGTGCAGGCCTGCGAGACGGTGCTGCCAGGTTTCGGCGTCGACCTGGATTGGTATACGACCCGCGAGCGCGAGGAGGCCGAGGTCCTGCCCTGGGACCACCTGGACTCCGGCCTCGACAAGGACTGGCTCTGGCAGGACTGGCAGGACTCGATGAGCGAGTTCGAGCAGGACGACTGCCGCTGGACCCCGTGCTTCGACTGTGGCGTCTGCCCGTCGATGGACACCGAGATCCAGATCGGCCCGACCGGTAAGAAGCTTCTTCCCCTGACCCCGGTGAACGGACTGCGGGTCCCCGCTTAGGAGTACACGATTCCCCCGAAGAACCAGCCCGTGGGCGGACAGGCCCCGGTCGTGCAGCGGATCCGCCTTCGCTATGCGAAGCGCGGACCGCTGCGCTTCACCTCACACCGCGACTTCGCCCGCGCCTTCGAGCGCGGGCTGCGCCGCGCCGGTGTGCCGATCGCCTTCTCCCAGGGTTTCACCCCACACCCCAAGATTTCGTACGCCAGCGCCGCGCCCACCGGCGTCGGCAGCGAGGCGGAGTACCTGGAGATCGGCCTGCAGGCCGTGGTCGACCCGGAGCAGCTGCGGGTCGCCCTGGACGCGGCGCTCTCCCCGGGCCTGGACGTGCTCGAGGCGGTCCAGGCCGGCGAGGGCAGCCTGGCCGACCGGATCGACGCGTCCCGGTGGCGCCTGGAGCTGTTCGAGGTCGATCCGGCCGCCGCGCGCGACGCCGTGGCCGCCTTCCTCGCCGCCGACGAGGTGCTGGTCGAGCGCATGACCAAGCAGGGTCGCCGGTCGTTCGACGCGCGCGCGGCGGTGAACCGGTGCATGGTGGTAGGAGAGCCGGACCTACCTTCCGGGGCCGGTGGAGTACCGTGTGCGATAATCGACCTTGTCGTGCGGCAGGTGACACCCGCTGTACGGCCCGATGACGTCCTTTCCGGCCTGCGCGTGGTGGCTGGCCTGGAGCCGCCGGTTCCCCCTCGGGTAACCCGGCTGGCCCAGGGCACACTCACCGCGCAGGGGGAGATCGTCGATCCGTTGGAGGCGGATCGCGAGGCCGTCGGCATCGGCGGACGCTGACCGGTTTCCGGCCGGCGTTCATTGACAGACTTCGGCAGCTCGTCCGGCTCGGACGGGCCCGAAACACTTGCAGCGACCCTGCGTGGCAGCGCTTACCCGCGCCCGGGGCCGCCAGAACTGGAGAGCGCCCATGCTCGATAACGAGCCCCCAGCCAACCTGGGAGAACAGGGCGGTGAACGGGACGGGGCGGTTACGCCGCCCGCCGATGCCGCCACCGGTACCACTCCGGCCCGCCGGACGCGGACCACGCGCCGCAAGGCGGCCGCGCCCGCCGCGGAGGCCGAGCCGGCCGCCGCGGAGCCGTCCGCTGCGGAGCCCGCCGCCGCGGAGGCGGCCGCCGAGCCGGCTCCGGCTCCGGTGAAGAAGGCCACCCGCAGCCGTCGCAAGGCGGTGCCCGCGGCAGCCCCGGCCGAGCCGCCGGCCGCCGAGCCGCCGGCCGAGACCCCGGCCGCCGCGGAGGCGACTGCCGAGCCGGCTCCGGCTCCGGTGAAGAAGGCCACCCGCAGCCGTCGCAAGGCGGTGCCCGCGGCAGCCCCGGCCGAGCCCGAGCCGGTCACTCCGGTCGAGGAGCCGGTGGCGGTCGACGCGCCCGCGCCGGTCGCCGAGCCGGTCGAGCCCCCCGCTCCGGTCGAGGAGCCGGTGGCCGAGGAGGAGGAGGAGAAGCCCGCCGACGTTCCGGTGATCGGCATCCTCCCGCTGGACGACGACTTCGTCGAGGAGCAGCCGGCCGGGCGAGCCCGGGCCCGCCGTGCCGCGCTGCCCCCGGCTGTGCTGTTCATGCCGCCCGAGGCGGAGACCGCCCCGGCCCCGGCGCCGGCCGGCCGCCGGCGCCGCCCGGTGACCGACCCGCTCGCGCCGGTCGCCGCCGAGCCCGCCGAGGCCGAGGCGGTGGCCGAGGTCACCGACGAGGTCCCGGCCGAGGAGCCGGCCGAGGGCACCCGGCGCAGCCGCCGCCGTCGCCGCGGCGCCGCCGAGGAGCCGGTCGCCGAGCCGGCCGTGGCCGAGGTCGCCGAGCAGCCGGTGCTGGACCAGGTCGACGAGGACGCCGACGACGCCGAGGAGGGCGCCGACGACGACAGCGACGACGACGAGGCCGGTGGCCGCCGTCGCCGGCGCCGTGGCCGTCGCGGCCGGGGCCGTGGCAAGGGCCCGTCCGACGAGGCCGACGACGCCGACGCGGAGTCCGAGGACGAGGGCGACGCCGAGGCGTCCGCCGACGAGGACGGCGAGGACGAGGAGTCCGAGGACGGCGAGGGTGGCGTCACCCGCCGCCGCCGGCGTCGCCGCCGCAAGGGCTCCGGCGGGGACGCCGAGACCGGCGGCATCGAGGACGGCGTGCACACCGTGGTCCGGGTCCGCGAGCCGCGCCGCACCGACGAGGTGCAGGGCGTGTCCGGCTCGACCCGGCTGGAGGCCAAGCGCCAGCGCCGCCGGGACGGCCGCGAGCAGCGCCGGACCCGTCCGCCGATCCTGAGCGAGTCGGAGTTCCTGGCCCGCCGCGAGGCGGTGGACCGGGTCATGGTGGTCCGGCAGAAGGCCGACCGCACCCAGATCGCCGTGCTCGAGGACGGCATCCTGGTCGAGCACTACGTCGCCCGGGCCACCTCCGGCACCATGGTCGGCAACGTCTACCTGGGCAAGGTGCAGAACGTGCTGCCCAGCATGGAGGCCGCCTTCGTCGACGTCGGCCGGGGCCGCAACGCGGTGCTCTACGCCGGCGAGGTGAACTGGGACGCCACCGGGCTGGAGGGCCGGGCCCGCTCGATCGAGCAGGCGCTGCGCTCCGGCGACTCGGTGCTGGTGCAGGTCACCAAGGACCCGATCGGGCACAAGGGCGCCCGGCTGACCAGCCACATCGCGCTCTCCGGCCGGCACCTGGTCTACGTGCCGAACGGCAACGCGTCGGGGATCAGCCGCAAGCTGCCGGACACCGAGCGCAAGCGGCTCCGGGACATCCTGAAGAAGCTGGTGCCGGACGGCGCGGGCGTGATCGTGCGGACCGCCGCCGAGGGCGCCAGCGAGGACGAGCTGGCCCGCGACGTCAAGCGGCTGCAGGCGCAGTGGGAGGACATCCAGGCGAGGGCCGCCGAGGGCAACGCCCCGCGCGCCCTCTCCGAGGAGCCGGACCTGGTGATCCGGGTCGTCCGGGACCTCTTCAACGAGGACTTCCGGGAGCTGGTCGTGCAGGGCGAGCAGGCGTACGCCGAGGTGGAGAACTACCTCCACTCGGTCTCGCCGGACCTGGTCGAGCGGCTGCACCGGCACACCGGGATGGCCGACGTCTTCGCCGAGCACCGGATCGACGAGCAGATCCTCAAGGGCCTGGACCGCAAGGTCTTCCTGCCGTCCGGCGGTCACCTGGTGATCGACCGGACCGAGGCGATGACCGTGGTCGACGTCAACACCGGTAAGTACACCGGCGCGGGCGGCAACCTGGAGGAGACGGTCACCCGCAACAACCTGGAGGCGGCCGAGGAGATCGTGCGCCAGCTGCGGCTGCGCGACCTGGGCGGCATCGTGGTGATCGACTTCATCGACATGGTGCTGGAGAGCAACCGCGAGCTGGTGCTCCGGCGGCTGACCGAGTGCCTGGGCCGGGACCGGACCAAGCACCAGGTCACCGAGATCACCTCGCTCGGCCTGGTGCAGATGACCCGGAAGCGGATCGGCGCCGGCCTGCTCGAGGCGTTCAGCGAGACCTGCGACCACTGCAAGGGCCGTGGCGTGCTGATCCACCCGGAGCCGGTGCCGGAGAAGCGGTCCAACGGCAACGGCGGCAACAGCGGCGCCGGCGCGGCCACCCAGGTGAAGGCGGTGGCGGCGGCCGCACGGACCGAGGCGCCCGCTCAGCCGGCCACCACCGGTCGCTCGCGGCGACGCCGGGGCGGCGAGTCCGCGCCGGCGCCGGCCGAGACGCCGGTGGTCGTGACCGAGCCGGTGGTCGTGACCGAGCCGGCGATCGTGGCCGAGCCGGTGGCCGAGCCGGAGGTCGCGGTCGAGGTCGAGGAGGCCGGTCCGGCGGCCGAGGTGGCCGAGGTGCCACCCGCCCCGGAGGCGCCGGTCGCCGGTTCCGGAGTGATCCGGTCCGGTGTGATCCGGGCCACCAGGCCGGTGCTGACCACCTCGGACGACGACGAGTACGACATGAGCGGCTACGACCTGTCCCGGTACGAGACGGCCGGGCCCGCCGACGCCGACGAGGACGACGCCGAGCCGATGCGGCTGGCCGGCTCGGACGACCCGGACGCCGCCGACGAGGACGAGGACGACGACGAGTCGGTGGGCGCCGGTTCCGGCCGCCGCCGGTCCCGTCGGGGGGCACGCCGCCGCACCCGTCCCTGAGCTGTCGAAACCCGCCCCGGAAGTTAGCTGTAAAGAAGGTTAACTACCGGGGCGGGTTTTCCGTTACCCTCGGCGGGTCGATCCCCGTCCCCCGAGGAGATCCCCGTGCGACGTCACCTCGCGGCCGCTGCCGCCCTGTCCTTCGCCCTGCTCGCGGCCGGCTGCTCCGGCGGCGACGAGCAGGAGCCCACGGCCGCCGCCCCCACGCCGGCCGGCACCGCCGCCGCGGCGACCACGGCCGCCGCCGATCCCGCGGTGGCCGCCTCCGCCGACGCGGCGCTGTCCGCCGACACCAAGGCCATCTGCGCGCAGGCCGCCCGGACCGGCGAGAGCTTCGGCACCAACTTCGCCGCCGACTACCAGGTGTACCTGGGCGCCAAGGCGCAGGGCGCCGAGGCCAAGGCGCGGGCCAAGGAGAAGGTCACCCGGACCGTGGACGGGTATTCGTTCGCCCTGCTGGACATGTCGAAGCTCACGTCCGACCCGTCGCTGAAGAAGGCGCTGGCCGCGATGGGCGCTCAGGTGACCGCCCTGAAGGGTGATTTCGCCAAGATTGACGACAAGCGGCTCGCCGAGATCAGTGGCAAGCTGGCCAAGGCCTGCGGCAAGAGTTAACCCCGTTTTGGCTCTCGGCTCGCCGATGAAGTAGGCTTGCCGACGGCGCTTTTTCGGCGCCACGTCTCGTGCGCCCGGCTTGGTCATCATCTCGGCCGGCCGCGCCGGGGCCCCAGCAGTATCCGCCAGCAGCTTACTTTTCGGCTGCGTAAGTCTCAGGGAGTCCGCGTCCTATGTACGCGATCGTCAAGACCGGCGGCAAGCAGTACAAGGTTGCCGAGGGCGACGTGATCGAGGTCGAGAAGCTCGTGGGCGAGCCCGGCGACGCTCTGACGCTCGCCGCGGTCCTCCTCGTCGACGGTGACAACCTGGTGACCGACGCGGCCAAGCTTGCCAACGTTACGGTGTCCGGCGAGATCGCCGAGCACACCAAGGGTCCGAAGATCCGGATCCACAAGTTCAAGAACAAGACCGGCTACCACAAGCGCCAGGGTCACCGCCAGCCGCTGACCCGCGTCAAGGTGACCGGCATCAAGAGCGGGAAGTAGGCGTAGACATGGCTCATAAAAAGGGTGCATCCAGCTCGCGCAACGGCCGTGACTCCGCCGCCCAGCGGCTCGGTGTCAAGCGCTTCGGCGGCCAGGTCGTCAAGGCCGGCGAGATCCTGATCCGCCAGCGCGGCACCAAGTTCCACCCGGGCGACCTGGTCGGCCGGGGCAACGACGACACGCTGTTCGCGCTGGCCGCGGGCAGTGTGCAGTTCGGCACCGCGCGCGGTCGCAAGACCGTCAGCATCCTGCCGGCCGCGCAGTAATATCGCCGAAGCGGGCCGCGGACCTCTCGAGGTCCCCGGCCCGCTTTTGTTTGTACCGACCCGGCGGTCGCGCCGGTTGCACGGCAAGCTGGTGCTCAGGGGTGTGTCAAGGCCCTTGAGGCACCCCTGAGCACCAGCCGGCCAACCCGGCGCCGCCCGGCACGGCCGGGAACAGCGACGCCCGGGCGGGCGTTGGCCCCGCGGGGTATCCACCCGGGGGACCGGGATTTCCAGCTTTCGAGGAGTTGAGCGGTGACCACGTTCGTCGACCGGGTCGTGCTGCACCTGCAGGCGGGTGACGGCGGGCACGGCTGTGTCTCCGTGCACCGGGAGAAGTTCAAGCCGCTCGGCGGCCCGGACGGTGGCAACGGCGGGCACGGCGGCAGCATCACGCTGGTCGTCGACCCGCAGCAGCACACCCTGCTGGACTTTCACTTCCACCCGCACGTCAAGGCGAGCAACGGCGGCGGTGGCGCGGGCGCCAACCGGGACGGGGCGAACGGCAAGGACCTGGTCCTCAAGGTGCCGGACGGCACCGTGGTGCAGACCGCCGACGGCGAGGTGCTGGCCGACCTGGTCGGCGCCGGCACCGAGTTCGAGGTGGCCCGCGGCGGCCGCGGCGGCCGGGGCAACCGGTCCCTGGCGAACACCCGGCGCAAGGTTCCCGGCTTCGCCGAGCTGGGCGAGCCGGGCGACCAGCTGGACGTGGTGCTGGAGCTGAAGAGCGTCGCCGACGTCGGCCTGGTCGGGTTCCCGTCGGCCGGCAAGTCGTCGCTGATCTCGGTGCTCTCCGCGGCCAAGCCGAAGATCGCCGACTACCCGTTCACCACCCTGGTGCCGAACCTCGGCGTGGTGCAGGCCGGCGAGGAGACCTTCACCATCGCCGACGTGCCCGGCCTGATCCCCGGCGCGGCCACCGGCAAGGGCCTGGGCATGCAGTTCCTCCGGCACATCGAGCGCACCTCGGTGCTGGTGCACGTGCTGGACGCGGCGGCCCCGGAGATCGAGCGGGACCCGTTGGCCGACCTGGACGCGATCGAGGCCGAGCTGGCCGCCTACGGCGGGCTGGAGGACCGGCCCCGCCTGGTGGTGCTCAACAAGATCGACATCCCGGACGGCCGGGACCTGGCCGAGATGGTCCGGCCCGACCTGGAGGCCCGTGGCTACCGGGTATTCGAGGTGAGCGCGGTGACCCGGGAGGGTCTCAAGGAGTTCACCTACGCCCTGGCCGCCCTGGTGGCGGAGAACCGGGCGGCCAAGCCGGTGGCCGAGCCGACCCGGATCGTGCTGCGCCCGCGCGCGGTGGACGACACCGGCTTCACCATCGAGCAGGACGAGGACGGCGTCTACGTGATCCGCGGCGCCCAGGTGGAGCGCTGGATCAAGCAGACCAACTTCGACAACGACGAGGCGATCGGTTACCTGGCCGACCGGCTGGAGCGGCTCGGCGTCGAGGAGAAGCTCGGCAAGCTGGGCGCCCAGGCCGGCGACCCGGTGCGGATCGGCGCCCGCGAGTTCGACTGGCAGCCGAACGCGGGGGAGTACATCTCCGGCCCGCGCGGCACCGACGCCCGGCTGGAGGAGCTGGACCACCGGCCCTCGGCGGCGCAGCGGCTCGCCGCCCGCAAGGCCCGCCGGGTCCGCGCCGAGGACGAGATCGCCCACATGGCCGCCGACGGGACCGTCACCAGCGTGGCGAACTCGCAGGTGCCGGTGCTGGTGACCGACGAGGACGACACCGACGAATAGGTAACCGGCCAGTTCCCCGCAACCCGCAGGAAACGGTCATCACCTAGAGTCACCTCCGTGCTGATCGAATCGCGTCCCGCCCTGGACCCCGAACTCGCCGCCCTGGTGACTGCCCAGCAGCGCGAGACGGCCGAGGCCGGAGCCGGCGCGGACGCGATATTCGAGCCGCACGACGACGTGGCGTACCTGATCGGCGTGGTGAACGGCCGGGCGGTGGCCTGCGCCGGCTGGCGGGCCCGCGAGCGCGGGGCCGCCGAGCTGCTGCGGCTCTACGTCCGCCCGGCGCACCGCGGCCGCGGCCTGGCCCGGCAGCTGATCGTGGCGGTCGAGGAGGAGGCGCTCGCCGCGGGACGCCCGGTCATCCGCTGGGAGACCGCGTTGCCCGCGGCGATCGCCCTGTGCCAATCTTCGGGGTACCGGCAGCTGCCCGGCGCCGCCGGCCGCTTCGAGAAACGGCTGCCGGCGCTAGTCCAGTAGCCCGATCGCGACCCGGGCCCGCTGGACCGTGCCGGCCGCGGTCGGGCGGACCCGCTCGGCGCCGGCCGCGAGCACCTGCCGTACCAGAAGCGGGTCTTGGGAAAGCTCCGCGTGACGCGCCCGGATCGGCGCGAGCAGCGCCTCGATCGCGTCCGTGACCTCCCGTTTCAGCGCCGCGTAGGAGGTCGGGTCGGCCGGCGGGCGACCGGTGATCTCGGCCAGGATGTCGATCAGGTTGGTCACCCCCGGCTGGTGAGCCCGGTCGCGGCGGACCACGCCGAGGGTGTCGGTGGCGGCCCGCGCGACGGTCCTGCGGATCACCTCGGGCGGGTCCAGCAGGCCGATCCGCCCGGCGCCGCCGCTCTTGCTCATCTTGGCGGCCGGCTCGGCCAGGTCCATGATCCGGGCCGCGGCGTCCGGACGGATCCCCTCGGGCACCCGGAAGGTCGCGCCGTACTTCGCGTTGAACCTGGTGGCGAGCGTGCGGGTGAGTTCCAGGTGCTGGTTCTGATCCTCGCCGACCGGCACCTGGTCGATGTCGTAGAGCAGGATGTCCGCGGCCATCAGCACCGGGTAGGTGAGCAGGCTGAGCCGGACCGGGCCGCCGGCCGCCGACTTCTCCTTGAACTGGATCATCCGGGCCGCCTCGCCGTGGCTCGCCACGCACTCCAGCAGGTAGTGCAGCTCGGTGTGCTCGCGGACCTGGGACTGCAGCACGATCGGGGTGCGTTCCGGATCGACGCCGGCGGCCAGCATGATCGTCGCCTGCTCCAGCGCGCAGGCGCGGACCTGTGCCGGGTCGTGCTCGACGGTCATCGCGTGCAGGTCGGCGATCAGCGCGATGGAGTCCGCGGCGTCCTGCGCCGCGATCAGCGGGCGCAGCGCGCCCAGCAGGTTGCCCAGGTGCAGGTGGCCGGTCGACTGGAAGCCGGTGAGGCGGCGGGTCCGGGTCGGCGCGGCGGTCACGGTCGTGGTCATCACAGGTCTCCGATGCTTTCGGTACGGATGACCGCCCGACCCCGGAGACGATGGTGCTGACACGAAGCACGGCCGCCCGGAGTGGGCGGCCGCGGAAGAGGTCACGCGTGCAGGAGTAGCCGCCCGGTCAGGGCCGCCACCAGTTCTTTCGCAACGCGCGCATGGGTCGAAGTTAGCGTGCCGCCCGGCCGGCGGCAAGAGATCACCGACGTGCCTGCACGAGCCCGGGACGGGTACCGGCATGATTGTCGGCATGCCGACCCTGACCCGTGCCGAGGCCGCCGAGCGGGCGTCCGTCGTCGACGTCGAGACCTACCACGTCGATCTGGACCTCACCGGGGACGGCGGCACCTTCCGGTCCCGCACCGTGGTCCGCTTCCGGGCCCGGCCCGGCGCCGCCACCTTCCTGGAGTTCGAGCCGGTCGAGGTCGCCTCGATGACGCTGAACGGGCAACCGGTCCCGGCCGGCGCGGCGGACGGCGCCCGGCTCGCGCTCAGCGGCCTGGCCGAGAGCAACGAGCTCGTCGTCGACGCGACCATGCGGTACTCCAACAACGGCGAGGGCCTGCACCGCTACGTCGACCCGGCGGACGGCGCGGTCTACCTCTACCAGCACCTGTTCATCAACAACGCGGGCCGGGTGCTGCCCAGCTTCGACCAGCCCGACCTGAAGGCGTCGTTCCGGGTCAGCGTGACCGCGCCGGCCGAGTGGACGGTCGCCACCAACGGGCAGCTGGTCTCCCGGGACGGCGGCCGGTGGGAGTTCGCCGCCACCGAGCGGATCTCGACGTACCTGGCCACCCTGATCGCCGGCCCCTGGCACACCCGCGTCGACGAGCACGACGGCATCCCGCTGGCGCTGTTCACCCGGGCCGCGCTCGCCGAGCAGCTGGACGCCCAGGCCCCGGAGATCTTCGAGATCACCAAGCAGTGCCTGGACCGGTTCCACGAGATGTTCCGGATCCGTTATCCGTTCGGGCACTACCAGCAGGCCTTCGCCCCGGAGTTCAACTTCGGCGCGATGGAGTACCCGGGCCTCGTGGTGTTCCGCGACGAGCTGGTGCCCCGGTCCACGATGACCGACACCGAGCGGGAGTACCGGGCCAGCGTGATCGCCCACGAGATGGCCCACCAGTGGTTCGGTGACCTGGTCACCATGGCCTGGTGGGACGACCTGTGGCTGAACGAGTCGTTCGCCGAGTACCTGGGCTCCCGGGTGGCCGCCGAGGCGACCCGCTGGACCGGCACCTGGACCACCTTCGCCCTGCACCGCAAGGCCTGGGGGCTGCGCGCCGACCAGCGGCCGTCCACCCACCCGGTGGCGCCGGCCGAGGTGGCCGACACCGACCAGGCGCTGATGAACTTCGACGGGATCTCGTACGCCAAGGGCGCCTCGGTGCTCAAGCAGCTGGTCGCCTGGCTCGGCGACGAGGCGTTCCTGGCCGGGGTGAACGCGCACTTCGCGGCGCACGCGTTCGGCAACGCCACGCTCGCCGACCTGCTCGGCGCGCTGGCCGAGGCCGGTGGGCGGGACCTGTCCGGCTGGGCCGAGCTGTGGCTGCGCCGGGCCCAGGTGAACACGCTGCGCGCCGAGGTCCGGCGGGACGGCGAGCGGTACGCCGAGGTGGCGGTCGTGCAGACCGCGCCGGAGGGGTTCGGCACCCTGCGCCCGCACCGGATCGGCATCGGGCTCTACGACCACCTGGACGGCGCCGTCGTCCGGCGCGAGCTGATCGAGGCCGAGCTGGACGCCAGCGGCCGGACCGAGCTGCCCGCGCTGGCCGGGAAGAAGGCCGCCGACCTGCTGCTGCTCAACGACGGGGACCTGGCGTACGGGAAGATCCGTCTCGACGACGACTCGGCCGCCGCGATCCCGCTGCTGCTGCCCCTGCTCACCGACTCGCTGGCCCGAGCGGTGATCTGGGCCTCGACGCTGGACGCCGTGGTGGACGGCGAGCGCCCGGTGGCCGAGCTGGTCACCCTGGTGCTGGCCGCGCTGCCGGTGGAGACCGAGACGGTAATCGTCGAGGACGTGCTGCGCGCCACCCGCGGGCTGGTCGACCGGTACGCCACCGCGGCGGCCCGGCCGGCCGCCCTGGAGCTGGTCGCGCAGGCCGCCGACCGGCTGCTCGCCGCGTCCCCGGCCGGCGGCTCCCGCCAGCTGGCCGCGGCCCGCGGGCTGATCGGGGCCACCGTCGACACCGCCCGGCTGGACGGCTGGCTGGCCGGCGCCGGGGTGCCGGCCGGGCTGGTGGTCGACGCCGACCTGCGCTGGCTGATCCGCTACCGGCTGGCCGTGCTGGGCGTGGCCGGGCCGGCGGAGATCGACGCCGAGCTGGCCGCCGACCGCAGCGCCAACGGCGAGCAGTGGGCCGCCCGGTGCCGGGCCGCGTTGCCCGACCCGGCGGCCAAGGAGGCGGCCTGGGCGGCGATCGTCGGCGACGCCACCCTCTCCAACCGGCTGGTCGAGCTGACCGCGCTCGGCTTCTGGCAGGCCGAGCAGCGGGAGCTGCTGGAGCCGTACGTGGAGCGGTACTTCGCGGAGATGCCCGGGATGATGCGGATCCGGTCCGGGATGAGCGCCGAGAAGATCTCGGTGGCCGCGTTCCCGGCGGTGATGGTCTCCGAGCGGGCCCGGGAGCTGGCCGCCGGGCTGCTGGCCGAGCCGGAGCTGAACCCGATCCTGCGCCGGGTGGTGCAGGACAACGACGACGACATGCGGCGTGCGCTGCTGGCCCGGGGGCTCGGCGGCTGACCGGCCCGGTCCGGGCCGGCGGCGTCCGCGACGTGTCCGGCCTGGGCCCGCCGCGTCCCGGGGCGCGGCCCGGCCCGGGCCTGCGGCGTCCTTGGGGCGCGTCCGGCCCGGCTACCGCTCTGACCGAAATTCCGGTTTTATCGGCATGAAACCCGTAGCCTGAGTCTGCGGGGGTGAATGCGTGGAATGGTCCGCTGAACTGTCCGGCGGTCTGCTGCAGGCCGCGCCGGACGCGATTCTGGTCCTCGACGGCATGCGGATCGTGCTGGCCAACGACCGGGCCGGGCAGATGTACGGCTGGCCCAGCGCCGAGCTGGTCGGCCAGTCCGTCGAGGTGCTGCTCACCGACGACTCCCGGACCCTGGTGGCGGAGCGCCAGGAACTGATCATGTCCGGTGAGCCGGGTTCGATCGGCACCATCGTGACCACCGCCCGGCGGCGGGACGGCACCGAGTTCCCGGTCGAGTCGTCCACCACGGTCGTCGCGACACCGCAGGGCCGGCTCGCCGTCGCGGTGGTCCGGGACATCACCGAGCGGCTGCGCGCCGAGGAGGAGAAGGACCGGCTGCGCGCCGAGGCGCACACCCACCGCAGCCAGCGCCTGGAGAGCCTGGGCCAGCTGGCCGGCGGCATCGCGCACGACTTCAACAACATGCTCGGGGTGATCCTCAACTACGCCAACTTCGTGATCGAGGAGGCCGAGGCCCCGGAGCCGGACCTGACCGCGATCGCGGCCGACGCCCGCCAGGTGGTCCGGGCCGGCACCCGCGGCACCGACCTCACCCACCAGCTGCTCGCCTTCGCCCGCCGGGACGTGGTCCGCCCGCAGCCGCTCGACCTGAACGCGGTGATCGGCGACCTGCAGGAGACCCTGCGCGGCTCGCTCGGCGAGCAGATCACCCTGCTCTTCCGGCCCGCCCCGCAGCTGCCCTCGGTCACCTGGGATCCCGGCCAGGTCGAGCAGATGCTGACCAGCCTGGCGGCCAACGCCCGGGACGCGATGCCGAACGGCGGCAACCTGGTGATCGACACCGGCAGCCTGGGCGACCGGGTCCGGCTGCGGGTCTCCGACTCCGGCCGCGGCATGCCGGCCGACGTGCTGGACCGCGCCTTCGACCCGTTCTTCACCACCAAGCCCAAGGGCGAGGCGACCGGGCTCGGCCTGGCCACCGTCTACGGCATCGTCACCCAGGCCGGCGGCGAGGTGAGCCTGACCAGCGAGCCGGGCCTGGGCACCACGGTGACCGTGCTGCTCCCGGCCGGCGAGGCGGAGGTGCCGGCGGCGGCCGAGGAGGCGCCGGCCGCCGGTCGCGGGCACGGCGAGACGGTGCTGGTCGCCGAGGACGAGGACGCGCTGCGCGACGTGGCCGGCCGGATCCTCTCCGGCGCCGGCTACCGGGTGCTCGCCGCGGACTGCGGGGCCAAGGCGCTGGAGGTGGCCGCCCGGCACCACGGCGAGATCGACCTGCTGCTCAGCGACGTGGTGATGCCCGGGATGCTGGGCAAGGAGCTGGCCGAGCGGCTGACCGGCGTCCGGCCGACCACCCGGGTGCTCTACATGTCCGGTTATGCCCAGCCGGTGCTGGCCTCCAAGGGGAACCTGGACCCGGGCGTGGTGCTGCTGGAGAAGCCGTTCTCGGCGAACGACCTGCTGGCCGCGGTCCGGAAACGCCTGGACAGCTGACTGCTTTACCCTGCACTGATGTCACTACGGCGCATCGGGATCATGGGGGGGACCTTCGACCCCATCCACCACGGCCACCTGGTCGCGGCCAGCGAGGTGCAGGCCCGGTTCCAGCTGGACGAGGTGACCTTCGTCCCGACCGGCCAGCCGTACGAGAAGGGCCGGGTCTCGCCCGCCGAGGACCGCTACCTGATGACGGTGATCGCCACCGCCTCCAACCCGCGCTTCCACGTGAGCCGGGCGGACATGGACCGGGACGGGCCCACCTACACCGTCGACACGCTGCGCGACATGCGGGCGGTCTACGGCCAGTCCGCCGAGCTGTACTTCATCACCGGCGCCGACGCCCTGGCCCGGATCATGTCCTGGCGGGACGCGCTGACCATGCTGGAGCTGGCGCACTTCATCGGGGTGACCCGGCCCGGCTTCGAGCTGACCGCGGCGAACCTGCCCGCGGACAGCGTGACCCTGGTCGAGGTGCCGGCCATGGCGATCTCGTCGAGCGACTGCCGGCAGCGGGTCGCGGCCGGTCTCCCGGTCTGGTATCTGGTCCCGGATGGTGTCGTGCAGTACATCAACAAGCGAGGGCTGTATCGGGACTCGGGGAATGTCGGACCTGCGTGAGACACTTGACCCGTAGTTGAACCCGAGCGAGGGGACTCTTTTGCCCATCAACGAGCGCGCTTACGAACTGGCGATGACGGCCGCGCAGGCCGCCGCCGACAAGAAGGCGCAGGACATCTCCGTCATCGACGTGGGCGACCAGCTCGCCATCACCGACGCCTTCGTGATCGCCTCCGCCTCCAACGAGCGTCAGGTGGTCGCGATCGTCGACGCCATCGAGGAAGCCCTGGTCAACCTGCCGGAGAAGGCGAAACCGGTGCGGCGCGAGGGCGAGCGGCAGGGCCGCTGGGTGCTGCTGGACTACATCGACATCGTGGTCCACATCCAGCACACCGAGGAGCGCGAGTTCTACGCCCTCGACAAGCTGTGGAAGGACTGCCCGACGATTCCGTTCACCGACCGGGACATGGTCGACGCGGGCGCGGCGGGCACCGAGGCTCCGTGACCACCCGCCTGCTGGTCTGGCGGCACGGCAACACCGACTGGAACGCGGCTCGCCGTGTCCAGGGGCAGACCGACGTGCCGCTCAACGACCTCGGTCGCCGGCAGGCGGCGGAGGCGGCGGAGCTGCTGGCGGCGATGCGGCCGGCCGCGATCGTCGCCAGCGACCTGCGGCGGGCCGCCGACACCGCCGCCGCCCTGGCCGCCCGCACCGGGCTGCCGGTCAGCCACGACGAGCGGCTGCGCGAGCGTTACTTCGGCGCCTGGCAGGGCCTCACCACGGCCGAGGTGGCCCTCCAGCGGCCGCTCGAGTTCGCCCGGTGGAAAGCCGGCCAGGACGTCGGCGGCGACGTCGAGGACCTCGACGTGATGGGCAAGCGGGTCAGCGACGCGCTGCAGGACGCGGCGACCCTGGGCGGCACGGTCGTGGTCGCCACGCACGGGGCCGCCGCCCGGCAGGGCATCGCGCACCTGCTCGGCTGGTCCCGCGAGCACACCCGCACCCTGCGCGCCCTGCAGAACTGCCACTGGGTCGAGCTGTCCCACGACGAGGACCGCGGGTGGCAGCTCGGGGCGTACAACGTGGGCGTCTTCGCCGAGCGACCGGTGCCCCCGCCGGTCTGACGGAACCATTCCTCACCCCGGAGCGTCCCACTGTCATGATCCGTCGTATCGCCCTCCCCACGGTCCTGTTCTCGGTGCTCCTCGGCGGCTGCGCGCAGTCGCCGGAGGCGGCGGGCTCGGCCGGCACGGCCCCGTCCGCGGTGCCGTCGTCCGCGGTGCCGTCGTCCGGGGCGCCGTCGTCCGCGGTGGCGAGCCCCCTCCCGGAGCGCACCCCGACCAAGAAACCGGTCACCGGATCGAGCACCACCCTCACCGGCACGGTGCTGGCCGGCGTCGAGCCGGGCTGCCTGCTGCTGGAGGACGGGTCGGCCACCCACCTGCTGATCTTCGCGGACGAGTCGCTCGGCGGCGCCGCGCCGGTCGGCAGCAAGGTGCAGGTCACCGGCGTTCCGCAGCCCGGGATGATGACCACCTGTCAGCAGGGCGAGCCGTTCCTGGTGTCGTCGGTCACGCCACGCTGATCCCCGGCAGGCATCCGATCAGTAGAGTTCGTGCATGACCATCGCGGTCGTCACCGATTCCACGGCTTATCTGCCCGCCGAGCTGGACGGGCGATATGAGCTGACCATCGTGCCGCTCACCGTCGTGATCAACGGGTGGGACGGGCTGGAGGGCCGGGAGATCTTCCCGGCCGAGGTGGCCCGGGCCCTCGGCGCGCGCCGCTCGGCGGTCAGCACCTCCCGGCCGGCCCCGTCCCAGTTCGCCGAGCAGTACCGCCGGCTGCTCGACGCGGGCGCCGACGGGGTGGTCTCGGTGCACCTGTCGGCCAAGCTCTCCGGCACCTTCGAGGCCGCCCAGCTGGCCGCCGCCGAGGTCGGTCCGCGGGTGCGGGTGGTGGACAGCGGCACCGCCGCGATGGGGCTGGGCTTCCCGGCGCTGGCCGCCGCCGCGGCCGCCACGCGCGGCCAGGACCTGGCGGCGGTGGAGCGGGCGGCGATCGAGCACGCGGCCCGGGTCAGCACCTACTTCTACGTCGACACGCTGGAGTTCCTGCGCCGCGGCGGCCGGATCGGGGCGGCGTCCGCGCTGGTCGGCACGGCCCTCTCGGTCAAGCCGATCCTGCACGTGGCGGACGGCGCGGTGGTGGTCAAGGACAAGGTCCGGACCGCCGGGCGGGCGCTGAGCCGGCTCGTCGACCTGGCGGTGGAGGCGGCCGGGCCGGGCGAGGCCGACGTCGCGGTCCACCACCTGGGCACGCCGGAGCGGGCGAGCGCCCTGGTCGACGCGATCTCCATGCGGCTCGGTGACCGGCTGCGCGACTGCTATCTGACCGAGGTGGGCGCGGTGGTCGCGGCACACACCGGGCCGGGACTGGCCGGGGTCGTCGTGCACCGGCGCGCCTGACGCTCGCGGTCCGCTCCGGGACGACTTCACCCGTTTCCGGTACGGGTGGCCGTACCGGAAACCTGTCGGCAGCGAGCACGGACTGCCTCGCGCCGGCCCGCGGTCAGTCGGGCGACGTGTCGGCCAGCAGCCGCTCGGCCCGGGACACCGCCGGGTGCAGCGGATGGCCGGGCGGCGCCGGATAGGGCACCGTGCAGCCGTCCGGATCGCTGACGTAGGCCATCGGGGTCAGCGACCGCGACGACTGCACGAAGATCTCCTCGGCCTGCGCGAAGAGCGCCACCAGCAGATCACTGTCGTCCGCGGTGACCAGCAGCGTGCCGCGCTCCGGGGCGAACGCCACCGGACGGCCGCCGACCTGCCCGGCGAGCCGGTCCAGCCAGCCGGGCAGCAGCAGGTGCGAGGTCCAGTAACTGTTCCCGTCGTCGACGAACCGGACCACCACCGGCTTGTCCGCCGGGGCCCCGTGCAGCACCGCGCCGGACAGGTTGGCCAGCGCCGCCGCGAAGACCTCATCCGCGGTCACGCCCCACGTCTCCAGCTGCGCCGGCGTCACGTAGGTGATCGTCTCCGGATGGTCCACCACCACGAACTCGGACAGGTGCGGCAACGCCGGACGGCGCAACGCCGCCCCCGGCGCGCCACCGCGCAACACCGGACGCAGCCGCGGCGCGGCGTCCGCCCAGGCCGCCGGCACCTTCCCGGTACGGACCACGCCGGCCAGGTAGTCGTCCAGCTGCCGGCGCCCGCGGCCGAGCAGCGGCGCGAGCGGCAGGATGGTCGGCTCGTCGTCGCCGGGCAACGTGCACCGGACCTCGAAGGCGTCCCGGTGGTAGCGCGCGCCGGGGACACCGGCACGGCGCAACCGCCGGATGACCCGGGCGGCCAGCCGGGCGCGGACGAGCCTGCGGAGAAACCCCACGGCAAATGCCTAACGTCTCGCGGTGATCACACGGGCGTCGAGATCATCGTCGGTGCTGACGGCGGGCGTCAATCCATTCTCGTCGACGGCCGCCACCGCCGCGCCGACCTGCGCCTCGGTGATCTCGGACAGCACCAGCCCGCCCGGAGCCAGCCAGGTCCGCGCCCCGGCCAGCACCGCCCGCAAGACCGCCAGCCCGTCCTCGCCGCCGTCCAGGGCGGAGGCCGGCTCGTGGTCGCGCGCCTCGGCCGGCAGGAACGGGAGGTGCCGGGTGGCGACGTACGGCACGTTGGCCAGCAGCACGGTGATCCGGCCACGCAGCTCGCCGGGCAGCGCGTCGAACAGGTCGCCCTGGTGGACGTCGCCGCCCAGGTTGTCCCGTGCGCAGGCGACCGCGACCGGGTCCAGGTCGGCGGCGTGCAGCGGGACGCCGGGAAGCCGGTGCCGGACCGCCAGGCCGAGCGCGCCGGAGCCGCAGCAGAGGTCGACCACCAGCGGGTCCGGGCGGCTGCCCGCCTCCGCCACGGCCACCCGGACCAGCAGCTCGCTGCGCACCCGCGGGACGAAGACGCCGGGACGCAGGCGGACCCGGACGCCGCAGAAGTCGGCGTACCCGACCACCTGCTCCAGCGGCTCGCCGGCGCAGCGGCGGCCGACCAACTCGCTCAGCGCCGCCGGGCCGGCGGCGGCCCCGGCCAGCACGTCCGCCTCGTCCTCGGCGAAGACGCAGCCGGCCGCGCGGAGCTGAACGATCGCCTGTTCTCGGGTCACACGCCGTCCTCGAAGTTGTCCACAGTGCCGGGTTGTCCACAGCGGAGCCGGCCCCGCCCGGGCGGAAGGCGCAGACTTCGGCGCCGTGCGAGAGGCGAAGGATACCGACGACGTCGTGGCGGCCCGGATGCGGGCGCTGCGCGACCGGGGACCGGCGGCGCCGGCCGACCCGGACGGGCTGGCCGGGCCGGGCGAGCCGCTGCGCTGGTCGGACATCATCCCGGCCTGGTCAGCGGTCGACGATGCGGGAGGTGATCGGGGTGGTGTGCCTGCCAGACCTCGGGAGGACGGTGGGGTTCCGCTGCCTCCCCGGGTTCCCGGAGCGGCGCCGGCGCCGGACTGGGTGCGGCCTTCCGGCGGCGAATACACCTGGACGGAGGAGGAGCCGGTTCTTCCGGTTCCTGCGCTTCCCGGGACGGGGGCGTTCGAGGGGGAGCGGCGACGGTGGCTGCACGCCTTCGACCCGGGCCGGCCCGGGGTGCGGGCGCTGATCGCGGTCGCGGTGCTGGTGGTGCTGGTCGCGGGGTTCCTGGCGTGGCGGGCCCGGCCGCGGGTGGAGCCGGTCGCGCCGGAGCTGCCGGTCGTCGCCTCGGGCGGTGTGCCGTCCGGTGGCGCGAGCGCGCCGGTCGAGGTGGTGGTCGCGGTCGGCGGGAAGGTGCGGCGGCCGGGACTGGTCCGGCTGGCGCCGGGGGCCCGGGTGGCGGACGCGCTGACCGCGGCGGGCGGGGCGGAGCCGGGAGTGGACGTGGCCGGGCTGAACCTGGCCCGCAAGGTGACCGACGGTGAGCTGATCATGGTGGGGGTGGGTCCGCCGCCGGGGGTCACGGCCGGGCCGGTGGCGTCCGCGGGGCCGGGTGGTGGGCTGGTCAACCTGAACACGGCGACGCTGGCGGAGCTGGACTCGCTGCCCGGGGTGGGGCCGGTGCTGGCGCAGCGGATCCTGGACGCGCGGGCGGCTCAGGGCGGGTTCCGGGCGGTCAGCGACCTGCGGCGGGTGGACGGGATCGGGGACTCGCGGTATGAGCAGCTCAAAGATCTGGTGACGGTGTGAGCCGGCGGTCCGCGGCTTCTTCCGGGGGGCCTTCTTCCGCACGGTCTTCCTCGGGGCCGGCTTCGCCTGCGCGGTCTTCTTCCGGGGCGGCTTCCTCTGCGCGGTCTTCTTCCGGGGCGGCTTCCTCTGCGCGGTCTTCTTCCGGGGCGGCTTCCTCCGCGCGGCCTTCTTCTGTGTCGGCGGCTCGGGTGGTGCCGGATCTGCGGCTGGCGGGGTTCGCGGTGGGGGTCTGGCTCGCCGCGCTGGCCGCCCTCCATCAGCCGGCCCGTGGCTCGGCCATCGGCGGCGGGGCAGCCCTGATCGTCGCCGGGGTCGGCGCCCTGACCGGGCGGGCCGCTGGGGTGGACCGGGCGCGGCCGGCCGGGCCAGGTGGGCCGGCCGGGCCAGGTGGGCCGGCTCGGCCGCCGCGGGTGTGGGCGGCGGTGCGATGGATCGGGGTGGCGCTCGCCCTCGGCGCCGGCTGCGGGGCGGTGGCGACCGCGGCGCGGATGAGCGTGCGGGAGGCGGCACCGCTGGTCGCGCTGATCGAGGCCGGCGACCCGGTGGAGGTGACCGCGGTGGTCCGGGACGACCCGCGGGCGCTGCGCGGCGGCCGGGGACCGGCCACCTACCTGGTCGCGGTGGACCTGGAACGGGTGCGCCGGGTGGACGGCGGCGAACCGGTCCGGCTCGCCGCGCGAGCACTCGTCCTGGGCAGCGACACCGGCTGGCGCGGCCTGCTGCCCGGCCAGCGCCTGACCGCCACCGGGAAACTGCTTCGGCCCCGGCCCGGCGACCTGCGGGCCGCGGTCGTCTCGAGCCGTCAGCCGCCGCACCCGCTCGGCGAGCCGTCCTGGGCGCAGCGGGCCGCCGGATCGCTGCGATCCGGCCTGCAGCGGGCCTGCGAGCCGCTGCCGGACGACTCCGGCGGCCTGCTCCCGGGCCTGGTGGTCGGTGACACCAGCCGCCTCGACCCGGCCCTGGAAGCGGACTTCCAGGCGACCGGGATGACGCACCTGACCGCCGTCTCCGGCTCGAACGTGGCGATCATCCTGGGCGTGATCCTCTTCGTGGCCCGGCGGACCGGGGCCGGGCCGGTGCTCTGCGCGGTGGTGTGCGCGGTGGCGCTGGCCGGCTTCGTGATCCTGGCCCGCCCCTCGCCGAGCGTGATCCGGGCCGCCGCGATGGGCGCGATCGGCCTGCTCGGGCTGGCCGCCGGCCGGCCCCGGGCGGCGGTCCCGGCGCTCGCCGCGGCGGCCGCGATGCTGCTGCTGATCGACCCGGAGCTGGCCGCCGACCCCGGGTTCGCGCTGTCCGTCCTGGCCACCGCCGGCCTGCTGCTGCTCGCCCCGGCCTGGCGGGACGCGCTGCGGGCCCGGCGCTGGCCGCCCGGCGCGGCCGAGGCGCTCGCGGTGCCGGCCGCCGCGCAGGTGGCCTGCGGCCCGGTGATCGCCGGACTCTCCGGCACGGTCAGCCTGGTCGCGGTGCCGGCCAACCTGATCGTGGTCCCGGCGATCGCCCCGGCCACCCTGCTCGGGGTGGCCGCCGCGCTGCTCTCCCCGGTGTGGCCGGCCGGCGCCGAGTTCGCCGCCTGGCTGGGGCACTGGCCGGCCGCGTGGCTGGTGCAGGTCGCCCGGATCGGGGCGCGGCTGCCGGCCGGCGCGCTGCCCTGGCCGGCCGGGGTGCCCGGGGCGCTGCTGCTGGCCGGGCTGACCGTGGCGGTGCTGGTCGCGGCCCGGCGGGCGGTGATCCGGAGGCTGGCCGCGGTGGTGGCCGCCGGCGCGGTGCTGGGCGCGCTGCCGGTGCGCCTGCTCACCGCCGGCTGGCCACCGCCGGGCTGGCTGGTGGTGGCCTGCGCAGTCGGCCAGGGCGACGCGATCGTGCTGCCGGCCGGACCCGGCCGGGCGGTGGTGGTGGACGCCGGTCCGGAACCCGACCCGGTGGACCGCTGCCTGCGCCGGCTCGGCATCCGGCGGGTGGTGCTGTTCGCGGTCAGCCACTATCACGCGGATCACGTGGGTGGGGTGGCCGGGATCTTCCGGGGCCGGGCGGTGGGCGCCGTGGTGGCGCCGGACTGGCCGGAGCCGGAGACCGGCCGGGACCAGGTCGCGGCGACCGCCGCCGGGGCCGGGACACCGGTGCTGGCGGTCGGCCCGGGCTGGGCCCACCAGGTGGGTGACCTGCGGCTGGCGGCGCTCGGGCCGGTGGCGGCGCTGCACGGCACGAACTCCGACCCGAACAACAACTCGCTGGTGCTCCGGGCCACGGTCGCCGGGCGGAGCGTGCTGCTGCCCGGCGACGCCGAGACCGAGGAGCAGACCGATCTCGTCGGCCGGCTGGGCGCGGCGGCGCTGCGGGCCGACGTGCTGAAGGTGGCGCACCACGGGAGCGCGTTGCAGGCGCCGGAGCTGCTGGACGCGGTGGACCCGGCGGTGGCGCTGGTCTCGGTGGGGGAGGGCAACGACTACGGGCATCCGAACGGCCCGCTGCTGGCCCGGCTGGCCCGGGACGGCGCCCGGGTGCTGCGTACCGACCTGTCCGGCGACCTGGCGGTGCTGACAACCGCCGACGGCCTCGCGGTCACCACCCGCGGCGTCCCGCCCCACTGAGCGGTTCCCCAGCCGCCCGCCCTCCGGACCGGGACGCGCCTCCACGACGCGACCGGGCGTGCTGCCCAGTTCGGCGGCGTGCCGCGCCGGACTGCTCGGCTCGGCGGCGTGCCGCGCCGGACTGCTCGGCTCGGCGGCGTGCCGCGCCGCGCTGCTCGGCTCAGCCGCTGTGGCATGCCGGGCCGCTGCCGCCGTCTGCCTCGCGGCGCTGTTCCGCTCGGCTTCGGCCTTTGTAGCTCCGCTTTGCCCCGCTTCCCAGTCAGGCGCGCAGTTCGTGAGATTCCGGATGGCGACGGGCGGGAAGTATGGGGCGGCGAGATGGGCGACATGCCGGATTCGTGGGGCTTTTTTGCGAACGTACGAAATAGCGGGCGGTCTGCGGACAAAGCGGCCGGGAGTGAGCAACGGCGCAGGTCACGGCATGCGAAGCATGGCGGGTGGTTGATATGTCGGGTTTCGCGTTCGGTGATCAGTTGCCGTGCGCCAAAGAGTGAGCCTCGCCGGAGTGTCGGCCGGACGTGCGACGATGTCGGGCGTGAACGCCGCGCCACCACCCTCGTTGCTGCTCGTCCAAGGCGACGAGGAGCTGCTCGCCGCCCGTGCCGTCACCGCGGCGGTGGACGCGGCCCGAGCCGCCGACCCGGGCGCGGACGTCCGGGAGTATGAGGCCGGCCAGCTCACCCCCGGGGAGATCGCCGAGATGCTCAGCCCGTCGCTGTTCGGCGGGCGGCGGGTGCTGGTGCTGCGCAGCGGCCAGGACGCCCGCAAGGAGCTCGCCGCCGCCCTCCTGGCCTATGCGAAGGATCCGGATCCCGAGGTCACCCTGATCGTCACTCACCTGGGCGGGGCCAAGGGCAAGGCGTTCGCCGACGGCCTGCAGAAAGCCGGCGCCACCGTGGTGCCCGCGATGAAGCTGAAGGGCGACCGGGAGCGGATCGCCTTCGTCCGCGACGAGTTCCGCCGGGCCGGCGGCCGGTGCGACGAGTCGGCCGCCGCCGCGCTGCTCGCCTCGGTCGGCAACGACCTGCGCGAGATCGCCGCGGCCTGCTCGCAGCTGCTCGCCGACACCGACGGCAAGATCACCGAGGCGGTGGTCGCCCGCTACTACAAGGGTCGTGCCGAGGTCAGCGGTTTCACCGTGGCCGACGCGGCGATGGTCGGCGACCTGCCGGGCGCGCTGGAGGCGCTGCGCTGGGCGCTGCACGTCGGCGTCGACCCGGTGCCGATCGCCGACGCGATCGCCGACGGCGTGCGGACCGTGGCCCGGGTCGCCTCGGCCGGCAAGGGCAACCCCTACCAGTTGGCCAGCACGCTCGGCATGCCGGCCTGGAAGATCCAGCGGGCGCAGGAGCGCAGCCGGGGCTGGACCCCGGAGGGCCTGGTCGACGCGATGCGCGCGGCCGCCGACTGCAACGCCGCGGTCAAGGGCGGCGCCGAGGACCGGGGATACGCGCTGGAGCAGGCCGTCTTCGCGGTGGCCGCGGCCCGGCGGGGCGGGGGCGCCCGATGACCCGGACGGTGCGTTCCCGGCGGGCCGGCGCGGCCCACCAGCCGCTCTACGCGCGGGTGCTGCGGCTGCGCCACCTCAGCCCGGGCGGGCTGCTCTGCTTCGTCTTCCTGGAGGGCGCGATCGCGCTCGGCGTCCTGCTCGCCCTGGCCGAGCTGGTCAGCTGGTGGGGCGTGCTGGTGCTGCCGATCGCGGTGGCGGTGATGGTGAAGTTCAACGACCTGGTGGCCGGTTGGCTGGCGCCGTCCGCGCCGGTCGCCGAGCCGGTGGCGGCCCGGGCCGCGGTGCACCGGGAGCGGCACACCCACCGGCCGCGATCCGGCCGGCCGACCGGCGAGTGGCCGCCGCCGCCGCGGGTGCCGACCCCGGTGGTCACCCCGCCGGTCGAGGCGGCCCGGTCCACCGGCGTGGTCTGGTTCCCGGGGGAGAAGGACGGGTATGGCCGCCCCAGCCGCCCGGCCGAGGCAGCGCCGGAGCAGAAACCGGCCGGGCCGGTGCGCCGGCCGTGGGCGGACGAGCTGGACGTCCGCCAGCAGATGGCCCGCCAGTCGGCGACCCGTCGGTACGAATAGTCCGCGCCGCCGCGGCTCTCCGCCAGGCGATGCTTGCCCGCAGCCCGCAGCCCGCAGCCCGCAGCCCGCAGCCCGCAGCCCGCAGGTCCTAGCCTTCAGCCGGGCCCGCGGCCCAGCCCTCAGCGCGCGGCCGCGGACCCTCAGCCCGCCGCTCCTCGGCGTGGGTGATGCGCGTCAGCGGCGCTTCGCGACCGTCTCGTCGAACCAGGTCCGCAGATCCTCCGGCGTCGGCACGCGTCCCGCCGGCTCCGCCTTGATCTTGTGACGCACCGGCTCGAGCAGGGTGAGCACCGCGTCGATCGGCGCGATCGGGTCGCCGCGGCCGGCCAGCACGGGCTGCGCCCGGTGGCGGTCGTCACCACCTTGCCCGGCACCCCGCGCGACCTGCCAGCTCAGGCCGGGCAGCACGGCGTCGAGGCTCTCCGCGGTGTAGAACGCGATCGCGTCGATCAGGGCGAGCGACTCGTCCGACCAGTCGTGCGGGGCGAGGCGGGCGCTGCGGCCGTACCAGAGTGGCAGATCCGCCGCCACCGGGCGCTGGAACGCCGAGCCGTCTGCCGGCGTGACCCGCTCCAGGGGCGCGGCGGGATCGCGCAGCGCCAACCGGTCGATCGCCCATCCCCAGAGCGGGACCAGGCTGTCCCGGGAGAGATCGAGCCCGGCGACGTCGCGGCGGAGCCGGGCGATCCGGTCCCGGCCGGCGGCCAGGTACCGCAGCAGGAACTCCTCGTCGGGCAGCTCCGCCGGAACCGCTGCCGCGGTGGTGGGCGTGGCCGGCCGTACCGGAGCGGGGTCCTGGTCGATCGGGCCGAGAACCTGTTCGATCAGGTCGACCACCTGCCCGATCAGGTCGAGCGCCTGTTCGGTCGGGGCGCCGGTCACGTCGTGGTCGGCGATCAGGAACCGGCCGCCGGTCGCCGCGGCCACCTGCTGCAGGACCTCGACCACCCGGCCCAGCTCGGCCCGGAACGGGGCGGCCGGCTGCCCTGGGCGGTTGTCCCACACCGATACCACCAGCTCGCTGATCCCGGACCGCCCGGGATGGATCCGCCAGTCGGTGGTGAGCCGGTCGCCGACCAGCTCGGTCTCCAGGTACTCGCCGTCCGCGACGCCCGGGAAGTCCGGGTCGTCCCCGAGAAGCGCGCCGAGCAGGGCAACCACGGTTGCCCGGTCGAGCTCGGTTCCGTCGGCTGGCATGACGCCGATGTCGGTGCTCACTGCCTCACTCCTCGTCGGGGCCGCGAAGATCGCCGCGCCGGCGCGGAGGACGAGCCTGCGCCGCCTCGGGCCGGGCGGGGGCGACCGCAACCATGGCGGACGGGAGCGTAGTCCGGGCGCATATCTGTCTGCGCACATCGCGTATATGCGATTGGTTATGAAGCCGTGACCTGCCGATGAGGTCCGGACACAGCAAACCGGGCACCGCGTGGACCATGACGGTCCCGCGATGCCCGGGTGTGCTTCAGACTGCCCGCCCGCCGGCGGGCGGAGCCGATGGCCGCGTCCGTGCGGCCACCGATCTGATCCAGCGGATCAGGCGGACAGCGAGGCGATCTTCTTGGCGATGGCCGACTTCCGGTTGGCCGCCTGGTTCTTGTGGATGACGCCCTTGCTGACAGCCTTGTCGAGCTGACGCGAGGCGTCACGCAGCAGAGTGGTCGCCGTCTCGACGTTGCCCGCGTCGCTCGCCTCGTGGAGCTTGCGGATCACGGTCTTCAGCGAAGACTTGACCGACTTGTTGCGCAGACGGGCCTTCTCGTTCTGCCGGTTGCGCTTGATCTGGGACTTGATGTTCGCCACGCGACAGCCTTGTCCTGACTAGAGCGGAAAATGGTCTCGACGAGTGGTCACCGCGCGGCCGTCTCACCCGGCGAGGCCGGTGCAGGAAACAACAGCGTGTCACCACACGCGAGGAATCAGATTACCAGTACGCCTCCGAGCCGCCAAAACGGCTCCGGACGAGCGCCCGCCGGGGGAGGCTCCGGACCGTTGATGGAAGGACGGCGCCCCCGGTCGGGCCAGGGCTGGGGTGCGAACCTTCGGCGCTGCCGACCCGGGTCAGCGCCACCAGCGGCGCCTGGCGGTAGCCTCCCCGCCGCGGCGCTTGGCGGTGGCCTCCCAGCCGCGGCGCTCGGCGAGCCAGGCCAGCGCCTGCTCCCCGCTGAACCGCTGGTGCTGCCGGCTGTGCGGGGAGGCGCTGCTCGGCCCGCTGCCGGCCGAGACCAGCCAGTACCCGGAGAGCGCCGCCAGCGCGCCGTCCACCCCCTCGTCCGGCGCACCCCAGGCGCGCAGCACCGCGTCCGTGTCCAGGCCGCTGGCATACGCGCTGACCAGCAGCGTCACCGTGTCGAACCAGGGTGCGCCGAGACACGGCCAGGTCCAGTCGCAGAGCCAGGCCCGGCCGCCGGTGTCGATCAGCACGTTGTCCAGCCGGAGGTCGCCGTGCAGCATCGCGTCGCCGGCGGCCAGCTCGGGCAGGGCGCGTTCCAGCCGGGCCAGCTCGGCCAGGTGGTGCGGGGCCACGGTGGCCAGGGCCGGCTCCGGCATCGGCTCGCGGCGCTTGGCGATCAGCGTCCACCAGGACATCTCGCTGCGCAGGATGTCCGGCAGCGCGGGCAGGCCGATCGCCAGCAGCGGCGGCGCCGGGTAGGCCAGCGCGGTCGCCGCCGCCGACCAGCTGCGCAGCGCGGTGTCCAGGTCGGCCTGTGACCAGGGCAACTCGGGAAGGCGGCCGTCGATCGCCTCCAGGCACAGCACGAACCAGTCAGAATCGGTCATCGTCCAGCGCGGGCGGGCGGCGGTCACCTCCGCCGGGAGCGCCGCGGTGATCGCCGCCTCCCGGGCGTACCACTGCGCGGTCGGGTCGGTCAGCGCCGCCGCCTTGACGAAGGCGCTGCTCCCGGCCTCGGTTTCGAGCACGGCCGCGAAGGCGCGGGTGAAACCGCCGCCGGCGCTGCGCGCGGCGGACACCGGGGAGCCGAGGCGCGCGGTGATCGCTTGACGCACGGTTTCCGGCAGGTCACACCATTCCGGACGTACGGCGGTAGCGCTGTACGGAACGTCGGGAAGTGTGATCGGCCGCATGTGTTCCATCCTGCCCGCCCCGTCGCCGCCGAAAATGTCGGAGGGCACTGGCAGGATCCTGGCATGCGAACCGACGATTTCTGGGCGGTCATCGACCGCGCGACCGCCGAGCGGCCGGCGTCCCCCGCCGAGGTGGCCGAGCGGGCCGTCGCCGAGCTGGCCACCCGCGATCCGGAGGAGATCGTCGCCTGGGCCCGCCACCTGGACCGGGTGATGGTGGCCTCCGGCACGGAGGACCTCTGGGCCGCCGCCTACCTGATCAACAGCGGCGCCGACGAGGCCGGCTTCGACGCCTTCCGCGGCTGGCTGATCGCGCACGGGCGCAAAGCGGTCGCCGCCGCCGTGCAGAAACCCGACGTGCTGGCCAACGTGGTGGTGATCAAGCAGGCGGCGGACACCGGCGCGGTCTTCGAGGCCGAGGAGGTGCTCGGCATCGCGGCCCGGGCCTATGAGCAGGCCACCGGCGGCCAGCTGCCACCCGGCGAGCCTGCCCGGACCCGGCCCGAGGTCGGCGATCTGTGGGACTTCGACAACGAGGACGAGATGCGCCGCCGCCTGCCCAAACTCTCCGCCCTCTTCCTGGAGCCGCCGGACTGACCCGACCTGCGCACCCCACCCGTGTCCCGGTCCGATGGGGCGGACCAGGCCCGCGCCCCACTCACCCGTGCCGTGGTCCGGCGGACCGACCTGGCCGGCGCTTTCTTCCGTCCGTCGGTCTCCGCCGGACTGACCCGGCCACGCCCCTTCCGTCGGTCCGGCCGGACTGACCTGGCCCGCGCTTTCGACCCGTCCGTCGGTCTCCGCCGGACTGACCCGGCCGCGCGCCTCTCCGCCGGTCCCCTCCGCCACGACGGCCGCTGGTTGAGAAATCGGGGCGAGGAAGGAGGCGGCGGTGAGCAGACTCGCGGCATGAGCGATACGTCCGGAACAGTTGTCGCGGTCAGTCGGAACGATGCCTACACGTTCACCAAGCCGACGCGGGACGAGATCGTCCTGGTGGCGGGCCTGGGCGTGGAGGGGGACATCCACGCCGGGATCACGGTGCGGCACCGTGGCCGGGTGGCGGCGGACCCCACCCAGCCGAACCTGCGGCAGGTGCACCTGATCCAGGCGGAACTCTTCGACGAGGTGGCTGGGAAGGGCTTCGACGTCCCGGCCGGCGGCCTCGGCGAGAACGTGACGACCCGCGGCCTCGACCTGCTCGGGCTCCCGCGGGGCACGATCCTGCGCTTCGGCCCGGAGAAGCAGGCCGCAGGAAGCGCTGTCGCGGGGAGTGCCGCGCTGGAGAGCGCTGTCGCGGGAAGTGCCGTGGCGGGGGGTGCCGTGGCGGGGAGTGCCGTGGCGGGGGGTGCCGTGGCGGGGAGTGCCGCGCTGGAGAGCGCTGTCGCGGGAAGTGCCGTGGCGGGGGGTGCCGTGGCGGGGAGTGCCGTGGCGGGGGGTGCCGTGGCGGGGAGTGCCGCGCTGGAGAGCGCTGTCGCGGGAAGTGCCGTGGCGGGGGGTGCCGTGGCGGGGAGTGCCGCGCTGGAGAGCGCTGTCGCGGGAAGTGCCATGGCGGGGAGCGCGGCGGCGGGTGGCGTGACCGCGGGGAGCCCGGGCGCGGTGGCTGATCACCCGGTGCAGGGGGTGCTGGCGGCGGCTGGGATGGCGAGGCTGGACGAGGCGGCGGCTCGGGCTGTGGCGGCGGTTGCGGAGGCACTGGCCAGGGACGCCGAGGCGGACCGGGACCCGCGGCCGGCGGTGGTGGTCACCGGGCTGCGGAATCCGTGTGCCCAGATCAACCGGTACCGGGCCGGGCTGCTCAAGGAGATGGTGGCGCAGGACGCCGGCGGCGCCCTGGTGCGCAAGGCCGGGGTGATGGGCGTCGTGTTGCGTGGTGGGGCGATTCGGGCCGGGGATCCGGTTGCCGTGGAGTTTCCGCCGGGTCCGCGGGAGCCGCTCGAACGGGTGTGATCGGACCTGCCCAGCCGGGCGTGGGACGATAGGGAGCGCCGGCGTGTCAGCCGGCGTCCCACAGACCACGGCGCAGCTTGAGAAGCATGCCAGCCCGAGAAGAACGGACGACCGTGCCTGGACCGCTCGACCCCGGCGTGAACGTGATCGGATCGACCGATCCCAGCCGCATCCGCAACTTCTGCATCATCGCCCACATCGACCACGGCAAGTCGACGCTGGCCGACCGGATGTTGCAGATCACCGGGGTGGTCGACCCGCGGCAGATGCGCGCGCAGTACCTCGACCGGATGGACATCGAGCGCGAGCGCGGCATCACCATCAAATCGCAGGCGGTCCGCATGCCGTGGACCGTGCGCGAGGGCGACCTGGCCGGCCAGTCGGCCGTGCTCAACATGATCGACACCCCGGGCCACGTCGACTTCACCTACGAGGTCTCCCGCAGCCTGGCCGCCTGTGAGGGCGCGATCCTGCTGGTCGACGCCGCGCAGGGGATCGAGGCGCAGACCCTCGCCAACCTGTACCTGGCGATGGAGAACGACCTGCACATCATCCCGGTGCTCAACAAGATCGACCTGCCGGCCGCGCAGCCGGAGAAGTACGCCGAGGAGCTGGCCAAGCTGATCGGCGTCGAGCCCACCGACGTGCTGCGGGTCTCCGGCAAGACCGGCGTCGGCGTGGACCACCTGCTCGACGAGATCGTCCGGCAGTTCGTCCCGCCGGTCGGCGACCCGGACGCCCCGGCCCGCGCGATGATCTTCGACTCGGTCTACGACGTGTACCGCGGCGTGGTCACCTACGTCCGGGTGGTCGACGGCCGGATCCAGGCCCGGGACCGGATCAAGATGATGTCCACCGGCGCCGTGCACGAGCTGCTGGAGCTGGGCGTCGCCTCGCCGGAGATGGAGAAGGCCGGCGCGCTCGGCGTCGGCGAGGTGGGTTACCTGATCACCGGTGTGAAGGATGTCCGCCAGTCGAAGGTCGGCGACACCGTCACCGGCAACAACCGCCCGGCCAAGGACGCGCTCGGCGGCTACAAGGACCCGAAACCGATGGTCTACTCGGGCCTCTACCCGATCGACGGCTCGGACTACCCGGCGCTGCGCGACGCGCTCGACAAGCTCAAGCTCAACGACGCCGCGCTCACCTACGAGCCGGAGACGTCGGCGGCGCTCGGCTTCGGTTTCCGGGTCGGCTACCTGGGCCTGCTGCACCTGGAGATCATCGGCGAGCGGCTGGAGCGCGAGTTCGGCCTCGACCTGATCTCCACCGCGCCGAACGTGGTGTACCAGGTGGTCACCGAGGACGGGAAGGAGCAGACGGTCACCAACCCGAGCGAGTTCCCGGCCGGCAAGATCGCCGAGATCCACGAGCCTGTGGTGCGCGCCACAGTCCTGGTGCCGAACGAGTACGTCGGCGCCGTCATGGAGCTGTGCCAGAGCCGCCGCGGCAGCCTGCTCGGCATGGAGTACCTGTCCTCCGAACGGGTGGAGCTGCGCTACACGCTGCCCCTCGCCGAGATCATCTTCGACTTCTTCGACCAGTTGAAGAGCAAGACCAAGGGCTACGCCTCGCTGGACTACGAGCCCTCCGGCGAGCAGGTCGCCGACCTGGTCAAGGTGGACATCCTGCTGCACGGCGAGCCGGTCGACGCGTTCAGCGCCATCGTGCACAAGGACAACGCCTACTCGTACGGCACGACGATCGCCGCCAAGCTGCAGAAACTGATCCCGCGGCAGCAGTTCGAGGTGCCCATCCAGGCGGCCATCGGCTCCCGGATCATCGCCCGCGAGACGATCCGCGCGATCCGCAAGGACGTGCTGGCGAAGTGCTACGGCGGTGACATCAGCCGGAAGCGCAAGCTGCTCGAGAAGCAGAAGGAAGGCAAGAAGCGGATGAAGATGGTGGGCCGCGTGGAGGTGCCGCAGGAGGCCTTCATCGCCGCGCTCTCCACCAGTGACGCGGCCGATCCCAAAGGCGCCAAAAAATAGGGCGGTTTGAGAATTCGGGGGGTCGGGAACTCTGGGGCTCGACGGACGCAACCGAACAAGCTCCACCCCCGAGGAGGAACCACATGACCATCACCGGCATCATCACCGCCCTTGTCGTCGGTCTGATCATCGGTGCTCTGGGTCGCCTGGTCGTACCCGGCAAGCAGAACATCCCGATCTGGCTGACCATGGTGATCGGTGTTGTCGCGGCGCTCCTGGGCACGGTCCTGGCCCGGGCGTTCGGTGTCGCCGACACCAAGGGCTTCGACTGGATCGAGCTCTTCTTCCAGGTCGTGCTCGCCGCGATCGGTGTCGCCCTCACCGTTGGTGTGGCCGGTCGCCGGCACCTGACCCGGTAATGACGAAGTAAAAAGCGCCGGACCTCATGACGAGGTCCGGCGCTTTTTGCGTACGCGAAATATGGTCCCGCCCTTTCAATAGCGGAAACGCTGCTGGGCGCTGCGGCGGTTGACCCAGGCCGGCATCTCGCCGCTGTGTTCCTGCTGCGGGAGCCGCTCGGCCGGGTCGTGGTTGCGGGTGATGTCCCGCATCGTGACCACCAGTCCCTGCACGAGGCGATCCTCCCGAAGATCCCGATAGGTCAGCTCGACCAGCAACTGGCTCTCGTCGCCGCGCTGCAGCGCGCAGTGCACCGTGCCGTCGCCGTGTGAGCGCAGCGCGTTGCGCACCCGGGCCCGGTCGTCCGGATGGACCAGCTCGTCGAGCGTGGCCAGCGGCGGCAACTCGTCCAGCCCGAGCACGCCGCGCAGCGCCGGGCTCGCATACCGGATCCGCTGGTCGACGTCGATCACCACCATCAGCTCCGCTGTGTTGCGGATCACGGCACGCAGATAGAGGTCGCTGTCCCGGCGGCCGACCGCCTCGACCAGCGTGACCCGGTCCAGGGCCAGCGCGGCCTGCCCGGCCAGCATCTCCAGCGCGTCGTGCCCGGCCACCAGATCCTCCCGGCGACCGGTGATGATCAGCGCGCCGCCGCTGGGCCGGGCCACGTCGAGCGGCTCCAGGCGCAGCGGGCAGACCAGGGTGCGGTCGTCCGGATCGGCGGCGGCGAGCCACCAGCTGCGCACCGCCGGACCGGCCGGGCGGGGCGGCTGCTCGGCCGCGGACAGCTCGTCGGCCAGCGACACCCGGCGCACCGAGGCGGGCGGCAGCAGCCGGCCGACCGCGGCCCGGACCGCGGCGTCGACGGCCGGCCGGTCGGCGGCCGCGACCAGGGCCGCGGTCGCGGCGCGCAGGCCCTGCTCCCGGCCGAGGGCCTGACTGTGCTGGCGGATCGCGTCGCCGAGCCGGGTGATGGTCAGCAGCAGGGTGAGTGCGCCGGTGATCGCGATCAGCACGCCGTCCTGGACGTCGCCGCGGAGCGCCTCGATCAGCAGCACCGTGGGTGGGGTGCAGGCGGCCAGCGCGAGCAGCACCGACCACCGGAACTTCCAGGGGCTGTGCCGGGGCGGCGCGGGCTCGGTCAGCCGGACCATCGACGGGTGCAGTGCGGAGAGCCCCCAGCAGGCGTAGAGCACCACGAACGCGGACTCGGTCAGCGGGTTGGCGGCCAGCGGATAGGCCACGTCGCCGGTCAGCATGCCGAGCGCGCCGGTGAGCAGCAGCCAGGCCGCGACGCTGCGCCGGTCCGCGGCGACCAACCGGCCGGCCACCCCGACCAGCAGCAGATCCCCGATCACGTCGGTGGCCGAGACGGTGTGCAGCCGGTCCGACCCGATCACGAAGACCCAGACCACCAGCAGCGTGGTGCAGGCGGCGGCGAGCAGGTCGATCAGCCGGGCCCGGTCACCGAGCAGCGCGCCGCCGCGGGTGAACTGCAGCAGGCATAGCGCGGTGAGGCCGAACATCAGCAGGTAGCAGAGGTCGGCCAGGCCCATCACCCGGTACGAGTAGCAGACGTCGCCGGCGGCCAGCGCGGCCAGCGACCCGGCGAGCAGCCACCAGGGAGCCCGGCGCGCCGGACGATGGCGCCGCACACCGTGGATGATGGCGCCGACGCCGCCCGCTCCCAGCAGGACCCATTCCAGCGCTCCCCAGAACACGCCCTACTTAGTACCAGGGCGGTTGCGCAGTGTCCATGTCGATGTATACGCAGCGCAACGCGGGTGCGAACAGTGATAGCTACGGGAAGTCACCGAAAGTTGCGGAGAGTGCCGTCAGCTGAAGACTTCGGCGACGACGCGGCCGTCATCGCCGGCCGACGCCGTGGTTACTTGCTGCCACTTTCCGTCCGGGGCGTGCCATTCCTGGCCACCGAAACGTACCCGTTCGAGGCCGGTCGCCGAGGCGTGCGAGACCAGCCAGTGCGCGTACCGCCAGCCGCTGCTGGCGTTGCTGACCGAGACGGTGAGGCCGGCCGCCTCGGCGCTCGCGGCGTCCAGTTTCTTGCCCCAGTCCAGCTTGAGGCCCTCCAGCAGGGCGGCCGCCGCGGCCGCGCCGCGCAGCACCGGGGCGCCGGAGACGGTGCAGGCGACCGCGCCGGTGGCCCGGCCGATCAGCGCCCGGGCCAGCACCCGGGACTCGTCCGCCCACTTCTCGTACGCGTTCGGGTACGCCGAGCGCTGCACCTTCTGCGCGGCGTCGGTGACCCGCATGTCCTCCCAGCCCTTCACCTTCTTCAGGGCGGTGTAGAACTTGCCGGCCGCGTACCGCGGATTCTTGATCTGCTCGAAGGTGCCCCAGCCCTGGCTGGGTCGCTGCTGGAAGAGGCCGACCGAGTCGCGGTCGCCGTCGTCCAGGTTTTCCAGCTTGGACTCCTGCAGTGCGGTGGCCAGCGCCACCACCACGGCCTGCTCCGGCATCTCCCGGCGGATGCCGACCGCCGCGATGGTGGCCGCGTTGGCCATCTGCACCGAGTCCAGGGTGACCTCGCCGTCGGCGCGGACCGTGCACTCCGGCCCGATCCGGGGCAGCTTGATGGCGCCCGGGTTCTGATGCAGGACGACGATCACACTGACCACGGCGATGAGGACGAGCGAGGCGAGCACCCCGACCACTGGCTTGACCCGCACCCGCACCTCCTCATGTATGGCCGCCTCACGTATGGACGCCAAGCCTAATCAACGAGCGCACGGAGATCATCGTGACTGCGCCGGAACCCAATTCGGGTCACGTTTCTCACGGCGGGCGGCGACGCCCTCCCGGCCCTCGGCCGAGGTGAAGTATCCGGCGGACCGGTCACTGAGGTCGGCCAGCTCGGCGCGGATGGACTCCGACCTGGTCCGGCGCAGCAGCTGCTTGGTCCCGGCCAGCGCCAACGGGCCACCCTTGATCAGCGAAGCGCAGTAGCCGGCCACCGTCCGGTCCAGATCGTCGTCCGGAACGGCGGCGGTGACCAGGCCGATCTCCGCGGCCCGGGCGCCGTCGAAGACGTCGCCGGTCAGGTAGAGCTCGGCGGCGGCCCGCGGCGCCAGCCGGGGCAGCACGGTGGCACTGATCACCGCGGGGATCACACCGAGCCGGACCTCGGTGAACGCGAAGGTCGCCGACCGGGCGCAGACCGCGAGGTCGGCGGCGCCGATCAGGCCCAGGCCACCGGCCCGGGCCGGCCCGGCGATCCGGGCCACCACCGGTTTCGGGAACTCCCAGATCTCGGCGAGCAGGTCGGCCATCAGCTCGACCGGCAGGCGCTCACCCGGCGCGGTGGCGGCGGTCTCCTTGAGATCGGCCCCGGAGCAGAAGACCGGGCCGGTGTGCGAGAGCACCACCACCCGGGTCTCCGGGTCGGCGGCCGCGGCGTCGAGTGCGGTGCGCAACTCGGTGATCAGCGCGCGGGAGAGGGCGTTGCGGTTCGCGGGGCTGTCCAGCGTGAGAGTGGTCACCCCGGCGACGGTGACGGTACCGACCAGATCCATGTCCGGCACCTTAACGCTTCCTTGGTCGCCGGCCGCGGCCATCCACAGGCGGTCGCCCGGCCGGGACCGGGCACACTCCGCCCGGCCGGGACCGGGCACACTCCGCCCGGCCGGGACCGGGCACACTCCGCCCGGCCGGGACCGGGCACACTCCGCCCGGCCGGGACCGGGCACACTTGGCGGATGGCCGGCGCACTTCCTGATGGCGAACCCGTTCCCGCGGACGGGTCGCTCCCCGACGAAGCCACCCGCGACGTGGGCGGTGACGGTTTCGCGGTCTACGTCCACGTGCCGTTCTGCGCCAGCCGGTGCGGCTACTGCGACTTCAACACGTACACCGCGAGCGAACTGGGTGCCGGGGCGAGCCGCGACGAGTACGCGGACACCGTCCTGAGGGAGCTGGAGCTGGCCGCGAAGGTGATCCAGCCCCGGGGCGGGGTGGACACCGTCTTCGTCGGCGGCGGCACGCCGACGCTGCTCACGGCAAAAGATCTGGGAAAGATCCTGGAGGGCGTCGACCGGACCTGGGGGCTGGCCGCCGGCGCCGAGGTGACCACCGAGGCGAATCCAGAATCTGTGGATCTGTCGTATTTGAAAGACCTGCGCACCGCCGGCTTCACCCGGATCTCGCTCGGCATGCAGTCCTCCGCCGAGCACGTGCTGCGCGTCCTGGACCGCAAGCACACCGCCGGCCGCGCGCCGCAGGCCGCCGAGGAGGCCCGGCGCGCCGGCTTCGGGCACGTCAACCTGGACCTGATCTACGGCACCCCGGGTGAGGCCCCGGAGGACTTCGCCCGCTCGCTGCGCACCGTGATCGACGCCGGGGTGGACCACGTCAGCGCGTACGCCCTGATCGTCGAGGACGGCACCCGGATGGCCACCCGGATGCGCCGGGGCGAGCTGCCTTTCCCCTCCGACGACGTGGCCGCGGACCGCTACCTGGCCGCCGAGGAGGCGCTCACCGCGGCCGGCCTCGGGTGGTACGAGGTGTCCAACTGGGCGCGGCCCGGCGGCGAGTGCCGGCACAACCTGCTCTACTGGACCGGCGCCGACTGGTGGGGGCTGGGTCCCGGGGCGCACAGCCACGTCGGCGGGGTGCGCTGGTGGAACGTGAAGCACCCCTCGGCGTACGCAAATCGCTTGAATGATGGGGTTTCCCCAGGTCACGGGCGCGAGCTGCTGAGCGCCGAGGACCGGCACGTAGAGGACGTGATGTTGCGGGTCCGGCTGCGTGCCGGGATCCCGCTGGACCGGGTGGACCCGGGCGGCGCGGCCCAGGCCCTCGGCGACGGCCTGCTGGAGCCGGACGCCTACGCGGCCGGCCGGCTGGTGCTGACGCTGCGCGGCCGGCTGCTGGCCGACGCGGTGATCCGCGACCTGGTCTGAATCGGTCACCGGTGACCGGTCGCCAGGGGAGGCGACCGATCACCGCGGGAGGCGACCGGTCATCTCAGGAAGCGGCCGCTCACCGGGTAGCGGAACGACTCGTTGTTGGCCGCCTTGATCCCGGCGAGCACGCCGGCGATCGTGGCGAACAGCCAGGCGATCCCGGCGATCACCGCCCCCACGCCGAAGCAGAACGTGGCATAGCCGATCACCGCGATGATCGACCAGAGCACCTGGAAGTTCAGCGCCTTGACCGACTCGGCGCGGACCGTGGCGGACTGCTCGCCCCGGGCCAGCAGCGAGATCAGCGGCGCCACCCAGCCGGCGCAGCCGCCGCCGAGGAACGCGCCGGCCGCGCCGCCCAGGTGGGCGACCAGGACCCAGGTGCGGTCCTCGGCGCTCAGCGGCGGAAGGCCCGGGTGGTATCCGCCGGACGGCGGGCCGTAGGGCGGAGGCGGCGGATATCCCGGTCCCGGCGGGGGAGGGTAGGCGTCTCCGGAGGACGTAGGGTACCCGTCACCTGGCGGTCGAGGCGGCTCGGTCATGGCCAGCAACCTATCGGAGATCGAACAACGGCGGACTCTCGATCATCGCGTTGCCGCCTGCCACGAAGTAGACTGGCACTCTGTCCGCGCGAGTGCCAGAGGGAGGGGTCATATGAGTCTGGATGACCGCAAGCTCGAGGTTCTGCGGGCGATCGTCGAGGATTATGTGAAAACGCGCGAGCCGGTCGGCAGCAAGTCGCTGGTCGAGCGTCACCAGCTCGGCGTCTCCCCGGCCACGGTGCGCAACGACATGGCCGTGCTGGAGGAGGAGGGCTACATCCGGCAGCCGCACACCAGTGCCGGCCGGGTGCCCACCGACGCCGGTTACCGGCTCTTCGTCGACCGCCTGACCCGGATCAAGCCGCTCAGCCCGGCCGAGCGCCGCGCCATCGAGCGCTTCATGATCGGCGTGGTCGACCTCGACGACGTGGTGCACCGCACCGTCCGGTTGCTCGCCACGCTCACCCGGCAGGTCGCGGTGGTGCAGTATCCGAGCCTGTCCCGCTCGGCGGTGCGCCATCTGGAGCTGGTCCCGATCTCCACCACCCGGCTGATGCTCGTGATGATCACCGACACCGGCCGGGTCGAGCAGCGCCTGGTCGAGATGCCCGCCCCGGTTCCCGAGGGCGACGTGTGGGACCTGCGCCGGCGGGTAAACGAGAAGCTGGCCGGCCAAAAACTGGCAGACACCCCGCCCCTGGTGCAGAAACTCGTCGAGGAGTGCACCCCGGAGCGCCGGGGGACCATGGCATGTCTGGCCACCGTCCTGCTCGAGACGCTGGTCGAGCGGAGTGAGGAGCGCCTCGCGCTGGCCGGGACCGCCAACCTCACTCGCGGCGGTGTGCTGGACTTTCAGGGCACGCTGCGTCCCGTGCTCGAAGCGCTCGAGGAGGAGGTCATCCTCCTCAAGCTGATCGGTGACCTGGAGCCGAGCACCACCCGGGTCCGGATCGGCGACGAGAACGAGATCGACAACCTCCGGTCGGCGTCCGTGGTGAGCACGGGTTACGGACCGGGTGCGACGATCGTTGGTGGGCTCGGTGTGCTGGGGCCGACAAGGATGGACTACCCCGGCACCATCGCTACTGTTCGTGCAGTGGCACGCTACGTTGGCGACCTGTTGGCACAGAATTGACGGATCCGCGCAGACATTGAGGACTCCAAACCCCGTGGCCAAGGACTACTACGGAATTCTCGGCGTGAGCCGGGAAGCCACCGACGACGAGATCAAGCGCGCCTACCGCAAACTGGCTCGGCAGTACCACCCGGACGTCAACCCCGATCCGGAGGCGCACGAGAAGTTCAAGGACATCAACGCGGCGTACGAGGTCCTCTCCGACGACCAGAAGCGGCAGATCGTCGACCTCGGCGGTGACCCGCTGGCGCCCGGCGGCGGCGCGCCCGGCGGCGGTCCCGGCGGGGCCGGCCCGTTCGTCGGTTTCCAGGACATCATGGACGCGTTCTTCGGCACCGCGGCCGGCGGCGGCTCGCGGGGGCCGCGGCCGCGCACCCGGCCCGGCGCCGACGCCATCCTGCGCCTCGAGCTGGACCTGGTGGAGACCGCGTTCGGCGTCGAGGCGCCGATCACCGTGGACACCGCGGTGCTCTGCACCCAGTGCTCCGGCGCCGGCACCGCGCCCGGCACCCACCTGGCCACCTGCGAGGTCTGCGGCGGCCGCGGCGAGGTGCAGTCGGTGCAGCGCACCTTCCTCGGCCAGGTCGTCTCGTCCCGCCCCTGCGCGAACTGCCAGGGCCACGGCACGATCATCCCGAGCCCGTGCCCGACCTGCGCCGGCGACGGCCGGATCCGCACCCGCCGCTCGCTGACCGTGAAGATCCCGGCCGGCGTCGAGGACGGCATGCGGATCCGCCTGGCCCAGCAGGGCGAGGTCGGCCCGGGCGGCGGCACCGCCGGCGACCTCTACGTGGAGATCCACGAGCGCCCGCACGACGTCTACTCCCGCAAGGGCGACGACCTGCACTGCCGCGTCACGCTGCCGATGACGGCCGCCGCGCTCGGCACCCGGATGACCATCAAGACCCTCGACGGCGAGGAGAACATCGAGGTCAAACCGGGCACACAGCCGGCCAGCACGCTGCGCATCCGGGGCAAGGGGGTGCCGCACCTGCGTGGTCAGGGCCGGGGCGACCTCTTCGTCCACCTCGACGTGAAGACGCCGACCAAGCTGACCGCGGACCAGGAGCGGATGCTGCGCGACTTCGCGAAGACGCGCGGGGAGGATGTCGCCGAGCTGAGCAAGCAGGGCGGGTTCTTCAGCCGGATGCGGGACGCCTTCAACGGCCACTGATCGAGCCAGGGGGCGCTGATCAGCGCCCCCTGCAGCTTTCCGGCCCGCCTTTCCGCCGACCGCCACTCTTCCAAGATCAAGTTCTTCATTGACGCAGGTCCGCTGGGGTGCGGATCGCATGCTCCCGGCACCCCTCTGTCAAGGGGTTGGTGTGAGGGGTGTTTTAGGGTGGTGGTTGGCGGGTCCGGGTTGTGACTTTTCCGAAGTGTCGATCTTGGGGTTTGGGTCGGCCGCGCTGGAGTTCAGAGTCGCCCCCGTGTGTCCTCCCGGACCCGTCGCTGTCTGTTGTGCCGTGTGGTCGTCTTTGATCATTTGGCGGTAGACGGTGTCGGACAGGCGTCGTTTCAACGCTCGCATGGCTTCCATCGCGGTTTTGCCTTCGGCGCGTTTGCGCTGGTAGTAGGCGCGGCCGGGGGTGTCGAAGCGGAGCTGGGTGATGGCCATGATGTGCAGGACCCGGTTGATGCGCCGGTTCCCGGCCCGGTTGAGCCGGTGATGATGGTTGTCGCCGGAGGACACGTCGATGGGGGCGGTGCCGTTCCAGGTGGCGAAGTGCCCGCGGGTCGGGAAGCGGCTGATGTCGCCGATGTCGCCGAGCAGGCGGGCGGCGCCGGAGGGGCCGATGCCGTTGAGGCTGGTCAGCTGGGTGCCGGTGGCGGCCAGCACGGTCTTCAGCTGCCGGTTGGCTGCTTTGATCTTGGTGTCCAGGGTGGTGAGCTCGTCGGCCAGGTCGCCGGCCAGCTGATAGCGGGTGGCGGTGACGATGTCGCCGGCCGGGACGCTGACGCGTTCGAGCAGGGTGCGGGCCTGGTCGGTGGTCAGGTTCTTCTTCGCGCCGCCGGGGATCAGTTCGAGCAGTAGCTGGTGCAGCCGGTTGATGGTCTCGGTGCGGGTGGCGCCGAGCTGGTCGCGGCGGTCGGCCAGCAGCCGCAGCGCGACGGTGGCGCCGTCGGCGTGAACGCGGCGCAGGCCCGGGGTGCGCAGGGCGGTCACCGCGATGTGGTGCGCGTCGTGACCGTCGGTTTTACGGCCGTGCCCGGTGTCAAAGTTGCGGGCTTTCGCGGCGAGTTTCGCCGGGACGTCCAGCACGGTTTCGCCGTCGGCGACCAGCCGCTGGGCCAGGTGCCGGCCGATGCCGTTACAGCCCTCGACCGCCCACACCCGGCCGGCGTGACGGCGGCCGGCGGCGAGCATCTGCTGGTAGCCACCGGTGTCGGTGCCGTACCTGCCACGGGCCAGCACCTGTTCACGCTCGTTGATGATCTCGATCGTCGCGGACCGCTTGTGCGGATCGACTCCAATGATCAGCTGACCCATGTACCCGTTGACCTTCCCGTCGTCGCGGCAGAACCACACCAGCGGGAGGGCAACGCTACTTACAGCTGGGCAAACCCCTCTTCAGCCACTCCGCGCCACGGTGACCGGCAGGGTCCAAGCCGGGAGAGAGCCACACCCCGCCATATGAGTGGGCAGCGCGGGCCTGAGCACCCTACCGATCACCTCGACCAAGCCTGGCCGGGCCGCGGTCGTACACCAAATTCTCTTTAAGTAGCGCGGGCCGGGGACGGCGATCTGGCCGCTGGCGCGTCCAGAGCGATCGCCGTCCCCTTCATTGCCCGTGGGCGGTTCCGGAGATCGAACCCGCCGGTTCGGCTATCTCGGAAGCCAGCGCCAGTTGAGCTCGGCCGGACTGGGTGGCGGGCCGGGTAGCGGACCATCGGCGCGCAGGCCGTCGAGAAGCACGGTGAGGCAGCGGTCGCGGAGCTCGCGGGTGCGTTCCGGATCGGGGACGCGGACGGCCGCGCACATCTCCAGCAGCAGGGTCACGTCGGCCGGGCCGGCATCGGCGCGCAGGTGTGGCCGAGCCCGCTCGATCAAGCTGGTGGCCAGGTGGGAGGCCAGCGTCGCGTCGTGGTTCATCTGGTCGGTCGGGGTGAACGTGCCGGCCAGGTGGACGGTGAGCGAGTGGACGTCGGCTCGCACCACGCCGTGCAGGAAGGTGGCCAGGGCGGTCCAGCCGTCCGGCTCCTGGGCGGCGCGCTCGGCCTCGGCGATGAAGGTCCGCAGCCCCTCGTGGCAGAGCGTGCGGAGCAGCTCCTCCTTGCTCGCGTAGCGCCGGTAGAGCGCGCTGATGCCGACGCCGGCACGCTCGGCGACCGCGGAGATCGGCGCTCGCGGGTCGGACAGGAAGATCTCGCGAGCCGCGGCCAGGATCGCCTCGTTGTTGCGGACGGCCTGCTCGCCGCGTCCGGGACGCCTCATGACGATCAGTCTAGCGGAACGGAACGAAGTATTCCGCTCCGCTCCTCGAGGTGCTACATTGGAGCGGAACGAAGCATTCCGTTCCGTTCAACTCGCAGCGACGAGGAGCAGGACATGGCCACGATCAGTCCCTTCCGCATCGACGTGCCCCAGGCCGACCTGGACGACCTGCACGACCGTCTGGCCCGCGCCCGCTGGACGCCGGAGATCCCCGGTCAGGGCTGGGCCCGCGGGGTCCCGGTCGACTATCTGCGCGGCCTCGCTGACTACTGGGCCGGCGAGTTCGACTGGCGGGCCGCCGAGGCCCGGCTCAACGAGTTGCCCCAGTTCACCACCGAGGTGGACGGGCAGACCCTGCACTTCGCGCACGTCCGCTCCGCCGACCCGGCCGCCGTCCCGCTGCTGATCAGCCACGACTGGCCGGCCTCGTTCGCGCTCTACCTGCCGGTGGTCGAGGCGCTCCGGGCGCACTTCCACCTGGTCCTGGTCAGCAACCCGGGCGTCGGCTTCTCCGGCCCGCTCACCAGCCCGGGCTGGAGCACCGCCCGGAGCGCCGCCGCGCTGAACGAGATCATGGACCGGCTCGGCTATCAGCGCTACGGCGTGCAGGGCACCGGCGGCGGCGCCTGGATCGCCGTCGAGATGGGCCGCCAGGCACCGGACCGGGTGATCGGCGTGCACGTCAACGGGCACATCACCGTCCCGTCCGGCGACCCGGCCGAGTTCGACGGGCTGACCGAGGCCGAGCAGGAGCGGCTGCGTCGCCTGCAGGAGTTCCGCGACGACCGGATGGGCTTCGCCGCGATCCAGTCGACCCGCCCGCAGACGCTGGCGTTCGGGCTGCACGACTCGCCGATCGGCCAGCTCGCCTGGATCGTCGAGAAATTCCAGGAGTGGACCGACCCGGCCGCCGCGCTGCCCGAGGACGCCGTCGGCCGGGACCTGCTGCTCACCAACGTCAGTCTGTACTGGTTCACCGGCACCGCCGGCTCCTCGGCGAACACCTACTGGGAATCCGCGCACGACCCCTCGGCCTGGGCGCCGAAGGAGCGCTCCACGGTCCCGCTCGGCGTCGCCCTGGGCGTCACCGACATCACCGTCCGGCGCTTCGCCGAGCGGGAGGCCCCGGTGACCCACTGGACCGAACTGCCCGCCGGCGGCAACTTCCTGCCGGCCGAGCAGCCCAAGCTCTTCGCCGACGACGTCACCGCCTTCTTCCACCCCGCCCCCTGAGCACCCGCCGACCGGTGCCGGCTCGCCCGCCGAGCCGGCACCGGCGTGCGGCCGCCCTTCTCGGGCTGCGCTCGCTGACCGGCGCGTCGCGGGGTGCCGACCTGCCAGCCGCGGGGGTGGGTGAACGAGCTCGGCTCCGCTGTTCGTGCGGTGAGGGGCCGGTGGGGGCACGGTGGGCGCGCGATAGCGTTCGGGGGTGTCAGCGCCGCTGTTTCTGGTTAAGAGCCTGCCCGTGGGGTCGTCGTTCACGCTCGACGGGCCGGAGGGGCATCATGCCGCGACGGTGCAGCGGCTCCGGGTCGGTGAGGCGCTGATCCTCGCGGACGGTCGCGGCGGGACGGCGTCCGCCGAGGTCGTCGCGGTGGGCCGGGGCAGCGTCGACGTCGCGGTCCGGGAGCGGGCCCAGGCGCCGGCGGCCGATCCCCGGCTGGTCGTGGTGCAGGGCATCGCCAAGGGGGACCGGGGCGAGCTGGCGGTCCAGGCGATGACCGAGACCGGCGTCGACGAGATCGTGCCGTGGGCGGCCTCCCGGTCGGTGGCCCAGTGGCGTGGCGACCGCGGCGTCAAGGCCCGCGACAAGTGGGCGGCGACCGCCCGCGAGGCCGCCAAGCAGGCCCGCCGCGCCTGGCTGCCGACGGTGGCCGGCGACCCGGACTGCTCCACCAAGCAGGTCGCCGCCCGGCTCGCCGACGCGGCCGCCGCCTTCGTGCTGCACGAGGAGGCCACCGAGCGGCTGACCGCCGCGGCACTGCCCGCCGCCGGCGAGATCGTCCTGGTGGTCGGCCCGGAGGGCGGCATCAGCGACGCCGAGGTGGACACCTTCCGGGCGGCCGGCGCGATCCCGGTCCGCCTGGGCGACGCGGTCCTGCGGACCTCGACCGCGGGCGTCGCCGCGCTCGCCGTCCTCGCCACCCGCCTCGGCCGCTGGTGAGCCGAGTGGCCAGGCGCTGGACGCTGTGAGCCGGTGCGAGGCGCTGGACGCTGTGAGCCGAGCGGTGAGGCGCTGGACGCCGTGAGCCGAGTGGTGAGGCGCTGGACGCTGTGAGCCGAGCGGTGAGGCACTGGACGCTGTGAGCCGAGGGGTGGACGCGCTAGCCGCCGCCGTCTTCCGGCACTTGACCGTCGACAGCCGCCCGCCATCCGTGGTGCCGATCACCTCGATCGTTGGTGGGCTGGCCGTCGGCGGGGCTGGTGGGCTCGGTCGCCGGGGGAGCCTGGCGTCGGCGGGGCGGTGATGGGTGCCGGCGCTGCCGGGTGAGGGCTTCCGGCGTACCGGAAATTGGGTCGGAAAGACGGCGGACCCGGTGCGGTCAGGCGTCGTCGAGCAGGGATCGCAGGGTTTTCTCCAGCCAGGCTCGCTCGGCCTGTGACGTCGCGCGGGCGATCTCGAACATGCCCTGACGGAACGGATCGTCCACGTCGGTGGACCTCAGGCGCTCGCCGCCCCGGGTGAAGAACGTGGCCGGGGCCGTCAGGAAGGCCAGCCGGCGGCGCAGCACCTCGGCCTGGGCCGCCCGATCAGGCAGATGGCGCAGGAACGCCAGGACGGTGAAGTACCTGTTCCGGTCGGTGATCTCCACCTCGGACGGGGTGCGGAGCCGGCGGAGCAGCTCGGCGCGGCCCGCCTCGGTGAGCGACAGCATCTGCCGGGGCGCGGCCGACGTGCCCGGCTCGGTGCGGCGCTCCAGCAGGCCGGCCGCCTCCAGCCGGTTGATCGCCGGGTAGAGCGCGCCGTCGCTGACCGCGCGGACGTGGCCGGTCAGCGCCTTGATCCGCTCCTTCAGCTGGTAGCCGTGCAGCGGCTCGTCGTGCAGGAAACCGAGGATCGCGAGCGCCAGCATGCCTGCCCTTTCCCGGTTGTTCGGTGCCGGCCCAGCCTATATCGTTCCGTGGTACCTCGATTCGAGGTAGAGCGAAACGAGGTAGCGATGAACCATCGGACCCCGCTGCTGCGCCTGGCCGTGCCGAACTATGTGGCGCTGCTCTCCGGCGTGCTGACCGGCATCGTCGACGTCGCCTGGGTGGCCCGGCTCGGCCCGGCCCCGGTCGCCGCGGTCGCGGTCGCCACCGGCGTGGAGAACGCGCTGCTCGGCATCGTCCTGCTGATCAACGGCGGGGTGACGGTGCGGCTCGCGGCCGCCCTGGGCGCCGGCGACCAGCCCGCCGCCCGGTCCGTCATCCGTGCCGGCTGGTGGCTGTACGCGCTGATCACCCCGGTCGTGGTGGGCGCCGGGCTGGCTCTGCGGCACCCGGTCGCCGCGGCGTTCCTCGACGACCCGGCGGCGATCCGGCTCGCCGCCGGCTACCTCGCGGTGCTCTTCCCGGGCGTGGCGATCTTCTATGCCCAGCAGGTCGTCGACGCGATCTTCGCGGGCCGGGGCGACACCCGCACCCCGATGCGCCTGGCGCTGACCGCGAACGCCCTGATCCTGGTCCTCGACCCGCTGCTGATCTACGGACCCGGGCCGCTCCCCGCCCTCGGCGTCACCGGCGCCGCCCTGGCCACCGCGCTCGGACGTACCGTCGCCCTGGTCATCGGCCTGCTCCGGCAACGCCACCCCGGCGCGGGCGGCGCCGCGAACAACCATGCGGTGGGCGCGGTCCTGCGCACCGGCGCGCCGATCGCCGGAGACTTCCTGGTACGGATGAGCGGCGCCCTGGCCCTGCTGGCCTTCGTCGGCCGGTCCGGCGTCGCCGCCGTCGCCGCCTACGGCATCGGCCTGAAAGTCCTGTACTTCGCCACCATGGCGTTCTACGCCATCCGGAACGCCGCGACCATCCACACGCCGCGCACCCTGGCCACCCACCCGCGGCAGCGCCGCGCCATCGGCCGCCAGGTCCTCGCCCTGGCCCTGCTCACCGGCGCCGGTGCGAGCGCCCTCTTCGCCCTGCTCGCGGCGCTGATCATGCGAGCCTTCACGGCCGACCGGGAGGTGGCCGGGATCGGCGTGCTCTTCCTGCGCTGCGTCGGCGGCTACCTGGTGCCGATCGCCGCGGTCATCGCCCTGGCCGGCTTCCTGATGGCGGCCGGACAGGGGCCCCGGCTGTTCGCGGTCACGGTCCTCGGCACGGGCGGCCAGACGGCGCTGGCGTGGTGGCTGCCGGTTCGCTTCGGCCTGCCCGGCGTCTGGCTGGCGATGAGCTTGGCCGCGCTGCTCCAGTTGGTGCTGGTCCTGTGGCTGGCCGGGCTGCGGTTGCTGCCTCGCCGTCATCCACAGCGCGAGGTTGTCCACAGGCGCCCCGCCGCCACCCACGACTTTTCGCCACACTGATCAGCGGGGGCTCCCCCAAGGGAAGGGCGGGGTCGGCTGATCTTGCGTTTTGGCTGGTGATGGCGCTGAGGTCAGCGGAGACGCGAATGCCGCCGTCAGTTCTGGCCGGGGCCGGCGGCGGTCATTCGGGCGTGGATACGGCTGCGGGCGTCAACTGAGCAAGCGACCTTGCGGCGGTCATCGGGGCGTGCTCTCCACCCGGGTGGAGCGCTGGCGGTTGCTGCTGGGGGAGTGGCTGTCGCTTCGATGGTGTGCTGGCGGTCGCTCTTGCGTGGCTGTTGTCCGGGTGGGGTGCTGGTGCTCGCTGGCAGGGGTGGCTGCCGCCTGGGGGTGGTGTGTTGGTGGTTGCCGTCGGGCTGGCTGTCACCCAGGCGGAGCGCTCGTGGCCGATGTCCGCCTGTGAGTGCCGCTCGGGTGGAGCGGCAGGGGGTTGAGCGCCAGCTACGGGACGTCGAGGTCGGTGGTCAGGCGGGGGTCGTCGAGGGCGTGGGCGGCGGTCAGCGTGTAGCGGCCCGGAACGGTCCGCCAGCCGTCGGACCAGATCTGGAAGGCGCGCTCCGGCAGCGGGACGCGGACCGTGACCGTCTCGCCCGGGGCGGCCTCCACCGAGGCGAAGCCGGCCAGCCACTGCCGTGGGCGTTCGGCCGGGGCGGGCGCGGACGACGACAGGTAGAGCTGCACGACCTCCCGGCCGGTCCGGTCGCCGGTGTTGGTCAGGGTCACCGTGGCCGCTTCCGGAGAGGCGACCAGTTCGGCGTACGACCAGGTCGTATAGCCCAGCCCGGACCCGAACGCGTAGCGCGGCCGCTCCGTCCAGCCCCGGTAGCCGATGAAGATCCCCTCGTCGTACGAAAGGATCCCGTCCTGGGGGGTGACCGCGAGCACCGGGCAGTCCTCGGCCCGCCGCGGCCAGGTGGTCGGCAGCCGCCCGCCCGGCTCCTCGGCCCCGGACAGCACCGCGGCGAGCGCCGCACCGGCCTCCTGCCCGGGGAACCAGGTGAGCAGCACCGCCGCCACCTCGTCGGCCCACGGCAGCAGCACCGGAGCGCCGGCGTTGACCACCACGACGGTCCGCGGGTTGGCCGCCGCGACCCGGGACACCAGTTCGTCCTGCCGGCCGGGCAGCGCGAGCGAGGTGCGGTCGAAGCCCTCCGACTCGACCTGCTCGGTGGTGCCGACCACGACCACGGCCACGTCGGATCGGGCGGCCAGCGCGACCGCCTCGGCGATCAGGCCGTCCTCGTCGGGGCCGGGCGGGCGGTGGCCGAGCGTGGTGCCGACCGAGTGGCCCATGCCCGGCTCGAAGCTCTGCCGCAGGGTGACCGGGACCGGCGAGCCGGCCGGCAGGGTGACGGTGAACCGCTGTTCGCGCGGGTGCAGCAGCAGGTCGGCGCGGCCGGTGCCGGGTGGGTGCAGGGAGCCCTGGTAGAGCTTGTGGTCGCCGACGGTCAGCTCGAACGCGCCGAACCCGGAGACCGCGAAGACGTGCTCGCCGCCGGTGTCCGGGGTGTAGGTGGTGGTCAGCTCCAGGAAGCCGATGTCGGCGACGGCGAGACCGCCGGGCGGGTCGCCGAGCCAGCGGACCGCCGCGGTCGGCACCTCGAACCGGTACGCCCCGAGGTCGATCCGGAACGGCGACCAGCCCGGACCCTGGGCGGCGGGCAGGAACGGACGGGGGTCGGCGCCGATGGCGTAGCTGACGTCCGGGAACGCCTGGCGGATGCCGTCCAGCGGGGAGATGACGTGCGGCGGGGCGACTTGGGCGCTGCCGCCGCCGAGCACCCGGGCGTCCTGCGCGAGGGCACCGATCACGGCGATACTTCGCGAGATCTCAGGATCAAGCGGCAGAAGTCCGTCGTTCCGGGTCAGGACGAAGGAGCGCGTCGCCACCCGCTGGGCCACGGCGTCGCCGTCCAGCGGGGCGGGCCCGGCCGGGGTGCCAGCGGGAGCGGTGCCGTGAGGCTGAGTGCCAGCGGGAGCGGTGCCGGGAGCCAGAGTGGCCGAGGAGGCGCGGCCGGTCCTGGTGGCCGGGGACGCCGAGGAGGTGGCGGAGGCCGGGACCGGATCACCCTCCGACGTGTCGAGGACGCCGACCCGGGCTGCCAGCCGGAGCACCCGCCGTACCTTGTCGTCGATCACCTCGAGCGGCACGGACCCGGACCGGACCGCCTCCGCGAGTCGCGCCCCCCAGGGGTTGTCCATCGCCGGCATGGCGATGTCCAGCCCGCCGAGCGCCGCCCCGACCGTGTCCCGGGCGGCCCGCCAGTCCGAGACGACCACCCCGTCGAAGTCCCATTCGCGCTTCAGGATCTCGTCCTGGATCCGGCCGTTCTGCGCCATCGAGGCGCCGTTGACCCCGTTGTACGCGCTCATCACGCCCCACCCGCCGGCCTCCGCCACCCGCTCGAACGGGGCCAGGTAGAGCTCGCGCAGCGCCCGCTCCGGGATCCGCACGTCCACCGTCATCCGGTCGGTCTCGGAGTCGTTGCCGACCAGGTGCTTGACCGTGGTGCCGACCCGGTGCTCCTGCACGCCGCGCACGAACCCGGCGGCGATCTCCCCGGTGAGCAGCGGATCCTCCGAGTAGCACTCGAAGTGCCGGCCGTTCAGCGGGGTGCGGTGCAGGTTCACGGTCGGGCCGAGGAGCAGGTGCACGCCCTTGCGGCGGGCCTCCTGGCCGAGCAGCCGGCCGGCCTCGGCGGCGAGGTCCGGATCCCAGGAGGCGGCCAGCGCGGTCGGGCTGGGCAGGGCGACCGACGGGTCCTCCGGCGCCCAGCCGGTGCCGCGTACCCCGATCGGGCCGTCCGACATGACCAGCGAGCGCAGGCCGATCCGCGGGATGGCGGGGAGCGACCAGAAGTCCTGCCCGGTCAGCAGGGACACCTTCTCGTCCAGTGACAACCGGTCGAGGAGGTGATCAATGTCGGTCATGTGAGAGCGCTCCCCATCCGGAAAAAGGAATTCCGGGACCCATTCAAGCCCACTTCCGGCCCGCATAAGATCCGACAGGTGGACAACTCCTGCCTGTTCTGCCGCATCGTCGCCGGCGAGATCCCGGCGACCGTGGTGCACCGCACCGAGACCACCGTGGCCTTCCGGGACATCGATCCCAAGGCGCCGACCCACGTGCTGGTGATCCCGGTCGAGCATCACGCCGACGTGGTCGCCCTGGCCACCGCGAACCCGGCGGCCGCCGCCGACGTGCTGGCCGCCGCGGCCGCCGTGGCCGAGGCCGAGGGCCTGACCGGGGACGGCTTCCGGGTCATCTTCAACACCGGGCGGCACGGCGGCCAGGAGGTCTTCCACGTGCACGCGCACGTCGTCGGCGGCGCGCCGCTCGGCCCGATGCTCGCCGGCCGGTGACCGTGCCGCACGCCCGCTACCAGCGCGCCGTCCGCAAGGCCCAGGCCGACGGGCGGATCCCGGCGCTCAGCGTGGCCCTGGTCCGCGCCGACCGGGAGCCGTGGGTCCTCACCGTCGGCGAGTCCGGCAACCCGGCGCACCCGCTCGGGCCGGGCAGCCGGTTCCGGATCGGCTCGGTCACCAAGTCGTTCACCGCGGTGCTGGTCATGCAGGCCCGCGACGACGGGCTGCTGGACCTGGACGAGCCGGTCTCCCGCTATCTCGACGTCCCGGCGCACGGCGACGCCACGATCCGCCGGCTGCTCTCGCACACCGCGGGTTACCAGCGCGAGCCGTACGGCGACGTGTGGGACACGCTGATCACCCCGGACGCCGGCCGGATGCTCGCCGAGCTGGACCGGGCCGAGCGGGTGCTGCCGAACGCGCGGCGCTTCCACTACTCCAACCTGGGCCTGGCCGTTCTCGGTCAGCTGGTCGCCAAGCTGCGCGGCGGCACCTGGGCCGAGATCCTCACCGAGCGGATCCTCGTCCCGCTCGGGCTGCGCGACACCACGGTCGAGCGCCCGGCTGAGGCGGTGGTCGGCTACCTGGTCGACGCGTACTCCGACGCGGCCCGCCCGGAGCCGGCCTTCGACCTGGGCGGCGTCGCGCCGGCCGCGCAGCTGTGGAGCACCGCCGCGGACATGGCCCGCTGGGCCGCCTTCCTGGTCGACCCGGTCCGCAGCGTGCTGGACCCGGCCACTGCCGAGGAGATGCGCTGGCCGGTGACCACCACCGACGAGTCGCTCTGGGCGGCCGGCTTCGGGCTCGGGCTGATCCTCTGCCCGGAGGGCCGGCGGGTGATGCACGTCGGGCACGACGGCGCCATGCCCGGCTTCCTGGCCGGCGTCTACGGCCGGCGCGGCGGCGAGGGCAACCCGGGCGGGCTGGGCTGCGCGGTGCTCGGCTCGTCGGGCACCGCCGGGCAGGTCAACGAGCTGGTCCACGAGCTGCTGCGGCTCGCGGTGGAGACCGATCCGGCGGAGATCCGGCCGTGGCGGCCGGCCGCTCCGGCACCGCAGCCGTACCGGTCGGCGCTGGGCCGCTGGTGGAGCGAGGGCTCCGAGTTCGTCTTCGGCTGGTACGACGGGCAGCTGCAGGCACGCGCGGCGGAGGCGCCCGCGGACCGGCCGCCGGCGGTCTTCCGGCCGCTGCCGGACCAGGCCGACGTCCTGCGCACGACCTCCGGCCGGGAGGCCGGCGAGCTGCTCCGGCTGACCCGGGACGAGTCCGGCGCCGTGGTCCGGATGCACTGGGCGACCTACCGCTTCACCCGGGGGCAGGAGACCTTCGACGGCGGGCTGGCCTCCGACGGCCGCTGAGTCCGGGGCCCATCCGGTGAGCTGACACACCGGGTGGGCCGATAATGGCATCGGCGGGGGAGCGGGCGAGCGGATAGGATGGCACGATCCTTGAGCACGCCGCCCCGACAGGGACGACGCCTAGTTAGAGAGCAGGTGGCGGAGGCCCAGGCGGGCCACAGGGCCGCCCTATGACCGGTACGCCGAACCCTTCCAGCACGGGCTCGTCCAGCCCGGTGCGGGCGCAGACCAAGATCTCGGTGTCCGACCCGAAGATCATGGTGAACCTGCTCGGCGCCAAGGACGAGATCCTCCGCCTCGTCGAGCGCACGCTCAGCAGTGACGTGCACGTGCGCGGCAACGAGATCACCATCACCGGCGAGCCGGCTGACAACGCCACCGCCGAGCGGCTCTTCTCCGAGCTCATCGAGCTCATCGAGAAGGGCGAGACGCTCAGCGTGGACGCGGTCCGCCGGACCTTGCGGATGCTCGAGGAGAACACCTCCGAGCGTCCCGCCGAGGTGCTGACGCTCAACATCCTGTCCCGGCGGGGCCGCACCATCCGGCCCAAGACGCTGGGCCAGAAACGTTACGTCGACGCCATCGACGAGAACACCATCGTCTTCGGCATCGGCCCCGCCGGTACCGGCAAGACCTATCTGGCGATGGCCAAGGCCGTGCAGGCGCTGCAGGCCAAGCAGATCAACCGGATCATCCTCACCCGCCCCGCGGTGGAGGCCGGTGAGCGGCTGGGCTTCCTGCCCGGCACCCTCACCGAGAAGATCGATCCCTATCTGCGACCGCTTTACGACGCGCTGCACGACATGCTCGACCCGGAGTCCATCCCGCGCCTGATGGCGGCCGGCACCATCGAGGTCGCCCCGCTGGCCTACATGCGCGGCCGGACGCTGAACGACGCCTTCATCATCCTGGACGAGGCGCAGAACACCACGCCCGAGCAGATGAAGATGTTCCTGACCCGGCTCGGGTTCGGTGCCAAGATCGTGGTGACCGGTGACGTCACCCAGGTCGACCTGCCCGGTGGCACCACCAGCGGGCTCAAGGTGGTCCGGGAGATCCTGCGCGACGTCGAGGACGTGCACTTCGCCGAGCTGTCCAGCTCCGACGTGGTGCGGCACCGGCTGGTCGCGGAGATCGTGGACGCCTATGCGCGGTTCGACGCCGAGCAGGAGCAGCAGCAGGCAGCAAATTCCGTTCACGCCGTTCCCGGGCGGGCCGCCAACGGCCGGGCCGGGCGTCGGCGCTAGTCGCAAGGGGTAATCGCACCACTATGTCCATCGAGATCGCCAACGAGTCGGGAGTCGAGGTCGACACCGACGCGATCCTCGCGGTTGCCCGGCATGCCCTCGACGAGATGGGGGTCAACCCGCTCGCCGAGCTGTCCATCCTGCTCGTCGACATCGACTACATGGCCGAGCTGAACCATCGCTGGATGGGCAGCGACGGGCCGACCGACGTGCTCGCCTTCCCGATGGACGAGGGCAGCGTCGACCACGGCCCGGGCGAGTCCGGCGCCGGTGAGCCGGCCCTGCTGGGCGACATCGTGCTGGCCCCGGAGGTGGCCGCCAAGCAGGCGGCCGCCGCCGGGCACACGCCCGCCGACGAGCTGCACCTGCTCACCGTGCACGGCGCGCTGCACCTGCTCGGCTACGACCACGCCGAGCCGGAGGAGGAGAAGGAGATGTTCGCCCTCCAGGCGAAACTCCTGCAGAGCTGGCGCGCCGGACGCAAAGCCGGCTGACCGTGGATCCCGCCTCGGCCGGCCTCCCGGACCTGCAACTGATCATCTTCGCGGTCGGCCTGGTCCTGCTGGCCGGTCTCGCCTCGATGACCGACGCGGCGCTGGCCACGGTCTCCACGGCCCGGGCCGCGGAGCTGGAGCGTGAGGGCCAGCGGGGCGCCGGCGCGCTGACCGCGGTCGCCTCCGACGTGGTCCGCCACGTCAACCTGCTGCTCCTGCTCCGGCTGCTCTGCGAGCTGACCGCGACCACCCTGGTGGCGCTGGTCGCGGTGGACACCTGGGGGGTCGGCTGGTCGGCCGCGCTGATCACCGCCGGCGCGATGACGCTGATCAGCTTCGTGGTGGTCGGGGTGGCCCCGCGCACCCTGGGCCGCCAGCACGCCTACGCGGTGGGCCGGGCCGCCGCGCCGCTGGTCCGCTGGCTGGGCCGGGTGCTCAACCCGCTGGCCTCACTGCTGATCCTGATCGGCAACGCGGTCACCCCGGGCAAGGGGTTCCCGGAGGGTCCGTTCGGCAGCCAGGTGGAGCTGCGCGAGCTGGTCGACCTGGCCGAGCAGCGCGGCGTGGTCGAGCACGGCGAGCGCGAGATGATCCACTCGGTGTTCGCGCTGGGCGACACGATCGCCCGCGAGGTGATGGTGCCGCGTACCGAGATGGTCTGGATCGAGGCGCCGAAAACCCTGCAGCAGGCGCTCTACCTCTTCCTGCGCTCGGGTTTCTCGCGGATCCCGGTGATCGGCGAGAGCGTCGACGACGTGCTGGGCGTGCTCTATCTGAAAGACGTGATCCGCCGCACCCAGAACGGCGATCCGGCGGCGGCCGCCCAGGCGGTGGCCGACGCGATGCGCCCGGCGACCTTCGTGCCGGAGTCGAAACCGGTCGACGACCTGCTCTCCGAGATGCAGGCCGCGCGCAACCACCTGGTGATCGTGGTCGACGAGTACGGCGGCACCGCCGGCCTGGTGACGATCGAGGACATCCTCGAGGAGATCGTCGGCGAGATCACCGACGAGTACGACGTGGAGCGTCCCCCGATCGAGCATCTGGCCGACGGCGCGGTGCGGGTCACCGCGCGCCTGCCGATCGAGGATCTGGGCGACGTGTTCGGCGTGGAGCTGCCCACCGACGAGGTGGAGACGGTCGGCGGCCTGCTGGCGCAGACGCTGGGCCGGGTGCCGATCCCGGGCGCCGCCGCCGACGTGGAGGGCCTGCACCTGATCGCCGAGGGCACCACCGGCCGGCGGAACCGGATCGACTCGGTGCTGGTGCGCCGGGTCCAGCCGGAGCTGTCCGCCGGCGAGAACGACGAGAACGTAGCCGAGAACGAGGAAAGACTGCCCGCCGATGCCTGACCAGACGTTTGCCGCCATCGCCGTGCCCCCCGCGGCCGGCCCCGAGCTGAGCGCCGAGGACGCCAAGCTGGTCACCCTGGCCCGCTCGTCCCGCGCCCGGGTGGGTGCGGCCGAGGGCGCCGCGGTTCGTGACCAGGACGGCCGCACCTACGCGGCCGCCACGGTGCGCCTGCCGCACCTGACCGTGACCGCGCTGCAGCTGGCCGTGGCCCAGGCCGCCGCCTCCGGCGCCACCAAGATCGAGGCCGCCGCGGTGGTCACCGAGAGCGCCGGGCTGGACGGCGCCGGCCACGCCGCGGTCCGCGACCTGTCCGCCGACGCGCTGATCCACGTCGCCGGCCCGTCGGGCACGCTGGTCGGCACGGTCACCGCATGACCGACCGTCAGAACCGGGAAGGCCGGCAGAAGCCGGAAAGCCGCCAGAAGCCGGAAAATCGGCCGAAGCCGGACGAGCGGTCGAAGCCGGACGAGCGCCGGCTCACCGCGGGGGAGCGCAACGAGCTGCGGCGCCAGGAGCGCCGCGCGGCCCGCCGGGCCGAGCAGCAGGGCGCGGACCAGCGCGGACGCAAGCCGGGTGGCGCGCGGGGCGGCGCGTCCGGGGAGCGGGGCGCGGCCGGCGGGTCCGGTGCCGGGTCGCGCTCGGGTCGCGCTGGCGGCTCTTCCGGTACGCCGGGGGCACGCTCCGGCGACGATTCACGTGCCCGCCGCGGCGCTCCCGGAGCGGGGCGCACTGCCGGGCGTCCGGACCGAGCCTTGACCGGGCGTACCGAGAAGGTGTCCGCCGCTCGTCCCGAGAAGGCGCCCGCCGCCCGGACCGAAACGGGCTCCCCCGGTCGTACCGGGAAGAACGCGACGCACAGTGACCCGCGGCCGAAGCCTCGCCACAAGCACAAGGCGGCGTCGGCGGCCCGTCGGGACGACGGGGTGTATCGCGCCGGTTTCGCCTGTTTCGTCGGCCGGCCGAACGCCGGCAAGTCGACCCTGACCAACGCGATCGTCGGTCAGAAGATCGCGATCACCTCGAACAAGCCGCAGACCACCCGCCACGTGATCCGTGGCATCCTGCACCGGCCGGACTCGCAGCTGGTGCTGGTCGACACGCCGGGTCTGCACCGGCCCCGGACGCTGCTCGGCGAGCGGCTCAACGACCTGGTCCGCGAGGTGTGGAGCGAGGTCGACGTGATCGGGGTGTGCTTCCCGGCGGACGAGCCGGTGGGGCGCGGCGACCGGTTCATCTCGGCCGAGGTGGGCGAGCTCAAGGCCAAGATCATCGCGGTGGTGACCAAGGTCGACCTGGTCGATCCGGCGACCCTGGCGGAGCGGCTGCTCCAGGTGGCCGAGCTCTACGACTTCGCGGAGATCATCCCGGTCAGCGCGGTCTCCGGGCACCAGGTGGAGAACCTGACCGACGTGATGGTGCGGCTCATGCCGGAATCGCCGCAGCTCTACCCGGACGACGTGCTCACCGACGAGCCGGAGCAGGTGCTGATCGGCGAGCTGATCCGGGAGGCGGCGCTCGAGGGCGTCCGCGACGAGCTGCCGCACTCGATCGCCGTGCTGGTCGAGGAGATGATGGTCGAGGGGAACCTCACCAAGATCTACGCCGATCTCTACGTGGAGCGGGACAGCCAGAAGTCGATCGTGATCGGCACCCGCGGCGCGCGGCTCAAGGAGGTCGGCTCGCGGGCGCGGGGTGAGATCGAGCAGCTTCTGGGTAAGAAGGTGTATCTCGATCTTCACGTCCGGGTGGCCAAGGAGTGGCAGCGCGATCCGAAGCAGCTCCGGAAGCTCGGTTTCTAGATCAAAAATTGGACATTCCTCAATTATGGGATAACTCACTGGATTTGCGCTAATCGGCCAATTGCGGGTAACACCGTTGGCCATGCGCAACCGGTATCTGGATCTGCTCCGCGCGATCGCCACCGTCCGGGTGGTGATCTATCACCTGACCGGCTGGACCGCGCTGACCATCGTCTTCCCGGCGATGTCGGTGATGTTCGCGCTGGCCGGGTCGCTGATGGCGGCGTCGCTCGGCCGGTTCGGGGCGTGGGCGGTGGAGCGACGCCTGCGCCGGCTGCTGCCCTCGCTGTGGCTGCTGACCCTGTTGATCGCGGTGCCGGCGATGCTGCTCAGCGGTACCCCGTTCGACGTACACCTGCTGCTCTGGGGTTTCCCGCTGGTCGACCCGAAGGCCACCGGCTGGTGGATGGAGTCGCTCAGCCACGCCTGGTACCTGCGTGACTTCCTCTGGTTCGTGCTGCTCTCGCCGCTGGCGCTGCCGGTCTTCCGCCGGTCCCCGCTGATCGCGGTGCTGGTGCCGTACGCCGCCCTGGTGGTCCTGGAGATCACCGGGGTCAAGGTGGCCACCGTGGTGCACGACCTCGCCCTCTACGGCGGGGCGTGGCTGCTCGGCTTCGCGCACCACGACGGGCACCTGCGGCGGATGCCGCGCAAGCGGCTGCTCGGGCTGGCCGCCGGGCTGGCCGTGCCGGGGATCGTCTGGGTGGTCACCCACCCCGGCCCGCGCGGCTTCGACCTGAACGACATCCCGATCGGCAACGCGCTCTGGTCGGCGGCGTTCGTGCTGGTCGCGCTCGGCTTCGAGCCGATGGTCCGGGGTCACCGGGTGCTGACCGTGCTCAACTCCCGGGCACTGAGCATCTACCTCTGGCACATCCCGATCCTGGTCGCGGTCACCCAGCTGGGCGAGCGGCACGACCTGCCGATCGCCGGGCCGATCGGCCTGACCTGGCGGTTCCTCGCGGTGGCCGGGCTGCTCGTGGTGGTGCTGGCGCTGGTCGGCTGGATCGAGGACGTGGCCGCCGGGCGCCGGCCGGCGCTGCTGCCCGGACGGCGGCTGCCGGTGCCGGTCTCGCCGGCCCCGGCCGGCGCCCCGGCCGCCCCGCTACAGGGCGTTGACGGTCAGGTCGCCGCTGCGCGCCCGTAGGTCCAGCACGTTCGGCGACTTCGGGTCGTTGGTGATGCCGTGGATCGCCGCGTCGCCGCTGCCGTTGACGTGCTGGTTGATCCGGTAGCTGCCGGCCGGCACCAGCAGCATCAGGTCGCCGCTGGCCACCTCGGCGGTGACCGACGCCGCGGTGGCCAGCTGCAGGTCCAGCTCGCCGGAGCTGACCCGGGCGGTCACCGGGCCGGTGATCTCCCGGGCCGCGATGTTGCCCGAGGTGGCCTCGACGGTGACGCCGGGCGCGCGGACGATGTCCACGTCCCCGGAGGTGGCCTTGATCTTCACCGGGGTGGCCGAGCCGTCCACCCGGACGTCGCCGGAGGTGAGCGTGATGTCCACCGCCCCGACGTCGCTCAGGGTCACGTCGCCCGAGCTCACCTTGCCGCGCACCTTGACCCCGGTGGGCGCCTGCACCTCGTAGGAGATCCGGCAGTCGATGCCGCAGCTGGTCGGCAGCGTCAGGGTGGTCCCGGAGAGCTGGTACGTCGTGCTCGACCCGTTTCCCCCGCGGACCACTCGCTTGATCTTGGTCTCGGTGACGTTGCCCGTGGTGACCAGCACGTCGCCGCTGCCACCGTCCAGCACGATGTCGGTGACCTTCGTCTTCTCGGTGTCGTTGAACGTCATCGTGGCGCCCACCACACCGTCGCAGCCGGCCAGGGCGGCGACCGAGGCGGCGGCGAGAACAAGGGTGGCAATCCTGCGGCTCATGTCCCTGACGCTATTCAGGTGCCGGTTCGGGCACCATCGGTCCCGTCCCGGAGTCGACCCTGAGATCCGGGTCAGGGTTTGTCGTAGGCACCGGGCAGAATGACGGGGTGCCCGCAGCCGGATACCGCCGCCACCTCTACCGCGACGACGCGGTCGTGCTGCGTGTGCAGAAACTCGGCGAGAGCGACCGGATCGTCACCCTGCTGACCCGGCGGCACGGCCGGCTGCGCGCGGTCGCCCGCGGCGTGCGCCGCACCACCTCGCGCTTCGGCGCCCGGCTGGAGCCGTTCGGGCACATCGACCTGCAGCTGGCCGGCTCGCCCGAGGGGGTGGGCAGCTCACTGCACTCGGTCAGCCAGGTCGAGGCGCTGTCGCTGTTCGGCAAGAGCTTCCTCACCGACTACCCGCGCTACACCGCGGCCAGCGCGATCTGCGAGACCGCCGAGCGGCTCACCCCGGTCGAGCGGGAGCCGGCACTGCGGCTGTTCCAGCTCACCCTGGGCGCGCTCAAGGCGCTGGCGGCCGGCGAGCACTCGGCCACCCTGGTGCTCGACGCCTACCTGCTGCGCGCCATGGCCTTCGCCGGCTGGGCGCCCGCGCTCACCGAGTGCGCGGTCTGCGGTGATCCCGGGCAGCACGCGGCGTTCGCCGTCCCGGCCGGCGGCGCGGTCTGCCCCGACTGCCGGCCGCCGGGCGCCGCCCACCCCAGCCCGGCCACGCTCGGCCTGATGGCCGCGCTGACCGCGGGCGACTGGTCGATCGCCGACGCCTCCGCGCCCTCGGTGCGCCGGGAGTGCTCCGGTCTGGTCGCCGCCCACCTGCAATGGCACATGGAGCGCTCGCTGCGCTCCCTGCCGCTTGTCGATCGACGGGAGTTGAAACCGTGAGCCCGCGTCCGCCCACCCCGCACATCTCCGGCGCCCGGCCACCCGCGCTGCCGGCCGCCGCGATCCCCCGCCACGTGGCGATCGTGATGGACGGCAACGGGCGGTGGGCCAAGGAGCGCGGCCTGTCCCGCACCAAGGGCCACGAGCAGGGTGAGTATTCCCTGTTCGACGCCATCGAGGGCGCCATCGAGCTGGGCATCCCCTACCTCTCGGCGTACGCGTTCTCCACCGAGAACTGGAAGCGCTCGCCGGAGGAGGTGCGCTTCCTGATGGGCTTCAACCGGGACGTCATCCGCCGCCGCCGCGATCAGCTGGTCGACCTCGGGGTCCGGGTGGTCTGGTCCGGCCGGTCCGGCCGGCTGTGGAAAAGCGTGATCTCCGAGCTGCAGACCGCCGAGGAGATGAGCCGTGGCAACAAGACGCTCACCCTGCAGTTCTGCGTGAACTACGGCGGCCAGGCGGAGATCGCCGACGCGGCCGCCGCGATCGCCCGCGATGTCGCGGCCGGCAAGCTCAAGGCCGACAAGGTCAACGAGAAGACCATCCAGCGCTACCTCTACCACCCCGAGGTGCCGGATGTGGATCTCTTCCTGCGCCCGTCCGGCGAGCAGCGCACGTCGAACTTCCTGCTCTGGCAGTCGGCCTACGCCGAGATGGTCTACCTGGACACCCTCTGGCCCGACTTCGACCGCCGCCACCTGTGGTATGCGTGCGAGCTCTACGCCCAGCGTGACCGGCGCTTCGGCGGCGCCCTGCCGAACCCGGTCAGCCCGACCTGATGGTGACCGGGGTGCGGCACCTCTGGATCGCCCGGCACGCGTTCGCCAACGAGGACGAGTCCGGGCTGACCGGCGACGGTGAGCAGCAGGCCACGCTCCTCGGCGAGCGGCTCGCCGAGGTTCCGGTCACGGCGCTCTTCCACAGCCCGCTGCCCCGCGCGGTGCAGACCGCCGCGCTGGTCGCCAAGCACCTGCCGGACGTCCCGGCCGAGGCCGCCGACGAGCTGGACGACCGGTTCCCGACCCCGGCCAACTCGGCGGCCATGATCGAGCGGTTCACCGGCCCGGCGCCGGCCGAGACGCACCAGCTGGTGATCACGCACGCCTTCCAGGTGGCGTGGTTCGTCCGGGAGGCGCTGGAGGCGCCGGAGGACCGGTGGCGCGGCCTCAGTTCGTGCCACACCGGACTGACCCTGATCAGGTATTTCCCGGGGCAGAAACCGCGGTTGATCATGTTCAACGACGTGAGTCACCTGCCGCCGGCCCTGCAGTGGACCGGCTTCCCACCGGAGCTGCGGCCGTTCTAGCCGACCATCCTCGCTGCCGCGGCGCCGCCGGTTTCTCGCGGATCTTTTTCCGGTACGACCGGCAGCCCCGTGGCGGTCGGCTCGCGAGGCCCGGCCCACGCCCGACCGCGGCGCGTGTCGTGCGGGTCCGCCGGCCCACCGCGAGGCCCAGCCCGCACCCGACCGCGGCGCGAGCCGCGCGGGTCCGCCGGCCCACCGCGAGGCCCGGCCCGCGCCCGACCGCGGCGCGTGCCGCGCGGGTCCGTCGGCCTACCGCGAGGCCCGGCCCGCGCACGGCCGCGGCGCGTGTCGTGCGGATTTGTCGGCCTACGCGAGGCCCGGCCCGCGCACGGCCGCGGCGCGACTCACGGTCCCGGCTGGTTCTCACGGGTGTCTCAAGGCACTTGAGACACCCGTGAGAACCAGCCCGGGAGCGCCAGCGGCGGGATGGCGGGCGGTTCGCCGGCGCGCGGCTTCAGGTGGTCAGGGCTCGGACGGCGGCCTCCAGGTCGGTCAGGTCGGGGAGGACCACATGGGCGCCGGCGGCGAGCAGGTCGGCGGCCGGGGTGGCGCCGGTGGCGACCGCGATGGCGACCGCGTCGTTGGCCAGAGCGGCGGTCACGTCGTTCACCGTGTCGCCGATGACGACCGGGCGGAACGGCTCGGCATACTTCGCCTCGGCGCGCTCCCGGCAGCGGCGGACCAGGGTGGCGCGCACGCTGTCGTCGGTGCCGTAGCCACCCACCTCGGCGTCGAACGAGCCGGACAGGCCGAACGCCGCCACCTTCGCCGCGGCCACCGCCGGGACGTTGCCGGTGACCAGGGTCTGCACCACGTCCGGGCGGTCACCGAGGTGCTTGAGCACCTCGCGGACGCCGGGCATCAGCTCGCCCTGCTCGGCGAACTCGTGGCGGACCGACTCGACGATCGCCACGTACCGGGCGAAGAAGCGCTCCGGGGTGCAGTCGGTCACCCCGTGCGCGGCGAACACGCCCTGGCAGATGTCCAGGTCGGTGCGCCCGCCGAAGATCGGCGTGTCCCGCCAGGCGACCCCGGTCACCTCGGTGAACGCCGCCTTCCACGCCCGCGCCGCCACCCCGCCGCCGCGCAGCAGGGTGTAGTCGATGTCCCACATCACCAGGCGCCTCATGACTCGCCTAGCACCCGCTCGATGTGCTCGACCTTGGCGGTCAGCGCGCCGGTCACCCCGGGCCGGACGTCCGCCTTCAGCGAGAGGCTGACCCGCGGTGCGACCGCGGCGACCGCGTCCACGGCCTGCTTGACCACCGCCATCACCTCGTCCCACTCGCCCTCGACGGTGGTGAACATGGCATCGGTACGGTTCGGCAACCCGGAGGCGCGGACCACCCGGACGGCCTCGGCGACGGCGTCCCCGACCGAATCCCCGGCCCCGATCGGCGTGACAGAGAAGGCAACCAGCATGGGTCAATCTTCGCAGCGAGGCCGGCCGGCCGCGGCGCGCAGGGCGGTCCAGTCCCGCCGCATGCCGTCGATCAGCACCGGCAGGTCGGGAAAGCCGTCCGCGCCGGCCTGCACGGTGATCGCCAGCTCCCCGGCGTAGGAGAGCGCCACCACCGACAGGCCGACGTTGCCGGCCAGGTTCCCGACCGCGTACACGTGCCGGACCGGGGCGCCCAGGAGCCGGATCGGCGTGACCGGACCGGCCAGGTCACTCGCCATCATGGCGGTGCCGCGCTGCCGGCGGCTGAACCAGCCGATCAGACCGGTCCGGGCCATCGCCACCAGCAGCGCGGTGGCCGCGGTGACGGACTGCTCGCGCTTGGCCCGGGCGGTGCCCGCCGCCACGGCGCGCAGCCGGTCGGCCGGGTGCGCGGTGGCGACCGGGAGGCGGACCAGTAGGCCGCCGGTTCGGTTGCCGATCGGATGGTCGGCCGGGTGCGCGGTGGCGACTGGGAAGCGGACCGGCAGGCCGCCGGTTCGGTTGCCGATCGGATGGTCGGCCGGGTGCGCGGTGGCGACCGGGAGGCGGACCGGCAGGCCGCCGGTTCGGTTACCGGTCGGGCGGTCGGCCCGGCCGGGGCGCAACGAGACCGCGACCGAGCAGTTCAGCCAGAGCCGGTCGAGCGGTTCGTGGCGGGATCGCAGGAGGGCGCGGACACCGCCGGCGGCGAGCGCGAGGACCAGGTCGTTGATCGTGGCGTGGTGCCGGTGCGCGACGGTGCGTGCCTCGTCCAGGTCGAGGCTTAGCACGGCCAGACGGCGGCCGGGGGTCAGCGGCGCGGTGAGGGAGGTGCGCGGGGCTCGCCAGGCGGCGCGGACCATCCGCAGCCCGGCCATCGGCGAGCGGCTCCCGCCCCGCGACCACGCGGCGGTCTGCGGCGGCGCTATCCCGTGGACCGGCGATTGGTCGGCGGACGGGAGCACGGGGCGCACGCGTGTCCGGGATTGGTCAGTGAACGGGAGCAGCGGCCGCCCGGGTGTCCGGGATCGGTCAGTGAACGGGAGCAGAAGTCGCCCGCGCGTCCAGGACTGCGGGGTCGACCGGCGCAGTGCTTGCGCGGATGCCCGGAAGTGGTCGGTGATCTGGTGCGGTGGTCGCGCGGCAAGCCGGAGGCGGGCGGCGGTCTGGCGGAGTGCTCGCGCGGGAGCCAGGAAGTGGTCCGTGACCAGGTCGGACCAGCGAGGTGCCGGTTGGCGACGCTGCCGGAGGACCGGTGCGTCCGGGGTGTCGCCGAGCAGGGTGGTGAGCAGCCGGATGGTGGCCATGCCGTCCGCGATCACGTGGTGCAGCACGACCACGACGCCGACCCGCCCGCCGGGCAGGCCGGGCACCAGCCACATCCGCCACCGCGGCCGGGCCGGGTCCAGCACCGGACGGATGAGCCGCTCGGTGAGCCGGAGCAGGGACTCCTCGTCGCGGGGCTCCAGTAGTTCCGTGGCTCCCTCGTCGTGGGGCTCTGGCGGCTCCGCGACCTGCTCGTCGCGGGGCTTCGGCGGTTCCGCGACCTGCTCGTCGCGGGGCTCTGGCGGCTCCGCGACCTGCTCGTCGTGGGGCTTCGGCGGTTCCGCCACCTGATCGTCGCGGGGCTCGGGCAGCTCAGCGACATCGATGTGATCGGCGACCCGGAAGTTCGGCGCGTCCACCCAGATCGGGCGCCCGGCGAACGGGCCGGCGTCGCGGATCACCTGCCGGAGCCGGGGCACCCGGTCGAGACGCTCCCCGACCGTGGCGCGGATCTCGTCCAGCCGGAGCCGCCCCGCGGCGTCGGTCAGCGGCGCGCCGTCGACGACCGCGACGGCGGCCACGTGGATCGGGGTGTCCGGGCTCTCGGCGGCGAGGTTGATCAGATCCTCGGCGGTGAGCCGGGGAAATCGGCTCTCCATGGTCCCAGCATGCCGGTGCGGTCCGGGGCGGGGCAGAGGCGGAAGTCCCTGGTCGGGTAGATCTACAAAGTAGCAGTGACAGGGGCAAATCGGTATCGGGTGACGGGACGAGGGCGACCGGGGCGAGCGTCGCCTACCGTCGCCGGGTGACTTCGGAACTGAGGGATGCGTCGGCGGCGGGGACCTGGCGGCTCGGCGACCGGGTGGTCAACCGGATGGGATTCGGGACGATGCGGCTCACCGCCGACCCGGACACCTCGGAGGCGATCCGGGTGCTGCGCCGGGCCGTGGAGCTGGGCGTGGATCACTTCGACACGGCGGCGTTCTACTGCTCGCCGGGCGGGATCATCGACGGCGGGCCCGGTCCGGTGCGGCATGCGACCGAGTTGCTGGGGGCGGCGCTCGGGTCGTACCGGAAGCGGGTTTTGATCGCGACCAAAATCGGACCTCTGCGGATGCCGGACGGTCACTGGGGCGCGGCCGAGTCGCCGGCCTCGCTGCGCGGCCAGGTCGAGGAGAACCTGCGGCGGCTCGGGGTGGAGGCGCTGGATCTGGTCAATCTGCGGATCACCCGTAACGTGGCGGTCCCGCTGGCGGAGCGGTTCGGGGCGCTCGCCGAGATGCGCGCCGAAGGGTTGATCCGGCAGCTGGGCCTGTCCAACATCGGTCTGGCTGATCTGGACGAGGCGACCCGGATCGCGCCGGTGGCGTGCGTGCAGAACGCCTACTCGGTGGAGGTGCGCGGCGACGACGAACTGCTGCGGGTGTGCGGGGAGCGGGGGATCGCCTTCGTGCCGTTCTTCGCGATCGCGGGCGCGCGAAGAGAGTCCGGCGCGCGCACAGGGTCGGACGCGCGCGGAGAGTCGGGCGCGCGAAGAGAGTCGGGCACGCGGGCAGGGTCGGACGCGCGCGGAGAGTCGGGCGCGCGAGCAGAGTCGGGCGCGCGGGCGGGGTCGGACGCGCGCGGAGAGGCCGGCGGGGCGCGGGGGCGGGACGCGGCGGTGCGGCGGGTAGCCGAACGGCATGGGGTCACCGAGCATCAGGTGCGGCTGGCGTGGACGCTGCATCAGGGGCCGCACGTGCTGGCCATCCCCGGCACCGGCAAGGTCGGGCACCTGGAACAGAACGTCGCGGCCGCCGCCGTCCAGCTGACCGGAACCGATCTGGCCGAGCTCGCCTGAGGCCGCGGGTTCCCTCGCGGGTGTGATGGCCAGTTGAGTCGATCAATGCGCGCGACTAGTCTAGTCGTAGAGCAACCCCCAGCCGGGCGGGGTGCCTATCCTGAGGGGAGGTGCGGTGTGGGGGTGTCCATGGAAGCGAAGATCGAGAACGTGCAGCTCAACCTGGACGACGAGACTCTGATCGAGGCGGCCAAGATTCTCGGCACCAGGAATGCCGCCGACACGGTGAACGCCGCGCTGCGTGAGATCGTTGACATCCGCAAGCGGGTCGAGGCCATGGAGAAACTCGCCGAGATGGGCGCGCGCGGCGACTTCGACGAGTTCCTCGACAAAAGCACCTATCGGCGATGACCGCGCAGTTCCTGGTCGACACCAGCGCATACTTCCGGTTGGCGCGAGAGGTGGCGCTTCGGGATGCCTGGGGTGACTACCTACGGTCCGGCTTGTTCTCCATCTGCGAGCTGACCGAGTTGGAGATCTATTACACCGCTCGGTCCATGGATCATCGGCGGGAGTTGGGCTCCGTTGTCCGCGAGCGATACAAGTGGGCGCTCATGCCGGACGCGATCTACCACCGCGCGCTCGAGGTGCAGGAACTCCTCGCGCACAAGGGCGCGCATCGATCCGCAGGTGCCGTTGACCTCTTGGTTGCGGCGACGGCGGAATCTCTCGGGATGACGGTGCTGCACTACGACCGTGACTTCGAGCTGGTTGCCGGGGTGACGGGCCAGCCGACCCGATGGATTGCCAAGCCGGGCACGGTGGACTGACTTCTCGCGACCGGGGGCATGACGGGCGCCGACGGTGAGGATGGCGCCCGGCTCACGGCGTACCGGAAAGGGGTGGGCTCGCCTGGCGGGATGGGGTGGGTGTTGTGCAGGTCACGGGGGAGGGGGTTCTTAGGGTTGGGGCATGACTCGTGCCGGACTGCCGCGGCTGCTCGCCGAAACCCGTAGTGGTGTGCTGCTGTTCAGCGTGACGCCGCCGAAGCGGAGCACCGCCGAGGAGCGGATCAAGGAGATCGCCGAGGTCACGCTGGAGCGGATCGGCGGGCTCGACGTCGACGGGCTGATCCTCTACGACATCGACGACGAGTCGGACCGGAACCCGGAGGAGCGGCCGTTCCCGTTCCTGGCCACGCTCGACCCGGCGCGGTATTACGAGACGCACCTCGGGGCCTGGACCAAGCCGGTGATCATCTACCGCTGCGTCGGGAAGTACGCCGAGGACGAGCTGCGGGACTGGATGCGCGAGGCCGACCCGGAGCGGGTGCTGAGCGTCTTCGTCGGGGCGTCGTCCGGCGGCAAGGCGGTCCACACCGGTCTGCGCCGGGCTCAGGAGCTGCGCGCCGAGGTGCGCCCGGAGCTGCCGCTGGGCGCCGTGGTGATCGGCGAGCGGCGCGAGGAGCACCTGCGCATGCTGGCCAAGCAGGAGCGGGGCGCGAGCTTCTTCATCTCGCAGGTGATCTACCACGTCAACGAGACGAAGAACCTGATCTCCGACTACTACTACGAGTGCCGGGCGCGGGGGGTCCCGCCCCGGACGGTGATCTTCACGTTGTCGCTGTGCGGCTCACTCAAGACCCTGGAGTTCCTGCGCTGGCTCGGCGTCGACGTGCCCCGCTGGCTGGAGAACTCGCTGCGGCACACCGCCGACCCGCTCGCCGAGTCGTACAAGCACTGCCTCGACATCGCCCGTGACCTGCGCGATTTCTGCGAGCACCTGGGCGTGCCCTACGGCTTCAACGTGGAGAGCGTGTCGATCCGCAAGGCCGAGATCGAGGCCACCACCCGGCTCGCCGCGGACGTGGCGGCGCTGCTCGGCCGTCAGGGAGCAGCTTCGTCAGCGGAGTGAGCCCGGCCCGGCCCGGGCTGTCGGGACAGCTCCGGGCCGGGGGAGTGCGGGTCAGTGGGCGGCGCAGCAGGGGGTCGGGTCGCGGCGTTCGAAGGGGACCAGGCGGTCGCCGGCGGCCGGGGTGGTGACCAGGACCAGTTCGCCGGAGCGGAACTGGGGGCGGACGAAGTCGCCGGTGTCCACGATCGTGGCCGGGTCGGCCGGGCCGCTGCCCAGCACCTCCACCCGGGCGATCGAGCTGCGCTGCAGGATCTCGCTCACGGTCAGCGACCCGGTCAGCCGGGTACTGCCCGGGAAGAGGACGGCGCGGCCGGCCAGGCCGGTCTCCGCCGCCTCCGCCGCCACCCGCAACTCCGGGGCGGTGTCGAAGGCCGCCGGGGTGAGCAGGCTGATCGCCACGTGCGGGAACGGGACCGGCACCAGGTGGGTGCAGGCCAGCACCGGGCTCGGCGCCAGCTGCTGGATCCAGTGGTCGGCCTCGGCCAGCGTCCGGTGCCCCAGACTGACCCCGACGATGCGAGCGGTGCCGCCGCCCTGCGAGACCGAGGCGCGGCCCGCCGCCTGCGAGACCGAGACCGAGGCGGGGCCGCCGCCGGGGACGGCGGCGGCACTCAGGGACTGCGTCATCGGGGCAGGACCCAGATGGGGTTGGTGTAGAACCACAGGTCACCCCACGGGTCGGCGTCGCCGGCCACGTCCAGCTTCGGCCCGTACGGGTCGACCCCGGCCCCCATCAGCCCGGGCTGGGTCCGGTTCCCGTCGGTGCCCCGCACCCGGACGTAGAACGGCTTGTCCAGCCGGCCCAGGTCGAAGCTGACCGACACCGTCCCGCTGGTCCGGCTGATCTCGAAGGACTTGACCACCCGGGTGTCCGGGGCGGTGAAGGCGTCCTTGTTCGCCACCGGCCCGGTGACCGTGCCGACGATCACGTCCACCCGCTTGAGCCGCGGGATGAAGGTCGCCCAGTTCGGCGTGTCCTGCAGGTCGATGTCCAGGGTCAGCTCGGTGGAGGTGCCCCGCTTGACCTGGAGCACGCCACCGAGCGGGGTGCCGGTGTGCCGGCGCCGGTCGCCGGTCTGCCGGACCCGGGCGTCCAGCCCCTTGATCAGGCGGCCGTGGTCGACCCAGACCCGTCCGGCGCGCAGCCCGTCCATCACCGCGCGGTACGAGAACGAGGTCGAGCCGACGTTGGTCCGCCCGTAGTAGCCGGGCCAGAAGTCACCGGCCGTGGTCAGCGTCTTGCAGGTGTAGACCGGGTCGTCGTACTTGCCGTTCGCCTCGAAGTCGCTGCCCGGCCCGCGGTCGGACTGGTCCAGGTAGACCACGTGCGAGTCCGAGTTCACCGTGATCCACCAGGCCTTGCCCTCGGCGAGCAGGCTGTCCCACAGGCCGCCGACCGTGGCGGTCATCCAGTCGAAGCCACCCCAGGTGCGGTAGCTCTCCAGCGGGTAGCCGGGGAACGACGCGGCCGACGGGTTGTTGTCGTAGTAGCCGCGGGCGCCGCCCCGGCCGTTCGGCGCCGGGATGCCGGCCGCCTGGTGGCCGGGCGCGCCCTCGAAGCCGATCGCGACGCTCGGGTCGGCGTCCCGCCAGTTGCGGATCTCGTGCGGCGAGTCGATGCCGCGCCGGGCCGGGTGGTTGGCCAGGAACAGTGCGCCGTCCACCTTGCGCGCCTTGACCTGCTCGCCGAGGAACCGGATGCCCTCGATGGCGAGCGCCTCGTTCTGCGCGGCGGTGTTGGTGGCCGGCAGCAGCGAGCCGTCGTACGCGTTCTCGAACCGCTTGAGGACGTCCACCTCGTGCTTGCCCGGGTGCACGAACACGGTCGCGTGCTCGGCGCCCGGGATGTTCCACTCCAGACCCTGGAAGGTCAGGAGGTCCCGGATCTCGGAGCGGGTCTTGACGATGTCCGGGTTCACCTTGTCCACGCCGATCTTGGCGTGGGTGGCGCTGCCGTGGTCGGTGATGACCAGCCAGTCCAGCCCGTAGGCGTGCCCGTGCTTGGCCTGGTCGAGCACCCGGTACTGGGCGTCCGAGCTGTACTGGGTGTGGATGTGGTGGTCCCCGGCGAGCCAGGAGAACCCGCCCTTCGCCGAGCCGCCCCCGACGTGGTCGTGGGTGTGCGGGAGGCCGGCGGCGGCCGCGGCGCCGGGCCGGGCGAGCACCGACGCGGCCGCCGCGCCGGCGCCGAGCAGGCCCGCACCGCGCAGGAAGTGACGACGGGAGTTGTCGGCGGGGGAGAGTTCGCTGTCCGGGATGCTCAGATCGAGCGCTTCGGGAACGTCGTTCCCGCTCGTCGTCGCCTCAACAAAATGATCGTGGCCGTGACCCATGAGGTGCAATCTCGCGACCGCAGGACAACGTCCACTGTCGAACCGATGACGCCGCGACGAACAGGTCTCAACCGATGATCGGCCGGAACAGACCGAAAGTGATCGTGGCGGCCAGGATCGTCGCGGAGAGCAGCAGCGAGATCACCACCAGCGCGGCGTCGGCCCGGGTGAAGCGCTGCACCCGGGCGAAGGTCCGCGGCGTCGCCGAGTCGAACCCCCGGGCGTCCATCGCCACCGCCAGCCGCACCCCGCGCCGCAGCGCGCCGACCAGCAGCGCGAACCCGGTCGAGGCGAACACCGCCGGGTTGCGCCCGGCGTCGATCCCGCGCGCCCGCCGGGCCAGGTTCAACATCCGCCACTCCTGGCCGAGCAGCGGCAACAGCCGGAACGCGGCGAGCGCCCCGATCGCGAACCGGGCCGGCGCCTTGGCGTTTTGCACCAGCGCGTCGGCCAGGTCGGTCGGATCGGTGGTGGCGAACACCACGATCCCGGGCAGCGCCACCGCGAAGATCCGCAGGATCAGGCCGGCCGCGGCGGCCAGCACCCCGGTGGTGACGTCCACCGGCCCGAGCGAGAGGAGCAGCGCGCCATCCCGGTCGGCGGCGAACAGCAGCATGCTGACCAGCACCCCGAACGCCGCCACCAGCAGCGGCCAGGCCCGCCGGGCGAGCATCCCGGCGCGCACCCCGAAGAACGGCAGCGCGGCCAGCTCGACCAGCAGCGCCACCCCGGGCGTGACCGGGTCCAGCGTCACCACCAGCGGCAGGGTGAAGAGCAACGCGGCGCCCAGCTTGGCGACCGGATTGCGGCGCGCCAGCGGCGCGTTCGCATCCGCGACCGGCTCCAGGATCAGGCTCACTCCGGGCCGCCGAGGGTCACGGTCACATCGGCTACGGTACGCACGAAGTCCTCGTCATGGGTGACCGCCACGATCCCGTGCCCCTCGTCGCGCAGCTCACCGACCAGCGCGACCAGCTCCCGCCAGGTCCGCCGGTCCTGGCCGAACGTCGGCTCGTCGAGCACCAGCAAGCGCGGCGCGGTGGCCAGCGCGGTCGCCACACTCAGCCGCCGGGCCTCGCCGCCGGAGAGCGTGTACGGGTTGGCCGCCGCCAGCTTCTCCAGCCGCAGCCGGTGCAGCAGCTCGTCGACCGTCCGCCGGATCTCGTCGGCCGGCCGGCCCAGCCGGCGCGGGCCGAGGGCCAGCTCGTCGGCGACCCGGCCGGTGACGAACTGGTGTTCCGGGTTCTGGAAGACCGAGCCGATCCGCTGGGTCAGCGTGGCAGCCCGCCACCGGTGCGGCGGGCGCTTGTCGCCGAACCCGGTGATCCGCCCGCCGCCCGGCGCGAGCAGGCCGCCGAGCAGCAGCGCCAAGGTGGACTTGCCGGCGCCGTTGGGGCCGGTCACCGCCAGCACCTGGCCGGCCCGCGCGGTCAGCGACACCTCGGGGAGCCGGCCCGGGACGGTGACCCGCTCGGCACACACCAGCTCGTCGGCAGCGGAGGGGCGTACCGAAGGAGCCGGTCTGCCGACGGCCCGGCCCGGCACCCAGACGCCCTCGCCGGCGAGCTCGTCGCCGTGGGCCGCGAACACCGACTCGGGCGTGCCGTCGGCCCGCACCCCACCCCCCGGCGCCAGCACGACCACCCGGTCCACCAGCGGCAACGCCTCGGCCACCCGGTGCTCCACGATGATCAGCGTGGTGTCCGTGCCGGCGGTCCGGCCGATCGCGTCGCGGATCAGCGCGGCGCCGGCCGGGTCCAGGTTGGCGGTCGGCTCGTCGAGCAGCAGCAGACCGGGCCGCAGCGCGATCACCCCGGCGAGCGCCAGGCGCTGCGCCTCGCCGCCGGAGAGCGCATGGGTGGGGCGATCGTTCCGGTACGGGAAACCGACCCGGGTGAGAGCGTCGGCGACCCGGGGCCAGATGCCGGCCGCGGGCACTCCCCGATTCTCCAGGCCGAAGGCCACGTCGTCGCCGGAGCGGGCCATCACCAGCTGGGTCTGCGGATCCTGGAACAGGATGCCGACCCGGTCCCGGGCCTTGCGCGGCTCCAGCCCGTCGATCTCGATGCTGCCCTCGGCCTCGCCGGAGTCCTCCGGCAGCAGCCCGGCCAGCGCGGCCAGCAGGGTGCTCTTGCCGGCCCCGGAGGGACCCAGCAGGAGCACCCGCTCGCCACGCCGCACGTGCAGGTCCAGCCCGCGCACCGCCCAGGCGCGACGGCCCGCGTGCCGCCATCCGAACCCGCGCAGCAGAACCTCGGACATGAACTAGATCAGTGCCCGTTCCCGGCCGGCGGCGAACCGGTCGAGGACGCCGGTCGGGGCCAGCGCCCGGACCACCAGCCAGGCGCCGGCGCCGGCGACGACCGCGGCGCTGGCCACGGTGATCAGCGCGTACGGCACCCGGTAGCTCCACAGGGCGTAGTCGTAGGTCCAGACGAACCAGTCGAAGACCGCGGCGACCACGCCGGCCAGGGCGCCGGAGAGGACGCTGACCGGCAGGTTGAAGACCCGGTAGCGGAACATCGCGAAGGCCAGCTCGGCGCCGAGGCCCTGGACGGCGCCCTGGATGATCACCGTGGCGCCCCACTTGTTGCCGAGCAGCGCCGAGATGATCGCGGCGACGGTCTCGGTGAAGAACGCGGCGCCCGGCTTCCGGATGATCAGCCCGCTCAGCACGGCCGGCAGGAACCACATGCCGTAGAGCACCGACTGGGCCGGCGGGAAGAACAGGAACGCGTTCTCGGTGGCGGCCCAGACCGCGTCCCAGGCCCAGAAGATCACGCCGAACGCGACGGCGATGACCGAGGCGATCACGATGTCTATCGTGCGCCACTTGGTGGGGTTGTCCGTTTTCATGTACGCCTCCCAGCGTGTATGCACCGGGAGGAGACGCACGCCATGCGTGAACATGGCGCGGCTGGAGAAGACCGAACTTCCTGCGCTGGCATTACCCAGATCAGGTGCGAGGGTCTGCGGCCAGGCCGCACTCTCAGCGCTGTGCGCTCCCCTGTCGGATCGAATCCCGTCCGCGACGCGCTGTCCGCGCGATCCCGGCCGAGCTTCGTTGGATGTGCTTCGATGACGCTAACACCGGCGCATCGGTCCAGCACAGCGAGGGAGTGATCACATGCAGGTCAAGGCTCGCGGCCTGACGTTCGAGGTGACCGAAGGGGGTCCCGAGGACGGGCAGCCGGTGCTGCTGCTGCACGGTTTCCCGCAGGACCGCCGCGAGTTCGATCTCCTGCTGCCCCGGCTGCACGCGGCCGGCCTGCGCACCTACGCGATGGACCAGCGCGGCTACTCGCCCGGCGCCCGCCCGTCCGGCGCCGGCTCCTACCGGATCGGCGAGGCGGTGGCCGACGTGCTCGGCGTGCTGGACAGCCTCGGCATCGAGTCGGCGCACCTGGTCGGGCACGACTGGGGCGCCCAGGTGGCCTGGCTGGTGGCCGGCCGGCACCCGGAGCGGGTGCGGACGCTGACCGCGGTCTCGGTGCCGCACCCGCGGGCCATGATGCTGGCCCTGCGGGTCCGGCCGAGCCAGCAGGCCCGGCTGGCGTACTTCCAGCTGTTCCGCAGCCCGGTGGCGGAGAAGCTGCTGCTCGGCGGCGGCGCGCTGGTGCTGCGCCGGATGTTCGGCCCGATCGGGCCGCGCGCCGACCTCTACGTCAAGGCGATGCGCGAGCCGGGCCGGCTGACCGGCGGGCTGAACTGGTACCGCGCGTTCCGCACCGCGGACGTCGCCGACCTGGGCGAGATCACCGTGCCGACCACGTTCGTCTGGAGCGACCGGGACGGCGTGGTCGGGCTGACCGCCGTGCTGCGCACCGCCGACTGGGTGAGCGCCGACTATCAGCTGGTCGCGATCCGCGGGGTCAGTCACTGGGTGCCCGAGCAGGCGCCGGCCGAGCTGGCCGACGCGGTGCTGGCGCGGATCGGCGTTTGACCATGGCCGGGACGGGGAATGGCGGAGCACCATGGCCCCCTCGTCGAAGGAAACCGAAAAACAGCGTTGGGACCGGAACTTCGCGGACCTGTTGCAGGAGCTGCGGGTCGCTCAGACCGGCGTGCAGATCCTCTTCGCCTTCCTGCTGACCCTGCCGTTCTCCAGTGGCTTCCCCAAGGCCACCGCGTTCCAGAAGGACGTCTACATGGTGGCGCTGATCAGCGCCGCCTTCGCGACCGCGCTGATCATCTCGCCGGTGGCGTTCCACCGCGCCCTGTTCCGGCAGGGCCGCAAACCGGAGCTGGTCCGCTACTCGCACCGGATGGCCACCGGCGGGCTGGCCTGCATGCTGGTGTCGATGGTCAGCAGCGTCCTGCTGATCACCGACTACGTGCTGCACGCCCGCTGGGCGGTGATCCTGACCGTGGTGGCGGCCGGCTGGTTCCTGACCTTCTGGGCGATCCTGCCGATCACCCACCGCAACTGGGGCGAGGACGAGGACAAGGACGGTTTCGTCCTGGACGACACCCCGGCCGCGGTCAGCTCCGGGACGGGCGCAGACCGAGACGCCTGAGTTCCAGCTCGGCCAGCGCGTCCACGGCGGCCGCGTCGCCGTTGCGCCAGCTCTGCGCGATGTCCGGACCCAGCCGGGTCAGCTCGCCGAGCGGCCGGGAGGCCAGCGCCCGCAGCGCCAGCAGATCCCGGCCGGCCGGTTCGTCGCGGACCGCGGCGGCCACCGAGGCGCGCCGGATCCAGCGCAGCCGCAGCGGCAGCCAGAGGAAGAGCACCAGGGCGAGCGGCACCGCGATCGCCATCAGCGGCAGGATCAGCGCCAGCTTGTCGACCAGTTCCTGCTGCTGGTGGCCGGCCTCGGCGATCGACCGGGCGGCGTCGGCCGCCCCGGTGAACGGCTTGGTGAGCTGGTCGCCGACCACCGGCACCCGGCCCACCTTGCCGCCGGCGTCGGCCAGGTTGTCGGCGATTCCGCTGCCCGCGCTCTCCAGCTTCGCGCCGGGCACGGCCAGCTTCTCCACCAGGTCGTGGATCCCGAGGGCGACCCGGACCCACAGGTAGATCCAGAGGACGACGAGCAGGTCGGTGATCAGTTGGCGGGAGGCCAGGGGGACGCGGTCCGCATAGAGCTTCACAAGCGGAAGCCTCGCACCCGGGCCGGATCCGCGCATCCGGGCCCACTCAGGGATTACTCAGCCGTGCCGGCGTGCTCGCGGCGGGCGGCCGCGGACGATCATCCGGCCTTCGCGGCGCACTCCGGGCAGGTGCCGAAGATCTCCAGGGTGTGCGCGACGTCGACGAAGCCGTGCTCGCCGGCCACCTTGTCGGCCCACGACTCGACCGCCGGGCCGAGCACCTCGACGGTCCGCCCGCAGGACCGGCAGACCAGGTGGTGGTGATGCCCCTGGCTGCACCGCCGGTAGAGGTGCTCGCCGCCGGGCGGGCGCATCACGTCCACCTCGCCGGCGTCGGCCAGCCCCTGCAGCGTGCGGTAGACGGTGGTCAGGCCGACCCGCTCGCCCCGGCCGCGCAGCATCGCGTGCAGGTCCTGCGCGCTCTGGAAACCCTCGGCCTCGGCGAGCGCCTCACGCACCGCGCTCCGCTGCTTGGTGTTGCGCTGCGCACTACTTTCCGGGTTCACGATCGGTTCTCCCTCGCATGGCTGACGGCATCCGCCACGATGTGCGCGACGTGTTCGTCCACCAGGGAGTATGCGATCTCTCGGCCGCGCCGGACACCCCGCACCACGCCGGCCCCGCGCAACACCCGCAGGTGCTGCGAGACCAGCGGCTGCGCGGCGCCGAGCCGTTCCACCAGATCGTGCACACAGCGCTCGCCCGAACCCAGCTCGGCGACGATGGCGATCCGGATCGGCGCGGACAACGCCCGCAACAGCGCGCCCGCGGATTCGTACGCTTCGTAACCGGTGGCCGTCATGGTGCCGACCACCGTACCGTGCGGCCCCGGTCAGGCATGGATCACGACGTCCGGGGGCTCGACCTGGGCCGGCGTGGCGGCCCGGCGCCGGCGCTGCCAGAGCGCGCCGGCCGCGGTGGTGATCAGGAAGGCGGCCAGGGCCAGCAGCACCGTGGTGGCGCCGGGCGCGGTGTCGATCTGCCCGGAGAGCACCACGCCGGCGCCGGCCGCGCAGATCCCGATCAGCATGGCCACCGCCATGGTCGACCGGAACCCGCGGGTGACCTGCTGGGCGGCCGCCACCGGGACCACCATCAGCGCGGAGACCAGCAGCAGCCCGACGGTGCGCATGGCGATCGTCACGGTGACCGCGGTGGTCACCGCGAGCAGCAGGTTGAGGGTGCGCACCGGCAGGCCGCTGACCCGGGCGTACTCCTCGTCGTTGCAGAGCGCGAAGAGCGCCGGGCGGAACAGCAGCATGGCGACCAGCACGGCCACGCCCAGCCCGGCGATCACCGCGATGTCCTGCGGCGATGTGGTGATCAGCGAGCCGAACAGGTACTGCATCAGGCTGGCGTTGCTGCTGTCGTCGGAGAGCCCGACCAGCACCACGCCGCCCGCGATGCCGCCGTAGAAGAGCAGTGCCAGGGCCAGGTCGCCGGAGGTGCGGCCGCGCTCGCGGACCAGCTCGACGGCGACCGCGCCGGCCACCGACACCAGCACCGCGGTGAGCACCGGCGACTGGTGGGTGAGCAGGCCGACGCCGACGCCGGTGAGCGCCACGTGCCCGATGCCGTCGCCGATCAGCGACAGCCGCCGCTGCACCAGATAGATCCCGAGGGCCGGCGCGGCCAGCCCGATGATCAGCGCGCCGGCCAGGGCCCGGAGCATGAAGGGATAGGTCAGAAGATCCATTGTCAGTACGCCTTCGTCACGTCGGCCGGCGCCCACTCGCAGATGCCGGCCTTCTCCTCGTCGGCGTGCGGGTGCACGTGGTCGTGCCCCGGCTCGGCGTGGTGCCCGGCCGGCTCCGGCGGCGCCCCGTCGTGCACGATCCGCCCGTCGTGCACCACCACGGCCCGGCCGATCAGCGGCCGCAGCGGGCCCAGCTCGTGCAGCACCAGCACGATCGTCCCGCCGTCCGCGGCGAACTTGGTCAGCGCCCCGGCGAACGCCTCCTGACTGGCCGCGTCCACGCCGGCCGTCGGCTCGTCCAGCACCAGCAGGTCGGGCTGGCCGGCCAGGGCCCGGGCGATCAGGGTGCGCTGCTGCTGGCCGCCGGAGAGGGTGGCGACCGGGTCGCCGATCCGGTCCAGCAGCCCGACCGCGGTGAGCGCCTCCCGGACCGCGGCCCGGTCGGCGGCGCCGGGCAGCCGGAACAGGCCGCGGCGGGCCAGCCGGCCGGACGCCACCACCTCGCCGACCGTGGCCGGGACGCCGCTGCCGGCGCCGAGACGCTGCGGCACGTAGCCGATCCGCTCCCACTGCCGGAAGCGGCGCTGCGGCGTACCGAAAAGATCGATCTCGCCGCGGCGGACCGGAACCAGGCCGAGGACCGTGCGGATCAGCGTGGACTTCCCGGAGCCGTTGGCGCCGAGCACGGCGACCACGTCGCCGGCGGCGACGCGGAGCGAGACGTCCCGGAGGATCTCCCGGCCGTCGTAACCGGCCGCCATGTGCCGGACCTCGACGATGCTCATGTGCCGCACCCCAATGCTGTGGTCAGAGCGGCCAGGTTGGCCCGCATCACCGAGAAGTAGTCCGCGTCCGGGTCGGTCAGGCCCTCGAGCGGGTCGAGCACCGCGGTGGTCGCGCCGGCCTCGCGCGCGATCGTCTCGGCGACCTTCGGGCTGACCAGCGTCTCGAAGAAGATCGTGGTGGTGCCGTGCGCGCGGGCCTCGGCGGCGACCTCGGCGAGCCGGCGCGGCGAGGGCTCGGCCTCCGGATCGACGCCGGTGATCCCCACCTGGGTCAGGTGGTAGCGGTCGGCCAGGTAGTGGAAGGCGGTGTGGCTGGTGACCAGCTCGCGCCGGGCGCAGGTGGCCAGGCCGGCGGCGAACTCGGCGTCCAGCTCGGTGAGCTGGCGGTGCAGGGTGGCGGCCCGGGCCCGGTAGTCGGCCGCGTGCGCCGGGTCGGTCGTGGCCAGCCGCTCGGCCAGGCCGTCACCGATCGCGGCCAGCCGGACCGGGTCCAGCCAGACGTGCGGGTCGGTCGCCTCGTCCCCGTGGTCGTGCCCCTCGTGGCCCTCCGCCTCCTGGCCCTCCGCCTCGTCGGCGTGCAGCAGGCTGACCGCGCCGGACACGTCGTATCCCTGCCGCTCCGCGTTCTGCGCGATCGCGGCGTCCACCGCGGGCTGGAAGCCGTGCAGGTAGACCGCCACCCGGGCGTCGACGATCCGGGCCACCTGGCGCGGGCTGAGCTCCACGTCGTGCGGCTCGGCGCCCGGCTTGGTCAGGTTGACCACCTGGACCAGGTCGCCGCCGACCCGCTCACTGACGAACTGCAGCGGGTAGAACGCGGCGACGATCGGGAGGCGTCCGCCGGCCTCCGCCCGCGCGCCGCAGCCGGCCAGGCCGGCCAGCACGAGCAGCAGGGGCAGCAGGCGGCGCATCATGCCACCAACTGTGGTCGATAATGACAATGATTGTCAAAAGCGCATGGGTTCTACGCCATCGCCTTGCTGACCACCGCCACGATCAGCAGGGTCAGCAGGATCACCCGGACCAGCCGGGTGATCGGCGACTGCACCGGCCAGGTGGTGAAGGTCAGCGCGGCCAGTCCGGCGGCGAGCAGCCCGAGCAGCAGCGCGCCGATCACCCCGGGCAGGAAGAGCCCGGCCAGCAGCAAGGCCAGCGCGGTGATGAACGCGGTGGTCGGGTTCACCTTGGCGAGGCGGCGCAGGAAAGGGTCGGACGTCGTCACCGTGGCTCCTGTCAGAGTGCGTACGCTCGTCACATGCTGGTGCTCAACCGCTTCACGGTCCCGCCGGACACGCGGGACGGATTCCTGGAGCGGGCGCACGCCGCGCTCGCTGCCCTGGCCGCGTGCCCGGGTTACCGCTCCGGACGGCTCACCCGGGCGCTGGAGGACACCGCCGCCTGGACCCTGGTGACCGAGTGGGAGTCGGTCGGAGCGTACCGCCGCGCGCTGGGCGCCTTCGACGTCAAGGTGCACGCCACCCCGCTGCTCGCCCAGTCGCTGGACGAGCCGTCCGCCTTCGAGACGCTCGCCAGCGCCGGCCCGGGGGAGCCCGTCAAGATCATCGAGAGTGACCGGGCCGCCGAGTCCTGGCGCTGAACACTAGGCTGGGATCCATGGCCTACGGTCAACCGCCCTTCCCGCCCGCCCCGCCGGTCCCGCCGGCCGTGCTGGCGCCGCCGCCACCGGTCGCGCCGCCCCCGCCGCCCGGCCCGGGCGTGCATCCGCCGTTCCCGGCCCCGCCGGTCGAGGGCCGCGGCCGCCGGATCGGTCTCGGGTTCGGGATCGGCGGCGGCATCGTGGCGCTGGTCTGCGGCGGCGGCCTGGCCGCGGTGATCGGCCTGGGCATCGCGATGACCAGCGCGGTCAACGAGCAGGCGCACGTGGTGGTCAGCGACTACCTGGACGCGGTCCACGACAAGGACTACGACAAGGCGTACGACCAGCTCTGCCAGGAGGCCAAGAGCTTCGAGAGCCGCGAGCGCTACAAGGCGCGGATCGCCCGCGAGGAGCAGTTCGACAGCTACACGATCGGTGACGTCGATCTGGTCAGTGGCGAGGTGCCGGTCGACCTGACCTATCCGGACGGCGACGTCGATCACCTTTCCGCGCAGCTCGGGTCGAACACCAGCACGGGCGGATTCCAGGTGTGCAGTATCGGAGAGTAATCTCCCTATCCGTCTTGTCACCGATTGATCCCGCCGACACCCAGCCGGCGTAGGAGACTCATGCCTGCCGACCGCATCGATTCCGTTGTCAGCCTTGCCAAGCGCCGGGGCTTCGTCTTTCCCTCCAGTGAGATCTACGGAGGGACCCGCTCGGCTTGGGACTACGGTCCGCTGGGCGTCGAACTCAAGGAGAACGTCCGCCGCCAGTGGTGGCGCACCATGGTCCAGCAGCGGGACGACATCGTCGGCCTCGACTCGGCCGTGATCCTGAACCGCGACGTCTGGGCTGCCTCCGGGCACCTCGACGCGTTCGTCGACCCGCTGACCGAGTGCCAGTCCTGCCACAAGCGCTTCCGGGCCGACCACCTGGAGGAGGCCTACGAGGCCAAGCACGGCAACCCGCCGGCCTCGCTGCAGGAGCTGAACTGCCCGAACTGCGGCAACAAGGGCACCTTCACCGAGCCGAAGATGTTCAACGGCCTGATGAAGACCTACCTCGGCCCGACCGAGAGCACCGAGGGCCTGCACTACCTGCGCCCGGAGACCGCCCAGGGCATCTTCGTGAACTACCTGAACGTGGCGACCGCGGCCCGCAAGAAGCCGCCGTTCGGCATCGCCCAGGTCGGCAAGAGCTTCCGGAACGAGATCACTCCGGGCAACTTCATCTTCCGGACCCGTGAGTTCGAGCAGATGGAGATGGAGTTCTTCGTCGCGCCGGGCAGCGACGAGGAGTGGCACGAGTACTGGCTGCAGGAGCGCTGGAACTGGTACCGCGGGCTGGGCCTCTCGGAGAGCAACCTGCGGTTCTACGAGCACCCCAAGGAGAAGCTCTCGCACTACTCGAAGCGGACCGTCGACATCGAGTACCGCTTCCAGTTCGGCGGCAGCGAGTTCGCCGAGCTCGAGGGCATCGCGAACCGGACCGACTTCGACCTGGCCACGCACTCCAAGCACTCCGGCGTCGACCTGTCCTACTTCGACCAGGAGAAGCAGGAGCGCTGGACGCCGTACGTGATCGAGCCGGCCGCCGGCCTGACCCGCGCGGTGCTGGCCTTCCTGCTCGAGGCGTACGACGAGGACGAGGCGCCGAACACCAAGGGCGGCGTCGACAAGCGCACGGTCATGCGGTTCGACCCGCGGCTGGCCCCGGTCAAGGTCGCGGTGCTGCCGCTGTCCCGCAACCCGGAGCTGTCGCCGAAGGCCAAGGGGCTCGCCGCCGACCTGCGCAAGCGCTGGATCGTCGAGTTCGACGACTCGCAGGCGATCGGCCGCCGGTACCGCCGGCAGGACGAGATCGGCACCCCGTTCTGCGTCACGGTCGACTTCGACACGCTCACCGACGACGCGGTGACCGTCCGGGACCGCGACACCATGAAGCAGGAGCGGGTCTCCCTCTCCCAGATCGAGGACTACCTGATCAAGCGCCTGCCCGGCTGCGCTTGATCGCCTCCGCTTCGCTCCGGCGGCATTTGGCCCCGGTGAGTCGATGACGAGAGCACCGAAAACGACCACGCTTCGCCAGTCGTTTTCGGCACTCTCGTCGTCGACGGGGGAAAGGCGTTGTGGTCGCGGTCAGAACGCGAAGCCGCCGGGGCGGTCGTTGCGGTCGGCGATCAGGCCGGCAAGCACCGCGAGGGCGATCTCCGGTGGCGTCCGGCTGCCGATGTTCAGGCCGACCGGGCGGTGCACCCGGGCGATCTCCTCGTCCGGCACGCCCAGCTCGCGCAGCGCGGCCACGTGCGGGCCCTCGTGCCGCGGGTTGCCCAGGATGCCGATCCAGCGCGACTCGCCGGCCAGCGCCTCCCGCAGCAGGGTCCCGATCTCCGGCCGGTGATGGTCGGTGAGCAGCACGTCGGTGTGCTCGTCCGGCGCCGCCGCGGCCAGGTCGGCGACCACCCGGTCCCCGTGCGGCCGTGGCGTCCCCTGCAGCCGGGTCGGGTCTGGCTCCACCACCACGACCTGGTAACCCAGCTCGATCCCGAACCGCCCCAGCATCTCGGCCACCGGCGACGCGAAAACCGCCACCAGTCGGCGCGGACCCTGTCCCTCACTCATGCGCCCGACTCTGCCCCTCACTCATGCGCCCGACTCTGCCCCTCACTCATGCGCCCGACTCTGCCCCTCACTCATGCGCCCGACTCTGTCCTCACACATGCGCCCGACTCTGTCAGATGAGCGCGGATCACGCACTCGTTCAGGTGACGCGCGACATCTAGTCTCGCGCCTATAGTGCTTCACGGCGTGAAAGCGCGCCGCCGGTTGGCGGACCGGCTAACCTTCACCCCTGGAGGCATCGATGCCCACCCTGGAAGAACGCGTGACCAGCCTGGAGGAGCGCATGAGCGAGCAGGAGAGGCTCCGCGCCAGCCAAGATCGGGACCTGTCCGACATCGGCGAGAAGCTGCGCGTCCAGCAAGAGCTCATCCAGGCCGTGGCGCAAACGCAGTCCGAGCACACCGCGACTCTCGCGAAGCACACCGCGACCCTGGACAGGCACACCGCGATGCACCGGAGCCACTCGGGGGCGCTGGCGCGGCTCGAGTTCAACATGCTCGGCCTCAAGGACGGCATGGAGCAGATCGTCGGGATGCTGGACACATTGATCGAGCGGGACGGCGACCGCTAGCAAGCCGGGTTTGATCTCCGGAACCACCCGCGGGCAATGAAGGGTGGGCTGATCGCCCTGGACGCTGAGCTGACTGGCTCCGCTTCGCTCCGCGGCAAAACGCCTGGTAACCGGTGACGAGGCAGCTGATTCCCCGCCACCGGCAAACCCCACCGGCGTCGGGGAATCAGTTGCCTCGTCACCGGCGGCGTTTTGCGGCGGCCAGATCAGCCCGCCCGGCCCGCGCTACTTAAAGAGAATTTGGTGTACGACCGCGGCCCGGCCAGGCTTGGTCGAGGTGATCGGTAGGGTGCTCAGGCCCGCGCTGCCCACTCAGATGGCGGGGTGTGGCTCTCTCCCGGCTTGGACCCTGCCGGTCACCGTGGCGCGGAGTGGCTGAAGAGGGGTTTGCCCAGCTGTAAGTAGCGTTGCCCTCCCGCCGGTGTGGTTCTGCCGCGACGACGGGAAGGTCAACGGGTACATGGGTCAGCTGATCATTGGAGTCGATCCGCACAAGCGGTCCGCGACGATCGAGATCATCAACGAGCGTGAACAGGTGCTGGCCCGTGGCAGGTACGGCACCGACACCGGTGGCTACCAGCAGATGCTCGCCGCCGGCCGCCGTCACGCCGGCCGGGTGTGGGCGGTCGAGGGCTGTAACGGCATCGGCCGGCACCTGGCCCAGCGGCTGGTCGCCGACGGCGAAACCGTGCTGGACGTCCCGGCGAAACTCGCCGCGAAAGCCCGCAACTTTGACACCGGGCACGGCCGTAAAACCGACGGTCACGACGCGCACCACATCGCGGTGACCGCCCTGCGCACCCCGGGCCTGCGCCGCGTTCACGCCGACGGCGCCACCGTCGCGCTGCGGCTGCTGGCCGACCGCCGCGACCAGCTCGGTGTCGCCCGCACCGAGACCATCAACCGGCTGCACCAGCTACTGCTCGAACTGATCCCCGGCGGCGCGAAGAAGAACCTGACCACCGACCAGGCCCGCACCCTGCTCGAACGCGTCAGCGTCCCGGCCGGCGACATCGTCACCGCCACCCGCTATCAGCTGGCCGGCGACCTGGCCGACGAGCTCACCACCCTGGACACCAAGATCAAAGCAGCCAACCGGCAGCTGAAGACCGTGCTGGCCGCCACCGGCACCCAGCTGACCAGCCTCAACGGCATCGGCCCCTCCGGCGCCGCCCGCCTGCTCGGCGACATCGGCGACATCAGCCGCTTCCCGACCCGCGGGCACTTCGCCACCTGGAACGGCACCGCCCCCATCGACGTGTCCTCCGGCGACAACCATCATCACCGGCTCAACCGGGCCGGGAACCGGCGCATCAACCGGGTCCTGCACATCATGGCCATCACCCAGCTCCGCTTCGACACCCCCGGCCGCGCCTACTACCAGCGCAAACGCGCCGAAGGCAAAACCGCGATGGAAGCCATGCGAGCGTTGAAACGACGCCTGTCCGACACCGTCTACCGCCAAATGATCAAAGACGACCACACGGCACAACAGACAGCGACGGGTCCGGGAGGACACACGGGGGCGACTCTGAACTCCAGCGCGGCCGACCCAAACCCCAAGATCGACACTTCGGAAAAGTCACAACCCGGACCCGCCAACCACCACCCTAAAACACCCCTCACACCAACCCCTTGACAGAGGGGTGCCGGGAGCATGCGATCCGTACCCCAGCGGACGTGCGCATATGAGGATCTTGATTTTGACTTTCCTCGGGTGAGCGAGCCACCCTGGAACGCGTGACTCCGCTCATGCTCGGCAATCACGCCGTCAATCCACCCGTCGTCCTGGCTCCGATGGCGGGGATCACCAACGTGGCGTTCCGGCGGCTCTGCCGGGAGCAGGGCGGCGGGGTCTACGTCTGCGAGATGATCACCACGCGGGCGCTGGTGGAGCGGATCCCCAAGACGCTCAAGATGATCGCGTTCGCCGAGGACGAGGGTTTCCGCAGCCTGCAGCTCTACGGCGTGGACCCGGATGTGACCGAGGCCGCGGTCCGGATGGTCGGCGAGCGGGACCTGGCCGATCACGTCGACCTGAACTTCGGCTGCCCGGTGCCGAAGGTGACCCGGCGCGGCGGCGGTTCGGCCCTGCCCTGGCGGCGCAAGCTGTTCGGCCGGATCGTCCGGCAGGCGGTGCGGGCCGCCGCGGAGCACGGTCTCCCGCTGACCATCAAGATGCGCAAGGGCATCGACGACAACCATCTGACGTACGTGGAGGCCGGCCTGATCGCCCAGGAGGCCGGCGTGGCCGCCGTGGCGTTGCACGCCCGCACCGCCGAGCAGCGGTACTCCGGCCAGGCCGACTGGGACGCGATCGCCACCCTGAAGCAGGCCCTGGACGTCCCGGTGCTGGGCAACGGCGACATCTGGGAGGGTTCGGACGCGCTCCGGATGGTCGCGCACACCGGCGTCGACGGCGTCGTCGTCGGCCGCGGCTGCCTGGGCCGCCCGTGGCTCTTCGCCGATCTGGAGGCCGCCTTCACGCAGGGCGCCGGCTACCAGCCGGTGCTGCCCAGCCTGGGCGAGGTCGCCAAGATCATGTCCCGGCACGCGCAGCTGCTGGTCGAGGCGCTGGAGGACGAGCGGCACGGGTGCGCCGACTTCCGCAAGCACGTCGCGTGGTACCTGAAGGGCTTCCCGGTCGGCGGCGACCTCCGCCGCAGCCTCGCGATGATCTCCTCGCTCACCGAGCTGGACGACCTGCTCGGCAAGCTCGACCCGGCGATCCCGTTCCCGGTCGAGTCGCTGGGCCAGCCGCGCGGCCGGGTCAACGCGCCCGGCAAGGTGTCGCTCCCGCACGGCTGGCTCGACTCCCGCGATGACGACACCGTCCCGGAGGGCGCCGAGATGGAAGACAGCGGCGGCTAGCGGTTCCGGGCTGGCCCGCACGGGTGTCTCGGGCGGCTTGAGGCACCCGTGGGAGCCAGCCGGCTAACCGGCGGGGCTGCGCCGGGCCGCGAGGCGGGCTGTCGCGATCAGCGGGAGGGCGGCTACGGCGAAGAGCCATCCCAGCGGGACCGGCAGGGCGAAGCCGGCGTAGAGCAGCACGGCGCACAGTTCGGCGGCGAAGCCGCTGACCGACAGGACCGTGGTGCGGGCGGCCGACGGGATGACCTCCTGCAGGCCGGTCCCCGCGTGCACCATCGCGTACTGGAGCAGGCCGAACGCGGCGGCCACCGGGACCATCCCGGCCAGGTGCGGGAGCAGTGCGCCGGTTGCCAGCAGGGTCGCGGCCAGCAGCAGCGGGCGGGTCGGCGGGCGGACCGGGCGGCGGGCGGCGACGGCGCTGCCGGCCGCCATCGCGAGGGCGGTCAGGGCGAAGAGCAGTGGCACCGCGGCGGTCGGGGCGCCCTTGTCGCGGGCCAGCAGCGGGAGGTATTCGTCGAGCGCGGAGAAACCGGGGACCAGGGCGGCGACCAGCAGCGCCCGGGCCACGGCACGGTCGCCACGGATCAGGCGCAGGGCCGTGCGGACGGGTGCGGCGGGTGGCTCCGGGGTGGCCGGGGGATCGGGGGCGGAGGGCGTACCGGGAAGGGGTTTGTCGGGGAGGCGGAGCGCGAGCAAGCCGCCTGCCGTGACCGTCGCGATGCTGATCGTGCCGACCAGGTGGTAGCCGCCGGCGGCGTAGGCGGGCGCGGCCAGCAGCGTGGCGGCGAGCATGGCGAGCAGGCCGACCGTGCCGGCGTGGCCGGTCAGCCGGGCGTAGGCCGCGGCGTCGCCCAGCGCGTCGTAGCTGAGCGCCTCCAGGGTGCCGGAGCTCAGCGCGCCGCCGAGACCCCACAGCACGAAGCCCGCGGCGAAGCCCGGATAGCCGGGCCAGAGCAGCCAGCAGCCGAAACCGGCGGCGGTGAGCAGCTCACCGAGCGCGTAGACGCGCTTGCGGGACCAGGTGTCGGCGAGCGCGCCGGCCGGGATCTCGCAGCTGAACGCGACGATCGACCAGATCGCGAAGAGCGAGGAGATCTGGCCGGTGGTGAGCCCGGCGTCGGCGAAGAGCAGCGCGTAGACCGGGTAGAGCAGCACGCCCTCGGCGCAGGCCCGGGTGAGATACAGGGTTCAGCGTCAAATCGGATGCATGCGGCCAGTCTGCCGCACCGGTCAACCGGTATCGGCAGCCCGGAGATGAACCGGTTAAGCTGACCGGCATGGCGACGATTCTGATCACCGGCTCCAGCGACGGCATCGGGCGGCACACGGCCGCGACGCTGGCCGCCGAGGGGCACCGGGTCACCCTGCACGCGCGCAACGAGCGGCGGGCCGAGGACGCGCGCAAGGCCGTCCCGGAGGCCGCCGACGTGCTCGTCGGTGACCTGGCCTCGCTGGCGCAGACCCGGGAGCTGGCCGCCCAGGCGGTCGCGGCCGGGCCGTCCGACGTGGTGATCCACAACGCCGGTGTGGGTGGCGGGCAGCAGGCCCCGGAGCTCACCGAGGACGGGCTGGAGCGGATCTTCCAGGTCAACACGCTCGCCCCCTACCTGCTGACCGCGCTGATGCCGGCGCCGGCCCGGCTGATCTACCTCACCTCGGGGCTGGAGGCGGACGGGCGGGCGCGCCTGGACGACCCGCAGTGGCGGGCCCGCCCGTGGCACGGGATGCAGGCCTACAGCGACTCCAAGCTGTACGACGTGCTGCTCGCCTTCGCGGTGGCCCGCCGCTGGCCGGGCACCCTGAGCAACGCGGTCGACCCGGGCTGGATCCGCACCCGGCTGGGCGGCCCGGACGCCACCGACGACCTGCCGGAGGGCGCCGAGACCCAGGTCTGGCTGGCCACCTCGGACGAGCCGGCGGCCACCGTGACCGGGCACTACTTCAAGCGCCGCCAGTCGCTGACCGCCAACCCGCAGGCCTACGACGTCGAGCTGCAGGAGCGCCTGCTCGCCGTCTGCGCCGACCTGACCGGCGTCGAGCTGCCGGCCTAGCGCAGGCGCGCCTCGTCCGCGGCGGCCCGGCCGGACTCCCAGCCCTCCAGGCTGTCGACCCGGCTGCCGCGGGCCCGGACCGTACGCGGGAAGACCTTCTCCATCGCGGCCCGGACCTGGAGGTCCCGGTCGCGCAGCACCGGGAGCAGGTCGCCGTGGCCGGCGTACTCCCGGTCGGCGGCCTGCCGGAGCCGCTCGCCGATCCGCGCCGCGTAGGCGATCAGGAACGACCGGCGGAACGCCTTGACCCTGGCCTTGCCCTTGGCCGGCTCGTCGCGGGTCATCGCCCGGTTCGCCTGGACCAGCAGCGAGGTGTAGAGCAGCTCGACCGCGTCGATGTCGGCGTCGAACCCGAAGACGGTGCTGAAGCCCAGCTCCGGGGACCAGACCGTGCGGCAGCTGTTGGCCCGGGAGACGGCGTCGAGCAGGCTGGCCTTCTCGTTCTCGTACGGGTGGTCGACACCGATCCGGCGGGCGAACGGCACCACGTCGACGGCCGGCGCGGTGACCTCCTCGATCCGGTACCGGGTGATCAGCTCCTGGGCCTTGGCGCTGTAGCTCTCCGCCTCGGCCGGGAAGTCGGTGGCCTCCGCCTTGGCCAGCAGTGCCCGCACCCGGTCCAGCACCCGCTTGTCGGCGTGGTGGTGGACGGTGGTGGCCGGGGTGCCCGGTGGCGGCAGCAGGATCTCGATGGCCGGCAGCAGCCGCAACTCGGCCAGCAGGCCGAGGGAGGCGTCGAGGAGGGTGATCCGGTCCGGTCGGCGGCCCTCGGCGATCGTCAACTGGACGGCCTGGGCGCGCCAGTCGTCGTCGACCGGGTCCTTGCCGATCAGGAAGGCCGCGGCGGCCTCGGCCACCAGCCGGCCCTGGATCGGGTCACCCCGGCGGGCGATCGCCCGGTGCAGCTCGACCGGCTGCCAGCCGTTGCGGAAGAGCCGGTCGAACTCGTCGCCCAGCACGGCCCGCAACGCCGCGTCGGTCTCCGCCGCCGGGGCGCCGGTGAGCAGGTCGAGGGCGGTTTCGTGATCGAGCTCTCCGGCCCGGACGCGTACGAGGATCTCCCGGGCCGACATGGTTCGCATGCTAGTGCCGTGGGCGGGGAGGGTGGTGCGGACCCTCCCCGCCGGGGGTGGCGGATCACGGCTTACACGGTGCGGGTCAGACGTCGAGGTCGTTCTCGATGCGGCGCAGCTGGTGCCGCGCCATCGCGAGGTTCGCCCGGTCCTTGCGCAGGGCCACGTAGAGGAACAGCCCCTTGCCCTGCCGGCTGGTCAGCGGCCGGATCATGTGGTACTGGGTGTCCAGGGTGATGAGGATGTCCTCGATCTTTTCGGAGAGATTGAGCATCTCCATCGCCCGCAGCTTCGCCCGGACCACGTCGGTGTTGCCGGCCGCGGCGACCGTGAGGTCGAGCTCCTTGCCGCCGCCGAGGGTGCCCAGGGCCATGCCGCTGGTGTGGTCGACGAGAGCGACGCCGATGCAGCCGTCGATCTCCATGATTTCCTTCAGTGCGGTGTCCATGTCGGGCATGGGATTCGTTCCTCCGTTGTGCTGGGATGGCGGCCCGCCGTCGCGGCGGCACCGGATGGATGCGGCGGTCTGCCGCGGTTGGAGCTGCCGGTCACCCGGCCGCCGTGCGGCGGCGCGGGGCGTTCGACAGGGTGGCCATCGGGGTCCGCCGGGCCAGCGGGATCGACGACGGTCCGGTCTGTTGCGGAATCTCCGGCCGCAGATGTTGCTGCGACGCGTTCTCCAGGGCCAGGAGCTTGACGATCCGGCGTACGCACCGCCGCGCCTCCAGGTGCACCATCGCGAGGTTCGCGTCGCCCGAGGTGACGACGGTGAGCAGCGCGTTCGGGCCGGCGGTGTACGAGGTGATGTATCCGCCGTCGCACTCGACGACCGACTCGCGCAGCTCGCCGTGGTTGACGGCGTGCGCGAACCGCCGGGCCAGCGCCAGGTGCGCCGCGGCGAGAGCGGCCAGGGTGTCCGGTTCGATCCCGTGTGAGTCATGCGCGACGACCAGCCCGTCGGCGGTGGCGAGCACGCTGCCGGACAGCTCTGGCACCCTGCTCCGCAGGCGGCCCAACTCGTCGAGTACCGCCGGATCCACCGTCATCCTCGGACGCTCCTTCTGGTAGCGGGGGTGCGCGCGTCACCGCAGTGCCCTCAGTGCGGTGCGTATGCGTTTGAGCAGGACTTCGTCGGTGCCCTGATGCACCGGCGGGTTCTCGACGGCGAGTTCCTTGGGCAGCTTCGCCCCGGGTTTGCGCCGGGCCAGCCGGGGCAACCGGTTCGGCCCGGTGTTCCCCTCCCCGGGAGGTGGCGCAGGGGGCGGAAGGGCAGGTGGCGGGCCCGCCACCACGGGTACGGCCGGGGGTGGGTCGGGCCGGGCCACCGGCGCGGCGTCGCCCCGGTGCTGCGGGATCCGGACGAAGTCCGTGGTCTCCGAGGCCCGGGTCGCGGGCAACTCGATCAGGCCCAGGGCGGCGAGCCGGCGCAGCTCCTGGATGGTCGCGTAGCCCGCCCGGCCGAGCAGCAGCGCCAGGTCGGCCGGGGTGCGCTGGCCGTCCGCGTGGATCAGCAGCTCCCACTGCATCGCGGTGACGGTGACCCGCTCCCGCGGCGGCCGGGACACCGGGCTGACCGGCGCCGTGTCGATCCGCGGGTTCGGGAAGATGTCGTCGAGCAGCTTGACCCGCCGGAGTACCTCCCGCTGCACCGCGGCCGCGTCGATGTGCACCACCGGCCCCAGCCAGTGGGTGGCCGACGGCAGGAAGTCCACCGGCGCGGCGCCGGTGGCCAGCACGAAGTACGCCGCGTCGTAGGTCGCGCCGAGCACGCACAGCTCCAGCTCCCCCTGGGTGAGATGACCCTGCTCGACCAGCAGCCGGCCGACCCGGGCCGAGGAGGTGGCCAGGTCCAGCGCGTTCTGCCAGGTGCGCCCGGCCAGCCGGCCGGACGAGGTGAGCAGCTCGCCGACCCCCGGCGCGGCCGGTGACTCGGCGTAGATCACCCGTCCCTCGAAGACGTAGACCGCGCCGCCGGGATGGCCACCCACCACCAGCGCTCCGGTCTGCCGCTCGTCGGCGATCCGCGTGAGCAGATCACCGGGGGCGGCGGTCTTCGTGGGGGCCACCGTTACTCCTCACTGGTGTGTGCGTTGGTCATGTCGCGACGAGCTCGTCGGCGAGGCGCTGCATCTGGCGGCGGGCGACGGCGAGGTTGCCGCGCACCCGGTCCAGCCAGACGTAGAGCACCAGACGGCTGTCGAACTCGGTCTGGACGACCCGCAGGAGGTGGTAACCCCCGGCGGTCGTGATGATCAGGTCTTCGAGCAGGTCGTGCGGGATGGCCGAGACGAACAGCGACCGGCTGTTCGCGGCCTGGACCACGTCCGCGGTCCCCGCCGCCGTGGCCTCGTGATCCGCGTTGGGTGCGGCTCCGGTCGTGGCGACCGGGAAGCCGGTGGTGTAGTCGACGATGCTGGCCCCGATCGCGCCGGGGATCGTCATGGCCTCCTGTAGGCAGTGATCGACGCCGGGCACTTCTCTCCTCAGCGCTGCTACCGGGCTTCGTTGCTCGGCCGTGTTCAGTTGAGTCGTTCTCTCGGCGGCCGCCGGGCACCTCGGCCGCCACCGTGCGCCATCCTCCGGTGACACGGAGCCGACAGGTCGCACGGTTTGTGCGTCATGGTCCAATGGCCGGGATCCGGCCCCGGGGCCGGCGGGGACGCGGCAGCATCCGCGGCCGGGTCCGGATCCGGGGCGGCACCACGTCGCCCAGCCAGTGCCGTTCCCCCGGGACGAACCGGGCCGGCGCGTCCGGCTGCCGCAGCAGCACCCGGGTGGCGCCGGCGATCGCCGCCACCACCCGCAGCGCCAGCTCGTGCTGCCCGAGCCAGCCGTCGCGCAGCAGCACCCGGCCGACCCGGCAGGTCCGGTGACCCTCCGCGTACGCCGCCCGCCAGGTCTGCGGAGCCAGCCGGCCGGAGCCGATCAGGCGCTCCGCCAGGCTCGGCGCGGCCGGCGACTCGGCGTACGCGATCCGCCCCGCCACCAGGTAGAAGACCCCGCCCGGGGTACCGCCGACGTGCAGCGCGCCGGTCCGTCCGGACCGGCTCAGCTCGCTCAGCAGGCGCCGCGTCGTCGCGGTCGCCGGTGAACCAGGAATCACGGAACGTCATCCTGCGGGCCATCGAGTGCTGTCGTCGCACGGCGGGTGCGCCGCACCACCCGGGTCACCCGTCGGAGTCGCGTAACCTGATCGTCACGCGTCGATAGTCGGGAGGTCACATGCCCAGTCAGTGGGAGCAGGTCACGGTGGACGCGGAGGACCCTGCCCGGCTGGGCCGCTGGTGGGCGGAGGCGCTCGGCTTCGTGATCGTCGACGAGTCCGCCGACGAGCTGGAGATCCGGCGTACCCCGGACCAGCTGCCCGGCCTGCTCTTCCTGCGCAACCCGGACGTGAAGAAGGGGAAGAACCGGCTGCACCTGGACCTGCGCCCGGAGGACCAGGAGGTCGAGGTGGAGCGGCTGGTCAACATGGGCGCCCGGCCGGTCGACATCGGTCAGGGTGACGTCCCGTGGGTGACGCTGGCCGACCCGGAGGGCAACGAGTTCTGCGTGCTCTCCGACCGCCGGAGCTAGTAGCGGAACTCGCCGATCAGCGTGCGGATCTCGGTGGCCGCGCCGCTGACCAGCTCGGCCGAGTGCCGGGTGGTGTTCGCGCCCTCCGCGGTGTTCGCGCTGGACCGGGTGATGTGCGAGACGGTGCCGCTGATCTGGCCGGCCGCCGCGGACACCGCGCCCACGTTGCGGGCCAGCTCGTCGGTGGTGGCCGACTGCTCCTCGACCGCCGCCGCGATGGTCCGCTGCCCGTCGTCGATCCGGCCGATCACCTCGGCGATCGCCTGGATCGCGTCGGCCGTGCCGGTGGTCATCTCCTGGATCGCCGAGATCTTGGCGGTGATCTCCGCGGTCGCCTGCGCGGTCTCCTGAGCCAGGTCCTTGACCTCGGTGGCGACCACCGCGAACCCCTTGCCGGCCTCGCCCGCCCGGGCCGCCTCGATGGTCGCGTTCAGCGCCAGCAGGTTGGTCTGCTCGGCGATGTTCGTGATCATCTGCACGATCGCGCCCACCTCCCGGCTGCCCTCGCTGAGCCGGGCGACCGCCTCCGCGGTCCGGGTCGCGCTGGTGGTCGCCTCGCTCGTGGTGGCCGCGGCGGACGAGGTCTGCTTGGCGATCTCCCGGATCGACGCGGACAACTGCTCGGTAGCGGTCAGCATGTCGGTCACCGAGCCGGACACGTCGCCGGCCGAGCTGTCCGCGTTGCGCGCCTGGGCGGAGGTCTCCTCCGCCGACCGGTCCAGCGTGCCGGCCAGCTGCTGCAGCTCGGCGCTGGCCTGGGTGAGCACGTCCACCCGGTCGGCGGTGGCCGAGACGGTGCTCTGCAGCGCGCCGGTCGCCTCGTTCAGCGCGACCGCCATCGCGCCCAGCTCGTCGCGGTTCAGCACCGGGGCGCGGACGGTCAGGTCCCGCTGGGCCAGCGCGCGCAGCGAGTCCAGCATCCCGCGCAGCGGCCGGCGGACCGCGCGCACGGTCAGCGCGCAGGCGGCCGTGGTGATCAGGGCGGCCAGCAGCGCGGCCAGCACGATGAACCGGTTGCTCGACGAGGACGCCTCCGCGCCGCGCGCGGCGGCCTCCTTGACCTCGGCGTACATCCGCTCGTCCAGGGAGCCGAGCTTGTCCTCCAGGTCCGAGTAGACGGTCAGGAAACCGGGCAGCTGCCGGACCGCGCCCGGGTGATCGGTGGCCGCGGTCGCCACCAGGCCGGCGGCCGTCTCGGTGTAGCCGACCACCGACGGGCGGTACTCGGCGTAGTCGGCCTTGAGGCCGTCCGGGGCCAGCTTCGCCGCCTCGTCGTACATCCGCAGCATCGTCTGCCCGTGCTCGGCGACCTCGCCGACGGCCAGCGTGTCCCGCATCTCCGCGCTGGTCGCGTAGAGCGCCGCCAGCACGTCGGCGCGCAGCGCGTCGTGCATCATGTCCGCGTTCCACTGGTCGCTCATCGCCTCGCTGACCGCGGCGATCTCCGCGTTGGCCGCCGACTGGTCGCCGGCGTTGCGCACCGCGAAGCCGGTGACCAGCCCGACCGAGAGGAGCCCGGCGGCGCCCATGACCAGGAGACGACCGACGATGGTGAGGGAAACGGACTCCACGGCTAACCCATCGGCAACCTGGACAACCGGCTTAGGGTGATCACATGACGGCCGCCGACGCCCAGCGCTGGGCCTCCGAGCCCGCCAAGGACAGCGGTTACGGGCGCACGCCCTACCAGCGCGACCGCGCCCGGGTGCTGCACTCGGCCGGCTTCCGCCGGCTGGCGGCCAAGACGCAGGTGCACACCGCGGGCGTCGACGACTTCTTGCGTACGAGGCTGACGCACTCCCTGGAGGTCGCCCAGATCTCCCGCGAGATGGGCGCCCGGCTCGGCTGCGACCCGGACGTGGTGGACGTCGCCGGCCTGGCCCACGACATCGGCCACCCGCCGTTCGGGCACAACGGCGAGTCCGCCCTGGACCAGGTCGCGAGCGCGTGCGGCGGCTTCGAGGGCAACGCGCAGACCCTGCGGGTGCTCACCCGGCTGGAGGCCAAGGTGCCCGGCGCCGGCCTCAACCTGACCCGGGCCTCGCTGGACGCCTGCGCGAAGTACCCGTGGTTCCGCCGGCCGGGCACCCGCAAGTTCGGCGTCTACGCCGACGACGAGCCGGTCTTCCGCTGGCTGCGCGACGGCCGCGGGGACGACCGCCGCTGCCTGGAGGCCCAGGTGATGGACTGGGCCGACGACGTGGCCTACTCGGTGCACGACGTCGAGGACGGGGTGCACGGCGGCTACCTCGACCTGGGCCCGCTGCTGCACGACCCGGCCGAGCGCGCCGAGCTCTGCGCCGACGTGGCCGCCACCTACTCCGACGAGAGCGCGGACCAGCTCGGCGACGCCCTCGACCAGTTGCTCGCCGACCCGGCGGTGGCCGCGGTCGGCGACTACGACGGCTCGTACGCCGCCCAGATCACCCTGAAGCGGATGACCAGCGTGCTGACCGGCCGATTCGTCTCGTCCGCGGTCGGCGCCACGCACAGCCAGTACGGCACCGACCCGATGCGCCGCTACGACGCCGACCTGGTCGTCCCGCGCACGGTGCGCAACCAGTGCGCGCTGCTCAAGGGGATGGCGTTCCGCTACGTGATGCGCAGCCGGGCCGCCGAGCAGTGGTACGCGCAGCAGCGGACCATCCTGGTCGAGCTGGTGGCGGCGCTCGGTCGTACCCCGGAGAAGTTGGATCCGCTCTTCCGGCCGCAGCACGCGGCCGCCGGGTCGGACACCGAAGCCCTCCGGGTGATCGTCGATCAGGTGGCGTCGCTCACCGACCACGCGGCCGTGGCCTGGCACCGCGACCTCTGCTGAGGGCGCGCCCGGACCCTGCTGGCGGTGGCGGCGGCGGGCGAGGCAGGATGTATGCCGTGGCGGGCAGGGTGAAGGACGAGGACATCGCGCTGGTCCGCGACCGGACGTCGATCGCCGACGTGATCGGCGAGACGGTGACCCTGCGCTCGGCCGGCGGCGGCAACCTGAAGGGTCTGTGCCCCTTCCACGACGAGAAGAGCCCGTCGTTCAACGTGGCCCCGGCGCGCGGGGTCTACTACTGCTTCGGCTGCGGCCAGGGCGGCGACGCGATCAAGTTCCTGATGGACGCCGAGCACCTGTCGTTCATCGAGTCGGTGGAGCGGCTGGCCAGCAAGGCCGGCATCCAGCTGCGGTACGACACCGACGGCGCCGCCCCGGCCGGCCCGCGCCCGCAGGCCGGGCAGCGGCAGCGGCTGATCGCCGCGCACGCCTCGGCCGTCGAGTTCTACCGTGACCAGCTCGGCTCGCCCGGCGCGCGGAAGGCGCGGGAGTTCCTCGCCGAGCGTGGCTTCGGCCGGGACTCGGCGGAGAAGTACGGCTGCGGCTTCGCCCCGGACTCCTGGGACGCGCTCAGCAAGCACCTGCGCCTGCAGGGTTTCACCGCCGACGAGCTGATCACCGCCGGGCTCTCCAAGACGGCCCGGTCCGGCTCGCTGATCGACCGGTTCCGCCGCCGGCTGCTCTGGCCGATCCGGGACCTGAGCGGCGACGTGATCGGCTTCGGCGCGCGCAAGCTGTTCGACGACGACGACGGCCCGAAATACCTGAACACCCCCGAGACGCCGATCTACAAGAAATCGCACGTGCTCTACGGCATCGACCACGCCAAGCGGGAGATCGCCAAGCGCGGCCGGGCGGTGATCGTCGAGGGCTACACCGACGTGATGGCCTGCCACGAGGCCGGCGAGCCGACCGCGGTGGCCACCTGCGGCACGGCGTTCGGCATCGACCACATCGGGGTGCTGCGCCGGCTGCTGATGGACAGCGACAGCTTCACCGGCGAGATCATCTACACCTTCGACGGCGACGCCGCCGGGCAGAAGGCGGCGCTCCGCGCGTTCGAGGAGGACCAGCGGTTCGTCGGGCGCACCTTCATCGCGGTCAGCCCGGACAACATGGACCCGTGCGAGCTGCGCCTGGCCCGCGGCGACCTGGCGGTCCGCGACATGATCGCCGGCCGCGAGCCGCTGGTCGACTTCGCGCTGCGGCACACCATCTCGCGCTTCGACCTGGACACGGTGGAGGGCCGGGTGGAGGCGATGCGCCGCGCCGCGCCGCTGGTCGCCAAGATCAAGGACCGGGAGAAAAGGCCGGAGTACGCCCGGAAGCTGGCCGGCGACCTCGGCATGGACCTGGAGCCGGTGCAGCGCGCGGTGAACAACGCGCTGCGCGGTGACGCCGCGGCCGAGCAGCAGGCCGCGCCCCGCCCGGCCGCCCACTCGCCGCAGCGGCTGGTCGAGCGGGACGCGCTCAAGCTGGCGCTGCAGGAGCCGGTGCTGGCCGGCCCGATGTTCGACGTGGTCGGCCCGGACAACTACGGCGACCCGGTGCTGCGCGCGGTCCGCGAGGCGATCGAGGCGGCCGGCGGGGCCGGGTCCGCGGTCAGCGGCGTGGTCTGGATCGAGAAGGTGCGCAACGCCTGCACCGACCTGGCCGGCCAGGTGGCGGTCGGTGAGCTGTCCGTCGAGCCGCTGCTGATCGACGGCGTGCCCGACCCGCACTACGTGCAGGTCACCCTGGCCAAACTGCAACTGCCGCGGGTCACCCAGGTGATCCGCGACCGGAAATCGAAACTGCAACGGCTCAACCCGGTCACCAGCAAGGACCAGTATCTGGCGCTGGCCGGGGAGCTCTTCTCGCTGGAACAGCAGGCGCGCGCCCTGCGTGAACAGGCAGCAGGTGGGATGTGAAGCTCTTCCGACGGCGGCCCGCGCTGCCGGCCGCCGACCGGCCTCCGCTCGAGGCGGAGGAGCGGGTCATCGCCTGGTGCGCCTGCGAGCCGGGCGGCGTCGTGGTGGCCACCAACCGGGGGATCTGGCTGCCGGCCGCCGCCGACCGGCTGGGCTGGCACGAGATCCACAAGGCCGCCTGGTCCGGGCGTGAGCTGCGGATCACCCCGGCCGAGGTGGCCGAGGAGCGGGACGGCTACACCGTGCTGGTGGACGGGCCGGTGACGACGTTCCTGCTGCTCGAGCCGGGCGAGGTGCCGGACCAGGTGCGGTCCCGGGTGACCCGCTCGGTGGCGTACACCACGCACCACGAGCTGGACGGCGGCGCGGTCCGGGTGGTCGGCCGCCGGGTGACCGGGCAGGACGGCCTGAGCTGGGCGGTCCGCTACGACTCCGGGACCCCGGTGGACCGTCCGGAGATCGTCCAGGCGACCGACGAGCTGGTCGGCGCGGCGCGGAAAACTGTCGCACCCCCTCCGTAAGGTCGGGGGCGTGAGTGCCCTCATCCATGCCCGCGGATTGATCAAGAGGTTCGGCGACTTCACCGCCGTCGACGGCATCGACGTCGACGTGCAGCCCGGCGAGGCGTTCGGCTTCCTGGGGCCCAACGGCGCCGGCAAGAGCTCCACCATGCGGATGATCGGGTGCGTCTCCCCACCCACCGCCGGTGTGCTGCGCATCCTCGACATGGATCCGCTGCGGGACGGTCCGGCGATCCGCGCCCGCCTCGGCGTCTGCCCCCAGCTGGACAACCTGGATGTCGAGCTGTCCGTCCGGGAGAACCTGACGACCTACGCCCGGTTCTTCGGCATCCCGCGCGCCACCGCCCGCCGCCGGGCCGACGAGCTGCTCGAGTTCGTCCAGCTCAGTGAGCGCGCCGGGAGCAAGGTGGAGCCGCTGTCCGGCGGCATGAAACGCCGGCTGACGATCGCCCGCGCGCTGGTCAACGAGCCGGACCTGGTGCTGCTCGACGAGCCCACCACCGGCCTCGACCCGCAGGCCCGGCACCTGGTCTGGGAGCGCCTGTTCCGGCTCAAGCAGCAGGGCGTCACGCTGGTCCTGACCACGCACTACATGGACGAGGCCGAGCAGCTTTGCGACCGCCTGGTGGTGATGGACGGCGGCCGGATCGTGGCCGAGGGCTCGCCGCGCGCGCTGATCGAGCGGCACTCCACCCGCGAGGTGGTCGAGCTGCGCTTCGCCACCGAGGACCAGGGGACCTATGCCGGCAAGCTGGCCGGCATCGCCGACCGGATCGAGGTCCTCCCCGACCGGGTGTTGCTCTACGTCTCCGGCGGCGACGACGCCCTGGCCGAGGTGCACCGCCGCTCGCTGAGCCCGGCCTCCGCCCTGGTCCGTCGCTCCAGCCTGGAGGACGTCTTCCTGCACCTCACCGGCCGCACCCTGGTGGACTGACCGATGACCGCTGCGGCTTACGTGCTGGAGTATCACCTCGTCAACTACAAGCGGACCTGGCGGTCCAGCGCGCTTTCCACGCTGGTGCTGCCGCTGCTCACCATGCTCGGCTTCGGCCTGGGCGTCGGCGGCTACGTGCAGACCGACATCGACGGCGCGGCCTACCTCGACTGGATCGTGCCGGGCCTGATAGCCATGAGCGCGGCGCAGACGGCGCTCGGCGAGGCCACCTGGCCGGTGCTGAGCAGCTTCGAGTGGATGAAAACGTATTTCGCCCAGGCCGCCGCGCCGCTGCGGGTCGCCGACATCCTCGGCGGGCACCTGGCCTTCATGCTGTTCCGGGTGCTGATCAGCAGCACCGCGTTCACACTGGTCGCGGCCTGCTTCGGCACCATGCACTCGGCCGCCGTGGTGGCCGTGCTGCCGGTGGCCGTGCTGGTCGGCCTCGCCGCCGCGACCCCGGTGATGGCGTACACCGCGAGCATCCGCAGCGACAGCTATCTGGCCATCCTGTTCCGGTTCGCGGTGCTGCCGATGTCGCTGTTCTCCGGGGTGTTCTTCCCGATCGAGTCGCTGCCGACGCTGCTGCGCTGGGTGGCCTACGCTCTGCCCCTCTGGCACGGCGTCGACCTGACCCGCGCCGCCACCCTCGGGGTGAACCCCGGGACAGCCGGCCTGTGGCATGTGCTCTACCTGCTGAGCTGGTGCCTGGCGGGCTGGTTCCTGGCGCACTGGCGGTTCCAGCGACGGCTGGTGATCTGACGATGAGGGGTGTTCCACCGTGCTGACCCTGGTCCTGCCGAAACTGGTGTCGTTCGAGGGTAGCGCCGGCCGGTCGGTGCGGGTCACCGAGCGCAACCTGAGCGCGCTGAAATCGGCTTACTGGGTGGTGTTCGCCAGCGGCCTGGTCGAGCCGGTGCTCTACCTGTTCTCCATCGGGGTCGGGGTGGGCGCGCTGATCGGTGACATCGCGCTGCCCAGCGGCCGGTCTGTGAGCTACACCGAGTTCATCGCCCCGGCCATGCTGGCCGCCTCGGCGATGAGCGGAGCGCTCACCGAGACCACCTTCAACTTCTTCGGCAAGATGAAGTTCATGCGGCTGTACGACGGCATGCTCGCCACGCCGATCCGGCCGTTCGAGATCGCCATCGGGGAGCTGATCTGGGCGATGGCCCGGGGCAGCATCTACTCGGTGGCGTTCCTGGCGATCATGGTCGCGATGGACCTGACCACGCCGTTGCGGGCGCTCGCCGCGTTCCCGGCCACGGTGCTGGTCGGGTTCGCCTTCGGGGCGCTCGGGATGACCACGGCCACGCTGATCCGCAGCTGGCAGGATTTCGACCTGATCGGGGCCGGGCAGTTCGCGCTGTTCCTGTTCTCCGGCACGTTCGTCCCGGCCGAGTCCTATCCGGCGGCGCTGCGCTGGCTGGTCGAGCTCTCCCCGCTGTACCGGTCGGTCGACCTGATCCGCGGGATCAGCCTGGGCGCGGTCGGCTGGATCCAGGTGGTCGACGTGCTCTACCTGCTGGCGCTGCTCGCGGTCGGCCTGGTCGTCTCCGGGCGCCGGATGGGCCGGTTGCTCTGCAAGTGAGGAACGCCCGGCCCCGCGGGGCCGGGCGTTCTCCGCGCGTTCGGGTCAGCCTTGACTGAGGCCGTGATCGGAGCCCTTCTTCAGCTTGCGAGTGTCCCGCAGCTCCAGGAACGGCTCCTCGTCGGCCGGGTGACCGGCGGCGATCGCCCGCCCGCGCTCCAGCTCGGCGTCCAGCTCGGCGCCCAGCATGATCGCCATGTTGGAGATCCAGAGCCAGACCAGGAAGGCGATCACCCCGCCCAGCGTGCCGTAGGTCTTGTTGTAGTTGGCGAAGTTGGCCAGGTAGACCGCGAAGCCGGCGGACGCGGCCACCCAGAGCAGCACCGCGAAGATCCCGCCCGGGCTGACCCAGCGGAAACCGCCGGTCTTGGCGTTCGGCGAGGCCCAGTAGAGGATCGCGAACATCAGGCTGACCAGGATCACCAGCACCGGCCACTTGGCGATGTTCCAGGTGGTCACGGCCACCCCGCCGAGGCCGATCTTCTCGCCGACCACCCGGGCCAGGTCACCGGTGAACACCACGATCGCGGCCGAGGCGATCAGCATCACGCCGACCACCGCGGTGACCCCGACCCGGATCGGCAGGGTCTTCCAGATCGGCCGGCCCTCCGGCACGTCGTAGATCGCGTTGGACGCGCGCATGAAGGCGGCGATGTACCCGGAGGCCGACCAGAACGCGACGAGCAGACCGATGACCGCGGCGAGCCCGGCGCTGCCGGTGCCCTTCACCTGGCTCAGCACCGTGTTGACCAGCTCCTGGAGCTGAGGGTTCGGGGCGATCTCGCCGACCGCGTCGGTGACGGTGCGCTGCCCGGCCGGGCCGAGCATGCCGAGCACCGAGACGATCACCAGCGCGCCCGGGAAGATCGACAGGACGCCGTAGTAGGTGAGCGCCGCGGCCCAGTCCGAGACGTTGTCCTCGGAGAACTGCTTGAAGGTCCGCTTCAGCGCGGCGAAGATGCCCTTCGCCCGCAGATCGGTGGGCCCGTCCGGCCCGGCGTCCGGTCCGGGCGCGTCGATCTCGCGGGGGTCGGGGGAGTGGCCGACGTCGGTGGTCCCGGCGGCGGCCAGATCGAAGTCCTCGGCGCCGCGGCGGCGCGCGTCCGCGGTGTCGTCACCGGATGACGGCTTCGTCCCGGCGTCGGCGGCCGGGACGGTCGCCGCGACGTCCTTGTCGTCGGGATCGTGGTGCCCTTCCGGGCGGTGTCGGAGTCTCATGCGGACTTCCCTTCGGGCGAGGCGACCGGTCGCCGCGCGCCACCACTCCCCGTTGCGACGTGCGAAGACGACCTGTGGAGTGTGATGCCCGGGGGACGCCGCACCTAACCCTGCGCCGCCGTGCTGACCCGGGAAGAACGAGGAGCGTGACGGCTCCGGGCGTACCCCCGGCAGTCGTCCACGGTCCGGCGCGGCGAGCGGACCGCAACCCGACGCGGTCGTGGCGGCCGCAGGCGTGACCGAAACCGACCACTGCGGCCTTCTAGCGGTCGATCCAGCGATCCGAGTCGATCGGGACATCGGTGGGCATGAGCGCGCAGCGACCTTCCCGGCCTCGCAAGGCGGGCATTTGCCACGTGCTGGGGCACGCGCCGGACGCACGAGCAGCCGAACGTTGCATGTCCATTTGAACAGATAGTGCACGCGAGCGTCCGTCCGAAAACGCTCTCCCGGGCTTCGCTCCCGCTTGCTACTCGCTGGTCACCCCGCCCGCGAACATCGTCGCCCGCCGATGAACGTGACGATTTTCGATCATGAATCCGCCGGTCACGGTGTCGCACGGCAAGTACGCCGATGATCCGCAGCGCGCCGCACGCTCGTATCGGAGGGCAGGACATTCCAGGATGGAGGCAGCCATGGCATCCCGATGGCTGGGTACTGGCGGATCAAGGGACGTGCCGCGGATGGTCCATACTGGAAGCGTCGGCACGAGCGAATGCACGTGCACCTGCACGGGTCGTCTCGTCCGGGGAGGAAACTGATGCGGCTGCGACATCCCTCCGGCCGGATCGTGCACCTCGCCTGCGGCGTGAGCCTGATCGAGGCGCGGACCCCAGCCGACGCCTTCGCGACGATCGACGCGGTCGCCACCGAGCTGCGCGCCGCCCTGGCCGCCGCCCGCCACGACCTCGGCCGGCTCGGGATCGCCCTGCGCCTGCCCTACCCGCTTGCCGCCGCCCTCGTCGACGACGGGCGCGCCCGCACCCGGCTGCGTGCCGAACTCGACGCCCGAGGCCTCGACGTCGTCACGCTGAACGGCGGGCCCGACGCCGAGGGCGGCGGCCCGCCCCCACTGCCCGACTGGAGCGAGCCGGCCCGGCTGCGGCACACCCTCGACCTGGCCCGGATCCTGGTCGGCCTGCTGCCCGACGAGGAGGTCCGCGGCGCGGTCGGCAGCTGCGGGCTGGCCCGCCGCGCGGACTGGGATGAGGCCCACGAGCGGGCCGGCGCCCGGCACCTGTCCCGGCTCTCCGGCGGGCTCGCCGACCTGGCCTGGCGGGTCGGGCGCGCGGTCCGGGCCGGCTTCCAGCCCGCGCCCGGGCAGGTCCTGGACAGCCCGGAGGACACCGTCGCCGCGCTGACCCGGGTGGACAAGGACCGGCTCGGCGTCTGCCTTGACCTGGCCCGGGTGGTCCGCGACTGGCCGGACCCGGCGGACGGCGTCGACCGGCTCACCGACGCCGGCCTGTCGGTGATCACGGCGCGGATCACCGACCCGGCGGCCGCCTGGCAGCCGGTGCTGCGTCACCTGCTCGCCGCGGACACCGCCCGCACCGAGTACATCGAGGTGGACGCACCCGGCTCGGCGGCCGGGCACCTGGCGTACGTCATCAATGAACTCACCACCCTCGGCCTGGTGCCGGAGCACCAGCCCTGCCCCGCGCCCTGATCCGACGCTGAAGGCCGCCTCGGGATCGAGGCGGCCTTCAGCGCGTCATGCGGATCGTCGCGGGTCAGAGCCCGCTGCCGGACCCCTTGCTGCCGCTGCTCGACAGGGTGTCCGACGGGGCCAGCAGCTCGTCGGTGCCACCGCCGGTGCCGGTCTCGTGGTGCGCCGTGCCGAGCTTCTCACCGAGCTTGGACGACTGCAGCTTGTCCTTGCCCTCGGTGTAGAGCTTGTTGGCCTGAGCCTGGGCGACGCCGGCGGCCTCCTGCACCGTCGGATGGTCCCAGAGCTTCTGGGCGTTCGTCCGGATCTCCTCGTACTTCTCCCGGCCGGCTCGGCTGCCCAGGACGAAGCCCGCCGCGAGGCCGGTGAGGAACATCAGCTTTCCGCGCATGATGGCGGCTCCTTCCGATTCGTGACGCTCACGCGTCTGGAGGCGTGCATACCCATCCTGCCGCGCCGATATGCCGTCCATCCTGGTTTCACTCCTGTTGCCGGAAGTCGCACCAGTGACATCCGCCCCGCCACGCGGCACGGGGGTATCCCCTTCGCGCGCCCCGGGGATCGTCGTGTAATCTTCTCTCCGTCGCCAGGGAAACCGGGCGGCGAGCACGATCCCCTGTAGCTCAATTGGCAGAGCAGCCGGCTGTTAACCGGCAGGTTATTGGTTCGAGTCCAATCGGGGGAGCGATACTTCGAGGCCCGCTTCCGCGGGCCTTCGTCGTTTCCGGCGGCAGGCGGCCCACTCGCGGCCACGCCCTCCTCCGACCGCTCACCCCGGTTTTCGGTACGCCCGCAGCGTGCCGTTCCTGACGAGGCGTCGCCCGGGTCTGCCGGGCTCGTCCTTTCGCCCCCTAGGCCCGAAGTGCGCGGTTACGCTGAGGCTTGCGTTGTTCGCTCTCAGTGAGGTGGTTATGTCGCAGCCGGTCGAGGTGGACGTCGTCATCGTCGGCGGCGGTCTCGCCGGACTTTCCGCGGCCCGCCGACTGGACCGAGCCGGCGTGGAATGGCTGCTGGTCGAGGGCTCCGACCGGATCGGCGGCCGGATCGCCACCGACGTGCACGACGGCTGGCGGATGGACCGCGGCTTCCAGACGCTGAACACCGCCTACCCCCGGCTGCCCGCCCTGGTCGACGTCGACGCCCTGGAGATGAGGTATTTCACCTCGGGCGTGCTGGTCCGCCGCGGCGGCCACCTGCACCGGCTGGAGAACCCGCTCCGCGAACCGCTGACCACGCCGCAGACGCTGCTCTCCGGGGTCGGCTCGCTGACCGACCGGCTCAAGTTCGCCGCGCTGGTCACCCGGTGCGCCACCACGCCCGCCGCGCGGCTGCTGGAGGCGCCCGAGACCACCACCCAGGAGATGCTGCGCAAAGCCGGTCTGTCCCACCGGATCATCGAGGAGGTGCTGCGGCCGTTCTTCTCCGGCGTCTTCGCCGACCGCTCGCTGGACACCTCCAGCCACGTCACCGCGATGGTGCTGCGCTCCTTCGCCCGCGGCCGGATCGGGGTGCCGGCTCTCGGCATGGCCGCGCTGCCCGCCGCGGTGGCCGGCCCGCTGCCCTTCCCGCAACTGCTGATCGGCGCCCGCACCCTGAGCATCGGCTCCGGCATGGTGGTCACCGAGGGCGGCGAGATCCACTGCCGCGCGGTGATCGTCGCCACCGACCCGGTCAGCGCCGCCGACCTGCTCCCGCAGCTGCCGAAACCGGACATGCACGGGCTCACCACGTTCTACTTCGGTGCCGACCACGCGCCGCTCGACGAACCCATCCTGCTGCTCGACGGCGACCGCCGGGAGATCATCGCGAACACCGTGGTGATCAGCAACGCGGCCCCCGAGTACGCGCCCAGCGGCCGCAGCCTGATCGCCGCGACCGTGGTCGGCGTCTCCGCCCCGTCCAGCGCCTCCGAGGCGGTGATCCGGGTCGAGCTGGCCCGGATGTACGGGACGCCGACCGACGACTGGGAACTGCTCAACGTGATCAGCCTGCCGAACGCCCTGCCCGCGGCCCGGGTGCCGCAGGCCGCGCTCCGCAAGCCGGTCGCTCTCGGCGACGGCCTCTTCGTCGCCGGTGATCACCGCGACAGCCCGTCCATCCAGGGAGCGATGGCCGGCGGCTGGCGCACGGCTGGAGCGGTCCTGGCGTCACTCGGCGCCCGGGTCGGGGTGTAGGTCCCTGTCTGGAGGCTTCAACATGAGTGACATCAATCCGGAGAACTTCGCCGAATTCACCACCCAGGACGACGGCGAATCACCGAGCATCGGCGAGGAGGGCCTGCCGGCCGTGATCGACCTGCAGCCCCCCGACATGGTGACAGACCCGCGATCCCAGATCGTTTTGTTGCCACAGACGCTGGTGGAACGATAGATCGCTAGCTGCGGGAGCGGGCCGCGGGTTACTATCGCCGCCGGTACGGGGCGGTAGCTCAGTGGGTTAGAGCAGGGGACTCATAATCCCTCGGTCGCGGGTTCGAGTCCCGCCCGCCCCACCTTTGCCGGCCTGGGGGCGACCCCCAGACCCCGCGTTACGGGGTTGGGGTTGGCTCGTCGGTCGCGGTCCGCGCCAGGACAGGTTCACTGGCGCGGAGTGCACGCCTTGATTTGAAGGCGATGGACCTCTGTCGTGCCGTGCGACTACCAGCTCGCGAGTATTGAGCACCTGAAGCCGGACCGCGATTGCTGGCCGTACTGCAGACCGCACCCGCGGGTAGGGATCGTGGTGCGTCGCTTCTGCTGAGGTCGCCGCGGTCTGATGTTCTGCAGCAGTGCCTCGCGGCTTGCCGCCGGAACCGGTGGTCACCGGGGGCAAGCCCTCTCGCAGAGCCGTCAGGCGCCGGCCAGGCGGGAGGCGGCCAGTGCGTTCAGGGAGACACCCTGCTCTGCCGCCCGGATGGCCAGGCGGCGGTGGACCTCTTCGGGTACTCGGACCTGGAACTTGCCGGAGTAGTGGCGGTCGGCGATGGCCACGGGCGGGGTTTCGCCGGAGGCTTCCATGTCGGCGACGATCTCTTCGGCGACGCGCTGGATGCCGATGAAGGCCTCCATGCGGTCTTGGGCGAGCCAGGAGACGGAGGGCAGTTCGGCGACGGTGCCGACGTACTCGTTGTCTTCGGCTGACCAGTGAACTCGGTAGGTGTAGTGGTCTGCCACGCTCACGATCGTTCCCCAACTTCTCGATCGCGGTCAGCACCTGCTTGACCTGGTAAGGCTTGGCCTTGCCACCCTTGTCCTGGATGTTGACCCGGCGTCGCCGGGCCACGGCATCTTGAACACGTAGTGCGATGTGCCTTGCGATCGTGGTTCCCCGAAGTAGTGCCGACAGACGAACAGCAGATCCGCGAACCGGACGTTGTTCGGGTTCCGGCGCATCTCCGCCAAGATCTTCGCCAGTCTGTCCGCCAGGTCTTCCGCGGTACTCCGTTCAGTATCGCGGGTGATACTACGAACTTGGAGGTGCCGAGGGGCCGAGACGTAGCTGCTGAACGCCGGCACTGGCGGTCAGTGCCGGTGGGGTTGCGGGCGGGTGTGCGTGAGCAGGGCGCAGCCAAGATCGAATGGTCCGCAATCAGTCCGCACGAGGTCCGCAAAGGCAGTGCAACGCTGTCAGATCATGACCAGCGTTTCCGCAGCTCGGCGGACTTTTGTGCCGGTAGATCGACTGCTCATAACGTCTCGGTCGCGGGTTCGAGTCCCGCTCGCCCCGCAACCGTTGACCAGCACATTGATGGTCGCCGAATGTGGCATTGCGCCAACCAGGTGTCGTTCGCGTGGTGAGGCGGTCCCGAAGGCGTGGTCTGGGTGGTTTCATCGTGTGCTCCGGGCCGCCGTATGGTTCACCTCTCTTCCGGCCGGCGCGCTTTCGGTGTCATCGGATGTCGCGACCGGCGCAACAAACTTCGCATGCGCCGCGTCCAGCGGTGATGGCGTCGACAGTCGGTACCCACGTCAGGTCGGATTGGACGCCGCCGCGTCGCTCGATACGTCGCCAGCCGTGGTTGAGGGCCGCACAGCCTTCACTCAGGTGGAAGACGGAGCCGCCAGAGGTGACTGCGACGCGTTCCGGGCGCGTGCCGGCTGACGGGCGGCACTGCCAGCATTGGCGGGTGATGAGGTCATGGACGCAGCGGGAGTCGAGCTGTTGCGTGGCCTCAAGCAGGCCGGTTCTTGCCAAGGCGTCCGCCCGTTCGGCCGCAGCGCCCGAGGTGGTGACCTCCTCGACCCACCGCACCTGATGGCGCTGAGCGGCTGAAGTCAGCCGCGACCTGAGGTCGCGATGTCGGCCGACAATGGTTTGATCGGCATGAACGTGCACCGCGACGGGTCGCGTCAGTAGGGCGAGGGCCTCGGCAACCGCCGTCAACAGCATTCGGTCGCTGGACGTCGGTGCGAGTTCGGCGCCGTGGACTTCACGGCTGCGACCTCCGTATTGAAGGACAACTCCCCATCCGCCCGGACCACGATTGCCGTCGCACACACCGGCAGGGAACACGTCGACTGCTCGCTGCCGCTTTACATGCGCGTCTGCCATCCGCGACACCCCGATTTTGATCGTAGTTGATCGATGCCAGGGCGGTGCTGGCATGGCCAACAGTGGTCGCCGGGTGGATCGGCGGGCCAGCCGTATGTGGTTTGAACAGTTCAAACGTTTTGGCAGTGGGTTCCGGGGATGTCCGCGGGGCGGATCGCATGGTGCATCGCCCGGCCGCCATTCAGGTCTGCGAGCTGCGTCGATGTTTGCCTAGTTGAGTGCCCGATAGGCCGGATACCCGGCTGAGGCTGCGGTCACCTCGTGCGTCCATGACTCGCACATGAAGGAGATCGACGTGTTCCGACGCATCGCCCTCGGCAAGGCCGTCGAGGTTTCCGACGCTCACGACAATGGAGGCAAGTGACGGAGAGATACGCGTGAACCTGGCCGATGTCAACGACAATGCCGATTGGTAGTAACTGCTCAAACGAGTGGACCGGGCCGAGCGCGACCAATGCGCCCCCGTCGATCACGTCCTATGCGACCACGACGAAAAGCAGCCCGGCAACGCTCGGTGGTGCTCCTCATGAACATGCCGGTTGGCGTACGAGCGCAGTCGAGGCTGATGAGCAGCAACGGTTCCCCGGCGGCCTTCCGTATCGGCACCTCCGTCTGGCGTAGATGCCTTTACCTGACAGACCAACGTTACTAATCGTTCTATGATCGCTACTCAACGTCTTCTATGGAGGTCGCCTGTGCCCGCTGGAGGATCTGCGATCAGCCGAGCCTTACGTGAGCGTGAGCATGCGGCAGAGCTCATGCGCCGGTACCGGCGAGCACAGGCCGTCGCAGCTCGATACGAGGCGGCGGCAATAGGCGAGCAGCAAGTAGCCGCCGCCCTGATCGCGTTGACCGGAGCTGGCTGGACTCTACTGGTGGACCGACGTTGGCCGAGCAATGCGGTATCCAATGTCGACATGATTCTGGTTGGGCCGGGCGGAGTCTTCGTTATTGACGTCAAGAACTGGAGAAGCCCGCCGAGCGCCCTCGACGGCCGGCTCCACGCAGGCTCGGAGGATCGTCACCAAGAGATCATCAAACTCCGCGCGATCACGAGCAGAGTGCAAGATGAGCTGGCAATCCTCGATATGGCGCCGGCCGTCGTGGCTTCAGTCATGGTGTTCGCGAACCAATCAGTTGAACAGTGTGTCGGTACGGTTTTCCTCCGCGGCGTCAAAGAGATCGCGCCGTGGTTGGCGGCCCTGCCACGCCGCCTCACCACACCGCAGGTCGGCCGAGTGGCCGTTCACCTCGCTGGCAAGTTTCCCGCGTACGACACACCCGACCTCGTTGAGCGGCCGGTACGGGTTGACGGCAGTGACCCCCAGCAACAGGCGCCATCGCTCTTCGACGTGGATGCGATCGCTCGCGCCGAGCAGCAGTCCGTGCTGGCCCGCCCGATCGAAAGTTGGATGACATATCTGCATCCCGACCAGCTCGCCATCGTCAGACGCCGATGGAATGGCCCGGCCCGGATCAGTGGCGCGGCTGGTACGGGCAAGACCGTCGTAGGCCTACATCGGGCCGTGTGGCTCGCCCAGCGCACGGTAGGTAAAATCCTCTATGTCACATTCGTGAAGAACCTTCCCCGGGTTCAGGCGCAACTCCTGGCGCGCCTTTCTCCGGCGGTCGCCGACCGGGTCGAGTTTTGCAGCCTGCACGCTTGGGCGAGGTCGCTGCTTGACCAGCGTGGAGTGCACCTACGAGTGGATCTCGCGGCGGTCGGCAACTGCTTCTCCCGCGCATGGCTGCATGTCGGGAGAAGCAGCGTTCTGGCAGAGCTCGAACCGAACCCGACGTACTGGCAGGACGAGATCACCTACGTTATCAAGGGGCGAGGCTTCACTGAGCTGGGACAGTACCTTACGGCTACCCGGCCCGGACGCCGAACTGCGCTGCGACGCGTTCACCGCGAGGCCGCCTGGCAGCTATACCTGGAGTACGAACGTCTGCGTGCCGAGCGTGGAGTGCACGACTTCACCGATGTACTCACCGAGGCCGTCGCCGTCCTGCGTGACCCAGCCGCTCGGCCCCGGTACGCCGCCGTCATCGCTGACGAGGTACAGGATTTGACTCTCGTCGGGGTGCGCCTGCTGCATCAGCTCGTCGGTGATGCGCCGAACGGCCTGCTGCTTATCGGTGATGGTCAGCAGGCCGTCTACCCTGGCGGCTTCCGCCTCAGCGACGCCGGCATCGACATCCGGGGCGGACGCGCCGAAGTCCTGCGGGTGAACTACCGAAACGCTGCGGACATTCTCACGGCGGCGCTACAGACCCTCGACGGGCAGCCCTTCGACGACATAGACGGGACAGTTGTCACCACTGGCCCTGCCGTGGAGACCGCCTATCGCGACGGTCGTGTGATCCGCGTCGACGCTGCCACTGCTAACGAACACGACCAAGCCTTCCTCGCCGCCGTGAGGCAGCTGGCCGGAGACTCATCCGACGATAGGCGGCTTGGTGACGCGGCAGTGCTCTGCGCCCGGAAGAAGGACGTCGTCTACTACCAGCGCCTACTGACCCGCGCTGGCATCCCGAACAGCAATCTTGAGGACTACGACGGGCAGGCCACCGGCGAGCTAAAAGTGGGAACGTTTCTCCGTTCCAAGGGACTCGAGTTCAAGCATGTCTTCCTGCCGCATCACGACCGCGACGTAAGGAAAGCGCAGACGGGCAGCCTCACCGAGACCGACCGCCTGGCACTGGCGAAGCGGCAGCTCTTCGTCGGCATGACCCGCGCACGCGACGTGCTGTGGATCGGCGCTGTCCCGGATGCGAAGCTGCCGCGACCCAGAACCGGGCAGGAGGCAGCTGCTGTGCCGGACTCTCCACCGCTCGGCTCGCGGTGAGGTTGTGGCGGATGTCGGCGCATCATAACGGCGGGCCCTACGCTGGGCGCTGCGCGCCCTTCGTAGACGTGCGGATGGAGGCGACGCCATCTTGGTCTCCCGGCCTGGTAACGCAGCCGCCCGAGGCGGCTGAAGGTCGGTATAAATCAGGCTGAGGGACTGGCCGAACGGCCCATGAACTGGCCAAACGCTCCTGCAGTGGATCGCCGGTGATGATGATCGGGCGGTTCGCATGGTGTAACGCCCGGCACACAACCTGCTTGGCCAACACATTTGCGCTGGTCAAATGATGCATTGCGCGAACCCGGCGGGGTTCGGGTGGTGAGCTGGGTATCGAGCGCGTTTGCGGGGCTGAGGAGGGCTTCGTCGATACATGGAGGAGGAACCGCGCATGACCCGGCTCACCATCGAGCGAGTGCACCGCTTGTCGAGCCGCCCTTGGCTGTTCGTTACCGGTCAACTGGACGGCGACGCCCTACGCATCGGCGACGAACTTACGGTCTTGGACGGTGGTGCACCCTCCGGTCTTGCGGTGGTGAGATCCATCGAACTGCACACCGCATCGTCGAAGACCACGGTCGCCGTCGACGTAGACGTCGTTGACTCTGTTCGGAAAGGTGCGGTACTGGCCCGCGTCAGCTGAGCCGGCATGTGAGAGCGCTGGGTGCCGGGATGCGGATCATCTTCGACTTCGGCGGTGACCTTCGGCAGATCTCCTGGGGCTCTGCGCGGCTTGAGTTTCGAGCGCTCGAGCGGCGGCCAGTTGGCCGCCATCAGTGCTTACATTGAACTTTAACGATGTCTTGAGCTGGTCAAACGTCCCGTTAGCGGGTTGCCGGAGACGGTGGTGGGGTGGTTCGCATGGTGCAACGTCCGGCCCACCTTTGCCGGCCTGGGGGTGACCCCCAGACCCCGCGTTACGGGGGATGCGGTTTGAGCTTCGGTCGCGGTCCGCGCCAGGACGGGCTCACTGGCGCGGAGTGCGCGCCGTCGCCAAAGCTTGATCTTGAAGGGGTTGGACCTCTGTCGTGCCGTGCGGCTGCCCGTTCGCGAGTCTTCAGCACCTGAAGACGGACAGCGATTGGCAGCCCTACTGCAGAGCGATGATCGTGGGTGGATCCACGATCCGGATGCGGGTAACCGAAACTGCGAGAGCGGTCCTCCTGCCGTACTACGTCCACTGCTACTTGATGCATCCCGCGGTCCTGGAGTTCCTCGGCCAGCAGGTCAAACAGGGAATCCAGCCAAGCCTGACCCAGGGCAGCTTCAGAAAGCTGCCCATCGCTCTGCCCCCGGTGGACATCCAGCAGGAGGTCGCCGAGGTGGCACAGGCGTTCCGGACCAAGATTGAAGTCCCACGAAAGGGTCGCCGAACTGACCCGGCAGCTGTACAAGCAGGTAGTTTCCTAGATGGTCGGTAACCGGGTGACGCTACGGGCGTAGCACCAGGATTTGCTCACGGTGATGATCACGTTGTTGTCAGAGCTGGCGCTTGACAGCTCGCGCCTTCGATCCGATCGACCGCGCCGACTAACCAGGCCGACCCTTTCACCTCCCCGGGGCAGTTAGTGATGCTGAACTCGAAACCTTGGTCGCCGAGGCGGTCGTGGATTGCTACGACGAGTATGAGCAGCTCAGTGGCCTCTTCGTCATGATCCAGGAACGTTTGACGGTCCCGTTCGAGACGGAGCTTCTCGGTGTGCCGGTGGTGATCCGAAAGGTAGATCTGCGTTCGTCGGGGGTCGTGGCGATCTGCCATCGTGGCCGGCTACGGCAGGCGATCAGGATTCTGGACCTGCCGTTGCTGGATCCCGCACCGGAGGATGTGCGGTGGATCCAGGCGTACCGGTGGTGGGCGGCCGGCTCATGAGCGAGTACCAATACTACGAGTTTGTCGCCCTCGATCAGGCGTTGTCGGCGAAGCAGCAGGGCGAGTTGCGGGCAGTGTCGTCGCGTGGGCGGATCACGTCGTCGGGATTCATCAACGACTACCAGTGGGGCGATCTCAAGGCTGATCCGGCCAAGTGGATGGAGCGATACTTCGACGTACACCTGTATCTGGCCAACTGGGGCTCGCGGCGGATCATGTTGCGGTTGCCGAAGGCGGCACTGGCGCCGGAGACGGTGGAAACGTTCTGTATCGGGGAGTCGGCCGGCTGCTGGACGACTCGTACCCATGTGATCCTCGATCTTCGTAGTGAAGATGAGGACGGTGACGAGGAATGGTGGGACGAGGAAGGACGGCTCGCGGCCATCGTTCCGGTCCGGGAGGAGCTGGCCGGCGGTGATCGGCGGCTGCTGTATCTGGCCTGGCTGCTGTGTGTGCAGAACCGGGAACTGAACGATGACGAGCCGGAGCCGCCGGTTCCAGCCGGACTGGCGAACCTGAGCGGGCCGTTGCAGTCCGTGGCCGATTTCCTTCGCTTGGATCCTGATCTGCTGGACGCGGCGGCTGTGGCGAGCCGGCCGTTGGCTGAGAAGATTCCCTCCGCCGCCGAGTTGCGCCGCTGGGTGGCGGATCTGCCGGAGGCGGACAAGGACGAGATGCTGCTCCGGGTGCTCCGTGGCGATGCCGGGTTGCTGCGGTCGGAGTTGCTGCGGACGTTTCATGGTGTGGCGGAGGAGCTGCCTGCCGGAGACGGGCGGACCGCCGGAGATCTGCTTGCCGCCGCTGAGGAGCGCTGGGCTGCACGGCAGCAGCAGAATCGGGAACGAGAGGCGTCCGATCGCCAGCGTCGTGAGGAAGCGGCCGCCGCGGCCCGCGAGGAACGTCTGGACGAGCTGGCACAGAATCCGGTCCGCACTTGGAACCAGGTGGACGAGCTGATCGCGACGAAGCGTCCGAAGGACTACGACACCGCGGTGGCACTGCTTTTGGATCTACAGGCGCTGGCGGTACGGGAGGGCGAGATCTTCGAGTTCGCGGAGCAGATGACCCGGCTGCGGGAGCGTCATGCGCGGAAGCCGAGCCTGATCGACCGTTTCGATCGGGCCCGGCTGGACTGATTCGGCTGCCGGGTTGGCGGTGGCCGGCGTGTGAAGATTGGCCGGTGGTGTCCGTTGACGCGGTGACAGAGGACGAGGTCGCTCGGCTGCGTCGTGAGCTGGAGCGGCTACGGACGGAGAACCAGCGGCTGTCGCGTCTGCTGGATCTGCGAGGCCAGGACACCGCTCCGGCCCCGGAGCAACTCGCCGCGATGGCCACGCCAGAACCGGTCACGATGGCGTCGTCGGCGACGCAGAAGCTGGCGTTCTACGCCAACCTGTTCCGGGGGCGGCGGGATGCTTATGCGACGCGTTGGGAGAACAGCCGGCTCGGTACGGCAGGGTGGTCTCCCGCGGTGGCGGGTGGCTGGCGTAAGGGGATGGACCGGCGTACGGCGGCCTATCTGCCGCTCACCGCGGAGGTGGTTGCCGCCCATCTGGTCGGTGACGTGTTCATGGGCCTGTATCCGCTGCTCACCGACAACACCTGCCAATTCTTGGCCGCCGACTTCGACGGCAGCACCGCGATGCTCGATGCGCTGGCCTACTGCAAGGCGGCCCGTGCCAGTGGGGTGCCCGCGGCTTTGGAGATGTCCCAGTCAGGGCGTGGAGCGCATGCCTGGATCTTCTTCACCGACCCGATTCCCGCGACTACGGCCCGGTCGATAGGAACGGTTCTGCTGCACGAGGCCATGGTGCTTCGGGGATCGATGGATCTGCGCTCGTACGACCGGCTGTTCCCGAACCAGGACGTTCTACCGGACGGAGGTCTCGGGAACCTGATCGCTGCCCCGCTGCAGGGCAGGCGCCGCAAGGACGGCCTCACGCTCTTCCTCGATCTGGCGACCCTGGAACCGTACGAGGACCAGTGGGCTTTCCTGTCGGTCCTCGACAGGCTCAGCCCCGGCGACGCGGAAAGAATCGCTCGCCGCGCGAAACAGGCTGTCGTCGGTGCCGGGGTGGCGAAGATGAGGAGTTCGGATGCCACCAAGGTGCATCCGCCGCTGCCCATGACGGTGCAGGCAGACCTCGCGGCGGGACTGAGCATCGACATCTCGCAACTGCCGCCGGCCGCGCTGGCCACTTTCAAGCACGCGGCCTCGCTGGCCAATCCGAAGTTCTACGAGTTGCAGCGGCTTCGCAAGTCGACCTGGGACACGCCGCGATTTCTTCGTGGGTACGACATCACGCTCGACGGTCGCCTGGTTTTACCGCGCGGGTTGCGGCACGCAGTCGGACGAATCGTTGAGGACGCCGGATCCCGATTGGCGGTCACGGATACGCGGGATGCCGGCACGGAGATCGAGGTCGCTTTCACCGCCGAGCTGACCGCCAGGCAGAGCGCCGGGGTGAGTGCGATGCTCGCCCACGACGACGGCATGCTGGTGGCTCCACCAGGCTCCGGGAAAACCGTCATGGCCTGCGCGATGATCGCAGAACGCGCCACCTCGACCCTGATTCTCGTCGATCGCAAAGCGTTGGCCGAACAGTGGCGATCGCGCATCGAGCAGTTCCTCGGCGTACGGCCGGGGCAGATCGGCGGCGGCCGCCGCAAGCTCACCGGTGTCGTGGATGTCGCGATGCTGCCCTCGCTGGCTCGGCGTGCCGACGTTGCGGACCTCATCACCGGGTACGGGCACGTGATCGTCGACGAATGTCACCACCTTGCCGCCGCCGCGTACGACCATGCGGTCAAGCAGATCGGCGCGCAGTTCTGGCTCGGGCTCACCGCTACACCGACCCGCCGAGACGGCCTGGGGGAACTTGTGACCTGGCAACTCGGCCCTGTCAGGCACACCGTGACTGACGAGGACCCGGATACGCTCGCCGCCGTCTGGCAGGAAGAAGCCGGTCCGCGTCGCCTGCTGTTCGTGCACGAGACCCAGTTCCGGGCTGCTGAGGGGGACCTGTCGTCGCCGGGCGCACTGGCGGCCGTGCACCACTCCCTGATCGAGGATGAAGCACGAAACACCCAGATCGTCGACGATGTCGCGGCCGCCCTCGCCAAAGGGCGCAACTGTCTCGTGCTCACTCGCCGGGTTGCCCATGTCGACGTTCTGGCTTCGCTCCTCGCGGACCGCGGACATCAAGCACTCCTGTTGCAGGGCGGCATGACCACTGCGGATCGGCGTGCGGCAGTCGACCGGCTCGCCGAGGCGAAGGCCGGCGACGGGATCCTGGTCATCGGTACCACGCCGTTCATCGGCGAAGGCTTCGATGCGCCTGTACTCGACACCCTGTTCCTGGCCGGGCCGATCTCCTTCGACGGCCTTCTGATCCAGTGCGCCGGCCGGGTCATCCGAGCGGCGCCCGGCAAGGACGTCGCGGAGGTGCACGATTACCACGACCCGGCGACGCCGATCCTTGCCGTTTCGCTGCAGCGCCGTACGCCCGGCTATCGGGCGCTGGGCTTCGCCAAGCTGTAGTGGCTTTCGGATTTTTCGAATAGCGATATGCTGGCTTCATGTCGAGCACCCTGCGTGAACGGACCGTTCTACCTCCGGAAAACCCCGCCGACCTGGTGCGCTTCGCGCGTGGTCTGGCCGACGCCGAGGCTCCCGCGCGAGCGAAGCTGGTGGGCCCGGACGGATCGCAGCTCGACATCCCGGCCGAACTCTACGAACTGCTGCGCGACGTCGTCGGTGCCCTGTCCCAGGGCATGGCCATCTCGATCGCCCCGCACAACACGATGCTGACCACCCAAGAAGCCGCTGACCTGCTCAACATCTCACGACCCACGCTGGTCCGCCTGCTCACCGACGGCGAGATCCCGCACAGCCTGCGCGGCCGGCATCGGCGAGTCCTGCTGCGTGACATCCTTGACTACTCCGAACGCACCCGCACCGAACGCCGCCGCACCCTTGACCAGATGGCCGCCGATGCCGAGGACGACAACCTGTACGAGATCACCCTCGACTCCCTGCCGTCGAGGTGACAGCCGGTCATGGTGGCGCGCCGACTCCATGCGAAGGCGCCTGAAATCCATTGTGCCGTCTCCTTCTTGAGACGCTTCACCGCACAGCGCGGCCGGGCCGCTCGTTACGGCCCGGTGTCCTGTCCCCACGGACCTCGCTACCGGGGCTGCCGCCACTACACCGGTGGATCATGGGGGCGTCAACTTCTCGATGGTGTCCAACGGGATCGCGACCAAGCCGCGTTGTTGCAGCCGGGTGTAGGTGTCGCTGCCCGGGGCACCGGTGAGCGGCCCGTGATAGGGCACGCCTTGGAGGCCGGCGGCGGTGAACGAGTTCCAGCACCCGTCGGCGGCGAGGATGGCGCTGTTGCCGACGACCGGCACGTGGCTGACGACGGCACCGAGCGATCCTCGGTTCACATTCTGGGGTGCGTAGAAGCCGAGCAGGGCGCCGTCCGGGCCCCACAACGGGCCCTCCGGGCCGGCATCGGCGGACCCGCTTGCGGCCTGCGTCCAGACAGTGGCACCCTCACCCACGGCAGGACCCGTGAGGGTACGGACGTGGCTGAGCGTCACCTCGTGATACCGGTAGCCGTCGATGCGGGTGCGCCCGGTCAGCTTTCCCCGGGCGACGATGACCGACACTCCTTCGGACCGTGCCCGGGACAACGACTCCGGCAGAGCTAGGCAGGCGTTGGCGGCCAGACCCGCGTCGGCAGTCGTGGGCGACTCGGCTGCTGTCGAGCTCGTCGTCCCCGGCGCCTCGCCGAGGCGGGACCAGATGCCCACGCCACCGGCGACGAGCATGACCCCGGCGGTCACGGCGAAAATCGTCTGCCGCCGGCGTCGGGCGCGCTGCTTGACCCGCAGCTGGGTCAGGACCACGTCCGGGTCGGCGTCGTGACGCGACAGCACGTCGCGCAGGTGGGCCGGATCCATCAGGTGTCAGCCTCGTTCCGCGGTTGTCGCGGCCAGCCGCAGGGCCGCGCGGGCATGGGACAGGTGTGACCGCACCGTGCCGGGTGAACAGGCGAGGACGTCGGCGATGTCCTCGTCCGTACGGTCGAACAGGTAGCGCAAGATGACCGCGACGCGCTGGTGGGCGGTCAGGTGGGTGAGCAAGCGCACGACGGTGTCACGGCTGTCCACCGCCGTGTGCGGATCGTCGCCGGCGCGGTCCAGGACGGCGAGGTCGGCGGTGGCCTGGGTCCGCCGTCGCCGGGTCTTCCGCCGTTCGGACAGGAAGGTCGTGACCACGGTACGGCGGACGTACGCCAGCGGGTTCTCCATCTGTCGGATCCGGCCCCACCGGGCCGAGACGACCATCAGCGCGTCCGACAGGATGTCCTCGGCCAGGTGGTGATCGCCGGTCAGCGCGCCGGCGAACCGGGCGAGGCCGGCCATCTCGGCACGGAGGAACTCCTCGAACGTCACAGCGACCTCATTCGGTGGTACTGCCGGTCAGGCGGAACGGCACGGTTCAGCTTGACAACGCCACGACGCGGCCTCCGTGTGGAGGATGACGCGGAAAATTCGTGGGGAATGAGGGCTGTGCGTGCCGGCCGTCGCTGCCGGCGGACCGGTCGGGAAGCGCTTATGAAACGTCCTGGGGTCAGCCGAAGAGGGCGGCGGGAATGTCGGCGTAGAAGAGGGCCGGGTCGTGGGCCAGGGAGGCCTTGACGTTGGCTGTCGGTTTGTCGGCGATGACCTCCAGCTTGCCCGCTTCCAGGCCGTCCAGGGCCTGGGCGACCACCTCGTGCGGGGGGAGTTTGGGGATGTCGAAGCCGGCCATCATGTCGGTGTCGGCGATGGCCAGGGCCAAGGCGGTGACCTGGGTCTTCTGGTCGGCCAGTTCGAGTCGGAGGCCGTTGGTGAGAGACCATTCCGCCGCCTTGGATGCGGCGTAGCCGTTGCTGGCGGGGGCGAAGGCGTACCAGCTCAGGGCGGAGATGACGGTGAGGATGGCGCCGCCTGCGAGTCGGGGGGCGAAGGCGCGCGTGACGTTCAGGGTGCCCCAGAAGTTGGTGTCGAACTCGCGGCGGATGTTCTCCGTGGAAGGGCCGAGCAGGGGAGCGTTCGACGAGATGCCGGCGTTGTTGACCAAAATGTCCAGGTCGCCGACCTCGGCCGCTGCGGCCTCGATGGAGGCCGGGTCGGTGATGTCCAGCCGGAGCGGGACGACGCCGGGGATGTCGATACGGTCGGGGCGCCGGGCGGTGGCGTAGACAGTGGTCGCGCCGCGGGCGAGGAGAGCCTCGGCGAACGCCTTGCCGAGTCCGCGGTTGGCGCCGGTCACTAGGGCTTTTGCACCGTTGATCTGCATGTCGCCACGCTAAGACCTCACATTGATGTCAGAGGCAAGCGGTGCGAGGTGGATCACGGTGCTGCCGTCCCTCACTCGGTCGGGCGGCCTCGGCGCTCGATGTCGTCGAGCAGCTCCGGGTCCCACTGGGAGGTGTCCCAGTCGTCGCTGGTGACGGTGGGTTTCCGGCGGCCGCCCAGGTCGGTGCGGCCGGTCTGGCGGCGGACCCGGGAGCGGGTGGTCAGCACGCCGATGAGGAGGGCGACCCAGGCGGCCAGCTGGAGGGCGCCCAGGACCAGGGCCGGCGCGGTCAGCAACTGGCTCAGCAGGATCAGCAGGACAGCGGCCAGCAAGCCGCCGTAACCGGTGATGCCCGGGCCGGTCGGGGTGACCCGGTGCGCGCTGACCACCCAGACGATCGTGGAGATCAGCAGGCCGATGACGCAGACCAGCACCGCCGAGCCGAGGATCAGGCTGCTGATGGCGACGGTCGCGCGGGTGCCGACGGACAGCGGGTCGGCGGCGCCGTCCCGGAGGGCTGCCACGCCGGCCAGGACGAGCACGGTCGTCAGCATCGAGACCACCAGGTAGCCCACGCTGAAGCGGATCACCCGGCGGGTGGCCAGGGCGAAGGTCTCCAGGTGGCCCTCGTGCGGCGGCAGGTGCTCGAAACTCATGATGACTCCCCGATCGGTCCGAACATGATGCCGGACCGGCCGCCGAGCCGACAGGGCGGCAGCCGGTGGAGTGCACCACTGCGGTGGTGATGCGGGTTCCGGTTCGAGGGCAATTCGGGGCAGCGGTTGTCGGTAGCCTCGGCAGGGCCGGGTTGACATGGGCCGAGGTGGCCGTTCAGCGGCAGTGGAGGGTGTCGTCATGGGATATGTCGTGGACTTCGACACCGTTGCGACGGTGGGACTGGAGTCGTCGCCGGTGGCGGAGGCGCTGGCCGGGCTCCGGGCCAACGAGGCACGGTATTTCAAGAACAAGTATGGGCATGTCTTCGAGGTGGAGCCGGCTGAGCAAGCGGCTTCGGCTGTCGACCTGGTGAGCCGGATCCTCCGGGAGGAGCGGGGGATCGTCATCGCGGCGCGGCCGCTGGAGGCGACCGCCTTCCAGGTGGAGAACATCCGCTGGACCTACGTCTTCTACGAGGACGGGCTGTCGGTCAACGTGCTCTACACGGTTGACGACGGGGGGAAACGGGCGGTCGGGTTCAAGCTTTCCGACGGGATGGAGGTCCCCGCCGAGCTGGCGGGGTTCAAGTTCGCCCGGCAGCGGTCGAAGCTGGCCGGGACCATTCGGGGGTCCTATTTCGTGATCAAGAACGAGTACTGAGGCGGCCGCGACGGTCAGGTGCCGGGCCGGCGCCGTGCGGAATTCCGCTGAGGTGACATTCTTCGATACAGTCACGCTCCCAGAGGGAGCGGGAGCGGAATGGCCGACACGGAGGACGAGCAGGGCAGCGCCGCGGAGGCGACGGTCGAGGCGGTGCCGACCGACACCGAGGTGCAGGCGGTGCCCTTCGACACCGAGGTGCAGGCGGTGCCGTCCGACACCGAGGTGCAGGCGGTGCCCTTCGACACCGAGGTGCAGGCGGTGCCGTCCGACACCGAGGTGCAGGCGGTGCCCTTCGACACCGAGGTGCAGGCGGTGCCGTCCGACACCGAGGTGCAGGCGGTGCCCTTCGACACCGAGGTGCAGGCGGCGTCGTCCGACACTGAGGTGCAGGTGCAGCCGCTCGACGCCAAGGGGGACGTGCGGCCTTTCGGCACCGAGGGGCAGGCGCAGCCGTCCGACACCGGGGATGTCGACAAGACCGAGCACGCGCCGCTCGCCCAGTGGGCGAGCCGGGTCGGCGCCCGGCCGCAGCCGGCACCCGGCTCGGGTGAGCTCCAGACGCCCGCCGATCCGTGGCCGGAGCCGATCCAGGGACTGGTGCCGCCGATCGGCCAGCCGCCGTTCGCGGGTGTGGACCTGCCGGGGTACGCGTATCCGGCGCCCGCGCCGGCAACGCCTCAGCGGCGTCACCTGGGCGCCGTCCTCGCGGTGACCGCGGTCGCGCTTCTCGTGGGCGCGGCCGGTGTCCTGGTGGCGCTCTGGCCGGACGACAAGAAGGGCGGCCCGGACGGCAAGAAGGGGAGCCCGGTCGCGGCCCCCTCCGGCGCCGTCACCGAGAAGCGGGCCGAAGCTACGGCTGGCACGACGATCCCGGGATCCGCGAGGCCCACGACGGCGACGCCGACCGGACCGGCCCCGCTGATCACGCCGCTGAACATCTTCGACGTGGACCCGATCTGCGGCGGCGAGGGGTACTGGCCGGCGCAGCCGAAACGGGCCGGGAAGGCGCCGCATCCGGTGCTGGTCTACGGCGACCTGGGCTCCGGTGAGCGGATGCCGTTCACCATGTTCGAGACCTGGTTCCTGCACGGCAAGGTGAAGGAGGCCACCTGGTCGTCGCAGCAGGATCCGGCGAAGATCCAGCTGGTGGCCTGTGTGGACCGGGTGTCGGTCGGCGCGAAGCTGCGCACCTGCACCTACACCGACCCGGACCGGGGGACCGGGACGCTGTTCCGCGCCTCCTACCGGTTGCACGTCTACGAGGCGGCAACCGGCAGGAAGCTGCTGGACAAGAAGCTCAAGGGGACCGAGAAGGACTGCCCCTACACGCTGCGCGTCCCGACCGACAAGAAGCTCTTCATGCAGGTCAGCGAGGACGACCTGGTCGCCGCGCTGGGCAAGCTGGTCGAGGGGTGACGCGGATCAGCCCCGGTAACCGCCGATGATCTTGGTGAACTGGTATGCCGACTGGGCCACGCCACTGCACGTGTCGTCGTTCGGGTAGGCGCCCGGGCACTGGCGATCCCGGTTCAGCGACCAGAACGTCAGCCGGGCGATGGTGTGCTGCTGCGCGTACGCCGTGATGGTCTGCATGTCGGCGAGGGTGACCGTGGCGTGCTCGTCGGTGATCCCGTTCATCGACGAGATGCCCACGTGCCGGTACGCCTCGGCGTCCGACCAGCCGTACGCGGACTTGAGTTTGTTCTTCAGGCCGTCCGCGGCCTGAATCGTCAGCTGTCCCTGGTTGCCGGTGGTGTTGCCCCAGTCGAAGGTCATGATGCCCCAGCCGTCGACCACCAGCCCGGCCGCCGCCGCCCGCTTGATCAGCGAGTCGTCCGGCCCGGCGGTCCCGCTGCCCAGCGTGATGTAGATGGTGATCCCCGGGTTGTTCGCCCGGATCGTCTTCAGCGCGTCCACCGTCTTCTGCTGGTCGGTCGCGTTGTTGTACGGCGTGCCCTCGATGTCGATGTCGATCGCCTTCAGCGAGTACGCGTTGATCACCTTCTGGTACGCCGCGGCCAGCGCCGACGCGCTCGGGCAGTAGTGCTCCAGCCAGGGCCCGCTCGCGCCGCCGAAGGAGACCACCACGTCCCCGCCGTTGGCCCGGATGGTATTGATCGCCGCCTGGTCCTGGCCGCCGGTGAGCGCCCGCCCGCCGTCCCACTTGGGCTCGCAGGTGCCGCTGTTCAGCATGAACGCCAGGGTGAACCAGGTGACGCCGGTCGCGGCGGTGACCGTGGTGAGGTTCGGCGGGTTGCCCCAGCCGGTGTAGTAGTAGGGGGCGACCGCCTTGATGCCGGGGCCGCCGGTGGACGGCGGTGGCGTGGTGCCGCCGGCGCCACCGAAGGTCCACTTCTGGTTCGACGTGCCGGTGCACGACCAGAGCTGCAGCTTGGCGCCGTTCGCGGTGTTCCGGTCCTTGACGTCCAGGCACTTGCCGGACGCCGTGTTCACCAGGTCGCCGGCCGTGGTGAGGGTCCACTTCTGGCTGGCCACCGTGTCGTAGCAGTCCCACAGGTGGACGGTGGCGCCGTCGGTGGTCGCGTTGTTCGCCACGTCGAGGCATTTGCCCTTGCCCTGCACCGAGCCGTTGTCGGCCAGGGTCCAGAGCTGGTTGCCGCTGCCGGCCACGCAGTCCCAGAGCTGGGGGAGGGTGCCGTTGGCGGTGGCACCGCCGGTGACGTCCAGGCACTTGCCGTTCAGCGAACTCTTCAGGGTGCCGGCGCTGGCCGCCGAGGCGCTGGTGACGCCGAGCACGCCGAGGGTGCCGGCGACGAGTGCGGAGGTGGTGAGGGCGAGGATGCGGGAGCGTTTCACGGGGGATCTCCCTTGCCGAGGGGAATGGGAAAGGTGGCTAACGATTACGCCCCCATCGATGTGTCGTCAACCTTGCGCCAGCGTGACGAGCGCAGAGTTTCCCCAGCTCAGGCGCCCTATCGCGGGGAACCATAAAGGAGCCTTAAAGTTCGAAAATCTATGAAACACGGCAGCCCGGTCGATCGGTGGCCGTGTATTCCCAGGCCGCCCCTCGAAGGAGACCGCCGCGTGCCCGCCGCCGGAGCGGCTAAGTTCGATGCGATGAGAGTCGATGTGATCGGCGCCGGGATCGGCGGCCTCAGCGCGGCGTTGTCGCTGCTGTCCGCCGGCTTCGACGTGCACGTCCACGAGCGGGCGGCGGCGCTGAGCGAGACCGGCGCCGGCATCCAGATCAGCCCGAACGCCTCCCGGGTGCTGCACGGCCTCGGCCTGGCCGGCGCGCTGGCCGGTCCCGCCGTCCGGCCGCTCGCCTTCCACCAGCGCCGCTGGCAGGACGGCCGCACGCTGCAGCGGGCGCCGCTGGGTGAGCCGATCGAGGCCCGGTTCGGGTTTCCGTACTACCACCTGCACCGGGCCGACCTGCTCGCGGTGCTGGCCGCCGCGATCCCGGCCGAGCGGATCCATCTGGGACGCCGGCTGACCGGGATCACCGAGGAGCGGGACCGGGTGCGGGCCCGGTTCGCCGACGGCTCGGTCACCGAGTCGGAGGTGCTGGTCGGCGCGGACGGCATCCACTCCCGGGTGCGCGCCGAGCTGTTCGGCGCGGAGGACGCCCGGTTCACCGGCTGCGTCGCGTACCGCGGCCTGGTGCCCGCCGACCGGGTGAGTGACCTCGGGATCGAGGTGACCACGCAGGTCTGGCTGGGTCCCGGGCGGCACTTCGTGCACTACTTCGTCAGCGGGCAGCGGATGCTCAACTTCGTCGCGGTGATCGAGCGGGACGCCTGGACCCACGAGTCGTGGACCGACCGGGGCGATCCGGCCGACGTGCTGGCCGCCTACCGGGGGTGGCATCCGCAGGTCCGGGAGATCGTCGAGGCCGCCGACGAGACGTACATCTGGGCGCTCTTCGACCGGGCGCCGCTGGCGCGCTGGTCGCGAGGCCGGGTCACGCTGCTCGGCGACGCCTGCCACGCGATGCTGCCGTTCATGGCGCAGGGTGCCGCGCAGGCCGTCGAGGACGGCGCCACGCTGGCCGGCTGCCTGGCCGCCGGGCGGGCCGACCCGGCTGGGGCGCTGCTGCGCTACCAGGACCTGCGGCGCGAGCGGACCGCCCGGGTGCAGGCCATGTCGGCGGCGAACAAGACCCGGTTCCACCTGCCCGACGGCCCGGCCCAGCGGGACCGCGACGCGCAGCTGGCCGCCGGGTCGACCGGCTGGTCGTTCGACGCGATGGCCTGGCTCTACGAGCACCGGGCCTGATCAGCGGCCGGGCACCTCGGGGACGGCCAGCGCCACCGCCAGCGAGCCGTCGAGGAAGACCAGGCCGCGCCGGGCGAACTCGGCGAGCACCTCGTCCACCAGGCCCGGCCGGCCCAGGCGCCGCCGGATCGCCGCCACCCCGGTCGGCCGGTCCACACACGACAGGTAGACCTCGGCGATCGGGCCGTCGAAGGTGTAGGTGCCCGCGCCGCCCGGATGCCGGGTGTCGCGGATCTGCAGCGCGCCCGCCGCCGCCCGGTAGGTCAGCGCCGGCCGCGGCTCGCGGGACCAGGCCGCGGACCAGTCGTCGAGGGCGGCGGTCAGCGGGGCGTAGGCCGCGTCGGGCAGGGCGTCGCCGGACTCGTCGTCGAAGAAGTAGGCGAGCCGGTCCAGGTCGAGATCGGGCGGGTAGACGTACCGATAGCTCTGCTCTGGTGATCTTTTTTGGACAGTGCGGAAGAGCGGGCTGAAACGCTCCAGCCAGATCCGCCCGGAGTCGGCGGGTGGCTGCAGGTGCGTCAGGTGCGGCACCAGCGCCGCCTGCCCGGCGTAGTCCTCGGCGGTCTCGCCCGGGAAACCCCAGAGGATGCTCCAGGCGACATCGATCCCGTAGTAACCGGCCCAGCGGAGCAGATTCACGTTCTGTGCGGCCCGCACGCCCTTGTCCATCAGGCCCAGCACGTGCGAGCTGAGCGATTCCAGTCCGGGCTGCAGGCGGGTCACCCCGCCGCGCGCCAGGGTCCGCAGCTGCTCGCCGGTCAGATTGGCCTTGACCTCGTAGAAGAACTCGTAGTCGTGCCGGCCGTCGGCGAGCGCCGGGAACAACTCGGTCAGGTGCCGCATGTCGAGGATGTTGTCGACCGCCTCGAACCGCAGCGTCCGGTGCCGGCGGGCCAGAGTGTCCAGCTCGGCCAGCACCCGCGCCGCGGACTTGCTGCGGTAACTCATCGTGGTCGCGTTGAGGCCACAGAACGTGCAGTGGTGCTTGGCGCCCCACCAGCAACCGCGGGAACTCTCGAAGGGCAGCCACACCTCGCGGCGCTCGGCGGGGGCGAGCAGGCCGAGGCGTTCGGCGCGGGCGAAGTACTCGCGGTAGTCCGGCGGCGGCAGATCATCGAGATCCCGATGCGCGGGCGCGGCCGCTGTCCGGACCAGGCCGCTGGCCTCACGACCGATCATTTTCGGTACGTCCGACGCCCTCACGCGACGCGCCACCCCCGGTACCGCCGCCGGGTCCACCCCGTCACGCAGCGCCCGCAGCACCGCCGGGAACGCGGTGTCCGCCTCCCCGGACACGATCAGGTCGATCGCCTCGACCCGGCGCAGCAGCTCGAGCCCCATCTCGTCGTCGAACCCGGCCCCACCGAACAGCGTCACCAGCCCCGGATGCGCCGCCTTCAGCCGCCGGGCCAGCGCGATCGACGCCGTGGTCTGCTGGAACGTGCAGCTGAACCCGGCCACCTCGACCCGGTCCCAGGGATGACCGGCCACCAGGTCGTCGAGCAGCGCCGGCACGTCCTCGTCCCGGGCCCGCAGCAGCCGCTCGCGCCGCTCCCCGGTGATCCCGATCGCGTCGAGCAGCCGGCCCTGCGGGTCGGGCGCCGCCGCGCCGAACGCCGCCGGCGCGAACAGCCAGTCGCCGAGCAGCGGCCCGCGCGCGTCGGCGACCGACCGGTAGAAGTCCACGCCGGTCCGGGCCGCCAGGTCCAGGTTGGCGTGCAGCGTGCCGACCGGGAAGCCGTGCGCCTCGCCGATCGCCTTGAGCAGGCCGAGCTGGATCGACGGCCGGTCCACGCCGAGGAACGGCATGGCGACCAGGACGGTACGCATCGCGTCAGCGGCCGATTTTCATCACCTTGACCCGGACCACCTGGCTCGCCGGCGAGTCCGCGACGAACGCCGCGCCGAACTCCGAGTCCACCGAGTCCACCTCGACGCTGACGCTGACCAGCCGATCCTCGCCGACCGACTCGCGGATCGCGGTGACCAGCGCGCGCAGCAGGTCCGGCGCGGGCAGGCCACCCTGCTCGACCGCCTCGGCGAGGGCGTCGATGTCGGTACGGCTGACCACTACCTCGTCCATGCTTCTCGTCCTCTCACGCGTCGGCCCGGGCGCGGACCGCCGCCGCGCCCGGATGGCCGATCAGGTCGAACAGGTCGGCGGCGGACCGCCAGGCGGCGCGGGCGGCCGCCGTGTCGCCGGCCGCGTGGTACGCGTCGCCCAGCGAGGCGGTGCTGTCCGCCTCGTTGTACCGGTCATCGAACTCCTGATAGAGCGCCACCGCTGTCCGGTACGCGTCGATCGCCTCCCGGTGCCGGCCCAGGCGCTGGCCGGCGTACCCGAGACTGTCCCAGGTCTCGGCCTGGCCGAACCGGTCCCCGGCGGCGGCCTGCAGGCGCAGCGCCGCCCGGCAGACGGTGACCGCCTCGGCGTAGTCGCCCAGCATGGCGTGGAACCAGCCGATCGCGTTCAGTCCGCGGCCCCGCCCGGCCGGGTCCCCGGCCGCGGTGAACAGCTCGACCGCCTGCTCGGCGTGCGCCAGCGCCTCCCGGTAGCGCCCCCGCACCTCCAGCAGCCAGGCCTGGTGCCGGTGGGTGTGCGCCTGCCCGGCGACGTCACCCGCCAGCCGGTAGAGCCGCAGCGCCTCGGCCAGGTGCGTGCCGGCCTCGTCCAGCCGGCGCAGCCGCAGGTGGGCGCAGCCCAGGTACCGGTGGGCGAAGGCGGCCTTGACCGGCTCGCCCAGCCGGCCGGCCGCGGCCAGCGCGGCGGAGAGCGCCTCGATCGAGTCGTGCCACCGCCCGTGGTACGACAGGTACCGGGTCAGCGCCCAGGCCAGCCGCCACACCGTCGCGTCGTCGGCCGCGCCGCGCAGCGCCGCCAGCATCACGTGGTACTCGGCGCCGAACCAGGCCAGCGCCTCCGGCTGACCGGCCGGGCGCTCCGCGACGGTCCCCGGCGGCAGCGGCGGCGGCTCGGCTGCCGGCTCGTCGCGCAGCGGGTTGAGCAGCAGGTCGGCGGCGTACGCGCTGTGCACGTAGTAGCCCAGCACCCGGCGTCGCGCGGCGGCCCGCTCCGGCTCGGTGTCGAGGGTGCCGGCCAGCTCGGTGGCGTACGCCCGGAGCAGGTCGTGCAGCGTGTACCGGCCGGCCGCCCGTTCCAGCAGGTGCGCCCGGGTCAGCTCGTCCAGCAGCGGGCGCACCGCGGTGACCGGCAGGCCGGCCAGGGCGGCCGCGGCCGGCGCCCCGAGGTCCGGGCCGGGATGCCCGGCCAGCCGCCGGAACAGCTCCGCCGCGGCCGGGCTGAGCTGCCGGTACGACCAGGAGAACACGGCGCGGACGTTGCTCTCCAGGTCCGGGTCGTCGAACTCGGCCAGCCCGCCCTGCGCCTCGCGCAGCTCGCCGGCCAGCACGGCGAGCCGTAGCTCCGGCGCCACCGCGGCCCGGGTGGCGACGATCGCCAGGGCCAGCGGCAGCCGCGCGCAGCGCGCCACGATCTCGTCGACCGCGTCCGGCTCGGCGGCCACCCGGCGACCGCCGATCCGGTACCCGAGCAGGTCCCGGGCCTCGCCGGCCGGCGGCAGGGCGAGCGCGAGCGGGTGCGCGCCGGCCGTGGTGACCAGCCCGGACAGCCGGTTGCGGCTGGTCACCACGGCCAGGCAGCCGGGCGCCCCGGGCAGCAGCGGCCGGACCTGGTCGGCGTCCCAGGCGTTGTCCAGCAGGATCAGCACCCGCCGCCCGGCCAGCAGGCTGCGGAACAGCCCGGCCCGGGCGGGCACCCCGGCCGGGATCCGCTCGGGCGGCACGTCGAGCGCGTCCAGGAAACCGCCGAGCGCCTCGGCCGGCGCGACCGGGTCGCCGGTCGCGCCGAACCCGCGCAGGTTGACGTAGAGCTGGCCGTCCGGGAAGTGCCGGGCGGCCCGGTGCGCCCAGTGCACGGCCAGGGCGGTCTTGCCGATCCCGGCCATCCCGTCGATCGCCACCGGCCGGGCCGGCCCGGTGGTCCGCACGGCGTCCAGCTCGCGCAGCTGCGCGGTGCGGCCGGCGAAGCCGTACACGTCCGGCGGCAACTGGGCCGGGACGGTCACCGTCCGGGCCGGGGGCGGGGTGCGGACCTCGCCGCGCAGGAGCGCCTCGTGCAGGGCGCGCAGCTGCGGGCCCGGGTCGGCGCCGAGCGTCTCGGCCAGGCGGGTGCGGACCGCGGCGTACCGGTCCATCGCCTCGGCGTCCCGGCCGGCCAGGTGCAGCGCCTCCATCAGCAGCGCTTCCAGCGGCTCGGCCAGCGGGTACTCGGTGATCAGCGGGGGCGCCGCGGCGATCACCGCGTCCGGGTGGCCGAGCCGCAACTCGGTCCGGGCCCAGGCGACCGCGGCGTCCAGCCGGCGCTGGTGCCAGGCCTGCCGGACGCCGTCCGCCCAGTCGCCGGTGAGCGCGGCCAGCGGCGCGCCCCGCCACAGGCTCAGCGCCTGGGCCAGCGCGGCCGCCCGGTCCGCCGCCGGGCGCGCCGGGTCCCGGCCCTGGTCGGTGAGGCGGCCGAAGCGGTGCAGGTCGACCCGGTCCGGATCGACGTCGAGGACGTAACCGGCGTGCCGGCGGTCGAGCCGCCCGGCGGTGTCGTCGCCGAGCACCGCGGCCTGCCGGAGCAGCCCGCGGATCCGGCTGAGGTGCGAGTAGAGCACGTTGCGGGCCTCGGCCGGCGGGTCGTCGCCCCAGACCCGGTCGACCAGCGTCGCGAGCGGCACCGGGCGGCCCGGGTCGATGGCCAGGGCCGCGAACACCGCCTGCTGCCGCGGCGTGCCGGTGTCCAGCTCCCGGCCCGCGGCGAGCAGCTGAACCTCCCCGAGCAGCCGAACGTCCATAGTGCCCCCGCACCCATGGTTTCCTGCGCCGCAAGGTGGCCGCAAGGTACGTGAGCAGGACAGGGGACGACCGTTCGGGCATGACTGACCACCAGCACGAGCACCACCACCCGAACGGTGTCTGCGACACCACCGGCCGGCACGGCATGCTGCTGGTCGGCGCCGACCCGATCTACCTGTCGCACCTGCCGATGTACGTCTGCCCGCACCACTTCCAGGTCCTGCTCGAGGCGGAGCTGCCGGCCGCCGCCCGGGACACGCTGGCCGGCGACCGGGCCCGGCACGGCGACGGCCTCTACACCTTCGACCCGGACGAGTTCCCGATCGCCGAGCTGGAGCCGCGCGACGGCGTGCCGGCCCGGACCTCGCTGACCGGGACGGTGTTCCGCGGCCACTTCGAGCGCGGCGGCGTCCCGATCGCCAAGGGCGTGCCGGTCGCGGTGCGGCGGGTGGTCTGGTTCCGCGACGTGGAGCAGGCGTCGGCGTCCCGCGGGCTGCCGTACCTCTGCTTCGGCCGCGGCGAGCAGGTCTACCTGGCCCACGAGGTGACCACTCGGCCGAACTTCGACCAGGTCCTCGCCGTCCGGTTCGTGCCCGGCACGGTACGTACCCAGGTCGGCCACCCGCTCGACGACGACGTGGCGGAGTTGCGCTTCGCGGAGGCGCAGCCGGTCGCCTTCGGCCGCGACGACGGCATCGAGCGGCGGCTGGCCGCCGGCGAGGTGGCCACCGGCCAGTTCCGGCTGACCCGCTCGCCGAGCGCCTCGCGCGGCTTCACGGTCGGCATCGAGGTCGAGCGGGAGCTGTACCTCGAGATCGACGAACTCGCCTGAACGGGGTCCGGCATGACGCTGCGGCCCGGTGACCACCTCTGGTACTGGACGACCACCTGCCGGGTCTCGTTCGACCCGGGCATCCCGTGGGCCGAGTGGTTCCCCGGTGCCACCGGACCGGTCGACCTGCGGGGGGAGGGCCCGCAGATCTTCAACTACGTGGTCCACGAGTCGGGGATCGTCCGCGGCCGGCCGCACCTGAGGAACCACCCGGGCACCTACACCTGGCTGAACCACAACCCGGGCAACCTCACCGGCCGGCCGGGCGGCCCGGACCTCGGCCAGTACCCGGACCGGTTCAACGGGGAGCACTTCCTGGTCTTCCCGGACCGGGAGACCGGGTTCGCCGCCATCGCCCGGCTGCTGCGTGGCCCCGCCTACGCCGGGCTGACCCTGACCGCGGCCCTTCGTGCCTACCCGTCCGGCATCGCCCACCACGATCCGGGCCGGTACGTCGCGCAGGTCGCGGCCGCGGCCGGCGTCGACGCGTCGGCGACCGTCGGCGACCTCGACGACGACCAGATGCTGGCCGTGCAGCACCGGATCGCCGGGATCGAGGGCGCGGTGGCCGGCGAGACCCTCGCCCCCGACTCGCCGGATCTGCCCGCCGAGGTCGCTGTGCTGCTGCCCTGAGAGATGCGGTTCCGGTTCCGGGAGACCTTGACGGCGGTTGATGTCTGTTGTTCAACTGTGTTTGCTCACGGTCGAACACGAGCGCTTCTGAACCGTCCTCAAGGAGCATCGCGCGTGAAGAAACAGATCCTCACGGTGGCGGCCGTGGTCGCCGCCGTCCTGGCGGCGGCGCCACCGGCCGTCGCCGCCGATCCCGAACCCGCCTGGCACGCCGGCGTCCCGCCGCTCGCCACCCCGTGGACCGACCAGGTCGGCCCGGACAACGCCCTGCCCGAGTACCCGCGTCCGCAGCTCACCCGCAGCAGGTGGCAGAGCCTGAACGGCGTCTGGCAGTTCGCCCGGGCCACCGCCGGCCAGGCCGTGCCGGCCGGGCAGAGCCTGGCCGAGCGGGTGCTGGTGCCCTATCCGATCGAGTCCGCGCTCTCCGGCATCCAGCGCCACGAGGACCGGATGTGGTATCGGCGGACCTTCACCGTGCCGAGCGGCTGGAACATCAACGCCGGCAACCGGCTCCGGCTCAACTTCGGCGCCGTCGACTACGACGCCAAGGTTTACGTGAACGGCACGCTGGTGGCCACCCACCGCGGCGGCTACGACAAGTTCGACGCCGACGTCACCGACGCGCTGACCGGCAGCGGCGAGCAGGAGCTGATCGTCTGGGCCGAGGACCTCACCGACGCCACCGGCCAGCCGATCGGCAAGCAGCGCCGGACCAGCGACCGCGGCATCTTCTACCAGGGCAGCTCGGGCATCTGGCAGACCGTCTGGATGGAGCCGGTGCCGGCCTCGTCGATCACCGGCCTGCGGGTCACCCCGGATCTCAAGGCCGGCGTCCTGCGGCTCACGGTCGACGTCGCGGGACGCGACGACCTGCAGGTCAAGGCCGTGGCGCGGGGCAGCGGCGCGGTGGCCGGCAAGATCCAAGGGCCGTCCGGTACGGAGTTGGCGCTCCCGGTGACCCGTCCGCATCTGTGGTCGCCCGACGACCCGTACCTCTATGACCTGGACGTCTCCCTGGTCGACGGCAAGACGACCGTCGACAAGGTCGGGTCGTACTTCGGGATGCGCTCGGTCGGCACCGCCCAGGGCGGCGACGGCCGGCTGCGGATCACCCTGAACGACAAGATCCTGTTCCACATGGCCAACCTCGACCAGGGCTTCTGGCCGGACGGGCTCTACACCGCGCCCACCGACGCGGCGCTGAAGTGGGATCTCAAGAAGGACAAGGAGATGGGCTTCAACGCGGTGCGCAAGCACATCAAGGTGGAGCCGGACCGCTGGTACTACTGGGCCGACAAGCTGGGCCTGATGGTCTGGCAGGACATGCCGGCCGCGAACACCGGCCCGATCCCGGAGGCGTGGCGCGGGCAGTTCGAGGCCGAGCTGCACGAGATGGTCCGCGAGCACCAGAGCTGGACCTCGATCGTCGCCTGGGTGCCGTTCAACGAGGGCTGGGGCGAGTGGGACCGGGCCGCCACCGGCCGGATCGCCGACCAGGTCAAGGGGCAGGACCCGACCCGGCTGGTGAACGCGCACAGCGGGGTGAACTGCTGCAACTCCAAGGGTGACTCGGGCAGGGGCGACGTCATCGACTTCCACCAGTACCTCGGCCCGGCGTCGCCGCGGCCCACCGCCGAGCGGGTGTCGATCGACGGCGAGCACGGCGGGTACGGCCTCAAGGTCGCCAACCACATGTGGTTCGGTGACGGCAACGCCTACCAGATGACGCCCGACAAGGCGACGCTGACCAGCCGGTACGTGCAGAACCAGGAGGACGTGCTGACCTCCGCGCAGCGGTGCGGGATCAGCGCGGCGATCTACACCCAGCTCTCCGACGTCGAGGGCGAGCTCAACGGCTTCTTCACCTACGACCGGCGAGTGACCAAGATGGACCTGGCCCAGGTCAAGGCGGTCAACCAGAAGATCGTCGCGGGCGCGGACGGGACCACCGCCGGCATCCCGCAGCCGGACCCGGGCACCCCGGGGCTGACCGGCGTGGCGTTCTGGCCGCTCGACGGGTCGTACGGCGACCTCACCCCGGTCGGCGACCCGGCCTTCACCGACGGGCACACCGGCCAGGGCGTGGCGTTCAACGGCAGCAACCAGTTCCTGGACGCCGGCCGCCCGGTGCTGGACACCGCCTCCGACTACTCGGTGGCGGCCTGGGTCAAGCTGGACAAGGCGGACGGCGCCTTCCAGACCGTGGTCAGCCAGGACGGGGCCGCGAACAGCGACTTCTTCCTGCAGTACTCGGGCGCCGACCAGCGCTTCGCGATGAGCTTCGCGGGCGTCCGGGCGCTCGCGCCGGCCAAGCCGGAGGCCGGCCGCTGGTACCACCTGGTCGGCGTGCGCGACTCGGTCAAGGGTGAGCTGCGCCTGTACGTCGACGGCGCGCTGGCCGGCACCGCCGACGCCTGCCTGCCGCAGGCCGCCCCGACCGGCCACACGGTGGTCGGCCGCGGCAAGTTCGGCGGCAACCCGGTCGACTACCTGGACGGCGTCGCCGACCAGGTGCACCTCTACGACCGGGCGCTCTCCGCCGACGAGATCAGCCAGCTCCACGCGTCGAACCAGTGACCACCCGCGGAGGAGCCCGCCGGATTCGTGCCGGCGGGCTCCTCCACCCCGGGCGGCCGATAGGGTGCGTCACTGTGAGCCGCCAACCCACCTCGAACCGTCGCAGCGAGCAGTCCCGGCAGGCGATCCTGACCGCCGCCGCCGGGCTCTGCGCCGAGGTCGGTTACGCCGCGACCACGGTCGAGGGGATCGCCGCCCGGGCCGGGGTCGGCAAGCAGACGATCTACCGCTGGTGGCCGTCCAAGGCGGCGGTGCTGCTGGAGCACATGGAGCGGGTGCGCGAGGCGCAGGCCGGCTTCCCGGACACCGGTGACCTGCGGGCTGACCTGCTCGCCCAGACGTCCGCGGTGCAGGCGCTGTTCGGCGGCGACCTCGGCGCGGTCTGGCGGGGGCTGCTGATCGCGGCGCAGTCCGAGGACGTCGCGGCGGCCGGTGTGCGCGCGCTGCTCGAGCAGGCGATAAGCGACGCCAAGGAGCGCCTGGCGCGCGCCCGGGAGGCCGGTGAGCTACGGCCGGACGCAGACCTCGACATGGCCGTGGAGATCATTTACGGGCCGCTGTACCACGCCTGGCTGCTGCGGGCGCGGCCGCTGCCGGAGGCGTACATGAAAGAGGTCCTGGCCCTGGTCTTCGAGGGCCTGGCGGGCTAGCGTCGCGCGTCCTCGGCGGCCCGGAGGAAGGCGCGGACCAGCGGCGTCTCGCCGGCCCGGCGCCACACCGGCGCGTAGCGGAGGACCGGCCCGTCGGCGATCGGCAGGAAGGTGATGTCCCGGCGCACCCGGGACTCGGCGATCTGCGCGCCGACCGGGGTGATGACGCCGCCACCGGCGACAGCGGTCAGCGCCTCGTTGAGGGTGGTCACCCCGACGCCGCGCTGGATCGGCCGCCCGGACGGGGTCACCGGCGGGGTGTGCTGGGCCCAGACGTAGTCCGGGATCGGCCCGTCCGGGAAGATCACCGGGTAGTCGCCCAAGTCCTCCATGGTGGCCTGCTCCCGTGCCGCCAGCGGGTGATCGGACGCGACGGCCAGCACCAGCCGTTCGGTGAACAGCTCCGGTCCGACCATCAGATCCGGCTCCCGGATCGGCAGCCAGAGCACCGCCACGTCGACCCGGCGGGCACGCAGGCCACCGAACGGATCGGTCGGGATCACCTCCGGCATCCGCAGCGTGGTCTGCGGGTGCCGCTGCCGGAACAGGTCGAGGACGGCGAGGAACTCCTGGTGGTGGGTGTCGTAGGTGCCGACGCTCAGGGTGCCGGCCTGACCGCGGGCGATGGATGACGCCTCGTCGACGCCGGCCATGATCTCGGTGTAGCCGGCGGCCAGCCGGTCGCGCAGGCCCACGCCCAGCGGGGTGAGGCGCACGCTGCGGCTGGTCCGCTCGAACAGGGCGCCGCCGATCCGCCGCTCCTGCTGCTTGATCGACTGGCTGACCCGGGCCTGGGAGACGTGCAGACGTTCGGCCGTCCGCCCGAAGTGCAGCTCCTCGGCGAGGGTCAGGAAGATCTCGATGTCACGTAACTCCACCAGGCCCGCCTCCTTCGCCGATCATGGCGCGATCGGAGAGTGTACGGCGACGCCCGGGGTCACGTGGTCCCGCGACCCCGGGCGGCCCGGCGGGTCAGACCCGGCACTGCCAGGAGGCCGCGTCCCGGAAGTCGGCGAAGCGGTCGATCGTCGCCGCCGTGCCCGCCGTGTACCGGCAGACGGCCGGCAAATTCACGTCGAAGTAGGTCGGCCCGCCCCGGCTGTAGTTCACGCAGTGCCAGTCGTAGACCGTGGTCCCGGTCAGGATCGAGGCGCTGTGGCCGGTCGACACGCAGTAGTCGTCGATCGCCGGGGTGAGGACCGCCGGGCTCACCCGCCAGCAGCTGACCGAGGCGGGATCGGTGAAGCTGCCGATCCGGTCGACCGCGTCGCCGGTCCGGTAGGTCCAGCGGCAGGCCGCCTCGAAGGTCAGGTCGTGCCGGCTGCCGTCGCCGGCCACGCAGTGCCAGTCGTAGGCGGTCGAGCCGGTCAGCGTGGCGTCGGCGTACCCGATCGAGCGGCAGTAGGCGCCGAGATCGAGGCCGCCGAGCTGCTGGGGCGTCGCGGAGGCCGCGGCGGCCGGGCTGATCGCGGCGACCACCCCGGCGAAGCCGACGACCAGGGCGATCAGCATCTTGCTGAACGAACGCATGGTTCTCCTGACATACCCGGAACCATCCTGTATGGACGGTTGGCAGGCACAGCCTAGGGCGCTGACGTCATTCTGCAAGAGCTTGCAAGAAGAACGTAACCGCATCCACAGAATGATTCACCTTGCAGTAACCGTCCGGATTCACCCGATGTGGCGCTCGACCCCGGGGGCGTCGGCGCGGTACCACAGAGACACCGCGACGAGGGGAGCACCGTGCACTGGACCAGGTACGCCCTCGTCACGCTGATCCTGGTCGCCGGTCTCGGCGCGCCGTCCCGGGCGGCCGCCGGTCCCGGCCGGTGCGCGCTGACCGTGGTCGCCCACGAGGACGACGACCTGCTCTTCGTCAACCCGGAGATCAGCGACGACATCGCGGCCGGCCGCTGCGTCACCACCCTGTACGTCACCTCCGGCGACGCCGCCCGCGGCCCGGACTACTGGCGTTCCCGGGAACGCGGCGAGATGGCCGCCTACGCCCGGATGGCGGGCCGCCCGGCCCGGTGGACCGAGCAGACCCGGCTGGTCCGCGGGCACCCGGTGCACCGGGCCACCCTGGCCGGCACCCGGATCACCCTGCTCTTCCTGCGCCTGCCGGACCGGGTCGGCGGCTGGCCGGACCAGACCCTGCAACTGCTCTGGCTGGACCCGTCCGTCCGGATGTACACGCTGGACGCCGGGCACCGGTACACCCGGGCCACCCTGCTGACGGTGCTCACCGCGGTCATGGTGATCTACCAGCCCACGGTCATCCGCACCCTGGACTTCCGGGGCGCCTACGGCGACGGGGACCACGACGACCACCACACGGTCGCCTACCTCACCCACGCGGCCCAGTTGCGCTACCGCACGCCGCACCGGATCACCGGCCACCTCGGGTACCCGGTCGCCCGGCGCCCGGCGAACCTGACCGCCGCCCGGTACCGGGCCAAGCTCGGCCACTTCCTCGCCTACGCCCCGCACGACCGGGTGGTCTGCCAGACCGCCGACCGGTGCGACCGCGGCGGTTACGGCGCGTACCTGCGCCGCGACGTCCGTGTGCCGGCGCCGGCCGGGCCGGGCCGCAACGTGGCCGGGCAGGCCCTCCCGGCCGCCTCCTCGGGCAACGAGGCGACCGTCGAGGTGGCCGCCAAGGCGGTCGACGGGCGGCGGGACGGTGCCCTGCTCGGCGAGTGGGTCACCGTCGGCGAGCGGGCCGGCGCCTGGCTCACCCTGACCTGGCCGGACCCGCAGGTGCTGAACCGGATCGTGCTCTACGACCGGCCGAACCGCGCGGACCGGATCACCGGCGCCGTGCTGCGGTTCTCCGACGGCAGCACGGTCCCGGTCGGCCCGCTGCCGGACGACGGCTCGCCGCTCACCGTCCATTTCGCCCCGAAGGCGGTGACCAGCCTGCGCTTCACCGTCACCGGCGTCTCCGGCACCACCCGGGACGCCGGCCTGGCCGAGATCCGCGCGGTGACCGCCGCCTGATCAGCGGGGGTAGCCGGTGCCGCCGGTCAGGTCGAGCGCGAGGCCGCCGCCGACCGACTGGAAGGTGTAACCGGCGAACTGGTGCCGATCCAGGGCCTGCTGGGCGGTGCCGTCATAGGGCTCGATCCGCTCCGCCCAGGCGGCGATCTCCCGGTACGACCGGGCGCTCACCATGCCGCGCAGGCAGTAGTCGATCATGGCGGCCGGATCGGTGGGACCGTCGGCCTCGGGCAGCCACCCGGCCCGGCCGCAGCTCACCATCCACACCTTGTCCGGAGCGCCGGGCATGCGGATCAGGACCAGGACGAGGCTGCGCCCGGCGTGACCCGGGAACGGCGCGGTCATCCGCACCACGCGGCCCACGTCCCAGGTGTCCTCGGTGGCTTGCGTCTTCCACCGGGCCGTCCACGCCGTGGTCACCCCGGTCACGGTCAGCCCGGGGATCGGCGCCGGGGCGACCGGCGCCGGTGGGCTGGTGGCAGGCGGCGTGAGCGCCGGCCGGGCGGCCGGCAGCGGCGCCGGGGCGGCCGCCCAGAAGAACGCCGCGGCGACCAGCGCCGCCAGCGACGTGGCCAGCCACTCGGCACGCCGCCGGCGGGCCGGCCCGGTCATCGCCGGGCAGCCGGTGGGGTGATCCGCACCCGCTCGCCGGCCGGCCGGGTCTCGATGTCACCGAGCTGGGCCGCCACCGTGGCGCGCAGCTCGGCGTAGTCGTCGAAGGAGTAGTCCTGGAACAGCGTGTAGCCCGCCCACATCAGGTTCGCGCAGACCTGGGCCGGCACCCGGCCGGTCGCCGCGCCCATGCCGACCAGCGCGACCGACGTGATGCTGCCCGGCGCCTCCGCGTTCTGCATGTGCACGGCCTGGAAGGCGGCGGCGCAGGCGAGCGCGACATTGAGGGTCTCCCGCACGTTCTCCGAGGACTGCTCCATGGTGGGGGCGGAGATCAGGAATCGCGGGGTGGCCGCGCCGGACGGCACGCAGACCGCGCTGCCGATCGGCAGCGTCCCGCCGAACCGCTCCTTGATCGCGCGCTGCACCCGCAGCTGGATGCCGGCGCCCAGGTGCCGCTTGATCACCGCGTCCACCCCGCCGTTCATCGCGCCGTGCGAGTTGGTCGGGCTGACCCACGCGTCCGCCTGCTGGGTCAGGATCGATCCCTTGTGGATCTCGACCTCCGGGTTGCCGGCGAAGGCCGACCTCCAGGCCTCGATCACCTTGGCGTTGACATCGACGAGGATTACCTTGCGCAGCGTGGTCACGGGCAGCAACCTACCGCGAGGGTCCGACAAAAGAGTGGCGCCGGCGGGCCTGCCATCATCGCCGCGTGACGGAGACGAATGACCCGCTGAAACTGTCCGAGCTCTTCGCCGGCGGCGGCGAGCCGTGGCAGCCGCTGCTGCAGCCGGTGATCGAGGCTCAGCCGGGCGCCGCGAGCTTCATCGGCCCGGGCCGCAGCCCGCAGGTGGTGCCGGTCCGGGAGCTGACCTTCCAGGCCCTGAAACCCAACCCGCCGGAGAAGTGGAAGGTCGTCGTCTTCGGCCAGAACCCCTACCCGCGGCCGGAGAGCGCCACCGGCATCGCGATGTTCGACAACACCTTCCACGACTGGGCGGACAGCCAGTTCGGCCGGGTGGTCAGCATCCGCTGCATCATCAAGGCCGCCGCGATGTGGAAGTACGGCATCCCGAAGAAGACGCCGATCGCCGACATCCGGGCGCTGCTCAAGTCCCACGACACGGTGCAGCCGCCGGAGTGGTTCCAGGCCATGCTGACGCAGGGCGTGCTGCTGCTCAACGCGGCGCTGACCGCGAGCGCCGACGGCGCGATGGGCACCGACCAGCACACCGCGTTCTGGCGGCCGGTCGTGGAGCGGATCGTCGAGGAGATCCTGCGGGCCAAGTCCGAGGCGGACGAGCCGGACCGGGGGGTCGTCTTCGCCTGGTGGGGCGCGCACGCCCGGACCCTCAAGAGTCTGGTCCTGCGGCTGGAGAAGAAGTATCCCGGCGTCGAGGTGCGGCACCTCGACCACCCGAACCCGGCCGCCCAGGGCGACATCTTCTGCGACAACGAGCACTTCACCGTGGTCAACGACGCGCTGCGCGGGCTCGGGATGGACCCGGTCGACTGGCTGCCCAGCGCCGGGTGGAACCAGGCCTCCGACCACGCCGACCGGATGGGCGCCTTCATCACGTCCACCATGGAGCTGCACCAGCTCTACCTGGAGCGGCTGGCCGGCGTCAAGGACGAGGGCCTGTCGCTGCCGGCGATCACCGGCGTGCTCGACACCCCGCTGCTCGACTTCCGCAAGGCGGTCGCGCCGGCCGCCGAGACGCTGGGCGGGCTCGACCACTACGTCGAGCGGTCGCAGGCCTTCGGCGAGCGGCTGACCGGCACCGCCGGGCTGAGCGCCGACGAGGTGGCCGCGCTGTACCTCTACACCTGCGAGTCCGCCTTCTACCGGCAGATCAACGCGACGCTGCGGGACCCGGACCGCAGCCGGATCACGCCGTACCTGCCGTACCTCAGGCTGTTGTTCTCCGCGGTGGACCGCCTGCCGGTGCGCCGGGAGCCGCTCTGGCGGGGCGTCTCGCTCGATCTGCGCGCGCAGTACCCGCTCGGCCAGACGGTGACCTGGTGGGGCGTGTCGTCGTGCACCTCGGAGATCGGTGTCGCCCGGGCCTTCCTCGGCGGCCGCGGCAGACGCACGCTCTTCGAGGTCACCCCGGCCCGCGCGGTCGGCATCCGGAGCTTCTCCGCCTTCACCGGCGAGGAGGAGTTCATCCTGGCGCCCGGCACCCAGCTCAAGGTCACCGAGGTGACCGCGGCCCGCGGCGGCCTGTGCACCGTCAAACTCACCGAGCTGGCCGAGGCGCGCATGGTCGCCTGACGGTCTTTTTTCTGGGGTACGACGTCAGCACCGTCCTCGTTCTCAGCGGCACCGCCACAGCAGCGGGTCGTTGCTGACGTCCGGCCCCGAGCTGTACCCGCTGATCGTCCGGCCGTCGTCGCTGATGCTGGTCAGCATGTAGGAGGCGGCCTCGCGGTCCAGTCCCGGCAACCGGACCGGCGCCGGCCCGGCGAGCAGCGCGGGAGTGTCCTCGCCGGCGCCGGCCACCCAGCCGTTCGGCGTGATCAGCTCGGCCCGCCACAGCCCGTCCAGGCGCTCGTAGGCCCCGCTGGTGATCCGGTAGCGCATCGGCGTGAACTCCCGCTGCCGCGGGCTCTCGAAGACCGCGTCGCCGGCCACCCAGCCGTTGCTGATCGAGGTCGGCCAGAACGCGCTCGCCCGCCGGCCGTCCACCGTGGGCAGTCGCATCGCCTGCCCGGTGCCGCCCGGCCACCACAGGTATCCGCTGTCCAGGCCGGTCTCCGAGCCGACCCGGCCGACGACGGTGCCGTCCTCGTCGAGCCCCTCGACCACCCCGTGGGTCGCACCCGGCGGCAGCGGCAACGGCACCGGGGCGGCGGTCACCGACGCCCACCGGGCCGGCACCTCGTCCGGCGCCGCGCCCAGGGCGCCGGCCACCACGCCGGCGTCGTTGATCGCCACGGCTGCGGCGTCCCGGCCGCGCATCTCGGTGAACCGGCCGTCCCGGTAGGCGTACGCGTGCTGCCGCCCTCGCGCGTCGAAGGCGCTGCCGACCCCGGCGCCGGCGCTGTTCAGATCGTCGATCGAGGCGTCCGAGCCGGCTGCTTTTCCCGACGGGCTGGCGCCGATGTGTCAGACTGCGCGGATGCTGGACGACGCGAAACCGCCGGTGATCGCCGCGAACATCTTCGGCCGCACGATGCTGGCCTTCCCCGCGCTCCTGCTGATCGCCTGGACCGCCGCCGCCCAGGAGGAGGGCGACACCTGGGTCAACGGCGACGGCCCCGGCGCCATGATCTTCTCCCTGGCCCTGGCCGCTCTCGCCCTGGCCGCCCTCCTGATCGCCCCCCTGAACCGCTTCCGCCGAGCCCGCCCCGCGGTGGTCCTCGGCTGGTCCCTCGGCGCGCTCATCACCGTCACCACCATCGCGTCGCTGACCTACACCGGCTGACCCGATGAGGCCGCGCCGCTGGCAGGTTGTCGTGATGGGGGTGCTCGGGGTCTTCGCGCTGGCCTGTGAGGGTGGGGCGGGGGCGGCCGGGGATCCGCAGCCGACCAAGGCCCGGACCAAGGCGCCGACCAGCGCGGCGGCCGGTTATCCGGGGTCGATGGCGGCGCTGGGTGACTCGATCACCGCCGGGGTGGGCAGCTGCCTGGCCTACCTGGCCTGCGCCAAGAACTCCTGGGCGGTCGGCGACGGCAACGGGATCAAGAGCCACTACAAGGGGATCCTCGCCAAGAACGCCAAGATCGAGGGGCACGTGCACAACTTCGCCGAGCCGGGGGCGGAGGCGGACGCGCTGGCCGGGCAGGCAGCCCGGGCGGTGGCCGCCAAGGTGCAGTACGTGACCGTGCTGATCGGCGCGAACGACGCCTGCGCCGGGCGGGTCGGCGACATGACCCCGGTGGCGACGTTCCGCGACCAGGTCGACCGCGGGCTGGCCAAGCTGAAGAAGGGCCTGCCCAAGGCGCGGGTGCTGGTCGCCAGCGTCCCGGACCTGTACCGGCTGTGGCAGGTGGGCCGGGACGAGGACGCCGCGGTCCGGGTCTGGCGCAGCGGCGGGATCTGCCCGTCGATGCTGGCCGACCCGACTTCGACGGCGAGCGCCGACAACCGCCGGCGGCGCGCGGTCCGGGACCGGATCGACGCCTACGACGAGCAGCTGCGCGCGGCCTGCGAGGCGTACGGCAGCCGGTGCCGCTGGGATGACGGCCGGGTGCACGACCTGCGCTTCACCATCGACCTGGTGAGCCCGCTCGACTACTTCCACCCCAGCCTGGAGGGCCAGAACGAGTTGGCCGCGGTCACCTTCCCGGAGCGCTTCGACTGGTGACCGGTCCATCTCGGACAGCGGACGGGCGCCGGGCGGGTGTCACGGGCCGGAGGGACGGGCTCACATCGAGTAACCTGCATCACATGCCGGACCTGTATTCACGGCGATCGTTCATCGCCGGAGTCCTGACCGCGGGGATGCTCTCCACCGCTGCCGGTTACCTGTTCACCCGTCGCACCCCGGTGACCCTCACGCTGGTCACCGGGGCCGACTCGACCGGGGCCCGGGACCTGCTGATCAACCTGTGGAACAGGTTCCACCCGGACGTGACGATCGAGGTGGTCGAGGTGAACAGCTCGACTGCCGACCAGTACGACAAGTTCGTCAGCACCAAGGCGGACATCTACAACCTGGACATCATCCACATCCCGCGGTTCTCCGCCCGGGGCCGGATCGCGCCGATCGACCGGCCCGAGGGGCTCACCCTGCTCGCCCCGGTCCAGCGGGCCAGCCAGGTCGGGGACGGGTCGGCCCAGCTCTGGGCGGTCCCGTTCAACACCGACGTGGGCATGCTCTTCCGCCGGATCCGGGACAAGACCGTAGCCGACCCGGAGCCGGCCCTGGACCAGGTGATCGCCGCCACCGGCGAGCTGGCCGGGCCGCTCGCCGGTCAGCTGGCCAGCGAGGCGTCCACCACCGACGAGGCGTTCGTGATCAATGTGCTGGAGCAGGCGCTCGCCCAGGACTCGCGGATCCTCGACGACAAGGGTGTGGTCTCCACCAGCCTGGGCCAGTGGCAGGACGCGCTGGCGCCGCTCAAGGAGGCGATGCTCGGCAAGCGGATCGTGGCGGTCAGCGGCGAGGAGAACACCAACGACGCGTTCCAGGACCGCACCCTGCGCTACATGCGCAACTGGCCGGTCTGGTACCCGCGGATCGACCGGGAGGAGCGGGCGAAACCGGACACCGCGGCGGTCCGGATCGGCCGGCTGCCGATCGGCATCCTCGGCGGGCAGAGCCTCGCGGTGGCCGGGGACACCGCGCATCGCGAGGAGGCCGAGGCGGTGATCCAGTTCCTGACCGGCATGCCGGCCCAGAAACTGCTGGCCACCTACGGGTTCGCGCCGACCGGGCAGGAGGCCTACAACGACGCCGAGGTGAAGGCCGCGATGCCGCACCTGGAGAAGGTGCGCTCCGCGGTGGAGGGCGCCCACCCGAGACCGATGAACGAGGGGTACGCCGACTTCTCCCGGGTGGTCCGCCAGCACACCTACGACTACCTGCGCCGGCCCGACGCCGAGCTGACCGAGACCTTCGTGGAACAGATCCAGGAGGCGCTGAAATGACCGACGGCACCGGCCTGCAGGCCTGGCTCGTCCCGGTCTTCGTGACCGCGGGGATCATCCTGGTCGAGACGGTGGTCTGGCTGGTGGCCGGGCGCCGCCGCCCGGCCCGCCCGGCCGGCACGCTCGCCGACCGGCGCGCCCAGACGATCGCCCTCGGGCTGCTGGTGCTGCTCGCCCTGGCCGTCGCCGGCATGGCCAGTCTCGGGCCGAACCTCGCCGACCAGCTGGCCAGCGTCATCGCCGCCCTGCTCGGCGGGGTGTCCGCCTTCCTGACCTACCTCTCCTACAAGTCCACCGTGGACGCCAAGGCCGCCCGCGCGAAGCCGGCCGACGCCGACCGGCCGCCGCCTAGCTGACCGCCCGGTGCCGCAGGCGCAGGACCACGGCACCTCCCCAGGCGAGCAGACCGAGAACGGTCAGCAGCTTGAAGATCACGTAGCCCTCCCAGGGCGCGCCCGGCACGTCCGGCGGGATCGCCGCCGCCGGATCGAGCAACGCGCTCACCGCCGCCAGCGAGGGCAGGGCCAGCAGCGCGCCACCGGCCCAGGCCGGCGCGTTCCACCGGCGGCGGCCGACGTGCCGGGCGGTGAACCGCAGCGCCAGCCAGCCGCCGAGCAGCAGGCCGGCCACGCCGCCGGCCAGCGCCAGCGGGCGGACCAGGGCCGGCTCCGGCCGCTGGAGGACGACGCCCTGGTCGCCGGTCCAGCCGTCCCGGAAGACGGCCAGCTCCACGCCGGCGCGGCGGGCGGTCACGAACTCCACCGTCTCCATCTCGGAGAGCCGCTCGGTCCCGGAGTGCGGCAGCACCCGCCAGCCGGTCCGCTCCAGGGTGGCGCGGACCGCCACGAGGTCCGGCACCGGGGCCGGGACCAGGACCGACCCGCCGTCGTACTCATCGTCGGTCAGCAGCCGCGTCTCCCAGTCCGGCGATCGGTCGCCGAAGATCGCGTCCCACCGGTCGATCGGGCCGGCCGGCGCGCCGGGCAGCACCTCGGCGACGATCTCCCGGGCCCGCTGGTCGTCCGGCAGCGGACGGGCGTCGCGCCACCCGAGCCAGGCGCCGGCCGAGGCCAGCGCGGCCGCGACGACGAACGCCACGGAGGCCACCGCGACCCAGCGCACCACCCGGTGCCCGGTGCGCTGCCCGGTGTGCCGCAGGTCGGTCGCCAGAATCGACATGCCGGCACCCTAAGGCAGCGGTCCGACACGGTCGAAGCGGGCGACGAAGCGCCGCTGCCACGGCGTCTCCACGGCCCGCCGGTGGTAGTGCTCGCGGACGTAGCCGACCGCCTCCCGGGCGGGCACGCCGTCCAGCACGGCGAGGCAGGCCAGCGCGGTCCCGGTCCGCCCGTGGCCGCCGAAACAGGCGATCTCCACCCGCTCCCGGTCCGCTCGGGCCAGGGCTTCGAGCAAGACCGATTTGGTGTACGCCGGGTCCGCGGGCAGCCAGAAGTCTCGCCAGCGCACCCAGCGCGCCGTCCAGCCGAACTCGGGCGGCGGGGCGCCCAGCAGGTAGACCCCGAAGTGCGGCGGGTGCCCGGACGGCATGGGATCGCGCAGGCCACGGCCGCGGATCAGCTTGCCGGACGGCAGCCGCAGCACCCCGGCGCCGTCCTTCTCCCACCCGGCATCCCCGTTCATCGCCGGAACACTACCCGGCCACGGGATCCGTCCCGGGCCGCTATAGTCGCGGCATGCACAGTCAGTTCAGCGCGCGACGCCGGCGTCCCCCGGGCCGCCGCTGATCTGTGCACTCCGCCGGCGGGTCGATCCCGCCGGTGACTGTTCGCGTCGCTGGTCGACCCGCTTCGTCCGTACGAAGACATGGGGTTGATCGTGAATCTTGAATCTCTGCTGCACGACCGGCTGGCACCCGCGCTGGACGCGGTGGCCGGGCATCCCGTCGATCCGGCCGTGCGGTCCTCGCCGCACGCCGACTTCCAGTCCGGGGCGCCGCTGGCGCTGGCCCGGGAGCTGGGCCGGCCGCCCCGGGAGATCGCCGCCGAGGTGGCCGGGAAGGCCGGCCTGGACGGGCTCGCCACGATCGAGGTGTCCGGTCCCGGCTTCCTCAACCTGACCGTTTCCGACAGCCTGCTCGCCGAGGCGTTGCGGGCCACCGCCGCGGATCCCCGGCTCGGCGTGCCGGCCGTCGCGGCGCCGGAGCGGATCGTGGTCGACTACTCCGGCCCGAACGTGGCCAAGGAGATGCACGTCGGCCACCTGCGGTCGACCATCATCGGCGACGCCCTGGCCCGGACGCTGGACTGGCTGGGGCACGACGTGATCCGGGTGAACCACCTGGGTGACTGGGGCACGCCTTTCGGGATGCTGGTCGAGCACCTCGTCGACCGGGGTGGCGCGGCCGATCACTCGATCCGGGACCTGACCGCTTTCTATCAGGATGCCCGGGCCACGTTCGACGCCGACGAGGACTTCCGGACCCGGGCCCGGCTGCGGGTGGTGGCGCTGCAGTCCGGCGATCCGCTCTCCCGGGAGCTGTGGCGGAAACTGGTCGCCCAGTCCGAGGTCTACTTCCTGGACGTCTACGACCGGCTCGGGGTGACCCTCGGCCCGGACGACTTCGCCGGGGAGAGCCGGTACCAGGACGACCTTCCGGTGCTGGTGGCCGAGTTGCAGGCCCGGGGGCTGCTGGCGGAGAGCGACGGCGCGCTGTGCGCGTTCCCGGCCGGGTTCACCGGCCGGGACGGCGAGCCGCTGCCGCTGATCGTGCGGAAGGCGGACGGCGGGTTCGGTTACGCCGCCACCGATCTGGCCGCGCTCCGGCACCGGGTCGCGACGCTGGCCGCGGACCGGCTGCTCTACGTGGTCGGCGCCCCGCAGCGGACGCACTTCGCGATGGTCTTCGCGGTGGCCCGGGAGGCCGGCTGGCTGCCGGACGGGGTGGTCGCCGAGCACATCGGGTTCGGCTCGATCCTGGGCCCGGACGGCAAGATGCTGAAGACCCGGGCCGGCGACACGGTCAAGCTGGCCGCGGTGCTCGACGAGGCGGTCAGCCGGGCGTCGGCGCCGGCCGTCGGGATCGGCGCGATCAAGTACGCCGACCTCTCCGGCGACCGGCGGGGCGACTACGTCTTCGACTGGGACCGGATGCTCGCGATGACCGGGAACACCGGTCCCTATCTGCAGATGATGCACGCCCGGGCCCGGTCGATCCTGCGGAAGGCGGCGACCGCGCCCGGCGAGATCGTGCCGGCCGAGCCGGCCGAGCGGGATCTCGCCCTGACCCTGCTCGGCTTCGAGGCGGCGGTGACGGCGGCGGCCCGGTTCGCCGAGCCGCACCGGCTCGCCGGGTACCTGCACGAGCTGGCCGCGGTCTTCTCCGGCTTCTACGAGAAGTGCCCGGTGCTGCGGTCGGCGGACGCGGTGCTGGCGAGCCGGCTCGGGCTGACCGAGCTGACCGCGCGGACCCTCCACACCGGAATGTTTCTGCTGGGTATCGAGGGTCCGGAGCAGATTTGAGCAATCTTGACGGTCGCGCAACCTTCCGTTGATCGACCGATCGCCTGATCCCCCGTTAGGGTTCCTCTGTCTGCCGCGCCCACGAGGCGCGCGCAACCACATCCTGATGCGAGAGGTTCGCAATGACGCTTCCCAACGGCGTATCGCGGCGCAGCGTGCTGGCCGCCTCGGCGGCTGCGGCCGCGGCACCGCTCGCCTTCCCGGCCGGGGCCGAGGCCCACGGCAAGGGCGGCCCGAAGGGCCCGGAGACGTTCCACCTGACCGTGCTGGGCACGTCGGACACCCACGGCAACGTCTACAACTGGGACTACTACAAGGACGCCGAGTACGACGACTCCGCGCACAACGACGTCGGGGTCGCCAAGCTGGCCGCCCTGGTCACCAAGCTGCGCGCCGAGGCGACCGGCGCCACCCTGGTGCTCGACGCCGGTGACACGATCCAGGGCACCCCGCTGGCGACCTACTACGCCAAGCAGGAGCCGATCACCACGACCGGCGAGAAGCACCCGATGGCCAGGGCCATGAACGTGCTGCACTACGACGCGATCACGCTCGGCAACCACGAGTTCAACTACGGCCTGCCGCTGCTGAACCTGTGGATCCGGCAGCTCGGCTTCCCGGCCCTGGCGGCCAACGCGGTCAACGCCAGGACCGGCCGGCCGGCCTTCACGCCGTACGTGATCAAGAAGGTCTCGCTCGGTAAGCACGCGCCCACCCTGCGGGTCGGCATCCTCGGCCTGACCAACCCGGGCGTGGCGATCTGGGACAAGGGCAACGTCGAGGGCAAGCTGAAGTTCCTCGGCATGGTGGAGACCGCCGCCAAGTGGGTGCCGATCATGCGGGCCCGCGGCGCCGACGTGATCATCCTGTCCGCGCACGGCGGCGACAGCGGCACCTCCAGCTACGGCGCCGAGCTGCCCAACGAGAACCCGTCCGCGCTGATCGCCGAGCAGGTCCCGGGGATCGACGCGATCCTGTTCGGGCACGCGCACAACGAGGTCGCCCAGCGGTTCGTCACCAACGCCAGGACCGGCGCGCAGGTGCTGCTCTCCGAGCCGTCGAAGTGGGGCCAGCGGCTCACCAAGATGGACTTCACGCTGGTCCGCGAGCACGGCCGGTGGAAGGTCACCACCAAGGCGTCGGCCACCCTGAACACCAACACGGTGGCGGCCGACCCCAAGGTCCTCGCGGCGGTGAAGAGCCAGCACGACAAGACCGTGGCGTACGTCAACCAGGTGGTCGCCGCCTCGACCGAGGAGCTCTCCGCGGCCACCTCGCGCTACCAGGACACCCCGATCCTGGACTACATCAACAAGGTGCAGACCGACGAGGTGACCCGGGCGCTGGCCGGCACGTCGTACGCGAGCCTGCCGGTCCTCTCGATCGCCGCCCCGTTCAGCCGGACCGCGGTGTTCCCGAAGGGCGACGTCAAGATCAAGGACGTCGCGGGGCTCTACATCTACGACAACACCCTGGAAGCGGTCGTGCTGACCGGTGCCGAGGTGCGCGCCTACCTGGAGTACTCGGCGAAGTACTTCAAGACGTTCGCCCCCGGCGACCCGATCGACCCGGCCACGATCAACGACACCGCGGTGCCGGACTACAACTACGACGTCTTCTCCGGCGTGGAGTACGACATCGACATCAGCAAGCCGGTCGGCAGCCGGATCACCCGGCTGCAGATCGGCGGGGTGGACGTGGCCGCCGACGCGCAGTTCGTGGTCGCGGTGAACAACTACCGCCGGTCCGGCGGTGGCGCGTTCCCGGGCATCGTGAAGACCCAGGTCTACAACGAGCAGAAGGAGATCCGCCAGCTCCTGATCGAGTGGGCGCAGGCCAAGGGTGAGATCAACCCGGCCGACTTCTTCGTCCGGAACTGGCAGCTCGTCCGCGCGGGCGTGCCGGTCACGTTCTGACCGGCGGCTACTTCGTCGTCTCCCAGTTGCCGCGCAGGTCCGCCATGATGGTCATCGTGGCGGACCGGCCGTCGGCCAGCTGGAACGTGCAGTCGTAGGCACGCAGGCCGTCGGCGCCGCGGGACCCGGCCGGCACACAGCCGCCGGACTTCACCTCGGTGCCGACCGCCGCCTCCACCCGGCCGTCGCCGAGCACCTTGCTCTGCACCGCCTCGGTCGCCCGGGACTCGACGTGCTGCTGCTGCAACGGCAGCACCACGTTGAACGCCAGCGCCGACCAGAAGGCCGCCCCGCCGGCCAGGGTGGCCAGGAAGGCCACGTAGTAGGGGAGGCGGTTCCGGCCGTACGCGTGCGCCTTGCCGGCCCGGCGCATCGCCGAGATCACGCCCAGCGCGCTGAAGAAGAACGTCCAGGCCACCACCGGACGCCAGGACGGCGCCTCCGGGCGGGCCGCGCCCAGCACCTCGTGCGGGAAGCGGACCAGCAGCTGGCCGTGCTTGTTGCCGGGCGAACCGTAGGGTGGGACCGTGCCGCCGAACGGCAGCGGCCCGAACTCGGCGGTCTCCGCCGCCGCGCCGCTGTCCGCCGGCGGCATCGCAGCCTCGGCCGGGACCGGGTGCCCCGCCCACGGTGGCCCGACTTCCGTCCCGGCCGGGTGGCCGGCCCACGGCGCCATGACTTCCGTCTCGGCCGGGTGGCCGGCCCACGGCGCCATGACTTCCGTCTCGGCTGTGTGGGCCGCCCACGGCGGCGCCATGGAGTACGCGCCCGGCTCATACGGAGTCTGGTGTGTCTCGACGGTCGTCATGGTGGCGGCCCTTCCCGGTAGCGGCTCGGGTGCATTTCCGTGCCACCCGAGTTCATCGGCCGGGCCGCGACCCAGTTGAGGATTAGTTCTCCCCGGTTGCAGTTCCGGTGTTGTCCAGCGGCACCTGCATCTCGGTCAGCCACTCGTCGAAGCAGCCGGGCGGGCAGTGCAGGTACACCTCGCGGGCGTAGCCGGGCGGGACCGGCCGGAACCCGTTGTCCTCGATCCAGGCGGCGATCCGCCCGCCGGTGCGGAACGCCTCGGCCATCGCGCCCTCGTGCACCGCGGTGGCCGCCTCGATCGGCGGGAGCGTCACCACGTCGAAGCCCGCCTCGCCCACCTCGGCGTCGCCGATCGGGAAGGCCGCGTGCACGGTGATCGTCTCGTCCTCCGGGCCGGTCGGCGCCGGCCGGTAGTACGCGATCGGTGAACCGGTCATCGCGATCCCGGCCTGCTCCATCAGCTCCATCAGGCGGGGGTAGAGCGGGGACAGGTTCTCGGTGATCGACGTGGGATGGTCGTACCCCAGGGCGGTGGCGGACAGCTCCGCCACCCGGACCGCCGGGACCTGCTTCAGGACGATGTCACCGGTGTTCATGTGGCCCTCCGTCTCGATCATCCGGAGACGTGCGTCGACCAGGGCCAGGCGGGCGCTGTCCCGCTCCACCTGGGTGGCCAGCTCGGCCCGCCGCAGCCGCAGCATCCCGCGCAGCTCACCGGGATCCAGCTTCTCCTCGATCAGCACCTGCACCTGCTGCAGGCTGAACCCGAGGTCCTTCAGCGCGAGGATCCGGTTGAGCCGCAGCAGCTGCTCCGCGGTGTAGAAGCGGTAACCGCTGTGCGAGTCGACGTGGGCGGGACGGAGCAGGCCGATGGCGTCGTAGTGGCGCAGCATGCGCACCGACACCCGGCCCAGGCCGGCGAAGTCTCCGATACTCAACATGGTCGCTCCACCGTCCCGCCTGACACAGGGGGAGGGTCAAGAACCGCTGCCGGTCCCGCCGCCGGTCCCGGTCCCGGTGCCCGGCGCCGTGGTGGTCGAGGTGGCGGTCGGCTGAGTCGTCGGGTCCTTGGTCGGGTCGTCGGTCGGCTTGGTGGTCGGCTTGGTGGTCGGCTCGGTCTCCGTCGGAGTGGTGGTCGGCGCCGAGCTGGGCGCCGACGGCGAGGCCGACGCCGAGGCGCTGGCCTGCGGAGCCCTGGTCCGCTTGGTGGGCGTGGTCCGGCGCGGCGTGTTCTCCACCTGCTGGGGCGCCTCGCTCTCGACATCCGCCGGATCGTCGGTCTGCTCGACCGTGCTGGTGGTGGCCGAGGCGCCACCGCCCGGGCTGGCGTCAGCGGGGTTTTTCGGATCGCTCAGCGCCCACGCCACGCCCAGGCCACCGGCCAGCACGAAGAGGGCGATCACCGCGATCATCAGGCTGCGCTGGGCACGCGGCGCCACCGGGACCACGTCGGGCGCGGGCATCGGGGGCGGGGCCGGCGACATCCGCGGGCGGGGGACCGGCTGGGTGGGCAGCGCCGGGCTGATCGGCGCGGTGGCCGGCGCGCCACTGGTCGGGCGGATCAGCGAGGTGCCGGTCAGCCTCTTCCAGTCCTGCGGGGCGCCGACCGCCTCGTAGGCCGCCTCGGCGAACTCGGCCGCGCTGGCGAACCGGTCGGACGGCTGCTTGGCCATCGCCCGGGCGATCAGCTCGCGGACCGCGGGCGGCACGTGCTCGGGCAGCGGATCCGGCTCGTCCTCCAGGTGACGCAGCGCCACCTGCAGCGCGTTGTCCCCGTCGAACGGCGGCCGGCCGGCGATGCAGTGGTAGGCCACCGCGCCCAGCGCGTAGACGTCGGTGCCCGGCGTCAGGTTGCCCTTGGCGACCTGCTCGGGGGCCATGTAGAGCGCGGTGCCGACGATCGAGTTGACCCCGGTCATGCTGGTCATCGAGTTGGACCGGGCGACGCCGAAGTCCACCAGGATCACCGCGCCGGTCGGTTTCACGATCAGGTTGCCGGGTTTCACGTCCCGGTGCACGATGCCGGCCTCGTGCGCGGCGTGCAGCGCCTCGGCGGCCTGCGCCACGATCGACAGCGTCTCGCTGACCGGGAGCGGGCCCTGCTTGACCCGGTTGGACAGCGGCTCGCCCTCGACGAACGCCATCACCAGGTAGGCCACCGTCTCGCGGCCGCCGGCGTCGCCCTCCTCGGCGTAGTCGTAGACCTCGACCACACCCGGGTGCCGGAAGGCGGCCATCATCCGGGCCTCGCCGTAGAACCGGGCGGCGAACTCCGGGTCGTCGAGCAGTGTGGTGCGCAGCACCTTCACCGCGACGACGCGGCCGAGCACCACGTCGGTGCCGCGCCACACGTCGCCCATCCCACCGGTCGCGATCCGTTCGTCCAACCGGTAGCGGTTGTCCAGGAGATGTCCCGCACTGAGCACCAGGTGGACCTTTTCTGATCGGGCGGCCGGGCCGCTTGACGAGTGCTGATCGACTTCCGAGGTTTCTTTGATCGAACGCAGTGCCGCTCAACTGTACAGAGCCCGGCCGATCAACGGGAGATCAGCGGGCCTGCCGGAAGTGCCGCCGAACACCGTCGTCACGGGCCCTGATCGGCCCGGAAGCGGGTGAGCTGAGCGTCCGCACCCCGGGCAAGCGAAAGGGTACGGCGGCCGGACCCGGCCGCCATACCCCCGCGATTCAGCTCGTCCGTACGGTCACTTCTGGTCGTACGTCGGGGTCACCACCACCGCCGTCTCGGCCAGCTCCAACTGCTCGTTCTCCGCCTGGCGCTCGATCGCGGCGCGCGCGGTGGAGGCCGCGGCCCAGCCGGCCGCCAGGCCGAGCAGACCGATTCCGGCGATCAGGCCCCACGGGCGGCCCGGCTTGCGCCCGGCCAGCGCGGCAGCCGCCGCGTTCGCCCGGACCCACGCCTCGTCGGCCGCGCCGCCGGCGCGTTCTGCCAGGTAGGAGCCCTTCTTGCTGGCCTTGCGAGCCACCCGCCGGCTCTTCTTGTCGACCTTGGCGGCGGCTTCCTTGCCGGTCTCCCCGGCGGTGGCCATGGCTGTCGACAGGTAGTTCCACGCCTCCGCGGCGGTCCGTTCAGTCCGGTTCTTCCTGGTCGCGAACATCGTCGGTTCCTCCTGCGCTAGGCCTTCACGACAACCGTGCCCGGATGTGGGTCACGGCAAACGTCCGGTATGGACGGCATCACGTTTCGAAAACGATTTGACGCCCCGCAGTACTCTTGACCACGCTCACACGGGCCACTCAGGTGTCTAACAGGTTCGGGGCCTAACCTTTCGGTCAGTTTCACCGAACCTTCCGGGGGTAGTCCATCCGCCCTGCTCGCCAGGGCTGTTCGTGACGACCACGGATAGAGGAACAACGCCCGGGACGGCCCGGGCGGGTGGAGGGAAGAGGCGTGACGCTGTCGATAACGACGTCGACGCTCGCTGACGGCGCCGTCGAGGTCTCGCCGCGCGGCGAGATCGACGTCGAGAACGCGTACGAGATCCGCGAGGCCGTGGCGGCCCAGCTGGCCGACAGATCCCCGGCCCGCATCGAGCTCAACATGCAGCACGTGACCTTCATCGACTCGGTGGGCATCAGCGCGCTCGTGGCCGCCTTCCAGCTGGCCGGGGTGAGCGGGGTCAAGGTCGTGGTCACCCACCCCAGCCGGTTCGCCCACAAGCAGCTCTGGGTCACCGGGCTGCTCGGCCTCTTCGGCAACCCGCAGCCCCACCAGGACGACGCCGCCCTCTCCGGCGCCTGACCACCCCGCCGCGCCCTCTCCGGAGTTCGTGCGGTGCCCGTCACCGGGTGATGAAAAGCAGTGCCCGTCACCGGGTGATGAAAAGCACGGTGCCGAGGCGCCGCGCTCCCGGGACCCACGGGGTTTCCGGAACCATCCGCGGATAGTGAAGGGCGCGGCGATCGCTCTGGACGCTGCGTTGGCTGGCTCCGCTTCGCTCCGCGGCAAAACGCCTGGTAACCGGTGACGAGGCAGCCGGTTCCCCGCCACCGGCAAACCCCACCGGCGTCGGAGAGCCAGTTGCCTCGTCACCGGCGGCGTCTTGCGGCGGCCAGATCGCCGGGCCCGGCCCGCGCTACTTAGCATGCGATCCGCACCACAGCGAACGCGTACCGGAAGCCCTTGAATTTGATCTTGCTTGGCCGGGGCGCTCGGGAGAGTGGGCGGGCGGTCGGAGCGAGGGCGGGGTGGATCAGCGGGGCGCGGCGGGTCAGTGGCCGGCGTCCGTGACGAGGCAGGACCCGCGTGCGGTCAATAGGCGGTCTGGACGCGGATGGCACCGACATTGATCTTGATGTCCTCGTCCTCGTGCGGGGCGCGGAGCGGGGTGACCACCGCGAAGTTGTCGGCCAGGGCGGCCAGATCGGTGCCCGGGTCGAGTTCCTCCTCGGCGGCCTGGACCGCGGTCCGCACGTAGCCGTCGCCCGCCTCGGCGATGCTCATCTGCACCTGGCCGAACCGGGCCAGGGCGGCCTGCTTGAGGCCCCGGATGCCGTCCACGTGCAGGTCCGGGACGTTCAGGTTGAACACCGTGCCGGGCGGGGTGTGCAGCAGCGACGGGAGCAGCCGGACCGCCAGTTCGGCGGCGCTGGCCCAGTGGTGCTTCTCCTCGTCGGCCTTGTGGATCGCGTCGATCGCGGCGCCGCCGCTGGCCGCGGTGGCCTGCGCCGGGGTGAGCACGTCGAGCGAGACGGCCAGGCCGCGGAGCCCGGCGTGCGAGGCGGTCAGGGTGGCGCCCACGGTGCCGGAGTGGACCACCGCGGCGCCCGCGTTGGCGCCCCGGTTGATGCCGGAGACGACCAGGTCCGGCGGCGGCCCGAAGGCCTCGCGGAGGGCGAGCAGGACGATGTAGGCGGGGGAGGCGGCCACCCCGTAGGCCGGGATGTTCTTCGCGCCGGCCAGCTCGCGCGGCTCGGAGACGATCTTGCCCTCCTGGACCACCGCGGTCATCGACGCGCTGCTGCCGCTGGACTCGCTGAGCGGAGCGGCGACCACCACGTCGTGTTCCGCGTGCGCGAACGCCCGGGCCAGCCAGCGGATGCCGGGCGCCTCGATGCCGTCGTCGTTGGTGATCAGGATCCTCAAGTGGCGATGGTTGCCCGGATTCGCGGTCATTATGCGGATGCCTTCTTGATCGGGGTCAGCCGGACTCGGTCGGTCAGCACCCGGACGGCGTCGACGTGCCCGGTGCCGAGGCCGTGCCGGGTGACGTTGAGGGCGCCGGCGGCCGCGCCGGTGCGGACCGCGTCGGTCATCGAGCCGCCGCGGGCCAGGGTGGCGGCCACCCCGGCGGTCATCGAGTCACCGGCGCCGCGGTGCTCGGCGGCGGTCAGCCGGGGCAGGCTGACCGTGTAGATCTCGTCGTCGATCAGGGCCAGGGCGCCCTCGTCGGCGCGGGACACCAGGACCGCCTCGGCGCCGTCGGTGTTGATCTTCACGAGCGCGGACATCAGCTCCCGGGTGGAGCCGTCGGCGGCCAGCCCGTCCTTGATCAGCTCCTCGTGACTGATCTTGACGACGTTGAGGCCGGCCTCCAGCACCGACTCCAGGTAGCGCCCGCACAGGTCGGCGATCACCCGGCAGCCGTTGGCGCGCAGGTCGGCGGCGAGCCGGCCGTAGACCTCCGGCTTGATCACCGAGGGGTGCGCCGGGCCGCTGAGGATCGCGATGCCGGCCCGCAGGCCCTCGGCGAGCGTCAGGTTGTAGAGCTCGTCCAGCTCGTGCCGGGAGAGCGGGACGCCGGGCCGCTCGGCGATCTCCTGGCGGCTGCCGCTGCGCCGGTCGTGCACGTACCACCCGCTGCCGTGCTCGCGCGCCACCAGCCGGATGGTCACCCCGTGCAGCTCGGCCATCAGCGGAGCCAGCACCCGGCCCACCTCGCCGCCGGCCGCCGTGCAGAGCGTCACCTCGGCGCCCAGCGACGTGATCATGCGGGTCTGCCAGATGCCCTGGCCACCCGGGTGCACGTGCAATTCGGGCTCGTCATGGTGTTGCTCGATGGTCACCGTCAGCTGTGGGGCCGGCGCGAAGACCATGACCCGCCCGTCACTCATGTCTCGCATTCTCATCTTTTCGCGCATCCGGCGTGGCGGTTCGCAAAAAGAACAGAAGCGACGTTCTACAACTCGAAGCTCGCGGCGGTCAGATCCACCACCGCCCCGGCCAGGTCGGGCCGGTTCTGGAGCAGGTCCTGCAGCCGCCACCGCCACTTGCCGGCCTCCACGTCCATCGGGTACCGGTCACCGTCGTCCCAGATGCCGGAGGCGATCAGGTAGTCCCGGGTGACGATCAGCTGCTGCTGGATCTCCGGGCCGAGCAGGTCGCGGACCCGCAGGCTGAACGCGGCGAACCCGGGCCGACCGGCGGCCCGCACGAAGGCCCGGGCGCCGTCCCAGGCCACTCGCGGCTGGTGTTGCACATTGCTCATGAGGTGATCGTGCGCGATCAATGTGATGATCGCCATACCCCGGGGCGCGGGATCCGGTCCGCGCGAGGCAGCCGCCGGTCCAGGTTCACCCGTTTCCGGTACGGCCGGAGCGCGCCGGCCGTACCGAAAGGGTGCCTAGGGGTGCCAGCCCGGATCGGTGCCGACCGTGGTGAGCCGCTGGGTGGCCCGGGACAGCGCGACGTAGAGGGTGCGCACGCCGGCCCGGTCGATCGCGATCTCGCCCGGCTCGACCAGCACCACCGCGTCGTACTCCATGCCCTTGGCCTCCAGCGCGGTGACCACCTGGACCCGCTCCGGCAGGCCGGCGACCCAGCCGGCCACCTCGTCGCGGCGCGGCACCGGGGCGATCACGCCGATCGTCCCGTCCACGTCGGCCAGCTGTTTCTCGGTCAGCTCGCGGACCGCGGCGGGCAGCGCCGCCCGCTCGGCGACCACGTCCACCGGGTCGACGCCGGTGGACCGGACCGCGCGGGGCAGCGGCAGGTCGGGCAGGATCGCCCGGATCACCCCGGCGGCGACCGCGAAGATCTCCGACGAGTTGCGGTAGTTGGTGGTCAGCGCGTAGCTGTTCCGCTTGCGCGAGCCGAGCGCCCGCTCCCGGGCCCGGTCCAGCTCGGCCGGGTCGCCGGACCAGGCGGTCTGCGCCGGGTCGCCGACGATGGTCCAGGACGCGTACTGCCCGCGGCGGCCGATCATCCGCCACTGCATCGGCGAGACGTCCTGCGACTCGTCGACCACCACGTGCGCGTAGTCCCGGTAGTCCTCCTCGCGCTGCACCTGCTGGGCGCGCTGCGCGGCCTGCCGGTCGGCGAACGTGCTGACCTCCTGGATCCCGTCCCGCACGTGGAACGGGTTCTTGGTCTTGCGCTGCGGCTGCCGCGGGCGGCCCATCAGCTCGTCCAGCTCGTCCAGCAGCGCCACGTCGGCGATCGTCGGGCCGTGCTCGGCGAGCCCGTCGAACGAGCCCTGCAGGACCGCGATCTCCTCACGGGACAGCAGCCCATTGGCGTACGACCGGAGCCGTTTCGGGTCGGCCAGCCAGCGCAGCACCCGCATCGGGGTGAACCGGGGCCACCACGCCTTGAGGAACTCCCGGAAGTCGGCGCGGTCGGCCAGCTCGGCCTCGAACTCGCGTTTCTCCGGCAGGCCGGTCACCTTCTGCTCGCGGGCCTGCGCCCAGAGCGCGTCGAAGATCCGGTCGAAGCCCTGGCCGCGCACCTCGTTGCGCCGGGCGCCGCGCTGCAGCACCTTGCGCCGGATCTGGTCCAGCTCCGGGGTGCCGAGCCGGAGCAGCGTGCCGCGGTAGAGCAGGCGCAGCTCGGCCGGGCCGCCCGGGACCGCGTCGTGCGAGGCCCGCTCCAGCACCCGGCGCATCCGCAGCGAGCCCTTGATCGCGGCCACCTCGCCGGCGTCCACCCGGGTCGCGTCGTGACCCGGCACCAGCGAGCCGAGCGAGCGCAGCGTGGCGGTCTCCTCGCCGAGCGAGGGCAGCACGGTGGCGATGTACTCCACGAAGACGCCGGACGGGCCGACCACCAGGATGCCGCCGCCGGCGAACCGGCTGCGGTCCGAGTAGAGCAGGTAGGCGGCGCGGTGCAGGGCCACCGCGGTCTTGCCGGTGCCCGGGCCGCCGGTGACGATGGTCACCCCGGAGGCGGGGGAGCGGATCGCCTCGTCCTGCTCGCGCTGGATGGTGGCGACGATGTCGCGCATCCCGCGGCCGGTCGCCTTGGCCAGGCTGGCCAGCAGCGCGCCGTCGCCGACCACCCGCATGCCGGGCGGGGCCGACTCCGGGTCGAGCAGGTCGTCCTCGATCCCGGTGACCCGCTCCCGGCTGGACTGGATCATCCGGCGCCGCACCACGCCCAGCGGCTCGGCCGGGGTGGCCTGGTAGAACGCCGCGGCGGCGGGCGCCCGCCAGTCGACGACCAGCGGTTTCGAGCTGTCGTCGCGGATGCCCATCCGGCCCACGTAGTGGGTGGCGCCGGTCTTCAGGTCGAGCCGGCCGAAGACCAGGCCCTCGTACTCGGTGTCCAGCGCGTGCCGGCGCCGGGCCGCGTGGTACACCATCGCGTCGCGCTCGACCAGCGCGCCGAAGGTCCCCACCCCGGCGAGCTGATAGCCCTCCTTCTCGGCGCGGGACGCGTCCTGGCGCAGCTCGGCGAGCCGGGCGTAGACCCGGTCCACGTGCTGCTGCTCGACCGCGATCTCCTGTTGCAGGACGGTGGCGTCGCTCAAGTCGGTCGTTCTCCCTTTCGTGCGCACCACCAGCGCGCTCACGCGAAGGGGGCAATCGAACTTACTCCTGCCCGGCAACGCGCGTCGAAGCGGCCTGGTGTTCGCCGCATCGTTCGAGCCTTACAGAAACGACCGGAGGCTCGGGGATGTTCCGGCTAAGCGGCCTTGCGCAGGTGCGCGGGGCGCTGCGCCTTGCGGGTGCTGCGGTTCACCCGGCGGACGATGGTCAGCAGCGCGGCGGAGACCTCGTCCGGGCGCTCCAGCGGCAGCATGTGGCCGGCGCCGGGGCAGACGGTCAACTCCGCGCACGGCAGCGCGCCGGCGATCGACTCGGCGCAGGCCGGCGGGGTGAGCCGGTCCCGGTCGCCGACCAGCACCGCGGCCGGCACCTCGCCGACCGTGGCCAGGGTGTCCAGCCGCTGCTGGGCGCCGATCGAGGTGCGGAACCCGCCGATCGAGCGCAGCGACGCCCGGCCCACGCTGCGCAGGGTCAGGCCGAGGTCGTCCTCGGCGCACCGGTCGCCGAAGAGCAGCCAGCGCAGCGCCGGGGCCAGCGCGGGCAGCACCGCCCGGTGCGGGCGCCAGGCGCCGGAGCGGGCCAGCAGGCCGGCGCCGAGCGTCTCACCGGCCCGCAGCACGCCGGCCAGGGTGGGCGGCAGGCCGTACCGGGTGTGGGTGTGGCCCTCGGCGGTGGTGGAGACCAGCAGCAGGCCGGCCACCCGGGAGGCGAACTCGTCCGGGTGACGGTGCGCGTACTCCATGATCGTCATGCCGCCCATCGAGTGGCCGGCGAGCACCACCGGGCCGCTCGGAGCCAGCCGGCGCAGCACCTCGGCCAGGTCGTCGCCGAGCTGGTCCAGAGTGGCCGCGTGGCGCCGGGTGGCCGAGGAACGCCCGTGCCCCCGCGTGTCGTAGGCGATCACCCGGGGCGCGCGCCGGCCCAGCCCGCCCGCGCCGCCGTCTTGGCCGCAGAGGGCGCTCACCTGGTGCCGCCACGTGCGCCGATCCAAGCACCAGCCGTGCAGCAGCACCACGGTCACCGGGGCGTCGGCCGGGCCGGTGACCTCGGCGTACAGCCGCACGCCATCGGCCAGCAGGATCTCGGTTCGCTCCGACATGGGCACCTCCGCGTGTGTCACGCCCCCGTCGTACCCACGGGTAGTAATCATCACTCGCGATTCGCCCGAACGACCACTGTCTCTCCGGGTAGGGCCGAACGACCTCCGGTGACCGTGAGCTGCCTCCCAAATACTTTCCCCAGCCGTCCGGGCAGCGAGAATCGACGGCATGACAGGCATCCACACCGCGCAGGCCCTCACCCCCGCCACGGCCCTGGGTGAGCTGATCACCGGCAACAAACGGTTCGTGTACGGGAAGCCGCAGTACGGGCACAACGTCACCCAGGCCGCCGCGACGGCCGGTGGTCAGCAGCCGCACTCGGTCGTGCTCGGCTGCATCGACTCCCGGGTCCCGCTCGAGGCGGTCTTCGACCAGCCGTTCGGCGCGATCTGCGTGGCCCGCTCCGGCGCGCACGTGCTGGACCGGTCGGTGCTCGGCTCGGTGGAGTTCGCGGTCGACGCGCTCGGCGTCTCGCTCGCCCTGGTGGTCGGGCACAAGCGGTGCGGCGCGGTGACCGCCACGGTGGGCGCGGTGCGGTCCGGCGACCGGCCGGGCGGCGACGTCGGCTACCTGGTCGACGAGATCGCCCCGGCGGTCGACGGGGTCGACCTGGACGACCCGGCGGCCCCCGAGGTGGCGATCCGGGCGCACGTGATCCGCACCGTCGAGCGGCTGCGCGAGACCCCCGGCCTGGCCGCCGGGATCGCCGAGGGCCGGCTCCGGGTGGTCGGCGCGATCTACGACCTGGACAGCGGCTGGGTCGAGTTCCTCGACTGAGCGGTCGCGGCGCTCATCGCGTACCGGGAACCGGTCCGGTCCTGATCCTCGGGGCCGGGCCGGTCTCCGGATTTGAGTTGATCTTCGCGGTTTGCGGCCGGTCTTCTGGTTTGAGCTGATCTTCGCCAAACGTGAAAAAGCACCTCCCGGCGGAACTGCCGGGAGGTGCTTTTCCGTGCCTGCGGGCTGATCAGCCCTCGAAGACGCCGGCGTCGACGAGCCGCTGCTCGGCGGAGGCCCAGCCGTGCTCCGGGTTGGCGGCGTGCAGCGCGCCCAGCTCGGCGCGGATCTTGGCGCCGTGGCCGGCCGCGGCCAGCACGCGGATCTCCTCGACGAACGCGTCCGAGGAGGTGTTCAGGTGCGTGGTCTTGCCGTTGGTCAGGTTGCGCACGTACGCGAAGCGGCCGTTGGCGAGCGGGATGAGGTACTTGTACTCACCGAGCACGCTGAGGGCGCCACCGGTGCCCTGGCCGGCGCGGACTGATGCGCGGGCGGTCTTTGAGGTGTTGCTCGCCACGGCGGTACTCCTTGAGAAAATGCTTCAGCAGAGAAAAAAGGCCGTGGCAACTCTACACGACGCCTGGTGAACCGCACCGTCGGAGCAGGTACGAGCGTTGGACCCGATATGCCACTACGGCAGCTCCCATAGTCGATGTTGCGGATTCTCTGGCGCACCATCCGTACCAACCGGCATCATGGGACACGATCAACCGCGGTCGAGGTCGTAGGGGAAGACGCACCTCGGTCTCCGGGAGGTCACCGTGCCAACGTGTGGCGTCGTATACGTCCACTCATCCCCGCTCGCCGTGTGCCAGCACGTCGAGTGGGCCATAGCGCGCGTCCTGACCGCGCCGGTCAATCTCCAATGGACCGTGCAGCCGGTCGATCCCAGCATGCGCCGAGCCGAGTGCAGCTGGACCGGACGTGCGGGAACTGGCGCCGAGCTGGCTGCTGCCCTCCGGCAGTGGCCCATGATCCGTTTCGAGGTGACCGAGGAACCGAGTCCCGGGCTCGACGGCGAGCGGTTCATGCACGTCCCGGGCCGGGGGCTGTTCCACGGCACGATGGGCGCCTCGGGCGACATCCAGATCGGCGAGGACCGGCTGCGGGCCATCATGGCCTCGGCCCGGGCTCCCGAGGCGCTGACGCACGCCCTGGAGAAGGCGCTCGGCACCGCCTGGGACGCGGAGCTGGAGCCGTATCGGTACGCCGGCGACGGTGCCCCGGTCACCCTCCTCACCCGGGTCGGCTGACCTTCGCGCCCGGGGCCGGCGGACTTTCTCGCTCGGGCCGGCTGACTTCTCGGCCGGGTCGGCGCACGCCGGTTTCCGCGACCTGATTCGATGGATGATGTGAAAAAGCTGTCCCGTGTCGTATTTGTCGCCCCGCTGCTGCTGCTCGCCGGAGCCTGCGGCGACGATGCCGGCACGCCGGCGACCCCGCCGCCGAGCGCCGCTCCGCTGAGCGCCGCGGCGCCCACCCCGATCTCCGAGTCGGCGTCGGCGCCACCGGCGGACCCGGCGGCCCGGGCGGCGGCGACGGTGGCCACGCTCAGCGACGAGGACCTGGCCGGGCAGGTGCTGATGCCGTACGCATACGGCGGGTCGGCCACCCAGGTGGACGCCGGGTCGGCGGCCGGCAACCGGTCCCTGGCCGGGGTGGACACTCCGGCCCAGATGATCGCGAAGTACCGGCTGGGCGGGCTGATCCTGGTCTCCTTCACGCAGAACGACCCGACCGGCAAGACCAACCCCACGTCGAACGTGGAGAACCCGAAACAGGTCCGGGCGCTCACCGACGGCCTGCAGGCGGCCGCCCGCCAGCTGCCGGCCGGCGCCCCGCTGATGATCGGCACCGACCAGGAGTACGGCATCGTGACCCGGGTCACCGACGGCGTCACCGCGCTCCCGTCCGCGCTGGCGATCGGCGCGGCCGGCAAGCCCGAGCTGACCGAGGCGGCCTGGCACGCGGCCGGCCGGGAGCTGGCCGCGATGGGGATCACCGTCGACTTCGCCCCGGTCGCCGACACGCTCGGCACGGCCGGCAGCTCGGTGATCGGCTCCCGGTCCTACGGGACGGACGCCCAGGCGAACGCCAACCAGGTGGCCGCGGCCGTCCGCGGGATGCAGGCGGCCGGGGTGGCGGCCGCGCTCAAGCACTTCCCCGGGCACGGGCACACCACCGGGGACAGCCACGACGAGCTGCCGGTGATCAAGCAGAACCTGGCCGCCTGGAAGGCGCAGGACCTGCCGCCGTTCCAGGCCGGGGTGCAGGCCGGCGCCGGCGTGGTGATGTCCGGCCACCTCAACCTGCAGGCGGTGGACAAGGGCACCGCGGCCACCTTCTCCCACAAGATCATGACGGACGTGCTGCGCGGCCAGCTGAAGTTCACCGGGGTGGCGATCACCGACGCGATGAACATGGAGCCGGCGAAGAAGTGGCCGGCCGGCGAGGCCGCCGTCCGCGCCCTCAACGCGGGCAACGACATGCTGCTCATGCCGCCGGACATCGGCGCCGCCCGGGACGGCATCGTGTCCGGGCTGAAGAGCGGCTCGCTCAAGCGGGAGCGGCTGGTCGAGGCGGTCACCCGGATCCTCACCCTGAAGTTCCGCACCGCGGCCACCCCGCAGCCCGACCTGTCCGTGCTCGGCTCCGCCCCGCACCAGCAGGCGGTCTCCGCGCTGGACGCGGCCTCGATCACGGTGCTCCGCGGCAAGTGCGCCGGACCGCTGGTCAACGGCCCGGTCCGGGTGACCGCGCCGTCGTCGCGCGAGGTGGCCCGGGTCAACCTGGTGCACGCGCTGCAGGCCGCCGGGGTCCAGGTGCAGGCGGCCGGCGGCGCCGAGATCCGCCTGGTCGGTTACGGCGACAAGCCGGTCGACCTGTCCCCGGACGCGGCCGTGACGGTGATGATGGACCTGCCCGGGCTGCTCGCCTATGCCAAGTCGCCGACGCTGGTGGCGACCTACTCGTCCAGCAAGCTGTCGCTGACCGCGCTGGCGGCGGTGATCGCCGGCAAGACCACGGCGCCGGGGAAGTCGCCGATCGCGGTGGCCGGGCTGCCGCGGAGCGCCTGCGCGAAGTAGAAGTCCGTCCCCAGCCGCGGCGCCCGCCGCTGGTCCCGGCCGCGGCTCCCGTTCCCGGCTGGCTCTCAGGGGTGCCTCAGAGGGCTTGAGGCACCCCTGAGAGCCAGCCGGGACACCGTGCGCGCTGCCGCGATGCCGCCCGCATGCTCGCGGCTCTTTCTTTTCGGTACGACCGGCAGCTCAGTGGCAACCGGCCCGCGAGGCCCGGCCCGCTCCCGACCGCGGCGCGTGTCGTGCGGGTCCGCCCGGCGCACCGCGACGTCGGCCGGACCGCGGCGCGTGTCGTGCGGGCCCGCTCGGCGCACCGCGACGCCGGCCAGTCCGCGGCGCGGTCCCGGCTCGGCCGGCGAGGTCACGGACCCGCCGTGGCCACCGTCCACCGGGCACTCCGGAGGAACCGCCACCCGGGAAAGGGCGCCGCTGACGGCCGATCCGCGCTACAGGGGGATGTTGCCGTGGGCGCCGCGGGCCGGCGGGGCGTCGGCCAGGGCCTCGGCGATCCGGCGGCGCGTCTCGTCCGGCTGGATGACCGCGTCCACCACGCCCGCCTCCAGAGCCGGCTGGACGCCGCCGGTGGCCTCGACCTGGGCGCGGATCAGCCGTTCGCGCAGCGCGTCGCGGGCGGCCGGCTCGGCGGCGGCCAGTTCCCGGCGGTGCAGCACGTGCACGGCGGCGCCCGGGTCCAGGACGGCCACTTCGGCGGCCGGCCAGGCGAAGACCGTGGAGGCGCCGAGGGCGCGGGAGTTCATCGCCAGGTAGCCGCCGCCGTAGGCGCGCCGGGTCACCAGGGTCACCCGGGGCACCACCGCGGCGGCGAAGGCGTGCAGCAGCTGGGCGCCGCGGCGGACCACCGCGTCCGGTTCCCGGTCGGGCAGGTAGCCGGGGGTGTCGACGAGGACCAGCAGGGGGACCGCCAGGGCGTCGCACATCCGGACGAACCGGGCGGCCTTCTCGGCGGCGGCCGCGTCCAGGCAGCCGTTGAGGTGCTCCGGGTTGCTGGCCACCACGCCGACCGTGCGGCCGGCGAGGCGGCCCAGGGTGGTCACCACGTTCGGCGCCCAGCGCGGGTGGGACTCCAGGCCGGGCTCGTCGAGCAGGGCGCGGATCAATGGCCGTACGTCGTAATGATGCTCTTGGATGAAGGAGTCGAGCGGACGCCCGACCGTGCCGCCGGGCCGGACGTCGGACGGCGACAGCCGGCCCTGGTGGCCCAGCAGCCGGATCAGGCGGCGGGCCTCGGCCAGCGCGGCCGGCTCGTCCTCGGTGGTCACGTCCGCGAACGAGGTGGCGGTGCCGGACGGGACCAGCCGGCCGCCCCGGCTCATGATCACCAGGTCGGTGAGCGCGGGGCTGTACGCCGCGCTGCCCGCGGCCGGCCCGAGCACCACCGAGATCTGCGGGATCCGGCCGGAGGCCCGCACCATCGCGGCGAAGACCTGCCCGGCCGAGTCCAGCGAGCCCACGCCCTCGGCGAGCCGTGCCCCACCGGAGTGCCAGAGTCCGGTCACCGGGACCCGCTCCCGCACCGCGACGTCGATCGCCTCGACGACCCGCCGGCACCCCGCCACGCCGATCGCGCCGCCCATCCGGGTGGCGTCGGTGGCGAAGGCGACGGCAGGGGTGCCGTCGACCGTGCCACGGGCGGGCAGCACGCCCGACTCGTCCCGGAGGGCGAGCAGGCGCAGGGTGCCGCGGTCGAAGAGGGTTCGCAGCCTCAGCTCGGGATCGCGCCGATCGGTGGCCGAATCTGTCCCTCCGGGGGTGAAGGGCACGGCGTCCTCCTGGTCAGGGGCGCGTGAAGACCAGGGCCACGTTGTGGCCGCCGAACCCGAACGAGTTGTTGACCGCGGCCGGGATGTCGAGCTGGCGGGGCTTGTGCGCCGCCACGTCGAGGTCCAGCCGCTCGTCCGGGTCGTCGAGGTTGATGGTCGGGGGAACGATGCTGTCGCGGATCGCCAGGATGGTGGCGATCGACTCCAGCGCGCCGGCCGCGCCCAGCAGGTGCCCGGTCATCGACTTGGTCGACGTGACCACCGGGTGGTCGCCGAGAGCGGCCCTGATGCCCTTGATCTCGCCCATGTCGCCGGCCGGGGTCGAGGTGGCGTGGGCGTTGACGTGCTTGATGTCGGCACCGGTCAGACCGGCGTCGCGAACCGCCATCTGCATCGCCCGGATCCCGCCCCGGCACTCCGGGTCGGGCTGGACGATGTCGTAGCCGTCCGAGGTGATCCCCGCGCCGGCCAGCCGGGCGTACACGGTGGCCCCACGGGCCGCCGCGTGGTCGGCACGCTCCAGGATGATCGCGCCGGCGCCCTCACCGAGGACGAACCCGTCTCGGTTCTTGTCCCACGGGCGGGACGCCCGCTCCGGGTCGTCGTTGCGCGTCGACATGGCGCGCATCGACGCGAAACCGGCGATCGGCAGCGGGTGGATGACGGCCTCGGTGCTGCCGGCCACCACCACGTCGGCCCGTCCGGCCCGGATCAGGTCCAGACCCAGGGCGACCGCCTCGGCGCCGGTGGCGCAGGCGCTGGCCATCGCCCGGACGCCGGCCTTGGCGCCGAACTCCAGGCCGACATAGGCGGCCGGGCCGTTGGGCATCAGCATCGGCACGGTGTGCGGGCTGACCCGCCGCGGGCCGGACTGCTCCAGGATGTCGTCCTGGTCGAGCAGGGTGATCGCCCCGCCGATGCCGCTGCCGAAGCTGACCCCGAGCCGCTCCTGGTCGAGCTCGGCGCCCTCCAGGCCGGCGTCCGCCCAGGCCTGCTTCGCGGCGATGATGGCCATCGCCTCGCTGCGGTCCAGGCGGCGCATCCGGACCCGCTCGATGATCTCCGACGGTTCGACGGCGAGTCGGGCGGCGATGCGTACGGGCAGCTGGCCGGCCCACTCCTCGGTGAGAGTTCGCACTCCGGAGCGGCCGGCGAGCATGGCGTCCCAAGTGGACACGACGTCCCCGCCCAGCGGGGTCGTCGCGCCGAGCCCGGTGACGACGACGTCTACAGTGCTCATCTCAGTGGTTCGCCTCGATGTAGGTGACCGCGTCACCGACGGTCTTCAGGTTCTGCACCTCGTTGTCCGGGATCTTGACGCCGAACTTCTCCTCGGCGGCCACCACGACCTCGACCATCGACAGCGAGTCGACGTCCAGGTCGTCGGTGAAGGACTTGCCCTCGGCGACGTCGTCCGGGTTCACCCCGGCGACCTCCTCGAGGATCTCGGCGAGGCCGGAGGTGATCTCTTCGCGAGTAGCCATGGTTGTTCTTTTCCTCTCGGTTTTACGGTTTTGTGCAGAGAACCTTACGGGCAGCGGACGACCTGACCGGCGTAGGTCAGGCCACCGCCGAAGCCGAACAGCAGCACCGGCGCCCCGGAGGGCACCTCGCGGCGCTCGATCAGCTTGGACAGGGCGAGCGGCACACTGGCCGCCGAGGTGTTGCCGGACTCCACCAGGTCCTTGGCGACGATCGCGTCCGGGCTCAGGCCGAGCCGCTTCACGATCCCGTCGATGATCCGGGTGTTCGCCTGGTGCGGCACGAAGGCGGCCAGCTCGGACGGCTCGACGCCGGCCCGGCGGCACGTCTCGATGGCGAACGGGGCGAGCGCGGTGGTCGCCCAGCGGAAGACGATCTGGCCCTCCTGCTTGATGTAGGGCTGCCAGCCCTCGATCCGCAGCACGTCGCCCTTGTCCGGGGCGGAACCCCAGAGCACCGGGCCGACGCCGACCGCCTCCTCCTCGGTGACCCCGGTGACCACGGCCGCGCCGGCCGCGTCGCCGAAGAGCACCGCGGTGGTGCGGTCCGACCAGTCGGTGACGTCGGAGAGCTTCTCCGCGCCGATCACGATCGCGTTCCGGGCGGCGCCGGCGCGGATCGCGTGGTCGGCGCTGGCCATCGCGTAGGAGAAGCCGGAGCAGGCGGTGTTCAGGTCGTACGCGGCCGGGGCGACGATGCCGAGCTTGCTGGCCACCCGGGTCGCCACGTTGGGGCAGCGGTCGATCGACGAGCAGGTCGCGACGATCACCAGGTCGATGTCGGCGGCGGTCAGGCCGGAGGCGGCGAGCGCCTTCTCGGCGGCGAAGGTGGCCATGTCGGCGACCGTCTCGGTGTCGGCGATCCGGCGTTCCGCGATGCCGACCCGGTCCCGGATCCACTCGTCGTTGGTGTCCAGCGTCTTGGTCAGATCGTCGTTGGTGACCACGCGCGAGGGCTGGTAGTGGCCCATCGCGACGATGCGGGAACCCGCAATCATCCTGTTCCTCCTTCAGTCGCGACTGCGCGCGTCAGTGCTGTGCCGTGCTGTGCCGGGCGATCAGATCGCGCGCGGCGGGCAGGTCGTCCGGCGTGTTCAGGGTGACGATCTCCGGTGCGCCGTCGCCCTTCAGCTCGCGCTTGACCAGGCCGGCCAGGGTGCCGGCCGGGGGCAGCTCGAGCACGCCGGTGACCCCGAGCTCCTTGAGCGTGCGCATGCACAGGTCCCAGCGGACCGGTGCGGTGACCTGGCGGATCAGGCGGTCCAGCATCGCCGTCCCACCGGCCACGGCGGTGCCGTCCAGGTTCGACAACAGTGTCCGGGCCGGGTCGGTGACGGCCACCCCGGCGGCGGCCGTGGCCAGCGCGGTCTCGGCGGGCGCCATGAACGGCGTGTGGAACGCCCCGGCGACGGCCAGCGTGATCACCCGGGCCTTGGCCGGCGGGGCGGCGGCGAACTCGGCGAGCGCGTCCAGCGCCCCGGCGGCCACGATCTGGCCGGCGCCGTTGCGGTTGGCCGGGAACAGCCCGTGCTTCTCGATGGTGGCGACCACCTCGTCCGGGTCGCCGCCGAGCACCGCGGACATGCCGGTGGGCTGCAGCGCGCAGGCGGCGGCCATCTCCCGGCCGCGGACACCGGCCAGCGTGATGGCGTCGGCCGGGGTCAGCACCCCGGCCACCGCGGCGGCGCCGAGCTCGCCGACGCTGTGGCCGGCGACCACGTCGACCCGCTCCAGCGGCAGCTGCTCGGCGGCCAGCAGCGCGGCGGCGATCAGCAGCGGCTGGGTCCGGGCGGTGTCCTTGATCTCCTCGGCGTCCGCGTCGGTGCCGAGGTGCACGAGATCGACGCCGGCGAGTGCGGACCACCCGGTCAGGCGGTCACGAGCACCGGGCAGATCGAGCCACGGGGTGAGGAAGCCGGGCTTCTGGGAACCCTGGCCGGGGGAAAGTACGGCGAGCACGTCTTCGACTCTTCCGGATCGGGGAGCGTTCCGGGGTTGCCGGGCGCGACCAAACCCTACGACCAGCCTTGTAGGGTTCCTACAAATCGTAGGGGAACTTGCCCAGTTTCAGCACTATTTGACGCGCTGGTCGTTGGATGTTGTCCGCTGTGAGTCATGTCGCAGGTTCCAGCCTGCCGATGGTCAGCGCCAGCCGCAGCGCGAAGGCGTCCCGGCCGTCCAGCGGGGACAATCCGGTCACCTCGGCCACCCGGCGCAGCCGGTACCGGACCGTGTTCGGGTGCACGTAGAGCTCCCGGGCGGCGCTCTCCAGCACCCCGCCCGCCGCGAAGAACGCGTCCAGCGTCTCCAGCAGCCCGCCGCCGGCCCGGGCCAGCCCGGCGTAGACGTCGTTGCGCAGCTTGCGCCGGGCGTCCATGTCGCCGGCCAGGGTCCGCTCCGGCAGCAGGTCGTCGGCGGCCACCGGGGTCGGCGCGCCGGGCCAGGCCGGCGCGGCGCGGAACCCGGCCAGGGCCGCCCGGGCCGACTCGGTGGCCTGCTCCAGGGTGGGCACCGCCGGACCGGCCACGATCGGCCCGTCGCCGAAGCTGGCCCGCAGCGCAGCCGCGGTGGCCACCGGGTCGGCCGCGCCGCCGACCACCGCGACCAGCCGGTCGCCGTGCACGCCGCCGATCACTTCCAGCCGGGCCCGGCGGGCGGCCCGGTAGACCGCGTGCAGCACCGCGGTGATGTCGCCGCCGGGGGAGCGGCCGACCACCACCGCGACCGGCGGGGTGTCCACCCAGCCCAGCGCGGCCGCCCGGCTGGCCAGCACGTCCGACGAGTCGCCGCGCAGCAGGGCGTCCACCAGCAGCGCCTGCAGCCGGGCGTCCCAGGCGCCGCGCGACTCGGCGGCCCGCGCGTAGACCCGGGCGGCGGAGAACGCGATCTCCCGGGAGAACCGCAGGATCGCCTGCAGCAGCAGGTCGTCCTCGCCCTTGGCGGCGAAGCCGGGCACCTCGGCCTCGGCCACGTCGATGGTCACCTTGATCAGCTGGACGGTCTGGGTCAGCGTGATCGCCCGGGCCAGGGCGCGCGGGGCGGCCGCGAACACCTCGTCGGAGATCTCCTGGGTGCTGGCCGCCACGGTGGCGCCCGAGCGCAGCCACTCGACCAGGGACCGGACGCCGGCCTGTGCGACGAGCATCACCCAGGACCGTTGATCGGCCGGCAGGGCGCGGAACCACGGCAGGGTCTCCTCCATCCGGCCCACCGCGGAACTCGCCAGGGCGCCGGCGTGCCGCTCGATCCGCCGCAACGTCGCAGGTTGCAGCGGGTTCGCCGGGGCTTCCGGCGGGGTATCGGTGCTTCGGCTCTCGGCCACGCGCCCAGCGTGTCACGCCACGATCGGCTGACGCGAACCGCGCCGGTTTCATTATTTTTATGACATTTGTCCGGTGTAGCGGTGCGCCCCTCCCGCGATTCCGGTCGGTGACCTGGCATCGTGTCCGACTAGTGCGTCCCGGCTGGGGTTCAACCCGGCGCCGGGCGTGCCGATGAAGAGACGGTGCCGAACAACCTGTCGACAGCCGAACCCGCGGATCGAGGAGGCGAGATGATGGACCGGGACGATGCGCTGCGGGCCGAGATCGACCCGACCCTCGAGGACCTGCCACCGGTGGCCGAGGAGGAGCCGTTGCTCCTGTCGGACCAGGTCATCGGCTCGGAGCCGGGCCGGGTCGGATGCCGGACCGAGCTGCGTGGCTGGGCCGGCGCGCATCTGCACGGCGCGGTGCGGCCGCGTCGCCGGGCCGCCGGGCGGGGTCGCCCGCCGGGCCGCTGGTGCTGAGCTGATCTTTCCGGCTTCGATCCGCCGGGCCGCGGCCGGCTCGGGCCGCCCGGCGGGTCACGGTTCCCTTCGCGCTTCGCGCCCCTGAGGTACGCCCCGCGCCGCGCGCCCAGCGTTTCACGACTTTTCCGTACGGACCGCGCGGAACGGTCGCCCTTCGTGCGTGGCCTGCGGATAGTTTCTTTTCGGGCGTCGCTCGCGTGACGGCCCCGGTGGCCGGCTCACCCCGACGGGTGAGTGGCGGCGGTGGCCCGGGCGCGTTCCCCCGGCCGGAGCGCCCGGACTGGTCAGGTGAACAGGTGGACGACAAGAGACGGCTGATCCTCGACCAGGCGCTCGCCCTGGTGGACGAACGTGGTCTGGCCGCCATGTCGATGCGGGCGGTGGCCGAGCGGGTGGGGCTCACCTCGATGGCGCTCTACCCGTACGTCGGCGGCAAGGACGCCCTGCTCGACGGCCTGGTCGACCTGCTGCACCTGGAACTGGGCACCGCGGTCGGCGACGACCTGGCGGACATCGACTGGCGGCGCCGGCTGCGGGCGCTGGGCCGGGCCGTGCGCTCGCTCGCCCACGCCCACCCCAGCGCCTTCCCGCTGCTGCTGAACCGTTCCGCGGCCGGCGCCTCGGCGTCCTGGCTGATCGCGGCGCTGCGCGGCATCCTGCACGACGCCGGGGTGCCGGACGGCGCGGTGCCCCGGCTGGCCCGGCTGATCTGCGCGTTCCTGCTCGGCTACACCACCGGCGAGGTCACCGGCGGCCTGCCCGCGGTGGAGCCGGCCGCCTGCCCGGGCGACGCCGAGTTCGACGCCGACCTGGAGGACCTGCTCGGCCTGGTGGAGCAGGCAGCCGCCCGCGCCCACCAGCCCCGCTAGCCACCGGACCGCACCGCGCGTCACGGTCCCGGCTGGCCCTCACGGGTGTCTCGACCGCTGCGAGGCACCCCTCACGCCCAGCCGAGGCCGCGACGCGCGTTGTGGCCCGGACCGCGGCGCGCCTCGCGGCCGTCGGCTGGTTGTCAGGGGTGTCTCGAGGGGTCTGAGGCACCCGTGAGGCCCAGCCGGGGCCGCGACGCGCGTTGTGGCCTGGACCGCGGCGTGCCTCGCGGCCGTCGGCTGGTTGTCAGGGGTGTCTCGAGGGGTCTGAGGCACCCGTGAGGCCCAGCCGGGACCGTGACGCGCGGTGCGGTCGTGAGCGGGCGCGGGCCTTGCGTTTCCGCCCGCGGGCCCGCATGACACGCGCTGCGGTCTGGAGTGGGCCGGGGCATCGCGGGCCGGTTGCCACGGGGCTGCGAGTCGTACCAGAAAAAGATGCGTGGGAATCGGGGGGCATCGCGGCAGCGGGGATGGTTTTCGCCGGAAAGACGAACGCCCTGGCTCGCGGAGGGTCCGGAGCCAGGGCGGGTGGTGCGGTGAGTCAGACGCGGCGGCGGATCAGGAACGCCATGCCGGCCAGGCCGGTCAGGATGACCAGCAGGACCGCGCCGTTGAGCAGCAGCAGCTGGCGCATCTGGCCGAACAGCTGGCCGGCGCCGCCGACCGGGTCGAGCTCGGACTGGTCCAAGGTCTCGCCCACGCCGCCGCCGATGCCGCCGTTGACCACGTCCGGTTTCGCCTTCAGCGGGACGCCGCTGAGCCGCAGCGACTCGGACATCGACTGCCGGCCGTAGAACCAGCCGTCCGTCTGCCGTTTGCCGGCGGCCGGCTGGGTCGCCGGCCGGTGCGCCCGCGGACCGCCGGTGGCCAGCGGGTACAGCTCGTACTCCTGGGCGGCCTTCTCGCCGATCAACACCTGGACCAGGTATTTCGGGCCGAGCTTGGCGGACTTGCCCGGAGGCGAGGCCTGCGGCTGCGCGGTGGCCAGCCAGCCCACCTCGGTGATCAGCATCCGGAACAGTTTCGGGTCCTCGCCCTGCAGGACCTTGATCCCCTCCTCCGGCACGCCCTGGCCGGTGATGTGGATCCCGTTCGGCTGCGCTTTCGGTGCGGCCGGCGGCTTGGCCGTCGGTTTGGTCGCCGGGATCGTGCCGCTCTGCCCGGCGGTCTCGGCCTGCGCCGCCGCCGGGGTGGTGCCGAGTGCCAGTGCCGCCGCGATCGTCAACGCGCCGGCCGCCGTCGCCACCCGTTTCATCGCTCGTCGAACCACCATCCGACCTCCCCCGCCCGTGGATGACATGGTTTCGTGAACCGCTGCTCATGCGCCGGCGATGACCGGCACGCGGCATCGCTCTCCAGCCTTCCCGAGCACCGGCCCCGTCGCATCCGGAGACAGGGTTATTTGGAGCTATGTGGGGGGACGACCGCGGAGGACGGTAAAGCCGTTGATCAGCGGCCGAATATTACCCAGTCGCCGCAACGCGTGGGGGCGGCGGCCACCCATGTAGCGGACCGCATCACCGCATTCGACGACCAGCTATGGCGGCCGGCCGCCGAATGCGGTAAAAGGGGGTCGATCAGGCGGAAAGCCGTGCGCGGGCGGCGGCGATCCGGGCCAGCGTGCGCTCCCGGCCGAGCAGCTCGATCGACTCGAAGAGCGGCAGGCCGACGGTCCGCCCGGTCACCGCGACCCGGACCGGCGCCTGGGTCTTGCCCAGTTTCAGCCCGCGGGCCTCGCCGACCTGCTCCAACGCCGCCTTGAGCGGCTCGGCGGTCCAGTCGGTGAGCGCGGCGAAGGCCTCGGCGGCGCCGTCCAGGATGTCGGCCGCGCCCTCCTTCATCGCTTTGGCCCAGGACGCCTCGTCGTCGACCGGCTGGTCGAGGAAGAGGAAGTCCACGTTCTCCACGATCTCGGAGAGCACCGCGATCCGGGTCTGCGCGAGCGGGGCGATCGTGGTGAAGATCTCCGCGTCGAACGCCGCCGGGTCCCACGGCGGGGCCGGGATGGTGTCGGTGCCGGTCAGCCACGGCGCGCAGACCTGGGTGAACTCGCTCGGGGTGAGCGCCCGGATGTACTCCCCGTTGAACGCGCGGAGCTTCTTGACGTCGAAGAAGGCCGGGGCGTGGTTGACGTCCTCGATCCGGTACTCCTCCTCGACCACCGACCACGGGACGATCTCCCGGTCGCCGCTGGGCGCCCAGCCGAGCAGCATCAGGTAGTTGCGCATCGCGGCGGCGAGGTAGCCCTCGTCCCGGTACGACTCCAGCGCCACCTTGTCCCGCCGCTTCGACAGTTTCTGCCGCTTCTCGTTGACGATGACCGGGACGTGGCCCCAGACCGGCGGGGTGACGCCGAGCGCCTCCCAGAGCAGCTGCTGCTTCGGCGTGTTCGGCAGGTGCTCCTCGGCGCGGAACACGTGGGTGATCCCCATGCTCATGTCGTCGACCACGTTGGCCAGCAGGAAGACCGCCGAGCCGTCGGAGCGGGCGATGACGAAGTCCTCGATCAACTTGTTCTCGAAGGTGGGCTTGCCGCGGACCAGGTCGACGACCACCGTCTCGCCCTCGTCCGGCGTGCGGAAACGCAGCGCGCGGCCCTCGCCCGGGCCGAGCGCCCGCTCGCGGCAGAAGCCGTCGTAGCCGGTGTGCGTGTTGCCGGTCCGGGCGACCACGTCCTCGCGCTTGCAGTCGCAGTAGTAGGCCTTGCCCTCGCCGTAGAGCCGGGTGGCGGCGGCGGTGTGGTCGGCCGCGTAGGACGACTGGTAGTAGGGGCCCTCGTACGTCCCGCGCTCGATGCCGATCCAGTCCAGCGCCGAGATGATGCCCTCGGTCCACTCGGGCTTGTTGCGGGCCGCGTCGGTGTCCTCGATCCGGAGCACGAAGACACCGCCGTGCTGCTGGGCGTAGATCCAGTTCTGCAGCGCCGAGCGGGCGCCGCCGACGTGGAACATGCCGGTGGGGGAGGGAGCGAAACGTACGCGAACAGTCACGGGCCCAGCCTACCGAGGTCGTCGAGTGCCGCTTGACACACGCCGGTCGAGAGGCTTACTTTACCGAGGCGTTAATTAACTAGATCGTCAAATACAGAGGTGAGCGAGATGGGCAAGGTTGTCGCGGTGGAGTACGTGACGCTCGACGGCGTTTTCGAGGAGCCGGCCTGGAGCGGGCCGTACTTCAACGACGAGCTGAGCGCCTGGCAGGCGGAGAACCTGCGGGAGGCCGACGCGCTGCTGCTCGGCCGCCGCACCTACGAGGGCTTCAAGTCCGCCTGGCCGCAGATGGAGGAGGCGACCGGCGACTTCGGCGTCAAGATGAACACGATGCCCAAGCACGTGGCCACCACGACGCTGACCCAGCCGGAGTGGAACGCGACCTTCGTCGAGGGCGAGGTGGCCGACGCGGTGGCCAAGCTCAAGACCGAGCCGGGGACGCTGCTGATCAACGGCAGCGGCTCCCTGGTGAACTACCTGACCCGGCACAACCTGATCGACGAGTACCGGATCATGATCTACCCGGTGGTGCAGGGCGAGGGCCGCCGGCTCTGGGACGACGGCACCAAGATCGCTCTGTCGGTCACCAAGTCCTGGCAGACCTCGACCGGCGTGCAGGTCGTCACCTACGTCCCGGCCTGAATCGCCGACACGACGAGGGCCCGCCGCGAAACGCGACGGGCCCCGAAATGATCAGACGATCAGCTGTCGCCGCCGGTCTCGCCGACCGGGGCCGCGGTCACGTCGTCGATCGCGTACTTCTTGGCGGCCTCGCCGGGCACGTGGCCGGGCACCTTGCCGCGCAGCGCGAGCTCGCGCAGCGTGGCCACGGTGACCGACTCGCCGTCCACGTGGAAGTGGCGGCGCAGCGCGTGCCGGGTGTCGCTCATGCCGAAGCCGTCGGTGCCCAGCGAGGTGTAGCCGTTCGGCACCCAGCGGGCGATCAGGTCGGGCACCGCCCGCATCCAGTCGCTGACCGCCACCGACGGACCCTCGGCGCCCTCCAGCTTCTGCTGGATGTACGGCTTGCGCGGCTGGTCGCTCGGGTGCAGGAGGTTGTGCTCCTCCGCCTCGATGGCGTCCCGCCGCAGCTCGCCCCAGGAGGTGACCGACCACACGTCGGCGCTCACCCCCCAGTCCTGGGCGAGCAGCTCCTGCGCCTTGAGCGCCCAGCGCATGCCGGTGCCGGAGGCGAGCAGCTGCGCCTTCGGCCCGTTCGTCGCGGGGCCCTCGGCGTAGCGGTAGATGCCCTTGAGGATGCCCTCGGCGTCCACGTTCTCCGGCTCGGCGGGCTGGATCGCCGGCTCGTTGTAGATGGTGAGGTAGTAGAAGATGTTCTCCTGCTTCTCGCCGTACATGCGGTGCAGGCCGTTCTCGATGATGTGCGCGATCTCGTACGCGAACGCCGGGTCGTACGCCACCACGGCCGGGTTGGTCGCCGCGATCAGCAGCGAGTGCCCGTCCTCGTGCTGCAGGCCCTCACCGTTGAGCGTGGTGCGGCCGGCGGTGGCGCCGAGCAGGAAGCCCCGGGTCATCTGGTCGGCCGCGGCCCACAGCTCGTCGGCGGTGCGCTGGAAGCCGAACATCGAGTAGAAGATGTACAGCGGGATCATCGGCTCGTCGTGCGTCGCGTACGACGTGCCGGCCGCGATGAAGCTCGCGGTCGAGCCGGCCTCGTTGATCCCCTCGTGCAGGATCTGGCCGTTCGTCGCCTCCTTGTAGGACAGGAACAGCTCCCGGTCCACCGAGGTGTAGGTCTGGCCGTGCGGCGAGTAGATCTTCTTGGTCGGGAAGAGCGAGTCCATCCCGAAGGTGCGCGCCTCGTCCGGGATGATCGGCACCCACCGGGCGCCGAACTCCTTGTCCTTCATCAGGTCCTTGAGCAGGCGGACGAAGGCCATCGTGGTGGCCACCTTCTGCTTGCCGCTGCCCCGCTTGACGTCGGCGAACGCCTTGGAGTCCGGGATCGCCAGCGACTTCGCCTTGGTGCGCCGGGACGGCACGTAACCGCCCAGGTCACGGCGGCGCTGCTGCATGTACTGGTACTCGTCGGACTTCTCGCCGGGGTGGTAGTACGGCGGGAGGTACGGGTTCTCCTCGAGCTGCTTGTCGCTGATGTCGAGGTAGAGCCGGTCCCGGAAGCCCTTCAGGTCCTCCAGGGTCAGCTTCTTCATCTGGTGGGTGGCGTTGCGGGCCTCGAAGTGCGAGCCCAGCGTCCAGCCCTTGATGGTCTTGGCGAGGATCACCGTCGGCTGACCGGTGTGCTCGGTGGCCGCCTTGTAGGCCGCGTAGAGCTTGCGGTAGTCGTGGCCGCCGCGCTTGAGGTTCCAGATCTCGTCGTCGGTCATGCCCTCGACGAGCTTGCGGGTGCGCGGGTCGCGGCCGAAGAAGTGCTCCCGCACGTACGCCCCGGACTCGCCCTTGTAGGTCTGGTAGTCACCGTCGGGCGTCACGTTCATCAGGTTGACCAGGGCGCCGTCGGTGTCCGCGGCGAGCAGCGGGTCCCACTCCCGGCCCCAGACCACCTTGATCACATTCCACCCGGCGCCGCGGAAGAACGACTCCAGCTCCTGGATGACCTTGCCGTTGCCGCGCACCGGGCCGTCGAGGCGCTGCAGGTTGCAGTTCACCACGAAGGTGAGGTTGTCCAGCTCCTCGCGGGCGGCCAGGCCGATCGCGCCGAGCGACTCCACCTCGTCCATCTCGCCGTCGCCGAGGAACGCCCAGACGTGCTGCTGGCTGGTGTCCTTGATGCCGCGGTTGTGCAGGTAGCGGTTGTACCGCGCCTGGTAGATCGCGTTCATCGGGCCGAGGCCCATGCTGACGGTCGGGAACTCCCAGAAGTTCGGCATCAGCCGGGGGTGCGGGTACGACGGGAGGCCGCCGCCCGGGTGGCTGAGCTCCTGCCGGAAGCCGTCCAGCTGGTCGGTGGTGAGCCGGCCCTCGAGGTAGGCCCGGGCGTACATGCCGGGGGAGGCGTGGCCCTGGAAGAAGATCTGATCGCCGCCGCCGGGGTGGTCCTTGCCCCGGAAGAAGTGGTTCATGCCGACCTCGTAGAGGCTGGCGCTCGACGCGTACGACGAGATGTGGCCTCCGACGCCAATCTCCGGGCGCTGCGCGCGGTGCACCAGCATGGCGGCGTTCCACCGGACGTAGGCCCGGATCCGCCGCTCCACGAACTCGTCACCGGGGAACCAGGGCTCCTGCTCCGGCGTGATCGTGTTGATGTAGTCGGTGGACGTCAGTGGCGGAACGCCCACCTGTCGTTCCCGGGCGCGCTCCAGCAGGCGCAACATCACGTACCGGGCTCGTTTGGCGCCCCGTTCATCGATGACTCCGTCGAGGGACTCGATCCACTCGTTTGTTTCCGAAGGGTCGATGTCCGGAAGCTGGCTCGGCAGGCCATCGCTGATCACCGGGCGCTTGCGCTCCGTGGCCACAGGCAATCCTCTTGGTTGAGTGTCGGAACCGGTGCGATCCAGGTGGCGTATCGCCCGGAGGTCTCCATCCTGCCTCTTAACGGTGGGCATCGTCACGCCTAACGGTCGGCGCAGCGATGCGCGACACATGTACTGACCAGTAACTTCTTCGGTCACCCGTTGAGGAACGAGAAGCGCACCTGGCGGGACGGGTTGTCGCCGTTCGGGTCGACCAGGCAGATCGACTGCCAGGTGCCCAGCGCGATCCGGCCGCCGAGCACCGGGAGGGTGGCGTACGGCGGGATCCAGGCCGGCAGCACGTGATCGCGCCCGTGCCCGCGGGAGCCGTGCCGGTGCCGCCACTTGTCCACGGCCGGCAGCAGGTCGTCGATCGCGGTCAGCAGGTCGTCGTCGGAGCCGGCGCCGGTCTCGATGACGGCCAGCCCGGCCGTCGCGTGCGGCACGAAGACGTGCAGCAGGCCGTCCTGCTCGGACGCCACGAACTCCTCGGCCTGCCGGGTGATGTCGACGACGACCGGCCGGTCCCCGGTCCGTACCGTGATCACTTCACTACGCATCGGACGAGCCTATGTGTAGAGATCCAGCACGAGGAACGCCACCGCCACCAGCACCAGGCAGGTGGCGCACCTCATGATCATCCCGATATCGCACCACGGATCCGGCCCGGCCCGCTGGAAGATCGACAAGGGTGATCGGGTCACCGGTGGGTGGCAGCGTTCGCCGCGGTCCGTAATGCTGATTCGGTGACCACCCCGCAAAGCCTCGACGAGCGGTTCCGCGATGCGGTCTCGGCCCTGCGACCCCCGGAGCAGCGGCGCGCTCCCGGAGATCCGGTCCGCGACGGCGTCACGCTGACCGGCGCCCGTGCCCTCGAGCTCTTCGACGCCCAGCTGACCAGCCGCCACCTCGACCTCGCGGCCCGCTGGCTGCGCAGCTTCAACGAGGGTTTCCACACGGTCGGCTCGGCCGGCCACGAGGGGAACGCGGCGGTCGCCGCGGCGCTGCGCGGCGACGATCCGGCGCTGCCGCACGACCGGGCCGCGGCGTTCTACTGCGCCCGCGCCGCCGCGTCCGCCCCGGAGAGCCGCGTGCAGCGCCTGGAGGACGCCGCCCAGGACATCCTGCGTGGCGTGGTGGCCTCGGTCCGCGACCCGATCAGTGGCGGCCGGGACAAGGTCTTCGGCAATGCCGGACTGCATCTGGTCCCGGTGGTCTCGACGCCGGCGGGTCACCTGCCGCGAGCGGTCGGTCTGGCGTACGGGCTGAGCCGGTCGCCGGATCCGCGCTGGCCGTCCGACGCGATCGTGGCGGCCACCTTCGGCGACGACGGCGTCGACCAGCCCGGCGCGTCCGCGGCGTTGCACGCGGCCGGCTGGCACGACCGCGCCGACCAGCGAATCCCGCTGCTGCTGGTGTGCGAGGACGACGCGCCCGGCGGCCCCGACCCGGACGGCTGGGTGGCCTCGGTGCTGCGCGCCCGCCCCGGCGTCCGCTACTCCTACGCCGACGGCTGCGACCTGGCCGCCACCTACGACGCCGCCACCGAGGCCGCCGAGTACGTCCGCCGTGAGCGCCGCCCGGCCGTGCTGCACCTGGGCACGGTGCTGCTGCTGGGCCGCCCCGGCGATCCGGAGCCCGGCCCGGACCTGGACCGGGATCCGCTGGTCGGCACCGCCCGGCTGCTGGTCGAGGCCGGCCTGCTCGGCCCGGACGACGTGATCACCCGGTACGACGAGGTCGGCTGGCAGGTCCGCAAGGCCGCCGAGGAGGTGCTCGGCGAGCCGAAACTGGCCACCGTCGGGGAGATCGTCGCCTCGCTGGCCCCGCGCCGCCCGCTGCGGGTGGCGCACGCGATCACCGACGCGGCGAGCCGGGCCGCCGGGCCGGGCGCGGCCGGCCGGTCCCGGGTCTTCGGCGGGAGCCTGCCCGAGCAGGCCGGGCCGATGACCCTGGCGCAGACCGTCAACGCGGCCCTCACCGACGCCCTGGCCGCCCGGCCCGGGCTGCTGGTCTTCGGGCCGGGCACCACTCGCGGCGGGCGGCACGGGGTGACCGCCGGGCTGCGCGAGCGCGGCGGCGACCGGGTCTTCGACACCCCGCCGGACGCGACCAGCGTGCTCGGGCTGGCCCTGGGCGCCGGGCTGGCCGGCCTGCTCCCGGTCGCCGAGCTGCCCGACCTGGCCGGCCTGCACAGCGGCGAGGACCAGCTGCGCGGCGAGGCGGCGACCCTGTCGTTCCTCTCCTCGGGCGCCTACCGCAACCCGCTGGTGCTGCGCCTGCCCGCCCTCGCCGACCCGTACGGGATGGGCGGCCACCTGGCCAACGACAACTCGGTGGCGGTGCTGCGCGACGTGCCCGGCCTGGTCGTCGCGGTGCCGGCCCGGGCCGAGGACGCCGCGCCGATGCTGCGCACCTGCCTGGCCGCCGCCGAGGTGGACGGGAGCGTTTGCGTCTTCCTGGAGCCGGCCTCGCTGTATCAGACGAGGGACCTCTATCAGCAAGGCGACAACGAGTGGCTGGCCCCCTACGCTCCGCCGGAACGGTGGACCGGTGAGCACGCCCCGATCGGCCGGGCGCGGATCTACCCCATGGGCAGCGCGCAGGACTTGACCATCGTCACGTACGGTGGCGGGGTGCGGATGTCCCTTCGGGTGGCGGCCCGGCTGGCCGCCGACGGGTACGGCACCCGGGTCGTCGACCTGCGCTGGCTGAGCCCGCTCCCGGTCGCTGACCTGGTGCGGGAGAGCCTGGCCACCGGCCGGGTGCTGATCGTCGACGAGACCCGCCGCTCCGGCGGGGTCGGCGAGGGGGTGCTCGCGGCCCTGGTCGACGGGGCGTTCGTCGGATCCGCGCGCCGGGTGGCCGCGGCCGACGCACCGGTTCCGCTGGGTCCGGCGGCCCAGCACGTGCTGGTGGGAGAGGATGCCATCACACAGGGTGCCCACGCCCTGCTGGCGCGGTAAATTGCCACACACTCGGTGCGCCACTTGCGCCCGGGGCCCGGAGTGTGTGGACTACCCCCAGGTTCCGGTACATTTTCGCGGCATTTCACGGCTAGGAGGATTTGGACAGTGAGCGCGACCGCGGGTCAGGCCGACGGCGTACGCAGCCTGGCGGACCGGTTCGGCTTCGAGCCGAACATGGTGGTCATGGAGATGGGATACGACGACGACGTCGACGAGGATCTCCGTGACGCCCTGACCGAACGCGTCGGTGATTTGGTGGACGAGGACACCGACGAGGTCGTCGACGCGGTGCTGTTGTGGTACCGCGATGGCGACGGTGATCTGTTCGAGCTGCTCACCGATGCTCTCGGCCCCCTCGCCGACAACGGCGTGGTGTGGCTGCTGACCCCGAAAGCCGGGCGCGACGGGCACGTCGAGCCGAGCGAGATCAGCGAGTCGGCGCCGACCGCCGGCCTGCAGCAGACCTCGACGGTGAACGCCGGCAAGGACTGGACCGGGGCACGGCTGGTCTCTCCTCGAGGCGCCGCCAAGAAGAAGTAGCTCACTGCCGTCACCGCCCCAGGTCGGCGTCCCTCCGGGCGCCGGCCGTATCGGTGTGACCGGAACCGCCGCTGCGCGGGAGCCCGGGTCGCCGCTGACCATGACCGGATCGCCGCCGGGCGCGGCCGGATCGCCGCCGGGCGCGGCCGGATCGCCGCTGCGCGGGCCGGGCGGACCGGTGGGGTCGTGGCGCGGCCCGCCGGCCGGGGCCTAGGCTGGGACGGTGCCGATCGAGGTGGGCGCGCCGGCGCCGGATTTCCTGCTCAAGGACCAGAACAACCAAGAGGTCCGCCTGTCCGCCTTCGGCGGCCGCAAGGCGGTCCTGCTGGTCTTCTACCCGCTCGCCTTCAGCCGCCGCTGCCACGGCGAGCTGACCGAGATCCAGGAGCACCTGGCGGACTACGCCAACGAGCGGGTCCAGGTGCTCACCCTCAGCGTCGACTCGGTCTACAGCCACAAGGTCTGGGCCGAGCAGGAGGGCTTCGACTTCCCGCTGCTCGCCGACTTCTGGCCGCACGGCGGCGTGGCCCGCGATTACGGCGTGTTCAACGAGGAGACCGGCTTCGCCAACCGCGGCACCTTCCTGGTCGACCCGGCCGGCACGATCCGCTTCGCCGAGATGACCGGCCCGGGCGAGTCCCGCGACCAGTCCGCCTGGCGGGCCGCCCTGGCCGGCCTCACCGCCTGACCCACCCCGCGCCGGTGCCCCCGGCCGTGGGCAGGACCGGACCTGGGCTCGCCTGCGTGCTCCGGCGGCGGGCAGGATCGGACCCCGGGCTCACCTGCGTGCTCCGGCGGCGGGCAGGATCGGACCCGGGCCCGCCGGCGTCCTTCGGCGACGACCCGACTGGACCTCCGGGCCTGCGCCGGCGTTCTCTGGCGACGGCCCGGACCGGTCCGGGCCGCGTGCTCCCGTCGCATGGGGACGTGCCGGATCGCCGCCCGCGCCGGGTGCGATCAGGGGCAGGGTAGGATGACCACTCCGGTGTGTCCCGGGCGCGTAGCTCAGTGGGAGAGCACTCGCCTTACAAGCGAGGGGTCGTAGGTTCGAAACCTACCGCGCCCACCACACGCAGTGCCTCCAGGCCGTGGCCTGGAGGCACTCGTCGTTTCCGCACCCGGACGCGGGTCGGCCGGGCCGGTGCCGGAGCGGCCCGCGCCGGGTCAGCCGGCGCGGGAGTCCGGTGGGTCGGCTCGGGGCGGATCAGCCGCGCGCGGGACTCCGGCGGGTCGGCTCGGGGCGGGTCAGGCGGCGCGGGACTCCGGTGGGCCGGCCCGGGGCGGATCAGCCGGCGCCCGGGGCCGGTGGGTCGGCCCGGGATGGGCGCCAGCGGCCGCCCGGCGGGATCTCGCCGAGGTGCTCCAGCCGGGCCCGGACACCGCCGGTGGTGCGGCCGAACTCGGTGGCCAGCTCGGCCTGGCCGGCGCCCTGCCGATAGCGGGCGCGGAGCCGCTCGTCGTCCGCCGGGGTCCAGCGGGCGCCCCGGTTGGGCGGATGGTGGCGCGGGGCCGGGACCCGGGCCGGGCCGGCGCCGGGCGGGCCGGTCATCGCGATCAGGCCGGCCAGTGTGGAGGCGAGCACCTCGGTGAGGCCGGCCAGGTCGGCCGGCGCGAGGCTGCCGCTGATCTCGCTCACCACCTGGCCGTCGGCGTCGCTGCTCACGATGCAGAGGTCGAGCCGCCGGTCCTCGGTGGGGAAGACGGTGACCTGGTAGTCCGTCTCGTCGAGCAGCAGACGGCGGTCGAGGGTGATCGGGGAGTTCCGGAGTGCTGTGTCGGTCATGGGGTGACCGTAGGGTTACCCTCTGACAGTTTTCCGGGGCGTGTCCCGCGGTGGCCGGTCAGCGAGACCGGGGTCACCGACGGCCCGCCCGGGCGGCCGCCGGAGCCGTCACCCGGGTCGCACCGACAGCGCAACCGGGGGCGTCTCAACTCACCCGGCTCGGCTCCGATCCCTACTGGTACCTGCGGGAAGCACCGCAGATGGGCGGGTCCGGCCGGTTTCCCCTCGGCGGTTCGGGCCCGCCCGGACGGCGACGGCGAGGGAGCCCCGGTGAGCACGGACCTTTACATCGGCGCCGACGACGAGAAAGTCGTGGTCTCGCCCCGCCCGGTGCGGGCCCGGACCGGCCGCGCCCGCGCCCGGCGTACCGGAACTCTGGTGCAGGCCGTGCCGCGCCCGCCTGCCGTGCGCCCCCGCGAGGTCCGGCTGGCGCGCACCGCGCGCCTGGCGCTGGGTCTGATCCTCGCCACCGCCGCGCTCTCCGCCACCGGGCTGACCTGGTGGTTGCCGGCCGCCGTGAGCGCCGCCCTGGTCGTCTGGTTCTGGCGCGGGCAGGCCCGGGCCGCGCAGCCGGCCGTGTTCGCGACGCCGCGGGACCCGGAGTCCCGGGTGCTCTGGACCGAGCCGGAGCGGCGGGCCTTCGGGCGCGCCCTGGCCGCCTCGCACCGGGTGCGCCGGACCTGGCCCGCGCTGGGCGGCATGATCGACCCGGCGCTGGCCGACCGCTCGCTGACCCGGGCCCTGGACGAGTTGGCCACCCTGCTGGCCCGGCGCCAGGAGCTGCGCCGGGTGCGGGCCGGCCTGGAGGCCACCCGGGACGCCGACATCCCGGCCGACAGCCCCGCCCGGATCGCCGCGGACCTGCAGCGGGAGCGGGCCGACGAGCTGTGGCGGGAGACCGGCGCGGCGGCCGACGCGATCCTGCGGGCGGTCGAGGCGGCGGCCCGGGCCGGCGAGAGCTTCATCCGGGAGCAGCGGGTGGCGGCCACCGCCCGGCACGCCGAGCGGGCGCTGGCCCGGGTCGGCGGCGCGCCGGCCGCGGCGAGCGGGCCGGAGCTGGCCGACCGCACCGCCGCGGTGATCGCCGCCTACCGCGATCTGGCCGCCTGATTTTCATTCATCCGCGTCAACCGTTCGGGTGACTCGCCCCACGCCAGGGTCCGGGATAGCTTGTCGGATGACATGTGTTCCCGTGCCCACGCCCGGCAACCGGTCGCCGGAGTCGACGAGGTGGCCGGGAGCGCGGACGTGTCCGGGTCAGGCGGCCCGGCGCAGCGTCGAGAGCTGACGGGGCACCAGCGGCCGGCCGGTGGCCCGGCCGGCGTTCGCGGCCAGCATCTCCTGCACCTTCTCCGCGTCCGGCAGCGTCCAGCCCACCTGGCCGGGCGGGATCGCCCAGCGCACCGGGCCCTCCACCATCCGGCTCGGTGGGGCCGGGATCCACGAGCCCTGCCCATGGCGGACCACGTCCTGGCGCAGGTCGAGTTCGGCCCGCAGCGGGCAGCCGGGCCGGACCAGGAACATCCAGCGACCGGCCGCGGTGACCGCGACCGGCCCGGCCGCGTCGCCGAGCCGGTCGGTGACCGGCCGGCCCAGCGCGGCCGGCACCTCCAGCACGTCGAAGGCGTCGCCGGTGGTGAGCAGCACGTTGTGCGGTCGGCGCCGCCACCACCCGGCCACCCGGCCGGGGTCGGTGGTGGCCGACTCGGCGAGGGAGTCGACGGCCGGATGGCACCCGGTGATCGGGCACCCGGGGCGCCCGCAGTCGAAGCGCGGTCCGGTCAGCACCGCTCCGGGTGCGACCGCCCAGCCGTGCTCGGCGAAGGCCTGTGCGGCCCGGCGCAGGCGCACCCGGTCGAGGCGGCCGAGCAGCGCCGGTGGGACGAACGGCTGACGGACGAACGGCTGACGGTTGGTCCACTGCATGGCCTGATTCCCCCAGGATCCGGTTCTGCTGCCGTCGAGTCGGGTGTCGTGGCCGTATCCCATCGAGAAGTTCGTCGTTGGGCCGATCAGATCCACCCTTTGCAACTTGCACAAAAACTACGAGCATCGGTGAGCAGGCGATCACACACGTTGTGCGATCTGTGCACACGTGAGCGGTTCAGACTGCAGGTCACCGGATGGCTCACCGGCGGACGGGCCGCCGGGTGAGTGGGGGAGGCACCGTGGACGAGCTGCCGATCGGCCGCCGCGTCGCCTACTGGCGGGGCAGGCGCAAGATGTCCCAGCAGGTCTTCGCAGACCGGCTGGGCAAGAGCAAGAGCTGGGTCGACAAGGTGGAGCGGGGGGTCCGCCGGCTCGACAAGTTCTCCGTGGTCTACGACATCGCGGACGTGCTCCAGGTCGATGTCCAGCTGCTGCTGGGCAAGGAGGTGGAGCGCAAACCGGAGACGCAGAACTGTATCGACCAGGTGGAGGTCGAGGAGATTCGAGCGGCTCTGGAGCGATATGACCAGATGAGCGCGTTCTTCCAGGCGGTGCCGCAGTCGCCACCGCTGGCGGAGATGCACAAAGCGGTCAGCCACGCCTGGCTGACCTACCAGCACGCGAAGTACGGCGTGCTGGCCCGGGCGCTGCCCAAGCTGCTCCGCGACGCGCAGGCGGCGGACAGCGCGCACGCCAACAGCGACCAGGCGCCGAAGGCCGCGCACCTGCTCGGCCAGGTCTACCAGATCGCCTCCTCGGCGCTGCGGAAAGTGGGCGAGCACGAGCTCTCCTGGCTGGCCGCGGACCGATCGATCGCGGTCTCCCAGCGGGCCGGCGACCAGTTGCTGGCCGGGCTGGCCAGCTACCGCGTGGGCAGCGCGCTGCTCGCCCTCGGCCGGGTCCGCCCGTCGCTCGAGGTCAACGTGAACATCGCGAACCGGCTGGCTCCCGGGCCGTCCCGGCCCGAGGCCGAACAGCTCTCGGTGTACGGGATGCTGCTGCTCAACGGGGCGATGTCGGCCTCCCGGATCGGCGACAGCGCGACCGTCCGGGACCTGCTCAGCGGCGCCGAGCAGGCGGCCTTGGAGCTGGGCGGCGACTACAACCACTACTGGACGTCCTTCGGCCCGACCAACGTCCAGCTGCACCGGTGCGCGACCGCGGTGGAGCTCGGCGACGGGCGGACCGCGGTGGAGACGCACGAGCGGATGGAGAAAGCCGGGTTCCACGCCCTGCTGCCGGAGCGCCGGGCGCACCACTACCTGGACATCGCTCGTGGCTACACACAGATCGGCGACGTGGAGAAAGCCGGCGAGATGCTGCTGGAGGGCGACCGGCTCGCCCCCTCGGAGATCCGCTGCCGCCCGCTCGCCCACGAAGTCCTTTCCGACGTGCTCCGGCGTACCCGGGGCACGCCGCCGGCTCCGATCGCGGAGCTGGCCGAACAGATGGGAGTCGGCGTATGAGGTGGGTCCGCGCGTGATGACGGGTAACCCCTCACCCGGTGTGCTGTACGTCCTCGTGTGCGGCTCACCGATGGCCCGGGACGTCGGGATCCTCGTCAGCCTCGCCCAGCGGGACGGCTGGGAGGTCTGCGTGATCACGACACCGGACGGCCGCAAGTTCGTCGACGTGGCGGCCCTGCAGAATCAGACCGGACATCCGGTGCGCACCTTCTACAAGAGTCCCGGTGACCCGGACGTGCTGCCGCCGGCGGACGCGATGATCGTCGCGCCGGCCACCGTCAACACGGTCAACAAGTGGGCCGCCGGGATCACCGACACGCTGGTGCTCGGCCTGCTCGTGGAGGGGTACGGCTACGGCGTCCCGACCGCCGTGGTCCCGTACACCAACAAGGTCATGGCGCTGCACCCGGCGCTGCACGAGAGCCTCGCCAAGCTCCGGGACTGGGGCGTGCACGTGCTCTACGGCGAGGACGTGTGCCGGCTGGGCGGCCCGGGGCAGACCGACCGGTTCCGCGGCCAGTTCCCGTGGCGCCGCGCGCTGCAGGCGGTCAGCAACCCGATCACCGCGGCGAGCCGAGTCGAGCCTGGGGCGGTTTCCTAGACGTATAGAGTTTGCGGTCGTGACGGGTCCTGCGGCTGTACCGACCGTTCGCCAGGTGGTGGACGCCCTGGACGGGCGTTATCCCCGGAGCTGGGCGGAGTCCTGGGACCGGGTCGGCCTGGTCCTCGGCGAGCCCGACCACGCCGTCTCCCGCATCCTCTGCGTGGTGGACTGCGTGCCGGAGACCGTCGACCAGGCGCTCGCGATCGGCGCCGACCTGATCGTCGCGCACCACCCGCTGCTGCTCAAACCGGTGTCCTCGCTCGCCCCGGACACCTTCAAGGGCCGGATCGTGCACCGGCTGATCCGCGCCGAGGTGGCGCTCTACACCGCGCACACCAACGCGGACGTGGCGAACCCCGGCGTCTCCGACGCGCTCGCCGCCCGGCTCGGCCTGACCGGGCTGCGCCCGCTGGTGCCGGCCGAGGGCGCGGCCGCCGGCGAGGGCCGCGGCGTCGGCCGGATCGGTGACCTCCCCGAGCCGCTCACCCTGGCCGCGCTGACCGCGCTGGCCGCCGACCGGCTGCCGGCCACCGCCGCCGGAGTGCGTGCCGCCGGCGACCCGGAGCGGGTGATCCGCACGGTCGCGGTCTGCGGTGGCGCCGGCGACTCGTTCCTGGCCGATGCCACCCGCGCCGGGGTGGACGCGTATCTTTGCGCGGACCTGCGGCACCATCCGGTGAGCGAGCACCTCGCGGACGACGGCCCGGCGGTGCTCGATGCCGCCCACTGGGCCACCGAGCGACCCTGGCTCGACGAGGTGGCGTCCTGGCTGCGTTCCCAGTCACCCGTCGAAGTGGTGGTGTCCGACCTGGACACGGACCCCTGGACGGTTCATGTCGCTTCTGCGTCGAAGGAGACCCACCCGTGAAGGCCGCCCCGGAAGCCCAGCGCCGCCTGCTCGACCTGCAGGCCGTCGACACCGCCCTGGCCCAGCTGGCGCACCGCCGCAAGAGCCTGCCCGAGCTCGCCGAGATCGAGGCGGTGGCCCGGGAGATCTCCGCGCTCGAGGACGAGCGGGTCCGCGCCCAGGTCGCGGTCGACGACCTGGACCGGGACATCGCCCGGTTCGAGAAGGACATCGACCAGGTGCGGCAGCGCAAGGCGAAGGACCAGAAACAGCTGGACGCGGGCGGCTCGCTGAAGCAGGTCGAGGGCCTGCAGCACGAGCTGGCCACGCTGAACCGGCGGCAGTCCGAGCTGGAGGACGCCGAGCTGGAGCTGATGGAGCAGCGCGAGGCGGCGGCCGCGGCGCTGACCGAGGTGCAGGACCGGATCACCGCGGCGGTGCGCCGGCGGGATGACGCCGAGCGGCGCCGCGACGAGACGTCCGCCGAGATCGTCAAGGAGCAGGAGTTCAAGGCGGCGTCCCGGGCCCCGCTCGCCAACGACCTGCCGGCCGACCTGGTCACCCTGTACGACAAGATCCGCACCGAGACCGGGATGGGCGCGGCGCTGGTCTACGCCGGCCGCTGCGGCGCCTGCCGGATCGAGCTGTACGGCGCCGACCTGAACCGGGTGAAGTCCGCCCCGGCCGACGAGGTGGTGCGCTGTGAGGAGTGCCGCCGGATCATGGTGCGTACCTCGGAGTCGGGCCTGTGAGTGGCGGTGACCTGCGGGTTGTCGTCGAGGCGGACGGTGGGTCGCGGGGCAACCCCGGCCCGGCCGGGTACGGCGCGGTGGTCAAGGACACGGCCGGCGAGGTGCTGCTGGAGCGGTTCGCCGCGCTGGGCACCACCACGAACAACGTCGCCGAGTACTCCGGGCTGATCGCCGGCCTGCGTGCCGCGCTCGAGCTGAACGCCACCCGGGTGGACGTCCGGATGGACTCCAAGCTGGTGATCGAGCAGATGGCCGGCCGCTGGCAGATCAAGAACGCCGGTCTGCGCCCGCTGGCCGCCGAGGCGGCCGGGCTGGTCGCCAAGTTCCGCGAGGTCACCTGGAGCTGGATCCCGCGGGAGCGGAACAAGGACGCGGACGCCCTGGCCAACCGGGCGATGGACGGCGAGACCGAGTCCGCGCGGGAGCCGCGGGAGGCGCCGGCGCCGAAGTCGTGGGCGCCGCCCGAGCTGGAGAACGCCACCCGGCTGATCCTGGTCCGGCACGGCGCGACCGCGATGACCGCGCAGGGCCGCTACTCCGGGCGCGGCGACGTGCCGCTCACCGACGAGGGTGAGGCCCAGGCGATGGCCGCGGCCGGCCGGGTGGCCGGGCTGTCCCGGGACGTCGGCGCGGTGCTGGCCTCGCCGCTGGCCCGCTGCGTGCGGACCGCCGAGCTGATCGCCGCCGAGGTGGGCGGGCTCCCGGTGACCGTGATGGACGACCTGATCGAGTGCGACTTCGGGCTCTGGGAGGGCAAGACCTTCGCCGAGGTGCAGGAGGGCTGGCCGCGGGAGATGGCCGCCTGGCTGGAGTCGACCAGCGTGGCGCCGCCGCGGGGGGAGTCGTTCCAGGCGGTGGCCAAGCGGGTGCGCGGCGCGATGGCGAAGATCGTGCAGGCGTACCCCGGACAGGTCGTCGTGGTGGTCTCGCACGTGTCGCCGATCAAGCTGATCCTCCGCGATGCCCTCGCCGCCGGCGACGCCTTCCTGCACCGGCTGTTCCTGGACGCAGCGGGCGTTTCCACCATGGACATCTGGCCGGACGGCAACATCGCGGTGCGGTCGGTGAACGAGACCGCCCATCTTCGATAGAAGGCATTGACCCTCCCGGGGCGAAACGTTTAGTTTCCTCGATCAGGAAACGTTCTTAACCGTTTCGCTCCTGGGGGGCTCATGAAGGGTTTCACCCGCAGTCTCGTCGCGGTCGCCGCGGCCGTCACCGCCGTCGTGGCGGGCGCGCCGGCACCGGCCTCTGCTTCTCATAACGACTACGTCAAAGTCGGATACTTCACCCAGTGGGGCATCTACGGCCGCGACTTCCAGCTGGCCAAGGTGCAGAAATCGGGCGCCGCCGCCCGGCTCACCCACCTCAACTACGCGTTCGGCCCGGTGACCGCGGACGGCGTCTGCGCCTCCGCCGACCCGTGGGCCGACTGGCAGACCCCGTTCTCCGACGCGAACAGTGTGGACGGTGTCGGTGACGTGGCCGGCCAGCCGATCGCCGGCAACCTCAACCAGCTCGCCGAGCTGAAGAAGAAGAACCCCAAGCTGCGCGTGCTGATCTCGCTGGGCGGCTGGAGCGGCTCGGCGTACTTCTCGGACGCGGCGCTGACCGACGCCTCCCGCAAGAAGCTGGTGTCGTCCTGTGTCGACCTCTGGATCAAGGGCAACCTGCCCGGCCTGACCGAGGGCGTGGCGGCCGGCATCTTCGACGGCGTCGACCTGGACTGGGAGTGGCCCGGCTCGGCCGGCAACGACGGCAACGTGATCCGGCCCGAGGACAAGCAGAACTTCACCCTGCTCGCCGCGGAGTTCCGGGCCCAGCTGGACCGGCTCGGCAAGACCACCCGCAAGCACTACGACCTGACCGCGTTCCTGCCGGCCGCCCCGGCCAAGATCGAAGCTGGGTTCGAGGTCGCCAAGATCTTCAAGTACCTGGACTTCGGCACCCTGCAGGGCTACGACTTCCACGGCACCTGGGAGGCGAAGACCAACCAGCAGTCGGCGCTGCGGGTGCCGGCCGGCGCGCCGGACAACCCGGACTTCTCCGGGGAGAACACGGTCAACGCGTGGCTGGCCGGCGGCGCGCCGAAGCGCAAGCTGGTGCTCGGCCTGCCCTACTACGGCCAGGGCTGGACCGGGGTGACCGGCGCCGGCAACGGGCTCTTCCAGCCGGCCACCGGCCCGGCGCCCGGCGTCTTCGCCGCCGGCACCGAGGACTACAAGACCCTCAAGAAACTGCCGGCACAGGGTTTCACCGTGCACCGGGATCTGCGGGCCGGTCACGCGTGGCTCTTCGACGGCACCACCTTCTGGACGTACGACGATCCGGCCGTGCTGCTCCAGAAGACTCTCTACATCCGCAGCCGTGGCCTCGGTGGCGCGATGATGTGGTCGCTCGACGGCGACGACGAGAACGCCACGCTCACCAAGACCGTGGCGGTCGGCCTGTTCACCGGGCGCTGAGCCCGGCCCGTTCGGGAGGAATGAGGCGGTGTGCCGTTCGGCGCACCGCCTCGCCCGTTCGGCGCACTTTGATCGCCAATGCCCCGGCTGCCTCGTTAGCGTGACGGAGACCACACGCACTGTCTCGCTGTTGAGGGAGGCGGATCATGGCGGAGCCGAAATCCCCACCACCCCGTACCGATAGCAGTCCCTGGAACTGGTTGCTGCTGGTGCCGATCGTGGTGCCGCTGCTGACCCCGTTGTACAACCACGTCGAGCCGCGGCTCGGCGGATTCCCGCTCTTCTACTGGCTGCAGCTGGCCTTCATCCTGCTCGGCGTCGGCACCACCACGCTGGTCTACCAGATGACCAGGAAGCGTCGGGGTGACCGGCCATGAGCGACCACATCACCGAGATCGTCATCTTCACGGTCCTCTTCCTGCTGGTCAGCGGGATGGGCTTCGTGGCCGCCCGGTGGCGCGCCCCGCAGGACATGGCCCACCTCGACGAGTGGGGGCTGGGCGGGCGCAGCTTCGGCGGCTGGATCACCTGGTTCCTGGTCGGCGGTGACCTCTACACGGCGTACACGTTCGTCGCCGTCCCCGCGCTGATGTTCGGCGCCGGCGCCGCCGGGTTCTTCGCGGTGCCCTACACCGTGGTGATCTACCCGCTGTTCTTCCTGGTGCTGATCCGGCTCTGGTCGGTGTCGCACCGGCACGGCTTCGTGACCCCGGCCGACTTCGTCCGCACCCGGTACGACTCGCCGACGCTGGCCCTGCTGATCGCGATCACCGGGATCGTGGCCACCATGCCGTACATCGCGCTGCAGCTGGTCGGCATCGAGGCGGTGCTCAAGACGATGGGGGTGACCGGGGACAGCCCGCTGGCCCGGCACGCGCCGATCATCATCGCGTTCGCCATCCTGGCGGCCTACACCTACCAGTCCGGGCTGCGGGCGCCGGCGCTGATCGCCTTCGTCAAGGACACCCTGATCTACATCGTGATCGCGGTGGCGGTCATCTACCTGCCGTACAAGCTGGGCGGCTGGGGCGCGATCTTCGACGCGGCGGACGCCAAGTTCACCGCGTCACCGGCGCCCGGCGACGGGATCATCCTGAACGCCAACAACCAGGTGCAGTACTTCACCCTGGCGCTCGGCTCGGCGCTCGCGCTCTTCCTCTACCCGCACAGCATCACCGGCGTGCTGGCCAGCCGGAACCGGGACGTGATCAAGCGGAACATGTCCGCGCTGCCGGCCTACAGCTTCCTGCTCGGCCTGATCGCGCTGCTCGGCTTCATGGCCATCGCGGCCGGGGTGAAGCCGCTGCCCGGCGGCAAGCCCGGGACGGTGGACAGCAACACGGTCGTGCCGCTGCTGTTCGACATGCAGTTCCCGGCCTGGTTCGCCGGCGTCGCCTTCGCCGCGATCGGGATCGGCGCCCTGGTGCCGGCCGCGATCATGTCGATCGCCGCGGCCAACCTGTTCACCCGCAACATCTACAAGGAGTACCTGAAGCGGGACGCCACCCCGGCCCAGGAGGCCGGCGTCGCCAAGATCACCTCGTTGGTGGTGAAGATCGGGGCGGTCGCCTTCATCGTCTTCCTCGACCCGCAGTTCTCCATCGACCTGCAGCTGATCGGCGGCGTGATCATCCTGCAGACCGCGCCGTCGGTGATCCTCGGCCTCTACGGCCGCTGGTTGCACCGGGGCGCGCTGATCATCGGCTGGGTGGCCGGCATGCTGCTGGCGTTCTGGATGCTCTGGCAGATCCCGAACGCGGCCACCAAGCGCGCGCACTTCGGCGGGTCGGCCTTCCCGCTCTCCGAGTTCGGCCTGGACTCCTCCAAGACCATCTACGTGGGCTTCGTGGCGGTGCTGGTGAACCTGGTGGTTGCGGTGCTGGCCACCTGGTGGCTGCGGGTGATGAAGGTGAACCCGGGAACGGACGGCACCACGCCGGACGACTACTTCGCCGACGAGGGCGACCCGCGGATCTCCAAGGAGCGGGCCGGCACCGTGGACACGGTCTCCTCCACCTGATCCCGGTCCGTTTCTGATCGGCGCGCGCCGCGTTCCCCCGGGGACGCGGCGCGCGTGCTGTGGGCGTACCCGAATCGGGTTTCTGATTTATTGCGGACCTTGCGGTCCGTTGCGAACCTTGCCCCGCTCCGTCCGACTCTCCGGTAGCGTCTGGCCTGTCATCCGAAGGTTCTTCGCGTCGAGGGGGTCGTGCGTTGCCGGCGCAGATGACGCTGACGCAGCAGTTCGCCACCGAATACGCCAAGGGCGCGGTGCCGGGCATGCTGAAAGCGATCCGGACCATCAAACGCGCCAACAACGGGATCCTGGCCGGCGCGCTCGCCGCCAGCTACCTGCATCAGGGGCACTACCTGGTGAGCCTCGGCGCCGGACTCTTCTCGTGGATCGTGCCGGCCGTTTTTGATCTGGCCATGCTGTCCATGCTGACGATCAGCCAGACCGCCGGGATGGCCCAGGACGCGCGCAAGGCCGCGCTCAAGGTGCTGGTCCTGGTGGTCAGCATCTCCGCCGCGGTCAACTTCGCGGCGCCCGGACCGCTCGGTCTGCGGGTCATCTTCGCCCTGGTCGTCGGCCTGGTCGCGGGCGTCGAATGGGTGGCCGCCAAGATCCGCCCGGACTTCGCCGCGATCGAGGCCCGCGAGGTCGAGGCGACCGCGGACGTGCGGCCCGCCCGGCGCCTCGACCCCGAGGTGGCCCGGCAGCGGGCGGCGAAGGCCGCGGTCACCCGCCGCGCGAACCAGGCGGCCAAGGCCGCCGAGGACGCCGCCCGGTCGCGGGGGGCCAAGGCCGCCGAAAGGGCTCGGGTACGCGCGGCGAAGGACGTTCTGGAACAGGCGGAACTGGAGGGCTTCTTCGCGCAGCCGGCATATCCGCAGGGGGCCTATCCGCACCCCGAGGTGACCCAGCAGGTCCGGGTCCGGCAGTGATCCCGAGCCGGTGGAGTGCCGCCGCCTCGACGTAGTACGTGACCGTGCAGCCGAAAGTCCCGTCCGGGTGCTGCACGCGCGGCGCGACGACCATCGTCTCGCCGGGGCGGAACGGATCCCAGTCGATGCCCCAGCTGCGCAGTCAAGCCTGCCAGCGGACCCGGGGATGCGGGTGTCGCCCGTCGTTGCGGTGCGAGATCACCGCGACCCATCCGATCATGGAGCGACCCTAGCGGCGCGCGGGCACCCCCAGGAACCGAATATCAGCCGACGAATGTGAGACACAGGCTTTCGGGGTACGACCAGAGGCCAGCAGCCGCGGCTCCCTCGTCGGCCGTGCTCAGCGCGGCGTCCTCTTGTCGGCGTCCTTCACACTTCGTGGTCGCCTTTCTGGACGGCCCGAGGGCGGCGGACGAGCCGGCCTGTACGCCGGATTCTGTGGCCGGGACCTTGCGGTCCGCGGTGGCGGCCATCCATCTCGGCCTGCCGTTGCCGGCAGGCTCATGCGGCCTACCCGCAGGATCAGGCGAGCAGCCCTCGAACCCTGCGCCGGCCGTGACCTCGCGGTCGCGGCCTTGCTTGGCCTTGCTCCGGGTGGGGTTTACCGAGCCGCCCCGGTCACCCGGGACGCTGGTGAGCTCTTACCTCACCGTTTCACCCTTACCGGCTCGCGCCGGCGGTCTGTTTTCTGTGGCACTTTCCCGCGGGTCGCCCCGGGTTGCCGTTAACAACCACCCTGCTCTGCGGAGTCCGGACGTTCCTCGGCGATGCCCGGAGGCACCGACGCGGCCGCCCAGCCGACTCGTCCGTCGCGCCGCAATAGTACGTCCCGGCCGGTCACCGGCCGTGCACCCGGTCCCCGTTTCGATCACCCGGGTCGGGGCGGGCGGTGATGTCGGCGGGAAGAACGGCGAGGGGCGGGGGGAGGCCGTAGATTCGCTCGCATCATGGATGTGACGCACGTGGTGTTGCTGGTGGTCGCCGGGGTGGCGGCCGGTGGGGTGAACGCGATCGCCGGGGGCGGGTCGCTGATCACGTTCCCCAGTCTGATCGCCACCGGGCTGCCGTCGGTCACGGCGAACGTGACGAACTCGGTGTCGGTGTTCCCGGGGTACGTCTCCAGCGTCGCCGGGAGCCGGGCCGACCTCGCCGGGCAGGGGCGGCGGGTGCGCGCGGTGCTGCCCGGCGCGGTGCTCGGCTCGGTGGGTGGCTGTGCGCTGCTGCTGTCGACGCCCGGGCGGGTGTTCGAGGTGATCGTGCCGTTCCTGGTGCTCGGGGCGGCGGCGACGCTGGCCTTCCAGGAGCGGCTGCGCGGGCTGGTCGGGCATCCGCGGGCGATGTCGCCGCGGCGGGCCGCGATCACCACCCAGGCCGTGGTGTTCGTCGGGGCGGTGTACGGCGGGTACTTCGGGGCGGCCCTCGGCGTGATGTACGTGGCGGCGCTCGCCCTGGTCCTGGACGAGCCCTTGAAGCGGATCAACGCGTTGAAGAACGTGCTGTCGGCGACGGTGGGACTGGTCACCGTGCTGGTCTTCGGGTTCTTCGCGGACGTGGACTGGGGCGCGGTGGCGGTGCTGGCGCCGGCCACGATCGTCGGCGGCTACGTGGGGGCGCGGCTGGCCCGGCGACTGCCGGCCCGGGTGCTCAAGTGGGTGATCGTGACGTTCGGAACGACGATCGGCCTGATCCTGCTCTACCGCGCCTTCGCCTGACTCGAGCGCAGGCCGCACGGTGGAGGGCCGGAAGCCTGACCGTCCAGGACGCGGGTCCGCCGGGGAAGCCGTGGACGGGCGGGACGGCTGGGCGGGGTGTCAGGCGACGTGGCGGCCGGTGGCCGCGGGCCAGGCAGGAGAGGGGCTCGCCTCCGCGGCGGCCGGAGGGGCACCTGACCGGCAGTTACCGGGACCGCGGCGGATGGCGGCAAGGGGCGTGCGGCCGCAGATGGAGCGGATGGCGGCAAGGGGCGCGCGGCCGCAGCTGGAGCGGATTGCGGTAAGGGGCGCGCGGCCGCAGCTGGGGCGGATGACGGCAAGGGGCGCGCGGCCGCAGCTGGGGCGGATGGCAGGAAGGGCGGACGGCCGCGAAAGGGCGGATGGCGGCAAGGCGGCCGGGAGGAGCGGGTGTCGGAAAGGCCCCGGAAGCGCTGGAATCCGACAGGGCCCGGAACACGGAAACCCCGCGCCGAGCGGACACTGGAATCGGGTCCGAAAGTGGTCGCGCCCCGGCTAGTTGATCTTGATACCCCGGTTCCGCGGAAATCAAACCCGCCCGCAATCACGGCGTACGCGAAAAGGGCTTTTGCGGGCCGCCGACAGCGACCATCAAGACCTCCAAAGCCTCCTCTTCGTCCAGCTCAAAGAGGCTTTTCCAGTTCGTGGCGCGAAGCGCCGCGGGCGGCGATCCGGAATCCAGCAGAAGCACCACGAGACCGGGCGCATGGGGCATCCCAGCCCAGTCCGATTCGGACGCCCGGTGCTCCCGGGAGACCAGAACGATCACCCGGTCCGGTCCGGATAGCGCGACCGCTATCCGATCGGCGAAGTCGACCCCGGCCGGCTGCTTTTTCACGACATGGCCCGCGGCCTGCAGGGATCGGTCGATCCACTGTGCCCACGGGGCGTCCGAGGGAGCGTAGGAGAGGAGGATGGGCACGTCCTCCAGCATGCCGGAACAGGCTCCACATTGTTCCCGGGCTTTGATGGTCATCATTTCTGCGGTGTGACATTGTCATCCGTTGACGTGCAACTTGCACAACTCATAGTGTCGGAGCCGTGACGCCGAGTGGACTCTTGTGTAAAACGGGGGTGTCCTGGGCGCACGGGGAAACGCACAAACAGAAGCGGAGTCGAGGAGCGCTCGATGACTGTCGCGATCGGGATCAACGGCCTAGGGCGGATCGGTCGCAGCTTGACCCGAATCGTCGCGGCGGCCCCGAACCCGGGTGTCTCGATTGCCGCGGTGAACGACATCGCGCCCACCGAGAAACTGGCGTACGGGCTGCGCCGGGACAGTGTCCGGGGAGCTTTCCCGGGCACGGTGACCGCCCGCGGTGACCACCTGGTGGTGAACGACCACGCCATCCGGGCCTACCACCACGAGCGGCCGGAACGCATCCCGTGGGCCGACCAGGGGGTGGACGTGGTGATCGAGGCGACCGGCCGGTTCCGGGCCGGCACCACGGCGCGCACCCACATCACCCACGGCGGCGCCCGCAAGGTGGTGATCAGCGCGTCGGCCGACGACCCGGACGCCTTCCTGGTCTACGGCGCCAACCACCTCAGCTACAACCCGGCCGTGCACGACGTGGTCTCCCCGGCCTCCTGCGGGGTGAACGCGCTCACCGTGATGGCGAAGGTGCTGCTCGACCGGTTCGGCCTGCACTCGGTGAACACCTCGGTGATGCTGGCCACCCAGGGCTGGCAGCGGGTGCAGGACTCGCTGATCGGCACCTCGCGGGACGATCCGCGGCTGGGCCGGGCCACCGGGGAGAGCATCATCCCGCACAACCACGTGGTCGGCGACCTGGTCCGGGTGGCGCTGCCGGAGATCGGCGAGATGCGCTACAGCTACTACTGCGTGCCCACCCCGGTCGGCTCGCTCGCCGAGCTCTCCGGGCAGACCGACCGGCCGGTGACGGTCGAGGAGGTGAACCGGGCGATGGCCGAGGCGGCCGCCGGCCCGCTGCGCGGCATTCTGGCGTACGACCCGGACCCGACCGTCTCGATCGACGTCAAGAACAATCCGGCGTCCTGCCTCTTCGACCCGTCCGGCACCCAGGCCACCGCGGACGGCGGGGTGAAGGTGCGCGGCTGGTTCGACAACGAGTGGGGCTTCTCGAACCGGCTGCTCGACCTCGCCCGGCTGATCGGGGAGCGGTTACCCGTCCCGTCCACGCAGGTGAGTTGGAGCGTCGCCTAGGTTGGTTCGCGTGATCACCCTTGCTGACGTGGAAGCCGCCGCCCGGCGGATCGACGGCCGGGTCCGGCGCACCCCGCTGGTCGAGGTCGAGCCGGACCGGTTCTTCAAGCTGGAGTACCTGCAGCACACCGGCACCTTCAAGACCCGCGGCATGATGAACAAGATCCTCAGCAGCGAGGTCCCGGAGGCCGGGATCGTCGCCGCCTCCGGGGGCAACGCCGGGCTGGCGGCGGCCTACGCGGCGCGCGAGCTGGGCGTGCCCGCCGAGGTGTTCGTGCCGGTCACCGCGCCCGCGGTGAAGGTGGCGAAACTCGGGAAGCTGGGTGCCCGGGTGGTGCAGGTCGGCAACGAGTACGCCGAGGCGTACGCGGCCGCCCGGGAGCGGACCGGCGCGCTGTTCTGCCACGCCTACGACGACCCGGCGATGGTCGCCGGAAACGGCACGCTAGGTCTTGAGATCTCCGGGAGATCGGACACGGTGCTCGTGGCGGTCGGCGGCGGTGGCCTCATCGCCGGGGTGATCGCCGCCCTGCGCGACACGGCCAAGGTCGTCGCCGTCGAGTCGGCGAACGCGCAGGCCCTGCACGCCGCGCTGCAGAACGGCGCGCCGGTCGACGTCCCGGTGTCCGGGGTGGCCGCCGACTCCCTCGGCGCCCGCCGGGTCGGCGACCTCGCCTTCGAGCTGGCCACCGACGCCGGGATCGAGTCCCTGCTGGTCGAGGACGACGCGATCGTCGACGCCCGGCGACGGCTCTGGGACGACTACCGGATCGTCGTCGAGCACGGCACCGCCGCCGCGTACGCCGCCCTCACCTCCGGCGTCTACCGCCCGGCCCCCGGCGAGCGGGTCATCACCCTGCTCTGCGGGGCGAACACGAACCCGGCCGATCTGGGCTGATTCGTCCCCGAACAGTGGCAGGCTCGTGGGGTGGCCGAGGAGACCGAGATCCAGTCGGGGCGTCAGTTCCGCCGCTTCGCCCTCGCCGTCTGTGTGATCGGCGTACTGGTCCAGCTCGGGCTGACCGCCTACTACCTGGGCATGGGTCACAAGGCCGCCCCGCACCACCTGCCGGTCGGCCTGGTCGCCGGCGCCGAGCAGCGCGCCGAGGTGCTCGGCATGCTGGAGGAGGGCGGCCGCTTCCGGGTCACCGACTACGCCGACGCCCCGGCGCTCGTCACCGCGATCAAACGCCGTGCGGTGTACGGCGGGGTCGACCTCTCCGGCGACGCCCCGCACCTCTACGTGGCCGGCGCCGCCGGGCCGGCCGCCGCCTCGCTGCTCCGCAGCACCTACACCTCGGTCCTGCAGCAGCGGACCGCGGCGCAGGTGACCCAGCTGGCCCGGTCCACCGACCAGGTCGGCATCGTGGTCGTCCAGTCGCTGACCACCCCGCCGCGGGTGACCGACGTGGTGCCGCTGCCGGCCGACGACGTGAACGGGGTGTCGCTCGGCTTCCTCACCCAGGCGCTGTCGCTCGGTGGAACGGTCGCCTCGATGGGCCTGGGGCGGCTGATCCCGCGGACCCGGCGCAGCTGGCGTCGCGGCGTCGCGCACCTCTCCACGCTGATCGTCTACGCGATCGGCTCGGGCGCCGCGGTGCTCTGGTCGATGAGCTGGTTCGGCATCGGCAGCGACGCGAACCACGGGGAGATGCTCGGCATCTTCTCGCTGATCTCGCTCGCCGTGACCGGGTCGACGGCCGGCGCGGTGGCCCTGATCGGCCCGGCCGGCGCCGCGGTCGGCGCGTTCTACTTCATGATCGGCACGGTCATCTCCGGCGCCAGCATCCTGCCCGAGTTCCTGCCCGCCTTCGGGCAGCGGCTCGGCGAGAACCTGCCGACCGGCGCCGGCGTGCAGGCCGTCCGGCAGGACCTCTACTTCCCGGAGGCGCCGATCGCGGGGCACCTGTGGGTGCTCGCCGCCTACGCGATCGTCGGCTGCCTGCTCGTCCTGGTCACCAACGTGCTGCCGAACCGGAAGGACAGCACGTCCGAGCTCGATCTCGACCTGACCGTCCGGCTGGAAGGCGTTCCGGCTGAGGTAATTTCCCGGAGCGACTCAGATTTCCACGGCCACGCCGAACCAGTAGAACGTGGGAATCGAGGGAGTGAACTCGCGCATCGCCGACATCCAGAGCCGGATCCTGGCGCTGCAGACTCAGCAGGCGACCACGTCGACCGCGACCCGGACCGCGGGGTCCGCTAGCGCCAGCAGCAGCACCTTCGCCAGCCACCTGCAGGGCGCCCTCGCCGCCCAGGGGACGCCGGCGGCGGACAAGGCGTACAAACTCAACGGCAAGGGCATCCCGGAGGACCTCGCCGCCTACGGGAACGGCAAGATCCCGGCGGACGCGCTGGAGCAGGTCGGCGGCACCCGGCACAAGCTCTGGGCCCCGGCCGCCGAGAAGCTCACCCAGCTGATCGCCGACGCCAAGGCCGACGGCGTCAAGATCGGCATCACCGACTCGTACCGCCCCTACACCGAGCAGGTCGACCTGGCCCGGCGCAAGGGGCTCTACTCGCAGGGCGGGCTGGCGGCCAAGCCCGGCACCAGCGAGCACGGCTGGGGCATGGCCACCGACCTGGACCTCAACGCGGACGCCCTGGCCTGGATGCGCAAGAACGGCGGCCGCTACGGCTTCGTCGAGAACGTCCGCCGGGAGAGCTGGCACTGGGCCTTCCGCCCCAACTCACTCTGACCACCGAAGGACCACACCGGGGGGAGATGCGGGACCGCGGCGATGCGTCGCGGTCCCGCGCCGCTTCTCCGACACCACATGCCTTCGGTACGACCGCAGCCCCCGGGCCGGCGCAGACTCGCGGCGGGGCGCGGCGGTCGTACCGAAAAATCCGGTCCTGAATCAGACGCGGCAGAGGATCTCGCCGTGCGGGATGGTGAAGAAGCCGTCCGGCGACTCCGCCCAGGCGCGCCAGCCGGCGGAGAGGCGCTCCAGGTCGGCCCGCGTCGCCGCGCCGGTCTGCAGCGCGGTGGTGGCCATGTCCGACTTCAGGATCCGGTCCGCCCACATGCCGCCCCACCACTGCCGGTCGGCGTCGTCGGCGAAGCCCCAGACGCTCGCGGTGGCGGTCACGTCGGTGAAGCCGGCGGCGCGCGCCCAGGACAGCATCCGGCGGCCGGCGTCCGGCTCGCCGCCGTTGCCGCGGGCCACCCGCTGGTAGAGGGCCAGCCACTCGTCCAGCTCCGGCACCAGCGGGAACCAGGTGAAGCCGGCGTAGTCGCTGTCCCGGGCGGCGACCACGCCGCCGGGCCGGGTGACCCGGCGCATCTCGCGCAGCGCGGCGACCGGGTCGGTCACGTGCTGCAGCACCTGGTGGGCGTGCACCACGTCGAACGTGTCGTCGGGGAAGTCGAGGGCGTGCACGTCGCCGACCGCGAAGTCGACGTTGGTCAGGCCGCGCCGCTCGATCTCGGCCCGGGCCACGTCCAGCGCGGCGTCCTTCTGCTCCAGCGCGGTGACCCGGGTGACGCGGGCCGCCAGGTCGGCGGTGATGGTGCCGGGGCCGCATCCGACGTCCAGCAGCGTGAATCCGGAGGAAAGATGCGGCAGCAGGTATGCCGCCGAATTCTCTGCGGTGCGCCAGCGGTGTGAGCGCAAGACCGACTCGTGGTGCCCGTGGGTGTACGTCGCCATGCCCTCGAAGCTAGCCCTCCTGTCCTCGAATGTGGGACAGTCATCCCACATATTGAACAAGGCGATTTCTTGGTACGCAGTTCAGGCCGTATTTTGGTCGGCATGAGGATCGGCATCGTCGGCGCGACGGGACAGGTCGGTGGCGTCATGCGCCGCATCCTGGCCGAGCGCGCCTTCCCGGTTAGTGAGCTCCGGCTCTTCGCTTCCGCGCGTTCCGCGGGCCGCACCCTGCCGTGGGGAAGCGGCGAGGTGACCGTCGAGGACGCGGCCACCGCCGACTACCGCGGTCTGGACATCGTGCTCTTCTCGGCCGGCAAGGGCGGCTCGAAGGACTACGCGCCGCGCGTCGCCGAGGCCGGCGCCGTGGTCGTCGACAACTCGTCGGCCTGGCGGATGGACCCGGACGTCCCGCTGGTCGTCGCCGAGGTGAACCCGGACGCCGCCAAGGTGCGGCCGCGGGGCATCATCGCCAACCCGAACTGCACCACGATGGCCGCGATGCCGGTGCTCCGGCCGCTGCACGACGAGGCCGGCCTGGTCTCCTTCATCGCCACCACGTACCAGGCGGTCGGCGGCGCCGGGCTGGCCGGCGCGGCCGAGCTCGACGAGCAGGTCAAGAAGGTCGCCGACCGGGCCCTCGAGCTGGTCCACGACGGTTCCGCCGTGGAGTTCCCGGAGTCCAAGGTCTTCCCGCAGCCGATCGCGTTCAACGTGATCCCGCAGGCCGGGTCGTTCGTCGACGACGGCAGCTTCGAGACCGACGAGGAGCAGAAGCTCCGCAACGAGAGCCGGAAGATCCTCGGCCTGCCCGAGCTGCTGGTCTCCGGCACCTGCGTGCGGGTGCCGGTGTTCACCGGGCACTCGATCCAGGTGAACGCGCGATTCGCCCGCCCGCTCGCGATCGAGCGGGCCCGCGAGCTGCTCGGCTCGGCGCCCGGCGTGGAGCTGTCCGACGTGCCGACGCCGCTGCAGGCGGCCGGGCGGGACCCGTCGTACGTCGGCCGGTTCCGGCTGGACCCGACCGCGGAGAACGGCCTGTCCTTCTTCATCTCGAACGACAACCTGCGCAAGGGCGCCGCGCTCAACGCGGTGCAGATCGCCGAGCTGGTCGCCGCCGAGCTGAGCTGATCCGTCGTTCCACCAAGCCGCCCCGGTCGCGTCTCGCGGCCGGGGCGGCTTGGTGTTCCGGGCCCATCGAGGCTTCTGCCGTGTCTCTCCGGCGCATCGAGGCTTCTGCCTGTCTCTCCGGCCCATCGAGGCTTCTGCCGGGCTCGATGAGGTCTCTGTGGTGTGAATGCGAGAGGGAACCCGCGCGAATTGACCGGGTGGTTCGTTCCGATGAGGTATGACGGTCAATCCTCTCGGCTCCACAATGGAAATCTTGGGCATTTTGCCCGAATCGGTAGCGCATGGTCGTTTTTAGTTGCACAGTGATGGAATGAACGACAGTGGGCTCGGCGCGGCGGGCTACTTCTGGTGCCTCCGACACCACCGGGTCGAGACCGGCGACGACGTGTGTCCCGCCCAATTCCGGCTCGGCCCGTTCGCCACGGCTGACGAGGCGACGCGAGCCCTCGAAACGGTCGAGAAGCGCAATGCCGAGTGGGATGCCGAGGACGCCCGCTGGACCGGAGAGAGCAGCTAGACCGTCACCTCGCTCCATGTCCGACATCCCTGGCGCAGACGTGCCCGCAGTCATTCGCAAGGAGGAACACCTCGATGCCCGCTGCCAAAAAGGCTCCGACCAGATCCGCCGCCTCCGGCGCCGATGCCAAACCAGTTTCCGGTACGACGAAACGCGCTGCCGCCGTGAGTGAGCCGGCGAGCGCGACCGTGCGGGGTGGGGGAGCGCGGGCTGTGGGCGGTGCGGCGGGATCGCGGGGGACCGCCGGGGGCGGGAACGGGACGACCGGGAGCGCGGCCGGCGTGGCCGCGGCCGGGGGTAAGCGGGCGCCTGCGCCTCGGGCCGGGGCTCGGGGGACGACGGGTACGCCGAAGACGGCAGTGGCGGGACGGGCCGCCGCGAAGGTGGGGAGTGGAGTCGCGGTGGCGGCCAAGTCGAAGGTTGCGGCGGGTGTGACGGCTCGGGTTGCCGGCAAGCCTGAGGTCAAGGCGGGATCGGTTCGGGGGAAGGCGGCGGGGGGCAAGCCGGTCGCGGTGAAGACTGTGGCGCCCAAGGCGGCGGCTAAGTCCACGGCGTCCAAGACTGCGGCGTCCAAGACTGCGGTGACGAAGACTGCGGCTAAGACTGCGGTGACGAAGACTGCGGCTAAGAGCGCTGCGCCTAAGGCGGCGTTGGTCAAAGCTGCGGGCAAAGCGGGCGTGACCAAGGTGGGGGCTGCGAAGGTGGCGGTGACCCCGAAGGTGGCGGCTTCGAAAGTCACGGCGGCTGCGTCCCGGAAGACTGCGGTGGTCAAGGCTGCTCCGGTCAAGACCGCGGCGGTCAAGGGGGCCAAGGTCGCTCCGGCCAAGAGTGCGGTGACCAAGGTGGCTGCTGGCAAGGCGGCGCCGGCGAAGAGCGTTGTGGCGAAGACCGCTGGGGCCAAGGCCGGTGCGAAGGTGACGGCGGCCAAGGTGCCGGTGGCTCGGGCGGGGAACGGGTCCGCCACGGTCAAGGCTGCGCCCGGGAAGAAGGCGGCGGTGGTGCCGGCGGCTCGGAAGGCGACTTCTGTGCCGGCCAAGCCGGCTGGTGCCTCCGGTAAGGCTGGAGCTTCCGGAAAGGCCGCGGCCAAGCCGGCTGCGGTGGGGAAGGCCGGGACGGTCAAGGCGGTTGCGGCGGCCAAGGGCGGGGCCAAGGGTGGCTCGGCCAAGGCGGTGACCGGGCGGGTGACCGGGGCGGCGCCGGGTGCCAAGGCGGCTGGGCGGGTGACGGCGGGTAAGCCGGTGGCGGCCAAGACCTCGGGTGGGAAAGCCAAGGCGGATGCTGCGGCCGTGAAGGTGCCGGCCGCACGTTCGGGAGTGGCCAAGGCTTCGGCAACTAAGGCTGGAGCTGCGAAGGGCAGCACGTCGGTGGGGTCCGCGGGCAAGGCGAGCGTGGGCAAGGCCGGCACCGCGAAAGCGGTCATGGGCAAGGCGAGCACGGTCAAGGCGAGCACGGTCAAGGCGGGTGCGGCCAAGGCGAGCCCGGCGAAGGCGACCGTGGCGAAGGCGACCGTGGCGAAGGCGACCGTGGGCAAGGTGAGCTCGGCGAAGGCGGGCGCTGGTAAGGCGGTCGTTGGCAAGACGGGTGCGGTGAAGGTGGGCGCGGCCAAGGCGGCGGCTACCAAGGTGGCCGGGGTCAAGGCGGGGACGGCTAGGGCGGCTGCGGGTAAGGCGGCCGCTGCGGGCAAGGCTGCCGCGGGTAAGGCGAGTGCCGCCAAGGCCAGTGCCGCCAAGACCGGTGCTGCCAAGACGAGTGTTGCCAAGACGAGTGCTGCCAAGGGCGCCGGTGCTGGGGCGAAGAGTGGATCGGGGCGGGGCGCCGGGCAGGTGCGGGTGCCGGTGGCGCGCGCTGCGGGCGTACCGAAAACTGTGGTGTCGCAGCGGAAAGCCGTGGGCGCGGCAGCGGCCCGGAGTGGGCGGCGCGTCGCGGCGGCCAGCAGCAACGTTCCGAACAAGATGCAGGTGACGGTGTCGGCGGATGCCGACGACAAGGACGGGAACCGGGAGGCCTCGGCGGCCTGGCCGGAGTCGGCTTCGGCCGGGGCGCGGCCGCAGGAGAGCGAGTCCGGGGTGTCGCCCAGCGAGCTGACCGACCGGCCGTTCCTCGGCGGATGGTTCGCGCCGCCCCGGGACGCGGCCAGCCCCGAACGGGAATCGGACCAGTGGGGTGCCGACCGGCCCGACCTGGAGGCGCTCGAGGCTCCCGAGGAGGAGACCGCCGAGGCGCCCGGGTCGGACCTGGCGTCGGCGCGGATGGCGGCGTTCGCGAAGAGCGCCCGGGCGCGCGGGCAGCTGTTCCTCTCGCCGGAGGAACCGGCCGTCGAGGTCGAGGACGACGGGACGGTCCGGAGCACGCCGGTGCGGAAGCGGACGTCGACCGCGGCGGCCTCCGGGCCGGGGGCGGCTTCCGGGCCGGGGGCGGCCGAGACGGCGGCCACCCGGGCGGCGCAGGCGGAGATGGCGGCCAGCCGGGCGGCGCAGGCGGGGACCGCGGCGGTGGGACGGTTCGGGCCGGAACATCCGGAACCTCCGGCTACGCAGGTCGCGGTCGGTGCCGGGACGGTGCCGGGTTCAGGGACCGGGGCGGTGCCGGGTTCGGGGGCCGGGCGGATCGCGGCTGTTCCGGCGGCTGCCGTGGCTGGCGGTGGACGCGACGTGGCGGGGGACATCGGGGGTGCGTCGGTCGAGCCGGGAGCCGCGGAAGAGGCGGCGGCCAGTTCCGAGCCGGCGCCGTCCCGGATGACGCGGCGGCAGGCGGCGGCTCAGCGGGCGGCTGCCCGGGCCGCCGAACGGACCGGGCGGGCGGGCGGCCGGGCGCCGGTCTCGCCCGCGCCCGCGATGGTCGCCTCCGAGGACGACGGCGACGAGTGGGACGCCAAGCCGGCGGCGGACGTCGAGGACGAATCGGCGGGGGGTGCGCCGGCTTCCCGAGGTAAGGCTTCGCGGGGGACGGTGCGGGCTGCTCGCGGGGCGGCGGCCAAGGCGGCTGAGGCTGCGGAGGCGGCCGCGCTGGCGGCGGAACTGGCCGACGAAGCGGTGATGTCCGCTGTGGCGGAGCAGGGTGGTGAGGACGCTTCTCGTGGGGCTGGTTCCGGGGGCGGTGGGTCCCGTGGGGCGGGTTCCGGTGGCGGTGCCTCCCGCGCAACCTCTTCCCGCGGAGCTTCTTCCCGTGCAGCTTCTGCTCGCGGGGGTGCTTCTGGTGGGGCTGCCTCTCGCGGGACTGCTTCCGGTGGCGCTGCTTCTTCTGGGGCGAAGGGTGGGAAGGCGCCGGTCAAAGCGGTCGGGGCCAAGGTGGCAGCTGGTAAGGCTCGGCCGGTGAAAGCGGTCGGATCCCAGGCGGCCGGGGCCAAGAAAGCGGCGCCGGTCAAGACTGTGGCCGGCAAGGCGGCGGCTTCGGCGGCTCGGGCGGCGGTGGCGGCTGAGGAGGCGGCTTCCGTCGCGGGTGGGTCGGCCCGGCGTGGTAGCGGGGGTTCCAAGGCGGCGGGTGCGCGGAAGGCTGCTGGGGTGAAGGCGGCTGGTGGCCGGGCTTCAGGTGCCAAGGCTGTGGCGGGTAAGGCGGCGGCCAGGGCGACTGGGGCGGCTTCTGGGACGGCGGCCAAGGCGACGGCGACCAAGGCGACGGCGACCAAGGCGACGGCGACCAAGGCGACGGCGACCAAGGCGACGGCGAGCAAGGCCACGGCGAGCAAGGCCACGGCTGGTGGCGCAGTGGCGAAGCAGAGCGCTGCAAAGGCGACGGCTGCGAAGGCTGCGGGCGCGAAGGCGACGGGCACGAAGGCGACGGCTGCGAAGGCGACCGCCGCGAAGGCGACGGGCACGAAGGCTACGGCCGCGAAGGCGACCGCCGCGAAGGCTACGGGCACGAAGGCTGCGGGCACGAAGGCGACGGCTGCGAAGGCGACGGCTGCGAAGGCGACGGGCGCGAAGGCGACGGCTGCGAAGGCGACGGGCGCGAAGGCTACGGCCGCGAAGGCGACGGGCACGAAGGCTACGGCCACGAAGGCGACCGCCGCGAAGGCGACGGGCGCGAAAGCTACGGGCACGAAGGCGACCGCCGCGAAGGCGACGGGCGCGAAAGCTACGGGCACGAAGGCTACGGGCGCGAAGGCTACGGGCACGAAGGCGACGGCTGCGAAGGCTACGACCGCGAAGGCGACGGGCACGAAGGCGACCGCCGCGAAGGCTACGGGCGCGAAGGCTGCGGGCACGAAGGCTGCGGGCACGAAGGCTACGGCCGCGAAGGCTACGGGCACGAAGGCGACTGCTGCGAAGGCTGCGGGCGCGAAGGCTGCGGGCGCGAAGGCTGCGGGCACGAAGGCTACGGCCGCGAAGGCTACGGGCACGAAGGCGACTGCTGCGAAGGCTGCGGGCACGAAGGCTACGGCCGCGAAGGCTACGGGCACGAAGGCGACTGCTGCGAAGGCTGCGGGCACGAAGGCTACGGCCGCGAAGGCTACGGGCACGAAGGCGACTGCTGCGAAGGCTGCGGGCACGAAGGCTACGGCCGCGAAGGCTGCGGGCACGAAGGCGACTGCTGCGAAGGCTGGTGCTGGAAGGGCGACGGCCACTAAGGCTGCCGGGACCAAGAAGGCGACAGGTGCGCCGGCGAAAGCGACTGGAGCCAAGGCCGCTGCCACGCGGTTGACCGGCTCGAAGGCGACCGGGACCAAGGCTACGGCTGCCAAGGCGGGTGGAGCCAAAGCGACGGCGGCCAAGGCCACCGGCACCAAGGCCGCGGGTGGGAAGGCGACCGGCGCTAAAGCCGCGGGCGCCGGGGTGACCGGGGCGAAGGTGACGGGCACTAAGGCTGCGGCGAAGGCTGCCGGGGCGAAGACGACTGCCGTGAAGGCCACGGCCGCGAAGGCGGCCGGGTCGAAGGCGGCCGGGACCAAGGCAGCCGGGACCAAGGCGGGCGGGGCCAAGGGCGGCGCGGCGAAGGTGGCTGGGCGGGCTGGTTCGGCCAAGGCGGCTGCGGCGGCGGAGGCACGGCTGGCCAAGGCGGCTGCGGCGGAGGCGGCGGCTACCGAGGTTGCGGTGGCGAAGGCGGCGAAGGCGATGGCCACCGCCAACGCGGCGGCTGCCTCGGCGGCGGCGGCCAGGAGCGCGGCGGCGAAGGTGGCCAAGACCGCGGCCAGCACGCGGGCGGCGGCCACCAAGGCGGCCAAGAGCACCAAGGCGGCGGCGGCCAAGGCCGCGAAGACCGCCGCGGCGATCGAGGTGGGACCGGCCCGGAAGGCGCCGGCGAAGAAGGCCGCCAACAAGTCGGCGGCCACCACCGCCGGCCGGCCCACCGGCAACGCGGCCAAGGCCACCAAGGTCACCCGCACCTCGGGTACGAACAGTGGCGCCGGGGGTGGCAGCGCCCGCGGCTCGCGGAACGCGGCCACCGCGGCGACTCCGTCCCGAGCCCGCGCGGTGCGCGCGCCGGCCGGTGCTTCCCGCCGTACCCGATAGCAAGCAGCAGCAGCCCAGCGGACCGTGCCCTTCCGGCACGGTCCGCTCTGCGTTTCCGATGGAAACGGCCCCGCCGGAGGTGTGCTGCGGCGGGCCGCTGGGTGTTCCGGGTGGGAACGCGGACGGGCATGGGTGCGGGTTGGACGGACCGCTGGGTGTTCTTGCCGGCAGTGGTGGGCGGGGTGTGGTGCGGGCTGGTGGTCCGGTGTCTGTTGCGGACGGGATGGCGCGCTTCAGGTGTGTGTCGCGGGCTGTGTGTTTCCGGTGGGGTCGGCGCGGCGGGGGTGTGGTTCGGGGCGGGCTGGTAGGAATGGGCGGTGCCGATCAAACGGGTGTGGGCGCCGCAGATTGACTTCTCCGTGTTGCGGCGGGAGCTGGGGTTGCCGGGGGAGTTCCCGGCGGCCGTGATCGCCGAGGCGGAACGGGCGGCCGCCGAGACGCCGGGCGGGGTGGACCGGACGGACGTGCCGTTCGTGACCATCGACCCGGCCGGGTCGCAGGACCTGGACCAGGCGATGCACCTGAGCCGGCGGGACGGTGGCGGCTACCGGGTGCGGTACGCGATCGCGGACGTGGCCTCGTTCGTCCGGCCGGGCGGGGCGATCGAGGCGGAGAGCTGGGTGCGCGGGCAGACGATGTATCTGCCGGACGGGCGGATCCCGCTGCACCCGCCGGTGCTCAGCGAGGGCGCGGTCAGCCTGTTCGCGGACGTGGACCGGGCGGCGGTGGTGTGGACCATCGACCTGGACGCCGACGGGGCGACCACCGCGACCCACCTGGAACGGGCCCGGGTACGCAGCCGGGCCAAGCTGGACTACCCGGGCGTGCAGCGGGAGCTGGACGGCGGGAATCCGTCCGAGCCGGTGGCGCTGCTCGCCGAGATCGGGACCCTGCTGGCCCGGCGGGCGGCCGACCGGGGCGCGGTCAACCTGCCGCTGCCGGCGCAGGAGGTGGAGCGGGACGGCGGCGGCTGGCGGCTGGTGCTGCGGGCACCGCTGCCGGTGGAGGAGCACAACGCGCAGATCTCGCTGCTCACCGGGATGGCCGCGGCGCGGATCATGCTGGACGGCGGGGTCGGCATGCTGCGCACCATGCCGGGGCCGAAACCGGAGGCGGTCGACGGGCTGCGGGCCGCGGCGGCGTCGCTCGGGGTGGACTGGCCGGCCGGGGCGAGCGTCGGGGCGGTGGTCTCCTCGGTCGATCCGGGCAGCCCGCGCGGCGCGGCGTTCCTCGATCAGGCCGCGGAGTTGTTGCGGGGTGCGGCGTACTCCGCGTTCGGCGGGACGGCCGGCCCGGTGCCGGAGGACGCCGGCCACGGTGGGGTGGGCGCGCCGTACGCGCATGTCACCGCGCCGCTGCGCCGGCTGGCCGACCGGTATGTCACGGAGACCTGCCTGGCCCTGTACGAGAACCGGCCGGTCCCGCCGTGGGTGCTCGACGCCCTGCCGCGCCTGCCGAAGCAGATGAGCGCCACCGACCGGCTCGCCTCGGCCGCCGACCGGGGTGCGATCGACCTGGCCGAGGCGGTGCTGCTGCAGGGCCGGGTGGGGGAGTGCTTCGACGCCGCGGTGCTGGACCGGGAGGAGGCGTCCGGGAAGCGACCGGCCGGCGGGATGGTGGCGCTCGACGACCCGGCGGTGCGGGCCCGCTGCCTCGGCGACCTGCCGCTGGGCGAGCGGATCCAGGCCCGCCTGAGGGCGGCCGACCCGGCGACCCGGACGGTCCGCTTCGAACGCGCCTGACCCGGACGGTCCGCTTCGAACGCGCCTGACCCGACCGGCCCGCCCACCCAGGGGGCCACCGCCGCCCTCAGTGTGGCGGAGGATCGGAGGCCGTGCCAGGCGGCTTGTGGACAACGTGCTGGTGTGGATGACGGGGGCCGGGAGGCCTGTGGACAGGGCTCCCGGCCGTACCGAAAATCGGGCTTTAGAAGGTGTGCTCCGCGGCCGGGAACTCGCCGTTGCGCACCTCGTCGGCGAACTGCCGGGTGGCCTCGGTGAGCGCGCCGGCCAGGTCGGCGTAACGCTTGACGAAGCGGGGCGCCTTGCCGGTGCGCAGGCCGGCCATGTCCTGCCAGACCAGGACCTGGGCGTCGGTGTCCGGGCCGGCGCCGATGCCGACCGTGGGGATCGGCAGCTCCTTGGTGATCTGCTTGGCCACCTCGCCCGGCACCATCTCCAGGACCACGGCGAAGGCGCCCGCGTCGACGACCGCGCGGGCGTCCGAGATCACCTCGGCGCCCTCGTTCTCCCGGCCCTGGACGCGGTAGCCGCCGATCACGTGCTCGCGCTGCGGGGTGAACCCGATGTGCGCCATCACCGGGATGCCGGCGCTGGTGATCGCCTCGATCTGCGGCGCCATCTTCCGGCCGCCCTCCAGCTTGACCGCGTGGCAGCCGCCCTCCTTCATGAACCGGACGGCGGTGCGCAGCGCCTGGGTGGGGCCCTCCTCGTAGCTGCCGAACGGCAGGTCGCCCACGATCAGCGCGGTCTTGGTGGCCCGGACCACCGCGCGGACCAGCGGCAGCAGCTCGTCGACGGTGACCGGGACGGTGGTCTCGTAGCCGAAGACGTTGTTGGCGGCGGAGTCGCCGACCAGCAGGACCGGTACGCCGGACTGGTCGAAGATCGACGCGGTGTACTGGTCGTAGGACGTGAGCATCGGCCAGCGGTCGCCGCGGACCTTGGCGTTGAGCAGGTCGCGGGTGCGGACCCGGCGGACAGCGGGGCCGCCGTACAGGGTCGGGATTTCCGACATGGTGGTACTCCTCCCTCGAGGCCGCGCGGATGCGGTCCCCGGGTCCGCCCATAGTCGCACCGGGGACCGCGCTTTCATACCCCTTCGCGGAACCTGTTGGTGATGGGCAGGCGGCGGTCCCGGCCGAACGCCTTGCCCGAGATCTTGGTGCCGGGCGCGGACTGGCGGCGCTTGTACTCCGCCAGGTCGACCATCCGCAGCACCCGGTCGACCAGGGCCGGATCGTTGCCGGCCGCGATCAGCTCGGCGCGGCCGAGGTCGTGGTCCACATACCCCTTGATGATCGGGTCAAGCACCTCGTAGTCCGGCAGCGAGTCCGAGTCCTTCTGGTCCGGGCGCAGCTCGGCGCTCGGTGGCTTGCTGATCGAGTTCTCCGGGATGGGCGGGTCGCCCTGCGTGTTCCGCCAGCGGGCGAGCTGCCAGACCATGGTTTTCGGCACGTCCTTGAGCGGGTTGTAGCCGCCGACCGAGTCGCCGTAGAGGGTGGAGTAGCCGACCGCCAGCTCGCTCTTGTTGCCGGTGGTGAGCACCAGGTGCCCGTCCTGGTTGGAGAGCGCCATCAGGATCACCCCGCGGACCCGGGCCTGCAGGTTCTCCACGGCCAGGCCGGACAGCGACATGTTCGCCAGGAAGGCGTCGACCATCGGCTGGATCGGCTCCACGCGGTAGCTCAGACCGGTGCGTTTGGCCAGGTCGGCGGCGTCGTCCTTGGAGTGCTCGGAGGAGTAGCCGCTGGACAGCGAGACGCCGGTGACCCGCTCCGGGCCGAGGGCGTCGACGGCGATCGCGGCGACCACGGCGGAGTCGATGCCGCCGGAGAGGCCGAGCACCACGGACCGGAAGCCGTTCTTGTTGACGTAGTCGCGCAGGCCCATCACCAGGGCGGTCCAGACCTCCGCCTCGTCGGCGATGCGATCGGCGACCCCGCCGCTCCGGTGATCGGACAAAGCGTGCAAATCGCCGGTGAGTGAGACGCGATTTATCGCCATGTCATCGGAGATTTCCGTTTCGACCTGCGGCTTCGCCGCGTCGGTCGAGCCCTCCGCGTTCGGCGCCGCGTCGGCACCGGGCAGATCCAGATCGTGGACGAGCAACTCCTCGGTGAACTGCCCGGCTCGAGCCAGCAGCGAACCGTCGGGACCCACCACCATCGAATCCCCGTCGAAGACCAGCTCGTCCTGCCCGCCGATCATGTTCACGTACGCCACGGTGGCGCCCGCCTCCGCGGCCCGGCGCTGCACCAGCGGCAGCCGCACGTCGTCCTTGTTCAGCTCGTAGGGCGAGGCGTTGATGGTGACGACCAGCCCCACCCCGGCCCGCCGCGCCGCGGTGAACGGCCCGCCGGCCTGCCAGATGTCCTCGCACACGGTCAGCGCGACGTCCACGCCGCCGAACCGGACCACGGTCAGCGCGTCGCCTGGCTCGAAGTAGCGGTCCTCGTCGAAGACCCCGTAGTTCGGCAGGTGGTGCTTGAAGTAGGTGGCCACCACCTCACCCCGGTGGAGCAGCGCGGAGGCGTCCCGGCGGCCGCTGCCCGGGGACGCGTCGGAGCTGATCGCGGCCGGGCCGTCGGCGTCCACGTAACCCACCACCACGGCCAGCTCGCCCAGGCCGTCGGCGGCCAGGTCGGCGGCGAGCGCGCGGAGCGCCCGCTGGGAGGCGGCGACGAACGAGTTGCGGAAGACCAGGTCCTCGATCGGATAACCGGTCAGCATCATCTCGGGGAAGGCGACCAGGTGGGCGCCGGCGTCCGAGGCGGCCCTCGACCAGCGGCGCACCGCGGCCGCGTTACCGGCGATGTCGCCGACCGTCGAGTTCACCTGGGCGAGGGCGATGCGCAGCGTGGGCATGGACGTCATTCTCCCCCCGGGACGGGGCTTCGGATCCGGACCCGGGCCCACGTCACAGCGCCGGGCCAGCGTACTCTCGGCTCGACGGATCGACACCGGGGCAAGGGGTGGAAGTGGACCGACAGCAGGAGTTCGTGCTTCGCACGCTCGAGGAGCGCGACATCCGTTTCGTCCGTCTCTGGTTCACCGACGTGCTCGGCACGCTGAAGAGCGTGTCGGTGGCCCCGGCCGAGCTCGAGTCGGCCTTCGAGGAGGGCATCGGCATCGACGGCTCGGCGATCGAGGGCTTCGCCCGGGTCTTCGAGTCGGACATGGTCGCCATGCCGGACCCGACCACCTTCCAGGTCTTCCCGTTCGAGGGCGGCGGCAGCGGCGAGAGCGCCCGGATGTTCTGCGACATCCTGCTCCCCGACGGCAGCCCGGCCTGGGCCGACCCGCGTCACGTGCTGCGCCGCGCGCTGGCCCGGGCCGCGGAGAAGGGCTTCACCTTCTACACCCACCCCGAGGTCGAGTTCTTCCTGGTCCAGGACGGGGACAACGACGGCTCGGTGCCGATCCCGGTGGACACCGGCGGCTACTTCGACCACACCACCCACGCGGTGGCCCGAGACTTCCGCCGCCAGGCCGTGCTGGCCCTGGAGCGGATCGGCATCTCGGTCGAGTTCAGCCACCACGAGGTCGCCCCCGGCCAGCAGGAGATCGACCTGCGGTACGCGGACGCGCTGACCACCGCGGACAACATCATGACGTTCCGGCACGTGGTCAAGGAGGTGGCGCTCTCCCAGGGGGTCAAGGCCACCTTCATGCCGAAGCCGTACACCGACCAGCCCGGCTCCGGCATGCACACCCACCTGTCGCTGTTCGAGGGCGAGCGCAACGCGTTCTACGACAGCGAGGACCCGCAGAAGCTGTCCAAGACGGCGCGGGCGTTCATCGCCGGCCTGCTGGTGCACGCCCGGGAGTACACCGCGGTGACGAACCAGTGGGTGAACTCCTACAAGCGGCTCTTCCCGCTGCAGCTGCCGGACCGGATCACCGAGTCGCCGGCCTTCGTCAGCTGGGGCCACCTGAACCGGTCCGCCCTGGTCCGGGTGCCCGCCTTCGGCAAGCCGAACTCGGCCCGGGTGGAGGTGCGCTCGATCGACTCGGCGGCCAACCCCTACCTGGCCTTCGCGGTCATGCTGGGCGCCGGCCTCAAGGGCATCGAGGAGGGCTACGAGCTGCCCCCCGGCGCCGAGGACGACGTCTGGTCGCTGTCCCCGGCCGAGCGCAAGGCCGCCGGCTACGAGGCGCTCCCGGAGAACCTGTCCGAGGCGATCGAGGTGATGGCCGGCTCCGAGCTGATCGCCGAGGTGCTCGGCGAGCACGTCTTCGACTTCTTCCTGCGCAACAAGCGGGCCGAGTGGGAGCAGTTCCGCCGCGAGGTCACCCCCTACGAGCGCCAGCGCTACCTGGGCGCCCTCTGATCGACACCGGCGTCAGGCGGCGGCCCGTGCGGCCCGTCGCCTGACCGGGACAGCTGTCCACAGCGCCGCGTCACGAAGTTTTGTCACACGGGGTACGGTCTCCTTCGACGTCATGCGACAAGGGAGAGGCCGTGCTGCAAGAGTTGTTGGAGGGTGCCGGGCGGAGCATCGCCTTCGGTGCGATCGGGATCGGTCTGATGGCCCTCGGTTTTGTGCTGATCGACATGCTCACGCCGGGCAAGCTGCGCGACCTGATCTGGACCGAGCGCAACCCGAACGCGTCGCTGCTGCTGGCCGCCAACCAGCTCGGCATCGCGCTGATCGTGTTCACCTCGATCTGGACCACCTACGACTCGTTCGGCCAGGGCGTCGCGTCGACCGCGCTGTTCGGCGTGCTCGGCATCGTGATCATGGGGCTCGCCTTCCTGGTCCTGGACTGGATGACCCCGGGCAAGCTCGGCGAGGTCATCTGCACCGCCGACTACCACGGTGGCGCGCTGGTCAGCGCGGCCTCGCACTTCGGCGCCGCGCTCATCGTCTGCGCCTGCATCGCCTGATCACCACCGGACAGACCCCCACCCTTTTCGGTACGCCCGGAGCCCCGCCGCGCCCACACTCCCGTGGCATCCCCACGCGAGGCCGCCCGGGGCCCGGACCGCAGCGCGCCCCCAGACCCGGGCTGTGCCTCAGGGGTGTCTCAGCACGGCTGAGACACCCCTGAGGCACAGCCGGGGCCGTGAGCCGCGAGGCCGCCTGAAGCACGGACCGCGCCGCGGCTTCTCCCGTTGGCTGGGTGTCAGGGGTGTCTCCAGGGACTGGAGACACCCCTGACACCCAGCCGGGGGTCCGGGCGCGCTGCGGTCCGGACCAGGGCGGACCTCGCGTGGGGACGACGGCGGGTGCTTCGGGCGTACCGGAAAGGGGTCTCAGGCTCCCCGGCCGAAGTCACCGATGGCTTCGGCGAGGCTGGAGCGGCGGATCCGGCGGACGTCCTCGAGGATCGCGCCGCCGGCCATCACGACCGCGACCGCGGCCAGCTGGGCCACCGCGAGCGCGTGCCCGAGCGGCGCGGTCGCCAGGCACAGGGCCGCGACGCCGACCCGGAAGGCGGCGCCCGGCAGCCGGAGCAGCCGCAGGAAGGCGGCGTGCCCGAGCAGGTAGATCGCGACGCCGCCGCCGAGCGTCAGTGCCTCGCCCCAGTGCAGGCCCTCGAACGCGTGCCCCACGGTCTTCTTGATCCCGACCGCGGTGACCACGACGCCGAGCAGGATCGGGATGTGCGCGTAGCCCCAGGCGTTCAGCGCCAGCCGGGCCCGCCGGCCCGGATCGCCGGCCTCGGCCAGCACGTGCTCGGAGCGTCGGTCGCCGTCGGCGAAGTAGGCCCACCAGAGGTAGTAGGCGACGCAGAGGCCGAGCACCGCGGCCAGGATCACGCCGCCGGACAGGTCGGAGCCGACCCCGACGCCGATCGCGATGATCGACTCACCGATCGCGATGATGGTGACCAGGCTGTGCCGCTCCACGAAGTGCGCGGCCGAGATGTGGTGCAGCTCCATCGGGTGCAGGTAACCGGCCGAGATCTGCACCAGCGGGGCGGCCAGCCAGCACAGGTGCCGCCACGGCTCGGGCAGCAGGCCGCCGGTCAGCACCAGCAGCGCGGCCAGCAGGTTCATCGGGCCGAGCGTCCGCATCACCCGCACCGCCGCCGGGCCGGCCTGCAGGAACATCACCGAGTGGCTGAGGTTCACCACCACGTAGGCGACGCCGAAGATCCAGCCGTACTTCCCGAACGCCTGCGGGATGGCCAGCGCCATCACCAGGAAGCCGGCCATCCCGACCAGCAGCAGGGTGCGCCGGGTGGTGGTGGTCGGGGCGACCGCGTTGGTGAGCCAGGCGTAACCCGAGTACATCCACCAGACCACGACCAGGATCAGCACCACGTCCAGCAGGCCCGCGGGGGTCAGGTGGTGCGCGAGCGAGTCGGCGAGCTGGGTCACCGTGAAGACGAAGACCAGATCGAAGAAGAGTTCCAGCGTGGACACCCGGACACCGGGCGACTCCTGCGTCATGCCGGAGAGATTGTCATACCCCCGCTCTACGGTGCGAGGTGTGAACCGTACCGATCGGCTCTACGCCCTCGTCGAGGAGTTGCGGGCGGTCGCGCCCCGGCCGCGCAGCGCCCGCTGGCTGGCCGACCGCTTCGAGGTGAGCACCCGCACGGTGGAGCGGGACATCGCCGCGTTGCAGCAGTCCGGCACCCCGGTCTACGCCGAGCCGGGGCGCACCGGTGGTTACTGCCTGGACCGCGCGCACACCCTGCCCCCGGTCAACCTGACGCCGGAGGAGGCGGTGGCGATGGTGCTGGCCCTGCGCCGGCTCGACGGGACGCCGTTCCGGCAGTCCGCGGCGAGCGCGCTGCGCAAGCTGGTGGCCGCGATGCGGGCCGACGACGCGGCCGCCGCGCAGGCCCTGGCCGACCGGATCCACCTGGTCGGCCAGGCGGCGCCGGCCACGATGCCCACCGCGCTGCCGGTCGGCCAGGTGGTCCGGATCGGTTATCAGGACCGGTCCGGCGCGGTGACCAGGCGCGACATCGAGCCGCTGGGCTATGTGGCGGTCCGCGACAGTTGGTATCTGATCGCCTGGTGCCGGTTGCGCGACTCGGCGCGGATCTTCCGGGTCGACCGGATCAGCGGGGTGACTCCGATGCGGGAGCTGGCGCCCCCGCGCGTCCTTTCCGACGCCGACCTGGACATTCCGCCCCAGAAGCGAGAGCGCCTCACCCTCTTTGCCAAGATCTCTCAATGACTTCCGAGGATCTGCGCCTGGAGCCGGTCACCGCCGGCAACTGGCGGGACTGCGCCGCGCTCACCGTCCACGAGGACCAGAAGCGGTTCGTCGCCGACGTGACCTATTACCTCTGCATGTGCCACTACGGCGACACCTGGCACCCGCTCGCCGCGGTGCGCGGCGACGAGGTGGTCGGCTTCGCCATCTGGGGTGTCGACGACGACGGCAGCCGGTGGATCGGCGGCCTGGTCGTCGACGCGAAGCACCAGCGCCAGGGCGTCGGCCGGGAGCTGGTCCGGCAGCTGCGGGAGCGGCTGATCGCCGAGCCCGGCACGCCGAACGTCGCGCTCAGCTACCAGCCGGAGAACACCGCGGCCCGCTCGCTCTACCTGGCGCTGGGCTTCGTCGAGACCGGCGAGACCGAGGGCGACGAGGTCGTCGCCCGCTGGGTCGGCTGAGCCGGCCGGCGTTTCACCTGGCCGGTGGGGTGAAGACGCCGAAGAGGTTGCCCAGCGGGTCGCTGAGCCGGGCGTAGACCAGCCCGCTCGCTTCCCGCTGCGGCCCGACCAGGACCTTCGCGCCGTGCGCCTCGGCCTGCCGGCACGCCTCCGCGGTGTCGGCCACCACGATCAGGAAGATCGCCTGGTCCGGGGCCTTGCCGCCGGTGCCGTAGAACCCGCCGAACGGCGCGCCGCCGTCCGGCCCGGTGATCATCCGGTACGGCTTGCCGTCCAGCCCCACCGAGTTGTCGTCGTCGGCGAACGTCCAGCCGAACACCTCGCCGTAGAACCGCTCGGCCTCCTCCGGACGCTCGGTGCCGACTTCGATCCAGCCGATGTTGTTCATCCTGTCCTCCTTCAAAGGTGTCAGGAGGAACTCTCGCGGGCCGCCCCGACACCGTCCTGTCGGTGTTTGTCGCGCGGTAATTCGTTAGCCTCGTCACGTGAGCACAGCGCTTGTCATCCAGAACGACCCGACCGACGACCTCCGGCGCCTCGGCGACTGGCTGACCGAAGCCGGCCTGGAGCTCACCGTGCTCCGGCCCTACGCCGGCGACGAGCTGCCCGAGGCGCTCGACGGTTACCTGGCGCTGATCGTGCTCGGCGGCGACCAGAGCGCCTACCCGGACCTGGCCGGCGCGCCCGGCGCCCCGTGGTTCCCGGCCCTGGAGGGCCTGCTGCGCAAGGCGGTCCGGCACCGGGTGCCGACGCTCGGCGTCTGCCTCGGCGGGCAGCTGCTCGCCGCCGCGCACGGCGGGCTGGTCGAGCGCAGCCCGTCCGGCCCGGAGATCGGTCCCGGCCTGGTCGGCAAGCGCGACGCGGCGGACACCGACCCGCTGTTCAAGTGGGTGCCGCTGCTGCCCGACGTGATCCAGTGGCACCGTGACGAGATCACCGAGCTGCCGCTGAGCGCCACCCTGCTGGCCGCCTCCAGCCGGTACCCGCACCAGGCCTTCCGGATCGGCGACCGGGCCTGGGGCCTACAGTTCCACATCGAGTGCGACGCCGCGATGATGGCCGACTGGACCCGCCTCGGCGCCGACGACCTGGCCGAGCTGGGCTACGACGCGGAGGCGGTGGTGCTGGCCGTCGCCGAGATCCTGCCGGACGTCGAGGAGGTGTGGCAGCCGTTCGCCGCCCGGTTCGCGGCGCTGGCCCTGGGCACCCTGCCGGACGCCGACATCCCGGCGAAGAACCTGCCGCTGCTGGGGCACTGAGGTGACCCGGCCCACCCGGCTGGCGCGGTACGGCTTCGCCGACAACGGCGCCGCCCTGCTCGGCGCCCAGGGCCTGCGGCTGTGGGACGCCGAGCACGGCCCGGTCAGCACCGAGGCGGCCGAGCTGATCCACGCCCTGTCCCGGGCCGCCGACCCGGACCTGGCGTTGCGGCAGTTCCACCGGCTGGTCGACGCGGTCTCCCGGGCCGCCGAGCGGGCCAACGGCGGCCGGCCCACCGGCCCGACCGGCGAGATCACCGAGAACGCGGCGACCCGGGAGCTGACCGAGCAGCTGTACCAGGACCACGGGTTGCGCCGCCGGCTGGTCGCGGTGCTCGGCGCCTCGTCCACGCTCGGCGATCACCTGGTCGCCAACGAGCAGGACTGGCGCACCCTGGCCACCGAGAAGAGCGGGCTGCCCCCGGACCCGGAGGGCCACCTGGAGCTGGACGCGCCGACCGTGCCGGCGCTGCGCCGGGCGTACCGGATCGCGCTGTTGCGGATCGCCGCCGCCGACCTGACCGGCGGTCGCGGGCTGGAGCCGACCATGGCCGCGCTCTCCACGCTCGCCGACGAGACCCTGGCGGCGGCGTACGCGATCGCCGTGGCCGCCCTGCCGGAGGGCACCCCGGAGCCCCGCCTCGCGGTGGTGGCGATGGGCAAGTGCGGCGGCAACGAGCTGAACTACGTCTCCGACGTCGACGTGATCTTCGTGGCCGCCGGCGACGAGGACCTGCCGGCCGGGACCACGGTCGCGGCCCGGCTGATCGAGATCTGCGGGCAGGTGGCCTGGCCGGTGGACGCCGCGCTGCGCCCGGAGGGCAGCCGCGGTCCGCTGGTCCGCACCCTCGCCAGCCACCAGGCCTACTACCGGCGCTGGGCGCGCACCTGGGAGTTCCAGGCGCTGCTCAAGGCCCGCCCGGCGGCCGGCGACCTGGCGCTGGCCGGCGAGTGGCTGGCCGACCTGGCGCCGCTGATCTGGCACGCCGCGGAGCGGCCCGAGGCGGTCGCCGACGTGCGCGACATGCGCCGCAAGATCATCGACAACGTGCCGCCCGCCGAGCGGGACCGGGAGATCAAGCGCGGGCCGGGCGGGCTGCGCGACATCGAGTTCGCGGTCCAGCTGCTGCAGCTGGTGCACGGCCGGGTGGACGAGACGCTGCGGCTGCCCGGCACCCTGCCGGCGCTGCGCGCGCTGGTCGCCGGCGGCTACGTGGGCCGGCAGGACGGCGAGACGCTGCTGCGCGGGTACCGCTTCCTGCGCGCCGTCGAGCACCGCCTGCAACTGCAGCAGCTGCGGCGGACGCACACCGTCCCGGACGACCCGGCCGGGGTGCGCTGGCTGGCGGCCGCCCTCGGCTACACCCCGCTGCCCGGGCAGGACGCCGTCGAGGCGTTCCGCTCGGACTGGGTCGGGCACGCCGCCAACGTCCGCCGGCTGCACGTCAAGCTGCTCTACCAGCCGCTGCTGGAGGCGGTGGCCCGGGTGCCCGCCGAGGCCCTGCGGATGACCCCGGCGTCGGCCCGGAAACGGCTGGAGATCCTCGGGTTCGCCGACCCGGCCGGCGCGCTGCGCCACCTGGAGGCGCTGACCGGCGGGGTGACCCGCACCGCGGCGATCCAGCGGACCCTGCTGCCGATGCTGCTGCAGGACTTCTCCGACGCCCCGGAGCCGGACCGCGGCCTGCTCAACTACCGCCAGGTGTCGGACAAGCTGGGCAGCACGCCGTGGTACCTGCGGCTGCTCCGCGACGGCGGCCCGGTCGCCCGCCGGCTGGCCCGGGTGATCAGCCTCTCCCGGTACGCCACCGACCTGCTCACCCGCGACCCGGAGGCGCTCCGGCTGCTCGCCGACGACCCGGAGCTGCAGCCCCGCTCCCGGGAGAAGCTGCGGGACGGGTTCGCCGCCGCGGCCGAGCGGCACGCCGACGACCCGGTCAAGGCGATCGCCGCGGTCCGCGCGCTGCGCCGCCGTGAGCTGTTCCGGCTGGCCTGCGCCGACATCCTGAGCCAGGGCGGTGACCTGGCCCCGGCCCAGCCGATCGACGTGCACGCGCTCGGCATCGCGCTCTCCGACGTCACCGACGCCACCCTGAACGCCGCCCTGCGGATCGCCCGCCGGTCCAAGCCGGGCCCGGCCGGGATGCGGTTCGCGATCATCGGGATGGGCCGGCTCGGCGGCTACGAGATGAGCTACCCGTCCGACGCCGACGTGCTCTTCGTCTTCGACGGCGGGGACGAGGCCGCCGCGCACGCCGTCGCCGAGGAGATGCGCCGGCTGCTCAACGCGCCGGCGCCGGACCCGCCGCTGGGCGTCGACGCCGACCTGCGCCCGGAGGGCCGGCAGGGCCCGCTGGTCCGCAGCCTGCAGGCCTACCAGCAGTACTACGACCGCTGGTCGAAGGTGTGGGAGGCGCAGGCGCTGCTGCGCGCCCGGTTCGTCTGCGGCGACGACTCGCTGGGGCAGGCGTTCGAGAAGCTGGCCGACCGGAAGCGCTACCCGGCCGGCGGCCTGACCCGCGAGCAGGTCGTCGAGATCCGCCGGATCAAGGCCCGGGTGGAGACCGAGCGGCTGCCTCGCGGCGCCGACCCGAACACGCACACCAAGCTGGGCCGGGGCGGGCTCGCCGACGTCGAGTGGGCGGTCCAGCTGCTCCAGCTGCGGCACGCCGACCGGGTGCCCGGCCTGCGCCGCACCCAGACCCTGGACGCGCTGGCCGCCGCCCAGCAGGCCGGCCTGGTCGAGGAGGCCGACGCCACGGCGATGACCGACGGCTGGACCCTGGCCGCCCAGGTGCGCAACGCGCTGACCCTGGTCCGTGGCCGCCCGACCGACCAGCTGCCGCAGCACGGGGTGGAGCTGGCCGGCACGGTGCTGCTGCTCGGCGGCGGCGACCCGGGCGAGTTCGTCGACCGCTACCTGCGGATCACCCGCCGCTCCCGGGCCGCCATGCAACGCGTCATGGAGTCCTGACCGGTCCAGGTCCGCTCTTGCCGACGACCGCCGCTTTCCGGTACGCCCGCAGCCCCCGCCGTCCGGCCCCCGCCGCCGTACCCGTCACGCCAGGCCGCGCCCACTCCCGGCAGTCCCGCGGCCCCCGTCCCCGGCTGGGCGTGAGGGGTGTTTCCGGGCCGCTGTGGCACCCGTGCGGCCCAGCCGGTGAGCTGGTGGCGCGGGGCGGCCGTGAGCAGGGACGGCCTCGCGGAGGGACGCGCACCGGGACGGCGCGCTGGGCGGGGGGCTCCGGTCGTACCGTAAAGGGGTGGGAAGTCAGGCGGCGGCGGCGATCACCTGGGTCAGCGCGGCGTGCAGGCGCTGCAGGTCCTCGATCGGCATGCCGAGGCGGGCGACGACGGCGGGCGGGATCTTCTCCGCCTCGGCCCGCAGCGCGCGACCGGCGTCGGTCAGCGTGATGGCCAGGCTGCGCTCGTCGGCCGGGTCGCGCCGGCGGCGCAGGTAACCGATCGCCTCCAGGCGCTTGAGCAGCGGGGACAGTGTGCCCGGGTCGAGCTGCAGCAGCTCGCTGAGGCGGCGCACGGAGAGCGGCGAGTCACCCCAGAGGGCGAGCATCACCAGGTACTGCGGGTGGGTCAGGCCCATCGGCTCGAGCAGCGGCCGGTAGATCGCCACCACGCTGCGCGCCGCCACCGACAGGGCGAAGCAGACCTGCCGCTCCAACGCCAGGGGATCGTCGTCACTCACTTGCGCATCTCCTCAGGTCAGCGGCTATCCTACCAATAGTTGGGGCACCAACGGTTTGCACGCCAACTGACTGAGGAGAGCACCGTGTCGCAGTGGCAGGATCGGTTCGCGAACTGGTTCCACCAGACCTTCGACGACATGTGGTTCCGGACGATCATCGGCCCGGCCCAGACCAAGGGCGCCGTCCAGGGCTGCGACGAGTTCGCCCGCGAGGGGTGGAAGGCCGACCTGGAGCGCCGCAAGCAGTTCACCCGTGAGCAGCGCGAGCGCAAGCGCGCCGGCCAGCGCTAACTCGACAGCGTGTACCGGCCCGGCCCGGGCACCCGCAGGATCGTCCAGTCGCCGTCGCGGCGCACCGAGGCGCCGCCCGACCCGGTCAGCCAGCGGGACCAGCGGACCCGCACCCGGACGTCACCGGCCGCCGGGGCGTCCAGCGTGACGGCGGCCGCGGTGTGCCGGACCAGCGTCGCGGGGGCGGCCACGATCGGCTGCGGGTCGGCGACCGCGTACAGCCGCCAGTGCGCACCCGACCAGACCGGGGTCAGATAGGGGAGTCCGGCCGTGACCAGCTCCGCCTCGGCGCGGCCCGACCAGGACAGCTCGGCGTCCGGGACCGCGACGAACTGCACCGCCTGCTCGGCCAGCCACAGGCGGTAGGTGCCGGCGCTCAGCGGCACGCCGGTGCCGGCCGCGCCCGGGACCGTGGTGAAGAAGAGGGGGTTCCGGTCGATGTCCGCCTGCCGCAGCCAGCCGCGCGCCAGCGGGACATCACCGAGCCGGGCCGCCTCCCAGTAAGCCCTGGTCGGCGGGATCTCCACCCGCCCGGTCAGGGGCTCCGCGGCCAGCCGGTCGGTGAGCGGCCGGAAGTAGTCCGGGTCGGCCGCCGGGTTGCCGAGGTCACGCAGGTCCGCGGTCACCACCGGCGGCTGCCACCAGGCGGTCAGCGCCAGGATCCCGGCGATCCCGGCGGTCGCGGTCCGCTTGCCGACGCGGTCCGGCAGTTTGGCGTACGCGGCGAGCACCGGCAGCGCGAACATGACGGCCAGTCGCGTCGCGTTCAGCCCGACCGGCGTGTGCACCAGGGCCGCCGCCAGCACCCCCGCCGACGACAGCAGGGCGCCGATCCGTACCGGGCGCACCGGGACCAGCGCCGCGACCAGCAGGCCGGTCAGCACCGCGTGCAGGGTGTCGGTGCGGCTGATGTTCATCCAGCCGCCGTCGCCGAAGAGTAGTGCGTTCAGCGCGATCAGGGCGGCCGCTGGTCCGGCGATCAGGAGGGGGCGGCCGTTGCGCAGTTCCTGGCCGGGCAGTTCGCGGCCGGGCAGTTCGCGCCCGCGGAGTCCCCACCCGCGCAATCCCCGCCCGTGCGACCCCCACCTGCGCAGTCCCCACCCGCCCAGGGGGGCTCCCCGAAGACAGTGTGACGCGGAAGCGGGATCTCCCGCGGCTGGGCTGTGGACAACGCGCTGATGTGGATGACGCGCCGCCTCGACCTGGTCGGCCGGCTCAGAGGCGGCCCGCGGCACCCGGGACACCCCCGACACCCAGCCGGACAGCAGGAGGGCGGTGCCGGCGAGGCCGAGGAAGAGGGCGACGACCGGGCTGGTGGCCGACGCGAGCGCGGCCAGGACGGCGGCGGCGACCGCGGCGGAGCGGCGCGGGAGGTAGGTCAGGGCGAGCAGGGCGGCCAGGCCGAGGCAGACGCCGAGGCCGTAGGTGATCCGGCCGCTCACCAGGTTGCCGGCCAGGCCGGCGACGCCGAGCAGGCCGGCGAGCCGCAGCCGGGTGCCGCCGGTGCGCCGGAACAGCAGCAGCAGGAGCACCGATCCGGTGACCAAGGACACCACGCCGGTGACCCGCACTCCGAGCCACGCCATCACCGGCTGTGACACCAGGCTGTAGCCCAGCTGGTTCACCCCGGCGTACCACCGCAGGTCGACGGGTGCCCAGCCGTGCGCCGCGAAGAACTCCGCGCGGCCGACCTGAGCGGCCAGGTCAGAGCCCATCCGGGGGGCGGCCAGGTAGACGCCGCCGAGGACCGCCGCCAGCAGTGCGATGGCCGCTTCCCGCCGGTGCCGTGCCCACATCCCGTCGACAGTACCGGGCGTCCCGTGGGTTGCAGCGCGTCACGGTAGGGTCAGCGCCATGCCCGGTCCGTCCCTCGTCCGCGCCACGGGGCTGCTCGGCAGCGCCCTGCTGGCCGGCGCCGCCTACCTCGGTGGCGCGCACCGGCCGTGGACGCCGACGATGACCCCGCGCACGATTCTCGCCGGGCGGGACGGGGTGCTGCTGCCGCTGCTCTGGCTGGCCGGGGTCGCCCTGCTGATCGGGGCGTGGTGGGCCGGGCGACGGGTGGTGCCGTCGGCGCGGTGGGCGGTGGTCACGGCGGGGCTGTGGGCGCTGCCGCTGCTCCCGTTCCTGCCGCTGGGCAGCTACGACGCTTATTCGTACGCGTGTCAGGGCTGGCAGCAGGCGGCGGGGCTGGATCCGTACGCCGGCGGGGTTGATCTTCTGGGGTGTCCCTGGGCCGACGCGGTCGCGCCCACCTGGCGTGCCGCCCCAGCCCCCTACGGTCCGGTCTTCCTGGTCCTGGCCGCCGCCGCGGCCGAGCTCGGCGGCTCGCTCACCGGGACCCTCGCGCTGCTCCGGCTGATCGCGGTGCTCGGCGTGGTGGCGCTCGGCGCCTGCCTGCCGGTGCTGGCCCGGCGGTCCGGGGTGCCGGTGGCGCGCGCGCTCTGGCTGGTCCTGGCCTGCCCGCTGGTGCTGATCCACCTGGTGTCCGGCACGCACAACGACGCGGTGATGGTGGCGCTGCTGGCCGGCGGGCTGGCGGTGGCGGCGACCGGGCGGAGCTGGCCGGCCGGGATCCTGTTCGGGCTGGCGATCGGGGTGAAGGCGACCGCGGTCGTGGCGCTGCCGTTCGCGATCTTCTTGATCCCGCGGCCGTGGTGGCGGGCCGGGCTGGAGCTGGCCGCGGGCGCGCTGGGCGCGCTGGCCGCGGTGTCGCTCGGCGCCGGGCTGGGCCTGGGCTGGGTGAGCGGGCTGGCCGGCAGCGGCGTCTCGGTGCAGTGGACCGCGCCGCCGACCGCGATCGGGATGACCCTGGAACTGTTCGGCGTGCCGCACGCGGTCGCGGTGACCCGGGTGCTCGGCCTGGTCGCGCTGGCCGGGGTGCTGCTCTGGCTGTTCCGGCGGGCCTGGCGCGGCGGCGACCCGCTGTGGCACGCCGGGCTGGCGCTGGCCGCCACCGTGCTGCTCGCCCCGGTCTTCCACCCGTGGTACGCGATCTGGCCGCTGGCCGTGCTGGCCGCGACTGTGCGCCGGGACACTCGCTGGCTGGTCGTACCATGCGCGGTGGCCGCCGCCCTCTGCCTGCCGGACGGTTACAACCTGGCCCTCGCCACCAAGGCGCAGGGCGCCGTCGGGATGACGGTTCTCGCCGGTTCTCTAGCCTGGAAAGTGCTGCATGAAGCGAATCGTGACCCTGATCGTCTCGGTGCTGGTCGCGGCGGCCCTGATCGTCGTCTCCGGGCTCCGTAACCGGTTCTTCGACTCCAAGGTCTACTACGGCGCGGTGCACTACTGGTTCCAGGACAGCGGCATGGTCTACGACTGGCTGCAGCGGGACACGCCGTACGGGTTCACCTACCCGCCGTTCGCCGGCCTGGTCATGTCGCCGATGGCGGTGCTGCCGTTCCCGCTGGTCGTGGTGCTCGCCTCGATCGGCACGGTGCTCACCACCGGGCTGCTGGTCTGGTGGCTGGCCGGGCCGCTGCTGAGCCGGCTGAAGCAGCCGCTGTGGCTGACCTTCGGGGTGGCCTGGTGTGTCGCGCTGGCCTTCGAGCCGGTCCGCGAGACGTTCACCTTCGGCCAGGTGAACACGCTGCTGCTCACCTGCGTGACGGCGGACATGCTGTTCGGCGTGGCCCGCGGCAAGTGGTGGGCCGGCGCCGGCATCGGGCTGGCCACCGCGATCAAGCTGACCCCCGGCGTGTTCATCCTCTACCTGCTGGTCACCCGGCGCTGGCGGGAGGCCGGGGTGGCGATCGGCGCGGCCGGCGCGGCGACCGTGCTGGCCGGCGCGCTCTTCCCGGACCAGTCCCGGGAGTTCTGGACCTCGGCGCTCTGGGACACCAACCGGGTCGGCAACCTGTGGTTCCTCTCCAACCAGTCGGAGCGGGGGATGCTCGCCCGGTTCCCGTTCGACGAGGCCGAGTCCAAGATCTGGATCGTCTGTGTGCTGGCCACGCTGGCGTTCTGGGCCTGGCGGGTGACCCGGTCGCGGGACGACGTGCTCGGCGGGCTGGCCCTGACCGGCATCCTGGGCTGCCTGATCAGCCCGGTCACCTGGGTGCACCACTGCGTCTGGCTGATCCCGGCGCTGATCCGCTGCGCCGAGCGGTTCTGGACCCCGGACCGGCGGCCGGCCTACCTGGCGGCGGCCGCGTACCTGCTGATGACCTCGCACCTCACCTGGCTCTGGGAGAACCGGCCGACCCCGCCGCTGGCCTTCCTCGGCAGCAATGTTTATGTCTGGTTCGGCCTGGCTCTGCTCATCTGGACACCGGTCGGCACCCGGAGTTCGGTTCCCGTCCATGAACCGGAAAAGATCTTGGCGTAGTCAGTTCGCATGTCTTTACGCCGTACCACCTCGGCGGTTGTCTCCGTCCTGGCCGTCGCCGCGGCCGGCAGCGTGCCGGCCGCGGCCGCCGCGCACGGCCGCGCCACCTCTTTCCAGCGCCTCGCCACGTTCCCGGTGTACCTGAACTCGTCGGTCGCCGACACCGCGGCGGCCGAGATCTCCACGGTCACCGCGGACGGCCGCACGGTCGTCTACACCGACAGCCCCGGCAAGCGGATCGGCTTCGTGGACATCACGAACCCGTCCGCCCCGCAGCCGCGCGGAACGCTGGCCATGGGCGGCGAGCCCACCTCGGTCGCGCACCTGGGCCACCTGCTGCTGGCCGGCGTGAACACCAGCGCTTCGTTCGCCGACCCGTCCGGCAAGCTGGTCGTGGTCGACGACCGGACCCACGCCGTGGTCCGTGAGCTGGACCTGGGCGGGCAGCCCGACTCGGTCGCCGTCGCGCCGAGCGGCCGCTACCTCGCAGTCGCCATCGAGAACGAGCGGGACGAGGACGTCAACGACGGCGCCCTCCCGCAGGCCCCGGCCGGGTACCTCGCGGTGATCGACACCAAGTCCTGGAAGGTCGCCAAGGTCGACCTGACCGGCCTGGCCGCGGTCGCGCCGAGCGACCCGGAGCCGGAGTACGTCAGCGTCAACTCCCGGGACGAGGCGGTCGTCTCGCTCCAGGAGAACAACCACCTGGCGATCGTCTCCCTGCGCACCGGCAAGGTGCTCAAGCACTTCGAGGCCGGCACCGTCACCGTCGACGGGGTCGACACCCTGGACGACGATCAGATCTCTCTCACCGGGTCGATCACCGCGAAGCGGGAGCCGGACGGCGTCGCCTGGATCACCGACGACCTGTTCGCCACCGCCAACGAGGGCGACTACGAGGGCGGCTCGCGCGGCTGGTCGATCTTCTCGGCGCGGACCGGCAAGGCGGTCTGGGACGCCGGCAACACGCTCGAGCACCTCGCCGTCGAGCACGGGCAGTACCCGGACAAGCGGTCGGACGCCAAAGGCATCGAGCCGGAGAACGTGGCGTTCGCGAGGATGGGCGGGGTTCCGTACGTCTTCGTCAACTCCGAGCGGGGCAACTTCACCGCCGTCTACGACGTGTCGCATGCTCGTGAGCCGCGCTTCAAGCAGCTCCTGCCGACCACGAACGCGCCCGAGGGCGTCGTCGCGGTCCCGTCCCGCAACCTGCTGGTGGTCTCCTCGGAGGAGGACGACGCCTCGATCGGCATCCGCGGCTCGGTGCAGATCTACGGCTTCGGCAGGCCGGCGAACACCCAGCCGCACTCGGTGCGGGACATCCCGTTCGGCACCCTGTCGGCGCTCTCCGCGGTGCCCGGCAAGCGGGACCGGCTCGTCTCGGTGACCGATTCCGCCTACTCGCCGACCCGGATCCTCGGCCTGTCCACCCGCGGCGTCATCGACTCCCAGCTGACCGTCACCAAGAACGGCGAGCCGGTCGGCTACGACGCCGAGGGCCTGGTCGCCCGCGAGGCCGGCGGCTACTGGCTGGCCGTCGAGGGCACCGGCGCCGGCAAGGACCCGAACCTGATCGTCCGCCTGAACGCCAAGGGCGAGGTGCAGGAGGAGATTCCGCTCTCCGCCGACGTGGCCGGCGCGATCACCAGCAACGGCCTGGAGGGCGTCGCCGAGGTGGGCACCGGCGTGTGGGTCGCCGTGCAGCGCACGATCAAGGGCGACCAGGCGTTCACCAACCGGATCGGCCGCTACGACACGGTCACCAAGACCTGGTCCTGGCTGCTCTACCCGGCCGACACCGCGCCGGTCGGCTGGAGCGGGCTGTCCGAGCTGGTCGCCGTCGACGGGAACACCTTCGCGGTGATCGAGCGGGACAACCAGCGCGGCGAGCTGGCGTCGATCAAGCGGATCTACACGTTCGACGTACCGGCCACCTGGACCGGCACCCCGGCCGTGCGCAAGAAGCTGGTCAAGGACGTGCTGCCGGCGCTCAAGGCGGACCACGGCTGGGTGCAGGACAAGCTGGAGGGCCTCGCGGTGGCCGGCAACGGCCGCACCTACGCGGTGACCGACAACGACGCGATCGACGACGCCACCGGCGAGACGGTCTTCCTGGACCTCGGCAAGCTGCTCTGACACGCGCTGACCGGGCGCGTCAGCGCCCTGTCAGCGACACCCGGCACGGTGCCGGCATGGGAATCGACAGCAACGCGATCTACGCCGAGGGCCTGGTGAAACGCTACGGCGACACCACCGCCCTGGCCGGGGTGGACCTCGTGGTCCGCCCCGGCACGGTGCTCGGCCTGCTCGGGCCGAACGGGGCCGGCAAGACCACCGCGGTCCGGATCCTGGCCACCCTGATCAGCCCGGACGCCGGGCACGCCACGGTCGGCGGCTTCGACGTGGTCCGGCAGGCCGCCGAGGTCCGCCGCCTGATCGGCCTGACCGGCCAGTACGCCTCGGTCGACGAGCAGCTCACCGGCACCGAGAACCTCCTGATGATCGGCCGGCTGCTCGGCCTGTCCCGGCCCGCCGCGCGGTCCCGGGCGAGGGCGCTGCTCACCCGGTTCGACCTGCTGGACGTCGCCGACCGCGCGGCCGGCAAGTACTCCGGGGGGATGCGCCGCCGCCTCGACCTGGCCGCCAGCCTGGTCGGCGAGCCGCGCCTGCTCTACCTGGACGAGCCCACCACCGGCCTGGACCCGCGCAGCCGCAACGAGGTGTGGGACATCGTCCGTGACCTGGTCGCCGCCGGGACCACGGTGCTGCTCACCACCCAGTACCTGGACGAGGCCGACCGGCTGGCCGACGAGATCGTGGTGATCGACCACGGCCGGGTGATCGCCACCGGGACGCCGGAGCAGCTCAAGGCCCGGACCGGGGCGCAGACCGTGACCGCCCGCGCGGCCGACCCGGCCGACCTGGAGAAGCTCGCCGAACAGGTGCGCCGGGTGGCGGCCGGGCCGATCGAGGTGCGCGGCGACCTGGTGGTCGCGCCGGTCGCCGATCCGGGCGCGCTCACCCGGCTGGTGCGCAGCCTGGACGACGCCGGTCTGGTCGTCGCCGAGCTGGCGCTGCGCAGCCCCAGCCTGGACGAGGTGTTCCTCGGCCTGACGGAGGTGGCGGCGTGATCGACTGCATCGCAGTGAAGCAAGGGCCGGCCGAGCACGGCCAGGGAGGCACCGCGTGAGCACCATGGCCGTGCGCAACACCGCCACGCTCGCCTGGCGGACCCTGGTGCAGATCAAACACAACCCGATGGAGCTGATGGACTTCAGCATCCAGCCGGTGATGTTCCTGCTGCTGTTCACCTTCGTCTTCGGCGGTCAGCTGGCCGGCTCGCCGGCCGAGTACCTGCAGTTCGCGCTGGCCGGGATCATCGTGCAGAACCTGCTCTTCGCCACCATGAACACCGGGGTGGGCCTGAACACCGACATCAGCAAGGGCGTCTTCGACCGGCTGCGGTCGCTGCCGATCGCCCGGTTCGCGCCGCTGGCCGGGCGGATCGTGGCCGACGTGCTGAAGCAGGCGTGGGCGATCCTGCTGCTGCTCGGGGTCGGCACGCTGCTCGGCTTCCGGATCACCACCGGGCCGCTGCCGGCGCTCGGCGCGGTCCTGCTGCTGCTCGGCTTCGCGCTGGCCGCGTCGTGGATCTCGGTGCTGGTCGCGATGCTGGTCGACGAGCCGGACAAGGTGCAGATCTTCGGCTTCGTGCTGATCTTCCCGATCACGTTCGCGAGCAGCGCGTTCGTCCGGCCCGAGACGATGCCGGGCTGGCTGCAGGGCTTCGTCCGGATCAACCCGACGAGCGTGCTCTCCGACGCGGTCCGGGGGCTGCTCACCGGAGGACCGGTGGCCGGGCCGGTGCTCCAGTCGGTGCTCTGGGCCCTGGTGCTGCTGGGCGTCTTCGCCCCGCTGTCGGTGCGCGCGTTCCGCCGCCGGACCTGAGGACGGTGCTCACCGCGTACCGAAAATGTCTGGGGGAAGGTGATTTTGATCTATGCCGTCGCCCTGGTGGAAGGCGGCCTCGAAGGCCGCGTCGCCGAGGGCGGCGCGGGCCTCGCGCTCGACGCGGTCGGCGTCCTCGACGGTGCGGTCCACCGCGCCGCGCACCGCCACCGCGGCGCCCAGCAGGGTGGCGGCCCGCGCCGGGTCGCCCTCCCGGCAGGCCAGATCCGCGATGCCGACCAGCACCTGGGCGATCACCGGGGAGTCCAGCGTGCCGACCGCGATCCGCAGCGCCTCCTCGTGCCGGGCCCGGGCCGCGCCGAGATCGCCGGCCGCGCCCTCGATCAGACCCTGGGCGCTGGCCGCGATCGCCCGGAACTGCGGGGCCAGCGTCGAGTCCACGATCAGCTCGACGGCCCGGGCGATCTCCCGGCGGGCGTCGTCGAGCCGGCCCTCGGCCCGGGCGATCGTCGCGGCCGCGTGGTGCACCGAACCCATCACCTCCGGGACGCCCGCGTCGACCGCCTGCCGGCGGGCCCGCTCCAGCGTCCGGTGCGCCGCCTCCCGGTCGCCGGCCAGCCACATCTGGTGCGCCAGCTTGGTGGTCAGCTGTGGCAGGTCCTCCCGCACCCCGACCGCCTCGACCAGCGCGATCGCCTCCCGCTGCCAGCCGACCGCGCGGGCGAAGCCGCCGCGGGCCGCGGTCAGGTCGGCCAGCGCGCTCAGCGTGAAACCGATCCCCCAGCGCTCGCCGACCGCCCGGAAACCGGCCAGCGCGGCGGTCAGGTCGGCCTCGGCCACCTCGGCCGGCTCCCCGAAGTTGAGCCGCACCTGGCCGACGATCATCCGGGCCATGGCGCGCAACCACGGGTCCGGGTCGTCGTAGAGCGCCTGGCCGAAAGCGATCACGCTGGACTGCTCCGGTGAGGCGTAGAGCGCGGCCAGCGGCGCCACCAGGCGCAGCGCCGGATGGCTGTCCGGGGACGGCTCGACCAGCTCCAGCGCCCGGCGGAACGACTCCCGCACCTCGGCGAAGTCCAGCGGACCCTCGACGCCGTTGAGCGCCGCCAGGGTGTGTGCCAGGGCCAGCTCCTGCGAGTCGGCCGGGCCGTCCAGCGCCAGCGCGGCCAGGCACAGGCCGGTGCCCTCGACCCGGTGCCCGCACAGCCACCAGTACCAGCCCAGGTTGGCGACCAGCGCGATCGCGGTGGCCCGGTCCCCGGCGGCGATCGCGTCCCGGACGCCGGCGTGCAGGTTGTCGTGCTCGGCGCGCAGCCGGGCCATCCAGGTGAGCTGCTCGGCGCCGCGCAGGTGCGGCTCGGCCTCCCGGGCCCGGGCCAGCAGCCAGCCGCCGATCGCCACCCGCATCGGCTCGGTCTCGCCGGCCTCGGCCAGCCGCTCCAGGCCGTACTCGCGGATCGTCTCCAGCATCCGGTAGCGCCCGTCCGCGCCCAGGACCAGCAGCGACTTGTCCACCAGGGCGCCCAGCAGGTCCAGGTCGGCGTCGCAGACCTGCTCGACCGCGGCCACCTCGGCGCCGCCCGGGAAGGCGGCCAGTCGCCGCCACAGCCGCCGCTCCGGCTCGGTGAGCAGGTCCCAGCTCCACCCGACCACCGCGCGCAGCGTCTGATGCCGCGGCAGCGCGGTCCGGCTGCCGCCGGTGAGCAGCCGGAACCGGTCGGCCAGCCGGTCGGCGAGCACCGCCGGCGGCAGACTGCGCAACCGGGCCGCGGCCAGCTCGACGGCCAGCGGCATGCCGTCCAGCGCCCGGCAGATCCGGACCACGTGCGCCACGTTGTCGCCGGTCAGGGTGAACCCGGCGGCCCGGTCCAGGAGCAGCCGCACCGCCGGGAAACCGGCCGCCTCGGCCGGTCCGGCGTCCGGCGGCGGGGACTCCAGCGGCTCCACCGGGTGCAGGATCTCGCCCGGGATGCCGAGCGGCTCCCGGCTGGTCGCCAGCAGCCGCAGCCCGGGCGCGGCGCGCAGCAGCGTGTCGGCGACCGCGGCGGCCGCGTCGATCAGGTGCTCGCAGTTGTCCAGGATCAGCAGCATCCGGCGGCCGGCCACCGCGCTGCGCAGCCGGGCCAGCGTGGGATGGTTGCCCAGGACCAGGTGGTCGCGGTAGGGGAGGGCGCTCAGCACGGTCTGCGGCACCTCGGCCGGGTCGCGGACCGGGGCCAGCTCGACCCGCCACACCTCGCCCGGGAGGCGGGCGCCGACCTCGACCGAGAGGCGGGTCTTGCCGCTGCCGCCCGGGCCGGTGAGGGTGACCAGGCGGTGGGTGCGGAGCATGCTGGTGAGGGTGTGGATCTCGGAGTCGCGGCCGACGAAGGTGCTCAGTTCGGCGGGCAGGTTGGTGCTGCCCGCCGTGCCTGCCGCGGCGGGCTGGGCGTGCAGCAGCTCCCGGTGCAGCCGGGTCAGCTCGGCCGACGGATCGGTGCCGAGCTGCTCGGCGAGGCGGCGGCGGGCCTGCTCGAAGACCTCCAGCGCCCGGCCCGGGCTGCCGTTCGCCCGCAGCGCCCGGATCAGCAGCGCGACCAGCGGCTCGTCCAGCGGATGCGCCGCGACCAGCGCCTCCAGCTCGGGCACCACGTCCCGGTGCGCCATCTCGGCGGCCAGCCAGGCCTGCTGCGCGCTCAGGTGCAGCCGGCGCAGCCGGACCAGCTCGGCCGCGGCGGCCTCCGGGAACTCCGGATCGCCGCGCCACAACTTCACCGCCTCGCCGGGCGTGCTTCGCTCGAAACGGAAGACATCCACCTTCGCCCGGTCGATGACCAGCCGGTACCCGGTCGGCACCGCCTCGATCCGCAACTCCGGGGCGGCTCGCCGCAGCCGGGAGACCAGTGCCTGCAACGCGTTCGCCGCCGCGGCGGGCGGCGCGTCACCCCAGATGCCGTCGATCAGCCGGTCCGCGGAGACCGTCCGGCCCGCGTCCAGGGCGAGGAGAATGATCAAGGTACGCAGCCGCGTGCCCGCGATCGGCACCACCTCCCCGGTGCCGGCGCGCAGCTCCACCGGCCCCAGCACCGCGATGTCCACACGTCGATTCTGCCCGCTCACCCGCCGCTCGCCCGGCCACGCTCCAGATTGGTCACCGTCCTGAACTTCGAGATCCTTCCCGGTACGCCCGGCCTCACCCTGGCCGAGGTGGCGCATGTGCTGGTCCCCGGCCGCGGCCGCACCGCCACCGGCGACGGCCTCACCCCGGAAGGCGCGGCCCGGGTCGCGGTGGCCGCTGATCTGTTCCGGTCACTGCCGGTTGCCGGTCGCATCGTCTGCGCCGGCTACAAGTCGCCGCTCGACAGCAAGGGCCGCCCGTGGACCACGCCGGAGGCGCCGGGGGAGGTCTTCCAGGGCGTCCCGGAGGCCGATCTGATGCGAGAGGTGCTGCTCGCTTCCGGTTTGGACCCCTTTTCGGTACGGCCGGAGCGCCACTCGATCGACACGGTGGCCAACCTGCTGCGCTCGGAGTCCGAAGGTCACTTCGGCGATCCTCGGCCGGTGGCCATCGTCTCCCAGCGGTCCCACCTGCGGCGGATTCTCTCGGTCATCGCGCCGTACACGCTGCGCCGCCCGTACCTCGGGGTCGTCGTCCCGTCCCCGTTCCCAGCTCCGCTGCCGCCTTCCTCCGTGCCCTTGCCTCCTCCTTCCTCTGCGGGTTCGCCCTCCTCCGGGCCTCCGCCTTCGTCCGCGCCTTCGCCTTCCTCCGGGCCGCCGCCCTCCTCCGCGTCTTCGCCCTCCTCCGGGCCACCGCCTTCCTCTGCGCCTGCGCCCTCCTCCGGGCCGTCGCCTGACGCGGAGCATTTTCTGGCCGAGCTGGCGAGCCGTCTGATCGCCGCTCGTCTCCCGGCCGACCCGCTGCGCGCCATCCGGGTCGCCGAACGCCGATCGGTCGCCCTGTGGCGCCTGGCCCGGGCCTTCGGCAAGCGCGAGTACCACTGAGCACGGTCCGCCCTGGCACGATGGTGCGGTGACCTTGCCGAGCGGCAGCAGCTGATCGCCCTGCCGCGCGACCTGGACAATCCAGACAATGTGGGCTGCCGTTGAACAGCCTCCCCGCGAAGCCGTCCTGATCGGCGGAAGTCGCCGGTGAGTCGGCCCGGGGCGCTGGCCGTCGTGCCACCGTCCGGTCGCGACTGGCCGGGCCGCCGGCAGGCGCGAGCAGCGCTGAGCGCAGGCGGGCGGCTGGGCGTCGGCGAGGCGTTCCGCGTTACACCTGACGGGGCGGGAAGCGGCCAATTTTGTCGATCTCTTCGGCCGATCGCTCAACGGGCCGGGCTCTGTGGAGCATGTGGCGTCGTCTCGATGTCACCTGAGGAGCACCAACCATGCGGACCCTCCCCGTCCTGCGCATCACGGCCGCCGCGGCAGCGGGCGTCGCCACGTCGTTCGCCGTCACCGCGGCGGCGCATGCCACCGGGACCACCATCCCGATCAACGGCGGTAACGTGCCGGCCATCGCCGCCGACTACGAACACGAGTGCGGCGCGCAGCTCGGCGGAGGCCCGTACCCCGGCAAGGATGTCTGGGTCTTCAACCTGCCCGGCAACGCGGCCACGACGGGCAGCTTCACCGCCATCCGCGCCATGTTCGACACGAACGGCGACGGCAAGGCCGACTCCACTGTGGTGATCGAGGCCGGCGCGGCGGACGGCGACGACATCGTCACGGTGGGCCACAGCAAGGCGTACGCGATCACCGCGGCCGGCTGGACCCTGATCGACGCCAACGCTACCATCACCGGCAAAGCTGACAAATTCGTCCTGACCCACACCTGCGCAGCCACCGGATCCGCCACGACCACCCCGACTACCAAGCCCGCCACCACCTCACCGACCGCCTCCACGTCGTCCAGCGCCAGCACGGGCGGCGGCGGCTCCGAGGGTTCCGGAAGTGCCGAGGGTTCCGGAGGCACCGAGGGTTCCGGAGGCGCCGACGGTTCCGGCGAGGGTGCCGGCGAGGAGAGCCTGCCGGTCACCGGCCTGAACGTCGCCGGCGTGGCCGCACTGGGCCTGGCCCTGGTGGGCGCCGGTGCCGCCCTGGTCCTGCGCCGCCGCCGGCGCTTCATCGCCTGACGCGCCTGGCGTCTCGGAGGCGCGGCGGATCTTTGAAGAGCGTGACCACCGGGGTCTAGCCTGTCGCCCATGATCGAACGATTGACCTTCCGGTGGCGGCGTGAGGTGGCGGAGCAGGAGGCGGCAGTCGCGGCTGGCACCTTGGCCCGCGAGGAGGCGTATGCGCTCAATTCCTTCCCTGCCGATTTCGTCACCCGGGTCGATGCCGCGCTCACCCGTTACGAGCAGGATCTCGCCGCTCTCGAACCGGCCAACGACGCGGCAGCGTGGGCGGCAGTCGAACGCGTCGTCACGGCACTCAACGCCGCCGACTCCGGCGAGATCGAAACTGTCACACGCGAGGAGCTGTGCGAGTACATCGATGATGCGCTGGCCGATGCGGGCGTGGACGTCGACGCACTCACCAGCCGGCGAGGGATGGACAGGTCGGAGCTCACCGACGACTGGCGCGACTGGTAAACCAGCCAATCGCTGGTCGACGGAGCGCGGCGCACGCGAAACGGCGGCCACGCCGGCTGGGAGCCGGGCGTGACCGCCGTTTCAGCGACGTGCGAGGTCAGACGTTGTAGTACATCTCGAACTCGTGCGGGGTCGGGCGCAGCCGGACCGGGTCGATCTCGTTGGTGCGCTTGTAGTCGATCCAGGTGGCGATGAGGTCGTCGGTGAAGACGCCGCCGGCGGTGAGGAACTCGTGGTCGGCCTCGAGGGAGTTGAGGACCGCGTCGAGCGAGCCGGGGACCTGCTTGACGTTGCCCCACTCCTCCGGCGGCAGGTCGTACAGGTCCTTGTCGATCGGCGCCGGGGGCTCGATCTTGTTCTTGATGCCGTCCAGGCCGGCCATCATCTGGGCGGAGAAGGCCAGGTACGGGTTGGACGACGGGTCCGGCACGCGGAACTCGACGCGCTTCGCCTTCGGGTTGCTGCCGGTCACCGGGATGCGGGTGCAGGCGGAGCGGTTGCGCTGCGAGTAGACCAGGTTGACCGGGGCCTCGTAGCCGGGGACCAGGCGACGGTACGAGTTGACCGTCGGGTTGGTGAACGCGAGCAGCGACGGCGCGTGGTGCAGCAGGCCACCGATGTACCAGCGGGCGGTGTCGGACAGGCCGGCGTACCCGGTCTCGTCGTAGAACAGCGGCTCGCCGCCCAGCCACAGGCTCTGGTGGGTGTGCATGCCGGAGCCGTTGTCACCGAAGAGCGGCTTCGGCATGAACGTCGCCGTCTTGCCGTGCTCCCAGGCGGTGTTCTTGATGATGTACTTGAACAGCTGCATCTGGTCGCCGGCGTGCAGCAGCGTGGAGAACTTGTAGTTGATCTCGCCCTGGCCGGCGGTGCCGACCTCGTGGTGCGAGCGCTCCACGGTGAAGCCGGTGTCGACCAGACGGCGGACCATCGAGTCGCGCAGGTCGGCGTAGTGGTCGACCGGGGAGACCGGGAAGTAGCCGCCCTTGTAGGCGGTCTTGTAACCGCGGTTGCCGCCGGCCTCCTCGCGGCCGGAGTTCCACGCGCCCTCGATCGAGTCGATGTAGTAGAACGCCTGGTGCGCGGAGGTCTCGTGGCGGATCGAGTCGAAGATGTAGAACTCCGCCTCGGCGCCGAAGTAGGCGGTGTCGGCGATGCCGCTGGACGCGAGGTAGGCCTCGGCCTTCTTGGCCACGTTCCGCGGGTCGCGCGAGTAGGCCTCGCGGGTGAACGGGTCGTGGATGAAGAAGTTCAGCGCGAGCGTCTTCTGCTGGCGGAACGGGTCGACGAACGCGGTGGCCACGTCCGGCAGCAGCATCATGTCGGACTCGTGGATGGCCTGGAAGCCGCGGATCGAGGATCCGTCGAAGGCGAGACCGTCGGTTGCCACGCTGTCGTCGAACGACTCCACCGGGATGTTGAAGTGCTGCATCACACCGGGGAGGTCACAGAACCGTACGTCGACGAACTTGACGTCCTCGTCTTTGAGGTATCGCAGGAGTTCCTCGGGATTGGCGAACACACGTCCTCCTGGCACAGTTTTCCGATACCGGGCGGCCTGGGCCGCCACCTGGCAGGGCTGGTCGCGACGTTATGGGTCCGGAGTTGCCCCGGCGTATCCCTATTGTTTCCGCCGTGTTACGTAACCGGGTGATCAGGCACGGCGATAGCGCGAGGCCGACCTGAAGGACCCTATCGCGTACCCTCGGCGGTCGTGGCAGCTTCCGCGAACGACGCACCCCAGACCGCGGCCCTCCGGGAACCGGCCGGTGGCGGCCGCCGCCTGATCGCGCTGCTCATCGACTGGGTGCTCTGCCTGCTGGTGGCCAGTCTCTATGCCAGCCCGGACCGGGTCGCCTGGCCGCCGGTGGTCCTGCTGATCCTGGTCAACACGGTCTTCCTCGGCCTGTTCGGCCAGACGCCCGGGATGCGGCTGACCCGGATCCGCTGCGTCGCCTACGCCGACGGCGGGGCGATCGGCCTGCTGCGCGGTCTTTACCGCGGCCTGCTGCTGGCGCTGCTGATCCCGGCCCTGATCGCCGACGACGAGGGCCGGGGCCTGCACGACCGCGCCGCCGGCTCGATCGTGGTCAAGCTCCCGAGAGCCTGACCACGATCACAACCGGTTCGGGGTACGCGGTGAGCACCGTGCCCGCGGAAGGCGTCAGTGCCCCCCGCCACCCAGCGCACGGCGGATCTCCGGCTCGTAGACCGGCTCGTCCCGCTTGCTGGTCACCACGCCGCCGCCCGGAGTCTGCACCTCGAACGCCTGCTCGTCGGTGACGATCCGGGACGACTCGTCGTCCTCGTGCACCACCGGCACCGGGTCGGCGGTGGTCCGCCGCTTGCTGAGCTCCGGCGCCACGGTGCCCTGCTTGCCGGACTGTTGCGCGGCGGTGGCCGCCCGGCTGCGCAGCGCGTCCGGCACCTCCTCCAACTTGGACACCCGGCTGCCGGTGGGCGGCGGGGTGGGTGCCCCGAGCAGGCCACTGCCGGCGCCGGACCGGGCCTCCTCGGCGCCGAACCAGTCGCCCCAGGCCGGACCGGTGCGCTCGCCCGGCGTCTCGCGACGGCGGGACGGGCGGGCCGGCGCCTGGTCGCCGGGCGGCGTCGGCCGGTTCAGCACCGGCGGCGTGGTGCCGTCCGGGCGGTAGGCGTCGTTGCTGCCCGAGACGGTGGGACGCAGCTCCTCGGTGCTGCCCGGGCGGCGCCGGTCGCGGTCGCCGGTCGGGTTCTTCAGCACCGGCGGCATGGTGCTGCCGGGCGGGCGGCCGAAGGTCTCCTCGCCGTCCAGCGGGGTGCCCGGCACCCGGGTGCCCCGGTCGGTGGTGCCGCGCCGGCGGTCACCGGGACGCCCCGGCGGCAGACCCGGCTGACCGGGCTGCCCGGTCCGCGGGCCGCCTCGGCGCAGCGTGCGGCCGGGTGGCTGGCCCAGACCCGGCGGCTGGCCGGGCTGGTTGAACGCGTTCTTGGTGAGCTGCCCCGGGTTGGGCATCGTCTTGCCGGGCAGGCCGGGTGTCCCCGGCAGGCCCGGTTTCTGGCCGCCGAAGCCCGGTTTCAGGCTGGGCGGGAGGGCCGGCTTGGTGCCGCCCGGCAGCGACGGGAACAGCGGCAGGCCACCGGGCAGTCCCGGCGGGGGCAGCTGTGACGGCGGCAGGCCGGGCTGCTGCCCCGGTTTCTCGCCGGGTTTCGGCGGCAGGGTGCCCGGCGGGTTCTGCGGCGTGGTGCCCTGACCGGGCGGGTTCGGCTGGTTCTGGCCGGGCGGGTTCGGCTGGCCGCCCGGGGGCGGCGGCGGCAGCACCGGCGCGGGGGCCGGCGGCGGAGGGGGCGGCGCCGGGGCCGGCGCGCCCCCGCCGGGCAGGCCGGGCGGGGTGTTGAGCTGTGGTTTGCCGGGCCGGTTGAGCACCGCGTTCATCGCCCGGAACGGCGGGCCGACGCCGTTGCTCAGCGCCTTGCTGTACTCGTAGTACTGGTTGCCGTACTTGTGGGCGAGCTGCTGCGCGTCTTTCTGGAACCTCTTCTCGGTCTCGTTGACCTGCTGCTGGATCTGGTAGTCGGTGGCCTCGCTGGGGCTGGTGTACCACCGGCTGGGGTCGAGGAACTCGCTGGTCCAGCCGATCGCGTCGACGTTCTTCGCCTTTTCGAGCGCCTTCTTGTACCGGTCGATCAGCTGGCGCATCTCCTCGCGGGAGTCGATCGCCACCTCGACCAGGTGCCGCAGCGCGGTGACGTTGGTCTGCGCCGCCTGGATCCAGATGTCCAGATAGACGAGCGCCTCACCGGGGCCCTTCTTCAGGAACAGGTTCTTGGCATCGGGCGACTCCCAATGACTTTTCTCCAGCTCCTTGCTCTGGTCGTGCAGATAGGTCTTGTATTGCGTGAGCATTGTCACGACGTTCTGCCAATGGTCACCCAGTACCGCGATCTGCTCCGGGTGCGCATTGTTGATCATGAATTCGATCTGCTCGATGGTGTGATTGTTGTCCCCACCGGCCTCCGGGGTGTACCCGAGCGTGTATTTCCCGTCCCCGTAGTACATCCGCCCGCCGTACGGGCTGAAGGTGACCGCGGGATCCTCGGTGGCGCCGAAGTAGTCGCCCATCGCCGGTCACTCCCCGCCCGGTCGCTCGATCGGGTCGGCGTCCGCGGCGTACGTCCGGGTCGGCGGGGTGGCGCTGGCGCTCGTGGTGGACGCGCCGGTCTTCACCATGTCGGTGGTGTCCCGCTTGTCCTTGATCACGTTGCCGTCCTCGTCCTTGGCCGGGCGGGTCACCTTCTCGGTGGTCGATCCGTCCGCGGCGGTGGTGAACTCCTTGGTCGACGTCTCCTTGTTGTTGGCGTCGGAGTTGACCGTGGTCTCGGCGGTCACCTTGCCGGTGTTGTCATACGTGGTGCTGGTCTTCGAGTGACCGGTCACCGTGCCGTTGGTGCTGCTCTCGACCTGCTTGTCCAGCGTGTGCGTCTTGTCGTTGTAGCTGGTCACGGTGCGCACGCTCTGGGTGGACAGGACCTCGTTCTTGGCGTTGTAGATGGTGGTCGTCTCGATCGTGACGCCACTGCCCGGGACCGAGGTGACGACCTTCTCCATCCGCTGCCCGTTCGGGCCCTTCGACGTGGTGAGCTGCTGGTACGGCGACATCGTGGTGACCGTCGGGTTGGTCCACTCGGGGCTGGTCGCGCCCGGGGTGCCGGCCGGGTTCTTGGCGCTCTGCTCGACCATCGCCTCGATGTAGGTCTGGCCGATCTCCTTCGGCAGGCCGTCCGGCCGGGGCACGCTCTTGTCGCCGAAGGCGAACAGCACGTCGTTCATGCTGGCGGCCGAGGTGGCGTCGCCGTCGGCGTAGATGTCGGCGATGGTCTGCGCCGCCGAGCCGATGTTGAAGAACGACTGGCCCAGCTGGCTGAGGTAGGCGGACAGCTCGGAGGCGTTGTTCTGCAGCTGCTGACGGATCGCCGCGGCCTCGCCGAGCACCTGGTTCGTCCAGGCCTTGGACGGGGTGTCGTGGAGATGGGCGATGTGGCTGGTCTCATGGTTCAGCTCGGTCTGCTGCTTGCCCATCAGATCCGCGTACTCCCGGAGGCCGTCGAGGTCGACGTCGACCGGAGTGGTCTCGCTGAGCCAGGGGGCATGGGTGTTCTCGTACGTCTCCTTCGGGTACGGATTCGTCTCGCCGCCCATCACGCCTCCCCGATGTCGATCTGTACGCACCGGACAGGTTAGTCGGCCGGTACGACATTTGGTGACGCGATAGAGTACGCCTTCGCCGATGGACGGGTTCGAATTCCTTCGCGGGGAAACCGGAGGGGGCCGGGTTGAACCGGGACGGACCCACGGCGGTACATCGGGGTAGCCCCAGATGGATGCAGATGGTTACGTTCGGGGCCCACAGGGACGTTTCGCCGGCCGCTCGCGGAGTGCGCCGACACGAGGAATCGGGGTGAACCACCTTGACAGGAACTCCGGGTATGGGACAGGTCCATGCCACGCAGGACCAGCTCAACACGATGGCGCAGCGCTGCGAGGACACCGGGGAGAACATCTCCCGCGGGATGGCGCAGCTGCTCGAGCAGATCCAGACGCTCGGTGGTGGCGGGTTCCAGGGCGCGGCCAACAGCGCCCTGCAGGACGTCTCCGTTCAGCTGAACGACGGCCTGAAGAAGATCATCAACGCGCTGGACGAGCTGGCCGGCAAGATGAGCAGCGCCTCCCAGCAGTACGGCGTGCACGACGACGACGCCGCCCAGGAGATCCGGTCCGCGGCCGCGGCGACCGGGGACAGTTCCGTCATCAGCATCCTGCGCGGCTGAGCGCGCCGAGCGAGATCGGAGAGGCGAGAAGATGAGCATCACCTACAACTTCGGCCAGATCAACGACGTGGCGATGGCCATCGGCACCTTCGAGGGCCAGATGGACCAGCAGCTCAACGACCTCTACACGGCGTTCACCCAGCTGTTCGCCGCGGACTGGCAGGGCAACGCCGGCGAGGCGTGCGACCAGGCCCGGCAGAAGTGGAACCAGGGCGCCATGGAGATCAAGACCGCGCTGTCCAGCGTCGGCGTCAAGCTCGGCGCGTCCGCCGAGCGGATGCAGCAGATCGACCAGCAGATCGCCGCGGGGATGTGATCGAACCGGCCGCCGGTACTCTCGGGGTCCGGCGGCCGGTCCGATTCGGGATGACCGGTAGGGCACGGGCACGGCAAGGTGGGAGGGACGAGATGGCGGACGTTCCGGGGCGACCCGACTGGGGCGTGCTGCGCGACATGCTCTCGGATCTGCGCAAAGCCACGACCCAGCTGCCCGACCTGCAGAAACGCATGCTGGAGGTGACCGGGACGGCCTGGTCGCCGGACCGCATGATCAAGGCGGTGGTCGGTCCGCGCGGCCACCTGCTGGAGCTGGACATCGACCCGCGGGTGCTCCGCCAGCCGAACTCGAAGGCGCTGTCCGCGAGCATCGTGCAGACCGTGCGCGCCGCGATCGAGGACGCCGGCCGGCAGAGCACCGAGCTGATGAACGACAGCCTGCCCGGTGACCTGCGCCGGATGGGGGGCACCGACATGCGCACCTTCGTCGGCAGCCACGACGCCGACGTCCGGATCCGCCCGGAGGCCGACCGTGGGTAACTACGTCTCGATCACGTCGAGCCCGGCCGAGCTGATCAACGTGGCCGGCCGGATCCGCGACCGCGGGATCGCCCTCGGTGATCAGGTCAAGAAGATCAACGCGGACATCGTCGAGCACGAGGGCAGGGACACCTTCCCCAAGGACAAGTTCACCGACGGCTTCCTCGGCCCGACCTACCACAAGCAGGTGCCCGGGGCCGACGGCAAGGAGCACCCGGCCAACCAGGCGCTGATGACCAGCGCCGCGGCCTGCGGCGACCAGCTGCGCGCGATCGGGGAGTACGTCGGCAAGGCGATGGTCAACTATGACGTTCAGGACCTGGAGAACGCCAAGACGATCACGAAGCCGCCGGCCGGCCATTGAGTAGCGGTGCCCCGTGAGTGACGAACACGAGTTCCTCACCTCGATGCTCGACTACTTCTCCGAGTTCGAGGAGTGGCTTCCGGGCTGGGCGTCGTGGATCTCGCACATCGTCCTCGGCGAGATCCCGCTGTCCCACGCCAACGACGTCTACGACCTGGCGGACCAGTGGACCCGGCTCGCCGAGGAGCTGAACCACGCGTACGAGGACGTGCTCAAGGCGGCCGACCCGATCCTGGAGAACTGGTCGGGTGACGCCTCGGCGACCGCGTTCATCGACCAGTGGTACGGCTACCTCGAGGGCCTGCGGCAGACCGCCGAGGGCGCCGCCCAGATGCAGCAGGGCGTGCAGGGGTTCGGCCTCGAGGTCGAGCTGATGAAGTACATGGTCGCGCTCAACCTGCTGATGCTCGCGATCTCGATCTACATGCTGGTGGCCGCCGCGATCCCGTCCGGCGGTGGCTCGCTGGGTGCCGCACCACCGCTGTTCACCGGCTTCCGGATCACCGTCGGCAAACTCGCCGCGAACACCGTCGGCAAGATCGCCGCGATCGTGGTCCGGTTCGCGATCAAGCCGTTGACCTTCGTCTTCGGCAAACTCCCGGCCCGGCTGGTGACCGGCGCCGTGCGCGCCGCGGTCCCGGTGGTCACCCGGATCACCCTGGGCAAGGCGCTGCCCACCGCGGTCGTCCGGAACCTGGCCGGCCAGGCCGCCCGCCGCGCCGCCGAGCGGGTCGTCGGCAAGACCATCACCAACTGGACGGTCCGCGGCGTCACCAACGTCGCCGCCCGGGGCGTCTCCAAGGCGGTGGCCAACCGGCTGGCCGCCCAGGCGCTGCGCGGCATGGCGGGCCGGCAGATCCGCGGCCAGCTGGCCGGCCAGACCACCCGCGCGGTGCAGAAACAGCTGGCCAAAGAGATCCAGCAGCAGCTGCTGAAGAACTGGACCAAGGGCCGGCTCGGCAAGGAGCTCGGCGAGAGCGCGCTCACCAAACTGGCCGTGGAGAGCGCCGCGAAATCCGCGCTCGGCAAGGAGTTCGGCCACTACGTCGGCACCCGGGTCGCGTTCGGCGCCGGCTTCATGGGCGGCGGCGACCTGGCCGCCCAGTTCGGGCAGATGGCCTCCGGGCACCGGGACAGTCTGGACTGGGGCCACGTCCGGAACAGCGCGGTGCAGGGCGGCGTCTTCGGCGCCAGCATGTTCGGCGGCCCGATCGGGCACACCGTCGGCGGCACCCTGGCCGGCGGCGGCATGGGCATCGTCAGCGAACTCCAGCAGGGCAAGTCGTTCGGCGACATGAACTGGAGCGACATCGGCCACCAGGCCGCGCTCGGCGCCGGCGCCGGGGTGATCTTCGGTGGCCAGACCCACCTGGAGATGAGCAATCTCGGCGGCGGCAACCTGCGGATCGGCGAGAACCTGCACCTGCTGTCCAGTGAGGACGGCGGCTTCACCGCGATCTCCACCAGCTTCAACAAGAGCCTCGGCATCGACGAGCACCTGGTGCTGACCGACAACGGTTATGTCGCCTGGCAGGGCGGCCACCCCACGGGCGAGGCCGGCGGGATGCGCGTGGTGCCCACCGAGGTCTCGGCCCGGCCCGAGGTCGCCCAGCACATCGCGGACAACTGGGGTCAGGCACCGGCCCATGTCCGGACCGAACCGGCGGGCAACGTCGCCACCGCTCCACGTCCGGAAACGACCAGCGTCTCCCCGTCCCGCGCGGAGGGCGGCGGCGCCCGCTCGTCCTCCGGAGGCGGCGACGGCGGTGGCGGCGGTGGCGGCCCACGGCAGACCTCCGGCGGCGGCGACGGTGGTGGCGGTAGCCCACGGCAGACCTCCGGCGGCGGTGACGGCGGGGGCGGAGGCGGCACCCCGGCCCGGTCCGGCGAGGGCGGCACCGCTGACGGTGCCAGGCCCGCCGCCGACGCACGGCCCGCCGACGGAGACGTTCCTCCCGCTTCGCGTACGGACGGCGCGCCACCCGCCGTCGACCGAGGCGACAGCACCCACTCCGGCACCCCGGCGCCCGCCGAGCGGGGTGGCCCGGACGCCCCGGCGCGTGCGGACAGCGGCACGACCGTTACTGATCGTTCGGGTGCGCCGTCGGCGGCGGAGCGGGGCGGCCCGGATGCTCCGGCGCGTGCCGAGGGTGGCGCGACCGTTGCTGATCGTTCGGGTGCGCCGGCTGCCGGTGAGCGAGGTGGCCCGGACGCGCCGGCGCGGGAGCACGGCCGTTCGGACAGTGTCGCGCCCACGCCGCTGCACGGGGGACCGCCGGCGGCAGCGCACGACGGCGCTCCGCTCGGTCACCGGGTGACCGGTGGCGACGCCCCGGTGACCCCCGAGCGACTGACTGACACGGGCGGCGGACCTGCCCGATCCACTCCGGACACTCCGACCGGCCGCCCCGCCGCGGACCCGGCCAACCCGGGCGGCGACGGACCACCTCCTGGCGGCGAACGGGTCATCGGCGGCGACCGCACCCCTGTCGGCGGCGACCGCGCCCCGCTCGGCGGCGACCGTCTCCAGGCCGGCGTGGACCGCGGCGCCATCGGCGGCGACCGCGCCCCGCTCGGTGCGGACCGCACCGCAGGCTTCGAGAATCACGGGCCGCTCACCACCGACCGCGGCGCCCCGGGCGGCGATCGCGCGCCGGTGAGCGGCGATCGATCCGGTCTCGAGCAGGCGGCCTCCGGCGCCCCACCACTCGCGGACCGAGGCGCCTTCGACCGCCCGATGGCAGACCGTGCTGCTTCCGATCGTCCCGTCGGGAACCGTGCGCCTGGCGACCGGCCGGTGGCGAATCGTGCAACCACGGATCGTCCGGCTGGGGACCGGCCGGTCGGGGATCGTGCGGCCTCGGATCGTCCGGCTGGGGACCGCCCGGTCGGGGATCGTGCGGCCTCGGATCGTCCGGCGGATCGGGTGGCCGCGGAGCGGCCTGCCGCGGAGCGGGGGAGTGGGCGGCGCGAGGACTTCCGGCTGGTGCCGGTGGAGTCCGGGGCTCCGGAGCGGCCGGTGGTGGAGCCTGGCGACGTCGCGGCGGCGGCTGATCGGGAGATCGGTGGGCTGATCGAGGGACGGGAGCCCGGGGCGGCGGACCGGCCGCATCGGGCGGACTACGACCCGGAGTCGGGGACGTTGCGGGTGCGGTTCGGCGACGGGGCCGAGGTGGACGTCTCGATCCAGGTGAACGAGTCGCTGCCGCCCGGGAAGCCGGTGATCCGGCGGCCCGGCATGGAGGAACTCGGCGACGGGACCTGGCGGCAAACCGAGCCGGCGACCATCGGGCTGCCGGGACACGTGCCGGCGGATCCCGGGGCGCGCGCTGCTTTCGTACGGGAAAGTCTTGATGCCTCCTGGAGCGCGCTGCACCGTGAGGTAGGGGATCAGTTGCGGCCACCGGCCGCCCTGCCGCACGATGCCGCGCCGCCGCGTGGCGAGGGACCGGCGCGGGACATCGCGCCGCCGCACGACTCCGGTCCGCCGCACGGGACCGCTGTGCCCCGCGACTCGACCGCGCCCCACGAGACCGCTGTGCCTCGCGACACTGCCACACCTCGCGACACTGCAGCTCCGCGCGAGGCTGCTCCTCACGAAACCGCTCCTCGCGAGGCGGCGCCGCACGAGGCTGCTCCGCGCGAGGCGGCACCTCACGAAACCGCTCCTCGCGAGACGGCACCTCACGAAACCGCTGCTCGCGAGGCGGCGCCGCACGAGGCTGCTCCGCGCGAGGCGGCTCCTCACGAAACCCCTGCTCACGAGGCGGTGCCTCGCGAGGTTGCTCCTCACGAGGCTGCGGCGGCGCATGACGGGGCGGGGGCCGGCGAGCGGCCGGCGCCGGACGCGTTGCGGGCGTTGGAGGAGCAGGCCGGGCCGGAGGTCGCTGAGCGGGATCATGACGGGGTGGTCCGGCATCCGGCGGAGCCGGCTGAGCCGCCGTTGCCGCCGAAGTTCAGTTCGGCGGAGTTCCAGGCGATCATGCGCGGGCAGCATGTGCCGGAGCAGTTGCCGCGGTGGGCCGGGGAACATCTGGTTGACCACAGTGGACCTGCTGGGCCGCGGCCGAAGACTCCGGACGAGATCGCGGAGGCGCTGCGGGTTCTCGGGGATCAAGCGGTCGAGCGGGTCACTCCGGTGGGCGGGGAGGGCCGGGGCGGGCTGCGGTTCCCGGAGTTGGAGGCGCTCGCACCGCGTGGGCCGGAGCACGGGGTCACGCCGCGCGGGCCGGAGCAGGGGGCTGCGCCGCGCGGGACCGAGCAGGGGGCTGCGGCGCGCGGGACCGAGCAGGGGGCTGCGGCGCGGGGGACCGAGCAGGGGGCTGCGGCGCGCGGGACCGAGCAGGGGGCTGCGGCGCGCGGGACCGAGCAGGGGGCTGCGCCGCGCGGGACCGAGCAGGGGGCTGCGCCGCGCGGGACCGAGCACGGGGCTGCGGCGCGCGGGCCTGAGCGTGGCGAGGGACTGCCCGGGGAGCGCGAGCGTGGGGAAGGTGCGCTGCGCGAGTCGGAGAAGTCGGACTTGTCGGCGTTGGAGGCGCTGGAGCCTCGTACCGGAAAGCCTGAAGACCTTGCGCCGGTGCGTAATGAGGGGGCACAGCGGGCCGGTGACCACGATGGACCCGGGCCGGTCCGCGATGAGCGGGCGGGGCCGGTCCGGGAGCACGACGGCGAAGCGTCGCGGTCTCCCGAGCGCGATCCTGATGGACCGGACGGACCGCCGCGTGACCCGGAGGGGTCACCGCGTGAGCGGGATGAGGCACCGCGGGATCGGGACGGACTGCCGCGTGACGAGGACGGGCCGGTTCGGGACGGGCTGCCGCGTGACGAGGACGGGCCGGTTCGGGACGGGCTTCCTCGTGATGAGGATGGGCCTGCGCGGGATCGGGACGGGCTTCCGCGGGATGAGGATGGGCCGGCTCGGGACGGTGCGGAGCCGGCTCGGGAGTCGGACGGGCCGGGTGGGCCACCTCGGGATCCGGAGGGGCCGGGGCGGGCCGGGGCCGGGGACGACACGCCGCCGATCGACGAGCTGATTCCGCGGGACGACATCCCGGACGCCGGGCAGCGGGACGCCCTCGAGCGGGCGATCGAGGCCAAGATCCAGGGCAAACTGGACGGTCAGCGGTTCGCCGGGATGGAGGTGCGGGTCTCCTACGCGGACGCGCGCGCCGACTACCTCAAGGTCGAGATGAGCATCCGGGTGCCCGGCGAGGACTACCCGGTCGGCCGGATCACCCGGATCTTCATGCGCGAGCCGGACGGCACCCTCTACGTCTCGCACAGCGAGCTGAAGCTGAACGAGGACTACCAGGGCCGCGGTTTCGCCGGCGAGTTCAACAAGTTCATGGAGGGCTGGTACCGCGACTCCGGCGTCTCCTACATCAAGGTGGTGACCAGCTGGGTCGGCGGTTACACCTGGGCGAACGCCGGCTTCGAGTGGCAGGTCGGCGGCGGCCACAAGGTCTTCGAGAAACTGCACGGCGAGATCCGCGAGATCGGCCGGCACCTCAGCAACCTGGATCACTACTCGCCGTCTGAGCTGGGCAAACTCTACGAGAAGTACGGCGGCCGCACCCCGGACGAGCTGGCCGAGAACATGCGGATGCAGCGGCAGGACGCCCGCGCCCTGGTCGACCGGGCCGACGGCGTGATGGCCGACCGGCTGCCCAACCACGAGTACCCCACCCCGCAGGAGGTCGCCCGGCTCGGCTACCACGAGTCGGTGCACGGCACCGGGCCGCAGAAGGCCGCCGCCCACTGGGTCGGCAAGGACGCCATGCTGGACACCATGTGGCACGGCCGCCGCCAGCTGGACGGCCCGCTTCCGGAGCACTATCTGGGGTACGACCCGGCGCTGCGCGCCGAGCACCCGGCCGGCGGTGGCGTGGTGCACACCGCCAGTGGCATCGACCGGACCGGGTTCGTGCCGGACGGCCGGGCCGAGCACCTGCCCGACGTGACCGTGCGGGAGATGCACGCGGCCGCCGAGGAGGTGCGGCCGGCCGACTTCTCCGGGCGGGACGTCGCCGCGGTGCACACCGACGGCGCAGGGGTCCGGGTGGAGATGCGGGACGGCACCTCGCGGCATTTCGTCACCGAGGTCGGCCACCGGATGGACACCCTCGGCGAGACCACGGTCCGGGCCGGCACGCCGGAGGATCCGCACGTCGTCCGGGTCAACGACCGGGTGGCGCCGGAGCAGCTGAGCCGGGTCTGGGTGCACGAGATCACCGAGACGCTGGCGATCCAGCACGCCCAGGCGGCGGAGCGCCCGACCGGGTTGCTGCGCCGGGCCGCGGCCAGTCTCGGGCGGATCTTCGGCGGTGGTGAGGGGCCGCGGCCGCCGATGGATCCGCACGCGGCGGCCCGGATCAACGAGCGGGTGCACCTGGAGCGGCAGTTCCAGGAGGCCACCGGCAACCGGGCCGAGCAGCAGCGGCTGCGGAACGAGATCACCGGGGTGGAGCGGGACCTGGAGGCGCTCGGGCACCGGGTGCTGCCGTCGGCGGTGCATCAGCAGGCGCAGGCGTTCCCGGCGGGCGGGGTCCTGGGCCGGACACCTCTACCGGAGCTGCACGACGGGGTGCTCGGCGGACGACCGGTTCACGACGGCGTGATCGGCGGGCAGCCGCACGATCCGGCGCCGGCGCCGCACGAGCCGGCCCCGGTCCCCGAGGCGCCGGCGCCGCACCCGAACGAGCATCTGGTCGACCCGCCGTGGCGGGAGGGCGAGCAGCCGTCCCTCGGCGACCTGGTGCCGCACACCCCGGAGCAGGCGGACCGCTGGCACGGCGCGATCCACGAGGCGGTCCGGGACCGGTTCGAGGGCCACGCGTACGGCGACAAGCACGTCGTGGTGGACCGGGTCAGCGCCGGCCCGCACCACGTCCGGGTCGAGCTGCGGGTCCTGGACGAGAACGGCAACCAGGTCGGCCGCTCCACCCGGACCCTGGAACGCCATCCGGAAGAGGGCTACCTGCACGTCAAGAACAACTCGCTCCACCTGAACCGCAGCGTGCAGGGCGGCGGCTTCGCCCGGGAGTTCAACAGCCACCTGGAGAGCTGGTACCGCGAGTCCGGCGTGCGCTACGTCGAGGTGAACACCGCCGAGGTCGGCGGGTACGCCTGGGCGCGGCAGGGCTTCGAGTGGGCCGAGTACGGCGGCAGCGACCCGATCAACCGGCTGGCCGGCGAGGGCCGGCGGATCACCGACCTGCTGCGCGGGCTGGACGACCTGGACGCCGAGGGGCTGCGGCCGCTCTACGAGAAGTACGGCGGCGAGACCCCGGCCGAGCTGCGCGACAACATGCGCTCGCAGCGGGCCAAGGCGTTCGAGATCTACGAGCGGATGCAGGACGTCAACACCGGGCGCCTGCCGCGCAGCGCGTGGCCGACCACCGCCGAGGTGATGGCCGTCGGCAACCGTGGTGAGCACGGGCCGAACGCGCACTGGGTGGGCAAGGACGCGCTGCTCGGGTCCAGCTGGACCGGCTTCAAGCACCTGGACCCGACGCACACCGCGAGCGCCATCGAGGGGACCTCGTTCGTGCCGGAAGGCCGGGCCGAGGCGCTCCCGGACGTCACGGTGGGCGAGGTGCACGCCGCGGCCGGCGAGATCGGGCGGGCCGACTTCGGGAACGACCTGGTGCACTCGGTCGAGGTGGACGGGGACCGGGTGCGGGTGACGCTGTCCGACGGGGAGGTGCGGCACTTCCGTACCGAGATCGGCCGGGACATGACGAGCCTGGCCGAGACCACGGTCCGGGACGGCACCCCGGAGCGGCCGCACGTCGTCACGGTCAACCACCGGGTGGCCGGCGACCAGCTGGGCCGGGTCTGGGTGCACGAGATCACCGAGACCCTGGCGATGGAGCACGCCGGCACCGGTGGGCACGGTCTGGTCCGGCAGCCGTCGGCAGCGATCGACCGGGCCTTCGGCGGGACCGAGCCGGGCCGGCACATCGACCCGCACGTCGCCGCCCGGATCAACGAGCGGGTGCACCTCGAGCACCGGCTGGAGGCCGCCGAGGGCCGGCCCGAGTTGCAGGAACACCTGCGGAACGAGATCGCCGGGGTGGAACGGGACCTGGAGGCGCTCGGGCATCCGGTGGACCGCGCGGCGGTCGAGGCGCAGACCCGTCCGCCGACCCCGGAGGAGATCGCCGGGCGGCTGGACGGCCGGCCGGTCGGCGACCGGGTGCTGCACCTGGACGGCGACCCGGCGGTCACCGTCCGGGACGGCGAGGTGGAGTACCGGTTCCGGGTGGAGGACCGGGACGGCACCGTGCTGGGGCACGAGACCCGGGTGATCGCCCGGGAGCCGGACGGCACCCTGGTGGCCCGGCACGACGAGCGGCCGGTGGATCCGCTGGCCGACCGGCACCTGATCGAGTTGTACCGGCAGTCCGGAGTGGACCGGATCGAGGTGCCGGCCGGCGCCCGGGACGGGTACCACCAGGCCCGGGAGGGCTACGACTGGGGACCCGGCGCCGAGCGGCCGGCCGAGCGCATCCTCACCGACCTGGACCGGCGGGTCCGGGAGATCGGCCGGGATCTGAAGGACCTGACCGCGGGCACCGCGGACGTGCCGCGGCTGCAGGAACGGCACGGCGGCCGGACGGTCGAGGAGACCGCCGCCAACATGCGCAAGGAGATCGACGACGGCCGGGCGCTGCTGCTCCGCGCGGACCAGCACCCGTTCGGCAGCGAGCACTTCCCGACACCGTACGAGCTGGCCCGGGCCGGCACCGAGGGCGGCTGGCACCGCGGCGAGACGTCGCTCGGCCGGGAGCTGATGTCCGGCACCGAGTGGGACGCGGTCCGGCCGCTGCACGAGCCCGATCCCCGGGCCGAGCACGACGTCGCCGCGCCCCGGCCCGGCGACCCGCCCGGCACCCACCGCTACTCGCGGACCGAGCTGACCCCGACCGGGCGCAAGGACACCACCTACGGCCAGGAGCTGCAGCGCGGACCGGACAAGAAGAACCACTTCCCGGGCGACCGGGAGGGCACCTTCCGCGGCAAGGACGGCCGGGCCCGCGACCGGACCGGTTTCATCACGGACGACAACCCGCCGAAGCCGGCCGGGATGCACCAGCGTGCCGTCTCGAAGGGCGGCGAGGGCTGGACGCACGACCCGACCCCGGACACCCAGCTGGAGCGGGACATCAGCACGCTGGCCGGCGAGCGCGGCGTCAACGTCGAGCGGCGCCAGATCCTGTGGGAGGAGAAGCTCCAGCCGCTGGTCCCGGAGCTGGCCAAGCACAACCTGACGCTGGACCGGGCGAAGATCAGCGAGGAGATGGTGAAGAACCTGGTCGCCGACGCCCGCGGCAAGCTGAGCGGGGCCCAGCTGCGCGTGCTGAAGGCGGCCGCCACCGAGTACGCCGCGCTGGGCAAGGAGCTGAGCCCGCTCACCGAGCGGCTCGGCACGGCCGGCGGTGACCTGGTGACCGACCGGCTGTTCCACGGGGCGCGGCAGCTGACCGGCAGCGTCGAGGGTGAGATCGGCACCCCGAACAACATCGACCGGATCCTGCTGTACGACGACCCGCAGCACGGCCCGTCGCTGATCGCCATCGAGGAGAAGGGCGGCAACAGCAATCTGGAGCCGCGGTGGGTGGAGAACCCGCTCAACCCGGGCGGCTCCAAGATCTACGTGCAGCAGTGCACCCCGGAATACCTGCGCCATATGCTCGAGAACGACGTCAAGCTCAAGGCCGAGCTGGAGAAACATCCGGAGCTGCGACCGGTGCTCCAGCGCATCATCGACTCGGAGCGCGTGGGCAGCCTGCGCTATCTGAAGGTGCACGTGGCCGAGAACGGCCGCGTCACCGCGACCGAATACCTGCTGGATCACGATCGCCTGCAGCCGGAGACGATCCGGCTGGTCGGCGAGTAACCCGCCGAGGACCGAGGACCATGAGCAACCTGCCGCCCGCCATCGACCAGCCGGCACTGGAGAATCTGCTGACCGGTTTCCGGGACACCGCGTGGTCGTGGACCCCGGACGGGTTCCCCGAGCTGGCCCGCCGGTTCGGCTGGCAGATCGTGGACGAGGACGAGAACGGCGCCGCCGCCGACGTGCCGTGGCCGGCCCCGGAGGAGGCGGTGCAGACCACGTACCGCCGGGGTGGCGTCGACGACGTCACGATCACCCTGGCCACCGTGATCGGCTACGACGGGGCGCCGCCGGAGTTCCTGGTCGACGTGTTCGCCACCGCGGTCCGGACGGCCACCGCCGTGCTCGGGCCGCCGACCCACCGGAAACCGGGCGCCCACCCGGTCGTGCGGTGGCGCGGCGAGCAGCGCACCATCCAGATCGAGCGGCTGACGAACGCGGTCAACCTGGTCTGGGAGGACAACGCGGTGCAGGACATCTGGGACGGCTACGACGAGGGAGCGGTGCCATGAGCGCCGACGGGTGGGACCGGCTGGCCGCCGAGATCGCCGGGATGGTGCCGTCCCTGGCCGACGGGGACACGCTGATCGTCCGGGCCCGGCCGTACTTCGTGCAGATGCAGCAGCTGCCGGATCATCTGCAGGTGGAGGCGATCGCCGACGAGTTCCTGCCGGAGGACCGCCGGCTCACCGCCCGGGACCGGCAGCACATGGTGGAGCTGGGCTGGCGGCCGCCGCCGGAGCCGGAGCTCGGCGACAACTGGGAGTGCCCGTTCCCGTGGCCGCTGAGCTCGGCGGACGCGGCCCGGGTCGGCGAGCTGTTCGTCCGGACGCTGCGCGAGGTGCACGGCGCGACCGACCCGGCGGGCCTGGTCCGGGAGTCGTTCAACGCGCTCGGCGGCCGCGGATGACCGAGCCGCTGGCGCGCACCCGGCAGGAGGCGCACCTCTTCATCGACCTCACCCCGTGCGAGTGCGGCGACCGGCGGCTGGCCACCGCCGGGGAGGCGATCACGCTGCCGGACGGCGCCCCCGGCCGGCGGTACGCCGGGCGGTGCCCGGGCTGCGGGCGGGACCGGCTGTTCGTCTTCCGGGTGCCGGAGCGGGCCGAGGACGCGGACGACCCGGCCGAGATCGTGTACGGGCGCGGGGACCGCACCTCGGAACTGCTCGATCCGGGGCAGTGGCTGTGGGTGGCCGAGCAGTACGCGGACGCCGTACCGGGAAATCCCGGATATCTCACCGGCGAGCCGCGAGCGACCGCGCGGACCTGGCTGACCGCGGCCGTGGCGGCCCTCCGCGAAGCGGAGAAGTTCCTGCCGGCGGGCGCCGAGCGGGTCCCGGAGCAGGCGCTGCGCACCGCGGCGAGCCGGGAGCGGTACGCCCGCGAGCCACACGCCTTCGACCGGGAGCGCCTGGCCGCGCTGCGGTCCCGCTTCGAGCGCCGGCGGGGCACCCTGCTCGATCCGCCGGCGCCCGACGAGCCGGCGCGGGCGCCCGACGAGCCGGCGGCGACCACGACGAGTCCGGAACGGATCAGGCGGATCGTGGCCGAGAACCGGGCCGTGGAACAGTGGGCGCAGCGGCACGACCTGGACGCCGCGACGCCCGGCGCCGGCAGCCCGGAGCAGAACCGGGAGATCGAGCGGGAGCTGCGGACGATGCGCGGCGACGACCCGGAGACCGGCCTGCCGCTGGAGACGCCGATCGGCGCGCTCGCCGCGTTCCGGCAGCTGATCGGCGATCTGGAGGCCGAGTTCGCCGGCCGGGTCGCCGAGCGGGACCTGCGCATCGGCCTCGCCCTGGCCGCCTATCAGGCTTGGTTGGCGCGGCTGCGGCAGGACGACGACGAGTGGCGCGAGCAGCTCTGGGCGGACGAGATCTGGGACGTGCCGCAGGACGTGCTGCCGCCGGCCGGCTCGGCGTGGGAGATGGTCCGGGCGGCTCGCTCGGCGATCCGGGAGCCGTTCGGTGGGTGAGCCGACGCCGTCCGCCCGCAGCGAGCACGAGGCCGCCCTGCGCCGTGCGCTGGACCATGACGCGCTGCCCGCGCCGCCGGATCAGCCCTGGTACGGCGACCGCGAGCCGTCCCAGCTGATCGACGCCGGCCAGTGGGTGCTGGTGGCCGAGCGGTACGCCGCGGCCGGCGCCCACCGGACCGCCATGGCCGCCCTCGCCGAGGCGCAGAAGTTCCTGGTCGACGAGGTGCTCCCGGACACCGCCGTGTGGACCCCGGCCGGGCAGCGGCTGCGGGCCGAGCAACCGGGCCGGCTCACCGCGGACGGGCTCCGGCGGGCCTGGGCCGAGTGCGACGAGCGGCTGGGCACCGCGTTCGTCGACGATCCGGGCGAAACGGCCCGGCGGCAGGCCCGGCAGCGCGCGCGGGCGGGCGCCGATCCGGAGCGGGCCGTGCGTCAGTTGTCCGGGTTGGATCAGGCGACCGGGTTCAGCCCGCACTCGCCGCGGGCCGCCATGAGCGCGTTCCACGAGCTGCTCCGGGAGATCCGGCAGCGGTTCCGGGACGACCCGCAGGAGCGGGACCGGCGGCTGGCCCGGGTGGCCGGGGTGCGGGTCGACTGGGATCCGGACGAGGACGAGTGGGAGCTGCCGGCCGATCGGCTGCCGCCCGCCGACGTCGCCTGGGAGCAGGTGCGGGCCGCCCGGACGGCGGCCGGGCAGGATCCGGTGACCGGGGAGTTCGTAGGCTGATGACCGTGTTGTTCGCGCACACCTACGCCGAGGCGTACCTGTTCATCGATCTCACCCCGTGTGAGTGCGGCGAGACCCGGTTCGCGCCGGCCGCCGAGCCGGTGACCCTGCCGGACGGCCCCGCCCACCGCTGGTACGGCCCCTGCCCGCGCTGCGGCCGCGACCGTGCCTTCGTCTTCCGGTTCGCCACCTACGCCGACCGCAGCACCCCGGGCTACGTGGAGTACAGCCACCGCCCGGAGCCGTCCGAGCTGCTCGACGCCCGGCAGTGGCTCTGGGTGTCCGAGCAGTACGCCGCCACCGTCCCGCTGGAGGTCGACGCGTTGCGCGCGCTGCCCCGGGACGAGCAGCGGGCGGTCAAGCTGCGGCTCAGCGCGGCCGAGTCGGCGCTGGCCGAGGCGGCCAAGTTCGGCGCGCTGCCGGCCGGCCTGCCGGAGCGCCGGGAGCTGTTCCAGGAGTTGCTCAGCATCCTGCCGGACCTGACCGACGAGGAGTTCTGGGGCGCCGAGGGCGGCTACCGGGAGAAGATCCAGCGGCTCGCCGAGGTCCGCGCGATGTGGGCCGCCCGGCACGGCCTGACCGGGACCGACGACGACCGGGCCACCCCGGAGCAGGAGGCCGAGCTGGTCCGGGCCGAGCGCGCGGCGTCCGATCTGGACGTGGCCACCGGTTTCTCGACGCAGCTGCCGGCCGCCGCGGTGGCCGCCTACAACCGGCTGCCCTGGCTGGTCAAACGGCACTACACCGACCCGGCGGAGCGGGACCGGCGGCTGGCCGCGGTGGCCGCGACGCGCGCCGGGTGGCTGGCCCGGACCGGTCATCCGGGCTGGGACCCGGACTCCTACGAGGACGAGTTCGACATCCCGGCCGACCGGTTGCCGCCGGTCGCGGAGACCTGGGAGATGGTCCGGGCCGCCCGGGAGGCGGCCGGGATGGACCCGTTCACCGGGGAGTGGCGATGACCGAGCGGATCGCCGGCGCCCGCTACTCGTTCCGGACCGCGCATCCGGCCAGCCCGATGCTGCGGGTCCGCTACCGCTACGGCGTCCCGGTCGACCCGTCCGGCTTCCCGGACTGGACGCCCTACGCCCGGCTGCTGGTCGCGCTGCCGCCGGCCATCCCGGACCTGACCGTGGACGAGGCCCGGGTGGTCGACGTCCGGGCCGCCGACCTGGTCGCCCGGGTCAGCGGCGACCCGCTCTGGGCCGGCGCGCTCGGCACCCCGGTCGGCTGGACCTGGGCGCACGTGGCGCAGACCCGGCACCTCGCGCTGGTCCCGGCCGAGCTGCACGCCGCCTTCCGGCATCTGGGCGGGGTCAGCGTCGGCGGGGTGCGGGCCGCCGGGCGCGGCCTGACGGCCGGCTCCGGCGAGCCACCGAAGGTGCTGGTCACGGAACGCTTGACCGAGGCGGCGATGGCGGTCGGCGAGGAGATCCTGAAGGTACGGTTGCCGGCCGCCTACCGCGACTTCCTCTTGCGTACGAACGGAGCGGCGCCGTCCGTGCCGTCCGTCCACCCCGGACACGGCTTCATCCTGGACCAGCCGTTGTTCGGCTTCCGCCCGGACCGGCTGCACGACCTCGGCTACCAGAACGCCTTCCTGATCGACCGGTTCACCCCGGACTGGCTGGCCGTCGGGCAGGTGCAGGGCGGGCTGCTCGCCGTCCGGGTGCGCGGGACCGACGCGGGGGCGGTCGGTTACCTGGACGACGACGACTGGCGCGACCGTGATCACTTCACCGCGGCCGACGTGTGCGAGCGGCTGCTGCACCGGCTGGCCGGCGACTTCGCGTCGTTCTGGCTGGCGCTGCGCCCAGTCCCGGACGACCTGGAGGACCTGGCCGCCGGGGTGGCCGCCGGCGCCGGCCTGGCGTGGCCGGACGGCCTGGGCGCGCTGCTGCCGGCCACGCACCGGAGGGCCGCCGGATGACCGGGGCCGTCTGGGAACCGGCCGGCGCGGTGGAGGAGACCCTGCTGGGCGCCGCGGTGGCGGACGACCGGCAGCTGTTCTTCCAGGTGCTCGCCTCGTCCGACCTGTACCTCCCGCAGCTGAGCGGGGCGTCCGGGCCGCAGCGGTTCGTCACCCTGCACGCGATCGGCCAGGTGTTCCTGCCGGTGTTCACCTCGGTCCGCGGGCTGGCCGCCCGGTTCGGGCACGCGGTCGACGGCTACACCGTGACCAACTTCGCCGAGCTGCGGCGCAAGTGGCCGGACCCGGACTGGCGGCTGGCGATCAACCCGGGGACGCCGATCGGGGCGTACCTGTCGGTCGACGCCCTGGTGCAGGCGGCGCTCGGCGAACTCCAGGTGCCGACCCTGGGGGAACTGGCCGAGACGGCCGAGCGGGACGAGCTGCTCGACGCGGAGCTGCGGCAGCGGCACGCCGACGCGTCCTATCCGGACTCGCCGGACGACCCGGCGGCGCTGCGGGCCGCGGTCGAGGCCGGCGACGTGTACGGCTACCTCGACCGGCTGCTCGACGCGAACGTGCTGATCCCCACCGCGCGACCGGCCGACCCGGCGGAGATCCTGGCCGACGACGAGTTCCCCTGGCTGCCCGGCCCGGACGCCACCGTCGAGGTGTTCACCAGCGTCGAGGCGCTGGCCCGCCGGCACCCCGCGGGGACGCCGCCGGTGGTCGAGGTGGCGCTGGCCTTCGCCCTGGCGATGTGGCCGGAAGGGCACGGCATCGCGGTCGACCCGGACAGCGAGGCGAGTTTCCGGCTGCCGGCCGACCAGGTGCTCGCGCTGCTCGCCTTCGAGGGGCTGGACGGATCCGCCGACGGTGGTTCCTGAGCTGCGGGCGTACCCCGGGAAAGTCGCCGTTGAACCGCTCCGCGCGACGGCGGGACGCCACAGGGTGACGCCCGCCCGGATCGACCGGCATATCATCGGCGGGTGCTACCGGCTGCCAGGACGCGTGACGAAGCAAACCTGTACATGGACCTGCACGGGTGCCCGCGCTGCGGCAGCGTCGACGTGACCTGGTCCGCGGCGCTGGTCGACCGGTCCGGGGTGATGGCCCGCCGCTACTCCGGGCCGTGCGGCGGCTGCGGCGAGGAGCGGGAGTTCGTCTTCGCGCTGCCGGAGCGCCCCACCCCGCCGCGCCCGGACGCCTGGGCCACCTTCGGCGCCGCCGGCGAGACCTCGCAGCTCTTCGACGCCGGCGAGTGGGTCGCGGTCGCCGACATGCTCAGCCTGGCCGCCGGGCTGACCGACACCCCGGAGGCGGAGGCCCGGCAGCACGCCGGGATCGCGGTGGCCTGCCTCGACGAGGCGCTCAAGTTCCTTCCGGAGGGCGCGGTGGAGGCCCCCGAGCAGGCGTTCTGGAGCGACCAGGGCCGGGCCTTCCGGGCCCGGTCGCCGGAGCGGTTCCGCCGCGCCGACCTGATCGAGCGCCGGGCCGCGCTGGCCGGCCGGGCCGGGAGCAGGTGACCATGGCGAGCCTGCTCCGGCGCGGGACCGCGGTGGCGCTGACCGCGGGCCTGCTCACCGTCGCCGCGCCGGCCGGGCTCGGGCCCGCCCCGGCCCGGGCCGCCCAGTGCGCCCAGGCCGGCCGGCTCGCCACCGACACCGCCTGGCCGCGGGACATGCTGGCGATCGACACGGTCACCCGGTTCAGCCGGGGTGGCGGCGTGCTGGTCGCGGTCCTGTCCACCGGCGTCCGGGCCAATCACCCGCAGTTCGGCGACCGGGTGCTGATCGGCGCCGACGCGGTCGCCGGCCGCGGCACGGCGAACACCGACTGCACCGGCACCGGCACCCGGGTGGCCGGGGTGATCGCCGCCGCGCCGGCCGAGCGCAGCCCGGTGGTCGGCCTGGCCTATCGGGCCGGCGTGCTGCCGATCCGGGTGCTGTCGGACGACTCGTCCACGCAGGGCCTGGCCACCCCCGGCGCGATCGGCCGGGGCATCGAGATGGCCCTGCAGTACGGCGCCGACGTGATCGTGGTGGCCAACCCGGCGTACCAGGACGGCCAGCGGATGCGCTCGGCGGTCGCGGCGGCGATCGCCAAGCAGGTACCGGTGATCGCGGCGGCCGGGGACCTCGGCTCGCCGCAGGACGAGAACCCGACGCCGTACCCGGCCGCCTACCCGGAGGTGATCGCGGTCGGCGCGATCGACCAGGACGGGCAGATCTACTCCAAGTCCCAGCACGGCGACTACCTCGATCTGGTCGCCCCCGGAGTGGCGGTGCCCACCCTGCAGGGCGGCGGCCTGACCGAGGCGGACGGCACCGCGCTGGCCGCCGGTTACGTCGGCGCGGCCGCCGCGCTGATCCGCAGCCGGTCCGGGAAGATGCCGGTCGCCGACGTGACCCGGCTGCTCACCGCGTCGGCCAGCCCGGCCGCCGGCGGCGACGCGTTCGGCGCCGGCGTGGTCAACCCGTACGCCGCGGTGACCGGGGAGATCACCGCGAAACAGCAGCGGGCCCTGCCCGCGGTGTCCGCCCCGGCCGCCGAGCGCACCGGCGCCGAGCAGCGGCGGCGGACGGCGGCCTACGCCGGCGCGATCATCGCGGCCGTCGCGGTGGTGGCGGTGCTGATGGTGACCGCGGCGATCCGGCGCAGCCGGCGGCAGCACTGGCGGCCCGCGATGGCCCCGCCGCTGCCCGAGTACGACGAGCCGATCGAGCCCGGCCCGCCGGTCATGCTGCTGGAGCAGCCCGGCCCTAATTGACCGCGGTGACCGGCTTGACCGCCGCGGCCGGATCCAGCGTGACCCCGGCCGGGATGCTGTTCACCAGGGCGGTCGGCACCTCGGTCGCCGAGCCGGTGGCGTAACCCAGCCGGCCGAGCGCGTCCGCGCTGGGCACCGGGTGCCGCACGCCGAGGTCGGTCACCACCTGGTAGCCACCCGAACCGGGCACCTTCACCAGGGCGAACCGGCCGGCCGGCACCAGCACCGCGTCGGCCAGCGCCTTGCCGCCCGGGGTGCTGCCGGCGGTGGGCACCGCCGCGGCGAGACCGGCGGCCGAACCGCCGTAGACGATCGTCGGCGCCTTGGCCGCCGCCCGGGTGATCGCGCACGCGGTGGTGCCGCCCGCGATCGTGACCAGCTCCGGCGGGTCGGCCGGCGGCTGCGCCTCGGCCGGGCCGTTGTTCTGCTTGAGCTCCGGGAAGAACGGGGTGAGCACGCTGATGTCCACGGTCCGCGGCTCGGCCGGGAACCGGGCCTTGAGCACCGCCTGCTGCAGCGCGGTGATCGGCAGCACGCCGGTGTCCAGGATCAGGTAGTACTGCTTGCCGACCCCGGTCTCCACGGTCAGCACCTGCCCGTTGGTGAACCCGGTCACCCGGTCCGACCGGGCACCGCGGTTCTGCACCTGGATGGCCTCGATGTCGGCGCCGGCCGGCACCGCGTTCAGCCAGGCGGTGCTGACCTCGTTGACGTCCACCGCGCCGAACAACGCCGGCAGCGTGGTCTGCGCGTCGTCGATCCGGTGCTTGAAGCCGTGCCAGACCAGCTGCGCGTCCCGGTCGGTGCCGTCGGTCACCAGCAGGCCGCTGTCGCCCAGCGCGGTGCCGGCCGGGCCGGTCTGGCCGACCAGCAGCGCGGCGGTCGGCTCGTCGCCCGGCACCGCGCACATCGACCAGGGCAGGCCGACCTGCTGGCCGGCCTCGGGCAGCGAGGCGGGCGCGTTCGGGATGCCGATGGTGATCCCGCGCGGCGTGCCGGCCAGCGCCTTGGCCGCGATCCGGTAGACGACCGGGTTGGGCCGGCCGGCGGCCAGCTTGGCCGAGGTGAAGTTGAGCGCCGGGTTGAGCCGGCCCTGCAGGTAGACGAAGCTGGCGCCGGACTCCCGCTCGACCACCACCGAGCCGTCGCTCTTCCACGCGTCGGTGCCCACCTTGGTGAGCACGCCGTAGATGCCGAACCCGGCCCCGATCAGCACCGCCACCATCAGGCCGCCGAACAGCGCGCCGATGCCGCGCCGCAGCGGGGACTGCGCCGGGTCGGTCTCCCGCATCACGAACGCGGAGATCACCCGCTGGTTCAGGAACTGGTAGGACTGGAGCTGGTCACGCCGCGAAGCCACGCCGGATCACCCGCCGATCGAGGAGAACAGCCCGCGGATGTCGTCGAAGACGCCCATCACCGCGCAGGCCAGCGGGATCAGCGCCATGATCGCCAGCACGTCCAGCAGGTCGGCGGCCCGGCCCAGATAGGGCGAGGGCTGCCGCTGGCTGAAGACCACCGCGGCGTAGAGCGCGACGCCGCCGGCCAGCGCGGCGGCGGCCAGCAGCACCAGGCCGGGGAGCACGTCGTTGTGCACCGCGCCGATGCCCAGCACGGCCAGGCCGGCCACCCCGGCCACCAGCAGCGGGCTGCGCTGCCGCGGCGTGGCCAGCAGCCGGGAACGCAGCATCAGGGCGGCCACCGCGGCCACGATCAGGAACATCGCCGACCGGCTCGGATGCGACCAGCCCAGGAAGACGATCGCCAGCACGCTGCTGAACGCGGTGGCCAGCAGCAGCCCGGTGAGCACCTCGTCGGCCCGGACCACGGCGGCGAAGACGTCCGCCCGGCGCGGCAACGGCTTGTCCTTGAGGATCTCCTCGGCCCGGCTGGGCAGCTCCGGGAACGGCAGCCGGCCGATCCAGCTGGCCAGCACCGGGTACCCCGGGAGCAGGCCGATCACGGCGGTCAGCGCCACCGCGGCGGCGCCGTCCGAGGACACCCCGCCGAGGGTGAGCAGGGCGGCCAGCAGGCCGGTCAGGGCGACCGCGATGCCGGCCACGAAGAGTCGCGGCAGCCCGGCCACCCCGGCGTGCCCGAGCACGCTGAGCACCAGCAGCACCGCGGAGCCGAGCAGCAGGGCCGGGGCGCCGATGTCGAGCACCCCGGCGCCGGAGTCGGCGAGCAGCCAGGCGCCGCCGAAGAACGCGTAGGGCAGGCCGCTGGCGGCGACCACGGCGCCGGCGCCGGCGTCGGTGAACGCCCGGGACAGCAGGATGCCGACCACGGCCAGGCCGAGCGCCACGGCCAGCGCGACGATCGCCGCGGTCTGCCGGGCCGGTCCGCCGTAGGCCAGGCCGTAGAGCCCGACCAGCAGGGCCACCGCGAAGACCGCCAGGCCGCACCGCCGGGTGGCGGCGGCGCCCCAGGACCGCCCGGCGCGCCGGGCGCCGCTCGCGATCACCTCGACCACGTCGTCATAGGCCAGCTCGGGCCAGTCCTCCCGGGCCGGCTTGAGGTGCAGCAGCTCGCCGTCCCGGACGCCCTGGGCGGCCAGGTTGCGGTGCGCCTCCAGGGCGGCGCCGGTGGTCCGGCGCAGCACCCAGCCGCCGTGCCGCTCGGCCGGCTCGCCCAGCGCCCCCTCGGCGTGCCGGAGCAGGTGCGGCAACAACTCGCCGACCAGCATGTTGTCCGGCAGGGCGATGTCCATCCGGCGGGTCGGCGCGGCGATCGTCACCCGGGCCAGACTCGGGCCACCCGGTGCGGTCACGCGGTCACCTCCTGCTGTGCCTTCAGTGCCCCACAAACTAGCAGGCCCGGTCGGTGCGAATTCGCCCCGGCGAATGCCTGCGGAACTTCGCTGTCCGGGGTGACGGCTAAGATGAGCGGCAATACGCCAGCAGGGGAGAGCCAAGCGTGACCGTCACCATCGTCAAGCGCCCCCCGCGCCGTCCGGCGCCGGTGATGCCCTCCGGCGAGGTGCTGCTCGATCCGCCGCCGGAGGTCCCGCCCCCGGCCGGCAAGGGCTGGACCCGGATGCTCATGGTGCTGCCGATGGGCGCCGGCGCGGCCGCGATGGGCCTGATGATGAGCCGGCAGGGCGGCGGCGCGCTGACCTACGTCGCCGGCGCGATGTACGGCGTCTCCATCCTCGGCATGATCGCGATGATGGCGACCAACACCTCGGGCCCCGGCAAGCGCGAGATGATCGAGTCCCGCCGGCAGTACCTGCGGCACCTCTCCCAGCTCCGCGCCCAGCTGCGGAACACGATCCGGCAGCAGCGCGAGGCGCTCTACTACCGCAACCCCGACCCGGCCACCCTGTGGACCTTCGCCGACAGCGGCCGGCTGTGGGAGCGGCGCCGGGGCGACGCCGACTTCACCGTGGTCCGGATCGCGGTCGGCGTGCAGGAGGTGGCGACCCGCCTGGTCCCGCCGCAGACCCGCCCGGTCGACGAGCTGGAGCCGCTCTGCGCGATGGCGCTGCGCAAGTTCGTCAACACCTACTCGGTGGTCCCGGACCTGCCGGTCTCGGTCGCCCTGCGCGACTTCTCACACATCTACCTGCGCGGCTCCGACCAGGCGGTGCACGACTTCACCCGGGCCCTGGTCGCCCAGATCGCCACCTTCCACGCCCCCGACGACCTGCGCGTCGGCGTCTGCGTGCCGGACCACCAGCGGCCCTGGTGGGAGTGGGCGAAATGGCTGCCGCACGCCCAGCACCCGGACAAGACCGACGCGGTCGGCCCGGTCCGGCTGGTCGCGCCGAGCGTCCCGGCGCTCGAGGCGATGCTCGACGACGTGCTGGTCAACCGGTCCCGGTTCGACCCGTCCGGCCCGCCGCCCGGCGGCCCGCACGTCGTGGTGATCATCGACGGCGGCTCGACGGCCGGCTCCGACCACCTGATGACCGAGGGCGGGGTCGCCGGCGTCACCATCCTCGACCTGTCCGTCCCGCCGCCCCGGCTGCTCGACGACAGCTCGGTGGTCCTGGAGATCGCCCCGGACGGGACCATCACCGGCACCACCATGGACGGGTCCACCGAGGTGGGACGGGCCGACGCGCTCGGCATGGCGGAGATCGAGGTGCTCTCCCGGGAGCTGGCGCCGCTGCGGCTCTCCGCCGCCACCTTCGGCGACCAGCCGGCCATCTCGCAGGACATGGGGCTGGCCGAGCTGCTCGAGCAGGACGATCCGTACCAGATCGACCTGGAGACGCTCTGGGCCGGCCGGCCCAACCGGGACCGGCTGCGGGTGCCGATCGGGATCGGCGTCGACGGCCGCCCGGTCGAGCTGGACCTCAAGGAGTCGGCGCAGGACGGCATGGGCCCGCACGGCCTGCTGATCGGCGCCACCGGGTCCGGCAAGTCGGAGCTGCTGCGCACCCTGGTGGTGGCGCTGGCGCTGACCCACAACCCGGAGATCCTCAACTTCGTGCTGGTCGACTACAAGGGCGGCGCGACCTTCGCCTCGCTCGACCGGCTGCCGCACACCGCCGCGATGATCACCAACCTGCAGGATGAGCAACCCCTGGTCGACCGGATGCTCGGCGCCATCCAGGGCGAGCTGACCCGCCGCCAGGAGCTGCTGCGCAAAGCCGGCAACTACGCCTCGCAGCGCGACTACGAGCGGGCCCGGGCGGCCGGGGTGCCGCTCGCCCCGCTGCCCAGCCTGGTGCTGATCGTCGACGAGTTCTCCGAGCTGCTCGCCGACCGGCCGGACTTCATCGACATGTTCGTCCAGATCGGCCGGGTCGGCCGGTCGCTCGGCATCCATCTGCTGCTCGCCTCGCAGAAACTGGACGAGGGCCGGCTGCGCGGGCTGGAGTCGCACCTGTCGTACCGGATCGGTCTGCGCACCTTCTCCTCGATGGAGAGCCGCGCGGTCCTCGGCGTGCCGGACGCCTACGAGCTGCCGCACCACCCCGGCCACGGCTACCTGCGGGCCGGCACCGACGGCCTGGTCCGGCTCAAGGCGGCGTACGTGTCCGGCGCGGTCCGCAAGGAGGGCATCGTCGCGGCCGGCGGCACCCGGGCCGGCAGCCCGATCCGCGAGTTCAGCACCTACTACTCCTCGCCGGTCCAGGAAGAGCGCCCGGAGCCGGAGGAGGCCGGCCAGGAGGTCGAGGAGAAGGTGCAGGGCGACACCCTGATGGACGTCCTGGCCCGGCAGATGGAGGGTCGCGGCACCCCGGCGCACGAGGTGTGGCTGCCCCCGCTGGACAAGGCGCCCACCCTCGGCCAGATGCTGCCGCCGGTCATCTCGATGCCGGACCGGGGGCTCGCGGTCGACGCGGCCGAGCGGTTCGGCACCCTGCACGCCCTGGTCGGCATCATCGACAAGCCGTTCGACCAGCGCCGCGATCCGATGTGGCTGGACCTGTCCGGCGCGTCCGGCAACCTGCTGGTGGTCGGCGGCTCGCAGTCCGGCAAGTCCAACCTGCTGCGCACCCTGATCACCAGCCTGGCGCTCACCCACACTCCGCGTGAGGTGCAGTTCTACGGCCTCGACTTCGGTGGTGGCCCGCTCAGCGCGCTCACCGACCTGCCGCACGTCGGCGGCGTCGCCACCCGCCGCGACGTGGACCGGGTGCGCCGGACGATCGCCGAGGTGCACGGGCTGATGCGGATCCGCGAGGACCTGTTCGCCCAGCAGAACGTGGAGGGCATGGCCGCCTACCGGCGGGCCAAGGCCCAGGGACGGTACGCCGAGGACCCGTTCGGCGACGTGTTCCTGATCGTCGACGGCTGGTCCACGATGCGCGCCGAGTTCGAGGACCTGGAGCCCACGGTCAACGAGCTGGCCAACCGGGGACTCGGCTTCGGCATCCACGTGGTCGCCGCGACGAACCGCTGGATGGACGTCCGCCCGCAGATCCGCGACGTCTTCGGCACCCGGGTCGAGCTGCGCCTCGGCGAGCCCAGCGACTCGCTGATCAACCGCCGCGAGGCGGTCAACGTGCCGGAGCAGTCCCCGGGGCACGGCCTCACCCCGGAGGGGCACCACTTCCTCGCCGCGCTGCCCCGCATCGACCGCGAGCAGCGCGCCGAGGACCTCGCCGAGGCGGTCGCCGAGCTGGTCAAACACGCCACCGAGCACTGGACCGGCCCGCCCGCGCCGCGGGTCCGGCTGCTGCCGCCGGAGCTGCCGTTCGAGATGCTCCCGCCGGCCCGCGGCCCGGTCGTCCCGGTCGGCATCGCCGAGACCGACCTGCAGCCGGTCTGGCTGGACTTCGACGCCGAGCCGCACGCCCTGCTCTTCGGCGACATCGAGAGCGGCAAGAGCTCGTTCCTGCGCAGCCTGGCCAAGTCGATCGTGGCCGGGAACAGCCCGGCCGAGGCCCGGGTGCTCTGCGTCGACCTGCGGCGCAGCCTGCTCGGCTGCGTCCCGGCCGAGAACACCATCGGGTACGGCACCTCCCACCAGGTCACCGCCGACCTGATCAAACAGGTCGTGGTGGTGATGCGGGAGCGCCTCCCCGGCCCGGACGTCACCCCGGAGATGCTGGCCAACCGCAGCTGGTGGAAAGGCCCCCAGCTCTACGTCCTGGTCGACGACTACGACCTGGTCGCCGCCGCCGCGCAGAACCCGCTGCTGCCCCTGCTGGAGTTCCTCCCGCAGGCCCGCGACATCGGCCTGCACCTGGTGATCACCCGCCGGATCGGCGGCGCCGCCCGCGCCATGTTCGACCCGGTCATCGGCCGGATCCGCGAGCTGGCCTCGCCGGGCATCATGATGTCCGGTCCGCGCGAGGAGGGCCCGCTGTTCGGCACCATGAAGCCTCAGGTGCTGCCGCCGGGCCGCGCTTGGATGATCACCCGGCGGCATGGGGCCCGGTTGGTCCAGCTCGCCTGGACCCCACCGGCCCGCTGATCTCCCCTCGTCCATCGGTCGGTCGGTGCTGTCACCGATCGGCGGCGACTTCGCGGACGGCTGCGGCGATGGCCGGGAAGTCTTTGCGCAAGATCGCACCGTGGTTGCTGGAGACCTTGGCGCTGATCCGGATCTTCGGGTTGCGGGCGACCACGGCGTCGAGGCCGGCCCGGATCCGTTCCTGCTCGTCGCCGCGGCTGCCGAAGGAGGAACCGGAGGCGAGCACGTACCGAGTCGGGACGCTGATGCGGTCCAGTACCGGGCCCAGCTCGCTCTCCCGGGCGATCCTGCCGAGTTCGATGTTGGACTCGGCCTGCTGCTCGGCGCTCATCCGGGGGACCAGGCCGGTCGGGCGCAGCAGCGGCGCGAACCACCCGATCCGGCGGAACAGCTTCCGGATCCGCACCTCCATGGCCTCGTCCAGCCAGTCGAAGGGCTGCGCGCCGTCGACCAGGACCGCGCCGATGGTGCGGTCCGGGTTCCGACTGGCCCAGTGCGCTCCGACGAACGCGCCGTAGGACCATCCCACCACCACCGCCCGCTCCACACCGCGGGCCGCGAGCACGGCATCGACGTCCCGGACGGCGGCCTCGAACGAATAGTCCGCGGACAGTTTCGACTTCTTGCCACGGGCCCGTTCGTCGTATGTGATGTGCCGCCACTCCGGTCCCAGCTCGGCGGTCAGATGACGCCAGTAGCTCTGGGTGGCGAACTGCCCGTTGAGGTAGATCACCGGGGTCCCGGAGCCACCGGTGTCGGTGACGGCCAGGGCGGTGTCGTCGACCGGGATCATTCCGGTCCATGCCGAGGGGGTCCGGGAAGCGCTGTTCTTCGTCATCTTTTCACCTGTCCAAACCGGAGTGTGGGTGTCGGCTCCTGCGGGTTCCGCCGGGGAAGGGGCGGAAGGGCGGTCGATGGGCCCGGCCACCCGGCCGGGCCCACCGACCGTCAGAGGCTGCGGGCGGTGATGTCGCCGTACGACGTGGTGGCGTGAATGTCGAGCTCGGCGCTGCCGTCGTTCTTGAGGGTGTTGCTGATCCGGCCGTAGGAGGTGCCGGCGTCCAGGGCGGCCGAGACGCCGTGCGCGGCGGCGACCGAGATGCTGCCGGACTGGGTGTTCAGCACGACGGTGCCGCGCTTGGCCTCGGCGATCCGGATGTCGCCGCGGGTGGTGGTGATCTCGGCCGGGCCGTTGAGGCAGCCCACCTCGACGTCGCCGTCCACCGCGGTCAGGCGGATGCCGGTGGCCTCGTCGATCTTGATTTGGCGGTAGGCGCCGTCGAACGCGAGGTTTCCCAGCCGGCCGACGCCGCGGAGCTCGGTGGCGGCGGCGGTGGCCTCGACGTGCGAACCGGCCGGCAGCTGCACGGTGATCTCCAGGGAACCGGACGAGCCGAGAAGCTGATTCTTGGCTTCGGGAGCGCGAACCCGCAGGACGCCGTCGGTGTAGGTGACCGTGGTCTGTTCGGCGGCTTTGATGTCGCGGCTTTTGCCGGGGTTCGCCGGCCGCACCTCGACGGTGGTGTCGGCGCGGTCGGCGGCGATGAGCTGAACTCGCCCGGCCGGAACGTCCAGGACGGCGGAGATCGGGGCCGGGGTAGCGAACTTCTGCATCATGCTCTCCAGTGCTCGTTTCTCGTTTCTGATAGAAGAAACGCTACGTTGCGTTCGAGCATCATGCAACAAGCTTGTTGCTTAAGAGTTGGGTCTTAGCAGTTCAACGGCATGAATTCGTTGCAACGGCACAGGATTGATTGCAACGGTCGGAGCAGGGGTCTGTTGCATTAAGCGGAATGAACGCTATCTGCGCACAGCGCGGACGCACGAAGGCCCGCGGCGTGGTGCGGTGTCATGGAACGGGGCGCGCTGGGCCCGGTGCGGAGCGGCAGGGCGAGGCGGGGTGCGTCAGCGGCGGGGGAGGCCGACGAACTGCTGCTCGGTCTGGGTCTGGGCCAGGAACAAGTAGCGGTCGGTGCCCTCGCCGATCACGGCCAGCATGTCGTCGGCCATGAACTGGAGGAACTGGCTGCTGTGCGGGCGCAGCTTGAGGGCCGAGGCGGCCAGGGCCGACTCGTCGCCGCCGAGACGTTGCAGGAGGGCCAGCTGGGCGTCCTGCAGGGCGGCCAGGCCGGGGCGGTCGAGCTGGCGCAGGATGGTCAGCTGGGTGCGCCACGGGCCGAGCGGCGGGGTGGTCGCCGGGCCGGTCATGCCCAGGTCGTAGACGGCCAGGGTGGGGGTCTGCGCGGTGCCGTTGAGCTGGACGCCCTGGTCGCTGCTGTGCACGGTGAGGCGGTTGTACTGCCCGGTGGCGCGCTCGCCGAAGCCGGCCCAGGCGCGCGGCTCGGTGGTCACCACGACCACCCGGGCGCCCAGCGCGAAGGCTCGGAAGATCAGCAGCTGGGCCGCCCAGACGCCGCCGACCAGGGCGATCCGGACCGGCTCCGGGGCGAACAGGTGCAGCGGGACCGGGGCGTGCTGGCGGTCCCGGCCGAGCACCAGGCCGGCGCCGGCGGACGGCGCGACGGTCACCCGGCGCAGCGTCTTGCGGGAGATCGCGTGCCAGCCGATGTGCAGCGGCGACGTCTTGCCGGACGGGCCGGTGCGGGCCTCGTCCTCCGGAGCCGGCTCGTCGGGCGGGGTGTCATCCGGCCAGCCGTGCGCGGCGGCGGCCATCGCCCGGCCCTGCGGCCCGGCCAGCGGCGCCGACGTCAGCTGCGGGGCGGCCAGGCGCCGGCCGGCAGCCTCGGCGCCGCCCTGCTGCTGCCCCTGCTGGGCCGGCGACTGGACGGCCTGCCCCTGAAAGGCCTGCACGACCTGCCCCTGAGGCGCCTGCACGGGCTGCCCCTGAAACGGCTGAACAACATGCCCCTGAGCAGGCTGCCCCTGAAACGGCTGCGCCTGCCCCTGAGCGGCCTGGCCCTGGAACGGCTGGGCCTGCCCCTGAGCGGGCTGGCCCTGGAACAGCGGAGCCTGCCCCTGGACGGGCTGGCCCTGGAACGGCTGGATCGGCTGCGCCGGCATCGGGCTCACGGCCTGCGACGGCGGCGTCTGCGCGGCATACTGCCCCGGCGGCCCATAGGGCTCCTGCGCCGGGTACTGCTGCTGCGCGAACTGCCCCGGCGGCGGCGGGAACTGCCCCTGCGGCCGCACCGATGCCCGGGCCACCGCCTGCGGCGGGAAGACGGCCGGAGGCGGAGGCAACGGCTGCTGTTGCTGCTGCTCGTCCTCGGCGGGCTGCTGCGGAGGGTACGGCCGCCAGGCCCCCTCCCGGTCCGGATGTGTCATCCCGCCCCACCTCCGGTCGGCGCCGTGGCATAGGTGGCCGGCCCGTGCTCCCCGTCCAGCGGCTCCAGCTCGGCCCCGACCCGCCGCACCCCGTCGACCAGCACCCGGTCGAGCGCGCCCAAATCGGCGTCGGGCCGGGTGGCCAGCCGGATGAAGGCCCGCACCGCCACGTCGTCCCCGTCGGCCGCCGCGTTCAGCACCAGCGCCACGCTGGTCTGCGCGGCGGGCGCGGTGGCCGCCCAGGCGAACAACGAACCGATCTCCCCGGCCGAGGTGGGCCAGGTCTTCAACCAGTACGTCCGGTGCACCAGGCGGGCCGACCGCCAGTGCGTCCAGTCCTCGTCGACCTGCGAGCCCTCGGCCAGCGCGCCGGCCTCGACGTCGCAGGACCGGGCCAGCGCGGCCAGCAGCTCGTCGGCGTCCAGCACCCGGCAGCCGATCCCGACCCGGCGCAGGCTGGTCGCCACCTTGCGGCCCAGGCCGGCCACCAGCGCGGCGGCCGCCTCCAGGTCGGCGGTGTGGTCGTGGAGCGCCTCGGCCAGCACCCGGGCGTCGACCCGGACGCTGATCGTCGACTCCCGGTGCGCCGGGACCGGCTCCGGGCTGAGCGACTCGACCAGCTGCCGATAGGACGACCCGGCCGGCGACGCGGCGTGCACGTCCGGGCTGGGCGCCGGCACGGTGTGCGTGACCAGCTCCAGCACCACGCCCGGTTGCTCGGTCGCGGCGAGCACGCTGACCAGCGCGTCCAGTGGGATCGGGGCGCCGTCGTGGTGCATCGGGGCGGTCGGGGTGAGGGCCACCACGCTGAACCAGCCGGCCTCGTCCTTGGCCACCCCGGCTTTCGCCCCGTCCTGCGCGGTCATGTCGCGGACCGCCAGGCCGGGCGCGATGGTGCGGAGCGCGGCCAGCACCGGGCCGCTGCCGGTCTCCAGGGTGGCCGCCCGGCGCCGGGCGTGCGCCCGGGCCACCTGCCGGTGCTCCAGCCACCAGCGGCCGCGCTGCCGGGCGAAGAAGACCACGATCAGGACCAGGCCGCAGGCGCCGACCACGAGTGCGGGCAGCAGCCCCTGGATCGCCGCGGCCACGGTGGCCAGCACGGCCAGCTCGGCGACCACGATCTGGGTGAGGCTGACCGGGCCGACCTGGCCGCGGCGCGGGATCGCCCGGACCCCGGCGTCGCCGGCCGCGCCGGCCGGGCTGGGCGGTGGCGGCGCGGGGTGCCGCTGCGGCGCGGGCGCGGCGGCGGGTGGCTGCGGGGAGCCGGCGGCCGGCACCTGGACGCTGCCCCGCGCCTGGGTGCTGACCCGGCGCAGGGGGGTGGCCGCGGCGGTGGCGTGGGCCTGCGCCGGCGCGGCCGGCACCGCCGGGGGCGGGGCGGGCTGAGGCTGCGGCGCAGCGGCGCCGTACGCCGGCCCCGGGTAGCCGTCAGGGTTCACCGCTGCCTCCCCGTCCCCCGCGATAGAGAGCCCATTCTATGTGCTGCCCCCGACAATCAGCGGATCGCTGTCAGCAGGTCGTCGACGACGAGCGTGGTCAGGTCGTCCCGGCTGGGCATCCGGCCGAGCGAGCGGAGCCGGCCGGACTGCGCCTTGCGCATCCCCTCCAGCAGCTTGCGGGCCTCGCGCGCGTTACCGAAGTTGCGGTCCCGCTCGATCTGCGAGAAGTGCTCGTAGAGCGCCTCGGTCAGGCCGGGGGCGAAGACGTAGTCGTCGTTCTTGGCGATCCGGGTGGCGATCAGCACCAGCTCGTCCGGACCGTAGTTCTCGAATTCGAGGGTCTTGGCGAACCGGGAGGCCAGACCCGAGTTGGCGTCCAGGAAGTCGAGCATCTCCTGGGTGTACCCGGCGACGATCACGGCGACCTGGTCGCGGTGGTCCTCCATCAGCTTGACCAGGGTGTCGATCGCCTCCTGGCCGAAGTCGGCGCTGGCCCCGCCGGCCCGGGACAGCGTGTACGCCTCGTCGATGAACAGCACGCCGCCCATCGCCTCCTCGAACACCGAGGTGGTCTTCTCCGCGGTGTGCCCGATGTACTGCCCGACCAGGTCGCGGCGGGACACCTCGCGGAACCGCCCGTTCGGCAGCACGCCGAGCGCCTTGAGCAGCTGGCCGTAGATCCGGGCCACGGTCGTCTTACCGGTGCCCGGGGCGCCGGTGAAGATCAGGTGGTGGCTGGCCGCGCCGACCGACAGCCCGGCGCTGCGCCGCCACTCGTTCACCTGGATCTCGTCGATCAGGGCGCGGACCTCATTTTTCACCCCGGCCAGGCCGATCATCGAGTCCAGCTCGGTGAGCAGCCGGTCCACCTCGGCGGCGTCCTGGCCGTTGCCGGACTCGGTGATGCCGGCCCGCGGCGCCGGCCCGCCCTCGGAGAGGGTGACCGTGGCCTGGGCCCGCGGGTCGACGCTGACCTTGGGCTCGGCGGTGCCGTCCACCCGGCACTGCTCGACCACCGCGGTGCAGCCGGCGCCGACCACGATCCCGGAGCCGCTGGTCTCGTGCACCCAGGTCTCCCGGATCTGCGGCGAGCTGCTGTTCGCCACCACGATGCCGGCGTCGCCGGTGCCGGAGACGTCACAGCGCTCGATCACCGGGCGGCCGGACTGGTAGACGTAGATCCCGCGGTAGCCGCAGTCGGCGATCGTGGTGTTGCGGATCGCCGGGTCGGCGCCGAGCCGGACGATGATGCCGTCGTCGTTCACCCCGCGGATCTCGCACGAGTCCACCGTGCCGCCCGAGTCGGAGAAGACCAGGCCGTGCTGGCCGCGCTCGACCTTCACCTCGGCGGCCTCGACGGTGGACATGTCGGTGGCCTGCAGGCCGGCGCCGTACCCGGCGGCCAGCTGGCATCGGCGGACGGTCAGCCGGGCGTTGATCGCCGAGACCGCCGGGTAGTCCCCGGAGGTCAGCGCCAGGCCCTCGACGGTGACCTCGCCGCCGAGCACGGCCAGCGCCGGACCCTCCAGCCCGGCCGCGTCCACCACCACGGTGCCCGGCTCCCCGGTGCCGCGCAGGGTCAGCCGCCGGCCCTGCAACTCGATCCGCTCCCGGTAACTGCCGGGGGCGACGCTGATGACCGCGCCGTCCGGCGCCACCTCGAGGGCGTCACGGATGGTCGGGTAGCTGCCAGGAACAGCGAGGGTGCTGGCCACGGAGGACTCCTTATTGCGAGTACGTGCGGTCGCGGATGCTGTCGGCCACTTTTTTCACGTCGTCCATCGCGGTCGCCGGCGCGGTCATCCGCAGGACGACCTCCCGGTCCAGGATGCCCTCCGGAACGGTGCGCCAGAACCCGACGTAGACCAGGCCGTAGACCGCCGTGCCGTCCAGTTGGGTGGTGTCGGCCCAGGCGCGCAACGAGCTGCCGCTGGTCCACCGTAGACCCCAGGCCTCCTCGCGCTGCCGCAGGGCGACCCGCGCGGTGTCGTCGCAGACCGGCGCGCAGGTGCGCACCGTGAGGTCGCCGCCGGCGGTCAGCGTGGTGCCCTCCCACCGCCCGCACCGGTAGTGCACCGCGGCCTCCGCCTTCTCGGCGAGCTCGCAGGTCCAGCCGGCCGGCATGCGGAAGTCGAAGCCCAGGCCGGGCAGCCCGGTCACGTCCTGGACCTCGGGCTTGCCCCAGGGGAACTTGGGCCAGCCGTCCGGCCAGGTGCCGTCCGGCGCCGGGTCCAGGCCCGGCCGGGCCGGCGGGGTGGCCGGCAGCAGCAGCTGCGCGTCGGTGTAGGTGACCGGCGCGCCGCTCGGGGCGGGGCTCGCCGCACGGTCGCCGTCGTCGTCGGTCGCGCTCACCACGGCGGCGCCGATGGCGGCGCCGACCAGCACCGACACCAGGGCCACGATCAGCAACAGGAGGCGCTCCGGTCGCGGTTTGCCGCCCGATTGACGGTACGGCGGGGAGCTCCCGGAGATCGGCACCACGGAGATCGGGTTGCCGAACGACGGAAGGCCGGAGGACGGCGGGCCGGACGTCGGGCCCCCGGCGGCCGGATGCCCGGAGACCGGGTGCCCGGAGGCCGGCTGCGCCGAGATCGGGTGGGTGGCCACCGGCTGGACCGGCACCGGGGAGGTGGCCGTGCGCTGCGCCGGGACGCTGGGCGCCGGGGTGACCGGCTGGAACGGCACCGTCGGCGGGTCGGGCTCCGGCCGTACGAAAGCGGCGTCGTGCGCGACCACCGGATCGCCGGCGCCGGACGGCGAACCCTCCCCGGCGAAAGCCGGGCGCAGCTGCTGACCGAGCACCGTGAAGATCTCCGCCGCGCCGCCCGCGCCGGCCGCGCCGGGGCAGGCCACCCAGGGCCGCTCGCCGTCGTGGTCGGACCCGGCGATCGGCAGGCCGTCGCCGTCCGCCGCGGCCAGCGCCTCGGAGGCGGCCCGGAACGCTCCGCGCCATCGCTCGTCGGCCGACGCCAACTCGTTGAGCCGGGCCACCGTCACCGGCCGGCCCCGCTCGTCGACGCCGGACCAGACGTCACCGACCTCGCAGCTCGACAGCCGGCGCTGCAGGCTGTTGGGCCCAGCGGTTGACATCTCGTCTCCGTCTTCAGTTCGTGGCCCGGCGGCGGGGGTGGACCGCCGGGATGGAGCTCAGGTCAGCGCGGACGCTGCTGCCGGAAGGCGCCCTTGCTGGGCCGCATGTTCTTCGGGATCGCGCCCTTCGGCATCTGCGGGCGGGCCATCAGCGCGCCGAGACGCTTGTCCAGCGCGTTGACGTCCTTGCCGGTGAGGTTGCGGGGCAGCTTCAGCATCGTGGTGCGCAGCTTGCGGACCGGGAGCTGACCCTCCTCGGTGCCGATCACGTAGTCGTAGAGCGGCGCGTTGCCGATCACCTTGGACAGCCGCTTCTTCTCCTGGCCGAGCAGCGCCTTGACCCGCTGCGGGTTGCCCTCGGCGAGCAGGATCACGCCGGGCCGGCCGATCACCACGTGCACCATGTCGAACTGGGTGGTCGAGCTGGCCGCCGGGCGGACCCGCCAGTCACCGCGCATGTTCTCCATCAGCGAGGCGGCGGCGCCGGGCTGGCCCTCCGCCACGTTCATCATCGCGGTGTTGGAGCGCAGGTTCAGCACGATCAGCACGGCCAGCAGGGTGACCAGGATGCCGACCGGGATCCAGAGCAAGCCCCAGTTCAGCGTGGCGACCACGGTGAGCGCGATCGGGATCGCCACCGCGCCGATGACCAGTGGAACGAACCACTTGTCCTGTTTCGCGGTGAACGAGAACACCTGGCCGATCTGCTTCAGGCGCTCGCCGAACGACACCTTCTCCTGGGGTTTTGCCATAGCCGGAAAGTGTAGTGGGACTCAGGTACCTTACGGCGGCCCGGGCACCCGCCGGCCGTGCCGTAAGGGGGTCCGCAGCCCGGATGTCGGGCAGCGTCCCCATGCGCCGGGGCCGCCTTCCCGCGAAGAGTCGACGTCAGCAAGGACGACGACCCGACTCGCGAGGAGCACGGCGATGATGCCCGAGATCAATCTGTACCTGGCCCGGCAGCGCGGCGCGGAACTCCAGCGGCAGGCCGAGGCCGAGCGGCTGGCGCGGGAGGTGGCCGGGGGACGACATCGGAGGCGCTTCTTCGTACGCCGGGTGGCGCTGCGGTCCCGAGCGGCATGATCGGCCTGGATGTCGGGTCGGGCCCGCCCGGCATGATCGGCCTCGATCTGTTGTCGGACCCGCGTGGCATGCTCGCATCCATGACGACGGGGAGCAGCCACAGCGAGATCCTGGTCGCCCGGGAGGGCGAGCTGGCCACGCTGCACGAGGCGCTCCGCCGGGTGCGCGGCGGGGAGCCGGCCGTCCTGCTGGTCGGCGGCGAGGCCGGGGTGGGCAAGACCCGGCTGGTCGAGGAGTTCACCCGGCGCCTGGCCGGCGAGCCGGTCCGGGTGCTCACCGGCCACTGCCTGGAGCTGGGCGAGGAGGGGCTGCCGTTCGCGCCGTTCGCGGCGGCCCTGCGCGAGCTGGTCCGCGACGAGGGGCGCGCGGTCCTCCAGGGGCGCGAGGCCGACTTCGCCCGGCTGCTGCCCGAGCTGGGCCCGCCGTCCGAGCTCGGCGAGACCCATCGCGGGCTGCTCTTCGAGCTGGTCGGGTCGCTGGTCGCCCGGCTCAGCGCGGAGCGGCCGCTGCTGCTGGTCCTGGAGGATCTGCACTGGGCCGACCGGTCCACCCGCGACCTGATCGGGTTCCTGGTGCGCTCGGCCCGGGCGCCCCGGCTGATGCTGCTGGCCACCTACCGCACCGACGAGCTGCACCGCGGCCACCCGCTGCGGCCGTTCGTGGCCGAGCTGGAGCGGGTCCGTGGCGTGCAGCGCCTGGAGGTCGACCGGCTCGACCGGGAGGGCACCGCCGAGCTGCTCGGCCACCTGCTCGGCGGCGAGCCGGAGCCGCAGACCGTCGACGTGGTGACCCGGCGCGCCCAGGGCATCCCGTTCTTCATCGAGCAGCTCGCCGCCGGCGCCGACCCGGCCTGCGCCGACATCCCGGAGACCCTGCGCGACCTGCTGCTCGCCCGGGTCGACCTGATGCCCGAGGCGGCGCAGCGGATGCTCCGGGTGGCCGCGGTCGGCGGCACCCGGATCGGTCACGAGCTGATCGCCCGGGTGGCCGGGGTCGACGAGCTGACCTGTGAGTCGGCGCTGCGCGTGGTGGTCGCCGGCCAGCTGATCGTCTTCGACCCGGACGGGGGCTACGAGTTCCGGCACGCCCTGGTCCGCGAGGCGGTCCACGACGACCTGCTGCCCGGCGAGCACGTCCGGCTGCACGCGCGCTACGCGGAGGCGATCGAGGCCGACCCGCAGCTGGTGCCGGCCGGCCGGGCGCCCGCCGAGATCGCCCACCACTGGCACGCGGCCAACAACCATCCGCGCGCCCTGGTCACCGCGAAACGCGCGGCCGACGAGGCGTGCCGCCGTTTCGCCTTCGCCGAGCAGGCCCGCCTGCTCGACCGGGTCCTTGAGCTGTGGGAGCAGGTGCCGGAGGCGGCCGAGCTGCTCGGCACCTGCCACCTCGACCTGCTGGAGGAGGCCGCGCTGGTCGCGATCGAGTCCGGCGAGCTGCACCGGGCGCTCAGCCTGACCCGCGCCGCGCTCGGCGACCTGGACGCCGCTGCCGAGCCGGTGCGCGCCGGGCGACTGCTGGTGCGCCGGGCCAAGCTGCTGCGCACCGCCGGCAAGAGCGACGGCTTCGCCGAGACCAAGGAGGCGTACCGCCTGCTCACCGAGGCGCCGGACGGGCGGGACCGGGCCGAGCTGCTCGGCGAGGTGGCCTACCTGTTCGCCAGCATGGACGGCGACGAGGTGGAGCGGATCTGGGAGCAGGTCCGGGCCGCGGTCGACCGGCTCGGCGACGCCAGCGCCCGGGTCTACGCGGAGATCACCAAGGGGCAGGTCTGCGCCGGCTGGGTGCCCGCCGCCGACGGCCTGCCGATCCTGGTCCGCGCGGTCGACGAGGCCCGGGCCGGCGGTGACGACCAGGCCCTCTCGCACGGCTTGGTGAACGTCTCCGACGTCCTGTTCGAGCTGGGCCGCTACGCGGAGTCGGCGGCCGCCGCGGCCGAGGGCGTCCCGCACGCCAGCCGCTACGGCGTCTCCCGCACCACCGGGGTCTACCTGCTGGCCAACCAGGCCGAGGCGCTGATCGCGCTGGGCCGCTGGGACGAGGCGGAGGCCCGGCTCGCCGAAGCCGGCCGGCAGGACCCGCCCGGCCTGATGGCGCTGCCCTGGCTGCGGTTGCGCGCCCGGCTCCGGCTGGCCCGCGGCCACGCCCGGGCCGAGCAGGCGCTGACCCGGGCGACCGGGATGCTCGGCAAGCCTTATGTGCCCTGCGAGAAACGCCTCTGGATGCTGGAGCTGCGCGTCCTGGCCGCCCTCGCCGCCGGCGACGCCCCGGCGGCGGTGGCCGCGGCCCGCCTCGCGGTGGTCGATCCGGGCCTGCCGGACCGGCCACGGTATGCCTGGCAGGTGCTCGCCACGGCGGCTCGGGCGGTGTCCTTCGCCCGCGAGTCGGCGGGTGGGCGGAGCCTTTCGGCGGCGTCGCTGCGGGAGCCGGCTGGTGGGCGGGATGTCCTGGCGGCATCGCTCCGGGAGTCGGCTGGTGGGCGGGATGTTCCGGCGGCGCCGCTTCGGGAGCCGGCTGGTGGGCGGGATGTCCTGGCGGCATCGCTCCGGGAGTCGGCCGGTGGGCGGGATGTTTCGGCGGCTGGGGGTCGAGAGTCGCTTTCCGGGCCGGGTGCCTGGTCCGATGTGGTGGAGCAGCTGGCCGAGCGGGTGCGGGCGATCGCGGCCCGGCTGCCGCGGCGTTACCCGGCGGAGCTGGCGGCCGGGGCACAGGTCGAGGCCGAGCTGGACGGTGGGGTCGAGCGCTGGACCGCGGCGGTGGCCGCGAGGCGGGTCGACGGGCCGCCGTTCGAGCTGGCCACGGCCCTGCTGCGGAGCGCCGAGGCGCAGGCGGCCGACCGGTCCGCGGCGGCTGCGGCGCTGGCCGAGGCCACCGGGATCGCCACCGAGCTGGGCGCCGTCCCGCTCCGCGAGGCGGCCGAGACGCTGGCCCGCCGGCTCGGGGTGCGCCCGGCGGCAGCCGAGACCGCGGCGGAGGAGGTGCTGACCGCCCGCGAGCGCGAGGTGTTGCGGCTGGTCGCCGAGGGCCTGAGCAACGGTCAGATCGCCCAGCGCCTGTTCATCTCCCCGAAGACCGCGAGCGTCCACGTCTCCCGCATCATCGCGAAACTCGCGGTGACCAACCGGGTGGAGGCCGCCGCGGTCGCCCACCGCCTCCATTTGCTCGACACCTGACTGGGCGGCTGTCGGCTCGGCCGGGCGTGGGGGCCGCCGTGGTCGCCGCCGCCTTCGCCTCCTCGACGACTGACCGGTCGGCTGTCGGCGGCGCCTGGCCCAGCGGCTGTCGCGGCGGCGCCTGGCCCAGCGGCTGTCGCGGCGGCGCCTGGCCCAGCGGCTGTCGCGGCGGTGCCTGGCCCGGCGGCTGTCGGCTCGGCCGGGTGTGGAGGCCGCCGTGGTCGCCGCCGCCTTCGCCTCCTCGACGACTGACCGGCCCGGCTGTTGGCGGGGCTGACCGGGTGGCTGTTGGCGGGGCTGACCGGGTGGCTGTTGGCGGGGCTGACCGGGTGGCTGTTGGCGGGGCTGACCGGGTGGCTGTTGGCGGGGCTGACCGGGTGGCTGTTGGCGGCGCTGATCGGTCGGCTGTCGGCGGTGCCTGACCCGGCGGCTCCTCGCTTGGTCGCGGCGTGGCGGCGGGTGGGGCGTGGCTCCGCGCGGGCTGGTTCGGGTGCTGGGTGGGTGCGGCGGGTTGCGGGGTGGGGGCATTTCGGGCGCGGGGCGGCGAAGGCTAATCCCAGGTGGCGCGGGCCCGATGTTGGGGGCCGACCGACAGCTTAGGGAGCCGTCATGCAGGACACGTTTCGTTCTTCCTTCGGGGGCTGGTGATGGACAGCGCCGTCGACGACGCGTACCAGGTGGTGGAGGCGTTGTTCGGGCCGGAGTCCGGGATCCCGTGGTGGGCCTGGATGGCGCCGATCATGCTGCTTCTCGGCCGGCTGCTCTATCCGGTGTTCTTCCCCGAGGCCGCCGCGGCGGAGGCGGAGACCGATCGCCGTCTCGCCGAGTTCCGCCGGGAACGCGACGGCAAGGGTAAGGACAAGGACAGCAAAAAGGGCAAGAAGGGTAAGAAGGGCAAGAAGTGACCGGCCCGCGCGCCGCCCGAAGGCTCGCGACCACACCAGGGTGACGAAGAACCTGGAGCGGTCGCGGGCCTTCGTCGTGTCCGGGACCGTGCGGACAAAGCGGTGCCGGTCGGGCGGGGGCGATGCCGGGCTGCGCGGACAAGGCGGTGCCGGTCGGGCGGGAGCGATGCCGGACCGTGCGGACAAGGCGGTGCCGGTCGGGCGGGAGCGATGCCGGACCGTGCGGACAAGGCGGTGCCGGTCGGGCGGGAGCGATGCCGGGCTGCGCGGACAAAGCGGTGCCGGTCGGGCGGGGGAGATGCCAGGCTGCGCGGACAAAACGGGTGTGGGACCGCGTAGAAGAAACGGTGCCGTGCAGGCGAGGCGGCGCCGGGCCACGCGGGGCGAAAGTGGGCGCCGGCCGGAAAGCCGGAAAGCCGGAAAAGCAAGCGACCCCAGCCTGAGCCGGGGCCGCAGCAAAAAGACAGCGACGAGACGTCGCGAACGCAGCGACGGAACGCCGCCGCTTGTGGTGCGGACGGATCAGCCGCGGGCGTCGAGCGCCTGCTTGTAGAGCCGCCCCGCCCGGTACGACGACCGGACCAGCGGCCCGCTCATCACGCCGGCGAAGCCGATCTGCTCGGCCTCCTCGCGCAGCTCGACGAACTCCTCCGGCTTGACCCAGCGCTCGACCGGGTGGTGCCGCGGCGTCGGCCGGAGGTACTGCGTGATGGTGATCAGCTCGCACCCGGCGGCGTGCAGGTCGCGCAGGGCCGCGGAGATCTCCGACCGCTCCTCGCCCATGCCGAGGATCAGGTTGCTCTTGGTGACCAGGCCGGCCGCGCGGGCCTGGGTGATCACGTCGAGGGAGCGTTCATAGCGGAAGCCGGGGCGGATCCGCTTGAAGATCCGCGGGACCGTCTCGACGTTGTGCGCGAGCACCTCGGGCGCCGCGCCGAACACCTCGGCCAGCTGGGCGGGCTCGGCGTTGAAGTCGGGGATCAGCAGCTCGACACCGCAGCCGGGCTGCAGCTTGTGGATCTGCCGGACGGTCTCCGCGTAGAGCCAGGCGCCGCCGTCGGGCAGGTCGTCCCGGGCGACGCCGGTGACGGTGGCGTAGCGCAGGCCCATGGTGGCGACGGACTCGCCGACCCGGCGCGGCTCGTCGGCGTCGAACTCGGCCGGCTTACCGGTGTCGATCTGACAGAAGTCGCAGCGGCGGGTGCACTGGTCTCCACCGATGAGGAAGGTCGCCTCGCGATCCTCCCAGCACTCGTAGATGTTCGGGCAGCCCGCCTCCTGGCAGACGGTGTGCAGGCCCTCTTTCTGCACCAGCCCGCGCATCTGGGTGTACTCCGGACCCATCTTCGCCTTGACCTTGATCCACGGCGGCTTCCGCTCGATGGGAGTTTCGGCGTTGCGCGCCTCGATGCGCAGCATGCGGCGGCCCTCGGGAGCAATAGTCACGACCCCGAGATTACGCCGATCCGGGCCGCCCGCAGCGCAGGGGCGACGAGGCTCACGTGACCTGACCTGTGACCGCCGTCACCATATGCTGGGAAATCCGGATGCGGGTGGCGGCCGGACCTGATTAGACTGCCCGGCACGGCAGTGATGGGACCGAGTAACGCTCCGATCCGCCGGCCGAGAGAGCCACCAGCAGCTGTGACGGTGGCCCGAGCGCCGGAGCGTGAAGACACCCCGGAGCCGAGCAGTGCAAGAGGCACCCGCGTGTAACGGCGCGGGTGCGAAGGTGCGGTGGTACCGCGAGGATTCCCGCTCGCCCGCACCTCCCTGGGGCCGCGTTGCAGTCACCAGAGGAGGTAACCGCCATGCAACGCATCCTCTCCACCGAACTGGCGTCCCATCCGTACGAAAAGGTCCTGGTCGAAGGCTGGGTCCATCGGATCCGGCGGCTGAAAGCGGTCTCCTTCCTGATCATCCGGGACGCGGCCGGGCTGGCCCAGGTGGTGGTGACCGACCCGGCGCAGCTGACCGCGCCGGAGGAGAGCGTCGTCTCGGTCACGGCCACCGTCACCCCGAACGAGCAGGCGCCGAACGGCGTGGAGCTGACCTCGCCGGAGATCCACGTGCACGCCGCGGTGGACGTACCGTTGCCGTTCGAACTGCATCGACCCGTGCTGACCGCGGGCCTGCCCGCCCAGCTGGACCACGCGGCGCTGGCGCTGCGGCATCCGGCCCGGCGGGCCGCGCTGCGGATCTCCGCGGCCGCCACCGCCGGGTTCCGCGCGGCCCTGGAGGCGCAGCGGTTCGTCGAGGTGCACACCCCGAAGATCGTCGAGTCGGCCACCGAGTCCGGCGCGAACGTCTTCCAGCTGGACTACTTCGGCCGGCCCGGCTATCTCGCCCAGTCGCCGCAGTTCTACAAGCAGATGATGGTCGGGGTCTTCGAGCGGGTCTTCGAGGTCGGGCCGGTGTTCCGGGCGGAGAACAGCGACACCGCGCGGCACCTGACCCAATACACCTCGCTGGACGCCGAAATGGGCTTCATCGCCGACCACCGGGACGTGATGGCCGCGCTGACCCGGACCCTCGCCGGGATGTTCGGCGCGATCACCGAGCGGACCGGGTTCGCGACGCCCGGGGTGCCGGCCGAGATCCCGGCCGTGCACTTCGCCGAGGCGCTGAAGATCGCCGGGGCGCCGGCCGACGAGCCGGACCTGGCCCCGGCGCACGAGCGCGCGCTGGGCGAGTGGGCGCGGCGCGAGCACGGCTCGGAGTTCGTCTTCGTGACCGGCTACCCGATGCGCAAACGGCCGTTCTACACCCACCCGGACCCGGCGGACCCGGCGTACTCGAACGGGTTCGACCTGCTCTTCCGGGGGTTGGAGATCGTCACCGGCGGGCAGCGGCTGCACCGGCACGCCGACTACGTCGCCGCGTTGCACGCGGCCGGCGAGCCACTCGCCGCCTATCGGGGCTATCTGGACGCTTTCCGGTACGGCATGCCCCCGCACGGCGGCTGGGCGATCGGCCTGGAACGTCTGGTCGCCCGGCTGACCGGGGCGGCGAACGTCCGCGAGGTCACCGCGTTCCCGAGGGACCCGCACCGGCTCGCGCCGTAGTCGTAGGTTGGGCCCGTGCTCATCGACCTCGACGTGGCGCCGGCCCCCGCCCCGGAGCGGGACCGCCGGATCCCGTGGCGCAAGCTCCGGGGCGCGGCCGCGGCTGCCGTGCTGTTGCTGCTCGGCGGCGCGGCCGCGCCACCCCGGATCGAGGCGTTCCCGCAGATCGCCGGCACCTCGGGCCGGGCCGCGATCACCGTCCTGCTCACCCCGGAGGCGCTGTACACCGCGCACCCGGCCGCCGACGAGGGCACCGACCTGGTCGCCCGGCCGCTGCGGCCGGGCGGCCCGGCCTGGCAGGTCCACCTCCAGCTGATCCCCGGGGCGGATCTCCGGCTGACCCGGTCCGGCGCGGTGCTGGTGGCCACCGACGAGACCGAGCTGGTGGCGCTCGACCCGGCCACCGGGAAGGAGCGCTGGTCGGCGGCGAGCCCGCCGACCCTGCTCGGCGACCGGGCGCTGCTCAGCGACTGGGACGACGACGTCGGCGTCATGCGCCTGGCCGACCTGGCGACCGGCCGGATCCTCTGGAGCCGGCCCGCCGAGGCGACCGGCGCGATGCTCGACCCGGCCGGGCGCTACCTGCTCACCCTGGACGGCCTGGGCAGCGCGCAGGTGTGGTCGGCGGCCGACGGGCGGCCGCTGGGCAGCCGGGTCGTGGACGAGGCGATCGACCCGGACGACCCGCTGGCGGTGCTGGCCGGCGACCAGGCCTACGTGCTGGGCCCGACCACGATCACCGCGCTGCGCCTGCCCGACCTGAAGCTGGCCTGGGCGCAGCCGTCCAGTGTGCTGATGCCGCGCGACGCGGTCCTCTGCGGCGCCCTGCTCTGCGTGCTGGGGGAGCGCGGCCTGACCGCTTTCGACCCGCGCACCGGGGCGGTGCGCTGGACCGCGCCCGGGTGGCACGACTACGCCGACGGGGTGGTCCGTTCCCTGGACGGGCGGCTCGCGCTGCTCGACCTGACGACCGGCGAGGTGCTCCGCAGGCTGGGCCGGGGCGAGGTGACCGACGGCCTGCTGCTGCGCGCGGCCGGTGACCACACCGAGGTCACCGACCTGCGCACCGGCCGGCTGTACGGCACGCTGCCGCGGGTGCTGTCCTACGGCTGCACGGCCGTCGACGACCTGGTGGCCTGCCCGGACCGGGGCGCCACCGTCGTCTTCCGGATCAGAAGAGGGTCGTGAGGTGCCGCTCGACCACCGGCATCACCTCGGCCACGGTCACCGGCCGGCCCAGCTCGGCGCTGAGTGAGGTGACCCCGGCGTCGCGGATCCCGCACGGCACGAACCGGTCGAAGGCCGCCAGGTCGCAGTCACAGTTCAGCGCGAAACCGTGCAGCGTGACACCACGGGCCACCCGGATGCCGATCTGGGCGATCTTCCGGTCCGGGCCGCCGTCGGTGGCCCGGACCCAGGCGCCGCTGCGGCCCTCGACCCGCTCGGTGGGCACGCCGAACTCGGCGCAGACGTCGATCAGCAGCTGCTCGACCCGGCGGACATAGGCCACCACGTCGACCGGGTCGGGCAGGCGCAGGATCGGGTAGCCGACCAGCTGGCCGGGACCGTGCCAGGTGATCTTGCCGCCGCGGTCGACGTCGACCACCGGGGTGCCGTCCCACGGCCGGTCGGCGGGCTCGGTCCGCTTGCCGGCGGTGAAGACGCTGGGGTGCTCCAGCAGCAGGATCGTGTCCGGCTGGGCGCCGCTCGCCACGGCCTCGTGCAAACGCTTCTGCTCGTCCCACGCGTCGCGGTAGTCGACCAGCCCGGGGCGCAGAACGGTGAGTACGGAGGAGGTCACAGCGGAAAGCCTAGCCCCGTACTCACCGGTACTCAGCGGTCGACCGGGTCCACCCCGCGACGAATGCGCCACACCAGCACGTCGTCCACCCGCTCCGGCGGGCCGAGCAGATCGGTGGCGGTGGTCAGCAACGCGTCCCGGAACAGGGTCTGGTGGTCGGAGCCGGTGATCTCGGCGGGCAGGAAGACCGCGTCCAGGCCCCAGTAGGCGAAGTCGGCCCGGGCCTGCGCCCGGTCCGCGTTGGTCGCCTGGACGACGTAACCCCACCAGGCGGCGCGCAGGAACATCCAGTCGGTGGCCCGCTGCGGAGCGCCGATCTGGCCCTCCAGTTTCCGGCCGGCCTCGCCCTCGGCCTGCGGGCCGAGGAAGTAACCGCCCGGGATCCGGAACTGCCGGCCGCCGCGGGCCATCGTGTACGCCTGCCAGCGCTGCCCGTCCGCGGTCACGTTCAGCGCGAACGGCAGCGCGGAGAGCGTCCCGCCCTCCGGCACGTACCGCTTCCAGGTGCCGTTGGCGATGAACGCCGGCTCCGGCGAGCGGTGCTGGACCCGGACCGGCAGCGGGAACAGCGGCAGCAGGCTGACCACCACGGCGGCGCAGAGCGCGCCGTGCTGCGCGCCGAGCGGGATCCGCCGGCTGATCAGCTCGTCCAGCAGCAGCGCCAGCAGGATGCCGAACACCCCGACCACGACCAGCGAGAACCGGACCGGCAGCGCCGAGTCGAACAGCGGCAGGTGCTGGAGGGCGGCGTAGGGCAGCGGGAAGCTGTACTGATGCTTGTTGATGAACAGCCGCGGACCCCAGGAGAGCACCGCGAAGATCAGCCCGACCAGGCCGACGGCGCGCAGCGTGGCCCGCCGCCCCGGCGCGACCCGGTTCCGCAGCAGCATGAAGGCGAGGACCATCAGGACCACCATCGGTACGCCGAAGAACGACGTCTCCTCGGTCCGGTTCGGCGCGAGGTCCTTGTGCAGCCCGATCATCCCGGCCAGCGACCGGTTCGGGTAGGACAGGTACGCCCCGAGGTCCTCGGCGAAGTACTTCTGGTTGAACCCGGTCCCGGAGAACGTCTGCGGCCCGGCGAAGTGCATGTAGAGCGGGTAGCCGAGCAGCGTCCCGGCCACCACCGCGGTCACCCCGAGCGCCCGCAGCACGGTGCCCAGCGCGGCCCGCGCCTCGTGCCGCACCGCTTTCGCGCAGGACCAGATCAGCAGGAAGATGCCGCTGGCCAGGGCGGTGTAGAACAGCCCCTCGGCGGCGATCGAGAAGCCGATCGCGAGCAACAGCCCCAGCTTGATCCCGTTGCGCAGCCAGCGACCCTCCTCGCGCAGCTTGAGCACCTGCCAGATGACCACCGGGGCGACCCAGCCGGCGGTCCAGTTCAGGTGGCCGTTGGCGTGCGAGATGAAGCCCGGGGCGAACCCGCAGAACAGCCCGGCCACCGCCGCCGCCCCGGCGTTGCCGACCAGCCAGCGGCGCAGGAACAGGTACCACGCGAAGGCGGAGCCGGCCAGGTTCAGGGTCAGCACGGTCACGAAGCTGACCTGCGGGCCGGCCAGGTGGGTCAGCGGCGTCAGCAGCACCGTGTAGACCGTGATCGAGGTGTTCGCGGCCAGGTTCACGCCGAGCGGCGTGTTCAGCAGGTCGGTGAAGAACGGGTCCGCGCCGTGCGTGACGGTGTAGTACCCGTACCCCATCAGCCACTCGAAGAAGGCCTGGTCGCCGACGTTGTCGGAGAGCACGTGACGGTACGGGTCCGCCCATAGGCCGTGGGTCACGTAGCCCGCCAGGGCGAGCGCGATCAGAGCCACGGTCAGATGAGCCCGCCAGGCGCGCGGCCGGCGGCCGGACGTGGTGACGGGCTCGGAAGGGGGATCGGCGGACGCTGCTGGGGCGGGGGCGGCTACGGACATCAGCCGCAGGTTAGCAGCGAGAGCTGTAGTTCAGCGGCCGATCGCGGGTTCCGGTCGCAAAGCCGCCTGCAGAGCGGACGCGATGTCCGGGTATGCCCAGGAGAATCCGGCGTCGCGCAGCACTCCGGGCACCGCCCGCTGACTGTGCCGCAACTCGCCGCCGAGCTCGCCGAGCGCCAGATCGAGCACCGGACCGGGCACCGAGAGCAGCGCCGGGCGGTGCACCGCGGCGGCCAGCGTCCGGGTGAACGCGGCGTTGGTGCACTGCTCGGCGGAGACCAGGTTGACCGGCCCGGCCAGGTCCTCGCGGTCCAGCAGGAACTCGGTCGCGCCCAGCCAGTCGCCCAGCGCGATCCAGGCCATCCACTGCCGCCCGCTGCCCAGCCGCGCCCCGCCGCCCAGCTTGAAGAGCGGCAGCAGCGGTTTCAGCGGCGCGCCGGTCCGGTCCAGCACCGGCGCGGTGCGCAGCAGCACGACCCGGGTGCCGGCGTCCTCGGCGGGCCGGGCGGCGGCCTCCCAGACCCGGCACAGGTCGGCCAGGAAGGTGCTGCCGGCCGGCGCCTCCTCGGTGACCTCCTGGTCGCCGGTGTCGCCGTACCACCCCACCGCGGAGGCCTGCAGCAGCGTGCGCGGGCGGTCGGCGGCCGGCAGTCTGGCGATGGTCCGGGCGATCGTGTCGGTGGTGTTCACCCGGCTGGACCGCAGCACCCGCTTGTAGTTGGCGGTCCAGCGCTGCGCCCCGATGTTCGCCCCGGCCAGGTTGACCACCGCGTCCGCGCCGGCCAGCGCGTCCGGGTCGAGCCGGCCCTGCCCCGGGTCCCAGGTGGCCGGCTGCCGGACCAGCCGGTGCACGTCGTGGCCGCTCTGCCGCAGCCGATCGGCGAGCCGGGTGCCGAGAAAGCCGGACGCACCGGCCATGACGATCCGCATGGTCCCACCCTTTCCCGAAAGAGATTCAGATCAAAACAGAACTGGGGTACGCCACAGTGGCGCACCCCAGCAATGTCTTACCGGTGTCAGAGCCCGAGGTCGGCCTCGAAGTGCCCGGCCTCCAGGCGCTCCTTCAGCGTGCCCAGGAAGCGGGCGGCGTCCGCGCCGTCCACGATCCGGTGGTCGTAGCTGAGCGCCAGGTAGACCATCGACCGCGGCGCGATGATCTCGCCGAGGTTCGGGTCGTTGACGATCACCGGGCGCTTGACCACCGCGCCCAGGCCGAGGATGCCGACCTGCGGCTGGTTGATGATCGGGGTGTCGAAGAGGGCGCCCCGGCTGCCGGTGTTGGTCAGCGTGAAGGTGCCGCCGCCGATCTCGTCCGGCCCGATCTTGTTGTTGCGGGTGCGGTCCGCGAGGTCCGCGATCCGCTTGGCCAGCCCGGCCAGGTTGAGGTCGCCGGCGTCCTTGATCACCGGGACGACCAGGCCCTTCGGCGCGTCCACCGCGATGCCCAGGTGCTCGGCGCCGTGGTAGGTGACCGTGCCGGCCTCGACGTCGATCGACGAGTTGACCACCGGGTGCTGCTGCAGCGCCTCGACCGTGGCCAGCGCGAAGAACGGCAGGAAGGTCAGCTTCACGCCGTGCTTGGCCTGGAAGTCGGCCTTCGCCTTGTTCCGCAGCGTCGCGATCTTGGTGACGTCCACCTCGACGACCGTGGTGAGCTGCGCCGAGATCTGCAGCGACTCGACCATGCGGCGCGCGATGGTGGCCCGGATCCGGGTCAGCTTCTCGGTGCGGCCGCGCAGCGGGCTCGGCTCGGCCTTCGCCTTGGCCGGGGCCTCGGCGGCGGCCGGGGCAGCGGCGGCGGGCGCCGGCGCGGCGGCCTGGGCCTTGGCCGCGGCCGCCTTCTCGGCGGCGTCGAGCACGTCCTGCTTGCGGATCCGGCCTCCGACGCCGGTCCCGGTCAGCGAGGCGAGGTCCACGCCCTTCTCCGCGGCCAGCTTGCGGACCAGCGGGGTGACGTAGCCGGCGTCGCCGGCGCCGTTCGCCTTGACCGTCTCGGCGGCCGGCGCGGCCGGCTGCGCGGGAGCGGACGGGGCCGGCTGCTTGGTCTCCGCGGCCGGGGCCGGGGTCGCGTAGGACTCGCCGACCGGCGCGGACTCCGCCTTCGGCTGGGCCTGCTGCGGCGCGGGCGCCGGCTTCGACTCGACCTGCGGGGCCGGCTTCGACTCCACCTGCGGCGCGGGCGCCGGCTTCGACTCGGCCGCCGGCGCGGACGACGCCGAGCCGACGATCGCGAGCACGCCACCGACCTCGGCGGTCTCGTCCTCCGGGACCCGGATCTCCAGCAGCGTGCCGGCCACCGGCGACGGGATCTCGGTGTCGACCTTGTCGGTGGAGACCTCGAGCAGCGGCTCGTCCACCTCGACGGTGTCGCCGACCGCCTTGAGCCAGCGGGTGACGGTGCCCTCGGTGACGCTCTCGCCGAGCGCCGGCATCGTCACCTCGGTGCCCTCGGCGGAGCCGCTCGCCGTCTGCGGCGCGGGGGCCTCCTCCTCGACCGGCTTCTCGGTCGACGGGGTGGTCGGGGCCGGCGGCTCCGGCTCCTCCTGGGCCTGCTCCTGCTCCTGGGCCGGCGCGGGGGCGGACGAACCGGCGTCCTCACCCTCGCCCGCGATGACGGCCAGCTCGCTGCCGACCTCCGCGGTCTCGTCCTCGCCGACCACGATGCGGGAGAGCACACCCGCGGCGGGCGACGGGATCTCCGTGTCGACCTTGTCGGTGGAGACCTCGAGCAGCGGCTCGTCGATCTCGACGCGCTCGCCCTCCTGCTTGAGCCAGCGCGTGACGGTGCCCTCGGTGACGCTCTCACCCAGCCGCGGCATGGTTACCGATGTCGGCATCTTTCCCCAAACTCCTTAACGCCAATGAGGCTTGTTCACGACGGTCGAGACGTACCCACGACGCTTATCGTGAATAAGCCTCATCGAAGCGATCTGATTCAGCTGTGCGCGTGCAGGGGCTTGCCCGCGAGCGCGAGGAAAGCCTCGCCCAGCGCCTCGTTCTGCGTCGGGTGGGCGTGCACCAGCTGGGCGACCTCCTCCGGGAAGGCCTCCCAGTTGTAGATCAGCTGCGCCTCACCGACCAGCTCGCCCATCCGGGCGCCGACCATGTGGACGCCGACCACCGGGCCGTCCTCGACCCGGACCAGCTTGACGAAGCCGGCCGTCTTGAGGATCTGGCTCTTGCCGTTGCCGCCCAGGTTGTAGTTGTACGACGTGACCTTGTCGGCGCCGTACTTCTCCTTGGCCTTGGCCTCGGTGAGCCCGACCGACGCGACCTCCGGGTCGGAGTAGGTGACCCGCGGGATGCCGGCCTCGTCGATCACCGCCGGGTTCTTCCCGGCGATCTCCTCGGCCACGAAGATGCCCTGCTGGAAGCCGCGGTGCGCGAGCTGCAGGCCGGGCACGATGTCGCCGACCGCGTAGATGTTGCCGACGCCGGTGTGCAGGCGCTCGTTGGTGATCACGAAGCCGCGGTCCAGGGTGATGCCCTGCTCCTCGTAGCCCAGGCCGGCCGTCGACGGGCCGCGGCCGACCGCGACCAGCAGCACCTCGGCCTCCAGGGTCTCGCCGCCGGCGATGGTCACCTTGACGCCGTCCGCGGTCTTCTCGACCTTCTCGAACGGCTTGCCGACCTTGAAGTTGATCTTCCGCTTGCGGAACGCGCGCTCGACGGTCTTCGAGATCTCCTCGTCCTCCGCGGCGACCAGCCGGGGGAGGGCCTCGATGATGGTCACGTCGGCGCCGAACGACTTCCACACGCTGGCGAACTCGACGCCGATCACGCCGCCGCCCAGCACGATCGCCGAGCTCGGCACCCGGTCCAGCTTCAGCGCGTGCTCGCTGGCGATCACCTTCTGGCCGTCGATGTCCAGGCCGGGCAGGGTGCGCGAGTAGGAACCGGTGGCGAGGATGACGTTCCGCCCGGTGTAGCGCTGCCCGTCGACCTCGACGGTGTCCTTGCCGACCAGCTTGCCGGCGCCCTGGACCAGGGTGATGTTCTTGTTGTGGCCCAGCAGGCCCTGCAGGCCCTTGTAGAGACGGCCGACGACGCCGTCCTTGTAAGAGTTCACCCCGGCCATGTCGATCCCGACCAGATCGGCCTTCACGCCGAACTGCTCGCTCTCCCGCGTCTGGTCGGCGATCTCCGCCGCGTGCAGGAGCGCCTTGGTCGGGATGCAGCCCCGGTGCAGGCAGGTGCCTCCGACCTCGGCCTTGTCGATCAGCGCTACGGAGAGGTTCAGCTCGGCGGCGCGAAGCGCGGCCGCGTACCCGCCGCTGCCTGCGCCGAGAATGACGATGTCGAAGGTTCCGCCGTTCGGCTGGCTCACGTTGACTCCAGTAGTCGAGTCGTCGCCATGTGGGTCACACAATGGAAACGGTCACAGTCCCGTCTCGGACATCTTGTCACTTCTGGACCCGCTCTATGCGGGCAGGTGCCCCAAGACACGTCGGCTCGTCGTACCCTTGCGGGACCTGAGACGAGGGGGAGCGGAAGTGGCTTGGTTTCGACGGCGCCCGAGATCGGTCGGTGCCGGAGGACGACCGGTTGACCAGGCCGATCTCGACCACCTTACCCAGTTCGTGCGCAGCCGGACCGGTGTCGAGGCATTCATCGAGCCGCGGACCACGGTGACCGAGACCACGGTGTTGCTTGTCGCACACGACGGCGAGTGGACCCGGCGGCGGATCGAGTCGCCCGAGGTCGCCCGCCGGTTCGCGCACAAGCTCTCGCTGCCCATCTACGACGTCCGGCTGCTCGGTTACCCGCAGCGGATGCGCGACTTCAACGAGCGGCGGAAACGCCGCCCGGCCTGAGCCAGGCCGGACGGCGGATCGGCTCAGAGCGAGTCGACGACCTGCAGCAGGGTGCGGATCGGCACGCCGGTCCCGCCCTTGGTCCAGTAACCGGTGGCCTCCCCGGAGTGGTAGGCCGGGCCGGCCACGTCGATGTGCGCCCACTCCACGCCCGGCGCCACGAACTCGCGCAGGAACACGCCGCCCTGCAGCATGTGCCCGGCCCGGTCCAGGTTGGCGTTGGTCTGGCAGATGTCGGCGATCTCCGACTCCATGCCCTTGCGCACGTCGTCCGGCAGCGGCATCGGCCAGGCCGGCTCGCCGACCGTGTCACCGGCCGACTTGACCAGCGCGGTCGCCTCCTCCGAGCCCATCAGGCCGGAGATCCGCTTGCCCAGCGAGATCACCTGGCCGCCGGTCAGGGTGGACGTCTCGAACAGGTAGTCGGCGCCGTCCGCGCAGGCCCGGGCCATCGCGTCGCCGAGCACCATGCGGCCCTCGGCGTCGGTGTTGAACACCTCGACCCGCTTGCCGTTGAACATGGTGATCACGTCGCCCGGCCGGTACGCCGACCCGGACGGCATGTTCTCGGCGATCGCCAGGTACCCGGAGACCGCCACCCCTGGCTTGAGCGCGGCGATCGCCAGCATGGTCGCGCCGACCGCGGCCGCCCCGGCCATGTCCGACTTCATCTCCCACATGCCGGCCGCCGGCTTGATGCTGACGCCGCCGGTGTCGAAGGTGATGCCCTTGCCGACCAGTGCGACCCGCTTCGGCTCGGCCACCCCGTCCGGGGTGTAGCTCAGCTTGACCAGCCGCGGCGGCGCCTCGGACCCCTGCCCGACCGCCACGATGCCGCCGTACCCCCCGGCCTTGAGCTGCTCGAAGTCGAGCACCTCGACGGCCAGCCCGGCCTGCTCGGCGGCCGCCGCGACCAGGTCGGCGAAGGTCGCCGGGCGCAGCTCGTTGGGCGGCATGTTGACCCAGTCGCGGGCCTGCCGGACCGCGCGGCCGACCACCTCGGCGCGAGTCACCTCGGACTGCGCGGCCGGGTCGGCGGCATCCGGCACGTGCACCCGCAGCGCGGTCACCGGCTCCCGGCGGCCCTTCTGCGGCTTGGTCTTGTAGCCGGCGAACCGGTAGCCGCCGAGCAGCGCGCCCTCCAGCGTGGCGCGCAGCACCGCTGGGGCGTCCGCGTCGTCCGGCACCGGCAGGGCCAGCGCCACGGTGGCGCTGCCGGCCAGCGCGCGGACCGCGGCGCCGGTGCCCCGGCGCAGCGTCTCCAGGTCGGGCGCGGAGCCGGCCGGCTCGTCACCCAGGCCCACCGCGACCACCAGCGGTGCGGCGACCGTGCCGAGGGTGGCCAGCTTGGTCACCTCGCCCGGGGCGCCGGTCGCGCCGAGCAGCGCCAGCGTCGAGGTCAGCTTGCCGTCGAACGCGGCGGCGATGCTCTCCGCGCCGGACGCCGGAAGCAGGGCGCCGTCCTGGTCGGGCTGGCTGTGCAGGCCGATGACGATGGCATCGACCGCCAATTCGGCCGGGTCGGTGTCGACCAGGCTGAGGGTGGGCTGGGTCACTCGGGCACTCCGCGACGATCGGGGCCGGGATCCGCCGGTGGGCGGTGCTCCCGGCTGGTGGGAAACACTTGGTGTTCCCCGCGACTCTAACCAGCGCCAAGGTCACCGGTAAGTTGAGTCTCATGTCTGCCGACCACTTGCGCTCTCCGCTGCACGAACGCCACGTCGGGCTGGGCGCCAAGCTGGCCCCGTTCGGGGGCTGGGAGATGCCGCTGGAGTACGCCGGCGGCGGCGTGCTGAAAGAGCACGCCGCGGTCCGCGAGGCGGCCGGCGTGTTCGACGTGTCGCACCTGGGCAAGGCCCGGGTGACCGGCCCCGGCGCGGCCGCCTTCGTCAACTCCTGCCTGACCAACGACCTGGACCGGATCGCGCCCGGCAAGGCGCAGTACACGCTCTGCTGCGACGAGTCCGGCGGCGTGGTGGACGACCTGATCGCCTACCTCTACGGCCCGGACGACGTCTTCCTGATCCCGAACGCGGCGAACACCGCCGAGGTGGTCCGCCGCCTCGCCGCCGCCGCGCCGGACGGCGTCACGGTCACCGGCCAGCACCGCGACCACGCGATCCTGGCCGTGCAGGGCCCGGAGTCGGCCGCCGTCCTGGACCGGCTCGGCCTGCCCACCGGCCACGACTACATGTCGTTCGCCGAGGCCACCCTCGGCGACACCCGGCTGGTCGTCTGCCGCACCGGCTACACCGGCGAGCACGGTTACGAGCTGGTCATCCCGTGGGAGTCGGCGACCACCGTGTGGGACGCGCTGACCGGCGCCGGGGTCCGCCCGTGCGGCCTCGGCGCCCGCGACACGCTGCGCACCGAGATGGGCTACCCGCTGCACGGCCAGGAGCTCACCCTGGAGATCAGCCCGGTCCAGGCCCGCTCCGGCTGGGCGGTCGGCTGGTCCAAGCCGGCCTTCTGGGGCCGCGACGCCCTGCTCGCCGAGAAAGCCGCCGGCCCCCGCCGCCAGCTCCGCGGCCTGGAACTGACCGGCCGCGGCATCCCGCGCGGCCACATGACCGTCTTCGCCGGCGACACCCCGATCGGCGAGACCACCAGCGGCACCTTCTCCCCGACGAAGAAGGTGGGCATCGCCCTGGCCCTGATCGACACCGCCCCGGCCCTCCCGGACGACACCCTCGTCGAGATCGACATCCGCGGCCGCCGCATCGAGGCCCGGCTGGTGAAGCCCCCGTTCGTGCAGCCGTCGGTCCGCTGACCCCGGGGGGCCCAGGCCGCTCACTGGGCGCTGGCCCCGCGGCGTCCAGCCCGCTCACTGCCCGCTGGCCCCGCGGCGTCCAGCCCGCTCACCGCCCGCTGGGCGCCCCTCGGCCGCCGTTGCCCCCGGCCAACCCATTCCCGGTACGTCCGAAGCCCCTGCCCTGATCTCCCCCTACGTCATCAGACCCCGCCCACCCAGGGGGCCGACCCATCGATCAGTGTGGCCGAGAGGCCCAAGATCCGGCTGTGGCCCTGTGGACAACTCGGGAGTGTGGACAACGCCCCGCGCGGTTCCGACGGCCGGACAGTGTGCGTGCCGGTGTGAGCAGGGGACAGACGGCGGGAGTGCCCGTGGTGAGTTGCGGGCGGGCGTCGTGTGCGCGTGGTGAGCTGCGGACGGTGTGCGTGCCGGTGGTGAGCTGGGGACAGACGGCGGGAGTGCCCGTGGTGAGTTGCGGGCGGGCGTCGTGTGCGCGTGGTGAGCTGCGGACGGTGTGCGTGCCGGTGGTGAGCTGGGGACAGGCGGCGGGAGTGCCCGTGGTGAGTTGCGGGCGGGCGTCGTGTGCGCGTGGTGAGCTGCGGACGGTGTGCGTGCCGGTGGTGAGCTGGGGACAGGCGGCGGGAGTGCCCGTGGTGAGTTGCGGGCGGGCGTCGTGTGCGCGTGGTGAGCTGCGGACGGTGTGCGTGCCGGTGGTGAGCTGGGGACAGGCGGCGGGAGTGCCCGTGGTGAGTTGCGGGCGGGCGTCGTGTGCGCGCGTGGTGAGCTGCGGGGCGGGCGGCGTGCGTGCCGGTGGAGCTGGGGGAGGGCGGCGTGCGTGCCGGTGGTGAGCTGCGTGGCGGGGGGCGGGAGTGCCCGTGGTGAGCTCCGGGCGGGCGGCGTGTGCGCGTGGTGTGCTGCAGGCGGCGTCCGTGCCGGTGGTGAGGTGGCGGGCGGCGGGAGTGCCCGTGGTGAGTTGCGGGCAGGCGGCGTGTGCGCGTGATGAGCTGCGGGCGGCCTGGGTGCCGGTGGTGAGCTGGGGGACGGGCAGAGGGCTCACCGCGTACCGGAAAGCCCTGACCGCGATCCGGACCGCCCACCTCTCGTGGGTCAGCGCACCGAGAGCGTGATCAGCGCGATCGTGACGGCGGTCTCGACGCATGCGCCCAGCACGTCGCCGGTGATGCCGCCGAGGCGGCGGACGCAGTGCCGGAGCAGGATCAGCACCGCGGCGACCGCGACGGCCACCGCGACCGGCCCCTGCCAGGGACGGTCCGGGACGGCCGGGATCGCGGCGGCGGCGACGAGCGCGGCGGCGAGCAGGGTGGCCGGGAGCGGGACGGTGCCGGCGACCATCGCCCCGAGGCCGTCCGGGCGGGCCGGGGGGACGCCGCGGCGGCACGCCACGGTGATCGCCAGCCGGCCGGTGGTCCAGGCGATCACCAGCGCCCACCAGGTGACCGCGGTGAGTGCGGCCGCCTGGACGAGTACGGCTGCGGCGAGGGCCACTACGCCGAACGGGCCGATGTCCGGCTTTTTCATGATTTCTAGGGCGGCGGGGCCGGAGCGGTAGGAGCCGAGCGCGTCCACCGTGTCGGCGAGCCCGTCCAGGTGCAGGCCGCGGGTCAGCAGCGCGCCCGCGGCCACGGTGACCCCGGCGGCCACCAGAGCGGGCGCGCCGAGCGCCCGCAGCCCCTCGTGCAGGGCCGCGAGCGCCAGCCCGAGCAGCGCGCCGATCAGCGGCGCGAGACCCATCGCGACGGCCGCGGCAGCCCGGTCCACCCGGCCACCACGGACCGGCAACACGGTCAGCGTGGTGACCGCCAGCCGCAGCCCGTCGATCACGAGCGCCCGGCCGCGCCGCCCTCGACGCCGGTGGCCGGGTTCCCGAAGCCGTCACCGGCCGCCGGGCCGTCACCGGCCGCCGGGCCGTCACCGGCCGCCGGGCCGTCACCGGCCGCCGGGCCGTCACCGGCCGCTGGGCCGTCAGTGCCCACCGGGCCGTCAGCGACCGTGGGGCCCTCAGTGACCGCGGGGCGGTCAGTGCTGTCGCCGGCCGCCGGCCCGTCGGTGATCGTGGTCTCGTCCCCGGCCTCGTCCGCCTCGGTGAGGTTGGCGTCCGGGTCGTCGAGGCCGGTGTCGTCGTGGCCGGCCAGCATGGCCGGGTGCACCGGCAGGGCCGCGGCCAGCCCGATCGCCGTGCGCAGCATCGGGAGCACGGCCAGCGCGTTCGCCCCCTCGCCGAGGTCCAGGCCGAGCTCCAGCACCGGGGTCAGGCCGAGCACGTCGGCGCCCTGCTTGACCAGCGCCAGCGTGCCCGCCTCGGGCAGCAGGCACCAGTGCCGGGTCTGCGCGGCCACGTCCCGGGCGACCAGCCCGGCGGCGATCCCGAGCGGGCCGTCCAGCAGCACCGGCAGGCGCCGGGCGGCCGCGCCGAGCAGCAGGCCGGTGGCCACCGCCAGGTCCAGCCCGCCCAGCTCGCGGAGGATGTCGGTGGCGCCGCGCGGTTCCTGCCGGATCCGGTGCAGGGCGTCCCGGATCGCGGCGCAGCGCACCATCCAGGCGTGGTCGTCGAACCGGCCGCCGGGCAGCAGCACCCGGGGCAGCGTGGCGGCCGGCTCGGCGCCGGTGGTCGCGGCGAGCACCGCGGTGGCCACCGCCTCCACGCCGACCCCGACCCCGGCCAGCAGCAGCGCGTCCCGGCCGGCGTCGGCCGCCTCGTCGGCCAGCTGCCAGCCCTGCCGCAGCGCCGCGTCGACCGCGTGGTCGGCGGTCACCGGGCCGTCCTCCATCGCGCCGGAGGGCTGCACCCGCAGCACCGCGAGGTCCGCGCCGGCCTGGCCGGCCAGCCGGCCGAGCAGGCCGGTGCCGAGCTCGGTCTCGGCGACCCGGCGTTCCACGTCGTCCGGGTCGGCGCCGGCCGCGGCCCCGCCGCCGTGCCGGCCGGAGATCACCACGACCCGGACCGAGGACCACGGCTGCGGGCTGGTGGTGTCCTGGGTGGCGGCGGCGAACTCGATCGCCTCGCCGACCATGCCGAGCCCGGCGCCGGGCAGGTCGATCAGGCCGAGCCGCTCCCGGGCGTCCGGGCCGGCGTCGCTGCTGGGCAGCGGCAGGTCCATGCCCGGCTCGATCTTGGTGAGGCCGGAGGCGACCAGCGGCAGGCTCATCGTGGCGCCGGCGAACGCGTCGCTGGCCGCGGGGATCTCCGCGGCGACCACGCTGGCCTCGGTGGGAGCCTCGACGAAGCCGGTAGGCGCCACCATGACCGGCGCCGGCGCCGGGGGCGGCGGGGGCGGCGCCGGGGTGGCGGTCACCGGCGGCTTGGGTTTCGGCGCCTCGAAGGCCGGGGCGGCTGTCCGCTTCAGCCAGCTCGGCTGCCCGGCGACCACCAGCACCACCCCGTCGCACGCCTCGGCGAGCGCCTGGTTGGTGGTGCCCAGCGCGTCCGCGAACGCCCGCCCGACCGGCGTCACCGGCACCAGCGAGAGCCCGACCTCCGGGCTGACCAGCACCACCCGCGCGGTGCAGTCACGCACCGCGGCGGCCAGCGCGGCCACGTCGGCCTCGTCGTCGTTGGGCTGCCGGGCCGGGTCGAGCACCGCGGCCACCCAGCCGCCCAGGTCGTCGACGAGCAGCGTGTCGCCGGGTTTCGCCTCGGTCAGCAGCTCGGTGAGCCGGGCCGGGTCGGCGCCGGTCTCCTCGGTCGACCAGGACTGCGGCCGGCGTCGCTGATGCTCCTCGATCCGGGCCAGCCACTCCGGGTCGTCCTCGCCGCCGACCGCGGTGGCGACGTAGCGCACCGCCGGCGCGTCGGCCACCAGCGATTCGGCGAACGCGGATTTACCGGAGCGGATACCGCCGAGCACCAGGACCGTGTTCCACCGATCTTCGGACATGCCCCGTACCTTAGAGCCGGGTCGCACCCGTGCACGCCGTAGGGTGGAAGGCCACCGACGGTACGACATGAGGGGGCGGCTCAATGCCGTGGAGTTGGCGGTACGAGGACGTCGACGGCAAGACGGTCGACGGGCCTGCCGAGACGTTCAGCAGCCAGGCCGACGCCGAGTCCTGGATCGGGCAGGAGTGGCGGGCGCTGCAGTCCGGCGGCGTCAGCACGGTCACGCTGGTCGAGGACGACCGGGTCGACTATCAGATGAGCCTGCAACCGGCGGAGTGACGTGACCTACGAACCGGTCTACACACGCACGCCACGGAACGCGTTCGTCCCGAGCCCGGTCTTCGTCGGCATCGTCGCGGTCTTCGCGGTGAGCGGCGTCCTGACCTGGCAGCAGTTCGGCAATGTCGGTTTCGACGTGTTCCTGTTCATCATCTCGGGCTGGCTGATCTCGCTCTGCCTGCACGAGTACTCGCACGCGATCGCCGCATACTTCTCCGGCGACCTGACCGTGGCCGATCGCGGCTACCTGCGGCTCAACCCGTTGAAGTACACGCACCCGCTGCTCTCCATCGTGCTGCCGATCGTCGTGGTGATCCTCGGCGGCATCGGCCTGCCCGGCGGCGCGGTCTGGGTGGACCACCGGTACATCAACAGCAAGATCAAGGACTCGCTGATCAGTGCGGCGGGGCCGCTCACCAACGTCGTGCTGGCGGTGGTGGCGGCCGCGCCGTTCCTGCTCGGCCTGGGTCCGGACGTGGTCGACACCGGCGCCCGGACGTTCATCATGACGGATCACCCGGAGTTCTGGGCGGCGCTCGCCGCGCTGGCCTTCCTCCAGGTCACCGCGAGCGTGCTGAACTTCCTGCCGATCCCCGGGCTGGACGGCGGCAGCATCCTGCGGCCGTGGCTCAGCGCGGAGTACCGGCGGGCCTGGGACATGTTCGCCCCGTTCGGCTTCCTGCTGCTGTTCGTGGCGCTCTGGCAGACCAGCCTCAGCCGGTACTTCTACGACGTGGTCCTCTGGGGCTGCGACCTGCTCGACGTGGACCCGACCCTGATCGGCAAGGGCCTGGACCTGATGCGTTTCTGGAGCTAGCCGGCGGACCCGGTGCTGAGCCGGCCGGCCTCGCTCGCTCGGGTAGGACGCGCCCTGGACGGGCGCGTCCTACGGCCGCTTCTCGGGGCTGGTCGTGAGCGCCGGGTCCCGGGTGACGACCGGCTCGACCACCTCGTCGATCGCCTTGAGCAGCCCGTCGTCGAGCTTCACCCCGGACGCCTTGACGTTGTCCCGGACCTGCTCCGGCCGGGACGCGCCGATGATCGCCGCGGACACGTTCGGGTTGCTCAGCACCCAGGCGATCGCCAGCTGCCCCATGGTCAGCCCGGCCTCGTCGGCGAGCGGTTTGAGCCGGGCGACCGCGTTCAGCACGTCGTCCTCCAGCCAGCGGGCGATGAACCCGGCGCCGGACTTCTCGTCGGTGGCCCGCGAGCCGGCCGGCGGCTGCTGCCCCGCCTGATACTTTCCGGTCAGCACGCCCTGCGCCAGCGGCGACCAGACGATCTGGCCCAGACCCAGCTCCTGCGAGGCCGGCACCACCTCCGCCTCGATCACCCGCCACAGCAGCGAGTACTGCGGCTGGTTCGACACCAGGCGGATCTTCAGCTCGTCGGCGAGCGGTTTGGCGGCGCGGATCTCGGCGGCGCTCCACTCGGACACGCCGATGTAGTGCGCCTTGCCCCGGTGCACCACGTCGGCGAACGCCTCCATGGTCTCCTCGAGCGGGGTGTGGTGGTCGTACCGGTGCGCCTGGTAGACGTCCACGTAGTCGGTGCCGAGCCGGCGCAGCGAGCCGTCGATCGAGGTCATGATGTGCTTGCGGGACAGGCCGCTGTCGTTCGCGCCCGGCCCGGTCCGCCAGTAGACCTTGGTGAGGATCTCCAGGCCGTCGCGCCGCTCGTCCTTGAGCGCCCGGCCCAGCACCTCCTCGGCCCGGGTCCCGGCGTAGACGTCGGCGGTGTCGAACGTGGTGATCCCGGACTCGAGGGCCGCGCGCACACAGGCGAGCGCGGCCTCCTCCTCCACCTGGGACCCATGGGTGATCCAGTTGCCGTAGGCGATCTCACTGACCAGCAGGCCGGAACGGCCGAGATGACGGAACTCCATATCTCGAACCCTATCGAAGAACTAGAGAACCGGCCGCGCGTCCGGGAGCAGCCGGACGACCTCCTCGACCGCGTCGGCGCGCTCCACGTACCGGGTCTCCACCAGCGGCCGGCCCTGCCGGTCCAGCGCACCCCAGCGGCCCGCCTCGTCGGCGATCAGGAACGCCGACGGGTGGATCACCACGGCCTTGTGCACCGGCGGGACCACCGGTTGCCCGGCCCGGTCCACGACCCCCAGGCCGGTGCCCGCGTCGACCACCGCGAGCCCCTCGTCGCCGAACCCGTCGATCGGCCCGCCGGAGCTCAGCGCCGTGGCGAACCGCCGGTACTTCGGCTGCACCGCGAGCCGCCCGTGCCGGTCGACGGCGCCCCAGCCACCCCGCTTGACCAGCGCCAGGCCGCGCCGGAACGGCCGGACGTCCTCGAAGCCGCCGGGCACGATCAGCCGGTTGCCCCGGTCGATCGCGAACCAGCCGCCCTCGGCGTCCCGGGTCACCCAGGCCAGCCCCTCGGCGAACCGGCCGGCCGCCAGGTAACCGGAGTCGGCGCCGATCAGCACCTGCCCGGACGGGTCGATCAGCTCCCAGGCCGCCGAGTCCGGGCGGCGCACCCAGGCGACGCCCTCGGCGAACGGCTGGGCCTCGGCGTACCGGGGCTCGACCGCCGCGGCGTAGCCCCACAGGGTGGTGCCGTCGTCGCGCAACGGGACCGGCGCCGGCGGCAGGCCGAGCACCTGGTCCCGGCTGCGCGGATACGGACCCCAGCCGTCCCCGGACCGCCGCGCCATCACGTCGAGGGCCAGCTCGACCCGCTCCACCAGCTCCGGGTCGCCGCCCTGGCACAGGTCCAGGGCCCGCTCGAAGTGGTTCACCGCCTCCAGGAACCGCCCCTGCTCGAACGCCGACCGCCCGGCCAGCTCGCGGATCTCGGCCCGCAGCCGGGCCGGCAGCTCCGCCGAGTCGGCCTGCGCGTAGAGCCGGTCCGCCTCGGCGAACTCACCCCGCCACTGCAGCACGTGCGCCAGCCGCGCCTGCGCGATCGACACGGTCCGCGCCTCGCCGGTCGCCTCCGCGTGCCGCAGCGCCGCCCGCCCGTCGGCGAGCGCGTCGTCCAGTTCCCCGAGCACCCGCGACACCACGGCCCGCAGGCTGAGCAGCCCGGCCCGCACGTTGTCCCGCTCGGCGAACTCCAGCCGGTCGGTCAGCCGGTCCGCCACGTCCCACAGCCGGTCCGGCTCGTCGACCCGCTCGCGCAGCGTCGCCGGGTCGAACATCCACGGATACGACGCGAGGATCTGCTCCGGATCGGCACGCCGCCGGTCGGCCGGCGCCCGCTGGTCGCGACGCTGCCGGATCGGCTCCGGGTCCGCCGCCCGCTCCGGACCGCTTCCCGATTCCCCGGTACGCGGGACCGCCGCCCGCTCCCGGTCGTCCGCTGATTCTTCGGTACGCGGGACCGCCGCCCGCTCCCGGTCGTCTGCCGATTCTTCGGTACGCGGGACCGCCGCCTGCTCCCGGTCGTCTGCCGATTCTTCGGTACGCGGGACCGCCGCCTGCCCCCGGTCGTCCGCCGATTCTTCGGTACGAGCGTCCGCGTCGGATTCGCGGTCGTCCACTGAAGCTTCGGCGTTACCCGTGGCCGTCTCAGCCGCCGGTGAAGCCGCCGGGGTCTCCGTGGTCGCCTCCGGTCCCACCGGAGCCGTCACGGCGATCTCAGCCGCCCGTGCGGCCGTCTCCGTGGTCGCCTCAGCCGGCTCGGCGGTCACCGCGGCCGGCGCGGACTCGCTGTCCGTTCCGTGCGCCGGTGCGCCGTCCACGATGACCGGGACGGCGGCCGCATCGGTCATGGTGTTGTCGGCGAGTGCGGATACCGGTTCGGTCCCGCTGTGGTGGTGCGCGGCGGCAGACCCAGGTCCGGGCGCATCGTGGGCGTCCCCGGCCGCCGGTTCCGCACCGGCACTCGCCGCACCGGCCGAGAGGCCGCCGTCCCAAGCCGTCCCCGCCGCGCCACCGCCACTTCCTGCGACGGTCTGCTCGTCGGCGTCGGCGTCGATCTCGCCGGCTCCGGCTGCCACAACGGTCTGCTCATGCGTGCCGGCCGCGTTGGCCTCCACGGTGACCTGGTCGTGGCGGGCCGCGGCGCTGTCCTCGACGACGGTCTGGTCAGCCCGCGCGGACTCCGCGACCTGGTTGCTCGGTGCCGCGAACCCCGCGGCCATGGCGAGTTCCGCATCCGCGACGTGGTCTGCACCAGCCGATTCGCTCAGCGCTGCGATCGCCTCGGCGGAGCTTTCACCCTCAACGGCCTCGGCTGCCTCTGCGGTGTCGCTGCTCAGCGCCGCGAACCCCGCGGCCATGGCGAGTTCCACGTCCCCGCCGAAACCCGCACCGTGCGCGTCGTGGCCGTTCTGCGCCTGATGACCCGTCTGCGCGTCGTGGCCCGCCTGCGCCTCCTGCGTCGCCTCCGCCTCCTGAGCCTCGTGAGTCGCCTCAGCCTCGTGAGTCGCCTGAGCCTCGTGCGTCGCCTCAGCCTCGTGCGTCGCCTCCGCGTCGTGGGCGGCTTCCGTGGTGTGGGCGGCTCCCGAGGTGTGGTCGGCTTGCGCGGTGGCGGTCACCGCGCTGGAAGCGGCGTCCGGCGCGTTCCAGGCGGTCGTGGCCGAGTCGCGATCTGTCGCGCCGGGGTTGGTGGGCGGCCACTCCGGAACGCGCGGCCCGGCCGTCCGCTGCCCCGCCAAGACGCCGAGCAACTGACTCGCGAAGCCGACCCCGGGCCGCTCCGCAGCGTTGTCGTCAGCCGCTTCCGTGCCGTTGACCGGAGTCACCTCGACCGCCGAAGGCTCCGCAACGAGGGCGACCTGCTCCTCGACCGCGGGTACCAGCTCCTCGACCCCAGGCGTCAGCTCCCCGGCGCCGGGAACCCGCTGCTCCACAACAGCGGCTTCACCCACGCCGGACGCCGTCTCCGCCTCCGGGGCAGCATCCGCGATCGCTTCCGGCTCCCGACGCCCCACGAACTCGCCGGCCGCCAGCACGTCCTCGAAGCTCGGGTCCGCCGCGGACTCGTCTTCGAAGCCCGGCTTCACCGGGTCCGGGGCCGCAGGAGCCGGGTTGACCGGGATCGGAGCACCCGAGACCGGGATCGCCGAGGTCGGCGCGGCCGCGGCAGAGCCCGATGAGGTGGTTGCGGTCGAGTCCGGGATCGCCGAGGTCGGCGCGGCCGAGACAGGGATCGCCGACGTCGGTACCGCCGAGGCGGGAATCGCTGAGGTCGGCGCGGTCGAGTCCGGGGCGGCCGAGGTGGGGGCGGTCGAGTCCGGGACGGCCGACGCTGGGGCGGCCGGGACCGGGACTCCTGAGGTGGGCGCGACCGTGGCGGAAACCGACCAGGTGGGCGCGGCCGAGACCGGGATGGCCGAGGTGGGCGCGGCCGGGACCGGGATGGCCGAGGTCGGCGCGGCGGATACCGGAGCTGCGGAGACCGGGAAGGACGACGTCGGGAGGGCCGAGATCGGGGCGGCGGAGATCGGGTTCAGGGTGTCGTCGGTCGGGTCGGCAGCGGCGTGGTGCCCGCCGAGCGGCTGATCGAAATCAGTCGCTTCGTGGCGGCCCGGGATGTCTTCCGTGGTCCGCTCGTGCCGACCCGCCCCGGCCAGGGTGGCCGGGCTTCCGTAGGCGGCGAAGTCCCGGTCGTCACCGGCCGGGAGATCGTCGTCCGGACGAGCGTGGCTGTGCGGCGCCACGACCGCATCCTGCCCGGCGATCTCCGGCTGGACATCCCACGGGTACATGCCGACCGGCGTCTCCCGGTGGACCGGCTCGTCCTGAACCGGTTCCACAGAGACTTCGGCCTCGACCGCGAACTCATCGGCCACCACCTCGTGACCAGGACCGTCGTGCACCGCATGCGCTTCGACGATGATGCCCTCGGCGGACTCGCTACCTGCCGGCGTCGCAGCCTCGACCACCTCGACGTCCACCACGGTGGCGAACTCCGGAGCGTCACCCCGGTCCCTGTCCGCAGCCTCACCCGAAGCGGCGTCCGGGGCGTCGCCCAGGGCGCCTTCTGGGGTCTCGCCGAGGGTGGCGTCAGCGGTATCGCCCACGGCGATCTCGCCGAAGGTGACGTCGGTGGTCTCGTCCGGAACGGCGCCCGTGGCGTCGCTCAGGGTGACCTCGGAGATTTCGCTCAGGTCGGCGTCGGCGGCGTCACCGAGGGTGGCGTCGGCGGTGTCAGCCGAAGTGGCGTCGTCAACAGAGGTGGCGTCCGAAGCGCCAGCCTGGACGATGTTCGCGGCCTCGCCGGAGACATCATCCGCGGCGTCGGTCGAGAGCCCATCCGCGGTGCTGCCGGAGACACCGTCCGCGGCGGGGCTGGAGGTGGTGTCCGGTGCGTCCTCGGAGGTGGCGTCCGTGGTCGCGTCGTCGAGGCCCGGCGCGAACCAGCCGGCCGGCTTCTCCTCGGCCTCCGCCACCACCGCCGGATCCGCGAGCGGAGAGGTGTCGGGCACCGGCGTCTCCGCACCGAGCCCGCTCATCGACAGCAGCCAGCCGAGCCCACGCGGCTCCTCGGCCGCGGGTTCCGCAGGCACCCCGGTGACCTGCGCACCGGCGGCGTCGAGCGGCGTCGCGGCGGCCGGCACTCCGGTCGCGTCGAATGGAACACCGGTGACCGGAGCCGCGACCGCGTCGAATGGAGCACCGGTGACCGGAGCCGCGGGCGGGTCGAGCGGCGTACCGGTAATCGGTGCCGTGACCGCGCCGAACGGCGGATCAGTGACCGGCGCAGCGGTCTCGGCGATCGGCGCACCCGGGTCCGTGGCGGCCGTCGGCTCGCCGCCCGGCTGGCCGGTGACCGGCGCGACCGGGCCGGCCGCGCGCGGGTCGATCGGCTGGGTGCGCTCCTCCGGCGGATACGGCGCGCCGCTCTGCTGCTGCGCCCGGTAGGCGCTCAGGTCGACTCCGCTGACGTCGATCGCCTGAGTGCGGTCGACATCCACCGGGTGACCCTGCTGGTGCCGGCCGGACGCGTCGAGGTCGACCCGCCGGGGGTCGAACGGCCGGGTCGGCTCGTCGTGGCGCTCGACCGGGTCGGCCGGGCGGGCCGGTTCGGGCCGTGCCGGCTGCCCGGCACGCCGCGGGTCGAGGGGCCGGGTGCGCTCCTCGTAGTCGTGCGCGTGCCCCGCTGCCCGGAGGTCCTGCTCCTCCGCCATCGGCGGCTGAGCACCCGGCGCGACGATTCCGGAGACCGGCCGGTGGGCCGCCCAGTCGTCGTCGCGGCGGTAGCCACCGGGCGCGGCCACGCCGGAGACCGGTGCGGCCGCGGCCTGGCCGGGCACGACCGGAGCCGGACCGGGCCGGCCGTGCGTGGCCGGCGGCTGGCCGGGGTGCGCAGGAGCCTGTCCGGGCACCGCCGGGTAGACCGCGGCCGGCGGCATGACCGGCTGCTGCGGCGTCATCCGGGTCGGCTGCGCCGCCGGGCGCGCCGGAGCCGGGGCGTTCCGCTCCGGCGGGACCGGGCGCAGATCGAACGGCGAGTCCGGGGTACGCCCGGACCGCGCCGGGAACGCCTCCGGCGGAACCGGGCGGGCGCTGCCGTAGGTCGGCCCGGCAGGCGACATCGGCCGCGGCCCACCCTGGCGCGGGTCGGCACCGGGCCGGGACCCGGCCTGCTCCGGCCGCCCACCGTGCTGCTGCTCCGTCCCGGGCCGGCCGTGCTGGTCGTGCGTCGGGCGGCCGTGCTGGTCGTGCACAGAACGACCGTGCTGGTCGTGCGTCGGCCGGCCGTGCTGGTCGAAGCCGGAGCGGCCCTGCTGGTCAAGGCCAGGACGGCCGTGCTGCTCGGGACCGGGACGACCCTGCTCGGGACCGGGACGACCCTGCGGCCCGGGACCGAACCCGGGCGCCCCGCCGAACCGCTGCTGTTGCTGCTGCCCCGGGTGCCGCCCCTCCGGACCACCCGGCGGCACCGGCCCGCGCGACCCGGGCGGGACCTGCCCGCCCCGCGCCGGCGGCACCGCGCCACCCTGCTGACCGGGACCGAACCCGCCACGCGGCGCCGGCGAGACCGGCCGCGAGCCGTACCCGGGCGCGTCGCCGCGCCCGAACGACTGCCCACCCCAGTTCTCCGGCCCACGCTGCGGCGCGCCGGGACCGCCACGGCGGGGGCCCTCCGGCTGCTGCGGGACCCGGGCAGCGCCCGCCGACCGGCTGGGTGAGACCGGCGCCGACGACGGACGGCCGGGGGAGACCGGCGCAGACGACCCGGGCGCACGCCCGTGACCGGGCGTCACCGGCGCCGAGGACGCGCCCCGCCCGTAGACCGGGGCCGGCCCACGACGCTGGTCCGGCGCGCCGCCGTAGGGCATCGGCCGGTTCCACGATGGATCGTCGCGGGCGTCACGGGGCGGGCTGACCACGTACCTCTGCGGATCCTCAGCCGGAACCCGGCCGCGACCCTGCGCCGCGCCGCCGCCCTGTTGCTGCGGACCGCCTTGCGGGCCCGCCGGAGCCGAGCTGACCGGCGCGGACGACCCGCGGGACGCCTCGTAGACCGGGGTGTGCACGGCCTTGCGGCGGCCCTGGTCGCCCGGATAGCGCTGCCCGGGCAGTGGTTCCCACTCCCAGGTGAGCTCGTACACCCACGCCGGTTCGTCGTCCCAGCCTTCCGCACCCGGGCGGGAGCTCCAACCGTTCATCGGGCGTCCAGGCCCGGCGATTGGCAACGCTCCGTCACGGCGAACTCCAACGTGTGAAAAAACGAGCCGTGGCCGACCGGGGAACCCGGGTACAGTCTCCCGGCTCCACTGCGGGTGTGTGGGAAGGAGATTAGCGGCGTGTCCGGGAAGGGCGCCAGCGTGCTCACGATCTCAACGGTTGGTCCGTTAAGGGGATGGGTCGCTACTTTCGGTGCACTGGTCGGGTCGGGTTTCCGGCGCTACACCACCTATCGTCAGGCCACCATAGCCGGAACGTTCACCAATGTGGTGTTCGGCTACATGCGCTGTTACGTGCTGCTCGCGGTGGCCGCGAGCGCTCCCGGCGGGCAGCCGGCCGGTTATCAGCCGGACCAGCTGGTCACCTACGTCTGGTTCGGCCAGGGGCTACTCAGTGTGGTCATGCTGTGGGGCTGGGCCGAGCTCGCCGACCGGATCCGCACCGGCGACGTCGCGGCCGATCTGTTACGTCCGGTCGCCCCGGTGACCGCCTACCTCGCCGCCGACCTGGGCCGGGCCGGGCACGGGATGCTCACCCGGTTCCTCCCGCCGGTGCTGATCGGGGCGCTGTGTTTCCCGATGCGGCTGCCGACCCGCTGGCCGACGGTCCCGCTGTTCCTGGTCTCGGTGCTGCTCGCGGTGATCGTCAGTTTCGGCTGCCGTTACCTGGTCAACGCCACCGCCTACTGGCTGCAGGACGCCCGCGGGCCGATCATGCTGTGGGTGCTCGGCGCCGGGGTGCTGGGCGGCCTCTACTTCCCGCTGCGCCTGCTGCCGGAGTGGCTGGCGGTCGCCCTGTGGGTGGGCACGCCGCTGCCGAGCATCCTGCAGACGCCGCTGGACGTGGCCGCCGAGCGGGACGGCCCGGCCATGCAGGCCGCCCTGATCGGGTTGCAGGCCGGCTGGGCGGTCGCGCTGCTGGCGCTGGCCGCGCTGGTGCAGAAGCGGGCCGAGCGGAAGCTGGTGGTGCAGGGTGGGTGAGCTGCGCGCCTACGCCGCGCTGGCCGCCGCGCAGGCCCGTTCGGTGGTCTCCTACCGCACGTCGTTCCTGATCGAGCTGCTCACCAACGTCGGCGCCACGGTGTTCGACGTGCTGACCGTGCTGGTGCTGTTCCGGGCCACCGACCGGATCGCCGGGTTCACCCTGCCCGAGGCGCTGCTGATCACCGGCATCATCTCGGCCGGGTTCGCGCTGGCCGACTTCACGATCGGCAACGTCGACCGGCTCAAGACCTACGTGCGGGCCGGGACCCTGGACGCGGTACTGGTCCGGCCGCTCGCCGCGCTGCCCCAGCTGCTGCTGATGGACCTGCCGATCCGCAAGCTGCTGCGGGTGGTGTTCGGCTTCACCGTGCTGGTCGTCGCGGTCCGGATGAACGAGATCGACTGGACCCCGGCCCGGGTGGCGCTGCTGCTCGTGGCGCCGCTGTCCTGCGCGGTGTTCATGAGCGCGATCTTCGTGATCAGCGCCAGCCTGGCCTTCTGGTGGGTGGACTCGGGGGAGTTGGGCAGCGCCTTCACCTACGGCGGGCGGGACTTCGCGTCGTACCCGATCACGGTTTACGGCCCGGTCTTCCGGACGCTTTTCGCGTACGTCCTGGGTCTCGCCTTCATCGGCTACCAGCCTGCCCTGGCCCTGCTCGGCCGCCCGGACCCGCTGGGTCTGCCGGCCTGGGCCGGCTTCGCCTCGCCGCTGGTCGCGCTCGCCGCGGCCGTCGTCGCCGCCGCGGTCTGGCGCGTCGGCCTCCGTCACTACAGGAGCACCGGCTCATGATCAAGACCAAGGACCTTCGGAAGACCTTCGACGTACGCGTGAAGCGCGGCCGGTTCCGCCGCGAGAAACGCACCGTGGAGGCGGTCGCCGGGGTGACGCTGACCATCGAGCCGGGCGAGATGGTCGGTTACATCGGCCCGAACGGCGCCGGCAAGTCCACCACCCTGAAGATGCTGACCGGCGTGCTCACCCCGTCCGGCGGCGAGGTGGAGGTGTGCGGCCTGCGCCCGGTCCCGCAGCGCACCAGGCTGGCACTGGGCATCGGGGTGGTCTTCGGCCAGCGCTCGCAGCTCTGGTGGGATCTGCCGCTGCACGAGTCGTTCACCCTGCTCCGGCACATCTACCGGGTGCCGGCCGGGGAGCACCACGCCCGGCTGCGCCGCTGCCGGGAGCTGCTCGACCTGGACGACTTCCTGGACACCCCGGTCCGGCAGCTGTCGCTGGGCCAGCGGATGCGCGGCGAGCTGACCGCGGCGCTGCTGCACGGCCCGCGGGTGCTGTTCCTGGACGAGCCGACGATCGGCCTGGACGTGGTCAGCAAGCAGGCGGTCCGTTCGTTCCTGGCCGAGCTGGGCGCGACCGGCGACGTCACGCTGGTGCTGACCACCCACGACCTGGCCGACATCGAGCGGCTCTGCGAGCGCCTGGTGGTGATCGACCACGGACGGGTGGTGCACGACGGCACGATCGAGGCGCTGCACGCCCGGTACGGTTCCCGGCGCAGCCTGGTCGCCGATCTCGCGATCCCGCTGCCGGCGGAGTTCGAGCTGCCCGGCGCGACCCTGGTCGACGTCGAGGCCGACCGCCACCGGGTGACGTTCGCGCTGGACGGGGTGACCGCGGGGGAGGCCGTCGCCGAGCTGGTGGCGGCGGTGCCGATCCGGGATCTGTCGGTGGTCGAGCCGGACATCGAGGACGTGGTCGCCCGGCTGTACGCCGGGTAGCGAATCGAAAGCGGTCCGGCGGTCCTCCTCCGTCGCCCGCCCGGGTAGCGAATCGGGTGGGGTCCGGCGGTCCGCCTCCGTCGCCCGCCCGGGTAGCGAATCGGGTGGGGTCCGGCGGTCCGCCTCCGTCGCCCGCCCGGGTAGCGAATCGGGTGGGGTCCGGCGGTCCGCCTCCGTCGCCCGCCCGGGTAGCGAATCGGGTGCGGTCCGGCGGTCCTCCTCCGTCGCCCGCCCCGGGCGGCGATGGTGCGCGGCATGAGACGACGAGCGCTGGCCGCCGCCGTGGCCGCCCTGCTGCTGGCCGCCGGGATCGCCGCGCCGGCCCGCGGCGCCGCCGCCGAGCTGGTGCTGAACGGCTCCGCCGTCCGGGACCTGACCGGCTGGACCGCGGCCGCGCAGTCCGGCGAGGTGGGCCTGCGCCGGGTGACCGGGCTGCGCGGCGCCCCGGCCACCACGGCGGTCCAGCTGAGCCGGCCGGCCGCCTCCGGCGCCTGGGCCTTCGCCCTGGCCCGGCTGACCGGCGGCTTCGTGCCCGGCCGGACCTACCGGATGACGGTGTGGGCCCGGGACACGGCCGGCGCCGGCAGCCGGCTCGGCATGCTGCTCGCCAACGGCGCCTGGGAGCACCGCCCGGCCGGCGTCATCGAGTTCGGCACCCTGGCCGGCACCGGCTGGCGGCGGATGACCCGGACCTTCGTGGCCACCTCGGCCGGCGCCGCGGACACCGGGTTCTATTTGAGCCTGCCGGCCGGCGGGCCGTTCACGATCCAGGTGACCGGGCTGACCGTGCAGGCGGTCACCGCCCCGCTGCCGGCCCGGGTCTCCGGCGCGCCGTCCCGGGTGATCACTTTTGCCGGGGCGGCCGGCTCGGCGCCGGACAGCCGGGTCTGGAACCACGATCTGGGCGCCGGCGGGTGGGGCAACGGTGAGCTGCAGACGTACACCTCGAGCAGCGACAATGTGCGCCTGGACGGCGCCGGGCGGCTGCTGATCACCGCCCGGCGGGACGAGCGCGGCGGTCTCACCAGCGCCCGGCTGACCACCCGGGGCAAGGTCGCGGTGCCCGCCGGGTCGTACGTCGAAGCGTCCCTGACCGCCCCGGTCGGCGCCGGGGTCTGGCCGGCGTTCTGGCTGCTCGGCACGTCGATGGAGAAGGTCGGCTGGCCGGCCTGCGGCGAGCTGGACGTCTTCGAGGGCACCGGCGCGGAACCCACCCTGGCCAAGTCCGCCGCGCACCTGCCGGACGCGGCGAACCCGCGGCTGGACCGGCCGTACGACTGGGGCGAGGGCGGGGCCACCACCGACCTCGGCGTGCCGCTGGACGCCGGCCCGCACCGGTTCGGGGTCTACTTCGACGCGACCGTGGTGCGCTTCTTCGTCGACCGGAAGCCGACCTTGACGCTCTGGGCCTCCGACGCGGTCGCCTCGGGCCGCTCCTGGACCTTCGGCAAGCCGCAGTTCCTGCTGGTCAACGTCGCGGTCGCGGGAGATGTGGACTCGTCCGCGACGAGCTTCCCGCGCACCATGACGGTCGGCCCGATCTCGATCTGGACCGGGGGCGTGCCGGCCTAGCGGTGCTCCATGACGAGGACCGCCCAGGACGGCTCCAGCGCCTCGTAGCGGTGCGGGACGTCGCCCGGGAACGACACGTAGTCACCCGGCCCGACCTCGATCGGCTCCTCGACCGGCCCGGTCCGGATCCGGCCGGCGCCGACCACGATGTGCTCGACGCTGCCCGGGATGTGCGCCTCGGCCTCCCGGGCCTCGCCCGGCTCCAGCTCCATCAGGTACAGGTCGCGCCGGGCGTGCGGGGACCCGGTGGCGAGCAGCGTGGCCACGAAGTCGGCCCGGTCGGCGCGCAGCCGGGTGGCGCCCTCGCCGGCCCGGATCACCCGCACCCGGGTCGGCTCCGGCTCGACCAGCCGGCTGAACGGCACGCCGAGCGCCACCCCGAGCGCCCACAGGGTCTCGATGCTCGGGTTCCCGCTGCCCGCCTCCAGCTGGGACAACGTCGACTTGGCCAGGCCGGCGCGGCGGGCCAGCTCGGCCAGCGAGATCCCGGCCCGGTCCCGCTCGCGGCGCAGGGCGGCGGCGATGACGGCGAGCGGCGGCGCCGGTTGCTCCATGGGTGTTCGCTCCATCGGTCGGATTGTTCGGTTTGACGAACGCTGCGCGTTCGTTCAGCATGACGAACTATGAGTACGTTATATCGAACGCAGGCCCGGCCCCGGGACGTGGCGGCCCTGGCCGCGGCGACGCTCGCGGTGGGCGCGTCGTTCGGCGCGATCACCGTGGCGTACGGCCTGCCCGGCTGGCTGGCGCCGCTGATGTCGATCGTGGTCTTCGCCGGCGGCGCCCAGTTCCTGGCGGTCGGCCTGTTCGCCGCCGGCAACCCGGTCGCCGCGGTCCTGGCCGGCCTGCTGCTCAACGCCCGGCACCTGCCGTTCGGCCTGGCCGTCGCGGACACCCTCGGCACCCGGTGGCGGGACCGGCTGATCGGCGCGCACCTGATGACCGACGAGGTGGTCGCCTTCACTTTGGCCGAGCAGACCCCGGCCGCCCGCCGCAAGGTCTACTGGCTGGTCGCCATCTCCCTGGTCATCTCCTGGAACCTCGGCGTGGTCCTCGGGGTCCTGCTCGGCGGCGCCACCGGCGACCCGGACTCCTTCGGCCTGGACGCCGCGTTCCCGGCCGGCCTGATCGCGCTGATCCTGCCGTCCCTGGGGGACCGGGACACCCGGCTGGTCGCCCTCACCGGGGCCGCCCTCGCGGTCCTGCTGACCCCGGTCCTCCCGGCCGGCCTCCCGGTCCTGGCCGCCCTGCTCGGCCTGCTGGTCCTGCTGCTCCCGCCGGTCCGCCGCCGTAGGTCATCCCCGGCGGTCGCTCCCGGCCCCTCGGATGGTCCGGGGTCAGCGGCCAGCGTCCCGGCCGATCTTGGCTCAGCGGCCAGCACCTCGGATGGTCTGGGCTCGGCGGCCAGCGTCCCGGCTGATCCGGGTTCAGCGGCCAGCGCCTCGGCTGGTCTGGGCTTGGCGGCCAGCGTCCCGGCTGATCCGGGTTCAGCGGCCAGCGCCCCGGCCGATCCTGGCTCAGCGGCCAGCACCTCGGCTGGTCTGGGCTTGGCGGCCAGCGCCTCGGATGTTCCGGGCTTGGCTGCCGGTGCCTCGGGCATCTCGGTCTCTGCTTCCAGCATCTCGGATATTTCGGGCGCACCCTCCAATGGTCCGGTCGATGCATCGCAGGAGCCGTCCTCGCTCGCTGGAGCCGCGGCTTTCCGCACGCCCGTCACCACCGTCGAGGAGAACCGATGCTGATCGCCGCCGTCATCGCGCTCGGCGTGGGCACCTACGCGATGCGCCTCAGCGGAGTCCTGCTCCGCGACCGCCTGGAACTCTCCCCGGCCCTGCAACGCCTGCTCCCGATGGCCGCCGCGGCGCTCCTCGCCGCCCTGGCCGGAACGGCCGCGCTGATGTCCGGCGCCGAGTTCGCCGGCCTGGCCCGCCCGGCCGGGGTGGCCGCCGGCGCCCTGCTGGCGTGGCGCAAGGTCCCGTTCGTCCTGGTCGTCGTGGCCGCCGCCGCGGTCACCGCCCTGCTCCGGCTGGCCGGCGTCCCGTAGCGGGCGCAAGTCTCGGCTTGCGGGGCGCGGCTGGTCCTGCTGCTTCGGCTCGCCGCCCGGGGTCCTGCCGCGCCGGGTAGTGCCGGTCCCGCAGCTCCCGGTTCCGCCGCGCTGGGTCCCGCCGCGTTGGGTTCTGCCGTTCCCGGTCTCGCCGCTCCCAGGTCCGTCGCTCCCGGTTCCGATGCGCTGGGTTCCGGCGCGTTGTGGTTCCGTCGTTCCCGGTTCCGTCGTTCCCGGTTCCGCCGCTCCCAGTCCCGCCGCTCCCAGTCCCGCCGCTCCCAGTCCCGCCCTCCCAAGGGGGCAGCCCCCGCAGACAGTGTGCGCGGGAAGGGGCGATGCGCGTCCGCGCCCTGTGGACAACCCCGAACTGTGGACAACGAACAGCGCCACGTCCGCAAGCCCCCACCGGAGCCCGCGCCCGTGGCGCCCAGGTCGTACCGAAAGAATCAGATCTTGGCGCCCAGCTCCACCTTGGGCTTCGGGACGCGCATGCGGCGGAAGGTCAGGCCGCGCATGATGCCGTAGAGGTAGAGCGAGCCGAGCCGTTGCTTCGAGTCGGGGAAACGCTCTTTGACCAGGCGCTTGATGCGGCGGGCGATGAACACGCTGTCGATCACGACGGCCAGGGCCAGGGCGGCCCACAGGGCGTTGGTGGCGAGGACGACGGCCGGGTTCTGGATCAGCGTGCCGACCATCACGATGAGGGCGCCGGCGATGAAGAACGAGCCGACGGTGCGGCGCGAGTCGACGATGTCGCGGACCAGCGAGCGCTCCGGGCCGCGGTCGCGGGCGAGCAGGAACCGCTCGTCGCCCTGGCGCATGCCCTCGGCGGCCTCGGCGCGCTCCTGGCGCTGCCGCTCGCGGAGCTGTTTCATCGCCTCTTTGCGGTCGGCCGGCGCGGCCTCCACCCGGCGGCCCTGCGGCGCGCGTTTCGGCGTGACCACACCCAGCTCTTTCTTGCTGGGCGTGTAGCTCTTGCGGCGGTTTTCGGCCGCCTCCTCCTCGGTCACCGAGGAAGTGGCGTCTTCGACGAGGTCGACTGGCTTGCGGCGAAACAGCGGGGACACGCCACGAGCGTAGCCAAACGGCGCGGTGTGTGACACACCGCGCCGTTGATCGAGACGAAACCGCAGCTCAGGGGCGCTCGACGTGGGCACCGAGGGCGGCCAGCTTGGCCTCGAAGTCCTCGTAGCCCCGCTTGATCAGGTTGACGCCGTAGACGCGCGACGTGCCCTCGGCGGCGAGCGCCGCGATCAGGTGCGCGAAGCCGGCCCGCAGGTCCGGGATGACCAGGTCGGCGGCGTGCAGCTTGGACGGGCCGGCGATCACCGCGGAGTGCATGAAGTTGCGGCGGCCGAACCGGCACGGGGTGCCGCCGAGGCAGTCCCGGTAGACCTGGATGGTGGCGCCCATCTGGTTGAGCGCCTCGGTGTAGCCGAGCCGCTGCTCGTACACCGTCTCGTGCATGATCGAGATGCCGCGGGCCTGGGTCAGCGCGACCACCAGCGGCTGCTGCCAGTCGGTCATGAAGCCCGGGTGCACGTCGGTCTCCAGGGCGACCGCCTTGAGCTCGGTGCCCGGGTGCCAGAACTTGATGCCGCCCTCGGCGCCGCTGACCCCTTCGCGGGCCACCCGGTCGTCGGTGATCTTCAGCTCGCCGCCGATCGAGCGGTAGACGTTCAGGAACGTCATCATGTCGGCCTGGCGGGCGCCGATCACCTCGATCTCACCACGGGTGGCGAGCGCGGCGGCGGCCCAGCTGGCCGCCTCGATCCGGTCCGGGATCGGCTTGTGCTCGTAACCGTAGAGCTTCGGTACGCCCTGGATCTCGATGACCCGGTCGGTGTGCACCGTGATGATCGCGCCCATCTTCTGCAGGACGCAGATCAGGTCGATGATCTCCGGCTCGATCGCGGCGTTGCGCAGCTCGGTGACGCCCTCCGCGCGCACCGCGGTGAGCAGCACCTGCTCGGTCGCGCCGACGCTCGGGTACGGCAGCTCCAGCTTGGCGCCGTGCAGCCCGTTCGGCGCGCTCAGGTGCATGCCCTCGGGGGTCTTGTCGACCACCGCGCCGAACTCGCGCAGCGCCTTGATGTGGAAGTCGATCGGGCGCGGCCCGATGTGGCAGCCGCCCAGATCCGGGATGAACGCGTGCCCGAGCCGGTGCAGCAGCGGGCCGCAGAGCAGGATCGGGATCCGGCTCGACCCGGCGTGCACGTTGATCTCGTCGGTGCTGGCGCTCTCCACGTTCGTCGGGTCCATGACGAGCTCGCCGTCCTCGGCGCCGTCGCTGACCTTGACCCCGTGGAGCCCGAGGAGGCCGCGGACGACCTCGACGTCGCGAATCCGCGGCACGTCGAACAGGCGGCTCGGTGACTCGCCCAGCAGGGCGGCGACCATCGCCTTGGAGACCAGGTTCTTGGCGCCACGGACCCGGATCTGTCCTTGCAGCGGCGTACCGCCGTGCACGATCAGGACATCGTCGGTCAACGTAACCTCCAGCCGGCGGGCGTGTAGCGCCCGGTGATCGAGGGGGCAGGAACTCGGGCGGGGGTACCCGATTCTGCAACCGGGGAAGCATAGCGCTGAGTGAGAAGTACGCCAGTCGTAGCGCGGCCGAGAAAACGTAGTAGCCGGGCAATCACCCTCCGAGGTGAAATCTCCCGGCTACACAGCGTCACGGAAGGGCGAGCATCTGGTCGAGCGCGACGCGCGCCTCGTGCGCGGTCTTCTCGTCGACCGTGATCACGTTCGGCACCCGGCCGGCGACCAGCTCCTCCAGCGCCCACACCAGGTGGGGGAGGTCGATCCGGTTCATCGTCGAGCAGTAGCAGACCGTCCGGTCGAGGAACATGATCTGCTTGTCCGGGTGCGCCAGGGCCAGCCGGCGCACCAGGTTCAGCTCGGTGCCGACCGCCCAGGCCGAACCGGCGGGGGCGGCGTCGAGCGCCTTGATGATGTACTCCGTCGAGCCGACATAATCGGCCGCGCGGACCACGTCGTGCCGGCACTCCGGGTGGACCAGCACGTTCACCCCCGGGACCCGCTCGCGGACCTCGCGGACGCTGTCCAGGGTGAACCGGCCGTGCACCGAGCAGTGACCCCGCCAGAGGATCATCCGGGCGTTGCGCAGCTGCTCGTCGGTGAGCCCGCCGTGCGGCTTGTGCGGGTCGTAGAGGACGCAGTCGTCCAGGTCGAAGCCCATCTCCAGGACCGCGGTGTTGCGCCCCAGGTGCTGGTCGGGCAGGAAGAACACCTTGGAGCCCTGCTCGAACGACCAGGTCAGGGCCCGCTTCGCGTTCGACGAGGTGCAGACCACGCCCTTGTTGCGGCCGACGAAGCCCTTGATGTCGGCGGACGAGTTCATGTACGTCACCGGGACGATGTCGCCGGCGATGCCCAGGTCCTGGAAGTGCTCCCAGGCGGTCTCCACCTGACCGAGCACCGCCATGTCGGCCATCGAGCAGCCGGCCGCCAGGTCGGGGAGGATGACCTGCTGCTCCGGCTTGGTCAGGATGTCGGCGCTCTCGGCCATGAAGTGCACGCCGCAGAAGACGATGAACTCCGCCTCCGGCCGGGCCGCCGCCTGCTGGGCCAGCTTGAACGAGTCGCCGGTGACATCGGCGAACTGGATCACCTCGTCACGCTGGTAGTGATGCCCCAGCACGAACACCCGGTCGCCGAGCGCGGCCTTGGCCGCCGTCGCGCGGGCGACCAGATCGGGGTCGCTGGGAGCCGGCAGCTCACCGGGGCAGTCCACGCCCCGCTCGCTGGCCGGGTCGGTGCCCTTGCCGAGAAGCAGCAGGGCAACGGGGGTGTTTCCGGGTTCGGTCCAGGTCGACGTCACGAGAATCATCGTTGCACAGCCCCTGGGACGGTAGCTGCGGCCTGACGGCGTGTGATGGCACACTCCCGGGGTGCGCGTACTGATCTGTCCGGACAAGTTCGCCGGTACCCTGTCCGCCCCGGAAGTCGCTCAAGCGGTCGCGGACGGCTGGGCCGTCCGGTCCGATCAGCTGATCCTGCGCCCGATCGCGGACGGCGGGCCCGGCTTCGTCGAGGTGCTGGCCACCGCGCTCGGCGGGCAGCGGATCCCGGTCGCGACCGTCGACCCGCTCGGCCGCCCGGCGCGGGGCGAGATCCTGCTCGCCGGCGGCACCGCCTACCTGGAGAGCGCGCAGGCCTGCGGCCTGCATCTGCTGACGCCGGACGAGCGGGACCCCACCAGGACTTCCTCGTACGGCCTGGGCCTGCTCCTGGCGGCCGCGGTGGAGACCGGCGCCACCCAGGTGGTGATCGGCCTCGGCGGCTCGGCGGTGAACGACGCCGGCGCCGGCATGCTGGCCGCGCTCGGCGCCGCCCCGGTCGACGTGGCCGGTTACGCGCTGCCCTACGGCGGCGCCCCGCTGATCACCGCCGCCGCCCTGGCCGGCGTCCCGCAGCTGCGCCAGGTCGCCCTGGTCGCCGCCACCGACGTGGACAACCCGCTGACCGGCCTGCACGGCGCCAGCAGCGTCTTCGGCCCGCAGAAGGGCGCGACCAGGGAGGACGTGCTCCGGCTCGACGCCGCCCTGGCGCACTTCGCCGGCGTACTGGAGAAGGCCTTCGGGATCGACGACCTGGCGGCCCGGCCGGGAGCCGGCGCGGCCGGCGGTCTGGGGGCCGCGCTGATCGCCCTCGGCGCCCGGGTGACCTCGGGGATCGGCCTGGTCAGCGACCTGATCGGGCTGGACCGGGAGCTGGACGCGGCGGAGCTGGTGATCACTGGCGAGGGCAGCTTCGACCACCAGTCGCTGCGCGGCAAGGTGGTGGCCGGGATCGCGGCCGGCGCCCGGGACCGGGGCCTGCCGTGCGTGGTGCTGGCCGGGCGGAACGAGACCGGGCACCGGGAGGCCTCGGCGGCCGGGGTGACCGAGACGCACACCCTGGTGGAGCATTTCGGCTCGACCGAGAAGGCGATGGCCGAACCCGCCCGCGGCCTGCGAGAACTGTCTGAGCGCCTGTCCCGCCAGTGGTCGAGGTGATCTGCAACCCGCCCGGATTGGGAATCCCGGGGATTGGGGTTAGCGTTGCCTGGTACGGCACATGACCGCACCTGGCAGGGAGATACGCAGTGACCACTGAAGCGCACACCGAGTCGACCGAGGCGACCGCCCCGACCGGCGTCATCCTCACCGACGTCGCCGCTGTGAAGGTCAAGGCCCTGATCGAGCAGGAGGGGCGCGACGACCTGCGCCTGCGCATCGCCGTACAGCCCGGTGGCTGCTCCGGCCTGCGCTACCAGCTCTTCTTCGACGAGCGTTCGCTCGACGGCGACGTCGTGAACGACTTCGGCGGCGTCGAGGTCGTGGTGGACCGGATGTCGGCTCCCTACCTGGCCGGCGCCACCATCGACTTCGCGGACCGGATCGACGCGCAGGGCTTCACCATCGACAACCCGAACGCGCAGAACTCCTGCGCCTGCGGCGACTCGTTCCACTGATCCTCGAATTCCACCCGGCACCATCGGACAGGCCGTCCCGTTAACGGGGCGGCCTGTTCCACGTAACCGCCCGGTAGTCTCTAGTCGTAACGACCCTGTTTCCCCAACCTTGAGGGCCGCCATGAAGATCGCCGTCACCGGCTCGATCGCCACCGACCATCTGATGCACTTCCCGGGCCGGTTCGCCGACCAGCTCATCGCCGACCAGCTGCACAAGGTCTCGCTCTCGTTCCTCGTCGACGACCTGGTCGTGCGCCGCGGCGGCGTCGCGCCGAACATCGCTTTCGGGATGGGCAAGCTGGGTCTGCGGCCGATCCTGGTGGGCGCGGTCGGCGCCGACTTCGCCGACTACCGGTCCTGGCTGGAGCGGCACGGGGTGGACTGCGACTCGGTGCACGTCAGCGACGTGGCGCACACCGCCCGGTTCGTCTGCACCACCGACGACGACCTGAACCAGATCGCCTCGTTCTACGCCGGCGCGATGGCCGAGGCCCGCAACATCGAGCTGTCCCCGGTGGTCGACCGGCTGGGCGGCATCGACCTGGTGCTGATCAGCGCGAACGACCCGGCCGCGATGATCCGGCACTCGCAGGAGTGCCGTGCCCGCGGCTTCAAGTTCGCCGCCGACCCGTCCCAGCAGCTCGCCCGGATGGACGGCTCGGACGTGCTGAGCCTGATCCGCGGCGCGGAGTACCTGCTGACCAACGAGTACGAGCGCTCCCTGCTGGAGACCAAGTCCGGCCTCTCCGGCGACCAGGTGCTCGACGAGGTCCGGATCCGGGTCACCACGCTCGGCAAGGACGGCGTGGAGATCACCGGCAAGGGCATCGAGCGGATCCACGTGCCGGTCGTCCCGGACGTGCTCGGCGAGGACCCGACCGGGGTCGGCGACGGCTTCCGGGCCGGTTTCTTCTCCGGCATCTCCTGGGGTCTCGGCCTGGAGCGGTCCGCCCAGGTCGGCTCGCTGGTGGCGGCGCTGGTGCTGGAGACGGTCGGCACCCAGGAGTACGACATCACCGCGCACGAGTTCCTCAAGCGCTTCACCGCGGCGTACGGCGAGCAGGCCGCCGCCGAGATCACCCCGCACCTGCCGGCCTGATGGTCCTCGCGGTCTTCGCCGGCCTGCCCGGCGTCGGGAAGAGCACGCTCGCCGCGTCGGTGGCCGCCGAGCTGCCGGCGGCGGTGCTCGCCGTCGACACGGTCGACTTCGCCCTGCAGCGGTACGCGGTGCACGAGACCCGCCCGGGCTACGCGGCCTACGGCGTGGTGGCCGCGCTCGCTGAGGAGCAACTCAAGATCGGCCACCACGTGATCATCGACGCGGTCAGCCCGGTCAAGGCGGCCCGGGAGCTCTGGGTCGACCTGGCCGAGCGGATGGCGGTGCCGCTGCGCGTGGTCGAGGTGGTCTGCGGTGACGACACCGAGCACCGGCGCCGGGTCGAGTCGCGCTACGAGTCCCGCGACCACGACGGCGTCCCGGACTGGGTGCGGGTGGTGGAGCGCCAGTCGGAGTACGAGCCGTACCTGGGCCCCCGCCTGGTCGTCGACACCTACCTGGCGAAGGATCCGGTCCCGCAGGTCATCAGCTACCTGAGCTGACTGGCTCCGCTTCGCTCCGCGGCGATCGCCTGGTAACCGGTGCGTTGGGCACCCGCTTTTCCGCCGTCCGCAAACCCCGCGGCCGTCGAAAAACGGGGTGCCAACGCACCGGCGGCGATCGCTTCAGACAATCCGGCGCACCTCGAACTGGTGGTGGTGGCCCGCGACGAACTCCTGGCCCTTCATCCGGCACCAGGCGGGGATGTCGTTGGCCGCGGCCGGGTCGTCGGCCAGCACCCGGACGATCTCGCCGACCGCCACGCCCGGCATCGCCTTGGCCAGCTTGATGATCGGCAGCGGGCACCGCTGCCCGCGGCAGTCCAGCGTGATCAGAACCCGGCCTCCTTCCGGATGTCCGCGACGACCTCCGGCAGCACCGCCAGGAAGCGGTCCACCTCCGCCTCGGTGGTCCCGCGGTGCAGGGACACCCGCACGTTGCCGTGGCTGAGCACGCCCATCGCCTCCAGCACGTGGCTCGGCCGCAGCGTCGACGAGGTGCACGAGGAACCCGACGACACCGCGAACCCGCGCCGGTCCAGCGCGTGCAGCAGCGCCTCCCCGTCCACGTAGAGGCAGCTGAAGGTGACCAGGTGCGGGAGCCGGTCGACCGGGTCGCCGACGATCTCCACGTCCGGCACGGTGGCCGCCACCCGGTCCCGGATCCGGTCCACCAGCGCGCCCAGCCGCACCGCCTCGGCCTCCGCCTCGGCGGTCACCGCGCGCAGGCTCGCCGCCGCCGCCACGATCGCCGGCAGATCGACAGCGCCCGGTGGCTGGGGGCGATAAAGATCATCCTGCGGGGAGGGTGAGATCCATCGCACCCCTTTGCGGACCACCAGGACACCGACGCCCGGCGGCCCGCCCCACTTGTGCGCGCTGGCGCTGAGCAGCGACCAGCCGGCCGGCACCGGGACCCGGCCGACCGACTGGGCGGCGTCCACGAAGAGGGGTACCCCGGACTCCGCGCAGTACGCCGCGGCGGCGGCCACCGGCTGCACCGTGCCCGCCTCGTGACTGGCGCTGATCAGGGCGGCCAGCGCCACCCCGGGCGCGGACACCGCGGCCTCCCAGGCGGGCAGGTCGAGCCGGCCGAGCCGGTCCACTCCCACCTCACGGGCCTCGGTGGTCCCGGCGGCGTGCAGCACAGTGGAGTGCTCGATCGCCGAGTGCACCAGCACCGGCCCGGCGCGGCGGCGCCCGGCGAGGCCGCCCAGCACCGCGGCCTGTGCGGCGGCCGAGCCGGAGGGCCAGAAGGAGAGCTCGTCCACGCGTACCCGCAAGATCTCCGCGACCACCGCGGTCGCCGCCTCGCGCAGCTGCTGGGCCCGGCGGCCCGCCGCGTAAAGGCGGGCCGGATCGGCCCAGCCGTCGGCGAGCGCCGCGAGCAGCGCTTCCCGGGCCACCGGGTGCAGCGGCGCCGCGCTGGCGGCGTCCAGGTAGACGTGCGGATCGCCTGTGTAATCCACAAGGGGAACGGTATCGTCCGGTTGTCTGGAGATTTTTCGAAGGCGGGCGAACGCCCCCCGGTGACGGGCGGCCCGGCCCTGGTCGAGTAGTGTGCGACCGTCGGTGAGCCTTGCCGCCAGGTGTCCGGTTTCGGGCAGGCGGCGCTGCTAAGGAGGCAGAAGCAGGTGGGCGCAAGGAGTTCGGCCACACGGCCGCGGGCAGGTGGCCGGGCGGCCGGGCTGGGTCTCGGCGGTGCGCTGCTGCTGGCGTTGCTCGCGGGGTGCTCGGTCGAGGACGTCGGGAGCAAGTTCGGCCACTTCGGATGGCCCGGCCCGGGGATCAGCCTGCAGGCGCACGAGATGTACGACCTGTGGATCGCCTCGACGATCGCCGCCCTGGTGGTCGGCGTCGGGGTCTGGGGTCTGATCTTCTGGTGCGTGATCCGGTACCGCAAGCGCGGCGACGAGCTGCCCGTGCAGACCCGGTTCAACATGCCGATGGAGGTCCTCTACACGGTCACGCCGGTGCTGATCGTCGCGGTGCTCTTCTACTACACCGCGATCGTCCAGACCAGCGTGGACAAGGTGTCGAAGGACCCGGACCAGATCGTCCAGGTCACCGCGTTCAAGTGGAACTGGGAGTTCGAGTACCGCGACGGCATCGGCAAGGACGCGAACACCGTGGCGTCCACGGTGGGCTCCTCCGACGTCATCCCCTCGCTGGTCCTGCCGATCGGGCAGAAGATCCGGTTCGAGGAGACCAGCAAGGACGTCATCCACTCGTTCTGGGTGCCGGAGCTGCTGTTCAAGCGGGACGTCATGCCGGGCAGCGTGCGCAACGTCTTCGAGGTCACGCTGGACAAGACCGGTCACTACGTCGGCCGCTGCGCCGAGCTCTGCGGCACCTACCACGCCTTCATGAACTTCGAGCTGGTGGCGGTCGAGCCGGCCAAGTTCGACCAGTTCATGGCGGCGAAGAAGGCGGGTCAGTCGACGCCGCAGGCGCTCGCCACGATCGGTGAGCCGCCCTACGCGACGACCACGCAGCCGTTCGACACCCGGCGCGGCACGCACAGCTGGAACCAGGGCGGCGGCGAAGATGTCGTCGCCGCGGGGAAGTAGGGATCTGACATGAGGACCGAGTACAAGATCTTCATGGGCGTGGCCCTGTTCCTCTTCGGTGCGGCCGCGGTCTACGGCTTCTACACCGCCGGCACCGGTGAGCACGTCGAGTGGGTGGGCACCGTCGCGCTGATCCTCTCCGGCCTGCTCTGCTCGATGTGCGGCGGCTTCTTCTGGTTCGTCGCCCGCCGCATCGACCTGCGCCCGGAGGACCGCGAGGACGGCGAGATCGCCGAGGGCGCGGGCGAGCTGGGCTTCTTCAGCCCGGGCAGCTACTGGCCGTTCGGCATCGCGCTCTCCGCCGCGATCGCCGGCATGGGCCTGGTCTTCTGGATGTGGTGGCTGCTCGCGGCCGGTCTGGTCATGGTCATCCTGAGCTCCTGCGGCATGCTCTTCGAGTACTACTCCAGCACCCGGCAGCCCGCCGAGCACTGACCGCCAGGTCCGCTCGACTCACGGAAGCCCGCGCCTCCCCGGAGGCGCGGGCTTCTTGTTTCCCCCGCTTTCCGGTACGCCCGCCGCTCCCACCCTCCGGTACGTCCGCCGCTCCCGCCCTCCGGTACGTCCGCCGCTCCCGCCCTCCGGTACGTCCGCAGCCCCCGCCCTCCGGTACGCCAGCAGCCCCCGCCCTCCGGTACGCCAGGAGCCCCCGCCCTCCGGTATGTCCGCAGCGCCGCTCCCGGTGCCCCACCGCACCCCACCTCGGCCGAGCGCGTCCTGCCGAGCGGCGTCCTGCCGAGCGGCGTCCTGCCGAGCGGTCCTGCCGAGCGTGTCCTGCCGAGCGGTCCTGCCGAGCGTGTCCTGCCGAGCGGCGTCCCGCCGAGCGGCGTCCCGCCGAGCGCGTCCTGCCGTGGGCGTTCTCGGCGTTGGCAGACGCGATGCGGTCCCGGGGCCGGGCCGAGGCGCGGGTCAGGGTGCCGGCTGGTTCTCATGGGTGTCTTGAGGCCCTCGAGACACCCATGAGAACCAGCCAGGACCGCGACTGGCGGCTGGACCGGGCCATCCCGCGTGGGGGCGCGGGGCGGGAGACTCCCAAACCCGCGCGGGGAGACGAGATAGGCCCCGGGGAGACGAGTGAGGTCGGGCGGGGGCGAGTGAGACCGCTCGCCGGGGGGCAGTGAGGCCGCTCGCGGGGCGGGGAGGCCGGGTGCGGAGGCCGCTCGCGGGGGCAGGGAGGCCGCGTGCGGGGCAGGGAGGCCGCGTGGGGAGGTAGTGAGGCTGCGTGGGGAGACAGGGAGGGCGCGCGGGGAGGTGGCTGGTTGCAGGCGGGAGCTACGGAGCCTGCGGGGGAGTGCGGGATCCGGTTGCGGGCTCGGTCAGGCCGCGGCGGTGCGCTGCTGGGGGGCGACGCGGCGGGGGGACTTCGGCGGCAGCCACAGGTGCACGACGATGGGGGCGACCACCTCGGCCGCGCCGCAGCGGGTGCAGACCAGCTCCGGGCAGTCGTCGTGCCCGTCCTCGCAGGGCGGCGTCTCGAACAGCATGTCGCCGTCGCAGATGACGCAGCGCAGTTCGCGTTCGTCCACGGGCTTCTCCTTCGTGCGGAAGGTGGGATTACCCGAATGTCATTCAGACGCTGTCACGTCGACCGGGTGATGCCGAGCATTGCCGGCGGCGTGTTGCGGTCTTTTTCAGGATTTTTCAGCAGGTAGTGCCCCAACCCGACGCGGGCCGCCGGGTGAACCGCTGGGGTCCGGTGACCCGGACAGCGGGCGGGGTCCGCAGGGGGCTCCCGGTCTGTCCGAGGGGAGGGGCGGGGGCCGCGGGCGGGCTCCCGGTGCGGTCCGTTGGGGCGGGCGGGGGCCGCGGGCGGGCTCCTGGTGTGTCCGCGAGGGTGGGCTCGGGCCGCGGGCGGGCTCCCGGTGTGTCCGTGAGGGCGGGTCGGGATGGAGCGGGCTGGTATGGAATTGGGGTAGCGCGCCCATCGGCTGGACTCCGGTGGGTGGTGGTGGGGTGTGGTTCGCGAGGCGGGACTCCGGCCTGGTGGCCCGCGGCGGGGGTGCCGCGGGCGTACCGGAAAAGGGTCCTACTCGGCGGCCTTGGCCGCCTGGGCGGCGGCGACCCAGCGGTCCAGCAGCGCGGTGGTGGCGCCGGAGTCGATCGCCTCGGCGGCGCGGGCGATGCCGGCCCGCAGGGTGTCCCGGAAATCGCCGGGAAAGCCGCTCTGCGCGGCGAACGCTGCGGCGGCGTTGACCAGCACCGCGTCCCGCACCGGACCGGCCTCACCGGCGAACACGCGGCGCGCCACGTCGGCGTTGAACGCCGCGTCGCCCCCGCGCAGCGCGTCCGGCTCGCTCCGGGCCAGGCCCAGCTCGGTCGCGTCGACCAGCAGCTCCTCGACCTTGCCGCCGCTGGCGATCCAGACCCGGGTCGGCGCCGCGGTGGTGAACTCGTCGAGGCCGTCCTCGCCGCGCATGACCAGCGCCGAGTCGCCCCGCTCGGCGAACACCGCGGCCATCACCGGAGCCATCCGCGGTTCGAAGCAGCCGATCGCGGCCGAGGTGGGCCGGGCCGGGTTGGTCAGCGGGCCGAGCATGTTGAAGAAGGTGGGCACGCCCAGCTCACGCCGGGTGACCGAGGCGTGCCGCATGCCGGGGTGGTACCGCGCGGCGAAGCAGAAGCCGATACCGGCCTCGGCCACCGTCCGGTTCACCCCGGCCGGGCCGAGGTCCAGCGGGATCCCGAAGTGCTCCAGCAGGTCGGCGGTGCCCGTGGTGGACGACGCCGACCGGTTGCCGTGCTTGACCACGGTCACCCCGGCGGAGGCGGTGACGATCGCCGCCATGGTGGAGATGTTCACCGTGTTGGCCCGGTCGCCGCCGGTGCCGACCACGTCGACCGCGCGGGTGCGGACTTCGGCGGGCAGCTCCACCAGGGTCGCGGCGGAGAGCATCGCCTCCACCAGGCCGGCCAGCTCGGCCGGCGTCTCGCCCTTGGCGCGCAGCGCCACGGCGAATCCGGAGATCTGGACCGGCGTGGCGTTGCCCGCCATGATCTCGCTCATCGCCCAGGCCGTGTCCGCGGTGGCGAGCTCCTCGCCGCGCAGCAGGGACATCGTCAGGTTCGGCCAGGTGCGTGCGCCCATGGCGGGGCCTCCGTCGGGGGGTGTCTGCTCGGTCGGTCAGGTGCGGGGGAGGGCGCCCAGCGGGATCGCGCCGTCGCGGCGGGCCCGGAGCAGCCCGGCCACCGTCTGACCGGTGGTCACCGGGTCGAGCGGGGCCAGCAGGGTCGCGTCGACCTGCGAGTACGCCGCGAGCCAGCGGTCCGCGGCACGGGCGATCACCACGCAGGTGGGCGGCGGATCCTGGTACTCGTCCTTGGTCTGACGGGCGATGCCGAGCCCGCCGGCCGGGGTCGCCTCGCCGTCGAGCACCATCAGGTCGATCTCGTAGTCGTCCAGCAGCCGGCGGCACTCCTCCCAGGAGGAGGCGTCGGCGAACTCGACGGACAGATCGGCCGCCGGACGCGTGCCGATGGCGAGCCGGATCCGGTCGCGCACCGCGGCGTCGTCGCTGTATAGCAGAACGGTGTACTGGGTCGTGGTGGTGTCGCTCATGTTTGTGCCCCACTTCACCTTGTAGGTCCCAGGGATCGTACCGAATCTGTTATCCGGCGTCGGGGCCCGGTCGCTCGGCCTTCTCCGGCTTTGTGATCTTGGCCGCCGTGGCGGCTTCCTCCAGCTCCGCGCGGTCCAGGGCGCGGTCGATCCGGCGGGCCTCGCGCTCCGACTGGCGGACCCACTGGACCACCAGGATGCCGAGCATGGTGACGCTGACGATCTCCCCGCCGGCCCACAGGATGCCGCCCGCGGTGACCTGGTCGCTGTGCGGATCCATCCAGGCCAGGTGCAGGTTCGGGTACCAGTCCCCGCCGAGCAGCTCCTGCTGCTGCATGATCGTCAGCCCGAGCACCGTGTGGAACGGCACCGAGAGCACCATCAGCAGTGCCCGGCCGGGGTACGGCCAGCGGTTCGGCAGCGGGTCCAGGCCGAGCAGCGGCCAGAAGAACAGGCACCCGGTGACCATGAAGTGGATGTGGATGAACTCGTGCAGCCAGGCGTGCTCCAGGGTCTGCCGGTACAGCCCGGTGAAGTAGAGGACGAACGGGTTCGCGATGAACAGTCCGAACGCGACCAGCGGGAAGGTCAGCACCCGGACGTACCGGGAGTGGACGACGGCGAGCAGCGTCTTGCGCGGCCGGCCGTGCAGCACCCGCAGGGCCAGGGTGGTCGGCGCGCCCAGGGCCAGGAAGATCGGCCCGACCATGGAGAGCACCATGTGCTGGACCATGTGCACCGAGATCAGCGTGGTGTCGTACGCCTCGATGCCGGTCACCGTGACCGCGGCGATCGAGCCGAGTCCACCCGCGAGGAACGCCGCGGTGCGGCCGCCCGGCCAGTGGTCGCCACGCTGCCGGAGACGGCGCACCCCGTACAGGTAGAGGGCGGCCGAGACCAGCAGGCCCACCGCGATCAGGCTGAACCAGTGGAACTGGGTGAAGATGGCCGACGCGGTGAACGGCGGGAGTTCAGTATCCCCGGCCGCGTCCGCCAGCGGGGCTATTTCGACTGACTGCACCACTCGAAGCTAGACCTACCCGCTGGTCACCGAATATTCCGGGCTGCCCACAGTGCCGGATTAGGGACCCCGCCTGACCTTGGACCCGTGGCGGGGGAATAATGAGCCCGTGACAGCGGCAGCCATCGACAAGAGCCGGATCCACTCGCTGACCCGACCCAACATGGTCAGCGTCGGGACCATCGTGTGGCTCTCCAGTGAGCTCATGTTCTTCGCGGCTTTGTTCGCCATGTACTTCTCGATCCGCGCGGCGGCCCCCGAGATGTGGGCGGAGCACACCAAAGAGCTCGACATCCCGTACGCCACCACGTTCACGGTGATCCTGGTCCTCTCGTCGGTGACCTGCCAGCTGGGCGTCTTCGCGGCGGAGAAGGGTGACGTGTTCGCGCTGCGGCGCTGGTTCACGATCACCTTCGTGATGGGCCTGATCTTCGTGCTCGGCCAGGCGAACGAGTACCGGAACCTCGTCCATGAGGGCGTGAAGCTCAACGGGGACGGGTATGGCTCGATGTTCTACCTGACCACCGGCTTCCACGGCCTGCACGTGACCGGCGGCCTGATCGCCTTCATCATCTACATGATCCGGACGACCATGGGCCGGTTCACCCCGGCGCAGGCCACGTCGGCGATCGTCGTGTCGTACTACTGGCACTTCGTGGACATCGTGTGGATCGCGCTGTTCGCCATGATCTATTGGCTCAAGTGATTCAGCGCCGCAGGCGAGGACTTCTAACGACACCCAGAGGGACATACCCATGACTTCTGACACCCCCGCCCGCAGGCGTGCCCGGGTGTTCGCCCGGCGCCGCGGCGCGCCCAGCCGGGCTCGCCGGCGGGTCGGCGCGGCCGTGCGCATGCTCGCCGCCCTGGCGCTCGCCGGTGGCGTCTACACCGCCTTCACCCCCGGTGCGTTCGCCGAGGACAACACCCCGCTCTCCACCGCCGCGCAGCAGGGCAAGGAGCTCTTCGACAACAGCTGCATCTCCTGCCACGGGCGGGACGGTCAGGGTGTCGAGGGCCGTGGCCCGAGCCTGATCGGTGTCGGCTCGGCCTCGGTCGAGTTCCAGGTGGGCACCGGCCGCATGCCGATGGCCCGCCAGGAGGCGCAGGCCGAGCAGAAGCCCCCGCAGTTCACCCCGGATGAGACCAAGCAGCTCGCGCAGTACATCCAGGAGATCGGCGGCGGCCCGGAGATCCCGTCCGGTGACCTGACGCTGGACCCGAAGACCAACCCCGAGGCGCTGGCCCGCGGTGGCGAGCTGTTCCGGGTCAACTGCACCTCCTGCCACAGCTTCACCGGCGCCGGTGGCGCGCTCTCCTCGGGCAAGTTCGCGCCGAGCCTGCACGACGCCACACCGGAGCAGATCTACGCCGCCATGCTGACCGGCCCGCAGAACATGCCGGTCTTCGGGGACAACCAGCTCACCCCGGATCAGAAGCGCGAGATCATCACGTACATCACGGTGCAGCTCCAGGACAACAAGGACGCGGGCGGCATCTTCAACCTGGGTGGATACGGTCCGGCGACCGAGGGCATGGCGATCTTCCTGGTCGGCATCACGATCCTGGTCTTCACGTCGCTCTGGATTGCGGGGAAGTCATGACAACGCATCACGGCGCGGCCGCCGAGCCCGTCGACGTGAACGATCCGAAGCTGACGCGCTTCGACATCGTCAAGGAAGGCCTGCGGCGCGACGACATCGAGATCGTCACGTACGAGTCGCAGTTCCAGGGGCCGAACTCGAAGGCGGAGAAGCGGGTCGTCCGCAACATCTCCCTCCTGTTCCTGATCGCCGGCCTGTTCGCGGTCGCCTTCCTGGTCTTCTACATCGTCTGGCCGTGGGAGTACGAGCTCGGCCACACGCTGAACGACTACTACACCCCGATCCTCGGCATCACCCTCGGGATCTCGCTGTTCGCGCTCGGCATCGCGATCCTGGCCTGGGCCAAGAAACTGCTGCCGCACGAGCTGTCGATCCAGCAGCGGCACGGCGACCCGTCCAGCGACGAGGAGCGCCTGATCACCGGCCAGACCATGATGTACGTGGCGGACGAGCTCGGCGTGCAGCGCCGGCCGCTGCTCAAGGGCGCGATCGGTCTCGGTCTGGCCCCGCTCGGCCTGGCCGCGGCGGCCCCGCTGGTCGGCGGCCTGATCCAGAACCCGCACAAGGACCCCGAGCCGATGATGTACCGCACCGGCTTCAACCCGGTGACCAACGGCGGCAAGCTGGTCCGGCTGACCCGGGAGGACGGATCCCCGATCCGTCCCGAGGACGTCAGCGCGGGTGGTCAGATGACCGTCTACCCGGGGATCCCGCACGGCGCCACCAACAAGTACGCCGACTCGCCGACCCTGCTGATCCACCTGCGCTCCGAGGACGCGATCAAGACGCGGTTCGCCGCGCAGAACGACCCGAGCGGGCGCAACGGGGGCTCGATGTGGGGCAACTACGTCGCGTACTCGAAGATCTGCACGCACGCCGGTTGCCCGGCCAGCCTGTACGAGCAGCAGACCAACCGGCTGCTCTGCCCGTGCCACCAGTCGCAGTTCCTGATCACCGACAATGGTCAGCCGGTCTTCGGTCCCGCCACCCGGCGTCTGCCGATGCTGCCGCTCTCGGTGGACGAGGAAGGTTTCTTTGTGGCAACGTCTGACTTCAAGGACACTGTCGGACCCGACTTCTGGGAGCGGCCGTGAAACGCCGAAAGCTAGATCCAGCCGAGGCCACCGCCAACTTCGCCAAGGGCGTCGATGACCGCTTCCAGGCGGCCACCCCGCTCCGTGGCCTGCTGAACAAGGTCTTCCCTGACCACTGGTCGTTCCTGCTCGGCGAGATCGCCCTCTTCTCGTTCATCGTGCTGCTGCTGAGCGGCGTCTTCCTCACCCTCTTCTTCGACCCGTCGATGAAGGAGGTGGCGTACGACGGCTCCTACTCGGCGCTGCGCGGCACCGAGATGTCGGCCGCCTACGCGTCGTCGCTGCACCTCTCGTTCGAGGTGCGCGGTGGTCTGTTCATGCGCCAGATGCACCACTGGGCGGCGCTGCTGTTCATGGCGTCGATCGTGGTGCACATGGCCCGGGTGTTCTTCACCGGCGCGTTCCGCAAGCCGCGTGAGATCAACTGGGTGATCGGCGTCCTGCTGTTCCTGCTCGGCTTCTTCGCCGGCTTCACCGGTTACTCGCTGCCGGACGACGGCCTCTCCGGCACCGGTCTCCGGATCGCCTCGGCGATCATGCTGTCCCTCCCGGTGATCGGCACCTGGCTGTCCGCCGCGATCTTCGGCGGGGAGTACCCGGGCGAGTTCATCATCGGCCGGTTCTACATCGCGCACGTGCTGCTCATCCCGGGCATCCTGCTCGCGCTGATCAGCGTCCACCTGGGCATCGTGTTCAAGCAGAAGCACACCCAGTGGCCGGGCCCGCTGCGGACCAACGAGAACGTGGTCGGCGAGCGGATGTTCCCGCGGTACGTGATGAAGCAGGGCGGCTTCTTCATGGCGGTCTTCGGCGTCATCGCGCTGATGGCCGGCCTGTTCCAGATCAACCCGATCTGGATGTTCGGGCCGTACCGGGCCGCCGAGGTCTCCTCCGCGTCGCAGCCCGACTGGTACGTCATGTTCATGGACGGCCTGGTCCGCCTCATGCCGAACTGGCAGATCTACATCCCGATCGGCAACGGCTACAGCATCCCGCCGCTGTTCTGGCCCGCCGTGGTCGGCCTCGGCGCGCTGTTCACGCTGCCGATGGCGTACCCGTGGCTGGAGGCCCGGAAGCTGAAGGACAAGCGCACCCACCACCTGCTGCAGCGCCCCCGGGACAACCCGGAGCGCGTCGGCATCGGCATGATGGCGCTGGCGTTCTTCCTGGTCGCGACGATCTCCGGCGGCAACGACGTGATCGCCGACAAGTTCCACATCAGCCTGAACGCGATGACCTGGGCCGGTCGTATCGGTCTGCTGGTCCTGCCGCCGCTGGCGTACTACGTCTCGGTCCGGATCTGCTTCGGCCTGCAGCAGCACGACCGGGAGGTGCTGGCGCACGGTGTCGAGACCGGCATCATCAAGCGCCTGCCGAACGGGCAGTTCGTCGAGGTCCACCAGCCGCTCGGCCCGGTGGACGAGCACGGGCACCCGATCCCGCTGGAGTACCGCGGCTGGGTCGTACCGAAGAAGATGAACAAGATCGGGGCGCTCGCGCCGGCGGTCAAGGGCTTCTTCTTCCCGGTGGAGAAACCGGCCGAGACGCCGGTCTCGCCGGCCCCGATCACCACGGCCAAGCGCGAGGAACTCTCCGGCAAGAAGTAGGACATGCCGACGAACCGGCCCGCAGGCGAACGCCTGCGGGCCGGTTTGTTTGCTGGGCTTGATCCGGGTGCGGATAGCATGGGCCCGGAACATTCGGCCTCATGGGTGAGGAGACCTCAGGTGAATACCGCGATCGTCCACATCGACTGCGCCACCGATTCGATTCCCGAGGTCGCGGAGGCGCTGGCGGCGCTGGACGGGGTCAGCGAGGTCTACTCGGTCGCCGGCAACGTCGACCTGATCGCCATCGTGCGGGTGCCGCGCTTCGACGACATCGCCGAGGTCATCGCCGGCCGCATCTCCAAGACGCCCGGCGTGATCAACACGGAGTCGCACATCGCCTTCCGCGCCTACTCCAAGCACGACCTGGAGGACGCGTTCGCGATCGGCCTGCCCGACGCGGACTGAGCCCGCCCCAGGCAGCGGGCGGACTGAGCCGGCTCAGGCAGCGGGCACGGTCAGGCCGCCTGGGGCCCGGATCACGTCGCTGAGCGACTCGCCGGGCTCGACGGTGGCCCCGGGCCACACCACGCAGCGGGTCACGCTGCCGGCCACCCGGGCGCCGGCGCCGATCACCGACTCCATGGCGGCGCCGGTCACCTCGGCGGCCGGGTCGACCAGGCCGGCGCCGGCGGCGTGCAGGTTCGCCTCCAGGTAGAGCGCCGGGGTGCCGGTGTCCAGGTAGAAGCCCTCGTAACCGATCAGTTCGAGGGCCTGCTCGGCCTCGGCGGGGCGCCACACCGTGCGGACCAGATCGGTGTTCCGGTCGGCGAGGCCGGCGACGAAACGCCACGGGATCAGCGAGAAGCCGGCGAAGCGGTGCCCGCTGAAACCACCGGTCTCGCCGGGACGGCAGGGCTTGGTCAGCATCCGGACCGTGTCACCGGACCAGCCGGACAGCAGCGCCGCGATGTCCTTGCCCGGCTCGCGGAACGGATCGGCCAGGTAGGCGTCGGCGTTGCCGACCAGCACGCCCCGGCCGTCGATCCACGATTTCAGCCGGGCGACGCCGCCGGAGGTGCCGAGCGGGCCGTCCAGCTCCACCGAGAGGTGCGCGCGTCCGGTGGCGTGGGCGACCACCTGGTCGGCCAGGTACGCCGCGTTCACGCCGACCTGACCGGGCCCGCTCAGGCCGAGGCCGGCCAGCCGGCGGAGGGCGTGGTCGAGCAGCGGCAGGTTGCCCACCGGGCAGAGCGCCTTGGGCACCGACGCGGTGAGCGGGCGCAGGCGCTGGCCCTCACCGGCGGCCAGCACGACACCGCAGATCTCCGGGGCGGCCCCGGGACGGGCGGCGGTCACGGGGTGGAGGTGGGGCGGGCCGGGGCGGCGTCGGCGACCGGGACCGACGGCGGCAGCTCGCCGGCCCGCGGCCCGAGGCCGTAGACACCGAGCAGGCGGGCGGTCGGCCAGGTGAGCCGGGGCAGGTCGTCCAGCGGCCACCAGCGGGCTTCCAGGACCTCGCCGCCGTCCACCACCAGCGGTGTGCTGGACGCCGGCACCCAGCCGAACCAGACCAGGTCCACGTTCGCCGCGGTGGGGTGCAGAATCGCGTTCGGATTGCCGGGGCGCAGGTCACCCGGCTCGATCCGGACGCCGGACTCCTCGAAGAGCTCGCGGGCGGCGCCGACGGCCGGCATCTCGCCGCGCTTGAGCAGCCCGGCCGGCAGACCCCAGCCGCGGCTCGACGGCTGGCGCAGCAGCAGCACCCGGCCCGGCTCGGCGGCCTCCGAGTCGCGGATCACGGTGACCGCGCCGACCAGGAATTTCGGCGAGACAGCCCGGGCCACCTGGCGGCGGACCGGCAGTGGCAGGCCGTAGAACACTTGGTAGGCCAGGCCGCGCAACTGCCGAGAGATGTTCACGCGGGCAAGGTTAGCCGGAATGGCTGAGAGCCCGGAGCCGGGCTCAATCCGGGTGGTCGACCATCGCGATGAGCTGCTCCACCACCGCGTCCGGCTCGACCGTGCGCTCGCAGACCGCGACCAGCAGGGTCTCCAGGTCGGGGTAGCCCAGGTCCTCGGCGAGCCGGCGCAGCGGCACCTCGCTGGCCAGGCCGCGATCGTGTTTGCGGAGGGTGAGGCCGATGGTGGCCCGGCCGAGACGCACCTTGTCGGCGATGCTGATGCCGGGCTCGTTCCGCTCGTCGAAGTAGCGGTTGATCTGCATCTGCGCCTGGCTCGACTTGACGAACCCGAGCCACTCCTTGCGGGGGCCGCGCGGCGCGTTCGGTTCGACCTCGACGTGCCCGTCGTTCTCCGAGAAGATCTCGACGACGTCACCGTCGCGAAGGGGGGAGCTGAGGGGGGCGAGACGTCCGTTGATCGTGGCGGCGAGGCACTGGTCGCCCTTCTGCGGGCCCAACTCGTACGCCAGGTCGACCGGGGTGGAGCCGCTGGGTAACTCGTAGGCGTTGCCGTGGGCGAAGACGGTGATCTGCGCCTCGGCGAGGTCACATCGGAGCGAATCGAGGAACTCGGCCGCGTCGGTGGTGTCCTGTTGCCAGTCGAGCACTCGTTTCAGCCAGGTCAGCTGGTCGGCGCCGGGAGGCTCGTCGGACACCTTGGGATATCGGTAGCTGGTGGCGACGCCGTACTCCGAGTAGCGGTGCATGGTCTCGGTGCGGATCAGGACCTCGACGAGGCGTCCCTCCGGGCCGACCACGGTGGTGTGCAGCGAGCGGTACAGATTGTTCTTCGGTGAGGCGATGAAGTCCTTGAAGCGGCCGGCGACCGGGCGCCAGCGGCCGTGGATCGCGCCGAGCGCGGCGTAGCAGTCGGTGTCCGGCCCGTCCACCACCACCGCGATCCGGGGCAGGTCGAGCGGGACCGTATGGCCGCCGGCGACGGTGTCCTTCCAGATCGAGTAGTAGTGCCGGGGACGCGGGGTCACCTCGGCGTCGACCCGGGAACGGCGCAGCGCGGCGCGGGCCTTGGCCGAGACGTCGGCGACATACTCGGTCCAGCCGGGACGGTTCCGCACGTGCTCGTCGATCCGGGCGTAGGCGTCCGGCTCCAGGTGGAAGAGCACCACGTCGTCCAGGTCCCGCTTGAGCGCCTGGATGCCGAGCCGGTCGCAGAGCGGGACCAGCACGTCCAGCGTCGCGTTCGCGATCCGGGCCCGGGAGGCGGGGGAGCGGGCGTCCAGCGTGCGCATGTTGTGCAGGCGGTCGGCCAGCTTGATCACCAGCACCCGGACGTCCTTGCCGGCCGCGACGATCATCTTGCGGATCGTCTCGCCCTCGGCGGCCTTGCCGTAGAACGCCTTGTCGAACTTGGTCACACCGTCGACCAGGTGGGTCACCTCGGGGCCGAAGTCGCCCTCCAGGGCCTCCAGCGTGTAGCTGGTGTCCTCCACCGTGTCGTGCAGCAGCGCGGCGACCAGCGTGGTGGTGTCCATGCCGAGCTCGGCGCAGATCTGCGCGACGGCGAGCGGATGCGTGATGTACGGATCGCCGGACTTGCGGAACTGGCCGCGGTGCATGCTCTCGGCGATCGAGTAGCTGCGGCGCAGCAGGGCCACGTCGGCCGACGGATGGATGGCGCGGTGCGTGCGGGCCAGAGTCGAGACCGGATCGTCGTCATTGCCCTGAAAGCTCAGCAGCGACCGCAGTCGCCGGGTGAAATTCAGCGGGCTGGACGAACCGGCCTGGGACGTGGCGGCCGGCAGGGCACGACCGAGAGCGGCGCCGTGGCCGGCGTCGACGTCCACCCGGACACCCCCTCACCGATCGCCCATGCCTGCTTTGAAGCATGGCACGAGAAGCTGAGGTGGCCATGACCCCGATGACCCGGAATCACCACAAGCTCCCCGCGTGCCTTACAGCCTAAGCGAGCGAGCGTCATCCGAACGGTCAGTTACCGATAGGCGAACGGTCGAGTCTTGGGCCGAAGCGGCCACCTCGGCCCTGGTGAGGAGGGCGGCGAATCGCGCCGCGCCACGAGCCGGTGACACCCAGTCGCCAGAGGTTTCCACCAAGCGGGTGTCCACCCGCTCCAGCCACGCGAGCACCCGCTCGGTCTCCTCGGCCGACGCGGCCGGCACCGGGCCCGGTCCGGGAAGGACCGTCTCGGCGGTCAGCCGGGCCGCGTCCAGGGTGGGTCGTGGGTGCTCACGCGGTGGTGAGGTGGCAGCGGCGGCCAGCCGGCCGTGCCTGATCACCGCGATCTCCCAGCCGCCCTTGTCGTTGCGCCGGGCGGCGACGATCTCCGGCAGCCGGGTCAGGGCGTCCAGCCGCTGCATCCGGATCAGCGCGCGCAGCAGGGCGATCAGGCGGGACCGGAGGGTGGCCGCCTCCTCGTAGCGCTGCCGGTCGCTGAGCGTCTCGATCCGGGCCAGGATCGCCTCGATCACCGGACCGGGGTCCCCCGAAGTGGCGACCCGGAACGGGAGGGCGGCGCGCACGTCGTACTCCTCCGGGGTGATCTCGTGCTCGCACGGGGCCGGGCAGCGGCCCAGCTCGGCCAGCGCGCAGGCCGGCGTCTTGGTGCGCAGCGACAGCTTGTGGTTGCACTGGCGCAGCGGCACCGCGTCGTAGACCCCGGCGGCGGCCAGCTCGGCGGTGCGCCGCGAGGAGAACGGGCCCAGGTAGGTCGCCCCGTCGTCGGCGAACTTGCGGACCACCGACAGCCGGGGGAAGGCCTCGGCGGTCAGTTTCAGCCAGACCACCCGCTCCGGGTATTTCGACCGGCGGTTGTACGGCGGGGCGTGCGAGGCGATCAGCCGCAGCTCGCGCACCTCGGCCTCGAGCGCGTGGGCGCACTCCACCGCCTCCACCCGGACCGCGGCGGTCAGCATCTCGGAGATCCGGGCGCGTTTCTCCCCGGCGGTGAAGTAGCTGCGCACCCGGGTGGCGACGTCCTTGGAGGTGCCCACGTAGAGCGGGCGGTCGTCGGCGGCCCGGAAGATGTAGACCCCCGGCACGTGCGGCAGGTTGTCGGCCAGGTGCCGGCGGCTGCGCTGGGCCGGGGTGATCGCCTTGGCGAACTCGATCGCGTCGCCCAGGGTGTGCACCTGGTAGCTGCCCAGCCGCTCGATCAGGCCGTGCAGCACGTCGACGGTGGCCTTGGCGTCGTCCAGCGCGCGGTGGTTGGGCTCGACGGCGGACCGGAAGAAGTGGGCCAGGGTGCCGAGCTTCCGGTTCGGCACCTCGTCGCGGGTCAGCGCGCGGCGGGCCAGCGCCGCGGTGTCCAGCACCCGGGGCGCCGGCCACGGGTAGCCGTGCCGGGCGCACGCCGCCTTGAGGAAGCCGACGTCGTAGGGCGCGTTGTGGGCGACCAGCACGGCGCCGCGGAGGAACTCCAGCAGGGCGGGCAGCACGGTCTCGATCGGCGGGGCCGGGCGCAGCATCGCCTCGGTGATGCCGGTCAGCACGGTGATGAACGGCGGCAGCGGCACCCCCGGGTTGACCAGCGTGCCGAACTCGCCCAGCTGCTGGCCGCCGCGCACCTTGACCGCACCGATCTCGGTGATCCCGCCGCCGTCCGGAGCGCCGCCGGTGGTCTCCAGGTCGAGCACCACGAACGTGGTGTCGGCCAGCGAGACCGCGGCCGGGTCCACCGAGCCGTCGGCGGACAGCAGCGTGTCCAGAGTGCCCTGCACATAAGCCGGTTGTGCCACGGCGGGCAACCTTAGAGCGGGGGTATGACATAAACCGAGCCCACCCCGGAAAAGATCACTTGCCTCAGCAAGCGTTTTCGCGGGCCACGGTGTGAGAATGGGGAGATGTCCGCGCCGCTGGAACCCGACGACCGCCCCGTAGAGGAGGCGGCGTCCCCGGGTGCGGACGTCATTCCCGCGTTGCTGCCGGAGGGCTCCTCGTCCGCGGTGCCGGAGGCGCCCGAGCCGATCCTGCCGGAGCCGGTCCGCCAGCGGATCATGACGCTGACCGCCGCGGCCCTGCCCGGCCTGCCGGCCGACGAGATCCCGGTCGCGCTGCGCCGGGTGGCCCGCTTCGCGCCGAACCGGCGGGCCCGGCTCGGCGGCCGGGAGATCGCCGCCCAGCTCACCGCCGACCCGCTGTTCCGGCAGCGGATCGGCGCCCGGATCGTGACCGAGGCCGGTGACCTGGGCACCGCGGTGACCGGCGGGGTGGCCCCGGCCGCCGCCGACCCGGTCGAGGTCGCCGCCCTGGCCTACCTGGCCCGTCCGGACGGCTGGCGGGACCTGGTCGGCGCGGCCGGCGACGTGGTCCGGGCCGACGCGGACAGCGCCGCCCAGGCCGACCGGCTGCGCGCCGCCGAGCAGCGCGCCACCCGGGCCGAGCACGACCGGGCGGTGGCCCGGGTGGAGGCCGACAAGCTGCGCGACGAGCTGGCCCGGGTCCGCGAGGAGCTCGGCCAGTTGCGCGAGGAGGCCCGCAGCACGGCGAAGGCGCTGCGCGAGGCGCAGGCCGCGCAGAAACGCGCGGCTGATCTGCTGGCCACCGAGAAGGGCCGCGCCGCGCGCGCCGCTCTGGACCACGAGGCTGAGGTACGCAGGATGCGCTCCCGCCTGGCCGACGCCGAGGCCAGCGCGGCCACCGGCAAGCAGGCGGTCAAGGACGCCCGGGCGGTCGACGACGCCCGCCTCTGGCTGCTGCTCGAGACGATCGGCCAGGCGGCCTCCGGGCTGCGCCGGGAGCTGGCCCTGGACCCGAGCGACAAGCTCCCCGCCGACTTCGTGGCCGACGCCGCCGCCGACCGGCCGGGCGCCCCGGAGCGGTCCCGGGCCCGCGCCCAGGACACCGACGACCCGGGCCGGCTCGACCAGCTGCTCGCGCTGCCCCGCGCCCACCTGATCGTCGACGGGTACAACGTGACCAAGCGCGGCTTCGCCGACATGTCCCTGGAGCAGCAGCGCAAACGCCTGATCACCGGGCTGGGCGGGATCGCCGCGCAGACCCAGGACGAGGTCACCGTGGTCTTCGACGGGGCCGAGCGGGTGCACGGCCTGCCGCCGGCGCCGCGCGGCGTCCGGGTGCTCTTCTCCCGCAAGGGCACCACCGCCGACGAGCTGATCCGGCAGCTGGTCCGGGCCGAGCCGCCGGGCCGCCCGATCGTGGTGGTCTCCTCCGACCGGGAGGTGGCCGACGGGGTGCGCCGGCACGGGGCCTACCCGATGGGCGCCGACTCGCTGCTGCGCCGGCTGGCGAGATCCTGAGGTTTTGTCGTACCCCTCGCCTAGCGTGACCGTCACCTGAGGTGACCGGTCCGTCGCACGGCCCGGCCCTCCCGGTTGAGGAGGGGTAATGATCATCGATTGTGGTCGTTGCGTCGAGCGGACCGACGAGTGCACCGGATGCCTGGTCAGCGTGCTCGAGCAGACGCCCGGCGGGATCGCCGACCTGACTCCCGGCGAGCTGCGGGCGATCGAGACGTTCGAGCTGGCCGGTTTCGAGGTGGAGTTGCTGGAGACCCCGGAGCCACCCGCGGTCGTCCCGGTCCGCCGCCACGTGGCGTGATCATGACGACGAAGGGTCGAGGCCGGGAGTCACGCCGCGGCCCCGTGTGACTCCCCACCCCGACCCTTAGGATCTTTCGTCATGACTCCCCGGTGGTGGGCCCTCGTCGCGTTCGGGGTGCTGCTCGTGGCGCTGGTGCTGGTCGCGGCGCTGACCGTGCCGTGGCACCGCGCTCCCGCGCCGCGCGCCGACCAGGTGGCCGCACTCGGCCAGTTCCCGCCGGAGCAGGTGGCCCGGGCCCGGCAGTTCCGCGCCGAGCTGCGGCCCGGCAACTACCTCGGCATGGCCCTGGGCCTGCTGGTGGCGCTGTTGCTCGGGCTCACCCCGCTCGGCGCCCGGCTGGTCGAGCTGGCCGGCCGGCCGTTCGGCGACCACTGGCTGGCCCGCGCGGTGCTCGGCGGCCTGCTCGTGGTGCTGGCCGGCGAGCTGCTCACCGTGCCGCTCGCCGCCTGGCGGCACACCATCGTGGTGCGGTATGGCATCTCCACCCAGTCCTGGGCCGGCTGGGGCGCCGACCTGGCGAAATCGATGCTGGTCGGCGCGGTCCTGGGCGGCCTGGCGCTGGCCGGCTTCTTCACCGTCACGCACTTCGCGCCCCGCTGGTGGTGGGCGTTCGGCGCGGCCGGCGCGGCCGGGCTGGTGGTGCTGCTCAGCTTCGTCCTCCCGGTGGTGGTCGAGCCGATCTTCAACAGGTTCACCCCGATGCCGGACGGCCCGCTGCGCACCGAGCTGATCCAGCTCGCCGAGCGCGACGGCGTCCCGGTCAAGGACGTGCTGGTCGCCGACGCGTCCCGGCGCACCCGGGCGGTCAACGCCTACGTCTCCGGCCTCGGCCCGACCCGGCGGATCGTCGTCTACGACACCATGCTCACCGAGGCCACGCCGGACGAGGTGGTCTCGGTGACCGCGCACGAGCTGGGCCACGCCAAGGACGGCGACGTGCTCACCGGGACCATCCTCGGCGCGCTCGGCGCCGCCCTCGCCGTGATCGCGGTCTACCTGCTCGGCTCCTGGGCCGGGCTGCTCCGGCTGGCCGGGGTGGACTCGATCGGCGAGCCCCGGGCGATCGCCCTGCTGCTCGCCGTGGCCACGGTCGCCGGGCTGCTGACCGGGCCGGGCCAGGCGTTCGTCTCCCGGCACATCGAGGCCCGCGCCGACCAGCACGCCCTGGACCTGACCGGCGACCCGCAGACCTTCGAGGCCATGCAGCGCCGCCTCGGCACCGTCAACCTGTCCGATCCTGATCCGCCGACCTGGGAGTTCCTGATGTTCGCCTCGCACCCGTCCACCGTGCAGCGGATGGCCGCCGCCCGTGCGTACGCCCGGGGCGAGCGCTGATGGCCCGCACCCTGCTGGTCACCAACGACTTCCCGCCCCGGCCCGGCGGCATCCAGCAGTTCGTGCACAACCTCGCGGTGCGCCAGCCGGCCGGCTCGGTGGTGGTCTACTCGTCCACCTGGCGCGGCGCGGCCGCCTTCGACGCCGAGCAGCCGTTCGAGGTGGTCCGGGAGGACACCGGGATGCTGCTGCCCACCCCGCGGGTCGCCCGGCGGGCCGCCGAGCTGGCCCGGGCGCACGGCTGCGACAGCGTGCTGTTCGGCGCGGCCGCCCCGCTCGGCCTGCTCGCGCACGGCCTGCGCCGGGACGCCGGGATCACCCGCGCGGTCGGGATCACCCACGGCCACGAGATCGGCTGGGCGGCGCTGCCCGGCGCCCGCGGCCTGCTGCGCCGGATCGCCCGGGGCACCGACGTGATCACCTACCTGGGCGACTACCAGCGCACCCGGCTGGACCGGGCGCTGCACGGGCTGACCGAGCTGCGGCGGCTCGCGCCCGGCGTCGACGTGGACACCTTCCACCCCGGCGTGGACGGCTCCGCGGTCCGCGCCCGGCATGGGCTGACCGGCCGCCCGGTGGTGGTGTGCGTGTCCCGGCTGGTCCCGCGCAAGGGGCAGGACATGCTGATCCGCGCCCTGCCTCAGATCCGCCGCCGGGTGCCGGGCGCCGCGTTGCTGCTGGTCAGCGGCGGGCCGCACCGCAAGACGCTGGCCCGGCTGGCCCGCGAGCACGACGTCGAGGCGGACGTGATCTTCACCGGCTCGGTGCCGTGGGCGGAGCTGCCCGAGCACTACGCGGCCGGCGACGTCTACGCGATGCCGTGCCGCACCCGGGCCGCCGGCCTGGACGTCGAGGGCCTCGGCATCGTCTACCTGGAGGCGTCGGCGACCGGCCTCCCGGTGGTCGGCGGCGACTCCGGCGGCGCGCCGGACGCGGTCCGCGAGGGCGAGACGGGCTACGTGGTCGGCGGCCGCGACGTGCCCGCCATCGCCGCTCGCGTGGCCGAGCTGCTGTCCGATCCTGATCGCGCCGCGGCGATGGGCAAGGCGGGCCGGGCCTGGGTCGAGCGCGAGTGGCGCTGGGAGACCCAGGCCGCCCGGCTCCAGGAGCTGCTCGCCCCGGCCTGACGCACCGCGGACGAAACCCCTCGGAGTAGGGGATTGGCATGAGTGAGCGGGACTCTTCGTGGACAGTGGGCGGCCGGGCGGCGTAGGAACGGAACGGAGGGACCACCGACCGGAGGCCGCCGATGCCGGACGCCACCCCCGCCCGCCCCGCCGACAACCACCATCCCGCGTCCGATCTCGCCGGTGCTCCCGGCGGACCCGCCGCGCACGACAGCCCCGGCCCCACCGTGACCGCGGACGATGGCGCCACCATGCTGGAGAGCGGGGGCGACGGGGAGCTGGACCTGCCGTACTGGCTGACCAGCACGCAGGAGGCGGCGAACACCGGGTTCCTGCGGATGCTGCGCCGGCTGCCGCGGCTGCTCCGGGACGCCTGGCTGCTCGCCTGGCGGGCCGGGCCGGGGACCACGGCCGCCGTGCTGGTGCTGCAGGTCGCCGCCGGGGTGGCCGGGGCGCTGGGGCTGATCAGCACGGTCGGCGTCTTCGACGGGCTGCTGCAGGCCGGCCCGACTCCGGAACGGGTGCGCGCCGCCGTACCGTCGCTGGTGCTCTTGATCGTGGCTGTCGCCGTGCGTGGCCTGCTGGCCAGCGCGGCGACCGCGATGCACGGCCGGCTGTCGCCCGCGGTCTACGAGGCCGCCGAGAACCGGCTGCTCGACCTGACCACCCGGGTGGACCTGGCCACCTTCGACGACCCGGACTGGCGGGACGCCATGGAGCGGGCCCGGGACCGCGGGATCCCGGCCGCGCAGCAGGTGGTCGACTTCGGCATCGAGGTGCTCACCAACCTGGTCGGGCTGGTCGCCGCGGCCGGGGTGCTGGCCGTGCTGCACCCGATCCTGCTGCCGCTGCTGGTGCTGGCCGCGGTGCCGACCGGCTGGGCGGCGGTCCGGGCGGCCCGGCTCAACTACCGCAGCGAGCTGAAACTGATCGCGGTCTGGCGCCGCCAGCGGATGCTCGCCTATCTGCTCGCCGCCCGGGAACCGGCCGGTGAGCTGCGCGCCTTCACGGTGCGCCGGTTCCTGCTCGCCGAGGTCGCCCGGCTGCTGCGGATCTCCACGGTGGAGGAGATCCGGGTAGTGACCCGGTCGGTCCGCACCACCCTCTACGGGCAGGCGCTCAGTGGCCTGATCAGCGGACTCTCCTATCTGGTGCTGCTCTGGCTGCTGTGGACCGGCCGGATGGAACTGGCCGTCGGCGGCGCCGCGGCGTACGCGATCAACATCGGCATCGGCAAGCTCCGCGAGCTGGCCTTCTCGGTGAACCGGGTGTACGAGCAAGGGCTCTACTTCGCCGACTTCCAAGGGTTCTGCGCGATGTCGCTGGCACACGCCGAGCCGTCGCCGGAACTGCGCGCGCCGGCCGGGTTCAGCGAGATCCGGCTGGACCGGGTCACCTTCCGCTACCCGGACGCCGAGCGGGCCGCCGTCGACGGGATCGACATGACCCTGCGCCGCGGCGAGATCGTCGCGCTGGTCGGGGAGAACGGCTCGGGCAAATCCACCCTGGCCGCCGTACTGGCCGGGCTGTACCGCCCACAGCAGGGGACGATCACCTGGGACGGGGTGGACGTCTCCCGGTTTCATCCGGAGTCGCTGCGGGAGCGGGTCGCGGTGGTGATGCAGGAGCCGACCCGGTGGCCGCTGTCCGCCCGGGCCAACATCGCGATCGGCCGGCACGACCGGCCGGCGTCGCTGGCCCAGGTGCAGGAGTCGGCCCGGGCCGGGGACGCCCACCAGTTCGTGATGGAGCTGCCCCGCAAGTACGACACCCTGCTGTCCCGGCACTTCACCGACGGCGCCGACCTGTCCGGCGGGCAGTGGCAGCGGCTGGCGGTGAGCCGGGCGTTCCACCGGGACGCGCCGCTGCTGATCTGCGACGAGCCGACCGCGAACCTGGACGCCCGGGCCGAGCACGAGGTGTACCTGCGGTTGCGGGACCTGGCCGCGGGTCGGACGGTGGTGCTGATCACGCATCGGATGGCGAGCGTGCGGGAGGCCGACCGGATCTACGTGCTGGACCACGGGAAGGTGGTCGAGGAGGGCGACCACGAGGAGCTGATGGCGGCGGACGGGGTTTACGCGCAGTTGTTCACGCTGCAGGCCAGTGCCTATCAATCGGCCTGACCGCGCCTTCTCTCCCGGTGAGTGGTGTCGGTGGGCGGGCCTCTGGCGGATGTAGTGCCTCCAGGCGCGGCACTGTCTGGAGCGGCGCTGTCGGGGGCGGCGCTGTCGGGGGCGGCGCTGTCGGGGGGCGCTGCCTGGGGCGGCGCTGTCGGATGTGGCGCTTTCCGGCGCGGCGCTGCGCGGTCGGGTGTGGTGCTGTCGGACACGGTGGCGTCGGGTGTGATGCCCTGCAACTCGCCGCTGGAGCAGACTGGCGGGGTGGCGGATTCCGTGGTGGGCGAAGGGCTGGACCGGGCACTGCTGGAGCGGCTCGGGGTCGAGCCCGGGCGGGTCACGTTGCTGCAGTTCTCCACCGCGTTCTGCGCGCCGTGCCGGGCGGTGCGCCGGATCAGCGCCGAGGTGGCCGCACTGCTGCCGGAGGTGCGGCACGTCGAGGTCGACGCCGAGAGCCACCTCGACGAGGTGCGCGCCCTGGAGATCGGGCGCACCCCGACGCTGCTGATCCTCGACGCCGGTGGCCGGGTGACGCGCCGGGCCACCGGGGTGCCGACGAAACCGCAGCTGATCGCGGCTCTCGCTGGTCTGCTGGCCGCCTGATCCGGGTTTTCCACACTGGCGGGTTGTCCACAGGCTGCCGGGGTGATGGGGCCTGCGTGCGGTCACACTTGCCGGTGGTGGGGGCCCCCGGGAGGGTGGGCTCTGGCTGGGGGACGGTGCGGTGTCTCAGGCGGGCGTTGAGGTGGCCTCCGGCTTCAAGTCCGGCAGCGGGTCCGGGTTCAGGCCTGGCATCGGGTTCGGCTGCGGGTCTGACAGCGGGTTCGGCTTCGGGTGTGACAGCGGGTTCGGCTGTGGGTCCGGATTCGGGTTCGGCTGCGGGTCCGGGTCCAGGTTCGGAGCTGGCAGCGGGTCCGGGTCCAGGTTCGGAGCTGGCAGCGGGTTCGGGTCTGACAGCGGGTCCGGGTTCGGGTCTGGCTGGGGCTGGGCGGAGCGGGTGAGGTTGCGGGAGCCGGGGATCAGCAGCTGGGAGGCGGCGGAGGCGGCCAGGACCACGGCGCAGGCGATCATGACCTGGTCGAGGCCGAAGCGGGCGGTCAACGGGCCGGCCAAGGCGCTGCCGACGGGCATGGCCAGGAACGAGGTCAGGTAGTCCCAGGAGGAGACCCGGCCGAGCATGGCTCGGGGGACCCGGTCCTGGATGGCGGTCTCCCAGGCGACCGCGAAGAACATCAGGCCGCCGTAACCGATGATGGCGCCGGCCAGGATCGCGGTGAGCATGCCGGGCCAGACGTAGGACAGCGCCCAGAACGGCATCAGCAGCAGCGTCAGCCAGCCGGCCCGGAGCAGCCGGCGGGGCTGGAAGCGCAGGGCCAGCGCCGAGCCGAGCAGGCCGCCCAGCCCCTCGGCGGCCGAGATCCAGCCGACCGCGTGGGCGCCGCCGAGGCGCTCCACCGCGATCACCATGACCAGGACCAGGATCATGCCGTTGGCGATGTGGTAGACGGTGGCGCCGAGGAGTCCGCCGAGCAGCCAGTCGCGGCTGCGGATCGCCTGCCAGCCGGCGGCCAGCTCACGGAACATCGGGGCTCGGGGGCCGCGGTCCGCCCGTACCGAAAGCATGGCGGCGAAGACCCCGGACAACCCGAAGCTGACCGCATCGGCGGCGAAGCCCGCCGGAGCGCCGAAGGCGGCGACGGTCAGGCCGCCGAGCGCCGGCCCGGCCACGCCGCAACCGGTCTGCAGCATGGTCAGCGTGGCGTTGGCCCGCTGCAGCTGATCGGCCGGGACGAGCAGCGGCTTGAGCGCGCTCATCGCCGGGGTGAAGAACGCGCCGGCGCCGGACGAGACGACGGTCAGCGCGCAGAGCAGCGGCAGCTGGTAGCCGCCGCCGGCGAACATCACCGCGATGCCGGCCGTGGCCAGCAGCCGGACCAGGTCGGAGACGGCCATCACGTGCCGGGGCTGGAGCCGGTCCGCCCAGACGCCGCCGAACAGCGTGCCGGCCAGCATGGTCAGCACCGAGGCGGCCATCACCAGGCCGAGGTCGTGGGCGCCGCCGCCATGGGTGACCACGGCGACGGCGAGCGCCACGGTCTGGAAGCCGTTGCCGAGCCAGGACAGGGCCTGGCCGGTGGCGAGGAGCCGGAAGTCGCGAGTCATGCCCGCTAAACTAGTTCACCGTCTAACTATCAAGCAACTAATAATCAGATCCTGTGCAAAACTGGTGGGGTGGAAGACGGTGTGGATCAGCACGTGGCCCGGTGGGCGTCGTTCTGGAAGGACGAGCCGAAGTTCGCGCCGGAGGTGGAGGGCGCGCTGGTGCGGATGAAGCACATCCTGCGCTGGATCGAGCGGTCCGACGCGGCGGCGTTCGCGCGCAACGAGGAGGACTTCACGCTGCAGGACTTCAAGACCCTGCACGTGCTGATGATCCAGCCGTGGCCGACCGAGGCGACCCCGGCGCAGCTGGCCGAGGCGGCGAATGTGACCCGGGCCGCGATGACCAGCCGGCTGGACCGGCTGGAGGCGGCGGGCCTGGTGACCCGGACGATCGACGCCACCGACCGGCGGCGGGTGCTGATCCGGCCCACGCCGGAGGGGCGGGAGATGTGGAACCGGTACATCTTCGCCGGCATAGCCCGCGACCAGGCGGCCCTCGCGGCGCTGTCGGCGGAGGAGCTGACCCAGCTCAACGCCCTGCTGCGGAAAGTCCTGCTCGCCCTGGGGGAGTGAGGATCCTTCCCGGATGTCTCCGCGGGGGGACACCTCGCGGGCACGGAGACATCAGGAGTGGCCGCCGCGGCGTCCGGGCTGCTCGCGGCGTTGCGTCACGCGGCTTCCGGGGTGCCCGGACGGCGAGGCCTATCGGGGGATTCGTAGGCTGCCAGGCAGAACCGCCGAAAGCGTCGGGAATGTCTAGAACTTCGGCGCGTCCGGGGCCTCCAGCAGCCCCAGCCGCAAGGCGGTCATCAGCGCCTGCGCCCGGTTCGCCGCACCCAGCTTCTCGTAGAGCTTCGAGATGTGCGTCTTCGCGGTCGACTCGGAGACGAACAGCTGCTTGGCGATCCCGGCCACGCTCATGCCGTCGGCGAGCAGCCGCAGCACCTGACCCTCGCGCGGGGAGAGCTGCGGGCCGGACGGGGCGAGCCGGCGCTTCATCGCCTCGGCCAGGTCGGCCGCGGTGAACGCGCTGGGCGCCGACGCCGCGTGCCGGGCGGCCGCCACCACCTCGTCGGCGGGCGCGGTCTTGGGCACGAACGCGCTGGCCCCGGCCTCGAGAGCGCCGAAGAGCTGGTCGTCGCCGGCATACATGGTGAGGACCACGATGCCCATGTTGGCGTTGTTCTTCCGGAGGGCGCGGGTGGCCTCCAGGCCGCTGCCGTCGGGCAGCCGCAGATCCATGATCACGACATCCGGCTGCAGCGCGCCGGCCTGACGCACCGCCTCCGCGGCCGTCGCCGCCTCGCCGACGACCTCGAACTGACGGTCGCGCTCGAATGCGTGTCGCAGCCCCTTACGGATCAAGTCGTGATCGTCGACAAGGAGGACCTTGGTGCGCGTCGTCGGCGCCGGACTGGTCGACATGCTCGGGTTACTCCCCTTCTGGAGCGGAAACGCTATCCCGCACGCTATCGCGCCGAGGCGGGGTTCCGAGCACTACGGCGACGGTTGTCCCGCTGGGGTGTCTTGGGGTGATCTTGAGACGGCCCCGGATGCGCTCGGCCCGCTCGGCCATGATGGTCAGACCGTACCGGCCATCAGGTCGATTGTCGGCGAAACCCTTGCCGTCGTCAGAGACTTCGATCTCCGCGTACGGCGGGTCGACCGTGCACGTGACCCACAGGTTCGACGCGCCGGCGTGCTTGCGCGCGTTGGTGATCGCCTCCTGGGCGATCCGGAGCAGCTCGGCCTCGGTCGCGGCGGGCAGCCGCGCGGTCGACTCGTCGAAGGTGAAGTGCACCCGCAGGCCGGCGCTGGTGCCCAGGGTCCGCGCGTACTCCGCGATCGCGGCGGCCAGCCCGCCGTTGCGGTCCACCTCCGAGCGCAGCTCGAACAGGCTCAGCCGGAGCTCGGTGATCACCCGGGTCACCTCGCCGCGCAGCGCGCGCAGCTCCTCGGCCGTCTCCTCGGCGCCCTCCGGCAGGGTGGCCTGCGCGTTGTCGATGCCGTAACCGACCATCACCAGCTCCTGGGCGACCCCGTCGTGGATCTCCCGGGCCAGGCGCTGCCGCTCCTCGTTGGTGGCCAGCGAGCGGACGTCGTCGAAGAGCAGTGCCGCCTCCAGCCGCAGCGCGGCCGGGCCGGTCACCTCGGTCACGCCCTGCACGACCGCCGACGGGTAGGCGCCCGGGGCGTCCGTCTCCAGGATCACCAGGCCGATCGTGCGGACCCCGGCGACCAGCGGGATCACCAGCGAGGACACCTCGCCGCCGCGGTGCGTGCGGGCCTGCGACCGGCTCGCCACGTGCGGCTGCTGGGTGGCCCAGGCGTCGGCGATCGCCGAGTCGGCGTCGAGCGTGGTCTCCCAGTCCACCCGCTCGGCGCCGGTCTGGGCGAGCACCACCAGGCGGCCGCCGCCGCTGGCCGAGAGCACCGCGGCCCGGTGCCCGGGGGCGACCGCGCGCAGCTCCTCCAGCAGGTGCTCGGAGATGCCGCCCGGGTCCAGGGTCGCGCCCGGCAGCGAGCGGGCCACGCTGCGCAGCTGGGTGAGCAGGCGGGTGGCCTCCGCGTACGGCTGCGGGGTGGGCTCGGCGGGCTGCAGGAACTGGCGCATCGCCTCGGCGGCGAAGGTCACGATCGCGCCGAGCACCAGCCACTGCCCGCCGGCCGCCAGGTAGCCGGTGCCGGCCAGCACGGTCTTCGGATCGGCCAGCGCGCCGCCCAGGACGATCGACACCGCGGCCACGCCGAGCAGCGCGGCGCCCTCGGTCGGTTTGCGGCGCAGCGCCGCGGTGAGCAACGGCACCGCCAGGTAGGGCAGGATCGCCTCGGCGCCGAAGCCCTGGGCCACCCCGTCGGACGCCTCCGCGATCGAGCCGGCCGCCAGGCCGGTCACGATTACCTCGGCGAACCGGCCGGCCGGGGCCAGGATCGGATGCTCGCGGAAGAAGAACGCGGGCAGCGCGGCGATCACCAGCAGGGCGATCCAGATCAGCTGGCGCGGGTCGCCGGTGGCGATCAGGGTGAGCACCGCGACCAGCGCGAGCATGATCACGCGCGACGCGGCTTCGAGCGGACGGATGCGCGTGGATCCGCTGGCTAGGGCTGGCACGTGACGGATGGTAGCGGCCCCGGCCGGCTTCGGCCCATCGGCGACGTCCCCGGGTGCCCGCCGCGGTGGCGATCGGAGCGGCGGCACGCTCGGGGCGGTGGCGCGGTTTGTCGCACCCAGCGGGTAGCCTCCCGTGCATGGCGGACACCTCGACGCAGTCGATCCAGGTCCATGCGCCGCTGGCCAAGGTCGCCGCGGTCATCTGCGACTTCCCGGCCTATCCGGAGTGGGCCGAGGCGATCAAGCAGGTCACGATCGCCGAGGAGTACGAGGACGGCTATGCCGCCCAGGTCACCTTCCGGATCGACGCCGGCGTGATGGCCGACGAGTACACGCTGGAGTACGCGTACGCCGACGACCTCTCCCGGATCGAGTGGCACCTGGTCGCGCCGTCCAAGACGCAGAAGTCCCAGGAGGGCTCCTACGACCTGGTCGAGGGCGCGGACGGCACCACCACGGTGACCTACTCGCTGGCCGTGGAGCTGGCCATCGGGATGCTCGGGATGTTCCGCCGCAAGGCCGAGAAATTGATCATGGACACGGCGCTCAAGGAGCTCAAGCGCCGGGTGGAGAGCCTGCCCGCGGCCTGACGGCGGCGCGCACGAGCTTCTGGCGCCGGGTGGAGAGCCTGCCCGCAGCGATGTGAGGGGGAGCGGATGGCCGGGTCAGCACGCGAGGAGGCCGAGCGGCTGGTCGCCACGATCCTCGCCCGGGCCGCGACAGCCGGGGTCGGCGCCGCGGCGCGAGGCCGCTTCGCCGCGGCGCGGGACTCCTCGCGTACGCGCAATGTCGTCTCGGACGCCGCCACGCTGGTCGGTGGCACCGTGGACGGGTTCTTCGGTGCGCTCAACGACGCGGCCCGGGGTCCCCAGGCGGGCACCCACGCGCCGGGCGGCAGTTGGGCCACCGGCAGCCCGGAGTGCTGCGTCTGCCCGGTGTGCAAGGCGATCGCCGCGGTCCGGGATCCCAGCCCGGAGACCGCTTACAAGATCGCCAGCGGCGCCGGGGACATCGCCACCGGGGCGGCGAGCGTGCTGCGCGGACTGGCCTCGCTGGCCGGGTCGCTGCAGGCCGATCGGGCACGGAAATCACCCGCTGGGGGAGCGACCCGGCCCGCGCCGGAGGAGGCGTGGTCGGCGGCCACCCGCGCGAGCACCCCGGCCTCCGAGCCGGCCACCACCACCGCCACCACCGCCACCGCCGCCTCGGCCGCTGAGCCCGCGTCCGCCTCGGCCGCTGAGTCCGCGTCCGCCTCGGCCGCTGAGCCCGCGTCCGCCTCGGCCGCTGAGCCCGCGTCCGCCTCGGCCGCTGAGTCCGCGAGCGCCTCGGCTGACGGGTCGACCGGAGCTGCTGCGGCCGGCGGGTCTGCCGGGACAGACGCGACGAATGTGGCCGGCGGGTCTGCGGCTACCGATGGGTCCCCTGGGGCCGGAGCGTCCGGCGCCGGCGGTGATCCGTGGGCGGCGGCGACGGCGGCCAGCGCGCGTGAGGCGGAGCAGGCGCGTGCCCGGGCGCGGGCGGCTGAGGAGGCGGTGGCGCGGGCGGTCGCGGAGGCCCGGCGGGTGGCTCGGGCAGCGTTCCCGGGCGGCGCCGCGGATCTGCTGAAGAAGGCCGGCGAGGCTGCGGACCTGCTGAAAAAGGTGGGCGAGACGGTGGATCCGCCGAAGAAGGCCGCCGACTTGCGGAAGACGGCGGGCGAGACCACGGATTCGCCGACCGGGGCGGGCCAGGCCGCGGACGCGACGGCGGAAACGGGCGCTGCTGGCGTACCGCAGGAAAGCGGGCGGACCGCGAGCAAGGTCAGCGGTCGTGAGCAGGGGAAGCCGGCGCCGGAGGCGGCCGAGGTGAAGAGCGCGCCGGGAACGAGCGCGCCGGGAACGAGCGCGTCGGGGGCGAGTGTGCCGGGGACGAGCGCGCCGGAGGCGACGGGCGCCGCGGAAGGACGTGCGCCGGAGGCCGGGAGTGCGCCGGGGACGAGTGCGCCGGGGGCGACGGGCGACGGGGAAGGACGTGCGCCGGAGGCCGGCAGTGCGCCGGGGGCGAGCGCGGCGGGGGCGAGCGGCGGGGCCGGGACGAAACGGAACGGGTCGGGGAGGCGAGTTCCGGGTAATCGGGGGAAAGCGGATTCGGACGTCTGGTCCGTGGTCACCGCGGAGGCCGCCGCACGCGACGCGGCCGCGCACCGTAGCGTGGATCATGACCTGGGCGCCTCGGCGCCCGAGGACCGCGATGCCGCGCCGGGCGACGACGCCCGCGACGGCGACACGGTGTGAACTTGCTTCAGAGGGGACGGGCAGCGTGACGCTGACCATCGGAATCGACGTCGGCGGCACCAAGGTGGCCGGCGGCGTGGTCGACGAGCAGGGCAACGTGCTCGCGTCGAACCGCCGGCCGACGCCGGCGGAGGACCCGGCCGGCACCCGGGACACGATCGTCGAGGTGGCCGCCGAGCTGGCGGAGCAGTATCCGGAGGCGACCGCGATCGGGATCGGTGCCGCGGCGTGGATCGACGCCGCCGGTTCGACCGTGCTCTTCGCGCCGAACCTGGCCTGGCGCGACGAGCCGCTGCGCGACTACGTGTCGAAGGCGGTCGGCCTGCCGACCGTGCTGGAGAACGACGCGAACGTGGCGGCCTGGGCGGAGTTCCGGTTCGGGGTGGCCCAGCACGCCGACGACTCGATGGTGATGATCACCGTGGGGACCGGCATCGGCGGCGGCATCGTGCTGAACGGCAAGCTGTGGCACGGCGCCAACGGCGTGGCCGGCGAGCTCGGCCACATCCAGTCGGTGCCGGACGGGCACCCGTGCGGCTGCGGCCGGCTCGGCTGCCTGGAGCAGTACGCGAGCGGCAACGCCCTGGTCCGGTTCGCCCGGGCCGGCGCCCGCCAGGAGCCGGACCGCGCCGCCAAGCTGCTCGAGCTGGCCGGCGGCGACCCGCTGGCGATCAGCGGCCGGCAGATCACCGAGGCGGCCCGGGCCGGTGACGGCGTGGCGATGGACGCGTTCGCCCAGATCGGCTACTGGCTCGGCGTCGCCCTGGCGGACCTGGCGCAGAGCCTCGACCCGCAGATCCTGGTGATCGGCGGCGGGGTGATCGACGCCGGCCCGCTGCTGATGGGCCCGGCCGAGCGGACCTATCGTGACCAGCTCGCCCAGCGCAACCGCTTCCCGGTCGCCGAGGTGCACGCCGCCCGGATGGGCAACGTGGCCGGTGTGGCCGGGGCGGCGGACCTGGCCCGGCGCGCCTGAGACCGGGTGGTGGGGATGTCCGGGGTGCCGCTGCGGGTGCTCAGCTGGAACGTGCACGGGCTGAAGGACGACCGGGCCGCGCTCGCCGGCCTGGTCCGTGAGCTGGCCCCGGACGTCCTCGTGGTGCAGGAGGCCCCGCGCCGGTTCCGCTGGCGGCACCGGAGCGCCGCGCTGGCCGGCGAGTGCGGCCTGGTGGTGGCCGCCGGCGGGCTGCCCGCGCTGGGCAACCTGCTGCTGGTCAGCCTGCGGGTGGCGATCGGCGAGACCTGGTGCCTGCGCTATCCGCTCACCCCGGGCCGGCACCTGCGCGGCGCGTTCTTCGCCCGCTGCCGGGTGCGCGGGGCGGCGTTCACCGTCTCCGGCTCGCACCTGGCCACCGACCCGGCCGAGCGGCCGGCCCAGGCGATGCACTGGAAAGCCGAGCTGGACACGCTGACCGGCCCGGTGATCGCGGCCGCCGACCTGAACGAGGGGCCGGGCGGCGGCGCCTGGCGCACCGTCGAGGACGGCCTGCTGACCACCAAGGACGACGAGCCGACCTTCCCGGCCACCGCGCCGAGCCGGCGGATCGACGGGATCTTCGTCAGTCCGGACGTGCACATCGAGCGATACGAGATCATCGCGACCGATCGGGCACGTGCCGCGAGTGACCATCTACCGGTCCTCGCGGACCTTCTTCTCCCTTCCGACTGAGCCGCCCGTCTGGCAGGATCGCCGGGTGCACGACTCCCCGGACCCGGGCGACCGCCGCGACGCCGTCTGCGTCGTGGGCGCCGGCGCCAGCGGCCTCACCGCCGTCAAGAATCTGCGTGAGCTGGGCTTCCAGGTGGACTGCTACGAGCGGGAGACCTCGGTCGGCGGCGCCTGGAACTGGCGGCACGACCGCAGCCCGGTCTACGCCGGCGCCCACCTGATCTCGTCCCGGCCGCTCACCGAGTTCCCCGACTTCCCGATGCCGGACTCCTGGCCCGACTATCCGCACCACAGCCAGGTGCTCAGCTACCTGGAGCGGTACTCGGCGCACTTCGGGCTGGGTGAGCACATCTGGTTCGGCACCGAGGTGGTCTCCGCGGTGCCGACCGGTGACGGCGGCTGGGAGGTGACCACCCAGTCGACCGGCGGCGGCGCGTCCCGGACGTCGCGGTACGCCGCCCTGGTGGTGGCCAACGGGCACAACTGGGAGCCGCGGCGCCCGGAGATCCCCGGGGAGTTCCGCGGGCGGGTGCTGCACGCCGCGGCGTACAAGGACCCGTCGCTGCTGCGCGGCCGCAAGGTGCTGGTGGTCGGCGGCGGCAACACCGGCTGCGACATCGCGGTGGACGCCGCCCAGCAGGCGAGCCGGGTGTGGCACTCGACCCGGCGCGGCTACTGGTACGCCCCGAAGTACGTGCTCGGCCGCCCCGCCGACCAGGTCGCTGACCGGCTGCTGCGGTGGCGGCTGCCGGTGCGCCTGCGGCAGTGGCTCTACCGCCGGACGGTGGCGCTGACCACCGGCGACCTGACCCGGTTCGGGGTGCCGGCGCCGGATCACCAGCCGTACGAGAGCCATCCGGTGGTCACCAGCCAGCTGCCGTACTACCTGGGCCACGGGCGGATCACCCCGGTGCCGGACGTGCGGGCGTTCGACGGCCCGGCGGTCGAGCTGGCCGACGGCAGCCGGATCGAGCCGGACCTGGTGATCACCGCGACCGGCTACCGCCCGCGCTTCGAGTTCCTCGCCCCCGAGCTGCTGGACGCCGACGAGCACGGCCGCCCCGACCTGCACCTGCACGCCTTCGCCCGGAAGCACCCGACGCTCGTGGTGATCGGCCTGGTGCAGCCGGACTCCGGGTTGTTCCCGCTGGCCCACTGGCAGAGCGTGGCGGCGGCCCGCTGGCTGCGGCTGCGCCGGACCGACCCGGCGCGGGCCACCGCGGTGCAGCAGAAGGAGTCGGCCAAGCCGCTCGCGGCCTGGTCGCGGCGCCGGGTGGTGAAGACCGAACGGCACTGGTTCGAGGTCGACCACGTCGACTACCTCCGTTCGCTGGAGAGTCTGCTCACCGAGATGGAGCCGGCCGCGTGACCGCTTTTGATCTGATCCGGTTCCGCGATTGGACCGACCCGGTGCCACCCGCCGAGCGGGAGGTCGCCTCGCTGCTGCCGGACGACGACGAGGGCCACCCGCCGGTGCTGTTCGTCCCCGGCCGCGAGCACGGTGCCGCGGTGTTCGCCGAGCACTGGCTGCCGCGGACGGCCGGCCGGGGCTTCCCGGCGCACGCGCTCACCCCGCGCCCCGGCGGTGACCCGCGCGCCCGGGCGCACGACGTGGTGCAGACCGCCGCGTCGCTGCCCCGCCAGACGGTGCTGGTCGGCCATGGGTCCGGCGCGGCGGCCGTGGCCCGCGCGCTGGGCCGCTACCCGGCCCGGGCAGCGGTGCTGGTCGCCCCGGTGCTGGGCACCCCGGTGCCGGGCCTGCCGATGCTGGGCGGCCGGCGCCGGACCGTCCCGCCGCGCCCGGTCGGCGCACCGCCGGTGCTGGTGGTCGGCAGCCCGGACGACAAGGTGGTGTCGCCGAAGGCCCTGGACCGGGCGGCGGCGGCCTACGGCGGCGCGCCGCTGATGTTCCCCGGGATGGGCCACGAGATGATGCTGGAGGACAGCTGGGCCGAGCCGATCGACGCGATCCTGGACTGGCTGACCAAACAGCTCTGACCCCGGGTTCGGCGGTGGCGGGCCGGTGCCACCCGCGGACGTCGCCCTTGCGGGCCGGGCGTTCTGGACGCGCAGCGGCCAGCCCGGCCCGGAAGGGTCCCTGGCGGGAGCGGCGATCGGTGATCAGCGCGGTCCGAGTCAGCGATCTCCTGAAGTTGATCTTATTGAGGGAGACGCTGCGCGAGCCGCCCCGTCTGATCCAGAGCGGTCAGATAGGCCCGCGCCCAGGCGTAGATGTCGTGCTCGGTGAGGTGCCGGCGCATCCCGCTCATCCGGGCCCGCAGGTCGGCCGGGTCCGCCTCCAGGGCCCGCATCAGGGTCTGCTTCAGCCCGTCCAGGTCGTGCGGGTTGACCAGGAACGCGGTGGACAGCTCGGCGGCCGCCCCGGCGAACTCGCTGAGCACCAGCGCGCCGGAGCCGTCCTCGCGGGCCGCCACGAACTCCTTGGCGACCAGGTTCATCCCGTCCCGCAGCGGGGTCACCACCATCACGTCGGCGGTCCGGTAGAGGGCGGCCAGCTGGGCCCGGTCGAACGGCTGGTTCAGGTAGTGGATGGCCGGCTCGCCGACCCGGCCGTACTCCCCGTTGATCCGGCCGACCTCGCCCTCGATCCGGTCCCGCAGGTCGCGGTAGCTCTCCACCCGCTCCCGGCTGGGCACCGCCACCTGGACCAGCACCGTGTCCCGCACCTTCACGTGCCCGTCCCGCAGCAGCTCCCGGTACGCCGTGAGCCGGTGCTCGATGCCCTTGGTGTAGTCCAGCCGGTCCACGCTGAGCAGCACCCGTTTCGACTCGCCCAGGTCGTGCCGCAACTTGCCGGCGTGCGCCACCACGTCCGGCCGGGCGGCCAGCGCGGCCATCTCGGCCACGTCGATGGAGACCGGGAACGCCCCGGTCCGCACGGTCCGGCCGCCGACGTGGATGGCGTGGTCGCCGGTCTCCGCGCCGAGCAGTTTCTGCGCCAGCTGGGCCAGGTTGTGCGCGGCCTGCTCGCGCTGGAAGCCGACCAGGTCCGCGCCGAGCATCCCGTGCAGCAGCTCGACCCGGCGGGGCAGCTGCATGAACAGCTCGGGCGGCGGGAACGGGATGTGCATGAAGAAGCCGATCAGCAGGTCCGGCCGCAGCTCCCGGAGCATCCGCGGGACCAGCTGCAGGTGGTAGTCCTGCACCCAGACCGCCGCGTGCCGGCCGGCCACCTCGGCGGCGGCCTCGGCGAACCGCTGGTTGACCGCCCGGTAGGTGTCCCACCACTCGCGCTGGAAGACCGGCTGCTGCACCGCGTCGTGGTAGAGCGGCCAGAGCGTGGAGTTGGCGAACCCCTCGTAGTAGCCGCGCTGCTCGTCGGCGGTCAGCGCGACCGGGCGTAACCGCACATTGCCGACCGTTGGTAACCGAGGGCCGGGGGCCTGGCCGCCGCCCCAGCCCACCCAGGTGGCCGGGGCCTGCTGGAGGATGGTGTGCAGGGCGCCGGTCAGCCCGCCCGGGCTGCGCCGCCACTCACAGGCCCCGTCCGGGGCGGCGTTGTCATCGAGCGGCAGACGGTTGGCGACGACCACGAGCGAACTTCGGCGCATCACCGTAGGTTACCGGCATAACACCCATGTTTGTCGATGCGACCGGTTCAGACCACCGCGCCGTCGTCGAACTCGTCGTCGTCGTCACCCGAGCGCAGCCGCCAGACCAGGGTGGCCGCGCCGCCGACGATCGCCGCGAAGCCGACCACCATCACGAACGTCGGGTCGATCGGGATCAGCGTGGGGAACAGGAACAGCACGAAGCCGAAGATCACCCCGAGGACGCCGGCCATCGCGTACTTCGAGATGTGCGGCAGCGGCGGGGGAGGCGGCGGGACGTAGCGCTCCTCCTCGTCGTCGTCCTCGGCCGCCGGGGGCGGCTCGTAGGGGTCGACGACCGGGTGGAAGACCAGCTCGGCCGGCCGGTCGGTGCGCCGCCGGTTGTGCGGCGGGTCGGGCTGCTCCGGCTTGCTGGTGCCCTCGGCCTCCGGCCAGGGCGCCGCGTCCGGGTCGACGGTGGTGTGGAAGCCGGCGATGATCTTGTCCCACTCGGCGTCCACCTCGGCCTGCGGCCGCGGCGGGGCCGGCGGCTCGGCGGGCGGGGTGGCCGGCTGGCCGCCGGTCACCTGGTGCAGGTGCTCGCGCGCGGTCTCCAGATGCGTCCGGTCCACATAGAGCCGGTCGATCGGCCGGGCCGGCAGGGTGGTCGCCCGCAGGATCGGGTTGAGGTCCGCGGTGGGTTGCAGATAGGCCGCGATGCCGCCGGCCGCGAGCACGTCGAGCAGGTGCTCACCGACGCGTGGATCCACGTCGCCCGCGACCGCGTAATCGGTCGCGTCGAGCCCGTTGTCCCGCCGCCCGCGCCGGGCGCCGCCCGCTGTCACCGATGCACACCCCCCTCGCCGACCGTGCCTTGAATGGTGACACGGCATGCGCCTGTTGCGGGAGTGCGTTGTGGCGTGCCGCTCCCGCTTCGTACGCTTCACCTCGCCCCGGGACGCCGGCGGCATCCGCTGAAAGGACGGCAGTGTTCTACTGGCTGCTCAAGTTGGTGGTCCTCGGACCCGTGCTGAAGCTCGTCTTCCGCCCCAAGGTCGAGGGCCTGGCGAACGTTCCCCGGTCCGGCCCGGTCATCCTGGCCTGCAACCATCTCTCGTTCTCCGACTCGATCTTCACTCCATTGGTGATGAAGCGGAAAGTGACCTTCGTCGCCAAAGCTGAATACTTCACCGGCAAGGGGATCAAGGGCTGGTTCTCGCGGATGTTCTTCGTCGGCGCGGGGACCATCCCGGTGGACCGTTCGGGTGGCGAGGCCGCCCAGGCGGCGCTGGACACCCTGCTGCGGGTGCTGCGCGAGGGCAACGTGGCCGGCATCTACCCGGAGGGCACCCGGTCGCCGGACGGCCGGCTCTACCGCGGCAAGACCGGGGTGGCCCGGCTGGCCCTGGAGAGCGGCGCGGTGGTGGTTCCGGTGGCCCTGCTGAACACCGACGAGATCCAGCCGACCGGCACGCTGATCCCGACCGTCAAGCGGGTCCGGATGCGGATCGGCAAACCGCTCGACTTCTCCCGGTACGCCGACTCGCGCGGGGACCGGTTCGTCGAACGGGCGATCACCGACGAGATCATGTTCGAGCTGATGGCGCTCTCCGGCCGCGAGTATGTCGACGTCTACGCCTCGAAACTCAAGGAAGTGCAGCCGGCCTGAAGATCAAGACCGATTTCCGGTACGCCCGGAGCGCTCGCCCCGTGGCCGGCTGCGCTGCCACGGGACGCTCCGGGCGTACCGTCAAGCGGGTTTGATCTTGAGCTAGTTCATCCCGGCCCGGCGTTTCAGCGCCTGCACGTCGGTGACCACGATCCGGCGGCCCTCGGTGCGCAGCCAGCCGCGGTTGGCGAACGAGCCGATCGCCTGGTTCACGCTCTGCCGCGAGCCGCCGGCCATCTCGGCCAGCTGACTCTGGTTCAGCTCGATGGTGATCATCGGCGCCTGGCTCTCGCCGGAGAGCCGGACCAGCGTCTTGGCCACCCGGCCGGGCAGGTCCAGGAAGACGTGGTCGGCGTTCTGCTCGGTGAGACGACGGATCAGCCCCCCGACTGATCGCATCACCGCGTCGAGGATCCGCGGGTTCGAGTGCACCAGGTCCATGAAGGCGGCCCGGGACAGCGACAGCGCCTGGGAGTCCTCGATGGCCTCGGCCGAGGCGCTGCGGGTGGACGCGTCGAGCAACGACACCTCGCCCAGCACGTCCGGTGGTCGGACCACGGTGAGCACGGCGCGCTCACCGGTCGGCGCGGTGCGGAAGACCGCGACCGCGCCTCGTTTCATAATGATCAGGGAGTCCCCCGGGTCGTGCTCGACGAAGAGGATCTGTCCCTTCCGGTAGTGACGCGGAACCGCGGTGGCGATGACCCGCTGTCGGACATCCGGCTCAAGCCCGGCGAACATCTCCACGCCGGTAAGCGCGTCGCCGGAATCCGGCATGCGATGGTCCACGGCGTTATCCCTCCCCCCAGGGGGACCGCGTCGACCCCGGCCGGCGTCGGCCCCACGACGCGAACGATCACTCTTAGCACACAGCACGCTTCGAACGCCATTTCTACACCGGACATCGACACATGCCTCGTCAGATCATGTCGCTTCGGTCGCTTTCTGTAAACACCCCATCGCCTTCTGTGATTGTCGCCCACGCTGTCCGTCGGATTTGACTGGTGTGCCGCGATAATCCCGCGGTGCCGGAAGACGACATCGTGCGCACCGCTCTCCGCGAGCAGTGGCACCTCGCCCCGTCCGAGATCACCGAGCTGCCACGGGCGGTGATGTCCCGCGGCTGGGAGGTCACCGCCGGGCCGGACCGCTACGTGGCCCGGCTGGCCGAGACCGCCGCCCGGCTGCCGGTCGAGGCCGGCCTGGCCGCCGCCGTCCACCTGCGCGGCGTGCGGATCGAGGCCGGTGAGCCGGTCCGCACCCTGAGCGGCGCGCTCACCGTGGAGACCCCGCACGGCGCGCTTGCCGTGTTGCGCCGGGTACCCGGCCGGCACCTGGACGGTGCCGACCCGGTCGACCAGCAGTGGTGGGGCGAACGGCTGGGCGCCGTGCACCGGGCCCTGGAGGGCTTCCGGCATCCCGGGCTGAAGCCCTGGCAGCCGCTCGACCCGGAGGCCGCGCACCTGGACGCCGAGCCCTGGCTGCGCGGGGCGGTCGCGGCGGCGGTCACCGCGGCGACCCGGCTCACGGTGACCGACCGGCTGACCTACGGGGTGCTGCACGGCGACCCGGCCCCGGAGGCGTTCGTGCTGGACGCCTCGACCGGGCGGTCCGGCCTGCTGCACTGCGGCGCGTGCGGGACCGGCCCGCTGGTCTACGACGTGGCCGCCGCGGTGATCTACGCCGGTGGCCCGGAGCGGGCCGCCGAGCTGCTCGACGGCTACCGCGCGGCTGGCCCGGTGGCGGCCGACGAGCTGGAGGTCGCGCTGCCGGTGCTGCTGCGGCTGCGCTGGGCGGTGCTGGCCGAGCGGTCGGCGCGCCGGCCCTGCCCGACCGGGCTGGCGGCGGCGCGGGAGGCCCTGGAGTCCATGCCCGGATGACGATGGGCGAGGATGTACCGCGATGGTCTACCGCTATTTCTACGACTGTGAGTTCATCGAGGACGGCCGGATCGTCGACCTGGTCTCGATCGGTGTCGTCGACGAGTTCGGCCGCGAGTTCTACGCGGTCAGCACGGAGTTCGACGACAGCCGCGCCGTGCCCTGGGTGCGCCGCAACGTGCTGGACAAGCTCCCGTCGCCGGCCGACAAGGCGTGGCGCAGCCGGGAGCGGATCCGCGACGACCTCTACGAGTTCCTGATCGAGCCGCTGCGCGGGCGTGGCGAGCAGATGGAGCTCTGGGCGTGGTACGCGGCGTACGACCACGTCGCGCTGGCCCAGCTGTGGGGCGCGATGCCGGCCCTGCCGCGGGAGATTCCCCGGTTCACCAAGGACCTGCGGCAGCGGTGGGACGACCTCGGGCGGCCGGCGCTGCCGGAGATGGCCGGGCGGCACGACGCGCTTGTCGACGCGCGGCACAACCTGGCCCGCTGGCAGCGGATGATCAGCCCCGCCTGATCCGCGGCACGCAGTCGTCGACGATCGCCTCGACGTCCTCCTGGGTGGTCGCCGGGCCGAGGTCGCCGTTGTCCGGCCGGGCCCGCAGGCCGTCGATGATCAGCTCCAGGAAGCGGCGGTAGACGGCCGGCCGGCGGGCGCTGCTGTGCTGGGCCAGCTCGGTCACGGTCGCCATGATCACCGGCAGGTCGTGCAGCCCGACGTCGGCCCGCAGCGTGCCCTCCGCGTGCGCCCGGTCGATCAGCTGCTGGACCAGCGGCACCAGGTGGGCGCCGACCTCGGCGAAGTGCTGCTTGTCCACGCCGACGCAGAGCGCCGCGTCGCGCAGCCCGCGGTCGACCGCGTGCATCTCGATCGAGCGGCGCAGCATCATGGTCAGCCCGTCCCAGCCGGACGGGAGGGCCAGCGCGTCCTCGGCCAGCGAGACCAGATCCTCCAGCCGGTCGGCGAAGAGCGCCTCGATCAGCGCCTCCTTGGTGGGGAACCGCCGGTAGACCGTGCCCACGCCGACGCCTGCGTGCTGCGCCACGTCGTCCAGGGTCGCGGCGAACCCGCGGGCCGCGAAGACGTCGTGCGCGGCGTGCAGGATGCGCTCCCGGTTGCGCTGCGCGTCGCGGCGGAGCGGGCGGGCCGTCTCGGTCATGTGGTGCAGCCTACATCTAAGCGGAGGCAACTCCTCAACTTCCGGTGCTAGCCTGCCGAAGTGGAGGACGTACCTCAACTTTCCGAAAGGGCATCATGAGCACCCTTCTTGATCGACCACAGGGCGCCGGGGTTAAGGCGCCCGGTGACACCGGCCGCTGGTGGGCGCTGGTGGTGCTCGCGCTGGCCCAGCTGATGGTGGTGCTGGACGCCACGATCGTGAACATCGCGCTGCCCACCGCGCAGGCCGACATCGGCTTCTCGGACGCCGACCGCCAGTGGGTGGTCACCGGTTACGCGCTCGCCTTCGGCAGCCTGCTGCTGCTCGGCGGCCGGCTCTCCGACTTCTTCGGCCGCAAGCGGATGTTCCTCATCGGCCTGATCGGTTTCGCCCTGGCGTCCGCGCTCGGTGGCGCCGCCGGCAGCCTGGAGATGCTGATCGTCGCCCGGGCGCTGCAGGGTGCCTTCGGCGCGGCGCTGGCCCCGGCCGCGCTGTCGCTGCTCTCCACGACCTTCACCGAGCCGGCCGAGCGGGGCAAGGCGTTCGGCATCTTCGGCGCCATCTCCGGCGCCGGCGGCGGCATCGGCCTGCTGCTCGGCGGCGTGCTCACCGAGTACGCGTCGTGGCGCTGGTGCCTCTACGTGAACCTGGTGATCGCCGCGCTGGCCGTGCTCGGCGCGCTGGTCAAGCTCAAGGACGAGCCGGTCGCCGCGCACGGCAGGATCGACGTGCCGGGCACCGTGGCCGCCGTGATCGGCCTGGTCGGCCTGGTCTACGGCCTGGGCAAGGCGGAGACCGACGGCTGGACGGCCGGCTGGACGCTCGGCCCGATCGCCGTCGGCGTGCTCGCCCTGATCGCGTTCGTGCTGATCGAGCGCCGGGTGGCGCACCCGCTGCTGCCGCTGCGAGTGGTGCTGGACCGCAACCGCGGCGGCTCGTACGCCTCGATCGCGATCGCCGGCGCCGGCATGTTCGGCATCTTCCTGTTCCTCACCTACTTCCTGGTTTCGGTGCTGCACTTCACCCCGGTCAAGACCGGCCTGGCGTTCCTGCCGATGCTCGGCTCGGTGATGCTGACCGCCACCACGGCCGGCTCGTTCCTGGCGCCGAAGATCGGCCCCCGCCCGCTGGTCCCGGTCGGCGCGCTGATCGCGGCCGGCGGCATGGTCTTCCTGACCCGGCTCCAGCTCGACTCGACCTACGCCGGCGGGGTCCTGCCCGGCCTGATCATCATCGGTCTCGGTCTCGGCCTGGTCTTCGCGCCCACGCAGAACGCCGCCACCTCGGGCGTCGAGCACCGGGACGCCGGCGTGGCCTCCGCGATGATCAACACGGTGCAGCAGATCGGCGGCTCGATCGGCACCGCGCTGCTCAGCTCGTTCGCCGCCACCGCGGCCAGCGACTACCTGGCCGGCAAGCAGCGCACCCCGCAGCTGATGGCGCAGGCCGGGCTGGAGAGCTACCACACGGTGTTCTGGTGGTCGGCCGGCTTCTTCGTGCTGGCCGCGGTGGTCGCGGCGGTGCTGTTCCGCACCGGGCCGCTGGACGTGGACCCGGACGCGCCGCCGGCGATGGCGCACTGACCCGATGGTGCTGAGGGCCCGGCCGCGCGGTGCGGCCGGGCCCTCGCTTCGGCGGGGTTGCGGGTGGCCCCGCGCCCAGCTCGGTGCGGAGGCCGAGGCCCTGGGCGCGGTCGAGTCGTTGTTGTCACTGGGAAGGGCCGCGTAACGCGGCCCGGCGGGCGGAGACTAGAGTTCGCCTTGCGGCTCGCCCCGGGCCGGCAACGCTGCCGACGAAAACGCTTCCGGGGATTCTCACGGGCTATCTGCATCTCGCTACCCGTTTCAGGGGAAGGACGAGGAGAAACATGCGTATCGGCGTGCTCACCGGTGGCGGCGACTGCCCCGGTCTCAACGCGGTCATCCGTGCCGTGGTCCGCAAGGGCGTGACCGCTTACGGCCACGAGTTCGTCGGGTTCCGCGACGGCTGGAAGGGCCCGCTGGAGGGCCTGACGAAGCCGCTGGGCATCGCGGAGGTCCGCGGCATCCTGCCGCGCGGCGGCACGATCCTGGGCTCCTCGCGCACCAACCCGTTCAAGATCGAGGGTGGCGTCGAGAAGATCAAGGCCAACCTGGCCGAGCAGGGCGTCGACGCGCTGGTCGCGATCGGCGGCGAGGACACCCTCGGCGTCGCGACCAAGCTGCACGACCTCGGCGTCAACGTGGTCGGCGTGCCGAAGACGATCGACAACGACCTGAACGCGACCGACTTCACCTTCGGCTTCGACACCGCGGTCAACATCGCGATGGAGGCCATCGACCGGCTGCACACCACCGCCGAGTCGCACCACCGCACCCTGGTCGTCGAGGTCATGGGCCGGCACGCCGGCTGGATCGCGCTGCACGCCGGTCTCGCCGGTGGCGCCAACGTGATCCTGCTGCCGGAGCGCAAGTTCGACGTGGAGCAGGTCGCCACCTACGTGACCAAGCGCTTCCAGGTGGAGTACGCGCCGATCGTCGTGGTCGCCGAGGGCGCCCAGCCGCTCGACGGCCAGATGGTCCTGCACAACCAGGAGCTGGACAGCTTCGGCCACGTCCGCCTCGGCGGCATCGGCCAGTGGCTGGCCGAGCAGCTGGAGGAGAAGACCGGCAAGGAGGCCCGCACGGTCGTCCTCGGTCACATCCAGCGCGGTGGCACCCCGACCGCGTTCGACCGGGTGCTCTCCACCCGCTTCGGCCTGCAGGCGATCGACGCCGTGCACGAGGGCGACTTCGGCAAGATGATGGCGCTGCGCGGCACCGACATCGTCCGGGTCCCGCTGATCGAGGGCACCGGCGAGCTGAAGACCGTCCCGCTCTCGCGGTACGAAGAGGCCGAGGTCTTCTTCGGCAACTGATCGTGTTCTGATGAGGGCCGGCGTCGTGTGCGCCGGCCCTCGTTCATGAACGGAGAACGCGTTGACCCAGCAGACCGTCGCGATGCTCGGCACCGGCAAGATGGGCGAGGCCGTCCTGGCCGGCCTGCTCCGGTCCGGCCGGTCCGCCGACCGGCTCCTGGTCACGGTGCGCCGCCCGGCCCGGGGCGCCGAGCTGACCGAGAAGTACGGGGTCACCGTCGTCACCACCGCCGAGGCGGCCGAGCGGGCCGACGTCCTGGCGATCGGCACCAAGCCGCAGGACGCGGGCGCGCTGCTCGACGAGATCCGCCCGTCGCTCGCGCCCGGCAAGCTCGTCGTCTCGCTCTGCGCCGGGCTGCCGACGAGTTTCTTCGCCACCCGGCTGCCCGAGGGCACCCCGGTGATCCGGGTGATGACCAACACCCCGGCCCTGGTCGGCCAGGCGATGACCGCGATCTCCCCGGGCGCGCACGCCACCGACGAGCACCTGGCGGTCGCCGAGCAGATGTTCACCCCGCTGGGCGCGACCGTCCGGGTCCCGGAGTCGCAGCAGGACGCGGTCACCGCGCTCTCCGGTTCCGGCCCGGCCTACTTCTACCTGATCGCCGAGGCGATGATCGAGGCCGGCGTCCTGCTCGGCCTGCCCCGCCAGGTCGCCCACGAGCTGATCGTGCAGACCGCGATCGGCTCCGCCACGATGCTCCGTGACTCCGGCGACCACCCGGTGAAACTCCGCGAAGCCGTCACCTCGCCGGCGGGCACCACCATCGCCGCCGTCCGCGAACTGGAGAAACACGGCGTCCGCGCGGCCCTGCTGGACGCCCTGGAAGCCGCCCGCGACCGCGCCCGCGAGATCGCCGGCCAGGCGCTCTGATCCTCTCCGCAGCCGGGGCCGTTCTCGCACTTCCGGCAGGCGGTGCCGGGCCCGCTTGCCCACCTCCGGCACGCGGTGCTCGCGACCGTTCATTCGCCGGTACGACTCGCAGCCCCGTGGCAGTCGGCGCGCGGTGCCCGGCCCCCGCACGACCGCGGCGCGTGTCGTGCGGGTCCGCCGACCCGCACGGTGACCTACGGGGTTCGGGCGGCTTAGCGGGTTGCGGCCTCGGCTGGTCCTCAGGGGTGTCTCAGCACGGTGGAGGCACCCCTGGGAACCAGCCGGGGCAGGACGCGCGGGGCGGTCCGGGGTGGGGACGGCGTCGCGCGACCGACGGGCACGGGGCTCCGCGTCGTACCGGGAAACGGGGTTCTCAGTACCAGATGGCGATCTTGGAGTTGTTGTCCTCCTCGGGCGGGGAGGGGTAGGACAGGGCGGTCTTGGTGGCGACGCGGTGGGCGGTCCAGGCGACCGCGGCGGCGTCCAGGATGTCGTCCGGCGGGGCCTGGCCGGCCGGGCCGAGCTGGTCGGGCAGCACGATGCCGTGGCGGGCCAGCAGCTCGCGGCGGCGGGCCTGGCCGCTCCAGGTCTTCTTGGCGAACGGGAGCGGCTCGCCGGCCATGGTGCGGAAGGACACCTCCGGGTGCGCCTCGAAGAGCAGGCCGGGGTGGCGCTCCCAGAGCGCGTTCGCCTCGAGCAGTTTGGGGCGCAGCGCCCAGGACTGGCGGCTCAGGCCGGCGCCGGTCAGCTCGCGGCAGAGCCGGTTCGCGGCGGCGAAGTCGGCCTCCATCCAGACCGCGCGCGGCGGCACCCGGAAGACACTGCCGCGCCGCGGGCCGAGCTGGTCGGCGGCGAGCGTGTCGGCGGTGCGCCAGCGGTCCGGGAGCATGCCCAGCGGGATGTCGACGCCGATCACCGCGGCGCCGGAGCTGCCCGCCACGATCTCGTAGAGCGTCGACGCGAGCACGGCGCGGCCGAAGGCGCCGTCGCGGAGCTCGACCCCCACCCAGCCGAGCGCGTAGGCGTCGACGCCGATGACGTGAATGCTCATCGCGTCACCTCCGCTGCGCGCCGGCTCCGCGATGAGCTGACGACGGGGCCAACCGATGCGTTCGCAAGCTCTCTCATCGGCCGCTCAGTGGGGCAGCAGCTTCTCGATGGCCGCGACCAGCTCGGGGTCGTCCGGCGCCACCTGTGGGCTGAACCGGGCGGCGACCGTGCCGTCCGGCGCGACCAGGAACTTCTCGAAGTTCCACTGGATGTCCGGCCCGTCGCCGACCAGCTCGCGGTAGAGCGGGTGCCGGCCGGCGCCGTTCACCTCGATCTTCTCGGTCATCGGGAAGGTGACGCCGTAGCTGGTCCGGCAGAACTCGTCGATCTCCTCGGCGGTGCCCGGCTCCTGGTGGCCGAACTGGTCGCAGGGCGCGCCGAGCACGACCAGGCCGCGCTCGCGGTAGGTGTCGTAGAGGGGCTGCAGCTTGTCGTACTGCGGGGTCAGGCCGCAGCGCGAGGCCACGTTGACAACGAGCAGGACCGATCCGCGGTAGCGGTCCAAATCGGTCGGGCCACCGGTGAGGCCGTCGATGTCGACGTCGAAGATGGTCATGACGAGAGCCTACGCGGTGTAGTGGCGCGAGTGCACGCCGTGTTCATCCCGTGGTCGCTGTTAAAGGAACCTTAAAGGTCTTCATCTCTCTTGACTGGTGTTAATCAATGTGACTACCGTCTCCTCAACCTTCCTTCTGGAAAGTTTCTTAATTATTGAGGAGACCCCGTGGGCAAAACCCTCCGCCGGTCGCTGCTCGCCGGAGCGGTGGTGATCGGCGCTTCCGTGTCGGTTCCGCTCGTCTCGGCGAACGCCGCGGTCGCGTGTGCCCCCGCCTGGTCGGCCAGCGCGACGTACGTCAAGGACAACGTCGCCTCGCAGAGCGGGCACAACTACACCGCGAAGTGGTGGACCCAGAACGAGTCCCCGGCCACCCACAGCGGGTCGTGGGACGTCTGGATCGACAACGGCGTGTGTGGCGGCACCACCACCCCGACCACCGCCCCGACCACCACCGCGCCGACCACGACGCCGCCGACCACCACCCCGACCACGCCGCCGACCACCGTGCCCACCACGGCCCCGACCGGTGGCGCGAGCGGTAAGAACGTCGTCGGCTACTTCGCCGAGTGGGGCGTCTACGGGCGCAACTTCCACGTCAAGAACCTGGTCACCTCGGGCTCCGCGGCCAAGCTGACGCACATCCTGTACGCGTTCGGCAACACCACCGGCGGCCAGTGCTCGATCGGTGACTCCTACGCCGACTACGACCGCGCGTACTCCGCCGCGGAGAGCGTCGACGGCGTCGCCGACACCTGGGACACCGGCGCGCTGCGCGGCTCGTTCAACCAGCTGCGCAAGCTCAAGAAGGCGTACCCGAACATCAAGGTGATCTGGTCGTTCGGCGGCTGGACCTGGTCCGGTGGCTTCACCCAGGCCGCCGCGAACCCGACCGCCTTCGCCAACTCCTGCTACAACCTGGTCAAGGACTCCCGCTGGGCCGACGTCTTCGACGGCATCGACGTGGACTGGGAGTACCCGAACGCCTGTGGTCTGCAGTGCGACGCGTCCGGCCCGGACTCCTACAACAAGGTGATCTCGGCGCTGCGCACCAAGTTCGGCTCCAGCTTCCTGATCACCTCGGCGATCTCCGCCGACGGTTCCCAGGGTGGCAAGCTGGACGTCGCCGACTACGCGTCCGGCATCGCGAAGCTGAACCTGGTCTTCCCGATGACCTACGACTACTTCGGCGCGTTCAACGCCAAGGGCCCGACCGCCCCGCACTCGCCGCTGACCTCGTACACCGGCATCCCGCAGGCCGGTTTCTACTCGGACGCCGCGATCCAGAAGCTGAAGAGCAAGGGCGTTCCGGCCAGCAAGATCCTGCTCGGCATCGGCTTCTACGGCCGCGGCTGGACCGGGGTCACCCAGGCCGCTCCGGGTGGGGCCGCGACCGGCGCCGCCCCGGGCACCTACGAGGCGGGCATCGAGGACTACAAGGTGCTCAAGGGCAGCTGCCCGGCCAACGGCACGGTGGCCGGCACCGCGTACGCCTTCTGCGGCGGCAACTGGTGGAGCTACGACACCCCGTCGACGATCGCCGGCAAGATGACCTACGTGAAGAACCAGGGTCTCGGCGGCGCCTTCTTCTGGGAGTTCTCCGGCGACACCAGCAACGGTGAGCTGATCACCTCGATCAAGAACAACCTGTAGTCATAGTGGGAATGCGGGGCACCGGGTCCAGGCCCGGTGCCCCGCTTTCGTACGCTCTTCCCATGCGCCGAGAGTGGCATCAGCTCAGTCACCCGGGAGTCGCGACCTCCCGGCCGTCCACCGATTCCGCCGAGGACGAGGCCCTGGGTCTCGACCGTTGGCGATCCCTGCCCCGGGTGCAGATGCCGCCCTGGCCGGACATGGACGAGGTCGCCTCGGTCTGCAAGGTCCTGGAGAATGTCCCGTCGATCGTCGCGCCCTACGAGGTGGACCAGCTCCGCGCCCGGCTCGCCGAGGTGTGCGAGGGCAAGGCGTTCCTGCTCCAGGGCGGCGACTGCGCGGAGACCTTCGCCGACAACACCGAGAGCCACCTGCTGGCGAACGCGCGGACGCTGCTGCAGATGGCCGTGGTGCTGACCTACGGCGCCTCGATGCCGGTGGTGAAGGTGGCCCGGGTGGCCGGGCAGTACACCAAGCCACGGTCGTCGCTGACCGACTCGCTGGGGCTGCCGGCCTACCGCGGCGACATGATCAACTCGCTGGACAAGGAGGAGGCGGCCCGGGTCGCCGACCCGCAGCGGATGATCCGGGCGTACGCGAACTCCGCCGCCGCGATGAACATGCTCCGCGCCTACCTGGCCGGCGGTCTCGCCGACCTGCACGGGCTGCACGACTGGAACAAGGACTTCGTCCGGGCCTCGCCGGCCGGCGAGCGGTACGAGGCGATCGCCCGGGAGATCGACCGGGCCCTGGACTTCATCCGGGCCTGCGGGATGACCGACAGCGAGGCGCTGCGGACGGTCAGCCTGTACTGCTCGCACGAGGCGCTGGCGCTGGAGTACGACCGGGCGCTGACCCGGGTCTCCGGCGACAAGGCGTACGGGCTCTCCGGCCACTTCCTGTGGATCGGCGAGCGCACCCGGCAGCTGGACCACGCGCACATCGACTTCATCAGCCGGATCGCCAACCCGATCGGCGTCAAGCTGGGCCCGTCGACCAGCCCGGAGACCGCCATCGAGCTGTGCGAGAAACTGAACCCGGAGAACATCCCGGGCCGGCTCACCCTGATCAGCCGGATGGGCAACGGCAAGGTGCGCGACGCGCTCCCGCCGATCGTGGAGAAGGTGCACGCGGCCGGCGCCAAGGTGGTCTGGCAGTGCGACCCGATGCACGGCAACACCCACGAGTCGTCGAACGGCTACAAGACCCGGCACTTCGACCGGATCGTCGACGAGGTGCTCGGCTACTTCGAGGTGCACCGCGGCCTGGGTACCCACCCGGGCGGCATCCACATCGAGCTGACCGGCGAGGACGTCACCGAGTGCCTGGGCGGCGCGCAGGGCATCGAGGACCTCGACCTGCCGGACCGCTACGAGACCGCCTGCGACCCGCGGCTGAACACCCAGCAGAGCCTGGAGCTCGCCTTCCTGGTCGCGGAGATGCTCCGTGGTTGACCTGCGCTCGGACACCGTGACCCGGCCGACCCCCGGGATGCGGGAGGCGATGGCGACCGCCGTCGTCGGCGACGACGTGTTCGGCGACGACCCCACGGTCAACGCGCTCGAGCAGCACGTCGCCCAGCTCTTCGGGCACGAGGCCGCGCTGTTCTGCCCGTCCGGCACGATGGCCAACCAGATCGCCCTGCAGCTGATCGTCCCGCCCGGCGGCGAACTGCTCGCCGGCGCGGACGCCCACGTGGTGACCTACGAGCTGGGCGGGGCCGCGCTGCTCGGCGGCATCTCCACCCGCACCTGGCAGGCCACCGGCGCCGCGCTGAACGTGGACCGGATCGCCGGCATGATCCGCCCGGCCGGCTTCCCGTCGGTGCCGACCGCCGCGATCGCCGTCGAGCAGACCCACAACCTGGGCGGCGGCGGGGCGATCCCGCTCGCCACGCTGCGCGACCTGCGGGCGATCGCCGACGCGCACCGGCTCGCCCTGCACTGCGACGGCGCCCGGATCTGGCACGCGCACGTCGCCGACGGGGTGCCGCTGGCCAGCTACGGCGCGCTGTTCGACACCCTCGCGGTGTGCCTGTCCAAGGGTCTCGGCGCCCCGGTCGGCTCGCTGGTGGTGGGCAACCGGGAGCGGATCGCCCGGGCCCGGGTGATCCGCAAGCGGCTGGGCGGCGGCATGCGGCAGGTCGGCATCCTGGCCGCCGCCGGCCGGTACGCGCTGGACCACCACGTCGACCGGCTCGCCGAGGACCACGCCCGGGCCCGCCGGCTCGCCGAGGGGCTGGCCCCGCTCGGCGTGGTCGACCCGGCCAAGGTGCGGACCAACCTGGTCCCGCTGGACCTGACCAAGGCCCCGCTGGACGCCCCCGAGCTGGCCGCCGCGGCCGCCCGGCGCGGCGTGCTGATCGCCGCGATGCTGCCCCGGCTGGCCCGTCTGGTGGTCCACCTGGACGTCGACGACGCCGGCGTCGACGAGGCGATCTCGGTGCTCACGGTGCTGCTCGCGTAGTTTTCGCTAAGGGTGCCCGATCGGTTGCCGATGGGTTTCTTTGCCATGGCGAAGACACCTCGGGCCCCTCGGGCCACCGCACTCACCGCCACTGCTCTGGCCGTCGTCGGCAGCGTGGCACTCACCGTCGCTCAGCCGGTCGCGGTTCTCGCCGCGACCGGCAGCCGGGTGGCCGCCGCCGCGGTGCCGGCCGTCAGCACCGCCACCCCGGCCACCGGGGACGCGGCCGGCGGCACCGTCGTCTCGCTGGCCGGCACCGGGTTCAAGAGCATCGACCCGGCCGACCTCGGCTCGGTGCTGTTCGGCACCACGCCGGCCGACCGGATCGTGGTGCTCTCCGACACCCGGCTGATCGCGGTCAGCCCACCGGGCACCGGCAACGTGGTGATCAAGGTGGTCAACGGGGACGGCCCGAGCACCGGCACCTCGGCCCGCTTCGGCTACCGGATGCGGCTCACCGCCGAGTTCGACAACACGCCGGCCAAGGCGAGCGGCGGCACCGAGATCCCGATCGAGGTCACCGGCGGCTCGATGGGCGCCTCGGCGCCCGCGTTCGCCGCCCTGAAGGTCACCGCCAAGGTCGGCGGGGTGAACGCCAGCCGGGTCACCTGGGTGGACGCCGGTCACCTCAAGATCGTCGCGCCGCCCACCACCAGCGCCCGGCCGGCCACCGTCCAGCTGTTCCAGGAGGGCTACGCCGGGCCGGAGTCGACCGGGCTGGTCAACTACTACCCGACCGTCGCCTCGGTCTCGTCCGGCTCGCTCGCCGCCGAGGGTGGGGCCAGCCTGGAGATCCGGGGGACCGGCTTCCTCGCCGTCGACCCGGACGACCCGGCCGCGGTGACCATCGGCGGCGTGCCGGTGACCAGCTTCGACGTCGACTCGGCCACGCTGATCTTCGCCGAGGCGCCGGCCGGGGATGTCGGCACGGTGTCCCGGGTGCAGGTGACCACCGCGGGCGGGACGACGCCCGAGGCGGAGGCGCCGGCCGTGACGTACCGGGGGCCGATGGCCGTGGAGAGCTCCGGGGACCAGTTCCTGCGGGCCGCCGGCGGCGCCCACGTGTTCGCGGTCACCGGGGGCACGCTCGGCGAGACCGCGCGGGACTTCACCGCCGCCAAGGTGACGGTACGGCTGGACGGGGTCACCAAGCTGACCCCGGCGTACGTCGACCCCACCCACTTCAAGGTCACCCTGCCGGCGCTGGCCGCCGAGACCGCCGACCTGATGGTCTTCCAGGACACGCTGGCCGGGCCGAAGGTCACCCTGCCGGTCGCCCCGGTGGTGACCAGCCTGTCGGCGACCAGCTCGCCGCTGGCCGGCGGCGGCACCGTGCAGATCAAGGTGGCCGGCGCCGGCTCGGCCACGGCCACCGACTTCGCCTTCGGCGACAACCCGGCCACCTGCCGGACCACCGGGGTCGGGGCCACCCTGACGTACGTCTGCACCGTCCCGCCGGCCGCCGAGGCCGGCCCGGTGTGGGTCCACTTCACCTCCGGCAACGACGTGGCCAGCCGGTTCACCGCGGCCGCCGCGTTCAGCTACACCGACCTCGACTGATTTCGGAGCGCCCGATGGCGATGAAGAGCAGGGTCGCCGGCTTCGCGGCGGTGGCCACGATCGGACTGATCGGCGTTCCCGCGGTGGCCTTCGCGGACGGGGAGGTCACCCTGACGCCCGGCTTCACCAGCGGGATCGCGGCCAAGGCGAGCGGCGGCACGATCATCCCGGTCACCGTCTCCGGCGGGACGGTCGGGGAGAACCCGACGGCGTACTCGGCGCTCCGGATCACCGCCAAGGTCGGCGGCGTGGCCGCCACGGTCGCCTGGGTGGACGCCACCCACCTGAAGGTCACCGCGCCGGCCACCACCCGGGCGGTGAACGCCACCATGCAGCTGTTCAGCAAGGGCGTCGGCGGACCGGAGTCGAGCGCGGTGGTGGGCTACATCCCGGTGGTGTCCACCGCCGCCCCCGCCAAGATCAGTACTGACGGCGGCGCCACGGTGACCGTCGGCGGCGCCGGCTTCCTCGGCGTGAACGCCGACGACCCGGGCGCGGTCACCTTCGGCGGCACCCCGGTCACCTCGTTCACCGTCGACTCGGCCAGCCGGATCACCGCGGTCGCGCCGCCCGGCGTGAACGGGACCGCCCCGGTGATCGTCACCGGTGAGGGCGGCTCCAGCGAGCCGGCCGCGAAGGCAAGCGTGCTCTACCGCGCGCCGCTCGGCGTCGACCTCAGCGGCGACCCGGTGGTCAAGGCCAGCGGCGGCCCGCTGATCCTGACCGTCACCGGCGGCACTTTGGGCGAGAGCCCGGCCGCGTTCACCGCCGAGGCGGTCACCGTCAAACTGGGCACCCGGACGCTGGCCGCGACCTACCTCGACGCCAGTCGCCTCAAGGTCACCCTGCCCGCGGTCGCCACCGCGACCGCCCCGGTCACCGTGGTGCACGACACGATCCCCGGCGAGCCCGCCGAGGTCACCGTGGTGCCGGTGGTGACCGCCCTGTCGCTCAAGTCGGACACGATCGCCGGCGGTGCCACGGTCACCGCCAAGCTGGCCGGCGTCGACGTGGACACGGCCACCGACTTCGCCTTCGGCGACAACCTCGCGGACTGCTCCCGGGTCGGCACCACCCTGCCGGTCACGGTCAGCTGCACGGTCCCGGCGTCGGCCACGGCCGGCCCGGTCTGGTTCCACTTCACCTCGGGCAGCGGCCAGGCCAGCCGCTTCACCGCGGCCGCCGCGTTCAGCTACACCGACAACTAACGGATTGCTCGGGCTCTAGCGTGTGTCCGGGTAGTTCCGTTATAGATGACCAAAGCTTCCGGAGTAGGGGTACGGATCCACAGCGGTGCCCCCAGCAATACTCGGTCGTAACCTCCTGCGACATAGTCCAGTAGCTCACCGGTGAAATCCACGTCGAAGTACACTTCCATCATCCACTCTCCGAAGTCACTGATGTGGCCCAAGGTGAAGCCGCGCATCTGTGGCTGGTCCGACGGGCCAGGTTCACCTTGATGTAGGAGCATGTTGACTGCTTCCTCAGCCAGTTCCACTTCGTCCCAATGGCGATCGGGAGCAGTGCATCGACTTCGGATGAAATTGACGATGGAAGGGGCCGCCGAAGACGACCACCCCTCTCTTTCTGAGGTCGTTGGGAGCATGTCGGCGAGGTTATCTCTACTGCCGAACATGCACATGGCTACCCGGATTCCCGTGCTGCTCGTTGCTTCGGTGAATATTCCGATAGTGTGGTCTTCTTTGGCACTCCAGTCGACGACTTCGGAGAACGTTATCGATCCCGTTCCGCGGGCAAATCTGACCGAAGGTGGGGTGACGAAGTCGCTGACGGTCACGCCGCCTAGATAATGCTCGATTGCTGCGGCTATCTGCTCGCGACCCGGCGTCTTGGACTTGCTTTCGATCTCGAATTGCGGCATGAGTGGTATGGTGGGGGATTTGACTTTTCGAGTTGTTCCTCGGGTTATGTCGATGCCGTTATCTTGGATTATTGACGTGACGCGCCTATTGGACCAGTAAAAATATTTCCGGGGGTTGGTAATTTCCGCCATTCTGCACTGTCACCTTGCCCTCTCTGTCGTGATGGCTCGAAAGGTCGAGCTGCCACACCGGGGGCAAGCTGCCTCGGGCAGTTGATCAGCGACAATGGTGTGCTGCTCCCGGCACAGCCACCGCCCGCAGCGCAGAGTCACCCAGGTTCGTTTCAGGTGGCCTGGCATAACGCTTTTGGAGCGAACCGCGTCGAGGAGATCGGCACCTTCGGCAAGTAGTCGCGGCATGGTGTAAGTGGATGCATGCCACTGACGTGCTGGTCCATCGATGATCTCCTCGAACGTGGCCCAAGTGATCCGATGGAATTCCACGCCTCCGGCGGGTTGGCGGAGTATGCGATATATGTTGCCGCCGGCTTCATTGTCTGGAAGGTGAGGGGTATCGTCGATCGAATAGTTTCGGCGGTAGAGAGAATAATCCTGAGGAAGATACAGTAGCCACTCCTCGTTGCCGTCGAGATACTCCGAAAGCGCCTTCTGGATGTGGCTGATGGAATTCATGGGTTTGGAGGTGGTCGAGGTGAGCAAGTTGTCCACTAGCTCTCCGATCACCACCACCCGTGGGCCTTCTGCTGGGCTGAACAAGCGAATATGAAATATTGACGGATATCGCCCAGGGCAACAGATGAGGCAAATATTTCGGAGGAGGGTGAGGCCATCATAAATCTTCTTAGATGGGGTGGGAGTGGCCCGTCTGATCATCCGGTATTCGAATTGGGCGACCCGCTCCGCGGCCGTCGTAAGCAGCGGTCCGACTTCTTCAGAAAGAATTCGGAGTTCATGGTGAAATTCGGCTAGTATTCGATCGGTCTCTGGATCGGGATTCTCGAGCGACGAAGAACGAGTCTTGCGGGCTCCAGCGGTATGGTCGCCGACGCTTTCAATGATCTTGGGTGTGGCACGTATGAGGCGATTTAGGGCGGCGATCAGGCGGATGATATTACGCTGTGACACTCGCCCGCTCGATGGCGCAAATGTTTGCTGGTCCAGCATCATGCGAAGCCGCAGTGCGGCAATTGCGAGGTCCGTGGTGTCATCCCGTTGAGGTGTGCGGACCCCGCTGCGGGCGGTGGCGTCGACTTGTAGCAGCGATTCCAACTGTGCGGCCGGACCCTCATAAAGGGTGACCGTGTCGGCGTGCCCTTCATGGGCGTCGATGCCGACTTCGAAGCATGGAACCTCGCCGCTCACGGACTGGGTGGCCGCCCATCTGCGAAGGCTGTCCAGTAGCTGATGTCTGGTCGTCACTGTTCGTTATCCATGAGAACTCCCTCGAGGGGTAGGTAACCACTCAAGTGCACTCTGCCATGGAGCAACTACCTAGAGATACTACGAGACTGGTCGATGGCATAGATCTGTCCTGCCGCGGCCCGGGCGAAGCCGCGGATCAGCGGGTGCGGGATCTCCTCGGCCAGCTCCGGCTGGAACAGGGTGGCCAGGTAGAACGGGTGGCCGGGCAACTCGGCCACCCGGACCTCACCGGTGCCGTCGCGGCCGGCTCCGGAACCGGCTCCGTGGCCGGCTCCGGGCACGGCTCCGTGGTCGGCTCCGGGCCCGGCTTCATGGTCGGCTCCGGGCCCGGCTTCATGGTCGGCTCCGCGGGCGGCTTCGTGGCCGGTGAAGCGCATGCCGTGCGCGGTCAGCAGGTCCAGGTGGGCCGGGGCCAGGCCGTAGGAGCAGTGGTAGCGCTCCACCGTCCGGGTCGCGCCCAGCACCCGCTCGGCGAGCGACCCGGGGGTCAGCTCGACCGCCGCCTCGTGCCCGGCCAGCGAGCAGGCCAGCGGGATGATCAGATCGTCGCCGCCGGCGCCGTCCTCGTTCTCCGCGTGCCGGGCCGTGCCGAAGCCGCAGACGTGGCGGGCGAACTCCAGCATGGCGTGCTGGAAACCGCCGCAGGTGCCGAGGAACGGGATGCTCTCGACCCGGGCGGTCCGGGCCGCCTCGACCGCGCCGGCCTCACTCCGGTACGGACTGCCCGGCGTCAGCCACACCCCGGCGAAGCCGCGCAGCGCCGCCGGATCCTCCGCGGCCGGCGTCGGCACCCAGTAGACGTCCAGGTCCAGGCCCTCGCTCTCGCGGAGGGCGTCGATGATCGCGGGAATCCGGGCATGCGCGCGAACCGTCGGTGAACGGTCGCCGACCAGGGCGAGGGTAATCATGCCGCCATCGTCGCCCGGCCGCCGAGATCACGTCCAACGATCGTTGCTGCACCCGGCATTAGGGTTGCTGATGTGGACCCGCACCTGCTGCGCACCTTCGTCACGGTGGCCGAGACCGGCTCGTTCTCCGCCGCCGCCGAGCGCCTGAGCTTCACCCAGTCGGCGGTCTCCCAGCAGATCGCCGCGCTGGAGACCGATCTCGGCACGCCGCTGCTGACCCGGCGCCCGGTCGGGCTCACCGAGGCCGGCCAGCGGTTGCTGCGGCACGCCAGGATTCTTCTGGTACGCCTGGACGCCGCCCGTGCCGACGTCACCCGCGCCACCGCCCCGCCCGGCCGGCTGGCCCTGGGCCTCACCCCGCTCGCCTGGTCCGCGCCGGTCGCCGCCGCGGTCGCCCGGATCCGCGCCGAGTCGGCCCGGCTGCGCACCCGGCTGCTGGTGGCCGGCCTGGACCGGATCGTCACCGGCACCGCCACCGGCGCGCTCGACCTGGGGCTGGTCGACGGCTTCACCGCGCCCAGCGATCCGCTCCGGCTGCCCGAGCCGGGCGACCCGCGGGCGCTCCGGGTGGCCGAGAGCCCGGCCGTGGTCGCCGTCCCGGCCGGCCACCCGCTCGCCCGGCGGAGCTCGGTGGAGCTGGCCGACCTGGCCGACGCGTACTGGATCGACGCCCCGGAGGTGGCCCCGTTCGGCCGGCTGCCGGTGGACGGGCTGCGGGCCGGGCTGCGCTACGACGGCGCCGAGGTGAGCGTGCTGACCGGGCTGGTCGCGGCCGGGCACGGCCTGGCGGTGCTGCCGGCTCCGCTACTAGCCGGCAGTACCGCCGTGGCCCCCGTGCCGATCGCCGTCCCGCGCCTGGTGCACCGGGTCGAGCTGCTGCGCGCCCCGGCCACCACCGCCCCCGACGACCCGGCGACCCGCCTGTCCGTCCTGCTGACGGCGTGACCGGGCCAGTCTTGCCAGCCCGGCCGGGCGTCGGCGGGGGAGTGCCGCAGGGTGGCACGAATCCGGGGGTCAGGCGTCCCGGAGGCCCTTGAGCAGGGCGATGTCGGCGGCGTGCCCCTCGTGCTCGACCGTCGGCGTCTCCACGATGATCGGCACCCCGGCGGTGGCCGGATGCCGGAACAGCTCGGCGAACGGCGCCGCGCCGATCGTGCCCTTGCCGATCGTCTCGTGCCGGTCCCGGGTCGAGCCGCAGGCGTCCTTCGAGTCGTTCGCGTGGATCAGCTGCAGCCGGCCCTCGCCGGCCGCGGCGACCAGGGCGTCCAGCGTCGCGGTCATCCCGCCCGGGGTGGCCAGGTCGTGCCCGGCCGCCCAGGCGTGACAGGTGTCGAAGCAGACGCCCAGCCACGGGTGCCGCTCCACGGCGGCCAGGTAGGCCTCCAGGTCCTGCACCTTCGACGCCAGGCTGCGGCCGCCGCCGGCGCTGGGCTCGACCAGCAGCCGGGGCAGCTCCTCGGCGGCGGCCGTCTCCAGCAGCGGCAGCAACTGCTCGTGCAGCTGGTGCATGGCTTTCTCGGCGTGCGCCTCGTCGACCGAGCTGCCGGCGTGGTAGACCACGGCGGTGGCGCCGATCGCCTTGCCCCGGCGCAGCGCGTGCTCCAGCGTGGCGATCGAGCGCTCCACCGTCAGCTCGGTCGGCGAGCCCAGGTTGACCAGCAGCGACGCGTGGATGTAGGCGGGCAGGTCACGCTCGCCGATCCCGTCCCGGAACAGGATGTCCTGCTTCGGGTCGCCGGGCGGCAGCGCCCAGCCCCGGGAGTTGGAGACGTACACCTGCAGCGTTTCCGAGCCCGCCGCGTCGGCGTACGGGAGGGCGGCCTTGGCCAGCCCGCCCGACGTCTTCGTGTGCGACCCGATCCGTCGGTCTAGAAGCACTGCAACTGCACCGCGCTCTGCGGGGGAAGCTGGGTGTTCGGCCCCGGGTTCTGGGCGAAGACGGTCCCGTTCGGGTTGATCCCGCCGATCTGCACGACCAGCCCCATCCCCTCCAGCGTGCCCTTCGCCTGCTGGCACGGCTGACGGTTCACGTCCGGCATGGTGACCAGCGGCGGGCCGTTGCTCACGTCCAAGGTGACCTCGGTGTTCTTCTCCACCCCGGTGCCCGGTTTCGGCGTCTGGCCGAGCACGTTGTCCTTCGGCTCGTCGCTGTCCTTGGCCCGCTCCAGCACCTGCAGGCCGAGCTGCCCCAGCTTGGCGCGGGCGTCGTTGATGTTCATCCCGACCAGGTTGGGCACGGTGATCGGCGCGCGGCCCTTGCTGAGGACGACGGTGACCGTCTCGCCCGGCTTGAGCTCGGTCCCGGATTTCGGCGAGGTGGAGATCACCACGCCCTCCGGGATGGTGTCGCTGTACTGGCCCTTGCCCTCTTTGTATTTCAGGCTCAGCTCCTCCAGCGAGCCCTTGGCCGCGGCGGCCTCCTGACCGGTCAGGTCGGGCACCGCGTGCACCTCGGGGCCGAGGGAGATGATCAGGGTGAGCGTCTCGCCCTTGACCACCCGCTCGTCCGGACCCGGGTTCTGGCTGATCACCGCGTCCTTGGGGACGGTCGGGCTGTAGGCGCCGGGCTCGGCGAAGAGCACGCCGAAGCCCTCTTTGTCGGCCACCTGCTGCGCCTGCGCCCGCGGCAGGTTCACCAGGTTGGGCGCGTCGGTGTAGCGGCCCAGGGTGAGCCACCAGGTACTGCCGAGCACCACCACGGCGATCACCGCGATCAGCGCGACCAGGGTGACCCGGCGGCGGTCGGCGAAGAAGCCCTCGTCATGCGGGTCGGGCGCGGACCGGCGGCCCGGCGCGGCGCTGCGGCCGCCCTGCTCGGGCAGCCGGGCCCAGGACGGCCGCTGGCCGCCGGGCGGCGGGCCGTAGCCACCGGGCACCGGCGGGACCAGCGCGGTCGCGTCGGCGGCCGGCACGGTCGGCACGATCGTGGTGGCGTCGGTGGCGCCGGGACGGCCCGGCACCTGGTGCAGCATCGCGGTCGCCACGTGCAGCGTGCCGAGGCCGTCCCGGACCGCCTGGACCTCGGTGAGCAGCCGGCCGGCGTCGGTCGGGCGCTCCGCCGGGTTGCGCCGGGTGGCCCGGGCGACCAGCTCGTCGAGCGCCCGCGGCAGGCCGGGGACCAGCGTCGACGGGGCCGGCACGTCGTTGTCCACGTGCTGCCAGGCGACCTCGACCGGCTCGGCGCCGTCGTAGGGCACCCGGCCGGTGAGCATCTCGAACAGCACGATGCCGGCCGAGTAGACGTCGGTGCGGGCATCGGCCTGGCCGCTCTGCACCAGCTCCGGCGCGACGTAGGCGACGGTCGCCATCAGCTGGCCGGACTCGTCCACCGTGCTCGCCTCGATGGCCCGCGCCAGACCGAAGTCGGCGACCTTGACCACGGCGTCCACCAGGTCGGCCGAACCGCCGCTGGGGGCCTCGGCGACCAGCACGTTCTCCGGCTTGACGTCGCGGTGGACCAGGCCGGCCCGGTGCGCGGCGGCGACCGCGGCGAGCATTTGCTCCAGGATCGCCAGCGACTCGACCGGGCTCAGCTTGCCCCGCTGGGCGAGCAGGTCGCGCAGGGTGCGGCCCTGCACGAACTCCATCACGAGGTAGGGCAGGCCCTGGTGGCGCCCCTGGTCGTAGACGGCCACGACGTTGGGGTGGGTGAGCCGGGCGATCGTCTTCGCCTCGTCGGTGAACCGGTCGACGAACTGCACGTTCGTGGCCTGGGACGGGTGGATGATCTTCAACGCGACGGTGCGCGCCAGCCGCTCGTCGGTGGCCCGGTACACGGTCGCCATGCCACCACGGGCGACGCGACCGGTGATCCGGTAGCGCCCGTCAATCGTTGTGCCGATCAACGTATCGGCGACTGTGGTGTCCATCGGCGTGAAGTGTATGTGTCTTTCCGGCGAGGGTGACCCAGGATGTCACAGCTGAGTCCAAACGGGTACCTGGAGGGCTGTGACCTGCGCCGATCGGCGGCGGCCCGGCACCGGATCACGGGTTCATCCGGTTTGCTGCCAGTGCCGGTGGCGGCGACGGCGGTCCCCGGAGCCGTCCTGGCCGGCGCTGGGATCCGTCGATGCGCTCGGCGATCCGGACGAGGCTGTGGGGGCCGGGGCGCTGGTCGACGGGACGACCGGGGGCGGGGTGCTGCCGACCGGCGACGGCGCGGTCGGGGTGGGTACCGGCGGGGTGACGCAGTCGCACTCCGGGGTGCTGGTCCTTCTCGGTCGCGCCGGCGCGCCGGGGACGGTCGCGCCGGGTTCCGCCACGGCCGCCGCGGGCCGACCGGCGGGCTGCTGGGCGGGCTGGTGGGCGGGCCCGCGGGCCGGATCGGCCGCGGTCGTGCGCGGGTGGGTGGACCGCGGGTGGGTGACCGCGCCCAGCCGGGCGGTCGGCTGCACCGGCGGGGGCGGTGGCTCGGCCGGGGCGGCGGCGGTGGCCGGCGCGGCCACCGTCTGGTCCGCGAACGCCGTGCTCAGACCGCGGGTGACCAGGAAGTACGAGCCGATCGCGCCGCAGGCGGCGACCAGGCAGAGCACGGTGACCGCGACCGATCGCCGCGGCGGCCGGGCGTCCGTCTCCGGCGGTACGGTGCGCCACTCCATCAGCGAGCCGGGGAACGTGCTCAGCCCGGTCGAGGTGACGTCCGGTCCGTCGGCCGGCTCGGCCGGGCGGCGGCCCAGGTCGTACTTGACCGAGCGCCAGGCCCCGCGCAGCTCGGCACGGATCCTCAGCCACAGGCTCATCAACTGCTCTCCGATCTGGTCTGGCACGCTGTACGCGTGAGCGAACCCGTCATCACCGAACCGGCTGGGTGGATCAACCTGCCGGATGTGTCCGAGAAGCTCGGCGTGTCGATCAGCAAGGTCAACCAGATGATCAAGGACGGCGACCTGCTCGCCGTCCGTCGTGACGGCATCCGGCTGGTGCCCGAGGAACTGGTGGCCAACGCCACCGTCCTCAAGCATCTGCCCGGCGTGCTGACCGTGCTCCGCGACGCCGGGTATAACGACGAAGAGGCCCTCCGGTGGCTCTACGAAGCGGATCCGGAGGTCGGTGGCAGCCCCGCGATCGCCCTCGGCGGGCCACAGGCCCGCGAGATCAAGCGGCGGGCCCAGGCGCTCGGTTTCTAGCCGGATGCGACATCTCTCGTACGTCCTGGTGCTCGCCGGCTGCCTGGCCGGCGCGCTCTGGCTGGAGCCGATCCTGCGGGTGAACGTGCTGCGCCGGTGGCGCCGGCTGCTGCTGACCGTGCTGCCGGTGGCGGCCGTCTTCGTGCTGTGGGACCTGGGGGCGATCGCCGCCGGGCACTGGCACTTCGACCCGGCGCAGATCACCGGCGTCTTCCTGGGCGGCGGGCTGCCCCTCGACGAGGTGCTGTTCTTCCTGGTCGTGCCGGTCTGCGCGATCCTCGGCTTCGAGGCGGTCCGTGCCGTGCTGCGACGTCCGGCGGGCGACGAGTGACGTACACCACGGCCGCGCTGCTCGGCGTACTGGGAGCCCTGGTCCTCGATCTGTTGATCCTGCGGACCCGGCTGGTGACCCGGGTCGTCTTCTGGGCGACCTACCCGATCATCTTCGTCTTCCAGCTGATCTCGAACGGCATCCTGACCGGCCGGGACATCGTCATGTACGACCCGGACGCGATCATCGGCACCCGCCTGGTCCACGCGCCGGTGGAGGACCTGCTGTTCGGGTTCGCCCTGGTGCTGAGCACGCTGTCGGTGTGGGTGGCGCTGGGCCGCCGCGGCATCCAGCGCACCCCCACGGCCGGGTCTAGACGGAACGACGAGTAGCCGCGTCGGCCAGCCGGTGCAGCACCGCGCGGGCCTCCTCCTCGATCGGCGCCCGGTCGAGCGCGTCCAGCGACCCGGCCATCAGCTCCTCGATCCGGGCCTCGGTCGCGGCCAGCGCGCCGCAGTCGCGGATCAGCCCGCGCAGCCGCTGCACCCCGGCGTCGTCCAGCCCCGGGTCGCCGAGCGCCGCGTCCAGCTCGGCCCGCTCGGCCGCGCCGAGCACCCCGAACGCCGACGCCACCAGGTAGGTCCGCTTGCCCTCGCGCAGGTCGTCGCCGGCCGGCTTGCCGGTCTGCGCCGGATCGCCGAACACCCCGAGCACGTCGTCGCGCAGCTGGAACGCCTCACCCAGCGGCAGCCCGAACGCCGAGTAGGCGGCGGACACCTCCGGACCGGCCCCGGCCAGCGCGGCGCCGAGCAGCAGCGGCCGCTCCACGGTGTACTTGGCCGCCTTGTACTGCGCCACCTTCCCGGCCCGCTCCAGCGAGGTGTCCCCGGTCACCGGGGTGAGCACGTCCAGGTACTGCCCGACGGTCACCTCGGTGCGCATCGCGTCGAACACCGGCCGGGCCCGGGCCAGATCGGGCCAGGGCATCCCGGAGGTGTGCAGCAGCTCGTCCGACCAGACCAGGGCCAGGTCGCCGAGCAGCACCGCGGCGCACTCGCCGAACCCGTCCGCGGAGCCACGCCAGCCCTGCCCGGCGTGCAGGCCGGCGAACCGGCGGTGCACCGACGGCACCCCGCGCCGGGTGTCCGACCGGTCCATCAGATCGTCGTGGATCAGCGCGCTGGCCTGCACCAGCTCCAGCGACGCCAGGGCCGCGACCACCTCGTCGGTGTCGTCGCCGCCGGCGCCGCGGAACCCCCAGTAGCCGAACGCCGGCCGCAGCCGCTTCCCGCCGCCCAGCACGAAATCGGTCAGCGTGGCGGCCACCTCGGCCAGCGCCGGGTCGATCGCCAGCAGCCGGTCGCGCTGCCCGGCCAGGAAGTCGGTCAGCGCCTTGTCGACACGCGGCCGCAGTCCGGCCACCTCAAGCGGGGAAGTCACACGCCGACGCTACTTGTTCGGGCGGTTCCACCGGCAAACCGACCCGGTAGAGTCCCGGGTGTGTCTCTCGGTCTGGAGTCCAAGCTGCCCAGCACCCCGTCGATCGGCGAGCTGATCCGCGGCGCGGCGCCGACGTTCTCGTTCGAGTTCTTCCCGCCCAAGACGCCGGACGGCGAGCGGCTGCTCTGGCAGGCGATCCGGGAGCTGGAGTCGTTGCGGCCCAGCTTCGTGTCGATCACCTACGGCGCCGGCGGCACCACCCGGGAGACCACGGTCGCGGTCACCGAGCGGGTCGCCACCGAGACCACCCTGCTGCCGCTGGCCCACCTCACCGCGGTCGACCACTCGGTCGCCGACCTGCGCAACGTGATCGGCCGGCTGGCCGGCGCCGGGATCCGCAACGTGCTGGCGCTGCGCGGCGACCCGCCGGGCGACCCGATGGGCGAGTGGGTGCGCCACCCGGAGGGCGTCGACTACGCCGCCGACCTGGTCCGGCTGATCCGCGAGTCCGGCGACTTCAGCGTCGGGGTGGCCGCCTTCCCGTTCAAGCACCCGCGCTCGGCGGACGTCGAGGACGACACCCGCAACTTCGTCGGCAAGTGCCGGGCCGGCGCCGACTACGCGATCACCCAGATGTTCTTCGACGCCGAGGACTACCTGCGGCTGCGCGACCGGGTGGCGGCTCAGGGCTGCGGCACGCCGATCGTGGCCGGGGTGATGCCGGTGACCCGGATGGCCACCATCGAGCGGGCCGGGCAGCTCTCCGGGGCGCCGTTCCCGCCCGCGTTGCGGCGCGAGTTCGAGCGGCTCGCCGGGGACGACGCGGCGGTGCGCGAGCTGGGCATCGAGAAATGCGCCGAGATGTGCGCCCGGCTGCTCGACGAGGGCGTGCCGGGCATCCACTTCATCACCATGAACCGGTCGACGGCGACCCGCGAGGTGTGGCAGCGGCTCGCCCCGGCGGACGTCGCCGCGGCCGCGTGAACTGGGACGACTACGCCACCACCTGGTCCGGGCTGCACGGCGGGTTCGACCCGCGGCGGGCGGCGCCGGTCGTCCGCGGGTGGGTGCGGATCGCGTACCGGACCGGGTCCTGGCTGAGCCGCCACCGGGTGTCGCCGATGACGGTGACCACTCTCGGTCTGCTGCTCTGCCTGGCGGTGCCGGCCGCGGTGCTCGTGAGCCCGCTGCTGGCCGCGCTGCTCGTGCTGCTGGCGGCGGTCGCCGACGGGCTCGACGGGGCGGTCGCGGTGATCTCCGGCCGGGTGACCAGAACCGGTTTTGTGTACGACTCCGTCGCGGATCGTCTCGGTGAGGCCGCCTGGCTCGCCGCGTTCGCGGTGGCCGGCGCGCCCGGCTGGCTGGTCGTCGCGGCCGGCGCGGCGAGCTGGCTGCACGAGTACGTCCGGGCCCGGGCCACCGCGGCCGGGATGTCCGAGATCGGCGCGGTGACCGTGGCCGAACGGCCCACCCGCGCCATCGTCGCCGGCCTCGGGCTGGCCCTGATCGCCGTGCTCGACCTGCCCTGGGTGCCGCCCGCGCTCTGGGCGGTCCTGCAAATCGCCGGTCTCGCGCAATTGTCGGCAGCGGTCCGGCGCGCTCTTTAATCGGTTGTCGGCCGTCGATGCCGCGCCTATTTTCTTCCTCAGCATTCCTCGCCGGGATGTGCATTGAGCTGCTGATTCTTGGGAAAATAGGGTTGACGGAGGTGAAACGGAATGAGCGCGGTTCTGGTTCTGAACGCCGACTGCGGGCCGCTGCACCGGGTCAGCCTCCGGCACGCGATCCGGATGCTGTTCCGTCAGGTGGCGGTGGTGCACGAGGCGCAGCCGGACGCGACCATCGGTGTCTATCAGGTGCCCACCGTGGTGCGGCTGGTCAGTTATGTGGTGACCCGCTGGCGGCGGGGGCGCGGCCCGGGCTGGTCGCGGGCCGGGGTGCTGACCCGGGACCGGAAGATCTGCGGTTACTGCGGTGACGCGGCCACCACCATCGACCACATCCTGCCCCGCTCGCGGGGCGGCGGGAACGAATGGCTGAACACCGTGGCCGCCTGCGGGCGGTGCAACAACCGCAAGGGGGATCGGACCCCGGCGGAGGCCAGGATGCCGTTGCGCGTGACGCCGTACGCGCCGGCCTGGGTGACCTTCGCCTGATACCGGCGGCCGGCGGGTGTGACACGGGGACCCGCCGGCCGCCCTCCCGCTTCCTTTCCCCTCGCTCCTGTCCCCCTCGCTCCTACCCTCCTCGGTCTTCTCCGTGCCGCTCCCTGGATCGTCTGCTTGCGGACGATCCGGGGATAACCTTGTTCCATGGCCGCCCCGGAACGAACCGTGCTCGACGTCAGCCGCCTGCTCAACGAAGCCGGGCACACGCTGACCAACCGCCTCGCCGCCGCCCTCGCCGAGGTCGATCTCACCCCGCGCATGCAGTGCGTGCTGGTGCACGCCCTGGAGGAGGAGCGCACCCAGGTGCAGCTCGCCGCGCTCGCCGGGCTGGACAAGACCACCATGGTCGGCACCGTCGACGAGCTGGAGAAACGTGGCCTGGCCGAGCGCCGGGCGTCGGCCACCGACCGGCGGGCGCGGATCATCGGGGTCACCGAGCAGGGCCGCCTCGCCGCCGAGCAGGGCCAGCGGATCGTCGACCGGGTGCACAGCGACGCGCTCGCCGACTTCCCGGCGGAGTCCCGCGCCGCGTTCCTCGGCCTGCTCGAGTCGCTGGCGCGGGAGACCGTCGGCGGCCCGCAGCCGGTGCGTCGCGCCCGCGGAAAGTAATCCGAACGCAGATAGTTCCGAAGCGGATTATCTGTTACGGTCGTGCTATGACTCCCTCTCGTGGAGCGACGCTGGCCGTTCTGTGCACCGTCGCGTTGATGATCGTCTTGGACAGCACCATCGTGGCCGTGGCCATCCCGGCCATGCAGCGCGATCTCGGCTTCACCCCGGCCGGCGTCGCCTGGGTGGTCAACGGCTACCTGGTCGCCTTCGCCGGCTTCCTGCTGCTGGCCGGCCGGCTCGGCGATCTGCTCGGCGCCCGCCGGGTGTTCCTGACCGGCCTGACCGTCTTCACCGCGGCGAGCCTGCTCTGCGGCCTGGCCCCGACCGCCGGCCTGCTGGTCGCCGGCCGGTTCGTCCAGGGCGTCGGTGGCGCGCTGGCCTCCGCCGTGGTGCTCGGCATGATCGTCCGCTGCTACCCGGAGCCCGGCCCGCAGGCCCGCGCCATGGGCATCTTCAGCTTCACCCAGGCCGGCGGCGCCGCGATCGGCTTCGTCGCCGGCGGCGTCCTCACCGACCTGGCCGGCTGGCCCGCCATCTTCCTGATCAACGTCCCCATCGGCCTGACCGCCTACCTCGCCGCCCGCCGCCTCCTCCCCACCGCGCCCGTCCCGCCCCGCTCTCCAGAGCCCGCGCCCGCTGCGTCTGCTTCCGCCCCGCCGGCTTCCGCCCAGCCCGCTTCCGCCCAGCCCGCTTCCGCCCAGCCCGCTTCCGCCCCGCTGGCTTCCGCCCAGCCTGCTTCCGCTCCGCCCGCTTCCCTCCAGCCTGCGTCCGCCCAGCCTGCGCCTGCCCGGTCCGTGCCCGCCTTGCCCGCGGTTGACCGGCCCATGTCGGCTCAGCCCGCTTCCCGCCAGCCTGCGTCCGTCCCGTCTGCTTCCGCCCAGTCCGGTGGGGCCGCGGCGGGCCGGCCCGTGCGCGGTCGGATCGATCTGCTCGGCGCCGCGTTGATCACCGCCGGTCTGTCGCTCGGCGTCTACGCCATCGTCGCGGTCAGCGAGCCGAACCCGCCGGCTCCGGCGTGGTCCCTCGCCGCTGGCGCGTTTCTGCTGGTCGTCGCATTTCTGATACGCCAGAGCCGCGCCCCCGAGCCGCTGGTCCCGCTCCGCCTGCTCCGCCGTCCCTGGCTGCTCGCCACGAACGCCACCGTCATCCTGATCATGGCGGCCGGCATGGGCTTCCAGTTCGTGAACACCCTCTTCCTGCAGCGCGTGATGGGCTTCGACACGCTCCGGACCGGCCTGGCCTTCCTGCCCACCCCGGTCGTGATCGGCGTGGTCTCCCTCTTCGTAGCCGCCCGCCTGACCGCCCGCTTCGGCCCGCGCCGGGTCCTGCTGGCCGGCTTGACCCTCCTCGCCGCCGGGCTGTTGCTGCTGGTCCGGGTCCCGGTCACCCCGTCCTACCTGGTCGACGTCCTGCCCGCCCTGATCGTCATGGGCCTGGGGATCGGCATCACCGTCCCGGCCGTCATGATGATGGCGATGACCGGAACGTCCACTGAGGACACCGGCCTGGTCTCCGGCCTGACCAACACCGCCCAGCAGGCCGGCGCCGCCCTCGGCCTGGCCGTGCTCGCCGCCGTAGCCGCCGGCCGCACCTCCGCCCAGACCACCGCCGGAGTCCCCGAACTCCCCGCCCTCCGCGACGGCTACAGCCTCGCCTTCCTCACCGCGGCCATCTTCGCCCTGGCCGCCGCCCTGATCGCCTTGCTCGCCCTCCGCCGCACCCCGGCCCTCACAGCCCCGCCCGTCCCCGCAACACCCACCACACCCGAGCCGCCGTCCTCCGTCCCTGCCGCGCCGGTCCCGTCCGGGTCGCTGTCCTCCGTCCCTGCTGGGCCGGTCGCGTCCGGGTCGCTGTCCTCTGTCTCTGCTGGGCCGGTCGCGTCCGGGTCGCTGTCCTCTGTCTCTGCTGAGCCGGTCGCGTCCGGGTCGCTGTCCTCCGTCCCTGCTGCGCCGACTCCCGCCGGGCCGCTGTCCTCCCTCTCCACCCCATCGACCGACCCTGAGCCGCATTGCCTTCCCGCGCCGCCCGACGCTGCTGCCGATCCGGACGCTGTTTCCGCCAAGGCGATGTCCGCCCCATCCGACCTTCCCCAATCGGCACCTTCCTCCGTCAAGGAGCCGGTTACCTGCGTCGCCGAGCGGTGACCAGCTCCTTCTGAACGAGACGGCCATCAGCGCCAACCGGGAATCGTCCGGTTGGCGCTGATGGCCGTCTCGCTTGTGCCGTCCAGGCCGGCCGACCGCGGCGTCAGGGCCGCCAGGGCCGGCCGACCGCGGCGCCAAAAAGTGGTCGTCACCATCGACCCGCCGACGGTCCTCTCAGCGCTCAAATGCGCGGCGGGTGCCCCGGTGCGGGGCGGCACGGGCGAGCGCAGGTTGCACGGGACCTGGTGGTGAGGTGTGGACGGGCGGCTCCGGGCGTACCGAAAGAGGGTCTGCTTGAGCCGGCCCAGAATGGCGCGGACCTGGAGAGACACGCGCGAACCCGCCCAGGGGAACCGGGACGGCGGGTGCGCAGCGTGCCGAAGGAAACCGGCGGTCTGGGTCAGGGGACGGGCCCGGCGGGTGCGCAGCGTGCCGAAGGAAACCGGCGGTCTGGGTCAGGGGACAGGCCCGGCGGGTGTGCAGCGTGCCGAAGGAAGCCGGCGGTCTGGGTCAGGGGACGGGCCCGGCGGGTGCGCAGCGTGCCGAAGGAAACCGGCGGTCTGGGTCAGGGGACGGGCCCGGCGGGTGTGCAGCGTGCCGAAGGAAGCCGGCGGTCTGGGTCAGGGGACGGGGACGGCGGGTGCGGAGCGTGCCGGGCGGGTGGGGCGTGGGTCGGGGCGGCGGTTGCGGGTGCGCTCCAGGTGCCACTCGGCGACCAGGAGAGGGATGGTCCAGCCGAGCCAGGCGGCAGCTGCCGAAGCGACCCAGCTGAGCAAGCCCTCGTCGCCGTGGAAGGTGGTGTCCAGCTGCGGGGACAGGGTGATCACGAAGACGGCGCCCCAGATCCGGTTGGTGATGATCGAGGCGGTCAGCGCGAAGCTGCGGATCATCCAGCGGCGATGGTCGCCGAAGCGGCGACGCCGGGCGGCCCGCCAGCCGGCTGCGGTGGTCCCCAGCCAGAGCAGGGCCAGCAGCACGTCGCTGGCCCGGGTCGCCGGGCCGTAGGGCGTGAACGCGCCGATGGTCAGCGCGCACAGCCCGGCCGGCAGCACCCCGCCGACCATGTAGAGCCGGCCGATCCGCCGATGCGCGACCGGGTGCCGCTGCCGGAACCAGGGCCAGATCTGGAGCACCGCGGTGCCCAGCGCCACGCTGCCGAACAGCACATGCGGCACGAGCAGCCAGAAGTGGGCGACGCCCAGCGACGGCGGCTGCGGCACCCGGGATTGGGCGGGGTCGAAGCTGAGGTAGGGCGGGATCGAGAACGCCACGAAGATCACCACGACCGCCGCGAGCGGGACGATCCATGGGCGGCGCCACCATCGGGTCATGCCGGTTCCCCTTTCTGCGTATGTCCTACGCAGTTGAGCGTATGCCATACGCAGTAAAGCCGGAAGCCCCTACGATGGGTCGGTGCCGACCGAACTGCCGCGTACCCTTCAGGTCCTCTGGGGCGTCGCGGACCGACCCACCCGCGGCCCGCAGCCGGCGTTGAGCTTGGACCGGATCGTCGCCACCGCGATCGAGATCGCCGACCGCGACGGTCTGGCCGCCCTCTCGATGGCTCGCCTCGCGGAGCGGCTGGGCTGCGCCCCGATGTCCCTTTACCGGCACGTCGCGAACAAGGACGAGCTGCTGGTCTTCATGCAGGACGCCGCCCCCGGCGAGCCGCCCGCGCTGCCGCCGGGCTGGCGCGACGGCCTGTCCGCCTGGGCCCGGGCGCTGCGCGGCGTGCTGACCGGGCACCCGTGGATCCTGCAGGCCTCAGCCGGCCGGCCGCCGCTCGAGCCGGGCCAGCTCGCCTGGCTCGATCGTGGGCTGTCGGCGTTCGCCGGCACGCCGCTCAGCCAGCGTGAGCGCGTCCAGATGGTGATGGCCGCGCTCTACCTCACGCGGGGCGAGGCGCAGATCAGCGCGGTGCTGCTCAGCGGCACGCCGGATGTGATCACGGACTACGGCGCGCTGCTCGACCGTTTCGTCACCCCGGCCCGCTTCCCGGCCCTGACCGAGGCGGTCGCTGCCGGCGTCTTCCGCGCCGACGAGCCGGACAGATCCTTCGAGATCGCCCTCGCCCGCCTGCTGGACGGCATCGACCTGCTGATCACTGCCCGCAGCTGACCCACTGCCGGCCCGTTGCTCCACCCCGCTGTCGCCTCCCGCTGCCAGCCCCTTCCGTGCTGCCGGCCCGTCCATCCGTGCCGCTGTCGGGGCCCCTCCTTCCGTGCCGCTGTCGTCCTCTCCTTTCGTGCTGCCGGCCCCCCTCCGCGCTGCTGCCGACTCCTTCTTCCGTGCCGCTGTCTGCCTCTCCTTCCGTGCTGCCGGCCCCTTTCGCGCTGCTGCCGGCCCCTTCTTCCGTGCCGCTGTCGGCCTCTCCTTTCGTGCCGCTGCTGGTCCTCCTCCCGCCTCGCGCGCCCGTTCTTCCCCTGGCCTTGGGCGGGTGCGCGGTGCCAGGGCGCGGACGTCGCTCCTCCCTTTGTTCGCTCAGCCGCCTTCGGTCTTTTCCTTCCGCTCGGGAGCTGAGCTTGTCAACGAATCGTTGACAAGGACTATGATGTCGGCATGGCTGATCTGTCCGGACTGCGTGGCATCCCCGCCCGGCGCGCTCGACTGGACGCCGAGGAACTGGCGCTGATCGACCAGGCCCGGCGCGACGGTGTCACCTGGCCGGCGATCGCCGAGGCGCTCGGCCTGGCCAGCCGCCAAGCCGCGGAACAGCGCCGGCACCGCTTGGCCCAGGCCGCCGAGCGCGAGTCGCGGCCGTCTCGGCTCCAGCTCGACTCCGGGTACGGCGAAAGCCCCACCCACCTGCGTGAATCCGTCACCGAGCTGCACCGCCGGATCGGCGCCGACCGCCGGTGGGATGCCCGCTTCCCGCGCGCCGCCCTGGTCCGCGAGACTCTGGCGGCCGCCCCCGACGCCCCGCCCGGCGCCCTGTACGACCTGGCCGCCCAGGCGCTCGCCGACCTCACCGGGCCTGGTGTCCCGCGTTTCCCGGCCCCGCTCCGAGCCGCCCTCACCCGACTGGAGGCAAGCTTCGCCGCCGCAAGCCCGGATTGACAGTCCCGCACTCAAGTAACAGGATGTGAGTCCCACGGACTCAATCCTGGAGTGCCCATGCGCCGGAACGCCGTCCTGTTCGTGCTGATCTCCCTCTTCTCCGGCTTCGGCAGTTACGCGCTCGGCCTGGCCGCCGGTCTCTGGATCCTCGATCTCACCGGCTCCGCCGGCCTGGCCGCGCTCGCGGGCATCGGCGTCTACGCACCCACGCTGGCCGCTCCGTGGCTCGGCGCCCTGGTCGACCGCTTCCCCCGCCGTCCGCTGCTGATCACCGTCGACGTGCTGGTCGGCGCCGCGATCCTGACCCTCTTGATCGCCCCGTCCGCGGTCTGGATCTATCCGATCCTGCTGGTCCGTGGCTTCAGTTACGTGCTGCTCGACGCCGGCGAAACAGCCCTGCTCCCGGCCGCCCTCCCGCCCGCGTCGCTGGGCGACGTCAACGGCTGGCGCTCCAGCGCCCAGGAGGGCATGAAGCTGCTGGCCCCCTTGGCGGGTGCCGCTCTCTATGCCTGGCGCGGTCCGCACGCGGTGGTCCTCCTCTGTGCCGTGCTTCCCCTGCTCACCGCAGGGCTTTACGCCCTCGTCCAACTCCGCCCCCTCGCCGTCCCGGCAGCTGCTCCATCGCGCCGGGCGCAAGTCACCGGCCAGCCGTCAGAAAGCGGATATGGCCGGGATGACGCAGCTCCCGGCCGCCCGGAGCGAGGCGGCCGGCAAGCGACAACCCACCAGTCGGCAATGGACCCGACCGCAACGGCGCCAGAGGACCAACTCACCGCCCACCAGATCGGTGCCACAACGCCGGGAGATCAGGACGCGGCGTGGCAGCTCGGCACGACGGTGCCGGGGGATCGGCACACGGCGCCGCAGGACGGCATGACGCGGCCGGGGGATCGGCACACGGCGCCGCACGTCGGCGCAACGAACCCGGAGGATCGGCATGCGGCGCCGCAAGTACGCGCGATGGACCCGGAGAATCGGCATGCGCCATCGAAAAGCGGCCCGCCGCCTGCGGCGAGTCAGGCAGTCGCATCGGAAGCCACCACAGTGCCCGCGCCGGAGCAACCAACAGCGTCAGAACAGGGCAAGCCAACGCTCGGCTGGAGCAGCGTCCGAGCCGGAATAGCGGCGCTGGGGCAGGAGCCGCTGCGCACCCCGGTCCTGCTCGCTGCCGTGGCGATCGCCGTCTCCGGGCTGACCAACGCCGCCGTGCTGCTGCATCTGGTCGACGGCCTGCACCGCCCGGCCACCCATCTCGGCATCCTGTCCAGCGTCCAGGGCGCCGGCTCGATCCTCGGCGGCTTCCTGGTCGGCCGCCTGCTCGCCCACCTGCCGCCGGCCCGGGTCGCTGCGCTGGGTGCCGCCCTCTTCGCCGCTGCCTGCGTGGCCTGGTCCCTGCCCTGGTGGCCGGCGATGCTCGTCGGCAGCGCTCTGACCGGCCTCGGCCTCCCGTGGACGTTGATCGCCGGAATCACCGCCATCCAGACCAGCACCCCCGATCATTTGCTGGGCCGCGTCGCCGCGACCGGCAACATGGTCATGTTCGGCCCGATCACCCTTGCCATCCCGCTCGGCGCGGCCCTCTCTCAGCTGGGCGCACGCCCACCGCTGCTGCTCGGCGCCGCAGTGGTCCTGACCGCTGCTCTGACGGCCACTCTCGACCGGTCCCGCCCCACGACCGCGACCGTCACCTGACCGCCTGCGGCGATCCGGATCGCGAATCCAGGCGGGAAGCCGGTCAGTGCCCGAGCAGCTTCAGGTAGTCGAGAACGTCCTGCGCACTGCCGGTCGCACAGCCGACGTAATTGTCCGGACGGATCACGAGCAGGCTGGGCTCGTGGATGTCGTAGGCCTGCCAGGCGGACACCTCGTCGGCCGCCAAGCGGTGTGCCCGCACCGAGGCCGGCAGCGTCGGCAGGGCTCCGCCGAAGCCGAAGGCGAGCAGCGTGGTGTGACCGCCACGAAGCAGGTCGAAGACGCGGCGACCGTCGCTGAGCGGGCTGTCCGGAGCCCGGTCGCCGGCCTGCACCAGGCCGGGAGCGGCGCGGCGCTCGGCGGTCAGCGGGCCACCGCGATAGTTCAGCGTGAGCTGGCGCAGCACCGGGTCGTCGCGGCGCATCGCGTCGGCGTCGTTGTCGACGTGCCGGCGGTGCAGGTCGGTGCTGATGCCGAGCACGTCGGCGGCGAACGGGAGCCGCTCGGCCTCATAGGTGTCGAGCAGGGCGTCGTCACCGACGGCCAGCTTCCACCCGAGGTTGTAGCCGTCCTGGATGCCGGTGTTGAGGCCCTGGCCGCCGGCGGGGGAGTGGACGTGTGCCGCGTCGCCGGCCAGGAACACGTCACCCACCCGGAAGTGGGCGGCCATCCGGATGTTGGCCCGCCACTGGGACGTCCATCCGATGTCGGTGACAGTGATCGAGGGGTCGACTGACGCGACCAGCTCCTCGACCGACGCCTCCGTGGGCGGGGCGGTCAGCTGCCACCAGTCGCCACCCGGCAGCGGGCACAGCCCCAGGCGGAACGCGGGCTCACCCGGCCAGACGTGCCAGTGCGAGCGATCCAGGCCGGACAGTCGCACGTCGGCGATCAACATCTGCTCCTCCTCGTGCGTGGAGCCGAGGAAGTCGACGGCGAGCGCCCGCCGTACCGTACTCCTGCCGCCGTCGGCGCCGACCACGAAGCGTGCCGTGACCACCTCGCCGGAGTCGAGCGTGACGCGGACGCCGTCGGCGTCCTGCTCCAGCGCGGTGACGCCGACCCCGAACTCGACCGGCACCCCCTCGGCGAGCAGCTCGGAGGTCTGCCACTGGGGGAGCATCAGCATGTTCGGATAGGGCACCTCGGGGGTCGGCTCGTGCAGCTCGTCCATCCGCCATGCCGCGGTCAGGCCGTCGGGGCGGTGCACCAGCATCTCCGGATAGTCGTCGCCGGCCGCTCGGAAGCGGTCGATCAGGCCCAGGTCGTCGAGCACCTCCAAGGTGCGCGGCTGCAGGCCCTTGCCTCGCGAACCGTCGACCGGCTGCGGCGATCTCTCGAAGATGCGGAAGGGCACGCCATGTCGCTGCAGCTGGCGAGCCACGGTGAGGCCGGTCGGCCCGGCGCCGACGATTACGGTGAATCGAGATTCAGTGAACATGGATTCACCGTAGGGCGCTGCTAGGCTCCGGGTCAAGAGGGCGGCTTTCGGATGGTGGTGACCGCGCGGTGGCGACCGGGCAGGCGCAGGACGAGCTGGGCGAGCAGCCGGCGCCGGTGCGGCCGGGCATGCCGGTCATCGACTGGGCGTGGCCCAACGCCGCGCGCGATGCCAGGCGCCCCAGCCTGCGCAAACAGCAGGCCGCGCAGACCGAGGCCGAGCTCAAGGCCGCCGCGATCCGGGTCTTCGAGCGGGTTGGCTATCTGAATGCGAAGATCACCGACATCACCGCCGAGGCGGGCCGGGCCACCGGGTCGTTCTACAAGCACTTCGCCGGCAAGGAGGCGCTGCTCGAGGCGCTGCTGGCGGACCTGCTCACCGAGGGCGACGCGAGCGCCGAGCTGCCCGAGCACGGTGACGACTTCCGTGACCGTGAGGCGGTCCGGTTCCACGTCGCCGCGTTCTGGGGGTTCTATCGGCGGCACCGGGTGATCATGGTGGCGTTGCAGCAGGCGGCGTTGGTGGACGAGGGGTTCGCCGAGCGCAGCCGCGACATGCTCGCCCCCGACCTGGGCCACATCGCGGATCACCTGACCGGTCTGGATCTCCCGGGCGACCCGCTGGTCAGCGCGTCCCTCTTCGGCGCGACGATCAGCACCTTCGCCGCCACCTGGCTCAACGACGCCACCCGCCCCGCGCTCGGCCGGGAGCTCACCGACGACGAGGCCATCGAGACCCTCACCACGTTCCTGCACCGCGGCTTCGGCGCCGCCTGAGCGGCGACATCACGCCAGGCGGGCGCCGCTCCGGGAGGCCGCGCGACTTCCGCCACGCTCATGCTGTTTCCGGTACGACCGGAGCGCTCCGTCCGTGATCCCGGCCGGTGCGGCGTTCCCCGAGGCCGGCAGTGGCCGAGCGGTCAGCCGTCGTGCCGCGGCGCCAGCCCGGCGAAGATCACGCCGAGGGTGTGGTCCTGCAGTCCCTGATCCCAGCTGCCGACCAGCGCGCCCTGGCAGACGCTGAGCAGCAACGCCATCACCACCGGCAGGCGCGCCTCCGTGCTCACCATCCCGGCGGCCTGGGCCTGCCGCAGCAGGTCGTCCACGGCCTGCTCCAGGTGCCCGATCGCGTCCGGCAGCCGGATGTCCACGTCCGCCCGGGCCAGCAGCTCGACGACCGACCGCTTGTCGGCGGCCTGCGTCACCAGCCGCCGGAAGAACTCGAACAACCCGTCGCCGCCACCCAGCTCACCGGCCTCCGTGACCAGCCGGACCAGCAGCTGCTTCATGATCGCGGCAAGCAGGTCGTCCTTGGTCGGGAAGTGCCGGAACACCGTGCCGATCGCCACCCCGGCCCGGCGCGCCACCTCCTCGGTCGACGCCCCCGCCCCGAACTCGGCGAACACCGCCTCCGCCGCCCCCAGGATGCGGACCCGGTTCCGCTGCGCGTCGGCCCGGAGCGTCGGCCCGCCCTGAATGCCGGCCCCGCCTCCTGTCCTGCCGCGACCGCCTGTCCTGCCGCGACTGCCTGTCCTGCCGCGACCGTCAGCCCCGCCGCGACCGCCTGTCGCGCCACGATCGCCTGTCGCGCCACGATCGCCTGTCGCGCCGCGACCGCCTGTCTCGCCGTGCCAGCCGGCCTCGCCGGGGGCGGCTCGCACCGCAAGGTCGACCCGCGGCGGCGATCCGTCGTCTCCGGTCGGATCGGCGACGCCCTCGGTCGCGGTATCGCCGCGTTCTACCGCCCCTCCGGAAAAAGACCCGGAACCTTTGGCGGGAGTGTCGGCAGTGCCCCTGACCTGGGAGGACGTGGAGCCTTCGGTGGACGAAGGGGTTGGGTCGGCCGATGGGAGGGCTGGCAAGTCGAGTCTCCACTCATTATTGTCGGCGGCGGAGCGAAGCTGAGTTGTCACTCATCTTAATGGGAGGCGTGTCGTGACACCGCACCAGATCTTTGCCCGGATGCGTGAGCGGTGGCTGGCCGGGCAGTCCACCTACGACGGTGACATGCTCGCCGAGGACGTGGTGGTGGAGACGCCGTTCGCCCCGCCCGGGCGGCCCACCCGGACCGAGGGGCGCGAGCGGGTCCTGGGGCAGACCAGGGCCGGGCGCGCGAGTTTTCCGGTTCGCTTCGACGACTGCCGCCACGTGGTGATCCACGAGACCGCCGACCCCGACGTGATCATCGTCGAATATGAGCTGGTCGGCACCCACACGGTGACCGGCACGCAGGCGTCGGCGCCGTTCATCGGGGTGCTCCGGACGCGCGACGGCCTGCTCGCCGGTTGGCGCGAATATCAGCACACGATGGCCATCGCCGCCGCCCTCACCGCCACCTGAGCCGATGCCAGCCGCCCGCTCTCCATGCGGCGTGCTGAGAGCTGGTGGGGAGGCCGCGGGCCGGGCGGTGTGGTGCGAGCCCGCAGGCGTGGCGGTGTGGCGGAGCCCGGGCCGGTGAGGCCGCAGGCCGGGGAGGCGGGCCGGCGCGGCGGGAGAGCGCGGGCCGGTGCAAGAAGGGGAGGCGGCTGCAGGTAGCAGTGGTGCGGTGCGGCAGGCCGCGGGTGAGTGGCGCGGCGGGCCGGGAGCAGGAGAGTCACCAGCGCGGCGGGTGGTGCGGTGCAGCAGTGCTGCGGTGCGAAAGGGGGGTGCGGCATTGCGACGGCGCGGAAGGGCATTGCGACGGCGCGGAAGGGCATTGCGGCGGCGCGGAAGGGCGGTGCGGCGGCGCGGAAGGGCGGCGCTGAAGGGCGGTGTGGCGGCGCGAAGGGCGGTGTGGCGGCGCGGAAGGGCGGCGCTGAAGGGCGGTGTGGCGGCGCGAAGGGCGGTGTGGCGGCGCGGAAGGGCGGCGCTGAAGGGCGGTGTGGCGGCGCGAAGGGCGGTGCGGCGGCGGGGAAGGGGATGCGACGGCCCGGAAGGCGGTGTGGCGGCGCGGCACGGAGGAAGGGGCGAGCGGAGATGTGGCGCGGGAGGCGGAGTGGCGGGCGGCATCGGGGCTGGAAGCCGGATGCCCGGCACGCCGTTGTGCCGGGCATCCGGAGTTGTTCCGGGGATGGCGCACGGCGTTGTGGCCCGCCCCCGGGGACGTCACCGCTTGGCGATGGCCTTGCGGTAGTCGCTGTTGAGGCGGCCGATCAGGCTCAGCGGGATGCCCTTCGGGCAGACCTCGGCGCACTCGCCCATGTTGGTGCAGCCGCCGAAGCCGGCGTCGTCCTGGGCCTGCAGCATGTCGATCACCCGGCTGTCGCGCTCGGGCTGCCCCTGGGGGAGCAGGCCGAGGTGGGTGATCTTCGCGGCGGTGTAGAGCATCGACGAGCCGTTCGGGCAGGCGGCGACGCAGGCACCGCAGGCGATGCAGGTGGCCGCCTCGAACGCGGCGTCCGCGTCCTTCTTCGGCACCGGGGTGGCGTGGGCATCCGGGGCGGTGCCGGTCGGCGCGCTGATGTAACCGCCCGCCTGGATGATCTTGTCGAACGCGGTGCGGTCGACGACCAGGTCCTTGATCACCGGGAAGGCGGCGGCGCGCCACGGCTCGACGTCGATCACGTCGCCGTCCTTGAAGTGCCGCATGTGCAGCTGGCAGGTGGTGGTGGCCTTCTCCGGGCCGTGCGCCACACCGTTGATCACCATGCTGCACATGCCGCAGATGCCCTCGCGGCAGTCGTGGTCGAACGCGATCGGGTCGTCACCGTTGAGGATCAGCGTCTCGTTGAGGACGTCGATCATCTCGAGGAACGACGCGTCCGGGGAGATCCCCTTCACGTCGTAGGTGACCATCTTCCCGGGGGAGGAGGGGCCGGACTGACGCCACACCCTGACCTTGATGTCCATTACTTGTAACTCCGCGTGCTCGGGTGGACGTACTCGAAAACGAGCTCTTCCTTGTGCAGGGTCGGCTTGCCGTCGGCGCCGAAGTACTCCCACGCCGCGGCGTAGCCGAACTCGTCGTCGTGGCGCAGCGCCTCGCCGTCCGGGGTCTGCGACTCGGCCCGGAAGTGCCCGCCGCACGACTCCCGCCGGTGCAGCGCGTCGATGCACATCAGCTCACCGAGCTCGATGAAGTCGGCGACCCGCCCGGCCTTCTCCAGGTTCTGGTTGAGCTCCTCGCCCTTGCCGGGCACCTTCACCCGGGTCCAGAACTCCTCCTTGAGCGCCCGGATCAGCCCGATCGCCTTGGTCAGGCCCTCCTCGGTGCGCTCCATGCCGCAGTACTCCCACATGATGTGGCCGAGCTCGCGGTGGAACGAGTCCACGGTCCGGTCGCCGTCGATGGACAGGAACTTCGCGATCCGGTCCTCGACCTCCTTGCGCGCCTCGACGACCTCGGCGTCAGCGGCCGAGACCTTCTTGAACGGGCCGGCGGCCAGATAGTTGTTGATCGTGTTGGGCAGCACGAAGTAGCCGTCCGCCAGGCCCTGCATCAGCGCGGACGCGCCGAGCCGGTTGGCGCCGTGGTCGGAGAAGTTCGCCTCGCCCACCACGAACAGGCCGGGGATGGTGGACTGCAGGTCGTAGTCGACCCAGAGGCCGCCCATCGTGTAGTGCACGGCCGGGTAGATGCGCATCGGCGTCTCGTACGGGTCCTCGCCGGTGATGCGCTGGTACATCTCGAAGAGGTTGCCGTACTTCGCCTCGACCGCCTTGCGGCCCAGCCGGCTGATCGCGTCCGCGAAGTCCAGGTAGACGCCGAGCCCGCCGGGGCCGACGCCGCGACCCTCGTCGCAGACGTTCTTGGCGGCCCGGGACGCGATGTCGCGGGGTACCAGGTTGCCGAACGACGGGTAGATGCGCTCCAGGTAGTAGTCGCGCTCGTCCTCCGGGATGTCCGCCGGCCGGCGGGTGTCCTTCTGCGCCTTCGGCACCCAGACCCGGCCGTCGTTGCGCAGCGACTCGGACATCAGGGTCAGCTTCGACTGGTGCGAGCCGGACTCCGGGATGCAGGTCGGGTGGATCTGCGTGTAGCAGGGGTTCGCGAACAGCGCGCCCTTGCGGTGCGCCCGCCACGTCGCCGTGACGTTGCAGCCCTTGGCGTTGGTGGACAGGAAGAACACGTTGCCGTAACCGCCGGAGGCGAGCACCACGGCGTCCGCCAGCTCGGTGCTGATCTCGCCGGTGATCATGTCGCGGACCACGATGCCGCGGGCCTTGCCGTCGATGATGATCAGCTCGAGCATCTCGTGCCGGGCGTTCATCTCGACGTTGCCGAGGCCGATCTGCCGCTCCAGGGCCTGGTACGCGCCGAGCAGCAGCTGCTGGCCCGTCTGGCCCCGGGCGTAGAAGGTCCGGGACACCTGGGTGCCGCCGAACGAGCGGTTGTCGAGCAGGCCGCCGTACTCCCGGGCGAACGGAACGCCCTGCGCCACGGCCTGGTCGATGATGTTCACCGACTCCTGGGCCAGCCGGTACACGTTGGACTCACGGGCGCGGAAGTCGCCGCCCTTGACCGTGTCGTAGAACAGCCGGTAGATCGAGTCGCCGTCGTTGCGGTAGTTCTTGGCGGCGTTGATGCCACCCTGCGCGGCGATCGAGTGCGCGCGGCGCGGGCTGTCCTGGTAGCAGTACGACTTGACCCGGTAGCCCTGCTCGGCGAGCGTCGCGGCCGCGGAGCCGCCGGCCAGGCCGGTGCCCACCACGATCACCGTGAGCTTGCGGCGGTTGGCCGGGTTGACCAGCTTGGCGGCGAACTTGCGGCGCTCCCAGCGAGTCTCGATCGGCCCGTCCGGCGCGGCCTTGTCGACGACCGGGTCGCCCTCTTTCCAGAAATCCGTCTCAGACATGTCAGTCCACCAATCCGGTCAGCACCGCGAACGGCACCGAGAGGTACCCCACGACCAGCACGAGCGACAGCGCGATCGCGATGTACTTCGCCCGGCGCTGGCCCTTCATGGTCTGCTGGCCCAGCGTCCGGGCCGCGCTGAAGATGCCGTGCGCCAGGTGGAACCCGACGGCCACGATCGCCAGCGTGTAGAAGAGGGTCACGTACCAGCGCTCGGGCGCGAAGTCGGCGACCACGTTCATGTACGGGTGCGCCTTGTCCCCGTTGGGGTTCAGGTTCCCGGTGGTCAGGTCCAGGATGTGGTAAATGACGAAGAGCAGGACGATCACGCCGCCCCAGCGCATCGTGCGGGCGGCGTAACTGCCCTGGACCTTCGGCCGGTGCGCGTACTTGACCGGGCGGGCCTTGCGGGCGCGAGCGGTCAGCACGGCCGCGGTGTAGATGTGCGCCAGCACCGCGAGGGTCAGCACGGCACGCTGGATCCACAGGTACCAGGTGTCCGGCAGCAGGGGCGTGCCGATCGAGCGCAGCCAGTGCGCGTAGTGGTCGAAGTCGGTCGCGCCCAAGAAGATCTTGAGGTTGCCGGCCATGTGCACGAAAAGGAAGAGCACCAGCAGGATGCCGCTGACCGCCATGATGATCTTCAGGGTGACCGACGAGGGCCGGACCACCTTGCGCGGGGTGGGCTTTGCCGTCGCCCCCGCCGCGTTCTTGGTTTTCGGAATAGGAGTGTCTACCGCCACAACCTGGACGGTAGAAAGTCCCGAGTCATTCGTCTAATGCATGATCGGGCGGGTCGTCATAGCGATAGGCTATTACCGTGCAGCTTCAACAACTCCGGTACTTCCTGGCGGTGGTAGAAACCCGGCATTTCACCCAGGCGGCGGACATTCTCGGCGTCTCGCAACCTACGTTGAGTAAGCAGATTCACACCCTCGAGGCGTCGCTGGGCGCCCCGCTCTTCGAGCGGATGCGCGGCGCGGTGACCCTCACCGTGGCCGGCGAGACCCTGCTGCCGATGGCCCAGCGGATCGTCGCCGACGCGGACGCGGCCCGCGACGCGGTCCAGGACATCGTCGGGCTGCGCCGCGGCGAGGTGCGCCTGGGCGCCACCCCGAGCCTCTGCTCCTCGCTGGTCCCGGCCGTGCTGCGCACCTTCCGGGCCGACCACCCCGGGGTGACCCTGCACGTCAGCGAGGGCAGCTCGCAGGACCTGATCGGCGGCCTGCTGGCGCACACCCTGGACCTGGCCTTGATCGTGCAGCCCGAGCAGGGCGTCGACCCGGCGCTGGACGCCACCGAGGTGCTCCGGGAGAGCCTGGTGGTGGCGTCGGTGGCGGACGGGCCGCCGCCGACCGTGGGCCGGCAGCTGGAGCTGACCGAGCTGCGGCACACCCCGATGGTGATGTTCCGGGAGGGCTACGACATCCGCGAGGTCACCCTGCACGCCTGCGAGCGGGCCGGCTTCACCCCGAAGTTCGCGGTCGAGGGTGGCGAGATGGACGCGGTGCTGGCCTTCGTCGAGGCCGGCCTCGGGGTCGCGCTGGTGCCCAGCATGGTGCTGGCGAACCGGCCGCTGCTGCGGGCCACGCCGCTGGCGCCGCCGGGCATGCGCCGGACCATCGCGCTCGCCCAGCGCCGGGCGGCGGTGCTGCCGCACGCGGCCGCGGCGCTGCGAGAGGTGGTGCTGGAGCACATCGGGTCGGGCCGGCTGCCGTACGGAGTACGCGCTCTCTGATCGACCGTCCACTTCGGGTAGTCAGGTGTCTACGGTCCGTTTAGAGTCCTGGGTGTGTGGCATGGCGAGTTCCAGGATCCGCGCCTGGCCGAGGTCTACGACGCCGAGTGTCCCTGGGGCTGGGACGACGACTTCTTCATGGCCGTGCTCGCCGAGCGGTCCGCGCACCGGGTGGCCGACGTGGGCTGTGGCACCGGCCGGCTGGCCATCGCGATGGCCGCGGCCGGGCACCAGGTCACCGCGGTCGACCCGGCGGCCGCCGCGCTCGCCGCGGCCCGGCGCAAGGCGGGCGGCGACCGGGTCCGCTGGCTGTGCGGCTCGGTCGAGCAGCTGCCCGCCCGGTCCTACGACGCCGCGTTCATGACCAGCCACGTGGCCCAGTCCTTCGTGGACGACGAGGAGTGGGACGCGGTGCTGCGCGGGCTGCGCCGGGCGCTGGTCCCGGAGGGGCGGCTGGTCTTCGACAGCCAGGACCCGGCCGAGCGGCCGTGGCAGCTGTGGAACCCGGAGGACTCGTGGCGCACCGTGGTGCTCGGCGACGGCACCGCGGTGGAGGCGTGGAGCGAGGCCGAGGAGACCGCTGAGGGCATCGTGCACGTCACGCAGCGTTACGAGTTCGCCGACGGGCGGAGCCTGGCGAACTCGGCAACGCTGCGTTTCCGTACCGAGCCGGAGCTGCGTGACTCGCTGCGCGAGGCGGGCTTCCGGGTGGACCGGATCTACGGCGGCTGGGGACGGGAGCCGGTCGGGCTCAGCGGCGACGGCGAGTTCATCGTGATCGCCGTGGCGACGCCCCGGTTGATGTCGTGAAGGTCGCGATCGTGCCGAGATTCTGTCCGGAACCTTAGGAGCCATTGCGAGACATAAATCCCGGACTACCATCCGCTCCATCGGTGGTGACCTTTACACGAGGTAAGGTGGCATGCCCGACAACGAGTGGCCCGACCCACGCCTGCCGTTCCCGGAGCCGACCCCGAGCCGGGGCCGCACTTCGCTGGCGGCTGCCGTGGTGGTCCTGGTCCTGCTGGCCGCCGGCGGTCTCGCCTGGCGGCTGATGAGCAACCGGGCCGGCGCCCCGGTCGCCGAGGCCAGCGCGCCGCCGCCGGCCTCCCCGCAGCAGTCCACACGGCCCTGCCCGGACCCGCGGCTCCGGGTCGCCGCGGCCCCGGAGATCGCCCCGGTGATCCAGCAGGCGGCGGCCGGCCTCAACCAGGCCGGGCAGCGCTGCTCCGAGGTCGCCGTGCAGGCGGTCGAGCCGGGCGCGGTGCTCACCGCCAAGCCGCAGCCGGACGTCTGGGTGCCGTCCAGCAGCGCCTGGCTGGCCGTGGCCCGGGCGCAGGGCCGCAACTGGGCCACCGCCGGCCCGCCGCTGGCCTGGTCCCCGCTGGTGATCGCCGGGCCGGAGGCGATCGGCCGGCTGTTCGCGCCGGGCGACAAGACCTCCTGGGCCGCGCTGGCGCGGGACGCCGCCGATGACCGGGTGCCGGCCGTCCGGATGCCCGATCCGCTGCTCACCACCACCGGCCTGCTCAGCGTCTACGCCGTGCACCAGGCGATCGCCCGGGTCACACCGGACGCCGGGATCGCCACCCTGCAGGCGCTCACCCTGCGCAGCCGGCTGGAGAACGCGAACGCCGACACCACCGACGTGCTGGCCCAGCTCACCCGGGCCACCGACGACACCGCGGCCAGCTACGAGGTGGGTGTCTTCCCGGCCACCGAGCAGCAGCTCACCGCGTACCAGAAAGCGGGGAACCGGGTCCGGCTGGTCGGCGCGCCGCCGGCCGACGGCGTGGTGGACGCCGACTACCCCTACGCGGTCCGCAAGGGGGCGCCGGCCGAGCTGAGCAAGCGGCTGCGGGCGGCGATCACCTCGGCGGCGCTCACCGGGGCCGGGTTCCGGGCCGCCGCCACCGACGGCGCGCTGACCCTGCCGGCCGACCCGGAGGCGCTGCTCGGCCCGGCCCGGCAGTGGTCCGGGTACCGGTCGGTGGCCTTCCAGGTGCTGCTGATGATCGACGGCTCCGGCTCGATGAACGAGAAGATCACCGACCGGTCCGGGCGCAGCGTCACCAAGGCCACCCTGCTGCGCGAGTCCGGGGCCACCGCGGCCCAGCTGTTCGGCGAGGACACCAGCCTCGGCATGTGGTATTTCGGCACGTCCGGGGCGAACGGCCCGGCGCACGTCGAGGAGGTGTCGTTCGGGCCGCTGAACTCCTCCGCGGAGGGCAAGAAACGCCGGCAGCAGCTGGCCGCGAAGATCGGCTCCTACCGCCCGGTGGCGAAGGCCGGGACCCCGCTCTACCAGACCGTCCTGGACGGGGTGCAGGAGATGCGCGGCCGGGTCAAGCCGGACACCGCGACCGTGGTCGTGGTGCTCACCGACGGCTCGGACGGCGGCACCAGGTTCGCGATGTCCAATCCGGACTTCATGAAGCGGTTGCAGGCCGGCGCGGATCCGGCCCGGCCGGTCCCGGTGATCGCGGTCGGCTTCGGGCCGGGCGCCAACCTGCCCGCGCTGCAGAGCATGGCCAAGGTCACCGGCGGCCGCGCGATCGCCGCGACGAACCCGGCCGACCTGGCCTCCGGCATAGCCCAGGCCTTCGTCGCCGCGCACGCACGGTCCTAGCGCCGGGCCGGACCGATCTGCTCGGCCACGATCTTGGCGGAGAGGGTGACCATCGGGAGGCCGCCGCCCGGGTGCGTGGAGCCGCCGACCAGGAACAGGCCGTCGACCGGGGCGCGGTTCGCCGGGCGCAGCAGGCCGCCCGCGGTGCCGTAGATGACCCCGCCGGGCGCGGCAGTCGCCACGGCCAGGTCCGCCGGGGTCCGGGTCTCCGCGAAAACCACCCTTTCCCGTACGTCGCATCCGCGCTCGGCCAGCACCTCGAGCACCCGGTCCCGGTACGCCGCGGCCAGCCCCGGACGCCGCCAGTCCACCGCGGACCAGTCGGTGCCCTGGCGGGCCGCGTTGACCAGCACGAACCACGCCTCGTGGCCGGCCGGGTGGACGGTGGGATCGGCGGCCCGGGTGACGAACACGGTGGGGTCGCCGGCCGGCCGGGCACGCCGCCCCGGGCCGCCGAAGACCGCGTCGAACTCGGCGTCGTAGTCGCGCGGGAAGAACACGTTGTGGTGGGCCAGCTCCGGGGTCTCGCCGCGGACGCCGAGCAGCAGCACGAACCCGGCGAGGCTGCGGTCGGCGAGCCCGGCCAGCCGGCCCGGGGTGGGCAGCAGGTCGCGGTAGAGCGTGGCGGCGTCCACGTTGGACACCACGACGTCGGCCGGGACGGTGCGGCCCCCCGCCAGGCGGACACCGCGGACGCGGCGGCCGGCGTCGATCCCGGTCACCACGGAGTCCAGCTCCAGGCGTACCCCTAATTGATCGCATCGAGCGCGCAGCGCCTCGGCGAGGGTGCCGAGACCACCCGACAGGTACCAGCCACCGTAGGTGAGCTCGGCGTAGGGGATGGCGGCGAGCGCCGCAGGCGCGCGGCGCGGATCGGCGCCGGTGTAGGTGGCGTAGCGGTCCAGCAGCGTCCGCAGCCGCGGGTCGCGCAGGTAGCGCCGGCCCAGCGCGCGCAGCGACCGGCCCGGGGCGATCGCCGCCAGATCGGGCAGCCGCCAGGAGAGCCGGGCCAGCGACCCGGCGCTGATCGGCCGCTGCAGGACCGACTCCCAGGAGGCGTGCCAGATCCGCTCGGCGCGGCGCCAGAAGCGGGCCCAGTCCCGGGCGGCGTCGCTGCCCAGCGTCGCCGCGATCCGGTTCAGGAAGACCTGGTGGTCGGCGGCGGAGTCGAGGACCGTGCCGTCCGGGAAGAAGTGCCGGACCACCGGGTCCAGCGGCTCCGGGCGCAGGCCGAGACCGAGGTCGGTGAAGACCTGCGGCAGGGTGAGCAGGCTCGGGCCGGTGTCGAAGCGGAAGCCGTCCCGCTGGTAGGTGGCGAGTTTGCCGCCGACCTCGCCGGACCGCTCGTGGACGGTGACCCGGTGGCCGGCCTCGGCCAGCCGGATGGCCGCGGCCAGGCCGCCGACGCCGGCGCCGATCACCACGATCTCACTCATGGGGCAGATGATCCGTTCAGACGGGGCGGCCGCGCCAGGACAGGCGGTGGTGGCGGCGCCGGTGGAAGGAGCGGGCGATCAGGAATCCGAAGAGGACGATGGCGAGCGGGTGGGCGAGCGCGTCGGGGAGGACCCGGCCGCCGGTCGCCCCCGCCGAGATCATCCGCCCGGCGACGCCGAGCAGGTAGGCGAGCAGGGCCACGCCCGGGGCGACCGGGAGCAGGGCGAGCGGCGTCACGACGTACAGCAGGAGCAGCATGGTCACGACGGCGGCCGCGCCGGCCGCGGACCCGAAGGACGCCCACAGCGACTTGCCGTAACCGTCGGCCAGCTCGCGCCAGGAGTCGTACATCCGGCAGGTGGCCAGGCGGGAACCGTCGGCCAGGGCGATCCGGCCGCCGGACCGTTTCACCGCGCGGGCCAGCGCGATGTCCTCCAGGATCTCGGTGCGGACCGCGGCGTGCCCGCCGGCCCGCCGGTAGGCGGACCGGTCCAGGACCAGCCACTGCCCGCCGGCGGCGGCCAGCGACGGCCGCGGCGAGCGCTCCATGCCGCGCAGCGGCAGGAAGGTGAGCCAGGACCACTGCAGGAGCGGTTGGACCAGGCGTCCGGATCCGACAATCTTGGGGTACGGGCTGAGCAGTCCCGCCCGGCTGCCCCTGAGCAGGTCGACGGCTCCGGCCACCGCGTCCGCCGCCAGCACCACGTCGGCGTCCACGAAGACCAGCACGTCCGCCTCGCCGGCCAGGTCGGCGAGCTGCTGACAGGCGTGCGGCTTGCCGCGCCAGCCGGCCGGCAGCGGCGCCCCGGTGTGCAGCCGCACCCGGTCGCCGGCGACGGCGCGTACCACGTCGGCGGTGCCGTCGGTGGAGCCGTCGTCGAGGACGTGCACGGTCAGCTCCGGCACCCCGCGCTGGGCGAGCAGCGACCGCAGGCACGGGGCGACCCGGGCGGCCTCGTCGCGCAGCGGCAGCAGCACCGCGACCCGCTCGCCGGTGGCCGCGTCCCGGCGCGGCCGGCGCAGCAGCAGCGCGTTGGCCGCGGTGTGCGCGGCGAGCAGCAGCAACGGCAGGCAGACCAGGAGGATCATGCCGGGTCGCGCAGCCGGGGGAGCAGCGGGTCGCGCAGCCGGGGGAGCAGGGGCAGGACGGCGGCGCCCATCAGCACCGCGCCCCACGCCGCGGACGCGGGCAGGGACAGGAAGACGGCGTGCGCCAGCACCGAGGAGGCGTAGGTCCACAGCCACAGGGCCAGCGCCGGGGCGTCCGACCGCTCCGGACCGGCGGTGGCCCGGCCGGCTGCGGCGCCCAGCGCGATCATCAGCAGCACGGCGAAGCCGATCCAGCCCAGGTAGTTGCCGATCGGGACGCCGGGGACGCCGGGCAGCGCCGGGACCGGATCCCGCCAGACCCAGTAGTCCTCGGCGACCATCTGAGGATCCAGGAAGACGTCCCAGGCGGCCAGCCCGGCCGCGGCGACCGCCACCCGGGCCGCCCGCCGGCGGGCCACCCGCAGCGCCGCCAGCCAGGCCGGCCAGGCCATCCAGGTCCAGGCCAGCGGGATGATCAGCGGGACGTCGAGGAGGCGCGGGCCGAGCCGGCCGGAGTACTCGTAGGAGCCGAACGGGAAGCCGGTGGCCACCCCGATCGCCTCGACCGCGAAACCGCCCAGCGTCGCGGTCAGCACCAGCGCGGCGGCCGCCCGCGGGCCGCGGGCGAGCAGCGCGTGCGACACCGAGAAGGCCACCCCGAGCAGCACCGTCAGCACGGTCAGCCGGGCCCGGGCGTCACCCTCGGTCAGCGGGTACCAGATCTGTGCCAGGACCAGCGCGGCGAGCAGGGTCCAGGGCAGCCACCAGCGGCGCACGGGTCAGGCGCCGGCCAGGCCGGGCGCGTCCTCCACCGGACGCTCGGCCAGCGGCAGCTCCCGGCCCAGCACCGCGAAGGCCCGCTCGTCGCCCGGGAAGTAGAAGTGCCGCAGCACGTCGGCGAAACCGTACCGCCGGTACAGCCGCCAGGCGCGGGACACCTGCTCGTCGGCCTCCGGGGTGGAGAGCAGCACGGTCCGGCCCTTGGCCATGGCGAGCAGGGCGCGCAGCTGGCGGGCGCCGACCCCGTGGCCCTGGGCGGTCGGGCGCACGTGCAGCTCGACCACCTCGAAGCAGTCGGTCAGCCACTGCCGGCGGGACTCCTCGCCGAGCGCGTACCGGACCTGGTCGTGCCACCACTGGCCGGGGGCGGAGGTGTAGCCGTACCCGAAGCCCATCACCCGGCCCTCGGTGGTCAGCGTGGCGACCGCCCGGAAGCCGGGCCGGCGCACGTGCGACCCGATGTAACCCCGGCGGGTCTGCAGCAGCTCCTGGCGGTAGCCCATCGCCTCGCCGTAGACCGCGACCACGTCGTCGAGCCGCCGCAGCAGGTCGTCCGGCTGCCACGCCACAAGCCTCATCGCTTAGCTACGCTCCCGTCCCTCGGCCCAGCCCAGCACGGACCGGTCGCCGCTGATCCCGTGCACCGCGAACCGGGCGAACAGCTCCTCGGCGTACCACCGGTCGGCCGGGGTCCGGGCGATCGCGGCGCGGTGTCCCGGCTGACGGTACGCGAACGCGGTCAGATCCGCCGCGTCGCGCCACACGGTCACCGTGCCCTGCCAGCCGATCGGCGCCTCGCCGACGCCGAACCGGGCGAGCAGGCCGGGCGCGGCGGCCACCTCGCCGGCCACCGACGGGACGGCACGCCAGAACCGGAGCGCGCGGGACGGGCGCAGCCGGGCCCGGGTCAGGGCCAGCACCATGCCGTCGTGTTTGCGGCCGGTCGGGGTGAACGGGGTGCGGCCCGACCAGGTGCCCCGGCTGATCAGCGGCTCCAGGTCGATCCGGGCGTGCGCCGTGGCGATCCGGTCCCAGGTGCGCAGGCGTACCGGGGAATCGCTCACCGTGAGCGCCGCCCACCGGGTCGGATCGGCGTCACCGGGACCGAAGGTGGTCCCGGTCCCGGTGCCGAGGAACTTGCCGAACCGCAGGCCGCGCAGGTGATGGCGGGCGAAGGCCATGCGCAGCATGGCGGAGCCGACGGCGCGGCGCGGCACCCGCCAGACGTGCAGGGTGACGTGGGTCATTCCGTGGTCAGACCGGTCGCGGTGAGACTGGCGTCCCACAGGTCGGCGGCGAGCTTCGGGTCGCGGGCGTGCGCGGCCGGCCGGGTGACCGTGTGGCCGACGTAGTAGGCGCCGTTCTCCAGCTCGCCGGCGGGCGTGGTGAGCAGCCAGGTGAGCAGCTCACCGGCGGCCTCCGGGGTGACCAGGCCGGGCGCGTACCGGTAGAAGAGCCGGGTCAGCCGGCCGGCGCCGAAGTTGGTCCGGACCACACCCGGGTGGAAGGACACGCTCAGCACGTCCGGCCAGCGGCGGGCGGCCTCGGCGGCGAACAGGATGTTGGCCGACTTGCTGGCGCCGTAGGACCGCCAGGAACTGTACGACCGCAGGTCCTCGGCGAAGTTGGTGCCCGGCCGGCCCTGCATGTGCGCGCGGGAGGCGGTGTTCACCACCCGGGCGCCGGTCAGCCGCTCCCGCAGCAGGTGGGTGAGCAGGAACGGGGCCAGATGGTTGGCCTGCATGGTGGCCTCGTGCCCGTCCACGGTCAGGTGCGCCCGGTTGATGATGCCGCCCGCGTTGTTGGCCAGCGCGTCGATCCTCGGGTAGTCGTCGAGCAGCCGGGCGGCCAGCTCGCGGACGTCGTCGAGCTGCTCGAAGTCGGCCCGGAAGTGCCGCGGCTCGCGGCCGCCGGCGGCCTGCCGGACCTGTGCCACCGCGGCCGCCAGCCGGTCGGCGTCCCGGCCGACCAGGACCACCTCGTCACCGCGCGCGGCGAGTTGTCCCGCGGCCGCCAGGCCGACGCCGGAACTGCTCCCGGTGATCACGAATGTCTGCGTCATGACGCCTCCTGGCCCGCGGGCGGTCGCACCCCTAGTGCATCCTGACACCTGCTGTTCCAGAAAGAGGGTGGCATGAGCACCGAGATCAACGTTCCGGCGGTCGTCGAACCGGTCCGGGAGCCGGCGTCGCAGCGACGCCTGCCGCGCTGGCTGCTGGCGCACCGGGTGCAGCCGGTCGGCCCGGAGGCCGAGCACGCCACCCACGAGCAGGCCTGGTGGAAGGTGATGTGTCTGACCGGTGTGGACTACTTCTCCACCCTGTCCTACCTCCCGGCCATCGCGGCGCTCGCGGCCGGCGCCCTCTCCCCGCTGGCCACCCTGCTGATCGTGGCGCTGACCCTGCTCGGCATGCTGCCGATGTACCGGCGGGTGGCCAAGGAGAGCCCGCACGGGCAGGGCTCGGTGGCGATGCTGGAGCACCTGCTGCCGTTCTGGCGCGGCAAGATCTTCGTGCTGGTGCTGCTCGGCTTCGTCTGCACCTCGTGGATCATCACGATCACGCTGTCCGCGGCCGACGCCACCGTGCACATGGCGGAGAACCCCTATCTGCCCGGCGCCCTGCACGGCCACCAGGTGCTGATCACCGTGGTCCTGCTGCTGATCCTCGGCTTCGTCTTCCTGCTCGGCTTCAGCGAGGCGGTCGGCGTCGCGATCCCGCTGGTCGCCATCTTCCTGGTGCTCAACGCGGTGGTCACGGTGGTCGGCCTGGTCGACGTCTTCGGCACCGCGGGCGCGCTGTCCACCTGGGTCGATCGGCTGACCGAGCACGGCACCGGCTTCCTGGACCTGATCGGTCCGTCCATCCTGGCCTTCCCGGCGCTGGTGCTCGGCCTCTCCGGCTTCGAGACCGGGGTCAGCATGATGCCGCTGATCAAGGCCGGCGGCGCGTCCCCGGAGGCCCGGATGGCCTCGCGGGTGCGCAACACCCGCAAGCTGCTCACCACCGCCGCGGCGATCATGAGCGTCTACCTGATCGCCACCAGCTTCGTGACCACGGTGCTGATCCCGCCGGCCGAGTTCGAGCCGGGCGGCGAGGCGAACGGGCGGGCGCTGGCCTACCTCGCGCACGAGCAGCTCGGCGAGGTCTTCGGCACGGTCTACGACATCAGCAGCATCCTGATCCTCTGGTTCGCCGGCGCCTCGGCGATGGCCGGCCTGATCAACATCGTGCCCCGCTACCTGCCCGGCTACGGCATGGCGCCGGAGTGGGCCCGGGCGGTCCGGCCGGTCGTGCTGGTCTACACGGTGATCAGCGTCGGCATCACGATCGCCTTCGGCGCCGACGTGAACGCGCAGGCCGGGGCGTACGCGACCGGCATCCTGGCGATGATGGTGTCCGGGGCGATCGCGGTGACGATCTCGGCGTACCGGGCCGGGCAGCGCGGCGCGGCGGCCGGGTTCGGCGTGCTCACCCTGGTGCTGCTCTACGCCCTCGGCGACAACATCGTGGAGAAACCGGACGGCATCGCGATCTCCGCGGTGTTCATCGCGGCGATCATCCTGATCTCGCTGGTCTCCCGGGTCACCCGGACCACCGAGCTGCGCGCCGAGCGGATCGAGTTCGACGAGGCGGCCCGCCGGTTCATCGCCGACTCGATCGCGCACGACGGCGAGCTGAACATCGTGGCCAACCAGCGGCAGGACGGCGACGTCGCGGAGTACGACGTCAAGGAGGGCGAGCAGCGCGGGATGAACCCGGTGCCCGGCCGCGCCGACGTCCTCTTCCTGGAGATCGACGTGGTCGACCCGTCCGGGTTCAGCGACGTCCTCGAGGTGCGCGGCATCGAGGTCGGCACGCACCGGGTCCTGCGGGCGCAGAGCCCGGCCGTGCCGAACGCGATCGCCGCGGTGCTGCTCGCCCTGCGCGACGCCACCGGGGTACGGCCGCACTGCTACTTCGAGTGGGCCGAGGGCAGCCCGCTCGGCCACCTGTTCCGCTACCTGCTCTTCGGGCGCGGCGACACGGCGCCGGTGGTCCGCGAGATCCTCCGGAAGAGCGAGGCGTCGCCGGAGCTGCGTCCCCGGGTCCACGTCGGCTGAGGCTCCCGCAGCGGGCCGGCCAGCAGCAGGGTGACCGCGACCGAGGCCGCCGCGAGCAGGGTGATCGCGGCGGCCGGCGAGGTCAGCTCGGCCAGCGACCCGGCCAGCGCCGCGCACACCGCCTGCATGGTGAGCATGCCCGAGGTGTGCAGGCCGAGCGCCTGCCCGCGGTGCTCGGCCGGGGTCAGCTCGACCAGCCGCTCCTGCAGCAGCAGCGTGGAGCAGTACCCGACGGCCGCCACCGTGGCGAGCCCGACCGCCACCGGCAGCGGCGGGTGCAGGACGAAGGGCAGGTACGGCACGGCCAGCAGCAGCCGCAGGAGGGGCGCCAGCCGGCGGCGCCACCGCGGCGGCAGGAAGCGGCCGGCCAGCACGTCACCGGCCAGCATGCCGAGCGCCGAACCGGCCAGCAGCAGGCCGGCGCCGGCCGGGGCGAACGGCACGAACAGCGCCTCGCAGCCGACGATCAGGCCGTTCGGGAGCCACAGGGCGAGGTAGACCGGGCGTACCCCCGGAATCGCCCACAACCGCGAGTTGACCTGCCACGTCGCGGCCACCGAGGGCCGGCCCGGGTCGCGCGGAGCGCGCCGGGCCAGGCCCAGCCGGGCCACCGCGGCCCCGGCCAGGTGCAGGCCGGCCGCGGTCAGCAGGGTGCCGGCCGGCGACAGCACGGTGACCAGCGCGCCGCCCGCCGCGAAGCCGGCGATCTGCATCACCCCGACCGCGATGTTCAGCGTCGACCGGCCGAGCAGGTAGGCGCCGTCCGGCAGCAGGTCGTTGAGCAGGCCGTTGCGGACGCCGCCGCCCACCGAGCCGACCAGGCCCATCGCCAGCAGCACCGGGAACAGCGCGGCGACCGGCAGCCCGGGCGCGGCCAGGACGGCGGTCAGCAGCGCGGTGGCGGCGGCCACGCCGGTGAGCGCGGCCCGCGGCGGCAGCCGGTCGGCGGCGGAGAGCAGCAGGGTGGCGCCGGCCAGCTGGGCCAGCGACGGGCCGAACATGCTCAGCGCGGTGAGCAGCGGCGAGCCGGTGCGCGACCAGACGCCGGTGGCCAGGGCCAGGCCGGCGATGGTGGTGGCGGCGTTCTGCAGGCAGCAGGTGAGGAAGAGCGGGGCGAAGCCGGGCGCGCGGAAGAGTTGGCGGTAGGTGCGCATGGTTCGGCAGTCTTCTGGCGGATCTCCCGGATGGTTAATGTTTCGCGTGGCGGCGAAACCTGGGAGGTCCGGTGGGCTGGTGGCGGGTGGACGCGGACACGCTGGCGACCAGCCGGTTCGTGCTGTCCCCGCTGACCGAGGCGACCGCCGGGCTGATGCGGCTGCGGTGGGACAGCGCCGAGATCCCGCCGGACCGCGAGTGGCTGCGGGCGCACCGGCCGGCCTACCGGGCCCGGCTGGCCGCCGACCCGGTCACCGCGGCCCTGGTCGAGGCGGCGCTGCGGCCGCACTGGATCGCCGACTTCGTGGCGCCGCCGCCGGAGACCGTGGAGCGGCCGTTCGAGGCGGAGATCGCCGCGGTCCGGAACGTGTCACCCGAGGCGGCCCGGCGCCACCTCGCCGACGGGCTGAACGGGGAGCTGCCGGCGGTGCTGGACCGGGACGACCTCGGTGAGCGGATGGCCGGGCTGCTGACCTGGATCTGGCACACCTGCGTCGAGCCGGACTGGCCCCGCCGGCGGCGGATCATGGAGGCCGACGTGCTGGCCCGGACCCGGCTGCTGAGCCTCGGCGGCTGGGAGGCGGCGCTGGAGCGGCTGCGCGGCGGGATGCGGTGGCTGGGCGGCGGGCGGCTGCAGATCAACGCGTACGACTACCCGCCCCGGGACATCTCCGGGGCGCAACTGCTCTTCGTGCCGAACACGCTGGGCCGGGGATGGGCGTCCTGGCAGGAACCGGATCCGGCGCGGTACGCGCTGACGTACCGGTGCTCCGGGATCCTGGCCGAGTCCGGGCGGGTGGTGCCGGGGGCGCTGGGGCGGCTGCTCGGCCAGGGACGGGCCCGGGTGCTGGTGGAGCTGGAGCAGCCGAAGAGCACCAGCCAGCTGGTGGCGATCACCGGGATGGGGCTGGGGTCGGTCGGCGGGCATCTGCGGGTGCTGCTGGAGGCGGGGCTGGTCGGGCGGCGGCGGGCGGGGCGCAGTGTGCTCTATGCCCGTAGCGGGGCGGGGGAGGCGGTGGTCCGGGCCGCCGCCGGCGCTCTCTGAGCGCCCGGCATCCGAGCACCTCGGCCCGCCACGGGATGTCGATCACTTGTTCGAAAAAGTGGGCGGCGCGGCGCCGTGAAGGTTGCCTTTTTGTCGTAGGGGGGTGTTAGTCTCTGCTGTAGTTAGAACGGATGTTCGAACGGCGGCCAGCCTCACGGACATCCGCTCTGGCACCCGGGAGCGTGTTTCGCGGCGCGCCTCCGGAGCGGCACCCGCGAAGTGCCGCATGCGATGGTCCGGGCATTCGCGGGTTCGGGCCTCGTGACAAGGCAGGCCGCCGCTCACTGCCCCCGACCCCCGGTGGTGAGCGGCGGACCCGCCGGCAGTGTCCGGCCGGGTGTGGTGTGGGGAAGCTTCACATCCGGCCGGTCTGCACGCCGGGGCTCCTACTGCCCGTGGGGCCCCGGCACCCGGCCTTGTCGGCCGTTCCGGTCGTCCGGGCCCCGTCACGGAGGTGACAGCGGCGCCGGGGCGAGCGGGGCGGCTCAGGTGTGGCCCGTTGCGACTTCCTCCGCAGCGGTCCGGTTCGGCCAGTACGTCGGATGCGGAACAGGCGAGGAGAAACGAGCATGGCGAGCACCACGGCCCCCGGCCTGATGCCGGCTCCCGGCCCGGCGCACACGCCCGGCGCCCCTGCGGCGACACCCGTGCCCGGCGCGGCCGCCCGTGTGCCGGCGCAGGCGTCCAGCTCGGCCGCTCATACGAGGACTTTCCCACCCGGCGCCGCCGGTCGCGTGCCGGCGCAGCCGTCCGGCTCCGCTGCCCACCCACCGACTTCTGTGCCTGGCGCCGTCAGCCGTGTGCCGGCCCAGCCGTCCGGCTCCGCCGATGACGCACCGGCATCCGTGCCGGGCGGCGCGGGGCAGGTGGCCGGTCTGGCCGCGCGTGCGGCGCAGGCTGCCGGGGCGGGTGCCCGGGCGGAGGCGCCCACGGTGCCGGCGCACATGCTGCCCCATCGGACTCCCGCTCAGCTGCTGGCGATCGCCCGGCAGGGGCTGGCCGAGGCGGCGCACACCACTCCCGACGGCCTGCGCTATGCGGCGGCTCATCTGGCCGCCCTGCGGGCCGCCGCCGCTCTGCTCGCCGCCCGGGCTCGCCCGGCCGCACCCGGGCGGCGTACCCGCGCGACCAGTGTCTGGTCGCTGCTGGTGATGGTCGCGCCGGAGTTCGGCGACTGGGCCGGCTATTTCGCGCTCGGCGCCGGCAAGCGAGCGGCGGCCGAGGCCGGCATCCCGCACGTGGTGAGCGCCCGCGAGGCAGACGACCTGCTGCGCGCGGCCGAGCAGTTCGTCACGGTGGCGGAGTCGTCCCTCGGGATGTCCTATCAGCCGCCACTGGCGGCCTGACCAGCGCGGATTCCGGGACGCATCGGGGGCGGGTCCGGCGCCGCGGGGTGGTGGCCGAGGACCTGGCCTCCACAACGCCGTGTCTCCCGCGGACCGGGTCCGGCGCACGACGGCCGGGATGAGCGGGCTGCCGGCGACGACCCGGGTGGTCGCTTCCCCGGTCCGGCTTCCTGCGCTTCTCCCACGCCGGTGCGGTCGGCGGGCGGGGATCTTGCTGGAGGCGCCGGCCTGGTGTCGAGCCGGATGGGGGCGAAGGCCAGGGCGGTGACTTCGGTGCGGTGCGGGCTTGGGTTCCGGGCGGGTGCGGGCTGGATCAGCTTGGGTGGGCTGGACGGGAGGACGGGTTTTCACCGGCGGCATGCGTCTTGGGAATGGGTGGGCGTGTGCCGGGTGGCTTCGGCCGGGGCGTGGTGGGGCGCGCGGATCGGGCGGAGGGGTGTCGCCGCGGAGGAACACACGGGGAACAGAGCGGGGCACGATGGCAGGGCGCATGATCAGCGGGACGGCTGCCCTCGCGGAACTGGTACGGCCGGCGAGCGGGGCGGATGAGGCTGGGGCGCACCGGATGCTGCCGGTGGCGGCCGAGCTGGGCAACCTGCTGCCCGGTGGCGGGCTGCGGCGGGGAAGCACGGTGGCGGTGGCCGGTGGCCGGGCTGCTCGGGCCGGTGGCGGGACCTCACTGATGCTGGCCCTGCTCGCGGCCGCCTCCCGGGCCGGGTCGTGGTGCGCGGTCGTCGGGTTGCCGGCGCTCGGGGCGCTGGCCGCGGCGGAGACCGGGATCGTGCTGGAACGGCTGGCGCTGGTGCCCGACCCGGGACCGGACTGGCCGACCGTGGTGGCCGCCCTGATCGACGGTGTGGACGTGGTGGTCACGGCGGTGCCCGGGCCGGTGTCCGCGTCGATCGCGAGCCGGCTGGCCGCCCGGGCCCGGCAGCGGGGGAGCGTGCTGATGCCGTTCGGCGCCTGGTCCGGCGCGGACGTGACGTTGCAGGTCAGCCGGGGCCAGTGGGAGGGCCTCGGGAACGGCCGCGGCCGGCTGCGCCGCCGCGAGGTCACCGTGGTCGCCAACGGGCGCGGCGCCGCCGCCCGCCCCCGGGAACTGACCCTCTGGATGCCCGGCCTGACCATCCGCCCGGGAAGCGTGCCGGCCGACGGCGTCATCACCCCTCGGCCCAGCCCGGACGCCCGGACGATCCAGCCCCGCCCGGAGTCCTCCGGCGGTCGGCCGGTTCAGGTGCTGCCCGAGTCTTCGGGCGGTCGGCCGGTCCTCGTTGTCTCAGCGCCGGAGGGTGCGGCGATGGGGGATTCGGGGCGTGGTGGGGCCGGGGTGGTGGCGCGGGCCGGTGGAGCCGGGATCGCGGGGTGGGCTGGCGATGGCGAGGGAGTGCGGCAGGGCGGTGATGTCGGGGGAGTGCGGCAGGGCGGCGATCCCGGGGGAGTGCGGCAGGGCGGTGACGCCGGGGGAGTAGGGCGGGTTGGTGGTTCGGCGGGGGCTGGGCGGGGCGGGGCTGCGGGGCGGCGCCGGAGTGGGGGTGCCGGTGGGGGGAAACGGCGGGAAGCGGCCGCCGGGACGTCGGGGGGAGGCTAGGTGGTGGACGGGGCGCGGACGCTGATGCTGTGGTGCCCGGACTGGCCGGTGGTGGCGGCGGAGATCGTGCTCGGCGTGCCGGCCGCCGAGCCGGTCGCGGTGTTCGCCGGTAACCGGGTGCTGGCCTGTTCCGAGGCGGCGCGGCGGGAGACCGTGCGGCGCGGGCTGCGGCGGCGGGACGCGCAGGGACGATGTCCGCAACTGATCGTGGTGGAGCACGACCCGGGGCGGGACGCGCGGGCGTTCGAGCCGGTGGTGGCGGCAGTCGAGGAGGTCGCGGCCGGGGTCGAGGTGATCCGGCCGGGGGCGTGTGCGCTGGCGGCGCGGGGGCCGTCGCGGTACTACGGGGGCGAGGAGGCGGCCGCCGAGCGGATCGTCGAGCACGTCGCGCAGAGCTGTGCGGTGGAGAGCCAGGCGGGGATCGCGGACGGGGTGTTCGCGGCCGGGATCGCCGCGCGCAGCGGGCGGATCGTGGCGCCCGGGGAGACGCCGGGGTTCCTGGCCGGCGTGCCGGTCGAGGCGCTCGACCGGCCGGAGCTGACCGACCTGCTGCGCCGGCTCGGGGCGAAGACGCTGGGGGAGTTCGCCGCGCTGCCGGCCGGGGACGTGCTGACCCGGTTCGGGTTCGACGGGGCGCTGGCGCACCGGCTGGCCCGCGGCGGGGACCATCGGCCGCTCGCGGTCCGGCAGCCGCCGCCGGACCTGGCCGTCCAGGAGACCTACGACGAACCGCTGGCCCGGGTGGACACCGCGGCGTTCGCCGGGCGGGTGCTGGCCGAGCGGCTGCACGAGCGGCTCGCCGGACACGGGCTGGCCTGCACCCGGCTCGGTGTCGAGGCGGTCACCGCGGACGGCCAGGAGCTGCACCGGGTGTGGCGGCACGACGGGCTGCTCACCGCGGCCGCGATCGCCGAGCGGGTGCGCTGGCAGCTGGACGGCTGGCTGACCGGGGCACGCCGGAACGCGCCGGCCCGGCCGACCGCCGGCCTGGTCCGGCTGAGCCTGATCCCGGACGGCATCCTGGCGCACGCCGGCCTGCAGCCCGGCCTGTGGGGTGACGCGGGCGCCGAGCGGGACCGCGCGCACCGGGCGTTCAGCCGGGTGCAGGGCCTGCTCGGGCCGGAGGCGGTGGTGACCCCGGTGATCGGCGGTGGCCGGTCCGGGGACGACCAGATCCGCCTGGTGCCGTGGGGGGACGAGCGCTCCCCGGCCCGCCCGGCCACCGGGCACGCCGACCCCATCCCGGACCTGCGCACCGTCCCGGTCCTGGACCGCGCCGTCGCTCCGGAGCTGCCCGGGATGCCCGCCCGGCAGTTCCCGGTGCCGGTCACCCCGGCCCCGTTCCGCGTGATCACCGGCGAGGCGCAAGGAAACGGGCTGCGGCGAGGCGAGCCGGGAGAAGGCGAGGCGCGAGGAAGTGGCCTGCTGACAGGCGAGGCGCTGGGAGTTGAAGCGCGAGGAGGTGGGCTGCTGACAGGCGAGGCGCTGGGAGGCGAGGCGCGAGGAGGTGTGACGCGGGAAGGGAAGCTGCCCGGGGCGGTGCTCGCGGGCGTACCGAAAAGATCCGCGGACCGCCGCAAGGGGCCGCCGCTGCCGCCCTGGCCGGGCCGCCTGCCCCGGCCGTCGCCCGCGATGGTGCTGCCGGAGCCGCTCCCGGCGGTCGTGCACGACGAGACCGGCCTGCCGGTCGGCGTGTCCGCCCGCCTGGAGCTCACCGGCGTGCCCACCACCCTGACCGTCGACCGCTCCGCCCCGCTGCCGATCACCGGCTGGACCGGACCGTGGCCGGTCGACGAGCGCTGGTGGGCGCCGGAGGAGGCGCGCCGGCGGGCCCGGTTCCAGATGAGCCTGGCCGACGGCCGGGCGTTGCTGCTCGCGCTGGCCGCCGGCCGGTGGACGGTGGAGGCGATCTATGACTGACCGGGCGGGCGTCGATGAGTTTCGACGATGGCGATCGGTGACCGACCGGGCGGGCCGATGAGTTTCCACAATCCGGAGCGGCCGTGGGCCGAGATGGAACGGGTGCTGTCCGGGACCGGCCGCGATCTCTGGTCGGATCCCGGGCCCGCGCAGGTCGTCGACCCGATCGCGGCGGAGGCGGACGGCGGCGACTCGCCGGCCTGGACCCGCAAGCGCGAGCCCTACCGGGCCCCGGCCCTGGTCCGCGCCGAGTCCACGGTCGACTACGCGGAGCTGCACTGCCACACCAACTTCAGCTTCCTGGACGGCGCCAGCCACCCGGAGGAGCTGGCCGAGGAGGCCGCCCGGCTCGGCCTGACCGGTCTGGCGGTCACCGACCACGACGGCTTCTACGGCGTGGTCCGGTTCTCCCAGGCGGCCCGCGAGCTGGGCCTGCCCACCATCTTCGGCGCCGAGCTGTCGCTGGGCCTGACCCGCCCGCAGAACGGCGAGCCGGACCCGGAGGGCACCCACCTGCTGGCCCTGGCGCACGGGCACGAGGGCTACGCCCGGCTGGCCCGGGTGATCTCCGAGGCCCAGCTGGCCGGCGGGGAGAAGGGCAAACCGGAGTACGACAGCCTGGAGCGGGTCGCCGAGACGCTGAAGGACCACGTCCTGGTGCTGACCGGCTGCCGCAAGGGCACGGTTCCGCGGGCCCTGGCCACCGGCGGGCACGCCGCCGCCGGCGCCGAGCTGGACCGCCTGGTCGACCTGTTCGGCGCGCCGAACGTGGCGGTCGAGCTGACCGATCACGGCGACCCGTACGACGCGGACTACAACGACGCCCTGTTCCTGCTGGCCCGGCAGCGCGGGCTGGAGGTGGTGGCGACCGGCAACGTGCATTACGCCACCCCGTCCCGGCGCCGGCTGGCCACCGCGCTCGCCGCGGTCCGGGCCCGGCGCAGCCTGGACGAGATGGACGGCTGGCTGCCCGCGGCCGGCACCGCCCACCTGCGCAGCGGCGCCGAGATGGCGCGCCGGTTCGCCGACTACCCGGGCGCGGTGGAGAACGCCGCGATCTACGGCGGCGATCTCGCCTTCGACCTCGACCTGGTCGCCCCCAAGCTGCCCGACTACGACGTCCCGGCCGGCCACACCGAGATGAGCTGGCTGCGCGAGCTGACCATGCGGGGCGCGCGGGAACGGTACGGCGAGCACCACCCGAAGGCCTACCAGCAGCTCGAGTACGAACTGCGGATGATCGAGGAGCTGGGCTTCCCCGGGTACTTCCTGGTCGTCTACGACATCGTCCAGTTCTGCCGGGAGAACCGCATCTACTGCCAGGGCCGGGGCTCGGCGGCCAACTCGGCGGTCTGCTACGCCCTGTGGATCACCAACGTCGACGCGGTCCGGTACAACCTGCTCTTCGAGCGCTTCCTGGCCCCGGAACGGGACGGCCCGCCGGACATCGACGTGGACATCGAGTCGGACCGCCGCGAGGAGGTCATCCAGCACGTCTACACGAAGTACGGCCGGGAGCACACCGCCCAGGTCGCCAACGTGATCTCCTACCGCCCCCGGTCGGCGGTCCGGGACATGGCCCGCGCGTTCGGCTTCTCGGCCGGTCAGCAGGACGCCTGGAGCAAGCAGATCGACCGCTGGGGCGACGTGGCGACCGCCGACAGCGAGATGCCGAAGCAGGTCGTGGAGTTCGCCAACGCGGTCCAGAACTTCCCCCGCCACCTGGGCATCCACTCCGGCGGCATGGTGATCTGCGACCGCCCGATCATCGAGGTCTGCCCGGTGGAGTGGGGCCGGATGCCGGGCCGCACCGTCCTGCAGTGGGACAAGGACGACTGCGCCGCCGTCGACCTGGTCAAGTTCGACCTGCTCGGGCTCGGCATGCTGTCCGCGCTGCACTACGCCTACGACATGATCTCCGACGAGCTGGACATCGGCACGATGCCGCTCGACGACCCCGAGGTCTACGCGATGCTCTGCCGGGCCGACTCGGTCGGGGTGTTCCAGGTGGAGAGCCGGGCCCAGATGGCGACGCTGCCCCGGCTCAAGCCCGACTGCTTCTACGACCTGGTGATCGAGGTGGCGCTGATCCGGCCGGGGCCGATCCAGGGCGGGTCGGTGCACCCGTACATCCGGCGCAAGAACAAGCTGGAGAAGCCGGACGTGCCGCACCCGCTGATGGAGAACGCGCTGGCCAAGACGCTCGGGGTGCCGCTCTTCCAGGAGCAGCTGATGCAGCTGGCGATCGACGTGGCCGGATTCGACCCGTCCGAGGCGGATCAGCTGCGCCGGGCGATGGGCTCGAAACGCTCGGTGGAGAAGATGGAGCGGATCCGGCGCCGCCTCTACGACGGGATGGCCGGCAACGGGATCACCGGCGAGCTGGCCGACGACCTGTTCCACAAGCTCTCCGCGTTCGCCAGCTACGGCTTCCCGGAGAGCCACGCGATGAGTTTCGCCTACCTGGTCTACGCGAGCGCCTGGCTGAAGCGGTACCACCCGGCGGCGTTCTGCGCGGCGCTGCTGAACGCCCAGCCGATGGGCTTCTACTCGCCGCAGACCCTGGTCGACGACGCCCGCCGGCACGGCGTCGAGGTGCGCCGCCCGGACATCAACCGCAGCGACGCGATGGCCACCCTGGAGACCACGCCGGCCAGCCGGCGCAAGTCCGAGCCGGGCGAGCCGCCGCACGCCTGGGGGCTCGGCGGCCCGGCGGTCCGGCAGGGGCTGCGGGCCATCCGGACGATCGGCACGGAGCTGGCCGAGCGGATCGAGGCGGAGCGCCGGGCGCACGGGCCGTACCGGTCGATGACCGATCTGGCCCGGCGGACCGGATGCTCGACCGGGCACCTGGAGGCGCTCGCCACCGCCGACGCGTTCGCGAGTTTCGGTCTCTCCCGGCGGGAGGCGCTGTGGGCGGCCGGCGCGGCCGCCCAGGACAAGCCGGATCGGCTGCCCGGCACGGTGACCGGCACCGAGGCGCCGATGCTGCCCGGGATGAGCGAGGTGGACGAGCTGGTCGCGGACGTCTGGGCGACCGGGCTGTCGCCGGAGACGCACCCGGCGCGGTTCCTCCGGGAGCAGCTGACCGGGGCCGGGGCGCTGCGGATCACCGAGCTGGCGGAGGTGGCGGCGGGCAGCCGGGTCCGGGTCGGCGGGATCGTGACGCACCGGCAGCGGCCGGCCACCGCGGGCGGGGTGACCTTCGTGAACCTCGAGGACGAGACCGGGATGCTGAACGTGACCTGCTCGCCCGGGCTGTGGCTGCGCTACCGGCGGGTGGCGCGGAGCAGCTCGGCGCTGCTGGTGCGGGGGAAGCTGGAGAAGGTCGAGGGGGTGCTGAACCTGGTGGCGGATCGGCTGGAGGCGCTCACGCCGCCGGTGACGCCGGCATCGCGGGATTTCCGGTGACGCGCTTATTTCGTACAAAAACCGGATTTTTGGTGTCGACTGGCATAGGGTGCGCTACCAGGAACCAACGGGGAGTGCGCCATGCTGTTCCAGATCTCTGCCGGTCTCGCCGCGGTCCTGGCGACCGCCGTGCCGGTGAAAGCCGACACCGGCTCGCGTCTCGTGCTGACCTACGCGGCCGGCGCCGGTTACGCCACCGCGGTCAAGCTCACCTGTGACCCGGCCGGCGGCGGCCACCCGAAGCCGGCCCAGGCCTGCGCCCAGCTCACCCGGGCCGGCGCGGACCCGGCCCGGATCAAGCCGGCGGACCGCTACTGCTTCCTGCTCTACAAGCCGATCACCGCGCGGCTGGCCGGCACCTGGCGGGGACGCTCGGTGACGTGGACGCACACCTACGGCAACAGTTGTGAGATGAACCGCGCCACCGGTGTCCTGTTCGATTTCTGAGCTTGTCCGGGCGACTAGGCTGCCCTGGTGGACACCGCACTCGCACGAACCGGCCGGCCGCTCGTCACCGCCCGCACCGCCGCGGTCTGGGCCGTCCTGCGCCGGGAGCTGGACCGGCACGCCGGCCGTGAGCTGACCGTCCTGGACGTCGGCGGGGGCACCGGCGGGTTCGCCGTGCCGCTGGCCGAGGCCGGGCACACGGTCACCGTGATCGACGCGAGCCCGGACGCGCTCGCCGCCCTGACCCGCCGCGCCGCCGACGCCGGCGTGGCCGGCCGGGTGCGCGCCGTGCAGGGCGACGGCGACGCGCTCGCCGGGCTGGTCGAGCCGGCCAGCGCCGACCTCATCCTGTGCCACGCCGTGCTCGAGGTGGTCGACGACCCGGCCGCGACGGTCACCGCGATCGCCGGCGCGCTGCGTCCCGGCGGCGCGCTCAGCCTGCTGGTCGCCAGCCGCGCCGCGGCGATCCTGGGCCGCGCCGTCAACGGCCACCTGCAGGCCGCGTCCGCCCTGGTCACCGATCCGGACGGCCGATCCGGCCCGCGCGACACGCTGCGCCGGCGCTACGACGCGGAGACCGCCGCCGCGCTGCTGCGGGGCGCCGGCCTGGAGGTCGAGGAGACGCACGGGGTGCGGGTCGTCGCCGACCTGCTGCCGGCCGCGGTGGTCGAGGAGGACCCGCAGGCGGTGCTGGACCTGGAGCTGGCGCTGAGCGCCCAGCCACCGTTCCGGGACATCGCCTCCCAGCTGCACCTGTTCGCCCGCCGGCCATGACCGGGGTGCCCGACGACGGGCTGCACCCGGACGCGCTGCGGCTGGTCCGCCCGGCCTACGGCACCGGCAGCCTGGCCGACCTGCTGCCCAGCGTGAGTGCGGTGCTCGGGGTGCCGGGCGCGGCCGACGTGCTGGGCCTGGGCGCCCGGCTGGACGGGGTCGACAAGGTCGCCGTGCTGCTCGTCGACGGGCTCGGCGCCTACCAGTTGCCGCTGGCCGCGCCGCACGCGCCGGTCCTCGCCGACCTGGCCGCCGGTGGCCGTGGGCACGCCGGCACGCTGACCGCCGGCTTCCCGTCGACCACCCCGGTCAGCCTGGTCACCCTGGGCGCCGGGGTGGCGCCCGGGGCGCACGGCGTGCTCGGGTTCACCGTCCGCCGCCCGGACGGCCGGCCGCTCACCCACATCCTCTGGGGCGACGACCCGGACCCGCGGCAGTGGCAGCCGGTGCCGACCCGGATGGAGCTCGCGGCCGCGGCCGGGGTGCGGGTCACCGTGGTCAGCAAGCCGCAGTTCGAGGGCAGCGGGCTCTCGCTCGCGGCGAACCGGGGCGGGGCCTACCGGGGCGCCGCGGACGGCATGGCGGTCGCCGACGGGATGCTGGCCGCGCTGCGCGAGGCGGACGGCCCGGCGCTGGTCTACGGCTACCACCCGGACCTCGACCACTTCGGCCACGAGGACGGCGTCGGCTCGGCGAGCTGGCGGGAGGCCGCCCGCGGGGTGGACAAGCTGCTCGACCGGGTGGTGCACCGCCTGCCGCCGCGGTCCGCGCTGCTGGTGGTCGCCGACCACGGTCAGCTGAACGTGCCGCTGGAGGGGCGCCGCGACCTGTCCACGACGCCGGAGCTGAGCGACGGCGTGGCCGGGGTGGCCGGCGAGCCCCGGGTGCGCTATCTGCACGTCGAGGACGGGGCGCTGGACGACGTGCTGGCCACCTGGCGCGGGGTGTTCGGCGACTCGGCCTCGGTGCTGACCCGGGACGAGGCGATCGGGGCGGGCTGGTTCGGGCCGGTGCCGGCCGGGCACGCCGAGCGGATCGGGGACGTCGTGGTGCTCTGCTGGGGCCGCACGGTCGCGGTGGCCTCCGGGTGGGAACCGGTCAAAGCCGGGCAATTGATCGCGTACCACGGATCGGCCACCGCCGCCGAGATGACCGTGCCCCTGCTGATCGTCCGCTGACCGAGGGCATCCGTATCACTCGATGTCGCCGACCGTCTACCTGCCGTAACGGGGCTGGTGAGCCGGGCGTTTCGGACGAATCGATCTTCCCGGCACGGAAAATCACCCGCACTCGGCCGTCGTCCCGCTTTCCGACCCGCCAACCCCCTCGTAGACTTGCGTGGTAAGGCAGCCGACGGCTGCCCCGGCCCCACGCGGGCCGGACTTGCGCCCGGGGAGGAAAGCCGTGCCGCTCTCGGAGCACGAGCAGCGGCTGTTCGATCAGATCGAGCGGTCGCTTGCCGAGGACCCCAAATTCGCCTCGGCTGTGCGGGCCAGCGACCCGCGTTTCCATGCACGGCGCCGGCTCATCATCGCCGCGTTCGTGATCGTGCTTGGTCTGGCCCTAGTCGTGTACGGGACGGTCGCGAGCAATACCCTGCTCGGCGTCGCCGGCTTCGTCGTGATGCTGGGCTCGGCTGCCTTCGCGATGCAGTCGCGCAAGCGCGGGCAGGCCCCCGACCTCAGGTCGGTCGGTGGCACCGCGTCCCGGCGCACGCGTTCCGGCCGCCGGGGTAACGGTGGGTTGCTCGACCGCCTGGAGGACCGCTGGAAGCAGCGCCCGGAGGGACATCGCTGACGGCCCCGGCCGGCATCGATCGACGGCGGCCATCGGCCGCCGTCGCCATTCCTCTGTGCGGCAGGCTTTCCGGTACGCGGTGAGCACCGCCGCCCGCGTCGCGCGGCATCACCGGCCCCGTCGCGCACCGCGCCTGCCGTCCGCGTCGCGTCGTCCAGCTCGGCCGGGCTACGGCCCCGTGGCCGTCCTCCCTGTCGCGCCGGCCCGCCTTCCGCGGCGCGGCCATCGGCGCCATCCGTGACGAGCGGAGCTGAGGACGCCGGCTCGCTCGCGCTCTCGACGACGAAGGCCCCCTCCTCACCCGAGGAGGGGGCCTTCACCGTCTGGTCGAACGGTCCCGGTCGCTCAGCGGGCGCGCCTCAGCAGCCGCCGCGGGGTGAACCGGACCATCGCGTCGCGCGCCCGGCTCGCCACCTCCATCGTCCGGGTGCCGGCCTCGGACATCGCCAGCCGCCACCCCAGGATGATCGACGGCGGCAGCAGCGCCGCCCGCAGCCGCACCCGCGCCGTCGCCGAGTGCGACAGCCCGGCCCGTACCTGCCGCAGCGCGGAGGTCAGCTCGGCGCCCTGCATCGGCTGCCGCGCGTACCTCGCCCGCTCCTCGGCGGTGCCGAGCAGCTCCGCCGCGGCGGCCGGCTCCGCCCCGAGCACACCCTCTTTGACCAGGCGTTGCGCGGTCACCCGCGGCGTCTCGGTCGGGTCGACCGCGATCTGGAAGTCGACCATCGTGTCGACCAGCTCGTCCCAGGCCGCGTGCGCGTCCGCCCGGGCCCGCACCGCATCGCCGGTCACCACGATGTCGGTGACCGCCCCGGCGGTGCCCGGCTCGCCCGCCGCGGTCGCCACCGCGGGCGGCGGGCCGGCCGTCGCGTTGTTCCGCTGGCGGCGCAGCAGCACCCGGCGCAGGGCCGGGACCAGCAGCAGCGCGAGCAGCGTGAAGACCCCGATCGCGATCAGCAGCCCGGTCCAGTTGTCCTGGTCGGTGCTGACCACGCCGGCCAGATCGCCGTTGTTGCCGTCGTTGCCGGTCTCCGGCCGCTCCGCCTTGCCCGGCGCCGCCGACGAGCTGGGGCCCGGCGCGGCCGAGCCGGTCGCGGTCGGGACCGGCGCGGTGGTCCGGTCGGTGTCCGGCGCGTAGTCCGAGCGGGCCGCGCCGGTCACCCCGGCGGCCGGCGTCGCGTCGAACGGGATCCACCCGAAGCCCTGCAGGTAGACCTCGGTCCAGGCGTGCGCGTTCCGGTTGGTGATCACGTACGAGTCGTTGTCCTTGGTGCCCCGGGTGAAGCCGAACGCCACCCGGGCCGGGATCCCGGCTGCCCGCACCATCCACGCCATCGCGGTCGCGTACTGCTGGCAGTAGCCCTGCTTGTTGCGCAGGAACGACTCGATGGCCGACATGTTCGGCGTCGACTGGGCGCTCACGCTGTACGAGAACCCGTTCTTCTTGGAGAACGAGTCGTAGATCGCCCGCACCTTGTCGTACTCGGTGGCCTTGCCCCTGGTCAGCTGCCGGACCTTGAGGTTGACGTAGGCGTTCTCCGGCACCTCGGTGAACTGCCGGAGATTGCTGTTGCTCGCCAGCGGCTCGGCCTGACGCAGCTGGGCCGGGGTGAACTCCGGCCGCAGGTAGTCGATCGAGTACTTCTGCTTGCTGGTGGTGACCCGGTTCGAGTAGAGCACCTGCTGGTTCGGGTCGAACGCCCAGCTGCCGGAGAGGCCGCCGATGCTGACCGGGTTGGCGTAGACCGGCGCCATGGTCTGCTTCAGCGCGTCGGTGATCTCGATGTCCGCGTGGTACTGCTGGAACGGGATCGAGGACCCCACGCTCGGGTTCGGCAGGCTGCCCCGGTCCAGGTTGCTGCCGTTCGGCGGCTGGTTGCCGGTGCCGTCCTCGGTGAGCTGGTCGGCGACGCCGAAGCGCAGGTAGAACGGCTCCTTCTCGGTGGTCCGGACGCGTAGCAGGGTGACCGTGTCGGTCCGGTTCAACTGGCCGCTGAGCGACGCGTACAGGTTGATCCGCCCGCCGCCGCCCTTGCCGATCCCGCCGCCGACCCCGTTGCCGCTCTGGGTCAGCTGGGACAGCAGGCCGCCGGTGACGGTCGGCACGACCAGCGGCAGCAGCACCGCCACCACCACGCCGACCAGGCCGAGCCGCCGGCCGGCCGCGGCCAGCGGGGACGGCTCCCAGACGTCCACGTCCCGGCCGTCGCCGGTGAACCGGCGGCCGAACCGGCGGACCCGGTCCACGTTGTCGGCGACCAGCAGCCAGAGGTAGCCGCAGGCGCCCACGATGAACGGGGTGACCGGCACGCTGTCCAGGTAGACCGCGACCGGGATGGAGTAGATCGCCAGCATCGGCAGGCCGGCCAGGGCCGGCCGCCGGAACACCGCGGTGAGCAGGTCGACCACGATGGCCACCGCGCCGATGCCGGCCGCCGCGACGAACAGCAGCCCGTCCCGGTCCGGGACCGGCACGGCGTACTGCCGGGTGTCCTGCCCGGCCTGCTGGACCAGATCGGCGAAGTGGGCGAAGGTCGCCGGCAGCGGCACCAGCATCTCGTGCCCGCTCGGGAAGATCCAGGTCAGCGTGACAGCCAGACCGACCACCATGGCCAGCGCCTGGGCCCAGCTCGGCAGCCGCAGGGTGCGGGCGAGCACCGCCGCCCCGGCCACCATGATCACCACCAGCATCACCTGGAGCAGCCAGGTCCACGAGTCGAAGATCGCCGACAGCGGCGCGGAGGCCAGCAGGGTGGCGCCGGCCGCGACCAGCCCGAGACGACGACGGCCGGTCATCGGATCACCCCGCCCACCGTCTCGGCCATCGCCGCCCGATAGGCGAAGCCCTGCGATCCGCGGCCCACCGTGGGCCACAGCCCGGGCAACGTCTCGCCGTGCGTCACCGGCACCGAGCGCCAGCCGCTGCGCACCAGCGCGAGCGACGCGGCGGCGTGCTCCCGGTCCGACTCCTGCCGGTCGCCCGCCGTCATCGGGATCCAGGTGGCGCTGTCGATGGCGAACCCGACACAGGTCGCGCCGTTGCCGCGCAGCCCGGTGAGCAGGTGCGCCTCGGCCGTGGTCAGGGTGCCGAACAGGCCGATCACCAGGCCGCCGTCGGACCGCCGGCGGACCTGCTCGACCAGCCCGGACACGTCGCCGGCCGAGGCCAGCTTGACGTCCGCCAGGGCGTCCAGGATCAGGCCCTCGCCGCCGGCCTCGGCCGCGTCGATGTCCACCCCGGTCCCGGTCACCAGGCGCACCTTGTAGCCCGCCTCGCGCAGGTGCACCGCGATGCTGGCGGCCGCCGCGACGGCCCACTCGAAGCTCGCCGTCGGGCCCTCGCCGCGGTGCGCGTGCGCCCGGGTGTCCAGCACCACGGTCGCCCGGCTGTCCCAGGGCTGCTCCTCGCGGCGGACCATCAGCTCACCGGTGCGGGCGGTGGACCGCCAGTGCACCCGGCGCAGGTCGTCGCCGCGCCGGTACTCCCGGGTGGCGGCGTCGTCCTCGCCGTGCACCGCCACCGAGCGGGCCCGGCTGTCCCCGGTGCCCGCGTACTCCCCGGCCAGCCGCACCCGGGGGAGCGGCGTGACCTGCGGGATCACGGTGAGCTGGTCGACGCTGGGGAACGAGCGGGTCAGCTCGCACAGGCCGAACGGGTCGGTCAGCCGGACCACCAGCGGACCGATCGGGTAGCGGCCACGCACGTCGGCGCGCACGGTGTAGGCCACCGAGCTCGCCTGGTGCGCGCCGAGCCGCTCCAGCACCACCCGGGGCCGGCTGCCCAAGGCATAGGGCAGGCGGTCCTCCAGCAGCATGGTGCCGGTGGGCAGGCGGGAGAGGTTCTGCAGGCGCAGGATGACCCGCGCGCTGGAGCCGACCGGCGCCCGGCCCGGCTCCAGCGAGCGGGTGCAGGCCAGTTTGTACCGGCTGCGGCCGACGTAGGCGGCGGCCAGCAGTGGCAGCGCGGCCAGCAGCACGGCGACCCGGAGCAGGTCGCGCTCGCCGAGGATGAGCGCGGAGATCCCGGCCGCGATCGCCGCGGCCAGGAACGAGCGGCCGCGCGTGGTGAGACCCCGCAGCGCCTCCCGCATGATCAACGCCCCCGGGACTCGTACGGCGCGCGGCCGTCCCGGGTGTCGTACGGGTTCCGGTTCGCCTGCGGGATCGGCAGCCGGTGCACGATCTCCGACACGATGGTGTCCGTGGTCCGGCGGTTGAGCTGCGCGTCCGGCGTCGGGATCAGCCGGTGGGCGAGCACCGGCACGGCGAGCGCCTGCAGGTCGTCGGGGAGCACGTAGTCCCGGCCCTCCAGCGCGGCCACCGCCTTGGCGGTGCGCAGCAGCTGCAGGGTGGACCGCGGGGACGCGCCGAGGCGGATCTCCGGGGCCTCCCGGGTGGCGGTGACCAGGGCGATCGCGTACTGCTGGACGGCGTCGGCGGCGTGCACCGCGCGGGCCGTCTCGATCAGCCGGCGGACCAGCGCGGCGTCGGCCACCGCGCGGATGTCGTTCAGCGGGTCGTGGTCGCCGTGCAGGCCCAGCATGGCCAGCTCGGCCCGCGGGTCCGGGTACCCCATCGCGATCCGGGCGGTGAACCGGTCCCGCTGCGCCTCCGGCAGCGGGTAGGTGCCCTCCATCTCGATCGGGTTCTGCGTGGCCACCACCATGAACGGAGCCTGCAGCTCGTAGGTCGTGCCGTCGACCGTGACCTGCCGCTCCTCCATGCACTCCAGCAGGGCGGACTGGGTCTTCGGCGAGGCCCGGTTGATCTCGTCGCCGACCACCAGGTTGGCGAACACGGCACCCGGCTTGAACTCGAAGTCCCGGGTCTCCTGGTTGTAGACGCTGACCCCGGTGACGTCGCTGGGCAGCAGGTCCGGGGTGAACTGGATCCGGCGCACCGAGCAGTCGATCGAGCGGGCCAGGGCCTTGGCGAGTTTGGTCTTGCCGACGCCCGGCACATCCTCGATCAGCAGGTGCCCCTCGGCGAGCAGGACCGCGAGGGCCAGCCGCACCGTCGCGCTCTTGCCCTCGATGACCTGCTCGATGTTGGCCATGATGGCTTGCGTCGCGGCGCGGAACTCGGCGCTGGTCAGCGGTCCTGTCGGCTCGCCCCAGGTCGGCGTTGTCACGGGCTTCCTCCCAGTAGTACGTACCCCGAGGGTGGGTCACCCACCGTCAGGACACCCCAAGGTTGCGGGCGCCCAGCGGTCCGTGGGCCTCCGGCGCTCGCCGCCCGTCCTGACAGGTTATCCCCGGACGTACATCCCTCCGAAAGGCCGGAACGCGAGGGCTTTTGAGAAAACGGAGCAAACATGGTCCATTCACCGACGGTGATCGGATTTCAGACCCGTTCCGCGCCCGGCGGCATACCGGTCGCCGTGCGTGACGGCGGGCGGGTATCATGGCGCGCATGGCTCGGTCTGTTCTGCTCCTTAGCCGGCCGCGCTGAACCGACAGCGTTATCCGACCAGTCGGTACAGTGCGGCGCCCCCTCCTGCGTGAGGGGCTTTTTTATGCCCTCCGGAGCGCGAACCCCACCAGCCCACTGACGTAGACGAGATGGTGAAGATGAGCGAGACCGAGAACCCGTTCCGTTACACCGCCGCGCTGGCCGGCGAGATGGAGCTGCGCTGGCAGCAGTACTGGGCGGAGAACGGGACGTTCCACGCGCCCAACCCGGTCGGCGAGCTGGCCGACCCGGACCACCCGCGGGCCGGCGCGCCCAAGCTGCACGTGCAGGACATGTTCCCGTACCCGTCCGGCGCCGGCCTGCACGTCGGGCACCCGCTGGGCTACATCGGCACCGACTGCTACACCCGCTACCAGCGGATGGCCGGCTTCAACGTGCTGCACCCGATGGGCTTCGACGCGTTCGGCCTGCCCGCCGAGCAGTACGCGGTGCAGACCGGCACCCACCCCGCGGTGACCACCGCGGCCAACGTCGAGCGGTACCGGCAGCAGCTGCGCCGGCTGGGCCTGGCGTACGACGACCGCCGCTCGTTCTCCACCACCGACCCGGAGTACTACCGCTGGACCCAGTGGATCTTCCTGCAGGTCTTCAACTCCTGGTACGACACCGAGCTGCACAAGGCCCGGCCGATCAGTGAGCTGATCACCGAGTTCGAGACCGGCACCCGCCCGGCCCCGGGCACCCCGTGGAAGGACATGTCGCCGGCCGAGCGGCGCAAGCTGATCGACGGCCACCGGCTGGCCTACGTCTCCGAGGCCCCGGTCAACTGGTGCCCCGGCCTGGGCACCGTGCTGGCCAACGAGGAGGTCACCCCGGACGGTCGCTCCGAGCGCGGCAACTTCCCGGTCTTCCAGCGCAGCCTGAAGCAGTGGATGATGCGGATCACCGCGTACGGTGACCGCCTGGTCGACGACCTGGACGCGCTGGACTGGCCGGAGCCGGTCAAGCTGATGCAGCGCAACTGGATCGGCCGCAGCCGGGGCGCGCACGTCGACTTCCCGGTCGGCAACGACCACATCCGGGTCTTCACCACCCGCCCGGACACCCTGTTCGGCGCCACCTACATGGTCCTGGCCCCGGAGCACGAGCTGGTCGCCTCGATCGTCCCGGCCGCCTGGCCGGAGGGCACCCACGAGGTGTGGACCGGCGGGGCCGCCACCCCGGCCGAGGCCGTCGCCGCCTACCAGGCGACCGCCGCGGCCAGGACCGAGGAGGAGCGCACCGCCGAGGGCAAGGTGAAGACCGGCGTCTTCACCGGGGCGTACGCCACCAACCCGGTCAACGGGGCGAGCATCCCGGTCTTCATCGCCGACTACGTGCTGGCCGGTTACGGCACCGGCGCGATCATGGCGGTGCCCGGGCACGACGAGCGCGACTTCGAGTTCGCCACGGTGTTCGAGCTGCCGGTGGTCCGCACGATCGTCACCCCCGACGGGTTCGAGGGCGCCTACGTCGGCGACGGCGAGGTGATCAACTCCGAATTCCTGAACGGGATGACCAAGGACGACGCCAAGGCCGCCATGATCGCCTGGCTGGAGGAGAACGACAAGGGCGCCGGGGCCACCACCTACCGGCTGCGCGACTGGCTGTTCAGCCGCCAGCGGTACTGGGGCGAGCCGTTCCCGATCGTCTACGACGAGACCGGCCTGCCGGTGGCGCTGCCTGAGTCGATGCTGCCGGTCGAGCTGCCGGACGTGGACGACTTCTCGCCGCGCACCTTCGACCCGGACGACGCGGACACCGAGCCGGAGACCCCGCTGTCCCGCAAGAAGGACTGGGTGCAGGTCGAGCTGGACCTGGGTGACGGGCCGAAGACCTACACCCGGGAGACCAACACCATGCCGCAGTGGGCCGGCTCCTGCTGGTACGAGCTGCGCTACCTGGACCCGCACAACGACAAGGCGCTGGTCGACCCGGCCAACGAGGCGTACTGGATGGGCCCGCGCTCGGCGACCGACCCGGGCGGCGTCGACCTGTACGTCGGCGGCGTCGAGCACGCCGTGCTGCACCTGCTGTACGCCCGCTTCTGGCACAAGGTCCTGTTCGACCTGGGCCACGTCTCGTCCTTCGAGCCGTTCCGCAAGCTGTTCAACCAGGGCTACATCCAGGCGTACGCGTTCCGCGACAGCCGCGGCGTGATCGTCCCGGCCGAGGAGGTCGTCGAGCGCGACGGCAAGTGGTACTACGGCGACCAGCAGGTCAACCGCGAGTACGGCAAGATGGGCAAGTCGCTGAAGAACGTGGTCACCCCGGACGAGATGTGCGAGCAGTACGGCGCCGACACGTTCCGGGTCTACGAGATGGCGATGGGCCCGCTGGACGTCTCCCGCCCCTGGGAGACCCGGGCGGTGATCGGGTCGCAGCGCTTCCTGCAGCGAGTCTGGCGTCTGGTGATCGACGAGGAGACCGGCGCGGTCCGGGTCGCCGACGAGCCGCTGGACGCCAAGTCCCGCAAGGTCCTGCACAAGGTCATCGCCGGGGTCCGCGAGGACATGGGCGAGCTGCGGTTCAACACCGCGATCGCCAAGCTGATCGAGCTGACCAACACGCTGACCCCGCTGCCCACGGTCTCCCGCGAGGCCGTCGAGCCGCTGGTGCTGATGCTGTCCCCGTTCGCCCCGCACCTGGCCGAGGAGCTGTGGAGCAAGCTGGGCCACACCGGCACGCTGGCCTACGCCGACTTCCCGCAGGCCGACCCGGCCCAGCTGGTGGCCGACTCGATCACCTACCCGGTCCAGGTCAACGGCAAGGTCCGCGGCCGCGTCGAGGTCGCCCCGGACACCCCGGAGGAGGAGGTCCGCGCGCAGGCCCTGGCCGCCGTCACCGAGGCCCTGGCCGGCAAGGACCCGAAGAAGGTCATCGTCGTCAAGGGCCGCCTGGTCAGCGTCGTCGTCTGACCCACCGGCAGCACCCGGGCCGATCCCGCCACCCGCGGGGTCGGCCCGCTTCTTGTCGCCCGCACGATCAAAACCCGCTTCCGGTACGGACGAAGCACCCGCCCTACCGGCTCCGCGGCTGGCTCTGTGCCTGGCGTGGTCCATGCGCGTTCTTCTGTGCCTGGCTGGTCCCGTGCCGCTCGTTCTGCGCCTGGCTGGTTCCGCAGCCTGGCTGGTGCCGTGCCGCTTCGTTCTGCGCCTGGCTGGTCCGGGTGCCGCTCGTTCTGCGTTTGGCTGGTTCTGCGGCCTGGCCGGTCCCGTGCCGCTCGTTCTGCGTCTGACTGTTCCGCGGCTTGGCTGGGTCCGTGCCGCTTGTTCCTGGCCTGGCTGTTCCGTGCCCGATTGTTCCGCGCGGCGGTGTGCGCGCTCATAGCCCCGCCCTCCCAGGGGGGAGCCAGCCCATCAATCAGTCTGGTCGAAAAGACCAAGATCCCGCACCCGGCCTGTGGATAACCGGCTGTTGTTGAGGGCGCTCGATACGGTTCGCGGGATGGAGATCGCGGAGAGCTTCCTGCGCCGGGCCGACGACCTCGCTCCGGGGCTGGTCGAGGGGTTCTACCTGCAGGGCTCGGTGGCGCTCGGGGACTACCGGCCGGGGGTCAGTGACGTCGACTTCGTGGCGGTCACCTCGCGGCCGCCCGCGCCGGAGCTGATCGGCCGGATCCACCGGGAGTTGCCGCGCCGGCCGCGTCTCGACGGGATCTTCGTGGGCTGGGACGACCTGCGGCGGGATCCGGCGAAGCTGCCGCCCGGGCCGGCCGTCCACGAGGGCCGGGTGCTGGCCGCCTCCGACTTCGAACGGAACCTGGTCACCTGGCACGTGCTGGCCCAGGGCGGGGTGGCGCTGCGCGGGCCGGCGCGGCCGGAGATCTACACCGACTGGCCGGCGCTGGCCGAGCTGACCCGGGCGAACCTGGCGTCCTACTGGCGGCCATGGGTGCGGCGGCTGCGGGGCGGTCCGGTCGGGTTCACCGGCTGGGCGGTCTCCTGGACGGTGCTCGGGGTGGCCCGGTTGCGGCACACGCTGGCGGCCGGCGAGGTGACCTCGAAGACGGCGGCCGGGGAGTTCGCGGTGGCTCGTTATGGCCGGGAGTGGGAACGGATCGTCGGTGAGGCGCTCCGGCTCCGCTGTGGGGGAGCGGCCCGCTATCGGAACCCGCTGCGCCGCCGGGCCGACATGTTGGCCTTCGCCGAGCGGGTGCTGGCCGACTGAGGGCGGTCGGTGCGGGACCGCTGCGGCCGTACCGGAAAGCGCTTGCCCCGGAAAGCGGCCCCGGGACCGAGGAGCGGACCCGCAGGGATCACGGTCCGGGAAGGGACCTGCCGCGGAGGAGCGGACCCGCAGGGATCATGGTCCGGGAAGGGGCCTGCCGCGGAGGAGCGGACCGGTCGGGGTCGCGGCATGGACAACGGCCCGGCACGGAGGAGCGGACCTGCAGGGACCGCGGCGCGAGAAGGGGCCTGCGCGGAGGAGCAGGCCGATCGGAGGTCGCGGCGCGGAAGAAGGTGGCCCGGGCGGAAAGCGGAAGGGGCCAGGACGGAAAGCGGAAGGGGCCAGGACGGAAAGCGGCCTGTGGCCCGGGCGAAAAAGCGCGGGAAGCGGCCTGTGCCCGGGCGGAAAAGCGCGGAAAGCGGCTGTGGCCCGGGCGGAGAGCGGACGGGTCAGGCGGGAACCGGGGCCGCGGCCGGCGTGGCGGCGCGGCGGGAGGTCTGGCGCCAGCGGAGGACGATCGCGGTGGAGAGCAGGAAGCCGATCACCGCCGGGGCGATGGTGATCGCGCTCATCTTGCCGGGGGCGGCCACCGCGGCGCCGATCACGGCGTAGGTGACCGTGGACGGGATGGCGGCGATCGTGGTGCCCAGCAGGTAGCGCTTGCGGCAGACGCTGGTGGTGCCGTAGGCGTAGCCGACCAGGCCGAACGGGGCCAGCGGCAGGAAGCGGACGAGGAGCACGGCAGCCAGGCCGCGGCGGTTGAGCCAGCCGTCCAGGCGGGCCAGGCGGCCACCGGCCTTGGCCTGCAGGACGCCGCGGCCGGCCCAGCGGCCCGCGTAGTAGGTGGCGACCGCGGCGATCACCGCGGCGGCCAGCGCGGCGATCGCGCCGGTCGCGGCGCCGAGCAGGGCGCCGCAGGCGACGGTCACCGCGGTGCGCGGGACCAGGACCGAGAGGAGCAGACCACCGAGTACGGCGACCGCGACGGCGGCGCCCGGGCCGAGGGCGACCACGGCGTCGCCGATGTCGCGCAGCGGGAGCGTGCCGGCGGCGACCGCGAGCCCGCCGATCAGCGCGGTGAGCACGCCGAACCGGATGAGCCGACGCTTGCGGCTGATCGCGACCGGCTCCGCGACCGGCTCCGACGCCGCGACCGGCTCCTGCGCCGCGATGGGCTCGGAGGCCGGGGCGACGGACGGTGCCGAGGCGGCGGACAGGACCGAGGCCGAGGATGGGGCGGCCGGCGTGGCAGACGGCTCGAGGGTGGCGACGGACCGGCTGATCGGCTCGGCCTGAGAGTCCCCGGTGCGGGCGCCCACGGGGCGTTCAGGTTTGTCGGTCATGTGCAGGTCTACCGCCCCAACGGCTCGTCGGTTCAGGACAAGGTCGTGCAGTCGATTCCGCGCTCGTCGTCGTCGTCAAGCCGGGGCCGCGGCGAACCGCAAGCCCCGTCGGGCCGGGACTGCGGCGAACCGCAAGCCCCGTCGGGCCGGGACTGCGGCGAACCGCAAGCCCCGTCGGGCCGGGACTGCGGCGAACCGCAAGCCCCGTCGGGCCGGGACTGCGGCGAACCGCAAGCCCCGTCGGGCCGGGACTGCGGCGAACCGCAAGCCCCGTCGGGCCGGGACTGCGGCGAACCGCAAGCCCCGTCGGGCCGGGACTGCGGCGAACCGCAAACCCCGCCGGACCGGGGTAGCGGCGAACCGCGCCTCCCCGGACCCGTCAGGCCGGACCCGTCAGGCCGGGGTCGTCGCGGCGAACCGCTCGCCCCGCAGACGCTCCGGCCAGCTGTCGTCAAGGGGCGCAAGCCTATCCGCGCCGGTGGCCCAACGCAGTAGCAGATCGGCTATCGCTGGGTTGCGAGCCAGCGCCGGCCCGTGCGAATACGTCCCGATGATCTTGCCGGCCCAGGCGCCCTCGGTGTGTCCGTCGTTGCCGACGCCGCCGGTGACCCGGGCCAGCGGTGCGGCGTGTTGGCCCAGGTGGGTGCGGCCGCCGTGGTTCTCGAAGCCGGTCAGCGGGGGCAGCCCGAGCCGCGGGTCGATGTCGCCCCGCAGCTCGCCGACGGCCCGGCTCTCACCCCGGTCCGAGGTGATGTCGAGCAGACCGAGCCCGGCACATTTCGTCCCCTTGGCGAAGAACGAATGACCGAACAGCTGGTAACCCGCGCAGATGGCCAGGACCGCAGCGCCCTGGTTGACCGCGCGGTGCAACCCGCCGTCGGTGATCAGCCGCTGCGAGGCCAGCGACTGCGGGCCGTCCTCGCCGCCGCCGATCAGGTAGATGTCGGCGGTGGTCGGCATCTGCATGTCGGAGCGGACCTCGTAGGTCTCCACCGGGATGCCGCGGGCGGCCGCCCGGTGCGCCAGGATCAGCAGGTTGCCCCGGTCACCGTAGGTGGAGAGCAGATCCGGGTAGATCCAGACGATCCGCAAGGTGCTGTCGTTCATGCTGTGACCTCGGTGTTAGTTGACACGGTCGAGCACCGCGCGGATGTCCTGGAACGCCGTGTAGTTGGCGATCACCTCGAGCCGGCCGGGCGGCACCGCCGCGAGCGCCTGGTCGAAGGTTTGTACGTGCTGGAACGGCACACGGTTCACTTCGAGCCGGACGGCCAGGTCGTAGGCCCGGTCGCCGGTGATCAGCACGGGCCGGTCGCGCAGCGGGGCGAAGTCGACGTCCCACAGCCACGAGGTGTCCAGCCCGTCCGGGTCCCGCGCGTTGATCGAGAGCAGCGTCGGCGCCTGGTCGGCCATGTCGAACGCCTCCAGCCAGCTCGCCGGGTTCTTGGCGAGCAGCAGCCGGATGTTGCGGCCGTCCCGGTCGACCTGCGCGTAGCGCCCGGCGATCGAGGTCACCCGGGAGAGCCGGGGGAGGGCCTCGATCGGGCGGACCCCGAACTCGCCGGCGACCGCGAGGGCGGTGGCCGCGTTACCCAGGTTGACCTTGCCGGGGAGCTGGAGCTTGACCAGGTGCCAGTCGCCGCGCGGGTCGATCACCCCGTCCTCCTCGACCACCCACTGCGGGACCGGTCGGCGCAGCGGGCAGCCGGTGCACCACCAGTCGCCGTTGGCCCGCTCGATCGGGTGGCCGCTCTCCGGGCAGACGAACGAGTCGTCGTGCCAGCGCTGGCCGGCGCTGAACCAGGTGGTCTGCGGGCTGCCGGCGGCCGCCCAGACCACCATCGGGTCGTCCGCGTTGGCCACCACCCGGATCTCGGGGTGGCCGGCCAGCGCGGTCTTCCACAGCTGCGCCATCATCGCCACCTCCTTCGCCCGGTCGAGCTGGTCGCGGGAGAGGTTGAGCAGCGCCACCACCTTGGGCCGGGTGGCGTCGATCACCTGGGCCAGGTAGTGCTCGTCGACCTCGAGCACGGCGAACGGGGTGTGCCCCTCTTTCGCCAGCGCGGAGGTGTGACCGGTGGGCATGTTGGCGCCGTAGCCGTTGGTGGCGACCCGGCCGAGCACGCCGACCGCGGCCGCGGTGAGCCGGGTGGTGGTGGTCTTGCCGTTGGTGCCGGAGACCAGCGCGACGGCGCGGCCGGACGCGAGGTGGGACAGCAGGTCCGGATCGATCTTGAGGCCGATCCAGCCGCCGATCACCGATCCGTCGCCGCGTCCCGCGGCCCTGGAGAGCGCGGCCGCGGTCTTCGACGCGGTGGTCGCGACTATGGCCCGCAGGGGCATCTTCCCGTCCGTCACGCCAGCGAGGGTACCGGACCCCGGGGTTACGTCGAGTTGCCGGAAGGCTCCCGGCGCCGTTGCCGGCCCCCCACCCCATTCGGATTACCACGTTTGCGCCGCTGACCCGACGTTTCGAGGTTCCGAACGGGTTACCCGCGCAGAAATTGTGTGTTCTGGTTCACTGGTCGGATTCGACGCTGTGTAGCTGACCGAACGCAACCGGTGATGACATTTGTCTTCCGGAGGTAACAAATTGGACAGCGCCCAGAATGCCAAACACGCTGAGTAACCGGATCGCACCTGACGATCATGAGCGAAGTCGGGTACCAAAGATTCACCGGCGGCAACCGCTCGCCGGCCGCGCCGATCCGGCTCACGCCGAGCCCTGCCCCGGGCTGGACGACGCGACCATCACGCACCAGAACGCTGACAAGGCATCAGGGGGCAGGGACGGGGGACCCACCAACCGGTCCCGGCCGCGCCGCACGCCCCACAAGCGGCGCACCCGGCCGGACCTCGGGGTGAAGCCACCATCGGTGGCCGGGCAAGCCTTCCCGCCCGAACCCGACAGCTAACCTCGCAGGCGTGCCGGAGGGATATCTCTACCGTGCACGAACACAGTTCGAGCCGGGGCCGCCGCATGTCCGGCGCCGGTACCGTCGCACTGTCCCTGGGCCTCTGCCTCTGCGCCGGCCAGCTCGTAGGAGCCTCGCCGGCGGCCGCGTCCGCCACTCCGGTCGCGAGCGCCACCACCGCCACCACGGCGGCGGCAGCCAAGGTCACGCCCAAGTTGACCGCTTCGGTCAACACCCGGAAGCTCCCCTGGGGCTCCACCCTCAAGGTCACCGCCAAGGTCATCGACCCGCGCACCGGCAAGGTCGCCAAGGGCACGGTCCGGCTGCAGGCCTGGCGCACCAACAAATGGGTCACCTGGGACACCGAGACCGTGAAGAGCGGTGCGGTGACCCTGGCGGCCCGGCCCGACAAGAAGGGCGTCGGTTCCGGCGTCACCGTCCGCACCCTCTTCACCGGCAGCGGCTACAACCAGGCCGCCAGCGGCAAGGTGAAGATCACCCTGAAGTCCAGCGGGGCCAAGGTCCTCGCCGAGGCGAAGAAGCACAAGGGCGCGCTCTACAAGTTCGGCGCCTCCGGTCCCAAGCGGTTCGACTGCTCCGGGTTCACCCAGTACGTCTACAAGAAGGCGGCCGGCAAGAAGCTGCCGCACAAGGCGAACCTGCAGCAGAAGTACGGCAAGTCGGTCAGCAAGTCGAAGAAGCAGGTCGGTGACCTGATCGTCTTCCGCTCCGGCTCCTACGGGTCCCACGTCGGCATCTACGCCGGCGGCGGCTACATGTACGACTCGCCGCACACCGGCGCCCGGGTCGGCAAGCACAAGATCTACGGCAGCAACTACGTCGTGCGGCGGATGGTCGCCTGACAGCACGTAGTAAGTAAGGACACATCGCCAGTGGGGCGCGACCCGGTTCGGGTCGCGCCCCACTGGCGTTCCGCGTGCGGTCCGCCGCCAGGTTCCGGTCCGCGCATCCCGGTCCGCCGCCGGGTTCCGGTCCGCGCATCCCGGGCCGCTGCCGATTCCCGGTACGCCGAGGTGCCCGGTCATCGGCCGAAGGACGGCGGCTCCCGGACGGTCCACACAGACCGGCCCGACGGTCCACTGTCGCCCTCCCGGACCCTCCACTCGCGCCACCTGGAGCGCTCCACTCTGCTCCACCGGGCCGCTCCACTTCCCTCCCCACCGTGCTCCGACGGGTCGCGCGACGGGTTGAAGTGCCCTTTTCGAGCGGAGTTTTCGGACCCCGTGTGCCGGATGTCGGAAACCGGACCTGGTTGATCATGCTCCGCCCCTCCACTCCGCCCCACCACCTGTGAACTGGGATTACGTCCGCGAAAACGGCTCGCGAGCCAACGCTTTCGGGTTGCAGGTGGAGGGAAGTGGAGTAGAGTGGGGCGCAGTGGCAGGACTGAGGGAACGTGACCGAGAGCCTGCCGGCCCGAGTTGACAGACGGTCCACTCCCTCCGCGAAGGAGCGGCCGTCCCGGCAAAGGGGTGGGGGCCGATGTTCCTCGGCACGCACACCCCTCGGCTGGACGAGAAGGGCCGGCTGATCCTCCCGGCCAAGTTCCGGGATGAGCTGGCGGGAGGTGTCGTGATCACGAAAGGACAGGAGCGCTGTCTGTACGTGTTCCCGATGCCGGAGTTCCAGCGCATCGCGGGCCAGCTGCGCGAGGCGCCGGTGACCAACAAGGCCGCCCGGGCTTACAGCCGGGTGTTCTTCGCCAGCGCCCACGACGAGGTGCCTGACAAACAGGGCCGGGTCACCATCCCCGCACACCTGCGGGAGTACGCGAGTCTCGGCCGGGATCTCGTGGTGATCGGGGCCAGCACCCGGGTCGAGATCTGGGACAAGCAGTCCTGGGACGACTACCTCTCGGCGAGCGAGGAAGAGTTCGCCGACATCGAGGAGGGGGTGCTGCCCGGCGGACTGTAAGGCGTGGCACTCGGTGGGCCGCTGGGAGTTCCGGCCCGACCGCCACTGCTTGCCGTACTGCGAGATCTCCAGCCGCTCCCGCTCCTGGCGCCTCTTCCCCGGCGCCAGGCGCGTGTCCAGGGCCGGTCATGCCGGCGCGGGACAGAGCGGATGGGGATCTGGCGGTACGGATGGCGGCCGGGCCGGCATGGCAGCAACAGGTAACAACCGGGTGACACGCGATCAGGTGGGGCAATGGGGGTCGACATGGGGGAGCCGCGCGGTGCGCACGTTCCGGTGCTGCTGGAACGCTGCCTCGAGCTGCTCGGTCCGGCCCTGGCCCGGCCCGGCGCGGTGCACGTCGACTTCACGCTGGGCCTCGGCGGGCATGCCGAGGCGGTGCTGGAGCGGTTCCCGGACGTCACCCTGATCGGACTCGACCGGGACACCGAGGCGCTCGCCCACTCGCGGCACCGGCTGGCCCGATTCGCCGAGCGGACCCACCTGGTGCACGCGGTCTACCACGAGCTGCCCCGGGTGCTCGCCGAGCTGGACCTGCCGGCGATCCAGAGCGGACTGTTCGACCTGGGTGTCTCCTCGCTGCAGCTGGACGAGGCGGACCGCGGCTTCGCGTACGCGCAGGACGCCCCGCTGGACATGCGGATGGACCAGTCCCGGGGGATCACCGCGGAAGAGGTCGTCAACACGTACGAGCCGGGTGAGCTGGTCCGCATCCTCCGGCAGTACGGCGAGGAGAAGTTCGCGCCGCGGATCGTCTCGTCGATCGTGCGGGAGCGGGCGAAACAGCGGATCGTCTCGACCCAGCGGCTGGCCGAGCTGGTCAAGGACGCCATTCCCGCCGCCGCGCGGCGAACGGGTGGAAATCCCGCGAAAAGGTCGTTCCAGGCACTACGCATTGAGGTGAACGGCGAGCTCGAGGTGCTGGAATCCGCGATTCCGGCGGCTTTGGACGCCTTGTCGCCCGCCGGGCGACTTGTGGTGATGAGTTATCAATCGTTGGAGGACAAGATCGTCAAGCGCGCCGTCACCGCGAGGGCGCGCAGCACCGGGCCGATCGACCTGCCGGTCGAGCTGCCCGGCACCGGCCCCACGCTGCGGCTGCTGACCCGAGGGTCGGAGCTGCCCAGCGAGGCGGAGGTGGCGGAGAACCCGCGGGCGGCCTCGGTGAAGCTGCGCGCGGTGGAACGGCTGGACGAGAACGAGAGCAGGGCGAACCAGGGACCACGGGCCGGTCGCGAACGGCCTCGCATGGCAACAACGCACGGGGGGCAAGGGCGGAAACGCCCTAGGGCGGACGAAGAGGGGGAGGGGGAAGCATGAGCGAGCGAACCAACGCGCCGCGGTCGGGGGGCCGTGCGGCGCAACCACGCTCCACGGCGGGCGAGCGTGGGCGCGGGGCGAGCCGCGATGCCCGGAGCGAGGGGGCCGGCGTCCGGGGGGCGCGCCGGTCCGACACGCGCCGGTCCGGGACCGGGCGGGAGGACCGCCGGGAGCGGGCCGGCCTGCGGGTCGAGGGGGAGATCGAGGTGACCGTCGAGGGCACCGCGGCCAAGCGGCTGGACACCGCCGAGACGGCCACGCCGGCGCTGCCGCGCCTGCGGGTCGCGCCGCCGCTGCCGATCCGCGCGCCGCGGCCGACCTTCGCGGCCGGCGTGGTCGCGCTGGTCCTGGTCGGTGTGGTGGGCATCCTGCTGATCAACACCAAGACCATGGAGCAGTCGTTCCGGCTGGACGCGCTCCGGGACAGCCAGGCCGAGCTCGCCGAGCAGCAGCAGGAGCTGGACCAGCAGCTGATCCAGGTGTCCAGCCCGGGCAACCTGGAGGCCGCCGCGCGCCGGCTGGGCCTGGTCCGGGCGGACAACCCGGCGATGATCCGGCTCCCGGACGGCAAGATCATCCGGCCGCCGACGCCGGGCCACGGCCCGGTCTCGGTGACCGCGCAGGACTCGCTGCCGACGACCGGCGCGGACGCCGACCCCAGCAAGGGCGCCGGCGGCAAGCAGCAGCCGGCCGCGGGTGCGGACGACGCCGGCCAGAACGGCGCCGGTCAGAACGACGCCGGCCAGAACGCTGTGGGAACGGGGCAGTAAGCCGTGTCGCCGCGAGACGACGAGACACCGCGCCGGGGCACTCCGCCCCGGCGCGCTGCGTCGCGTGCCGTTCCGCCGGAGGAGACCGACCAGCCGGAGCGGCCGGAGCGGCGCGGTTTCTCCAGCATCGGCGAGGCGCGGGCGTACACGCCGCGCGGGCGGACGGTGGCCGAGCGCGGCCGCACCCCGCGGACCGGGCGCACCGCCGACCCGTTCCGCCCGGCCCTGCAGGTGGTCGAGGGCGGCGAGGGCGCGCCCCGGGCCCGGCAGCGGGGCTCGCGCACCGGCGAGCCGCCGGCCGCCGAGCGGGACCGCGCGCCACGCGAGCCACGCGAGCCACGCGAGCCGCGGGAGAAGAGCACCAGCCGGAGCCGGGAGGCACGGGAGAGCACGTCCCGCGGCCGCGAGCCCCGGGAGAGCGGCGGCCGGGGCCGGGAGTCGCGGGAGCCGGCCGGCAAGAGCCGGGAGCGCGAGACCCGGGCCGGCGCCGGTCGCGGGCGTGAGGCACGGGAGCGGGCCGCCGAGCGCGACACCCCCCGGGTCCGCCGGGTGCCCGAGCCGGCCGGGGCGAGCACCCGCCGTACCGGGAAGCCGGAACCCGGACCACGGCGGACGGTGACCGATCGGACCGGTCGTGGTCCCGGCCGGGAAGCGGCCCGGCGGCCGCGGCCGGTGCCGGCCGAACCGCCCAAACTGGCCAACAGCACCCGCCGCCTGCGGCTCGGCACGGTGCTCGCGCTCTCGCTGTTCGTCATGATCGGCGTGCGGCTGGTGGTGCTCCAGGTGGGCACCTCGCCGGCCGAGGTGGAGAGCCTGGTCAAGCTGCGCGAGAAACGGCTCAGCACGGTCGAGCTGCCGGCCCCGCGGGGCAGCATCCTGGACCGGAACGGCGCGGTGCTGGCGAACAGCGTCGAGGCGCGGTACATCTACGCCGACCCGGAGAGCGCCGGCCTGCAGAAGAACCTGGGCGCCACCGCGGTGCGGCTGTCCAAGCTGCTCGGCATCCCGGCCTCCAAGCTGGCCGCGAACATGCAGCGCAAGCAGGTGCTCGGCACCTGGCTGCGGTTCCGCTACCTGGCCCGCGGCGTGGACATCTCGATCGCCGACGAGATCGAGGCGATGAAGCTGCCGGGCATCTACACGCACCTCGACGAGCGGCGGGACGCGCCGGGCAAGGACCTGGCCGCGAACCTGATCGGCTTCACCGGCGAGGACCAGCGCGGCCTGGTCGGCCTGGAGGCCCGCTACGACGACGTGCTGCACGGCACCGACGGCAAGCGGGTCTACGAGACCGGCAAGGGCAGCCTCAACGTGCCGATCGCCGGCGGCTACCAGCAGACCACCCCGGCCCGGCCGGGCAGCTCGGTGAAGCTCACCATCGACCGCTGGGTGCAGTACAACGCGCAGCGGTTCCTGAACGCCGAGGCCGAGCGGAACAACGCCAAGGTGGCCGGCGCGGTGGTGATGGACGCCCGGACCGGCGAGATCCTCGCCCAGGCCAGCTACCCGTCCTACAACGCGGACCAGCCGGAGAAGTCCGAGGAGAACCAGCGGATCGACGTGCCGACCGCGGTGGTCACCGACCCGGGTTCCAGCCACAAGGCGTTCGTGATCGGTGCGGCCCTGCAGGAGGGCCTGATCACCCCGGAGTCGACGCAGGTGGTGGCGCCGGCGATCGTGCGCGGCGGGATCCCGTTCGAGGACCACGAGAAGCTCACCAAGGGCGACAAGCTGACCATCGCCGGGATCCTCGCCTACTCGTCCAACGTCGGGACCATCCTGATCGGCGAGAAGCTCGGCAAGCAGAAACTCTACGAGTACCAGCAGAAGTTCGGGCTGGGCAAGGCGACCGGGGAGGGCATGCCCGGCGAGTCGCCCGGCATGCTGCTGCCGCCGGACGAGTGGAGCGGCTCGGCGTACGGGTCGGTGCCGATCGGGCACAGCGTCTCGGCGACCCTGGTGCAGATGGCCGCCGGGTACGGCGCGATCGCCAACGACGGCGTCTACATCCAGCCGCACCTGATCAAGTCGACGGTGGCCGGCGACGGCACCGAGACCCCGATGGCCGCCCCGGAGACGCACCGGGTGCTGGACGCGAAGGTGGCGAGCCAGCTGCGCACCCTGCTGGAGGCGGTGACCGAGGACAACGAGGGCACCGGCACCAAGGCGCAGGTGGGCGGCTTCCGGGTGGCCGGCAAGACCGGCACCGGCAAGATGGTCGTGGACGGGCAGTACACCAGCCACAACGCCAGCTCGTTCGTCGGCATGGCGCCGGCCGAGAACCCGCGGTACGTGGTCGCCGTCTCGATGGACGTGGCCAAGGGCACCGGCGGCGAGGTGTCCGCGCCGGCCTTCTCCAAGATAATGGGCTACACCCTGCTCCATTACTTTGTGCCACCGTCCACCACCAAACCGCCGACCTTCAAGCTGCGGCCATGACGTGGGTCGCATGGCGTTGACGGGAACCTGTGGCGTACCGGGTAGGGTCTGACGCCGTGTCCGGCATTCCCCGACCCGAGACCGTCGCGCCGATCCCGTTGACGCGGCTCGCTGAGCTGCTTCCGGCCGCGCTGCACGGTGGTGACATCGCTGTCACCGGGGTCACTCACAGTAGTGGCGCGGTGCGCCCTGGAGATCTGTACGCGGCGCTGCCCGGCGCGAACCGGCACGGCGCCGAGTTCGTCGCGGACGCGGCCCGCTCCGGCGCGGCGGCGGTGCTGACCGACCCGGCCGGGCGCGAGGCCGCGCTCGCCGCCGGGTTGCCGGTGCTGGTCGCCGAGCAGCCGCGGGCGGTGCTCGGCGCGGCCGCGGCGGCGATCTACGGCGAGCCGTCCCGGCGGCTCACCATGATCGGGATAACCGGGACGGCCGGGAAGACCTCGACGTCCTACCTGGTGGAGGCCGGCCTGCGGGCGGCCGGGCAGGTCACCGGGCTGGTCGGCACGGTGGAGACCCGGCTCGGCGACTTCACGGTGAAGAGCGTGCGGACCACGCCGGAGGCCACCGACCTGCAGTCGATCCTCGCGGTCGGCGTGGAGCGCGGGGTGACCGCGGTGGTCATGGAGGTGTCCAGCCACGCCTTGGTGATGGGCCGCGCGGACGGCATCCGGTTCGCCGCCTCCGGCTACACCAACTTCGGCCAGGACCACCTCGACTTCCACCCGACCTCCGAGGAGTACTTCGCGGCCAAGGCGCGGCTCTTCGACGGGCGCAGCGCGATCGGCGTGCTCAACCACGACGACGCCGCGGTGATGGCGCTGCACACGCCGGGCACGGTGACCTATTCGGCGGCCGGGAACCCGGCGGCCACCTGGTGGGCGTCCGAGGTGCGGCCGTCCGCTTTCGGGCAGCTGTTCACCGCGCACGGGCCGGACGGCCTCACCGTCGCGACCGGCGTCGCGCTGCCCGGCCTGCACAACGTGGCCAACGCGCTGCTCGCGCTGGCGTTGCTGGCCTCGGTCGGGATCGACCCCGCGGTGGCCGGTCGCGGCATCGCGGCGTGTTCCGGCGTGCCCGGCCGGCTGGAGCAGGTCAGCTCGCCGGGTGAGGTGCTCGGCGTCGTCGACTACGCGCACAAGCCGAACGCGATCGTGGCCGCCCTGGCCGCGCTGCGCGAGCTGGCCACCGGGCGCGGCGGGCGGCTGATCTGCGTGCTCGGCGCCGGCGGCGACCGGGACAAGGGCAAGCGGCCGCTGATGGGTGAGGCCGCGGCGCAGGGCGCCGACCTGGTGATCATCACGGACGACAACCCCAGGACCGAGGACCCGGCTTCGGTACGCGCGGCGGTGCGCCGTGGCGCCGAGGAGGCACACTCGGCCGCCAAGGTGGTCGAGGTCGCCGGCCGGCGGGCCGCGATCGACGAGGCGGTCCGGATGGCCACCGCCGGCGACGTGATCGCCGTCCTGGGCAAGGGCAACGAGCAGGGCCAGGAGGTGAACGGTCAGGTGCTGCCGTTCGACGACCGGATCGAGCTGGCCGCCGCGCTGGGAGGACGGTCATGATCAGTCTTTCGCTCGCCGAGATCGCCGGGATCACCGGCGGCCGGCTGGTCGGCACCGACGGCGCGGAGGTGGTCACCGGCGCGGTGGAGTACGACTCCCGCAAGGTCGGCCCGGGCGGGCTGTTCGTGGCGTTCGCCGGCGAGAAGGTGGACGGCCACGAGTTCGGCCGGCAGGTGGTCGAGGCCGGCGCGGCCGGTGTGCTCGGCACCCGGGACGCCGGCGTGCCCGGCGTGGTGGTCGAGGACCAGCTGGACGCGCTCGCCAAGCTGGCCCACGAGGTGCTCGCCCGGCTGCCCGAGCTGACCGTGGTCGGGCTGACCGGGTCGTCCGGCAAGACCACCACCAAGGACTTCATCGGGCAGCTGCTGTCCCGGCTCGGGCCGACCGTGGCGCTGCCCGGCTCGCTCAACAACGAGCTCGGCTTCCCGTACACGGTGCTGCAGGCCGACGAGAAGACCCGGTTCCTGGTGCTCGAGATGGGCGCCCGGGGGATCGGGCACATCCGCTACCTGACCGGCATCGCCCGGCCGTCGATCGGGGTGGTGCTGAACGTCGGCGCCGCGCACCTCGGCGAGTTCGGGTCGATGGAGGGCACCGCGCTGGCCAAGGGGGAGCTGGTCGAGGCGCTGCCCGAGTCCGGCGTCGCGGTGCTGAACGCGGACGACCCGCTGGTGTCGGCGATGGCGTCGCGGACGGTCGCGCGGGTGATCCAGGTCGGCGAGCGGGAGTCGGCCGGGCTGCGGGCCGTGGACGTCACCGTGGACTCGCTGGGGCGGGCGTCCTTCGTACTCGAAAGCGGTGGTGAATCGGGGAATGTCCGACTGGGTGTCGCCGGGCGGCATCAGGTGGCGAACACCCTCGCCGCCGCCGCGGTCGCGCTGACCGCGGGGATGGCCTTCCCCGACCTGGTCACCGCGCTCGGCGAGGTCGGCATCGTGTCCGGCCGGCGGATGGACGTGGTCGAGCGGCCGGACGGGGTGACGGTCATCGACGACTCCTACAACGCCAACCCGTCGTCCACCGCCGCGGCGCTGCACGCGCTCGCGGCGATGGGCGCCGGCAAGCGCACCACCGCCGTGCTCGGCTACATGGCCGAGCTGGGCGAGCACGAGGTGTCCGGGCACGCCGAGGCCGGCCGGCTGGCCGCCGGGCTGGGCGTCGACCGGCTGATCGCGGTGGCGGAGAACGCCCGGCCGATCCTGGACGGCGCGGCGGAGGTGGGCGCGTGGCGGGGCACCGCCCACTTCGCCGCCGACCAGGCCGCCGCGATCGAGATTCTGCAAGCCGACCTGCGCGCCGACGACGTCGTGCTGGTCAAGGGTTCCCGGTACCGCACATGGGACGTCGCCGACTGGCTGCGGCGTCCCGAGGAGGTTCAGCCCACGTGAGGGCAGTCATCGTCGCGGCCGCGGTCGCCTTTCTCATCTCGCTCTTCGGCACCCCGATCGCCATCAAGGTCTTCTCGGCGCTGAAGGCCGGCCAGCCGATCCGGAGCATCGGCCCGCAGACCCACCTGGGCAAGCGGGGCACCCCGACCATGGGCGGCGTGGCGTTCATCCTCGCCACCGTCTTCGCGTACGTCGCCGGGCACGTCGCCCTGACCACCCTGCCGGACCGGCAGATCGCCCAGGAGCGGCCCACGATGACCGCGCTGGTGCTGCTCGGTCTGCTGGTGTTCTGCGGCGCGGTCGGCTTCCTGGACGACTTCCTGAAGGTCCGCAAGCGCAACTCGGACGGCCTCAGCGCCAAGGGCAAGCTGCTCGGCCAGCTGCTGGCCGGCATCGGCTTCGGCATCGCCGCGCTCTACTTCCCGAGCACCAACGGGGAGACCGTGGCCAGCGAGAAGATCTCGTTCATCCGGGATGTCAGCTGGCTGGACGTCGGCAAGGTCGGCGCGGTCATGGTCTTCGTCTTCGTGATCATGGCGATGTCCAACGGGGTGAACCTGACCGACGGCCTGGACGGCCTGGCCACCGGCGCGTCGATCCTGGTCCTCGGGGCGTACTCGCTGATCGGCTTCTGGCAGTACCGGCACTGGTGCGGCGACGACGACTACCGGCTCACCAGCCAGCTCACCCAGGAACACTGCTACCAGGTCCGGGACCCGCTGGAGATCGCGATGATCGCGGCGGCCGCGGCGGCCGCCCTGGTCGGCTTCCTGTGGTGGAACACCAGCCCGGCCCGGATCTTCATGGGCGACGCCGGCGCGCTCGGCCTGGGCGGCCTGATCGGCGGCCTGGCGGTGGCCACCCGGACCACGCTGCTCTCGGTGATCATCGGCGGCCTGTTCGTGATCATCACGATGTCCCTGGTGATCCAGGTGATCTCGTTCCGGACCACCGGCAAGCGGGTCTTCCGGATGTCGCCGCTGCACCACCACTTCGAACTGGCCGGCTGGAGCGAGGTCAACATCGTGGTGCGGTTCTGGATCATCGCGGGCATCTGCGCGGCGATCGGCCTGGGCCTGTTCTACAGCGACCACCTGGCGGTCATGGGTTAAGTCTCAGGCGACACGCCATCGACGTACACGTCGGTGGCGTGTCGTCACGACGATGATGGGGGCATGGCGGACGACCGTACCGACAAGGCCCGCCCGTCACTGAGCCGGCAGCTGCTGCCCGCGGTGCACGGGCTGCTGGCCCGCCCCCTCTCGTCCTACTACCTGCTGATCGCCAGCGCCGGCATGCTGCTGCTGATCGGGTTGACCATGGTCTTCTCGGCGACGAGCGTGAAGGCGTACGCGGCGAACGGCAACGCCTTCTCGGCGATCTCCAGCCAGGCGGTGTACGCGCTGCTCGGCCTGGTCGCCTTCTGGATCTGCCAGCGGCTGCCCGCGATCACCCTGCGCGCCCTGGGCAAGTACGTGCTCGGCGCGGCGGTGGTGCTGCTCTCCTTCCAGAACCTGGTCGTCATGGTCAAGCACATCGAGGCCCAGGAGAGCGAGCGGGTCGCCGGGATCTCGGTCAGCCTGCTCTCGCTCGCCGTCGGCGGGGTCAGCGTGCAGCCGTCCGAGCTGGCCAAACTGGCCATGGTGTTGTGGGGCGCCGACCTGATCGCCCGCAAGGGCGCGGCCCTGGGTCACTGGCGCGAGCTGGCGATGCCGCTCTTCCCGGTGGTCGGCCTGCTCTTCGTCCTGGTCGGCTACAACGACGTGGGCACCATGCTGGTGCTGCTGGCGCTGATCGTCGGGCTGCTCTGGGCGGCCGGCGTGCGGCTGCGGGTGTTCGGCGCCCTCGGTGTGCTCGGCCTGACCGGTATCGGCCTGCTGATCGCCGCGGCCTCCCGGGGCGCCGGCTCCGGCACCTCCGAGGCGCCGAACTACCGGGTGGAGCGCCTCACCGCCTTCCTCACCCCACTCGACAAGTGCGATCCGGGCGGCACGTGCTACCAGCTGATCCAGGGGCGTTCGGCGATCTTCGAGGGTGGCTGGTTCGGCGTCGGGCTGGGCAAGGGCGCGCTGAAGTGGGGCTGGGTCCCCGAGGCGGAGAACGACTTCATCTACTCGATCCTCGCCGAGGAGATGGGCGTGGTCGGCTGCACCGTGGTGCTGGCGCTCTTCTCGGTGCTGGCCTACACCGGTTTCCGGATCGCCCGCCGCTCCACCGACCCGTTCCGCCGCCTCGCGGCCGCCGCGATCACCACCTGGCTGGTCGTCCAGGCCGTCATCAACATGGGCGGGGTGGTCGGGCTGCTGCCCATCACCGGCCTTCCGCTACCGTTCATCTCCGCGGGTGGCAGCGCTCTGATCGTGGCCATGGCGGCGATCGGCATGCTGGCCTCGTTCGCCCGGGCGGAGCCGGATGCGGCGCGTGCCCTGAACGCCCGTCCGACGCCTCGATGGGTGCGACTAGTCTGGGCCCCGCTGCCGCCGCTCCCCTCGCCGCGGCGGCCGGTCTCCACGAAACCGGCGAAGTCGGTGAAGTCCGTTGGCGCGGGGGAGGGAAGGAGACGGTGATGGTTCCGCTGCGGTCGGTCGTGCTCGCCGGAGGAGGCACCGGCGGACACATCTATCCGCTGCTGGCCTTCGCCGACGCCCTGCGCCGGCACTTCCCGCACATCCGGATCACCACGCTGGGCAGCCCCAAGGGGATGGAGAACCAGCTCATCCCGGCGGCCGGCTACGACCTGCGGGTGATCCCGGCCTTCCAGCTGCCCCGCTCGCTCAACCTGGACCTGCTGCGCACCCCGGACCGGATGTACAAGTCCACCCACGCGGCCGGCGAGATCCTCGACGAGGTGCAGGCCGAGGTGGTGGTCGGGTTCGGCGGCTACGTGTCGGTCCCGGCCTACCTGGCCGCCTGGCGCCGCGAGCTGCCGATCGTGGTGCACGAGGTGAACGTGCCCCCCGGCGTGGCGAACCGGATGGGCATGAAGTTCACCAAGCGGGTCGCCGTCGGCTTCCCGCACCAGCTGGAGCAGGCCGAGTCGCTGCGCAACGCGCGCCTGGTCGGCGTCCCGCTGCGTACCGGGATCACCCAGATGGACCGCCCGGCGCTGCGCCCGCAGGCGCTCTACCACTTCGGGCTGCGCCCGGACCTGCCGGTGCTGTTCGTCTCCGGCGGCTCGTCCGGCGCGCGGACGATCAACCTGGCGGTGGCCGCGGCGGCCAAGCGGCTGGCCCACGCCGGCATCCAGGTGCTGCACGTGCAGGGCGGGCGCAACGACCCGTTCGACGTGCCGAACGACCTGCCGGTGCCCTATGTCGTGGTGCCCTACCTGTCCGACATGCAGCTCGGATACGCTGCCGCCGACCTGATGCTGTGCCGGGGCGGGGCGATCACCGTCGCCGAGACCACCGCGCTCGGCATGCCGGCCATCTACGTGCCCTACCCGTTCAGCAACCAGGAGCAGCGCCGCAACGCGCTCCCGGTGGTCGAGGCGGGCGGCGGCATGCTGGTGGACAACAGCGAGCTGACCCCGGACTGGATCGAGCGGAACATCATCCCGCTGGCCCGGGACCGGCAGCGGCTGGCCGCCATGGGGCACGCCGCGGCCGGCTACGGCCGCCGTGACGGTGACGAGCAGCTGCTGCGCTTCGTTCTGGAAGCGGTGGGTCGGTGAGCTTTTCTGTGACTGAGGGAGTGACGTGGTGAACACGGCGGAGTTGACGCCGGCCGGTGAGATGACCGCCGAGGACCTGGGCAGCGTGCATCTGATCGGGATCGGCGGGGTCGGCATGGCCGGCCTGGCGCGGCTCCTGCTTACCCGGGGCATCCCGGTCTCCGGCAGCGAGCTGCGCGAGTGGCCGGCGCTGGCCGGGATGCGCGCGCTGGGCGGGACCGTGCACATGGCGCACGAGGCGTCGAACCTGGACGGCGTCGACACGGTCGTCTACTCCACCGCGATCCCGCAGGATCACGTCGAGATGGTCGAGGCGCGCCGGCGCGGCCTGCGGGTGCTGCACCGCTCCGAGGCGCTCGCCGCGGCGATGACGAACCGGCGGACCATCGCGGTGGCCGGCACCCACGGCAAGACCACCACCACCTCGATCATGACGGTGATCCTGCAGCACGCCGGGCAGGACCCGTCGTTCGTGATCGGCGGTGAGCTCTCCGCGGCCGGCTCCAACGGCCACCACGGCACCGGCCCGCACTTCGTGGCCGAGGCGGACGAGCACGACCGGTCGTTCCTGATCTACCGGCCGCACGTCGCGATCATCACCAACATCGAGGGCGATCACCTCAACAACTGGGGTGACCTGGACAACCTGAAGGCCGGCTTCCTGGAGTTCGGCGAGCTGGCCGACGGTTTCGTGGTGACCTGCGCGGACGGGCCGGGCACCGAGGAGCTGATCGCCGGGCTGCGGGCCAAGGGCAAGACCGTCTACACGTACGGTGAGTCGCCCGACGCCGACTTCCGGATCAGTGACGTGGTCTCCACCGTCAACGGCGTGCGCTACCAGGCCGAGCTGAACGGCAAGCCGCTGGGCGAGTTCAAGCTGGCGCTGCCCGGCAAGCACATGGGCCTGAACAGCGCCGCGACCGTGCTCACCGCGCTCAAGCTGGGCCTGCCGCTGGACAAGATCGTCGAGGCGCTGGAGTCGTTCCCGGGGGTCCGCCGCCGGTTCGAGCGCAAGGGCATCGCGGCCGGCGTCCGGGTCTACGACGAGTACGCGTACCACCCGACCTCGGTGATGGCCGCGCTGCGCACGCTGCGCGAGGTGGCCGGCGACGGCCGCCTGCTGGTGGTCTTCCAGCCGTACCGGGTGTACCGCACCCGGGACCTGCAGGCCGAGCTGGCCGAGGGGCTGGCGGTGGCCGACCAGGTGATCGTGATGGAGGTGTTCGGCCCGGGCGAGACCCGCGGGCCGGGCGAGGGCGGGCTCGCCCTGACCGCCGCGATCGACCTGCCGGCCGAGCGCAAGGTCTTCGTCCCGGACTGGGAGGACGTGCCGGCCGAGGTGGTCCGCCGCAGCCGTCCCGGCGACGTGGTGGTGACCATGGGCGCGCCGCCGATCTCGCTGATGGGCGACGAGCTGCTGGCCGCGCTCGCCGAGGTGGACCTGCGGCCGGACCTCGCGGGCTGATCGGTGGCCGGCTCCGGCACACGCAACTGGCGGCTGGTGCGGGCGGACACCGACGCGGTGCCGCCGTCCGCACGCCGGTTCATGGCCCGGGCCCGGCAGCGCAAGCTGCGGGCCGCGCTGCCCTGGCTGATCGGCGCCGGCGTGCTGCTGGCCGCCGGCGCCCTGGCCTGGCTGTTCTACGGCACCTCGGTGCTCGGGGTGCGGTCGGTGGACGTGGTCGGCGCGCAGACCCTGGACCCGGAGCAGGTCCGGGCCGCCGCCGCGGTGCCGGCCGACCAGCCGCTGGCCCGGGTCGACCTGGACCAGGTCGAGGCCCGGGTGCGTGGCCTGGCCCCGGTCGACAAGGTGACGGTCACCCGGAGCTGGCCGTCCGCCCTGCGGGTCGAGGTGGTCGAGCGGGTTCCGGTAGCCGCGGTGCCGGTGCAGGGCGGGTTCGCGCTGATCGACGACGCCGGCGTGCCGTACCGGACGGTGGCCGAGCCGCCGGCCGGCCTGCCGCTGGCCCGGCTCGCCACGCCCGGCTCGGCCGATCCGAACACCGCCTCGGCGCTGATCGTGCTCGCCTCGCTCAGCGACGACCTGCGCGAGCAGCTGGTGGCGATCGCCGTGCCGTCGCCGGTGGCGATCCAGCTGGAGCTGAGCAAGGGCCGGGTGGTGGTCTGGGGGGACGACACCCAGAGCGACGAGAAGAGCAAGGTGGCCACCGCGCTGATCAAGCGGAAGGGCACCAAGTTCGACGTGAGCGCGCCACGGATCGTGACCATTCGGTAACTAAATATGTAAAACCGGCGAAAACGTACGAACGGAATATTACCGTCGAGGTTACGGGTGAGTCGCATACTCACCTCGTAAGCGGACGCGACACGCCGCCCGGGTTCTTTGGTCCGGGCGCGATGTCCGCATACGTTGCGTCGAAGAGGTTTGAGTGGTTGACATAACTCTCAACCTCTAGTAGAGGGTGAGGGTTTCCTCGCCCTCCCTTGTACGGCAGCGGATGTCGAAGTGCGGATCCCCGTGGAACCGCAGGGGCCCTCGGCATCCGCCAACCCCGGAAGGGAAGGCTGAGCCCGATGACACCTCCGCACAACTATCTTGCGGTCATCAAGGTCGTCGGCATCGGCGGCGGCGGCGTGAATGCCGTGAACCGCATGATCGAGGTTGGGCTCAAAGGCGTCGAGTTCATCGCGATCAACACCGATGCCCAGGCCCTGCTGATGAGTGACGCCGACGTCAAGCTGGACGTCGGCCGCGAGCTGACCCGTGGTCTGGGCGCCGGCGCCCAGCCCGAAGTCGGCAAGAACGCCGCCGAGGACCACCGCGACGAGATCGAGGAGGTCCTCAAGGGGGCCGACATGGTCTTCGTGACCTGTGGCGAGGGCGGCGGCACCGGCACCGGCGGCGCCCCGGTGGTGGCGAACATCGCCCGCAAGCTCGGCGCGCTGACCATCGGCGTGGTGACCCGTCCGTTCTCCTTCGAGGGCAAACGGCGTCAGGTCCAGGCCGAGGCCGGCATCGACGAGCTGCGCAACCAGTGCGACACGCTGATCGTGATCCCGAACGACCGGCTGCTCGCGCTCGGCGACCGCGGGATCAGCATGATGGACGCGTTCCGTCAGGCCGACCAGGTGCTGCTCTCCGGTGTGCAGGGCATCACCGACCTGATCACCACGCCGGGTCTGATCAACCTGGACTTCGCCGACGTCAAGAGCGTGATGAGCAACGCGGGCAGCGCGCTCATGGGCATCGGCAGCGCGCGCGGCGACAACCGCGCGGTCGAGGCGGCCGAGCGGGCCATCTCCAGCCCGCTGCTGGAGCAGAGCATGGACGGCGCGCGCGGCGTGCTGCTCTCCATCGCCGGCGGTTCCGACCTGGGCCTGTTCGAGATCAACGACGCGGCGCAGCTGGTCACCGACGCGGCCCACCCGGACGCGAACATCATCTTCGGCGCGGTCATCGACGACGCGCTCGGCGATGAGGTGCGGGTGACCGTGATCGCGGCCGGCTTCGACGGCGGTTCGCCGTCCTACAAGCCGTCCGAGCCGGTGCGCAAGCAGGTGCCGGCGCCGGTCCAGACCAGCACCTCGCCGGCCTCGTCGATCACCTCGACGTCGCTCACCCCGCACCAGCCCGCGTCCGCGCCGGCCACGCCGACGCCGCGCAAGGTGCTCTTCGACGACGTGGACGTGCCGGACTTCCTGAAGAACGGTTCCTGACCTGAATCACGAAGGACGGCGGGCCGAGCTCGCCGCGAACCTGCAGCGGGTGCGCGAACGGATCTCGCGCGCCTGCGAGTCGGCCGGGCGAGCGCCGGACGCGGTCACGCTGACCGCGGTGACGAAGACCTACCCGGCGAGCGACGTGCTGTTGCTCGCCGGGCTGGGCGTCACCGACGTCGGGGAGAACAAGGACCAGGACGCGTCCGGCAAGGCCGCCGAGGTGCGGGCCGCCGGCGTGCGGCTGCGCTGGCACTTCGTCGGCCAGCTGCAGCGCAACAAGGCGAGATCGGTTTCCGGGTACGCCGATGTGGTCGAGTCCGTGGACTCGCTGCGCCTGGTCACCGCGCTGGACCGGGCGGCCGTGGCGGTCCGGGACGAGCCGCTCGAGGTGCTGGTCCAGGTGAGTCTGGACGGTGACCCGCAGCGCGGCGGCGTGGCCGGTGACGATCTCTGGCGGGTATCCGACGCGGTGGCCTCATCGGACGGTCTGCGGCTGGGCGGGCTGATGGCCGTCGCGCCGCTCGGCGAGGATCCCGACCGCGCCTTCGCCCGACTGGCCGAAGTGGCTGGTCAGCTCGTTGCGACGCATCCCGCGGCCACGGTGCTCTCGGCCGGGATGAGCGGCGACCTGGAGGCCGCTGTCCGGCATGGGGCGACACACGTACGGATCGGTACATCTTTACTCGGGATGCGAAACTCGCTGCGGTAGCCTTGCGGCGGGCAGCAAACTACATGGGTGTTGTTTTACGCGACGCGCCACCGCCCGGCGGCCGTTGCGTCCGACGACGCAGCGTCGCAGTGAGCCGCGGGTCCGCATCGGACCCGGTGTCCGGCTCGCCAGGGGGACGCGGCTCGCCGAGGGGGCGCGGGCCGCAGAAGCGGACGGAGGTGGGGGCATGAACGGTTTCCGTAAGTCGCTGGTGTGGCTGGGGCTTGCCGAGGAAGAGGACGTCGACTACGAGGACCGTGGGTACCGGGAGACCGCCCACCGCTCGTCCCGGGATCGGGACCGGGACCGCGACCGGGAGCGCTACTCCTCCAGCTCCCGCTACTCGGACTCCTACGACGAGGACGAGGTCGAGGAGGAGCACGCCGTCCCGCGGGCGCGTGCCGACCGCGACCGGGGCGACCGCGCCGACCGGTTCGAGCGCGGCAGCCGGCTCAGCGAGCGCGCCTCCTCGGTGCGCGCCGACCTGGACCGGGACGACGACGACCGGATCGAGCGGGCCAGTGTGCGGTCGATCACCCGGCCCTCGGCGGCGCCCGAGCAGTCCTCCTCGCTGACCTACTCCACCCGGGAGAACCTGGCGCTCGCCCCGCAGCCGCCGGTCCACCAGCCGCAGGTCCAGCACCGCCCGGTGGAGGAGGAGCAGCGGTACCAGATCACCACGCTGCACCCCACCACGTACCGGGAGGCGCGCACCATCGGCGAGCACTTCCGGGACGGCGTTCCGGTGATCATCAATCTCACCGAGATGGATGAATCGGACGCGCGCCGGCTGGTCGACTTCGCCGCCGGGCTGGCTTTCGGCCTGAGGGGTACGATCGAGCGCGTGACCAACCGGGTTTTCCTGCTCTCACCGGCGAATGTCCAGGTCACCGCGGAGGACAAGGCCAAGATCGCTGAGGGTGGCTTCTTCACTCAGAGTTGACCCGAACGAGGGATCCGCCGGACGTGCTGTCGATCGTGTTCCAGATTCTCTATCTGTTGGTGTACCTCTTCTTCCTGGTGCTGCTGAGCAGGTTCGTCATGGGAGCGGTGCTCCAGTACGGACGCCGCTGGCAACCGGGCCGGGGCGCGTCTGCCGCACTCGAATTGGTGTGGAGCGTCACGGATCCGCCCCTCAAGGCGTTGAGGCGTGTGATCCCACCGCTGCGCATTGGTAACGTGAGTTTGGACCTGGCTTCCATCGTGCTGCTGGTTATCCTGTTCGTGCTCATGGAGTTAGTGCTAGTTCGCCTCATCTAGACCTACAGATAGACAGCAGCCCCAACCGCGGCCGCGACTGACCCGAGGAGTTTCGATGCCGCTGACCCCGGCCGACGTGCATAACGTCGCCTTCAAGAAGCCCCCGATCGGCAAGCGGGGGTATGACGAGGAGGAGGTCGACGCCTTCCTGGACGAGGTCGAGCGCGAGCTCGCCCGTCTGATCGAGGAGAACAACGAGCTGCGCGCCCAGGTGGAGCGCGGCGGTCGGGGTGGCGCGCCAGCCGGCCCGGGTGCCGACCCCCGCCTCGCGGCCGAGCTCAACGACCTGAAAGGCCAGCTCGACCGCGTGCAGCGGGACAAGTCGGCGGCCGAGCAGGCCGCCCGGCAGATGCAGGCCGAGCTCGAGCAGGTGCGCGCCCAGGGTGGCCCGGCCGGCGGCCCGACCGGCGCCGACGGCGAGCAGCAGGCGCTCCGGGTGCTGATGATGGCCCAGCGCACCGCCGACGACCACGTGTCCGACGCCCGCCGCGAGGCCGACAAGCTCCTCTCCGACGCCCGTTCCAAGGCGGAGGAGGTCACCCGGGAGGCCCGGGCCAAGGCCGACGCCCTCGAGCGGGACGCGCGGCAGCGGCACCAGGAGGCCATGGGCGGCCTGGACGCCAAGCGGACCGCGCTGCAGAAGCACATCGAGGAGCTCAAGCAGTTCGAGCGGGAGTACCGCACGCGCTTGAAGGCCTACCTCGAGAGCCAGCTGCGCGACCTCGACGGCCGTGGCCAGGGCCTGGAGGCCGAGATGGCGCGTGCCGACGCGAGCCGTGCGGTCGGTGGTTCCGGCGGTCTCGCCGCGGCCGGTCTCGCTGGTTCCTACGGCGGCCGGTCCAACGCCATCGAATCGGGTCGCTGACCACAGCCCGAGCAGCTCGACGAGGATGAGCCATGATTCCTGCTAGTTTCCCGCTCATCCTCGTCGCGGCGGTGTGCCTCGCGATCGGCCTGATCCGGGGGTCGAGCAGCCTTCTCATAGCGTCGATCGTGGCCAGCCTGCTGGCCGCGGTCGCCCTCGTCATCGGCTTGCGGCACAACGCCACGACGCGCCGCGCCACCGGGCCGGACCCCACCGGGTCGCCGGACGACGCCGTGCCCGCCGGGCCGCCGCCGCGCCGCACCGCCGCGCCTGACGCCCACGATTCTGCCCCGGCCGGCGCCGCGTTCGCAGCCGATTCCGGGTACCCCGGCGACACGCCCCGCGCCGCCGGCGGCCCCTTCGCCGCCGAGCCTCCCGGCCCCGCCGGGCCCGCTGAGTTCTCCGCCGCCGGGCGTGCCGAGTCCTCCGCCGCCGGGCGTGCCGAGTCGTCCGCGGCCGGGCGTGCCGAATCGTCCGCCGCCGGGTCCTCGCCCGCCGAGTCCTCCGCCGGGGCGGGCCGGACCGACCCGATCGGCTTCCCCGCCGCCGACGCTGATCCGGTATACGCGGATCGCCCCTCGGCGGATCAAGGCGACACTGTCGATCTTCCGCGAGCCACCGATTCGCCCTCCGGCGCACCTGCCGCGGGAACACACCTGCCGGACGAAACGCCCGCCGCCGCGGACTACCACGCCGCCTCCTCCACGATCGGCGCGGCGCGCGGCTCGGACGCCGACGACCAGTCCTGGCGCCGCCCGCCCGCCACCCCGGAGCCGCCCGTCGCGAACGAGGCCCCCGGCGTGGCCGAGCGGAGCTTCCCCGCGCAGGCCTCCGGTCCCGCCGATCCCGGTCCGGACCCGGCCGCGCTGGGCGACGAGTTCGGCGAACCGGACGCCGACGACCCGGACGACGAGCCGCTGCCCCAGTCGGTCCGCCCCACCGACGCGGTCCAGGTGGCCCGCCTCGACACCGACGTGCTGGTGGTCGACGGCCGCCCGCGCTACCACATGGCGGACTGCCCGCACCTGGTCGGCCGCCTGACCGAGCCGCTCCCGGCCGCCGAGGCGGTCGAGCTGGGCTTCAGCCCGTGCGGCCTGTGCCGGCCGGTCGACCGCCTGCTCGGCGCCAACGCCCACCGCTGACCGACCTGCCCGGCTAGCCCACCGCTGACCGGCGTTCCTGGCCCGCCTGGCCTGCTCACCGCTGGCCGGCGTCCCCGGGCTGCCCGGCGCTGACCGGCGTTCCCGGCCTGACCGGCGTTCCCGGCCTGACCGGCGTTCCTGGCCTGCCCGGCCTTCCCTGCCTTCCCTGCCTTCCCGGCCGCGTCCGTAACCCCGCCGGTCCGTGTCCCGGCGCATGGCGCCGTTTTCCACATGCTGGTTCTGTCCACAGCCTGCTCGGCGTCTTCCGCGGTTCCCGGCCACACTGATCTGCGGGGGCTCCCCCTGGGAGGGCGGGCAATGGGCGCGTGCGGGCGCTTGCGATGCGTTCCGGATGAGGTTCGGTGGGCTGCCGGCATGTGCTGCTGATGGGGCGGCAGGTCAGGTGGGCGGCATGCGCCCCGACTGGGGTGGGTCGGGCCGGCGGCGTGTGTTGCGGATGGAGCTGCGGGTCCGGTGGGCGGCGTGCGCCTCGATTGGGGTGGGTCGGACCGGCGGCGTGTATTGCTGATGGGGCGGGTCGGGTGGGCGGCGTGCGCTTCGATTGGGGTGGGTCGGGCCGGCGGCATGTGCTGCTGATGGGACGCGACGGCATGCGCCCCCGATCGGGCCGCAGGGCGGACGGCAGAATGACGGGATGGGGAAGCGGGAGGTGCCGCCCGGGTTCTCGGTGCCGGTGCGGGTTCGGCCCGGGGCCGGCCGGACCAGGGTGGGCGGGCGTTATGCCGGGCCGCACGGGCCGGCGCTGATCATCGCGGTCGGTGCGCCGGCGGTGGACGGCAGGGCCACCGAGGCGGTCCGGCGGGCGCTGGCTGACGCGCTCGGGGTGCGGGCGGCCGAGGTGACGCTCCGGCTCGGCGCGACCAGCCGCGACAAGGTCTTCACCGTCGACGCCGACGCCGGCGACCTGGCGTCCCGGCTGGCGGGCCTGCTGGACGGCTGATCAGCGGGCCGACGCGTGACCGCCGCCGCGGTGGGTAGGCAGGGACGCGGGAGCCTGGCGTGGAGTGACAACCGGTGATGCGGGAGTGACTCGGGGTGTATCGTCGTGTATCCGACGGGCGGGCGGCATGTTCGTGCCGGTTTGTCGGGTGCGGCGGGGCCGGCAGGTTGTCGGGGCATCTCACGTTCCGTATTCTTGCCACCCTCCGGAGTGCGCGGCGTTTGTCCAGCCGCGCCATTTCTGCAGGTGGGGAAGATCTGCGGCGGCGGCCGGCGGGAGCGGCGGCCACGCCCGCCGAGCGTGCCGGCTCGCGCGGCAGCCCGGGACCACGACGGGCTCGGGCGGCACGGTGGCGGGCTCGCCGGAGCACCCCGGGTGGGAGCGTGGGAGAGCAGACCGCGCGGGGGAAGACAGGAGGGATCGGGCGGCCTCGGGGCCGGACGGTCTCTCAGGGACCGCTGATCGCCGCGCCGGGCGCGGCCGAGGGAGCGATGATGGCCAAGGCAACCGACATCCGTCCCGGGGCAGGCGGTGGGGCCGCCTCCGAGCGGTCCCGCACCACGGCGGAGACCGCCGAGATCCGGGAAGCTCTGGTGGCGCGGCTCAACGAGCTGCAGGCCGAGTACGATCAGGCGCTCAGTGCGATCACCGAGCTCTCACGCGAGCGGCTCGCCGACTCGGCCGGGGACGACCAGGCCGACACCGGCACCAAGACGTTCGAGCGGGAGCAGGAGATCACGCTGGCCAACAACCTGCTCGAGCGGATCACACAGGTGGAGCGTGCCATCGATCGGCTCGGACAGGGCAACTACGGTTGGTGCGAGAAGTGCGGTAACCAGATCCCGGTGGAGCGTCTGGCCGCCTTCCCGTCCGCGACTCTCTGTGTCTCTTGCAAGCAACTGGAGGAAAGACGCTGAACGCCGACAAGGCCTCCCGCTTCACCCCGCGCGCCGTCGCGGTGCTGGGCGCCACCGCACTGGTCGCGGTGGCGCTCGACCAGTGGGTGAAGCACCTCTCCACCGAGAACCTCGACCCGGACGAGCCGGTCAGGATCCTCGGTGGCTTGATCTATCTGTCGCTGCTGCGCAACAGCGGGGCGGCGTTCAGCTTCGGCAGCGCGTACACCTGGATCTTCCCGGTGATCACGCTGGTGGTGATCGGCTGGATCGGCTGGATGGCGACGAGGCTGCGCTCGGTGCCCTGGGCGGTGGCGCTCGGCCTGGTGCTCGGCGGCGCGCTGGGTAACCTGGCCGATCGGCTGTTCCGGGCGCCCGGCCCGTTCCGCGGCCACGTGGTCGACATGATCAGCGCGTTCGCGCCGGGCGGTGACGTGTTCGCGGTGTTCAACATCGCGGACAGCTGCCTGACCGTGGGGGTCTGCCTCGCGGTGATCCTGGAGCTGACCGGGCGGCAGCGGGACGGCAGCCGGTTGAAGGGCAAGACCGACGAGAAGGCGGAGAGCGCCGCCGGGACCGAGGAGACGGCATGAGCGGCACGCGTTCTCTTCCGGTGCCGGACGGGCTCGACGGGATGCGCCTGGACCAGGCGGTCTCCCGGTTGTTCGGGCTGTCCCGGACGGCCGCGGCCACCCTGGTCGAGGCCGGCGACGCGCTGGTCGACGGCATTCCCCGGCCGAAATCGGACAAGGTCGCGGCGGGTTCCTGGCTCGAGGTGACCCTGCCGCCGCCGGTGACCGCGGCCCCGCTGGTGGCCGAGCCGGTGCACGGCATGTCGGTGATCTACAGCGACGACGACATCGTGGTGGTGGACAAGCCGGTCGGCGTGGCCGCCCACCCGAGTCCCGGCTGGACCGGGCCGACCGTGGTCAGCGGGCTCGCCGCGATGGGGCAGAACGTGGCCACCAGCGGCGCCGCCGAGCGGCAGGGCATCGTGCACCGCCTCGACGTGGGCACCACCGGCCTGATGGTGGTGGCCAAGTCGGAGATGGCCTACAGCGTGCTGAAGCGGGCCTTCAAGGAGCGCGAGGTGGAGAAGCGCTACCACGCCGTGGTGCAGGGCCACCTGGATCCGCTGCGCGGCACCGTCGACGCGCCGATCGACCGGCACCCGACGGCCGACTACAAGTTCGCGGTGATGTCCGGCGGCAAGCCGAGCGTCACCCACTACGACACGCTGGAGGCGTTCCGCGCCGCCAGCCTGGTCGACGTGCGGCTGGAGACCGGGCGCACCCACCAGATCCGGGTGCACTTCTCGGCGCTGCGGCACCCCTGCGTCGGCGACCTCACCTATGGCGCGGATCCCACCCTGGCGGCCCGGCTGAAGCTGAACCGGCAGTGGCTGCACGCCCGGGAGCTGGCCTTCCTGCACCCGCGGACGCACGATGAGGTGCGGTTCGTCAGCGACTACCCGGATGACCTCACCTACGCGCTGGACGTCCTGCAGGACGCCGGCTGACCCTCACTCTGGAGTGATCACCGTGGGCCCCGCGCATCGGCTGCGAGCGGTCCTCGTCAGGTTCGGGGGCGGCTCCCTCCGGTTGCAGGTGATGACCGGAGTGGCGCTGGCCGCTACCGTCACGCTGGTCCTCGCCGTCGTCTGGGCCGGCCGCCCCGGTGGCCCGCCCGGCGAGGACCCGGGCGACGTGGTCCGGGTCGGGGTGGTCGAGGGCCAGTCGGTCGGCGGCTATCTGGCGTCGTCCCGGCGCGAGCTGGCCATGCTGACCGACCCGTCCGGGCCGGCCGTGGGGGAGACCTGGGCGCTGGTCAGCCTGGACGCGTACACGGCGTCCGGGCGGCTGCCGGCGATGCTGGCCGGGGTGGCGGTGGCGCAGGTGTACACCCGGGTGCCGCTGCCGGACGCGCGGACCCAGGTGTCGCTGATCCCGATCTACTCGATGCCCGGCGACGTGACCGCCGGGATGCTCGACGCGGCCCTGGTCCGGGACCGGGAGCAGGCCGACTATCTGCGGCTGGAGCGGTCGCTGACCGGGGACGGGCGGCGCGCGGAACGGTTGCGGCTGACGTACGGGAACGCCGCCCGGACGGCGGCGCGGGAGGCGGCGGCGTACCGGGAAGGGTGTGCCTGTGTCTTCGCGGCCGTGGTCCGCGGCGCTCCGGTGACCCTGGACGACATCGCGTCCCGGCCCGGGGTCCGGGCGGTCGATCCGGCCCCGGAGGTGCGCAGCCTGGACCGCACCGAGTTCCGGCCGCCGCTGCCGGAGGAGCGCGGCACGGTGACCGCCGAGCCGTCGCCGCAACCCGTGCCAACCCCGGTGCCGGGCGTTGCCTCGGCCTCCCCGGGACGGTTACCGTCGTCGATCGAGATCACTGTGACTTCCGCCTCAGCCGGCCCGGGTGGCTTCCCGGCGCCGGCCGTCGTCCGGTCGTCACCGGAGCTGCTTGCCGTACCCTCGGAGACGGAGGCGAGGACCGCTCGCGACCCATCCGGCGCGTCTTCCGGAGCATCCGGCGCCGAACCGGAGCGTTAGTTTTTCCGTCTAACAGAACGTTCGGGTGGATGCACGTGCACGACCAGCGTGCCGCCATGTGATCAAGAACGACAGGGGGATGGGCGCACGGTCAGTGGCCCGAATAGGGTTCTCGTCCGTAGCCTGTCTTGGCGAGAACCCCTCGCCGGAGAACGACGTCGGGTAGGCGCAGAAAGGACAAGCCGTGGACGGGACCGAGACCGGCTGGGGCCGGCCTGCGGAGCCGGCCCCGCGCTGGCGGGCTCTGCTCGACCGTGCCCGGCATGGTCACCGCGCCGAGGAGCCCGCGGAGGAGCCGAAAGCGGAGCCCGCCGCGGTTCCCCAGCAGTGGGGCCAGCAGGCGCCGCCCACCCGCGGGGCGGCCCGCCCGGTGAACCCGCTGGACAACCGGGGTTATGACGGCCAGCGCCGGGCGCCCGAGCCGGAGGCCCGGCCGGAGCCACCGCGTCCGATGCCGCAACGCCCGATCAACCCGCTCGACCCGCGCTGGCAGGCCCGCCCGGAGCAGCAACAGCACAGTTTCTTCGAGCCGGCGCCGCGCTCGCCGCAGCCCGCTCCGCAGGCGCCACCGGTGCGCGGGGCGTACCCTCCGGCGCCCAGCTATCCGCCGCCCGCCCCGCAGCCCACCGCCTACCCGCCGCAGCCGGCCGCCTACCCGCAGGCCTACGCCCCGGCCCCGGCCGCCCCGCCGGCGGCCCCCCAGCCGGTGTCCCCACCACCCGCCCCGCCGGCTCCCTCGACGCCGGCGGGCGCACGGATCGAGTGGCGGCAGACCCGTCCGGACGACGGGACCGAGCGGGCGGTCGCGGTGATGCGGCGCAAGCTCGGGCAGCCCCGGGTGCTGGCGTTCGCCAACCCGAAGGGCGGGGTGCACAAGACCACCGCGACCGTGCTGGCCGCGGCCACCATCGGCAGCGTGCGCGGCCGCGGCGTGCTCGCCTGGGACGACAACGAGCTGCGCGGCACGCTCGGCCTGCGGGCCGGCAGCGCCCGGCACGCCCGGACGATCAAGCACCTGCTGGCCGACCTGATGCGGATCGAGAGCCTGCACGGCGACGCGCTGCTCCAGGAGCTGGACGCCTACCTGCGGCACGCCTCCGACGGGTCCTACGACGTGCTGGCCGGCGAGGAGAACCCGCGGTTCGCCCAGCGCCTGGACCAGGCCACCGTGCGCCGGGTGACCGATCTGCTGCGCCGTACCCATGACGTGATCTGCGTGGACACCGGCAACAACGTGGAGAGCGTGAACTGGCAGACGGTCATGCGGATGGCCGACCAGCTGGTGATCACCACGGTGCCCCGGGAGGACGCCGCGTTCACCGCGGACTGGATGCTCGACGTGCTCGAGGAGAGCGGGATGGGCGACATGGTGGCGAACGCCGTGACGTTGATCTCCTGCCCCTCGCCGGGCGCGCTGCCGCTGCTGGAGGACTTCAAGAAGCACTTCGCGACGCGGACCCGCGCGGTCGCCGTGGTGCCCTACGATCCGGCGCTCGAGGTGGGTTCCTCGATCGAGTACGCGGACCTGCAACCGGAGACCCGGCAGGCATGGTTGCGAGCCGCGTCGACGATGTTGGAGCCGTTCGCCGAGTAGTACGCTTCCGGGGCGCTGCCAGACGAAGAGGGGGTCCCGGGTGTCCGACTCGTTCGTGCATCTGCACGTTCACACCGAGTATTCGATGCTCGACGGAGCGGCCCGGGTCAAGGAACTCATCGGTGAGGCCAAGCGGCTCGGGATGCCGGCCGCCGCGATCACCGACCACGGCAACATGCACGGCGCCTACGAGATGTACAAGCAGTCCAAGGACGCCGGCATCACCCCGCTGATCGGCGTCGAGGCCTACGTCGCGCCGGACTCGCGGCTGAACAAGAGCCGGGTCAAGTGGGGCCGCCCGGAGCAGAAGGGCGACGACGTCTCCGGTAACGGTGCGTACACCCACATGACCATGTGGGCGCGCAACGCGGTCGGTCTGAAGAACCTCTTCCGGCTCAACTCGCGGGCCTCGATCGAGGGCCAGCTCGGCAAGTACCCGCGGATGGACTTCGACATCATCGCGGAGCACGCCGAGGGCATCATGGGCACCACCGGCTGCCCGTCCGGGGCGGTGCAGACCCGGCTGCGGCTGGGCCAGTTCGACGAGGCGCTCAAGTCGGCCGCGATGTACCAGGAGGCGCTCGGGAAGGACTACTACTTCCTCGAGATCATGGACCACGGCCTGGACATCGAGAAGCGGGTCCGGGACGGCCTGCTGGAGATCGGCCGGAAACTGAACATCCCGCCGCTGGTCACCAACGACTCGCACTACACCTACGAGGCGCAGGCCGAGGCGCACGACGTGCTGCTCTGCGTGCAGACCGGCAGCAACATCGCCGACCCGAACCGGTTCCGGTTCGACGGCAACGGCTACTTCGTCAAGTCGGCCGACCAGATGCGCGCCGTCGACTCCTCCGAGGCCTGGCAGGAGGGCTGCCGCAACACGTTGCTGGTGGCCGAGAAGGTGGACATCGACGGGATGTTCACGTTCAAGAACCTGATGCCCCGGTTCCCGATCCCGGACGGCTTCTCCGAGGAGGAGTACTTCCGGCACGTCGCCTTCGAGGGCCTGCGCAAGCGGTTCCCGGACGGCATCCCCGACTCGCACGTCCAGCAGGCGGAGTACGAGCTGGGCGTGATCATCCAGATGGGCTTCCCGGCGTACTTCCTGGTGGTCGCGGACTTCATCCAGTGGGCGAAGAACAACGGCATCGCGGTCGGCCCGGGCCGTGGCTCCGCGGCGGGTTCGCTGATCGCGTACGCGATGGGCATCACCGACCTGGACCCGCTGCCGCACGGCCTGATCTTCGAGCGGTTCCTCAACCCGGAGCGCGTCTCGATGCCGGATGTCGACATCGACTTCGACGAGCGCCGGCGCGGCGAGGTGATCCGCTACGTGACCGAGCGGTGGGGCGAGGACAAGGTCGCTCAGATCGCCACGTTCGGCACGATCAAGGCGAAGGCCGCGATCAAGGACTCGGCCCGGGTGCTGGGGTACCCGTTCGCGGTCGGCGACCGGATCACCAAGGCGATGCCGCCGGACGTGATGGGCAAGGGCATCCCGCTCGAGGGCATCTTCGACAAGGAGCACAAGCGGTACAACGAGGCCGGGGAGATCCGCTCGCTCTACGAGACGGACCCGGACGTCAAGAAGGTGATCGACACCGCGCGCGGCATCGAGGGCCTGATCCGGCAGACCGGGGTGCACGCGGCCGGCGTGATCATGTCCGCCGAGCCGATCATCGATCACATCCCGCTGATGCGCCGGGCCAGCGACGGCGTCATCATCACGCAGTTCGACTACCCCACCTGTGAGGGTCTCGGCCTGCTGAAGATGGACTTCCTGGGCCTGCGGAACCTGACGATCATCGACGACGCGAACAAGAACATCGAGCTCAACCACGGCAAACCGCTCGACCTGCTGGCGCTGCCGCTGGACGACAAGGGCGCGTACGAGTTGCTCGCCCGGGGTGACACGCTGGGCGTGTTCCAGCTCGACGGCGGGCCGATGCGGTCGCTGCTGCGGCTGATGAAACCGGACAACTTCGAGGACATCTCGGCCGTCCTGGCGCTCTACCGGCCGGGCCCGATGGGCGTCGACTCGCACACCAACTACGCGCTGCGCAAGAACAAGCTCCAGGAGATCACCCCGATCCACCCGGAGCTGGAGGAGCCGCTGCGGGAGATCCTCGAGCCGACCTACGGCCTGATCGTCTACCAGGAGCAGGTGCAGCGCGCCGCGCAGATCCTCGCCGGGTACAGCCTCGGCCAGGCCGACCTGCTGCGCCGCGCGATGGGCAAGAAGAAGAAGGAGATCCTCGACAAGGAGTTCATCCCGTTCCGCGACGGCTGCCGCGAGCACGGGTATTCCGACGAGGCGATCCAGGCGGTGTGGGACGTGCTGGTCCCGTTCGCCGGCTACGCGTTCAACAAGGCGCACTCCGCGGCGTACGGGCTGGTGTCCTACTGGACGGCGTACCTGAAGGCGCACTACCCGGCGGAGTACATGGCCGGGCTGCTCACCAGCGTCGGCGACGACAAGGACAAGATGGCGGTCTACCTGGCCGAGTGCCGCCGGATGGGCATCCAGGTGCTGCCGCCGGACGTGAACCAGTCGGCCGGCCCGTTCACCCCGGTCGGCAAGGACATCCGGTTCGGCCTGGGCGCGGTCCGCAACGTCGGCGGCAACGTGGTGGAGGCGATCGCCCGCTGCCGCAAGGAGAAGGGCGACTACACCGACTTCTACGACTTCCTGTCGAAGGTGGACGCGGTGGCCTGCAACAAGCGGACCATCGAGTCGCTGATCAAGGCGGGCGCGTTCGACTCGATGGGGCACAGCCGCAAGGGACTGCTGGCCGTGCACGCCGAGGCGATCGACGCGTTCGCCGGGGTCAAGCGGAACGAGGCGGCCGGCCAGTTCGATCTGTTCGGCGCGTTCGGCGACACCGAGGGCGCCCCGGCGGCCACGGTGGCGATGCCGACCATCGGCGACAGCGAGTGGGACAAGCGGGACAAGCTGACCTTCGAGCGGGAGATGCTCGGGCTCTACGTCTCCGACCACCCGCTCGCCGGACTGGAGCAGGTGCTGCAGAGCAACGCGGACATCAGCATCGCCGCGCTCAACGAGGAGGGCTCGGTCCAGGACGGCCAGATCGTCACGATCGCCGGCATCCTGACCGGCGTCCAGCGCCGGATCACCAAGCAGGGCCGGGCGTGGGCGTCGGCCACCGTCGAGGACCTGGCCGGCGGCGTCGAGACGCTGTTCTTCCCGAACACCTACGAGCTGGTCGGCCAGTACATCGCCGAGGACGCGATCGTGGTGGTCAAGGGCCGGGTGGACCGGCGCGACGACACCCCGCGGATCATGGCGATGGACATGTCCATCCCCGACATCTCGCACAACCCGGACAGCAAGCCGGTGGTGCTCACCATGCCGATCACCCGGGTCACCCCGCCGCTGGTCGACGAGCTCAAGGACATCCTGTCCGGCCACCCGGGGGACACCGAGGTGCACGTCCACCTGCAGAACGGGAAGCGGACCACGGTCATCCGGCTGGTCGCGGCCCGGGTCGCGGCGACGCCCGCGCTGCGCGCCGACCTCAAGATGATCCTCGGCCCGGCGGCCGTGGCCTGACCTCACGGCCGGATCTGGAAGGATCAGAGGGTGCACCCAGAGGAGCCGAACCCACCGTCGACGGGCACGCCGCCCGCCGGATACCCCCCGATGGGACCTCCGGCCGCCGGATACCCCCCGATCGGACCTCCCGCCGCCGGATATCCGCCCGCCGGGTACCCGCCCGCGGGCCTGGAGCAGCCGGCCGCCCGGCCGCCGTGGTGGCGGTTGCAGCAGGGCAGCCGCCGGCCGTGGCGGCGGTCGCTGGGCGTCGCGGTCGGCGCGGCCGCGGTGATCACCGTGCTCGGCGCGCCGTTCGGGCTGCTCTGGCACGCGCTGGCACCGAGCGTGCCGGTGATCGTGGCCGGGGACAGCAGCATCGTGGTCAACGACCCGTCCCCGGAGCAGTACATCGCCGCGGACGGCTGGCTGACCCTGCTCGGCATCGGCTTCGGCCTGCTGGTGGCGGTCGCCGCGTGGCTGCTGCTGCGCCGTGACCGAGGGCCGGCGCTGCTGCTCGGCGTGGTGATCGGCGCCGGCGTGGCCACCCACTGGATCGCGGTCCCGATCGGCGAGCTGATCGGCAAGGACGCCTACGAGCAGTGGCGGGCCACGGCCGGCCAGGGCGCGACCTACCTGGCGCCGCCCGAGGTGCACGCGATCGGGCCGACGCTGGTGCCCGCCTTCGTCGCGGCGATCGTGCTGACCCTGCTGGCCGGCTGGTCCAACGACCCGGACCTCGACCAGCCGGGCGCGCAGCCCGGTTACGGCCCCAACCACGGGCAGTACGGCCCGCTCCAGGAGCAGCGGCCGATGGGCGCCGACCCGTTCAGTTCGGGCTGGCCGGCCGGGCCAGGTCCGACAGCGGCACCGGCACCGCCCGCACCCGGGCAAGCAGACCAGCCTCACGGTTGAGCAGGCGCAGCTCGGCGCGCAGCCGGCTGGTGGTGTCCGGCGCGGCCAGCAGCGCGTGCCGCTCCTCCAGGGTGAGCTGCGCGGTCGCGGCGACCAGGTGGGACAGCACGGTGGCGTCGTCCGGGACCTGGTCGAGGATCTCCGCGTTCGGCCGGAGCAGCTCCAAGTACTGCTGGAAGGCCGTGAGGACACGGGGTTTCAGCAGCTCGGCGGTCTGGTCCGGGGAGCCGTCGTCGGGCAGCCACTCGACCCGGGCGGTCAGGTAGGGCTCGGCGCCCTGCTCGACGTCGAGGATCCGGAAGCGGCGGCGGCCCACCGTCATGATGTCGAACCGGCCGTCCGGCAGCTCGGACACGTGTCGCAGCTCGGCGGTGCAGCCCACCTCGAACAGGTCGTCGGCGCCGACCGGATCGGGCGGCGGGACCGGGCCGTCACCCGGCTCGGGCGCGACCTCGCTGCCGTGCCGGAGGGTGACCACGCCGAACTCGGCCGGCGGCTCGGCCGGCTGGGCGGCCAGCTCCCGCACGAGGGCGCGGTAACGCTCCTCGAAGATGTGCAGGGGCAGCACCAGACCGGGGAAGAGCACCGTGCTCAGCGGGAAGACCGGCAGCCGATCGCTCACGGGTTCAGCCTAGTCGTCCGCTGACCTTGGTCAACCCGCCGGGAGCGGTGCGGGGGCCGTACCCGAGAGATCGTGGAGAGAAAAAGGTGATCTGCGCGTCTCAACGCCTGGGCCGCGGCCTCGCGGGCGCGAGGCTGTCCGACCGGACCCCTAGACTGGGGCCCGTGCTGAATCGGATCGACCTGCGCGGCTCCCGCCGTGACCCGCGCGGTCTGCTGCCCCGTGCCCAGCTCGACGTCTCCGTGGCCGTCGAGAGGATTCGTCCCGTCGTCGAGGCGGTCCATCAGCATGGGTTCAGCGCGATCCGCGAGGCGACCGAGCGGTTCGACGGCGTCACCGTGGAGCGCCTGCGGGTGCCGGCCGAGGCGATCGCCGCCGCCGCCGAGACCCTGGAGCCGGAGGTCCGCGCTGCCCTGCTCGAGTCGATCAAGCGGGCCCGCAAGGTGCACGCCGACCAGCGGCGCACCGACGTGACCACCCAGGTGGTCGACGGCGGCACGGTGACCGAGCGCTGGGTGCCGGTCAGCCGGGTCGGGCTCTACGTCCCCGGCGGCCTCGCCGTCTACCCGTCGACCGTGGTGATGAACGTGGTGCCCGCCCAGGAGGCCGGCGTCGAGAGCCTGGTGGTGGCCAGCCCGCCGCAGGCGGAGAACGGCGGTCTGCCCGACGCCCGGGTGCTCGCGGCGTGCGCGCTGCTCGGTGTGACCGAGGTCTACGGCGTCGGCGGCGCGCAGGCGATCGCCATGCTGGGCTACGGATCCGACGGCGCCGACGAGAGCGACCGGTGCGAGCCGGTCGACGTGATCACCGGCCCGGGCAACATCTGGGTGACCGCGGCCAAGCGGCTGCTCCAGGGCCGGGTCGGCATCGACGCCGAGGCGGGCCCGACCGAGATCGCGATCCTGGCCGACGAGACCGCCGACCCGCGGCACGTCGCCGCCGACCTGATCAGCCAGGCCGAGCACGACCCGCTCGCGGCGAGCGTGCTGGTCACCGACTCGACGGCGCTCGCCGACGCGGTCGAGGCCGAGCTGGCCGTGCAGGTCGCGGCGACCAAGCACGACGAGCGGGTGCGTACCTCGCTGACCGGCGAGCAGTCCGGGGTCGTGCTGGTCGACGACCTGGAGCAGGGCCTCGCGGTGGTCGACGCCTACGCCGCCGAGCACCTGGAGATCCAGACCCGGGACGCGCGGCAGTGGGCCATGCGCGTCCGCAACGCCGGTGCGATCTTCGTGGGCGCGTGGTCGCCGGTGTCGCTGGGTGACTACGCAGCCGGGTCCAACCACGTGCTGCCCACCGCCGGCTGCGCCCGGCACTCGTCCGGCCTGTCGGTGCAGTCCTTCCTGCGCGGCATCCACGTCATCGAGTACGACGAGGCGGCCCTGCGCGACGTGGCCGGCCACGTGGTGGCGCTGGCCAACGCGGAGGATCTGCCGGCGCACGGGGACGCGGTGAAGGCGAGGTTCGGGCGATGACCACGATCGACGACCTGCCGATCCGGGACGACCTGCGGGGCAAGTCGCCCTACGGCGCGCCGCAGCTGGACGTGCCGGTGCGGCTGAACACCAACGAGAACTCGTACCCGGTGCCCGACGACGTGGTCGAGGCGATCGGCAAGGCCGTCCAGGCCGAGCTGCGCGACCTCAACCGCTACCCGGACCGGGACGCCATCGCCCTGCGCACCGAGCTGGCCGGCTACCTCGGCCACGACCTCACCACGGCGAACGTGTGGGCGGCGAACGGCTCCAACGAGGTGCAGCAGCAGCTGCTCCAGACGTTCGCCGGCCCCGGCCGGAAAGCGCTCGGCTTCGGCCCGTCCTACTCGATGCACCCGCTGCTCGCGGCCGGGACCGGCACCGAGTGGATCGGCTCGCTCCGCGACCCGGACTTCGGGCTGAGCCCCGACCGGGCGGTCAGCGAGATCGAGCAGCACGACCCCGACCTGGTCTTCCTCTGCTCGCCGAACAATCCGACCGGTACCGCGCTCGACCCCGCCGTGATCGACGCCGTGCTGGGCACCGCGCGCGGCATGGTGATCGTCGACGAGGCGTACACCGAGTTCGCCCGCCCCGGCACCCCGAGCGCGCTGACCCTGCTGCCCGGCCACCCCCGCCTGGTGGTCAGCCGGACGATGAGCAAGGCGTTCGGCTTCGCCGGCGGCCGGCTGGGCTACCTCGCCGCCGACCCGGCCGTGGTGGACGCGGTCCAGCTGGTCCGCCTGCCGTACCACCTCTCCGCGATCAGCCAGGCCGCCGCGCGGGCGGCGGTGGTGCACCGGGCGTCGTTGCTGAAGACGGTGGAGGCGATCAAGGAGCAGCGGGACCGGATCGTCGACGTGCTCCGGGCGCGCGGGGTGCGGGTGGCCGACAGCGACGCCAACTTCGTGCTCTTCGCCACCGGGGGCGACCAGCGAGTCGCCTGGCAGGCCTTCCTCGACCGGGGCGTGCTGATCCGCGACGTCGGCCTGGCCGGCTGGCTGCGGGTCACCGCCGGGACCGAGTCCGAGACTTCCGCATTTCTTGACGCCGCTGAGGAGATCCTGTCGTGAGTCGTACGGGGCGGATTGACCGCGTCACCAACGAGACCAAGGTGCTCGTCGAGATCGACCTCGACGGCACCGGCAAGGGCGATCTGAGCACCGGCGTGGGTTTCTACGACCACATGCTCAACCAGCTCGCCAAGCACGGTGGCTTCGACCTGACGGTGCGTACCGAGGGCGATCTGGAGATCGACTCGCACCACACCATCGAGGACACCGCGATCGCGCTGGGCGAGGCGTTCGCCCAGGCGCTCGGGGACAAGCGAGGCATCCGGCGGTACGGCTCGGCCACCATCCCGATGGACGAGGTGCTGGTCCGGGCCGCCGTCGACCTGTCCGGCCGGCCCTATGTGGTGCACGACGAGCCGCTGCTCACGCCGTACATCGGGCCGGTCTACGCGACCAGCATGACCCGGCACATCTTCGAGGCGTTCGGCCACGCGGCCAAGGTGACCCTGCACGTGGACGTGCTGCGGGCCTGCCGGCCGGGCGGCCACCCGGACGCGCACCACGTGGTCGAGGCCCAGTTCAAGGCGTTCTCCCGGGCGCTGCGCGAGGCCGTCGAGATCGACCCGCGCAACGCCGGCTCGCTGCCGTCCACCAAGGGCGTGCTCTGACATGGCAGCCAGCGTGGTGATCCTCGACTACGGGTCGGGGAACCTGCGATCGGCCGAGCGCGCGGTCGCGCGGACCGGCGTGGACGTCACCGTGACCAGCGATCTCGGGCTGGCCGCCGAGGCCGACGGGCTGGTCGTGCCGGGCGTCGGCGCCTACGCCGCGTGCATGGCCGGGATCCACGAGCTGGGCGCCGGGCCGGTGATCGCCGAGCGGGTCGCGGCCGGCCGGCCGGTGCTCGGCATCTGCGTGGGCATGCAGATCATGTTCGAGTCCGGGGTGGAGCACGGCATCGAGACGAAAGGTCTCGGGCTGCTGCCCGGATCGGTCACCCGCCTGCGGGCGGAGCGGATCCCGCACATGGGGTGGAACACGGTCTCCGTCCCGGCCGGCTCGACGTTGCTGGCCGGGCTCGCCGCGGACACCCGGTTCTACTTCGTGCACTCGTACGCTGCCCGGGATCTCGACCGGTTGACCGACGCCGTCGTGACCACCGCGGCTCACGACGAGCCGTTCGCTGCCGTGGTGGAGCGCGACGCGCTCAGCGTCGCCCAGTTCCACCCGGAGAAATCGGCTGATGCCGGATATGCGCTGCTGAGCAACTGGGCCGCCACGCTGCGATGAGCAAGGAACGCGCGCGACGACGGGCCGAACGGCTCGCCGTCCTGGAACGGGAGAAAGCCGTCCGGGCCCGGAGAGTGGCCCGGCGGCAGCGTCGTCGTGCGGTTCTGAAGAAGCTCGCGCTGCCGCGCCTGGGCAGCGACGGGCGGCTCTATCACCGCAGCCGGCGGCAGCGGGTCGGCATCGTGGTCGTCCCGCTGCTCGCCATCGCCGCGGTCTGGCTGTTCATCCCGGAGACGGCGCTGCGCATCCTGCTCACCGTCCTGCTCGTCCTGGCCGCCCCGGCCCTCGTGGTCGTGGTGCTCGGCCGCCGTTCATAGGAGAGAGATCGTGACCCTGCAACTGCTGCCCGCCGTCGACGTCGCGGACGGCCAGGCGGTCCGCCTGGTCCAGGGCGCCGCCGGCTCGGAGACCGCCTACGGCGACCCGCTGGAGGCCGCGCTGGCCTGGCAGAACGACGGCGCCGAGTGGATCCACCTGGTCGACCTGGACGCCGCGTTCGGCCGCGGGTCGAACGCCGAGCTGCTCGCCGACGTGGTCCGCCGGCTGGACGTCAAGGTGGAGCTCTCCGGCGGCATCCGGGACGACGAGTCGCTGACCCGCGCCCTGGCCACCGGCGCCCAGCGGGTCAACATCGGCACCGCCGCCCTGGAGGACCCGGAGTGGTGCGACCGGATCTGCGCGGAGTACGGCGACCGGGTCGCGATCGGCCTGGACGTGCGCGGCCGCACCCTGGCGGCGCGCGGCTGGACCCGGGACGGCGGCGACCTCTACGAGGTGCTCGCCCGCCTGGACAAGGCCGGCGCCACCCGGTACGTAGTCACCGACATCACCAAGGACGGCACCATGCGCGGTCCGAACCTCGACCTGCTCCGTGAGGTCTGCGCCGCCACCGACAAGCCGGTGATCGCCAGCGGCGGCGTCTCCACCCTGGACGACCTGCGCGCCCTGGCCACCCTGGAGCCGGTCGGCGTGGAGGGTGTGATCGCCGGCAAGGCGCTCTACGCCGGCGCGTTCACGGTCCGCGAGGCGCTGGAAGCGCTGAAGCAGTAGCCCGGCTACATCGTCGGTGTAGCAATTATCGCTGGTGCTTAACGGTCGGCTGCCGCGAGGCTGACGGCATGAGGCCGCGTGACATCGCCCTGGCCGTCGCCGTCGCGGCGGTCTGGGGCGTCAACTTCGTCGTGATCGAGACCGGGCTGGACCACTTCCCGCCGCTGCTCTTCTCCGCGCTGCGGTTCGGCCTGGCGGCCTTCCCGGCGATCCTGGTCGCCGGCCGGCCGCGGGTCCGGTGGCGCTGGGTCGCCGCGGTCGCGCTGATCCTCGGCGTGGTGAAGTTCTCCCTGCTCTTCGCGGGGATGGCGGCCGGGATGCCGGCCGGGCTCAGCTCCCTGGTGCTGCAGAGCCAGGCGATCTTCACGATGCTCTTCGCCACCCTGCTGCTGCGCGAGCGGCCGCGCCCGGTCCAGATCGCCGGGCTGACCGTGGCCGCCGCCGGGGTCGCCCTGGTGGCCACCCGGATGGGCGCCGGACTGCCGGCCTTCCTGCTGGTCATCGGCGCGGCCGTGGCGTGGGGCCTGGCGAACGTGGCGACCCGCCAGGCGTCCCCGCCGGACACGCTGCGCTTCATGATCTGGGTCAGCGCGGTCGCCACGGTCCCGCTGATCATTCTGTCCCTGCTGGTCGAGGGGCCGGAGCGGGACCTGGCCGCGCTGCGCGCCGTGGACACCACCGCGGTGCTAGCCCTGCTCTACATCGCGCTGCTCTCCACACTGGCCGGGTTCGGCGCGTGGGGCTACCTGATCCGCAAGCACGGCGCCGGCACGGTGGCGCCGTTCTCCATGCTGGTCCCGTTCTTCGGCATCGCCTCGGCCGCGCTGATCCTCGGCGAACCGGTGCACCCGATCGATGTGATCGGCGGCACGCTGGTGCTCGGCGGCGTGTTTCTGGGACTGGTCCGGTCCCGCCCGGTTCTGTCGGACCGGGTGGTTAGGGTGGGGGCATGACGGTCGCGGTGCGTGTGATCCCCTGTCTGGACGTGGACGCCGGACGGGTGGTGAAAGGGGTCAATTTCGTCGACCTCCGGGATGCCGGCGACCCGGTCGAGCTGGCCGCCGCCTACGACGCGGCCGGGGCCGACGAGCTGACCTTCCTCGACGTGACCGCCTCCTCCGACGACCGCGGCACCATGCTCGACGTGGTCCGGCGCACCGCCGAGACGGTGTTCATCCCGCTCACCGTCGGCGGCGGCGTCCGCTCGGTGGCCAATGTGGACGTGCTGCTGCGGGCCGGCGCCGACAAGGTCGGGGTCAACACGGCGGCGATCAGCCGTCCGGAGCTGATCAGCGAGATCGCCGAGCGGTTCGGCAACCAGGTGCTGGTGCTCTCCCTCGACGTGCGCCGGGCCGCCGGCCAGCCGTCCGGGTGGGAGGTCACCACGCACGGCGGGCGCCGCAGCGCCGGCCTCGACGCGGTCGAGTGGGCGGCCCGGGTGGCCGAGCTCGGCGCCGGCGAGATCCTGCTCAACTCGATGGACGCCGACGGCACCAAGGCCGGTTTCGACCTGGAGCTGATCCGCGCGGTCCGCGCCGTCGTCGACATCCCGGTGATCGCCAGCGGCGGCGCGGGCGCGGTCGAGCACTTCCCGCCGGCCGTCGCCGCGGGCGCCGACGCGGTCCTCGCCGCCAGCGTCTTCCACTTCGGCGACCTCACCATCGGCGAGGTCAAGGATTCCCTCCGGGCCGCGGGCAGTCCGGTCCGCTGACCCCCTTTTTCGGTACGCCCTGAGCACCCGCCCCACCCCTCGAAGCGCCCGTCCCGCTCGCGCGGGGGCGGCTGCTCCTCAGCGGTGTGCCCGGCACGCTCGGGCAACTGGTCCTCGGCGGTCTGTCGTGAGCGCGGGGTGGCTGGTCCTCGGCGGTGCGTCCGGCGCGTGGGGGCGGCTGGTCCTCAGCGGTGTTTCCGAGGCGCGGAGACACCTGTGGACGCCAGCTGATGGGGATTCGGGTGGCCAGCCCCACGGCCCCACGGTGGCCAGCCCCACGGCCCCACGGTGGCCAGCACTGCGGCCCCACGGTGGCCAGCACTGCGGCCCCAAGGTGGCCAGCACTGCGGCCCCAAGGTGGCCAGCAGCGCGTCCCCAAGGTGGCCAGCCCTGCGTTCCCAAGGTGGCCAGCAGCGCGTCCCCAAGGTGGCCAGCCCTGCGTTCCCAAGGTGGCCAGCACCGCGGCCCCAAGATGGCCAGCACTGCGTTCCCGCGGTGACTGGTCCCGCGGCCCCGTGCGGTGGGGCTGGGACTGGGACTGGGACGTGGCGGGGTGCTTCGGGCGTACCGGAAGAAGGGTGTTATCGCGGGTCAGCGGCCGTCGGCGAGGCGGAGGCTGTATTCGCGGACGGCGGCGTTGTAGGCGGTCTCGCTGAGGGACCAGTCCGTGTAGCCGGGCTCGGCGGCGCGGTTCAGCTGGGCCTGCAAGGTCATCACCGCGGAGGAGAGGCCGCTGAACGGGCGGGTGCGCCAGAGCTGCTCACCGGCCGGGGCGACCTCGATGACGTCGTCGGCCACGGTGATCAGGCCGGCGCCGGCCAGGCGGCGGACCGACTCCTCCAGGTCGGCTCGGGCCGGCACGCTGTGGTGCAGGAAATCGGCCGCGGCCAGCAGGTCAGCCAAGGTGGCGCCGGTCACCGGCAGCGCGGCGTGCAGCGCCCGGTCGCGCTCCAGGCGCTCGGCGATGACCGCGGAGACGAAGATCCACGCGTCGTTCCAAGTCCAGCCGCCGACCCCCATGCCGCAATGATGCCGTGCCGTCGGCATGTCGGGAAGCGAATGTGTCCGGATGATCAGCGGCTGGTTGCCAGGGATAAAAGCGGATCTTTGCCGGTCTATGCGGCATAGGGCGCGCATCGGGGTCGGTCTGTCCCAATGTGCGGGCACCGCACGCGCGTGCGCGCCCCGCCCACGCGCCGCAAGCGGCGCCGCCCCGCCCCGCCCCGCCGCGCCGCGCCGGAGCCAGCCGGGCCCGTGAATGGTGATCGAGGCCCCGATGCGCGGCTGGTGCGGCAAGGACAGAGGGAGCAGGCGACGCTGCGGGGCAGGAATGAGTGGGTGGCGCGGCCGGGCGGGGCAGCGGTGGAGAACGGCTCGCTCAAGCGTGGGCCGGAGAGTGGCTCGGGGGCTGGGCGTGAGCCGGGGTGGGGTGGCGCTCAGGTGGCGGCGAGCTGGTCGGGGTGCGGGGCGCGGACGGGCTCCGGGACCGTGAGACGGGGCAGGAACAGGTGCACGAGCGGGCCGATGGCCAGCGCGTAGGCGATCGTCCCGACGCCGACCGTGCCGCCCAGCAGGAACCCCGCGCCGAGGACGGTCAGCTCGATGCCGGTCCGGATCACCCGCAGCGACACCTTGGGGAAGCGCCGGGCCAGCCCGGTCATCAGACCGTCCCGGGGGCCGGGGCCCATCCGGCTGCCGATGTAGAGGCCGGTCGCGAACCCGTTCAGCAGGATGCCGGCGGCCAGCAGGCCGACCCGGGCCGGGATCGTCGAGCCGGCCGGCAGCAGGGCCAGCGCGGCGTCCGCGGCGAAGCCGACGATCAGCAGATTGGCCACCGTCCCGACGCCCGGCCGCTGCCGCAGCGGGATCCAGAGCAGCAGCACCGGCACGCCGGTCAGCAGCACGACCCAGCCGAAACTGATCCCGGTCACCTCGGACACGCCCTGGTGGAAGACGTCCCACGGGTTGAGCCCGAGCCCCGACTCGATCATCAGCGCCATGCTGACGCCGTAGAGAACCAGACCGAGGAGGAGTTGGGTGACGCGGCGAACCAGGCTCATGCTGCCACTCTCGATGCCAATTCGACGGTGTTAAAGTGCCAATCCTCGGGAGGTGGCTATGACAACGTCGGTGCGTGGGGACCAATTGGCCCGTTTGCTGGGCCGGTGGCACTCTTTGCCGGGCCGGCACCGGAGCCCGGACTACGCGGCGCTGGCCGCCTCGGTGCGCGGCCTGCTCTCCGACGGGCGGCTCGCGCTGGGGGTGCGGCTGCCCGCCGAGCGGGAGCTGGCCGAGGCGCTCGCGGTGAGCCGGACCACGGTCTCCGCGGCCTACCGGGCGCTGCGCGAGACCGGCCACCTGACCAGCCGACGCGGCGCCGGCAGCTGGACCACGTTGCCGAACGGGCACCGGGTGGCCACCTCCGGCCTGTGGACCGCGAACGACGACCTCGACATGATCGACATGGGGGTGGCCGCCTCGGCCGCCCCGGTCGAGCTGGTGCCGGCCGCCCGGGCCGCCGCCGACGACCTGCCGCGCTACCTGGGCAGCGCCGGCTACCACCCGACCGGGCTGGCCGAGCTGCGCGCCGCGGTCGCGGACAGCTACACGGCCCGTGGGGTGCCCACCTCGGCCGAGCAGATCCTGATCACCAGCGGCACCCAGCAGGCGCTCGACCTGGTGCTCCGGCTCTCCGTGCCGGCCGGCGCGCCGGTCCTGGTGGAGACCCCGACCTATCCGAACGCGCTGGCCGCGCTCTCCGCCCGGCGCGCCCGGATCAGCACGCACGGGCTGGACACCGCGACCGGCTGGGACGGCGAAATGCTGCTCGGCGCGCTCCGGCAGACCCGGCCGCGGCTGGCTTACGTGATCCCTGAGTTCCACAACCCGACCGGCCACCTGATGCCGGCCGAGCTGCGCGAGCGGATGGTGGCCGCGGCGCACGCCGGCGGGACCGACCTGGTGGTCGACGAGTCGTTCGTGGACCTGCCGCTGGACGATCCGGCGATGCCGCCGCCGGTCGCGATGTTCGACCGGCACTCCCGGGTGATGTCGATCGGCGGGATGAGCAAGCCGTACTGGGGCGGGCTGCGGATCGGCTGGGTGCGCGCGTCGGCCCCGATGGTGCAGCGGCTGGCCGCGATCCGGGTCGGCGTGGACATGGCCAGCCCGGTGCTGGAGCAGCTGGTCGCGGTGCACCTGCTCGGGCAGGCGGCGACGATCGTCGAGGCGCGCCGGGCGCAGCTGCGGTTCCGGCGGGACGCGCTGGTCACCGCGTTGCGCGAGCAGTTGCCGGAGTGGCGGTTCTTCGTGCCGGGCGGCGGCGTGACGCTCTGGGTGGAGATGGACGGCCCGATCTCCAGCGCGCTGTCCCGGGCCGCCGAGGACGTCGGGGTGCGCCTCGCCCCGGGCCCGCGCTTCGGCCTGGACGGCACCTTGGAGCGGTTCCTCCGCCTGCCGTTCACGCTGGCCGCGGACGACCTGGTCGAAGCGGTCCGCCGGATCGCCTCGGTCCGCCACGACCTGGACCGCACCGCCCGTCCCACCTGGCGCACCCCCGCCGTGATCGCTTAGCCGCCGGTCGCGGCCCGCGATCGGCTCACGGTTCGCTCTCCCGAGTTTCCGGTACGCCGGTGAGCACCCGCCGTCATCAGGACGCTGTTTTCCGCGACCACCCGCGGACGCCGCCCTGGAGGGCCGGGCGTTCTGGACGCGCCAGCGGCCAGCCCGGCCCGGAAGGGTCCCTGGCGGGAGCGACGATCAGTGATCAGCGCGGTCCGAGTCAGCCATCTTTTGATCGTGAAAAAGGGCGAAGCGGAAGAAGGCCGCCTTCCCGGGGGAGAGCGGCCTTCGACAGGAACCCGTCAGATCTGCGCGAGACTGCCCTTGTACATCTCGTCGATCTGGGCGGCGAAGTTCGCCTCGACGCTGCGGCGCTTGATCTTCATGGACGGGGTCACCTCGCCCGCCTCGATGCTCAGGTCGCGCGGCAGGATGCTGAACTTCTTGATCGTCTCCCACCGGTTGAGCTTGCCGTTCAGCTCCGCGAGGTAGCCCTCGACCAGGGCGTGCGCCTCCGGTGAGGCGACGATCTCGGCATAGCTCTTGCCGGCCAGCGGACCGCCGGCGGCCCACGCCACGATCGCCTCCTCGTCCAGCGCGATCAGCATGGTGACGAAGTTGCGGGACTGGCCGATAACGATCGCCTGCGAGGTGTAGGGGCACACCGCCTTGAACGCGCCCTCGATCGCGCTCGGCGCGATGAACTTGCCGCCGGACGTCTTGACCAGGTCCTTCTTGCGGTCGGTGATCTTCAGGAAGCCCTCGGCGTCGAGCTCGCCGATGTCGCCGGTGCGCAGGAAGCCGTCCTCGGTGAACGCTTCCTTGGTGGCCTCCGGCAGGTTGTGGTAGCCGCGCATCACCGGGGCGCCGCGCAGCAGCACCTCGCCGTCGGTGTCGAGGCGGACCTCCAGGTCGCCGATCGCCTCGCCGACCGTGCCGATCTTGAGACGGCCGCGGCGGTTCACGAAGTTCGCCGCGGAGGCCTCGGTCATGCCGTAGCCCTCCAGGATCGGCAGGTTGGCCGCGGCGAAGAACTCGGCGATGTCCCGGCTGAGCGCGGCCGAACCGCTGACCAGCACCCGCAGGTTGCCGCCCAGCTTGGCCTGCAGCTTGCTGAAGACCAGTTTCTCGGCGATCGCGTACTGCGCCTTGAGGCCGGCCGGGACCGGCTGGCCGGCCTGCTCCAGCGCGACCTTCTTCTTGCCGGTGGCGACTGCCCAGGAGAAGATCTTCGGCTTCAGGCCGGAGCCGGCCAGGCCGCTGGTGACGGTCTTGTTGTAGACCTTCTCGAAGATCCGGGGCGGAGCGCACATCAGCGTCGGCCGGATCACCGCGAGCTTGTCGATCAGCTTGTCCACCCGGCCGTCGACGTAGGTCGGGACGCCGACGTGCAGGATGCCGCAGAGCAGCGTCTTGCCGAACGCGTGCGACATCGGCAGCCAGAGGTAGTGCAGGTCCTGCGGGGAGAACAGGCCCAGGTCGTTCTGCGCGACGCCCTCCCAGGTCCAGCCGCGGTGCAGCAGCTCGACGCCCTTGGGCCGGCCGGTGGTGCCGGAGGTGTAGATCAGGGTGGCGATGTGCTCCGGCGTCAGCTGGGCGATCACCTCGTCGATCATGCCGGGCTCGCGGCGCAGCGCGGCCGCGCCGAGCTCCTCCAGCTCGGTCAGGGTGATCTGCGGCGGGGTGGCGCCGGCGTCGGCCGGGCCCTCGATCAGCACCACCTTGGTCAGGCTGGTCTCCGCGCCGGCGAGCTTCATCGCCTGCTTCGGGTTCTCCGCGATCAGCACCTTCGACCCGGAGTCGGAGACGATGAACGCGGTGTCCTCCGGCTCGGTGGTCGGGTAGACCGTGGTGGCCGCCGCGCCGGCCACGTTGATGCCGAGGTCGGCGAGGATCCACTCGAGCCGGGTGCTGGACAGGATCGCGACCCGGTCCTCCAGCCCGACGCCGAGCTCGCGCAGACCGGCCGCGATGGCCTTGGTGCGCTCGCCGACCTGTCGCCAGGTCAGCCAGTCCATCCCGGTGTCGTCCGCGGTCGGACCGGCGAACGCCTGTGCGTCCGGGGTCTTCGCCACGCGCTGGAAGAGCATGTCCGGGATCGACCGGTAGGGAACCTCGAGAGCCATCAGGCGCCGCCTTAAACCTGAACAGGGGGACGTAACGTCGTTGTTACCGCACAGTAATGCGGTGGAGGTGACACGGCTAGAGTGCCCTGGCAACTAGCGCAATGCTAGTCGTTACCGTGACGCCATGACGTTTCTGGTGATCGGCGGGACCGGGATCGACACGGTGGTACCGGTGGCGGACCTTCCGGTGCTCGGCGCCGACTCGGCGCGGCCGCGCGGGCCGATCGAGGACCACGTCTCGCACACCGGCACGTGCGTCGCCCTCGGGCTGCGCGCGCTCGGTGAGCGGGTGCGGGTGATCGACACGGTGGGTGACGACGATCCGGGGCGGCGGGTGACCGCGGCCTTCCGGGACTGGGACATCCCGCTGGTGGCGGCGCCGGCGCCGGCCGGGACCCGGCGGGCGGTCAACCTGATGAGCCCGGACGGGCGGCGGCTCTCCCTTTACGACGGGCGGGACGTCCCGGACTACCGGCTGCCGGAGCGGTACTACCAGCCGCTGCCGGCCGGGGTCCGGCACGTGCACGTGACGATCATGGACTGGGCCCGGCACCTGCTGCCCGGGTTGCGGGCGGCCGGGGTGACGATCTCCACCGACCTGCACGACTGGGACGGGGCGAACCCGTACCACCTGGACTTCGCGAAGCAGGCCGACCTGGTCTTCGTCAGCGGGGTGCAGCTGGCCGGCCGGGTGCCGGCCGACCGGGTGGTGGTCACCCACGGCGCCGGCGGGGCGGACCTGATCACCCCGGCCGGGGTGACCCACGTGGACGCGGCCGACCCGGGCGCGCCGATCGTGGACACCAACGGGGCCGGGGACGCGTTCGCCGCCGCCTTCCTGGCCGCCTGGACGGCGGGGAAGAGCGACGGCGACTGCCTGGCGGACGGGGCGATCGCCGGAGCGTTCGCCTGCACCCGGCCGGTCGGGGCGGACTCCTTCATCACCCGGGACGAGCTCGTCAGGCGGCGCCACCGCTGAGCAGCGACACGCCTGGGCCGGTCAGCACCGCGACCGCGGCCAGCGCCATCAGCACGGCCGCGAACACGCCACGTCGGATCCTCATGCCAATTCCTCCGGTTCGAAGTGGACGAAGCTGAACTGAGGGTAAGCGGCCGGATACGCGTGCCGGGTATATCGGATTGTCTATACCGTCTAGCCCGTGGATCTGGTCATCGACGGGCACACCACCGCGGCGGTGTACAAGGCGCTGCGCGCGGCCATCGCGGAGGGGCGGCTGCCGGCCGGGCACCGCTTGCCGGCCAGCCGGGCGCTCGCCGCCGACCTGGGCGTCTCCCGGGGCAGCGTGGCCGGCGCGTACGAGCGGCTGGTCGCCGAGGGGCACCTGACCGCACGGGTCGGCGCCGGCACCTTCGTGGCCGCGGCGCGGACGCCGCGCCAGCCGCCGCGGTCGGTCCCGGACCCGCTCCGGCCGCGCGCCGGGTGGTCCTTCGAGCCGCTGCCGACCAGCGGCACCGAGGACCCGCCGCGGTACGACTTCCGGGTCGGCATCCCGGACGCGTCGCTGTTCCCGTTCGACACCTGGCGCCGGATGGTCGGCGCGGAGCTGCGGCTGCGCGCCAACGGGCCGGGGACCTACCCCGATCCGTACGGCCACCCGGCCCTGCGCGCCGCGATCGCCCGCTACCTCGGCTACGCCCGGGCGGTCCGGGCCACCGCCGACGACGTGCTCGTCACCAACGGCGCCCAGCACGCGTTCGACCTGATCGGCCGGGTGCTGCTGCGGCCCGGCGACGTGGTGGCGATGGAGGATCCGGGCTATCCGCCGGCCCGGGACCTGTTCACCTCGCTGGGCGCCCGGGTGGTCGGCGTGCCGGTGGACGCGGACGGGCTGGTGGTGGACGCGCTGCCGGCGCAGGCCCGGCTCGTCTACGTGACGCCGTCGCACCAGTTCCCGCTGGGCGCGGTGCTCAGCCTGGACCGCCGGCAGCAGCTGCTGGACTGGGCGCGGCGGCGGCAGAGCGCGATCGTCGAGGACGACTACGACAGCGAGTTCCGGTTCGGCAGCCGCCCGCTGGAGCCGTTGCGGGCGATGGACCGGTACGGGCGGGTGCTCTACGTCGGGACGTTCGCCAAGAGCATGCTGCCGACCATCCGGACCGGGTTCGTGCTGACCCCGCCGGGGCTGCGGCCGGCGCTGGCCGCGGCCCGGCAGCTGGGGGACGGGCACGGGCAGGTGGCGATGCAGGCGGCGCTGGCCCGGTTCATCGACGAGGGGCAGCTGGCCCGGCACGTGCGGCGGGCTCGGCGGGAGTACGCGGCCCGGCACGCCCGTATCGTCGCGACATTAAGCAAATTTCGGCAATTGACGGTCCTGCCGTCGGCGGCCGGCCTGCACGTCACCGCCCTGTTCTCTTCTGATGTGCCGGAGAACTCGGAGACGGAGAACCTACTCCAGTACGGCGGCGACCGCCCCGGCCTGGTCCTCGGTTTCGGCGCCGTCGACCCGCTGCTGATCGACGAGGGCCTGGCCGACCTCGCGGCGCGGCTGTAGCACCTGGTAGATCAGCGCCCCGCCGGCGAACACCAGGCTGAGCAGCGCCGGCCACCCGTTCAGCCAGAGCAGCCCGCACACCGCCACGAACGCCACCCCGGCCACCACCCGCGACCACCCACGCGGCAGCAACCGCAGCGCCGCCGCCGTGCCCAGCACGTAGACCAGCGTGAAGCACCCGGTCACCAGCAGCGCCGAGGTGCGCAGCGCGATCGGCAGCAGCGCGCACCCGACGCTGGTGACGAAGAGGAAGCTGAGGGAGCGGCGCCGGCCCCCGAACACCCGGGCCGGCAGCGCGCCGTCCCGGGCCAGCGCCACCCCGAGCCGGCTCGCCCCGGCGTAGTACGCGTTCACCGCGCCCAGCGTCAGCACCACCGCGATCACCGCGGTCAGCGCCCGGACCGGCCCGCCGAGCCCGATCGCGAGCAGGTCGGCGAGCGGCGCCCGGCTGCCGGCCAGCGCCGGGCCGAGGGCGAGCACGCTGACCGCGGCCACCGCCAGGTAGAGCACGCCGACCACGGCGACCGCGACGAGCGTGGCCCGGGGCACGTCCCGGCGCGGGTTCCGGTACTCCGCGGAGAGCGAGGAGAGTGCCTCCCAGCCGGCGAACCCCCAGACCAGGATGGCCGCGGCGGCGCCGATCCCGGACCAGCCGTGCGGCGCGAACGGGGTCAGGTTGCCGAGGTCCAGGTGCGGCAGCGCGGCCAGCACGGTGATCACCAGCAGGGTGGCCAGGGTGCCGGTGAGCACCAGCTGGACCCGGCCGGAGATGCGCAGGCCGTACCAGTTCATCGCGTACCCGGTGCCGACCACGCCGAGGAAGGTGAGGAACTCGGTCACCTTGCCGCCGCCGGTGGCGTCGGCCACATAGCCGCCGGTGAACGCCGCGGCGACCGGCGCGCCGAGCGGGACCGCGAAGTAGAAGCACCAGCCGACCGCGGCCGCGGCCCGCCGGCCGAAGGCCATCCCGGCGTACGTCGCCACCCCGCCGCCGTCCGGGAACCGCGCGCCGAGCGCGGCGAACGTCCAGGCCAGCGGCGCGGAGAGGAGGATCAGGGCGAGCCAGGCGACGAGCGCGGCCGGGCCGGCGGCCTCGGCGGCCAGCGCCGGCATGGAGATCAGTCCGGTGCCCAGGACGGCGCCGATGGAGAGCGCGGCGCCCTGGGCGACCGAGAGTCGTGCGGTCATGCTCTCAACCTAGATCGGGATTGGCCCCTCCCTCTGGGCCAATCCGCCCCCGATTGACCGAGCCAATCCCTAGAAGCCGAGCTTCGCCCCGCGGAGCCGGTCGGCCACCGCCGGGTCACCGTCGATCCGCACCCGGGCGACCCGCTGCCGGCCGGAGAAGAAGAGCGCCAGCTCACCGGCGTCGCCGGCGATCCGGACCTGCGGATGGTCCCCGGTGCGCAGCGGCGGGAAGCCGTCCGCGGCCACCTCGGCCGGCACACCCAGCCGGCGCAGCGCGACCCGGCAGGTGAGCTTGACGCTGCGCCAGAGTGCGGCCTGCTGCCCGGCCTCCAGCGGGCGCGGCTCCCACTGCGGCCCGGCCCGGCGCACGTCCTCGTGGTGGATGAAGAACTCCATGGTGTTGGCCAGCCCGTCGGTCAGCGGGTTGCTGACCGGGCTCCAGACCGGCGGCTGGCGCACCTCGCCGATCAGCTCCGGGTAGGCCTGCGCGGCCTTGGCCAGCCGGATCCGCTCGCCGTAGGCGGCCAGGGCGGGGATCAGGATGCCGGCCGAGGCGTCCGGCCGGCGGTCCCGGACCACCAGGTGGGCGGCCAGGTCCCGGGTGGTCCATCCGGTGCAGAGGGTCGGCGCGTCCGGTCCTTCGCGCAGCAGCAGGTCGGCGAGCAGCTGGCGCTCCCGGCGGGCGTACTCGTTCATCGGCCGATGGTATGTGTAATCGTGGCCACAACGTAAACAGTGTGGTTGGCGCCGCCGGGTTCGGCAGGATGGGATCGGTAAGGCCGGATCCGCCGGTCAATACTTACCAGTCAGGTAGGGATTTTGAGCAGCAGAACCAGCCGTGACGTGCTGGGACGGGGTCTGCGGGTGCTCGGCCACGCGATCCGCACGGAGCCACGACTCTTCACCATCGGCACCATCGGCAGCAGCCTGTTCGGGCTGCTGATCATCGCGAACTCCTACGTCGTCGGCTGGGTGATCGGCCACATCGTGGTGCCGGCCTTCGCCACCCACGAGGTCGGCACCGGCGAGCTGGCCCTGGTCGCGGCGATCTTCCTGGGCATCAGCGGGCTCCGGGTGGCCAGCATCTTCGGCCGCCGCCTCGGCGCCGGCTACATGCAGTTCCGGCTGCAGGCGCGCTACCGCAGCGCGGTCACCCGGCGCTACCTGGCGCTGCCGCCGGCCTGGCACCAGCGGCACGCCACCGGCACCCTGCTCTCCAACGCCAACTCGGACGTCGAGGCCACCTGGGTGCCGATCGCCCCGCTGCCGTTCGCGGTCGGCACCATCGTGATGCTGATCGCCGCGCTGATCTCGCTGTTCGCCACCGACTGGGTGCTCGGGCTGGTCGGCGCCACCCTGTTCCCCTCGCTGTTCCTGCTCAACCTGGTCTATTCGCGGCGGATGTCGCCGCGGCAGATCCGCGCCCAGCGGACCCGGGCCAAGGTGAGCGCGGTCGCGCACGAGAGCTTCGACGGCGCCCTGGTGGTCAAGACGATGGGCCGAGAGGCCGACGAGTCGCGCCGGTTCGCGGTCTTCGTCGACGAGCTGCGCGACTCGCTGATCGCGGTGGGCCGGCTGCGCGGCCTGTTCGACCCGCTGATGGACATGCTGCCCAGCCTCGGCACCCTGGCCGTGCTGCTGCTCGGCGCCTGGCGCCTGGAGACCGGCGCGATCGGGGTGGCCGACCTGGTCAGCGTCGCGTTCCTGTTCACCGTGCTGGCCTTCCCGGTGCGCGCGATCGGCTGGGTGGTCGCCGAGCTGCCGCGCAGCGTGGCCGGCTGGGACCGGGTGCAGGCGGTGCTCGGCGCCGAGGGCGATCTCGCCTACGGCGAGGGTGCGCTGCCCGGTTCCGGCCCGGCCGAGTTGCGGTTCGATCGAGTGACCTTCCGGTACGCGGACGGCCCCGCCGTGCTGCACGACGTCAGCTTCACCGTCCCGGCCGGCCGCACGGTCGCGCTGGTCGGCGCGACCGGCTCGGGCAAGTCGACGATCGCCTCGCTCGCCGTCCGGCTGGTCGACCCGGAGTCCGGCACGGTCGGCGTGGACGGGGTGAAACTGCCCGACCTGGCGCTCGCCGCGCTGGCCGGGTCGGCCGCGCTGGTCCCGCAGATCCCGTTCGTCTTCGACGACACGGTCCGCGGCAACATCGCCCTGGACCGGCCGGGCATCGACGACGACGCGGTCCGGGCGGCGCTCGCGCTGGCCCAGGCCGACCGGTTCGTCGACGGGCTGCCGGCCGGGCTGGACACCGCGGTCGGCGAGCGCGGCACCTCGCTCTCCGGCGGGCAGCGGCAGCGGCTCACCCTGGCCCGGGCGCTGGCCGGCCGGCCTCGGCTGCTGGTGCTCGACGACGCCACCAGCGCGGTCGACCCGCGGGTGGAGGCGGCCATACTGGGCGCCCTGCGCGGCTCCGACGCCGGCGCGTCGATCCTGGTGGTGGCCTACCGTCGGGCCACCATCGCGCTCGCCGACGAGGTGGTCTACCTGGAGCGCGGGCGGGTGGCGGCGACCGGCACGCACGCCGAGCTGATGGCCACCCAGGACGGTTACCGGGAGCTGGTCACGGCGTACGAGAAGGCGGAGCACCAGTGAGCGAGCTCGCGAGCGAACCAGCAGGCTCAGTCGTCACCTCGGGCCGACGCCGGAGCGAAGCGGAGGTGGCGGCATGAGCAGCGACGGAACTCTGGCCACGATCAGGCGCGGCCTCGCCCTGTCGCCCGAGCTGCGGATCGGCCTGGGCGGCACGATCGCGCTGGCGGTGCTGCAGATGGCCGGCCGGGTGGCGGTGCCGATCGCCGTGCAGCAGGGCATCGACCACGGGATCCGCGCGGCCGGCGGCCCGGACCTCGGGGTGATCTGGCGGATCGTGGCGTTCACCGTCTGCGCGCTGGTGATCTCCACGCTCTGCGGTTACCTGATGACCCGCCGCCTCTTCACGGTCAGCGAGACCGCGCTGGGCGGGCTCCGGTCGCGTACCTTCCGGCACATCCACGATCTGTCCATGCTGCACCAGCAGTCCGAGCGGCGCGGTTCGATGGTGTCCCGGGTGACCAGCGACGTCGATCAGATCTCCCAGTTCCTGCAGACCGGCGGGGTGCAGCTGCTGCTCGCCTCCGGCCAGCTGCTGGTCTCGGCCATCGTGATGTTCGTCTACTCGTGGCAGCTGGCCCTCGTCGTGCTGCTCGCCTTCGGCCCCGCGGTCGGGGTGATCCGGCTCTTCCAGAAACGGCTGCAGGCGGTCTACCGGGCGGTCCGGGAGCGGACCGGGGTGATGCTCGGCGCGGTCGCGGAGAGCGTGGTCGGCGCCACCGTGATCCGGTCCTACGGGGTGGCCGGCCGCACCCAGGAGCGGCTCGACTCGTCGATCCAGAGTCTCCGGGTGGCCCAGCAGCGGGCCCTGCGCACCAGCGTGACCAGCTTCTCCAGCGGCGAGATCGGGGCCGGCCTGGCGCTCGCCGGGGTGGTCGTGGTGGGTGTCCGGCTGGGCGTCGACGGCGAGCTGACGGTCGGCCAGCTGACCGCGTTCCTGTTCCTGGTGACGCTCTTCATCCAGCCGGTGCAGATCGCCACCGACATGCTGAACGAGGCGCAGAACGCGGTGGCCGGCTGGCGCCGGATCCTGGACGTCCTCGACGTCGAGCCGGACGTGGCCGACCCGGACGACCGGGGGGTGCCGCTGCCCGCCGGGCCGCTCTCGGTGCGCTTCGCCGACGTGTCGTTCCGCTACCCGGGCGGACCGGTCGTACTGTCAGATGTCGATCTTGAATTGGCCGCGCGGCGGAAGTATGCCGTGGTGGGCGAGACCGGCAGCGGCAAGACCACGTTCGCCAAGCTGCTCACCCGCCTGATGGACCCGGCCGAGGGCGAGGTGCTGCTCTCCGGGACGCCGCTGACCTCGGTGCGGTTCTCCTCGCTGCGGTCCCGGGTGGTGATGGTGCCGCAGGACGGGTTCCTGTTCGACGCCACCGTCGCGGAGAACATCCGGTTCGCCGAGCCGTCGCTCACCGACGAGCAGCTCCGGGCCGCCTTCACCGAGCTGGGGCTGGCCGACTGGCTGGCCGGGCTGCCGGACGGCCTGGCCACCGCGGTCGGCGAGCGCGGCGAGGCGCTCAGCGTGGGGGAGCGGCAGCTGGTCGCGCTGGTCCGGGCCTATGTGGCCGATCCCGACCTGCTGGTGCTCGACGAGGCGACCAGCGCGGTCGACCCGGCCACCGAGGTGCGCCTGCAGCACGCGCTGGACCTGGTCACCCGCGGCCGCACCACGGTCGCCATCGCGCACAGGCTGTCCACCGCCCAGGCCGCCGACGAGGTGATCGTGGTGGACGCCGGCCGCGTCGTCCAGCGCGGCCCGCACGCCCGGCTGGTGGCCGAGGAAGGCTCGATCTACGCGAAGCTCTACGCCAGCTGGCTGGAGCAGACCCGGAGCTGACGTCGTGGCCGGCTCCCGGGGGTGCCTCAGCGCTCTGAGGCACCCCCGAGGTCGCCGGCAATTGATGGTGCGGTGGCGGTGGCCCGTTGTCCACACTGGCGCACCGTCCACAGGCTCACCGCGTGCGATCGCGTTGACGCGCGACACTGTCTTGGGGCGGCCCCCCTGGGTGGGCGGGGACTGGGAAGTGGCCGGATCGACCCGCTCCCCGTCGCCACAGACCAGCAGGGCCAGCCCAAGGAGCCGCCCGTGAGCCTTACCGGGCGTAGTACTCGACGACAAGCTGCTCGTCGCAGAGCACCGGCACCTCGGCGCGCTGCGGCACCCGGATGACCGTGGTCCGCAGCTCCTCCAGGACGGTGGACAGGTAGGGCGCGGTCGGGCCGTCCAGGTGCGCACCGGTCGCCGCGATCTGGAACGGCGGCTTCTGCCGGCTCGACTCCCGCACCTCGATGACCTGGCCCGGCTTCAGCTTGTAGCCCGGCCGGTCCACCTTCTTGCCGTCCACCGTGAAGTGGCCGTGCACGACCAGCTGCCGGGCCTGGTAGATGGTCCGGGCCAGCCCGGCCCGGAACACGGTCGCGTCCAGCCGGCGCTCCAGCAGGGTGACCATGTTCTCGCCGGTCTTGCCCTCGGCTTGGTGCGCGGCGTCGTACGCGGCCCGCATCTGGACCTCGCTGATGTTGTACTGGTGCCGCAGCCGCTGCTTCTCCAGCAGCCGGACCTGGTAGTCCGAGCTCTTGCGCCGGCCCCGGCCGTGCACGCCGGGCGGGAAGGGGCGCCGCTCGAAGTACTTCACGCACTTGCGGGTCAGCGGGATGCCGAGCGCCCGGGAGAGCTTCGCTTTGGGGCGAGAGTTGTTCAACGCGGATCTCCTGTTACGGTTAGCCTTGCCTAACTTAGGTAAGCCTAACCGGTGCCCGGAGGTGCTCGTCATGCAACCCAGTCCCGCCGAGATCGCGCGAACCCTCGCCGCCGGTCACCTGCCCGCCGTCGCCCACATCGCGTGTCACCCGGGGCCGCTGCCGATCCGCCACGTGACCGACGCGCAGGGCCGTCCGCTGCTGCTCGTGCCCTCGGAGAGCGCGCTGTCCACGGCGCTGCGCCCGCAGCCCGGCAATGACGACGCGGCCCTGGTCCTGGACATCCGGGACGTGCCGCCGATGGCCACGTCCCCGTCGATCGGCCGGGTCTGGGTGTCCGGCTGGGCGGCCCGGCTCACCGGCGACGAGGCCCGCGCGGCCGCGCTGGACTACGCCGACACCGACGCCTGCGGCGACCTGCTGGACGTCGGCGGCAGCCAGACGCTCTACCGGATGGACGTGGCCGAGGTCCGCTTCGAGCGTGCCGAGCACCTGGTCGAGATCGACCCGGACGACTACGCCGAGGCGACCCCGGACCCGCTGCGCGCCGTCGAGTTCGACCTGATCGCCGACCTGGCCGACCACCACATGGGCGAGATGGGGGACTATGTCCGCCGCCAGCTCGGCCCGGCCGCCCTGCCCGGCGACGAGCCCAGGGTGGTCCGGATGGACCGCTACGGCTTCGTGGTCCGGATGGGCGCCCGCAGCGCCCGCCTGGCCTTCCCGCGCCCGGTGACCGACCGCCACGACCTGGCCCACCTGCTGCACCCGATCCTCTGCCGCCGCTGCGCGGTGTAGCGCCACCAGCTCGGGATCCCGTCCTGCCGCCACCGCCGGGATCCCGTTCACCCCGCCCGCCGGTGCCGCGGCGCGGCGGGGTAGCACGGAAAGGCGGGCGGCCCCGTGCCGGGGGCCGCCCGCCTTTCTCACATACTGGTCAGTTACAGGGAGAGAATCCGGTCCAGGAACTCCCGGTATCCCCGCATCGCCATCCGCATGCTCTCGGTGTCCGGCGTGCCGGTGCCGCGCAGCGGGTCGAGGTCGTCGCGCTCCGCCAGCAGCACCTCGGTCAGCTCGTTCACCGCGTCGGTGAGCAGGTCGTGCGCCCGGGTCAGCGCGTTCACCGGGTCGTCGACGAACTCCGCCTTCACCTCGTGCCAGGCGGCCCGGAAGTGCCGGGCGGCGTCCTCGTCCCAGATGGTGGCCCGGATGACCGTCTCCTCCTCGCCGGCCGGACCGGACTCGGCGGCGGCCTCGTCCTCCTCGGCCGGGGCCGAGCGGCGACCGGCGCGGCGGACCGGCTCGGCGTCCTCCAGGCTGGCCGAGCGGCGGGCGGCCGGGCGCGGCTCCTCGTCCGGCAGGTCGGCCGGGCCGCGGTGGCCGGCGCCGACCGAGACCCCGGTCAGACCGGACTCCGGGTACGGCTGGAAGTCCAGCGGCGGCGGCGTCACCGAACCGGGCTGCGGCGCGACCGGACCGGCCGGGGTGACCGAGGCGACCCCGAACGCGTCACCGGACCGGCCCAGGCTGTACCCGGTGGTGGCCGGCGAGCCGAAGGCGAACCCGGTGTCCGGCGCCGGCGGCAGGTCGGCCGGGGTGCGGGAGGCCGGGATCTGCGGCGGCAGCGCCGGGAAGGTCAGGTCGGGCATCGGCACCGAGGCGGAACCGGTGGCCGGGGCCGGCGGGGCCGGGGAGACCGGCGCGGCGGACGCGGCCGGGTCGGCCGGCGCCTCGGCGGTGTGGTCCGGCTGGCCGGAGACCGGCTCCAGGGTGCCGGCCGGGTGGTCCGGGGTGAAGTCGGTGGGCAGGTACGGCGCGGGCGCGTAGCCGGGCGACACCGGGGCGCCGGAGACCGGACCGGCCGGGCCGCCGGACGTGGGCGGCGGCACCGGGACCGAGGCCCAGCCGGCCGCGACCCGGCCCTCCGCCGGGCTCGCCTCGGCCGCCTCGCCGGACGCCGCCTCGCCGAGCGGGCTGTCCGTCGCCGGCGCCTCGTCCGGGCCCGGCGCGTCGCCGGCCTGTGCGTAGCCGGGGGCTCCTGCCCGTCCGTTCATGTCCTCACGTCCGTTCTCGTCGCGTGGTCCCGCCTCGTCGGCGGCGTCCTGCCCGGCCTCCGGCGACGCGTCGGCCACCGGCTCGTCCGCCGGCGGCGCGCCGGTGGACTCCTCGTCGGCCGATGGCTCGGCGACTTGAGCATCGCCGGGCTCGGCGACCTCGGTCCCCTCCGCGGCCGATGACTCCGCCTCGGCGGGACGCCCGTTGACGCCCGCGGGCGCGTCCGGTTGCCGGCCGCCGAAGAGGAAGCGCCCGGTGCCGCCGAGCCGGAATCCCCCGAAAGAGGTCTCCCGTCCCGGTGTTTCGGCCTCGGGCCCCTGGGACTCTACGTCCTGGCCAGGCTCGGGCTCGTGGTCCGAAGGGGCCGAGTGATCAGGATCGCCGTGCCGGGACCGGGCCGACGGGATGCCGCCGCGGTCGCCCCGGCCCGGGCCGGGGCCCCGGCCGGCCGCCCGGTTCAGCCCGAACGGATCGCTGCCCGGCAGGTCACCCGGGTTGCCGTGGAAGCCGTTGGCCTCCGCCGGGCCGTGCGGCCCGCGGGCCGACGCGACCGGGGCCGACCCGGCCGCCCCGCGCGGGCCGAACGGCAGCGAGGACCCGGTCAGCAGGTCGGTGGGAAGCGGTGGGAGCCCGGCTTCCAGCGGGTTCGCCGCGCGGCGCGAGCCGAGCGACACCATCTCCGGCTCCGGCTCCGCCACCCGCTCGGGGTCCTCGGCGGGTGGCAGGTAGGCGGAGGGCAGGTAGGTCGACTCGGCATCCGCATCCGGACGAACCTGCCAGAATCGGGCGAGCCCGGGTGTGGGCCGGTTGTTGTCGGGGCTGGAGGTCGACTCCATCGGTGAACCACTCCCGTCGCGAGGCGCGCCCACCGGGGTTACCTGGAGCTGCGCAGACGCACCGGCGGGCGGGCGCCGGGCATGTCAGGCAGGTACGGCGCCCCGCCGACGGTACCCATCCGATCGGCCGGGCGCATCCCCTGTGACCGGATCGTGGGCCCTCGACCGGTGCTCCGGCGGATGCGGGAGAATCGCTGCGTGCCCGTATCTGATGCAGAGACGTCCCTCGACGCGGCGATCGCCGCCCGGCTCAAGCGCACCCCCGACGGCCTGGTCGCCGCGATCGTCCAGGAGCACGGCACCGGGGAGGTGCTGATGCTGGCCTGGATGGACGCCGAGGCGCTGCACCGGACGCTGACCACCGGCCGGGCCACGTACTGGTCGCGCAGCCGGCAGGAGTACTGGGTGAAGGGCGCCACCTCGGGCCACCACCAGCAGGTGCGGCGGGTGGCGCTGGACTGCGACGGCGACGCGCTGCTGGTCACCGTCGAGCAGACCGGCGCGGCCTGCCACACCGGGGCGCACAACTGCTTCTTCGACGAGTTGCCTGTGGAGGGTCAGTGACCAGCGGAGCGACCTTTCCCGACGAGGCGGCGTTCGTCCGGATGCGGCGACGGGTGGTCCCGGTCACCCGCAAGCTGCTGGCCGACGGCGAGACCCCGGTCGGCGTCTACACCAAACTGGCCGGTGGCCCGGGCACCTTCCTGCTGGAGTCGGCCGAGCAGGGGCTGGCCTGGTCGCGCTACTCCTTCGTGGGGGTGCGCAGCGCCGCCACCCTGGTCGAGAGGGACGGTCAGGCGCACTGGCTCGGCGCCCCGCCGGACGGGGTGCCGCACGACGGTGACCCGGTGGTCGCGCTGCGCGAGACGGTGGCCGCGCTGACCGGTGGCGACGCGCCGGACGCCGATCTTCCCCCGCTCACCGGCGGCATGGTCGGCTACTTGGCGTACGACCTGGTCCGCCGCTTCGAACGGCTGCCCGCCACCACCGCCGACGACCTGCGCCTGCCCGAGCTGGGCATGATGCTCGCCACCGACCTGGTGGTGCTCGACCACCACGACGGCTCGGCGCTGCTGGTCGCCAACGCGGTGCTCGCCGAGGACGCCGACGAGCAGGCCCGCCGGGCCGCCTACCACCACGCGGTCGGCCGGCTCGACGCGATGACCACGGCGCTGTCCCGGCCCACCCCGCCGATGGTCTCCACGGTGGAGCGCCGGCCGGCCGGCGAGCCGGTCAGCCGGACCGCCCCGGGCGACTATCAGAAGGCGGTGGAGCAGGCCAAGGAGGCGATCCGGGCCGGCGAGTGCTTCCAAATCGTGGTCGGCCAGCGGTTCGAGCGGCCCACCGACGCGAACGCGCTGGACATCTACCGGGTGCTCCGGGCCACCAACCCGAGCCCGTACATGTACCTGCTCCGGTTCGACGACTTCGACATCGTCGGCTCCTCGCCGGAGGCACACCTCAAGGTCAGCGCCAACCGGACCGCGCTGCTGCACCCGATCGCCGGCACCCGCTGGCGGGGCGCCACCCCGGAGCAGGACGCCGCGCTCGCCGCCGAGCTGCTCGCCGACCCGAAGGAGCGCTCCGAGCACGTCATGCTGGTCGACCTGGGCCGCAACGACCTGGGCCGGGTCTGCGAGCCGGGCAGTGTGGAGGTTCCGGAGTTCGCCCGGATCGAGCGGTACAGCCACGTCATGCACATCGTGTCCACCGTGGTCGGCCGGCTGCGCGCGGACCGGACCGCGTTCGACGCGCTGGCCGCGACGTTCCCGGCCGGCACCCTGTCCGGCGCGCCCAAGGTCCGGGCCATGGAGATCATCGAGGAGCTGGAGCCAACCCGGCGCGGGCTGTACGGCGGCACGGTCGGCTACTTCGGCTTCGCCGGCGACATGGACATGGCGATCGCGATCCGGACCGCGCTGGTCAAGGACGGGGTGGCCTATGTGGGCGCGGGCGCCGGCATCGTGGCCGACTCCGACCCGGCCGCCGAGGAGCAGGAGACCCGGAACAAGGCGGCGGCGGTGCTGGCCGCGATCGCCGCGGCCGAGACCCTGCGCGCCGCGCGATGAGCCGCCGGTCGCACGTCGCCGCGATCATGGCCTGCCTGGCCGGCGCCGGGCTGACCCTCTACGCGGTCACCCGCACGTGGTCGCGGACCGTCGAGCACCGCCCCGGGCTGTCCGATCTGACCACCGTCCGGACCGGTGCCGACGCGCAGCCCTGGCTGATCGGCCTGGCCGTGGTGGCGCTGGCCGGGGCCGGCGCGCTGCTGGCCACCAAGGGGCTGGCCCGGCGGGTGCTGGGCGGCGTGCTGGCCGCGACCGGCGCCGGGATCGTGGCCGGGGCGCTGCTGGCCCGCACCGGCACCACGCTCTGGCCGGTGGCGGCGGTGCTGGGCGGCGTCGCGGTGATGGTGGGCGGCGTGTTGGCCGTCCGGCACGGGCACGAGTGGGCGGCGATGTCGGCGCGGTACGAGCGGAAGCCGCGGGTGCCCGCCGAGCGGGCTCCGGCCGACGAGCTGGCGCCGGCCGACAACCGGGCGGCCTGGGACGCGCTCGACCGCGGGGACGATCCGACCGCTTAGCGGAGTTTTCGCGGCATCAGCGGAGCGGCGCCGCGGGACCTGGATCCGTGACAGCCGGCTCGCTCAGCGCGCCGGGGCGACCGAGCCACGAGCCCGGCGGCGGGCGGCGGCAACCGTCCGCCGCGGGCTGGTGGCGACGATGGCGGCGACGGCCCGGCTGGTCTCGGCGCGGGCCTCGGCCCGGGCCCGGTCGGCCTGGATGGCGGACCAGGCGTTGTCCCGCGCGGTACGCACGTTGTCCGAGCCCACCACCGCCCGCTGGACGCCGGTCACGACGTCCGCCGCGATGGCGACGAGGGTCCGCGAGACCTCGGCGAAACCCGCTGCTTGAGGACTCTGGTCAGTGGCCATTGGTCGACTCCGCATCATCGTCCGGGTGGCGGCGCCGTCGACGCCGTGGACAAGTTTGCCCGAGTGACAGGATGCCGGAGTCGTATTTCCGCACGGTGACACGTACGTCAACGCAGGGTGGTGTCGGCCGTTCGGCGGAGGTGCCCCAGCACAACGGGGGGATGGCCGTTCGCCCGATGTGAGAGAACTGACATGCGGGCCGGGCAGCCTGGCATTATGCCCCAGCCCAACTCGTGAGGCGCGCCATACCCCGGAGGGCCGGTGACCGGCCGGACCTCCTAGCATCGGGCCGAAGACACCCGGAGAGGGGAGTCATTACGTGACATCCGATGAGCAGGCGGAAGCGGGCGCTGGCGGCCCCGCGCGGCCGCAGAACGTACTCGAGGAGATCCTCGCCGGTGTGCGCGAGGACGTAGCGGCACGTCAGGAGGCGACGCCGCTGGAAAAGGTGCGGGAGCTCGCCGCGGCGGCGCCGCCCGCGATCGACGCGTACGCCGCGCTGCGCAAGCCCGGCGTGGCGGTGATCGCCGAGGTGAAGCGGGCGTCCCCGTCGAAGGGTGCGCTCGCCGACATCCCCGACCCCGCCGAGCTGGCCGGGGAGTACGCGGCCGGCGGCGCCCGGTGCATCAGCGTGCTCACCGAGGGCCGGTGGTTCGGCGGTTCGCTGGACGACCTGGTCGCGGTGCGCGCCTCGGTCAAGGTGCCGGTGCTGCGCAAGGACTTCGTGGTCTCCAGCTACCAGGTGCACGAAGCCCGGGCGCACGGCGCCGACATGGTGCTGCTGATCGTCGCCGCGCTGGAGCAGAACGCGCTGGTCGGCCTCCTGGAGCGGATCGAGTCGCTGGGCATGACCGCCCTCGTCGAGGTGCACAACGAGGAGGAGGCGGACCGGGCGCTCGAGGCGAACGCGAAGGTGATCGGGGTGAACGCCCGCGACCTGCGCACCCTGGAGGTGGACCGGTCGGTCTTCGAGCGGATCGCCCCGGGCCTCCCGCAGAACGTCGTGAAGATCGCCGAGTCCGGTGTCCGCGGCCCGCACGACCTGATCCGGTACGCCTCGGCCGGCGCCGACGCGGTGCTGGTCGGCGAGGGCCTGGTGACCCAGAAGTCGCCGCGTGACGCGGTGGCCGAGCTGGTCAACGCCGGCAACCACCCGGCGACGCCGAGGCCGGTCCGATGACCGCGCCGGCCGTGCCGGACCTCGCTGGGCACTTCGGGAAGTACGGTGGCCGGTTCGTCCCGGAGGCGCTGATCAAGGCCCTGGACGAACTGGACGCCGCGTACCGGTCGGCCAAGACGGACCCGGAGTTCCAGGCGCAGTTCAAGGACCTGCTGCTGAACTACGCGGGCACCCCGTCGCTGCTCTACCGGGCGGCCCGGCTGTCCGAGAAGCTGGGCGCGGACATCTGGCTCAAGCGCGAGGACCTGAACCACACGGGCGCCCACAAGGTGCGCAACGTGCTCGGCCAGGCGCTGCTCGCCAAGCGGATGGGCAAGCCCCGGGTGATCGCCGAGACCGGCGCCGGCCAGCACGGTGTGGCCAGCGCCACCGCAGCCGCCCTGCTCGACCTCGAGTGCGTGGTCTACATGGGCGAGATGGACACCGAGCGGCAGGCGCTCAACGTGGCCCGGATGCGGATGCTCGGCGCCACCGTGGTGCCGGTGACCAACGGGTCGCGCACCCTCAAGGACGCGCTGAACGAGGCGCTGCGCGACTGGGTCTCCACCGTCGACACCACGCACTACCTGCTCGGCACCGCGGCCGGTCCGCACCCGTTCCCGGAGCTGGTCCGGGACTTCGTCGGCGGGATCGGCGTCGAGGCCCGGCAGCAGTGCCTGGACCAGCTCGGCCGGCTGCCGGACGCGGTCGCGGCCTGCGTCGGCGGCGGCTCCAACGCGATCGGCATCTTCCACGCCTTCGTCCCGGACGAGAGCGTCCGGCTGTTCGGCTTCGAGGCCGGCGGCGACGGCGTGGCGACCGGCCGGCACGCGGCGTCGATCACCGGCGGCTCGGTCGGCGTGCTGCACGGCAACCGGACCTACCTGCTGCAGGACGAGGACGGGCAGACCATCGAGTCGCACTCGATCTCGGCCGGCCTGGACTACCCGGGCGTCGGCCCGGAGCACGCCTGGCTGCACGACACCGGGCGGGCGACCTACGAGCCGGTCACCGACGCCGAGGCGATGGCCGCGTTCCAGCTGCTCTGCCGGACCGAGGGGATCATCCCGGCGATCGAGAGCTCGCACGCCCTGGCCGGCGCCGCGAAGATCGCCCCGCGGCTGCGCGAGGAGCTGGGCCGGACCCCGACCATCGTGATCAACCTGTCCGGGCGTGGCGACAAGGACGTGCACACCGCCGGCGCCTACTTCGGCATCCTCGACCCGGTCGAGACCGTCGTCCCCGGGGAGAACACGTGAGCATCGGGGCGACGTTCGCCAAGGCGAAGAGCGAGAACCGCGCGGTCCTGGTCGGCTGCATGCCGGCCGGTTTCCCGACGGTCGAGCACAGCATCGAGCAGATGATCGCGATGCACGAGGCCGGCTGCGACGTGATCGAGGTCGAGCTGCCCTACTCGGACCCGGTGATGGACGGCCCGGTGATCCAGAAGGCCAGCGACATCGCGCTGGCCAACGGGGTCCGCACCCGGGACACCCTGAAGATCATCGAGGCGGTGGCCTCGGCCGGCGCCACGGTCGTGCTGATGACCTACTGGAACCCGATCGAGAAGTACGGCGTCGACGCGTTCGCCCGCGACCTGGCCGCCGCCGGGGCCACCGGGCTGATCACGCCGGACCTGATCCCGGACGAGGCCGGCGAGTGGATCGCGGCCTCGGACAAGCACCAGATCGACCGGACCTTCCTGGTCGCGCCGAGCTCCACCGACGAGCGGATCGCGATGACCCTGGCGAACTGCCGGGGCTTCGTCTACGCCACCGCGCTGATGGGCGTCACCGGCGCCCGGACCGCGGTCTCGTCGCAGGCGCCCGAGCTGGTCGCCCGGATCCGGGCGGCCGACCCGGCCATGCCGGTCGGCGTCGGGCTCGGCGTCGGCAACGGCGCGCAGGCCGCCGAGGTGGCCGCCTTCGCCGACGGCGTGATCGTCGGCAGCGCGCTGATCCGCTGCGTGCTGGACGCTCCGGACCGGGCCGCCGGGCTGACCCAGCTGCGGGCGCTGAGCGCCGAGCTGGCCGAGGGCGTCCGGAACCGCTGACCGGAGGACCCGCGGGCCGCGCGAGCGACCCGCGGGCGCCGATCAGCCCCGAAATGTGAACTGCCCTGGGCATTGCCAACAAGGCCCGCAACGGTAGCGTGTGCACCCGTGAACTACGCCTTAATCCCCAGTCCCACCACGTCGGTGTGGCACCTGGGCCCGTTCCCGATCCGGGCCTATGCGCTCTGCATCATCGCCGGCATGGTCGTCGCCACCCTGCTCATGGAGCAGCGGCTGCGTCACCGGGGGGTGGCGCCCTGGACGTCACTGGACATGGTGGTCTGGGCGGTCCCGTTCGGCATCGTCGGCGCCCGGATCTACCACCTGATCACCTCGCCGCAGGACTACTTCGGCTCCGGTGGTGACCCGGTCCGCGCCCTCTACATCTGGGAGGGCGGCCTCGGCATCTGGGGCGCGGTGGCCGGCGGCGCGCTCGGCGCCTGGATCGCGTCCCGGCAGATCGGCCTGCCGCTGAGCGTCTTCGCCGACGCGCTCGCCCCGGCGCTGCCGGTGGCCCAGGCGATCGGCCGGTTCGGCAACTGGTTCAACAACGAGCTGTACGGCAAGGTCACCACCCTCCCGTGGGGCCTGCAGGTGCACGAGATGGACTCGGCCAACCCGGGCCACGCCACGATGATCGACGGCGAGCCGGTCACCCGCCCCGACCTCTACCACCCGACCTTCCTCTACGAGGTGGTCTGGGACCTGGGCGTCGGCGCGCTGGTCTGGCTGCTGGACCGGAAGTTCAAGTTCGGCCGCGGCCGGGCCTTCGCGCTCTACGTGATGGCCTACACGGCCGGCCGCTTCTGGATCGAGATGCTGCGCACCGACGAGGCGAACCACTTCTTCGGCATCCGGCTCAACGTGTTCGTCTCCATCCTGGTCTTCCTCGGCGCGGCGATCTACTTCGTGGTGATGCGCGGCCCGCGCGCCTACGTGGTGCCGATCGACGCCCCGGACAAGGCGCCCGAGCCGGCCGCCAGCAGCGACGTCTCGACGGTGGACGTGGACGCAAAGGACGCCGCCCGCAAGATGCCGACCGGCTACCAGGTGGTCAGCGAGGAGCGCTTCCTGGCGTACCAGCGGACCGGCGTGCTGCCCCCGGCGGACGGGGAGAAGTCCGCGGTGGACGAGAAGGACGCGGAGCCCGCGGAAGTGACCAGCCCGCCCGCCGGCGAGAACTGATCCGACCGGCACCGGAGAAGGCGGCAACATGCGTACGGCCGTGGTGGTGGGCGCGGGGATGGCCGGTCTGGCCGCGGCCGGCGCGCTGTCCCGGACCGGGTGGCGGGTGACGCTGCTGGAGTCCGCCGAGCGGATCGCCGCGCCACCCACCGCCGTGGTCCTCTGGCCGAACGGCCGCCGGGCCCTGGACGCGCTCGACCCGGACGGCGGCTGGTCGGCGATCGCGTCGCCACTGCCGGACGGCGGTGTCCGCCGCCCGGACGGCCAGTGGCTGGTGCCGCCCCGGGCGCGGAACGGCGCCACCGGCCCGTGCCCGGCCGTGGCGCATCTGGAGGACCTCTACGACGCGCTGGTGGCCGGCCTCGGCGACACCGAGATCCGGACCGGCTTCGAGGTGCGCACCGTGCGTACCGGCCGCCGGGAGCGCCCCGCGGTCAGCGACGGCCGGACCGTGATCGAGGCCGACCTGCTGGTCGCCGCGGACGGCATCGACAGCCGGATCCGTACCGCGCTGGCCCCGGAGTCGGCCGCGATCGGCTCCGGTTTCGCCGCCTGGCAGGCGGTCATCCCCGGCTACCGGATGCCCCGGCTCTCCGAGGGCCAGGCGCTGGGCGGCGAGACGCTCGGCGCCGGCTACCGCTTCGTGGCGATCCCGCTCGGCGCGCACGCGGCCGGCAAGGGCGGCATCTACTGGGTCGCGACCGCGGCCGGCGCCGCCCGCCCGGAGCCGCCGGCCACCCAGCTGGCCCTGTTGCAGCGCTGGTTCGCCGGCTGGCACGAGCCGGTCGGCGAGCTGCTCTCGCTGACCCGCCCGGAGGAGCTGGTCCCGCAGGGTGTCCGCGAGTTGCGGCCGCTGCCGCGCAGTTACGCGTTCCCGTCCGGTCCGGGCGGCGTGCTGCTGATCGGCGACGCCGCGCACGCCATGCCGCACCACCTCGGCCAGGGCGCCTGCCTCGCCTTCGAGGACGTCGCCACGCTGCACTCGCTGTTCGCCGGCGCGACCCCCGGCGACGCGCTCACCCGCGCCCTGGACGGCTACACCCGGCTGCGGCAGCCGCGCACCACCACCGTGGTCCGGCAGAACCGCCGGATGTCCGCCGTGGTCCAGGCCCGCGGCCGGCTCGCCCTGCGAGCCCGCGACGCCGCCCTCAACCACATGCGTCCCCGCCTCCTGGGCCGCACCCTGGACCCAGTCCCCGACTGGTCCCCACCCGACTGACCCTCCGCCCCCCTCGCAAACCCACCCTCCTCCCTCCGCGCCTCCTCGAAAAGCCAAGCCCCCTCCTCCCGCCCCTCCCTCGAGAAGCCAAGATCAAATTCCTTTCCCGGTACGACCGGAGCCCTGTGCCAGTCGGCACGCGAGACCGACCCCACCCCGGACCGCGGCGCGTGTCGTGCGGGTTCGCCGTGCCTCGCCACGGCACGCCGCGGCTCACGGCCCAGCCGCCGCTCACGGTCCCCGGCTGGTCTCCACGGGTGTTTCAACGCGGTTGAGGGACCCGTGAGTGCCAGCCGCGGAGTTGGTGGTCGCGGTTCGCTTGGCGCTTGCGGTCGTCGGCTGGTCTCCACGGGTGTTTCAACGCGGTTGAGGGACCCGTGAGTGCCAGCCGCGGAGTTGGTGGTCGCGGCTCGCTTGCCGCTCGCGGTTCCCGGCTGGTCTCCATGGGTGTCTCAACACCCTTGAGACACCCGTGAGTGCCAGCCAGGGTCGGTGAGCCGCGGCCGGGACCGTGACCAACGTCGGCGCGGGCGTCGGGCTCTGGGCGGCGCGGGCGTCAGGCGTCAGGCGGCGCGACGACGGGCGTCAGGCGGCGGGCGTCAGGCGGCGGGCGGCGGGCTCTGGGCGGCGCGGGCGTCGGGCGTCAGGCGGCGCGGGAGTCGGGCGTCAGGCGGCGCGGGAGTCGGGCGTCAGGCGGCGCGGGAGTCGGGCGTCGGGCGGCGCGGCGTCGGGCGACGGGGAGGCGGGGGCGGTGGAAGAGGTGCGTCCTGGGGGTGTGGGGGAGGGGCTGCGGTGGGTTCGGGCGTCTCTTCATGCGCTGCAAAGGGCGGGCGGGGGAGCGCTCAGGCTGTGAGATTCGCCCGGATCGCGGGGCGGGGCGGATCGTCACGGTGATTTCACCCGTCCGATACAGGTGCCTACCCCGCTCGGAGGCACTCGTCCGGGGCTGGACGGTAAGGACTTTCGGTGGGCACGGTGCTTACCGCGTACCGAAATGTGGGAAGTGTGAGCCAGTCGCGCGTTGCCCGCCGGGAGGCCGGCGGGCCTGGCGGGGGGAGCGGTCAGAGCGGCGCGGCGGCCGGTTCGGCGATGCAGGCGGTGCCGATCCGGCGGAAGCCGACGCGGGTGTAGAGGCGGGCCACGTCGTCGTCGCCGGCGGCGAGAAAGACCAGGCCGGCGCCCCGGTGCAGGACGTTGCGGGCGAGCGTCGCGGTGAGCTGCGAGGCGTAGCCACGGCCGCGCGCCGAGGGCAGCGTGGCCACCCCGGCGATCTCCGCCACGTCGCCGACCCGCTGGCTGGTCCCGGTGGCCAGGATGCCCTCGCCCGGCGCGTCCGCCACCGCGGTCTCGTACTCCCCGGAGCCGAGCAGCGCGCGGGCCTGCCGGACCGCCTCGGCGGTCAGCCCGAGACTCGCCGCGGCATCCCGCTCGGACGGCCCGGCACCCTCGATGACCAGGGTTTTCTCGGTGATCTCCAGGGGTGACCGGTAGGCCGGGGCGGCGAACGCGAGCCGCGCCACGGCCCGGGCGGCGGCCAGGTCGGCGGGGAAGCCGGCGGCGGCCGGGTCGAGCATCCGGATCGTCGCGCCGGGCACCGGCAGGTCCGGCACCAGTGCCTGCGGATCGAGCATCAGCAGCGGCGCGAGGAGCACCTCCAGGCCGGCCGAGCGGGCCACCGCGAGCAGGTCCGGGGTGGTCTCGTGGACCCACTCGAACGCCTCCGGCACGCCCAGCTCACGCTGCCGGCGACGGGCCTCGGTCAGGTCCGCGGCCGACGGGGTGGGCGCGCCCAGCCGGGGCCGGGCATAGTAGGGCCACCCCTCGCCCTCGCGGACGAAGAGCACCAGCGAGCCGATCTCCTCGATCCGGGCCCAGGGCCGGGGCAAAGCGTCGTAGAACTGTTCGAGCCGGTCGAAGAGGTCGGAATCCGCTCGTGCCATCGCGCGAGACTACCGGGCGCCGGTTCGGCTGTGCTATTCAGTTCGTCCGCGACATGCCGACCTTTCGGCGTCGCGCATACCGCGCCAAGTGTGATCAATCCGCACCTGGCGGAGATCGGTATCTCTTAACGTAGACTCAAGAGACTTTGCAGGGCCGACGTCGTCCCGACCTTGATCCGAAACACCAGAGACGACTGGAGGCCCGGTGGCATATCCGCACCCCCAGGGGTTGTACGACCCGGCGTTCGAACGTGACGCCTGTGGCGTGGCCTTTGTTGCTGACATTCACGGCCGTCGTAGTCACGACGTGGTGGCCAAGGGCTTGTCGGCGCTCATCCGCCTGGACCACCGGGGCGCGCGTGGCGCCGAGCAGAACACCGGCGACGGCGCCGGGATCATGATTCAGGTCCCGGACGAGTACTACCGCGCCATCCTCGACTTCGACCTGCCCGAGGCGGGTCAGTACGCGACCGGTCTGGTCTTCCTGCCGACCGACGCCGCCGAGGCCGCCCGCGCGATCAAGGTCTTCGAGAAGTACGCCCTGGTCGAGGGCGGCGACCTGCTCGGCTGGCGGGACGTGCCGGTGGACCCGGCCGACCTGGGCGCCACCGCCGAGGACGCCCGCCCGGCGATCCGCCAGGTCTTCCTGGCCGCGCACCGGCTGGTCGACTCGCCGGCCGGCCCGGCCGGGGAGCGGCTGTCCGGCATCGAGCTGGACCGGGTCGCGTTCTGCATCCGCAAGCAGGCCGAACGGGAGACCGCGCAGCGTGGCGTGGCCGCCTACTTCCCGTCGCTGTCCGCGCGGACCATCACCTTCAAGGGCATGCTCACCCCGGAGCAGCTGCCGGAGTTCTTCCCGGAGCTGACCGACGAGCGGGTGACCTCGGCGATCGCCCTGGTGCACTCCCGGTTCTCGACGAACACCTTCCCGTCGTGGCCGCTGGCCCACCCGTACCGGCTGATCGCGCACAACGGCGAGATCAACACGATCCGCGGCAACAAGAACTGGATGGCCGCCCGCGAGGCGCTGCTGGCCACCCCGAACCTGCCCGGCAACATCAAGCGGCTGTTCCCGATCAACTCGCCGGAGGCCTCCGACTCGGCCTCCTTCGACGAGGTCCTGGAGCTGCTGCACCTGGCCGGCCGCAGCCTGCCGCACGCGGTGCTGATGATGATCCCGGAGGCGTGGGAGAACGACCCGGGCATGGACCCGGCGCGGCGTGCCTTCTACCGCTTCCACGCCAGCCTGATGGAGCCGTGGGACGGGCCGGCCGCGGTCGCCTTCACCGACGGCACCGTGATCGGCGCCGTGCTGGACCGCAACGGGCTGCGCCCGGGCCGCTGGTGGCACACCCGGGACGGGCTGGTCGTGCTCGGCTCCGAGGCCGGCGTGCTGGACTTCGACCCGGCCGAGGTGGTGGCCAAGGGCCGCCTGCAGCCGGGCAAGATGTTCCTGGTCGACACGGCCGCCGGGCGGATCGTGCACGACGACGAGATCAAGGCCGAGCTGGCCGCCGCCGAGCCGTACTCGGACTGGCTGCACGCCGGTCTGATCGAGCTCGCCGACCTGCCGGCCCGCGAGCACGTGATCTACACGCACGACTCGGTGACCCGCCGCCAGCAGGTGTTCGGGTACTCCGAGGAGGAGTTGAAGATCCTGGTCGCGCCGATGGCGCGCGGTGGCGCCGAGCCGCTCGGCTCGATGGGCACGGACACCCCGATCTCCCCGCTGTCCACCCGCCCGCGGCTGCTCTTCGACTACTTCCACCAGCTGTTCGCGCAGGTCACCAACCCGCCGCTGGACGCCATCCGGGAAGAGCTGGTGACCAGCCTGGCCACCACGATCGGCCCGGAGGCGAACCTGCTCAAGCCGGGCCCGGCGAGCTGCCGGCAGATCGCGTTGCCCCATCCGGTGATCGACAACGACGAGCTGGCCAAGCTGCTCTCCATCGACGAGGACGGCGACCTGCCCGGCTTCAAGGCGGTCCGGGTCTCCGGTCTCTACCCGCTGCGGGACGGCGCGGCCGGCATCAAGGCCCGGCTCACCCAGATCTGCCGGCACGTCTCCGAGGCGATCGAGGACGGCGTCCGGATCCTGGTGCTCTCCGACCGGGACTCCAACGCCGACCTGGCGCCGATCCCGTCGCTGCTGCTCACCGCCGCGGTGCACCAGCACCTGGTGCGCGAGCAGACCCGCACCCAGGTGGCCCTGGTGGTGGAGTCCGGCGACTGCCGCGAGGTGCACCACGCGGCCACGCTGATCGGCTTCGGCGCGGCGGCGGTCAACCCGTACCTCGCCTTCGAGAGCGTGGACGACCTGATCGCCACCGGCGCGCTGAGCGGCATCGACCCGCGCAAGGCGGTCCGCAACTACGTCAAGGCGCTCGGCAAGGGCGTCCAGAAGATCATGTCGAAGATGGGCATCTCGACGGTGTCCTCGTACTGCGGTGCGCAGGTGTTCGAGGCCGTCGGCCTGGACAACAAGCTGCTCCAGCGGTACTTCGCGGGCACCTCCGGCCGGATCGGCGGGGTCGGCCTGGCCGAGATCCACGCCGAGGTGAAGGCGCGGCACGAGAAGGCGTACCCGGCGAACCCGGCCGAGCGGGCGCACCGCCGGCTCGAGGTCGGTGGCGAGTACCAGTGGCGCCGCGAGGGTGAGCTGCACCTGTTCAACCCGGAGACGGTCTTCCTGCTCCAGCACGCCACCCGCAGCAAGCAGTACGACGTCTTCCGCAAGTACACCGGCAAGGTCGACGAGCTGGCGGCGCAGGCCGGCCACCTCCGCGGCCTGTTCCGGTTCCAGGCGGACCGCCCGTCGATCGACATCAGCGAGGTGGAGCCGGCCAGCGAGATCGTCAAGCGGTTCTCCACCGGCGCGATGAGCTACGGCTCGATCTCCGCCGAGTCGCACGAGACGCTGGCGATCGCGATGAACCGGCTCGGCGCCAAGTCGAACACCGGTGAGGGCGGCGAGGACGTCGAGCGCCTCTACGACCCGGAGCGTCGCTCCGCGATCAAGCAGATCGCTTCCGGCCGGTTCGGCGTGACCAGCGAATACCTGGTCAACGCGGACGACCTGCAGATCAAGATGGCGCAGGGCGCGAAGCCCGGCGAGGGCGGCCAGCTGCCCGGCAACAAGGTGTGGCCGTGGGTCGCCAAGACCCGGCACGCCACCCCGGGCGTCGGCCTGATCTCGCCGCCGCCGCACCACGACATCTACTCGATCGAGGACCTGGCGCAGCTGGTCCACGACCTGAAGATGGTCAACCCGGCTGCCCGGGTGCACGTCAAGCTGGTCTCCGAGATCGGCGTGGGCACGGTCGCGGCCGGGGTGGCCAAGCTGAAGGCCGACGTCATCCTGATCTCCGGGCACGACGGCGGCACCGGCGCGTCCCCGCTGAACTCGCTCAAGCACGCCGGCACCCCGTGGGAGCTGGGCCTGGCCGAGGCGCAGCAGACGCTGCTGCTGAACAAGCTGCGGGACCGGGTCACCGTGCAGGTCGACGGCCAGCTCAAGACCGGCCGGGACGTGGTGATCGCGGCGCTGCTCGGCGCCGAGGAGTTCGGCTTCGCCACCGCGCCGCTGATCGTCTCCGGCTGCGTCATGATGCGGGTCTGCCACCTGGACACCTGTCCGGTCGGCATCGCCACGCAGAACCCGGTGCTGCGCGAGCGGTTCACCGGCAAGCCGGAGTTCGTCGAGAACTTCTTCATGTTCCTCGCCGAGGAGGTCCGCGAGATCCTCGCCGAGCTCGGCTTCCGGAGCATCGAGGAGGCGATCGGCCACGCCGAGGTGCTCAACGTGGTCGAGGCGGTGGACCACTGGAAGGCCAAGGGCCTCGACCTGGCGCCGATCCTCTACGTGCCGGAGCTGCCCGAGGGCGCGGCCCGCCGCGGCGTGGTGGCCCAGGACCACGGCCTGGAGAAGGCGCTGGACAACGAGCTGATCGCGCTGGCCCAGCCGGCCCTGATCAAGGGTCACCCGGTCCGGCACGAGCTGCGCACCCGTAACGACCAGCGCAGCGTCGGCGCGATGCTGGGCGGCGAGGTCTCCCGGCGGTACGGCGGCAACGGCCTGCCCGACGACACCATCGAGTTCACCCTGCGGGGCACCGGCGGCCAGTCGTTCGGCGCGTTCCTGCCGCGCGGCGTCACGCTGCGGCTGATCGGCGACACCAACGACTACGTCGCCAAGGGTCTGTCCGGCGGCCGGGTGATCATCCGGCCGGCCGAGGACGCGCCGTTCACCGCCGAGGACAACACCATCGCCGGCAACACCATCCTGTACGGCGCCACGGCCGGTGAGCTGTTCCTGCGCGGCCGGGTCGGCGAGCGGTTCGCGGTCCGCAACTCGGGCGGCGCGGCGGTCGTCGAGGGTGTCGGCGACCACGGCTGCGAGTACATGACCGGCGGCACCGTGGTGGTGCTCGGCCCGACCGGGCGCAACTTCGCGGCCGGCATGAGCGGCGGCAAGGCGTTCGTCCTGGACCTGAACCAGGACCTGGTCAACCCGGAGCTGGTCGACCTGGCGCCGCTCACCGACGAGGAGCGCGACCTGCTGCGCTCGCTGGTCGAGAAGCACCACGCGGAGACCGACTCGGCGGTCGCCGAGCGGCTGCTCAAGGACTGGCCGGCCGCGGTCGAGCGGTTCACCGCGGTGGTGCCGCGCGACTACAAGCGCGTGATGGAGCTGATCAAGACCGCCGAAGCCGCCGGTCGCAATGTGGACGAGGCGGTCATGGGGGTAACCAGTGCCTGATCCGAACGGTTTCCTTCGCTACGAGCGGCAGCTGCCTGCGCGGCGTCCCGTTCCGGTGCGGATCATGGATTGGAAAGAGGTCTACCCGCCCGCGGGTGAGGAGCTGATCCGCGACCAGGCCACCCGGTGCATGGACTGCGGCATCCCGTTCTGCCACGACGGGTGCCCGCTGGGCAACCGGATCCCGGACTGGAACGACCTGGTCCGTACCGGGAACTGGGAGTCGGCGGCGGAGTCGCTGCACGCCACCAACAACTTCCCGGAGTTCACCGGGCGGCTCTGCCCGGCGCCGTGCGAGGCGGCCTGCGTGCTGGGCATCGGGGACGACCCGGTGACCATCAAGCAGGTCGAGGTGGAGATCGCGAACCACGCGTTCGACCTGGGCTTCGTCCGCCCGCAGCCGGCTCCGGCGGCGTCCGGCAAGTCGGTCGCGGTGGTCGGTTCCGGCCCGGCCGGCCTGGCCGCCGCGCAGCAGCTGGCCCGGGCCGGGCACGCGGTCACCGTCTACGAGCGCGACGACCGGATCGGCGGCCTGCTCCGCTACGGCATCCCGGACTTCAAGATCGAGAAGCACGTGATCGACGCGCGGCTCGAGCAGATGGCCGCCGAGGGCGTGGTCTTCCAGACCGGCGTCAACGTGGGTGTCGACATCACCGCGGACGACCTGCGCGAGCGGTTCGACGCGGTGCTGCTGGCGGCCGGCGCGCTGGCCGGCCGGGACACCCCGGAGACCCCGGGCCGGCACCTGAACGGCGTGCACCTGGCGATGGAGCACCTGGTCCCGGCCAACCGGATGGTGGCCGGCCTGCAGGACAGCACGCCGATCGACGCCAAGGGCAAGCACGTGGTCATCATCGGCGGCGGCGACACCGGGGCGGACTGCCTCGGCGTCGCGCACCGCCAGGGCGCCGCCTCGGTGACCCAGCTGGACCAGTACCCGCTGCCGCCGGACGTCCGGACCGGGATCAAGGACCCGTGGCCGACCTGGCCGATGATCCTGCGCAACTACGCGGCACACGAGGAGGGTGGCGACCGGGTTTTCGGCGTCGCCGTCCAGGAGTTCGTCGGCGACGAGCGGGGCAACCTGGTCGCGATCCGGCTGGCCGAGGTCTCGGTGCAGCGGATCGACGGGGTCCGCACGGTCAGCGTGGTGCCCGGCTCGGAGCGCGAGCTGCGCGCCGACCTGGTCCTGCTGGCGATCGGCTTCGAGGGCACCGAGGACCAGCCGCTGCTGGCCCAGTTCGGCCTGACCCGCAACCGGCGCAACGTGCTGGACGCCAACGCCGGCTGGCAGACCGGGGCGGAGGGCGTCTTCGTCGCGGGCGACATGCACAAGGGCGCGTCGCTGATCGTCTGGGCGATCGCCGAGGGCCGGTCGGCCGCCGCGGCGATCCACGACTACCTCGGTGCGGCCGGTGATCTGCCGGCACCCGTCCGCTCGGACCAGCAGCCGTTGTCGGTCTGAGTAAGCGTTCACTGCGGCCCGTCACCCGAAAGTGCGGTGGCGGGCCGCTGCTGTGCTGGTCGGCGCCTTGATCGACGTACCCCGACGGGGGTTGTGGCATGTGGCGTCGGTCGCCATCGGGCGACCGATAAGCTGGTCCGGCGGTCGCCGAAGCCCGCGGACGACGTAGCGTTCCCGTGACTTCCCGGGTTGACCTCGCCGTCGACACCCGCAGTTCATGCCGAGGACGGGGGTCGGCCGCCGAGCCGCCCCAGGAGAAGGATTAGCCTGATGGCCGTGACACGCCGCGTAAAGATCGTCTGCACGATGGGCCCCGCCACCAAGTCGCCGGAGCGGATGCTCGGCCTGGTTGAGGCGGGCATGAACGTGGCCCGGATGAACTTCAGCCACGACACCCGGGAGAACCACCGGGAGATGTACGAGCTGGTCCGCTCCGCCGCGGAGCAGGCCGACCGTCCGGTCGCCATCCTCGCCGACCTGCAGGGTCCGAAGATCCGGCTCGGCAAGTTCGCCGACGGCCCGCACCGCTGGGAGACCGGTGACCGCGTCGTCATCACCAGCGATGACATCCTCGGCACCAAGGACCGGGTCTCCTGCACCTACACGAAGCTGCCGCTGGAGGTCAAGAAGGGCGACCGGCTGCTGATCGACGACGGCAAGGTGGCCGTCGAGGTCACCGGTGTGGTCGACGACAAGGACATCCAGTGCCTGGTCACCGAGGGTGGCCCGGTCAGCAACAACAAGGGCGTCTCGCTGCCGAACGTGGCGGTCAGCGTCCCGGCCATGAGCGACAAGGACGAGCAGGACCTGCGATTCGCGCTGAACCTCGGCGTCGACCTGGTCGCGCTCTCGTTCGTCCGCTCGCCGGAGGACATCAAGCTCGTCCACCAGGTGATGGACGAGGAGGGCCGCCGGGTTCCGGTGATCGCCAAGGTGGAGAAGCCGGAGGCGGTCGAGCACCTCGAGGCGATCGTGCTGGCCTTCGACGGCGTCATGGTGGCCCGCGGCGACCTCGGCGTCGAGCTGCCGCTGGACCAGGTCCCGCTGGTGCAGAAGCGTGCCGTGCAGCTCTGCCGGGAGAACGCGAAGCCGGTCATCGTGGCCACCCAGATGCTCGACTCCATGATCGAGAACTCGCGCCCGACCCGCGCCGAGGCCTCCGACGTGGCGAACGCGGTGCTGGACGGCGCCGACGCGGTGATGCTCTCCGGCGAGACCAGCGTCGGCAAGTACCCGGTGCTGACCGTGAGCACGATGGCGAAGATCGTCGCCACCACCGAGGCCGGCGGTCTCGGCGTGGCCCGGCTGCAGCACGACCCGCGCACCCACGGTGGGGCGCTGACCATCGCCGCCTCGCAGATCGCGCGGAACATCGGCGCCAAGGCGCTGGTCGCGTTCTCGCAGACCGGCGACACCGTGCGCCGCCTCGCCCGGCTGCACTGCGACCTGCCGCTCTACGCGTTCACCCCGGTCTCCGAGGTGCGCAACACGCTGGCCCTGAGCTGGGGTGTGGAGACCTTCCTGACCGACTTCGTCGAGCACACCGACGACATGTTCCGGCAGGTGGACGCGAAGATGCTGGGTCTCGGCCTGGCCAAGCCCGGCGACTACGTGGTCGTCGTGGCCGGCTCCCCGCCGAACGCGCCGGGCTCGACCAACACCCTGCGCGTGCACCAGCTCGGCTCCCTCGTGGACCCGTCCGCGGTATGACGCCACCCCTGCAGGGCCAGGCCGCCGTCGACCAGCTTCTGGAGATCCTCGATCTGAGGCAGGTCGACGCGGCCACCTTCACCGGTGACAGCCCGCAGACCGGTGCCCAGCGCGTGTTCGGCGGCCAGGTCGCCGGGCAGGCGCTGGTCGCCGCCGGCCGCACCGTCGACCCGGCGCGGATCGTCCATTCACTGCACGGCTATTTCGTACGACCCGGCGACCCGACCGAGCCGATCACCTTCCATGTGGAGACGATCCGCGACGGCCGGTCCTTCTCGGTCCGGCGGTCCACCGCCAAGCAGCACGGCAAGACGATCTTCTTCATGTCGGCCTCGTTCCAGGTGCTCGAGGAGGGGCTGGACCACCACGAGCCGGCCCCGGCCGGGGTGCCCGGCCCGGAGGAGGTCCCGACCATGCGCGACTGGGTGGAGAAATATCCCAGCCGGCGCAGCGTCTTCAACGCCAGCCCGCAGGCGGTCGACGTGCGGTACCTGGGCCAGCCCGGCTGGGTGCCGCCGGGGGACCGGGACGCCCAGGCGCAGCAGCGGGTGTGGATGCGGATCGACGGCAAACTGCCGGACGACCCGCTGATCCACGCGTGCGCGCTGACCTACGCGTCCGACCTGTCGCTGCTCGACGCGGTGCTGTCGTACCACGGCGAGGTGTGGGGGCCGGGCGGCGTGGTCGGCGCGAGCCTGGACCACGCGCTCTGGTTCCACCGGACGTTCCGGGCCGACGAGTGGTTCCTCTACGACAGCGCCAGCCCGTCGGCCGGCCGGGCCCGCGGCCTGGCCAGCGGGCGGATGTTCACCCGGGACGGCCGGCACATCGCCTCCGCCGTCCAGGAGGGTCTGCTCCGCCGGGTCGGCGCCTGATCTGGTGGCCCCGCCGGGCGTGGATCCCGGCCTGGCGACCGGCCGTGTTGCTGGATCCACCACCGGCGGGGCCGGGGACAGGACTTTCTCAGTGCCCGCCCGCCGGATGATCCGGCTGGGCGGCGTTCGCGGCCCGGGCGCTCTCGATGCCCCGGGGTGAGTCCGGCGCGGGCGGCAGGTCGTCGGCCTCCGGGGTGACCGGCGCGCCCGGCCGGGGCCCGGTGATCCCGGCCTGGGCCAGCATCGCGTCCAGGTCGGCGGTGGTCCGCACCACCCGGTCGTGGAACGACTCGGGGTGCGGCCCGGGGTGCGGCCCGGCCGGCGCGATCGCCGCGCCGTCCCGGGCCCGGTGCTTGGCCCGCGCCCGGCCGGACCCCTCGAAGTCGGTGTGCCCGGCCGAGTAGCCGGCCAGCCCGGCGGCCCGTTCCGGCGGCAGTTCGAGGACGTCCCGGCCCTTCGCCGCGACCTCCCGCAGGCGCAGCGCGGTGACCAGGTCGGCGACCGCGCGCAGCACGCCCAGCCCGCCCAGGATGATCAGCACCGACTGCGCGCCGCGGGCCAGCGGGCTGGCGGCCAGGAAACCCAGCCCGGTCTCCAGTACGCCGACCGTCACCACCAGGCTCCACACCCGGTCGGCGCCCCGGGTCATGATCCCGACCGCCACGTCGACCGCGCCGCGGACCAGCAGGTACCAGCCGATCAGCGCGGCCGTCGTGGTGTATCCGGAGTCGTCGCTGACCAGCATGATCGTGCCGGTGGCGGCGAACAGCGCGGCCAGCGCGGCGTTCAGCCACCAGGTGCGGGTGCCGGCCAGCGCGCGCACCGCCTCGCAGACCGCCCCGAACAGCACGATCGGCCCGGCCACCGCGGTGATGTCGGTCGGTTCCAGCCGCAGCACGCTCCAGCCGACGACCAGCCAGGCGGCGGCGGCGAACATCAGGAATCCCCACATACCTCCGCGCGTGACGGTCAGCGGTGACGAACCGGACGACAACATGAGGCCTCCCGATGACGCTGTCCCTGCCATGACAGCACCACGGGCAGGCGGCGGCGCGCGGTTCGCGGAGATTGGCCGGGGGAGGCGGGCGGTTATGAGACCCTTTTTCGTACGCCGTAAACGTCGTACCGGAAAATCGCCGGAGGCGGCGGCGGACCTGGGGCCGGAATGCTTTCCGGCGGCGCCGGGGCCCGCGTGTTTCGCGCGTGTGTGGCCCGTGTCACGGCATGGTCAACGATGAATGCGGCGCTCGCCAGGGTAGACCCGGCGGTGGTATTTCTGGTGTCCCCGGTGGGATTCGAACCCACACTGAATGGATTTTGAGTCCATCGACTCTGCCGGTTGGTCTACGGGGACAGACCGGTTGACCGCACCGTTGGAAGCGGTGATGCCAAGCTCAGCGAGAGACAGCCTACCTACTACGCTGAGGAGGGTGACACCCAGATACCGGGGTGTCGCGACGTAGAGGGATGAGGGAAGAGGTTCCGTGGCCGACACGCAGGCTGGTGCCGAGCGCAAACGGGTGCTCATCGCCGAGGACGAGGCCCTGATCCGGTTGGACCTGGCCGAGATGCTCGTCGAAGAAGGTTACGACGTGGTCGGCGAGGCGGGGGACGGCGAGACCGCGGTCCGGCTGGCCGAGGAGCTGAAGCCGGACCTGGTGATCCTGGACATCAAGATGCCGATCATGGACGGCCTGGCGGCTGCCGAGCGGATCGCCGGTGGGCGGATCGCGCCGGTGGTCATCCTGACCGCGTTCAGCCAGCGGGACCTGGTGGAGCGGGCCCGTGCCGCCGGCGCCATGGCCTACCTCGTGAAGCCGTTCCAGAAATCGGATCTGGTGCCGGCCATCGAGATCGCGCTTTCCCGTTACTCGGAGATCTCCGCGCTGGAGTCCGAGGTGGCCGGGCTGACCGAGCGGCTGGAGACGCGCAAGTCGGTGGAGCGCGCCAAGGGCGAGCTGATGACGAAGTACGCGATGACCGAGCCGCAGGCCTTCAAGTGGATCCAGCGGACCGCGATGGACCACCGGATGACGATGCGCGAGGTGGCCGACCGAATTCTGGCCGAGGGTCAGGAGTCCGGCGGGGCACAGCAACCGAGTTGACCTTGACAGATCGTGGGTTGTAACACTCTCCCTGTGCGTTCGATCACCGGACGTAACGGTTCGGTGAAAGCCGCTTCGAACGCTATCCACCCGTGACTCACCTGGGATAGCGTCCGGCCCCATGACGGGCTGACTGCGCGCACCCGGTTGGCAAGGGCCAATCGGGGTGCGGTGGCCCGGTGGGTTCGGTTATGAGGAGGGTTCCAACCTTGAAGCAGGTCTTCGCGCGTGCGATCGGCGGTGTCGCTCTGATCGGGCTGCTCGCCGGTACTGCAGCTTGTAACAAGGATACGAGCAGCGACACGGCGTCAGGTTCGAACTGTGGCTACAAGCTGGCGTTCTTCGGCGCGCTCACCGGTTCGGCCGCCAACCTGGGCGTCAACATCGAGCAGGGCTTCGAGCTCGCGGTGAACCAGTACAACGAGAAGAAGGGGTCGACCTGCATCGAGGTCGCCAAGTTCGACTCGCAGGGCGCGGCGGAGGTGGCTCCCGGTGTGGCCCGGCAGCTCGTCGCCGACAAGAAGATCCTCGGCATCGTCGGCCCGCCGTTCTCCGGTGAGTCCGAGGCCGCCGACCCGATCTTCGCCGAGGCCGGCATCCCGACGATCACCCCGTCGGCGACCCGCACCTCGCTGTCGTCGAAGGGCTGGAAGATCTTCCACCGCGCGGTCGCCAACGACGACGCGCAGGGTCCGGCCGCCGCGGCGTACATCAAGGACACCCTGAAGGCGCAGAAGGTCTTCGTGGCCGACGACCAGTCCGCGTACGGCGCGGGTCTGGCCGAGGTGGTCAAGAGCAAGCTGGGCCCGCTGGTGGTCAACACCGACAAGACCGAGGGTGACGGCAAGCAGGCCGACTTCTCCGCGCTGGTGCAGAAGGTGACCTCCAGCGGCGCGACGGCCTTCTTCTACGGCGGTTACTACACCAACGCCGGCCTCATCCGGAAGCAGCTCACCGCGGCCGGGTGGAAGGGCACCCTGCTCGGCGGCGACGGCATGAAGGACCCGGGCCTGTCCAAGGCGTCCGGCAACGCCGCCGCGGTCGGCACCGTGGTGACCTGCCCGTGCTCCCCGCCGGAGCAGGCGGGCGAGGAGTTCAACAACGCGTACAAGACGAAGTGGAACACCACCGCCGGTACGTACTCCGACGTCGCGTACGACGCCGCGAACATCTTCCTGCAGGGCATCGAGGCCGGTAACACGACCCCGGACAAGCTGAACACCTACCTGTCGACGGTGAACTACAAGGGCATCGCGAACACGTACAAGTGGACCGCCGAGGGCGAGCTGGACCCGACCCTGATCAAGGTTTGGGCCTTCAAGTTCGACGAGTCGGGCGACACCAAGGCGGACGCGGAGATCAAGGTTTCCTGATCCGCTGGCGGTAACTCTCTGTAGGGCCGGTGTGGCCGGATGATCTCCGGCCGCACCGACCTCGTCGTTTTGGAGCCCACTTGTGAATTTCTCCGGTCTGATTCAAGACTTCGGGCCGCTGACGATCACCGGCCTCGCGCAGGGCGCCATCATCGCCCTGTTCGCCCTCGGCTACACCCTCGTCTACGGCGTGCTTCGGCTGATCAACTTCGCCCACTCCGAGGTGTTCCTCCTCGGTACCTACGCTTGCCTGATCGCCTGGGGCTGGTTCGGCCTGGACCAGAACTCGGCGACCCCCTCCCTCGGCTCGACCCTCGGCTACCTGGCCATCGGCCTGGTCGCCGCGATCGTCATCTCCGGCCTCACCGCCCTGGCGGTCGAGGTGGTCGCCTACCGCCCGCTGCGCAAGCGCAACGCGCCGCCGCTGGCCTTCCTGATCACCGCGATCGGCGCCTCGCTGGTCATCTCCGAGATCGTCGGCGTGGTGACACACCGTAATCCGCGTGGTGTGCCGCCGCTGATCCAGTCGAAGACGGTGTTCAGCATCGGCGACACGAACATCACCAACCTCCAGCTCCTGATCATCGGGCTGGCGCTGGTGATGATGTTCCTGCTGGACCGCTTCATCAACTCCTCCCGGCTGGGTCGTGGCATCCGGGCGGTCGCGCAGAACCCGGACAGCGCCGCCCTGATGGGTGTCAACAAGTCCCGGGTGATCGCGCTGGTGTTCCTGATCGGCGGTCTGATGGCGGGCATCGCCGCGGTGATGTACGACCTCAAGATCGGCGTCACCAAGTACGACGCCGGCTTCCTGCTCGGTATCGAAGCGTTCACCGCGGCCGTCCTCGGCGGCATCGGCAACCTGCGTGGCGCGCTGCTCGGCGGCCTCCTGCTGGGTCTGCTGCAGAACTACGCGGCTGGGCTGTTCGGCACCCAGTGGCTGCACCTCGCGTCGTTCGTGGCGCTGGTGCTGATCCTGCTGTTCCGCCCGACCGGCCTGTTGGGTGAGTCTCTGGGGAGGGCGCGCGCATGAGTGCCGTCGCTGACAAGCCGGTCGTGCAGAACGGCAAGAAGAGCAACCGCCAGCTGCGTGGCTGGCTGGGCCGTCAGTCCACCCCGGTGCGCTGGCTGGTGATCATCGGGTTCGTGGTGCTGGCGTACCTGCTGCCGTACATCGGTGAGGTGCCGGTGATCGGACCGCAGATCATCACCACCGGCGTGGACTGGTCCACCGTCCTGTTCGAGATGTCGTACTACGTGCTGCTGGCCCTCGGCCTGAACGTGGTGGTCGGCTTCGCCGGCCTGCTGGACCTGGGCTACGTCGGCTTCTTCGCCGTCGGCGCCTACGTCACCGCGCTGCTCACGTCGCCGGACAGCGTGCTGCACACCGAGTACGGCTGGCTGGTCGCGATCCCGGTCGCGCTGGCTGTGACGATGCTGGCGGGTGTCCTGCTGGGCTGGCCGACGCTGCGGTTGCGGGGCGACTACCTGGCGATCGTGACGCTCGGTTTCGCGGAGATCATCCGGATCGTGGCCACCAGCGCCACCTGGGCGCGCGGTGACCGCGGCTTCTCCAGCATCCCGCACCCGCCGGGCAAGCTGTCCGACGGCAGCCCGATCTTCGGGGTCACCGACGCCATCCCGTACTTCTGGCTCGGCCTGACCGTGGTGATCCTGGTCGTCCTGGGTGTCCGCAACCTCGACCGCAGCCGGGTCGGCCGCTCGTGGCTCGCCATCCGCGAGGACGAGGAGGCCGCCGAGATCATGGGCGTGCGGACGATCAAGTTCAAGCTGTGGGCGTTCGCCATCGGCGCGTTCATCGGCGGCCTGGGCGGTGTGCTGTTCGCCGGCGAGACCGGCTTCATCAACTCGCAGACGTTCATCCTGCAGTTCTCGATCCTGATCCTGGCCGGCGTGGTCATGGGTGGCTCCGGCAACATCGCCGGCGCGATCCTCGGTGGCGCGCTGATCTCGTACATCCCGAACCGCCTGCGCGGCATCGAGGACCCGTTCTTCGACACGGACCTGTACGAATACCGGTTCGCCCTGTTCGGCGCGATGATCATCTTGATCATGGTGGTCCGGCCGCAGGGTCTGATCCCGAGCCGCCGGCGCGCGATGGAGCTGAAAGACCGCGAGAAGGAGGCTGCGCCGCAATGAGCGAGCCACATGTCGAGAGCCCCGAGGAACTCGACCGTCTGAACGCGGGCCCGGTGGACGAGGCCATTGCGGCCGGACCGTCCTCGTCGGCCGCCGACTCCTCGCCCAGCAAGTACGGCGACGACGTGCTGCTGGAGATGGACAACGTCACGCTCCGCTTCGGCGGCGTGGTGGCGCTGAACGGGATCAGCTTCGCGCTGCGCAAGGGCGAGATCTTCGGCCTGATCGGCCCGAACGGCGCCGGCAAGACCACCTGCTTCAACGCGATGACCGGGGTCTACCGGCCGACCAGCGGGCAGATCCGGTTCCAGGGCGAGTCGCTGATCGGCAAGAAGAAGCACGAGATCACCCGCGGCGGGATCGCCCGGACGTTCCAGAACGTCCGGCTGTTCCCGGAGATGACCGCGCTGGAGAACGTGATGGTGGGCGCGGACGCCCACTTCAAGACCAGCGTGCTCAGCGCACTGTTCCGCCTGCCGCGGTTCTGGCGGGAGGAGCGCGAGGGCCGGGCCCGGTCGATGGAGCTGCTCCGCTTCGTCGGCATCGAGCACCGGGCCGGCGAGGTCAGCCGCAACCTGTCGTACGGGGAGCAGCGCCGCCTCGAGATCGCCCGGGCGCTCGCCACCAACCCGACCCTGCTCTGCCTGGACGAGCCGGCCGCCGGCTTCAACCCGGCGGAGAAGGAGGAACTGCTCGGCCTGATCCGGAAGATCCGGGACACCGGCGTCACCGTGCTGCTGATCGAGCACGACATGCGCCTGGTGATGGGCGTGACCGACCGGATCGTGGTGCTCGAGTTCGGCAAGAAGATCGCCGAGGGCACGCCGGCCGAGGTGCGCGACAACCCGGCGGTCATCGCCGCTTACCTGGGGGTGCCCACCGATGCTGCTTGAGCTGAAGGACGTCACGCTGCTGTACGGGCGGATCCAGGCCCTGCACGGCATCAGCCTGACCGTCGGCGAGGGTGAGATCGTCGCGCTGATCGGCGCGAACGGCGCCGGCAAGACCACCACCATGAAGGCCATCTCCGGGCTGCGCCCGGTGGCCCAGGGCTCGGTGCTCTTCGACGGCGACGACATCACCAAGATGCGTGCCGACCTGCGGGTCGTGCGCGGGGTGTCGCAGTCGCCCGAGGGCCGGGGCATCTTCCCGGGCATGACCGTCCGGGAGAACCTCGAGATGGGCGCGTACACCCGGCGGAACCGTGCCGAGATCAACGAGGACATGGACCGGGTCTTCACCCTGTTCCCCCGGCTCAAGGAGCGGGAGAAACAGGTCGGCGGCACGATGTCCGGCGGCGAGCAGCAGATGCTCGCGGTCGGCCGGGCCCTGATGAGCCGCCCCAAGCTGCTGCTTCTCGACGAGCCCTCGATGGGTCTCGCGCCGATGCTGATCCAGCAGATCTTCGACATCATCGTGGAGATCAACCAGCAGGGCACCACGGTGCTGCTGGTGGAACAGAACGCGCAGCAGGCACTCTCCCGGGCGCACCGCGCGTACGTTCTGGAGACGGGCCGGATCGTCAAGGAGGGCACCGGGCAGGACCTCCTGACCGACCCCGCGGTCAAGGACGCCTACCTCGGCGTCGCCTGATTTCCTCGCAAACCCCTTAGGAGTACCCATGTTCCGCATCACCCCCGGCCGGCGGGCGATCCTCGGCATGGCCGTGGCGGCGGCGCTGACCGTGTCGCTGTCCGCCTGCGGCGAGGAGTCCGACACCGGCAGCACCGGCACCGGCACCGCGCCGAGCGCGGCCGCCGACACCTCGCTCGCCGACAAGGTCCCGGCCGGTATCAAGTCGGCCGGTAAGCTGGTCATCGGCACCGACTCGACCTACGCGCCGAGCGAGTTCATCGACACCGACGGCAAGACCATCGTCGGCTTCGACGTGGACCTGTTCAACGCGGTCGGCCAGAAGCTGGGCCTGAAGACCGAGTGGCAGACCGCCAAGTTCGACAGCATCATCCCGGGTGTCGGCAGCGGCAAGTACAACGTCGGCGTCTCGTCCTTCACGATCAACGCGGACCGGCTCAAGGAGGTCAACATGATCTCCTACTTCTCCGCGGGCACCCAGTGGGCGGCCAAGACCGGCGCCACGATCAACCCGGACGACGCCTGCGGCAAGAAGATCGCCGTGCAGACCTCGACGGTGCAGGCCGACGACATCGCGGCCCGCTCGAAGAAGTGCACCGAGGCCGGCAAGCCGAAGATCACCATCGACCAGTACCAGGCCCAGTCGGACGCCACCAACGCCATGCTGGCCGACTCCCCGGTGACCGCGTACGCCGTCAAGCAGACCGGCGGCCAGCTCGCCCTGCTCGGTGACATCTACGACTCCGCGCCGTACGGCTACGCCGTCGGCAAGGACCAGACCGAGTTCGCGAACGTCATCGCGGAGGCGGTGAAGGCGCTCATCGCCGACGGCACCTACAAGACGATCCTCGACAAGTGGGGCGTCGCGGCCGGTGCCATCGCCGCGCCCGCGGTGAACCCGGCCTCCTGATCGTCGCGCGGTAATGACGCAAGAGACAGAAACCGGACGGGCACGGCCTGAGGCGATCAAGGCTGTGCCCGTGCGGCACCCCGGCAGGTGGGTGATGATCGGCGTGCTGGCGGTGCTGGTCGCCATGTTCGCCCACCTGCTGCTGACCAACTCCGGCTTCCGCTGGTCGTTCATCTTCCTGGAGTACGCCCCGGGCAAGCGCGGTGTGATGTTCACCGAGCCGATCCTCCGGGGGCTGCGCGGGACGCTGCTGCTCACGCTCTTCTCGATGCTGCTCGGCATCGTGCTCGGCGTGGTGATCGCCATCATGCGGCTCTCCTCGAACCGGGTGCTCTCCTCGGTGGCCTGGGTCTACACCTGGTTCTTCCGGGCCGCGCCCCGGCTGGTGCTGGCGATCCTGTTCGGCAACCTGAACATCCTGTGGACCCGGATCGGCTTCGGCCTGCCGTTCGACAAGCAGATCGGCGCGCTGTTCGGCATCGACGACTTCAACGGCCAGTTCTTCAGTGTCAAGTCGACCGACCTGCTCGCCGGGTTCGTGGCCGGCGTGCTGGCGCTCGGCCTGTCCGAGGCGGCCTACATGGCCGAGATCGTCCGGGCCGGCATCCAGTCGATCGACTCCGGGCAGACCGAGGCGGCGGTGGCCCTGGGCATGTCCCGCGGCCAGGTGCTGCGCCGGGTGGTGCTGCCGCAGGCGATGCGGGTGATCGTGCCGCCGACCGGCAACGAGGTGATCGCGATGGTCAAGGACACCTCGCTTGTCGCGTTCGTCCCGGTGACCACCGAGTTGTTCTTCCAGATCCAGCAGGTCGAGGCCCGGACCTTCGTGGTCCTGCCCTGCCTGGTGGCGGCCCTGATCTGGTATTTGATCATCTGCAGCGTGCTGATGATCGGCCAGTACTTCGTGGAACGGCACTTCGGCAAGGGGTACGGCGCGGCCGGCAAGGCCAAGCAACGGCTCCGCGACATCCAGGTCGAGCAGGGCGGGCGGATCGTCACGGAGCGCAGCACCGGGGGAGGGGCGCTATGACCGAGATGGTCAAGGCGGAGAACGTCCACAAGTACTTCGGCTCGCTCGAGGTGCTCAAGGGCGTCGACCTGACCGTCCCGGCCGGCGGGGTGAGCTGCGTGCTCGGCCCGTCCGGATCGGGCAAGTCGACCTTCCTGCGCTGCATCAACCACCTGGAGAAACTCAACGCCGGCCGGATCATGGTCGACGGCGAGCTGGTCGGTTACCGGGAACGCGGCGGCAAGCTGCACGAGATGAGCGAACGGGACATCGCCAAGCAGCGGCAGTCGATCGGCATGGTGTTCCAGCGGTTCAACCTGTTCCCGCACATGACCGTCCTGGACAACGTCATGGAGGCGCCCTGCCGGGTCAAGCGGGAGAGCCGGGCCGAGGTCCGGGAGCGGTCCCTGGCCCTGCTCGACCGGGTCGGCCTGGCCGCCAAGGTGGACAACTACCCTGGTCAGCTCTCCGGCGGCCAGCAGCAGCGGGTGGCGATCGCCCGGGCGCTGGCCATGCGGCCCAAGCTGATGCTCTTCGACGAGCCGACCAGCGCCCTCGACCCGGAGCTGGTCGGTGAGGTGCTCGAGGTGATGAAGGGCCTGGCCCGGGACGGGATGACGATGATCGTGGTGACCCACGAGATCGGTTTCGCCCGGGAGGTGGCCGACGAGGTGGTCTTCATGGACGGCGGAGTCGTCGTCGAGAAGGGCCGGCCGGACGAGGTCATCACCAATCCGCAGCAGGAACGAACCAAGGCATTCCTCAGCAAGGTGCTCTGAAGCGGGCGGGGCGGTCGGCGTTTCTGTCGTACCTCAGGTCTAGAGTTCTCGGACGTGAGCGACGACGCGACGACCCCCCGCCTGCTGCTGCTAGACGGCCACTCGCTGGCCTACCGGGCCTATTTCGCCCTGCCCGCGGAGAACTTCTCCACGGTCACCGGCCAGCACACCAACGCGGTGTTCGGCTTCACGTCGATGCTCATCAACATGCTCCGCGACGAGAAGCCGACCCACATCGTGGTCTCCTTCGACCTGTCCCGGAAATCCTTCCGCACCGAGAAGTACGCGGAGTACAAAGCCGGCCGCTCGGAGACCCCGGCGCCGTTCCAGGGCCAGGTCAGCCTGATCCAGGAGGTCCTGCAGGCGCTGCGGATCCCGGTCGTGACGAAGGAGAACTACGAGGCGGACGACGTCATCGCCACCCTCGCGACGCAGGCTCGCGCGGCCGGCATGGAGGTGATCATCTCCACCGGTGACCGGGACGCGTTCCAGCTCGCCGGGGAGCACGTCACCATCCTCTACCCGGTCCGCGGCGTCTCCGAGGTCTGGCGGATGACGCCGGAGGCGATCGAGGCGAAGTACTTCGTCCCCCCGTCGCGGTACCGTGACAAGGCCGCCCTGGTCGGTGAGACCAGCGACAACCTGCCCGGGGTGCCCGGCGTCGGCGACAAGACCGCCGCCAAGTGGATCAATGAGTACGGCGGCCTGGACGGCGTCATCGCGAACGTCGACAAGATCAAGGGCAAGGCCGGGGAGAACCTGCGTGCCCACCTGGCCGGCGTCATCCGGAACTACGACCTGAACGCGCTGGTCTGCGACCTGGAGCTGCCGCTGCGCCCGGAGGACGCCCGCTGGCACGGCTGGGACCGCGAGGCGGTGCACCAGCTGTTCGACGCCCTGGAGTTCCGGGTGCTCCGCGAGCGGCTGTATTCGTACCTGGAGGCGGTCGAGCCCGAGGCCGAGTCCGGCTTCGACCTGGCCGGGCAGGTGCTGCGCTCCGGCGAGGTGGCCGGCTGGCTCACCGAGCACGCCGCGGCCGCCCCGGTCGGCGTCGCGGTCACCGGCACCTTCGGCCGCGGCACCGGCCAGGTGACCGGGATCGCGGTGGCCACCGGCGGCGGGCCCGCCGCCTGGTTCGACCCGACCGGCCTGGACCAGGACGACGAGCGCGCGGTCGCCGCCTGGCTCGCCGACCCGGACCGGCCCAAGGTGATCCACGACGCCAAGCCGGCCCGGCTCGCGTTCCGGGCGCACGGCTGGCAGCTGGAGGGCGTGGTCACCGACACCGCCCTCGCCGCCTACCTGGCCAAACCCGACCAGCGCGGCTACGACCTGACCGACCTGGCGCTGCGCTACCTCAAGCGCGAGCTGAAGGTGGACGCGCCGGACAACGGCCAGCTGGCCCTCTCCTTCGACGGCGACGACCAGGACACCGCGGCCGAGGAGGGCGTGATGCTGCGCGCCCGGGCCACCCTCGACCTGGCCGACGTGCTCACCGCCGAGCTGTCCGGGGACGGCGGCGAGTCGCAGCGCCTGCTCGCCGAGGTGGAGCAGCCGCTCTCGGTGGTGCTCGCCGAGATGGAGAGCCGGGGCATCGCGGCCGACACCGGTTACCTGTCGGAGCTGGAGGCCACCTTCGCCGCCGAGGTGAAAGCGGCCCAGCAGGCGGCCCACGAGGTGCACGGCCGGGAGTTCAACCTGGGCTCGCCCAAACAGCTCCAGGAGATCCTCTTCGTCGAGCGCAACCTGCCGAAGACCAAGAAGATCAAGTCCGGCTACACCACCGATGCGGACGCGCTGCAGGACCTGTTCGTCAAGACCGAGGACCCGCTGCTCGCCCACCTGCTGCGGTACCGCGACATGGCGAAGCTGAAGTCGACCGTGGACGGGCTGCTCAAGTCGGTCTCCGACGACGGGCGGATCCACACCACGTTCAACCAGACGGTGGCCGCCACCGGCCGGCTCTCGTCCACCGACCCGAACCTGCAGAACATCCCGATCCGCACCGAGGAGGGCCGGCGGATCCGCCGGGCGTTCGTCGTCGGCAGCGGGTTCGACGAGCTGATGACCGCCGACTACAGCCAGATCGAGATGCGGATCATGGCGCACCTGTCGAAGGACGAGGCGCTGATCGCCGCGTTCAACTCGGGCGCCGACTTCCACGCCGCGACCGCCTCGTCGGTGTTCCACGTCGAGCTCGGCGAGGTCACCGCCGACCAGCGTCGCAAGATCAAGGCGATGAACTACGGCTTGGCGTACGGACTCAGTTCCTACGGCCTCTCCAACCAGCTCACCATCTCCAACGACGAGGCCAAGGGCCTGATGGAGGAGTACTTCGAGCGGTTCGGCGGGGTGCGCGACTACCTGCAGGCCGTGGTGCTGCAGGCCGGCAAGGACGGGTACACCGCGACCATCCTCGGTCGCCGTCGCTACCTGCCCGACCTGAGCAGCGACAACCGGCAGCGGCGGGAGATGGCGCAGCGGATGGCGCTGAACGCGCCGATCCAGGGCTCGGCCGCGGACATCATCAAGATCGCGATGCTGAAGGTGGACGAGGCGCTGCGGTCCTCCGGGCTGTCCTCGCGGATGCTGCTGCAGGTGCACGACGAGCTGGTGTTCGAGGTGGCGCCGGGGGAGCGGGAGGCGCTGGAGGAGCTGGTCCGGCGGGAGATGGGCGGGGCCTACCCGCTGTCCGTGCCGCTGGAGGTGTCGGTCGGCCACGGCCGCGACTGGAACGGCGCCGACCACTGATGTCCGGGCCGGCTCGGGTCTCGCCCGGGCCGGCCGTGCCCCGTCGACTGCATCCCGTGCGGTCGGGGCGGCCGTGCCTCGCCAGCCGGGTCCCGTGCGGTCGGAGGCGGCCGGGTCCCGTGCGGTCGGGGCGGCCTGCGCGGGTGGCCTGCGCGGGCGGGTCGTCGCACATGTGGGTGTTTTTGGGCTCGTTCGGGCGTCTCGGCGCAGTTTTGGGTACCCCGGGGGCTTCGCGGCTTGCTCCGATCTGCCACGCTGGACCGATGTCGAGCCGATCGATGTCGATGGAGCAGACCGTGCATCCGGCCGTGCCGCGCATGACCGGCCCGGTGGCCGGGATGACGACTCCGGCCGCTCCACCCGACGTCGTCTCGGTGTCCGCCGGCCGGGTCGGGCTGTCGGTCACCACCGACGGCGTGGGGCTGACCGTCGCCCCGCTGGAGGCGTCCATCGCGACCGAGTTCGCGGCGATGTTCAAGGCGCTCGGCGACCCGGTCCGGCTGCGGCTGCTCTCGATGATCGCCTCGGCCTCCGACGGCGAGATCTGCGTCTGTGACCTGAGCAGCGCGTTCCACCTGACCGGCCCGACCATCTCGCACCACCTGCGGATCCTGCGCGAGGCCGGCCTGGTCGACTGCGACCGCCGCGGCACCTGGGTCTACTACCGCGCCGTCCCGGCCACCCTGATCCTGCTCGCCGGCCTCCTGCACACCTCGGCCTGACCGGGGCCGGGCCGGCGGGTCAGTCCTTGAGCGGGTCGTGGCCCCAGTTCATCAGGGAGTACCGCCACTTCGTCTCGGTGACGTCGCCCTGCGGGCGCTGGGCGAGGTGGCGGTGCACGTAGCCGACGACCTTGTGCATGTGCTGCTCGTCCGCCTCGGTCAGGGCGGACTTCTTCTTGTCCAGCAAGTGGACGATCTTCCGGCCGGAGTCGTGGCCGACCGACTCGGCGCCGGCCGAGGACTTCTGCCCGACGCCCTGGGACTCCTCGGTGCCGAGCCACTTCTTCAGATCCGCGGCGGACATGTTGACCACCTCGCGGAACTCCGCGTAGACGTCAGCCACGCTTCAGCGCTCCCGGCTTGTGCACCGCGTCCTTGCCGGTCTTGTCGCTGCGGACCCGGTACTGCGGGTCGTCCGGCGACGCGGCGACGGTGCGCCCGGCGGCCTCGGTCCGCTTGGTGAGCTTCTGCTCGACGGTGCCGTGGACGTTCTCGCCGTGGCTGCGCCAGGTCACGTGGTCGCCCTTTTTCAGGTCCTTGTCTGCCATGACCAGCAAATACCCCGCCCGGCCGTGATCAACCGGGGGCGTCAGCGGGCCGGCAGGTCGCAGACGAAGATGGCGGTGCCGGGGAAGAGCCGGCCGCGCAGCGGGCTCCACTGGCCCCAGGTCTCCTCGTGACCCTCCGGCCACTCCGGCTCGATCAGGTCGCGCAGCACGAAGCCGGCCGCCACCAGCTCCCGGATCCGGTCGCCCAGCGTGCGGTGCTGCTCCAGGTACGTCACCCGGCCCTGGTCGTCGCGCTCCACGTAGGGCGAGCGGTCGAAGTAGGAGTTGCGGGCGAGCAGGCCGCTCACGTCGGGCTCGTCCCAGAAGATCCACCGCATCGGGTGTGTGACCGAGAACACCCAACTGCCGCCCGGGCGGAGGACCCGGGCCACCTCACGCATCGCGGCCGCCGAGTCGGCGACGAACGGGATGGCGCCGAACGCCGTGCACACGATGTCGAACGACGCCGCCCGGAAGGGGAGCGCCAGGGCGTCCGACTGGACGAGCGGAACGCGTACCCCAGACCTGGCGGCCGCGGCCCGGGCGTGCCGCAACATGCCCGCGGACAGGTCCATCGCGATCGCGTTGGCGCCCTGGTGGCGCAGCCAGCGGGCGCCCGCGGCGGCCCCGGCGCCGAGCTCCAGGACGTCCTTGCCGGCGACCTCGCCGAGCAGCCGGGCGTCCGCCTCGCGCAGCCGCTCCGGGCACCAGACGAAGTCCACGTCGCCGAGGAAGGCGCCGTGCTCGTCCTGATAGTCGTCGGCGTCGAGATCCCACCAGCTCCGATTGGCCTGGCGGGTCTCGTCCTCGGTCACCCGGGCGTTCCCGATCGTGGGGATCTCTGTCACTCGACAACGGTACGACAGGCGTGTCACGTGTCCTGATTCGGCTCAAAACGGGCATGCTGACGGGTTCTGTCCGAACAATGTGCCGCGGTCCTCAGGAGGGCTTGCAACCTGTGGTAATGCGCACGGTAAGCTAGTCGATGCGCTCGCGGAACGTGTGCCTCGGCAGGGAGCAGGTTCCACGGTCGCCGGTCTCGGCATGATCGACTGGTAATGATCTGACTGCTCCTCGGTTGGTCGTCTCGTTCGTTCGTGCCGCTTCCAGCGGCAGTTCCGTCGAGCGCGGGAGACACCACGAATCCATCCGTTCGGAGCAACTGTCCACATGACGAGCAGCATCGAGGCCACCTCGAGCGCCAACAAGGTCACCGTCGACGACCTCGGCTCTGAGGAAGCTTTCCTCGCGGCCATCGACGAGACCATCAAGTACTTCAACGACGGCGACATTGTCGAAGGCACCGTCGTCAAGGTCGATCGGGACGAGGTCCTGCTCGACATCGGCTACAAGACCGAGGGCGTCATCCCCTCGCGCGAGTTGTCGATCAAGCATGACGTGGACCCCGCGGAAGTGGTGTCGGTCGGTGACCACATCGAAGCCCTCGTCCTCACCAAGGAGGACAAGGAAGGTCGCCTGATCCTCTCGAAGAAGCGCGCTCAGTACGAGCGGGCTTGGGGCACCATCGAGAAGATCAAGGAAGACGACGGCGTCGTCCGTGGCTCGGTCATCGAGGTCGTCAAGGGTGGTCTCATCCTGGACATCGGCCTCCGCGGCTTCCTCCCGGCCTCCCTGGTCGAGATGCGCCGCGTCCGCGACCTGCAGCCGTACGTCGGGCGCGAGCTCGAGGCGAAGATCATCGAGCTGGACAAGAACCGCAACAACGTGGTTCTGTCCCGCCGCGCCTGGCTCGAGCAGACGCAGTCCGAGGTTCGCACCGAGTTCCTCAACAAGCTGCAGAAGGGCCAGGTCCGCAAGGGCGTCGTGTCCTCGATCGTCAACTTCGGCGCCTTCGTCGACCTGGGCGGCGTGGACGGCCTGGTGCACGTCTCCGAGCTCTCCTGGAAGCACATCGACCACCCCTCCGAGGTCGTCGAGGTCGGCCAGGAGGTCGAGGTCGAGGTGCTGGACGTCGACCTGGACCGCGAGCGCGTCTCGCTGTCGCTGAAGGCGACCCAGGAGGACCCGTGGCGTCAGTTCGCCCGGACCCACGCGATCAACCAGATCGTCCCGGGTAAGGTCACCAAGCTGGTTCCGTTCGGCGCCTTCGTCCGCGTGGACGACGGCATCGAGGGTCTGGTGCACATCTCCGAGCTGGCCGAGCGGCACGTCGAGCTGCCCGAGCAGGTCGTCCAGGTGGGCTCCGACGTCCTGGTCAAGGTCATCGACATCGACCTGGAGCGTCGCCGGATCTCGCTGTCGCTCAAGCAGGCCAACGAGGGCTTCGTCGAGGGCGAGGAGCACTTCGACCCGACCCTCTACGGCATGGCCGCGACGTACGACGCCGAGGGCAACTACATCTACCCGGAGGGCTTCGACCCGGAGACGGGCGAGTGGCTCGAGGGCTTCGAGAAGCAGCGCGAGACGTGGGAGAAGCAGTACGCCGACGCCCGCGAGCGCTGGGAGGCCCACACCAAGCAGGTGCAGGCGTCCCGCGACGCCGACGCCGAGGCCGCGCTCAACCCGGCTCCGGCCGGCGGCGTGACCACCTCGTCGTCGACCTCGTCGAGCTCGTCCGCCCCGGCGCGGTCGGCCGAGGAGCCCGCGGGCACCCTGGCCACCGACGAGGCTCTCGCCGCCCTGCGCGAGAAGCTGGCCGGCGGCAAGAGCTGACCTGCCCGGTTGCTCCGGTAAGAAACTGAGAAAGACCGTCCCGGCTCCGGCCGGGGCGGTCTTTCCGCATATCCGGCCGATGCCGGTCGCCAAGTTCGTGGCTCGGCCGGGATACTGCTCGCATGCTGAAGGTGGGTCTCACGGGTGGCATCGGCGCCGGCAAGAGTGCGGTCGCCACACGGCTCGCGCTGCTCGGCGCGGTGATCGTCGACGCCGACAAGCTGGCCCGCGAGGTGGTCGAGCCGGGCACCGAGGGGCTCGCCGAGATCGTCGCCACGTTCGGCGCCGGCGTGCTCGGCCCGGACGGCGCGCTGGACCGCCCGGCGCTGGGCGCCGAGGTCTTCGGTGACGAGGCCGCCCGCCGCCGGCTGGAGCAGATCATCCATCCCCGGGTGCGGGCCCGCACCGCCGAGCTGATCCGCGCGGCACCGGCCGACGCGATCGTGGTGAACGACGTTCCGTTGCTGGTCGAGACCGGGCTCGCTCCGACGTACCACCTGGTGATCGTCGTCGCGGCGGACCGTGAGCTGCGGATCGAGCGGCTGACCCGCGATCGTGGCATGTCGGCGGCGGAGGCCGCGGCCCGGATCGGCGCGCAGGCCGACGACGCGACCCGGCGGGCCGCGGCCGACGTGGTGCTGCGCAACGAGGCGGATCTGGCCTCGCTGCACGCCCGGGTGGACGAGCTGTGGCGTGACCGGTTGGTGGACTTCGAGCGGAATGTGCGGCTGGGCCGCGCCGCCCGCAAACCGCCCGAGCTGAGCGTGCTGCCGCCCGATCCGGCCTGGCCGCAGGCGGCCGACCGGCTGATCGCCCGGATCCGGCAGCACGCCGGCCCGGTGGAGGTGCATCACATCGGGTCGACCGCGGTGCCCGGCCTGCCGGCCAAGGACATCATCGATCTCATGCTGTCGGTACGCACGCTGGACCAGGCCGACGCGCTCGCCGACGGTCTCGCCGCGGCCGGGTTCCCGCGCCGGTCGGGCGAGTGGGCGGACAACGCCCGCGGGCTGCCCGGCGAGACGTGGCCGAAGCGGGTGCACGGCTCGGCCGACCCGGGCCGGCCGGTGATCCTGCACGTCCGGGTGGCCGGGTCGCCGGGCTGGCGGTTCGCCCTGCTGATGCGCGATCACTTGCGCGCGGTGCCGGCCGCGCGGGACGCCTACGCGGCGGCCAAGGCCGAGCTGGCGCTGCGGTTCGCCGACCGGGCCGGGTATGCCGAGGCCAAGGAGCCGTGGTTCGACGAGGAGGCGCGGGCCGCGGACGACTGGGCCGAGGCCACCGGGTGGCAGCCGCCGGCGTCCTGAGCACGGCGCCGGTCGTGGAGCGGCGCTCGCGGCGACCGGCCCGCTTCCCGCGCGACCCCCGCGGGTGCGCTCGCCGGGTGCCGGGGCGCATCGACCGCGGTGCGGCACGGCTGGATCGTTGGATGATCCCGACCGCCCACGTCGGCCGCCGCGAGCGGCCTACCCCGCCAGGGTAGGCGGGGCTGGAAAGACCCGACAATGCCGCACGGCGGGGCCGATTGTGCACCATCGGCACGGCTGTCCCGGAACTTGTCATACCCCCGACGTACGGTGGTGGGCATGGCGCTCGACATCCCACGACTCGACGGCCGGTTCGAGGTCGTCAGCGACTACCAGCCGGCCGGTGACCAGCCCGCGGCGATCGACGAGCTGGAGCGGCGGGTCCGCGCCGGCGACCGGCACACCGTGCTGCTCGGCGCCACCGGCACCGGCAAGAGCGCGACCACCGCCTGGCTGATCGAGCGGTTGCAGCGGCCGGCCCTGGTGATGGCGCCGAACAAGACGCTCTGCGCCCAGCTCGCCAAGGAGTTCCGCGAGCTGCTGCCGAACAACGCCGTCGAGTACTTCGTCAGTTACTACGACTACTACCAGCCCGAGGCGTACATCGCCCAGACCGACACCTACATCGAGAAGGACTCGTCGGTCAACGAGGAGGTCGAGCGGCTGCGCCACTCGGCCACCATGTCGCTGCTCACCCGGCGGGACACCATCGTGGTCGCCACGGTCAGCGCGATCTACGGCCTGGGCACCCCGCAGGAGTACATCGAGCGCGCCGTCCAGGTGAAGGTCGGCGGCGAGATCGACCGGGACAAGCTGCTGCGCCGCCTGGTCGACATCCAGTACACGCGGAACGACGTGGCGTTCCAGCGCGGCACGTTCCGGGTCCGCGGCGACACCCTGGAGATCATCCCGGCCTACGAGGAGCTCGCCGTCCGGGTCGAGCTGTTCGGCGACGAGGTGGAGAAGCTCTACTATCTGCACCCGCTCACCGGCGAGGTGGTCCGCGAGGTCGACGAGCTGATCATCTTCCCGGCCACGCACTATGTGGCCGGTCCGGAGCGGATGGAGCGGGCGATCCGCGACATCGAGGCCGAGCTGGCCGAGCGGCTGGCCGAGCTGGAGCGCCAGGGCAAGCTGCTGGAGGCGCAGCGGCTGCGGATGCGGACCACCTACGACATCGAGATGATGCGCCAGGTCGGCTTCTGCAACGGCATCGAGAACTACTCGATGCACATGGACGGCCGGCAGCCCGGCGACCCGGCGTACACGTTGCTCGATTACTTCCCGGACGACTTCATCACGGTGATCGACGAGTCGCACGTCTCGATCCCGCAGATCGGCGGGATGTATGAGGGCGACGCCTCCCGCAAGCGGATCCTGATCGAACACGGTTTCCGGCTGCCGAGCGCCGCCGACAACCGGCCGCTGCGGTTCGACGAGTTCCTGGACCGGGTCGGCCAGATGGTCTTCCTCTCCGCGACCCCGGGCAACTGGGAGATGGAGCAGGCCCAGGGCGAGTTCGTCGAGCAGGTGATCCGGCCGACCGGCCTGGTCGACCCGCAGGTCGTGGTGAAACCGACCAAGGGCCAGATCGACGACCTGATGCACGAGATCCAGCTGCGCACCGAGAAGGACGAGCGGGTCCTGGTCACCACGCTGACCAAGAAGATGGCCGAGGACCTCACCGACTACCTGCTGGAGAACGGCATCCGGGTCCGCTACCTGCACTCCGAGGTGGACACGCTGCGCCGCGTCGAGCTGCTCAAGGAGCTGCGGAAAGGCGACTACGACGTCCTGGTCGGCATCAACCTGCTGCGCGAGGGCCTCGACCTGCCCGAGGTGTCGCTGGTGGCGATCCTGGACGCGGACAAGGAAGGGTTCCTGCGCAGCGGCCGGTCGCTGATCCAGACCATCGGCCGGGCCGCGCGAAACGTGTCCGGCGAGGTCCACATGTACGCCGACAAGATCACTCCGTCGATGCGGGACGCGATCGAGGAGACCGACCGGCGGCGGGCCAAGCAGATCGCCCACAACGAGGCGAACGGGATCCAGCCGCAGGCGCTGCGGAAGAAGATCCACGACATCCTCGACGACATCTACCGCGAGGCCGAGGACACCGACTCGGCGATCGTCGGCGGCGCCGGCCGGCAGATGTCGCGGGGCAAGGCGCCGGTGCCGGAGACCCGGTCCAAGGGCCGGGCGGCGGGGCCGGCCCGCGAGGGGATGGCCCGGGCCGAGCTGGCACAGCTCATCCAGGACCTCAACGACCAGATGCTGGGCGCGGCGCGGGAGCTGCAGTTCGAGCTGGCGGCCCGGATCCGCGACGAGATCTCCGAGCTGAAGAAGGAGTTGCGGGGGATGGACATGGCGGGGGTGAAGTAAGCCGGTCGGCTCGGCCCGCGGGTGGGGATCGCTCTCGCCCGCGGGCCGGTCTGTCTGCCGGCGTCGGGTTGCCTACCGCCGAGGGTCGGTCTGCCCGCTCTTGTCGGTCTGCCGGCGCGGGTGTGCCTGCCCCGCTCGGGTCGGCCTGGCCGCTCGGGTCGGTCTGTCGGCGCGGGTGTGCCTGCCTCGCTCGGGTCTGCCTGCCTCGCTCGGGTCTGCCTGCCTCGCTCGGGTCTGCCTGCCCCGCTCGGGTCGATCTGCCCACTCCGGTCTGCCTGCCCCGCTCGGGTCCGCCTGCCCGCTCGGATCTCAGCGGGGCTCCTCGCCGAAGGGTGTGCCGTGGAAATGGCCGCCGGCCAGGATGGTCCGGCCGTCGCGGTAGTGGGCGAGCACGTCGGCGCGTTGATGGCGGGCCCGGTCCGGGTCGACGTCCGAGCGGAAACGCCAGTGCGGCTCGGTGAACTGGGCGCGGGTGTGCAGCAGGTCCCCGAGGATCAGGACCCGTTCCTCGGTGGCCGGGTCGGTGATCAGCAGGCAGGTGTGCCCGGGGGTGTGTCCCGGCGTCGGCACCGCCCGGACCCCGGCGGGCAGCTCGTCCAGGTGACCGAGCCGCTGGGCGAGCGCGGGCAGCACCCGGTCCGGGTCCGGGCCGACGCCGCCCGGGTGCGCGGACCAGTACTCCCACTCGGTGCGGTCGACCAGGTAGCGGGCACGGGGAAAGGCGCCGGCCCAGCCGACGTGGTCACGGTGCAGGTGGGTGAGGATGACCAGGTCGACGTCCGCGGGCGTGACGCCCTCGGCCGCCAGGTTGTCGAGGAGCGCGCCGCCGGGGCCCAGGCCGAGATCGACGAGGATCACCCCGGCCGATGAGTGGATCAGGAACGAGCCGACGTTGGCGACCGCTTCGCCGGCGTCGTTCAGCAGGTGGGTGTGCGCTGTCCAGTCGGAGTCCGGGAAGAAGTCGCCGGGCTGGCCGCTGATCGTCCTGTCCGGAACGAAAGAGATGGTCGTCTGTCCGAGCCGCATGTCACCACCGTTGTCGGTCCGTGGTGTGAGCGGCAAGAACGCACTTGCAAGTGCGGGCCGGCGGCGGCGGGTGTGCGGGGGAGTGCGGGCGCTGGTGTGCCCGGCACGAGCCGCGCGCGGTGGTGGCGTGTCCGCTGGTCAGTGCCGGGCTGAGGCGAGCGCGCGGTTGTGGGCGTGTGGGCTTGGCGAGAGCGCACTTGCAAGTGCGTGGGGGCGGTCGCGCTAGCGTGGCGGGATGGCGAGGAGACCGCGTCCTGGCACGCTGCTTCCGGTCGGGGCCGGCCGGAACTGCCCGACCACCTGCCCGACCCGGCAGACGCTGGCGCGGCTGGCGGACCGGTGGACGATCGTGCTGGTGGAGGCGCTGGCGGGCGGGCCGCGGCGGTTCGGTCAGCTACGGGCGGTGGCTGACGGGATCAGCGAGAAGATGCTCACCCAGACGCTGCGCAGCCTGGAGCGGGACGGGTTGGTGGCTCGGGATGAGCTGCCCGGTTCGCCGCCCGGGGTCGCCTATCGGCTCACCGATCTCGGGAACTCCCTGATGGAGCCGCTGGCCGCGATCCGCGACTGGGGTCAGCGGCACATGCCCGAGGTGGAAGCGGCCCGCACCGTCTTCGACGGCCGCTGACCGGCCCGGACCCGTCGTCGTCGGCGCTGACCCCCTCCCGGCTGTCATCAGTGGCTGCTGGGCGGTCCGGATCATTCTTCGTCGGGCGCTGGCCGGTCCGGGCTGTCATCAGTGGCTGCTGGGCGGTCCGGATCATCTTCGTCGGGCGCGGGCCGGTCCGGGCTGTGGTCGGCGGGCGCTGGCCGGTCCGGGCTGTCGTCGGCGGACGCTGCCGAGGCGGACTGTCTTCGTCGGGCGCTGGCCGCTCGCCCGGGACCTCGACCTATCTCCGGCTTGGGTCGACCGGGAGGAGATCGGGGCTGGGAGGGCGGCCGGGAGGAAGCCGGATGGCGGGGGCCGGCAGGAGGGCGGGGCCGGCAGGACGTCGAGGAGTTTGGGCAGCCGGGGACTTGGGCGGCCGGGAGGACGTCTAGGGGCTTGGGGCGGCCGGGGAAGAGGGCGGGCTATGGCTCAGCCGGCGAAGAAGTCGTGGTCGGGATCCGGCTGGCCGGCCAAGGAGGGCAGGCCGGTGAAGAACTCGGAGACCGGGGGCTGGGCCAGGGTGGCGGAGATCAGGGCGCGCCACTGGGCGAAGCGTTCGGTGCGGCGGAAATGCTGCTCCTGGGCCTCCATCGAGTCCCATTCGACCAGGAGCAGGAAGCGCGTGGACGACTCGACGCGATGCTTCAGTCCCAGCCCGTGGCAGCCGTCGGCGCCCGCGATCAGCGAGCGCCCGAGTCGGTAGGCGGCGACGAAGTCCGCCTCCCGGCCGGGGAGGACGTCGATAAGCATAACTTCGAGGATCATGCCCGCAAGCGTCCCATACGCACCAGATGGCGACCTTACTAGGCGGCCCGGAATGATCATGACCGCTCCTGAACTGCGCGAAAGCGGTGGTGAGAGATCGGCGCCGGTGAGGATCGGCCCGCAGGTGGCAAGCGGCGACACGGGCGTGGCAGCAGCCGAGGCAGGTGGCGGGCCGGCGAGTGAGCGCGGCGGCGGCCGTGGCAGGTGGCGGGCGGCGAGTGAGCGCGGCAGCGGCCGTGGCAGGCGGGCCGGCGGGCCGGCGGATAAGGGTGGCGGCGGATAAGGGTGGCGGCGGCAGCGGCCGTGGCGGGGGCCGAGGCGAGCGGCGGGCCCGCGGTGAGCGCGGCGGCGACGGGGAAGTGGCGGACGGCAGGGCCGCGACGGCCGTGAACAACGGCTGAAACGGGTGAAAGGGCCGGTCGGTCGTTGCAACTCAGGAGTGGATCCGCGGCGTGGAGATCGTTGACCGGGTGGCGGAGAGGTCTCGGCCAGGCGGTGCCGGAGAGGGAGAAGTGCCTGGTGGGAGCGTTGTGACCGGGACGCGGCCGGGCTCCGGCGAGGCTGCGGCCGGGCAGCGCGCGGGTTACGTACGGGAAATTGCCTTGCTGGGTGGTTTGGACAGCGAGTCCAGCCACTCTTCGGCTCCCGGTGTGTCGATCGGGGTGGGGATGCGCAACAATGGTTGTGTGGGAGGGGAGTATTCCCCCGCCCCGGTCTCGTCAACACGGAACGTTCGCCTGGGTGACCAGCGGGCGACCCGGGGCCGGGGGTCGCGACGAAGCTTCGCGGCGGAAGAGACCTCCGACAGTCGCACGTCGCTGGGCCCTTCGTGATTGTTCCGGAAAAGGATTTCTCGACGAGGGCACAGCGGCGACTCGTGTCTGCCGGAGGTTCGCATTGAACGTTTCAGCCTGGGTGTGGATCGCCACGTTGGTGGCGTTGGTGGCCGTGCTCGCCGTGGATCTGTTGATCATCGGGCGCCGGCCGCACGAGCCCACGATGAAAGAGGCCAGCGGCTGGGTGGCCTTCTATGTCGCGCTCGCGCTGCTCTTCGGCGCCGGGGTGTGGGTGGTCGCCGGTGGCCGGGCGGCCGGTGAGTTCTACACCGGCTGGCTCACCGAGTACTCGCTGAGCGTCGACAACCTGTTCGTCTTCGTGATCATCATGGGCCGGTTCGCGGTGCCCCGCCGATTCCAGCAGAAGGTGTTGCTGATCGGCATCGTGCTCGCGCTGGTCATGCGGGGCGCGTTCATCGCCGCCGGCGCGGCGCTGATCTCGCAGTTCTCCTGGGTGTTCTACATCTTCGGCGCGTTCCTGGTCTACACGGCCGTGACGCTGGTGAAGGGCGGCGAGAACGACGAGGAGGACTTCAAGGAGAACGTGCTGATCCGCTGGGCGAAACGAGCGCTGCCGCTCTCCTCGTCGTTCGGCGACGGGCAGTTCCGGGTGGTCACCTCGGCCGGCAAGCGCCTCTTCACCCCGATGCTGATCGTGATGATCGCGATCGGCACCACCGACCTGATCTTCGCGCTCGACTCGATCCCGGCGATCTTCGGGATCACCAAGGAGCCCTACCTGGTCTTCACCGCGAACGTTTTCGCGCTGATGGGCCTGCGTCAGCTCTTCTTCCTGCTCGGCGGCCTGCTGGAGCGCCTGGTCTACCTGAACGTCGGCCTCGCCGTGGTGCTCGCCTTCATCGGCGTCAAACTCTTCCTCGAGGCCCTGCACACCAACAGCCTGCCGTTCATCAACGGCGGCCACGGCCTGCACTGGGCCCCGGAGATCCCGATCTGGCTCTCCCTGCTGGTGATCCTCGGCACGCTCGCCGTCGCCACCGCCGCCAGCCTGGCCAAATCGGCCCGGGACCGGAAAAGGGAGCTAGTCACCACCGGTCACTGAGCTTTTCGGTACGAGGTGAGCACCGAGCCCGGGCAACCGTTGTTGCCCGGGCTCTTCGCTGTCACCGGTCCCGCCGAGCGGTGGAGCGGCCCCGAGCGGGTGGACAGCGAAACGCCCCCGCCGGCAGGGCGGGGGCGTCTCGGGAAGCGGGGTGGCCGGGTGCGCCGGCCCCGGGTCACTGCTGGTGCTTGCGGCGGGCGGCGGCGCGGCCGCGGGCGGTCTGGTCGAGGACGACCTTGCGGATGCGGATCGCGGACGGGGTGACCTCGACGCACTCGTCCTCGCGGCAGAACTCCAGGGACTGCTCCAGGGAGAGCTTGCGCGGCGGGATCACCTTCTCGGTGTTGTCCGCGCTCGCGGCGCGCATGTTGGTGAGCTTCTTCTCCTTGGTGATGTTGACGTCCATGTCGTCCTCACGGGAGTTCTCACCCACGATCATGCCCTCGTAGACCTCGGTGGTCGGCTCGACGAAGAGCTGGCCGCGCTCCTGGATGTTGATCATCGCGAACGGGGTGACCGCGCCGGACCGGTCGGCCACCAGGGACCCGTTCTGCCGGGTGCGGAGGTCGCCGAACCACGGCTCGTGCGCCTCGTAGAGGTGGTGCATGATGCCGGTGCCGCGGGTCTCGGTGAGGAACTCGGTGCGGAAGCCGATCAGGCCGCGCGCCGGGACCAGCCACTCCATCCGGAGCCAGCCGGTGCCGTGGTTGGTCAGCTGCTCCATCCGGCCCTTGCGGGTGGCCAGCAGCGAGGTGATGGCGCCCATGTACTCGTCCGGGGCGTCGATGGTCAGGCGCTCGACCGGCTCGTGCACCTTGCCGTCGATCACCTTGGTGACCACCTGCGGCTTGCCGACGGTCAGCTCGTAGTTCTCCCGGCGCATCTGCTCGACCAGGATCGCCAGGGCCAGCTCGCCACGGCCCTGCACCTCCCAGGCGTCCGGGCGCTCGGTCGGCAGGACGCGGAGCGAGACGTTGCCGATCAGCTCCTTGTCCAGCCGGTCCTTGACCATGCGCGCGGTGACCTTGGCGCCCTTGACCTTGCCGACCAGCGGCGAGGTGTTGGTGCCGATGACCATCGAGATGGCCGGCTCGTCAACCGTGATCAGCGGCAGCGGGATCGGGTTCTCCGCGTCGGCCAGCGTCTCGCCGATCATGATCTCCGGGATGCCGGCGACGGCCATGATGTCGCCCGGGCCGGCGCTCTCGGCGGGCTTGCGCTCCAGGCCCTCGGTGATGAGCAGCTCGGAGATCCGCACGTTGCTGATCGTGCCGTCGGTCTTGCACCAGGCCACGGTCTGGCCCTTGCGGATGGTGCCCTCGTGCACCCGGCACAGCGCGAGCCGGCCGAGGAACGGGGAGGCGTCCAGGTTGACCACGTGCGCCTGCAGCGGCGCGCCCTCGGTGTAGGTCGGGGCCGGGATGGTGTTCAGAATCGTCGAGAACAGCGGCTCCAGGTCGGCGCTGTCCTCCGGGACGGCGCCGTCGGCCGGCTGGTTCAGCGAGGCGATGCCGTCCCGCGCGCAGGCGTAGATGATCGGGAACTCGATCTGGTCCTCGTCGGCGTCCAGGTCGAAGAAGAGCGCGTACGTGTCGTCCACGACCTCCTTGATCCGGGCGTCCGGCCGGTCCACCTTGTTGATCACCAGGATGATCGGCAGCTTGGCCTGCAGCGCCTTGCGGAGCACGAAGCGGGTCTGCGGCAGCGGACCCTCGGACGCGTCGACCAGCAGCACCACGCCGTCGACCATGGTCAGGCCGCGCTCCACCTCGCCGCCGAAGTCGGCGTGCCCCGGGGTGTCGATGATGTTGATGACGACCGGCGCGCCCTCGGCCGGCTGGTAGCTGATCGCGGTGTTCTTGGCGAGAATGGTGATGCCCTTTTCCCGCTCCAGGTCCATGGAGTCCATGGCGCGCTCGGCCATCTCTCCACGTGCGTGGGACTGACCGCCCTGTCGGAGCATGGCGTCGACCAGGGTGGTTTTGCCATGGTCGACGTGAGCGATGATGGCGACATTACGGAGGTCGGTGCGGGTCTGCATAACCCCATTGTCCCCGGTTCAGGTTGCCGTTCGTGACACGGGGTCAAGTCCGGAACCTTGGCATCCTTTGGGCGGTTTGCCGGTCACCACGCCGTGATCTTCAGTTGTTAGCGTTCTTCTTCGATGTCTCTACGGGGGAGGACTTCGTCGATGAAGGTGCGGTTGTTGGCCGCGGCGGCGGTGCTGGTGATCGCCGCCGGCTGCGGTTTCGGTGGCGGGGACGACGACAAGGCGTCCGGCTCGGCGCCGACGGTGGCGGTGACCTCCGAGTCGCCGGTCCCGGAGGAGTCACCCACCCCGGAGCCGGAGGAGCCGACCGAGGTGCCCACGCCGAAGCCGTCGAAGACCAGCGCCAAGCCGAAGAAGACCACGTCGTCGCCGGAGCCGACCGGTCCGGTGAACAACTTCCAGGCGGCGTCCTGCACCAAGGCGCCGAGCGTGAAGAACGTCTCGAAGGCCAAGGCGAAGGCGGCCCTGAACGCGGCGGCCACCAAGACCTACTGGCCCGGCTCGGCGCCCACCCTGAAGGTGCCGGCCGACCTGATCCGCTCGGTCGCCTGGCACGAGAGCGGCTGGCAGTCGGCGATCGAGAACTGTGACGGCGGTTACGGCCTGATGCAGGTCATGCCGGACACCGAGGCGTTCATCAACCAGCGCTTCGAGCAGTCCTACGACTACAAGGACTACAAGCAGAACGCGGTCATCGGGGCCAACCAGCTGGCCTGGCTGACCAAGTACTTCGGCGAGAAGTACTTCAAGAAGAACTACGACCTGAGCACTTCGAAGTGCAAGACCGACGCCTCGCCGTGCCTGCTGAACCTGGTGATCGACGGCTACAACATGGGCTACGGCACCACCGAGGAGGCGTACCTGGACGGCAAGCGGCTCTCCAACCCGAAGTACGTCCACGTCGTGCGGGCGAACATGCGCTCCTGCTTCTGCGACAACTACTGATCCGGGGTGGTCCCGGGGCTGCCGGGACCGCGAGCTACACTGGTCAGCGGACCCGAGACCCCGCTTACCCAGCCGTTTTGACCCTCTCGTCACAGCGGTAGTAAGGTCTCGGGGTTGTCGTGTGTCGTTGATGCTGGCGAGCTGCGTTTTTTCTCGGCCCGCAGCTCACCCTAAGGAGCCTTACCCGATGCCTCCCAAGAAGAAGACCCATGAGGTAACCCTCGCGCTTGAGGCGGGTAACGCCGCGATGGTCGACCTCGGTAAGATGCTCGGTCCGACCGGTGCCAACATGCGTGCCGTCAAGGTCGAGTACGACGAGGCCACCGCGAAGAACCGGGGCGAGATCATCCCGGTCATCGTGTCGGTCTACGAGGACCGTAGCCACACGCTGGCCTACAAGACCCCGCCGACGAGCTTCCTGATCCGCAAGGCTCTGGGGATCCAGTCGGGCGCGTCGAACCCGCTGACCCAGACCGTCGGCACGCTCAGCGCGCAGCAGGTCAAGGAGATCGCCGAGCGCAAGCTCCCCGACCTCAACGCGAACGACATGGACGCCGCGATTCAGATCGTGAGCGGCACCGCGCGTTCGATGGGCGTCAAGGTCGCCTCCTGATCATCAGGATCTGAGAACGGCCCCGGACCTCGGTCCGGGGCCGTTCTTCTGTCCGGCCGTTTCTCGATTCGGGTCGTTCGCCGCCGCGGGCTTCCGATCCGCTGGTCAGCAGACCGCGACGTTTCCGGTACGCCGTGAGCGCACCCGCCGTCAGCGGGCCTTCGGCGAGATCACCTCGTCCAGCAGCCCGTACTCCAGGGCCTCCGTCGCGTTCAGGCTCCGCCCCACGGACAGGTCGTCCTCGACCCGGCTGCGCGGCTTCCCGGTCACCTCGGCCAGCCGGACCACGACCTCCTCCAGCTCCCGCAGGTGCTGGCCGGCCGCGGCCGCCACCTCGTCGGCGGTCCCGTTCACCCCGGCCGCCCGGGGCTCGGCCAGCTTGAACCGGGCGTGCCGGTAACCGGCGCGGCGGTCGGCGGCGGCCAGCACGGCCAGCGCCGCCCCGCCCGCCTCCGCGGTGACCAGCACGTGCACCGGCGACACCAGGGCGTCGATCACGTCGACCACGGCGAGCGCGGCGCTCAGCTCGCCGCCCGGGCAGGCCACGTGCAGCTGGATCGGGGCCTGACCGGCCGCGTCCAGGGTGAGCAGCGCGGCCGAGATGCCGGTCGCCACGTCGCTGGTCAGCTGGCCACGGATCATCACGATCCGCTGGTCGAAGAGCCGCTCCTCGAGCCAGCCGGGGAACGCCGGGCCGGTCTCCGGCGGCTGGGGCGGCTGCACCGGGAAACCCCATCGGGACGGATCATGTCGCAGGTTCACCAGGCGGCCTCCACGTCATCTCCGGTCTCCCGCCAGCCTACGTGGGAAAGCCGCCGGTGACCGGAATCCGCCGGGCCAGGTGATCACCCGGGCGGGCCGGGGAGACCCGTGTCACAGGGCGAAGCCACCGTCGTGCAACCTGGGACGGCTGGGACACGTCAGGGAGGTGTGACAGCGAAGGAGGACTCGTGAGAAGCGAGCGCGACGAGCAGTTCCACCGCTTCGTGGTGTCCCGGAGATCCAGCCTGGTGCGCACTGCCACTCTGCTCACGGCGGGCGACGCCCATCTGGCGGAAGACCTGGTCCAGTCGGTTCTGACCAAGCTCTACGTGGCCTGGCCGGCGTTCCAGCGGGCGGACAATCCGGACGGCTATCTACGCCGGGTGATGGTCAACGCGTTGACCGACGAGCGGCGGCGCTGGTGGCGCCGGCGGGAGGAGACGATGGCAGACGTGCCGGACCTTCCCGCGGCGGAACCGGGAATCACCGGGGAGGTGGCCGACGGATTGCGCGCGGCCCTGCGGCAACTTCCCCCACGCATGCGGGCGGCGCTGGTCTTCCGCTACTTCTACGACCTCGACGTCGCTGACACCGCCGACGCCCTCGGCTGCTCCGAGGGCACGGTGAAGAGCCAGACGGCCCGGGCGCTGGACCGGCTCCGGGACGTCATCGGTCCATCGCTGACATCCGCCTACCGCTGAAAAGGCATAGCCATGACCACTTTGCGTGACCAGCTCGCCGACCTTGCCGGGTCGCCGGGCGAACCCACCACCGTCCAGGCCGACGCCGACCTGGCCCGCGGCCGCGCCGCCCTGCGCCGCCGCCGGGTCCTGCAGTCGGCCACCGGCTCCGCCCTCGTGGTCGCGGTCGCCGCCGCGGCCGTCGGCCTGACCTCCGGGACCGGGCCGGCCGGCAGCGCGCCGCAGGCCGGCGCCACGGTCGCCGCGACCACCGCCGCCGCCGGGAAGGCCTCGTTCGAGCTGGTCTCCTACACCGGCAAGCAGCCCGCCGGCTTCTCGGTCGACAAGGTCCCGGCCGGCTGGGAGGTGCAGGGCGTCACCGAGGGCTTCATGACCCTGGCCCCGGTCGGCGCCAAGCCGCGCAACAGCGCGGTGCCGCAGGGCGACGTGGCCGACACCGACGCCAACAGCTTCGTCGGCAAGGTCGCCGTGATGCTGCAGTCGGTCGACGAGCACGGCAAGATGCCCGGCAAGCCGGAGAAGGTCACGGTCGGCGACAAGACCGGCTACTTCGTCAAGCGGCCCGGCACCGGTGACGGGATCACCCTCTTCATCAAGCAGCCGAACGGCATCAACCTGGAGATCCAGGTGTGGGACGGCATCGGCTGGTCCCGCGACCAGATCGTCGAGTTCGCCGCCGGCGTCCACGTGAACCCGAACGCCCAGCAGGGCCGCGGCTGACCGGGCACCACCGACGAGGCGCCGGATCCGGACGCGCCAATCGCCCGGATCCGGCGCCTACTACGTCTACCACTCGCGCGCACCTCGCTCTCCCGGCCGCGGGTGTGGTTACCCGGTCCCCACCAGGGAGCGCACGTCCCAGATCTCCACGCCGCCGATCAGCTGTGGCTTGCCCAGCGCGTCGGTCAGCGTGGCGCGCAGCGCCGCCGCGTTCTGTGCCCGCGGGATCAGCACCACCACGGCGGCCCGCCAGTACACCAGGTCGGCGCGGATCCGCTCCCGCTCGGCATCGCTGATCACCGGGCGCAGGCCGGTCGCCTGGACCATGGTGAGCAGCTCGGACGTCGGCCGGGCCGGGGCGCGCCAGGAACCGGTGTGGTTGTCCGGCGGGTCGGCCGGGCCCATGAAGTAGCCGCGCGGGACGGCGAAGTCCAGGTTCTGCAGGGTGGCCCAGCGCTGCGCGGTGCGCCCGGTGGTCACCTCGGGCAGCGGCACCGGGACCAGGGTCCGGCCCTCCGGCACGTACTGCTTCCAGATGCCGGCGGTGAGGAACTCGGGCAGCGGATCGCCCTGGATCGTCGGGACCGGCTTGGGGAAGAGCGGGACCAGCGCCAGCGTCATGCCGATCCAGAACCGGCGGCGGCGCACCGGCGAGGAGCCGTCGATCCGGTCGGCGGCCAGCGCCAGCAGGATCCCGGCGATGATGGCCGGCACCATGGCGAACCGGGTGACGCTCACCAGGTCAATCACCGGGATGTGGCTGATCAGGCCGAACGGCAGCGGGATCGCGGTCTTGACGCCGCCGATCTGCAGGCGCGGGCCCATCGAGGCGAGCAGCAGGACCAGCCCGGCGATCGCCGCGGACCGGGCCGCCGCGTTCTGCCAGAGCATCCGCAGCGCCACCACGATCATGAGCAGGCCGACCGGGCCGAAGAACGTGTTGTCCTCGGTGGCGCTCACGCTCAGCCGCTGGGTCACCGCCTCGATCCCGGCCACCGACTGCCGCGGGTAGGCGCCCAGCGCCAGCAGGTCGGTGACGAAGTCGGTCGGCGCGAACGGCTGCCCGTGGTAGTTGCCCGGGGCGAAGAACTGGTACCACAGCGGATAGCCGGCCAGCGCCAGCGAAACCCCGGCGGCCACCCCGAGCCCGGCCAGGAACCGCCGCGCCACCGCCCGCACCTCGGCCGGCCGCATGATCGCGTAGGACAGCACGAAGACGCCCAGGGTGAGCGCGGTGAAGAGCAGCGTCTCCTCGTTGATGAAGATCTGCAGCAGGATCAGCAGGCCCAGGGTGATCCCGCCACGCACCGCCCGGCCCGGCTCGCGCAGCCGCAGCACCTGCCAGACGATGAACGGCACCAGGTACTGGTTGACGAAGTTCAGATGGCCGTTGGCGTGCGAGATCATCGTCGGCCCGAAGCCGCACCACAGCGCGCCGACCAGCGCGGCCCGCCGGCTGCGCACCAGGTGCCGGGCGAACAACCAGTACCAGGCCGCCGCGGTGCCGGCCAGCCCGAAGGTCAGGATGATCGCGACCGTGACGCCGCCGCCGAGGAAGTGGGTGACCGGGGCGAGCGGCAGGCTCAACGCGAGGATCGCGGTGTTCGCCATCATGTTGACGCCGACCGGCGCGTTCAGATGGTCCTCGAAGAACGGCGGCGCCCCGTCGAAGACCACCCGCTCGCCGTGCGCCAGCATGAACAGGAAGATCCCGTGGTCGTCGTCGTTCCCGTCGAGCACCCGCCCGTTCGGGTCGATCCACAGCCGGATCATCACCAGCACGGCGAGGGCCAGGAAGCCCAGCAGCGCCCAGAGATCGGTCCGCCGCCACCCGGTGAACCCGGTCCGGGCCTCGGTGGCGACCGCCCCGTCCCGCTGCTCGAGCATCTCCTCCGCCGCACGCACCGTCCGGATTCTGCCAGAGCCACCTGGGCTCTCCGGAGCAACCCGGGCAGGCGGCCCCCCACGGTGTGAGGTGCGCTGACCGGCCGCTTGCCGGTTCACACACCCGCGTGACGGTACGACCGGAGCAGCCGCCCGCGATGACGCGGCGTCCCGTGCGGCGCGTGGCCCGGGCGCCGCGGTCGTACCGGAAAGCGGGTCGGGAAAGGACCGGCAGCGGCCGTGCGCCGCCGGTCCTCCCGTGCTCAGTGATGACGCCGGCGGGGGGCCGTCGCCAGACGGACCGAGCGGCGCCGGCTCTCCACCGCCACCTCCCGGTGCAGCTTGCGCCAGCTGGCCAGCCGGCGCGGCGGCAGCGAGCCGTCGGCGAGCGCGGCCTGCACCGCGCACCCCGGCTCGGCGTCGTGCCCGCAGTCGTCGAACCGGCACCGCCCGGCCAGCTCGGCGACGTCGGCGAACGCCCGGTCCAGCCCGGACCCGGTGTCCAGCAGGCCGACACCCCGGATGCCCGGGGTGTCCACGACGCAGCCGCCACCCGGGATGGTGATCAGATTCCGGTACGCCGTGGTGTGCCGGCCTTTGCCGTCCGCGTCGCGGATCGCCTGCACCGGCATGACCGGCGTGCCGGCCAGGGCGTTGGCCAGCGTCGACTTGCCGGCGCCGGACCGGCCGAGCAGGGCCAGGGTGCGGCCCGGGGTGACGAACTCGCGGAGCCGGTCGAGGCCGCAGCCGTGGTGCACGCTGACCGGGACGACCGGGACGCCCGGGGCCAGCTCGGCGAGCTGCCGGGCCACCGCCTCCGGCGTCCGGGTGGTGTCGCTCTTGGTCAGCACCAGCAGCGGCTCGGCGCCGGACTCCCAGGCCAGGGCGAGCAGGCGCTCCACCCGGGCGTCGCTGGGCTCGGGGAAGATCGGCTCGACCACCGCGACGGTGTCCATGTTGGCGGCGAGCACCTGGCCGGAGGCGTCCTTGCCGGCGGTGCGGCGGATCAGTGTGGTGCGCCGGCGGAGCACCAGCTCGAGGGTGACCCGGCGGTCGGGCCAGGTGCGCAGCACCACCCAGTCGCCGGCACAGGGCAGCAGGGCCGGGTCGCGGGCCGCCTCGAGCAGCGCGCTGCCGCCCAGGCTGGCGCGGGTGACGCCGGTCGCGGTGAGGACGGTGCTGATCCCGCGGTCGGCGCGGAGCACCCGGCCGGGGACGGTGTCGGGGCGGTCACAGGGACGGAACGAGGATGCGAAGAACTCGTCCCAGCCGAGCTGGGACAGGTCGAACGACGACATGGGAACCCTTTACGGTCGAGTAGGGGCGAAGGCCCCCGGGTGAAGGGACGCGAGAACGACGAACAGCACGTGCCTCACCTCCTCCGCGGGTTCGATCTGGCGGCGCGTCTCGGGATCGACCGTACGGTCCGGGTCAGCACCGCGAAAGTGAATTCCCCTGGCCTGTGGACAACGGCCCGGGCGCTAGTGTCATTGCTGTGACTATCGACCCGCTGGTCCTGATGACCGACGTGGAGCAGGCCACCGAGACGCTGCTGCGGGCCGTCGAGGGCTTCGACGACGGGGTGGTCGGCGAGCCGTCCGCACTGCCCGGCTGGACCGTCGGCCACGTGCTGACCCATCTGGCGCGCAACGCGGACGCCCTGACCAACCTGCTCACCTGGGCACGGACCGGGGTGGAGACGCCGGCCTACGCGTCCCGCGAGGCCCGTGACGCGGCGATCGAGGCCGGCGCCGGGCGACCCCTCGACGAGCAGATCGCCGACCTGCGGGCCGCGCACGAGCGGTTCGCCGACGCGGCCGCGGCGATGCCGGCCACGGCGTGGACGTTCACGTACCCGGCGATGGTCCCGTCCGCGGCCGTGGTGCCGTGGGCCCGGCTGCGCGAGGTCGAGGTGCACCACGTCGACCTGGGCCGCGGCTACACCCCGGTGGACTGGACCGACGCGTTCGCGCTGCGGTTGCTCCGGGAGATCGCCGGTGACCTGCCGGCCTCGGCGCCGGCCATGGTGCTGCACCCGGCCGGGGTGGAGCACCCGCTCGTGATCGGCTCGGCGGACGGCCCGGCGATCGGCGGCCCGACCCGCTCGCTCGCGGCCTGGCTGGCCGGCCGGGCCGACGGCGCCGACCTGACCGTCTCGCCGGACGGCGAGCTGCCCCAGCCCGTGCGGTGGAAGTGAGGCTGCGATGACCACGGAGTACACCGGCGAGGCCCCCGGCACCCGGGACCTGGGCGGCGGGCTGACCCTGACCAAGGTGTCGGTCGGCCCGATGGACAACAACGCGTACCTGTTGACCGCCGGCCCCGAGCAGCTGCTGATCGACGCCGCCAACGACGCCCCCGAGCTGCTGAAACTCATCGGCGACGGCGGGCTGGCCACGGTGGTGACCACGCACCGGCACCGGGACCACTGGTTCGCGCTGGCCGAGGTGGTCGAGGCGACCGGGGCGGCGTCGCTGGCGCACGAGGCGGACGCCGGCGAGCTGCCGGTGGTCACCCGCACCCTGCGGGACGGCGACACGGTCACCGTCGGCGGGCACACCCTGGAGGTGATCCACGTGGTGGGTCACACGCCCGGGTCGATCGTGCTGGCGTACCGGGAGCCGGACGGCGGCCGGGCACACCTGTTCACCGGCGACAGCCTCTTCCCGGGCGGGGTGGGCAACACCCGGGGCGTCAAGGAGCACTTCGACTCCCTGATCAACGACGTGGAGCGCAAACTCTTCGACCGCTTCCCGGACGACACCTGGTTCTACCCGGGCCACGGCAAGGACTCGACCCTCGGCGCCGAGCGCCCGCACCTGGCGGAGTGGCGCGACCGCGGCTGGTGACCGGGCTCGCGACGCCGCGACCGGCTGACCGGACCGAGGTCACCGGGTCGTTGTCCCGCCCGGCCGGTTCGGACGTCGCCGGCCGGCTCGGCGCGTCGGTGATCCGCCGGCCACGCGGGCTCCGGGCGTACCGGAAGAGGGGTTGAGAGAGCGGGCGGACCTCGCGCGTGCCGGCGGCCCGGTCATGAGCGGACCGCGGGGCCGTGGGCAGGTCGATAGGCTGGATGTCTCGCTGGGCGAGGGTGATCTGCGTCGCTGCCGGTGGGGTCACCCGCGGGAGGGACCTTGCGGCGTCCGTTCTGCGGGAATGTCCGGCATGTGGGCGGCGCTGCACCTGGGCGCACGGAAATTGTCATACCCCGTCGCTAGAGTGTTCGCCGTCTTTCAAACACTTGTACGGAGAGGCTAGTAGTGGCCGACCGACTGACTATTCGTGGCGCTCGCGAGCACAACCTGCGCGACGTCAACCTCGACTTGCCCCGCGACGCCATGATCGTCTTTACCGGTCTCTCCGGTTCGGGCAAGTCCAGCCTCGCCTTCGACACGATCTTCGCCGAGGGCCAGCGGCGTTATGTGGAGTCCCTCTCGTCGTACGCCCGGCAGTTCCTCGGACAGATGGACAAGCCGGACGTCGACTTCATCGAGGGTCTCTCCCCGGCCGTCTCGATCGACCAGAAGTCGACGAGCCGCAACCCGCGCTCGACCGTCGGCACCATCACCGAGGTCTACGACTACCTTCGTCTGCTCTTCGCCCGCACCGGCATCCCGCACTGCCCGGTCTGCGGTGAGCGGATCAGCCGGCAGACCCCGCAGCAGATCGTCGACCGGGTGCTGGCGATGCCCGAGGGCACCCGGTTCATGGTGCTCGCCCCGGTGGTCCGCGGCCGCAAGGGTGAGTATGTCGACCTCTTCGCCGAGCTGCAGGCCAAGGGCTACGCGCGGGCCCGGGTGGACGGGGTGGTCCACCCGCTGACCGAGCCGCCGAAGCTGAAGAAGCAGGAGAAGCACACCATCGAGGTGGTGGTCGACCGGCTCAGCGTCAAGGCGAGCAGCAAGCAGCGGCTCACCGACTCGGTGGAGGCCACCCTGGGGCTGGCCGGCGGCATCGTCCTGCTCGACTTCGTCGACCTGCCGGAGGACGACCCGGAGCGCGAGCGCCGCTTCTCCGAGCACCTGGCCTGTCCGAACGATCACCCGCTGGCGATCGAGGACCTGGAGCCCCGGGTCTTCTCCTTCAACGCGCCCTACGGCGCCTGCCCGGAGTGCACCGGCCTCGGGACGAAAAAGGAGGTCGACCCCGAGCTGATCATCCCGGACGAGGAGAAGAGCCTTCGCGAGGGCGCGATCCAGCCGTGGTCCGGCGGCACCACCCAGGAGTACTTCCTCCGGCTGCTGGAGGCGCTGGCCAAGGCCGAGGGCTTCAAGCTGGACACCCCGTGGCGGGCACTGCCCAGCGCCGTGCAGAAGACCATCCTGTACGGCGCCGAGGACCAGGTGCACGTCCGCTACCGCAACAAGTACGGGCGGGAGCGCTCCTACTACACCGGCTTCGAGGGCGTGGTGCAGTGGATCGAGCGCCGGCACAACGACACCGAGAGTGACTGGTCGCGCGACAAGTACGAGGGCTACATGCGCGACGTGCCCTGCTCGGTCTGCGGCGGCGCCCGGCTCAAGCCGGAGGTGCTCGCGGTCACCGTGGCCGGCAAGAGCATCGCCGAGGTCTGCAACCTGTCCGTCGGCGAGTGTGCCGAGCTGCTGGCCGGCATCGAGCTCGACGACCGGCAGAAGATGATCGCCGAGCGGGTGCTCAAGGAGATCAACGCCCGGCTGCGCTTCCTGGTCGACGTCGGCCTGGACTACCTGTCGCTGGACCGCGGCGCCGGCACCCTGTCCGGCGGCGAGGCGCAGCGCATCCGGCTCGCCACCCAGATCGGCTCCGGCCTGGTCGGCGTGCTCTACGTGCTGGACGAGCCGTCGATCGGGCTGCACCAGCGGGACAACCACCGGCTGATCGAGACCCTGGTCCGGCTGCGCAACCTGGGCAACACGCTGATCGTGGTGGAGCACGACGAGGACACCATCCGGACCGCCGACTGGATCGTCGACATCGGTCCGGGGGCGGGTGAGCACGGCGGCCAGATCGTGCACAGCGGCACCGTCGAGGGCCTGCTGGCGAACGAGAATTCGCCGACCGGCGCCTACCTCTCCGGCCGCAAGGCGATCCCGCTGCCGGCCACCCGCCGCCCGCAGACGCCGGGCCGTGAGGTGGTGGTGCACGGCGCCCGCGAGCACAACCTGCGCAACCTGACGGTCCCGTTCCCGCTGGGTCAGCTGATCGCGGTCACCGGGGTCAGCGGCTCGGGCAAGTCGACCCTGGTCAACGACATCCTGCACACCGTGATGGCGAACCAGATCAACGGCGCCCGGCAGGTTCCCGGCCGGCACACCCGGGTCACCGGCCTGGAGCACGTGGACAAGGTGGTCGGCGTCGACCAGTCGCCGATCGGCCGCACCCCGCGGTCCAACCCGGCGACCTACACCGGCGTCTTCGACCACGTCCGGAAGCTGTTCGCGGAGACCGCCGAGGCCAAGGTGCGCGGGTACGGGCCGGGCCGGTTCTCGTTCAACGTCAAGGGCGGCCGCTGCGAGAACTGCTCGGGTGACGGCACCATCAAGATCGAGATGAACTTCCTGCCGGACGTCTACGTCCCGTGCGAGGTGTGCAAGGGCGCCCGGTACAACCGGGAGACCCTGGAGGTGCACTACAAGGGCAAGACCATCTCCGAGGTGCTGGAGATGCCGATCGAGGAGGCGGCCGGTTTCTTCGAGGCGCTCCCGGCCATCCACCGGCACCTGCGCACCCTGGTCGACGTCGGCCTCGGTTACGTGCGTCTGGGCCAGCCCGCGACCACCCTCTCCGGTGGTGAGGCGCAGCGCGTCAAGCTCGCCTCCGAGCTGCAGAAACGCTCCACCGGCCGGACCGTCTACGTGCTCGACGAGCCGACCACCGGCCTGCACTTCGAGGACATCCGCAAGCTGCTGATCGTGCTCAACGGCCTGGTCGACAAGGGCAACACGGTGATCACCATCGAGCACAACCTCGACGTGATCAAGACCGCCGACTGGCTGATCGACATGGGCCCGGAGGGCGGCAGCAAGGGCGGTCTGGTGCTGGCCGCCGGCACCCCGGAGGAGCTGGCCGAGGTGCCGGAGAGCCACACCGGGCAGTTCCTGCGGCACGTGCTGGGGCTGAGCGGGGAGGCCGCCGGGTCGCCGGCCGCGGTGGCCCGGGCCGCCAAGGCCAACGGCGAGAAGGCGAGCGCGACGAAGGCGGCGGGGACGAAGGCCCGCGCCACCAGGTCACGCGCCAAGGCCGCGGTCTGACCCCATTTCCGGTACGCGGTGCGCGGCGGCCGTCTCCACGCGGAGGCGGCCGCCGCGCGCGTCCGGGTCAGGCTCTCCGTCCGCCGGTCGCCGCGGTGGGGAACCGCGGGGCGCCGGGCGGTGTCTCCCTGTCGTGGGAGCACGATGCGCCACTCCGGGAAAGTTGATTTTAGAAATTTCTTAGGTGACTCATAGCGACGCCGTCATCCCGATCTCCTAGGGTCGACCGGAGCAACCGGGCGTGCGAACCCGTACGAAACGGGGAAAGACGCCGCGCCTCGCGGTGGTTAATCTCGCCGCACGCATGAACCGAACGCGGTGGCGGCCGCGTACTCACGGGCGACTCCGCGTGTCACCCGCGCGCGGACCAGGTACTGGAGGGCGATACATGACTGACGTGCAGACGGGAACCGAAGCCGGAAACCGGGTCGAGGAGGCGGGCACGGCATCCACCCGCCGCGTCGTCCTGCTGGGCGCCGGCGGCCTCGGCGCCGCCGCGGTCCTGGCCGCCTGCGGCACCGACACCACCGGCACCAACCCGAACGGCTCGGACTTCGCCAAGGACCCGGTTCCGGCCGGCAGCGAGGGCCCGGCGGCCGGCGACTCCGGCAGCACCGGTGGCGGGGACAGCGGCGGCGGCGCGGCCGGCGCCTCGCTCGCGCTGGTCGCCGACGTGCCGGCCGGCGGCGGCATCATCTCCGGCGACTACGTCATCACGCAGCCGAAGCAGGGCACCTTCAAGGCGTTCACCAAGATCTGCACCCACCAGGGCTGCGAGGTCAGCGAGATCAAGAACGGCACCATCAACTGCCCGTGCCACGGCGCCAAGTTCTCCATCGAGGACGGCTCGGTGGCCGGCGGGCCGGCGCCGAAGCCGCTGGCCGAGACCAAGGTCAAGGTGGACGGCGACAAGATCGTCGCAGCCTGATCCACGCGACAGCGGGCGCAGGCCGGAGATCCGGCGCCGTGGCGGCGGCACCGGACCTCCGGTCGGGCAATTCTGTCAGTCCCACGCACTACTGTTGTGGTTGTGCCAGACCCGTCCACTTATCGTCCGGCGCCCGGTACCATTCCCGACGCTCCGGGCGTCTACCGCTTCCGCGATCCGGCCGGCCGGGTGATCTACGTCGGCAAGGCCAAGAGCCTGCGTAACCGGCTGAATTCCTACTTCGCCGACACCTGGTCGCTGCACCCGCGCACCCAGCAGATGGTCACCACGGCCGGCTCGGTCGACTGGGTGACGGTCGGCACCGAGGTCGAGGCGCTGCAGCTGGAGTTCTCCTGGATCAAGGAGTTCGACCCCCGCTTCAACGTGAAGTACCGGGACGACAAGTCGTACCCGTTCCTCGCCGTCACGCTCAACGAGGAGTTCCCCCGCCTGCAGGTGATGCGGGGCGCCAAGCGCAAGGGCGTCCGCTACTTCGGGCCGTATTCGCACGCCTGGGCCATCCGGGAGACCCTCGACCTGCTGCTCCGGGTCTTCCCGGCGCGCACCTGCTCGGCCGGCGTCTTCAAACGGTCCGGCCAGGTCGGCCGCCCGTGCCTGCTGGGTTACATCGGCAAGTGCTCGGCCCCGTGCGTCGGCCAGGTCTCCGCCGAGCAGCACCGGGCCATCGTCGACGACTTCTGCGACTTCATGGCCGGTCGCACCGACACCTTCGTGAAACGGCTGGAGCAGGACATGCTGGCCGCCTCCGAGGAGCTGGAGTTCGAGCGGGCGGCCCGGCTGCGCGACGACATCGCGGCGCTGCGCCGGGCCATGGAGAAACAGACCGTGGTGCTCGGCGACGGCACCGACGCCGACGTGGTCGCCTTCGCCGAGGACCCGCTCGAGGCGGCCGTGATGGTCTTCCACGTCCGCGACGGCCGGGTCCGCGGCCAGCGCGGCTGGGTGGTGGAGAAAGTGGAGGACCTGTCCACCGGCGACCTGGTCCACCACTTCTGCACCCAGATGTACGGGGAGTCCGAGGGCGAGGCCGACGTCCCCCGCGAGCTGCTGGTGCCGGCCCTGCCGGAGGACGCCGAGGCGCTGGAGGGCTGGCTGTCGGCCCACCGTGGCAGCCGGGTCAGCCTGCGCGTCCCGCAGCGCGGCGACAAGAGGTCGCTGATGGAGACCGTGGCGCGGAACGCGGGGGAGTCGCTGCAGCGGCACAAGCTGCGCCGGGCCGGCGACCTGACCACCCGCAACAAGGCCCTGGAGGAGATCGCCGAGGCGCTCGGGCTGGACTCCGCGCCGCTGCGCATCGAGTGCTACGACATCTCGCAGATCCAGGGCACCGACGTGGTCGCCTCGATGGTGGTCTTCGAGGACGGCCTGGCCCGCAAGGCGGAATATCGCCGGTTCGCGATCCGCGGCAACCCGGACGGCAGCGGGATGGACGACCTGTCCGCGATGAGCGAGGTGATGCGCCGCCGGTTCGCCCGATACAAGGCGCAGGCCGGGGCGGAGGCGCCGCGCGACCAGCCGGAGCCGGCCGGCGAGGAGACCGGGGAGGCGACCGGCGAGCTGGAGACCGCCGACCTGCCCGGCATCGACCCGCTGACCGGCCGGCCGCGCCGGTTCGCCTATCCGCCGCAGCTGGTCGTGGTGGACGGCGGCCAGCCGCAGGTGAACGCGGCCGCCGCGGTCCTGGCCGAGCTGGGCATCACCGACGTGGCGCTGTGCGGCCTGGCCAAGCGGCTGGAGGAGGTGTGGCTGCCCGGCGACGACTTCCCGGTCATCCTGCCGCGCACCTCGGAGGCGCTCTACCTGCTGCAGCGCGCCCGCGACGAGGCACACCGGTTCGCCATCACGTTCCACCGGCAGCGGCGGGCCAAGCGGATGACCGAGTCGGCGCTGGACACCGTGGCCGGGCTGGGCGAGACCCGGCGCAAGGCGCTGCTGCGGCACTTCGGATCGGTGAAGCGGCTCGCCGCGGCCACCCCGGAGGAGATCATCGAGGTGCCCGGGGTCGGCCGCCGGACCGCCGAGGCGGTGCTGGCCGCGCTGAACCCGGCCACCCCGGAGAAGACCGAGACGAGCCGATGACCGCCGGCGGACACGCTGTCCGGCGGCTGGGAGCCCACCCATCGGCCTACCATGTAGCGTCCGCCCGCGGGGTGCGGGCGCAGCGACGCGGGAGGCGTGCGTGACGGAAGCGATGCCCGGGTTCGGCACCGACGACGTGGTCGACCCGGACGAGGCCGGTACCGATCTGGTGGTGGTCACCGGTCTGTCCGGTGGTGGCCGCAGCACGGTGGCCCGGGCCCTGGAGAATGTCGGGTTCTACGTGGTGGACAACCTGCCACAGGCGCTGATGCTGGAGATGGCCGAGCTGGCCTTCGCGGCCGGCGGCGCGGCCCGGCGCACCGCGATGGTGCTGGACGTGCGCAGCCGCGCGTTCTCCACCGACCTGGCCGGCGCGGTGCGCGCGCTGAAGGAGCGCGGTTTCTCGCCGCGCGTGGTCTTCGTGGACGCCGACGACGAGGTGCTGATCCGGCGCTTCGAGTCGGTGCGCCGCTCGCACCCGCTGCAGGGTGACGGCCGGCTGGCCGACGGGATCGCGGCCGAGCGCAAGCTGCTCGAGGAGGCCCGCGAGCAGGCCGACGTGATCATCGACACCAGCCACCTGAACGTCAACCAGCTGCGCCGCCGGGTGGAGGAGCTGTTCGGCGGGGAGGACGCCCGCAAGCTGCGGATCACCGTGCTCTCCTTCGGCTTCAAGTACGGCCTGCCGCCGGACGCCGACTACGTGCTCGACGCCCGGTTCCTGCCGAACCCGTTCTGGGTGCCGGAGCTGCGCGAGCACACCGGCCTGGAGGAGGGCGTCAGCAGCTACGTGCTGGGCCAGGAGGGCGCCACCGACTTCGTGGCGACCTACGCCGGCCTGATCGCGGCGACCGCGCCCGGCTTCGAGCGGGAGGGCAAGCGATACCTGACTGTCGCGATCGGGTGCACCGGTGGCAAACACCGGAGCGTGGCGATAACCGAGGAGTTGACTTCGCGGCTGAGCGCCATGCGCCTCTCGGCACACGCCTCGCACCGCGACCTGGGGCGCGAGTGACCGCCCCGGCCCGGCCGATCCGGGTCGTGGCCTTCGGCGGCGGTCACGGGCTCGGCGCCTCGCTGCGGGCGCTGCGGCACGCCGCCCGCGAGGTGGAGCTGGACATCACCGCGATCGTCACGGTCGGCGACGACGGGGGCTCCAGCGGGCGTCTGCGGGTCGAGCGGGACGCTCTGCTGCCCCCGGGCGACCTGCGGCAGGCGCTCGCCGCGCTGGCCGACCACGACCCGACCGCGCAGCTCACCGCGCAGGTGATGCAGCACCGGTTCGTGGCGATGTCCGAGCCCGGGGTGAGCCCGGCGCCGCCGGCCGCCCGCGGGCCCCGGCTGGAGCGCCGGGCCGACCGCAGCAAGGACACCCTGGCCGGGCACACGGTGGGCAACCTGCTGCTGCTCGGGCTGATGGAGATGCTCGGCGACCCGGTGCGGGCGCTGGACCACGCGGCCGCGATGGTCGGCGCGCGCGGCCGGGTGCTGCCGATGGCGCTGCACGCGGTCGGCATCGAGGCCGACGTCACCGACGGGTCCGGGCGGCGGTCGACCATCCGGGGTCAGCACTCGGTGGCGGTCGTCGACGGCCGGGTGGAGTCGGTGCGGCTGGAGCCGGCCGACCCGCCGGCCTGCCCGCAGGCCCTGGAGGCGGTCCGCGCCGCCGACTGGCTGATCTTCGGGCCGGGCAGCTGGTACACCAGCGTGCTGCCGCATCTGCTGGTGCCCGGCCTGGCCCGGGAGATCGTGGCGAGCCCGGCCCGCCGGCTGGTCACCCTCAACCTCGGCACGGACAAGGAGACGCACGGGCTGTCGGCGGCCGCGCACCTGGCCACCCTGCACGGTTACCTGCCCCAGCTGCGGGTGGACACGGTGCTGGCCGACGAGAAATGGGCCGGCGAGCCGGAACCGGTCCGAGCCGCTGCCCAGCGGATGGGGGCCGAGCTGGTATTGGCACCCGTCGCCGTTGCGGACGGAAGCCCACGGCATGATCCTGAGGCACTGGGTGTTGCACTGGTGCCAGTATTGGGCGCCGCTCGTTAATTACTGGCGTAAGTGCGGCACACACTGTCCAAGATCCGGCGCATGAGGTGACAACACGATGGCGATGACGGCAGCGGTCAAAGACGAGCTGAGCCGGGTCGACGTGCCCAAGCCCTGCTGTCGCCGGGCGGAGATGGCTTCCCTGCTCCGGTTCGCCGGCGGGCTGCACATCGTCTCCGGCCGGGTCGTCGTCGAGGCCGAGCTGGACACCGGGGCGGTCGCGCGGCGGCTCCGCCGGGAGATCGCCGACGTGTACGGGTACCCCAGCGAGGTGCACGTGCTCGCCTCCGGTGGCCTGCGCAAGGGCAGCCACTACATCGTCCGGATCGTCAAGGACGGCGAGGCCCTGGCCCGGCAGACCGGCCTGCTCGACGTCCGCGGCCGCCCGGTCCGCGGGCTGCCCCCGCACGTCGTCTCGGCGAACGTGTGCTGTGCGGTGGCGGCCTGGCGGGGCGCCTTCATGGCGCACGGCTCGCTCACCGAGCCGGGCCGGTCCAGCGCCCTGGAGATCACCTGCCCGGGGCCGGAGGCGGCGCTGGCGCTGCGCGGCGCGGCCCGCCGGATCGGGATCACCGCCAAGGAGCGCGAGGTGCGCGGCGTGGACCGGGTGGTGATCAAGGACGGCGACGCGATCGCCGCGCTGCTCACCCGGATCGGTGCGCACTCCAGCGTGCTGGCCTGGGAGGAGCGGCGGGTGCGCCGCGAGGTGCGGGCCACCGCCAACCGGCTGGCCAACTTCGACGACGCGAACCTGCGGCGCTCGGCGCGGGCTGCGGTGGCGGCGGCCGCCCGGGTCACCCGGGCGCTGGAGATCCTCTCCGAGGACGCGCCGAACCATCTGACCTCGGCCGGGCGGCTGCGGCTGGAGCACCGGCAGGCGTCGCTGGAGGAGCTGGGCGCGCTGGCCGACCCGCCGCTGACCAAGGACGCCATCGCCGGGCGGATCCGGCGGCTGCTGGCGCTGGCCGACAAGCGCGCCCGCGACCTGGGAATCCCGGACACCGAGGCCGCCGTCACCCCGGAGATGATGGCCTGCTGAGCTGGCTGGCTCCGCTTCGCTCCGCGGCGATTCGCCTTGTAACCGGTGAGATGGGCGCGGTTTTTCCGACGCCGCACACCCCGCGGCGTCGGAAAAACCGAGCCCATCTCACCGGCGGCGAATCGCGGGACATCTCGGGGTGATTCCGGTCACGTGGGGTGGACGGCTCGGTGCGGCCGTGTGCGGCGTGATCTCGTGCTCGGGGCGGGACCTGTGGCCGTACCGGGAAGGGCTGGTGGATCTTGTGGGGATCGGCGTGGGGCGCGCCGGTCACCCGGTGCGGAGGCCGGCCTCGCGATGATCCGGATTAGGTAACGTTCAGGTCGCGCCCCGCTGCGGTCGGGGCGGGGAGTCTCGGCTAGGGTCACTGGTGACGGCGACGGTGCCGGCAGTTCGGCCGAACCCCGCTGTGACGCGCCGCCAATGTGTCTCTGCTGCGGCGACCTCGCTCCTTCGGGCGCGGCGGCCGGACGCCCCCTAGTGCCAGCCCTGACACGGCGGGCACAGACCCTCCGCCGGTCGCAGAATCCGGCGGACCGAAACGAGGAGACCACCTGTGACCATCCGGGTTGGCATCAACGGCTTCGGCCGTATCGGTCGTAACTTCTTCCGGGCGGTTCTCGCCTCCGGAGCCGACATCGAGATCGTCGGTGTGAACGACCTGACCGACAACGCCACTCTTGCCCACCTGCTGAAGTACGACAGCATCCTGGGCCGTCTGCCGCACGAGGTGAAGGCGACCGCCGACGAGATCACCGTCGCCGGCAAGACCTTCAAGGCGTTCGCCGAGCGCGACCCGAACAACCTGCCGTGGGGCGACCTGGGCGCCGACGTCGTGATCGAGTCGACCGGCTTCTTCACCGACGCCACCAAGGCCAAGGCGCACGTGGAGAAGGGCGCCAAGAAGGTCATCATCTCGGCGCCGGCCAAGAACGAGGACATCACGATCGTGATGGGCGTCAACGACAACCTGTACGACGCCGCCAAGCACACGGTCATCTCGAACGCGTCCTGCACCACGAACTGCCTCGCCCCGATGGCGAAGGTCCTGAACGACACGATCGGGATCGAGAAGGGTCTGATGACCACGATCCACGCGTACACCCAGGACCAGAACCTGCAGGACGGCCCGCACAAGGACCTGCGTCGCGCCCGCGCCGCCGCCCTGAACATCGTTCCGACCTCGACCGGCGCGGCGAAGGCCGTCAGCCTGGTCCTGCCGGAGCTGAAGGGCAAGCTGGACGGCTTCGCGCTGCGGGTGCCGATCCCCACCGGCTCGGCCACCGACCTGACCTTCACCGCCTCCCGTGACACCACGGTCGACGAGGTCAACGCCGCGATCAAGGCGGCCGCCGAGGGCCCGCTCAAGGGCATCCTGGTCTACACCGAGGACGAGATCGTGTCGGCCGACATCGTCACCGACCCGGCCTCCTGCATCTTCGACGCCGGCCTGACCAAGGTCATCGGCGGCAACCAGGTCAAGGTCGTCGGCTGGTACGACAACGAGTGGGGCTACTCGAACCGCCTCGTGAACCTGGTTCAGCTCGTCGGGGCCTGATCTTCCATGAAGACTCTCGACGACCTGCTCGGCGAGGGTGTCTCGGGTCGGCGCGTGTTCGTGCGCGCCGACCTGAACGTCCCGTTCGACAAGGCAAACCCGGGTGTCATCAGCGACGACGGCCGCGCCCGCGCGGTGCTGCCGACGCTGATCGCGCTGCGGGACGCGGGCGCCCGGGTGATCGTGGCGTCCCACCTGGGGCGTCCGAAGGGCGCGCCGGACCCGAAGTTCACCCTCGCGCCGGTGGCGACCCGGCTGGGTGAGCTGCTCGGCTCGGACGTGATCTTCGCGACGGACACCGTCGGCGCCTCCGCGTCGGCCGCCGTGGAGTCGCTGCAGGACGGCCAGGTGCTGCTCCTGGAGAACCTGCGGTTCAACGAGGGCGAGACCTCGAAGGACGACGCGGTTCGGGGCGCCTTCGCCGACGAGCTGGCGAAGTTCGCGGACTTCTACGTCGACGACGCCTTCGGTGCGGTGCACCGGAAGCACGCCTCGGTGTACGACGTGCCGGCCCGGCTCCCGCACTACGCGGGTGGCCTGGTCGTCAAGGAGGTCGAGGTCCTGCGCAAGGTCTCCGAGACCCCCGAGAAGCCGTATGTCGTGGTGCTCGGCGGCTCGAAGGTCTCCGACAAGCTCGCCGTGATCCAGGCGCTGCTGCCGAAGGTGGACAAGCTTCTCGTCGGTGGCGGGATGTGCTTCACCTTCCTCAAGGCGCAGGGTCACGAGGTGGGTAAGTCTCTGCTGGAGACCGAGATGATCTCGGTGTGTGCGGACCTTCTCGCGCAGGCCGACGGTCGGATCGTGCTGCCCGTCGACGTGGTCGCGGCGACGGAGTTCTCCGCCGACGCGGATCACGATATTGCAGACATCTCCGAAATTCCGGCTGACCGGCTCGGCCTGGACATCGGTCCCCGCTCCACCGCGCTCTTCGCCGACGCCATCTCCGGTGCCAAGACCGTGTTCTGGAACGGCCCGATGGGCGTCTTCGAGCTGGCCCCGTTCGCCGCGGGCACCCGCGGCGTCGCCGAGGCGATCACCAAGATCGACGGCTTCTCGGTCGTCGGCGGCGGCGACTCGGCGGCGGCGGTCCGCACGCTCGGCCTGGACGAGTCCGCGTTCGGCCACATCTCCACCGGTGGGGGCGCGTCCCTGGAGTACCTCGAAGGCAAGACGCTGCCGGGCGTCGCCGCTCTGGAGAAGTGATGGGTGACGTGACCCGCAAGCCGATCATCGCCGGCAACTGGAAGATGAACCTCAACCACTTCGAGGCGAATCTGCTGGTCCAGAAGCTGGCCGCGAGCCTGAACGCGCAGCAGCTGGAGGCGGTCGAGACCGTCGTGCTGCCGCCGTTCACCGACCTGCGCACCGTGCAGACCGCGATCGAGGGCGACAAGCTCGCGATCGGCTACGGCGCGCAGGACATCTCGCAGCACGCGTCCGGGGCGTACACCGGCGAGATCGCCGGCTCGATGCTGGCGAAGCTCGGCTGCACCTACGTGGTGATCGGGCACTCCGAGCGCCGCGAGTACCACAACGAGAGCGACCAGCTGGTCAACGCGAAGATCAAGGCGGCCTTCGCGGCCGGCCTGACCCCGATCTTCTGCTGCGGCGAGGGCCTGGAGATCCGCGAGGCCGGCAACCAGGTCGAGCACGTGCTCGCCCAGGTCGACGGTGGGCTCGAGGACCTCAAGACCGACCAGATCAAGCAGATCGTGATCGCGTACGAGCCGGTCTGGGCGATCGGCACCGGCAAGACCGCGACGCCGGACGACGCCCAGGAGGTGTGCGGAGCGATCCGTGCCCGGCTGGCCGAGAAGTACGGCAGCGAGGTCGCCGAGGCCGTCCGCATCCAGTACGGCGGGTCGGTCAAGGCGAACAACATCGCGCAGATCATGGCCCAGCCCGACGTGGACGGGGCCCTGGTCGGCGGTGCGGCCCTGGACGCCGAGGGCTTCGCGGCCATCGTGCGTTTCCCGGAGCACGTCGCTCGCTGATCGTCATTGGCGCGTGCCCGGCCGTGGTAAACGGCCGGGCACCCGCTATTGTGGGACCGCTGCTGTGCCCTTCGAGAGGAATGAACCCGACCATGCCGATCGGATTCGCGTACACGTTGATCGTGTTGCTGATCATCACCAGCATCCTGCTGACCCTGCTGATCCTGTTGCACCGGGGCAAGGGCGGCGGCATGTCCAGCATGTTCGGCGGCGGCGTGACCTCCAGCCTGGCCGGTTCCTCGGTCGCGGAGAAGAACCTGGACCGCTACACGCTGCTGGTCGGCATCATCTGGTTCGCCTGCATTGTCGGGCTTGGCTTCTGGCTCAAACTCGCCGTCTCTTCCTGACCCGCGAGTAGCGTCGTACAATCTGCCGCGCGGCCGGTTTCACCGGTCGCGCGGCTTTTTGGCTTCTCTGACCGTTTTGATCTTCCGGCTTCCGAGCCTCCGCCCGCTCTGACAGGAGTGACGTCCGTGTCCAGTGGCAGCGCTATCCGTGGCAGCCGCGTCGGGTCCAGCCCGATGCGCCCCGACGAGCGCACCGAACCGGCCCCTCGCCGCCAGGTGAAATACTTCTGCGCGGCCGGCCATGACAGTCTCATCTGGTTCGCCGCCGAGGCCGCCGCCCCGGAGACCTGGGACTGCCCCCGGTGCGGCCAGCCGGCCGGGCTCGATCAGGAGCGACCGCCCGGGCGGCTGCGGACCGAGCCGTACAAGTCGCATCTGGCCTATGTGAAGGAGCGCCGCAGCGAGGAGGACGCGGCCGCCATCCTGGCCGAGGCGCTGGCCAAGGTGCGCCAGCGCCGCGGCCGCGAGTGACTCACACCGGGCTGGTGTCCCGCCCGAGGTAAAGCGCGCCCGGGTCGTCCAGCGACAGGTCGTGGAAGCCGAGACGGCGGTAGAACGCGTAGGCCCCGGGGTTCTCCGGCGACATGCCGAGGTGCACCCGGGGCACACCGGCCGCGCGCAGCCCGTCCAGGAAGGCGGCCATCAGCCCCCGGCCCTGACCGCGGCCCTGCCACTCGGGCAGCAGGTCGATGTGCAGGTGGGCCGGGTAATCGGCCAGCTCCGGGTGCAGCATCCGCTCCGGGCGCCGGTGCAGGTCCAGCATGATCTCGTCGCGCGGGTCGCCGTCGGTCATCCGGCCGGCGGTGGCCGGCAGCCACTCGGCGCGGTACCGCTCGACGAACTTGGCGGTGTCCGCGGTGCCGATGATGTAACCGACCGGGCGGCCGGTCCCGTCGTCCAGCACGTGCGCGTGCTCCGGCTCCAGGATCACGTAGGGCGCCGCCCAGATGTCCCCGAGCAGGCGGTCCGAGCTGTACTTCCCGCGGGCGTCCTGGCCCGCGTCACCGGTGCGGACACAGATGTCGTAGACGGCGTCCAGGTCGCTCGGCCGGTAGGCGCGGATCATCGGCCCGCTCACCGCTTGCTCGCGGCCGCTTCGTCGAGCAGGAAGAGCGTCTTGCGTACGCCCTGAGCGCGCGCGGCCGGCAGGTCACCCCCACGCAGCACCTCACCGATCGGTCCCGCCTTGTCCGGACCGGCCGCCACCAGCCAGACCTCGTCGGCCTGCCGGATGGTGTCCATGGTCAGGGTGATCCGGGTGGGCGGCGGTTTCGGGCTGTTCCGCACCGCCGCCGTGACACCGGTGGCCCGCGCGTCCGGGTGCCCCGGGAAGAGCGACGCCACATGCCCGTCCTCGCCGACCCCCAGCATCAGCACGTCGAAGCGCAGCGGCCGGCCGCCGGCGGTCAGCTCCGCGGCGTACCGGGCAGCCGCCACGTCCGGGTCGTCGCCGTCCGGGCCGTCGGTGGCCGGCATCGGGTGCACCCGGGCCGGGTCCAGCGGCAGCGCGTCCAGGACCGCCTCGCGCGCCTGGGTCTCGTTGCGGTCCGGGTCGCCGGCCGGCAGGAACCGCTCGTCGCCCCACCACAGGTCCACCCGGGACCAGTCGATCGCCGCGGCGGCCGGCAGCTCCCGCAGCTGGCGCAGCACCTTGGCGGCCACCCGGCCGCCGGTCAGCACCACGCTCGCCGTCCCGTGCACCGCCTGCGCGTCGATGATCCGGATGGTCAGCCGTGCCGCCACCGTGGACGCCAGGATGTCGGCGTCCGGAACCACCACGACCACGGTCTCACTCACTGCGCTCTCCTTTTTAGCTGAAGGGCCGTCCGCCGGTGGCGGACGGCCCTTCTCTGTAGTTGTGTGGCTCAGCCGGCCAGCGCGTCGCTGGTGCTGGCCGCGCGGGCCGCCAGAGCCGGGTCCTTCCAGACGTGCACCCGCATCGACGGGCGGTGGTCCAGACCGGACAGGCCGGCCATCGCGCCCAGCGCCTCCGCGTAGATCTGGTCGGCGTCCAGCCGGCGCAGCTCCTCGGCCAGCTCGTCGCCGACCGGCCGCTTGGGCAGCGGCATGTAGCGGTCCTCCTGGCCGGTCCGGCTGAACAGCGCGGTGCCCTCCTCGCGGGTGACCCGCACGCAGTCGCCGTTCTCGCACTGCAGCTCGACCGAGTGCATCCGCGGGGCCCGGTCGGTGTGCTCCAGCACCGGCTCGACGCCGAGCCGGGACTTGAGCCAGCCGAGCATCAGCCAGGCGGTCGGGTCCTTCTCCGGGGCGACGATCCGGGCGCCGATCACCTTGGCCTCGGTGGTGTCGAAGGCGCCGGCCACCAGCGTCCGCCACAGCGTGATCCGGGTCCAGGTGAGGTCGGTGTCGCCGGGCGCGTAGTCGGCGGCCCGCTGGCGCAGCGCGGCCACCGGGTCGGGCGCCTGCGCGCTGTCGGTGATCCGGCGGTCGGCGACCACGCCGAGGAAGTCGTTGGCGATCGACTCCGGCGGCTCCTCGTGCCACCAGCTGACCACCGGGACGTCCGGGGCGAGCAGCGGGATGACCACCGACTCGGCGTGCAGGGCGAGCCGGCCGTACATCCGCATCACGACCGCCTCGGCCGGGCCCAGCCGGCCGCCGACCACGATCTCCGCGTCCAGCCGGCTGCGGCCGTCCAGGTCGGAGCGGACGACGATCAGCACCCGGCAGGGGTGCGCCGCCGCCGCGATGGTGGCGGCCGCCTCGGCCTCCCGGACCTTCTTCTCCTCGACCACCGCGATCAGGGTGAGCGCCAGGCCGGAGGCGACGCCCCCGGCGCTGCGGCGCTCCGCGGCGAGGGCCTTGACGACCTCGTTACCGGTGGTGTCCCACAGCCCGATCATGCTCGCCTCCAGGCGCGGCCTTCGCGTTCCAGCATCTCGTCCGAGGCCCGCGGGCCCCACTCGCCGGACCGGTAGGGCTCCGGCGTGGTGCCCGCCCAGGCGGCCTCCAGCGGGTCGATGACCCGCCAGGACTGCTCCACCTCGGCCGCGTCCGGGAAGAGCGTGCGGTCGCCGATCAGCACGTCCAGGACGAGCCGTTCGTACGCCTCCGGGCTGGACTCGGTGAACGCCTCGCCGTACTGGAAGTCCATCGCGATGTCGCGGACCTCCATGGCGGTGCCGGGCACCTTGGAGCCGAACTTGAGCACCACGCCCTCGTCCGGCTGGACCCGGATGACCAGCTGGTTGTTACCCAGCATCTCCACGTCGGCCGGGTCGAACGGCAGGTGCGGGGCCTTCTTGAAGAGGATCGCGATCTCGGTGACCCGGCGCGGCATCCGCTTGCCGACCCGGACGTAGAACGGCACGCCCGCCCAGCGCCGGTTCTGGATCCCCAGGCGGACCGCGACGTACGTCTCGGTCGTGGAGTCCGGCGGGATGTTCTTCTCCTCGAGATAGCCCACCGCGCGCTCGCCGGCCACCCAGCCGGGGAGGTACTGCCCGCGCACCGAGCCGGCCGCGATGTCGGCCGGCAGGCTGATCGCCTTGAGCACCTTCAGTTTCTCGGCCCGCACCTCCTGCGGGTCGAAGCTGGTCGGCTCCTCCATCCCGACCAGCGCGAGCAGCTGGAGCAGGTGGTTCTGCAGCACGTCGCGGGCGGCGCCGGACGCGTCGTAGAACGCGGCCCGGGTGCCGATGCCGACGTCCTCGGCCATGGTGATCTGCACCGAGTCGACGTACTTGGAGTTCCACACCGGCTCGAACAGGCTGTTCGCGAAGCGCAGGGCCAGGATGTTCTGGACCGTCTCCTTGCCCAGGTAATGGTCGATCCGGTAGACGTCGGCCGGGTTGAAGACGTCGTCGACGAGCTGGTTCAGCGCGACGGCGGTCTGCAGGTCGTTGCCGAACGGTTTCTCCACCACCACCCGGCGCCAGCCGCCGAGTTTCGCGTTGTCGGCCAGGCCGGTGCGGTTGAGCTGGTTGAGCACCAGCGGGAAGGCGGCCGGCGGGATCGAGAAGTAGAAGGCCGTGTTGCCCTGGATGCCGTTGCGCTCGCGCAGCTCGTCCAGGGTCTCGGCGAGTTTGTCGAAGTCGGCGTCGTCGTCGAACGAGCCGGGCACGAACTGGAACTGGCTCGACAGCCGCTGCCAGACGTCCTCGCGCCACGGGGTCCGGGCGCCCTTCTTGGCGGCGGCGTAGGCCAGCGACTCGAAGTCGCCGTCACCCCAGTCGGCCCGGGCGAAGCCCACCACCACGAAACCGGGCGGCAGCAGACCTCGGTTGGCCAGGTCGTACACGGCCGGGATGAGCTTCTTACGGGACAGGTCACCGGTGACCCCGAAGATCACCAGAGCGCAGGGCTCCGGAATCCGCGGTAGCCGTCGGTCCTGTGCGGTGCGCAGCGGATTACCCACGTTGCCATCCTGCCAGTTTTTCGTGAGGGGAGCGGCCTGTCGCGGAGGGTTCCGCGACAGGCCGCACGGCGTCCGTCAGGCGCCTTCGCCGGTCTTCAGCGACTTCTCGACGTGCTCGAGCAGCTCTTTCCAGCTCGCCTCGAACTTCTCGACGCCCTCCTCCTCGAGGACCTTGACGACGTCGTCGAAGTCGACGCCGACCGCCGCCAGGTCGGCGAAGACCTGCTTGGCGTCGGCGTAGTTGTTCGTGATGCTGCCCGGCTTGGTGGTGCCGTGGTCGGCGAACGCCACGATCACCGACTCCGGCATGGTGTTCACCGTGCCGGGCGCGATCAGCTCCTCGACGTAGATCGTGTCGGGGAAGTCCGGGTTCTTGGTGGACGTGGAGGCCCACAGCGGCCGCTGCGGGTGCGCCCCGGCGGCGGCCAGCGACTTCCACCGCTCCGACCCGAAGACCTCCTCGTACGCCTCGTAGGCCAGCCGGGCGTTGGCGATCGCGGCCTTGCCCTTGAGCGCCTTGGCCTGGTCGCTGCCGATCTTGTCGAGCCGCTTGTCCACCTCGGTGTCCACCCGGGAGACGAAGAACGACGCCACCGAGCCGATCTTGGACAGGTCGTGGCCGTTCGCCTTCGCCTGCTCCAGACCGGCCAGGAACGCGTCCATCACCGCGCGGTAGCGCTCCAGCGAGAAGATCAGCGTCACGTTCACGCTGATCCCGGCCGCCAGGGTCTGCGTGATCGCCGGCAGGCCGGCCAGCGTCGCCGGGATCTTGATGAACAGGTTCGGCCGGTCGACCAGCCACCACAGCGTCTTCGCCTCGGCGACGGTGGACTCGGTCTCGTGCGCCTTGCGCGGGTCGACCTCGATCGAGACCCGGCCGTCCACGCCGTTCGAGGCGTCGTACGCCGGGCGCAGCACGTCGGCCGCGGCGCGCACGTCGGCGGCGGTCATCAGCCGGACCGCCTCCTCGACCGTCACCCGCTGCGCGGCCAGGTCGCGGACCTGCTCGTCGTAGGCGTCCGCGTCGGAGAGCGCCTTCTGGAAGATGCTCGGGTTCGTGGTGACCCCGACCATGTGCTGCTCACGGCGCATCTTGTCGAGCGAGCCGCTGGTCAGCCGCACCCGGGAGAGGTCGTCGAGCCAGACCGCCACACCCTGGGCGGACAGCTCTGCCAGTCTGTCGGTCATTACCTTCAACTCCTGTCAGTTGCCGGTCTTGTGACCGGTGATCTCGCCGACCTTCGCCAGGGAGGCGTTGGCCTTCGCAACGACGTTGTCAGCGGTGAAACCGAACTGCTCGAAGAGGATCTTCGCCGGGGCGCTGGCACCGTAGTGCTCGATGCTGACCGCCTCGCCGGCGTCGCCGATGATCCGGTCCCAGCTCATCCGGATGCCGGCCTCCACCGAGACGCGGGCCTTCACCCCGTGCGGCAGGACCTGCTGCTGGTACGCGGTCTCCTGCTGGAAGAACCACTCCTGGCAGGGCATCGAGACCACCCGGGTGGGGGTGCCCTGGGCCTCCAGGCGCTCCTGCGCGGTGAGCGCGATGGCCACCTCGGAGCCGCTGGCGATCAGGATCACCTGCGGGGTGCCGGTGGACGCCTCGGACAGGATGTAGCCGCCCTTGAGGGTGCCCTCGGCCGACGCGTACTTCGAGCGGTCGAGGGTCGGCAGGTTCTGCCGGGACAGCGCCAGCGCGGTCGGGCGGTCGTGGTGCTCCAGGGCGCCGCGCCAGGCGAACGCGGTCTCGTTGGCGTCGGCCGGGCGGACCACGTCGAGGCCGACGATGGCGCGCAGCGCGGTCAGCGTCTCGATCGGCTGGTGGGTCGGGCCGTCCTCGCCGAGACCGATCGAGTCGTGCGTCCACACGAAGACGACCGGCAGCTTCATCAGCGCGGAGAGCCGGACGGCGCCGCGCATGTAGTCGCTGAAGACCAGGAAGGTGCCACCGTACGGCCGGGTGCCGCCGTGCACCGCGATGCCGTTGAGGATCGAGCCCATGCCGTGCTCACGGATGCCGAAGTGCAGGGTGCGCCCGTACTCGTGGCCGGGGAACTCCTTGGTGGCGTACTCCGCCGGGATGAACGACGGCTCGCCCTTCATCGTGGTGTTGTTGCTCTCCGCCAGGTCGGCGGAACCGCCCCACAGCTCGGGCAGGACCGGGGCGAGCGCCTCCAGGATCTTGCCGGACGCGGCGCGGGTGGCCAGGCCCTTCTCGTCGGCCGGGAACTCGGGCAGCGCGGCGGCCCAGCCGTCCGGCAGCTGCTTGGCGGCGAGCCGGTCGAACAGCTTCTTGCCCTCGGCGTTGCCGGCGGCCCAGGCGTCGAACGCCTTCTGCCACTCGGCGTGCGCCGCCTTGCCGCGCTCGACCGCCTGCTGGGTGTGCTTGACCACCTCGTCGTCGATCGCGAACGGCTCGTCGGTGAAGCCGAGCAGCGCCTTGGTGGCGGTGATCTCGTCCTTGCCCAGCGCCGAGCCGTGGATCTTGCCGGTGTTCTGCTTCTTCGGCGCCGGCCAGCCGATCACCGTCTTGAGGACGATGAACGACGGCTTGTCGGTGACCGCCTTGGCGGCCTGGATCGCCGCCCAGAGCGCCTCGACGTCCTCCACGTACGGGTCCGAGCCGCTCCAGTCGACGGTCTGGACGTGCCAGCCGTACGCCTCGTAGCGGGCGCCGACGTCCTCGGACTTGGCGATCCGGGTGTCGTCCTCGATGGAGATCTGGTTGTCGTCGTAGATCACCGTGAGGTTGCCGAGCTTCTGCACCGAGGCGATCGCACTCGACTCGTGGCTGACGCCCTCCTCGATGTCACCGTCCGAGGCGATCGAGTAGACGTGGTGGTCGAACGGCGACTGGCCGGCCGCGGTGTCCGGGTCGAACAGGCCGCGCTCGCGGCGGGCCGCCATCGCCATGCCGACCGCGTTGCCGATGCCCTGGCCCAGCGGGCCGGTGGTGATCTCGACGCCCGGCGTGTGCCCGAACTCGGGGTGGCCCGGGGTGAGCGAGTCCCACTGGCGCAGCGACTTCAGGTCGTCCAGCGACAGTCCGTAACCGCTGAGGAAGAGCTGAATGTAGAGGGTGAGGCTGGAGTGACCGCAGGACAGCACGAACCGGTCGCGGCCCGCCCAGTGCGGGTCGGTCGGGTCGTGCCGCATGACGCGGTTGAACAGCAGGTAGGCGGCCGGAGCCAGGCTCATGGCCGTGCCGGGGTGGCCGTTGCCGGCCTTCTCGACGGCATCCATGGCCAGCACCCGCACTGTGTCGACCGCCTTGCGGTCGAGGTCGGACCAATTGAGAGCAGGATCTGTGGCACCCACGTCTGTTGTGCTCCTCGGGCAGGATTGTGGAACCCTTTTCGGCTTGACCCTATCCAGTCGGGCTAAACGTCTGCGCAGCGAACGGCACAGGTGCATACGCTGTGAGCGGACACACGGTTGACGGGTGTGACGGCGTCCACCTGTGCCGGGTGGCCCGAGCAGCGGAGACGGTGGCGCGTAGGCTGTCCGGGCGGCTCGGCCGGGTTGATCTCCACCCGGCAGGCGGCCGCGAGTTGGTCCAAATGCCGGAAGGTGGCTGTCCGTGAGCATGATCACCGAGCGTTCCGTCCAGCGACGGTCGCCCGGCGTGGCGGAGCCCGCGCCACGCGAGGAAGCGCGACGCGACCGGATGGCGGTGTTGCGGGGCTACCTGGCGCTGACCAAACCGGCCATCGTCGAGCTGCTGCTGGTCACCACGGTGCCGACCATGATGCTGGCCGCCGGCGGCTGGCCCGACCTGGTCACCTTCTTCGCGGTGCTGGTCGGCGGCGCGCTGGCGGGCGGCGCGGCGAGCGCGCTGAACTGCTACATCGACCGCGACATCGACGTGCTGATGAAGCGGACCAAGCGGCGGCCGCTGCCCACCCACCAGATCACCCCGCGCGCGGTGCTGATCTTCGGGCTCACCCTCGCGGTGGTGTCGGTGGTGCTGATGGCGCTGCTGACCAACTGGCTGGCGACCGCGCTGACCGCGTTCTCGATCTTCTACTACGACGTGGTCTACACGCTCTGGCTGAAGCGGCGCACCCCGGCGAACACGTTCTGGGGCGGCGTCTGCGGCGCCGCGCCGGTGGTCATCGGCTGGGCCGCGGTGACCGGTTCGATCGCGCCGATGGGCTGGGCGCTGTTCGCAGTCGTCTTCTTCTGGCAAATGCCGCACTTCTACGCACTTGCCATCAAGTACAAGGACGACTACGCCCGGGCCGGTGTGCCGATGCTCCCGGTGGTCCGCTCGGTCGCCCGGGTCAACTTCGAGATCGTGCTCTACACCGTGCTCACCGTGGCGTCCTCGCTGATCGCCTGGCCGCTCGGGCGGGACCTGGGGCTGGGCTGGATCTACGGCGCCGCCGCGGTGCTCACCGGCGGGCTCTTCCTGGGCGAGTCGATCCGGCTGGTCTACCAGACCCGCAACGGCGGCATGGTGAAGCCGATGCGGCTGTTCCAGCTCTCGATCACATACCTGACGCTGCTCTTCATGGCGATCGCCGTGGATGCCCTGATCTGAGGTCGCGTTCAGTCAGCGGGTTACGGCCTTGTCGCACACGATGCCCGGATTGTGACCAGTGTCAACTACGTTCCGTCACTCGATCGACGGATTCTGGTGACTGCACAATTCGGGCGAAATTGGTGCATAACTATACGCCGACTGCGGAAACCTGCTGGTAACTCCAATCACAAAAGGCGTCCGGAGTACCCCGCGGCGCGTCGCTGATTGCTTAGGCTGCGAGGCATGGCAGAAGGTTCCGTAATGACGCTGACCTCCGAGATCAAGTCTTTCGCCGCCGGGCACGGCGGCGCCAAGGCGGTCATCGAGTACGTCGGTAAGCGCGGCGCCCGCATCGTCCTGGTCGGTGAGGATGGCGAGTGGTCCGACCAGTTCGCCCAGGACACCGGCGTCGCCCGGGAGGCCTGCGAGCACGCCGGCGTCCAGGTCGAGAACGAGTGGGAGCGCGAGCTCCTGGAGCAGATGCGTCCCAGCAACGACCTGTGGCGGTCGATGGCGCGCCGGAGCATGGCCCGCTGATGGCCGCTCCGGACGCCCGGGTCGCCCTGGTCACCTGCGCCCACTTCCCCGACCTGTGGGAGGACGACCACCCGCTGCGCGACGCGCTGCTCGCGCGCGGGGTCGCCGTCGAGGTGCTGCGCTGGGACGACGCGGACGCGGACTGGTCGCGGTTCGACCTGACCGTGATCCGGTCGCCGTGGGACTACGTCGCCCGCCACGAGCAGTTCGTGGCCTGGGCGCGCAGCGTCCCCCGGCTGGCCAACCCGGGCGACATCATCGCCTGGAACACCGACAAGCGGTACCTGAGCGACCTCGCCGCGGCCGGCGTCCCGGTCATCCCGACCGACTTCGTCGGCCCGGGGGAGACCTGGTCCCCACCGGCCACCGGCGAGTGGGTGGTCAAGCCGACCGTCTCGGCCGGCAGCCAGGACACCGCCCGCTACACCTTCCCCGAGCAGCTCGACCAGGCCCGGGCGCACGTGGCCCGGCTCACCGCGAGCGGCCGCACCGCGATGATCCAGCCCTACCTCGCCGCGGTCGCCACCGCCGGCGAGACCGCGCTGCTCTGCTTCCCGGACGCGGCCGGCGAGCTGAGCTTCAGCCACGCGATCCGCAAGGGCCCGATGCTGCGGCAGACCGGCGAGCACACGATCGACGTGGGCAGCGAGGAGATCACCCCGCGCACCCCGTCGGAGGCCGAGCTGGAGGTCGCCCGCCAGGTCCTCGCCGCGGTCCCGGGCGGCGCCAAGCGCCTGCTCTACGCCCGCGTCGACGTGATCCCGGGCGCGGACGGCAAGCCACAGATGATCGAGCTGGAGCTCACCGAGCCGGCGCTGTTCCTGCGCACGGCCCCGGGCGCCGCCGACCGCCTCGCCGACGCCATCCTGGCTCGCCTCTAACCCCACACCCACGAAAGTCCGGGCCGCGACCTCCGTCGCGGCCCGCTCCTTTTTCCCGCCCTCCCGGCGCTCGTGCGGTGAAGCGCCAGCCGGAACCGCGAGGCGCGCCGCGGCCCGAATCGCAGCGCGCCTCGCGGTGGTCCAGCTGGCTCCCATGGGTGTTTCGAGGGCCGTGAGGCACCCGTGAGGCCCAGCCGGGATCGTGAGGCGGGCCGCGGTCCGGGTCGCAGCGCGCCTTGCGGTGGTTCGGCTGGTTCCCACGGGTGTTTGGAGGGATGTCAGGCACCCGTGAGGCCCAGCCGGGATCGTGAGGCGCGATGCGGTCCGGGTTGCAGCGCGCCTCGCGGTGGCCCGGCTGGGCCTCACGGGTGTTTGGAGGGATGTGAGGCACCCGTGAGGCCCAGCCGGGGTGGTGAGGCGCGCGCCTTGCGGTGGTTCGGCTGGTTCTCACCAACCCGGGCGTGCCGGGACCGGGCTGCGTCCCTGTGGGCGGGGAGTGGCGGGTCAGGAGGCGGGGACGGGCTCCTGGGCCGGCGCCGGATCCGTGGTGGACGCGGCCGGGGCGGTGAGGGCGGGACGTTCGCGCAGGGACCAGAGGACGGCCAGGGTGGCGCACCAGACCAGGCCGGCGCCGAGCATGTGGGCGGCGACCAGGATCACCGGAAGGTGGGTGAAGTACTGGACGAAGCCGATCAGGCCCTGGGCCAGCTCGACGGCGACCAGGACCAGCGCGGCGCGGACCGCGGCCGGCGGGGCCGGGACGGCGCGCAGCGCGAACCACAGGGCCACCGAGAGGCCGATCAGCAGGAAGACCAGGTCGGCGTGGACCTGGGAGATCGCCGCCGGGTCGAGGCCGTTGCGCTTGGCGCCGCGGTCGCCGGAGTGCGGGCCGCTGCCGGTGACGACCACGCCGACCGCGACCACGGCCAGGCTGGCCAGCGCGGTCAGCCGGGCCAGGGCGCGCAGCGGTGCCGGGACCAGCGAGCGGGGGGCGCCGTCGCCCTCGTCGATCCGGCGCCAGAACGCGTAGGCCACCGAGATCAGCGCGATGGAGAGCAGGAAGTGCAGGCCGACCACCCACGGGTTCAGGTGGGTGAGCACGGTGATGCCGCCGACCACGCCCTGCATCGGGATGCCCAGGCCGACCGCGACCGACAGCCAGACCAGCGAGCGGCGGCGGGGCCGGGCCAGCGCGCCGAGGAAGCAGGCGATGGCGAGGCCGGCCAGCACGAAGGTGAGCAGCCGGTTGCCGAACTCGATGACGCCGTGCACGCCCATCGCCGCGGTCGTCGTGTAGGACTCGTCGGTGCACCGCGGCCAGGTCGGGCAGCCGAGGCCGGAGTCGGTGAGCCGGACCGCCGCGCCGGTGACGATCAGCGCGACGTTGGCGACCAGGGACGCGCACGCCAGGGGGCGCAGCCAGGCGGCGAACGGGCGGAACAGCGGCGCGAAGGACTTCACCCGTGGCATCGTACGCCCGAATTTGATCTTGAAAGGAGGCGTCCCCGGCGGCCGGTGTGATGGATCACCCGGGGATCGGTTTGCAGCCTCCCGAGGAAATACGTAACGTTGCCGTAGTGAAAAACCAGGTGCAGCTCGGAGACGGTGCGGTGGCGACAGCCGCCGCGTCGGACGGGCGCACCCGCGATCGGGTCGCCCAGCTGTTGCTGGAGCGCGGCGCGGCCACCGCGGCCGAGCTCGGCGCCTGTCTCGGCCTGAGCCCCGCGGCGATCCGCAAGCACCTGGACGCGATGCTGTCCGACGCGCTCGTCGAGACCCGCGAGGTGCGCCGCACCGGCCCGCGCGGCCGTGGCCGCCCGGCCAAGGCGTTCGTGCTCACCGCCGCCGCCCGGGAGAGCCTGCCGCACCACTACGACAACATCGCCGCCGCGGCGCTCCGCTGGATCGCCCAGCACAACGGGCCGGAGGCGGTCACCGCGTTCGCCGGTTCGCAGATCCAGGCCCTGGAGGACCGCTGCCGCACCGCCCTGGAGGAGGCCGGCACCGATCCGATCGCGCGGGCGGAGGCACTCGCCGACGCGCTGACCGCGGAGGGCTACGCTGCCAGCGCGACCACGATCGCGTCCGGCGGACAGTTGTGCCAGCACCACTGCCCGGTGGCCCACGTGGCTGCCGAGTTCCCTCAGCTGTGCGACGCCGAGACCGAAGTCATCTCCCGGCTCATCGGCACCCACGTGCAGCGCCTCGCCACCATCGCGCACGGCGACGGGGTGTGCACCACGCACATCCCCGCTCGCGGTTCGCGCATCACCGCCACCACGGTTAGGACAGATAGCAATGACTGACCAGATCGTCACTCAGGAAGAGCACCTCGCCGCTCTTGGCAAGTACGAGTACGGCTGGGCCGATGCCGACGTCGCCGGCGCTGCCGCGCAGCGTGGCCTGTCCGAGGCCGTGGTGCGGGACATCTCCGCGAAGAAGAGCGAGCCGCAGTGGATGCTCGACCTGCGGCTCAAGGGCCTGCGCCTGTTCGACCGCAAGCCGATGCCGAACTGGGGCGCCGACCTCACCGGCATCGACTTCCAGAACATCAAGTACTTCGTCCGCTCCACCGAGAAGCAGGCCGCCAGCTGGGAGGACCTGCCGGAGGACATCAAGGCGACGTACGACAAGCTGGGCATCCCGGAGGCGGAGAAGCAGCGTCTGGTGGCCGGCGTCGCCGCGCAGTACGAGTCCGAGGTCGTCTACCACGCGATCCGTGAGGACCTCGAGCAGCAGGGTGTCATCTTCCTGGACACCGACACCGCGCTGAAGCAGCACGAGGACATCTTCAAGGAGTACTTCGGCACGGTCATCCCGGTCGGCGACAACAAGTTCGCCGCGCTGAACACCAGCGTGTGGTCCGGCGGCTCGTTCATCTACGTGCCGAAGGGCGTGCACGTCGACATCCCGCTGCAGGCCTACTTCCGGATCAACACGGAGAACATGGGCCAGTTCGAGCGGACCCTGATCATCGCCGACGAGGGCAGCTACGTGCACTACGTCGAGGGCTGCACGGCGCCGATCTACTCGTCCGACTCGCTGCACTCCGCGGTCGTCGAGATCATCGTGAAGAAGAACGCCCGGGTGCGGTACACGACCATCCAGAACTGGTCGAACAACGTCTACAACCTGGTCACCAAGCGCGCCACCTGCGAGGAGGGCGCGACCATGGAGTGGATCGACGGCAACATCGGCTCCAAGGTGACGATGAAGTACCCGGCGGTCTACATGACCGGCCCGCACGCCAAGGGCGAGGTGCTCTCGATCGCGATGGCCGGTGAGGGCCAGCACCAGGACTCCGGCGCCAAGATGGTGCACGCCGCGCCGTACACGTCCTCGACCATCGTGTCGAAGTCGATCGCCCGGGGCGGTGGCCGCACGTCGTACCGGGGCCTGGTCCAGGTGCTGGAGGGCTCCTCGCACTCGAAGAGCACGGTCAAGTGCGACGCGCTGCTGGTCGACACGGTCTCCCGCTCGGACACGTACCCGTACGTGGACATCCGCGAGGACGACGTGAACATGGGCCACGAGGCGACCGTCTCCAAGGTCAGCGAGGACCAGCTCTTCTACCTGATGAGCCGCGGCCTGACCGAGGACGAGGCGATGGCGATGATCGTGCGTGGCTTCATCGAGCCGATCGCCAAGGAGCTCCCGATGGAGTACGCGCTGGAGCTGAACCGCCTGATCGAGCTGCAGATGGAAGGGGCCGTGGGTTAACCGGCCCGGGGCTCAGCTGACAAGCGCAAAGAAGCGGACATAAGGAAGAAATGACTACCGAGGCCATCGCCCCGCCGAGCACCAAGTCGCAGGTGCTGCGCTCCTTCGACGTCGCCGACTTCCCGGCCCTGACCGGCCTGGAGGAGGAATGGCGTTTCACCCCGCTCAAGCGGCTGCGTGACCTGGTCACGGCCACGTCGCTGGGCGGCGCGGCGCCTTCCGTGGAGTTCGGCGACCTGCCGGCCGGCGTGACGGTCTCGACCGCCGACGACGTCGACCCGGTGCTCACCCCGTTCGACCGGATCAGCGCCCTGGCCTACGGCTCGGCCGCCGGCGTCACCGTGATCGAGGTGGCGGCCGAGGCGGTGCCCGCCGAGGCGGCGGTGATCCGGCTGGTCGGCAAGGGCGGCGCGGCCGCGGCCGCCCGCACCGTGGTCAGGGTCGGCCAGTTCGCCAAGGCCACCGTCGTGCTGGAGCAGACCGGCACGGTCACCCTGGCCGACAACGTCGAGGTGATCATCGGCGACGGCGCCCAGCTCACCTTCGTGACGCTGGCCGAGTGGGACCACGACGCGGTGCAGGCCCAGCACGTCAAGTTCCGGGTCGGCAAGGACGCCCGGGTGCAGCACGTGCAGGTGACCCTGGGCGGCGACCTGGTCCGCCAGTTCACCAGCGTCGACTACGCCGGCCGCGGCGGCGACGCCGAGCTGTGGGGCCTCTACTTCGCCGACGCCGGGCAGCACCACGAGCACCGCCAGCTGGTCGACCACTCGGTGCCGGACTGCCGCAGCTACGTCGGTTACCGGGGCGCCCTGCAGGGCAAGTCCGCGCACACCGTCTGGGTCGGCGACGTGCTGATCCGGGCCGCCGCCACCGGCACCGACACGTACGAGATCAACCGGAACCTGGTGCTGACCGACGGCGCCCGCGCCGACTCGGTCCCCAACCTGGAGATCGAGACCGGCGAGGTGGCCGGCGCCGGCCACGCGAGCGCCACCGGCCGCTTCGACGACGAGCAGCTGTTCTACCTGATGGCCCGCGGCATCCCCGAGGGGGACGCGCGCAAGCTGGTGGTCCGCGGCTTCTTCGCCGAGCTGATCAACAAGATCCCGGTCGAGGAGCTGCGCGAGCGGCTCGGCGACGCGATCGAGGCCCGCCTGGCCGAGGCCGGTCAGTGACCACGTTCGAGAACGTCGGACCGGCGTCCGACATCGCGAAGGGCACGTCGCTCCAGGTGGAGGTCGACGGCGTCGAGATCGCGGTGGTGCACGCCGACGACGACAACTTCTACGCGGTCCGGGACGAGTGCAGCCACGCCTCGGTGGCGCTCTCCGAGGGCGAGGTCGACGGGTGCACGCTGGAGTGCTGGCTGCACGGCTCGCGCTTCGACCTGCGTACCGGTGAGCCCTCCGGACCGCCCGCCATCGACCCGGTGGCGGTCTACCCCGTCGAGATCCGCGACGGAGACATCTACGTTTCGACGACACCGAGCAATGGAGTAGAGCCGTGAGCACCCTGGAGATCCGCGACCTGCAGGTTTCGGTGAAGCTGCCCGATGGCGAGCTGAAGCCGATCCTGGCCGGGGTCGACCTCACCATCAAGTCGGGCGAGACGCACGCCATCATGGGCCCGAACGGCTCCGGCAAGTCGACCCTGGCGTACTCCATCGCCGGCCACCCGAAGTACGAGATCACCGGCGGCTCGGTGACCCTGGACGGTCAGGACGTGCTGGAGCTGAGCGTGGACGAGCGCGCCCGGGCCGGCCTCTTCCTGGCCATGCAGTACCCGGTCGAGGTCCCCGGCGTCTCGGTGGCCAACTTCCTGCGCACCGCGAAGACCGCGATCGACGGCGAGGCGCCGAAACTGCGCACCTGGGCCGGCGAGCTGCGCGGCGCCATGGAGAAACTGCAGATGGACCCGGCCTTCGCGCAGCGCAACGTGAACGAGGGCTTCTCCGGCGGGGAGAAGAAGCGGCACGAGATCATGCAGCTCGAGCTGCTCAAGCCGAAGATGGCGATCCTCGACGAGACCGACTCCGGCCTGGACATCGACGCGCTGCGGATCGTCAGCGAGGGCGTCAACCGGGTCCGCGAGACCGGTGCCACCGGCTTCCTGCTGATCACCCACTACACCCGGATCCTGCGCTACATCAAGCCGGACTTCGTGCACGTCTTCGTCGGCGGCAAGATCGTCGAGGAGGGCGGCCCGGAGCTGGCCGAGGAACTCGAGGTGTCGGGCTACGAGAAGTTCCTCGCCAAGGCATAAGGACCAGATCATGAGCTTCGACGTCGCGCGGGTGCGCAAGGACTTCCCGATCTTCGAGCGGGAGGTGAACGGCCACCCGCTGGTCTACCTGGACAGCGCCAACACCTCGCAGAAGCCGGTGCAGGTGCTCGACGTCATGCGCCTGCACCAGGAGAAACACAACGGGAACGTGTCGCGCTCGGTGCACACCCTGGGCACCGAGTCGACCGAGATGTACGAGGCCGCCCGCGCCAAGATCGCCGCGTTCATCGGCGCGGGCACCCCGGACGAGGTGGTGTTCACCAAGAACTCCACCGAGGCGATCAACCTGGTCGCGCACGCGGCCGGGTCGTTCCTGCGGCTCGGCCCGGGCGACGAGATCGTCATCTCCGAGATGGAGCACCACTCCAACCTGGTGCCCTGGCAGCTGCTCTGCGAGCGGACCGGCGCCACGCTGCGCTGGTTCGGCATCACCGACGAGGGCCGGCTCGACGAGTCGCAGCTGGACGAGCTGGTCAACGAGCGCACCAAGCTGGTCTCGGTGGTGCACATGTCCAACGTGCTCGGCACCATCAACGACGTGACCCGGCTGGTCGAGCGGGCCCGTCAGGTCGGCGCGCTGGTCATGCTGGACGCCTCGCAGTCGGTGCCGCACCTGCCGATCGACGTACGGCAGCTCGGTGTCGACTTCATCGCCTTCACCGGGCACAAGATGCTCGGCCCGACCGGCATCGGCGCGCTCTGGGGGCGGTTCGAGCTGCTCGCCGAGATGCCGCCGTTCCTGGCCGGCGGGTCGATGATCGAGACTGTCTCGATGGCGAAGACGACGTACGCTCCGCCGCCGGCCCGCTTCGAGGCCGGCACCCCGCCGATCACCGAGGCGATCGGGCTGGGCGCGGCGGTCGACTACCTGACCGGGCTCGGGATGGAGAACATCCACCGGCACGAGCAGGAGATCACGGCGTACGCGCTGGAGCAGCTCGCCGCGGTCCCCGGCGTCCGGATCTTCGGCCCGGCCTCGCCTCTCAACCGGGGCGGCACCGTGTCGTTCGGTGTGGACGGGGTACACCCGCACGATGTGGGACAGATCCTGGACGCGCTCGGCGTCGAGGTCCGGGTCGGCCACCACTGCGCCCGGCCGGTCTGCGTGCGGTTCGCGGTGCCGGCGATGACCCGGGCCTCGTTCTACCTCTACACGACCACGGAGGAGATCGACGCCCTGGCGCGCGGTCTCGACCAGGTCCGGAAGGTGTTCGGCTGATGATGCTCGACGGGCTGTACCAGGAGATCATCCTGGACCACTACAAGAACCCGCACGGGCGTGGCCTGCGCGACCCCTTCGACGGCGAAGCGCACCACGTCAACCCGACCTGCGGCGACGAGATCACCGTACGGGTCAGCTCGGACCTCTCCGAGATCTCGTACGACGGTCTCGGCTGCTCGATCAGCCAGGCGTCCGCCTCGGTGCTGCACGAGCTGCTGCAGGGCAAGGACCGGCACGACGCCGCCGAGATCCACCACGCGTTCGTGGAGCTGATGCAGAGCCGCGGCCAGGTGGAACCGGACGAGGACGTGCTCGGCGACGGGATCGCCTTCGCCGGCGTGGCGAAATTCCCCGCCCGGGTGAAGTGTGCCCTGCTGCCGTGGATGGCATTCAAGGACGCCGCGGCGCGTGCCGGCGTCGACGTGGGCGCGAGCCCGGAGGTGAAGGCATGACCGACAAGACCGACGAGGTTCCCGCGTGGCTCGCCGAGGAGCGCGCCGCAGCTGAAGAGGCCGGCGAGCCGGTCGAGGTTCCCGAGGCCAGCGTCTCGGAGGCGGCCGACAAGCCGGCCGTGACCAAGAAGGCGTCCGTCGACGACGTCGAAGAGGCGATGAAGGACGTCGTCGACCCGGAGCTCGGGATCAACGTCGTCGACCTCGGCCTGGTCTACGGCGTGCACGTCGACGACGACAACGTCGTCACCCTGGACATGACGCTGACCTCGGCGGCCTGCCCGCTGACCGACGTCATCGAGGACCAGACCCGGCAGGCGCTGACCACCGGCCCGGGTGGCGGGCTGGTGCAGGACTTCCGGATCAACTGGGTGTGGCTGCCGCCGTGGGGCCCCGACAAGATCACCGACGACGGGCGCGAGCAGCTGCGGGCGCTCGGCTTCAACGTCTGATCCGGCGAGGCGTCTGATCCGGCGAGGCGTCGGATTTCGTACGTCGAAAAGGCGGTGCGCAACAAGCGCGCCGCCTTTTTGTCATCTCCCGATGGTAGAAACCGGACATGACTCCGACTTCGCCCTTCCCCGACCTGGTCGCCCTGGTCGAGGAGCGCTCGACCGCCCTGCGCGAGGCCGCCGCCACGGCGCCCGACCCGGCCGTCCGGGTGCCGGGCTGCCCCGACTGGTCGCTGCGTGACCTGGTCGCCCACCTCGGCGAGGTGCAGCGTTTCTGGGCGCTGGTGGTGACCGAGGCGGACCCGTCCGGCCCGCCGTCCCGGGAGCGGCACGGCAGCACCGTCCCGCAGAGCGACCTGCTGGCCTGGTCCGCCGAGTCGACCCGGATGCTCGGCACCGCGCTGCGCGCGGCCGGCCCGGAGACACCGTGCTGGGCGTGGTGGCCGTCGACGGCCGCGCCGCACACCGCCGGGGCGGTGGCCCGGCACCAGGTGCAGGAGGCGGCGGTGCACGCCTACGACGCGCTGGAGTCGCTGGGCAAGCCGGAGCCGCTGCCCGCCGCGGTCGCCGTCGACGGCGTGCACGAGTTCCTCAGCACCGGCCTGGGCGCACTCGGCGCCTGGCCGCACCGCCCGGCCCGGGTGCTCTACCAGGCGATCGAGGGGCCGTCCTGGACCGTCGACCTGTCCCCGGCCGGCGCCACCGCCGACCCGGCGGCCAGCGGTGAACCGGTCACCCGGATCCACGGCACCGCCAGCGACCTGGTGCTGCTGCTGCACCGCAGGATCCCGCTGCACGCGGTCCGGATCGACGGCGACCGCGAGGTCGCCGCCCAGATCCGCGACTGGACCGGTGACTAGCCAGCTAGCTCCAGGACCGATCGAGAGCCACCGCGAGCCGGCGCAGCCACGGCTGCTCGTGCGGCTCGGTGACCAGCTCCGGATAGTCCCGGAAGAAGTTGTCCCACTCCACGTCCGGCCAGCTCAGCACCGACTCGGCGGTGAACCGGCCGGCCTCGTCGCCCAGCTCCGGCCGCATCAGCTCGCGGACCAGCGCCAGGTCGACGGTGGCCCGCTCGGCGAGCAGCACCGCGTCGTACAGATCCTTGCCCTGCGGATAGCAGTCGGTGGCCAGCCACAACAGCTTCCACGCCAGGGACAGGCCGGCGGTGACGGCCAGGACCGGCCGGTCCTGGCCGGGCAGCAGCAGCGGCTCCGGCGCGATCGGCAGCTCCTCGCCGAACACGATGTCGACCTGCACGGCGCCCTCCGGGATCCGCGACCCGGTGAAGGGGATCACCAGGCGCCGGCCGTCGGCCCGCTCGTAGGTCCAGATCGCGGACTGCTCGACCCGCTCCGGGCGCAGGCCGGCGCCGGGACGCGCGGCCAGCTCGGCGACGATGCCGTCGAGCAGCGCCCGAGCCTCCGCGCTGTCGCTGGTCATCGAGGCCGGGATGACCACGAAGTCGAGGTCGCCGGGCTCGCGGGCGGCCGGACCGGCCCAGGCCGGCATCGTGACGCTGCCGCGCAGCACCAGCGAACGCCCCCAGGAGCCGCCGGCCAGCACCGTCAGCACGTGGTCCAGCGCGGCGCGCCGGGCGGCCCGCCAGCGGTCCCCCTCGACCGGGTTGTCGAAGATCGGCTCACCGGCCCGGTAGGCATTCTCGTGCTGCTTGAGCGCCGGGTCGAAGACCAGCCCCTGCAGGGTGCCGGCGACCGGATGGTAGGTGGCCGGGAAGTCCCGGCGTTGCCGCGGGGCGACCCGGTCGAGGTGCGGCGTCCGGCTCACGGCGGCGCGGGCCGGCTCGGCGCGAGGCAGCCAGCCGTCGTCCAGCCGCAGGTTGTCGTCGTGCACCACATACTCCTGCTCGACCGAGACGATCTCGTGGCCGTCCTCGCGCAGCGCGGTGACCAGCCGGTCGAGACGCTCCGACGCGGTGGCCCGGCCGGCCCGGTGGCAGCGCTGATTGACGAACCGGATCTCGGAACCGTCCGCCGACCGCTTCCGCGCATTGCGCGACAGGCGGGCGCCGTGCGGCTCGACCAGGTCGGTGATCGCGATCAGATCGGCCACCCCGGCCGGCAGGCGCAGCTTGATGTGATGCTCGAAATAGCGGTGGGCCGGCTCGTCGCGGGCGGCCTCGTCGGACTGCGGCACCCCAGCCGCCCACGGGGTGGCCTCGATCTTGCTGCGGATCGGATCCATCCCGGCCACCCGCAGCCAGCCGCACCAGTCCCGCACCGTGGCCAGCTGCTCGGTGAGCGTGCCGCTGCCGTGCAGGGTCAGCATCGGCTGGGACGCCGAGGTGCCCCGGTCCAGCTCGATGTGCAGGAACTTGACACCGTGCTCGGCGGCGAACGCGGCCAGGCCCTCGGCCTGCCCGGGATAGACCGTCAGGTGTATCTCGAAGTCCCCGGTAATCTCAGTCACGGCCGTCAGGGTAGTCAGCGGGCCCGACATTTCCCGGCCATTTATCGAGGCTCACGCATAGGATCCGGGCGTGGAAAGCTTCGACGCCCCCGACGGAACCTCCCTCGCGCTGCATCGTTCCGGCGCCGGCGAGCCCCTGGTCTGCCTGCCCGGCGGCCCGATGCAGGCCGCCGCCTATCTGGGTGACCTCGGTGGGCTCGCCGCCGATCGGCAGCTCGTCATCCCGGACCTGCGCGGCACCGGCGCGTCGGCGGTCCCGGCCGACCCGGCCACCTACCGCTGCGACCATCAGGTCGGCGACGTCGAGGCCCTCCGCGAGCACGCCGGCCTGGACCGCTTCGACCTGCTCGGCCACTCGGCCGGCGCGACGATCGCGCTGCTCTACGCGGCCCGCCACCCGGACCGGATCCGCCGCCTGGTCCTGGTCAACGCGAGCCCGCGCGTGGTCGGCCTGGAGATCACCGACCTGGACCGGCGGCAGGTCGCCGAGGAACGCCGCGGCGAGCCGTGGTTCCCGGAGGCCTTCGCCGCCCTGGAACGCGTCCAGTCCGGCCAGGCGACCCCGGCCGACGGCCGGGCGCTGGCCCCGTTCATCTACGGCCGCTGGGACGCCGAGACCCAGGCCTATTCGGCCCGCGAGGCAGGCCAGAAGAACAGGTTGGCGGCCGCGACCTACTACGCCGACGGCGCCTTCGACCCCTTGACGGTACGAACGGAGCTGGCTGCCCTGCCGGCCCCGGTGCTCCTGATCGCCGGCGAGGCCGACCTCCAGCTGCCGCCGAAGAGCGCCGCGGAGTACGCCGGTCTCTTCGCGCAGGCCGAGCTGGCCATGGTCCCGGGTGGCGGTCACTTCGCCTGGCTGGACGACGCCGACTGGTTCCGCCAGCAGGTCACCGGCTTCCTCCAGCACCCCTGACAACCTCACGACCAGCCCAACCCCAAGATCCTCAGACCCCGCCCTTCCCAAGGGGGAGCCCCCGCTGGTCAGTGTGGCCGAAAAAGGGCGTCGGCGGAGGGTGGCCTGTGGACGGAACGGCATTGTGGATGACCGGCGCGGTGAGCTAGGCGCGTCGCCAGGGGCGCGAGCGGTCGCGGGTGCCGGATGCCAGGCGCAAGGCGCTGGGTGCTCGATGCCGAGTGCCGAGTGCCGAGTGCCGAGTGCCGAGTGGCGAGTGGCGAGTGGCGAGTGCCGAGTGCCGAGCGGCGAGTGCCGAGTGCCGAGCGGCGACTGGTGAGTGGCCAGTGGCGAGTGGCGACTGCCGAGTGGCGAGTGGCCAGTGCCGAGTGGCGAGTGCCGAGCGGCGAGTGCCGAGCGGCGAGTGGCGAGTGGCGAGTGCCGAGCGGTGAGTGGCGAGTGGCCAGTGCCGAGTGCCGAATGCGAAGTGCCGAACGGCGAGTGGTGAGTGGCCCCAGTGGCGCGAGTGGCGCGAGTGGCCAGTGGCGAGTGGCGAGCGGCGAGCGGCGAGCGCCGAGCGCAGTGGCGAGCGCCGAGTGGCGATTGCTGGGTGGCGAGTGCCGGGTGCCGAGTGGTGAGTGCCCAGTGGCGAGTGGCGAGTGCCCGGTGGCGAGTGGCGAGTGCCCGGTGGCGAGTGCCGAGCGCCGGTGACGGGGGTGCGGTGCTGGGTGTGCGCTGGTCGGCTGGGGTGTGCGGCCAGGGTCCTCTCATTTGGCGGTGACCAGGGTCTTGGCTGGGGCCGCGCGGTGCTCGTCGAGGGAGCGCCAGACCGAGAACAGGAACGGGGAGAGGGTGACCGTCAGGTAGCCGATGGCGGCGAGCAGGGCGCCGGTGCGCAGGCCGAGCTCGTCGGCTGCCCAGCCGCCGAGGACGCCGCCGAGGGGGATGCCGGCCCAGGAGAAGGCGATCAGGACGCTCATCACCCGGCCCTGGACGCGGACCGGGATGCGTTCGTAGACGGCGGCCAGCAGGATCGGGTTGATCGTCGACATCAGCGCGCCGGCCAGCGCGGCCGCCGCCAGGACCAGCCACAACCGGTCGGTCAGGGCGAGGGCGAAGAGCTGCGCCGGGCCGCCGGCCAGGAAGCAGACGGCGAACGTGGTGCGGCGCGGCAGGCGCGGCGCGATCACCGTCCAGAGCAGGTTGCCGGCCACCGCGCCGATGCCGAAGGCGCTGCCCAGCACGCCCAGGGCGGCCGGGCCGTGCGGGCTCTCGCGCACCCACACCGGCACGAAGACGGTGGCGAACGCCTGGTCGAAGAGGTTCGTGGCGAACAGCATCGACATGATCCCGATGATCAGGCGGTCCTGCCGGACGTACCGGAAACCGCAGCGCAGGGCCGCGGCGTACCCGCCCTCCTCGTCCTCGGCGGGGTGGTGGCCGGTGGCGCCGGCCGTGACGTAGACGGTGATCAGCAGCGCGCACAGGCCGAACGTGGCGGCGTCGACCAGCAGCACCCGGGCCGGGCCGACCGCGGCCACCAGCAGCCCGGCCAGCGGCAGGCCGAGCAGCGTGGCGGCCCGGCTGATCCCGTCGTAGAGGGTGGTGCCGCGCTCGGTGGTCAGCCCGGCGTCGGCGATCACCCGGGGCAGCAGGGCGCGCTTGGCGGTGTCGCCGAAGCCGCGCAGCGCGCCGGCGAGCGCGATCAGGCCGAGCAGGGTGTGGTAGCGAACCGTGTCGGTGGTGGTGACGATCGCGATGCCGGAGACCGCGAGCAGGCTGGCCGCGTCGGCGGCCACCGCGGTCGGCCGCGGCCCGACCCGGTCCACGATCGGGCCGCCGAGCAGGCCGGCCAGCACGTAGGGGAGCATCTCGGCGAAACCGGCCAGTCCGGCCCGGAGCGCCGAATCGGTGCTGGTCAGCACCAGCCAGGGCAGCGCCACGAAGGTGATCCGGCTGCCCAGCAGTGAGATCGCCTCGGCCGCGAGCAGGCCGGCCAGCCCGCGCCTCACCGCTTATCCAGAGGTCGGGAGGGCATCGACCCAACCTATCCACCACGAAGAATTCGCGGAAGACGCCGGTCGATATGTTTTCCCGCGGCCGGTCAGGCCGGTGGCAGGTGGTCGATCACGTTGTAGCGGTCGAGTTCCAGCTTGTTCTCACCGTTGCGCAGGAAACGGCTGATCGAGGCGTTCCGGACGCTGCCCGCGGATTTCTCCACGGCCGCCACCCCGTCCCAGTCGAGATCCTCCAGAACGGCGCGGAACATCAGCACCACCGAATCGTGCGCGACCACCACCACACGCCGATCGGCGTGCTCCGCGTGCAGATCTTCGAGAAAGGACGACAACCGGATCCGGATGTCGCCGAACGACTCGCCGCCGGGCGGCCGGTATTCGTAGAGGCCGGCCTCGGCGAGCCGGGCCGCCTCGCCGGGGAACCGGGCGGCGACCGCGGCCCGGGTGAGCATCTCCAGATCGCCCAGCAGCCGATCGACAAGACGATCATCGGTACGCGGGGCCGGCAGGGGCAGCCCGGCGGCCTCGGCGGCGATCCGCCAGGTCTCCCGGGCCCGCAGGTACGGCGAGGTGATCACCACCTCGGGACGGTGCCCGGCGGGCAGCGCGGCCAGCCACGCGCCGACCGCCTCGGCCTGCTCGACACCGAGCTCGGAGAGCGGGACCTCGGCGTCCCGCCCGCTCAGCTCGACCTCCAGCAGGCCTTTCGCGTCGGCGGCCGGGAAGGCGACGTTGGCCAGGCTCTGCCCGTGCCGGATCAGGATCAGTTCGGCGACCACACCCATGATCTGGACCCTAGCGGCGACCGCCGAGGCGCGCAGAGCGGCGTTAGCATCCGTCGGGTGACCAGGTTGATCGTGCTGAACGGGCCGGCCGGGTGCGGCAAGTCCACCCTCGCCCGCCGGTTCGCCGAGGAGCATCCGCTGACGCTGAACCTGGACGTCGACCGGGTCCGGGACCTGATCGGCGGGTGGCGGGACCGGCCGGCCGAGGCCGGGCTGCTGGCCCGGGCGGCGGCGCTGGCCGCGGCCCGGGCGCACCTGCTCGCCGGGCACCCGGTGATCGTGCCGCAGCTGCTGGCCCGGCCGGAGTTCCTGAACCAGGCCGCGGCGCTGGCGGCCGAGGTGGGCGCCGGATTCCACCACCTGGTGCTGATGGACGGCCGGGAGAGCGCGCTGCGCCGGTGGGCGGCCCGCGAGGGCCGGCCGGTCACCGACGCGGAGCGGGCCGAGGTGGCGGCGCTCTATGACCGGCTGCTGACCCTGCTCGCGTCGCGCCCGGAGGCCCGGTTCGTGACCAGCCGGGAGGGCCGGATCGACCGGACATACCAGGAGGTTCTCGCGGCGCTCGGGTGACCGCGAAATTCGGTGGCCGGGGTCGCGGCGGATCGCAATGATGGCGGCGTGACCGAGCTGATGGCCTTCCTCGCTGTCCCTGTCGCCGCGGCCGATCGGGCCGGGCGACAGCAGAAGGCCGTCCGGGGAACGGCGGTGCGCAAGCAGCGGCCATGAGCGCCCCGTTCCTGGCCGGCGTGGTCGCCGGCTACGGGATCGCGGTGCCGGTCGGCGCGATCGGGGCGCTGATCGCCGGGCTGAGCGCGCGCACGTCGCTGCGGGTCGGCGCGGCCGCCGGGATGGGCGCGGCCACCGCGGACGGGATCTACGCCGCGGTCGCGGTGGCCGGGGGCGCCGCGGTCGCCGGGGTGATCGCGCCGGTCGCTGGGCCGCTGCGCTGGGCCGGAGCGCTGGTGTTGCTGGCGCTGGCCGGCTGGACCGCCTGGGGCGCGCTGCGCGGCCCGGGCTCCGGGGCGCGGGACGAGCGGCCCACCACGGCCTGGCGGGCCTACGCCGGGATCCTCGGGCTGACCCTGCTCAACCCGGCCACGGTGATCTATTTCGCGGCGCTGGTGCTGGGCAACGGGGGCGCCGGGGGCGGGATCTGGTTCGTGGCCGGGGCGTTCCTCGCGTCGGCCAGCTGGCAACTGCTGATCGCCGGGGGCGGCTCGCTGATCGGGCGGCTGCTGACCGGGCCACGGGGGCGGCTGGTGACCGCGCTGACGTCCAGCGCGGTGATCGCGGTCCTCGCCGTGCGCCTGCTCCTGGACACCTGACAACCCACATGTCCGTCGAGGCCACCGGCTCCCCGGGCCGGTGGCCTCCGGTCGTGCGGGGGCGCGGAACCGGGTCACGGCGGGCTCCGGCCCGTACCGAAAAGGGTCAGAGGTGTTTGGCGGCCTCGCGGACCGACAACGGTGACAGGCGGGCGGACTCGGCGGTGAGGTAGGCCCGGACCGCGTCCGGGTCGGTGCGGGCGTAGTGCCGCAGCGCCCAGCCGATCGCCTTGCGGACGAAGAAGTCCGGGTGGCCGGCCTGCCGGGAGCAGTAGTGGAACAGGCGCGTGGTGTCGGTGGCCGGGCCGTAGTGCAGCTGGTGCAGGATCGCGGTGCGGACCAGCCACCGGTCGGCGGACCCGGACCACTCGTCCATCCGGGCGGCCAGGCCGGGGTGGCGGCGGACCAGGCCGCCGACGACGTGGGTGGCGAGCGGGTCGACGGTGTCCCACCAGGATCTCGTGGTGATCAGCTCGGCGGCGACGTCGAGGAAGCCGGGACCGGGCACCCGCGGGTGCGCCATCAGGTAGTCGCAGGCGAACTGCTGGAACTCCCGCTCGTCGCGGGCCCAGCAGGCGCGGGCGACCTCGGCCAGATCGGTCTCGGCGGGCGTGGGCAGACCGGCCAGCGCGACCCGGGCGGCGGCCCGCCGGGTGGCGGCGGACAGGCCCAGGAACGGGAACTGGTCCCGCATGTAGGCCGCCATCGCGGGCGCGCGGGCCGCGTCGCGCCGGGCCTGGAAGCCGGCGGTCAGCCGGGCCAGCAGCGTCTCGGAGAGCCGGTCAGTCATGCCGCGGATCCTGCCACCGTAGTCTGACAAGAATGGGCGAACGGGCGGCCGCCGGCGGCGGGAAATGGGTGGATGTCGCGCCGGAGCGGCTGCCCCGGTGGCTGGCGAACTTCGCCACCCGGCACGGGGAGTACCGCGCGGACGGGCTGCTCCTGGTCGCGGCGGACGGGGCGGAGGCGACCCTGCACGCGCCGCCCGGCGTGACCGGGGCCGCGACGGTGACCGAGCTCATCGAGGCGGCGCGGGCGCCGCGCCGGCTCGGGCTGCTGCTGGCCCGCAAGGGCGCGGTCGCGGTCGGCGTGGCGGACGGCACCGAGCTGGTCGCCTCCAAGGTGGACACCCACTACGTGCAGGGCCGGACCGCGGCCGGCGGCTGGTCGCAGCAGCGCTTCGCCCGCCGCCGGGACAACCAGGCGAAGGCGGCCGCCGCCGACGGCGCCGGGATCGTCGGCCGGTTGCTGCTTCCCGCGGTACGGACGATGGCCGCGCTGGTCACCGGCGGCGACCGGACCGCGGTCGACGCGATCCTCGCGGACCGTGCCCTGGCGCCGGTGGCCGCGCTCCGCGCCGGGCGGCTGCTGGAGGTGCCGGAGCCCCGGCACGCCGTGCTGGTCTCCGCGGTGGCGATGGCCCGCGCGGTGCCGATCCTGATCCGGGAGCCCTGATCCGGGAGCCCTGACCCGGGAGCCCTGACCCCGGGACGGCATCCGGGAGCCGGGGACGGCTCCGGCCGCCGTCCCGCGCCAGGTGCGGGTCGGCGGCCGGATGTCAGGGGCGGAGGCGGTCAGTCGCCCTGGTTGACCGCACCCGGCGCGAACGTGTCGCACTGCGTCGGGTCACCCGAGTCGTACCCGGTCCGGAACCACTTCTGCCGGTCCGCGGACGTGCCGTGGGTGAACTCCGCCGGATTGATGGTGCCACCGCCGCGTTGCTGGAGGGTGTCGTCGCCGATCTGGCCGGCGGTCTGGATGCCCTCCTGGATGTCGGCGTCGGACAGGCTCTTGAAGATCTTGTTGCCCTTGGCGTCGGTGGTGCCGGTCGCGCCCTTCGCCCAGGCCCCGGCGTAGCAGTCGGCCTGCAGCTCGAGCCGGACCGACTGCAGGTTGGCCGAGTCCGGGTCGGCCTGCTGCGCGCGTCGCATCTTGGCCTCGGTGCCGAGCAGATCCTGCACGTGGTGACCGTACTCGTGGGCGAGCACGTAGGGCTGCGCGAACTCGCCCGGCGCGCCGAGCTCCTTGGCCAGCTGCTGGTAGAAGCTCAGGTCGATGTAGACCTTGTTGTCGGCCGGGCAGTAGAACGGCCCGACGCCGGAGTCGGCGGCGCCGCACCCGGTGTTCACCCGGCTCTGGAAGATCTTGGTGGTCGACTTCTCGTACTGCTTGCCGAAGGCCTGCGGCAGCTCCTTGGCCCAGTACGCCTGGATCGAGTTGATGTAGAGCACGTTCCGGCAGTCGAGCTGCTTGACCGCGTCCTGCTGCTGGCACTCGGTGGCGAGATTGGTGTTGTTGCTGGGCGTCTCACCGCCGCCACCACCGAGGTTGTTGATCCCGAAGTAGCCGCCGACCAGCGCGAGCAGCACCGTGACCACGATGCCGGCGAGCCCGCCGCCACCGATCGGGATGGGCAGCCCGCCGAAGCCCCCGCCGCCACCCGAACCACGGGCATCCTCCACCTGACTGGTGTCGATCTCGGCGTTCTCGTTGAGTTCCATCCGTTCCTCCTGCGCCACGGTTGCACCGCGTTTACCCGATGATCTTGCGGACTAATCGGTTGGGAGGTGCTCCGCTGCCCCGGGTAGTATGGCCCGGTGCTGCTCCGCGAAGGCTGACCTGCCGATTTGATTGCGCCCCGAGTCAGCCCGATCCCCGAGAGCGAGAAGCTTCTTTATGATCACCGCCACCGGACTGGAACTCCGCGCCGGCGCGCGCATCCTGCTGTCCCCGACCACGCTGCGGGTGCAGCCCGGCGACCGGATCGGCCTGGTCGGCCGCAACGGCGCGGGCAAGACCACCACGCTGAAGGTGCTGGCCGGCGAGGGCATCCCGTACGCCGGGCAGGTCGAGCGGACCAGTGAGATCGGTTACCTGCCGCAGGACCCGCGCACCGGCGATCTGAACGTGACCGGGCGCGACCGGGTGCTCTCCGCCCGCGGGCTGGACAGCATCCTGGCCGAGATGCAGAAGCTCGAGGTGCAGCTGGAGGAGAGCTCGGAGGAGAAGCTGGTCCGGCGCTACGGGCAGCTGGAGGACCAGTTCTCCGCCCTGGGTGGCTACGGCGCCGAGGCCGAGGCCGCCCGGATCTGCGCGAACCTGGGGCTGCCCGACCGCGCGCTGGCCCAGACCATCGGCACCCTCTCCGGCGGTCAGCGCCGCCGGATCGAGCTGGCCCGCATCCTGTTCGCCAACTCGGGGCAGAACGGCAAGGGCATCCTGCTGCTCGACGAGCCGACCAACCACCTCGACCAGGACTCGATCGCCTGGCTGCGCGGCTACATGGCGCAGCACAAGGGCGGCCTCATCGTGATCAGCCACGACGTCGAGCTGCTCGACGCCGCGGTCAACAAGGTGTGGTACCTCGACGCCAACCGCTCGGTCGTCGACATGTACAACATGGGCTGGAAGACCTACCTCGAGGCGCGGGAGACCGACGAGCGGCGGCGCCGCCGGGAGCGGGCCAACGCGGAGAAGAAGGCCGGCGCCCTGATGGCCCAGGCCGACAAGATGCGGGCCAAGGCGACCAAGACGGTGGCCGCGCAGAACATGGCGAAGCGGGCCGAGAAACTGCTCGGCGGCCTGGAGGAGGTGCGAAGCTCGGACAAGGTGGCCAAGGTCCGCTTCCCGAGTCCGGCCCCGTGCGGCAAGACCCCGCTGACCGCGCAGGGCCTGTCGAAGTCGTACGGGTCGCTGGAGATCTTCGCGGACGTCGACGTGGCGGTGGACCGCGGCTCCCGGGTCGCCATCCTCGGGCTCAACGGCGCCGGCAAGACCACCCTGCTGCGGATCCTCGGCGGCCTGCTCCAGTCGGACACCGGCGAGGTGCGGCCCGGGCACGGCCTGCGGCTGGGCTACTACGCCCAGGAGCACGAGACGCTGGACGTGGACCGGACGATCCTGGACCACATGCGCAGCGCCGCCTCCGAGCAGACCGACACCGAGCTGCGCAAGATCCTGGGCGCGTTCCTGTTCTCCGGCGATGACGTGGACAAGCCTGCGGGCGTGCTCTCCGGCGGCGAGAAGACCCGGCTGGCGCTGGCCACCCTGGTCTGCTCGGGGGCGAACGTGCTGCTGCTCGACGAGCCGACCAACAACCTCGACCCGATCAGCCGGGAGCAGGTGCTGGACGCGATCGCCAACTACCCGGGCGCGATCGTGCTGGTCACCCACGACGCCGGGTGCGTGCAGGCGCTGAAGCCGGACCGGGCGATCCTGCTGCCCGACGGCGACGAGGACGCCTGGAGCGACGACCTGCTGGAACTCGTCGAACTGGCCTGAGTTTCAGAAGGTGCCGGAGATCCAGGATCATCGGCATCGTCAGTTGTCAACTGGTGCCCACACAGACAGTGCGATGTTCGGGCGTTTGCGGGCAGGTCGGACTTGCTCCCGTACGCGCCCGACGTCCCGTCCCGGCCCGGCCCGCCCCGCATGCGGTCCTCCGGCGCCGTCCCGGCGGGGTGCTCCTCGATCGAGTGTTTCTGCAGGTGATCGATGGTCTTGGTGAGCCTCGCGGGACGGGCGTGACGCGCCGGAAATGTCGCTCCGGCCGACGTCACCAAACGGTCTGACATTGATGCACTTGGTAACCGTCAAGTTCCTGACAGTAATAAATGGGCACGTTCTTCGACGCGAGATGCCTGGCGCATGATCGTTGGAGGCGGTGTAATAGGTGGGACCGTATCTGACCGCACTGTCTGCGACGTGAGGATTCAAGATGGCAGCCACTGGCACAGCTACCAGTACTGAGAAGGGTCGTCGAATCGTCGGTAGCGAGCGGCAGTCGCTCGCCAAGGACCTGGTGAAGCGTTACACCTCCGGCGAGAGCATCCGGGCGCTCGCTGCTTCCACCGGCCGTTCCTATGGATTCGTCCACCGCGTGCTCACCGAATCGGGCGTGCAGTTGCGCCAGCGTGGCGGCGCCCGCCGCCGCAAGAAGGCGTGACGTCCGACAACGCCGGGCCGGTATCCGCGGCTGATCCTGCTGACGCGGTAGCCACCGACGAGGTAGGCGTTCGCTACGAACAGGCCGGGCCGGTCGCAACGGTCACGTTGTGCCGGCCCGACGTTCTCAATGCACAGACTCCGGCCATGTGGGCGGAGCTCAGTGACATTTCCCGGAAATTGCCTGGCGACGTGCGCGTCGTCATTGTGCGAGCCGAAGGCCGCGCGTTTTCCGCCGGCCTGGATCTGTCAGTCGCCCGCGGCGACGGCGATTCTTCACTGGCTCGTCTGGCACAGTTGTCCGCCGCTGACAGCGCCGATCGGATCGCCGTCTTCCAGACCGCGTTCACCTGGTTGCGCAGTCCGTCCATCGTGTCCATCGCGGCGGTCCAGGGCCATGCGATCGGCGCCGGTTTCCAGCTCGCGCTGAACTGCGACATGCGCGTGCTGGCCGATGACGCACGGTTCTCGATGGCCGAGGTCACTCTCGGTCTGGTGCCCGATCTGGGCGGGACGAAACGGCTCACCGAGCTGGTCGGTCCGTCCCGGGCGCTGGAGATCTGCGTCACCGGGCGGCGGATCCCGGCCGACGAGGCGGACCGGATCGGTCTCGCCACCGCGGTGGTCCCGCGGGCCGACCTGGACGCGGCGGTCGCCGACCTGACCGCGGCCATCCTGGCCGGCCCCGTGGGCGCGGTGTCCGAGATCAAGGGACTGCTGGCCGGGGCGCCCAGCCGTTCCTACGCCGAGCAGGACCGGGCCGAGCGGGAGGCACAGACCCGCCGGCTCGCCGACCTGCTGGGCACCGGGGAGTAACCACCCGCCGGTCCGCTCCGGGAAGCGTTGCGGACCGGCGGGCTGGAATAGCGCCTTCGCCGTCCAGGTTGTCGTACCCACCCGGCAGACTCTGTTCTGCCCGTGGCGCGACACCCGGAGGTGACGAATGAGCATGCCGAGCTGGAACATGCTGCGCTCGATCCAGAGCGCCGACCGGGTGGCGTCCCATCAGGTCAAGCCCGGCACGATGCGGCGGATCCTGCGGTTCGCCCGGCCCTACCGCCGCGACATCGTGGTGTTCCTGATCGCCGTGGTGGTGGCCGCCGGGATCGGCGTGGCCACCCCGCTGCTGGCCGGCGACGTGATCAACACGATCACCCGCGGCGGTGCCGACGCGGCCGGCGCGGTGATCCGGATCGCCCTGCTGATCGCCGGGCTGGCGGTCGCCGACGCGCTGCTCTCCCTCGCCCAGCGGTGGTACTCGGCCCGCATCGGTGAGGGGATCATCCTCGACCTGCGCACCCGGGTCTACGACCACGTGCAGCGGATGCCGCTGCAGTTCTTCACCCGGACCCAGACCGGCGCCCTGGTCAGCCGGCTCAACAACGACGTGGTCGGCGCCCAGCGGGCGTTCACCTCCACCCTGTCCGGGGTGCTCAGCAACGTCATCCAGCTGGTGCTCACCGCGGTGGTGATGTTCAGCCTGTCCTGGCCGATCACCGTGCTCTCGCTGCTGCTCCTGCCGGTCTTCATCATCCCGGCGCGGCGGGTCGGCGCCCGGCTCGCCGAGATCACCCGGGAGTCGTACAACCTGGACGCCAAGATGAACGCGACGATGACCGAGCGGTTCAACGTCTCCGGCGCGTTGCTGGTCAAGCTGTTCGGCCGGCCCGACGCCGAGGCGGCGCGATTCGGCGAGCGGGCCGAGCGGGTCCGCGACATCGGCGTGCAGCAGGCGATGTTCTCCCGCACCTTCTTCGTGGCGATGCTGCTGGTCGCCTCGCTGGCCCAGGCGCTGACCTACGGTCTGGGCGGCTGGCTCGCGGTGCACGGGCAGGTCTCGGCCGGCACCGTGGTCACCCTGGCGCTGCTGCTCACCCGGCTCTACGGGCCGCTGACCGCGTTGAGCAACGTGCGGGTCGACGTGATGAGCGCGCTGGTCTCGTTCGACCGGGTCTTCGAGGTGCTCGACCTGGCGCCGGGCATCGCCGAGAGACCGGACGCCGCGCCGATCCCGCCGGGCGCCGGCCGGATCGAGTTCCGCGACGTGCGGTTCCGCTACCCGAGCGCGTCCGAGGTGTCGCTGGCCACCCTGGAGGACGTGAGCACGCTGGACCGCACGGAGAACACGCCGGTCCTGCACGGCGTCGACTTCACCGTCGAGCCGGGGCAGCTGGTCGCGCTGGTCGGCCCGTCCGGCGCCGGCAAGTCCACCATCTCCATGCTGGTCTCCCGGATCTATGACGTCACCGGTGGCGCGGTGCTGGTCGGCGGCGTCGACGTGCGCGACACGACGCTCGACTCACTGCGCGACACGGTCGGCGTGGTCACCCAGGACTCGCACCTGTTCCACGAGACCATCGCGGAGAATCTGCGGTACGCGCGGCCCGGCGCCACCGAGGCGGAGATGTGGGCCGCGCTGGACGGCGCGCAGGTCGGTGACCTGGTCCGGGCCCTGCCGGACGGCCTGGAGACGGTGGTCGGGGAGCGCGGCTATCGGTTCTCCGGCGGCGAGAAACAGCGCATCGCGATCGCCCGGCTGCTGCTCAAACAGCCGTCGATCGTGATCCTCGACGAGGCCACCGCGCACCTGGACAGCGAGTCCGAGGCTGCCGTGCAGCGAGCCCTGTCGGTGGCCCTGGAGAACCGGACGGCGCTGGTCATCGCGCACCGGCTGTCCACCATCCGGGAGGCCGACCAGATCCTGGTGGTCGACCGCGGCCGGGTGGTGGAGCGCGGCACGCACGACTCGCTGGTCGCGGCCGGTGGGCTGTATGCCGATCTCTACCGCACCCAGTTCGCCGCGGCGTCGCCCGGGTCGCCGCCGTTCACCGCGGAGGAGGTGGAGATCCTGCCGGTCCCGGCGAGTACGGTCGAACCGTGACCGGCTTGTTGATCTTCGCGGTGGTGTTCGCGGCGCTGCTGTTCGCGTTCGCGCGGTTCGGCGGCTGGGTCAGGCGCAAGGGGATCGGTGGCGGGATCATGGGGCCGATCGACGAGGCCTACCGGCCGTCGGCCGACCGGCTGCGGCGCGAGACGGTGATCCACGAGCAGCGGGTGCTGCCGCCGCGGCCGGGCGACGAGACGTCCACTGTGTAGGCCGCCGCGCTTCCGGCGCGTCGGTGTGATGGTGACCTCGCGGCGGCGGTGGGCTGCGGCCGGTTCGGGAGGCTCGTGCGGGCGGCGGACGGCGGACGGCGGGCGGCGGCCAGCGGCGGACGGCGGGCTCGCGGGTGACGGGAACGGCTCGGGCGGGCGGTGGATTCCCCGGTCAGTCCGGGAGGGACTCGCGCAGGGTGGTGAACTCGCGGATCAGGTCGGGCAGCTGGAAATGGGCGTTCAGGCCGCTCGGGTTGGGGAGGACCCAGACCGGGACGCCGCCCACCTGGTCCGGCTGGGGGCCGATGCGCGCTTTGGGGCGGGCGAAAGCGGCCCGGTAAGCGGTGACTCCGAGGACGGCGAGGAAGTGCGGCTGCTCCCGGCGTACCAAAGCTGCCAGGATCTGGCCGCCCGCGGTCAGCTCGTCGGGGGACAACTCGTCGGCGCGGGCCGTGGCCCGCGCGACGACATTGGTGATGCCCAGCCCGAGCGCGGGGAGCAGATGCTGCTCGGACGGGTGCAGCAGGCGGTCGGTGAAGCCGGCGCCGTGCAGGGTCGGCCAGAAGCGGTTGCCCGGCCGGGCGAAGTGGTGACCGGTCGCGGCCGAGTAGAGGCTCGGGTTGATCCCGGAGAAGAGCACCCGCAGGCCGGGGCCGATGAGGTCGGGGATGGTCCGGTTCGCGGCCGCCGCGATCTCCGCCGCTGACGGCTTCTTCAGAGGGGATGCCGCTGACGGCTTCAGCGGAGGAGATGCCGCTGACGGCTTCTTCAGAGGGGATGCCGCTGACGGCTTCAGCGGAGGAGATGCCGCTGACGGCTTCTTCAGAGGAGACGCCGCCGACGGCTTCTTGAGAGGAGACGCCGCTGACGGCTTCTTGAGAGGAGACGGCGCCGACGGCTTCAGTGGAGGAGACGCCGCTGACCGGCCCGCGGGGGTGGGCTCGGGTGGCCGGGGAGGGGTGGTCACAGGGTGCGCAGGGCGCCGCCGTCGATCGGGACCACGCACCCTGTCAGGTAGCTCGCGGCCGGGGAGAGCAGGAAGGCCGCGACCCGGCCGAACTCCGAGGGCTCGCCGATCCGGCGGACCGGGATGGCCGCGGACACCTCGGCCGCCGCGGTCGCCGGGTCGCCGGTGGCCTGGAACAGCTCCCGGTTGCGGTCGGTCATGAAGCGGCCCGGCAGCAGGCCCAGCACCCGGATGCCGCGCGGGCCGAACTCGTCGGCCATGTCCTTGGCCGCCATCGCCAGACCCGGTCGCAGGCCGCTGGAGATGCCCAGGCCGGACAGCGGCGTCTTCACCGAGGTGGAGAGCACCAGGCCGATCGCGCCGCCCTCGGGCAGCGCCGCCGCGAACGTGCGGGCTGCCCGGATCGACCCCAGGAAGACCGTCTCGAACGCGTCCCGCCACTGGTCGTCACTCATGCTCGCGGCGCTGCCCGGGGCCGGGCCGCCGACCGAGATCAGCGCGCCGTCCAGCCGGCCGAACCGCTCGGTCGCGACGTCCACCAGCTCCCGCGGGGTGCCCGGGTCGGCCAGGTCGGCGGTGATCCCGACGGCGTGCGGGGCGCCGCCCAGCTCGGCCACCGCGACCGAGACCTTCTCCGGGTCGCGGGACGAGATGACCACCCGGGCGCCGTCGGCGACGAGCGCCTGCGCGGTGGCGAAACCGAGGCCGCGGGAGGCGCCGGTGAGGATGAAGACGCGATCAGCCAGGCCGAGATCCATGCCGCCATCTTTCCAGAGCCGGGTGGTGATCCGTGCCGGTCACCCGTTGAGCGCGGCGGCGGTGGCCGCGTCCGCCGGGAGGAACGCCTCGATGGCCAGCTCGGAGAGGGTCACGTCGCGCGGGGTGCCGAGCACCGAGGTGACGCTGAAGAAGTTCAGGCCGTCGTACCGCAGCGGGACCACCACGCCGGTCGGCGGGCCGGCCACCTCGCCGCCCGGGTAGCCGCCCAGCTCGGTGCGCAGCTCGCGGAGCACCGGGTCGGCGGTCGCGGCGGCCTGCCGGTCCAGACGGTGCAGCAGGTGGGTCCGCCACTCGGCGAGGTTCTCGGTCCGCGGCGCCAAGCCGTCCGGGTGCAGGGCCAGGCGCAGCACGTTGACCGGTGGTTCGAGCAGCTCGGGCGCGCAGTCCCGGGTGAACCGGCCGATCGCCTCGTTGGCGTCCACCATGGTCCAGTGCCGGTCGACCAGCACCGCCGGGAAGGGCCCGTGCCCGGCCAGCACCTGCCGCAGCCCGGCCAGCACCACGGCCAGCGGCTGCCCGTCCAGATCGGACTCCGGGTAGGCCGGCGCGAAGCCGCCGGCCAGCAGCAACTCGTTGCGCCGCCGCAGCGGCACGTCCAGCTCCTCGGCCAGCCGCAGGATCATCTCCCGGGTCGGCCGGGACCGGCCGGTCTCCACGAAGGACAGGTGCCGGGCCGACACGCCGGCCCGGCCGGAGAGGTCCAGCTGGCTCAGCCGCCGCTCGTCCCGCCAGGTCCGCAACAACTGTCCCACCGCGCTCATGGTGGCCAGAGTAGGCGGGCGGCTGGGGCGGCGGCATTACCCGCGAGGTAATCGCCGGGCTTACCGGGCGGCGGCAGGCTGGGTCCCGTCAACGAACGGCACCACGAGGGGACAAAGACGATGAGCGACTTCGACACCATGATCGAGCGGTACCTGGCGGTCTGGAACGAGACCGACCCGGCGGCCCGGCAGGCGGCGATCGCCGAGCTGTTCGCCGAGGAGGTGCGCTATGTCGACCCGATCGCCGCGGTCCGCGGGCGGGACCAGCTGAGCGGCCTGATCGGGGCGGTGCACCAGCAGTTCCCGGGGCTGGTGTTCAGCCCGGGCGGGCCGGTCGACGCGCACCACGACCAGGCGCGGTTCACCTGGCACCTGGGGCGGCCGGGGGAGGAGCCGCTGGTGATCGGCTTCGACGTGGCCGAGCGGGACGGCGCCGGGCGGATCCACCAGGTGCTCGGCTTCATCGACAAGGCGCCGGCGGCGAGCTGATCGCCGCCCACGCCCGGGCCCGCGATCGGTTGCGGTCAGACCGGTTTCCGGTACGGCCGGAGCACCCGGCCGCGGGCCCGCCGCGCCTCGCTCAGTGGCGGCGGACGGCGTCCTCGACCAGGTCCAGCACCCGGGCCAGGTCGCCCGGCGGCCGTCCGGTGGCCAGGTGCAGCACCAGCCCGTCATAGGCCAGCTCAAGGAACTGGGTGAGCACGTCGACCGGCACGTCCTTGCGGAGCACGCCGGCCTCGCCCTGGCGCTGCAGGCGCTCCCGGGTGGCGTCGGCGATGGCGGCCGAGCGCTGCGCCCACCGCTTGGCGAACGCCGGGTCGGTGCGCAGCCGGTGCGAGACCTCGAGCTGGGTGCCGAGCCAGCCGGCCGTGTCGCCGTCGCTGGTGCCGGCCCGGTCGAGCAGGTCGCGCATCACCTGGACCAGGCCGTTGCGGGCGACGGTCTCCACCATCAGCGCCGCGTCGTCCTCGGCGACCGCCAGGAACAGCGACTCCTTGTCACGAAAATGGTGGAAAATCGCGCCACGGGACATGCCGGTCGCCTCCTCCAGGCGGCGGACCGTGGCGCCCTCGTAGCCGAACCGCGCGAAGCAACCGCGGGCCGCCGTGAGGATCTCGTGGCGGCGGGCGTCTAGCTGGTCCTGGCTTACCCTGGGCACGCCGCTGATCGTGTCATGCGGCCCCGCAGTCTTGCAATCCGTACGTACGGCTTTTTAAGCCACGATCGGATGATGCGAAATGCGTCAAGCTTTCCGCTCTTTGTTTACAGTCCTGGACTGTTCGCTGCGGTCACCGCTCACGTAAAGTGCCCGCGTGCCTCTAGTCTTCCTCGCCCTGGACGACACCCTGCTCGATCGCAGCGGTGCGTACCGGTTGTGGGCTAAAGGCTTCCTCGACGAGATCGGCGCATCGCAAGATGATCTTGACTGGTTGGTCGCCGTGGACGCCGACGGCCTGACCTCCCGGTGGGACCTCGCCGACCAGATCCGGGACCGCTACCAGCTACGAGTGCCGGCCATCGATCTGGTCGACGAGCTCTACGAGGGACCGCTCGCCTTCGAGCGCCTCGATCCGATGGTGGGCTGCGCGCTGGAGATCGCCGCCGACGCCGGGCTGGTCCCGGTGGTGGTCACCAACGGCGCGACCGAGCAGTGCGAGGGCCGGATCCGGCGGACCGGGCTGGACCGCTATGTCGCCGACTGGGTGATCTCGGAGCAGGCCGGGGTGAGCAAACCGAACCCGCGGATCTTCGCGCTCGCCGCGCAGCGGGTCCGGATGCGGCTGGCCGGCGCCTGGGTGGTCGGCGACAGCCCGGAGGCGGACATCGGCGGGGCCGCGGCGCTCGGGCTGCCCAGTGTGTGGCTGCACCGGGGGCGGGAGTGGATGGACACCCGGTTCGCGCCGACCCGGGTGGTCGGCAATGTGATCCAGGGCATCTCGGCGATCATGGCGACCCGCTGAGGGTCTGACCGTCACGGCGGCCCGCTGAGGTCGTACCGAAATAAATGGGTTGCGTCCCTCGCGTGGGTGGGAAAGAGTCGTCCGCGCACCGCACTGTCGGCCCGGCACCGGGCCGCATCGAGAGAGAAGGGGGTGGCCACGAAATGGCTGTCTTTGTCATGCCCGCTGTCCTGGCTTCCCCGCAAACTTCTTTCTCCGAGGAGACCCTCCAGTGCGAGAGCACGACTCCTTCGGCCCGGCGACCATGCGCCGCGGCCGTCGCAAGTTCGACGACGACGAAGCAGATTTCGTAAAGCGCGGCCGGCTGGAGCCGGCCCTGCAGGAGGATCCCGACCTGCCCGAGGTCGGTGACCGCTGGTCCACTTGGGACGGCGCGCTGCACGGTCCCGATCCCCGGCCCGACTGGGTGCGCACCGAGCACGGCGCGGTCGACTCCGAGCTGGGCGTCCTGAAAACCGGCAAGGAAGCCGACGTCTTCCTGGTCCGGCGCTGGCTGCCGAGCACCGGGCAGGTCAGCATGCTCGCCGCGAAACGGTACCGGGACGGCGAGCACCGGCTGTTCCACCGCGACGCCGGCTATCTCGAGGGCCGCCGGGTGCGCCGGTCCCGGGAGATGCGGGCGATGACCAACCGCACCGCGTTCGGCAAGCAGATGATCGCCGGGCAGTGGGCGGCCGCCGAGTTCGACGCGCTCGGCCGGCTCTGGGAGATCGGCCAGGAGAGCGGGCTGGTCTGTGTGCCCTACCCGGTGCAGCTGATCGGCACCGAGGTGATGCTGGAGTTCGTCGGCGACTGGGAGACCGGTGAGGCGGCGCCCCGGCTGGCCCAGGTGCGCTCCGGCGACGAGCAACTCGAGGACCTGTGGCGGCAGATGACCGACGCGCTGTCGGTGCTGGCCCGGGCCCAGGTGGCGCACGGGGACCTGTCGCCGTACAACACGCTGGTGCACGACGGTCGGCTGGTGCTGATCGACCTGCCGCAGATCGTCGACGTGATCGCGAACCCGCGCGGGGCCGAGTTCATCGCCCGGGACGTGACCAATGTGGCGAGCTGGTTCCGTGCCCGGGGGCTGGCGATCGACGCCGAGGAGCTGATCGACCGGCTGCTCTTCGAGGCGGGCCTGCGATGAGGCTGCTCTTCGAGGCGGGCCTGCGATGAGGCTGCTCTTCGAGGCGGGCCTGCGATGAGGCTGCTCTTCGAGGCGGGCCTGCGATGAGGCTGCTCTTCGAGGCGGGCCTGCGATGAGGCTGCTCTTCGAGGCGGGCCTGCGATGAGGCGCCGGTGCCGGCCGCGGCGATGGCTGCGCAGCGGATCACCGCTGAACGGCTGCCGCCGCCCCGCGCCCGGTCCGCGCGCCGGGCGGCCCGGGCGGCGCTGAGGCGCCGACTCGGTCTGCGGCCGCCGTGCGGACGGCGGCCGCGGACCGGGTCACTGCAGGTAGTTCTCCACCTCGCTGACGGCGTGGGCCTGCTCCGCGTCCGGGTCGTGCCCGACGTCGCGGGCCGCCCGGCGCCGGCGCAGCAGGTCCCAGCACTGGTCGAGGGCCTCCTCGAGCTCCTTGAGGCGGGCATGCTCCTCGGTGGAGGAGATCTCGCCCTGGCTCAGCTGCCTGCGCAGCTGGTGCTCCTCCTCGACCAGGCCGTTGATCCGGCTCAGCACACTGTTGTCATCCATGCCCGAAGCTTATTCACCACCCCGGCCGGGGTGCGGCAACCACCCACGTGTCTCGCGGCCGGGCCAGCGGGATTTGATCGACCCACCTAGATTCTTCGGCGTGGCTACGGGATGGATGCGGCGGCTGCGGCAGGTGACCGGGGACGGCGCCGGCCCGGCCCAGCGCGCGCTGGAGGCGGTGGACGCGGCGAAACGCGCGTCCGCCGCGGGCGATCGGGAGACCGCGAAGCGGCTCGGGGAGACGGCGGTGACCGCGTTGCGGTCGCTGGTCACGTCGGGCGTGCGGGAGGCCGAGCCGGGGCTGGTGCGGGCGCTGCTCCACCAGTCCGAGCACCTGCGGGAGTCGGCCCGGCACGCCGAGGCGGTGGCCGCGGCCGAGGAGGCGGTAGCCCTGGCCTGGGCCGATCCGGCGCGTCCCACGTCGCTGGCGCTCGCCCTGGCCACGCTGGCCGGTCAGCTGCTGGCGGCGGGCCGTCCGGCGGACGCGCGGGAGACGGGCCGGGAGGTGCTGGCGGTCAGCGGGGTGCAGCCGGACGAGGCGCTCGCGCAGCAGCTGAGCACGCTGGCGTCCGCACTGGCCGGGGCGGGGGAGCACGAGGTGGCGCTGGCGCTCAGCGAGCGCTCGGCCGGGATGTGGCGGGTGCTGGCGGCCGGGAGTGATCGTCTCGGGCGGGAGCTGACCGGGCACGCCGACCGGCTCTACGCGGCCGGCCGCTGGGCGGACGCGATCGAGTTCAGCGCCGAGGCGGTGGCGATCCACCGGTCGCGGGCCGGGGAGTCGCCGGACCGGCTGGCGCGGGTGCTCGGCAACTACGCGATCATGCTGCGCCGGGTGGGCCGGGAGCAGGAGGCGCTGGCCGCCGCGGCCGAAGCGGAGAGCCTGGCCGGAACGCCGGACGGCCCCGCCTGAGACCAGGCGGGGCCGTCGACGCGGTGCGGGATCAGCTACGGAGCATCTTGCGCAGCACGTACTGCAGGATGCCGCCGTTGCGGTAGTAGTCCGCCTCACCTGGGGTGTCGATCCGGACCACGGCGTCGAACTCGATGCCGGTGTCCGTGGTGACCTTGACGGTGCGCGGGGTGCTGCCGTCGTTGAGCTGGGTGACGCCGGCGAACGAGAAGGTCTCGGTGCCGGTCAGGCCCAGCGACTCGGCGTTCTGCCCCTGCGGGAACTGCAGCGGCAGCACGCCCATGCCGATCAGGTTGGAGCGGTGGATGCGCTCGTAGCTCTCCGCGATGACCGCGCGGACGCCGAGGAGCATGGTGCCCTTGGCCGCCCAGTCGCGGGACGAGCCGGAGCCGTACTCCTTGCCGGCCAGGATGACCAGCGGGACGCCGGCCTCCTTGTAGGCGACCGAGGCGTCGTAGATCGTGGTCTGCTCGCCGGTCAGGTGGTTGACCGTGAAGCCGCCCTCGACGCCCGGCACCAGCTGGTTGCGCAGCCGGATGTTGGCGAAGGTGCCGCGGATCATGACCTCGTGGTTGCCGCGGCGCGAGCCGTAGCTGTTGAACTCGGCGCGCGGGACGCCGTGCTCGGTGAGGTACTTGCCGGCCGGCGAGTCCGCCTTGATCGAGCTGGCCGGGGAGATGTGGTCGGTGGTGACCGAGTCGCCCAGCTTGGCCAGGACCCGCGCGCCGGTGATGTCGGCGACCGGGGCCGGCTCGGCGGCCATGCCCTCGAAGTACGGGGGCTTCCGCACGTAGGTGGAGTCACCGGCCCAGGCGAAGGTGTCGCCGGTCGGGGTGGGCAGCGACTGCCACTGCTCGTCGCCGGCGAAGACGTCCTGGTACGCGGTGGAGAAGCCCTCGGCGCCAATCGCCTGCGCGATCACCTCGTCGATCTCCTGCGCGGACGGCCAGATGTCGGCGAGGTGGACCGGCTTGCCGTCCGACCCGATGCCGAGCGGCTCGGTGGTGATGTCGATGTCCATCGAGCCGGCCAGCGCGTACGCCACCACCAGCGGCGGGGACGCCAGGTAGTTCATCTTGACGTCCGGGTTGATCCGGCCCTCGAAGTTCCGGTTGCCGGAGAGGACGCTGACCGCGGTCAGGTCGTTCTCGTTGATCGCGGCCGAGACCTCCTCGGGCAGCGGGCCGGAGTTGCCGATGCAGGTGGTGCAGCCGTAGCCGACCAGGTTGAAGCCGATCTTGTCCAGGTACGGCGTGAGGCCGGCCCGGTCGTAGTAGTCGGAGACGACCTTGGAGCCCGGCGCCAGGGTGGTCTTGACCCACGGCTTGCGGGTCAGGCCCTTCTCCACCGCCTTCTTCGCCAGCAGCGCGGCACCGATCATGACCTGCGGGTTCGAGGTGTTCGTACAGGACGTGATGGCGGCGATGACGACCGCGCCGTGGTCCAGCTCGTAGGTCACCCCGTCGTCGCCCTTGACCACGGTCGGCTTCGACGTACGGCCCGCGGCGCCCAGGGCGGCGCTGAACGCGTGCGGCTTGTCGGCCTCGTCCTCCACCCCGTTGGCGGGCGCGTCGGAGGCCGGGAAGGACTCCTCGCTGGCCTCGTCGGCGTGGCCGTGCGGCGCGGCGTAGTTCGGCAGCGCCTCGCGGAACGCGGACTTGGCCGCGCTCAGCAGCACCCGGTCCTGCGGGCGCTTCGGGCCGGCCAGCGACGGCACGATCGTCGACAGGTCCAGCTCCAGCTTCTCGCTGTAGTCCGGCTCGGCGTTCGGGTCGAGCCACAGGCCCTGCCGCTTCGCGTACGCCTCGACCAGGGCGACCTGCTGCTCGGTGCGACCGGTCAGCTTCAGGTAGTCGATGGTCTGCTCGTCGATCGGGAAGATCGCGACGGTGGAGCCGTACTCCGGCGACATGTTGCCGATGGTGGCCCGGTTCGCCAGCGGCACGGCGCTCACGCCGGGGCCGTAGAACTCGACGAACTTGCTGACCACGCCGTGCTTGCGGAGCATCTCGGTGATGGTCAGGACCAGGTCGGTGGCGGTGGTGCCGGCCGGCGCCTCGCCGGACAGCTTGAAGCCGACCACCCGCGGGATCAGCATGCTGACCGGCTGACCGAGCATCGCGGCCTCGGCCTCGATGCCGCCGACGCCCCAGCCCAGCACGCCCAGGCCGTTGACCATGGTGGTGTGCGAGTCGGTGCCGACCACGGTGTCCGGGTAGGCCTGGCCGTTGCGCTCCATGATGGTGCGGGCCAGGTACTCGATGTTCACCTGGTGCACGATGCCGGTGCCCGGCGGGACCACCTTGAACTCGTTGAACGCGGTCTGGCCCCAGCGCAGGAACTGGTAGCGCTCCCTGTTCCGCTGGTACTCCAGCTCGACGTTGCGCTGGAAGGCGTCCTCGCGGCCGAACAGGTCGGCGATCACCGAGTGGTCGATGACCAGCTCGGCCGGGGCCAGCGGGTTGACCTTGGTGGCGTCGCCGCCCAGGTCCTTGACCGCCTCCCGCATGGTGGCCAGGTCGACCACGCAGGGGACACCGGTGAAGTCCTGCATCAGCACCCGTGCCGGGGTGAACTGGATCTCGACGCTCGGGTCCGCGTTCTGGTCCCAGGTGCCGAGCGCGCGGATGTGGTCGGCGGTGATGTTCGCGCCGTCCTCGGTCCGGAGCAGGTTCTCCAGGAGGATTTTCAAGGAGTAGGGCAGCCGGTCGTGGCCCTCCACCTTGTCGATCGTGAAAATCTCGTAGCTCGCGTCACCGACGCGCAGCTCGCTCTTCGCACCAAAGGTGTCGAGGCTGGCCACCGTCATCTCCTTCACACCCAGCGACTGGAAGTCAAGTCTTTCGCACCGAAAGGGCGACCTTCGGGTTAGGTATGCCTAACTCTCGGTTGTGCCGTGTCCCGTAAACCGTACGTCCGTCTTGCTAACCCTCGCAAGGCGGGGTCCACGTGCTGATCCTCCCAGCCGGGACGGGTCCGGCGGGCCGGGGTTTGCTTTCGTCGATCGGAGGGAACTCATGCGCCCATGACGGCCACGGCGGATCAGGACCAGCTCACCGAGTTCTTCGGTCGCTACGGCACGGCCCTCACCACCGGCGATGTCGGCGTCATCGCGGGCTGCCACGCGCTGCCCGGGATGGTGGTGGCCGACTCGTACAGCTTCACCTTCAGCTCACCGGCCGCGGTGGCGCTCTCCTTCCTCGGCGCGGCTCCCACCTACCGGGATCAGCAGATCGTCGCGGCGCACGCGCAGATCCTCGACGTGCAGCGGATCTCGGCGGTGCTGTCGATGGTCCAGGTGGAGTGGGAATACCTGGACAGCACCGGCGCCGCGGTCCCCGGCGAGCGCTATCGCTACCTGATCCGGACCGGCGCGGACGGCCCGCTGATCACCACGGTGATCGCGTCCCGCTGAAAACGTCGTATCCCGGTGCGACGATGTGGCGGTGTCCTGGCTGATCGTGCACTACCACCGTCCCGACGGCGACTACACGGGGTGGTCGCTGCACGCGTGGGGCGATGTCGCTCCCGGCCACGACGCCCCGTTCGCCGGTGTTGACTCCTTCGGCCGCTTCGCCTGGGTGCGCCTCAGCGAGGGCGCGGCCTCGGCGGGCTTCGTCGTCCTGCACGCCGACGGCCGCAAGGACGTCGATCTCGACCGGACCGTCGACCTCGGCGCCACCAGGGAGATCTGGCTGACAGCAGGCGACCGCCGGGTCGCGGCCGCCGGCCCGGCACCCGCGCCGGACCCCGGCTTCGCCGTGCTCCATTACCGGCGCCCGGACGGCGACTACTCCGGGTGGGGCCTGCACTTCTGGGAGGGCGTCCCCCGGGAGAGCAAGACCTCCTGGGGTACGCCCATGGCGCCCTCGCATCACGACGCGTTCGGCGCGGTGTTCCGTGTACCGCTCAAGCCGGACGCCGTCGGCCTGCGCTATGTGCTGCACCGTGCCGAGGAGAAGGACCTCCCGGACGACCAGCGCCTCGACCTGACCGTGGCGCGCGAGGTGTGGCTGCTGGCCGGCACGGTCGAGCCGATCCGCCCGGAGCTGGGCACCCTCGGCCCGGAGCTGGACCCGGCCCGGTCCCTGGCGGTCTTCGTCGACCGCACCACGCTGGCCCTGCCCGAGTGGTTCGCGGCCCGGGCGGCCACCTTCGAGCTGCGCGGCGCCGCCGGTCCGCTGCCGCTGACGCCCCGGCCCGGCGGGCTCTTCCAGGCGCAGAGCCGGCGCTTCCCGCACCTGCGGGCCTACCGCGCCTTCGCGGTGCGCGAGCTGGGCGACGCCACGCTCGGTGACCTGCTGCGCGACCGGCTGCTGGTCGAGGGGCGGGACACCGCCGGCGAGCTGACCGCGCGGACCGGGGTGCAGCTGGCCGGCGTGCTCGACGACCTCTACCTGGAGGCCGCCGACGCCGACCTGGGCCTCACCCTGGACGTCGACCGGCCGACGCTGGCGGTCTGGGCGCCGACCGCCCGGTCGGTGGCGCTGGAGCTCTTCCGGGAGCCGGCCGACGAGCCGCGGGTGCTGCCGATGACCCGCGACGACCTCACCGGCGTGTGGTCGGTCCCGGTCAAGCGGAAATGGCTCGGCCGCTACTACCGGTACCGGGTGGAGGTCTGGCACCCGGCCGCGCAACGGATCGTGACGACCAGCGTGACCGATCCGTACTCGGTCTCGCTGGCCGCCGACTCCACCCACAGCCAGCTCGTCGACCTCGCGGACCCGGCGCTGACCCCGCCGGGCTGGGACAGCCTGGCGAAACCGCCGGCCGTCCCGCCGGCCCGGATGCAGATCGCCGAGGTGTCGGTGCGCGACTTCTCGATCGCCGACGCATCGGTCCCGCCCGCGGACCGCGGCACCTACCTGGCCTTCACCCATCCCGGCTCGGACGGCATGCGGCACCTGCGCTCGCTCGCCGAGGCCGGGCTCACCCACCTGCACCTGCTGCCGGTCAACGACTTCGCCACCGTCCCGGACCGCCGCGCCGACCAGGCGCAGCCGGCCTGCGACCTGGCGTCCTTCCCACCCGACTCGGCGGAGCAGCAGCGCGCGGTCGCGGCCGTCGCCGACCACGACGGCTACAACTGGGGCTACGACCCGTGGCACTGGACCACGCCGGAGGGCAGTTACGCCACCGACCCGGCGGGCAGCGCCCGGATCCTCCAGCTGCGCCGGGCGGTGGCCGCGCTCAACGCCGCCGGCCTGCGGGTGGTCCTCGACGTGGTCTACAACCACACGATGGCCGACGGCCTCGACCGGTTCAGCGTGCTCGACCGGATCGTCCCGGGCTACTACCACCGGCTGCTCGCCGACGGCAGCACCGCCGAGTCCACCTGCTGCCCGAACACCGCGCCCGAGCACATGATGATGGGCCGCCTGGTGATCGACTCGCTGGTCACCTGGGCCCGGGCGTACCGGATCGACGGGTTCCGGTTCGACCTGATGGGACACCACCCGCGGGCGAACATCCTGGAGGCCCGGATCGCTCTCGACCACCGGGTCGACCAGGGGCACGACATCTGCCTGTACGGCGAGGGCTGGAACTTCGGCGAGGTGGCGTCCGACGCCCGGTTCGCCCAGGCCACCCAGGTGAACATGGCCGGCACCGGGATCGGGTCGTTCAACGACCGGCTGCGCGACGCGGCCCGCGGCGGCGGCGCGTTCGGCGACGACCCCGGGGTGCCCGGGTTCGCCACCGGGCTCGGCTCGCGCACCCCGGGGCTGGTGCACGACCGGATCAAGGTGGGGCTGGCCGGTGGGCTGGCGACGTACCGGTTCGTCACCCACGACGGGGTGGAGCGCAGCGGCGCCCAGGTCGACTACAACGGCTCCCCGTGCGGTTACGCCGCCTCGCCCGGCGAGACGGTGAACTACGTCGACGCGCACGACAACGAGATCCTGTACGACGCGATGGCGTTCAAGCTGCCGCCCGGCACCCGGCCGGTGGACCGGGCCCGGATGCAGGTGCTGGCGCTGGCCCTGGTGGTGCTCGGGCAGGGCGCCGGGTTCGTGGCGCTGGGCAGCGAGCGGCTCCGCTCCAAGTCGCTGGACCGCAACTCGTTCAACTCCGGCGACTGGTTCAACCAGATCCGCTGGGATCCCGGCCAGGGCAACGGGTTCGGCCTCGGCCTGCCGCCGTTCGCCGACAACGGCGACAAGTGGGACTTCGCCCGGCCGCTGCTCGCCGACCCGGCGCTGGTCCCGGGCGCCGAGGTGATCACGCTGACCGCCGAGCGGTACCGCGAGCTGCTGCGGATCCGCCGGTCGTCGCCGGTCTTCGGGCTGCCCACCGCCGACGAGGTGCAGCGGCGGCTGACCTTCCCGCTGGGCGGCCCGGCCGAGACGCCCGGGGTGATCGTGATGTGCCTGGACGGGACCGGGCTGGACGAGCGCTGGCGGCGTCTCGTGGTGGTCTTCAACGCCACCGACGAGGTGACCTGCCAGGTGGTGCCGGGGGAGGGTGCGCTGCGCCCGCACCCGGAGCTGACCGCGTCCGCCGACCCGGTGCTGCGCGGCGCCTCCGCGGTCACCAAGCTGGACGGCGCCGAGCTGACCGTCCCGGCCCGCCAGGTCGCGGTCTTCGTCGCGCCTCTTTGATCTGACCCGGTGCCCCGGGCTGGTGGGTCGGCGCCGGCGGTCGTGGCCTGGTGGGCCAGTGGCGGCAGTCGTGGGCTGGTGGGCCGGTGGCGGGCGGCCCCGCCGGTGAGCCGGTGGCGGCCTTGGGTCGGTGGCGGCCTTGGGCCGGTGCTGGGTGGCCCCAGGCCGGTGGGTCGGTGGCGGCCTTGGGCCGGTGGTGGGTGCCCCGGGCCGGTGGGGCGGTGGCGCCCTTGGGCCGGTGGCGGCCTCGGGCCGGTGGGCTTGCCGCGGCCTCGGGTGGGGTGAGCCGGTGTGGTCCGGGGCGGTGAGCCGGAGCGGGCCTGCTTCGGCCAGCCGGGGCGGGCTCGCGGCGGTGGGCCGGTGGCAGGGCCGCACCGGGAGGCGAGCGTGGCTGCGCTAGATTGCGCCGCGTGGCCCGCCGGCGGTCGGTGGCCACCTGAAGCGGAGGTTCTGGTGCGGTTCGAGCGTGCCCTGTGCGCGGTGGCGCTGGTCGGTCTGGTCACCGGGTGCAGTTCGTCGTCGGACGAGCCGAAGATCGAGCCGGGGACCTCGGCCTCGGCCGGCGCTCCGGCGGTCGCCGGGTCGGCGCCGGCGTGGACCGAGCCGGCCGCCTACAAGTTCACGCTGACCCGTGGTTGCGACGCCGCCAAGCCGACCGGGAGATACCAGGCCACCGTGCAGGGCGGCCAGGTCACCGAGTCGGCCCGGGTGGGCGGGAGCGCCGCCGCCCCGGACCCGTCGGCCGCGGTGGACCTGGGCCCGGTGACCGGCGACGGCGGCGAGGAGATCGAGGTCCCGACGCTGAAGGAGCTGGTCGAGATGGTGCAGACCACGACCGACGACGGCGGCGAGGCGAGCACCGAGTTCGACACCGCCGACGGCCACCCGGTCAAGGTCACCATCAACGTGACCGGCGAGCCCGGTGGCGCCGAGTGCTGGAGCGTCTCCGACTACCGGGTGGGCTGACCACCCGGCCTCAGAGGGCCGGGTGCTCCAGGAAGGCGACCAGGAAGAACTCGGCGCCCGCGCCGAAGGCGGCGGCCAGGGCGTAGCCGATGGCCACGTCGACCGGCTCCGGGTCGCCGATCCACTCGGCCAGCACGCCGCCCCCGTGGAGGACGGTGAAGTCGCCCACCCGGAAACCGTCCCGCAGCAGGCGGCTGCTCTCCGAGGTCCGCGGGCGGTACACATACTGGTGGCCCTCGTGCTCGGCCACCACCCGGTAGGAGTGCCGGGACCACCGGCCGGGCCCGGGCCGCAGATCGACCGGCAGGTCGTCGACCATCATCCGGAGATGCTGCCGCTCCCGGGTCCCGATCGGGATGTGCGGGCGCAGCCGCAGATCGTGCACGCGCTCCACGACGGCGGAGTGCCGGCGGCCCTCGGCGCGGACCTCGACGGCCACCCGGCCGTCACTCTGATCGACGTCGACGAGGAACGGTGGGGCGTCGGTCACGGCGTCTCCCGGAAAGTCGGCGGATCGCAAGATCCGTCAATCCTCGCAGCACCCCGCAATCACGACGCGCCGGGGAGCGGCCGCCCGCGAACACGACGCCCGCCGGGGAGCGGCCGCCCGCGATCACAACGCCCGCCGGGGAGCGGCCGCCCGCGATCACAACGCGCCGGGAAGCGGCCGCCGACGAACACGACGCGCCGGGGAGCGGCCGCCCGCGATCACGACGCGTGCCAGGGAGCGGCCGCTGGCGATCACGACGCCCGCCGGGGAAGTAGCCCGTCCGCGAATACGCCGCCCGCTCCGAGCGGCCGCCCGCGAAACCCCCACGCCCGGCGCGGAGCGGCGCCGGGCGTCCGGGGGAGCGGTCAGCCCGGCAGCCGCGGCCCGGCCTCGCGCTGCGCGGCCAGCCACGACTCCACCTCCGCGGAGCTGCGGGGCAGCCCGTCCGACAGGTTGCGGCAGCCGTCCGCGGTGACCACCACGTCGTCCTCGATCCGGATGCCGATGCCGCGCAGCTCGGCCGGCACCAGGTCGTCCTCCGGCTGGAAGTAGAGCCCCGGCTCGACGGTCAGCACGTAACCCTCCTGCAGCGGCCCCTCCCGGTACGTCTCGTTCCGCGCGTTCGAGCAGTCGTGCACGTCGATGCCGAGCATGTGCCCGAACCCGTGCAGCGTCCAGCGCCGGTAGATCGTGCTGTCCTCGGCCATCGCCTCGTCCACCCCGACCGGGAGCAGTCCCAGGTCGTGCAGCCCCTCGGCGAGCACCCGCATGCACACCTGGTGCACGTCCTTGAACAGCACGCCGGGCCGGATCGCGTCGATGCCGGCCTGCTGCGACGCGTGCACGATGTCGTAGACCTGGCGCTGCAGCGGGGTGAACGTGCCGGAGACCGGGACGGTGCGGGTGACATCGGCGGTGTAGAGATTGTGTCCCTCCACGCCCATGTCCATCAGCAGCAGCTCACCGGGCGTGGTCACGCCGGTGTTGCGCACCCAGTGCAGGATCGTCGCGTGCGCGCCGGCGCCGACGATCGAGCCATACCCCACGTCGTTGCCGTCGTGCCGGGCGCGCAGCCCGAAGACGCCCTCCAACAGGCGCTCCTTGACCGCGCGGTCGGCCGGCAGCACCCGGGCGACGTCCTCGAAGCCGAGCACCGTGGCGTCGATCGCGGCCTGCAGCTGGGCGATCTCCCACTCGTCCTTGACCAGTTTCAGCTCGGAGAGCACCCAGGCCAGCTCGCGGTCGCGCGGCTTGGCCTTGTCCGGCTCGTACGCCAGGATCGTCCGGTCGACGTTGGCGTCCAGGCCGCGCAGCACCCGGGTCCGGCCCGGCGCCGACTGGGCCAGGGCCGAACCCAGGAAGCCCAGCGACGCGGTCTCCAGGCCCAGCTCGGCGGATTTCTCGGCGAGGGTGTGGGTCCGGCCGATCCAGAGCTCGCCGTTGCGGTCCCGGAAGAAGCGGTCGGTGTCCTTCGAGTTGCGCTCCCGGGTGAACAGCACGGCCTCGTGCCCGGAGCCGCTCGGGTGCAGGATCAGCACGCTGTCCGGGTCGCGGTCGCCGGTCAGGTAGAAGAAGTCGCTGCCCGGGCGGAACGGGTAGTCGGTGTCGTTGGCCCGGACCTTCTCGTTGCCGCTCGGGATGATCAGCGTCTCACCGGGGAAGGCCTCGGAGAGCGCGGCCCGGCGCTTCGCGTAGTTCGGCACCTCGGGCAGGGGCGCGACGGAGATCGGATCCTCGCGCCAGCCGGTGCGCATGAACTGCAGGAACGCTTCCGGGAAGGCGGGGTCGTGGGACTCCGTCTTGGGTGCGGGCGTGCCGCCGTCCTTCTGCGCCATCGTGGGGTGCCTCCGTTCTCAGCTGTGCCCCGACGGTACCGCCTGCCCCCGACAGAAAGCAGAGCCGGATCAGCGACCGCCGGCACGGTAGCCGAACGGCAGGTCGAGGCAGCCGACCCGGGCCCCGGCCGTGCCCGCCACGCCCGGTCCGGTGCGGGTCGTCTCGGCGTGCAGGACCAGCGATTTCGGCAGCCGGTCGGCGGCGAACATCCAGTCCTGCTCGTGCCGGACGGTGGCGGCGCCCCGCGCGTCCGCGGTGAAGTCCAGCCAGATCTCGTTCGCCGGGTTGGCGTAGGCCGGGTCGACCGACGGGCTGACCGGATCGGGCCGGTGCTGGAAGTGCGGGCCGGCCGCCTTCGGGTCCGGGCCGCACTCGGCGACGTGCATGTGCGCGCCGTACGCGTGCCCCGGCACCAGCCCGGTCACCGCCAGCTCCACCCACAGGTTCTGGCCGGTCGAGCTGAACGCCACCTGCGCCGTCGCGCCGACCGGCACCACCTCGGTGTCGTAGGTGACCGCCTGCGCCCCGGCCTGCCAGGTCTGGAACACGGCCGGCCCGGGCGCGGGGGCGAGACCGAGGACGGCGGCGAGCGTGATGACTAACATGCCCTGATTCTGGCAAATCAGGATTTATCCGGCCCGGATTTGCCCCCTCCTGGCCGTGGCGCCGAAAAAACGCGAGGCTGAGATCCGACGACGCGGGAGGGGAACGGCATGGGCTACGCGGTGGTGCTGGGCGAGGCGCTGATCGACCTTCTGGAGGAGGACCGGGACGGCGAGTTGATCTACCGGCAGGCGATCGGCGGCGCGCCGCTCAACGTCGCGGTCGGCGTGGCCCGGCTGGGCGGCGCGGTGCAGTACGCCGGCTCGCTCGGCACCGACGTGCTCGGCGACCGGATCGCCGCCTTCCTGGCCGAGGCCGGGGTCGGCGAGCGGGGGGTGCGCCGGGCCGCCGTGCCGACCACCCTCGCGGTCACCACCTTCGAGGGCGCCGAGCCGGCCTTCACGTTCTACGGCGAGCCGCCGTCCTACGCGCTGCTCGGCCCGGCCGACCTGGACCGGGACATCCTGGCCGGCGGCGAGGTGCTCTACACCGGCTCGATCTGCCTGCTCCGCGAGCCGTTCCGGGCGGCCGCCCGGCAGGCCTGGTCCGGCTTCTCCGGCCTGCGCGTCTTCGACCCGAACGTCCGTCCGAGACTGCTTCCCGACGCGGCCGCCGTGACCGCCCTGCGCGAGCTGGTCGAGGAGTTCTTCGCCACCGCCGACCTGGTCAAGCTGAGCCTGGCCGACGCGCAGCTGCTCTATGCCGAGTCCGATCCGGCGGCCGCCGCCGACCGGATCCGATCGCTGGGCGCGGCCGCCGTGGTGGTCACCTGCGGGGCGCGGGGCGCGCACGTGGCCGCGGCCGACGGCGCGGTCTCGCTGCCGGCCCCGTCGGTCCGCGCGATCGACGCCACCGGTGCCGGCGACTCGGTGATGGGCGCGCTGGTCAGCCGGCTGCTGGCGGAGGGCCGCCCGGCCGGCCTGGACGACTGGCAGCGGCACGTCCGGTTCGCCCTGGCGGTGGCCGGCCTGGTCTGCGAGCGCCAGGGCGGCGCCACCGCGATGCCGACCCCGGCCGAGGTCACCGCCCGCTGGGGCGAGATCTGAGACCCGGCCCGCACCGCACGCGGGCGAGCGGACCGGAACCACGAGCGGGCCGGCCGGAGGTGCTCACGGCCGTCATCCCGGTCAGTCGCCGAGCGCCTGCGCGATGAACCGCTGCCGGTCCACCAGCGCCCGCTCCACCCGCACGTCGGCCACCACCGTCTCGCCGTCCCGCACGCTCACCTCGAAGACCAGCTTGCGCCCGTCGACCTTGGTCAGCGTGGCCTGGCCGACCACGGTGCGCCCGACCGGCGCGGCGGCCCGGTGCTCCACCTCGGCCCGGGTGCCCACGGTGGTGATCCCGCCGGGCAGCTGCCGGGCGGTGGCCGCCACCGTGGCGGCCTCGGCCAGCGCCAGGACCCGCGGGGTGGCCAGCACCGGCACGTCGCCGGAGCCGAGGGCCTGGGCGGTGTCGGCGTCGGTGACCGTCAACTCGACCCGGGCGCTGAGGCCGGGAGCAAACTCGGGGAGCTCCATTCACCCACCTTATGCTTGCGTGGGCCGCTGCCAGAACGTCTCGTCGGCGGGTTGACGGAGATCGGACGGCGCGGCCGGGCGCGCCGGCGCCGCCGGGCGCCGGGCCAGCCGGGCCCGGCGGGCCAGCTCGTCGGCCAGCGCCCAGGCCTCGGCGAGGTCCCGGTCCCGGGCCGCGCCGGACCGCCCGCCGGCCGCGTCGGCGTAGACCGTGGCCAGGCCGAGCATCCGCTGCAGCGGTCCCTGCACCACCCGCACGCTCTGCATCCGGGCGTAGGGCAGCAGGGTCATCTCCCGGGACAGCCGCCCCTCCCGGGTGACCAGCACGTCCGGGTGCAGCCCGACGCCCATGAACCGCAGCCCGACCGGGTGCAGCCAGCGGACCCGGGGCGGCGGGGGCGAGGTGGCCAGCGCGGCCAGGTCGACGCCGGGCAGCACCGCCCCGACCACCAGCCGGGCGGCGTGCTGGTCGCCGACCGGCAGCAGCCGGTCCGAGCCGGTGTCGTTGCCGCGCTCCGGCGCGCCGTACCCGGCGACGTCGAGCTGCAGGTGGAGCCAGCTGGTCAGCCGCCACAGGAACGGCCAGGTGATCCGGATCGCCTGGACCCGGTGCAGCGGCACCACCTGGCTGCGCGTCTCGGTCAGCCCGTAGTGCAGCAGCAGCCGCCCGTCCGGGTCGTGGGCCAGCCGGAAGTCCCAGTCGCGGAGCACCCGGCGGATCGGCTGGAGCAGCACACCGGCCATCGCGGTGACCGTGCTGGCGATCCCGATGAAGGTCCACGACCCCTCCATCACGAACTGGGTGATCACCCAGGCCACGCCGACCGGCAGGAAGAACGCCTGCGGGGTGAGCAGCTGGCTGATCAGCAGCTCCCGGTTGCTGACCGAGAAGAGCGGGCGTCCGCCCGGGGTCACCGTCCGCGGCGCGGCCGCCGGGTCCGCCGCATCCGAGGACACTGCGACGGAGGTACGGCCGGAGAGCGCGAGCAGCCGTTCGCGCAGCGCGGCCGCCTCCCGGACGGTCAGATAGGCCAGCGGCGCCTCGGCCTTGCCCCCGCCGACCACCTCGAGCCGCAGCTCGGCCAGCCCGGTGGCCTGGGCCAGCAGCGGCCGGCGCAGCTCCACCGACTGCAGCCGGTCGAGCGGGATGGCCCGGTTGCGCCGCCACAGCAGCCCCTCGGTGATCCGCAGCTCCCGGGCCACCACCTGGTACCCGGTGTTCCACCAGCCGACCGCCGAGAAGATCACCGCACCCACCGCGACGGCCAGCACCACCATCGCGAAGTGGGTCGGGCCGAGCTGGCGCAGCGACTGCCAGGAGAGCGCCGCGACGATCACGAACAGGCTCTTGGCGCCGTGCAGCAGCGGGCTGAGCGGGTGCAGCCGCTGCCGTCCGGCCTGCTCGGGGGTCTCGGTGGTGGTCACAGGCCCTCGGCCCGGTCCTCGCCGAGGGCGGTCAGCCGGTCCCGCAGCCGGGCCGCCTCGTCCGGCGGCAGCCCGGGCACCTGGGCGTCGCTGGCCGCGGCCGCGGTGTGCAACTGCACGGTGGCCAGCCCGAACGCCCGCTCCAGCGGGCCGGCGGTGACGTCCACGAACTGCATCCGCGCGTACGGAACGATGGAGAGCCGGCGGACCAGCAGCCCGTGCCGGACCATCAGGTCGTTGTCCCGCTCGGCGTACCCCCAGGCCCGGACCGCGCGGACGGCCACGGTGGCCCGCCAGACGCCGAGCGCCAGCACCGCCGCGATGCCGGCCAGCCAGGCCCAGTGGTGGGCGAACAGCCAGCCGACGACCAGGCCGAGCACCAGGACCGCCTGCCAGATGGCGAGGCTGATCAGCTCCACAGTGATCAGCTTGCTGGACACCGGGCGCCACCGCACCGTGTCGGGCCAGGGCTGCAGGGCATCGACCGAAGGCGTGCTCACGTTTCAAAGCCTAGGAGATGGACGCATCGTCTGCCGAGACGAAAGGGGTCACTTCCCGGAGGAAGGACCGGGCCTCCAGGAACGCGCCCAGGGAAACCCGATGATCGGCGCAGGCCAGCCAGGTCTTGCGGTATTGCGGGTCATGAAGTTTGGGATTGTTCCACAGCAATTGCCAGGCCGCCGACGCGCGACAACCCTTGGCGGAGCACTGCGGGGAGAGTTCCTCGACCATGTCGACCAACTTATAAGGAACGACGTGGGAGTAATGAAAAAGATTATGCGCCGGGCGGCCACGGGGGAAGCCGCCCGGCGACGCTGTAAATGCTACACGGTTCAAAGACTTCCGTATCCACCCGGTGAGCGTGCCCGTTCCGGCGGATCGCGCAGAAAGATCAACATGTTCGGCCGATAGTGCCCTGGGCTGCGGAGATCGGCCGGTATCGCCGAAGATGGTGACGGTCAGGTGACAGCCCGGGTTTCTATGCTCCTAGGAACCTCTCAGCCGTGTGTAGTTGTCTGTCGTGTAAGTCTTGAGCGTCGGCATCCGCGCCGGCACATGTTGACCGTTGTGGAGGACCGGTGGCGCAGCCCAGCACGCCCGAGACCGAGACCAGCCCGGAGCCGGTCCCGCCGGCGCACGACGCGTCGCAGCTCGAGCGGGCGATGTTCGAGGTCAAGCGGGTCATCGTCGGCCAGGACCGGATGGTCGAGCGGATGTTCGTGGCGCTGCTGGCCCGCGGTCACTGCCTGCTCGAGGGCGTGCCCGGGGTGGCCAAGACGCTCGCGGTGGAGACCCTGGCCAAGGTGGTCGGCGGCACCTTCTCCCGGGTCCAGTTCACCCCCGACCTGGTCCCCGCCGACATCGTCGGCACCCGGATCTACCGGCAGAGCAACGAGCAGTTCGACGTCGAGCTCGGCCCGGTGTTCGTGAACTTCCTGCTCGCCGACGAGATCAACCGGGCGCCGGCCAAGGTGCAGTCGGCGCTGCTCGAGGTGATGGCCGAGCACCAGGTGTCGATCGGTGGCAAGAGCTACGACGTGCCCGATCCGTTCCTGGTGATGGCCACGCAGAACCCGATCGAGCAGGAGGGCGTCTACCCGCTGCCCGAGGCGCAGCGCGACCGCTTCCTCATGAAGATCATCGTGGGGTACCCGACGGACGCCGAGGAACGCGAGATCGTCTACCGGATGGGGGTGAGCGCGCCGGAGCCCAAGCAGGTGTTCACCCCGGCCGACCTGCTCGCCCTGCAGCGCCGCGCCGACCAGGTGTTCGTGCACAACGCGCTGGTCGACTACACGGTCCGGCTGGTGCTGGCCACCCGCGCCCCGGCCCAGCACGGCATGCCGGACGTGGCCCAGATGATCCAGTACGGCGCCTCCCCGCGCGCCTCGCTCGGCATCGTCCGGGCCACCCGGGCGCTGGCCCTGCTCCGCGGCCGGGACTACGCGCTGCCGCAGGACCTGCAGGACGTGGCGCCGGACATCCTGCGGCACCGGCTGGTGCTCAGCTACGACGCGCTCGCCGACGACATCCCGGCCGACCAGATCGTCGCCCGGATCATGCAGATGGTGCCGATGCCGTCGGTCGCCTCCCGGCAGGGCGCCGCGCCCAACGGCGGTCCGGTTCCGCCCGCGCCCACCAGCGGCGTCCCGGCCGGCGGCGTCCCGGCCGGCGCCGGCTACCCGGCCAACGGCGCCGGGAGCCAGTTCCCGCCGAACGGCCCCGGCTGGCCCGGACCGGCATGAGCCAACCGATCGGATCCGCGCCGGCGCCGCTGGACCAGACGGCGCGGAGCGGCCTGGCCCCGTCCGGCAGCGTCCCGGAGCCGCTGGCCGAGGCGGCCCGGGCCGAGGCGGTGCTGGCCAAGCTGCAGCTGCTGGTCACCCGCAAGCTGGACGGCCTGCTCCAGGGTGACTACGTCGGCCTGCTGCCCGGTCCGGGCACCGAGGCCGGCGAGTCCCGGGAGTACCGGCCCGGCGACGACGTGCGCCGGATGGACTGGCCGGTCACCGCGCGCACCACGCTCCCGCACGTGCGGCGCACGGTCGCCGACCGGGAGCTGGAGACCTGGATGGCCGTCGACCTGTCCGCCAGCCTCGACTTCGGCACCGCCAAGTGGCTGAAGAAGGACCTGGTGATCGCCGCCGCCACCGCGGTCACCCACCTGACCGCCCGGGGCGGGAACCGGATCGGCGCGGTGGTGGGCACCGGCTCCGGCGTACCGGAAAGCGGTCTCACCCGGAAACGCTGGCGCCGCAAGCCGGCGGCGGCGAGAGAGAGCGACGCGCCCGGGCCGTCGGTCGTGCGGATGCCGGCGCGGCCGGGCCGCAAGGAGGCGCAGGGCCTGCTGCGGGCGATCGCCCGGACCCGGATCCGGCCCGGGCGGACCGACCTGGGCGCCCTGATCGACCTGCTGAACCGGCCGCCCCGGCGGCGCGGCGTGGCCGTGGTGATCTCCGACTTCCTGGCGCCGGTGGAGAGCTGGGCGCGGCCGATCCGCAAGCTCGGGGTCCGGCACGACGTGCTGGCCATCGAGGTGGTCGACCCGCGCGAGCTGGAGCTGCCCGACGTGGGCGTGCTGACCCTGGCCGACCCGGAGTCCGGCGCGCTGCACGAGGTGCAGACCGCCGACCCGGCGCTGCGGCAGCGGTATGCCGCCGCGGCCGGTGAGCAGCGGGCCGCGATCGCCCGGGCGCTGCGCGCGGCCGGCGCCTCGCACCTGCGGCTGCGCACCGACACCGACTGGCTGCTGGACATGGTCCGTTTCGTCGCCGCCCAACGACACGCACGCACCCGGGGGACCACTCGATGATCCGTTTCCTGGCTCCGTGGTGGCTGCTCACGCTGCTGCCCGTCCTCGCCGTGGCCGGCGCCTACGTCTGGCGGCAGCTGCGCAAGCGGCAGTACGCGATGCGGTTCACCAACGTCGACCTGCTGCGCACCCTGGCGCCGAAAGGCCTGGGCTGGCGCCGGCACGTCTCGGCGGTCGCGTTCCTGCTGATGATGGCGGCGCTGGCGTTCTCCACCGCGCGCCCGTCGGTGGACACCGAGCAGCCGCTGGAGCGGGCCACCGTGATGCTCGCCATCGACGTGTCGCTGTCCATGCAGGCCGACGACGTGGCGCCGAGCCGGATCGAGGCGGCGCAGGAGGCGGCCAAGGCGTTCGTCAACGAGCTGCCGCCCACCTACAACCTGGGCCTGGTGTCCTTCGCCAAGGCGGCGAACGTGCTGGTCGCGCCGACCAAGGACCGGTCCGAGGTGATCGCCGGGATCGACAGCCTGACCCTGGCCGAGGCGACCGCGACCGGGGAGGCGGTGTTCACCTCGCTGGACGCGATCCGCTCGGTGCCGGCCGACGGCGCGGAGGGCGCGCCCCCGGCCCGGATCGTGCTGCTCTCCGACGGGTACCGCACGTCGGGTCGCTCGATCGAGGACGCCGCCACCGCCGCGGCCGGGGCGAACGTGCCGGTCAGCACGATCGCGTTCGGCACCGACACCGGCGTGGTGGACATCCGCGGCCAGCTCCAGCGGGTCCCGGTGGACCGGCTCTCGCTGCAGGAGCTGGCCGAGCGCACCAAGGGCTACTTCTACGAGGCGGCCTCGGTGAGCGAGCTGAAGAAGGTCTACGAGGACATGGGCAGCTCGATCGGGCACCGGACGCAGCCGCGCGAGGTCACCCAGTGGTACGCCGGGGTGGCTCTGCTGCTGGCCCTGTTCGGCGCGGCGTCGAGTCTGCTGTGGACGTCCCGGCTGCCCTGACCGAGGGCACGCCCGGGGCTTATGGCGTGTTGTGCGAGGCGAGCACGAACAGGAGCACGACCCACGCGGACAGGACGGTGAGACCGAGGGGCGCGATGAGGTTCTTCATGGTGGAGCCACCTTCCGCATCGTGACTGGCGGGTTTCTGCGCGCAGGTCACGTCGCGGCCATGCCCGCTGCCCGGGTGTCGCGGCGCACACGACACGGCCGGCCTCCCGCGAGCAGGCGGGAGCCGGTGGGAACGGGTGGGAGAGATCGGGTCAGCGGTCAGAGGCGCTGACGAGCGTCCCGGCCACGACTAGGAGGATCGCTATCTCGCACAGCGATCACCTCCACAGCTCGTCGGGCCTTTGGGAACCGCCGGGAACTGTACCCCTTAAAGACAACTTAAGAAACTCAGGCCTCACCCGGGTGGCGCGGAACACCCGGACGTGTTCACTCTCCGGCTCTACTCGCCGGCCGCCACCAGGCCGGTCTCGTAGGCGAACACCACGGCCTGGGCGCGGTCGCGCAGCGCGAGCTTGGTCAGGATCCGCCCGACGTGCGTTTTCACCGTCTGCTCGGCGACCACCAGGTCGGCGGCGATCTCCTGGTTCGACCGGCCGCGGGCGATCAGCCGGAGCACCTCGGTCTCCCGCGGGGTGAGCGCGTTCAGCGCCACCGGGCGCGGCCGGTCGGCCTTGGGCCGGGCGGTGAACTCGGCGATCAGCCGGCGGGTCACCGACGGGGCGAGCAGCGCCTCGCCGGCCGCCACCACCCGGACCGCCTGCACCAGGTCGGCGGCCGGGGCGTCCTTGAGCAGGAAGCCGCTGGCCCCGGCGCGGAGCGCCTCGTAGACGTAGTCGTCCAGGTCGAACGTGGTCAGGATGAGGATTTTCGGACCGCCGGCCAGCCGCCGGGTCGCCTCCAGGCCGTCCATCACCGGCATCCGGACATCCATCAGCACCACGTCCGGGTTCAGCTGCCGGGCCGCGGTGATCGCGGCCGCGCCGTCCGCCGCGTCGCCGACCACCACGAAGTCCGGCTGGGCGGCGAGCAGCGCGCCGAAACCCTGCCGGACCATCGCCTGGTCGTCCGCGATCAACACCCTGATCATGGCGCCTCCGGCTGTCGCGGGATCCGGGCCAGCACCCGGTAGCTCCCGGCGCCGTCCGGCCCGGCGGTCAGCTCGCCGCCGAGCAGTGCCACCCTCTCACGCATCCCGATCAATCCGTGGCCCGGCCGGTGGCCGGCCTCCGGCGGGCTGGTCAGCTCGTTGCGGATGTCCAGCTCCAGCAGGTCGCCGTCGGCGCGGGCGAGGATGCGCACCGGGCCGCCCGGCGCGTGCCGGGCCGCGTTGGCCAGGGCTTCCTGCGCTATCCGGTACGCCGTGAGCCCGGCCGTCCCGTCCACCCCGTCCAGCCGCGGCAGCTCGCCGCTGACCGCCAGCCCGGCCCGCCGCGCCCCGCTCACCAGCTCGGTGATCTCCGGGTAGCCCGGCTGCGGGGCGCGTTCCGCCTCCTGGTTCTCCGCGCGCAGCACGCCGAGCAGCCGGCGCATGTCGGTGAGTGCCTCCCGGGCCGCCACCGCGATCGAGGTCAGCTCGTCCTTGGCCGCGTCGGGCAGCCCGGCCAGCCGGAACGGCGCGGTCTCCGCCTGCACCGCGATCATCGACATGTGGTGCGCCACCACGTCGTGCATCTCCCGGGCGATCCGGGTGCGCTCCTCCAGCACCGCCCGCTTGGCCCGCTCCAGCTCGTTCAGCTCGGTCTGCTCGGCGAGCAGCTCCCGGGCGCGGCGACGGTAGGACGCGGTGCTGCAGAGCGCCGCGACCGCCACCACCAGCAGGGCCCCGCCGAGCACGTTGCCGTGCGGGGAGAACAGGAAGACCGGGATCAGGAACAGCCCGGTGGCCCAGGCGGTGACCGCCGGAGCGCTGACCCAGGCGAGCCGGCCGAGCACGAACAGCGCGGCGAGGATCTGCACCGCGTTCCACGGCCAGGGCTCGTCGTGCGGGCCGACCTTCGCGTTGACCACGCCGAGGAACAGCATCACGAACGCCAGCCGCCAGGCGGCCACCGGCCGGCGGTAGGCGAGCACCACCGGGAGCACCGCCCCGGCCGCGAGGAGGTAGAGCGCCTCGGGCGGCAGCACCCGGGTCTCCTCCAGGGTCGCGACCATCGCCATGGCGAGGCTGACCAGCAGGAGCAGCAGCACCGGCATCGCGATCCGGAAAGCCCGTCTCCGGATCGGCGGCCTGGGCGTTTCCCTTCTGAACGTTAGGTAAGTCAGCGGCCCCATTACCGTGCTCCGCTGCTGAGGGCCGATAGTCTCCATTCCCAGCAGGCTAACGACGGGGCGCTGCGCTGTCGTCGCCCTGCGGTACCCCCTACCGGGGTATGACATCCGTGGAGTCGAAGGAGTGGACTGTGCCTCGCACCGTGTTGGTGACCGGCGGAAACCGTGGCATCGGCCTGGCCATCGCCCGGGCCTTCGAGAAGCAGGGTGACCGGGTCGCCATCACCCACCGTGGCTCGGGCGCCCCGGACGGCCTGTTCGGTGTGCAGTGCGACGTGACCGACGCGGAGTCGGTGGACGCCGCGTTCAGCTTCGTGGAGAACGAGCTCGGCCCGGTCGAGGTGCTGGTCGCCAACGCCGGCATCACCGACGACACGCTGCTGCTGCGGATGTCCGAGGAGCAGTTCGAGCGGGTCCTGGACACCAACCTGACCGGCTCGTTCCGGGTCGCCAAGCGGGCCAGCGCGAAGATGCTGCGCGCCAAGTGGGGCCGGATGATCTTCATCTCCTCGGTGGTCGGCCTGTACGGCGGCCCCGGCCAGGTGAACTACGCCGCGTCCAAGGCCGGGCTGGTCGGCGTGGCCCGCAGCATCACCCGGGAGCTGGGCACCCGGAACATCACCGCGAACGTGGTGGCCCCCGGATTCATCGAGACCGAGATGACCGAGGTCCTGTCCGAGTCCCGCAAGGCCGAGATCATCAAGGCCGTCCCGGCCGGCCGGCTCGCCTCCCCGGACGAGGTCGCCGCCGCGGTGACCTTCCTGGCGAGCGACAACGCGGCGTACATCTCGGGCGCCGTGATCCCGGTCGACGGCGGTCTCGGCATGGGGCACTGACCCCACCCTTATTTCAGTCACAAATTTCTTCAGGAGAGAAACTTGTCTGGACTGCTGGCCGGAAAACGGCTGCTGGTCACCGGTGTCATCACCGACGCCTCGATCGCCTTCAACGTGGCCAAGGTGGCCCAGGAGAACGGCGCCACGGTCGTGCTCACCGGCTTCGGCCGGCTGTCCCTGGTGGAGCGGATCGCCAAGCGGCTGCCCGAGGCCGCCCCGGTCATCGAGCTGGACGTGACCAACCAGGAGCACCTGGCCGGCCTGGCCGACAAGGTGCGCGAGCACGTCGACGGGCTGGACGGCGTGGTCCACTCGATCGGCTTCGCCCCGCAGAGCTGCCTCGGCGGCGGCTTCCTGGACGCGCCGTGGGAGGACGTGGCGACGGCGCTGCAGGTGTCGACGTTCTCGTACAAGTCGCTGGCCACGGCGGCGCTGCCGCTGATGAGCTCGGGCGGGTCGATCGTCGGCCTGACCTTCGACGCGACCAAGGCGTGGCCGGTCTACGACTGGATGGGCGTGGCCAAGGCCGGGCTCGAGTCGGCGAACCGCTACCTCGCCCTGCACCTGGGCAAGCACGGCATCCGCAGCAACCTGGTCTCGGCCGGGCCGCTGCGCACCATGGCCGCCAAGTCGATCCCGGGCTTCGAGCAGTTCGAGGACGCCTGGTCGGAGCGGGCGCCGCTGGGCTGGGACCTGACCGACACCGAGCCGACCGCGCGGGCCATCTGCGCGTTGCTCTCCGACTGGTTCCCGGCCACCACGGGTGAGATGGTGCACGTCGACGGCGGGTACCACGCGCTCGGCGCGTGACACCGCTGACAGCGGGCGGGTTACCGCGCGCCGGTTGAACCTTCCGGTGGCAGGATGGGCGGGTGGTTTACGACGCCTTCGTCCTGCTCTCCTTCGGCGGTCCGGAAAAGCCGGATGACGTGATGCCGTTCCTGCGCAACGTGGTGCGCGGGCGCGGCGTTCCGGACGAGCGCCTCGCCGAGGTGCGTGAGCACTACATGCACTTCGGCGGGGTCTCCCCGATCAACCAGCAGTGCCGGGACCTGCTCGCCGCGGTCCAGGCCGAGTTCGCCGGCCACGGCATCGATCTCCCGGCGTACTGGGGGAACCGGAACTGGCACCCGATGCTCGCCGACACCGTCGCGCAGATGCGGGACGACGGGGTCGAGCACGCGCTCGGCTTCGCCACCAGTGCGTACGGTGGCTATTCCTCCTGCAAGCAGTACTGGGAGGACATCGCCGCGGCCCGCAAGGCGGTCGGGCCGAAAGCCCCGCTGATCAGCAAGCTGCGGCAGTTCCACGACCACCCGGGCTTCGTCGAGCCGCAGGCCGACGGGGTGCGCGCCGCGCTGGCCACCCTGGACCCGGCCCGCCGGGCGACCACCCGGATCGTCTACACCGCGCACTCCATCCCGGTCAGCATGGCCCGCACCGCCGGCCCGACCGGCGGGCGCTACACCGCCCAGCTGGAGGAGACCGCCCGGCTGGTCCAGGCCCGGGCGGCCGAGGACCTGGAGCACGACCTGGTCTGGCAGAGCCGCTCCGGCCCGCCGCAGGTCCCGTGGCTGGAGCCGGACATCAACGACCACCTGGAGACGCTCGCCGAGAAAGGCGTCACCGACGTGGTGGTCAGCCCGATCGGTTTCGTCTCCGACCACCTCGAGGTGATCTGGGACCTGGACAACGAGGCGAAGGACACCGCGGCCCGGCTCGGGCTCGGCTACGCCCGGGCGTCCACCCCGGGTGTCCACCCGCGATTCGTGACGATGGTCCGCGAGCTGGTCCAGGAGCGGCTGGGTGATCAACCGCACACCACCCTGGGTACGCTCCCGACCTGGGACGTGTGCCCCAGCGACTGTTGCACCCCTCCGTCCCGCCCTGCCAAGCGACCTGGAGCCGCTGCATGAAGGAACGCAAAGCGATCGAGAGCTGGCTCACCGACATGGACGGCGTGCTCGTCCACGAGGGCGAGCCGGTTCCCGGCGCACCCGAGTTCGTCAACCGGATGAAGGCGTCCGGCAAGCCGTTCCTGATCCTCACCAACAACTCCATCTACACCCCGCGCGACCTGCAGGCCCGGCTCACCCGGATGGGCTTCGAGGTGGACGAGCAGTCGATCTGGACGGCCGCGCTGGCGACCGCGCAGTTCCTCGCCGACCAGCGGCCCGGCGGCACGGCGTACGTGATCGGCGAGGCCGGCCTGACCACCGCGATGCACGCGTCCGGCTACGTGCTGACCGAGTTCGACCCGGACTACGTGGTGCTCGGCGAGACCCGCACCTACAGCTTCGAGGCGATCACCAAGGCGATCCGGCTGATCAACGGCGGCGCCCGGTTCATCTGCACCAACCCGGACGCGACCGGGCCGTCCACCGAGGGCCTGCTGCCGGCGGCCGGCTCGGTGGCCGCGATGATCTCCCGGGCGACCGGGGTGAAGCCGTACTTCGTCGGCAAGCCGAACCCGATGATGATGCGCTCGGCGCTGAACGCGATCGGCGCGCACAGCGAGACCACCGCGATGATCGGTGACCGGATGGACACCGACGTGCTGTGCGGGCTGGAGGCCGGGCTGGAGACGATCCTGGTGCTCACCGGGATCAGCAGCCGGATGGAGAGCGAGACGTACCCGTACCGGCCGTCCCGCATCGTCAACTCGGTCGCCGACCTGATCGACGAGATCTAGCACCGCCGGTCCGGCGGCCGGTCCCGGGCCGGCCGCCGGACCCGCGCGGTCCGCGGCTCGCCCGCGCGGCCCGCGGACCCGGCTCGCCCGCGCGGCCCGCGGACCCGGGTGGCCAGCAGGAGCAGGGCGCCCGGGTTCGGCCGGGTGGTGTGAGCGGGGGCACACCGTCCTGTTCGGCGGCGTGGCGAGCGGCCTGAGTTGCCGCCTGCCGCCTAGCCTCGCTGGCGTGCCGGCGTGGGAAGAGTCGTATCTCGGGCAGTTGCGGGAGTCGGTCGGACCGGCCCGGGTGCTGATGACCGTCGGGGCGCGGGCCGTGCTGCGCGACCCGGACGGCCGGGTGCTGCTGATCCGGCGCAGCGACAACGGCCGGTGGGCGCTCCCGGCCGGCACCATGGAGCTGCGGCAGACGCTGAGCCAGTGCGCGATCCGCGAGGTGTTCGAGGAGACCGGCCTGACCGTGCACAGTGTCACGCCGTTCGCCCTTTACTCCGGCGAGGAGCTGACCACCAGCGCCTGGGGCCAGCCGTACCAGCACGTCACCCTCGCCTGCCGGGCCGACTCGTGGTCCGGCGAGCTGCTCCGGGAGACCGACGAGACGGTCGACGCCGCGTTCTACCCGGTCGGCGCGCTGCCCGAGACGGCCGGCCCGAACACCCGGCGCACCCTGGCGGACCTGGCCCGTTTCGAGGCCGGCGACCCGTTCGTGCTGGCATGAGCGAGGTCGTCGCGGCCGCCTGGGTGTGGGTCCGCGGGCGCCGGGTCCTGGTCGTCCGGGCGCGCCAGTCGGACGCTTTCTACCTGCCCGGCGGCAAGCTGGAGGCGGGCGAGACCGCCGCCGAGGCGGCCGCCCGGGAGGCCGAGGAGGAGGTCGGCGTCCGGGTCGAGGCCGCGGGGCTGCGCCTTTTCCGTACGATCGAGGCGCCCGCGCACAACCGTCCACCCGGCACCCGGGTCCGCCTGATCACCTTCCGCGGCGACCCCGCCGACCCGGCCCCCACCCCGGCCCCGGCCAACGAGATCGCCGAGCTGGCCTGGTTCACCTCGACCGACACGGCCCGCTGCGCCCCCGCCATCCGCCTGCTCCTGGACGAGCTGGTCAAAGCCGATCTGATCGACTGACGCCGCGACGCCCGGTGCGGCCGGCCGGTCCCGAGCCGGCGTCCAGCGGGGCTGCGCGCCGGTGCGGCCGGCCGGTCCCGAGCCGGCGTCGACCGGGGCCGCGGCGTCCGGTGCGGTCAGCCGGCCACCTGGGACTCGGCGAACCAGCGGGCGGCGACCTGGGTGTGCAGGCTGAAGCCGAGCTCGGCCGGGGCGTGCAGGACCTCCAGGCCGAGCACCTCCGGCTGCGGCATGCCGGGCAGCTGCTCCGGGTCGGCGAGCGGGGGGAGCACACCGAAGATCAGGAGGGTGCCGTCCGGGGCGCTGAGCGCGTCGAAGAGGCGTACCTCACCGGGGTCGGCCGTCAGGCCGGTCTCCTCGCGCAGCTCGCGCGTGGCCGCGGTCTGCCAGGTCTCGCCCAGCTCGATGAAACCGCCCGGCAGGGCGAGCAGGCCGGCGGCCGGCGGGATGCCGCGCCGCACCACCAGCAGACCGGAACCGATCGGCTGCAGCGCCACCGCGACCGGGGTCGGGTTCCGGTACGTCGTCTCGCCGCACGCCGCGCACCGGCGTGGCCACGGCTGGTCCGGGGTGAACCGCGCCCCGCAGAACGTGCAGTGCGCGTGCCGGTCGGCGGTCACGGGCGCAGCGGCGCGTTGCAGGCCGCGACCAGCGCCTGCCGGCACGCCGCGGTCAGCGGCCGGAGCGCCTCGTCCCGCTGCTGGGCCTCGTAGCCGTTCACCGCGCCGCCCGGCGCGTTCGTCTCGGCCAGCGCGAGCACCCGGTCGAGCACGCTGGCCCGGGCGAACAGCCGCCGCGACCGCGGATCGAACCCGGGCGGCAGGGTGGCGGTGCTCTCCGGGCTGCGCAGCGCCTGCAACGCCCCGGACAGCTCCGGTTTCCACTGCGCCACGTCCAGCTTGGTCAGCCGGGTGGTGGCCTCGCCGAGCGCCGCGGTCAGCTGCGCCTCGGCCTCGGCCGCGCCCATCTGGAAGACCGGCCGGTGCTCGGGCGCCGGCAGCACCCGCCAGACCACCGTCTCGAACTCCACGCCGGAGCCGGACGTGTGCCGGCGCACCTCCGGGATCACCCCGAACCCCGGCGTGATCACCGCCTCGCCGGCCAGCAGCGCGGCGCCGGTCAGCGGGCCCGGGCCGGGCAGTCCACGCGGGTCACCGGGGACCGGCAGGACCAGCCGGATGTCGTCGGGATGCAGCTTCGCGAAGATCGGCAGGCCCTGGCCGAGCGGGACGTCGGTCCAGGTGCCCGGGGCATCGGCGACGAGGTGCTCCTCGTCGCCGGCGATCTCGTCGGCCAGCTCGTCGAACGGGACGAGCCCGGCGCGCCAGGCCCGCACCCAGGCCACGAAGCGGGTGGACCGGCGGGCGGTGCGGGTGGCCGCATCTGCTGCGGAATGCATGCGAGCAAGGGTACGTGCCACCCCGGAACCTTGTCTCGGCTCGGAGCGTCACCCCGGCGTGTCCGAACGGAGGGGTTACCGTGCGATTCATGTATGGGGAGGACGTGCTGTCCGGCAACTGGCGCCGGCGAAAAGTGATCCCGGAGGTGGACGCCGAGCCGGACCTGGTCGTCGAGGACGCCGACTCCGGGTTCTGTGGCGCGGTGGTCGGCTTCGAGTACGGCGCGGTGGTGCTGGAGGACCGGCACGGCAAGCGCCGCAACTTCCCGCTCGAGCCGGCCGCCTTCCTGCTCGACGGGCAGGTCGTCACGCTGCGCCGACCGGCCCCGCAGACGGCGCCCGCGCCGCGCCGGCTGACCGCCTCCGGGTCGGTCGCGGTGGCCGGGGTGACCGCGCGGGTGGCCAAGGCCAGCCGGATCTGGGTGGAGGGCATCCACGACGCCGCCCTGGTCGAGCGGATCTGGGGCGACGACCTGCGGATCGAGGGCGTGGTGGTGGAGCCGCTGGACGGCATCGACGACCTGGCCGCCGCCGTCCGGGACTTCCGGCCCGGACCGCAGCGCCGGCTCGGGGTGCTGGTCGACCACCTGGTGCCGGGCTCCAAGGAGAGCCGGATCGTGGCCGCGGTCACCCATCCGGACGTGCTGATCACCGGTCATCCTTATGTGGACGTCTGGCAGGCGGTCCGACCCGAACGGGTGGGCCTGCGCGCGTGGCCGGTCATCCCGCCGGGGCGGCCCTGGAAGGAGGGCGTCTGCGAGGCGGTCGGGGTGCGCGAGCCGGCCGACATGTGGCGCCGGATCCTGGCCTCGGTGCACAGCTACCGCGACGTCGAGACCCCGCTGATCAACTCGATGGAGCGGCTCATCGACCACGTCACGGTGCTGCCCGACTGATCCGGGGCGTCGGACTGCTCTTGCTCGCATGCCTAGCGGCGCTAGGATGAGGGCATGTCGGTAGCCGAACGCAAGCAGCGCGACCGGGCGGTCCGCGAGCGCCTGATCCTGGAGACCGCCCGCGAGCTCGCCGAGCAGCAGGGCTGGGACGCGGTCACCACCCGGCGGCTCGCCGAGCGGATCGAGTACAGCCAGCCGGTCCTCTACAGCCACTTCCGCGGCAAGCGGGAGATCATCGGAGCGGTCGCCCTGCAGGGCGCCACCGAGATGGCGGCGGCGGTGCGGGCCGCCACCGCCGCCCAGGCCGACCCGCGGGCCCGGGTCGCCGCGCTGGCCCGCGCCTACCTCGACTTCGCCGCCCGCCACCCGGCGGTCTACGACGCGCTGTTCCAGCTCGACGGCGGTCTGGCCTACGCCCGGGAGGACACCCCGGAGCCGCTCAAGGACGCCTTCGCCGCGCTGCTCGAGAGCCTCGGCGAGGTCGCCGGGGAGGGCGTCGACACGGGACTGTTCACCGAGGTGTTCTGGTCGTCGCTGCACGGCCTGGCGACGCTGACCCGGGCCGGCCGGCTGCTGCCCGAGGCCGCCGAGGCGCGGGTGGCGCTGCTAGTCGACCGGCTCGCCGTGCTCTGACAGCGGGACCCGGCCGATCCGGGCGGCGGCCTCGGCCAGCCGGTCCGGCGGGTGCGCGGCGTAACCGATCACTAGCCCCGGCGGGCCGGGGAGCAGCCGGTGCCAGCTGAGCGGGTGCACCAGCACGCCGGCGTCCCGGACCCGGCCGGCGAAGGCGACATCGTCCACCCCGGCCGGCAACTCGGCCAGCAGGTGCAGGCCGGCCGCCACGCCACGGACCCGGGCCTGCGGCAGGTGCGCCCGCAGGCCGGCGAGCAGGGCGTCGCGACGGATCCGCTGGCGGGCGCGGACCGTACGCAAATGGCGCTCGTAATCCCCGCCGGCCAGCAACTCGGCGAGCACCAGCTGGGGGAGCGCGGAGCTGCCCAGGTCGCTGGCGTGCTTGGCGGCGAGCAGGTCGGCCTGCCACCGGCGCGGCGCGATCAGCCAGCCCAGCCGGATCCCCGGGGCCAGCGACTTGGAGACACTGCCCAGGTAGGCGACCTGTTCCGGGGCGGAACCCTGGAGCGCGGCGACCGGCGCCCGGTCGTAGCGGTGCTCGGCGTCGTAGTCGTCCTCGATCACCAGCCGGTCGCCGCCGGCCGCCCAGGCGAGCAGCTCGCGGCGGCGCTCCGGGGCGAGCACCACCCCGGTCGGGAACTGGTGCGCCGGGGTGAGCAGCACGGTCCGCAGACCGCTGCCGATCAGCGCGTCGACACGCAGCCCGCCGCTGTCGACCGGCACCGGCTCGGGGTGCATCCCCCAGTGCGCGATCTGGTCACGGGCGCCGCGCGACCCCGGATCCTCGACCGCCCACCCGGTCTCGCCGCGGGCCGACCGGACCTGCGCCAGGAGAGCGAGCCCTTGCGCGACGCCGCCGCACACCAGGATGTCGTCCGCCTCGGCCAGGACTCCCCGGGTACGGGCGAGCCACCCGACCAGCTCGGCACGCAGGCGTGGGGTGCCGCCGGGATCGCCGTACCCCAGGTCGGCGGCGGTCACCCGGTCCAGGACCGCGCGTTCCGCCCGCAGCCAGGCGGCCCGCGGGAACGCGGAGAGGTCGGGCACACCGGGGGAGAGGTTCAGGTCGATGCCGTCCGGGGTGGACAGTGGCAGCCGCAGCTCGTGCAACGTGCGCCGCCGGTCGGCGGGCGGTCGCGGGGTGACCGCCGCGTCCCGGGCCACCACCGTCCCGGAGCCGGTCCGTGCCCCGGCCAGCCCCTCGTCCACCAGCCGCTGGTAGGCCTGCACCACCACGCCTCGGGAGACGCCCAGCTCGGCCGCGAGCAACCGGGTCGGCGGCAGCCGGGTGCCGGGCGCCAGCCGGCCGGCGGCGATCGCCGCGCGCAGGCCGTCGGCCAGCCAGCCGGTCAGCCCTTTCGCCGGCGCCTCCTCCGTCCGCAACTGCAGGAAGTCCGACCCGATCTCGCCCGCCTGCGCCGCTCCCACACCGTCTCCTCGGTCGCCGTCGCCCCGGAGCCGAGAATTGGTTCACCTCATCCCGCCGGGATTGGACCTCGAAACGGACCATACCCGCCGGGAGCATGAGACGCATGAAGGCGTTCCCGATCCTGGCCGGCGCGGCCGGCATGGCGTTCGTCGGCGGCAGCGTCGCCGTCTCCGGCCACCTGGCCGACGCGCCCAACCTGACCGTGCAGGCCCTCCGCTACGCGCTGGCCTGCCTGCTGCTGATCGTCTGGGCCCGGGCGACCCGGACCCCGCTGCGCCGCCCGCGCGGCGCCGAATGGCTCTGGCTGCTCGGCGTCACCGTGGCCGGTCTACTGATCTTCAACATCGCCCTGGTGCACGGCGCCGAACACGCCGAACCCGCGGTCCTCGGCGTCGCGGTCGCCTGCGTCCCGATCCTGCTCGCCGCCGGCGGCCCGCTGCTGCAGGGCCACGGCGCGGCCCCGCGGGTGCTGCTCGCCGCGGTCGTGGTCACCCTCGGCGCGGTCCTGGTCGAAGGCCTCGGCCGGGCCGACACCACCGGGGTGCTCTGGGCCGTCGTCACCTTCGTCTGCGAAGCCCTGTTCACCCTGCTCGCCGTCCCGGTCCTGGGCCGGCACGGCCCGCTCGGCGTCTCGGTGCACGCCACCTGGATGGCGGTCGTCCTGTTCGGCGTCGGCGGGCTGGTCACCGAGGGCCCGGCCGCGGCCCTCCGCCTGCACGGCGACGACGTGCTGGCCGGCCTCTACCTGGCGGTGGCGGTCACCGCGGTGGCCTTCCTGCTCTGGTACACCTGCGTCACCCGGATCGGCCCCGGCCGGGCGGGGCTGCTCACCGGGGTGGCGCCGATCTCGGCGGCGCTGACCGGGATGGCGCTCGGTGGGCCGGCGCCGCGCCCGCTGGTCTGGGTCGGCATCGCGACGGTCGCGGTGGGTTTGGCCGTCGGGCTGACCGCTCGCACTCCGGCCGCGGAGCCGGAACCGGCGCCGGTGCTGGCGGGCGCTTAGCCGCGATCGGTGGGTCTGCGCCGAGCGCGGCTTGCCGGGCTGTGCTGTGGGTGGCTTTGGGCTGAGGGCGGCTTGCCGGGCTGTGCTGTGGGTGGCTTTGGGCTGAGGGCGGCTTGCCGGCCTGTGCTGTCGGTGGCTCTGGGCCGAGCGCGGCTTGCCGGCCCGGGCCGGCAGCAGATCGGGCCAGCGCAGCAACACGATGCGGGCGAGCACCCGGCCGCAACCGATGGCTCCGGCGCGGGGGCGCGGGTCCGAGGCGCGCCCCGCGCTTATTGCCCGCCCTCCCAGGGGGTTGCCCCCGCTGAACAGTGTGGCGGGAGGCGCCGGGCGGTGGCGGCCGGCCTGTGGACAACCCGGGACTGTGGACGACGGCGGCGGCCGCCGGCTGGGTGCTCCGGCCGTACCGGAAAGTGGCCTTCAAGCGAGATCGTGGGGATTCCGGCTGAAGCGGAACGTGGCGATGTCGATCTTCGAGACCGCGCCGTCCGGGGTGCGCAGGACCGTGAGGATCTCGCCCTCGTTGCTGCCGGTGACGCCGCGCCAGCGGTCCGGGGCCTCGCGGCGGAAGAGCGTGTGGTGGCCGGGACCGGTCATCGCCAGTCCGTCGGCCTCCGGGGCGAGGTCGTATTCGCGGCCCATCCACCACCAGCGGCCGCAGATCTCGGCGGCCTCGCCCCGCGGCGGCGCGGGCGGGTGCCAGGCCGGGGCGGGCGCGGGCGGCTCGCTGTCCAGGACCGTGGTGAGGGTGCGCAGGCTCAGGTCCTTGATGCTGTCCTCGCCGTCGAAGCCGTAGGCGTTGGCGAAGACCACCACGCCGTAACGGCTGCGCCGGTGCACCGCGAGGTGCGCGACGTAGCCGGGCATCGAGCCGCCGTGACCGACGTAGACGCGTTCGCCGACCCGGAACAGCTGCGGCCCGAGGCCGTGCCCGGCGGTCCAGGACTCCAGGTCGCCGATGGTGACCGGGCTGCACATCTCGTCGACTGTCTCCCGGGCCAGCACCGCGGGGGCCGGGTCGGCCAGGAAGCCGGCCCACTTGGCCATGTCGGTGACGGTGGACCAGAGCTGGCCGGCCGGGGCCATCGCGCCGGTGTCCGGGCGCGGCTCCTCGTGCAGCGTGCCGCCGAGCGCGTGCACCACGTAGCCGCGGGCGAACGGCTCGACCGGGTGGTAGCTGGTGCGTTTCATTCCCAGCGGGTCGAGGACCCGCTTGGTGACCAGCTCCGACCAGCTCTGCCCGGTGACCCGGGCGAGGACCGCGCCGAGCAGTCCGTAGGCCAGGTTCGAGTAGCGGTAGCGGCGGAAGGGGGGTCCGGTCAGTTTTTCGTACGTCAACCCGCCCAGCAACTGGTCCACGTCCCCGCCCGGGTTCCGTTCCCACCAGGGCCCGTCCGGCTCCCGCTGCAGCCCGGAGACGTGCCCGAGCAGCTGGCGCAGCGTCACCCCGCCGATCGGGGTGCCCGGCAGGTGCCGGTAGAGCAGGTCGTCGAGCGCGAAGAAGCCCTCGTCGCGCAGCTGCATGACCAGCGTCGCGGTGATCGTCTTGGTGATCGAGCCGAGCCGGTACTGGGTCTTCGGGTCGGGTCGCGGCGTCTCCCCGGCGAAGGCGTTGTGCAGCACCGCCCGGTCGCGCACCACGGCCAGGGCGAGTGACGGCACCCGGCCACGGGACTGGGCCCGGGCGGCGATCTCGTCGACCCGTCGGGCGGTCTCCGGAAGCAGTGTCACGGTGGGGGTCCTCCTGCTGTGCGACTGACGGGTACAACTGTCCGAGGGCGGTTCGGCTACGCCGTAGCGTGGCATCGCCGGATATGCGCCGACGTGACACGATCGTTGATGTGGATGCCGTTCTCTGGGTCGTCCTCGCCGTCGCTCTGGCGATCGGCGAGGCCTTCACCGCGACCATTCTGATCATCTTCTTCGCGGCCGGCGCCGCCGCGGCGGCCCTGGCGGCTGCCCTGGGTGCGCCGCTGCTCCTCCAGGTCATCGTCTTCGCCCTGGTCTCCGGGCTGTCGGTGGCGGCGATCCGCCCGGTGATCATGCGGCACGCCCGGTCCGCGCTGGAGACCGGCGACACCCCCTTCGGCATCGAGGCGATGGAGGGGCACCACGGCACCGTGCTCGAGGACGTTGACGCCGACCACGGCCAGATCCGGATCGACGGCGAGATCTGGCAGGCCCGCTCCTTCGACGGCCGGGAGACGTTCCCGGCCGGCCAGCGGGTCCGCGTGGTCAAGGTCCGGGGCGCCACCGCCCTGGTCTGGCACGACGATCTGCCCGACCTCTGACAAGAAGTGCATCGCTACACATAGAGAGGCGCCATGGAAGCAGTCATCGCTGTCCTGGTCATAGTCATCGCCATCTTCGCGGTGACCACCATCGTCCGGTCCATCCGGATCGTCCCACAGCAGCGGATGGACGTGGTGGAGCGGCTGGGCCGCTACAAGCGGACCCTCAACCCGGGCCTCAACCTGCTGGTCCCGTTCGTCGACGCGGTGCGCAGCAAGGTGGACATGCGGGAGCAGGTGGTCTCGTTCCCGCCGCAGCCGGTGATCACCTCGGACAACCTGGTCGTCTCGATCGACACCGTGCTCTACTTCAAGGTCGTCGACCCGGTCCGGGCCACCTACGAGATCGCCAACTTCCTCCAGGCGATCGAGCAGCTCACCGTCACCACCCTGCGCAACGTGATCGGTTCGCTCGACCTGGAGCGCGCGCTGACCAGCCGCGAGGAGATCAACCGGCACCTGTCCACGGTGCTGGACGAGACCACCGGCCGGTGGGGCATCAAGGTCACCCGGGTGGAGATCAAGGCGATCGAGCCGCCGCCGAGCATCCGCGACTCGATGGAGAAGCAGATGCGCGCCGAGCGGGAGCGCCGCGCGACGATCCTGAACGCCGAGGGTCACAAGCAGGCGCAGATCCTCACCGCCGAGGGTGAGAAGCAGGCCGCGGTGCTCCGCGCCGACGGTGACCGGCAGTCCCGGATCCTGCAGGCCGAGGGTCAGGCCAAGGCGATCCGGACCGTGTTCGACGCGATCCACCAGGCCAACCCGTCGCAGAAGGTGCTGGCGTACCAGTACCTGCAGAGCCTGCCGCAGATCGCCAACGGCTCGGCGAACAAGGTGTGGATCGTGCCGACCGAGCTGACCAAGGCCCTGGAGGGTCTCGGCGGCGCGCTGGGCGGCCTGGCCAACATGGCCGGCGACATCCCGTCGCCGCAGGTGGACGCCGGTGCGGTGGAGCGCGAGGCGGAGGCCGCCGCGGAGGCCGCCGCGGCCGAGGCGCAGCGGGTGAACGCCGAGGTGCGCGAGGCCGAGGCGCAGGTGTCCGGCGACTCGGAGCAGACCGCGGCGCTGCCCGCCGCGCCGGCGGTGCCGCCGGCGTCGGCGATCGGCGGGGCGGACTACAACGGGGCGGCCCAGCCCGAGCGTTCCTGACCCGTCAGGACGGAAGCTGTCAGCACGGACGGCCGGTCTCCACGGAGGCCGGCCGTCCGGCTTTTCTCGACATTTCCTGAGATTAGGCTCACAGCTTCCTACGTATTTGACATGCTTCGTCTCGGATTTCCGACCGGTTGCCCCCGGCCGCTCGGCGTGTTGCCCCTGCGAGCGAGGCGGAGCCATGAGCATCAGCCATCGTCACACCGCGAGCGGCCGGCCCCTGCGGGTGGCCCCGGCCTGGGTCGGCGCCGCCGCCCCGGCCGACGGCGCCGTCGCGGACCACTACGTGCTCCCGGTCCGGGAGGCGGTGTGGATCTGGTCGGTGCGCCGGTTCGCCCGGCTGGCCCTGTGGGCGCTGCCCGCGGCCTCGGTCCTGTACGGCTGGGTCACCCTGGGGGTCGGCGTCCCGCCCGGCCCGTTGCCGGTCGCGCTGCTGGCCGGCTGGCTGGCGGCGGTCGCGCTGATCGCGCTGGCCGGCCTGCTCGCCGGGGCACGGACCCGGCGCGTCGCGCTGACCGGGCTGCTGGTCGCGCTGGCCGGCGGCACCCTGCTGCTGCCGCTGGCCGCGCTGCCCGCGGACGGCGCGGCCGACTCGGTCTCGCTCGCCGCCGGGCAGGTGCGGACCCTGGTCCAGGTGGCCTGCGCGATCTCCGGGACCGGGCTGCTGCTGCTCGGCTGGGCGGTGTTCCGCTCCAAGCTGGTCAACCCGGCGGACGGCGTGCTGCTGATGCTCGCTGCGGTGGCGCTGGGCGCCGGGTCGTACGCGGTGCGGCCGCTGCCGACGGTCGGCGCGCTGCTGCTCCTCGCCGCCGGGATGGGGCTGGCCTGGACGGGTGGCCGGTTGGTGCCGCGGACCTGAGACTTGTCCCCGGAACGTGACGAGAGGGGACAGGCATGGCACGGGTGATCGCCGACATCTCGATGTCACTGGACGGATACGTGACCGGGCCGGACCCGGGCCGGGACAACGGGCTCGGCGACGGCGGCGAGGCGCTGCACACCTGGGCGCTGCACCCGGACCCGGTGGACGCCGACGTGCTGGACGCGACCACCGCCGCCACCGGCGCGGTGATCATGGGGCGGCGGCTGTTCGACATCGTCGACGGGCCCCACGGGTGGACCGACGAGATGGGTTACGGCGCGGACCGCGCGGCGACGCCACCGGTGCTGGTGGTGACCCGGATCCCGCCGGACACGGTGCGGCTCGCCGACCGGATGACCTTCGTGGTGGACGGGGTGGCCAGCGCGGTCGCCAAGGGCGTCGCGCTGGCCGGGGAGCGGGACGTGGTGATCATGGGCGGCGCCCAGGTGATCCGGGGCGCGCTGGACGCGGGGCTGGTCGACGAGCTGCGGCTGCACCTGTCGCCGGTGCTGCTCGGGGCCGGCACGCCGCTCTTCCCGGGCGGGCTGTCCCGGCGGCTGCGCCAGGTGCACGCCCGGGCATCCGGGCAGGCCACCCACCTGACTTACCTGCTGGAGTGATCCCGGGTCAGCTCGTAGAAGGTGATGGCGGCGGCGGTCGCCACGTTGAGCGAGTCGACGTTGTTGTGCATCGGGATGGCGACCCGCACGTCGCTGGCCCGGAGCGCCTCCGCGGTGAGCCCGGGACCCTCGGCGCCGAGCAGCAGGGCGGGACGCCGGCGCTGCTCCGGGGTGAGCCGCTGGAGGGCCACCGCGTCCGGCGCCGGGGTCATCGCGAGCAGGGTGAAGCCGGCGTCCCGGATCGCGGTCAGCGGATCCGGCCAGGTCTCCGCCTTCGTGTACGGGATGGCGAACACCTCGCCCATGCTCACCCGCACCGCCCGCCGGTAGAGCGGGTCGGCGCAGTTCGGCGAGAGCACGATGGCGTCGATGCCGAGCGCGGCCGCGCTGCGGAACAGCGCGCCCAGGTTGGTGTGCGTGTTCAGGCCCTCCAGCACGGCCAGGTTCCGCGCGCTGCCGAGCAGGTCGGCCAGCGAGGGCAGCGGGCGGCGGTGGAACGAGGCGAGGATGCCGCGGTGCACGTGGAAGCCGGTGATCGACTCCAGGACCGGCGGGGCGGCGGCGTACAGCGGGGCGTCCGCCGGCAGGCCGGTGAGCTGGTCGGCGCGCTTCTCGTCGACCAGTGCCGAGCGCAGCCGGTAACCGGCCCGCAGGGCACGCTGGATGACCAGCTCCCCCTCGGCGATGAACAGGCCGTTCGGCGGCTCCCAGCGGGTGCGCAGTTCCAGGTCGGTGAGGGCCCGGTAGTCACCGATGCGCGGGTCGTCGGGGGTGGTGATGGCGATGGCTGGCACACCAGCATTCTGCCGACCCCGATGCGGCAAGATGGGGTGCGGGGCACGGGCGGTCGCCGGCCGAAATCGGCAGTACGGTTGTACTGTTCGCACGTTCCGCTTCTCGGGGGGTGTCAGTTGTCGTCTGGTCCGGGATCAGATCCGCATCTGCTCGCCCTGCTGCGGGCCATCCGGCTGCGCCAGAGCGCGCCCGACGCGGCCGCGGCCGGCGCTGCCGACGCCGCCGCCGCGCTGTCCGAGCTGCCGGCCGGCAAGCAGAAGCGGGCCGAGCCGGACGCCGGCGCCGAGCCACCCGCGGCGCCCGAGGCCGCCGACTCCGGCGCGCCGGGGCCGGCCGTCGGCCCGGACCGGCCGGCCGTTCCGGCGATCACCTCGTTCTTCCGGCCGGCCGCGGTGTCCGCCGGCAGCGCGGCCCGCCCGGGGAACGTGTCCGGGATCGGCCGCACCGGCCAGGCCGGCGACGCCGCCCGCCCGGTGAGCGAGGGCGAGCCGGCGCCACCCGGCGGCGCGGGCACCACCGGCGCCGGGTCCGAGCTGCTGTGGCGCGGCGACCAGGGCGCCGCGCTGGGCCGGTCCGGTCTCGGCCCGGGCGGCCAGCGGCGGGGCGTCGCCGGGCACGAGGACCGCGCCGGAGCCAGCGCGGCCTACGGCGTACCGATCAATCGGGTCAATCCGATCACCGGGATCAACCCGGGCGGACCGGTGACCCCGACCCCGGCGGTCCCCGGCGTGCCGCCGGCGCGCCCGATCGGCGCGCCCGGCACCGAGTTCCCCTCGGTCACCCCGGCGGAGTACGCCGCGCACTTCGCCCGCAACACCACCCGGCGGCACGCCGCGGCGGACGGCATGGACCCGGGCGACGCCCTGGCGCTGCAGGACACCCAGCGGCTGCTCAGCACCAGCCTGACCTTCGCCGGCGGGGTGGACGAGGTGGCCGAGCGGCTCTGGCGGGCGCTGCTGCAGGCCCAGCCGGACCTGCTGACCGCGCTGCCCGGCAGCGTCGACTCGCAGCGGCGGCAGCTGGCCCGGGCGATCACCTGGCTGGTGCACCGGCTCGACGACCCGCCGGCCGTGGTGGCCGGGGCCGGGCAGGTCGGCGCGGTGCTCGCCGAGTGCGGCGTGCAGTGGAGCCAGCTGCACCTGGTCGGCGCGGCGCTCGCCGAGGCGATGCGGGCCGGGATGCCGCCGGGCACCTGGCGGCAGGACTTCGACCAGGCCTGGCGGTGGACCTGGCAGCACGTCTACGAGTGGATCGTGCACGGCGGCACGCTGATCGCCTACCAGCCGACCGTCTGGGAGACCGAGGTGGTCGGGCACGACCTGCGCCGGCCCGACCTCGCGGTGGTCCGGCTGCGGCCGTTCCTGCCGATGCCCTACCGCCCGGGGCAGTACGCGCGGGTCGAGGTCGGCGCCGTCCCCGGCGTCTGGCGGCCGTATTCGCTGGCCGGCGCCCCGCAGGTGGACGACGTGATCGAGCTGCACGTGCGGGCCAAGACCGAGACCGGGGTGAGCGGCACGCTGGTGCACGGCACCCGGCCCGGCGACCGGGTGCGGATCGGCCGCCCCGAGGGCGAGATGGGCCTGCCCGCCGAGCCGGGCCGGGGCGTGCTGATGATCGCCGGCGACACCGGGGTGGCCCCGATGAAAGCGATGCTCGCCGAGCTGGCCGCGGTCCGGGACACCCGCCCGGCGGTGCTCTTCTGGGGCGTGCGCAACCTCGGCGAGCTCTACGACATCGAGTCGCTGACCGCGCTGGCCCGGCAGGCGCCCCGGGCCACGGTGGTCCCGGTGGTCGCCGAGGGCAACCCGGGGCCGTACGCGTCCGGTCTGGTCACCGACGCGGTCGCGGCTTACGGCGAGTGGTCACGGCACGAGGTCTACCTGGCCGGGCCGCCGCTGATGCTGGCCGCGACCAGCATCGCCCTGCGGCAGCTGGGCGTCGACCCGGCCCGCATCCACCACGACGCCCCGGAGTAGCCCTCAGAGGGCGGCGTCGAGGATCTTCTGGTACGCCGCCGGGATGTGGTGCGGACCGCCCGGGGTGAAGACGGTGCTGTGCGAGACCGAGTCCCAGGCGGACGCCGGGACGGCCGCGCGCAGCGCCACCAGCACCGGCGCGTCGTCGGTCAGCAGGGAGAGGGCGACCAGGCACTCCTCCGCCTCGCCGACGCACTCGAACGGCTTGTGCCCGTCCACACCGAGCAGCTCCTTGAAGCCCGGGACCTGCGACTCGTCGGTGAACAGGTCGTGCCCGAAGATGTGCGCCAGCCGCTCCCGGGACATGTGCGGGGCCATCGCCAGGAAGACGAACCGGCACTTCGGGCAGTCACCGCACCAGCGGGCCGTCGGGTCGTGCAACTTGAACGCCTTGTTACAGCTGGTGACCACATCATCGTACGCGGTGTGACCGGCGAACAGCTGTGCGATGTGCAGCTCGGAGAGCGTCCGGAGCAGTGAGAAGTACGGGTCGACCAGACCGGTGTGCGCCGTCACCGCGTCCCGCAGCAGCCCCTCGGCGAGCACCCCCTTGGACCACTGGTGGTTGACCTCGTGACCGTTCCAGATCAGGTTCGGGTCGGACGCGGAGCGCTCGTTCGACATCACCACCGGGCCCAGCCCGTGCCACACCGCGGTGGCGATCGCGATCAGCGAGTTGATCGCGGTGACCGGGATGTGCCCGTTCAGCGCACCGGCCTTGTTCAGCTCGAACAGCCGTGGGTCGAGCTTGCGGCGGGCGGCCAGGGCGGGCAGGCCGGAGGCGGCGTTCACGTTCTCGATCACCGGGTTCGGGTTGACCGAGAAGGGGACCGGGTCGAGCCCGGCGGCACGCAGGATTTCCAGCGTGACGATCGAGTCCTTGCCGCCGCCGACCGCGGACAGCGGCCGGCCGGTGACCGCCACCGGGTCGGCCGGGGGCTGCTCGCCGGGGGTCTCCACGGTCAGCTCCAGGACGTGCGGGAGCTGGTTGCGGTACGCGAACTCGGCCAGGCCGTCGGTGTAGATCCGGGTGAACCAGGCGGCGACCGCGGGCGCCACCGGCAGCGGCGCGAGCACCCGCGGCGGGGCGCCCACCTTGTAGTAGCTCACCCCGGCGACCACGTGCAGCAGATCGAGCACCCGGAAGAAGGCGGCCGGCGGCTCGGCCGCGGCAACCGGGAACGTGATCGTCTCGGTGAAGCTCAGCGGCTCCGGACCGTCGAGCACGTAGTCGAACGTGGCGACCCCCGTCGTCGGATCGAACGCGGACGAGGGGAAGCGCATGACGTCGAACTGCACCCGGGAACTCCTGTCTACTGGCTGACGGGCAATATTAGTGCGGTCCGGCTGGAAACCAACCTGGGGAGACGACGTGCGCCTGGCAGACCTGCGCGGCCGATCGGTGGCGGTCTGGGGGACCGGCCGGGAGGGCCGGGCCGCGGTGACCGCGATCGCCCGGCACGAGCCCGCGCGGCTGATCGCGGTCAACGACAGCGCCGGATACCTGGACGACCCGTGGGACGGCACGCTCGCCCCGCTGGCCGGCGGCGAGCACGCCTTCGCGGCTCTGGCCAGCGCGGATGTCATCGTCCGGTCGCCCGGGGTGCCGTCCACCCACCCGTTCATGGCGGAGCTGCGCGGGCGCGGGATCACCGTCACCGGCGGCAGCGCGCTCTGGATGGCCGACCACGCGGCGCGGACCGTCGGGGTCACCGGCAGCAAGGGCAAGAGCACCACCTCCAGCCTGATCAGCCACCTGCTCGCGGCGGCCGGGCGGCCGAACGCGTACGGCGGGAACATCGGCGTACCCCTGCTCGACCTGCCCGAGGCCGAGCTCTACGTGCTGGAACTCTCCAGCTACCAGTGCGCCGACCTGACCGACTCGCCCCGGGTGGCGGTGGTCACCTCGCTCTTTCCGGAGCACCTGGACGCGCACGGCGGCGAGCGGGAGTACTACCGCGACAAGCTGAACATCCTCCGCCACGGACCGGATCTGATCGTGGTGAACGGCGCCGACGAGCGGCTCCGCGACGAGCTCCGCGGCGCGACCGACCGGAACGGTTTCCCGCCGGTGCCGGCCGCCGCCGGCGACTCCCGCTTCCGGGTCGAGGAGGGCACCGTCTTCTGCAGCGACGACCCGCTCTTCGACCGTTCCGAGCTGCGGCTCAAAGGCAAACACAACGAGCGCAACCTGTGCGTGGCGCTGGCCGTGCTGGACGGCATGGGCATCGACGTGGTCGGCCTGCGCGCCGAGCTGGCCGCCGCGGTCCGCGCCTTCGAGGGCCTGCCGCACCGGCTCACCGAGATCCCCGACCCGTCCGGCCTCACCTTCGTCGACGACACCCTGTCCACCGCCCCGTTCGCCGCCATGCACGCCATCGAGGCCTACGAGGACCGGCCACTCACCGTGTTGGTCGGCGGCACCGACCGCGGCCTGGACTACTCACCGTTACGAGATTTCCTCGCCTCCCGGCAACTCACCGTGATCGGCATGCCGGACAGCGGCCCGCGCATCCTCGCCGAACTGGCCGACCTCCCGAAGATCACCACGATCCCGTCCGAGGACCTGGCCGACGCGGTCCGGCTGGCCCGCGAGGTGACCCCGGCCGGCGGCGTGGTGCTGCTGTCCCCGGCCGCGCCCAGCTACGGCCGCTTCCGTAACTTCGAGCACCGCTCGGAAGCCTTCGTGGAAGCGATCCGAGCCACCGCCGGCTGATCACGAGCCCGTAGATCCGCGATCCCGCCTGCCCGGAGTCGGCCGGCCCGCGATCCGGCGCTCGCGATCCTGTCTTTTCGCGATCCCGCCTGCTCGGGGTCCGGACGGCTCGGGGTCCGGACGGCTCGGGGTCCGGACGGCTCGGGGTCCGGCCGGCTCGCGTTCCGGCGCTCGCGATCCTGTCTTCTCGCGATCCCGCCTGCCCGGGATCCGGACGGCTCGGGGTCCGGCGCTCGCGATCCTTTGTTCTAGCGATCGTCGGCGCGCGATCCCGTGTTCGCGCGAACCGGTCGGCCTGCGATCCGGTCGTCCGGCGATGCAGTCAGCCCGCCCTCCCTGGGGGACCCCCGCCTGAACAGTGTGGCGACGCTGAACGGTCGATGACGGACAGCCTGTGGACGACGCGGGAATGTGGAAAAACGCTGTCCGGCCGGCGCGTACCCAAGTGCGGTCGAGCCGCGCAGGGGTGCGGCTCGGCTGGTGGTCACGGGTGTTTCAAGCCGGTTGAGGGACCCATGAGAGACAGCCGGTGACGGCGAGGTGGGCTGCGGTCTGAGGCGGCGGGTGGCGGCTGCGGCCGGTGGCGACCGATGGCGGCGAGATCGGCTGCGGTTTGAGGCGGCGCGGTTTTGGGTGGGTCGGCCGGGCGCACGGCGTACCGGAAATGTTTTTGATCGTGTTTCCGACGTGTCCGCGGGGTTTCGGGGTGCCTGCGGAAGGCGCCGAACGGGTGAGGGTGCGTGGGCTGATCAGCGGCGGTCAGTGGGCTGATCAGGGGAGCGCAAAACGGGCGCAAGTTGGACATGTGATGGCGACCACGTTGTAAGGGTTATTTCCGGATCGATGGCTGTCATCTGGCTGCTGTGAAACACGCGTTCATCGGCCCAGGTCAGGTAACGGTTTGAAAACTTCACCCACGGCCTTGACACGGAGGGGCGGTTAGTAAGAACTTTTACCGCAACAGTAAACAGTCCTTCCTGAAAGGGTGACCGATGGCTGAGCCGGAGATGGACGGGACCGCCTTGACCGCGGTTGCCGACTCGCCGGCCCGCGGCGAGGCCGCCCCCGACGGGAGCGACATCACGGTGCGGGACCGGCTTGACCAGAATTTCTGGGCCCGGAGCGAACCCCGGCCCCGGCCGGCCGACGCCCGCGGCGACAGCGGGCGCGGCGAGAACGGGCGTGGCGAGAACGGGCGCGGCGAGAACGGGCGCGGCGACAGCGGGCGGGCCGAGAACGGCCGTGGTGAAAACGGCCGCGGCGAGAACGGGCGCGGCGAGAACGGCCGTGGTGACCACGGACGGCCCGAGAGCGGCCGTGGCGAGAACGGCCGCGGCGACAACGGGCGGGCCGAGAACGGGCGCGGCGAGAACGGGCGTACGGAAAAAATCGGGAGCGACCCCATGGACCACCCGCCCGCCGACGGGGTCCTGGTCCGGGTCCGGACGCTGCTGCCGGAGTTCACCGGCGCGCTGCAGCGGGTCGCCGAGCAGGTCCTCACCGACCCGGCCGCCGCCTCCCGCGCCACCATCGTCGAGCTCGCCGAGCGCAGCGGCACCTCACCGGCGACGGTGACCCGGTTCTGCCGGGCGCTGGGTTTCGACGGCTACGCCGACCTGCGGCTGGGCATCGCCGCGGAGACCGGGCGGGCCCGCTCGGCCGGCTGGACGGTCGACATCGGCCGGGAGATCCAGCCCAACGACCCCCTGGAGCGGGTGCTCGGCCAGATCATGGCCTCCGACACCAGGGCCATGCACGACACCGCCTCGCTGCTGGACCTGGGCGAGGTGGAGCGGGCCGCGGTGGCGATCGCCGCCGCACCGCGGGTGAACATCTTCGGCGCCAGCGGAAGCGCGCTGGTCGGCGAGGAGATGCAGTTCAGTCTGCACCGCATCGGCATCCCGGTGTGGGCCTGGACCGACGTGCACAACGGTCTGGCCAGCGCCGCGCTGTCCCGGCCCGGCGACGTCGCGCTCGGCATCTCGCACACCGGCGAGACCGGCGAGACGATCGAGCTGCTCGCCGAGGCGAGCAGCCGGGGCGCCACCACCATCGCGCTCACCAGCTTCCCTCGTTCCCCGCTGGCCGAGCTCGCCGACATCGTCCTGATCACCGCGACCCAGGCGACCACCTTCCGGCCGGACGCACTCTCCGCCCGGCATCCCCAGCTGGTGGTCCTCGATCTGCTCTACGTGGCCGTCGCGCAGCGGACCCACGAACGCTCGCATGCCGCCTTCCAGCGCACCGCCCAGGCAGTGCACGGACACAAAGCGGCGAAAGACGCCTAACCCCTTTTTACGCATGAAACCCCTTCCGGGAGGAAAAGTGAAGCGCAAGTTCGCGGTCGCCGCGGCTCTCGCCGCGACGCTGGTCGGTACCGCCGCGTGCGGTGGCAACAGCGGCGACAGTGCCACCACGTCGGCCAACAACACCGTCGACGGCAAGGGCAAGACCATCAAGGTCTGGCTCATGGTCGACGCCCAGAGCGGCTGGAAGAGCGTCGTCGACGACGCCTCCAAGCGGTTCACCGACGCCACCGGCGCGCAGGTGCAGGTCGAGTACCAGCAGTGGGCGAACGTGCTCACCAAGCTGGACGCCTCGCTGGCCGGCTCGGACGTCCCGGACGTGGTCGAGCTGGGCAACACCCAGTTCCCGAAGTACGTCGACTCCGAGGGTTTCGCCGAGCTCGACAAGAAGAGCTTCGAGAACTCCGACACCTGGCTGGCCGGCCTCTCCGGCGCCTGTGAGAAGGACGGCAAGACCTACTGCGTGCCTTACTACGCGGGCGCCCGGGTGCTGATCTACCGCAAGGACCTGTTCGAGAAGGCCGGCATCACCGACGCGCCGAAGACGTACGACGAGTTCCTCGCCGACGCGGACAAGGTGCAGGCCGCCAACAAGGACGCCAAGTTCGGCTCGGTCTACATGCCGGGTCGCTACTGGTACGCCGCGATGTCGTGGGTGAAGGCCAACGGCGGCGACATCGCCAAGAAGGACGGCGACAAGTGGACCGGCCAGCTCTCCACGCCGGCCTCGCAGGCCGGTCTGCAGAAGTGGGTCGACCTGGTCAAGAAGTACTCGAAGGCGGACGTCACCAAGGACGAGGCCGACCAGTACCTGGTGTTCAGCCAGGCCAACGCCGGCATGTTCTACGGCAACGGCTGGGAGCAGGGTTCCGCCGAGAAGGTCAAGAAGGACCCGAACGACGCCAACTCGCCGCTGGTTCCGACCAAGGTGGACGGCAAGCTGGCCGCCGCTCCGATGCCGGAGATCCCCTCGCTGCTCGGTGGCTCGAACGTCGGCGTCCCGCTGAAGAGCAAGAACCCGGAGCTGGCCGCTCAGTGGATCAAGGCCTTCACCGACAGCACCTCGATGAAGGGCCTGATCAAGGCCGGCGCCCTGCCGAACGCCACCTCGCTGCTGGACCAGGCCGCCGCCGACAACCCGGCGCTGAAGTTCACCGCCGGCGCGGCGAAGAACAGCTGGGCGGTGCCGAACTCCGGCAAGTGGGCCGACGTGGAGAAGGCCAACGTGCTGCAGAACATGCTGTCGGACATCCTGACCGGCAAGAAGTCCCTGGCGGACGCCACTGCCGCCGCTGACGAGCAGATCGCCAAGACGCTCAACGGCTGATCCGGACGCTGCCCGCCCGCCCTCCGGCGGGCGGGCAGCGCACCGCTGTCTCTTCTTCTTCGGTGAGAGAGGAAAGCTGATGTACGCCGTCGACTCTCCGGCGACCCGCACGCAGAGCGGGCCGAACGGATCCGGCGCGGAGCGACCGGTGGTCCGGCACAAGCGGCGCAAGCGCGGCGGGGACGACGTCGTCCTCCCGTGGCTGCTGTCCGGCCCGGCGCTGATTCTCCTCGCCCTGCTGCTGGCCTACCCGGTCGGGCGCATGCTGGTGCTCTCGTTCCAGAAGCTGGGGCTCAAGGAGCTCTGGACCGGCGCCGCCGCGCCGTTCGTCGGCCTGGACAACTACGTCGCCGTGCTCTCCGACAGCGCCTTCTGGTCGGTGGTCACGCGCACGGTGCTCTTCACCGCGGTCTCGGTGGTCCTCAGCGTGCTGATCGGCCTCGGTGTGGCGCTGCTGATGCGCCGGGTCAACAGGACCGTCCGGCTCCTCATGATCATCGCGATGATGTTCGTCTGGGCGCTGCCCGCGCTGGTCCAGGCGCAGATCTTCAAGATGATGACCGACTCCGACGTCGGGGTGATCAACTACCTGATCGACAAGCTGCCGGGCGTCGAGTTCCAGAACCACTCGTGGTTCTTCACCCCGATCCAGGGCTGGATCGTGATCACGTCCTGCGTGGTGTGGGCCGGCATCCCGTTCCTGGCGATCACCCTGAACGCCGGGCTGACCCAGGTGCCCAAGGAGCTGATGGAGGCCGCCACGGTCGACGGCGCCAACGCCTGGCAGTCGTTCAAGAACATCACCGTGCCGATCCTCAAGCCGCTCATGGTGATCGTCACGACCCTGTCGGTGATCTGGAACTTCGGCCTGTTCACCCAGAACTGGGTGATGCGGGACGGCAAGCCGGAGCCCGAGTTCCAGACCCTGGCGACCTATTCGTACGTGCAGGCCTTCGCGCAGAACAAGTACGGCCTCGGCTCGGCGATCGCGATGATCACCGTGCTCATCCTGCTCGGCGCGATGGCGGTCTACATCCGCCAGATGTTCAAGATCGGAGAGGTGGACTGATGGCCGTCCTCACCAGCACGCCGCCGCGCCGCAAGGCCCGCAAGGCCGACGACGGCGTGATGACCGTCGGGCGCAGCCGGGCCGGCAGCCTCGTCGCCAACATCAGCGGCGTCATCTTCGCGCTCGTGATGTTCTTCCCGGTCTACTGGGTGCTGATCACCGCGTTCAAACCGCAGACCGAGTGGTCGAGCTTCACCCCGACGTTCATCCCGAACGCGCCGACGCTGGACAACTTCACCTCCGCGTTCAACGCCCCGCTGTTCAAGCAGTCCCTGGTCAACGGGGTGCTGGTGACGGCCATGGCGGTGGTGGCGGCGCTGATCGTCGGCTTCCTGGGCGCGCTCGCGGTGGCCCGGTTCCGATTCTACGGCCGGCGGGCGATCATCATGGTGGTCCTCGCGGTGCAGCTGATCCCGTTCATCTCGCTGCTGATCCCGATCTTCCTGATGCTGCAGAGCTGGAACGCGGTGGGCAACACCCTGGTCGGCGTGACGCTGGTCTACACGGTGCTGATCCTGCCGTACACGGTGTGGATGCTGCGCGGCTTCATCGCCGGCATCCCGCGCGAGCTGGACGAGGCCGCGATGATCGACGGCTGCACCAGGGGCCAGGTGTTCTGGCGGATCGTCCTGCCGCTGACCGGTCCCGGCCTGGTCGCGACCTCGGTCTACGGGTTCATCCAGGCCTGGAACGAGTTCATGATCATCAACACGCTCAACGACCCGGAACACCAGAACCTGATGGCCTGGCTGATGCAGAACCAGACCAGCCGGGGCACCTACTGGGGCCCGCTGATGGCCGGCGCGATCATCACGTCGATCCCGGTTGTCATCTTCTTCCTGGCGGTGCAACGCAACATCGCCTCCGGGCTCACCGCCGGTGCGGTCAAGGGCTGATTCCACTCTCCGAAAGGGACATAGATGTCTGTGACAACCGATCGTCGTACTCTGTTGCGCCGTGCCGCCGCCGTCGGCCTGGTGGCCGCCCCGGGCGTCAGCTTCCTGTCCGCCTGCGCGGGCTCGGACGACAGCAGTGACGACACCAAGCAGGCGACCGGGACCAAGTCGGCGGACAACCCGCTGGGTATCGACCCGAAGGCCGGCATCGAGATCGTGATCTTCGATGGTGGTCTCGGCACCAAGTACGCCACCGATGTGGACACTCCGCTCTACAACAAGAAGTGGCCGGACTCGAAGGTCACCTACTCGGCCACCCAGCAGGTCGCCACGACCATCAAGCCGCGGCTGAACTCCGGCAACGCCCCCGACATGATCAACAACTCGGGGTCGGACATCATGGACTTCGGCGCGATCGTGAAGGCCGGGCAGGCGGCCGACCTGACCGATCTGTTCGCCGCGCCGTCCCTGGACATCGAGGGCAAGACCGTCGCCGAGACGCTCGTCCCCGGTGCGGTGCAGCAGGGCACGTACGACGGCAAGCCGTTCGCGGTGAACTACTCGTTCACGGTGTTCGGGCTTTGGTACAACAAGAAGCTGTTCGACAAGAACAAGTGGACGATTCCGACCACCTGGGCGGATTTCACCGCGCTGTTGGAGAAGATCAAGGCGGCGGGGATCACGCCGTTCTCGTACGCGGGGGCGAACGCGTCGTATTACATGGTCCGGGCGATCATGACCAGTGCGGCGAAGATCGGTACCGAGCAGGTGCTCAAGGACATCGACAACCTGAAGCCGGGTGCGTGGACGAACGAGGCGGTCAAGCAGGCCGCGGCGGCGTGGGGTGAGGTGGGTAAGAAGTTCGCGAACCCGTCGCACCTGGGGTTGAAGCACACTGAGGTGCAGCTGCAGCAGAACCAGGACAAGGTCGCGTTCTACCCGTGTGGGTCGTGGCTGGAGAACGAGCAGGCCGCCAGCACGCCGGCGGGGTTCGAGTACGCGATGATGGCGTTCCCGAGCGTGACCGCGTCCGACAAGCTGCCGGCGACGGCGATCAACGCGGCGGCCGGGGAGATCTACTTCGCGGCGGCCAAGAGCAAGAACCCGCAGGGTGGTAAGGAATACCTGCGCACGATGCTGTCGAAGGAAGCGGCCCTCGAGTTCACGAAGCTGACCAAGTCGCTGACCGTGGTCGCGGGCGCGGCCGACGGGGTGACGATCAGCCCCGGTCTGACCTCGGCGAATGACGCGTTGAGCAAGGCCGGTCAGGACGTGTTCATGGGGTACCTGTTCGACACCTGGTACAAGAAGCTCGACGACGCTTCGCGGGAGGCCGCGAACCAGCTGTTCTTCAAGGGCGGCGACGCGCAGAAGTTCTGCGACACCATGGAGGCCGCGTCGCAGGCGGTGGCCAAGGACTCGTCGATCACCAAGTTCACCCGCTCCTGAAGTTATTCGTCGGTAAGAGATAGGTAGGCGTCATGCGGCACGGCAAGTATCCCTTCATCATCGGTTTCCTTGTCGTGCCGCTGGCGCTCTATCTGGTGTTCGTGGTCGGCGCGTATTTGCAGATGTTCCAGTTGTCGCTGACCGACTGGTCGGGGTACGGCGGGTTCAGCTACATCGGGCTGGAGAACTTCCAGAAGTTGTGGGACGACCCGGTGTTCTGGGTCGCGTTGCGGCACAACCTGTATCTGCTGATCCTGATGCCGATCGTGACGATCGCCCTGGCGTTGTTCTTCGCGTTCCTGCTCAACTCCGGTGGCAAGAAGGCCGGCGGGGTGTGGGGTTCGAAGGTGTATCGGGTGATCTTCTTCTTCCCGCAGTTGCTGGCTCTGGCGATCGTGGCGGTGATCTTCGGGCGGGTGTTCGGGTCGGACAAGTCCGGGATGATCAACGGGTTGTTGCCGCAGTCGTGGACGCCGTGGCTGTTCCTGGCCGATGAGCGGTGGGCGTTGACCTGCATCCTGGTGGTTCTGGTGTGGCAGGCGGTCGGGTTCTACGTGGTGTTGTTCTCAGCCGGGATGGGGTCGATCGCCGAGGAGATCTACGAGGCTGCCGCGTTGGACGGGGCCACGAAGATCACCTTGTTCTTCCGGATCACGCTGCCGTTGTTGTGGGACACGCTGCAGGTGGCGTGGGTGTATCTGGGTATCGCGGCGTTCGACGCGTTCGCGCTGGTCAACATCATGTCGGTGAACCACGGCGGGCCGAACAACAGCACCCAGGTGCTGAGCATGCAGATCTATTTGAACGCGTTCCAGAACTCGCAGGCCGGTTACGCGTCCGCGCTCGGCGTGGTGCTGTTCTTCCTGACCCTGACGTTCGCCGCGCTGACCCTGCGGGTCACCCGCCGCGACGCGGTACAGGCCTGACCCGCGGAGAAGACGACAATGACAAATCTCGCTGTTAAGGAACCCGCGGTCGTGAGCACGCCGAAGCCCGCGGAGAAGTCCCGCAAGGTCAGCCCGCTCAACGGGATGGCGCACGTCGCCCTGTTCCTCTGGGCCCTGGCCACGGCCGGGCCGCTGATCTGGGTCGTTCTCGCGTCGTTCAAGAACAACACCGAGATCTTCCTGGGCAAGCCGTTCGCGTTGCCGGAGACGTTCTCGTTCACCACCTACACCGACGCGTGGAGCGAGGCCCACATCGGGCAGTACTTCCTCAACAGCGTCTTCGTGGTCGCGATCAGCACCGCCGGGACCATGCTGCTCGGCTCGATGGCCGCCTACGTCCTGGCCCGCTACAAGTTCCCCGGCAACCGGGCGATCTACTACCTGTTCGTCTCCGGCCTGGCCTTCCCGACCTTCATGGCCCTCGCCCCGCTGTTCGGGATCGTGCAGAGCCTCGGGCTGCTGAACACGTTCACCGGGCTGATCCTGGTCTACATCGCCTACTCACTGTCGTTCACCGTGTTCTTCCTGGCCGCGTTCTTCAAGACGCTGCCCCACGAGATCGACGAGGCCGCCCTGGTCGACGGGGCCGGGCACCTGCGCCGGTTCTTCCAGATCATGATGCCGATGGCGAAATCCGGGCTGATCAGCATCACCATCTTCAACATCGTCGGGCAGTGGAACCAGTACCTGCTCCCCGTCGTGATCATGCAAGGCGCCGGCGCCGACTCCAAGTGGGTCCTCACCCAGGGCATCGCGAACATCAGCACCCAGGCCGGCTACCACGCCGAATGGTCCACCCTGTTCGCCGCGCTCACCCTCTCCATCCTCCCGATGATCGTCGTCTACGCGATCTTCCAGCGGCAGATCCAGGCCGGCCTCACCGCCGGCGCGGTGAAATAGCAATCCTGTCGTACCTCACGAGCAGAATGACCATGTGCTCGTAGCGGTACTCCCCGACGGTCGGCTGCAAGACCTGCGTGCCGATGGCGGGCCGGCCGGTCCACCTCACCCGGTGGCCGGCCTGCCCGCAGCTGTCGCCGCGCGCGAGGCGGCCGACCAGCCACGCTGGGTCTGGCCGGCCACCCCCGACGCCTATCCGGCGCTGCTGCGCGCCGGCGTCCGGGTCGCGCGCTGCCACGACCTGGAGCTGACCGAGGCGCTGCTGCTCGGGCACGCCGGGCGCTGGGGTGAGCCACGGGGGCTCGCCGCGGCGACCGCCCGGCTGCGCGGCCTCCCGGTCCCGCCGGATCGCCCCCGGCCGGAGGCCGAGCCGCCCGGGTTCGCCCAGGCCGCGCTCTTCGACGCGCTTCCCCCGCCGGTGCCGGTGTCGGCCGGCGACGTGCTCGCGGTCTACGCCGACCAGCAGCGCCGGATCGCCGCGACCGAGCATCCCGGGCGCTTCCGGATGCTGGTCGCCGCCGAGTCGGCCGGCGCCCTGATCGCCGCCGAGATGGGCCACACCGGCCTGCCGTGGCGCGCCGATGTGCACGACCAGCTGCTGCGCGAGCTGCTCGGCGCGCCCCAGCCGGTCGGCCCGCCGCGCCGGCTGGTCGAGCTGACCGCTGAGATCAACGCGGCGTTCGGCACCCACGGGCTGCACCCGGACCTGCCGGCCGAGGTGGTCCGCGCGTTCGCCCGGGCCGGCATCCAGATCCCGAACACGCGACGGTGGGTGCTCCGCCAGGTCGACCATCCGGCCGTCGCGCCGCTGCTGCAGTTCAAGGAGCTCTACCGGATCTGGACCGCGCACGGGTGGAACTGGCTGGACGCCTGGGTCCGCGACGGCCGCTTCCACCCGGAATATGTCGCCGGTGGCGTGGTCTCCGGCCGCTGGGGCGCCCGCGGCGGCGGCGCCCTGCAGGTGCCCAAGGTGATCCGCCGGGCGGTGATCGCCGACCCGGGCTGGCGCCTGGTCGTGGCCGACGCCGGGCAGCTGGAGCCCCGGGTGATGGCCGCGGTCTCCGGCGACACCCGGCTGGCCCGGGCCGCCGCCGAGGGCGACCTCTACGCCGCGCTCGCCGCCGACTCGTTCGACGGCGACCGGGGCAAGGCCAAGATCGCCCTGATCGGCGCGATGTACGGGCAGACCGGCGGCGACGCGATCCCGGCCCTGGCCGCCCTGCGCCGGCACTACCCGACCGCGTTCGACTACGTCGAGCAGGCCGCCCGCACCGGGGAGACCGGCGGGCTGGTCCGGTCCTGGCTGGGCCGGACCTGCCCGCCGGCGGCCGGGTCGCAGCGCGACGCCGGGCTGGATCCCCCCGACGAGGTGGCGCCACCACCCGGACGGGCGAGGGGACGATTCACCCGAAACTTCGTGATTCAGGCCACCGCCGCCGAGTGGGCGCTGGTCCTGCTCGCCACCCTGCGCACCGCCCTGGCCGGGACGAAAGCCGAGCTGGTCTTCTTCGTGCACGACGAGGTGGTCGTGCACTGCCCCACTGACCAGGCAGAAGAGGTCGCCGACACGATCCGGGAGTGTGCCGCCCGGGCCGGCCGGATGCTGTTCGGCGACACCGAGGTGCGATTCCCGTTGGATGTCTCAGTGGTTGGTTGCTACGCGGACGCCAAGTGAGGGAGTGGGTAAACTCGGTGGTCCGGCCGAGAGGCGCTGCAGCGGGCCCACCCGTCACGCTCGACCGGTGATAGATCCCGAACAAGGGCGCCTCCGACTCTCTCGGAGGTGTACCCAGTGACTGAGACCGTCACCAAGCTGCGCGACCTGCTCGCCGAGCGGGTTCTGGTCCTGGACGGGGCCTGGGGCACGATGCTTCAGGGCGCCAAGCTGACCCCGGCCGACTACCGCGGCGACCTGATCCCGGCGGACCATCCGAAGGATGTCACGGGCGACCCGGACCTGCTGATCCTCACCCGGCCGGACGTGATCCTCGACGTCCACCGGCAATATCTCGCGGCCGGCGCCGACATCACCACCACCAACACGTTCACCGCGACCAGCATCGCCCAGGCCGACTACGGCCTGGAGCACCTGGTCCGGGAGATGAACATCCAGGGCGCCCGGCTGGCCCGGCAGGCCGCCGACGAGGCCGGTGGCCGATTCGTGGCCGGCTCGGTCGGCCCGCTGAACGTGACGCTCTCGCTGTCGCCCCGGGTCGACGAGCCGGCCTACCGGGCGGTCACCTTCGACCAGGTCAAGGCGGCGTACGCGGAACAGATCGCGGCGCTCGCCGAGGGCGGCGTCGACCTGCTGCTGATCGAGACGATCTTCGACACGCTGAACGCGAAGGCGGCGATCGCGGCGGCCAAGGAGGTCGCCCCGCACCTGCCGCTGTGGATCTCGGTCACCATCGTCGACCTCTCCGGCCGGACCCTGTCCGGTCAGACCGTCGAGGCGTTCTGGCGCTCGATCGAGCGGGCGCACCCGCTGGTCGTCGGGGTGAACTGCGCGCTCGGCGCGACCGAGGCCCGCCCGCACGTGGTCGAGCTGGCCCGCCTGTCCGACACCTTCGTGGCCGCCCACCCGAACGCCGGCCTGCCGAACGCGTTCGGCGGCTACGACGAGACCCCGGCGCAGACCGCCCGGCTGATCGGCGAGTACGCCGACTCCGGCCTGGTGAACATCGTCGGCGGCTGCTGCGGCACCACCCCGCCGCACATCGCGGCGATCGCCGAGGCGGTGCGCGGCGCCACCCCGCGGCGGATCGACCCGCCCGCGCCGACCACCCGGTTCAGCGGCCTGGAGCCGTTCGCGATCGGCCCGGACACCGGGTTCGTGATGATCGGCGAGCGGACCAACGTGACCGGCTCGGCCAAGTTCCGCCGGCTGATCGAGGCCGACGACTACCAGGCCGCCGTCGACGTGGCCCTGGACCAGGTCCGCGGCGGCGCCAACCTGCTCGACGTGAACATGGACGCCGACCTGCTGGACAGCGAGCGGGCCATGACCACCTTCCTGAACCTGATCGCCACCGAGCCCGAGGTGGCCCGGATCCCGATCATGATCGACAGTTCGAAGTGGAACGTGCTCGAGGCCGGCCTCAAGTGCGTGCAGGGCAAGGGCGTGGTCAACTCGATCAGCCTGAAGGAGGGCGAGGCGGAGTTCCTGGCGCACGCCCGCAAGATCCGCGAGTTCGGCGCCGGCGTGGTGGTGATGGCCTTCGACGAGCAGGGCCAGGCCGACACCCGCGACCGCAAGGTGGAGATCTGCGGCCGGGCCTACGACCTGCTGGTCGGCGACGGGTTCGACCCCACCGACATCATCTTCGACCCGAACGTGCTGGCCGTGGCCACCGGCATCGCCGAGCACAACGGGTACGCCAAGGCGTTCATCGAGGCGCTGCCGCTGATCAAGGAGCGCTGCCCGGGCGCCCGCACCAGCGGCGGCATCTCCAACCTGTCCTTCGCCTTCCGCGGCAACGACATCGTCCGCGAGGCGATGCACTCGGCGTTCCTGTTCCACGCGGTCAAGGCCGGGCTGGACATGGGCATCGTCAACGCCGGCCAGCTCGCGGTCTACCAGGACATCCCGGCCGACCTGCTGGAGCTGGTCGAGGACGTGCTCTTCGACCGCCGGCCGGACGCCACCGACCGCCTGGTCACCTTCGCCTCCACGGTCACCGGTAGCGCCGCCAAGCGCGAGGTCGACCTGTCCTGGCGGGAGGCCCCGGTCGAGGAACGCCTCTCGTACGCGCTGGTGCACGGCATCGTCGACTTCATCGAGGCGGACACCGAGGAGGCGCGGCAGAAGCTGCCCCGGCCGCTCGACGTGATCGAGGGTCCGCTGATGGACGGCATGAGCGTGGTCGGCGACCTGTTCGGCTCCGGCAAGATGTTCCTGCCCCAGGTGGTCAAGAGCGCCCGGGTGATGAAGCGCTCGGTCGCCTACCTGCTCCCGTTCATGGAGGACGAGAAGGAGGAGGGCGCCCGCGGCCAGGGCAAGGTGGTGCTCGCCACGGTCAAGGGCGACGTCCACGACATCGGCAAGAACATCGTCGGCGTGGTGCTGGGCTGCAACAACTACGAGGTGATCGACCTCGGCGTGATGGTGCCGACCGCGAAGATCCTGGACACCGCGATCGCCGAGGGGGCCGACGCGATCGGGCTGTCCGGCCTGATCACGCCGTCGCTGGACGAGATGGTGGCGGTCGGCGCCGAGATGCAGCGCCGCGGGCTGACCATCCCGCTGCTGATCGGCGGGGCGACCACGTCGAAGCAGCACACCGCGGTGCGGATCGCTCCGGCGTACGACGGGTCCACCGTCCACGTCCTGGACGCCTCCCGCGTCGTCGGCGTGGTCGCCGACCTGCTCGACCCGGAGCGGGCGCGCAAGCTCGACGAGGCGAACCGCGACGACCAGCAGCGCCTGCGCGAGCAGCACGAGAAACGGCACGCCCAGCCGCTGCTCACGCTGGCCCAGGCCCGGGCCAACCGGGAGACGGTCGACTTCGCCGAGCTGCCCACCCCGAGCTTCACCGGGGTCCGCGAGGTGCAGCCGACCATCGCCGAGCTGCGCGAGTTGATCGACTGGCAGTTCCTCTTCCTGGCCTGGGAACTGAAGGGCAAGTACCCGGCGATCCTCAACGAGCCGGTCGCCAAGGAGCTGTTCGACGACGCCAACGCGATGCTCGACCAGATTATCGCGGAGGGCTCGTTCCAGGCCCGCGGCCTCTACGGCTTCTGGCCGGCGCACGCCGAGGGCGACGACATCCTGCTGGCGGACGGCCGTGGCTTCCCGATGCTGCGCCAGCAGACCGAGAAGCCGGCCGGCCGGGCGAACCGCTGCCTGGCCGACTACATCGCGCCGGCCGGGGACCACCTGGGCGGCTTCGCGGTCGCCATTCACGGCGCCGACAAGCTGGCCGCGCGGTACGAGGCCGAGCACGACGACTACAAGGCCATCATGGTCAAGGCGCTGGCCGACCGGCTGGCCGAGGCGTTCGCCGAGTACCTGCACCTCAAGGCCCGCCGCGACTGGTTCGAGCCGGACGCCAAGCCCAAGCTGGAGGATCTGCACGCCGAGCGGTTCCGCGGCATCCGCCCGGCCCTGGGCTACCCGGCCTGCCCGGACCACAGCGAGAAGCGGGACCTGTTCCAGCTGCTCGACACCGGCCGGATCGGGGTCAGCCTGACCGAGTCGTTCGCGATGACCCCGGCCGCCGCGGTCAGCGGGCTGATCTTCGCGCACCCGGAGGCGAAGTACTTCACGGTCGGCCGATTGGGTAAGGATCAGGTCGAGGACTACGCCGCCCGGCGCGGCGTGCCGGTCGCCGAGGTGGAGCGGTGGCTGCGTCCGAACCTGGCGTACTCGATCGACTGACGGGAGTGACGGGGATGGTGCCGATCGTGGTGATGGGGGTTGCCGGCTGCGGCAAGAGCACGGTCGGCCGGGCCCTGGCGGAGCGGCTCGGCCTGCCCTACGCGGAGGCCGACGCCTTCCACCCACCGGCGAACGTGACCAAGATGCACGGTGGGGTGCCGCTGACCGACGCGGACCGGGCGCCCTGGCTGGCCGCGATCGCCGACTCCATCAAGGACGGTGGAGTGGTGGTGTCCTGCTCAGCACTCAAACGGGCGTACCGGGATGTGTTGCGCGGCGGGAATCCGGAGGCCTTCTTCGTGCATCTGGTGCTGACCCCGGAGACGGCGACCGCCCGGGTCAGCGGGCGGGCCGGTCACTTCATGCCGAGCACCCTGGTCGCGTCGCAGTTCGCGATCCTGGAGCCGCTCGGCCCGGACGAGGACGGCGTCGGCGTGGACGCCACCCTCCCGGTCGACGAGATCGTGGCGAAGGCTATTTCGAGGATGCCCACACATCGAGGTTGAGCCGGTCGAGCAGGACCGGGGCGAAGAGGCCGACCAGCGACACCAGGGAGATCACGGTGAACGCGGTGGTCAGCACGACCGTCTCGGTCTTGCCGCCGACCTTGACGGCGAACTGGTTCGGGATGCCGACCATCCGCCACATCCGGTTGCGGCCGGTCGGGATCGGCCAGAAGATCGGTACGCCGTTCTTGGTGATCATGTCGCCGAGCAGGTGCACCACGCAGCCCGCGCCGACCGCGAAGCCGAGCATCGGATAGCCGCGGTCGCCCGGCAGGTTGGCCGCGGTGAACCAGGCGATCGCGGCCGCGGCGAGGGTGACGATCAGCCAGCCGGCCCGCTCCGCCCACTTCTCGAACAGGCCGCGCAGCGCCAGGCCGGCCATGAAGAAGATGATGCCGACCACGGCCCACTTGCCGTACCGCGCGGCCAGCTCGGTGGTGCCCCAGCCGACCAGCCCGGCGAACGGCAGGGTGTGCGTGAACGTCCGGTGCCCGTGGTCGCGCTTCGGGTCGCGCTTCTGCCGCGTCGCCGCGTAGATGCCCAGCGAGATCTTCTCGATCACCTCGGCCACGAACAGCGAGAACACGCCGAACGTCCGGGCGACGGTGGCGCCGCCCTGGTTGGTGGTCACCTTGCCGGACAGGTCGAAGTCGGGCAGCAGCGCGCCGCCGGCGGCCATCGCGGTGCCCACGCCGATCATCAGCGGCGTCTGGTGGTACCCAGCGAACTGGTCGAGCGCCCAGCTGCCGGCCAGCCAGGCGGCCGCCCCCGACAGTGCGTGCGACGGACCCATCATGTGCGTCGTCCCTCCCCGAACAAACTGCGACACTGTCGCAGAGCGCGGGACGAAGATCAACGACCGTCGCATCGACAGCCGGGTGGAGTCGGCCACCCGACAGCCGGCGGTCAGTGGCGCAGCTGCGCCCGCGGCTCCCAGCGACCCTCGCGGGCGTGCCGCAGCAGGCCCGTCACCAGGAAGAACAGCGGGAAGACCGGCCAGAAGAAGGCGGCTCCGGAGAGAACCCAGAGGCCGGTGAGCAGGCCGGCGACAATCAAGACGAAGCTGGCATGTCGCTGCACCGCCCGGCGTGTCGCGGCACGCCGGTGCGGCATCCGGGCGAGCGCCTGGCGGCCGCCGTGCGGCAGGTCCCGGGTCAGCCCGTCCAGCTCGTCGCGGAACTTCGCGGCATAGGCCGCGGTCAGCCGCTCCTCGCCCTCGTCCAGGCTGAGCCGGCCCTCGGCCATCGCGGCCCGCAGGATCTCGGCGATCTCCTCGCGTTCGGTGTCCGAGGTCCGCAGCCGGGCGGCCGATCCGGACCAGGTGGCGTCTTCGGGATGCACGATGTCCTCCTCGCGGGGTTCCTGCCTCCAGGTTCGCCGTCCGGCGCCGGGTCCGCGTCGGCTCCCGGACGGCTGGTTCCTTTCTTTCCGTACGACCGGGGGCGGAGGACGGCGATCTTGTGTACGCCCGGGGGATGACGCCGGAACCCCGTCCCGGGCCGATGCGGCGGGCGGCTCCGGTGCCGTAGTTTCGGCTGCATGAGCAAGCGCGGCCGGGACTGGCGGCGACCGCCCGGCGGTCATCGCGAGGACGGCTGCGGTCATCCCGGCCGGCCGGCGGAGGCCGGTCCCGCCGAGGCGGGCCCGCCCTGGCGGCGGCGCATCCGGGAGGCGCACAACGGCATGCCGCAGAGCGCCGTGGTGCTCACCGCGGTCGCCAACTTCGTCGGGCTGAGCAACATCATCAGTCACGGTGGGCTCTACCGGCCGTGGAACTTCCTCACCACGCTGATGCTGCTGATCGGGCCGATCGCGCTGGTCTGGCGCAAGCGCTTCCCGATCCTGGTCTTCGTGGTCGCCTCGGCCGCGACCATCCTGTTCGCCACCCAGGCCATGCCGCACGCGGCCTACGCGGCCGCTCCGGGCGTGGCGCTCTACTCGGTGGCCCGGCAGGGCCGCCGGCAGGCCGCGCTGATCTGCGGGGTCACCGCCTGGGCGGTCTGGATCGGGGTCACCGTCGGGCTGTCCGGGCCGCTCGGGCTGAACCCGGGGGTGCGCCCGGTCGCCGGCCAGACGTGTCTCGCGGCGATCGGGCTGGGCCTGATGATCCTGCTCGGCGGCGCCGCCCGGATCCGCGCGGAGAACTACGCCGAGCAGGCCCGGACCCGGGCCGAGCAGGCCCGCGCGCAGGAGGAGCAGCAGCGCCGGCAGGCCTCCGAGGAGCGGCTGCGGATCGCCCGCGAGCTGCACGACGTGCTCGGCCACCACCTCAGCCTGATCAACGTGCAGGCCGGGGTCGGGCTGCACCTGATGGACCAGCGGCCGGAGCAGGCCCGGGAGGCGCTGACCGCGATCAAGAGCGCCAGCGCCGAGGCGTTGCGCGAGGTGCGGTCGGTGCTGGGCGTGCTGCGCACCGAGGGCGAGGCGGCCCCGCGGCAGCCCGCCCTCGGGCTGAACCGGCTGGCCGAGCTGACCGCGGCGGCCGGCATCCCGGTCCGCACCACGGTCACCGGCGACCCGCGCGAGCTGCCGGCCGAGGTGGACCGGGCGGCGTACCGGATCGTGCAGGAGGCGCTGACCAACGTCCGCCGCCACCACGCCGGCCCGCAGCCGGAGGCGGACGTGGCGGTGGGATATCTGCCGGCCGCGCTCTATCTGTCGATCCGCAACGACGGGCCGGTGCTCCCCGAGCCGCCCTCGCCGGCGCCGGCCGACGGCGAGAAGGGCAGCGGCATCACCGGGATGCGGGCCCGCGCGGAGAGTCTGGGCGGCCGGCTGGAGGCGGGCTGCCCGCCGACCGGCGGCTTCCTGGTCACCGTGATCCTGCCGACCGGCCGCCGCCCACCGTCCACGGCCGACCCGGACCCGCCGGCGTCGCCGTCCGCCGGCTCGGAGGCCCCGGCGTCGCCGCCCGCCGGCTCGGACGCTCCGGCGCCGTCGTCCTCCGCGCCGGGCGCGGAGGCGTGCGGCGCGGTGGGGGACAGCGGCGCGTCGCCGGAGGACGGCGGTGTGCGGAGAATCAGCGTGCCCGGAGGCGATGCCGGGGTGGGCGGCGCCGGTGGTGGAGCGGGGACCGGTGGCGGCCCGGGCGACCGGGTGACTTCTGAGGAGAGACGATGATCTCGGTGGTGCTGGCCGACGACCAGGCGCTGGTGCGGGCCGGGTTCCGGGCGCTGCTCGACGCGGAGCCGGACATCCGGGTGGTCGGCGAGGCGGCGGACGGGGTGCAGGCGGTCACGCTGGTGCGGGCCACCCGGCCGGACGTGGTGCTGATGGACATCCGGATGCCCGGGGTGGACGGGCTGGAGGCGACCAGGCGGATCGCGGCCGACCCGGCGTGCGCCGAGACCCGGGTGGTCATCCTGACGACGTTCGAGCTGGACGAGTACGTGTTCGAGGCGCTGCGGACCGGGGCGTCCGGGTTCCTGGTCAAGGACACCGAGCCGGTCGAGCTGCTGCGTGGCGTGCGGGCGGTGGCCGCCGGGGACGCGTTGCTGTCGCCGAGCGTGACGCGGCGGGTGATCGGTGAGTTCGCCGGGGCGGGCGCGGGCCGGCGGCCGGAGCCGCCGCGCGAGCTGGACCAGCTCACCGACCGGGAGCGGGAGGTGATGGCGCTGGTCGCCGAGGGCCTCTCCAACGACGAGATCGCCGCCCGCCTGGTGATCAGCCCGGCCACCGCGAAGACCCACGTCAGCCGCACGATGATCAAGCTGGGCGCGCGGGACCGGGCCCAGCTGGTGGTCTACGCCTACGAGGCGGGCCTGATCCGCCCCGGCTGGCTCGCCTGACGCCGGACCGGTCCTGCCGGCTGCGGCCCGGCTCGGGCGCGAGATCGCCGGCTGCGGCCGGGCCGTGCTCAGGACCCGCCCGGGGAGCGGGGTGGCGTGGGCGAGCCGGCGGAACGGGTCAGAAGCCGCCTTCGCCCGGAGCGGCGAAGTAGGGCGGGGCGTTGTCGTCCAGGGCCAGGGCCAGCATGCGGTGGGTGAACGGGTTGAGGTCCGGGAGGGCGGTCAGGGGGAACCACGCGACGGCCAGCGACTCGGTGTCGTTGACCCGGGCCTCGCCTCCGACGGCCCGGCAGCGGAAGAAGATGTTGACCATCTGGCACTGGTCGCCGTTGAGATAGGTGACGTCGTGCGACACCACGCCGGCCAGCCGCTCGATCTTGACCTGGACGGCGGTCTCCTCCTCGACCTCGCGGACCAGCGCGTCGGCCGGCTGCTCGCCCGGGTCCATCAGGCCGGCGATCAGCGTCCAGTGCCCGTTGTCGCTGCGCTGGTGCAGCAGCACCTCGCCGCGGTCGTTGAGGACGATCGCGGACACCGTCGGGAACATGATCATCTCCTGGCCGACGCGGGCGCGCAGGTTCCGGACGTATTCCGAAGCAGGCATGCCCGGACCCTAACCGGGAGCGGTTGCCGACGCGTGAACGACAGGCGCGAGCGACCAGGTCACCCCCGATCGGGACCGGCCCCGCGCTGCGGGCTCAGCTCGGGGCCGGGGCCGGTGCGGGGGCGGACGGGGCGATGACCGAGCGGTTGCGGCCGGCGGCCTTGGCGGCGTAGAGCGCCTCGTCGGCGGCCTTCAGCAGGGTGGCCGGGTCGGCCATCGAGGAGGTGGCGGCGCCGATCGAGGCGGTGACCGTGATCAGGGTCTGGTCGGTGGCCTCGAAGGGGAGGTCGGCGATCGCCTGACGGGTGCGCTCGGCGATCAGCGGCAGGTCGGCCCGGGTGACGTGCGGGACCAGGGCGATGAACTCCTCGCCGCCGTAGCGGGCGAAGACGGTGCCGGCGCGTCTGCCCGCGGTGAGCCGACGGGCCAGTTCGCGCAGGACGCGGTCGCCGGCCGGGTGGCCGTACGTATCGTTGATCTTCTTGAAGTGGTCGATGTCGATCATGAGCAGGCCGAGCTGGTAACCGGCCCGGGCGGCCCGGCGGCACTCGGCGGCCAGCGCCTCCTCGAAGTACCGCCGGTTGTGCGCCCCGGTCAGCGGATCCGTGTCGGCGGCCCGCCGGTGCGCCGCCACCAGGCCCGCCATCCGGGCCACCACCAGCAGGAACATGATCGCGCAGGCGCTGCTGGTGAGCGGCACGTTGAGGTCCTTGCCGGCCAGATGCTCCCCGAGCTGCAGGCCGGGCACCATCAGCACGGCGGCGGTGAGCAGGGCCAGCCGGGCCGGGCCGGCGTCCGGCGCGGCCACCGGGCCGCGCGCGTCGAAGTCGCGCATCGCCGGGTGCAGCGCGCAGGCGCCGAGCAGGCCGATCGAGACCGCCCACAGCGCGGCGGTGAACGGCTCGGTGGTGTTCGCCCCGCCGAGCAGCCCGATCACCGCGTAGCCGGTGTCCGCCACGAACATCAGCCCGAGATAGCCGAAGAGCAGGTACAGCGCGCCGCCGCGGGCACCGGAACCGAGCATCAGCCGGACCGCGAGGATCAACAGCATCAGGTCGAGGACCGGGTACGACACCTCGGTCAGCTTCGCGGCCAGCGGCAGGGTGGAGTCCTGTGCCACCGGCTCGACCAGGAACTCCCAGGTGAGCAGGCCGGCGCTGAGCGCGATCACCAGCGCGTCGACCGCGGTGGCGAAGTCCCAGCCCGGGGTGCGCCGCCGGATGAAGGTGAGCACCGCGGCGCCGGTGAACAGGTAGCTGCTCAGGTAGAGCACGTCGCCCGGGGTCGGCTCGGCCAGCTCGCCGGTGCTCCACACGTCGAAGCTGTAGACCACGTCGGCGGCGGCGTAGGTGGCCTGGCCCACGGCGAGGAGGACCCAGCCGGCCGGGTGGGCCGGCCGGTGCCGGCGGATCCCGGCCAGGATCATCAGCGGGGTGCCGCAGGTGATGATCAGATAGGGGATCTCGTAGCCGAGGAACGGCGCGCCGAGCGGCTGCCCGAGTGCCCGGAGCAGCGCGCAGGCGGCGACCACGGCGAGCCAGAGCCGCCAGGCCACGCTGCTGGGCCGGATGCGTTCCACCGGAACATCGTCGGCGCCGCCGGTTGCGATCTGGGTGCTTCCCCGGTTTCTCCGAATTTCCGGACCGGCGGGTGCCCGGCCACGTTTCTCAGCATGTCCGGACCCGCAGGTGCTCCGCCACCGACCAGGCCTGGAACGGGCAGCCGGTCGCGGTGTGCGGGGCGTCCCCGTCCGCGGTCTCCGAGATCGACCCGAGCCCGAACTCGGTCAGGTGCCGGTCGGCGTCGGCGAGCACGTCGGTGACGTCCACGCCGAGCCGCCGCCAGGCCGATATGTACGGCCCGGTGAGCCACGGCCAGACGGTGCCGGTGTGGTACGCCGTGTCCCGCTCGGCCGGCCCGCCCCGGTGCCGCCCGTGGTACCCGGCCGTTCCGGGCGCCTGGCTGCGCAGCCCCATCGGGGTGAGCAGCGCCGCCCCGATCCGGGTCAGCACCGCCGGGTCGGGCCGCAGCGGCGCGTGCGGCAGCGACCAGGCGAGCAGCTGGTTGGGGCGCAGGCTGTGGTCGCCGAGCACGTCCTGCAGCTGCCCGGAGAGGGTCGGGAAGGACCGGGCGAAACTGTCCCGGGCCCGGGCGTGCACGGCGGCGAAGGGGTCGCCGAGAGTGGCCAGCGCGTTCACCCACAGGGCGTTGATGTCCACCGCCTTGCCCGCCCGCGGGGTGACCGGCACCCCGTCGACGCGCGCGTCCATCCAGGTCAGGGCCTCGCCGGCGGCGCCCTGGACGAGCAGGCCGTCGGCCGGGTCGGCCCGGATGCCGTACCGGGTGCCGGCCAGGTGGTGCTCGATCACCCCGGTCAGCGCGGGACGCAGCTCGGCGGCCAGGTCGGTGTCGCCGGTGAGGGTCACGTGCCGGTCGACCGCGTGCAGGAACCAGAGGGTGCCGTCGGCGGTGTTGTACTCGACGCTGCCGGTGTCCGCGGTGTTCGCCAGCATCCCCTCGGAGAGCGTGGCGGCGTAGGACCGGAGCAGCTCCCGGCCGGTGTCGAAGCGGCCGGTGGCCAGGAACAGGCCCTCGTAGCTGATCATCGTGTCCCGCGACCAGGCGCCGAACCACGGGTAGCCGGCCACCACGTCCGGGCCGGTGCGGGTGCGGACCACGAAGGCGTCGGCGGCCAGGGTGAGCGCGGGATCGGTGGCGCCGGCGGTCAGGGACCGGTTGCGCGCCCGGGCGGCGTCCACCACCGTGGCGGCCGGCGGCGGCGGTTGCTCCAGGTCGTCCGCCCAGGCGACGATCGGGGCGGTCGCCCCGGGGCGGTCGAGCGTGGCGTGGAAGCTCCCGGCGTACCACAAATTCTCTTGATCTTGGAGGCCGCGCGCCGCCTCCGCGCGGTGCCGGACGTTCCGGAACCACTCGCCGGCCGCGGCGAAGCCCGGCCCGGCTATCCGGTAGGCGTCCTCGACGACGCAGCCGTCCGCGGTCGGCGTGACCGCCAGTGACGGGCCCTGCTCGCCGTGGACGTCACGCCAGGCGCAGAGCGCCTCGACCGCGATCCGGACCGGGCCGCCGGAGATCAGCCGATGGACCACCGCGACCGCCGGCCGGCCGGTGACCATCGCGATCTCCCGCTCGATGACGAGGTCGCCGATCCGCCACCGCCAGCGTGGGATGCCATCGATCAGGGAGAAACCGGACAGGTACATGTGACCGGTCGGGGCGACCACGCCACTCGCCCACTCGTGACAGGCCAGCCGCACCAGCGCGCCGGACGGCAGCGTGACCACCGCGTCGAGCGACGCGAGGCCCAGCATCCGGGACGCCGGTGTGGTCCCGGCCACAATCAGCAGCCCGTGGTAACGACGTGTTCGCAACCCTGTAACGGTCCCCATGGCATAGCCCCCGATACCGTCGGGTACCAGCCACTCTCGGGACGACGCGGTGCCCAGATCAGTACACAGCTGCGGTCCGAACTCGATCGGGCACACGGTGGACACGGAAGGGAACCTCCGACCTATGGGCAGAATCGGCGGAGCCGACACACTTGACACCAGACCGTGACAGTCTCAGTGTGATCGACTCCGGGTCGTAATGGTGGGGATGGTGAGAACGGACGTGTCGGAGCGGGATCGGCTGGCCCAGGCCGACTCCGGCGAGCAACCGTGGCGCGCCTGGGGTCCCTACCTCTCCGAAAGGGCGTGGGGCACGGTCCGGGAGGACTACAGCGAGCACGGGACGGCGTGGGACTACTTCCCGCACGACCATGCGCGGTCCCGGGCGTACCGGTGGAACGAGGACGGGATGGCCGGTGTCTGCGACGACCGGCAGACCTTCTGCTTCGCGCTCGCGCTCTGGAACGGCAAGGACCCGATCCTCAAGGAACGGATGTTCGGCCTCGGCGGCGACGGCGGCAACCACGGCGAGGACGCCAAGGACTACTGGTGGTACCAGGACTCCACGCCCACCCACTCGTGGATGCGCTGGCGTTATCACTATCCCCAGGCCGAGTTCCCGTACGACCAGCTGGTCCGGGTCAACGGCCAGCGCTCGCGCACCGAGAGCGAGTACGAGCTGGTCGACACCGGCGTCTTCGACCACGACCGGTTCTGGGCGGTGACCGTCGATTACGCCAAGGCCGGCCCGCACGACATGTGCATCGCGATCACCGTGTCGAACCGCGGCCCGGAGCCGGCCACCCTGCACGTCCTGCCCACCCTCTGGTTCCGCAACACCTGGTCCTGGGGCCTGCCGAACCGGCCGACCCCGTCGCTGGCCGGCACCCCGGGCCGGCTCGCCGGGCGGCACCGGTCGATCGGCCACATCACGCTCGACGCCGAGGGCGCCCCGCCCGCGCTGGTCTGCGACAACGAGACCAACGCGCAGCGGCTGTGGGGGCTGCCCGGGCGCAGTCCGTACCCGAAGGACGGGATCAACGACTTCCTGATCTCCGACATGCCGACGGTCAACCCGAGCGGGATCGGCACCAAGGGATCGCTGCACTACGAGCTCACCCTGGAGCCGGGGGAGACCCGGACCATCCGGCTGCGCCTGGCCCAGACCGACGCGCTGCCGGAGCCGCTCGACCTCGGCGCCGGCTGGGACGCGGTGATGCGCGACCGGCTGGCCGAGGCCGACGCGTTCTTCGGCGAGATCATCCCGGCGTCGGCCTCGGCGGACGAGACCGCGGTGGCCCGGCAGGGCATCGCCGGGCTGATGTGGGGCAAGCAGTTCTACCACTTCGACGTGAAGCAGTGGCTGGTCGGCGACCCGGGCAACTCGCCGCCGCCACCGGGCCGGCGCTACGGGCGCAACAACGGCTGGTGGCACATGAACAGCTTCGACGTGATCAGCATGCCGGACCCGTGGGAGTACCCCTGGTACGCCGCCTGGGACCTGGCGTTCCACTGTGTCAGCATCAGCCGGGTCGATCCCGGCTTCGCCAAGTCGCAGCTGCTCCTGCTGCTCCGCGAGTGGTACATGCACCCGAACGGGCAGATCCCGGCGTACGAGTGGTCGTTCGCCGACGTGAACCCGCCGGTGCACGCCTGGGCCGCGCTGCGGGTCTTCCAGATCGACGGCGGCCGCGACTACGACTTCCTCGCCAAGGTGATGCACAAGCTGCTGCTGAACTTCACCTGGTGGGTGAACCGCAAGGACGTCGGCGGCAACAACGTCTTCGAGGGCGGCTTCCTCGGGCTGGACAACGTCGGCCCGTTCGACCGGTCCGCCGCGCTGCCGGTCGCCGGGGTGCTGGAGCAGTCGGACGGCACCGGCTGGATGGCCATGTACGCGCTGAACCTGCTCGACATGTCGATCATCCTGGCCCTGCACGACCGGTCCTACGAGGACATGGCCACCAAGTTCTTCGAGCACTTCACCTACATCGCGGAGGCGGCGTACCGGCAGGGGCTGTGGGACGACGAGGACAGCTTCTTCTACGACGTGCTGCGCCTGCCGGACGGGCACAAGGTGCCGCTCAAGGCCCGCTCGATCGTCGGCCTGCTGCCGCTCGCCGCGACCACCCGGCTCACCTCGGACACGCTGAACCGGCTGCCCGAGGTGAACGCCCGGGTCCGCTGGATGCTGCACAAGCAGACCGATTACGGCGACGTGATCAGCGCGCGCCGGCTCGGCGGCGCCGATCGGCGCCGCCAGCGCCTGCTGAGCATGGTGGGGCAGGACCAGCTGTTGCGGATCCTGGCACGGTTGCTGGACCCCGAGGAGTTCCTTTCCCCGTACGGCCTGCGCACCCTGTCCCGGGCTCATCTGGAGAAGCCGTTCACCGTCTCGCTGGGCGGCTCGGACTTCACCGTCGGATACGAGCCGGCGGAGAGCACCAGCGGCCTCTTCGGCGGCAACTCGAACTGGCGTGGCCCGGTCTGGATGCCGGTCAACTACCTGCTGGTCGAGGCGCTCCGCGAGTTCGCCGAGTTCTACGGCGAGGACCTGCGGGTGGAGTACCCGACCGGGGCGCAGACCAAGACGTCGCTCACCGAGGTCGCCGACGACCTGGCCCGGCGGCTGATCGCCCTGTTCGTCCCGGGCGAGGATGGGCGGCGGCCGATCTACGGCGCGACCGAGCTGTTCCACACCCACCCGGACTGGAAGGACCTGATCGTCTTCCCGGAGTACTTCCACGGCGACAACGGCGCCGGCCTCGGAGCCTGGCACCAGACGGGCTGGAGCGCCCTGGTCGTCGACTTGGTCCTCACCCTGCACGACAAGAACCGCTGACGCTCGCGGGACCAGAACCGCTGCGGCTCGCACGACCGGGACCGCTGCGTGGCCCGCAGGACAGGAAATCGCTGCGGTCGGCGCGGCGCGGGTCGCTGCGGCGCCCCGGTCCGGGGCGCCCCGCGGGTGGGTCAGTGGGCGTGGCTGACGATCGCCTCGGCCACGTGGCGCAGCTGGGCGTGGTCGGGGTGGAAGCCGGCGGCGATGTCCGGGTGCAGGCCGGCTTTCGCCTGGTCCAGGAGCATCGAGGTGACCTGGTCCACGCTCTCGCCGGCGTAGCGCTGCCGGATCCGGACCGTCGCGGCCTGGAGCGCCGAACTGAGCTGGTCCTCGAGGGGACCGCGCAGTTTCTCCTCCACCGGGTTGAGCGATTGCGGGTCGAGTGTGACGTGCGGCTCGGCCAAGGTGTCCTCCGGAGGTCAACGACGCCGTGCGGATACCCGTCGACCAACCCCCAGTAAACCCCGCGGACACGCACCGCCGCCGGGTTTCCCCGAGATGGGGGACAGGCGGCACGCGCAGCGGGCCAGGCGGCGCGGGCAAAGGCGCGGCGGACGGGATGGATGGTGGTGCGGCGGGGGAGGCGGGGCACGCGGGCCAGGACCGGGCGGAGCTGGGCCGGGCTGACCAGGCACCCGATGAACGTTGCTGGTGCCACGAGGGGCGCACCCGGCAGACGCCGTCCGGTCGCACAGGGGGGCGCATCCGATAGGCGCGAGTCGATGGCCCGGAGGTGCGGAGGCGGACGCGGGTCGGTGGTCCAAGGAGAGGCTCTCGATCGCCTTGGACCACCGACGGTATCTATCGCTACCCGTTCGTGAGCGGGCTAACCACCTCGGCCAGCAACGGCGGCAGAAGTTCCCGGAGCACGTCGATCCCGTCCCGGCTGAGCACCGATTCCGGGTGGAACTGCACCCCGGCGAACGCCCGGCCGCGCAGCGCGTGCACCGCCCCGTCGGCCGGGTCCCGGGCGATCGCAAACCGCCCGTACGCCGAGTCGAGCGGCCCCTCGGCGGCCACCGCGGCGAAGCTGGAGTAGAAGCCGACCCGCCGCACCGACCCGAACAGGTCCACGTCCCGGGCCAGCCCCTGGTACGGCGACTCCCGCCGGATCAGCGACAGCCCCAGTTCCAGGGCGAGCATCTCCTGCCCGAGGCAGACCGCGAACAGCGGGAGCCCGCTCGCCAGCCGGTCCCGGACGATCCCGCGCATGGCCGCCATCTTCGGGTCGCCGGTGTCCTCCGGGTCGCCCGGCCCGGGCCCGACCACCAGCAGGTCCGCCGCCGGCGCCGGGGCCGACCAGGGCACCACCGACACCGTCAGGCCGAGCGCCTTCAGCTGGTGGGCCAGCATCGCGGTGAAGGTGTCCTCGCCGTCCACGATCACCGCGGTCCGCCCGGCCAGCTCCGGCGCCACGAGCGCGCCGGGCGCCCGGGAGTCCAGCCAGAACCGGGCCAGGTCGGTGTTCCGCGCGGCCAGCGCCGCCAGTTCCGCCTCGCCGGGCACCGGGGCGCTCGAGTCCCGTACCGAAAAAGACGCGGAACCGAGCGCGGCCAGCACCCCGGCCGCCTTCGTGTGGGTCTCGGCCACCTCGCCCGCCGCCGTCGAATGCCGCACCAGGGTGGCCCCGACCGGCACCCGCAGGGTGCCGTCGGGGGTGATCTCCGCGGTCCGGATCAGGATCGGCGCGTCCAGGCTCTGCCGCCCGTCGTCGTCGACCGAGAGCAGCGCCAGCACCCCGGCGTAGTAGCCGCGGCCACGCCGCTCGTGGCGGGCGATCACCCGGCACGCGTTCTCGATCGGGCTGCCGGTCACGGTGGGCGCGAACATGGTCTCCCGCAGCACCTCCCGGACGTCCAGCGAACCGCGCCCGGCCAGCAGATACTCGGTGTGGGTCAGGTGCGCCATCTGCTTCAGGTACGGCCCGGCCACCTGCCCGCCGTGCTCGGCGACGGTCGCCATCATCTTCAGTTCCTCGTCGAGGACCATGTAGAGCTCCTCGACCTCCTTGGGATCGCGCAGGAAGTCGAGCAGCGACCCGGACCCGTGCCGGAACGTCCCGCTGATCGGGTTCATCATCACGATCCCGTCGGTGACGCTGACGTGCCGTTCCGGCGTCGCCCCGACCAGCGTCCGGGTCCCGGTGTGCACCAGGAACGTCCAGTAGGTGCCCTGTTCCTGAGCGAGCAGCCGGCCGAACGCGGCCCGCGCGGCGTCCACCGGATCGCCGTCGACGGACGCCTCGAAAACCCGGTGGATCACGAAGTTCGCGCCCTCGCCGTGCCCGATCTCGTCGCGCAGCACGTCCTCGACGATCCGCCCGTACTCGTCGTCGTCCAGGTCGAACCGGCCGCCGGAGACGCGCAGCTCCCCGGCCGGGAAGTCGCTCAGCGGCCGGGTCTCCCGGGAGTCGACCAGCAGGCATTCCAGCGGCGCGCCGTCGTCCACGCAGGCGAAGCCGCGTTCCCGGATCTGCCGATAGGGCACCACGGCGAGCACCGGGCGGCCGGGTTCCAGCGGGATGCCGGCGAGCTGCTCGACGGTGATCACGTCGCCGGTGAGCACCTCGACGTGGTCGGCGCCGTCGCGGTGCAGGTAAGCGAAAGGCATGGTTCCTCGTTCCGGGCCGGGCGGGCGCCGCCGAGGCCGGACCATGCGAAACGGCCGCCTCGGGGAGGCGGCCGCGGGTGGGTTACGCGCGGGGGATGTGGCCGCCGGTCAGGCGGGCCACCACATGCTCAGTCGCGCGTTCATGCCGGGCAGCGTAACCACCTCCGGGACGCCCGCGCCAGCATCGGCGCGCGCCGTCCCGCATGGAGAGACCGATCACCACCGTTCTCGGTACGACCGGAGCGCCCGCCGCGGTCGTACCGGGCCCGGGTCCTCAGGCGGCGAAGGCGTGCCGGACCGCCATCCGCGCCCACCGCATCCGCCCGATCGCGCAGTCCGGGTGCTCGCCGAACTCCTGCGCCACCAGCGCCGCGCAGCCGTGCGCGCCCAGCCGGTCCACGGTCGCGTCGATCGCCGCGCGGATCACCTCCGCGGTCGGCTGCTGGGAACGCTGCAGGTCCGAGACGAACAGCGCTTCGGTACGGACGTCGTCGATCACTGCGCTCATCGGGTCCTCCTCGGTCCTCGGTAGCTCGGCGGTTGCTCGGGAATCAGCACACCGCCGCCGGGATGCCGGCCGGGCGTACCCGGGTTGCGGCTTGGTTGCGGGTACCCGGCCCGTCCCGGCGGTACGTGTCATACCCGGGGTTCGGGGCCCGGAGGCTCGCGGATGGGTCGGACTTCCGACGTACCGGAAATCGGCGGCCCGTGCCCGGAGCGGGCCCGGGGGAATCCGGCGGACCCGGCACCGTGCCAGAAATAACCGGATATCGTCGGGAAAGTAGCCATGCCGATCGAGGGGAGCTGCCGTGACCACGGTCCTGGTGGCCGACGACGACGCCGACATCCGTGACCTGGTGGCCTTCAAGCTGGAGCAGGCCGGGCTCGAAGTGATCACGGTCGGCGACGGTCAGGCCGCCGTGGAGCAGGCCCGGATGCACCATCCCACCCTCGCCGTGCTGGACGTCTCGATGCCGCTGCTGTCCGGGATCGACGTGTGCCGGATGCTGCGCGCCGACCCGTCCACCGCCGGGATGCTGATCATCATGCTCACCGCCCGGGTGCAGGAGCAGGACGTCGAGGGCGGGTTCAGCGCCGGCGCGGACGACTACGTGACCAAGCCGTTCAGCCCGCGTGAGCTGGTGTCCCGGATTCAGGCACTGCTCACGCGGGCTCGCACGTAGCCGGCTTGCCGGTCGGGCTCGATCGGCGGCTCGCCTATCGGGTGAAGTCGTAGCTTCCGCCGGTGCCGGGCACCTTCGCGGGCTGCCCCTTGCGGGCCTGCTCGGCCTTGCGCGCGGTGTCGAAGACGTCCCACAGCCCGCCGATTACCAGGATCGCGATGATCAGGGTGTTCAACCAGGTCCGGGTGCCGCCGCCGTGGAGATCCAGGAAGCCGTGGAACTCCGGGTTGAAGAACCGGTCGGTGGCCAGCAGCCAGACCAGCGGGACCGTGTACGTCGTGACCAGCACCGCGTTCACCGCGGCGACCGTGCGGGTCCGGGTGCCCAGCCTGTAGACCCAGATGTAGTAGAAGCCGCGGAGCAGGAACAGGGCGATGATCACCGGCCACCAGAACGCCCAGTTCGCCGGGTCGAGCAGCGGCACGTCGGAGAACGTGAACTGCTGCAGCACCAGGCCGGCGATCAGCAGCGCCACCCAGACCAGCCCGGTGGCCAGCTCGACCAGCCGGTCCCGGTTCTGCTCGTACTTCGGCAGATCCTTCGGCGACCAGGTGGTCCGGAGATCGGCCCGGCCGACGCCGGTGCGCTCCAGGATCGCGAAGACCAGGGTGACCCAGAAGCAGATCTGGCCGCCGACGGTGAGCAGCGCGGAGATCGACCGGCCGATGATCTTGCCGATGTCCGGGTCCTCGAAGAGCTGCACGGCGATCCCGATCCCGAGGACGATCGGCAGCACCGTCCAGAGCAGCATCTTGAGGAACCGGCGCCAGAGCGGGAAGAGGTCCGGGCCGATCAGGTAGCCCGGACGGCCGGCGTAGCGGTCGGCCAGCCGGTCCGGGTCGCCGAGCTCGGTGAGCGCCGACTCGACGGCCGCCTCCCGGCTCTGCCCGGCGTCCATCCGGGCCTCCACCGCGTCCTCGATCGAGGCCCGCAGCTCGCGGTCGATGTCGGCCCGCTGCTGCTCCGGGATGCGGCGCAGCGCGGTGAACACGTAGCGATCGACGAAGTCGTTCACTTCTCACTCCCCAGGTTGGTGTCGGACAGGTCGCCGATCGCCCGGTCGAGCCGGGCCCACTCGCCGCGCAGGGTGCCGGCGACGGCGTCGCCCTGCGCGGTGGTCCGGTAGAACTTCCGCGGGCGGGCCTCATCGGTGTTCCACTCGCTGGTCAGCAGCCCCTGCGCCTCGAGCCGGCGCAGCAGCGGGTAGAGCGTGTTGGCCTCGACCTCGAAGCCGGCCCGGCTCAGCGTCTCGAGCAACGAGTAGCCATAGCCCGGCTCCCGCAGGACGGTGAGGCTGGCGACGACGACCGTGCCGCGCCGCAGCTCCTGCAGGTGTCCGGCTAGCGTCGCATCCATTGTCATGCCTCAAACGATAGTGTGCGTCGCACACTATGACAAGTGGATACAGCAAAGTGGCCCGCAACCATATGGTTGCGGGCCACGCTCAGGTCCGGTCAGTCGTTCGCTGCCTGGACGAGTTTCCGCAGCGTGTCGGCGGTGACCGGGCTGCCCGGGAAGGCTGCCATCCGCTTGATCGGGATGCTCGCCATCATCAGCATCATCCCGGGATCGGCGGCCATCGCGGCCATCGTCGAGTCGCCGACCTGCTCCATCGCCGCCGCGAAGGCCTCGCCGAGCACCTCGGCGCCGCGCGGGTCGGCGAACCACTCGCCGATGCTGGACTCCTCGGTCAGCGGCACCCGGGCCTCGTCGCCGGCGACCTCGCGGGTCACCGTGGCCCGGATGTCCCGGGACGAGGCGCCGATCTCGAACAGGTACGGGCCGTCCTCGACCACCCACCGGTGCAGCCGGGTGTCCCAGTAGGCCAGGTCGTCGCGCTCGACGCGCAGCGTGACCTCGACCGTCGCGCCGGCCGCGACCGCCACGTTCGCGAACGCCTTCAGCTCGCGCGGCGCCCGCCGCACCCGGGAGCCGGGCCGGCTCACGTAGATCTGCACCACCTCGCGGCCGTCCCGGTCACCGGTGTTGGTCACCGGCACCCGGAACTCCAGCCCGGAGCCGCCCGGCGTGCCGTAGGCGAACGAGGTGTAGGAGAGCCCGAAGCCGAACGGGTAGGCCACCGGGGTGTCCCGGGCGTCGAAACCGCGGTAGCCGACGTGCAGGCCCTCGCCGTACCGGACATGGCCGTGCTCGCCCGGGAAGTCCAGGTAGGACGGGTGGTCGGCGAGCCGGACCGGGATCGTCTCGGCCAGCCGCCCGCTCGGGTTGACCCGGCCGAACAGCACGTCGGCCAGCGCGCTGCCGCCGGCCTGGCCGAGCAGCCAGCCCTCCACGATCGCCGGCACCCGGGCCTCCCACGGGCTGGTCAGCAGCACCGCGCCGTTGGAGAGCACCACGACGGTGTTCGGGTTCGCCGCGGACACCCGCTCGATCAGCGCCAGATGCTCGGCGGGCAGGTCCAGCGACTCCCGGTCGGCGCCCTCGGTCTCGTGCGCCGAACCGACGAAGACCAGCGCCACGTCGCTGCCCCGGGCCACCTCGGCCGCCGCGTCCGGGTCGACGTAGCCCTCCGCGAACGTGACCGTCGCCGAGGTCGAGGCCCGGATCTCGGTGAGCGCGTCGTCCAGCCGGGTCGGCGTGATCTGCGAGCTGCCACCACCCTGGTAGCGCGGGCTCCGGGCGAACTCGCCGAGCACCGCGACCGTCTGCCCCTCCGCGCGCAGCGGAAGCAGCCCGCCGTCGTTCTTCAACAGCACGATCGCCCGGCCGGCGATCTCCCGGGCCAGGGCGTGATGCGCGGCCGCGTCATAGCTTCCGGGTTCGCGCTTCCCGGCGTTCACCACCATTGTCCGTACGAGGTCAGCGGACCTCCGCAGCGCCGCCGGGTCGAGCGTGCCCGCCTCCACCGCGTCCACCAGGGCCCGGTCGCCCGCCTCGTCCGGGCCGGGCATGGTCAGGTCCAGGCCGGCCCGGACCGCCGCCACCCGGTCGACCACCGCGCCCCAGTCGGACACGACCAGGCCCGCGAAGCCCCACTCGTCCCGGAGCACCTCGGTGAGCAGCCAGTGGTGCTCGCTCGCGTAGACCCCGTTCACCCGGTTGTAGGCGCACATCACGGTCCACGGCTGGGCCCTGGTCACCACCCGGTGGAAGGCGCGCAGGTACATCTCCCGCAGGGTGCGCTCGTCGACGTCGGCGCTCACCCGCATCCGGTCGGTCTCCTGGCTGTTCACCGCGAAGTGCTTGAGCGAGGCGCCGACCCCCCTGCTCTGCAGGCCGCGCACCCACTCGGTGGCCAGCACCCCGGTCAGCAGCGGGTCCTCGGAGAAGTACTCGAAGTTGCGGCCGCCGAGCGGGCTGCGCTTCAGGTTCACGCCCGGGCCGAGCAGCACCGCCACGTCCATCGCCCGGCACTCGTCGCCGAGCGCCTCGCCCATCCGGCGCAGCAACTCCGGATCCCAGGTGGAGGCGCTCGCCACGGCCGGCGGGAAGCAGGTGGCCGGGACGCCGGCCAGCAGGTCGCCGCGGGACGCCTGCATCCGGACGCCGTGCGGGCCGTCGGTCACGGTCACCGCGGGCAGCCCCGCGGAGTCGATCGCGGTGGTCCGCCAGAAGTCGCTGCCGCTGGTGAGCGCCGCCTGCTCGGCGGTGGTGAGCTCCGAAGTCATGACCATCCCTTACTCTTACTGAGTACCTACTAGGTAATAACTTAGGACGCCCCTTCCGGCCCGGGCAAGAGGCAGTTGATAGGAAAGAACCCGTGAACAGCGCCCCGCCCCCACCGGAACCCGGCCTCGCCCCGGGCCGCCCGGCAAGCTCCCCGTCGCGCCGCCGCGACCGGGCCCGGCTGCCCGCCGCCGAGCGCCGCCGGCAGATCCTCGACGCGACCACCCGGCTGATCGCCGAGCGCGGCTTCTGGGGCCTGTCGATGCAGGACGTCGCCGACGACTGCGGCCTCACCGTGCCGGGGTTGCTGCACCACGTCGGCTCCAAGGACAACTTGCTGGTCGCCGTCCTGGAACACCGCGACCAGGAGGACCACCGCTCCCTCGCCGCCGAGCTGGGGATCAGCCCCGAGGAGGCCGGACAAGGGGTGATCCGTGCGGAGGTCGTCGAGCGGGTTTCGCTGCCGGAGATCTGCGCGGCGCTGGTCCGGCGCAACGCCGGGCAGCCGGAGATCGTCCGGCTCTTCGCCGTGCTGGAGGCCGAGTCACTGGCCCCCGAACACCCGGCCCACGACTACTTCAAGGGGCGGCAGGACAGCACCATCGCCCAGCTGACCGCGCTGGCCAAGGACCTGACCCCGGAGCCGGAGATCCTGGCCCGCCAGATCATGGCCCTGATGGACGGCCTGCAGATCCAGTGGCTGCGCGACCCGTCCCGGATCGACCTGGTCGCCGCCTGGTCCGCCGCCGCCTCAGCCCTCTTCCCTGCCCCGAAATGGCCCTGATGGACGGCCTGCGGATCCAGTGGCTGCGCGATCCGTCCCGGATCGACCTGGTCGTCGCCGCCTCGGCTCTCTTCCCCGCCAAGAAACGGCCTTGATGGACGGCCTGCGGATCCAGTGGCTCCGCGACCCGGCCCGGATCGACCTGGTCGCCGCCGCCTCAGCTCTCTTCCCCGCCCCGAAATGGCCCTGATGGACGGCCTGCGGATCCACTGGCTGCGCGACCCGGCCCATATCGACCTGGTCGCCGCCGCCTCAGCCCTTCTCCCCGCCCCGAAGTAGCCGCCCGGCTCAGCGGCGCGTCGTCCACATCAGCGCGTTGTCCACAGGCCGGTCCCGCGAGTTCCCGTTTCCGCGCCACACTGTCTTCGGGCGGCTCCCCCTGGGTGGGAGGGGTCTGGGAAGTGGCCGGATCGCTCCGGCTCCGGCTCCGGGGGTGCCGCGAGGTCGGCGCGGGTCCGGGCCGCGGGCGCGCCTGCGGGTCTCGGCTGGCTCTCCAGGGTGTCTCGGGCACCCCGAGACACCCTGGAGAACCAGCCGGCAGCGGGACCGCGTCACGGCCCTGACCAAGGCGAGCCTCGCGTGGGGAGGCGCGGGCGCGATGGCCGCGGCGGGGCTTGCGTGGGGAGGCGCGGGCGGGATGGGCGGGGCGGGGCTTGCGGGGGTGGGCGACGGGCGGGGCGCTCCGGGCGTACCGGAAAGGGGTTTCAGGCGGCGCCGAGCCAGGAGCGGACCTCGGCTGTCTCCTCGTCGCTGAGGGCGATGGCGGCGGCCTCGGCGCGGTTCAGCACGTTGTCGGCGAAGGCGGAGGCGATCTCGGCGGCCGCGGGTGGCGGCTGGCGGTAGAGCGGCGCGCCGCCGAACGCGGTGCCCCGGGTGACGAAGGCGATGGCGCTGCGGCTCACGTCGACGCCCTGCGCGGCCAGCTGGTCGCGGGCCCAGCGGGTCGCCTCGGTGAGGTTGAAGTGGTGGCCGGCGGCGTACTCGGCGAGCGACTGGTAGACCGGCGGCCACATCTCGCGGGGCAGGCGGGGCAGGCTGAGCAGCGCGCAGAGGCGGCCGACCGGCTCCGGCGCGGGGCCGGTGCTGATCCCGGATTCGGGGGGCTCGTGCCGGGCCGCGTCCCAGACGAAGTGGTTGGAGAATTTCGCGCTGGGCAGGGCCAGGCTCTCCAGGGCGCGGACGAACCCGCCGTTGCCGAACCAGTTGGTCTCGTCGACGCTCGGGCCGAGCTGCCGGCGCAGGTCGTGGGCGAGCGAGGCCAGGTTGAGCGGGCCGGTCGCCGCGGTGTAGCGCCAGGTGACCAGGTCACGGAACTGCTCGTAGGAGACCGGGGTGGCCGGGTCGCCGGGGGACACCGGCGCCTCGTCGCTCTCCACCGGCTCGCCCTGCACCAGTTCGAGCAGCTCCTGGCTGGTGATCAGCCGGTCGGCGACCGCGGTGAACGCCTCGGCCGCGTCCGACGGCGAGACGATCGTGGTCCGCCGGTCGGCCCGGCGCAGCCGGACCAGCAGCGGCGTCATGTCGGAGTCGCCGGACGCGATCACGAACTCCTCGAACGACACCGGGTCGGCGAGCGCGTCGACCGCGTCGACCACCATCCGGATGTCCGCGGCGTTCTTGGTGTGGGTCAGCCGCGGGCAGTCGATCACCTCGAAGCCGGCGTTCACGAAGAACGGGCGGAACTGCGAGTAGTACAGCCGCTGCTGGGTGGCGCCGGTGTCCGGGTTGGGCACCCAGCCGCCCGGGTTCATGTAGCAGCGCAGGATCAGCCAGCGACGGGGGCCGTCCACGGTCAGCGACGTGGTCAGCCGGACCAACCACGAGGCCGGGTCCTTGGCGAACTGGATCGCCACGTCCGGGTCCTGCTTGATCAGTCCGCTGAACACGTTGTCGAAGTCCAGGTAGAGTGCGGCGCGTACGCGGGCCATGACCGTGAACCTACCGCGCCCGCGCCGCGCCGTCTCTCAGGCGAGCGATTATCCGATCTTGCGCCGGGCGCCGGCGCCGGAGACCAGCGCCACCCCGGCCGCGGCCAGGCCGACCTGCAGGCCCAGCTCGATCCAGTCGATGCCCGGCGTCTCGTCGACGCCGAAGAGCGCCGCGAGGAACGTGCCGAGGATCCCGGCCACCACGCCGACCAGCAGGGTGGCCCAGATCGGGATGCTCTGCTTGCCGGGCACCACCAGGCGGCCCAGCGCGCCGATGATCAGGCCGAAGACGATGCCGGTGAAGATGCCGTTGATTTCCATCTCAGCTCCTGTCCGTGCTCCGGGAAGGGGTGCCGCTCAGTCCACGTCGACGATCTCCCGGCCGAGCGGCCAGAACGCCACGGGGACCAGCTTGAAGTTGGCGATCCCGAACGGGATGCCGATGATCGTCACGCACAGCGCGATGCCGGCGGTCAGGTGCGCCAGCGCGATCCACCAGCCGAACAGGACCACCCAGAGGATGTTCGCCAGGCCGGAGCCGACCCCGGCGCCCGGGCGGGACACCACGGTGCGGCCGAACGGCCAGAGCGAGTAGAGCGCCAGGCGGCCCGCGGCGACGCCGAACGGGATGGTGATGATCAGGACGAAGCAGATCAGGGCCGCGAAGCCGTAGCCGATGGCGAGCAGGAAACCGCCGCCGAAGATGAACCACAGGACATTGAGGAGGAAGCGCACCCGCTCAGCATGAACCCGGGTGGCCACCCTTAGGGGTCAGCCGTTCCGCCAAGGTCGCACACTCCGGACGCCGGGCCGGGCCGGATCCCGGGTTGAGTGCTGTCGTGCAGCTCGCCCAGGTGCTCGACGTCCTCCAGGAACTCCACATCGCCGGCGGCCATCCGGAGATCGCCGAGGTGGCCCGGTTCGGCGCGGACGGTGTGCCCGGCGGGCCGTCGCCGGCCGGGCTGCGGATCCGCTACGTGACCGGGTCGGAGGCGTACCTGTGGGGTGCGGTCTGGCCGGGCGAGACGGCGATGCCGGTGCCGGAGGTGCTGCCACCGCCGAGCCGGCGCGCGATGCGGGCCGCGGCTTTCGCCGCGCGGCTGCTGGAGGCGGCCCGGCCGGCCGGCTTCCGGGCCTGGGAGCTGGTCGCGCTGCCCGATCTGGGACCGGTCGGCGAGCGCGGCAAGGTGCCGCTCGGCTTGCGGATCACCGCGGCTGACGGTACGTCCGTGCTGCTCCGCGCGACAGCGGCCGGCGGCCCCACGGTGGAGCCGGACACCGAGCCGTACCCGGACTACCGGATCCCCGGGACGGCTCGGTAGCCGCCGGTCCCGACCGTCCGCCGCTCATCGCCGCGCCGGCGCCGCCGGTGGTCGGTAACCGGTCAGGCGGGCTGTTCCCGGACCAGCTCGCGGGTGATCGAGGCGATGTCCCGGGCGCCGGTCAGGGCCATCGTCAGGTCCAGCTCGGCGACCACGTTGCGGATCACCTCGGCCACGCCGTGCGCGCCGGCCAGCGCGAAGCCGTACAGGTGCGGGCGGCCGAGCAGGACCGCGTCGGCGCCCAGGGCGAGCGCGGTGAAGACGTCCGCGCCGGTGCGGATCCCGCTGTCCAGCAGCAGCGTCGGCTCCGGCCCGAGCGCCGCCCGGATCTCCACCAGGGCGTCCAGCGACGCCACCGCGTTGTCCACCTGCCGCCCGCCGTGGTTCGACACCACCAGCGCGTCCACCCCGATCGCGAAGGCACGCCGGGCGTCCTCGACATCCAGGATCCCTTTGAGTACGACCGGAAGGCTGGTCCGCCGTTTCAGCGTGGCCAGGTGCTCCCAGCTGAGGCCGGGGTTGGAGTAGATGTCGAGGAACGTCTCGACGCTGGCCCGGGGCAGCGGCGACCGCAGGTTCGCCCAGAACGACCCCGGGTGGTTGCGGGACATCGCGAGCAGCGCCCGGATCGCGCCGAGCGTCACCTTCGGCCGCTCCTGCGGCTGCCGGGCCCGCTCCGCGGCGATCTCCTGGAACACCGGGTCGGAGGTGTACTGCGCGATGCCCAGGCCCTTGGCGAACGGCAGCGAGCCCAGGTTCAGGTCCTGCGGCCGCCAGCCCAGCACCGTGGTGTCCAGGGTGACCACCAGCGCGCCGGCGCCGATCGCCTCGGCCCGCGCGATCAGGCTGTCCACCAGCCGCTCGTCCTTGCTCCAGTAGAGCTGGAACCAGCGCGGCGTGTCGCCCATCGCGGCCGCGCACTCCTCCATCGGGTTGCAGCCCTGGTTGGAGAAGACGTACGGGGTCCCGGTCGCGGCCGCCCCGGTGGCGATCGCCAGGTCCGAGTCCTTGCCCATCAGCGCGCCGGCACCGACCGGGGCGAGCAGCAGCGGGCTGGTCAGCCGGGTGCCGAGCACCTCGGTGGACAGGTCCCGGTCGACCGCGCCGGCCGCCATCCGGGGCACGATCGCCCACCGGTCGAAGGCCGCCCGGTTGCGCCGCATGGTCCGCCCCTCGCCCGCGCCGCCGGCCACGTAGGCCCAGGCCTCGGCGCTGCTGGCGCGGCGCGCGCGGCGCTCCAGCTCGGCGAAGTCGGTCGGCACCACCGGGCGGCGGCCCAGCGTGCCGGCCCGGTAGACGGTCGACTGACGAACCAATCCGGCGTCCCGCATCGCCAGTCTCCTTAACTTGTCGTACCCGCTGCGTAGGCTGCGGTTCGTGAGGGGGGATCCGAGCATTCTGCACGTGGACCTGGATGCGATGTTCGCCGCGGTCGAGCAGCGCGACAAGGTCTCCCTGCGCGGAAAACCCGTGGTGGTCGGTGGGCTGGCCGGCCGGGGCGTGGTCGCCACCGCGTCGTACGAGGCGCGCGCCTTCGGCGTGCACTCGGCGATGCCGATGTCCCAGGCGCGCCGCCGCTCGCCGCCCGGCACCGCCTACCTGACGCCCCGCTTCGCGGCGTACAAGCGGACCAGCGAGGTGGTGATGCGCCTGCTCGGCGAGGTGTCGCCGCTGGTCGAGCAGGTCAGCATCGACGAGGCCTACGTCGACCTGGCGGTCACCGGCCACGACCTGAGCACCGCCGGGGTGACCGGGCTGGCCCGGCGGATCAAGGCGGAGATCGCCGCGGCCACCGGCGGGGTGACCGGCTCGATCGGCGCCGCCTCCTCCAAGCTGCTGGCGAAAATCGGTTCCGACCTGCACAAGCCGGACGGGCTCACGGTGGTGCCGGCCGGGCAGGAGCTGGCCGTGCTGCACCCGCTCCCGGTGAAACGGCTGGGCGGCGTCGGCCCGGCCACCGAGCAGCGGCTGCACCGCTCCGGCGTGCGCACCGTCGGCGACCTGGCCCGGGTGCCGCTGGACGACCTGATCGACTGGTTCGGGACGGCGCACGGGCACGGGCTGTTCCGGCTGGCCCGGGCACAGGACGACCGGCCGGTGGTGAGCGAGCGGGAGGCCAAGTCGGTGTCGGCGGAGGAGACGTTCGACGTCGACCTGACCGATCCGGTGCGGCTCAACCGGGAGCTGGACCTGCTGTCCGCGCGGGTGGCCGGGCGGTTGCGGGCCGGCGGGCTGACCGGCCGCACGGTGAACATCAAGGTGCGCCACCACGACTTCACCACGGTGACCCGGGCGGTCACCCGGGACCAGCCGACCGACGACGGGCGGCTGGTGGCGCAGCTGGCCCGGCGGCTGCTGGCCGAGGTGGACACGTCGGGCGGGATCCGGCTGCTCGGGGTCGGGGTGTCGACGCTGGCCGACTTCGCCCAGGACGACCTGTTCGCCGGCGCGTTCCCGGAGTTCGCCGCGACGCTCGCCGGGCCGGCCGAGTTCCCGGTGGCGGAGCCGGGCGCGGTGAGCGGCGGGGCGGGGGCCACGGCGGCGGCCGCGGTCGACCTGAGACCGGCGGTGGACGGGGAGCGGCCGGCTGATTCGGAGAGGGGCGCGACCACCGGAGGCGCCTTGGAGGGGCCGCCGCCGGTGTGGCGGACCGGGCAGGACGTGCGGCACGACGAGCACGGGGTCGGCTGGGTCTGGGGGAGTGGGCTCGGGCTGGTGACGGTGCGGTTCGAGGGGCCGCTGACCGGGCCGGGGCCGGTGCGGACGTTCCCGGTCGGGGATCCGCGGCTGCATCCCACCGACCCGCCGGACTGGACCGGGGCCGGGGCGGCCGGCGGCTGACGCGGCGGCGTGGGGGTCGAGCCACGGGACTGTGCCCAGGGCGTACGGCAAACGGGGGTTGATCTTGGGGGTGGGGTGACGGGGTGAGCCGGCGCGGTCTGCCGGGATGTGCGGATGGTGCTTCTCGGCGGGGTTGACCGGAAACGAGGGGTGTGGCGCGGGTTGGCAAGGCGATTTGCGGGGAGTACGAACAGTTCGAGTGCGTCCTCGCAGGAGGCCTGAATGACGACCACCGCACCACGTCCCGTCCAGACCCGGCCGCATCCGGTCCGCCGGTCGGTGCGCGGGTCGTGGCTGGCCCGGACCATCCGCACCACCGATGCCAAGCAGATCGGCATCATGTACATGGTCACCGCCTTCGGGTTCTTCGTCGTGGGCGGGTTCATGGCGCTGCTGATGCGCGCCGAGCTGGCCCGGCCGGGGATGCAGGTGGTCTCGCCGGAGCAGTACAACCAGCTGTTCACCATGCACGGCACGATCATGCTGCTGCTGTTCGCGACGCCGATCCTGTTCGCCTTCGCGAACTTCGTGGTGCCGATCCAGATCGGCGCGCCGGACGTGGCGTTCCCCCGGCTGAACGCGTTCGCCTACTGGCTGTACCTGTTCGGCGGGACGATCGCGGTGGCCGCGTTCGCGACACCCGGCGGCGCCGCCGACTACGGCTGGACCGCCTACGTGCCGCTCAGCGGCGGGGTGCACTCGCCCGGCATCGGCGGCAACATGTGGGTGGTCGGCCTGGCGCTGTCCGGGCTCGGCACCATCCTCGGCGCGGTCAACATGATCACCACGATCCTCTGCCTGCGCGCGCCCGGGATGACCATGTTCCGGATGCCGATCATGACGTGGAACATCCTGCTCACCAGCCTGCTGGTGGCGCTGGTCTTCCCGTTCCTGGCGGCGACGCTGTTCGCGCTGGCCGCCGACCGGATCCTGAACGCGCAGGTGTTCAACGTGAACACCGGCGGGCCGATGCTCTGGCAGCACCTGTTCTGGTTCTTCGGCCATCCCGAGGTCTACGTGGTGGCGCTGCCGTTCTTCGGGATCATCACCGAGGTGATCCCGGTGTTCAGCCGCAAGCCGGTGTTCGGCTACAAGCCGCTGGTCGCCGCCACGCTGCTGATCTCCGGGCTGTCGATGAGCGTGTGGGCGCACCACATGTTCGCCACCGGGCAGGTGCTGCTCCCGTTCTTCAGCCTGCTCAGCTACCTGATCGCGGTGCCCACCGGGATGAAGTTCTTCGTCTGGATCGGCACCATGTGGCGCGGGCAGATCTCCTTCGAGACGCCGATGATGTTCGCGCTCGGGTTCATGGTGACGTTCCTGCTCGGCGGGCTGACCGGGGTGCTGCTGGCGTCGCCGCCGGTCGACTTCCACGTGCACGACTCGTACTTCGTGGTGGCGCACTTCCACTACGTGCTGTTCGGGACGATCGTGTTCGCCGTCTTCTCCGGGATCTACTTCTGGTTCCCGAAGATGTTCGGGCGGATGCTCGACGACCGGCTCGGCAAGGTGCATTTCTGGCTGACCTTCATCGGCTTCCACATGACCTTCCTGGTGCAGCACTGGCTGGGCACCGAGGGGATGCCCCGGCGCTACGCCGACTACCTGTCCACCGACGGGTTCACCACGCTGAACACCTGGTCGACGATCGGCTCGTTCATCCTCGGGGCGGCGACGCTGCCGTTCCTCTACAACGTGTGGAAGTCGTACCGGGCGGGGCAGCCGGTGACCGTGGACGACCCGTGGGGGCACGGGAACTCGCTGGAGTGGGCCACCTCGTGCCCGCCGCCGCTGCGGAACTTCGACCGGATGCCGCGGATCCGGTCGGAGCGGCCGGCGTTCGACGCGAAGTTCCCGGAGCTGGCGGTGTCGGCGGAAGGCGGGACGCCGGAAGAGGGGTCGCTGGTGAAGGGGGAGAATCCGGCGCTCGACGACGACCCGAACGTGGCCCGGTCGTCCGGCGACAAATCGGTCCAAGACGGTAAATAGCAGCATTTGCCGGTATCACCGGATGGCGCGGGAGTGCGGAAGCGGCCGTAGCCGGACAGAGCGGGCGTCCGATGAAAGGTCGGACAGTTTCTCTCCACCGGTAAGGACGCTTCATGCCGCTCGGCCGCCCTCACTCCCTCAGCGCCGCCACCGCCGCCGCCCTCGCGGCCCTGACGGTGCCCGCGACACCCGCCGCGGCCGGCAGCGCCGCCTGCACCCTCGGGTCGTTCAGCGCCACCTCCCAGGCCGACCTCGCGAAGATCACCGTGCTCGACCCGGGACCGCTCGCCCCCGGCCTGCCGGCCCTCGCCGACGTCCGGCTCGCCCCGGCGCACAGCGACGTCGACACCGGCCGGCGGCTCGGCAAGACCCGGGCCACGGCCGGCTACGCCGACGGCCGGCTGCTCGGCATGCGCCTGCCCGGCCTGCCGCTGCGCGACGCCGAAGCCACCCACGTCGCCCCCGGCCAGCGGCCCGGTCCGGTCACCGTCGCGCTCGCCGCGCTGACCGCGGGCGGGCTGGCCGGGGCCGAGCTCGGCAAGGCCACCGCCGCGGCGAGCTGGGACGCCAAGTACCGGTGCGGCGGAATCGGTCCGCTGACCCGGGCGGCCACCATGGTGGAGGGGCTCAGCGTGCTCGGCGGGGGCGGCGCCGTACCGGCTCTCCGGACGGTCAGCGCCCGGACCAGCCTGCTCAAGATCGGGCCGACCGGCTCCACGCAGAGCGCCACCGACCTGGTCACGCTCGGGGGCGGGCGGGTCGGCGTGCGGTCCGGGGCCGGGCTGGCGCTCAGCGACCTGACCCTCTTCGGCGGGACCCCGCAGCAGATCACCGCGAAGGTGCTCACCCAGCCGACGCTGGAGGTGGTGGCCGGCGGCGACGAGAAGCACTCCACGGTCAGCTACCGGCCGGCCGCGCTCTCGGTCAGCTCGGCGGACGGGGCGGTGACCGGGCTGGACGGGGACCACACCAGCGTCTCGTTCAGCGTGCTCGGGCGGCTCGCCGAGAATCGGCCGGCCGCCCCGCTGGCGGTGCGGTTGTCGCTCGGTGAGCCGGTCCAGCGGGTCGCAGGGGCGTCGGCTTCGGCCTCGGTGGCTTCGCTGCGGGTCGAGGTGAGGGTGGGGGCGGCGCATCTGCTGGACGCGGCGATCGGGTATCTGTCGGTGGCGGCTACCGCGCCGAGCCGGGTGGGGGCTTCGGTGCCGCGTCAGCAGGTGTCCGATTCTGATTCGCCGTCCGACTCCTCTGCTCCCGGTTCGTCGCCCTCCTCCGAGGGTCCGGATTCCTCCGCCGGCGCTCCCGGCCACCGGTCGGCTCCGCGGGCCGTCGCCCAGCACACCTCGCCGGCCGATCCGGCTGCGGGCCGCGACGCGACCTCCGGTCCGCTCGTCGCCGGAGGCACCCCCGATTCGGGTACGCCCTCCGTCGCCGGCCTCGCCCTCACCGGGGCGAACGTGGCGGCGGTCGGGCTCGGCGGGGTGTCGTTGATCGTGGTCGGTCTGGGGGCGTTGTTCCTGACCCGGCGGCGGCGCGGGGCCGGGCACTGATACTCGGCCGGTCCCGCTGGGCTCCGCGCCAGGCTCGGTGGGACCGGCCGTTCCACTCGGCTGGTCGTTCCCTCGCTCCGCGCGTGTCTCGCGACGTGGCGCGAAACGGCCGGGCGTGGGTGGTTGCCTTCCGCCGCCGGACATGGTTGTGTCCGCGTCTACGCCGACCTTTGTTCCGTTGTGCCGGGTGGACGCCGCAGGCCCGCTCGGTAGCCGCTCCGGCGGTCGGCCGCCGCCTCACGGACGTGGGGATTCGCTCCGGCGGCCGGCCGCCGGTATTTCCCGGATGGCCCGCTCGCCTCTCCCGGGTCGGCCCACCCGCCTCTTTCCAGGTGCGCGCTGGCCGTGACCGATTCTGACCGGGCCGGAGGGCTCGGGGAAGAGTGCCGATGGGGCCGGTGGGCAGTTGTGGATCCGGCCATAAGATTGATCTCGTGCCAGCGCAGAACCTCCCGCCTCGGGACGCGATCCGTCGAGCGGCCGGCGACTTGTTCGTCCGGGACGGGTACGGCGCCACCACGGTCCGGGCCATCGCGGCGGCGGCCGGGTGCGATCCGGCACTGGTGATCCGGCACTTCGGATCCAAGGAAGGGCTGTTCCTCGCCACCGTCTCGGTCTCCGGCGACCTCACCGGGATCCTGACCGGCCCGCTCGAGTCGATCGGCCGCGAGCTGGTCCGTTACGTCCTGAACGGCGCCGGCAGCCCGGTCGCCGGCGTCTACCGGGCGTTGCTGAGCGCCTCCGACCGCCCGGAGATCAAAGAACGCCTCCGAGCCTCCATGCACGATGTCTTCGTCGGCCCGCTCGCCGAGCGCATCGGCGGCGCCCGGCCGGAACTCCGGGCCCGCTTGGCCGCCGCCCAGTTCGCCGGCCTGATCAACGCCTGCTGGCTGGTCGGCGATCCGGTCCTCGCCCAGGCCGACCACGACGCCGTGATCTCCCTCTACGGCGACGCCATCCAGCGTCTGCTCACCTGCGAGGACCCGCCCCCGTCCGCCGGCTGACGGCCGCTGCGGGCCGAGCGCGAGGGGGACGGTTCGGGCGGGGAGGGCCATGCGAAGGCCGTCCGGCTTGATACCTCCGCATGGCCCTCCCCGCCCGAACCTGCCTGCTCACCGGGGCTGCCGCGGTTTGCGGAAGTGGACGAGGCGCGCGGCTTTCGCCGGCCGCCGGCCCGGTACCGGCTGGTTCTGGCCGGACCGTGAGGCGCGCTCAATGGCCACCGGAGAGAGCGGTCCAGGCCATCCCGCCGCCGGGTGGACTCACCGCTGGAGGTGCTGGTGGGGGCTTGGAGCCGAGTTAGCTGCGGGCGGTGAGGTGCTGGCGGCGGTTGCGGTGCCAGGTGCGGAGGCGGCCCGGTGGGCGTTGGTTGAGGACGCCGGTGTTGCCGTGGCTGGTGCAGAGCCGGGCGGTGGGGATCGGGGCCAGCGTGCCGAGGCAGGCGAGGGCGGCGCTGATGTTGCCGGTGGTCGGGAAGGCCGGGAAGGTCGTCGGGGAGAACGGCTCACCCGTGGTCCCCGGTTCCGCCGAGCTTGCCCATTGCGGCTTGGGCTCGGTGGCGGCGGTTGCCGGGGCGCTGTTCGGGCGGAAGCGACGCGGGCGGCGGCTGACCGCGTTGCGGCGATCAGGTGGTGTCGTGACGGTCGCTTCGGTCGCGGCGGTGGTGGTCACGCCGGCTTCGGTCGCGACGGCGGTCACGCAGGCTTCGGTCGCGACGGCGGTCACGCCGGCTTCGGGTGCGGTCGTGAGGGTCGCGCCGGCTTCGGCTGCACCCGGGATCTCGGCCAGGGCCGGTGCTGGGGTGGCGGGGGTGTGGCGGCGCGCGGCGAAGACCCAGCTTCGGAGGATGAGGTAGCGGGCGCCGCCTACCAGGCTGCCGGTCAGGGCCAGGATCAGGGACTCGGTGAGGGCGGAGGGGTGCGGGCCGGCGATGGCGGCGAACCACGGGGACGCGGCCAGGTTGGCTAGGTAGACGACGACCGAGGTGAGGCCGGCTTCCCAGTGCAGGCGGGCGATCGCGGAGGTGGTGACGTTGAAGGTGATGCGGCGGTGGGCCTCGGTGTTGACCGGGGTGACCACCAGCAGCGCCAGCCAGCTTGCCCAGGTGGCGGCGACCACCTCGCGGACGGAGACGTAAACGATCGTCTGCAGGACCGTGCTCAGTGCGCCGACCAGCATGAACCAGAGGAGCTGGCGGGGCACGGTCGCGTTCCACGCGGGTGGGCGGGCGAGCCGTCCGGACGGACTTGGCATGACTGAACGCTTTCGGACAGCGATGGTTACCGCCGTAGTGTCAACACCGTTGACGACCCATGTCAACGACGTTGACACCGTGATGCGGGTTACCCTGCGCCATCGCTCGGTGGCGGTATGAGGTGGCTTCTGTCCGTTTTCGCGGACCGGTTCAGGGTAGAAGATGCCGTTTTGCCGGGGCGCTACGCCGCGCTCGCCACACTGGCGGCCGGGGGATCTGCAACCTTGCCGTTATCCGGCCGTTTCCGATCGGCGACGCGGCAACTCGGGTCCGATGGGCGCGGCAGATCCCTCGCCGATCGGTGCCGCTCCGGCTCGGTTCCGAGCGGCCCCGGCACAGCCCTCGGTCGGTCGACGCTGCTTGGGCTCGGGGCGGGTGGCCCGGCGGATGTTCCTCGGGCTGCGCGGGTCTGGGAGATTCCTCCACCCTCGGCGATGCGCGGCTCAGGGGACGAGCGGATCCGGCATCTTGTCCCGACGGGTTGCGGCTTCCAGGTGCGGCGGCACTTCGGCGTCCATTGGCCTATGGGGGTTGGGGCTCGGGAAGCCCGGCGACGGGGGGATCGCCGGGCGGGCCGGTCAGGTTTGGGGGAGGCGGGGGACGTGGCCGGTCAGGGCCAGGTCGACGAGCTGGTTGACGGTGTGGCGGTGCAGGGCGGCGGGGCGGCCGCTGAGGCGGTAGGCGACCAGGCCGTGCCACAGGTCCAGCAGGGCGTCGATGTCGATGTCGGCCGGGAGGTCGCCGCGGGCGATGCCGCGCTGGAGGACGTTGCGGGCGATGTCGCGGCGTGGGGTGAGGACCTGTTCGCGGAGACGGGTGAGGGTGCCCGGGTCGTCGTGGGTGGCGGCGACCAGCAAGGTCATCGTGCGACCGTGCCCGGCGGTCAGGTATTCGATGATCATCTCGAAGAGGGCGGCCAGCTCGGCGCGGGTGTCGCCGGTGTCCGGGACCGGGGTGATCCGGGAGTGTTCCACGATCAGGTCGCTGATCAAGGCGGGTTTGTGTGGCCAGAAGCGGTAGACGGTCTTCTTCGAGACGCCGGCCCGGCTGGCTACCTCGTCGATGGTGACGCCGAGGTAGCCCGCCTCTTCGAGGAGGGCTTCGGCGGCGAAGAGGATGCGGGTGCGGGAGTGCGGGTCCGGTGGGCGGCCCCGGCGGCGGGCGGCCGGTGAGGGTTCCACGGCGCTCGTCGGGATCATGGATCTCCTCGCGGGCTTCGGGGGTGCGGCGACTCCGTGGGCGAAGCCGGTTCCTGTGGGGTGGATCCGGTTTCTCGACGAAGTCGCCCTGTGTGGGGTGGAGCCGGTGAACATCATGCCGATGTGCATGGTGGTGTCAATAAAGGAACGTTATGTTTCCTGATGAAGTCTCAAGCCTTGGAAACTCCACGAGGTTTTAGAAACTTGGCGTGTCCTTTATAAGGGGGCGCTTTTAGGGTTTTGGGCCGGTCTGTCTTATGAGGACGGTCACGTCAGCGGCCGAAACCGGCACGGGACCTCAGGGGAACGCCGGCCGCGCGACGGCTGCACCGTTCCGTAGCGGCGGCCAAGGCCGCGGCGACGGGCGCGGCCGCGCCGCGGTGATGGTCGCGGTGGTGAGGAGGCTGACGGCGACGGCGACGGGCGCGGACGCTGCCGCGGTGATGGTCGCGGTGGTGAGGAGGCTGACCGCGACCGCGACGGCGACTGCGGCGGCGGCGACGGTCGGGGCTGCGGTCATGCACGGTCACGAGTCACCCGCCTCACGGCAACGGCGGACGAGTCGCGACCACAACGGCGGGCGCGCCGGGAGGGGTGTGGTGGCCGGATGAGCGGCAAGGATCGGCTGGGCCTGAAAACGGCCGCCGAGGGGAGGTTCCTATCTTCCTAGGATGCACTAGAGGGTGCTAGGCAGGGCTCGGGGTCAGGCGGTACGGGTGGCGGCGGAAGCGGCGGGGTGGGTGGCTAGGTAGTCCGGGAACGAGCGGGTGGGGTGCCAGCCCTGGGCGCGGGCTCGGGAGATGTCCAGGACTACCGGGGCGGTCAGTTGTTCGAGGGCGTACCGGGAAAGGGTGGGCTCCTGGCGGGTCAGGCGGGAGAGTGCGGTGGACAGGGCGGCGGCGGCTCGGGTCACCGGGATGGGGACGTGCCGGACCGGGACGCCGCAGACCGCCGCGATGGTGGCGTCGCGGCTGTACGGGATGGCGTCAGCGATGTTGTAGGCGCCGGGCGGCCAGGCTCGGGCGGCCAGGCAGGCGTCGGCGAGGTTTTCGACGGCGGTGAGGCTGAGCTGGATGTCTGGGCCGGGCATCAGGACGCGGCCGCCGCGCACGGCCCGGCGCAGGCGGGGAAGCAGGTGCGGGTCGCCGGGCCCGTAGACGGCCCGGGGGCGGAGGACGACCGCTCCGGCGGCCAGGGCCAGGCTTTCGCCGGCGGCCTTGGTTCTTCCGTACGCGGTGAGCCCGCCCCGCGGATGATCCTCCCGGATGGGGGCGGGACTGGGGGCGTAGACGCTGGCGCTGCTCACCCAGATCAGCGGGCGGTCGCCGGCGGCTTCCAGCAGGCGGGCGGTGCCGTCCACGTTGACCTGGTGGAACCGGGCGGCGGCGGCGCGTCCGGGCGGTGGGTCGCCGACCGCGGCGGCCAGGTGCACGATCAGGTCGGCGCCGGTGAGGTCGGGGACGGTTCGGGTGGCGTCCCACGGTCGGTGTTCGCCGAGCGGCCCGGGGCGGCGGCCGAGACAGATGACCTGGGCGCCGGCTGCGGCGGCGGCCCGGGCCACGGCGGAACCGCAGAAGCCGCTCGCCCCGGTGACCGCGACCCGCATCCCGCGCCATGGTCCGGGGGTCATCGGGTGGGGGCCAGGATCAGGCGGGACCAGCCGGGGAGGGCGCTGCGGCGGTCGACCCGGGCGGCGGTCACTCGCGGGCGGTGCCGGGCCAGGGCCTGGAGGGCGTCGGCGATCTGGAGCCGGGCCAGGCGGGCGCCGGGGCAGGCGTGCGAGCCGGCGCCGAAGACCAGCTGGGCGACCTGGGGTGGGGCCGGGGCGGCGGGGCACGGGTCGGTGCGGTGCGCGTCGACGGCGTGGCGGGCCACCAGGATCAGCCGGTCGCCGGCGTCGACCGGGCAGGAGCCGAGTGTGCCGGGGGCGGCGGCTACCCGCGGGAGCAGCGGGGTCGGGGCGGTGACCCGGAGGAGTTCCGAGGTGAGGGCATCCGGGGCGGACTCGGCGTAGGCCCACAGGTCGGCGTCGGCGCACCAGGCCGCGGCCCGGGGCAGGGCGGCCACGGTGGTGTTGACCGCGGCGACGGCGAGCATCGCGGCGAGCGCGGACCCGTCCGCGGAAGCGGAAGCAGAAGCAGGAGCGGGAGCGGAAGCGGAAGCACAGGCCGAGGCGGTGGCGGAGGGAGAAGCGAACGCCGAGGTGGGGGAGTCGGTGGAAGCGGACGCCGGGGTGGGGCAGGTGGAGGGCTGGGTGAGCAGGTCGGTGAGGTGGGCGGTCGCGGTTCGGGCGGCGCGGCGGGCGCCGGGGCGGGGTGGGCCGGGCAGGTGTTCGCGGGCGGCGGCGGCTGCTGCGGAGCGGGCCGCGGCGGCCAGGGCGCGGGGGTCGACGTCCGTGCCGAGCAGGGCGGCGGCGGTGGCGCCGGCCATCTCGGCGGTGACGTCGACCAGGTCGATCGGGGTGCCTTCGGCCAGGGGCGCGAGACGGCGGTCGAGCACTTCGGTCCAGATCGGACGGAGGCGCTGGACGCCTTCGGCGCTGAGCGCGTCGGCGAGACCGCGCCGGGAGCCGCGGTGGTCGGCGCCGTCCTGGTTGAACAGCAACTCGCCGCCGGTCAGGTCGCCGGCCGCGCCGCCGGTGGTGCCGGCCGCCGTGCGGTCCAGCGGGATCCTGGTCAGGCCGTCCCGGAACGCCTCCGGGGAGTGGACCAGGAGGGTGCTGCCGAGCTTCCGGACCGGGGTGCGGCGGGTGGCGGCGAGCAGGGCGAACAGCAGGGGATGGCTGGAGAGGTAAACCTGCCGGTCACGCCGCCGGGCCCGCCGCATGCCGGCGGAGGAGGGCCGCGAGGGAGAGGCGCCGGCGGAGGGCAGCGAGGGAGAGGCGCCGGCGGAGGACAGCGAGGAAGAGGTGTCGGCGGAGGACAGCGGAGGAGAGACGCCGGCGGAGGGCCCCAGCGAAGGCGGGGTGCTGGTGGCGGACGGGGGTGCGGCGGCCGGTTCGCCGGGGGGCTGCGGGATCGGGGTCATCGGACGTGCACCTCCGAGGACGTGGGCGGGCGCCACCGCCGGTCCCAGTACCAGAGCAGCGTGCGCCGCGCGCCCCAGGCCCGCAGGCGGCGCAGGCTCGCCTCGACCACCATGTCCTCGGCGCGGATGATCCGGTCGGTGTGCCGGCGGGCGCGGTTGAGCAGGGTGACATCCTCCGAGCCGGCCTCCAGGGGTTCCCGGGCGGTGCCGCCGCAGCGCCGGTAGAGGTCCGCGGTCAGGGCCAGGTTGTGGCCGTGGACCAGGACGTACGGCGTGCGGTACCCGGCCGCCCGGTGCGCGCTGCGGTACCGGCCGTAGAGCGCGGCCAGCCGGACCACGGCGGGGAAGACGTGGCGCTCGGCGAAGGACGGGTGCTCGTCGCGGCGGGGGACGCTGCGGCCGCAGGCCAGGTCGGTTCCGCCGGTCAGGTGGCGGCGGGCGGTGGCCACCCAGTCCGGGGCCGGGCGGCAGTCGGCGTCGGTGCGGGCGAGCAGGGTGGCGCCGTGCGCGATGGCGTACCGGAAACCGGTGTCCGCGGCGGTGCCGGCGCCGCGTTCCGGTTCGGTGATCACCTCGATCGGGAACGGCGCGGCGAAGTCCCGGACCACGGCCGCGGTGCCGTCGGTGGACCCGTTGTCGACCACGACCAGCGTGAAGTCGGTGTCGGTCTGGGCGGCGAGGGCACCCAGCGTGGCGCCGATCGAGGCAGCCTCGTCGAACGCGGGAACGATCACGGCGAGCGGCGTCATGACCCCACCCGGGAGCAAGCGAGCCGCGAAGAGAGAGGCCGCGCGGAGGTGGGCCGCACAGAGGCGGGCCGCGGAGGGGTGAGGCGCGCGGAGGTGGGCCGTGCGGAGGTGGGCCGCGGATGGGTGAGGCGCGCGGGGGCCGCGCGGTGCGGGGTCATCGGCCCGTCCAGGAGGAGGCCGGGTCCGCGAAGGCGGCATGGGTGGCGGCGAGGTGGGCGGCCGCGGCGCGGTCCGGTTTGCGGGAGCGGCCGGCCAGCGGGACCGGGGCGAACAGGACCCGGTCCGGGCGGGCGGCGCCCATTCGGCGCAGCGGTTCGCGCAGGGCGGCGCGGACCGCGGCCGGGTCGGCGCCCGGGGTGGTCTCGACGATCGCGACCACGTCCTCGTCGCCGTCGCCGGCCGGGACGCCGACCAGCACCGCGAGCGCGACGCCGGGGACGTGCAGGGACGGCTCGTAGAGGCCGGGATAGATGTTCTCGGCGCGGCGCAGGATCATGTCCTTGGCCCGGCCGGCCAGCACCACCCGGCGGCCGTCGAGGCGGGCGATGTCCCCGGTGGACACCCAGGGGTGCGGGTCGGCGCCGAGGTAGCGGTCGCACACCCCGGCCCCGGCCAGCCGCAGCTCGCCGGTCGGCGAGAGGTCGGCGCGGACGCCCGGCAGCAGCTCGCCGACCAGGTCGCCGTCGCCGGTATGCGCGGCTTTCTCGGTCGCTTCGACGGCGGCAGCCGGGAAGACCTCGGTCAGCGCGTAGACGCACCAGGCCTGGTCGGCGCCGGCCGCCCGGACCCGGTTGAGCAGCGTGGCGGAGACCGGTGCCGATCCACTGTAGACGCGGCCGTGGAACGGCACCCCGGCGTCCAGCGCGGCGCGCAGCTGCGGCGGCGTCAGATAGGTGGCCTGCGGGCGCAGCGTGGTCACCTGCCGGCCCAGCGTCCGCGCCCGGCGCGACGGCATGGCCACCGGCGCGCCCGCGGCCAGCGACGGGACCAGCACGAAGAACATCCCGCCGAGGATCGGCACGCCGGCCCGTGGCTGGACCAGCTCGGCGACGGAGCGCATCCCGGTCGCCAGCCCGGACCGGGTGTGCACGACCGCGCGCGGGCTCGCGGTGGTCCCGGACGTGAAGATCACCACCGCGTCGCCGTCGCCGTCGTAGGCCGGGGGTGGCGGTCCGCCGGCGGCGAGCGCGGGCGCCGAGCCGGGCAGGCGGCGGCCGACGGTGACCGTCGGGGCGAGCTCGGTCAGGTCGGGCAGGGCCAGGCCGGCCCGGCGGGCGAGCGGCGCGGCCCAGGTGGCGACCGCCTGCGCGGCCGCGTCCGCGACGATCAGCGCGGGCTTGGCCAGCCCGAGGCGGGCGCGCAGGACGTCCGGCCCGGCCGACGGGTCCAGCACGGCGACGCGCAGACCGTTCCGGTACGCCGCGAGCAGCACCGCCAGCGCCCGGGCACCCGGGCGGACGGCGATGCCGAGCGTGTCGCCGGGACGCAGGCCGTGGGCGTGCAGCGCGCCGGCGTACCGGGAAAGCAGGTGAGCGACGTCTCCCCGGGAGACCCGGCGGCGGCCCAGCAACGCCGGGGTGTCGTCGCCGGGCCGCAGGCCGGCGATCAGGTCATCGAGCACGGCGGCCTCGGGATGCGACGGGAAGGTGAGCGGGCACAGCGGCCCGGGCTGCGGCGGGAAGGTGAGCGGGCACGGTCACCTCGGGTCCGGGGTGCGCGGGCCGCTGCCCTTGTCCAGGTACCACTTGGCGGTGCCGAGCACGCCGTAGGCGCGGATCCGGCGGGTGGAGTTCTCCACCACCATGTCGCGGCGGCGGGCGATCGCCGTGGTGGTGCTGCGGACCCGGTTGAGGAACAGCCGGTCGGTCGGCGACGGCCGGCGCGGCATCCCGCCGCACGCCTGGTAGAGCTCGGCGGTGATCGCCATGTTGTTGCCGGCGTGCATCCGGTACGGCGCGAGGTAGCTCGTGCCGCGGTGCGCGGGGCGGATCCGGCCGAACGCGGCAGCGAGCCCGACCAGCCCGGCGAAGACCGCCCGCCCGGCCGGGCCGTGCTCGTCGCGCCGCGCGGTGATCCGGCCGCAGACCATCCCGGCGCCGTCGTCGAGCGCGGCCCGGGCGGCGGCCACCCAGCCGGGGCGGGGCAGGCAGTCGGCGTCGGTGCGGGCGATCCGGGTGGCGCCGGCCGCGATCGCGTGCCGGATCCCAGTGTCGACCGCGCAGCCCACCCCTTTCTCCGGTTCGACCAGGACGTGCACCGGGAACGGGGCGCAGCCGGCGAAGGCGCGGACCGTGTCGGCGGTGGTGTCGGTGGAGCCGTTGTCGACCACGAGCAGGGTGAAGTCGGTGTCGGTCTGCGCGGCGAGGGCGTACAAGGTGGCGCTGATCCGGGCCGCCTCGTTGTAGGCCGGGACGATCACCCACAGGTCGGTGCCCATCAGCGCTCCCAGACCATGGTCATCATGCTGACCCCGCCGCCCAGGCCCATCAGCAGCACCTTGTCGCCCGGGTCCAGCGCCGGGGCGATCCGGGCGAGCTGGACGCCGAGGGTGGCGCTGGCGACGTTGCCCAGGCCGGTGACGGTGACCTCGAGGCGGTCCCGGGGCACTCCGGTGACCTCGACGAACCGGTCCAGGTAGGGCAGCGTGACCTGGTGCACCAGCACCTTGGCGTAATCGGTGTGCTCCAGCCCGGTGCGGGCCCGGACCCGGTCCAGGATGCTGGCGCCGACCTTCTCGAAGACGCCGCGCAGCCGGTGCCCGTCGCCGGCGAAGTAGGTGTGCTCGTCGCCGCGCGGGTACCGGGAGCCGCCGCCCGGGATGCCGCCGACCGTCCAGTGCTGCGAGTGGGTCTCGGTGTCGATGTCCAGGATGCCGCCGCGGGCGACCGGCTCGACCACCACGGCGGCGCCGGCGTCGCCGAAGGTGAACCCGGCGAACGAGCGGCGCGCCTCGGCCAGGCTGTCGATCCGGTCGCGCATCACCCGGCTCGGGGTCTCGCCGGTGACCACCAGGGCGCGGCGGGCCCGGCCGGCCAGGACCATCGAGCGGGCCAGGTCGATGCCGTTGAGGAAGCTGTTGCAGGCGTTGGTGACGTCCAGCGCGTGCGCCCGGCTGCCCAGCTCGGTCTGCACGATGTGCGCGGTGGCCGGTTCGACCATGTCCCGGGACGCCGAGGCGAACAGCAGCAGGTCGATGTCGAGCGGGTCGAGCTCGGCGTCGGTCAGCGCGGCGCGGGCGGCGTGCACGCCGAGCGTCGAGGCGTACTCGTCGGGGCCGGCGATCCGGCGTTTCTCGATGCCGGTGAGCCGGGCGAACAGCCCGCGTGGCAGGCGGACGCCACCGGCCCGGGCGATGCCGTCCTGCAGCTCGCCCGTGGTGACCTCGCGCTCCGGAAGGTACGCGCCCGCCCCGGTGATCCCGACATACATGGCTGCACATTCTGCCTCAGCCGAAACTGGCTCTGATTTCGGTGAGTTTCGGCAGGCTGATGGCCCAATCGGCACGTGGTGTGCGCCACTCCACGAGGTGTGTCCCGTCGACCAGCTGGCGCAGCACGTGCATCGGGCCGGCCTTCGGGTCGGTGTAGGTGAACTCCCAGACCGGCGCCGGCACCGCCTCGATCCGCACCCGCCGGTAGCTCGGCAGTTTCACCGCCCGCTCCTGGCCGATCAGGTCGGCGAGCACGTCCCCGCGCGGGTGCGGCCAGCGGGTGATCCGCAGGGTGATCCGGTCGGCCGGGTCGGTGAACGACAGCGCGCCGGCGGCGCTGTGCGCGGTCCACCCGGTCGGCACCGCCAGCCGCAGCCCGGCCGGGTCCTGCCACCACATGAAGCCGGCCGGCAGCGGGTCGGGCGGGTTCTCCCGGCCCTGCGCGCTGCCGCCCACGGCGAGCGCGGCGAGCAGGGTGAGCGCGGCGGCCAGCGCGGGCACCCGGCGGCGGATCACCGACCGGGGTGGCCGGGCCGCCTGGCGCAGCAGCTCCTCGGCGGCGGCCGGGTCGAGCCGGGCGGCCGGGTCGTGCCGCATCAGCCCGGCCAGCAGCGGGGTGAGCGGACCGGCCCGGCGCGGCGGGTCGGGCGGTCCGGCGGCCAGCGCGCGCAGGGTGGCCGCGGTGCTGCCGCGCGCGTAGGGCGGCTGGCCCTCGACGGCGTGGTAGAGCGTGGCGCCCAGCGACCACAGGTCGGAGCGGGCCGTCGAGGTGCGGTCGAAGAGCCGCTCCGGGGCGATGTACTTGGGGGAGCCGAGCACCACCCGGGCCTGGGTCAGCGCGGCGATCCCGGCCTCGGTGACCGCCGGGCCGAAGTCGATCAGCACGATCCGGCCGTCGTCGCCGATCAGCACGTTGCCCGGTTTGACGTCGAGGTGCAGCAGCCCGGCGCGGCCGGCGGCGCCCAGCCCGTCCAGCACGGCCAGGCCGATCCGCGCGACCCGGGCCGGTGGCAGCGCGCCGCCGGCCTGGATGACCTGCTGCAGCGAGCGGCCCGGGACATATTCCATGACCAGCCACGGGCCGTCCGGGTCGGGCAGCACGTCCAGGGTGCGGATCACGTGCGGGTGCCGGACCCGGGCCGCGGCGTGCGCCTCGCTGAGCGCCCAGGTGCTGACCACCTCGCGCTGCTCGGGGTGCAGTCCCTGCGGGACGGTGCACTGTTTGATCGCGACGTCGACGTGCCGCACCTCGTCACGGGCGAGCCAGACGTGGCTCATCCCCCCGGAGCCGAGTGGCCGGATGATCCGGTAGCGCTCGGCGATGATGACCGCTTCCACTGTGACCAATTTCGGCCCCCACCCATAGGCCAACAGTAATCAAGACGTTACTGCACGTAGAGGCCCGATGGTTGTCGGATTTCGGGCGGGACGGCGAACTCCGGGCGGCGTACTGTCGACTGTGGCCTGCGCGCGACTCCTCGGGCGGTGAGGCGGATGCGGCGTTCACGGTTCCGGCGGGTGTTGCCGGTCCTGCTCGGCTTCGCCCTGCTCACCGGCGGTCCGGCGGCCGGCGTCTCGGTCGCCGCCGCGCCGGTCAGCGCTCCCGACTCCGCGGTCCGGCTGCAGGCGCTGATGGGCCAGCACGCGGTCCTGGCCGCCGACCTGATGCGCAGCCGGATCCGCGGCGACGACGACTTCGTGCAGGCGGCGAACGCGGCGCTGGGGCAGAACACCGACGCGGTGACGGCGCTGATGCGGCAGCTGTTCGGCGCCGACCTGGCCCGCCGATTCGCTCCACTCTGGTCGGAGCACGTGGTCTCGCTGGTCGCCTACGCCAGCGGGGTCGCCGACCAGGACGACGCGGCCCGGGCGCACGCGAAGGCGGAGATCGTCGAGTACGAGGAGGAGCTGAGCCGGTTCTTCGCCGGCGCCTCGCGCGGGCGGCTGCCGGCCGGCGCCGTGCACCAGGCCCTCGACCTGCACGCGCACCACCTGGTCAGCCAGGCCGACGCGTACGCCGCGCGGGACTACCGGCGCGCCGACCGCACCTACCGCGAGAGCTACCAGCAGATGTACGACCTGGGCCGGACCCTGGCCGACGGCCTGCTGCCGGCCCGCGACCGGGACGCCCTGCGCGAGCCGGTCTGGCGGCTGCGCTCCCAGCTGGGCCGGCTGCTCGCCGAGCACGTGGTGCTGGCCGAGGACGTGACCCGGGCCGCGGTCACCAACACCCCGGACTTCGCGGCGGCCGGCCAGCAGATCAACGCGAACACCCGGGACCTGACCGCGGCGATGGACACCCTGTTCGGCGCCCCGGCCGCGCGCCGTTTCCAGCAGGTCTGGGGTTTCCACGTCGAGCAGCTGGTCGGTTACGCGGCGTCCACGGCCGGTCGCGACCAGGCCGGCCGGGAAACCGCCCAGGCCCACCTGCACGACTACGAGCAGCGGATGGGCGCGCTGCTCAGCGAGGTCACCGGGAAACGGATGGACGCGGCGCGGCTGTCCGCGGAGTTCCGCGGGCACGACGAGATGCTGCTGCGGCACGCGGACGCCTACGCGGCGCGCGACTACGTGACCGCGCACCGGCTGGCGCAGCGCACCTACGAGCACGGGTTCGAGCTGGCCCGGGACCTGGCGGACGCGTTCGGGGCGACGGTCGCCGGGCGGCTTCCGGTGGGCGGCCCGCAGACCGGCTACGGCGGGCTCGCGGGGGATCCGCGGGTGACGGGCCGCTGATGGGCGGACCGCGATTCTTCGGTACGGGCCGGGGCGCGCTCACCGCGTACGGGAAAGGTCTGGTTGTCGCTCTGGCCGCCGCGGGCCTGCTGGCGGGGGCGCAGCCCGCGCGGACCACCGGGGCGCGCGGCGGTCCGGTGCCGCCGCCGGTCGTCGCGGGCCCGCTGGTGGCCGGCGGCTTCCGGTCCGAGCGGACGTTTCCCGAGGTGGCCGAGCCGGTGCGGGTGCGGATCCCGCAGCTGCGCGTGGACAGCGCGCTGCAGCGGCTCGGGCAGGCGGCGGACGGGACGATCGCGGTGCCGAGCCGGGTCGAGGTGGCCGGGTGGTACCGGCTCGGGCCGCGTCCCGGCCAGCCCGGGCCGGCGGTGATCCTCGGGCACGTCGACTCGAGGACCGGCCCGGGGATCTTCGCCGGGCTCAGCGGGGTGCGCCCGGGCGCGCTGGTGACCGTCGACCGGGCCGACCGGAGCAGCGTGACGTTCCGGATCACCGAGGTGGTGCGGGTGCCCAAGGTGGACTTCCCGACCGAGGCGGTCTACGCGCCGACCCTCGATCCGACGCTGCGGCTGATCACCTGCGGGGGCAGTTTCGACGCCGCCCGAGGAAGCTACCGGGACAATGTCATCGCCTTCGCCGACCTCGCGTAGCCGGCGGGCGGCCGCCGCGCTGGCCGCGCTCGTCGTGGTCCTGCCGGGGGCGGCCGCCCGGGGCGGGTCCGAGGTGGTGCCGCTGCCGATCACCGCGGTGCTGGCGCGGGCCGGGGAGACCACCCTGGTGGTGGACGTCAGCGCGGCGCCCGCGGCGAGCCGGGGGAGCGTCGCGGTGAACGTCGACGGGGCGCCGCGGCCGGCCCGGCTGCGGCCGGTAGTGTCCGGCGCGCTCGCGGTGTCCCTGGTGGTCGACGCGTCGGCGGACGGCGCGGCGGCGCTGCCGGGCTGGCTCAGCGCCGGGGCGCGGTTCAGCCTGGCGGCGCCGGCCCGGACCCGGACCGTAGTGATCGCCGACCGGGCGCCGGCCGCGGTGGTGGCCGGGCCGGTCCGCGGGCCGGCCGGGGTCGTGCGGGCGCTGGACACCGTCCGAGCCGGCGGCGAGCGGGACACGGCGGCGGCCCTGACGCTGGCCACCGGGCAGTTCGCGGACAGCCCGGCCGGGGAACGGGTGGTGCTGCTCTACACCACCGCCGGCCGGGTCAGCGGCTTCAGCGCCGGGCGGCTGGCGGACCGGTTCCGGGCCGCCGGCATCCTGCTGGTCGTGGTGGGCACCACCGACCCGGACCGGTACTGGTCGACGGCGGCCACGGCGACCGGCGGCTTCTTCGCGCCGGCCGGCGATCCGGTGGTGGTGCCGGCGCTGGACCAGGTGGAGACCGCCTTGAGCAGCCGGTGCCTGGTCCGCTTCGGATCGCCGGAGCGGCCCGGGGCCCGGGTGTCGGTGTCGGTGCGGTCCGGGGACCTGGTCCTGGCCGGCGAGACGGTGCTCGGAGAGCCGCCCCGGGACGGCTCCCGGCGCTGGTGGGTGCTCGGGGCGGTGGCGGCGGTCGTGGCGGCAGCAGCGCTGATCTTCCTCCTGGTGCGTCGCCGGCGGGCGCGGGCCGCGCGGCTCGTCGCCGCCTCGCCCTACGCGGTGCTGCTCGGCGGTCCGCCGCTGCCGCCGGCCGTGTCGCCGCCGACACCCGGCGTCGAGCCGCCGCTCGGGCCGCCCGCGGCCGGGACGATGCGCCCGGCCGCCCGCGGGCGCGCCCCGGTCCCGGAGCCGCCCGACGAGTGAGCCCGGTCATCGATCCCGCAGCGGGATGTCCAGGTAGGAGCCGCCGGTCACGGTGATCGTGTCGCCGGGCGCGTTCTCGTCGTAGTAGAGCGGGTCGGCGGTGTCCACCACCAGGGTGAGCGAGTGGCCGGCCGGCAGGTCGTAGGCGGTGGCGAACAGGTCGACGTCGACGCTGCCGGTCCGGGTCAGCCAGGTGACCGGGGCGTGGGTGATCAGCTTGGCGTTGCCCAGGGCGTCCAGGTCGTACAGGTAGCTGACCAGGGTGCCGGTGCCGGCCGCGCCGGACAGCTCCAGGTGCACCTTCGGCGTGCCGCGCAGGCGCAGCACGGTGGACGGGCGCTCGGCGGCCCAGACGCCGGCCCGGGCCCGGTCGACGAACGGCAGCCAGACGCTCGGCTGCTGCCCGGTGATCGCCGAGGCGCCGTTGGTCAGCAGCACCACGCCGCCGCCGGCCACGGTGTCCTTGCCGGCGGGCAGCTGCTTGGTCCAGCCGGTGGAGGCCGCGCCGCCGAGCAGCCCGGTGCCGTCCAGCAGGCGGATCCGGCCGAGGCCGTAGCGGCGGGTGCTGCCGGTCAGGGCGGACCAGTCCGGGTACGACTCGGTGGCCGCGTTCAGCGGCTTGACCCGCACGGCCGGCGCGGACTCCACCCCGGTGGGCCGGCCGGCCAGGTAGTGGTCGAACCAGTCGTAGAGGCTCTGCCAGGCGTCGTTGGGCAGCCCGAGCACGCCGGTCAGCTCGGCGATCGCGTGGTCGCCGGGGCGCAGTTCCAGGCGTTTCGGGGTGGTCAGCCTCCCGAAGAAGTCGGTCAGCTGGTTCGGCGGGAAGAACGAGTCACCCCAGCCGTTGGCCAGCAGCACGGCCGGCTGGTTCGCGTTGATCGCGTCCAGGGAGGTGCTCGCCGAGCGGGCCCGGCCCCATGCCTTGACGTAGTCGACGTTCCGGTTGCCGTTGAAGTCGCCGAGCATCTGCGTCAGCTCCGGGCTGGGCTTGCCGACCAGCTGCGCGGCCAGCGACAGCAGCCCGGACGACTGCCGGTGCCGGGTGTCGCCGGAGTAGAGCGAGTAGACCAGGTCGGACCAGCCGCTGAGCGCCGCCACCGCCCGGATCCGCCGGTCCGCGCCGGCGCCGAGCAGGCTGATCCCGGCGCCGTAGGAGATGCCGGCCGCGCCGATCCGGTCCGCGTCCGCGGGGGTGTTCGCGATCGTCCAGTCCACCACCCGGGACAGGTCGGCCATGTCCAGCGGCCCGGCCGTGTCGATCGTGCCGCCGGAGAACCACCAGCCGCGCGGGGTGTAGGAGACCACCACGTAGCCCTTGCCGGCCAGGATCCTCGCCTGCGCGAGGTACTCCAGGTCGTTGAGGCCCCAGCTGGACGGGAAGAGGATCGCCGGATGCCGGCCGGTGCCGGCCGGAGCGATCCAGTTGGCCTTGAGGGTCACGCCGCCGGCGCCGGCTATGTCCACCGCCTGGAAGCCGGTGGTGCCGGCGGCCCGGGCGGGGCTCGCGGTGCCGGCCAGGACGAGGACCAAGCCGATGAATACCGAAAAAAGACGGCGTAATGCCATAGCGCACTCCTCGGGCGGATGGGGCGGGTATGGCGACGCGTCGTGGCGGCAGCGTAGGAAGCCGTACCGAGAAAGTGAAGGTGATGACATTCTCGTTACCGACCGGTAACGTGACTGGTCGGTAAGGGGGTGATGAGGATGCTCTACGGAACCCCGACTGCGCGTCGCCGCGACGCTCAGCGCAACCGGGCGGCCATCGTCATGGCCGCGAGCGAGGTGCTCACCGAGGCCGACCCGGTCTCGCTGATGCCGGAGATCGCCCGCCGCGCCGGCGTCGGCCAGGCCACGCTCTACCGCCACTTCCCGGACCGGCACGCGCTCACCGTCGCGGTCCTGGACCACCACCTCGACCGGCTCGAGCAGGCCGCCGCCGACCTGACCGGGCACGCCGAGCACTTCCGTCACCTGCTGCGCTCGGTGCTGCACACCCAGATCGCCATGCGCGGGCTGGTGGTGCTGATCCGGCGCCTCGACAGCGCCACCCAGAACCGCTACCTGCAGCGCGCGCTGACCGCGCTGGGCGGGCCGCTGCGCCGGGCCCGGGAGAGCGGGCTGGTCCGTACCGATCTCGTGCCGGACGACCTGATCCTGCTGTTCACCATGGTCCAGGGGGTCGCCGAGGCCACCGCGGACGCGGCCGCCGCCCGGGCCGCCGCGGACCGCGCGGTCGACCTCATGCTGGACGGCGTCTGCCGCGTCGTCCCGGACTAAATTTCCGCGGCCGCCCGCCGTAATACCCCTCGGAAGTGCCCGGAGGGTGGAGGTGGCGGTGCAGACGCTGGAGCGGACGGACCTGGAACGGCGCGTTTTGGAGATCATCCCGAGTGCGGTGATCGTCCGTGACCTGGCCGGCCGGATCCTCTGGTGGAACGGCGGGGCCGAGCGGCTCTACGGCTGGACCGCGGACGCCGCCCACGGGCACGTCACCCACCGGCTGTTCAGCACCGCGTTCGTCGACGGCGGCACGCTCGCCGAGCAGACCGCGGCGCTGGAGCGCGACGGGCACTGGGACGGCACCGTGCAGCACCTGACCGCGACCGGACGGCTGGTCACGGTGCTCAGCCGGCAGGTCGTGCACCGGCCGGACCAGATCCTGGAGATCAACACGGACGTCACCGCGGCCCGGGCGGCCCAGGAGGCGCTGGCCCTCAACGAGCAACGGTTCCGCGCCCAGTTCCTGGAGTCCCCGGTCGGCCAGGCGATCCGCGCTCTGGACGGCACCCTGATCGCGGTCAACCGGGCGCTCGCCGGGATGCTCGGCCGCCGCCCGGAGGAGGTCGCCGGGCGCAACGTGGACGACGAGATCCTGCACCCGGACGTGCGGCCGGTGATGCACCAGGAGGTGGCGCGGCTGTTCGCCGGGGAGGCCGACTCGTACACGCACGAGGCGCAGATGCGGCACGCCGACGGGCACTGGGTGGACGTGGAGGCCACCGTCTCGCTGGTGCGCACCGCCGAGCAGCGGCCCAGGCACCTGATCGTGGTGGTCAGCGACATCTCCGCGCGGCGCGCCGCGGAGCGCGCCCGGGACCAGGCGGCGGCCGCGCTGGCCGGGCGCAACGCCGAGCTGGAGGCGGCCGACCGGTTCAAGCTCGACATGATCGGGATGCTCGGCCACGAGATCAACAACCCGCTGCAGTCGATCATCGGGTACACCGACCTGCTCGCCGCCGAGATGGACCCGGGCACCCCGCACGGCCGGCTGATCGGCATCGTGAACCGGCAGGCCGAGCGGCTCGACGAGATCGTCCGCGAGGTGCTCGCCATGGTCAGCCTGGACACCGGCGACATCGAGGCGGTCCGCGAACGCCTGTCGCTGCGCGCCGAGCTGGCCCGCGCCCTGGAGGCCGCCGACCAGCGCGACGTCCCGATCCTCGGCCCGGACGCCAGCGTCCTGTTCCACCCCGCCCACCTGCAGCAGGTGGTGGTGAACCTGCTCTCCAACGCCGCCAAGTACGCCGGCGGCGCGAGCGCGCTGCGCATCGAGCCGGCCGGCGACCGGGTCCGGCTGCGGGTCGAGGACCACGGTCCCGGGGTGCCCGCGGAGTTCCGGCCGCGGCTGTTCGAGCGGCTGGCCCGGGCCGACCAGACCGCCGGCACGGTCCGCGGCACCGGGCTGGGCCTCTACATCGTGCGCAGCCTGGCCCAGGCGAACCACGGCGACGTGCGCCACGAGCCGCACCCGGACGGCGGCTCGGTCTTCGTGGTCGAGGCGGACACGGCGCCGTCTGCCGCCGCGCCGCCCTCTGCCACCGCGCCGCCGCCGTCTGCCGCGCCGCCGTCCGCCGCCCCGGGCCGGGCGGTGGCCGGCGGCGGTTGTCAGAAGACGATCGTCCAGCCCTCCCGGGCGCCCTGGTCGGCGGTGTAGGCGACGCCGTCGACCTTCAGCCCCTGGGCGTCGAGGACGGTGATCGTGCCGCCCCGGTTGCCCAGGGCGAGCGGGGCGCTGACCGCCACCCGGACCGTGGCGCCGGCCGCCAGGGTCCCGGTCAGCGGCTGCCTGTTCTTCGCCCGGTCGAGCAGGCTCCAGCCGGTCAGGTCCAGGTCGGACGGTGACGCGTTGAGCAGGGTCACCGACTCGGCCTCGGGCGCCGGGCCGACCGGGTTGGCCAGGGCGCCGACGATGCGGGCCAGGTGGTCGGGCTCGCCGGGACCGGGCGTCGGGGCCGGGCCCGGCTCGGGGATCTCCGGCAGGCGGTGCCCGGTGATGTCGTCGGTGTGCCAGGCCTGCGACTGGAAGGCCAGGAAGATCGCCACCCACGTGCCGGCGAACCGGAGCAGCAGACCGCCGTCCTGATAGACGCCGTCGTCACCGGTGAACCGGCCGTCGTTGCCCTGATTCATGTGCACGTCGTGGATGCCGTTGCCGGGCGAGAAATGGAAGACCTTGTCGGCTTTCGGCTCCGGTCCCCAGGCCTGCCCGAAAACGTAGACCCGGGCCTCCGGATCGCCGAGCGCGCGGCGGACATAATGATCCAGGAAATCGCCGAGGTCGTTCTCCGGGCCGGGCTCGGCGGTCGGCACCGGGCGCATGTCCTGCCGCTGGAACAGGTTGCCCCGGATGTAGTCCAGGGCCGGGCCGCCGGGGCGGCTGTCCAGCTCGGAGAAGCCGTCCGGCAGCGCGGCCAGCAGGTCCAGCACCGGGTGGGCGAAGGCGTCCACGGCCAGATGGAGCAGCTCCGGCGGGGACTGCTGGGAACGCACGTTGACCGCGGCCCGGTAATCGACGCCGGCCGCCCGCAGATGTATTTGATAATGCGGGGTGTCAGTGGTTTCGATCTTGCGATCGATGACGGCGGCGCGCAGCACGCCGTATCGTTTGATCGGCATGCCGGGAAGTCAACTCCGGTCGTTCCACAGTGTCAATCGGCTGATCTTTCCATTGCTTTCCGGGTCACCTTCCGGACACTTTGTATTTATTGACAGGCATGCCTTTCCGGCCTTTCTCTCATTAATCTTGTCGGTCGATGGTCACCGAGGCGGTGCGGGTCGGGAGGATGGCATGAGCCTGTCGTCGATCGCGGAGGACAGCGCCCTGCGGCTGCGCGGGACGCCCGGCGTCTCGCCGCGGACCGCCGCCGCCACCGCGGCCGCGGTCACCGCCGAGCAGATGGCCAAGGGCGCCCCGCCCGACGACGCCAAGATCGCCGGCGAGCTGGCCGCCCGGAGCACCGCCGGCACCAGCGTCGCCGGGTCGGTCCTGACCCAGCTGGTCAAGTACGTGCCGACCGAGACCATCTCGATCTACCTGGCCGTGCAGGCCGCGCTCGGCACGGTCACCGTCCCGCCCGGCGCCCGCGAGTGCGACGCCGACTACACCTCCCGCTGGCTCTGGCTGATCCTGCTCGGCGTGGCCACCGTGCTGCTCACCCTGGGCCTGGCCTACCGCAGCCAGAAACAGGTCGCGCCGGACGACCGCTTCACGATCCCGCTGGTCGAGCCGGCCGCCGCGGCCGCGGCCTACCTGGTCTGGTCCCTGTCGCTGCCGACCACGCCGCTGAAGGACTTCTGCTCCTTCGACGCCCAGGCGTGGGGCCCGGTGATCCTGCTGGCCGGGACCACGATCATCGCCACCACGGCGTACGTCTTCGGCAAGACGGTCACCTGGCAGAAGGTGCTGCAGGGCGAGGAGCGCTGAGGGCGTACCGAAAAGGCGCGGAGCGCGCCACCCGCGGATCCGTGAGTGGCGCGCCCGCCCGGACCGGCGGCTATCCGAAGTAGTGGCCGGCGGCGAGGTCGTCGAGCAGGGTCGGGCGGGTCGGCTTCCAGCCGAGCAGGCGCCGGGTGGCCGCGCTGGAGGCCGGGGCGTCCAGCGCGAACAGCCGGCCGATCCAGCCGAAGTGCTCGTCGATCCGGTCGGCCGGGACCGAGGCGACCGGCAGGCCCAGGCCGGCGCCGATCGCCTCGGCGATGACCCGGGCCGGGACACCCTCCTCGGCGGTGGCGTGCAGGACCGAGCCGGCCGGGGCGTCCTCGATCGCCAGGCGGATCAGCTCGGCGGCGTCCCGCACGTGCACGGCGGGCCAGCGGGTGGCGCCGTCCTCGGCGTAACCGGAGACGCCCCGCTGCCGGGCGGCCGCGACCAGCGCCGCGATGAAACCGTGGTCGCCGGCGCCGTGCACGGTCGGCGCGAACCGCACCACCAGCGGGCGGACCCCCTGGTCGGCGAGGGCCAGCGCGACCGCGGAGTTGGCGCCGCGCGGGTGCACGCCGGGCGCCGGGCCGTCCGTCTCGACGGCGACCGGGCCGCTCCCGGCGTCCTCGCCCCGGCCGGTGGCGGCTCCCTCGTCCCGGCCGCTCCCGGCGCCCTCACCGCGGCCGGTGGCGGCTTCCTCGGCTCGGCCGGTGGCGGCTTCCTCAGACCGGCCGGTGGCGGCCAGGCCGAGGACGCCGGCGGCGATCAGCAACGGACGGCCGGTGCCGGCCAGGCCCGCGCCGAGCGCCTCGATGGCCGCCCGGTCGGTCCGGGCCGCCTCCGCCATCCGGGAGAAGTCGTGGTTGTAGCCGAGGTGGACGACCCCCTCCGAGTCGGCCGCGGCGGCCCGCAGGCCGTCGAGGTCCTCGATGTCGCCGTGGACCGGGGTGGCGCCGAGCGCGCCGATCCGGGCGGCCGCGGCGTCCGAGCGGGCCAGGCCGGTGACCTGGTGACCCGCGGTGAGCAGGGCGGTGACGGTGGCGGAGCCGATCCAGCCGCTGGCGCCGGTGACGAGAACACGCATGACAGCCTCCGTGGACGTGATGTCACTTGATGACATCACTGTAGCGCGGGTGATGTCACGGTGTGACATGACTACGATCACGGCATGGTGCGTTGGGAACCCGGATCGGCCGACCGGCTCCGTGAGGCGGCGATGGAGCTGTTCGTCGAGCGGGGCTACGAGCAGACCACCGTGGCCGAGATCGCCCAGCGGGCCGGGGTGACCGCGCGGACCTTCTTCCGGCACTACGCGGACAAGCGCGAGGTGCTCTTCGGCGGTTCCGAGACCCTGGAGCGGGCGCTGCTGGGCGCGCTGGAGACGGCGCCGGCCGCGGCGAGCCCGATGGCCGTGGTGGCGGTCGCGCTGGACGCGGCGGCCGGTCCGCTCGGGCGCGACCACGCCTGGTCCCGGCGCCGTCAGTCAGTCGTCGAGGCCAACGCCGAGCTGCGCGAGCGCGAGCTGATCAAGATGGCCCGGCTGGGCGGCGCGCTGGCCGGCGGGCTGCGCCGGCGCGGGGTGCCGGACCCGGCGGCGACGCTCGCCGCGGAGGCCGGGATCGTGGTGTTCCGGGTGGCGTTCGAGCGCTGGGTGGCCGACCCGGAGCCGGCCGGCCTCGGCTCGCTGATGCGCGAGACCCTGGCCGCCCTGCAAGCGGTGACCGCCAGCGAACACCGATCCGCCGACCGAGCCGATCGGCCGACCGCCGGCCGCTGACCGCCGGCTGCCGGCCCCGCGGCGAGCACGCGGGGGCTGCGCGACCGGCCCGGCGGTCAGATGCGCAGGAACCGCAACACGGCGAGGACGCGGCGGTGGTCGGCGTCGGTCGGGGGCAGGTCGAGCTTGCTGAGGATGCTGGAGATGTACTTCTCGACGGCGCTGTGACTGACCTTCAGGGTGTCGACGATGCCGTGGTTGGAGCGGCCCTCCGCCATCAGCCGCAGCACCTCCAGCTCGCGGGGGGTGAGCCGGTCCATCGGGTCCTGGCGGTGGCGGACCAGCAGCTGCGCGACCACCTCGGGGTCCAGGGCGGTGCCCCCGGCGGCCACCCGGCGCAGGGCCGCGAGGAAGTCGGACACGTGGGCGACCCGGTCCTTGAGCAGGTATCCGACGCCGCTGGTCCGCACGGACAGCAGGTCGGTGGCGTACCGCTCCTCGACGTACTGCGACAGCACGAGGACGGCGACCTCGGGGAACTGGTGCCGGATGACCAGAGCGGCGCGGATGCCCTCGTCGGTGTGGGTGGGCGGCATCCGCACATCGATCAGTGCCAGGTCGGGACGGTGCTCGGCGACCGCGCGCAGCAACTGCTCGGCGTCCGCCACCGCGTCGACGACGTCGAACCCGCCGTCGGCGAGCAGTTTGGTCAGACCCGCGCGGAGCAGCACCGAGTCCTCGGCGATCACGATCCGCACGGCAGCTCCACGGTGACCGTCGTCGGGCCGCCGGCCGGGCTGTGCACCGCGAACGTCCCGTCGACCGACGCGGCGCGCTGAGCGAGCCCGCGCAGCCCCGTGCCGCCGTCGAGGGTGGCGCCGCCGCGGCCGTCGTCGGTGACCACGACGCGGAGCCGGTCGGCGACACGGTCGACGGTGACCTCGGCCCGGCTCGCGTGGGCGTGCCTGGCGATGTTGGTGAGAGCCTCCGAGACGACGAAGTAGGCGACCGCCTCGACGACCGGCGAGCAGCGCCCCGGCACGCTGACGGCCACCCGTACCGGGACCGGTGCCCGGGCCGCGATGCCGGACAGCGCCGCGTCGAGACCACGGTCGTCGAGCACCGCCGGGTGCAGGCCGCGGACGAAGTCGCGCAACTCGGCGAGCGCCTGGGTGGCCTCGTCGTGGGCCGCCACGATGGCCTGCCGGGCCGGTGCGGGCAGGTCGGTGAGGTTGGCCCGGGCCATGCCGAGATTCATCGCCAGCGAGACCAGCCGCTGCTGGGCACCGTCGTGCAGGTCACGCTCGATCCGGCGGCGCTCGGCGTCGGTGGCGGCGACGACCTCGGCGCGGCTGCGCGACAGCGTCGCCACCCGCACGGACAGCTCCTCGGTGCGGCTCGGCCCGAGCAGCGCCCGGGCCGCCGCGGTGTCGGCGCGCGCCACCACGCGGGCCACCCACGGCGCGGCGACGAGCGCCGGCACCGCGAGGACCAGGGCGACGGGCTCCGCCCAGGCCAGGAGCGTCGCTGACCAGCAGCCCGCCACCGCGGCCGCGCCGGACACCCCGATGACCAGGCTGAGCACGTGGTAGCCGGCCTGCCGCCACCACCCGTGGGACGGCGGGATCTCGACGCCGAGCAGCGCCCGGAACCGCCGGCGCTGCACCGCGGACAGGCCCCGCACCACCCACGGCAGCGCCAGCGTGGCGGTCACGGTGAGCACGATGAACAGGATCGTCAGCGCGAGGTCGTCGCCGGAGGCGTACAGCAGGCTCCAGATCGCGCTGTAGCCGGCGCCGACCGGCAACCCGCAGGTCAGCGCGAAGGCGGCCACGCCGAGCGGCAGCCCGGTCAGCGCGTGCAGGGTGGCACGCCAGGTGCGCGCCGGCCAGAGGGCTCGCAGCACCGTGCGGAGCGCACCGCCGCGCCGGGGTATCGCCATTTCCACCGAGGTCACCGGATCAACCTAGACAGGGCCGCCGGCGCGGGCCATGGTGCCACCCCACCCGCGGGGTGCGGAAAACCCCACCCCGGACCGGCTGCCCGCCCCACCGACAGCGCGCCCGGATCCGGGCAGGGTGATCACCGTTCACCCCGTCTCCCGAGGAGTCGTACCATGCTCGGACCCGCCCCGGCCCTCACCCGCCGGTCGCTGCTGTCGGCCGCCGTCCTGACCGCGGGCCTGACCGCCGGCCTCGGCGTCGTCGCCGGCGTGCCGGCCGCCGCCCGGCCACGATCGGCCGCCCTGGGGTACACGCTGCCCGCTCCGACCGGCCCCGAGCGGCTCGGCACCGTCGCGCTCCACCTGGTCGACCGCACCCGTACCGATCCGTGGGTGCCCGGCCGGCCGGTTCGCGAAATCATGATCCAGATCTGGTACCCGGCCCGGCACCTTCAGGGCCACCCGGTGGCGCCGTGGCTGTCGCCGGGCGCGGTGCCCCACTTCGCCGAGATGTTCGGCCTGCCCGCCGAGCGGGTCCGGGCGACGGCCACGCACGGCCGGGACGGCGCACCGGTGCGCGGCGGCCGTCCGGTCGTGCTCTACTCGCCCGGTCTGGGCGGCGACCGCGGCACCAGCACCGTCCTCGCCGAGGAGCTGGTGAGCCACGGCTACATCGTCGTCACCATCGACCACACCCACGACGCCAGCGAGGTCGAGTTCCCGGACGGGCGGGTCGAGGTGGCGGCCATCCCGCCGGACATCGACGAGCAGATCATCGCCCAGGCCGTCGCGGTCCGGGAGGCGGACACCCGGTTCGTCCTCGACCAGCTGGCCGTCGTCAACGCCGGTGGCAACCCCGACGCGGGGAACCGCCGGCTCCCGGTCGGACTGCGCGGCGCCTTCGACCTGAACCGGGTCGGCATGTTCGGCCACTCCCTCGGTGGCAGCACCGCCGCCGCCACGATGCACCACGACCGGCGGATCAAGGCCGGGGTCAACCTGGACGGCACTCTCGTCGGCGCGGGCGCCGTCGCCGGCTCCGACCGGCCGTTCCTGCTGCTGAGCAGCGACCACGGCACCGACCCGGAGGACCCGACCTGGGACGCGTTCTGGACCAACCAGCGCGGCTGGAAGCGTGAGCTGAGCCTGACCGGCTCGGTGCACGGCTCGTTCAACGACGGCCAGGTGCTGTACCCGCAGGCCGCCTCGGAGATCGGCCTCACCGCCGAGCAGCTCGCCGAACTGGTCGGCACCCTGCGCCCGCAGCGTTCCGTCGCCATCCAGCGCGACTACCTGCGGGCCTTCTTCGACCAGCACCTGCGGGGCCGGAGCAGCCGGCTGATGTGCGGCGCGGACCCGCGCTATCCGGAGATCCGTTTCGTCCGGTAGCGCCGGTCAGCCGCGCGGGGGCGTTCGTCACCGGTACTAGGAGACGCCCCCGACCCGCAGCGCGGCCCAGAGCGCGACCACCGCCACCACCAGGCACGCCGGCACGGTCGCCAGGCCCAGCAGGAGGAATTCCGCGGTACGCGGGGCGGCGTCCCGGGCGTGCAGGATCCGCCGCCAGAGCAGCGTGGCGAGCGAGCCGACGTAGGTCAGGTTCGGTCCCACGTTCACCCCGATCAGCACGGCGAGCAGCAGCCCCGGCGAGTGCGCGGCGGCCGGCAGCAGCACCAGCGTGGCCGGCAGATTGTTCAGCACGTTGGCCAGCAGCGCGGCCAGCCCGGCCACGGCGAGCAGCCCGGCCAGGTCGGCGTGGCCGGGCACCAGGCCGTCGATCCAGTCGCCGAGCCCGTGCGAGCGGACCGCGAGCACCACCACGCCGAGCGCCAGCACGAACGCGCAGAACATCGGGTTGGCCTCGGCGAGCAGCGTGCCGAGCCGTTCCCGGCCGCGCCGGACCAGCGGGACGGCCAGCGCCACCGCGCCGGCCGCCGCCACCCAGGCCGGCTCCACCCCGAGCGGCTGCAACCCGGCGAACCCGGCCAGCGTCGCGGCCAGCACCGTCAGGGCGTAGCGCGGGGCCGGCCCGGGCGGGTCCGGCTGCTCGGCCCGGCCGACCAGGTCGCGGCGGAAGAAGAACCGGAAGATCAGGTACTCGGCGGCGACCACGGCCAGCCACGGAACGGCCATCAGCGCGGCGAACCCGGCGAAGCTCAGCCCGCTGGCCGCGAACGCCAGCAGGTTGGTCAGGTTCGACACCGGGAGCAGCAGCGACGCCGAGTTCGCCAGATGCGTGCAGGCGTAGACGTGCGGGCGGGGCGCCACCGCGGCCCGGGCGGCGACGGTCAGCACCACCGGGGTGAGCAGCACGACGGTGGCGTCCAGGCTGAGGATCGCGGTGGTCACCGCGGCCGCCGCGAAGACCGCGGTGAGCAGCCGGCGCGGGCGGCCCCGGCCGAACCGGGCGACGACCGCGCCGGCGTACCCGAACACGCCGTGCTGCTCGGCCAGGTAGGCCAGCACCAGCACGGCGGCGAGGAACAGCACGGTGGGCAGCAGCTCGGCCACCTCGTGCCCGGCCGCCGACGGCGTGACCAGGCCGAAAACGACGCAGAGCAGGGCGGCCGGCACCGCGGCGGCGGCCTCCGGGAGGCCGCGCGGCCGGGCCACGGCGAAGCCGAGGACCGCACCGAGCAGCGCGAGCGCGACGATCGTGGGCATCGGGGTGGAACGCTCAGGCGACCGGCGCCGTCTCCTCACTGGGCACCGGTCGGAGCCGCAGCCGGGTGATCGCCCGCCCGGTGATCTCGACGACCTCGGCGGTGTGCCCGTCGATCGCCACCGTCTCACCCGGCGTGGTCGGGATGTGCCCGAGCCGGGCCAGCACCAGGCCGGCCACCGTCGTGTAGTCGCCCTCGTCGGCCTCCTCGATCTCGACGCCGATGTCCGGCAGGTCGTGGATCGGGAAGGTGCCGGGCAGCAGCATCGCGCCGTCCTCCTCCCGGACCACCGACTGCACGTCGCGGTCGGTCTCGTCGTAGATCTCGCCGACCACCTCCTCGACCAGGTCCTCCATCGTGACGATCCCGTCGATCGCCCCGCGCTCGTCGACCACCAGGGCGAACTGCTGGCGCTGGGTGCGCAGCTGGCGCATCGCGTCGGCGATCTTCAGCGTCTCGGGCAGGAAGAGCGGGGTGAACATCTGGGTGCGGACCGGGCCCTCGGCGCCGATCAGGTCGCGCAGGTGCACCACGCCGAGCACGTCGTCCAGGCCCATCGGGCCGGTCACCGGGGCCCGCGAGTGGCCGCCCTCGACCAGCCGCTGCAGGCCCTCGGCGGCGGGCAGCTCGGCCGGCAGGATCAGCACGTCGCGACGGGGCACCAGGATCTCGCGCAGGATGCGGTCGGCGATGTCGAAGGCGCCGCTGATGATGGTGCGCTGCTCCGGGGTGAACTCCTGCTGCTGCGCCACCATGTCCCGGATCTCCTCCGGGCTGACCTCCTCGCGGCCCGCGTCCGGGTCGCCGCCGGCCATCCGGACCACCAGGTCGGTGGACTTGCCGAGCAGCCAGACCACCGGGCGGGAGAGCGTGGCCAGCACGTCCAGCGGGCGGGCCACCAGCATCGCCCAGCCCTCGGCCCGCTGCATGGCGACCCGTTTCGGCGCCAGCTCGCCGACCACCAGGGTGAAGAAGGTCAGGATGACGGTGACCACCACGATCGAGACCGGCTCGGCGGCGGAGCCCAGGAAGCCGAGCGGCTCGATCAGCGGCTGGGCCAGCGAGACGGCCGCGGCCGCCGACGCCAGGAAGCCGGCCAGCGTGATGCCGATCTGGATGGTGGCGAGGAACCGGTTCGGGTCCCGGGCCAGCCGGGCCAGGGTGCGGCCGGTGCGGCTCTGCCGCTCCAGACGCTGGAGCTGGCTCTCCCGCAACGAGATCAGCGCCATCTCACTGCCGGAGAAGGCCGCGTTGAGCAGCACCAGTACCACGACGAGGACAACTTGCCAGCCATATCCGCCCACGGCGGACATCAACTCCCTCACGAGAACGAACCGGGCGCCGGGATCCGGCACCCGAGTCAGTCAAGGTACCCAGCCAACCTGAATGACACTCCCAGGAATCGCCGATCCGCGGCATGCTCGCCGACCGCGCGGATCAACCCCGGTTCTCGGTACGCCGGTGAGGTGGCGCCGCCCGTCCCCGGACTGAGAGGGTCGGGGCATGCAGGTGCTGGTGTGGGTGCGCGAGGGCGTCTGGCCGGCGGCGGTCGACGCGGCCCGCGAGGTGACCGGTCCGGCCGACGCGGTGACCCTGGTGCACGTGGTCGACCCGGCGATCGCGGCCGGGGCGCACGGGGCCTACGCCGGGCTGCTCGGCCGGGGCGGATGGCCGCACCGGGGGCACCCGGACCCCGGCGACGCGGTCGAGGCGGCCGGCGCGGCGGCGGAGTCCGAGCTGATGGCAGCGGCGGTGCGGCGGTTCGCGCGGGACGACGTGCGGACCGTGTTCCGGCGCGGCCGGGTGGAGCACGAGGTGGTGGCCGCGTGCGCCGGGATGGACCTGCTGGTGCTGGCCCGGGACGGCGAGCCGGGGCGGGCCGGTCCGCGCAGCCTGGGCCCGGCCGGCCGGTTCGTGGTGGACCACGCGCCGTGCCGGGTGCTGCTGGTCCGGCCGTGACCGGATCTCCCGGCCGGCCGGCCCGAAGTTCCGCTACATCTCTGCGGGAACGGGCCGATTCATCAGGTGACGGCCGGTTCATTCGGTGAAGGAGAAGCAGCGTGCGGTTGTTCGGTTCCCGGCAGGCGAGCCCGGAGGTCACGCGGCCCATCCCTCGTGACGTCGAAGCCCTGGAAGAACTGGTGCTGGCCCTGGAGTCGGCGATCGACGAGACCACCGCCTGGCGGATCACCGTGGCCAGCACGGTGGAGTCGTACGACTTCGGGTACGGCGCGGTCTGGCTCCCGGACAGCGGCCAGCTGCGGCTGCTGCACGAGGTCGGCCGGATCACCTCGCAGGTGCAGGCGGCCAGCGCCGGTCCGGTGGTCCGCCCGGACATCGGGCTGATCGGGCGCGCCTTCCGGACCCGGCAGGCCGCGGTCGCCGAGTCGCCCGCCGACTGCGACGGCGACCGCCGCTGCGAGGCCGCGATGCGGGGCGGGATGGCCGCCGGGGTGGCGTTGCCGGTCACCCGGGGCAGCGAGGTGCTCGCCGTCCTGGAGTACTACTCGGCCACCCCGCTCTACCTGGACGCGGCCCGCCGGGAGAAGTTCGCCGCCATCACCCGGATCGCCGAGCGCGCCCGCAGCGCCGCGGTGGTCGCCGCCGAGCTGCGCCAGGCCGCCGACGACCGGGTCGCGGTCACCACCGTGGTCAACCGGCTCGGCGCGGCCCAGGACAGCCAGTCCGCGCTGCGGGCGGCGCTGGACGCGGTGCGCTCGGCGTTCGGCTGGGCGTACGGGTCGTACTGGGAGATCGACCCGCAGGACAACGTGCTCAAGTTCCAGGTCGAGTCCGGCTCGGCCGGCGACGAGTTCCGCCGGGTCACCCTGGCCGCCACGTTCGCCGAGGGGGTCGGGCTCTCCGGCCGCGCCTGGCGGTCCCGCGACCTGGTCTTCGTCAAGGACCTGGCGGAGCTCACCGACTGCGTGCGGGCGCCCGCCGCCGGCCGGGCCGGGGTCCGCTCCGGGGTCTGCTTCCCGATCATGAGCGGCGACCGGATCGTCGGCACCATGGACTTCTTCACCACCGAGTACATCGACCTGTCCGAGTCCCGGGCGGCCGCCCTGCGCAACGTGCAGCAGCTGGTCAACCAGCGGCTCGACGTGCTGCGCGCGCAGGAGCGGGCGGCCGAGAACGCCCGCGCCCTGCTGGACACCGTGGAACGGCTGCGCAACGCCAGCGGCGACGCCACCGAGGTCGCCGAGCAGGCGGTCACCCGGGCGTCGGCGATGACCGCCGAGGTGGCCGCGCTCGGCCAGGCGTCCACCGCGATCGGCGACGTCATCAAGATCATCGAGTCGATCGCCGAGCAGACCAACCTGCTCGCGCTGAACGCCACCATCGAGGCGGCCCGGGCCGGCGAGGCCGGCAAGGGGTTCGCGGTGGTCGCCGGCGAGGTCAAGGACCTGGCCCGGGAGACCGCCGAGGCGACCCAGAAGGTGGCCGAGCAGATCGCCGGGATCCAGGCCAGCGCCGAGACGGTGGCGGCCGGCATCCACACCACCAGCGAGACGATCGGGAAGATGGACGCGGTCCAGATCCGGATGAACGAGGTCCTCGCCGAACAGGCGGAGATGGCCCGCGCTCTGTAGGGTCTTCTTCCCCACGGGGGCAGCCGTCGGCCGTGGTGATGCGGCATGGTGGGGCAATGACTGGCGTTCGGTTATTGGTAGGCACACGCAAGGGCGCGTTCATCCTCACCTCGGACGGCACGCGCCAGGACTGGACGATCGACGGGCCGCACTTCGCGGGCTGGGAGATCTACCACATGAACGGGTCCCCGGCCGACCCGGACCGGCTCTGGGCCTCCCAGACGTCCGGCTGGTTCGGCCAGGTCATGCAGCGCTCCGACGACGGCGGGAAGAACTGGCAGGCGGTCGGCAACGACTTCGCCTACAGCCCGCCGGTCGGAGACCATCTCTGGTACGACGGCACGCCCCGCCCGTGGGAGTTCAAGCGGATCTGGCACCTGGAGCCGTCCCGCACCGACCCGGACACGGTCTGGGCCGGCGCCGAGGACGCGGCGCTCTACAAGTCCACCGACGGCGGGCAGAAGTGGGAGGAGCTGACCGCGCTCCGCCAGCACCGCACCGGCCCGCAGTGGCAGCCCGGTGCCGGCGGCATGTGCCTGCACACCATCCTGCTGCACCCCACCGACCCGGATCGGATGTACATCGCGATCTCGGCGGCCGGGGCGTTCCGCACCGACGACGGCGGCGCCACCTGGCAGCCGATCAACGCGGGGCTCCGCTCCGAGGGCATCCCGGACGAGGACGCCGAGGTGGGGCACTGCGTGCACCGGCTGGCCCTGCATCCGTCCCGGCCGGACACGCTCTTCATGCAGAAACACTGGGACGTGATGCGCACCGACGACGCCGGCGGCCGGTGGCGTGAGGTCAGCGGCAACCTGCCCACCGACTTCGGCTTCCCGATCGCGGTGCACGCGCACGAGCCGGAGACCATCTACGTCGTCCCGATCACCAGCGACTCGCTGCACTACGTGATGGACGGCAAGCTGCGGGTCTACCGCAGCCGCAGCGGCGGCGAGCAGTGGGAGCCGCTGACCGCCGGGCTGCCCCAGTCGCACTGCTACGTCAACGTGCTGCGCGACGCGATGGCGGTGGACACCCTCGACGAGTGCGGCGTCTACTTCGGCACCAGCGGCGGCCAGGTCTACGCCTCCGCCGACAGCGGCGACAGCTGGACCGCGATCGCCCGGGACCTGCCGCCGGTGCTCTCGGTGGAAGTGCAGGTGCTGCCGTGATCCGGGTGGTCCTGCCGGTCCACCTGCGGACCCTCGCCCAGAGCGGCAAGGAGGTCCGGGTCGAGGTGGCGGAACCGGTCACCCAGCGCGGCGTGCTGGACGCGGTGGAACGCGACTACCCGATGCTGGTCGGGACGATCCGGGACCGGGAGACCGGACGGCGGCGGCCGCTGGTCCGGTTCTTCGCCTGCGAGGAGGACCTGTCGAACGACCCGCCGGACACGCCCCTGCCGGAGCGGGTGGTGCGCGGCGAGGAGCCCTTCATGGTCGTCGGCGCGATGGCCGGCGGCTGATCAGTCCCGGTCGTCGGTCGGGGTCCGGGCGTGCGAGAGCCACCCGGGCCCCGCGAACCCGGTCAGCCTTTCGGCCGGTCCACCGGGATGGTGGTCGCCCCGGCCGGGCCGTTGATGTTCACCACGCGCGGCAGGTCCACGTGCAGGCCGGTGAACGGCCAGCCCTGGAAGTCCAGGTCCACCCCGCGGTCCGTGGTCGTCTGCCGGACGACCGTGCTGCCGTTCTGCCGGACGGTCACCACGGTGTGCCGGTTGTCCGCCCGCCAGGACGAGCAGTCGTGGCGGTCCCAGAGCCCGGTCTCCGCCCCGACCCGGTTGAAGGTCGCGCAGGCGGCCTTGACGTCGTCCCGGTCGTCGGGCGGGCCGGCCTGCGCCGGGCCGGCGGTCACCGCCAGCGCGGCGAGCAGCCCGCCGCCGGCGACGGCCAGTCTCGTGGTCGTTCTCATGTCGTCTCCCCTCCTCGGCTTCGCGCCATGTCACAGGTCAGCTCAGCACGCCGGCGACGGCCGCTCCCGCCGATCGGCGGAAGCGGCCGCGGATCGTGCTCAGCGCCGGGACGGGGTGCTCGGCCCCGAACCGTTGTCGCCGCTGCCGGTGCCGGTGCTCATGGTCCCGGCCGCCGAGGTGGTGGCCGAGCCGGTGCCGGTCGCGCCGGCGGTGCTGTCGTCGGTCCCGGTCCCGGTCCCGACGTCGTTCGTGCCGGTGCCGGCCGGGGTGTTGTCGACGCCGGTCGCGGCCGCGGTGATACCGGCCGCGGAGCCGGTGGCCGGCTCAGCCCCGGTCGCGGGCTCAGCGCCGGTGCCAGTGCCCGTGCCGCCGGTCGTGGGCTCGGTGCCGGTGCCCGTGGTGCCCGTGCCGCCGGTCGTCGGCTCAGTGCCGGTTCCGCCCGTGGCCGGCTCGGTGCCGTTGCCGGTGCCGGTGTCCGTGCCAGCGGTCGTGGGCTCGGTGCCGGTGCCGGTGGTGCCCGTGCCGCCGGTCGTGGGCTCGGTGCCGGTGCCGGTGGTCCCGGTGCCGCCGGTCGCCGGCTCAGCTCCGGTGCCGGTTCCGCCGGTCGTGGGCTCGGTGCCGGTGCCGGTTCCGCCCGTGGTCGGCTCAGTGGTCGCGGCCGGGCTGGGCTCGGTGGTGGCCGGTTCGCTGCTCCCCGCCGGGCTGGGCTCGGAGGTGGCGGGGCCGCCGGCCGGACCCTGCGCTCCCGGAGCCGACGCTGCGGGGCTCGGCGTGGTCGTTCCGGGCGTGCCGTTCGTGCCGGGGCCGGTGTCGGCTCCCGGGCCACCGGTCGGGCCGGGCCCAGCGTTCTGGTCGCACGGGCACGGCGGCCGGTTCGGGCCGCCTTGCCCACTCGTGGCGTCCGGGCCGCCCTGGCCGCTGGTGGCGCCCGGGCCTGTGGTGGCGCCCGGGCCGCCCTGCCCGGTGGTGGCGCCCCCGTTGCCCGGTCCGGGCAGTTCGGGCCAGGCCGGCCAGGTGGGCTGGCCGTTCTGGTCGAAGTCGACAACCAGCACGAATATTCGCCGGACGCCGTGGAATGCCTGCCTGCAATCGGGGTTGTCCCAGGCTCCGACCGCGGCGCCGAGCCGGCTGATCTGTTCGCAGGCGGCCTTGGTGTCGTAGGACCCGAAGACGTCGTCCGGACGGTGACCCTGTGCCTGGCCCGTCATGCCGCCGGTGTCGGGGCCGTTCGCCGGTGCGGCCTGCGCCGGCCCGGCGAGCGCGGCGCCGGCCAGAAGCCCTGCTCCGGCGATGGTCAGGCCTCGTGTGGTCTTGCTCATGTCATCCCTTTCTGGCAGTAGCCAACTCGGGCAAGCTGACCACGGAAACCGCCGCTGTTTCACTCGATCAGGGGAATCAGCGGCATATTTCCGGAAATGAGGGTTCTGATGCGCTATACGAGGTGCCCGGCGTAGCGCGCGAAGCGGATGCCGGCGAGCAGGGAGGCCGGCGAGGCAGGAGGGGCATGGGTGGAACGCGGTTGCGGGCGTCACCCATCTGGGCCGATCCGGGGGCCGGTCGGTGGCACGGGACCGCTCCGGGCGTACCGAAAGAATGTCTCTGGGACAGTGGGCAAAAGCGGCCCGTGACGGACAGAGCCCCGCAAGACTGTCGTCATGGCCACCGGTGCCGCATCGGACCGACGTGGACCCCACTGGAACGGGCGATCAGTGACACCATGCGCAAAGCCGGACATGACCGGACAGTGCTCGACGAGATCCCGGCCGACGTGGGCGGACGACTGAGCCCGGGACGGGCCTGGGCGATGGGCCGGACGCACCCGCACACCCGGGCCCGGGGCGCCGCCGAGCCGGACGCGATCGCCCGCGCCGACCGGATGCCGGCCGGGGTGCCGCGGCCCGCCTTCACCGGCCTCTGCCAGGCCGGATACGCCCGGCTGGGCGGTGACGCGGTCCGGCCCACCGACTCCGGCCAGGAGCAGTTCGACCGGGTCCGGCCTGCCTGGCGGGGCTGGCTGGAGGACTACACGATGACCGATCCCGGCGACCGCGCGCTGCTGGATCAGGCGCTCACGACCATCGGCACCCGGCTGGTCGGCGAGCCGGCGGCGGCCGGTTCCCCCGGCCGAGCCTGATCCCGGTGCGCCGGGTCGGCTAGGGTTCCGCCGTGGGATTGCTCGACCGGTTCGTGTCGCCCCGGCGCCGATTCGCGGCGCTGGCCCTCCGCGTCGCCCGGCGGACCCCCGGGGTGGAGCGCGCGGTGCACCGGCCGGAGGACTTCGCCATCGCGATCTATCGCACCGGCGCGTCCGGCCCGGCACACCTCTACCTCGCCAACATCTTCCGGGAGACCGCCGACATCCCGGCCGCCGAGCGCCGGGAGCGACTGGCCAAGCTGGTCCGGATCATGGCGGCGCCGCCACCCGACGACACCTGGGAGACGGTCCGGCCGAAACTGCGCCCGGTGCTGCGCCCGGTCACCTTCGGCTCGGCCGGCCCGCCCGGGATGCGGCCGCCGATCTCCCGGCCGGCGCTGCCGTACCTCAAGGAGCTGGTCGTGGTCGACCAGCCGGAGGCGATGGCCTACGTGGTGCCGGACCGGGTCGACGAGTGGGGCGTCTCCGCCGAGGAGGTGTTCAGCACCGCCCGGGCCAACCTGGCCGAGATGGCCCGCACCTCGCTGGAGCACCCGTGGCCCAGCGGCCAGCCGCTGATCAGCATGCTCGACGACGGCGACGCCTATTTCACCTCGTTGCTGCTGGCGCCCGGCTGGCTGGCCGAGGTCGGCGAGCGGCTCGGCGGCCCGGTCCTGGCCTTCGCGCCGGACAACAACACGCTGCTGCTCTGCCCGCTGCCGGACACCACCGCGGAGCCGTTCTACGCACTGGTCGACCAGCATTTCAAGGAGGCGCCGCGGAGCCTGTCGCCGGTCGGTTACGTGGCCGGGCCGCACGGCCGGGCGGTCGCCTACACCCCGCCGCCGGGCCACCCGCACTACCTCTCCGCCCGGCGCGCCGAGACCCTGCTCGCGCTGACCGAGTACCAGGGCCAGACCAACTGGCTGGCCGAGCAGTACGCGCAGGCCGGCGTGGAGGTGCACGTCGGCGGCCTGCTGGCGGCCGAGCCGGTGGGCGGCCCGCCGGAGACGATCGCGGTGTGGACCGCCGGGGTGAGCACCCTGCTGCCCAAGGCGGACACCATCGCGTTCGTGCACCCGGACGCCGGGCCGCAGTTCCGCGCGCCGTGGGACGCGGTGGCCGAGCGGGTCGGGCTGGAGGCCGAGCCGCTGCTCGCGCCGGCCCGCTACCGGGTCGAGGACTGGCCGCCCGCCGAGGTGCTGAACGAGCTCCGGCTGAACGCCTAGGGTGCCGATCCCGCCGGACCGTGCCCGGCGGCCGGAGGGCAGACTGGCGCGGTGTCGCCGATCGATGACGAAGAGCGCCGGCTGCGGGTGGGTGCGCCGGCCGACCACGCCGCCGGACTCCGGGCCGTCCGGCTGAGCCTGACCAACGCGGTGCGGCAGATGGGCGTCCGCAAGACGGTCCGCAACCTGCGCCCGCTCAACCAGCACGACGGCGTCGACTGCATGAGCTGCGCCTGGCCGGACCCGCCGGGCCACCGGCACACCGCCGAGTTCTGTGAGAACGGGGCGAAGGCGGTCTCCTGGGAGGGCACCCGGGCCACCGCCGGTCCGGAGTTCTTCGCCGCCCACTCGATCGCCGACCTGACCGGGCGGACCGATCACTGGCTGGAGAAACAGGGGCGGCTCACGCACCCGATGGTGCGCCGGGAGGGTGGCACGCACTACGAGCCGATCTCGTGGGACGAGGCGTTCCTCCTGGCGGGGCGGCAGCTGTCCCGCTTGGGGAGCCCGGACGAGGCCGTCTTCTACACCTCCGGCCGGGCCAGCAACGAGGCCGCCTTCGTCTACCAGCTGCTCGCCCGCGCCCTGGGCACCAACAACCTGCCGGACTGCTCGAACATGTGCCACGAGTCCACCGGCACCGCGCTGATGCGCACGATCGGCGTCGGCAAGGGCTCGGTCACCCTGGACGACCTGCACCAGGCCGACCTGATCGTGGTGTCCGGGCAGAACCCCGGCACCAACCACCCGCGGATGCTGACCGCGCTGGAGATCGCCAAGCGGGACGGCGCGAAGATCCTGGCGATCAATCCGCTGCCCGAGGCCGGCCTGCTGCGCTTCGACAACCCGCAGAAGGCGCGCGGCCTGGTCGGCGGCGGCACCGCGCTGGCCGACCGGCTGCTGCGCGTCCGCTCCAACGGCGACCTGGCGCTCTGGAAGGCGATCGGCAGCCTGCTGCTGGCTCGCGGAGTCGCCGACAAGGAGTTCATCGCGTCGTCCACGGTCGGCTTCGAGGCCTGGGCCGCGCACGTCGCCCGGGTGGACCGGGACGCCGTGCTGGCCGCCACCGGCCTGGACTGGGCGGAGGTCGAGGCCGCGGCCGACATGCTGGCCTCGGCGAAACGGATCGTGCACTGCTGGGCGATGGGCATCACCCAGCACCGCAACGCGGTTGCCACGATCAAGGAGTTCGTCAACGTCGCCCTGCTCCAAGGCATGATCGGCAAGCCGGGCGCCGGCCTCTGCCCGGTCCGCGGGCACTCCAACGTGCAGGGCGACCGGAGCATGGGCATCTGGGAGAAACCGCCCGCGCTCTTCCTGGACCGGCTGCGCGACGAGTTCGGCTTCGAGCCGCCCCGCGAGCACGGGGTGGACGCCGCCGACGCGGTCCGGGCGTTCCGGGACGGCCGGGCCAAGGTCTTCGTGGCGCTGGGCGGCAACTTCGTGGCCGCGATGTCGGACACCGAGGTGACCGCGGCCGCGATGCGCAACGCCGACCTCACCGTGCAGATCTCCACCAAGCTCAACCGCAGCCACCTGGAGGCCGGGCGGACCGCGCTGATCCTGCCCACTCTCGGCCGCACCGAGCAGGACCACACCGGCGGCCGGGTGCAGCGGATCACCGTGGAGGACTCGATGTCCGCGGTGCACGCGTCGCGGGGCCGGTCCGAGCCGGCCGGGCCGCTGCTGCGCTCCGAGGTGGACATCGTCTGCGCGATCGCCGAGGCCGCGCTGGGCGACCGGCACGGCATCCCGTGGGCGGGTTTCGCCGCCGACTACCGGACGATCCGGGAGCGGATCGGCCGGGTGGTGCCGGGCTGCGACGACTACGCCGACCGGATCGACGCCGGCGGGTTCACCATGCCGCACCCGCCGCGCGACTCGCGGACCTTCCCGACCCCGGAGGGGAAGGCGGTCTTCACGGTCAGCCCGCTCGAGGTGCTGACCGTGCCGGAGGGCCGCCTCGTCCTGCAGACGCTGCGCAGCCACGACCAGTTCAACACCACGATCTACGGGCTGGACGACCGGTACCGCGGGATCCGCTCCGGGCGCCGGGTGGTCTTCATCAGCGCGGCCGACCTGGCCGAGCTCGGCTTCGCCGACGGCGAGCTGGTGGACCTGATCTCCGAGTGGCCGGACGGCGAGCGCCGGGCCGACCGCTTCCGGCTGGTCGAGTACGACACCCCGAAGGGCTGCGTGGCCGCCTACTACCCGGAGACCAACCCGCTGGTGCCGCTCGACTCGCAGGCCGAGGAGAGCGGCACACCGACCTCGAAATGGGTGATCGTCCGCCTGGAGCGCCGCTGACTCGCGGTCCGCGTCCGGTTGCGGCGTCCATTTTCTGGTACGACCGGCGCTCCCGTGCGGTCGGCCCGCGAGGCCCGGCCCCCGCACGACCGCCGCGCGGCTCGTGCGGGTCCGCTCGACCTTCCGGTCAGGGGCGCCCGGTCAGGACTCGCGGGCCGGACTCGGTGATGGCGACGGTGTGCTCGGAGTGCGCGGTCCGGGAGCCGTCCGCCGAGCGGATCGTCCAGCCGTCCTCGTCGAACTTGATCTTATCGGTGGACTGGCAGAACCACGGCTCGATGGCGATCGTCAGCCCGGGGTCGAGCTTCATGCCGCGACGGGGCCGGCCGCTGTTCGCCACGTGCGGCGCCTCGTGCATGGTCCGCCCGATGCCGTGGCCGCCGAACTCGCCGTTCACCCGGTAGCCGTAGGAGTGGGCGACCTCGCCGATCGCGGCCGAGATGTCGCCCAGCCGGCCGCCGGGCTGAGCGGCGGCGATGCCGGCGACCAGGGCGACCTCGGTGGCCTCGATCAGTTTCTGGTCGGCCGGGTCCGGCTCGCCGACGATGACCGAGAGCGCGGAGTCGGCGACCCAGCCGTCGATGCCGACCGCCATGTCGATGCTCAGCAGGTCGCCGTCCCGCAGCACGTAGTCGTGTGGCAGGCCGTGCAGCACCGCGTCGTTGACCGACAGGCAGAGCACGTTGCGGAACGGGCCGCGCCCGAACGACGGGGCGTAGTCCCAGTAGCAGGACTCGGCGCCGCGTTCCTTGATCCGGCGGCGGGCGTGGTGTTCGAGGTCCATCAGGTTGACCCCGACCGCGGCGACCCGGCTCAGCTCGGCGAGCAGCTCGCCGACGAACTGGCCGGTCACCGCCATCCGGCCGATCTCCTCGGCGGACTTCAGCTCGATCACGACAGCCTCCCTCTCTGGTGCGGTATTTTTATACCACGCGGTATTTTTATACCACCGTCGCGCGGGATATCCTGCTGGCATGGTTCGCCAACCGCTCACCGCCGAACAGATCGCCGCGGGCCGGCGCCTCGGGGCCGCCCTGCGGGCCGCCCGGTCCGGCCGCAGCCTCGTCGAGGTGGCGCTGGCGGCCGGCATCTCCCCGGAGACGCTGCGCAAGATCGAGGCGGGCCGGCTGCCCGCCCCGGCGTTCGGCACCGTGGTCGGCCTGAGCCAGGCCCTCGACATCCCGCTCAGCGAGCTGGCCGAGGTCTGGCTGGCCGACACGGCCATCGGCAAGGCGTCCTGACCGCCTCGATCTTGCGCAGCTTCTCCGGGGAGACGCCGGCCGACACGGCCCTCCGCAAGGCGTCCTGACCACTGCCGGCCCGCGGTCCGAGCGAGGTGCCCGGAGATCAGTCGGCGGTCGGCTCCAGCACGCCGGCGAGCGCCTCGACCCCGCCGCCCCAGGCCGCGGCCAGCACCGCGGCGATCACCGTGACCGCGCGCAGCGCGTGGAAACCGCCCCGGCCCATCAGGGCGTGGGCCAGGCCGCGGACGAAGGCCCGGGGCAGGGTCCGCTTCAGGTAGTCCGCCTCGGCGCCGAGCTTCTGCTCCTTCGGCAGCAGCCCGGCCATCTGCACCTTGCCGCGGCCCTCGTGGTAGCAGCGCGACATCAGGAATGCGAACGTCGACCGGGACCTCGGCACCTCGTGGTCGATCACCGCGTCCGGGACGTACATCCAGTGGCCGCCGTTCACCGCGCTCATCCGCAGGCAGAGCTCGGTGTCCTCGGGCCGGTTCCGGTCACCCAGCTTGCCGAAGCCGGTGCGGAACCCGCCGACCGCCAGGAACGCGTCCCGGCGCACGATCATGCTGGCCGACCAGACGTTGCGGATCGGCGCGGTGCTGGTCGGCATCCCGGTGTACGACACGCCGACCGCCCAGAGCAGCTCGTCCGGCCACCAGCGCGGCCGGCGTCCCTCCCAGTTCGGGATGATGCCGCCGCCGGCGCCGACCACCCGCGGATCCCGGAACGGCATGATCAGCCCCTGCAGCCAGGTCGGCGCGGCGACCGTGTCGTCGTCCAGGAAGGCGATCAGCGGGGTGCGGGTGTGGAAGGCGCCGGTGTTCCGGTTGCCGGAGGCGCCCCGGGCGTACGCGTTCTCCAGCACGGTGACGCCGGGGAACTCCTGCCGGACCCGGGTGGCCATGGCCGGGTTGTGGTCGACCACGACCACCACCTCGCCGGCCGGGTATGTCTGGTGCTGTGCCGACCGGATGGTCCGGGACAGCGAAGCCCACCGCCGTTCGGTGTGCGTGGGAACGACGATGCTGACGGCGGGATTGCCGAAAGGCTCCAAAGCTGGCTGCTCCTCAGTCAACTGCACGGGGCGCAGTCATGCGGATCGGGCGGGCCCCGACGCTACGGAGCCGTTTCTGTGCTGTGGAATTGTTGGAACGGGGGACCGGAACTCCGCCGAAAGGCTGAAGCGCTGCACGCGGTGATCGGGCGTTCCCGCACCGTGCACCTTCGTCCGTCCGGAGGGTCGATCCGGCCCTTTCGGAAGTCGAATCTGGCCCTTCTCGCTGTGCCGGACCTGTGGTCCGGCGCTATTCGCCGGGCGATCTTGATCACTGCGGTGACGTGCGAATATGGGGCGGATGAGCCAGAAAAGCCGCGATGGGGACGACAGCTGGCCGGCCGCGGCCGCCGACCGGGTGGTGACCTGGGCGCGGGGTCTGGGCCCGTCCGCGGGGGACCGGCGGGTGCTGGCCATCGAAGGTCGTTCCGGCTCCGGGAAGAGCAGCCTGGCTGCGGCGGTCGCCGATCGGCTCGGGGCGGCGCTGATCCGGATGGACGATCTGTACGCCGGGTGGGACGGGCTGGACCAGGGTGTGTCCGCGCTGCGGGACTGGGTGCTGGCGCCGCTCGCGGAGGGCCGTCCGGCGATCTGGCGGCGGTGGGACTGGGCGGCCGGGGAGTACGCCGAGGAGCATCGGGTGCCGGACGGCAGGTGGCTGGTGGTCGAGGGGGTGGGTGCGGGCGCGCCGCGTTCGTACCTCAGCGGCCTGGTCTGGCTGGCCAGCCCCGCCCCTGTCCGCAAGCAGCGTGCCCTGGCCCGCGACGGCGACCTGTACGCCCCGCACTGGGACCGCTGGGCCGGCCACGAGCAAGCCTTCTACACCGCCAACCCCGTCCACTCCCAAGCCGACCTGGTCCTCGACAACTAACCCGTCCCGGCTGGCAACTGTCCCGGCCCGTCCCGGCCCGTCCCGGCGCGGCCCGTCCCGGAGCGGCCCGTCCCGTCCCGGCCCGGCCCGTCCCGGAGCGGCCCGTCCCGGCGCGGAGCGGCTGGCACGGCCCGGCGTGGACCGGCTGGCGACTGGCCCGTCTCGGCGTGGACCGGCTGGCAACTGGCTTGTCCCGGCGCGGACCGGCTCGCGACTAGCTCGGCCCGGCGCGGACCGGCTGACAGCTCGCCGGGTCGGCCAGTTCGGCGCACGGGCGGAGGCCGTGCGAGCGGAGGATGTCGGCGCCGGTCTGGGTGGTCAGGAAGCGCAGGAAGCTCGCGGTCAGCGACCGGGCTGCCGGCTCGCCAGTGGTGTAGGCGTACTCGGTCTGCCAGAACGGGTAGAGGTGCGCGTCCGCTTCGGTCACCGTCGGCGGGTGATCGTCGATCCGGACCGTGACCACGCCCTCGGTGGCAGCCGCCGCCCCGGCCTCGCCGTAGCCCAGCGCCCCGCTCGTGTCCGCGACCGTGGCCAGCAGTTTCTCGGTGTCGCCGACCTCGCACACGAACGGCTCACGGCCGCTGTCGTGCGGGCAGACGTCGACCGTCGGCGGCGCCTCCACGGTGGCGCCGAGGACCCGCTCCTTGAACGCCGCCCGGGTGCCCGACCCCCGGTGCCGGGTGATCAGCCGGATCGGCACGTCGTTGCCGCCGACCGCCTTCCAATTGGTGATCTTCCCGGCGTAGATGTCCCGCACCTGCGCCAGCGACAGGTCGCGCACGCCCGCGTCCGGGTTCACCGCCAGGGCGAACAGGAAGAAACTGATCGGCCGGCCGAGCAGCGCGGGCATGCCGTCGGCCTTGCGGCCGTCAGAGAACGCGATGAACTCGCCCTTGTCCCCGGCCCGGCCGTGGTCGTCGAGCACCGCGACCCCCTCGCCGCTGCCCTCCATGGTGAACGCGAACGACGCGCCCGCGCACACGTCGCGGTAGGCGTCGGCGGCCTCGGTGACGATCGGCTTGAACGCGGTCGAGCCGTAGATCGTGACGTGCCCGGTGGCGCAGTCCAGCGGCGCCCCGCTGTTGCTGCGCAGGAAGACCGCCAGCTGCGCGACGATCAGCAGGACCAGGAAGCTGACCAGGGTGATGACGCGCTTCGGGGTGTTGGTCCGGCTCTGCGTCTCCTGGATCCGGCCGTCCTTGATCTCGCCCTCCAGGGTGGGCGGGGCCGGCTCGCCGGTGACTCCGGGGACCCGTTCCAGGGCGGCGAGAACCTTGTAGTGCGCGTTCCGGTTCATCGGCACCTTGGGCAGCTCGATGACGCCGCCGGCCGGTCGCCGATCGGTCTCCTCCCGGAAACTGGTCCGCAGATCCCGGAAGTTCGCCCGCAGCGAATCGTTGCTCAGCTCGGTGATGACCGTGCCGACGACCTTCCGATTCGGGAAGAAGAACCGGATGCCGACCCGATCGTCATCGAGCGCCACATAGTCGTGGGTGTCGATGTAGGTGAATCCGTTGTTCTCCACCCGCAACAGCACGAGCGACGCGTGCTTGAGCGGAACGCCGTGATTCTGCAATTCCAGCAGCGCCCCGGGCAGCTCCGCGTCGGTCTCCGCGACGTTGGTCGTCGTGGTGTCCATCTGAACGCGATAGCCGAGGCGTTTCCGTCCTTTGAGCACGAACTCGTAGAACGCCGCGACACTGGGCACCACGATACCGAGCGTCGCGAGCGCCACGCTCCACCAGAATTCGATGACCGCCTCCGCACCCCATGAAGACCCTCGATGCTATGCCGATCGATCCCACGCCCCCGCAGCCCACCCGAACCTTTCAACCAGAGTTCATCCTCCCTTCCGCCCTCCCAGCCCTCCGTTCCTCCCAGCCCTCCGTTCCTGCCGGCCCTCCGTTCCTGCCGGCCCTCCGTTCCTGCCGGCCCTCCGTTCCTGCCGGCCCTCCGTTCCTGCCGGCCCTCCGTTCCTGCCGGCCCTCCGTTCCTGCCGGCCCTCCGTTCCTGCCGGCCCTCCGTTCCTGCCGGCCCTCCGTTCCTGCCGGCCCTCCGTTCCTGCCGGCCCTCCGTTCCTGCCGGCCCTCCGTTCCTGCCGGCCCTCCGTTCCTGCCGGCCCTTTCCGTCCTGCCGGCCCTTTCCGTCCTGCCGGCCCACCGGGCCGTCGGCTCCTTCCGCTCTGCGGCCCCTTCCGCCTTTCCGGCCCACCGGGCCGTCAGCCCTTCCGCCGCGCGGCCCCTTCCGCCTTCCCGGCCCACCTTCGCTTTTCGGCCGCAGTCCTCCCGGCCCACCTTCGCTTTTCGGCCGCAGCCCTCCCGGCCCACCTTTCGCCATTCGGCCGCAGCCCTCACTCGCCCGCGCCTCCGCTGTGGCTCGGTCAGGCGCCGGCTGAGCGACTGCCGTGGTCAGTCCCGCCCGGCGAGCAGCGTGGCGACCGAGGTCGGTGGGCGGCCGGTGAGATCCGCGACGTGCGTCGTGACGCCGGCCAGCTCGCCGGCGGCGATCGCGGTGTAGGTGGACACCCAGGCGTCGAGTTGCCATTTCGGAGCGCCGTAGGACTCGCGGGAGGCGTAGGCCTCCTCGATCGTCTCCGGCTGGTATCTCGCGCCGATGATGGTGGCCACCTCGGCCAGGGTCAACGCCTCCGGCCCGGTCAGCGAATAGGTCTGGCCGGCGTGCGCGGCCGGATCCCGGAGCACCGCGACCGCGGCGTCGGCGATGTCGTCCTGCGCCACCGCGGCGACCCGCCCGTCACCGGCTGGACCGCGGATCACCCGGTCCTCCCCGGCCAGCATCGGCAGGAAGTCGGCATAGAGGTTGTCCCGCAGGAAGGTCGCGGCCAGCCCCTGGGACTGGATGTGCTGCTCGGTGGCCCAGTGATCGCGGGCCAGGGTGAACGTGGCGTCCGGCGCCGCGCCGTAGAACGAGATGTACACCAGGTGCTCGACCCCGGCGTCGACCGCCGCGTCGACGAAGGTGCGGTGCTGCTCGACCCGGTCCGGCGTCTCCGAGGCCGACACCATCAGCACGGTCCGGAGCCCGCGCATGGCCTCCCGGCAGGTGTCCCGATCGTGGAACGGCGCCACGTTGGCGGTCGCTCCCGGCAGGTCCGGCGCTCGGGCCACATCCCGGACCAGCAACCTCTGCGGCACACCCGACTCCGAAAGCCGCCGTGCCACCCGCCCACCGAGCTGCCCGCTCGCTCCGGTCACTCCGACCCGCTGCTCACTCATGCCCCGATGTTGCCTCACCAGCCCACCACCGAATTACCGCGCTGAGAAATTGACGCTTACCGCCGCGAGGAGGAACGCGGCAGCATGGTCGTGCGAGCCCGCCGGGGCCGCCGACAGCTACGAGGCGTGGCAGCCACCACGCCGGTGAGGAGGGCAAGGCACGGCCGTCGCCGCGCTGGTGAGGAGGGCATGGCGCGGCCGTCGCCGCGCTGGTGAGGAGGGCAAGCCCGGCAATCGCCGCGCTGGTGAGGAGGTCCGGACGCGGGACCGCCGGGCCGACAAGGGCGGCGAAGCGCGGGAACCGCCGCGCCGGTGAGGAGGGCCGAGGGGTGCTGGGCCGGTGAGGAGGGCGGAGCACCGAACCAGCGGCCGGGGGCGTCGCGCGGGCCCGTCGTAACGCTGAGTGAGGGAGCGGTGGGATGGGTCCGCAGGGTGATCGAGGGGCCGTCAGATGAGGTGGGTGAGGGGGTGGATGCGGAGCGTGGCCAGGGTGAAAATGGCCTACACCAGACCGGGTCGGGTGATCGACGGCAGGGGATGGTGGGCCGTATGGTGGTCCGGCGGTTGAACGCAAGGTAACGGAGGGTGCTCCGATGCTTGGTTCTGTCCTGGAGATCAGTACCGCTGACGACGGCACCGTGATCATCTGCCCGCACGGGGCCGGTGACTCGGTCTGCGGCGCCGAGCTTCGTCTTGCGCTGGTGCATCTGCTGCGCCGGGTGCGGCCGCTCATGCTGATCGTGGACCTCTGCGGCCTGGCCGAGCCGGATCCGTTCTACGTCGGGTCGGTGGCGGCCGCCTGCGACCTGGGCGACGACCATCAGGTGGCGGTCTTCGTGCGTAGCCCGAGCGGCGCGATGACCGATCGCCTCACCGCGGCCGGCGTGCCCCGCCAGCGAGTGAACCCGGTCTGGTGACCGGCTGACCGGCGGCGTTCGGCGTGCGCTGGTGGTGGGTGAGCCCGGTGTGGTGGCTGGTTGGCCGGCGGCGTTCGGCGTGCGCTGGTGGTGGGTGAGCCCGGTGTGGTGGCTGGTTGGCCGGCGGCGTTCGGCGTGCGCTGGTGGTGGGTGAGCCCGGTGTGGTGGCTGGTTGGCCGGCGGCGTTCGGCGTGCGCTGGTGGTGGGTGAGCCCGGTGTGGTGATTGGTTGGCCGGCGGCGTTCGGCGTGCGCTGGCGGTGGTGAGCCCGGTGTGGTGATTGGTTGGCCGGCGGCGTTCGGCGTGCGCTGGCGGCGGGTGAGCCCGGTGTGGTGATTGGTTGGCCGGCGGCGTTCGGCGTGCGCTGGCGGCGGGTGAACCCGGTCTGGTGACCGCGGCCGGCGTGCCCTGGCGGAGGCCCCCGGGTGGTCGAGGCGGGGCGATCAGAGGCGGGCGATCACATGCCCAGGCAGAAGCCGCTCCACGGTAGGAACAGAACGTGCCGTTCGGTCAGCTGGTGGTGACCGTGTCGGGGGTCTGGGGGACCGGCTCCGCGTCGTGGGCGATGGCGCCGCTCAGCGTGAACGAGAAGATCGTGCCGCCGCCCGGGTTCGGGGCCGCGTCGATGTGGCCGCCGTGCCGCTCCACGATCCGGCGGCAGATGGCCAGCCCGAGCCCGGTGCCCGGGTGCGCCATGCCGTTGCTGGCCCGGTGGAAGCTGTCGAAGACGGCGGCGTGCTCGCCGTCCGGGATGCCGATCCCACGGTCGGCGATCCGTACCCGGACCCCGCCGTCCTCGTCCTCCCGCGCGGTGATGTCGATCCGCGGCGCCTGCCCCGGCGGGGTGTACTTGATCGCGTTGCCGACCAGGTTGTCGATCACCTGGCGGAGCAGCACCGGGTCGGCGTGCACGTCGGGCAGCGGGCCGACGAAGATGTCCGGCCGGGCTTCCGGCTCGTGGCCGGGCGCGTCGGTGCGGGCGGTCACCACCTCGTCGACCAGTGCGCGCAGGCTGAGTCGTTCGACGCGCAGGGTGGCGTCCCGGGCCGCGGTGTAGTCGAGCAGCTCGTTGATCAGCCGCTGCATCCGGCCGGCGCCGTGCAGCACCTTGGCGGTGCCCCGGCGGGCCTGGTCCAGGGTGGGCGCGCCGGATCCGCCGGCCAGGTCGTCGAGCGCCTCGGCGACCAGCTCGGCATACGCGCTGACCAGGGTCAGCGGTGCTTTCAGGTCGTGTGCCACCATGCCGGCGAAGGCGCGCAGCTCGGTCTCCACCCGCTTGCGATCGGTGATGTCGTGGAACACCGCGACCGCCCCGCGCCGGCCGCCGGCCGTGTCGATCGGCCGGGCCGACACGCTGATCAGCCGCCCGTCCGGGTGCGTGGCGTTCCGGACGGTCATCTCCATCTGGTCGACGTTCTCCCCGGCCAGCGCCCGGACCAGCGGCATCTCCCCGGTCGGCACCGGCGTGACGCCGTCCGGCCGGTAGAACCCGAAGTGCTGCTGCCAGCTGTCCGCGCCACCGGCCGGCGGCGCGGCCTGGCCGAGGATGGCGTGCGCGGCCGGGTTCTCCATCAGCAGCGTGCCGTCCGCGCCGGCCACCGCGACGCCCTCGCTGATGCTGTCCAGCACCGCCTGCAGCAGGGTCGCCTGCCGGCCGGTCTCGGCCTGCTCGGCGATCAGCTCGGTGGTGGCCGCCTCGACCCGGGCCTGGGCCCGTTCCCGGCCGGTGGCCAGCACCCAGACCAGCACGGTGAGCAGCAGGGTCAGGCAGACGCCGCCGCCGGCCACGGCGGCCGGCAGCCCGGTCCGCCCGCCGGGCAGATCCCGCCGGGCCGCGGTGAGCCGCAGCGTCCAGGTCGAGTCGGCCACCGGTACGGCCACCGCCCGCTCCAGGTCGGCCCGGTGCCCGGCCGGGTTGTGCACGGTGGCCACCGTGACCACCTGGCCGGTCACCTCGTCCGCTTCCAGCCGCAGGTCGGTGAGCCCGGCGCCGGCCGACTGCAGGATGCCGCCCATGAAGTCCTGGCCGCGGATCCCGAACAGCAGCCAGCCCAGGAAGTTCTCGCCGACGCCCTGGTAGACCGGCGCGGCCAGGACGAACGAGTTCTGGCGCCGCTCCGGCGGCAGCGTCCGGTCGACCAGCAGCTGATAGGTGTCCGAGACGGCGACCTCCCGGCTGCGCCGCGACTCGGCCAGCACCGCGGCCGGCGCCGCGGCCTGGGTCATGTCCAGCCCGGTCCGCCCGGTGCCGCCGTCCAGCGCGGCGACCAGCACCGTGAAGGCGTGCTCGCCGACCCCTTGCGGCCGCAGCGTCAGGCCGGTCGCGCCGCGGTCCCGCCAGGTGCGCTCGACCTGGGCCACCTCGCCGTCGGTGGCCGGCACGACGAGCGCCATCGAGGTGGCACCGGCCAGCCGCATGCCGCGCAGTGGGGCGGTCAGCGCGGCGTACTCGGCGGCGGTGAGCGTCTGCTGGGCGCCGACCGCGGCGGCGGTGGTGCGGAGCGTGTCGACGTACCGGCGGGTCTCCGCCCGGACCGCGGCGACCGCGGTGGCGGTGAGCCGGTCCATCTGCACGGCGGCAGCCGTCCGCTCGTCGGCGCGCAGCACCGCGCCGACGCCCAGCGACACGGCGCCCCCGATCAGGGCCACCAGCGCGCTGACCGCGGCAGCCCGGCGCCAGGGTCGATCCCACCTCCAGCTCACAACTGACCTATCGGAGCGCAAACCGGATCTCTAAGCGCCATCGGGCCGGCCTCAGGGCAGCAGCCACCCGACCCGGCGCACCAGGTCGGCCGCGTTCAGCGGCTTGGCCAGGTACTCCTCGGCGCCGGAGACGAAGGCCAGTTCGATGTCGGTGGGGGTGGCCATGCCGCTCAGCATGATCACCGGGATGTCCGCGGTGGCCGGGTCGGCGTGCATCCGGTAGCAGACGCTCAGCCCGTCCAGGCCGGGCATCGCGATGTCCAGCACCACCAGGTCCGGCCGTACCTCGGTGACCAGGGTGAGCGCGGTGCAGCCGTCCGCCGCGGTCACCGTCCGGTACCCGGCCATCTCGAGTTTGAACGCGGCCAGGTCCCGGATGTTCTCGTCGTCGTCGACGACCAGGATGGTCCGGCCGGTCACGGCCGGGCGAGAGGCGGGGGCGGATTTCAGGGCGACCGTCGTCATGCTGACTCCCAACGTCTCCGGGTGAGGTGCCCGGAGTCATCGGCCCGTGTTCCGCCCGCGCCAGTCAAACCAGAGTTGCTAATGGGATGCGGACTGCCACTGCTCGGAGCCGAACACCTCGTAGCGGATCCGCTCGTCCGGGATGCCGCGCCGGTGCAGCCCGGCCCGGATCTGCTGCATGAACGGGACCGGCCCGCACAGGTAGACGTCAGCCTCCGGGGACAGCGGGATCTGGTCGACGTCGACCCGGCCGGTGCTGTCCTCGTACCAGGTCTGGCTGGTGAACGAGCGCAGGCGGGCGCCGGTGAGACCCATCTCGGCGCGCAGCGGGTGCCGGTCCGCGCTCCGGTCGGCGTGCACGGCGACCACTTCCCGGGCCGGCGTGGTGCGTGCCACGTGGTCCAGGATGGCGGCCATCGGGGTGATCCCGACCCCGGCGCTGACCAGCAGCAGCGGGGCGTCGCCGGGACGCAGCACCAGATCGCCGTACGGCTGGCTGAGCCGCAGCTTGTCGCCCGCCTCGACCCGGTCGTGCAGGAATCCGGAGATCAGCCCGTCCGGGGCGCCGTCTCGGCCGCGGACCCGGCGCACCGTGATCCGCAGCGCGCCGCCGCCCGGCGCCTGGGAGAGCGAGTACTGCCGGAGCTGGCGGGAGCCGTCCGGCAGGTCCACCGCGACCGTGACGTACTGCCCGGGGAGGAAGTGCGGCGCCGGCTCCCCGTCGACCGGCGCGAGCAGCAGGGACACCGTGTCGTCCGCCTCGGCGACCTTGTTCAGCACCAGGTAGTCGCGCCAGGGGTCGGTGCCGTCCACCCCGGCCGCCGCGTAGATCCGGGCCTCCCGGCCGATCAGCCGCGCGGCGAACAGCCAGTACACCTCGTCCCAGGCGGCCGCGATCTCCGGCGTGACCGCGTCGCCGAGCACCGTGCCGACCGCGCGGAGCAGGTACTTGCCGACCGTCGTGTACTGCTCCGGGCGGATGCCGAGGGCGCAGTGCCGGTGCGCGATCCGGTCGATGATGTGCTCGAACGCCGGGCCGTCCGGGCCGGCGCCGATCAGGTGCGCGGCGAACGCGGCCACCGCGCCGGCCAGGGCCTGCCGCTGCTCGCCGGTGGCCTGCGCGCTGCGGCTGAACAGGTTGGTCAGCTCCGGGTTCTCGCCGAGCATCGACTCGTAGAAGACGCGGGTGATGGCGTCGAGGTGCTCACCGACGACCGGCAGGGTCGCCTCGACCACGGGCACGCTGGATGCAGACAGCATTGTTCGGTTTCCTCCCCAGGAAAATCGACATTCAGCGTCTCGCGCGCCGGCGGCCCGGCGATACCTTGGGGGCGGCCCCTCATGGTCACGGAAATGCAGGACTTTGTGCCCTGTTGTTCAGGCATTCGCCGTTGCGGCCGAACTGGGTGTTAGAGCAGCCGGCCACCCACACGAGGCGATCCCTGATGAGTCTTCGGATGTTGCCCAGCACCGTGCGTTTCGCGGCGCTCTACCTGATCGCGATCCTCGCCGGGCAGCTGACCATCCTCGGGAAGCCGGACGCTCTGCCGGTGATCTGGCCGGCCACCGCGGTCGCCGCGGTCTGGCTGGTCAACCGCAACGACTCGCGCTGGCGCTGGGCCGACGCCGGGGTGCTCGGCCTGCTCACCGCGCTCGCCCTGGCAGCCACCGGGACGCCACCCGGGCCGGCCCTGGTGCACGGCGGCGCCGCGATGCTGGAGGCGCTGATCTTCGCGGTCGCCGCGGCCCGCTGGCTGCCCGGCGTCTGGGCCGGTGACGCCGGCCGGCCGCTGCGCACCCTGACCGACCTGCTCCGGGTGCTGCTGGTGGCGACGGCCGGCGCGCTCTGCGGCGGGGTGCTCGGCGGCCTCGGCGACCGGATGATCACCGGCGACCACTCGGTCACCGCGATCGCGATCTGGGTGGTTCGCGACGTGGTGAGCGTGCTGATCTTCGGGGCGGTGGCCCGCCGGCTGCGGGACCTGCCGCGCGGCCAGGAGGCCTGGATGGAGGCGGTGATCGTCTACTTCCTGTCGGCGGCCGCCTACTTCTACGTGTTCTCCCTGAACGAGCGCCTGCCGATCGGGTTCGCCCTGCTCGCCATCACGGTCTGGGTCGGGCTGCGGCTGCCGACCGTGCTGGCGATCGGGCACACCATGACCTTCGGCACCGCCGCCGCGGTCTTCACCCTGCACGGCACCGGTCCGTACGCGATGACCGGCGAACCGGGCACCCGGGCCCTGGTCATCCAGCTCTACATCGGGATCCTGGCACTGGTCGGCCTGGCCCTGGCGTTCAGCCGGGACGAGCGGACCGCGCTGATCGAGCGGCTCCAGTCCTCCGAGCACGAGGCCACCGAGAAGGCCGAACTGATGACCACGATCATCAACTCGATGACCGAGGGCCTGGCCATCCTGGACCAGAGCGGCCGGCTGGTGCTCCGCAACCCGGCCGCCGGGCGGCTGCTGGGCAGCACCAACACGGTGGCCGGCGGGGCCGCGCTGGGCAGCGACTACGGATTCTTCCACCCGGACGGCGCCCCGCTCGCCGACGCCGAGCTGCCCTACCAGCGGGCACTGGCCGGCGAGGACGTGCAGCCGATGGACGTGCTGATCCGCAACGCCGCGGTGCCCGAGGGCCGGATCGTCCGGTTCAACGTGTCCCGGCTGGCCAGCCCGTCCGGCCTGCAGCACGTGGTGGTGGTCTTCCACGACGTCACCGCGGACCGCCGGCACCGGGACGAGCTGATGTCGTTCGCCGGGGTGGTGGCGCACGACCTGCTCAACCCGCTGACCACGATCGAGGGCTGGGCCGAGGTGCTGGAGGCCGAGCTGGCCGGGTACAAGCCGGCCGAGCGGGTCAGCCGGATCCAGCGGGCCGCGGCCCGGATGCGCACCTTCCTGAACGGCCTGCTCGCCTACACCGCGGCCCGCGACGGCAAGCTGATGCCCACCACGATCAACCTGCAGCTGCTGCTCACCGACATCGCCAACAGCCGGTACGACCAGGCCGAGACGGCCGGTGTGCATCCGCCGCAGTTCGCCCTCGGCCAGCTGGACGCGGTCGAGGCCGACCCGGTGCTGACCCGGCAGCTGCTGGAGAACCTGATCGACCACGCGCTGGAGCAGACCGTGCCGGGCGTGCCGCCGGTGGTCAGCGTGGCCGCCCAGCCGGCCCCGAACGGCATGCTGCGGATCGACATCCTGGACAACGGGCGGGGCATCCCGCCCGGCCTGCGCCAGGCGATCTTCACGAACTTCCACCGCGGCGAGGGCGGCAGCGGCTCCGGGCTGGAGCTGGCCGTCTGCAAACGGATCGTGGAGCGGCACGGCGGGACGATCGAGGCGACCGCCAACCCGTACGGCAACGGCACCCGGATGACGTTCACGCTGCCGGCCGGGCGGTCCGCGTACGCCCGCACGCTGGAGAGCCAGTGGCAGCACCGCTCTGCACCCGCGGTTGGGCTCAACCCTGGGGCCAGGTGACCGAACATCCAGCGGTAGGGGAAGCGCACCGCGACGAGGGGACACCGATGGCGGCCACGCGGATTGCCGGCGAGATGCTGGAACAGGAACGCCTTGCCGCCCTGCACGGCTACCAGATCCTGGACACCCCGGCCGAGGGCGACTTCGACGACATCGCGAAGCTCGCCGCGCAACTCTGCGACAAGCCGATCGCCATGATCAGCCTGGTCGATCAGCACCGGCAGTGGTTCAAGGCGCGGATCGGCACCGATCTGTGCGGCACTGCCCGGGACGACTCGATCTGCGCCCAGGCCATGTTCGGCGACGACGTCACGCAGGTCCCGGACGCCCGGCTGGATCCGCGGTTCGCCGGGATCCCGACGGTGGCCGGGCCGCCGTACATCCGGTTCTACGCCGGCGCGCCGCTGGTCACCCCGTACGGCCGGCCGCTCGGCACGCTGTGCGTCGCGGACGGCGAGCCCGGCCTGCTCACCCCGGCGCAGCGGGACGGCCTGCGGGCCCTGGCCCGGCACGTGGTCAATCAGCTGGAGCTGCGCAAGTACGCCCGGGACATGCGCAGCCTGAACGACCGGCTGCGGGACGCCGAGCAGATCAAGGACGAGTTCATCGCCCGGGTCAACCACGAGCTGCGCACCCCGATCACCTCGATCCACGGCTACCTGGAGGTGCTCGGCGACCCCGAGCTTCCCTCCGCCACCCGGGACGGCTTCCTGCAGCGGGTGCAGCGCAACTCCGACCGGCTGCTCGCCCTGGTCGACGACATGCTGCTGGCCGCGCAGGTCAGCGCGGGCAGCCGGGACTTCGAGCGGACCCCGGCCGATCTGGCCGTGCTGGCCCGCAGCGTGGTCGCCGCGAACCTGCCGCTGGCCGAGGCGAAGGGGCTGACCATCGACGCCGAGACGACCGGGCCGGTCTTCGCCGACGTCGACCTGCGCCGGATGGGTCAGGCCCTGGAACGGCTGATCCTGAACGCGGTCAAGTTCACCGAGACCGGATCCATCACGGTCATCGCCGCGACCCGCAACGGGCGGGCGACGCTGCTGGTCCGGGACACCGGGATCGGCATCAGCGGGGCCGACCAGCAGCGGGTGCTGGCCCCGTTCCGCCGCGGCGCCGACGCCGAGCGGGCCGAGGTGCAGGGGCTCGGGCTGGGACTGAGCATCGTGAAGGCGATCGCCGAGGGCCATGACGGCACGGTCACCATCGACAGCGGCCTGGGTCGGGGCAGCACGGTCGGGATCGAGGTGCCCGCGACGGGCCCGTACCCCAACTGATCCTCATCGGTCGCTGAAGGCGGCCTCGAGGTCCTCCTCGCGCAGCGCGCGAGTCCGGAAACCGGTGGTCCCGGTGGTCAGCAACTCGCGCGCCGCGTCGCGCAGGGCGCCATAGGCCGCCCAGGCCAGCGAGCCACCCGTGGAGACGCGGCGCACGCCGAGCGAGGCCATTTCCGGTACGGCCGGAGCCCCCGCGACGGCCAGCACGTTGACCGGAGCGGCCACCTCGGCGACCACCCGGCCGATCTCGGCGGGAGTGCGCAGCCCCGGCGCGTAGACCACGTCCGCGCCGGCCGCCCGGTAGGCCCGCAGCCGGGCGACCGTGTCGTCGAGATCGTCGTGCCCGTAGAGATGGTTCTCCGCGCGGGCGGTCAGCACGATCCCGTGCCGGGCGCAGGCCTCGGCCGCCGCGGCCACCCGCTCCGCCCCGGTCTCCAGCGTCTCGATCCGGTCGGTGGCCGGGTCGTAGTCCTCGATCGAGATGCCCGCCGCGCCGGCCGCGGCCAGCAGGTCCACGGTCTCCCGGATCCCGGCCGCGGTCTCCGCGAAGCAGCGCTCGGCGTCCACGTTGAGCGGGATGCCGACCGCCGCGGTCAGCGCCGCCACGTGCGCGACCAGCTCGTCCCGGGTGACGTGCTGGTCCCGCTTGCCCAGGGTGGCCGCGAAGCCGGACGACGTGGTGGCCAGCGCCGGGAAGCCGAGACTCGCCAGCAGCCGGGCCGAGCCGGCGTCCCAGGGGTTCGGCATCACGAACGTGCCGCTGTCGTGCAACTCCCGGAACTGCTCGCGTACCGTCGTCATGGGGCGACCCTAGACGGTCAGGACCACCTTGGCGCGGGCGTGTCCGGTCTCCAGGTAGCGCATCGCGTCGGCGGCCTCGGCCAGCGGATAGCTCCGGTCGATCACCGGGGTCACCCGGCCGGATCCGGTGAGGTCGCGGAGGGCGTCCAGGGTGGCACGGCCCGGCGGGGGAGCGGGCAGCAGGATCCGCTGCCGGACGAACCGGGCGGTCAGCAGGGCCCGGACGACCAGCGGGAACGGGCCGAGGAGGCTGCCGCCGGTGGAGGTGCCGCCGCCGGAGAGCACCAGGACGCCACCCTTGCTGCGCAGGTCCGGCAGGCTGCGGTTGCCGACGAGGTCGAGCACCACGTCGAACCGATCCCCGGTCGCCACGAAATCCTCGCGCCGGTAGTCGATGACGTGATCGGCCCCGAGCTTGCCGACCAGCTCGACGTTGCGGGTGCTGCAGACCGCGGTCACCTCGGCGCCGATCGACTTGGCGATCTGCACCGCGAAGGTGCCGACCCCGCCGGACGCGCCGTTGATCAGCAGGTGCTGCCCCTCGGTCAGGCCGGACTCGCGCAGGCAGCCCAGCGCCGCGCCGGCCGCCAGCGGCAGCGCGGCCGCCTCGGCGAAACTCAGGTTCGCCGGCTTCGGCGCGACCAGCTCCTGCGGCGCCCGGACGAACTCGGCGAAGGTCGCCTGCAGCGGGCCGAGATCGGCGAAGACCGCCTCGCCCACCCGGAAGCCGGTCACGCCCGGCCCGACAGCGGCGATCTCGCCGGCCACGTCCCGCCCGCGGATGCTGACCCCCGGCCGGGTGAGGTGACGGGGGAGCCGCATCACGTACGGATCGCCGCGCATGAAGTGCCAGTCCCAGGCGTTCAGCGACGCCGCCCGGGTCCGGATCAGCACCTCGCCGTCGCCCGGTTCCGGAGTCGCCACCTCGGTCCAGCGCAGCTGCTCCGGGCCGCCGTACCGGTCCTGCACGATCGCCCGCATGGCCGCCTCCCTCTCCGGTGTACGGCGTACACCTCCGTTCCTCCGAGGGTAGGTGTACGGCGTACACCAGTCAATCGGCGGTATTAGGGTTGGCACGTGGATGTTGCCGAGCGGCGGGTTCCGCTCAACCGCGAACGCGTGCTGCTGGCCGCCGTCGACCTGGCCGACCGCACCGGGCTGGACGCGCTGAGCATGCGCAACCTCGCCCAGGAGCTGGGCGTCGTGCCGATGGCGCTGTACAAGCACGTGGCCAACAAGGACGAGCTGCTGGACGGCATGGTGGACACGGTGGTGGCCGGCATCCCGGCGGCGTCCCCGGCCGGCGACTGGAAGACCGCGGTCCGCGAGCGCATCCTCGGCGCCCGCCGGGCGCTGCTCCGCCACCCCTGGGCCTGGCGCGTGATCAACTCGCGCACCGATCCGACCCCGGCCATGCTCGCCCACCTGGACGCGGTCATCGGCCTCTTCCTGACCGGCGGCTTCACCCCGGACCAGGTGCACCACTTCATCCACACGCTCGGCACCCGGCTGCTCGGCTACACCCCGGAGCTGTTCAACGACGCCACCCCGCTCCCACCGGAGGCGCAGCTGGAGATGGCCCGCGCGATGGCCCCCCGCTTCCCGAACCTGGCCCTGATGGCCATGTCCGCCGCCCACGAGGCGGCCACCGTGGTCGGTTCCGGCTGCGACGACCAGTTCGAGTTCGAGTTCGCCCTGGACCTGCTGCTGGACGGCTTCGACCGCCTGCCCCGCCCGGCCTGACCGCCGGGTCAGCCCGTTCGCACCGTTCCCTGGCCCGGCTGCCGTGCCCCGCCGGACCGCCGGACCGCCGGGTCAGTCGCCGGCGACGGTGCCCTGGTCCGGGCAGTCGTCGGGCGCGGTGGTACCCGACGTCGGCTGCGCGCAGACCGGCTCCGCGTCACCCGACGAAGGGCATCCGCCCAGCGTCAGCCCCACGACGACCGCCACGCCACCGGCCACCACGGCGCGGCACACCCGCCGGAAGATCACTCGCGTCCCCATGGCCACATTGTCCGACGCGGCCACCTGTCCTGCTATCGGCGGAGAAGGCGCGGGATCCGTCGCCACCCGGCTCGACCGGCGTCCCTGGAGCGGTCGCCGAGGACAGGCGGGCCTCGGTCGTACCGGAAGGGTCTGGTAGGAAAAGCGGTGTGACGCCGGAAACGGCAAGGCCGGAAATCGGGTGACGCCCGCCCCGCCGTGTGCGAGGGTCCGACCCCATGGAACCGATCAGTGAGGCAACGATCCGAACCTCGTTCGTCAACTGCAGCAAGGGCGAGGCCTCCCGGATCAAGCTGCCCGCCGACTTCCGCGCCACCCCGTGGGCCGATCTGGACTTCTACGGCTGGATCGACCCGGCCGCCCCGCAGCGCGCCGCCATCGTGGTCCCGCGCGACGAGGGCCCGGTCGCCGTCCTGCTCCGCAAGGCGGAACGCACCGGCGCCGGCAGCGCCGCCCGCTCCAGCATGTGCCAGGTCTGCCTGACCGACCACGCGGCCGGCGGCGTCAGCCTGTTCACCGCCCCGCTGGCCGGCGCCGCCGGCCGCAACGGCAACTCGGTCGGCGAGTACCTCTGCTCCGACCTGGCCTGCTCCCTCTACCTCCGCGGTAAGAAACGGCCCAAGCTGCGCCTGGTCCGCTTCGAGGAGACGCTCACCCTCCCGGAGAAGATCGACCGGTCGCTGACCAAGCTGTCCGCCTTCACCTCCCGCATCACCGCCGCATAACCCGATTTCCGGTACGCCCGACGCGCCGTCCCGTGCGTGCCCTCCGCGAGGCCCGCTCCCGTCCGGGCCGCGCCCCGGCCGGTTGATCCCGGTAGGTGTCTCAGGGGCGCAGAGGCACCCGCTGACCCTCCCGGCGATGCGGCGCAGGCGCGCAGTGATCCGGCCACTTCCCCCTCCCCGCCCACCCAGGGGTCCTGCCCGAAGACAGTGTCGCGCGGATAGGCGGCCGCACCCGGGGCCGGCGTAGGGCGCTGCGCTGACCGAAGAAGGCGGCAGAGCCGGGCGGAGACGGCGTCAGGACGGCGGGCGAAGAAAAGGGCAGCGGGCGAAGAAGGGTGTCAGGGCACCGCGCCGAGCATCGTGAGGACCCCGGTGAACAGGGCGGTGGTGGCCACCGGGTCGAGGTGCTCGGCCTGCCAGCCGCGGGTGCGCACGCCCTGCAGCACGCCGGTCATCACGGTCCGCACGGTGCGCAGGGTGGCCGGGGCGAGCAGCACCGCCGAGGTGCCGTCGGCGTGCGCGGCGCGGGACGCCGCGCCGAGCGCGACCAGTGCGGCCGCCGCCCCGTTCAGGATCTGCGCCACGTGCAGGCGGTCCCGGTCCAGGTTGAAGGCGGCCACGTGGACGGCCAGGCCGAGCCCGGTCAGCAGCCGCCCGGTCTCGTCGCCGCTGAGCACGGCCGGCATGGTCGCCGAGTCGTCCTCGGCCGCCGCGCTGCCGTCGCCGAGCCCGGTGATCAGCTCGGCCGCCACGTCGGCCGGCACCCGCACCTGGGCCACCGGAACGTCCGGGAAGCGGCGGCGCAGCGCGGCCTCGACCGCGTCCCGGATGACGTAACCGGGGACCACCCGGTGCTGCTCGGCAAGCCGCCGCATGATCACCTCGACCAGCTCGTCGGGGGTCATCGGCCGCTCCATCCACCTACCGTATCGGGGCTCAGGCCACGGCGGGCAGGGTCACCCGGGCGGTGGTGCCGGCCGGGCCGCTGGTCAGGGTGAGGTCACCGAGGTGCGCGGCGATCGAGGCGCGGGCGATGGTCAGCCCCAGGCCGACGCCGGGAATGGCCTGGTCGCGTGCGTGCCGGCCGCGGAAGAAACGGTCGAAGACGTAGGCCAGCTCGTCCTCCGGGATGCCGACCCCCTGGTCGGTGACCTCCACGGTGGCCCGCGGCCCGGCGCTGACCCGGACCGTGATCGGCCGGTCGGCCGGGGTGAACAGCAGCGCGTTGCGCAGCACCTGCTCGATCGCGTGGGCCAGCCGGGCCAGGTCGGCCCGCACGATGATCTCCGGCCCGGGCTGCACGTCGATCGGCGCGGCGCGCAGCGCGGTGAGCGCCCGGCACGCGGTCACCGCGGCGGCCACCACGGTGTTCAGGTCGACCGGGCCGACCGGGGCGGGCAGCGGGGCGTCGTGCGGGCGGGTGCCGGAGAGGATGTGGTCGACCATCGCGACCAGCCGCTGCCCGTTGCGGTGGATCGGCTCGATCAACCGCCGGTACGCGGTCAGCTCCTCGTTCTCGCTGAGCAGCTCCAGGTACCCCTGGATGCTGGTCACCGGGGTACGCAACTCGTGCGTGATCGTGGCGACCAGGTCGTCCTCGCGCTGCGCCGCCCGGGCCAGGTGATCGCCGAGGTCGGCCAGCCGCATCCGGTTGCGGATCGCGGACAGGTGGGTGGCGGCCTGCCCGGCGAACGTGCTGAGCGCGTCCACCTGCCGGTCGCTGACCTCCCGCGGCACGTCGTCGATGACGCACATCGCGCCGAGCACGTGCCCGTCCTCGTCGATCACCGGGGCGCCGGCGTAGAACCGGATGTTCGGCGCCTCGATCACGTTGCGGTAGGACGAGAAGAGCGGGTGCGCGGTGGCGTCCGGGACGATCAGCGGGCGGCGGGCCGGCACCACCTGCGCGCAGAACGACACGTCGAGCGGGGTCTGCGCGTCGGCCAGCCCGATGCTGCCGGCGAACCACTGCCGGTCCCGGTCGACCAGCGAGACGGCGGCCATCGGGGTGTCGAACATGGTGGCGGCCAGCCGGGTGAGGTCGTCGAGCACCGCCGCCCGCGGTTCGTCCAGCACCCGGTAGGAGCGGAGTGCGGCGAGCCGGGCTTCATCGTGGACCTCGTCGCTCATAGCCTGACCATCGGCGCGACATCGGCGCGCCTGAGGGTCTGAGATCCGTCACACGGTGAACCAGAGCCGCATCCGGTCGGTGTGCCCGGACCAGGTGAGGGTGAGGTCCCAGCAGCCCGGCTCGGGGATCTTCACCGACGACGGCCCGGCCCCGTTGGGCAGCTCCTGGGTGGCGGTGAGACCGTCCAGCCGGACGCCGCTGATGGTCAGCGGGGCGGCCGTCTCGACCGGGAGCTTGGACACCCAGAGGATCTTGGTGCCGTCCACCGGGTCGGCTCGCGGCGGGGCGAACAGGATCGCCATCAGGCCGCCCTGGTCGCCGAGCCGGTGCGGGACACCGGACCCGTCGAAGTTGAAGCCGTCCCGGGCCCAGACCGGGAGGGCGTCGGTGCTGATCCCGGCGTTGCAGTCGGCCGAGGAGACGGCGGCCGCGGCGACCGGGGCGGCGGACGCGGCGGGCGGGGGCGCCGGGTCGGCGGCCGGGCCGGTGCAGGCGCCGCCGAGCAGCGCGACGACCACGAGCGTGGTGCAGGCGGCGAACGTACGCAAAGGAAACCACCTCCCGCCTGGCACTGTGGCACCCACCGCGACCCACGGACCAGCCCGGGCGCCGTGAGGCGCGCCATCTGACCGTCGGCGGCGGATCGGGAACCGAAGTGGCTGTGCAAGATCCGTGAAACCCGACAAAAACGTCAGATATGCGATAGAACGGCGATAAGTAGGCACGAGGGAACGCGACGAACGGGGCACGAGCGGTGGCTACTCCAACGCAGTCCGAGATCCGCGACGAGGAGCACGAGCACCGGCGCCGCAGCCTGAGCACCGCCGCGGCGCGGAACCTGACCACCACCACCAAGACCGCTCCGCAGATGCAGGAGATCTCCTCCCGGTGGCTGCTGCGGAAGCTGCCCTGGGTCCAGGTCGCCGGCGGCGCCTACCGGGTGAACCGGCGGATGACCTACCGGATCGGCGACGGCCGGCTCAGCTTCACCAACGTCGGCGCGCACGTCCGGGTCATCCCGGGCGAGCTGCGCGAGCTCTCCGTGCTCAGCGAGTTCGACGACGACGCGGTGCTGGCCGCGATGGCGGACAAGTTCGTCCAGCAGGAGTACCAGCCGGGCCAGGTGATCGTCGAGTTCGGCTCGGTCGCCGACCACGTCTACCTGATCGCGCACGGCAAGGTGAACAAGGTCGGCGTCGGCGACTACGGCGACCCGGTGAACCTCGGCGTGCTGGCCGACGGCGAGGCGTTCGGCGAGCAGTCGCTCACCGAGGACGAGCGGATCTGGGACTACACCGCCAAGGCGATGACCGCGGTGACCCTGCTGACCATGCCGCGGTCCGCCTTCGCCGAGCTGCTCGGGCACAGCGACCGGCTGCGCGCGCACGTCGAGCGGTTCCGGGCCAAGAACCGCCGGCCGCAGAACAAGCACGGCGAGGCGGCGATCGCGGTCGCGGCCGGCCATACCGGCGAGGCCACCCTGCCCGGCACCTACGTCGACTACGAGCAGGCGCCGCGGGAGTACGAGCTGAGCGTCGCGCAGACCATCCTGCGCGTGCACACCCGGGTCGCCGACCTCTACAACGAGCCGATGAACCAGCTGGAGCAGCAGCTCCGGCTGACCATCGAGGCGCTGCGCGAGCGCCAGGAGTACGAGATCATCAACAACCGCGAGTTCGGCCTGCTGCACAACGCCGACCTGCGGCAGCGGATTCACACCCGGAGCGGGCCGCCCACCCCGGACGACCTGGACGAGCTGCTCAGCATGCGGCGCGGCACGAAGATGTTCGTGGCGCACCCGCAGGCGGTCGCGGCGTTCGGCCGGGAGTGCACCAAGCGCGGCATCTACCCGCCGATGGTGGAGCGGGACGGCGGCACGTTCCTGTCCTGGCGCGGGGTGCCGATCCTGCCGTGCGGCAAGATCCCGGTGACCGAGACGCACACCACGTCGATCCTGGCGATGCGGACCGGCGAGGCGGACCAGGGCGTGGTCGGGCTGCACCAGACCGGGATCCCGGACGAGTACCAGCCGAGCCTGTCCGTCCGGTTCATGGGCATCGACGAGCAGGCGATCATGTCCTACCTGGTCAGCGCGTACTACTCGGCGGCGGTGCTGGTGCCGGACGCGCTCGGCATCCTCGATCACGTGGAGCTGTCGCACTGATGCTGCTCGCCGACCTGGGCAGGGAGATCCTGCGCGACCTGAGCGGGGCGCCGCCGGCCGATCTCGCGGCGGTGCTGACGGCCGTACCGAAAACTGTCGGTCTCAAGCCGAGCGGACTCGGCACCTCCGCAGCTCGCGCCTTCCTGCCCCCTCCCCAACCGACAGCAGAGCCGCGGCTCTTCTGCCCCGGCCCGGTGCGCGACGACCCGGCGCTCGGCGAGCAGGTCAACGAGGCGGTCGTGCGCTGGGCGGCGGAGGCCGGCATCTACCCCGGGCGCCTGGAGAAGCTGCGGGCGGCGAACTTCGGCCGGCTGGTGATGCTCACCCACCCCGCCACCGACGACCCGGACCGGCTGCTCGCCGCCACGAAATGCCTGGTCGCCGAGTGGGCGGCGGACGACTACTACGTGGACGAGGTGGCGCTGGGCGCGGATCCCGCGGTGGTCGGCTCGCGGCTGGCCAACCTGTACGCGGTGGTCGATCCGCCGGGCCTGCCGCGCGCCTACGCCGGCGACCTGACCCGGCACCACCGGGCCCGGCCGATCTCGGTGGCCTTCCGCGGCGCCCTGGACCACCTGTCCCGCTACACCACCGCGGCGCAGTTCGGCCGCTTCCAGCACCAGCTGGCGATCCAGTCGCTGGGCTGGGGCCAGGAGGCGGACTGGCACGCCAACCGGCGCACCCCACGGGTGTGGGAGTACCTGGTGCAGCGGCACCTGAACAGCTTCCTGCCGCCGATGCTGCTGATCGACGTGCTGGCCGGGTACGTGGTGCCGCCGGACGAGTTCCACGATCCGCGCACGCGTCGCGCCTTCACCACGGCGGGTACCGCCGCCGTGCTGGTCAACGATCTGTATTCGGCGAGCAACGAGTCCGATAACGATCACAATCTGCCGTCCGTGCTGGTAGCCACCGAGGGGCTGAGCCATCGGGACGCCGTGCTGCGCACCGTGGAGATCCACAACGAGCTGATGACCGACTTCGTGACCGCCGCGGCCGCGCTCGGCGCGACCGGGTCGCCGCAGCTGCGCCGGTTCCTGGCGGACACCTGGGCGTGGCTGGGCGGCAGCCGGGAGTGGCACGCGACCAGCGGCCGCTATCACTCGTCCGATTCAGGGGGAATCCTGTGTTAACCGCACCCGTGTCACCGCTGCGGACCGATTTCGAACGCTCGGTCGCCGCCTACTGGAACACCAACCGGGCCGACCCGGTCAACCTGCGGCTCGGTGAGGTGGACGGCCTCTACCACCACCACTACGGGGTGGGCGAGCCGGACTGGACCGTGCTCGACGGGCCCGGCGAGGGGGTGATCGCCGAGCTGCACCGGCTGGAGAGCGCGCAGGCCGACCTGCTGCTCGACCACCTCGGGCCGATCGAGCCGGGTGACGCGCTGCTGGACGGTGGGTCCGGACGGGGCGGCACCAGCATGATGGCCAACGCCCGGTTCGGCTGCCGGGTCGACGGGGTGTCGATCTCCGAGTACCAGGTCGGCTTCGCCAACGAGCAGGCCGCCCGGCGCGGGGTCGCCGACCAGGTCCGGTTCCATTTCCGGAACATGCTGGAGTCCGGGTTCGCCGACCGGTCCCGGCAGGCGATCTGGACGAACGAGACGACGATGTACGTCGACCTGTTCGACCTCTACGCGGAGTTCGCCCGGATGCTCGCGTTCGGCGGGCGGTACGTGTGCATCACCGGCTGCGCGAACGACGCGACCGGCCGGCGGTCCAAGTCGGTCAGCCGGATCAACGAGCACTACACCTGCGACATCCACCCGCGCAGCGACTACTTCAAGGCGCTGGCGGCGAACAACCTGGTCCCGATCACCGTGCTGGACCTGACCGCGGCGACCATCCCGTACTGGGAGCTGCGCGCCCGGTCGGAGGTGGCGACCGGGATCGAGGAGGCTTTTCTCACGGCGTACCGGGAGGGCAGTTTCCACTACCTCCTGATCGCCGCCGACCGGGTCTGACCACCCCGGCCGGATGCGCCGCCGCCGGGGGCCTCGGCCCCCGGCGGCGGTTTGTTTTCCCGCGTCGGGGTACAGGATCGGCATGGCGCTGCCGATCGAGGACTACGCGATCATCGCCGACACCCAGACCGCCGCGCTGGTCGGCCGCAACGGCTCGATCGACTGGCTGTGCGTGCCCCGGTTCGACTCCGGGGCGATCTTCGCGGCGCTTCTCGGCTCGGCCGACAACGGTCACTGGACCCTGAGCCCGGCGGGCGTGGTCACCACCCGGCGCCGCTACCGGGACGAGACGCTGGTGCTGGAGACCGAGTTCGAGACCGCCGACGGGGTGGCCCGGCTGATCGACTTCATGCCGCCGCGGACCGGCTCGCCGTCGGTGATCCGGATCGTCGAGGGGGTCCGCGGCCGGGTCGACTTCAGCATGGAGCTGCGGCTGCGCTTCGACTACGGCAAGGTCGTCCCGTGGGTCTACCGGGAGGGCGAGGCGCTGGTCGCGGTGGCCGGTCCGGACGCCGCCTGGCTGCGCACGCCGGTGGAGCTGCGCGGGGAGAACCTGACCACCAAAGCGGCCTTCTCGGTACGGGCCGGTGACCGCGTCCCGTTCGTGCTGACCTGGCGTCCCTCGCACCTGCCCGCACCCGAGCCGCTCGACCCGTCGCACGAGCTCGGCGTCACCGAGGGCTACTGGCGCGGCTGGGTGTCGGCGTGCACCTACGAGGGCGAGTGGCGGGACGCCGTGGTCCGCTCGCTGCTCACCCTGAAAGCGCTGACCTACGCCCCGACCGGCGGCATCGTCGCGGCCGCCACCACCAGCCTGCCGGAGAAGCTCGGCGGCGTGCGGAACTGGGACTACCGGTTCTGCTGGTTGCGCGACGCCACCATCACCCTGCAGTCGTTGCTCTACTCGGGCTTCCAGAGCGAGGCGATCGCCTGGCGCAAGTGGCTGCTGCGGGCGATCGCCGGCAACCCCGAGGAACTGCAGATCATGTACGGCGTGGCCGGCGAGCGCCGCCTCGACGAGTACCTCGCCGACTGGCTCACCGGGTACGACGGCAACCCGGTCCGGATCGGCAACGCCGCCGCCGAGCAGTTCCAGCTCGACGTCTACGGCGAGGTGATGGACGCGCTGCACCAGGGCCGGCGGGCCGGGCTCAAGGCCGACGACCCGTCCTGGGGGCTGCAGGTCAAGCTGATGGAGTTCGTCGAGGAGCACTGGCAGGACCCGGACGAGGGGATCTGGGAGGTGCGCGGCGGTCCGAAACAGTTCACCCACTCCAAGCTGATGGCCTGGGTGGCGGCGGACCGGGCGGTCAAGGCGATCGAGGAGTTCGGGCTGCCCGGGCCGCTGGAGCGCTGGGCCGGGCTGCGCTCCCGGATCTACGACGACATCCTGGCGAACGGGTACGACCCGGTGCGCAAGACGTTCACCCAGTACTACGGCTCCGAGGAGCTGGACGCCGCGATGCTGATGGTGCCGCTGGTCGGTTTCCTGCCGGCCGACGACGAGCGGGTGGCCGGCACCGTCGCGGCGATCGAGAAGCACCTGCTGGTCGACGGGTTCGTGCAGCGGTACACGCAGCACCCGGAGACCGAGGTGGACGGTCTGCCGCCGGGCGAGGGCGCGTTCCTGGCCTGCACGTTCTGGCTGGCCGACAACTACGCGCTGATGGGCCGGCACGACGAGGCCCGGGAGACGTTCGCCCGGCTGCTCGCGCTGCGCAACGACGTCGGCCTGCTCTCCGAGGAGTACGACACCGAGGCCGGCCGCCTGGTCGGCAACTTCCCGCAGGCCTTCAGCCACGTCCCGCTGATCGACACGGCCCGGACCCTGAGCAGCGCGCTCGCGCCGACCGAGGCCCGGGCCGAGGAGGGCCGCAAGTAGGCCCGGTCCGTCCGGTCAGCGCTTCTCGCAGGCCACCCCATCGGAGTCCCGGTCCATCTTCTTGTTCGCGTTGTAGAGCTTGGTGTTGACGTAGAACGTGGTGACCGGCTTCGTCGCGCCGCGCACCTTGTCCTTCGCGCCCTTCTTGCCGACGCCGTGCTTATACGCCTTGTTCAGCGCGGTGCAGTTCTGGTACGTCTTCACCGTGGCCGCCCCGGCCGGCGCGGCGAGGCCGGCACTGCCGCCCGCGACCAGCGCCAGCACGACCGCCCCGCGAATCAGGTTCCGCATTGGTCTCCTCATCGGTAACGCCTGGAGACACCATGCTGCCCGACCGATTCTGGTCACCCGATCCACTGACCGGCCGACCCCCCATCGGCACAACGTCGCGCGGATCGGCACCGGCCACTGGGGACGTGCGGCGACCGATAACCGACGGGTTAACCGGCGGTTCGATCTTTCGCGTTGTTCCCGGTGCCCGCGGGGACGATCGTGAGTGCCATGCGGGAGATCCGGATCGACATGGTGGTGGGGCGGCGCCGGGCGCTGGCCGGGGTGGCCGGGCTGGGGCCAATCATTCCGCTGGGGCCGCCGACGCCGGTGCGTGGGCGGCGGCCCGGAGCGGACCGGACCATCGGAGGGGTTCACGCTCGCCGGTGGGGGCGGCGTCCGTAGCGTGGGGGCATGCGGGAGAGAAGACTGGGAGACCTGGCGGTCTCGGCGATCGGGTTCGGCGCGATGGGGATGAGCCACGGCTACGGGCCGGGGCCGGACCGGGAGGCGAACATCGCGCTGCTGCGGTCCGCGGTGGAGCGCGGGGTGACGCTGTTCGACACGGCCGAGGTCTACGGGCCGTGGGTGAACGAGGAGCTGGTCGGCGAGGCGCTCGAGCCGTTCCGGGGGCAGGTGGTGATCGCCACCAAGTTCGGCTTCGTGATCGATGCGGACGGTCGGCAGCAGGCCGGGGTGGACAGCCGGCCGGAGAACATCCGGAAGGTCGCCGAGGCCTCGTTGCGCCGGCTGCGGGTGGACACGCTGGACCTGTTCTACCAGCACCGGGTGGACCCGGACGTGCCGATCGAGGAGGTCGCCGGCACGGTGCGGGAGCTGATCGCGGCCGGCAAGGTGCGGCACTTCGGGATGTCCGAGGCGGCGCCCGGGACGATCCGGCGGGCGCACGCGGTGCAGCCGGTCACCGCGGTGCAGAGTGAGTACTCGCTGTGGTGGCGGCGGCCCGAGGAGGAGCTGCTCGACACCCTGCAGGAGCTGGGCATCGGGTTCGTGCCGTTCAGCCCGCTCGGGCGCGGCTTCCTGACCGGCAAGATCGGGGCGGACACGGTCTTCGCGGAGAACGACATGCGCAACGGGCTGCCCCGGTTCTCGGCGGCGGCGCGCGAGGCGAACCAGGCGCTGATCGAGCTGATCGGGCGGATCGCGGCCGGCAAGGCGGCCACCCCGGCGCAGGTGGCGCTGGCCTGGCTGCTGGCCCAGCGGCCGTGGATCGTGCCGATCCCGGGCACCCGCCGGCTGGACCGGCTGGACGAGAACCTGGGCGCGGAGCGGATCGAGCTCACCGCGGCCGACCTGGCGGAGATCGAGACGGCCGCGGCGAAGATCGAGGTGCGCGGCGAGCGCTACCCCGAGCAGATGGAGAGGATGACCAACCTTTAGGGCAGGCCCTAAGCGACCGCGGCGCGGCGCGGGGAGTACTCCTTCTCCTCGTACTGCTCGGTCCAGCGGCGGCTGCTCGACTCCAGCGGGTCGGTGTCGTAGACCGACCGGCCGTGGAACCGCTGGGAGTAGTCGAGCATGCCGTCGACCAGGCGGTCCACGTCCGGCGCGGGGCGCACCACGAGACGCATGAACTGGCTGGTCATGCCGAGCTTGTTGCCGCACTCCCGGGTCATGATGCCGTGGTTGGCGACCAGGAAGTCGCGCAGCGCCACGCCGGACCACTCGGTCGGCAGCTTGACCAGGAAGAAGTTGCCCTGCGACGGGAAGACGGTGAGGCCCGGGATGCGCTGCAGCTCCCGGCCCATCGACCGGCGGTCGCGGCTGAGCAGGCGCAGGCTCTCCTCGTACTCCATCTCGTGCTGCTGGATCATGTGGACCACCTTCTCCGCGAGGGAGTTCAGGTTCCACTTCGGCAGCGCCTTCGCGATCTTGCCGGCGATCGCCGGGTTGGCCAGCATGTAGCCGAAGCGGATGCCGTGCAGGCCGAAGTTCTTGCCGAGCGACTTGAGCACCACGGTGTTCGGCCGGATCACCGCGTCCGGGCCGACCGACGGGTAGCGCTCGGCGTCCGAGAAGTCGATGAACGACTCGTCGATCACCACCAGGTCCAGGTCGCTGAGCTGGTCCATGAACCGGATCACGTCCCGCCGCGGCAGGTAGTTGCCGTCCGGGTTGTTCACGTTGCAGACCACCGCGACCCGGGACCGGCGCTCCCGGATGAACTCGACGTACTCCTCCAGGTCGAGCCGGAAGCCGTCGCGCTCCTGCAGCGGGAACATGTCCACCCGCTTGCCGGTCTCCAGCGGCTGGTCGGTCCACCGGCCGAAGGTCGGGATCGGAATCGCCAGGCTCTCCTTGACCAGCAGGTGGTCGATCCAGGTGATCAGCTCGGTGGAGCCGTTCGCCATCGCCACCGTCTGCGGGTGCAGGTTGAGCACGCTGGCCAGCTTCTTGGTGATGGTGGCCGAGTCGCTCGGGTAGTACTTCAGGATGCTCTTCAGCTCCCGGGTGAGCTCGTCGAACATCTCCGGGGTGGGGAAGTACGGGTTGCACGGGATGCAGAAGTCGACGATCTCCGCGCCGTCGCCGGCCGCTCTGGCCAGGTCGAAGTAGGACGCGCTGTGCGCTCCCTTGTGCAGGATCGCGGTGTCGATTCCGGTCCGTGCCACGGTGTCCTCCCGATGCCTCGGTGACGTTGCCGCACCCGGGTACGCGCCTCGGAGCCCGATCGTTCACACCATCGTTGATCCACCCGGAGGTTTAAGCCGGAGGAAAGGAACATCATGCGGGGGATCGTGCGTACCGGATTGATCGGATGTGTGGTGCTCGGATCGGTGACCGTGGCGGACGAGGCGCGCGCCCGGCCCGGCAGCGGGGAACCGGTGCGGGCCGTGCGGTGGACGGTGGACGGCGCCCACCGGCCACCGCTGCTCGGGGACCTGCGCGGGGGTCGCTGACGCTTTCACCCCCGTCGGATGAGGCGGTCATGGCCGGGGCCCGGCGATCCTCAGCGCCATGACCGTCGAACCTGTCAAACCCACTGTCAACGCCGGGAAGCTGTGGGCCGGCGGGGGCGCCACCGCGGCGGTGGCGGCATTGATCGCCATCGCCGGGATTCTGCTCGGGCGCGGAATCTTCGACGTCGACGTGCTCGCGCCGAAGGGCGAGGGCGCCTGGGGGGACGCCAGCACCGGCTGGTACGCCCTGGGCGCCGCCGGCGCCGCGCTGCTCGCCACCGGCCTGGTGCACGTGCTGATCCTGACCACCCCACGGCCGATGCGGTTCTTCGGCTGGGTGGTCGGGCTGGCCACCGTCTCGGCGATGCTCGCGCCGTTCGTCACCGACGCCAGCCGGGCCTCGCAGTTCTACACCGCCGGGCTCAACATGATCATCGGCATCGCGATCGGCTCGCTGGTCGCCGGCACCGCCCGGGCCGCGACCCGGCTGGTCCGCAGCACGCCGCCCGCGCCGCGGCCCTACCCGCAGCAGTACCGGTAGAGGGCGGCCGCGATGACCGTCACCTATCACGTGCTCACCGTCCCCGAAGCGCTCGAAGCCGAGCAGGTCGACCAGCAGCGGGGGTTGAGCACCGCGGAGGCCGAGGCTCGCCGGCAGAAGTACGGCCCGAACAAGTTCGCCGAGGCCAAGAAGGAGCCCTGGTGGCGCTCCTTCGTCCGGCAGTACGCCGACCCGATGCAGATCGTCCTGCTCGCCGCCGGCATCGGCAGCCTCTACCCGCTGAAGCAGTGGGGCACCGGCGTCATGCTGATCGCCCTCACCCTGCTGAACGCCTTCCTCGGCCTGCACCAGGAGGGCAAGGCGGCGGCCGCGATCGACGCGCTGCAGAAGATGATGATCATCAAGACCCGGGTGCGCCGCGACGGCAAGCTGGCCGAGCTGCCCGCCGAGGAGCTGGTGCCCGGCGACGTGGTGCAGATCGAGGCCGGTGACGTGGTCCCGGCCGACGGGCGGCTGCTCCGGGCGGCCACCCTGGAGATCGCCGAGTCGGCGCTGACCGGGGAGAGCCTGCCGGTCGCCAAGAACGTCGAGCCGCTCGAGAAGGTCGACGCCGACCTGGGCGACCGGTCCGACATGGCGTACATGAACACCAACGTGACCCGGGGCTCCGGCGAGCTGCTGGTCACCGCGACCGGGATGAACACCGAGGTCGGCCGGATCTCCGGGATGCTGCAGGCGGCCAAGGACGAGGACACGCCGCTCACCCGGCAGCTCGCCAAGCTGACCAACCAGATCCTCTACATCGCCGGGTTCGCGCTGCTCGCCTCGGTCGTGATCAACCTGGCCCGGGGCAACGAGTTCACCGTGGTGTTCACCGCCGCGGTCGCCTTCGCGGTCTCCGCCATCCCGACCGGCCTGCCGGCCGTGGTCACCACGATCCTGTCGCTCGGCACCCAGCTGCTCGCCAAGTCGAACGCGATCGTGAAGCGGCTGCGCTCCACCGAGACGCTCGGCTCCACCTCGGCGATCAACTCGGACAAGACCGGGACGCTGACGCTGAACCAGATGACCGCCATCGAGATGGCGATCCCGGGGCGGCGCTACGTGATCTCCGGGACCGGTTACTCCACCGAGGGGACGATCAAGCGGGTGGCCGGGGAGCCGGACACCCCGCTGGAGGAGTACCTGCTGCCGATGATCCTGGCCTCGGACGCGGTGATCGCCGACGGCGACATGATCGGCGACCCGACCGAGGGCGCGCTGGTGGTGCTCGCCGAGAAGGGCGGTCTGGACACCGAGGCGACCCGGCAGAAGTACCCGCGGGTGGCCGAGCTGCCGTTCGACGCCGCGTACAAGATGATGGCGACCTTCCACGAGATGTCCGGGAAGATCCGGTGCTTCGTGAAGGGCGCGCCCGACCAGATCCTGGCGCGCTGCACCGTCACCCCGGAGCAGCACGAACGCTATCTCGCCGAGAACGAGCGGCTGGCCGAGCAGGGCTTGCGGGTGATGGCCACCGCGCGCAAGGACTTCGACACCTTCGATCCGTCGGGCGACCTGCTGGAGATGCTGACCGACCTGGAGCCGCTGGCCCTGGTCGGCATCGTCGACCCGCCGCGCCCGCAGGCCAAGGCCGCGATCGAGGAGGCGCACGCGGCCGGCATCGAGGTCCGGATGATCACCGGGGACCACGCGATCACCGCCGCCGCGATCGCCGGCAAGCTCGGCATCCGCGGCCGGGCGATCACCGGCGCCGAGTTCGCCGCGATGGACGACGACGAGCTGGACCGGGAGATCGGCGGGATCGGCGTGATCGCCCGGGTCACCCCGGAACACAAGGTGCGCCTGGTCGAGGCGCTCAAGCGCAAGGGCCACATCGTCGCGATGACCGGCGACGGGGTGAACGACGCGCCCGCGCTGAAGAAGGCCGACATCGGCATCGCGATGGGGATCACCGGCACCGAGGTGAGCAAAGAGGCCGCCGCGATGATCCTCACCGACGACGACTTCGCCACCATCGTGAAGGCCGTCGAGCTGGGCCGGGCGCTCTACGCCAACCTGAAGAAGTACATCTTCTTCCAGATGGGCGTGCTGGCCGCCATGATCGTCACGTTCCTCGCGGCGAGCATCGGCAACATCGCGGCCGGCGTGCCGTTCGTGCCGCTGCAGACGCTGTGGCTGAACTTCACCACGCAGGTCTTCCAGTCCGTCGGCCTCGGGTACGGCAACGCCGAGCCGGACATCATGAAGAACAAGCCGCGCCGCTCCGACGAGCCGCTGCTGAGCAACCGGGTGCTCGGCTGGCTCAGCCTGCTCGGCGTGTTCATGGGTGTGATCACGCTGGTGGTGATCTGGTTCGCCGAGCGGGACAAGAACGTGGACGTCGCCCGGACCATGGGCCTGACCGCGTTCTCCCTGATGAACCTGATCTTCTCGTTCACCGTGCGCAGCGACGTCCGCTCGGTGTTCAGCCTGGAGACCTTCAACGACCGGCGCTTCGTGATCACCAGCGGGATGTCGCTCGCCGCGATCGTGCTGGCCACCGAGCTCGGCCTGTTCCAGCGGATCCTGAACACCGAGCACCTCGACCTCGGCCAGTGGGGGATCTGCCTGGCCGCCGCGCTCACCGTGATCGTGCCCACCGAGATCCGTAAGGCGGTGCTGCGGCGCCGGGCAGGAGGTTCCTGATGATGGGATTCATCCAGCTGGGAGATGTCGCCATCGGCGTCGCCTTCCGGGTGGGGGAGAAGAGCGCCGACAAACTGGCCGAGCTGCGCTCCCGGCTGGACAAGGAGAGCTTGCGTACGGCCGGCGAGGCCTGGGCCCGGTGGACCGTGTTCGCCGAGCGGGGCGCCGCGGAGCGCGAGCGCGGGGTGCGCGGCGCCCAGCGGGCGGTGGACGCCGCGGTCGAGAAGCTGGCCCACTCCAGCATCGTCGAGCGGGTGGTGGACGCTCAGCTGGACCGGGTGTTCGGGATCCTGGAGAAGGATCCGGACCGGGTCCGCGGGCTGGTCCGCGGCCAGCGGGACAGCATCGTCGGCGAGGCGGTCGGCCGGGTCCGGACCGTCGCCTCGGCCGGGGACAGCGCCGTCGACCGGCTCACTCTGCGGATGCGGCGCGGCGAGGCGCCATGACCGGGTACGCCGGGCTGGTCAGCCGGAGCTTGGCGTACCTGATCGACACCTTCACCGTCGCGCTCTTCGCCGGGGCCGGGGTGGCCGCCCTCGGGATGGTCGCCTCGGTGATCGGCACCCGCGCGCACCAGTTCGCCGAGGCGATCGTCTCCGGCTACCTGGTCTTCCTGCCGGCGCTGCTCGCGGTGTACTGCGCGCTGTTCTGGAGCCTGGCCGGGCGGACGCCGGGGATGGCGGTGCTCGGCGTCCGGGTGATCCGGGCCGACGGGCGGCCGGTGCGCTGGTTCGCCGCGCTGGTCCGCGGGCTGCTGCTGGCCTACCTGCCGATCCTGGCGCTCTGGCTGGTCGTCGACCGGCGGCACCAGGGCCTGCACGACAAGATCGTCCGGACGTCGGTCATCCGCCCTGGATGACGTGTCCGGCACCGGTCGCCACCCACGATCGTCACGTGCTGACGATCGGTGTCGAAGAGGAATTCCTGCTGCTGGAGGCGGACGGCGCGGTCGCGCCGGTCGCCCCCTCGGTGGTCCGCCAGGCCCGGGTGCCCGGCCAGATCAAGCCCGAGTACATGGCCTACCAGCTGGAGACCAGCAGCCGGGTCTGTCACGACCTGGACGAGCTGCGCCGGGACCTGACCCGGCTGCGGATGATCGCGGTGGACGCCGCCGAGCGGACCGGGGTGCACCTGGTCGCCACCGGCGTGGTCCCGCTGAACGGCGGGCCGCGGCAGGCGCTCTCCGACGACGAGCGTTACCGGGAGCTGGCCCGCCGGTTCCCGGACGCGTCGTCGGCCGGCGGGATGTGCGGCTGTCACGTCCACGTCGGGGTGCCGGACCGGGAACTGGCCGCCGCGGTGCTGACCCGGCTCCGGCCGTGGCTGCCGGCGCTGCTCGCGCTCACCGTCAACTCGCCGTTCGCGGTCGCCGAGGACACCGGGTGGGCCAGCTCCCGCTATCCGGCCCAGCTGCGCTGGCCGAGCTTCCGGCCGCCGGGCGTCTGGGCCGGCGCGGAGCACTACGACCGCGCGGTGCGCCAGCACGTCGAGGCCGGTACGGCCCTCGATGTGGCCGGCGTCTACCTGATGGCCCGGCTCTCCCCGCGCTATCCGACCATCGAGGTCCGGATCGGCGACACCTGCCTGGACGTCGGCGACGCGGTGCTGCTCGCCGGGGTGATCCGGGCGCTGATCGGGGCGCTGCTCGACGACGTGCGCCGGAACGAGAAGGTGGTGCCGGCCTCCGACGCGTGGCTGGACGCCCACCTGGAACTGGCCGCCCGGGGCCGGCTCGGGCACACCGACCGGCTGCTCGCCAAGATCACGGAGTACCTGGACGAGGATCTCGGCACGGTCTACACGGAGATCGAGCGGCAGCGCCGGGAGGGGACCGGAGCGGACCGGCAGCGGCGGCTCTGGGCCCGGCACGGCGGCGGGGAGCCGTTCGTCCGCGGGCTGGCCCGGGCCACCACGCCACTGGCCATGGCGTACTGAAAGAGGGGAGCCGGTCGTTGCCGACCGGCTCCCCTCTCGTCGAGCGGCTCAGTTGCCGAGGATCTTGGCCTTCTGCACCTCGACCTCGGCGTCGCTCAGCAGACCCTGCGCCTTGAGGTCGGAGAGCTGCTTGAGCTGCTCCAGCTTCACCGACATCGGGTCCGGCGCCGGGGCGGCCGGCGCCGGTTCCGGCTCATAGGCCGGTTCCTGCTGCTGGTCGTAGTACTCCTGCTCCTGCGCCTGCCGCGACCAGCGGCCGGCCTGCCGCCGCGACACCCGGTTGGACACCGCGGTCGCCGTCCCGGCGATCACCGCGGTCCGCGCGATTCCCCTGATCAGACCCGGCATCGTCGATCAACTCCCGCTCGTGATGGTGGACTGCTCGTCCCGCTGGTGGTCGGCTTCCGTCTCGTCCAGTGCGGCCAGCAGGTGCTGGATCGGGATCCGGCCGCCGGCGACCAGCTGCGCGCCGACCTCCCGCAGGGTCCGGGCCAGCGGCGCCGCCCAGGTGTTCTCGTAGACCAGGACCACCGCGGCCGCACCCGGCGCCAGCACGGTGCCGATCTCCCGCAGGTCGTCCCCGCCGAGGATGCCGGAGGCCGCGCCGTGGAACGCGCCCAGCCCGGCCACCTCCAGCTCGGTGCCGTCCAGGGCGACCACCGAGCCGTCCGTCGCCTTGCGGACGAAGAGCAGGTCGAGGATCCGGATGGTCTGCTGGTCCACCAGGTCCAGCAGCAGCGGGAGGGCCTTGCCGGTCAGGCTGCCGTGCGGGAACTCGATGCACAGGTAGTCGACCGGTCCCATCTCGTCGAGGTCGGGCATCACGCACCCACCGATTCGAGACGGCGGTCGGCGGCGTCGGCGACCTCGGCCACCGGTTTCGGCGCGCGGCGGCGGGTGACCAGTGACTCCAGGCCCAGCGCGATCATCGCGCCGCCGGCCGCGGCGATCAGTGGCAGCACCACGAGAACGCCGTAGGACGGCCGGGCCGGTCGGCCCCGGAGCACCAGGTAGGCGTCCCCGGCTCGTTGCTTCGCGATTTCTCTCCTGGTCATCGATTCCCCTCAGCTCGTGGTGGTCAGCACGACCATGGCCGGGCGCTCCCGGGAGGTGGATCAGCTCGGTCGCCGGCCGGCCTCACGCCGGGTCCGCCGGGAGCCGGCCCCCATGCCATTGGCCCCAGCGTGCTCGCCGACCACAGCGGGGTCCTCATCCGTCGGGGGTGAAAGCGACCGGTCCGCCCGGGGTTCATCCCCACCGGGTGAGGCGGGTCCGCGCGGCGTCGGCGACCGTCGGCGAATGCCGGCGTCCGCGCCTCGCGCGGCCCGCGCCGGCCAGGGCCGGCAAGGGAGAGATCATGACAAGCTCCGCGAGTTCGTCACCAGCCGCGGCATCGGAAGACCCTTTCCCGGTACGCCCGGAAGCCCCGCCCGTGGTGGACACCGTCGACGGCGCCGCGCCGGTGGCGGCCGACCAGCTCGCCGGGGGTGACCCCGCCGGGGGCGACGCCGCCGAGTTGGACCGGCTGCGCGCCGAGGTCGCCTCGCTGCGCGCGCAGCTGACCGGGAGGCCACCGGTCAGGCGGCGTACCGGCGGCCACCCGATCCGCGGCACGATCGCCGCGATCCTCGCCGCGATCGCCGCGTTCGCCCTGGTCACCAGCGTGGTCGGGCTGTGGGCGGCGCGCACCACGCTGAACACCGACCGCTACGTCGCGACGGTCACCCCGCTGCCCCAGGATCCCGCCGTCTCCACGGCCGTGGCTGCCTACGCCACCACCCAGCTGTTCGAGGTGGTCGACGTGGACGCGCGGCTGCGGGCGGTGCTGCCACCGCAGGCCGGCTTCGTGGTCGGCCCGCTCACCGGCCAGCTGCGCGAGCAGGTCGACAAGATCGTGACGAACGTGCTGCGCAGTGACCGCTTCCAGCCGATCTGGGTGGAGCTGAACCGGCGGGTGCACCAGCGGGTGATGGCGGTCCTCAACGGCGACAGCGAGGTGGTCACCGCCTCCTCGGACAAGATCCAGATCGACCTGCTGCCACTGATCAACCAGGCGATCCGGGCGCTCAGCGACCAGCTGCCGACGATGTTCGGCAAGACCATCACGCTGCCCGACCTGAGCAGCGGCGAGATCCCGGCGAACCTGCGGGAGCGGGTGTCCGAACAGCTCGGTGTCACGCTGCCGGCCAACTTCGCGCAGTTCACCGTCTACGACTCGGGGCAGCTCTACGCCGCCCAGCAGGCGGTGGTGGCCGCCAAGCGCTACCTGGTCCTGTTCGTGGTCGCCACCGTCCTGCTGGTGATCGCCGCGTTCCTGATCTCGCCGCGCCGCCGCCGGACCGCCGTCCAGCTGGGGATCTGGCTGGTCGTGGCGGCGGTGGCGATCACCGCGATCCTGCGCGCGGTGCGCCGCGAAGTCCTCGAGCAGGTGCCGGAGGGGGTCTATCGCAACGGTGTGGACGCCGCGATGACCACCGTGTTCAGCCTGCTCCGGGAACGCGGCCAGCAGATCATCTGGATCGGCGCGCTGCTCGCCGTGCTGGCCTACCTGGTCGGCCCGGGCCGCTTCCCGGTCTGGCTGCGCCACCAGCTGGGGCGCGGTGGCCGGGCGGCCGGCCGCGGCCTCCGCTCCGGTTCCCGGGTGCTGGCCGACCGCGGCCCCGGCTTCGTCGCCACCTACCTGGACCCGTTGCGGATCATCGGCGTGGTCATCGCCGCGATCTTCGCGCTGATCCTGTCCTCCTGGACGTCGCTGCTGGTCATCCTGATCCTGCTGGCCGCCTACGAGGTCGCCATCACCCTGGTCGCCAGAAGGCGCGAGGAGATGCCCGCGCAGCCGGTGTGACGAGGCGGCCGGGCGGTGCCGGCGGTCCGTGACGCGCGTCGTGGTCGTGCGGGGCGGTGTCCCGGTGTGACAGCGGACCCGCACGACACGCGCCGCGGTCGTGAGCGGGCCGGGCATCGCGGGCCGATCGCCACGGAGCCGCCGGTCGTACCGGAAGAAGAACCGCAAGAATCCGCGGCGGGCATCGCGGCAGCGGAGATGGTTCTGGCTGGCGCTCAGGGGTGTCTCAAGACTCTTGAGACACCCCTGAGCGCCAGCCGGGGAGCGGGCACCGCGGCCGCGACAGTGACCAACAGCGGAAACCGCGGTGCACCTGGAACGAGAGACGGTCAGGACTTGGTCGCCGCCTTGAAGGCGGCGTGGTCGCGTTCGGTCTGGGTCGCGTAGGACTCGGCGAAGTCGGCCAGCGCCCGTTCGAACCGGTCACTGCGGCCCAGGTAGGCGGCGATCGCGATGCGGTCGCCGCTGCGGGCGTGCGCCCGCGCCAGGGTCCAGGCACAGACCTCGGCGTACGCCCGCAGCCCCTCCGGCACCATGCCCTCGGTGGTCATCGAGCCCTTCCAGTCGCGCAGCTGGCGGACGTAGAAGTCGCGGGTCTGGCCGTCGATGCCGGCGGCCTGCTGCCAGCCCAGGAAGATGTCGCTGGTGGCCTGCATCAGGCGCTGCCCGGCGACCACCCGGTGCCCCTCGCCCAGCGGGTCCGGGGTGTCCGGGCCGAGCACCGACCGGGTCGCCTCCTTGACCTGCAGCAGCAGCGGGTCACTGTCGTCCCGGCCGGTGAGCAGCACGATCCAGCAGCGGGTGCCGACGCTGCCCACGCCGACCACCTTGCGGGCCAGGTCGACGAACCGGTACGCGTCCAGCAGGTGCCGCCGGTCCTCGGCCAGGGTCTCCCGGTACTGCGCCAGCAGCCCGCGGATCTGCTCCTCCAGCTGGATCCGGTCCATCTCGGGGAGCAGGTCGGAGACCGGCACCAGCAGCGGCGGGTCGGCCACGATCCGCCGCCGGTCGCCGACCAGCTCGGTCAGCTTCCGGTACGCCTGCAGGCTGGTCCGGGACCGGGCCTTGGCGCCGGCCTCGGCCGCCTTGCGGCGGCGTTCCTTGTCCAGCCGGGTGACCAGGTCGTCCAGGTCGGCGTGGGCGTACCAGACGTCCAGCTCGCCGAGCTTGGCGAAGGCGGCCATCGCGTCCCGGTAGCGCCGCGCGGTGGCCCGCAGGATCCAGGCCCGGTCCCGGCGGCCGAAGTCGTTCGCCCGGCCGGCCAGCGCGACGCTGGCCAGCAGCCGTTTCACGTCCCACTCGAACGGGCCGGGGAAGGTCTCGTCGAAGTCGTTCAGGTCGAAGACCAGCCGCCGCTCCGGCGAGGCGAACAGCCCGAAGTTGTAGAGGTGGGCGTCCCCGCAGAGCTGGACGGTCAGGCCGGAGTGCTCCTGCGCGGCGAGGTCGGTGGCCATCACGGTGGCCGCCCCGCGGTAGAACGCCAGCGGCGACGCCCGCATCCGCTTGTGGCGCAGGTCCAGCAGCTCGGGGAGCCGGGTCGCCTCCTGGGCGAAGAGCAGGTCCACCGGATCGGGGCGATCGGAGGCGGGCCGGAACGAGCCGTGCCGGTCGAGCGGGACCCGTTCCCGGGCCGCCCGACCGGCGGCGGCGCGTGCCGATGGACCGGCGAGGTCGGTGCTCATGGCCTGTGGTCACCGAAGGTCTCGAGCAGCTCGTCGCGCTCCTCGTCGGTCAGGTTGGTGGCGATCAGCTGGTTGCCCATCCCGTGGAACCGCTCACCCAGCCGGTCCAGGTTGCCCTCGTCGGTGACCAGGAACAGCGCCGAGGTGCCCTCGGTGACCTCGAGCCGGATCTTCTCCAGCGTCTCCTTGCTGATCCCGGTGCCCTCGGTGGCCTTGGCCAGCGCGCCCACCCCGGCGCCGACCACGCCGCCGATCACCGGGATGAAGAACAGGCTGCCCAGCACCACGCCCCAGAAGGCGCCCCAGCCGGTGCCCCGCCAGGTCCGGTCGTGGGCGTGGTGGGTGTCCGGCTTGGCGGCCCCCTGGGGCCAGGTCACGATCGCGTGGTCGACGATCTTCACCAGATCGTCCGCGGCCGCGTACTTGATGGCGTCGAACGCGTGCTCGGCGCCCTTCGGATCGTCGTACTTCCATACCGTGAAGGTCGTCATGCCGTCATGGTTGCGGTGCCGGCGTGGCCGCAGCCTCATCCTGCGCGGGGGAATCGGAGAGCAGGACGTTCATCCACCGCGTGCTCGGGTCGATGTCCACCAGCAGACCCTTGGCCAGCAGGGTCAGCGGGATGGCCAGCAGCGCGCCCAGGCCGCCCAGCACCCAGGCCCAGAAGATCAGCGCCAGGAACGAGATGGTGGTCGACAGGCCGACTGCGTCGCCCACCACCTTCGGCTGGATCACCGACTGGATGATGAAGTTGACCAGGCAGTACAGCACGATCACGGTGATCATCAGCTCCGGCCCGCCCTGCAGCAGGCCGAGCAGGGCCGGCGGGATCACGCCGATCACGAAGCCGATGTTCGGGATGTAGTTGGTGATGAACGACAGCAGCCCCCAGAGCAGCGGCAGCGGCACGTCCAGCGCCCACAGCAGCAGCGTGTCGAAGACCGCCACGATCAGCCCGAAGACCGTGCAGACCACCAGGTAGCGGCGGGTGCCGCCGGCGAACGAGCGGAGCGCGGCGACCACCTGCGGCCGTTCGCCGACCACGGCGCGCAGCCGGGCCGGGAACTCCACCGCGTCCAGGCACATGAACAGCAGCACGGCGACCAGGAACACGGTGTCCGACAGCACCGAGGCCAGCCCGCCGAACAGCCAGCCGATGGCGTGCAGCACCGAGTCCGGGTTGGCGCCCTTGACCGCGGTCTCCACCTGCTGGGTGCTCACGCCCAGCGAGCTGAGGCCGTTGACGATGTCCGTCCGCAGGTCGCTGAACTGGTCGGCGTACGTCGGCATCAGGTCGATCAGCTTGGTGATCGAGATCGCCAGGGCGCCGCCCAGCGCGGCCAGGATCGCGTAGATGACCAGGACCGTGACCAGCGCGGCCAGCCAGCCCGGCACCCGCCGGCTGCGCAGCCACCCGGTCAGCGGGCTGACCGTGACCACCAGCATCAGTCCCAGGAAGACCGGGCCGATCAGGTCGGCCACCCAGCGCAGCCCGGCCACCACGACCACCAGGCAGGCGCAGCCGAGCAGCACCAGCGCCCCGCGCGGCAGCATCGCCGGCGGTGGTGGCGCCGTGCCGTTGCGGCGGTGTCCCGGCCGCACCACCGGGCGGCTCATGACCCGGCCCGGCCGGGGCCGCCTCCTCGTGCGGCCCCGGCCGGGCGGGCGTCAGGCGCGCAGCTCACGGCCGTGCGCCACGATCGCATAGATGCAGATGATGTTCATGGCGACGACGATGCCGCACCAGAACGGGTAGGCCGGCAGGTAGAGCAGGTTGGCGAAGGTGCTCACCATGGCGAGCAGCACGGCCGCCCAGCGGGCCACCGTGACGCCGCGCAGCACCCCGATCCCGACCAGCACGGTCAGCGCCCCGAGGATCAGGTGGGTCCAGCCCCAGGCGGTGAAGTTGATCGGGATGGCCAGCTGGTCGGCGGTGGCCTGCCTGATGTCGTCGCGGTAGAGCGTGACCAGGCCGTCGATCACCTGGAACGCGCCGAGCAGGATCAGCAGCACACCGGCGAACAGGACCATGCCCACCCAGGGCGACGGGGTCCGCGCGGTCCCGGTGAAGCCGGGGGTCGATGAGGTCATCGTGTCTCTCCCAAAGAGGTCAGGCAGACCACCTGCACGCCGGACTTGTCCAGGGTGGTGAGCAGGCGTTCCAGGTCGTCGTCGGAGAGCCGGCCGCGGATCGTGCTCTGCCGGGGAATGGGACGGATCCGCAGATCACCGAGGGTCCTGCGGAGCAACGGGCCGAGGAAGCCGCGTACCCGGATCTCGTAACGCTCCTGCATGACCTGCTCCCCTCGTACGGAAAAGTTGGTCTCCTGACCCTCGCGGTCCGGGCCTGCCCGCTGCATCGCCCACCGGGGATGAACGAACCCGGCGGCGGGCAGCGAATCGGGAGAAGTCATCCGTCCGGAATGAGGATGGGCGCGGCGCGCCGTGGCTGACTTGGCAGCACGCCGCCGGGCCGCGCCGCGGTGGCGACACGATGCGGAAGGAGCACGACATGTCAACACTGGTCGCCATCGGCTACCCCGACGAGACCACCGCGACAGCGGCGTCGCTGGAGGCCGACCGGCTCGCCAAGGATCTGATCATCCAGCCGGACGCGATCGCCGTGATCATCCGGGACCGTGAGGGCAAGTACCACGTCACCACCAACCACCACGCGGTGGGCGGCGGAGCCACCTGGGGCATGTTCTGGGGCCTGCTGTTCGGCATGCTCTTCTTCGTCCCGGTGCTCGGCATGGCGGTCGGCGCGGGCCTGGGCGCGCTCACCGGCAAACTCGCCAAGAACGCGATCAACAAGGAGTTCCAGGAGCGCATCCGCGAGGAGCTGCAGCCCGGCACCTCGGCGCTCTTCCTGGTGGTCGAGGCGGTCACGCCGGACAAGGCGGTCGAGGCGCTGAGCAAGTTCGGCGGCACCGTGCTCAAGTCCTCGCTGCCGAAGGAGACCGAGGAAGAGCTGCAGGACGCGCTGCACGGCGGCGCCGGCCAGTAAGGTCCTCGATCATGGAGAGTGGACGCCGCCCGGCTTGGCTGGGCGGCGTTTTCCAGGTGAGCCGCAAGCACGCCGGCCGGGACGTGATCGCCGGCCTGGTGCTGACCACGCTGCTGGTGCCGCAGGGCATGGCCTACGCCGAGCTGGCCGGGCTGCCGGCGATCACCGGCCTCTACACGAGCATCCTGTGCCTGGTGGCCTACGCGCTGATCGGCCCGTCCAAGGTGCTGGTGCTCGGGCCGGACTCGTCGCTCGGGCCGATGATCGCCGCGGTGATCGTGCCGATCGTCGCGTCCGGCGGCGACGCGGTGGCGCTGGCCTCGATGCTGGCGCTGATGGTCGGCGTGATGATGACCGTGGCCGCGGTGGCCAAGCTGGGCTTCGTCGCCGACCTGCTGTCCCATCCCACCCAGCTGGGCTACATGAACGGGCTGGCGCTCACCATCCTGATCGGTCAGCTGCCGAAACTCTTCGGGTTCTCGGTGGACGCCGACGGGCTGTTCGCCGAGGCGGGCGGCTTCCTCCGCGGGGTGGCGAACGGCGAGACGGTGCCCGCGGCCCTGGCCCTCGGCGCCGGCGGCCTGGCGGTGATCCTGCTGCTGCGCCGGTACGCCCCCAAGGTGCCGGGCATCCTGCTGGTGGTGGTGGCCGCGATCGTCGTGGTGACGCTGTTCGACCCGCCGGTCGACGTGGTCGGCGCGCTGCCGCAGGGCTTCCCGCCGTTCACGCTGCCGCACGCGAGCTGGTCCGACCTGGGTCTGCTGGCGGCCGGCGCGCTCGGCATCACGCTGGTCTCGGTGACCGACACCATCTCCACCTCGTCCGCCTTCGCCGCCCGGACCAACCAGGAGGTGCAGGGCAACCGGGAGATGCTCGGGATCGGCGCGGCCAACCTGAGCGCCGCGTTCTTCCAGGGCTTCCCGGTCAGCACCAGCGGCTCGCGGACCGCGGTGGCCTTCCAGGCCGGCGCCCGCAGCCAGCTCACCGGGCTGGTCGGCGCGGCGGCGATCACCCTGCTGCTGGTGTTCGCGCCGGACCTGCTGAAGAACCTGCCGCAGCCGATCCTGGGCGCGGTGGTGATCGCGGCCTCGCTGTCGCTGGCCGACCTGCCCGGGATGCGCCGGTTGTGGCGCCAGCGCCGGGTCGAGTTCTCGCTGGCCGCGGCGGCCTTCCTGGGCGTCGCGCTGCTCGGCGTGCTGCCCGGCATCGCGGTCGCGGTCGGGCTGTCGGTGCTCAACGTGTTCCGCCGGCTCTGGTGGCCGTACCGGACCGTGCTCGGCCGGCCGGCCGGGGTGAACGGCTACCACGACGTGCGGTCCTTCCCGGACGCCGTGCTGGAGCCCGGGATGGTGCTCTTCCGGTTCGACGCGCCGCTGATCTTCGCGAACGCCCGGACGTTCCGCGAGGAGGTGCGCGCCCTGGCCCGGGCCGAGCAGAAACCGCGGTACATCGTGGTGGCCGCCGAACCGATCACCGATGTGGACACCACCGCCGCGGACATGCTCGAGGATCTCGACGAGGAGCTGAACCAGGCCGGGATCTCGCTGGTCTTCGCCGAGATGAAGGACCCGGTGCGGGAGAAGATCGACCGCTACAAGCTGACCCGGACGATCGACCCGGCGCACTTCTTCCCGACCGTCGAGGACGCGGTTTCAGCCCTCCGGGAGGATGCCCGCTGAGCTTCCACTGCTCAGTTTGGCGGTATGAGCGCAAGCGAGAACGCCGAGCAGCGGCGCCTTCGGGACGCCGACACCGCCGCCGTGGACTGGCGGCACTGGGGGCCGTACCTCAGCGAGCGGCAGTGGGGCACGGTCCGCGAGGACTACAGCGAGGGTGGCGACGCCTGGAGCTACCTGAGCCACGACCAGGCGCGATCCCGGGCCTACAAGTGGGGCGAGGACGGGATCGGCGGGTTCAGCGACGACCGGCAGAACCTGTGCCTGGCGGTGGCGCTGTGGAACGGCCGGGACCCGATCCTCAAGGAACGGTTCTTCGGCCTGACCAACTCCGAGGGCAACCACGGCGAGGACCTCAAGGAGTACTACTTCTACGTCGACGGGACGCCGACCCACTCGTACATGAAGATGATCTACAAGTACCCGCACCGCGAGTTCCCCTACACCGACCTGGTCGCCACCAACCGGCAGCGGGGGCTGAACGAGTTCGAGTACGAGCTGGTGGACACCGGGATCTTCGCCGAGGAGCGGTACTTCGACGTGGAGATCGAGTACGCCAAGACCGGCCCGGAGGAGATCCTCACCCGGATCACCGTGCACAACCGCGGCCCGGAGCCGGCCGAGCTGCACGTGCTGCCGACCGTCTGGTTCCGCGCCACCGAGGACCAGGGACGGCTGGTCGCCGGTGAGGACGCGACGGTGCAGGCCGACCACGATCAGCTCGGCACGCGCTGGTGGAGCTGCCTGGGCCAGCACTCGCTGCTGTTCACCGAGAACGCGGACGGGCGCAAGGACGCGTTCCACCGCTACCTGATCCACGGCGAGAAGGAGGCGCTGAACGCCGAGCCGGCCGGGTCCAAGGCCGCGGCGGTGGTGTCCGGCACGGTGGCGGCGGGCGGGACCATGGTCGTCCGCGCGATGCTCAGCGACCGGCCGCAGACCGTGACCGAAGCGGAGTTCGACGCGGTCGTCGAGGCGCGCCGGGCGGAGGCGGACGAGTTCTACGGCGGGCTGTTCGCGCCCGCGCTGGGCGAGCCGGAACGCCACGTGGCCCGGCAGGCGCTGGCCGGGATGCTGTGGAGCAAGCAGTACTTCGGCTACGACGTGGAACGCTGGCTCAAGGAGCACGGCAAGGACCCGCTCGGCGCGCCGGACATCCGCAACGGCGAGTGGTTCCACCTGGACGCGCACGACGTCATCTCGATGCCGGACACCTGGGAGTACCCCTGGTTCGCCGCCTGGGACCTGGCCTTCCACACGGTCGCCTTCGCCGCGATCGACCTGGGCTTCGCGAAGAGTCAGCTGGAACTGCTGCTCAGCCGCCGCTACCTGCACCCGAACGGGCAGATCCCGGCGTACGAGTGGAACTTCAGCGACGTCAACCCGCCGGTCCACGCCTGGGCCACCTACCTGGTCTACGAGCTGGAGAAGGCGCGCACCGGCACCGGCGACCGGGCCTGGCTGGAGCGGCAGTTCCACAAGCTCTCGAAGAACTTCACCTGGTGGGTGAACCGCAAGGACATCGACGGGCGCAACGTCTTCCAGGGTGGGTTCCTCGGCCTGGACAACATCGGCGTCTTCGACCGCAGCGCCCCGCTGCCCACCGGCGGCCACCTGGACCAGGCCGACGGGACCGCGTGGATGGCGCTGTACTGCCAGAACCTGATCCAGATCGCCCTGGAGCTGGGGGCCGACGACCCGGTCTACGTGGAGGAGGCGCAGACCTACTTCGAGCACTTCGCCTGGATCGCGGCGGCGGTGAACAACACCGGCGGCGGCGTCTCGATGTGGGACGAGCAGGACGGCTTCTTCTACGACCTGCTGCGCACCCCGGACGGGTCGGCGCAGCCGCTCCGGGTCCGGTCCATGGTCGGCCTGTTGCCGCTGGCCGCCGCCACCGTCTACGACCACGGCGTGGTGGAACGCCATCCCACGGTCATCGACGAGATGCGCCATTTCCTCGAGCGGAACCCGGGCGTCATGGCGACGCTCGCCAGCGGCCGGCGCGGGCAGCGGCTGCTGTCGCTGTTCGACGAGGGGAAACTGCGCCGGATCCTGGCCCGGATGCTGGACGAGAACGAGTTCCTCAGCCCGTACGGCATCCGCGCGCTGTCCCGCTACCACGCCGAGCACCCGTTCGAGTTCGACGCCGGCGGCCAGGTCTTCCGGGTCACCTACCAGCCCGCCGAGTCGGACACCGGGATGTTCGGCGGCAACTCCAACTGGCGCGGCCCGATCTGGTTCCCGATGAACGCCCTGATCATCCGGGCGCTGCTCAACCTGTACGGCAGCTACGGCGACGAGTTCACCGTCGAGTGCCCGACCGGCTCCGGCCGGCAGATGACGCTCTTCGAGGTGGCCCGGGAGATCTCCGACCGGCTCACCCGGATCTTCCTGCCCGACGCCGACGGGCACCGGCCTTGCTACGGTGGCCAGGGGACGTTCGCCGGCGAGCACTGGCGTGACCTGATGTTCTTCTCCGAGTACTTCCACGGCGACAACGGAGCGGGCATCGGCGCCGCGCACCAGACCGGCTGGACCGGCCTGGTGGCGGTCTTCCCGAACCTGTTCGCCGGCCTGACCGGCCAGCACCTGCTCGAGCGCGGGATGACCGGTATCTTCCAGAAAATGGAACAGAGGATGAGCGGCGTCACCCAGACAGCGGAACAGAGGGAGGACCGATGACCGGCTGGCCGCCCACCCCGGCGATCTACGAGATCGACACCTGGCCCTGGCTGACCGGCGTGTCCCGCCGGATCGGCCGCCCGGTCACCCTGGCCGACGTGCCGGCCGAGATCTGGGACGAGGTCGCCGCCCCCGGCCTGGACGGGGTCTGGCTGATGGGGGTCTGGGAGCGCAGTCCGGCCGGCCTGGCCGTGGCGCACGCCAACGACGGGCTGCAGCGGGCGTTCCGCGGCGCGCTGCCCGACCTGACGCCGGACGACGTGGTCGGCTCGCCGTACTGCGTCCGCCGGTACCGGGTCGACGACCACCTCGGCGGTCCGGCCGGCCTCGCGGTCGCCCGCCGGGAGCTGAGCCGGCGCGGGCTCAAGCTGATCCTGGACTACGTGCCGAACCACGTCGCCCCGGACCACCCCGCGGTGCTCGCCCATCCGGACTGGTTCGTGCAGGGCACCGAGGACGGCTTCGAGGCCGGCGGCCGGATCATCGCCCACGGCCGCGACCCGTACTTCCCGCCCTGGCCGGACGTGGCCCAGCTGAACGCGTTCTCGCCGGGGATGCGGGAGGCGAGCCTGGCCGCCATGTCGAGCATCGCCGAGCAGTGCGACGGGATGCGCTGCGACATGGCCATGCTGCTCACCAACGAGATCTTCGCGCGCACCTGGGGGCAGTACGTGGGACCCGCCCCGGAGGCGGAGTTCTGGCCGGAACTGATCGGCCGGCTGCGCGAGCGGCACCCGGACGTGGTGCTGATCGCCGAGGCGTACTGGGACACCGAGTGGATGCTCCAGCAGCAGGGCTTCGACTACTGCTACGACAAGCGGCTCTACGACCGGCTGGTGCACGAGGACGCCGGCGCGGTCCGCAAGCACCTCACCGCCGGCCGGGACTATCAGGACCATCTGATCCGCTTCCTGGAGAATCATGACGAGCCGCGGGCGGCGGCCACCTTCCCGGCCGGCCGGGAGCGGGCGGCGGCGGTGGCGATGGCGACCCTGCCGGGCGCGACCCTCTGGCACGACGGGGAGTTCGAGGGCCGGCGGACCCACCTGCCGGTCTTCCTGGCCCGCTATCCGGACGAGCCGGCCGACGCCGGGCGGCGCGACTTCCACCGCCGGCTGGTCAAGGCCGCGGCGGCGGTCCGGCGCGGCGACTGGCGGCTGCTGGAGACCCACGGCTGGCCGGACAACTGGTCGCACCAGGATCTGCTGGCATGGTCCTGGGACCGGGCGGCGGTGGTGGTGAACTTCTCCGGGCACCCGGCCCAGGCCCGGGTCGCGCTGCCCTGGCCGGACCTGTCCGGGCGGGCCTGGCGACTGGTGGATCAGCTGGACGGCCGGGTGTTCGAGCGGTCCGGCAGCGAGCTGGCCACCGACGGCCTCTATGTTGATCTGCCGCCTTGGGGATCACACGTATTAACTTTCGAGTAACCGGACCAGGACTAACGGTCACGGATTATCCGATCCGGACGATGCGCCGGTCCGCTGCCCCGGGAAGTCTGAACGAGGAGATCGCGAACGGGGTCGACCTCGGAGGTAGCGGACGTGACCATCACCCAGATCACCGACTCACCCGACATATCCGGTTCCCTACTCGCCTCGAAATTCGCGGTGCCGGCCGCGCCGCCGTTCATGGTGGCCCGGCCGGCCCTGCTGGACCGGGTGAGCGAAGGGGTACGCGGCCCGGTCACGCTGGTGACCGGGCTGGCCGGCAGTGGCAAGTCGCAGCTGCTCGCCTCCTGGGTGCGCGCCCGCGCGGTGGACTGGCCGATCGCCTGGGTCACCCTGGAGAACGGTGACGAGCCGGCGCCCACCTTCTGGTCGTACGTTCTGGAGGGCCTGCGCCGGGCCGGCGTGCCGGCCCCGGAGCCGGCCGTGCCCAGCGCCTCGGCCAGCCGGGCGGTGCTGGCCCGGCTGGCCGACGTGATCGACGAGCAGCCCACCCCGGTGGTGCTGGTCCTGGACGGCGCCGCCCAGCTGCCCGGCCGCGAGTGGGCGGCCGGGCTGGAGTTCCTGCTGGCCCACGTCCGCGGGCTGCGGGTGGTGCTGGCCGGCCGGTGGGACCCGCCGCTGCCGCTCTACCGGTACCGCCTGGCCGGTCAGCTGCGCGAGGTGCGCACCGCCGACCTGGCGTTCACCGCCGAGGAGACGGCCCGGCTGATGGACCTGCACGGGGTGCCGGTGGCCGGGAAGGATCTCGCCGCCCTGCTCGAGCACACCGAGGGCTGGGCCGCCGGGATCCGGCTCTGCGCCTGCGCGATGCAGGGCAGCGAGGACGTCACCCGGATGGTCAGCGCGATCTCCGGCGACGAGTCGACGATCGCCGAGTACTTCATCGGCGAGGTGCTGCGTACCCAGTCACCGGCCGTGCGGCGCTTCCTGCTGGAGACCAGCATCCTGGACACCTTCTCCGCGGAGCTGGCCGCCACGGTCACCGCGCGGCCCGACGCGGCCCGGCTGCTGGCCGTGCTCACCCGGGAGAACGCTTTCATCCAGCCGGTCGGTGAGGGCGCCGACCTCTATCGCTATCACCGGCTCTTCGCCGAGCTGCTGCGCGCCCAGCTGTCCTGGGTGGAGCCCGAGCAGATCGCGGTGCTGCACCAGCGCGCCGCGCGCTGGCTGTCCCAGCACGGCCGGCTCACCGACGCGGTGGAGCACGCGGTCGAGGCCGGCGACTGGGGGATCGCCGCGGCCATGGTGGTCGAGGACTTCGCGGTCGGCCGGCTGGTCGTCGAGGGCACCGCGGGCCGGCTCGGTGGGCTGCTCGCCGCCCTGCCCGAGCACCTGGACCTGCCCGAGGTGGTGCTGGTCCGCTCCGCCCTGGCCTGGGGCGACGGCCGCCCGGACGAGGCCCGCGAGCTGTTCACGCTGGCCAGCAACCTGCTGGCGATCCAGGGCAGCGACTGCGACGAGGGGGTCACCCTGGCCTGCTTCCTGATGCGGTTGCTGCTGCTGGCCGGCGGCCCGGAGCCGGAGCAGGTGGCGGAGCTGGCGCCGGTGGCGAACGCGTTCCTGGCGGTGGCCCCGGCCCGGAAACTGGCCCGCCGGCCGGAGCTGCGGGCGGTGCTGCTGGCCGCCGAGGGCCGGGCGCGCAACGCGTGCGGCGACGTCAACGGGGCGGTCACGGTGCTCACCGAGGCGGTGACGGCGACGCCGGCCGGCTACGAGACGCTCACGATGGACTGTCTGCGGACGGTGGCGGTGCTGGAGGCGTACCGGGGGCGGCTGGGCCGGGCGGAGAGCGCGGCGCGGCAGGCCCTGGACCTGGCCACCCAGTGCGGCCTGGACCGGGATCGCCGGCCGGCCGCCGCCGAGGTGACGCTCGCCTGGGTGGCCCTGGAGCGGTACGACATCGAGGCCGCCGACCGGCACCTGCGCGCCGCGCACCTCGGCGACGACCCGCTCGCGATCGCCGCGCACGCCGTGGTCAAGTCACGTCGTCTGCAGGTCCGCGGCGAGCTGCGCGGCGCGCTGACCGCACTGATCCCGGTCCCGGGCGCGCCGTCCTGGCTGCGCCGGGAGATCGACCTGGCCCGGGCCCGGCTGCTGATCGGCGCGGTCCGGCTGGACGACGCGGCCGAGGTCCTCAGTGTCCACACCCACCGGCGCAGCGCCGACGTGGCCGTGGTCGAGGCCGGCCTGGCGCTGGCCCGCGGCGACACGTCGCGCGCGCACGAGGTCGCCCGGACGGTCGCCGACGCCGCAGGGGTGGCGACGCCGGTGGCCCTGGACGCCTGGCTGCTGCTGGCCATGCTGGCGGCCGGCGCGGACGACGCGGCCGGCGCCCGGGAGGCGCTGCGCCGGGCGCTGCGGGTGGCCGGGCCGGAGAACGTCCGGCGGCCGGTGCACCAGGTCTGGGGCGCGCTGCGACGGGTGCTGCGCGACGACGAGAAGCTGGCCGCGCTGGGTGGCCCCTCCGGTAGCCCGGCGGTCGGTGAGCCGGTGGTGGTGGAGGCGCTCAGCAAGCGGGAGCTGGACGTGCTGCGCGGGATGGCCGAGATGCTGCCGACCGAGGAGATCGCCGCCTCGATGTACGTATCGGTCAACACCGTGAAGACCCACGTGCGCAGCATCCTGCGCAAGCTGTCCGCGTCCCGGCGCAACGAGGCGGTGCGCCGGGCGCGGGCCCTGAACCTGATCTAGTGCTGCTTCCGCACGGCCCCGCCGTGCGCGGCCAGGGTGTAGATGATCAGCACGTCCATGCCGATCAGGATGGAGGCCCAGACCGGCTGGGCGGCGATGAACATGAAGTGCAGCAGGGCGCCGAGGAAGGCGATCAGGATGCCGATCGCCCGGCCCCAGATCCGGCCGAGGAAGACACCACCCGCGGCCACCAGCGACAGCAGGCCGAGGCCGACGTGCACCCAGCCCCAGGTGGTGTAACTCATCTGGAGCACGAGCGCGTCGGAGGACACCAGGTAGAAGTGGTCCTCGTAGAGGGCCACCAGGCCCTCGGTCAGCTGGAAGACACCCAGGGTCAGCAGGAGGACTCCGGCGAAGACCACCATGCCGGCCCAGCCGGTGGCCGGCGCGGCGGGCGCGTCGGCCCCGGTCGGTCGCTCACTTGCGTAGCTACTGTTCGACATGCACCTAGAAGACCTCTTGCGGCCGGTTCACACCTCCCGCGTCAAGGGTGAACCTCACTCAAGATCGTGCAACTTGCACGTTGGAATGCGCGGTACGTGCGAATACGGGGGGTTGCCGGTCTTGCACGCCCTGTGATTCCGTGTCGGGGTGGCCCGACCGGTCGCGCACTGATCGTCACGGCTGTGGCTCTGGGGGCGGGGCTCGCAGCGTGAAGCTTCAACTATCAGTTACGGACAGTGATGTCGGCCGGTTCCAGGCCAACAATGCTTTCGGGGGGTTGGGGGCATCATGCGAGAGGCAGCGGGCAGTGGCCCGCCGGCACACATAGCGGCCCGGGTGGCCCGTCCGCGACTGCCGCAGGGGGTGATCTGGCGGACCCGGCTGGCCGAGATGATCGACGTCGGCGCCCGCCACGCGGTGACGCTGATCTGTGCCGGGCCGGGCTGGGGCAAGACCGCGCTGGCCTCCGCGTGGGCCGGCGCCCGCTCGATGGGCGGCCCGATCGCCTGGATGTCCTGCGAGGCCGGGCACAACGATCCGTACGTGTTCTGGTCCGACCTGATCCTGGCCCTGCGCACCAGCGGCGCGGTCCGGCCCGGCACCCCGATCCCGGACCGCGGGCCGGTGCTCTCCGTCGACGCCCCGGCGTTCCTGCGCCGGCTCGGCTCCGGCCTGGCCACGATGCCGTCGCCGGTCGTGGTGATCCTGGACGACCTGCAGGAGATCCGGGACCCGCGGGTGCTGGACGGGCTCGGCGGCCTGATCCGGAACCCGCCGGAGCGGTTGCGCCTGGTGCTGATCAGCCGGGCCGAGCCGGACCTGCCGCTGCACCGGCTCCGGGCGGCCGGCGAGCTGACCGAGATCAAGGCCCACGACCTGGCCTTCCGGGTGGACGAGGCGGGCGAGCTGCTCGCCCTGCGCGGCCGCCGGCTGCCGGTGGACCGGCTGGCCGAGCTGGTCCGCGGCACCGAGGGCTGGGCCGCCGGGCTGCGCCTGGCGCTGGACGCGCCGGCCGGCGTCGGCCCGGACGAGGCGGCCGCCGACTACCTGGTCCGCGAGGTGCTGGCCGGGCAGCCCCCGGAGGTCCGCGAGTTCCTGCTCTGGACCAGCGTGCCGGACCGGGTCTCCGGCGCCCTGGCCGAGGCGCTGACCGGCCGGCGCAACGGCGAGCAGCTGCTGGCCGAGCTGGAGCGGGCGAACCTCTTCCTGGAACGGGTCGGTACGAACGGCTGGTTCCGTTACCACCGGCAGTTCCGTGCCGCGCTGCGCCGCCAGCTGCTCTTCGAGCAGAACGGCACGGTGTCCCGGCTGCACCTGCTGGCCGCCCAGTGGCACGCCCGGGTGGGCAACCCGCTGGCCGCGCTCAACCACGCCGCCACCGCCGGTGACTGGCAGCTGGTCGGCCGTCTGGTGGTCGACTACGGGATGCCGCTGTTCGGCTCCTCGGACCGCACCGACATCGCCGCGCTGCTCCAGCGGATCCCGGCCGAGCGCCTGGACGACAGCGCCGAGCTGGCCTTCTGCGCGGTGCTGCGGACCTACGCGCTCGGTGACGTGGCCGGCGTGGCCGGCCGGGTCGCGCACTGCCGGGCGATGCTGGCCGACCGGAGCGCCGAGGACCGCCGGGTGATCGGGCTGGCGCTGGACATGGTCGAGGCGGTCATCGTCTTCCGCTGGCGGGGGGACATGCCCCGGCTGGTGGACGCCTTCACCGAGGTGCTCGCCGAGCTGGGCCGGCTGCGCTGGGACCAGGTGCCGGCGATGCCGCAGTACCGGGCGCTCGCCCTGCTCAACAAGGGCATCGGGATGATCTGGACGGACCGGTTCGACCACGCCGACCGCTACCTGTGGGCGGCCGCCACCGGCGCCCGGGCGGCCGGGGTGCCGATCGTCGAGATCAGCGCGTTCGGCCACCTGGCGCTGCTCAGCGTGATCCAGGGCTCGATGGTGGAGGCCCGCGAGCACGTCGCCGCGGCGGTCGGGGTGGCCCGCCGGATCGACGCCGAGGACCGGGCGCCGGTCGCCGCGGCCCTGCTCGCCCAGGCGGTGATCGACCAGGAGCAGGGCCGGGAGGCGGAGGCCGAGGAGTCGCTGCGGCGCGCGCTGCACGCCTCGGGCGAGCAGCCGGAGGCGGCGCTGGCCGTGCTCACCGGCGTGATCCGGGCCTACCTGCTGATCGACCGCGGCGAGGCGAACTCGGCCCGGGCGCTGCTCGGCGTGGTGGCCGAGGAGGCCGGGCCGGGTCTGGTCGCGCCGATCCTGCAGCGGATCCTCGACGTCGCGCACAGCGAGATCGATCTGGCCCGCGGCCGGCCGAACGCGGTGCTCGACCGCTACGCCGGGCGGGCCGGGCTCTACCCGGCCGAGCAGCTGCGGGTGGCGCAGGCCTGGCAGGCGGCCGGTCTGCCGGCCCGGGCCGAAGAGCTGCTGGCCCGGGTCCGGGAGGGCACCGACCGGCTGGCCGCGGTCTCCGCCTGGCTGCTCACCGCGCTCGCGGCCGACGCGCAGGGCCGCGGGCAGCGGGCCGCCGACGCGATGGCCCGCGCGCTGGCCGGGGCCGAGCCGGAGCACCTCCGGCGGCCGTTCCGCCGCTTCGACGCGGACCGGGTGCTGGTGCTGGCCGAGCGGCAGCAGTGGCTGACCGAGTCGCCCGGCCCGTCCGGGGAGAGCGTGCTCGCCGAGATCACCGGCGAGATCCCGATCATCGGGGGGCCGGCGGCCGGTCCGCTCAGCGAGCGGGAGATCGACGTCCTGCAATATCTGCCGACCGTGCTGACCGCCGGCGAGATCGCCGAGAACCTCGGCATCTCGGTGAACACGGTCAAGGCGCACATGCGCTCGATCTATCGCAAGCTGGGCGCCGGGCGTCGCCGAGAGGCCGTGGTCACGGCTCGTCAGCTGGGGCTGCTGTGAGGAATTCCCGGCTGAGCAGGTTGCCGATGATCGCCGCCAGCAGCAGGCAGAAGGAGAGCACGTAAAGCCAGCCGATGTAGGTGAAGGCCAGCCCGATCGTGCCGTACCGGTCGGCGCTGGACTGCAGCGCCCGGGGCAGATAGATCGCCCCGGCGCCGCGCACCGCGATCATCAGCAGGCCGAAGACCAGACCACCGGCCAGCAGCGGGCCCTTCGGGGCCCGCCGGCCGAGCAGCAGCCAGGGCAACAGGACCGCCAGCGCGCAGTCCGCGACGAAGGCGACCAGCACCCCGGAGACGTGCGGGGCCGGCAGCAGCGAGGCCACCCAGCCCAGCACCCGGGCGAAGAGCAGGAACACCACCAGCACCACCACGGTGCCGATCTGCCGCCCGGACGCCGCCGCGCCGCCGGGCTTCTCCCGCACCGTCCACACCACCAGGTAGGAGCGGACCAGCGCCCGGCTCAGCCCGGTCGCCGAGAGCAGCACGATCAGGCAGCCGACCACGCCGAACGCGTTGCTGTGGCTGCCGCTGAGCGCCTGCTGCAGCAGCCGCTCGCTGGTGGCCGGCAGGTGCAGCACCTCGGCCAGCCGGGCCCGGTGACCGGCCCCGACCAGCGCCGCCAGCATGATCAGGAGCGGGAAGACCGAGGTGAACGACTGCGCCGCCAGGGTCATCGAGCGGTCGAAGATCTGCACCCGGACCAGTTCCCCGGCGCCGTCCAGCACCAGCCTGCCGACCCGCCCGCCGAGCCACAGCGCGGCCCGCGGCCGCAGCCAGGCCGGGATCCGCGACTCCCATCCGGTCGGTTCCGGCATGGCGACTCACCTCCGGTGGCTCACTGTCCGCGAGCCGCCGCCGGGCCACCCCATCCCACGGGAGTGAAAACCGCTTTCCGGTACGACCGGAGCGTCCCGCCGCCCGGGCCCGCCCCGCCGCCCGGCCGTCCGGCCGTCCCTTCCCTCCGTCGGTCGTTCCGCCGTTCACCCCGCCGGAGTGAGGTGGCGACGCCGGCCGGCCGGGACGCTGAGGCGATGCGGGTCAGGGAGCTTCTCGTCACCATCGGGCTCGGGACCGTCGTCGTCGGGGTGACCATCGCCGTGCTCCCCGGGATCAGCGCCGACGACGGCTGGTCGGTGCTGGCCGTGGCGATCCTGGTCGGCGCGCTCGGCGCGGTGGTCCGGCCGATCGTGGTGCGGCTGCTCTCCGCCCTCGGCTGGATCGGCGTGGTGGCCGGCTGGCTGGTCTGCCAGGCGCTGGTGGTGTGGGCCGCGCTGCTGCTGGCGCCGGGGGTGCACGTGACCGAGTTCTGGGCCGCCTTCGTGGCCGCCTGGCTCGGCGGGGCGCTGATGAGCGTGGGTCTCTGGGTGGTCACGGCGGGACAGGACGGCGCGGTCACCCAGCATCTGCTCCGGGTCAACCGGCGGTTCCGCGAACAGGTGCCGCGGACCGAGACGCCGGGCGTGCTGTTCCTGCAGATCGACGGGCTCTCCGCGCCGCTCGCCCGGTGGGCGATCGACGCCGGCAACCTGCCCACCCTGGGCCGCTGGCTGGCCGGCGGCAGCCACGCGCTGGTCGAGTGGCACGCGCAGCTGCCGGCCACCACCCCGGCCAGCCAGGCCGGCCTGCTGCACGGGGCGAGCGCCCAGGTGCCGGCCTTCCGGTGGTACGAGAAGGACACCGGCCGGCTGGTCGTCACCAACCACCCGCAGGACGCCGCGCTGGTGGAGAGCCGCTGCTCGGACGGGCAGGGGCTGCTGGCCGACGGCGGGGTGAGCGTCAGCAACGTGTTCTCCGGCGACGCTCCGACCTCGCTGCTGACGATGAGCACCGCCCGGCGCGGCAACGCCCCGGCGCACTACGTCAGCTCGTTCCTGCTCGACCCGTTCGGCCTGACCCGCTCGCTGGTGCTGACCGTCGGGGAGATCGTCAAGGAGCTGCACCAGGCTCGCCGGCAGCGGCTCCGCCGGGTCCAGCCGCGGATGCGCCGCACCTGGTCGTACGTGCTGCTGCGGGGCGCCACCAACGTGATGCTGCGGCACCTGAACCTGGCCGTGCTGGCCGAGCAGATGATGCGCGGGGCGCCGTCGGTCTACTGCGACTTCGTCGACTACGACGAGATCGCGCACCACGCCGGGCCGGCCCGGCCGGAGTCGCTGGCCTCGCTGGAGGGGATCGACGCGGCGCTGGCCACGCTGGAGGAGGTCGCCGCGGCGGCGCCCCGGCCGTACCGGTTCGTGGTGCTCTCCGATCACGGCCAGAGTCAGGGCGCGACGTTCCGCCAGCGGTACGGGATCCGGCTGGAGGACCTGCTCGCCGAGCTGACCACGACCCGCGACGTGGTGGTGGCGGAGGAGGACGAGCAGGGCGGGCGGGCGCGGAATCTGCGGGCCGGCGTCGGGGGCGCCGCGCGGCGTGCGCCGCGGCGTACCGGGAAGCCGGAACCGGAAGGGACAGCGGACCGGGCCGAGCTGGTGGTCGCGGCGTCGGGAAATCTGGCGCTGGTCTATTTCGCGCGGCGACCGGGGCGGGTCACCCTCGAAGAGATCACCGAGTGGCACCCGGAGCTGCTGCCGGGCCTGACCAGCCACCCTGGGGTCGGCTGGGTGCTGGTCCGCTCGGAGCGGGAGGGGCCGATCGTGCTCGGTCGTGACGGGCGCCGCTGGCTCGACGACGACCACGTCATGGGGGTCGATCCGCTGCTCGGGTTCGGGCCGCACGCGGCCGACGACCTGCGCCGGCACGACCGCCTCGCGCACACCGGCGACCTGGTGGTGAACAGCCTGTGGGACCCGGTCAGCCAGGAGGTCGCCGCCTTCGAGGAGCTGATCGGCTGCCACGGCGGGCTGGGCGGCCAGCAGAACCGGCCGGTGCTGATCCACCCGCGGGACTGGGCCGCGCCCGGCGAGCTGATCGGCGCCGACGACGTCTACCGGTACCTGAGCGGGTGCCTGAAGAAGCTCGCCCCACCGGGGTGAACCGCACACTGAGAAGGAGTCGCGATGTGTCGCTGGCTGGCGTATTCGGGCACCCCGATCCGCCTGGAAGAGCTGCTCTACAAACCACGGTATTCGCTGATCGACCAGAGCATGCACTCCCGCCAGGGGGTGGAGACCACCAACGGCGACGGCTTCGGGGTCGGCTGGTACCCGGTGGACGGCCCGGCCGAGCCGGCGCTGTTCCGTGGCGTCGGGCCGGCCTGGAGCGACGCCAACCTGCGCGAGATCGCCCGGTCCACGGTGTCGCCGCTGTTCCTGGCGCACATCCGGGCCAGCACCGGCACCGCGGTGCAGCAGACCAACTGCCACCCGTTCCGGCACGAGAACTGGCTCTGGCTGCACAACGGCTCGATCCGGGAGTTCGCCAAGCTCAAGCGTGACCTGGTGCTGGCCGTCGACCCGCGGCTCTACGCGTCGCTGGCCGGTTCCACCGACTCCGAGGTGATGTTCCACCTGGCGCTGACCTTCGGGCTGCGGGACCGGCCGGTGGCCGCGGTGGAGCGGATGGCCGGGCTGGTCGAGGCGGTCGGCCGCGCGCACAACGTGGACAATCCGCTGCAGATGACGGTGGCCACCACCGACGGGGACCGGGTCTGGGCCTTCCGCTACTCCAGCGAGGGGCACAGCCGGTCGCTGTACTACAGCACCGAGACCACCGCGCTGCAGCGGCTCTACCCGGACAACGCCCGGCTGCAGCAGCTCTCCGAGGAGTCCCGGCTGGTCGTCTCCGAGCCGCTCGCCGATCTCGAGGGCGCCTGGCAGCCGGTGCCGGAGTCCAGCTACGGGGTGATCCAGAAGGGCGCCGACGAGCTGGGCCGCTTCGAGCCGGCCGCGCCCTGAGCCGGGACCGCCATGCCCCGCGCGCTGCCGCCCGGCGAGTCGGTCGTGATCATGACCGATGGCGAAGGTCGTTCCTCCCGGTGAGTGTCGTCGCCGCACTCACCGCGCCGGCCCGGCTCGGACCGCGTCCCGCCGGGCCGGCGCCATGCTGACCATCGCGCACCTGTCCGACCTGCACCTCGGTGCGCACGAGCCGGACTCGGTGCCGGCCCTGCTGGCCGACGTGACGGCTGCCGCGCCGGTGCTCACCGTGGTCACCGGGGACTGGACGATGCGCGCCCGGCCCCGGGAGTTCGCGCTGGCCAAGGCGGTGCTGGACGCGCTGCCGCAGCCGGTGCTGACGGTCACCGGCAATCACGACCTGCCGCTGCTCAGCCCGCTGCGGCTGGCCGAGCCGTACGAACGTTACCGGGCCTGGATCCACCGTGACCTGGACCCGGCCGTCCGCCTCCCCGGACTGGTCGGCCTGGGCCTGCAGTCGATGCCGCGGTGGCGCTGGAAGGACGGGCTGATCACCGGCCGGCACGTGGACCGGATCGCCGAGGTCTTCGGGTCCGCCGCGGAGAGCGACGTCAAACTGATCGCGCTGCACCACCCGCCGATCGGGGTGAGCCTGGCCGGCCGGGGCCGGTTGCTGCGGGCGGCCCGGGCGGCCGGCGTCGACCTGGTGCTCGCCGGGCACACCCACGTCCCGGACGTCCGCCGGATCGACGGCGCCGCGGTGGTGGTGGCGGGCACCGCGACCAGCCACCGGACCCGGGGCACGGCGCGCTCCTGGAGCCTGATCCGGGTGGACGCCGAGGCGATCACCGTCACCGAGCGGTACTCCGGGGAGCGCGGCTGGGAGACCGGCCGGATCATGACGCTGCTCCGCTCCCTCCGACCGGTCTGACCCGGGCCGATCCGCGCGTCGCGGTCCCACGGGCTGGGCGTGAGGGGTGCCTCAAGGGACTTGAGGCACCCCTCACGCCCAGCCGAACACCGCGAGGCGCGGTGCGGTCCGGGTCGATGCGCGCGTCGCGGGGTGGGTGGGCTGGGCCTCAGGGGTGTCTCAAGTCCCTTGAGACACCCCTGAGGCCCAGCCCACCAAGCCGGAGGCTCAGTGCAGCAGGGTCTTGAGGATGACCAGGGCGGCGCCGAAGGAGCCGGCGACCAGGGTGGACACCACGCGCTCGCCGGTGGTGAGCCGGCCGCCTCCGCCGACCCGCCAGCCGGCCAGGCAGAGCAGCAGCGTGCTGACCGCCAGCGAGGCGATCTCGGCGGTGACCAGTTGGGCGCCGGTCAGCCGGACCGCGATCAGGGTGAGCAGCGGCAGCACCGAGGCGGTGACCATCTCCCAGCCGCTGGTGAGCTGCTCGCGCACGATGTGCCAGGCGGGGCGGTGGCCCTCGTGGATCCGCTCGGCCACGATCCGCGCGTAACGTTCCGCGGCCCAGTAGACGACCAGCGTGATCAGCACGGCCAGGACGTCCCGCCAGGCGGTCAGCGCGTGGCTGGCGACCAGGACGGCCGCGCCGACGATGATGCCGTAGATGCCGGATGCCGTGGCTTCCGCGGACTCGTGGGTGAGGCGGATTCGGGTGCCGGTCATGGGGACAGCGTGGCCGCAACCGCGCCGGGCGGCCCTCACCCAGGCGGGGTGAATCGCCGTGACCCAGGCCGGCGGGGTGGATCGCCGGGACCGGGGCCGGCGGGGTGGATCGCGGTGACCGGGGCCGGGTGAATCACCCGTGGCGAATGGCGACGGGTGCGGTTCGCCACTCAGATCATGAAGGCCCCGGTGCGCCGATGTGCGTCGTCGGCACAGGTTCCCGGGTGATGCTCGGGAGACCTGCGAGGAGCGCGGGGGAGAGGGAGCTGCCACATGATCGGGCGTCGGGTCGCGCGCCGGTTCGGCTGGGAACGCAACGTGCTGCGCCGTACCACCGACCGGGTCGAGAGTCTCATGGTGTTCGTGCTGGTCTTCTCGTTCCTGGCCGGGGCGCCGCTGCTGGCCTGGTGGGCCGGCGAGGCCAGTTACCGGCAGGACCTGCGGGCTCAGCAGTGGGAGCGCAAGCACATCTTCCAGGTCGACGCGGTGCTGGTCGAGGACACCTCGACGACCCTGGCGGAGGGCGCCCGGACGGCTTCCCCGCAGGCCGCCAAGGCCACCTGGACGGCGCCGGACGGGTCGGCGCGCAGCGGGGTGGTGCAGACCGGCGTGGACGCGAAGACCGGCGCCCGGATCCCGGTCTGGGTGGACGACAGCGGGACGCTGCGGATGCCGCCGGCCAGCCGCAACCCCACCTCGCAGGCGGTCCTGGTGGGCGCCGCGGTGACGCTGAGCCTGTGCGCCGCCCTGGTCGGGCTGCACCGGATCGGCCGCGGGATGCTGGACCGGCGCCGGGACCGGGCCTGGGGCCGGGAGTGGATGGAGGTCGGCCCGCGCTGGAGCCGGGACAGCCGCTGGGGTGGCCGGTACTGACCGCCGTACCGGAAAGCGGGGTTGACGTGCCCGGTGTTGCCGCGCCGGGTCATGCGCCGGGGAGGATGCCCGGAGCTGCCGCTGCGGGCAGCGTTCGCCGAGAGGAAGCGTAGTGACGGCGGACGACTGAAGGCGGTGCCGCGATGGTGGAACAGACCAGGACCGGGCGTTTCTCGCCGGCGCTCAGACGGGCGCTGATCCCGTTCGCGCTGGCGCAGTTCATCTGCAGCTTCGCCGGGTCGAACATGAACGTGATGATCAACGACATCAGCCAGGACCTGAACACCACGGTGGCCGGCGTCCAGCTGGCCATCACGATCTTCCTGCTGGTGATGGCCGCGCTGATGATCCCGGGCGGCAAGCTGACCGACCGGATCGGCCGGAAACGGTGCCTCACCATCGGCCTGCTGGTCTACGGGGTGGGCGCGCTGATCAGCGCGGTCTCGCCCGGCCTGGGCATCCTGATCCTGGGCAACTCGATCCTGGAGGGCATCGGCACCGCGATGCTGATCCCGCCGGTCTACATCCTGACCACGCTGCTGTTCACCGACCTGACCTCGCGGGCCCGGGCGTTCGGGATGATCAGCGCGCTGGGCGGGATCGGCGCGGCGACCGGCCCGCTGATCGGTGGCTTCATCTCCACCGCGATCAGCTGGCGGGCCGCGTTCCTGTTCCAGGCCGCGATGGTCCTGCTGATCGCGGTGCTCAGCCGCCGCTGGGTGACGGACCCGCTGCCGGCCGACCCGACCCGGCCGACCGACCCGCTCGGCGCGGTGCTCTCCGCGCTCGGCCTGGTGCTGGTGGTCTCCGGCATCCTGGCCGCGGACGACAACGTCGGGGTGATGCTCGGGCTGCTGGTCGCCGGCGCGGCCGTGCTCGCCGGGTTCTTCGCGCACGTGCGGTCCAGGGAACGGGCCGGCAAGGAGCCGCTGCTGTCCACCAAGCTGTTCCACAACCGCACCTCCAACCTCGGCATGATCACGCAGAGCGCCCAGTGGCTGATGCTGATGGGCACGTCCTTCGTGGTGTCCGCCTATCTGCAGGTGGTGCGGGGGTACAACGCGATCGAGACGGGCGTGGTGTTCACCGCGACCACGGCCGGTCTGCTGATCTCCTCGCTGGCCGCGGAACGGTTCGCCAAGCGGCGCGCGCAGCGGACGCTGATCCTGGCCGGCTTCGTGATCACCGTGGTGGGCGTGGTGCTGCTGCTCACCCTGGTGGTGATCTCCAAGTCGGTGTGGATGTTCGTGCCCGGCCTGTTCGTGATCGGTTTCGGACTGGGCGGCATGCTCACCCCGTCGGTGAACGTGGTCCAGTCGGCGTTCGGCGAGGACCTGCAGGGCGAGATCTCCGGGTTGTCCCGCAGCGTCTCGAACCTGGGGTCGGCGCTGGGCGGCGCGGTGGCCGGGACGATCCTGGTGGCCGGGATCGGCTCGCGGCCCGGGTCGGCCTACAGCATCGCCATGGTGGCGGTCGCGCTGGCCGGCTTCATCGGTCTGGCGGCGGCGTTCTACCTGCCTCGGCAAAACGCTCCTGCTCCCGCTTGAGCAGCTCGACGGCGCGCCGGTCGGCGGCCGTCGGCCGGGACGGGTCCAGGGCCCGGGGCCAGAGCCGGGCCCACCGGACGGCGGCCACCTCGGCGGCCAGCACCAGGGCGTTGCTGAGCAGGTAGAGCAGCGTGAAAATGCCGGCCACGGTGGCGAACCCGCCGTAGACCAGGCCGGCGCCGCGGATCAGCCGGGGCAGCAGCGCGGCGCCGAGTTCCAGCATCAGGGTCACCGCGCCGGCGCCGAGCAGCAGGGCCGGCCAGAGCGCCCGCAGCGGCGCCGGCCGGTCCAGCAGCAGCCGGGTGAGCAGCCACAACACCAGGAACGCGGCGACGAAGGCGGCGGCCGCGGGCAGCAGCGCGGTGGCCACGATCCCGGCCAGCAGAACGGCCAGGGCGCCCAGGACGCGCAGGTACCGGGAGAGGTAGCCGGGCCGGTTCCGCCAGGGCACGGCCGCCACGTGGTTGAGCGTGAAGTAGGCGGAGAGCACCACACCGGCCGCGGTGTAGGCGAGGCCCAGGACGCCGACGATCCACGCCGCGTGCGAGGTGGGCAGGCTCGCCACCGCGGCGTCCACCTCGGGGCGCAGCGAGACCGGCACGAACCCGTCGATGATCCGCTGGCGCAGCTCCGGGCGGTTCCGCAGGGCCTCGGTCACGATGGTGACGGCGAGCAGCAGCACCGGGAACAGGCTGAGGAACCCGTAGTAGGTGATCAGCGCGGCCTCCCTGGGGCCGCCGTCGTCGAGGTACTTGCAGACGACGGCGTACCCGAAACCGGGCACCCGCCGCCGTCGCTGCCAATCGTCGAGCCGGCGGATCACCGGCCGTACGCGTCGGCGACCTCGCCGCCGTGCGCCACGACCGCCCAGGCGATCAGCGTGGCCAGCGCGATCGCGATCACCGACCAGGCCGGGTGCACCGCGATGAACGCGAAGTTGACCAGCGCGGCCAGCAGCGCGATCCCGAGCGCCACGAACCGGGCCCAGGTCACCCCGCGGACCAGCCCGACCCCGGTGACCAGGGCGACCACCCCGAGCACCAGGTGCACCCAGGCGAGCGCGGTCAGCGGCACCGACAGCAGGTGCTCGGCCCGGGTGTCGGCGAGGACCTCCGGCTTGAGCAGGGCGACCAGGCCGATGGTCAGGTGCACCGCGCCGAGCAGCACCAGCAGGATGCCGCCGAACAGCACCCAGGCGACCCAGCCGCTGGCCCGGCTCTCCTCGATCTCCATGGCGTCCTCCTCAGCAGGTCGAGCCCATGGCGGTGTGCAGACTGTCGGCGCTGGTCCGGACCTCGGCGACCGAGCTGCGCACGGCGGCCAGCGTGGTCCGGTCCGGGTTGGCCCGGGCGGTCCGCAGGTCGTCGCCGAGCTGCTGGGCGGCCGCCTTCAGCGCCTCGGCCTGCGCCGCGAACTGCGCCTTGGCGTCCAGATAGAGCTGGCTCAGCTGGTCCTTGAGCTGGGTCAGGTACGGCTGCAGCGCCGACAGCCCGTTCTCCGAGACGTTGACGTTCTTGATGTGGCCGACGGTCACCTGCACCGCCTCCCAACTGTCACAGACCGGCGGCGTGGCCGCGGTGCCGGACGAGGACGAGCAGCCTGCCAGGCCGAGGAGCAGCACGAGAACGACGAGGATCCGCTTCATGGTGGTCAGCGTCCCGCGAGCGCCGGAGCCGGGGCCTCACCCGTGCCGGATGAGGCGCTACCCGGGCCGCCGAACAGAGGATCGGGGCAAAGGCAGGGATTCGAGAAGGAGCGACAAATGGCCATCGGACCCGTCCAGTTGATCGTGCTGGGTTTCCGGCACCCGGACTTCCACGGCGAGGTCATCGCCGAGCTGGAGCGGCTGCGGCAGAGCGACACGGTGCGCGTGATCGACGCGCTCGCCGTCTACAAGGACGCCCAGGGCGAGGTGGAGGTCGAGCACCTGAGCAACCTGACCAAGGATGAGGCCGTCGAGCTGGGCAGCAAGATCGGCGCGTTGATCGGCCTCGGCATCGAGGGCGAGGACGGGATGGTGGCGGGCGCCCGGCTGGGCGCGGCCGTGGCCGAGGAGGACGGCCAGGTCGCGGTCTTCGACGACCCGCAGGCCTGGGACGTCCTCGAGGACATCCCGAACGACAGCGCGGCCGCGTTGCTGCTGATCGAGCACCACTGGGCGGTGCCGCTGCGCGACGCGATCGCCCGGGCCGGCGGGTTCCGGCTGGCGGACGGGTTCATCAGCCCGCTCGACCTGATCGCCATCGGGCTGGTCAACGCGGAGGACGCCAAGATCCTGCACGACCTGGAGACCGCGGGTTCCTGAACGCCGCGTCGTCCGACACGGAGAGGAGACTGACATGTTCGGTTCACGGAGAGTCGCCCGGCGTACCGGCCGGCGCACCGCCCGACGGGTGACCCGGCGCGTCGACCGCCGCCGGTAGCGGCCGGTCCCGGCATGACGCCGAGGGGCCCGGAAACGACTCCGGTCGTTTCCGGGCCCCTCGGCGTCGGCTCTCAGGGGCCCACTGCCGCGGAGGCGGCGCCATGGGACACCGCCAGCCGCCGCAATCGTGTCCAGTCGAGTTGCGGGGGCGGCGTGGGGACGCCGGGCCGCTGGCGGGGGACCCGGACCCGGAGCGCGCCGGGCCGGATCTCGCAGCGCACCGGCGTCGGCAGGACCAGGGCCTCGCCGTCCACCCCGACCGGGACCTCGGGCAGGTCGGCGTCGATCACCGCCTCGTGCGCGGTCCGGACGGTCAGCGCCCGGGACCGCCCGCGCCGCCCGATCAGCCCGGCCGCGTCCAGTGCCCCGCGCACCGTCACCGCCAGCACGCCCAGCTCGCCGCGGTCCATCGCGGACCGCTGCCCGGAGTCCGTCCGGTACGCGTTGTTGCTGATCAGTACGGCCTGCGGCCCGGTCAGCGTGGTCCCGTCCACGGTCAGCTCCAGCGGCGACTGCCCGTCGAGCGCGGCCGGCAGCAGGTCCAGCGCGGTGCCGATCTTCGCGTCCCGGTACTCCGGGCTCTGCACCACGGCCGCGTAGGCCCCGAACGACGCGTTGTTGACGAACGTGCGGTCCCCGATCCGGCCCAGGTCGATCCGCACCTCCTCGCCGTCGGTGAGCGCGTCCAGGCAGGCCGCCGGGTTCTCCCGGTCCAGACCCAGATCCAGGGCGAAGTGGTTGCGGGTGCCCGCGGAGATCACCAGGAACGGGATGCCGTGCTCGGCGGCCACCCCGGCGACCAGCGCCTGCGTGCCGTCCCCGCCGGCCACCCCGAGCAGGTCGGCGCCGTCCCGGATCGCCTGCCGGGCCACCTCGGCCACGTCCACCGCCGGGCCGTCCAGCAGGAACACCTCGGCGCCCAGCTCCCGGGCGCGCTCGTCGAGCCGGAACCGGCCGACCTTCCCGCCCCCGGAGCGCGGATTCATGATCAGGAACGGTCGTCGCGGCGGCGGGGTGCGCAGCACCACCGGGCTCGCCGGCTCGGTGGCCAGCGCCCGCCGGCCGGCCGTCATCGCGGCGCTCCAGAGCAGGCCGAACACCAGCACCACCCAGATCAGGCTGGCGCGGGCGAAGAGCACCGCGACCACCACCGGGGTGAGCACCACGACCAGCCCGGCGGCCCAGCGGAGCACGCCGCGGTGGGTGAGGAAAAGCCAGGCGGCGGCCAGCGTCACCGCGCTGCCGACCACGCCGGTCAGCAGCAGCGCGAGGCTGCCGCGCAGGCCGGCGACCGCGAGGACCAGCACGGTGGCGGCGGCGGCCGCGACGAACGCGAGGCGGGCGAGCCAGCGACGCTCACGGTTGTCGATCACTTCGGCTCCTTTTCCGGTACGACGGACGCGGCTCCGCCCGGGTGACCGCGGGCGGGTGCTCCGGTCGTACGAAAGCCATGGCGATCGCAAGCGCCCGCGGCCCGGCGGCGAACCGCACTCCCTCTGCTGCCGACAGCCTCGCCGCAGCCTTTGCCTGCGGCCTCATTCCAGCGGGATGAGGTGCGGGGGCTCTCCCGGGTGAAGGGTCGGCAGGGAGCCGCGGCGCGCCGATCCGCGGGCCGATGAGGAGAGGAGATGGGCTGTGTCGACGTCATCAGCGGTCGGCAAGCGCTTGCGGCACCCGGCCGAGATGCCGTTCTACGTGTTCATGGTGGTGCTCAACCTGATCATCATCTGGGTGATCCTGCAGGCCGCGATCGCGCTGCCCTTCCTGCCCGACCGGGTGGTCGACTCGGGGTGGGGCGCCGCGATCCGCAGCGCCTTCTTCGGGCTGCTCCTCCTGGTGCCGGCTCTGGTGATCATCCGGGAGACGCAGCGCGCCGCGGTCCGCGGCACCGCGGTCGAACTGAACCCGCACCAGTACGGCGACCTGTACCGGACCGCCGACGACTTCGCGCACCGCCTCGGGCTGCCCCGCCGGCCGTCGCTCTACCTGGCCAACGGGAACGGCACGCTGAACGCCTTCGCGGCGCAGGCCACCGGGCACGACTACGTGGTGCTCGCCAACGAGCTCTTCGTGAACCTGCGGCAGAACAACCGCGAAGGGCTGCGGTTCATCCTCGGCCACGAGCTGGGCCACATCCGGCTGCACCACGTCTCGCTGTGGTACCAGCTCTCGGTCGCCTACTCGGAGCGGATCCCGGTGCTCGGCCCGACCCTGTCCCGGCTGCGGGAGTACTCCTGCGACCGGCACGGCGCCTTCCTGTGCCCGTCCGGCGCGTCCGGCCTGGTGCTGCTGGCCTCGGGGCGGCACACCGAGCACACCACCGACGTCGACCAGTTGTTGCGCCAGGGCAAGGCACTGCGCGGGTTCTGGGTGGAACTGGCGCAGCTGCCGCAGTCGCACCCGTTCACGGTGCGCCGCATCGAGCGGCTGTTCCGGCTCGGGCTGCTGAAACATACGCGGCCCTCGCCCGCGGCCGGCTCCGAACAGTTCGTGAAATAGGGGGCGAAGTGATGCCGGATGCGACCTACCAGGTCCGAGTCTCCGGGGTGATCCCGGAGGAGGTGCTCGCCGAACTACGTGACTTGACGGTGAGCGTCGAGCCGCCGGAGACCGTGTTGCACGGGAATCTGCCGGATCAGTCCGCGGTGGTCGGCCTGATCTCCCGGATCCACGGGCTCGGGCTGCGATTGATCGAGGTGCGCCGCCTACCGGCGGACGACGACCCGGCCGGATGAACCTCCGCTACGGGTACGGCCTGGTCCTGCTCCTGATCGTGAGCACGTACGTGCTGGCGCTCTCCGCGGAGCAGCGATGGCTGGTGACCCTGCTGCTGTTCGTGCAGACCGCGACGGTGTGGCAGTCGCTGCGGGTGGCCGGGGCGCACCGCGGGCTCCGGGTGGCCGGCGGGCTGGTCTTCCTGCTCGCCATCGTCACGGCCACGGTGAACGCGTTCAGCCAGGCGCGGACGTTGAGCGGGGTGGCCTTCTCCGCGGCCAGCGCGCTGTACCTGCTGGCGCCGATCGCCATCGTCCGGGACCTGGGGCGCCGGCACCGGGTGGACGGGCAGACGATGCTCGGGGCGCTGGCGGCGTACCTGCTGATCGGGATGGCCTTCGGGTTCGCCTACGGATGTGTCGCGGTCTTCCAGCCCGGTCCGCTCTTCGGCGCGCAGGGCGATCCGTCGCTGGCCGACGCGCTGTTCTTCAGCTTCGTCACGGTGACCACCACCGGCTACGGCAACTTCGTCCCGGCCGGCAACCCGGGCCAGACGATCGCCGTGATCGAGGCGCTGGTCGGGCAGCTCTTCCTGGTCACCGCGGTGGCCAAGGTGGTGGAGGCCTGGCGCCCCCGGAACTGGAAACGGGACTCATCCACCGGGGATGACGCGACCGAACGGGAGGTCCGGTGACGATATCGACGTCCATCTTCGTCTTTGTCCTGCTCCTGGCGCTCGCCGTCGGACGGGAGCGGCGCAAGCGCCGGGCCTTCGCCGAGGACGGTCCCACCTTCGAGTGCCGGATCCGGACCGTCGGCCGGCCCCCGGCGGGCTGGCGGCGCCTCCGCCGGCGCTGGTCCCGGTGGATGTGGGCGCGCTGGTCCGGTGAGGTGCTGGTGATCCGGCGCGGCCCGGTCCTGGACCGGACCGTCCGGCTGGCCGCGCAGGTCACCCCGAAAGGCGTCTACGTGCTGCCGCTCCGCGAGGGGCGCAAGTGCGGGCGCAACCCGATCGCGGTGCGGCTGCGCACCGCCGACGGCGAGGTGATCGAGGTGGCCGCGCACGCGGCGGCCCGCACCGAGCTGGTCGGCATGTACCTGGCCGCCGCGTTCAGCGACCTCCCTCGGGCGCCGCTCCGGCGCCCCGAGAACCTGAACTGAGAGGAATCGACATGGCAGACCTGCGGGATCAGGAGACCCCCTACCTTCCGCCGACGGCACATCGCGAACCCACGGCCTGGGTCGGCATGGTGGTCTTCGCCGGTGTCATGCTGCTGCTGATGGGCGGCTTCCAGGCCATCGAGGGCCTGGTCGCCATCTTCAAGGACGAGTACTACGTCGCCACCGAGTCCGGCCTGGTGCTGAACGTCGACTACACCGTCTGGGGCTGGACCCACCTGCTGCTCGGGGTGATCGCGGTGCTCGCCGGCATCGGGATCTTCCTCGGCCAGATGTGGGCCCGCGTGGTGGGCATCATCATCGCCGCGGTGAGCGCCCTGGCGAACCTGATGTTCCTGCCCGCCTACCCGGTCTGGTGCACCATCATGATCGCCACCGACGTCCTGATCATCTACGCCCTGTCGGTGCACGGCCGCGAGGTCCGGTACCGCTGATCACGGTGGGACCCGGCCGGTCGGCCGGGTCCCCCTCTTGCCTTGAGGGGGCATGAATGGGACGAAAAGCGGGTTGGCTGGCCCTGGTGGCCGGGGTGCTCGCCCTGGTGCTGGGCATCGTGGCGTTCGCCTGGCCGTCGGCGACACTGAAGGTGGTCGGGTTCCTGTTCGGACTGAATCTGCTGATCGTCGGCGTGATCCGGGTCCTGCAGTTCGTCTTCACCCCGGACTCGCCGGTGGCCGGCCGGGTGCTCGGGGTCATCTTCGGGGTGCTGGTCGGCCTGCTCGGCATCCTCTGCATGCGCAACCTGGCCGGATCGGTGACGTTGCTGCTGGTCATCGTGGCGCTGGGCTGGCTGCTGGAAGGGCTGGCGGAGATCTTCACCAGCATCGGGCACCGCGGCGAGGGCGTCGGCTGGCGGATCGGCCTGGGCGTCTTCGCGGTCCTGGCCGCGATCGCGGTCCTGGTCTGGCCGGGCCTGGGCCTGGCCACGTTCGTCTTCATCGGCGCCACGACGCTCTGCTTCGTCGGCATCGGCGGCATCATCACCGGCATCGCCGGCCTGCGCTCCAGGGATCCGGTGGCGGTGTGATTCACGGCGTAGAGGAGTCCGGGTGCCCCGGGCTCCTCTACGCCTTTCCGTGGCGAACTCCGGAGATCAATTTCAAGATCCTCGTTGACGCGGGTCCGCCGGGGTGCGGATCGCATGCTCCCGCGCGGGGCAGGGGTCGGTGATCAGGACGCTGGCGCGTCCAGAACGATCACCGACCCCCTTCGATGTCCGCGGTTGGTCACCGAAACCCCGTCGTCCGCCCGGCCTCGTCGCCCGCCCGCTTCGGCCAGGCCGCAAACCGTGGGGTCGCGTCGTGGCCGACGTGGGCCGCGGCCTCGCGGTTTCCCCCGGCGGACCCGCACGACACGCGCCGTGGCCGTAAGCGGGCCGCAGCCTCGCGGGCCGGCTCGCACAGCGCTGCGAGTCGTACCAGAAAGCCATCCGCAAGAATGTCAGCGGCATCGCGGCAGCGGGGATGGTCCTCGACCAGAGAACGAAGGGCCCGGCGCCTTCCTCCAGCGCCGGGCCCGGTTCCGCGGGGTTACTTGGTGTATCGCTGCAGGAAGAGCGCCTCCGCGAGGGCCAGGTTGGCGATCTCGGTGGGGTCGACGCTCTCGTTCGGGGCGTGGATGAGGGCGAGTGGCTCCTCGACGCCCATCAGGACGATTTCCGCGTCCGGGTAGGTGTCGGCGAAGACGTTGGCCAGGGGGATGGAGCCGCCCTGGCCGAGACTGGTCATCTCCCGGCCGTAGGCGTCCCGCATCGCCCCGGCCAGCGCCCGGTAGGCCGGGCCGCCGGTGCGGGCCTCGAAGGGCTGCCCCAGCGCCTCCTTGACGACCTCCACCCGCACTCCCCACGGCGCCGCCGCGTGCAGGTGCGCGATCAGCGCGTCCTGCGCCTTGACCGCGTCCGTGCCGGGCGGCACCCGGAGGTTGAGCCGGGCCCGGGCGCGCGGCTGGATGGCGGCCGCCGAGCCGATCACCGGCGGGCAGTCGAGGCCGAGCACGGTGACCGCCGGCCTCGCCCAGATCATGTCCGAGACCGATCCGTCGCCGAGCAGGCCGACGCCGTCCTGGAGGCCGGCGTCCGCCCGGAACTGCTCGGTCGGGTACGGCGCGCCGGTCCAGGTCTGGTCGTGGGTGAGCCCGGCGATCGTGGTGTTCCCGGCCCGGTCCCGCAGCGTGGACAGGATCTGGATGAGCGCCGCGAGGGCGTCCGGGGCGGCCCCGCCGAACATGCCGGAGTGCAGCTCCCCGTCCAGGGCCGAGACGGTGACCACCACGTTGACCAGGCCGCGCAGCGTCACCGTGGTGGCCGGCTGGCCCACCGCCGCGTTGCCGGTGTCGCAGACCAGGATCGCGTCGGCGCGCAGCAGCTCCGGGTTGCCGACGACGAAGTCCTCCAGCCCGCCGGTGCCCTGTTCCTCGGAACCCTCGACGATGAGTTTCAGGTTGACCGGGACGCCGGCGTCGCCGAGGGCCCGGAGCGCGGTCAGGTGCATGACGATGTTGCCCTTGCAGTCGGCGGCGCCCCGGCCGTACCAGCGCCCGTTCGCTTCGGTGAGCTGGAACGGCGGGGTCCGCCAGGCGTCGTCGTCGAGCGGTGGCTGCACGTCGTAGTGCGCGTAGAGCAGCACGGTCGGGGCGTCCGGGCGGTTCGCCGCCCGCTGCCCGTAGACCGCCTTGCTGCCGTCGCTGGTCTCGTGCAGGCCCAGGTCGGTGAAGCCGACCTCGGCGAACCGGTCCACCACCCAGGTAGCCGCCCGTTCGCACTCCTCCGGCGGGAACTGCCGCGGGTCGGCCACCGAGCGGATCGCCACCAGGTCGGCCAGGTCGGCCCGGGCCCGGGGCATCAGCTCGCTGATGTTGGCTCGCAGGTCCACGCCGTCACACCTCGGCCTTCTTGACGTTGTCGATGATCTCCTGGAACGACTCGATGTACTGCGGGCAGTACACCTTGATGATCAGCAGCTGGCCGGTCAGGATGCGGCTGTCCACGATGACCGGACGCTGGCCGGGGCCGGCCGCGCCGTTCGTGATCATCCCGTAGAGGACGCCGCGCCGGAGCGCGTCGCCCGGGTCGTAGCAGATCGCGCCGCCGTCGTCGCCGAGCACCCGGGCGATCTGTTCGGTGGACGGCACCCGCAGCCCGGCCGCACCCAGCTCGGACTGCAGCTGCTCGGCCTTCGCGGTGGCCTGCTCGGTCTCCTTCTTGCCGTGGTAGCGGACCAGCCCGACCCCGGCGAGCAGGACGAACAGGATCCCGCTGACCAGGTAGACGAGGAACCGTTTCTCGCTCATGCCGGCACCTCCTCCTCGGCCGACGCGGTCTTCCAGGACGGTTTCCGGGCCCGGTAGAACAGGTAGGGCACCAGCAGGCCCAGCCCGAGCGCGCCGCCCGCGACGATCGCCAGGTAGGTCCAGACGCTGCCGCCGCCGAACTGCGACGACGGGACGAAGCCGATCAGCAGGGCGGCCAGCGAGGCGGCGAAACCGACCCCGCACAGGGCGGTCAGCATCGGGGCCCGGTAGCCGCGCGGGTGGTCCGGCTGGTTGCGGCGCAGGCGTACCGCGGCCACGAACATCAGCAGGTACATGATCAGGTAGACCTGGGTGGTGATCACCGAGAAGATCCAGTACACACTGGACACGTCCGGGATGAACGCGTAGGCCAGCGCGATCACGGTGGTGACCAGGCCCTGGACCACCAGGATGTTCTGCTGCACGCCGTTCTTGTTCAATTTCTGCAGGTACGGCGGCAGGTACCCCTCGGTCCGCGAGATCAGCAGCAGGCCGCGGGACGGCCCGGCCAGCCAGGTGAGCATGCCACCCAGCGACGCGGCCACCAGCATCACGCCGAGGATCGGGGTGAGCCACTGCGAGTCGAAGGCGGCGAACACCGCGTCGAACGCCTGCATCACGCCGGCGGTCAGGGACAGCTCGTCGGCCGGCACGATCCAGCTGATCGCCAGGGCCGGCAGGATGAAGATCAGCAGCACCAGGCCCATGGCCAGGAACATCGCCCGCGGGAACTCCTTGCCCGGCTGGCGCAGCGAGGAGACGTGCACCGCGTTCATCTCCATGCCCGAGTAGGACAGGAAGTTGTTCACGATCAGCACCAGGCTGGACAGCCCGGCCCAGGCCGGGAGCAGGTGGTCGGCGGTCATCGGAGCGGCCGACTCGTTGCCCTGGCCGAGGAAGGCGATGCCGAGCACCACCAGCAGCACGCCGGGGATCAGCGTGCCGATGATCAGTCCGCCGCTGGCCAGGCCGGCGACGCCCTTGGTGCCGCGGGACGACACCCAGACACCGGTCCAGTAACAGACCATGATCACGATGGCGGTCCACAGGCCGCTGGAGGCCAGGTCCGGGTTGATCACATAGGCCAGCGTGCTGGCCACGAAACCGAGCAGGCTCGGGTAGTAGAAGATGGTCATCGCGAACTGGCACCAGACCGCGAGGAAGCCCATCGGCTTGGACAGGCCCTGGCTGACCCAGTTGTAGACGCCGCCGTTCCAGCCGGACGCCAGCTCCGCGGAGACCAGCGCGGTCGGCAGCAGGAAGACGATGGCCGGCACGATGTAGAGGAAAATGCTGGCGAGGCCGTAGACCGCCATGGTCGGCGCCGGGCGAAGGCTGGCCACCGAGCTGGTGGTCATCAGTGCCAGTGCCACCCAGGAGATGTAGGACACCGCGCGCGCGGACTTCGGCGGCGAAGTCGCCTGGTTTTCCGCCTCAGCGCTCACGCTGACTCCCTTCGGATAGGTGTGATCCCGGCGGAATCATCGGCGTGCCTGGATGCGGATCGCCTCATCCCTGGAGAACGGTTCGGATCGAGGCGTCCGCCGAACCACGAGGCGGCCAGCGCCGACCCGCAGCCGAGCAGTTCCAGCAGGAAGAGGCCGGGATCGACGGTGCGGTCGCCGGTGCGCACCCGGATCATCGCGAGCACCGCGAAGAGGAACAGCACCCCCAGGTCGGCGAGCAGGATCGCGGCCCGCGGGCGGCCGATCACCGCGGCGAGGACGCCGCCGGCCAGACCGGCGAGCACATTCCAGTACGCCAGGGTGCCCACCATCGACGGCGCCCCGGCCAGGGTGGCCAGGTCCAGGATGGCCGCGACCAGGAAGAGGCCGAGCGGGAACATGAGCAGCGCCGGCTCCACCGGGTTACGTCTCCGCATATCCCCCGACGGTCCGGGTTCCGGCGGCCGGGAGCGTCACCCCGTACGGATGAACCGTCCGACCGTTGCCGCGCCGACCAGCATCCCGACCGCGATCGCGACCAGCAGCGAGACCATGTCGGCGAGTCCGGTGACGCCCTGGATCGGGTCGCCGCCGATCCAGCTCTCCAGCCCGCGCAGCCCGTGCGAACCCGGGGTGAGCACGTAGAACGCGCCCAGGTAGAGGACGTAGGCGGGAGGCATGCCGGGCCGCCGGCCGAGCAGCAGCGCGGTCGCCATCATCACCACCGCGCCCAGGAAGGTGCCGGCCGGGTCGCCCAGCGAGCGGGTGCCCACCTCGGTCACCGCAGCGGTGAGCAGGACCAGGCCGAGCGCCCACGGGAAGTCCCGCGGGGCCATCGAGAAGGTCAGCATCACCCCGGCGGCGAACAGCACCCAGCCGCCCCACACGGCCACCGGGCCCAGATTGCCCGGGACGGTCACGTCGTACAGGGCGCTCTGCGGCACCTGGAGCAGCACCGTCGCCATCAGTGCGCCGAACGCCAGGATGAGGAGCACCACCATGCTGTAGACCAGCCGGGCGGCGCCCGCGGTCATCCGGTTCACCGCCAGCTCCAGGGCGGCCGCGGTGATCGCGTCGCCGGGGATGAAGTAGAACAGCGCCGGGACGATCAGCTGGATCGGGCCGCCGGCGATCAGGTCGTGCTGGTGCAGGGTCAGCACCACCGCGGTGACCAGCAGCGAGGCGAGGAACGGCTCGATCAGCACCAGCCCGCGGCGCCGGCCGCCGGCCACCACCAGCAGGCCGATCAGCAGGCCGGTCAGCGCCGAGACGCCGACCTGCTGCCAGGTGGCCTGGACCGAGATCCCGAAGCCGACGGTGAACGCGACCAGGCCGAGCACCTGCCAGGGCCTCGACCAGCGGCCCGGCAGCCGGCGGATCGCGTGGAGCTGGTCCGTCGCGTCCGAAGCGGACAGACCGCCGCTGTACACCCTGCTCAGCAGCGCTTTGATCAGGGAAACTCGGTGCAACGGCGGCACCCCGGGCTCCCGGGCGAAGGACAGCGTGCGCTCGCCGACGGTGAGCACCGCCGCGTCGGCCAGGAAGGTCACCTCCACGGTGTGCCCGTACGCGGCGGCGACGTCCCGGACGATCGCCTCGCACCGCATCGTCCCCTCGAAGCTGGACGCCAGCAGCATCCCGGTGAGCGGCCCGAGGAACTGGAGCAGCTCCCTCTCGGTGGTGGTCATCGGGTCATCGCCCGGACCAGCGGGTGCCCGCACAGCACGCCGAGCGCGATCGAGACCATCGTGCCGACCGAGCCGATCAGGTCCTGGATCCCGCGGACCGTGTCCTGCCCGAGGTACTCGGTCACCCCGATCAGGGTGAGCGCGCCCGGCACCAGCAACCAGAACCCGGGCAGGAAACAGACCAGCGCCGGTGGCCCGGACGGCCGGCGTTCCACCAGGTAGGCGACCACGGTCAGGGCGAGCGCGCCGACGAACCCGCTCAGGTAGCCGCCGAGCACCAGGTTGCCGAGGAACTGCGCGGCGAATCCGGAGTAGAGCACCAGCAGCAGCCACCAGAACGACCGCCGCGGCCCGGCGTGCAGCAGGTAGTTGCCGATCCCGACGATCAGGACCCCGGCCCAGGGCGCCCACCAGCCGACCGTGTTCGCCGCGACGTCGGTGGGCGCGGCCGGCGCCGGCACCCCGGCGACATGCGCCGCGCCGATGATGCCGAAGGCCAGCAGCAGCAACTGCAGGGCGCCGGCCACCAGGCGGCTGGAGCCGGTGATCATCTCGTACGCGGACAGCTCCACCACGCCCATGGTCAGCATCGCGCCGGGCAGGAAGGTCACCAGCGGGGCCACCATGGCGCGCAGGTCGGCCTCCGCCCATCCGCTGCCGGCCAGCCAGAAGGTCACCGCGGAGACCGCGAACGCGGCGATCACCGGCATGATCATCTGGGCGCTGGCCCATCGGGCGCCGACCAGCCGGAGGATCCCGACCAGCACCCCGAAGACCGCGGACAGCGCGATGTCACCCCAGGTCGGCGCCAGGATCAGGCAGATACCGACGATCAGCACGGCGTGCCCGGTGACCCGGGTGGCCGGGCCGAACCGGGGCGGCATCTCCACCGCGGCGAGCACCTGACGGCTGCCCAGCGCGGGCGGCAGCTTGCCCTGCTGCGCCGCCCGGAGCAGGTCGAACACCGCGGCGGTCTGGTCCAGCCGGAGCCCGCCGCGCAGCTGCCGGGTCGGTTCCAGGGTGGCCGGCCGGCCCGGTTCCAGCGCCACCACGAGATAGGTCGGCAGCACGCTGACCCGGGCCTGCGGGGCGCCGTAGACGGCCGCCACCTTGAGCAGGTGCTCCTCGATCTGGTTGACCGCCTCGCCGGCGGCGGTGAGCGCGCTGCCCAGGAAGAGCAGGAACTGCTGGAGGTCCTGTTCGTCCGCCGGAGCGAGCGACATGGTCGACTCGGCCATGGGCTCCGAAGGTAGGCGGTGCGCGGGCCCAGCGATTCATCCGGCGCGAGCGATGCCGGTCCGCGGCGCCGCCGGAGAGGCTGGCGGCATCGAAAAAGGGAGGGGCGGCCGATGGCGGCGACGGATTCACCGGCACAGACCAATCGCGCGGCAGGACTCGGTGTCCTGCTCGCCGCCTGTGTGTCCGCCCTGGTGGTGAACGCGAACACGTCGGCCGTGACGATCCTGCTCCCGGCGATCAGCCAGGACGTAGGCGCCTCGGTGGACACCCTGCAGTGGGCGGTGACCGGCTACATGCTGGTCGGCGCCGCGGTGATCGTCACCTCCGGCGCGCTCGGCGACGTCTTCGGCCGCCGCCGGATCTTCCTGGGCGGCCTGGTCCTCTTCGTGCTCTCCTGCGCGTTGATCGCGCTCTCCTCGGCGGCCGCCGGGGTGATCGCCGGCCGGATGATCCAGGGCGCGGCCGGCTCGACCATCCTGGCCTGCGGGATGAGCCTGCTCTCGGTGGGCTCGTCCGGCGCCGGGCAGATGAAGGCGATCACGCTGTGGGGCGCCGCCTCGGCGGTCGGCGGCGCGGCCGGCCCGCTGATCGGCGGCCTGCTGGTCGGCTCCACCGGCTGGCAGGGCCTGTTCTGGATCGACGCGCTGATCGCCGCCCTGTGCATCCCGCTGACCTGGTTCACCGTGACGGAGTCGCGCGATCCGGACCGGCCGCGGCAGATCGACGTGCTGGGCACCGTGCTGGTCGCGGTCCTGCTGGTCCCGCTGGTGCTGGCACTCAGCGAGGGCAGCTCGTGGGGCTGGTTCTCGCTGCCGGTGATCGTCTGCCTGGTGGTCTCGGTGCTCGGCGGCGTCGGTTTCGTCTTCGTGGAGCGCCGCGCCGCCGCGCCGCTGGTCGACCTCCAGTTGCTGCGCAACCGGGTGCTGGTCGGCGCGGCGCTGGCGATCCTGCTGGTGGCCGGCGTGATCAACGCGCTGATGTACCTGCTCAGCCTCTACTTCCAGGATCCCAACGGGTTCGGCATGACGGCGCTGGAGGCGGGCCTGGCCACACTGCCGGCCGCGGCCGCGATGATCGCGATCACCCCGCTGATCACCCCGCTCGCGGTGAAGATCGGCCCGAGGTACGCCGTCGCGATCGGGTTCGGACTCTCCACCGTCGGCTGCGTGGCGCTGGCGTTCGTCAGCCCGTCCTGGAGCTACGGCGCCTTCGTCCTCCCGCTGATCGTCCTCTCGATCGGGCTCGGGCTGGCCAACGGCCCGGCCTCGTCCGCGTCGACCAGCGCGGTCGACGACGACCAGGTCGGCCAGGCGTCCGGCATCTCCAACATGGCCCGCTACGTCGGTGGATCGCTCGCCGTCGCGGCCGCCGCCACGGTCTCCACCGCGGCCACCGACGGGCGGGACACCGCCGTGGGGCTGGCCGACGGGCTCGGCGCCGGCGCGGTGCTGCTGGCCCTGATGTCGGTCAGCGGGGTGGCCCTGGTGCTGCTGCTGCGCCGGCACCGGGCGGAGCGGGCCGCCGCCGTCCACCTCGCGGCGGCCGCCGCGGCGACCAGCCACACGATCCCGACCCGGCCGCAGCCGGCCACTACCGGAGGACCTCGATGACCCCGTTCACCAGCAAGGACTACATCCAGCGGATGGAACGCGCGGTGGCCCAGGCGGCCGAGGCCGGCCTCACCGGGCTGCTCGTCACGCCGGGCCCGGACCTCACCTACTTCACCGGGTACCAGCCGACCGCGATCACCGAGCGGATCACCATGCTGGTCCTGGACGCCGACCACGACCCGCACCTGATCGTGCCGGTGCTGGAGCGCCCGGACGCGGAGGGCGCCCCGGTGGCGATCACCGACTGGGCGGACGGCAGTGACCCGTACGCCGCGGCGGTCCGGCTGCTCGACCCGAGCGGCCGGTACGCGATCTCCGACTCGGCGTGGGCGATGCACCTGCTCGGCCTCCAGCAGGCGCTGCCCGGGTCGTCCTACACCTCGATGACCGGGAGCCTGCCGATGCTGCGGGCGGTCAAGGACGCCGACGAGGTGGACCGGCTCGCGGCGGCCGGCGCGGCCGCCGACGCGGCCTACGAGCAGATCATCTCGGTACGGTTCGAGGGTCGCACCGAGCGCGAGATCGGCACCGACCTGGCCCGTCTGCTCACCGAGCACGGGCACTCCCAGGTCGACTTCACCGTGGTCGGCTCCGGGCCGAACGGGGCCAACCCGCACCACGAGATGGGCGACCGGGTGATCCAGCGCGGCGACATGGTGGTCCTCGACTTCGGCGGCCTCAAGGACTCGTACGGCTCGGACACCACCCGGACCGTGCACGTCGGCCCGCCGACCACCGAGGAGCAGGAGATCTTCGACGTGGTCCGGCGGGCGCAGCAGGCCGCGTTCGAGGCGGTCCGCCCGGGCATCCCCTGCCAGGAGGTGGACCGGATGGCACGGCGGGTGATCGACGAGGCCGGGTACGGCGAGTACTTCATCCACCGGACCGGGCACGGCATCGGGCTGACCACGCACGAGCCGCCGTACCTGGTCGAGGGGGAGGAGCAGCCGCTCGTCCCCGGGATGTGCTTCTCCATCGAGCCGGGGATCTACCTGCCCGGGCGGCTCGGTGTGCGGATCGAGGACATCGTCACGGTGACCGGGACCGGTGGCCGGCGGCTGAACAACACCAGCCACGACCTGCAGGTCGTGGCCTGACCGACCTCTCCTCAGGGAGCGCCGCGGCCGATGGGGGTCGCCCGTGGCGTTGCGGGGCGCCGGCCGTAGTACCGCCACTTGTTTGGCCGGCGCCCCGCCATCCCGCCCCGACGCCTTCAGGAAAGACGCCTTCAGGAAAGAGGAACCGATGGAGTCTCCGCGTTATCGGCGTCCGCTCGCGGCGCTCGCGGTGGCCGGGGTGCTGCTCGGCGGCCTGTCGGCGTGCAGCGGGGAGAACAAGCCGGAAGGGTTGCCGTCGACCCGGCCGTCCGTGGAGCGCACCGCGGACCGGACCACCCGGCCGACGCCCACCGAGGAGCAAACCACCGAGACCGCGCAGCCGGAGCCGACCCGCACCCGCGAGACCCGGACCGCCGAGCCGACCCGGACCCAGGAGCCGACGAGGACGCAGGAGCCGACGAAGACGCAGGAGCCCACCAAGACGCAGGAGCCGACGAAGACGCAGGAGCCGACGCCGGCCGCGACCTCCACCTCCGCCGTGGTGGCCGCTCCGGCCGCCGAGGAGGGCGACGGCGGCGACGGTGGCGTCTGGGGCTGGCTGCTGCTGATCGCGCTGCTCACCGGGCTGGTCGGGGTGCTGCTCTACGGCCGCAACCGGAAGGTCACCGCCTGGGACGGCGAGTCCCGCGGACTGGCCGGGGAGACCCGGACGGTGCTCGGCAGCCGGTTGCCGCCGGTGCTGACCAGCGCGGACGCCGGGCAGCGGGGACTGGCCTGGCCGCCGGTCCGCGACGATCTCACCTCGCTGGAGGCGCGCTGGGCGGCGATCGTGCAGACCGCGCCGGACGAGGAGCGGTCCGCCTACGCCGGCGGGATCAGCGGCATGCTCCGCGACCTGGTGATCGCGGTGGACGCGGAGAACGAGGCGGTGGCGGCCGGCCGCGACTGGCGGATGCTGCGGCCGCGGCTGGACGCCATCCTCGCCGCGCTCACCGCCGCGCTGGAACCGGCCCCCGGCCCCACCACGGTCTACCCGGCCCAGCACGCCGCCCCCGCCGACGCCACCCCGCCGTCCGCGCCGGCGCCGAGGACCACGGAATACGGCGAGCCGCTCGACGACGACCCCGACAACTACCCACCACCCCGGCACGCGGCCAACGGCACCACCCCGCCGCAGCCTCGGCCGGACGACCCCGGTTACCCGGACTACGGCGACCCGGACGACCCGGGACCGGGTGGCAACTCCCAGCCGCCCTACTGACCGGGCCGGGGCGGCGTGGCAGGATGCCTGGGGTGAGCAGGTCGGGGCGCGAGCAGCGGCTGCGGGACCTGGTCCGGCTGCGGCGGGTCCGGGACCGGATCGACCGTGACTACGCGCAGCCGCTCGACGTCGAGGCGCTGGCCCGGGGTGCCGCCATGTCGGCCGGCCACCTCAGCCGGGAGTTCAAGCTGGCCTTCGGCGAGTCGCCCTACGGCTACCTGATGACCCGGCGGATCGAGCGGGCCATGACCCTGTTGCGCCGCGGCGATCTCAGCGTCACCGAGGTGTGTTTCGCGGTCGGCTGTTCCTCGCTGGGCACCTTCAGCACCCGGTTCACCCAGCTGGTCGGCGTCTCCCCGAGCGAGTACCGGCGGACCGAGGCCGGCGCCACCGACGGCATCCCGGCCTGCCTGGCGAAACAGGTGACCAGACCGGTCAGGAATCGAGAAGTCCGGCCGGTCGCGCGTTCCTAGCATGGGCGGCATGGACATCAGCATTCACGCGAGTTTCCTTCCGCACGACGACCCGGAGGCGGCCGTCACGTTCTACCGTGACGTGCTCGGTTTCGAGGTCCGCAAGGACGTCGGGTACGGCGAGATGCGCTGGATCACGGTCGGGCCGAAGGGCCAGCCGACCTCGATCGTGCTGACCCCGCCGGCCGCCGATCCGAGCATCACCGAGGATGAGCGGCGGATGATCGCCGAGATGATGGCGAAGGGCACCTATGCCGGGCTGGTGCTCGGCGCCGAGGATCTCGACGGCGTCTTCGAGCGGCTGGTGGCCGCCGGCGCGGACGTGGTCCAGGAGCCGACCGACCAGCCGTACGGGATCCGGGACTGCGCCTTCCGCGACCCGTCCGGCAACATGCTCCGGATCAACCAGCTCTAGTTCGACCAGGACCGGGTGGAGAGGACCAGGCGGTACCCGTCCGGGTCGGCCACGGTCACACCCCAACGGTCCCAGTACTCGCCCTGCGGGACCACCGTCCCGCCGTGTGCCACCAGCCGGGCCACCAGCGCCGGGTCGACCGGCTCACCCAGGTAGAGGACGAGCAGATCCTCCTCGGTCGGGGTGGGCCGCAGGTGGCCGGCGACCAGTTCCAGGTGCCAGGACCCGCCGCGCGGGCCGGCCATCAGCAGGTCCGGCTTGCGGAAGAGTTCGGCCAGCCCGAGACCGTCGAGGTAGAAGCGCCCGACGGCGTCCAGGTCGGTGCACGGCCGGGCGATCCGCAGCGCCGCGTGTTCGATCGTCATCGGACGATCATGCAAGCTGAAGCCGAGTTGAGGGCAAGATCGAACCGGGTCGAGGTCGCCGCCCCCGGGCGCGCGTGACCTCCCCGGTCTCTTCCAGATCAACACCGGTTCGCGGTACGGCCGGAAGCCCCGCGTACCCGTCCTGACCAGCCCGGACGGCTTCGCGTGCGGGGTCGCGTGATCGATCTTGATAGATCAAGTGCCCGACTCGTACCCTATGGATGTTTGTGCACACGAGTCGGCCGATAAGCGGAGGCGGTCGGCCCGCCGCCTGCGTCGCCGTCCGTACGTGAGCGTTCACATCGCGGTGATGTCACGTTTCGTCCCGGTTACCGTTAGGGGTCTTGACAGATAACGAGCGTCGATGGGTGAATGTGTGAGTTCCTGATCGGACGAGTGAGTGATCCACCATCGTTTGCGTGTGAAGCCGTTTGGCTTTGAGGGGGCTCCATGTTCAATAACGTCATTTTCGTGCGCCCGAAAACCGTTGCCGCCACCTTCGCCGCCGCTGCGCTCCTGCTCGGCGCCGGCGCCTGTGCCAAGAGCGAGGACTCCGGCAGCAGCGGCGGCGGCTCCAGCGCGGGCCCCGCCGCCACCCAGGTCGTCCAGTCCGCCGCGGCCGGCTCCGCCACCTGCACCGCGGAGCAGTACGGAGCCTCCAAGATCGACCTGAAGACGGCGCAGGTCGGGTTCTCCCAGTCGGAGAAGGAGGCGAACCCGTTCCGGATCGCGGAGACCCAGTCGATCAAGGACGAGGCCGCCAAGCTGGGCATCACCAACCTGAAGACCACGAACGCGAACTCGCAGTTCCCGAAGCAGATCGCCGACGTCGAGCAGATGATCGACGGCGGCGTGCAGCTGCTGATCATCGCGCCGCTCAACTCGGACGGCTGGGACTCGGTCTTCGCCAAGGCGTCGGCCAAGCACATCCCGATCATCACGATCGACCGGAAGATCAACGCCACCGCCTGCAAGGACTACCTGAGCTTCATCGGCTCGGACTTCGCCGAGCAGGGCAAGCGGGCCGCCGACGCGATGGCCAAGGCGCTGGGCAACAAGGGTGAGGTGGCGATCCTGCTGGGCTCGCCCGGCAACAACGTGACCACGCTGCGGACCAGCGGCTTCAAGGACCAGATGGCGAAGATCGCGCCGGACATCAAGATCACCTTCGAGCAGACCGGCAACTTCTCCCGGGAGGACGGGCAGAAGGTCGCCGAGCAGTTGCTGCAGTCCAACCCGAAGATCAACGGCATCTACGGGGAGAACGACGAGATGGCCCTGGGTGCGATCACCGCGCTGAAGGGCGCCGGCAAGAAGGCCGGTGACGTGAAGATCGTGTCGATCGACGGCACCAAGGGCGCCGTCCAGGCGATCGCCGACGGCTGGATCTCCTCGGTCATCGAGTCGAACCCGCGCTTCGGCCCGCTGGCCTTCTCCACCGCGACCGACTTCTTCGGTGGCAAGCCGGTCGGCCAGGACATCATCATCCAGGACCGGGCCTACGACGAGAGCAACGCCAAGACCGACCTGAGCAGCGCGTACTAAGTGATCCTCCGGCGCCCGGCCTGGTCGGCCGGGCGCCGGTCCGGCACGGAGGAGGGCGGCGCATGGCGCTGCTGGAAGTGGCCGGTGTCTCCAAGATCTTCCCGGGTGTGCGCGCGCTGGACGGGGTGTCCTTCACCCTGGATCCGGGTCAGGTGCACGCGCTCGTGGGGGAGAACGGAGCCGGCAAGTCGACGTTGATCAAAGTACTCACCGGGGTCTACCAGCCGGACGGCGGCGAGCTGCGCTACCAGGGGGAACCGGCCCGGTTCGGCACCCCGCTGGACGCCCAGCGCGCCGGGATCTCGACCATCTACCAGGAGGTCAACCTCGTCCCGCTGATGAGCGTGGCGCACAACCTGTTCCTCGGCCGCGAGCCCCGCAACCGGTTCGGGCTGCTGGACGAGGCCCGGATGGTGCACCAGGCCACCGAGATCCTGTCCGGTTACGGGGTCCGCGCCGACGTCCGCCGCCGGCTCGGCACCCTGCCGCTCGGCGCGCAGCAGATGGTCGCGCTGGCCCGGGCCGTGATGATCGACGCCAAGGTGGTGGTGATGGACGAGCCCACCTCGTCGCTGGAGCCGCGCGAGGTGGAGACGCTCTTCGGCGTGATCCGGGACCTGCACGCCCGGGGCATCGGCATCATCTATGTCTCGCACCGGCTGGACGAGCTCTACCAGATCTGCGACGCGGTCACCATTCTGCGCGACGGCAAGCTGGTGCACACCGGCCGGATGGCCGACCTGGAGCGCCGCAAGCTGGTCTCGCTGATGCTGGGCCGGGAGTTCGGTGCGGACTTCACCAGCTTCACCGAGGTGCCGGTGCGCGACGAGACCGGCGAGCCGGTGCTGAGGGTGACCGGCCTGACCAGCCGGCCGCGGCTCGACGACATCAGTTTCGAGGTACGCCCCGGCGAGGTGGTCGGGCTCGGCGGCCTGCTCGGCGCCGGCCGCAGCGAGACGGTCAAGGCGATCGGCGGCGCCTACCCGGTGGACGCCGGCGAGATCGAGGTGGACGGCGTCAAGCTGGGCAAGCCGAGCACGGTCCACGCGGTCAGGGCCGGCGTGGCCACCCAGCCGGAGGACCGCAAGGCGGAGGGCATCGTCCCGGGACTGTCCATCCGGGACAACATCGCGCTGGCCATCCTGCCCCGGATGACGCGCTTCGGCCTGGTCAGCGACCGGAAGATCGACGAGGTCGTGGACACCTACATGAAGCGGCTGCGGATCAAGGCGTCCAGCCCGCACCAGGTGGTCGGCGATCTGTCCGGCGGCAACCAGCAGAAGGTGCTGCTGGCCCGGCTGCTCGCCACCGGCCCCAAGGTGCTGCTGCTCGACGAGCCGACCCGGGGCATCGACGTCGGCGCCAAGGCCGAGGTGCAGGCGCTGATCGACGAGCTGGCCGGCGAGGGGCTCGGCGTCGTGCTGGTCTCCTCGGACGCCGAGGAGCTGGTCGAGGGCGCCCACCGGGTGGTGGTGCTGCGCGACGGCGCGGTGGTCGGCACCCTGACCGGCGACCGGGTGACCACCGAGGCCCTGATGGCCACGATCGCGGAGGCCGCGGATGACCACTGACGCTCTCGCCCGCCCGCGGTGGGCGGTCAACAAGGCCTGGCTGCCGAAGTACGGCGTCTACGCCGCGATCCTGCTGCTGATCCTCTACAACGTCGCGTTCACGCCGTACTTCCTGACCCTGAGCAACCTGCGGATCCAGCTGATCCAGGCGGCGCCGGTGGTGATCGTCGCGATGGGCATGGCCCTGGTGATCGGCACCGAGGGCATCGACCTGTCGGTCGGCTCGGTGATGGCGCTGGCCGCCGCGCTGATCCCGCTCTACCTGGGCTACGGCGTGATCGCCGCGATCGCCGTCTCGCTGCTGGCCGGCGTCGCGGTCGGCCTGGCCAACGGCGTGCTGGTGGCGAAGGTCGGTCTGCAACCGATCGTGGCCACGCTGGCGTTGTTCGTCGGCGGCCGCGGCCTGGCCGTGGTGATCTCCGGCGGTCAGCTCAAGGACGTCCGCAACGAGGACTTCCTCTACCTCGGCTCCGGTGACCTGCTCGGCGTGCCGGTGCTGGTGTGGATCGCCGCGCTGCTGGTGCTGGTGGTCGCGTTCGTGATCCGGCGTACCGTCTTCGGCCGTCGGCTGCTCGCCATCGGCGGCAACCGGCCCGCCGCCGAGCTGGCCGGCCTGCCGGTCAAGCGGGTGCTGATCGGGGTCTACGTGCTCTGCGCGGTGCTCGCCTCGATCGCCGGGCTGCTCTCCGTCGCCCGGATCCAGTCCAGCGACGCCTCGGCGGTCGGCCTGCTGATCGAGCTGTCCGCGATCACCGCGGTGGTGGTCGGCGGCACCCCGCTCACCGGCGGCCGGGTCCGGGTGCTCGGCACCGTGGCCGGCGCGCTGCTCATGCAACTGGTGGTCGCCACCATGATCAAACACGATCTCCCGCCGTCCACCACCGAGATGGTGCAGGCCGTGATCATCCTGGTCGCGGTCTACGTGGCCCGGGAGAGGAGGACCCGGTGACCATGTCCGCCACACTTCCCGCCAACCCCGGCCGGATGGCCGGCGTGGTGCAGCGCCAGGGCGCGCTGGCCGTGCTGTTCGCCGTGGTGGTGGTCAGCCTCGCCCTGTTCCCCGGCTTCCGCAGTGTGGACAACGCCGGGACGATCCTGATCGCGGCGGCCCCGCCGATGCTGATCGCGCTCGGGATGACCTTCGTGATCATCACGGGCGGCATCGACCTGTCGGTCGGCTCGCTCTACGCGCTCGGTGGCGTGGTCGCCGCCTGGGCCTCGCCGTACGGGTTCGTCGCCGCGCTGGCCGCGCCGCTGCTGCTGTGCGGGGCGATCGGCGTACTGAACGGGGTGTTGATCTCCCGAACCGGGATGGCGCCGTTCATCGTGACCCTGGCCTCGCTGCTCGGCGCCCGCGGCCTGATGCGCAGCATCAGCGACGAGGGCTCGACCACCTACCTGGTCGAGAACGACGCCTTCCACCGGATCGGCACCGGCTCGCTGCTCGGCGTCGGCATCCAGGTCTGGCTGGCCGCGGTCCTGGTCGTCCTGGGCGTGCTGCTGCTCAACCGCACCCGGTTCGGCCACGGGGTGCAGGCGATCGGCGGCAGCGAGGACGCCGCCGCGCTGATGGGCCTGCCGGTGCGCCGGATCAAGGTCTGGGTCTACCTGCTCTCCGGCCTGCTCGCCGGGCTGGCCGGCGCGATCAACGCGGCCAAGCTCGGCTCCGGCGTCACCGTCCTCGGCAGCGGCATGGAACTCGACGCCATCGCCGCCGTGGTGATCGGCGGCACTCTGCTCACCGGCGGCGCCGGATCCATCGCCGGCACGGTCGCGGGTGTGTTGCTGCTCGGCGTCATCCAGAACCTGATCAACCAGAACGGTGACGTCAACAGCAACTGGCAACAGGTGATCAGCGGCGCGTTCCTCGCCGCTGTGGTGGTGGCCCAGACCTACCTGGCCCGGGCCAGACGCACGAAATCCCCCTAAGGAGTCAGATGCGCCGCCTCGTCCTCCGAGCGGTGGCCGCATTCGCGCTGGTCGCCGGTGGCATCGTGGCCACCGGCGGGCCGGCCGCGGCCGTCACCCCCAAGACGCCTCCGCTCACCACGCCGTGGACCAACCAGGTCTCCACGACGAACCCGCTCCCCGAGTACCCCCGCCCGCAGATGACCCGTCCGGACTGGCAGTCGCTCAACGGCGAGTGGCAGTTCCTCAATCCGACCACTGTGGACCGCAACGCCGCGCCGCCGATCGGGCAGGCCCTGCCGGAGCGGATCCTGGTGCCCTACCCGGTGGAGTCCGCGCTCTCCGGGATCATGCGCAACGACGACCGGGACCTGATGTTCTACCGCCGGACCTTCACCGTGCCGGCCGGGTGGGCCGGGCGGCGGGTGCAGCTGCACTTCGGCGCGGTCGACTACGAGGCCACGGTCTGGGTCAACGGCCGGCAGGTGACCACCCACAAGGGCGGCTACGACCGGTTCGAGGTGGACGTCACCGACGCGCTGAACGGCGGCACCAACGAGATCATCGTGCGGGTCTACGACCCGACCAACGGCCGGGGCGAGGAGCAGCCGGCCGGCAAGCAGACCACCAACCCGAGCGGCATCTTCTACACGCCGAGCTCGGGGATCTGGCAGACGGTGTGGCTGGAGCCGACCGCCCCGTCGTCGATCTACTCGGTCGACATCTATCCGAACATCGCCGCCAAGACGGTCCGGGTGCGGGTGTTCACCCGCGGCGATGTCACCGGGTTCAGTGCCTTCGCCGAATCCATGGCGGGCTCGACGGTCGTCGGCAGCGCCACGGGTGGCTTCACCGAGTTCACCGTCCCGGTGCCCAGCCCGCGCCTGTGGTCGCCGGACGACCCCTACCTCTACAACCTGCGCGTCTCGCTGCGTACCGCGTCCGGCGTCACCGTCGACCAGGTGACCAGCTACTTCGGCATGCGTGAGGTCGGCACCAAGGTGGTCAACGGGGTGCTCCGGCCGACCCTGAACGGCGAGTTCGTCTTCCAGGCCGGCACCCTCGACCAGGGTTTCTGGCCGGACGGGCTGTACACCGCGCCCACCGACGCGGCGCTCGCCTTCGACCTGCAGAAGCACAAGGACCTGGGCTTCACCATGGTCCGCAAGCACATCAAGGTGGAACCCGCCCGCTGGTACTACTGGGCGGACCGGCTCGGCCTGCTGGTCTGGCAGGACATCCCGTCCGGGGGTGACGACACCAAGACCGCCGCGCAGATCGCCGAGTACGAGAAGGAAGCCCGCGAGATCGTCGACGAGCACCGGTTCAGCCCGGCGGTGATCACCTACGTCCCGTTCAACGAGGGCTGGGGCGAGTGGAACCTGGCCGACACCCAGCGGATCACCCGGGACCTGAAGAACTACGACCCGACCCGGCTGATGAACCCGCACAGCGGCTTCAACTGCTGCGCCTCCAAGGGCGACCCCGGCACCGGGGACATGATCGACTGGCACATCTACACCGGACCGGACTCACCCACGCCCAGCTCGTCCCGCGTGGCGATCCTCGGCGAGTTCGGCGGGCTCGGCCTGCGCACGCCGGGGCACGAGTACAGCCCGAACGGGCAGTTCTTCGCGTACGAGCAGATGTCCTCGAACGCCCAGCTCAACGACCGGTTCACCGGGATGATCCGGGACTCCGAGCGGCTGATGACCTCGAAGGGCCTGTCCGGCTTCGTCTACACCGAGATCACCGACGTGGAGGGCGAGTACAACGGGCTGCTCACCTACGACCGCCAGGTGCAGAAGGTGGACACCGGCCAGGTCCGCACCGCGCTGACCAACCTGATCAACGCGTCGAAGAACCTGAACGCGGCGGTCCCGCTCACCCTCGGGCACGTCCGGTCGTTCCAGGTGACCAACCCCGGGCTGACGAACCGCTACCTGCGGCACGCGAACTCGCTGGCCCGTACCGACGTGATCGCCGGGGACACCGCGCGGCAGGACGCGTCGTTCCGTACCGTCGCGGGTCTGGCCGACCCGCACTGCTACTCGTTCGAGGCGGTCAACTTCCCGGGCAGGTTCCTGCGGCACGCGGCCGGCCAGGTCCGGATCGACTCGGACACCGGCGGCACGTTCCGGGCCGACGCCACCTGGTGCTCGCGTGCCGGGCTGGCGGCCGGCGGCACGTCGTTCGCGTCGTACAACTTCCCGGGCTCGTTCCTCCGGCACCAATCGGAGAACGTGGTCCTCGGGGCGAACGACGGCAGCGCGCAGTTCGCCGCCGACGCCACCTGGAACGTGAGCAACCCGGCGCAGTGGCGCAGCTCGGTCGTCCTGCCGTTCGACGTGCGGCGCTCGCTGCAGGTCACCACGTGGGGCTACACCGACCGTTACCTGCGGCACGCGAACAGCCTGGGCTGGACCGAGCACGTCGACGCGGGAAGCGGCGCCCTGCTCAAGCAGGACGCCACCTTCACCCTGCGGCACGGTCTGGCCGACTCGTCCTGCTACTCCTTCGAGTCGGTCAACTTCCCGGGCCAGTTCCTCCGGCACGCCGACAGCCGGATCCGGCTGGCCGGCAACGACGGCTCGGCGCTGTTCGCCGCGGACGCCACCTTCTGTGCCCGCCCGGGTCTGGGCGGTACCGGGGTGACCTTCGAGTCGATCAACTTCCCGGGCAGCTACCTGCGCCACTACGACTCCCAGGCGTGGATCTCGGCCGGCGTCGGCGCCGACCGGAACCGTCCGCAGCAGCTTTCCGCGGACGCTTCCTGGACCGTGGCAGCGGCCTGGTCCTAGAAGCCGATCTCGGCGGCGAGCGGCCGGTGGTCGCTCGCCGTCGGGGGCAGAGCCCGCAGCCGGGTCACCCGCATCGACCGGGTCAGCACCTGGTCGATGCGGGCGACCGGGGCGGCGGCCGGCCAGGTGAAGGCGAAGTCGGCCGGTAGTGGTGTCGTCGACGAGGCGATCGGACGGAGACCGCGGTCGTCCACGGTGGTGTTCAGGTCCCCGAGCACGATCAGCCGGGGGATCGGCTCGGCGGCGATCAGGGCGCCGAGCTTACCGGCGGCCTCGTCCCGGCGTGCCGAACGGAATCCGCCTGCCGTGATCCGGACGGACGGCAGGTGGGCGACGAACACCGCGATGTCGCCCGATGGCGTGTGGGCGACAGCCCGCAGCCCTCGGTTCCAGTCCGGACCGAGGTCGTGCGGCCGGATGTCGGCCGCGGCCGCGGCCGACAGCGGGAACCGGGACCACAGGGCGACCGTCCCCTGGACCGTGTGGAACGGCAGCTCGGCGTCGAGCACGCTCGCGTAGGCCGGCGCCGCCGAGGGCAGCAGCTCCTCCAGCGCGACCAGGTCCGGATGCGCCGCGAGCAGCGCGCGGGCGGTGCCGGCCGGGTCCGGGTTCTCGTCGCTGACGTTGTGCTGCATCGCGATCAGACCGGCGGCCGGGGTGTCCCTGGGCAGCAGGTGCCCGCCGAACGGGATCAGCCAGGCGGCCAGCGGCAGCAGCGCGGCGGCCAGGCCGAGCAGTGAGCGCCGCACTGCGGCCAGGGCGAGCAGCGCCGGAACGGCCAGCACGAGCCACGGCAGGAACGCCTCGATCAGGCTGCCGAGATTGCCCAGCGCGTTCGGCACGAGGCGGTGCGCCAGCAGGAGTGTGGCGGTGACCACAGCGGCACACAAGATCGGCATCGCGTGATGTTACCTTATTTCGCATGCGAAATAACGAGACGGTACGGATCCCGGTCGCCACCGGCGGTGCCATCACGGCCACGCTGTTCTCGCCCGATGCGCCGGCCGCCGTCCTCGTCCTGCACCCGGCGACCGCGACCCCGCAGCGCTTCTATGCCGCCTTCGCCGACTACCTGGCCGACCACGGGATCGCCACGGTCACCTACGACTACCGGGGCACCGGCCAGTCCGGCCACCCGCGCGACCACCGTGACGTCGGCATGCGCGACTGGATCGGGGTGGACGCGCCGGCCGTCGCGGCCTGGGCCCGGGACCGGTTCCCCGGCCTGCCCCGGCTCGCCCTCGGGCACAGCCTGGGCGGGCACGTCATCGCGCTCGGCGCGGCCGGCACCGACCTGGCCGCCTCGGTCATCGTCGCCTCGCACGTGGCCGCGATCCGCACCATCCCGAGCCGGATGGAGCGGTTCCGGGTCCGCCTGCTGCTGCACCTGCTCGGCCCGCTGGCCGGCCGCTTCTACGGCTACGTGCCGGCCCGCCGCCTCGGACTCGGCGAGGACCTGCCGTCCGCCGCGATGGCCGAGTGGGGCGGCTGGACCCGGATGGACAACTACTTCTTCGACGATCCGTCGATGCGCGCCCGGGACCGGGCCGCGACCCTGACCGGCCCGGTCCTGGCCGTCGGCACCTCGGACGACCCGTGGTCCACGCCGGGCCAGATGGACGCGCTCACCACCTACCTGACCGGCGCCGAGGTGGAGCGGCGGACCTTCACGCCGGCCGCCGCCGGGGTGCCGATGATCGGGCATCACGGGCTGCTGCGCCGCACCGTGCGTGACGCGGTCTGGCCGGAACTGGTGGCCTGGTTGCACGCCCACGCGGCGAAGGCGACAAGATGACCGCGTGCGCCTGCCTCGCCTGATCTTCCTGCTGTTCAACGCCGACCGCGCGGTCCGGCGCTGGATCGACGCCCGTTCCGGGGACACCGGGATCGGCGCGTCCGGCGCCGGCGTGCTCTTCTACCTCGCCGGCCACGAGAACGCCCTGATCGGGGACGTGACCGCGGCCCTCGGCGCGTCACCGTCCGGGATGAGCGGCCTGGTGAACCGCCTGGAGCGGGGCGGCTGCGTGACCCGCTCCCCGGACCCGGCCGACGCCCGCGCCGTGCGGCTCGCCCTGACCCCGCGCGGGCACCAGGCGGTCGGCCGTGCGCGAGAGCTGGTCGACGACCTGAACGCGCAGCTCACGGCCGGCTTCAACGAGGCCGAGGTGGCGGTCGTCCAGCGCTGGCTGGAGCATGTGACGCGGGTCTCGATGCATCGGGAATGATCGATGGCTGCTCCCGGTCGACGAGGCCCGCGCGCTGAACCCGGAGCTGCTCTCCTTCGACCAGCGGCCGGCCGTTCACCGGAGTGACTTCCGATGAATCGCTAAACCCCGGCCGGGGATCGCCGAACGAAGACGGCGTGGGCGCCCACCGGGCGCCCACGCCGCTGTCTTTCGAGCCTGTCCGAGGAGACCCATGACTGACTCCGTCGTCTACGACCAGATCCCCGTCGTTCGCGCCATCGGCCGGGGCACCACCTCGCTCGCCGCCTTCCACGACGCCCTGGTGACCATGGAGTGCGGCTTCTACAACCTGGTCCGTCTCTCCAGCGTCATCCCGCCCGGCACCACGGTCGACGCCAGCGGCAAGGCGCCGGTCCCGGTCGGCGCGTGGGGCGACAAGCTGTACTGCGTCTACGCCGAGCAGCACGCGACCCAGGTGGGTGAAGAGGCCTGGGCCGGCATCGGCTGGGTGCAGCGGCGCGACGGCAAGGGCGGCCTCTTCGTCGAGCACGAGGGCACCAGCGAGTCGTTCGTCCGCGAGGCGATCAAGGCCAGCCTGCGGGACCTGGTGAAGGGTCACGAGGACGAGTTCGACGGCCCGGACTTCGTGGTGCACGGCGCGGTCTGCGACGGCGAGCCGGTCTGCGCGCTGGTGCTGGCGCCCTACGAGACCGCGTCCTGGCGCGGGATCCGCGCCACCGACCCGCCCGGCATGAACTGATTCTTTCGGTACGCGGTAAGCGCTCGTCTCAGCGGCAAGGCCCCGCTCCGGTGTGGAGCGGGGCCTTCCTGCTTCCGGCGCCTCCGCCACTCCCGGTCCCCGGCTGGCTCCCCGGGATGCCCCGGCCCACCCCGTCGGCTTGCTTCGCGGTCCGGTCCGTTCTCAGGGGCTCGCCGCCAGGAACAGGAACGCGGCCAGCAGGCTCAGATGGACGCCGCCCTGCAGGACGTTGGCGCGACCCGGGACGACGGTGAGCGTGCCGACCACCACGGTCAGCGCCAGCAGCACCATCTGGGTGCCGCCCAGGCCGAGCAGCAGCGGGCCGTCCAGCCAGATCATCGCCACCGCGATCGCCGGGATGGTCAGCCCGATGCTCGCCATCGCCGAGCCGAGCGCCAGATTGAGGCTGGTCTGCATCCGGTCCCGGCTCGCCGCCCGGACCGCCGCGATCGTCTCCGGCAGCAGCACCAGCAGGGCGATCACCACACCCACCACGGACTGCGGCAACCCGGCATCGACCACGCCCGACTCCACCGCCGGGGACACGCCCTTGGCCAGCCCGACCACGCCGACCAGGGCGAGCAGCAGCAGGCCGAGGCTGATCAGGGTGTCCCGGTTCGTCGGCGGGTCCAGGTGCTCCTCCTCGTCGACCACCCGCCCCTCGGTGGTGATCGGCAGGAAGTAGTCCCGGTGCCGGCGGGTCTGCACGGTCACGAAGAGCAGGTAGAGCCCGAGCGACGCGATCGCCGCGAACCCCAGCTGGGCCGGCGAGAACTGCGGCCCGGGCCGGCTGGTGGTGAAACTCGGCAGCACCAGACTGAGCGTGGCGATCATCGCCACCGTGGCGAACGCCGCGCCGGTCCCCTCCGGATTGAAGACCGCGATCCGCCGCCGCAGCGCGCCGACCAGCAGCGACAGCCCCAGGATCCCGTTGCAGGTGATCATTACGGCGGCGAAGACGGTGTCCCGGGCCAGCGACTGCGACTTCTCGCCCCCGCTGATCATCAGCGTGACGATCAGGGCGACCTCGATGATGGTCACCGCCACGGCCAGCACCAGCGACCCGAACGGCTCGCCGACCCGGTGCGCGACCACCTCGGCATGGTGCACGGCGGCGAGCACCGCCCCGGCCAGCAGCACCGCGAGCAGCCCGACGACGGGCGGCGGCAGGTCGCGTCCCCAGGTCAGCACCAGCGTCGCCACCGCAAGCACCGGAAGATAAACCGTCCAGTGCGAAAGATAAGACCGAATCTTGGGCGTCATCCACCAACTCTGCCAGACAGCCCACCCCCGAACCCCGCTTCCGCCAACCTCCGCTCGACCTCGCCAACCTCCGCTCGACCTCACCAACCTCGCTACCACCAACCTCCCTCGACCTCGACCTGTCGCCAATCACCCTCGACCTGTCGCCAACCTTCCTCGCCCTGTCGCCAACCTCCTTTGACCTCCCACCAATCTCTCGCCCTGTCGCCAACCTCTATTGGCCTGTCGCCAACCGAACTCGTCGCCACGCCGCGATCTCGTCGCCGCACCCTGACTTCGTTGCCACGCCGCACTTCGCCGCCTGGCGCCCGCCGCTTGCCGCCCGCGGCCGTTTCGGGGCGGGTTCGGTTCGGGCGGCGAGGGTGGCGGGCATACTCGGTCGTTGTGAATGCGCGGACGCCCCGGCTGGAGATCGAATACTGCACGCAGTGCCGCTGGTTGTTGCGGGCGGCGTGGCTGGCGCAGGAGTTGCTGACCACGTTCCCACGCGATCTGGGTGAGGTGGCTCTGGTGCCGGGGATCGGCGGGGTGTTCGAGGTGCGGCTGGACGGCGAGACGCTGTGGAACCGCAAGCCCGACGGCTTCCCCGACCTGCCGCAACTCAAGCGGATGGTCCGCGACCGCGTCGCCCCGGGCCGCGACCTGGGCCATTCCGACCGCTCCACCCAGCCCGCCACCGACACCGAGTAAGAGTTAATACCGCTCATAACCCTTACCCAGGCCGCGAGGCGGGAAGCCTGCGAGGCGGGAAGCCTGCGAGGCGGGCAGGTCGCGGGGCGGAAGCCTGCGAGGCGGGCAGGTCGCGGGGCGGAAGCCTGCGAGGCGGGCAGGTCGCGGGGCGGAAGCCTGCGAGGCGGGCAGATCGCGGGGCGAGAGGTCTGCGGGGCGGGCAGGTCGCGGGGCGGGCAGGTCGCGGGGCGGGCGGGTCGCGGGGCGGGCGGGTCGCGGGGCGGGAAGGCTGCCGGGACAGGAAAGGCTGCAGGTAGGACGGGCTGCCCGGTGGGGAAGGCGCGTGGGGCGGGTCAGAGGTCGGGGCTGTCTTCGGGGGCCATGATGCGCAGGGCGTTCGGGTCGATGGCGATGCGCATCGGGGTGGCGCCGCACGGCTCGCCGTCCACCTCGACGGCGGCCGGGCGGTCGGTTTCCAGCCAGAGTTCGCGGACCGCTAGAAACGGGCGTTCGTGCAGCGTGCGCCGGTGGCCGGTGGCGGCGTTGCGGGCCGTTTCGCGGAGCAGCTCGCGGCGGGACGGGCCGCCGACCGGGTACGCCACCAGCAACCGGTCGTCGGCGTGCGCGTCCGCGGTGATCGGGCGGCCGGCGTGGAAGCCGCCGTTCGCCACGTACACCTGGTGGGTGTGGAAGTGCAGCTCGCGGCCCTCGGCGCGGATCGTGGCCCGGAGCGGCCGGTGCCGGGCGAGCAGGCCGAGCGCGGTGAGCGGGTAGGCGATCCGCCCAGCCAGCCGTTTCAGCCGGCCCGGCACGCTGATCATCACCTCGGCGGAGAGCCCGATCCCGACGTGGTTGGTGAACGGCCGGTCCCCGGCGACGCCCAGGTCCACGTCGATCACCTTGCCGTCGACCAGGGTGCTGACGGCGGCGTCCAGGTCAGGCTCGATGCGTACGGTCCGGGCGAAGTTGTTCGTGGTCCCGAGCGGCAGCAGTCCGAGCGCGACGTCCCGGTGCGCGAGCAGCCGCCCGGCGGTGCTGATCGTCCCGTCGCCCCCGCCGGCGATCAGCAGGTCCGGCCGTTTGCCGAGCGCGTCCTGGAGCAGCGCCTCCAGCTCCCCGGACCGCTCCATGGCATACGTCCCGAGCAGCTCGAACCCGGCCGCGAGCAGCCGGTCCCGGGCGTCCTCGTAGAGCTGCCGCCCACGCCGCGACCGCGTGTTGACGACCAGCGCCGCCCGCCGGTCCCGGCGGATGTCCTCAGTGAGCCGCTGCTTGCTCCGCACCCGCCGACCCTATCCGCCCACCCCGCCCGAACCCCCGCGCCGAACCACGCGGCGCCGCGCCCCGGACCCAACCGCGCGCCCGACCAAACCGCCCGACCGGCCAAATCGTGCACTGGGCCGACGTGCGCCCGGCCAAGCCGCACACCCGGCCAAGCCGCACACCCGGCCAAGCCGCACACCCGGCCCGGCAGCGCGTCCGGTCCAGCCCGCGTCCGGTCCAGCCCGCGTCCGGTCCAGCCCGCGCCCGGCCCGGCCGCGCGTCCGGTCCAGCCCGCGCCCGGCCCAGCCGCGCGCCTGGTCCAGCCCGCGCCCGGCCCAGCTCGCGCCCGGCCCAGCCGCACGTCGGCCCAACCGGCCGAGTCGCCCGCCGTGTCAGTCCGCCGCGATGAACTCCGGGTGGCCCAGCAGGAACCCGTCGATGTTGTCCTTCTTCACCGCCTGCAGCAGGCGCACACTGTCGTCGGTGAGCAGTTCCACGCTGCCCACCCCGGGCACCGACTGCGAGTTCAGCTTGCCGGCGTTGGTCTTGATGGTGATCAGCCGGTCCGGTTTCAGACTGCGCATCCCGAGCGCCCAGTCGGCCAGGCTGATCCCGCCGCTGTCCACGGTCATCGACTTGCCGAACGCGCTGAGCAGCGCCGGCAGCTTGGTCGGCGAGTCCAGCCCGTCGGTCACCGCCTGGTTGATGATCGCCTTGAAGAACTGCTGCTGGTGCCGCTGCCGCCCGTAGTCCAGAGACTTGTCGCCGAGCAGGTCCCGCTGCCGGACGAAGTCGAGCGCGTCCGCCGGGTTGAAGCAGTGATCGCCCTTCGTATAGACCTTCGGTTTCACCCCGGCGATCCGGGACCGCAGCGTGCCGTCCTTGTTGATCACGAAGGGCGCGGCCGGCTTGCCGTTGGCGTCGGTGCCCCGATGGATCGAGGTGGTCTCGGTGTCCACGTTCATGCAGACCCGGCCGAGCACCTTGACCACGTCGCGGAAGCCCTGGAAGTCGATGATCGCCCCGGCGTCCGGGGTGATCCCGGTCAGCTGCTTCACCGTCATGGTGAGCAGCTCGAAGCCGTGTTTCAGCGCCTCCTTGCCCTTCAGTCCCCGGGTGCCGAAGGCGAACGCGGCATTGATCTTCAACTTGCCGCCGGCGAAGGGCTGGGCGCCGTTGTCATAGGCGGGGATGTCGACATACGTATCCCGGGGCAACGAGATCAGATAGCCGCTCGAATGATCTTTGTTGATGTGCACCAGGATGATCGAGTCGGACCGCAGCGGCTCGCCGTTGATCTGGTCGGGGCGCTGATCGATGCCGACCAGCAGCAGATTCTTCGCCCCGTCGAGGTTCGCGTTCTTCTTCTCCTGGACCGGTTTCGCACTGCCGAGCAGCTCCTCCTGACCGACCTCGGCGGTGGCCGCGGCCACCGCGAAGCGCACCCCGACCGCACCGCCGCCACCGGCCACCAGCAGCACCGCGCCGACGACCACGGTCCAGAACGCCCAGCGTGGGGTGCGGCGTCGACGCCGACTGGTCCTGCGCAAGAGAGTCTCCTCGTCCTCGGCGGTCATTCCACTCATGAAGACGGGTCCGGCCGCCGGAAAGATTGCCGCCGGCAGATGGAATTTTTCCGAGCGGCCGGTTGCCGCCGGTTGAACCGCAGGTCAGTCGCGGTGCGTTGCTCGCCTGTTACTCGCTGACCCGATCACTTCCGTTCACTGTCGCGCCTCCGGCGGCCCATAGGTTCCAGATCACCATTCCCCGCCTGAAGCGAGCTGACATGTCCCCTCAGCCCGATGTCAGTGTTGTCATCCCGACGTGCAACCGGCCGGAACTGGCCGTCCGCGCGGCACGCAGCGCGCTCGGCCAGACACACCGGAACCTCGAAGTGATCGTCGTGGTGGACGGCCCCGACGACGTCACCGCCCGAGCCCTGGCCGAGATCGGCGACCCCCGGCTGGACGTGATCGTGCTCCCCGAGCGGCGCAAGGCCCCGAACGCCCGGAACACCGGCGCCCGGCACGCCCGCGGCCGGTTCACCGCGATGCTCGACGACGACGACGAGTGGCTGCCCACCAAGCTGTCCGTGCAGCTGGAGCTGGCCGCCGGCGCCCGGTCCGCGGCACCGATCGTGGCCTGCCGGATGGTGAACCGGACCCCGCGCGCCGATTCGGTCATGCCGCGGCGGTTGCCCGCTCCGGGCGAGCCGATCAGCGAGTACTTCACCGTACGCAAAGGTCTGTTCTATGGCGACGGGTTCATCCAGACCTCGACGATCATGGCGCCCACCGAGCTGTGGCGGACCGTGCCGTTCACCGTCGGGCTGCGCCGCCAGCAGGAGCTGGACTGGGCGCTGCGGGCGCTGCGCGAGCCGGGCACCGAGCTGATCTACGCGGCCGAGCCGCTGGTCCTCTGGCACCAGGACGAGGACCGGGAGCGGATCAGCCTGGAGAACCCGTGGCGGGAGCAGCTGGACTGGCTGCGCGGCAGCCGCGAACTGTTCACCCCGCGGGCCTACGGCGCCTTCACGCTCAGCGTGCTCAGCTCGATGGCCGCGCCGACCCGGGACGGCAAGCTCTTCCGGGAGCTGCTCGCCGAGGCCCGCCGGCACGGCCGCCCGGGTGTTCTGGACTACCTCACCCACCTGCAGATCTGGGCGCTCCCGCCGAGTCTGCGGCACCGGCTGCGCGACCTCGTCGTCGGCCGCAAGCCGGCGAGCCGGCCGGCCGAGTCGCCCCAGCAGGTGCTGGTCGATGTCGACTGAGCGCCGGGTGGCGATCTGGCGCAGCGCGATGCTGCCCGGCTCGGAGACGTTCATCCGCCATCAGGGCGACGCGCTGTCCCGCTGGACCCCGGCCTATGTCGGCGCCACCCGGATCGATTCGGCGCTGTCCCGCCCGGATGACGTGATCGCTTTCCCGGACCGCCGCGGCTTCCTGCGGCTGCGCTTGACCGGGACTTCGCCCCGGCTGCACAAGACCCTCCTTTCGGTACGGCCGCACCTCGTCCACGCGCACTTCGGCGGCGACGGCTGGCTGGTCAGCCAGACGGCCGCCCGGCTCGGCGTGCCGCTGGTGGTGACCGTGCACGGCCACGACGTCACCCGGCAACCGGCCAGCTCCGGTGCCAAGGGCGTACGGTACCGGCGCAACCTGCAGGCCGTTTTCGATCGCGCCACCCTGGTGCTCGCGGTTTCCGACGTGATCCGGGAGCAGGCGGTCCGCTGGGGCGCCGACCCGGCGAAGGTCCGGGTGCACCACATCGGCGTGCCGGTCCCGGCCGCCGTCCCGATCGTCCCGAAGCGCTGGGACGTGGTGTTCGTCGGCCGGTTCGTCGCCAAGAAGGGTGTCGACGACCTGCTGGCGGCGCTGGCCCGGATCGAGCGGCCGCGCCCGCGCGCGCTGTTCATCGGCGACGGCGAGCTGATGCCGGCGATGCGCGCCCGGGCCGAGCAGCTGCGGGTCGACGCCACGTTCGTGGGCAGTGCGTCGCCCGCGGCGGTGACCCGGCACCTGTCCGAGTCCCGGATCCTGGCCTGCCCGTCGAAGACCGCCCCGGACGGCGACACCGAGGGCCTGCCGACCACGGTCATGGAGGCCGGAGCGCTCGGCCTGCCGGTCGCCGCGACCCGGCACAGCGGCATCCCGGAAGCCGTCGTCGACGGCGAGACCGGCCTGCTCACCGCGGAGGCCGACCCGGTCGGGCTGGCCGCCTCGCTGACCCGGCTGCTCGGCGACGCGGAGCTGCGGCACCGGCTCGGCGCGCAGGCCCGCCGCCGGATCGGCACCCACTTCGACCTGGTGGAACAGACCCGCCGCCTGGAGCATCTCTACGACGAGGCGACCACCGGGACCGCGGTGGCCGGCCGCCGCTGACCGGTCCCCGGTCACCATCATTTCCGGTACGCCGAAGTGCCGCCGAGCGCGGTCCGGAGATCAACTCGCCTCGTGCCGATACCCTGCGCCGACGGGAGCATGGGAGGACAGCATGATCTGTTCGCACTGCGGTTCCACCGCCGTACCGTCCACCGGCGTCTGCCCGGCCTGCGGTCACGCCGGCCCACCGCCCACCAGCCAGACCGACCCGCGGTACCCGGCAACGGCCGCGATGCCGACGTCCCCCTACGGCGTGCCGTCCGACCCGTTCTCCGGCCCGGTCACCGGCGACCCGTTCACCCCGCCGCCGGTCCACACCGACCCACTGAGCGCCGGCCCGCCGCAGCCGCCCGCCACCCCGCCGCCGTCGTCTCACGACCCGTCACCGTCCTCAGGGGCACCTGTGCCGCCCCATGGCGCGCCGGCCTCAGGCGCACCTGGCCCGGCCTACGGCTCACCGGTCCAGCCCTACGGCGCGCCCGGCCAGCCGCACGGTGCGCCCGGCGTTCCGCCGCAGCCCTACGCCGCGCCCTACCCGCCGGCCCAGGGCTATCCGCCGGCCCAGGCATATCCGGGCCAGCCCTACCCCGGCCAGCCTTATGCGGCCCAGCCCCATCCCGGGCAGCCGTATCCGGGTCAGCCCTATGCGGGCCAGCCGCCCTACGGCCAGGGATATCCCTACCCGGTCGCGCAGGGCAACACGCTCAGCGTGATCTCGTTCGTCCTGAGCGCCATCGCGATCTTCCTGCTCCCGCCGCTCTTCGGCGGCGTCGCCATCTTCTTGGCCAGCCGCGCCAAGCGCAACGGCGAGCGCCTGGCCCCGACCGCCATCCGGGTCGCCATCACCTGCCTGCTGGTCGGCATCGCCTTCGGCATCCTGGTCCGCCTCAACTGATCCCTCCGCCGGGAGAGCGGCCCCGGGGTGGCGACCCCGGGGTCACTCTTCCGGCCGGAGCCTGCGGAGCGCGGCGCGGGCCATCCGCTTGCCGGAGCGCAGCCCACCGGCCACCGCGGTCGCCGCGCGCCCCGGAGCGGTGGCTTTCAGCGCGGTGATGACGCGGTTGGCGCGGATCAGTTCGGCGTCCCGCTGGGCCACCCGCTGCTCGCACCAGGCGACCTGAGCACGAGCTTCGGCCAGTTCACGCCGCAGCCGGTCCCGCTCCGCCACCGTCTCCCGCAGCGTAGGCGGCTCCATACGCGACCGTCCGGTCCCGGCCGGGCCGGGCCAGTTCGGTGCCTGCTGGCCGGCCATCTCGGCGAGCAGCGCGGTGACTTCGGCTTCGTCGGCGGGTGTCGGCCAGAGGTGCGCAAGCCCTTCGTCGAACATCGCACACGCGAAGTTCCGAAGCGCCTCGCCCGGCAGCCCGCCGCCCGAGCCGTCTGGCAGCCCGTCTCCGGAACCGTCCGGCAGCGCATTTCCTGAGCCGTCCGGCAGCCCGTCTGTCGAGCTGTCCGGCAGCCCACCTCTCCAGCCGTCCGAGACTCCACTTGCCGAGCCGTCCGGCAACCCGCCTGCCTGGTCGGTCAGGGGGAGAGGGTCTGCCGAGCCGACCGGACCTACCGGTTCGGGCGAATTGCCGGAATCGCTCGACCCGATGGGTTCGGGTGACCCGCCCGAGACGATGTCCCCGATCGGACCGGACTGAAAGGCCGGATCGGCCGAATCGATCGGGTTGATGCACAGGCTGCCGTCGGAGCTGACGACGATCTCTTCCGCGTCGATCTCCGCCAGTGGGCCGCCCTGCCAGGCCGCCAGCAGACCGCGCATGGCCGGCTGGTCGTGACCCCGGGCCGTGGTGATCAGCAGATCATGCAGACAGCGGCCCGCCGGCAGCGCCACCGCGGTGCTGCCGCCGGGCACGCGACATACCCACCCGCGGACGGGATCACGGTCGATCCGGCTCGCCGCGGCGTGTCCGGGCGCGGTGGTCAGCGCGTGCGGGCCGGGCGGGGCGACCAGCGCCCGCGAGCCCGGCGGGGCGACCAGCGCCCGCGAGCCCGGCGAGGCCGTCGGCGTCTGCGAGACCGGCGAGACGATCAGCGTCCGCGGGACAGATGGGGCTGTCAGTCGTTGCGGGACAGAGGGGGCGACCAGGGCATGCGGGACCGGTGGGGGCGGCAGCGGGCCGGGGCGGCTGGCGACCACGAACCAGGCTGGGGCGGTGCTCACGGCCAGCCCGGCGCGGAGGAGGCGGCGGGCGATCGGGCGGGGGTCGGCGAGCAGCGGCGTCGTCGGGATCAGGGCCCGGCGCAGGGTGGACTCCACGACGCCGCGCATCGCCGGGTCGGTGAGGAACTCCTCGCTGAGCAGGGCGGTGGGAGCGGCCGGGTCGGGGAAGGCGGCGTAGCCGCGGTCCACTTCGAGGCCGTGGGACCGGAGCAGTCCGGTGAGCTGGGCGAGACCGGCTGGCCGGGTCGGGTCGTCCTCGGCGGGGGCGGACCAGTCGGCCGGGGAGGGTTCGGCGGGGAGCGCCACCAGGTGGTGCAGGCCGGCCGGGTTGGCCAGGCCGAGCAGGAGGCGGCCGCCGGGGAGCAACGCGGTCAGGACCCGGGACAGAGCCGCCGGCCAGGGGAGATCGGGTGACTCGGTGGAGCCGGTCCGGTCGAGACCGCCGAGGGCCAGGATCGTGTCGAAGGCCGGCTCGGCGGGCAGGTCGCCGAGGCTCCCGCGCCACACCTCGACGTGGGGGCCGGGCTCGGCGGGGTGCTTGCCGCGTACCGGAGCGGGGTGCTCACCGCGTACCAGAAATGTCAGCTCGCGGGCCGTGAGCCGATCGACGATCTCGGCCGCGTGCGGTCCGATGACCAGGGTCTTGCCGTGCGTCGCGGCGGCGAGCGCGGCCAGTGCCGGACCTCGCGCGCCGGAGTCCGCCGGCTCGGACCAGTGGGGCATGTCGGCACCGATCGACCGCACGCTCATCGGGCCATGCCTTTCGCGGGGGACACCTCGTGCGGCGCTGCGGGTGCGCTCGGGAAAGGCGTGTGGACAGCGACCGGTGCGGAGGCGGGTGCCGGAGAGGCCGCCGTGGCCGGGGTGGGCCAGTGGAAGAGGCGGCGGAGCTCGGCGGGGGAGCGCAGACGGTCGGCGCCCAGCTCGGCCACCGCGATCGAGCGGGCCAGTTCCGGGTCGACGTGCCGGCCGTGCAGCGGCGCCCATTGGCGTTCGATCCGGGACTGGCCGCCGAACGACGACCGCTCGCCCTCCAGCCGCATCGGGTCGCCGTAGACGGCCGGCTGGCAACCGGCCAGGATGCCGTAGAAGATCGCGCTGCACAGCCGGTTCGACGCCACCCGGCGGTGCCGGCGCTGTTCGGCGAGCTGCCGGGCGAGGAACCGCGGGTCGAGGTCCTTGTACCAGCCGCCGCGGTAACCGTGGCAGATCACCCGGAACCCGGCCCGTTCGTAGCGGCGGCGCAGGCGCGGCGAGCGGTACTCCTGCCAGTACAGGCAGACGGTGACCGGCCCGTCCTCGGTCGCCCGGATCTCCTCGATCAGCCGGCCGTGGTCGCCGACGATGTGCTGGCCCTCCCAGCCGTGGAACGGGTAGTAGATGGTGCCCTCGCGCGGCTCGTCTCCGGTGATCGGGTCCATCGCCAGCAGGTACGCCCACGGGGCGCCGATCACGTGCACCGGCCGCCGCCCCAGCGACCAGGCGCGGCGGCGGGTGATCTCGCTCCAGACGAACAGCGGGATGCCGGGGGTGAACTCGTGGTCCGGGGCCATCCCGTCGCCGATGTTCCAGCCGTGCTGCAGGTACCCCCGGATCTCGTGGACCTCGTCCGGGTCGAGACCGCAGTACCGGGCCAGCACGTGGGAATGCCCGTAGTAGTGGTTCGCGTGGTGCACGGTCGCCCATCCCACACCGCCCGGGCATACGGCCGGCGAACTCGCCGTGACTACGGCCTGTCCTGCCGATCAAGCGGGGCTGCGTCATGGCCCGGGTGGTGGCCGGCGGCCGGGAATTCCCGGGTGGCGGCGCGGTCCACCGCCGTGTCGAGGTCGTCGGCCGGGCCGTCCGGGTCGCCGGTGGCCTGCCGGGCCAGGTGATGGCTCTGGTCGTCGGCGGTGACCGGCAACCCCAGCTCGGCGCGCGCCCGGATCGCCGCCGCGAGCAGCCCGGCGGCCACCGGCGTCTGCCCGGCCAGGGCGAACGACGCCGCGACCCCCTCCACCGCGCGGACCATCCCGATCCGGTCGCCGAGTTCGCGGAAGGCGGCCAGCGCCGACCGGAAGTGGGTCACCGCCCGGTCCGGCCGGCCGGCGGTGAGCTGCAGGATGCCGACACTGACCGCGGTACGGGCCACGCCCCGCTCGTCGGCCGTCCGCCGGTGCCGGGCCAGGCTGTCCAGCAGCAACTCCAGGGCCGCCGGCGGGTCCTCGAACCGGATCGCCATCGCCAGGTTGTGCTGCACCAGCGCGATCAGCTGCTCCGCGCCGGCCGGCCGGATCCGCTCCAGGGCCCGCCGGTAGTGCTCGGCGGCCTCGGTGACCGCCCCCTCGTCGAGTGCGACGTTGCCCAGGTTGTTGAGGCAGCTGCCGGTCGCCAGGTCGTCGCCGAGCGCGGTGTACAAGGTGGTCGCCGTGCTCAGGTGGCGCCGGGCCGGCACCGGGTCGGCCTGGTCGCGGGCCAGGCAGCCGGCCGCCTTGTGCACCTCGGCGCGCACGGCCGGGTCCGGCGACGGCAGCGCCAGCACCTGGTCGATCCGCTGCCGGGCCTCGGTCAGGTCGCCGCGGATCTCCCAGTACCGCCACAGGCCGGCGGCCATCCGGTGCGCGTCGGCGGGCCGGGGCCGGTCGATGGCGTGCCGCAGCGCGGCCCACAGGTTGTTGCGTTCGTCGTCGAGCCGGTGCAGCTCGTCGCCCTGGCCGGCGCCGACCAGCCGGCTCGCCGCCGTGGTGGCCAGGTCGGCGTACCAGGCGGCGTGCCGGTCGGCGGCCGCGGCGCGCTCGTCGCCGGTGAGCGACGCGATCGCGTAGGCGCGCACCGTGTGCAGCATCGTGTAGCGGTCCCCGGACCGGCCCGGGACGACCCGCACCAGTCCGACATCGATCAGCCGGACCAGGGCCTCCTCGGGGGCGAAGACGGAGGCCGCGTCCAGGCAGAACGAGTCGGTGAAGACGCCGAGCCGGCCGAACGCCTTCTGTTCGGCGGGGGAGAGCAGGGCGTGGCTCCACCCGATGGTGGCTTCCAGGGAGCGCTGCCGGTCGGGAGCGTCGGCCGGGCCGTGCGACAGGATCGCCGGACCGGCCCGGACCCGGGTGGCCACCGTGGCCAGGCCCAGGTGCCGGACCCGGGCGGCGGCCAGTTCCAGGGCCAGCGGCAGCCCGTCCAGGTCGCGGCAGAGCCCGGCGACCGTGTCCAGCCCGGCCGGTTCGGGCACCCCGGCGGCGGCCAGCCGGTCCAGGAACAGCCGGCAGGCCGGGTGCCGGGCGGCCTCGGCCGGGTCGGTGCCGGCCGGCGGCACGGCGAGCGGTTCCAGCGGGACCAGCCGTTCGGCGCGCAGGTGCAGCGGGCCGCGGCTGGTGGCCAGCACGGTCAGGTCAGGGCAGCCGGCCAGCAGCCCGGCGACGGCGGGGGCGGCCGGTTGCAGGTGCTCGAAGTTGTCCAGGACCAGGAGCAGGGGGCGCTCGTCGAGGGCGCGGGCCACCGTGGACGGCACCAGGTCCGGCTCGGTGAGGCCGGCGAGCGGGACCACGGCGACCGGGACGCCGGACGCGGCGGCTCGGCGGGCCACCTCGTACGCCAGCCTGGTCTTGCCGACCCCGCCCGGCCCGATCACCGTGATCAGGCGGTGGTCCGGCCGGTTCAGCAGGGCGGCCAGGTCGTCCAGTTCGCGATCACGGCCGGTGATCGGCGTACCGGGAAGCAGTCCGTCGGGAAGCGGCGCCGGTGTCGCGCCGCCGCGCGCGACCAGCAGGAATCGCTCGCGCTCCGGGCCGTCCAGGCGCAGCGCGCCGGCCAGCGAACGGGCGCTGTCCCGGCGCGCTGTGGGGTAGACGCCGCGTTCCAGGTCGCTGACCGTGCGGGCGCTCAGCCCGGCCCGCTCGGCCAGCTCCTCCTGGGTGAGCCGGGCCGAGCGGCGCAGCCCACGGAGCAGCTCACCGAAACTCACAGGAGTGCTCCCGTGGGTGCACCCTCATGGTCCGCACCCCGCCCGGCTGCGAGCGTGGACGCACCGCAGCAACGAGAGGGGACTTCCATGAAACTCCTGATGACCGCGACGATCCTCACCGCCACGGTGCTCACCGGCAGCCCGGCGCAGGCCGCTCCGGCAGCCCTGGCGACCTGGAACGTGACGATCGACGGGACCGCGTCCGGTACCGCGTTCCGGGCCGGCGGGACGGTGACCATGCACCGCACGGTCACCTCGGCCGGCACCACCAACGGGGTCAACCCGCTGGACGTCTGCCTGCGGTCGGGCTTCCCGGCCGGGGCCCCGGCGACCGGCGCGATCTGGCTCGGCAGCACCAGCGCCTGCTTCCCGCTGCGCCGGTCCGACCTGGACATGGCCGGGGTGAGCGTCGCCGGCAGCCGGGTCACCGTGGTCCCGGACGGCCGGCTGCAGGCCACCATGGTGAACAACTGGACGGCGCGCACCTCGGTGACCGGCTGCATCTACTCCCCGACGTCCGGCTCGGCGGTCTATCAGGTGAACGCCGACGGCTCGTTGTCCGGCTCGATCCAGCTCCGCGGTTACGGCGGCGCCTTCTGCGGCTGGAGCACCTACTCGGCCAGTCTGACCGGGCGGCGGGCGGCCTGAGAAGCCCCCGGAAGTCTGACGCGGCCGCGCATCAGCACCGGGTACAGCACGCCGGTGACCAGGATGCCGGCCGGCAGCGACAGGTCGATGCCGGCCAGGGCGCGGGCGACCGGCCCGAGGTAGAGGTCGGTGTCGGCGCAGAGCGCGGCCGCGCCCATCCCGGCGAGCAGCGCGGCCGCGCCGTGCCAGTTGACCCCGGCGGTGTACCAGAACGGCGAGCCGGGCGTCTCGTCGCCGAGCTGCGCGCCGTCGTAGTTGTTGCGGCGCAGCAGGATGTCCGCGACGTAGATCGCCACGCTCGGCCCGACCAGCACGATCGACAGCTGCAGGGCCTGGCTCACGGTGTCCAGGAAGTTCGTCGAGAGGAACAGGGCGTAGAGGGTGACCAGGACGCCGACCGTACCGTCCAGCAGCACCGAGACGGACCGGCGCAGCCGCACCCCGATCGCCTGCAGCGCGAGACCGGAGCTGTACGCCGTCATCGCGTTGTTGGCGATCAGCCCGAGCACCACGGCGAGCAGGAACACCGGGTAGAACCAGGCGGGCAGGATCGCCCGCAGCGTGGTCTGCGGATCGGCCATGTCGATCACGGTGCCGGCCAGCACGCCGAGCCCGGAGATGAGCGTGCTGGGCAGGAACGCGCCCAGGAAGGTCCAGCCGGCCACCGACCGGGCCGGGGTGTCCCGCGGCAGGTAGCGGGCGAAGTCGGCGCTGTTCAGATAGGACAGCGGCCCGGACGCGATGATCGCGATCCCGGCCATCCAGCCGGCCACGAGCGCGCTGCCGGACAGCGGCTCGGCCGGCCGCCAGTCCCAGTCGGTGTGCGCCAGCACGAAGCCGCCGAGGATCGCGAAGGCGCCTGCCAGCACCGCGGAGAACGGCTGGTAGAGCCGGGTGATGGTGGCGTGGCCGTAGACGCTCAGGGCCAGCGTCACCGCGGCGATCACGATCACCAGGACCACCTGGCCGGGCGTGCCCGGCTCCCAGCCCAGCACGCCGGCCAGGGCGAACGCGGCGAGCGAGGCGGCCGCCAGGTTCAGCGCGATGTACGAGACGCAGAGCAGCCACCCGGCGACCGCGATGTTCACCCGGTTCCCGCGCACCCCGAACATGGTCCGGGAGACCACCTCGCTGGGCGTGCCGGACGACGTGCCGCTGACCGCCAGGATGCCGATCAGCACCCAGAACAGGTTGCCGACGACCGTGATCACCAGACCGCTCCGCCAGCTCAGCCCGAGCAGCCCGGTGAGCATCCCGCCGAGGGTGAGCGAGACGTAGTTGACGTTCGGCGCGGCCCAGAGCGCGAACAGCTCACGGGGGCGGCCGTGCCGTTCGGCGTCCGGGACGTACTCGATGCCGCGTTGTTCGATCTGCCCGGCCCGATCGCCCGGCAGCACCTCGGTAGACGTCATGGGACCTCTTTATTGGTCAAGCGCCCAATTGCTTATTGGTCACACACCCAATAGCCTGCGATGCATGACGTCAAGCCCCTCCCCGTCCCGAACCCGGAAAACCGCGACCGACCGGCGGGCCGAGATCGTCCGCGCGGCCGGCACGGTCGCGCTGGCCGAGGGCCTGGAGAGTGTCACGCTCCGCCGGGTCGCCGACGAGCTCGGCGTCCGCCCCGGCCTGATCAGCCACTACTTCCCGGCCGCCGAGGAGCTGGTCGCCACGGCGTTCGGCGCGACCGCCTCGGCCGAGCTGGACGAGCTGCTGCCGGCCTCGGACGCCCCGCCGATGGAGCGCTTCCGGCGGTTCTTCGCAGCGGCCATCGGCGAGATGTTCGACGACGTGAGCCGGCTCTGGCTGAACGCCCGTCACCTGAGCCGGTACCGCCCGGTGCTCTCCGCCGAGGTGAACCGCCAGCAGGACAACTGGCACGGGCGGCTGACCGCGGTGATCGCGGACGGGATCGCCGCCGGCGAGTTCCGGGCCGGGGACGCGGCGGTGGCCGCCACCCGCATCCTGGTCGCGGTGGACGGCGTCAGCACGTACGTCAATGTCGGTCAGATCCCGCCGGAAGCCGCCGCCTTCGCCGTGCTCACCGCCGAGCGTGAGCTCGGCCTGCCCACCGGATCGCTCTAGGAGTCGTGGTGTCCGACCTCGTCCTGCTCAACGGCCGCCTGCTCGACCCGACGACCGGCGATTTCCTCCCGCACGGCTCGCTCGCCGCGCACGGCGGCGACATCGTCGCGGTGGGCGACGAGTCTTCGGTACGGCCATGGATCAGTCCCGCCGCGACCGTCGTCGACCTGCGCGGCGCCGTGATCACTCCCGGTCTGATCGACGGCCACTGCCATCCGGTCTCCGGCGCCGACCTGACCCGCGGCGCCGACCTGTCGGCCTGCGTCGACCTGCCTGGCCTGCGCGCCGAGCTGGACCGGGCCCGTCGCGCCCTGGCCCCCGGCGAGTGGCTGCACGGCTGGGGCCTCGACCCGAACCTCTTCGGCGACCTCCCGATCAGCGCGGACACGGTCGGCCCGGTGCTGGCCGGGGTGCCCGCCGTGCTGCGCCTCTTCGACGCGCACTCCACCCTGGCCAGCCACCGCGCCCTGGAGCTGGCCGGCGTCACCGGGCCGCGCCGCTTCGACGAGGCGGCGGAGATCGTCTGCGACGAGCGCGGCCGCCCGACCGGACTGCTCCTGGAGGAGCCGGCGAGCATGCTGGTCGAGGAGGCGGCGCCGAAGCCGAGCGACGAGCAGTTCCGGGCCCGGGTGGCCGAGGTGCTGCGCGGGATGGCGGCGGCCGGGCTCACCGGCGGGCACATGATGGAGGGCGACCGGGCCGAGCGGGCGGTGCTGCGGGCGCTGGACGAGCGCGGGGAGCTGCCGCTGCGATTGCGGCTGGCGCCCTGGTGCCGGCCCGGGGACGCGGTCGGCGAGCTGATCGCGGCGCAGGGGGACGGCGGAGCGCTGTGGCGGGTGGCCGGCGTGAAGCTGTTCCTGGACGGGACGATCGACAACGGGACGGCGTGGCTGGAGAAGCCGGACTGTCACGGGGAGTCGATGCACCCCTATTGGCCGGATCCGGCTGCCTATACCGCGGCGGTCGTGGCCTTCGACGCGGCCGGGGTGCCGACCGCGACGCACGCGATCGGCGACGCGGCCATCCGCCATGTGCTCCTCTCCCTGGAGAAGTCCCGGACCATCGGGCACCGGATCGAGCACATCGAGACGCTGCCCGACGACCTCGTGCCGCGCTTCGCCGAGCTGGGCGTGACCGCCTCCATGCAGCCCACCCACTGCTGCGAGTTCACCCGGGCCGACCACACCGACAACTGGTCGCGCCGCCTCGGCGAGGAGCGCGCCGCCCGGGCCTGGCGCTGCCGCGACCTATGGGAGGCCGGGGCGACCGTGGTGCTCGGCTCGGACTGGCCGATCGCGCCCTACCCGCCGCTCGGCGTGATGGCCGGCGCCCGGCACCGGCGGCCGGCCCGCGACCTGAGCCAGCCGCCGCACGGGCTGGACCAGGCGCTCACCCCGCTGCAGGCGTTGCGGGGGATGACCGTGAACGCGGGATCGGGGCGGCTGGCGGTCGGGGAGCGGGCCGACCTGACCGTGCTCGCCGACGATCCGCTGCGGGTGTCAGATCTGGACCTCGCCGCGCTGCCGGTCCGGCTGACCGTCACGGCGGGCCGGGTCACGCACCGGGCCGCCGACCTGTGACTGCCGGTCCGCGACTTGGCCGGCCTTGTGGCCGGCCACTTGCCCGGCTTTTGGTCCGGTCGCTTGCCCGGCTCCTGGCCCGGCCCGCCGGTCGTCGCGCCGGTTCGCCAGCAGGCTGGTCGCGGTCACCGTGGCCAGCACCGCGGCGATCACCGCGAGGGACAGCACGGTCGGCACGTCCGGCACCGCGTCCGGCCACACCTTGTGCGCCCAGTGCAGGATCAGTTTCGCCCCGATGAAGGCCAGGATCACCGCGAGCCCGTAGTTCAGGTGCCGCAGCCGGTCCAGCACGTTGCGCAGCACGAAGTACAACGCCCGCAGCCCGAGCAGGGCGAACGCGTTGGTCGCGAAGACCAGGTAGGGATCCTCGGTGACGCCGTAGACAGCCGGTACCGAGTCGACCGCGAAGACGATGTCGGTCATGAAGACCGCCACCACCACCAGGGCCAGCGGGGTCAAGGTCCGACGACCCCGTTCGCGTACGGTCAGCGCCCCGCCGTGATACTCCGCCGTCACCGGCATCCACCGCCGGACCAGCCGCACGCTGCGCATGCTCTCCACGTCGACGGTGTGCTCGTCGCCCCGGACCGCGTCCCGCAGCACCTTGGACGCGGTGGCCAGCAGCACCGCCCCGAAGAGCAGGAACGCCCACGCGCCGGAGTGCAGCACGGCCGCCCCGAGCGCGATGAAGACCGCCCGCAGCACCAGCGCGCCGGCGATCCCGTAGAGCAGCACCCGCTGGGCCAGCGCGGGCGGCACGGCGAACGCGGTGAGCAGCAGCATGAACACGAACAGGTTGTCCACCGACAGGGACTTCTCGACCACGTAACCGGTGAGGAACTCGACGGCCGGGCGTTGGTCGTACGCATGCCAGAGCAGCACGCCGAACGCGGCCGGAAGCGCGAGATAGAACAGCGACCACCCGACCGCCTCGCGCATCCCCACCTCGTGCGGCCGCCGCGTGACGACGAAGTCGGCCACCAGCAGGGCGAGCAGGACGGCGATGGTGATCGCCCACAGGGCGGGCGAGGCGATCGACGGCACGGGGTCCCCCTCGGACAGACGTCAGCGTCCGAGGTCTCTCTCACCCGCCGAGTGCCATTCCCCCGTCAGCGGGCGGACGCGCGGGGACACGATCGCGTGCCCGTGATGACCGCAACGCCCCGGTCGGAGGTACTCCCCTCGCCGCACACAATAGCCGCTGCGGCGGCCGGAAGCGCCTGCCGAACCCCGATGAATACCGGGGCAAGGTCGCCCGCGAGAGGTCCACTGCGGACTAGGGTCGGTCGCATGGGCGAACATTTCGATCTTGTCGTGCTGGGCGCCGGGCCGGGCGGGTACGTGGCCGCCATCCGCGCCGCCCAGCTCGGGCTCTCCACCGCCGTCGTCGAGGAGAAGTACTGGGGCGGTGTCTGCCTCAACGTCGGCTGCATCCCGTCGAAGGCGCTGCTGCGCAACGCCGAGCTGGCGCACATCTTCACCCACGAGGCGAAGACGTTCGGCATCGACGGCACGGTCACCTTCGACTACGGGGCCGCCCACCGGCGCAGCCGGACCGTCGCCGACGGCCGGGTCAAGGGCGTGCACTACCTGATGAAGAAGAACGGGATCACCGAGATCCCGGGGCGCGGCGTCTTCACCGACGCGACCACGCTGCGGGTCGGCGACCGGCAGGTCACCTTCGACCACTGCATCCTGGCCACCGGGGCGAGCACCCGGCTGATCCCGGGCACCACGATCACCGACCGGGTGGTCACCTACGAGGAGCAGATCCTCGACCCGGAGCTGCCGCGCAGCATCATCGTCGTGGGCGCCGGCGCGATCGGCGTCGAGTTCGCGTACGTGCTGCGCAACTACGGCGTCGAGGTGACCATCGTGGAGTTCCTCGACCGGATGCTGCCGCTGGAGGACGAGGACGTCTCCAAGGAGCTGTTCCGGCAGTACCGCAGGCTCGGCGTCGACGTGCGGGTCGGCACCCGGGTGGAGGGCATCGAGGAGCGCGCCGAGTCGGTCCGGGTCACCGTCTCGCGCAACGGCAGGACCGAGGTGCTGGAGGCGGACAAGGTGCTCCAGGCGATCGGCTTCGCGCCCAACACCGAGGGGTACGGGCTGGAGACCACCGGCGTCAAGCTCACCGACCGCGGGGCGGTGGAGATCGACGACCATTGCCGTACGAATGTCCCGGGCTTCTTCGCGATCGGCGACGTCACCGCGAAGCTGATGCTCGCGCACACCGCCGAGGCGATGGGGATCGTGGCGGCCGAGACGATCGCCGGGGCCGAGACGATGCCGCTGGACTACCGGATGATCCCGCGGGCCACCTACTGCCAGCCGCAGGTGGCCAGCTTCGGGTGGACCGAGGCGCAGGCCCGGGAGCAGGGCTTCGACGTCCAGGTGGCGAAGTTCCCGTTCACCGCGAACGGCAAGGCGCACGGCCTCGGCGACGCCACCGGCTTCGTCAAGATCCTCAGCGACGCCCGTCACGGCGAGCTGCTCGGCGCGCACCTGATCGGCCCGGACGTCACCGAGTTGCTGCCCGAGCTGACCCTGGCCCAGCAGTGGGACCTCACGGTCACCGAGGTGGCCCGCAACGTGCACGCCCACCCGACCCTCGGCGAAGCCGTCAAGGAAGCCGTTCACGGCCTGGCCGGCCACATGATCAACTTCTGACCGCCGAGCCGGGCGGGCCCCGGTGGTGGGTGCGCGTCATCCGTCCCGCGATGTAGTCCCTCGGGCGGTCTCCGCCGGAAGTACCACGTCCGTGGTATCCCGCAATGCCTCCCCGCGGATGACGACCACGCGGCGCGTTTCCGGAACGCTGAATCCGTGACCGTGACCGCCCAGCCGGCCCCGCCCGGCGTCCCGCCGACACGCCACGTGCCGCGGCCGGGACGCCGGCGCCCGGCCCGCTCCCCGGCCGGAGCGGACACCGACGCCGACCCCGACCCGGCCCGCGGCAAGGTCTGGCGCTGGCTTCGCTACCTCCCGTTGCTGCTGGTCGCGGCGTTGGCGTTGGGCACGCTCCGCGGCCGCCTCCCGGACCCGGCGGATTTCCTCGGCGCGCTGCGCGCCGCCGACTGGTGGTGGGCACTGCTGGCGGTGGCCGCCGGATCGCTCTCCCAGTTCGCGTACGCCGAGCAGCAACGCCACCTCCTAGCCGCCTTCGACGTCCACGTGCCGTCGTGGCGCGCCCTGGCCATGACCTACGTCCGCTCCGCCTTGAGCATGGCCCTGCCGGCCGGCTCCGCCGCGTCCGCCGCCTACGCCTTCCAGACCTACCGCCGCCACGGCGCCACCCCGGCCATCTCCGCCACCGCCACCCTGCTCTCCGCCGCGGTGACCGTCGCTTCCCTGGTACTCCTCTACTCCGCCACCTGGTCCACCACAGTCACCCTCCTGACCACCGCAGCCCTCACCCTCCTGTGGCTACGCCGCCGCCTCCGCCCCACCGCCCCACGTCCCGCCGGGGCGTCGGGTGCCGCCATCCCGCCGGCCGCGTCGGCCACCCCGGGTGCCGCTGCGGGGTCGGGTGCCGCCATCCCGCTGGCCGCGTCGCCCACCCTCGGTGCCGCCGCGGGGTCGGGTGCCGCCATCCCGCCGGCCGCGTCGCCCACCCTCGGTGCCGCTGCGGGGGCGGGTGCCGCCATCCCGCCGGCCGCGCCGCGCACCCCACGTCCCGCCACCGTGTCGCGTCGCGGCACCCCGCCTGCCGCGCCGGCTGCCCGTTTCGCCGGGCTGGGTCGTCGGATCGTCGCGCCAGCGGTGCGGCTGGTGCGGCGGCCGGCCGTGGCGCAGGCGTTGCGGGACGCCCGAGCGGTGCCCCCGAAGACCTGGATCGTGGTCCTGCTGGCCAGCGTGATCAACTGGCTCCTGGACCTGTGCTGCCTGGTCCTGGCGGCCGCCGCCGTGCACGCCGAGATTCCGTGGCACCGGCTGGCTCTGATCTACTTGGCCGTCCAGGTGGTTCGGCAGATCCCCCTGACCCCGGGCGGCATCGGCCTGATCGAGACCAGCATGCTGGCCGGCTTGATCGCCGCGGGCTGCCCCGAGGTGACCGCCGCCGCCGTAGTCCTGATCTACCGCCTCATCTCGTTCTGGCTGATCCTGCCCACCGGCCTGGCCGCCCATCTGACGCTCCGCCGCCCCACCGGCACGAACGCGCTCCCCACCGCCGGCGGCTGACCCCCAGTCCGACCGCTGGCGCAGGTCACGGGCTCAACTGGCACGCAGGGATGACCTTGCCGGTCGATGCGGTGGCGGCTCGGACCGATCCCGCCACTTGCCAGTCCCCGCCCGCCACTTGCCAGTCCCCGCCCGCCCAGGGGGCCTCCCCGAAGACAGTGTGGCGCGCAGGCCGGATCTTCGGCGTCGTGGCTGTGGACAACGCGCTGATGTGGATAACCCGGCTGGCCTCGCGTGGAGCTGGAGGCAGGGGTGGACGGGCACTCGGGACTTGGCGGCGGCGGGGCCGCTGGGCGTACCGAAAGTGGGGTTGGCCGTGGGAAAGCGAGGTCAGGCCCGGTCGAAGTGCTGAACCACGGCGCCGAGGCCGAGCGCGAGGGCCGGGCCGGGAAGGCGGGAGTCGGGCCCGTAGCGGCGGCCCGGGTTCTTGCGGTCGACCAGGTCTTCCCAGAGGGCCGCGACCGGATCGCGGACGGCCGGACGGGCGGCGGGATCGCCGGCCGGTGGCAATCTGCCGGGGTCGTGGAACGGCGGGTGGTTGGCGCGGTCGCCGGTCGGTGGCAGCCTGCCGGGGTCGTGGAACGGCGGGTGGTTGGCGGGATCGCCGGTCGGTGGCAGTCTGCCGGGGTCGTGGAACGGCGGGCGGTCGCCGGTCGGTGGCAGGCTGCCGGGGTCGTGGCACGGCGGGTGGGTGGCCGGATCGGCGGAGCCGCTGCCGGAGCCGGGAAAGGGCGGAGCAGAGGGCGGCCCGGCGGAAGGTGGCGGGGGAGACGAGGGTGGGGGTGGGTAGGTGGTCGGGAGCGGCAGCGGCCTGGGGGCGAGGCGGTGGCCGGCCGCTTCCAGGAGGCGGGCCAGGTCGTTCTGCTGGCGCAGCTGCTGCTGTTCGAAGATCTTGCTCCACTGCATCAGGGAGATGGAGCCTTCGAGTGAGTCCGGCACCGTCTCGTCCAGCATCGGCAGGGGGCGGGCGGCAGCCCAGGCGGCCAACTGCGCGCCGGTGACCGTGTCCGGGTCGCCGTCCTGGCTGCGGGCCAGGGCGTAGGACAGCAGGGCGGTGGTCTCGACCAGCAGGTGCTGCACCGGAACCAGGCCGGGCGGGTCGAGCCACCAGTGGTCCGCCTCCAGCAGGTCGGCGGTGTGCCGGGTCGCCACCCGCCACCAGCCCTCGTCGCCGGCGGCCAGGGCATCGGTGTACGACCACAGGAAGGTCACCCTTCCGTGCCTACCAGCGCGATTAGTCACGAGTCAATCACGCTATCGCGTGGCGGCGATCGCCTCGATCGAGATCAGCAGGCCGTGCGGGAGGGCGACGTTCGCCGGGGCGGAGCGGGCCGGCGGCGGGTCCGGCATGTGCCGCCCCAGCACCTCGTTGATCACCGGGAAGTCCTCGACGTGTGCGTAGAAGATGGTCAGTTTGACCAGCTGGTCCAGCGCGGAATCGGCCGCTTCCAGGACGGCCGCGAGGTTGCGCAGGGCCTGCTCGGTCTGCGCCTCGATGCCGGACACCGGTTTGCCGGTCGCCGGGTCGATTCCGGGCATCCCGGAACAGAAGACGAATCCATTGGCGACGATTGCTTGGCTGTACGGTCCGAGCGCCCGTGGTGCGCGCTCACTCGACACGGCGACTCTTCCCATGCCCGCAGAGTGTGGCGCATCCAGCATCGACAAGCTTTCAGCTAGCCGACAGTGGAGGCGGGCGGGCGGCGGCTTCCGAAGATCCCGGAAAACCCCTTTCCCGGTACGCTCTCCGCCCCGTCCGTGACCGTCCCGCGAGGCTCGCGGCTCTTTCGGGGATTGCGGCGAAGGTAGCGTTTGCCCTGGTCAGCGTGGCTAGGCTGAGAAAATGCAGATTATCAGGCATAAAACGGTCAAAGCTGCGTTCGGGCTCCCACTGGCGATCGCCCTCTCCGCGGGACTGGGCCTGGCGGCGGGGGCTGCGCGACCGGCGAGCGCCGGGACGGTGGCGCCCGGCAGCCGGACCGGCACCGCGCCCGCGGCCGGCTGGAACGTCGCGATCGCTCAGCTGATGGCGGACGCCGCGGCGCCGGCACTGATCACCAGCGCGGCGCTGCCCGCCGAGCTGGCCGGCGCGACGCTGCTGCCCGGGGCGTCACCGCTGCCGGCGGCCGCGGCGGACGGCAAGCCGGACCCGGCTCGGCTCAAGGCCGCGCTGCTGGTGCAGACCGACCTGCCGCACGGGTACGCGCCGATGCCGGACGCGTTGAAGGCCTTCGCCGACACCGGCTCCACGATCGGGGCGTGCGACAAGGCGGCCGAGCCGCCCGCGGACAAGCCGGGCACGCCCGCCGCCAAGCCGGGCACGCCCGCGGGGAAGCCGGGCACGCCCGCCGGACCCGGGATCGCGCAGCCGGTGGCTCCGGATCGGCCGGTCGCGCCCGGTGAGCCGACCGGGCCGGGCCTGCCGGTCCAGCCCAGCCTGCGGGTCGCCGCGTCGCCGACCGGCGGCCCGAAGCCGGTCAGCGACACCGTGCGGACCGCCTTCATGAAGGGTGAGACCGGTCCGATCCTGATCGAGGCGCTCAACCCGGCCGGTGACCGGGCCGCCCGCGACATCGTCGCCCAGGTCGCCGACACGCCGCGCCGCTGCCCCGCCTACGACGAGGGCAAGCCCGGCTCGCCGGACGCGCTGCACATGGCCACCCATCCGCTCACGGTGCCGCGGCTCGGCAGCAAGGCGGCGGGCATCCGCTTCGAGGTCGTGATGACCAGCCCCCGGGTCACCGTGCACGGCAAGATGATCGCGGTCGCCGTCCGGGGCGTCGCGCTGACCGTTCTGCTGGCCAATCTGGAGGAGCCGGACCAGCACGAACTCGAGGCGATCACGCGCGCCGCCGTACGGAAACTCAAGAATCAGAAATAGCCGCGGACCGCGAGCGGACGGCGGCGTCAGAGTGACGCCGCCAATTTCTGCAGGGCCTCCTTCGCGCCGGAGGTGAGCGGCTCGCCGTGACCCGGCAGGATCGCCTTGATGTCGAGGCCGGCCAGTTTCTTGACCGACGCGACCGCGGCCGCCTCGTCCGCGGTGAACTGCGGATCGGACCCTTGCAGACCATTCTGGGTACGCAGCGCGTCACCGGCGATCAGCGTCCCGGTCGAGGTGTCCAGGATCGAGATGTGCCCGGCGGTGTGGCCCGGCGTGTTGACGATCCGCAGTCCGAAGACGTCGTCGCCCTCGTTGAGCGGCTTGATGTCGGCGTCCGAGACGATGTTCCCGGCGTCCCCCGCGCCGGCGTAGAACGTGCCCTTGACCTTGGGTACCAGGTCGTCCACGCCGCCCGCGTGATCCTGGTGGTAGTGCGTGATCAGCACGTGCTTCACCGAACCCCAGTCGGTGCCGGCCGCCTGCAGCCCGGTGTGGATCGACTCGCCGGAGCCGGGCGTGCCGGTGTCGACCACCGCCGCCTCCTTGCCGCGGACCAGCACATAGGCCGAGACGAATCCGAGGGTGATGCGTTTCCAGCCGGTGGCGGCGGCGCTTTCCGCGGCGCTCGCGGCGGTGGCCGGCGCGTTCCCGGTCGGCGCCGCGTCCGAGGGCGTCGACGAGGAGGAACAGCCGGTGATCGTGTTGTAGACGGCAAGACCGAGCACCCCGGCCCCGCTGGCGACGAAGAGACGACGGTTGATCCGATAAGCGGTCATGCCTCCTGCTTAGCGCAGTCGACCGGCAACGCGCAGCTATGCTTCGGCATTTACCTCTGCCTATAGTGCTGACATGCCGGTCCAGCGCCTGGTGGGGCACCTGCGCGAGCTGGGATTCTCTCCGTACGAGGCACGCTGTTACGCCGGGCTGCTCGGCGCCGGCGCGCAGACCGGGTACGCCGTCGCCAAGCTGACCGGCGTCCCGCAGCCCAAGGTGTACGAGACCCTGCGCCGCCTGGTCGCCCGCGGCGCCGCCGAGCAGATCCCCGGCCCGCCGACCCGGTTCGCCGCGGTCGACCCGAAGCTGCTCCTGGACCGGATGGCCGGCGCCCACGCCGCCTCGATCGCCGGCGCCCGGGCGGCGGCCGCCGAGGTGGAACGGTCCACCTAAGATCGACAACCGTGTCTGTGAGTCTGCTGGCCGGTGCCGCCGTCGTTCTGCTCCTCGTCTACCTGGCCATCTTCGTGGCCCTGCACCTGCGAGGCACCGGCTACAGCCCGGTCCGCAACGCGGTCAGCGACTACGGCGTCGGCCGGACCGCCACCCAGTTCCGGGTCGCGATCGTCGCGAACAGCCTGGGCATCCTGGCCCTGACCGGGGCGCTGGCCGCCGGCTTCGGCCGCGACCCGTTCCGCACCGCCGACTACGTGATCCTGCTGCTGATCCCGGTGACCCGGCTGGCCATGGCGTTCTTCCCGACCGACGTCCCGGGACAGCCGGTCACCGTGACCGGCCGGATCCACCTGCTGCTGGCGATCGCGTCGTTCACCTTCGTCTACCTGTCGGTGGCCGACCTGACCCCGCACCTGAGCGACCTCACCGCCACCTCCACCGCCTCCGTGCTGCTCGCCCTGAGGTGGCTCGCCGCGGCCGGCCTGGCCGGTGTCGTGGTGACGATGGTGGTGCCGGCCCTGCGCCGCTTCTTCGGCCTCGCCGAGCGCTTGTTCCTGATCAGCACCAACCTGTGGTTCTTCCTGGTCGCCCTGGTCCTCGCGGTCCGCTGACTAGAGGTTGTTCGGGCTGAAGTGCATGTAGTCCTTCAGGGAGTGCCAGCGGCCGCCCCAGGCGAAGCCGTTGGTGGTGAAGGCCAGCTCGGCGCCGTTGTCGTGGATCATGCCGGTGCGGTAGGGGGCCCGGGGGATCCACGGCTCGCTGTGCGGCGGGTCCAGGTAGTCACCGCGGATCATCGGGTTCTGCCGCGGGTTGACGTCGATGGCCAGGCCGTAGGCGTGCTGCGACCACTTCGTCGTGCCGGCCACGGTGCGGCACTCGTAGCCGCTGGTCAGCACGGTGCGGTCGGGGAAGTCCGGTGCCGGGGCCATCGCCATGACCGGGAAGCGCCAGGCGTACAGGAGCGCGAACGCCCGCTGGGTGGCCGGGACGATCGAGCGGTGCACGATCAGGTTGCCGTCGCGGACCACGCCGTCGAAGTCCAGGTACTTCACCCAGACGCGGCGTAGCTCGGCGGGCGGGACCGGGCACTGCTTGCGCGGGTCGCCGTTCGCCTCGGTGGCGGTGACCGGCTCGGCCCGGGTGCGCCAGGCGGGCCGAGCCTGGTAGGGCGCGGAGAGGCGGAGCGCGCCGTCCGGGCGCAGCACCTCGTCCGGGGCCAGGCCGTTCCAGCGGCGCAGGTCGGCGACGTCCAGACCGTAGTGGCCGGCGATCGCGGAGAGGGTGTCGCCGGGACGCACGATGTGCCCGGGCGGCAGCGTGACCGGGGCCGGGGCGAGAGCCGGGGAGGGCAGCAGCAGGAGGCCCGCGAGCAGGTGTTTCAGCACGACGACCAGGGTCCGGCGGCGAGTGCCGGTCGCGCAGCCGAACACCGCGGTTCGACTCGGAAGGGGGGTGCTTACCGCGTACCCGAATGTGGTCTTGCGGGAAAAGGTGGGACAGCAGCGGGCGGGAACGTTCAGATTCCCGAGTATCCGGTCGATCAGCAGGAGTGCAGACGGATACGGAATGAGTGCGTTCGGTGACGGATATCCCCCAGGTGCACACCAGTGGCCCGCGTGCCGCTGAGCTGACCGGCCTCCAGGTGGTCGACGAGCTCGGCCGTGGTGCGTTCACCATGGTGCACCAGGTGCGGCGCGGCGGCCGTGAGTACGCGCTGAAGCGCCCGCTCGCCGACGCCGGCGAGCCCGCCGAGATCCAGAGCGCGTTCCAGCGTGAGGCCGCCCTGCTGGCCTGCATCGACGACCCGGGCGTGGTCGGCGTGCACGCGGTCGGCGAAGTCGACGGGGTGCCCGGCCTGGTGCTCGAACACCTGTCCGGCGGCGCCCTCTCCGACCTGCTGGTCCAAGGCGTGCTGAGCCAGGAGCGGACCGTCGAGCTGGCCGCCCAGCTGGCCCGCGGGCTGGCCGCCGCGCACCGGGTCGGCCTGGTGCACCGGGACATCAAGCCGGACAACATCATGATCGCCAAGGACGGCCGGGCCAAGCTGATCGACTTCGGGCTGGCCCAGCTCGGCCGGGACATCACCGCCGAGGAGGCGGACCAGGCGGTCGGCACCTTCCTCTACACCTCGCCGGAGCAGTCCGGGATGCTGCGCCGCCCGGTCGACGGCCGCTCCGACCTGTACTCGCTCGGCGTGGTGCTCTACGAGTGCCTGACCGGCCAGCTGCCGTTCGAGGCCGACGACGTCGGCGAGCTGCTCCGGCTGCACCTGGCCGCCCCGGTCCCGGACGTCCGGGAGAAACGCCCGGAGGTCGACCCGGAGCTGGCCGCCGTGGTGCAGCGGCTGCTCGCCAAGGACCCGGACGACCGCTACCCGGACCCGGCCGCCCTGCTCAGCGCGCTGCGCCGGTGCCCGGGCGGCGCGGCCGCCGAGGAACCGGCCGCCGGTCGCTGGCCGATGTGCGGCCGGGACGCCGAGGCGGACCGGCTGGCCCGCCGCTGGGAACGCGCCCGGGCCGGCCTGGGCGGCGTGGTGGCGATCCACGGCGCGCCCGGCTCCGGCCGGACCCGGCTCGCCGAGCACGCCGCCGGACTGGCCGCCGCGGACGGCTGCCCGGTGCTGTGGGGCACCTGCCGCCCGGACGAGGCGGTCCCGCTCGCCGTGCTGCGCGAGGCCGTGCAGGGCTCGATGGGCCGGGTCCACCGGCTGCCCGCCGAGGCCCGCGAGGTCGCCGAGAAGAACATCATCGAGGCCGCCACCACGGCCGGCGTCGCCCAGGTGATCAAGCTGTTCGGTGACCTCGGCCTGCTCACCGCGGCCGGCCCGGTCGTCGGCGGTGACGAGCACGTCTTCACGGCCGGCGCGGCCTTCCTCGGCGACCTGGCCCGGCGCGCCGACGGCATGATCCTGGTGATCGACGACGCGCACCTGCTGGACGCGGCGACCCGGCAGCTGCTCGCCGCGCTCGCCCCGGACCTGCCGCACCTGCCGCTGCTGGTGCTGTTCACCGACACCGGCGAGGAGCCGGCCGTGGACCTGGGCGTGCCCGGCACCCTGGAGCTGACCTGCACCCCGCTGCCGCCGCCGGTGGTGGCCGAGGTGGTCGCCTCCCGGCTGCCCGGCGCCGAGGTGCCGGCCGAGCTGGCCCGGCACGTCACGGTCCGCACCGACGGCACCCCGCTCGCGGTGGTCACCTACCTGATGCGGCTGCTCGACGCCGGCCTGCTCGGCCCGCTCTGGGGCACCTGGCGGCTGGACGCGGCCGGGGCCGACGCGCTGCCGTCCACGGCCGGGGTCCGCGACCTGCTCGCCGCCCGCCTGGCCGGCCTGCCCGAACCGGTCCTCGACCGGCTCACCACCGCCGCGGTGGCCGGCGTGCGGTTCCGCCCGGAGGGGCTGCCGGACGGCGACACCGAGGACACCCTGGAGGCGCTGCGAACCGGTCTGGAACGGCACGTCCTCGAGGTCCGTCCGGGCGGCTGGTACGCCTTCGTCCACCCCCAGCTCCGCGACAACCTGCTGGAGCGGCTCCCCGCCGACCGGCTCAGCCACTGTCACGCCGCGCTGGCCGCCGTCCTCGACCGGCTGCCCCCGGAGCTGCGGGACGAGGGGCACGCGTACACCGTCGCCCGGCACTACCAGCGGGCCGGTGACGCCGCCCCGGAGGCCGACCGGCGCCGCAGCGTGGCCGTCGCCGGGCTGCAGGCGCTGGCCGACCAGGCGCCGGTCGACGCGATCGGCTATCTCACCGACGCGGTCGACGGCGACCCGGCGCCCGGCACCCCGCTGCTGCACGCGCTCGCCCAGGCCTACCTGAAGGCGGGCCGGGTCGCCCAGGCGGACGCGGTCCTCGACCAGGCGCTGGCCGCCGAGACCGACCGGGTGCAGCGCGCCCGGCTCTACACCACCCGGATCGAGCTGCACCACACCGTCTGGGACGACACCCAGGCGCTCGAGGCGACCCGGCAGGCGCTGGCCGAGCTGGGCCGGCCGCTGCCCGCCAACGGGCTGCTGCTGATCCTCTCGACGCTGGCGTACGCGTTCGCCGGTGGCGTCGTCCGGCGTACCCGGCTCGGCTTCGGCACGGCCGCCGGCCAGCGGCGGGAGGCGCTCGCGGTGCTGACCGCGGCGCTGGACGCCGGAGGCTACGCCGCCGTGGTCGGTCTCCGCCTGCGCGAGGGCATCGTGCTGGCGATGCGCGCGCTGTGGGCGGTGAACCGGCTCGGCCCCAGCCGCGAGTACGCCCACGTGTACGCGCTGATCGGTTACGTCACCTCGGTGATCAGGCTGCACAGCGTCGGGACCAGGTGCCTGCGCCGCGCCAGCCGGGTGGCCACCGAGCTGGGTGACCCGGCGCTGGTCGCCTACGTCGAGTGGATCCACGGCTGCGCGATGCTGTTCGGCGGCTACGACGACGGCTCCACCTGGGAAAAGACCATCACCAAGAACGCCCGCTGGTACGAGCCGGCGCAGACCCTGCCCGGGCACGCCTCGCAGGGGCTGCGGCTGCTGCTGCGCGGCTACACCGGCGAGGCCGAGCGGGAGTACGAGCGGGGCCTGCGCGCGCTGGCCGACCCGGCGCAGGCGATGGGCACCTCGCTCGGCATGCTGGGCGTCATGGTGCCGGCCTACCAGGGCCGGACCGGCGAGGCCGCGGCCGCCCTGCAGAAGATGCGGGAGGCCTACCCGGCCGGCGCCGGCACCCGGGTGCAGCGGGCCAACATCCTCACCGCGGCCGCCTGCGCGCTGCTCGAACAGGGCGAGATCGGCGAGCCGTTCGACGAGGTGATGACCGAGTTCCGGGACCTCGGGCTGCGCCGCGGCGACCTGATGGCCCAGCACAAGTGGATCTTCGTGTTCCACGCGCACGCCAAGCTGATCCGGATGCGCTTCGCCACCGACGAGGAGCGGCCGGCCCGGCGGGCCGACGCCGTCGCGGCGATCCGGGAACTCGGCCGGGCCGGCGGCACGCCGCTGACCCGGCTGGCCCACACCATGCTGCAGGCCTCGCTGAGCCAGATCAGCGGCGAGCACGAGCGCAGCATCAAGCTGGCCGACGAGGCGGAGAAGCGGGCCCGGGCGCTGGACGCCCCGCTGGCCCTCTACGAGCTGCACCGGATCCGGGCCCGGGCGATGCGTGCCCTGGGCCAGGTCCACGAGTCCGAGCGGCAGGCCCGGTCCGCCCTCATGCTGACCGCGTTCTACGGCTGGGAGCCGCGCCGGCGGCAGACCCGGACCGAGTTCGGCGTGGACGAGGGGGCGAGCACGCATCGGCGTACCGTCGCCGACCGCCGCGGCGGCGGCACCGGCACCACCGGCCGCAACCGCCGCCTGGAAGCCCTGCAGCAGGTCAGCACGGCCGCCGCCACGGTGCTCGACCCGCGGCAGCTGGCCCAGGTCACGCTCGACGAGACGCTGCGCATCCTGGGCGCCGAACGGGCGCTGTTCTTCCTGCTCGACGAGGCGGGCGAGCCGGTCCGGTTCGCCGGCCGGGACGCCGAGGGCGAGCTCACCGACACCACCGGGTACGGCACCACCCTGGTCCGCCGGGTGGCCGAGACCGGTGAGGCGGTGGTGGTCACCGGCACCGAGCAGGGCGCCGCGCTCGGCTCGCGCAGCGCGGTGCAGCACGGGCTGCGCAGCATCCTGGTCGCCCCGGTGCAGTTCAAGGGCCGCCTGATCGGCGTGGTCTACCTGGACAGCCGGCTCGCCCGGGGGATCTTCACCGACGACGACGTCGAGGTGCTCACCGCGGTCAGCAGCCACGTCGCGGTCTCCCTGGAGACCGCCCGGGCCGCCCAGCTGCACCTGGCCGTGCAGGCCGCCCAGCAGCAGCAGGCGCTCGCCGAGATGCTGCGGGCCAGCCTGGCCGAGCTGACCGGCATCCTGGAACCGGACCGGCTGCTGCGCCGGCTCAGCGGCACCCTGCAGACCTCGCTCGGCGCCGTCACCGGCTGCCTGGTCAGCCCGGACGGCGAGGTGCTGGAGCCGGCCGAGGTGGCCGGCACCCGGCTCACCGCGGAGGAGACCGCGCTGCTCGGCGGCCTGACCGAGCCGGCTCTGCTGGACCCGGCCGGCACCGGCGCGCTGCGCGAGCGGCTGCTGGCCGCGCAGCCGGTGGCGCTCGCCGTGCCGCTGGACGGCCGGGACGGGCGGGCCGGGGTGGCGCTGCTCGGCGGCGACGCGCTGGACGACACCAGCCGGCAGGTGGCGGCGGCGTTGTCCTCGCAGGGGATGACCGCGTACGACAACGCCCGCCTGTTCACCCGGGTCCAGGAGCTGGCCACCACCGACGAGCTGACCGGGCAGCACAACCGCCGGCACTTCTACGCCGTGGCCGGGGCGCTGGTGCAGGCGGCGGCGCGCAACGGCCGCCCGCTGGCCGCCGCGATGCTGGACATCGACAAGTTCAAGAGCGTGAACGACACGTACGGGCACGGCGTCGGCGACGAGGTGATCCGTACCGTGGCCCGGCGGATCCGGGCCGTCCTGCGGGTCTCCGACGTGCTCGGCCGGTACGGTGGCGAGGAGTTCGCGATCGTGCTGCCGGACCACGACGGCGAGGCGATCGCGCTGGCCGAGCGGGTCCGGATGGCGGTCGGCGGCGAGCCCGTCAATACTCAGGCCGGGCCGCTTCCTATCACCATCAGCATCGGCCTGACCCGACTGGGTGACGGGGATGGCGCCCTGGACGACCTGCTGGCACGCGCGGATCACGCCCTTTACCGGGCAAAGGAAGCGGGCCGCAACCGGGTGATGGCTGACTGAACCGAAGATGCGCAGGTGAGGGGGGTCGCGGGGCATAGACGGGAACCCTTATCATCTGTGCGCCTTCCTTGATCACGAGGTGTGCCGTTGCGAACCTTCTCCGTGCCAGAGCGGATCGGTGGCTTCGGCGTGCTCGCGGCCGGAGCCGCCGCGGTGTGGCCTGCTGTCACGACCAGCAGCGGGCTGGGTCTGCCCTGCCCGTTGCGGACGCTGATCGGCGTGCCGTGCCCGGGCTGCGGTTTGACCACCGCGGCCGTCGCGCTCGTGCGCGGCGACGTCGCGGCGGCCTTCCACGCGAACCCCGTGATCTTCGGTCTGGCGGCTCTTGCGGTCGCCGTCGGCCCGCTCGTGGCGTTCCGCGCCGCGGGTGTGCTGGCCCCACCGAGGCCGTGGTCGTCCGCCGGGCGGCGACGGATGGGATGGTCGGCCGGACTGCTGGCGACGGCGAGCTGGCTCTTCCAACTGCACCGGCTCGGCGTGAGCTGGGCCTGATAAAAGGACTTCTGACATGTCATACCCTCCCCCCAACGACCCCTACGGTCAGGGCCAGCAGCAGCCTTACGGCCAGGGTGAGCAGCCGCAGTACGGGCAGCCGCAGCAGCCTTACGGCCAGCCGCAGCAGCCGCAGTACGGCCAGCCGCAGCAGCCGTACGGCCAGCCCGCCCCGGGTTACGGCCAGCCGGCCTACGGCGCGCCCGCCCCGGGCTACGGCGCGCCCGGCTACGGCGCCGGCGTGCCGGTCAGCTACGCGAACTGGATCCAGCGGGTCGGTTCCTACATCATCGACGGCCTGGTCACCGTCCCGTTCAGCATCCTGGCCGTGACCATCGGCCGGGGCACCGACGAGTACGGCTTCCCGACCGTCAACGCCGCGTACTACATCTTCCTCCTGCTCGGCATCGCCGTTTCCGGTTACAACCGGTGGTACCTGGCCGGCACCACCGGCCAGAGCTGGGGCAAGAAGGCGCTCGGCCAGAAGCTGGTGGACCAGAACACCGGTCAGACCATCGGTGCCGGCAAGGCGTTCCTGCGTGACCTCGCGCACATCGTCGACGCCATCATCTGCTACATCGGCTTCCTGTGGCCGCTGTGGGACGAGAAGCGGCAGACCCTGTCCGACAAGATCTGCAGCACCGTCGTCATCCGCTGATCCCACTCCGCGGTTGATCTCGAGCCCCGCCGGCGTCCGCGCCGGCGGGGCTTTCCCGTTCCCGCGCTTCCCGTTCCCGCGCTTCCCGTTCCCGCGCTTCCCGGCCTCGCGGCTTCCCTGTTCCCACGCTTCCCGGTTTCGGGCTTTCCCGTTCTCGCGCTTCGCGGCCTCGCGGCTTTCCGTTCCCCGCGCTTGCCGGCCTCGCGGCGGTAGGTTGACCGGATGCGCGACTTGTTGCGGCCGGTCGTGGTCGCGCCGATGGCCGGCGGTCCGTCCACCCCGGAGCTGGTCGTCGCCGCCGCCCGAGCCGGCGCGCTCGGCTTCCTGGCCGCCGGATACAAGACCCCGGAGGCGGTCGAGGCCGAGGTCCGCGCGGTGCGAGGCAGCAATTTTCGGTACGGTTTGAACCTGTTCGTCCCGTCACCCCCGCCTGCGGCGCCGCAGGCCATCGAGCGCTACCGGGCGGCGCTGCGTCCCGAGGCCGAGCGCTACGGGGTGGAGCTCCCGCCGGTGCGGCTGACCGACGACGACCACTTCGCCGCCAAGCTGGAGATCGCCGTCGAGCACCGGGTGCCGGTGGTCAGCTTCACCTTCGGCGTGCCGCCGGCGGACGCGGTCCGGGCGTTGCGGGCGGCCGGCTCCGCGGTGCTGATCACCGTGACGACAGCGGACGAGGCCCGGCAGGCCCTGGCCGCCGATCCGGACGGCCTGATCGCCCAGGGCGGCGACGCGGGCGGTCACTCGTCGACGTTCCGCCCGGCGACCTACCGGGGTGACCGCACCGCGCGGGAGGTGCTGGCCGAGGTCCGCTCGGTCACCGGCCTGCCGGTGGTCGCGGCCGGCGGGGGAGACGTGCCCGGCCTGCTGGCGGCGGGCGCCGCGGCGGTCCAGTGCGGCACCGCGTTCCTGCTCGCCGACGAGGCCGGGACCCGGCCGGCGCAGCGTGCCGCGATGCTCTCCGGCGACTACCCGGAGACCGTGGTGACCCGGGCCTTCACCGGCCAGCCGGCGCGTGCGCTGCGGAACCGCTTCGTCGCGGCGTACTCGCCGATCGCCCCGCTCGGCTACCCCGCCGTCCACCACCTCACCGCCCCGATCCGCGCGGCGGCCGCCCGCCTGAGTGACCCGGAGGCCCTGAACCTCTGGGCCGGCACCGGTCACGCCTCGGTCCACCCCGCCCCGGTCGCCGCCCTGCTCGATCGGCTGCGGGCCTGACTGATTTGTTGCTCCGGCGCGGTTCACAATGACATACATTAACGATAGTTAATACTTAACAAATTGTTCTTCGCGAGGTGCGATATCTGCGTGTCGCCCGGGTGTAGATTCTGTTTCGGGTTGATGAGCCGACCGGGTGAAGAACCATCCGGCGGCGGTCACTTCCGCGTCGCGGGAGATCCTCGCGGCGATTCAGAAAAGGATTCTTGAAATGCGTAGTGCTCTGCTCGCAGGCATCATCCCGGCCGTGCTCGTCCCCGGGGTGGCGCAGGCGGCGCCGTGCCCGACGACCGACGTGCTCGGCACCTACCAGTTCGGCCGGGCCGCCGCGATCGGCGCGGCCGGCGAGGCCGCCGGCGTCTGGTCGTCCCCGGCGATCCGCTCCGGCATCGCGGGCGACGACCTGGTGATCACCTACACCCCACGCCACACCGCCTCCGCCGTCGAGCGCCAGGTCTACACCGCCTTGTACACCGAGGTCGCCCACCCCGACGCCGAGTGCGACCGAGTCGGCGCCGACGGCGTCGCCAAGCACGTCTGGGTCTCCTACCGCTGCCGCACCGGCGTAGCCCCCAACTACACCCTCCTGGTCCGCTGACCCTTAGCCCCGGCCCACCCCAGACCTCTTGGCCCGATCCACCGCTGACCCCTTCGCCCCCGCCCACCCCACCGCTGACCTCTTGGCCCCGGCCCGCCGCTGACCCCTTAGCCCCGGTCCACCGGCCGCTGACCCCTTAGCCCCGGTCCACCGGCCGCTGACCTCTTGGCCCCGGTCCACCCGCCGCCTGACAATTGGTCCACCCCGCCCCGGCCCTCTGAGCCTCGCCAGCGGGAAAGGCAGCCGCCCTTTGTCCGCTCCCGGCGCGCTGACCGTCTCACAGTCCGCCGCCCGTTGTCCGGTTCCGGCGCGCTGACCGCCCGACAACCCGCCGCCCCTTGTCCACTCCCAGCGCGCTGACCGTCTCGCAGTCCGCCGGCCCTTGTCCGGTGCCAGCGCGCTGGTCGCCCCACAACCCGCCGCTCTACCGTCCGCTGCCGACGCGCTGACCGCTCGCAAGCCGCTGAGTCGCACTCGCCGCGGCCAGTCCCGCCGCCGCGACGACGGTGCGCCACCGCCACGGCCAGCCCCGCCGCTCGCCACACAATGGTGACGCAGGCACCATTTCGCCGATCCTGATTCGGCGAACAGCAATTCTGGACCTTCCTGGGGGGAGCCCGGTTTCCGCCGTTGTGAGAGCGGCGGCGGAAACCGGGCCATAATCCTTTTCCCGCCCGTGATGAGCCTTCCGCGCCGCCGCGCCCCGAAATCACATCGCCCAGGCGAATATCCCGTGCCCCGCCCCACGCGAAGCCCGCCCGCGCACGGTCTCGGCTGGCGCTCGCGGGTGTCTCGCATGTGCTGAGGCACCCGTGAGGGCCAGCCGGCGACCGTGGGCCGTGCGGCGGTCCGGGCGCGCCCCGGAGTCACATCGCGCAGGCGAAAGTCCCGTGTCCGGCCTCACGCGAAGCCCGTCCGCGCACGGTCTCAGCTGGCGCTCACGGGTGTCTCGCATGTGCTGAGGCACCCGTGAGGGCCAGCCGGCGATCGTGGGCCGTGCGGCGGTCCGGGCGCGCCCCGAAGTCACGTCGCGCAGGCGAAAGTTCCGCGTCCCGCCCCGCGCGAAGCCCGCCCGCGCCGCGCACGGTTCTCGGCTGGCGTTCACGGGTGTCTCGCATGTGCTGAGGCACCCGTGAGGGCCAGCCGGCGACCGTGGGCCGCGTGGCGGCCTGGATCGATCGCGGGCTGGCGGCGCGGGCTGACCGGGCGGGCTGAGCGGGCGGGCTGGCGGCGCCGGTGGGCGTGGGCGGGTGGGGTGGGTGGGGTCAGTGGGGGGAGGGGAGGACGTGGCCGGTCACCTCGCCGAAGGAGAGGCGGGTGCCGTCGGGGGCCGGGGCGGTCGCGGTGATGGTCACCTCGTCGCCGTCCTCCAGGAACGTGCGGGTCGAGCCGTCCGGGAGTTTGAGCGGGTCCTGACCGTTCCAGGACAGCTCGATCAGGGAGCCCCGGGAGTCCGGGGTGGGGCCGCTGACCGTGCCGGAGGCGTAGAGGTCGCCGGTGCGCAGCGAGGCGCCGTTGACCGTCATGTGGGCCAGCTGCTGGGCCGGGGTCCAGTACATCCCGGCGAACGGCGGGCGGCTGATCACCGTGCCGTTCAGGCGGACCTCCAGGGAGATGTCCAGGCCCCACCGGGCGTCGTCGTCGGACAGGTAGAGGAGCAGCGGCTCGTCCCGGGCGGGCGGGTCGACCCGGGCCGCGGACAGGGCCGCCAGCGGGACCACCCACGGGGAGATCGAGGTCAGGAAGGACTTGCCGAGGAACGGGCCGAGCGGGACGTACTCCCAGGCCTGGAGGTCGCGGGCGGACCAGTCGTTGACCAGGCAGACGCCGAAGACGTGCGACGCGAAGTCCCGGACCGGCACCGGGGTGCCGAGCGGGGACGGCGTGCCGACGACGAAACCGACCTCGGCCTCGATGTCGAGCCGGCGGGACGGGCCGAAGACCGGAGCCTCGTCCGGGCGGCGGGACTGGCCCCGCGGGCGGACCACCGGGGTGCCGGAGAGCTGCACGGTGCCGGAGCGGCCGTGGTAGCCGATCGGCAGGTGCTTCCAGTTCGGGGTGAGCGGCGGGGAGCCGGGGCGGAACATCCGGCCCAGGTTCTCGGCGTGGTCCTGTGAGCTGTAGAAGTCGACGTAGTCGGCGACCTCGATCGGCAGGTGCATGGTGACCGCGGAGCGCGGGATCAGGTGCGGCTCGACCCGCTCGCGGTGGGCCGGATCGGTCAGCCAGGCGGTGATCATCGCCCGGGTGGCGGCCCAGGACTCCGGGCCCTGCGCCATGAACGCGTTCAGCGAGCCGGTCGCATGCACCGGATCGCCGGTCAGCCCGGCCAGGTCCAGCACCTGGTCACCGATCGCGACGCCGGTGCGGGCCGCGCCCGGCGCGGCAGGGCCCCATGCGGCGTGGCCGGCGGCGGAGGAAGAGCCGGCTGGAGAAGAGCCGGCAGGCGAAGATCCGGCGGGGGAAGATCCGGCGGGGGAAGAGGCGGCGGAGGAAGATCCGGCGGGGGAAGAGCCGGCGGCGGAGGAGCCGGCAGAGCCGGCCGGGGCCGGGGAGAAGATGCCGTAGGGCAGGTTGGCCAGGCCGAAGCCGGTGTCCGAGGGCAGTTCGAGCCAGGTCATGCGGTGATTCTCTCCGGGAGCAGGCCGAGATGGACGAGATCGTGGATCGGGTCGCCGATGTCGCAGGTGCCGAACGAGGTGAACACCTCGCGGGCCCGCGCGGCGCGGGTGGGTGACCAGGTGCGCAGCTCGGCGGCGACCTCGGCGGCGTCGGTCCGGGCCAGGTGGTCGGCGGCCCGGGACGGTTCGTCGGCGGCGAGCAGGACGTTCAGGAAACCGTGATGGTGGAAACCGGTCACCGGGTCGGTGTGCTGGATGGCGTGGTGCAGTCCGGCGGTGCATTTGAAGGCGATGCCCCGGTCGACGCACGCCCGGATCGTCGCGGCCAGCTCGCCGACCGGGGGGAACAGGTCGGCGCGGACCCCGCCGGTGCGGAGTTTGGCCCGGAGGCCGGTGCCGGCCAGCGCGTCGAGCACCTCGTCGCGTCCGCCGGTGCGCGGGATCTCCACCGCCACCGGGAGGTCCGGGGGCAGGCAGGCGGCCAGCGTGCGTACCGTGGATCGGGCCTGCGCGGCATCGACCGCGACCGTGGCCTCGACCGCGGCCAGGCGCAGTCCCGGGTGGTCGGCGATCGCGCCGGCCGCGGCCGGCAGATCGGCCGGCGCTGCGATCAGCGCGAGGTCGAGCGGTGGCCCGGACCGATCGAGGTGTACGTCCACCTCCGCCAGCCGGGACGCGGGCAGCACGAACGGCCCGACCAGGCCGCCCCGGAACGCGAGATGCGCGGGCACGGCCGTGGCCATCGTCGCGTTCCCGGGCGGGAAGAGCGCCGCGTCGTCGAAGAACCGCGCGAACAGTTCCTCGGCGGCGGGCGGGACGGGGAGGGGTGGGGTGGCCGGGGCGGTCATGCGGCCGGGCCGCGGCCGGACCAGGACCACGCGTAGCGGCCGTCGTCCGAGGCCAGACCGGCCTCGCCCAGGTCGAGCGGCCGGAACGTGTCGACCATGACCGCCGTCTCGTCGAAGAACTCGACGCCCAGGGACCGCTCGACCGCGCCGGGCTGCGGCCCGTGCGAGTGGCCGCCGGGGTGCAGCGAGATCGACCCCTTGCCGATGCCGGAGCCCTTGCGCGCCTCGTAGTCCCCGTCGACGTAGAACATCACCTCGTCCGAGTCGACGTTCGAGTGGTAGTACGGCACCGGGACGGCGAGCGGGTGGTAGTCCACCTTGCGCGGCACGAAGTTGCAGATCACGAAGTTGGCGCCCTCGAACACCTGGTGCACCGGCGGCGGCTGGTGCACCCGCCCGGTGATCGGCTCGAAGTCGGCGATGTTGAACGCGTACGGATAGAGGCAGCCGTCCCACCCGACCACGTCGAACGGGTGCTCCGGCACCACGTGGACCGAGCCGCCACCCCGGTGCTTGATGTAGACCTCGACGTCGGTGCCCTCGGCCAGCATCGGCTCGACCGGGCCGCGCAGGTCCCGCTCGCAGTACGGCGCGTGCTCCAGGAACTGCCCGTACCGGGACAGGTAGCGTTTCGGCGGCGCGATGTGCGAGCTCGCCTCGATCGCGTAGGTGCGCAGCGGCTCCGGGCCGGTCGGGATCCACCGGTGCGTGGTGGTCCGCGGGATGATCACGTAGTCGCCCTGGCCGACGGTGAGCGCGCCGAAGACCGTCTCCACGGTGGCGCCGCCCCGCTCGACGTAGACGCACTCGTCGCCGATCGCGTTGCGGTACAGCGGCGACGGCTCGGTCGACACCGCGTAGGAGATCCGGACGTCGGCGTTGCCGAGCACCAGGCGGCGCGCGGTGACCGGGTCGGCGTCCTTGAACTCCAGGTCGTGCAGTTTCAGGTGCCTCGGGACCAGCGGGGCGTTCGCGGTCAGGGTCTGGTCGGGGAGCTCCCACGGGCGGGCGTCGACGATCGCCGACGGGATGCCGCGGTGGTAGAGCAACGACGAGTCGGAGGAGAAGCCCTCCTCGCCGACCAACTCCTCGGCGTACAGCCCGCCGTCGGGACGGCGGTGCTGGGTGTGCCGCTTCGGCGGGATGCTGCCCACCTGCCGGTAGAACGTCACGCGTCTGACCTCCAGAGGTTCCTGCGGACCACCTCGGCGGGTCGCGCCGCGGTGATCCAGGACCATGCGGCCGTCACCAGGGGTGGTGGTGACGACTGCATGTGCTACGGAATTTACGGAGCCGTAACAGGGCGCACAAGGGGATGCGCGGATTCGCCACAGCCGATCAAGCCGGTAGCCTGACGTCCGGAGAAGGGGGCCACCGTGCCGAAGATCGTTGATCACGACCAGCGGCGGTCCGAGATCGTCGAGGCGTATCTCGCGGTGGTGGCCCGGGACGGGCTGGCCGCGGCGACCAGCCGGGCGATCGCGGCCGAGCTCGCCATCGGCACCGGCGCGCTGTGGCACTACTTCGACGGTTTCGACGACGTGGCCGCCGGGGCGTACCAGCGGATCGTCGAGCGGACCAACGGGCGGATCGCCGCGGTCACGGCCGGGCTGCGCGGGCTGGACGCGTTCTACCCGATGATCCGGGAGATCCTGCCGCTGACCAAGGAGACCCTGGACGAGGCGCACGTGGTGGTCGGCTTCTGGGGCCGGCTCGCGGCGAACGCCAAGATCGAGGAGACCCAGGAGGACCTGGGCGACTACTGGGGCGGGTTGATCGCCGGCTACTTCGCCGAGGCGATCGAGGACGGGGTGCTCGATCCGGCCATGCCGATCCCGGACGTGCTCGACGTGCTGCTCACGATCTGCCTCGGGCAGCAGGTGAACGCCGTGATGGCGTCGCCGATGGTGGACCCGAGCCGGCAGCTCGGCATGGTGGACCACTGCCTGCGTCCGTGGCGGCTCTGAAAGAACTTGCAAGGCCCTGACCTCCGGGCGCTTACCCCGTACCGAAAACGCCTGAGCCGCGAGGACGGGCGGCCGTGTGCCGCGCGGATGGGCATATTGACGGGAATCTCTTTCAAGTTCTGAAAGAACTTGCTACCTTCCGTTCACACATGAACGCCGGGTTTCCGGCTTGTCACGCCCCACGCATCTCGCAACAGCGCCGTTCCCCCATGGCCTGGAGGCTTCCTCGTGTTCACCTTTCTCCGCAGAATGCTGGCCGCGCTCTGCGTCATCCCCCTGCTGGTGCTCGGCGCACCGGCGGCGCGCGCGGCCAACTCGGTGACCGTCTACTACCGGGCGCCCAGCTCCTGGGCCACGGTCAACATCCACTACGCGCCGACCGGCGGCGCCTGGACCACCGTGCCCGGCGTCGCGATGACCGCTTCTGGTTGCACCGGCTGGTACCAGAGGACGGTCGACCTCGGCACCGCGGCCGGCATGCAGGCCGTCTTCACCAACGGCTCCGGCACCTGGGACAACAACTCCGGCAAGAACTACGCCCTGGGCACCGGGGTGACCACGGTCAACGCCGGGGTGGTCACCGCGAACGCGACCAGCCCGTGCGTCACCGCGCCGGCCGACACCACCGCGCCCAGCGCGCCGGCCGGGCTCACCGCCACCGCGCGGAACACCACGGTCTCGCTGACCTGGACCGCCTCGACCGACGACGTCGCCGTGGCCGGCTACCAGATCGTCCGGGGCGGCACGGTGCTCACCTCGTCGACCAACGCCTACACCGACCGTGGCCTGGCGGCGAAGACCGCCTACAGCTACACGGTCAAGGCGGTCGACGCGGCCGGCAACGTCTCCGCGGCCAGCAGCGCGGTCAGCGTCACCACCGGTGACGCGGTGCCGGTCACCCAGGGCGAGATGCTCGGCGGCGACCCGCGCAAGGACAGCATCTACTTCGTGCTGACCGCGCGCTTCTACGACGGGAACACCGCCAACGACCGGGGCGGCAGCCAGCACGTCGCGTCCGGCAACGCGGCGAACGGCGACCCGATGTTCCGGGGCGACTTCCAGGGGCTGGTCGACAAGCTCGACTACATCAAGGGGCTGGGCTTCTCCGCCATCTGGATCACGCCGGTGGTGCTGAACCGGTCCGACTACGACTACCACGGCTACCACGGCTGGGACTTCTACCGGGTCGACCCGCGGCTGGAGTCGGCCGGCGCCTCCTACCAGGACCTGATCAACTCGGCGCACGCCAAGGGCCTCAAGATCTACCAGGACGTGGTCTACAACCACAGCTCCCGGTGGGGCGCGAACGGCCTGTTCACGCCGACCGTCTACGGGGTCCGGGACAGCCAGTGGAGCTGGTTCTACTCCGAGAAGGTGCCCGGCGGGCAGTACGACCCCCTGGAGGAGAACGCCAAGGGATACCCGTACAACGGCGACCTGTGGAGCAGCACCGCGCCGGCCGGGAACACCTGCCCGAATTACGGCACGCCGACCGGCGGGAAGAGCAGGGAGGGCTACACCCTCTACCACTGCCAGTGGCCGTCGCCGACCGCGAAAATGTTCCCGTCCGACCTCTACCACCAGTGCTGGATCGGCAACTGGGAGGGTGAGGACGCCCGGTCCTGCTGGCTGCACGAGGACCTGGCCGACTTCGACACCGAGAACGCCACCGTGCAGAAGTACCTGATCGACGCGTACAACAGGTACATCGACATGGGCGTCGACGGGTTCCGGATCGACACCGCCGTGCACGTTCCGCGGGTCACCTGGAACCGGCGCTTCCTGCCCGCCCTGCACGACCACCTGGTGCAGAAGTACGGCGCCGCGAAGGCGGCCGACTTCTACGTCTTCGGTGAGGTCGCGGCCTTCGTCAACGACAAGTGGAACCGCGGCTCGGTCAACCACTCGGCGCAGTTCTACACCTGGACGGAGCGCGAGACCTACTCCGGCAACGACGTGACGGCGGCGCTCGAACAGTTCACCCACGAGAACAACCTGGGCACCGGGAACCAGCCGGCCAGCACCAACGCGTTCCTCAGCGGGAACACCTACCACGCGCCGGACCACAGCCAGTTCTCCGGCATGAACATCATCGACATGCGCATGCACATGAACTTCAGCGACGCGCAGAACGCGTTCAGCAACGGCAAGGACTCGGACGACTCGGTCAACGACGCGACGTACAACGTGGTCTATGTCGACTCGCACGACTACGGCCCGAACAAGTCGTCGACGCGCTACTCCGGCGGCACCGACGCGTGGGCCGAGAACATGTCGCTGATGTGGACCTTCCGCGGCATCCCGACGCTGTACTACGGCTCGGAGATCGAGTTCCAGGCCGGCAAGCAGATCGACTGCGGGCCGACCTGCCCGCTGGCCACCACCGGCCGGGCGTACTTCGGCGACAACCTCTCCGGAACGGTCACCGCCGCCGACTACGGCGTGGTCGCCGCGGCCAGCGGGAACGTGGCGACCACGCTGTCGAGACCGCTGGTCAAGCATCTGCAGCGGCTCAACCTGATCCGCCGGGCGGTGCCCGCGTTGCAGATGGGCCAGTACTCCACCGACGGCGTCTCCGGCGGCATGGCGTACAAGCGCCGCTACACCTCCGGCGGCGTGGACAGCTTCGCGCTGATCACGGTCTCCGGCAGCGCGACGTTCAGCGGCATCCCGAACGGCACCTACGTCGACGCGGTCACCGGCGACCGGAAGGTGGTCACCGGCGGTTCGCTCGCGGTCCCGCTGAACGCCAAGGGCAACCTCCGCGTCTACGTTCTCGACCAGGCCGGGAATCCGGCTCCGGGCAAGGTGGGCGCCGACACGACGTACCTGAAATAGCCGGTCCCCGCCGTTTCTCCCCGAAGCGGCGGGGCATTTCCCGGCCATTTTCCGGTACGACTCGGGGTCTCGTGGCGGTCGGCCCGCGACCTCCGCTCCACTACCGGCCGCGGCGCGTGTCGTGCGGGTCCGCGGGTGGTCACGGTCAGACCTTCGAGGTGACCGTGAGCGGCAGCGAACCCGCACGACACGCGCCGCGGTCCGCAGTGGCCGCAGCCTTGCGCACTGTCCAGACCCGGAACGGCAAGTCGTACAAAATCCATTTTCTTGGGCATGGGAAACGGACCGGTCGGCGCGTGGCGACCGTGCGGATGCCGCAGCCGTGGGCGGTCAGGGTTGGGCGGGCAGGGAGCGGACGAAGGTGGCCAGGCGGCGGAGGCCCTCCTCCAGATCCGCGCGGGAGGCGGTGTAGGAGAGGCGGACGTGGGATTCCGCGGTGGAGGCGCCGAAGTCGCGGCCCGGGGTGACCGCGACGTGCGCCTCGGCCAGGGCGCGGCGGCAGAACTCCCAGGCGGTGAGGCCGGTCGCGGAGACGTCGAAGTAGATGTAGAAGGCGCCGTCCGGCGGGACCGGGACCGGGAGACCGATCTCGGCCAGGCCGGCCAGGGCGATCGCGCGGCGGGCGGCCAGTTCCCCGCGGCGTTCCTCGCAGACCGCCAGGGACGCCGGGGTGAAGCAGGACAGGGCGGCGATCTGGGCCGGGGTGGAGGCGCAGAGGAAGTAGTTCATCGCCAGCCGCTCGACCGCCGGGACCAGCACCGGCGGCAGCACGCACCAGCCGAGGCGCCAGCCGGTCATCCCGAAGTACTTGGAGAAGCTGTTGATCACGATGGCGTCCGGGTCGGCCGTCAGGATGGTGCGCGGCGGGACGCCGTCCGGGGACGGATCGGCCAGGTCCAGGTAGATCTCGTCGACGATCCGCCAGGCGCCGCGCGCCTCGGCCCGCCGGCAGACCTCGACCAGCTCGGCGAACGGGATCGAGGTGCCGGTCGGGTTGGCCGGGCTGGCCACCATCACGGCGCGGGTCCGGTCGGTCCAGGCCCGGTCGACCGCCGCGGTGTCCAGCTGGTAGCGCGAGCCGGGCGTGGTCGGTGCGGTCACCACGACGCCGCCGAAGGTCTCCACCAGCTGCCGGTTGCACGGGTAGGACGGGTCGGCCAGGATCACCTCGTCGCCCGGGTCGGTGGTCGCGGCCGCGGCCAGCAGCAGCGCGCCGGACGCGCCCGGGGTGACCGCGATCCGGGCCGGGTCGACCGTCACCCGGTGCCGGTCGCGGTAGAAACCGGCGATCGCCTCGCGCAGCGCCGGCAGGCCGAACGCCGGCGTGTAGGGCAGCGGCCGCCCATCCATCACCTCGCGCATCGCCGCCCGGACCGCCGGCGGCGCGCCGAAGTCGGGCTCGCCGAGACCGAGCCGGATCACCCGGTGCCCGGCCGCCTCCAGCCGGCCGGCCTGCTCACCGAACGCCATCGCGTGGAACGGCTCGGCGGACTGGGCACGCTGCGACAACCTCATGGCCGCAGCATGCCACGCCCCGCGCCGGCGATCGTCGACTCGCGGGCGGGGAGCGCCAGGAGCACTACTGGGCGTCGACGCGTTCGGCCGGCTCGCCGTCCGTCTCCGGCACCACGTCCGGGACCGGATCGCTGAGCTGCTCGCGCAGGTAGTTCCAGACCACCGCGATCAGCGCGGCGACCGGCACGGCGAGCAGGCTGCCGACGATGCCGGCCAGGTTGCCGCCCAGGGTCACCGCGAGCAGCACCACGGCGGCGTGCAGGCCCAGGCCGCGGCTCTGGATCATCGGCTGGAAGACGTTCCCCTCCAGCTGCTGGACCAGCAGGATGATGCCGAGCACGATCAGCGCTTTCACCCAGCCGGTGAAGACCAGCGCGATCAGCACCGCCACCAGGCCGGCGAAGACCGCGCCGACGATCGGGATGAACGCGGTGACGAAGGTCAGCACGGCCAGCGGCAGTACCAGCGGAACCCCGGTGATCCACAGGCCGAGGCCGATGAAGACCGCGTCGAGCAGGCCGACGAACGCCTGCGAGCGGACGAACGAGCCGAGCGTGTTCCAGCTGCGGGCGGCGATCTCCGGCAGGTCGGTGCTCAGCCGGCCGGGCAGCTGACGGCTCAGCCAGGGCAGGAACCGCGGCCCGTCCTTGAGGAAGAAGAACATCAGGAACAGCGCGAGGATCGTGGTGACCAGGCCGTTCACCACCGTGCTCACCCCGGTCAGGGTGGCGTTCGCGATGCTGCCGACGCTGGCCTGCACCTTGTCGATCGCGCTGTTCAGCCCGCTGTTGACCTGGTCGTCGGTGATGTGCAGCGGCGGCCCGGAGGCCCAGTCCCGGACCGTCTGGATGCCGTCCACCACGCCCTGGCCGAGCTTGCCGCTCTGCGCCGACACCGGCACCGCGATCAGCACCACGATGCCCGTGATCAGGCCCAGGAACAGCACCGTGACCAGCGACGCGGCCAGCGCCGGTGGCCAGCCGTGCCGGCGCAGGAAGCGCACCGGCGGCCAGGTCAGCGTGGTCAGCAGCAGCGCGACCACCAGCGGCCAGAGGATCGACCAGGCCATCCCGAGCAGCCGCAGGACCACGTAGGTGAGCAGCAGGATCAACAGGCTCTGGCCGGAGACCCGGGCGGCGTTGCGCATCGCCGTCCGGGTCTTGGTCGCGCTCAATGTGGGCATGTTGATCACCTTACGGTGAACCACGCCTGCCGGGTTTTCTTCCACCGGGCTCGCCACACCCGGACCGTGCGCAAGGCTGCGGCCACTGCGGACCGCTACCCGTGCCACCAGGTCGTCAGAAGACCTGAAGGCCGTGGGCGCGGAACTGCTCGTGCACCCGGGTCAGCAGTCCCGGACTCGGCGCCGGGGTGCCGGCCAGCGGGAACGGCAGGCCGAGCGCCGCGTACTTCGGGGCGCCGAGGCGGTGGAACGGGAGCACCTCGACCCGCTGCACGGTGCGGACGGCGGCGCAGATCGCGGCGACCGCCTCGACGTTCTCCTCGGCGTCGGTCAGGCCGGGGACCAGGACGAACCGGACCCAGATCGGGATGCCCCGGCCGGCCAGCCGGTGGGCGAAGCGGACGGTGGGCGCCAGGCGGCCGGTGCCGGTCACCCGGCGGTAGGTCGCCGGGTCACCGGACTTGATGTCGAGCAGCACCAGGTCGGTCGCGTCGAGCAGCGCGTCGTCCGCCCGGTCGCCCAGGAAGCCGCTGGTGTCCAGGGCGGTGTGCAGCCCCCTGGCCCGGCAGCGGTGCAGGATCTCGCGGACGAAGCCGGGCTGTTCCAGGGGTTCGCCGCCGCTGATCGTGACGCCGCCGCCGGCCACCTTGATGAACCGCTCGTAGCGCGCGATCTCGGTCATCAGGTCGTCGGCCGTGGTCGGCGTCCCGGTTCGGCGGTGCCAGGTGTCCGGGCTGTGGCAGAACTGGCAGCGCAGCGGGCAGCCGGCCAGGAACGCGACGAATCGCGTCCCCGGCCCGTCCACGCCGGTCGAGACGTCGAACGAGTGCAGGCTGCCGGTGAGCAGGGCGGTTGTCACAGCGCACCGTGGAAGGTACGGGAGATGACGTCGCGCTGCTGCTCGGTGGTGAGCTTGACGAAGTTCACCGCGTAGCCGGAGACCCGGATGGTCAGCTGCGGGTACTTCTCCGGGTGCAGCATCGCGTCCTCCAGGGTGGCCCGGTCCAGCACGTTCACGTTCAGGTGGAAGCCGCCGGCGTCGGTGTAGCCGTCGAGCACGCCGACCAGGTTGCCGATCCGCTCGTCGCGGCTGTGGCCCAGCCCGTTCGGGGTGACCGTGGTGGTCAGCGAGATGCCGTCGCGAGCGCTGCGGTAGGGCAGTTTCGCCACCGAGAGGGCGGCGGCGACCAGGCCGTGCCGGTCCCGCCCGTTCATCGGGTTGGCGCCGGGCGCGAACGGCTCGCCGGCCCGCCGCCCGTCCGGGGTGTTGCCGGTGTGCTTGCCGTAGACCACGTTCGAGGTGATGGTCAGGACGGACAGGCTGGGCTCGGCCCCGCGGTAGGTCGGCTGCCGGCGGATCTTCGCCATGAACCGCTCGACCAGGTCCACCGCGATCGCGTCGGCCCGGTCGTCGTTGTTGCCGAAGGCCGGGAACTCGCCGTCGATGGCGTAGTCGACGACCAGGCCGGTCTCGTCGCGCAGGGCCTTGACCTGGGCGTACTTGATGGCGGCGAGGCTGTCCACGGCGACCGACAGGCCGGCGATCCCGGTGGCGAGGAAGCGGTGCACGGGGTAGTCGTGCAGGGCCATCTCGATCCGCTCGTAGGCGTACTTGTCGTGCATGTAGTGGATGACGTTGAGCGCGTTGACGTAGGTCTCGGCGAGCCAGTCGAGCACGTGATCGAACTTGGCCAGCACCTCTGCGTAGTCCAGGACGTCGTCCGCCACCGGGTCGAAGGGCGGTGTCACCTGCGAGCCGGACATCTCGTCCCGGCCGCCGTTGATCGCGTAGAGCAGGGCTTTCGCCAGGTTCGCCCGGGCGCCGAAGAACTGCATGTCCTTGCCGACCCGCATGGCCGAGACGCAGCAGGCGATCGCGGTGTCGTCGCTGTAGGCCGGGCGGATCAGGTCGTCGTTCTCGTACTGGATGGCGCTGGTGTCCAGGCTGACCTGGGCGCAGAACCGCTTGAAGCCGTCCGGCAGCCGGGGTGACCAGAGCACGGTCAGGTTCGGCTCCGGGGCCGGGCCCAGGTTGTAGAGAGTCTGCAGGTAGCGGAAGCTGGTCCGGGTGACCAGCGGCCGGCCGTCCCGGTCGAGCCCGCCGAGCGACTCGGTGACCCAGGTCGGGTCGCCGGAGAACAGCTGGTCGTACTCCGGGGTGCGCAGGAAGCGGACGATCCGCAGCTTGATCACGAAGTCGTCGACCAGCTCCTGCGCCTGCTCCTCGGTGAGCAGCCCCTCGTCCAGGTCGCGCTGCAGGTAGATGTCGACGAACGACGAGGTGCGGCCGAGCGACATGGCGGCGCCGTTCTGCTCCTTGATCGCGGCGAGGTAGGCGAAGTAGAGCCACTGGATCGCCTCCCGGCCGGTGGTGGCCGGGCCGCTGATGTCGAACCCGTAGCGGCCGGCCATGAACCGCAGGTCCTCCAGCGCGCGGATCTGCTCGGCCAGCTCCTCCCGGTCGCGGATCACCGCTTCGCTGGACGGCTGCCGGTCGAGCGCGCTCTTGCGGGCGTGGCGCTCGGCGACCAGGTGGTCGACGCCGTAGAGGGCGACCCGGCGGTAGTCGCCGATGATCCGGCCGCGGCCGTAGGCGTCCGGCAGGCCGGTGATGATGTGCGAGCGGCGGGCCGCCAGCACCTCCGCCGGGTACGCGTCGAAGACGCCGTCGTTGTGCGTCTTGCGGTACTGGCTGAAGATGGTGCGGACGGTGGAGTCCAGCGAGTAGCCGTAGGCGGCCAGGCCGTTCTGCACCATGCGCAGCCCGCCGGCCGGCATGATGGCGCGGCGCAACGGGGCGCTGGTCTGCAGGCCGACGATCAGCTCGTGGTCGCGGTCGAGGTAGCCGGGCGCGTGCGAGGTGATCGTCGACGGGGTGTGCGCGTCCACGTCGTAGATGCCGCGCGCCCGCTCCTCGGGGAACATCCGGCTCAGCTGCGCCCAGATCCGCGTGGTACGGGCGGTGGCGCCGGCCAGGAACGCCGCGTCCCCGGTGTAGGGGGTCACGTTGTCCCGCACGAACGCGCCGACGTCGACCGTCTCGCGCCAGGCCGCCCCGTGGAACCCCCGCCAGGCCGTGTTCGTCATGATGCCTCCTCCGTCTGCCTCTCCAGCCTGCGCTCCGCGCTTCTCGCCGGACAGGGACCAAGGTCCCGACTGATTCGGGACAGGGGACTGACGTTCGACTGTGGACGGCGTAGCGTCGGCGGTCATGAGTGACTCAATCGAGAAACGTCTCTCGGGGCTGCTCGCGGCCGGCGCCACCGCGCTGGTCGTGGTGGCCGGACTGGCCGCTCCCGCCCAGGCGGGCGGCGGGTCGGCGAGCCCAGGTTCGGCCGGTCTCGGTGACCGGCTGTACCCGCTGCTCGGCAACGGTGGGTACGACGTGCAGAACTACGACCTGCGGATCCGCTATCCGCAGAAGGACCCCAAGCAGCAGGTCACCGGCGACGTGACGATCATCGCGGTGGCCACCCAGAACCTGTCCCGGTTCGACCTCGACTTCGGCGGCGACGGGGTCGGCAAGGTGTCGGTCAACGGCAAGCCGGCCCGGTTCAGCCGGGACGGCGACGAGCTGATCATCACGCCGAGCCGGTACCTGACGAAGGGCAAGCGGTTCTGGGTCACGGTCAGCGGGTTCACCGCGACCCCGATCCCGGCCAACGCGGACTCGCCGGCCGGATTCGTCACCACCCCGGACGGCACCATCATGGCCGGCCAGCCGGACCAGTCGCACCAGCTGTTCCCCAGCAACGACCACCCGCGCGACATGGCGACCTACACGATCGCGATGACCCGCCCGTCCGGCTGGGCCGCGGTGGCGAACGGGGTGCACGTCGGCGACCGGACCAGCGGCACCACGGTGACCTCGGTCTACCGCGAGTCGAAGCCGATGGCCAGCGAGCTGATCCAGCTCGCGGTCGGCGCGTTCACCGTGCACCAGCGCCCGTCGGTGGGCGGCGTGCCGATCCGGGACGTGGTGCCCACCCGGCTCGCCGGCGACCTGCTGCCCAAGGCCGACGTGGAGCGCGCCCAGCTGGCCTGGATGGTGGGCAAGGTCGGGAAGTACCCGTTCGAGAACTACGGGTCCCTGGTGATCGACGCCGACCTGGGCTTCGCGCTGGAGACCCAGACCCTCTCGCTGTACGACACCGGTCTGTTCGGCTACCCGAAGTTCGTCCTCGACCCGATCATGGCGCACGAGCTGGCGCACATGTGGTTCGGCGACAGCGTCGCGCCGGCCCGGTGGAGCGACGTCTGGCAGAACGAGGGCCACGCCACCTGGTACGAGCTGACCTACGCCGACGAGTTCGGTCACCTCAAGGACTACACCGGCCAGCCCGACCTGGAGTCGTACTTCAAGCAGGTCTACAGCCGGGGCGACCAGTACCGGCAGGACTACGGCCCGGTGGCCTACCCGCTGCGGTCCGACTCGATCTGGGACGTCTTCAACCCCAACGTGTACGACGGCGGCGCGCTCGTCCTCTACGCGCTGCGGCAGAAGATCGGCGCCAAGGCGTTCGACAGCCTGGAGCGCGCCTGGGTCGCCCAGAACCGCGGCAAGTCGGTCACCACGCAGGACTTCATCGCGCTGGCCTCCAAGGTCGCGCACCGGGACCTGCGCGGCTTCCTGAACGACTGGCTGTACGGCACCACCACGCCGCCGATGCCGGGCCACCCGGACTGGACAGTGACCCCGCCGCAGCCGCCCTCGGCGCCGGCGGCCGCCGTGGCGAAAGCGCGGAACAACCGCTGATCAGCCGACCATCTGCTCGGCGAAGGCCACCAGGCGCTGCGCCATGGCGTCGTCGGTGACCAGGAACTGAAGGCCGATCTCCTGCTGGCCGGGGGAGTCGACCACGTTCACCACCCGTGCGGGCACGGTGAGCGTGTCGTCGGTGACCCCGGTCAGCTCGGCGTCGGCCGTGGTGCCCTCGGCGAAGGCGGCCGTGCCGGCCACGATGCAGCGCAGGCCGCCGGCGCTGACGTTGATCAGGACGGCCGGGGTGGCCGGCTGGCCCGGCCGGCGCAGGGCGACCTTGCCGGCCGCCGCGAGCCGCTCGTGCTCGCGCCGCTCCAGCCGGCTGGCCAGGTCGGTCATCTCGTCGACCCGGCCGAGCGTGGCGCTCATCTGCCCGGCCAGCCGCTCCATCAGCGTGCCCTGGTCGGCGGCGACGGTGCGCAGCGAGGTGGCCGCGTCGCCGACCCCGCCGATGCCGTCGATCATCGTGGTGATCGTGTCGGACATCGCGGTGGTGTCCCGGCGCAGGTCGTCAATGGTCCGCAGGATCTGGTCGGTGGACTCGGCGGTGTGCATGGCGAGCTGCTTGACCTCGTCGGCGACCACGGTGAAGCCGTACCCCAGCTCGCCGGCCCGGGCCGCCTCGATGGTCGCGTTCAGCGCCAGCAGCCGGGTCTGCCGGGCGATCCCGGTTACCAGTTCGGCGGTCGAGGCGACCCGGCGCAGGCTGTGCTCCAGCGACGAGATCACCTGCTCGGCGTCGTGCGCCTGGCCGACGATCGCGTTGGTCGCCGCGTCCGCCACGCTGATCCGGTCGTCGATCACGCCGGCCGTGGTGCGTACCTCGCTCACCTTGTCGGTGACCTGCCGCAGCTCCTCGGCGATCACCGAGGTCGACTCGTCGATGATCTCCTGGGTCCGCCGCCGGAACTGGGTCTCGGCCTGCCGCTGGTGCAGGAATCCGGCCCGCAGCTGCTGCTCCCGGGCCACCTCGGCCTGGGCCAGGGCGGCCTCCTGGTCCTGCAGCCGGGTGCGGGCCACCACCAGGGCCCGGCCGATGTCGCCCATCTCGTCGCGCCCCTCGGGCAGCGGCCGGGGCGCCAGGTCGGCGCCGGCGATCGCGGTCACCGCCGCCACCGTCCGCCGCACGTCGTGGCTGGTCCGCCAGAGCACCCCGGCGGCGCACCAGAGGGCGAGCACGAACCCGCCGAGCGAGATGCCCAGGACCAGGCCGCGTTCCAGGGCGTTCTCCCGGGTGCGGGCGCTGAGCAGCGCGGTCAGCTCGTCGGTCAACGGCCGTACGGCGGCGGTGGCCGCCGCCGCCACCTCGGCCGGGTCGGCCGCGCCGGGCGTGTTGAGCGTCTCGGTCAGCCGCTTGTCCAGCGCGGTGATCGTGTCGGCCAGGGTGAGCACCGGGGTGAGCCGGCCGGTCAGCCCGGCCCGGCCGGTGTGCTCCGCCGCGGTCGCCACGTCGTTGCGCAGCGCGTCGGCGATCGCCTCCAGCCGGCCGGCCAGCACCGCCTGGGCGGCCATCGCCTGCCGGCTGGTCAGTTCCGGGTCCGGGTGGGCCGCGGCCAGCGTGGCCAGCAGCGCCTGCGGCACCTGCACCACCTGCGCGTCCATCACGTAGAACGAGTCCAGGTCCGGGTCGAGGATCAGGTTGGAGGCGTTGCCCAGCACCGCGATCAGCCCGGCCAGCCCGGCCGCCGTGGCGCTCCGGGCGGCGGCCGACCCGTCGCCGATCTCCGGCACCTCCGCCATCGTGTCGCCGAGCTCCAGATCCGGGTGCGCGGCGATGGCCGCGCGGATCGGTCCCAGGTCGGGTGTGCGGCCGGCGGCGGTGTCGGCGAGCGCGGTCAGGGCCGGCCCGAGGACGGTGACGCCCTGCTCCTCCCGGTCGGTGAAGGACAGGTCGTGGTTCTTGGCGGCGGTGTACATCCCGGTGGCCAGACCGCCCGGCACCAGCAGGACGACGACCAGCAGGCCGAGCCGCATGCCGGTGCGCAGCCGGTCGGTGACGGCGAGAACCGGCCGGAGGAGGAGGGGTGGCGAACTCAGAGCCGGCCTCCCTCCTCGGATACGGTGGGTACGGGTCTCCCCACCTGTCGGTATTTTCCCGTTTTCCCCCGTCGGCGCGGCGGGAAGTCCGAAACCCGCGCCGTTGCCTTTCTTTACTGAGCCGCAGTAGCGTGATCGCCGTCACTATCGAGGGAGTGCGGTATGAGAGTGGCGGGCCGGACCCTGGTGGTGATCGGCGCGGGCAGCGACATCGGCCGGGCGGTCGCCCTGGAGGCGGTCCGGCGCGGCGCGCGGGTCGCCGCCGCCGACCGGGATCCGGTGGCCCTGGGCGAGACCGCCCGTCAGGTGGTCGCCCCGCAGCAGCTCTCCACGCACCCGGTGGACGCCACCGACCGGCTGGACATCGAAGCGCTTCCCGCCGCGGTGATCGAGCGGTGGGGCCGGGTGGACGGCGTGATCGACCACGCCGGGACGCTCTACCGCGCGTTCCTGCCGCTGCTGCGCACCCGGCCGGAGGCCCACCTGGTGCACCCGGCGGCGGCCGGGACGGCACAGACCGGAGCCGGCATCCGGGTCACCGTGGTGCTGCCGGGCGGGCCGGAGCGGTCCGCGGACGAGGCCTACCGGGCCGCCTGCGACCTGCTGGACGCGATGGAGCGCAACGCCGGCCGGGTCCGGCTCGGCGCGGACCGGTGGTGGGAGCGGCTCAGTAGGAGCTCGAGAAGAACAGCATGAGCAGCATGGCGACCTGGACGAGCACGCCGGCCGAGCCGCAGACCAGTCCGGTGATCGCCATCGCCCGGCCGTTCGGCACCTGACGGCCCTTCAGCGCGACGATGCCGAGCACCGTCGCGACGATGCCGGTGAGGCCACCCAGCAGGCAGGGGGCGAGCGGCAGCGACAGCAGGCCGAGAACCATCGCGAGCAGCGGCATCCTGCCCCGGTCGGCCGGTGGGGGCGGCGGGGTGACCGGGTGTGCCAGCACCGGCACCGGCAGGTCGTGCACCACTGTGGACAGCTCGCCCCAGGTCCGCGACGCGTAGGCCTGCCGGGACCGCTCGCTGAACTCCTCGATGGTGAGCCGGCCCTCGGCGGTCGCGGCGCTCAGCTGCGCCACGATGGCCTCACGGTCGGCATCCGAGACGCGGACGTGCGGCGAGCGATACATGCCGGAAAGGCTACCGGCGCACGCCGGCGCCCGCGTCCACCGGCCGGGCGTAATCCGACCGGGGTGATCTTGGTTACTCGACGGCCCCGATTCGTGGACTTCTCCATCCTCATGTAGGACCGTGCCCACCCGACTGACTTGACAGCATCGGACAGAATCCGGGGATGTCGATGCCGGGCATACGGGGGTAGACCATGGCACAAGTAACGGCTCCATGCTGAACCGGCGCGCGTTCCTGCGCACCGCGGCGGCCGGGGTGGCCGGTGCCGCCGTCGGCGCGGCCGGCATGAAGACGATCCCGCACCTGTGCGGCTGGGACCGCCCCCCGGTGGCCGGTGGCTACGCCGCGGCCGCCGACGTGCTCGACGCGGTGCACCACCCGGGCGTCGCGGTCCGCTACTACGTCGAGACCACCGAGCCCGTGGTGGCGTTCACCTTCGACGACGGTCCCGCGCCGCACTGGACCCCCCAGGTGCTCGACGTGCTGGACCAGGCGGACGTGCCGGCCACCTTCTTCATGGTCGGCCGCAACCTGGCGCGAAACGCCGACCTGGTGCGCGGCCGGATGGACCGGCACGAGATCGGCAACCACTCGTGGGCGCACGACGACCTGGCCACCCTCGACCTGGCCGGGGTCACCGAGTCGCTGCGGCGCACCGAGGACGAGATCCACAAGCAGTTCAACCGGCCGGTCACCCTGCTCCGCCCGCCGTTCGGGCACATCGGCGGCTCCACCATGCTGGCCGCCGACTCGATGGGCTACGACGTGGTCCTCTGGTCCAAGGCGATGCGCGAGCTGATGTTCAAGGGCGACCCGGAGGGCCAGGCCCGGGACATCATCGACTCGGTCCGCCCCGGCTCGATCCTGCTCGCCCACGACGAGGGCGACGAGCGGCGGCTGGTGACCATCCGGGGGCTCGCCACGATGTTCGAGGGTCTGCGCCGCCGCGGTTTCCGGATGGTCACCGTCTCCGAGATGATCGCCGGCTCGAAGAAGCAGTCCGCCGGCTAAGATCAAGATCCTTTTTCGGTACGACTCGGAGCACCGTGCCGGTCGGCACGCGCGGCCCGGCCCCCACCGGACCGCAGCGCGTGTCGTGCGGGTCCGCCGTCCCGCACGGTTACGTCGCGCTTGCCCGCCGCGGCCGGACGCACCAGCAGCCGCACCTCGTCGATCAGCGCGGTTGTCGCCCGGCGCCGCTCAGGACAGGAAGTCGCCGATCCGGTCCGGCCAGGTGCGCACGTCCGCCGAGGTGGCCGAGACGTGCAGCCGGGCGTCCGGCAGCACCTTCGCCAGCAGCTCGGCGCTGTCCACCGGGTGACCCGGGTCGGTCTCCCAGGCCAGGATCAGCACCGGGTGGGTGACCGCCCGGAGCGCCTCGTCGCCGGGCAGGTCGGTGCGTGCCGCGCCGCGCAGCACCGACGGCAGCAGCGGCTCCGGCACGTCCGCGTCGAACTCCCAGCCGGGCACGTCGGCGAAGATCGGCGCCGGCGGGAAACCCCGCATGATCGTCATCCAGGCGTCCTTGCTCCGGGCCTCGACCCCGGCCGCGCCGGACAGGTACGCCTGCCGCGACGCCACCCGCCCGTCCCGCACGGTCGGCGGGATCATCAGCACCAGGCGGCGGAACCGGTCCGGCTTCCGGGCCGCCGCCCAGAGCAGCGTGCCGGTGCCCATCGACGACCCCGCCCAGTCCACCGGCCCCTCGCCGGCCACCGCCAGCAGGTCGCCGGCCAGGCTCGACCAGGTGTAGAGCTCCGGGTCCGGCGCGCCGGGCGACAGGCCGTGCCCGCGCTGGTGGTAGCGCCGGATCCGGCGGGCGCCGGTGATCCGGGACCAGTCGAGCAGGCCGAGCCGGTCCTCGACCCGGGGGCTGAAGAAGACACCGTGCGAATAGCCGAGCAGCGGGCCGGAACCGAACTCCTCGACGAACAGATCAGTCACCCGAGAAGGATAGACACGCCGCGATCCCGGCCAGATCCTTCCCGGTCAGCGTGAGGTCGGCGCCGGGCAGCCAGCCGGCGATCTGCTCGGGGCGGCGCGCGCCCACGATCGCCCCGGTCACGCCGGGCCGGGCCAGCACCCAGGCCACCGCGACCGCGGCCACCGGCACGCCGTGCCGGTCGGCGACGGCCCGCAGCGCGTCCACCACCCGCAGGTTCGCCGGCAGCCGGGTGGTGAAGTCCGGATGGCCGCGCCGCCAGTCGTTCGCCGGCAGCGCCGCCACCCGGGCCGCGTCGAACGCCCCGGTCAGCAGTCCCGAGTGCATCGGCTGGTAGACGATCACCCCGGTGCCGTTCCCGGCGGCCCAGTCGATCTGGTCGGCGGCGTCCCGGACCAGCACCGAGAACGGCGGCTGGATCGCGTCCACGTGCGCCACCTTCTCGGCCCGCTCCAGCTCGGCGACCCCGTGGTTGGACAGGCCGATCGCCCGGACCTTGCCCTCGGCGCGCAGATCGGCCATGGTCTGCCAGTACTCCTCCAGCTCGCAGCCGTCGACCGGCTCCGACCCGTCGTCGTCGCCCCAGGTCAGCAGCCTGCCGTCGGCCGGCCAGTGCACCTGGTAGAGGTCGATGTGGTCGGTCCGCAGCCGGCGCAGCGACGCCTCCAGCTCGCGGCGCGCCGAGGCCGCGGTCAGCACCCGCCGCGGCGGCGCGTCCCGCCGGGCCGGGTCGTCCCAGACCAGGCCGGCCTTGGTGAACAGCAGCGGGCGGTCGGCGGCGGGCAGCGCGGCCACCGCCCGGCCGACCACCTCCTCGGAGTGCCCCAGCCCGTAGGCGGCCGCCGTGTCGATCCAGTTGATCCCGGCGCCGACCGCCGCGTGGATGGTGGCGATCGAGTCGGCGTCGTCCTGCGGGCCCCAGGCGTACTGCCAGTCGGCGCCGCCCATCACCCACGCGCCGAGTCCGGCGGTGGACAGTTCCATCCCGGTCGTGCCGAGTGCTCGGGTTGTCGTCATGGCACCGATCCTCCGGTCGCCGGGCGGGCGTCAGCCAGGGCATGACGTGACCAGGCTGGGCGGGCGGCGACCGGGAATACTGGGGGGCATGATTCTGGACCGGCGCGCCGAGCTGGGCGAGTTCCTGCGCTCCCGGCGGGCCCGCATCGACCCGGACGAGCTCGGCCTGCCGCACAGCGGCCGGCGCCGGGTGCCCGGGCTGCGGCGCGAGGAGCTGGCCCGGCTGGCCGGCGTCAGCGTGGACCACTACGTGCGGCTGGAGCAGGGCCGGACCCTGCACTTCTCCGAGTCGGTGCTGGACGCGGTGGCCCGGGCGCTGCGGCTCGACCCGGTCGAGCGGGACCACCTCCACCGGCTGGCCCGGCCGTTCGCGCCGGCCGATCCGGGGCGCGCGCAGCGGGTGCGGCCCGGCCTGCGGCGCCTGCTGCAGGCGGTCGGCGACGTCCCGGCCTACGTGATCGGGCGCGACGCCGACGTGCTGGCCTGGAACGATCTGGCCGCCGCCCTGCTCACCGACTTCGGCGCGCTGGACCCGGGGCAGCGCAACATGGCCCGCCTGGTGCTGCTCGACGAGGGCATCCGCCGGCTCTACGTGGACTGGCCGGCGAAGGTCCGCGACGTGGCCGGCTTCCTGCGCCTGGACGCGGCCCGGCACCCGTCCGACCCGCGCAGCCGGGCGCTGATCGACGAGCTGCGCGCGGCCAGCCCGGAGTTCCGCGCCGCCTGGGCCGAGCACGGCCTCAAGGAGAAGACCCACGGCACCTACGAGTACCGCCACCCGGTCGTCGGCCGGCTGACCCTCGGCTTCGAGGCCCTCCGCCTGCCCGACGATCCCGACCAGGCACTCGTGGCGCACACCGTCGAGGAGGGCTCGCCGTCCGAGACCGCCCTGCGCCTGCTGGCCACCTGGACGTACCAGTCCGCCCCGGCACGGTAGTCCCGCCGAGGCCGCACTGTTCCGAGCCGGCGGGCGCGGGGCTCCGGTCGTACCGGAAGCGGGTGGTCTTGGTGCGGTCAGGCTATGAAGTGGCCGTTCTCCAAGTAGTACGACGTGTTCTCCTGGCGGGCCCGGGCAGCCGCGGTGACACGGCGGGCGAGCGGCTCGGGGAGCAGCGTGGCGGCTTCCGGGAGAGTGCACCAGGCCCAGCTGCGCAACTCGGCGGCGGGGAGGCGGATCCGGGCGGTCTGGTCCGGCGGGAGCAGGCCGCCGTCGTAGATCAGCATCAGGCCCTCGGTGCGCTCCGGGGCCGGCGGCGTCCAGTCGGTGACCAGCAGCCGGCCGACCCGGACCAGCACGCCGAGCTCCTCCCGGAGCTCCCGGTTCACCGCCGCGTACGGTGACTCGCCGGCCTCCACCGAGCCGCCCGGGACCTCCCAGTACGGCACATAGGTCGGCTCGACCAGCAGCACCCGTCCGAACTGGTCGGAGAGCAGGGCGCCGGCACCCATCCGTTTACGCGCCAGCGTGGCGGTGTAGTCGCTCGCGGTCACCGCGTCAGGTTAACGGTGACCACGCCGCATCGGGGGACGGCGATGTCTTGTTCGCCCGCCGGTTGCCTACGCTTCGCCCACGGTGTCGTCGTCGCCCGGGACCTCGTCGCCCGCACCGTCGTCGCCCGGGACCTCGTCGCTCGGGGCGTCGTCGCCGGGCAGCTCGGCGTCCGCCGGGTCCTGCGGGTCGGTCCCGCCGGTCAGCTCGTCCAGGTCGGTGACCCCGTCGCCGTCGCTGTCCTCGTCGGCGTCCAGCACCCCGTCGCCGTCGGTGTCGTCGCTCTCCGGGTCGTCGCCGAGCAGGAACTCCTGCGCGTTGCTCAGCCCGTCGGCGTCCAGGTCCTCCTCGCCGTCGGTGACCTCGTTGTCGTCCGAGTCGGCCGCCTGCGGGTCGTAGCCGAGCTGGTACTCCTGCACGTTGCTGAGCCCGTCCTCGTCCGGGTCCTCGTCACCGTCCGGGATGTCGTTGTCGTCGCTGTCCGCGACCCGCGGGCGGTAGCCGAGCTCGAACTCCTGCGCGTTGCCCAGCCCGTCGTCGTCCGGGTCGGCGTCCGCGTCGTCCTTGCGCGGGTTCAGCCGGTTGGTCACCTCCCAGCCGTCGGGCAGCCCGTCCCGGTCGGTGTCCGCGCTCTTCGCGCTGGTCCCGGCCTTGTACTCGGCCTTGTTGGCCAGGCCGTCCCGGTCCTTGTCCAGCTTGGCGTCGTTCTTCTTGACGTTCAGGCCGTTCGCCTTCTCCCACGCGTCCGGCATGCCATCCCGGTCGGTGTCCTTGCTGGCGGCGGCCGTGGACGGCTTGCCCGCGGCGCTCCGCGTGCCGGCCGCCATCGCGGCGCCGGACATCGACAGCATGGTCACGGTGGCAGCGGCGGCAGCGATCGCGACGGAGACGGAACGACGACGGTTCACGGTGGGGGCCTCTCGTGACTCTTACGGGGAGTCACCACCGTAGAGCCCGCCGTGACCGCGTGGCGCCTTCGGACCCGAGCCACCCCGGACTCGCTCCCGTTCAGCAACTAAGCCGGCGGGCGCCCCGCTCCCTCGGGTGCGCTCGCGGTCCGCTTCGTCACGGCGGTCCGCTTCGTCACGGCGGTCCGCTTCGTCACGGCGGTCCGCTTCGTCACGCGGCTCGCGGTCCGTTGCGGCACGCGGCTCGCGGTCCGCTTCGCCATGAGCACAGGTCCGCTTCATCACGCGCACACGGTCCGCTTCGCCACGCGCACACGGTCGCTGCGCGGCGCGTTTCGGGGCTCGCTTTCCCCGGCGCTCGTGGTGGCTTCCCAAGACACGCTCGCGGCTGCTTCTCTTGCGCTCGCGGTCCGCCTTCCCGCGCGTTGCGTTCTGCTTCGCTGCGCGCTCGCGGTCGCTTCCACGAGCGGTCGCTGTTCGCTTTCACGAGCGGTCGCGGTCCGCTTCCACGAGCGGTCGCTGTTCGCTTCATTTCCTGCGGTTGCCGGCCAGCGCGGTTCGCCGATTTCCGGTACGCCCGCCGCATACCGGAAATGGCGGACCGCAACTGGGAGCGGCCTTGCGTGCGCCGCGATGGGGAGCGGCCTCGTGTGGACTGCAACCGTGAGCGGCCCCAGGTGAACCGCAGGCGGAAGCGGCTTCCCGTGAACCGCAGGCGGAAGCGGCTTCCCGTGAACCGCAGGCGGAAGCGGCTTCCCGTGAACCGCAGGCGGAAGCGGCTTCCCGTGAACCCGCAGGCGGAGCGGCCGGTGTGAACCGCAAGCGGAAGCGGCTTGCCGTGGACCTCAGGCGGGAGCAGCCCCGCGGGACCGCAGGCGGGAGCGGCCTGGTGCGGGCCGCGACCGGGAGCGGCCTCGCGGGGGCCGCGACCCGGAGCGGCCTCGTGCGGAGTGGATCAGGACAGGGTCTTGGCGAAGTGCTCCAGGGACTCATTGATCAGCGGCGTCAGGTCGGTGCCGGTGAAGCAGTGGTCCGCGCCGGGGATGAGCCGCAAGGCGACCGGGGCGCTCAGGGCGGCCAGCCGGTCGTGCAGTTCCTCGCTCTGGCCGGCGGGCACCACGCGGTCGTCGGCGCCGTGCATCAGCAGGATCGGCGGCGCCTCGGCGGACACGTAGGTGACCGGGCTGGCCGCCGCCGCCTCGGTGGGCAGGGTCTGCACCGGGCCGCCGACCAGCAGGCTCTCCGGGGCGTCCGGCGCGTCGTGGTCCTGGACGCCCTCCGGGTGGCTCTGCGCGGCCATGGTCAGGAGGTCGCTGGGGCCGTACCAGACGACCGCGGACTGCACCGCGTCCGAGACGCCCAGTATTCCGTTGCGCCCGGCCAGCGCCGGATCCGGATCGTCGCCGGTCAATGCGATGAGTGCCGCCAGGTGGCCGCCGGCCGATTCGCCCCAGACGCCGAACCGGGACGGGTCCAGGCCGAGTTCCGCGGCGTATCTCCGGAGCCACCGGACCGCCGCTTTGACGTCGTGCAACTGGGCCGGGAAACGGGCTTCGCCGCTCAGGCGATAGGTCACCCGGGCGACCGCGAAACCGGCCGCCAGAATGCGCGAGGTGATGTCGGCGGGGGCCAGTTGCGGCCCGTCGGCCTTGTTGCTGCCGAACAGCCAGGCGCCGCCGTGGATCCAGATGATCAGGGGGTGGGGCTGCTCGGACCCGACCGGCCGGAACAGGTCCAGGGTGAGCGGCCGGAAGCCGGGGACCTCGGCCACCGTGGCGTCGCGCCGGCACACCCGGTCGCCTTCGGTGACGGGCGGGGGCGGGGAATACCGCTGCGGTTCGTTCAATTGTGCGGTCACGATCTCACCTCGTACCAGAAAGGACGTCGGGGTAGGGCCGGACGGCAATCAGCGCACCGGAAAGATGCCGCTCGCGAGGGGTGAATGCGAAGCGGGAAGCGCCGGGTTTCTGGTCGGCGCGCGGTCCGCCCGGGTCGGGGCGGGTCCAATTACGGTACGCCGCCGGCGTCGCCCGGCGATCGACAGCCGTCGGTGGTGCGTCGCGGATGTGGGGTGCCCGGTCATTGACGGCCGTCGGTGGCTCGTCGCGGATGCGGGGTGCTCGGTCATTGGCGGTGGCCGGTGGCGCGTCGCGGGCAGGAGTGCCGGCCGATCGATGGGGGTCCGTCGCGCGCGGCGGGTGCGGGTCGGCGGGCGGTGGGGGCGGGACGGAGTCGTACCGTCAAGCGGGGTGATCGGTCGTGGTCGCAGCGGCCGTGACAAAACGGAAATGTCGTCTTAAAACACGTCACGGCAGTGTTGCCGGCTCGTTGATCGTCAGCGTGGACACGACGGGTCTGGTGAAGGTCATGTACATCGCCGGGTGGGGCCGCAGCGGCACCACCATCGTCGACAACATCCTGAATTCCTATGACGGGGTGTTCTCCACCGGCGAGCTGTTCTATCTCTGGAGCCGCGGACTCATCGAGGGCCGCAAATGCGGATGCGGCGTGACGTTCCCGCGCTGCGGATTGTGGGCGGACATTCTCGACGCCGCTTTCGGGACCGGGCGGCCGGATCCGCGGCGGGTCTTCCGGCTGCAGCGGCAGGCCATCCGGGTGCGGCACACCCGGGCGCTGACCGGGCCGGTCGCCGGACCGGAGGCGGAGGAGTACCGGCAGGTCACCAACCGGCTCTACCGGGCCATCGGCGAGGTCACCGGGGCCCGGCTGATCATCGACTCGTCGAAGATCCCGTCGGCGGCCGCGCTGCTGCCCGGGATGGCCGGCGTGCAGCCCTACCTGCTGCACATGATCCGCGACCCGCGCGCGGTCACCCACTCCTGGATGCGCAAGATCCCGCAGGTGGACCGCCGGAAGCCGGCCATGATGCACCGCGAGGCGCCGGCCGCCAGCACCATGCACTGGCTGGTCCGCAACGCGCTCGCCGAGCGGCTGGCCGGCGCCTACCAGGGGCGCTACCGGATGCTGCGCTACGAGGACTTCGTGGCCGGGCCGCGGGCCACCATCGAGAGCCTGCTCGACTTCGCCGGGGTGGACGCCGGGACCGGGCCGTTCACCGACGAGAACACCGTGCGGCTGGAGGTGAACCACACGATCGCCGGGAACCCGGGACGGTTCCGGACCGGCGAGGTGGCGCTGCGGGTGGACGACCGCTGGCGGCAGGAGCAGACCGCCGGGCCACGGCTGACCGCCACCGCGCTCGCCCTGCCGCTGCTGCACCGGTACGGGTACCGCGCTCGGACGAGCCGGCCCAACCGACCGGCTCCGGGTGGCGCGCCGCACGTACCGGAGCAGGCGACCGTCTCCTGACCAGAGCTCACGTGCTCGCCGGCGAGTCGTTGATCACGGGGTCGCCCCGAGGGCGCCGGATCGCCACCCCCGCTGACTAATGTTGTACCGGTCAGTAACAGCGGGCCGGTTAGGCGGGAGTGCGGATGCGGTACGTCGCGATCGGGGACAGCTTCACCGAGGGGATGGGCGACACCCAGCCGGACGGCAGCGAGCGGGGCTGGGCCGACCTGGTCGCCGCCGGTCTGGCCGCCGGCCTCGGCGAGCCGATCCAGTACGCGAACATGGCGATCCGCGGCCGGCTGCTCCGCCCGATCGTCACCGAGCAGCTGGACGCGGCGCTCGCCCTCGACCCGAAACCGACGCTGCTCTCGCTCAACGGCGGCGGCAACGACATGATGCGGCCCGGCGGCGACCTGAAAACCCTGGTCGCGATGACCGAGCAGGCGATCCGGCGGTGCCTGGACAACGGGGTGCGGGTGCTGCTGCTCTCCGGCGCCGACCCGTCCGCGCGGCTGCCGCTCGGCGGCTCGATGCGGCGCAAGGGGGAGGCGCTGACCGCCGCCTGCGCGCCGTTCGCCAAGAGCTACGACCTGACCTTCGTCGACGTCTTCCACGACAAGGAGATCCAGCGGGCCGGGTACTGGTCGGCGGACCGCCTCCACCTGAACGCCAACGGCCACCGCCGGGTGGCCAGCCTGGTGCTGACCGCGCTCGGCCACCCGACGCCGGCGCACGTGATCGATCCCGGTCCGGGGGCGCCGGGTGGGCTGCTGGCCGAGGCCCGGTACTACCGGGAGCACGTGCTGCCGTGGGTGCAGCGGCGGCTGCGCGGCCAGTCCTCCGGCGACAACCGCACCGGCAAGTACACCAACTGGATCTCCGTCCCGGCCACCCAGCCCGCCTGACCGGTTCCGGTTGTGGGCTGGCGCTCAGGGGTGTCTCGCGGCGGTTGAGGCACCCCGGAGGGCCAGCCCGCCTGACCGGTTCCGGTTGTGGGCTGGTGCTCACGGGTGTCTCGCGGTGGTTGAGGCACCCGTGAGGGCCAGCCGGCCGACCGTGAGGCGCACTGCGGTCCGGGGTGATGCGGACCGGGCGGGGTGTGGGGTTGGCGGTCGTCGCCACCCTCGGGCGTCGCCCTGGAGGGCCGGGCGTTCTGGACGCGCCAGCGGCCAGCCCGGCCCGGAAGGGTCCCTGGCGGGAGCGACGATCAGTGATCAGCGCGGATCCGAGTCATGGATTTCTTGATCTTGAATGGGACCGCCCGGTCCTCGCCGGTCAGCTCGGGAATCAGCGGTCAGCTCGGAATCAGCGGTCAGCTCGGGAATCGGCGGTCAGATAGGGATTGGCCGTCAGCTGACGATGGGCCGGCATGACGAAGGCCCGCCGGCCAGGTCAGCGGCGGGCCCGTCGGGTGGTCGTCAGGCGAAGACGATCGTGTGGTTCTCGTGGCGGATGACGCGGTCCTCGCTGTGCCAGCGGACGGCTCGGGAGAGGACGGCGCGTTCCACGTCGGCGCCGCGGCGCTGCAGGTCGCGGACGGTGTCGGCGTGGGAGACGCGGATCACGTCCTGTTCGATGATCGGGCCCTCGTCGAGGTCCTCGGTGACGTAGTGGGCGGTGGCCCCGACCAGCTTGACGCCGCGCTGCTTGGCCTTGGCGTACGGGCCGGCGCCGATGAACGACGGCAGGAAGCTGTGGTGGATGTTGATGATCGGGACGCCGACGCGCTCGATGAAGTCACCGGAGAGGATCTGCATGTAGCGGGCCAGGACGATGAAGTCGACGTTGCCCTGCAGCAGCCGCAGGTGCTGCGCCTCGGCGGCGGACTTGTCCGGGCCGGCGGACGGCACGTGGAAGAACGGGACGCCGAAGAAGCGCACCTCGTCGGCGGTGTCCGGGTGGTTGGAGATGACCATCGAGACGTTCACCGGCAGCTCGCCGCGGCGGTGCCGCCAGAGCAGGTCGAGCAGGCAGTGGTCGTCCTTCGAGGCGAAGATCGCCACGCGCTTCGGCTGGGACAGGTCGCGAAGGGTGTACTCCAGCTCGAAGCCCTCGGCCAGCTTGGCCTGCAGGTCCAGCTCGACCTGCGGCAGCCGGGCCTTGAGGTGGTCCAGCGCGAAGACGGTCCGCTGGAAGAACGCGCCGCCGTGCGGGTTGTCGGAGTACTGGTCGAGCGACACGATGTTGGCGTCGTGCTTGCCCAGCACGGCGCTGATCGCGGCGACGATGCCGGTGCGGTCCTTGCCGTGCACGATCAGGACGGCCTGATTGTGGGTGGGCGTGGGCTCTGTGCGGACCGCGAGTGCTTCCTGGGTCAGCGTCACGTCAGGTCCTCCTCTCTTGTCGCCGGAGCGAGCATTGTCGCCGGAGCGAGCGTTGCCCCGGGGCGGGCGTCATCCCCGGAGCGAGCATCGCTCCCGGAGCGGGCGTCATCCCCGGAGCGTCTGCCGTTGGGGCGGTGCGGGTCCCGGTGGCGCGCGTCGTTGCGGCGGGCACGGTAGCACCTGAAGATCTTCCGTCCGGGATTCTCCCGCAACGCGGGCGGCGGAGGTAGGCCGGGGCGGCGCGGGCCAGGTCACAGGGGCGGCGTGCGGTGCCGGGGCGGCGCGGGCCAGGTCACAGGGGCGGCGTGCGGTGCCGGGGCGGCGCGGGCCAGGTCACAGGGGCGGCGTGCGGTGCCGGGCGGCGCGGGCCGCCGGGTCACAGGGAGCCGGCGAGCCGCTCCCCGAGCAGGTGGGTGCCGGGTGGCAGCTCGCCCGAACCGCGCCGGATCAGACTGGTCGGGATCCAGTGCTCGGCCGGCGGCCCGCTGTCCCCGTCGAGGCGGCGGAACAGCGCCCGTGCCGCCGTCCGCCCCATCAGCGCCGGGTCCTGGGCGATCACCGTGACGGCCGGCTCGAGCAGGTCGGCCAGCGGGAAGTCGTCGAAGCCGACCACCGCGACGGCGCCCTGCAGGCCGAGCCGGCGCAGCGCCCGGACCGCCCCGATGGTGATCAGGTTCTGGCTGGTGAACAGGGCGGTCGGCGGGTCGGGCCGGTGCAGCAGCTCCATCACCGCGCTCTCCGCCGCGGCCGTGGTGTGCAGCTCGGTGACGACCAGCCGGGCGTCCGGCTCCAGGCCGGCCTCGCGCAGCGCGGTGTGGTAGCCGTCCTGCCGGAACCGGGCGGTGGAGATCCGGGTGTAGTCGGTGAGGCAGGCGATCCGCCGGTGCCCGTGGGCGATCAGGTGCCGGGTGGCCTCGCCGGCCCCGATCACGTTGGTGGCCAGCACGGTGTCCGCCGGGAAGCCCTGGCCGGGCCGGTCCACGAAGACCACCGGGGTGTCGGTCTGCACCTCGGTCATCAGGTAGCTCTGGTCCGAGCCGACCGGGGCGATGATCAGCCCGTCGGCGCGGCGCATGGCGAACGCCCGGGCCAGCTCCCGCTCCCGCCGCGGGTCCTCGTCCAGGCTGCCGGTCAGCACCTGCACGCCGCGGGTACGGGCCTCGTCCTCGACGGCCCGGTGCAGGGCCGCGGAGAACGGGTTGCCGACGTCCTCGAGCAGCAGCGCGATCGTCCCGGACCGGCGGTCGCCGCGGCGCAGCGTGCTGGCCCCGATGTCGGGCCGATAGCCGAGCGTCTCGATGGCGCTGCGGACCTGCGCGATCAGCACCGGGGAGACGTTCGGCTCGTTGTTCACCACCCGGGAGACGGTTTTGAGGCTGACCCGGGCGACGCGGGCGACGTCGTTCATGGTGGGCCGGCCGGGGCGGCGGCCGGCGGAGGCGGGCACGCTGCCAGCTTAAAGACCGCGTCGCGGCGAGACAACGATGTCATCTCGATCGGCCGTTGCGGTGAGCTGGGCAAACCGCCCACCCGGGCAGATACGCGGCAAGCCGATACAAGCAATAAACCTTTGTAATACATGGTGTTGACAAGGCAATTCGCGTCGCGTTCACTCCGTGACAACGTTGTCTCCGGACGCGTTCGCCACCCCGCCCCCGGCACATCCCCCGGCATCGTGCGCCCGCGCCGATGCCTCGCCGCCTTGTTCCCCAGGAGTCACGAAGAGATGCCGGAGGCCCCCCGCTCCGACCGGCGCGCGCTGCTCGCGCTGGCCGCCGCCACCGTGTTCGCGGTGCTCGGCTACGCCGCCACCGTGACGGTCATGCTGCACACCGAGGCCGAGCCGCCGGGTGGCGCGGCGGCCCCCACGCCGCCCACCTGGGTGCTGCCGGTGGCGTCCGCGCCGGCCTCCCCGCCGGTCTCCATCGCGCCGGCGCCGAGCAGCCGGTCGATCCGTCCAAGCCCGATCCGGGGCGGCACCCGGCCGGTCAGCGCCGCGACGAAGGGCGCCGGCCGGAAGCAGACGGCGAAGCCGACGCCGCCCGCGCCGGTGCTGGTCACCGGCAGCACGATCGGGCTGGGCCTGGTCGACGCGCCCGGATACCGGCTGCGGCACCGGGATTTCGTGGCCCAGGTCGAGCCGCTCACCGCGGACAGCGCTCCGTTGGACCGGATGGACACCCGGTTCACGGTACGGGTGGGCCGCGCCGACAGCCGGTGCGTCGCCTTTGAGGCGGCCGGCCATCCCGGCTTCTTCCTCCGGCACCGGGACTTCGTCCTGCGGCTGGACCGGGCGGACGGCACCGTGCTGTTCGACCGGGACGCCACCTTCTGCCCGGTGCCGCTGGCCGGTGGGTTCGTCCTGCGCTCGGTCAACTTCCCGGACCGTCACCTGGTGCTCGCCGACGGAGGGGTCCGGCTGGAGCCGGTGGCGGCCGGGCAGGCCACCAGGTTCCGGGCGTTGCCGCCGCTATGAATGAGCCGCTCACCCCGGTGGACATCCACAACGTGTCGTTCCGGCGGCCGGCGCTGGGCAAGCGCGGTTACGACGAGGATCAGGTGGACGCGTTCCTGGACGAGGCGGAGCAGGAGTTCACCCGGCTGCGGGCGGAGAACCGGGCGCTCCGCGAGGAGCTGGACCGGGCCGGGGCCATGCCGGAGCGGGAACTGGCCGCCCTGGCCGTCCAGCTGGGCCGGCTGAGCGCGGAACGGGCCGAGGCCGAGCGGCAGGCCCGCGCGGTCGAGGCGGAGCTGGACCGCGCCCGCGCCGCCGGGGCCGAGCCGCCCGCCACCGGGGTGATCGCGATGGCCCGGCGGACCGCGGACGAGTACCTCGACGACGCCCGGCGGGAGGCGGAGCAGCTGCTGACCGCGGCCCGCACCGAGGCCGACCGGCTGACCAGCGACGCCCAGCTGCGCGCGTCCACCACCGACAGCGACGCCCGGCACCGGCACACCCAGGCGCTCAGCGGGCTGGCCGAGCGGCGGGAGGAGGCGCTCGCCGACCTCGACCGGCTGCGCCTGCTCGCGCAGGCGCAGCGGGAGGAGATCCGCCGCATGGTCGCCCAGCGGCTGGCCGACCTGTGACGCCGGCCGGCCGGCGCCGGCTCACGCGGCGGGCGGGTCGGCCAGCGGCCAGCCGCCGGCCGCCAGGTGTGCGGAGACCCGGACCACGTCGGCCGGGGTGGCCTCCTGCAGCATCCGGTCGCTGATCATCTCCTCGATGTCGGCGCCGGTGATCGGCCCGTCACCCGGCCGCGCCTGGGCGACCAGCGCCCGGGCGATCGTGCGGACCTCGTCCTCGGTCAGCTTGCGGCGCAGCAGGCCGAGCAGGACCACGTAGTCCCGGCGGGGGACACCCTCCGGGTAGCCGGCCCGGAGCCACTCCACGGCCCGGGCCAGGAAGTTCGACCGTTGCTCGCTCATGCAGCCTCCCGGCCAGTGCTTGTCGGCGGTGGTGAGAAGAGATGCTCGAAGCGGGTGCCGCTCAGTGCTTGTCGGCGATGGTGGGGAAGACGTGCTCGAAACTGAGTGTCTTACCCAGCGCGCTGGCCACGATGTAGGTGATGCCGAGGACCACGCCGAGCAGCACCACGGTGAAGGCGACGTATCCGCCGACGGTACCGATCCGGTGCGGCCGGGGCCCGGCGGTGCCGGCCGCGTGCACCTCGGCGTCGCCGCCCGCGCCGTAGGCGAGCGACCGGATGCCGAGCGCGAACAGGGCCGGCAGCCCGGCGCCCAGGATCAGGCCGGCGAGCAGGATCTTCCAGACGCTCTCGAAGGCCAGGGTCAGGTTGTGCACGTCGTCCCCCTCAGCTCGCCGTGCCGGCGGTGGCCCGCGGGGTCGCCGGGGCGTCCCAGTCGTCGTTGACGTTGTTGTGGTCGATCGGCTCCCGGCGCGAGCGGTGGTACATGAAACCGGCCAGCAGCACCAGGACCGCGAAGATCGCCAGCGCGCCGGCCAGCCCGCCGATCAGGTCGCTGATCCACCACATCACGGCACCGGCCAGGCCGGCCGCGGGCAGCGTGATCACCCAGGCGGAGACCATCCGGCCGGCGACCGACCAGCGCACCCGCGCGCCCGGCCGGCCGACGCCGCTGCCCAGGATCGAGCCGGTCGCCACCTGCGTGGTGGAGAGCGCGAAACCGAGGTGGCTGGAGGTGAGGATGACCGCGGCCGAGGCGGACTCGGCGGCCATTCCCTGCGGCGGGGAGATCGCCACCAGGCCCTTGCCCAGGGTCCGGATGATCCGCCAGCCGCCCAGGTAGGTGCCGAGCGCGATGGCCACCGCGCAGGACACCTTCACCCAGAACGGGATGGCGCCGGTGTCGGTCCACTCGCCGGCCGCGATCAGCGCCAGGGTGATCACGCCCATCGTCTTCTGCGCGTCGTTGGTGCCGTGCGCCAGCGAGACCAGCGAGGCCGAGCCGATCTGGCCCCAGCGGAACCCGCCGTCGGTGAACCGGGTGGCCACCCCGGCGACGATCCGGAAGATCATCCAGGTGCCGGCCGCGGCGACCACGCCGGCGACGATCGGCGACATGATCCCGGGCAGGATCACCTTGCCGATGACGCCGTCCAGCTTGGAGCCGTCGCCGGTCCACTTGACGCCGGCCCAGCCCAGGCCGGCGACGGCGGCGCCGATCAGCCCGCCGAACAGCGCGTGCGAGGAGCTGGACGGCAGGCCGAGCAGCCAGGTGAACAGGTTCCACAGGATGCCGCCGACCAGGCCGGCCAGCACGATCAGCAGCAGGCCCAGGCCGCCGTCGGCGGTCAGCTCGGCGGCCGGCGTACCGTCGCTGTTCTGGATTCTGACCACCGCGTTGGTGACGGTCAGCGCGACCTCGACGGAGAGGAACGCGCCGACCAGGTTGAGCACGGCGGACAGGAGCACAGCCACCTTGGGACGCAGCGCGCCGGTGGCGATCGAGGTCGCCATCGCGTTGGCCGTGTCGTGGAAGCCGTTGGTGAAGTCGAAGCCGAGGGCGGTGATGACCACGAGGATGAGGACCACGGTTGTCTCGGTCACGAGATCAGCGTCTACCCGCGGCGCGGCGCCCCTAAAGGCACGCCCGGCAGAGTTCGCCCGGTATTCAGCTGGGTTTCAGCTTCCGCCCGCCGGGTCGCGGAGCCGGGTGGGGCGTCGCCGGGTGGGCTCAGCTTTCCGCCGGGCGGATGGGCGGCCAGGTGAGGACGTCGTCCGGGATGGCCGGATCGCGCAGCGCGCGACGGTCGCGGCCGGGGAGGGACCGGCCGGCGGCGACCACCAGGCGGGCCACCTCGATCGCGCCGTGCGCCTGGAAGTGCGTGTTGTCGGCGGCCCCGGCCGGGTAGGTGGGCTGCTCCCCGGCGTCCAGCCAGAGGAAGTGGTCCTTGGTGGCCTCCGGGCCGAGCCGGCCCCACAGGTCGAAGGAGAGCGCGGTCAGGTCGATCAGCGGGGTCCGGGTCTGGCGCGCCAGCGCGCGCATCGCGTCCGGGTAGGCGCCGTGCGAGAGGTAGGGGACGCCGTCGGCGGTGAACCGGCGCCGCTCCACCGGGGTGACCAGGATCGGGTGGGCCCGGGCCGCGCGGGCGCCGTCCAGGTAGCGGCGCAGGTAGTCCTGGAACGTGGTCCACGGGTCGGTGCCGCGGGCCGGGTCCTCGACCTTCTCGTCGTTGTGGCCGAAGGAGATCAGCAGGGTGTCGCCGGGGCGGATGGCGGCCCGGATGAGGTCGAGCCGGCCCTGGTCGGCGAAGCTTTTCGAGCTGGCGCCGGAGAGGGCGGCGTTGACCACGGCGACCCCGTGGTGCAGGAAGACGGGCAGCGCCTGGCCCCAGCCGGCCCGGGGGAGGTCGGCCAGGGCGTAGGTGGCGGCGGTCGAGTCGCCGGCCACGAAGATCGTGGACCGGCGACCCGGACCGGGTGCGGCGCGGGCCGCGGTGGTGACGCCGAGGACGCCGGCGGTGGCGCCGCCGAGGGATGCGCGCAGGAGGGTTCTCCGGTCGATCGTCATCCGCTCATGGAATCAGCTCACATCGATGGAGGCAAGCGCTTTCCCCGTGCTCAGAGTCGGTAGCTTCGACGGCGTGGCGCGGCGCGGCGCGGCCAGCGGGGCGGTGCCCGGCGGCGTCCGGCGGAACAGCCGTCCACCGCTGCGGAACCAGGCCACCGACCCGTCCGCGCCCCGGACGAAGTCGTCCCGCCCGGTCCCGTACTCGCCGTCCGGTGCCTGCTCCAGCACGTAGTCCCGGCGGTAGAAGACCAGCCGCCCGCCGGTCGAGCCGTCGGCCGCCCGGAAGAGCAGCGTCCCGGCGTCCGGCACCAGGTCGAAGCTCACTGAGGCGGTCTCGCCGTCGAAGCCGATCTGCTCGAACGAGTAGGTCCCGGCGTACTCGGCGAGCCGGTCGGCCGGCAGCAGCCGGGGCTTGGCCGGCAGGTTGTGCACGCCGGCGAACCGGCTCAGCGCCCAGTCGTCGGCGAACAGCTCGGCCAGCAGCGCCGGGCCGGTCTCCGAGTTGGTCAGCACGGTGATCGCGAAGTCCCGCTCCGGCACCATCAGGAACCCGGAGTGCTGCCCGGACCAGTCGCCGCCGTGCTGCACCACCAGTGGACCCTCCGCGGTCGGCCGCAGCATCCAGCTGATCCCGACCCCGTTCAACTCGACGAAGAGGGTGCCGCCCGGACCGGGGTGCGACTGCATCAGGTGCATCGAGTGCCGGTTGAGCAGCGGTTTCCCGTCGCCCAGATGGAACCGGGCCCAGCGCAGCTGGTCCCGGGCGCTGGAGAGCAGGCCGCCGGCCGGGGCGAGGCTGCGCGGCACGGCGAACAGCTCGGGGTAGGGGACCGGGTTGCCGTCCTCGCCCGGCGCGTGCGGCAGGGCGATCCGGGCGCCGGGCAGGTCGGCGGGGGAGAACCCGCTGGTGCGCAGGCCGAGCGGACCGGTCACCAGATCGCGGATGGCCTTTTCGTACGGCCGCCCGCTGGCCACCTCGATCAGCCGCCCGGCCACCGACAGCGCCGCGTTGTTGTACCCGAACGTGCTCCCCGGCGCGGTCAGCTGCGGCACCCGGGACATCGCCGCCACGTACCGGGCGAGCGCCCCGTCGTCGGTGCCGGTGTCCAGCAGGAAGTCGCCCAGCCAGCCGGGGCTGTGCTGGATCACCTGGCGCACGGTGACCCGGGCCGAGGCGGCCGGGTCGGCGGTCCGGAAGTCGGGCAGATAGCTGCGGACGGTCCGGTTCAGGTCGAGCCGGCCGCGCTCGACGAGCCGCATCAGCGCGGTGCCGGTGAACGTCTTGGTGGTGGACGCGACCTGGAAGACCGTGTCCGGGTCCACCGGGTGCGGGTCGGCGACGCTGGTCACGCCGTAACCGCGCAGGTAGTCCCGGCCGCGGTGACGCAGGCCGAGGGCGACGCCGGGGATCGCGTACTTCGCCATCCCCTCCTTGATCTTCGCTTCCAGCTCGGCGAAGGCGGATCGGGCCGCCTTCGCGGGTGTCGGGACGAGGGTTGCCGCGCCGGTGGCGGCTGCGGCGACCAGAGCGGTACGCCGGGTAACCGATACGGACATGCGGCCGACTCTATCCATGGCTGTCACTTCCGGGTTCCGGTCGGCGGCGAGCGGGTATCCCGGAGCCACGACCTGGGAGGTGGGATGGCCGACACGACGGCGGAGCAGGCCCGGCTGGACCGTGAGGACGAGGAGGAGCGGGAACTGGTCCGGCCCCCGGACGTGAACCGCGACTCGAACCGCTCGGCGACCCGGCTGGAGCTCTTCTTCGACCTGGCCTTCGTGCTGTTCGTGGCGCGCTGCGCGGACGTGCTGACCGAGCACCAGACCTGGGACGCCGCGTTCAAGTTCACCGCGGTCCTGGTGGCCGGCTGGTGGGCGTGGGCCAGCACCACGCTCTACGCCAACCGGTTCGACACCGACGACGCGATCTTCCGGCTGTTCACCCTCACCGGGATGGGCGGGGTGATCGTCATGGCGGCGGCCGCCGACCAGGCGGTCGGCGCGCACTCCGGCTGGTTCGCGGCCGGCTACGTGCTGCTCCGGCTGGTGCTGGTGGCCGGCTACCTGCGGGTGTGGCGGAACCTGCCGGACACCCGGCCGGGGATCCGGCCGTACCTGTGGGGGCACTCCGCCGGGGCGGTCTGCTGGCTGGTGTCGCTGGCCGTGCCGGAGCCGGCCCGGTACGCGCTGTGGGCGGTCGGCGTGCTGCTCGACCTGATCGGCCCGTACCTGGCGGCCCGGGTCCCGGACGCGCCCCCGCTGCACATGGAGCACCTGCCGGAACGGTTCGGCCTCTTCGTGATCCTGGTGCTCGGCGAGTCGGTCGCGGCCACCGTGGTCGGGCTGCGCGAGGGCGAATGGTCCGGCGGGGCGGTGGCCACCGCCATCTTCGCCTTCCTGGCCGCGGCCGCGCTCTGGTGGTCCTACTTCGACCTGTCCGGCGGCGCGGCGAAACGCCGCCTGGTCGAGGAGGGCGGCGAGCACACCCGCCGCGGCGTGCACGACTTCTATGTGTACGCCCACCTCCCGATCGCCGTGAGCCTGGCCGCCGTGGCGGTCGGCCTGGAGCACGCCATCGCGCACGAGCACCTGTCCACCGGCGCGCGGGTGGTGCTCGGCGCCGGGCTGGCCGGCTACCTGCTCAGTGCCGCGGTGATCCAGGGCGTGCTGTCCCGGCGGTGGCGGGTGGCGCTGGTCTGGCCGGGACTCGGCGTACCGTTGGTCCTGCTGGCCGTGCTGCTGCCGGACGGCCCGCCGGCACTGCTCGTGGCACTCTGCGCGACCGTCCTGGTCGCGGGCGTGATCACCGGGGTGCTCCAGCACCGGGCCGGCGCGGTGCGGGTGGCCAAGGTGTGAGCGGCCAGGTGTGTGAGTGGCCGCCGGCCGGTACTATCCGTGACTTGCACGCTGTGACCCGGGCGTGCGCCTACTCACAAAACGGCAGGTCACCGGCTTTGGGGGCGCGTGATCATGCCGACCGGCGGTAACGTGCCGCCGTTGCGTAGGATTTCGGGCCGCACCACGTCCGCCGACGGGAACCGAGGAATGCGATGCCGCTCACCCCAGCTGATATCCACAACGTGGCCTTCAAGAAGCCGCCGATCGGCAAGCGTGGATACGACGAGGAAGAGGTCGACGCCTTCCTCGATGAGGTCGAGCAGGAGCTGATCCGCCTCCTCGAGGAGAACAACGCGCTGCGGAACCAGGCGCAGCGCGGCGGCGGTGGTGGGATGGCCAGCAACCCGGCCGCCACCATGGTGATCACCAACGAGTTCGCCGACCTGCAGGCCCAGTTGGAGCGGCTGCAGGAGGCCCGGGCCCGGGCCGAGCAGAACGCCCGCGACATGCAGGCCCAGCTGGAGCGGGCGCGCAGCGCCACCCCGTCCGGCGCGATGCCGACCGTCGGCGACGACGACCGCAACGCCCGGGTGCTGATGATGGCCCAGCGCACCGCGGACGAGCACATGCGCGACGCGCAGCGCGAGGTGGAGGCGCTGCTCGACGCGGCCCGCGGCAAGGCCGAGCAGCTCACCGCCGAGGCGCAGATGAAGGCGAGCACGATCGAGAGCGACGCGCGCCGCAACCACGCCGAGGCGATGGACAGCCTGGTGGAGAAACGCGCCGCGCTGATCGACGAGATCGACAAGCTCGGCCAGCTGGCCAAGGGTTACCAGCAGGCCCTCACCAACCACGTCACCCAGCAGCTGATGGACCTGACCAGCGGCCCCGACGCGGCGGGTCGCGAGCTGGAGTAAGCAACCGCCCGGCGGTCCGGAGCCCCGCGGACCTTTTTCGGTCCGCGGGGCTTCTGCATTGAACGCTCTCACTCCATCCGCTGTATTCGGCGATACAGGGGGTGAGCGTCGCTTCACGCGGTGTTCCCCACGACGCCGATGGGGAGGGGCGCCATGGCCTACGGTGAGGCGGCGGACGGCCGGGTCCGGGTCGAACTGGCCGACGACGGGCGGCTGTCCGACCTGTACCTGGATCCGCGGGTGGCCTACCTGCCACTGGAGGAACTGCGCGAGGCGCTCTTCGACGCGTTCGACATGGCCCAGGACACGCTGCGGGACCAGACCGATCAGGACACTTCCCGGTACGCTGCCGGCGCCGCCCCGGACCGTCTGCAGGCCGTGCTGGCCGAGGCGTCGGACACCGCGGACCGCCGGTTCGCCGAGGTCTCCACCGTCCTGTACGACCTCAGCCGGCGGGCGGCCCGGCCGTGGTAGCCGGGCAGCTCCGGCTCGACCCGGAGAGCGTGGCGGCGGCCGGGCGGGAACTGGCCGGCGTCGCCCAGCGGATGGCCGACGACGTGACCCGGCTGGAGCGCGAGGTCGGCGGGCCGGCCGGGCCGTGGGGCGGGGACGAGGCCGGCGGGGTCTTCGCGATCGCGTACCGGGCCGTGGTGGTGACCGCGCTGGACGCGCTCGGCTCCTACACCGAACAGGTCGGCTTCGCGGCGGCGACGCTGGTCATGGAGGCCCGCGCGGTCGCGGCCGAGGACGCCGCGGACGCCCTCTCCCTGTACGGCGCGGCGCCCGGCCTGCCCGGCGCGGCACTCGGCGCCGCGGCTCGTGGTCCCGCCGCCCCGGCTGCCGGGGGACAGCCGTGACCATCACCCTGCCCGCCGAGCTGACCGAGCCGCTCAGCTGGATCGGCCTGGAGTGGCCGGAGGCCGACGAGGACCAGCTCCAGGCCGACGGCCAGGCCTGGATCGAGCACGGCACCCGGATGCGGGCGCACGCCGAGCGGGCCACCGGCACCGCCCGCAAGGTGTGGCTGGAGAACGAGGGTGCCTCGATCGAGGCCTTCGAGCGGTGGTGGAACGGCGAGGACGGGCCCGGCCGGCACCTGCGCGAGGCGGCCGTCGCGGCCGAGCTGATCGGCGGCGCGCTGATCGCCATGGCCGGCGTGACGATCAGCCTGAAAGCGGCGTTCATCGCGCAGCTCACCGCGCTGGCGCTGGAGGTCGGGCAGGCGGTCGTGACGGCGGCGGCCACGGCCGGGGCGACGCTCGCCGAGATCCCGGTGTTCATCGCGCTGACCCGGGTGGCCTGCCGGAAGCTGCTCCACGAGGCGATGGCGCTGATCGAGCGGGAGATCGCCGCGCTGCTCCGCAAGGCCGCCAAGATGCTGGAGAAGGCCGGCGCCAGGCACCTGGCCGACAAGACCCTGAAAGGCAGCGAGAAGACGGCGTTCAAGGGGTTCCTGCACCAGGTGGAGAACGCCGACGTGCGCAGCCCGGTCAACGGCGCCCACTTCTACTCCGGCAAGCAACCGAACGGCGAGAAGATGCGGCAATACGCTGAGAAGCAGGTCGACGGCGTCCTCTCGGTGACGTTGGAGATGACACCGGGCGGCCGTCGCTTCGACGACATGAAGCTTTTCGAGCACGACTCACCGATCAATCGGGACCAGGCGGCCGCGGTGTGGAAACGGCTCTCGCAGCGCTACGCGCAGGACGCGTCCGGAGTGGCCACCGGCTGGACGCACGACAGCTGGGCGGGAAGCATCTGGAACACTGCGGAGAAGCCCGCCTTGCAGCTGAACCCGAAGATTACCAGGATCGATGAGATCGACCCGTTCGCGTAGGAGGCCTCCGGCATGACGGTGCGCGCGTTGGAGTCGCAGCTGGCCCTGCACGTCGAGAGCGGGGTGACGCTGGCCGGCGCGGGGCGTGAGGACGTGCTGCTGCGGCTGGGGGAGCACTCGGTGATGATCGGAGTGGATCACGGGAGCGGCCAGATGCTGTTCCGGCTTCCGGCAGAGCCGCGGTGGGATGACAACGGCGAACTGCTGCCGCCCGACCTGGCCGGCAACCTGCGGGAGATTCTTGGCGAGATCTCGCGGTTCTGGAAGTTCGAGCCGGTGTTCTGGACCATCGGGCAGGAGCCGAAGGAAGGGTGAGACCGGCCCGGCGGTGGGCCGCCGGGCCGATGTCGCGGCGGGTCAGGCGGCCGGGGCGTCCCAGAAGACGTAGAGCGCCTTGTACTGCACGGAGGCCTTCTCGCCGGTGGCGCACGGGCCGGCCGGCGCCACCCCACCGGAGGTGTGGAGCCGGTTGATGTAGTCCGCCTTGGACAGGATCCCGGTGCCGGTGTGCGAGTTCACCTTGAGCAGCAGCTCGGCGATGGTCCCCTCGCGCTTCAGCTCCTTGTCCTTGACCGCGGTGACCAGCGAGCCGTCCCGGGTCGACTGCCAGCTGGGCCCGGCGAAGTGGTGGATCCACCCTCCGGTGCCGAGCAGCTGCGCCTCCGGCACCGACGGCCCGGTGTACGCGCCACTGGCCGCCCCGGCCGGCACCACGCACGTGTAGGTCTGGGTGCCGGTGACCACCAGGTAGGCGCCGACCGGCTTGGACCCGGCGGGCGGCCGGATCGCCTCCGGGACCGCCGAGAGGACCGGCGTGACCGGGCGCAGATTCCCGGTCGCCGCGGCCGTCGTCTCGGCCGCCGAGGCGTCGAAGGTGACCGCCCCCACCGTGCCGAGCGCGGCGACCATGCTGCCGGCCAGGGTGAGCGCGCGGATCTTGGAACGCTTGGTACGGAACATGAATCCCCCTGCGTCACGGGTGAGCCCCCTGCCCACCGTCACCACACACGGATCCGGCGTCCGCCACGGATCGATGCCGACGCGGTTACTGACCGTTCGGACGCCCGGAAGTCATCGTTCGGTGGATGTCGATGTCTTGCCGTGCGCCGGGCCGCGCGGATCGGGCTAATCATTCCGGGTTCAGAACGTGTGCCGGTACAGCGAACAGCCGGCGCACACCTCGGGCGGGGTGGCGCTGTCCAGCCGCCGCCGGAAGTCCCGGTAGGCCGGCCCGTGCCAGATGTCGGCGAAGCTCGACTCGGTCAGGTCGCCGAGCCGGACCCGGTCGTCGCCCATCACCATGCAGCACGGCTGGACGACGCCGGCGCTGGTCACGTACGCCGCCTCCCACGGCCAGCCGCAGTTGCCGCCGCCCTCGTCGGACAGGCTGGGCAGCCGCAGCCGCAGGTCGCTGTCCCGGGCGGCGGCCAGCGCCGCGGCGAACACCGACCGGACCCGGGCCAGGTCGGCGCCGGTCCACAGCGCCTGCCGGGCGGTGAAGTCGCGGATCTCGTCGTAGCCGCCGGTCCCGGTGTCGTCGAAGCTGTGCGACAGGTTCTGCACCCGCAGCTCGTTCACCCCGATCCCGGCCAGCAGCCGGACCAGCGCGGGCAGTTCGGCGACGTTGTCCCGCATGGCCACGAAGACCACCCGGATCCACGGGGTCGCGCTGCCGGCCGCCCGTTTCGCGGCGACCAGCCCGGCCAGGTTGCCGAGCACCGTGTCGAACCGGGCGCCCTCCCGGATCGCCTCGTAGACCTCCGGCCCGGCGCCGTCCAGCGACACGTGCAGCCAGTCCACCCGGCTGGCCACCAGCTCCTCGGCGCGGCGCCGGTTCAGCAGGGTGGCGTTGGTGTTGAAGCCGACCCGGATGCCGCCCCGGACCGCGGTGGCGATCATCTCGGGCAGGTGCGGCGAGAGCAGTGGCTCGCCGAGCCCCTGCAGGGTGAGCTGCCGTAGTGGCAGCTCACCGACCAGCCGGTGGAACAGTTCCAGCGGCATCGCGCCGGCCAGCTTGTTCACCGGCGGGCGGTAGCGGACCAGGCACATCGTGCAGCGCAGGTTGCAGGCCGAGGTCACCTCGACCTGCAGGTGAGCCGGCAGCGGCGGATCCTCCACGGAAACGGGCATGAGGCGCCGGATGCCCGGTGCCGGGCACTCGAAACGCCCGGGGACGGCCGGACAGGCCGCCATCGGGCGATCCCGGGCGGGTCAAGGGGTGTGGCTCGCGGCGCCGGCGGTCCTGGTCGCGGCCACCTTGTGCAGCAGATCGGCGGCGGTGAACGGCTTCTCCAGGAAGGCGATGTCCTCCTCCAGCACGTGGGTGGTGCCGAGCAGCCCGTTGCTGTACCCGGACATGTAGATCACCGGCAGGTCCGGCCGGTGCTCGTGCAGCAGCTCGGCCAGCCGCGGGCCGGACATCCCCGGCATGATCACGTCGGTCAGCAACAGGTCGCAGCCGTGCTGCCGGTACATCGACAGGGCGGTCGTGCCGTCGGCGGCGGTCAGCACCCGGTAGTCGTTCTCGGTCAGGATCCGGGTGATGATCCGGGACAGCGCCACCTCGTCCTCGACCACCAGCACGGTCCGGCCGTCGCCGCGCGGCGGGTCGGTCCGCCGGTCGGCGCCGTCGGTGGTCTCGGTGGGCGATTCCACCAGCGGCAGGTAGATCCGGAAGGTGGTGCCGACGCCGGGCTCGGAGTACAGGTTGATGCTGCCGCCGGCCTCGGTGATGATGCCGTAGACGGTGGCCAGGCCCAGCCCGGTGCCCTTGCCGCGCGGCTTGGTGGTGAAGAACGGCTCGAAGACCCGCTCGGCCACCTCGGGCGGGATCCCCTCGCCGGTGTCGCTGATCAGCAGCCGGGCGTAGCGGCCGGCCGGCAGCGGCGGCTGCATGTTGACCTCGTCGCCGTCCAGGTCGGCGGTGTTCGCCTCGAGCACCAGCGTGCCGCCGTCCGGCATCGCGTCCCGGGCGTTGATCGCCAGGTTGAGCAGCACCTGCTGCACCTGGCCGGGGTCGGCGTGCACGGTCAGCGGGGTCGCCGAGGGCACCGTCACCAGGTGGATGTGCTCGCCGATGGTGCGCTCCAGCATGGCCTGGACCTCGGCCAGGGCCGCGTTGAGCGAGACGTCGCGGGGCTGGATCGCGTCCCCCCGGGTGAAGGTGAGCAGTTGCCGGGTCAGGTTGGTGGCCCGCTCCACGGCGGTGCGCACCTGGACCAGGTCGGCCTGCACGGCCGGCTGGCCGGCGGTCTCCTCGATGGCGAACTCGGTGTAGTTCGCGATGATCGCCAGGATGTTGTTGAAGTCGTGCGCCACCCCGCCGGCCAGGTTGCCCAGGCTCTCCATCCGCTGCGCCTGCTGGGTGCGCTCCTGCACGGCGCGCTGGCGTTCGGCGCTCTCCTTGGCCGCGGTGATGTCCCGGGCGACCAGGGAGATGCCGGTGACCGTGCCGGCCGGGTCCCGGATCGGCGAGACCGTCATGGCGACGTCCACCACGGTCCCGTCCTTGCGCAGCCGCCGGGCCTCGTAACTGACGCTGCGGGCGCCACCGCGGACCCGGCTCAGCACGTCCATCTGGTCGGCGACCGTGCCGTGGCGCTCGGCCAGAATGCTGACCGGCTGCCCGAGGACCTCCTCGGCGGTGTAGCCGAAGAGCCGCTCGGCGCCGCCGTTCCAGGCGGTGAACCTGCCGTCCGGGGTGAGCCCGGCGATCGCGTCCTCGGTGTCCTGGACCACGGTGGCGAGCATGGCCCGCTGGGCCTCGGCCACGTCCCGGGCGGCACGTTCCCGCGCGTCGGCCTCGTCCAGCCGGTTGCGGCTCCACGGGTCGTCGTAGATCGCGCCCCTGGCCAGCAGCAGCCCGTAGCTGCGTCGCAGGGTCCAGTAGTAGACCGCCACGGTCGCGGTGAGCACGTCCCAGGCCGCCGAGGTCCAGAACCAGTCGGCCGAGGCGGCGTGACTGGCCGGGTGGCGGGCGAGGCGGAGTTCGGCGAGCAGCATGGAGAGTGCGTGCAGCCCGTGCCCGACCGAGCAGCTGAAGAAGATCAGCGCGGTGGCCGTCGCGAGCCGGTTGGTGCGCAGCTGGCCGGCGCGGCTGACCGGCACCAGGATCGCCGTCGTGATCGCCGCGTAGGCCACCATGATCACCAGGTTGGCCAGCAGGAACATCTGATCCGGCACGCTCGTCCTATCGGACGCGGCCGGGAGGAGCTGAGGCATTGTCCTGGGAGCGCTCCTACATAACGAGGACGGTCACTGTTCCCGCAGTGAAGGAACGCAGACGCGCGTATTCGCGCGGCTCGCCCTGGGCCAACCCGGCTCCGGACGCCTTCACCGTGAACGGCACCGCCTGCTCGGTGCTCTGACCTGCGATCCGGCGGATATTCCGAAACTTCCGGACCGCCCGCCGGATCGATGTCCTGCTGCACTCATTGACTCAATAGACGCATGGCTATACGTTGCCGGTACCCGATCGGCATGTTTCCGAAAGTTCCGGAGCGCTTCGTCCACCGGAGGCGTACCCATGCGAAGTCCCCTCGCGGGCGCGTTCACCGTGCTCGCCCTCCTCCTCTCCCCGCTCTCCGCTCCTGCCCGGGCCGCCACCACCAGCGGCCAGAACCCCGCGAACTACATCTCCACCCGGCCCGGCCCCGGCCGCTTCCCGCTGGTCTCGGCACCTGTCGTGACCAGCGCCAACGACTACCCGGGCGTCCAGCGGGTGGCCGGCGACCTGCGGTCCGACCTGGGCGCCGCCACCGGCGTCACGCCGTCGGCCGGGCAGGACGCCATCCCGGCCGGTCGCGACCCGATCATCGTCGGCACCATCGGCCGGTCCACCCTGGTCGACCGCCTGATCGCGGCCGGCAAGCTGGACACCCGCGGCGTCGCCGGGAAGTGGGAGACCTCGCTGCAGCAGGTCGTCGAGCATCCGCTGCCCGGCGTCCGGCGGGCGTTCGTGATCGCCGGCAGCGACCAGCGCGGCACCATCTACGGCGTCTACGACGTGTCCCGGCGGATCGGCGTCTCGCCCTGGCACTTCTGGGACGACGTGCCGGTCCCGCACGCGGACGCGCTCTACGCCCTGCCCGGCCGGCACACCCAGGGCACCCCGAAGGTCAAGTACCGGGGGGTCTTCATCAACGACGAGAACCCGGACACCGGCACCTGGGCGCCCGCCTTCTTCGGCCCCGGCAAGGCGCCCGGGTATCCGGGCGGGCTGAACGCGAACTACTACGCCAAGGTCTTCGAGACCATGCTCCGGCTCAAGGCCAACTACCTGTGGCCGGCCGTCTGGGGCCGGGCGTTCGCCGAGGACGACCCGGCCAACCACGCCACCGCCAGCTACTACGGCGTGGTGATGGGCACCTCGCACGAGGCGCCGATGATGCGCGGCATCGAGGAGTGGAACCGGCACCCGACCGGCACCGGTGAGTGGAGCTTCCGGCGCAACCCGGAGGCGATCAAGGACTACTGGCGGGCCGGCATCGAGCGGATGCGCGACCAGGACATCGAGGGCGTGGTCACGCTCGGGATGCGCGGCAACGGCGACGTCAGCCTGCCGGACGGCGACGGCATCGACCTGATGAGCTCGATCATCGACACCCAGCGGCAGATCCTGACCGAGGAGGGCATGCTGGGCGCGCCCCAGGTGCAGACCCTCTACAAGGAGGTGCAGCGCTACTGGGACAAGGGGTACCGCCCGCCGGACGACGTGACCGTGGTCTTCTGCGACGACAACTGGGGCAACATGCGCAAGCTGCCCGACCCGTCGCTCCCGGCCCGCAGCGGCGGCTACGGCCTCTACTACCACTTCGACTACGTCGGGGACGGCCGCAACTACAAGTGGGTGGACACCGCCAACCTGACCAACACCTGGGAGCAGCTGAACCGGGCGTACCGGTCCGGAGTGGACCGGCTCTGGGTGGCGAACGTCGGCGACCTGAAGAACGAGGAGGAGCCGGCCCAGTTCTTCCTCGACTACGCCTGGAACCCGGACGCCATCCCGCTGGACGGCATCAAGGACTGGGAGCGCCGCTACGCGGCGGAGAACTTCGGCACGTCAATGGCCGCGGACATCGCGGAGGTCCTCTCCCGGTACGGCGTGCTGCAGTCCCGCCGCAAGCCCGAGCTGCTGAACCGCCGGATCACCGTGGACCCGGCCAAGGACCTCACCACGGATCCCACCGCGGTGGTCTACGACGACCAGGGCAACCCGTTCAGCCTCACCGACTACCGGGAGATGGACCGGGTGGTCGCCGAGTGGCAGGCGCTCGCCGCGCGGGCGGAGCGGATCAAGGCACGGGTGCCCGACGCCTGGCAGGACGCGTACTTCCAGCTCGTCCACTACCAGGTGAAGGCGACCGCGAACCTCTACGAGCTGCGCCGCGCCGAGTTCACCAACATCCTCTACGCCGCGCAGGGCCGGGCCGCCACCAACGACCTGGCCGACCAGGCCGAGGCCCGGTTCGCCACGGACCAGGCGCTGAACGCGCACTACAACACCGCGCTGGCCGGCGGGAAGTGGAAGGACTGGCAACTGCAACCCAAGATCGGGTACGGCAACGTGGCCCGCTACGGCCCGAACGCCCCGTGGCAGCAGCCCGAGCTGAACAACGTGGCCCTGCCCGACGAGATCTACCCCTACCTGCAGCGGATCGAGGTGCCGGCCGGCGCGGCGCTCGGCGTGGCGCTGGACGGCGGCGACGCCACCACGCTGCCCGAGTTCAGCCCGTGGCAGAGCCAGCCGCAGCAGTACGTCGAGGTCTACAACAAGGGCACCACGCCGTTCGCCTACACGATCACGGCGGAGCAGCCGTGGGTGCACGTGACGCCGGCTGCCGAGACGGTGGACAAGCAGGTCCGCGCCCTGGTGTCGGTGGACTGGCGGCGGGCGCCGGCCGGGCTCACCGTCGTACCGATCAGGGTCGAAGGCGCGGGCAGCGCGGTCGTGGTCCGCGCGCCGGTCCGCAACCCCGGGATCAGGCCGCGTGGTTTCGCCGAGGCGAACGGGTACGTGTCGATCCCGGCGACCGGATTCGATCGCAAGGCCGGGAGCTGGCGGGTGCTGCCCGGGATCGGCAAGACCGGCGACGGGATCATGCCGGCCGGGGCCGGTGACGCCCGGCTCGACTACCGGGTGACGCTGACCAGCACCGGTCCCGTGAAGATCAACGCGCTGCTGGCGCCGCGGAACGGGCAGCTGCGCTACGCGGTCTCGGTGGACGGCGCGCCCCCGCAGGTGATCGACGCGGTCGCCGCCACCGGCGCGGTGGACACCACGATGAACCGGCAGTGGGCCCGGAACACCTCGGACAACGTCAACGTCACCAGCACCACGCACCAGATCGCCACGGCCGGGACGCACACCGTCTCGTTCTGGGCGCTCGACTCCTCGGTGATCCTGCAGCGCCTGATCGTGGACACCGGCGGGGTCAAGGACAGCTATCTCGGCCCGCCGACCAGCCGGAGGTTCTGATCATGAAACGTCGTGCCCTGCTGGCCGGCTCGGCCGGTGTCGCCGCCGCCGGAGTCGTCCCCGCCCCGGCCGCCGCCGGATCCCCGCGCCCCTCGTGGGTGCACACCTGGACCGCGATGCCGCAGCTCACCGAACCGCACAACATGCCGCCGGCGCCGTTCACCGGGACCGACGCGGTGCTGGTGGACACCACGCTGCGGCAGACCGTGCACACCTCGATCGGCGGGAAGGTGCTGCGGGTCCGCTTCTCCAACGCCTTCGGCACCACCGATCTGCCGATCACCGCCGCCTCGGTGGCTCATCCGGTCGGGGACAAGCCGGGAACCTCCGAGATCTCCGGTCCGCGGACCCTGACCTTCGGCGGCCTGCCCTCGGTCGTCGTGCCCGCCGGAGCGCAGATCGTCTCGGATCCGGTGGCGATGCCGGTCGCGGCCAGATCGAACCTGACCGTTTCTGCCTATCTCGCCACCGGCCAGGCCGGGCTCGGCCTCACCGGGCATCCCGGCTCCCGGACGACCTCCTGGCTGACCCAGGGGGAGCAGGTGGACAAACCCGAATTATCCGGTGCGACCCCGATCGATCACTGGTATCTGATCAGCGGGATCGAGGTGAGTGCGCCGTCCGCCGCCGGCGTGGTGATCATCGGGGACTCGCTGACCGACGGGCGGGGCTCGACCACCAACGGCAACGACCGCTGGCCCGACCAGCTGGCCGCCCGGTGGCGGGACCCGCGCCTGGCCATCCTCAACCAGGCGGCCGGCGGCAACCGGGTGCTGCACGACGGGCTCGGGCCGAACGTCCTGGCCCGGCTGGACCGGGACGTGCTCGGGGTCAGCGGCGCCGCCTGGGTGCTGATCTTCGAGGGGGTCAACGACATCGGCACCGCCGAGGCCACCGAGGCCGGGCAGCGGCAGGTGGTGGCGGCGCTGACCGGGGCGTACCGGCAGATCGTGCAGCGGGCGCACGCCCAGAAGCTGCGGGTCTACGGGGCGACGATCACGCCGTTCGGCGGGAACACCGGCTACGACGACCCGGGCGGGCTGCGCGAGCGGGCCCGGGTGGCGGTCAACGGGGTGATCCGGGGCGGGGTGTTCGACGCGTACGTCGACTTCGCGGCGGCGGTGGCCGACCCGGCGGCGCCGAGCCGCCTCGATCCGGCCTTCGACGTGGGCGATCACCTGCACCTGAACCCGGCCGGGTACGCGGCGCTCGCCGCCGCCGTGCCACGCCGGCTGTTCTGACCGGTGCCGGCGGGGCCCTGCCGGTCAGAACAGCAGGGACCCGCCGGCCACGGTGAGCACGCTGAGGACGTGGGCGACGTGGTGGCCGATCGAGGTCACCGTGACGATGCAGATGCCGGCGACGATCGCGGCGAGCAGGGAGTACTCGACGGCGGTGGCGCCCTCATCGGGGCGGCCACCCGGGGTCAGCTTCTCCATGAGACGTCTCCCTGTTCGACGTGCACCGTTCCGGCACCCTTCCCTTCGGACCGGACCCCGCCGCGCTGAGGTTCATCGTGGGTGCGGAACGGGTCCCGGACGGGTGCCGGCCGCCACGATCGGCCGGGCCAGCACCACCGCGACCAGGGCGACCACGCACAGCGCGGCCAGGCTGAGGAACCCGGCCCGGAACGACCCGGTCACGTCCTTCACCGCGCCGAGCAGATAGACGAAGGCGAAACCGCCCAGGTTGGCGCAGAAGTTGCCGAACCCGCTGAGCAGCCCGGCCCGGCCGGCACCGAGCACCGCGATCGGCAGCGCGAACAGCGGCCCGAAGTAGACCTGCACGACCACCGAGATCATCGCGACCACCATCAGCACCGCCGGCATCCCGGGCAGGTAGGTGAGCAGCGCCAGCCCGGTGGCCAGGACGGCAAGCGAGCCGCCGATCACCAGCAGTGGCCGGCCCAGCCGGTCGGAGATCAGCCCGCCCAGGTAGTTGGCCGGCGCGGTCACCGCCGCCCCGAGCGCGACCACCAGCCCGGCCGCGGCCAGCGACTGGCCGCGGTCCACCACCAGCCAGGTGGCCAGCCAGAAGGTGAAGCCCTGGGCGACCGCCAGCCGGGCGAACTGGATCACCCCGGTCAGCCAGACGATCCGATGCCGGAGCAGGACCGGCAGGTCGCCGATCCGGGCCGGGTCAGCGGCCGGCGGTTTCGGCACGGCCGGCCCGGCGGCCCGCCGGTAGAGCACCAGGGCGACCAGCCCGGCGGCCGCGAACAGCGCGAACAGCAGCCGCCAGCCGAGCGGCCCGACCAGCCACGGGCCGAGCGAGCTGAGCAGGATGTTGGAGGAGAAGCCGCCGGCGACGTACAACCCCATCGCGGTGGCCCGCCGGTCGCTCGGGAACTGTTCGCTGATCAGCAGCAGGCCGGGCGCGAAGACCAGCGCCCGGAAGAACCCGGAGAGAGCCTGATCGACCAGGAGGGCCTGGTACGACGAGAGCACCGCGAAGACGGCGGCGAGCAGGTTCGTGCCGAGCAGCCCGATCAGGAACAGGGTCCGTGGCGAGAACCGGTCGGCGAGGAATCCGGACGGCACCTGCATCAGGGCGTACGTCAGATTGCTCGCCGCGGCCAGCGTCCCGGCCTGGCCGAAGGTCAGCCCCAGATCGGTCCGGATCAGCGGCAGGAACAGCGCGATCCCGCCGAAGATCAGCGCCTGGGCGCTCTGACAGACGACGAGGAGAGTGATGATCGCGCGGCGCACCGCGGGATGATCTCACGCCTCAGCGGCCGGGCCGGCGTGCCGAACAGGGGGGTGTCGACTACGTCCGGCCCGGCCGAGGGGGCATCGGTGCGCCTGCCACGTCTCACCATCAAGCTGCGCCTGATCATCTGCGTGGCGCTGCTCACCGGGCTGTCGCTGCTGCTGGTCGCCACCTACATCACCCGGCACAACATGAGCGAGGCGCGTCGTACCGGTCTGGCGTTCGCCCAGGAGACGGCCGCCCGCAACGCGGCCGACGTGCAGGAGCGGCTGACCGCCGGGATGCGGACCGCGCGCGACCTGGCGCGGGCGCTGCCCGCGGTGGCCGCGACCGGCGGCGGGCGCCGGACCGCGAACGCCGAGCTGCGCTCGGTGCTCGCCGGGCACCCGGACTACCTGGCGGTGTGGACCGCGTGGGAGCCGGACGCCTTCGACGGGCGGGACCGGCGGTACCGGAGCCGGGACGCCTCGCACGACGCGACCGGCCGGTTCGTGCCCTACTGGTTCCGGGACGGGGAGACGATCAAGGTCGCGCCGCTGACCGATTACGACAAGCCGGGGGCGGGCGACTACTACCTGATCGCGCAGCAGAGCGGCACGGAGAAGGTGGTCGAGCCGTATCACTACAACGTCGGCGGCACGGACGTGCTGATGACGTCGATGGTGGCGCCGATCATCCGGGACGGCGCGACGGTCGGGGTGGCCGGGATCGACATGCAGCTGGACGGGCTCACCCCGCTGATCGCCGCGATCAAGCCGTTCGGCACCGGGTCGGCGGAGCTGACCAGCACCGGGGGACTGCTGGTGGCCGGCGCGGACGGCGGGACGCCGGGCGAGGCGGCCGACGCCGGCGTGGTGGCGCTGGCCGGGCAGGCGGCCTCGGCGGGCAAGGCCGTGCAGCAGGTGCTCGGCGGGGACGACGAGCGCGTGCGGATCGCCGTGCCGGTCCGGCTCGGCGCGGTGGACACCTGGTCGCTGATCGTCACCGTGCCGACCGCCACCATCCTGGCCGACGCGGTCGCGGCCCAGCACACCAGCATGTGGATCACCCTGGTCGCGGTCCTGCTGGCGGCCGCGATCGCGCTGGTGGTGGCCCGCTCGGTGGTCCGGCCGATCGACCGGCTGCGGGACCGGATGGCGCAGATCGCGGACGGCGAGGGTGACCTGACCCAGCGGGCCACGGTGCTGCGGGACGACGAGGCCGGGCAGCTGGCGCAGGCGTTCAACCGGTTCGTCGAGAAGGTGGCGGTCACCGTGCGCGGCATCGCCGGCTCCGCGGACCAGGTGCGGGCGGCCGCCGACCGGCTCAGCGCGACCACCGCCCGGCTCGGCGCCGACGCGGCCCAGGTCTCCGGCAAGTCGGGCACCGCCGCGGACGCCACCCAGACGGTCAACGAGGGGGTGCAGTCGGTGGCGGCCGGCTCCGAGGAGATGAGCGCGTCGATCGCCGAGATCGCGTCCAGCGCGGCCAAGGCCGCCGGGGTGGCCAACGACGCCCGGACCGTCGCGGAGAGCACCAACGGTCAGGTGGCCGAGCTGGGCACGGCGACCGAGGAGATCGGCGACGTGGTCCGGCTGATCACCAGCATCGCCGAGCAGACCAACCTGCTGGCGCTGAACGCCACCATCGAGGCGGCCCGGGCCGGCGAGATGGGCAAGGGCTTCGCGGTGGTGGCCGGCGAGGTGAAGGAGCTGGCCCAGCAGACCGCGCAGGCGACCGAGCAGATCACCAACCGGATCACCGCGATCCAGGCGATCAGCGGCGCCGCGGCCGCCGCGATCACCGAGATCGTCCAGGTGATCGCGACGATCGGCGACTACACCACGTCGATCGCGTCGGCGGTCGAGGAGCAGACCGCCACCACCACCGAGATGAGCCGGGGCGTCGCCGAGGCGGCCGGCAACACCGGGCTGGTGTCCGAGGCGATCGCCGACGTGGCGACGGTGGCGCAGAAGGCCTCCGAGAACGCCCGGGACGCCCAGTCCGCGGCGGCCGACCTGACCCGGCTGGCCGGGGAGATGACCGCGCTGGTCAACACGTTCCGGTACTGACCGGTGCGGGAAGTTTACGTTAACATCGAGGTCTCTCGATCCCCAGCCGGCTCCGGCCGGCCGAGACGGAAGGCCTCGCCATGCGGGCACGCATCCCCCTCGTCCTCCTCCTTCTCCTCACCGGCGCGTCAGCCCTCCCCAGCGCCCCGGCCGCGGCCGCCACCACCGGCTTCCGCGGGGTCAACTGGGCCGACCAGCGGGACAACTTCGTCGACGACACCCTGGTCCTCGGCGGCCTGAGCAGGTCGGACAGCTACGCCACCACCCAGGCCAAGGCGAACGCGATCCTCACCGGCTTCCAGAACAACCTGGGCGCCAACACGGTCCGGATGCCGGTCAACCACCCGACCGTCGCCGGGTCCTACTGGGCGTCCTACACCGGCGCGATCGACATGGCCGCCGCGAAGGGCATGAAGGTCATCCTCAGCTACTGGGAGGCGAACAGCTCCCGGGACGGCAGGGTGGACGACGGCACCCAGTTCTGGTCGATGTGGCAGACCATCGTGAGCAGGTACTCGTCGAACGCGAACGTCTACTTCGAGCCGTTCAACGAGCCGTACGGCTACAGCGACGCCGACTGGAAGAACCTCGCGGCCCAGTGGCTGGCCACCTACCCGGGCGTGCCGCGCGGCCGGGTGATCATCAGTGGGGCCGGGTACAACCAGCGGCTCACCACGATCGGCGGCGACAGCCGGTTCGACGGCACGCTGATCTCCCGGCACCTCTACCAGTTCTTCGACGCCGGCCGGCACACCGAGGACTCGTGGCGGGAGTCGTTGCGGAGCAGCGTCGGGTCGTACGCGAACCGGGTCCTGATCACCGAATTCGGCGCGACCATGACCGACGGGCGCGACTACGACGCGCCGTCGGCGACCAACGACATGATCGCCTTCATCCGCGGGGTGGCGGCCGAGGCGCGGGCCGAAGGGCTCGGCACGGTCTACTGGCCGGGCGTGCGGATCGCCGACCCCTACCGCCTGCAGGAGATCACCGGCAGCGGCACCGCGCTGACCCTGACCACCACCAGCAACTCCGGCCGGGACCAGCTGCGCTACTCGTGGGGGCTGGACGTCAGCGTCAACACGCCGCTCACCCACTACCGGGTCACCAGCCGGAACAGCGGCAAGGTGATGGACCTGGTCGGCTCGTCGATCGCGGACGGCGCCGAGGTCAAGCAGTACACCTGGAACGGCGGCGCGAACCAGAAGTGGTCCTTCGAGGACCTCGGCAACGGCTACCTGCGGGTGGTCGACCAGTACAGCGGCAAGTGCCTGGACGTCGCGTCGGCGTCGACCGCGGACGGCGCGAACATCATCCAGTACACCTGCGGCGGCGGCACCAACCAGCAGTGGTCCTGGGTCGCCGCGGGCGGCTACCACACGCTGGTCGCCCGGCACAGCGGCAAGTGCCTCGACGTGGTCGGCGCCGGGACCGCGGACGGCGCCGACATCAGCCAGTACACCTGCAACGGCGGCGCCAACCAGCAGTGGACCAGGAGCGCGGCATGACGGCGCTGCTGGCTCTGCTGCTGATGCTCTCCCCGGTCACGATCACCAACGGCACCCAGTTCGGCGGCGTGCACGCGCACGGCGGCGGGGTGCTCAAGGCCGGCGCCTACTACTACTGGTTCGGCGAGAACCGGAACGCCGACGACACCTTCAACGCGGTCAGCGTCTACCGCTCCACCGACCTGCGGACCTGGGAGTTCCGCGCCGACGTGCTGACCCGCTCGTCCGCGTCCGAGCTGGCCTCCGCCAAGATCGAGCGGCCCAAGGTGATCTACAACGCGTCCACCGGCAAGTACGTCATGTGGATGCACAAGGAGAACGGGTCCGATTACGGCGAGGCCCGCGCGGCGGTCGCGGTCTCCGACACGATCGACGGCGATTACGCGTACGAGGGCAGCTTCCGCCCGTTCGGCAGCTACATGTCCCGGGACATCACGCTCTACCAGGAGGGCTCGGCGGCCTACATGATCTCCGCGGCCGACGAGAACCGGGACCTGATGATCTACCGGCTCACCGCGGACTACCGGAACGTCGCGTCGGTCGTCGGCAACTTCTGGAACGACGCGTCCCGCGAGGCCCCGGCCCTGTTCAAGCGGGGCAGCACCTACTTCATGCTGACCTCGGGCACCTCCGGCTGGAACCCCAACCAGTCCCGGTGCGCGACGGCGCCGAGCATCACCGGCCCGTGGACCGGCTGGACCGACGTCGGCGACGCGACCACCTACCACTCGCAGCCGGCCTTCGTCCTGCAGCTCGGCAACAGCTACCTCTACCTGGGCGACCGCTGGGCCGGCGCGTGGGGCGCCCCGGTGAACAACTCCGAGTACGTCTGGCTGCCGATCACCTTCCCGACCAGCACCTCGATGTCACTGTCCTGGTCGCCGGCGGTCACCGTGGACGCGGCGGCCGGCACGGTCAGCGGCAGTGCGGTCCCGTACCACCGGGTCACCAACCGCAGCTCGTCCAAGGTGCTCGACGTCTGGAACGCGTCGACCGCCGACAACGCCGAGGTGAAGACCTACGCGGCGACCAGCGGCACGAACCAGCAGTGGGACTTCCGGACCACCGGCGGCGGCTACCTCCAGGTGATCAACCGGAACAGCGGCAAGTGCCTGGACGTCGCCTCCGGCTCCACCGCCGAGGGCGCGAACATCATCCAGTACGCCTGCGGCGCCGGCGCCAACCAGCAGTGGCAGTGGATCGCGACCGGCGGCTACCACCAGCTCAAGGCCCGTCACTCCGGCAAATGCCTGACCCTGGCCGCCGACGCGGTCGACCTCCAGCAGGCCACCTGCTCGTCCGCCACCACCCAGCAGTGGTCCCGCGCCACGACCTGAGACCCGGAACACCCGAGCGCGGCCCGGCGGCCCGGCCGCCGGGCCCGTAGGCTCGGAAAACGTGGATCTTGGGACGGCGGCGCTGCTGGTGGCCGGGGGAGTCGGGGCCGGGCTGACCGGGTCGATGGCCGGGCTGGCGTCGCTGGTCAGTTATCCGGTGCTGCTCGCGGCCGGGCTCCCGCCGGTGGCGGCGAACATGACGAACACGGTCGCGCTGATGGGCAGCACGGCCGGATCCAGCGTGGGGGCCCGGCGGGAGCTGCACGGGCAGGGTCGCCGGATCGCCGGGCTCAGCGGGATCGCGGTGGCCGGCGGGGTGGCCGGCGCGCTGCTGCTGCTGTGGACGCCGTCCGAGGCGTTCGAGCGGATCGTGCCCGGGCTGATCGTGCTCGGCGCGCTGGTCCTGCTCTTCCGCACCGCCGTCCGGGACTGGTACCTGCGGCCCGGCCGGCGGCCGCCGCTGAGCCTCGCGGTGTTCCTGATCGCGGTCTACGGCGGCTACTTCGGCGCGGCCGCCGGGGTGCTGCTGCTCGCCGTGCTGGCGGTCGCGGCGACCGAGCCGTTCCCGGTCACCAACGCGGTCAAGAGCATGGTGCTCGGCGTGGCCAACCTGGTCGCCGCGGTCGTCTACGCGCTGACCGGCCCGGTGCACTGGGCGGCCGCGGCCCTGCTCGGCGCCGGCTGCCTGATCGGCAGCTGGACCGGCCCGGCCCTGGTTCGCCGCACCCCCGAACGCCCCCTCCGGGTGGCCATCGCCGTCGCCGCCCTGGGCCTCGCCGCCTACCTCTGGACCACCCCCTGACCCGGGTACGGTCCGCGGCACGGTCACGGTCCCGGCTGGTTCTCACGGGTGTCTCGGGTCCCCCGAGACACCCGTGAGAACCAGCCGGGACGGCCGGGCGCGCGCTGCGGACATGTGCCCGGGACGGGCGTCGCGGGGTTTCGGTGACCACCCGCGGACAGTGAAGGGCGCGGCGATCGCTTTGGACGCGCAGCGGCCAGATCGCCGGGCCCGCCCCGCGCGGGAGCATGCGGTCCGCACCCCGGCGGACCCGCGCATATGAAGTTCTTGAAGGTTTTTGCTCTTGGCGCCGCCGCAAATGAGTCGACATTTGCCGATTCACGGGGCGCGGCGTGAACTCAACATTCCGAATACAAAGATGGGGACTCGATCGCGTAACAACTCGGGGTGATACTGCTACCACGGACGGTGCGTTCAGGGCGGTGGTTGCCAGTGCTGAAGCGAGCGATCCACACGGGGGCGGCGGTGATCGCCCTCGCGGCAGTCACCCTGGGATGCGCGGCCCCGGAGTACACCTATGTCAAGAATTCCGACGAGAAGACCTACTTCAAGGTCCCGCAGGACTGGCGGCAGACCAGCACGGACGAGCTGGACGGCTACCTGAGCGGGTCCAATCCGGACTCGGCGGCCGCCGCGATCCGCCAGCAGCTGTGGTGGTCGGTCGCCTACGACGCCTCCTCGATCCCGAGCGCGGTGCATCTGATCTCCTACGACGCGACCGACGAGCCGATCGTCTACGCGCGGGTCGCCAAGCTCACCGAGCCGGAGCGGAACGCGGTGTCGCTGGACATGCTGCGCAACAGCGTCCTGCCGGTGACCGCGGCCGCGCGGGAGGCCGCCGAGGATCCGCGGCTGAGCGACTTCGAGCTGCTCAGCGACGATGTGCTCACCCCGTCCGACGGGACTCACGGGGTCCGGGTCGTCTACGACTACGCGATCACCGGTGTGATGCACACCTTCGACCTGACCGCTCTGCTCAACAACACCGGTGACCGGCTCTACCTGCTCCTCATCAGGTGTTCCACGAGCTGCTACCGGGAGCGCGGCGACCAGCTGGACACCATCGCGACATCCTTCACGGTGAGGAGCAAGTGATGACCGCTCCGACACAGATCGAGCCCGAGGGCCTGCGCCCACCGGACGAGGGCCCCCGGGAGCGGCGGGAACGCACCACCCGCAAGAAGCTCCCGTTCTGGGACCGGATCAAGTTCCTGCTGCTGTTCACCGTCGCCTTCTTCGCCCTGGTCTGGACCGACGTCGCGGACAACCCGATCCTGCCGTTCCAGGACGCGATGTACGCCCGGCTGCACAGCGGCTCCGGCATCGCCCTGCTGGCGCTGGCCGGCATCGAGGTGCTCCGCCAGCTGCACTACCTGATCAGCGAGCACGTCTCCTGGTACCACCGGATGTGGACGCACGGCATCTTCGGCGGCGTCGAGCGGCTCACCCACCGGATGTTCTCCGACTGGACCCGGTTCCGGCTGGCCCGGGTGTTCAAGTGGCTGCTGTTCCTGGCGGTGGTGTCCCTGGTGCTCGCCTCCGCCCTGGACACCACCCCGGCCCTGGCGCTCTTCCAGGTCCCCGCCCTGCTGTGGTCGGCCGCGCCGATGTTCCTGCAGGTCATCTTCATTCTGTTCATCGCGGTCGGGCAGTTCGCGGCGATCTTCTGGTTCCTGTCCCGGGGCGGTGTCGACGTCTACTACCCGGACGACGTGAAGACCCGGTTCACCGACGTGTGGGGTCAGGACCACGTGCTCGACCGGGTCAAGGAGAACATCGTCTACCTGGAACGCCCGGAGGCGATCGAGTCGCGCGGCGGCTACGTGCCCGGCGGCATCCTGCTCTGGGGCCCGCCCGGGACCGGCAAGACCCTGATGGCCGAGGCGGTGGCCGGCGAGACCGGCCGGCCGTACGTGTTCGTCGACCCCGGCGCGTTCATCAACATGTTCTTCGGCGTCGGCGTGCTCAAGGTCAAGAGCCTCTTCCGCAAGCTGCGCAAACTCGCCCTCCGCTACGGCGGGGTGATCGTCTTCTTCGACGAGGCCGACTCGCTGGGCAACCGCGGCGCGCTGGCCCAGGGCGGCCCGGGCTTCCCGCGCGGCGGTTTCAGCCACGCCGGCTGCAACGGCATGTCCTACCTCTCCGAGCAGTCCCGCTGGGAGGTCGCCCGGGAATCCATGATGTACGGCGGCGGGATGGGCGGCGGCGGTGGCATGGGCACCCTGGAAGCGCTGCTCACCGAGCTGTCCGGGCTGAAGAAGCCGCGCGGTTTCATCAACCGGCACGTGCGCCGGGCGCTGGGCATGCGGCCGAAACCGCCGCCGAAATACCGGATCCTGGTGATGATGGCGACCAACCTGCCGGAAGCCCTGGACGAGGCGCTGCTGCGGCCCGGCCGGATCGACCGGATCTACAAGGTCGGCTACCCGAGCAAGGCCGGGCGGGTCCGCACCTACCGGGGCTACCTGGACAAGGTGAAGCACGAGCTGGATGACGAGCAGATCGACAAGCTGGCGACGATCACGCCGTACGCGACCGGCGCCACCATCAAGGACATGGTGAACGAGGCGCTGATCACCGCGATCCGCGACGAGCGGGACACCATCACCTGGCGCGACATCATCCGGGCGAAGCAGCTCAAGGAACTCGGGCCGGCGGAGAACGTCGAGTACATCGAACGCGAACGGCACGCGGTGGCGGTGCACGAGGCCTGTCACGCGGTGGTGGCGTACCGGACCCGGCACCACATGGAGATCGACATCGCGACGATCGAGAAGGGCAGCGGCTACCTCGGCATGGTGGCCAGCATCCCGCCGGAGGACCAGTTCACCACCTGGCGCAGCCACTACGAGTCGGACATCCTGGTGTCGCTCGCGTCGCTGGCCGGCGAGCGGATGTTCTTCGACGGCGACAGCTCCTCCGGCGTCTCCGGCGACCTGGAGCAGGCCACCGCGGTCGCCACCAACATGGAGGGTGTCTGGGGCATGGGCTCGACGGTCTCCTCCTACGCCGCGTCCAGCCGGCTCGGCACCGGCACACCGGGCGGCGTGCCCAAGGGGGAGAAGAACGACCTGAGCGCCCGGCGCGCCCTGGCCGACCGGATCGAGGACAGCCTCGGCACGATGATGGAACGGGCCGCCGCCATCCTCACCGAGAACCGGCGGCAGGTGCTGGCCCTGGCACACGCCCTGGAGACGCACAAGACGCTGACCGGCGAGGACGTGGTCGCGGTCCTGGAGGGCCGGCCCGGTCCGCTGGTCGACGGCTCGGTCTACGCCGACGAGCAGTTCATCGCGGAGGTGGAGAGCTACCACCGGGCGGCGCTCGCCGCGCACCGCGGGCACGGGCGGCTCTCGGTGGCGCTGCCCGCCCGGCACGTGCCGGAGCCGGTGGTCCTGGAGGTGGCCGCTGCCGGCAACGGCGCCGTCCCTGGTAACGGCGTTGCCCCGGGCGCCGCCGCGAGCACCGGCGCTGTCCCCGGCGCGGCCACCGGCAAGGGGCCGGCCGGTCATGAGATCTGGCGCCGGCCGGACCCGATCGACCCGCCCGCCAACGGCAACGGCGTCCCGCAACCCCGGCAGCCGGAGCCGCCGGAGCCGCCGGACCAGCCCTGACGTCCACCGATCGGCGTCGTCCGCCCGCCCCGGCGACGCCGATCATGTGTCCGGACCCGATTACCGGGGTAGCTTGGGGCGGCATGACGACTGATGCGATCGTGTCGTACCGGACCAGCGACGACGGCACCACCCTGCACGCCACGCTGCTTGCCCCGGAGCTGGACGTCGACGTCGCCGACGAGCTGCGCGAGAGCCTGGAGAAAGCGGTCGCCGGCTCCCCCTGCCGGCAGCTGAGCCTGGACCTGGCCGAGGTGACCTTCATCGACTCGTACTCGCTGGGCGCTCTGGTCGGCGTCCGCAACACCGCCGCCGCGGCCGGCCTGACCATGGTGCTGACCCGGCCGTCCGCCCCGGTCCGCCAGGCCATCGAGGTGACCGGCCTGGCGGAGGTGTTCGGCATCGCCCCGGTCTGACCCCGGCAACCGCTCCGGTTCGATCCTGCCGGCAATCCCAAGATCAAGATCTTCGTTCACGCAGGTCCGCTTGGGTGCGGATCGCATGCTCCCGGCACCCCTCTGTCAAGGGGTTGGTGTGAGGGGTGTTTTAGGGTGGTGGTTGGCGGGTCCGGGTTGTGACTTTTCCGAAGTGTCGATCTTGGGGTTTGGGTCGGCCGCGCTGGAGTTCAGAGTCGCCCCCGTGTGTCCTCCCGGACCCGTCGCTGTCTGTTGTGCCGTGTGGTCGTCTTTGATCATTTGGCGGTAGACGGTGTCGGACAGGCGTCGTTTCAACGCTCGCATGGCTTCCATCGCGGTTTTGCCTTCGGCGCGTTTGCGCTGGTAGTAGGCGCGGCCGGGGGTGTCGAAGCGGAGCTGGGTGATGGCCATGATGTGCAGGACCCGGTTGATGCGCCGGTTCCCGGCCCGGTTGAGCCGGTGATGATGGTTGTCGCCGGAGGACACGTCGATGGGGGCGGTGCCGTTCCAGGTGGCGAAGTGCCCGCGGGTCGGGAAGCGGCTGATGTCGCCGATGTCGCCGAGCAGGCGGGCGGCGCCGGAGGGGCCGATGCCGTTGAGGCTGGTCAGCTGGGTGCCGGTGGCGGCCAGCACGGTCTTCAGCTGCCGGTTGGCTGCTTTGATCTTGGTGTCCAGGGTGGTGAGCTCGTCGGCCAGGTCGCCGGCCAGCTGATAGCGGGTGGCGGTGACGATGTCGCCGGCCGGGACGCTGACGCGTTCGAGCAGGGTGCGGGCCTGGTCGGTGGTCAGGTTCTTCTTCGCGCCGCCGGGGATCAGTTCGAGCAGTAGCTGGTGCAGCCGGTTGATGGTCTCGGTGCGGGCGACACCGAGCTGGTCGCGGCGGTCGGCCAGCAGCCGCAGCGCGACGGTGGCGCCGTCGGCGTGAACGCGGCGCAGGCCCGGGGTGCGCAGGGCGGTCACCGCGATGTGGTGCGCGTCGTGACCGTCGGTTTTACGGCCGTGCCCGGTGTCAAAGTTGCGGGCTTTCGCGGCGAGTTTCGCCGGGACGTCCAGCACGGTTTCGCCGTCGGCGACCAGCCGCTGGGCCAGGTGCCGGCCGATGCCGTTACAGCCCTCGACCGCCCACACCCGGCCGGCGTGACGGCGGCCGGCGGCGAGCATCTGCTGGTAGCCACCGGTGTCGGTGCCGTACCTGCCACGGGCCAGCACCTGTTCACGCTCGTTGATGATCTCGATCGTCGCGGACCGCTTGTGCGGATCGACTCCAATGATCAGCTGACCCATGTACCCGTTGACCTTCCCGTCGTCGCGGCAGAACCACACCAGCGGGAGGGCAACGCTACTTACAGCTGGGCAAACCCCTCTTCAGCCACTCCGCGCCACGGTGACCGGCAGGGTCCAAGCCGGGAGAGAGCCACACCCCGCCATATGAGTGGGCAGCGCGGGCCTGAGCACCCTACCGATCACCTCGACCAAGCCTGGCCGGGCCGCGGTCGTACACCAAATTCTCTTTAAGTAGCGCGGGCCGGGCCCGGCGATCTGGCCGCTGGCGCGTCCAGAACGATCGCCGCGCCCTTCACGGTCCGCGGCTGGTCACCGAAACCCCGACCCGGTCACCGACGTGGCCGGACGGCGGGGACCGTGGGCTCCGAGGACGGCACGGATGGCGCCTGCGCGGTGCCGGCGACCGGACTGTCGCCGGGACGCCGGTGCGCGGATCGGCGCCAGCGGGTGACGGTGAGTTGATCGGACCGTGACGGGTGGGGCTACGGTGGGTCGGGTGGAGAGGATGCCCAGAGTTACTCCGGTGGAGTGGGCCCGGCGGGTCCGTGCCGAGCGGGACCACCGCCGGCTGGAGAGCGCCGACGCGCGGGTCCTGGCCCGGCTGGACCGTCTCGGGCCGGACTGGTTCCTGGTGGATCTGCCGGTCGGCCCGGGGTTCCTGGCGATCGGGCCCGGCGGGACCTATGCGGTGACGGTGGCCGACCACGGCCGTTCCCGGGTGCTGATCGTCGGCGACACCGTGCAGATCGGCGGCCGGCGTCCGCCCTATGTGATCGACGCCCGGCTGACCGCGCGCCGCACCGCCGAGGCGCTCTCCGCGGATCTCGGGCGCGCCGTGCCGGTCACCCCGGTGCTCACCTTCATCGGCTCCGGGGTGATCAGCTTCCACGGCCTGCCCCGCGAGTGCCTGATCGCCACCGACCGCGAGCTGGACCGCCTGCTGCTCGCCGGTGGCGCCCGGCTGAGCAAGGCCACGGTCAAGAAGCTCGCCGAGATCGCCGAGGAGCAGTCCCGCCCCGCCGGCCGCTGACCGCCCCGGCCGCTCACGCCGGAGGCAGCTCCGGCGACGGGACGGCTTTGATGTCGTGTTGGCCGGCGGGAACGACGGGGCGGGCGGCGGGAAGGACGGGCCGTTGCCGGGGATCGCCGGCGAACCGGGCGGTGCGAACGGGTTGGCGCCGTCCGGCGGAGCCACCCGGGCGCTGCCGGAGGTGGGGCTGGCCCGCGGAATCAGGAACGGCGTTCCGCGGTGACCAGGACGGGGGTCTCGCCGGGGGCCTCCGGGATGCGCTCGACGTGGTCCACCTCGACGAAGCCGGCCTTGGCGGCAACCGCGGCGGAGGCTTTGTTGGCGGCGTCGTAGCGGATCGCCACACGCTCCACGCCCGGCAGGGTCAGGGCGACCCGGGTCAGCACCGAGACGGCGGCGGTCATGTAGCCGCGGCCGGCCCACGGGGTGCGCATCCAGTAGCCGATCTCCAGCGTGCCCGGGCCCATCCGGGTCATCAGGCCGATCGAGCCGACCAGGTCGCCGACGGTCGTGAAGATGGCGTAGTTGAACTCGGTGCCGGCCGCCCAGTTGTCCACCGACATCTGGATGAAGGAGAGGCTCTCCGCCAGGCCGTAGCCGTCCTTGGCCCAGGGCAGGAAGGGTTTCAGCTCGGGCAGCGACTCCTGCACCGCGGCCGCGGCCTCGGCGGCCCACTCCGGCTCCCACCGCTTGAGGACCAGCTCACCGGCGTTGATCATTTCAGGTGCTTCCATGGCGGCCACTGTGCCGCCGACCGGCCCGGCAGGCAAACCGATTCGCTTACCGCTTCCGGTCAGACCGGTTTCCGGTACGACCGGAGCCGTCCCCGGGCGCGGCGGAGCGCCCGGTCAGGCGGCTCCGACGCGCCGTTCCGTGAGCCGGAGAGAGCCGGTCAAGCGGCTCGGGGCCGGCGGCTGGGCTTGCCGGCGTACATGGCGGCGTCGGCCTGGGCGATCAACGCGGTGCGGTCGAGTGGGGCGCACGGGGTGGTGCGGGCCGAGCCGATCGTGACGCCTACCGAGACCTGGCCGGTGGCGAGGGGGATCGGGGTGCTGACCGTGGTGGTGATGCGGTCGCGGAGGTCGGCGATCTCGGCGTCGGTGCCGGCCTGGCAGAGGACCACGAACTCGTCGCCGCCCAGCCGGCCCACCGGGCGGCCGGGGCCGGCCAGCTCGGTGAGACGGGTGGCGACGGCGCGCAGCACCTCGTCGCCGGCCGCGTGCCCGTGCCGGTCGTTGACCGGTTTGAAGCCGTCCAGGTCGCAGAGCAGCACGGTGACCGGGTGCGGGCCGGTCAGCGCGCGGTCGATCTCGGCCATCATCCGCCGGCGGTTGAACAGGCCGGTCAGCTCGTCGTGCGAGGCCTGGTAGGCGAGCACCCGCTCGGCCTTCTCGCGCTGCCCGGACAGCTGCCGGAAGCGGATCAGCACCAGCGGGATGACCAGCAGGGTGGCGATCGGCAACTGCGGGCTGGCGGCCTGCTCGCCGCCGCTCAGCGCCTGCGCCGCGGTGATCGCCGGGTTGACGCTGAGCGCCACCCCGAGCCAGCCGAGCCGGAACCGGCCGGCCGGCCGTTCTGCCACCGAGGCCGGTTCGACCGCGGCGGGCGCGCCCGGGTGCACCGCGCCGGCCGCGATGGTCAGGAAGGCGAGCAGCATCAGTACGCCGGACACCGCCCCGCGGTGCGGCGCCCCGAGCGCCCCGGCGGTCAGCGCGGCGCCGGTCAGCACCACGGTGAGCAGCAGATAGCCGAGGGTGACCCGGGCCGCCCCGGACGCCGCCGCGGCCATCCGCAGCAGGCAGCCGACCACCGCGCAGAGCACCAGCACGTCGGTCAGCACCTGGGCCTGGCCGATCGGGGTGGCGTCGGCCGGCAGGTGCGGCTGGAACACCCAGATCCACAGCGCGCCGCCGGCGCAGACCCCGAACATCGCGGCGTCGACGATGCCGCCGGCGTCCGCGCTCATCCGGTGCCGGACCGCCATCGCGGCGCCGATCAGGAACAGCCCGTGCGCGGCGGCGAGGAGCAGGTCGGCCGGGCGGCCCTCGGCCCGGCCGAGGTGCCCGTCGATGATCCAGAACGGCCAGAGCAGCTGATCGACGAGGAGCAGGAGCAGGCCGCCGATCGCCACCAGCCAGGGCCGCCGGTGGGTCAGGTGCCCGGCCAGCAGGGCCAGCCCGAACAGCGCGATGGAGATCGCCACGACCAGCGTGTAGATGACCGCTCGCCATCCCGGCGTGGCCAGGGCGAAGCCGCCGCCCGCGCCCAGGGCGCAGGTCAGGAAGCCGGCGTGGACGATCCACGCCGGCGCGGTGGCGTGTGGCCAGCGCATCCGGTCACCCCTCTCGGCTCGGCGCGTTCCCATCGGCGGGGCCGGGGGTGATCTGAGTGATCGGGGAGCGGCGGCCGGGTCGTCCCGATCGCGACGAGCGGCGCGGGCGGACCAGACGAAAAGATGATATGCCCGAATTCTAGGGAAACTTAACGTAGATCCGGTCAGCCGATCCCCGGCGAAGGAGGTGCCCCCGATGCGCGGTCGTACCTGGAGCTGAAACTCCCCACCGTCAGCTGATCCCCCGGCGAAGGAGGTGCCTCGATGCGCGGTCGTACCTGGAGCTGAAGTTCCCCCACCGTGAGTCCGACGTCGTCTCTGCGGGAAGGAGTTCCCCACATGCGTGGTCGTAGCTGGGCCTGAGCCCCCTCGGAAAGCAGTGGTTTGACCGTCAGCGACGGCGGGCCGTCCCATCTGGACCTGGGACGGCCCGCCGTCGACCTATGTGCAGGGAAGCATCGTTGTCCGAACAGCAGGCCGGGTACCGCGAGATCTTCGCGGTCCGCGAGTACCGCCACCTCTTCGCCGCCAACCTGCTGTCGCTGATCGGCGACCAGCTGACCGCCGTGGCCCTGTCCTTCCTGGTCTACCAGCGGTCCGGCTCGCCGTTGCTGGCCGCGCTGACCTTCGCCGGCTCGTATCTGACCTGGGTGGTCGGCGGCCCGCTGCTCGCGGTCCTGGCCGACCGGCTGCCGCGCCGCCGGGTGCTGATCGGCGCCGACCTGATCCGGGCCGCCCTGGTGCTGCTCATGCTGCTGCCCGGGATGCCGGTGCCGCTGCTGGTGGCGATCGCCTTCGTGGCCAACCTGTGCCGCCCGCCGTTCCAGTCGGCGCGCGCCTCGCTGCTGCCGGACATCCTGCGGGGCGACCGTTACCCGGTCGCGAACGGCCTGGACAACATCGTCGCCGAGGTCACCCAGGTGGCCGGCTTCGCGCTGGGCGGCCTGCTGGTCACCGCCGGGTCGGCGCAGCTGGTGCTGGCCGCCGACGCGGCCACCTTCCTGATCTCCGCGGCGCTGATCACCACCGGTCTGCGCCGCTGCGCGGCGGCCACCGAGATCGCCGCCGAACCGTCCGGTTCCTGGTGGGCCGAGACCACAGCCGGCGTACGGGTGGTCTTCACCGACCGCACCCTCCGGTCGTACCTGCTGCTCTTCTGGCTGGCCTGCCTGGTCTACGCCACCGAGGGGGTGGTCGCCCCGCTGGCCGGCGAGTACGGCGGCGGCGCCCGCACCGGCGGCCTGCTGCTCGCGATGATGCCGGCCGGCGTGGCGATCGGCGGGGTGCTGCTCACCCGGTTCTGCGGCCCGGACCTGCGGGAACGGCTGATGCTGCCGCTGGCCGTGCTCTCCTGCGCCGTGCTGCTGCCGGTCGCCGCCCGGCCGCCGCTGCCGGTGGTGCTGATCCTGCTCTTCGTCAGCGGGCTGGCCGGCGCGTTCAGCATCCCGCTGAACGGCCTCTTCGGCCGGGCGGTGCCGGCCGCCTACCGGGCTCGCGCGTTCGGGGTGGCGATGTCCGGGCTCTGCGCGGTGCAGGGCCTGGCCATGCTCGGCGCCGGCGCGGCCGCCGAGTGGGTCCGCCCGAGCCTGGTGGTCGGCGGCGTCGCGCTGCTGGCGACGCTCGCCGTCCTGGCCGTGCTGGCCGGCTGGCCGACGGTCAGCCGAAGGTGGTGGGCTTGGTCGGGCAGCCGTTCTCGGCCTTCCACTTCTTGACCGCGGCGACCGGCGACTTGTTCTTCCCGGCCTTCCAGGCGTCGAGGTAGGGCCACGGGTAGACGGTGCCGCGCTGGTTCCACCAGTCGCCCGACTTGGCGCACGGCGGGGAGATGCCGAAGTGCAGGTGGCAGGCGCTGGCGTCGCCGGTGTCACCGGTCCGGCCGATGGTCTGGCCGGCGGTGACCCGGGCGCCGACGGTCACCCCGGCGGAAATCTTCTCCAGGTGCGAGCCGTAGTAGCGGACGCCGTCGTCGCCGAGGATCGAGATCGACAGGCCGCCGCGGGTGGCGCCGTCGTTGACCGAGGCCTTCCACTTGTCGACGGTGGTGACCGCCAGCACCTCGCCGTCGGTGACTGCCCGGAACTTGTTGCCGCAGCCGGTGATCAGATCGCTGGCCGGGTAGTCGTGGTGGGTGCGCGCATAGGAGTTGTTGCCGACCACCGGGAAGACGTACGTGAAGGAGGTCGCCTTCTTCGACGCGGACGGGCTGACGCTCGGCGAGGCGCTGGGGCTCGCGCTCGGGCTCGCCGCCGGCGCGCTGGACGCCTCGCTCGGTGCGGCGGCCGCCGAGGAGGCCGGCGCTCCGGAGGCCGAGGCGGTCGAGCCCTCGCTCACGAAGTACGGCTCCTCGCTCTTGTCGCCGCAGGCCGCCAAGGCCAGCGCCGCCGTCATGGCCGCGACTCCGGCCACGAACTTGCGCATGCCGCCGTCCCCTCATCCGCCGTCCGGCGCCGCGGGCGCGACGCCGACCGCCCACTCTAGGGAACTCGGCGTCGGACGGCGACCCGGACTTGTGGGGATTTGCGCCACTGGTGCTCCGGCCGTACCGGAAAGCGGCGATCGGAAGCCGAGCGGACCGGGCGTCTCAGGCGGGCCGGGAGAGGTCGGTGATGATCCGGTCGATCTCGGCGAGGGCGTAGCCGGCCAGCCGTTCCTGGGCGGCGATCGCGTCCGGGTTGCGCTCCTCCAGGTCGCCGAGGACGACGATGTTCTCGTCGTTGAGGGTGGCGGCCGGCGCGGTGTAGTTGAAGCTGCCGATGATGGTCAGCTTGCGGTCGATCACCATCAGCTTGTGGTGGATCTTCCGGACGCCGTTTCCCGGGACGTTCTCGAAGAGCTGCGCCCCGGCCGCCTTGAGCGGCTCGGTGGCGGCCCACCGCTGCGAGCCCTGCCCGCGGTCGAGCACGCCGCGCACCGGGATGCCGGCTCTCAGCATCCACTCCATGGTGTCGTCGATGCCGGACGACTGGGCGAAGGTGAACATCGCGAAGTCCACCCGCTCGTGCGCCTTCAGCATCTGCTTCATGATCTCCATCTCCGGGCCCTGCTCGGGCGCGAAGACCGGCTTGACCCGGATGCCGCCGAGCCGGAACTCCCGGGGCCGCGGCTCGTGCCGCTCGTGCAGGTCGCCGAAGGTCCCGCTGCGCAACCGGGCGAACTCCGCGAGATAGAGCTCGGCCGCGGTCCTGCCGTGCAGCACCACCACGTGGTTCAGGTTGTTGCCCGGCTTGTCCAGCACGTCCGGCGGGTTGGTGCCGGTGTCGGTGTGGGTGAAGTTGGTCGAGCCGGTGAGCACCGCCGCGGTCGGCCGGCCCGGGTCCCGGACCATGAACTTCTGGTGGAAGATGTACGGGTTCAAGTCGGTGACCAGGTCGATCCCGGCGCGCAGCAGGGCCGCGTGGATCACCCGGTTGCCCTCGTTCTCGCCGCCGATCACCCACGGGTCGGCGACCGGTTTCTCCTCCCGCAGATAGTCGCCCTCCAGCACGATCTGCATCCGGACCCGCCGGGCCCGGGCCGCCACGATCGCGTCGGCGATCAGCCGCGAGTCCAGCTCCTGCACCGCGATCAGCAGCCGGGTGGTCGCGCCGTCGATGAAGTCACGAATGACCGCGTCCAGGTCGTCCGGCCCACCGAGCACCGGGGGACCCGCGTAGAACTCGATTCCGCCGAGGTCAGCACCCATGGGGTCAGTCTGCGCCGGGGGCCCGGCGCCGGCCCATCCACCGATCATCCGCCGTCGTTATGGTGATCGGCGTGACGGTGCGCGTGATGGTGGTGGACGACCACCCGATGTGGCGGGACGGGGTGGCCCGGGATCTGGGCGAGGCCGGATACCTGGTCGCCGCCGCCGTCGGTGAGGGACGGCAGGCGCTGCGGGTGGCCCCCGCGGCCCGGCCCGACGTGGTGGTGCTCGACCTGCAGCTGCCCGACCTGTCCGGAGTGGACGTGATCCACGGGCTGCGGGCCGCCGACCCGGCGGTGCGGATCCTGATGCTGTCGGCCAGCGGCGAGCACCGCGACGTGCTCGAGGCGGTCAAGGCCGGGGCCACCGGGTACCTGCTGAAATCGGCCGGCCGGGCGGAGTTCCTGGACGCGGTGCGGCGGACCGCCGAGGGCGACCCGGTGTTCACCCCGGGACTGGCCGGGCTGGTGCTGGGGGAGTACCGCCGGCCCGGGCGGCCGCGGCTGACCGAGCGGGAGACCGAAGTGCTGCGGCTGGTGGCCAAGGGGTTGTCGTACAAGCAGATCGCCGAGCGGCTCGTGCTGTCGCACCGCACGGTGCAGAACCACGTACAGAACACGCTCGGCAAACTTCAGATGCACAACCGGGCCGAGCTGGTCCGTTACGCCCTGGAGGAGGGCATCTCCTGAAGGCCCTCGACCAGCTGCTCCCGCCGCCCGCCGCCCTGGTAGGTGTCCAGCGGGACCGCGTCGCAGCCGGCGCCGGCGCAGCGCCACACCGTCTCCCGGCGGAACCCGCCGAGGTCGCCGCCCAGGCTCACCCGTAACCCGTCCGGCGGGGCCGACGTCACGGCCGCCGCCACATAGGTGACCCGGCCGCGCGCGGCCCGGGATGGTGTCAACGGCGGCGTGGCAGCCAGAACTCCACCTCGGTGCCCTCGCCCGGCCGGCTGTCGACGGTCATCGTCCCGCCCAGGTCGGCCACCCGGCCGCGCATCGACTGGGCGACGCCGAGCCGCCCGTCACGTTCCGCCTCGGCGAGCCGGCCCGGCGCGATCCCGGCCCCGTCGTCCCGGACCGTCACCCGTACGCCGTCGCCCTCGTCCTCCAGCAGCAGCCAGGCGTGCGCGCCCGGACCGGCGTGCCGCCGGACGTTGTCCAGCGCGGCCCGCACCGCCGCGATCAGCTCCCGGCCGTCGTCGCCGGGCAGCGGCACCGCCTCGGCCGGGGTGGCCACCTCGACCCCCGGACCGGCCAGCTCGGACAGCGCCGCCCGCAGGTCGACGCCATCCGCCCGGCTCACCGGCGGGACCAGCGTGCCGCCCCCGGCGAGCAGCCGGCGCAGCGCCGACTCCTGCTCGCCGGCCAGCGTGGCCAGATCGGCCAGCGCGGTGCCGGCCGCGGCCGGCTCGGCGCCCTGCCGCTGCACCATGGCCAGCACCTGGAGCACCCCGTCGTGGATCGGGCGGGCCAACCGGTCCCGCTCCGCGGCGGCCGCCTCCCGGCGGATCTCCTCGGCCCGTTTCCGCTCCGCCCAGCGTTCGGTCAGGTAGTGCGCGAGCCCCAGACCACCGACCGCGGCGCCGGCCACCAGCAGCAGCACACCGGAGGTGTTCAGGTGCCGGGCCGCGTTCAGCGTGTCCGACGCGGGCCGGCCGTCGCCCTCCAGATAGGTGGCCTGCAGCAGCAGCGCGGCGCTGGCCGCCATCATCCCGGCGACCGGGCCCAGCATCGCCGGCACCGAGCCGCGCCGGGCCAGCACCGGCACCGTCGCGCCGGCCGTCGCGGTCACCGCCGCGACCACCACGACCAGGATGATCAGCGCCGGGACCACCCGGTGCTGGGTGCCGATCCGGCCCGGGTCGCCGGTGGTGGCCGAGTAGGCGATGAACAGCGACGTCGCGGCGAGCACGCTCAGCGTCCCGGCGGCGGCGACCCGCCAGCGGGTGATCGCGGCCAGCACGCCGATCGCCGTCCCGGCCAGCAGGCCCGACCAGCGGGCCGCGGTCTGACCCTCCAGCGCGAAGAAGGCCAGCAGCAGCGGCGTGCCCAGCGCGGCCTGGGCGAGGGCCATGGTCAGCGCGGCGCCCAGCGACCACAGCCCGGCCGCCGCGGCCAGCCCGGCGGCCAGCACCAGGGACGCCCCGCCGGCCAGCGCGTTCTCCACCCACGGGTGCCGGAACAGCACCGACGAGTCGATGCCGAGTAGGGCGGCGACCTGGCCCCGGGTCACCATCGACAACGGGATCACCAGGAACAGGGTGGCCGCCGCGACGATCACCGGCCGGGCCCGCGGACCGCGCTCGCCGGGCCGCACCCGCCAGGCGAAGGCCAGCACCCCGAACAGCGCCACGGCCACCACGGTGGCCTGGAACAGCTGGTGGTCGTGGTGCCGCATGGTGCCGCGGCCGATCAGCCCGGCGGAGAACAGCCGCAGACCCAAGGCCACCACGGCGATCGCCGTGCCCCACCGCGGCACGCCGTCCCGGATCAGGCCCTGCGCGCCGGCCAGCACCCCGATCAGCGTGAACGACAGGGTCAGCGGCACGGCGAGGATCGGCAGCGGCACCACGTGCAGCGTCGTCCCGGCGGTCAGCAGCCCGGCCGCCAGCAGCTGCCACGGCCACCAGCGGACCAGCAGCAACGCCACCACCACCGCGGCGACCTGCGGGAAGACCACGACCACGGCCGCCGCCCGGGGCATCCCCGAGTAGTAGTCGCTGCCGAACGGGGCGACCAGGCTGAGCCCGCCACCCACCGACGCCGGCTGGGTGGCCAGCAGCAGGCAGCCGCTCAGAGCGGTGACGATCGCCGGCCATCGGTAGCCATTCATGGCGGAGATCATCGCTGATGACAGAGATTCCGGTGTGCGCCCGGATGTGGCAGGCGCGGCGGACGTCCGTCCGGGCGGTACTCGAAGTGCCACCACTCGTTGTCGTAGACCCGGTAGAGGCCGTGCAGCGCCCCGTGTCGCTCCAGCCACCGGGCCCCTTCGGTGGGGCGGACGTCCATCGCCGTGCCGGCCACATGCCGGGACTCCTCGGGCGGCAACACCCACCGCCGGGCCTCGGCCACCGAGCCGCAGCGGCGCACCTCGGCGAGGTACAGCGCGGTCTGGGTGTCCCGGTCCCGGTGCCCGGAGGTGAGGCCGATCAGCTCGCCGTGCCGCCACAGCGCCCGGGTGCGGGCCGCCTCGAACGCCGCCCGGGCGGCCGGGGCCAGCCCGTCCAGGTTCTCCGCCGGGAAGCGCGCGGCCAGCGCCCACCGGCAGGCGGTCTGCCGGGCCCGCCCGGGGGCGACCAGGGCGGCGACCGGCGAGAGCGCGAAGGCGAGCATCCGGGTGGCGGCGGCGTACACCGGGTCGCGGCGGCGCACCGGCTCCACCGCACCCCGATCCGTGTCGTGCACAAGCATGTACTCAAGATCCCGGCTGGCCGCCCCGGCTTCATGAGTACGGATACTCAGAAATCCACGATCCGCTTCGGGTCCGCGGTGAGCCCGGCCGGACGGGTTGACGGGGCGGGCGGGCTCCGATACTCATGGGTAACAAAGCTCGGAAGGCTGGTGAGACGTCATGGCCGACGTGACCCGCACGGCGTACCGCACCTGTCCGCTCTGCGAGGCCGCCTGCGGCCTGGAGCTGACCGTCACCGGGGAGGAGGTCACCGCGGTCCGCGGCGACCGGGAGCACGTCTTCAGCCACGGGTTCATCTGCCCGAAGGGCGCGACCTTCGGGCGGCTCGCCGACGACCCGGACCGGTTGCGCCGGCCGCTGGTGCGGCGACCGGACGGGCGGCACGAGGAGGTCTCCTGGGACGAGGCGTTCGCCGCGGTGGAGGCCGGGCTCCGGCCGATCCTGGAGCGGCACGGGTCGCAGGCCGTCGCCGCCTACCTGGGCAACCCGAACGTGCACACGATGGCCGGCGGCCTCTACCTCACCCCGCTGCTCAAGGCGCTCGGCACCCGCGCCATCTTCTCCGCCAGCACCGTCGACCAGATGCCCAAGCACGTCTCCTGCGGCTATCTGTTCGGCAGCCCGCTCGCCATTCCGGTTCCCGACCTGGACCGCACCGACTTCCTGCTGATGCTCGGCGCCAACCCGTGGGAGTCGAACGGCAGCCTGGCCACCGCCGCCGACTTCCCCGGCCGCCTCAAGGCGATCCAGGCCCGCGGCGGCCGGTTCGTGGTGGTCGACCCGCGTCGCACCCGGACCGCCGACGCCGCCGACGAGCACCTGTTCATCCGGCCGGGGACCGACGCGTTCCTGCTCTTCGGGATGGTGCACACCCTGTTCGACGAGGAGCTGACCGCGCTCGGGCGGCTCATCCCGTACGTCAGCGGGCTTGACCTGGTCCGTGAGCTGGCCGTGGGCTTCCCGCCGGAGAGAGTCGCCGCGGTCTGTGATGTTCCCGCGGAGCGGATCCGCGGGCTGGCCCGCGAGCTGGCGGCGGCGCCGACCGCGGCGGTCTACGGGCGGATCGGCACCTGCACGGTCGAGTTCGGCACGCTGACCAGCTGGCTCGTCGACGTGCTGAACGTGCTGACCGGCAACCTGGACCGGCCCGGCGGGGTGATGTTCCCGCTCGCCGCGCACCTGCGGCAGCACACCGAGCCGGGCGGCAAGGGCTTCACCGTCGGCCGCTGGCACAGCCGGGTCCGCGGCCTGCCCGAGGTGAAGGGCGAGCTGCCGGTCGCGGTGCTGGCCGAGGAGATCGACACGCCGGGCGAGGGGCAGGTCCGGGCGCTGCTCACCGTCGCCGGGAACCCGGTGCTGTCCACCCCGAACAGCGGCCGCCTGGACCGCGCGCTGGCCGGCCTGGAGTTCATGGTCAGCGTCGACCCTTACCTGAACGAGACCACCCGGCACGCCGACGTGATCCTGCCGCCGCTGGACCCGACCCGGAAGGGGCACTACGACTTCTCCTTCCTGGCGCTCGCGGTGCGGAACTTCGCCGCCTACTCGCCGCCGGTGCTCGCCGCCGAGCCGGACACCCTGGACGAGTGCGACATCCTGGCCAGGCTGATCCAGATCGTCACCGGCCGTCCCGGCGATCTGCACGAGCAGCTGCTCGGCGGCGCCCTCCGGAAAGTCGCCGACGTGCTCGGCCAGGAGGCGGACGACCTGCGGAAAAAGGTGGTCGGCGACGGGCCGGCCGAGCGGCTGCTGGACGTGGCGCTGCGCACCGGGGCCTACGGCGACTGGTTCGGCGCGGTCCCCGACGGGCTCTCCCTGCAGCGGCTCCTGGACGCCCCGCACGGTGTCGACCTGGGCGCGCTGAAACCGCGGATCCCGGAGGTGCTGCGCACCCCGAGCGGCACCATCGAGCTGTGCACGCCGCCGCTGGCCGCCGAGACCGCGCGGCTCCGCGAGGCCCTCGACCGGCCGCGGCCCGGACTGGTTCTGATCGGGCGCCGGCATCTCCGGTCGAACAACAGCTGGATGCACAACGTGCCGGCGCTGGTGAAGGGCCGGGACCGCTGCACGCTGCAGGTCCACCCGGACGACGCGGCCCGGCTCACCCTGGCCGACGGGGCGTCGGCCGAGGTGACCTCGCGGGCCGGGTCGCTGTCCGCCCGGGTCGAGGTGACCGATCAGGTGATGCCCGGGGTGGTGAGCCTGCCGCACGGGTGGGGGCACGATCTGCCGGGCGTGCGGCTCGCGGTCGCGGCGGCCCATCCCGGGGTCAACTCCAACGTGCTGACCGATGAGCTGGTGGTCGATCCGCTCTCCGGCAACGCGGTGCTCAACGGCATTCCGGTCGAGGTCAAACCCGTTTGAGCTTTCGGTACGGGGTGGTGCCCGTGCCCCGTGCCTATTCGTGGCCGGGCGGCAGCTGATCGGCGCGCCCGGTCTGCCCGGCGGTCGCGAGGTCCGTCTCCCCGGCGGCCGTGCGGTCCGTCTCCCCGGCGGCCGTGCGGTCCGTCTCCCCGGCGGGTGTCAGTCGTCCGGCGCGCCGGGCTATGTCGGTGGCGGTCTCGGTGACCTGGGTGGCGACGTCGTGCAGGCGGGCGCGTGCCGTCCGGTCGGGGATGGACTCCGCGCGGTGGTGCAGGCACGCCTCGGTCTCCTCCAGCTCCGCGGCGGTGGCCCGCATGGTCTCGGCGGTGCGCTGCCGTTCTCTGCTACCCATGATCTTCCGGTACCCATCCTTCCCGGGGATCTCACCTTCCTCGTGCGTCCCGGACATGGGTCCCTCGACCCGGATAATCTGGGCCGGATGGGCTAGATTTTCGAGCGCGGGTCGATTAGAGTTCTTTGTGTTGACAGCAGAGATCAGTTGACGACGCTGACGATGCAGGCCGAGCTACAGCAGGGCCCGGAGGTTCGTGGCTCGCTCGGCCCGCACACTTCGGGGCCCCAGTCGCCCCGCGGCAGGACGCTCGTCGCACGTGTGTGGGGCCATGAAGTCGCGTGGGGCTCCGCCACCGGCGAGCAGCACAGGAAAAGGTAAAGCAGAGGAAAGGGAGGGCAGGACACCGTTGGATCGCCCGCCACCGAGGTGGCGGACACCGCAGTTACCTTCGATTGAGAGGTGGTCTCCGGTCACGCATATGCGATCCCCGCAGCTACGGCCCTCGATGGCAGTGGGTGCGGATCTGACAAGCCGGCGAACCTGCCGGTGAATGGTGTTTCAACCCGTAAACCCTGGGCCCCGGCGCTTGCGCCGGGGCCCTCGTCATGGAGAGGTGTAAGTGGCCCAACCCGACGACATGTTCGGAGACGACGACTACCCCGCCTACACGATGGGCCGCGCCGCCGAGATCGTCGGCGCCTCGCAGGACTTCCTGCGCCGGCTCGACGAGGAAAAACTGATCACCCCGTTCCGGTCGGCCGGTGGTCACCGCCGGTACTCCCGCCACCAGCTGCGGCTGGCGGCGCGGGCACGCGAGATGGTGGACCAGGGCACGGCTCTGGAGGCGGCCTGCCGGATCATCAGCCTCGAGGATCAGCTCGAGGCAGCCCTGGAAGAAAACCGCAAACTGCAACGCGACCGGTCGTCGGAGACGGCCTGATCGCCTTCCCGCTTACGGTCCTTCGCCACCCCGCGAGGGACCGTTCGTCGTCTCCGGCCCGCCGCTGTCCGGCCCGGTACCGTGGTCTCCCGCCCGCCGACTGTCCTGCCCGGCCTCGCGGTCTCGGGCCCGCCACCGTCCTGGCGCCCCGCGAGCCTGTCCGACCTCGTCCTTGGCCGGACCTCGCCGGCCCGCGCCGAACCGCGCCGTCCGTGGCGAGGGCCGGGCTCGGGTCGTGACGGGGCTCCCGCTGCCCGGTGCCCGCGTTCTCCGGTGCCCGCGTTCTCCGGTGCCCGCGTTCTCCGGTGCCCGCGCTCCCGGTCCCCGCCCACCCTTGGGGGAGCCGCCCGAAGACAGTGTGACGCGGAAGCGGGATCTTGCGAGGCCGGACTGTGGACAACGCGCTGATGTGGATGACGCGCCGAGGACCCGGCGGCGGTTGCCACGAGTGACCGGCGGAGTCAGCGAGGACTCCGCGAGTGGTGGTCAGGGCTGGCGGGTCAGCGGTCGTCAGCTTCGGCGGAGGGTGCGCAGGGCGGTGACGAAACCGGGCAGCGCGCCCCCGAGGTCCGCGAAGAAGGCGGCGTCACAGGCTTCGACGGCGACGACGGCGCGGTTGGCCAGGTCGCGGCCGGCTTCGGTGACGGCGACGGCTCGGGCTCGGCGGTCTGCCGGATCCGGGGGGCGGTGCACCAGGTTGCGGGACTCCAGGGTGCGGAGCACCTGGGAGGTCATCATCGGGTCGGTGGCGGCCATGCCGGCCAGGGCTTTCTGGGTCACCGGGCCGGAGGCCTGCAGGTAGGTGAGGGTGGCCAGCAGGACGAACTGGACGTGGGTGATGTCGAACGGCTTCAGCGCGGCCCGCTGGGCGGCCTGCCAGCGGTTGGTGACCTGCCACAGCAGCAGGCCGGGGCTGTCGTCGGCGCTCTCGTGCGCGGTTGCCAGGGTCATGCCGCCACCCGTCCGGACTGCGGTCGGCGGTCGGTGACCGACCGAAGCGGTGGTGCGGGGCTCATGCCGCCGCCCGTCCGGACTGCGGTCGGTGGTCGGCGACCGACGGAAGCGGTGGTGCGGGGCTCATGCCGCCGCCCGGTCGGCCAGCATGGCGGTGCGGATGCGGGTGAAGTCGCCGTCGGTGAGGGGGACCAGGCCGCGGCGCAGCTGGGCGCCCCAGCCGGGCTGGGCAGTGAGGTCCAGGCGCAGCGAGCGGACCGGTGTCTCGATCACGTCCGGAAGGTAGTCGATCCGGCGCCGCCACGGGTGGAAGTCGCCCTCGTCGGCCTGCCAGATCTCGCCGTCGGGGACCTCCCCGAGCGCGGTGAACGCCTGCAGCGGCTCGCCGTCGCGCAGGCTGGTCCGCGGCGAGTAGTAGACCAGCCAGTCGCCGGGTGCCAGGCGGGCCAGCCCGCTGCGCTTGCCGTGGTCGAGCTGGGCGATCCCGAGCCGGACGCCCCGCTGGACGTGGTCCCGGCACACCACGCCGAGCCAGTGGTTCATGCCGGCACCTCGGCCTGGTGTGCGGCGCGGGCGGCGGCCTCGAGACGGGTGAGGTCGCCGTCGATCCCGGTGGCGATGCCCTTGCCGAGGATGGCGGTCCAGAGGAAGGCGAGCGGGCCGGCGATGGTGACCCGGACCGCGACGGTGGTGTGCCCGTCCTCCTCGGTGACCAGGTGCTGGAAGGTCAGGCGCGCGCCGAGCAGCAGCGAGACGTCGGTGAACTCGCGGCCCGGGATCAGCGACGTGACGACGAACCGGGTGACCGGGCCGCCTCTCGGCTTCAGCCGGCCGGTGGCGCCGGTGCCGAACGGGCCGTCGAGCCGGACCCACTCGGTGTCGGTGTTCCACTCCGGCCAGGTGGCCATGTCGGCCCAGCGGTCGAAGAAGGCCTGAGCCGGGACGTCGGTGGTGAGCTGAGCGGTGGCGATCGTCTTCATGAAATTAGTATGCGCGCTTACTATCTCGCCGTCAAGACGGCGGTGGCCCGGACCTCCCGAGGTCCGGGCCACCGCTGGGAGCCGTCCGGTCAGGGGCGCATCTCGTAGGCGCCCACCAGGGACAGAACCTGCTCCCAGACCGCCGCGGTGCGTGCCTCGTCGGCGACCGGCCGGCGCACGTTCGCGAGCGCCCACGCCGCCTGCTCCGCGGTGGTCGCGGTCTTGCCGTGCAGGTCGGTCGCGTGCGCCGAGAAGTCGCGGACCAGCACCGCGAAGATCTCGTCGAGCAGGTGCCGGTCCAGGCCGGTCAGCTCGGCCTGCTCCAGGATCAGCTGGCCGTAGACGACCAGCGCGAACAGCTGCCCGACCGAGAGCAGGAAGTCCAGGTCGGCGTGCTGCTCCTTGGCGACGTCCAGCTCGCACAGCGCGTCGGCCTGCTGGCGGAACTCGGCCACGTTCGGCAGGTCGGCGAACCGGTCGTAGGCGATCCGCCAGTCGTGGAAGCGGATCGCGCCGAGCCCGCGGGCCGGCCCCTGCCGGAACAGGAACTCGTCGTCCGAGGCGTCGGTCCGGGTCGGCACCTCGTCGAACGCGGCCGGATGGTGCAGGTAGTTCGGCATGAACTTGAGGATCAGCGCCAGGTTGACGTGCACCGTGCCCTCGAGTTTCGGCAGGCCGCGGATGTCCATCGCGGCCTTGTCGAAGTAGGTGTCCGCCTCGAAGCCCTTGGCCGCGATCACGTCCCACATCAGGTCGATGACCCGCTCGCCCTCGGTGGTCACCTTCATCTTGGTCATCGGGTTGAAGAGCAGGTAGCGCCGGTCGTCCGGGCCGGCCGAGCGGAAGTAGTCGACGGCCCGGTCGCTGAACAACTTCATCGCGACCAGCCGGACGTACGCGTCGGCCAGCTCCCGCCGCACGTGCGGGAAGTCGGTGACCGGCTTGCCGTAGAGGATCCGGCGGTGCGCGTGGGTGACCGCCTCGTACATGGCGTGCTCGCAGATGCCGATCGCGGCGGTGCACAGATTGAACTTGCCGATGTTGACCGTGTTCAGCGCGGCGTCGAAGGCGGCCTGCCCGGTGTGCAGGACGTCCTCCTCACGCACCGGGTAGTCGCGCAGCTCGAACGTGCTGACGTACATCTGCTTGTTCACGACGTTCTTGATCAGGTGGTAGGCCGGGTGGCGGCTGTCGGCCTTGAAGAAGACGTAGCCGTCCGTGGTCTTGCCGAACACCGACACCAGCCCGGCGACATTTCCGTTGCCGATGTAGTACTTCGTGCCGTTGGCGACATATCCAGAGTCGGTGGGCGTCAGGACCATGTCCGTCGAGTAGATGTCCGCCCCGTGGCTGCGCTCGGACAGGCCGAACGCCATCACGTGACCGTCGTCGAGCAGCTCGGCGGCCTGCGCACGAGCTGCTTGGTTGGCGCTCTGCCAGACCGGGCCGAGCCCGAGCACGGTGACCTGCCAGACGTACCAGTAGTCGAGGCCGTAGAACCCGAGGATCTCGCTGAGCGCGGCGTTGCGGGCGGTGTCCCACCGCTTGGCCCCGGAGCCGTCGGAGGACGGCGTCAGGAACGTCGCGAACAGCCCCTCCTTGGCGGAGAAGGCGAGGAAGTCGTCGTACCAGGAGCGGTTGATGTACCGCTCGATCAGCGCCTTCTTGCCGCGCTCCTCGAAGAAGTCGACGGTGGCCCGCAGCAGCCGCCGGGTCTCCGGGTCGAACTGATCGAAGTCGGACGTGTTCGGGTTGAACAGCACTGTTCAGGATTCCTCTCGGAGATGACGGAGCGTGGTGAGGACCTCGTCCAGCCAGTCGAGCAGCATCCGCTCGTAGGCGATGCCGCCGCGCAGCACGACGTGCTGCAACCGGTCACCGGCGCTCAATGACGAAACATCGGGGAAGTCGCGTTTCTCGCCGGCCAGGTAGCGGGCCAGCAGCTCTTCGTGCTCCGCGCGATACCGGACCACCTCGTCGATCAGCGTGGCCCGCCCGGCCGGGTCGTCGAAGGCGGCGCCGCGCACCTTGACCGCGAGATCGTGCCGCACCGCCTCGGGCTGCACCGGCTCGTGCAGCCACCCGGTCAGCTCCGCCCGCCCGGCCGCGGAGACCGAGAAGGTCCGCTTGTCCGGCTTGCCCTCCTGGCCGACCTCGACCGCGGTGACCCAGCCGTCCGCCTCCATCCGCTTCAGCACCCGGTAGATCTGCTGGTGGGTGGCGGTCCAGAACCGGCCGATGGACCGCTCGAACCGGCGGGCCAGCTCATATCCGGATCCGGGCTGCTCCAGCAGGGAGACCAGGATCGCGTGCTCCAGCGCCATGCCCGCATCCTGCTATGCAATTCGTTGCATAGCAAGCGGGGTGCCGCCCGGCCCGACCGCGACCGGGCGGGGGCGGCGCCACTCATGGAAACCCGCGCCGGTGCGGATTACTGTGCGGACATGGAGGACGGTCTCTTTCCCGCCGACGCGGTGGTCCGCCGGGTGGCGGGCGAGAGTCTGCTCCTGGCCGGCGGCGGCCGGGCGACCCTGTTGCAGATCGCGCACCCCGCCGTCGCCCAGGGGGTGTATGAGCACAGTGACTTCGCCGAGCGCCCGCTGGACCGGCTGCGGACCACGTTGAGCTACGTCTACGCGGTCCTGTTCGGCACCCGGGCCGAGGCCCTCGCGGTCAGCCGGGCGGTCACCACCCTGCACCGCCGGGTGGTCGGCCCCGGGTACGACGCCGGCGACCCCGGCCTGCAGGTGTGGGTCAACGCCACGCTGTTCGACACCGCGACCCTGCTCCACCAGCGCCTCTTCGGGCCGCTGCCGCCGGCCGACCTGGACGTCTGCTACCAGCAGTACAGCGTCCTGGCCACCTCGATCGGCTGTCCCGAGGACGCCTGGCCGGCCGACCGGGACGCCTTCGGGCGCTACTGGGACCAGATGATCCGGACGCTCCCGGTCGGTGCGCCGGCCCGGGAGATCGCCACCGCCCTGCTCCGCCCGCGGAACCTGCCGGTCGCGCTGCGTCCCGGCATCCCGCTCCACCGGTTCGTCACCGTCGGGCTGCTGCCCGCGCCGATCCGGGCCGGTTACGGCTTCACCTGGTCGGCGCGACAGCAGCGGCGGCTCGACCGCGCCCTGTCCGTCACCTCGGCCGTCTATCCCCGCCTGCCGGTGCGTCTGCGGCACGGGCTCAAGGACCACTACCTGCGCGATCTTCGACAGCGAATGGCTGGAAGGAGACAACCTCGATGGACTCCTCGCTCGCCCAGCGGTGCGCCGACACCGCCCGGGGCCTGACCGTTCCCGCTCTGCTGCACCGCAACGCCACCGAGTTCGGCGACCTGCCGGCGCTCAGCACGCTCGGGGCGCCCGGCACGCTGACCTGGCGCGAACTGCGCGACCGGGTCGCCGCCACCGCCCGCGGCCTGGCCGAACTCGGCCTCGGCGCCGGCGACCGGATGCTGATCATGATGTCCAGCCGGGTCGAGCACTGGCTGGTCGACCTGGCCGCGGTGCACCTCGGGGCGATCCCGTCCACCGTCTACGCCACCCTCGCGCCGGCCCAGCTCAACTATCTGGCCCAGCACAGCGGCGCCCGGATCCTGGTTCTGGAGGACGAGGCCGACCTGGCCAAGTGGGAACCGCTGCCGGAGCACGTGGAGCACGTCCTGCTGCTGGACCGGGACCTGCCCCGGCTGGCCGCGCAGCCGGCCGACCCGGAGACCTTCGAGAAGACCTGGCGGGCCGTCCAGCCGGACCAGCCGGTCACCCTGCTCTACACCTCGGGCACCACCGGCGACCCGAAGGGCGTGGTGCTCACCCACCACAACGTGATCTACCAGTCGGTGGTGCTGGAGGCGACGGTGGAGACACCGGACCACGCGCCGTCGCTGGCCTACCTGCCGCTCGCGCACATCGCGGAACGGATGCTCGGCGTCTACAACGCGATCTACCGGGCCGGGCACGTCACCATCTGCCCGGACCCGGCACAGCTGCTGGCCGGGCTGATCGCGGTCCGGCCGATCTCGTTCTTCGGGGTGCCGCGGATCTGGGAGAAGTTCGTGGCCGGCATCCAGGCCCAGCTCGCCGCGGCCGACCCGGCGGTCCGCAACGCCGTCGACACCGCCCGCGAGGTGGCGTTGCAGGCCTACAAGCTGCGCGAGGCCGGGCAGCCGCTGCCGCCCGAGCTGGCCACCCGGCTGGACCTGGTGGACACCCGGGTGCTGCGGCCGCTGCGCGCCAGGCTCGGTCTGGACAACGTGGTCTGGCCGGGCAGCGGGGCCGCCCCGATCCCGGTCGAGGTGCTGCTCTACCTGGCCGGCATCGGCATCGACGTGCTCGAGGTCTGGGGGATGACCGAGACCACCGGGACCGCCACGCTCAACACCCCGGGCAGCTTCCGGACCGGCTCGGTCGGCCGGGTCAACCCGGGCATGGAACTCAAGCTGGCCGAGGACGGCGAGATCCTGGTCCGCGGGCCGCTGGTCTGCGCCGGCTACCTGCGGCCGGACGGCGGCGTCGAGCCGGTCACCGACGCGGACGGCTGGCTGGCCACCGGGGACGTCGGCACGCTGGACGCCGACGGCTTCCTGACCATCACCGACCGGAAGAAGGAACTGATCATCAACTCGGCCGGGAAGAACATCGCCCCGGCCCAGATCGAGAACCTGCTGCGCGCCCACCCGCTGATCGCCCAGGCGGTCGCGATCGGCGACCGCCGGCCGTACGTCACGGCGCTGATCGTGCTGGACGAGGAGACCGTCCCGGCCTGGGCGGCCCGGCAGGGCATCACCGCGGCGACCCTGGAGGCCCTCGCCACCGACCCGGCCCTGCTCGCCGAGATCACCGCCGCGGTCCGTGCGGCCAACGACCGGCTGTCCCGCCCCGAGCAGGTGAAACGCTTCCACGTCCTGCCGACCGGCTGGACCCCGGAGACCGGCGAATTGACCCCGACCCTGAAACTGCGCCGCCGCGTCGTCCAGGACCGCTACGCCGACGCCATCGACGCGCTCTACGCGGGGTAGGCGGCCGGTTGCGGCCCCGGCTGGCTTCCACGGGTCCCTCGAGGACGGTGTGGGACCCGTGGAAGCCAGCCGGACTCCGCGTGGTCAACGCGGGTGCTCGGCGGGGAAGCCGGCGGCCGGGGCGTCGGCGCCCAGGTCGGACGGGCGGCGGCCGCCGGGGTAACCGGGGTAGGTGCGGTTGCGCGGCGAGACGCCGAGGACCGAGTCGCGGCGGGGCGGGAAGAAGCGGAGCACCCGGGCGCGGGCACGCAAGCCCAGGTCGCCGGTGGCGCCGACCCAGCGGGGTGCGGGCCGGAAGCCGAACGCGCGCAGCATCGGCTCGTCCAGCATGCCGCGGACGGCGAGCCGGACCGCCGGGCGGAGGACGGCCGGGAACCACGCGGCGAACAGGCCGACCGTGTACTCGCCGATCCTCTGGTTGGTCTCCGACCAGACGAACCGCTCGCGCTCGTAGCGCTGCTTGAAGGCCCGGAACTCGGCGTACCCGGCCGGGATCTCGCGGATGCCCATCCGGCGGCCGACCTCGCGGTAGTAGTGGAAGGCGGCGAGCCGCTCGTTCTCGTGCGGCGGGCGCCAGCCGTACCGGTCGAGCCAGTCGATCGGGTCGTAGATGAACGTGGACAGCACGTACAGCATGTCGTCGTTGCTGATCGCGAAGCGGCCGTGCGCCCGGTTGACCAGCTTGAGCGCTTCCCGGCCGCGCGGCGAGTCGTAGCCGTGCGCGGCGATCTCGGCCATCAGCAGCGACGTGTCGTCGTAGCGTTTCTGCGGCCGGTCGCGGAACTCGCCGGTGGCCGCCAGCAGCCGGGAGATGCTCGGCACGCAGTAGGTGCGGAACAGCGCGAACTCCAGCGCGCGGGTGTAGTCCCAGGGGAACTCGCGGCCCGCGGACAGCTGATAGATCTCCAGGTGGTCGCGTTCCGGGTCCAGACCGGCGATCCGGTCCCTGAGCTCCCAACGACGGCGCGGCATCGGTCGATCATCTCCTTGGCCCGGACGGTTCGGATAGTCGATCAAGGCGCTGCCGGCGGCGCGGCACTCCACCGCGGCGCCGGCCCGCTTGCCGAGCACCTTCGCGACCTGAGCATCGGGGACGGCAGTGGCGGATGGCAACCATCCCGGCTGCCGCGATGCCGCCCGATTCTCGCGGATTCCTTTCCGGTACGACCAGTAGCTCGCGGCAGCCGGCTCGCGAGGCTGCGACCCGCGCACGACCGCTGCGCGTGTCGTGCGGGTCCGCCGGCGTACCGCGATGCCTCACCCGCCTGCGACCGCGACGCGAGCCACGCGATCAGCCGAGGCCGCGGACGGGTGGCGCGCTCGCTTCGGCCGGGTCCGCTGCGACTCAGGGTTCGGTGGTCGAGCCGGTCCAGGCGTGGCGTGTCGCCGCCTGCGCGGCGCCGCGTTCGAAGACCGCGGCGGTGAGCCAGGCCCGCGCGAGAAGGTGCGCGTCGTGCGGGTCGAGGCGGCCGAAGACATCCCGGGTACGCCGGACGCCGGCATCCCCGAGAGCGAGCAGCACCGCGCTCGCCGCGCCGAGCTGGGCACCGGCCAGGCGGCGGGCGTCGGAGTCGACACCGGACAGCAGGGTGGCCCGGCCGCCGGCGACGACGCGCTCGACCTGATGCCGCAGCAGGTGAAGTGGCGGTGCCTCGGGCTCGCGCCACTCGGCTGCGCCGACCGGTCCCGGCCACCCGCTGCCGTGCGGGCCGTCGGTCGGTGGGCCGGCTGGGGCGGGCGGCCTGTCGGTGGGTGGGCCGGCTGGGGTGGGCTGGCGATCGGTGGGCAGGTCGGGTGGGGCGGCTTGGCGGTTGGTGGGTAGGTCGGGTGGGGCGGCTTGGCGGTTGGTGGGTAGGTCGGGTGGGGTGGGCCGGTGGGTGGTGGGCAGGTCGGCTCGGGTGAGGACGGTGGCGCCGAGATCGACGTGGCCGCCGTGGGAGGCGGGCAGCCAGTGGGCGGCGAAGGCGACACCGGCCACCCGGCGCGGCCCGGCGAACCGGCCGATCAGGCGGATCCGCAGGCCGGCGGCGTGGGTGGCGAGCAGGCGGAGGTTCGTGACGGAGGGCAGCGCCGGATCCTCGTGCGGTGCGGACACGGCGACGGTCAGCCGGTGCCGTTCGACGGCGAGCAACAGGCCGCGCCGGTCCGCGCCGAGGATGACGCCGTCGAGGAAGGCCAGGTCGTGCGGCGCGGGCCGGTCGTGCGCCGGCAGCGCGGCGGCGGCCAGCCAGCGGTCCACCTGGGCGGCCGGGTCGGTCTCCCAGAGCGCGGTCAGCGGCGGGTCGAACCAGCCGGCGCCGGCCGCGGACACCGCCTGCCGGGCCCGCCCGTGGCTGAGCCGGCCGGTCGGCGAGGCGTGCGCGTTGCTCGCCAGCAGACCGGCCCGGGCCAATTCGTGGTGGCTGAGCCGGACCTCGCCGAGGTCGACCGACGTCCGGACGGTCGCCGTGGTGGCCGGGCTCTCCGCCGGCCTGACGTCGGCGACCACCCAGAGCCGCCCGGTCCGGTCGGCCAGGTAGGTCGCCGCCCCGGCGTGCCCGGTCACGGTCCGCACCGGTTCGCAGAAGAGCCCGTGCAGCCGCAGGTCACCGACCGGCTCGTAGTCGCGGCGGGCGACCCCGGCCGCGCCGCCGTCGCCGGACGTCAGCCGGTGGCAGGCGGTGAGCAGGTCGAGCAGGTCGTCGGTGAGATCGGCGAGACGGAACCACGGATCGTCGCGCCGCGCCGCCCGCAGCATCTCGACGACCCGGACCGCGGCGGCCGCCGGGCTGTGCAGGGCGACGGCGCGGGCCTGGTGGACGGCCCGCAGCAGATCGGCCTGGGCCACCGCACCGGCGCCCGGGATGCCGCCGGTCAGCACCGCGGCTCCGGCGGCCCACAGGTTCCGGGCCGCGTCCGCCTGCGCTGGTGACACCGGACCGCCGCGTGATGCCGGAGCGCCGGATGCGGGGCCGCTGGGTGGTGCTGGAGCGCCGGATGCGGGGCCGCTGGGTGGTGCCGGAGCGCCGGACGCGGGGCCGCCGGGTGATGCCGGACCGCCGGTCGCCGGACCGCCAGGTGATGCCGGAGCGCCGGATGACGCGGGGTTCTCCGATGACGCTGGGCCGACCAGCGTGGCGGGGCTGGCGGGGGACTCCGGAGCGTCTCCGGGTGGCGGGGTGGCGGTGTGGATCGGGGCGGCGCTCAGGACGGCGGCCCGGTGCAGGCAGCGGGGCGCGAGCAGGCAGGTGCAGACCGCGTCGGCGGCCGCGGTGACCGGCACGGCGAGGGTCACCGACGTCTGGTCGTCGGGCCGGACCGTGACCCGGTCGCCGTCCGGCGAGACCGGCCAGGTCAGTGCCTGCGGGATCAGGTCGTCGAGGCGTTTGCGCAGGCGGGCCGGGAGGGCCGCGACGGCCTCCGCGGTGACCGCCGGGTCGACCGGGGGCAGGCTCATCGGACCCGCTCCCCGATCCAGCCGGCCAGCTCCGACGGGCTCAGCGCGGCCACCGGCATCCCGGCGCCGGCCAGCTGCGACGCGATCCCGGTGCTGTAGCGGGGCCGGCCCTGGTCGTTCAGGCTGGCGCAGCCGAGCAGCGTCACCCCGTCGTCGACCAGGGCCCGGGCCGCCTCCAGGAGCCCGGCCACCGGATAGCCCTCCTCGAAGTCGCTGATCGTGATCACCAGGGTGCGGCTGGGCACGGTGGTGATCTGCCGCGCGTACCGCAGCCCGGCCGCGATGTGCGTCCCGCCGCCGACCCGGATCTCCAGCAGCAGCGACAGCGCGTCGGTGACCCGGTCGGTCAGGTCGATCACCTCGGTGGCGAAGGTGACGAAGTGCGTCCGCAGCGCCGGCACCCCGGCCAGCACCGACGCGGTGAGCGCCGCCCAGATCGTCGACTCCTCCATCGAGCCGGAGACGTCGACCAGCAGGATCACCTGCCAGTCGACGCTGCGCCGGCCGGGGCTCCGGAACACCGGCCGGTCCGGGATGATCCGGGGGCCTCCGGTCGCATCCTTGCGTACGGTGTGCAGGTTCTGCCGCACGGTGCCGGCCAGGTCGAGCCGCCCGGACGGTCGCCGGGTCGGCCGTGGCGTGCCGATCCCGGTCAGCGCCGGCCGGATCCGCCGGGCCAGCTGCGCGGTCAGCTCCGCGGTGAGCCGCGCGACCAGCGGCCGCAGCCGGGCCAGCCGGGCCTCGGGCAGCCCGCCGGCCATCGACAGCACCGCGTGCAGCAGGTCGATCGACGGCCGCACCCGCTCCGGGTCCACCGCCAGCACCGCGTCGAGCCGTCCCCGCTCCGCGGCCCGGGCCAGCACCTCGTCCCGCACCGTGGCGCCGAAGAGATCCTCCAGGTCGGTGAGCCAGTCCCGGATCTCCGGGTACGCCGGCTCGCGCCCACCGCCGCCTGCGCCGCCGGGGTCCACGCTGTACGCCCCTTCGCCCCGCCCGGCCCCGTAGAGCTCGTCCAGGGCCGTGGCCATCCGTCGCTGCTTTGGCGCCAGTCTCTCGGTCTCCCGGCCCAGCAGGAGCCGCCACCGCTGCACCGGCGAGATCCGGCCCCACCCGCCGCCGGTCCCGGTGTCCGACGTGGTCACCGCAGCGGCGGTCCCCGGCGTGGAAGGGGCGGTGATGGTGTCAGGCGTCGGAGGGGCGCCCGCGGCGTCTGGCGTCGGAGGGGCGCCGGTGGTGTCCGGCGCCGGAAAGGCAACAGTGGCTGGGGTGGGCGTCGCGGTGGTGGTGGCTGGGGTGGGCCGCGCGGTGATCGTGGCCGGCGCGGGAGGTTCGGTGATGCTGGCCGGCGTGGGCGTGGGCGTGGGCGTGGGCGTGGGCGTGGGCGTGGCGGTGGTGGCCGGCGCGGGAGGTTCAGTGGTGCTGGCCGGCGTGGGCGTGGCGGTGGTGGTGGCCGGCGCCGGAGGTTCAGTGGTGCTGGCCGGCGTGGGCGTCGCGGTGGTGGTGGCCGGCGCGGGTGCGGCGGGCTCCGCCGGGGACAGGCCGAGCGTGTGCAGGGCCGCCAGCCCGGCCCGGTCGGCGGCGATCCAGGCGGCCAGCGTGACCGCGTCGGCCGGCAGCCGGTCGTCCAGCGTGCCGTGGCGCTCGCCGACCGTCCGCAGCAGACGGTCCCGATCGGCCGGGCTCAGCACGTCGAAGCCACCGCGCAACCCGGGCAGCCGCCGGACGAACACGTCGTCCGGCATCCGCTCCACCGCGTCCAGCAGCGGCGCCAGGAAGTCGCCTCCGGACTGCAGCAACGCCCCGGCGACACCGAGCGCCCCACGCAGCCGATCGGCCGCCCGGGCGTCCGGCGCGTCGGCCCACGACCCGAGCCGGGTGCCGAACCCCTCCGCCGTCTCCTGCCCGAGCAGCACCCCGACGCCGCTCGCCGCCCCGCTGATCAGCGGTGACCCGTCCCGGACCAGGCCACGGACCGCCCGGCCGAGCCGCAGCCGCCGGCCCGCCTCGTCGGCGGACTGGACCAGGTCGAGCAGCGCCCGCGCGTCCTCGATCCGGTCCGACCCGGCGAGCCCGTCGACCGCCGCCACCGCGGCCGCGTGCAGCTCCTCGCGAGCCGTCGGCAGGCCGTCGAGCGTGCCGTCGAAGCCCGGGACGTGACCGCGCTCGATCCGGCTGAGCAGCTGCAACCCCGCGATGATCTGCTGGATGGCGCCGCCCCGGCAGACCGTTTCGCGTACGTCGGAAAGCCGGTGACCGGCCAGCTCCGGCAGACCGCAGGCCACCGCCTCCGCCAGGCCCGTCAGGGCCTGCTCCGGGGTCGATCCACCGGCCTGCCTTTCCCGGCGGCGGCGCGCGGCCAGCATCCCCTCGGCCGCCTGGGCCAGGGTGACGCCGTGCAGCCCGGCCAGCGCCAGTCCGGCGTCGGTGCTCGGCGTCCACCGCACCTGCCAGTTCGTGGTCAGCGTTTCGCCGCCGGCGACCGGCCCGGCCGGACCCGCCTCGCCGTAGGCCGCGCCGCATGCCGCGAGCCGCCGGATCGCCAGCTCGCGGGCCCGGTCGGTGGGGGAGCGCAGCGGATCGAGCCGGATCCGCCGGCCGGGCTGGCCGGGACCGGGAAGTCTCAGACCGGCGAGTTCCCGCTCGGCGGCCGGCCGCAGCCCGGTCACCGGCGCGCCGGCCGGCAGCCGCCCCCGCTGCCGGCCGACCAGCACCTCGGCCATGGCCTGCGCGACGGTCCGGCCGGCACCGGCCGGCGCGCCCTGGGCCAGCACCGTCTGCAGCGCCTCGACCAGCTCGCCGCGTCCGGGGGCGGGCAGGCCGCGCAGCCCGGCCAGGTCTCCGGCCAGCCGGGCCACCTCGGCCGCCTGGCCCGGACCGGCCGGCTGCTTGCGTTCCCGCAGCGCCCGGGTCACCTCGACGGCGAACCGGCCGGCCGCCGCCCGGATCCGTTCCGGCGCCGCGCCGCCCTCGAAGACAGCCTGCTGCCAGCGCGGATCGCGGATCCCGGCCGGGTACCCGGACCGGGCGTCGAGCAGGTCGAACGTGTAGGGGACCAGCGAGATCACCGGCTCCGGCCCGCGGAGCGCGGGCGGCTCGGCGCCGGGCAGCGACGGGTCGAGGAGGGCGGGCGCGTGGAAGGCGCCGATCACCGCGGCGACCCTTCCTCCGGTACGCCGCAGCGCACCCCGCATCCATGCCTCACGCCGCAGGTCGAGGGGCTCGACCCGGTCCCGGGCAGCGTCCTGACGCAGCGTCCACCCGGCCGCCAGCGCGGCCCGCCGCACCGCCTCCGGCGAACTGCCCGGCGCCGCCGCCTCGATCCACCGGTCCCACAGGTCGTCGCCGGCCCGCCCGGACACCGTCGCGTGCACCGCCGCCCCAAGACCGGGCCCCGGCCCGTGCCCGTCCCGCCCGGCCGCCGTGGCGCCTTGACCGGGCCCCGGCCCGTCGCCGACGGCCACCGGCGGGGTCCGGCCGGCGGTCCACGCCGGGTCGGTCAGCGGCAGGTCCGCGCAGACCACCGGCACGTCGTGGACCCGCGCCCAGCGGATCGCGGCCAGCTCCGGGCTGAAGTCGGCGAACGGGTAGAACGCCGGCGCCCCGTCCACCCCGGCCGCGGCGAGCGCGACCGGGGCCACCGTGCCCGGGTCGGCCAGCCACCGGATCCACGGTTGCGCCTCGGCCGGCAGCTCCACCAGGACGGTGGCCGGCCGGAACGCGTCCAGCAGGGCCGGCACGGCCGCGGCCAGCACCGGCGAGTGATGCCGCACGCCGATCAGCCGCACCCGCGGGTCCTCGGCGAGCGCGTCGACCGCCGCCCGCGGGTCCGGGTCAGTCCTGGAGGACATCGCGGTGCTCCCACAGCTGCCGCCACATCCGGGAGCCGGCCTCGGCGCGCCGCCGCAGCGCACCGTCCCAGTAGGCGAGCAGCCGCCCGGAGTCCGCCGGATCGTCCTTGCGCACCACCCCGAGCAGGTGCCCGGGCAGCAGCGACAGCGGATCCGGCCCGGGCAGGTACGCCGCCGCCAGCCCGATCGACGCCGCCACCGCCACCGCTTCGGCCGTGCTCATCACCGACGACGGCCGCTCCACCGCCCAGCCCTCGGCGCTCCGCCCGGTCCGCAGGTCCCGGAACGCGGTGACCAGCGTCTCCAGCACCGCCTCGTCCACCGCGAACCGGGCCCCGCCGCGCTCCACCGCGGCCCGCGCCTGCCGGCTGACCAGCGCGACCTCGGCGTCCAGGTCGGCGATCGGCGGCACCACCTCGAAGTTGAACCGCCGCTTGAGCGCCGCGGACATCTCGGACACCCCGCGGTCGCGCAGGTTCGCCGTGGCGATCAGGCAGAACCCGGGCACCGCGTAGCTGACCGCGCCGTCCTGCCCGGCCAGCTCCGGCACGCTGATCCGCCGCTCGGACAGGATCGAGACCAGGGCGTCCTGGATCTCCGGCAGGCAGCGGGTGATCTCCTCGACCCGGGCCACCGCGCCGGTGGTCATCGCGGTCAGCACCGGCGACGGCACCAGCGACTCCGGGGACGGGCCCTGGGCCAGCAGCAGGGCGTAGTTCCAGCCGTAGCGCAGCTGGTCCTCGGTGGTGCCGGCGGTGCCCTGCACGGCCAGCGCGCTGGTCCCGCAGATCGCCGCGGCGAGCAGCTCGGACAGCATCGACTTGGCGGTGCCCGGCTCGCCGACCAGCAGCAGCCCGCGCTCGCCGGCCAGGGTGACCACGCAGCGCTCGACCAGGGCCCGCTCGCCGACGAACTTCGGCTCGATCACCCGCCTGCCGCCCGGCCCGTCGACCGGCGCGCCGCCCGACCCGGCGATGAAGGTGACCACCGCGCGGGGCGTCAGCCGCCACCCCGGCAGGCGCGCACCGTCGTCGGCTGTGGCGAGGAAGGTCAGCTCCTCGGCGTACCGAAGCTCGGGTGGGTCGATCTGTCGGTGGGCGGCGGTCACGGTTTCTCCTGCAGCTCGTGGTAGCGGGGCGGGTCACCGGCGAGGACCCGGCCCCAGGCGGTGCGGAACAGCTCCGGCAGCGGCATCGGCACGATCCGGACCCGGCCGGCCTCGGCGTACATGGCCTGTTTCCAGCTCTCCACCGGCAGTCGCGGCGCCCGGGCCTCCTGCCAGCCACCGGGCAGGAACACCGGACGCCCGGCGCGGGCCCGCTTGGCGGCGACCACCAGCCCGGCCTCGGTCAGCGCCCGTTGCGCGGCCCGCAGGGCGGCGGTCTTCCAGCCGTTCCAGGCCAGCACGGCCCGGTCGGCCGGGTCCGGCAGGGCGAGCAGCTGCAGGTAGTAGGCGGCCGCGTCGGCGGCCAGGCGGTGCCGCTCAGCCACCTCGGCGACCAGGTCCGGAGCGCTGACCCGCGGATCATGCGGGTCGCCCACGACGCCGTCCGGGGTGCTGACCGCCCGATCGATCCAGTCGGACAGCACGATCCGCAGGGCGACCGCGTTCAGTACGCCGATGTGCTCCAGCGCCGGGTCGTCGGCCCCGGACAGCCAGGCCGGGACCAGGTGGTGCGCGACCTGGTCCCGCCAGCCGTGGCCCTCGACCAGCACCGGCCCGAGGTCGGGGAACCGGTCCGGCTCGTGGAAGCCGCCGCCGATCAGCAGGTCCGGGTTGCGCAGCCGCTCCCGGACCAGCCGCAGCGCCTCGGGCAGCGCGGCCCGCAGCGGGTCGCCCCACGGCAACCGGTAGGCCAGCCAGGCCAGCGCGGTGCCGGCCGCGCGGAGGTGCGCGCCCTCGAACGGCTCGCCCGCGCCGGACGTGGTGTGCAGCTGCCAGGCGTCCTGGGCCGTGGTGCGCCCGTCGGTGGTCAGCCAGTCCCCGGCGGTGGGCGCGGCGATCGCGGTCAGCACGCTCAGCGCGGTCACCGCCCGGGACTCGTCGAGGACCCCGGAGAACTCGGCGACCAGATCCTCGGAGACCGCCGCCTGCCGTCCGCGCAGCGCGATCCACCGCTCGGCGATCGCCGCCACGTCCGGCCCGTGGGTCCACAGGTCGGCCGGCTCGGCCGGCATCGCCGCGTCCAGCAGCGCGATCCGATCGGCGAAGGTCAGCTGTGTCAGGGTGATCCGGGCGGCCTTGGCGTGCGCCGCGGTGAGCCCGATCCGAGCGCGCTGCTGGGCGCCGAGCCCGTCCCGCAGCGCCGCGCCGGGCAGTCCGGCCAGCAACAGCACGGCCGTGGCCCGGGTCATCCCGGTGGCCGCGGCCAGCTCGTCGGCGGCCGCCGGGCGCCACGGCGCCGGTCCGCGCTCGGCGAGCAGGGCGAGGAAACCGCGCAGCCGGTCGCCGCCGAACCGCCCGGTGAGCGGGGTCTGGGTGCGCACCGTCAGCCCGGCCGGCTCCGGGAACACGCCGTCCGGCGCGACCTGAACGATGTCGCGCCGCCACTGGCTGCCCTCCCCGCGGCCGAAGTGCCGGGTGGGCGGGAGAAGCACGGTCAGGCACGGCCCGTCGCGGTGCACGTCCACGGTGTCCAGGCTCATGCTCTCCTGAGTGGCCGCCAGCACCCGGACCGGCGGCCCGGAGCCGTCCAGCGGGGTCCCGGCCACAGTGGCCAGGAAGTGCGCCAGAGCGGCCCGATCGGCGTCGCTGGTGATCGGCGAGGCGGCCCGCAGGGCGAGGCCGCCGAGGCCGGCCAGCAGGCTGACCCAGTGCGCGCTGAGCGCCGGGAGGTCGGCCGGGGTGTCGCTGCCCGGGTCAGCGAGCATCGCGCCGATCCGCTGGATCTGCGTGGTGATCTGGTGACGGCTGCTGGCCGGCGAGCCCGAGTAGTAGGTGGTGTCCGGGTCGCAGAGCCCGTCCCAGGACACCCGCAACGCGCTGTCGCCGACCGGTGGGCGGGCCGGCGCCGGATCCGGGCGCGGCGCCAGGTGCCGGGAGATCTCGGCGATCCGCCGGCGCAGCACCACCGTGCGGGCGACCAGGGCGCCGACCCGGGCCCGCAGCCGGTCGTCGGTGATCGCCGGGAGGTGGGCGGCGACCCGCGCGGCCGCCGCCTCGCCGAGCGCCACCGTGCCGGTCACCGCGTCGTCCACGGCGAGCAGCGCCGCCGCGGTCGTCTCGTCGACGGCCCGCAGCGCGGCCGACCCGGCCTCGTCCCGGGCCCGGAGCCCGTGCCACCAGTCCAGCGGCGGCAGGGTGGCGGTCAGCTCGACCTGGTCGTCCAGCGGGTGTTCGCCGCCGGCCGTCCAGATCCGCAGGCGCACGTCCGGGTACAGGTGCGCGCGAGTGACCGGCAGCGGCGCTGTCCCGCCCGGCAGCAGCACCGCGCCGAGCAGCAGCTCCTTGGTGCTCCGGTGCGGATCCCGGTCCGGGTCGAGGTCCGGGATCCGCACCCGGCGGCCGTCGATCCCCTCGCCGGTCTGCACGCCGCCGGGTCCGGCGGTCACCCGCCAGCCGGTCATCCCGTCCCGGACGCCCAGCGGCGAGCCGGCGAACCCGGCCGGGACCGGCCGCAGCGCGCACGCGGCCGGGACCAGGTCGCCGCCCGCCGCCGCGAAGAACGCCGGGACGCTGATCCGCCCGGCCTCCCCGGTCCGCGGATCGAACTCCTGCCACCGCCACTCCCACCGGCGCTCGGCCACCTCGTGCCGCTCGCAGCGCCAGAACGCCTGCCCGTCGGTGACCACCCGGTACGCCCGGTCCGGCGCCCGCATCTCACCGGCCCGCACCGGCCGGCTCCCGACGGTCAGCCCGCCGCCCGGGATCGGGAGCGGCACCGGCAGGTCACCGGACTCCCGCAGGCCGATCGCCCAGAGCCCGGTCACCACCTCGTCAGGGCGGGACGACCAGTACGTCCGATGACCACCAGCGCGGGAGAACCAACTCACCAGCAGGTCGCCGTCCACCCAGGCGCACCGCACGTGGTCGTGGTGGATCGGCTCCAGTCCGGCCGGGAACCGGAACACGTGCTCGGTGACCGAGCCGTCCGGCCGGACGATCTGCGCCGCCCGCACGTCGTGCAGCACCATCTCCGGCCACGCCGTCCCGGCTCGCGGCACCTCCAGCCGGCGGACCGCCTGCTCGTACGCCGGCCAGGTCAGCTCGGCGAGCAGCCCGCCACGCAGGTTGCGGGCGAGCACGGCCGCCAGATCGGTGGACCGCAGCCGGTGGAAGGCGTCCGCGGCGAGCGCCATGCCGTCCGGCGACCAGAGCGCGCCCAGCTCGGTCAGCACCTCGTCGAGGACCGCCACGGTGCCGGTGCCGGCCCGCTCGGCCAGCTCCCCGGCCAGCTCGGTCAGCATCGCCCGCGGGCCGGCCGCGCCGAACGCGGTCCGCAGCGTGTCGGCCGGCAGCGCCGGGCTGGTCAGCGCGGTGCCGGTGCGCAGCCGGCGGAGCATGCCGCGCACGCTGTCCCGCAGCAGCGGGCGCAGGACCGGGTCGGCGGCGATCGCGGTCAGCTCCCGGCGGCCGGCGCCGTCGTCGGCCACCCAGCGCTCCAGCCGGAAGCCGGAGGCGTGGTCCAGCGGACCCACCGTGGCCGGCACCCCGAGCGCCAGGCACAGATCGAGGACGTCCAGGTCGGTCCGGGGCGCGCCGGGGGCCGGCTGCACACCGCCCTCGGCGATCAGCCGGGGCGCGAGCCGCTCGACCAGCGCCAGCAGCCGGGTGCTGCGCCGGCCGCCGCGCCGCTCGTGGTGGCCGCGCAGGAGCCGCTGCAGCCACTGGCCGGCCGACCCGGGCCAGGCCGGGCCGGTGACCGCGACCAGGTCGTCCACGGCGCCGGCGTCCGCCAGCAGTTCCAGCCACTGGTCGGTGAAGCCGGCCTGGTAGCCGGCCGGATCGGGGGTGATCTCCAGGAGCCGGGCGCGGACCGCGGCGTCGCGCCGGCCGAGCCGGCTCAGACTCTTCCGGTACGCCTGCCAGACCGCCGGGTGCGCCCGGGCCATCGCCGGGAACCCGAGCAGCCGGCCGGCCACCTCGTCGGCCTCCGCCTCGGCGTCCAGCCCGGCCGCGGTCGCCAGCCGCGCCAGGTCGGCCGCCATCGACGCGTGCGGCAGCAGGCCACCGCCGACCCGGCGCAGCGACAGCGTCTTGACCAGCTGGTACGCCTCCGGCCCGGGGCGTCGCCCGGCCACCTCACGGGCGTACCCGCTGAGCATCGAGGCGGTCAGCGCCCCGGCGAAGGCGAACTCCAGGTGCACGTCCCGGACCCGGCTCTCGTCGACCGGGAGTCCGTGTACCTGCTCGGCCCGCCGGGCCTCGGTGAAGCAGGTGCCGGCGGACCGCTGGTTGTCCGCCGCCAGGAAGGCCCGCCCGGCCTGTTCCCAGAAGGTCGGCAGCAGCTGCGGCGCCGCCTCGCCGAGCCGCTGCGCCAGCGCCCGGTAGCCGTCCAGGGCCAGGCCCGGTTTCCGGCCGGCGGTCCGGGCGAGCCCGGCCATCTCGTGGACCAGGGCGAGCGCGTGCCGGGCGTGGGCCGGGTCGTGGACCAGCGCCCAGGCCGGGAAGCCCAGCGCCTGCCGGGGCCCGTGACCCACGGTGGCGACGCCGGTCCCGGTGAAGCCGAGGAACTCCATGGTCAGGTCCTCGGCCGGACCGACCGTCGCGCCGACCAGCCGGACCACCGTGCGGTCGGCCAGCGCCGGATGCCGGTAGGCGCGGGCGGTCACCGCGTCCTGGGTAGCGTCGGTGGCCGGGCCGGGCAGGACGGCGCTCATCGGGAACTCCTCCGGGTGCGGGTGGCGATCTCGGCGATCCGGCGGCGCAGCCGCACCGCGTGGGCCGCCACGTCGGCGATCCGGTCGGCCAGCACGGTGTCGGTGACCGCGGGCAGGTGCGTCCGGACGGTGGCGGCCACCGCCGCCCGCAGAGCGTCCGGATCGGCCACCGCGTCGTCGACGGCGAGCAGCGCCGCCGCGGTGGTCTCGTCGAGCCCGCGCAGCGCCGCCGACCCGGCCTCGTCCCGGGCCCGCAGCGCGTGCCACCAGTCCAGCGGCGGCAGCGTCGCGGCCGGCAAGTGGTGCTCCTCCAGCAGGTGCTCGCCATCCGAGGTCCAGATCCGCAGGTGCCGGCCGGCCCTCGTGATCAGCAGCGGCGCCTCGGCGGCGGGCAGCGACAACGCGCCGGCCAGCGTCCCGGGATACGGCAGGTCGGGGCTGCCGGACAGCACGGCCGCCCGGCCGTCGACCCCCATGCCGGCCTCGCTCCCGTCCGCGGTCCGGATCGCCCGCCAGCCGGCCAACCCGTCCCGGACGCCCAGCGGCGACCCGGCGAACTCGGCCGGGACCGGCCGCAGCCATGAGTCGCCCGGAATCAGGGCGTCGCCGGCCTCGGCGAAGAACGCCGGGAGGCCGGGTGGCCCCGCCCGGCCGGTCCGCGGGTCGAACTGCCGCCACCGCCAGGTCCGGTGCAGCACCCCGGCGTTCGGGTCGGCCGGCTCGTGCCGCCAGTACGCCCGGCCGTCACCGGCGAGGTGCCAGCCGTCCGCGGAGAGCACCCGGGTGTCCCCGGCGTGGACCGTCTGCTGCCCGGTGGTGAGCCCGCCACCCGGGACCGGCAACGGCGGCGACCAGAAGCCGTGCGCCGGGTGGAGTTGCCACTCGCCCTCGATCAACCGGTCCGGGCGGGACGACCAGTAGCCGGCCTGGACTCCGTCGCCGTGCCAATACACCAGCAGGTCACCGTCCACATACAGACAGCCGAGCTGGTTCCACGAGCGGCGCGGAGCGTGCCGCTGCCCGGCCGCCGGGAAGCGGAACACGTGCTCGGTGACCGAACCCTCCGGGCTGATCACCTGGGCCGCCCGGTCGTCGTGCAGCACCAGCTCCGGCCAGGCCAATCCGACGTCGATCCGGCTCAGTCGGCTGGCGGCCCGCTCGTATGCCGGCCAGGTCAGCTCGGCCAGCAGACCGGCTCGCAGGGTGCGGGCGAGCACGGCGGGCACGTCGACCTCCAGCAGCGCGCGGAAGGCGTCCGGGGCGAGCGCCATGCCGGCCGGCGACCAGAGCGGGGCCAAGCCGGTCAGGCTCCGGCTGAGCCCGGCGACCGCTCCGGCGCCGGCCCGTCCGACCAGGTCGTGAATCAGCTCGATCAGCACGGCCCGGATCCCGGCCGCGCCGAACACCTGGCCGATCACCGCGTCGCCGAACGGCGGGCTGGTCAGCGAGCCGTTGTCGGGGAAGCGGCCGAGGGCGCTCCGGACCCCGCGGCGCAGCAGCGGCCGCAGCCGCGGGTCGGCGGCGATCGCGGCCAGGTCGCGGCGGCCCGCTCCGGTGTCGTCGACCCACGCGGTGACCTCCAGCCCGTGCTGGTAGCCATCGGCCCCGATGTCGGCCGGCACACCGGTGGCCAGGCAGAGGTCGAGGACGTCGAGGTCGGCGGTCGACGGGTGGGTGGCGAGGACCACCTCGCCCTCGGTGACCAGGCGCGGGGCCAGCCGCTCGACCAGCGCGAGCAGCCGGGCGTTGCGCCTGCTGTCCCGGACGGCGAAGCGGCGCAGGTCGAGGAAGCGCTCCAGCCACCGTCTCGCCGGCGCGTCCGGCGCCGCCAGGTCGGCCGCCGCGCCGGTCGCCTCCAGCAGCTCCAGCCACTGGTCCCGGATGTCGGTCTGCCACCCCGGCGGGTCCGGCATGATCTCCAGCAGCCGGGCCCGCACCGTGGCGTCGCGCCGGCCGAGCCGGATCAGGCTGGTGCGCAGCGACTTCCACACCGCCGGGTGGGACCGGGCCATCGCCGGGTAGCCCAGCAGCCGGGCGACGACCTCGTCGGTCTCCCGGTCGGCGGTCCGCCCGGCGGCCCGGGCCAGGCGGGCCAGCTCGGTGACCATGCCGGCGTGCGGCGCCGAGCCGCCGGCGACCCGGCGCAGGGTGAGCGAGCGGACCAGCTCGAACGCCTCCGCCGGCGGTCGCCGCTCGGCGACACCCCGCGCGTACGCGGTCAGCATCGCCGCGGTCAGCCCGCCGGCCAGGGCGAACTCCAGGTGCACGTCGCGCACCCGGTCCTCGTCGACCGCCAGCCCGTGCACCTGCTCGGCCCGCCGCGCGTCGCTGAAGCAGGTCCCCGCCATCCGCTGGTTGCCGGCGGCCAGGAAGGCCCGCCCGGCTTGCTCCCAGAACGTCGGCAGCAACCGCGGCGCCGCCGCCTCGAGCCGGCCGGCCAGCGCCGCATACCCCTCCCGGGCCCGGCCCGGCTTGTGCCGCGCCGTCCGGGCCAGCCGCTCCATGTCCTTGACCAGGGCGAGGGCGTGCCGCCCGTGTGCCGGGTCGTGCACCAGCGCCCAGGCCGGGAAGCCGAGCGCGGACCGCCGGCCGTGCCCAACCGGGACCGCGCCGGCCGCGTCGAAGCCGAGGAACTCCATGCTCAGGTCCTCGGCCGGGCCGACGGTCGCGCCGGTCACCCGCACCACGGTCCGCCCGTCCAGCACCGGGTGCCGGTAGGCGCGGGCGGTCATCATGTCCAGGCCGGCGTCGGCCGGCGTCCCGGGCAGGATCGCGCCGGCCTCCAGCAGCGCCTCGCTCATCGCGGGCTCTCCCCGAGGTCGTGGTAGCGGGGGAGGTCACCCGCGACGACCCGGTCCCAGGCGGCGGTGAACAGCGCCGGCAGGGTCCGCGGGACCAGCAGGACCGGTCCACCGTCCACATAGAGCGGCAGTTTCCAGGTCTCCACCGGCAGCCGCGGCGACTTGGCGGCCTGCCAGCCGCCGGGCAGGAAGACCGGCCGGGCGGCCCGCTCGCGTTTGGCGGTGACCAGCAGACCGGCCTCGGTCAGGGCGGCCTGTGCCGTGCGCAGGGCCGGCGTCCGCCAGCCGGTCCACCCGGTCACCGCCTTGTCGGTCGGGTCCGGCAGGGCGAGCACCTGGAGGTAGTACGCCGCCGGGTCGGCGTCCAGCCCGAACCGCTCGCGCACCGCGTCGACCAGGTGCGGCACGCTGACCCGCGGATCGTGCGGATCGCCGGCCGCGCCCGGTGGGGTGGTCAGCACCTCGTCGATCCAGTCGGCGAGCAGCACCCGCAGGCCGGTGGCGGTCGGCTCGTCGATGAAGCCGAGCGCCGGGTCGTCCGGCCCGGTGAGGTGCGCCGGGGCGACATGGAAGGTGATCCAGGCGGCGTTGCCGTGCCCGTCGACCAGGGCCGGCCCGGCCTGCGGCCGTCTCGCCACCTCGCACGACCCGTGACCGACCCGCAGGCCCGGGTGCCGCAGCCGCTCCCGGACCAGCCGCAGCGCCTCGGGCAACCTGGCCCGCAGCGGATCGTCCCAGGTCAGTGAGTACGCCAACCAGGGCAGCGCGATCGCGGCGGCGGTCAGGTACCGCCCGTCGAAGGGGACGCCGCGGTCGGACTGCATCCGCGCGCCGTACCGGGCGTCGGACCGGCCGTCGGTGGTCAGCCAGTCACCGGCCGACGGCCCGGCGATCGCCTGCACCACGCTCGCGGTCAGGTCCCGGTCGATGACCCGGGCCAGGCCGGCGACCAGGTCCTCGGGCACCGCGGCCCGCCGCCCGCGGATCCGGATCCACGCCTCGGCGACCGCCGCCACGTCCGGCCCGTCGGTCCAGAGGGCGGCCGGGTCGGCCGGCATCGCCGCGTCGAGCAGGGCGACCCGCTGCGGCCCGGTCAGCTCGCGCAGGGCGGCGTGCGCCACCTTGGCGTGCGCGGCGCTCAGCCCGAGGGTGGCGCGCTGCCCGGCGGTCAGGAAGTTCGCCTCCCAGGAGGCGATCGACGGCAGCCCGGCCAGCAGCAGGACCGCCTCGGCCCGGGGCATCCCGGTGGCCGCGGCGAGCGTCTCGGCGGCCACCGGCCGCCACGGCGCCGGCCCGCGCTCGGCGAGCAGGGCGAGGAAAACGGTCAGCCGGTCGCCGGCCAGCCGTCCGCTGGGCCGCAACTCCTGGTCGACGGTGGCGCCGGCGGGCGGGGTGAACACCCCGTCGGCGGCGAACTGGACCGCCGTCCGCTCCTCCTGGTCGCCCGGCCGGAACCAGTGCGGGCCGACCGGCAGCACCATGGTGACCTGCGTGCCGTCGCGCCGCACCGGCTCGATCGAGGCGCCCCGCGGGTGGCTGAGCGCCAGCACCCGCAGCGGGACGTCGCCCGCCAGCGGGGTGCCGGCGAGCGCGCCGAGGAAGCCGGCGAGCGCCTGCCGGTCGTCGTCGCCGGTCACCGCGGACGCGGCCCGGATCGCGAGCGCGCCCAGCCCGGCCAGCGCCGGCGGCCAGATCGACGGGACCTCGGGCACCGACTCCGGCTCGCCGCCGGCCAGGACCGTGCCGATCGCGCCGAGCTGGGTCAGGACGTCGTAGCGGACCTCCGGCCGCCGCCCGTACCCGTGGTAGTGGTCGCGGTCGAATCCGCAGAGCCCGGCCCACGCCTGGTCCAGCGCGGTGTCGGTGACCGCCGGCGCCGGGGCGGACCCGGCCGCGGGCTGCTCCGCCAGGTGCCGGGTGACCTCGGCGATCCGGCGGCGCATCCGGACCGCTCGCGCCACCACCTCGGTGATCCGCTCCCGCAGCGTGGCGTCGGTGACCGCGGGCAGGCACGCCTCGACCCGCGCCGCGACGGCCGCCTTGACCTCGGCGGTGCCGGTGACCGTGGCGTCGACGTCGAGCAGCGCGGCCGCGGTCGGGTCGTCGAGGGAGCGCAGCGCGGCGGACCCGGCCGCGTCGCGTGCCCGCAGCCCGTGCCACCAGGCCAGCGGCGGCAGCGTGGTGGTGCCGTCCGGCAGCTCGGCGAGCAGGTGCTCGCCGTCGGCGGTCCAGACCTGCAGGTGGCCGCGCGGATGGCCGGCCAGCCGGGTGACCGGCAGCGGCGCGTCCGCGCCGGGCAGCAGGACGGCGGCGCTGAGCCGCGCCGTCCGGGTGCTCTGCCCGAACCGGACCAGGGTCCGCTCCGGCAGGATGACCCGGCGACCGTCGATGCCCTCGCCGGCCTGGTCACCGGCCGCGGTGACCTCGGCCCGCCAGCCGACCATCCCGTCCCGCCAGCCCAGCGGCGACCCGCAGTATCCCGCCGGGGCCGGGCGCAGCTGGCAGGCCTCGGCGACCAGCGGCCGGTCGGTGGTGAAGAAGGCGGGCACGCTGACCCGGCCCGGGTCGCCGGTCCGCGGGTCGAACTCCCGCCACTGCCACCGGTCGCCGGCCATGGTCCCGTCGACCGGCTCGCAGCGCCAGACCGCCTGCCCGTCGGTGGCCACCGGGTACACCGTGGACGGGCAGTGCTCGTCGCCGGGGTGGATCGGCAGGGTGCCGGTGGTGGCGCCACCGCCGGGCACCGGCAGCTGCACGGTCGCCACACCCCAGCGGGCCGGGGTCAGCCGCATCGTGGTCTCGAACACCCGGTCCGGCCGGGACGCCCAGTACGCCCGGCCGGTCTCCCAGTTCCACCCGGCGACCAGCAGGTCGCCGTCGACGAGCCGGCAGCCGGTCTCCTGGAACGGCCGGCCCACCAGCGGCAGCCGGAACGTGTGCTCGGTGACCGCGCCGTCCGGGGTGAGCAGATGCGCCGACCGGTGGTCGTGCACCACCAGCTCCGGCCAGGCGTCGCCGAACTGGGCGCGCAGCTTCTCCTTGGCCGCCGCCTCGTACGCCGGCCAGGCCAGCTCGACCGGCAGCCCGGCCCGGAGCGTGCGGGCCACCAGGGCCGGCAGATCGATGCCGAGCAGCCGGCGGAACCCGGCCGGGGCCAGCGCCATGCCGGCCGGGGACCAGAGCGCGGCCAGCTCGGTGAGGTCGTGGTCGAGGCCGGCGACGGTGCCGTCGGCGGCCCGGGCGGTCCGCTCGTCGATCATCTCGACCAGCACATCCCGCACGCCGGGCGCGCCGAACGCCTGGCGCAGCGTCTCGTCGGGCAGCGCCGGGCCGGTCAGCGAGCGGCCGTCGCGCAGCCGGCTGATCGCGGTGCGCAGGCTGCGGGCCAGCAGCTGCCGCCAGCGCGGGGCGGCGGCGATCGCGGTCAGCTCCCGGCGGCCCGGCCGGCTGTCCCGCACCCAGGCGTCGAGCGGCAGGTCGTGGTCGCGGTCCGGGTCGCCGAAGCTGACCGGCACCCCGGCGGCCAGGCACAGGTCGAGGACGTCGACGTCGACGCCCCAGGCGGTGTCGGCGAGCCGCACCCCGCCCTCGGCGGCCAGCCGGGGCAGCATCCGCTCGACCAGGCCGAGCAGCCGCTCGCTGCGGCCGTCGCGGGAACCGGAGCGCCGCATCCGCAGGAACCGCTCCAGCCACTGGGCGGCCGAGCCGTCCGCGGCATCGGTCGTGGTCAGGGCGGTCGTCGCGGTGGAGTCCTCGAGCAGCGCCAGCCACTGCTCGGTCGGGTCGGTGTCGTAACCCGGCGGGTCCGGGATGATCCGGAGCAGCCGGGCCCGGACCGCGGCGTCCCGCTTGCCGAGCCGGACCAGGCTCTTCCGATACGCCTTCCAGACCGACGGGTGCGACCGGGCCACCGCGGGATAGCCGAGCAGCCGGGCGGCGACCTCGTCGGCCTCCCGCTCGGCGTCCCGGCCGGCCGCCTTGGCGAGCCGGGCCAGGTCGGCCGCCATCGACGCGTGCGGCGGCAGCCCGCCCGCCACCCGCCGCAGCGACAGGGTCTTGACCAGCTCGTACGCCTCCAGCGGCGGGCGCCGGTCGACCACCTCCCGGGCGTGGGCGCCGAGCATCGCGGCGGTCAGCGCCCCGGCGAAGGCGAACTCCAGGTGCACCTCGCGCACCCGGTCCTCGTCGATGATCAGCCCGTGCACCTGCTCGGCCCGCCGCGCCTCGGTGAAGCAGGTGCCGGCCGTCCGCTTGTTGTCCGCGTCGAGGAAGGCGCGGCCGGCCTGCTCCCAGAAGGTCGGCAGGAACTGCGGCGCCGCGGCGCCGAGCCGGGTGGCCAGCGCCTGATAGCCGTCCATCGCGGCGCCGGGCTTGCTCCGGGCCGTCCGGGCCAGCCGCTCCATCTCCTTGACCAGGGCGAGCGCGTGCCGCCCGTTGGCCGGGTCGTGGATCAGCGCCCAGGCCGGGAAGCCGAGCGCCTGCCGGGTGCCGTGCCCCACCGCGGCCGCGCCGGCCGTCGCGAAGCCGAGGAACTCCATGCTCAGGTCCTCGGCCGGCCCGAGGCTCGCGCCGACCAGCCGGACCACCGTGCGGTCGTCCAGCACCGGATGCCGGTAGGCGCGGGCGGTCAGCACCTCCGGGTCGCCAGCCGTGCTCATCGGGCCGGCTCCTCCTCGACGACCCGGCCGGCGAACAGGTGGGCGGCCATCCGCAGGCCCTCGGACCAGGCCACCGGCGGCACGTCGGCGGTGGCCAGCTGCTCCCCGGCGGCGTCGGCGAAGGACAGCTCGGAGGTCTCCGCCTCGTAGCCCGGGTCGCCGTCGCCGATCCACACCGAGGCGACCACGCTGCGGCCGTCCTCCCAGATCCGGCAGACGGCGGTGCCACCCTGCACCCGGTAGCCGGCCGAGGTGGCCCGGGTCTGCGCGTGGCGCAGCTCGGCGAACCGGGCGCCGGCGTGCCGGGTCAGCTCGCGCCGCTGCTCGGCCGGGTCGGCCGGCTTGTGCCAGACCTCCCGGAACAGCTGCAGGGTGCCCTGCTCGACGCCGAGGTCGGCGGCGAACTCGCGCAGGTCGGCCAGGTCGGGCAGCCGGACCGGGTGCGGGATCAGGACCTGCTCGGCGGTGATCCGGGTGGACTCGCCGTCCAGGTCGACGACGCCGAGGCCCTTGTCCGCGTCGGCGTCGCGCAGCAGGGCCGCGGTGGACGGGTCCGCGCCGGCCGGGACCACCACCAGGTCGCGCAGCACCGCCCGCCACGCCTCGTCCGCCCACACCTGGGCGAGCAGCGCGACCGGGACCGGCAGCGACCGGATCATCCAGCGCTCCACCTCGGCCCGGCAGGTCTCCTCGTGCCGCTGCAGCCACTCGACCAGCTGGCGCAGGCCGACCACCGCCTCGTGGTCCTTGAGCGCCTTGGGCATGCTCTTGAGCACCTTGCCCCCGGCGGTGCGCGCGATCACCCGGCGCCCGTCGACGCTCACCTCGTAGCCGGCGCCCGCCGGAACCCAACCCATCTGGCACAACCCCCTCGCCGAAACGTGAGGCGGATTGTGCCAGTGGGCACCGACATTTTCTCAGGGTCCGGGCTCCTCGTTCCGATCTTTGAGGGGACCAGGACCGCGGTGGAGGTGGGAGTGTCGACGTTCAGCCGGCTGCGGCGCGACCCGGTCCTGCTCGCCCTGTGCGGGTTCACCCTGCTCGGGTGCCTGCTCTTCGTGCTGCTCGACGGCCGCACGATCGACCAGGTGCGCGTCTACTGGGCGGCGCAGGTGCCGCTCGACGCCGCCCTGGCCTACGGCGGGTGGCGGCTGCGGCAGCTCGCGCACGTCCGGTTCCGCCGGTTCTGGACCATGATCAGCTTCGCCGGGGCGTGTTTCACCGCCGGCGACAGCTTCCAGACGCTGAGCGTGCTGCTCGCCCCGGGCACGCCGTCGCTGTCCGGCGGCGCGGTGCAGACGGTGCTCTTCACGGTCGGGATGAGCAGCAACGTGGTGGCCTGCCTGATCTTCCCGCAGGGGCTGCACACGCTCCGCGAGAAGTTCGTCTTCTGGCTGGACGCCACCACGGTGCTGGCCGGCGGCGGCGTGGTCGCCTGGTGCTTCGCGGTCAACCCGGTGGCCGGCGCCGGGGACAGCCGGGTCAACGACAGCGTGACCGCGGCGCTGGTGCTGGTCGCGACGTTCTCGGCGACCAAGGTGGCGCTGGTCCAGGCGCCGCCGATGCGGCGGATCGCGGCCTGGCCGATGGTCAGCGCCGCGATGGTCCAGGGCGTCGCGACGTTCCTGCCCGGCGATTTCCAGACCCTCGATCATCCGTACGTCTTCGTGATCCGCCTGGCCCCGTCGTTGCTGATCGCCCTGGGACCGTGGATCCAGCAGGTGATCGTCCGTTCCGGCGAGGCGCACCAGCCGGTCCAGCGCCGCCCGTACAGTCTCCTGCCCTACGGCATGATCGCCGTGACCTTCGTGGTCTTCTTCCTGATGCTGCCGGAGCGGACCAGCTCGCAGATGTACGGCGCGACGATCGGCGTCGTGGTGATCACCTGTCTGGTCGCCGGTCGCCAGCTGGTCGCCTTCCACGACAACGCGCTGCTGATCTCCCGTCTCGACCGGGCGATGGACGAGCTGCGCGTCCGGGCCTCCGTCGACTCGCTGACCGGGCTGGCCAACCGGGCGCACTTCGGCGAGCTGACGCAGCGCTGCGACACCGGCGGCGCGCTGCTGCTGATCGACCTGGACGACTTCAAGACCACCAACGACACGATGGGCCATCTGGCCGGCGACGAGCTGCTGGTCGCGGTGGCGCACCGGCTGCGCGAGGCGGTCCGGGACGGCGACGTGGTGTCCCGGCTCGGCGGCGACGAGTTCGCGGTGCTGCTGCCCGGCGCCGACCAGGCCGGTGCCGGCCGGGTGGGCGAGGAGATCCTGCGGCGTCTCGCCGAGCCGATCGAGGTGCAGCAGCACATCATCGTCAGCCGGGCCAGCATCGGCGTCACCCGGGTCACGCCCGGCGACGACCCGCAGAGCCTGCTCAGCAACGCGGACATCGCCATGTACGAGGCGAAACGCCGCGGCAAGGGAATGTGGGTCGCCTACACCGAACAGATGGGCGCCCGGATCGGCGCCGAGGCGGTGCTCATCCGGGAGCTGGCCACCGCCCTGGAGGAGGACCAGTTCACCCTGGTCTACCAGCCGATCGTGCGGCTCGCCGACGAGCGGCTGACCGGGGTGGAGGCGCTGATCCGGTGGAACCACCCGACCCGGGGCCTGGTCTCGCCGGTGGAGTTCATCCCGGTCGCCGAACGGACCGGGCAGATCGTCGCGATCGGCCGGTGGGCGCTGCGCGAGGCGTGCCGGCAGGCCGCCGTGTGGCGCGCCGAGCTGCCCGGCGCCGAGCCGCTGACCGTCGGGGTCAACGTGGCCGGGCGGCAGCTGCGCGACGCCGCCCTGGTCGGCGACGTGGCGGCGGCGCTGTCCGGCAACGGGCTGCCACCCGGCTGCCTGAGCATCGAGGTGACCGAGACCGCGGTGCTCGACGACGAGGAGTCGCACGCCGCCATGCTGGCGTTGCGCGAGCTCGGCGTCCGGCTCGCGCTGGACGACTTCGGCACCGCGGCGTCCTCGCTCGGGCTGCTGCTCACCTGCCCGGTGACCACGCTGAAGCTGGACCGCTCGTTCGTCGAGTCGATCACCACGGTGGGCCGGCAGTCGGCGGTGGCGACCGCGGTCAGCCAGATGGCCGCGGCGCTGGAGTTCAGCTCGGTGGCCGAGGGGATCGAGACGGCCGAGCAGCGGGACCTGCTGCGCGATCTCGGTTATCGGTACGGCCAGGGCTACTACTGGTCGCGGCCGGTCCCGCCGTCCCGGATCACCGAGCTGCGCGCCGCCGGCCGGGCGACCGCCGCCGTCGCCTGACCGGGACGCTCAGCCGCCGTACTCCTCGACGATCTGGGCGCCCGGCCCGGCGTTCCAGTACAGCGTGATGACCGAGGCGTGCGACGGGCCGGCCAGCCGGGCGACGACCAGCGTGTCGCTGCGCCGGGTGACGGTCACCGCGTACCCGGGGAGTGGGTCGGCGCCGACCACGTCGATCCGGGTCGACGAGTAGGCGACGATCACGTCGCCGCCCTCCGACTGGACCCGGTAGCGCGGGCGCACGTCCGGCGCCGGCGGGGCCGGGCTCGGCGAGGGGCTGGCCGAGGTCAGGGACGGCGCCGGCCGCGGGGTGGTCGTCCGGGTGGCCGCCGCGCTGGACGGCTTCCGGCGCGGTCGCGGCGACGAGTGGCTGGGGCGCGGCGTGGCCGGCGCGGCCGACGACGGCAGGGCGTCGGCGACCCCGAACCGGACCTCGGTGTAGCGGCGGTTGGCGTCGATCGCCACCGGCGCCTCGTCGGTGATCGCGGGCGCGACGCCGAGCCGCACCCCGAGCCAGGAGACGGTGACGGCGGCGACCGCCGCGGACAGCCACGCGATGACGAAACGCCAGCTACGGCCCACGATGACGGCCCTCCTCGGTGATCGATAGATTGTCGCCATGGCGGACGTGCTGGTGATCGAGGACGATCGCGACATCCGGGAGGCGGTCGACCGGCTGCTCACCATGGCCGGGCACGACGTGCGGCTGTGCGGGACCGCGCTCGACGGGCTCCGCGAGCTGACCCGCCAGCGCCCCGACGTGGTGGTCCTGGATCTGAACCTGCCCGACCTGGACGGCGCGGCGGTGCTGCGCGGCATCCGGTCGACGTCCGCGGTGCCGGTGGTGGTGGCCACCGCCCGGGGCGCGGAGAGCGAGATGATCCGCCTGCTGCGGGCCGGCGCCGACGACTACGTGGTGAAGCCCTACTCCGCCGAGCAGCTGGAGGCGCGGATCGCCGCGGTGCTGCGGCGCGGGCCCGGGCCGGCCGCCGCGACGCTGACCGTGGGCGGGCTGGAGCTCGACCCGGAGGCCCGGACCGCCTCGCTCGACGGCGTGCCGCTGCAGCTCTCCCGGCTGGAGTTCGACCTGCTGGCGTACCTGATGCGGCGGGCCGGGAAGGTGGTCACCCGGCGTCAGGTGCTCGACGACGTCTGGGGCCCGGAGGGCCGCTCGCCGGAGACCGTCGACGTCCACGTGACCTGGCTGCGCCGCAAGCTCGGCGAGCGGGCCGCCGCGCCGCGCTACCTGCACACCGTGCGCGGCGTCGGCATCCGCCTCTCCGCCCCCGGCGAGACCAGCTGACTCAGCGCCGGGCATGCGCACCGCCGCCGAGACGTTTCCACAGGCCGGCGCGGGGTTCCGGGGCGGGCGCGTCGTCGTCGGCCACGCCGAGCGTGAGCACCACCTGGGCGCCGCCGAGATCGCTGCGGCCGACGGTGAGCCGGCCGCCGGTGTCGGCGGCGAGCCGCCGGGCGATGTCCAGCCCCAGCCCGGTGGAGTCGGCGCCGCTGGCGCCGCGGGCCAGGGCGCTCTCCGCGTCCCGGAAGCCGGGGCCGGCGTCGTCCACCACCACCGAGACCGTGGCGTCCGGGCCGCGCTGCACCGACACCCGGCAGGCGGCGGTCTCCGGGGTGTGGTGGAAGACGTTGCCGAGCAGCACGTCGAGAGCCTCGGCGACCATCGAGAAGGCGGCCGGCACGGTGATGCCGGCCGGCGGCGGCTGGGTCTGCCACGGCCGGCCCTGGTCCTCGGCGAGCGCGCCCCAGAACGCGGTCCGGTCGGTCACCACGGCGCCCAGGTCGCAGCGCAGCCGGGGCCGGGCCGCCAGCGGCCGGGCGGCCTCCACGATCACGGCGTTGATCTCCTGCTCCAGCCGGTCGACCATCCGCGCCTGGCGGTCCCGGTCCGGGCCGGCCGGCAGTGTCTCGGTGTTCAGCCGCAGCGCGGTCAACGGCACCCGGAGCCGGTGCGACAGGTTCGCGGCGAGGGCCCGCTCGGTGGCCAGCAGCTCGGTGAACCGGTCGGCGAGCACGTTCAGCGCGCCCCCGACGTCCTCGATCTCCCGGGGGCCGCTCGGCCGGACCCGGGCGTGCAGGCTGCCCGCCCCCAGCGCGGTGGCGGTCCGGGCCAGATCCCGGCTGGCTCCGACCACCCGGGCGGCGAGCCGGTCGGCCAGCACCGTGGAGACCCCGACCAGCACGATCGCCTCCCCGATCAGCACCAGCCAGGCCAGGCCGACACCGTCGCGCAGCGAGGCGGCCGGCACGTAGACCTCGATCACCGCGATCAGCCCCTCGGGCAGCGCCACCGGCCGCAGGTAGACCTGGCCGCCGGCCGCCTCGACCGTGGCGGCGACCTGCTGCTGGCGGACCCGCACGACCAGGTCGCCGCCGACCCGGGAGGTGCCCACCGTGCCGAGCGTGGGCAGGTGCGCCGCCAGCTGCCCGTGCTTGCCCGCCTCGGTACTCATGATCGAGTTCAGCACCAGGTCGCGGTCGGTCGCCACGACCAGCACCGCGGACAGCCCGAGGGCCTGCCGTTCCGCCTCGCGCAGCGCGCGGTCGCGGACCGCGGTGCGCACCAGCATCGCCAGCGGGATGACGAAGGCCAGCGCCACCAGCGTGGTCACCGCGAGGGCGACCCATACGTAACTGCGTCTCATTCCGTGACCACCGCTAATTGAAAGATCAGGAGCCGACCATAGCTGCCGGTGGTGATCCGCGCGATTCTCGCCCGCGTAACCTTAAGCGCACCGGAAGACCGGCTATCGGTGCGATCACGAACCGGTCCCGCGGTCTTGCCTGGTCGCCGGTGACGACACCGGTACCTCTCGTCGATGTCCGGCATCGGCTCGATAAAGCTTGGCGAAAGCCCACCGTAAGACGCTGAACCCCAGCCTTATCGAGGGTTAAGCATTTCTTAAGCGCATTGACGCGGTCATTCCCGCCACCGAAAACTGGCCCTCGCTCGGCACACGAGCCATTCCTCACTTCGCGACGGCGGGACGACCGGGCACAACCCGGACATCGGCGCCGCGACCATTCGCGCAAGGAGCACCGTTGAAGCACAAAGTCGCGCTGGCGAGCGGGATAGCGGCAGTCACCGTCGCCGGTTCCCTCGCCCTCACCATGCCGGACGGGAACGCGGCCACCTCCCCGGCGGCCGAGACCGCGCCCGCCACCGCCGCCGCGGTCCCGACGGCTGTCGCCACCTCCCGGGCGACGACGTCCGCCGCCGCGCTGGTGGCGAAGAAGCCGAAGCTGTTCTTCAAGAGCGGTCACGACCAGCTGGTGAAGCGTCAGGTGGTCAGCCAGTCGGGCCTGCAGTACGTCTCCTACACCCGGTCGTACCAGGGTCTGCCGGTCGAGGGCGGCGACGCGGTCGTGGTCACCGACGCGAACGGCGCGGTGCTCGGCAACTACGTGGCGCAGGACCAGGCGCTGTCGGTCGGCACCAAGGCGAAGATCTCCGCCGCGGCGGCCGTCAGGACCGCCCGCAAGCAGCTCGCCAAGGTGGACTCCGCGGACCGCGGCACGCTCAAGGTGGTCGCCCGCGAGGCCGGCGTCCTGGCGTACGAGGTGGTCCTCGACGGCCGGAAGCGGGTCGACGGCGCCCTGGTCCCCAGCCACCTGCACGTCTTCGTGGACGCCGGCACCGGCAAGGTGATCAGCGACCTGACCCGCGACGACGTCGTGGACGCCGCCGGGCACGGCGCCTACTACGGCGACGTCACGATCAACACCACCAACTCGGGCGGACGGTTCACCATGAGTGACCCGGCCCGCCCCGGGCTGCAGTGCGGCGGTCAGAACGGCGCCGCCTTCACCAGCACCACCGACACGTGGGGCACCGGCAACGCCACCGACCTGGTGACCGGCTGCGTCGACGCGATGTACACGGTCACGCAGGAGTGGAACATGCTGCGCGACTGGCTGGGCCGCGACGGCATCGACGGCAACGGCCGCGCCTTCCCGATCCGGCTGGGCCTGGACGACGTCAACGCGTTCTGGAACGGCTCGCGGGTCGAGATCGGGCACTCCAGCGACAACCGGCGGCTGCTCACCGTGATGGACGTGCTGGGCCACGAGTTCGGGCACGCCATCAACCAGTTCACCCCGGGCGGCTCGAGCAGCGGCAACGAGGCCGGTGGCCTGAACGAGTCGACCGGCGACATCTTCGGCGCGCTGACCGAGTTCTTCGCGAACGACGCCCGTGACCCGGGCGACTACACCGTGGGCGAGATGGCCAACCTGGCCGGCAGCGGGCCGATCCGGAACATGGCCGACCCGTCCAAGCTCGGCGACCCGAACTGCTTCTCCAGCGCCATCCCGAGCACCGAGGTGCACGCCGCGGCGGGTCCGCAGAACCACTGGTTCTACCTGCTCGCCGAGGGCAGCCGGCCGACCAACGGCCAGCCGGCCAGCCCGACCTGCAACAACAGCACGGTGACCGGGCTGGGCATCCAGAAGGCCGGCAAGATCTACATGGCCACGCTGATGCGCAAGACCAGCGGCTGGACGCACGCCAAGGCCCGGGCCGCCTCGGTGGCCGCGGCGGCACAGCTGTTCGGCAACGGCACCGAGTGCGCCACCGTCAAGGCGGCGTGGAACGCGGTCAGCGTCCCGGCCGCCGCGGGCGAGCCGTCCTGCACCGGCGGATCGACCACCAGCCCGAGCGCCACCGCGTCGCCGACGGCCACCGCCACGCCGACCGCCACCAGCTCGCCGACCGGCGCGCCGTCCGGTGACTGCCAGGCCGGCTTCTCCTCGCACGACAGCGGCGCCGTCGCCGCCGGCGCCACCGCGGTGACCGGCACCTTCACCGCGGGCAGCGGGCGGCACACCGCCTGCCTGGCCGGTCCGGCCGGCGCCGACTTCGACCTCTACCTGGACAAGAGTGTCAACGGGCGGTGGACCAACGTGGCCCGGTCCACCGGGGAGACGGCGCGGGAGAATCTCACCTACACCGGCACCGCCGGCAGCTACCGCTACCGGGTGGTCTCCTACGCCGGGTCCGGCAACGCCGTGCTCGGCTGGAACCTGCCCGGCTGATCGACCGGGCCGGATCGGAACGATGACGATGGAGGTGACCGGGGTGCGAGCGTTGCGCCTCCCCGTGGTCCTGGCGACGCTGCTGATCGGCGGCGTGGCCGGGTGCGCGGACAACATTCAGGGCGCCGCGCCGGCGGCCTCGGTCAGCCCGGCGGCACCGTCCGCCGCCGGGCCGGCCTCCGTTCCGGCGGCCACCGGCGCGGCCACCGCCACGGCGGCGGCCAGCGTCACGGCCACCGCCACGGCCGCGCCGGTGGGGAAGGCGTTCCCGCTGACCGTGACCCGCCGGGGTGGTTTCGCCGGGGTCGACGACCGGGTCGTCATCGCGGCCGACGGTTCGGCGGTGGTGACACATCGGGGGAAGGCGCCGGTGCGGACCTCGCTGTCCGCCGGCACCATGGCGGAACTGCGCCAGCTGCTGACGGCGCCCGAGTTCACCGGCCGGCGGACCCCTTCGGCGTCCCCGGCGGTCTGCGCCGACGGCTTCGAGTACGAGATCGTCAGCGCGTCGGTCGCCACCGCGGTGCACGGCTGCGACGCCGCGCACGCCATCGCGCAGAACCCGGTGCTGACCCTGGTCGCGGGTCTGTTCCAGGCCTGAGAACGGAGCGGCGGGCCACCTGAGACCTCAGGTGGCCCGCCGCTCTGCTGTCCATCAGGTCAGGACTGACGTCCCCGGATCGCCTCGATGATCCGCGGCCGCAGCTCGGCCGCCTTGATCACCGCGTCGACCGAGCCGACCTCGACGGCCCGCTGGATGCTGTGCACCCGGTCGAACTCGGCCGCCACCTCACCCAGCTTCTCCGCCCGGACCGACGAGCGCAGCTCGTCCAGCTCGGCCGCGAGCGCGCTGCGGTCGGCCCCGCTGGCCGCGGAGACCCGGGCCTCCATGGCGGTGATCCGCGGGTCGGTCGCGGTGCGCTTGTTGACGTCGCCGGTGAACACCACGGCCGCGGCCGGTGCGCCACCGAGGACCGAGGCGAACGAGCCTTCCAGGGCGAGGACGGTCATGTTCGGGTTGAGTGCCTTGGAGAAGACGACGAACGCGCCGCCGTGGTAGCGGGAGATCACGGTGAACACGATCGGGCCCTGGAAGTTGACGATGGCCCGGCCGATCTCGGCGCCGTATTCGAGCTGGAGTTTGCGCATCGATTCGGGGGAGCCGTCGAAGCCGGACAGGTTCGCCAGTACCACGAGGGGGCGGTTGCCGCTGGCGGCGTTGATCGCCCGGGCTGCTTTCTTCGAGGAGCGGGGGAACAGGGTGCCGGCGGTGTAGGTGTCCGGGCCGTCGGTGGGCGGGAACCCGCGGCGCGGGACCGAGCGGGACTCGATGCCGAGCAGGCAGACCGGCATGCCGCCGAGGTGGGCGTCCTGCACGACGGCGGTTTCCGCGTCGGCCATCCCGGCCCAGCGTTCCAGCACCGGGTGGTCCTGGTCGGCCAGGGCGCGCATGACCGTACGGATGTCGAACGGCTTCTTGCGGTCCGGGTTGGAGGTGGCCGAGAAGATCTCGCCGACCGTGGTGAAGTCGCTGCCGTCGACCACGTGCGGGAAGTCGGAGATGTCCCGGTCGACCGGGTCGGTGCTCTCGACCGGCCGCGGGCCGGCCTCGCCCGGCACCACGTAGGTGTGGTCGTAGTGCGACATGAGCACGTCGCGGGCGGCCATCAGGTTCGGCGCCCAGTACTGGGCCTGGCCGTTGGGTCCCATCACCCGGTCGTAGCCGCCGATGCCGAAGTTGTCCTCGGCCGACACGCCGCCGGAGAAGTCCAGGGACTGTTTGCCGGTCAGCACCATCGCCGAGTCCGGGGTCATCACCAGGATGCCCTTGGTGTGCATGAGCATGGTCGCTTCGGCGTTCCAGTACGGCTGGGCGCCCACGTTGATCCCCGCGACCACGATGTTGATCTCGCCGCCGGCCTGGGTGAACTCGACGATCCGCTTGAGCGCGGCGGCCACCCAGTCCATGTTCTCGGTACCGGAGCTCATCGAGATCCGCGCCCCGGAGGACAGCGCGTACCACTCCAGCGGCACCCGCAGCGACTCGGCCAGGTCGAGAGCCGCGATCACCCGGCGGCACTCCGGCTCGGACAACGCGCCCAGCGACTTGGTCGGGTCACCCAGCAGCACCACCCGGGTGATGCCCTCCGGATGCCGCGACGTGACCGTCCGGACCACGCCGGCGACCAGCGCGGACGCGTTCTTGCCCTTGGGTCGGTCGACCGGCACGAGTTGGTGCTGCTCGTTCAGGTCGTGCTCCTCGAACGAGCCGAGGAACTCGACCAGCTCGTACGGATAGACGGTGTTGCGGCTGCTGGCCCGGAGCACCTTCTGCCGGTAGCCGTCGAGCGGCTCGACCGGGTCGGTGGTCGGCTTGCCGAGGATCAGCTCGGTCCCGCCGGTCGCGCTGAACGTGATCCGCACGTTCACCTTGACCAGCTCGCCGGTCCGCTCGTCGCGCCGCCGGGCGATGAACAGGATCTCCTCCAGGCCGGCGCCCGCCGTGGTCGGCGACACCCGCCGGGCGATCATCTCCATCTCGGCGTGGGTGAGGCCGAGCTCCGGCCACACGTAGATGACGATCCGGTTGGTGTTGAACCGCTTGTCCGACGCCCGCCGGGACTGCGCCCGCCGGATGCCGTCCAGGCAGGTGCTGATGGTGTCCTCGGTGGTCGGCAGGGCGACCAGCCGGCCGTCCTGCTCGCGCAGCTCGGTCAGGTCGCGGATCTGGGCGAACGCGACGAGCCGGTCGTCGGCCGGGTTCTCCCGGGCGACGCACTGGAAGAGGTAGATCTCCTCGTCCGCCGACGGCAGCCGGGTCAGGTCGAACTTGCGCAGGCGCTCCAGCTGCATCCGCTGCGCGATGTACGGGTGCAGCCCGCGGATCAGCCGCTCCTCCTCCATCCCGGTGGTGGACGGCCGGAAGGTGAAGTGGTGGTGCATCACCGCGCCGCTGCGCCCGGCGACCGTGGCGGTGACCCGGCGCACCTGCGGCGGCATGGCAACCCCGCTGATCACCTCGTGCAGGGCGGTGGCCATCTCCTCGGTGTCGGCCGGCTGGCCCTCCCACGCGAGGTAGATGTCGGCGTCGATGGCGCCGTCCCCGCCGGCCAGCTCGGCCAGCCCGGCCAGGGTGCGGCCCAGGTTGTCGAAGCCCTCGGCGGCCGAGACGACCCGCGCACCCTCCTTCTCCGCGACGACGAACGAGACGCCGCCGGAGACGGTGGAGCGGACCGCGTCCAGCCCCTTGTTGCCGTAGTAGCGCCGGGTCAGCACCTCGAGCAGGACCGAGTTGTCCAGGTTGTGGCGGACCAGGCGCTGGCCGAGCAGCCGGACCAGCGGCTCGGTGCTGCGGACCATCGTGGCGATCCGGTCGGCGCGGTCCGGCGACTGCGGGAACTCGTCGAGGTGCCGCAGGTGCTTGCGGATCTCGGCGTAGACCCGGGCCCGGTTGCGGCGCAGCAGCGGCTGGCCGAACCAGGTGAAGACCACACCGCGGGCCAGGTCGGCGACCGCCGGGAAGCGCACCTGGGTCGCGGCGACCAGGCGCTCCAGGGCGAGACCGGCCGGCTCGTGCAGGGTGGCGTCCGGCGGCGGCTCCTGCAGCCAGGCGCGCAGCAGGGCGGCGACCACCGCGGCGTCGACGCTGCCGCGCTGCTGGGCCAGGAAGATGCGGAAGACCGCGGCCTCCAGGTCCGGGGTCCGCTCGAACTCGGTCACGCCGTAGTGGCCGAGCGCCTTGGCCAGCTTGGTCCGGAACGACTGCGGCAGGCCGGCCCGCTCCACGTCCAGGCTCTGCAGGTAGGTGTGGAAGAACTCGCGGGCGCTGTGCACGTGGGTGTCGCCCGGCTCCTCGCCGGCCGGCCGGTTGCGGCTCAGCTCGGCCAGGTCGGCGAAGACCTCGATCAGCGCGACCTCGCGGTCCAGCGGCCGCCGGCCCTCCTCGATCGCGACGGCCCGGGCGGCCAGGTAGTCGTCCAGCACCCGGCGCTCGTCGTGCGGGTCGACGTCGAAGCCGAGCAGCAGGCTGCGCAGGTCCTCCTGGCCGCGGGCGACGCGCTGCCGGGCCGGCTCCCCGTCCGGCGCGGCGGGCAGGTCGATCGGAGCGGCCGTGGTGGCCGCCGCCTCCTGGGCGTCGTCACCGCCGACCGGCTCCAGGCGCAGCAGCGCGGCGCCGGCGTCCACCTTGCTGCCGACCGCGACCAGCACCTCCTTGACCCGGGCCCGGAACGGCGCGCGCAGCACCGCCTCCATCTTCATGGCCTCCAGGACGAGCACCGGCGCGCCGGCCTCGACCTCGGCGCCGGCCTCCAGCGGGGTGGCCACCACCAGGGCGGGCATCGGGGAGCGCAGCACGCCGCCCTCGTCCCGGCTGATCCGGTGGGTGACGCCGTCCACCTCGACCAGGGTGATCGCGCCGTGCGTGCCGGTGAGCAGCTTGTGCCGCACGCCGTTGACCACGATCCGGCCGCTGTGCTCGTCGAACCGCTCCAGGATCACGTCGGCCAGCCGGACGTCGTCGCCGGCCTCCACGCCGACCCGGAACCGGTGCGCGCCGACCCGGGCCACCCGCACCCGGTACGTCGATCCGCGCAGCTTCAGGTCGAGCGGCGCCCCGCTCTCGTGCCGCACCTGCGGCCGCCCGCCGAACGCGGTGGAGAGCAGGCGCTGCTGCTCGACGTGCTCCTCGTCCTCGTAGGCCTCGATCGCGGCGGCCGCGAGGGCCACCCCGGAGTGCCGGTCGGAGACCAGCCGGCCCTCGCCGCGGACCCGGTCGATCCAGCCGGTGTCGGCGCTGCCGTCGATCACCTCGGGCTGGTCGAGCAGGTCGAGCACGAAGCTCTTGTTGGTGGCGCCGCCCTGGATCACGACGGTGGTCTCGGTCATCGCGCGGCGCAGCCGGCCGAGCGCCTCGTCCCGGTCCTTCCCGTACGCGATCACCTTGGCGATCATCGAGTCGAAGTCGCCCGGGATGCTGTCGCCCTCGCTGACCCCGGTGTCCACCCGGATGCCCGGGCCGGCCGGGAACTCCAGCCGGACGATCTTGCCGGGGGAGGGGGCGAAGTCGCGGTCCGGGTCCTCGGCGTTGAGCCGGGCCTCGATCGCGTGCCCGCGCTCGACCGGCCGCTCACCCTCCAGCCGGTTGCCGGAAGCCACGTGGATCTGCAGCTTGACCAGGTCGGTGCCGGTCACGTACTCGGTGATCGGGTGCTCGACCTGCAGCCGGGTGTTCACCTCGAGGAAGGCCAGCAGGTCCTCCCCGGGGTGGTAGAGGAACTCGACGGTGGCCGCGCCGCGGTAGCCGACCGCGACCGCGAGCCGCTCAGCGGACGCCTTGAGCTCGGCGGCCCGCTCGGCCGGCATCACCGGGGAGGCGGACTCCTCGATCACCTTCTGGTTGCGCCGCTGCACCGAGCAGTCGCGCACGCCGATCGCCCACGCGGTGCCCTGGCCGTCCGCGATGACCTGCACCTCGACGTGCCGGGCGCCGGTGACCAGGCGCTCCAGGAAGACGATGCCGCTGCCGAACGCGCGGGCCGCCTCCTGGCTGGTCCGCTCGTAGGCGTCGGCCAGCTCCTCGGCCGAGGCGACCTTGCGGATGCCGCGCCCGCCACCACCGGCGGTCGCCTTGAGCATCAGCGGGTAGCCGATCCGCTCGGCCGCCTCGAGCGCGGCCTCCAGCGTCTCGACCGGGCCGCGGCTCCATGCCGCGACCGGCACGCCGACCTCCTCGGCGATCAGCTTCGAGCCGATCTTGTCACCGAGCTTGCGCATGGCCTCCGCGCTGGGCCCGATGAACGTGATCCCGATCCGGTCGCACAGCTCGGCGAACGCCGGGTCCTCGGCGACGAAGCCCCAGCCGACCCAGGCGGCGTCCGCGCCGGTCTGCACCAGCGCGTGCTCCAGACCCTTGAGGTCCAGATAGGGCCGGGAGGCGGCGGGACCGAGATCGTAGGCGATGTCGGCCTCACGGACGAAGGTGGCGGTCCGGTCGACGTCGGTGTAAAGCGCGACGGTCTCGATCTGCGCGCCGGTCTCCGCGGCGAGCTCCCGGACGGCGTGGATGAGCCGCATCGCGGCCTCACCACGGTTGACGATGGCGATTCGTTTGAACACCCGATCGAGCCCTTACCTCAGCGAAAACCTTCGCCAGGAGACTACAGGTGGTAAAGCCGGATGACGGGTAACCGCCCTGCTCCGAATGCGTCTCGGGGTTACTCGTGAGTATTACCGAGCGGTAATTCAGCCTGGTCCGCCGAGGGTGGCGGACCAGGCTGTCACATCAATGTGAATAAATCTCCAGCTCAAATAGTGAGATGCCGTAACTGGTCGCCCGGGTCTGCCCGGTGAGCCGCACGTAGCGCGCGTCGGTCGGGGTCAGCACGACGTTGTCGACGCCGCCGTTTCCTCCGGTCACCGCGGCCACCTCGGTCCAGGTGGTCCCATTCGCCGAGGTCTCGATCCGGTACGCGGTCGCGTACGCCGATTCCCACGAAGTGACCACCCGGGCCACCCGCGTCGTGGCGCCCAGGTCCACCCGGATCGACTGGTTGTCCGACCAGGAACTGGCCCACCGGGTGCCCGGTCTGCCGTCGACCGCGTTGCTCGCCGGATAGCCGAGTTGCGTGCTCGACGCGCTGACGCTCTTCCCGCTCGCCAGATTGCTCACCGAGTCGCCCCGCTTCGCGGGGAAGGACACCACTTGCTGGTACGTCGGCCGGTTCTGCCACCCGATCAGGTCGTGGGTGATCCCGCCCAGCGGCGACTGCAGGATCGCGTCGGCGCACCACTGGTCACCCGCCGAGCAGTGCTCGTCGCCCGGGTAGGTGGTCCCGGCCGGCTCGGCCAGCGCGGCGCCGAGGCTGGTCAGCAGCGCGCTCCGGCAGGCGCTCACCGTCCCGCCGCCGCAGTACTTCGTCGACCAGTTCGGCACCGCGTCGCCGAGCACCGCGCGCAGGTCCTTGTCCACCCAGCCCCACCAGCCGTACTGGAACGCCGAGCCCTTGTGCGCCTGCGACTCGTTGGCCGAGGTGGGCAGGTCGGAGACCGGGCCGGTCTGTCCGCCGGACGGCGACTCGTTGATCTGCAGCGCGTCCACCAGGGCGTCGAACAGCCCGCTGCCCAGCCCGGCGGAGAACTGCGCCTGGACCAGCTTCGGCCACCACGCGTCGAAGAGCCGGATGGCGTCCGCGTCGGCGTACGCCTTGCTGCCCGCCGCGGTCTCCCGGCGCAGCGCGCCGTTGCTGAGCCAGGCGCGCAGCTTGGCGACCGCGGCCGCCTGCGCCGGGTCGGTGACCGCCGCGGTGTCGATCACCCGCAGGAGCACCGGCAGCACCTCCTTGCCGCGCAGGTCGGTCAGCCCGGCCTGCTCGACCAGCTTGAGCAGGGACGCCCGGTCGTACTTCGTGCCGGCCGCGATGCCCGCCTTGAGCGGCGCGTCGAGCAGGTCGCCGCGGTGCACCGAGCCGAAGCTGAAGTTGCCGTCCGCCGCCGAGAACCCGGCCGCCTGCTTGTTGTTCCAGCTGATGAAGTAGTCCTGGTTCACCGCCTGCGGGTGGGCGGTGCTGCCGTTCCAGCTCAGCCACTCGTTGGCGGGGTCGCCCCAGTTCGGCAGGTTCGGGTCGACGGTGCCCGGCCGGACCGGCTGAGCTCCCGAGGTGTACATCGCGTTCTGCGTGGAGTTGACGTAGAACCAGTTGAACGCGAACGGGATGTTCGACGCGGCGGTGGTGAAGCCGGCCGCGGTGCCCATCTGCTCCGGCTCGTTGAACATCTGGAACCCGATCGCCGAGTCCGCCTCGTGCCGGTACGTCGATCGTTGCCCGGTGAACGCCACCGGCGTCCCGCCCACCGTGCCCCGCCAGGTGACCAGGCCGTACCTGGTGCGCTGCACGGTCAGCCGGTAGGAGCCGGCCGCCGTGGAGTCGGCGACGGTCGGCTTCCACGAGTTGGTCCGGGTCAGGTTCTCCATCGCCGTGCACGTCCCGTGGTACAGGTACGACGTGGACGCCGTGGTCGGCGCGCTGCCGTCGGCGTTGCAGAGCCGCACCGCGTACGTGTCGGTGATGTCCTGAATGGAGGAAGTCGCGCTCCACGCGTAGTCCGGCCCGCGGCCGAGCAGCGTGTAGAGGTTCAGTCCGCTGAACGCGACGCCGCGGCTGCTGATCCCCGGACCCTGCAGCTCCTGGAGCATCAGCAGCTGCGGGGCGAAGTAGCCGGTCTGCGGGCCGAAGACGGCGACCGGGTGGCCGGTGGCCGAGTTCGCCGCGGACACCACGGCGGCGTTCGACATGCCGCGGCTGGCACTGTCCATGGTCAGCGTGCTCAGCGACTTGGCGATCGCGCTGCTCCCGCTCGTGCCACTGGCCGCGGAACCCGTCCTGTCGAAGACGATCTCCTGCGGGACCGCGCTGCCCGGGTCCGGCATGGCCACGCCGGCCGCGTTCGGGTTCCCCGCGCCGTACGGGAAACTCTGCCCGTCGTGCAGGGTCAGCACCGCCTCCGGGTCGTTCTGCGAGCGGAACTGCTGCCACACCCGGTCGCCGGCGGTCGCGCCGTACTTCGCCCGGGCGGCGATCCGGACCAGCGCGGACTGCATCTCGGTACCGCCGCCCCCGCCGAACAGGCCGCCGATCACGCCGGCCACCGCGATCAGGTCGGTCGGCACGAAGTCCGCCGGGCCGCCCTCGTTGGTGATCGCGTCCAGGTGCCCGGTCAGCACGTACTCGCCGGGGCAGTCCCGGGCCGCCATGCAGTCGTCGATGTACTTGTTGACGCCGGCCAGGTACTGCACCACGTCGTCGTAGAGCTGCGCGCCCCGGGCGCCGGACGCCCGCAGCGTGTCGAGCTGCGCCTGCAGGTCCGCCTCGGTGTACGGCGAGTTGCGCCAGACGCTCTGCTCCAGCTCCCGGTTGCCCGCGGCGCCCCCGGCGAACGAGGTGAGCGAGCCCCGCGCCACGTGCCGCATCAGGTCCATCAGGAACAGCCGGTCCTGCCCGCCGGCGTACCCGGCGCCGAACATCGTCCCGGCCCGGGTGGTGCCGGTGACGTGCGGGACGCCGAGCGCCTTGTCCCGCACGATCGTCACGTCCGCGCGCGGGGAGACCGTGCTGGCCACGTTGGTCGAGGCCACCCCGTACGACGAGTCGTTGAAGAAGGAGTTGATCTGGGAGGGGGTCAGCCCGGTGTAGCTGTACGCCAGGTTCGCGTACGGCCGGAGCTGATCGTCGGCGTGCGGCGGCTGGGTGCCGAGCACCTGGTGCGCCAGGATCTGCGCGAGATCGGCGTCCCCGTTCTGCCCGGGCGGCAGGATGTCGGAGCACTCGCCGAGGCAGTAGTCGTTGGTCGCGAACGCCGCGGTGGCCGGCTGTTCGCTCACCTGGACCAGGACTGCGGTGGTCAGGAGTGAGGCGGAGAGGGCAGCGGTGAGCTGCGAGAAGCGTCGGCGCATGGACGGTCCCTTCGGGGTCACGCTCGAACGCGAAAATCGTTCATAGATGTTAAAACGTCGATGTAACGCGGCGCCAGAGCGAACAGCGCGCCGCCGTCCCCCGAATGGGGGCGTTCCCCGATCGGGGTGTTGACCGGGCGTTGACGGACGCCAATCCTGGGCGGTCACGGAACGACTCCGAACCACCACTGGGGGGTACCGAGGATGCGGCGCAGCACCCGGCGCGACCACACCATCCGCGGGCGCGTCGTACGGATGCTGGCGCTGCCGCTGGCGGCCATGCTGACGCTGCTCACCGTCATCTACGTCAACGAGATCTCCCGCTACCGCGACGCGTCCGCCGCGGAACGCCGGATCACCCAGATCCTGGCCCTCCAGGGACTGATCCAGGAGCTGCAGAACGAACGCGGCCTGACCGTCGCGGTGCTCGGCGGCAACACCGCCTTCCGGGACCGGATCGCCCCGGCCCGGCAGCGGGTCGACGCCCAGCGCGCCGAGCTGGCCGCGGCGCTGGCCGGCGCCGACGACCAGCTGGACGGCCTGGCCCGGATCCGGGCGGCGGCCGACACCGGCGACGGGGAACGCGCCGAGACCTTCGACTTCTACACCGGCGTGATCGAGCACCTCGCCGACGACACCCGGCACCTGGAGATCGTCGACGACCTGGAGCTGCGCCGCGGCGCCGAGTCGCTGGAGATGCTCACCGAGGTCAAGGAGGCGACCGCGCAGGAGTGGGTGTTCCTGGACGGGGTGATCACCGCCGGCGGCTTCCGCAGCGGCGAGTTCTCCGAGCTGCTGAACATCGTCGCCGCCCGGGACCTGTCGCTCGGCGAGTTCGACGAGTTCGCCGACCCGGCCGCAGCAGCCGCCAAGACCACCCTGATGAGCAGCGACGCGGCCACCCGGGCGCACGCCGTGGAACGCGCCGCGCTGCGCGCCGGCGACCGGCAGAGCCTGCTCGCCGACTCGGCCGCCTGGTGGACCGCGGTGGCCACGATGCTCGACGACATGACCGGGCTGGCCCAGCAGATCGGCGCGCGCACCCTGGCCCGGGCCGAGGAACTGCGCGACCGGGCCACCCTGCGGCTGGCGCTGCTCTCCGCGGTGGTGCTGCTCTGCCTGGCCGGCTCGGCCTACCTGGCGATCGGCGCCACCCGCTCGCTGGCCGAGCCGCTCGCCGAGCTGGCCGGCGAGGCCGACCGGCTGGCCGGTGACCGGCTGCCGGAGGCGGTGCGCCGGGCCGCGGCCGGCGAGGACACCGGGCCACCCGGTGAGGTGCCGGTGGCCGGCGGCGCCAGCGCCGAGGTGCGCCGGGTCGCCGACGCCTTCGACCGGGTGCAGAAGACCGCGTACGAGCTGGCCACCGAGCAGGCCCGGCTGCGCCGCAGCACCGCCGAGTCGCTGGCCGACCTGGGCCGCCGCAACCAGAACCTGCTCCGCCGCCAGCTCGGCTTCATCACCCGGCTGGAACGCGAGGAGACCAGCCCGGGCGGCCTGGCCAACCTGTTCGAGCTGGATCACCTGGCCACCCGGATGCGGCGCAACGCGGAGAGCCTGCTGGTCCTGGTCGGCGCGGCCAGCCCGCGGCAGTGGCCGGAACCGCTGCCGCTGGCCGACGTGATCCGGGCCGCCGTCTCCGAGGTGGAGGAGTACCGGCGAGTGGTGCTGCGCCGCCTGGACGACGCGATGGTGCAGGGCGCGGTGGCCAGCGGACTGGCCCACATGCTCGCCGAACTGATCGAGAACGGACTCACCTTCTCCCCGCCGGACCTGGAGGTGGAGATCCACGGGCGGCGGGTCGGCGACGGCTACCTGATCGCCGTCTGCGACCAGGGCGTCGGGATGAGCGACGCCGACCTGGACCGGGCCAACCAGCGGCTGCGCGGCGAGGGCGACTTCATGGTCGGGCCGGCCAAGTTCCTCGGGCACTACGTGGTCGGCCGGCTGGCCGCCGAGATGCGTGCCGAGGTGCGGCTCACCCCGTCCGCGGTGACCGGGGTGACCGCCCGGATCAGCCTGCCCGCCGAGCTGCTCGCCGAGCCGCCGGAGATCGGCCCGGCGGCCCCGGCGCCGGAGCCGGTCCGGCTGGAGCAGCCGCGCACCGCGGACCCGATGCGGATCCGGCCACGAGCTCTGGAAGTCGACTACGTGGTGGTCACGGAGCGCCCGGCGATCGCCGGGCTGGACTCCGATCGTACGGCGAATGGTCTGCGAAAACGCATCCCTCGTGCGCGCCGGGCGGATCGTGACCCGGTGCCTGCCCCGCGCGGCTCGCATTCCTCGCGTGGCTCGCATGCCTCGCACGTCTCGCACGGCTCGCATGCCTCGCACGACGAGCCCACCGTCGCGGTCAGCGACGCCCCCGGCGCGGTGCGGGACCGTCTCACCGCCCTGCGCGCCGGCCTCGAACGGGGCGCCCGGCCCTTCGCCGAGACCGCCACCTCCTTCGGCGATACCGCCACCTCGTTGGGCGGCACCGCCACCTCCTTCGGCGATACCGCCACCTCGTTCGCTGAAGCCGCCACCTCCGAGGAGAACCGATGACCGTGGAAGCGCCCGCCGACCGGCACCAGTTCAACTGGATGCTCGGCAACTTCGTCCATCAGACCGACGGCGTGCGGGACGCCGTCGCGGTCTCCTCGGACGGGCTGCTGATCGCCGGCTCGGACGGGCTGAGCCGGGCCGAGGCGGACCAGTTGGCCGCGATCGTCTCCAGCATGGCCAGCCTGGCCCGGACCGCGTCGCGCCGCTACGACTTCGACGGGCTCAAGCTCGTCATGATCGAGATGCGGCGCGGCTTCCTGGTGATCTCGGTGATCCCGGGCGGCAGCTGCCTCGGCGTGGTGGCCGGCGGGGACAGCGACCTGGGCCTGGTCGGCTACGAGATCGCCCGGCTCGCCGAGCGCTTCGGCGACCTGCTCACCCCCGCGCTGATCGCCGAGTCGCGGCAGAGCCTACCGAGATGAGCGGGCTTGCGAGCGCCGGCCGCCGCCGGGGTGCGGCGGAGGTGGCGCGATGAACTCGGAAGACGGGCCGATGGTCCGGCCCTTCATGATCACCGGCGGGCGCACCGAGCCGATGCACGACGGGCTGCGGATCGAGACCCAGCTGTACGCCGCCCCGGCCGCGCTCTCCGCGCCGCTGCGGTTCGAGGCCCGGCGGATCGTCGAACTCTGCCAGTCGCCGCGATCGATCGCGGACCTGGCCTCGGCGCTGAGCGTGCCGCTCGGCGTCGTCCGGGTGATCGTCGCCGACCTGATCACCGAAGGCTTCGTGCTCGTGGACCAGAGGCCGGGGGAGCTGTCCACCACACTGATCGAGAGGATCCGGGATCGTGTTCGGGCGCTCTGAAACGGTCACCGCGTCACCACTGGTGGCCGTCAAAATCGTCATCAGCGGCGGTTTCGGGGTCGGCAAGACCACCTTCGTCGGCGCGGTCTCCGAGATCGAGCCGCTGGTCACCGAGGCGGAGTTGACCGAGAAGTCGATCGGCGTGGACGACACCTCGGCGGTCGCCCAGAAGACCACCACCACGGTCGCCCTCGACTTCGGCCGGATCACCCTGGACGAGGCGCTGCTGCTCTACCTGTTCGGCACGCCCGGCCAGGACCGCTTCGCCTTCCTCTGGGACGACCTGGTGGACGGGGCGCTGGGCGCGATCGTGCTGGTCGACACCCGGCGGATCGAGGACTGCTTCCCGGCCATCGACTACTTCGAGGACCACGACATCCCGTTCATCGTGGGCGTCAACACCTTCGACGGGGCGCGCCGCTTCGAGCACACCGAGATCCGCGAGGCGCTCGGCCTCACCGACGAGCTGCCGATGGTCGAGTGCGACGCCCGCCGCCGCGAATCGGTCAAGACCGTCCTGGTCACCCTCACCGAGCGCGTCCTGGCCCGCCGCCTGGAACGTGCCGCGTCGCTCTAGGCATTGAACTGCCGCATCGAAATCGGTGTACCTCCTGTCGAAGCGCACGAGGGGAGGGACCGATGCTCGGGGTGGACATTGAGGCCCTGCGCGGAATCGGCGCGGAGGTCGGCGCAGCCGCCACCACATTGCGGAAGCTGCCAGCTCAAGGTCTCGCGCCGGCCCCGCGCCCCGGTTCGTCCGCGGCCGTCGCCGCCCAGGCCGCCGCGAAGGCCTGGCTGGCGGACCTGCGGCGGCTCACCGCGGACGTCACCGGCTTCGGCGCCCGGCTGACCGACGCGGCCCGCGACCTGGAGACCACCGATCGGGAGAACGCGGGCGACCTCCGGGGGCCGCGATGAGCGAGATGACCCTGGCCGACCTGCTGGTCCTCGACGTGGCGCCCTGGCACACCGCCGCCGACCAGTGGCAGCGGTTGGCGCGGGGCGTCGACGACGCCGCGGAACAGCTGATCCGCGGCACCCGGGACCTGCCGCACGCCTGGCCGGAGGGCGCCGGGTCGGCCGCGGCGGCCGAGCGGGCGGCCGCCCTGCGGGCCGAGGTGAGCAACACCTGCAACCCGGCGAAGCGCATCTTCGACGCGATGGACCAGCATGCCTACGGGATGAGCGCGCTGCGCCAGCAGGCGGAGGGGATCGTGGCCGAGGCCCGGCGGGCCGGGTACTCGGTGGACCCGGCGACCGGCGGCATCACCGCGCCAGCCGCGGCCTACTCGGCGGGCCATCTCGAGCACACCGCGCGGCAGACCGGGTTGCTCCTCAACGACCTGCGGTCGGTCGTCGAGCGGGCGCGCGCCCTGGACGACTCCACCGCCAACGCCATCACGATCAACATTCCCACCCCGAGGACCGGTTTCGGTACGACCCAGCTGCAACCTGTTTCGCGTACCGACCTGGAGGCGCAAGCCCAGCGCACCCCGGCCCAGGTCCGGGCATGGTGGGAGTCGCTGACCCCGCAGCAGCAGGAGCAAGCGATCCTCGACTTCCCCGACCTGGTCGGCGCGTTGGACGGCATCCCGATCACCGACCGAGACCTGGCGAACCGGTCGGTCCTGCTGCGGGAGGACGGCGTGCTCAAGCAGGAACTGGCCACGTCCCAGGCGCGGAGCGACTATCTGCGGAGCATGTACCCGAGCCGGCTCGCGGAGGTGTATCCGCACGTCCTCGACCCGAAGGCGGCCTGGGAGACGGAGCTCATCAAGCTGCAGCGGCAGCAGGGCGAGCTGTCGGGCAAACTGCGCGGACTGAACGCGATCAGCTCCCGCCTCGCCGACCCGAACAAGCCGGACGCGTTCTTGGTCGGTCTCTCGACGGCGGATGACGGAAAGACGATCGTCGCGGTCGGCAACCCCGACACCGCGGACAATGTCGTCACCTATGTACCGGGGACCGGCGAGCAACTCTCGAAGGTCAGGGGCGGCATAGACCGAGCCGATGTCATGGCCGGGGATGCCAATGACCTCGATCCGAAGGCGAAGACTGCGGCGGTGTACTGGTTCGGCTACGACGCTCCGGACGACATCTTCAAGAATGCCGGCTCCAAATCGTATGCCGAGGCCGGCGGCCCCATCCTCGACAAGTTCCAGACCGGCCTGCGAGCCACCCATGAGGGCGAGGTCCCGTCGCACAACACTGTCCTGGGGCACAGCTATGGTGCGACCACCGTCGGTCATGCTGCGATGAGTTCCAGCATCAGTGCCGACAAGGTGGTCTTCGTCGGATCGCCGGGTGTGGACGTCAACCACGCCTCGGAGCTGACCGGCGTCCGGCCGGAACAGGTGTATGCGACGCGCGCGGCTCACGACATGATCCGGGCCGTCCCCGACTGGGGTGTGATCCACGGGAACGATCCGAGCGATCTGGACTTCGGTGCCCGGAACTTCGCCAGTAACCCGGGTAACCCGAACAACGAGGGCGCTACCCACTCGGCCTACTGGGACCCCGGCAATATCGCCCGGAAGAACATAGCAATGATCGTCACCGGCCAGCTGTAGCGAAGGAACGGACCGTGAAACTGGGAAGGCTCATCGGCGCAAGTCTGGTGGCGTGCATCGTTGCTGTGGTCGCCGCATGCGGAGAGGACAAAGCATTGCAGCCCACCGAGACGAACACGCAGGCATCTGAACGTGTGGAGAAGTTGATCCAGGAAGCGTTTGCGCAGTTGCCCCCGGGCAGCAGCCTCAAGCCTGGCATCGATGTGAAGTCTCTGCCGTGTGACGATCCCACCGATGGCGGCCCCGCAGGTCGCGTCATCGTCGAGAAGCGCTATTCGATTCTCCCGCCGGCTGATGGCGCCTGGCAGGCTGATCAGGTCATCCCCGTGCTGGCGGCGTTCTGGCAGCAGCAAGGCTACAAGGCCTACTCGGACCAGCGGTCCGACAAGCGCTACCCCGTCTACTCAGTCGAGACACCGGACGGATATCTGGTGACCGTCCAGGGCTGGGACCGAGAGGATCACCTCGACTACACGCTCGGTGGCGACTCGCCGTGCATCTGGGAGAACGGGACGCCGGACCCGCAGTAGCGCGAGCGGGTGCGCGGTAATCTCGCACGCGATGTTGCCGCCGACTGTGCTTGCCGTGCTGGCCGAGCTGGCGCCGGCCGCGGCTGAGCGGACCCTGGACGTGACCCGCGGGGCGCAGCCGCTGGTCTGGCTGGAGGTCGCGGAGAAAGCGCCGCGGCAGGCCGCCGTCGAGCGGCTCGCCGCGCTGGACGCGCTGCACCGCGAGGAGCGGATCCTGTACCGGGGCTGGGGGTTCCTGGCCGGCCAGGCCGAGATCGAGGGCAAGCCGCGGAAGGTCCGGGTGCCGCTGCTCAGCCAGCCGGTGCACCTGGAGCGGACGCTGCTCGGTTACCGGGTCGTCCCGGCCGGGGACGTCGAGGTGACGCCGCTGGTCGAGGACCGTGAGCTGGCCGCCGCGCTGGAGGCCGCGCCGGGGCTGGCCGCGCCGGGCTGGCTGGAGGCGCTGGGCAGCCGGGCATGGTTGCAATCGGTCGCGGACGCCACCGGCTTCACGGTCGGCGCGATCGTCGGCACGCACCGGGAGATCCCGGCCAGCGGCCTGGTGCTGGTCGCCGCCCCGGCGCTCTTCGTGGTCCGCGACGTCTTCGGCGTCGGTCTCGCGGACAGCCTGCGCAGCTGGGCCGGCCGCGACCTGTCCGGCACCGCGCTGGCCGCCGTCTACAGCAGCCCCGAGCCCACCGCCCGGGACCGCGATCAGCCCGGTGCCGATGCCCGCGGCAGGGCCCTCGATGAGAACCGCGACCAGGGCCGCGACGGCGCGGCGGACGAGGGCGGGGACGACCCGGTGATCTCGCCGCTGCCGCTGACCGGATCGCAGGCCAGGGTGGTGCGGCGGGCCAGGGCGGCGCCGATCACGGTGGTCTCCGGGCCGCCCGGCAGCGGCAAGAGCCACACGGTCGTGGCGGCCGCCCTGGAGGTGGTCGACCGCGGCGGGTCGGTGCTGGTGGCGACCCAGTCGCCGCACGCCGCCGAGGTGCTGGCCGGTCTGCTGGCCCGCTATCCGGGCCCGCCGCCGGTGCTGTTCGGCGACGCGACCGGCCGGGCCGGCCTGGAGGCCGAGCTGACCGCGGGCGCCGATCGAGGGGTCGAGGCATCGCTGATCCGTTCCGGTCAGGCGCGGGTGCAGGCCGCGGCGTCTTCGGTACGCGAGAAGCGCACCGCCGTGTGCCGCGCGCTGGAGCTGGAGCAGTGCGCCGCGACGCTCCCGGACTACCAGCCGCTCCTGCCGCGCCTCGCCGCCGAGGTCCCGGGCGCCTTCGACGACACCGTGGATCTCGACGAGGTGCGGGCGCTGCTGGCCGCCGGCCCGGGCGACGGCTGGTGGTCCCGGTGGCGGGCCCGAGCCGCCCGGCGCAAGGCGTTCCGGCTGCTCGGCGTGAGTGACGCCGCGAGAAGGGACGCCGCCGTGAGCGAGGCGCTCGCCGCGGCCACCGCGCAGCGTGCCGCTTCCCACCTCGCCGCGACCGGGGGCACCGACCTGGCCGCCGCCTGGTCCGCCCTGCACGACGCCGAGCACGACCTGCGCGAGGCGGCCGGCCGGGCGATGCGGGACGCCGCCCGGGGCGCGGACCGCTGGACCCGGGAGGCCCGGCGGGCGGCCGGCGCGCTGGCCACCGCCCTGCGCGCGGGCCGCAACCGGCGCCGCGAGCTGCTCGCCCGGATGGCCGCCGCCCCGTTGGTCCGCGCGCTGCCGCTGTGGATCGGCACGGTCGCCGACGTGGAGGACCTGCTGCCGCCCGAGCCCGGCCTGTTCGACCTGGTGGTGATCGACGAGGCGTCGCACGTGGACCAGATCCGGGCCGCCCCGGTGCTGGCCCGGGCCCGGCGCGCGCTGATCGTCGGCGATCCGCGGCAGTTGCGGTTCGTGTCGTTCGTCAGCGACGTCGACGTCACCCAGGTGCTGGACCGGCACGGCGCCGACGAGCGGCTCGACGTGCGCCGGGTGAGCAGCTACGATCTGGCCGCGGCGGCCGCCCCGGTGACCTGGCTGGCCGAGCATCACCGCAGCGTGCCGCATCTGATCGACTTCCCGGCGCGGCGGTTCTACGGCGGCCGGGTGTCGGTGCTGACCCGCACCCCGGCGGCCGACGCGATCGACGCCGTCGACGTGCGGCACGTGTCCGCCGCCGAGGTGGTCAAGGGCGTGAACCGGGCCGAGGTGACGGCCGCGCTGGCGGCGGTCGAGGAGCTGGCCGCGGCCGGGCACCGCGGGATCGGCGTGATCAGCCCGTTCCGCGCGCAGGCCGAGGCGCTGGAGGCGGCCCTGGTCGCGGCGGTGCCCGCGGAGCGGATCGAGGAGCTGCGGCTGCGGGTCGGCACGGTGCACGCGTTCCAGGGCAGCGAGGCCGACGCGGTGGTGGTCTCGCTGGGCCTGGTGGACGGCGACTCGGCGGGCCGGCGGCGGTTCGTCACCGATCCGCAGCTGTTCACCGTGATGGTCACCCGGGCCCGGCGCCGCTTGGTCGTGCTGACCTCGCTGACCGCGCCGACCGGCCTGCTCCGGGACTACCTGGCGCACGCCGAGGGCCCGCGCGCCGCCGAGCCGGGCCCGGCGCCGGCCGGCTGGGCCGCCGAGCTGGCCGCCGAACTGGACCGGCTGGACCTGCCGGTGCAGCCGGGCTACCAGGTCGGGCCGTGGACCGTCGACCTGTGTGTGGGCCCGGTCGGCGTGTTCACCGGGGTGCACCCGGACGGGCCGGCCGCGCACCTGGAGCGGCAGGGCGCGTTGCACCGGGCCGGCTGGCAGTTGATCGAGGCGTTCCCGAGCCGCTGGCAGGGCGATCCGCGCCGGGCCGCCCTGGAGATCGCCGAGGTGGCGGCCGGTCGGATCTGGGACATGGGGTTCAGCGAGACGCCGGGCAGCGGCACGATGTCGGTGAAGGCGCCGCGAGCCGATCGCGCCCGGCGCTCACCCCGCACCTGACGCCCGGCTCGGGCACACCATTCGTCGCGCCCATCGGCGCTCCGCACATCTGTCCGGGGAGGACCAGATGGCGAACATCTTCACGCAGAACACCAGTTCGTTGTCCAGCTTCATCCGTACCGAGGTCGAGTTCGGCGGCCCGGTCGCCAACGGCTCCCGCGGCACCGCGGTGCGCCGCGTCCAGGAGTGGCTCACCCTGCACGACCACGGCGTGGTGGTGGACGGGATCTTCGGCCCGGCCACCGGCCGCGCGGTCGCCGCCTTCCAGTCCGATCACGGCCTGGCCACCACCAGCACCGTCGACCAGCAGACCTTCGACCGGCTGGTGGCGCCGATGGTCGGCGTGCTCAAGCAGCGGGTCACCCGGTCGGTCCCGCTCGCCGAGGCGGTCGTCGAGTACGCCAAGGCCCACCTCGAACCGCACCCGCGCGAGGTCGGTGGCCCGAACAGCGGCCCGTGGGTGCGGCTCTACATGAGCGGCCGGGAGGGCGAGGCGTTCGCCTGGTGCGCCGGCTTCGTCACCTTCCTGCTCGACCAGGCCGCCCAGTCGCTGAAGGCCGGCAAGCCGATCACCGGCTCGGTCTCCTGCGACACCCTGGCCGCGCAGGCCACCCAGGCCGGTGTCTTCCTGGCCGGCAGCGAGGCGGCCGGCAAGCTCACCCCGGGCAGCATCTTCCTGGTCCGCCGGGTGCCCGGCGACTGGACGCACACGGGCGTCGTGACCGAGGTGCACGACAGCACCTTCGACACCATCGAGGGCAACACCAACGACGCCGGGCAGCGCGAGGGCTACGAGGTCTGCGCCCGGACCCGGTCGTACGACGACAAGGACTTCATCCTCATCTAGGGGGACACCATGCCGGATGCCTTCAAGATCCTCAGAGATCTCGAGATGAAAGCCGTCGGGGTGGATCCGCAGACCCAGAAGATGCAGGAGGGCTACTTCGTGTCCTTCCGCAACGTCGGCCTGCCGATCCGGACCGAGGACTACGCCAACCCGTTCAGCCCGGTCGGGGTGAACCTGAACAAGCCGCGACCGGAGACCGCGCCGGCCTCCCCGGCGGACGCCGAGAAGACCGGCAGCGAGCAGGCGAACATCGACGCCGAGCTGGAGGGGATCACCCGGGCGCAGCGCAGCTACCTGAACACCTTCCTGCTCACCGACGCCAAGCTGCGGATGAGCAACACCTATCAGGTGATGCCGACCAACCGGTCGATCGCCGACTCCTGGTGGGCGATCATGACGGGCGCCAACGGCATCCCGCCGAAGACCGACATCAAACCCGAGCTCAAGGCGGCGTACGACAAGGCGCGCGCGTTCCTGATGGACGCCGACGACAACCCGACCGCGAAGTACCAGAAGTACCTGGACTACCGGGAGAAGTACCGGACGGCGGTGAAGGCGTACAACCGGGCGTACAGCGCCGCGCTGACCGACCCGAAGAAGCTCGGCCGGTTCCCCCAGGAGGGCAAGCTCTACCAGGACGACGTGGACTCGGCGTTCGACGAGTGGCAGGGCTTCGGCGCCAAGAGCGAGGTGGAGAAGGCGCTGGCCACGCTGGCCGCGCAGGGCACCGACCCGGCCATCGCGCTGATCGCCCGGGCCAAGCGTCGCTGGGAGAACAGCCTGCTCAACTTCCCGAGCGTCGGCAACATCCCGTACGTGATCCTGAGCCCGGAGTCCTGGTGCGTCGCCGACGACGACACCGGCTGGTACGACTACACCAAGACCGACCTGCACAACGAGAGCCACAGCTCGTCGTCGAGCACCGCGATCAAGGCGGGCGGTGGCCTGAACCTGGGCTTCTGGAGTGTCGGCGGCTCGTTCTCCAACGAGAAGACCCAGAGCAACCTGAACATCCAGGGCGACTCCCTGGACATCCGGTTCAAGTACACGGTGGTCGACATCAACCGGGTCGGTGTCGACACCTCGCTGCTCTCGCTGAAGAACTGGTTCCTGTTCGGTGACTACCCGAAGCACACCATCTCCCGGGGCACCATGTCCCAGGAGCTGCCGGCGACCGGCCAGGAGGTGTTCCTGCCGTCGATCGTGACCAGCCTGATCCTGGTCAAGGACTTCGAGATCGGCTGGACGAACTGGAAGAAGGAGTGGGCCGACAAGACGTCGTCGACCTCGGCCAGCGCGTCGGTCGGCTACGCCTGCTTCGCCCTCAACGGCTCGTACGAGCACCGCAGCCAGAAGCACGACTTCGAGGCCGACTCCAGCGGCGAGCGGCTGAAGAGCCCCGGCATCCAGCTGGTCGGCTACGTGTCGGAGATCCTGCCGGCCTCGCCGGCGCACGACTCCTCGGAGTTCATGCAGTAATCGACCACCGGGCCGCGGGGCGACCTCCCTCCGCGGCCCGGTCCCTCTGTCTGGCCGATCTCCGGAAGGACATCGCCGTGGGTCTGCTCACCCAATCACTGCTCAAGCCCGTCCAGGACTGGGCCAAAGCCGAGTTCGGCACCCCGCCCGGCGCGCAGGTGGCGTTCCGCTTCGACCGGTTCGGCGTCACCCTGACCGAGGCGGACTTCATGGTGCCCGGCCACCCGGAGCTGGGCATCTCGCCGGAGATGGCGATCGAGCGGTTCTCCGATCTGGTCAACCGGGTGCCGATCGGGGTGGAGGACGGGGACGACGACGTCACGTTCTCCGAGATCGACATCGACACCACGTACTTCCACCGGCTGGTCGACGCGGCCGAGCCGTACCTGCCGGCGAGTCTGCCCGGTCCCGCCCGGGAACACCGGATCACCGCTGTCAGCGTGCTCAAGGCGGAGGCGACTGCGGTCTGGGAGAAGCACTCGGTCGCCTCGGTGACCGGACAGGGCGATTCGGTCCGGCTCTCCACCCCGGCTCCGATCAACTGGTACGACTTGGGCAACTCCGCCGGGTGGCAGTCGCGCTCGTTCCCCATCGCCGGCTCCGACCAGGCCCCGGCGGTGAAGACGTTCCAATGGCGGCTGGCGCCGGACGACGCGCAGATCGGCAAGGCGGTCCAGCTGCCCGCGGCGGAGGTGCGCAAGCTGCCCACCGCTGACGTGCTGCGCCGCGCCGCCCAGCTGCAACGTGGCGATCCGGTCGAGCCGGTGCAGTTCACCGCGGTTCCCGGCGCCGTGGCGAAACCCGTCCTGCGTCCGCTCCCGGCGGACCTGATCAAGGTGTCGATCGCCGACCGGATGCTGGCGAAACGGCGGCTGCTGGAGAACGCGCCGGTGAAGGCGGCCACCACCAGTGCGCAGACGACGGTCGCGTTCGACGCGTGCCTGGTCCGTATCGACCGGCCCTGGCTGTTCTGGCCCTTCCTGACCGATGTCACCTGGGAAGCCGTCGGGCTCAGCCGGGGCGGTCTCAGCGCGGCGAATGCGATCGGTTCGCTGGGCTGGCTGCCGACCGGCCTGCTCGCGATCCGCAACTTCACGATCACCAGCAACTGGTCGGCGCAGGACGTGGAGGCGTCGGCCACCGCGACCAGCTTCGGGCCGTTCGCGGTCGCCGGCAAGATCGCCAACGGGGTGCTCTCCGGGCCGCCGGGCAGCATCCAGGTGATCGGCTGGCTGCTCCAGCAGCTGCCGACCCTGCCGCCCAACGACGAGGTGCCCGCGGCGCCGGCGCCCACCCCGGCGCCCGTCCCGAAGCGGCAGTACACGGTGGCCAAAGGGGACACCCTGTGGAAGATCGCCCGGATGATGTACGGCGACGGGAAGCGGTGGAAGAAGATCGCCGACGCCAACCACATCACCGACCCGAACAAGATCAAGGTCGGGCAGCGACTGGTCATCCCGTGAAGGGGCGAACGTGGACGACATGGACAAGCTCCTCGACTTCGACCGGCGGCTGAGCGGGCTGGTGGCGAAGCCGGCCGGCTGGGACGACGAGTTCCGGCAACTGGTGAGCTCCGGGTTCACCCGCCGGTCGTGGGACCCGGAGACGCCGGTCCGGGGTGTCGACGAGGTGGTCGAGGAGATCGAGGCGGGTCCCGGCCGCCCGGTGCGGGTCTCCGCCGAGCACGGCTGGCTGCACAGCAAGCTCGGCGTGGTCACCACCACCTGCACCTGGGACGGGATCAGCGACGACGACGACGTGCAGGTGGTCCGGGTCTACACCCGGTACACCGAGACGTGGCGCTGCGAGTACTGGCAGGAGACCCGCGCCCACCGCCCGGCGGTCTGACCGCGACGGACAGCCGGACCCGCACGACGCGCGTAGCGGTCGTGCGGGGGCCGGGCCTCGCGGGCCGACTGGCACGGTGCGCCGAGTCGTACCGTGAAAATCGCACCACGGTCCGCATCGAAAAGCGAGCCGGACCGCATCGCGGCCTGGCGGGATGCGCTGACCGGTCGAGGCATCCGGTTCAGGCGCGGTCCGGGTCGGATGCGCTGACCGGTCGAGGCATCCGGATCAGGGGCGGTGCGGGCCGCCGGTCGCGCGGTGCAGCCGCTTGTAGACCGGCGCCAGCCGCTTGTGCAGCTGCGTGTAGACCTCGTAGATGTCGCTGTAGACCGCGCGGTCCGGGCCCGGCTCGAAGACCTCGTCGTTGCGGGCCAGGTCCGGGATGTCGGAGAAGGCGATCATGCCGGTGCCGACCGCGCCGATCCAGCCGGCGCCCCGCGCGTTCACCTGCACCGGGTTCGCGTCGCGGCGGATCTCGATGTCCAGCACGTCGGCGAAGATCTGGCACCACGAGCGGGACCGGGCCGCGCCGCCGGTGATCACCATCGACGACACCGGCGCGCCGAGGAAGCGGTCCACCGCCTTGGCCATCCACCGGGTGTTCAGCGCGACCCCCTCGAACACCGCCCGCAGCAGGTCGGACCGGGTCGTCTCCAGGGAGATGTTCAGGAAGCCGGCGCGCAGATGCGGGTCGTCGACCGGCGCCCGCTCGCCGTAGAGCCACGGCATGTAGAGCACGCCGTCCGCGCCGGCCGGCACGCTCGGGATGATCTTGTCGAAGGCGTCGAAGATGGTGCCCTCGTCCCGGCTGATGTGCCCGGCGGCGAGCAGCGGGTCGTCGTACTCCACGATCTTGTCGCGCAGCCAGGTGAGGTTCGCGCCGGCGGTGGCCTGCAGCGCGGTCATCAGGTAGCGGTCCGGCAGCGCGCACGGGATGGACGCGATCCCGCTGCCCACGTCGGTCTTCTTGGCCGGCACGTGCGCCGCGATCCACGACGAGGTGCCCAGGTAGAGGTGCGGCTCGTGGTCCCGCACAGTGCCGGCGCCGATCGCCGCCGCGGTGTTGTCGATCGCCCCGGCCACCACCCGGATCGAGGCGGGGAGGCCGAGGTGATCGGCAGCGCTGGGGGCGAGCGTGCCGATCACCTCGGTGCATGTCACGATCGGCGGGAACTTGTCCCGGTCGATCCCGCTGGCCGCGACCAGCGACGGCGCGTACCGGATGGCGGTCGCCTTGCGGTTGTCGGTGACCCACGAGGTGAGGATCGAGTCGACGGTGGCCACCGTCCGCCCGGTCAGCTTCAGGTTGATCCAGTCCAGGACGTTCAGGAAGGTCTTCGTCCGCGCGTACACGTCCGGCATCTCGTCGCGCACCAGCAGCATGTGCGCGGCCGGATCCTTGCCGGTGATCGACGGCATCCCCCCGGTCAGCCGCAGCCACCGGGCGATTCTCACGATCGAGATGCCGTCGTACGACGGGAAGCCGCCGAACTGGCGACGCAGGTGCGGCGCTCCGCGCATGTCCAGCCAGCTGATGCACGGGGTGAGCGGCTCACCCGCGGCGTCGACGGCGATCGTCCCCTCGCCCTGGGTCGACGAGCAGATCGTGGTGACCGCGCGCAGGTGCGCCGGGTGGTCCCGGCCGAGGTCGGCGACCACCTCGGCGAGGGCATCCCACCAGGCGAGCGGGTCCTGCTCGGCGCCGCCGCCGGGCAGCACCCGCAGCGGCACCGGGCGCTCGGCCCAGCCGGTCACCGTGCCGTCCGCGGCGACCAGGGCCGCCTTCATCCCGGAGGTGCCCAGGTCGATCGCCAGCACCTGCGGCGCGATCGCCATCTAGACCCCCTCGACCAGGGCGAAGACCTGGTCGAACCGGGCGAGCGCGTCGTCGATGACCTCGTCGGTGTCGGCCAGCGAGGTGTACATCCGGGAGCCGGCCAGGGTGATGATGCCGTGCGCCGCGTACGCCGCGCCCATCTGTTCCATCAGCGTCTTGCGCGCCTTGTTCTCCTTGAGCAGCTTGATCGGGCTGCGCATGTCGAGCAGCATCACGCCGCTGCACTCCAGGTGCACGATCGACCCCTGGTTGTACGCCACGTAGGGCAGCCCGTACTTGTCGATCAGCCGCTGCAGGCCCCGGGTGAGCCGGTCCCCGGCGCGGCCGGCGATCACCGGCGCGTTGGTCCGGGCCATCTCCTGGATCGCGAAGTACCCGGCCGCGCAGGACAGCGGGTTCGCCGACAGGGTGCCGCCGACCTGGATGTGCGCGCCGCTCTTGCCGTCCAGGCCGGAGCCGAACACGCTCATGATGTCGGCCCGCCCGCCGACCCCGCCGGCCATCGGGTAGCCGCCGGAGACGGCCTTGCCGAAGACGGTCAGGTCCGGGGTGACCCCGAAGTAGCCGGCCGCGCCGCCCATCCCGGTGCGGAACCCGGTGACCACCTCGTCGAAGATCAGCATCGCGCCGAACTCGGTGCACAGCTTGCGCACCGCCGCGTTGTAGTCGTGCGGGACCGGCCGGGTGCCGGACTCCGGCCCGAACGGCTCGACGATCACCGCGGCGGTGCCGCCGCGCAGCCGGTTCTCGATCAGCTTGCGCTTGAGCGTGCCCAGGTCGTGCGGGAACGCCTCGCGGGTGCGGCCGGTGGCGCCCCACGGGATGCCCTTGGCGTTCATCCGGAAGCTGCCCGGCACCCGCAGCCCGTAGACCACGGTGTCGGACCAGCCGTGGTACGCGCCGCCGACCTTGATCACCATCTTCTTGCCGGTCTTCGCCCGGGCCGCCCGGACCGCCGCCATCACGGCCTCGGTGCCGGAGCCCAGCGACCGGTACATCTCGATGTGCGGCATGTACTTGTTGATGATCTCGGCGAGCTTCAGCTCGTATTCGTGGAACAGGCCGGTGACCGGGCCGCTCTCCTTGATCACCGCGGCCACCCGCTCGTTCACCGGGCCGTAGTTGCTGCCCAGGATGGTCGGGCCGCCGGCCTGCAGGAAGTCGATGTAGACGTTGCCGTCCCGGTCGGTCAGGTGCGCGCCCTCGGCCTTGTCGATGGCGAGCGGGAACGGGTAGTTGAAGGCCAGGTTGTGCTGGACGCCGCCGGGGATCCGCTTCCTGGCCCGCTCGGTGATCTCCTTGCTGGCCCGGCACTTGGTCTCGAAGTAGTTCAGCGTGTCCAGCAGGGCGTCGTGCCGCAGCCCGCGCACCGGCTGGGCGACCAGGGCCTTGAGCCGGCGCATGGTGTCCGGGACGTCGAGGTACTCGCTGATCATGTAGCCGTGGTCTTCTTCCGGCGCCGTGTCCGGGACTTCGGACACGCTGGGAAGCGGCTCGTCGGAAGGGACCCGGATCGGTTCGACCGCGTCCACGATCTGCGAGGCGATCCGCTTCTCGTCCTTGCGAAGCTTGCCGAAAGCGATCTCCCGGATCGCCGCCGGAATCGTGTAGACCTTCCCGGCCTCCGAGGTCAGCGCCATCAGATAGGCGATCGACACCTTCTCCAGCAGCGCCATGGTGAACACCGCCCGCGACGGGTCGGTGCCCAGCGCCACCACGCCGTGGTTCGCGATGATGAACGCGTTGTCCCCGCTCGCCACCTTCTTCTGCACGTTCTTGGCGAGGAAGCCGGTGCCGGACGGCGCGTAGTCGATGATCGCCACCTCCTTGCCGAGGAAGCGCACCTGCTCGTCGGTGAGCGCCGGGATCGGCTTGCGGAGGAAGGCGAGTGCGGAGGCGTACGGCTGGTGGGTGTGCACGATCGCGTTGACGTCGTGCCGCTCGCGGTAGATGTTCGCGTGCATCCCGCACTCGATCGACGGCACCAGGCCGCCGGCGCCGTCCTCGTCCGGGACGTGCTTGCCCCGGAAGTCGACGATGCAGACGTCCTCGACGCGCATCTTGTCGTAGTCGTAGTTGCTCGGCGTGACGGCGTACAGCTCGTGGCCGGGGATCCGGACCGAGACGTTGCCCTCGGTCGCCTTCAGGTATCCACGGTCGAGCATCGTCCGGCACATGTCGACCACGTGCTGGCGGGACAGTCGGTGTTTCACGGCGGGTCCGATCCTGGTGCGTCGGGTGTGACCGACACCATCGTCGCCCCGGCCCGGGGAGGAGGCACCGTGTCCCGGCCAGCAATCTGCACCCCGGTTGTTATCACCGGGTGACAAAATTCGGCGATGACGACCCCGTGGCGGCGCGTGCCGGCTGACCTGGCGACCGCCATGCGGCCCCGCCTGCCGGACGCCGTCCCGGCCATCGCCGACGCGGTCACCGCGGCGAACCCGGCGCTCGCGGATACCTCGAAAGCCAAATTCGACCGCGATCTGCGTACGGCCGTGCAGGTCGCCATCGAGGGTTTTCTCGACCTGGCCGGCACCGACGAGCCGGCCCTGCCCCCACGGATCCGGGAGGTGTTCGTCGCCCTGGGCGCCGCCGAGGCCCGCGAGAACCGGGGCCCGGAGCTGCTCCTCGGCGCCCTGCGCACGGCCGCGCGGGTGCTGCTGCGGACCGCCTCCCAGTCCCTCGCCGAGTCCCGCCCGGTCACCGTCGACGAGATCATCGACCTGTCCGACGCGACCAGCGCGTTCGTCGACGAGCTCGCCGCGGCCTGTACCGACGGGCTGGCCCGGCAGCTGCGCGAGCAGGCCGGCGAGGGCGACCGGCGCCGCCGCCGGGCCGCCGACCTGCTGCTGCGCGGGGGCGTGCCGGCCGACGTGGTCCGCGAGGCGGTCACCGCGATCGGCTGGCCGGCCCCGGACCGGATCGTCCCGGTGCTGCTGCCGCCGGACCAGGCCCGGGACGCCCGGTTCCGGTTCGCCGCGGACGGCGTGGTCGCCGAGCGCGCCGGGGACGCCGTGCTGCTGCTCCGCTCCGGCCCGCGCGCCGAACGGTCCGCGCTGGCCGAGGCCCTGGCCGGCCGCGACGCCGTGGTCGGCCCGGTGCTCTCCTGGACCGAGGTGCCCGAGGCGGTCCGGCTCGCCGAGCGGGCCGCCGAGCTGATCGGCACCGGGCCGGCGCCGGTCTTCGTCGAGGACCACTTCGCCGCGCTGGCGCTGCGTGGCGAGCCGGGCGCGCTGGCCGCGCTCGCCGCCCGCCGGCTGGCCCCGCTCGGCGGGCTGCGCCCCGGCCAGCGCGACCAGCTGCTCGACACGCTGGCCTGCTGGCTGCGGCACTGGGGTTCGCGCGGCGCGGTCGCCGCCGAGCTCTACGTCCACCCGCAGACGGTCAGCTACCGGCTGAACCGGCTGCGCGACCTGCTCGGCCCGGACCTGGACGACCCGGCCGCCCGGTTCGAGCTGCTGCTGGTGCTCAGTCAGCGGTCGTACGCCACCAGGGCGCTGTAGAGCAGGGCGGAGACGGCCGCCAGCCCGAGCCCGCAGATCCACGGCCCGGCGGCCAGCAGCCGGGCCGTCTCCGGCTGCCCGGTCGCGTAGCAGATCCAGGCGGCGATCATCGACACCGTGCTCAGCACCGGCAACAGCGGCACCAGCCAGGCCAGGTAGAGCCGCCACGGCGCGGGCGACGGCACCTGGTCGCTGAGGACCATCCAGGCCACCAGCCCGGCGCCGGCGACCAGCACGGTCAGCCCGGCCAGGGTGCTCAGCACCAGCCAGCCGGCCCCGCCGGGCGGCCCGTCCAGCACCCCGCTCAGACTCGGCACCCCGGCCCCGGCCCAGCGCAGGATCACCCAGACCAGGGCGAGCGGCGCCGCGGTCAGCACCAGGATGACCACCCCGCACCCCAGCCCGGTCGCACACCCGAGCGCCTGCCGGCGCGCGCTCACCGGTGGCTTCCGTCCCGCATGCCGCCGACGCTACCAAGCCACCCGGCCCCGCAGCGGCATCCCGCTCGGGTGACGGCCGGTGGCCGGCCCGGGCGCTGGCCGGGTACGGCCATGATGACGGGGTGATGGACACCGCCTCGCGTCATGAGTTCCGGGTGCTTGCCGCCGCGCACCCGAGGTTGCCGATGCTGCTGACCGCCGGCCGGCTGGCCCGGCGGCTGCGGAAGGTGCCGCGGATCGGCTGGGTGACCGCCGACCCGCTGACCGCGCGGCGGATCCTCAACGATCCGGAGCACTTCACGCTGCTCGGCGAGGGCGGCGTCGGGCACCTGTGGGCGCAGGTGCTCGGCGACTGGGTCTACGAGATCTTCGACGGGCCCGGGCACCACCAGCTGCGGTCCCGGACCCGCGACCTGTTCACCGACGAGAGCGCCCGGCGGCTCACCGACCGGGTGATCGGCCCGCGGCTGGCGCGGGCCGGGGCGGAGCTGCGCGCCGGGCGCAGCGTCGACGTCGCCGACCTGGCCCGGGTCCTGGTCGGCCGGATCGTCGCCGACCTGCTGCTGTTGCCGGTGGCCGACCGCGACGAGTCGTACCGGGAGATCTTCGCCACCGGCGAGGAACTCGCCGCCCTGGCCCTCGGGACCACCGCGAGCACCCACCTCCCGCCGGAGACGATCGGGCGGGCCAAGGAGATCGTCGGGCGGCTGACCGCCAACGTGGCCGGCTCCTGGCGGACCGCGCCCGCGGAGACCGTCCTCGGCCGCTGCCGTGACCTGGGGCTGACCCAGCAGCAGGCGGAGGGGCTGGCCACCCTGCTGATGGTGGCCGGGACCGAGACCGCGGCCAGCGCGATGGCCCGGACCGTGGCGATCCTGCACGACACCGGCGCGCAGCACCGGCTCCGCGCCGAGCCGGACCTGCTGGCCGACGCGGTCCGCGAGGGCCTGCGGGTGACCACGCCGGCCCCGCTGATCGGCCGGGCGGTCGCCGCCGACGTCACCATCGACGGCCGCCGGCTGCGTGCCGGCGAGCGGGTGCTGATGCTGACCTGGACCGCGAACAACGCGGCCGGCGGCTTCGACCTGGACCGCGGCTACCTCCCGGAGCAGCGGCAGCTCTGGTTCGGCGCGGGCCGCCACCTCTGCCTGGGCGCGCCGGTCGCCCGCGCCGAGATCACCGGTCTGCTCCGCACCCTGCTCGACACCGGCCGCCCGTGGGCGATCCGCGGCCGCCGCTACCGCCGCGAGGTGCTGATCCCGTCCTACGACGCGCTGCCGGTCACCCTGGTCTAGGAATGGGGAAGGCCCGCCCCGCACCTCGCAGCGGGACGGGCCTTCGCGTCGGAGGGTCAAGCGGCGGTGCAGGTCACCGCCGGGGTGGTGACGGCGCCGCTGCCGATCAGGCCGAACTCGGCGGTGGCGCCGGCGCCCAGGGTGCCGTTCCACGACACGTTGCGGACCGAGACCGCGGAGCCGCTGGTGGTCAGCGTCCCGTTCCACACCTGGCTGATCGCCTGGCCGGTGCCCAGCGTCCAGGAGACGGTCCAGCCGCTGATCGCCTTGCCGGCGGTCACCGTGACGTTCGCCTGGTAGCCGCCGGACCACGAGCTGGTCACCTTGAACGCCGCCGTGCACCCGGCCCCGGACGGTACCGACGGCGACGAGGAGGACGGGGGCGGGTCGGACGGCATCGACGACGAGGCCGACGGCGACGGCGACGAGGGGGTCGGCGAGCTGGTCACCGGCGGGTTCGGCGCCCCGTTGGCCAGGCTGTAGGCCAGGTCGGGCTGGAACGAGCCGGCCGCGTACCGGCAGCCGTCCGCCTCGCCCGGCGGTTTCACCCAGAGGAAGGCGTCCACGTTGCCGTCGTTGGTGGTGGTGGTCGGGTAGTTCCCGATCCGCCGGTCGGTGTTGTCGTCGCCGCACCAGTCACCGGCCGCTCCGCCGTTCCGGCTGGTGTCCACCACCTGGCGCTTGCCGGTGATGCCGCGCCCGTTCAGCGCGTTGATGACCGCCCGGCCGAACGCCGTCTCGCTCGACGTCGGGTTGAAGTTGGAGACGTTGGTGTAGAACCCGTCGGCGTCCGCCACGCCCGCCGCGGCCAGCCGGTTGGCCTGCTCGGTGGCGCTGTTCCAGGTGGAGTGCCCGCCGTCCAGGTAGACCTTGGCGTTCGGGTTGCCCGCCTTCAGGGTGCGGGTGGCGGTGGCCAGCGTGTTGTCCCGGGCGGTGATCTCACTCGCGCTCAGGCAGGTCTGCAGCGCGATCGAGTCCGGTTCCAGGATCACGATCACGGTCCGGTTGCCCAGCGAGCGGGCGATCGAGGAGATCCAGGTCTGGTACTGGGTGAGGTCCGGCGCGCCGCCGGCGCTGGCGCCGCCGCAGTCGCGGTTGGGGATGCCGTACGCGGTCAGCACCGGGATCTGCCCGGCCGCGTTGGCCGCCCCGACGTAGCCGGACACCTCGGAGCCGATGGTGTTCAGGTTGAAGTTGCTGAGCCAGCGCGAGGCCGGCTGACTGGCGATCTTGTCGCGGATCGCCGCGGTCCGGTAGTCGTTGGGGTTGGCGGCCACCCACCGGGCGACGGCGGTGCCGTCCGCTTCCCGGTAGAGGGTGCCGCTGATCGTGCCGGCTTCGGCGGTACCGGCCGCGAGGAGCACGGCGCCGGTCGCCACGGTGGCGCCGGCGGCGGCCGCCGCCAGCCATCTGCGGTGCGGGGAAACGGGGGACATGGCTTCCTTCCGAAGGGGAGAAGGCCTACTGGGAGCGCTCCCAACGTAACGGCATCGACATCGGTTAGCAATCCGTACGACTCGATGTCCCGGCTTCCGTCAGTGGGACGGTGTGCTCCCGGCGCCTGGGAAGCGCCCCTCGGGTGCCGCCCGGTGACCGCTCGTGTGGCGGTCGCGACTAGATCGGCAATTGCGTGACCAGCACTTTTAGGGCACCCTAAGCTAGGTAAGCCTAACCATCAGAGGTCGCCCCGTGTACGTCTGTATCTGTTACCACGTCCGTGAGCGTGAAGTCCGTTCCGCGATCCAGTGCGGCGCCCGGACGGAGGAGTCGGTCGGCGACGCCTGTGGGGCCGGCACCGGTTGCGGCAGCTGCCTGGACCGGATCGGTGAGCTGATCGAGGAGGAGGCGACCGCCGACACGCTGCTACCCTCCGCTGCCTAGTCGTTACGGGAAGTAGGCTTACTCCCCAGATCGCCATATTTGGGGGTATTTGGCATGCAAGGTGACGCCCGTGTCATCGAGTTCCTCAACGAGCAGCTCACCGCGGAACTGACCGCGATCAACCAGTACTTCCTGCACGCCAAGATGCAGGACAACTGGGGTTACACCGTGCTGGCGAAACACACCAGGGCCGAGTCGATCGACGAGATGCGGCACGCCGAGGTGCTCACCGACCGGATCCTCTTCCTCGACGGCCTGCCGAACTATCAGAAGCTGTTCGCGCTGCGGATCGGCGAGACGGTCAAGGAGCAGTTCGAGTGCGACATGAAGATCGAGGTGGAGGCGGTCGACCGGCTGCGCCGCGGCCTGGAGTACATGCGCTCGGTCGGTGACATCACGTCCGCCCGGATCTTCGAGGACATCCTGGCCGACGAGGAGCACCATGTCGACTACCTGGAGACGCAGCTCAGCCTGATCGAGAAGCTCGGCGAGCCGCTCTACCTGCAGAACGTCACGGAGCACCCGGAAGCCGGCTGATCCGCCCGGCGGCGGCCTTCTCATGGCGGCTTCCTCATCAGCCGCGCGAAGGCGGTGTGGTGGGCCGTGGGGAGGCGGCCCGCCCGGAGATCAGCGGAAACCGGCGACGCTGAGCAGCGCGAACCCGGCGGCGGTCAGCGGCAGCGCGTAGATCAGGACCAGACCGCGGCGGCGCCAGGTGGGCGCCACCCAGGCGGTCACCCCGAGACCCAGAGTTACCAGTACGGCCATCGCCGCCGCCTGGCCACCGGTCGAGTAGTCGGGGTTGCCGATCCGGGTGGCCTGCAACCCGGCCTCGGCGAACAGCACCGCGCCGGGCAGCGCCAGCGCCACGTCCCGGAACGACTCGGGCAGCCGGCCCCGGCCGCGGGCCAGCGCGCCGCCGGCGCCGAAGACCAGCCCGGCCACCACCCCGAAGCCGGCCCAGAGCACCGCGTTCGCATCGTGCAGATTCGACCAGTCGTCGTGCTGGATCAGCGCCGCGGCCAGGTAGTAGCTCGGCACCGCGGTGACCAGCAGGACCACCGCGGCGAGCAGGCTGACCGGCAGAGTCCAGCGGGCCCGGAGGGTGAACAGGAAGGCGGCCACCGCCCAGACCGCGATCGAATTCCCCAGATCGCCGAGCGGGGCCGGGACCACCTTGATCCAGACGAAGTCCAGCGCGCCCAGCAGCACCCCGGCAGCCAGGGCCAGCAGGGTGGCGGAGGTGGCCCGGCGGGTCGGGGTGCCGGGCCGGGAGGCGGTGCGCTGGTCGATCGTCATGGCATCGAGCCTAGGAGCCGGACCGGCCCGGCACATCGCACCACGGTCGGACCCGCGCCGCCGGCGCCTCTGCCGAACGGCCGACCTTCCCCCTGGTCACGGCCGGCCCCGGCGGTTCCGGCCGCGGCTGGGCATCGGCCCGTCCCGCGGTTGGTTCCACCGGACGCGGCCGACCGGTCAGCCGGTGGCGATCGGCTCCACGCGGCGGTTCCGGGCACGGTGCGCCGGAGTGTCATCGGGGACCAGGGGGCGGGTCTCGCCGTAGGCGGCGACGGTCAGGCGGTGCGCGGCCACGCCGTCGGCGAGCAGGACGGCGCGTACCGCTTCGGCGCGTTGCCGGCTCAGCCGCAGGTTGGTCCGGCGGGAGCCGCGGGAGTCGGTGTGGCCCTCGAGCCGGAGACGGACGCTCGGGTTGGCGGCGAGCAGCGCGGCGATCCGGTGCAGCGACGCCCGCGAGGCGGCGGTCAGCTCGGCGCCGTCGGTGGGGAAGGTCAGCGGCGGCAGCGCGGACAGCTGAGCCCGGAAGTCGGCGGTCGACGGGGTGGGCGCCGACGCGGTGGGCGGGGTGCCCGCCGTCGGGGCGGGTGGGGTGCCGACCGGTTCGGTGGGCTCGACCTCGGTGCGGACCGGTGGGGTCGAGGCGACCTCGGCGCGGACCGTGCGGACGCCGTCGACCGCCGCGACGATCCGCTGGGCCCGGTCGGCGTCCGCTGCGGAGCCGACCACCACCACGCCGTCGCGGCCGGTGAAGGTCACCTCGGCGGCCGGCTGACCGGCAGCGGTCAGGGCCTGCGCGCAGCGGCGTTCGAGGTCGTTCTCGATGCGGTGCCGGTTCGGGCCGAGCTGGGCGGCGAGCAGGGCGGCCAGGCCGGCGACCGGGAGCAGGACGGCGAGGCGGCGGCGGGCCTTCCCGGACAGTCGCGGCCGGCGGCTGGGGCCCGGGCGGACCACCGCGATCATCGGGTCGTCTCCGGCCCGGTGTCGGCGGGAGTGGGGCGCGGTGACGGGCGGCGGCGCGGAACGGGAGCCGGATGCGCGACGGGTTCCGATCGGTCGTTTCCCGTGGTCGCATTCCCTGCTGGAATCGGCGATTCCGGCGGTTTGCCGGGAAGGAAACGCTTGTCGTCACGACTCGCGGTCAACCGCCCGGTGACCAGGCCGAGAAGGAACGCGAGCGCCAGGAAAACGAGCGACTGGCCGACGAACCAGGTCACCATGACCTCCCGGAACGGCCCTGTGATGATCATCGTATCGGCTCGTTTTGCCGCGCGCAAAATGCGCGGAGAAAATGCGGTGCGTGCCCCATCCACTACGGAATGGCGGCCATTTGTTTCCGCAATTTTGCGGTCACACGCTGCGCAGGACCGAGACCACCTTGCCGAGGATCACCGCGTGGTCGCCGTCGATGTCGGCGTAGGCCGGATTACGCGGTTCCAGGATCACGTGACCGCCCCGGCGGCGGAACACCTTGACGGTGGCCTCGTCGTCGATCATCGCGGCCACGATGTCGCCGTTGTACGCCTCCGGCTGCTGCTTCACCACCACCAGGTCGCCGTCGCAGATCGCCGCGTCGATCATCGAGTCGCCGCGGACCCGGAGCGCGAACAGGGTGCCCCGGCCGACCAGGTCCCGGGGCAGCGACAGCACCTCGTCGGCGGTCTCCTGGGCCGGGATCGGCGTGCCGGCGGCGATCTCGCCGAGCACCGGGACGCCGATCGTGGCCGGCCGGTCGCCGGTCCGCTCGGCGCGCGGCAGGAACATCCGGATGTCCACCGGCCGGGTGGCCCGGCCGCGGCGCAGCAGGCCGTACTCCTCCAGCACCCGCAGGTGCCGCGCCACCGTCGAGGTGGAGGCGAGCCCGAGCGCGTCGGCGATCTCCCGGGTGGACGGCGAGTAGCCGTGCCGCTGGGCGTGGTCCCGGATGACGGTGAGGATCCGGCGCTGCCGCTCGGTCAGGATCGAGTCGTCGAAGTCGTCATCCGCAAGCACCCGACGATCTTGCCTGATCGCCCCGGCGCCCGGCGAACGGGCTCGCCGGGCGCGCCTCTTTCGTGGTTCCGCCTCGTCCGCGGCAACGCCGGTTGCGTGGCTCAGCCGGGGTCATCCACATCAGCGCGTTGTCCACAGGGCCGCCTCGGACGAATCCGCTTCCGCGCCACACTGTCTTCGGGGCGGCCCCCTGGGTGGGCGGGGGCTGTCGAGTTGGCGGATCGAGCCGCCACCGGAGCGACCAGTTCGAGCGCGCGTGGCGGGCCGTGCCCCGAGCGGCCCGGCGGAGGGGTGGACGCGGGACTGCGCGCGGGGCGGGCGCTGCGGGCGTACCGGACAGGGGGTTCAGGCGGCGGCCGGGTGCGGCTGGGCGAGCAGTGCGTCGATCGCGGCCGGCGGCAGCGGGCGGGCGAACAGGAAGCCCTGCGCGTGGCGGTAGCCGAGTTCGAAGAGGCGGCGCGCCTGGTCGGCGGTCTCCACCCCCTCGGCGACGGTGCGCAGACCCATGGTCTCGGCGATCCCGGTCAGCGCGGTGACGATCGCCTCCTGCTGCGGGGTGCCGCCGAGCCCGTCGACGAACGACTTGTCCACCTTGATGGCGTTCACCGGGCAGGTGCGCAGCAGGCCGAGCGAGGAGTGCCCGGTGCCGAAGTCGTCCAGCGCGATGCTGACGCCGAGCTGGGCGAGGGCGGTCACGGTGGCCAGTGCCCGGCCGCCGCCGAAGACCGCGGTCTCGGTGATCTCGATGGTCAGCCGGTGGGCGGGGACCCGGTGCCGGGCGAGCGCGGCCGCGACGATGTCCGGCAGGGCCGGGTCGACCAGCTGCCGGGCGGAGACGTTGACCGCGATCGAGGTGAGCGCGTCCGGGCCGTGCCGCCGCTGCCACGCGGCGGCCTGGGCGCAGACCGCGTCGATGATCCAGGCGCCGAGTTCGACGATCAGGCCGGTGTCCTCGGCGACCGGGATGAACTCGGTCGGCGGGACGGTCCGGCCGTCCGGGCGGGTCCAGCGGATCAGCGATTCGACGCCGGTCATCCGGCCGTGCGGGAGTTCCACGATCGGCTGGTAGAGCAGGTGGAACTCGCCGTTCGCCAGGGCGCGGCGCAGCTCGGCGGCGACGGTGGCGCGCTGGGTGAGCCGGCGTTCCAGCGAGGCGTCGTACCGGACCAGGCGGATGCCGCCGGCGGCGGCCTCGCGCAGGGCGATCTCGGCCTGCCGGTAGAGGCCGGTGTCGCCCTCGGCGACGCCGATCGACAGGTCGACCAGGACGTCGTGGCCGGCCGCGTGCAGCGGCTCGGTGTTCACGGCGAGCAGCGGGCCGGACCGGTCGGTGCCGGGCAGCAGCACGCCGAACTCGTCGCCGCCGAGCCGGGCCACCACGGCGTCCTGGCCGGCGAGCGCGGTGAGCCGGTCGCCGAACGCGATCAGCAGGGCGTCCCCGGCCGCCGGGCCGAGGCTGTCGTTGATCTCGCGGAACTCCTTGAGGTCGAGCAGCACCACGGTGTGCGGCCCCTCGGCGGCGGCCACCGCCGCGGTGAACCAGCGGCGGCTGACCAGGCCGGTGAGTTCGTCGTGCATGGCCTGGCGGGCGACCGTGCGCAGCAGGGTGCCGTTCTCCGCCAGGGCGATCGCCTGCCGGGCCACCACCAGCAGGAGCAGCAGCGCGGTGCCGGTCACCTGGACGGTGCTGAGATGGCCGGTACGCAGCCGGACGACGACGAGCAGCACGGTCACCAGCACGGTGGCGACCAGCGGGACCGCGGTGCCGCGACGGTGACCGGCGAGGCCGACCACCCGGCGGGGGCGGGCGGTCGCCGCGTGCCGGTGCTGCGCGTGCGCGGCCAGCGCGCCGCAGAGGCCGACGAAGGGCAGCACCGCGGCGCTGCCGTTCAGGTGCGGCCACGGCTTGAGCAGCGTCATCAGGACGGTGGAGAGCGGTCCGGCCAGGCCGATCGGGGCCAGCCACCACAGCGCGGCCCGGGGGACCGGGCTCTGCCGGGCCGACATGATCTTCACGACCACCACCACGCCGGCGACCGCGATCGCCATCATCGCGATGTTCAGCCACCAGGCCTGGGCGGAGACGCCGAACCGGTCCACGAACCAGTCGACGTACTGGGAGGCGGCGATGCCACCGGTGACCGCGACCACCGCCACGTCCAGGACCGCGGTGGTCAGCTGGCGCCAGCTGCGGCCGCCGCCGGGCAGCCGGAGCAGCGCGGCGATGGCCAGGACCGTGCCGATCAGGTAGAGCAGCAGGGTGCGGGCGCCGAGCGGGGGCATCCCGGTGTTCGGCACGGTCAGCACGTCGACGGTCTGGCTGACCCCGGCGGCGAGCACCCCGCCCATCGCGAGCGCGACCCGGCGCCAGAAGGCGCGCAGCGGGCCGTCGGTGCCGGCCGCCGCGGCGCGGAACCCGGTGACCGCCATCGCCAGCCCGGTGACGGCCGGCAGCCAGACCAGCACCAGCGGCAGGCCGGTGTGGGTGCCGAGCAGCACCAGCAGCACCTCGGCCACCGCCATGACAACGGCGACCGGGGCGTACCAGGCTCGCCAACGCGCCGCCGTCACACTCGCCTCCCGTCCGTGCGTCCTACCGCATGTCGGGAGATCGGCCGGGACGCCGCCTAGTTGAGGACCGGGGCGAAATCCGCTCCAGGACGAGCGCCACGCCAGCCCGGTGTCGCCGAGGTCGTCGAGCACCCGCCCGGTCCGGAGCGCAGACGAGCGGGCCGCCGGCACCTCCGTGGAGGAGCTGACCGAGCTGGTGGTCGCCGAGCACCGGACCTCGCGGCGGCGTCCTACTTGATCGCGACGCCGCCGTACATGTAGACGTCGGCGTCGTCGACCTTGCGGTCCTCGGCGACCGGGTGCCAGTGGTGCACCGGGACCACGCCCGGCTCGATCAGGTCGAAGCCGGTGAACAGCGCCTCCACGCCGGCCCGGGTGCGGGCCACCACCGGGACGCCGTTCTGGTTGTAGGTGCGGACGGTGCCGACGCCGGCCGGGTCATTTTCCACGGTGACCGCGGAGATCGCCAGCGCGCTGCCGGCCGCCAGCGGGGCCATCAGCCGGGCGATGATGTCCCGGGCCTGGTCGTCGTCGACCACGTGCTGCAGCACCGCGATCAGGCTGACCGCGACCGGCCTGGTCAGGTCGAAGCCGTCGGTGACCGCGTCCGCGCCGAGGATGGTGTCCGGCTCGCGCAGGTCGGCGTCGAGGTAGGCGACCGTCCCGGTGCCGACCGGGGTGAGCAGCGCCCGGGCGTGCGCCAGCACCAGCGGATCGTTGTCCACGTAGATCACCGTGGCGTCCGGGGCGGTGCCCTGCGCCACCTCGTGCAGGTTCGGATGCGTCGGCAGGCCGGTGCCCACGTCGAGGAACTGCCGGAAGCCCCGCTCGGCCAGGTGCCGCACCGCCTTGACCATGAAGCGCCGGTTCGCGTTCATCGAGACCGGCAGTTTCGGGGTGTGTTTCAGCATCTCCTCGGCGGCCCGCCGGTCCGCCTCGAAATTGTCCTTGCCGCCCAGCAGGTAGTCGTAGATCCGGGCCGAGTGCGGACGATCCGTCTGCAGGTCGCGCGGTGGCATGCGAACTCCTAGAAACGTTCGTCGGGGCTTCAACCTGACACATCGGGCGGTGCCTCGGCTACCCCACCGGGCCAATCAGTACCGAGACGGTACGCGCGGCCGATCAGGTACCGCCGTTCCACCGTGTTCCCGGTCAGCCCGGCCGCCTCCCGGTAGAGCCCGGCCGCCGCCTCGCTGTCCCCGGTCATCTCCAGCAGGTGCGCCCGGACCGCCCGCTCCCGCTGCCGGGTCAGCTCCTGGGTGGACAGGCCGTGCCGCCGGTCCAGCTCGTCGAGCAGCGCCAGCCCGCGCTCCGGCCCGTACGCCTGGGCGACCGCGACCACCCGGCCGAGCCGCACCGGCGCGGTCGGGCTGACCCGCTCCAGGCCCCGGTAGAGCGCGGCGATCTGCGGCCAGTCGGTCTGCGCCGCGGTGCCGGCCGTGGCGTGCACCGCCGCGATCGCCGCCTGGATCCGGTACGGCCCGGCGTCCGGCTCGCCCCAGACCCCCTCGACCAGCGCGACACCCTCCCGGACCAGCCCGGCGTCCCAGCGCGACCGGTCCTGCTCGGGCAGCGGCACCAGCCGGCCGTCGGCGCCGGTCCGGGCCGGCCGCCGCGCCTCGGTGAGCAGCATCAGCGCCAGCAACCCGGTGGCCTCGGTGTCGGCTGGCGTGGCGGCGCGCAGCATCCGGGCCAGCCGGATCGCCTCGTGCGCCAGGTCGACCCGGCCGAGCTGGTCGCCGCGGGACACCAGGTAGCCCTCGTTGAAGATGAGGTACAGCACCTGCAGGACGGCGGCGTGCCGGGCCGCCCGGTCCGCGTCGACCGGCGGGGTGAACCGGGCACCGGCCGCCGCCAGCCGCTGTTTCGCCCGGCTGATCCGGGTCCGCATGGTGGCCTCGCCGACCCCGTAGGCGTGCGCGACCTCGGCGGTGCTCAGGCCGCCCACCGCGCGCAGCGTGAGCGCCACCCGGGCGGCCTGGTCGAGGGCCGGGTGGCAGCAGAGCAGCAGCAGGGTGACGCTGTCGTCGACCGCCGGGGCCGGTCCGGCCGGCGCGGTCGCGAGCACCGCGGCCCGGTGCTCGCGCTGCCGGCGGGCCTGGTCGGCGCGGAGCAGGTCGACCAACCGGCGGTAGCCGATCCGGATCAGCCAGCCGCGCGGATCGGCCGGGACCCCGGCAGCCGGCCACTGCCGGCTCGCCGCCAGCAGCGCCTCCTGCACCGCGTCCTCGGCCAGGTCGAAGTGGCCGAAGCGGCGGACCAGCGCGCCGAGCACCTGCGGCGCCTCGGTGCGCAGCAGGTGCTCCAGGGCCCGGCCGGTGCTGGTCACCCGGCCAGGTCCGCGCACATGATCGGGCGGATCTCGATCGGCTCACCCAGGATCGCGACGATCCGGCCGGCGATCTCGACGGCGCGTTCCTGACTGACGCAGTCGATCACCGCGTAGCTGGCGAGCACCTCCTTGAGCTCGGCGAACGGCCCGTCGGTGGCGATCACCCCGTCGTCGGTACGCCGCACCGTGGTGCTCACCACCGGATGGCCGAGCCCCTCGCTGCCGACGAACTCGCCTGTCTCGGTCAGCTCCTGCTGGAACTTCTGGTAGACGGCGAACGCCGCCATCGCGTCCTCGGAGCCGGCGCCGGCGTCCGCGGCGTCCCAGGCGTCGGCCGGGGTGTAGGCGAGCAGCAGGAACTTCATCGGACGGTCCTTCCGGTCAGCGCCGACAGGGCCAGCGCGGTGGTCCAGGCGAACGAGATCAGGCCGGTCACCGCGAGCTGCACGCTCGCGTGCGCGGCCGGCGTGGGCAGCAGCAGCACCAGCGCCACCAGGCCACTGAGGACCGCCGGCGCGACCGCCCGCCGCCGGATCGACCGGACGACGTGGACGACGCAGGCGCCGGCCAGGGCGGTGAAGGCGAGCACCGCCGCGGTGGCGTGCGCGACGGCGTGCCCGGACATCTGCTCGGCCCGGCCGGCCGGGGCGCCGGCCGGGAAGCCGTATTCCGGGTCCGGGGCGACCAGCCCGGCGACGACCAGCCCGGCGCCGAAGAGGCCGAGGAAGACGGCGAGCGTCCGCCGGCCCGGGGCGGCCAGGGCCACGGACAGCGCGACGATGCCCAGCCCGGTCAGCACGAAGGTGAGCGTCTGCAGCCAGCCGAGGTGGCCCAGCTGGAGCATGCTGAGCGGGTGCCGGCGCAGGTCGAAGCCGTCGCGGGTGAGCAGCTGCGCCAGCGACGAGGTGACGAAGAGCGGCCCGGCCCAGGCACCGGCGAGCAGCAGGGCACGGGTCCCGGGCCGGGTCCGGGTGATCGGTTCGGCGGTCGTTGCGGCGATGGCGGTCATGAGGTCCTCCCGGTGGGTTGTCTGCCGGTACCTCGAAGCCACTGCGGACATCATGACAACGCTGGCAAGTGACCTGGGTCACATACGTGGAGGGCTACAGTGGCCGGAGGTGGAGGTGAGCGCCGTGCTGGAGAAGCGTGCCACCGACGCGGCCGAGGACGACGCGCGGCTGCGTGACCGCCTCGTGTTCGGCGACCAGACCGCCCTCGCCGACCTGCACGACCGGTTCAGCGCCCTGGTCTACACGATCGCCGCCCGGGTGACCCGGGACGGCCCGGCCGCCGAGGACGTCACCCAGGAGGTGTTCCTGGCGGTCTGGCAGCACCCGCACGCCTTCGAGCCGGCCAAGGGCAGCCTGCGCGCCTGGCTGGCGATGCTCGCCCACCGCCGGGCGGTCGACCTGGTCCGCCGCGAGGAGGCGCAGCGCCGGACCGCGCGGGACGGCCGGCTGCACGCCGGGGCGGTCAGCGGCGGCGACCCGGTCGGCGACCAGGTGTCGGCGGCCGACACCAAGGCCCGGCTGGCCGCCGCGCTGCGAGAGCTGCCCGAGCACCTGGACCGCGCGGTCACCCTGGCCTACCTGGAGGGCCGCACCTACCGGGAGGTGGCCGCCGAGCTGGGCCTGCCCGAGGGCACCGCGAAATCCCGGCTGCGCGAGGCCCTGCGCCGGCTGGCCGAGGCGCTGCACGACGGGGAGGCGAGATGAACCGCCACGAGGAGGTCGCCGAGCTGCTCGGCGCGTGGGCGCTGGACGCCTGCCCACCCGACGAGGAGTTGCTCGTCGAGGCACACCTGGACAGCTGCCCGGTGTGCGCCCGGGAGGCCCGGGAGCTGCGCGAGGCGGCCGCCGCGATCGGGGGCGCCGAGTTCCGGCCGCCGCCCGGGTCGCTGGACCGGCTGCTGGCCACCGCCCGGGACCGCCGGCCGCCGGCGACCGCGACGGTCTCCGCCGCCGGGCCGTACGCCGCCCAGGTCGCCGCGCTGGACCTGCTGCTGTCCGGGCTGACCCCGGCGGAGTGGCGGCGGACGGCCTACGGCGAGCTCACCGTGCACGACCTGCTCGCCCACCTGGCCGCCGTGGACGGGCTGGTGGCCGCCGCGCTCGGGCTGCCGGTCGAGCCGCCGGCCCGGCCCGGCGAGACCTTGACCGTCCGCACCGAGACAGTGCTGCGCCGGGAACGGGACCGCCCGGCCGAGCAGACCCGCCGCTCCTGGCGCGCCCAGGCGGACGCGGTGTGCCGGTCCCTGGTGACCGGTCCCGAGGTGGCGGCGGTCTTCCTGGGCCAGCCGTTGCCGCTGGCCGACGCGATGACCGCCCGGGCGTACGAGACCTGGATCCACGGCGAGGACATCGCCGCGGCGACCGGCCGGCCGGTCGTCCCGCCGCTGCCGGAGCACGTGCACCCGATGGCCGACCTGGCCGCCCGGTTGCTGCCCCGGGTGGTCCGCCGGCGACCGGCCGCGGTCCGGCTGCACCTCACCGGCCCCGGCGGCGGCACGTGGACCGTCCCGCTGAGCCCGGTGGCGGTCCGGCCGGCCGCGGAGCTGACCCTGGACGTGGTGGAGTTCTGCCGGCTGGCCGGCGCCCGCCGCGACCCGGCCCGGCTCGACGTGCGGATCGACGGGGACGGCGCGCTCGCCCGCGAGTTCCTCGCCGCCGTGCCCGCCCTGGCCCCGGTGCCCTGAGGCCACGACATCGCCGGGTTCCCGGTCCGGCCGCCGCAGCCGGGTGCTCAGGGCGTACCGAAATCATCGCCTGGCGATCCGGACCGGACGGCGGACCGTGACCCGGCCGCGGTCCTCACCCGTCCGGGATGACGGCGACCCGCGGCGTCCGGCATAGCGTGACCGCATGGACGCGGCGGCGGTGGCTTCGGTCGCGCTGATCGTGTTCGTCTGGGGGCTGTTCTCGGTCCGGCTGGGCCGCGCCGACCTGAGCGCGCCGATCGTCTTCGTCGCCGCCGGGCTGGTGCTCGCCGAAGGGCTGCACGTCGTCGAGGTGGACGTCCCGCCGGAGGCGGTCAAGCTGCTGGCCGAGGTCACCCTGGTGTGGGTGCTGTTCGCCGACGCCTCCCGGGTCGGGCTCCGCGAGCTGCGCGCCGACCTCGGCGTCTACGTGCGCCTGCTCGGGGTCGGGCTGCCGCTCACCATGGTGGCCGGGACGCTGCTGGCGCTCGGGCTGTTCGGCGACACCGGGTTCTGGCTCGCGCTGCTGGTCGGGGCGGCACTGGCGCCGACCGACGCGGCGCTGGGCGCCTCGGTGATGACCAACCCCGAGGTGCCGGACCGAGTCCGCCGGCTGATCAATGTGGAGAGCGGGCTGAACGACGGCATCGCGACGCCGGTGGTGATGCTCGCGATCGCCGCCGAAGGCATCCACCAGCACGGCCTGAGCGCCGCGCTGATCGAGCTGGCGATCGGCGCCGGGGCCGGGATCCTGGTCGGCACGGTGGGCGGGCGCGGGCTGCGGCTGGCCCGGCGCCGCGGCTGGGCGTCCGAGGACTTCGCCGGGCCGGCCGTGCTGGCGCTGACGCTGGTCGCCTACGCGGGCACGCTGTGGCTGGCCGGCAACGGCTTCGTCGCCGCGTTCGTGGCCGGGCTGGCGTTCGGGCACGTGGCCCGGCGCGGCGAGGAACGGGAGATCTACTACGTGGAGCAGACCGCCGGGCTGATGTCGCTGCTGACCTGGCTGGTCTTCGGGGCGGTCGCGGTGCCGATCGTGCTCCGCGGCGCCGGCTGGGCGGACCTGCTCTACGCGGCGCTGAGCCTGACCGTGGTCCGGATGCTGCCGGTGGCGCTCGCGCTGATCGGCAGCCGGCTCCCGGCGCTGACCGTGGCCTTCCTCGGCTGGTTCGGGCCGCGCGGGCTGGCCTCGGTGATCTTCGCGGTGATCGCCCTGGAGGAACTGCCCGGCGAGGCCGGCCGGGCGGTCACCGTCATCGGGGTGACCGTGCTGCTCAGCGTGCTGGCGCACGGCTTGACCGGGAAACCCCTCGCCGATCGGTACGCGGCACGGATCGCCGGGGTGGAACATCCGCCGCCGGAGCGGCAGCAATCCGGGCCGTTGCCGGTGCGCGGGTTGCTGCCGCATCGCGTCGCGGAGAAGCGTCCCTGACCTGAGGGTGGTCGCTGCTGACTTATCCACATCAGCGCGCTGTCCACAGGCTGGCCTCGCTCGGCCGCCCCTCCGCGTCACACTGGTCTGGGGCGGCTCCCCCTGGGCGGGTGGGGGATCGGGAAGCAGCCGGATCGGTCCGCGAGCAGCGGCCGACGCCCTCCGCCGGCCACCCCTCATCGCGACCCCGCCGCCGGACAGCGGCCGGCGTCGGGCGCGGCGGTTCTACAAGGCGACGAACTGAAGCCCTCGGGCCTTCAGGGCCGGCAGGACCACGCTGAGCGCCTGGTAGGTCTGCGAGCGGTCGCCGCCGCCGTCGTGGCAGAGCAGGATCTGGCCCGGGCCGGCGGCCAGCATCCGGTGCTCGATCTTGGCGGCGCCCGGGCGGGTCCAGTCGCGCGGGTCGTTGCTCCAGTCCAGTGGGAGCAGACCGGCCTGCGCGACGCCGCGCAGCAACTGCGGGGACCAGTCGCCGCCGGGCGAGCGGAACAGTTTCGGGACGTACCCGGTGGTCTTATTGATCTTGTGCTGGGCCCGGTGGATCTCCTTCTCGACCAGCGCCGGCGGCTTCTTGCCCAGCTTGGTGGGGTGGCTCCAGGTGTGGTTGGCGAGCTGGTGGCCGTCGCCGATGACCAGCTTGGCGACCGTCTCGTGGCCGAGCACCTGGTTGCCGATCATGCAGAACAGCGCCGGGACGTGGTAGCGCTCCAGCAGCTTCAGGATCTTCGGCGTCCAGACCGGGTGCGGGCCGTCGTCGATGGTCAGCGCGATCGCGTCGGAGGGGAAGGCCGGCTTGCCGGTGGCCTTGGCGTACTCGGCCAGGGTCTTGATCGGTTTCCGCTGCACCGGCAGCGGGGGAGCGGTGACCGTGGTGCTCTCCGGGACCCGGGACCGGACGACCGTGGGCTGGCTCGGGATCGGCTTGGCGGTCCCGTCGGCCGAGGGGGACGACGAGGAGTGGACGGCCGCCGCGGTCGCCGCGGCCGCCACCCCGGCCACGCCGGACAGGCCGAGGAGCAGCCGGCGCCGGGTCAGCACGGGCCGGCCGGGAGAGGCCGGACGCGGCGGGGTGGCCTGCCCGGGGACCGCTGCGGGCGGTGCCGGTGGCTTCGTCGCGGCCGGGGGAGTGGGTAGCGCGATGGTGGCGTCGGCGGTCCGCTGAGCGGTGAGTGCGACGGTGGCGTCGGCGGGCGGCTGGGCGGTGAGTGCGATGGTGGCGTCGGCGGGCGGCTGAGCGGTGAGTGCGATGGTCGGGTCGGCGGGCGGCTGAGCGATGGTCGGGTCGGCGGTCAGGGCGACGGTGGCCTCATCGACGATCGGTTGCGCGGTCAGGGCGATCGTGGCCTCGTCCGCGGCCGGTTGACCGGTCAGCGCGATCGTCGCGTCGTCCGGAGCGGGCTGGGCGGTCATCGCGACCGTCGCCTCGTCCGCCGCACCGTCAGCGGGAAATGCCTCGGTCGCCTCGTCCGCTGAGATGCCGGCGGGAATCGCCTCGGTCTCCTCGTCGGCCGCCGGCTCGGCCGCTGTCGGCTCGGGCGCTGCCGGCTCGGTCGCCTCGTCGCCTGCTGCGATCAGTGCGGTGGTCTCGTCGCCCGGTGTCATCGGCACGGTGGGCTCGTCCGCCGCGGGTGTCACCGCGGTGGCTTCCTCGGCCGGCGCCGCGTCGGTCTGGTCGGATGTGGCGGCGCCAGGTGGTGTCACCCTGGGCTCGTCGGACATCGGGTTTCCTCCGCTTCGACGCTACCTGCCGACACGTCCGCAGGGCCCGTCGTTGAATTGATCGGCTTGCCAGCGCGCGAGGCTAGCACTCGCCGTCAATTTCGACCGAGATGGCGGACATCTGCTGGTAAATGACGTGCCGGAATCGGTCACCGATGCCACAGTCACTCCGGTGAAGATGCACCCCGATCAGGTCGACATCAGCGCCGGGACGGTCGCGGCCCTGGTCGCGAGCCAGTTCCCCGAGTGGCGGGCGCTGCCGATCGTGCCGGTCCCCTCCGACGGCACGGTGAACGCGCTGTTCCGGCTCGGTGACGACATCGTGCTGCGGTTCCCGCTGCGGCCGGCCGCCGGCGAGGAGCGCCGGCAGGAGCTGGCCGACGAGCAGGAGAACGCGCGCCGGGTCCGCCGGCATGTCCCGCTGCCGGTTCCCGAGCCGCTCGGGCTGGGCCGGCCCGGTCCCGGCTATCCCGGTTTCTGGTCGCTGTCCCGGTGGATTCCGGGACGGACGGTCACCCCGCGGGAGATGGGTGATCCGGACGTCTTCGCCGCCGATCTGGCCGGGTTCGTGACCGCCGTGCACGCGATCGACACCGAGGGCCGGGTCTGGAACGGGCGCAGCCGCGGTGGCCCGCTGCACCTCGCGGACGCCGAGGTGCGGCAGGCGCTGCGGGCGAGCGGCCGGCTCACCGACACCGGCCGGCTCGCCCGGATCTGGGACGAGTGCCGGGACGCGCCGGCCGGCGCCGGTCCCGGTGTCTGGCTGCACGGCGACCTGATGCCGGGCAACCTGCTGGTCCGCGACGGTCGGCTGGCCGCGGTCATCGATCTGGGCGCGATGGCGGTCGGCGATCCCGCCGTCGACCTGATGCCGGCCTGGAACCTGCTGCCGGCGAGCGCCCGGGAGACCTACCGGCGGGCGCTCGCCGTGGACGACGCGACCTGGCAGCGCGGCCGCGGCTGGGCGCTGGTCCAGGCGATCATGGCGCTGCCGTACTACGTCGACACCAACCCGGCGATGGCCGCGACTGCCCGGCACACCCTCGACGCCCTGCTCGCCTGACGCCCCGGGGAGACGACAAGGCCGGCTCAGGTGCGGGCGTCCAGCTCCACCCGGGTCGGCGGCGCGGCACCGGCCCGCGCCACGGTGAGTCCCGCGACCAGGGCGGCGTGGGAGAGCACCTCCCGGACCTCCGCCGCACCGATCGCCCGCAGCCGCTCCCGCGCCGCGACCCCGAGCAGCTTCCGCCCCTCCAGCGCGTCGAGCAGCCCGGACATGAAGGCGTCCCCGGCCCCGACGGTGTCGACCACGGTCACGGTCACCCGGGGCACCGACACCTCGGCGCCGGCTGTCACCGCGACCGCGCCCTCCGCCCCCAGCGTCACGCAGACCAGTGCCGGGCCCCGCTCCAGCAGAGCGCGGGCCGCGTCCCGCGCCGGCGTCCCGGGGTAGAGCCATGCGAGGTCCTCGTCGCTGGCCTTGACCACGTCACTGACCGCGGCGATCGCCTCCACCCGGGCCCGGCAGTGCTCCCGGTCGCCGACCAGCGAGGGCCGGATGTTCGGGTCGTAACTGATGGTCGTGGTGGCCCGCCGGGCGTGCACCAGCGACTCGACGTCGGTGCCGCCCGGCGCCATCAGCGCCGCGATCGACCCGGTGTGCAGGTGCGCGGCCGGCTCGTCCGGGGCCGGGCCGCCCGGCCAGCGCGGCCAGTCGACGGCGAAGTCGTACCGGGCGGAGCCGTCCGGCTGCAGCTCGGCGAGCGCCCGGGAGGTGACCCCGGTGATCGGCGCGAGCAGGTTCACGCCGGCGCCGGTGAGGTGCTCGCGCAGCAGGTCACCGGCCGGGTCGGCGCCGAGGTGGGTCCACAGGCCGACGTCGTTGCCGAGCCGGGCCAGGCCGACCGCCACGTTCGCCGGGCTGCCGCCGGGCAGTTCCCGGCGGGCGGTGCCGGGCAGTTCCCGGCGGGCGGTGCCGGGCAGTTCGGGGTCGGCCGTGCCGGGCACGGTGAGGACGTCCAGGATGGACTCGCCGACGACCAGGAAGCGCCTCATCGCACGGCTCCCATCGCGCAGGCCGCGGCCAGGCCGGGAGTGAGCGGGGCCCGCGGGATCAGGGTGGCCTGCACCGCGTGGTAGAGGTCCGGCTTGCCCGGCCAGGTCGACGCGGCCGGCCGGTTGGCGGTGTCCAGCTCGTGCCACCAGGAGCCCTGCTCGCGGTCCAGGAAGTGCTCGCGCACGTAGGCCGACCAGGTGTCGAACCACTCGGCGCAGTCCCGCTCGCCGGTGCGCCGGTGCAGGGCGGCGGCCGCGGCGAGCGCTTCGGCGGCGACCCAGTGCATCCGTTCCCGGACCACCGGGGTGCCGTCCCAGTCGGTGGTGTAGACGAAGCCGGGCGCGCCGTCGACCGCCCAGCCGTCCGCGACGGCCTGGTGGAACAGGGCTTCCGCGGCGGGCGACAGCCAGTCCGGAGCGGCCGTGCCGAGGGTCGCCTCCAGGTGCAGGATCAGCCGCGACCACTCCAGGGCGTGGCCGACCGTCGCGCCGAACGGCTTGAACGGGTCCCGCGGCCGGTCCCGGTGGTAGTCCAGCAGGGGCCGCCATCCGGCGTCGTAGTGTTCCGGCAGCCGCCAGCCGTGCGCGCGGCCCCAGCCGGTGGTCCGCTCGGTGATCGCCAGGGCGCGGTCCAGGCACTCCCGCTGCCCGGTCGCGTCGTAGGCGGCGAGCATCGCCTCGACCGCGTGCATGTTGGCGTTCAGCCCGCGGTAGTCGTCGAGCCGCTGCCACCGGGTGTCCCACTCGTCGGCGAACATCCGGTGCTCCGGTTCCCAGAACCGCCCGGTGAGCGTGCCGAGCGCCTCGGTCAGCAGCCGGCGGGCGCCCGGCCGGTGGGCCAGCGTGCCGGAGGCCGCGGCGAGCACCACGAAGGCGTGGTCGTAGCAGGATTTCCCGGTGGCCGGCACGCCGTCCGCGGCGACCGAGGGGTGCCAGCCGCCGTGCCGGTCGTCGTGCAGCACCCCGGTCAGGCCGGCCAGCGCGGTGTCCGCGAGGGTGTCGGCGCCGGGCACGCCGAGCAGGTGGGCCAGGCTGTAGACGTGCGCCATCCGGGCGGTGATCCAGGTCTGGACCGGGGCGTGCAGGTCCGGCGTGCCGTCGGTGCGCAGCCAGGCCGCGCCGCCCAGCGGGTGCGGGAACGCGCGCCCGAAGCCGAGCAGCCGCCCGGTCTCCTCGGGAAGCCAGCCGGTGTCCGGCGGGGGTGTGACCGAAGACATCAGTAGATCTCTTTCTCTCAGATCAACAACACGATTCGCGTACGGTCAGCCCGTGCTGTCCCGTTCCACGATGTGCGCCTGCGGGGCCTCGTACACCTCGTGCACGGAGTGTTCGCGCATCGCGTCGAGCACCGCGCCCGCGGCGATCTCGCCGATCCGGCCGACGTCGTGGCTCATCGCGGAGAGCGCCGGCAGCGCGAGCTGGCACTGCGCGGAGTCGTCCCAGGCCACCACCGAGAGGTCGCCGGGCACGCTGAGGCCGTGCTTGCGGATCGTCTCCATGCCGCTGAGCGCCATCACGTCGTTGTCGTAGACGATCGCGGTCGGCCGGACCGGGTGGCCGGCCAGCAGCTGGGCGGTGGTCACCCGGCCGGACTCCTGCGAGTAGTCGCCCTCGGCGCTGATCAGGGTGACCCCGCGGTCGGCCGCCTCGGCCCGGAAGCCGCCCAGCCGCAGCTGGGTGTGCGCCAGTGAGCGCGGCCCGCTGACGTGCCCGACCACGGTGTGCCCGCGGCCGGCCAGGAACCGGACCGCCTCCCGGGCCGAGCCGGCGTCGTCGGTCCAGACCGTGGGCAGCCCGTCCGCGGTGGACGGGTCGCCGACCACCACGGCCGGCAGGCCGAGCCGGCGGACCAGGTCGACGCGCTCGTCGCCGGGGCTGAGGTCGACCATGATCACCGCGCCGACCCGCTGCTCGGCCGACCACTGCTGGTAGGTGGCGCTCTCCGCCGTGTGGTCGGTGACCACCTTGACCAGCACCGAGATCCCGGCCGGGATGAGCAGCCGTTCCAGCCCCTCGATGAACTCGTGGTAGTACGGCTCCTCGCCGAGCACCTGGGACGCCCGGGCCAGCACGAGGCCGACCCGCCGTGGTCGTTGTGTCACCGGTTCCTCCCCTTCGGGTGGCTTTCTCACGAGGTCCGTCCCGGGGTGTGGCCGGGCGCCACGGCCGCCTGGACGACCAGCACCGCGGCGCCGATCCCGGCCGCGTCGCGGGGCTGGGCGGAGATCTCCACGGACACGCTGTGCCGGTGCCGGGAGTACGCCGCGCCGTCCAGCTGGGCGCGCAGCCGGCGGGCGAAGATCGACCCGGCGAGCGCGACGCCCGGGCCGGTGAGCACCAGCCGGCCCAGGTCGAGCAGGTTCACCACCGAGGTCGCCGCCACCGCCAGACAGGTGGCCGCCTGGTCCAGCACCGCGTAGGCGGCCGCGTCGCCGTTGACCGCGGCCCGGGCGATCGCCTCGTACGCGTGCGACTCGCCACCGTCCAGCGGCAGCCGGGACCGCAGCTCGGGGATCTTCCGGGCGGCCTGCACGGTGGCCCCGGTGGACGCGTACTGCTGCACGCAGCCCCGGTTGCCGCACGGGCACGACCGGCCCCGGTGGTCGATGGACATGTGCCCGAACTCGCCGGCGCCGAAGCCGGCCCCGCGGAACAGCGCGCCACCGAAGACCAGCCCGGCGCCGATCCCGGTGCCCAGGTAGAGGCACCCGAACGCCTGCTCGCGGGAGACCCGGCGGCTCCAGAACTCGCCCAGCGCCGCCGCGGCCGCGTCGTTCTCCAGCAGGACCGGCACCCCGATCCGGGCGGACAGCTCGGGGCGCAGGCCGGACGGCAGCGTGCCGGGGGCCACCACGGCCAGCCCCTCGATCCGCTCGCGGGGCAGGTCCAGGCCCGCGGTGAAGTGCTCGAACCGGTCGGCCAGCCGGTCCGCCCGGCCGTCGTCGCCGGGCAGCCGGGGGACCGCCTCGCGGCCGACCACGCCGCCGGTGAGGTCGACCGCGACGCAGGTGACGGTCTCCGGGCCGAGGTGGAACCCGATGCCGAAGCGGCTGGCCGGGTTGATCGCGATGAGCTTGCGCGGCCGGCCGTGCGCCGAGTCGAGCGAGCCGATCTCGTGGATGATGCCGTCCGCGATCAGCTCCCGGACGATGTTCGAGATCGACGGCTGGGTGAGGCCGGTCAGGTCGACGAGCTCACCGCGGCTGATCGCCACCGCGGACCGGATGACGTCGACGATGAGGGCGCGGCTGCCCGGCCCCGCCGCCGGCGCTTCTCGACGTGCCATGCGGTGCCACCTCCCTTTTCTGGCCTGTTCCGGATGGAGCCGCTGAGATTACAGCACCGGATAAATTAATAATCTAATCTTGACACCGTCGTAACGGCCGTCTCATGCTGGGCGCTCCACAGGGCTGAACAAGCAGGACGGATACCGGCATGATCAATAGAAGGACCTTCCTCGGCCTCGGCACGGCCGCGGCGCTGGCGCTCACCGCCGGCTGCACCGGCGGCGCGAGCGACGACACCGCCGACCAGGGCGACTTCTCCGGCGACATCAAGGGCACCATCACGGTGCTGACCAACCGCACCGACCTGGTCAGCACGACGCTGCCGGAGTACGCGAAGAAGTTCGAGGCCAAGTACCCGGGCACCAAGGTCACGTTCCAGGGCGTCACGAACTACGACGACGACGTGACCACCCAGCTCAGCGGCGGCGACTACGGCGACGTGCTGATGGTCCCGAACCCGGTCGCCATCGACCAGTACAGCCAGTTCTTCGAGCCGCTCGGCACCCAGGACGAGCTCAAGGCGAAGTACCGGTTCCTCAGCCCGGCGACCTACCAGGGCAAGGTCTACGCGCTGTCAGTGGGCGGCGTGGCCAAGGGCTTCGTGATCAACAAGCGGATCTGGGCGCAGGCCGGGATCACCGCGCCGCCGAAGACGCCGGAGGAGTTCCTGGCCGGCCTCAAGGCGATCGACGCCAAGACCGACGCCGTGCCGTACTACACCAACTACAAGGACGGCTGGCCGCTCGCCGAGTGGAACACCCACCGGGCGATCCTGGGCGACCCGGCGATCAACGACAAGTTCCCCGCCGACGCCAACCCCTGGCAGGCCGGGAAGATCCAGTACATCGAGGACGGCCTGCTCTTCGACATCGTGCACAACAAGCTCAGCGAGAAGGACCCGCTGACCACGAACTGGGAGAGCTCCAAGCCGATGATCGCCTCCGGCAAGGTGGCGACCATGCTGCTCGGCTCCTGGGCCGTCCCGCAGATGCAGGCCGCCGCGAAGGACTCCGGCGCCAACCCGGCGGACATCGGCTTCTGGCCGTTCCCCTACCAGACCGGCGGCAAGTTCCACGCCAACATCGACGGTGACAAGCTCGCCGCGGTCAGCAAGAACTCGAAGAACAAGGCGACCGCCAAGGCCTGGCTGGACTTCTTCGTCAACGAGTCCGGCTTCTCGACCGACCAGCAGGCCATCCCGCCGGCCATCGACCAGCCGCTGCCCAAGGGCCTGCAGGAGTTCACCGCCACCGGCGTCGAGCTGGTCGAGACCCCGGCCGCGGCCACGAACGCCGGCAAGGAGGACGAGATCATCAAGCAGTCGGAGATCGACCTGAAGGGCCCGATCTACCGGCAGAAGATGGTCGACGTCGCGCGCGGCGCGGCCAAGGGCGACAAGGACTCCTTCTTCGCGGACCTCAACAAGAGGTGGAGCGCCGCTCAGAGCTCGGTCATGAAGTGACGAGCCAGTCCACCGCCGTCCGGCCCGCCGTCGAGGCGGGCCGGGCCCGGCGGAAGATCCTGCACAGCCCCTGGTTCTACGTCGCGCCGGCCCTGATCCTGCTGATCACGTTCACCTACGTGCCGGTCGGCAACATGATCTGGTACAGCTTCCACAAGTGGGACGGCCTGGACGTCACCATGGACCCGGTCGGCCTGGACAACTACGTCCGGGTCTTCACCGACGAGCAGTACTGGCGGGTCTTCCTGATCAGCCTCTACTACTTCGTCGCGTCGTTCGCGCAGATCGCCATCGCCCTGTACTTCGCGGTCGTGCTCTCGTTCAGCGTCCGGTTCAAGAACCTGTTCAAGGGCATCCTGTTCTTCCCGTACCTGCTCAACGGCGTCGCGGTCGGCTTCGTCTTCCTCTACCTGTTCCAGCCGGACGGCACCCTGGACTCGCTGCTGTCGGCGGTCGGGCTGGGCGAGCACACCAAGCTCTGGCTGGGTGACCCGGACATCGCCAACATCTCGCTGGCCGGCACCTCGGTGTGGCGGTTCACCGGGCTCAACTTCGTGCTGTTCCTCGGCGCGATCCAGTCCATCCCGGGCGAGATCTACGAGGCCGCGGAGATCGACGGCGCGAACCGGTGGCACCAGTTCCGGCACATCATCGTGCCCGGCATCCGGCGGATCATCAGCCTCAGCTTCATCCTGGCGATCTCCGGCAGCCTCAGCGTCTTCGAGATCCCGTTCATCATGACCGGCGGCGCGAACGGCACCCGCACCTTCGTCGTGCAGGCCTACCAGACCGCCTTCCAGTTCCGGCAGATCGGCCTGGCCTCGGCCATGGCGGTGGTGCTGCTGCTGATCGTCCTGCTGATCACCTGGATCCAGCGCCGGGTCCTGCCCGACGAGGAGGTGACCCTCTCGTGACCACGATGACCCGTCCACCCCGGCACGCCGTCCGCCCCCCGGCCCCGCCGCACGGCGCCGGCCGCGTCCGCGCCCTGGCGGCCACCGCGAGCACCGCCAAGTACCTCTCGCTGGTGCTGGCCTCGCTGGTGGTGCTCATCCCGCTGGTGGTCGTGCTGTTCGCCTCGCTCAAGACGCACAGCGAGTACAACTCCACTGGCCCGCTCACGCCGCCGGAGAACTGGTTCAACTTCCACAACTTCGCGACCGCGTGGACCGCCGGCGACATGCTGCGCGGCTTCGGGAACACCACGGTCATCCTGGTGATCTCGCTGACCGGCACGGTCTTCATCGGGACGCTCGCGGCGTACGCGATCAGCCGTTTCGTCTTCCCCTTCAAGCGCGTGATCCTCGGCCTCTTCCTGGTCGCCGCGCTGGTCCCGGGCGTCACCACGCAGGTCGCGACCTATCAGATCGTCAAGTCGATGGGCCTGGTCAACACCTCGTGGTCGGCCATCGTGCTGTTCATGGGCACCGACATCGTGTCCATCTACATCTTCATCCAGTTCATGCAGTCGATCCCGCAGAGCCTCGACCAGGCCGCGATGATCGACGGCGCCGGCCGGTTCACCATCTATCGCAAGGTGATCCTGCCGCTGATGAAGCCCGCGATCGCCACCGTGGTGATCATCAAGGGCATCGCGATCTACAACGAGTTCTACATTCCGTTCCTCTACCTGCGCTCGCCGGACCTCAGCGTCATCTCCACCGCGCTGTTCCGGTTCAAGGGCCCCTACGGCGCGCAGTGGGAGACGATCGCCGCCTGCACGATGATCGTCATCGTTCCGACCGTGGTCATCTTCCTGCTGCTGCAGCGCTTCATCTACAACGGCATCACCGCGGGAGCGACCAAGTGACCTCTGTACAAGATCTGGCCGGCTCCTGGGAGCTGCGGGGTGCCGACCTCACCGTCCCGGCGACCGTGCCCGGCTGCGTGCACACCGACCTGCTGGCCGCCGGCCGGATCCCGGACCCGTTCCTGGACGACAACGAGAAGGCGGTCGCCTGGGTCGGTCGCGCCGACTGGTCCTACCGGCGCGAGGTGGCCTGGACCGGCCCGGCGCACGAGCGGATCGACCTGGTCTTCGAGGGCCTGGACACGGTGGCGACCGTGGAGCTGGCCGGCGCCACGCTCGGCAGCAGCCGCAACATGCACCGCGGTTTCCGGTACGACGTGACCGCCCTGCTCGGCGACGGCACCCCGCAGCCGCTGACCGTGCGTTTCGAGTCGGCGTACGCCGAGGCGGAGCGGGTCCGTGAGCTGCTCGGCGCGCGGGACAACGCGTACCCCGAGCCGTTCAACTTCATCCGCAAGATGGCCTGCAGCTTCGGCTGGGACTGGGGCCCCACCCTGGTCACCGCGGGCATCTGGCGGCCGGTGCGGCTGGAGGGCTGGAGCACCGCCCGGCTCGCCGAGGTCCGCCCACTGGCCACCTTCGACGACGGCACGGGACCCCTGGACCTCACCATCGGTGTGGAACGCACCCGCGAGCGGGACCTGCGCGCGCGGATTCTGCTCGACGGCCGTGAGCTGGGCGTACTGAAAATAGACGGTCGTGGGTCGGTCGCGTCAGCGACCTTGGACGCCGGCGGCGTGACGCCGTGGAATCCGCGCGGCTACGGGGAACCGGCGCTCTACGCACTGACCGTCGAGCTGCTCGACGGGGACATCGTGCTGGACCGCTGGGAGCGGCGCACCGGCTTCCGCAGCGTGGCGATCGACCAGACGGACGGCGGGTTCATCTTCCAGATCAACGGCGAGCCGGTCTTCGTCAAGGGCGTCAACTGGATCCCGGACGACATCTTCCCGTCCCGGATGACCCGCGAGCGGTACGAGCTGCGGCTGCGCGAGGCCGCCGACGCCGGGGTCAACCTGGTCCGGGTCTGGGGCGGCGGCATCTACGAGGACCGCGCCTTCTACGAGGTCTGCGACGAGCTCGGCCTGATGGTCTGGCAGGACTTCCTGTTCGCCTGCGCCGACTACCCGGAGGAGGAGCCGCTCTTCTCCGAGGTGGTCGCCGAGGCCCGGGAGAACGTCGCCCGGCTCGCCCCGCACCCCAGCCTGATCACCTGGAACGGCAACAACGAGAACCTGTGGCTGCACCTGGCCATGCCGTGGAACGCCGACGGCGCCTATGAGACCTGGGGTTCCCGCTATTACCTCGAGACGCTGCCCGCGATCGTGGCCGAGCTCGACCCGACCCGCCCCTACCAGGCCGGCAGCCCCTGGTCCGGCTCGTGGGAGCACGCGCCGAACTCCACCGAGCACGGCACCTTCCACTCCTGGGAGGTGTGGAACCGCGAGGACTACCTGAACTACCGGAACTCGACGCCCCGGTTCGTCGCCGAGTTCGGCTGGCAGGCGCCGCCCGCGTGGACCACACTGCGCGACGCCGTCTCCGACGAGCCGATGCTGCCGGACTCGCCGGGCGTGCTGCACCACCAGAAGGCCGAGGACGGCAACGGCAAGCTGGCCCGCGGCCTGGCCCCGCACTTCGGCTCCGCGGAGCGCAGCACCGAGGCCTGGCACTACCTGACCCAGCTCAACCAGGTCCGGGCCGTGCGCACCGGCGTCGAGCACTGGCGGTCGCACTGGCCGCACACCGCCGGCACCATCCTCTGGCAGCTCAACGACCTGTGGCCGGTCACCTCGTGGGCGGCGATCGACGGCGCTGGGCGGTACAAGCCGCTCTACTTCGCCCTGCGCGAGATGTACGCCTCCCGGATGCTCACCATCCAGCCCCGCGACGGCGGCCTGGTCGTCGCGATCGTCAACGACGACCCGGCCGAGTGGGCCGGGACGCTGGTCATCGCCGGCGAGTCCCAGCAGGTCTCCGTGGCGCCGCGCTCGGTGGCCCTGGTGCCGGCGCCCACTGCCGACTTCCTCTGCGCCCAGCTCGATGCGGCGCGGGCCATTCATTTCACCACCGATTTCTCGTACGACGATCCGGCGCTCACCATCGACGTCGAGTCCGTCCCGGGTGGACTGGACGTGCGGGTGCACGCCCTCGGGCTGGCCCGCGACGTGCTGCTGCAGCCCGACCGGATCCATCCGTCCGCGACCGTCGACCGGGGCTTCGTCACGCTGCTGCCCGGCGAGTCCGCGCTGTTCCGGGTCCGCGCCCCGCACGACCTAGACCCCGCGCTGGTCAAGGCGCCGTGGGTGCTCACCGACCTCTCCTCCGTCATGAACGGGACCACGAGATGAGACTGTTCCGTGCCGCTGCCATCGTCCTCACCCTCATGACCTCGATCGCCGTACCCTCCGCGGCGCACGCCACGACCACCACCAAGGGCTTCGTCACCCGGGCCGGCGCCGAGCTGCGGCTGAACGGGAAACCGTTCCGGTTCGCCGGCACCAACATCTACTGGCTCGGGCTGGACGAGAACGTCGGCGGGATCGACTACCCGACCGGCTTCCGGATCCGGGACGCCATCGACACCGCGAAGAGCATGGGGATGACCGTGGTCCGGTCGCACATGCTGGTGTCGTCCGGGCACCCGAAGACGCTGCTGCCGTCGAAGGAGGCCGGGTACCACGACGCGGCGTTCGCGACCATCGACTACGCGATCGCCTACGCCGGGCAGGCCGGGATCCGGCTGATCCTGCCGCTGACCGACAACTGGGCGTACTACCACGGCGGGCACGCCGACTTCACCGAGCCGTACGGGCTGCCGGACTCGGCGTTCTACACCGACCCGCGGGTGATCGCCGACTACCAGGCCTACGTCTGGCACGTGATGCGGCACGTCAATCCGTACACCGGCAAGCGTTACATCGACGACCCGACGATCATGGCCTGGGAGCTCGGCAACGAGCTGGAGGGCATGACGCCGGAGTGGATCGACACGAACGCGGCCACCTTCTCCGGGTGGGCGCCGCGGCAGCTGATCGCGGCCGGCCGCCGGTTCGACATCGACCCGGACACCCTGGCCGCCGCCGACGTGGACATCGTCGACGTGCACTACTACCCGCCGACCGCGGCGAAGGTGAAGGCCGACGCGGCCACCGTCGCGGCCGCCGGCAAGGTCTACGTCGCGGGGGAGTACGCCTCGAACGCCGCCTCCGGCGCGCTGCTCGACCCGCTGGTCGCCGACCGGAACGTCACCGGGATGCTGTCCTGGTCGCTCTTCGGCCACCACGACCGGTCCGGGTTCGTGCAGCACGACGACGGGTTCACCATTCACTACCCGGGGGACGACGCCCGGATGACGGCGGCGGGTCAGGCGCAGATCGCGTACGCGAAAGCCCTGGGCGGCTCGGTGCCCGCGCGACCGGCCGGCACCCCGCTGATCACCGCGATCGACAAGCGGGGCGGGCTCACCGTCCTGCGGTGGCGCGGCGCCGCCGGCGCCACCGGGTACCGGGTGGAACGCGCGCCCACCGCGCACGGGCCGTGGAAGCCGGCGCACACCGGCCTGCTCTCCGACAACGACACCCCGTGGACCGACCTGAGCGCGCCCGGCAACGCCTGGTACCGGGTGGTCGCCGGCACCACGAAGTCGGAGCCGCAGTTCGCCGGCGCCGCCGAGACGGTGCTGGTCGACCCGCTGGAGAGCTTCGGGCTGACCGCCGGCCAGGCCGGCGTCGCGATCCGGCCGGACGGCGACCACGCCGTGGTGCGGCCCACCGGCGCCGGACCCGCCTCGGTGAGCTGGGCGGTGCCCGGCGCGCGCCGGGTGCGGTTCGAGGTGACCGGTGGCCACCACAGCGACCTCGCCGTGCAGGTCTCGGCGGACGGCGTCACCTGGCGGACCGTCCCGTCGCACCGGGAGAAGGACGCGATCACAGCCGGCACGCCGGGCGCCGGGCACGTGCGCCTGGCCTGGACCGGGCGGTCGCACACCGGGGTCACCCGGGCCACCTTCTGGGCCGCCGACCCGGCGCCGGTGACCGGCCGGCCGGGGGCGTTCCCGGTGGTCGCACCGGCGGCCGGGGCGACCGGCGTGATCGGCCCGCAGTCGTTCAGCTGGGGGCCGGCCACCGGCGCGGGCTACTACACGCTCACCGTGTCGCGCCGTCCGGACCTCAGCGACCCGGTGCTCAGCGTGACCGGGCTGGACGCCACCACCTACACCCCGGCATCGGGCCTCGACCCGGCCACCACCTGGTACTGGGGCGTGCGCGCCAGCAACGCGGCGGGCAGCACGGCCACCCCGGTCGCCTCGTTCACCACCCGGTCGCTGCCGTCCGCGCCGACCACGATCGACGACTTCGACGGGTACCCGGACAGCGCCGCGCTGGCGGCCGCCTATCCGCGCAACACCGGCGGCGACGTCGTGGTCCCCACGCTGACCGGTGATCACGCCATGCAGCTCGACGTGACCGCGGGCAGCGCCGGATACGCCGGGGTGACCCGTACCTTCACCCCGCTCGACCTGTGGGGACAGCAGGGCCTGCAGCTCGGCCTGGACCGCTCGGCCACCCAGGCGAGCATCACCATCCAGTTCGTCGCGAACGGGGTGTACTGGGAGCACACGCTGCCGGCCGGGACCCCGTCCGGGACGGTCCGGGTGCCGTTCAGCTCGTTCGCCCAGCCGCCGTGGGCGCCGTCCGGCGCCCTCGACCTGACGAAGTTCACCCAGCTGTCGTTCTACCTGGGCGGCAGCGACTCCGGCCGGCTGATCGTCGACGACGTGGTGGCCTACCCGGCTCAGTGAACGCCGCGGCGCCCGGGCCGGCCGGCCCGGGCGCCGCACTCCTTTCCGAGAGGACCGATCTGCCGTGCGCAAGATCCTGTGCGCCCTCCTCGTCGCCGGTCTGACCATGGCGGCCTGCGACGAGGCTCCCGGATCCACCGGGGCCGCGTCGTCGTCGGTGACCTCGTCCGGCAACGGGAGGAACGGTGTCGGCGTGGTGCTGCCGGACAGCGCCAGCTCACCCCGCTGGAAGATCGACCACCCGCGGGCGCTGGCCGCGGCGTTCCAGGCGGCCGGGGTGCCCTACGAGATCCAGAACGCCGAGGGCGACAAGGCGGTGTTCCAGGCGATCGCGGCTCGGATGATCGACAGCGGCGTCAAGGTGCTGATGATCGCGAACCTGGACTCGGTCAGCGCCAAGGCGGTGATCGCCAACGCCAAGGCCCACCGGGTCCCGGTGATCGACTACGACCGGCTCACCCTGAACGGCGGCGCCGACTACTACGTCAGCTACGACAACGTGGCGATCGGCGTCCAGCAGGCGAACGGCCTGATCAGCTGCCTGCGGGCGAGGAGGACGGACCAGCCGGTGGTCGCCGAGCTGCACGGCTCGCCGACCGACAACAACACCACCCTGTTCAAGGACGGCTACGACTCGGTGCTGCGCGGCCGGTACGACAGCGGCGAGTTCGTGAAGGGCCCCGACCAGTTCGTCCCGGCCTGGGACCCGGACGAGGGCAAGGCGATCTTCACCCAGATGCTCCGGCAGTGGCCGAAGATCAGCGGGGTGGTGGCCGCCAACGACAACCTGGCCAACGCGGTGATCCAGGTGCTCCGGGCCGCGGGCCTGAACGGGAAGGTGCCGGTCACCGGCCAGGACGCCACCGTGCAGGGGCTGCGCAACATCCTGACCGGGGACCAGTGCATGACCGTCTACAAGTCGGCCAAGGCCGAGGCCGACGCGGCGGCCGAGCTGGCGATCGGGCTGGTCCGGGGTGAGAAGAAGCCGCTCACCGGGAAGGTCAAGGACCCCGGCTCGGGCGCCTACGTCCCGGCGGTGCTGCTCTCGCCGACCCTGGTGACCGCCCGCACCATCCGGAGCACCGTGCTGCGCGACCGGGCGGTCACCGCCGCCGAGATCTGCACCGGCGCCTACCTGGTCGCCTGCCGCGAGCACGGCGTGGTGGACTGACCGAAGGGTCTCCGGCCGGTTGGCCGAGGCAGTCCGACTAGGAATCGTCGAGTCTCGGCAGGACGGTCCCGGACGGGATCGGCGGAGGGAGACGGTCATGGACTGCCAGAAGTGTCACAAGCGGCTGCACACTTGCTCGTCCTGCAAGGGACAGACCTCGCGGAGCCTGCTCGGGGACCGGCTCACCTGCTCGACGTGCCAGTCGACCGGCAGCGTCTGCCCGGACCACGGCGGTCACTGGAAACGCTGAGGGTTGCCCGTCCCGCGTGGTGGGCAAGTGGGTCGGGTGACAGACGTGACGGCGCTGGGGCCCGCCCTGGCCATCGACGCCCGCCTGACCGAGCTGGAACGGCAGGTCGACCTGCTGCTCAACCTGACCCCGGTGAACGCGGCGGAGGCGTGGGCCGACTTCGAGCGCAGCGACTTCGGCGCGGTGCCCACGCTCCGGCTGCGGCCGCTGGAGTTCGAACCCGACCTGGTCCGGCGGGAGCTCTACGACCTGGAGGTGGAGCGGGTCGAGGATCCCGCCCTGCACACGCTGCTGCGCACCAAGCGGGATGAGATCGCGCGCCAGATCACCGCCCTGGAGGACCGCGACACCACCCGGTTCGTGCACGGGTCGCTGCAGCTCTACGGCGGGGTCACCCCGGCCCTGGTGGCGGCCGCGGAGCAACTGCTGGCGACCATCCCGGCGCTGTCCCCGAGCGCGCCGGCGGTCACCGCCGGCGCGTTCGCCGAGGCGGCGCGGGGCGAGTTCGAGCGGTACCGGGCCGTCTACCCGGACTTCCCGGTGCACGTCGACGTCCGGGACGACATCTCCGAGCTGATGGTGTCGTTCGGCCGCCTGTTGATCCCGTCGAACGCCACGTTCCGGGCGGACCGGGTCGAGCCGCTGCTGCACCACGAGGTCGGCACCCACGTGGTCACCTACCAGAACGGCGCGCGGCAACCGCTCCAGCTGCTGACCATCGGCCTGCCCGGTTACGACGAGACGCAGGAGGGTCTCGCGGTGCTCGCCGAGTACCTGACCGGCGGGCTGGATCCGCGGCGGCTGCGGGTGCTGGCGGCCCGGGTGGTGGCCGTCCACCGGATGATCTCCGGGGCCGGTTTCCTGGACATCTTCGAGTCGCTGCGCACCGAGCACCGGATCCCCCGCCGGACCGCCTGGATCATCGCGATCCGGGTGGTGGTCGCGGGCGGTTCCGCCAAGGACGCGATCTACCTGCGGGGTGTCAGCCGCCTGCTGGAGGCGTTCGCCGAGGGCGTCGACCTCGACGCGCTGCTGGTCGGCAAGCTCGCGCTCGATCACCTTCCGCTGGTCCAGGACCTGCTCGACCGCGGGGTGCTGCAGAAACCCTGGATCCGGCCGCGCTGGCTGGAGACGCCCGGGGCCCCGGAGCGCCTGGACCGGCTGCGCGCCGGTCTGTCCATCACCGACCTCTACGAGGGGGAGAAGTCCGCATGAGGCTCGCATTCTTCGTCAATGACGTCGCCGCCGAGATCGCCGAGTACGCGACCACCCGGCTGGCGCGGGCAGCGAGCCGGCGCGGCCACCAGGTCTGGTACGTCGGGGTCGGTGATGTCGAGCTGGGCGGGGGCGACGGGCGGCTCGTCGCCCGGGCCCGCCCCGCGCGGTACGCCGGCGACGACGGCCTGGAGGGCTTCCTGGCCGCCGTCCAGGGCGGCGACCCGGAGCCGGTGGTGCTGGACGACCTCGACGTGTTCTTCCTGCGCAACGAGTCGATCGACGATCTGCAGCAGCGGCCGTGGGCCAGCCCGCTCGGCGCGGTCTTCGGCCAGATGCTCAAGAACCGCGGGGTGACCGTGGTCAACGACCCGATGTCGCTGATCCGCGCGACCAGCAAGCTCTATTTGGAGGAGTTCCCGGAGAAGATCCGGCCCCGGTCGCTGGTCACCCGGGATCCGGCGGCGATCGAGCGGTTCGTCGCCGAGGTGGGCCGCTCGGTGGTCAAACCGCTGTACGGCGCGAAGGGCCGCAACGTCTTCCTGCTGCGCGACGAGTCCGAGCCGAACCTCGCGCAGATCCTCGAGGCCGTGCTGCAGGACGGCTACGCCATCGTGCAGGAGTTCGTCGACGGCGGCGAGCAGGGTGACGCCCGGATCTTCCTGCTCGAGGGCCGGCTGCTGGAACGCGACGGCCAGGCGGCCGCCTTCCGGCGGGTGCCGACCGGCAACGACCCGCGGGCCAACATCAGCAAGGGCGGCCGGATGGTGCCGTGGGAGATCGGCCCGGTGGAGCGCGAGGTGATCGACGCGATGAGCGCGAAGCTGGTCGCCGACGGCATGTTCTTCGTCGGCATCGACCTGATCGGCGACAAGGTGGTGGAGATCAACGCGGAGAGCCCGGGCGGGCTGCAGAGCATCGAGTGGCTCTACCGGATCGACGTGTGCGAGACCGTCGTGGACGCCCTGGAACGCCGCGCATCGCACTGACTGTTGACCTAATTAAATAGACATGCGTGAATGGACGGACCAGCTGTCTATACAGGAGGTCCACCCATGACCGTCCGCTCCCGCCTGGCCGTGCTGCTCGCCGCGCTCGGCCTGATCCTGCTCCCGGCCGCACCCGCGCGGGCCGCCGCCGTCACCTACGGCCAGGACGTCTCCAGCCACCAGGGGAACGTCAACTGGCCGGCGCAGTGGAACGCCGGCTCGCGGTTCGCCTACGTCAAGGCGACCGAGGGCGGCTACTACACCAACCCGTACTTCGCCCAGCAGTACAACGGCTCCTACAACGTCGGGATGATCCGCGGGGCGTACCACTTCGCCATCCCGAACGGGGCGGGCGGCGCGGCGCAGGCCGACTACTTCGTGGCGCACGGCGGCGGCTGGTCGCGGGACGGCCGGACGCTGCCCGGCGCGCTGGACATCGAGTACAACCCGTACGGCGCCACCTGTTACGGCCTGTCCCAGGCGTCGATGCGCAGCTGGATCTCCGCGTTCCTGAACCGCTACCACACGCTGACCGGCCGCTGGGCGGTCATCTACACCACCACCGACTGGTGGACCACCTGCACCGGCAACTACGGCGGCTTCTGGGCGAACTCCCCGCTCTGGCTGGCCCGCTACGCCGGCACGCCGGGCACCCTGCCGGCCGGCGCGCCGACCTGGTCGTTCTGGCAGTACTCCAGCACCGGCCCGTTCGCCGGCGACTCCAACCAGTGGCACGGCGCGCTGGACCGGCTGAAGGTGCTGGCCTGCGACGGGCCCTGCTGAGCGCACCTCTCTTGAACGACAGACCCGTCTCGCTGCCGCGACGCCGCCTGCCCTCTCGCGGATCATTTTCTGGTACGACCGGCAGCTCTGTGCGAGTCGGCCCGCGAGGCCGCGGCCCGCTCACGGACCGCTGCGCGTGTCGTGCGGGTCCGCCGGGGGCGGCGAGGCCACGGCCATACCGGCCGCGATGCGACCTGCAGTCGCGGCCGGACCGGGGGCGCGCGTCCCGCGGTCGTGGCCGGACCGGGCGCGCGTCGCGGCCGTGGGCGGGCAGGGCAACGCGGTGCGCCGGCGGACCCGCACGACACGCGCCACGGCCCGCGAGCGGGCCGCGGCCTCGCGCGCCGACTGCCACAGGGCTACCGGTCGTACCCGAAAAAGATCCGCAAGAAAGGGGCGATATCGCGGCAGCGATGATGGTCTGGTCCGGAAACGCGGCCGGGCCGGCGCTCAGCGGAGCCTCAGGCCGTTTGACGCGCGGTGTGCAGGGCGGCGACGTCGGTGGCGGCGCGGACGAAGGCGGCCACCGCCGGGGAGTGCGAGTCCTGCGGCCAGGCCACCACCAGGGTGGACGGTCCCAGATCGCGGACCGGCAGGTAGGCGATGCCCGGGCGGCGGTGGCGGCGGACCAGCGACAGCGGCGGGAACCAGACCACCGCGCCCAACTCGATCAGGTGAAGGATCTGTCCCAGATCCCGGCAGGGCGGCCGGTCGTGCTCCGGCAGCGGCGGGCCGGTCTCGTCGTCGGCGGGCACGCCGTCCGGCAGGATCCGCCCGGCCAGGTCGGCCAGCTGCAGCCCGGTCCGCGCGGCCAGCGGGTCGTCCGCCGCCAGCGCCACCAGCCGCGGCTCGGTGAGCAGCGGCTCGAAGTCGAGGCCCGACCCGGCGAACGGCGTCGGCAGGATCGCCACGTCGGCGCGCCCGTCCCGCAGCGCCGGCACCTGCTCGCCGCGGCCACCCATCAGCAGGTCCACCGGCTGGGCGGCCGGATCCCTCTGGTACTCGGCGAGCATCCGGGGCAGCAGGCCCGCGTCGTAGTCCGGTTTGAAGGCCAGCCGCAGGGCCGGCGCCGTGCTCCCGGCGTTGCGGGTCCGCCGGTCCGCGGCGGCCACCGCGTCCAGCGCCGTCCGGGCGTCCCGCAGCAGCACCCGCCCGGCGGCGGTGAGCGCCACCTGGCGGGTGGTCCGCTCCAGCAGCCGGACGCCGAGCTGCCGCTCCAGCTCGCGGATCGCCCGGGAGAGCGGTGGCTGCGCCATGCCCAGCCGCTCGGCGGCCCGGCCGAAGTGCAGCTCCTCGGCGACCGCGACGAAGTACCGGAGCTGGCGGACCTCCAGGTCACTCATACCGGCACGGTATCAATGCCGACCGGATCGGTCCTTCAGACAGCGCCGTGCCCGGCGTTGACTACCAGCATGTTCGTAGTCACCGCAGCCACCGGAAACATCGGCTCCCACGTCGTCCAGAACCTTCTCGACCGGGACGCACCGGTCCGCGTCGTGGTCCGCGACCCGTCCCGGCTGCCCGCCACGATCCGCGACCGGGTCGACGTGGTCACCGGATCGCACGCCGACCCTGAAGTGATCACCGAGGCCTGCGCCGGCGCGGACGCCGTCCTCTGGCTGGTGCCGCCCGACCAGCAGGTCACTGACCTGCGGCGGTACTACCTGGACTTCACCCGCCCGGCGGTCGGCGCGTTCGGCAAGCAGGGCGTGGCCCGGGTGGTCGGCGTCTCGGCGCTCGGCCGCGGCACGCCCTGGGAGCACGACGCCGGGCACGTGACCGCGGCGCTGGCGATGGACGACCTGATCGCCGCGAGCGGGGTGCCGTACCGGGCGCTGGCCAACCCGTCCTTCATGGAGAACTTCCTCGGCCAGCTCCCGTCGATCGTCCACCGGGGCGTCATCGCGTCGGTGGTCGCGCCCGACCGGCGGCTGCCCACCTGCGCCACCGCCGACATCGCCGCGGTCGCCACCCGGCTGCTGCTCGACGACGGCTGGACCGGACACGGCGAGGTGCCGGTGCTCGGCCCGGAGGACCTCTCCGGCGCCGACCAGGCCCGGATCCTCAGCGAGGTGCTGGGCCGGCCGGTGGCCTACCGTCAGACGCCGCCCGACGAGTTCGAGGCCACCCTGCGCACCTACGGCATGTCCGCGGAGGTGGCCCGGAACATGCGCCAGATGATGGTCGCCAAGGACGCCGGCCTGGACAACGCCGTCCGGCGCACCCCGGAGACCAGCACGCCCACCACCTTCCGCGACTGGTGCGAGCGGGTCCTCAAGCCGGCGGCCGCCCGCTAGAGCGCCGGCCGCGGCCTCCCGCCCGGGTCACGGTCGCTGCCGCGGCTCACGCCCCCGGCTGGCTCTCACGGGTGTCTCGGCCGTCTTGAGACACCCGTGAGGCCCAGCCGGGATCGCGAGCGGTGCGGCGACCGTGACCGACGGCTCCGGGCGCCGCCCGCGGCTCGGCGGCGGTCGGCGGGTCAGTGGCGGTGGCGCTGGAAGAAGTCCCACATCAGGGCGTTGGCGTCGATCTCCCGGGTGACCGTGCCGTTGCCGTTGTCGACCGGGGTGCCCGGCCAGGTGTGGCCGCCGTCCGCCACGGTGTAGAGCGTGACGTCGGCACGACCACGGCATTTCCGGTACGACGTCCGCGTCACGTGCGCGCTGACCGCGACCGTGCGGGCCCCGTCCCGGCACCCGTTCAGTTCGGCCCAGCGCTGCCGCGCCACCGCCACCGAGTACTGCCAGTAGGGCGACCCGCCACCCTGGTACGGGTTGGTCCCGTCCTGCTCGCCGTGAAAGGTGAGGACCGGCACCGGCCGGGACGGGCGGCACGACGCCGGATCCACCCTCGCCGGGTCGAGCGGGTCCGGCCGCCCGGCGCGCAGCCCGGCCACCGGCGCGATCGCGGCGAGCAGGTCGGCGCGGGCGCAGGCGAACGCCGAGATCATCCGGCCGCCGCCGGAGTAGCCGGTGCCGTGGACCCGGGCCGGGTCGCCGCACAGCGACCGGACCGCGGTCGTGACCACCTCGGCGAGGAAGGCGACGTCGTCCCGGGCGCCGGCCGGGGGAGTGCCCACCCCGGGCACGTTCCAGGCGAAGCCGGCGGCGGCCGGGATGTTCCCGCTCGGCGCGACGACCAGGAAGCCGTCCCGGTCGGCCGCGGACGCCATGTCGCTGTAGCGGAGCTGGTTGCCGCCGGTGCTCTGCGTGCCGTGCAGGTTGACGACCAGGGGCAGGCGCTTGGTGGTCCGCGCGCCGGCCGGGACGTAGACGGTGACCGGGTAGTCGACGCCGGCGAACGGGACGGTCAGCGTCTGCTCGCCCGGGCCGGCGGTCCGGCGGCATGCCGGGCCCGCCGCGGCGGGCGCCCCGAGCGAAGCCGCGGCGGGCGCCACGACCAGCAAGGACAGCGTCACGGTGCGCACCGCGTACGCGAACAGCTTGTTCATTCTTGCCCTTCTTGTGGGTGTGGCCGCCGGCTCCCGAGCCGGCGGCCACGGTCAGGGAGCGGGTCAGAAGCGGACTTCGCCCTGGTTGAGGACGCGCGGCAGGAAGTACGCCGTCTGGATCTCGGCGTTGGTGTTGCTGCCGCGCAGCTGCTCGGACCAGATCATGAACCAGGCCCACTTCGGCTGGCTGTTCAGCAGCGTGGCGGTCGGCACCTTGCCCATCTCGGCGATCGCGATCGGCTTGCCCGCCGCGATCGACTGGATCTGGGCGTAGTCCGAGGACGACGGGTAGCTCTTGTACCAGGCGTCGAGCGTCACCACGTCGACGTAGTTGCTGCCCGGGTAGTACTGCGCCCAGTTGGCGGTCGGGTTGTCCTGGACGTTCCACACCCAGATCAGGTTGTCCAGGCCCTGGCTGTCGAAGTAGTCCCGCATCTGCTGGTAGATCTTGGCGGAGCCGTTGGCGCCGGGCCGGTGACCCCACCAGTTCCAGCTCTCGTTCATCTCGTGGAACGGCCGCCACAGCACCGGGATCCCGGCGTCCTTGAGCTGCTTCAGGTAGGGCACCACGGCGGCCATCCGGCTGCGCCACGTGGTGTTGAGCGCGGTGCCGCCGGTGACGATCTGCTGGAACTGCGCGTCCGAGATGGTGGTCTTCACGCCGCCGTCGAAGTTGCAGGTGGCGCCGACGGTCGGCGAGCAGGCGTGCCAGGTGAGCGCGACCAGCGAGCCGTTCGCCCACTCGGTCTTCGCCTGGTTGATCACGCTCTGCCGGTTGGCGATGTCGGTGCTGGTGAACATCATGTCGCCGCCCCACAGGCCGGGGTACTGCCCGGTGATCGCCTTGACCTGCGCGGTGTACTGGCCGGGGTTGCTGGCCGGCTCCTTGTTGTGCTGGCCGGAGACGATCGACGTGCCAGTGATCGACTTCAGGTAGTTGATGACGGTGGACTTGGGGGTGGCCGCGAACGCCGACGCCTCCGGCGCGTTGTGGACCATGCCCGCGCCGAGCAGCGCGAGAGCGGCGCCGACGGCCCAGACGGGACGGGGGATTCTCATGATGGGGACCTCCGTTGAGGGACGGACTTCCTCGGTGCGCGGCCCAGCATGCGACCCGTGTCACATCGATGTCAAGATTAGATTAATAATTTAATCAGTCGTGAAACGCGGAAGACCCGCTAACTCGTGCTCTCCCGGGCCACCAGGTGGGCCAGCGGCGCCTGGTAGACCGCCGGGGGGCGGCCGTCCATCGCGTCCAGCATGGCGCGGGCGGCGATCTCGCCGATGCCGGCCACGTCGTGGCTGATCGCGGAGAGCGGCGGGGTGGCGAGCTGGCACAGCGGCGAGTCGTCCCAGGCCACCACCGACATCTCGGACGGGACGGCGAGCCCGCGCTCGCGCAGCGCGTCCAGGGCGGCCAGGGCCATCAGGTCGTTGTCGCAGACGATCGCGGTGGGTTTGCGGGCGAGCAGCTCGTCGACCGCGGCGCGGCCCGACTCGTACGAATAATCGCCCTCGGCCTGCACCAGCGTCACCTCCCGCTCCGCCGCCTCGGCCTGCGCGCCCTCCCGGCGCAGCCGGCTGTGCACGAAGGAGAGCGGCCCGCTGATGTGCCCGATCACCCGGTGCCCGCGCCCGGCCAGGAACCGGACCGCGTCCCGCGCGTAACCGGCGTCGTCGGTCCACACCGTCGGCAGCCCGGAGGCCGCGGACGGGGCGCCCAGCACCACCGCGGGCAGGCCGAGCCGGTCGACCAGGGCGACCCGGTCGTCGTCCGGCGCCAGGTCGACCAGGATCACGCCGTCGATCCGCCGGCGCCCGGCCCAGCGCTCGTACGTCTCGGTCTCCGCCTGCCGGTCGGTCACCACCTTGACCAGCACGGAGACCCCGGCCGGCGTCAGCACCCGCTCCAGGCCCTCGATGAACTCGTGGTAGAACGGCTCCTCGCCGAGCACCCGCGAGGCCCGCGCGAGAACCATCCCGACCCGCCGTTGCGCCTGTGTCACCGGTGCCTCCGTCCTCGATCCGCCGACAGGTACGGTATCGCTCATGGCGCGCCGAGAAACCTCCGTGGCCGGGCCGGGCAGTCGCGCCCTCGTCGTGGACGTGGTCCGCTCGGCGGTCTCGATCAGCCGGGTGGAGCTCGCCGAGCGCACCGGCCTCACCCAGCCGTCGATCTCCAACATCGTGCGCGACCTGATCGCCGACGGGGTGATCCACGAGACCGGATCGGCCGATTCGATCCGCGGCAAGCCGCGCAAGCTGCTCGCGATCACCGCGGCCAACCGGTTCGGCATCGGTTTCCAGCTCGGGCCGGAGACGGTGACCTGCGTGGCGATCGACCTGACCGGTGGCGTGGTGGGGCGTGAGGTGGTCCCGTTCGACGGCGGCGACCTGGCGGACCGGCTGGCCGAGCGGTTCGACGACTTCATCGCCGACCTGGACCTGCCCCGGGACCGGATCGAGGGGCTGGCCGTGGTGGCACCGACCGCCCGGCCGGGCGACGAGGACACCGGCCCGGCCTGGGCCGCCGTCCGGGCCGCGCTGACCGAGCGGCTGGGCGTCCCGGTGCTGGTGGAGAACGACGCGGCGGCCGCGGCGCTGGGCGAGTTCTGGAGCCGGCGGGTGTCCCGGGAGCAGGCGTTCGGCAGCGTCTACCTGTCCTCCGGGATCGGCGCCGGGCTGGTCTTCGGCGGGGCGCTGCACCGGGGCGCGAGCTTCGACGCCGGCGAGCTCGGGCACGTGTCGATCGCGTACGACGGCCTGCCCTGCCCGTGCGGCAACCGCGGCTGCGTCGAGCGTTACGCCTCGATGGCGGCCACCGTCGACGCGGCGCGCGCGGCCGGCCTGCCGGTCGAGCAGAAGACCGTGTTCAGCGCGTACGACGCGATCGCGCACGCCGCGGTCAGCGGCGACCCGGACGCCTTCGCGGTGATCGACCGGGCGGCCGGCTATCTGAGCGTCGCGGTCACCTCGATGGTGAACCTGCTCGACCTGGGCCGGGTGGTGCTGACCGGGCCGGGGATGGCGGTGGCCGGTTCGATCTACGCCCGCCGGCTGCGTGCCGCGCTGGCCGCCGGCGCGCACGCCCGGCACCGCCACGAGATCGTCGTGGAGCTGTCCGCGCAGCCCCGGGACGCGGCCGGGATCGGCGCGGCGGCGCTGGTGGTGCAGGCGTCGATCGCTCCCGGGCACACCGCCGCCGACGTGCTGTGAGAGCTGCGGCACACCGCCGCGAACACTTTGCGCCGCTGCGGCGAAGTACCCGTGTGAGAACTGACTGCGACACCGATGCGCGCCTCATCGAGGAGGCGAGCCAGGCGCCCGAGCGGTTCACCGCCCTGTTCGACCGGCACCATCAGGCGATCTACGCGTACGTGGCCCGGCGGCTCGGCCCGGACCTGGCCGAGGACGTCGCCTCGGAGACCTTCCTGATCGCCTTCGACCGGCGGCAGACCTTCGACGCGGAGCACGGGGAGGTGCGGCCGTGGCTGTTCGGCATCGCCTCCAACCTTGTCGCCCGGCACGTCCGCGCGGAAACGCGTCGCTACAAGGCTCTGGCCCGGGCCGGCGGGCAGGACCGCGGCACCGAGTACGGGCTGATCGACGGGGTCGCCGGCCGGCTCGACGCGGCCGCCGTCCGGGGCCGGCTCGCCGAGGCGTTGCGGAGGTTGCCGGAGCCGGTCCGCGCGGTGCTGCTGCTGGTCGCCTGGGCCGGGCTCAACCAGCAGGAGGCCGCGGCGGCGCTGGGGATCCCGGCCGGGACCGCCCGGTCCCGGCTGCACCGGGCCCGGCAGGCGATGCGGGAGGCGCTCGGCGCCGAGATCGAGATGGAGGAGTGATGGACGAGATGAGGGTGCTGCGCGAGGCTTTCGGCCCGGACGCCTCGCCGTCTCCGGAGGCGCGGCAGCGGGCCCGGGCGGCCCTCGCCGGCCGGATCGGCGGGCGCCGCCGGGCCGGGCGCCGCTTCTCCTTCCGGATCCCGATCGCGGTCGGGATGGCCGGCGCCGCGACCGTGGCGGTGGCCTTCGCGGTCGCCCACCGGACCGTCGCGCCGGTGACCCCGCCGGTGGCCCTGCCGTCGACGGCGCGCCAGGAGCCGGGCGGCGGCGGCATGCCCTACCTGCGCCCGGTCAGCGCCGCGCAGTACCTGGAGAACGCGGCGTGGACCGCCGAGCGGCAGCAGTGGACCGACCCGGCACCGGACCAGTTCATGTATGTCGAGACCCGCGAGCTGCGCAACCCGGCGGGCTACGAGAACGAGAACCCGAACGGCAGCCTGCTGCCCGGCCGGGCGAAGTACCGGACGATCCAGGAGTGGAACCGGCTGGACGGTGAGGTGTGGGCCAAGACCCGGAACACCGGCCGGATCGAGGTGCTCGAGAAGGGCAAGAACGGCATGAGCTGGGGCCGGATCGACTGGTCCCGGCTGACCGGCTTGACCACGCCGGAGAAGATCCAGGCCTTCTACGACGATCCCGGCCCGACCTCGATGGACCCGGAGGCGCTGGTCGGCCAGTACGTGCTGCCGCCGAAGGTCGAGGCGGCCTTCTTCCGCTACCTGGCCCAGCAGCCGGGCATGAAGGTGAACAACGACGCGGTCAACATCGACGGCCGGCCGGCGATCGGCATGGGCCGGATCGAGGAGGGCTACCTGTCCCGGGAGCTGCTCTTCGACAAGCAGACCTACCGGCTGATCGGGGACCGGCTGATCGCGGTGGCCGACGAGCGCGAGGGGCACGACGACGGCTTCCCGGCCACCCGCAAGGGCGACGTGCTGCGCCAGGTGATCTACACCAGACAGGTCATCGTCGACCGGCTTTTCGACACTAGGTGACCTGCTCGCGGTAACCGCTCAGGGTCAGGCCGAGCACCGACCGGAACTCGTTGGCGAGATGCGCGTGGTCGCTGTAACCGAGGTCGGCGGCGACCACGGCCAGCGTCGTCTCCGGCTCGGTGCGCAGCCGCTCGGCCGCCTCCTGCAGCCGCCGCCGGCGGATCATCATGGACGGGGTCAGCCCGACGTAGCGGTGCGCGAGCCGCTGCAGCGACCTGGCCGAGACCGCCAGCCGGGCGGCCGCGTCGGCGACCGTGCGGATCGCCGGATCGGAGTCGATCACCTCGGCCATCGTGTTCGCCAGCAGCCCCTCGTGGTCCGGCGGCGGCACCTCGGCGGCCAGCCAGGCACTGAACACCTCGACCGCCCGGCGACGCCGGTCCGGCCCGTCCCCGGGTCCGCTCATCACCTCACGGACCGCCGTGTGCAGGACCGCGAGATCCACCTGACGGTACGCGTCGCGCAGCCCCGCCGGGTCGGCGGCGAAGTGCGGCACCGCCGCCGGTCGCAGCAGGGCCCCGACCGCCCAGCCGGAGCCGGTCAGGTCCCGGAAGGACGTGCGGGTGGTCGGCCCGGCCAGGCCGACCCCGCCGGGCTCGACGACCAGGTTGCAGGCCGGGAAGGCGATCACCTGCTGACGCGACGTCCGGCCGGGCTGGATCCGCCACTCCGGGATCCAGAACCAGCGCACCAGCGACGCCACCGGCTCGGGCGCCGGGAGCCGGTCGAAGGTGGGCAGCCGCGCCGGGTAGAGCACGCCCCGGGGCTGCGGCATCTGTCGCGAATCTTCAAGCTGCTCCGGGCCGGACATCCCTAGATTCTGACCCATGACCGAGACGATTCCCGCAGCTGATGGCAAGTACACGACGAACGGCACGCCGCACGGCGCCACCCGCCTGACCCCGTTCCTGGTCATCCCGGAGGCCCGGGCCGCCCTCGACTTCTACCAGGAGATCTTCGGGGCGCGGCTGGTCGACGTGACCGAGTTCGGCGGCGCGGTGGGGCACGCCGTCCTCGACTTCGGTGACGGCCTGCTCCAGCTCGGCCAGCCGTCGCCGGAGTACGGCCTGGTCCCGCCGCCCGGCGGGGACCAGGACTGCTACTCGATCGGGCTGTACTGCCCGGATGTCGACGCGGTGGTGGCCCGGGCCGAGGCGGCCGGCGCGACGATCCGCGAGGCGCCGACCACCTTCGTGTCCGGTGACCGGTTCGCCAGCATCCGGGACCCGTTCGGGGTGCGCTGGTCGGTGATGACCCGGGTCGAGGACCTGTCCGAGGAGGAGAGCGCACGCCGGGTGGCGGACTGGGCCGCGCAGCAGACGCAGGCGGCCCAGTAGTCAGCGGCCCGGTGGTCAGCGGCCCACCACGGTGAGCGCGGCGTCGACGATGGAGCCGCTGTCGATGCCGTGCAGGCGGTAGGCGTCCGCGAGGCTGGTGGACTGGCCGAACGCGGTCACCCCGAGGCAGCGGATCCGGTCACCGCGGGCGGCGGCGAGGAAGGCCAGCGTGTGCGGATGGCCGTCGTGCACGGTGACCAGCGGAGCCGGCTGGGCGGCCGGGAACAGCTCGTCCAGGATGCCGCCGCCCACCCCGGCCGTCCGGCTGCCGCGCTGCTGGAACGAGCGGAAGACCAGGTCCGGGCTGGTCAGGCAGACCACCCCGGCCGGGACGCCCTGCTCGGCCAGCGCGTCCGCGGCGGCCAGCACCTCGGGCATGATCGCGCCGACGCCGACCAGGGTGACCTGCTCGTCGCCCGGCGCGTGCGCGGCGGGCAGCCGGTACCCGCCGGCGACGGCCTGCCGGCGCCGGCGTTCGCGCAGCGCCGGGTCGTCGGGCACCCGGGCGAGCCGCGGGTCGATCGGCCGGGTGGACAACCGGAAGTAGGCCGACGAGCCGCCCGCCACCCCGACCCCGCTCATCGCGTGCAGGAAGCACCACTCCAGATCCTGGGCGAACGCCGGCTCCCAGGCGACGCACTCGGGCTGCTCCAGGCCGATCGACGGGGTGGTGATCGACTGATGGGCGCCGCCCTCCGGCGCCAGGGTCACCCCGGACGGGGTGCCGACCAGGATCGACTGGCCGCCGGCGTAGATGCCGTAGGACCAGGGCTCCAGGGCGCGGGTGACGAACGGGTCGTAGAGGGTGGCGATCGGGATCAGCCGCTCACCCCAGCGGGACCAGGTCGCGCCCAGCTCGCCCAGCAGGGAGACCAGGTTCACCTCGGCGATGCCGAGCTCGATGTGCTGGCCGTTGCTGTTCTCCTGCCAGCGCAGCACCCGCTCGGCGTCGTCGGCGAACCAGTCGTGCCGGTCCTCCACCGACCAGACGCCGGTCTTGTTGATCCAGCCGCCCAGGTTGGTGGACGAGGCGACGTCCGGCGAGCAGGTGACGACCCGGGCCGCGGCCTCCGGAGCGTCGCGCGGCAGGTCGGCCAGCAGCCTGCCGAGGGCGGCCTGGGTGCTGGTCGGCTTGCGGTAGCCGTGGCCCAGCTCGGCCGGCACCGGGAGCGGCGCGGTGGGCGCGACCGGCTCGCGGCGAAGCACCTCGGCCCGCTGCCGGCACAGCTCGCCGGCGGCGGTGCCGGGCGCGAACCGCTGCCACGGCGCCTGCCGATCCATCCCGCAGGAGACCGCGAGGGCGTCCATCTGCGCCGGCGACAGCAGCGCCGAGTGGTTGTTCGGGTGGCCCTCGGTCGGCAGGCCCCGGCCCTTGACCGTGTAGGCGAACACCACGCTGGGCCGGTGCTGGTCGACGCCGCGGAAGGTGTCCACCAGCAGGCCCAGGTCGTGACCGCCGAGGTCGCGGACGGCGGCCGCGAGCTCGTCCGGCGGGATCTCGTCGAGCAGCGCCTTGAGCTCCGGGGAGTCGGCCGAGGGCGCGCCACCGGCCAGGATCCGGCCGGCGATCTCCGCGGGCTCGACCCGCAGCATCCGCTGGTACTCCTCGTTCGGCATCGCCTCCAGCCGGGCCCGCAGCGCCGGCCCGCCGGGGCGCTCGAACAGCCGGGAGATCACCCGGCCCCACTTGAGCACGACGACCTGCCAGCCCGCGGCGGCGAACATGCCCTGCAGCTTGGCGATCTGGATGTCCGGCACCACCCGGTCCAGCGACTGGCGGTTGAGGTCGACGACCCAGAGCAGCTCACCGAGCTTGGCGACGGCCGGGTCCATCACGGCTTCCCAGATCGCGCCCTCGTCCAGCTCGGCATCGCCGAGCAGGCTGACGAACCGGCCGCCGGCCGGCGCCTCGGTGAACCGGGAGCCGAGATAGCGGTGCGCCATGGCGGCCCACAGCGCGGCGGTCGCCCCGATGCCCACCGATCCGGTGGAGAAGTCGACCGTGCCGGGGTCCTTGCGCCGCGACGGGTAGGACTGCAGGCCGCCCTGGGCCCGCAGCCGCGGCAGGTAGGCCTCGTCCAGGTCGCCGAGCAGATAGTTGACGGCGTGCAGCACCGGCGAGGCGTGCGGTTTGACCGACACCCGGTCCCGGCTGGTCAGCTCGGCGAACCACAGGGCCACCATGATGTCCACCATCGAGGCGCTGGACGCCTGGTGACCGCCCACCTTGACGCCGGAGTCGTTGGGGCGGCCGGCGTTCGCGGCGTCGACGATCGACGCGGACAGCCACAGGACGCGGCGGGCGATCTCGCGCAGGGTGGCGGCGTCGGGGTGCTCGGCGGTCGGCCGGTGGTTCATCGGTGTCTCCGGTGGGTCGGTGCTAACGGGTGGCAGCGGTGACCGGCGCCCCGGCGGTGGCCGCGAGCGCCTGTTCCAGATCCTGCAGCAGGTCGTCGCAGTGTTCCAGGCCGACGGAGATTCTCACCAGCGCGGCGCACGGCCGGGCCTCGGCGGCGACCGGCCGGTGGGTGAGCGACGCCGGGTGCTGGATCAGCGAGTCGACCCCGCCCAGCGAGACGGCGTGGGTGAACAGCCGGGTCCCGGAGGTGAGCCGGGCGGCGGCGTCGAACCCGCCGCGCAGGCTGACCGAGAGCATCGCGCCGGTGCCGTGCATCTGGCGGCCGAGCAGGCCGCGGGGGTCGCCGTCCAGGCCGGGGTAGTGGACCCGGTCGACGGCCGGGTGCCCGGCCAGCCAGCCGGCGAGCCGGGCCGCGGTGGCCTGCTGGGCGCGGACCCGGACGGGCAGCGTCGCCAGGCCCCGGTGCAGCAGGTAGCCGCCGAGCGGGTGGAGCAGGCCGCCGGTGACCGCGCGGACCTGGCGCAGCCGGGCGGCGGTCTCCTCGGCGCAGGCGATCACCCCGCCGACCACGTCGCCGTGCCCGCCGAGGTACTTGGTGGCGCTGTGCAGCACCATCGCCGCCCCCAGCGTGGCCGGGTTCTGCAGCACCGGGGTGGCGAAGGTGTTGTCGACGAGCACCGGGACGGGGCCGGCCCGCTCGGTGACGGCCGCGATGTCGGCCAGGTCCAGGGTCGGGTTGGCCGGGGTCTCCAGGACGATCAGCCCGGTGTCCGGCCGGATGGCGTCGCCGACCTGCGCCTCGTCGCAGAAGCTCACCTCGGTGCCGAGCAGGCCGGTGGCCAGCAGGTGGTCGGTGCCGCCGTACAGCGGCCGGACGGCGACCACGTGGCGCCGGCCGGTCATCGTGGTGTGCGCCAGGATCGCCGCGGTCATCGCCGCCATCCCGGAGCCGAAGGCCACCGCGGTGTCGGTGTGCTCCAGGCGGGCCAGCGCGGTCTCGAACCGGGCCACCGTCGGGTTCCAGAGCCGGGCGTAGACCGCGCCGCCCTCCGGCACGGGACGGCCGCCGGTCGCCATCGCCTCGTAGGAGTCGCCGCCGCTCAGGATGTCCGGCAGCGGATTGGTCGAGGAGAGGTCGAGGGGCAGGGCGTGGACGCCGAGCGCGGTGAGGTCGTCGCGGCCGGCGTGCACGGCGAGCGAGTCGCGGTGCAGGGAGCTGGTCATGCGACGAGGTTTCCGGTTATCCCAACTTTTTCCTAGACTTCTTGCAAAATCCACAGGCCAGCCGGCAGATCCTGTCTTTTCCAGCGAGCGGCGGCGGATTGGGAGCGATTTCATTGCGGAATGTGCAACCGGACCGGGGCGCCGCGCCGGCCGGCCAGCTCGACGATCTCGACCGTCGCCTGCTGAGCGTCCTCGCCGAGGACGCCGCGGTGACCAACAAGGCGCTCGCCGACCGCCTCGGCCTGGCCGAGTCCACCTGCGCCTACCGGGTCCGGGCGCTGCGCGAGGCCGGGGTGGTCACCGGCACCCGGGCGCAGCTGGATCTGGCCCTGCTGGGCTACCCGCTGCAGGCGATCGTCAAGGTCCGGCTGGGCAGCCACACCATGGCCAACGTCAACCAGCTGTACGCGGCGCTGGCCGCCGCGCCCGGCGTCATCCAGGCCTTCCATCTGGCCGGCGCGGACGACTTCCACCTGCACGTCGCGGTCGAGGACGCCGCGGCGCTGCGCGACTTCGTGCTGCGGCACGTGACCACCCACCGGGTGGTCCGGCAGACCGAGACGCACCTGGTCTTCGAGGTGCGCCGGGGCGCGGGGGTGCTGGACCGGCCGGCGTGACCGGTGCGGCCGCGCCGGGACAGGGCCTCCACAAAGGACGCGGATCCGGCTAGCGTCAGGGCGTGCAGAGACACTGCTCTATGCCTTGGGAGGTCAGATGACCATACGCAGGCGGACCACAGCCGCTGCCGGCGCGCTGATCACGATCGCGGCCCTCGCGGTGGGCGGCCCAGCGGCGGCCGCCGCGGCGCCTTCGGCGGGCCCCGGTGGCGTCACCCACGAGGAGAACCCCCGGGTGCCGGAGGGCGCGGTGTGGACGGAGGCGTACTTCCCGTCCGCCGACGGCAGCGGCGTCGAGCTCCACGCCGACGTGCTGCGCCCGGCGCACCTGCCGGCCGGCGCCAAGACCCCGGTGATCCTCGCGGTCGGGCCCTACTTCGCGCACGCCGGCCAGACCGGCCCGGAGGGCTGGACGCAGACCGGCCCGTCCAGCCGGTTCGCCGACTTCACCACCGGCACGAACCTCTTCGCCCGCGGCTACACCTACGTCATGGTCGACCTGCGCGGCTTCGGCGGCAGCACCGGCTGCCTCGACTGGGTCGGCCCCGGCGAGCAGGCCGACGTGCGGGCGGCGATCCAGTGGTCGGCGAGCCAGCCCTGGTCGACCGGCAAGGTGGGCATGTACGGCAAGTCGTACGACGCGGTGACCGGCCTGGTCGGCAACAACCTGCGCCTCAAGCCGCTCAAGGCGGTGGTCGCCCAGGAGCCGGTCTGGAACATGTACAACTACCTGTTCAGCAACTCGGTGCCGCGGCCCAACGTGACCGGCACGCCGAACGCCTACAACAGCATCGCCACGCTGGCCCCGCTGCCCGACGACAGCGCCCGCTACCGGGCGAACGCGGCCTACGAGCAGAGTCACCCGGAGTGCCTCAGCGACAACCTCACCAACAACAACAATCCCGACCTGAGCTCGTCCTACTGGCGGGCCCGTAACCTCGCGGCGCAGGCCAAGGGCACCAACACCCCGCTCTTCGTCACCCAGGGCTTCATCGAGCCGAACACCAAGCCCGAGGACATGGACGAGTTCCTGGCCAACCACCACGGGGTCGAGCGGGGCTGGCTGGGGCAGTGGGAGCACGTGCGCGGCAACGAGACCAACAGCTCCGGGCAGTTGCTGATGGGCCGGGCCGGCTTCTTCGACGAGGTGATGCGCCTCTACGACTACTACCTCAAGGGCATCCGGCCGGCCGTGCACGACCCGGCGTTCGCCATCGAGGACAGCACCGGCGCCTGGCGGGCGCAGCCGACCTGGCCGATCGCGCAGTCGTACCCCACCCTGAAGCTGCCGGACGGGCAGTACGTGGACGACGGGGTCGCCTCGGCGCTGGCCGCGCCGGCCGCGTCCGGCGACCAGCAGTGGGACATGGAGCACTACGCCGACCCGGCGCCGCCGGCCGCGAAGGGGTTCGCCCCGCTCGCCGACGACGCGCACAGCTACTTCCGGTGGTCGGCGCCGGTGACGTCCCCGGTGCGGATCACCGCGACGCCGCGGGTCACGCTGAACGCGAGCGCGGCGGGCAACGTGCTGGTGCGGTTGTGGGACGTCGCTCCGGACGGGACCGGGGTGATGTTCGACGAGAACGTGGCGCTGATCGAGCGGGCCGGGCGGGTCGGCTTCGACCTGAAGTCGACCGACTGGACCTTCCAGACGGGGCACCGGCTCGCCGTGCAGATCGGCACCATCGGCAGCGGCAGCTGGCTGGACACACCCAGCGGCAACACGATCCAGGTCAGCCGGACGCGACTGAGCCTGGCGCTGCAGAACCCGCGGTACGACGTGCCGACCCAGGGGGACCGGTCGCCGTACCTGGACACCTATCTGCGGCAGTACACCCGGACCTTCCCCGAGGTGGGGGAGGGGACCTTCCGGCTGGCCGTCGACAAGCGGCGGTGACGCCGGGGGTGGCTCGGCGGGGCTGAAGTCGTACCGGAAACGGTGTGACGGCCTCCGGTCCGGAAGCGGACCGGAGGCCGTCGCCGCCGGGGGAATCGGAGTGACTTGTCCGATCAGGCGAAGAATGCCGCTGATCAGGCCGAATCACTGGTTCGTGACGGCGTGGTAGCTGACAGTGAGGGGAGTGAACCCGGCCCGGCCCCTGGAGTGGTCCGATGTCGCACGACCTCCGTCAGCACCGCCGCCCGATCCGGCCCGCCCGGCCCGTCTCCAAGACCAAGGTGTCGCTCGCGGTCCTGGTCGCGGTCGCCGCGGTGGTGGCGCTGTTCGCCGCTGGGATCGTGGCCGAGCAGTACAGCCGCAAGCAGCCGGCCGCGGCGACCGCCGACACGCCCGCGCAGGCCGGCGCGGCCCCGCCGGGACTCGGCGCCGCGGTGCGCGACGGACGGTTCGAATTCGTGGTCACCCGGGTGGACTGCTCGCACACCACGATCGGCGTCGAACACCTCAAGCGCACCGCCGCCGGAAAGTACTGCGTGGTGAGCCTCTCGGTCCGCAATGTCGGCGACGGCGCGAAGTATTTCGTCGGGCACGCGCAGAAGGCCTACGACGCGGCCGGCACCGAATACGGCAGCGACGAGCTGGCCGGCGTCTATGCGAACCGGGGCGCCGAGGCCTTTCTGCAGAAAGTCGAACCGGGCGAGAAGGCGACCGGCAAACTGGTTTTCGACGTGCCGAAGAAGGTCAAGCTGACCAGCCTCAGACTGCACGACTCGCTGCTCTCCGGCGGCGTCACGGTGGCCCTCGGCGGGTGACTAGGCCAGCAGCTTCGCTTTCGCCGCGGTGAACTCCTCGTCGGTGAGCAGCCCGGCGGTCTTCATCTCGCCGAGTTTGACCAGCTGGGCCATCAGGTCGCCGGAGGACGCGGCCGGCGCCGGCTCCAGCGCCGGCACCGGCTGTTGCGGCTGCTGCGGCACCACCGCCGGCACGACGACGTTGGTCGAGGCCGCCCCGGCCCGGCGCAGCTCGATGTCGCGCTGGTAGTGGTGCTGGGCCCAGTACTGACGCACCGCGTTCGCCTGGCGCAGGATCAGGTCACGCACCCCGGCGGGGTTCTCGATGGACCGGAGAATGAGCACATACTGCCCGAAGCGGCCGGCCCGCGACGGATCGAGACGCAGCGTCAGATCGCCGACCCCGCGCATTCGCTGCGCGATGTGCTGGGTGATGTCGGCATCGGTGATCAGCCAGAGCGGAATGGTTTCCTCGCGGGTCGAGATGAGGCCGGAAGCGAACCGGATCGCGTCCTCGGTCACCGTGTACGACCCGGTCTGCAGCCGCCCGCCGGTGGCCAGCGACGTGAGATCCTGCGAAACCCCCGCCCACAGGACCGTCGTGCTCGTCGGGTTCATGTCGGTCATGCCAGTCATCGGAATACCTCGGGGTCGAGCGAATCTCGCAGCGCACCATATCCGTTCCGGACGAGGCGATCCCGGCAGCGCCCTCAGCCTTTCGGCCGGATCCGGTCACGCTTTTGTCGGCGCTGTTCCCGCTGCGGATTCACCAGGTCCCCGCAGCGGGTCCGGAGCAGAGCGGACCACTCGATGTCGGCAAGGTGACGTACGCATCGGGCCTCCTCCGCCGTCTCCATCAGCACCGTGGAGTGGAGGAGGAGCGATGGACGCAGCGCACCGTCCGGCGATGTCGCCGGTGGCCGCCTGGGTGGTGAGCCTGGCGGCCACCGTGGCGTCGACGTACGCGCTGGACGCGGTCGCGGCGGCCACCGGCGCCGGTCTGGTCGCGTCCGGGATGCTCGGCGACCTCGGTCACCGGTCGGTGGTGGCGTTCCTCCTGGTCAGCTACGCGGCCTGGGCGTTCGGGCTGCGGGCCGGCCTGAGGGCGAACGGGAATCTGCTGGCGGCGACCGGGACCAGCAGCAACGTGCTGTCCAAACTGGCGTACGACCTCACCCGGCGCCGCTGCGGCGCCGGGTCCGCCGCCCGGCTGGCCGCCGCGGTGGCGTACACCGGCACCGAGATCGCCAAGGAGGTGCCGTACTACCTGGCCGCGTTCGGGGCCGCCGCCGCGACCGACGCCATCACCACCGACGAGGCGCTCATCTTCCTCGGCGGCGCCAACCTCGGCGCGGCCCTCTACGAAGGCGCGCTCGCCCGGCTCACCCGCACCGTCGTGGGCCGCGGGCACGCGTCCTTCGACACCGACTGGGTGCCGGCCGAGTACCTCACCGACTACTACCGGACCGTCGAGCCGGACGAGATCGCCACCATCGCGTTCCTGGTCGACGCGATGCGCCACGCCGAGCCCGATCAGCCGGTCCTGTACTTCGGGACCGGTCCCACCCTGCACCACGTGTTCGCCTGCGCCGAGACGGCCTCCGAGATCCATCTGGGCGACTATCTGCCGGAGAATCTGGCCGAGATCCAGCGGTGGATCGAGCGTGCCCCGGGCGCCCACGACTGGCGGCCGTTCGTCCGTTACACCCTGCGGTGCGAGGGCAACCCCTGTCCCACCGACGCCGAGGTGACCGCCCGCGAGGACCTCACCAGAGCGAAGATCACGACTATCGTACGGGTGGACGCGCGCCATCCTCGTCCGCTGGACCGGAGCTACCCGACCGTGGTCAGCGCCTACTGCGCGGACTCGGCGACCGGCGACCGCGCCACGTGGGAACTGTTCATGCGGCACATCACCGGCCTGGTCCAGCCCGGCGGCCTCTTCCTCACCGCGGCGCTGCGCCGGTGCCGCGGCTACACGGTCGGCGGCAAGACCTTCCCCGGCGCCGACATCGACGAGGGCGACCTCCGGGCGGCCCTGCGGCCGCACTTCACGCCGCTGCGCGAGGGGGTCGAGGTGGTGCCGACGGACCAGCACGGCGCCCACGGGTACGCCGGGATCCTGCTCTGCGGCGCCCGCCGCGCCCATCCGGCGGGCACCCTCCGCTGCGGATGAGGTGCCGCCCCGCCGGGCGGGTCAGACTGGCGGCACGTCGAGAGGGGGACCGATGCTGTTGGTGCCGAGGCAGTTGCGGCGTTCCGGGATGACCGGCGACGTGCCCTACTACGGTGGCCGGTTCACGCCGGCGCAGGCCTACGCGGCCTCGCACCCGGCCCGTCCGCGGCCCCAGCCGGCCGCCGACCCGCTGCCGGCGTTGCAGCACCTGCTCGACACCGGAGTGATCACCGCCGAGGAGTACCGGGACCTGCGCGCGCGGGTGAACCGCTGATGGGGCCGGTGCAGGTGCTCGTCGTCGGGTTCGACCACCCGGCGTTCTCCGGCGAGATCATCGCCGAGTTCACCCGGCTCCGCGAGGCCGGCATCGTCCGCTTGGTCGACCTGCTCCTGGTCGCCCGCGACGAGGACGGCGCGGTCGAGACGCTGCCCGTGCCACCCGGCACCGAGGCGGGTTTGGGGCACGTGACCGCCGCCCTCCTCGGCCAGCCGGACGGCGAGACCGGCGTGACCGCCGCCCTCCTCGGCCGGCCGGACGGCGAGACCGGCGTGACCGTCCCCGACGACGCGGCGTGGTCCCTGGCCGACGCCGTGCCGCCGGGCTCGGTGGCCGCGGTCGCCTTGATCGAGCACCTCTGGGCCGGCCCGCTGACCACCGCCATCCAGAAGGCGGGCGGCGTCCCGCTGGAGGAGACCTGGCTGGCCCCCGCCGACCTCGCGGCACTCGAGACCCTGGTGAGCCAGCGGCATCCGGGCTGACCCGAGGCGTTCCGGCCTGCCACCGGCTCACAGGCTGCTGAGCAGACCCTGAACCACCTGGATCGTCCAGTGCGCCTCGCCGGTCACGTGAACGTCGACGTGGTGCTTCTGACCGCCGGCATGCACCCGGTAGACCGACGGCACGCCGTCACACGGATACGGCTCGATGCGGTCCTCACCCGTCCGCTTGACCTCGATCGTCCCGCCGCCCGAGCACTGGATGACGAGCGTGTATCCCGTCCCGGTGTGGGTGAACTCCGGAAGAGCGGCATCGCCGTCCCCACTGGCCGGCGGAATGAGTTCGGGGAACTCCGCGGACAGGACCAGCTTCGCGGGTGCTCCCGCGGTCGCCGGTGACGCGGCCGCAGTAGAGGTCACGCCCGGCCGGGGCGGAACCGGGGCGGGATCGCCACCCGTCCCGCACCCGGACACGACGGCGAGCATGACGACAAGCGGACTGACACGCCGCACGGGCACTGAGGCTCCTCGGAGAGCTGTGCCCGTCACGCCGACTGCACCGGCGCAACGGGACTTCAAGACCAACGCGGGCGGCGGCTAGATCCTCTTCGAGGAGACGCGGAACCTCTCCTCGTAAGGCGCTGCGACCTTGCCTCCCTTGAAGGTTTTTGTAGCGCTACTGGGATACACCTGCCACTGGGTGCCGCCCGGCAACGTTAGCGCCCGCATGCGAAGAGAGGCCGATTGCCGCATACCAATTTTCGGCAACGGCCGCGGATTGACAGAATTATTTCCGATTCGCGGTCAGCGTGCTCATTCGCGGTCATCGTGCTCCGGGGATGCCAGCGACCCGTGCTCAAGGCATTACCATCGACGCCGACCACGGTGAGGTGCTCGGGGCGGCGGCCGGTCGCCCGGCCGCCGCGGCGGGAGCGGGGTCAGCGTGGTGCGGGCAGGCCCGTGTCGAGGGCGGTGATCAGGGTGCCCGAGGTGGTGTCACCGGACATCTCCCAGATCATGCCGCCGAGCAGGTTCCGGGTGCGGGCCCAGGCGGACTTCTGCGCGATGGACCAGGTGTCGTCGAAGGTCCACCACTGCCCGCCGTTGCCGGTGAAGCAGTACGTCGCCACCGACTGGGTGTCGTGGCGCACCGTGCAGCCGGGGACCATGGCCAGCAGATTCGAGTAGCCGCGGGTGCCGGCCTCCTCGGCGAACTGGCCGGGCGCCGCCCCGGTCGCGCTCTGCCACTCGCCGTACGCGGAGGTGCCGTCCGGCAGGGTGCCGGCGGTGACGCCCTGCCAGCCCCGGCCGTAGAAGGCGAAGCCGAGGGTGAGCTGGCGCGGGTTGACGCCGGCGTCGGTGTACGTCGTGATGGCGTTCTCGGCGCTGAAGTGGAACGGGTACGGGTCCTCGGCGTCGCCGCGCAGGTTGCCCTGGTGGCCGGTGCGGTTCGGTTCCCACGAGTTGTCACTGCCGGCGCCGTGGAAGTCGTAGCCCTGGACGTTCGCGAAATCCATGTAGTCGAAGACGCTGGGCGTACCGTCGGCCTTGCTGATGTCCCAGCCCGCCGCGATCTTGGCGGGGTCCGCGGGGGTGAACGCGGTGAGCAGGTAACGCTTGCCGGTGCTCCTGGTCAGCTCGTCCATCTGCTTGCGGAACTCGGCGAACAGGGCGAGGTTGTTCGCCTTGTCCTGGGCGCCCCAGTGGTTGCCGGCGTGTCCCTCGGCGCCCGGCCACTCCCAGTCGAGGTCGATGCCGTCGAAGATGCCGGCCGCGGTGCCCGGGCCGCCGGCGTTGCCGCTCACCGGCAGGTTCCCCTTGAGGTACATGTCGAGGCAGGAGCTGACCAGCTTCGCCCGGGCCGCGGGTGTCGCCGCCGCGTCGGAGAAGAACTTGGAGTACGTCCAGCCGCCGATCGAGATGAGCACCTTCAGATCCGGGTACTTCGCCTTGAGCTTCTTGAGCTGGTTGAAGTTGCCGCGCAGGTTCTCCCAGCCGGTGTCGGCGACGCCGTCGACGGACTGCGCGGCGCTGAACGGCCGGCCGTAATCGGCGTCGGCGTCGCCGGCTCCGGTGCCCTGGTCGGGGTCCTGCGGATTCGACGTGGTGCCCTTGGTGACGCCCTGCAGGCAGGTCAGGTTCTTCGGGTCCAGGTTGGCGAACGCGTAGTTGAGGTGGGTGAGCTTCGCCGCGGAGCCCGACGTGTCCAGGTTCTTGACGAAGTACTGCCGTCCGTAGATGCCCCACTGGACGAAGTAGCCGACCTTGGCGTACTTGCCGGCGCCCACCACGTCGTCGGTGGTGACGGTGACCGCGTTGCTCGGGGCGGAGCTGTTGTCGTACGTGTCCCGGGCCTTGATCGTGAAGGTGTAGGTCGTCAGCGGAGTGAGCCCGTCCACGGTGGCCGTGGTGCCGGTCGTGGTGGTGGCCAGCTGGCCGCCACGGTAGACGTCGTAGCCGGCGATGCCGCTCGGGTCGGTCACCGCGGTCCAGGCCAGGGTGGCGCTGGTGGCGGTCTTGCCGGTGGCGCGCGGGGCGCCCGGCGCGGGCGGTGGCGTCGTGTCGTCGGCCGGGTTGAGCGTGGTGACCGAGACGGTGGCGCTCACGGCGGACAGATTGCCGCGGGCGTCCTTGGCCCGGACCGCGAAGGTGTACGCGGTGTTCGGGGCGAGGCCGCCGACGGTGGCGGTCGTGCCAGTGACACCGGCGACGACGGTGTCACCGCGCAGGACCTCGTAGCCCGCGATCGGGAAGTCGGTGGCGGTGGCCGCGGTCCACTGGAGCGAGGCGCTCCTGGTCGTCTTGCCGGTGACCGCCAGGCCGGTCGGCGTGCCCGGCGCCCGGTCCGCGCTGCCGTCGCACTTGTTGCCGTTGATCCGGCAGTTCAGCGGCGGGGCGGCCGAGCCGGTGGCGATGAACCAGAAGCTGAACGGCTCGGTCGTGGCCCCTGCCGCGACGGTGCCGTTGTAGTGGGCGTTGACCACGGTGACGTGGTTGCCGGTCCGGGTCACCGTGCCGTTGTAGCTGTTCGACATGCTGACGCCGGCGGGCAGGTCGAACTCGAGCGTCCAGCCGGTGACGGCGCTCGTGGTCGGGTTGCTGATGACGTATTTGTCCTGGTACCAGGAGCCGTTGTCGGCGGCGGAGAAGGTGGCGGTGAGCCCGCTCGCGGCGGAGGCGGGGCTCGGTGCGGCGACGACCGCGGCGAGCAGCGCCAGTGCCGCCGCGGCGGCGGTCAGGGGCCGGATCCGTCTTCGCATGGGAAACCTCCTGTTAGTAAACTTTCCTAACAACGTTCATAGTCAGATGTCGATGCGTCAAGACCTGCCCCGGATGCGGTGAGGAGCGCGGCGTGGACCTGCCCCGCCATGACCTGGAGGTTCCCCAGCCGGACACCTTCCCGTTCGCCATGGGCACGTTCGACCGGATCGGCCCGCTGTCCCGCGCCGAGTTCGCCCACCGGCACACCTTCTACGAGATCGACTTCGTCACCGGCGGGCGCGGCAGCCACGTCATCGACCTCGACGAGCGCCCGCTGCGGCCGCCGCAGCTCTGCCTGATCGCTCCCGGCCAGGTTCATCGCTGGCGCCAGCGGTCCCCGGTGCAGGGTCACGTCATCCTGTTCACCGACGACTTCCTGCTGGCGCACCCCGGCGACCGCGCCGCGCTGCAGTCGCTGGCCCGGCGCCCGGCGCGCCGGCTGGCGGCCCCCGACGCGGGGCGGATCCGGGCGCTCGTCGCGAGCATGGACCGCGAGTACCGGCACCGCGATCCCGGCTTCGCGACCGTTCTGCAGGCCTACCTGCGCGTGCTCGTCGTCGAGATGGGACGGCTGCACCGCGAGCGCCCGGCCGGCGGGTCCGGTCCGGCCGGCGCCGTGGTGCTCCAGTTCCAGGAGTTGCTCGCCGACGAGGCGTTCGGTGAGTGGGCGGTGGCCGCCTACGCCGCCCGGCTCGGTGTCTCGGCGAGCACCCTGAACGAGGCGGTCCGGCAGGCGCTCGGCCGGTCGCCGGGGCAGGTGATCCGGCACCGGCGCGTACTGGAGGCCAAGCGGCTGCTGGCCGCCACGGACCTGTCGGTCGCCCAGGTGGCGCGGCGGCTGGGCTTCGCCGACGCGGCGTACTTCTGCCGGTACTTCCGCCGCGAGGCCGGGGTCACCCCGGGCGGCTTTCGTGGAAATCACCACGATCCCGGCGGTTAGTCCATCGCTGCTGATCGATGGCATTCGTAGTGTCGAGGCGATCCGGCGCCCCCTCCGGGCGCGAGAGGAAGGAGAGCCGACATGGCCGACGAGCCGATCGACACCCCACAACCCGGCGGCGGTGTCACCCGCAAGAGCCTGCTCAAGGCCGCGGCGATAGCGGTGCCGGCGCCGCTGTTGCTGGGCGCCGCCACCCGGGCCTGGGCCGGCTCGCTCGAACCCACGCCGTTGTGCGACGACGGCGACGAGGACACGCCCCCGCAGATGGAGGGGCCGTACTTCAAACCCTCATCGCCGCAGCGGACGTCGCTGCTGGACCCGGGCATGCCGGGCACCCGCCTCACGGTGAGCGGCTACGTCTTCGGCACCGGCTGCCAGCCGCTGGCCGGTGTGCTGCTGGACTTCTGGCAGGCCGACAACAGCGGCGCGTACGACATGAGCGGCTACAAGCTGCGCGGCCACCAGTACACCGGCGCGAGCGGCGCCTTCACGCTGACCACCATCGTGCCGGGGCTGTATCCCGGGCGTACCCGGCACATCCACGTCAAGGCGCAGGCGCCGAACCGTCCGGTGCTCACCACCCAGCTGTACTTCCCGGGGGAGCCGCGCAACAGCACCGACTCGCTCTACGACCCGCGCCTGCTGATGACCGTGCGCACCAGCGGCAGCGGCCGGGAGGGATCTTTCGACTTCGTCCTCGACGTGCCGGCCGGCCCGGGCACGCCGCCGACCAGCCAGCCCCCGGCGCCGGGCGGCACCTGGGCGCCGAACACGGCGTACCCGGCCGGCGCGCAGGTCACCTACGGCGGCGCCGGCTACCGCTGCCTGCAGAGTCACACCTCGATGCCGGGCTGGGAGCCGCCGAACGTGCCCGCCCTCTGGCAGCGCGCCTGACGCCGTACGCCTCCCGGCCCGGGCCCGCAGGCCCACGATGGCCGGCGCCCGGGGCGGGCGCCGGCCATCGTGATCTCCGGGAAGCCGGGCTCACCCCCGGCCCGCCGGCCGGAACGCCCGCTTCGCGGTGACCTGTATCGTGTCGTCCGGCCTGCAGTGACGACGATGAATCAGAGGTGCTGATGGACGCCGCCGTGCTGGCAGTGCAGCAATGGGTCAACGCCACATACGCCGGGGTCCCCGGCTATGTCGCGATCGCTGAGGACGGCAGCGCCGGACGCCAGACGATGGCCGCGCTGACCCGGGGTCTGCAGCACGAGCTGGGGATCACGGCGCTCTCGGACAACTTCGGCCCGGCGACGCTGGCGGCGCTGACCGCGCACGGCCCGATCGGCCCGGCCGAGACGAACCGGAACCTGATCAAGATCGTCCAAGGTGGCCTGGTCTGCAAGGGCTATGCCGCGTCCGGTCCCGACGGCGTCTACGGCCCGGCCGTGGCCGCCGCCGTCGCGGCCCTGATGACCGACGCCGGGCTCGCCGCCCGGATCGACGGCACCGTCGTCCCGAAGGTGTGCAAGGCACTGCTGTTCACCGACTCCTACCTGCTGGCGTCCGGCGGTTCCGCGCAGCTGCGCGCCGCCCAGCAGTGGCTGAACGACCGCTACCTGAACCGGTCGGCGTTCTTCGTGCTGGCCTGCGACGGCCGCCGCTCCCGCGAGTTCCTGACCGCGCTGATCTTCGCGGTGCAGTACGAGGGCGGCCTGACCGACGCGCAGGCCAACGGCAGCTTCGGCCCGCTCACCCAGGCCGGGGTGAAGCGGAACGGCCTGCTCCAGGCGGGGTCGTCCGGCCCGTGGGTGCGGTTGTTCTCGGCCGCGCTCACGCACTACCCGGCGGCGCCGATCTTCACCGGCGACTTCGACGAGCCGCTGGCCGCGGCCGCCCGCGCGGTCCAGGAGTTCTGCGGGCTCACCGTGACCGGCGCGGGTGACTTCGCGACCTGGGCGTCGTTGCTGATCAGCACCGGTGACCCGGCCCGCCCGGGCACGGCGGCGGACACCGTCGACGAGGTGACCGCGGCCCGCGCCCAGGCCCTGGTGGCGGCCGGGTACCGCACCATCGGCCGCTACCTGACCAACGTCGAGGGCAGCGACTTCGACAAGAAGATCAAGCCCGGTGAGCTGGCCACCCTGGCCGCGCACGGCCTGCGCCTGTTCCCGATCTTCCAGACGGCCGCGGACTCGGCCGCCTACTTCGGCTGGGCCCAGGGTTACGCGGACGCGCTGGCCGCCCACGACGCGGCGGCCGGGCACGGCATCGACGCGGGGGCGGTCGTCTACTTCGCCGTCGACTACGACGCGACCGACACCGAGGTGACGCAGCGGGTGATCCCGTACTTCCTCGGGGTCGACGCCGGGCTGCGCCAGCGCGGTGGCCGGTACTCGCACGGCGTCTACGGCGCTCGCAACGTGTGCAGCCGGCTCGCGGCCGAGGCGTTCCCGCGGTGGAGCTTCGTCAGCGGGATCACCTCGGGCTGGACCGGGAACGTGATCTACCCGCTGCCCGCCAACTGGGCGTTCGACCAGATCGCCACGATCGGCGTGGGCACCCTGGAGATCGACAAGTGCGTGCAGCGGACGGGTGCCGACGCGGGGGAGGGCGCCTTCGGCTCCGCCGCGACCGGCCTGGCCGCCTATCTCGACTGGATCGACCGGCTGCACGAGCTCGCGGTCGCCTACGGCGCCGGCGATCCGGGCGAGCGGGTTCTGGAATACCTGCGCGCGGGCCGCTACGACAACTGGCAGACCCGGAAGCTGGCCGGCGACACGGACACCGGATTCCTCCGGTACGTCGACCGCACCGGGCTGGCGCGCGTCCGCACCTACCGCGACCCGGTCGCCGGGGTGGACGTGGACGTCAGCCGGTGGGGTGCGGCGGCGCTCGCCGAGCTGCGCGGCCGCGGCGACGCCGGAGGCTGGGGCGGTGACCTGATCGCGTTCTACGGCGGATGGCGGTTCACCGCACCGGCCACCCCGGCCCGGGACTACTGCGCGGCGTACCTCGCCACCGGCGACAAGCCGGCGGCCCTCGACCTCGCCGCGCTGGTCGCGGACGTGGACGGGTACCTCGCCGCGACCGCCCTGCGCGCGGGCGCCACGCTCGGCGCCCACCTGCGCGGCGCCGATCGCGGTGTCCGGTTCAGCCTGTTCCACCGTGGCCGGTTCGGCGGCGACCCGGCCGCCGCGGCGACCGCGGCGCAGATCCTGCTCACCGGCACCGGCGACGACGTGGTGACGGCGTACCGCGCGCTGCTGCTGCGCGGCCTGGCCGGCACCCCGGTGACCGTGGACGACCAGCTGCGGCAGTTCTGCCGCGGCTTCGCGGACCGGCTGGTCGCGCTGACCGAGAACGAGCAGATCCAGATCCGTCGAGGAAAGGTGTCCTGATGCGGCGACGTACCCTGCTGGCCTCGGCCGGAGCGGGAGCCATGCTGACCGCTTCGGGACTGCCGGCGGCCCCGGCCGAGGCCGCTGTCAAACCCGTTGTGCGTACGTACGCCGTCCAGGGCACCGACCTCGCGGTGTCCTTGCTGCCCGGGCCGGCGGCGACGGTCCTGCTCTACGCGGCTCGGCGCTTCCACTACGAGATCGACGCGCTGCGGCCGGGCGACCTGGTCACCGATGCCTCGGGCACGGTTCTCGACATCCGGCCGGGGTGGTACCCGGCGGGGGCGCGGGACGGGTTCCTGCCGTACCAAAAGATCGTGATCCATGACATCGTCGCGCAGTGCGACGGGATGCTCGCCTGGGGCGGCGACGCGCGCACCCCGCGTGAGGGACGTTTCGCGATCGCGGTGCAGCCGGCCGACCGCCGGCTGCGGGTGCTGGCGAAGCGCCTGGACACCGATGCCGCGTCGCCGAGCCGCCGGGTGGGGGCGGGGACCGCGCTGCCGTTCACGACAGACCGGGTGCGGCGGGCGCAGTCGGTGCGTCGCAGCATGGCCCGGTAACGCGGGACGTTCCCGCGCCCGCGCCGCCGTGAGCCCGGCGCGCGCCCGGATTCCGTGCCGCCGTGAGCCCGGCCCACACTCGGTTTCCGTGCCGCCGTGAGCCCGGCGCACGCCCGGTTTCCGTGCCGCCGTGAGCCCGGCCCACACTCGGTTTCCGTGCCGCCGTGAGCCGGGCTCACACCCTATGTAGAGTTCGGATATAGTCGCTCGATGCGGATCACTGTAGCGACTGCCCGGCTCTTGGCCGTGCTGCTCACCGAGCCGGAGACCGACCGGTACGGCCTGGACCTGATCGGGGCGACCGGCCTGGCCAGCGGCAGCCTCTATCCGATCCTGCACCGGTTGCAGGACGCGGGCTGGCTGACCACGCGGTGGGAGGACGTCGACCCGTCCGAGCTCGGCCGACCGGCCCGCCGGTTCTACCGCCTGACCCCGGAGGGCGTCAGCGAGGCCCGGTCGGCGCTCGCCCGGCTGCGGGCACAGACCGCCGTGCCCGGGATCGTCGGCCTGGCGACGCGGAGCCTGGCGTGGTGAGCCGGCGGATCGCCGAGGCCCTGCTGCGGCTGGCCGCGCGCCGCTGGCCGGCCCGGCTGCGCGCCGAGATGCACCAGGAGTGGCTCGCCGAGCTGCACGTTCTGGCCACCGAACGCCGCGGCGCGGCGATGCTGCGGTACGCGGTGAGCCTCGCGGCCGCCCGGCCCGTGCGGGAACCGGTCGCCGTCGCGGTGCGCGCGGCAGCCCTGTGGCGGGCCGTGCGACTGTGCGTCCTGGCGCCGCTGGCCGCCGCCGTCCTGTTCACCGCCTGCCTGGTGGCCGCTCTGACCGTGCTGGATCCGCTGCTGGCCGCGCTGCCGTTCGGCGACCAGCCGCGGCAGTGGGTGGCGGCGCTGGCCACGGCCGCCGCCGCGGTCGTGCTCGCCCGGTCCGGCCGATGGTGGACGGCCGAGGGCGCCGGGCTCACCGCACTGGTGCTCGCGGTCACCGTCCCCGGCTTCGTCTTCGCCAGCCTGGCCTATCTGCTGCCGGCCGGGATGTCCGGCGTCTACGCCCTGCACTGGCCCGGATATGCGGTGTTCTTCGGCGGTCTCGCCGTGCTGCTGCACGCCGTCGACCGGCTGACCGCCACCGGCCGGCGCCGCCTGGCCTGGTGGACCGGCGCGGTCGGCGGGCTGGCGCTCGCCGACCTCGCGGTCACCCTTCCGGTCCTGCTGTCCAGCGGCGACGATCCGCCCCTCGCGTCGGCGCCGCTGTGGCTGTTCGCCGCACTCAACGGCGGCGGCCTCGACGGGATCCGACTGCCCGGCATGACCGCCGACCAGATCTGGACCGTCGGCGACACCACCGACTTCGACGCCTACCTGTTCCTGCTCTCCGCCGGCCTGGCTCTCGGCGTCATCATGACCAGGGCCGCGAGGGCTGTCCCGGCCGCGACACCCAGCCCGAACCCGGAACTCACCTGAGCGGGCGCCGCGCGTGCGTTCCAGCTCAGCGAGTCGATCGTGCCGCAGCGGGACTCGCGCACCATCGACGTGCCCAGGCCGCGGCCCTGACGCGGAACAGCCGGTGGCGCCCGCCGTCCTGAACAAAGGGACGACCGACCGCTACGGGATCGCATAACAATTTCCGCCGAAACTTCCGGAAGATCTTTTGGGCCTACGGTACGAACCTCCACAGTCGCGCCGTAGGCCTTTTCCGTGGATCCCCGAGCGGCGGGGAATCAACAGGTCAAACATTCTGCATGCCAGGCGCAAATTTGTTGCCCGATGTCCATCTTGTCGAGAGAAACTTCCGAAACATTTCCGAAACCTATTGTTCGCAGAAGTCGCCTGTGCCTAGCATCGCTCTACATCGAGCTGCATCCATATCGTGCTCAGGTCGTTGCCGCGTCGGCATCCCCCCTCCGCGTACGGGCGGCCCCTCCGCCTGCCGGTGTGCCCCACGGCCGCGATCCAGGCGCGGATTCGAGAAGGGAGAGGCCATGGTGGCGGGTAGCTCCTCAGTCCCCCTCGGCGGTACGCGCCGTAGACGGTCGTCGAGACTGCGGACCGTGGTCGGAGCCACGGTCGCGGCGGCCGCCGTCGCGCTGGGCATGATCGCGACGATCCCGGACGGGAGCGCGGCGGCGGCCGCCGATGACAACCCCTACCAGCGGGGACCGGATCCTACCGTGGCCAGCGTCGCCGCCCAGTACGGGCCCTTCGCCACCGCCCAGATCACGGTGCCGCCCGGCAACGGCTTCAACGGCGGCTTCATCTATTACCCCACCGACACCAGCCACACGTACGGCGCGGTCGCCATCGTGCCCGGCTACACCGCCCTGTTCGCCAATGAGGAAGCCTGGATGGGTCCGCGGCTGGCGTCCTTCGGGTTCGTCGTCATCGGTGTCGAGACCAACAGCCGCAACGACTACGACACCGCACGCGGTACCCAGCTGCTCGCCGCCCTGGACTACCTGACCAACTCCAGCGCGGTACGCGACCGCGTCGACCGCAACCGGCTGGCGGTCATCGGCCACTCGATGGGCGGCGGCGGCTCCCTGTACGCGGCCACCCAGCGCCCGTCGCTGAAGGCCGCCATCGGCCTCGCGCCGTTCAAGCCGTCCGGCAACCTGGCCTCGGACACCGTGCCGACGATGATCATCGGCGGGATCAACGACACCACGGTCACGCCGTCCTACCTCGACGGGCTCTACCCGACCCTTCCGGCGGCGACGCCCGGCGCATACCTCCAGCTCGCCAACGCCGACCACCTCTACTTCACCCGGCCCAACGACATCGAGCTGCGCAGCCAGATCGAGTGGCTGAAGATCTTCGTCGACAACGACGCCCGCTACACCCAGTTCCTCTGCCCCAGCATCAAGGACACCACCGGCATCGCCCGGTCGAACGTCAAGTGTTCGACCATCCCGAGCGGCGGTTCGACGCCTCCGTCCAGCCCGCCGCCGGTGCCGTCCGGGCCGCAGCGGATCCTCGCCGCTCAGTCGGGCCGGTGCGTCGACGTGCCCAACGCCACGCACAACAACGGCACCCGGGTGCAGCTCTACGACTGCAACGGCCAGGCCAATCAGCAGTGGACCTCCACCTCGAGCAAGCAGCTGACGGTGTACGGCAACGTGTGCCTGGACGCGGCCGGCTCCGGCAACGGGGCGGCGGTCCAGATCTACAGCTGCAACGGCCAGTCCAACCAGCAGTGGAACGTCAACGCCAACGGGACCATCACCGGCGTCCAGTCCGGCCGCTGCCTCGACGTGTGGGGCACCGGCAACGGCCAGCAGATCCAGCTCTGGGACTGCAACGGCCAGGCCAACCAGAGGTTCAGCCTCAGCTGACCGAGCCGGGTGTGGCGGCCACCTCGCCGTCACACCCGGCCCTCGCCCCGCGCCGCGTCCCGTCGTTCGAGAAGAAGGTCTGATGAAGCGCCTCCTGCACATCCTGCTCGCGGCCGGCACGGCGCTGGTCGCCGGCCTCGCCGCGATCCTGGTGTCCGGTTCCCCGGCGATGGCGGCGAGCCTGACCCGGGTGACCAACTTCGGCACCAACCCGACCAACCTCAACATGTACATCTACGTGCCGGCGAACCTCGCGCCCCGGCCGGCGCTGCTGGTGCTGGTGCACTACTGCAGCGGTTCGGCGAGCGCCGTCTTCAACGGCAACGGCCACGACTACGTCACCGCCGCCGACCGCTACGGCTACATCATGGTGGTGCCCGAGGCCACCCGCAGCGGCGGCTGCTTCGACGTGTCGACCGCTGCCGGGCTCCGGCGCAACGGCGGCAGCGACTCCACCGGCATCATGTCGATGGTCGACTACGCCCGCTCGCACTACCCGACCATCGACTCCTCCCGCATCGTGGTGTCCGGGTTCTCCTCCGGCGCCATGATGACCAACGTCCTGGCCGCCGAGTACCCGGACGTGTTCAGCGCCGGCTCGGCCTTCTCCGGCGTACCGGCCGGCTGTTTCGCCACCGGCAACGGGTCGATGTGGAACAGCCAATGCTCCGGCGGCACCGTCATCCGGACCGCCCAGCAGTGGGGCGACACCGCCCGCGCCATGTACCCGGGCTACACCGGCGCCTACCCGCGCATGCAGTTGTGGCACGGCACCACGGACACCACGCTCGCCTACCCCAACTTCGGCGAGGAGATCAAGCAGTGGACCAACCTGCGCGGCCTGTCGCAGACGCCGGCGTTCACCGACCATCCGCAGTCCACCTGGACCCGGACCCGTTACGGTGACACCGGCACCCAGGCGACCGTCGAGGGGATCAGCATCTCCGGCGTCGGCCACCAGCTTCCGATGAGCGGCCAGATCGCGTACGCCATCTCCTTCCTCGGACTCGACCAGCCGTCGACCCCGCCGTCGTCGCCCCCGCCGTCGTCGCCCCCGCCTTCGGGAAGCGCGAAGGAGATCGTGGGGACCCAGTCCGGCCGGTGCGTCGACGTGCCGAGCGCGTCGCGCACCAACGGGACGCGGGTGCAGCTCTACGACTGCCACGGCCAGTCCAACCAGCAGTGGACCTACACGGCGAGCAAGCAGCTCCAGGTGTACGGCAGCATGTGCCTGGACGCCGCCGGGTCCGGCAACGGGTCGGCGGTGCAGATCTACGCCTGCAACGGCCAGAGCAACCAGCAGTGGAACGTCAAGGCCAACGGCACCATCACCGGTGCCCAGTCCGGCCGCTGCCTGGACGTGTGGGGCACCGCCAACGGGCAGCAGGTCCAGATCTACGACTGCAACGGGCGACCCCATCAGCAGTTCACGCTCGTAGGCCTCTGATCGGGTAGCTGACCCGAGCGGGGAGCCACCCAGCGGTGATTCCGCGCGCGACAGGTCGGCACCGCCAAGGCTCCGTCAGCATCGTGCTGGCGGAGCCTGAGCTGATCGCCGGCTGTTGGCAGCGCTCGATCAGCTCGCCCGACTCGCCGTAACGGCGAACGGCGGCCCGTCCAGCGGGCCGCCGTTCGCCGACGGTGGATCAGAGCGGGCGGATGTTGGCCGCCTGCGGGCCCTTCTGGCCCTGGGTGATCTCGAACTCCACCTTCTGGTTCTCCTCCAGGCTGCGGTAGCCGCTGGCCGCAATGGCGGAGAAGTGGGCGAAGACGTCGGCGCCGCCGTCGTCAGGGCTGATGAAGCCGAAGCCTTTGTCCGCGTTGAACCATTTCACGGTGCCGGTAGTCATTCCTGCTCCTTTCCCAACCTTCGAAGACCCGTGGTGCGGATCTTCAGGCCGCCGCGTTGGTCGCCCGCGTCGGACGACGCGGGAACCGAAGGCGTGCGGTTGGATCTCGGTTACCCCTGTGGGCGCTGAGAAAACGTCAACCAAGATCAACGGCGTCTCGGTGCAGAACGTCCGGGCGCGGACCAGCCACTACCTGCACAGACTCCGGACCTGAAAGTGCGGCCGGAGTGCTACTGGAAGCGTTTGAGTGCCTCGGACACGGTGACGACCGGGATGCCCTTGGCAGCGATGGCGTCCATGACGGTGGCGAAGCCGGCTTGGCTGATTTGCGTGCTGGAGGTGGGCTTTCCGGCGGTGATGTCGTGGAAGGCGAGGATGAGCCAGTCACCGTTGCGTGCGCAGCGGTCGAGCTTGGCGCCGGGGGCGGTCAGATCGGCCAGTGCCGTTCCGCCGATGCGGGTCCCGTCGTTGAGCCCGGTCAACGCCTTGAGTCGATGCGGCATGGCGGGGATCAGGGACTCGACGGTTTCCGAGATGATCGACCGTGCGCTGGTGAAGTGACTGCTGGCGATCTGATCCACGGGCTTTCCGTCGGAGGTCGCCTGGAAGGAGCCGTGGGGATAGGCGAAATGCTCGCTGCTGAAACCGTTGGCTGCCAGCCAGCCGCGGAGGCGGCCGAAATCCTCGTCCACCTCCGCGGCGGTCAGCTTGTTGTATCCGGAGTTGTGGGCTGCGGTGGCGTAGGCGTGGCCGGCCATCTCCCAGCCGGCGGAGTCCTGCAGGGTGCGCATCTGCGGCAGGGTCAGGTATCTCTTGGTGCCGATGGCTTCGGCGATGTTGTACATGGTCCCGGCGAAGCCGTGTGCCTTCATGGCCGGGGCGGCCAGTTCGTACACCGACTGGTAGGAATCGTCAAAAGTGATCGAGACGGCTCCGTGCGGGTAGATGCTCCTGGTATCCGCCAACGCTTCGACGGCTTGCAGCCGGTAGGTGACCGGGCCGCCCGCATCGTCGTAGACCGCGAAAGACATCGCGGTGAATTTCGAGGTGGTCGACGGTACCCCGGCCGGCGAGATGCTGTAGGAACCTTCGGCGGCACGGACGTCGGCCCATTGCAGATGAACGGTGACCCATTCGCCGGACTGCACATAGCTGGCGCCGTCGCCGGTCTTGGCATGAACCTGCCAGACGAAGCTGTTGGCGAGGTTCTTGGTGCCGACATAGAACGCGATTTTATTGACGTGGGTCGTGTCATCGACGCGGAAGATGAGCCTGATCATCTTTCCGGTGAGGTCGAGGCGGGGCAGGTTACGGACCCGGATGGCGGACTGCCGTCCTGACCCGTCGGTCGTGCCACGGGCCGATTGAGTTCCTCGCGCGAAGAGCGAGGTGTCGTTCAGGTTCGCTGATGCGGTTCCGACTCCATCAGCGTGCCAACGGTGACCGGGTTGGAAGCTCTGCGACCATGCGGCCTTGACCCGGTCCAGCTTCAGCGCCTTCGGCGGGGGCGGCGTTCCGAGTTCGAACTGCGCTTCCGGGGAGTCCGACGTGCAACCAGCCAGGACCCCGCCTCCGGCCGCCATCAGGGTGCTGGTGCCGGCCAGACGCAGGGCGGCACGCCGGCTCATCATGGCGTCGCCGCCGAGACCGATCATGATCGAAGGCTCCTGGGATGAGAGTGGTTGTGGCGTTCTACAGCTTGGGCACGGTGTCGATGAAGTTCTGGCCGCTCGCGTAGTAGCCATCGACGGCTTTCTGCACGGCGGCGGCCGACATGGCCTTCTGCGTGTTGCAATAGAACCAGTTCACCTTCATGTTCCAGGTACGTTCGCCGGCGAACGGCAGGTCGATGAACCACGTGTTGAAGCTGACGTGCATGGCCTTGCTCGGGAAGAACTTGCCCTTGGCGCTGAACAGCTTGCGTTTGTCCGCGTAGTAGGTGACGACCCCATCGCTGGCGGTGATCACCATCGTGTGCCATCCCTGCAGGTTGATCCGGTGTCGGCGAGTCGTCTCCTTGCGCCAGTCGGGCGCGTAGAAGCTGGTGGTGTCCAGGAGAGGCCCCCGGTTGCCCCAGCCGCCGTTGGGCATGTACTCGTTGTCGAGCTCGCTGTACTTGGCGCCGGCCCCATCGTTGGTCGAGATCGTGTAGAACGACTGATTGATGTGGTCGCCGTCGCGGCCGCTGGCCGGGGCGTTGCTGAAGAAGATCCGCGCGGCGAAGGTGCCGGTGAGAAATTTGTCCTCAACGGTCTGTACCTGGGCCTGGGTGGTGCCTTGTTTGGTGCCGTCGGTCTTGGCCTGGAGCTGGAGCACCTGGCCCCCTTGCGCGGTGGGGTCGCCCGGGAAGCTGACACCGGCTTTCGACCAGGTGTCGGGAATGCCCGGGGAGCCCTTGCTGGTACGCACCAGCCAGCCGTGTTTGTAGAAGGCGGGGTCCTCGGGCGCGACGTAGTGGAAGTTGTCGAACACGATTCCGGGCGGAGCCGCTGCCACCGGGGGACCACTCACTGGCGCTTGCGCCGATCCGGCCGGTTCCTCGCCCCAGACCAGCCCCCCACGCAGATACGCGGTGACCTTTGTTGATTTGGTCCAGGTGGGCTGGGCGGCGAAGGAGTGATCGGTGGCCTGATTCAGCTGTTGGTGATCAGTGCGGTACAACTGCAGGGCGATACGCCCGGTGCTCTCGCCTGCCTGCAGTGCCGGAGCGCCGGTGGTGAAGCTGAGTTGCACGTAGTGGTCCGCGCCGGCGGCCTGCCCGGCGAGGGCGTTGATCGTCGTGGCGACAACGGAGCAGCCCAGTTTGTCGGCTGCCTCGCACCCGGTGCCGTACGAGGCAGCCGGGTCTGCGGCGAAGTAGTACCGGACCGTCGCGTCAGCCAGCGAGACGGCGTGGTCAGAGGTGTTGATGACCTCCAGCCAGGGTTGCGCCGCGGGAGCCTCGACGGGAGTGTTGTTGCGATAGCGGACCGTCAGCTCAGGTGTCGCGGGCTTGTCGTCCGAGTCGGAGCACCCGGCCACACCTGCACTGACCGCCGTGGCGAAGACCGCCAGCAGCACTTTCGCTTTGCGGGACAGACTCGGACGTGTGGACTGCACGACGATTTCTCTCACCTCACGGAGTCGCGTTCAGCGGAGGCCTCCAGGAACCTCCGGACCCGATCATCGACGATGCGGGGCAGAATGACGGTGTCGTCCTGCGCGGAGTCCCAGTCGATCCGTTGCAGAATGACAGTTTCCTCTTGCCAGATCTTCGAGAGGTCTTCCTCGTCCGTGCTGGAGTCGGCTCGAACAGCGACTTCCACCCCGCCCTGCCGCGTGCCCCATGTGCCACTGTGGAGGGTCAACAGGGCGTACAGACGCAGCGGGGTCAGGAGGAACAGCTGGATGACGCTGTAGAACGGCGCCAGAGCGAACATCCCGAACCGCTTCAGCAGGCCCATGTGCCGGCGCGGAAAGTCAAGGTAGCGCACATTGCGCAAGTACCCCATGAGCACCATGAAGAAGGCATAGTAGGCCGCGTGGGACGCGAACCCGGCAGGGTTCAAGATGGGGCTGATGAACAGCGAATACACCATCGCCGACCCGAACACCAGCCACATGCCCAGTTCCATGACCGTCAACCAGAACGCGGCACCGGCCTTGCGCTGGTTGCGCAGAGCCCACAGCGATTCCCGGAAGAACGACTTGTTCCAGCGGACCTGCTGACGCAGGAAGTGAGGCAGCCGCTCCGGTACCGCCGTGTAGCCGACGGCAGTCTCCTGGAACAGCACTCTGCCCTCGGTGAGGGCGTAGTTGGTCATGCGCCGGTCGTCGCCGAACACCGCGGGCTTGCCGAGGAACTGCTGGTTCAGGAAGTCCGGGAGGTACTTGCGCACCAACGCGCCCCGATAGACTGACAGCGCTCCACAGCAGCACAGCACCGAATTCAGTCTCGAATAGGCGGCGCGCTCGAACATGAACGAGTTGCCGTACCGTACGTCCTGCAGGCGGGTCAGCAGATTGGCGTTGTAATTGAGCGCCAGAACCATGCCCGTCGAGGCCATCACCCTGCTGTCCGCCAGCGGTTTGATCAGCTCGCGAACCGTGTCCTTGGTCAACACCGTGTCGGAGTCGACACACAGGAAGAGGTCCGCGTTCGGGGAGTCCAGGAAGCCGCGGGCCAGGGCCTCCCGTTTGCCCTTGTTCTCCGGCTGGGCACTCACCTTGAAGACGACGCCACGGGACCGGAATTCCCTCGCCAGCTTGCGGGCGATGCGCAGTCCACCCGGGTCAGCACTGGCATCGTCGATGATGTGGACCTCGTTGGGCAGCCGGCTCTGGGCCAGCAGGCTGCGCAAGCCCTGCTCGAACATCACCGGGTCTTCGTTGTAGATCGGCAGGACCGCCGTGATCCACATCGAATCCAACAGTTGCCTTCGCTTCGGCCCCGCACCCATCGGACGGTAGAAGAGCGCGAACAGCATCTTCGCGGTCAGCAGGCCGATGGCCGCCCACGCGTAGAAGTGCATCGACGTCGGATCCGTATTGACAGCGACGACGGCGACCAGGGCGGCGAAGACGACGTAGGAGACTTTCAGGCGCCGCGGACGGCGGTGACGCCGCAGATCGTCCCGCGGCTGCTCAGGTGGCAACGGTGGCGGCGGTACCGCACCCGGGACCCTGGGGGGATACCCACTCGCCGTCCCGTTGGCCCGGTTGTTCCGCTGGCCGGGAACCCGGATGGCGGAATCGGGCCGCCCGTAGCTCACAGCTGCACCGCCCGGTGATGCCCCGCAGTCGTGCCTCTCGTGTCGAACAGGAGATCCGCGCGATCGGCCAGCTCCACGACGTCGATCGCGCTGTGCGGCTGCAGCAGGATCGTCAGGTCGGCTCGCTCCGCCTCGTCCAGCAGATCGACGGCCGGCTCGACCCGGGCACCGGAGACCTGCCAGCTCGGCACGTGCGGGTCGAAGTAACGCAGCTCCGCACCCCGGCGCCGGAGCTCGACGGCCACCGCGGTCGCCGGCGTCTCACGCTGGTCAGCGATGTCGGGCTTGTACGTCACCCCCACCAGCAGCACTCGCGAGCCCTTCACCGCCTTGCCGCGATCGTTGAGAAGGTCAGCCGCCCGGTTGACGACGTGCAGCGGCATCCGGGAATTGATCTCCTGGGCCAGCTCGACGAACCGGAACGGAATTCCCAGCGACTTCACCTTGTACGACAGGTAGTTCGGGTCGATCGGGATGCAGTGTCCACCCACCCCGGGCCCGGGATAGAACGCGGCGAATCCGAACGGCTTCGTTGACGCACAGCGGATGGCATCCCACAGGTCGACACCGATCTCCCGGCAGAACATCGCCATTTCGTTGACCAACGCGATGTTGATGTGACGGTAGGTGTTCTCCAGCAGCTTGGCCATCTCGGCCTCACGAGTGCCCTTTGCCTCCACCACCTGGCCGACGAACTGTTCATACAACCGCCGCGCGGCCTTCGTGCACTGCTCGGTGTGGCCGCCCACCACCTTCGGCGTGTTCTCCAGTCCGAACTTCGGGTTACCTGGATCGATGCGCTCCGGGGAGAACGCCAGATGGAAATCGACGCCGGCCCGCAGTCCACCCGCCTCGAGCGCCGGCCGCACCACGTCGTCGGTCGTACCCGGGTACGTCGTGGACTCCAGAACCACCAGTGCGCCCGGCCGCATGTGCTCGGCGATCATGCCGACAGCGCTGGTGACGGCGCCGAGATCCGGTGCCCCGTGGTCGGTGAGCGGGGTCGGAACACAGATCACCACCGCGGCGGCGGAGCCGATCACGGAGCTGTCAGTGGTAGCGGTGAAACCGCTCGCCAGCATGGCGGCCACATCCGCGTCGGAGATGTCGTCGACATGCGAGCGTCCCGCGTTCAGACCGTCCACAACCAGTTGGGAACGGTCCAGCCCAACTACTCGCAGCCCTGCTCGCACGGCTCCCCGGACCAGTGGCAGTCCCACATAGCCGAGGCCGATCACGACCAGATCAGTCCCCCGTGCAGTACCCATCGCGCGTGCAACTCCCCGAAACGACAACCGGACACAACCCAGCGCACCCTCGGTCCATCGCACAACACGCCGTCCGCTTCGCTGGTTGGCGACCGCGCAACCCTGCGAAGGGACTGCGGTCCGGAGCCGGCGAAGGCCCAGGGGTCCAACTTGTCCGTTTTCGGCGGCTTGGCTAGGTCATCAAGCGCCCGAGGATACTTGCATGGCGACTCGTGAATTCCTATACGTGAACAGTCCAGATCTGAGCCTCTGTGAGTCAAAACACGCCGAATGATCACGAAGAGTAACGCCGCGGTATTGCCACGCCCGCGCCGTTGTCCAGGGCGACACAGGGGCGGCACTTGATTGCCACATAGCTGATGTTCCGTCCGGCTTCGCGCGCTCGGTCAGTCCGCGGCCAGGGGCGGGCGGATCCGGAAGGAACTCGCGGTCCGGAACTCGCGGGTGTCCTTGACGTAGCCGATGCCGAGCTGGGAGCCGGTCCAGCGCAGGTAGAAGTCCGGATAGTTGGCCGACTGCAGCATGACCGTGCCGGCGTCGACGCCGGGCTTCGGGCAGTAGGTGGCGTCGCCACGGAAGACCGCCGTGTCCTCCGGGGCGCTGGTGCGTTCGCGCAACTCGTAATGACGCAGGTAGCGGCCGTCGAGGGTGCGGAACGAGACGCAGGCCGGGTCGGCGAGACCGGCGACCGCGATGAACGTGGCGCGCCGGCGGCTGGAACCGCTGCTGCTCGTGCCGACGCCGGTCACGGCAGCCTGCTCGGTCCCGTCGCCGGCGGTCAGGTAGCCGCCGTTGATCCAGGCCAGGGAGAGGCGTCCGAGCGCGACGATCCCGGCCGGCCCCGCCGAGACGGGGGGCGACGTGGTAGTCGAGGGGGCGGACGACGTGGTGGTGGAGGGTGCGGGCGACGCGGCGGTGGACGGTGCGGCAGCCGGTGGTGCGGCGGGCGGCGCGGTGTTCGTCCGCGGCCGTTCCGGATTCGGCTGGCGGACGATCGGGACGGTGATCGCGGTGGCGGCGGCGATCGCTGCGACGGCCGCGGCGAGCGGGTGCGCGGCGATGATCTTGGTGGCGGCGGCGATCGCGCCGGTCGCGGGTGCGGCCCCGGCGGTGCCGACGGCGACCACCTTCGCCAGGGTCGCCTCGGCGAAGCCGGCCGGCACCGCGAGCGCGGGAAGGCCGGCCAACAGGCGCTCGGCGGGCACCCGGTTGCCGGCGACCGCCGCACACCGTCGGCAGGAGCGGACGTGCCGGGCGACGCGCTTGCGCCACAGCGGGCTCGGCTCGGCCTCCCAGCCGGTGACCAGGGCGGTCAGCTCCGGGCAGCGCGGCTCCGCCGACAGCGCGCCGACGACGCCGCGCGCCAGGTCGAGCTCGGTGCGCATCCGCTGGATGCGGACGCCGCAGTGGGCGACGCTGACGCCGAGGGTCTCGGCGATCTCGGCCCGGGTCATCCGGCCGGCGACCTCCTGCCACCAGAGCGCGAGCAGCGCCCGATCGCCGGGGTCGAGCCAGCGGGTGGCCTCGGCCACCTCGCGGCGTTGCCCGGAGAGGGCGAGGCGCACCGCGGTGACGTCTTCGAGGTCCGCGCCAGGGTCGGGCCGCCCGGCCGCCTCGTCCAGCAGGGCGGCCTGCTGGTGCACGCCGGCCTGGCGCTCCTGATGGGTCCCGACCTGCCGGACCGCGATGGCGGTCAGCCACGGCCGGAAGCTGGCCGGCTGCCGGAGCGCGGGAAGTTTCCGGACGGCGCGCAGCATGGTCTCCTGGACCACGTCGTCGGTGTCCTCCCGGCGCCCCAACGCCCGGCCGACCAGGTCGTAGACCAGGGGCAGATGCCGGGCCACCAGACGGTCCAGCGCGGCCCGGTCGCCCCGCTGCGCCGCGGTGACCAGGGCTGCCACCTCGTCGTCCACCGTCGTCATCGACACACATACCTCTGTCCGGTCACCGGGCTGCCCTGCTGGCGCGAAATAGTAACTCCGTCATCTCGTACTCGGCTACAAGTAGCTATCCGGGTCGGCGGCGAGAGTAATCTCAGACGAATTTAAGAATCGCATTTTCCAAAAGTTGTTATGTGGTCCAGGTGCTCCGGGTCGGCCCTTCTGGACGAGGCGACAGTGTCGCCCTGCGTAGCCTGAGCTGGTGTTATGTCGGCGCTTCCGGTCCGCCGCCGCCATTTTTTGATACGAACTTGAGTCTCGCAAAATGTTCTGGCAATATCCGTCAGCGGCTTGGGATCGCTCCCATTAATGGCGTTCCCGGCATGACCGCTCGGCTCACAGAAATCCCCCACCCCGGAAGGTTTCACCATGGCAAGTTCCGCATCCCCGCGGCGTCGCCTGCGCAAGTACCTGCCCGTCCTGCTGACCGGCGCGATCGCGGCGGGCGTCGCGATCGCCTTCGCCGGCACCTCGGATGCCGCCACCACGCTCGGCGCCTCGGCAACGGCCAAGAACCGCTACTTCGGCGCCGCGATCGCGGCGCCGAAGCTCGGCGACAGCACCTACGCCACCCTGTTGCGGACCGAGTTCACCTCGGTGACGCCGGAGAACGAGATGAAGTGGGACGCCACCGAGCCGTCCCGCGGCACGTTCACCTACACCGCCGGTGACCGGATCGTCAGCACCGCGCAGGCCAACCGTCAGCAGGTCCGCGGGCACACCCTGGCCTGGCACTCACAGATGCCGTCCTGGGCGCAGGCGCTGTCCGGCAGCGCGCTGCGCTCCGCCATGCTCAACCACGTCACCCAGGTCGCCACCCACTACAAGGGCAAGGTCTACGCCTGGGACGTGGTGAACGAGGCCTTCGCGGACGACGGCCGGGGCTCGCGGCGCAACTCGGCGCTGCAGCAGACCGGCAACGACTGGATCGAGGCGGCGTTCAAGGCGGCCCGGGCCGCCGACCCGAACGCCAAACTCTGCTACAACGACTACAACACCGACGGCGTCAACGCGAAGAGCACCGCCGTCTACACCATGGTCAAGGACTTCAAGGCCCGCGGCGTCCCGATCGACTGCGTCGGCTTCCAGTCCCACCTGACCAACACCGCGCCCAGCGACTACCAGGCCAACCTGCAACGCTTCGCCGACCTCGGCGTCGACGTCCAGATCACCGAGCTGGACATCTCCGGCAGCAACCAGGCCGCTGCGTACGCCGCCGTCACCAAGGCCTGCCTGGCCGTGTCCCGGTGCACCGGTATCACCGTCTGGGGCATCCGGGACAGCGACTCCTGGCGCACCGGCGCGAACCCGCTGCTGTTCGACGCCTCCGGCGCCAAGAAGGCCGCCTACACCGCGGTCCTGAACGCGCTCAACGCCGGCAGCGGCTCGAGCGGCAGCGGCTGCACCGCGACGACGAGCGCCGGCACCGTCTGGGGCGACCGGTACAACACCTCGGTGACCGTCACCGGCGCCGGCACCTGGTCCGTCGTCGTGGTGAGCACCGCGCCGCAGAAGGTCACCTCCGTCTGGAGCGGCACGGCGACCTGGGACAGCAGCGGAAACGTGATGACCGTGAAGTCGAACGGCTCCGGCAACACGTTCGGGTTCACCACCGCCTTCAACGGCAACACCACCGCCCGGCCGCAGATCCGGTCCTGCACCGCCGGCTGACCGTCGCACCTCCCCGAACCATCCCCAAGGAGCACATGATGGCAACTCGACCGGGACGCCGCCGCTGGTGGCGTATCGCTCTCGCCGCGGTCACCCTGGCCGCCGGCGGTGGCGCCGTCGCGATCACCGCCTCCCAGGCGTCCGCCGCCACGATCAACACCAGCGCCTCGTACGTGCTGGTCAACCGCAACAGCGGCAAGGCTCTGGACGTCTACAACCTGGCCACCACGGACGGCGCCAAGATCGTTCAGTGGGCCCGTAACGACCAGACGCAGCAGCAGTGGCAGTTCGTCGACTCCGGCGGCGGCTACTACCGGCTCAAGTCGAAGCTGTCCGGCAAGGTCCTCGACGTCCTCAACCTGTCGACCGCCGACGGCGGCGCGATCGTGCAGTGGACCGACAACAACACCACCAACCAGCAGTTCAGCGTCCAGGACGTCGACGGCTACCTCCAGCTGATCAACCGCAACAGCGGCAAGGCCCTCGAGGTGCAGGGCGCGTCCACCGCCGACGGCGGCGCCGTCGTCCAGTACACCGACTGGAACGGCGCCAACCAGCAGTGGCAGCTCGTCCAGGTCGGCTCCACGACACCGACCACCTCGACCGGCAGCTGTGCGCTGCCGTCGACGTACCGGTGGTCCTCGACCGGGCCGCTGGCCACCCCGAAGTCCGGCTGGGCCTCGCTCAAGGACTTCACCACCGCGCCCTACAACGGCAAACAGCTGGTGTACGCCACCACGCACGACACCGGGTCGTCGTGGGGCTCGATGAACTTCGGCCCGATCACCAACTGGCCGGACCTGGGATCGGCGAGCCAGAACACGATGACCGCGGCCGCGGTCGCGCCGTCGCTGTTCTACTTCGCGCCGAAGAACATCTGGGTGCTCACCTACCAATGGGGCGGCGCGGCGTTCTCCTACCGCACGTCGAGCGACCCGGCCAACGCCAACGGCTGGTCCGCGGCGAAGACGCTGTTCTCCGGGAGCATCTCCGGCTCCGGCACCGGGCCGATCGACCAGACGATCATCGGTGACGGGCAGAACATGTACCTGTTCTTCGCCGGCGACAACGGCAAGATCTACCGGGCGAGCATGCCGATCGGGAACTTCCCCGGCAGCTTCGGCAGCACCTCGACGGTGGTCATGAGCGACACGACGAACAACCTGTTCGAGGCGCCGCAGGTCTACAAGGTGCAGGGCCAGAACCAGTACCTGATGACGGTGGAGGCGGTCGGCGCCAACGGGCGCTACTTCCGGTCGTTCACCGCCACCAGCCTCGGTGGCACCTGGACGCCGCAGGCCGCGACCGAGAGCAACCCGTTCGCCGGCAAGGCCAACAGCGGCGCCACCTGGACCAACGACATCAGCCACGGCGAACTGGTCCGGGTCAGCGCCGACCAGACGATGACCGTCGACCCCTGCCACCTGCAGCTGCTCTACCAGGGGCGGTCGCCGAGTTCCGGCGGTGACTACGGACTCCTGCCCTATCGGCCGGGGCTGCTGACCCTGATCCGCTGACGCCTCGCGCAGCGCCCACCGCGATCCGGTGGGCGCTGCGCCCTGACCCGCCGTGTCCGGTCAGCGCCTCGAGCGCCGAGGCGCGCCGCCGGGCGTGGCATGACCACCATTGCCCGCGGCCTGACCCAGGACGGCATTCTGTGCCCCTCCGCCCACGACCGCGCTCGGAACTCCCACCGGATGACTGAGGTCTGGGAAGTGTCGGCTGTATGCATGACGAACGATTTCGACGGAGAGCGCGGGTCTTCGGCGAGCGCGCCGGGGCATCGGCTTCGACGCCGAGCACCGGGAAGAGTTGCCACTCAATGATGAGCAGGCGTGCCCGCCGATCGCTTCGCGATGGTGGCTCCTCCCGCCTGGCTTTGGAAGCCTGGGTGCACGGGTGGATGACCTTCGTGTCGCCAACGAGTGAACGGTGTCAGGCCGGCCCGCGCCGTACCGGCCTGACGAGGACTCAGCCGTTCAGCTTGCGCCAGCGCAGCGGTGCGCTCAGCTTCGACATGATGGTGATCAGCTCGTACGCGGCGTGCGACGCGGCGACGCTGGTGATGTCCGCGTGGTCGTAGGCCGGGGCGACCTCCACCAGATCGGCCGAGACGAGCTGGCAGCCGGCCAGACCGCGGAGGATCTCCAGCAGCTCGCGCGAAGTGAGACCGCCCGCCTCCGGTGTGCCGGTGCCTGGAGCGTGTGCCGGGTCCAAGACGTCGATGTCGATCGAGACGTAGAGCGGGCGGTTCCCGATGCGTTCCACGAGCTGCTGGACGACCTCGTCGACGCCGCGCCGCATGACGTCGGCCGAGGTGACGATGCCGAAGCCCATCGCCTCGTTGTCCTTGAGGTCCTTCTCGCCGTAGATGGGGCCGCGGGTGCCGACGTGCGAGAGAGCCGAGGTGTCCAGGATGCCCTCCTCGACCGCGCGCCGGAACGGCGTCCCGTGCGTGTACTGCTCGCCGAAGTAGCTGTCCCAGGTGTCCAGATGGGCGTCGAAGTGCAAGAGCGCCACCGGGCCGTGCTTGCGGGCGACGGCCCGCAGCAGCGGCAGGGCGATGGTGTGGTCGCCACCCAGCGTCATCAGACGTGCGCCGCCGTCGAGCAGTTCGCCGGCAGCCGCCTCGATCGTCTCGATCGCCTCGTTGATGTTGAACGGGTTCGCGCTGATGTCGCCGGCGTCAGCGACCTGCGAGTAGTGGTATGGGTAGATTCCCTGGGCCGGGTTGTACGGCCGGAGCATCCGGGACGCCTCGCGGACGGCGTTCCCGCCGAACCGGGCGCCCGGCCGGTAGGACACCCCCGAGTCGAAGGGGACGCCCACCACCGCCACCTCGGCTGAGTCGACCTGGTCGAGCCGGGGGATCCGGCCGAAGGTGGCCGGCCCCGCGAAGTGCAGGGTGCGGTCGCTCTCCTCGGGTGCCAGCGGCTGATTTACGCCGCCTGGTGCCTCCGTCATGGTTGTTCACTCCTCCTGGTTCCGGTGACTTCAGTCTTTGATCTCGCAGATCAGCGCCCCGCTGTGCACGTTCGTGCCGACCTCGGCGGTCATGCCCTTGATGACGCCCGCGCGGTGGGCCTGCAGCGGCTGCTCCATCTTCATCGCCTCGAGGACGACGATCAGGTCGCCGGCCGCCACCCGCTGACCGTCGGCGACGGCGACCTTCGTGATGGTTCCGTGCATCGGGGAGGTCAGCGCCTCGCCGCCACCGGTGCCGCCCCCGGCCGAGGCGGCTCGGCGCTGCGGCGGCCGTTTGGCCTGACCGGCTGTCGGGGTGGCCCCGCTCAGGCCGGCCGGGAGGGTGACCTCGACCCGCTTGCCGCCCACCTCGACGATCACGGTCTCCCGTTCGGCCGCGACGGCCGTTTCGCCGGCCGGCGCCGGATACGGATCGATCCGGTTGTCGAACTCGGACTCGATCCAGCGGGTGTGCACGCCGAAGGGGCTGTCGTCCTCGGGGGCGAACGCCGGATCGGTGACCACCGCCCGGTGGAACGGCAGTGTGGTGGCGATCCCGTCGACCTGGAACTCGGCCAGGGCGCGGCGGGCCCGCTGCAGCGCCTGGCGCCGATCGCGGCCGGTGACGATCAGCTTGGCCAGCATCGAGTCCCACGCCGGTCCGATCACCGCACCGGTCTCGACGCCGGTGTCCAGGCGTACCCCGGGGCCGGCCGGCGGCGCGAACCGAGTCACCGTGCCCGGCGCGGGCAGGAACCCCCGGCCCGGGTCCTCGCCGTTGATCCGGAACTCGATCGAGTGGCCTCGGGCGGGCGGGTCGTCGTACCCGAGGTGTTCGCCGGCGGCCAGCCGGAACATCTCCCGGACCAGGTCGATGCCGGTCACCTCCTCGGTGACCGGGTGTTCGACCTGCAGCCGGGTGTTGACCTCCAGGAAGGCGATGGTGCCGTCCCGGCCGACGAGGAACTCGCAGGTCCCGGCGCCGACGTAGCCGGCCTCGCGGAGGATCGCCTTGGACGCGCGGACCAGGGTGTCGCGCTGCCCGGGCGTCAGGTACGGGGCCGGGGCCTCCTCGACCAGCTTCTGATGCCGGCGCTGCAGGGTGCAGTCGCGGGTGGACACCACCACCACGGCGCCGTGCCGGTCGGCCAGGCACTGCGTCTCGACGTGCCGGGGCCCCTCCAGGTAGCGCTCGACGAAGCACTCGCCACGGCCGAACGCGGTGACCGCCTCGCGGACCGCCGAGTGGTACAGCTCGGGGATGTCGGCCAGGTCGCGGGCCACCTTCAGGCCGCGGCCGCCACCGCCGTACGCGGCCTTGATGGCGACCGGGAGACCGTGCTCGGCGGCGAACGCGATCACCTCGTCGGCGTCGGCGACCGGGTTCGGTGTGCCAGGGGCGAGCGGAGCGCCGACGCGTCCGGCGAGGTGCCGGGCGGTGACCTTGTCGCCGAGGGCCCGGATCGCCGCCGGGGGCGGGCCGATCCAGGTCAGTCCGGCGTCCAGGACGGCCTGGGCGAAGTCGGCGTTCTCCGACAGGAACCCGTATCCCGGGTGGACCGCGTCGGCGCCGGACTCGGCCGCGGCTCGCAGCACCTTGGCGATGTCCAGGTAGCTTTCCGCCGGGGTGTCCCCACCCAGGGCGTACGCCTCGTCGGCGACCCGCACGTGCAGGGCGTCGCGGTCCGGCTCGGCGTACACCGCGACCCCGATCAGCCCTTCGTCGGAACAGGCCCGCGCGATGCGGACCGCGATCTCGCCGCGGTTGGCGATGAGTACCTTGCGCACGACAGCTCCTCGGTTTGTCCGGTGACGGTCATCGGGTGGGCGGGGGCAACCAGCCCGCGGCCCGCCAGGCGCCCGGCCCGAGCTCGGCTGGGCGGCCGGTCATGTGCCGGGCGGGCGCCGCCCATGTCCCGCCGGCCGCCTGCCCGGGCTCGATGCTGGGCGTCCGGGACCGCAGCACGATGGCGACCACGACCGCGGCCAGTTGTTCGGCGCTCGGCTCTCCGGTCACGACGAGGTGCGTCCGCGCCGTGCTCACAGCGGGATGTTCCCGTGCTTGCGGGAGATCCGGGTGCTGCGCTTGTCCCGGAGGGCGTCCAGGGCGCGGGTGACGGCGAGCCGGGTCTCGTGCGGCATGATCACCTCGTCGACGTAGCCACGTTCGGCTGCGACGTACGGGTTGCACAGGGTGCGTTCGTACTCGGCGCGCAGGCGACGCCGTTCGGCCGCTGGGTCGTCGGCCTCGGCGACCGCGCGCCGGTGCAGGACGGTCACCGCGCTCTCGCCGCCCATCACCGCGATCTCCGCGGTCGGCCAGGCCAGATTGATGTCGACGCCCAGGTGCTTGGAGCCCATCACGCCGTATCCGCCGCCGTAGGCCTTGCGGGTCACCACGGTGACCATCGGGACGGTCGCCTCCGCGTACGCGTAGATCAGCTTGGCGCCACGCCGGATGATGCCGTCGGTCTCCTGCTCCAGGGCCGGCAGGAAGCCGGGCACGTCGACGAAGCTCAGGATCGGCACGTGGAACGCGTCGCACATCCGGATGAACCGGGCGGCTTTCTCGCACGCGTCGATGTCCAGGGCGGCCGCGGCGACCATCGGCTGGTTGGCCACCACCCCGACGCTGCGCCCGGCTACCCGGCCCAACCCGCAGATGATGTTGCGGGCGAACAACTGCTGGGTCTCCAGCAGCTCGCCGTCGTCGAGCACGGTGCGGATCACCTGCTGCATGTCGTACGGCTGATTGGGCCGATCCGGAATGATCGTGTCCAGCCGGCGGTCGCCGTCGGTGACGTCGGTGGCCACCGGGGTGTCGAAGACCGGCGGTTCCTGCATGTTGTTCGACGGCAGGTGGCTGAGCACCAGCCGGACGTACTCGAACGCGTCCTTCTCGTCCTGGGCCAGGTAGTGCGACGAACCCGAGACGGTGTTGTGCCGCATCGCGCCGCCCAGCTGCTCCCGGTCGACCCGCTGGCCGGTGACGGTGTGCAGCACGTCCGGGCCGGTCACGAACATGTGCGAGATGTTCTCCACCATCACCACGACGTCGGTGACCGCCGGCGCGTACACCGCGCCGCCCGCGCACGGACCCACCATCAGGGAGATCTGCGGGATCACCCCAGACGCGGCGACGTGGCGTTTGACCAGCTCGGCGTAGTACGCCAGGGAGACGACACCCTCCTGGATCCGGGCGCCGCCGGAGTCGTTGATCCCGATGATCGGGCAACCGGTCCGCAGCGCCAGGTCCATCACCTTGACGATCTTCTCGCCGTACACCTCACCGAGGCTGCCGCCGAAAACGGTGAAGTCCTGGGCGAAGACGCAGACCCGCCGGCCGTCGATGGTGCCGTACCCGGTGACCACGCCGTCGCCCAGCGGCCGGTGCCGGTCCATCCCGAAATCCCGGCTGCGGTGCCGGGCGAAGGCGTCCAGCTCGACGAACGAGCCCGGGTCGAACAGTGCGTCGATCCGCTCGCGCGCTGTCATCTTGCCCTTGGCGTGCTGGCGTTCGGCGGCATCGGTCGTGGCCCCGGCGGCCAGTTCCGCGCGGCGGCGGCCCAGTTCGGCGAGCCGGTCCGCGGTGCTCGCCGAGATCTCGTCAGCGGACATCGGCGGCACCTGCCCGTACCGGCTGGACCGGCTCGGCCGCGGTGAGCTGGCCGTCCAGGTACAGCGAGCGGCAGGCGCGGCGCTGGACCTTGCCGCTGGAGGTGCGGGGCACGGTGCCGCGCTGAACCAGCAGGATTTGGTCGGCGTCCAGCCGTACGCCGTCGCGGATCGCGGCGTGGATCCGGTCGCGCAGCTGAGCCGGGCCGGTCGCCCGCAGCACCCGGCCATCGGCCTCGACCACGACGATCAGCTGCTCGGTTCGCCCGTCGTCGACCGAGAAGGCGGCGGCGCAGTTGGTGCGCAGTCCCTCGGCGGCGGACTCGGCGAGCAACTCGATGTCCTGCGGGTAGTAGTTGCGGCCGCTGCGGATGATGACGTCCTTGAGCCGGCCGGTCACATACAGCTCGTCGTCAACAAGAAAACCTAGGTCACCGGTACGCAGGTAGGCCGCGTCCGTCGGATCGCCGGCGATCCGCGCGGCGAACGTCTCGGCGGTCTCCCCGGCACGGTCCAGATAGCCCAGGGCGACGCACGGCCCGTGGATCCACACCTCACCGACGACGCCGGGCGGGCAGAGCGCGCGGGTCTGCGGGTCGACCACCCGCACCCGGGTGCGCCCGGCCGCCCGGCCCGACCCGACCAGCGGCTGCACGTCGGCGGCGCCGGCGACCGCCGGCTCGGCCCGTCCTTCCCGCAATGCGCGGCTCGACACCCACCGCACGCTGGGCAGCTCGCTCTCCACCGAGGCGGTCGCCTTGAGGGTGTTCTCGGCGAGGCCGTATCCGGCGCACATCGCCTCCGCGGCGAACCCGGCCGCGGCGAATCGTTCGGTGAACGCCTCGATGGTGTGCCAGCGCACCGGCTCCGCGCCGTTGGCCGCGACCCGCCAGCAGGACAGGTCCAGAGCGTCGCCGGGCGCCGTCTCGGCGGCACGCACGCACAGGTCGTAGGCGAAACTGGGCGCCGCCGCATGCGTGCCCCGGAACCGGGAGATGGCCCGCAGCCAGCGCTGTGGACGGCGGATGAACGCTTCGGGCGCCATCAGATAGGCCGGGATGCCGGCGCACAGCGGCAGCATGATGCCGAACAGCATGCCCATGTCGTGAAACAGCGGCAGCCAGGACACCACCACGTCATCGGTACGCAGCGGCCACGACTCCTCGGTCTCGGCGACGTTGGCGACGAAGTTCGCGTGGGTGACCATCACCCCCTTCGGGTCACCGGTGGAGCCCGAGGTGTACTGCAGCAGCGCGATGTCGCCGGGCTCCGGCGCGGCGCCGGACCACCCGTCGGCCGGCGGCACGAGCGACTCGGTGTCGATCAGCACCAGCCCGTGCAGTTCGGGGGCGTCCGCGAAGTCCGCCTCCAGGCGCTGCTTGATCGCGCCGGTGGTCAGCACCGTCGTGGTGCCGGCGTCGTCGGCGATCCGGCGCAACCGTCGCAGGCTGCTGCGCCGGTTCGGCACCTGCACCGGCGCGGCCGCGATCCGGGCGTGCAGGCAGCCCAGCAGCGTACGGATGAACTCCAGCCCGGACGGATACAGCAGCACCGCTCGGCCCCCGGCCAGCCCGGCCCCGGCCAGCGCCGCGGCCCGCGACCGCGCGTCGTCGTCCAGCTCCCGGTAGGTCAGCGTGTCACCGGGCTCCTCGCCGTCCCGCAGGAAGATGTAGGCGGCCTCGTCCGGCTGCTTCTCCCGCCGCAGCCGTAGCGCGTCGGTCACGGTGCTGAACGCGGTCGCCCGCGCTTCGAATCCCGTGCTCGTCATGGTGTGTCCTCTCTTCGGCGTTCGACGCGACGGCCGGCTCAGGTGTACGGAAGGTCCAGCGGCGCCAGGCTGTGGAACAGGTCGCCCGGGCCGGGATTGGCCGGATCGGTCGTCCCGCCCAGGTGGTCGAGCACGCCCCAGACGGCGTTGAGGGCGGTCGTGACCGCCCCCTCGGCGAAGCCCGCAGTCCACGACACGTCGTCGCCGCAGAGGAAGAAGCCGCGGTGTTCCTCGGCCATGTCGTGCTGCATGAACTGGGTGAACAGCCGGCGCTGATAGCGGTAGTGGCCGGGCAGGTTGGCCTTGAAAGCCCCCATGAAGTGCGGCTCGTTCTCCCAGCTGACCGCGATCGGCTCACCGATTACGTGCGCCCGGATGTCCACCCCGGGATAGATCGCGGCGAGCCGTTCGAGCAGCACGTCCAGCCGTTCCGAGGCGGACAGGGTGGCCACCTTCTGGGAGTCGTCGTTCCAGGTGTACGACAGGCACATCACCGCCGCGTCCTGCGGACCCTCGTCGAACAGGTAGAGACCACGGACGATCCGGTCGCTCAGCGTCATGCTGAGCACCTCACGGCCGGTCACCGGGTCGACATCCCGCCAGAACGGGCGGTCGACCAGGACGAACAACTTCGACGACCCCATGTAGTGGGTGCGTTCCACCGCCGTCCACAACGGGGTCGGCATCAGCGCCTCGTCGCAGCGCACCCGGTTGAGAAGCGTCCAGACGTGCGGGGTGTAGACCACCGCGGGGTAGCGGCGCACCTCACCGTCGGCGGCCTCGACCAGGATGTCGCGGCCGGACCGGCGTAGCCCGGTCACCCCCGGCCGGGGCGCCCCGCCGTGCAACGATGCCAGCGAGGTGCCGGCCGGCCAGTACGCGAGATCCGCCGGGGAGTGCTCCCACAGCCGGCGGGGCAGCTGCTGCGAGCCGCCGGCGATCGCCACGTGGTTCTCGTCGGCCTCGGTCGACACCACCCGGAAGATCTCCAGGATCGAGTTCGGGAAGTCGGTATCCCAGCCCCCGGTGCCGAACCCGACCTGGCCGAACAGCTCCCGGTGGCGGAACGAGTCGAAGCCGGGGCTGGTCGCCAGGAACCCGTAGAACGACTCGTCGTCGTACTGCTCGACCAGCCGGTTCCAGATTGTCTTGAGCGTGGTCAGGTCGCGATCGCGCAACGCGCTGCGGAGGGTGGACAGTTCGGCCCGCTCCTGCAGCGCCTTGGTCCACAGTTCGGTCACCGCCTGGTACTGCGGTGGCAGGTCGTCCCCGGTGCGGGCGAACTCCCGCTCGCCGTTCAAATCGATGACCGTGCTCGGCGTGCTCGGCGCCAGCGGGTTCGGGAACGGGCGGGTGGGCAGGCCGAGCAGCTCGATGTAGTGGAACAGCGAGCGCGCCGACACCGGGAACCGCATCGCGCCCATCTCTGCCACCTGCCCCGGATGGCCGGGGAACGGCACGGAACGCATCCGGCCGCCGATCTGGTCCGCCTCGTACACCACCGGCCGCAGGCCCAGGCGCATCAGCTCGTACGCGGCGGTGAGGCCGGCCATCCCACCGCCGACCACGGCCACCGGGGTACCGGCCCGCTCCGGTGGAAGCGTGCCGAGTCCGGCGGGGTGGCCGAGCCAGCCGTCGTAGGAGAACGGGAAGTCCGGCACGAGCATCGTCACCGGAGGGGAATCGGCTGCAGTCATCGCATACGCCCTTGATTGCTTAGTCGGCAATACGGGTGGGATTCGGAACCGTTAGGCCCGGTCGGGCACGTTGACCGACGCTATTTTTGGCCGTCCTCGGCGAACAACCCCTACCCGCCGGGCGAAGAGCCCCTTAGTCGAGGTCGCGACGGCCAGGTGGGGGGCGGGCTAGGGGTTGGTGGGGGTGGCCCCGCGACCGGCGCCGGGCCTAGCGTCGGCCACGCTGTCCGCCGGCCGACTGTGGGTGAATATCGATGAACGAGAAGGAAGCCGTCGTTTTCCCGGGAATGGGACCGTCGAATTTCGCCGCAGTCGGGAGGTTCATGGTCCTCGACCCGTTCGCCAGGCGTCGAATAGCGATCGCCGACAAGGTGCTGGGATACAGTCTCCTCGACCGCTTCTATGAAGCTGACGACGACTATGCAGAATGCGTCCAGGTGGCATTCATGGTCAATTCGGTGGCGCTCGCCGACCGGGCGGCCGCCGAGGGCGGCATGCGCGCCGACGTCTGCGCCGGGCCGAGTTTCGGGCAGAAGGCGGCGGCCTACTGGGCCGGCTCGATGGACTTCGCCGATGTCGTCCGGATGACCGCCGAGCTGGCCCGCTGCGAACGGGAGTACTTCGCCGTCCAGCACACCGACGTCGTCACCCACTCGTTTGTCCGGGTTCCCGAGGACCGGTTCCAGGAGTACCTGGACACCCTCACCGTCCGGGGGCAGTGGTACGACGTCTCCGGCCGCCTGGACCGCGGCTTCCTCATGCTGTCGATCGACGCGAGCCGGCTGGACGAGCTGAAGCAGGCGATCAGCGACATGGGTGGCTATTCGATGTACACGATGCGGCCGCCGGTGCACGCCGCGATATTCGACGGGCTGCGCCGCCGGGCCGAGGAGACGGTATTCACCCGATACTCGATCGAAGCGCCCCAAATTCCGGTGATCGCCGATCAGGACGGCCGCCTCGTGACCACCGCCGAAGGCATGCGGGAAATGTTGCTCGACACCTTCGACCGGCCCATCGACTGGCCGGCCGTGGTCGCCGGGCTACTCACGGAGGGCGTCAAGAAAATGTTCATCACCGGGCCGGAGAACCTCTTCCGTCGGGTCGAGTGCACGCGTCGCAATTTTGACGTCGTGAATGTCGACCCGAAATCAGCCCTGCGTGCGTTGTTGACGCCCGCCTGACCCGATCGCGGTGGGGTTCGTAGGGGTGTGTTCCGTTTCCGGGGTCCCCGTAACGTCGCCGCGAGTCGCGTTCTCTTTCAGGGCCGTGTCGGCGGAGTTGTGGAGCGGATAAACATGGGGCAGCACGGGGAAAACGGTTCGCGGACGGACGTCGCGATGCTCGATCTGGTGACCGCGGTGACCGCTCGGGTCCGGCAGGCCGCTGAGCTCGGCGACGGGCCCGTGGACGCCGACGTCTCCTTCATGGACCTCGGCTTCCACTCACTCGCCGCGGTCGAACTGCACAGCCGCCTGACCGGCGAGACCGGCCTGGACCTGCCGGTGACCATGCCGTTCGACTACCCCACCCCGCGAGCGCTGGCCGGCTACCTGCGCAGCCGCCTCGCCGGCGACCACGACGAGCCGGCCGTCGCCGCGGTCGAGCGGGTGTCCGGGACGGCCGCCGACGATCCGATCGTGATCGTCGGCATGGGTTGCCGGCTCCCCGGCGGCATCGCCTCGCCGGCCGACCTCTGGCGGCTGCTGCACGCCGGCGGCGACGCCATCGGCCCGTTCCCGGCCGACCGGGGCTGGGACCTCGCCGCGCTCTACTCGGACGACCCCGACGAGCCCGGCACCGCGTACACCCGGCACGGCGGATTCCTCCAGGACGCGGCCGGCTTCGACGCCGAATTCTTCGGCGTGGCCCCGCGCGAGGCGGTCGCGATGGACCCGCAGCAGCGACTGCTGCTGGAAACCACCTGGGAGGCGTTCGAGCACGCCGGCATCGACCCCCGCTCGGTCCGCGGCCAGCAAGCCGGCGTCTTCGTCGGCGTGGAGAACCAGGAGTACGGGCCCCGCCTGCACGACGCCACCGACGGCCTGGAGGGCTACCTGCTCACCGGCACCGCCGCCAGCGTCGCGTCCGGCCGGATCGCCTACACCTTCGGGTTCGAGGGTCCGACCGTCACCGTCGACACCGCCTGCTCCGGCTCCCTGGTGGCGTTGCACCTGGCCGCCCAGTCCCTGCAACGGGGCGAATGCTCGCTGGCGGTGGCCGGCGGCGCCGCGGTGATGTCGAGCCCCGGCGGCTTCATGGCGTTCAGCCGGCAGCGTGGCCTGGCCCCGGACGGCCGGTGCAAGGCGTTCGGCGCCGGCGCGGACGGCACCGGCTGGTCCGAGGGCGCCGGCATGCTGGTCCTGGAACGGCTCTCCGACGCGCAGCGCAACGGGCACCCGGTGCTGGCCGTGGTGCGCGGCACCGCGATCAACTCGGACGGGGCGTCCAACGGCCTGACCGCCCCGAACGGCCCGTCGCAGCAGCGGGTGATCCGGCAGGCGCTGGCGAACGCCGCCCTGACGCCGTCGGAGGTGGACGCTGTCGAGGCGCACGGCACGGGGACCCGGCTCGGCGACCCGATCGAGGCGCAGGCGCTGCTCGCGACGTACGGCCAGGATCGGTCGGAGCCGCTGTGGCTCGGCTCGATCAAATCGAATCTGGGTCACACCCAGGCCGCCGCGGGCGTGGCGGGAGTGATCAAGATGGTGCTCGCACTCCGGCACGAACAGCTGCCCCGCACCCTGCACGCGGATCAGCCGACCGAGCACGTCGACTGGTCCGCCGGAGCCGTCGCCCTGCTCACCGAGCCCCGCCCGTGGCAGCGGACCGGACGGCCGCGCCGGGCCGGCGTCTCGTCGTTCGGCATGAGCGGCACCAACGCTCACGTGATCCTCGAGGAGCCGCCCACGCCGGAACCGGTGCCTGAGCCCGCCGGCGCCCTACCGGCCACGCCGTGGATCCTCTCCGCCCGCACCGAGCCGGCCCTGCGCGAGCAGGCGTCCCGGCTGCTGACCCGGCTGGCCGCCGACCCGGGACTGCCCGCCGCCGACGTCAGCCTGTCCCTGGCCGTGAGCCGCGCGACCTTCGAACACCGCGCGGTGGTCCTGGGCGACGACCGGGAAACACTCGTCGCCGGCCTGACCAGCCTGGCCGACGGCACGGCCGACGCCAACGTGATCGTCGGCGCGGCCGCCCGCACCCCTCGGCTCGCGGTGATGTTCACCGGTCAGGGCAGCCAGCGCGCCGGCATGGGCCGCCGGCTGTACGCCACCGAGCCGGTCTTCGCGGCCGCCTTCGACGAGGTCTGCGCCCGACTCGACGTCCAGCTCGGCACCGCGATCCGGGAGATCGTCTTCGGCGACGAGCCGTTCACCGGTGACCTCGACGACACCGTGTACGCCCAGGCCGGCCTGTTCGCCCTGGAAGTCGCCCTGTTCCGGCTGGTCGAGTCCCGGGGCGTGCACCCCGACTACCTGATCGGCCACTCGGTCGGCGAACTCGCCGCCGCGCACGTCGCCGGCGTCCTCTCGCTGACCGACGCGTGCATCCTGGTCGCGGCCCGGGGCCGGCTGATGCAGGAGCTGCCGCGCGGCGGGGCGATGGCCGCGGTGGCCCTGGACGAGGCCACCGTGCGAGCCGCCCTCGACGACCGGGTGTCGATCGCTGCGGTCAACGGCCCGTCCTCCGTGGTGATCTCCGGCGTCGAAGCGGCCGTCGCCGGACTCGTCGAACGCTGGCGCGCCGACGGCGTCCGGGTCCGGCAGCTACGGGTCAGCCACGCGTTCCACTCCGCGCTGCTGGAACCGATGCTGCAGGAGTTCCGCTGGTACGCGCGGGTGATGGAGTACGCCGCGCCGCGCATCCCGATCGTCTCCAACGTCACCGGACGCCTGGCCACCGCCGAGGAGTTGTGCTCACCCGACTACTGGGTCCGGCACGCCCGCGAGGCGGTCCGCTTCGCCGACGGGATCGCCACCGTCCTCGACCGCGGCGCGACCGTCCTGCTGGAGCTGGGCCCGGACGGCGTGCTGGCCGGCATGGCCCAGCAGAGCCTCGGGGACACCCCGGTCACCGTGCTCACCGCGCTGCGCGCCGGACGCGACGAGGCGCACACCTTCGCCACCGCGCTGGCCGGGCTGCACACCGCCGGTGTCACCGTCGACTGGGCCGGTCCGCCGGCCCTCGCCGGCGCCCGGGTGATCGAGCTTCCGACGTACGCCTTCCAGCGCCAGCGGTACTGGCTGGACCCGCGCGCCGCCACCGGCGACCCGGCCGGCCTGGGCCTGGGCGGGCTCGACCACCCCCTGCTCGGGGCGGCGATCACCCTGCCGGACAGCGAGACCGTGGTGCTGACCGGCCGGCTTTCCGCCGCCGGCCACCCGTGGCTGGCCGGGTACCGGTCCGGCGACCTCGTCGTCGCCCCGAACAGCGTCCTGGTCGAACTGGCCGTCCGCGCCGGCGACCAGGCCGGCTGCGGCACCCTGGAACACCTGGACGTGCACGCGCCCCTGGCCGTCGAGCCGGACGGCGCTGTCGCGTTGCGGGTCACCGTCGATCCGCCTACCGGCGGCGGCCGGCCGGTGACCGTGTATTCCCGGTCCATCGGCGCCCCGGCCGAGACTCCCTGGACCCGGCACGCCACCGGCACTCTCGCCGGCGCCGCGCCGGCCGCGCCGCCGTGGACCGGCAACGGCCCGGTCGTCGAGATCGACCTGCCGGTCACCGGGTACGGCCTGCATCCCGTGCTGCTCGACGAGGCGGTCCGCGGGGACGGCGTGCCGCTGCGGTGGGAAGGCTTCACCCTGTACGCCGAGGGAGCCACCGCGGTACGGGCACGGCTCACCCCGGTCGAGGGCGGCACCACCGTCCTGCTCGCCGACGCGGCGGATGAGGTGGTCGCGGCCATCGACCGGGTCGTCCACGGCGAAGCCGCCACGATCGCCTCCGGCCGGGCACACGATTCGCTGTTCGGCGTGGAGTGGCGGGAGGTCGCGGGCGGGTCGGCGGCTGGTGTTGGTGGTGTTGAGGTGTTTTCGGTGGTTGAGGATCCGGCGGTCGGTGTGGTGGCGGCGGTGCATGGTGGTGCGGCGGCGGCGCTGGTGGCTGTGCAGCGGTGGTTGTCCGATGGTGGGCGGGTTGACGCGCGGTTGGTGTTTGTGGCGCGGGGGCCTGGTTTGGTGCAGGCGGCGGTGTGGGGTTTGGTGCGTTCGGCGCAGAACGAGAATCCGGATCGGTTTGTGCTGCTGGATGTGGGTGGGGAGGCGGTGGGGGCGGAGCTGCTGGCGGGTGCGGTGGCTTCGGGTGAGCCGGAGTTGCGGTTGCGTGAGGGTGTGTTGTGGGCGCCGCGGCTGGTGCGGGCGGCTGTCGCAGCGGAGTTGGTGGAGTTGGCCGGGACGGTGTTGGTGACCGGGGGTACCGGGGCGCTGGGTGGGTTGGTGGCGCGGCATCTGGCGGGTGTTCACGGCGTACGCGAGCTGGTGTTGACCAGCCGTCGCGGCCCGGACGCGCCGGGTGTGCCGGAGCTGGTCGCGGATCTCGCGGAGCTCGGCGCGCAGGCGCGGGTGGTGGCCTGTGATGTGGCCGATCGGGCTGCGGTGGCCGCGTTGCTGGGCGGGATTGGTGATCTTTGTGGGGTGGTGCATACCGCGGGTGTGGTGGATGACGGTGTGGTCACGTCGTTGACGCCGGAGCGGTTGGGTGCGGTGTTGGCGCCGAAGGTGGATGCGGCTCATCATCTGCACGAGTTGACCGTGGGTCTCGACCTGGCCATGTTCGTGGTGTTCTCGTCGTCGGCGGGTTTGTTCGGTGATGCGGGGCAGGGCAATTACGCGGCGGCCAACAGTGTGTTGGATGAGTTGGTGCGTCGGCGCCGGGCGTCAGGTCTGGCCGGGCTGTCGTTGCAGTGGGGTTTGTGGGAGCAGTCGTCGGGGATCACCGGTCATCTGAGCTCGGCGGACATCGATCGGATCCGGCGGGCCGGTATGCGGCCGCTGGCCTCGGCGCAGGCTCTGGCGTTGTTCGATGCCGCGCTCGGCGGCGACCAGCCGGTCCTCGCGCCGATGGCTCTTGACTTCACCACCCTGCGCGACAACCGGTCACCGCTGCTGCGCGCCTTGATCGGTGCCCCCGTGCGGCGCACCGCGAACGCGGGTGGCGACGCCACCCTGACCGGGCGGCTGGCCGCCCTGACCCGCGCGGACCAGGCCCAGACGATCACCGGCCTGGTCCGGGGCGAGGTGGCCGGGGTGCTCGGGTTCGCCGGCGGTGACCAGGTCCGTACTGACCGGTCGTTCCGGGAGCTGGGCTTCGACTCGCTGACCGCTGTCGAGTTGCGGAACCGGTTGGCGGTGGTGACCGGGCTGCGGTTGCCGGCGACGGTGGTGTTCGACTATCCGTCGGTGGCCGCGTTGGTCGATTTCCTGCTGGTGGAGCTGGTCGGCGGGGCGGCGCCGGTGGTGCAGCAGGTGCGGGCCGGGTCGGTCGGGGACGAGCCGGTGGTGATCGTCGGGATCGGATGCCGGTTCCCGGGTGGGATCGCCTCCGCGGACGACCTGTGGCGCGTGGTCGCCGACGGTGTGGAGACCAGCTCCGCGTTTCCGGACAACCGTGGCTGGGATCTCGATCGTCTGGTGGACCCGGCGCTGTCGCGGCCCGGCACGACGTATGTCGGCGTGGGCGGGTTCCTGCCCGACGCGGGTGCGTTCGACGCGGGCTTCTTCGGGATCTCGCCGCGGGAGGCCCTGGCGATGGATCCGCAGCAGCGGCTGCTGCTGGAGGCGTCCTGGGAGGCGCTGGAGTCGGCCGGCCTCGACGTCACCGGCCTGCGCGGCTCCCTCACCGGGGTTTTCGCCGGGGTGATGAGCACCGATTACTTCCCCGGGATCGGATCGGTCCCGGAGGAGCTCGAAGGCTATTTGAGTACGGGGACGTCGGGCAGTGTGGCGTCGGGGCGGATCTCGTATTCGTTCGGGTTCGAGGGTCCGGCGGTGTCGGTGGACACGGCGTGTTCGTCGTCGTTGGTGGCGTTGCATCTGGCGGCGCAGTCGCTGGCCAGTGGGGAGTGTGATCTGGCGCTGGCCGGTGGGGTGACGGTGATGGCCAGCGCGGACACGTTCGTGGACTTCTCGCGGCAGCGGGGGCTGGCGCCGGACGGGCTGTGCAAGGCGTTCGCCGGTGCGGCGGACGGGACGGGCTGGTCCGAGGGTGTCGGCATGCTGGTGCTGGAACGTCAGTCCGATGCCGAGCGCAACGGGCATCGGATTCTGGCGGTGGTGCGGGGTTCGGCGGTCAACCAGGACGGCGCGTCCAATGGCCTGACCGCCCCGAACGGCCCGTCGCAGCAACGCGTCATCCGGCAGGCGCTCGCGAACGCTGGACTGAAGCCGGCCGACGTCGGTGCGGTGGAGGCGCATGGCACCGGGACGCGGTTGGGTGACCCGATCGAGGCGCAGGCGCTGCTGGCTACTTATGGGCAGGATCGGTCGGAGCCGCTGTGGCTCGGCTCGGTCAAATCCAACATCGGGCACAGCCAGGCCGCTGCGGGCGTGGCGGGGATCATCAAGATGATCCAGGCTTTCCGGTACGAGGTGCTGCCGCGCACTCTGCACGTGGACGAGCCGACTCCCGAGGTCGACTGGTCCGAGGGCGCGGTCTCGTTGCTGACCGAGCAGCGGCCGTGGCCCCGCGGTGAGCGTCCGCGGCGGGCGGGTGTCTCCTCGTTCGGGATCAGCGGCACGAATGCGCACGTGATCCTGGAGGAGCCGCCTGCTGCGGACCTTCCGGAGGCGGTGGTTACGGCTCCGGTGCCGTTCATCCTGTCCGCGAAGTCGGAGGCGGCCCTGCACGATCAGGCCGCTCGGCTGACCGCTTATCTCGCCGAGCATCCGGAGATCCCGGATGTCGATGTCGCATGGACGTTGGCGACGCGGACCCGGTTCGAGCACCGGGCGGTGCTGCGGGATGGCCGGATCGATCCGCAGGTTGCGGGCGATGTGCGGCTGGGGGTGATGTTCACCGGTCAGGGCAGTCAGCGTCTGGGTATGGGCCGGGGTTTGTATGAGACGTTCCCGGTGTTCGCCGCCGCGTTTGACGAGGTGTGTGCCCTGCTGCCGGGTGACCTCAAAGCGGTGGTCTTCGGTGCTGACGCCGAGCTGTTGAACCAGACCGGACAGGCGCAGCCGGCGTTGTTCGCCGTTGAGGTGGCGTTGTATCGGCTGGTCGAGTCGTGGGGTGTGCGGCCGCAGGTGCTGCTCGGTCATTCGGTCGGCGAGATTGTCGCCGCGCATGTTGCCGGGGTGCTGTCGCTGGCGGATGCGTGCACGCTGATCGCCGCTCGGGGCCGGTTGATGCAGGCGTTGCCGGCGGGTGGGGCGATGGCCGCGGTCAACCTGGACGAGGCCACGGTCGCGGCGGCGCTGGATGATCGGGTGCAGATCGCGGCGGTCAACGGTCCCACCTCGGTGGTGATCTCCGGTGCCGAGGACGCGGTCGATGCGCTGGTCGAGGGGTGGCGTGCCGACGGGGTGCGGGTGCGGCGGCTGGCGGTCAGTCACGCGTTCCATTCGCATTTGATGGAGCCGATGCTGGCCGAGTTCGCTCAGGTGCTGGCAGGTTTGACGTTCCATGCCCCGCAGGTGCCGGTGATCTCGAATGTGACCGGCCGGGTGCAGGAGCAGGGCACGGTCGAGTATTGGGTGCGGCATGTGCGCGAGGCGGTCCGGTTCGCTGACGGTCTGGCCACGGCATCCGAGTTGGGCGTGACCGCGCTGTTGGAGCTGGGCCCGGATGGGGTGTTGTCCGCGATGGCCGGCGACACTCTTGCTGTTCCGGTGTTGCGGGAGGGCCGGGACGAGGCGTCAACGTTCACCGCCGCCCTGGCGCGACTGCACGAGGCCGGGATGGAGCTGGACTGGGCCGGGGTGTTCGCCGGCCGGGGTGCGAAGTTGGTCGATCTGCCCGGCTACGCCTTCCAGCACGAACAGTTCTGGCTGCGCGGCACCGGCGGCACCGGCGACGCGACCGGCCTCGGCCTCGACGAGAGCGACCACCCCCTGCTCGGCGCCGTCATCGCGCTACCCGGCAGCGACACCCTGATGTTCTCCGGCCGGCTGTCCACCCAGGCCCAGCCATGGCTGGGCGACCACCGGATCGACGGCCGGGTCGTGGTGCCCGCGACCGCGCTGCTCGACCTGGCGATCCACGCCGCCGACCAGGCCGTGGCCGGCACGATCGACCACCTCACCCTGCACACCCCGCTGGTGCTGCCGGACCACGGTGGCCTGGCCCTGCGGATCGCCGTCACCGAGGGCAACCGGATCGCGGTGCACGCCCGGCCCGGCGACGCGCCCGCCGACGAGACCTGGACCCAGCACGCAACCGGTGCGCTGACCGCCGCCTCCACTCCGGCCGGGCCGGGCCTCACCAGCTGGCCGCCAACCGGCGCGGACCGCCTGGATCTGGACAGCCTGCGGGCGGAGCTCGCCGAGGCCGGCATCGAGCACGGCCCGGCGTTCCAGGGGCTTCGCACGGTGTGGAGCAGGGGCGGCACGGTCTGGGCGGAGGTCGCCGTCCCGGAGCGGACGACACTGGCCGCCGACGGATTCCGCCTGCACCCGGCCCTGCTCGCCGCTGCCGTGGACGCTCTCGCCGCGCACCGGTTCGGCACCGGCGACCGGCGCATCCTGGTCCCGGAGCACTGGGCGGAGGTGACCCTGCACGCCGAGGGCGCCACCACACTGCGGGCCGAGCTGAAACCGGCCGGTGACGACACCGTGTCGCTCACCGTGGCCGACGCCGCTGGGGTCCCGGTACTCACCGTACGGTCGCTGCGGCTGCGCCCGATCACACCCGGCGAGCTTTCCCCGACCGGGCACCTGACCCGGGACGCCGTCTTCCGGGTGGACTGGGTGACCCCGGCTGCCGGGGCGCCGCTCGACGCCCGGCCGGTCCTGGCCTCGGACGGCCTCGACGGGCTCCCGGCCGGCTCGGTACCCGAGACCGTCCTGCTGCCGTGGACCGTCGACGAGCCCGGCAACGTCGCCGGCGGCCTCGCCGACGCGACCCGGAAGGCCACCGCCGGCGCGCTGGCCCTGGTGCGGCGCTGGCTCGGCGATGACCGGTGGGCCGGTTCCCGCCTGGTGGTCGTGCTGCGCGGAACGGGACCGGTGGCCGCCGCGGTCGCCGGGCTGCTGCGCACGGCACAGAACGAGAACCCGGACCGGTTCGCCCTGGTCGACGCGGGCATCGACCCGATCGACGAGGAGACCCTGGTGGCGGCTGTCGCCGGTGGCGAACCGGAGATCCGGGTCCGGGACGGCGTGCCGACGGCGCCCCGGCTGGTCCGGACGGGTTTGCCGGCCCGTCCCGACCGGGCGGAACTCACCGGAACCGTGCTGGTCACCGGCGGCACTGGGGCGCTGGGTGCGCTGGTGGCGCGGCATCTGGCGGGTGCCTACGGCGTACGCGAGCTGGTGTTGACCAGTCGTCGCGGTCCGGACGCGCCGGGTGTGCCGGAGCTGGTCGCGGATCTCGCGGAACTCGGCGCGCAAGCGCGGGTCGTGGCCTGCGACGTCGCCGATCGGACCGCACTGGCCGCGCTGCTCGACGGCATCGACGACCTGTGCGGGGTGGTGCACGCCGCCGGCGTCCTGGACGACGGCCTGGTCACCTCACTGACCCCGGACCGGCTCGACCGGGTGCTGGCGCCGAAGGCCGTGGCCGCCGCCCACCTGCACGAGCTGACCCGCGACCGCGACCTCGCGATGTTCGTGCTCTTCTCCTCGGCGGCCGGCGTGTTCGGCGACCCGGGGCAGGGCAACTACGTCGCCGCCAACCGGTTCCTCGACGCGCTCGCCCGGCACCGGCGTGACCTCGGGCTGCCTGGCACGTCGCTGGCCTGGGGCTTCTGGGAACAGCGCAGCGGCATCACCGGGCACCTGTCGGACGCCGACGTCGACCGGATGCGGCGCGGCGGCATGCTGCCCCTGGACACCGCCCGCGGTCTCGCCCTGTTCGACCTGGCCTGGGCGGCGGACGAGCCGGAACTCGTCCTGATGCCGCTCGACCTGCCCGCGCTGCGGTCGGCCGGCACTCCGCCGGCGCCGCTGCTGCGCGGCCTGGCCGGCGGCCCGGCCCGGCGCACCGCCACCGAGGCCACGGCGCCGACGCTGGCCGGCGCCCTGGCCGCCCTTCCGCCCGCCGACCGCGAGGCCCACCTGCTCGACCTGGTCCGAGTCCACGTCGCGGCGGTGCTCGGGCACGGCGACCCGGCGGCGATCACCGCCCGCGCGGCGTTCCAGGACCTTGGTTTCGACTCGCTCACCGCCGTCGAGCTGCGCAACCGGCTCGGTAACGCCACCGGGTTGCGGCTGCCCAGCACGCTGATCTTCGACTATCCGAGCCCGGACGCGCTGGTCCGGCACCTGCTGGACGCGGCGCTCGGGCAGGCCGCCGGGCCGGGATCGACCCGCCAGCGGACCGGCGCCGACGTGGCGCGGGACCCGATCGTCATCGTCGGCATGGCCTGCCGCTATCCCGGCGAGGTCGCCTCTCCGGAGGACCTGTGGCGGCTGGCCGCCAGCGGCCGGATCGGCCTCACCCCGTTCCCGGAGAACCGTGGCTGGGATCTCGATCGTCTGGTGGACCCGGCGCTGTCGCGGCCCGGCACGACGTATGTCGGCGTGGGCGGGTTCCTGCCTGACGCGGGCGCGTTCGACGCGGGCTTCTTCGGGATCTCGCCGCGTGAGGCGCTGGCCATGGATCCGCAGCAGCGGCTGCTGCTGGAGGCGTCCTGGGAGGCGCTGGAGTCGGCCGGCCTCGACGCCTCCGGCCTACGGGGTTCGCCGACCGGTGTCTTCGCCGGCGTGATGGCCACCGACTACTTCCCCGGATTGGGGTCGGTGTCGCCGGAACTCGAAGGCTATTTGAGTACGGGGACGTCGGGCAGTGTGGCGTCGGGGCGGATCTCGTATTCGTTCGGGTTCGAGGGTCCGGCGGTGTCGGTGGACACGGCGTGTTCGTCGTCGTTGGTGGCGTTGCATCTGGCGGCGCAGTCGCTGGCCAGTGGGGAGTGTGATCTGGCGCTGGCCGGTGGGGTGACGGTGATGGCCAGCGCGGACACGTTCGTGGACTTCTCGCGGCAGCGAGGGCTGGCGCCGGACGGGCTGTGCAAGGCGTTCGCCGGGGCCGCCGATGGCACCGGCTGGTCCGAGGGTGTGGGCATGCTGGTGCTGGAACGCCAGTCCGATGCCGAGCGCAACGGGCATCGGATTCTGGCGGTGGTGCGGGGTTCGGCGGTCAACCAGGACGGCGCGTCCAATGGCCTGACCGCCCCGAACGGCCCGTCGCAGCAACGCGTCATCCGGCAAGCCCTCGCCGATGCTGGTCTCTCCGCCGCCGAAGTCGACGCGGTCGAGGCGCACGGGACCGGCACCCGGCTCGGCGACCCGATCGAGGCGCAGGCGCTCCTTGCCACTTATGGGCAGGATCGGTCGGAGCCGTTGTGGCTGGGGTCGATCAAATCCAACATCGGGCACAGCCAGGCCGCTGCGGGCGTGGCGGGGATCATCAAGATGATCCAGGCTTTCCGGTACGAGGTGCTGCCGCGCACTCTGCACGTGGACGAGCCGACTCCCGAGGTCGACTGGTCCGAGGGCGCGGTCTCGTTGCTGACCGAGCAGCGGCCGTGGCCCCGCGGTGAGCGTCCGCGGCGGGCGGGTGTCTCCTCGTTCGGGATCAGCGGCACGAATGCGCACGTGATCCTGGAGGAGCCGCCTGCTGCGGACCTTCCGGAGGCGGTGGTTACGGCTCCGGTGCCGTTCATCCTGTCCGCGAAGTCGGAGGCGGCCCTGCACGATCAGGCCGCTCGGCTGACCGCTTATCTCGCCGAGCATCCGGAGATCCCGGATGTCGATGTCGCATGGACGTTGGCGACGCGGACCCGGTTCGAGCACCGGGCGGTGCTGCGGGATGGCCGGATCGATCCGCAGGTTGCGGGCGATGTGCGGCTGGGGGTGATGTTCACCGGTCAGGGCAGTCAGCGTCTGGGTATGGGCCGGGGTTTGTATGAGACGTTCCCGGTGTTCGCCGCCGCGTTTGACGAGGTGTGTGCCCTGCTGCCGGGTGACCTCAAAGCGGTGGTCTTCGGTGCTGACGCCGAGCTGTTGAACCAGACCGGACAGGCGCAGCCGGCGTTGTTCGCCGTTGAGGTGGCGTTGTATCGGCTGGTCGAGTCGTGGGGTGTGCGGCCGCAGGTGCTGCTCGGTCATTCGGTCGGCGAGATTGTCGCCGCGCATGTTGCCGGGGTGCTGTCGCTGGCGGATGCGTGCACGCTGATCGCCGCTCGGGGCCGGTTGATGCAGGCGTTGCCGGCGGGTGGGGCGATGGCCGCGGTCAACCTGGACGAGGCCACGGTCGCGGCGGCGCTGGATGATCGGGTGCAGATCGCGGCGGTCAACGGTCCCACCTCGGTGGTGATCTCCGGTGCCGAGGACGCGGTCGATGCGCTGGTCGAGGGGTGGCGTGCCGACGGGGTGCGGGTGCGGCGTCTGGCGGTCAGTCACGCGTTCCATTCGCATTTGATGGAGCCGATGCTGGCTGAGTTCGCTCAGGTGCTGCAGGGTTTGACGTTCCGTCCGGCGCGGGTGCCGGTGATCTCGAATGTGACCGGCCGGGTCGAGGAGCAGGGCACGGTCGAGTATTGGGTGCGGCATGTGCGCGAGGCGGTCCGGTTCGCTGACGGTCTGGCCACCGCGGCTGGGCTGGGCGTGACCGCGCTGCTGGAACTCGGCCCCGACGGGGTGTTGTCCGCGATGGCCGGCGACACTCTTGCTGTTCCGGTGTTGCGGGAGGGCCGGGACGAGGCGGAAACGTTCACCGCCGCCCTGGCCCGACTGCACGAGGCCGGGATGGAGCTGGACTGGGCGGCCGTGTTCGCCGGCCGGGGTGCGAAGCTGGTCGACCTGCCCGGCTACGCCTTCCAGCACGAACAGTTCTGGCTGCGCGGCACCGGCGGCACCGGCGACGCGACCGGCCTCGGTCAGTCCACGACCGGGCATCCGCTGCTCACCGCGGCCATCACCATCCCGGACAGCGGCACGGTGGTGCTGACCGGCCGCGTCACCGCCGCAGCGCACCCGTGGCTGCCGGCCGACGGCACGTTGATCGAGCTGGCGATGCACGCCGCCGACCAGGCCGGCGCGGCCGCGGTCCGGGAACTGACCGTCCACACCCCGCTCACGCTGCCGGAACGGAACGCCCTGGCGCTGCGGGTGACGGTGGACGCGGCCAGCGCGGTCACGGTGTACTCGCAGCCCGAGGGCTCGGCCGCCGACGACCCGTGGACCCGGCACGCGAGCGGGTTCCTGACGACCGAGCAGCCGCCCGTGGCCGGTCCGGCCGAGGACCCGGCCGTCGAGGTGACGCTGCCGGAGGGCCTCACGGCTGACGGTTTCGGACTGCATCCGGCGCTGCTCGACGCGGCCCTGCGAACGCTGCCCACCGACGGGGCGCCGGTGCGGTGGCACGGATTCACCCTGCACGCGCAGGGCGCGACGGTGCTGCGGGTGCAGGCGTCGCCGTCCGGCGACGGGTGGACGCTGCGGCTGGTCGACGCCGAGGGTCAGCTCGTCGCGGCAGTGGACCGGGTCGTACTCGGCGTGCCCGAGGGCGATGCGGCAGGCCGGGCCGACGAAGCCCTGTACAGGCTGGACTGGCGGGAGGTCGGCACCGAGGCGGTGGCCGTACCGTCCTGGACCGTGCTCGGACCGGACCTGGACCGGCTGCTCGACGACGGGGCACCCGAGGTCGTCGTGGTGGTGCTCGACGACGACCCGGCCATCGAGGTGGCCGCCGCGCTGCGCGCCGGGACCGCCCGGGTCCTGGAGCTGCTGCAGCGCTGGGTCACCGACGAACGCTGCGCCGACGCCCGACTGGTCTTCCTGACCGGCGAGGACGGGCTGGTCCGTGCGGCCGCCGGGGGACTGGTGCGCTCGGCACAGAGCGAGAACCCGGACCGGTTCCTGCTGCTCGACGCCGATCCGGCCACGGTCACCGGGGAGTTGCTGGCCGCCGCGATCGGCGCCGGTGAACCGGAGCTCCGGGTACGCGACGGCCGCCTGCGGGCGCCACGCCTGGTCCGGGCGATGGCCGCGGACCCGGTGACTCTCGACCCGGACGGGACGGTGTTGGTCACCGGCGGCACCGGGGCGCTGGGCGCGCTGGTGGCGCGACATCTGGTGAGTGCTTACGGCGTACGCCAGCTGGTGTTGACCAGTCGTCGCGGTCCGGACGCGCCGGGTGTGCCGGAGCTGGTCGCGGATCTCGCGGAACTCGGCGCGCAAGCGCGGGTCGTGGCCTGCGACGTCGCCGATCGGACCGCACTGGCCGCGCTGCTCGACGGCATCGACGACCTGTGCGGGGTGGTGCACACCGCCGGCGTCCTGGACGACGGCCTGGTCACCTCACTGACCCCGGATCGGCTCGACCGGGTGCTGACCCCGAAGGCCGTCGCCGCTCATCACCTGCACGAGCTGACCCGCGACCGCGACCTCGCGATGTTCGTGCTCTTCTCCTCGGCGGCCGGCGTGTTCGGCGAGGCCGGACAGGGCAACTACGTCGCTGCCAACCGGTTCCTCGACGCGCTCGCCCGGAGCCGGCACGCGGCCGGCCTCCCTGCGGCATCGGTGGCCTGGGGCTTCTGGGAACAGCGCAGCGGCATCACCGAACACCTGTCCACGGCCGACCGGGAACGCATGCGCCGGGCCGGCACCGTGCCGCTTTCGGCGGAGCGGGGTCTGGCCCTGTTCGACGCGGCCGCGTCCGGTGCCGAGCCGCTGCTCGTGCCGATCGCCCTCGACCTGGCCGTGCTCCGGGCCGGCGGCGCGGAGATCCCGCCGCTGCTGCGCACCCTGGCCGGCCGGCGCGCCCGGCGGGTCGCCTCCGCCGGAACCCGCGACGCGGCCTCATCGGCGCTGGCCGACCGGCTCGCCGCGATGCCGGCGCCGGACCGCGCGAACGAGCTGCTCCACCTGGTCCGCAAGCAGGTCGCCGCGGTGCTCGGCCACCCGGATCCGGCGGTCGTCGAGGCGGCCCGGCCGTTCCACGAGACCGGTTTCGACTCGCTCACCGCGGTCGAGCTGCGCAACCTGCTGCAGACGGCGACCGGCCTGCGGCTGAGCGCCACACTGATCTACGACTTCCCGACCCCGGCTCTGCTGGCCGGGCACCTCGGGGAAGCGCTTCTCGGCCCGGACCCGGCGAGCGCCGACCGGAGCGTGACCCTGCGGCCGGCCGACGGCGAGCCGATCGCGGTGGTCGGCATGAGCTGCCGGTACCCGGGCGGGGCGGGGTCACCGGAAGACCTGTGGCGGCTGCTCGTCGAGGAACGGGAAGGCCTGTCGCCGTTCCCGGCCGACCGCGGCTGGGATCTCGGCCGGCTGATCGATCCGGACGCGATCCGGCCCGGCACCAGCTACGCGGGTGTTGGCGGCTTCCTCAGCGACGCCGGCGACTTCGACCCGGGCTTCTTCGGCATCTCGCCGCGCGAGGCGCTGGCCATGGATCCGCAGCAGCGTCTCCTGCTGGAGGCGTCTTGGGAGGCGTTCGAGTCGGCCGGCATCGACCCGATCACGGTACGGGGCAGCCAGACCGGCATGTTCGCCGGCGTGATGAGCTCCGATTACCACGCCGGTCGTGACCAGCTGCCCGAAGGCGTCGCGAGTTACCTGGTGACCGGCAACTCGGGCAGCGTGGCGTCCGGGCGGGTGTCCTACACGTTCGGGCTGGAGGGGCCGGCGGTCACGGTCGACACCGCGTGCTCATCGTCGCTGGTGGCGATGCACCTGGCCGCGCAGGCGCTGCACCGAGGCGAGTGTGACCTGGCGCTGGCCGGCGGCGCGACGGTGATGGCCAGCCCGGACACGTTCGTGGACTTCGCCCGGCAGCGTGGCCTCGCCGCGGACGGCCGGTGCAAGGCGTTCGCCGGTGCCGCCGACGGGACCGGGTTCTCCGAGGGCGTCGGCATGCTGGTCCTGGAACGGCTCTCCGACGCGCGGCGCAACGGTCGCCGGATCCTGGCGGTGCTCCGCGGCACGGCGGTGAACCAGGACGGCGCCAGCAGTGGTCTGACCGCGCCGAACGGCCCGTCGCAGCAGCGGGTGATCCGGCAGGCGCTCGCCGACGCCGGACTGTCGCCGGCCGACGTGGACGTGGTCGAGGCGCACGGCACCGGGACGCGGTTGGGTGATCCGATCGAGGCGCAGGCGCTGCTGGCGACCTATGGGCAGGATCGGTCGGAGCCGCTGTGGCTGGGCTCGGTCAAGTCGAACATCGGGCACAGCCAGGCCGCCGCGGGTGTGGCTGGTGTGATCAAGATGATCCAGGCGATGCGGCATGAGACCCTGCCGCGCACCCTGCATGTGGATGAGCCGACGCCCGAGGTGGACTGGTCGGCGGGTGCGGTGTCGTTGCTGACCGAGCAGCGGCCGTGGCCGCGCGGTGAGCGTCCGCGCCGGGCGGGTGTGTCGTCGTTCGGGATCAGCGGCACGAATGCGCACGTGATCCTGGAGGAGCCGCCGGTTGGGGAGGAGCCCGCGTCGTCGCTGGTCGCTCCGGTGCCGTGGATTCTGTCCGCGAAGTCGGAGGCGGCTCTGCGGGATCAGGCTGCTCGGCTCACGGAATATGTTGCCGCGCATCCGGAGATCTCGGATGTCGATGTGGCGTGGACTCTGGCGGCGCGGGCTCGGTTCGAGCATCGGGCGGTGCTGCGGGATGGCCGGATCGATCCGCAGGTGGCGGGCGATGTGCGGCTGGGGGTGATGTTCACCGGTCAGGGCAGTCAGCGTCTGGGTATGGGCCGGGGCCTGTATGAGACGTTCCCGGTGTTCGCCGCCGCGTTTGACGAGGTGTGTGCCCTGCTGCCGGGTGACGTGAAGTCGGTGGTGTTCGGCGACGAGGCTGGTCTGCTGGATCAGACCGGACAGGCGCAGCCGGCGTTGTTCGCGCTTGAGGTGGCGCTGTATCGGCTGGTCGAGTCGTGGGGTGTGCGGCCGCAGGTGCTGCTCGGTCATTCGGTCGGCGAGATCGTCGCCGCGCATGTTGCCGGGGTCCTGTCCCTGGCGGATGCGTGCACGCTGATCAGTGCTCGGGGCCGGTTGATGCAAGCCCTGCCCGTGGGTGGCGCGATGGCCGCGATCAATCTCGACGAGGCGACCGTCGCGGCGGCGCTGGATGATCGGGTGCAGATCGCGGCGGTCAACGGTCCCACCTCGGTGGTGATCTCCGGTGCCGCGGACGCGATTGACGCGCTGGTCGAGGGGTGGCGTGCCGACGGGGTGCGAGTGCGGCGGCTGGCGGTCAGTCACGCGTTCCATTCGCATCTGATGGAGCCGATGCTGGCCGAGTTCGCCCAGGCCCTGGCAGGTTTGACGTTCCATCCGGCGCGGGTGCCGGTGATCTCGAATCTGACCGGCCAGGTCGAGGAGCAAGGCACGGTCGAGTACTGGGTACGGCATGTGCGCGAGGCGGTCCGGTTCGCCGACGGTCTGGCCACCGCGGCCGAGTTGGGCGTGACCGCGCTGCTGGAACTCGGCCCCGACGGGGTGCTGTCCGCGATGGCCGGCGATGTGCTTGCTGTTCCGGTGTTGCGGGAGGGCCGGGACGAGGCGGAAACGTTCACCGCCGCCCTGGCCCGACTGCACGAGGCCGGGATGGAGCTGGACTGGGCGGCCGTGTTCGCCGGTCGGGGTGCGAAGCTGGTCGATCTGCCCGGCTACGCCTTCCAGCACCAGCGCTACTGGCTCGACGCGCCCACCACCGCCGGCGACCCGACCGGCCTCGGCCTGGGCCGCAGCGACCACCCGCTGCTCGGCGCGGCGATCGCCCTCCCGGACAGCGACACCGTCCTGCTCACCGGCCGCCTCTCCGTGCAGACCCAGCCCTGGCTGGCCGACCACCGGATCAACGACACGATCGTGGTTCCCGGCGCGGTGCTGGCCGACCTGGTCCTGCACGCCGCGGCCGGGGCCGCCGTCGAGGAACTCAACCTGGCCACCCCGCTCACCCTCGACGACGACGGCGCGGCCGACCTGCGGGTCACCGTGACCGGCGGGGCGATCACCGTCCACTCCCGGCCCGCCGGCGCCCCCGCCGACCTCCCGTGGACGGGCAACGCCGAGGCCCGGATCGGCACCGCCGAGCCCGGATCACCCGACCGGCTCACCACCTGGCCACCGGCCGGGGCCCGGCCGGTCGACGTCGACGGCGTCTACCACCGCCTCGCCTCCGCCGGCGTCCAGCACGGGGAGACCTTCCAGAGCCTGCAGGCCGCCTGGCGGCTCGACGACACCGTGTACGCCGAGGTGATTCTCCCCGAGACCACCACGGTGACCGGGTTCGGCCTGCACCCGGCCCTGCTCGACGCCGCTCTGCACGCCGTGCTGGCCGACCGGTACGACGACGGCCGGGTCGCGGCGCCCGCCGGCTGGCACGGCCTCACCCTGCTGGCCGAGGGCGCCACGGCGCTGCGGGCCAGGATCTCACCGGCCGCCGACGGGGCGGTCTCGGTGCTGCTCGCCGACGCGGACGGGGAGCCGGTCGCGACCGTCCGGTCGCTGTCCTGGCGGCCGCTGCCGGAAAGCGCGGCGCTGCGCGGGCCCGCCCGGGACCTCGACTCGCTGTTCCGATCGGACTGGGTGGCAGTGGAACCGGCTGCCGCCTCCCGTCCGCACGCCGCCGTGCTGCTCGGCGCGCCAGGATCGCTGCCGGAGGAGTTCGGGGCGCTCGCCGCGTACGGAACTCTTGCCGCCCTGGCCCGTGACATCGCCACCGGGATGCCCGTCCCCGACTTGGTCCTCGCCCCGCTCACCGGTGAATCCGCCGAGGACGACGCGGCGGCCCGGGTGCACGCCGCGACCGGGGAGGCGCTGCTCCTGGCCCAGGACTGGTTGAACGACGACACGCTGGCCGGCTCGCGGCTGGTCCTGGTCACCCGCGGCGCGGTGGCAACCCGGCCGGACGAACCGCTGCCCGACCTGGCCCACGCCGCGCTCTGGGGCCTGATCCGGTCGGCCCAGCGGGAGAACCCGGGCCGCTTCGGGCTGCTCGACCTGGGCCCGGAAACCGCTGTCCCGCATCTGGGAGCGATCCTGGCCGACGGCGCCGAACCGGAGTTGGCCGCCCGCGGCGACACGCTGTACGCCCGCCGCCTGGCCCGCCACCTCCCGGCCCGGCCCGGCGTCCTCGATCCGGACCACCCGGCAGGGTCCGGCGTCCTGGACCCGAACGGCACCGCTCTGATCACCGGCGGCACCGGTACTCTGGGCGCGCTCGTCGCTCGTCACCTGGTCGCTGAGCACGGCGTCCGGCACCTGGTGCTGGCCAGCCGGCGGGGCCGGGCCGCGGCGGCATCGGCCGGCATCGAGGCCGAACTGGCCGCCCAGGGCGTCACCGTCGACGTGGTGGCCTGCGACGTCACCGACCGCGACGCCGTCGAACTGCTGATCAAGGGCATCCCGGCGGCGCATCCGCTGACCGCTGTCGTGCACACCGCCGGCGTCATCGACGACGCCACCATCGGGTCACTCACCGCCGAAAGCCTCGACCGGGTCCTGCGTCCCAAGGTCGACGCCGCCCTGCACCTGCACGAGCTGACCGACGGGCAGCCGCTCGCCGCGTTCGTGCTGTTCTCCTCGGCGGCTGCCACGTTCGGTGAGGCCGGGCAGGGCAACTACGTCGCCGCCAACACCTTCCTGGACGCCCTCGCCCAGCACCGGCACGCCCTCGGCCTGGCCGGGACCGCTCTGCAGTGGGGGTTCTGGCAGGAACGCAGCGGCATCACCGGCCATCTGACCGATGCCGACGTACGCCGGATGGAACGCGGCGGGATGCTGCCGATCACCGCCGAGACCGGGATGGCGCTGTTCGACCGGGCGCTGGCGTCCGGACAGCCGGTGCTCGCGCCGATGCGCCTCGACCTGCCCGCGTTGTGGGCCGGCGAGGACGGCGACTCGGCGCTGCTGCGGGTGCTGCGCCCGGCCCGGGCCCGCCGTACGGTCCGGGTGACCGGTGCCGGGGACCAGCCGGACAGCCTGGCCGACCGGCTGGGCCGGCTCACTCCGGCTGACCGCGAGCGGGCTCTGCTCGACCTGGTCGGGGAGAACGTCGCCACCGTTCTCGGGCACGACGGCACCGCCGAGGTGCAGCCCGGCCGGCCGTTCAAGGAGCTGGGATTCGACTCGCTGACCGCGGTGGAGCTGCGCAACCGGCTCAACGCCGCCACCGGGCTCCGGCTGACCAGCACCACGGTCTTCGACTACCCGACCCCGCTGGCGCTGGCGCGGCACTTGCGTACCGCGCTCGGCACCGACCTGCCGGAGCCGGACGGCGATCCGGAGGAGCAGCGGATCCGGTCCGCTCTCGCCGCCCTGCCGCTGTCCCGTATCCGCGAGGCCGGCCTGCTCGACCTGCTGCTCGACCTGACCGGCGAGGCCGCGACGGTCACCACCGAGGACACCGTCGCGGACAGCGACGGCGCCCTTGAATCCATCGACGCCATGGACCCCGAGCACCTGATCCGCATGGCGCTCGGCGACTCCGACTCCTGAACCGACACGGGGAGCCCAGAATGACTACGTCCCAGGCCCAGCTGGTTGAGGCGCTGCGTGCTTCCCTCAAGGAGACCGAGCAGCTTCGGCAGCAGAACCGGCAACTGATCAACAGCAGCACCGAGCCGATCGCGATCGTCGGGATGAGCTGCCGGTATCCCGGTGCCGCCGACCCCGACCAGCTGTGGCGGATCGCCGCCGAGGGGATCGACGCGGTGGCGCCGTTCCCGGAGGACCGCGGCTGGGACCTGGCGGCGCTGTACGACCCCGATCCGGATCGGCCCGGCACGGTGGCGTGCCGCGAGGGCGGGTTCGTGGCCGGCGCCGGGGACTTCGACGCGGCGTTCTTCGGGATCTCGCCGCGTGAGGCGCTGGCGATGGATCCGCAGCAGCGGCTGCTGCTGGAGGCGTCCTGGGAGGCGTTCGAGTCGGCCGGGATCGACGTGACGACCCTGCGGGAGAGCCGGACCGGCGTGTTCACCGGCGTGATGAGCTCGGACTACCTGGCCAACCTGGCCGGCGCGCCGGACGGCATCGAGGGCTACGTGAGCACCGGCAACTCGGGGAGTGTGGCGTCCGGGCGGGTGTCCTACACGTTCGGTTTCGAGGGCCCGGCGGTCAGCGTCGACACGGCCTGCTCGTCGTCGCTGGTCGCCCTGCACCTGGCGGTGCAGGCACTGCGCCGGGGCGAGTGTGGCCTGGCGCTGGCCGGCGGGGTGACGGTGATGGCCGGCCCGGACACGTTCGTCGAGTTCTCCCGGCAGCGGGGGCTCGCCGCGGACGGCCGGTGCAAGGCGTTCGCGGGCGCCGCCGACGGCACCGGGTGGGCCGAGGGCGTCGGCATGCTGCTGGTGGAACGGCTCTCCGACGCGCGCCGCAACGGTCGCCGTGTCCTGGGAGTGATCCGTGGGACGGCGGTCAATCAGGACGGCGCGTCGAACGGCCTGACCGCCCCGAACGGTCCGTCGCAGCAGCGTGTCATCCGGCAGGCCCTGGCAAACGCGGGCCTGTCGCCAGCCGATGTCGATGTGGTCGAGGCGCACGGCACCGGGACGCGGTTGGGTGACCCGATCGAGGCGCAGGCGCTCCTGGCCACTTATGGGCAGGATCGGTCGGAGCCGCTGTGGCTCGGCTCGGTCAAATCCAACATCGGGCACACCCAGGCCGCGGCGGGTGTCGCCGGGATCATCAAGATGATCCAGGCTTTCCGGTACGAGGTTTTGCCGCAGACGCTGCACGTGGATGAGCCGACGCCGCACGTGGATTGGTCCGAGGGCGCGGTCTCGTTGTTGACCGAGTCGCGTCCGTGGCCGGTGTCGGAGCGTCCGCGCCGGGCGGGTGTCTCCTCGTTCGGCATGAGCGGCACGAATGCGCACGTGATCCTGGAGGAGCCGCCTGCTGCGGACCTTCCGGAGGCGGTGGTTACGGCTCCGGTGCCGTTCATCGTGTCCGCGAAGTCGGAGGCGGCTCTGCGTGATCAGGCTGCTCGGCTGAGCGCTTATCTGGCCGAGCATCCGGAGGTCTTGGATGTCGATGTGGCGTGGACGTTGGCGACGCGGGCTCGGTTCGAGCATCGGGCGGTATTGAAGGATGGGCGGATCGATCCGCAGGTCGCGGGCGATGTGCGGCTGGGGGTGATGTTCACCGGTCAGGGTAGTCAGCGTCTGGGTATGGGCCGGGGTTTGTATGAGACGTTCCCGGTGTTCGCCGCCGCGTTTGACGAGGTGTGTGCCCTGCTGCCGGGTGACGTCAAAGCGGTTGTCTTCGGTGCTGACGCGGAGCTGCTGAACCAGACCGGACAGGCGCAGCCGGCGTTGTTCGCCGTTGAGGTGGCGTTGTATCGGCTGGTCGAGTCGTGGGGTGTGCGGCCGCAGGTGCTGCTCGGTCATTCGGTCGGCGAGATCGTTGCCGCGCATGTTGCCGGTGTCCTGTCCCTGGCGGATGCGTGCACGCTGATCGCCGCGCGGGGCCGGTTGATGCAAGCCCTGCCCGTGGGTGGGGCGATGGCCGCGGTCAATCTGGACGAGGCGACCGTGGCGGCGGCGCTGGATGATCGGGTGCAGATCGCGGCGGTCAACGGTCCCACGTCGGTGGTGGTCTCCGGTGTCGTGGACGCGGTCGATGCGCTGGTCGAGGGGTGGCGTGCCGACGGGGTGCGGGTGCGGCGTCTGGCGGTCAGTCACGCGTTCCATTCGCATCTGATGGAGCCGATGCTGACCGAGTTCGCCCAGGTGCTGCAGGGTTTGACGTTCCGTCCGGCGCGGGTGCCGGTGATCTCGAATGTGACCGGCCGGGTGCAGGAGCAGGGCACGGTCGAGTATTGGATGCGGCATGTGCGCGAGGCGGTCCGGTTCGCCGACGGTCTGGCCACCGCGGCTGGGCTGGGCGTGACCGCGCTGTTGGAGCTGGGCCCGGATGGGGTGTTGTCCGCGATGGCCGGCGATGTGCTTGCTGTTCCGGTGTTGCGGGAGGGCCGGGACGAGGCGGAAACGTTCACCGCCGCCCTGGCCCGACTGCACGAGGCCGGGATGGAACTGGACTGGGCGGGCGTGTTCGCCGGTCGGGGCGCGAAGCTGGTCGATCTGCCCGGCTACGCCTTCCAGCACCAGCGCTACTGGGTGACCTCCGCAGCCGGTCAGGGTGATGCCGCCGGGCTGGGCCTGGACGTCACCGGCCACCCCCTGCTCGGCGCCGCCGTCACCGTTCCCGGCGCCGACACGGTGATCCTCACCGGCCGGGTCCCCGCCGGGACGCAGACCTGGTTGTCCGGGGGTAGCGCGCTCCTGGATCTGGCGGTGCACGCCGGCGACCAGGTCGGCTGCGGCACTGTACGGCAACTGACCATCGAGGCGCCGCTGGCGCCCGCTCCCGGCCGGGCGCTCGCGGTCCGAGCGGTCGTCGACGGCCCGGACCCGGACGGCGCGCGCCCGGTGACGATCTTCTCGCGGCCGGCCGCCGACCTCCCGTGGACCCGGCACGCGCGCGGCACGCTGGTATCCGCTCCGGCCACGACGCCGGCCTGGCCCGGCGACGACGGAGCGGTCGAGGTGACCCTGCCGGAGCCGGTCACGGCGGACGGGTTCGGACTGCACCCGGCACTGCTCGACGCGGCGCTGCCCGGCCCGGCGGTCGAATGGCGCGGCTTCACCCTGTACGCGGTGGGCGCGACCGAACTCCGGGCCCGCATCACCTCGGTCGACGGCGGGCTGTCGCTGCTGCTGGCCGATCGGACCGGCGCCGTGGTGGCGTCGGCCGACCGCGTCGTCCTCGGTGACCTGCGTCCGGTCGCGCCGGTTGCCGACTCGCTGTTCGGCGTGGAGTGGCGGGAGGTCGCGGTCGGGTCGGCGGCTGGTGTTGGTGGTGTTGAGGTGTTTTCGGTGGTTGAGGATCCGGCGGTCGGTGTGGTGGCGGCGGTGCATGGTGGTGCGGCGGCGGCGCTGGTGGCTGTGCAGCGGTGGTTGTCCGATGGTGGGCGGGTTGACGCGCGGTTGGTGTTTGTGGCGCGGGGGCCTGGTTTGGTGCAGGCGGCGGTGTGGGGTTTGGTGCGTTCGGCGCAGAACGAGAATCCGGATCGGTTTGTGCTGCTGGATGTGGGTGGGGAGGCGGTGGGGGCGGAGCTGCTGGCGGGTGCGGTGGCTTCGGGTGAGCCGGAGTTGCGGTTGCGTGAGGGTGTGTTGTGGGCGCCGCGGCTGGTGCGGGCGGCTGTCGCAGCGGAGTTGGTGGAGTTGGCCGGGACGGTGTTGGTGACCGGGGGTACCGGGGCGCTGGGTGGGTTGGTGGCGCGGCATCTGGCGGGTGTTCATGGCGTACGCGAGTTGGTGTTGACCAGTCGTCGTGGTCCGGACGCGCCGGGTGTGCCGGAGCTGGTCGCGGATCTGGCGGAGCTCGGCGCGCGGGCGCGGGTGGTGGCGTGTGATGTGGCCGATCGGGCTGCGGTGGCGGCGTTGCTCGACGGGATCGGTGATTTGTGTGGGGTGGTGCATACCGCGGGTGTGGTGGATGACGGTGTGGTCACGTCGTTGACGCCGGAGCGGTTGGGTGCGGTGTTGGCGCCGAAGGTGGATGCGGCTCATCATCTGCACGAGTTGACCGTGGGTCTCGACCTGGCCATGTTCGTGGTGTTCTCGTCGTCGGCGGGTTTGTTCGGTGATGCGGGGCAGGGCAATTACGCGGCGGCCAACAGTGTGTTGGATGAGTTGGTGCGTCGGCGCCGGGCGTCAGGTCTGGCCGGGCTGTCGTTGCAGTGGGGTTTGTGGGAGCAGTCGTCGGGGATCACCGGTCATCTGAGCTCGGCGGACATCGATCGGATCCGGCGGGCCGGTATGCGGCCGCTGGCCTCGGCGCAGGCTCTGGCGTTGTTCGATGCCGCGCTCGGCGGCGACCAGCCGGTCCTCGCGCTGATGGACTTCGACCCGGCGATCGCCGGCGGAACGGGCGGCGGCCTGCTGGCCGGGTTCGCCACGCGGCCCGGCCGCCGTGTGGTCGTCGCCGGGACCACGGCCGGCGACGACACCCTCGCCGCGCGGCTGGCTGTGCTACCGGGGCCCGCCCAGCAGGAGGCGGTCTCCGGGCTGGTCCGCACCGAGGTGGCCGGCGTACTCGGGTTCGCCGGCCTCGACCAGGTGCCGGCCGGACGCTCGTTCAAGGAGCTCGGTTTCGACTCGCTGACCGCTGTCGAGTTGCGGAACCGGTTGGCGGTGGTGACCGGGCTGCGGTTGCCGGCGACGGTGGTGTTCGACTATCCGTCGGTGGCCGCGTTGGTCGATTTCCTGCTGGTGGAGCTGGTCGGCGGGGCGGCGCCGGTGGTGCAGCAGGTGCGGGCCGGGTCGGTCGGGGACGAGCCGGTGGTGATCGTCGGGATCGGATGCCGGTTCCCGGGTGGGATCGCCTCCGCGGACGACCTGTGGCGCGTGGTCGCCGACGGTGTGGAGACCCTCGGCGGTTTCCCGGACGACCGCGGCTGGGACCTCGACCGGCTGTACGACCCCGACCCGGACCACTCCGGAACGACCTACGTGACGGTCGGCGGGTTCGTCGAAGCCGGCGCGTTCGACCCCGGCTTCTTCGGGATCTCGCCGCGGGAGGCGCTGGCCATGGACCCGCAGCAGCGGCTGCTGCTGGAGGCGTCCTGGGAGGCGTTCGAAACGGCCGGGCTCGACGTGACGACGCTGCGCGGCAGCCGCACCGGGGTTTTCGCCGGCGTGATGAGCTCTGACTACTACTCCGACTTCGGCTCCCTGCCGGAAGGGCTTGAGGGGTACCTCGGCGTCGGCAACGCCGGCAGCGTCGCCTCCGGCCGGATCTCGTATTCGTTCGGGTTCGAGGGCCCGGCGGTGTCAGTGGACACGGCCTGTTCGTCGTCGTTGGTGGCGCTGCATCTGGCGGCGCAGTCGCTGGCCAGCGGGGAATGTGACCTGGCGCTGACCGGCGGGGTCACGGTGATGGCCAGCCCCGACACGTTCGTGGACTTCTCGCGGCAGCGGGGGCTGGCGCCGGACGGCCGGTGCAAGGCGTTCGCCGGTGCGGCGGACGGGACCGGCTGGTCCGAGGGTGTCGGCATGCTGGTGCTGGAGCGGTTGTCCGACGCGCAGCGCAACGGGCATCGGATTCTGGCGGTGGTGCGGGGTTCGGCGGTCAACCAGGACGGCGCGTCCAATGGCCTGACCGCCCCGAACGGTCCGTCGCAGCAGCGGGTGATCCGGCAGGCGCTGGCCAATGCCCGTCTCTCCGCCGCCGATGTGGACGTGGTGGAGGCGCATGGCACCGGGACCCGGCTCGGCGATCCGATCGAGGCGCAGGCGCTCCTCGCTACCTATGGGCAGGATCGGTCCGAGCCGCTGTGGCTCGGCTCGGTCAAATCCAACATCGGGCACAGCCAGGCCGCTGCGGGTGTCGCGGGGATCATCAAGATGATCCAGGCTTTCCGGTACGAGGTTTTGCCGCAGACGCTGCACGTGGATGAGCCGACGCCGCACGTGGATTGGTCCGAGGGCGCGGTCTCGTTGCTGACCGAGCAGCGGCCGTGGCCGCGCGGTGAGCGTCCGCGGCGGGCGGGTGTGTCGTCGTTCGGGATCAGCGGCACGAATGCGCACGTCATCCTGGAGGAGCCGCCCGCGGCCGACGCGCCGGTGGCCTCGGTGACCGCTCCGGTCCCGTTCATCCTGTCCGCCAAGTCGGAGGCGGCCCTGCACGACCAGGCCGCCCGGCTGACGGAATATGTCGCCGCGCATCCGGAGATCTCTGACGTCGACATCGCATGGACGTTGGCGGCGCGGGCCCGGTTCGAGCATCGGGCGGTGCTGCGGGATGGCCGGATCGATCCGCAGCTCGCGGGCGATGTGCGGCTGGGGGTGATGTTCACCGGTCAGGGCAGTCAGCGTCTGGGTATGGGCCGGGGCCTGTACGAGACGTTCCCGGTGTTCGCCGCCGCGTTTGACGAAGTGTGTGCCCTGCTGCCGGGCGACCTCAAAGCGGTTGTCTTCGGTGCTGACGCCGAGCTGCTGAACCAGACCGGACAGGCGCAGCCGGCGTTGTTCGCCGTTGAGGTGGCGCTGTATCGGCTGGTCGAGTCGTGGGGTGTGCGGCCGCAGGTGCTGCTCGGTCATTCAGTCGGCGAGATCGTCGCCGCGCATGTGGCCGGGGTCCTGTCCCTCGCCGATGCGTGCACGCTGATCGCCGCTCGGGGCCGGTTGATGCAAGCCCTGCCCGCGGGTGGGGCGATGGCCGCGGTCAACCTGGACGAGGCCACGGTCGCGGCGGCGCTGGATGATCGGGTGCAGATCGCGGCGGTCAACGGTCCCGCCTCGGTGGTGATCTCCGGTGCCGAGGATGCCGTTGAGGCGCTGGTCGAGGGGTGGCGTGCCGACGGGGTGCGGGTGCGGCGGCTCACCGTCAGTCACGCGTTCCATTCGCATCTGATGGAGCCGATGCTGGCCGAGTTCGCCCAGGTCCTGCAGGGTTTGACGTTCCATGCCCCGCAGTTGCCGGTGATCTCGAATGTGACCGGCCAGGTCGAGGAGCAAGGCACGGTCGAGTATTGGGTGCGGCATGTGCGCGAGGCGGTCCGGTTCGCCGACGGTCTGGCCACCGCGGCTGGGCTGGGCGTGACCGCGCTGCTGGAGCTGGGCCCGGACGGAGTGTTGTCCGCGATGGCCGGCGATGTGCTTGCTGTTCCGGTGTTGCGGGAGGGCCGGGACGAGGCGCAGACGTTCACCGCCGCCCTGGCCCGACTGCACGAGGCCGGGATGGAGCTGGACTGGGCGGCCGTGTTCGCCGGCCGGGGCGCGAAGCTGGTCGACCTGCCCGGCTACGCCTTCCAGCACGAACAGTACTGGCTGCCCCCGACCGCTCCGGCCGGGGACGCGACCGGCCTCGGGCTGACCGTCAGCGACCACCCCCTGCTCGGCGCGATCGTCCTGGCTCCGGACGGCGACGCTGTTCAGCTGACCGGCCGGCTCACCGGCCCGGCGGTGCCGTGGGCGGCCGGCAACCGGATCGGCGACGCCGTGGTGGTTCCCGTCGCGACCCTGATCGACCTGGTCGTCTACGCCGGTGACCAGGTCGGTGCGGGCACCGTCGACACGCTGACCGTCGAAACGCCACTGGTGCTGCCGGAGAACGGCGGTCTGGCCCTGCGGGTCGCGGTCGGCGCTGACCGCCGCGTCACCGTGCACTCCCGCGCCGACGGCGTGGAGGCTTGGACCCGGCACGCGAGCGGCGTGGTACGCCCGAGTCCGGCCGCGCCCACGGCCGCCCCCGCGGTGTGGCCGCCCGCCGGTGGTGCCGAGATCGACGTCGAGGACCTGTACGCCGCCCTCGCCGAGACCGGCGTCGAGCACGGCGCGGCGCTGCGGGCCGTGCGTGCCGCCTGGCAGGTCGGCGCCGACCGATACGCCGAGGTCGCCCTGCCGCCGTCGGTGGAGCCGGGTGGTTTCGCTCTCCATCCGGCCCTGCTCGACGCGGCCCTGCACCCGGTCCTGCTCGACGCCGGGCGGTCCACTACGGGCGTGCGTCTACCGGCCGAGTGGACCGGGTTCACGCTCACCGCCCGGGACGCGACCAGTTTGCGGGTGCGGATCAGCCCGGCCGGCGACGGTGTCACCCTGCAGATCACCGACGGCGCCAGCGCCCCGGTGGCCACCGCCGAGCGGATCCGGTTCGCCGACGTCCCGTGCGGCGGCCCCCGTCGTACCAGCGACTCCTTGTTCGCCGTCGACTGGATCGGCGTGGCGGACCTCGGGACGGCTCCGGCCGGAACGTGGGCGATCCTTGGCACCGACCCGCTGGAACTGCACACCGCCCTGAAGGAGGCGCGCGTCGAGGCCACCGTGCATGCCGACCTCGACGCGCTGGTCGAGCTCCCGGTGCCCGGCACGGTCGTGGCCCAGCTGATCGCGGAGCCCACCGGTGACATCGTGACAGCGGCGCACACGGCGGCGGCCCGGGCGCTGAGGCTGGTCCAGCGCTGGCTCAGCGACGACCGCTGCGCCGACTCCCGGCTCCTGCTGGTGACGCGGCGCGCGGCCGGCCCGGACCTCGACGACCTGGCGCATGCCGCAGTGTGGGGTCTGGTGCGTTCCGCGCAGAACGAGAACCCGGATCGGTTCGTGCTGCTCGATGCCGGCACCGAACCGGTTGACGTCGACCTGCTGGCGGCCGCGGTCGCTTCGGGGGAATCGGAGCTGATCGTCCGGGATGGTGTGTTGTCGGCGCCGCGGCTGGTTCGGGCGGCTGTCGCAGCGGAGTCGGTGGAGCTGGCCGGGACGGTGCTGGTGACCGGGGGTACCGGGGCGCTGGGTGGGCTGGTGGCGCGGCATCTGGTGAGTGCTCACGGCGTACGCGAGCTGGTGTTGACCAGCCGTCGCGGCCCGGACGCGCCGGGCGTGCCGGAGCTGGTCGCGGATCTCGCGGAGCTCGGCGCGCAAGCGCGGGTGGTGGCCTGTGATGTGGCCGATCGGGCTGCGGTGGCCGCGTTGCTCGACGGGATCGGTGATCTCTGTGGGGTGGTGCATACCGCGGGTGTGGTGGATGACGGTGTGGTCACGTCGTTGACGCCGGAGCGGTTGGATGCGGTGTTCGCGCCGAAGGTGGATGCGGCTCATCATCTGCACGAGTTGACCGCGGGTCTCGACCTGGCCATGTTCGTGGTGTTCTCGTCGTCGGCGGGTTTGTTCGGTGATGCCGGGCAGGGCAACTACGCGGCGGCGAACGTGTTCCTGGACGGGCTGATGGCGCGGCGCCGGGCGTCAGGTCTGGCCGGGCTGTCACTGCAGTGGGGTCTGTGGGAGCAGTCGTCGGGGATCACCGGTCATCTGACCTCGGCGGATATTGATCGGATCCGGCGGGCCGGCATGCGGCCGCTGGCGTCGGCGCAGGCGTTGGCGTTGTTCGATGCCGCGCTCGGCGGCGACCAGCCGGTTCTCGCCGCCATGGACCTCGACCTCGGCACCCTGCGCGCCTCCGGACCGGGCGCCCCGATCTTGCGCCGCCTCGTCGGGTCCGGCGTCCGACGCGCGGCCTCGGGGGCCACCGCCGCCGGTCCCGGGCTGGCCGAGCGGCTCGCCGCGATGTCTCCGGCGCAACGCCACGCCGCACTGCTCACCCTGGTCCGCACCCACGTGGCCGCGGTGCTCGGCCACCCGGACGTGGCGGCGGTGCTGCCCGAGCGGGCCTTCCGGGAGCTGGGCTTCGACTCGCTGACCGCGGTCGAGCTGCGTAACCGGCTCAATGCCGAGACCGGGCAGCGGCTCACCGCCACTCTCGTCTTCGACTACCCGACGCCGCTGGCCCTGGCCGAACACCTCGGCGCCGAGCTGCTCGGCGCCGAGGCCGGCGGAACCATTCCGGTGCTGGCCGAACTCGACCGGCTGGAGACCCTGCTGGGCGGAGTGGACTCGGACGGCGCCGACGCCGACGCGATCACCGGCCGGCTGCGGGCGCTGCTGGCCGGATGGACCGAGAGCCGTAATGACACCCCGCAGGACGACTCCGACGATCTCGCGTCGGCGAACGCCGACGAACTGCTCGACATCATCCAGCGGGAATTCGGCCGGTCCTGAGACCGCCACCCGCTCCCTGACATGACTGAACGAACCCGATTGGTGGCCTGACCATGGCGCAGGACGACAAGCTGCTGGAAAACCTGAAGTTCGTGACCACCGAACTGCGCCGGACCCGGTCCCGGCTGGCCGAGGCCGAGCAGGCCGCGCGTGAGCCGATCGCGATCGTGGGGATGGCCTGCCGGTTCCCGGGCGGGGTGCGGTCGCCCGAGGACCTCTGGGACCTGGTGTCCGGCGGCGGCGACGCGATCGGCGAGTTCCCGTCCGGCCGCGGCTGGGACGTCGAGGGCCTGTACGACCCGGACCCCGACAAGCCCGGCACCAGCTACGTGCGGGAGGGCGGCTTCGTCGACGACGCCGACGGTTTCGACGCCTCGTTCTTCGGCATCTCGCCGCGCGAGGCCCTGGCGATGGATCCGCAGCAGCGGCTGCTGCTGGAGACGTCCTGGGAGGCGCTGGAGCGGGCCGGCATCGACCCGTCCACGCTCAAGGGCAGCTCCACCGGCGTCTACGTCGGCATGATCCACAACGATTACGGCTGGACCGTGCCCGCCGTGCCCGCCGACATCGAGCCGTTCCTGTCCAACGGCAACATCAGCAGCGTGGCGTCCGGGCGGGTGGCGTACTGCCTGGGCCTGCAGGGCCCGGCCGTCACGATGGACACCGCCTGCTCGTCGTCGCTGGTCACTCTGCATCTGGCGGCGCAGGCACTGCGCACCGGCGACTGCGACCTCGCCCTGGCCGGCGGCATCACGATCATGTCGATGCCGGTGAACTTCACCGACTTCAGCCGCCAGCGCGGTCTGGCGCAGAACGGCCGGGTCAAGGCGTTCGCGGCCGCCGCCGACGGCACCAACTGGGGTGAGGGCGTCGGCATGCTGGCCCTGGAACGGCTCTCGGTGGCACGCCGCAACGGGCGCCGGGTGCTCGGGGTCCTGGCCGGTTCGGCGATCAACCAGGACGGCGCGTCGAACGGCCTGACCGCACCGAACGGCCCGTCACAGCGCCGGGTGATCCGGCAGGCGCTGTCCGACGCCGGGCTGTCGCCGTCGGACGTGGACGTGGTCGAGGCGCACGGCACCGGGACCCGGCTGGGCGACCCGATCGAGGCGCAGGCGCTGCTCGCCACCTATGGGCAGGACCGTCCGGACGGCCGTCCGTTGTGGCTCGGCTCGATCAAGTCGAACATCGGGCACGCGCAGGCCGCGGCCGGCGTGGCCGGGGTGATCAAGATGGTGATGGCGCTGCGGCACGAGGAGCTGCCCCGAACGCTGCATGTGGACGAGCCCACCTCGCAGGTCGACTGGACGGCCGGCGCGGTGTCGCTGCTGACCGAATCACGCCCGTGGCCGAAGGCCGAGCGGCCGCGCCGGGCCGGCGTGTCGTCGTTCGGGATCAGCGGCACCAACGCGCACGTGATCGTCGAGGAGGCGCCGGCCGCCGCCGTGCCGGACCCCGCGCCGGTCGAGCACTCGCCGGTGGGCACGTCCGTCGTGCCGTGGGTGCTCTCGGCCCGCTCCGAGCCCGCGCTGCGCGCCCAGGCCGAGCGGCTCGCCGGTTACGTCGAGCGGCGCCCCGACCTGGACGCCGCCGCGATCGGCCGGGCCCTGACCGGCACCCGCGCCGCCCTGGAGCACCGTGCCGTGGCGGTCGGCGCCGACCGCACCGAACTGCTCGCCGGGGTGCGGGCGCTCGCTTCCGGCCTGCCGTCGTCGGGTGTGGTGTCGGGTGTGGGTGGTGGGGTTCCTGGGGTGGTTTTTGTGTTCCCGGGTCAGGGGTCGCAGTGGGTGGGGATGGCGGTGGAGTTGTTGGAGTCGTCGTCGGTGTTTGCGGGGGCGGTGGCGGAGTGTGAGGCGGCGTTGTCGGAGTTTGTGGATTGGTCGTTGGTGGAGGTTTTGCGGGGGGTGGTGGGTGCGCCGTCGTTGGAGCGGGTGGATGTGGTGCAGCCGGTGTTGTGGGCGGTGATGGTGTCGTTGTCGCGGGTGTGGGGTTCGTTGGGTGTGGTGCCGTCGGTGGTGGTGGGTCATTCGCAGGGGGAGATCGCGGCGGCGGTGGTGGCGGGGGTGTTGTCGTTGCGGGATGGGGCGCGGGTGGTGGCGTTGCGGTCGCGGTTGTTGGTGGGGTTGTCGGGTGGTGGGGGGATGGTGTCGGTGGTGGCGCCGGTGGCGGTGGTGGAGGGGGTTTTGGGTCGGTGGGGTGGTGGGTTGTCGGTGGCGGTGGTGAATGGGCCGTCGTCGGTGGTGGTGTCGGGTGAGGTGGGTTTGTTGGGGGAGTTTGTGGCGTGGTGTGAGCAGGAGGGGGTTCGGGCGCGGTGGGTGCCGGTGGATTATGCGTCGCATTCGGCGCAGGTGGAGGTGTTGGAGTCGGAGTTGGTGGGGTTGTTGGGGTCGGTGGTGGGTGTTTCGGGGTCGGTGGCGATGGTGTCGTCGGTGTCGGGTGGGTTGGTGGATGGGGTGGAGTTGGGTGGGTCGTATTGGTATCGGAATTTGCGGGAGCGGGTGGATTTTGAGGGTGCGTTGAATGTGGCGTTGGGGGTTGCTGGTGCGGGGTGTGTGGTGGTGGAGGTGTCGGCGCATCCGGTGTTGGTGATGGCGGTTCAGGATGTGGTCGAGGGTGTGGGTGGCGGGGTGTCGGTGGTGGGTTCGTTGCGGCGTGGTGAGGGTGGGGTTGGGCGGTTGTTGTTGTCGGCGGGTGAGGTGTTCGCGGCGGGTGTGGGGGTGGATTGGTCGCGGGTGCTGGGTGCCGGTGGTGCTGGTGCTGTGGTGGATCTGCCGACGTATGCGTTCCAGCACCAACGCTTCTGGCTCGACGGACCCGCTACGGTCAGCGACGCCAACGACCTCGGCCTGGACGCCGTGGACCATCCGCTGCTGAGCGCCGCCGTCACCCCGGCCGACTCGGACAGCCTCGTGGTCAGTGGCCGGATCTCGCTGCGCACCCATCCCTGGCTCGCCGAGCACGCCGTGCTCGGCAGCGTGCTGGTTCCCGGCACCGCGTTCGTCGACTTCGCCCTGCACGTCGGCGACCGCCTCGGTTGCGGCACGGTCGAGGAGCTCACCCTGCGCGCACCGCTGGTGCTGCCCCCGGCCGGCGGGGTCAGGCTGCAGGTGGTCGTCGAGGCCGCCGACAGTGAGGGGCGGCGCGCGATCGCCGTGCACTCCCGCCCGGACGACGACTCCGATCCGGCCTGGACCTGCCATGCCTCCGGGACCCTCGCCTCCGGGACCCTCCCCGCCGACGACTTGATCACCTGGCCGCCGGCCGGCGCTGAACCGCTCCCAGTCGACGGCATGTACGACCGGCTCGCCGACCACGGCTACCAGTACGGGCGGGCGTTCCAGGGGCTGCGCGCGGCCTGGCGGCACGACGGTGACCTGTACGCCGAGGTGGCCCTGCCGGACGCCGGGACCGCGGCCGGATTCGTGCTGCACCCGGCGCTGCTCGACGCCGCCCTGCACACCGTCCTGGTGGCCGCCGAGACCGGCCCGGACCAGGACGTGCGGCTGCCGTTCTCGTGGAACGGGGTGAGCGTGCACGCGGTCGGCGCCGCCCGGCTGCGGGTCCGCCTGCACATCGACGACGCCGGGCTGATCTCGCTGACCGCCGCCGACACCACCGGCGCGCCGGTCGCCGTCGTCGAGGGGCTGTCCACCCGCCCGGTCACCGCCGGACGCCTCGCCGCGGCCGGGGTCAACCCGCACGACTCACTGTTCCGGGTCGACTGGACCGCCCTGCCGGCGGCCCCGGCCGCCGGGTCCCCCCTGATCCTGGACGCCGGCACGGCGCCGGAGACGGGTCCCGCCCCGGACGCCATCTGCCTGACCCTGGAGCCGGCGCCGGCCGAGCCGTTCGCCGCCCTGGCGCCGCAGGTCCGGGCCGCCACCGCGACCGTGCTGCGGACGGTCCAGGCGCTGCTCGACGACGACCGGCTCGCCACGGCCCGGCTCGTGATCCTGACCAAGGGCGCGGCCGGCCCGCAGACCGGCGACCTGCCCGACGACCTGGTCCACGCCCCGGTGTGGGGTCTGATCCGCTCGGCCGAGTCGGAGAACCCCGGCCGGTTCCTGCTGCTCGACGCCGACACCGGCCGCCCTGACGACGACCAGCTGGCCGCCGCGCTGGCCAGCGGCGAACCCGAGCTGGCCCTGCGCGGCGGCGTGCTGTACGCACCCCGGCTCGCCCGGACGGCCGCCGCCGAGCCGCCGGCCCTGGACCCGGCCGGCACCGTGCTGATCACTGGCGGCACCGGAACCCTCGGCGCGCTGGTCGCCCACCGCGCGGTCACCGAGTACGGTGCCCGGCGGCTGCTGCTGCTCAGCCGCCGCGGCCCGGCCGCGGACGGGGCCGCCGAGCTGACCGCCGAGCTGGAGGCGGCCGGTGCCGAGGTCACCGTGCTGGCCTGCGACACCGCCGAGGAGAGCGCGCTGGCCGCGGCGCTGGCCACCATCCCGGCCGACCGGCCACTGACCGCGGTCATCCACACCGCCGGCGATCTCGACGACGGGGTGCTCGGCTCGCTCACCCCGCAGCGCCTGGAACGGGTGCTGCGCCCGAAGGTCGACGCCGCGGTCCACCTGCACCGGCTCACCCGTGACCTCGACCTGCGCGGATTCGTGCTGTTCTCCTCGGCGGCCGGTGTCCTCGGCGGCCCGGGCCAGGGCAACTACGCGGCCGCGAACACGTTCCTGGACGCGCTGGCCCGGCACCGGCGGCGAGCCGGGCTGCCCGCGGTGTCACTGGCCTGGGGGCTGTGGGAGCAGCGCAGCGGGCTCACCGGCGATCTCGGCGAGGACGACCGGCGGCGGATCGCCGAGTCCGGGGTGGGCACGCTGCCGACCGCGGAGGGGCTGGCGCTGCTGGACGCCGGGTGGAACTCGGAACAGGCGGTGGTCGTACCGGTCAAGCTCCAACCGGCCCGGCTACGGATCCTGGCCGATCGCGGCGACCTCGCCCCGCTGCTGCGCGGGCTGGTCCGCACCGCGGCACGCCGCGCCGCCGCCGGCGACGGCGCCGCCGAGCCGGACGGCAACGCGCTCGCACAGCGTCTGGCCGGGCTGGCCGACGCGGAACGCGCGGCGATGCTGCAGGAGTTGCTGCGTACCCATGTCGCCGCGGTGCTCGGCTTCGCCGGGCCGCAGGACGTCCTGCCCACCCGGGGCTTCCTCGACCTCGGCATCAACTCGTTGACGGCGCTGGAGCTGCGCAACCGGCTGAACGCGGTGACCGGACTGCGCCTGCCGGCCACGCTGATCTTCGACTACCCGTCCACCGACGTGCTCGCCAAGTATCTGGACGGGCAGCTGGTGGCCGGCGACGGCGACCGGGGCCGGACGGTGCTCCGCAAGGATCTGGACCGTCTGGAGCGTGCCCTGGCCGGCGCCGAGCTGAGCGCCGACGACCAGGCGGAGATCGCCCGGCGGCTGCAGGCGATCCTGGGCGGCCTGACCCGCACGGACACCGACGGCGACGTGGCCGCGCAGCTCGAGTCGGCCACCGACGACGAGATGTTCGCGCTGATCGACAACCAGCTCGGGGTGCTCTGACCGGTGGGCCGATCCTCGGGTGCGTAGGGGTGTCGGCCCTCCCAACCCCTACCTTACGGTCGCATAGGACAGTGGGCAGGCCCACCGTTTCCCCGGTCTGACCGGGGGATTCGCCGGGGTCTGTCCACTGTGTTTATTCGGGGAGCCCGCATTGGCGGCGGCTCCCGTTGACCTGAGTCCAGCGCGGTCGTGCTGCCCGTATCGAAGAGGTTGCCGTACATGCAGAATGAGCAGAAACTTCGCGAATACCTCAAGCGCGTCACGGCCGACCTGCAGCAGACCAAGCAACGGCTGGACGAGGCGGACGAGCGGCGGCACGAGCCGATCGCGATCGTCGGGATCGGCTGCCGCTACCCGGGCGGCGCCGGCTCGCCCGAGGACCTGTGGCGCATCGTCGCCGACGAACGGGACGTGGTCTCGGCGTTTCCCACCGACCGCGGCTGGGACTTCGATGCGCTCTACCACCCGGATCCGGACCAGCCGGGCACCTTCTACACCCGGGAGAGCGGCTTCCTGTACGACGCCGCCGACTTCGACCCGGCGTTCTTCGGCATCTCCCCGCGCGAGGCGGTGGCGATGGACCCGCAGCAGCGGCTGCTGCTGGAGGTCGCCTGGGAGTCGCTGGAGCAGGCCGGGATCGACCCGCAGACGCTGCGCGGTACTCGTACCGGCGTCTTCGCCGGCGTGATGTACCAGGACTACGCGGCCCGGCTCGACACCATCCCGGCCGACATCGAGGGCTACCTCGGCGTCGGCAACGCCTACAGCGTCACCTCCGGGCGCATCTCCTACACCCTGGGCCTGGAGGGCCCGGCCGTCTCGGTCGACACGGCCTGCTCGTCGTCGCTGGTCACCCTGCACCTGGCCGCCCAGGCGCTGCGGGACGGGGACTGCACCCTGGCGCTGGCCGGCGGCACGACGGTGATGTCCACGCCGGACACCTTCGTCGATCTGGCCCGCCAGCGCGGCCTCGCGCCGGACGGCCGGTGCAAGGCGTTCGCGGACGCCGCGGACGGCGCGGGCTTCGCCGAGGGCGTCGGCATGCTGGTGCTCGAACGGCTCTCCGACGCCCAGCGCAACGGGCACCGGGTGCTCGCCGTCGTACGCGGTTCGGCGATCAACCAGGACGGCGCCAGCAGTGGCCTGACCGCCCCGAACGGCCCCTCCCAGCAGCGGGTCATCCGGCAGGCGCTGGCCAACGCCCGGCTGACCGAGGCCGACGTGGACGTGGTCGAGGCGCACGGCACCGGCACCACCCTCGGCGACCCGATCGAGGCGCAGGCGCTGCTCGCCACCTATGGGCAGGACCGTCCGGACGGCCGTCCGCTGTGGCTCGGCTCGATCAAGTCGAACATCGGGCACACCCAGGCCGCGGCCGGCGTGGCCGGGGTGATCAAGATGGTGATGGCGATGCGGTACGGGATGATGCCGCGCACCCTGCACGTCGATCAGCCGTCGGCCAAGGTGGACTGGACGGCCGGCGAGGTCGCCCTGCTGACCGAGGCGCAGCCGTGGCCGGCCTCCGAGCGGCCGCGCCGGGCCGGTGTGTCGTCGTTCGGGATCAGCGGCACCAACGCGCACGTCATCCTCGAGGAGGCGCCCCCGGCGGCGGCCGAGGCGGTCCCGCCTGTCGTCCCGCGGCGCAACCTGGACGGCCCGGCAGTGCCGTGGGTGCTGTCCGCCAAGACCCCGGACGCGCTGCGCGGGCAGGCCGAGCGCCTCGCCGCGTGGGTGACCGAACGCCCCGACCTGGACCCGGCCGGCATCGGCCGTGCCCTGCTGTCCTCGCGCTCGCTGTTCGACCACCGCGCCGTCGTGGTCGGCGACAGCCGGGACGAGCTGCTCGGCCACCTCACCGACTTCAGCCGGGGCCTGCCGTCGTCGGGTGTGGTGTCGGGTGTGGGTGGTGGGGTTCCTGGGGTGGTTTTTGTGTTCCCGGGTCAGGGGTCGCAGTGGGTGGGGATGGCGGTGGAGTTGTTGGAGTCGTCGTCGGTGTTTGCGGGGGCGGTGGCGGAGTGTGAGGCGGCGTTGTCGGAGTTTGTGGATTGGTCGTTGGTGGAGGTTTTGCGGGGGGTGGTGGGTGCGCCGTCGTTGGAGCGGGTGGATGTGGTGCAGCCGGTGTTGTGGGCGGTGATGGTGTCGTTGTCGCGGGTGTGGGGTTCGTTGGGTGTGGTGCCGTCGGTGGTGGTGGGTCATTCGCAGGGGGAGATCGCGGCGGCGGTGGTGGCGGGGGTGTTGTCGTTGCGGGATGGGGCGCGGGTGGTGGCGTTGCGGTCGCGGTTGTTGGTGGGGTTGTCGGGTGGTGGGGGGATGGTGTCGGTGGTGGCGCCGGTGGCGGTGGTGGAGGGGGTTTTGGGTCGGTGGGGTGGTGGGTTGTCGGTGGCGGTGGTGAATGGGCCGTCGTCGGTGGTGGTGTCGGGTGAGGTGGGTTTGTTGGGGGAGTTTGTGGCGTGGTGTGAGCAGGAGGGGGTTCGGGCGCGGTGGGTGCCGGTGGATTATGCGTCGCATTCGGCGCAGGTGGAGGTGTTGGAGTCGGAGTTGGTGGGGTTGTTGGGGTCGGTGGTGGGTGTTTCGGGGTCGGTGGCGATGGTGTCGTCGGTGTCGGGTGGGTTGGTGGATGGGGTGGAGTTGGGTGGGTCGTATTGGTATCGGAATTTGCGGGAGCGGGTGGATTTTGAGGGTGCGTTGAATGTGGCGTTGGGGGTTGCTGGTGCGGGGTGTGTGGTGGTGGAGGTGTCGGCGCATCCGGTGTTGGTGATGGCGGTTCAGGATGTGGTCGAGGGTGTGGGTGGCGGGGTGTCGGTGGTGGGTTCGTTGCGGCGTGGTGAGGGTGGGGTTGGGCGGTTGTTGTTGTCGGCGGGTGAGGTGTTCGCGGCGGGTGTGGGGGTGGATTGGTCGCGGGTGCTGGGTGCCGGTGGTGCTGGTGCTGTGGTGGATCTGCCGACGTATGCGTTCCAGCACCAACGCTTCTGGCTCGAGGAAGCCGACGACCGTCCCGGCCCGGGCACCCACGAGATCGCCCCCGAGGAGTTCCGGTTCTGGGACGCCGTCGAACGGCAGGACGCCTCCGCCCTCGCGGCCGCCCTCGACGCCGGCGAGCAGCAATGGGTCGACTCCGCGCTGCCCGTGCTGGCCACCTGGCGCCGGCAGTACCAGGACCGGTCCACGATCGATCGCTGGCGCTACCGGGTCACCTGGAAGCCGCTGCCGTCGCGGCCCCCGGCACTCACCGGCACCTGGCTGCTGGTCACCCCGGACGGCGTCACCGACGACTGGATCGACGGCGCCGAGACGACCATCGCCGCCCACGGCGGCCAACCGGTCCGGCTGCCCGTCGACACGGCCGGCGCCGACCGGGCCGGCCTCGCCGACCAGATCCGCGAGCTCGTCGGCGACACCCCGCCGACCGGTGTGCTGTCCCTACTCGCCCTGGACGACGACGCGCACCCCGACCACGCGGCCGTGCCCCGCGGCCTGGCCGGCAACCTCACGCTCGTCCAGGCGCTCGGCGACGCCGGACTCGGCGCCCCGCTCTGGATGACCGCCCGCGGCGCCGTCGCGACCGGCCGCACCGACCCGGCCGCCGTCCCCGCCCAGGCCCAGATGTGGAGCCTCGGCCGGGTCGCCGGACTGGAACACCCGGACCGCTGGGGCGGCCTGATCGACCTGCCCGCCGCCACCGACCAGCGCACTCTCAACCAGCTCGCCGCGGCCCTGGCCGGGGCCGGCGACGACGACGAGATCGCGGTGCGCCCCAGCGGCCTGTTCGGCCGCCGCTTCCAGCGCGCCTCGCTGGCCGACTCGGCCGGCGGCGACTGGACGCCGCGCGGCACCATCCTGATCACCGGCGGCCTCGGCGCCCTCGGTGGGCACGTCGCCCGCTGGGCGGCCGGCAACGGCGCGACCCATCTGGTGCTGTGCAGCCGCCGCGGCCCGGACAGCCCGGGCGCTGACGAGCTGACCGCGGAACTGACCGCCCTGGGCGCCCGCGTCACCGTCGTCGCCGTCGACACCGCCGACCGTGCCTCGCTGGCCGCCGTCCTCTCCGCCGTCGCCGCCGAAACCGACCAGGGCATCAGCGACCCGCTGACCGCTGTCGTGCACGCCGCCGGCGTGGGCGACACCGCGGCGCTGGCCGACACCGACCTCGACCAGACGGCTGCGATCATCACCGCCAAGGCCGCCGGCGCCGCGCACCTCGACGAGCTGCTCGGCGACACCCCGCTCGACGCGTTCGTGCTGTTCTCCTCGAACGCCGCCGTCTGGGGCGGCGCCGACCAGGGCGCCTACGCCGCGGCCAACGCCGCCCTCGACGCGATCGCCGAGCAGCGCCGGGCCCGGGGACGCACCGCCACGTCGATCGCCTGGGGCCTCTGGGCCGGCGGCGGCATGGGCGGCACCGGTGACGAGATCGCGGTGCTGCGCCTCGGGCTCAAACCGATGGACCCCCGACTCGCCGTGCTGGCCATGGTTCAGGCCGTCGAGCACGAAGAGACCACCGTGTCGATCTGCGACATGGACTGGGAACGCTTCGCCCCGGCGTACACCGCCGCCCGGCCGCGGCCGTTCATCAGCGACCTGAGCGAGGTCCGGCAGCAGAACCGGGTGCAGCAGCAGGCGCCCTCCGCCGAAGAGGGCACCGAGCTGGCCCGCCGGCTGGCCGCGCTGTCCACCGGCGAGCGCCGCGACGTGGTCTTGGAGATCGTCCGGGCACAGGCCGCGGCGGTGCTCGGGCACTCCGGCACCGACGCGATCCAGCCCGGCTCGGCCTTCCGCGAGCTCGGCTTCGACTCGCTGACCGCGGTCGAGGTGCGCAACCGGCTCAACGCCGCGACCGGGCTGCGCCTGCCGTCCACCCTGGTCTTCGACCACCCCACCGCGTACGCCGTCGCCGACTTCGTGCTGGCCCAGGCCCTCGGCGGGCACGACGCCCCGGCCCCGGTGGTGACCAGCACGGCGGCCGCCGACGACGAGCCGATCGCGATCGTGGCGATGAGCTGCCGGTTCCCGGGTGACGTGCGTACCCCGGAACAGCTCTGGGAGCTTGCCGTCGAGGGCCGCGACGCGATCGCGGCGTTCCCGGCCGACCGCGGCTGGACCGAGGGCGAGGACGAGTCGTACGCCCGCGACGGCGGTTTCGTCTACGACGCCGGCGACTTCGACGCCGCGTTCTTCGGGATCAGCCCGCGCGAGGCCATCGTCACCGACCCCCAGCAGCGCATCCTGCTGGAGATCGCCTGGGAGGCCTTCGAACGAGCCGGGATCGACCCGCACTCGCTGCGCGGCACCCCGGCCGGCGTGTTCGTCGGCGCCACCGCCCAGGGGTACGGCTCCGAGGCGTACGAGGCGCCGGAGGGCTCCGAGGGCTACTTCATCACCGGCAGCCAGACCGCCGTCATCTCCGGCCGCGTCTCGTACGTGCTCGGCCTGGAGGGCCCGGCCATCACCATCGACACGGCGTGCTCGTCGTCGCTGGTCGCCATGCACCTCGCGGCCCAGTCGCTGCGCCGCGGCGAATGCACTCTGGCCCTGGCCGGTGGCGTCACCGTGATGGCCTCGCCGGGCGCGTTCGTCGAGTTCTCCCGGCAGCGCGGCCTGGCCGGCGACGGCCGTTGCAAGGCGTTCGCGGGCGCCGCCGACGGCACCGGCTGGGGCGAGGGCGCCGGTCTGGTGCTGCTGGAACGCCTCTCCGACGCCGAACGCAACGGTCACCAGGTGCTGGCCGTGCTGCGTTCGTCGGCGGTCAACCAGGACGGGGCCAGCAACGGCCTGAGCGCCCCGAACGGGCCGTCGCAGCAGCGGGTGATCCGGCAGGCTCTCGCGAACGCCGGGCTCTCGCCGGCCGACGTCGACGCGGTCGAGGCACACGGCACCGGCACCCGGCTCGGTGACCCGATCGAGGCACAGGCGCTGCTCGCCACGTACGGCCAGGACCGATCCGAGCCGTTGTGGCTCGGCTCGATCAAGTCCAACATCGGGCACACCCAGGCCGCCGCCGGCGTGGCCGGCGTGATCAAGATGGTGCAGGCCATCCGGCACGGTGTGTTGCCCCGCACCCTGCACGTCGACGAGCCCACCCCGCAGGTGGACTGGGCGGCGGGCGCGGTCGAGCTGCTCACCGAGGCCCAGCCGTGGCCGAGCCTGGCCCGCCCGCGCCGGGCCGGCATCTCGTCGTTCGGGGTCAGCGGCACCAACGTGCACACCATCATCGAACAGGCCCCGGCACCCGCCGCGGCCCCCGCTCCGGACGCACCGGTCATCCCGGACGGCGCGGCCGTGCCGTGGCTGCTCTCCGCCCGCTCCGAGGCGGCCCTGCGCGACCAGGCGACCCGCCTCGCCGAGTTCGTCACCGCCACGCCGGACGCCGACCCGGCCTCGGTCGGGCTGTCGCTCGCCGTGACCCGTTCGCACTTCCCGCACCGCGCCGTGGTGCTCGGCGCCGACCGCACCGAACTGCTGCACGGCCTGACCGACCTGGCCGAGGGCCGGCCCGGCCCGGGCACCGTCACCGGTCTGGCCCCGGCTGCCGCCCGCGTCGCCGTCATGTTCACCGGCCAGGGCAGCCAGCGGGTCGGCATGGGGCGCCGGCTGCACGCCACGTTCCCGGTCTTCGCCGCCGCCTTCGACGAGGTCTGCGAGCTGCTCGACGCCGAACTCGGCACGTCCGTCCGGGACGTGGTGTTCGGCGCCGACCCGGCCGCCGGCGACCTCGATGACACGGTCTTCACCCAGGCCGGGCTGTTCGCGCTCGAAGTGGCCCTGTTCCGGCTGGCCGAGTCGTGGGGTGTCGTGCCGGACTGCCTGATCGGGCACTCGGTCGGGGAGATCGTCGCCGCCCACGTGGCCGGCGTGTTGTCGCTGGCCGACGCGTGCGTGCTGGTCGCTGCCCGGGGCCGGCTGATGCAGGCGCTTCCGGCCGGCGGCGCGATGGCCGCGGTCGCCCTGGACGAGGCCACCGTCACCGAGGCGATCGCCGCCAGCGACGGACGGGTCTCGATCGCGGCTGTGAACGGCCCCGCCTCGGTCGTCGTCTCCGGTGACGCCGAGCTGGTCGAGACGCTGGTCGAGACGTGGCGGGCCGAGGGCGTACGGGTCCGCCGGCTGCGGGTCAGCCACGCGTTCCACTCCGCCCGGATGGACCCGATGCTCGCCGAGTTCGGCCGGATCCTGGCCCACCTCGACTTCGGGGCGCCGCGCATCCCGGTCGTCTCCAATCTCACCGGCGCGCCGGCCACCGCCGACGAACTGGGCTCACCGGACTACTGGGTGCGCCACGTCCGCGGCACCGTCCGGTTCGCCGACGGCATCACCGCGGTCCTCGCCCGGGGCGTGACCGCCCTGCTCGAACTGGGCCCCGACGGCGTGCTGTCCGGACTGGCCCGGGAGAGCGCCGGGGACACTCCGCTCGCGGTCGCCGCCGTGCTGCGCAAGGGCCGCGACGAGACCACCGCGTTCACCGCCGCGCTGGCCGGGCTGCACGCCGGCGGTCTCGACCTGGACTGGCGCGGAGTGTTCGCGGGCCGCGCCGCCGCCACCATCGACCTGCCGACCTACGCCTTCCAGCGCCAGCGGTACTGGCTGCGGGCCGCCCCGGCCTCCGGCGACGCGGGCGGCCTCGGCCAGTCGGCGACCGGTCACCCGCTGCTCGGCGCGGCTGTCGCCCTGCCCGACAGCGACACCGTCGTGCTCACCGGACGGATCTCCGCACACACCCAACCGTGGCTCGCCGACCACCGGGTGGCCGGCGCCGTCCTGCTGCCCGGCACCGCCCTGGTCGACCTGGCCGTGCACGCCGGCGATCAGGTCGGCTGTGGCACCCTGCAGGAACTCGTCATCGAGTCGCCCCTGGTCCTGCCGCCACGCGCCGCGATCGTGCTGCGGGTGACCGTCGACGGGCCGGCCGGCGCCCCGGCGCGCCCGGTCGCCGTCTACTCCCGCGCGGCCGACGCGGTCCTCGACGATCCGTGGACCCGGCATGCCACCGGCACGCTCAGCGCCGAGACCCCGGCCCCGCCGGCGGCGTTCGAGCAGTGGCCGCCGGCCGGCGCGCAGCCGGTCGACGCGGCCGGGCTCTACGACGACCTGGCCGCGGCCGGGTTCGGCTACGGCCCGATGTTCCAGGGCCTGCAGGCCGCCTGGCGGCGGGGCGACGAGGTGTACGCCGAGGTCGAACTCCCGGAGACCGCGTCGGTCGCCGGCTACGGACTGCACCCGGCGCTGCTCGACGCTGCCCTGCACGCCGACGCGCTCGGCGCCCCGGCGACCGCGACGGACGCGCCCCGGCTGCCGTTCGCCTGGACCGGCGTGACCCTGTACGCCCGGGACGCCACCGCCCTGCGGGTCGCGCTCACCCGTACCGGCGACGGCCTGGGCATCACCGTCACCGATGGCACCGGCGCCCCGGTCGCGACCGTCGACCGGCTGGTCTTCCGCACCGTGGACACCGGCCGGCTGGCCCCCGGCGCCGCCGTCACCGACGCCCTGTACCGGCTCGACTGGGTGCAGCTGCCAGTCACCGTCACCACCCAGCCCTCCTGGGCGGTGCTCGGCCCGGTCATCCCCGGCGTCGAGGCCACCGTGCACCCGGACCTGGAATCCCTGCTCGCCGCCGGTGCGCCGGAGACGGTGCTGGCGGCGTTCCCGCCGATCCCGGACGCCGAACTGCCTGCCGCGACGCACACCGCGACCGCCCGGGCGCTGACCCTGGTGCGGCAGTGGCTCACCGACGAGCGGTGCGCCGGGTCGCGCCTCGTGCTGATCACCTCGGGCGCGGCCGGCGACGACGTCACCGATCTGGCACACGCCCCGGTCTGGGGACTGATCCGCTCCGCGCAGAGCGAGAACCCGGGCCGCTTCGTCCTGGTCGACGTGGCCGGCGGGGACGCGGCCGGGGGACTGCTGGCCGCCGCGATCGAGACCGGCGAACCCGAACTGACCGTACGCGACGGCGTGCTGCGCGCCCCGCGACTGGTTCGCGCCGCAGTGTCCGAGACCGTCCGTCCGGCCCTCGACCCGGCCGGCACGGTGCTGGTCACCGGCGGCACCGGCGCACTGGGCGCGCTGGTGGCCCGGCACCTGGTGACCGCGTACGGCGTACGTGATCTGGTCCTGACCAGCCGCCGCGGCCCGGCCGCCCCCGGCGCCGACGGCCTCGTCGCCGAACTGACGGCTCTGGGCGCCACCGTCGAAGTGGCCGCCTGCGACGTCGCCGACCGCCCGGCGCTGGCCGCGCTGCTGCGGCGCCTCCCGGCGCTGACCGGTGTCGTGCACACCGCCGGCGTCATCGACGACGGCCTGGTCACCTCGCTCACCGAGGACCGCCTGGCCGCCGTGCTCGCCCCCAAGGCGGACGCCGCCCTGCACCTGCACGAGCTGACCCGCGACCGGGACCTCGCGATGTTCGCGCTGTTCTCCTCCGCGGCCGGCATCCTCGGCAGCGCCGGCCAGGCCAACTACGCCGCCGCCAACACGTTCCTCGATGCGCTCGCCCAGCGCCGCCGCGCCGACGGCCTGCCCGCCGTCTCGCTGGCCTGGGGCCTCTGGGCGCAGTCCGAGGGGATGGGTGGCAGCCTGGACGACTCGGGCCGGTCCCGGCTGCAACGCGGCGGCGCCCGTGGCCTCGACGACGCCGAGGGACTCGCCCTCTTCGACGCCGCCCAGCTCGCCCCCAACGCCGTCGCCCTGCCGATGCGCCTCGATCTCGCGTCGCTGCGGCGCACCGCGACCGAGGTGCCGCACCTGTTCCGCGGCCTGGTCCGGACCGCCGGCCGTAAGGCGGCCCGCCGCGGCGCCGGCGCCGACGGCTGGGCTCAGCAGCTCGCCGCGCTCAGCGAGACCGACCGGCACGACGAGATCCTGCGCCTGGTCCGGACCCAGGTCGCCGCAGTCCTCGGCCACGCCGGCCCGGACGCGGTACAGCCCACTTGGGCGTTCAAAGAGCTCGGCTTCGACTCGCTGACCGCGGTCGAGCTGCGCAACCAGCTGGCCGCCGTGACCGGCCTGCGGCTGCCGGCCACGCTGGTCTTCGACCACCCCAGCACCCTCGCGGTGGTCGAGTACCTCCAGGCCGAGCTCCTCGGCGAGGCCGCCACCCCGATCCGTACGGCGGTGGCCGCCGCCCGGACCGCCGACGACCCGATCGCCATCGTCGGTCTGGCCTGTCGTTACCCCGGCGGCGTGACCGGTCCGGACGACCTGTGGCAGATGCTGCTGAGCGGCCGGGACGGGATGACCGCGTTCCCGTCCGACCGGGGATGGGACCCGGCCGACCGGTTCGTCGCCGACCCGGAGCGACCGGGTGGCGAACGGACGATCGAGGGCGGCTTCCTGCACGACGCGCCCGCCTTCGACGCCGGCTTCTTCGGCATCTCGCCGCGCGAGGCGCTGGCCATGGATCCGCAGCAGCGGCTTCTGCTGGAGGCGTCCTGGGAGGCGTTCGAGTCGGCCGGCATCGACCCGGCCACCATGCGGGGCAGCCAGACCGGCGTGTTCGCCGGCGTGATGTACCACAACTACGCCGCCCGGCTCACCGAGGTGCCCGATGGTGTCGGGGCCTTCCTCGGCACCGGCAACTCCAGCAGCGTCGTCTCCGGCCGGGTGTCCTACACGTTCGGCTTCGAGGGCCCAGCGGTCACCGTCGACACGGCCTGCTCGTCGTCGCTGGTCACGCTGCACCTGGCCGGACAGGCCCTGAGCCGCGGTGAGTGCGACCTGGCACTGGCCGGTGGTGTCACGGTGATGCCGACGCCCGACACCTTCCTGGACTTCGCGGTGCAGGGTGGGCTGGCCTTCGACGGCCGGTGCAAGGCGTTCGCCGGTGCGGCGGACGGGACCGGCTGGTCCGAGGGTGTCGGCATGCTGGTGCTGGAGCGGTTGTCCGACGCGCAGCGCAACGGGCATCGGATTCTGGCGGTGGTGCGGGGTTCGGCGGTCAACCAGGACGGCGCGTCGAACGGCCTGACCGCCCCGAACGGTCCGTCGCAGCAGCGGGTCATCCGGCAAGCCCTTGCGAACGCCCGTCTGAACCCGGCCGACATTGATGTGGTCGAGGCGCATGGCACTGGCACCCGGTTGGGTGATCCGATCGAGGCGCAGGCGCTGCTGGCTACTTATGGGCAGGATCGGTCGGAGCCGCTGTGGCTGGGGTCGGTCAAGTCGAACCTGGGTCACACGCAGGCCGCCGCGGGTGTGGCTGGTGTGATCAAGATGGTGCAGGCGATGCGGTACGAGGTGCTGCCGCGCACTCTGCACGTGGATGAGCCGACGCCGCACGTGGATTGGTCCGAGGGCGCGGTGTCGTTGTTGACCGAGCAGCGGCCGTGGCCGCGCGGTGAGCGTCCGCGGCGGGCGGGTGTGTCGTCGTTCGGGATCAGCGGCACGAATGCGCACGTGATCTTGGAGGAGCCGCCCGCGGTCGACGTGCCGGTGGCCTCGGTGACCGCTCCCGTGCCGTTCATCCTGTCCGCCAAGTCGGAGGCGGCTCTGCGGGATCAGGCTGCTCGGCTGAGCGCTTATGTCGCCGAGCATCCGGAGATCTCTGACGTTGACATCGCATGGACGTTGGCGACGCGGGCTCGGTTCGAGCACCGGGCGGTATTCAAGGATGGCCGGATCGATCCGCAGCTCGCGGGCGATGTGCGGCTGGGGGTGATGTTCACCGGTCAGGGCAGTCAGCGTCTGGGTATGGGCCGGGGCCTGTACGAGACGTTCCCGGTGTTCGCCGCCGCGTTTGACGAGGTGTGTGCGCTGCTGCCGGGTGACGTTAAGGCGGTGGTGTTCGGCGACGAGGCTGCTCTGCTGGATCAGACCGGACAGGCGCAGCCGGCGTTGTTCGCGGTTGAGGTGGCGTTGTATCGGCTGGTCGAGTCGTGGGGTGTGCGGCCGCAGGTGCTGCTCGGTCATTCAGTCGGCGAGATCGTGGCCGCGCATGTGGCCGGTGTCCTGTCCCTGGCGGATGCGTGCACGCTGATCAGTGCTCGGGGCCGGTTGATGCAAGCCCTTCCCGTGGGTGGGGCGATGGCCGCGGTCAACCTGGACGAGGCCACGGTCGCGGCGGCGCTCGATGGTCGGGTGCAGATCGCGGCGGTCAACGGTCCCGCCTCGGTGGTGGTCTCCGGTGTCGTGGACGCGGTCGATGCGCTGGTCGAGGGCTGGCGTGCCGACGGGGTGCGGGTGCGGCGTCTGGCGGTCAGTCACGCGTTCCATTCGCATTTGATGGAGCCGATGCTGGCCGAGTTCGCTCAGGTGCTGGCAGGTTTGACGTTCCGTCCGGCGCGGGTGCCGGTGATCTCGAATGTGACCGGCCGGGTGCAGGAGCAGGGCACGGTCGAGTATTGGGTGCGGCATGTGCGCGAGGCGGTCCGGTTCGCCGACGGTCTGGCCACGGCATCCGAGTTGGGCGTGACCGCGTGGCTGGAACTCGGCCCCGACGGGGTGTTGTCCGCGATGGCCGGCGACACTCTTGCTGTTCCGGTGTTGCGGGAGGGCCGGGACGAGGCGCAGACGTTCACCGCCGCCCTGGCCCGACTGCACGAGGCCGGGATGGAGCTGGACTGGGCCGGGGTGTTCGCCGGTCGGGGCGCGAAGCTGGTCGATCTGCCCGGCTACGCCTTCCAGCACCAGCGCTACTGGCTCGACGCGCCCACCACCGCCGGCGACCCGACCGGCCTCGGCCTGGGCCGCAGCGACCACCCGCTGCTCGGCGCCGCGATCGCCCTCCCGGACAGCGACACCGTCCTGCTCACCGGCCGCCTCTCCGCGCAGACCCAGCCCTGGCTGGCCGACCACCGGATCAACGACACGATCGTGGTTCCCGGCACCGCGCTGATCGAGCTCGCCGTCCACGCCGGCGACCAGGCCGGCTGCGGCACCCTGTCGGAGCTGGCCATCGAGGCGCCGTTGGCGCTGCCCGAGCACGGCGCGATCACGCTGCGGGTCACCGTCGACGGGACCGGCCACACGGTGGCGATCCACTCCCGGCCGGCTGACAGCGACGCCCCGTGGACCCGGCACGCCCACGGCACGGTGTCTCCCCGGCACGCCGCCGCCCCGGAGGACCTGACCGAGTGGCCCCCGGCCGGTGGCACGGCGCTGGACGTCGACGACCTGTACGACGCGCTGACCGTGGCCGGCCTCAACTATGGCCCGGTGTTCCAGGGCGTGCGCGCGGCCTGGCGTACGCAAGATGCTGTTTTCGCCGAGGTGGCCCTTCCGGACGGGACCGCGGTGAGCGGTTTCGGTCTGCACCCCGCCCTGTTCGACGCGGCCCTGCACGCGGTCGCCCTCGGTGGTGTCGTCGACACCTCCGGCGAGGACGGGCCATGGCTGCCGTTCGTGTGGAGCGGCGTCAGCCTGTACGCCACCGACGCCGCGGTGCTCCGAGTCCGGCTCACCCCGGCCGGCGCCGGCGCGGTGTCGGTGCTGGCCGCTGACGCCGCCGGATCCGCGGTGCTCTCCGTCGAGTCGCTGGCGCTGCGACCGCTCGCGTCGACTGCGCTCACCACCGTGCACGACGCGATGTTCGGCCTGGACTGGGCTGAGGTTGGCGGCGGGGTCTGGACCGGTGACTGGCGGTTGCTCGCCGATCTCGGTGAGGGTCCGGTGCCGGGTGCGGTGGTTGTGCCGGTTCTGGCTGATCCGGCGGGTACCGCTTATGAGGCTTCTGTGGCCGCGTTGTCGTTGCTGCAGCGGTGGGTGTCTGATGATCGGTTCGCCGAGTCGTTGCTGGTTTTCGTCGGTACCGGTGCTGGTCCGGTCGAGGCCGCGGTACGGGGTTTGGTGCGGTCGGCGCAGAGTGAGAATCCGGACCGGTTCGTCCTGCTCGACCTGGGCGGCGCTGAGATCACCACGGAGTTGCTGGCCGAGGCGCTGGGCGCTGGTGAGCCGGAGCTGCGGTTGCGGGACGGGGTTTGGCAGGCGCCGCGTCTGGTCCGGGTCGCGACATCGGTGATGCCGGTGCCGGCCGGCGGCACGGTGTTGATCACTGGTGGGACGGGTGCGCTGGGTGCGCTGCTGGCTCGGCATCTGGTGGCCGAGCATGGGGTGCGAAGTCTGGTGCTGACCAGTCGTCGTGGTCTGCAGGCGCCGGGTGCGCGGGAGCTGGTCGCGGAGTTGGACGCCACGGTTGAGGTGGTGGCCTGTGATGTGGCGGATCGAGACGCGGTCGCCGAACTTCTGGCCGGGATCCCGGATCTGCGCGGGGTCGTGCACACGGCCGGGGTGTTGGATGACGGGTTGATTTCGTCGTTGACGCCGGAGCGGCTCGATCGGGTGTTCGCGCCGAAGGTCGACGCGGCTCACCATCTGCACGAGCTGACCGCCGATCTCGACCTGGACATGTTCGTGGTGTTCTCGTCGGCGGCCGGTGTGCTCGGCAGTGCCGGTCAGGGCAACTACGCGGCGGCGAACAGCTTCCTCGACGAGCTGATCCGGGAACGCAACACCGCTGGTCTGGTCGGAACGTCGCTGGCCTGGGGCCTGTGGGAGCAGGCCGACGGGATGGGCGGGGCCGTCCACCGGGGCGGCGGCGTCCTCGGGCTCGCCGAGGACGACGGGCTGCGCCTGTTCGACGCCGGATGGGCGGCCGGTGGCCTGCTCGTGCCGATCCGCCTCGACCTTGCCACGCTGCGACGGACCCCGGGCGAGATCCCGCACCTGTTCCGCTCGCTGGTCCGGGTCACTGGGCGGCGCGCCGCCCGGCGCGACGCCGGTGGCTGGGCGGAGCGGCTCCTCGCCATGCCGCCGGCTGACCGTGCCGAGTCCGTGCTGACCGTGGTCCGCACCGCGGTCGCCGAGGTTCTCGACTACGCCGGCCCGGAGGCGGTCGGCCCGCACGCGGCGTTCAAGGAGTTGGGCTTCGACTCGCTGACCGCGGTCGAGCTGCGCAACCGGCTGGCCTCGGTCACCGGGCTGCGGCTGCCGGCGACGCTGGTCTTCGACTACCCGACCTCGGCGGCGGCCGCGGATTTCCTGCTCGGCCTGGTCGTCGGCGCCGGCGCGGCGGCCGCTCCGGTGGCGGCGACCGCGGTGGCCGGCGATCCGATCGTGGTGGTCGGGATGGCGTGCCGCTACCCGGGTGGGGTGAGTTCGCCGGAGCAGCTGTGGGATCTTGTCGCCGCGGGTGGTGACGGGATCGGGGCGTTCCCGGAGGATCGTGGCTGGGATGTCACGGATCTGCTGGACACCTCGGTTTACGAGTTGGCCGGTGGTTTCCTGTACGACGCGGCGAAGTTCGACCCGGGCTTCTTCGGGATCTCGCCGCGTGAGGCGCTGGCGATGGATCCGCAGCAGCGGCTGCTGCTGGAGGCCTCCTGGGAGGCGTTCGAATCGGCCGGCATCGACCCGGTGTCGGTGCGCGGTAGCCAGACCGGTGTCTTCGCCGGCGTGATGTACCACAACTACGCGGCCGGCGTCGTTGGCGTCCCCGAGGGCGTCGAAGCCTTCCTCGGCACCGGCAGCTCCACCAGCGTGGTCTCCGGCCGCCTCTCCTATACGTTCGGTTTCGAGGGTCCGGCGGTCACTGTCGATACGGCCTGCTCGTCGTCGCTGGTGACCATGCATCTGGCGGCGCAGGCACTGGCGCGTGGTGAGTGTGATCTGGCGCTGGCCGGCGGGGTGACGGTGATGCCGACGCCGGACACGTTCGCCAGCTTCGCGCAGCAGCAGGGTCTGGCGCACAACGGCCGGTGCAAGCCGTTCGCCGGTGCGGCGGACGGGACCGGCTGGTCCGAGGGTGTCGGCATGCTGGTGCTGGAACGCCAGTCGGATGCGCAGCGCAACGGGCATCGGATTCTGGCGGTGGTGCGGGGTTCGGCGGTCAACCAGGACGGTGCGTCGAACGGCCTGACCGCTCCGAATGGTCCGTCGCAGCAGCGGGTGATCCGGCAGGCGCTCGCGAACGCCCGTCTGAACCCGGCCGACGTGGACGTGGTCGAGGCGCATGGCACCGGCACCCGGCTCGGCGATCCGATCGAGGCGCAGGCGCTCCTCGCTACCTATGGGCAGGATCGGTCCGAGCCGCTGTGGCTCGGCTCGATCAAATCCAACATCGGGCACAGCCAGGCCGCGGCGGGTGTCGCGGGGATCATCAAGATGATCCAGGCGATGCGGCACGAGTCCCTGCCGCGCACCCTGCACGTGGACGAACCAACCCCGCAGGTCGACTGGACCGCGGGCGCGGTCGCGCTGCTCACCGAGCAGCAGCCGTGGCCGGTGTCGGAGCGTCCGCGCCGGGCGGGTGTCTCCTCGTTCGGGATCAGCGGCACGAATGCGCACGTGATCTTGGAGGAGCCGCCTGCTGCGGACCTTCCGGAGGCGGTGGTTACGGCTCCGGTGCCGTTCATCGTGTCTGCGAAGTCGGAGGCGGCTCTGCGTGATCAGGCCGCCCGGCTGACGGAATATGTCGCCGCGCATCCGGAGATCTCGGATGTCGATGTGGCGTGGACTCTGGCGGCGCGGGCTCGGTTCGAGCATCGGGCGGTGCTGCGGGATGGCCGGATCGATCCGCAGGTCGCGGGCGATGTGCGGCTGGGGGTGATGTTCACCGGTCAGGGTAGTCAGCGTCTGGGTATGGGCCGGGGTTTGTATGAGACGTTCCCGGTGTTCGCCGCCGCGTTTGACGAGGTGTGTGCCCTGCTGCCGGGTGACCTCAAAGCGGTGGTGTTCGGTGCTGACGCGGAGCTGTTGAACCAGACCGGACAGGCGCAGCCGGCGTTGTTCGCCGTTGAGGTGGCGTTGTATCGGCTGGTCGAGTCGTGGGGTGTGCGGCCGCAGGTGCTGCTCGGTCATTCGGTCGGCGAAATTGTTGCCGCGCATGTTGCCGGTGTCCTGTCCCTGGCGGATGCGTGCACGCTGATCAGTGCTCGGGGCCGGTTGATGCAAGCCCTGCCCGTGGGTGGGGCGATGGCCGCGGTCAATCTGGACGAGGCGACCGTGGCGGCGGCGCTGGATGATCGGGTGCAGATCGCGGCGGTCAACGGTCCCGCCTCGGTGGTGATCTCCGGTGTCGTGGACGCGGTCGATGCGCTGGTCGAGGGCTGGCGTGCCGACGGGGTGCGGGTGCGGCGGCTGACCGTCAGTCACGCGTTCCATTCGCATTTGATGGAGCCGATGCTGGCCGAGTTCGCTCAGGTCCTGCAGGGTTTGACGTTCCATGCCCCGCAGTTGCCGGTGATCTCGAATGTGACCGGCCGGGTCGAGGAGCAGGGCACGGTCGAGTACTGGGTGCGGCATGTGCGCGAGGCGGTCCGGTTCGCCGATGGTCTGGCCACGGCATCCGAGCTGGGCGTGACCGCGTGGCTGGAACTCGGCCCCGACGGGGTGTTGTCCGCGATGGCCGGCGATGTGCTTGCTGTTCCGGTGTTGCGGGAGGGTCGGGACGAGGCGGAAACGTTCACCGCCGCCCTGGCGCGACTGCACGAGGCCGGGATGGAGCTGGACTGGGCGGGCGTGTTCGCCGGTCGGGGTGCGAAGCTGGTCGATCTGCCCGGTTACGCCTTCCAGCACGAACAGTTCTGGCTGCGCGGCACCGGCGGCACCGGCGACGCGACCGGCCTCGGTCAGTCCACGACCGGGCATCCGCTGCTCACCGCGGCCATCACGATTCCGGACAGCGACACCCTGGTGCTGACCGGCCGCCTGTCGCTGCAAAGCCACCCGTGGCTGGCCGACCACCGCGTCGGTGACCAGGTGATCCTGCCCGGCGCCGCACTCGCCGAACTGGCCGTTCACGCCGGCGACCAGGTCGGCTGCGACACCGTCGACGAGCTGACCGTGCACGCACCGCTGGTGCTCCCCGCGCGGGGTGCCCTCGCGCTGCGGGTCACCGTCGACGACAACCGCGCCGTCGCGATCCACACCCGCCCGGACACCGCGGCTGCCGACGACCCGTGGACCCGGCACGCCAGCGGCACGGTCGTACCGACCGAGCCGGTCAGCACGGCCGGACTCGCGGTGTGGCCGCCGGCCGACGCCGAACCGCTGGAGATCGGCCATCTCTACGATGACCTCGCCGACACCGGCCTGCACTACGGGCCGATCTTCCAGGGTCTGCACGCCGCTTGGCGCGCGGGCGACGAGGTCTACGCCGAGGTCACCCTTCCGGACACCACCCCGGTGGCCGGTTTCGGCCTGCACCCCGCCCTGTTCGACGCGGCCCTGCACGCCGCAGCGTTCGGCGGGTTCACCGGCCCGGCTGAAGCCGGCCGGACCCGGCTCCCGTTCGCCTGGAACGGGGTGAGCCTGCACGCCGTCGGCGCCACCGCGCTGCGCGTCCGGCTCGCACCGGCCGGCCCGGACGCGGTCTCGCTGACCTTCGCGGACAGCACCGGGACCCCCGTGGCGCAGGTCCGGAAGCTGCACTTCCGGGCGATGGACACGAGCGCCCCAGGGGACGCCCTGTTCGCCGTCGACTGGGTGGACGTCGCTGTGACCGGTTCAGACGCAGGCTTCGAGGTCGTCGACAGCGTCGACCTGCCCGAGGCGCTGACGCGGCTGCAGGCGGCGGGCGACGAGCGGCTGGTGTTCGTCGCTCACGGCATGGATCCGGCAGCGGCGGCGGTGTTCGGTCTGGTCCGGTCGGCGCAGAGTGAGCGCCCGGACCGGTTCCTGCTGCTCGACGCAGGCTCGGAACCGGTGACGAAGGAGCTGGTGGCGAGCGTCCTGGGCGCTGGTGAGCCGGAGTTGCGGTTGCGTGATGGGGTTTGGCAGGCGCCGCGTCTGGTTCGTGCCGGGGGTGAGCCGGCGCCGGTGCCGAACGGCGGCACGGTGCTGATCACCGGCGGGACCGGTGCGCTGGGCGCGCTGCTGGCCCGGCATCTGGTGGCCGAGCATGGGGTGCGGAGTCTGGTGCTGACCAGTCGTCGTGGTCTGCAGGCGCCGGGTGCGCGGGAGCTGGTCGCGGAGTTGGACGCGGCGGTTGAGGTGGTGGCCTGTGATGTGGCGGATCGGGATGCGGTCGCCGAGCTTCTGGCCGGGATCTCTGATCTGCGTGGGGTCGTGCACACGGCCGGGGTGTTGGACGATGGGTTGATTTCGTCGTTGACGCCGGAGCGGTTGGATCGGGTGTTCGCGCCGAAGGCGGACGCGGCCAGGCATTTGGGCGAGCTGACCGCCGATCTCGACCTGGACATGTTCGTGGTGTTCTCGTCGGCGGCCGGTGTGGTGGGCAATGTCGGTCAGGGCAACTACGCGGCGGCGAACAGCTTCCTCGATGAGCTGATCCGGGAACGCAACGCGAACGGTCTGGTCGGAACCTCACTGGCCTGGGGGCTGTGGGAGCAGCCCGACGGGATGGGCGCCGGCATCGCGGAGGTCGCCGGGTTGTCCGAGGCCGAGGGTCTGGCGCTGTTCGACGCGACCTGGGCACGCGGTGGGGTCCTCGTACCGATGCGGTTGGACCTTCCGGCGCTGCGCCGGAGTGGTGACGTGCCTCAGCTGTTCCGGTCCCTGGTCCGGACCCGGCCCCGGCGGGTCGTCGCGCAGGGCGGATGGGCCGAACGGCTGCTCGCCGCCGCGCCCGACGAACGCGCCCCGCTCATCCTGGACCTGATCCGCACCGCGGTCGCCGAGGTTCTCGACTACGCCGGCCCGGACGCGGTCGGCCCGCACGCGGCGTTCAAGGAGTTGGGCTTCGACTCGCTGACCGCGGTCGAGCTGCGCAACCGGCTGGCCTCGGTCACCGGGCTGCGGCTGCCGGCCACGCTGGTCTTCGACTACCCGACCTCAGCGGTCGCGGCCGAGTTCATCCTCGGCCTGGCTGTCGGCGCCGAGACGGTCACCACAGCGGTCACCTCCACCGCGGTGGCCGGCGACCCGATCGTGGTGGTCGGGATGGCCTGCCGCTACCCGGGTGGAGTGAGCTCGCCGGACCAGCTGTGGGACCTTGTCGCCGCGGGTGGTGACGGGATCGGGGCGTTCCCCGAGGATCGTGGGTGGGACCTCGACGGCCTGTTCGACGCCGACAGCGACAAGGCCGGCTCGTCGTACGCGCTGGCCGGCGGCTTCCTCTACGACGCCGCCGACTTCGACCCGGGCTTCTTCGGCATCTCGCCGCGTGAGGCGCTGGCCATGGACCCGCAGCAGCGGCTGCTGCTGGAGGCGTCCTGGGAGGCGTTCGAGTCGGCCGGCATCGACCCGGCCACGACGCGCGGTAGCCAGACCGGTGTCTTCGCCGGCGTGATGTACCACAACTACGCGTCCCGGCTGCCCGCGATCCCGGACGAGGTCGAGGGCTTCCTCGGCACCGGCACCTCGGGCAGCGTCGCCTCCGGCCGGATCTCCTACACGTTCGGGTTCGAGGGGCCCGCAGTCACCGTCGACACAGCCTGCTCGTCGTCGCTGGTCACGCTGCACCTCGCGGCGCAGGCGCTGGACCGGGGCGAGTGTGAACTGGCCCTGGCCGGCGGCGTCACGGTGATGCCGACGCCGGACACGTTCGCCAGCTTCTCGCGTCAGCGCGGCCTCGCCCGCGACGGCCGGTGCAAGGCGTTCGCCGGTGCGGCGGATGGCACGGGCTGGTCCGAGGGTGTGGGCATGCTGGTGCTGGAGCGGTTGTCCGACGCGCAGCGCAACGGGCATCGGATTCTGGCGGTGGTGCGGGGTTCGGCGGTCAACCAGGACGGCGCGTCCAATGGCCTGACCGCCCCGAACGGTCCGTCGCAGCAGCGGGTGATCCGGCAGGCGCTCGCGAACGCCCGTCTGAACCCGGCCGACGTGGACGTGGTCGAGGCGCACGGCACCGGCACCCGATTGGGTGACCCGATCGAGGCGCAGGCGCTCCTCGCCACTTATGGGCAGGATCGGTCGCAGCCGCTGTGGCTCGGCTCGATCAAATCCAACATCGGGCACACCCAGGCCGCAGCGGGTGTCGCCGGGATCATCAAGATGATCCAGGCGATGCGGCACGAGTCCCTGCCGCGCACCCTGCACGTGGACGAACCAACCCCGCAGGTCGACTGGACCGCGGGCGCGGTCGCGCTGCTCACCGAGCAGCAGCCGTGGCCCCGCGGTGAACGTCCGCGCCGGGCCGGTGTCTCCTCGTTCGGGATCAGCGGCACCAACGCGCACGTCATCCTCGAGGAGGCGCCGACCGCGCCGGCCGGCACGGTCGCCCCGGCCGGCGTCCCGGCACCGTGGCTGCTGTCGGCGAAATCCGAACCCGCGCTGCGGGACCAGGCCGCCCGCCTGGCCCGGTTCCTGGCCGAACGCCCGGACACCGCCGACGAGAGCATCGCCCGGGCCCTGCTGACCCGGACCCGGTTCGAGCATCGCGCCGCGGTGCTCGGCGACGATCGGGCGACCCGGCTGGCCGGTCTGGCCGCGCTGGCCGCGGGGGAGCCCGCGGCGACCGTGGCCACCGGTGTGGCCGGACCGGTCCGGACCGCGATCATGTTCACCGGGCAGGGCAGCCAGCGGCTCGGCATGGGCCGCCAGTTGTACGACGCCTTCCCGGTCTTCGCCGCCGCCTTCGACGAGGCCTGCGATCTGCTGCCCGGCGACGTCCGGACGGTGGTCTTCGGCGACGACGCCGCCCGCCTGGACGCGACCGAGTTCGCCCAGGCCGGCATCTTCGCGCTGGAAGTCGCGCTGTACCGCCTGGCCGAGTCGTGGGGTGTCGCGCCGGATTGCCTGATCGGCCACTCGGTCGGCGAGATCGCCGCCGCGCACGTGGCCGGGGTGCTGTCGCTGGCGGACGCGTGCACCCTGGTCGGCGCCCGGGGCCGGCTGATGCAGGCGCTGCCGGCCGGTGGCGCGATGGCGGCGGTCGCCCTGGACGAGGAGACCGTACGGGCGGCCCTCGACGATCGGGTGTCGATCGCGGCGGTCAACGGGCCGGCCTCGGTGGTGATCTCCGGCGCCGAACCGGTGGTGCTGAGCCTGATCGAGGCGTGGCGGGCCGAGGGCGTACGGGTCCGCCGGCTCACCGTCAGCCACGCGTTCCATTCGCCGCTGATGGAACCGATGCTGGCCGAGTTCGAACGGGTCCTGAACGGGCTGACGTTCGCCCGGCCGCAGCTGCCGGTGATCTCCAACGTGACCGGGCGCCTCGCCCTGCCCAGCGAACTGGCTTCGCCTGGCTACTGGGTCCGGCACGTCCGGGAGGCGGTCCGGTTCGCCGACGGCGTCGCCACGATGCTCGGCCGCGGCGTGACCGCGCTCCTCGAACTCGGCCCGGACGGCGTGCTGACCGGGATGGCCGAGCAGAACTTCGCCGACGCCACCGACGTCCGGGCCGTCGCGGCCCTGCGCAACGGGCGTGACGAACCCACAACCCTGCTCGCGGCCCTGGCCGCCCTGCACACCATCGGCGTCGAGGTGAACCTGCCGGCCGGTCCGGCCCAGGCGGCCGACCTGCCGACCTACGCCTTCCAGCACGATCGGTACTGGCTGGAGGCGCCGGCCGGCGCCGCCGCGGACGCCGCCGGCCTCGGCCTCGGCGTGACCGGGCATCCGCTGTTGGGCGCCACCATCACGGTGCCGGACAGCGACACCGTGATGCTGACCGGCCGGCTTTCTGTATCGGCCCATCCCTGGCTGGCCGAGCACCGGCTCGGCGACACCGTGCTGGTCCCCGGGGCGGCACTCGTCGAGCTGGCGATTCACGCCGGCGACCAGATCGGCTGCGGCAGGGTCGAGGAACTGACCATCGAGGCGCCGCTGGTGCTGCCGGCCCAGGGCGCGGTGACACTGCGGGTGACCGTCGACGAGTCCCATCACAAGGTCGCGGTCTACTCCCAGGCGGATGCCGCCGAGACCTGGACCCGGCACGCATCGGGCCTCGTCACTCAGCAGGTCCCCGCCGAGCCGGCGGACCCGGTGGCGTGGCCGCCGGCCGGTGCCGACCAGGTCGACGTCGACGGCCTGTACGACACCCTGGCCGATGCCGGCCTGCTCTACGGCCCCACCTTCCAGGGCGTGCGCGCGGCTTGGCGTACCGACGACGAGGTGTGCGCCGAGGTGGCGCTGCCCGATGGCGTCGCCGTCGACGGGTTCGGCCTGCACCCGGCGCTGTTCGACGCGACCCTGCACGCGGTCGCGTTCAGCGGCTTCGTGACCGGCGACGGCACCGCCCCGGCGCTGCCGTTCGCCTGGACCGGGGTCAGCCTGTTCGCCACCGGCGCCACCACCCTGCGGGTGCGGATCACGCCGGCCGGCGACAACGCGATCGCGCTGGCCGTCACCGATGAGGCCGGATCACCGGTCCTAGACGTACAGCGGCTGGTGCTGCGTGCGGCCGCTACTGCCGCGGACGCCCCGGACGCGATGTTCCGCCGGGACTGGATCGCCGTTCCGGCCGTGACCGGGACCGCATCGGCCTCGTGGGCCGCTCTGGGGGAGGCGCTGCCCGGGGTGCCGGCCAAGGTGTACGAGAACCTGGCTGACGTCCCCGAGGCGGATGCCCTGCTGGTCGCGCTACCGGCCGCGCCGGGTGCGACCGTCCCGGCGACCCACGCGCTGGCCGCGTCCGCGCTCGCCCTGCTGCGGCAGCGGCTCACCGCCGATCTGGACCTCGACTCCCGTCTGGTCTTCGTCGCCGCCGACGCCGGCCCGGCCGAGGCCGCGGTGTTCGGCCTGGTCCGTTCGGCACAAGCGGAGAATCCGGACCGGTTCGTCCTGCTCGACCTCGGCGGCGCCGAGATCACCACGGAGTTGCTGGCCGAGGCGCTGGCCACTGGTGAGCCGGAGTTGCGGTTGCGTGATGGTGGCTGGCAGGCGCCGCGTCTGGTCCGGGCCGGGGGTGAGCCGGTGCCGGTGCCCGCTGCCGGCACGGTGTTGATCACCGGTGGGACGGGTGCGCTGGGTGCGTTGGTGGCCCGGCATCTGGTAGCCGAGCATGGGGTGCGAAGTCTGGTGCTGACCAGTCGTCGTGGTCTGGCGGCGCCGGGTGCGCGGGAGCTGGTCGCGGAGTTGGACGCGGCGGTTGAGGTGGTGGCCTGTGATGTGGCGGATCGGGACGCGGTCGCCGAACTTCTGGCCGGGATCCCTGATCTGCGCGGGGTCGTGCACACGGCCGGGGTGCTGGACGATGGGTTGATCTCGTCGTTGACGCCGGAGCGGCTCGATCGGGTGTTCGCGCCGAAGGTCGACGCGGCTCACCATCTGCACGAGCTGACCGCCGATCTCGACCTGGACATGTTCGTGGTGTTCTCGTCGGCGGCCGGTGTGGTCGGCAACCCGGGCCAGGGCGCCTACGCGGCGGCGAACAGCTTCCTGGACGAGCTGGTCCAGCGGCGCAACGCGGCCGGGCTGGCCGGTACGTCGCTGGCCTGGGGCCTGTGGGAGCAGGCCGACGGGATGGGTGGCGACCTGCACCGGGCCGGCGTCGCCGGACTCAGCGACACCGACGGCCTGCGCCTGTTCGACGCCGGATGGGCGGCCGGTGGCCTGCTCGTGCCGATCCGCCTCGACCTCGCCGCGCTGCGCGGCCAGGCCGGGACACCGCATCTGTTCCGGGCCCTGGTCCGAGGCGGCACCCGCCGCCGAGCCCAGCGGGACACCGGACCGAACAGCCTGGCCACACGGCTCACGGCGATGAGCTCCGGCGAACGGCGGGACGCCCTGCTGGACGCGGTACGTCGGCACACCGGCTCGGTGCTCGGATTCGCCGGCGCCGAACAGGTCCTGCCGCAGCGCGGCTTCCTGGAGATCGGCATCGACTCGCTGACCGCGGTCGAGCTGCGCAACCAGCTGGGCGCGTACCTCGGCCGCAAACTCCCGGCCACGCTCATCTTCGACTACCCGACACCGGCGCTGCTCGCCGACCACCTGGCCGGGCAGTTCGGCCAGGAGAACGCCGCGACCTCGCTGACCGCGTACGCGGAGATCGACCGGCTCGAAGCGCTGCTGAACGCGTTGAGCGGTGAGATCGACGACCGCTCCGGCATCACCGCCCGGCTGCGCGACGTCATGGCCAAGTGGAGCGCGACGCGGGACGGCGGCGAACAGAGCGCCGACGACGACCTGCGAACCGCGACCGCTGACGAGCTGTTCGACATGCTCGACAGCGAACTCGGCCAGTCCTGATTCCTTCTGCCGCAGACCCACCAGGAGTGGCCGACATGACGAATGAAGAAAAGCTCGTCGACTATCTGAAGCGCGCGACGGCGGACCTGCGCGACACCCGGCGCCGGCTGCGCGAGGCCGAGGAGAAGGACGCGGAACCGATCGCCGTGATCGGTATGAGCTGCCGCTACCCCGGCGGGGTCGCCTCGCCGGAAGACCTCTGGCAGCTGGTCGCGTCCGGCGGCGACGGGATCGCCGGGTTCCCCACCGACCGTGGCTGGGACCTGGACGATCTCTACGACCCCGACCCGGATCGAGCCGGCACCGTTTACAACGTCCAGGGCGGATTCCTGCGCGGCGCGGGCGACTTCGACCCGGGCTTCTTCCGGATCTCGCCGCGGGAGGCGCTGGCGATGGATCCGCAGCAGCGGCTTCTGCTGGAGGCGTCCTGGGAGGCGTTCGAGTCGGCCGGCATCGACCCGCACGGAGTCGGCGGCAGCCGGACCGGCGTGTTCGCCGGCCTGATGAACAACACGGACTACACGCCGTCGCTGGACGCGGTCCCGGAAGGGATCGAGGGCTTCCTCGGCACCGGCAGTTCCGGCAGCGTCGCGTCCGGGCGGGTGGCCTACACCTTCGGGCTGGAGGGGCCGGCGGTCACGGTCGACACGGCCTGCTCGTCGTCGCTGGTCACGCTGCATCTGGCAGCGCAGGCGCTGCGCAGCGGGGACTGCACGCTGGCCCTGGCCGGCGGCGCGACGGTGATGGCCACGCCCGGCACCTACCTGGAGTTCTCCCGCCAGCGCGGCCTCGCCGCGGACGGCCGGTGCAAGGCGTTCGCGGGCGCCGCCGACGGGACCGGGTTCTCCGAGGGCGTCGGCATGCTGGTGCTGGAGACGCTGTCCGACGCGCTGCGCAACGGTCGCCGGATCCTGGCGGTGGTGCGGGGTTCGGCGGTGAACCAGGACGGCGCCAGCAGCGGTCTGACCGCCCCGAACGGTCCGTCGCAGCAGCGGGTGATCCGGCAGGCGCTGGCCAATGCCCGTCTCTCCGCCGCCGATGTGGACGTGGTCGAGGCGCACGGGACCGGGACCCGGCTCGGCGATCCGATCGAGGCGCAGGCGCTGCTGGCCACTTATGGGCAGGATCGGTCGGAGCCGCTGTGGCTGGGGTCGATCAAATCCAACATCGGCCATAGCCAGGCCGCTGCGGGTGTCGCGGGGATCATCAAGATGATCCAGGCTTTCCGGTACGAGGTTTTGCCGCAGACGCTGCACGTGGATGAGCCGACGCCGCACGTGGATTGGTCCGAGGGCGCGGTCTCGTTGCTGACCGAGCAGCGGCCGTGGCCGCGCGGTGAGCGTCCGCGCCGGGCGGGTGTGTCGTCGTTCGGGATCAGCGGCACGAATGCGCACGTGATCTTGGAGGAGCCGCCCGCGGTCGACGTGCCGGTGGCTTCGGTGACCGCTCCGGTGCCGTTCATTCTGTCCGCGAAGTCGGAGGCGGCCCTGCACGATCAGGCCGCCCGGCTGACCGCCTATCTGGCCGATCATCCGGAGGTCTCGGATGTCGATGTGGCGTGGACGTTGGCGACGCGGGCTCGGTTCGAGCACCGGGCGGTATTGAAGGATGGGCGGATCGATCCGCAGGTCGCGGGCGATGTGCGGCTGGGGGTGATGTTCACCGGTCAGGGCAGTCAGCGTCTGGGTATGGGCCGGGGCCTGTATGAGACGTTCCCGGTGTTCGCCGCCGCGTTTGATGAGGTGTGTGCCCTGCTGCCGGGTGACGTGAAGTCGGTGGTCTTCGGTGCTGACGCCGAGCTGTTGAACCAGACCGGACAGGCGCAGCCGGCGTTGTTCGCGCTTGAGGTGGCGCTGTATCGGCTGGTCGAGTCGTGGGGTGTGCGGCCGCAGGTGCTGCTCGGTCATTCGGTCGGCGAGATCGTCGCCGCGCATGTTGCCGGGGTCCTGTCCCTCGCCGATGCGTGCACGCTGATCGCCGCGCGGGGCCGGCTGATGCAAGCCCTGCCCGCGGGTGGGGCGATGGCCGCGATCAACCTGGACGAGGCCACCGTCGCGGCGGCGCTCGATGACCGGGTGCAGATCGCGGCGGTCAACGGTCCCACCTCGGTGGTGATCTCCGGTGCCGCGGACGCGATTGACGCGCTGGTCGAGGGGTGGCGTGCCGACGGGGTGCGGGTGCGACGGCTGGCGGTCAGTCACGCGTTCCATTCGCATCTGATGGAGCCGATGCTGACCGAGTTCGCCCAGGCCCTGGCAGGTTTGACGTTCCATGCCCCGCAGTTGCCGGTGATCTCGAATCTGACCGGCCGGGTCGAGGAGCAGGGCACGGTCGAGTATTGGGTGCGGCATGTGCGCGAGGCCGTCCGGTTCGCCGACAGTCTGGCCACGGCATCCGAGCTGGGCGTGACCGCGTGGCTGGAGCTGGGCCCGGACGGGGTGTTGTCCGCGATGGCCGGCGATGTGCTTGCTGTTCCGGTGTTGCGGGAGGGTCGGGACGAGGCGGAAACGTTCACCGCCGCCCTGGCCCGACTGCACGAGGCCGGGATGGAGCTGGACTGGGCGGCCGTGTTCGCCGGCCGGGGCGCGAAGTTGGTCGATCTGCCCGGCTACGCCTTCCAGCACCAGCGCTACTGGCTCAAGTCCTCGACAGCCTCCGGCGACCCTGCCGGCCTGGGCCTTGGAGCCACCGGCCATCCACTGCTCACCGCGGCTGTCGCCCTCCCGGACAGCGACACGGTGGTGCTGACCGGCCGCCTGTCGATCCAGAGCCACCCGTGGCTGGCCGAGCATCGCGTCGGTGAGCAGGTGATCCTGCCCGGCGCCGCACTCGCCGAGCTGGCGGTTCATGCGGGGGACCAGGTGGGCGCGGGGTCGGTCGCGGAGTTGACGATCGAGGCGCCGCTGGTGCTGCCGGTCCAGGGCGCGGTGGCGTTGCGGGTGACCGTGGACGAGGGCACCCAGGCGGTGGCGATCTACTCGCGACCGGTCGACGGTGACGACTCCTGGACGAGGCATGCCCGTGGCATGGTCTCGTCGCAGCCGGCGGTCGTCTCGGCGGGTGCGACGGTGTGGCCGCCCGCCGACGCTGAGCCGATCCAGATTGATGGGCTTTACGAGACGCTTGCCGACGCCGGGCTCGATTACGGGCCGGTGTTCCAGGGCGTGCGCGCGGCGTGGCGTACGCAAGATGCTGTTTTCGCCGAGGTGGCCTTGCCGGACGGGACCGCGGTGACCGGTTTCGGTCTGCACCCGGCGCTGTTCGACGCGGCCCTGCACGCCATCGCTCTCGGTGGGTTGATCGAGGCGACCGGGACCGGTCCGATGTTGCCGTTCGTGTGGAGTGGCGTCGACCTGCACGCTACCGGCGCCTCGGCGCTGCGGGTCCGGCTGACGTCGGCCGGTCCGGACACGGTTTCGCTGACGATCACCGACCCGGCCGGTGCTCCGGTGCTGTCGGTGGGCTCGCTCGTGTTGCGCGCGGCCGACTTGAGCCAGGCCTCGCGGGTCGGCGACGCGCTGTTCGCACTCGACTGGGCTGAGGTTGGCGGCGGGGTCTGGACCGGTGACTGGCGGTTGCTCGCCGATCTCGGTGAGGGTCCGGTGCCGGGTGCGGTGGTCGTGCCGGTTCTGGCTGATCCGGCGGGTACCGCTTATGAGGCGTCTGTGGCCGCGTTGTCGTTGCTGCAGCGGTGGGTGTCTGAGGGTCGGTTCGCCGAGTCGTTGCTGGTTTTCGTCGGTGCCGGTGCTGGTCCGGTCGAGGCCGCGGTGCGGGGTTTGGTGCGGTCGGCGCAGAGTGAGAATCCGGACCGGTTCGTGCTGCTCGACCTGGGCGGCGCTGAGATCACCACGGAGTTGCTGGCCGAGGCGCTGGGCGCTGGTGAGCCGGAGTTGCGGTTGCGTGATGGTGTTTGGCAGGCGCCGCGTCTGGTTCGTGCCGGGGGTGAGCCGGTGCCGGTGCCGAACGGCGGCACGGTGTTGATCACCGGTGGGACGGGTGCGCTGGGTGCGCTGCTGGCTCGGCATCTGGTGGCCGAGCATGGGGTGCGGAGTCTGGTGCTGACCAGTCGTCGTGGTCTGGCGGCGCCGGGTGCGCGGGAGTTGGTCGCGGAGCTGGACGCGGCGGTTGAGGTGGTGGCCTGTGATGTGGCGGATCGAGACGCGGTCGCCCAGCTTCTGGCCGGGATCTCTGATCTGCGCGGGGTCGTGCACACGGCCGGGGTGTTGGATGACGGGTTGATCTCGTCGTTGACGCCGGAGCGGTTGGATCGGGTGTTCGCGCCGAAGGCGGACGCGGCCAGGCATTTGAGCGAGCTGACCGCCGATCTCGACCTGGACATGTTCGTGGTGTTCTCGTCGGCGGCCGGTGTGGTGGGCAATGTCGGTCAGGGCAACTACGCGGCGGCGAACAGCTTCCTCGATGAGCTGATCCGGGAACGCAACACCGCTGGTCTGGTCGGAACGTCGCTGGCGTGGGGGTTGTGGGAGCAGCCCGGCGGGATGGGCGCCGGTGTCGAGGGGCTCGCCGGGTTGTCCGAGGCCGAGGGTCTGGCGCTGTTCGACGCGACCTGGGCACGCGGTGGGGTCCTCGTACCGATGCGGTTGGACCTGCCCGCACTCCGCAAGAGCGGAGACGTGCCGCCGATCCTCAGCTCCCTGGTCCGCAAGCCGCGCCCGGCGGCCCGACGCGGCAACTCGGCCTCCGGCTGGAGCGAGCAGATCACGGCGATGGCCGCCGTCGATCGCCGCGACGCGGTGCTGACTCTGGTGCGGGCGACCGCGGCCGGAGTGCTCGGCCACGCCGGCCCGGACGCGGTCGGCTCGCAGGCCGCGTTCAAGGAGTTGGGCTTCGACTCGCTGACCGCGGTCGAGCTGCGCAACCAGCTCGCCGCGAAAACCGGGCTACGGCTGCCGGCGACGCTGGTCTTCGACTACCCGACCTCGGCGGCGGCCGCGGACTTCCTCCTCGGCCTGGTCGTCGGCGACGACGCGCCGATGGCGACCGGCGTCGTGCGACCGCGAGTCGAGGACCCGATCGTGGTGGTCGGGATGGCGTGCCGCTACCCGGGTGGGGTGAATTCGCCGGAGCAGCTGTGGGATCTTGTCGCCGCGGGTGGTGACGGGATCGGGGCGTTCCCGGAGGATCGTGGCTGGGATGTCACGGATCTGCTGGACACCTCGGTTTACGAGTTGGCCGGTGGTTTCCTGTACGACGCGGCGAAGTTCGACCCGGGCTTCTTCGGGATCTCGCCGCGCGAGGCGCTGGCGATGGATCCGCAGCAGCGGCTGCTGCTGGAGGCGTCCTGGGAGGCGTTCGAATCGGCCGGGATCGACCCGGTGTCGGTGCGCGGTAGCCAGACCGGTGTCTTCGCTGGCGTGATGTACCACAACTACGGCGCTCGCATGGTCGACGTACCGGACGGAGTGGAGGCGTTCCTCGGTATCGGCAGTTCCAGCAGCGTGGTCTCCGGCCGGGTGTCCTATACGTTCGGTTTCGAGGGTCCGGCGGTCACTGTCGATACGGCCTGCTCGTCGTCGCTGGTGACCATGCATCTGGCGGCGCAGGCCCTGGCGCGTGGTGAGTGTGATCTGGCGCTGGCCGGCGGGGTGACGGTGATGCCGACGCCGGACACGTTCGCCAGCTTCGCGCAGCAGCAGGGTCTGGCGCACAACGGCCGGTGCAAGCCGTTCGCCGGTGCGGCGGACGGCACGGGCTGGTCCGAGGGTGTGGGCATGCTGGTGCTGGAGCGCCAGTCGGATGCGCAGCGCAACGGGCATCGGATCCTGGCGGTGGTGCGGGGTTCGGCGGTCAACCAGGACGGTGCGTCCAACGGCCTGACCGCCCCGAACGGCCCGTCGCAGCAACGCGTCATCCGGCAGGCGCTCGCGAACGCTGGACTGAAGCCGGCCGACGTCGGTGCGGTGGAGGCGCATGGCACCGGGACGCGGTTGGGTGACCCGATCGAGGCGCAGGCGCTGCTGGCTACTTATGGGCAGGATCGGTCGGAGCCGCTGTGGCTGGGGTCGGTCAAGTCGAACCTGGGTCACACGCAGGCCGCCGCGGGTGTGGCTGGTGTGATCAAGATGGTGCAGGCGATGCGGTACGAGGTGCTGCCGCGCACTCTGCACGTGGATGAGCCGACGCCGCACGTGGATTGGTCCGAGGGCGCGGTGTCGTTGTTGACCGAGCAGCGGCCGTGGCCGCGCGGTGAGCGTCCGCGGCGGGCGGGTGTGTCGTCGTTCGGGATCAGCGGCACGAATGCGCACGTCATCTTGGAGGAGCCGCCCGCGGTCGACGTGCCGGTGGCCTCGGTGACCGCTCCCGTCCCGTTCATCCTGTCCGCCAAGTCGGAGGCGGCCCTGCACGACCAGGCCGCCCGGCTGACGGAATATGTCGCCGAGCATCCGGAGATCTCTGACGTAGACATCGCATGGACGTTGGCGACGCGGACCCGGTTCGAGCACCGGGCGGTACTGCGGGATGGCCGGATCGATCCTCAGGTGGCGGGCGATGTGCGGCTGGGGGTGATGTTCACCGGTCAGGGCAGTCAGCGTCTGGGTATGGGCCGGGGCCTGTATGAGACGTTCCCGGTGTTCGCCGCCGCGTTTGACGAGGTGTGTGCGCTGCTGCCGGGTGATGTGCGGTCGGTGGTGTTCGGCGACGAGGCTGCTCTGCTGGATCAGACCGGACAGGCGCAGCCGGCGTTGTTCGCGGTTGAGGTGGCGTTGTATCGGCTGGTCGAATCGTGGGGTGTGCGGCCGCAGGTGCTGCTCGGTCATTCAGTCGGCGAGATCGTGGCCGCGCATGTGGCCGGTGTCCTGTCCCTGGCGGATGCGTGCACGCTGATCAGTGCTCGGGGCCGGTTGATGCAAGCCCTTCCCGTGGGTGGGGCGATGGCCGCGGTCAACCTGGACGAGGCCACGGTCGCGGCGGCGCTCGATGGTCGGGTGCAGATCGCGGCGGTCAACGGTCCCACCTCGGTGGTGATCTCCGGTGCCGAGGACGCGGTCGAGGCGCTGGTCGAGGGCTGGCGTGCCGACGGGGTGCGAGTGCGGCGGCTGGCGGTCAGTCACGCGTTCCATTCGCATCTGATGGAGCCGATGCTGACCGAGTTCGCCCAGGCCCTGGCAGGTTTGACGTTCCATGCCCCGCAGTTGCCGGTGATCTCGAATGTGACCGGCCGGGTGCAGGAGCAGGGCACGGTCGAGTACTGGGTGCGGCATGTGCGCGAGGCGGTCCGGTTCGCCGACGGTCTGGCCACGGCATCCGAGCTGGGCGTGACCGCGTGGCTGGAACTCGGCCCCGACGGGGTGTTGTCCGCGATGGCCGGCGATGTGCTTGCTGTTCCGGTGTTGCGGGAGGGTCGGGACGAGGCGGAAACGTTCACCGCCGCCCTGGCCCGACTGCACGAGGCCGGGATGGAGCTGGACTGGGCAGGCGTGTTCGCCGGCCGGGGCGCGAAGCTGGTCGATCTGCCCGGTTACGCCTTCCAGCACGAACAGTTCTGGCTGCGCGGCACCGGCGGCACCGGCGACGCGACCGGCCTCGGTCAGTCCACGACCGGGCACCCGCTGCTCACCGCGGCCATCACCATCCCGGACAGCGACACCCTGGTGCTGACCGGCCGCCTGTCGCTGCAAAGCCACCCGTGGCTGGCCGAGCATCGGGTCGGTGACAGCGTTCTGTTTCCGGGTGCGGCGCTGGTCGAGTGCGCGGTTCATGCGGGGGACCAGGTGGGTGCGGGGTCGGTCGCGGAGTTGACGATCGAGGCGCCGCTGGTGCTGCCGGTTCACGGCGCGGTGGCGTTGCGGGTGACCGTGGACGAGGGCACCCAGGCGGTGGCGATCTACTCGCGGCCGGCCGACAGTGACGACCCCTGGACCCGGCACGCCCACGGCCTCCTCAGCCCGGATGCTCCCGCCCGGTCGACCGACCTGGCCGTCTGGCCGCCGGCCGACGCGGAACCACTGGACGTGAACGGCCTCTACGACACGCTGGCCGATGCCGGCCTCGACTACGGCCCGGTGTTCCAGGGCGTGCGCGCGGCCTGGCGTACGCAAGATGCTGTTTTCGCCGAGGTGGCCTTGCCGGACGGGACCGCGGTGACCGGTTTCGGTCTGCACCCCGCCCTGTTCGACGCGGCCCTCCACGCGGCGTCCCTCGGCGGATTCGTCGACGCCGACCAGCCCGGCCCATGGCTGCCGTTCGCGTGGACCGGGGCGAGCCTGCACGCCGTCGGCGCCACTGCGTTGCGGGTCCGGCTCACCTCGGCGGGAAACGACGCGATCGCCTTGCTGGCCGCGGACGCCTCCGGCGCTCCGGTGCTGTCGGCCGACTCGCTGACGCTGCGCGCGGCCGATCTGACCCGGATGGCGGGCAGCGACAAGCTCTTCTCGGTCGACTGGGTGGAGGTGTCGCCGGTCGACGCGGATGTGGCGTTCGAGGTGGTGGACAGCATCGATGTGTACGAGGTGCTGGGCCGGTTGCAGTCTGCTGGTGACGACCGGTTGGTGTTCGTCGCTCACGGCATGGATCCGGCAGCGGCGGCGGTGTTCGGTCTGGTCCGGTCGGCGCAGAGTGAGCGCCCGGACCGGTTCGTGCTGCTGGACGTGGGCTCGGAGTCGTTGACGGACGATCTGGTGGCCGGTGTTCTGGGCGCTGGTGAGCCGGAGTTGCGGTTGCGTGATGGTGTTTGGCAGGCGCCACGTCTGGTTCGTGCCGGGGGCGAGCCGGCGCCGGTGCCGAACGGCGGCACGGTGCTGATCACCGGCGGGACCGGTGCGCTGGGCGCGCTGCTGGCCCGGCATCTGGTGGCCGAGCACGGGGTGCGGAGTCTGGTCTTGACCAGTCGTCGTGGTCTGCAGGCGCCGGGTGCGCGGGAGTTGGTCGCGGAGTTGGACGCGGCGGTTGAGGTGGTGGCCTGTGATGTGGCGGATCGGGATGCGGTCGCCGAACTTCTGGCCGGGATCTCTGATCTGCGCGGGGTCGTGCACACGGCCGGGGTGTTGGATGACGGGTTGATTTCGTCGTTGACGCCGGAGCGGTTGGATCGGGTGTTCGCGCCGAAGGTGGACGCGGCCAGGCATTTGAGCGAGCTGACCGCCGATCTCGACCTGGACATGTTCGTGGTGTTCTCGTCGGCGGCCGGTGTGGTGGGCAATGTCGGTCAGGGCAACTACGCGGCGGCGAACAGCTTCCTCGATGAGCTGATCCGGGAACGCAACACCGCTGGTCTGGTCGGAACGTCGCTGGCGTGGGGGTTGTGGGAGCAGCCCGGCGGGATGGGCGCCGGTGTCGAGGGGCTCGCCGGGTTGTCCGAGGCCGAGGGTCTGGCGCTGTTCGACGCGACCTGGGCACGCGGTGGGGTCCTCGTACCGATGCGGTTGGACCTGCCCGCACTCCGCAAGAGCGGAGACGTGCCGCCACTGTTCCGCTCCCTGATTCGTAGTCGTCCCCGGAGGGCCGCGCAGGATGCGGACGCCGCCGACTGGGCGCGCAAGCTCGCGCCGATGACTCCGGAGGAGCGCTACGACACCCTGCTGCGACTGGTCCGCACGGCTGCGGCCGGAGTGCTCGGCCACAGCGGCGCGGAGGCGGTCGGCCCGCACGCGGCGTTCAAGGAGCTGGGCTTCGACTCGCTGACCGCGGTCGAGCTGCGCAACCAGCTCGCCGCCGCCACCGGCCTGCGGCTACCGGCCACCCTGGTGTTCGACCAGCCGAGCCCGGCCGAGCTGGCCGAGCACCTGATCCCGGCCCTGCTGGGCGGCGCGGCCGGCCCCGACCTGGAGGTCGAGATCGACGCGCTGGAGGCGTTGCTCGACGCCGCGGACGTCGACAGCGGACAGCGATCCCGGATCACCACCCGCCTGCAGACGCTGCTCAGCCGCTGGGCCGATCAGGGTCGCCCGGAACCGGCCGGGGACGGCGAGACGACCGTCTCCGAGCACCTGGAGCAGGCCAGCGACGACGAGATCTTCCAATTCATCGGGCGCGAATTCGGTATTTCCTGACTCGCTAGGAGAACACAGACATGTCCAACGAGGACAAGCTGCGGCATTTCCTCAAGCAGCTGACCAGTGATCTGCACCAGACCCGGGAGCAGCTGCGAAAAACTGAGGCCGACGCGCACGAGCCGATCGCGGTGATCGGTATGAGCTGCCGGTACCCCGGCGACGTGGACTCGCCCGAGGCGCTCTGGGAGATGGTGCGGGACGGCCGGGACGGGGTGTCCCAGGTTCCCGGCGACCGCGGGTGGGACCTACCCGAACCGGAGGACGGCTCGCCGCCGGGCGGCAGCGGCGGATTCCTGCGCGGCGCGGGCGACTTCGACTCGGCGTTCTTCGGCATCTCGCCGTGGGAGGCGCTCGCCATGGAGCCGCAACAGCGGCTGTTCCTCGAATCGGCCTGGGAGGCGATCGAACACGCGGGCCTCGACCCGGCCCGGCTGCGTGGCAGCTCGACCGGTGTCTTCGCCGGTCTGATGAACAACACCGACTACCTGGCCCAGGGCCCGCAGCTGCCGGAGGGCATCGGCGGATTCCTGAGCACCGGCACGTCGGGCAGTGTCGCCTCCGGCCGGATCGCGTACACCTTCGGCCTGGTCGGGCCGGCGCTGACAGTCGACACCGCCTGCTCGTCCTCGCTGGTGACGTTGCACCTGGCGGTCCAATCGCTGCGTCGCGGCGAGTGCAACCTGGCGCTGGCCGGCGGCGTCACGGTGATGTGCGCGCCGGGAACGTTCATCGAGGTCAGCAAGCAGCAGGGGCTGGCCGCCGACGGCCGGTGCAAGGCCTTCTCGGACGACGCCGACGGCGCCGGGTTCGCCGAGGGCGCCGGCATGCTGATGCTGGAACGGCTCTCCGACGCGGTTCGCAACGGTCGGCGGATCCTCGCCGTGGTCCGCGGCAGCGCGGTCAACCAGGACGGCGCCTCGAACGGGCTCACCTCTCCGCATGGGCCGTCGCAGCAGCGTGTCATCCGCGACGCGCTGGTCGACGCCCAGCTGACCGCGAAGCAGATCGACGCGGTCGAGGCGCACGGTACCGGCACACCGCTGGGCGACCCGATCGAGGCGCAGTCACTGATCGCGACGTATGGCCGGACCCGCGACTCCCGGTCACCCCTGTGGCTGGGCTCGTTCAAGTCGAACGTCGGTCACACCCAAGCCGCGGCCGGCGTCGGCGGCGTCATCAAGATGGTGATGGCGATGCGGGCCGGCGTCCTGCCGCCGACCCTGCACGTCGCTGTCCCGTCCACCAAGGTGGACTGGGAGGGCAGCGGGGTCGCGCTGCTCACCGAGACGCGGCCGTGGCCGGAGACCGGCGAGCCGCGCCGGGCGGCGGTCTCCTCGTTCGGCGTCAGCGGCACCAACGCCCACGTGCTGCTGGAGCAGGCCCCCGAACCGGTGCCGGCACCGCGTAAGCCCGGTACTCCGGAGCCGGCGCTGCCGGGCGGGCCGCTGCCGTGGATGCTCTCGGCCCGGACCGCCAAGGCCCTGCGCGCTCAAGCCGAGCGGCTGCACGGATTCCTCACCGCGCAGCCGGAGTTCGATCCGGCCGCCGTCGCCGCCACCCTGCTGACCCGCCGGGCCACCTTCGAGCACCGGGCCGCGATCACCGGTGGCGACCGCGAGTCGCTGCTGGCCGGCCTGGCCGGGCTGGCCGCCGGCGCCGACGCCGACAACCTGGTCCAGCACGAGGCGACGACCGAGGTGAAGACCGCGTTCGTCTTCCCCGGGCAGGGCTCGCAGTGGGCCGGCATGGCGGCCGAGCTGCTGGACACCTCACCGGTGTTCGCTCAGTCGGTCGCCGAGTGCGATGCGGCGCTGCGCGAGTTCCTCGACTGGTCGGTCGAGGACGCCCTGCGCGGCGTGCCCGGTGCGCCGACCGTCGAGCAGGTCGACGCCCTGCAGCCGATGCTGTTCGCCACCATGGTGTCGCTGGCCGAGCTGTGGCGCAGCTGCGGCATCCGGCCGTCCGCGGTGGTCGGGCACTCGCAGGGTGAGGTGGCCGCCGCGTACGTGGCGGGGATCCTGTCCCTGCGCGATGCCGCCCGGATCGTCGCGCTGCGCAGCAAGGCCCTGCTCGCCCTGATCGGCACCGGCGCGATGGCCTCGGTGCTCGCCCCGGCGCCGTCGGTGCGGGAGCGGATCGCCGCCTGGGACGGCCGGCTCTCGGTCGCCGTCGTGAACGGCCCGGGTGCCTGCGTGGTGGCCGGTGAGACCGAGGCGATGGACGAGTTCATCGCCGCGCTGGAGGGCGACGAGGTCCGGGTGCGTCGCATCCCGGGCGCCCTCGGCGCCGGGCACTCGGCAAGTGTCGAGGTGCTGCGCGACCAGTTGCTGGCCGACCTGGCGCCGGTCCGGCCGGGCCCGGCTGAGATCCCGCTCTACTCGACCGTCACCGGCGAGCTGCTGGACACCCCGATGGATGCCGACTACTGGTACCGCAACATGCGGCAGACCGTTGAGTTCGAGCAGGCGGTCCGCGCGCTGCTGGCCGACGGCCACAACCTCTTCCTGGAGATGAGCGCCCACCCGGTCCTCACCGTGCCGGTACAGGGCATCCTCGACGACGCCGGATCGGCCGCCGGGGTGCAGGGCACGCTGCGCCGTGACCAGGGCGGCCCGCTGCGTTTCGTCGCCGCGCTGGCCGAGGCGCACGCCCGCGGCGCCGACCCGGACTGGACCGCCGCCCTGGACCTGACCGGGGCGGGGTGGGCCGATCTGCCGACCTACGCGTTCCAGCGCAGCCGGTACTGGCTGGAGCCGGCCGTGGTGACCGGTGACGTCACCTCGGCCGGACTGGTGCCGGCCGGTCATGCCCTGCTGGCGGCGGCGGTCGAGCCGGCGCACTCGGGCGGGCTGATCCTCACCGGCCGGCTGTCCCTGCAGACCCATCCCTGGCTGGCCGACCACGCCGCGCTGGACACTGTGCTGCTGCCCGGCACCGCCTTCGTCGAGCTGGCCCTGCACGCCGGTGCGATCGCCGGGCATCCGCGGCTGGTCGAACTCACCTTCGAGACGCCGATGGTGCTTCCGGCGGAGGGTGGCCTGGCCGTGCAGGTGGCGGTCGGTGAGCCGGACGACACCGGGCACCGGCCGATCGAGATCTACGCGCGTCCCGACGACCAAGACGTTTCCCAGCCGTGGACCCGGCACGCCGGCGGCACGCTGGCCACCGGCTCGGCTCCGGCCGCCGCCGATCTCTCCGCCTGGCCGCCGCCCGCGGCCGCTCCGGTCGACGTCAACGGGGTCTACGACCGATTCCACGCCGCCGGCATCGGGTACGGACCGGCGTTCCAAGGTCTGCGCCGGGTGTGGCGGCGCGGCGAGGAGATCTTCGCCGAAGTGGAGCTGCCGGCCGGCCAGCGCGACGACGTGGACGGCTTCGGCCTGCACCCGGCGCTGCTGGACGCGGCCATGCACGCGGTCGCAGCCGGCGCCGACACGGGTGACGGCGCCGACGGCACCGGGGGAGGGCTGTGGCTTCCGTTCTCCTGGCGTGAGGTGAACCGGTACGCGACCGGGGCCACCACGCTACGGGTCCGGTTCGCCCCGGCCGGCCCGGAGGCGATGTCGCTGGTTGTCGCGGACGACACCGGCGCGCCGGTGCTCTCGGCCGAGGGTCTGGTCGTCCGGCAGATCTCCGCCGACCGGCTCAGCGCCGCCGGCGGCCGCCACCGGCAGTCGCTGTTCCAGCTCGACTGGCCGCGGCAGCCGCTGCCGGCCGCCCCCGCGACGGCCGGGCACGCGGTGCTCGGCGAGGGGCTGGGTGCGATCGGGACCGGCTATCCGGACCTGCGCTCGCTGGTCGCCGCCCTCTACACCGGGACGCAGCCGCCGGCGGTGGTCTTCACCGCGCTCGGCTCGGCGGCCACCGACGCGAGCCAGGAGCCGTCGGTGGAGCGTACGCACACCGCCGCCCAGGAGGCACTCGCCCTGGTGCAGGCCTGGCTGGGGGAGCGCCGCCTGGCCGACACCCGGCTGGTGGTGGTCACCCGGGGCGCGGTCTCCACCGGCCCGGACGACGCGGTCACCGACCTCGCCTACGCACCGGTCTGGGGTCTTCTGCGCTCGGTGCAGTCGGAGAGCCTGGACCGGTTCGTCCTGGTCGACCTCGACGGCAGCCCGGCCTCGCTGGCCGCGCTGCCGGCCGCGGTGGCCACCGGCGAACCCGAGCTGGCGCTGCGCGACGGTGTCCCGCATGCCCCGCGGCTGGCTCGGGCCAGTGTGCCGGTCGGCGCCCCGGCCGGGCTGGACCCGGACGGCACGGTTCTGATCACCGGTGGCGCCGGGACCCTGGGCGCGCTGGTGGCCCGGCGTCTGGTCACCGGGCACGGTGTGCGCCACCTGCTGCTGACCAGCCGGCGCGGTCCGGCAGCCGAGGGCGCCGAGGCGCTGCGGGCCGAGCTGACCGAGCTGGGCGCGACGGTCACCGTGGTGGCCTGTGACGCCGCCGATCGGTCCGCGCTGGCCGCGGTCCTCGCCGACATCCCGGCCGAACACCCGCTGACCGCGGTCGTGCACAGCGCTGGTGTCCTGGACGACGGGGTGGTCGAGGGGCTCACCCCGGCCCGCCTGGACCGGGTGCTGCGCCCCAAGGTGGATGCCGCGCTGAACCTGGACGAGCTCACCCGAGACCGGGACCTGGCGGCGTTCGTGCTGTTCTCGTCGGCCGCCGGAGTGCTGGGCAACCTGGGCCAGTCGAACTACGCGGCGGCCAACAGCTTCCTGGACGCGTTCGCCCAGTACCGCCGTGACCGGGGCCGCCCCGCCGTCTCGCTGGCCTGGGGACTGTGGCTGGACAGCCTCGGCGCGATCGGCTCGATGGCCGGCGCGGCCGCCGGCGCACGGACCGCCGCACACATCCCCGGCCTGACCGCCGAGGAAGGGCTGGATCTGTTCGACGCCGCCCTGCGCGGCGACCGGGCGGTGCTGCTGCCGATGCGCCTGGACCTGGGCGGCCTCTCGGCCGACGGTGCCACCCCGCACAAGCTGCGCGACCTGATGCCGAAGCCCCGCCGCGGGCCGGCGCAGGCCGAGCAGCAGTCGATGGCCGAGAGGCTCGCCGCCCTGCCGGTGGCCGAGCGCACCACGATGCTGGTCGAACACGTGCGGGTGCAGGCCGCGTCGGTGCTCGGTTACCCGGACACCGAGACGATCGGCTCCGGTACGCGGTTCCTGCAGATGGGCTTCGACTCGCTGACCGCACTCGAGCTGCGCAACCGGCTCAGCAAGGCCACCGGGGTCCGGCTGCCGGCCACGGTGGCGTTCGAAAACCCGACGCCGCAGGCGCTGGGAGCGTACCTGGCGACCGCGATGGCCGTGGCGCCGTCCGCGCCGGAGCCGGCCGAGACCGGCGCCGAACCCCTCCTGGACGAGGACGGGGGGCAGACGCTGGGCCGGATGCTGGGCGAGGCCGGGCGTACCGGCCGGGTCCCCGAGTTCCTGCACCTGCTGACCGCGGTTGCCGGCTTCCGGCCCACGTTCAGCGGACCGGCGGACGCCGGCGGCGCATTGGACGTGGTCCGGCTGGCCAAAGGCGACGCCGGCCCCGGCCTGGTGTGCATCCCGTCGGTCCTGCCGATGTCCGGAGCGCACGAGTACGCCCGGTTCGCCACCGCGCTGCGGGATCGCCGGGACGTGGCGGTACTTCCCGCGCCCGGATTCGGCCGCGGCGAACTGCTGCCGGCCGACCTCGAGGCACTAGCCGCCGCGCAGGCCGAGTCGCTGCTGGCATACGCCGACGGTCGCCCGTTCGTGCTGGTCGCCCACTCGTCCGGCGGGCTGCTGGCACACCACCTGACCAGCCGGCTGGCCGAGCGCGGGATCCGTCCGGCGGCCCTGGTGCTGATCGACGTCTATCCCCTCGGTGACGAGGCCTTCTCCGGCGTGCGTGGCCGCATCGAGGGCCCGGGGCAGGGGAGCGGGACGGACGACGGCACGGGCACCGTGCTGGGCCCGCCGGACGACAACCGGCTGACCGCGATGGCGGGCTACTTCCGGCTGTTCAGGGAGTGGGCGCCGGAGCCGATCGAGACGCCGGTCCTGCTGGTCCGCGCCTCCGAGCCGCTGCCGTCCTGGCGGGACAAACAGGACTGGCGGTCCACCTGGGCACAGCCGCACAGCGAGCTGGACGCGCCCGGCGACCACTTCACCATGATGGAGACGCATGCCGGGGAGACCGCCCGGCTGATCCATGACTGGGTCGGCGGCCTGGCCCGCTGACGAGTCGGTAAAGGGGTGGACACGGCCCGCGCCGTGTCCACCCCTTTCTCCATCCATCGGCCCAGGCGTGCCCCGGGTCGGTCCACCTAATCTGGCATTCAGACCTGAATTGACAGGAGAAGTTCGCATGAGCGATCCGATGCGCGATGCGTTAATTTTCAGCGCCATCCTGATGACAATCGTGCTGTTCACTCAGGTAGGCCGGCACCGATTCGGTTTCATCAAGCTCACCCTTCCGCTGGTCCTGGTCGTACTGGTGGCCTTCCAGATGCTCAGCAGCCTGGAATTCACTGCGCCGAACATGACCGCGGCCGGCACCGGCATCGCCATCGGCGCGGTGATCGGCATCGGCCTGCTGCGGACCATGCGGCTGGAGCGCGACGACAAGAACGGCCGCATCTACACCCGGGCCGGCCTCGTCTACCTGGCGATCTGGCTGACGGTGCTGGTCGGCCGCCTGATTTTCATCTGGTCGCTGGAGAACGTCGACGGGTTCGCCGTCGACTTCGGTAAGTGGATTATGGAGAACGAGATCGACCCGGACGGGGTGACCGCCTTCTTCGTGCTGATGGCGATGGCCATGGTGCTGACCCGCACGGTCGGTGTCGCGATTCGCTGGATCAAGGCGCTGCGGGCCGGGAAATCCGCACCGGCCACGGTTGCCGTCAAGGCCTGACGTCCACGATCCGGCGCCGGTCAGGGATATTCCCGAGAATTCCTGCGAATGCAATTCCAGGGGCGGGTAGGGGTTTCTCCGCATCGGCACCGGGTCGAAAATGGCAGGCGAGTCGCTGTGGTGACAATGACGATTCTCCGGGAGTTCTGAATGCGAATCTTCTGTACTATCACCGGCACCCAGGGACACGCGAACGAGGTGCTGCCGATCGCCCGGGCCCTGCTGCTGGCCGGGCACGAGGTCGCGGTCGCGGTCCCGGAGGCGCTGACCGGGGTGTTCGACGGTACGCCGGTGCGACTGCATCCGGTGATGCCGAGCATCCCCGAGGTGATGCAGTCCATCTTCTCGATGCGTTTCGAACGGGAGCCGGGCGCCCCCGAGCCCGTGCTCGACAATCGGATGGAAATGATCCTCTGGGGCGGCGGGCCGCACATCACCGGCACCTTCCACACCGTGCTGCCGCTGGCCCGGGAGTTCCGCCCCGACCTGATCCTGCGCGACGGTGGCGAGGTGACCGGCGTGCTGATCGCCGAGGCGCTCGGTGTCCCGCATGTGTCCTGCCCCTCCGGGCCGACCAACGTGATCGACCCGCAGGGCCTGCTCCCGCTGCTCAACAAGCGGCGGGCCGAGGTCGGGCTGCCGGCTCAGGACGACCCTTGGTCGATGTACCGGCACGGCCGGGTCGACTGTATGCCGGGCGCGTACTCTTTCGCTCGCTACCCGGTGCCGGAGGCGTTCGCCTACCGGCAGCCCGCCGCGCTCAACGAGGCTGAGGGCCTCCCGCCCGAGCTGGCCGCCCTGTCCGGTGACCGGCCGCTGGTGGTCGCCTCGGTAGGCAGCTCGCTGCCCACCGTGATGGCCATGCAGCAGATGGGCATTGACCCGCCGGAGGGGATGATGCACCCGTCGGAGACGTTGCGGGCCATCGTCGGCGGCCTGTCCGCCCTGGACTGCCACGCCGTGGTCAGCACGGCCGGGTTCCCGGTCGAGGGCGTCGAGATCGGTCCGCACGTGCACGTCATGGACTGGATCCCGCAGATGCTGTTGCTGCAGTGCGCCCAGCTGTTCATCACCCACGCCGGATACAACAGCGTGCGGGAGTCGGTACGCCAAGGCGTACCGATGGTCTCCCTGCCGCAGTTCGGCGACATGCACCACAACGCGGTCCGGATCGAGGAACGCGACCTCGGCCGCACGGTCACCGAGGTCACCGCGGAAGGCGTGGCCACGGCCTGCAAGCAGGTGCTCAACGACGACCGGATCACCGCCGGCATACGAGCCGCACACCGGCAGATGCTCGGGTTGCCCGGTGTCGAGGCGGTCGTCGGACTGCTGGAACGGACCGTCGCCGCGCACTGACCCCGGGGCTGGCTGGGCCCCGGCCGGTTCGTGTCTTTCCCCCGTGAGGCACGTTCCGGAAGCAGAGGTACGGAGGGCCGCCGCGGTTGCCCGCCGGTGGCCCTCCGTACCCGAGTCGCAACCGTCGCCGATCAGGCGGCCGCCCACGAGTCCACGGCCGACAGCTTCGCCGGAAGATCGCGGCGCCGCCGGACGTCGAGCTTGCGATAGATCCGGGTCAGGTGCTGCTCGACCGTACTGACGGTGACGAACAACTGGGCTGCGATCTCGCGGTTGGTATGGCCCTCGGCGGCCAGCGTGGCCACCCGAGCCTCTGCCTCGGTCAGCGGCTCGGACTCCGGCACCTGCCGAATCGTGGCCCGCGCCGACGGGGCCGCCTCGGTCTCCGAGTACCCGGGAATCAGCTGCTCGCACACCGGTTCCGCGCCGCACGACTTGGCCAGGTGCCAGGCCTTGCGGACCAGCATGCGCGCCTGGTTGACGTCCCCGGCGGCCTGCTGGCAGCGGCCCAGTTCACCGAGAGCGATCGCCAGCTGCAGCCGGCTGCCGTGGTCCTCGAGGATCTTGACCGCCTCACGCAGCATCGGCAGCCGCCGCGGCCCGGTCTCGACGGCGCCGAGAATCCGCAGCAGCACTGCGCGGCGCCGGCGGGAGCCGGGACCGGAGCGGTTCAGCTGCGATTCGGCCAACTCCTTCGCCCGCTTCGGCTCGCCGAGCGCCAGCCAGGCCTCGGCGGCGTCGATGTGCCACGACACGACCTGAGGGTTGTCGGTCCCGAAGGCCTCCATCGACTTGCCGATCGCGAGGAAGGTCTCCAACGCGGCGTGCGGCCGGCCGGTCGCCAGGTACCACCGCCCACGGGCCTGCCGGTAGTGCAGCCCGGCGATGGTGTGTGGCATCGCCGGCGGCACCGCCTGGTCCAGCAGCCGACCGGCCTCCTCGTAGCGGCCCATCATGGTGCAGGCCTGCACGAGGATCGCCAGCGGATGGGCGATGGCGATGCCCCAACTCTGTACCGACATCTGGTCCAGCGCGGCCCGGGCGTGGCTCTCCGCCCCACCGAGGTCGCCCTGGCGCAGCGCGATCTCGGCCCGCACCACGGTCAGCAGGGCCCGCCAGGACGGGGTGTCGCGGCTCGAGCACTCGTCGAGCAGCCGCTCGCACCAGGACAGCGCCAGGTCCAGCCGGTCGGCGTAGATCAGCGCCCAGAGCACCGACACCAGCGGCTGAACGGCACTGTCGGTGAGGTGGTAGCGCTGCAGGATCCGAATCGCCTCGTCGACCGGCGCTTCCGCCTCCGAGTCACCGGTGACTGCCGCGGTGTAGGTCGCCGCCGCGTGCAGGTAGGGCAGAGCTTCGGACGCGCCGGCGACCGCCCCGGCCGGCTCCGGCTCCGGTTCGGTCTCCGGCGCCGTGCCCGCCGCGTCCGGGCCGTGCAAGCGCGGTCGCAGATGCGGGATGAAGGCGGTCAGCCAGTTGCGCGCCGCCGCGATCGCGGTCAGGTCCGACGGCTCTGACGTCTGCGGGGTCTCGGTCAGCTCCTCGACGATGCCGGCTGCGCGGTCCACCTGGCCGTCCCAGGCCAGGTAGGCCACCGACATCGGGAGATTCCGGTACACCGCGCGGTCCGGCGCCGCCTCGGCGGTGAGCCGGGCCAGGTAACCGCCGGCCGCGGCCGGCGCGGTACGCCACGTCGCCAGGATCAGCTGGCTGTTGATCTCGGCACGTTCCCGTTCGTCGGCACACACCCGGTAGGCCAGCTCCAGGCACCGGCGGGCGAAGGTGTTGTCGTCGTTGACCATGGCGTACTCGGCCGCTTTGCGCAGCACCGGCAGGGTCCACGCGTCGGCCTCGCCGCCGCGCGCCACGACCTGCTGGGCCACCTCGGTCGCCGAAGCGCCCGAGTCGAACAGCAGCCGGGCCGTTCGGTCGCGCAGGCGCACGACGACGTCGGCCGGGGCGTGGTCGAGGATGGCGGTCCGTGCCGCCGGGTCCCTGAACTGCCCGTCGCTGAGCAACCCGCTGTGCCCGAGGTCCTCGATCGCCTGCAGCACGGTGCGTGCCGGCAGGTCCACCAGCTGGCTGATCGTCTGGGGCGTGGCGGCCGGACCGAACGCCGCGATGGCCCGGGCCACGGTCAGCATCTCCGAGTCGCCGCGGTGCAGGCAGTCGAGCACACCCTGGATGTACGTCTCGGCACGCACCAGCGGCACGCCGCTGGCCGCGGTGCTCTCCGCGGTGGCACGCGCGTCGTCGATCAGGGCCTGGACCAGCATCGGGTTGCCGCCGGTGACCGTGTGCACCTCGTCGGCGAGCCGGTTCGCGGCGTGCGGGCTCAGCTGTCCGCTGATCAGATGGCTGGTTCCGGAGCGGGACAGCAGTCGTAACCGCAGCCTGGTGTGGTGTGGCTGGCGCTGCAACTCGGAGTAGAAATCGGTCTGGTCGCGTGGTGTTCGATTCGACGTGGTGAGCAGCAGCAGCACCTTGGCCCGCCGGGTCCGCCGGGCCAGATGCAGCAGGAACTGCTTGGACGCGGGATCCGCGCGGTGCACGTCGTCGACCGCGATGACCACCGGTTGCCGCTCCGCCAGGCGCAGCAGCGTGGTGGACAGACAGACCATGAAGCCGACCCCGGCGCTGGCCGGATCACCGGCCTCCTCCATGAGGCGCAGGATCATCGCGGTGGCCTCGGGAGCGATCGGGAGGCTCGCGATGATTTTTCGTACGATGCCGAAGCGCACCCCGTGCTCGGCTCGTGAGGCGACGGCGTCCACTACCACGGCGCCGCCGGCGACCGCCCGGTCCGAGGCGGTCACGAGCAGTTCGGACTTGCCGCTGGCCACCGCTCCACTGATGGTGGCGATCCGGCCGTTTCCCTCTGCTGTGCTGTTCAGCAGGTCTTCCAGTACTGCCAAGTGGTTTTCACGCTCGATCAGCGTCGTTGTCGACACGGCTTGTCCCCGTTCGTTGCCATACTCGACTTCCTGTCCCAAGCTCAGGTGTCAGCGGCGCGGATGCGCATCACCTCGCCATCCGGGGCGGAGCGCCGGCCGCGTCGGCGCCGGTCAGCCGATCCGCCACCAGGTCGTTGATCGCGTTCTGATGGTTCGCCAGGAAGAAGTGCCCGCCGGCGAAGGTGTGCAGGGTGAACCGGCCGGTGGTGTGCGCCTGCCAAGCGGTGACTTCGGCCAGGCTCGACCGCGGGTCGGCGTCGCCGGTCAGCGCGGTGATCGGGGCGTCGACGACGGCGCCGGGCTCGGCCCGGTACCGCTCGATCGCGGTGTAGTCGCTGCGGATCGCGGGCATCGCCATGCGCAGCAGCTCCTCGTCGGCGAGAATGCGGGCGTCGGTGCCGCTGAGCTCGCGCATCTCGGCGACGATGCCATGGTCGTCCCGCCGGTGCACGTTCTCGTCGCGCGTGGTCGACGGGGCCCGCCGGCCGGAGACGAACACCTCGGACACCGGCACGCCGTGTTTCTCGAGTCGCCGGGTCACCTCGAAGGCGAGCACGGCGCCCATGCTGTGGCCGAACAGCGCCACCGGGCCCCGCAGGCGGGGCCGCACTGCGGCGGTGATCTCGTCGGCCAGCTCACCGATGTCCTCGATCCGCGGGTCGGCGCGTCGGTCTTGTCGTCCGGGGTACTGCACCGCCAGCACGGCGATCCGCGGCGCCAGGGCGCGCGACACCGGGAAGTAGAACGACGCCGACCCGCCCGCGTGGGGCAGGCAGACCAGCTGCACGGCGTCCGGGTCGGCGGGGTGGTAGGTGCGAATCCAGATGTTGTCTGCTGACGTCTCACTCACGGCGGTTCCGTTCTGCTGCGTCTGGCCAAATCGGACTGAACCGGGCCCACGATAGGCAGTAGGGGTTCGGGCGGAGCACCCCTATTTCGCCGCTAGGTAGGGGTTCCGGTGTCGGCGATCCGACGCGGTTGTCCGGAGTCCGGAAGTAGGTGAACACGCAAATTCCAATAGGTGTGCCAATGGCTGCCCGGATGAACCTCGGGTAATTGGTTGCATCGAAGATAATCTATCGTAAATGTTTGACAATGATCCCCGGCGGCTCGCTGTGCGCGCTGTGCGTCCTGAGTCGGTCCGCGCGGTAGCCGGAGCGCCGATGCGCTGGCACATCGTCGTCTGACCCCCGTCCTGGTCCGCCGGGCCGGATCCATTCGAGGTTCCGGATCCCCCTAATGAGCCGGGCGCGGGAAGCGTCCGTGCTTCGGGATCTAGGGGCGGTTAAGGGTGTCGTGTCGAAAAACTCGTCAATAGCGTTGCGTGACGACGAGTCTTTCGTATTGGAGGGCGTCATGAGTGATACGACCAGCAGGCTGCCGCAATCCGCCCGCAACGTTGCGGGCGAGGCCTTTCTCCAGGCCCGGCTCGAGGGCGGCCCGGCGGACTTCCCCGCCGATCTGCGCGACCAGGCGGTGCCTCGCGACCAGGACCGGGTCAAGGTTCCGTACTGCGGCGGGTACGAGCACTTCGAGCGGAGCGCCGGCGACGTCGAACCCGTCGCGTTCCGCTGGGTCGGGCGCACCTGGGTCGCCGAGTAGTCAGAGGTGTCGACCGGTTTGCCCGGGGAGATCCCGGGCCGGCCGGTACCGTGCGCAGAGCGCGTGACGGAAGTGGCGTTGTTGGGATGGGGTTTCGGTAGGTGGGGGCTATGGCGTCGGTGGGCAAGGTCATTCGGTACGACGAGGTCCGTGGGTACGGATTCATCGCGCCGGCGGAGGGTGGCGAGGACGTCTTCGTCCATGCCAACGACTTCGGAGACCAGCGTGGTCTGGTGCATTCCGGGATGCGGGTGGAATACGAGGTGGAGGTCGGTGATCGCGGTCTGAAGGTGGCCTCGTTGCGGGTCTTGGAGCCGGCCACGCCGGCTCGGTCCGAGCGGGACGCGGCCACGGTCCGGGCCGGCGTGCCCGGCGACGACGAGGGCATGTGCGACGTGCTGTCCGGCCGCGAGCTGATGGTCGAGGTGACCGAGGCGCTGATCGGCAAGGTCCCGGCGCTGACCGGGGCGCAGATCGCCGCGATCCGGCAGACCGTGGTCGACCTGGCCCGGTCGCACGGCTGGGTGGAGAGCTGACCCGGTAACACGAGCGGAGGGCTCGTCGTCGCGCCGTGACCGGTGCGACGGCGAGCCTGTTCGCTGTGCGATCACCGGCGCTCCGGCGCGAACCGGACGCCGAGCGCGAGGCCCTGGCGGGTGACGGCCAGAGCCTCGCCGATGAAGCTGATCCCGATGGAGAGCTGGATCGGGCGCGCCTCGGGTCGCATCCCGAGCTTGTCGGCGAGCAGCGCGTAGGCGAACATCACCAGCAACGAGCCGATGATCGCCACGAAGGTCCGGCCGCGGTAGCGCTGCCAGAGGAAACCGCGCTTCTCGTACACCACGACGAACGAGCCGCGCAGGTAACCGAGGGCGAGACCGAGGATGATGCCGCCGGCCAGCCAGGCGTAGTCGCCGGGACGGAGGCCGTCGGTCTTCCAGAGGGTGTAGCTGCCGATGGCGGTCAGGATGACCGGCGCCGCCCACAGGTCGCGGCCGTTGAGTGGCTCGCCGAGCAGCCGTTTGACCACAATGACGACCAGGACCACCGCGATGATCGACGCCAGGACCCAGCTGTTCACTGCCGTACCTCCCGTATTTGGCATTGCCGTGCCAACTTATCATGGCATAGCTGTGCTATAAAAGCCGCATGCCAAAGATCGTTGATCCGTTGGAGCGGCGCCGCGCTGTGGCCGACGCCGTCCACGCCGTCGTCGCCCGGGAGGGTCTGGAGGCGGCGTCGCTGCGCAACGTCGCCGAGGAGGCCGGCCTCGCGATCGGATCGATCCGGCACTACTTCGCCGGCCACGACGAGCTGATCATCTTCGCGCTGCAGGAGCTCGGCCGGCGGGTCGGCGAGCGGGTCTGGGCGCACGCGGAGCGGCTGCTGGAGGAGCCCGGCGGCAGTCGCGAGGACCGGCGCCGGCGCACCGAGGACCTGCTCGCCGAGTTCCTGCCGCTGGACTCGGTGCGCCGGGACGAGCTGGTGCTCTGGCACGAGTTCGCGGTCGCAGCCCGGACCCACCCGTCGTTGTTCGGGCACGCTGACGCGATCCAGCAGACCCTCTACGGCTTGGTGTTGCGTACCCTTCAGGGCGCGCAGCAGGCCGGCGGCCTACCCGCGGCCCTCGACGTGGAGCTGGAGAGCATCCGGCTGCGTGCCCTGCTCGACGGGCTGGGCATGCAGGCCGCGCTGTTCGCCGAGCGGTTCCCGGTGGAGTTGCAGCGTGCGGTGGTCCGCCGTCATCTGGACTCGCTGGTGGGCGCGGTCCCCGCCGTGCCGGCGGCGGACGCGCCGTAAAGGCCGGGCCGCAGGTCACTCAGATAGGTGGTTTCCCGGCGCGCCGCGGCGATGATCTCCGGATAGATCTCGCCGGTCAGCAGGGTCTCCACCCCCGGTTCGGCGACGATCGTACGGCCGTCCGGCGCGGCGATCGTGCTCAGGCCGCAGAACCGCAGCGCCTGCCGGTCGCCGATCCAGTTCGTGTAGGCGATGTAGAGCTGGCTCTCGAAGGCGCGGGCGGGCACCAGAGTACGGGCGACGATCTGCCACGGCTCCATCAGCGCGGTCGGCACCACCAGCAACTGCGTCCCGGCCAGCGCGTGTGCCCGGACCAGCTCGGGGAACTCGACGTCGTAGCAGACCAGCAGGCCGATCCGGAGGCCGTCCACGGCGGCCTGCACGACCGGGACGTCGCCCGCGGTGAACCAGGCCCGGTCGATCTCGCCGAACAGGTGTGTCTTGCGGTAAACGACCTCCTCCCGGCTCTGCGCCGAGACGAGGCGCACCGAGTTGTAGACGGTCTCGGCGTCCCGTTCCGGCCAGCCGTAGACGATGGCCACGCCGGTGCGCCGGGCGATGCTCCGCACCGCTTCGTGCCAGCGGCCGTCGACCGGCTCGGCGGCCTCGGCCAGGCCGGCAGCGTGCAGCGGGTAGCCGGCCAGCGACATCTCCGGGGTCACCAGCAGCCGGGCGCCACCGGCCGCGGCCCGATCCGCGGCCGACTCCAGCCGGCGCAGGAAGTCCGGCACCCCACCCGGGCGGCAGGCCGCCTGCCAGCACGCGATCCGGGTCATGGCGCCGCCGGCCCGGACGCGGCCAGCTCCGCCATCCGCCGCTTGTCCGGCTTGCCGTTGCGGTTCAGCGGAAACTCCGGCAGGACCAGCACCCGATTCGGACGCTCGTACTGCGCGAGGGCGTCGTTGAGCCGGCTCCACCAGTACGCCGGATCGCGCTGCTCCTCGTCCTCGACGAAGAACACCAGGCGGGCCTCGAGGCGCTCGTCCTGCTGCGCCACCACACGTACTGAGCAGCCGGCCGCGGCCGCCTTGCGCTCGATCAGCTCCGGATAGAGGGTGTAGCCCAGCCGGTGCACCGCGAGCTTGCGGCCCAGCACGGTGAGGTTGCCGTTCTCGTCCAGATGTCCCAGGTCACCGGTCTGCTGCCAGCCGCCGGGCAGCGGGATCAGCGTGCCGTCCTCGGCCAGGTGGCCCTGCATCGCGTCCGGGGTGTCGACCTCGACCTCGCCGGCCACACCCGGGCCGTTCTCGTGTCCCTCGTCGTCGACGATCCGGACCCGGATGCCGTCCATCGCCCGGCCGCAGGCGACCGGGTTGTCCAGGGTGGCGAACGAGATGTTGCCCAGTTCGGTGCTGCCGTAGCTGTCCAGCAGCGGCATCCCGAACTCGGTGGTGTACCGGTCGACCAGGGCACTGTCCAGGGGAGCCGCGCCGACGCAGAACATCCGGACCCGGTCCAGGCAGGAACGCAGCTCGGGGTTGCGGGTCACCAGGTTCAGCATGCTGCGGTAGCTGGCGGGGGTGGCGTCGATGACCGTGGCGCCGCTGATCCCGGCCAGCAGCAGCGAGCGGTCCAGCCGCCAGTACGGTGCGACGACCAGCGAGCACCGGCGCAGCCAGGCGATCAGGACCATGGACAGGCCGTACTGGTGGGCGAACGGCAGCAGGGGGAGCAGGACGTCGCCGGAGTGGTGTCCCACCTGGTCGGCGTTGCGCTCCAGGTTGCGCAGGAAGCTGCGGCCGGTTTTCACCGCGCCCTTCGGCGAGCCGGTCGAGCCGGACGTCCACATGATCAGGCCGTCGTCGAGAGAGCGCCAGATGCCGGCGTCCACCCGGTCGCCGAGCACCGTCCGGCCCGCGCCGGCGACGAGGAGTTCGGTCAGAGTGATCGGCTGAAGCGCGGGGTCGACCGGCGCGTCGTTGTCGACCAGGACCACCTTCACCCGGGCGCGTTGCGCGATCCGAGTGGTGGCCTCGACCTGCTCGCGCTGGTCGGCCAGGACGATCGAGGCGCCGACGTGCATCAGTCCGAGCAGGGTGGCGACCCAGGCCGGCGAGTTGCCGGCCTTGAGCATCACCCGGTCGCCCGGACCGACGCCGTAGTCCTGCAGGACCGCGGCGATGCGCAGCGCCTCCAGCTCGAACGCCGCCATGGCCTGTGCCGAATCAGGGCTGATGATGGATGCGGTCATCGGTGGCGAGATTCCTCTCCTGCCCGGCCCGCCGGGACGGCGCGCACGGCTGTGCCGCCGGCTCCGGCTGCGCGGCTCCGCGTTCGTCGAGAGACCAGCGTCGCGGCGACGGCCAGCACCCGGTAACCCCTACCGTCCCTTGCCCGGACCCGTGACCGGCGCCGCATCGGCGGAGTCGCGACTGCGTGTGCCGGGTCGGCTACTGTGACCGGATGTTTGGTTTGCCGCCGTCCCGAATGTCCGCACTTTTCCGGCCGGCGCGGTGAGCCGGAGCGCTGCCGACAGCCCACCCCCGCCGGCCGGTGGTGACGCGCGGGCCCACCTGATCGACCGCCTCGCGCCCAGCTGGCTGGTCATGCAGCTGTTCGGCACGGTGGTCCTGCTCGGCGCGCTGGCGACCAGCAGGGAAAGCCGGTTCTGGATGTGGTCGCTGTACTGCGCCAGCCTGGTGTGCTGGCTGGTCTACCTGGTCAGCGGCCGGCGTTTCCCCCGCTTCGCCTGGATCGAGCTGGCCGTCGGCACGCTGCTCGCGGCGGCCACCCTCGGGCACGCCGACGACGTCACCGCGAGCGTGCTGGCCAGCGTCTTGATCGGACGATTCACCGCGCTGGCCGGACCACCGGCACGGGTCATCACGATGGTGGTGATCCTGGCCGTCAGCATCCCGGCGGTCACCACGCTGGCCACCGGCCGATCCACCTCGGAGCTGATCACCTACGTGGCGCTGTTACTGACCGCGGCCCTGCTCGGGCTCAACCGTCGGCAGTACCTGCTGCGCCTGGTGCAGACCGAGGAACTGCTGGCCGAGACCCGGCAGCGACGGGCCGAGGAGGAGCGGGCCGCCGCGCTGGGAGAACGAGCCCGGATCGCCCGGGAGATCCACGACGTGCTGGCCCACTCGCTCGGCGCGCTCGGCGTCCAGCTGCAGGTGGTGGAGACGCTGCTGGAGCAGAACCGGGACGTCGACACGGCGCTGGTCCGGGTCCGCCGATCGCAGGAACTGGCCCGTGAGGGGGTGAACGAGGCGCGGCGGGCGGTCGCGGTGCTGCGCGGCGACGTTCCGGAGCTGTCCAGCGCGCTCGCCGAACTGGTCGCCGCGCACCGGCACGATCACCTGGTGGCCGTCCGTGCGGAGGTCGAGGGGCTGGCCCGGGCGCTGCCCAAGGAGGTGGCGACTTCGCTGATCATGGTGGCCCGGGAGGCGCTGACCAACGCCGCCCGGCACGCGCCCGGCGCCGAGGTCACGATCACCCTGAGCTATCGGCCGGGTAGCGTACGACTGCGGGTCCGCAACGGCATCCCGGCCGCGCCGGGCAGGACCGCGGTGCCGCGCACCCACGGGTACGGGTTGGTCGGCATGCGGGAACGGGTGGCGCTGGTCGGCGGCACGCTGACCGCCGGCCCGCTGGCCGGCCAGGCCTGGCAGGTGGAGGCCGAACTGCCCGGCTGAGTCCGGCGCCGGCTATCGCCCGAGGTGGTGGTCGTTGGCGTAGCGCGCCGCCTCGACCCGGTTACGCACACCGGTCTTGGCGTACGCGTTGTTGAGGTGTGTCTTGACCGTCGCCTCGCTGATGAACAACTGCCCGGCGATCTCGGCGTTGCTGAGACTGCGCGCCACCATGCTCAGTACCTGGGCCTCGCGCCTGGTCAGGCCGTCCGGCAGCGGGCCGTCGGCCGGTGCCTCGTCCCGAGCGACCGGCGAGTGTTGCCGGGCGGTCAGCGCGTCGATCACGGTCCGTGACACGTTGGCGTCGAGCGTCCAGTTGCCGGCCGTCGCCGAGCGGATCGCCGCCAGGATCTCCTGCCGCCCGGAGTTCTTGGTCAGGTAGCCGCGGGCCCCGGCTCGCAGCGCGTCGGCGACCGACGCGTCGTCGGCGAAGGTGGACAGCACGACCACCGCGACACCAGGGCAGGTCTCGGTGATCACTGAGGTGGCCGCGACCCCGTCCATCACCGGCATCCGCAAGTCCATCAGCATCACGTCCGGCGCGGCCTCACGGGCCAGCCGCACCGCCTGCTCGCCGTCGGTCGCCTCGCCGACCACCTCGACACCGTCGAGCAGTTCGGCCAGCGCCACCAATCCTTCCCGGATGGTCTGCTGATCGTCGACAATGGCCAGCCGGACGACCGGCGTCTGGTGCTCCTGCACGGATGTCCCTCGGGGGTTCGAGAAGCGGGTACCGGCTGTCAGGGTAGCGGTTACGCCTGATCCGTCCCGATCTCCGGCCGCCCCTCACTGGGGCGGCTAGGGGTTGTTGGCCGATCCCGGCGCTTCCTACGGTTTGACCCACCGGCTCGCCGGCAGCCGCTTTCAGACAGGGTGCATTGATGATCAAAGTGCGGGGCCTGGCGAAGACGTTCAAGACCCGGGGCCGGACGGTCCCGGCGGTCCAAGGCGTCGACATCGACGTCGCCGAGGGCGAGATGGTGGGTTTCCTCGGCCCCAACGGCGCGGGCAAGAGCACCACTCTGCGGATGCTCGCGACACTGCTGCGGCCGTCCGCGGGGGAAGCCGTGGTGGCCGGCTGCGATCTGCTCTCCGACCCCTCCGGGGTACGCCGCCGGATCGGCTACGTCGGGCAGGGCAACGGCGCCGGCGCCGGTCAGCGGGTCGCCGAGGAGTTGATCACTCAAGCCCGGCTCTACGGCATGCCGGCCGCAGCCGCCCGCGAACGGGTCGGCGAGCTGCTCGAACGCTTCGACCTGGCGGCGCTGGGCGAGCGTACGGCCGGAACGCTCTCCGGTGGCCAGCGGCGCCGCCTCGACATCGTGATGGGCGTGCTGCACCAGCCCCGGCTGATCTTCCTCGACGAGCCGTCCACGGCGCTCGACCCGCAGAGTCGAAACAACCTCTGGCAGCACATCCGGTCGTTGCGCGACGAGCACAACTGCACCGTCTTCCTCACCACGCACTATCTCGACGAGGTGGACGCGCTGTGCGAGCGGATCCTGATCATTGACGCCGGCCGGATCATCGCCGAGGGCAGCCCGGACGTCCTGAAAGCGGAGATCTCCGGCGACCAAGTCACGCTGGGCGTGAGCGATCCGGCGGAAGCCGCGGCGACGGTCACCCGCGAGCCGGAGGTGCAGGACCTGACCACGCACGGCACGCACCTGAGCTTCCGGGTGCCGGGCGGGGACACCGTGGTGCCCGTGCTGATGCGTGCCCTGGACGCGGCCGGCGTCACCGTCACCTCGGTGCAGATCCAGCGGCCGACCCTCGACGACGTCTTTCTCACCCTCACCGGCCGCAGTCTGCGCGAAGCCGGCCCGACTCCCGACCCGGCGTAGGCCGGGTCCCGACCCCTGGCCCAAGAGGGATGACCATGCAACTAGTGCGGCAGACCGGCCTGATCCTGCGGCGCACGGCGCGTACCTGGTATCGCAGCCCCGTCGCGATCTTCGTTGGGTTCTCCGGTCCACTCATCTATCTCGTTCTGTTCGGGCCGCTGCTGGAGGGCAGCCTCGGCGGTGACCCGTGGCAGTGGTTCGTCCCGGGCATGCTGATGCAACTCACCGTCTTCGGTGCGGCCTACGCCGGTTTCTCCCTGACGCCCGAACTGCGCAACGGCGTGATGGAGCGACTGTGGGTCGCCCCGGTCAGCCGCATGGCTCTCCTGCTCGGCCGGGTGCTCAGCGACGTGGCCCAGCTGACGCTGCAGGGTGTGCTTCTCCTGGCGGTGGCGGTGGCGCTGGGCTTCCGCACCTCGCTGCCAGCGATGATCTGCGCGTTGGCGCTGGCCGCTCTGCTCGGCGCCGGGCTGAGCGCGGCTTCGTACGCGATGGCCCTGCGGATCCGGGAGGAGAATCGCTTCGCGCCGCTGCTGAGCATGCTGCTGCTGCCGTTGATGCTCCTCTCCGGGGTGCTGCTGCCGATGGAGTCGGCGCCGGGCTGGCTGCACGCGCTGTCGCTGGCCAACCCGCTGACGTATGTCGTTGACGCGTTGCGGGCCATCACCGCGCAGCAATACGCCACCGACGACACGCTGACCGGCCTGGCGGTCACCGCCGGGCTCGGGGTGCTCTGCACGTTCTGGGGCCTGCGGGCGATGGCCCGCGAGCAGACCTGATCGGTGTCGGCTCGGCCGGCCCCGTTCGTCACCGGACGGGGCCGCTCCATGTCAGCCGCGGGCGACCAGGCGGTCGAAGGCGGCCGGCAAGGCGTTGCGGCCGCTGAGGTTCAGTTTTCGATACACCCTGGTCAGATGCTGTTCTACGGTGCTCATCGTGATGTAGAGCTTGGTAGCGATCTCCCGGTTGGTGTGCCCGGCCGCGGCGAGGGTGGCGACTCGGTGTTCCGCGTAGCTGAGGGCCGGATGCCCGTCGAGCTCGGTCACCGGGCCCTCGTGGGTGGCCCCGTCCGAGCCGGAGGACTCCGCCACCAGTCGTTCGAGCAAGGGGATCACCCGCGGCTCCTCGCCCGGGCGGTCCGCCTGCCGGGACGTGGTCCGTATCCGGCGATGCTCCCGGATCGACCGGTACGCCTCCCCGAGATCGGACAGCGTGCACGACAGTTCGGCCCGGTCCGTATCCGGAGCCGGTCGTGCCGGGGCCGGGCGATAGCGGCTGTCGGAGACCGGGCTGTGATGCCTCAGCATGGTGCCGAACCCGCGAGCCGGCTGTGCGCCGGTCCGGCGGCTCTGTTGCGGCCGGTTCAGCCGTGCGTTGGCCCGGCTCGCGGCGGCCCGCCAGGGAACCAGTGTGGCCAGGTCGATGCCCCAAGCCCGCATCAGCTCACCGCAGCGGAGAAAATCGGCGAGCGCGGCCTGCGGGCGGTCGGCGGCCAGGTGGAACTCACCTCGGGCGTACAGGTAGTGCAGGCCGTATCGCGTCCCGAGCATCTCCTGGGGAAGCGGGCGGCCGGCGTACTCGGCAGCCGCGGTCAGGTCACCGCTGATGGTGGCGGCGAGCAGCAGCACCGAGATCGGACCGGCCACGGCGACTCCCCAAGCCGGCTCCGGCAGGTGCCGCAGGGCGAGCCGCGCTTGGGTCACCGCCGTGGTGAGGTCGCCGTGTCGCAGCGCTGTCTCGGCATGCAGCCCGGCAAGCCGCGCCCGCCACGCCGCGCTGCCGGTGCGCGCGGCCCGGTCCAGCATGACCTCACCGGCCGCCGCGGCCCGGCCCAGCTCATCTGAATAGATCAGGGCGAGTAGAGCGGATTCGACGTCCTCGAAGGCAGCCGACGTCGGCTCCGCGGCCTGCAGCAGGCGCTCGGCGGCGATCGGGTCTTGACTGTCGGCCTGCTGGGTGAGCACCCGGTGCAGGATCGCCGGGCCGGTCCGCTGATACGCCCGCGGGCCGGGCTCGGGATAGCCCAGGTGGTCGACCAGTGCGGGGTAGGAGACCGCGATCAGCAGGCGCAGGTCCTGGAGATCCGCCGGGTGGAGGTCGCCGGTGCGTTCGCCGACAAGCGTGACTGCCTCCACCGCGTCCGCGTAGTGGCTCTGCCGCAGCAGGTAACGCAGCATGGCAGCGGTGTACGCGCCGCCGGAGCGGATCTCTTGCAGCGCGCCGCGCACGTTGGCCGTGCACCTGGCCATGCTGAATGCGGCGAGCTGCCACTCGACCCCGGTCAACCGAACCAGGATGCCGGCCAGTCGCCGGTCGTCGGCGCCCTGTGCCCGGGCCTGTTCCAGGCAGCGGTGCGCGAAGTCGGCGTCGTCGGCGATCGCCTCGTCGGCGGCCTGGCACAGGACATCGACCATCGGATCCGGCCCGGATCCGGCAGCCAGCAGGTGCCGGGCGACCCGCCGGGCGCTCGCGCCCCGAGTGTGCAGCAGCTGCGCAGCCCGGCGGTTGAGCCCGGCGGTTTCGCTGGTCGCCACATCGTCCAGGACGGCGTCGCGGACGGCGGGGGACACCGGCTTGTCGTGCCGGGTGAGCCCGGCCCGGTCGAGCTCGGCGAGCAGACGCACCACCCGGTCCGGGGCGAGACCGATCAGATGCGAGACCAACTCCGTCGAGCTGGACTCGCCGAGCACGGCTGCGGCCCGGGCAGCCCGGGTGACCGTCTCGTCGTAGCGGCCCAGGCAGGTCAGCACAGCGTGCTGGAAACGATCGCCGTACCCCAGCGTGGCCCGGTGGGCCACGTCAGGGCTGTCGGCCGGCGCCGCCTCGCAGTCGTCGAGCAGCGCCTGCAGCAGGGTCGGGTTGCCGCCGCTGACGCTGTGGCACCGAGCGCTCAGGGCGTCATCGGGCGTGCCCGTCCGTTGCGCCACGACCCGGCCCACGCCGGCGCGGGACAGCAGCTCGAGCTGGATGCGTTGGTCGGCGGCTCCTCGCAGCCGGCTGCCGAGCGAGCCGTCCTGGGCGGTCGGCAGATCGCTGACTACCAGGAGGATGCGGCGTCCGTCGAGTCGCCGGGCGAGCGCCACCAGACACTCCAGCGACTCGGTGTCGGCCTGGCCGATGTCGTCGACGCAGATCAGCAGCGGGGCTTGGACGGCCAGTTCGAGCAGGATCGTGCTGAGGTCCTCGGACGACGGCCGGCTCTCGACGGGCGGTCCGGCATCACAGTCCGTATCGGTCAGGTACGGAACAGCGAACCGTGGAGTGGCCGGCCCGGCGAAGGCCTCGGTCATCAGCTGGCCGAGCACGCCCAGCGGGAAATCGGCCTCGCTGCTTGAGCTCGCGGCGAACAGCACGGTCGCGCCGGAATCGGCGGCGTCGGCGCACAGGGCGGCCAGCAGGGCGGTCCGGCCACTACCGGCCGGACCGGTGACCGCGACCAGGCTGCCACGTCCCCGGCCGGCCGCGGCGAGCCGATCGCGGAGCGCCCGGCCCGGGTCCTCTCGTTCGACCAGTACATGCAAGTGTGACAACTGATCCCCCGTACCATGAACTTCTCTCGGCCTTGCCTTTTGGGCGCGACCATTGCCAAATGTTTCCATCCCGTTAAGCGGGACCTGGGCTTCGCCTTCCTTGCGGTGTGAGGAATGGCGGAACGACCAGGAACCTAGCACGCGAATAGTTCGTTCGGGTGATCCAGAACATTTGACAGAGTGATGCCACGGCAAGATCGAGATTGCGATTCGACTGCACAGAGTGGGTCTGGGGCGCGGTCGCTGCTCGCATCGCTATTCACTGTGATGAATAGCACTCCTGTGTCCGGCCTCCTCGCGGCGCCGCTGAGCAGGCGCTCTGTCGGCGTTCCGGCCGGTAGGGGTTGCCTCGCGAAGCGAGTTGTGATTAGCGGCCGCGCGGAGCCTGCGGATGCTCGGCGAGAGCATGAATTTGTTCCGCAAGACAATCATCGTGGGCGATTGATAATGGCACGATGCAAATTTCAGGCGTGGACCGTCACCGCGGTCAGCATGAGATCTCCGCGGACCAGCCAGCGCCCCGTGAAACCGGTCAGAGCGGGCCCGCCGTCGAGCCGATCTCCCGGGACGCGCAGACGCGCGGAGAACTCCGCGGCGAACGGGTCGATGCTCAGCTCCGCCTCGTCGAATCCGAGCATCCGCCCGGTCAATGGGAACCATGCCTTGAACACGGACTCCTTGGCGCTGAACAGTAGCCGGTCCCAGCGGATCGCTGGATACCGCAGGGCGAGCCCGGCCAGCCGGCGCCGTTCGGCGGGCAGCGACACCGCCTCCAGGATCCCCTCGGGCAGCGGCGCGTGCGGCTCGGCGTCGATACCCAGCGAGGTCAGATCGGTGCGGGCGGCCACGGCGGCACCCCGGTACCCGGCACAGTGCGTGATGCTGCCGATCACCCCGGACGGCCACACCGGATCGCGCCCCGGCCCGGCCGGGATCGGCACGGGCGCGAAGCCCAACTGGGTCAACGCCTCACGGGCACAACGCCGGGCGGTCACGAACTCGCGCCGCCGAGACTCCACGGACCGGCCGACCGACGCCTCCTCGCCGGGGAACACCGGTTCGCCGGTCCGATCGGAGAACGCTTCGGCGACGCACACATCGGCCGGAAGGATCTCGCCGATCATGACGCGTACTCCGGCGCCGCCAGGACGGTGCGCAGCACGGTGGGGTGCTCGCCCCGGCGGGGCAGCCACTCCCGCGGATAGCCCAGCGAGACCTCCTCGAACCGAACACCGTCGTAGTGGGTGGTCCGCGGGATGTGCAGATGGCCGTAGACGGCGACCTCGGCACGGAACCGCACGTGCCAGTCCGCGGTCCGTTCGGTGCCGCACCACTGCGCGAACTCGGGATGGCGCAGCACCGCGGTGGGCTGCCGGACCAGCGGCCAGTGGCTGACCAGGACGGTCCGCATCCCCGGATCGCAGGCTTGGAGCCGGCGTTCGGTCGCGGCGAGACGGGCCCGGCACCACGCCTCGCGGCTGGGGTACGGATCCGGGTGCAGCATCATCTCGTCGCTGCAGACCACCCCGGTCTGGTACGCGTACCGCAGCGACTCGGCCTTGGTCCGCGTTCCCGGCGCCCGGAAGGTGTAGTCGTAGAGCAGGAAGAGCGGTGCGATCACCAGCGGACCATCCGGGCCTGGCCAGACGGCATAGTCGTCCTCGGGCGTCAGCACACCCCATTCCTGCACGGCGGCCACCAACGCGCGATACCGGCCTTCGCCCCGCAACGTCACCGGATCCTGCGGGTGCGTCCAAAGCTCGTGGTTGCCCGGAGTCCAGATCACCCGGGCGAAGCGCCGGCTGAGCATCCGCAGCACATCCACCACGTCGTCGAACAGCTCGCCGACGTCACCGGCGACGAGCAGCCAGTCCTGATCGGACCGCGGCTGCAGCGCGTCGGCGAGCCGGCGGTTCTGCGGGTACGTCACGTGCAGGTCGCTGACGGCGAACAGCGTTCCGGCGCTCATGGCGGACACCGTAGGCAGCCACCGGCACCGACGGCCATCACCCCTACCCGGGTCAGGGGTTCACACCGGGTGAGATGTGGCTCGGCCCGCCGTTATGTTCGGCCCATGATCGTGCCGTCGCCGGAGTCCCCGGGCCGGACCACCGCCACGCCGCAGTTTCCGCCCCGTACCACCGCGGACTGGCGCCGGACCGCCCTGCTCGTGCTGCAGCGCGCCGGCCGAGCGGACGAGCGAACGAGCGCCGACCAGGTCGACGCATTGCTGGCCACGACCAGCCCGGAGGGCATCCGGTCGGCGCCGCTCTACACCGTGGCCGACGCGCTGCCGGACCCCGGGATTCCCGGGCGGTTCCCGTTCGTGCGGGGCGGCCGGCCGGTGGACCAGAGCGTCGGCGGCTGGGATGTCCGGCAGCGGTACGCCGACCCGGACCCGGCCAGCACGCGCGACGCACTGCTAGCCGATCTGCGGCACGGCGTGACCTCGCTGTGGCTGGTGCTGGGCGAGGCCGGCCTGCCGGTTGACGCTCTCAGCGAGGTGCTGGCCCCGGTTCAGCTCGACCAGGCCGGCCTGGTGCTGGACGCCGGGAACGAGGCTGCCGAGGCGGTCGAAGCCTGGCTACGGATCGCTCCGGCCGGCGCCCACGGCAGCCTGGGACTCGACCCGCTCGGTGTCCGGGCCCGGCTCGGCCGGCCGGCCCGGACCGATCCGGCAGAGGCCGCGGCCCTGGCGCTGCGCTGCGCGACCAGGCACCCCGGGATGCGCACGTTCACCGTCGATGCGACCGTCCACCATGACGCCGGCGCCGGTGACGCCGAGGAGCTGGGGTTCGCGCTGGCCACCGGTGTGGAGTACCTGCGGGCGCTGACCGCGGCCGGGTTCGACGTCGCTTCGGCTCTCGACCGGCTGGAGTTCCGGTACGCGGCTACCGCCGACCAGTTCGCCACCATCGCCAAGTTTCGCGCCGCCCGCCGGTTGTGGGCCCGGGTCGCGCAGGTCTGCGGGGTGCCCGCCGCCGGAGCACAGCGGCAGCACGCGGTCACGTCGGCAGCGATGATGACCGTCCGTGCCCCGTGGTCGAACCTGCTGCGCACCACGATCGCCACCTTCGCCGCCGGGATCGGCGGCGCTGACGCGATCACCGTCCAGCCGTTCGACCTCAGCCTCGGCCTGCCCGGCGCGGACGCCCGTCGGCTGGCCCGCAACACACACGCCGTGCTCCTGGACGAGGCCGGCTTGGCGCGGGTCGCCGACCCTGCCGGAGGCTCCTGGTATGTCGAGCGGCTGACCGCTGACCTGGCCGCCGCGGCCTGGGATCGGTTCACCGAGATCGAACGGGCCGGTGGTATGGAGGCCGCCCTGGACAGCGGGATGATCGCCGACCGGCTGGCAGAGACCTGGGATCGCCGGCACGTCGCCATCAGCAGCCGAGCCGCGCCGATCATCGGGGTGACCGAGTTCCCGGACCTCGACGAGCAGCTACCGCTGCGCGTTCCGGCCCCGGCCGGGCTCGCCGGCGGGCTGCCTCGGCACCGCTACGCCGAGACGTTCGAGGCGCTGCGCGACCGGGCCGAGATGCACACCGCGGCGACCGGGCGGCGACCCACCGTCTTCCTGGCCACGCTGGGCCCACCGGCGGTGCACAACGCCCGGGCGGCCTTCGCGGCCGGCCTGTTCGCCGCCGGTGGCATCGCGGTACTGCGCGACGAGACCGGCGACGCCCCGGCGGACCTGGCCGCCGCGTTCCGCGCCAGTGGCCTCTCGATCGTCTGCCTGTGCTCTTCGGACAAGCGGTACGCCGAGGACGCCGGCCGGGTCGCGGCCGCCCTCGCCGCAGCCGGCGCGCGGCGGGTCTGGATGGCCGGGCGACCCGGCCCCTACGAGGCCGTCAATTCTTACTTGTACGCGGGATGCGACGCCGTGGACGTGCTGCGCACCACGCTGAGCGACCTCGAGGTGGCCTGATGATCCCGGATTTCTCCACCGTCGGCCTGGGCGAGCCCCGTTCCGAGGATGCCGCGCCGTCGGCGGTGCCGGCCCGGCCGACGCCCGAGGGCATCCCGGTCAAGCCCTTGTACACCGCGGACGACCTGGCCGGGATCGACTTCCTGGATTCGCTGCCCGGCTTCGCCCCGTTCGTTCGCGGCCCCTACCCGACGATGTACACCACCCGCCCGTGGACGATCCGGCAGTACGCCGGCTTCTCCACCGCGGAAGAGTCCAACCAGTTCTACCGCCGCAACCTGGCCGGCGGTCAGAAAGGTCTGTCGGTCGCCTTCGATCTGGCCACCCACCGCGGTTACGACTCCGACCACCCGCGGGTCAGCGGTGACGTCGGCATGGCCGGAGTCGCCATCGACTCCATCCTCGACATGCGTGAGCTGTTCGACGGCATCCCGCTGGACCGGATGAGCGTCTCGATGACCATGAACGGCGCGGTCCTGCCGATCCTGGCGCTGTACATTGTGGCGGCTGAGGAGCAGGGAGTGGCGCCGGAGCAGCTGTCCGGAACCATCCAGAACGACATCCTCAAGGAGTTCATGGTCCGCAACACTTACATCTACCCGCCCGGGCCGTCGATGCAGGTGGTCTCGGACATCTTCGCCTATACGTCGGCCAGGATGCCGCGGTACAACTCGATCTCCATCTCCGGGTACCACATGCAGGAGGCCGGGGCCACCGCCGACCTGGAGCTGGCGTACACGCTCGCCGACGGTCTGGAATACCTGCGCGCCGGGATCGCCGCCGGGCTGGACGTCGACGCGTTCGCGCCCCGCCTGTCGTTCTTCTGGGGTGTCGGGATGAACTACTTCATGGAGGTCGCCAAGCTGCGCGCCGCCCGGCTGCTCTGGGCTGGGCTGGTCCAGCAGTTCGGGGCCACCGATCCGAAATCGCTGAGCCTTCGCGCGCATTGCCAGACCTCGGGCTGGTCACTGACCGCCCAGGACCCCTGGAACAACGTGATCCGGACCGGTCTGGAGGCGATGGCCGCGGTGCAGGGTCAGACCCAGTCGCTGCACACCAACGCGCTCGACGAGGCGCTCGCTCTGCCGACCGATTTCTCCGCCCGGATCGCGCGCAACACCCAGTTGCTGCTGCAACAGGAATCCGGCGCGACCAGCGTGATCGATCCGTGGGGCGGCAGCTACTACGTCGAGCGACTCACCCACGATCTGGCGCGCCGGGCCACCACACATCTGGACGAGATCGCCGCGGCCGGCGGAATGACGCAAGCGATCTCCGAAGGCATCCCGAAGCTGCGGATCGAGGAGGCCGCGGCCCGTACCCAGGCTCGCATCGACTCCGGCCGGCAGCCGGTCATCGGGGTCAACAAGAATCTCGCCCCGGAGGAGAGGCGGCTCGACGTTCTCAAGGTCGACAACGCGGCGGTGCGAGCCGGTCAGCTGGCGAAACTACGACGGCTGCGCTCGGAACGAGACGGTGCCGCGGTCACCGCAGCGCTCGGAGCGCTCGCTGACGCGGCCCGCGCGGCTCTTGCGAATCGGCGTGGGTCCGGGCTCGACCAGAACCTGCTCGCCCTGGCGATCGACGCGGCCCGGAACAAGGCCACGGTCGGGGAGATCTCCGCGGCTCTGGAGGAGGTCTTCGGACGTTACGCCGCCAACCCGCGTACTGTCTCCGGCGTCTATCGATCCGAGGCCGGACCCGAGGCCGGCCTGGAGCGGACCCGGTCCGCGGCGGACGCGTTCGCCGCGGCCGAAGGCCGCCGGCCGCGGATCCTGATCGCCAAGATGGGCCAGGACGGGCACGACCGCGGCCAGAAGGTGATCGCCTCCGCGTTCGCCGACCTTGGTTTCGACGTGGACGTCGGCCCGCTGTTCAGCACCCCCGCCGAGGTCGCGCGCCAGGCCATCGACGCGGACGTGCACATCGTCGGGGTCAACTCGCTCGCCGCCGGCCATCTCACCCTGGTGCCGGCGCTGCGCGACGAACTGGCCGCCCTCGGCCGGGGCGACATCATGATCGTGGTCGGTGGCGTCATCCCGCCGCAGGACGTCGACGCTCTGGTCGAGGCCGGGGCGACTGCGGTCTTCGGCCCCGGTACTGTCCTCGGCACGGCCGCCGGCGACCTGCTCACCGCATTGGCTCGATCACTCGGACACCCGGCGGGATGACCAGCGGCCGGCCCGTCGATGTCGAGCAGTACGCGGCCGGGGTGCGAGCCGGCGCCCCGGCATGGGTCTCCCGCGCCATCACGCTCGTGGAGTCGGTCCGACCGGATCACCGCTCCGCCGCGCAACGGCTGCTGACGCTTCTACAAGCCACACCCGCCGCCGCCGTCCGGGTCGGCGTGACCGGTGTCCCCGGCGCCGGCAAGTCGACCTTCATCGACGCGCTCGGCAGCCGACTGGTCGAGAACGGCCACCGGGTCGCGGTACTCGCGGTGGACCCGTCGTCGACCCGCACCGGCGGAAGCGTCTTGGGGGACCGGACCCGGATGGCGCGGTTGAGTGCGCATCCCGCGGCGTTCGTCCGGCCGTCACCCTCCGGCGGTACTCTGGGTGGCGTCGCCCGGGCGACCCGTGAGGCGATGGTCGTCGTGGAGGCGGCCGGCTACGACGTGGTGCTGGTCGAAAGCGTCGGCGTCGGGCAATCGGAGGTCGACCTGGCCGGGATGGTCGACACCATGCTACTGCTGACCCTGGCCGGCACCGGTGACCAGCTGCAGGGGATCAAGAGGGGGATCCTGGAGTCGGCCGACATCATCGCGGTGAACAAGTCCGACGGACCCAACCTGGCCGGCGCGCGCCTGGCGGCCCGTGAACTGGCGGTGGCGTTGCGTCTGCTCACCAACCACACCACCAGCTCCTGGCGGCCACCGGTCCTCACCTGCAGCGCTCGGGAGAACACCGGCATCGCGGAGATCTGGCGATCAGTGACCGAGCATCATGCCCGATCCGCCGCCTCGGGTGAGCTCTCCGCTCGACGCGAACGCCAGCGGGTGGACTGGTTGTGGGCCTTGGTCCGCGACGGACTCGCTGAGCTGCTGACCGAAAATCCCGTTGTCCGACGCGAGGCTAGCGCCATGGAATCCGAGGTGGCCGCGGGCAAGTTGCCTCCGGCGACAGCGGCCGAGCGGATCCTGGCAGCGCTCCACGGCAACTACCGCGCTGACGACGGCGAATGAACGGGTGGGCCGCGGTTGCAACAGCCGTGAGCGGCGGCGTTGTTGGGGACGGCCCAGCTGCGGTTCTCTGCGGTTCGCCTTCCGATGCTGACCGGATGGGCGCGAGTCCCGAATCAGAAGAAGCCCGACCGGAGGCGAGAAACAAACCCCCATCGAGATCCACAGAATGTGAACGATCTCTTTGGGGGTTAACGTGTCCGGAGCCCAACACGTCGGATACGCACACCATTATTGCGGTCAGAGATCTGATCATCGCAAGTTGAGGACGATCGCCTCCGGCGCTGTTCAATGCTGATGGTCGGCATGGCCTGCGGTTACCATGCCGTGTTAGGTGCAGACGCATACTGATATCCACGGGCCTCGCCGGATTCGCTGCACTGTGGCAGGTGCGCTGTACCGTTTCGATCATGCTCTTCGATGAATCGGTGGATGACAAGCTGAGAAGGTTTGAGCACGACGTTCTCCACAAGCCCGGTAGAGCACGGAAGACCCTGTCGCAGTGGGCCGGTTCGGTTTGGTATCAAGATAGGTACGGCGAGCGATACGGCGTCGTAACTCCAGAATCAGCGGAAACAGCCATGACCCGTCAGCGCCTCCTGTCGGTGATTGCAGCTAGGCTGCCGTATGTCGCCCCTACGAGGAGATGTATCGGAAGATCATGCGAGTGCCGCTATCTCCGGCTGGCCTTATCGGCGTTTGACCGCGAGCGACTGGCGATGATCCGGCGACGTCGACTGACTACTTCCTCAACTGCGGTGAGCAGCGTATTCGCGGCATTCGCACTGATCCTGGCCTTCTGGTTCCTTGGCAACGCGAACACGCTGCCTTCAGACCGGGCTTTCGGCTTCATAGCGGGAATCTCCGGCGGACTCGTCGTGGCCACCATCCAGATGATCTTTGCGATCACAACTCTGCTGACGGACCGTGTCGCGGAGACGGTTGAGTGGCGCTGGTACCACCCGGACAGTGACTGGCAGCTTCTCGGCCTCTTGAACCCCCGCCATCGTCGGCGACTGCGGCATGCTCACCTACGTCGGGCCGCGAGCGTCGTACTGGGGCCGGTGGCGAGGGAGTCGGCAAACCCAACGCCAGCTCCTGGTTTCGTTGCACGGTTGAGCCGCGCCTACCGAGCATTCAAAGCCGGTAGCGAGCCCTCGTGACCTCCGAAACAACTCACTGGGTGCATCCGTCCCCCTCCTGGCAATCGGGAGCAGACTTGCCTGACGATGTGGCCGAAAGCCAAGTGCGTCACCGCGACCGGTTGCCGGCCGGTTCAAGGCTGGCGATGGCGTGATCGCCGGCAGGTGATCACGCCATCTGCTGGGTCAAACGCACCGGTTCATTCAGATGATCTCCGCGCACTGGCTCCGGCACACGACACTGACGTGGGTTGAGCGGGTCTACGGTTACGCGGTCGCGCTTGCGTATGCCGGCCACGCCGAAACACCTAACGACGCTGGCACTACCGCCCGGTACGTGGAGGCGACCTTGCAGGAGATCGCGACGGCGCTGTCCAGGCTGACGGGTGAGCCGCACCCGCTCGCGTTGCCGGGCAACCTGCCGGTACTCGATCTTCCTGGTGATGCTCTGGTCGGCGACTACGACTGACCGAGAGTGAGGCCTGGCGGCGGACTTCGGTCCGCCGCCAGGCCGGAGTGCCGAGGCGCTTCTTCGCCATCCCGAAGACCTCCTTCGCTTAAGAGGGCGTCTGATCCTCTAAGGGGATAGTTCACGTTTGCGCACGTCATAGGCCGTGATCGTTCGTTGGTCAGGCATGGGGATGGAGCGACTTCCATATCGAACGGATCTGTCGGATGCCCGGTGGGCGTTGATCGAGCCCGTGCTGGTGCAGTGGCGTGAGGCCCGGCGGGGTCTAGGGATCAAGCCGCCAGTGCACGATCTGCGGGAGATCGTCAACGCGATCTTGTACGTGGCGAGGACCGGCATGGCGTGGGAGTACCTACCGCACGACTTTCCGCCAGCGAAAACCGTCTATGACTACTACGCCAAGTGGGAGTCCGATGGCACGACGGCTCGCATCCACGACCTTCTGCGGTCTCGGGTGCGCGAGACGATGGGCCGAGATGCTGAGCCGAGCGCTGCGGTGCTGGACGCTCAGAGCGTCAAAACGTCCTGCAACGTAAGGGAATCCGAGCAGGGCATCGACGCGGCGAAGAAGATCAAAGGGCGGAAAAGGCACATCGCGACCGACACCCTTGGACTACTGCTGGCGGTAGTGGTCACGGCGGCGTCGGTATCCGACTCGGCCGCCGGCAAGGGCCTGCTGAGCACGCTGGCCGCCGAGCATCCGACGGTGAGCAAGGTCTGGGTCGACGGCGGCTACCAGAACACGGTGCTGCGCCACGGGGCAGGACTCGGCATCGACGTCGAGGTGGTGCCACGCCGTGCCGAGCGGGGATTTCATGTCCTTCCGCGTCGATGGGTGGTCGAGCGGACGTTTGGATGGCTGATGCAGCACCGGCGCCTGGTCCGCGACTACGAGGCACTCCCGCGCCGTTCGGCGGCGATGGTCCAATGGGCGATGTCTAACACGATCATGCTCAGACTGACCGGAGAATCCGCCCAATCCTGGCGCTGAGTGACTCATATTTCGCTGCCGAACGGACATGTCGGGATCAGATGCCCTCTAAGACCGGATGTAGATGAACCGACCTGGGGTGCATCGAGGCCGTCTGTGGGGCACCCCACGTTGATGGTGGTTAGAGGCGGGCCGGCTGGATGATGAGCGGGATCAGCGCGCCGGTGAGTTGTTCGGTGTCCATGCGTCAGCTGGCGTAGCAGTTCGTTCTACATATTGCTACGCGAACTAGATGTCGCAACGCTGACAGTGACTACCTTCAAACCGCTTGTTTAGCATGCGAGTACGTTCAGGTCGGGTCTGGGGGTAATAGGCGTTGGATACGAAAACCCTCGTCAAGCAGTTCGCAGACGACCATGGAGCCGTATTCCTTGAGGTGATCCGAACTTCGCCTGAGCCGATCCGCGCGCAAGCCATCAAGGCGCTGCTGGTCGAGGCCGGTGTCAAGAAGGCAGATGTCGATCGCCGTTGGACGGCTTTTCAGCGTGTCCTCAAGCTGCATCCACAGATCACCGCCGTCAATGGCAAGTACGGCTGGTCTGTCGGGCGGAAGCCCGCCCGGGACTCCCTCGATGTGCTGGCAGGAAACCTGCTCGCGAAGCTGCCGCCGTGGTTGGTTCAACCTCTCGTGCACAATGTGGCGGCTGCTCTCGATGCCGGCGAGATGACCGTCTCCGGGCCGACGAGTCACGACTTCGAGGAGGCCAGGCTGGTTGCCGATCTCGCCGTGGCTGTTGAGGTCCTGCAGTCTCGCGGCGACACCATTGCTGAGGTGGCGAAGCTCTTGATGGATGAGACGCGCCGCAAGCGGCTGTGGCCGCTGGGCCGGCCCGGCGAGACGGTCCCGTTCGACCCGGACTCTCACGAGGCCGAAGTGACGATGCCCAGTCCCGGGACCGTTGTCCGGGTTGTGCGCCCCGGCTACCTCTGGCGTGGCGGCGGTGAACCGGTGGTGGCCGCCAAAGCGGTCGTGGCCCTGTAGTCGGGGCTGTCATGGCCAGGAGTCGCGGTGGCAAGAAGCTGGTCAGTGCCCGCGAGCAGTCCGTTGACGCGTTGTTTGGTACGGAGTCGTTCGGTCTCGACTACTACCAGCGTGAGTATGTCTGGGAGGAGCCGCAGGTCGCGCGGCTGATGAACGATCTCTCCCGAAAGTTTCTCGACCAGTTGAGTGATGAGCATTCGCTGGGCGACGTGAAGTCCTACGATCCGTACTTCCTCGGTCCGTACATCATCTGCACCGCGGACGGACGGACCTCGCTGGTTGACGGCCAGCAGCGCATCATCACGCTACTGCTGTTGTTGATCTATCTCCATCGGCAGGCGGTGGCGGCGCCGAAGGCGAGGAGCAAGGCCGGCCAGCTTTTGACCTTGATCATGTCCGAGCGGTTCGGCAGGCGCACGTTCCGCGTGGATGTCGACGAGTACGACGCCTGCTTCAACGCTTTGCTGAACGGGCGTGGGTTCGATGTTGCCGGTGCCCGGCCATCGGTCCGGCGTATCTGGCAGGCGTACCAGTACATCGATCTTCATTACCCGGCACAGCTGCGCGGCGATGTCCTGATCATGTTCATTGACTGGCTGCTCTACCGGGTCTCCCTGGTCGTGATGGATGCGGGGGACCGGGAACGTGCCGAGGAGATGTTCCAGTCGATCAACGACTGCGGCGTTCGTCTCTCGCCGATGGATCATCTCAAGCGTTTTCTGCTCAGTGATGCCGAAGAGGATCCGCGTGAGATCGAAGGCGCGTGGACCACGATGGTGTCGGCTCTGGAGGACGTCGAGAAAGGTGCCGCGTTCGCCTATTTGCGCGCCGTCTTCCGGGCGAGGTTCCCCGAGGCCGTGGGAAGGCCGGGGCCGAGCCTGAACGATGCGACTCACGAGTGGGTGCGGGCGCACGAGCGCGAGATCTGGCCCAACCGCAAGAGCGGCGATCGGGCCCGCCTGGTGACCGAGGTGCTCTACCCATTCCACACCACGTACGTCACGATGCTACGCGCGCGATCCGAGATCAACCGGGGTCTGCGGGCGGTGCGGTACAACGCTTTCAACGGCATTGCCGAACAGTTCGATCTCACCCTTGCCGCGCTGAGGTCTGGCGATTCGGAGATCGAGCGAGAGCAGAAGGCCGGTCTTGTAGCCAATTTTCTGGACCTTTTCTATGTGACGCAGACGCTTGGTGACGAATCGGTCGAGCAACGGCACGTCGATGAGCTTGTCTCCTCTGTCATGCCCGCAGTACGGCTGTCCGAGTCGGTTCAGGAGCTCGGCCGTGTACTCGGGGACCAGGCCGCAGACTGGCCAGTCCGGCTGGACCTCATCTCGGAACTGCGCTACGACACCAAGCGAAGATTCGTGCATTACGTGCTGACCCGTCTGACCGCGTGGGTCGAGATGGGCGCGACCAATGGGGAAACGGATCCCACCGACCGCTTCCTGCTGCGTCGGCACCATGACCGCGACTTCGAGATCGAGCATCTCTTCACCAAAACGGCGTCGAAGTATGCACACAAGGTGTCGGACGCTCGCTACTACGGCTTCCTGCGGAACCGGATCGGGGCGCTTCTGCTACTGGACGGCCTGGACAACGGAAGCTATGGCGGGATGCTGTTGGAGGACAAGCTCGCGTTGTACCGGAAGGACACGCGATTGGCCGGGATGCTCAACCCGGACTTCTTCCAACGAGGCAACGTCCGGCTCCGGAGGTTCCTCACCAACGAAGGCCTGTTCACCATGATCGCCACCTATGACCCGAGCACCGCGTTGGAGCCGTTCATCGACGCTCGCGGTCGTTTCTACCGCGAAATCGCCAAGAAGATCTGGAGCCTGGATGCGATCGGACTGGCGCCGCCACCGGCGCCCGGACCGGTGGCGACTGGGAGGCGCACCCGCTACGGAGTCCGGTTCCAGGACTTGGTCCAGACCGGTTTGCTGAGCGCGGGAGACAGGCTCTTCGGCAGCCGACGTGGCCAGATGTACTACGCCCGGGTCCGCCCGGACGGGCGGATCGAGACCGCCGCCGGCGTCGCAAGCGCGCCCAGTAAGGCGATGGAGGACGCGGTGGGCGTTGCCGGCAACGGCTGGGCCTTCTGGTCGGCCGAAGGTACCAAGGAGCGGCTCGATGCGATTCGGCAGCAGTACCTCGAACAGTTCGGGCGATAGTGCGTCGCATGCCGCACTGCTCGTGGCGCGTTCCTGCTTGAACAAGGCGCAGGCGCCGGGTCATGTCTTGCGCCTTTTCATCCTGCGTAGCGGTTGTCTTCGACGTGGTGCAGAACGAGGATGGCCTGCACGATCGCGATCGCTCGGCGGGGGCAGCAGCGTAGCTTGGTCAGTAGTTTCCAGGTCTTCAAGGTGGCGATGGCTCGTTCGCCGCAGGCGCGGATCCGGCGTGCTGGCGGTTGTAGCGCTTCTGCCAGCGCTGGAGTACGGCCGATCCCAGGCATCCCGCAACCGACGGCGAACCCGTGGGGCCGTATGGCACCCCCTGACACCGGTCGGCCAGCCGTGGTGGATGAACGAGATGACGGCCATGTTTGTCGGCTTCGTAGCGCCAGCTGTGGTCGTCGGCATCGTCGTGAGCGGACCGGAAGTGGCCGGGGCGCGGCTGGAGCTGGTGTTGTGACCGGTTTGCGGCCTGCTTTTGGGCAAGATTCCCGACATGAGTTTGGTCCGGGATATGTGCCGAGGTCGGCAGGAGGCTGGCTGACCTCGGCGTACAGCCGAGGTACGAATGAGGTTACCTGTGCCCGGCGAGCGTGGCGACGCGATCTTCGTCGACCCGCAGCGGAAGCAGTCCGGTCTACCCGATGTGGAAGAGTTCATGGTGGTCCTCACTCACCATCTAAGCAGGTAGCCGGAAGTTCGGTACGTAACGCGCTCGGTTAGAGGGACATACCAACACAGGCCGCTTCCTCAGCCGCGACCCGCTCGGCCTCGCCTCCGGCGACACCAACCCCTACACCTACGTGCTCAACCAGCCCACCGGCCTGGTCGATCCGATGGGCACCAAACCTCAGTCGTCGGACTGCGTCAGCAACAGCTTCGTCGCAGGCACACCAGTGCTCATGGCCGACGGCACCACCAAACCGATCGAACAGATCCAACCCGGCGACCGGGTCATGGCCGGCACCCCGAACTCGACCCGGCTCACCCCCGAGCCGGTATCCGCCACCATCGTCGGCAACGGCGACAAAAACCTTGTCGACATCGACGTCGAAACCGCCGACGGCACCCCCACCACCATCACCGCCACCGACGGCTACCCCTTCTGGACCGACGACGACGGCTCACCCCAAACCCCCGGCGGCGACTGGATCAACGCCGCCGAACTCCGCCAAGGCAGCTGGCTCAAAACCTCCACCGGCACCCTCGTCCGCGTTGCCGGAGCCCACGCACACGCACAACACGCCAAGGTCTACAACCTTACCGTCGAAAATCTTCAAACGTATTATGTGCTTGCGGCTAATGAGCCGGTACTCGTGCATAACTGTGTTGCAGGAAAGGCCGGCGGGCATGACATTGTCGAGGACCAGGATTGTGTCCATGTATGCCTCGGAGTGAATCCGTATTCCGATAGACTGGCTGCCCGGCTCGGCTCGCACACATTCAACGGGAATCCGTGGGGAAGTGCGAATGCCGCGTCTGGATCCCCGCTGTGGATGGAAGGAGTCAGTCGTGTGGTTCGTAACGGAAGGATCAGACTTTCTATCACGTTGGACGATTTATTTGGCGAGGATGGCAGAAATCCGGCTGATTCTGCTCAGGAAGCATTTGAGGTGAACTATGCTCGGGGTTCGCAGATGGACAGGGTCAGCGGATGTATGGGTGGTAATCAGACTGCTTGGGAAATTGGTGAGGTTGGAAAGGCTGTGATATTTGGACATCGCGACTGGGAATCAATCGATTGGTATTGGGGCGGAGGGCGGGTTGATGTAGCGAATCCTTTCGGTGGATAGCATGAATATCGACGGTGCGCAGGTGCCGGTTGACCCGTTAGAATAGAGGCGTCCATCAGCTCCTGATCGGGAGTGGCTGAAAGGGTGGTGCATCGGTGACGCTGGTTGAAGAAATAATAAAGAATGCTGCGTTGTCCGGTGCTTCGCTGGATGGCCTGTACAGCGGCAACGATCGATTCGGTTCCGCCGACGCTCTCTTGCCGACAGTCGACGGACACGTCACTGTGCGGCTAGGTTGCGACACTAGCTATGAATTATCGGTCTGGGTGCGCGACGAAATCGTCGCAGAGGGCAAAACGTGCATCTTAAATCAATTGGTGAGCACCATGATCGGCATTCAGAACGGGGTTTCGGTCGGGGAGCTCTGCCTGCGTCACGGCTACCTTAGCGTCACCGATGCTGAAGCCGCTAATGACGCGTTGTGGCACCTTCTGATCGAGCACGGCGAGGAGCACCTTCGTGCAGAGGCCGCCGTGGTTGGTGCGAACCCGGTACTACGCCGGCTGCGGCCATGGGTCAGTCACGGCACCTTGCATTTAATCCATCCTCGCGACCGAGTCGAAGCGGTGCGGTACGGATTGGTGTTCTATCCGACCGTCGACAACATGTTTCAGCTCAACGTCTACAATGAGTCGCTTGGGCCAGCCGAACCGCTTGGCTCCGCCGTTGCCAGAGCTGCAGCGGTGGCCGAAGGTTGGCACTGAAGGCTATCGTTGACGCGCGTTCTCGAGTCTGATCAAGCCGTACCCGCGCTTACTGGCAGCCATGGTGCGAACGCAGCGGCTCCAGTCACAGTCTGAAGATGTTCGGTCGTGCGGAGGAGCGCGCTCGTAGGGCGAGATGCCTTCGTAGGTGCTTTCGCAAGGATCCTCGTGTTGCAGCTGCACCCATGGGCACGTGCGGTGGATCTTCGCCAGGCGTCGCGAGGGGATGAGTGCCGCGGCGATCGCCCGCGCGCTCAACGATCGCGGTGTCGCGTCGCCGGGAGCGTATGACCGGGTGCGGAATCGGCATCGGTCGATTCGGTGTGGACGGTGCGGACGGTGGCGGCGATTCTGGCCAATCCGCGGTACACCGGCCGGCAGGTGTGGAGCCGGCAGTTCACCGATCACCGGGAGGCGGTGCCGGGCGACAAACGTTCAGCCTCGGTCCGGTCCGGGTGTGGAACCAGCGCTCGGACTGGGTGGTGTCGGACGAACGAACTCATCCGCCGCTGATCAGCGACGATGAGTTCCTGGCCATCCAGCGGGTCACCGCGCTGAGCGTGCCGGGGGATGGGCAGCAGCGGCGGTACGCGTTCACCGGTCTACTGGTGTGCGGGCGCCGGCTGGAAGGCCATTGGGTGAACCAGCAGCCGGTTTACCGATGCCGGCACGGGCACACCAGCGCGCGTCCCTCCGGCGAGGCGGGGGCCGCGGTGGGTGTACCGGTCGCAGGCGCGCCTGGGCCGGGAACTGGCGGCGACCTATCCGGAACTCGCGGCAGTCGACAACGTCGAGGAGATGGCGTCATTCCTGCGGGCGCGGGACCTGGTCGTCGTGTGCGCGGCGGACCGGTTGAGGATCGAGGCAGCCATTCCCGATGGCGGCAGCCCGGCGATCGAGGCGAGCGACGTACAGCTCGCACTGCCGATGCCGGCGATGGGCCGGCGCCGTGGCCGGAAGAAGGCCCGCACGCCGAAGAGCCGAACTCCGGGACGGCGCCGGAAAAGCAAAAAACCCCCGGTCAGGCCGTACCTAGAAACCGTGCGATGCCCTCTTGGGGGTTAACGTGTCCGGAGGGGGACTTGAACCCCCATGCCCTTGCGGGCACTAGCACCTCAAGCTAGCGCGTCTGCCATTCCGCCACCCGGACTTGCCTGTCTAAGCCTAGCGGCATCCTTGGCCCGGGTTCCACCTGGGTCTTGGCTGCCTCGTCGGCCTGACAGGTGAGAACAGTACACGGTCCTCGGGGCGGGCTGCGGGAGGGGGTGGGGGAGAGGACATTGCGGCGGATATGGGGACGGAAGGGGATGCGGCCTGGTTTCTCGGGGGAGGAGCGGGCAGCATGGCGGGGTGTCCCACCCCTCCCCGTTGACTCCGGCCCTGGAAAGGGCGCACTCGCTGGTCGCCGCTGGTGATCTGGCGGGGGCTGCCGAGATGCTGGAACGTGCTGTTGAAATCGGTCAGGCGACGCTCAGTCAGGGTGATCCTGACGTGTTGGCCACGCAGCGGGAGCTGGCTGCGGTGCACCACCAGCGCGGGGATGCGGCGGCGGCTCGTGGGGTGCTGGAGGCGGCCTACGGGGTGGGGCGGTTCAGCCTGGGGGACGACGACCCGCTGATGCTGCAGATCTCCTATGACCTCGGGGTGGTCGCGGAGGAGCTGGGGCAGCGGGACGAGGCTCGGGCGGCGTTCGGGCGGGTTGCCGACCACGGGCCGATGATGCTCGGGGCCGGGCACTGGGCGGTGACGCGTGCACAGGCCTATCTCGGACAGGACCCGACAACGCCGTTCCGGGTCGAGCCAGCACACCAGATGCCGCAGGGCGGGTTGACCATTCCGGCAGTGCCCGCCGCGGAGCCGCAGCAGCCGCTGGTCACCCCGCCGGACGCGCAGCCGACGGTCATCTGGCCGGCCCAGCCCGGGCCCGCCAACGCGTGGACTTCGACCCAGCCACCCGCGGCGGAGTCTCAGTCACCCCCGGCTGAGGCATGGCCAGCCGCGACGGAGGCACAGGCGCCGGCGGCAGAGGCGCGGTCACACCCGGCTGAGGCGTGGCCAGCCGCGACGGAGACACAGGCACCGGCGGCAGAGGCGCGGTCACACCCGGCTGAGGCATGGCCAGCCGCGACGGAGACACAGGCACCGGCGGCAGAGGCGCGGTCACGCCCGGCTGAGGCATGGCCAGCCGCGACGGAGGCGCGGTCAGCCACGACCGACCAGCCCGTGGCGTCGATCCCCGCGCAGGCACAGCGGACCCAGGAGCCGTCGGGCCACGGTGACCAGCCGCCTCGCACGCTTCCGGCGCCTGCCGAACTCCCGGCCTGGCTCCAGAAGCCGGAGGCAGCCCATGGCGCAGAGCGGGCAGACCAGGCCGAACCGCGCATGGCGACGACCGGAGAGTCAGCCACGTCACAGGTGACGGAGCGGCGGACGGCCGAGGGCCGCCCTTCGACGCCGACAGAGCCGGCGATCCCGGCGCAGCGGCAGCCGGAGGTGCAGCAGCGAGAGGTGCAGCAGCACTCGGAGGTGCAGCAGCGAGAGGTGCAGCAGCACCCGGAGGTGCTGCAGCAGCGAGAGGTGCAGCAGCACCCGGAGGTGCCGCAGCAGCGAGAGGTGCAGCAGCCCGGGGTACAGCAGCAGCCCGAAGAGCAGCAGCAGTCGGAGGTGCGGCGGCAGCAGCCGGCAGCGCCCGCGCCGCCGAGCCCGTTCGGGCTGTTGCCGCCGCCCAGCGCGCTGAGTTTTCCGCCGGCCGGGCAGGGCGGCTCGGTGCTGCCCCCTCCGCTCAACCCACCACGGGCCGACGCGGACCGCGCCCAGGGGACGGCGCAGGATGGTCCCGAATCGTTCCGGCCGGAGTCTCCGTGGGGCCCCGCTCCGCGGACCGGCAAGGAGCCGGAGGAAAGCCCGTTCCAGCAGTTCAAGCCGGAAACGCCCGAGACCGCGGCGCCGCCCGCGCTCTATCACCGTGGCGCCAATGATTCCGTGGTCGTCCAGCGCCCCGATCCGGTGATCATGCCGCTCGGAAACGAGCCGGACGCCGGGCCGCGGGCCCGACCGGATTCGATCACCGCAGGCGATCCGGTTCCGGGTCAGAGCCCTTTTCCGGTACGACCCGAGCACCCGCCCGTAACCCGACCAGAATCGGTCACGCCGGGCGTGTCGGCTCCTCCTGGCTCGGCCACTGCGGAATCAGGCGTCCCCGATCGGGTGACCGCCCCTGCGGACGCCAAGCCGGCGGCACCCGGCCCGTGGAGCGGTGAGCCGCAGACCAGGCACCCGCAGCCGCCGTCCCCGCTGACCGAGCCCACGGCGAAGCAGCACACCATCACGCCCGCCCGCGTCGACGACCAGCCCGCCGCCGATGGTCCGGCGGCGAAGCGGCAGCCCACCAGCCAGGCGGGCGTCTACCGGACCGGCGACGTCCAGCAGCACGTCGGTGGACAGCCCGGCACCGTCCAGCCGCCGACCCCGCAGCGCGCGGACCTCGGCCACCAGGGCGGCGTTCCGGAGCGGCCGGTCAGCGGCGCCGCCCGCGTCTACCAGAGCGGCGAAACAAGGCAACCGGTCAGCGGCCCGCCCGGCATCCAGTCGCAGCCGGTCAGCCCTCCGCCCGGCGTCTACCGCACCGGCGACCTTCCGCACCAGGTCAGCGCCGCCCCGAGTCAGCCCGTCGGCTACCAGCCGATCCAGCCCGGCGTCTACCAGCAGGGTCACGCTGCCGGTCAGCAGGCGTTCCCGTACGGACCGTCCGCCCACCAGGCCGGATACCAGCAGTCCGGCACGGCCGGTGTCTACGAGCAGGGCCAGCAGGGCGTCTACCACCAGGGTGAGGGCGGCGTCTGGCAGCACGGCCCGGGCGGCAATGCCACGGCGAGCGCGCTCAGCTCGTACGAGAAAAGTCAGGAAGCGCAACCGGCGGCGAACCGGAAGCGAGGGATGGCGCTGTTCGCGGTGATCGCGGCGACCCTGGCGGCGGTCGTCGCGGTGGCGGCGATGGTTTTCACGCTGGCGCAGCGCACCCAGGAGGGTGAGGAAGGCGACACCGGCGGGAACTCGCCGGCGCTGGCCGGGAACCCGCCGACCGGGGTGAAACTGAGCGATCTGGGCACCAAGATCGACGTGTCCTGGACCGATCCGGCGAACGCCACGGCGAGCTTCATGGTGACCATGGCGCACCCGGGTGAGCAGTTGAAACCGGTCAGCACGGTGGGTCCCGGACAGACCTCGCGGCGGATCGAGGGGCTCAGCTCGTCGCTCGAATACTGCTTCGCGGTGGTGGCCGTTTATGCGACCAACAAGTTCGCCACTTCGGCGCAGGTCTGCACCGATCGCGGCAAAAAGTGATCTAGCTGGTTGTCCACAGGCGGGAACGGTGGGTATCGACGCCTGCCGCAATCCCCCTATGATGGCCTGCGTCCTGGACACGCCAAGCTCTGCTGAACGGGGGGACAGCCGCAGTGAGCAGCGCAGACGCCGCACCGACGACGGCTAGCAAGCGCCGGTTACCGAGTCGTGGTTACCTGGTCACGATCGGTACGGTGCTGGCCCTGACCGCCGGTCTCGGCCTGACGGTGCTCGGGCTCGGCGCCGCCGACGAGGCGGTGGCCAGCTTCGACGCGGCCTCCTGGGTGTGGAGCCGGGGCAAGGGCGAGGTGTCCCGGGTCAACGGCGTGACCGCGAAGATCGACACCCGGGTCGACATCGGGCAGGCCCGCGGGCACAGCCTCGAGGTCAGCCAGAGCGACCGGTTCGTCATCCTGCGTGACGTCAACACCGGCGCGATCGCGTCGATGGACCTCACCCAGCTGCAGGCGTTCTGGAACCAGCAGACCTCCCCGGGCGTCGGCGTCAGCGTCGCGCTGCACGACGACTCGGCGTTCATCGTCGACTCGGTGCAGGGCAAGGTGCAGCAGGTCGACCCGGCCAGCCTGCAGGCGATCGGGCAGCCGATCAACTTCCCGCCGGGGATCACCGGCGGCGCCTTCGACGGCAAGGGCCGGCTCTGGATCGTCGCGCCCAGCGAGGGCACCGCGACCGCGATCACCCCCGCGCCGAAACCGACCGAGGGCGGCGGCGGGCAGGGCGGCAGCGCCACCGGCGAGCCGCAGCGGGTGCGCACCGAGTCGGTCGGCGGCCCGAGCCACGACTTCAAGGTGACCACCCTGGGCGACGGCATCGCGGTCCTCGACCGCACCACGAACGAGCTGGTGCGGGTCACCGACGCGCCGACCACGCGGACCACGCTGCCGCTGACCGGGCCGGGCACACTGCCGGAGCACACCGCCGGCGGCACCGTCGCGGTCACCGTGCCGGACTCGCGCCAGGTGCTCGGCGTCGACCCGCAGGGCGGGGTCAAGGCGAAGTTCACCGTGCCGCCCGGCGCCGCCCAGTCCGAGCTGCAGCCGGCGGTCGCCTACGAGGGCTTCTACTACGTCGCCGACGCCGACGGCGGCACGGTGCACGTCTTCGACCAGGCCGGTCAGGCGCAGAAACCGATCACCTTCGCCAACCCGGGCGGCTCGCTGGAGCTCGAGGTCCGGGAGAACTACCTGTTCATCAACGCGCCCGGCTCGCCGGTCGCCCAGGTGGTGGACAACCAGCACGGCGTCCGGCCGGTCGACAAGTACGCCGACGACGTGCTCGGCGGCGACCCGCCGCCGGTGAAGACGCCGCCGGCCACCCCGCCGAAGCAAAAGAAGAAGAAGCCGCAGAAGCCGGCGATCAGCAAGCCCGGCCCGCCGCGCAACGTGAAGGCCGCGGCCGGCAACGCCGAGGCCCGGGTGACCTGGCAGGCCGCCGCCAACAACGGCGCCCCGATCACGAAGTACGTGGTGGCCGGCAACAACCAGACCTTCCAGGTCGGCGCGGACCAGCGGTCCCTGGTGGTGACCGGGCTGACCAACGGCGAGACGTACCAGTTCCAGGTCCACGCGGTGAACTCCAAGGGCGACGGCCCGGCCCGGGCCAGCAACCCGGTCAAGCCGACCGCCGAGGTGCCGGACCCGCCGGGCACCCCGGCCGCCGAGGCCAAGCCGGACGGCTCGGTCACGGTCACCTGGCCGGCGGCGAACGGGCAGGGCCTGGCGATCGAGCGGTACACGGTGACCGCGATCGCCGAGGGCGGCACCGCGCCGATCGGCGACGCCAAGGAGACGTCGCTGACCATCCCGGCCGGCCAGTTGGAGTACGGCAAGCAGTACGCCTTCACCGTTGTCGCCGTCAACGAGCGCGGCGCCGGGTCGAAGGTGTCCGCGGTGAGCAACAGCGTCGTGCCGTTCACCAAGCCCGGCAAGCCGGAGAACGTCGAGGCGGCCACGGTCGGCACCAAGGCCGGCACGATCAAGGTCACCTGGGCCGCGCCGGCCGACAACGGCCGCCCGATCAGCAAGTACGTGGTGAAGGCCGGCGGCAGGAGCACCGACGTGACCGGCGGCACCTCGGTCACCCTGGACGGCTTCGGCGCGGGCGAGAACGTGACCGTCGAGGTCATCGCGGTCAACGAGGGCGGCGAGAGCGAGGCGGGGTCGGCGACGGCCCGCACGGTGGCCAAGCCGACGATCACCGTCACCGGGGTGGACACCACCTTCAACACCGCCACCGTCAAGCTCAGCGTGGACGCCGGTGGTGGCACGGCCACCTGCGCGCTGGCCGTCTCCGGCGGCACCGGGTCGAACGGCAGCTGCAGCAGCCTCAAGGCGACCAAGCTGGCGCCGAGCACCAAGTACACGTTCACGGTGAAGGCGTCGAACGCGGCCGGCGAGGTGACCAAGACCGCCACCGGCACCACGGAGGCGCTCTACGGCACCGCGACCTGCATCAACGGCAGCACCGGCGACCAGAAGACGTACTGCAACAAGGACGTCGACGGGCGGAACGGCAACGAGATCTTCAAGGTCACCAAGCAGGACGACGACCAGCAGGCCGGATGGGTGGCCAACGGCACCCGGTTGCAGACCTACTGCAAGAAGTCGGGCGAAGAGGTCTACGCGTACGTCTACAACAACGACAAGCGCAGCACCTGGTGGATCCAGATCGACTACAAGGGGAAGACCTACATCCCGTGGGCGTGGCTGAACCTCGACGGCGGCGACGACCTGGACAACCTGCCCACCTGCTGACTGCTGTGATGAGGATCGAACTGTGACCCCGGAACCGCTGCCACCGTCGTACGTCACCGGCTTCGCCCAGGTGGCCGGCCAGCTCGCCGATCGGATCGGCTCGGTCGTGCTGGGCAAGCCGGAGGTGGTCCGGCTGGCCCTGACCGCGCTCTTCGCCCAGGGCCACGTGCTGCTCGAGGATGTCCCCGGGGTCGGCAAGACCACGCTGGCCCGGGCGCTGGCGGCGTCCATCCGCGGGCAGTGGCGGCGGATCCAGTTCACCCCGGACCTGCTGCCCTCGGACGTCTCCGGCGTCACGATCTTCAATCAGGGCAGCCGGGCGTTCGAGTTCCACCCCGGCCCGGTGTTCGCCAACATCGTGATCGCCGACGAGATCAACCGGGCCTCGCCGAAAACCCAGTCGGCGCTGCTCGAGGTGATGGAGGAGCGCCGGGTCACCGTCGACGGCGTGCCGCACCCGGTGCCGCAGCCGTTCCTGGTGGTCGCCACGCAGAACCCGGTCGAGATGGACGGCACCTACCGCCTGCCCGAGGCGCAGCTGGACCGCTTCCTGGTCAAGCTGTCGGTCGGCTATCCCGACGAGGAGGTCGAGATCGAGGTGCTGCGCGGCGCCGCCGGTCGCTCGCCGGACACGCTGGAGCCGGTCACCGACACCGCCACGATCGGCGAGATGGTCAAGATGGCGCTCCAGGTCCACGTCGCCGACCCGCTCTACGCGTACGCGGTCCGCCTCGCCGCCGCGACCCGCAACCACCCGCAGGTCCGGGTCGGGGTCAGCCCCCGCGGCGTGATCGCGCTGACCCGCGCGGCGTGCGCCTACGCGCTGATCAACGGCCGCGGCTACGTCCTCCCGGAGGACCTGAAAGCGCTGGTCGAGCCGGTCTTCGCGCACCGCGTGCTGCTGTCCCCGGACGCCCAGCTGCGCGGCGTCACGGCCGCCGAGGTGCTGGCCGACGCGATCGGCGCGGTGCCGGTCCCGCTGCCGGCCGGCACGTGACCGCTCGCGGCATCGGCCTGCTGGTCGCCGCGGTCGCCCTGCTCGCCGCCGGCTTCACCTTCGGCTACCCGGATCTCGCCCTGCTCGGCGCGGCCGCCCTGGTCGCGGCCGGGTGCGCGCTGGCCTTCGCCTTCTGGCGGCCGCGGCTGGGCGTGCAGCGCGTCGCCGAGCCGGATCGGGTGGCCCGCGGCGAGCCGGCCCAGATGCGGCTCACCGTCAGCAACACCAGCCGGCTCCGCGCGGCCAGCCTGATCGCCACCGACCGGTGCGGCAGCACGACCGTCCCGGTCCCGCTGCTGCGGCTGCGGCCCGGCAACGACACCACGGTCGAGTACCCGGTGCCGACCAGCCGCCGCGGCGTCGTCCCGATCGGCCCGCTCCGGGTCACCCGGGGCGACCCGCTCGGCCTGGTCACCCTGGCCCGGACGTACGGCGAGGTGGCCCAGGTCTGGGTGCACCCGCGGATCCACCTGCTGCGGGCCAACCCGGCCGGGATGGCGCGCAGCCTGGACGGCCGGATCGACAAGGTGCCGCACGGCACGATCACCTTCGACGCGCTGCGCGAGTACGTGGTCGGCGACGAGCTGCGGCGGGTGCACTGGCGCAGCTCGGCCAAGGTGGGCGAGCTGATGGTCCGGGAGCAGCTGGACACCTCGGAGCCGACGATCGTGGTGCTGCTCGACGACCGGGACACCGCCTATCCGGACCCGGAGGCGTTCGAGTCGGCGTGCGAGGCGGCGGCGTCGATCGTCGCGGCGGCGGTGCGCGAGGACCTGCCGGTCGGGCTGCACCTGGTGACGTCGGTGGCGACCGGGCCGTACCTGGACGTGCTCACCGAGGTGGTCCCGCGGCCCGGCGACCTGGACGCGACGCTGCGGCGGCTGCGGGCGCAGCGGCTCGGCGACACCCTGGTCTTCCTCACCGGGCCGGGTGGGCGCGCCGACCTGGCCACGGTCAGCTCGCTGCGCGGGACGTACCCGGTGGTGCTGGCCGGGCTGTTCGGCGACCGGGACGCCGCGCCGGTGGCCGGCGACCGGTTGATCGTCATCGAGGCCGCGGACGGGACCGAGTTCGCCGCCGCGTGGGACGGGGTGCGCGGATGGTGAGACTGCTCCGCGCGGCCGTGGTCCCGGTGGCGCTGATCGGCATGCTGGCGCTGTCCGGCGTGGTGCTCGGCCGGATCTACGCCGACGACCTGCTGTTCCGGCTGGTCGCCGGGGCCGCTGTCGGCTCGATCGGGGCCGGGCTGGCGACCAGGCGGCTGCCGTCGTGGAGCGCCGCGCCGGTCTCCGCGGTGCTGCTGGCCGGCTACACCGCGCTCGCGCTGAAACTGGCCGCCGGGCACGCCGGGATGACCACGCCGTTCCCGGCGATGGTCCGGGAGGCGCTGGTCAACGGCATCCCGCGGCTGCTGACCGCGATGATCCCGGTGGAGTCCACACCGGACACCGTGGTGGTGCCGGTGGTGGCCACCTGGCTGGCCGGGCTGGCGGCGGCCGAGGTCGGCGTGCGGGCCCGGCGGGTGCTGCTCGGGTCGCTGACCCCGGTGCTGCTCTACGTGGGTGCGCTCTACGTGGTGGGGCCGAACGCGGGGGCGGCAGTCGGACCGACACTCGGGTTCGCCGCGCTGGTGGTGGTGGCGCTGGCGGTTTCCGCTCGGCAGCCCGACCAGGCGTACCAGAAGATGTCCGCGAAAATCCGGGCACGATCACTGGCTGGCGCGGCGGGCGGATTGGTCGCGGTGCTGGCCCTCGGGGCGGTGGTCGGCCCGTGGATCAGCGGCCAGGTCGGCGCCGACCCGGTCGACCCGCGTAAATACGTCGAGCCGCCGCAGGTGGACAGCCTCGACGAGAGCCCGCTGAACCGGATCTCCGGCTGGATGCTCGCGCCGAAACAGCAGCTCTTCGCCTACCAGCCGGAGACCGCGCCGACCGGCAAGGCGCCGACCGTCAAGGTGCGGCTCGCGGTGCTCTCCGACTACGACGGCGTGACCTGGAAGGTCGGCGGCGTCTACCGCAACGCCGGGCGGGTGCTGCCGGACCAGGCCGCGCTCTCCGGCGCGGAGACGGCGGAGGTACGCCAGCGGATCACCGTGTCCGGCCTGACCGGGCGGCTGCTGCCCGCCGTGGCCACACCGGCCGAGGTGTCCGGCGCCCGGGTCGCCTACGACGCGAGCACCGGCACCCTGATCCGGCCGGAGGGACTGAGCAGCGGCCTGACCTACACGGTCACCTCCCGGGTGCAGTCGCCCGACCTGAACATGCTGCCCACCGCCCAGTCGCCGGCCGGTGACGCGGTGGTCCGCTACCTGGCGCTCGGCTCCAACGTGCCGGAGCCCATCCAGCGGCTCGCCGAGCACCTCGCCGACGGCAACGGCGGCTCCTACGACCGGGCCGTGGCGATCGAGCAGTTCCTCGCCGAGCACTACCGGGAGACCCCGGAGGCGCCCAGCGGGCACGCCTACCTGAACCTGCAGTACTTCCTCTTCGGGCCGCGCGGCCAGGGCGGCCAGGAGGGCACGTCGGAGCAGTTCGCCGCGTCGTTCGCGCTGCTCGCCCGGCTGACCGGGCTGCCCAGCCGGGTGGTGGTGGGGTTCGAGGCGCCGGCCAAGGGCGGCGAGGTGACCGGGGGGAACGCGGTCGCCTGGCCGGAAGTGCTCTTCGACGGACTGGGCTGGGTGGCGTTCGACCCGATGCCGACGACCGACGATCCGACGCCGGTCGAGCAGGACTTCTCCCCGAAACCGACCACGCCGCCCACCACGCCGCCCGAGACGGCCACGCCCTCGACCTCGGCGGCGCCGTCGGTGCCGGCCGCGGCCGCACCGGCCGAAAAGGACGGTGGCGTGCCGGCCGGGGTGGTGGCCGGCGGGACCTCCGGTTCGCTGCTGGTGCTGCTCGGGATCGGGGCGCTGGTGGTGGCGCGGCTGCGGCAGGCGCAGCGACGCCGTCGGCTGTATGACGGCAGCCCGGACGAGCGGATCACCGGGGCGTGGCTGGAGTTCACCGACGCGTTGCGGCTGGCCGGGCAGCCGGTGCCGGACCACCTGTCGGCGACCGAGATGGCCCGCTACGCGGCGGAGCCGCCCGCGCCCCGGCGCGGTGGGCTGCTGCGGCGTGCGGTCCCCCCGGCGGACTCCGCCGCGGCCGGCTCGCCGTCCGGTGCGCCGGGTTCGGTCGCCGTTCTGGACGGTGCGCCGGAGGCGACCGGGGATCGGCCCGGCGACGGTGGCCCGCTGCCGCCGCTGGACGAACTGGTCGGCGCGCTGAACACGGTCGGTTTCGCGCCGGGCGCGGCCGACACCGGGCAGGCGGACCGCGCCGGGGCACAGGCTTTGGCGTACGCCGCCGCGCTCCGCGAACGCCGCTCCTGGTGGCGCAAGGCGTGGTGGAGCGTCCACCCCGGCCCGTTGCGCTGGCACCGCTGACCGCCGCCCGGCCGGGCTGGCCGGTAAACGAGTCGGGGAGCGGGGCATTTCGGCTGGTCACCCGCGGGGTGGGAAGGAACGCTCGGGTGGGTGTGTCGAAGATCTAACGCCCGCACTGTCGGGGCTGGACGGTGGATAGTGAACCCGCCCGGATGCTGATCATGGCGTCCACGGAGGGGGAGTGGACCACACATGCAGAGCACCGACTTGAACCCGCGCCGGATCGGGGCCGCGCTGGGTGCGGCGCTGTTGATGACCGTCGCCGGGTGCACCGGGGACGACGAGAAGCCGTTCGCGGGTGAGCTGGCGCCGCCCGGCGCGAGCTGGGAGCCGCTGGAGCCGGCCCAGCCGGACATCGCGGACGGCGGCGGCGCCGAGGTGCCGGACACCACCGATCAGGACCAGACCGACGCGACCAGCGGTGGCGGGAACGGCACGGCCGATGGCGGCGGCATCGGTACGGCGGCCGGCGACGGCCCGTCCGCGACGAACTCCGGTGGAACCCGGGCGCTGGGCCCGGCCGGTACGGTGGTCGCCACTCCCGGGACGGACCGCAAGGGTCTCGGGGTCGGCGGGGCGGTGGTCGACAACCCGCGCATGCTGATGCCGGCGGGTCCCGGTGTCGGTGGGCCCGGGCTCGGCGGTCACCACGCTGTCGAAGTGCCCATTGCTGGCGGTGCTGGTGGAACGAATCCCGCGGGTCCGGCAACGGCCGGCGCGGGAGCGGCCGGCGGGGGAGCGGCCGGTGCGGTGACGCCCGGCGCGGGAACAGCCGGCCAGGCCACCGGCCAAGGCGCGCCGGGCCAGGGATCCGGCCAGGGCACCGGTCCGGGCGCGACCGATCAGGGAGCCGGCCAGACCGGCCCGGGCGCCGGACAGAGCACCGCGGGCCAGGGCACGACCGGTGCGGGCGGCACGCAGGGAACCGGCCACGGCGCCACCGGGACGGACCAGCCCGGACCGCCCCCGGCCCAGGCCGGCGGCGGGCAGCCGCCCACCGTCGCCCAGCCGATCGTGGCCCACAACCCGCCGCCCGGCGAGCCGCCCTTCGTCGCCGACCCGGCCGACCGCCCGGCCGCCGGCCAGCAACCGGCGGTCCAGACCCACACCCAGACCCGCCCGATCCGGAAACCCGCGCAGGTCAAACGCCCGGCCACCGTGCACCGCCCGACCCGGCAGCGCCCGGCCTGGGTCCGCGACCTGGACGCCCCGATCTCGGCGAACCGGAACTGCGACACGTTCCACGGCGGGATCACCGACGTGACCCTGAGCCACGGCTGGCTGGACAACTCGCGGCTGTGCTTCGACACCGACCGCGGGGACCTGGACTCGCAGATCTACCTGCTCACCCACGCCGGCATGCCGATCGCCCTGCCGCGGTCGGACCCCTACGCCCGCTGGCACCGCCGCGACCACGTGCTGGCCCGGATCAACGATGACGCGTTCCCGTTCGGCGACGACGAGGGCGACTGGAACGGCGGGGACCGCTGGGACCAGGGCTTCGACGAGTGGAACGACCTCGACGACCTCGACGACCTGACCGACTTCGGCTTCGGCTTCGGCCGCAAGGCGAACCAGAGGCACGCGGCAAGCCAGAGGCACGCGGCAAGCCAGAGGGACGCGGCAAGCCAGAGGCACGCGGCAGGTCAGAGGGACGCGGCAGGTCAGAGGCACACGGCGGATCAGAGGCACTCGGCAGACCGCAGCGGAGCGGCGAGCCCGGGAGACACGGCGAGCTGGGAAGACACCGGAAGCCGGACCGGAAAGGCGAGCCGGGAAGACGCCGGAAGCAGGACCGGCGAAAGGAACTCGGAAGACAAGACGGGCTGGGAAGACGCGTCGAGCAGCGACGACGCGGGCACCTGGGAGAAGACAGCCGAGCAGGGGACCGACCTCAGCGACACCTACTCCGAGGAAGGCGAAACGCCCGACGAAACCGGCGTCGAAAGCGACTTCCAGGCCGAAATGATCGACCTCACCGGCGACTAGCCCGAGGGAGCGGCTGCCGCCCACGACCCCGGGCGGCAGCCGGCCCCGTCACGCCAGCGTCGCGAAGACCAGATCCATCGCCCGCACGACCGCCGCCCGCGACTCCTCGGTGTGGTCCACCACGTCGAACGAGTGATGCCCGCCCGGCACGTCCACGATCGCCAGGTTCGCCTTCCCGGCCGCCTCGACGAACGCCTCCACCGTCCCGGCGATCCCGGCGTCCTCCTGACCGACCCGGGTCAGCACGATCGGCAGCTCGCCGGCCTGCGCCACCGCCCCGATCGGGTCGAACCGCGGCTCCACCGGCCACCCCGGGAACGGCGCCAGCAGCGGATAGTTGAACGCCAGCGCGCGCAGCCAGGACGGCGGCTCGCGCAGCCAGTCGGCGGCGAGCAGGCTGCCGCCGGAGAAGAACCACAGCGCCAGCCGCGTCTCGTCCACCCGCTCGTCGCTGCGCAGGCTCTCCAGCGCCGCCTCCACCTGGGCGGCGCCCACCGCGTACTGATCAGGGCTGTCCATGTGGTGGTCGACCACCGCGCCCACCGCCCCGCGGCTCGCCGCGAGCGCGCCGTAACCCCGGAACATCGGCCAGTCGCGCTGCCCGGGCCGGACCTCGGCGGGCAGCGGGCCACCCGGCACGAAGAGGATGGCCGGGCGCGGGGCGGCGATGTCGTCGGGCAGATAGAGATCGAGCGCGTCGTGGCGCTCGGGGTCGTGGGCTTCGACTGGCAGAACGAACGGCTTCCGGAAGTCCATTGACCGACCTTAACGTCCTCAGCAACCGGGCGGAACGGACGAACAGGGAAGGGTGGAACAGGAGCGGCTTGCCGCGCTGCACGAGTACCGCCTGCGGGACACCCCGCCGGATCCGGAACTTCAGGCGGTGCTGCGGATCGCGGCCGAGGTCGCCGGCGTTGCCTCGGCCAGCCTGAACCTGATCGACGAACATCGCCAGGTGCAACTGACCGCGATCAACTCGGCGGCCTCCGACTGCTCCCGGGACGACTCGATGTGCGCGGTCAGCTTCCAGTCCGGCGCCGTCACGCACGTCCCGGACGCCCGGCTGGATCCGCGGTACCGGGACAACCCGTGGGTGACCGGACGGCTCGGGCGGATCCGGTTCTACGCCGCGGCCCCGCTGATCACCCCGGACGGGCACGCCCTGGGCACGCTCTGCGTCTTCGACACCGTGCCGCGCGAGCTGACCGCCACCCAGCTGGCCCAGCTCGCCGACCTGGCCGGGATCGTGGTCGCCTTCTTCGAACGGCGTCGGCAGGGCCGGGTCACCGCCGAGCTGGCCGCCGCCGTGCGGGCCAAGCAGCAGTGGACCGACACCCTGCTGGACACGGTCGACGCCGCGGTGATCGCCTGCGACGAGAACTACCGGGTGACGCTCTGGAACCGGGCGGCCCGGCAGATGCACGGGCAGAGCGGGGCCGGCGATCTGGCGCCGGTCGACGAGGCCGGCCGGTTCCGGCTGTTCGAGCCGGACGGGCGGACCCCGCTGCCGGAGAACGAGCTGCCGCTGCGCGCGGCGGTCCGCCAGGGTGTCACGGTCAGCGGCCGGGAACTGATGATCCGCCGCCCGGGCGGCGAGCCGGTGTACGTGCGGGTCAACGCCAGCCCGCTGCGCGGCCCGGACGGGCAGGCGGCCGGCGCCGTGATGGCGCAGATCGACATCACCGCCGAGCGCACCCGGCGGGAGCTGATCGAGCAGGCCCGGGAGCGGCTCGCCGAGGCGAACGCCGAGCTGGAACGCTCGAACGCGGACCTGACCAACTTCGCCGCCGCGGTCGGCCACGACCTGATCGCCCCGCTCTCCGCGGTCGGCGGCTTCCTGGAGCTGCTGGCGATGGACGGCTTCGAGGCGGCGGCTGCCGGATCGGCCGAGGTGGCCCGGATGCGGGACGTGATCGACGGCCTGCTGGCGGACGCGCTGGCGGCACGTTCAGGACCGGCCGCGGAAGGCCGATAGGGAAGAGGTGGGTCTCGTCACGGGTCTGGATGAGCGGGAGCAGCGGCGGCTCGCCGCGCTGCACGAGTACCGCCTGCTCGACTCGCCGGCCGGGGACGAGCTGGAGGCGGTCGTCCGGGTCGCCGCGACGGTGGCCGGGGTGCCGACCGCCACCCTCAACCTGATCGACGAGAACCGGCAGTGCCAGCTCACCACGGTCGGCTTCGAGGGCGGCGACTCGGCCCGCTCCGACTCGATGTGCGCCATCCGGTTCGAGACCGGCGAGTTCACCTATCTCCCGGACGCCAGCCTGGACCCGACCTTCCAGGTCAACCCGTGGGTGACCGGGCTCTACGCGAACGTCCGGCTGTACGCGTCGGCGCCGCTGATCACCCCGGACGGGTACGCGCTGGGCTCGCTCTGCGTCTTCCACGACCGGCCCGGGACGCTCACCGGCGAGCAGATCGCCCGGCTCAAGGACCTGGCCCAGGTGATCGTGGCGCTGTTCGAGCGCCGCCGGCAGGCCCGGCTGAACGGCGAGATCGCCGCGATCGCCGAGGCCCGGCAACGCTGGACCGACACCCTGCTGGACACCATCGACGTGGCGGTGGTCGCCTGCGACCAGGCCGGCCGGCTCACCCTGTTCAACCGGGCCGCCCGGGAGTGGCACGGCCTGGACGCCGACCCGGCGGTGGACCCGAGCCACTTCGCCGACCGCTACGCGCTGTTCGACTCCGACGGCGTCACCCCACTGCCGCCGGACCGGATCCCGCTGCTCCGGGCGCTGCGCGAGGGCACGGTCAGCCACGTCGAAATAATCATCCGGCCGGGGAACGGCGATCCACGGCACGTCAGCGTCAACGGCCGGGCGCTGATCGCGCCGGACGGCACCCCGCTCGGCGCGGTGATCGCGATGAACGACGTCACCACCGACCGGGCCCAGCAGCGGGTGATCGAGCAGGCCCGGTCCGAGCTGGCCGCGGCCAACGAGGAGCTGCGCCGGTCGAACACCGACCTGACCAACTTCGCCGGCGCGGTCAGCCACGACCTGGTCGCCCCGCTCGGCGCGGTCGGCGGCTACCTGGAGCTGCTCGAGGACGAGGTGGAGGGGCAGCCGCGGGCCTGGGTGGACGCCGCGTCCCGGGCGGTGACCCGGATGCGCGACCTGATCAGCTCGCTGCTCGGCTACGCCCGGGCGGGCAGCGCGCCGGTGCGGTGGATGACCGCGGACCTCGGCGACGTCTTCGCCAGCGTGGTCGCCGACCTGGGCGCCGAGATCAAGTCGGCGGAGGCCGAGGTGACCACGCAGGGACCGCTGCCGTCCGTCTCCTGCGACCCGGTGCTGGCCCGCCAGCTGCTGCAGAACCTGATCGCCAACGCGATCAAATACCGGCATCCGGACCGGCCGCCCCGGGTGCGGGTGTCCGCCCGGCACGAGGGCTCGTGCTGGGCGATCACGGTTGCCGACAACGGCCTGGGCATCCCGCCGGAGCAGCGCCAGCGGGTCTTCGACATGTTCACCCGCCTCGACGGCACGAAGGCTTCCGGTCACGGCATCGGCCTGTCCAGCTGCCTGCGGATCGTCGACCGGCACGGCGGCACGATCCGGGTGGCCGACAACGACGGTGGCGGAACCCGGGTGATCTTCACACTCCCGGACCAACCGGCCTGACCCGATCGGCTCCACCCGGCTCGGTCACCCGTTCAGGATCCCGCACCAGCTCTCTGACCAGGGCTGACGCGCTGGGTAGGCTCGCCCGGCCGTCGGTCGAGTCGCGCGGGAGCACAGCTTGTCAGTGGTGAAACTCAAGGAACGGCCGGTCACCGCCGACCTGAGCTGGATTCCGGCGCCGCGGTCCGGGGACGGCGACGTACCGTCAGCATCGGTCAGCTATCCGGCGGCGCACCGTCGGGTCGGTCTCCGGGCGGCCTGGCCGGCCCTGGCCGGCTATGCGCTGCTGCGGGCCGTCGGACTGGTCACGCTCTGGTACTTCGCCGCCGCGAAGCACCGCGGGATGGCGTTCATTCTCGGACGCTACGACGCCAACTGGTATGCCGGCATCGCCACCCGGGGCTACGACCCGGCCATCCCGCTGCACCCGGACGGCTCGCTCGCCACCACCAATGTGGCGTTCTTCCCGCTCTACCCCGGCCTGATCGCGCTCGCCGACCCGATCGTGCCGGGTGACGCGCACGCGGCCGGCATCGCCGTCGCCTGGCTGGCCGGCCTCGCCGCCGCCTGGGGCCTCTACGCGGTCGGCACCCACCTGCGCGGCCGCCGCACCGGCGTGCTGCTCGCCTCGCTCTGGGCGGTCGTCCCGCACGGCCTGGTCGAGTCGATGGGTTACACCGAGACGCTGTTCACCGCGCTCGCCGCCTGGTCGCTGTTCGCCGTGCTGCGCCGCCACTGGCTCACCGCCGGCCTGCTCTGCGCGCTGGCCGGCCTGACCCGCCCGACCGGCGCCGCCCTGGCCGCCGCGGTCGGGATCGCCGCGCTCGTCGCGGTCCTGCGCCGCCAGGACGGCTGGCGCCCCTGGGCGGCCGGCTCGATCGCGCCGCTCGGCTTCGCCGGATACATCGTCTGGGTAGGACATCGGCTGGGCCGCGCCGACGGCTATTTCCACGTCCAGAGGGACGCCTGGAAAATGAGCTACGACAACGGTTCCTACACCCTGTCCATGGCCCGCGATCTGCTCACGAAACCGTCCCAGCTGGCCTATGTGATGTGCACGCTGGTGCTGCTGGCCGCGATCGCCCTGTTCATCGCCCTCTCCGCGAACCGCCAAGCCTGGCCGCTGGCCGTCTATTCCCTGGTGGTCATCGCGATGGTCTTCTTCGGCGACGGCTATTTCCACGCCAAGGGCCGGCTGCTGATGCCCGCCTTCCCCTTGCTGCTGCCGATCGCCGCCGCCCTCGCGGCCGCCCACCGCCGCACGGTGATCGCGGCCCTGCTGTTCCTGACCGCGATCTCTACGACGTATGGGGTTTATCTCGCGCTTTACTGGACCCATTCGCCATAGGCGAGGACCGATTTGCTGTACGTTCGCGGCGGCCGCCCGTGCCCGCTCGGTTTCCGTCCGTGACCGTCTCCCGCGAGGTCGCGGAAACCTCTCGGCCGCGGCGCGCCTCCCGGTTGCAGGGTGCCTGCTGCGCGGCGCGCCTCCCGGTTGCGGCGTGGCCCCTGCGCGGCGGCGAGTTATCCACATCAGCCCGTCGTCCACAACGTCGCCTCCGGAGATCCCGCTCTCGCGCCACACTGTCTTCGGGGAGCCCCCCTGGGTGGGCGGGGACTGGAAAATGGCCGGACCTGGGGCTTGGATCGTGTCAGGATGCGTCGCGTGACGGAGCGGGCGTTGAGTTTCGGGGCGGTGGCGCAGAACTACGAGCGGTTTCGGCCGGGGTATCCGGCGGAGCTGTTCGAGCTGGTCGCGGGTTATGCCGGGCGGCCGCTGCGGACGGCGCTGGAGATCGGGGCGGGGACCGGGAAGGCGACTCGGCTCTTCGTGGCGCACGGGGTGCGGGTGACCGCGAGCGAGCCGGACGCGGAGATGCTTGCCGAGTTGCGGCGGCACCTGGACGTTCCGACCATGCGGGCGGCCTTCGAGGAGATCGGGCCGGGGCAGCGGTATGACCTGGTCTACGCGGCGGCCGCACTGCACTGGACCCGGCCGGGAGGGCGCTGGGCCCGGGTGGCCGGGCTGCTGGAGGCGGGTGGGGTGTTCGCCTCGTTCGGTGGGCCGTTCCAGCTGGCCGATCCGGAGGTCGAGCGGGCGGTCCGCGCGGCCCGTGCGCCCTTCCTGGAGAGCGACGAGTTCCCCTCGCCGGACGGCACACCGCCGGAGCACGCGATGCAGTGGCCGGGCACCGAGCTGCTCGCCTCGGACCTGTTCACCGACGTCCAGCAGCACCAATTGGAGCGGCGCCGCACGATGACCGCCGCCGACTACGTCGGCCACCTCGCCACGATCTCGGCCTATCTGGAGCTACCGCCCGAAGTGCGCGCGCAGGCCTTCGACGCCATCCTGCGGGTCCTGCCGGAGACCGTCGAGATATCCGCTGACCTCACGGCCCATCTCGCCCGCCGCCGCTGAGCCCACCGACGTGAGCCGGTCGGCTGGCTCGGTCGGGGTGGGCCGGTCAAGGTGGGGGGTCTGGTGAGGTCGGGCGGGTTGAGGGCGGACCGGTCGGGGGCTGGGTCAGCTGCGGGTGACTCCGGGCAGCAGACGCTCGAAGGCGGGCTCCGCCTCGGCCCAGGCCCGGAGTACTTCCGCGCGCCGGACCGGCAGGCGTCTCCGGGTCCCGGGGCGCGGCGCCCACGGCGGCGGGTTCCCGCAGCCCGACCACACCCCGACCTCGAAGATCAGGTCGTCGTCGGTGGCCTCCAGGGTGACCTCCAGGTAGTCGAAGGTGTCGCCGAGGATCAGCGGCCGCGGGGGCCGGCGGCCCGGACGCGCCGCCTCGGTGGCCAGCTCGCGCAGGTCGGCGACGTGTGGATGGAGCGCGGTCGTCGTCGCGTCGCCGAGGGCCTCGCCGCGGACGTACAGCTGGAAGGTGCCGAACCGGGGGTCGGCGTGGCCCGGGGTGAACTCCGCCCGGAACTCGCGGGCGTCGCCGCCGCCGGCCGTCCGCCCGGTCCGCAACTGGCGGTACCAGGTGAGCCGCCACGGGAAGGTGCTGGTGTCCGGCAGCCGGCGGAAGCCGGGACGCCAGGAGAGGACGCCGCACTCCGGGCAGGTGCCGTACGGCCGGGGTGTGCCGCAGGCCGGGCAGGTGGGCGCGGCGAAGTCCCCGGTGCGGTAGGCGGCGATCAGCCGCCCCACCACGACGCCCAGCCGCTCCCGGGGATGCTTCTCGTGGTCCGGGCAGCCGGCGAGCAGTTGCGGCACCAGCAGCCAGCGGTCGGCCGGGTCCCTCTCGTGACGCCCGGCCGCCTTCTCCCGGTGGCGGCGCGCCTCGAAGGCCCGCAGCTCGGCGAACCAGAGCGCCCGCGCCTCGGCCAGTTCCTCGACGGCCCGCCCGAGCGCGTCCGGGTCGTGGTCGACGTACGGTGACACCCCGGCGTTCAGCATCAGGTGGTGCCAGGTGGCGTGGAACCCGTACGGCGCGAAGCGCAGCACGCAGTCGCGCAGCAGCCACAGCCGCCACCGCGGCTCCAGATCCGGGTTACCGGCCCGGGCCGCCTGGGCAGGAAAGCTACTCATCGATGACATGATCGCAGGATCGAGCGGGGGAGCCACGGTGATCACTACCGAGTTGGTACGGGCGCTGGTGGACCGGCAGTTCCCGGAGTGGGCGGGGTTGCCGCTGCGGCGGGTCGAGCCGGCCGGGTCGGACCACGTGATCCACCGGCTCGGCGACGAGCTGGCGGTCCGGCTGCCCCGGCACGAGGGGGCGATCGGGCAGGCCGCCAAGGAGCTGGCCTGGCTGCCCCGGCTGGCCCCGCACCTGCCGATCGCGGTGCCGGAGCCGGTGGCGGTCGGCGAGCCGGACCTCGGCTACCCGTGGCGCTGGGCGGTGGCCCGCTGGCTGGACGGCCGGGTGGCGACGGTCGAGGCGTTCGGCGACTCGGTGCCGACCGCGGTGCGGCTGGCCGAGTTCCTCGCCGCGCTGCAGCGGCTGCCGCGGGACGGCGCGCCGTCCGGTGGTCAGTCGCTGGCCGGCCGGGACGCCGAGACGCGGGCCGCGATCGAGCGGGTCGGGGACGTCTTCGACGCGGCGGCGCTCGATCGGCTGTGGACGGCGGCGGTGGAGGCGCCGGCCTGGGACCGGCCGCCGGTCTGGTTCCACGGCGACTTCCACACCGGGAACCTGCTGACCGTGGGCGGAGAGGTCAGCGCGGTGATCGACTTCGGCGGGCTGGGGGCGGGTGACCCGGCGGTCGACCTGATGATGCCGTTCTCGCTGATGTCGGCGCGCAGCCGGGCCGCGTTCCGGGAGACGCTCGGGGTGGACGACGCGACCTGGGTGCGCGGGCGGGGCTGGGCGCTGACCGGCGCGCTGATCGCCTACACCGCCTACGCGGCGACCGACGCGCGGATCGCCGCCGCGACGACCCGGCAGATCGAGCAGGCCCTGATCGGCTGAGGTTGCCGGGTGGCCGCCGGGTTCCTAGCGTCGACCGGGTGACAGCGGATCTCTTCGATGCGGCAGCCATGTACGACGACGACTATCTGCACTTCTTCGCGCCGGCGCGAGAAAACGAGGCGCGGCGCGGGCAACGAAGCGAGGCGGGGAGCGGGCAAGGAAGTGAGGCGGGGAGCGGCCCCGCCACCCGGGTGACCCACGGCCCGGCGGTGCCGACGGCCTTCGGCGGCACCGCCACCGAGGACCTGCTGTGGCGGGTGCTCGGCCTGGAGCCCGGCATGCGGGTGCTGGACCTGGCCTGCGGGCACGGCACGCTGGCCAACGCCCTGGCCCGGCGTGGCTGCCGGGTGACCGGGCTGGACTTCTCCGAGGTGTTCCTGGACCGGGCCCGGGCCGACGCGGCGGCGGCCGGGGTCACGGTCGACTACGTCGCCGGGGACATGCGGGAGCTGCCGGCCGGCTGGACCGGGCGCTTCGACCGGGTGGTGAACTGGTCGACCGCGTTCGGCTACTTCGACGACGCCACGAACCGGCGGGTGCTCGACGAGATCGTCCGGGTGCTGCGGCCGGACGGGCGGCTCGCGATGGACCTGGACAACCTGGTCCGGTTCCTGACCTCGTGGACGCCGTCCCGGGTCACGGTGGCCCGGGACAACGGCGACAAGCTCGTCGACCAGCACCACTTCGATCCGCTGACCGCCCGGTTCCGGGTGCGGCGGACGATCATCCGGGACGGGCGGGTGCGCGAGCTGACCTTCCTGAAGCGACTGTTCGGCTTCCCGGAGCTGCGGGACTGGTGCGCCGCGGCCGGGTTCGGCGCGGTGACCGGGATCGGCGAGGACGGCGAGCCACTCGACGCCGGCCACCACCGGATGATCATCGTGGCCGCTCGGCGGGGCTGAGGGCGTACCGGAAACGCGTGATGGCGCCGGGATGAACCCGGCGCCATCGCAGCGGTCGTGCGGGACAGCGGTCAGAGCAGCGGCGAGCGGCCCTTGTAGCCGGTGGCGATCCGGACGCCGGCGGACAGGCCCTTGGGGTTGCCCCGGTAGAGGAACAGGTAACCGGTGCTGGACTGGACCGCGACCAGGTCGTTGTAGCCGTCCCGGTCGAAGTCGCCGACGCCGAGCAGGTCGCGCAGCCCGGACGCGGAGCCGAGCTTCAGCCGGGACTGGAAGCCGCCCGACTTGCCGCGGTAGAGGTACAGGTAACCGGACTTGATCTCCTTGACCACCAGGTCCTGGTACCCGTCCCGGTTGAAGTCGCCGATCCCGGCGAACTCGGTGCGGTCGTTCCAGTTGCCGTAGGCGACGGCCTTGCGGGTGCCGAACTTGGCGCCGCTCTTGCCCGGGTAGAGGTAGAGGTTGCCGTTGCTGATCTGCTGCGCGAGCAGATCCGGGTAACCGTCCCGGTTGAAGTCGCCGATCGAGGTGAACTCGCGCAGCTTGCGCTGGTCCTTGTAGAGCTGTTTGCGGGTGCCGAGCTTCCCGCTGCTCAGGCCCGGGTAGAAGTAGACCGCGCCGGACTTGCGGTTGCGGGCGATCAGGTCGGGCAGGCCGTCCCGGTTCAGGTCCATCCGGACCAGCTGGTCCATGCCGCCCTTGCTGCCGGCGATCAGCGCGCGCTGGTTCTCGGCGATGAAGGAGCCGTTGCCCGGGTAGGTGAACAGGTTGCCGGTGCTCTTGGTCAGCGCCACCACGTCGGACCAGCCGTTGCGGGTCCAGTCCGACTGCTTCGCCGGGGGCAGGATCCGGAAGTCCAGGTAGTCGGTGTCGATGTTGATCGACACGCCACCGTACGTCTCGATGTGCCCGCCCTGGTACTGCTTCATCCGCCTGCCCGGCGACCAGTAGCCGGCCGGGATCACCGGGTCGCTGACCGTGACCTTGTTGTCCCAGCGGGCGAAGTCGACGTAGTCGGGGCGGACGTACCCGGCCTTGTTGTAGACCGCGACCTGGTCGGCGATGCCGGATCCGGCGCTGCTGTAGTAGCCGGAGAGGTAGCCGAGGTCGTGCAGCCGGGCGCTCCACGCGCTCATGAAGGACAGCACGCCGGCCTTGCAGGCGGCGTTGTTGCTGTCGTAGGCCTCCATGTCGTAGATCAGCACGCTCTGCGGCGACAGCCCGAGGGCCCGCGCCTGGTTGACCGCGTCGGTCGCGGCGGCGGTGCCCTGGGACGCCGCGGCGGCGTTGTTGATCAGGCTTTTCTTGGCGACCTTGGTGCAGGTGGCCTGCGGACCCACGTAGATCGGGAACAGCTTCCAGCCGCGGTTGATCTGCTCGCGGACCCAGTCGGCGGTCAGGTTCGGCTGGGCGCAACCCCGGCTGACCCCGCCGATGTAGATGCCGGCCGCCCGGTACGGCGACGACTTCAACCAGGTCGCCATGGTGTCGCTGGACGGGGCGGTGCAGGCGTCGAAGCCGTACCCGGTGAAGTTGCCCGGCTGCGGCGGCAGTGCCGCCGCCGCGCCCGCGGTGTTCATGAACGCCAGCGGGGTGAGCGAGAGCAGCACGACAGCAGCGCCGACCAGGCGTTTGCGGTGCCGCTTCAGCCAGGGAACATTCATCCGGTGACGCCCGGGCTTGGGCGCATCGCTCATGGGGGACCTAACGTCGGCGACAGCGGAAACCTGAAGATCCAACCAGCTCTATCGACAAGATCCAAGGACCGTTCGGACGATCTTTTCCGGTACGAACGGGCCGCCTGTTCCGTTGATCATGTTGCTTCCCGTTCATCCAGCCGACACGATCCGTTGGTTCGCCGACGGGATGGTGTCCGGGAAGCTGAAACCGACGGAACGGTAAGGAAAGGCGACCCGATGCTCAGCTCGGTGCTGGAGGTCCGTACCGGTCCGGACGGCAGTGTGGTGATCCACCCGCACGGCTCGATCGGGGCCGACAAGGCGGTGGAGCTGCGCCAGTTGCTGGTGCACACGGTCCGCCGGGTCCGGCCGTTGCGGCTGATCGTCGACCTGGCCGACGCGCCGGAGCTCGACTCGATCAATCTCGGCTCGGTGGTGGCCGCCTGCGACCTCGGTGACGATCACCAGGTGGCGGTCTTCGTCGACAACGCGTCGGTGTCGCTGGCCGACAAGCTCACCGCGGCCGGGCTGCCGCGGCAGCGCGTCCGGGGGATCTGCTGAGCCCCGGCGTGCGGATTCAGGGTTCGCTCATGCCGAGTTGGGCTGTTGTTAACCATCCGGTGCCTACGATCCGCGGATGACGGCCACCAGCGTGCTCCTCTCGGCAATCCCGGACGCCGCCCCGGCGGGGCCGCTGACCGTCACGGCGCGACGGGTCGCCGAGTCACTGATCGGCGAGATGGGCAACCGCTGGCTGCACACCCAGGGCGTCGCCCGGCGGGCCGCCGAGCTGGCCGGCCCGCTCGGTGTCGACGCCGACCTGCTCACCGCGGCCGCCTGGCTGCACGACATCGGGTACGCCGAGGCCACCGTGGTCACCGGCTTCCACCCGCTCGACGGCGCCGACCACCTGACCCGCCGCGGCTGGCCGGTCCGGGTCGCCGGGCTGGTCGCCTACCACTCCGGCGCGCGTTTCGTCGCCGCCGCGCGCGGGCTCAGCGAGCTGCTCGCCGCCTATCCCGACGAACGCACCGTGCTGGCCGACGCCCTCACCTACGCCGACCAGACCGTCGGGCCGTCCGGGCTGCGGGTCGACCCGGCCGCGCGCTACGCCGAGGTGCTGCACCGCCACGGCCCCTGCTCGTGGAACGCCCTGGTCGACGCCGACCGCGGCCCCTATCTGCGGGCCATCGCGCACCGCGTCGAGCACCTCCTGGCCTTGCCGGCCGCGGCCTGACGGTCCGTTCCGGTTCGCCGGCCGGGGGCGGTCAGGGACGGAACGGGTCCGGTGCGGTCGGGGTGGGTGCGTCGCCCGTACGGAAAAGGGAATCTGATCGCAGGAACGCGTGCAGGGCGTCGTGGTAGGGACGCAGCGAGCTGATCTCCAGGTATTCCGACGGGCCGTGCTGGCCGTCGCCGGTCGGACCGAAGATGACCGCGTCGACGCCGAGCGGGAAATAGAACCGGCTGTCCGCCGCGCCGTGTTTGCGCAACAGCGATCCGGGCTGCCCGACGGTCCGCACCGCCTCCCGCAGCGCGCGCACCTCGACGCTCTCCGGATCGGCCCGGTGCGGCGTGCCCACCGCCTCCACCAGCACTTCCACGGCCGAGTCGGTGATCCGGCGCAGGTGCGCCTCGATCTGCTCCGGGGACCGGCCGGTGAGGTCCGGATCCTCCGGCGGATAGCGGATGTCGAGCCACGCGGTGGCATCGGCGGGCACCTGGTTGACCGCCTCGTTGGTGGTCTCGATCCGGGCCAGGTTGACCGTTGTCGCCCAGGCCTCGGCGGCCGGCAGCGGATAGCGGGCGAGCAGTTTCTCCACCGCGGCGATCAGCGTGAGCAGCGCGTTGGAACCCAGCCACGGATAGGCGGCGTGCGCGGCCTGACCGGGAGCGATCAGGCGCGCCCGGACCAGGCCCTTCGACTCGGTGACCACCCGCAGCCCGCTCTGCTCGCCGATGATCACGAAGTCGCCGCGGACGCCCGCCTCCAGCTGGTGCCCGGTGCCGTCGAAACCGCCCACCTCCTCGTCGGTGACCAGCTGCAGGGCGATCGGGAAGGGCAGCTCGCCGGCCAGTTCGCGGAAGACCGTGGCCAGCACCAGGGCGGCCGCCTTCATGTCGTGCGTGCCCCGGCCATAGAGCCGGTCGCCGTCCCGGTGCGGCCGGAACTGATCAGGGGTGCCGGGAACCACGTCGAGGTGGGCGTTGAGGATCACCCGGGGCCGGCCGGGCCGGTCCGCGAAGGTGACCAGGGCGCTCGGCTTGCCGCCGGACTCGAAGCGGCTGATCTCGAAACCGGGGCCGAGCAGGTCGAGCACCAGGCCGAGGGCCCGGTGCAGCTCACCCGGCCGGTCAGCGGTGGAATGGATGCCGATCAGCGCCTCCAGAGGCGCCAGCAGTTCCTCCATCCACCGAACCTAGTCGCTCACCGGCCTCGACCGGGACCGGCAACCGGTTCTCGGCCGGCGGCAGCGGGCAGGTGGCGAACTCGGTGTAGGCGCACGGCAGGTTCGTGGCCCGGTTGAAGTCGATGGTCACCGACCCGTCCGGCTCCGGCGCCGGGACGGTCAGGCTGCGGTTCGCCGGATAGGTGGTGATCCCCGAGGTGGCGTCGGTGAACAGCACGAACAGCGAGCCGGGCGTGCTCCCGTTGAACGCGGTCAGCGACAGGTCCCGGCCGCCGACGGTGAACTCGAGGCGGCCGGGGGACTCGTAGACGTGCTCCAGGCCCTCGACGACCGAGCCGACGGTCACCGGGCGAGGCTCGTCGAACGGGACGAAACGGCCCGGGACCGCCCACTTCTCGTCCGGGGCGTAGGCGGGGGTGCCCCGGTACTCCACCCGGGTCCGGTGTGCGGGATCGCGGGGTCGCAGCACGCCCTGACCGCCCCGCCAGGTCACCTCGATCTCCAGGTCGCCGTGCCGCAGCGTGGCGTCCTCGCCCGCCGGGAACCGCCGCTCGCCGGACTCCAGGGCCGCCACGATCGCGTCCGGCTCGGCGTGCCACTTGCCGGGCACCCCGGGGAACCGCTGCGGGGTCCCGGTCAGCCAGTGCAGCCCGGTGATCGCGAGGAATCCGTGCGGCGCGGCCCGTCGCCGCTCGTGCTCGTCGTGCCACCGCGCCCACTGCTCCGCAAAGCTGATCATGAGTGGCCACTCTAATCCGATGTGCTAGCTTCTCTGCCAGGTCATGAGTGTCAGCGACAAGCCCCGGCTCGCTGACCGGCAACCCTTCCGTCCGCGATGGGGTGCCCCGGGTGAGGACCGGGCCGGCGTCGACCGACGACGGCAAGCGCGGACCCGGTGGGGTCCCTGACCTCGGCGGAGGCATGCCATGTCGGCTCTCGACATCGTCGGCGACGACCTGAAGACCGAACTTCCCGGCGGCGAGACCGTGCGCTTCGCGCACCTGGACTACGCGGCGTCGGCGCCGTGCGCGGCGGCGGCCGCGGACGCGGTGGCCGAGCTGCTGCCGCGGTACGGCAGCGTGCACCGGGGGACCGGGGTGCGGTCGCAGACCTCGACGGTGGCCTACGAGGTGGCCCGGGACGTGGTGGCCGAGTTCGTCGGCGCCCGGCCCGGCGACCAGGTGATCTTCACGCGGAACACGACCGACTCGCTGAACCTGCTCGCCCGGGCGTTGCCGGCCGGCACCACCACGCTCCTGTTCGACGGGGAGCACCACGCGAACCTGCTGCCCTGGCCGAACCCGGTGCGGCTGCCCACCCCCACCTCCCCCTATTTCGCGATCAATGCCCTCAAGGCGGCGCTGCGCGACCTCCGGACGCCGGCGGTCCTGGCGATCACCGGTGCGAGCAACGTGACCGGCGAGATCTGGCCGGTCCGCGAGCTGGCCGACGTGGCGCACACCTACGGCGCCCGGGTGATCGTCGACGCCGCCCAGCTGGCTCCGCACGCCCCGCTCGACCTGGACGAGCTCGGCGCCGACTACCTGGCCTTCTCCGGGCACAAGCTGTACGCCCCGTTCGGCGCGGGCGTGCTGGCCGGCCGGTCGGACTGGCTGGACGCGGCCGACCCGTACCTGCGCGGTGGCGGCGCCAGCGCCACGGTCGGCTCCCTGCCCGGCGAGCTGACCTGGGCGGACGGGCCGGCCCGGCACGAGGGTGGCACGCCGAACCTGCTCGGGGCGGTGGCGCTGGCCGCGGTCTGCGGGGCGCTGCTGGTGGCCGATCGGGACGCGCTGCACCGGCGGGAGCAGGAGCTGCTGCGGCGGCTGCGGGACGGGGTGGGCTCGGTGGCCGGGGCCCGGGAGGTGAGCGTCTTCGGTCCGGCGCATCCGCGGGTGGGGATCGTGTCGCTCGCGCTGCCCGGTCATGATCCGGCGCAGGTGGCGCACCGGCTGGGACGGGAGCACGGTGTCGGCGTCCGGGCGGGGAAGTTCTGCGCGCATCCGCTGGTGCGGCGCTTGACCGGGAGCGACGCCATCAACGCCTGCGAGTCGGAGGAATCGGGCTTGTTGCGGGCCAGCTTCGGCCTCGGTAGCACGGTGCAGGACGTCGACCGCTTCGTCGGCGCGCTCGCCGAGGTGCTGCGCACCTGAGAAACTACCCGGGTCCTGCTGTCGCCATCGCGGAAACATCCGATAAGGCGAGGGTGACCTGGCTGCGATGGCTCCCCACCGGCGGCAAGCTGCGCGCCGAGGACTGGACGGCACGGCACCGCCTGCTGACCGTGATCCTCGCCGTGGTGGTGGTCGTGGTGACCGTCTTCGGCGTGCTCGGCCCGGGCGACGGCGTCACCCTGCTCGCCACCGACCTGCTGGTGCTGCCCTGCGTGGTGGCCGCCACCCTGCTGCCGCACCGCCGGCTGCGCTCGGTCTGCGTCGCGCTCGGCTTCACGGTGGCCTGCGCCGGGTTCGTCTCGCTCAGCAACGGCCTGACCGAGGCGCACTTCGCGTTCTTCGTCGCGGTCGCGGCGCTCGCCCTCTACCGGGACTGGGCGCCGTTCGGCGCCTTCCTGGTCGCCACCACCCTGCACCACGGCGTGTTCGGGGTGCTGATCGGCGGGCACACCTACGACCACAGCTCGGCCAAGGCGCACCCGCTGGTCTGGGCCGCGCTGCACGGTCTCGCGGTGCTGCTCGCCGCCGGCTTCCAGGTGGTGCAGTGGGGGCTGACCGAGGCCGAGGAGCGCCGCGCCCAGGACAACCTGGAGGAGAGCCAGGCCCAGCTCACCGTCGCCTTCGACGAGACGCCGGTGCCGATGGCCATGTTCGCCCCGGACGGGCTGGTGCTGCGCACCAACGCCGCCTACCGGCAGTGGTTGCGGTTGCCGGACGAGCTTCCGGCCGGATTGACGGTACGCGATCTGCCGCTCGTGCCCATCGGCGAAGCGAGCGCCTTCCCGGAGGCTGTGGTGTCCCGGGACCCGCTGACCTTGGTGCGGCAGTATCGGCGTACCGATGACGGGTCGTTGATCTGGGTCCAGGTGCACAGCACCCCGCTGCACGACAAGAAGGGCCGCCTGCGGTTCGTCTTCGCCCACTGCATGGACATCACCAACTCCCGGAACCACGAGGCCGAGCTGCGCCGCCAGGTCCGGCACGACTCACTCACCGGGCTGCTCTCCCGCAAGGCGTTCGAGCACGACCTGGCCGAGCTGCTGGCCGGCCGGGAGCCGGTCAGCGTGATCTACCTGGACGTGGACCGGTTCAAGTCGGTGAACGACGGCTCCGGCCACGCGGCCGGCGACGACGTGCTGCGCGCCCTGGCCGGCCGGCTGTCGTCGGTGGTGCCGCCCGGCGCGCTGCTGGCCCGGCTCGGCGGTGACGAGTTCGTCGCCGCGCTGACCGGCCCGCCTGCCCACGGGCTGCGCCTGGGCCAGGAGATCCTCGCCGCGATGGGCGAGCCGCTCGACGTGGCCGGCTGCCCGCTGCCGGTCTCGGTCAGCATCGGTGTGGCGTCCGAGCACGGCGCCGAGCACGCCGACGACGTGGTGCTGGCCGCGGACACCGCGATGTACGCGGCCAAGCGGGCCGGCGGCAACCGCATCGAGGTGTTCACCGAGGACATGCGGGTGTCGGTACACGAACGGCTGGCCGCCGAGGCGCGGCTGCGCGAGGCGCTGGCCGGGCACCTGCCGTGGACGCTGCCGCTCTGGTTCCAGCCGGTGGTCTCCACCGTCACCGGGCAGATCATCGGCGCCGAGGCGCTGGTCCGGATGCGCACCCCGGACGGGAAGATCCTCAGCCCGTACCACTTCATCGGGGCGGCCGAGGAGACCGGCATGATCGTGCCGCTCGGCCAGCACGTGCTGCGGTCCGCGGTCGAGCACCTGATCTACTGGTCCGGCCACCTGGGCTACGTGTCGGTCAACGTCAGCCCGCGCCAGCTCGCCGAGCCGGACTTCGTGCCGGCGCTGGCCGGTCTGCTCGCCGAGCACCCGGAGCTGGACCCGTCCCGGCTGGTCCTGGAGATCACCGAGACCGCGATGCTGGCCTCGACCGTCGACGTCAGCGAGCGGCTGGCGACGATCAAACGGCTCGGCGTACGGATCGCGCTGGACGACTTCGGCACCGGCTACAGCTCGCTCACCTGGCTCAAGTCGGTCCCGGCCGACGTGGTCAAGCTGGACCGCTCGTTCGTCGCCGGTCTCGCCGAGGACCAGCGCAAGTCGTCGATCATCTCGGCGGTGCTCTGGCTGGCCCGGTCGCTGGGCATGTCGACGATCGCCGAGGGGGTCGAGGAGCCGGCCGACTGGACCGCCCTGCAGGCCGCCGGCTGCCCGGCCGTCCAGGGCTATTTCTTCAGCCCGCCGCGCCCGCCGGAGGAGTTCCAGGAGATGTTGATCAACGGAGTGTGTGTCACCCCTCTGGCGCAGTTCACCTGAACGAAACCACAGGAGGGCCTCCGGCCGGTTAGAGTCCCGCCATCCTGGACAACGTTGATCCCTTCATCGGCACCGCGGCGACCGGCCTGCCCCGCGCACTCGGTCTGGCCGCCACCTGGTGGTGGCCCAAGCCGCAGGTGGGTAACACCCACCCGGGCGCGACCTCGCCGCTGGGCATGGTCTCGGCCTGCGCCTACTCCGGCGCCTACCCGACCGGTTACGGCCGGTACGCGAAGAACACCGAGGGCGTGCCCGAGGAGATGTTCACGCGGACCCAGGCCTCCGGCTTCACCCATTTCCAGCAGTCCGGCACCGGCGCGATCCGCAAGTACTACAACTACGTGCGGGTCACCCCGATGGTCCAGCCGCTCGACGACCTCGGTCAGTCCTGGGCGCTGCACGACGAGCGCGCCGAGCCCGGCTACTACGCCGCCAACCTGGACACCGGGGTGCGCAGCGAGATCACCGTGGGGGAGAAGGTCGCCGTCCACCGGTACACCTTCCCCGACCACCACAGCGCCCGGGTGGTCATCGACCTGAGCTGCGGCGGCCTCGCCATCGACCTGGGCCGGACCGTGCCGCTGCGCGCCCAGGTGGAGAGCATGGGGCACGGCTGCGCGCAGGGCACCGTGGTGATGGAGGGCGTGCCGCTCTCGGTCTACCTGGAGGCGGACACCCCCGGCTGGCGGCAGATGCTCTGGTACGACCGGCGGCTGATCCCGGGCGGCACCCGGCTCGACTTCGACAGCATCCGGCAGACCACGCTGCGCCCGTTCGGTCTGATCTTCCTGGGCTCGGTCCGGGCCGGGCAGACCATCGAGGTGCGGATGGGTTTCTCGCTGCGCGGCTGCGAGCAGGCCCGGCAGAACCTGCGCCGGGAGTGCGGCGCCGGCACGCCGGCCTTCGAGCAGGTCCGGGCCCGCACCCGGCACCGCTGGCGGGACCACCTGGACCGGGTGCAGATCGACGGCGGCAGCCCGGCCCGGCGCACGGTGATGGCGACCGCGCTCTACCACTCGCTGATCAAGCCGTGCTTCGCCGACGACGAGAGCCCGTTCTGGCCGAACTCCGGGCCGTACGCGTTCGACATCTGCACCATGTGGGACATCTACAAGACGCAGATCCCGCTGCTCCAGGCGATCGCCCCGGACCGGGCCATGGACCTGCTCGAATCGCTGATCCGGGTGTGCGAGGAGGAGGGCAACTTCCCGATCGGCTACCGGATGGCCCGCGGCGCCGACCGGTTCTTCCGGCAGGCGTCGGCGCTGGCGCACACCGCGATCGCCGACGCGCACGCGCTCGGCCGGAGCGGCGTCGACTGGGGCTGGGCGCTCGTGCACATGGTCGACGACCTGCGCCGGATGTACGGCGAGGACTTCTTCGAGCACGGCGTGGTGCACCCGATCACGCACACCCTGGACCTCGCGTACGCCCACCACTGCACCGCCAAGCTGGCTCGCGCGCTCAACGACCGGCGCCTCGCCGACGACCTGGAACGCCGCGGCCACCAGTGGGTGAACGCGTTCGACCCGGCCGGCGGGCTGCTCCGCGACTCGGAGTTCTACGAGGGCGGCAAGTGGAACTACTCGTTCCGGCTGCTGCACGACATGGCCGCCCGGATCGAGTTGTCCGGCGGCGACCGGGGCTTCATCGACACCCTGGACACCTTCTTCGGGTACGGCGCCGAGCCGGTCACCCAACCCGGAGTCAGCCCGCCGCCGGCCGAGATGGCCCTCGGGTACGCCCTGAACCGCTTCGAGGGGCTGAACAACGAGCCGGACATGGAGGCGCCCTGGGCCTACCACTACGCGGGCCGCCCGGACCGCACCGCCGAGATCGTTCACTCCGCACTGACCTGGCAGTTCGGCACCGGTCCCGGCGGCCTGCCGGGCAACGACGACTCCGGCGGCCTGAGCGCCTGGTACGTCTGGGCGTCGCTGGGCCTGTTCCCGGTCGCCGGGCAGAGCCTGTTCCTGGTGAACGCGCCGGCGTTCGCCCGGGCCGCGCTCCGGGTCGGCGACGAGGAGTTCGTCATCGAGACCAGCGGGCACCGGGAGACACCGATCGGGGTGGAGGGCCCCGACGCCGACCCACCCGCGCAGTATGTCCAGTCCGCCACCCTCAACGGCACACCCCTGCACGCGGCACACCTGTCCGCGATCGACGTGCACCGCGGGGGCCGGCTGCACCTGAAGCTCGGTCCCGAACCATCGGCGTGGGGCCACGGGATCCGCCCGCCGTCCCACTCCTTCCACCCCTGACCGTCACCCCGGAACAAAGGAATGACCATGAGCCGTCCTACGCGGAGACTCGTGATCGCGGTCCGCGCCGATCCCGTCATCTGCGGGCACTCGGGTGAGGCACGCAACCTCGCCGAAGTCGCCCTGACCCGGGGCTTCGACGACGTCCGCCTGCTCACCTGGCCGATCCCCGCCCTGCAGGCGGCCGGCCTGCCGCTGAAGCCGCTCGACCGGCTGCTGCCGTACAGCGACGGGATCACCGTCGAACGGCCGGAGGCGGTCGGCGACTACCGGGTGCCGGACGGCCGGCACCTGGCCGGGCTGACCGGCCGGCTGGTCGAGTTGCTCAGCGACGGCGTGCCCACCGTGTGCCTGTCGATGTACCTGGTCCCGCACACCCAGGTGATCAACGACGCGGTCACCGCGGCCCGGGCGGCCGGCTTCAGTCCGCAGGTGCACACGATCGCCAAGGCGGTCGGCTCGGACGTCACCAACGTGATCCGCTCCTGCCTGCGCGAGGGCCGCTTCGGCGCGGCCACCGTGCTGCTCACCACGTTCCTGGCCAGCGACGAGGTGACCGCCGTCTCGCAGTACACCAAGGACGAGATCATCGCCTCGGCCGAGGAGGTGGACGCGCACTGCGGCACCGGGTTCGCCCAGCAGTGCCGGGACCGGGTCACGGTCAGCTACCCGCCGATCGACGCGTCCGCGTTCCTCGGGCTGGCCGACGACGCGATCGAGACCGCGCTGGCCAGACGCGGCCTGAAACGCGGCAAGTACCTGCTCTTCCTGTCCCGGGTGGCCCGCGCCAAGGGGATCTACGACCTGGTCATCGCCTACCGCCAGATGCGTGCCCGGGAGGAGGTCCCGCTGGTGATCGCCGGCACCGGGCCGGCCCTGGAGCACGTGCGCGCGATGGCCAAGGAGGACGACCGGATCATCTTCCTCACCGACGTGGACGACGACGAGAAACCGCTGCTGATGGCCGGCTGCGCCGCCTACGCCCTGCCCACCAAGCCGGAACCGGACTTCGTCGAGACCTTCGGCATCGCCCTCGCCGAGAAGATGCTGGCCGGCGGCGGGCCGATCGTCACCACGCTGACCGGCGGCACCGGTGAGGCGGTCGGCGACACCGCGGTGATCGTCGAGGCCGGCGACGTCGACGCCCTCGCCGAGGCCCTCGACCACGTGATCCTCGACCTGCCCGAGCCCGAGCGGCTGGCCATGGAGTCCCGGGCCCGGGCGTACGCCATGGCCTTCGACCGCACCGCAGTCTTCGACTCGCTCTTCCCACCCGCCTGACGCCCGCCGAGGGGCGGCCGCGCGGCCGCCCCTCGGATCTCCGGTCCCGAAGTCACCGCCGCACCCGATAACCCAGGTGCAGCACCCGGTCGCCCTGGATCACCACGTGCGGATCCTCCAGCAGGTGCTGCCCGTCGACCGCCCCGAAGAACCGCTTGCCGGACCCGAAGACCACCGGCACCACGTCGACCGCCACCTCGTCGACCAGCCCGGCCGACAGCACCTGGCCGCCCACGTCGCCCGCGTTCACCGCGACGACCCGCTCGCCGGCCAGCTCCCGCGCCGTGGCGATCGCCGACCGCACGTCACCGGCGAAGTGGTACGACGCCTCCGGATGCCAGCCCTCGGGCTTGGGCCGGTGCGACACCACGACCACGTGGTCGCCGGTGGGTGGCCTGCCCTCCCAGCCGTTCGTCAGGTCGAAGAGGTGCCGCCCGACGACGATCACACCGATCGACGCCCACATCGGCCGGACATAGGCCGCCGAGGCGCGGGAGACCCGGAAGCGGGCGCCCTCGACGATGGGGGTGTCCCCGTTGTAGTACCAGTCGTGCAGCGGGCCGACGTCGTCCTTCTCGTCGGCGATGAACCCGTCCACCGACATCACGCTGTGCATGATCACTGTGCCCACGGGTGCTCCTCCCCGACCGGGTCAGACCGCGCCCTTGGCGACCAGGGCGTCCAGCTTGGCGTAACCCTCGTTGACGCCGGTCTCCATGCCGCTCTTGAGCCAGGCGTCCCGGCCCTCGAAGCTGTCCACCAGCGACTGCGCGTGCAGCCTGGTCCGGCCGCCGCCCAGGTCCTCGAAGGTCAGCGTCTCCAGGGCGACGCCGTCCGGGGCGCCCTCGAAGGTGAAGGTCTGGACGATCCGGTCCGGGCCGACCTGGTGGAAACAGCCGCGGAAGCCGAACTCCTCCTCGCCGCGGACCGCCTTGTACCGCCACTCGCCGCCGGAGCGGGCGTCCCAGCGCTCGATCCGGGTGGTCGTCGAGTCCGGCCCGCACCACTGGGCGAACAGCTCCGGGTCGGTGTGCGCGCGGAGCAACTGCTCCGGCGTCGCGGTGAAGTCCCGGGTGATCCGGATGATCGGCAGGTCCTGGTCGGCTTCGATGCGTGCCTCGTTCACAATCCTCATCCCTCTCGCTCGTCGATGGTCCTCAACACCGCGTCCAGGCGCTGGTAGCGCGCCTCGGCGCGGCGCCGGTACTGCTCGATCCAGCCACCGATCTCGTCGAAGACGTCCCGCTCCAGCCGCACCGACCGGGGCTGCGGCCCGGCCGGGCGGCTGACCAGACCGGCCTCCTCCAGCACCTTGAGGTGCTTGTAGACCGCCTGCAGCGACATCCGGTAGGGCTCGGCGAGCTGGTTGACCGTCGCGTCGCCGGCCGCCAGCCGCGCCACCATGTCACGGCGCGTCGGGTCGGCCAGCGCGGCGAAGACCCGGGACAGCTCATCGGCCGGCATCTCGTCCTCGTTTCAACTAATCGGTTTAAACATAAGCTAGACCCGGTCCGGCAGACTGTCAACCAGAAAGTTGAAACCGCAGCTCATGAGGCATGGATACACCAACGACACCCGTCGCGACGGGGATGTGGTGATCAAACGGTTCCAGGGGCCGGACGCGGAGCTCCGCCGGGCCACCGAGAGCCGGGTGCTGACCCGGATGGCGGCCGCCGGTGTCCCGGTGCCGGACCTGATCGCCGAGCCGCCCGGCGAGCTGTGGACCCGGTACGTGCCCGGCGCCCACGGCCAGGACCTGATCGACGCCGGGCACGCCGCCGCGGTGCTCGACTCCTGCGGCCGCACCCTGACGCGGTTGCGGACCGTGCACGGCGACTACGGCCCGAACAACATGCTCTTCGACCCGGTCACCTTCGCCACCGTCGCGGTCCTCGACTGGGAGTGGGCCCACGACGGCGACCCGATCGAGGACCTGGCCTGGTGCGAGTGGATCGTCCGGATGCACCACCCGCACGCCGCCGCCGACCTGGACGCCCTCTTCACCGGCTACGGCCACCGTCCACCCTGGCCCGCCCGGCACGCCGCCATGCTGGCCAAGTGCCACGCGATGCGCACCGTGGCCGCCGCGACCGCCGGCCCCGACTCACCCGCCGCCCACACCTGGCGCCACCGGATCGACCTCACCGAGTCGTGGCGACCCGCTCGATGAGCTCCCGGTACCCGTCCTTCATCGGCAGTTCCCGCTCCACCCGGAGCCGCCGCCGCTCGGTGGTCACCGCCATGTCCCGGACCGGATCGTGGCCGGTGTGCGGCACCCGCTCCCACCACAACCCGACCCCGCGTCGCTGCCAGGCGGGCACCTCGTTGAAGTTGATCCCGTGCCGGAAGAGCAGCTCGTTCTTGTCCGCCGTGCTCGCCCCGTCGAGCTCCCGGGTCGCCTCCCGGCGGGACTTGCCGGCCTTGCGCAGCGTCCAGTAGCACCAGCCGTTCAGCGCGCACCGGGCCGCGTCCGCCTGCCGCCAGGAGAAGTAGTCGGCCACGTCGCCCACCCCGGTCCCCAGCCACACCCGCGAGTCGAAGTGCGCCGGCTTGCCGACCGCGAGGCTGAAGGCGGCGCTGGCCAGCCCGGCCGACACCGAGACGAGCTTCTCCACGCCGCGCCCGAACAGCCCGGACCCCGGGTCGAGGAGCACCGAGATCTCGTCGCTCTCGGTGTAGGCGTACCGCCCGCCCAGCTCACCCAGCAGGGTCTCCGCCGTGCTCACCATGTGCCCGGCGAACCGCTCGTCGAACGGCTTGCCGAAGTGCTCCTCGGTGAACCGGGAGAACCCCCGCCCGTCCAGCCGCAGCACCGTCCACGCGCCGGGCAGCACGGTCAGCCGGTGAAAGTACTCCCGGGCCCGCTGCCCGGCCTCGAACGTGTCGGCATCCATCCGCCCATGATCACAGCCGCGGGCCCGCTGGTCCGCCGGTTATTCTCGCTGCCGCGGCGTCGCCGGCACGTCGCGGATCTTTCTTCGGTACGACGGGGAGTCCCGTGCCGGCCGGCCGCTCCGCGGTCTGGGTGGCTCTGTGGGGCGGGAAAGGCGTCCGCTGTGGAGCGGAGTGGCTGTTAGGGTGACGGCCAGGTCATGAGTGCCAGCGTTGAGCCCCGGCTTGCTGGCCGGCAACCCTCCAACCGTGGGTGGGGTGCCCCGGGTGATGACCGGGTCCGGCGCGCGGTGTGCCGGGCAAGCCGCGAAGGGAGTCCTGCTGTGCTGCTCAAAAACCTCGACGCCCCGGTTCTGGACGGTCGCCTGGTCCGCCTCGAGCCGCTGTCCGGACGGCACGCCGCGGACCTGGCGGCCGCCGCCGAGGAGGACCGTTCGTCGTACCGGTACACCTGGGTGCCGACCGCGGCCGAGGTGGACGGGTACCTGGCGGCCCAGCTGGCGCGGGCCGAGGCGGGCGTGCTCAAGCCGTACGCGCAGGTCCTGAAATCGACGGGCCGTGCCGTCGGCGCGACCGGGCTGTGGGATCCGCGCCCCTGGCCGGACCGCGACGAGCTGTGCGCCGTGGAGATCGGCTTCACCTGGCTGGGCGCGTCGGCGCAGCGGTCCGGGATCAACACGGAGGCGAAGTTCCTGCTGCTCCGGCACGCTTTCGAGCGGTGGAACGCGGTGCGCGTGGACCTGAAGACGGATGCCCGCAACGCCCGCTCCCGGGCCGCCATCGAGCGGCTCGGCGCGACCTTCGAGGGTGTCCTCCGCTGCTGGTCGAAGTCCTGGGCGCCGGGGGAGGAGGGCCGGCTGCGCGACTCCGCGATGTACTCGATCATCGCCTCCGAGTGGCCGCACTGCCGGGCCCGGCTGGAGGCCCGGCTCGCCTGACATCTGTCACCGGCGATGCGTGATGTTCGACCGGGGTGACCGGGCGCCGGGAGCGGTGTAGTCGAGGTATGAGAAGCCGCATCGCTCCCACCGTCGGACTCTTCTTCCTGGCCCCGCTGGTCGCCGAGTTCCTGCTGGGCAATCTGCCGATCACCTTCCTGCCCGCGGTGCTGGCGCTGGCCCCGCTCTACGGCGGCGGCGCGCTGCTGATCCGGGAGGTGGTCCGCCGCCGCGGGCGGGGCTGGCCGAACATCCTGATCCTGGCGGTCGCCTACGGCGTGCTGGAGGAGGGGCTGACCACCCAGTCGCTGTTCAACCCCAACTACGCGGACCAGCACCTGCTGGTGGACGGGTTCCTCCCGGCGCTGGGCATCGCGGTGCCGTGGACCGTCTACGTGATCGGCATCCACGTCTTCTGGAGCGTCTGCGCGCCGATCATGATGATGGAGGTGATCTCCGGGGCGCGGCGGACCACGCCGTGGCTGGGGCGGGCCGGGCTGATCGTGACCGGGGTGCTCTTCCTGGCCGGTTGCGGGATCAGCGTGGTGATCACCATGTCGACGTGGCCGTACACCGCGACGCCCGGCCAGTTCCTGACCACCTCGATCGTCCTGGTCCTGCTGATCGCGGCCGGGCTGCTGGTCCGGATCGGCTTCCGGCCGCGGCCGGGTGTCGCGCCGAGCGCCCTGGTGGTGCTGATCGCCACGCTGGTCGCCGGCGCGGTCTTCCAGGGCCTCACCCTGGACGTGCTGCACGTGCCGGCCGCCCTGGCCGTGGCGGTCTGGGTGCTGGACGTGGCGGTCTACCTCACCCTGCTGGCCCACTGGTCGGCGCGCGCGGGCTGGACCGACCTGCACCGCCTGGCGATCGCGGCCGGCGCGCTGCTCACCTACGCCTGGCACTCGTTCGTCGAAACCCCGGTCGGCGCCGCCGCGGCCGCCGTCGACCTGATCGGCAACGCGATCTTCACGGCCGGCGCGGTGACCCTCATCTGGTACGCCTACCGCAAGGTGACCGCCCGTGCCGCGCCGGCCGGGATCTCGGGCGTGCACGACGATCGATCGGTGGGTTAGCGTCCCGTCGTGAACCAGGATCTCCCCGGGCCGCCGCAGCCGGCGCCCGGCCCGGCGCCCGTGCCGCCACCGCCCGACCCGCAGCCCCCGGCGCCGCCGGCCCCGGGCCTCTTCTACCCGCCGCCCGGCCCGCCCGCCTACCCGCTTCCGGGGCAGCCCGCGTACCCGCCGCCCTACGGCGCCTTCCCGCCCGCCGTCCACCCGGGCCAGCCCTATCCACCGCCGGGATATCCGCCGCCGGGCTACCCGGCGTACCCGATGTACGGCCCGGCACCCCGGCGCGAGTTCAACAACGCCGCCATCGCCGCCCTGATCTTCGCGGTCATCGGCGCCCTTCCGTTCGGCTTCGCCCTCGGCTTCGTCGCCCTGTCACAGATCGCGAAGCGCGGCGAGCGGGGGCGCGGGCTGGCCATCGCCGCGGTGACGGTCTCCTCGCTCTATACCCTGGTCTTCCTCGTCGGCGCCGTCGTCGACGACGGCGACGAACCCGAAGCGGGCGGCGCCCGGCCCGCCGCGACGACCGCCGCGCCCGCTCGGCCCGGGGCGACGAGCGCCGCGCCGTTCCGGACCGGCGCGACCTCCGGCCCCGGCCGCCGCGATGTCGAGGACCTCCAGCTGGGCGACTGCCTCAGCTATGTCGACCCGAACGGCAGCGCCGAGTCGTTCACCGTGGAGCTCTGCTCGCAGTCGCACGGCGGCGAGGTCTACGACCTCTGGACCTTCCCAGCCGGCGCCTACCCCGGCGACGCGGAGGCCGACACGACCGCCGGCGACCACTGCGACAAGGCGCTGGACAAGTACGCGACCGGGAAGTTCGCCAAGGCACGCATGCTCTACGTCTATCCGACCCGGGAGTCCTGGGCGTTCGACCGCGGGGTGGTCTGCATCGCCGTGCCGCCGTCGGGCGAGTGGACAGGCTCGATGGTCCACCCCTGAGTGGCCGGTGGGAGCCCGGTGCCGCCGGGCTCCCACCTGGGTCGATACCCAATCGGAACCGTCCCGCCCTCGGTAAAGATCGTTTTCTGGGTTAGCGTCCCGTCGTGAACGAGGACTTCCCCGGGCAGCCCGGTTACCCGCCGCCCGGTCCGCCGCCGCCCGACCCGCTGGCCGCGCCGCCGACCACCCCGATGTACGGCACCCCGCCGCCCAGCTACGCGGCCACGCCCCCGCCGCCCCCGCAGCCCTACGGCGCCTACCCGCCGGCCGCCTACCCAGGGCAGCAGCCTCCGGGTCAGCCTTTCCCGGGTCAGCCGGCTGCCGGCCAGCCTTTCCCGGGCCAGCCGGCTGCCGGCCAGCCTTTCCCGGGCCAACCGGTCCCCGGCCAGCCCTACCCGGGTCAGCCCTATCCGCCGGCCGGCTTCCCGCCGCCCGGGTTCCCGCCGCCGCCGGGCTACCCGGGCTACGGCCCGCAGAAGACCAACGGCGCCGCCATCGCCTCGCTGATCTTCGGCATCCTCGGTGGTGTCCTGATCAGCGTGATCTGCGGCTTCATCGCGCTGTCGCAGATCAAGAAGCGCGGCGACCGGGGCAAGGGCATGGCGGTGGCCGGGCTCAGCCTGTCCGCCTTCTGGGTCGTCGCCATCGCCGGGCTGATCGTGATCGGCTCCCTCGCCGACCCCGGGACGTCCGCCGACGCCGGCCCGACCGGGCTGGGCGCGCGGCCGACCGCCACCGCCACCACGGCCGGCGACCCGGACGACGTGCGGACCGACAAGCTCCGCCCGGGCGACTGCATCGCCACGATCACCGACGAGGACACCGTCTACGACATGCCGGTGATCTCCTGCGCTCAGCCGCACCAGGGCGAGGTCTACAGCGTCACCACCATGGCGGCCGGCACCTTCCCGGGCGACAAGGCGGTGGAGACCGAGGCGGAGAACCGCTGCGGTGACAAGCTCGACCCGTACGCGATCGGCAAGTTCAAGGACGCCGAGTTCTACTACATCTTCCCGTCCCGCCGGTCCTGGACCTCGGACCGCAGCATCACCTGCATCGCGGTCGCCCCGGACAACGGCACCTACACCGGTTCCATGGTCAAGTGACCGTGTGACCTGAGTCACCCCAGTTCACGCCCGGCCCGTCCTGCCCCGTCCCGCGGTAAACACCTAGAGACAGGGGCAGGACGATGTCCAGCAGGATCGTGGTTGTCGGCGCGGGATACACCGGCATGCTCACGGCGGTCAGCCTGGCCGGCCGCACCCGCCGCCGGCCCGGCGTCGAGATCACCGTCGTGAACGCCACCGGCCGCTTCACCGAGCGGCTCCGGCTGCACCAGACCGCCACCGGCCAGGACCTCGCGGAGCTGCGCATCCCGGACCTGCTGGCCGGCAGCAACGCCCGGCTGGAGATCGGCTGGGTGACCGGTGTCGACGCCGCGGCGCGGATCATCCGGATCGACGACGAGCGGGAGATCGGGTACGACACGCTGGTCTACGCGCTCGGCGGCGGGGCGGACACCTCGGCGGTGCCCGGCGCGGCCGACCACGCGTACACCTTGGACTCGGCGAGCGAAGCGAACCTGTTCGCGCGCCGCCTCGGTGAGCTGAACGGCCCCGGCGAGCCGGGTGGCCGAGGAGAGCCGAGCGATCGGCGTGCGGGTCGCGTCCTGGTCTGCGGCAGCGGCCTCACCGGCCTGGAGGCGGCCGCCGAGATCGCCGAACAGTATCCGCACCTCGCGGTCACGCTGCTGGGCCGCGCCGAGCCCGGCCAGAACCTCGGGCCGAAGGCCCGGCGCCACGTCCGGACCGCTCTGACCCGGCTGGGCGTCCAGGTCCGGACCGGCGAGATCATCAAGGTACGCCCGGACGGCGCCGACCTGGCGAGCGGCGAGACCGTGCCGGCCGACGCGATCCTCTGGACCAGCGGGGTCCGGGTCCCGCCCCTGGCGGCGGCCGCCGGGCTGACCGTCGACGACCGTGGCCGGATCGTCGTCGACGACGCGCTGCGCTCGGTCTCGCACCCGGAGGTGTGGGCGATCGGCGACGCCGCCGCGATCACCCAGCGGTACGGCGTCATGCACGGCACCTGCCAGGGCGGGATGCCGACCGCCGCGCACACCGCCGCGCAGATCGTCCGCGACCTGGACGGCAAGCCGGTCAGACCGTTCCGGTTCGGCTACTACCACGCCCCGATCAGCCTGGGCCGCCGGGACGCGGTCGTCCAGTTCACCCACGCCGACGACTCTCCGGCCCGGGCGGCGCTGACCGGCCGCGCCGCGGTCTGGTACAAGGAGACCGTGACAGCCTCGCCGTGGCCGACCTTCCGGCGCGCCCTGAAGCACCCGGCCTCGGTGATGGTGTGGCGCCGGTGACCGTCTTCGATCAGTATCGGAACCTGCTCTTCTCGGTCGCCTACCGGATCCTCGGCAGTGCCGCGGACGCCGAGGACGCGGTGCAGGACTCCTGGCTGAAGTGGTCGGCGGCGGACCGGTCCAAGGTCGCCGACCCGAAGGCCTACCTGGTCCGGATCGTGTCGAACACGGCGCTGGACCGGCTCCGGTCGGTCACCGCGCGGCGCGAGACCTACGTCGGCCCGTGGCTGCCCGAGCCGATCCTGACCAGCGGCGAGGCGCCCGACGTGGCGCCCGCCCTGCTGCTGGTCCTGGAGAACCTGACGCCGCTGGAGCGGGCCGTGTTCGTGCTGAAGGAGGCGTTCGCGTTCAGCTACGAGGAGATCGCCGAGGCGGTGGAGCGGACCCCGGAGACGGTGCGCCAGGCGGCGCACCGGGCGCGCGAGCACGTACGGTCGCACCGCCCCCGTTTCCCGGCGGACCGCGACCGGCAGCGGGCGGTGACCGAGCGCTTCTTCGCGGCCGCCTCCGGCGGTGACATCAATACGCTGATGGAGCTGCTCGCGCCGGACGTCACGCTGTGGACCGACGGCGGCGGCAAGGTGCGCCAGGCGATGCGCCCGGTGCACGGCGCCGAGCGGGTCGCGGCGTGGCTGGCCGGCGTGGGCAGCCGGCCCTACGAGGGGGTGCGGCCGGACCAGATGTCGGCCGCCCTGGCCGAGCTGAACGGCGGCGCCGGCGTGGTGATCACCGGGGCCGGGCGGGTGCTCGGCACGCTCACCCTGGACCTGGACGTGGACGGCCGGGTGGCGGCGATTCTGAACACCGCCAACCCGGACAAACTCGCCGCGATTCAGGGTGGTGTGGTCCACCCGCTGTGACCCGCCGGCCGGCCTCAGGCCCGCTGGCGGGCCTTGCGGCGCTCGCCGATCTCCCAGGCGATCACGTACTGCCGGATCATCTGGGCGAGCGGGTCGATCGTCTTGAAGATCAGCACCACGTGGAAGCCGGGCTCGTCGCCGGCCGGGCGGACCGCGTACACCTTGCCCTTGATCTCGGCCTCGCCGTTGCCGAGCCAGACCAGGGCGCGCATGTAGTCGCCCTCCTTGACCATCTTGGCGTCCGGCACCCAGAACCGCAGGCCGCCCTCGCTGATGTCGAGCATCTGGCCCTGCAGCCAGCTCGGGCCCCACTCGCCGAACAGGCGGATCGAGGCGCCGGCGCCGCCACGGGCGAACTCCCGCCGGTTGCTGATCTCCGGCTCCGCGGTCGGGAACAGCGTCCACCGGAACGGCGACGAGTCGGTGACCCCCTTGAGCAGGACCGGCATCTTGACCCGGGTGCGCGGCGGCACCCAGAACACCTCGAACTCGTAGCCGGGCAGGAAGCCGTCCGGTCCGCTGGTCTCCAGCGGAGCCGCCACGCTGAACGTGCCGTCGTCCACCGATTCGAGGCGGGAACGGATGTTCACACCGTCCCCGAGGGCCAGGAAAATCGGGGAGCCGATCTCAGGCAGGTCCATCAGAGCAGGCCTTTCGCGTCGCCGAGCCCGCACCTCGCGGGTCGCCCTTGCATGTCGGCGACGGGCTCGGCGACGTGAGGAGTCACCCCGGGATCAACCCCGTTGCAACCCGAGGACCGTGTCCATGGCCTTGAGCTTCTCGGCGCCGGAGCCGAGGAAGGCGTCCGGGACGATCAGCTCGTCCAGGCCGGCGGCGCGGTACTCGGCGATCGCGTCGGCCAGTTTCGCCGGGCTGCCGCCGATGGCCGGCATCGGGGCGCCCTCCGGCAGCGGGCCGTTCACCACGGTCAGCGCCTGCGCGGTGCGGGCGATCGACTTCGGGTCGCGGCCGCGCTCGGCGCAGAACCGGTCGAGGACCGCGGACTTGTGCGCGAACAGGTCGGGCAGGCCCCAGGTGTTCCACATGTCGGCGTACTCGGCGACCACGCCGAGCATCCGCTTCTCGCCCTTGGCGCCGATCATGATGGGCAGCGGGTCCTGCACCGGCTTGGGCTCGCAGACCGCGTCGGTGAGCTGGTAGTACTCACCGTCCAGGGTGGTCCGCGGCTGCCGCAGCAGGCCGTGCAGCACCTGCAGCGCCTCGACGAAGCGGTCCAGCAGCTGCCTGGTCGGGGGCAGCTCGATGCCGTACTGCTGGTGCTCGTTGACCTGCCAGCCGGCGCCGACGCCGAGGGTGAACCGGCCACCGGTGACGTGGTCGACGGTGGCCGCCATGTTGGCCACCACGGCCGGGTGCCGGTAGGTGTTGCCGTAGACCAGGGTGCCGATCCGGACCCGCGGGACGGCCGCGCCGAGGGCGGCGACCAGCGAGCCGGCCTCCAGGGTCGGGTGGTCGGGGTCGCGGCCGGTCCCGGCGTTCGGCATGAAGTGGTCGGCGATCCAGACGCCGTCCCAGCCGGTCTCTTCCGCGTGACGGGCGGTCTCCAGAATGTCGGACCAGGGCTGACCCGCACCCGGCCAGATCGAAATGCGCATACCGTGACCCTATCGGCATGATCGGTGTTGTCTCATTCCATCAACGGGTGTCTATTAGCCAGATGAGCGCAGTCAGCAGACGTGAGCTTCTCGCCGGGGTTGCCGGCGCCACCGTCCTCGGTCCGGCCGTCGCCGGGGCCGCCTCCGCCGCGACCCGCCGCGCCGGGCTGCGCCAGGGCACCGGCCTGGCGGTCCGCCAGTCGCCGGACGGCCGGCGGATCGCCATGGACCTGGCCGGCGTGCTGTGGGTGCTGCCCGCGCCGGGTGGGCCGGCCCGGCGGCTGACCGGGGACCTGTTCGACATCGCCCAGCCGGACTGGGCGCCGGACGGCCGGACCATCGCGGTCCAGTCGTACCGGGCCGGGTCGTTCGACCTGTGGCTGATCCGCCCGGACGGCTCCGGGCTGCGCCGGCTCACCAGCGGGCCGTTCGACCACCGGGAGCCGCGCTTCGCGCCGGACGGCCGCCGGCTGGCGTTCTCCAGCGACCGGGACGGCAGCTACGGCATCCACCTGCTCGACCTGGCGTCCGGCGCGATCACCGCGGTGCCCGGCGGGACCGCCGCCGAGGAGTACGAGCCGGCCTGGTCCCCGGACGGCGCCCGGATCGCCTTCGTGGTCGGCAACACCCGGATCGACGTGGTCGAGGTGGCCACCGGCGCCCGGACCACCCGGGTCACCGTCCCCGCCGGCCGGATCCTGCACTCCCCGGAGTGGACACCGGACGGCACCGGCGTCGTCCACCAGGTCACTCTGGACGGTCGCAGTGAGCTGTGGCGCGACGGCACCCCCGAGATCACCGGCGAGGAGGTCTTTCCGTTCCGGGTCAGCTTCGGTCCGGACGGCAGTTTCGTGTACGCGGCGGACGGCGCGATCCGGCGCCGCAAGCTCGGCTCGGCGTCCCGCTCGGAGATCGGTTTCGTCGCGCCGCTCACGCTGACCACCCCGGACTACCGCAAACGGTCCCGGGACTTCGAGTCGGTCCAGCCGCGGCCGGTGCTCGGCATCGGCAGCCCGGTGCTCTCCCCGGACGGCCGGTCGGTGGCGTTCCGCGCGCTCAACGACATCTGGACGATGCGGATCGGGCAGCCGCCCCGGCCGCTCACCCGGGACGCCTGGTGGAAGTCGGATCCGGCCTGGTCACCGGACGGCCGGTACCTGTCCTACTCCACCGACCGCTCCGGCAAGCTGGACATCTGGCTGCGCGACCTGGCCACCGGCGCGGACCGGCAGCTGACCGCGCTGCCGAACGCGGCGGCGGTCTCCGGCAGCTGGTCCGCGGACGGCTCGCAGCTGGCCTTCCTGGACCAGACCGGAGCGCTCTACACGGTGCGGGTCGCCACCGGCGAGGTGCGCAAGCTGTTCACCGCCACCTTCGAGCCGGGCCGGCCGAGCTGGTCGGCGGACGGCCGGACCATCGCGCTCGCGGCGATCGTGCCGTACTCGGCCCGGTTCCGGGAGGGGCTCAGCAAGATCCTGCTGGTCGACACCGCCACCGGGGCCGGCCGCTACCTCGACCCGCTGCCCCGGCGCTCGCTGCAGACCCGCGGCGACGACGGTCCGGTGTGGTCGCCGGACGGGACCCGGCTGGCGTTCGTGGTGGCCAGCGTGCTCTGGGTGGTCGACGTGCACCCGGACGGCAGCTACGCGGGGACGCCGCGGCAGCTCACCCACGAGGTCACCGACGCGCCGAGCTGGAGCGGTGACTCGACCCGGCTGCTCTACCTGAGCAACGGGCGGCTCCGGCTGATCGACGCGGACGGCGGCTCCCCGCGTACCGTAAATCTGCATTTGACCTGGGCGAACACCGCGCCTCGCGGGCGGACCGTGATCCGCGCGGGCCGGTTCTGGGACGGCGTCAGCCGGACCCTGCGCCGGGACGCCGACCTGGTGCTCGAGGGCCACCGGATCGTCGAGGTCGGACCGCACCGTGACGACCGGGACGGGCGGCTGATCGACGCGCGCGACGCGGTGGTCACGCCCGGGCTGATCGACATGCATCACCACCGCGAGATGCAGGGCTACGGGTACGGGGCGCGGCAGGGCCGGCTGTGGCTTTCCCTCGGGATCACCACCACCCGCTCGCCGGGCAGCCCGGCCTACCACATGGTCGAGGAGCGCGAGGCGGTCCAGTCCGGGGCGCGGATCGGGCCGCGCTACTTCGCCACCGGCGAGGCGGTCGACGGGTCGCGGATCTTCTACAACTTCATGCGGCCCACCTTCGACGCCGCCCAACTGGCCCTGGAGCTGGAACGGGCCGGCGCGCTCGGCTACGACCTGATGAAGTCCTACGTGCGGCTCGCCCCGGACCGGCAGCGGCAGGTGATCGCCTGGGCGCACCGGCACGGCGTCCACGCCACCTCGCACTACCACTACCCGGCGTTCGCCTTCGGCGGTGACGGGCAGGAGCACGTCGGCGCGACCAGCCGGTTCGGTTACTCGCGGACGGTCACCGCGCTCGGCTCGGCGTACTCGGACGTGGCGGAGATCTTCGTGCGGAGCGGGGCCACCCTGACCCCCACCCTGTTCGGCGCGGTCACCCTGCTCGGCGACGACGCCGGCCTGGTCGACGACGTCCGGGTCCGCACCCTCTACCCGAGCTGGGAGTACGCCACCCTGCGCGGCATCGCGGAGACCGCCCGGACCACCGACCAGACGGTGAACCGGCAGAACCTGGCCCGGCAGGTGGCGCACGTGGCGCGAGTGCTGCGCGGCGGCGGCCGGGTGATCACCGGCACCGACTCGCCGATCTCGCCGAACGCGGTCAGCACCCACCTCAACCTGCGCGCCATGGTCGCCTACGGGATGACGCCGTGGGAGGCGCTGAGCACCGCGACCCGGATCCCGGCCGACTTCCTCGAGGAGCCGCTGGGGCGGATCGCGCCCGGCCGCTACGCCGACCTGGTGATCCTGGGCGGCGACCCGCTGACCGACATCGATCAGGCGGCGAACGTCCGGCAGGTGATCGCGGCCGGCGTACCGCACACCGTCGACTCGTTGCTGGCGCCGTTCACCGCGGTGTCCCCTCTTCGGGAGAGCGCGGTGCGTCCGGTCGCCGAGCATCCGGACAACGCCGCGTTCTGGTGGCATGATCCCGAGTACGTCGAGCACAGCCGGCATGCATGTTGTTCGGAGGTTTTGTGACGGTCGGTGCCTTCTACCTCCCGGTGGGCGAGAACGAGTTCGAGTCCACCTCCGCGACGGCCAGCCCGTGGGACTTCTCGCTCCAGCACGGCGGCCCGCCGGCCGCCCTGCTGACCCGGGCCATGCAGCGCTGCGGTGCGGGCGGGGCCACCCCGCTCGCCCGGGTCACCGTCGACTTCCTCGGCGGCATCCCGCAGGGCCGGCTGCGCACCGAGGCCCGGGTGCTGCGGCCCGGCCGGCGCGTCGAGCTGCTCGAAGCCGAGCTGTGGGCGGACGGCAAGCTCGCCGTGCAGGCGAGTGCCTGGCGGATCCGGCAGCAGGACGGCGCGACCGCCGCGGTGGCCACCCCCGCCGTCCTCCCGCCGCCGCTGCCGGCGCCCGCGGCCGGCTGGCCGTTCGGCGGGATCAGCCGGGACTGGGGTTACGGCAACGCGATCGAGTGGCGGTTCGTCGCCGGCGGATTCGCCGACCCGGGACCGGCGTCGGTCTGGACCCGGGTCCGGATCCCGCTGGTCGACGGCGAGGAGAGCACCCCGGAGCAGCGCGCGATGATCGTCGCCGACTCGGCCAACGGGCTCTCCGGCGAGCTGCCGATGGCGGATTGGCTGTTCATCCCGCCGACGCTCAGCGTCACCTTCCAGCGCGCGCCCGAGTCGGCGTGGATGTTCCTGGACGCGGCCAGCAGCATCGGCCCGAACGGCACCGGCATCGCCCAGGGCACCATCACCGACGAGCGCGGCCTGGTCTGCCGGATCAGCCAGCCGCTGCTGGTCGCGCCCCGCTGAGGACGCGTCCGGCGGCGGCGCGGAGCCGGTCGGCCGTGCCGGCTCGCGGCTGACCCGGCGCGGCTGGGACGTCCGGCAACGGCCAGGCCGGGACCGGCCACCCCGGGGCTGTCCGGCCTCGCCCCGCGCGCGGATCTTCCTGGTGTCCCCGACCCTCGGAGGTTTCCATGACGTCGTCACAGCGCCCGCTGGTCGTCATCCTGGGCAACGAATACGACGCCGCCGATCACGCCATCCTGTTCCCCCGTGTCCGGCAGCTGGGCGTGGAGATCATCCGTATCCACCCGGATGATCTGGTGACCCGATTCGACCGCCGGAAGACCGGCTTCTGGCACCACGGCAGAGAGATCCACCCCCGGCTGGTGATCGGATGGGTGTACGAGGACATCCTGTACCGGGGGATGCAGCAACTGGAGGCCTTCGAACGGGCCGGGGTGCCGGTCCTCAACACCGCTCGGACCCTCTTCTGCGGACAGAACAAATACCTGAACACCGCGATGCTGCACGCCGCCGGTGTGCCACACCTGCCGGTCATCTCCGGCCGCGACGACGCGGGTCTGGAGCCCTGGCTCGAGCAGCACGGCTATCCGCTGGTCTGCAAGCCGATCGGCGGCTTCGGCGGCAACGGGCTCCGCAAGATCAGCACCCGGGCCGAGCTGGCGGCGGCCCTGGACGAGATCCGCGCCTCGGACGAGGACTACTACCTGCAGCCCTTCGTGGAGAACCCCGGTCGGGACATCCGGGTTCTCTGCGTCAACTACGAGCCCGTGGTCGCCCTCTACCGCTACGCCGCCACCGGCAACTGGATCACCAACACCATCGCCGGCGGAACCCCGCAGCCGATGGAGACGATGAGCGGGGACCTCCGCGACATCGCCCGCCGCGCGTCCATGGCGGTGAACGCGCGGATCTCCGGGGTGGACGTCACCGAGGACCTGCGGACCGGTTCGCTGCGGATCTTCGAGACCAACACCTGCCCGAGCAGCGAGCCGAACTTCACCCTGATGAACCGGCCGCCGGTGGCGCTGCATGCGCTGGCCGAGTACATCGCGGCCATCGCCCTGCACGGTCCCTCCCGGATCGACGCCTGGCGGCCGGAGCTCGCCGGTGTCTGATCGCCGGCGAGTTCAGCGGGCATCGGATCAGCCTCGCCGGGCGGCGCCATGCTGACGGTTCTGCGCGATCCCGGGTTCCTCCGGTTGTCGGCCAGCTACGCGGCCTCGGCGTCGGCCTCGGCGTTGTTGCCGACCGCCCTGACCCTCGCGGTCATCGACCAGCTCGGCGGGGTCCGGGCGCTCGGGCTGGTGCTGGGCGCCCGCACCCTGGGATTCATCGCCGGCGTGCTGCCGGCCGGGGTGATCGCGGACCGCCTGCCCCGGCACCGGGTGATGGCCTGGGCCAGTGGCATCCGGGCGGTGGCCACCGTGGTCACGCTCGCCTTCTTCCACCTGCCGGTGGCTTTCGTCTGCGCCAGCGTCTTCTTCGTGGGCGCCGGTGAAGGGGTCTTCCGGACGGCGTACCAGGCACTGGTCGGCGAGCGGGTCCCGGAGCCGGACCGCCCGGCGGCCAACGCCGTCACCACCGTGGTGATGCGGGTGACCCTGGTCGTCGGTCCCGGCCTGGCGACGCTGCTCTACACCCAGCTGTCGCTGGTCGTGTGCCTGCTCGCCGGCGCCGTCCTGTGGGCCGGGTCCGCGCTGCTCGCCGTGGTCGTCCGTGGGGCACCGCGAACGGCGGCGCGGCCGGGAGCCGGTGCGGCCACCGAGTTCCGGGTGGGACTGGCCGAGGCCCGCCGGCACCGCTGGTTCCTCGCCGGGCTGGCCGCCTTGGCGGTGTGGCTGACCCTGGCGTACTCGGTCCAGCAACTGCAGCTGCCGGTGGTCAGCGCGGCGCGCTTCGGCGGGTACGCGCTGGTGGGCGCGGTGCTGGGCGCGTACTCGGTGGGTGCGATCCTGGGCGCCGTCCTGATGGCGCGCTGGCAGCCCCGGCAGCTCGGGCTGGTCGCCTTCCTCGGCCTGGGCCTGTACGGGCTGGTGCCGATCTCGCTGGCCCTGTCCTCGACGCCGGTCCTGATCGCCGCCGCCTACCTGGTCGGCGGGATCGGCATCGAGGTGTTCAACGTCCCGTGGTTCACCGCCATCCAACGCGAGGTGCCCACCGACAAGCTGGCCCGGGTCTCCGCGCTGGACTTCCTGGTGTCCTACGGGATGAGCCCGATCGGGCTGGTCCTGCTGCCGGTCGCCGGCGACGCCTGGGGCGCCGGGGTGACGCTGGTGCTGGCCGGCGGCGCCACCACTCTCGCCTGCCTCGCCGCGCTGCTCGTGCCGGGGGCGAGGCGCTTTCACGATCCGCTCGTCCGGCGCGCCGACCCGACCCGGCAGCGCGTCGCGGCGTAGGCCGCCGGGAGAGCCGATCCAAGCCGGGGACACCACGAGGCGTGGTGTCCCCGGCTTTCTGGTGCCGTCCCTTCACCCCCGTGCCGAAAAGGGCCGCGTCTCCCTGTCTAGCCGCTCGGGAGTTGTCTGGCTCCTGATCCGGACCGTCAGACAAACAACACCGGACAATCTCCGGGGTTGCTCAGCGGAGCAGGTCCTTGTCGGCGTGCAGGCGGTGGGGGAGTTCGATGGTGATCCACTCGTTGTTGTCGGCCCGGCCCGGGGTGCGGCCACTGGAGAACGGGAAGTTGTTGTCGTTCAGGACGGCCAGGTGGGTGTCGTCGAGGATGACCACGTCCTCGATGGTCTGGAACGGGAAGGTGAAGGTGGCGCCGAAACCGCCGAGCTTGCGCGGGTTGGCGAGGTTCATCAGGTCGACCAGCAGGGTCTTGTCGAGCAGGCCGTCGTGGTCGCGGTCCCGCTTGTCGGCCAGGTAGAGGCGCTTGACCTTGGCCGTCTCGCCCTGGCCGCCGTCCCGCTCGATGATCAGGAAGCGGTCGTCGTCGACCGCGACGGCGTCGCCGATCGCGTTCGCGGTGGACTCCAGCTGGTAGCGGTAGCGCTTGCCGGTGTACCGCTGGCGGCGGGTGTCGAACTCGTTGAGCCGCAGCTGGCCCGGGGTGTCCCCGGCCACCGTGCCCTCGAGCAGGCCGTAAATGTAGCGGCCGCTCGGCGAGGAGGCCAGACCCTCGAAGCCCTTGCTGCTGGTCGTGGTGGCCGGCACGCCGGTGCGCGCGGCGGTCTCCGGCGCGACCACCCCGTCGAGCGGGATCGGCGCGGTCAGCAGCCGGCCGGCCCGGTCGAAGTGCAGCAGGTACGGGCCGAACTCGTCACCGATCCAGTAGGTGCCGTCCGTCGCCTTGACGATCGACTCGACGTCGAAGTCGGCGCCGGTCAGCACCCGGTCCTCGCGGGTCAGCCTCCAGGAGACCCGCTTGTCCGGGTCGGTCAGATTCAGGCCGCCGACGACGTCCACGGTGCTGGTGGCGAAGGCCGGGGCGAGCCGCTGGATCCGCAGCAGGAAGTCGGCCGAGTTGGCCTGGTTGCCGTACCCGTTGTCGGAGAGCACGTCGAACGTGCCGTCGTGGTTGTTCACGATGCCGGAGAAGCCCTGCACCGGCTGGTCGGCGAACGGCGCGGTGAACCCGTGCAGGTCACCGGTGGCCAGCGCGCCGGACGGCTCGCTGCCCGGGACGAACGTGCCGGCCGGCAGCGACGCCCAGCCGGTCAGGGTCGGGACGGTGACCTTCGGGTGGCTGCCCGCGACCGACGCGGTGCCGCTCAGGGTCACGGCCAGGACCAGCGCGCCGGCGCCGGCGAGCGTGCGAGTGACGATCTTTCCCATGGGGCCGGACGCTAGGGACGCCGGGTGAATCGGCGGCAACGCGCCGCCCACCGGCAACCGAACTCGAACGGACCCTCAGACCAGCCCGGCGGCGCGGTCGAGCAGGTCGTCGGCCGGGCAGCGGCCGCGGTTCACGTACCGCTCGGTGAAGTCGGCGAGGGCGTCGCGCAGCTCCCGGGTGGCGCCGTGCCGGGCGAAGCTGCCGTAGGCGGCCAGGAAGCAGGCCCGGGCCGCGTCGGCCAGCACCGGGTCGGTGAGCGCGTCCCGGGCGGCGCGCTCCCACAGCAGCGGCTCGTCGACCAGGTGCACGGTCGCGGCGTACGCCTCCTCGGCGGCGCGCGGATCGTCCAGCAGAGCGGTGATCACCGCGGCCGGCACCCGCCAGCCGTCGCCCGGCTGCCGGTCCACCGCGTCGATCTCCAGGTGCCCGCGGGCGGCCACCGGCGGGCGCACGCCCGCCAGGTGCCGGTGCAGGTCGTCGACGGTGAGCCGGGCGCCGGAGCGGAACCGATCGCGCAGGCTGCGGCCGGTCACGGTGGGGCTGTCCAGGACGGTGGCGGCCCAGGCCGTACGGAAATCGGCAGGGAACCGTGACCCACCTGCCTCCCGCGGGGTGTCCGGGATCCGTTGTCCCGGCACCGCCGGGGCGCCGGGCAGCACCGGCAGGTCGCGGCGCAGCGCCTGGCGGACGCTGCGCCAGCCGGTCGGGCGGCCGTGCCGCAGCGGCGCGTTGGCGAACGCGGCGGCCAGCACCGGGGCCAGGGTGTGCGCCAGCACCCAGCGGCGGCGCAGCCCGAGCGGCCCGTCGTGGTCCGGGCCCGCCTCCAGGCCGACCCGGATCCCGGCGGTCGCGGCGCCGTAGGCGTGCACCGGCCCCTCCGGGTGCACGGTGTCGGTGGCGAACGGCAGCACGGTGAGCCCGTGCTGGTCCATCAGCCGGCTCGCGGCGGCCAGGTCGTCGGACATCCGGCGCAGCGCGGTCTCCACGCCCGGCGACGGGGGACCGCTGACCACCACGACCCGGGGCGAGCGCGCGTCCAGGAAGCCGTGCCGCAGCGGCCGGCGGCCGGTGGGCGCGCAGGCCGGGTCGAGCAGCAGGTCGACCGCCACCCCGACGAAGCCCGGCAGCCCGGGGCTGAACGCCCGGTCCGCGAAGAACTCGGCGGCGTCCTGCTCGGTCAGGGTGATCATGCCGGAGAGCATAGCATTCCTATCTGCTAGATAGGAGAAACCGAGGGTGCTCCCTAGGGGTTTTCCGGGCGCGCGAATCAGGGCGGCGTCGGGGGATCCGCCGGTCCTGCGTCAGGCATCGACCGCCATAGCGTTCCCCCATGGACTCGAACACGGTCACCATCCGCCGGGCCGCGCTGCTCGCGCCGGCGCTGCTGCTCACCTACGGCATCCTGCGCTTCTTCGACGGCCTCGACGGCGACCGTGGCAACGGCCCGCTCTGGACCATCGGGCACCTGGCGTTCTTCGCCGGCATGGTGCTGTTCGCCGTGCTCACCGTGGCGGTGCGGAACACCTTCCCGGCGGACCGGCGGCGGATCGCCACGGTCGCCACCGGCGCGAGCCTGGCCGGGGTGGCCGCCTTCCTCTGGGTGATCGCCGGCGACCTGTCGGCGCGCTTCCGGGAGGCCGCGCCGCTGCCCGACGCGCTGGAGACGGCCGCCCCGATGCTCTTCCCGCTCGGCGTGCTGGTCCTCTTCGGCCTGATGGTCGCGGCCCGCCGGCTGCCGGTCCGGACGCCGCTGCTGTTCGGCCTGGGCATCGCCGCGATCTCGGTGAACCTGAACCTGCTGCCGATCGCCGCCGTGGTGATCCTGGTCGCGCTGCTCCCGCTGCGCCGGGGCGCCGCCCCGCGCCATCTCCGTCCGGGCCGTGCCACGCTCGCCCACTGAGCGGATGATCGGCGGATGAGCACCGCTGTCATCTACGCCGAGTTCGCCGCCCGGGAGGCGGCCGGGGAGTCACCCGCCTACGAGGCGCTGGCCGTCGCCGTCTCGCACGACCGCCGGGTCGTCGGCCTACTGGACGCGCTGCCCCCGGCCAAGCGCCAGCCGAACCTGCTCTTCGCGGTCCTCCGGTTCCTCGGCGGCCCGGTCACCGAGCCGGCCGCCGCCTGCGACTTCGTCGTGGCGAACTGGCCGCGGATCGAACCGGAGATCCGCGCCCGGGCGACCCAGACCAACGAGGTGGCCCGCTGCGCGCTGCTGCTCCCGCTGCTCGCCGCCCTGCCGCAGCCGCTCGCGTTGCTGGAGGCGGGTCCGTCGGCCGGCCTCAACCTCTACCCGGACCGGTACGCCTACCGGTACGGCGAGCACGTCCTGGGCGACGGCGAGCCGCTGCTCGACTGCGCGCTGACCGGCGCCCCGCCACCGGCCCGGCTGCCGGAGATCGTCTGGCGGGCCGGACTGGACCGTAATCCGCTCGACGTCACCGATCCCGCCGACCTGGCCTGGCTGGACGCGCTGATCTGGCCGGAGCGGGACGAGCGCCGCGCCCGGCTGCGGGCGGCGGCCCGGATCGCAGCGGCCGACCCGCCGCTGCTGGTCCGCGGCGACCTGGCCGACGACCTGCCGGCGCTCGCGGCGCGAGCACCCCGCGACGCCACCCTGGTGATCTTCCACAGCATGGTCCTCTACCAGGTGCCGGCCGCGGACCGGGAGAGATTCATCGCCGCGGTACGCGGTCTGCCCGCGCACTGGATCGCGCTGGAGAACCCGACCGTGCTGTCCTACCCGGGGCCGCTGCCGAACCCGCCGGCCGAGACCCTGCACCACGTGCTCGCGCTGGACGGCGAGCCGGTGGCCTGGGCCCGTCCGCACGGGCAGGCGCTGACCTGGTTCGGCCGGCCGATGTCCGGGTCGCCGGTGCCGGGTCGTCCTAGAAGTTGATCTTCACGCCGGCCGTCTGGCAAGCGCTCGTCAGGTTCTCGCTGAGCTCGGCGAAGCCGGCGTCGGCCGCGGCGCCGATCGGGTCCTCGGCCTGGGCCGCCTTGGCGATCTCGTCGGCCACCGCCCGCGCCGCGGTGGTCACCTCGGTCGTCCCGGCGGCGCCGAGCGCCTCGTCGACCGCCTTGTGGAACTTGGCGAACGCCGCCTTCGCGTCCTTGGCGGCGACGCTGCCGTCCGCCTGCTGCGCGTCCGAGATGCCGCCTTTCATGGCGCTGGCCGCCTTGTTCAGCGTGGTGCACAGCTCCTTGTCGCCGCCGGCCGGGGCGGCGGGCGCGGCGGACCCGGCGGGCGCCGCGGCGCCGGAGCCGGCCGGGGCGGCGCCGGTCGTCGTGTCCGCGTCGCTGTCGCAGCCGGCGAGGCCGGTCAGGCAGGCGAGGAGCAGGGCGGCGGGAACGATCCGGGAGGCTCTCACGGGCACGGACGGTAGCCGACGTTCCTGGGAGATTCCCGGCCGGGTGCGGCTCTCTATCCTGGGCGGATGACCGAGCAGGAGTTGCTGGCCGCCGAGCGGCGGCTGCAGGACGCGCAGCGCGCCGGGGATGTGGCCGAGCTGGACCGGCTGCTGGACGACCGGCTGATCGCGATCGGGCCGGACGGCGGGCGCTACCGCAAGGACGACGACCTGGACGCCTACCGGTCGGGCAGCTCGGTGATCGGGTCGCTGACCCAGGTGAGCCTGGAGTCGCTGGTGGCCGGGAGCACCGGGGTCACCTTCGTGGTGTGTGACGTGGCGGGCACGTTCGGCGGGGCGCCGTTCCAGGCCCGGCTGCGGTACACCCGGACCTGGGCGTACGAGAAGGCTCTCGGATGGCGGATCGTGGCGGCGCACATCGCCGCGGCCTGAGGCCGCCCATGGTTGAAATGTTTCACAACCGGTGCGATGCTGACGTACGCGGGTGGGAGCGCTATCCCTAGAATGCGTTTCAATCCACGTTCAAGCGAGGGGGCAACGGGGTGTCTCAGCAGCCGCGCAACGGGCGCGCGCCGTCGGTCAAGGACGTCGCGGCGGCCGCCGGCGTCTCCCTCGGCACGGTGTCGAATGTGCTGAACCGCCCGGCCGTGGTCAGCACCGCCACCCGGGAGCGGGTCGAGCGGGCGATGGCCGAGCTCGGCTTCGTCCGCAACGAGTCGGCTCGCCAGTTGCGCGCCGGCACCAGCCGCGCGCTGGCCTACGTGATGCTCGACGGCGGCAACCCGTTCTTCCAGGACGTCGCCGAGGGCATCGAGCACGCGGCCGACGCCGCCGACCTGTCGCTCTTCGTCTGCAACAGCGGCGGCCGGGCCGAGCGCGAGTCCAAACACCTCGACCGGCTGGTCCAGCAGCGGGTCCAGGGCATCCTGATCACCCCGGTCGACCCGGACGCCCCGCACCTGGCGGACATCGCCCGGCGCGGCATCCCGTTCGTCATGGTGGACCGGCTGAGCAGCACCGGCGGGCACTGCTCGGTCGCCGTCGACGACATCCTGGGCGGCCGGATCGCCGTCGAGCACCTGATCGACCGCGGCCACGAGCGGGTGGCGTTCGTCGGCGGGCCGGCCAGCATCGGCCAGGTCCGCGAGCGCTATCAGGGCGCCCGGGAGGTGTGGGCGGAGTTCGGCCGGCCGGCCGACGACCTGATCCACCTGCCCACCGAGGCGCTCACCGTGAGCGAGGGGCGATCCGCCGGGGAACGGCTGGCCGGGCTGCCGACCCGGCGCCGGCCGACCGCCGCCTTCTGCGCGAACGACCTGCTCGCCCTCGGCCTGCTGCAGCACGCGGTGAGCGCCGGCCTGCGGGTGCCCGACGACCTGGCGATCGTCGGCTTCGACGACATCGACTTCGCGGCCGCCGCGGCGGTCCCGCTGACCTCGGTCCGCCAGCCCCGGCAGGAGCTGGGCCGGACCGCGGCCCGGCTGGTGCTGGACGAGGCCACCAACCCGGACCACGAGCACGAGCAGGCGACCTTCGTGCCGGCGCTGGTCGCCCGCGCGTCGACCGGGGCGCCTCGGCGCTAGGGCGCGTCACCGTGGTGCAGTGTTGTGGCGCGTCACCGTGGTGCAGTGCTGTGGCGCCACCGTGGTGCAGTGCTGTGGCGCCACCGTGGTGCAGTGCTGTGGCGCCACCGTGGTGCAGTGCTGTGGCGCCACCGTGGTGCAGTGCTGTGGCGCCACCGTGGTGCAGTGCTGTGGCGCCACCGTGGTGCAGTGCTGTGGCGCCACCGCGGGGTGCGGCGTGGTCAGGAGTGGCTGGCGCGCCGAGCTGCCGCACCAGCGCATAGGCGCCGAACAGTCCGGTGGTCCCCGCCCAGCCGGCCGCCCTGCGCACTCGCAGCGTCCGTGAAACGCCCGGTATGCGGGCGTTTCGCGGCCGTTGCCAGCAACTCCTGACCACGCCTCACACTCGGGCGGAGTACGAGACACGCCCCCAGCGGTTGTCCACATCGGGACGTCGTCCACAGCCGGGCCGCGGGAGATCGCGTTTCCGCGCGACACTGTCTTCGGGCAGGCCCCCCTGGGCGGGCGGGGACTGGACTGTGGCCGGGGCGGCTTTCGTCTGAGGGGTGGGCGGAGGGCGGGTCCCGCGGGCGTACCGGAAAGCGGTGTTGATCTGACCTGGAGCGGACCGCCCACCCGGATTGATCGAGGGTTGGCGGGGCTGGCAAGCTGTCCGGCTGTGGAAGCTCTCCGGTTGATCCTGCTCTTCGTGCACCTCGTCGGCTTCGCCCTGCTGCTCGGCGGGTCGATCGCGCAGTTCCTGTCCGGGACGTTCCGGATCACTCCGGCGATCCTCTGGGGTGCGGTCATTCAGCTGGTCAGCGGCCTCGGGCTGGCCGCGCCGCTGCGGGGTGGCGGCGACGACGAGCCGGACCCGATCAAGCTCGGGGTCAAGCTGCTGATCGCCGTCATGATCTTCATCATGGTGTTCATCCCGCGGAAGCGGGAGGCGGTCAACAAGGGCCACTTCATCGGGATCATCACGCTGACGCTGGTGAACGCGGCGGTCGCGGTCTTCTGGCGCTGACCGCTGTCGATCGCGGCCGCCGCGTTTCCGGTCAGGAGTGCGGGCAGGTGTCGCGGTATTCCTGGATGGCGGAGCCGGACGGCGCCGGGCAGAGGAACTGCTCGTAGCGGGTGTCGTTGTCGATGAAGCGCTTCAGCCAGGAGATGCTGTACTTCGCGATGGTGACGTTCGCCGAGGTCGGTGCGGAGTGGGTGGCGTTGTTCAGCTCCAGGTACGCCTTGTCCAGGGTGCTCGGCAGGCTGGTGTAGAACGGCTCGGCGTGCGACGCCACCGGCGCCGTGCTGTCGTTCTCGGCGCCGATGATCAGCGTCGGGACCCGGTCGGTGGACCAGCTCTTGGTGGTGTGCCACGGGGTGAGCGGGACCGCGGCCTGCAGCGACGGCCGGGTCCGTGAGGCGGACAGGCTGCCGCCGCCGCCCATCGAGTAACCCATCACGCCCAGCCGGGACGCGTCGATCCGGGTGCGCACCGAGCTGCTGCCGGTCAGGTAGTCGAGCGCGGCCAGCAGCTGGGTGCCCCGGCTGTCCGGGAAGTCGTAGACGCTGAGCGTGTCGATGACGATCACCACGAAGCCCTGCGAGGCGATCCGCGGCCCCAGCCAGGCGACCGCCGAGCGGGAGTTGGTGTAACCGGGGGCGATGGCGACCGCGCCGAACGTCCCGGCGCTGGTGGTGGTCGGGTAGTAGATCGCGCCGCCGCCGAAGCCGCTGGTCCGGGCGACCGTGGTGGAGGCGGTGGCGAACGGGCCGGTGGTGGCCTCGATGCTCGCGGTGGTCGGAGCGGGGCCCCGCTCGTAGGGGTTGGCGGCCTGCGCGGGTGCCGCCGGGATCGTCGTGACGACGGCCGCGAGAACGGTGGCGGCCAGGACGGATCGAAGAGACATCTGGTGCTCCCAACCGGGGATGGTGAGTGGGAGACCGATCTAGATCGATGCTTGTTAATATTATTAACGAGATCATTACTTGCTGGTAATACCAGCCGGTACCCTCCACCGGAGGTATGTCAGCGCACCGACCCGAGTTGCTTGACGTGCTTGAGCACCGGCGCCGACTCGATCCGCTCCACCCCGTCGAGCGAGCCCAGCTTCTCCGTCAGATAGCGGTAGAAGGCCGGCATGTCCTCGCAGATCGCCGTCGCCTGCACGTTCGTCGGCCCGGTGGTGGCCGCCGCGAAGACGATCTCCTCGTGCTCGGCCAGGGCGGCGCCGACCGAGGCGACCCGGGACGGCGCCACCGACAGCCAGAGCATCACCGCGGCGCGGAACCCGTAGAGCTCCGGCTCGATCTCCACGTCGGTGTAGAGCGAGCCCGAGCCGAACAGCTCCTGGACCCGCCGCCGGACCGTGGACTCCGGCCAGCCGGTGCCGGCCGACAGCTCGGTGTAGCTGAGCCGGCCGTCCCAGGACAGCGCCTCGATCAGCGGCGCGTCGCCCGGGGTCAGCCGGGCCGGCGAGTCCGGTGAGCGGACCGGGGTGAGCGCCACGATCTGCTCCGCGGTGAGCGCGTCGTCGCGCAGGTCCGGGCCGACCGCGCCGCCGACATAGTTGTGAATCACGCAGTGCGCGCTGACCGCGACCACGCGCGGGGTTCGCGGCAGTTTCTGCAGCAGCAGCGACTCCCGGTCGATCGAGGCCGGGATCCGCACGCTGGCGGCGATCTCGGTGCCACCGGAGGTGATGCTGACCCAGCCGGTGTCCGGCCGGCGGGCCAGGACGCGGGCGATCTGCATGGCCGCGTCCGGTGCGGCGCGCAGCCGGAGCGCCCACGACTCGTAGCCCAGCTCGATGTGGTTCGGCAGGCCGACCACGCGCAGGCCGGCCTCCTCGCGCAGCCGGCGGTAGCGCCGGGCGACGGTCTGGTCGGACACGCCGAGGACCGCGCCGATCTCCCGGTAGCCAGCCCGGCCGTTGATCCGCAGCGCGTGCGTCACCTGGCGGTCCAGCGCGTCGATTTCCACCGGATAAGTCTAGGAGACGTCGAGATCCGCAGGAATCCCCGCTCCGGCTCGTTGCCGCCGCGCCAAACCGCGCATCCTGCTGTGCATGCGTAAATGGTCACCACTGATCGCCGTCTGCCTCGGCACCTTCCTGCTGCTGGTGGACGTCACCATCGTCGTCGTCGCGTTGCCGTCGATCGCCGACAAGTTCGGGGCGGACTACGCCGACCTGCAGTGGGTGCTCGACGGCTACGCCCTGGCCCTGGCCGCCCTGCTGCTCGGCGCCGGCTCGCTCGCCGACCGGTACGGCCGCCGCCGCACCTACCTGGCCGGCATCGGCATCTTCGCGATCTCCTCGCTGCTCTGCGCGGTCGCCCCGAACGAGCAGGCGCTGATCGCCGCCCGGGTGCTCCAGGGCATCGGCGGCGCCGCCATGTTCGCCTGCACCGCCGCCCTGCTCAACGTCACCTACCAGGGCCGGGACCGGGGCGTCGCGTTCGGCGTCTGGGGTGCGGTCAACGGTGCCGCCGCGGCGGCCGGACCGCTCGCCGGCGGGCTGCTCACCGAGCACCTCGGCTGGCGCTGGGTGTTCCTGGTCAACCTGCCGGTCTGCCTGGTCGCGGTCTGGTTCACGGTGCGCGGCGTGACCGAGTCGAAGGCGCCCTGGGGCGGCCGGTTCGACCTGCCCGGGACGGTCACCTTCACGGTGGCGGCGGCCGCCGTCACGTACGGCCTGATCCGCGCCGGCGACGCCGGCTGGACCGACGGCGTGGCGCTGGCCGCGTTCGCCGCCGGCGCGGTCGCCCTGGTCGCGTTCCTCGTCGCCGAACTGCGTTCCGACCACCCGATGCTCGACCTGTCGCTGTTCAAGCGGGTGCCGTTCGCCACGCTGATCCTGGCCGCGTTCCTCACCCAGGCCGCCGCGTTCGGCTACCTGCCGTTCAGCACCGTCTGGCTGCAGCAGGTGCTGCGCAACGGGCCGGTCGACGCCGGCCTGCAGGGCGCCCTGCCGATGGCGGCCGCCTCGCTGGTGGTGGGCGCGGTCGCCGGGCGGTTCCTGCAGCGGGTCGCGCCGCGCTGGACGGTCGGTCTGGGCCTGCTGCTGATCGCCGCCGGTGACCTGCTGCAGGCCCGGCTGGACGCGGACAGCACCGGCGAGGCGCTGATCCCCGGCCTGATCGTGGTCGGCGTCGGGGTCGGCTGCGTGCTGCCGTCGCTCTCCTCGGCGATCCTCGGCGAGGTGCCGCGCGAGCGCAGCGGGATGGCCGGCGGGGCGCTGAACACGTTCCGGCAGCTCGGGTTCGCGCTCGGGGTGGCGGTGTTCGGCACGATCTTCGCGGACCACGTCAGCGACGGGCACGGGCAGCCGGTCGCGTTCGCTGACGGTCTCAACGCGACCCTGCTGGTCGCGGGCGGAACCGCGCTGGTCGCGGCGGTCCTGGTGCTGATCTTCGTCCGGCCTCCGGCCCCGGCACGGGACCTTCGGCCCGCCGAGTCGGGTGATCTGACCCGGGTGTGACCGCCCGCCGAGGAGGAGTGTCAAGGGCAGAGAGAATGACTGAGGAGGAAGCGATGACCACCATCGCCGCGCACCGCCTCGAGCAGGTTGAGGCGCCTGGTTCGATGCTCACCAAGTCCGCTGCCAAGGCACTGGCCGTCCTGCGGGTCGCCACCGGGTTCGTCTTCCTCTGGGCGTTCCTGGACAAGACCTTCGGTTTCGGTTACGCCACCCCGTCCGCCAAGGCCTGGATCAACGGCGGCTCGCCGACCAAGGGCTTCCTGTCGAACGTCGAAGCCGGCCCGCTCCAGGGCTTCTTCCACGACATCGCCGGAACCACCCTCGCCGACTGGGGCTTCATGATCGGCCTGCTCGGCATCGGCCTCGCCATGATCCTCGGCATCGGCCTGCGCGTCGCCGCGGTCTCCGGCGCCGTCATGATGGCCCTGATGTGGCTCGCCGAGTGGCCCGTCGCGAGCGGCTCCAGCAACCCGATCGTCGACTACCACGTGGTCTACGCGCTGGTCGGGATCGTGCTGGCACTCACCTACGCCGGACACACCTGGGGCCTGGGCCGCTTGTGGGCGCGCCTGCCGCTGGTCCAGAAGAACCGCTGGCTGATCTGAATTGTCCCCCCGCAATCACAGAGTCGACCAGCACCAACCGCCCGGGCCGCTGCGGCCCGGGCGGTTCTTTTCCCGTCCCGGTCCGCGTCAGCCCGGGACGGTCGGTTCATGTTCCGGTCCGCTTCAGCCCGGGCGGTGCGTTCTGTCTCGGTCCGCTCTAGCCTGGGCAGTGCGTTGTCTGGGTCCGCTTCAGCCTGGGCGGTGCGTTTTGCCTCGGTCCGCTCTTCCAGACCTCTTTCGGTACGGCGGCAGCACCCGCCCGTGATTCCTCCACGGTGCCTCGCGGGCTCCGACCCCTCCGGTACGGGCCGAAGCACCCGCCCGTGACTCTTCCACCTCGTCTCGCCTTTGCCCCGGCGCTGTCGTGACGGCGGCGAGGCACCCCTGAGGCCCAGCCCAGCTCCGTGCAGCCCATGTGCTGGTCCTGGCTGGTTCCCGATGGTGACTCGGCCGGTCGCGGCCAGAACCGGAGCGCCGCGGCCGGGGCGGTGGCGGCGTGGACCACCATCACCGGGCTGCCATACCCGTACCGTAGATGTGCTTCGATCGCGGCCGTGACGGTCGCGCGGAGCTGGTCCGCCTCCTGCCCTTCGCCAGTGATGACGAGCGGCGCGTTGTCCACATCAGTGCGTTGTCCACAGTCCCGCCCCGGGCGGTCCCGCTTCCGCGTCACACTGTCTTCGGGCGGCTCCCCCTGGGCGGGCGGGGACTGCACAGTAGCGGGACCGCTGTGGGCTGACGCCGGCCCGCGGGCCGGCTCTCGCAAGGGCTCAGGGACGGGGCTTGAGCAGCGTGATGCGGTTGGCGCCCAGCTCGGTGACGTAAAGATTGCCGGTGGTGAGGTCCTCCGTGACGTCGAGGGGCTGGCTGAAGCCGGTCAGGCCGGTGGTGCCCACGGTGCGGTTGGCGAGGGCGCCGGACGGGGCCACGTCGAAGGTTTCGATGTCCTGGCCGTCGGAGTAGCGGACGACCAGCAGTTTGCCGTCGAGTGCGCCGCCGAAGGCCGGGCCGCGGTATTCGATCGCGCCGTTGGCCGAGGCGTGCAGGCCGGCGTCGTAGGTGCCGGCCAGGTCGAAGTTCGGGTCGGGGAGGACGCCGGTCGGGTAGGCGGACACCTGGAACGGGTCGGCGCCGGCGGTCGGGTTGCCGCCGGCCAGCACCCACTCGCAGCGGACCGGGTTCGGGTGGCCGTAGTAGCGGCCGGGCTTCACGTCGAAGACGTAGTCGGTCTCCGCGGTCGGCACGTTGGTCAGCGCCGGGACGGCCGGGCCGGTGTAGCCGCGCCGGGCGCACGAGGCGGGCAGCGTGGCCGGGGTGGCCGGGGTGTTGCCGCCGGCGGCCGAGCCGTTGGTCGGCGTGTAGAGGTGACCGTTGCGGTGCCAGACCAGGTCGAACGCGTTGCGCACGCCGGTGGCGTGCAGCGTCAGCGGGGCGTTCACGGCGTACGGGTCGTAGGTCCCGCCCTCCTCGGTCTTCGCGTCGAGCGGCAGGGTGGCCGGCAGCTTCGCCGGGTCGAGGCGCAGCACGGCCGCGCTGAGCAGGCGCTCCGGCCGGTTGCCCCAGGTCGAGTCGGCGGCGCCCATCGCGTTGTTGGCGCCCTGGGTCAGGTAGAGCGCGCCGTCCGGGCCGAACGCCAGGGAGTTGGTCTCGTGGTCCTTGACCGAGCGCGGCAGCCCGGTCACCACCGAGGTGTAGGTGCCCAGGTCGGCGCCGGTGAGCCGGCCGATCCGGCCGGACCAGTCGGGCACGTTGAGCGGTCCGACGTACTCGTAGTTGTCGGTGATCCAGAGGATCGGCGCGGCTGGGGTGGAGGCCGGGTCGAAGGCCATCCCGATGATCGTTCGGGCCGGGGCGCCGGGCAGGCCTAGCGCGGACGCGTTGGCCCGAACCGTGCCGATGACGGTCGGCGTGCCGAGCGTGCCGTCCGCGTTGATCGGGAACCGGTGGATGTTCCCGTCCAGGGTGCCGGCGTAGAGCCGCCCGTCCGGCCCCTTGAGCACGGTGGTGAACGACGCGCCGGTGGCCACGCCGACGGTCTTGTCGAAAGCGACCGGCCCGCCCGGGTTGCCGCCGGCGCCGGTGGTGAAGACGATCGAGTACGGCGCGAACGGCTTGCCGGTCACGTCGGTGACCCCGCTGGTCACGGTGAACCGGTAGGTCGTGGTCGCGGCGAGCGGCCCGGTCGGCGACAGGTTGATCACGTCGCCGCCGCCGCTGGTGATCGTGGTGGCCGGCACGGCGGCGCCGTCGCTGAGCCGGGTCAGGGTCACCGAGGAGGCGGTCAGTGAAGCCGCGGCCACCCCGCCGTTGGGCAGCACCAGGTCCTCGACCACGCTGGTGGTGAGCGGGACGCCGGTGGCGCCGTTGGCCGGGGTGCTGGTCCGTACCGTGGGCGTGGCGCCGGCCGCGGGGACGCTGACGATGTCGAGGTAGGCGAACTTGGTGTTGGTCCCGCCGGCCGGGCTCAGGGTCAGCTTGCCGTCGGCGACCCGCACGGTCCGGGTGACCGTGGCGAACTTGACCGTGGCGGTCGGCACGAAGGCGGCGATCGCGTTCTGGTCCTCGACGTTCGCCCAGTGCACGCTGTTGACCGCGGTGCCCGCGTCGCCGACCGCGACGGTGACCGCGTAGACGCCGTTCGGCACGGCCGCCTCCCAGGCGCCCGGGGTGGCCACCCCGGCCGACCCGGCCGGGAGCTGCGCGTGCATGAAGGTGGCCAGCCGCGGGTCGCTCTGCCCGGCGGCCGGGTTGCGGTTGCGCCCGTTGCCGGTCAGGTCGACCGGGGTGCCCTCGCCCAGGTCGATCCAGCCGTAGCCGCGGGCCGCGGTGTACGCCCCACCGGAGTCCCGGACATACCCGGTGGCCGGCGCGGTCGCCGCGTCGGAGAAGTCCACCTTGAGGGAGAACGCCGCCGGGGTGGCGTTCACCGTGGCCGAGGACCCGCCGTCGGAGACCACCCGGTACGAGTACGCCGTCCCGTTGCTCACCGCCGTGTCCAGGTAGGCCGCCCGGCTCACCGTGGCCAGCAGTGTGCCGCCCCGGTAGACCTGGTAGCTCGCCGCGTTGCCGGTCCAGCTGAGCGCCACCTGCCGGTCGCCGGGGACCGCGGTCAGCCCGGTGGGCGGGTCGGCGTCCACCCGGCTGATCTCGACGTAGTTCAGCTTGGTGTTGGTCCCGCCGGCCGCGTCAACGGTGAGCCGGCCGTCGCTGACCGGCACGGTGACCGTCGCCTGGCGGTACTCGGCGGTGGCGCTCGGGACGAACCCGCTGATCGCAGCGACGCCCTCGACCCGGACGGTGTGGTTGCTGTCGTACGCCGGCTGGTCCCCGGCCGAGACGGTGACCTGGTAGGTGCCGGGCGGGACGGCGTACTCCCACGCGCCGGGGGTGGCCACGCCGTTGGTGCCGTTCACGTCGCCGTACTGCAGATGGATCAGCGTGTTGAGCCGGGCCTCGACGCCCGCGCGGGCCCGGTCGCGGGTGTTGCGGGTCAGGTCGAGCGGCACGTGCGTGGCGCTCAGGCTGTCCTGCCGCACCCAGCCCCTGGTCCCGTCGAAGGCGGCGCCGGTGTCGGCGGTGTAGCCGCTCGGAACCGCGGACCCGGCCGGCTGAAAGTTGATCTTCGCGATCGGGGTGACCGCGGCCCGGGCGGGCGTGGGAAGGACGGCCACGAGGGCCGCCCCGGCGACGGCGGCGATCCAGCGACGACGATGCATGGCGCTGAACGTCCCACATCCCGCGGCGCTCCCGGCTGTCGGAAATCCGCCGTCGTGGATATCTCCACCAGGGCGGGAATTGGGGAAGCGCGGACGATCATGTACGGATCCCGCGTATCCGGCGGTCTTGACCGGGGCGGGTGGGGGTGCGTAGCCTGTCGATGAACGTGAAACGTTTCATAGGACGTCTGAGGATCGCCATGACGAATCCCGCAGTCACCGCGCTCATCGCACGATCGAACCGCCTCGGGGCGGATCCGCGGACCACCAACTACGCCGGCGGCAACACGTCCGCCAAGGGCGCCGGGATCGACCCGGTCACCGGGGAGCCGGTCGAGCTGCTCTGGGTCAAGGGCTCCGGCGGCGACCTCGGCACGCTGACCGAGCAGGGCCTGGCCGTGCTCCGCCTGGACCGGCTGCGCGCGCTGCCCGGCGTCTACCCGGGCGTCGAGCGCGAGGACGAGATGGTCGCCGCGTTCGACTACTGCCTGCACGGCCGGGGCGGCGCCGCGCCCAGCATCGACACCGCGATGCACGGCCTGATCGACGTCCCGCACGTGGACCACCTGCACCCGGACGCCGGGATCGCGATCGCCACCGCCGCCGACGGGCCCGCGCTGACCAAGGAGATCTTCGGCGACCGGGTGCTCTGGGTCGACTGGCGCCGCCCCGGCTTCCAGCTCGGCCTGGACATCGCCGCCGTGCAGAAGGCGAACCCGCAGGCGATCGGCGTGATCCTGGGTGGGCACGGGATCACCGCGTGGGGCGCGACGAGCGACGAGTGCGAGGCCAACTCCGAGGAGATCATCAACACCGCCGCGGCGTACATCGATGAGCACGGACGCGACGAGCCCTTCGGCGCACTCACAACGAAAAGTCTTGACAAACCGGTGAGGCGACAGCGTGCCGCGGAACTCTTTCCCATCGTCCGGGGACTGGCCTCGACCGACCGCCCCCAGGTCGGCCACTTCACCGACACCGAGATCGTGCTCGACTTCGTCGGCAGGGAACGCCTCCCCGAGCTGGCGGCGCTGGGCACCAGCTGCCCGGATCACTTCTTGCGTACGAAAATCAAGCCTCTGGTCCTGGACACCGCCCCGGACGCGCCGCTCGACGAGGTGACGACCAGGCTCAGCGAGCTGCACGCGGCCTACCGTGCGGACTACCGCGCCTACTACGACCGGCACGCCACCCCGGACAGCCCGGCCATCCGCGGCGCCGACCCGGCCATCGTGCTGGTTCCCGGCGTCGGCATGTTCTCCTTCGGGGCGACCAAGCAGACCGCCCGGGTCGCCGGCGAGTTCTACGTCAACGCGATCAACGTGATGCGCGGCGCCGAGGCGATCTCCCGGTACGCGCCGATCGACGAGGCGGAGAAGTTCCGGATCGAGTACTGGTCCCTGGAGGAGGCCAAGCTGCAGCGGATGCCGAAGCCGAAACCCCTCGCGACCCGGGTCGCCTTCGTCACCGGTGGCGGCTCCGGGATCGGCCGGGCGATCGCGCTGCGGCTGGCCGCCGAGGGCGCGTGCGTCGTGGTCGCCGACCGGGACGCGGCCACCGCGGAGGCCGTCGCCCGCGAGATCGGCGGCACCGACGCGGCCATCTCCGTCACCGCCGACGTCACCGACGCCGCAGCGGTCGAGGCCGCGGTGAAAGAGGCGGTGCTGGCCTTCGGCGGCGTCGACCTGATCGTCAACAACGCCGGCCTGTCGATCTCCAAGCCGCTGCTGGAGACCACCGAGCAGGACTGGGATCTGCAGCACGACGTGATGGCCAAGGGCTCCTTCCTGGTCGCCAAGGCGGCCGCCCGGGTCCTGATCGCGCAGCGGATGGGCGGCGACATCGTCTACATCTCCAGCAAGAACTCGCTGTTCGCGGGCCCGGACAACGTCGCCTACGGCGCCGCCAAGGCCGACCAGGCGCACCAGGTCCGGCTGCTCGCGGCCGAGCTGGGCGGGCACGGCGTCCGGGTGAACGGCATCAACCCGGACGGCGTGGTCCGCGGCTCGGGGATCTTCTCGTCCGGCTGGGGCGCGCAGCGCGCCGCCGTCTACGGCGTGCCGGAGGAGCGGCTCGGCGAGTTCTACGCGCAGCGCACCCTGCTCAAGCGCGAGGTGCTGCCGGAGCACGTGGCCAACGCGGTCTTCGTGCTCACCGCCGGCGAGCTGTCGCACACCACCGGCCTGCACGTCCCCGTCGACGCCGGCGTGGCGGCGGCGTTCCTGCGATGACGCACCGGTTCGCCGCGGTCGACCTCGGCGCGTCCAGCGGGCGCGTCGTGGTCGGCGTCTTCGGTGACGGCACTCTCGACGTGGAGGTCGTGCACCGGTTCGCCAACGAGCCGGTGCGCGCCGGCGGCACCCTGCACTGGGACATCCTCCGGCTCTACCAGGGGATGCTCGACGGGCTGGCCAGGGCCGGTCCGGTGGACAGCATCGGGATCGACTCGTGGGCGGTCGACTACGGCCTGATCGACGCGTCCGGGGCGCTGCTCGGCAACCCGGTGCACTACCGGGACGCGCGCACCGACGGGATCGCCGACCGGGTGCGGGACCTCTATCCGGTGTCCGGGCTGCAGAAACTGCCGTTCAACACGGTCTACCAGCTGCTCGCGGCGGCCGGGACCCCGCAGTACCGGGCCGCTGCGACGCTGCTGATGATCCCGGACCTGCTGGCCTACTGGCTGACCGGCGAGATCGGGGCGGAGTACACCAACGCGTCGACCACGGGACTGCTCGATGTGCGTACCGGGAACTGGGCCTGGCCCCTGATCGCGGACCTGGGCCTGCGGGCGGACCTCTTCCCGGCGATCCGCCGTCCCGGCGAGCTGATCGGACATTTCCGGGGCACGCCGGTGGTCGCGGTGGGCTCGCACGACACGGCTTCGGCCGTGGTCGCGGTCCCCGCGGATCAGACGAGCTTCGCGTACGTCTCGAGCGGCACCTGGTCCCTCGTCGGGCTGGAGCTGGCGCAGCCGGTGCTCAGCGACGCGTCGCGCGAGGCGAACTTCACCAACGAGGGCGGCGTCGACGGGACGGTCCGCTACCTGCGCAACGTGATGGGGCTGTGGCCGCTGCAGGAGTGCGTGCGGGAGTGGGGCTCGCCGGACCTCGCGGGCCTGCTCGCCGCGGCCGCCCGGGAGCCCGCCCTGGCATACCTGGTCGATCTGGACGATCCGCTGTTCCTGCCACCCGGCGACATGGTGGGACGGCTGCGGACGGCGGCGGGCCTGCCCGGCGAACCGGCCACGATCACCCGCTGCGTCCTGGACAGCCTGGCGCTCGCCCACCGCCGTGCGCTGCGCCAGGCCCGGGAGCTGGCCGGGGCCACGCCGGGCGCGCTGCACCTGGTCGGCGGCGGCGCCCGCAACGAGTTGCTCTGCCGGCTGACCGCGGACGCCACCGGGCTGCCGGTGCTCGCCGGGCCGGTGGAGGCCACCGCGCTCGGTAATCTGCTGGTGCAGGCGCGCGCGGCCGGAGTGGTCACCGGCGGGCTCGATGCGTTACGCGCCCTGGTGCGGCAGACTCAGCAGATCGTGCGTTACGAGCCGCGCGGCGACGACGCCCCCTGGGCGGCCGCCGCCGCACGAGTGGGGAGGTGACCGTGCGGATCGCGCTCTTCGCGACCTGCCTCGCCGACACGCTCTTCCCGGAGGCGGCCAAGGCCACCGTCCGGCTGCTGGAGCGGCTCGGGCACGAGGTGGTCTTCCCGCTCGAGCAGACCTGCTGCGGGCAGATGCACATCAACACCGGGTACCAGCGGGACGCGGTGCCGCTGATCCGTCGTTACGTATCTGTTTTCTCCGGATATGACGTGATAGTGGCGCCGTCGGGTTCCTGCGTCGGATCGATCCGGCATCAGCATGCTCTCGTGGCGGCCCGGGCGGGCGCGGCCGGCCTGGCAGCGCGCGCCTCGGAACTGGGCGCACGCACCTACGAGCTGTCCGAGCTGCTGATCGACGTGCTCGAGGTGGAGGACGTCGGGGCCTACTACCCGCACACGGTGACCTACCACCCGACCTGCCACAGCCTGCGGATGACCCGGGTCGGTGACAAGCCGCTGCGGCTGCTCCGGCAGGTGCGTGGCCTGGACCTGGTCGAGCTGCCGGCGGCCGAGCAGTGCTGCGGCTTCGGCGGCACCTTCGCGATCAAGAACGCCGAGACGTCGGCGGCCATGCTCGCCGACAAGCTGACCGCCATCGAGTCGACCGGCGCCTCGGTGTGCACCGCCGGGGACGCTTCCTGCCTGATGCATATCGGTGGTGGCCTGTCCCGAAGGGAGTCCGGGGTGAGAACCGTGCACCTGGCCGAGATCCTGGCCGCGACATGAGCACCTTCCTGGGCATGCCGGCCACCGCCCCGCGCGGCGTCGGTCACCTGCGCGGCGACGAGCCGTTCCCGGCGGCGGCGCACACCGCGCTCGCCAACGACCAGCTGCGGCGCAACCTGCGGCACGCGACCACCACGATCCGCGGCAAGTCCGGCCGGGTGATCGCCGAGCTGCCGGACTGGCAGGAGCTGCGCTCGGCCGGCTCGGCGATCAAGGCCGACGTGATGTCACGGCTGCCCGAGCTGCTGGAGGAGCTGGAGGCGCGGGTCACCGAGCGCGGCGGCGTGGTGCACTGGGCCGCCGACGCCAACCAGGCCAACGCGATCGTCACCGAGCTGGTGAGACGGACCGGCTCGGAGCGGGTCATCAAGGTCAAGTCGATGGCCACCCAGGAGATCGCGCTCAACGAGGCCCTGGAGGCGGCCGGGATCCAGCCGGTCGAGACCGACCTGGCCGAGCTGATCGTGCAGCTCGGCAACGACCAGCCCAGCCACATCCTGGTGCCGGCCATCCACCGGAACCGCTCGGAGATCCGGGAGATCTTCCTGACCGCGATGCCCGGCGTCGACCCGGGGCTGACCGACGACCCGCCGGTGCTGGCGGCGGCCGCGCGAAAGTACCTGCGCGAGACGTTCCTGTCGACGAAGGTGGCGATCAGCGGGGCGAACTTCGGCATCGCCGAGACCGGGACCCTCGCGGTGGTCGAGTCGGAGGGCAACGGGCGGATGTGCCTGACCCTGCCGGACACGCTGATCACCGTGATGGGTATCGAGAAGGTGGTGCCGGCCTGGCGGGACCTGGAAGTGTTCCTGCAGCTGCTGCCGCGGGCGTCGACCGGGGAGCGGATGAACCCGTACACGACCATGTGGACCGGGGTGACGCCGGGCGACGGGCCGCAGGACTTCCACCTGGTGCTGCTCGACAACGGGCGCAGCGCGGTCCTGGCCGACCCGGCGGGCCGGTCGGCGCTGCACTGCATCCGGTGCTCGGCCTGCCTGAACGTGTGCCCGGTCTACGAGCGGACCGGCGGGCACGCCTACGGCTCGGTCTATCCCGGGCCGATCGGCGCGGTGCTGTCGCCGCAGCTCACCGGCATCGAGGACAATGCGTCGCTGCCGTTCGCGTCGTCGCTCTGCGGGGCCTGCTTCGACGCCTGCCCGGTGCGGATCGACATCCCGTCGATCCTGGTGCACCTGCGGAACCGGGCGCCGCATCCGAAGTCGGAGCGGGCCGCGATGCGGGCCGCGGCGTACACCATGGATCGGCCGAAGCTGTATGCGCGCGCGCAGCGGGCCGCGAAGCTGGCCCGGATCGCCGGGCGGCGCGGGCGGGGGCTGCCGTTGGGCTGGAACCGGGCCCGGGACCTCCCGGAGATTCCCGCGCAGACCTTCCGGGACTGGTGGGCGTCGCGATGAGCTCGAAAGACGTGATCCTCGGGCGGGTGCGGGCGGCGCTGCGGGACGCGCCCGCGCCGGGGCCGGTGCCGCGCGACTACCGGCGTGAGTTCCCGGCGGCCGACCTCGACGTGCTGGTGGATCGGCTGGTGGACTACAAGGCGTCGGTGCGGCGGATCGGTTCGGAGCAGGTGGCGGCGGTGGCGCGCGAGATCGCGGGCGGGACGGTGGTCGTACCGGAAGGTCTGCCTGTGGCGTGGCGCCCGGAGGGCGTCCTGGTCGACGACGGCCTGACGCCGGACCGCATCGCCGCGGCCGACGCCGTCCTGACCGCCGCGGCGGTGGCCGTCGCCGAGACCGGGACCATCGTGCTGGACGCGTCACCGGACCAGGGACGGCGGATCATCACGCTGCTGCCCGACGTGCACATCGTCGTGCTGCGGCCCGGCCAGGTGGTGGCGTCGGTCCCGGAGGCCGTCGCCCGGCTCGACCCGTCGCGGCCGCTGACCTGGATCAGCGGCCCGTCGGCGACCAGCGACATCGAGCTGAACCGGGTCGAGGGCGTGCACGGCCCCCGCCACCTGCACGTGCTGCTGCTCGACTCCTAGCGTCGGTCCGGGTCCGGGACTGCGCAGGGGCGAGGCTGGTCACTCCCGCGGCTCTGCCTGCCCGGGCTGCCGCCCGGGTGTCGCCTGTGTCGGCGGCTGCGCCGGGGCCAGGCCGGTCAGCAGGGTGCGGACCAGGGTGGTGGCGAACTCGTCCGGGTCGGTCGGGTGCTCGGCGAAGTGGCCGAGGAAGGCGCGCTCCAGGCAGGCGCCCAGAATCATGCTCGACGCGGCGGCCGGGTCGGCGGCCGGGTGCAGGCGGCCGCGGCGCTGCTCGTCGGCGAGGTAGGCGGCGAGGGCGCGGCCCGGCTTGTGCGGGCCGGCGCCGCGCTCGTGCAGCGCGGCCCGGTGCGCCTCGAACAGCGTGCGCTCCGAGAAGATCGACGCGGCGATCGGAAAGCTCTGCTGGTAGAAGTCGGTGGCCGCGCGGACCACCTCGCGCAACACCTGGTCGAGCGGGTCGGCGCCGGCCCGCTCGGCCAGCCGGGCGACGACCGTGCCGAGCTGGGTCGGGCCGCGCTCGCCGAGGACCGCGAGGAACAGGTCGATCTTGTCGCGGAAGTGCTTGTAGAGCGCGGCCTCGGAGAGCCCGGCGGCCCTCGCGATCTCCTTGGTGGTGGCGCGCGCCAGGCCACGGTCGTGCATGACCTCGGCGGCGGCGCTGACGATGCGATCCCGGGTGTTCACGTTGACAGGGTAGTGAGCGCTCACTGACTATAGTGGTTAGTAAGCACTCACTCACCACGGATGCGCAGGGGGAACGACATGAAGATCACGGTCTTCGGAGCCAGCGGCCGCACCGGCACCCAGGTCGTGCGGCAGGCGTGCGAGGAGGGCCACGAGGTCACCGCGGTGGTCCGCGATCCGGCCCGGCTGGCCTTCGCCGATCCCCGGCTGCGGGTGGTGCGGGCCGAGCTGGACGACGCCGGGGCGATCGCCGCGGCGGTGGCCGGCCGGGACGCGGCGATCTCCGCGCTCGGGCCGCGCGGGCGGGGACCCACCACGGTCTGCTCGGACGGGGTGGCGGCGATCATGACGGCGATGCGGGCGCACGGCGTCCGGCGGCTGGTCGTGGTCAGCAACAGCGGCATGCACGTGGACGGCGAGGACGGGGCGTTCACCCGGCACCTGGTCAAGCCGCTGCTGATGCGGGTCCTCGCGCACGGCTATGCGGACATGCGGCGGATGGAGGACCTGGTGATGGCCAGCGAGCTGGACTGGACCGTGGTCCGGCCGCCGATGCTGACCAACGGGCCGCGGACCGGGGCGGCGCGGATGGCCTTCGGCCGGAACCTGCGGGGTGGGCGCACGGTGTCCCGCGCCGACCTGGCCGACCGGATCCTGTACCTGCTCACCGACGGCTACGCGATGTGGGCCCCGGTCGCCGTCGCGGCCTGAGCGCCAGGCGGCGTCCCCGCGCGGCCTGAGTGCGAGGCGGCCTCCCCGCGGCCTCGTCCGGGCGGTTCCTCCGGCGGCCTGCTCCTCGCGGGCTCTCAGGCGGCGGCGGACAACTCGGCGGAGAGGGTGGTCATCACCGCGGCCACCTCGCGAGCCTGGGAGTGCAGGTCGCGCAGCAGGTCGGCGGAGTGGGCCGGGTCCTGCTGATGGGCGCGGCCCTCCAGGTCGGCGCAGAGGGCGGCCAGGTGGTTGGCGCCGAGAGTGGCCGAGGAGCCCTTCAGGCCGTGGGCGAGGCGGACCAGGTTGCGGGTGTCGCCGGCGGCGGCGGCCCGGTCCATCCGGTCCAGGACGCCCGGCAGGCGCTCCGCGTAGTTGTGCAGAATCTCGGCCAGCCTCGCCTGGTCGCCGGTGCTGCCGGCCAGGCCGCGCACGCAGGCACGGATGCTGTCGGCTGCGGCCGGCCCGCCGGGCGCGGTGACCCGGACCAGCATGGCGCCGGCGGCCGCGGCGGCTCGGGCGGCGTCGGCGGCCAGGCCGGCGCGGGCCACATCGGACGGCCGGATGGGTTCCGGCTGCGAGTCCGGCGCGGCGGCCGGGAGAGCGGCGGCTTCAGGCTCGGGGGTGGGCGCGGCGGCCGGGAGCGCGGCGGCTCCCGCCTCGGAAGCTGCGGCCGAAGCAGTGGCGACCGGCGCCGGTGGGGAGGCCGCGGTGGCGGCGGAGGCGGCGGTCAGGACGGCGTCCAGCTCGGCCTCGTGGATCGGCTTGGCCAGGAAACCGTCCATCCCGGCGCGCAAGCTGGCCGCCTGGTCGTCGACCATGGCGTTGGCGGTGAGGGCGACGATCCGCGGCGCCCCGTGCGGCGGCGGGTCGGCGCGGATCCGCTCGGTGGCGGCCAGCCCGTCCAGGACCGGCATCTGCACGTCCATCAGGACCAGGTCGTAGGGCCGGCGGCGCATCGCGGCGACCGCCGCCGCGCCGTCCGCGACGATCTCCACCCGGTGGCCGCGGCGTTCCAGCAGCAGCTCGGCGACCCGCTGGTTGACCGGGTTGTCCTCGGCGACCAGGACGTGCAGCGACCGGGCGGCGCCGGCCGCGACCGGCGGCGCCGGCGCCGGGGCCGGGACCGGCCGGGTGGCCGGGGGCAGCAGCACCGTGACGGTGAACGTCGAGCCCTGCCCGGGCTGGCTGTCCACGGTGATCCCGCCGCCCATCGCCTCGGCCAGCCGCTGGCTGATCGCCAGGCCCAGCCCGGTCCCCTCGTAGGTGCGCGCGATCGACGCGTCCACCTGCGAGAACGGCCGGAACAACCGGTCCAGCCGGTCGGCCGGGATGCCGATCCCGGTGTCCCGGACGGCGATCCGGACCACCGGGCCCGGCGGGTCCGCCGTGACGTGCACGGTGACCGCGCCGTGCTCGGTGAACTTGACCGCGTTGCCGAGCAGGTTGACCAGGATCTGCCGGAGCCGGGCGGCGTCCCCGGTGACCACCTCCGGGCAGTCCGGCGCGAGATGGCTGGACAGGTGCAGCCGCTTGGCGTCCGCGGTCAGCGCCACCAGGCTCATCGCCTGCTGCACACAGGACCGCAGCTCGAACGGCCGCTCGTCGAGGCTCAGCTCACCCGCCTCGATCTTGGAGAAGTCCAGCACGTCGTTGATGATCACCAGGAGCGAGCCGCCGCTGGCGTGCACCGTCTCCACCAGCTCCCGCTGCCGCGGGTCGAGGTCGGTGTCCAGCAGCAGGCCGGTCATCCCGATCACCGCGTTCATCGGGGTGCGGATCTCGTGGCTCATCGTCGCCAGGAACGCCGACTTGGCCGCGGTCGCCGCCACCGCCTCGTCGTGCGCGGTGACCATCGCGGTCATCGAGGCGTTCACCGCCTGCGCCATCCGGGCCAGCTCCTGCGGCCCGGTCACCTCGGCCCGCCGGCTCAGGTCACCCTCCAGGACCCGCTGCGCGGCGGCGGTCACCTGCCGGGCCGGCGCGGTGATCCGCTGGGTCAGCCAGCGGGCGCCGAGCGCGACCAGCGCGGCGGTGGCCACCGACACCCAGATGATCAGCTGGCGGGTCCGTTCGGCGCTGGCGTCGTTCGCGTCGATCCGGGCCGCCAGCCGGGCCTCCTCGTGCACGTGCATCTCCCGGACCAGGTCGGTGACCGGGTCCATGTCGCCGCCGCTGGCGGTCGCCGCGCCGCTCGCCGCGGCCCGCTCGACCGCGGCGATCCGCTGCTCGATCATCGGCTGCAGCTGGTTCAGGTACCGCTGGTAGGCCGGGTCGCCGGCGGCTTCCCGGCGCAGCTCCTCGATCCGGATCTCGACGTTGCGCACGCTGTCCCGGAAGGCCGGCTGCCAGTGCGGGTCGGCCGGTGCCTGATAGTTGCGGACCACCCGGGACAGGCCTTCGATCGCGTCACCGAGCCCGCCGAGCTGGCCGAGCAGCTGGTGCGAGTGGTGCAGCGGCTGCTGACCGCGCATCAGGTCGCCGATCCGGACGTACGCGCTGGTCCCGACCACGGCGAGGGCGAGCAGCGCGAGCAGGAAACCGGCCGACAGCATCCGGCCGACGGTCCACCGGGTCAGCCGCCGGTCAGCGATCCGCTCACCCTGCGTCGCCATGCGACTTACTGTAAGTGGTGTGACTTCCGTTCTGGTGGTCGACGACGATCCGACCGTGCTGGAGATCGTCGAGACGGTGCTGCGGTCCGGCGGGCTCGAGGTGGCGACCTTCTGCAGCGGGCGGGACGGGCTGCGGGCCGCGCACGAGCACGTGCCGGACCTCGCGGTGCTGGACGTGACGATGCCGGACATGACCGGGCTCGAGGTGTGCCGGGCGCTGCGCGGCGACGCGGAGACCGCGGACATCCCGATCATCCTGCTCACCGGGCGTGGCCAGTGGCTCGACGTGGCCTCCGGGTTCGACGCCGGAGCCGACGACTACCTGGTCAAGCCGTTCACCGCGCAGGACCTGCTGACCCGGGTGGAGGCGTTGACCGCGCCGCTGTGAGCTAGCGGTCCGCTTCCTTCGGGAGGACCACTTCGAGGTACGCCGTCCCGCCCGCACTCCGCACGCCCACGCTCCCGCCGTGCCGGCCCACCACCGCCCGCGCGAACATCAGCGCCATGGCGTTGCCGCCGGCGGTGAAGAGCTGGTCGGTGGCCTGCTTCGCGGGCAGCGGGAGGGAGATCCGCCACTCGCCCGCGGCGTCCTCGGCCTGGACCGTGCCGGTGCCGCCCATCGCGCGCACCGCGGCGACCAGTCGCGTGAACACCTGGCCCAGCCGCTCCCGGTCACCGAGGACCGACCTTCCCGCCGCGGTGGGAAAGGTTTCCGAGGAGCCGCGGTGGTGGACGGCGGCGCCGGGGAGGCCGGCGTGGTAGCGGAAGCGGACGGTGAGGCCGGCGGGACCGCCGGGATGACCGCCGCGCCGGTCGTCTCGGCGAGCAGGCCGGCCAGGTCGAAGCGGGCGCGGGTGAGCGGAACCGTCCCGTTCTCGATGCCGCTGATCGTGGCGATCTCCGCGGTCACCTCGTCGATCCGGCGCACGTTGCGGGCGATCGCCGGCAGCGCCTCGTCGAGCAGCGGGTCACCGGTGCGCTCGGGCAGCATGCCGAGCATCGCCAGCGCCGAAGCCAGGGGCGTGCGCAGCTCGTGCAGCAGCGCGCTGACCAGTTCGGTCTTGGTGGCGGTCAGCTCGGCCAGCGCCCGGTTGTGCCGGCGCAACCGGCCGCGCAACTGCGCTCCGGTGGACGGCGGGCCGGCTTCCGGCGTAGTCAAAGCTTCGGCGGGCGGCGGGCCGGTTTCCGGCGTACTCAAAGCTTCGGTGGACGGCGGGCCGGCTTCCGGCGTACTCAAAAGATCTTGTCATTCACTCGGTGCCGAGGCGGACGGCGGGAGCACGTCGCCGGGCGCGCCGGACGGGCTTCCGGAGGAGGCGCCGTGCAGGTTGGTGCCGCGCGGGGTGAAGTTGCTCGGGTCGGCGTCCGGGTAGAGCGCGGCGCCGCCACCGGAACCGGCCGGCGGCGCGCCCGCGCAGTCCTCGCCCGGAGTCATGCCGTCGGGGTCGCCGCCCGGGGTCGTGCCACCCGGCGCCGTCCCGGACGGTGCCATCCCGGAGGGCAGTGCCACGCCGCCGGGCGCCGGGCAGGCCGACGGGGAGGCGCCGGAGTCCGCCGGGGCGGTGCCGGCGCCGTTGTCGTCGGAGGCGGACGAGTCGCCGCACGCCGCCATCAGCAGGGCCGCGGCCAGGGCGGTCACGGCGACGGCTGCCCGGCGCGCGGGCGTGGTCTTCAGCAAGGAGTGCTCCTGGGATTCGGGTCCGTCCGGGTACGTGAACAGCCACAATCTAGGATCATGAGCAAGCTGACGGGGCAAAAACGGTCTAAACGCCGCATTAGGTGGATAGGTGCCGCGATCGTCGTGGCCGGTCTGGGCGCCGGCGTCACCGTCGCGGTGCTGCACCACCGGCAGGAGACGCAGCGCTCCAGTGAGGTGGTCGCGGTCGCCGCCGCCAAGGGCGCCGTCACCCTGGACGTGGCCACCATCGGCACGGTGGAGCCGGCCACCACCCGGGAGCTCTCCTTCGCGGTCGCCGGCACGGTCGAGGAGATCAGGGTGCGGGCCGGCACCAAGGTCGCGGCCGGGCAGACCCTGGCGACCGTCGACGACACCGACGCGGCCGGCGACGTGGCCAGCGCCGAGGAGACACTCAGCGACGCCGAGGACCGGCTGGGCGACGCCCAGACCAGGGCCGCCTCGGTCACCGCGTCGGCGACCGCGTGCGCCACCTCCGGCACCGGGCACCTGACCGTGGCCGGCGCGCTGCCGGTCGAGGCCGCCGCGGTCGGGGGAGCGGAGGCCGAGGGGGCAGCGGCCGGGGCAGCGGAGGCCGACGGGGCAGCGGCCGAAGGAGGCGCTGCGGCCGAGGTCGAGGCGGCCGAGGCTGAGGGGGCCGCCGCGGCGGCCTGTCCGACCCGCGGCTACCCGGATACCGGCAACGACCCGATCCTCAACGCGCGGCAGACGGTCAACCGGGCCACCCGGGCGGTCGCCGAGGCGAAGGCCGCGCTGAGCGGCACGGTGATCAAGGCGCCGATCGCCGGCACCGTGGTCGCCGTCGCGGGCAGCGTCGGCGACACGGTGAGCAGCGGGAAGACCTTCGTGACGCTGGCCGACACCTACACCATGCAGGTGCGGGCGGACTTCCCGGAGGCGGACGCCGGCGCGCTGCGGGTGGGCCAGACCGGCACGGTCACCCTGGCCGACCACGACGACGCCCTGACGGCCACCGTGGTGCAGGTCGACCCGGTCGGCACCTCGGACGGCACCCTGGTCCGGTACGGCGCGGTGCTCTCCTTCGCCGCCCCGCCCAGCGACCTGCTGGTCGGCCAGTCGGCACAGGTCACCGTCCGGGTCGGCGAGGCCACGGACGTGCTGCGCGTCCCGTCCACCGCGGTGCACGACGTCTCCGGCGGCTCGGGCACCGTGCTGGTCCGCGCCGGTGGCACGAACGCCCAGCGTACGGTCACCGTCGGGCTGCGCGGTGACCAGTACACCGAGGTGACCGGCGGACTCGCCGCGGGCGAGCGGGTCGTACGTTCCTGGTGATCGGGAATACCGGCGAACACGCCACCACGAACCGGCCGTAGCGGACATGATGACATCGTGAAAGCCCTTCGCAGGCCCAGCACGGCGATCAACGCCCTGCTGGCATTACTGATCGTCGGCGCCGCGATCTGGGGCGTCAACCTGATCCGCAGCACCTCGTCCGGCAACTCGGCGAAGGCCACGGACATCCGTACCGTCACCGTCTCGCAGGGCACGGTCACCAGGACGGTCAGCGCGGACGGAACGGTGGAGAGCGCCTCGACCGCCGCCGCCACCTTCACCACGGCCGGCACGGTCACCAGCATCCAGGTCAAGGTCGGCGACAAGGTGAGCAAGGGTCAGCAGCTGGCCGCGGTCGACCCGACCGACGCCGAGCGCGAGCTGGCGCTGGCCCAGGCCAACCTGGACGCGGCCAACGACGCCCTGGACCGGGCGGAGGCCGCCGGCACCGACACCACCACCGCGGAGAACGAGGTCACCTCGGCCACCCTGGCGGTGGCCGACGCCAAGGCCACCGTGGCCGGCGCCAAGCTGACCGCTCCGATGGCCGGCACGGTCACCGCGGTCAACGGCTCGCTGGGCGGCTCGTCGAGCGGGTCCGGCAGCTCCTCGACCGGCGGCGCGGGCGGCTCCGCCTCGTCGTCGTCGGCGAGCACCGGAAGCGGCGGCTTCATCGACCTGGCCGACCTGAGCAAGCTGCAGATCACCGCGGCCTTCTCGGAGGCCGACGCCACCTCGCTCAAGGCCGGCCAGTCGGCCACCATCACCTGGAACGCGCTGGAGAACGCCGAGACCACCGGCAAGGTGCTGGCCGTCGACCCGACCGCGACCACCAGCAACGGCGTGGTCACCTACGGCGTGACGATCAGCCTGCCGAACCCGCCGGACGGCGCCAAGCCCGGTCAGACGGTCAGCGTCGCGGTGGTCACCGGCAGCGTGGAGAACGCGACGATGGTGAACTCGGCGGCGGTCACGGTGAGCGGGCGGCGGTCCACCGTCACCGTGCTCGGCGGCACCGGTCAGCAGGAGGTCCGGCAGGTCCAGGTCGGCCTGGAGGGCGACGACGCCTACCAGATCACCTCCGGCCTGGCCGCCGGGGAGAAGGTGGTGGTCCCGACCAGCAGCACCACCGGCAGCGGCACCGCGAACTCGCGGAGCGGCTTCGGCGCCGGCGGTGGCGGGTTCACCGGCGGTGGCGGCGCCCCGCCCGGAGGTCGCTGAGCGATGACCCGGCCGGTCCTGGACGTCCGTGACCTGACCAAGGTGTACGGCGCGGGCGAGACCGCGGTGCGCGCCCTCGACGGCGTGTCGCTGCGGGTGGCCCGCGGTGACTACGTGGCGATCATGGGATCGTCCGGGTCCGGCAAGTCCACCCTGATGAACATCATCGGCTGCCTGGACGTCCCGACCAGCGGGCGTTACCTGCTCGACGGGGTGGACGTCAGCCGGCTCACCGACGGCCAGCTCGCGCTGGTCCGGAACCGGCTGATCGGGTTCGTCTTCCAGGCGTTCAACCTGATCCCGCGGACGTCGGCGGTGGCCAACGTGGAGCTGCCGCTGGCGTACTCCGGGATGCGCGCCGCCGAGCGCCGGCGGCGCGCCATGTTCGCCCTCGACGTGGTCGGCCTGGCCGACCGGGCCGAGCACGAGCCGAACCAGCTCTCCGGCGGTCAGCAGCAGCGGGTCGCGGTGGCCCGGGCGCTGGTCACCGAGCCGGCCCTGCTGCTCGCCGACGAGCCGACCGGCAACCTGGACAGTCACGCCACCGAAGAGGTGCTGCAGGTGTTCGACGACCTTCACGCGGCCGGTCGCACGATCGTGCTGATCACCCATGAGGACGAGGTGGCCGCCCGGGCCGACCGGCTGATCAAGCTGTTCGACGGCCGGGTCACCGCGGACCTGCGGCAGGAGCACGCGGGGCGGCACGCCGCATGAGCGCGCTCGCGAGTGAATCGATGGGCGCGGTGATCCCGCCGGGACGGCGCCGGAGCGAAGCGGAGGCGGCGGCATGAACGCTGCTGAGATCGTCAGGTTCGCCCTGCGTGGGCTGTCCGCCAACAAACTGCGCTCGGCGCTCACCATGCTCGGCATCCTGATCGGCGTGGCCGCGGTGATCCTGCTGGTCGCGGTCGGCAACGGGTCGGCCCGGGCGATCGCCGACCGGATCTCCGCGCTCGGCACCAACACGCTGACCGTGATGAGCACCAGCCGGGGGAGCGGCAGCTCCGGCGGCCTCACCGTCAAGGTCGCCGACGCGCTGGACGACCCGGTCCTCGCCCCGCACGTGAAGTCCGTGTCACCGGTGGTCAGCACCTCGGCCACGGTCACCTACGAGGGCGGTGACCACGACGTCAGCTCGTTCGTCGGCACCACGCCGGACTGGTTCGGCGCCTCCAACTTCCCGGTCAAGACCGGTGCGCTGTTCACCGCCGACGACGAGGCGCAGGCCCGCCGGGTGGTGGTGATCGGGCAGACCGTGGCCGAGGAGTTGTTCTCCGGGGTGGACCCGGTCGGCCGGCAGGTCACCGTGGGCGGCGCGCTGTTCACCGTCGTCGGGGTGCTGGACGAGAAGAGCTCCAGCGGTTTCAGCGACGCGAACGACACCGCGGTCGCGCCGATCGCCGCGGTCCGCCAGGTGCTCGCCGGGTACGGCGCGCTCAGCTCGATCCTGGTCGAGGCGCGGAACTCCGACGAGGTGGACACGGTGGAGGGCGAGATCGCCACCATCCTGGACCGGAAGGTGCCGGCGGGCAGCGACGGGACGGCCGCGTACCGGATCCAGAACGCCTCCCAGCTGCTGGAGACGCAGACCGAGACGGCGGACACGTTCACCGCGCTGCTCGGCGCGGTGGCCGCGATCAGCCTGCTGGTCGGCGGCATCGGGATCACCAACATCATGCTGGTCACGGTCACCGAGCGGACCCGGGAGATCGGCATCCGCAAGGCGCTCGGCGCGCCCCGCCGGGTGGTGCTCAGCCAGTTCCTGATCGAGGCGACCCTGCTCAGCGTGATCGGCGGCGGTCTCGGCGTGGCCGCCGCGCTGATCGGCAGCAGATTCCCGATCGTCGGCGTGCAGCCGGTGATCGTGCCCAGCTCGGTGGCGCTCGCCCTCGGCGTCTCGGTGCTGATCGGACTCTTCTTCGGCGGCCTGCCGGCGGCCCGGGCGGCCCGGCTGCGGCCGATCGACGCGTTGCGCTACGAGTGAGGAAGCTATGAACGACGACACGGATGTCCTGCCGCGCACCCCGACCGAGACCGAGCACGAGGACCTGACCAGCGCGATCGCGCACGCCGCGCCGAAACGCTGGTGGAACCGGACGACGCTGGTGCTGGCCGGGCTGGTGCTGCTGGTCGGCGGCTTCCTGGGCGGGGTGCAGGTGCACAAGCAGTGGGGGTCGGCCTCGACCACCGCCACCGCCTCGTCCGGCACGCCCGCCGGTGGCGGCTTCCCCGGCGGGGCGGGCATGCCCAGCGGGGCGGCCGGCCCGGACCAGGCCCGGCCGGGCAGCGGCACGTCCGGCACGGTGAGCAAGGTGGACGGCGGCATCCTCTACGTGCAGACCGCGGCGGGGGAGACCGTCACGGTCCGCACCACGGACACCACCACGGTCAGCAAGACCACCTCGGCCACCGTCGCCGAGCTGGTCGCCGGCCTGAAGGTGACGGTCCAGGGCGTCGCGGACAGCGAGGGCATCATCTCGGCCACCGCGATCACCGCCAGCTGACCTGCTGTCGGCCTGTCACTTCCTGTGGATCGGCTGTCGAACCCGGGCGGCGCCGCCCGGAACCGGGGGTCCACCAGTTCGCCCGGCCGAGCAGCACCATGGTGGCCGGCACCAGCAGGCCGCGGATCACCGTGGCGTCGATCGCGACGGCCACCGCGAGGCCGACGCCCATCATCTTCACCACCGGGCTCGGGCTCAGCACGAACCCGGCGAACACGCACACCATGATCAGCGCCGCCGAGGTGATCACCACGCCGGTGCCGGACAGGCCGTCCCGCACCGAGCGGGCGTTGTCGCCGGTGGCCAGCCAGGACTCGCGGACCGCTGTCAGCAGGAACACCTCGTAGTCCATGGACAGGCCGAAGAGCAGCGCGAACAGCAGCATCGGCACGTACGACTCGATCGGCACCGGCCCGTCCAGCCCGAGCAGGGTCGCCCCCCAGCCCCACTGGAAGACCGCGGTCAGCACGCCGTAGGCGGCGGCGACCGAGAACAGGTTCATCACCGCCGCCTTGACCGCGACGACCGGCGCCCGGAAGGCCAGGAACACCAGGACCGCGGCGAGCAGCACGACCAGCCCGATCACCGCCGGCATCCGCTGCGCGATCCGGTCGGCGAGTTCGGCCCGGACCGCGACCTGCCCGGTCACGTGCACGGTCAGCCCGGCGCCGTGGACCGCCCGGAGCGCGTCCGCGGTCGCCACCGTGCGCGGATCCCGGGGCGCGCTGTCCGGCGTCACCCGGATCATCGCGAGCCGCCCGTCCGGGGAGATCCGGGCCGGCTGCGTCGCCGCGACCCCCGGGACCGCCCGGACCGCGGCCTCCAGCCCGGCGACGTCGGCCCCGGCCCCCAGCTCGGCCAGCACGGTCAGCGAGCCGTTGATCCCCGGGCCGAAGGTGCTGCCGAGCACCTCGTACCCGGTCCGGGCCGGGCTGCCGGCCGGCCAGTCGCCCGGATCGGTCTGCCCGAGCGTCAACCGGGTCGCCGGGAGCGCCAGCACCACCAGGACCAGGGCCGCGCCGCTCGCGTACCACCAGGGGCGCCGGGTGACCCGCCCGGCCAGCCGGCCCCACCCGGAGCCGCGCGCCGAGGTGCGGCGGCGGACCGGCAGCGCGTCGATCCGCGGCCCGAGCACGGCCAGCGAGGCCGGCACCAGGGTCACCGCCGCACCCACCGCGACCAGCACGATCAGCCCGGCCGTCCAGCCCAGCGTGCCGAGGATCGGGACCCCGGAGACGGCCAGCCCGGCCAGCGCCACGATCACCGTCCCACCGGCGAAGGCCACCGCGCTGCCCGACGAGGCCACCGTCGCCACGATCGCCGGCTCCCGTTCCGCGCCGCGCTCCACCAGCCCGCGGTAGCGGGTGATCAGGAACAGCGCGTAGTCGATGCCGACCCCGAGCCCGATCATCGTGGCGATCGTGGTGGCCACCCCGGGCACCGCGGTCAGGTGCCCGGCCAGCCCGATCGCGCCGATCCCGCAGACCAGCGTGATCAGCGCCGCGACCAGTGGCAGCCCGGCCGCCACCAGCCCGCCGAAGGCGATCACCAGGACCACCAGCGCCACCCCGAGCCCGATCGCCTCGCTGCTGCGGGTGCTGGTCTCGGCCGGGGCCAGCACCCCGGCGGGCAGCACCTCCAGGCCCGCGTCCGCCGCCGGCCGGGTCGCCGCCAGCACCGCGTCGATCAGCCCGTCGCCGACGTCGCGCGGCCCCACGTCGAACTGCACCGCGAGGTAGCCGGTGCGTCCGTCGCCGCTGAGCGACCCACGATCGGCGCCCGGCGCCGCCACCGACACCACGTGGTCCAGGTCCGCGATCCCGCGCACGGTCAGATCCACCGCTTTCCGGTACGACGCCCCGTCCAGCCGCCCGTCCGCCGAGCGCAGCACCACCGTGCCGCTCGCCCCGTCCCCGCCCGGGAAGTGCTGCTGGATCAGGTCCCGCCCGCGCTGCCCGTCGCTGCCGGGCAGCCGGGTGTCGTCGTCCACCGGCCGTCCGAAGCCGGCCACCAGCCCGGCCACCGCGACCGTCGCGAGCAGCCATCCCACGATCATCCACCACGGCCGCCGCACCGCCGCCCGCCCGATCCCGGCGAACACCCGATGGGTCCGGCCGCCCTCGTCCGCCGCGCTCATCCGGCGTCCCTCCCGCAGTTCCGCCCGCCCTCGTCGTCCGCGCTCATCCGGCGTCCCTCCCGCAGCCGCGCCCTCCCTCGTCCGCCGCGCTCATGTCGCGTCCCTCCCGCAGCCGCGGCCGCCCTCGCCGCCGCGGCCGCCGGGGACGCCGATGTCAGCGCCGCCCGCGGTGATCCGCAGGCCGTCCGGGGTCGCCGTCACGCCCTGGTAGGCCAGCCCGGCCGGCAGCGCGGGCAGCCCGATCACGCGTGGCCTCGCCCGGTCGCCGAGCCGGTCGGCCGGGATCCGGATCCCGATCGCCGGGACCTCCACCTCGACCGGCCGCACCACCAGGTCCGGCCCGGTGAGCTCCGGGGCCGCGTGCACGACGACCGGGACCTCCCGCCCGAGCACCGGCGCCGTGGTGGCCAGCCGCAACCGCCCCGCGCCGTCGTAACCGAACTCGCCGGGGGCGCGGCCGGGCACGTCATCCGGGGCGGTCAGCTCGGCGTACCGGAAAGTGGCCTCGACCGTGAGCGAAGCGGCCCGGACCGACCCGGCGGCCGTGCGCACCTGCCGCGCCCGCGCGGCCACCCCGGCGTGGAAGCGGCCCACCTCGACCGCGGCGGCCTCGACCCGCACGTCGTCGAAGCGGCCCCGGGCCAGCTGGGTCAGGAACGGCATGCCGCCGACGGTAACCTCCGGCCGCTGGGCCAGTCCGCCCGCGCAGCGCAGGCGGTCGGCGAGCCGGTCGGCGGCGCTCCCGGCGGCCCAGCGGTCCCCGGCGATCGCCGCGGTCAGCAGGCCGCCCGCCACCGCCCCGGCAATGATCCATGTCTTTCGCACCGGGCCATCGCACCAGGCGATCGTGACGCCGATCTGCGAGCCGGATGAGAGTGCTCTAAGAACGCGGCAGCTCGAACCAGACCGTGGCGCCCCGGCCGGGAGCCGTCTCGACGCCGGTCTCGCCGTGGTGCGCGCGGACCGCCTCGGCGACGATGGCCAGGCCCAGGCCGGCGCCGTCCGAGCGGGCGCGCGACCCCTCGGCCCGCCAGAACCGCTCGAAGGCGTGCGCCGCCTCCGCCGCCGTCATGCCCGGCCCCTCGTCGCGGGTGGCGACCCGCACCCGGTCCCCGGACAGCACCGCGCTGACCCGCGCCGGCGTGCCCGGCGGGGTGTGCGCCCGCACGTTGCCGAGCAGATTGGCGAGCACCTGCCGCAGGGTGTCCGGGTCGCCGGTCACGGTCAGCGTCTCCGGGACCGACGCGGTCAGCGGGCGGTCCGGCTCCACCGCGCGGGCGTCCGCGACCGCGTCCCTGATCAGCGCGGCCAGGTCCACCGGCACCCGGCGGGCGGGCGGGCCGGCGTCCAGCCGGGCCAGGTAGAGCAGGTCGCCGACCAGGGCGCCGATCCGGCCGGCCTCCTCCTCGATGCGCCGCAGCACGTCCGGGCGGCGGCCGAGATCGATCACGCCGGTCCGGATCAGCTGCAGGTAGCCGCTGATCGAGGTGACCGGGGTGCGCAGCTCGTGCGAGGCGTCCGCGACGAACGCCCGCATCCGCTGCTCGGACCGCTCCCGCGCGGTCATCGCCGCCTGGATCCGGGTCAGCATCCGGTCGACCGCGGTGGCCAGCCGCCCCACCTCGGTGCGCGCCGCCGCGCTGCCCGGCGGCGGCGCGCCGGCCCGGCGGTCCAGGTCGCCGGCGGCGATCGCGGTGGCGGCCGCGCCGATCTCGTCCAGCGGGCGCAGCCGCCGCGCCACCAGCCAGCGGGCCAGCAGGGTGAGCAGCAGCAGGACCACCGCCCCGGTCAGCGCCGCGATCGCCGTGAACCGGACCAGCGTGTTGCGGATCGGCGCGAGCGGCAGCCCGACCAGCACCCGGGCGTCGCCGGCGACCGGCACGACGATCGCCCGGTAGCGCTCGCCGGAGGTGCCGGTCACCGTCTGCGTCCGGGTCGCCGCCGGGTCGGCGCGGTCCAGCAGCGGGTCGGCCGGGAGCGGGCTGCCGCTCTCGAACCGGATCGTGCCGCCGTCGGCGCGCCGGTACTCGATCAGGTACTCGGTCACCGACACCACCGAGCGCAGCTCCGGGCCCTCCGGGGTGAGCGTCGCGGCCCGCTGCCGGACCAGCACGGCCGCCGCGGCCAGCTGCTCGTCGGTGCGCTCCAGCAGGTACGACCGGAGCGCCACGGCAGCCGTCCCGCAGGTCACCAGCAGCCCGGCCGCGGCCAGCGCCACCATCGACGTGACCAGGGAGAACCGGAGGGTCCGGCGGTTCATGCCGCGGCGCGCAGGGCGTAGCCGAAACCGCGGTGCGTGACGATCAGCGGCGGGCCGTGCCGGTCCAGCTTGCGGCGCAGATAGCCGACGTAGGTGTCGACCACGTTGGAGACGGCCGGGCTGTCGAACTCCCAGACCGCGGCCAGGATCTGCGCCCGGGACAGCACCCGCCCGGGATTGCTCAGGAAATACCGGAGCAGCCGCAGCTCGGTGGGGGAGAGCGCCACCTCGGCGTCACCGCGGCGGACCCGCAGCGTCTCCTGGTCCAGCTCCAGGTCGGCGTAGCGCAACACCGGGTCCGGCCGGTCGGCCGCCGGCGCCCGGCGCAGCACCGCCCGCACCCGGGCCAGCAGCACCTCCACGTCGAACGGCTTGGTCACGTAGTCGTCCGCGCCGTAGGCCAGCCCGGACACCTGGTCGGCCGGCGCGTCCCGGGCGGTGAGCAGGATGATCCCGGCGTCCAGCCCGTCGGCGCGCAGCCGGCGGCAGACCGCCATCCCGTCGCCGTCCGGCAGCATCACGTCGAGCAGCACCAGGTCGGGCGGATGGGCGCCGGCGGCGGCGAGCGCCCCGGCGGCGGTGGCCGCGGTGTCCACCCGGAAGCCGTGGAAGCGCAGCACGGTGGCCAGCAGATCGAGGATGTTCGGCTGGTCGTCGACGACGAGGATGCGTGGGCTCATGGCCGGCCCATCAGACCACGCCGGGATGAGAACCGGATGAGAAACCGGTCAGTGCCAGGGCGTCGCGCGGGGCAGCACGTAGCGCTCCATCGCGGTGGCGAAGCCGTCCTCCTCGTTGCTGCCGGTGACGTACGCGGCCTGCCGCCGGACCTCGGCGGGAGCGTTGCCCATCGCCACGCTGAGCCCGCCGCGCCGGAACATCAGCACGTCGGTGAGCCGGTCGCCGATGGTGGCGATCCGCTCGGCGGGCACCTCGAAGCAACGCGACAGTCGCTCCAGGGCCGCCCCCTTGTTGGCGTCCGGGTGGGTGACGTCCAGATGGTCCGGCTGGGGACGGGCGGCGGAGACGAGCGGGTCGAACTCCTTGCGCACGGCCGCCTCGGCCTCGGCGACCCGGGCGTGGTGGTCGCTGACCCCGACGATCTTGATGATCCGGTCCCGGAACTCGTCGTAGCCGGCCACCACGGTCGGATCGAACCGGTGGGTGCGGGCCTGCCGGGCGGTGTGCGGGGCGTGCCCGTCGGTCACGTACCACTCGGTGGCCGTGTAGATCCAGACCAGCAGGCCGTGCGCCCGGCAGGTGTCGATCACCCGGAGTGAGACGTCGACCGGAACCGGGCACTGGTCGGCCACCGTCATGTCGGGCAGCACGATCACCCCGCCGTTGAAGGCGGCCATCGGAAACTCCATGCCCAGCGGCTCGACCAGCATCCGCAGGCCGCGCGGTGGTCGCCCGCCGGTCAGGCAGAACAGCACCCCGTGCGCGTGCAGCCGGTGCACCGCGTCGATGGTCCGCGGGGTCAGCTCGGTCTTGTTGTTCACCAGGGTGCCGTCCACGTCGGCGAGCACGGCCGAGATCGGTTGGCCCCGCATCTCAGTCCGCCCAGGTGCAGTCATCCATGGTGGACACCGTGGCCGGTGGCCGGTGATCGCGGCATCCCCCCGCGGGGATGAGAGGCGGGGATCGATCTGGATCAGTGGTTGCGGCGGCGGATCAGCACGACGGCGATCGCGGCGGCGAACACGTCCAGGACGATCAGCACGCCCGCCCAGCCGAACAGCAACATGACCAGGGGAACCAGGATGAACAGCAGTGCGCACAGGATCGGGACCGCGGGAAAGGCCGGGGCGGGCGGGACGTCGGCCAGGCCGGCCATCCGGGCGGCGAACTCGGAATCACCCTTCAGGCTGCGTTCCAGATCGGCCAGGGCGCGCCGTTCGTAATCGTTCAGCATCGATTCACCCCCGGAGGTCCATCGGCCTCCCTCCGGATACCCGGCTGCGCCGGCGGCGAAACCACCCGCGAAAACTCGCGAACGGGGCAACGCGCCCGCCACGCTCCCCGCCGTCGACCACGCCGTTGACCAGCACGGTGTCCACTCCGGAGGCGAGCTGCCCGGGCCGGTCGCGGGTGGACCGGTCCGGGATCATCAGGGGCGGATCGGGCAGGCCGGGATCAGCATCGTGGGGCGGTCCGGTGCAGGCCGGTGATCACAGCGGTGAGCAGCATGGTCCGCTCCGCGATGCCGGAGGCGGACACCCACTCGGTGCGCGCGTGCGCGCCGCCGCCGTGCGGGGCGAGGCCGTCCACCGTCGGGCGGCCGAGCGCGCCGGTCGTGTTGGTGTCCGCGGCGCCGTCGGCCGGGTGGCCGCCCAGCGTCTGGCCGATCCCGGCGGCGATCGCCGCGATCCGGGCCAGCAGGTCGTCGCCGGCCGCGTCCGGCTGCCAGGTGGGCCGGTGCGAGAGCAGCCGTGTGCCGACCGTGGCCCGGGACCGGACCGGTCGCAGCGCGGCCAGCTCGCCGAGGACCACCCGCTCGTCCTCCGGGTCGGCGAACCGCAACCCCAGATCGGCGTGCGCCTGCCCGGCCACCACGTTGGTCCGCCCGCCGCCCGCGATGGTGCCGGTGTTGACCAGCACCGGCCGGCCGGCGCCGAGCTCACGGACCCGCAGCAGCTGGTCGACCAGCTCGTCGATCGCGTTCGCCCCGGCGTCCGGGTCGAGCGCGGCGTGCGCCTCCACCCCGGTCACCTCGATCCGGGCCCGGGTGCTGCCGCGCCGGCCGGTCTTCAGGTCGCCGCCCGGATGTGGCGGCTCCATGCCGAGCACCGCGGACGCCCGCCGGGCCTCGGCCCGGACCAGGCCGGTCGCGGTCGGCGAGCCGATCTCCTCGTCGGCGACCACGATCACCCGGAGTTCCGGGTGCGGCCCGTCGACCGCGGCGACCGCCGCGAGCAGCGCCGCGATGCCGGCCTTCGTGTCGTAGACACCCGGGCCGCGGATCGCGTCGCCGTCCACCGTCCATGGCATCCCGGCCAGGGTGCCGACCGGCCACACGGTGTCGTAGTGGCTGAGAAACAGCAGTGGCGCTCCCGCGACGTCGCGCGCGCGCAGAGTCCAGATCAGGTGGTCGCCGGTCGGGTGCGGCTCGCGGGCGGTGTGGAAACCGGCCGCGGCCGCGTCCGCCTCCAGCATCTCGGCCAGGGCGGCCAGCGCCCGGGAGTCGCCGGTGGGCGACTCGACATGCGTGTAGCGGTGCAGCGCCGCGATCACGGGTGACGACATATGCGAACGCTAAGTTGCGTGATACCCGTTGTCAACGAGCTGCTGTGCCGTCAGGATGGCATTTATACGGTCGCTATCTTTGGCGAGCGATGCCTACCGGCCGAGTGGATCAGGGGAGGGGCCGCCGATGGATGTCGTGGTGCGGGACCTGGACGGGATCGCCGAGTGGACGGCGGCCGGGGCGCTCTACCGCGAGGTGTTCGGCTACACCGCGCCGGAGTGGGGCCTCAACCCGCGCCTGCTGGCCGCCCTCCGGGAGAACGGCGGGACGGTCCTCGGCGCGTTCACCGGAGACGGTGCGCTGGCCGGGTTCTGCTACGGCTTCGCCGGCACGTCGGGCGGCGAGTTCTACCACTATTCGCAGGCCGCGGTGGTCGCGGCGGCGGCGCAGGGTGCCGGGATCGGCCGGCTGCTGAAGTACGCGCAGGCCGCCGCCGCCCGGCGCACCGGGGCGCGGACGATGCGGTGGACCTTCGATCCGTACGCGTTGCGCAACGCCCACTTCAACTTCGCGGTGCTCGGCGCGGCCGGGATCCGGTTCCTGCCGGACTTCTACGGCGAGCCGGGCACCGACCGGATCCTGGTGAGCTGGGACCTGACCGATACGGATCCGCTGCCCGGCGCCTCCGGCCGTACCGGGAACGGGTCGGACGATCCGGAGCGGCGCGAAGCCGGCGGCGGGCGGCGGTCCGCGGTCGTGGTCGCCGCCGGCGACCGGTCGGCGGCGCCGGACCCGGCGGATCGGGCCTGGTTGCGGCAGGAGCTGCTGGTCCAGTTCGCGGCAGGGCGGACATTGGTCGACGTGGTGCGGCCGGAGGGCGACCCGGTGCGGGCGGCCTACCTGTTCGCGATCGGCGAGGATGGGGCGTGACTTCCCGAGGAACCCCCGCCGACCGCTTCGACCGGAACGTCCAGCGCCGCTCGGCGCAGGTGCTCAAGCAGCGGGTGCTGGAGCAGCAGCGGGCCGAATTCGATCAGGCGCTGGCGCGGGCCGCGGAGCAGGACGCGATCGAGCGGGCGGCCGCGCTGATCGTCTCGGCGCGGCGGCGTTACCTGATCGGCTACGGCAAGTCGCTCAGTTACGCGTCGCTGCTCGCCTCCGACCTGAGCGCCGGGCTCTCCGCGGTGCACCTGGTGGACGGCGCGTCGCTGCGGGCGCTCGACGTGCTCAGCGACATCCGGCAGGGAGATCTGCTGGTCGCGGTCTCGCTGGAGCGTTACCGGCGGGAGACGGTCGAGGTCGCCTCGGCTTACGTACGCCACGGTGGCGACCTCGTCCTGATCACCGACGCCGAGGACGCCCCGCTCACCACGGTCGCCACCACGCGCATCGTGGTCGGCACGGGCAGCGCGTCGTACGCCAACTCGCCCACCTCGATCGCGCTGGTCCTGCACCTGCTCGCGACCTTGACCATCGCCAGCTCCAAAGGCGCCGGACGGCGCCTCCGCGAGCGTGACGCGCTCGCCGCCGAGCTCGGCCTCTATGTGGAAGAACCGGTGGAAGAAGGAGCATGATCCGAATCCAGCGCGTCGACCTGCGGCGGGTGCGCCTGCCGCTGGTCCACCAGTTCCGGACCAGCTCGCACGCCAAGCGGGAGCTGGAGCACATCCTGGTGGCGATCACCGACGAGTCGGGCGCGGTCGGGTGGGGCGAGATCGCCTCGCCGAGCGGGCCGTTCTATTCGGCGGAGACGGTGGAGAGCTGCTGGGCGGTGGCCCGGGACCACCTGCGGCCGCTGGTGCTGGGGGCGGCGTGGGAGCATCCCGCGGAGCTGGCGGCGGCGCTCGGCAAGGTGCGCGGGAACCAGTTCGCGCGGGCCGGGTTCGACATGGCGGCGTGGGCGTTGTGGTCGGCTCGGCAGGGGGTTCCGCTGGCGGCGGCGCTCGGCGGGAGCCGGGCGCGGGTCGAGGCGGGGGTGTCGCTGGGGATCGAGCCGTCGATCGACGAGTTGCTGGCGCAGGTGGAGCTGCGGGTCGCCGAGGGGTATCGGCGGGTCAAGCTGAAGATCGCGCCGGGGTGGGACGTCGAGCCGGTGCTGGCGGTCCGCACGTCTTTTCCGGAAATCTCGGTACATGTGGATGCCAACGGCGCCTACCCGCTCGCTGAGCGCGACATATTCCGCCACCTGGACACGGTGGGGCTGCTGATGATCGAGCAGCCTTACGCGCCCCGAGCCTTCGTCGCCCACGCCGCCCTGCAGGAGATCCTGGAGACGCCGCTCTGCCTGGACGAGTCGGTCGAGGACGTCGAGGACCTGGTCACCGCGCTGCGACTGGGGGCCGGCCGGATCCTCAACATCAAGGTGTCCCGGATGGGCGGCCTCACCCCGGCGGTCCGCGCCCACGACCTGGCCCGGGACGAGGGCATCCCGGTCTGGTGCGGCGGCATGCACGAGTTCGGCATCGGCCGGGCCGCGAACGTGGCGCTCAGCTCGCTGCCCGGCTTCACGCTGCCGTCCGACGTCTCCGGCTCGGACAAGTACTACGCCCGGGACATCACCACCGAGCCGGTGGTCTGCGAGTCCGGCTTCGTCGCGGTGCCGTCGGCGGCCGGGCTGGGCTGGGAGCCGGACCTGGCGTTCCTGGAGGAGTGCACGGTCGACCGGCTCTGACCGCGCCTTTTGTCTGGCCGGCGGTTGCCGGATCAGCGCGGTTACGGCGGGTAGCCGGTCGGGTACTCGGCTCTGATCTCGGTGTGCACGCCGGGTGGGCCCCGATGTCGCGAGGGTCACCCGGGCTCGGCTGATGTGACAAGTCTCGATACATTTGGCCGGCATCGGACAGGGGAGGACACCAAGTGACCGGCACGGGGGCTGAATCCGGCGGCGGGACGACGCCGGAGCCGACTTCGCAACCATCCAGCGCGCCCTCGTCCGGGCCGCCTCCCGAGGCCTATCAGCCTCCCGCGTCGCCGGTGTCCGAGCCGGCTGCGGCGCCGAGCGCCTGGCCGACGACTCCGGAGCCGTGGATCTCGCCGGCCAGCCAGCCGCCGTCGGACCCGTGGGCGCGGCCCGGCGACGCCTCGTCCCCTCCTGATCACCCGTTTCCGCAGCCTCCGCCGGCTCAGCCTTTTCCGCAGCCTCCGCCCCCTCCGGCTCAGCCTTTTCCGCAGCCGCCTCCGCCGTTCGCCGGGCAGCCGGCGGCCGGTTACCCGGCCCCGCCACCCGGGGCCTACCCGCCGGGGCCCTACCCGGCGCCCGGCGCCTACCCCGCGCCCGGCGCCTACCCCGCGCCCCCGGGATACGGCACACCCGGCTGGCCGCCGCCCCCGGCGAGCCCGGCCAGCCGCCGCCGGGGTGGCGCCGTCGCCGGCGGGATCATCGCCGGCGTGATCGCGGTGATCGTCCTCTGCATCGGCGGGATCGCCGTGATCGGTAACCGGATCGCCGACTCGGCCCGGGACGGCGCCCGCGACTTCCCGTACAGCCTGCCCTCGGACTATCCGACCTTCGACCCGGACACCACGGACCCGGACGCCCCCGGGCCGGACGCGACCGAGCCGACCGCGGAGTCGACCGGCCCGGTGGCCAGCGGGGTCCCGGCCAAGGACATCTACGACCTGAACCAGGTCTGCGACGACAACACCTACTTCCCGGCAGCGCCGAAACGCTCCGGCAAGGCCCCGCACCCGGTGGTCCTGCTGACCAAGAACAACCCGACCTCGGTGCGCTTCAAGAACCCGGTCTACTACTTCGACGACGAGGGCACCTCGGACGCCGCCGAGCGCACCTGGGCCAGCGACGACCCGGCCAACGTGCAGATGGTCGCCTGCCTGGACCGGGTCACCACCGGTACGAAGATCAGGAACTGCAAGTACGACGAGCCGAAGCCGTCCACCGCCGCGCTCTACCACGCGAACTGGCGTCTCCGGGTCTACGAGGTGGCCACCCGCCGCCAGCTGCTGGACAAGAAGCTGACCGGGGACGAGACGGCCTGCCCGTTCTCGGTCCTGGTCGGCGACGACAAGAAGATCTACGCGACCACCAGCGACCACTCGGTCGTCTCGGCGCTGCGGAAGCTGGTCAAGCAGTAGCCGGGCACGGCCCAGCTCCGTTGGTTCCACCGTGACGCACGGCATACGGTGGCGGAGATGGGCCGGAGCGGCCGGCGCGATGCTCGGCCGCGCCCGCAAGCCGCCCGTCCCGGTCCCGCCGTCCTCGGTCCCGCCGGATTCCGCGCGATCGGGTTCCGTGCCGCCGGGTTCGATGCCCGCGGGCTCCGTGCCGTCGGGCTCGGCGCCGACGGAATCCGTGCCGCGGGGTTCCGCGCCGGTGGGCTTGGCGTCGTCCGGCCTGGGGCCGCCGCCGGTGCCCGGGCCTCGGCCTTCGGTGGATCCGGGTGACCTGGTGGAGCGCGTCGAGCTCCAGGACCGGCTGCGGGAACTGGTGCTCGCCCCGCCTGCCGACCCCGAGCAGCCCGGTGTCGTCGGAATCCACGGTGCCGGCGGTTTCGGCAAGAGCACGCTGGTCGAGCAGGTCAGCCGGCTGCCCGAGGTCCGCGAACGATTCCCGGGCGGCGTGCTGTGGGCGGCCGTCGGTCAGCGGCGGACCGGCGCGAGCCTCGCCGAGCTGATCGGCGACCTGATGACGCGGGTCGGCGCGGAGCGGCCCGCGGTGGTCTCACCGATGCAGGCGGGCCGGCGGCTGGCGACCGTGTTGGATCAGCATCCGCCGTTGCTTCTGGTGCTCGACGACGTCTGGACGACGGACCAGCTGGACCCGTTCCTGACCGGCGGCCCGGCCAGCCTGCGGGTGGTCACCACCCGGGTGGCCGGCCTGCTCGGCCCGGATGCCCCGCAGGTGGCGGTCGGCCGGATGACGCACGACGAAGCCACCGCCACGCTCCTGCACGGCCTCCTCGGCCTGCCGCTGCCGGATCTCACCGCCCTGCTGTCCCTGACCGGCCGATGGCCGCTCCTGCTGACCCTGACCAACGCCCTCCTCCGCGAACACACCACCGCACGGCATCCCAGCCCGCCTCCCACCACCGCCCCGGGTCTCGGCGTTTCGGGCGCCACCACCCCGCGGCCCGGCGCATCTTCCACCACCCTGCGTCCCGGCGTTTCCGGCCCCACCCCGTGTCCCGGCGTTTCCGGCGCCACCAACACGCCCGGTACAGCTACCTCGCCGACCCCCACCTCGCCGACGTCGTTGACCGCCTCTGACCCGGCGCCCCCGCAGGTGAGTGGGGCTTCGCGGGGCGGATCGAGCGGGGGAGTGCGGGCGCCGATGGATCTGCGTGGGGCGGCGCAGCGGCTGGTCGACCAGCTCGGTGCGGACGGTACGGTGGCGCTGGATCCGGCGGTGCCCGGCGAGCGGGAGCGCGCCCTCGACCGGGTCGTGCAGGCCGCCCTGGATCTGCTGTCCGAACCTGATCAGCGGCGACTCCTCGAACTCGCGATCCTGCCGGAGGGCGCGGCGATCCCGGATCAGACCCTGGACCTGCTGTGGTCCGGCACGGGCGGTTTGTCCCCGGCCGCTTCCTCCGAGGTGCGTACGACCCTCGCCCGCCTCCGCCTCGTCCACCACGCCGGCGGGGCCACGAGCGTGGGTCACGTGCTCCGGGCGTACGTCCGAGATCGCCTCCCGGACACCGAGCTGCCGCAAGTGCATCGCCGCCTGGTGGAAATGGCCCGCCCGCGCAGCGGCGGCCCGTGGTGGACGCTGCCGCAAACGGACCGCTACCTGTGGCGACACCTCGCTTTCCACCTGCGCGAGGCCCGCTGGTGGGACGAACTGTTCGTGGTCACGACCGACCTCCAGCGCCTGGCGATCGGCATCCCGATGCTTGGCATAGCCGCCATGGTGGCCGATCTGGATCGCCTGCCTGACCCGCGCGCGACAGCGCTGCGCGCTCGCCTGACCCGAGCGGCCCCGCTGTTGCGCCCGATCCGTCCGGCCGCCGCGTTCGCCGATGTCCTGCTGTCCCAGCTCGCCGGCTCCCCCGAACTGGCCGCCGAGGTGACCAAGTTCGCCGCCGAACAACGCCCCCGAGCCGCCCTGCGTCCCCGATGGCCTCTACCCGACGTGGGCCCCGACAGCCTGACCCGAGTCATCACCCCCGGAACCGGCTGGCTCGACTGCGCCGCCGCCGCACCCACCACTGCCCCGAGCAGCGCGTCCACCAGCGCACCCGCCGACGCCCCGAGCAGCGCGTCCACCAGTGCGCCCAGCGCCGCAGCGGCCTCCGCCCCTGTCGCCCACCAGGCCGCACCGGGTGGCAGCAGCCTCGCGGCCGGCGGCACCAACGGCGTGATCACCCTCGTCGAGGCGACCTCCGGCACCCTCCTGGGCCGGCTGACCGCCCACGCCGGTGGCGTGAAAGCCCTGGCAGCGGCCGGCACCCGGCTGGTGTCAGGCGGTGCGGACGGAACGCTGCGGCTCTGGGACGTGCGGCGTCAACTCCTGGAGCAAACCCTGTGGACCACCTCGGGCGAGATCCCCGCGCTCGCGGTAACCCCGTCCGCCGACCGGATCGCAGCGGTGAGCAGCCGCGGCGAGCTGGCCGTCTTCGATCAGAACGCCCGGTCCTTCACCTGGTTCTCCGCCGATCCCTTGGTCAGCTGCGCCTTCCTGACCCCCGACCGACTGCTGACCGTCGAAGCAACCGGCACCCTCACCGAACACCACCTCCGAACCGGCCGAAGCCACCCCCTCCCGCTCCCGTCGCCGGTCGCCTCCGGCCCCGCCCCGTCGCCGACTCCCGGGTCAGTGGCTCCCCGCCCAGCGCCGTCCGGGACGACGATCGACTCGTCGCAGGAACGTGCCCTGATCACCGCGATGGCGGTGGATCCGGTCGGGCAGTGGGTCGCGCTGAGCCGAACCGACGGCGAGATCCATGTGCACTCGTTGCCCGCCGAAAGCGTGCCGGTCGCGTCGGGCGGTGACAGCCCGCCGGTTGTGCTGCGCGGGCACCGGGGCCGTGTGAGCGCGCTGTGCGTCTCCGGCGACCGGATCATCTCGGGTGGCGAGGACGGCACGGTCCGGGTCTGGGACCGCTACGGTCCGCAGGTCGCTCTGGTCCGCGCGCACGCGGGCTGGGTGACCTCCGGTGTGCTCGCGGCCGACCGGCGCACCCTGATCACCACCGGCAGCGACGCCACCATCCGTGTCTGGGACCTGCCCCGCCTCGTCCAGGAAACCGTGGCCGGCCCGATCGACTGGGTGAACACCTGCGCCCTCACCCGCGCCGGCACCGAGCTGACCACCGGTAGCCGCGACGGCGTGGTCCGCCTGTGGCGCAGCACCGACGCCACCGCCACCGCGATCTGGTCCACCGGCGAGCCGGTCCTCCAATGCATCCCCGCCCCGGACAACCGCTGGCTGCTGGCCCGCTGCCCCAGCCGAACAGTCCTCCTCCACCGCCCCACCCCCAAGCCCGAGGCGCCGTGGAGGGTCGAGGAATGGTCGACGGCGGCCGGCAGCGCGGTGTCCCCCGACGAGGACCTCGTCGCGCAGTGGGACGAGCACGGCGCCGTGGAGATCCGATCGGTCACCGGCACCGCTTTCTTCCGCCGCACGCACAGCCGCCCCGTCCAGGCCGCTGCCTTCCTGCCCCGCCACCGCCTCGTCTTCGCGGACGACTCCGGAACCCTGACCACCTGGCAATTCCGCACCGACCGCACCCGCTCCGGCCCAGCCTGGCCGTTTCCCACCACGGCCGGTCCGCGGGTCCGCGCCATCCAGTCAGTCGCCGACCGAATCGTGGTGATCGATGCTGTCAGCGTCGCTCTCTTCGACCCCCGAACCATCCGCCTGATCGCCGCCGCCCCTCTCCCGGACGACCCGGTGACCCACGGCGCGGTCTCCCCGGACGGCCGCTGGCTGGCCACCACCAGTGAGTCCGGTGAACTACGAGTCTGGCCTCTCCGAGAACTGACCGGCGATCCGGAGCCGATCGCCGCGATGCGAGTCGACGGCGCCCTCTTCGAGTGCGCCTGGACACCGGACAGCCTCGATCTCTACGCCGCCGGCCAACGCGGCGTGTACGCCTTCACGTTCCGCCCACCCCGAGCCACCTCCCGCCCCTCTGCCCCGACCCGAACGCCCGCTCCCGGCCCCACCTGAACACCCGCTCCTGGCCCCGTCCTGAACACCCGCTCCTGGCCCGACCTGAACACCCGCTCCTGGCCCGACCCGGACACCCGCTCCTGGCACGCTCCGCCGGCCGCGCCGCTAGCCACGTCCCATCGCCGCGCGCTCGGTCCCGGCCGGCTCAGGAGCGGGTCAGCTCGGTCAGCGCGGCGTCGAAGATCTCGTGGTGGCGGGCGACGTCGTCGAGCGTCGTCTCCGGGCACATCAGCGCCATGTTGTGGAACGGCGTCAGGAGCACCCCACGGTTGGCCAGGTAGACGTGCAGGAAGTCCTCCAGCTCCGCGTCGGCGCCGGCGGCCGACTCGGTGCCGTTGCGGGGAGCCGGGTCGGCGAACCGGTATTCCACCCGGGCGCCGAGACGGCTCACCGACCAGGGCAGACCGTGCGCGGTGATCAGTTTCTGGATGCCGTCGGCGAACGCCGTCGCCGTCGAGATCATCGTGGCGAAGGCGCCCTCGGTGAGCACCTCCTCCAGCGTCGCACGGGTCGCCGCCATCGACACCGGGTTACCGGCGAGCGTGCCGCCCACCCCGCCCATGTCGACCAGGTCGAGATCGCCGCGCCCGGTCAACGCGTCGGCCAGCTCCGCGGAGAGCCCGTAGGCGCCCACCGGCACGCCCCCGCCGATCGCCTTGCCGATCGTCAGCACGTCCGGCTGCAGGCCCCAGAACCGTGTGGCGCCGCCCGGCCCGGCCGAGAAGGTGTGCGTCTCATCGTTGATCAGATAGGTGCCGTATTTCCTGGTCAGCTCGCGGACCCCGGCGAGATAGCCCGGCTCGGGCAGGACGATGCCGATATTCGTCAGGGCCGGCTCCATCAGCACCGCGGCGACGTCCCCGTGCGCCAGCTCCCGCTCCAGCCCGGCCAGGTCGTTGAACTCGGCGACCCGGCTGGTCTCGGTCACGTCGACCGGCGCGCCGACGTTGCCCTCCCGGCTGCGCCCGTGCCCGTCCGGGCCGACCACGATCAGCGACTCGTCCACCGAGCCGTGGTAGCAGTAGCTGTTGACCAGGATCTTCGGCCGCCCGGTGACGGCGCGCAGCAACCGGATCGCCCACCGGTTGGCGTCGGTCGCGGTCAGCGCGAAACTCCAGAACGGCAATCCGAATCGGGCAGCCAGCTCGGCGCCGACCACCGCGGCGTCCTCGGTCGGCAACATCGTGGTGGCGCCGCCCAGCTCGCCGAGCCGCCGGGTGACCGCCGTGACCACCGGCGCCGGCGAGTGGCCGGCCATCGCCCCGGTGTCGCCGAGGCAGAAGTCGACGAACTCGTTGCCGTCGATATCGGTCAGGCGGTTGCCCCGGGCGGTCTTCAGGTAGACCGGGAAGCCGGCCGCGGTCTTGTTCATCCACGTCATCGGGACGCGCCCGAAGAGATGGTCGGCGCGACTGTAGGCCGCCGCGGACCGCGGATGCCGCTCGACGAAAGCGGCCCGCTCGCGGTCCGCCAACTGCTGAAGAATGACGCGGTCAACACCGGAATCCGTTGCCATGAGGCGAAGCTACCAGGGATTCCTCGGTTGCTGATCGGACCACGGTCTGATTCCGAAATCAGACCGTGGTCAGATGTCAGCCGCCACCCCGTAGTGGTCGGATAGGAAAACGCGTCGCCCGCCGGGCAGGACCACCTCGTCCTGCAGCACCAGATCGGCGTGCGCGGTGATGCCACCACGGACCAGGAGGTGATCGAATGCGGGCGGGTGCGGCCACTGCGGCGTGGGGCGATAGGTCGGTCGCGGATCGCCGGCCATCGCGTCGGCGAGCCCGGCCGCCGTCCGGAAATCCCGCAGGACGGAGGCGTCCCGCGGCAGGTTCAGGTCACCGGTCACCACCACCGGCCGGTCCGGACCGATGTCCGCCAGCAGCCGGGCCAGCACGTCCAGCTCGGCCCGCTCCACGCGGGTGTACCGGTTGTCCGGCGACCAGTCGTCGTCCCGGTTCGCCGACAGGTGCGTGTTCACGATGACCAGCTCACCGATCTCCACGACCAGCGCGCCCTTGCGCATCAGGAACTCCGGCCGCACCGGTCCGCTCATCGGGAAGCGGACGAAGCGCCACCGCTCGATCGGCCGCCGGGACAGCACGACCAAACCCCCTTTGAGTACGACCGCGCCCGCGCACGCCGAGTGCGGAAACTCCCGGCGCAGCAGGTTCGCGTGGGGGCGGTACATGACCTCCTGCAGGCACACGACGTCGAAATCGGACGCCCGCAGGATCTCGCCGAGAGCCCGCAGCCGCACCCGCACGTCCCCGGTGAACAGCGCGTTGAAGGTCAGCAGGCGCATCCGGCAAGAGTATCGATCACTCCTCGGCCGCCTTCAGCACGGTGACCGCGCCGTCGCGCCCGGCGGTGACGTAAAGACGCAGGCCGTCGGGGGAGATCGCGATCACCCGCGGGCTGTCGCCGACCTTGATCGTGGCGGTGATCTGCTTGTCGGCCAGGTTGAGGACCGAGACGGTGTCCGAGCCCTCGTTCACCACGTAGGCGTGCACACCGTCCGCCGACACCATGACTGCTTGTGGCAGCTTGCCGACCGAGTACCGCTTGATCAGCTTCAGCGTCGTCGTGTCGTAGGACTCCACCGTGTTCACGTCGTAGTTGGTGACCAGCACGGTCTTGCCGTCCGGGGTGACCGCCACGCTGTGCGGCGACCGCCCGACCGTGATGTTGTTCAGCACCCGCCCGGTCCTGGTGTCGATCACCGACATCCGGCTGGACTCGTGGTCCGAGGTGAAGGCCCGGGTGCCGTCCGGCAGGAAGTCCACCCAGTGCGGATTCGGCGGGACGCTGATCTGCTGCACCTTGGCCAGCGTGGTCCCGTCGTAGATCTCCACCCGCGCGCCGTTGTGGATCGGCAGCCAGACCCGGCCGTCCGCGGCGACCGCCGGTTCGAAGGGACGTGGCCCGGTCTTCACCGACTTGATCAGGCTGCGCTTGGCGGTGTCGATGACCGCCATGCCGTTCGCGCTGAAGTCGTTCTCGAACATCGAGACGTAAAGCTTCGTCCCGTCCTTGGACAGCCCGAGGAAGCGCGGCGTGTTCGGCACCGCGACCGAGGCGATCTTCTTGTCGTCCGCCCCGATGAAGAACACCTCCTTGGCGCCCTGGTCAGCGACGTAAACGGTGCCGTTGTCCGGCGAGACCACGACGCCTTCCGGCTCGCGCCCGACGCCCTTGACGGTGTCGACCACGACCGGGACGGCAAGGCTCGCCGGCGCCTTCCGCGCCGGATCGGTCGGCGGGGTGGGGACTGCCGACTGGCCTCCGCCGGGCTGTTGCTGCTGGGGCGCGGTGGCGGTCGGTTGAGCGACCGGCTCGTCATTCCGGCCGGACACGTAACGGATCCCGAGGTACGCCCCGGCCGCCAGCACCATCGCGAGGAGGAGGACGCCCGCGACCCGCAGGTGCCGGCGGGACGCCGGACGGCCCTCCGGGTAGGAGCCGGCGCCGTTCGGGGGTGCCGTCGCGCCGCCGGGCTGCTGCCAGCTCGGCGAGTTCGGCCAGCCGGCGGGCGACGTGGGCCAAGCGGGATTCGTTCCTTGGCCCGGCTGCCAGCCACCCTGTCCGGCCTGTCCCGGCTGCCAGCCACCCTGTCCGGCCTGTCCCTGCTGCCAGCCACCCTGTCCGGCCTGTCCTTGCTGCCAGCCCGGGGCAGCCGGCGATCCCGCGACGCCGGGCGCGCCGGCCAGCCCGCCCGCCCGCGTCCAGTCGTCCGGGCCGTCCCAGCTCACCCGCCCCGACGGCGATCCGGCGATGCTGCCGCCGCTGGCGGTCCCGCTGTTCGGGACTGCGCCGGCGACTCCGCCGAAGTCCGCACCCGGTCCGGCCGTACCGCCGAAACCGGCCCCGTGTCCCGGAGCGATGGCCGGGCCCTGTTGCCGGGTGGGGTCGTCGGCGTCCGGCCACCCGGCGGCGGCTGCCATGCCGGGGACCGTTGTCTCGTCGGCTGCCGATCGCTGGCCGGCGTCGCCGGGCCAGCCGGGTTGGCCGCGGTCGGGCGTCTGAGCCTGACCCGGCGCGGGATGTCCGCCCCACGCGGGGGAGCCCGATCCGGGCCGGCTCTGGGTGGCGCCGGCCGCCGGATCAGCCGGGCGGTCTTCCGAGGCGGGGCGTGGCCAGCCGCCGGCTGCGGCCGCTGCCGAGCCCGCCTCCCACGGGAGTCTGGGCGGCGCGTTCCTGCTCTGGTCGGCGGGCCAGCTCCCTCCCGGACCGGCCGGGTCCGGCTGGGCGGCATGGCCCGCGTCGCCGGCGTCGCTCGCGGCCGCGGGCACCGGCCACCCGGTTCCGGGTGGGGTCCGCTCGATCGCGTCGTCGTGCGCGACGCGGTCGCCGGGCCACGGGCCGGCGGGCCCGCCAGGAGCCGCTCCCGCGGTTGCGGATCCGTTCGCCGGCCACGATCCGGTCGGGTCGCCATCGGCGGTCGCGACCACCGGCGCCGACTGACTCGCCGCCGGTGGGAAAGTCGCCAGGTCGGGTGCGCCGGGTTGTGGTTCGTCGGCCGGCGGCTCCGGGTGATGCCCCGCCGAGGCGGCAGCGTCCGGTGTGTCACGGTCATCCTGGCTGCCGGTCTTCTCGGACGACTGCGCGGCGAGCCAGCTGCCCACGAAGCCACCGGCGAACCCGGCCGCAGCGCCGCTCCCCGCACGCTCAGATCCGCCGCTGCTCCCGCTGCCTCCGCTGTCTCCGGTGCTCCCGCTGCTCCCGGTGCGTCCAGTGCTGTCGGTTTCCGCGGCGCTGGCCGCTCCGTTGGTGGCGGCCCTGCTCTCGTCGCTGCTCTGATCATCGCCGTCGAGCGTGCGAGCCGCGGAGACCTCGGCGACGTGGGGTGCGCTCGGAATGTGCTGCTCTTCCGTGTCGTCGGCCGGACTGGCTTGCCACGCCACGGTGTCGCTGCCGGAGTCCATCGGAACCGAGTCCCACCGATCGCGGGTAGAGCCCGCATCCGGGCGGACGCCGGCGCGGGATTCGTTCCGTGCCTCGGCGCCCGATTCGGCGTCCGCGCTCACGTGCCAGGTCTGCGTGGAGTTCCCGGAGCTCGCGCGCAGCGCCTCGGCATCCTGATCATCGACTGGTCGCCGTTCGTCAGGCTCCGCAGCGATGCCAGCAGCGGCCGCCAGCAACCCGGGCGAATTGTCATCGTCGGTTGCCCGCGCTGCGGGCGGACTGTCACCGTCGGTTGCCGGCGCCGCGGGCGAATTGTCATCGTCGGTTGCCCGCGCCGCGGGCGAATTGTGATCGTCGGCCGCCGGCACCCTGAGCGAACCTTCAGCGCCGATCCCCGGCACCCTGAGCGAGCCTTCAGCGTCGGTCCCCGGCGACCTGGGCAGACCTTCGGCGTCGGTCGTTGGTGCCTTGGGCGAGCTGGCGGCGGTTGCCGACACCGTGGGCGAGCTCGGCCACAGCCCGAGACTCTGCGTGCTGGTCGCCGGCTCAGCCGGAGAACCCGGCCAGATGTCCGTCGGCAGCGTCACCGCTGCCGGATCCGAGGCCGCCTGATCCGGCTGGCTCGGAGCCACCTGGTCGCCGTCGACCGGAGGCGCCAGGCGATGCCCGGTCGAGTCGGCTGCGTCCGGTGCGACCGGGATGGCGTCGCCGGACGTTTCGGGACCGAGGCTGCTTCCGGACGCCGGGTCGGCAGCGCTCCACGTGCCGCTGTCCGCTGCGGCTTGCTGATCGTCCACGAGCGGGCCGCGCTGGGCCGGCGTGTCGCTGCCGACCTCGGCCGGACGATAAGGCCGCACGCCGATGGGCTGGCTGAACTGGACTTCGTCCTCGTCCCCGTCCCGGGACTCCGGGCGCTCGCGAGGGTCGGTGTCTCGGGCTTCGCGGCGCTCCGAGGATTCTGCCTCAGCGGAATAGGAGCCCGGCCACGGAACGATCCGTGGAGCCGCGGAAAGCTCCTCCACGGCTGCGGTCTCGTCCGTGGGCGCGGTGTCGTTCGTGCTCGACTGCGCGCTGGACCAATCGGCAGTCGCCGGGGCGGAGCCGGCGCCAGATGTCTCGTCGGGCCAGAGTCCGCTCGGCTGAGTGGGCGGCAGTGCCGTGACACCGGTAGTGGTACTCGCCTGCCGGGTGGGCGTTCCGGTGGGCACGCCGCCCGGCGCGGACTGGTGCTGGCCAGGCGTTTCGGTGGCTGCGCTGCTGGGCGCAGGCTGGTGCTGGCCAGGTGTTTCGGTGGCTGCGTTGCCGGGCGCAGGCTGGTGCTGGCCAGGTGTTTCGGTAGCTGCGCTGCTGGGCTCGGGCTGGTGCTGGCGCGGTGGTTCGGCCGGTGCGCTGCCGGGCTCGGGCTGGCGTTGGCCCGGTGGTTCGGCCGGTGCGCTGCCGGGCTCGGGTTGGCGTTGGGTGGGGGTCTCGGTGGATGGCCACGCCGCGGCGGTGGTCGACGCGGCCGGGCCGGACTGCTGGCCGGCGTCGGGGGACTGGGCCCACCAGGTGCCGCTCGGGCGGGCGAGTTCCTCGGTGGCACCGTCGGACCAACCGCTGGACGCCGTGGCGGGACGTTGCGGCCGACCCGACCATGGGCCGCGAGGAGTCGTTGCCGGCTCCGCCGCGGAGTCGTGGTGCGAAGAGGCGGTCTGCCCCGGAAGGCCTTGCGACGCAGCACTTCGTCCCGGGACGCCGTGCGGTGGAGCAGCTTGTCCCTGGACGCCGCTCGGCGGAGGGGTCTGACCCGGTCCCAGTGGCCGGGTGACCTGGTCGTCCGGATCGGCTGTGGGTTGGGGGCCGCCGGAGTAGCCGCGCTGAGCGGGCACGGGACTGCTGCCGGGCGGGGCGAAGGGCTGGCCGGGCGGGTGGAAGAGCTGGCCGGGCGGGGCCGACACCTGGCCGGTCACGGGCGGAACCTGGTAAGGCGTGGGAGACGCCTGGTAGCGCGGGCGCGACACCTGGTCGGGTGCGGGCTCGGCGCGACCGGGAGGGGGTTCGGGGTGCTGGCCGGTCGGGTTTCCCTGGGGCTGCCCGGACGCGGCTTGTCGCTGGTCGGCGGATGCTGCCCACGGATCCACCGGGGCGCCGGAGGGCGGCCGGTGGAACTGTGGCGAAGCGCCGGAAGTAGGAGCGCTGGAGGTGGGCGCGTCCGGCCAAGGGTCGACCGGGGCGCTCAGCGACGGCTGTCCGGGCCATGGCCCCTGAGGAGCGCCGGAAGTGGGCTGCCCGGGCCACTGGCCGTGCGGCGGCCCGGAAGTGGGCTGCGCTTGCCGCTGGCCGTGCGGCGGCCCGGAAGTCGGCTGCTCGGGCCGCTGGCCGTGCGGCGGCCCGGAAGTGGGCTGGCTCGCCGTGCCGGACGGGGCCGGTGGGCCGGAGACCGGGGGCTGCGTGCCGTTGCCGTTGTACCACTGCGGGGGTGGCGGCGGCAGAACACGCGGAGGTGCCGGGACTGGCTGGGCCGCCTGCTGAGGCGATTGCGGCGCTGCGGGGGAGTCGGCCTCCGCGGAGAGGGCGGGACCGCCCTGCGGGAAAGCGGCGGGAATGCCTTGGCCCGAGGCTGCCGGAGCAGGCTGCAGCGGAACAGCGGGAACGCCGTGCGGCGGAAGACCGCCCTGCCCGGGAACTGCCGGGGCACCCTGGGGGACGGTGCCCGGACCGCCGTGCGGAGTGGTGCCCGGCGCGGGGAAGGCGGTTGCCGGTGCGGACTCGGCGTAGGTGTCCGAGACCTCGCCGGTGACGGTGAGCTGGGCGGAGCCGGCCGGGCCGTCGACGGTGACCACGCCGTCCAGGCGGCCGGCGGTGGGGAACCACGAGACCCGCAGCTGGTCACCCTCCAACGTGGCGTGCAGGTCGTCCGCCGACGTCGTCACCGTGGACGTGGCGACCAGCGGTGGGCCGGTGACGGGCACCCGTACCGTCAATTGCTGGGTGCCCGGGGCGACGCGGCCGAAAGCGATCGAGGTCTCCGCGACCCGCAGCGAGGTGCGGCGGAGCGCCGCGGAAGCGGCGGCGGCGACCCGGTCGTTGCCGGTGGCCATCCGGCTCAGGGTGGCCCGGGACCGGGCGGCGTGCGGCAGGTCCCGGCCCGCCGCCGCGGCGGCCAGCTCGGCGATCACGGCCATCTGGTCGCTGCCGGGCTTGCGGACCTTGGCGATGTACGGCTGGCGGCCGGAACCGTAGATCCAATGGCGGGCGGTCGGGTCGCGTTCCCGCAGGTGGTCGAAGATCTCGTCGATGCCGATGTAGCCGTCGCGGTCGCGGTCGGCGGCGCCGCCCCGGATCCCGTCGGCGAGCAGGCCGGCGAAGGTGGGCGGCTCGGGGCGGGCCGCCGCGGTGATCACCACGCGGCTGCGGGCGTCGGCGGCGCGGGCGGCCGGGAAGTAGGCGCCGGCGTCGACCGGGCCACCGGTGCGGCCGTCCAGCACGATCACGATCTGGCCGGCCTGGCTGCGGTGCATCAGCGCGTCGATCCTGGTCACGTCGACCGCGGTGTCGGCCGGGCGCTGCATGACGGTGTCCGGAGTGGCCAGGTAGAGCCCGCCGGCCGGGCCGGACAGCAGGATGCCGCGGAAATAGATCAGCAGGCTGTCGGCGCCGCTCCGGCCGTCGCAGAGGGCCTGCAACCGCTGGTAGGTGTCCCAGGTCTCCGGGTCCTGCAGGAACTCCACCTCGAACCCGCCCAGACCGGGATCGCCCAGCACGGCGGCGAGAGATCGCACGTCCGCCGACGGCACCGCGTATCTGCGCAGGACGGGATCGTCGTGGTGTTCGACCGTCACCACAACCGCCAGTCGTCGCCCGCTCATCGCATCACCCTTGGTCCATGGTGCGACGTTCGGCGCCGGGCCGGAACCCCCGGAAGATTACGAAGTGTCCGCGCCCGATGACCTTCCGTTGTTGATCTTTGTCGGGTTGCGGGCGTTGTGCGGCGATCTAGCAGGTCCGACGTGGTCGTGCCGGGAACTTCCGGCGGATCCGCCACGGTGTGCCGATTTCACCGGATCCGGTGTCGGAGATCCGTCACCGGCCGCCGCGCGCCGCGCGAGGAGGGTGAACGGAAAGATCGCCTCTAGACTCACGGTCCGAGGTGAGAGATCGAGATGCTTCACGTACGGGTGATCGCGCCGGCCGCCGTCTCCGAGAAGGTTCAGCACCTGCTCGCTGCCGAGGAGGCGGTCACGCACCTGGTGGTGCTGCCCGGTGTCGCCGTGGCGCCGCGCGGCGACCTGCTGGAGTTCGACGTGGTCCGGGAGGGCGCCAGCCGGCTGCTCGACCAGCTGCGTGACCTCGGCCTGGACCGGGACGGCTCGATCGTGGTGGAGCGCGTCGACGCGGCCCTGAGCGCGGCCGCCGACCGGGCCGCGCGGCGCACCCCGGGGCTGGGCGTCGACGCGGTCGTCTGGCACGAGCTGGAACATCAGACCGGCGAGGAGACCGAGCTGTCCGCCTCGTTCCTGGCCTTCATGATCATCGCGACCGTGATCGCCGCCCTCGGTGTGCTGCTCGACCAGCCGATCCTGATCGTCGGGTCGATGGTGGTCGGTCCCGAGTTCGGGCCGCTCGCGGCGCTCTGCGTCGGCCTGGTGCAACGCAAGTACCGGCTGGTCCGGCGGTCGCTGATGGCCCTGGGCGTGGGCTTCCCGATCGGCATGCTGGTCACCATGCTGGCGGTCTGGCTGCTCACCGCGGCCGGCCTGGTGGACCGGTCGATGCTGCTCGCCGACCGGCCGCTGACCGACTTCATCTGGCGGCCGGACGCGCTGTCCTGGGTGGTCGGTTTCCTCGGCGGGGTCGCCGGGATGCTGTCGCTGACCTCGGCGAAGGCCGGCACCCTGGTGGGCGTGCTGATCTCGGTGACCACGGTGCCGGCCGCGGCCAACACGGCGGTGGCGCTGGCCTACGTGATCGGCAGCCGGGAGCCGGGGCGGCTGCTGGCCGAGGCCGGCGGTTCGGCCCTGCAGCTGGTGATCAACCTGACCGCGATCGTGATCGCCGGGGTGCTCACCCTGCTGGTCCAGCGGCACGCCTGGCGACGCGGCTGACCCACCCGGCGACGAGGCCGACCCGCCCGCCGCGATCTGCTGACCGGGATGCGGCGCTGATGCCGACCCGCCCGCCGGGGCGCGGCGGTGATGCCGAGCCGCCGGCCGCGGGGAGGGAACAGGGCCGGGTCGGTCGGGGCGGGTTCAGACGGTGATGTCCAGGACTCGGCCGGCCGGGAGCGGGCGGGGGTCGCTGAGCGCGGCGACTTGGGCGGCGCGGGTGGCTTCGACCCGGGCCACCTCGGCCGAGGCGGTCGCGATGGTGGCCCGGTCCGAGGCGACGGTCTGCGGGCTGGCGTCCACCGCGTTCAGGTCCACGGCGAGCTGACGCTGGGCGCGCTGCAGGCGGCTCCAGGCGACGTGGCTGCTCCAGGTCGAGGTGGTGACAGCTTTGACGGCCATGGTGTGCTCCTTGGGGGGACGGCAACCGGACGGCTCCCTTCATCGGCCGGGCCGCTCCTGAGCTGCTACTTTTCGCAGTGGTCTGGGTAACAATACGGTCGCGGCGGTAACCCTCCCCGGAGTGCGGGCGAACGACGGCGGCCCGGCGTCCGTGGACACCGGGCCGCGACGTGCGGGGGCTGGTCAGCCGATCAGCGCCTTGGCCTTCTCCGGCCAGGTGTTCAGGCTCGCCGAGCCGCGCATCCCGGAGGCGATGATCGCCTGCTTGAGCTCGGCCGGGTCGCTGGCCGCCAGCTTGGCGTAGGTGGTGATGCCGGCGGCGGCCAGGGCCATGGCGACCTTCGGGCCGATGCCGGCGATCTTGGTGAGGTCGTCCGGCTCGGTGACCCCGACCGGCTCGACGATCGGCGACGCCTCCTCGGCAGCCTCGGAGATCGGCTCCTCGACGACGGCGACAGTCTCGGCGGCGACCGGCTCGGCGGCGACCGGCTCGGCGGCGGCGACGGCCGCGGCGGGCTCCTCGGTGGCGACGACGGCCTCGGCTCCGACCGGCTCGGCGACAGCGGCGGGCTCGACCGGCTCCGCGGCCACGACCGGCTCCGGCGCGACAACCGGCTCGGCAGCCTCGACCGGCTCGGCGGCGACGACCGGCTCCGCAGCCTCGACCGGCTCGGCCACCGCGCCCGGCTCCGGAAGAGCGACGGTCTCAGCGACCGGCTCGGCCTCGGGAGAAGCGGCCGGCTCGGCCTCGGGAAGAGCGACGGTCTCGGCGGCCGGCTCGGCCGCGGGAAGGACGACGGTCTCGGCGGCCGGCTCGGTCCGCGGAAGCACGACCGTCTCCACCTCGGTCACCGGCTCGATGACCGCGGTCTCGGCAACCGCGTCCGCTTTGTCCTCGTCGACCAGGACGGCGACCGCGGCGGGCTCGGCGACGGCGGAGGAGCCGGACTCCGAAGCGCCGGAGGAAGAGGCGCCGGAGGAGGAGGCGCCGGAGGAAGAGGAGGCGACGGGGGAGGGGGCAGCGGCAACGGGAGCGGACTCAGCGGCAGCCGAAGCGGCAGCAACCGGCGCAGCCGTGACGGACGCCGCCTGAGCAGCCCCGTCACGACGACCCCGAATGAACCAGCCGGCTATCAGGCCGATCACGAGCCCGGCCACAAGGGAGAGAAATGATGCCATATCGGGCCTCCGGGCAGGAGATGAGGGTGCATGTGGTAGCGCGCAGCTTCCCACATCACCTTCCGTAGCCACGATCAGGGTGCTCACTCGACCAGATGGTGTGGCTCCTCATGCCGGACGAACCGGTTCACCGTGTACGTGATCGCCCAGAGCCCCACCCCGATGAGCAGCAGCACCCCGGCCACCTTGTAGTCCTCCGCGGCCCGCCCGCTCAGCGGACTGGCCAGGAACGCGCACGCCAGCGCCCCGAGCACCGGGATCACCGTCGGCGCGTGGAAGTGGTCGTGCTCGACCCGGTCCCGGCGCAGCACCAGCACCGCGATGTTGACCACGGTGAAGACGCAGAGCAGCAGCAGCGCGGTGGTGCCGCCCAGCGCGGTCAGGTCGGCGAACCAGATCAGCCCGAACGCGATCAGCGTGGTGAAGACGATCCCCACCCACGGGGTACGCCGGGTCGGATGCACCCAGCCGAGCACGCGCGGCAGGACCTTCTCGTTCGCCATCCCGTAGAGCAGCCGGCTGGCCATCATCATGTTGATCAGCGCGCTGTTCGCCACCGCGAACATGGTGATCCAGGCGAACAGCCAGATCGGGAACCCGGGCGCCCCGGCCTGCACCACCTTGAGCAGCGGCGTCTCGCCCTCGCCGAGCTGTGCGGGCGGGACCAGGGCGACCGACGAGATGGCCACCAGCACGTAGATCAGCCCGGTCAGGCAGATCCCGGTGAGCATCACCTTCGGGAAGATCCGCACCGGGTCGCGGGTCTCCTCGGCCATGTTCACCGAGTCCTCGAAGCCGACCATGGCGAAGAAGGCGAGCGCGGTAGCGGCGGTCACCGACAGCGCGATGCTCTCGCCGGGCGGCGTGTTGAAGTCGCCGAGCCGGGACAGGTCGCCCTCGCCGCCGCCGATCGCCCACGCGCCGATCGCGATCACGATCAGCAGGCCGGTCAGCTCGACGCAGGTCAGCACCACGTTGGCCTTGACGCTCTCGCCGACGCCACGGAAGTTGATCAGGGCGACCAGGGTGATGAAGCCGAGCGCCACCGCGGTCGGGGCGAGGTCGGCGTGCAGGGCCGAGCCGAAGTTCCCGGCGAACGCCTTGGACGCGCTGGACGCCGAGGTCAGCCCGGAGCACATCACCGCGTAGGCCACCATGAAGGTGAGGAAGTGCAGGCCGAACGCCTTGTGCGTGTAGAGCGCCGCGCCGGCCGCCCGCGGATACTTGGTGACCAGCTCCAGGTAGCTGAAGGCGGTCAGCAGCGCGACCACGAAGGCGAGCAGGAACGGCAGCCACACGGCACCGCCCACCTCGTTGGCCACCTTGCCGGTGAGGGCGTAGACGCCGGTGCCGAGGATGTCGCCGACGACGAATAGCAGCAGAAGTCCCGGCCCGATCACCCGTTTGAGCGACGGTTCAGCGGTGCTCGCAGTCATCTCTCCGGGATACCCGGGATCGCCGGAAAAAGAAACGCGGTGGTCACTCTCCGCTGAGAGAGTGACCACCGCTTGTTCCAAGAACCCCGATTACGGTACGGCGGGGTAGTCGTTCACGTAGACCGGCACACCGATCTTCGTGGTGTCGGCCGCCTCGCCCACGCCGTTGACCACGTGGTCGATCGTGCCGGCGCTCAGGTTGACGGTCATGATGTGGTGCAGCTTGACGCCCGGCGTCTGCGGGACCTCGAAGCCGTTCTCGGTGTGGATCGACGGGTTGTTCTGGTTGAACACGTAGACCCCGGCGCCGTACAGCTGGTGGGTCTTGACCTTGGCGCCGACCTTGTAGCCCGCGTAGCCCTCGACCGAGCCGTTCATCCAGTCCGCCTGCGTCGGCGGGTCGTACGGCAGCTCGTTCTGGTAGAGGATCGTGGTGCCGCCGTTGCCGTTCCAGACGGTGTTGTACTTCTGGAAGTGCTCGACGAACAGGCCGGTGGCGGTCACGTCGTCACCGTTGATCACCGCGCCGTAGGTGCCGGTGTTGGTGTTCCACCGCTCGGTGTCGCCGCCGGTGAAGCCCTCGGCGCCGTGGTCGGCGCGCCACACCCAGGTGTGGTCGATCAGCACGTGGTCGCTGTTGACCTCGAGCGCCGTGTCGGACTTGCCGACGTGCGGGCCACCCACCCGGAAGTAGACGTCCTGCAGCGAGGTCGGGTTCTTCGGCGTGGTGAGCAGGCCGAGGCTGCCCTTGCGGCCGACGCGCAGCAGCGCCGACGACTTCTGCGTGCCCGCGTCGATCGAGAGACCCGCGACGGCCACGCCGGGCACGTCCTCGATCTGCAGCGGAGTGGCGCCCTTGACCGCGGTCAGCGTGGCGTGGCCGAGACCGAGCACCACGGTGTTCGGCCGGATCACGTCGATGGTGCGGTCGATGTTGTAGACACCCGGCGTGAACAGCAGGTGCTTGCCGAGCGCCAGGGCCAGGTTGATCTTCGCGACCGGGTCACCCGGCTTCGCCACGTAGAAGGCGCTCAGCGGCAGGGTGCGGCCGGGGGAGTCCCAGGTGACGCCGGTGGTGTTGCGCTCCACGGCGGGCACCCGGACCTGGTACCTGCCCTGGGCGTCGACGAACAGGTACGGCTTCTCCCGGCTGACCGGGGTCTGCGCCACCGTGGTGTAGGGCGGGTTGGGGAACGCCGACTCGTCCGGAGCGCCCTTGACGCCGGAGAAGACCTGGTTCCACACGCCGTTCGACCAGCTGCCGACCTCGCTGTTGCGGGTCAGCCACTGCTGCTGCGACCCGTTGACGATGGTCTCCGCCTTGGCGTCGGCGATGAAGCCGCCGGAGGCGTACTGCGGGCCGGCGGTGCAGTAGTCCATCAGCGACAGGGTGCCGCCGGTGAAGTTCACCCGGCGCAGCGAGACCGCCTGCGAGACGGCCCAGAAGTTCGCCGTCGACCGGCAGCCGTCCTGGCCCTTGCCGTTGATGTTGACGGTCAGGTTGGAGACGGTGCGCCAGAAGTTGACCAGCGCGAGGCAGTTGCTCGTGCCGCCGTTCTCCAGGCAGCGGTTGTAGACCTCCACCTTGCCGTTGATCACCACGTCGCCCGGGTTGGCGCCCAGGCCGCTGATCTCGGTGTAGTAGCCGACCTTGACCTGCAGTGGCTGGTCGGCGGTGCCGTAGGTGCCCGGCTTGAAGAGGAAGGCGTACCGGTCGGTGCCCATCTCGTTGTCGACCTGCTTGGCGTTCGCGGCGTCCAGGGTGGCCTGGATCTCGCTGACCGGCTGGCTCGGGTCGAAGACGGTGACGTGGGTGCCGAGGTCCGGCACGGAGGGGGAGTACGCGGCGGCCGGCGCGGCCTGCGCCGTGATCGCCGTGACGGCCAGGCCGAGCGCGAAAGCACCCGCGCCGAGCCGGCGGATTCTCGTCATGCGGAGGAGTCCCTTCCGAAACAAGATCGCAATGAACCAGGTCACGGAAGCAATCGGCGTAGCTCCATGTCAAGTGCCGGGAAGAGGCATACGGGCTGCAATCCGGGCAAGCCGCCTAGGTTCCGGAACCTGAATACTTCTCAGTGGTCGGAACCGGTCCCGGGAGCGCTCTCTAATACGTTTTTATGGAACCAATGCCGCGAAAACCACGATGTTGGAGCGATAGCTGCCACGGTCCCGGTCGAAGGACCCGCCACAGGTGATCAAACGCAGGCTCGGGCCGGACGTGTCGCCGTAGACCTCGTCGCTGGGGAACGCCTTCTTCGGGTAGCTGGCCACCTTGGTGACCCGGAAGCGCGCCACGGAACGGTCGGCTCGGCGTACCGAAAACGTGTCTCCGGTCGTGAGCTCCCGCAACCGGAAGAAGACCGCGGGCCCGTCGCGCGCGGTGTCCACGTGCCCCACGATGATCGCCGGGCCGGGCTCGCCCGGCGTCGGCGAACCGCGGTACCAGCCGGCCGGCGCGTCGGAGCGCAGCGGCGGCACGTCCAGGGTCCCGTCGCCGCGCAGCCCGATCGTGCTGACCGGGGTGTGCACGCCGATCGCCGGGATGTCCAGGCGGTCCGGCGCCGACGGGCGGAGCTGGTGCTGCTGCGGCCGCCGCTTCTTCGCGGTGGCGGTCGCCGCCGGGCTCGGCGCCGGCACGCTCTCCCAGGCCCCGACCGGCGGCGGCAGCGCATCGTCGGTCCGCAGGCCGATCGCGGTGATGCTGCCGCCGAGCACGGCGAGCAGCACGGAGAAGGCCGCGGCGCGGCGGTCGCGGATCGTCAGGCGCGGCGCCCGCATCAGTCGCGAGCCGCGCGGCCGACCGCGAACCGTGCCGTGACCAGCGCCGCCAGCAGCAGGAACGTCCCGGTGACCAGCAGCGACGCGCGCCGGCCGTCGAGCCCGCTGCCGCCGCCCGCGTCCACCCCGCCGCTCGGCGTCCGCTTGGTCGAGGCGGACGCCTTCGGCTTCTTCGACGGCGTGGCGACCGGCACCTCGGCCGGATCGTCACCGGACGGCGGGGCCGCGGTCGTGGCGCCGCCGGTCTGCTTGGGCGACAGGGTGCCGGGCGGCGCCGACCCGGTCACCGGCGGCAGCGTCTCGGCCGGCGACGACGCGGCCGGTCCGCCCAGCGTGGTGTTGTTGTCGCTGTCGCAGAAGGACAGCGTCAGCGCCAGCAGGATCAGCAGCAGCGCCGCGATGCCCAGGGCGACCAGCCAGTTCCGGCGTGCCGGGGAGTCGGCCATGACCGTGACCTCCGGGGGGTCCGGCGGCCGGGCCGAGCGTGCGGGTGGATCAGCGGTCGTCCCGGCCGCTCGCTTCGATGACAGTCAACTACCCCACCCGCATGGTTTTCCATGCCTGCAGGAGTGGTTTCCGTTCCTGTCCGGTCCCCGACAGTCGGCGTCAGCCGAGCAGGACGAAGGCGACCACCCCGGCCAGCACCACGACGGCCAGGGCGACCAGCAGCAGCGGGTGCACGGGCAACCCGGCCGCGTGCTTCGCGGCCGGCCGGTTCGCCGGCTCCGCCGCCGCCACCGGGGCGGAGAACGGGTCGGGGTCGGTGAAGAACGGCGCCGGGCCGTCGACCGGGGGCATGGCGTACGCGAGCTGCTCCGCGGGCGGCGCCGGCAGCGCCCCGCCGGTCGACGGGCCGCCGGTCCGGGCCGCCGGGAAGGCCGCGCCGGCCGCCCCGCTCGACTGGGTCGCGAAGATCGCCGCGCCCTCCGGATCGGCCGGAACCACGGTGTGCGCGCCCGGCACCAGCGGCCCGCTCGGCGCCGCGGCCGGGTAGTAGCCGCCCAGCCCGGCGGTCGGCGGCAGCACGGCCGGGCCGGGCTGCAGGTGATCGGTCCACTGCTGCCCGTCCCACCAGCGGGTGGCGGGCAGGCCGCTCGGGTCGGCGTACCATCCGGCGGGCTGCGCGGGGATCGTCATCGTGCGGGTCTCCTCGTTGCTTCCGGGGACACGCACCATCGGGCCGCGCCGGGCCGCCTTGAGGTTTCGGCAGCCCGGCGCTTCGCGCAAAAGATCACACCGATTTCTGGTACGCCCGGAACGTGCGCGTGGCGAGCACCAGGGTCACCGCCGCGAGGCCGAGCAGCCACCCGCACCGGCTGACCACCACACCCCAGTCCGGCGACGCCTGCATCGCCGCCCGGGTGGCGGCCAGGCACCAGTTCACCGGGTTCCACTCGGCGATCCGCTGCATCCAGGACGGCATCAGCGTGGCCGCCATGAACGCCGACGACAGGAAGGTCAGCGGGAGCAGCAGCAACGTGTTGATCCCGATGATCGTCTCGCGCTGCCGGGCCAGCATGCCGACCGTGTTGGAGAGCGCGCTGAAGATCGTCCCGAGCAGCAGCGCGGAGCCCACCAGCACGGTCAGCCCGGCCGCCCCGCCCGGGTAGGACGCCCCGGCGAGCAGCCCGAGCAGGATGATCGCCAGCACCTGCACGGCGGTGGACAGCGCCTGCTCGACGGTCAGCGCGTTCATGATCGCGCCGCGCGCCACCGGGGTGGTGAGCAGCCGGTTCATCGTGCCGCGCTCGATCTCCTCGAGGACGCCCATGCCGGACCACATGTTCGAGGAGACCGCGGTCATCGCGACCACGCCGGGCACGATGTAGTCGAGGTAGGAGCCGCCGCCGAAGCCGGGCAGCTCGACGACCCGGCGGAACAGGTTGCCGAACAGGAACAGCCAGATCGCGGGCTGCACCAGCAGGATCACCACGAAGGCCGGCTGCTTGATCAGCACCTGGAGACGCCGGTTGGTCATCCAGTAGGTGTGCGTGACGAGGGTGGTCATGCCGCGAACCTCCGTCCCGCGTGCCGCAGATACACGTCGTCCAGCGACGGCCGGGCGACCGTCACCGTGGCGACCCCGATGCCGGCCGACTCCAGGGCGGCGAGCGCGGCGGGCACCGCCGCCGCGCCGTCGTCGGCGCGGGCGCTCAGCGTCCGCCCGTCCAGCGCGACGTCGCGCAGCCCGGCGACCCGGGAGATGGCCTGCCGGGCCCGCGGCTCGTCCGGTGGCCGGTGCAGCTCCAGGTGCACGGCGTCGCCGTGCAACTCGCCCTTGAGCTGCGCGGGCGTCCCCTCGGCGACGATCGTCCCGCCGTCCACGATGGCGAGCCGCCCGGCCAGCCGGTCGGCCTCGTCGAGGTAGTGGGTGGTGAGCAGGATGGCCATCGACTCGTCGGCGGCCAGCCGGCCGATCTCGGTCCACATCTCGGCCCGGCCCTCCGGGTCCAGCCCGGTGGTCGGCTCGTCCAGGAACAGCACGCCCGGCTTGTGCACCAGGGCGAGCGCCACGTCCAGGCGCCGCTGCATCCCGCCGGACCAGCCGCGCACCGTCCGGCCGGCGGCCGTGGTCAGGTCGAAGCGGTCGAGCAGCTCGTCGACCCGGCGGTGGAGTGCCCGGCCGCGCATGCCGAAGAGCCGTCCCTGCAGGGTGAGGTTGTCGCGGCCGGTGGCCATCGGGTCGAGCGCGGTGCGCTGCGGCACCACGCCGATCTCCCGGCGCACCCGGTCCGGGTGGCGCAGCACGTCGTGCCCGGCCACGGTGGCCGTGCCGGAGTCCGGGCGGGCCAGCGTCGTCAGGATCTTGACGGTGCTGGACTTGCCGGCGCCGTTCGGCCCGAGCAGGCCGAACACCTCGCCGGCGTGGACCGTGAGGGTGAGCCCGTCCAGGGCCCGCACCCCACCGGGGTAGGTCTTGCGCAGTTCTGTCGCCGTCACGGCGTCACTCATGGTGATCCTTCTCGAGATCGCCACGGTCCGTGTCCCGGTTATCCTGGTTGCTGCTACCCGCCTCGGATCGCCGGGCCGTTCCCGCGGCCGGTGGATGGGGCACGGCCCCGGACGGTGTTCCCGCACCGGCCGGGGCCGCTTTCTTACGTCTCCGTCATGAACTCGGAGAGATCGGGGGGCACCTCGCCGGTCTCGTGGATCCGCCGCCAGGCGGCGATCCCGGCCATGGTGCCGTCACGCAACTCGCGGAGCAGCCCGGTGACCCAGGCGACCTCCGCCTCCCGGATCGCGATCCGGAACTCCGCCTCGATCAGGAAGAGCCGCGGCACCTCGTGCGCGACGGTGCGCAGCTCCTGCCGCATCCGGTCGGTCTCCAGGGCGAGGATGCGCAGCCGCTGCTCCAGCAGGTCGGCCACCTCGTCGGGCGGGAGCACGCCGAGCACCGAGAGGGCGGCCTGCAGCCGCGGATAGTCCGGCTCCGGGGTGCCGACCAGGTCGCGCATCCAGTCGGTCATCTCCTGCCGCCCGGCCTCGGTGATCCGGTACACCGTGCGCTCCGGGCGGCGGCCGGCCCGGACCGTCTCGGTCGCCTCGATGAAGCCGTGCTTCTCCAGGTTCTGCACCACGGTGTAGAGCGAGCCCCACTGGATCTTGATGTCCTGATCCTTGCCGAAGGCGCGCAGCTGGGCCGCGACCTCGTAGGGATGCTGCGGCCGGATGCTGAGCAGCGCCATGATGTGCAGCCCGAGCAGGTTGTTCACCTTGCGCCGCTTCGCCACCTGACTCCTTCCCCCGAATGCTCGTAAACGAGTATTACGCATCCGAATGCTCGGCGGAAGGCCCAGGTCTTACCGATCTCTTACGGACCCCGCCGGCCGGTGGCCCGCGGCATCGACAGGCGTAACGCTGATCCGGTGACCGAACGGGGAACTCTCACCATCAGATCGTGGATAGCCGGATCGATTGCCGTCGCGGCGGTGGCCGCGTCGCCGGCGCCGGTGTCCGCCGCCACGCCGTCCTGGCAGGTCGCGTCGGCGGGCCTGCCGTCGATCAGCCGCCTGCGGGACGTCACCGCGGCCGGACCGTCCGCCGCCTGGGCGGTCGGCTACCAGAACCAGAACTACTACCCGGCGCCGGGCGACGAGCTGAAGCAGCTGTACGCGGTGACCCGGTGGAACGGCGCGACCTGGACGCAGCAGCGGCTGCCGGGCGACCCCGCCGAGCTCAGCGGGGTCAGCGCGTCGAGTGCCGCCGACGTCTGGACCGTGGGCAAGGACCGGCAGCTCAGGCCGTACGCGGCGCGCTTCGACGGCAGCGCGTGGACCGAGGTCCACCCGCTGGTGGCGGACTCCGGGACGGTGCTCAGCGACGTCGCGGCGGCCGACGGGAAGGCGGTGTTCGTCGGCGGTACCGGCACCTCGGAACCGGCGATCGTGGAATGGGACGGGAGCCGGTTCACCGGACGCGCGGTGACCGTCGCCGACTCCTGGGGCTCCGAGCTCTACTCGGTGGCGGCGTTGCCCGGTGGGGCGGCGTTCGCGGTGGGCTACAAGTACCGCGCCGACGGGACCGGGCCGTTCCCGATGGTCCTGGGCCGCCAGGGCGGGACGTGGCGGGTGGCCGCGGTGCCGGTCATCCCGAACGCCACGCTGCTGACCGTGGCGGCGCGCTCGGCCACCGACGTCTGGGCGGTCGGGACGATCGACGACAGCTACACCCGTACGCCGCTGATCCTGCACTTCGACGGGCAGTCCTGGCGGCAGGTCGCCGCGCCGGTGCCGGCCGGCACCCTCTCCGCGGTCGCGGCCGACGCCGCCGGGACCGTCTGGATCACCGGGACCGAGGATTCCGGCCGCACGCTCTACCTGCGTCACCAGAGCGGGCGGTGGACCGTCGAGTACGGCGTCCCGGTCAACTCGACCTACGGCACCGGCCATCCGGCCTTCTCCGGGCTCACCGCGATCCCCGGGGCGCGCGGCGGGTTCTGGGGTGCCGGCGGGGTCCACGACGCCGTCCAGGGGGACATCGCGGTCATCGGGCGGCGGGGCTGACACCGGACCGGTCTGCCACCCACGGGGGATGGCAGACCGGTCCGTGACCGCGATCAGGCCTTGGTGATCGTCACGTTGTCCACGGCGGCCTCGACCAGGGAGGCCGTCCCGGCGTCGGCGGCCTCCACCTTCAAGCGGATGGACTGTCCGGCGTACGGCGAGAGGTTTGCCGAAGCGGCCGTCCAGGCCGCGGCCTTGTTGCTGGCCGCGGCGCTCAGCGTGAGCAGCGGGGTGGTCGTCGTGCCGGAGACCACCGAGATCCGCAGGTAGTCCGCGCTGGTCGCGTTGTTCAGGTGGGCGAGGTACCAGGACAGGTTCAGGGTCAGCGTGCCGGTGGGCAGGGTGATCTGCGGCGAGGTGAGGCTGGTGACGCCGCCGTCCACGTCGTTGGCGCCCGCGCTGGACCCGGCTGCCGCCCCGGTGACCAGGGCGTAGGTGCCGCCGGCCGCGGTGCCGAGCTGGGTGGTCACGCCGGAGCTGCTGGTCGCCTCCGGGTCGCCGCGCTCGAACTTCCCGAGCGTCGCGGTGTCCCCGGCCCCGGCGGTCCAGCCGGTCGAGGTCTCGAAGGTGTCCGACCAGACCGGGGTGCCCGGCGGCGTGGTGCCGCCGCCGTCGGCCAGGGTCCAGACCGCGTAGGCGATGGCGTCCGAGTTCCGGTCCAGCGCGGTGTCGTTGATGTTCGCCGTGGTGTCGCAGGACGCGTGGTAGCACGGGTCGAACGCGGTGGTGGTGCCGCCCCAGAGCGCGACCTGGGCGGACGTCTTGCGGCCCTCGGCGCCGGTGAAGATGCCGCCGGCCGGGATGCCGGCCGCGATGAACGGGCCGTAGTCGCTGCGCCCGTCGAAGTCGGTGCCCCGGGTCGGCACGCCGATCGAGGTGAAGTAGGCGGCCAGGGTCTGCTCGATCTGCGCCGAGCCGGCCGGGCCCGGGCCGGAGCCGGTGTTGTCCGAGTTGTCGCCGTCGTAGAGGAAGTACCCGGGGTTCGGCGAGCCGACCATGTCGAAGTTCAGGTACCCGGTGATCGCGGCCTTCTGCGCGCTGGAGAGCGAGTTGACGTACGCCGTGGAACCGCGCAGCCCGAGCTCCTCGGCGCCCCACCAGCCGAACCGCAGGTGCCGCGTGGGCTGGAAGCCGGAGCGGGCGACCTGCAGCGCGACCTCGAGGTTGGCCGCCGAGCCGGACCCGTTGTCGTTGATCCCCGGACCGGCCGTGACGCTGTCCAGGTGGGCGCCGACCATCAGGGTGTCGCTGGTGTTGCCGCCCGGCCAGTCGGCGATCAGGTTGTAGCCGGTGGCGCCGTTGTAGGTGAAGCTCTGCTGGGTGGTGGTGAAGCCGGCCTGGTCGAGCAGGTTCTTCACATAGGTGACCGAGGCGAGGTAACCGGGGCGGCCGTGCGCCCGGTTGCCGCCGTTGGCGGTCGCGATGCTCTGCAGCTGGGCCAGGTGGGCTTTGACGTTGGCCACCGGGATGTCCGGTGTGGCGGCCGCGGCCACGGCTGGTGCCGGGGCGGCGGCGAGGCCGGCGGTCAGCACGGCGACGCCGATCAGGGGGAGTGATCGCACGGGGGTGTCCCTTCCGGTCAACAAGTATCGACGAGCATGACAGTCCGCGCGGACCGGCACCCCATATCAATCACTACCTATCTCCCCGCAGACCATCGATTGATCCGCCCGGAAATTCGCCGGAACGGATGTGTCACATATCCATGCCTCTATGACTAGGGTGCGAATGATCGCCCGCGCCCACCACGTGCGGCGGGCGTCTCGACAACGGAAGGCAAGGGATGCGGAAAATCCTGGCGGCCACCGTCGCCGCCTCGGTCGGCCTGCTGATCGGCGCCGGTACGATCCCGGCCGCCGCGGCGGCCCACGGCAACCATGGCGGCGGATACACCCCACCACCCATCGACTGGGGCAAGTGCGCCTCCGCGGGCCTGCAGGCCCGCGGCGCGGAGTGCGGCTTCCTGGTCGTACCGCTCGACTACGCCAAGCCCGGCGGGACCAAGATCAAGGTCGCGGTCTCCCGGATCAAGCACAAGTCCAGCGAGGCCCAGTACCAGGGCGTCATGATCACCAACCCGGGCGGCCCGGGCGGTTCCGGCCTGACCCTGTCGGTCCTCGGCGAGTACGTGCCCAACGGCGCCGGTGACTACTTCGACTGGATCGGCTTCGACCCGCGCGGCGTCGGCTCCAGCGTGCCGTCGCTCAGCTGCGACCCGAACTACTTCGGCTACAACCGGCCGTACTACGTGCCGGTCACCCGGCAGCTGGAGAACACCTGGCGGGCCAAGGCCAAGGGGTACGCGAAGGCGTGCGACCGGGCCGGCGGCGCCCTGCTCGACCACGTCAAGACCACCGACACGGTGGCCGACGTGGAGAGCCTGCGCAAGGCCCTCGGGCAGAAGCAGATCAACTACTACGGCTTCTCCTACGGCACCTACCTCGGCCAGGTCTACGCCACCCTGCACCCGGACAAGATCCGCAAGGCGGTCTTCGACGGCGTGGTCAACCCCGACCGGGTCTGGTACGACGCCAACCTGGACCAGGACATCCAGTTCGACAAGAACATGGACGTCTACTTCGGCTGGGTCGCCAAGTACGACTCGGTCTACCACCTGGGCACCACCGCCCGGTCGGTGAAGGCGAAGTACTACGCCACGCTGCAGCAGCTGCGCAAGGCGCCGGCGGCCGGCAAGATCGGCCCGGACGAGTGGAACGACATCTTCGTCTCCGCCGGCTACTATGTCTTCGGCTGGGAGGAGGTCGCCGGCGCGTTCTCCGCCTGGGTGAACGACAAGAACGCGGATGCCCTGCTGGCGCTATACGCGGAGCCCGGCGCGGCCGGTTCGGACAACGGCTACGCCATGTACCTGGCCACCCAGTGCTCGGACGTGAAGTGGCCGACCAACTGGTCCAAGTGGCAGCGGGACAACTGGAAGATCTACGCCAAGTACCCGTTCATCACCTGGAACAACGCCTGGTACAACGCGCCGTGCATCGACTGGGGCACCAAGCCCGGCAAGCCGGTGCGCATCAACGGCACGAAGGCGCCCGCGTTCCTGCTGATCAGCGAGACCGAGGACGCCGCGACGCCGTACGACGGCGCCCTGCGGGTCCGTCAGCTGTTCCCGAAGTCGGTCCTGCTGGAGGGCGTCGGCGGCACCACGCACGCCGGTTCCCTGAACGGCGTGGCCTGCACCGACAACCTCATCGCCGACTACCTGGCCACCGGCGCCCTGCCGGACCGGGTGCGCGGCAACCGCTCGGACGCCCAGTGCGACCCGGTCCCGCAGCCGGACCCGACCGCGGCCGCGGCGTTGAAGGCGGCGTCGTCCGCTGACGGCGGCTCGCGGGCCCTGGTCCGCCCGTCGGGGGCGCTCACCCTGCGCTGAAGGTAGGCAAGGGGAAAGTCCCGGAAGCGGCCCGGCCCGAAAGGGTCCGGGCCGCTTCTCGTTGCCGGATCCCCGCGGTGTCTCGTTGCCGGATCCCCGCGGTGTCTGATTGCCGGATCCCCGCGGTGTCTCATTGCCGGATCCCGGCGGTGTCTGATTGCGGTATCCCCGCGGTGTCTGATTGCCGGATCCCCGCGATGTCTCGCTACCCGAGTCCTGCGGTTTTTCCGTGCCCGATCCGCACCGCTCACACCGCGCGGGGAATTCCGTTTCTCGCTGTGCCCGCCATGCGTCTTTCTTGCCGCGCGTGTCCGACCCTTCCGGTCGAAGGCCGAACCACCCCAAATAGTCCGGCCGATGCCACAATGCGTCAATCGAAGCGAATCCGAAAGGCGCGGCGTCATTCCCTGCAAGGAATTGCGGGTCCGGCTGAGGCTGGGCAAAAATATCGCGAAGTCTGGTTTTGAGGGCCCAGCCACAGCCCGGTGACCCACCGGAACCGCAAGTCTCCGATCAACCCCGGGAGTCACCTCGGCCCCCGGCGCACAGCAACCACCGTTATTCATCAACAACCCACCGCGACCAGCAAGGACCGTCGGTGGTGGCGGTGCCGACGGTGTGGCCGGGGCGGACGGAAGTGGGTGGTGCTGCGACGCAGGTGGTGCGGAAGTGGGTGGTACGGGTGTCACCGATGCGGGCGCGGTCGGCATGCAAGTGGGCGGTGCGGGCGCGAGCGGGACCGACGGCGGCGGTGCCGACGGCGCGGGCCCGTGCGGTTCCGGTGTGGGCGCTGCGCACGTCGGCGGTGCTGGTGCAGGCCGAGTGGGCGCTGCGCACCTCGGCGGTGCTGGTGAAGGCGGTGTGGGCGGTGCCGGCATGAGCGGTGCGCACGTCGGCGGTGCGGACGGCGGTGGTGTGGGCTTGGGCGTTGCTGGTGGTGCTGGGATGAGCGGTGCGCACGTCGGCGGTGCGGACGGCGATGGTGTGGGCTTGGGCGGTGTGGGTGCTGGCGGTACCGACTGTGCCGGTGCGGTTTGTGACTCCGCGCGGGCTCGGCGCAGGCGCATCAATTTCCGGCCGTGGCGCTGCTGAAGGCCCCAACGGCGGTGCTCCTCATGCTGGCGCCGGAAATCGTCACCCACAGGTGAATAGTCGCGTGACCTGGTGCGGTCCCGCATGCGGGAAATCTCCACCCTGCCGATCAGTGATAGCTGACCCATAAGTCAATTGTCCCGCTCCCGCAACACCAAGTGTAAGGACTTGATCATGCCAACCTCCGCTTTCATTATTGTCAGCATCGACGTTGACGGAAATGGTTGCGCGCCAAGCGGCAATGACAGGATGCGAAAGAATTCGACAATCCAGCTACGCCGGCAGGGCACCGGGCTCTGAGCGTGGCGGTCAGCGGGATTGGCCGGAAGGTGGTGGGGGAGGCGGTCAGTGCGATGGGCCCGCGAAGGCGGTTGGCCGGAAGGTGGTGGGGGAGGCGGTCAGCGCGACAGGCCGGGAAGGCGGTTGGCCGGAAGGTGGTGGGGGAGGCGGTCAGTGCGATGGGCCCGGGAAGGCGGTTGGCCGGAAGGTGGTGGGGGAGGCGGTCAGCGGGATGGGCCCGGGAAGGCGGTTGGCCGGAAGGTGGTGGGGGAGGCGGTCAGCGGGATGGGCCCGGGAAGGCGGTTGGCCGGAAGGTGGTGGGGGAGGCGGTCAGTGCGATGGGCCCGGGAAGGCGGTTGGCCGGAAGGTGGTGGGGGAGGCGGTCAGCGGGATGGGCCCGGGAAGGCGGTTGGCCGGAAGGTGGTGGGGGAGGCGGTCAGCGGGATGGGCCCGGGAAGGCGGTTGGCCGGAAGCTGGCGGGGGAGGCGATCAGTGCGATGGGCCCGCGAAGGCGGTCGGCTGGAAGGTGGTGGGGGAGGCGATCAGCGCGACAGGCCGGGCAGGCGATCGGCCGGAAGCTGGCTGCCGAGGCGGTAGGCCAGAAGGTGGTCAGCGGGATCGGGACGCTTCACGGCGTACGCGAAGAAGGGCGGTGCGGGAAAGCGGCCTCGCGCCGAGCCGCATGGATTTCGGAGGTGGTCCCGTAGCCCGGCCCGCCGCAAGCGGCGGACCGGGCTCCGGGATGCCCGCGTCAGCGCTGCGCGGCCTTCTTGGCCAGCTGGATCTGCTCGTAGACGCGGGTGCGCAGCTCGATGAAGCGCGGATCCGCCCGGGTGTGCAGCTGGTCGCGCTCAGCCGGCAGGTCGACCACCAGCTCGTCCTGGACCACGGTCGGCGACGAGGACAGCATCACCACCCGGCGGCCCAGGTAGACCGCCTCGTCGATGTCGTGTGTCACGAAGAGCACGGTCACCTTGAGCCGCTGCCACAGCGCGCGGACCAGGTCTTCCAGGTCGGCCCGGGTCTGCGCGTCGACGGCCGCGAACGGCTCGTCCATCAGCAGCGTCTCCGGCTCGTAGGCGACCGCCCGGGCGATCGCCACCCGCTGCTGCATGCCGCCGGAGAGCTGCCACGGGTACGCCGTCGCGGTGCCGTCCAGCCCGACCGCGTCCAGCGCCCCCTCGACCAGTTCCCGCCGCCGGCCCCGGTCCACGCCTTTCTGCTTGAGCGGCAGCTCCACGTTGTCCCGCACGCTCATCCAGGGGAACAGGCTGCGGCCGTACTCCTGGAAGACCACCGCCATGCCCGGCGGCGGCCCGGTCACCGGTTTGCCGCCCACCCGGACGTCGCCGGAGGTCGGCGTGAGCAGGCCGGAGATGCAGCGCAGCAGTGTGGTCTTGCCGCAGCCGGACGGGCCGACCAGGCAGACCAGGTCGCCGTTGTCCACCGTGAAGGTGAGGTCGCGCAGCGCTTCGACCTCCCGGCCGCCGCCGCTGTAGACCTTCCGCAGGCTCTTCACTTCGAGCATCGTGGCCCTCCTAACCGGCCCGGCGCTGCGCCGCGCGCAGCCCCTCGTACCACCGCAGCGCCCGCCGCTCGGCGAGCCGGAACAGCAGCGAGAGCGCGAAGCCGAGCAGGCCGAGCAGGATGATCCCGCTCCACATCTCGGGGATCGCGAAGCTGCGCTGGAACTGCACGATGGTGAAGCCGAGGCCGTTGCTGGCCGCGAACATCTCGCTGATCACCATCAGGATGATCGCGATGGAGAGCGCCTGGCGCAGTCCGGCCGCGATCTGCGGGGAGGCGGACGGCAGGATCACCCGGGTGAGCCGGGCCGGGCCGGTCACGCGATAGGCGCGGGCGGTGTCCAGCACCACGCTGTCCACCGCGCGGACCCCCTCCACCGTGTTGAGCAGGATCGGCCAGACGCAGCCGAACACGATGACGATCACCTTCATGCCGTCGCCGATCCCGGCGAACAGCATGATCACCGGCACCAGCACCGGCGGCGGGATGGCCCGGAAGAACTCCAGGACCGGCTCCAGCACCGCGCGCAGCCGCCGGTTCAGCCCGATCGCCACGCCCAGTCCGATCCCGATCAGCGCGGCCAGCAGGTATCCGGCGAACAGCCGCAGCAGGCTGGGCGCCACGTCGGCGCGCAACCGCTCCGGCTGCCAGGTGTCACCGAACGCGGTGAGGATGGTGCGCAGCGGCGGCGAGTAGAAGCTCTCGCTGTCGTCGCTGAGCCAGAACCATCCCGCGAAGAGCAGGACCGGCAGGGCAACAACAAAAACGATCCTTTTCAGTACGCCGGTCACGCGGCCACCTCGCCCCGGACGGACTGGTGCCAGGCGAGCAGGTGGCGCTCGCCGGTACGGGTCAGCAGGTTGATCACGACTCCCAGGGCGCCGGTCACCACGATCAGCGCGTACATGGTCGGGACCGCGTCGGAGTTCTGCGCCGTGGCGATCTCCTTGCCCAGCCCGGGCGCGCCGATCACCAGCTCGGCGGTGATCGCCAGGACCAGGGCCACCGAGGCGGCCAGCCGGACGCCGGTGAAGACGTAGGGCAGCGCGGTCGGCCACAGCACGTAGCGCACCCGGCCCCAGGTGGAGAACCGGTAGCTGCGGGCGGTCTCCTCGGCGACCGGGTCGACGTCGGCCACCCCGTACAGCACCTGGACCAGCACCTGCCAGAACGCGGCGTAGCAGACCAGCAGCAGGGTGGAGCCCAGCTGGGTGCCGTAGAGCAGCACGGCGAGCGGGATCAGCGCCACCGACGGGATCGGCCGGAGGAACTCCACCGTGGACGCGGTCAGTGCCCGGAGCACCGGCACCGAACCGATCACCAGGCCGGCCAGCACGCCGGCCAGCACCGCGATGAGCAGGCCGATCGCCCAGGCGTACAGGGTGTCGGCGAGTGCCCACCAGAACGCCGCGGTGCCCGCCTCGTCGGCGAGCGCGGTGGCGATCCGGCTGGTCGGCGGCAGGTACCGCTCCGGCACCAGGCCGAGCCGGGGCAGCAGCTCCAGCATGACGAGCAACCCGGCCAGCCCGGCGACGCCGAGCAGGACCGGGTTGCCACGGCGAGCTGAGGTCACGGCAGCAGCTTGTTCAGGTCCGGGGAGGTGGTGAAGATGCCGTCCTTGGTGCCGAGGTCGGCGAGCGTCTGCACGGACGCCTTGTTGATCTCGACGGGCCACTTCGGCAGGATCACGGCGGCCCGGCCCTTGTCGTCGATCTTGGTGTAGCTGGTCAGGATCTGCCGCACCTCGTCCGGGTGGGCGTCGGCGTAGGTCAGCGACTCGTTGATCGCCTCGGTGAACCGCTTCGCCAGGTCGGCGTTCTCGGCGAGCAGCTTCTGCGAGGTGAAGTAGGCCGCGATGGTCAGGTTCGGCGCGGTGTCGACGAAGGTCGAGGCCACCTCGCGACCGCCGGCCGCCTTGATCGTGGAGAGCTGCGGCTCCACCACCCAGGACGCGTCGACGTCGCCCTTCTCCAGCGCCGCCTGCATGGTCGGGAACGGCATCTCGACGAACTGGATGTTGCTGGGGTCGCCGCCGGCCTTGCGCACCGACTCCCGGGTCACCGTGTCACCGATGTTCTTCAGGGTGTTCACCGAGACCTTCTTGCCGGCCAGGTCCTTGGCCGTCTTGATCGGGCTGTCGCCCTTGACCACCACCGCGCCGAAGTCCTTGGCCTGCACGTTGGTCGACGCCACGCCGGCCGCGACCGCCTTGATCGGCACGTTCTTGGTCTGGGCGATCATCAGCGAGGTCAGGTTGGAGAAGCCGAACTGGAACTCCCCGCTCACCACGCCCGGCACGATGGCCGCGCCGCCCTGGCCGGCCTCCATGGTCAGTTCGATGTTCCGGTTCTTGAAGAACCCCTTCGACTGGCCCAGGTAGATGGGGGCGACGTCGATGATCGGGATGACCCCGACCTTCACCTTGTCCACGCCGCCGGACGAGCTGCCGGAGCTGCTCGAGTCCTTGTCCGAGCCGCAGGCCGCGACCGTGCCGGCCACCAGGACCAGGGCCAGGCCTGCGATCAAACGCCGCCGCATAATCTATTCCTCCGTAGAATCTGTGCGCAGAACGAACGGAAGTTCTCAAAGAGAACGCTAGGATGTGGCTCGTGTCACGTCAACGATTTGTGTCGATCATCCGATGACGCGGGAACCGTACTACGTCCAATCCCTGGAGCGCGGGCTGGCGGTGATCCGTGCATTTGACGCGGAACACCGCGAACTGACGCTCAGCGACGTCGCCCGGCACTGTGGACTGACCCGGGCCGCGGCCCGCCGGTTCCTCCTGACGCTGACCGATCTGGGCTATGTCCGCACCGACGGCCGGCTGTTCTCGCTCACCCCGCGGGTGCTCGAGCTGGGCTACGCGTTCCTCGGTGGACTGAGCCTGCCCGAGGTGGCCGAGCCGCACATGGAGCGTCTGGTCAGCGAGGTACGCGAGTCGTCCTCGCTGTCCGTCCTGGACGGTGACGACATCGTCTACGTGAGCCGGGTGCCGACCTCCCGGATCATGCGGGTGGCGATCAACGTGGGTACCCGGTTCCCGGCCTACGCGACCTCGATGGGCCGGGTGATGCTGGCCGCGCTGCCCGAGGCGGAGCTGGAGGCGTACCTGTCCCGGGCCAAGCTGGAGCCGCTCACCGACCGGACGATCAGCTCGCCCGGCGCGCTCCGGGCCGAGCTGGACCGGGTCCGGGAGAGCGGTCACTCGATCGTCGACCAGGAGCTGGAGGAGGGGCTGCGGGCGATCGCGGCGCCGATCCGGGACCGCTCCGGCAAGGCGGCCGGGGCGCTCAACGTCTCCGTGCACGCGGCCCGCGCGACCGTGGCGACGATCCGGGAGCGGCTGCTTCCGCCGCTGCTCACGGCCACCGCGGCGATCGAGGCGGACCTCCGGATCGCGGCGCCGCGCCGCCGCTGATATTCACCGGTGTGGTTTTCGCCACCGTCGTCCACCGGGTGGGCCGCCGGGGACGTTTGACGCCGGGATAGTTGCGATGCGGATCGAATGTGTTCGATGATGGGCGCCCGAGGGGAGGCGTCCGTCATGTCCCTGTTCTCCGCGCTCGATCCGAAACACACGGTTGCTCCGGCTGGCTGGAGCCGGTGGCTGATCCCGCCGGCCGCGCTCGCGGTGCACCTCTGCATCGGCCAGGTCTACGCCACCAGCGTCTACAAGAACTCGTTCATCGCGCACTTCGACGTCAGTCAGACCGCGATCGGCGTCATCTTCAGCATCGCGATCGTGATGCTCGGGCTCTCCGCCGCGCTCGGCGGCACCTGGGTGGAGGCCAACGGCCCGCGCAAGGCGATGTTCGTCTCCGCCTGCTTCTGGTCGACCGGGTTCCTGGTCAGCGCGCTCGGCATCGGCACCGATCAGCTCTGGCTGGTCTACCTCGGGTACGGCGTGCTCGGCGGGATCGGGCTCGGCATCGGCTACATCTCGCCGGTCTCCACCCTGATCAAGTGGTTCCCGGACCGGCCCGGCCTGGCCACCGGTCTGGCGATCATGGGCTTCGGCGGCGGCGCGCTGATCGCCAGCCCGGCCTCCCGGCAGCTGCTCTCCCTCTACGACCCGGATTACGACCCGAACGTGGCCGGCTCGGTCGCCGACGGGCGCGCGCTGGTCCTGCTCTTCCTGACGCTGGGCATCGGCTACTTTTTGATCATGATGTTCGGGGTGGCGAACATCCGGGTGCCCGCCCCCGGCTGGCGCCCGGCCGGCTGGGATCCGGCCACCGTCGCCGCCAAGCCGCTGGTCACCACGGCGCAGGTGTCCGCCGCCAACGCGCTCCGCACCCGATCGTTCTGGCTGCTCTGGATCGTGCTGTTCTGCAACGTGACCGCCGGGATCGGAATCCTGGAACAGGCCAGCCCGATGATTCAGGACTTCTTCCGTACGGACGGCGCCTCGGCGGTCAGCGTCGCCGCGGCCGGTGGTTTCGTCGGTGTCCTGTCCCTGTTCAACATGGCCGGGCGGTTTGCCTGGTCGTCGACCTCCGACCTGATCGGGCGCAAGCCGATCTACCTGGTGTACCTGGGCGTCGGCATGGTGCTGTACCTGCTGCTGGCCACCGTCGGGGACACCGCGATCGCGCTGTTCGTGCTGCTCGCCGGCGTGATCCTGTCCTTCTACGGCGGCGGCTTCGCCACCGTTCCGGCCTACCTGCGCGACCTGTTCGGCACCTACCAGGTGGGCGCCATCCACGGCCGGCTGCTCACCGCCTGGTCGGCGGCCGGGGTGGCCGGTCCGCTGATCATCAACGGGTTCCTGGACGCCCAGGGCAAACCGGGCACGCTGACCGCCTCGGCCTACCAGCCGGCCCTGCTCACCATGGTCGGCGTGCTCGCCGTCGGCTTCGTCGCCAACCTCCTGATCCGTCCGGTCCCGTCTCGTCACCACGAACCGGCCGCTCCGGCGGCCGCCGTCGCGAAGGAGGCCGCCGCATGACCGGCTCCGGCTCCACCCTCCGGCTGGTGCTCTCCTGGGCGCTGGTCGGCGTGCTGCTCGGTTACGGCATCGTCCAGACCGTGCTGACCGCTGCCAAACTATTCGATTAGCCGGCCACGCTGTCGACGCAGGGCAACCGTTCGGTCACGCCATTTCGGCGAACCGGCGCGGAGAAATGTACGAAACATCCGGCGACAGCTGCCGCATTGTCGGGATAAAGGTTCGCGGGTCTATCGCTGATTGACACCGGACCATAGGTTGTGCCCCGTGAACATCAGGTTTCTGTTGCACAACGCGTACGGGATCGGCGGCACCATCCGCACGGTCTTCAATCAGGCCAACGCGCTGTGCGCCACCCACGACGTCGAGGTCGCCAGTGTCTACCGGCACAGGGAGGACCCGGCCCTCCCGCTGGACCCGCGGGTGCGGCTGGTCTCGCTGACCGATCTCCGCGAGGAGGGATCGCGGTGGACCGACAAGCCGGGCACCAATTCCCGGTGGTGGCGGAAGACCCGCGCGGCGCGCAACCCGCTGCCGCACGGCCGCGACTTCCGGTACCACCGGTGGGACCCGCTGGTCGACCTGAAGCTGATCCGGTACATGCGCGCCCAGCAGGACGGCACGGTGCTGATCACCACGCGGCCCGCGCTGAACCTGGTGTCCGCCTGGTTCGCGCCGCGCCGGTTGATCCGGATCGGTCAGGACCACATGAACTTCGGCAGCTACAAGCCCCGCCTGCAGGCCGCGATCCGCCGTGCCTACCCCCGGCTCGACGCGGTGTCCGTGCTGACCCACGCCGACCTGGCCGCCTACCGGGACGCGCTGGGCGACACGGCCCGGCTGGAACGCATCCCGAACGGCATCCCGCCGCGTCCGGTGGCACCCCTCGACGGCCGGACCCGGACCCTGGTCGCGGCCGGCCGGCTCACCCCGCAGAAGGGCTTCGACCTGCTGATCCAGGCGTTCGAGCGGGTTCATGAGGCGCACCCGGACTGGCAGCTGAACATCTTCGGCGAGGGCCGGAAACGCAAGAAGCTGACCGAGATGATCGAGGAACGCGGCCTCGGCGACGTGGTCAAGCTGCGCGGCCTCACCCGCACCCTGGACGCCGAGCTCGCCAAGGCCTCGATCTTCGTGCTCAGCTCCCGCAAGGAGGGCCTGCCGATGGTCCTGCTCGAGGCGATGTGCACCGGCCTGCCGGTGGTCGCCTTCGACTGCCCGACCGGCCCGGCCGACGTGGTCGACGACGGCGCCAACGGTCTGCTGATCCCGGCCCAGGACATCCCCGGCCTGGCGGCCGGCATGATCCGGCTGATCGAGAACCCGGCCGAGCGGGAGACGCTGGGCGCGGCCGCCCGCGCCACCGCCGTGCACTACGAGTCACCGGTCATCCTGGCCCGCTGGGAGGAGCTCTTCGCCGATCTCGCCGGGCAGCGGACCGGCCCGGCGCCCAGCCCGGTGCCGGCCGGCACCCCGGCGGGCAGCTGACCGCGAGCCGCGACGAATCGGGTGCCGCGCCACGCGGCACCCGATCACAACCGGTCAGGCGGGCCGGCGATGCCGACCGGATTGCCCTCGGTGGCGTGCGGCAGGTCCGCGGCATGCTGAGCGATCGGGACGGCTCTCACGGCCGGCGACTCCTCGCGTGCGACATCGGTGGCATGGCGAATTGCGACCTATCTCATCGCATTCGCGTGCAACATTACGAAACCCGCAGGTCATCGCGCCGCTGATCACCGTGATCGGGCGGTGACACAAAATTACAGGCAACATTCACCCGGTTGGATACCGTCTAGGCGGATGTGCGCGAAGAATCCACCGGACATCCGGACCCGATCGCATCGCAGGAATCCGCGGAGCCGCCGAAACGGCGGCCGCGCCGGCGCCGGATGGTGGCCACCGCCCTCGCCGTGCTGACGTTCTGGTGCGCGGCCGGCGTCGGCGCCGCGGAGGCCTACGTCGAGTCCGTGCCGGTGCCCGGCGCCGTGCCGCAGCCGCAGGCCTCGGTCCTGTACTACCGGGACGGGAAGACCATCCTGGCCCGGGTCGGCGCGACCGACCACAACGACGTGCCGCTCTCGGCGATCTCGCCGGCCCTGCGTCAGGCCGTGCTGCTCGCCGAGGACCGTGACTTCTACGAGCACGCCGGGGTGTCGCTGCGCGGCGTGGCCCGGGCCGTGGTGGCCGACGTGAGCGGCAAGCGCGAGGGCGCCTCGACGATCACCCAGCAGTACGCCCGGAACGCCTTCCTGACCCAGCGGGTCACCGTCGACCGGAAGATGCAGGAGCTGGCCCTCGCGATCAACCTGGAGCGGCAGTACGGCAAGGACGAGATCCTCGCCCGGTACCTCAACACGATCTACTACGGCCGCGGCGCGTACGGGATCGCCGCCGCCGCCAACGCCTACTTCGGGGTGACCCCGGACCGGCTGGACTTCGCGCAGAGCGCGGTGCTCGCCGCGGTGATCAAGGACCCGTGGGGCTACGACCCGGACCACGACCCGACGGCCGCCCGGCGGCGCTGGAACTGGCTCTTCGCGACCGCCCGGGACGCCGGCCTGATCGACCCGGCCACGGTGACCTACCCGAACGTCCGGCCGGCCGGCTCGGCGATCGGCGGACCGCTCGGCCTGGTCGTCGACCGGGTGGAGCGGGAGCTGGCCGGGCACGGGATCACCTCGCAGCAGCTGCACACCCAGGGCCTGCGGGTGGTCACCACGCTGGACCAGCCGGCCCAGCAGGCCGCGGTGAACGCGGTCCGGGCGCAGCTGCACGGGCAGCCGGCCGGGCTGCAGGCCGCCCTGGTCGCGCTGGACCCGGCAACCGGCGGGGTGCGCGCCTACTACGGCGGCGAGCGCGGCAGCGGATACTTCGACAACGCCGCGGCGGCGCACCCGGCGGCGTCCACCTTCAAGCCGATCGTGCTGGCCGCCGCGCTGGGCCAGGGGATCGCCTACCGGTCGCGCTGGGACGGCAGCTCGCCCCGGCTGTTCCCGGACCGCGGTGTGCCGCTGCGCAACCACGACGACCGGCAGTGCCCGGAGTGCACCTTGCAGCAGGCGATGGTGGACTCGCTGAACACCCCGTTCTACGCGGTGACCGCCCAGATCGGACCGGGCCGGGTGCGGGACATGGCGGTGCGGCTGGGCATCCCGGAGAAGTACGACGGCCACAAGTCGCTGGTCGACGTCAAGGGCGACCCGGCGCCGGGGAAGACCCGCGGCGACATCTCGCTGGGCCGGTACCCGGTGGTCCCGGGCGACCTGGCGACCGTCTACGCGACCCTGGCCGGCGACGGAGTCCGCCACCAGCGGCACTTCGTCGAGTCGGTGAGCGGCGCCGGCGGCATCGGATACACCACCCGGGACGTCGCGACCACCGTGGTCGACCGGAAGATCGCCGCGGACGTCACCACCGTGCTGAAGTCGGTGGTGACCGAGCGCGGCATCACCCCGGGCCGTCCGGCGGCCGGCAAGACCGGCACTCAGCAGTACCGGGACACCCGGGACAACCAGGACGCCTGGATGGCCGGCTACACCCCCGAGCTGGCCAGCGTGGTCTGGATCGGCAAGGCGAAACCGGGACCGTTGCGCGACGCCCGGAACAAGCGGATCGAGGGCGACACCATGCCGTCCTCGATCTGGCGCGACTTCACCCGGTCCGCCCTGCAGGGCCGGCCGGCCACCCCGCTGCCCCAGCCGGCGCGCGTCGGGCGCACCGACGCGGGCGACTTCGGCAAGGCCGGGCACGAGGTCAAGAACCCGGACTCGGTCGCCGGCCGGCACGCCGCCGCGGCCGGCTACCAGCCGGTGGTGCACACCGAGCACAGCGGTAAGCGACTCGCCCTGACCTTCGACGACGGCCCGTCCGAGGACACCCCGGCGGTCCTGGACCTGCTGGCGAAATACCACGTCAAGGCCACCTTCTGCGTGGTCGGCGAGAACGCCGAGTGGTATCCCCAGCTGGTGCGCCGGATCGTCGCCGAGGGGCACCGGCTGTGCAACCACTCGATGCACCACGACGATCTGGGCATCATCTCCGAGGCGAAGAGCCGCGCCGACATCGCCGCGGCGGACGCGGCGATCGCCGAGGCCGCGCCGGGCGCCACGGTGACCTACTACCGCGCGCCGTACGGCGACTTCGGTCCCTCGGCGCGAGCCGGCGGGAAGGCCGGGCACACGCCGCTGGGCTGGGTCGTCGACCCGGACGACTGGCTGCTGCCCGGCGCCGGGGTGATCGCGTCCCGGATCAAGCAGCAGCTCACGCCGCGGGCGGTGGTGCTCGTCCACGACGGCGGCGGGGACCGGAAGCAGACCGTGGTGGCGCTGCGCACGCTGATCCCGGAGCTGCTCGCCGAGGGGTGGAGCTTCGACCACCCGGAGACCACGGTGGCCGCTCAGCCGCTGCCGGGCCCGAAGCCCAGCGTCACCGGCTCCGCGCCGTCCGGGGCCGCGGCGCCGTCCACCGCGCCGGCCGCGCCGTCCGGGACTGCGCCGCCGTCCGCGCCGGTCGCGCCCTCCGTCCCGGTCTCGGGCGCCGCGTCTGCATCACCGTCGATGTCGTCGTCCGCGCCGGGACAGTCCGGGTCGAAGCCCGGTCCGAAGGGGCCGGGCGGTCGGTGATCGCACTGGTCGGCTCACGCTACGTCGTCGCGGCGGTACGGGAGCGTCCCAACGTAGATTTCCGGGCGCGGACGCCCTAGAGTGTGCGGACCGATCGATCGAGGAGGGGCCGTGGCCGATTCGCCACCCGAGCAACGACATCCGTCGGACCCGCCGCCACCAGCGGCACCCGAGGCGGCGCCGCAACTTCTGGTGATGCCGCCGACCAGCGCCATCCCGTCAATGGTGTGGCCAGGCTCGGACGGCGAGCCGGCCTGGGCCATCCCGGTGCAGATCCCGTCGGGGACGCGGGGTTACGCGCTGTTCGTGCCGATGGTCGCCGTGCAGGAGGCGGCCGGCTCGGTCCCGGCCGCCGCCTCACCCGCGACCGCGACTCCGGCCTCGGCGGCGGCTGCGGCCCCGGACGCGACGATCGCGCCCGCCGCGACCATCGCCCCCGCCGCGACTGCGGCTCCGGCCGCGACCGTCGCACCCGTCGCGACGGCCGCTGCTTCCGCTGAGGCCGCTGTCGCTGCTGAGGCTGAGGCGTCGGCTCAGGCCGCGTCGGCTCAGACCGCGTCGGCTCAGACCGCGTCGGCTCAGACCGCGTCGGCTCAGACCGCGTCGGCTCAGACCGCGTCGGCTCAGACCGCGTCGGCTCAGACCGCGTCGGCTCAGACCGCGTCGGCTCAGACCGCGTCGGCTCAGACCGCGTCGGCTCAGACCGCGTCGGCTCAGACCGGGTCCGTTCAGGCCGGTGCGGCCGGTGCTGCTGCTCCCGGATCCGACAAGTCCGAAGAGTCGGATGGGGCGCGATCCGGCGACCAGACGGCTTACCCTTCGGCCGGCGCGGGAGCGGCCGAGAAGCCCGAGTCGCCCGCCCCCGCCCGCACCCCGGCCGACTCGGTGACCGCCGGTCCCGGCCCCCGGATCACCCCGGCCACCGCCCGGCCCACGCCGGCCGCCGCAGGGCCGGCTTCGACCGCCGGGCCGGCTTCGGCTGCCGGGCCGGCTTCGGCTGCCGGGTCCGCGCCGTCCACCGCAAGGCCCGCTTCGACTTCCGGCTCCGCGCCGGCCGCCGCTCGCCCCGGCCCGCCGGAGGAGTGGCCCGCTGCGGCCTTCCCGCAGACCCCGCAGAATGGACCGCAGCGCCCTCCGCAGCGCCCCCAGCCGGTCCGGCACTTCGGCGCCTACCAGCCGGAGCCGACCCCGTGGCAGCGCTTCCGGGACAAGCACTGGCCAGGACCGGCGGCCACCCGCGGCCGCGCCGTCCCGGCCGGTGTGCTGGCCGGCGCGCTCGGCGTCGCCTGTTTCGTCCCGCTGGACCGGGTCGGCATCGGCTGGTTCCTCGGCTGGCTGGTGCTGACCGCCGGCGTCATCGGCGCGGTCCGGCGCTCCGCCGACCTGTCGCACGCCGAGCGGTGGATCCGTTCCGGCTGGGCGGTAGCGGCGCTCCTCCTGCTCGCCGTCCCGGCCATCCGCAACGCCTGGTGGCTGGTGACGTTCAGTGTGCTCGGCGCGCTCGGCTGCGCGGCGCTGGCCATCGTCGGCGGCCGGCAGATCCGGTCGATCCTGTTCAGCCTGGTGGCCGCCCCCTACGCGGCCTTCCGTGGCATCCCGTGGGTGCGCAGTCACCTGCAGTCCAGCGGCCGCAACCCGGGGATGGCCCGGCGGATCGGCTTCTCGATCGGTCTCACCGTGCTGGTCCTGCTGGTCTTCGGCGCGCTGCTCTCCTCGGCCGACGTGGTCTTCTCCGACTCGCTCGGCAAGATCGTGCCCGATCTCAACGTCGGCTCGGTGTTCCGCTGGGTCTTCCTGGCCGTGCTCGGTGGCCTGATCGCGGTGGCCGGCATCTACACGCTGTCCGCCCCGCCGGTCACGTCCAGCCTGGACACTCCGGGCCGGGGCCGGTTCGGCCTGGTCGAGTGGGCGCCGGCCGCCGCCGCGCTGGTGCTGCTCTTCGGCGGTTTCGTCGCGGTGCAGTTCACCGTCCTCTTCGGCGGCAACAAGCACGTCCTCAAGACCAGTGGGCTCAGCTACGCCGAGTACGCCCGGAGCGGTTTCTGGCAGCTGGTCGCGGTCACCCTGCTCTCGCTGGCGCTGATCGCCGGACTGGCTCGCTGGGCCCGGCGCGACGAGCCGGTCGAGCGGGTCCTGCTGCGCGTCCTGCTCGGCCTGGTCTGCGCGCTGAGCGTGGTCATCGTCGCCTCGGCGCTCTCCCGGATGTGGGAGTACCAGCGGGTCTACAGCTTCACCGGTGAGCGGATCTTCGTGATGTCCGCCGAGCTGCTGCTCGGCACCGTCTTCGTGATGATCGCGCTGGCCGGCATCCGGTGGCGCGGCCGGTGGATCCCGCGGGCCACCGTGGCGCTGGCTGTGCTGATGCTGCTCGGCCTCGCCGGCCTCGACCCGGAGGGTTACGCGGCCAGCCGCAACGCCGCCCGTTACGAGGGATCCGGCAAGATCGACGCGTGGTACCTGCGGGCGCTCTCCGCGGACGCCACCCCGGCGCTGACCGAGCTGCCCGATCCGGTCCGCCGCTGCACGCTGAGCTGGATCGCCGACGACCTCAGGGAACCCGATCCCTGGTACGCCTGGAACCTCGGCCGGCAGCGGGCCCGGGCGGCGCTCAAGAAACTGCCGCCGGGCGCGATCGGCAACCACAAGGACTGCCGCCGCGCCGACCAGTTCGACCTGCCGAAGAAACGTCGCTGACGATGCGAGCCCGGTTCCCGCTCCGGTGCGGAACCGGGCTCGCGCCGTTATCGGATCAACGACGGTTGCCTGGAGGCCGGGCCGCGGGAGGGCGCTCAATCGGGGTGACCAGGGGAGGTACCGATGCGACTCGACGGCGTGGAGATGAAGGTCAGTCTGGACGGCGACCAGACCGCCGAGGCGGTCCGGGTGCTCGGCCTGCCGGACCTGGCGCCCTGGAAGATCTATTTCGTCGAGGACGTCACCACCGGGCTCTGCGTGGCCACGCCGCTGCTCGACGAGCACCTCATCCTGCGGGCCCGGCAGAAGACCAGCGGCAAGGACGACGTCACGGTGAAACTCCGGCCGGGCCGCCGGTCGCAGCTGACCGACGCCTGGCTGGACACCGGGAAGACCGAGGACGGCGAGTTCAAGATCGAGGAGGACTGGGCCGCCGACCGCCGCACGCTGGCCATCTCGCTCACCGCCGAGCGGCCCAGGGGACTGGTCGCCGCGGTGGTGAGCGGCGACCGTACCGTGAACGCGCTCTTCTCGGCGGACCAGGAGCGGCTGATCGAGCAGTGCGCCGGGATCGCGGTCAACGTCGCCACGCTCACCGTGCTGCCGGCCGTGTCGGCGATCCGCTGGCCCAAGTTCGCGGTGCCGCGGCCGGGCGGCCCGGCGCTCGACGTGCGGGCCGAGCGCTGGACCGTCGGCGACCTCGATTTCCTGGAGCTCTCGATCGTCGAGGAGGACGTCGCGGCCGCCCCGGCGGCGCAGGCGGCGCTGCTCGCTTTCGTCGAGGGCAAGGGGCTCGTCCCGAGCACCGCCGAGGCCAAGACCACCCAGGTGATGCGGGCGCTGGTCGCGCGGTCCGCCTGCTGACCGGTCAGGCATCGCGGCGGCTGAAGCTGATCGCGCCGGCCAGCAGGGCGAGCAGCACATAACCGGCGGCCACTGCGGCCGCGCCGCCCTGGGAGAGCAGGTAGGGATGGTCGCTGCCGGCCAGCTGCGGGGTGAGGTTGGGCAGCAGCACCGAGGCGAGCCGCAGCTGCCACACGGTCGGCAGGAAGTGCGCGAAGATCGGCGCCACCAGCACCAGCCCGCCCAGCGTGGTCAGCGCCGCCGCGGTGGACCGGACGAGCGCGCCCAGACCCATCGCCACCAGGCAGGTGACCAGCGTGATCAGCGTGGCGCAGAGAACGGTCGGGATCGCGTCGGTCCACTGCGGCCACGGGTTGAGCGGCGCCGGCCGGTCGCCGAGCAGCAGCCGGGCGTCGGCGAAGGCGAGCAGCGCGAACAGCGCGCCGCAGCCGAGGCCGACCAGCCCGGCCACCGTCGCCTTGGCGCCGATCAGCAGGCGGCGCTGCGGCACGGCGAGCAGCGAGGGCCCGATCGACCGGGTGGTGAACTCGCTGGTGATCAGCATGGCGCCGATCGCACCGATGAAGAACATCACGAACGGCATGGTCACCACGGTGGGATCGGCCGTCTCGAAGTTCGCCCGGTCGGCTGGGGTGGCCGCGTCGTAGGACTGCACCAGGAAGGAGAGGATCAAGGCGCCGAGCGCCGTCGCGGCCATGCCGCCGGCCAGGAACGCCCAGGTCGAGCGGAGCGTGCGGACCTTCAGCCACTCCGCCGCCACCAGATCGCGCATCGAGGTCATCATCGGCCTTCCGTCGTGAGGGCGGCGCGGTACTCCGCGGCCTCGTCGGTCATCTGCAGATAGACGTCTTCGAGCGTGGCGCTGCGCGGGGTCAGCCCGTGGACCGGGATCGACGCGGCCGCGGCGGCGTCGCCGATGGCCGGCGCGTCCACGCCGACCGCGACCAGGTCGCCGTCGCCGGTCCGGGTCACCGTCGCGCCGAGCCGGGTCAGCAGTCCGGTCAGCTCGGCCGGCCGCGGCGTGCGGACCAGCACGTCCTGCTCGAACCGGTCGCGCATCTCGGCCACCGAGGTGTCCTCGATCAACCGGCCGCGGCCGATGATCAGCACCCGGTCGACGGTGAGCGCCATCTCGCTCATCAGGTGGCTGGAGAGCAGCACCGTGCGGCCCTCCGCGGCCAGCGAACGCAGAGTCGATCGGATCCACCGGATGCCGGCCGCGTCCAAACCGTTCACCGGCTCGTCGAGCAGCACCACCGCCGGATCGCCGAGCAGGGCGCCGGCGATGCCGAGCCGCTGCTTCATGCCGAGCGAGAAACCGCCGACCCGCTTGTGCGCCACGCCGGCCAGGCCGACCCGGTCCAGCACCGCGGTCACCCGGGCCTTGCCGATCCCGTTGCTGCGGGCCAGGCAGGCCAGGTGGGTGAAGGCGCTGCGGCCGGGGTGCGCGGCGTCGGCGTCCAGCACCGCGCCGACCTCGTGCAGCGGGCGGTGGATCTCCGCATAGCGCCGGCCGCCGATCAGGGCCTCGCCCGAGGTCGGGCGGTGCAGGCCGAGCATCATCCGCATGGTGGTGGACTTGCCGGCCCCGTTCGGCCCGAGGAAACCGGTCACCACACCCGGGCGGACCTCGAACGACAACCGGTCGACGGCGGTGGTGTCGCCGTACCGTTTGGTCAGCTCTCGTAGCTCGATCATGGATTCCATCGTGGTCGCCGGAGCGGCCCGGCGAATCTGACCGAGGTCCGATCTCGAGGTATGACCTGGGTCAGACGCGCGGTCCCGGCCGGCCGGATAGCGTGGCCGGATGACTCGTGCCGATCGTTTCCGGCTGCCCGGTGCGCTCGTCGACGTGCCGGTCGCCGCCCTGCTGACCTATCTGACCGGCGTCGCCGTCCTGGACCCACCGGGTCCGGCCTGGCCCGGCCCGGCCGCGGTGGCGTGGCTCGCCGCCGCGGCGACCGGGCTGCCGCTGGTGGTCCGCCGCCGCTGGCCGCTGCCGGTGTTCGTGGTCATCACGCCGGCCGCGGCGGTCGCCACCGCGGCCGGCGTGGTCGGCCTCGGGATGATCCCGCTGACCTGGTTCCCGGCCGCGCTCGCGCTCTACACCGCGGCCTCCCGGAGCGGCCGGGTGGCGGCCGCGCTCGCCCTGGCCGGCGGCCTGGCCGCGCCGGCCGTCACCATCCCTTGGCTCTACCTGCGCACCGGTGTCTCCTCGGCGGACGCCCCGGTGAGCGAGGTGCCGCTGTATTGGCAGGTCGAGCTCGGCGTGGTCGTCGTGCTGCTGATCGCCGCCTGGGTCACCGGCCGGCTGATCCGCTGGCGGCGCACCCTGCAGGCGGAGGCGGCGCACCGGCTCGCCCGCGACGCGGTGACCGACGAGCGGCTGCGGATCGCCCGTGAGCTGCACGACATCGTCGGGCACAGCCTGAGCCTGATCGCGGTGAAGGCGACCGTCGCCAACCACCTGGCCGACAAACCGGGCGAGACCCGGGCGGCGCTGGAGGTCATCGAGAAGACCAGCCGATCGGCGCTCACCGAGATCCGGCGGCTGCTGGACGTGCTGCGCGACGACGACGACCCGGCCGCCGAGCTGGCCCCGGCCCCCGGCGCCGCGGATCTGGTCCATCTCGCCGATCGGCTGCGCTCCACCGGCCTGCGGGTCGAGCTCGACGTCAGCGGCACCGAGCAGCTGCCCACGGCAGTCGGCCTGACCGTCTACCGCATCGTCCAGGAGTCGCTCACCAATGTGGTCAAACACGCCGACGCTGACCTGTGCTGGGTCACCGTGCGGGCCGACGGCGGCAATGTGGACATCCAGGTCGCCGACGACGGCCGGGGCATGCACGCGGCCCGCCGCAGCCGTGGCGGACAGGGCCTGATCGGCATGCACGAGCGGGTGACCATGTACGGCGGCACGCTCGCCACGGACCCGCGCCCGGGCGGTGGATTCCAGGTGGTCGCCGCCATTCCGTACACCGCAGCCGAGGAGACCGCGTGACCGAGTCGCCAGCCGTGCCGGAGATCCGGGTCCTGCTCGCCGAGGACCATTCGCTGATCCGGGAGACCTTCCGGTCGCTGCTCAACGGCTCGCCCGGCTTCACCACGGTCGGTGAGGCCGGCGACGGCGCGGAGGCGGTCCGGCTGGCCCACCAGCTCCGGCCGGACGTGGTCCTGATGGACGTCCGGATGCCGGTGATGGACGGCATCGAGGCGACCCGGCGGATCTGCGCGGCGCCGGAGACCTCCGCGGTCCGGGTGCTCATGCTGACCACCTTCGACCTCGACGAGTACGTGTTCGCCGCACTGGAGGCGGGCGCCAGCGGCTTCCTGGTCAAGGACACCACGGCCGGCGAGCTGCTCGCCGGGGTCCGGCTGGTCGCGGCCGGCGAGGCGCTGCTCGCGCCCCAGATCACCCGCCGGCTGATCGACGCCTTCACGAGCAGGCGCAAACCCGTCTCCGGTACGCCGCGCGGCCTCGAGACGGTCACCGACCGGGAGCGTGAGGTGCTCGCCCTGATCGCCGGTGGACTGTCGAACACCGAGATCGCCGAGCACCTGCACCTGGGCGTCGGCACGGTGAAGACCCACATCGGACGGCTGCTGCACAAGCTCGCCGCCCGGGACCGTGCGCAGCTGGTGATCGCCGCCTACGAGTCGGGTCTGGTGACCGTCCGGGACGGGGGCTCGCGCTGACCCGGCTCGGCTCAGCTTCCGCGTACCGAGAAGCGCCCCGCCACCTCCCGCAACCCGGTCGCGGTGGCGGTCAGCTGCCGCACCTGGTCCGCGGCCGTCGAGGTCGCGGCCGCCATCCGCTCGGTCGAGCCCTTGTTCGCGCCGGCGAAGGAGCCGACCGCGTCCAGCGCCGAGTGCAGCCCGGCGGTGCCCTCGGCGATCCGCTCGAACGCGCCGCGCGCCTGGTCGTCGACCACGGTGACCGCCTCGGCGCTGGTCTGCTGGATCTCGGCGACCAGCGCGGCGATGGTCTGCGCCGCCTCGCCGCTCTCCTCGGCCAGGTTGCGCACCTCGCCGGCGACCACGGCGAAACCGGCGCCCTGGGTGCCGGCCCGGGCCGCCTCGATCGCCGCGTTGAGCGCCAGCAGGTTGGTCTGCCCGGCGATCCGGGTGATCGCCTCGACGATCCCGCCGATCCGGGCGGCCTTGTCGTCCAGGTCGCGCATCACCCGCGTCAGGTTGCTCACCGTGTCCACGCCCTCGTCGACGTAGGCGGAGGTGTCCCGGGCCGCCCGCTGCGCCGCGGAGACCAGCTCCACCTGCCGCTCGGCGTTGCTGACCACCTCGGCGGCGGCCGCCCGGATCTCCTGGGACGCGCCGTCCAGCTGGGCCGAGGCGCCGTCCAGGTCGTCGACCGACCGGTGCACCTGGCGGACCGAGTCGTTCAGGTTCTCGATCATCTCGGTGAAGGCGGTGCCGAGCCGGTCACCGGCGGACGCGGCCGGCGCGGATACCGCGAGGTCGCCGGTGGCCATCCGCTGCGAGATCTCCGCCTTGGCGGTCAGGTAGGCGACCATGTCGTCGAACGCGGCCGCCACCTGGGCCACCTCGTCCTCGGCCTCGACGTGCACCCGCTGGTCGAGTTCGCCCCGGGCGATGCCGCGGGCGGCGGTGGACAGCTGCCCCAGGCCGTCGGTGATCCGGCGGGTCAGTGTCCGGCGGACCGTCAGGGCGACGGTGACGGCGGCGGTCAGCAGCGCCGCCAGCGCGCCGAACGCGATGATCGCCTGCCGGTCGGCGGCCGTGCTGGTCGCCTCGGACTCGGCGGTGTGCCGGTCGCCGAGCGCGGCCAGGCTCTCCTTGAGGCCGTCCCACTGCTCGTCGCCCGCGCCGCTGTCGAAGGTCTCCCGGGCCTCGGCCGCCTTGCCCGCGTCGGCCAGCGCGACCTCGGCGGCGGTGGCCTTGACGTACTTGTCCCAGTGGTCCTCGAACGAGGCCAGGATGGCGCGGGTCTCGGCGCTCGTCGACAGCGCCCGGTAATCGGCGAACAGGGCGCGCATGTCGGCGTCCTCCTCGGCCATCCCGTCGATGGTGTCCTTGCGGCTCTCCGCGTCGTCCAGCGGCAGCGCGAGATACTCCCACTGCTCCTTGCGGTACTTGTTCATCAGGCCGCTGATGTCGCCGGCCACCTGCATCGCCGGCACACCGGTCCCGGCCAGCTCACCGACCTGACGGGTGGCCCGGATCAGGAAGAAGGCGGCGACCGCCGCGGAGACCAGCAGGAACGCGATGACCACGGTGAACCCGGTGCGCAGGGCGCGCCCGATCGGCATCCGGTTCAGCAGGGTGTGCAGCTTGGCGGGGGACACATTCTTCCATCGGCCGGACACCACGCCCGGCTAAGCACAACGGAAAGTGTCCGTTGTTACCCGTTAGCTGGTCAGCCGCGCCGGCACCGGTAGGCGACCTTGGTGCCGGCCTGGACCGGCGACGGTTCGATGATGTTCACGGTGGCGGTCTCGGTGGCCGTGCCGACGCCCGCGAACGTCCACCGGAGGGTGAGCGTGGCGGTGCGCTGACCCCGGCCGACCCGCTCGGTGAGGATGCCGCCCGGCGCCGCGTCGGAGCGGAACCACTGGTAGCGGATCACCCCGGCCTTGCCGTTGGTCCGCACGGTGGCGACCACGTCGACGGTGACGTCGCAGCGGGTCCCGGCCGGCTTCGGCACGGCCACGGTGACGCTCTCCACCGCGATCGGGCTGAGCCGCTGCCACACGTAGAACCCGACCACCACGACCAGCGCCAGGGTGAGCAGGCCGGAGACCAGCGACACCAGCCGGCGGCCCCACGGCCGGCGCCGCGCCGGGGCGGTCTCCGGCCAGGCCGGGGCGGCCACCGGGGTCACCGGCACGCCCGGCCCGAACCGCAGCTCGGCCTGGGTGCGGATGGTCGGCTCGGAGCCGTCCGGGTGCGGAGCCGGCGAGGTGGCGCCCGGGCCGGCCAGGTGGGTGGTCCGGTCCGGGTCGCCGAGGTACGCGGTCGGACCGCCGAGGTGCACGGTCGGGGCGGGACCGTGCTGGGTCCGCCACGGGTCGGCCGGCAGCGGCATCGTCCGGTCGTCGAAGGGTTCCTCCGGCACGGCCTGCTCCTAACCGGGGGTGCAGATGTTGTCGAGGCTCACGTACGCCGGTGACGCCGACCGCGCCGAGTTGCCGGCGGCGTCGGCCGCGACCACGGAGATCGGGATGCGGGTGGCCGTCCGCGGCGCCGGCAACGGACCCAGCGTCCCCTGGAAGCTGTTCCCGCCGGCCGGGCTCATGGCGACGGTCGGCGTCGTGCCGCCCAGGGTGTAGCGGAAGCTGACCTTCAGCTCGCCCGGTCCGCTCCGGTCGTCGGTGACGGTGACCACCACGGTGCTCGTGCGGTTGCCGTACTTGCAGCCCTCCGCCTCCAGCCTGGCCGGTTTCGCGCCGGCCGCGCCGACCTCGGGAGCCGTGGTGTCGGGCGGCGGCGTCGGGGAGGTGCTGGCCGACGGGCTCGGCGTGGCGGTCTTGCTGGTGGTGACGCTGGTGGTGGGCGAGGCGGTCGCCGACTTGGTGGGCGTGCTGCCCGGGTCCGCCGGCACCGTCGTGGTCGGGGTCGGAGCCGGCTCGCCGGTCGAGGTCGCCGGGGCGGCCGCCGGTGTGGTCGCGGCGGCCGGGGTGGCGGTGACACCGGACGTTCCGGGAACCACCAGGTCGGCGGCGACCGGGGACTCCTCGGCGGCCGCGGCGTAGTGGTACCCCACGCCGCCGGCCAGCAGCGCCGCGACGACGGTGGCGGCGGCCACCACGGTCAGCTTGCGATTGCGGAGCACGCCGCCGGGGCGCCCGGCCTCGGTGCCGCCGAGCGTCGTGGTGGCGAAGCTGGTGGCGCCCCCGCTGCCGTCCGGGAACGGCCACAGCGCGGCCAGCAGGGCGGCCCGGCGGGCCAGCTCGCGCAGGCCGCGGTCCTCCCACTCGTCGCCGTACGCCGCGCCGGCCACCTGCTCCAGGAGGTCCAGGAAGGCGAACGCGTCCGGTGGCCGGTCGGTGGCCTGTTTGGCCATGCCCCGGCGGAGCAGGTCGTGCACCGGCGGCGGCGCCGGATCGGTCGGGATGAGCGCGTTGGCGTGCTGGTCGTGCAGGGCGAACAGGTTCGCGCCGTCGTACGGCGGATTGCCGGTGAGACATTCGAAGAAGGTGGCGGTGGCGGCGTAGATGTCGCAGGCCGGTGTGGCCGGGGCGCCGGTCCACTGCTCCGGGGCCATGTACCGCGGCGTGCCGGTGACGACGGTCCCGGTGCCGTGCCCGACCGGGGTGGCGATGCCGAAGTCGGCGAGCTTGCTCTGCCCCTCGCCGGTGACCAGCACGTTCTCCGGCTTGTAGTCACGGTGCACGACACCGTGGGCGTGCGCCGCGCCGAGCCCGGCGAGCGAGCCCTTCAGGACGCACAGCGCCGCCTCCGGGCTGGTCGGGCCGTGCTCGCGCAGCATCTGGCGCAGCGACACGCCGTTGACCAGCTCCATCACGATGGCCGCGCCGTCGGCGGACTCCACGTACTCGTACAGCCGGGAGACGTGCGGGTCGTCGACCTGCCCGAGCAGCTCCGCCTCGCGCCGGAAGGCGGCCCGGAACGAGGCGTCGTCCCCGAGGACGTGCACCAGATATTTGATCGCGACCGGGGTGCCGCTCTCGTCGTGAGTGGCGAGCACGACGGCGCCCGACGCTCCGGCGCCGAGCGGACGAACCGAGGTGTAGCCGGACAGTTGCCAGCCGCTCATTCGAGGCACTCCACCGTCGAAGGGGCGGATGTCGGTCTCCGCCGCGCCGATCAGTCTGGTCGCGGAACGGCCCATCCGGATCGGCGCATCGGCTGCTTTCCCCAGCCGGACGGCTTACCCCCGCAAGTTCGCGCTCCGCGGCTGACGCGGAACCTAGCGGCCCGAGCGGGTCAGGCGTCGCCAGATCCAGCTTGCCGGGACGCGGTGGCCGGACCGGACGTATTGGCTCGCGGAGTCGATGGTCAGCGTGTCCAGCAGCGCTCGCTGGTCCCACGGGTGCCCGGCGAGCAGGATCTCGTCGCCGGGCTGCAGCACCTCGTCGTCGGCGGGCCCGAGCGTGGCCTGCCCGTCGCGCTGGATCAGCAGCGGGACGATGTCGAGGCGCTGCTCCCGGTCGTCGGGATGGCGCAGGAGATCGCCGAGTGTCGCCTGCCCGTCGCGCAGCCAGCGGTGGAGCGCCGGGGCCTCGCTCGCGTCCAGCGTCGTGCGCCACAACCAGGGCAGGCGGTGCCCGCAACGCTGCTGCAGGCGGTCGACCATGGTGCGGGCCCATTCGTCGCCGAGGGCCGGCATCTCCCGCAGGAAGCGCCACAGCAGCGGGGTGCTCAGCTGCGCGTAGATCTCATGCGCGACCACCTCGGCCGGCACCAGCAGCGAGTCGATCCGCATGGCGGCGAACAGTGGCGCCGTCTCCGGCCGGTTCTGCCGGGACACGACGAACAGGTCGGGGTTGATGTGGCGGGCGGCGGCGACCAGTGACAGGTTGGTGGTGTCGTTCTCCGTACCGGCCACGAAGCCGACCGCCCCCACCAGATCGGCAGCGGCCATGACGTGCGGCTCGGAGCCGTCGCCGGCGATGACCCACGGCTCGTCCCCGGTTTCCGCCCGGAGGTCGATCGCGGTGACGGTGAGGCCCTCGGCGTGCAGGTCCTCGGTGAGCTCCCGGCCGAACCGGCCGTAGCCGCACAGCACCCAGCGCCCGGCCCGCGGCGGCTGGGCCCGCTCCGGCAGTTCGGCCCCCGGCCCGCTCTCCAGCCAGGTCATCAACTGGTACGACGCCGGGGCGCGCAAGGCGAGCCGTAGATGGTCCCCGTACCGGTCGAACGGGTTCACCACCGTGGGCGACCCGAACGCGGCCATCCGGTGCTCGACGGCCGGGGACACCACGCGGGCGATCACCGGCAGCTCGGGTCGCACCAGTGCGGCCGTCATGGTGACCGCCAGGTTCACCTCGTCGTCGTCGGTCAGGGCCAACACCCCTTCGCAGTACGGGTGGCCGAGCCCCGCGTGCTCCATCGTCTGCGGGTTGCGGGCGTCACCGGCCAGCCCCGGCACGTCGGAGCGGTAGGCGTCGATGTCCAGCGCGTCCACCCGCTCCGCGTCGGTGTCGATCACCACGAGCCGGCGGCCGAGCGCGTCGAGCTCGCGGCCCAGCAGCCGGCCGGTCTGCCCGTACCCGGCGATCAGCAGGAACGGCTCGCGGAGCCGGGCGACCGTACGCGTGAACCGCTGCAGTGCGAGCGCCTGCCGGAACGCGCGGTCCTGCAGCAGCGTCAGCAGCGAGCCGATCGCGTAGGCCCATCCGATGACGGTGAGGTAGATGGTCGCCGTCACCCAGAGCCGCTGGCCGCCGGTGAACGCGTGCGGGATCTCGCCGTACCCGATGGTCGTGGCCGTGTAGCTCATGAAGTAGAACGCGTCGAAGAAGCCCATCCGGGCCGGCTGCCCGGCGTCGTCCTGGCCGGGAATCAGCGTCAGGCCCAGCACGCTGACCGCGAAGATCGTGATCAGGACGATCAGCGGTGCCCGCATCCGGCGCAGGATCAGGAAGACCGTCGGCGGACCCTGGACGGCGACGGCGATCCGCGTCCAGCGGCGCGCCTCGCGCGGTCGCTCCTCGTCACGGCCGGGCAGCCACCACCGTTTCGGTCCGGGCACGGCTGCCGCTCAGCGCCGCTGGAAGGAGACGGTCTCGATGACCAGCAGCACGACCGAGACGATGTTGGCCAGCAGGGCGCCGCCGGACAGCGACACCACGGCGGCCATCGACTCGCCGTTCAGCCCGCCCGCCGAGACCTGTGTCGCCCAGGTCCAGGCCAGGGTGGCGGCGATCAACTGCAGGTCGGCCACCAGGCTGGTGGCCAGGTGCACCGCGCCGATCTGCGTGCGGTCGCCGAACTTCAGCACGGTGGCGATCAGGTTCACCACGACGGCGGCGAACAGCTCGTACTCGTTGTGCAGCTTCGGATCGGCGAGGTCACCGATGAAGAAACCGAAGTTCAGCGTCGCCGCGAGCAGCACGAAGAACCCGAAGATCACTTTTTCCAGACTCATCAGCACCCCCGGCCGTCAGTGTGCCGCATTACCCCGACGGGCACCCGTCAAGCTTCGCGCCCGCGCCGAGGTCCGCTTCGGCGAGCGGGGAACGCAGCCCCAGCGCTCTTTCGCCGCACCGGATCGGCAACCGCGGGATGGTGTCCTCATTCGGTGCGGAATCTATGGCGAGCAGACCGGGCAGCGCAGGCGTGGTGCCGCATGAAGAGTGTCCGGCACCTTGTGGATCGGACCCGGGCGAGCGATCCGGCGGTCCTGAGCGGCTGCACGGTCGGCCTGCTGTTCGTCTTCGGCGGCGTCTTCACGTTCTTCACGCTGCTCTTCCCGACGCCGCCGGGCTTCCACCCGGTCGCCGTGATCTCCCTGGCCACCTTCGCGGTGATCTTCGGCCTGGTGGCGCTGACCCTGCCGTGGGCCCGGATCCCGCGGCTGGTCCGCCTCGCGATCGGGCCGGGCGCCATGGCCGTCATCGCGGCGCACAACATCGCGGCGGGGCTCGACGCCTTCCGCTACGGCATGCTGTTCTTCCTGGTCTTCATCTGGCTCGGCCTGTGCGAGCCGCGGGGAACCAGCGTGCTGATGAGCCCGTTCATCCTGGCCGCGTACCTGCTCCCGCTGCTCGGCCACGGCGCGTCCTCGTCGGCACTGTCCTCGACCAGCTATGCCGTCCCGCTCTACCTCGCGGTCGGTGAGGTGCTCGCGTGGCGGAGCGCCGGCCTGCGCCAGGTCCAGGAGCGCCTGCAGCATCTGGCGACCCATGACCCACTGACCGACCTGCCGAACCGGGCCATGTTCGGGCGGGCGCTCGACCGGGCCCGCGTCGACCACAGCACGATCTCCGTGCTGTTTCTGGACCTGGACGGGTTCAAGCAGATCAACGACCGGTTCGGCCACGCGGCCGGGGACGACGTCCTGCTGGGCGTGGCCGGCGTCCTGCGGGGCCTGGCCCGGACCGGGTCGAGTGACCTGCCGTGCCGGCTGGCCGGGGACGAGTTCGTGATGCTCCTGCCGAATACCGAGCTGGCCGACGCCCGGCCGGTCGCGGACCGCGTGGTGGCCCGGCTGGCCGCCCTCACCGGCCCGGACGGCAACCCGCTGCGGGGCAGCGTCGGCGTCGCCGGCGGCCGGGCCACCGAGTCCGAGCAGATCCTGGCGGCCGCGGACCAGGCGATGTACGCGGCCAAGCGCGCCGGAACCGGCCCGGTGACGGTCGCCTGCGCGGCCTGACCGCGGATGCGGCTCGTCGATGGTCAGAAGCTTGCCTGGACGACGACCTTGCCCACGGCGTGCCCCTCACCCACCCGGGCCAGCGCCTCGGGCGTCCGCTCAAGCGGAAACGTGCGGTCGATGTGAATGTCGAGCTCGCCGCCGGCGCAGAGCTCGGCCACCGGGCCGAAGTGCCGCGGGCCCTCCTTGACGGCGAGCACGCCCAGCCGGCGACCGGTGAGCCGGCCGGCGACCGTGCCGGCCGTCAGCACGCGCAGCAGCGTCGACACCGAACCGCCGACGCATCGGTAGCGGCCGCCGGGCGCCAGCGCCCGGCGGTAGGCGAACACCGAGCGGTGGGCGACCAGGTCGAGGATCAGATCGTACGGCCCGGTGCGGGTGAAGTCGGTGTGGCGGTAATCGAGCACCTGGTCGGCGCCGAGCGACCGCATGAAGTCCAGCTTGCCGGCGTTGTCGACGCCGGTGACGTGCGCGCCGAGCCGTTTGGCGAGCGGGATCGCGAATGACCCGGAGCCGCCGCCCGCGCCGTTGATCAGGACTCGGCGCCCAGTCGCGGCTCCGGCGGTGCCCTGCCAGGCGATCGCTCCGGCCTGCGGGATTGCCGACGCCTGCGCGAAGGACAGCGCCGCGGGCTTCGCCGCCAGCGCCGGTTCCGGAACGATCGCGTACTCGGCGAAACCACCCTTGGCCTGCAGGTTGTCGCCGTACACCGGATCGCCGGGGCAAAACTGGGTGACGTCCGGCCCGACGGCCTCGACCCAGCCGGCGATGTCGGAGCCCAGGATGCGGCGTGCCGGAGCGCGCAGCCCGCCGACGCGCGCGTACAGCGGCGTGCCGTGCAGGCACTCCCAGTCGCTCAGATTGATCGACGTTGCCGCGACCTTGACGAGGACCCGGCCGGCGCCGGGGACCGGCACGGGGACTTCCTCGAGCCGGAGCACGGCGGGCGGCCCGTACCGGTCGTACACCATTGCTCGCATCCGCGGACGTCCCACCTCTCGGTTGTTAGCACGCCGGGACAAGCGGCAGCCCGCACGCCGCCTTCGGCCACACCGGACCACGCTCGGGACCGCGACGCCCGGGCTGGCAAAATCGGCGCATGAGTGCTCCTGAGCTGGTCCTCGTGCTGCGGTACCGCAAGGCGGTGACCTACGGCTTCCACGCGCTGCTGGGCGCCTTGGGGGAGCACGAGACCCGCACCCGCTACGAGGTGCGCTTCGGCGAGACCGTGCAGGAGACCGCTCGGCACATTCGCGAGGCGGGCGATGTCCGTACGCTAGTCCTCTGGTCTTTTTATTCTCCTGACGCCGCTGCTCTGGCGGATGAGCTGAAACAGATCAGGGCGCTGGCCGACGGGCCGCGTGTCACGCATCTGGCCGGGGGAGTGCACGCGACGGCCGAGCCGGTGCAGACGCTGGATGCCGGGTGGGACATGGCGGCGATCGGGGAGGGCGAGTCGACGCTGCTCAGCCTGGTCGACGCGAAGGGCGACCCGGCCGGGATCACCGGACTGGCCTATCGGGACGCGACCGGCAAACTGATCAGGACGGGTAAGGCAAAGCAGCGGCCCCTCGACGACTTCCCGGGCTTCGCACTGAAATGGGACCGGTTCAACGCCCTCGAAATCACCCGTGGCTGCATTTACGCCTGTCGATTCTGTCAGACGCCGTTCATGTTCTCGGCGCGGTTCCGGCACCGCAGTCTGGCGAACGTGCGCTGGCACGTCGACCAGATGCGGGCGCGAGGGCTGCGCGACGTCCGATTCATCACGCCGACCGCGCTGAGCTACGGCACCCAGACCGACGAGCCGGACCTGGCCGCGGTCGAGGAACTGCTGGCCAGCTGCCGGGAGGGGATCGGGCCGAACGGGCGGGTGTTCTTCGGATCGTTCCCCAGCGAGATCCGGCCCGAGCACGTCAGCCGGGAGGCGTTGCGGCTGGTCAAGAAGTACTGCGACAACAACAACATCATCGTGGGGGCGCAGTCCGGGTCGGACCGGGTGCTCGACGCGGCCAAGCGCGGCCACGGGGTCGAGGAGGTCAAGCGGGCGGCCCGGCTCGGGATCGAGGAAGGGTTCCGGATCAACGTCGACATGATCTTCGGGATGCCGGGGGAGGGCGAGCAGGACGTGGCCGACTCCTTGAAGCTGGCCCGGGAGCTGGCCGAGCTCGGTGCGCGGATCCACGCGCACACGTTCATGCCGCTGCCCGGGACGCCGTGGCGGGACGCGCCGGCCGGGGACGTCGACCCGGAGACGATCCGCGAGGTGGACCGGTTGTCGCAGCGTGGAGCGCTCTACGGGCACTGGCAGAAGCAGCGGGATCACGCGGCTCGGCTGGCCGCGGCGGCGGAGGCCTATCCGCGGCCCGGCCGGAGCCGGACGCTGCTGCCCACCGTGCCGCCCCGGGCGGCGGCCGATGAGGGCTGCTCGACCTGCTGATCGGCCCGCTGGTCGACGGGCTGGTCGGTCTGCTGGTCGACGGGCTGGTCGGTCTGCTGGTCGGCCCCGTGAATTGACCACTGAGGGAAAAGCGGGCTTGACCCTCGGGCGACCGGAGGGCCGATGCTCGTGGAGTGACGCACATCAGCATCGGCGCGTTCGGCGCCGCCACCGGCCTGTCCATCGCCGCCCTTCGCCACTATGACGAGGTCGGCCTGCTCAAACCCGCCGATGTGGACCCGTCCACCGGCTACCGCCGCTATGCCCCGGCCCAGGTCGACCAGGCCCGGCTGATCTGCGGGCTTCGTGCGCTGGATCTGCCGATCGACCAGATCCGGGCCGTTCTCGGCCGGCCGGCTGACATCAAGGAGGCCCTCGACACCCACCGGGAGCGTCTGGTCGACCAGATCCGGGAGCTGACCCAGCGGGTCCGGGCGGTCGACGAGTTCCTCGAGCGCGGCTCCTCGGTGCCGGCCTTCCAGGACGTGCGCCCGGTGCAGATCAGCATCCGGGTCCGCGACATCGAGGCCGCGGCCGCCTTCTACGCCCGGGCGTTCGACGCCGTGCACCAGCCGGAGATCGCCTCGCTCCGGTTCGGCAGCTATCGCAGCGACCGCTTCTTCCTGATCACCCTGGTCGAGGGTGGATCCGGGTCGGCGCGTCTCGGTCTGCTGGTCGACGCGGTGGACCGGGCACACGCGCAGGCCCTGGCGGCCGGCGCCGAGGAGATCAGCCCGCCCACCGACTACGCGTGGAAACCGCGCACCTCCGCCGTCCGCGACCCGGATGGAAACCTGATCGAGCTCTACCAGGGATGGGGGCCGGCCGATGCGGTGGCGGCATGACATGGGCCACGTCCGCCGTCGTGATGCAACCGTGATCGTCCCGGAAGCGTCAAACGAACGTGAGAGCTACGCGATCAAGGCGTCCTGCCGAGCCGGGCCTCGTCCGTTCCGGCCCCCGGCATCGGCGGGGACGGCGGCGTGCGGCGCCGGTCAAGCAGTGGTCGCCCGGTTGGCCGGCCCTGACCGCCGCCCTGCTGCTGACCGGTTGCGGCACAGCCGTGCTGACCCAGGCGGCACAGGGGCAGGCGCCGCAGGCACGGGCTCCGCAAGCATCGACTCCGCGGGCGACCGGCAAGCCGGCGGTGCCACCCGTCCCGGCGGAGGTGACGTCGGCGCCACCGGCACGGATCAGCTATCCGGCGGCCGGCGACGGGAGATTCGCGGTCGCCTCGGGGGAGACCGCGGCCCCGGCCGGCAAGAAGGGTGCGCTGTTGCGCTACCAGGTCGCCGTGGAGCGCGACATCCACGGTGTCTCCGCTGACGAGTTCGCCGGCACGGTGACCGGGACGCTGCGGGATCCGCGCAGTTGGACCGCGGGCGGTGAGTGGCGGCTCCAGCGGGTGGGGCCGGGGGCGCACGCCGACTTCGTGGTGCGCCTGGTGACTCCGAAGACCCGGGATGCGATCTGCGCCGGGGCGAAGGACGGGTACACGTCCTGTCGTACCGGGGACAAGGTGGTGATCAACGTGGCCCGCTGGGTCAAGGGCGTCCCCGACTACGGCGCTGGCCTGGACACCTATCGGCAATACGTGATCAACCACGAGGTCGGTCACCGGCTCCACCAGGCGCACGAGCTGTGCCCGGCCGAGGGGGACCCGGCTCCGGTCATGCAGCAGCAGACGCTCGGCCTGCACGGCTGCGTCCCCAACGCCTGGCCGTTCCTCAACGGCGACCGGTATCGGGGCCGGATCGGCGCCTACGACGACAAGGTCCCACCCCGCGACAAAGGAAACCTGTAGGAGCGATTTCCAGTACGCCCACGGAGCATCCGTCCGCACCCGTGAGTCCCGCCCGTACCCGTCCGCGCGGCGCCCGGCCGGGCTCGGGTTGTGCCGCGGTTGTGGCCTTGTGCGGCTGGCTCTGAGGGGTGCTTCGAGGGCGCTGAGACAACCGTGAGAGCCAGCCGCGCCCCTCCGGCTGGTTCTCACGGTCCCAGTGGCAGGCGGTGGCGGGAGTTGCGGGGAGGTTCGGGCGGCCGGATGTGGGCGGCTCGGCTTCTGGGGTCAGGCCGGGGCGGGGGCGAGTTCGGGAGTGGGGTTCGCGGCGGCGGGGGCGGTGGGGGTGGGGGCGGGGGTGGTTCGGGAGGACCAGATGGCGGCGTTGAGGGCGGCCCAGGCGGCGCCCAGGAGGACGGCGGCGACGGTTTCGCTCAGGCGGCCCCAGCCCAGGTAGACCCAGCAGCCGGCGCCGGTGACGATGACGACTGAGGCCGAGGTCCAGACGGTGACCTGCCACTTCCAGGGCAGGCCGTGGGAGAGCAGCCAGGCGAGGAGACCGAGGGCTGCGGCGGTCTGCACGGTGGCGGCGGCGGACATGTCGGCCAGGGCGGCGGCTGCGGCGTCCAGCGGCACCGGCCCGTCGAATTCCACGGGCGAGGGGAAGACCAAGTGGTCTGTGGCCCGCCAGCCGGAGTGCGGGATGACGGCGAGTGCGGTCTCCAGGACCACGGCGGGGAGGACTGGGCCGGCCACCTTGAACAGACCGGACCAGAGGCCGTGGCGCTTCCAGGCTTCGAGTCCGCTGCGCAGCCAGGCGCCCAGCCGGTGAACTGCCGCGCGGGAGTTGGTCCCGGTGCGCTGTTCGGTGCGGGTGGGGGTGTCCGGCGCGGGGTGGGAAGTGGTGCGGCCCGGGTTCTGAGGTGCCGGTTGGGGAGTGGTGCCCGCCGGGTGAGGCGTGGGGTGGGAAGCGGCGTGGGCCGGGTTGTGAGGTGCCGGCTGGGGAGTGGTGCCCGCCGGGGTGTGAGGTGCTGGCTGGGGAGTGGTGCCCGCCGGGGTGTGAGGTGCGGGGTGGGAAGCGGCGTGGGCCGGGTTGTGAGGTGCGGGGTGGGGGGTGGTGCTGGCCGGGGTGTGAGGTGCGGGGTGGGGGGTGGTGCTGGCCGGGGTGTGAGGTGCGGGGTGGGGGGTGGTGCGGGTCGGGGCTTGGGGTGTGGGGCGGGGACTGCGGCAGAGGGCGGGTGGGCGGTGGGGCCACCACAGGCGGACGAGAGCCACGGCGACGGCCAGGGTCAAGGGGATTCTGGGGGACAGTGACGTGGCGGTGGAGAGGGCGAAGAGGTAGCCGTCGGAGGTCCACTGGGAGCGGGACCAGGTGGCGAGGGCTTCGTCGGCGGCGGCCAGGCCGCTGAAGCGGACCACCGGGGGGATGACTTCGATCAGGAGCAGGGCGAGGGCGGTGAGCAGGGACAGGCTGACGGCGGCGGTGACGGCGGGGTGCCAGCGGGCGGCGAAACCCTGGATCGGGGACGTGCGGTGCGGTGGGCGTACCGGGAAGGGGTGTCTTCCGAGCCAGCGGCCCGCGAGGATCAGGCCGGCGACGATCAGGGTGAGGGTGGTCAAGGCGCCGGCGGCTCGCCCGGCGCGGGCGGCCAAAACCTGGTAGCTGGCGCCGGCCAGGTAGCTCGCGCCGACCATCCAGACCGCCCAGAGCGTGGCCGATGGGGTGTGCCAGGCGGCGAAGCGGCGGTAGGGCACGCCGTTGCGGCCGGCCAGCCGGGGCATCAGCGTGCGGGCGCCGACCACCCACTGTCCGAGGAAGATCGCCCGGCCGCCGTAGCGGACGAAGAGGCGCTCGGCTCGGGCCCAGTGCTTGGCGAGCTTGCCGGACCGTGGCCGCTCGGCTCCCGCCGACGATGCGCCGGTGGAGGAAGAGGTGCGGGCGGAGGTGGCGCCGCCAAAGTGCGGGGCGCTGGTGTTGGAGGCGGTGGTGCGGTCCGCGCCCGCGGTGCTGGCGGTGGTGCGGTCCGGAGCCGAGATGCTGGCGGTGGTGCGGTCCGGAGCCGCGGTGCTGGCGGTGGTGCGGTCCGGAGCCGAGATGCTGGCGGTGGTGCGGTCCGGAGCCGCGGTGCTGGCGGTGGTGCGGTTGGGGGCCGCGGTGCTGGCGGTGCAGGCGGTGGTGCGGTCGGGCAGTGAGGCTCCAGTGCCGGCGGTGTCGGCGGTGGTGCGGTCGGGCAGTGCGGCTCCGGTGCCGGCGGGGATTGTGGTGGTGGTGCCGGCTGGGGCGGTGGCTTCGGTGGGAGCGGAGTTCGCCGGCGTTCTTCGTGCGGTGCGGGCGGCTTGGTGGTAGCCGAGGGTGCCGCCCAGGACGGCGGCGGCTGTCGCTACCACGAGGGACGGGATCACGTCGACCACGCCGGCGTTGGCCAGCAGGCCCAGGGCGATCAGGCCGGTCGCGGACGGGAGGAGCACGCCGGCGATCAGTGCTGCCTCGCCGGCCACCAGGGCCGCTACCACCGCGTACACCAACACCGGCGGGAGGCCGCCGAGCCAGTCGCCGAGCCATCCCACCGGTGTTCCCCCGTTCGCAGCCGTGCAAGTCGATTGTTGAGACTTGGGCCGGCGCGGGATATCCGTGATGCTCCTTAGGGATCCACGGATTTCTACCGGAGGGGAACCCGCATGCATCCGATGCTGCAACGCCTGGACGAGCTCGCCGCCCACCTGGCCACCCGGGAGGACACCGTCGCGGTGCTCGGGCTGGGGTCGGCCGGCGCTCAGCGGGGCCGCCTCGACGACCACTCCGACCTGGACTTCTTCCTGATCGTCGAGGAGGGGGCGACCGGGCGGTACGCCGAGGCGACGGACTGGCTGGCGGCTCCCTGCCCGGTGGTCTACAGCTTCGCGAACGAGCGGCACGGCCGGAAGGCGCTCTACGCGGACGGCATCTTCGTCGAGTACGCCGTCTTCACCGTCGCCGAGCTGCGCCGGGTCGCGTTCCGCGGGGCCCGGGTGGTGTGGCGCCGCGCCGACGCCCCGCCCGGCCTGACCGAGTCGGACGTCCCGGAGCCGCGTCCGCCCTTCGACACCGTGGAGTTCCACCTCAACGAGGCGCTCACCAACCTGTACGTCGGCCTGCACCGTGAGCTGCGCGGCGAGCACCTGAGCGCGGCCCGGTTCATCCAGGGGCACGCCGTTGACCGGGTGATCGCGCTGCTGCGCCTGAGCGAGGGGGAACCGCCGTACCGTGACCTCTTCGATCCGAGCCGGCGCGTCGAGCGGACCTATCCGCCGCAGCTGCTGCCGCTGGCCGAGATGGTCCCGGGCTATCGCGGCAACGCGGCGGCGGCCCGGGCGATCCTGGACTGGCTCGGGGCGCGCTTTCCGATCCCGGCGCCGCTCGGTGCCCGGATCGAGGAACTGCTCAGCAAGTAGAAAGCGGACGCAGTATCGAGAAGGGGGCTGCGCGGCGGAAACAGGCGAGTGAGCAGGCGCCTCCAGGTCAGTAGTTGATCGGCAGGCCGGCGTAGTTCTCGGCGAGGCCGGTCGCGCCGGCCTCGTTGGACGCCACCCAGCGCAACTGGGAGAGTTGCAGCTCGGCGTCGAACGGGTCGCCGGAGGTGTGCAGCATCGTGGTCATCCACCAGGAGAAGTGGGTGCACCGCCAGACCCGGCGCTGCGCGGCGTCCGAATAGGCGTCGGCGAGCCGCGTGTCGTTCTCCCGGAACCGGGCGACCAGCGCCTTGCCGAGCAGCGCGACGTCGGCGATCGCCAGGTTCAGCCCCTTCGCGCCGGTCGGCGGGACGATGTGCGCGGCGTCGCCGGCCAGGAAGAGGTTGCCGTGCCGCATCGGGGTCTGCACGTAGCTGCGCATCGGCAGCACGCTCTTGTCGGTGATCGGGCCGGGGGTGAGCTTCCAGCCGTTCTGCCCGTGGCCGAGGCGGGTGGCCAGCTCGTCCCAGATCCGGTCGTCGGACCACGATGCCGGGTCGGTGCCGTTGGGCACCTGCAGGTAGAGGCGGCTGACCGTGGCGGAGCGCATCGAGTGCAGGGCGAAGCCGTTCGGATGCCAGGCGTAGATCAGCTCATCGGTGGACGGCGCGACGTCGGCGAGGATGCCGAACCAGGAGTAGGGGTAGACCTTCTCGAACGTCTGGGCGGCCGGAACCGCGGCGCGGGACGGGCCGAAGGAGCCGTCACAGCCGGCGATCACCAAGGCGTCCAGTCGTGCACTCTCGCCGCTTTTATCGGTATAGGTGACGTAAGGAGAGGATGACTCAATGTCGTGGAGAGCAACATCGGCCACCTCGTAGTGGATCTCCTGACCCCCCGCCCGCCGCGCGGCGATCAAATCCTTCTGCACCTCCGTCTGCCCGTAGACCCAGACCGACCGCCCGGTCAGGTTCACGAAGTCCAGGTGCTGCCGCACCCCCGGCCACTGCAGGTAGATGCCCCGGTGCTCGTCCCCCTCGGCGCGCAGCCGCCCGCCCAGCCCCACCGACTCGAGCAGCTCGACGCTGGAGTGCTCCAGGATGCCGGCCCGGATCCGGGCCGCGACGTAGTCCTCCGAGCGGGTCTCCAGGACCACGGAGTCGACGCCGCCCTGGGCGAGCAGATGGGAGAGAAGCAGGCCCGCCGGGCCCGCGCCGATGATGGCGACCTGGGTACGCATGCCCCTCACCCTTCAGCGCCGGACGGCCCCCGGGCAAGGGGCTATTTCCACTGGACGGAAGCCAGCGTACGGGTGATCCCGTGCGCCGCCACCTGCAACGCGGCCACCATCCGGGGCAGTTGGCGGCGCAGATCCGGCACCACGATGCCGAGCGCGGCCACCACGTCGTCCCCGTTGCGCACCGGCACCGCCACCGAGCAGGCGCCCAGGCTCATCTCCTCGCCGGTGGTCGCGTACCCCTCGGCGCGGACCCGGCGCAGCTGGTCGAGCAGCCGGGCCGGCTGGGTGACGGTGTACGCGGTCACCCGGGTCAGCCGCTGCAGCGCCGCCCCCAGCACGTCGTCCGGCGCGTACGCGAGCAGCACCTTCCCCACCCCGGTGGCGTGCAGCGGCAGCCGGGACCCGATCTTGCTGACCACCGGCACCGAGACGTGCCCGGCCAGCCGGTCGATGTAGAGCACCTCCAGTCCGTCCCGGACTGCCAGGTGCACGGTGGCCAGCGTGGCGCCGTACAGGTCGTGCAGGAACGGGCTGGCCGCGGTGCGCAGCTCGCTCTGCACCGGGGCGAGCAGCCCGAGCTGCCAGATCCGGCGGCCGATCACGTACTCGCCGTTCGGCTCGCGGGCCAGGGCGCCCCACCGCTGCAACTCGCCGGCCAGCCGGTGCGCGGTGGCGAGCGGGGTGCCGGAGCGCCGGGCCAGGTCGCTGAGCCGGAGGCTGCGATGGTCCGCGTCGAACGCCCCGAGCAGGTCCAGCGCACGGGCCGTCACGCTCTTCGTCATCGGTGCTCTTTCCGCTCAGTGGAAGTCGAGTATCGCCGTGGAGGGCTCCGACCGCCTAGCGTCCGGGTGGTGAACAGCCAGGCTGACATCGACCAGGAGATCGCGGCGGCGGCCCAGCAACCGGGCGGTCCGCAGCCGAGGATCGACTATCCGCCGTACCGCAGCAGCGTCCTGCGGCACCCCAAGCAGCCCCTCCAGCTGATCGACCCGGAGTCGGTCGAGCTGTGGGCGCCCGCCTTCGGTCACCGGGACGTGGCCGACGACGAGGCCGACCTGACCATCCAGCACGCCGGGACCCCGCTCGGCGAGCGCATCGTGGTGACCGGCCGGGTGCTCGACGGCGACGGCCGGCCGGTGGCGCACCAGTTGGTCGAGGTGTGGCAGGCGAACGCCGCGGGACGGTACCGCCACCAGCGGGACCAGCACCCGGCGCCGCACGACCCGAACTTCACCGGGGTCGGCCGGTGCCTGACCGACGCGGACGGGACGTACCGGTTCCAGACCATCAAGCCGGGCCCCTACCCGTGGCGGAACCACCTGAACGCGTGGCGGCCCGCGCACATCCACTTCTCGCTCTTCGGGACCGATTTCACCCAGCGCCTGGTGACTCAGATGTACTTCCCCGGCGACCCGCTCTTCCGCTACGACCCGATCTACCAGTCGATCACCGACCCGAAGTCCCGGGAGCTGCTGATCGCCCAGTACGACCACGACCTCACCACCCCGGAGTGGAACACCGGATACCGTTGGGACATAGTGCTCACCGGCACCCACCGCACTCCCCTCGACACCGAGGACGACAACTCATGAGCGCCGCGGTCCCCGGCCAGACGGTCGGCCCCTTCTTCCACCTGGGTCTCGAGTTCCCGCAGATGAACGAGCTGGTCCCGCCGGGCAACCCGCGCGCGGTCCGGCTGCACGGCCGGGTCACCGACGGCGCCGGCGACCCGGTGCCGGACGCGGTGATCGAGATCTGGCAGGCCGACCCGCGCGGGCACGTCGTGCGCCAGGCGGGTTCGCTGCGCCGGGACGGCTGGACCTTCACCGGCTGGGGCCGGGCCGCCACCGACCCGGACGGCTACTACCAGTTCACCACGGTGGAGCCGGGAGCGACCGGGCCGGGTCGGGCGCCGTTCGTCGCAGTGACCGTTTTCGCCCGCGGGCTGCTGGACCGGCTGTTCACCCGGGCCTATCTGCCGGACGACGCCGCGGCGCTGGCCGCCGACCCGCTGCTGGCCGCGCTCGGCGAGGAGCGCCGGGCCACCCTGCTCACCCGGCGGGTGGACCAGGGCCTGGTCTTCGACATCCGGCTGCAGGGCGAGGGCGAGACGGTGTTCCTGACCTATCCCCGGCTGCGGGACGCCTGGGCGTGAGCGACCTGCTCTGGCCCGGCGACCACCGGGCCGGTGACCTGTTCACCGACGCGGCCGTGGTGGCGGCCATGGTCCGCGTCGAGTCGGCCTGGCTGGCCGCCCTGGTCGAGCTGGGCGTCGCCGACATCGAGGTGCCCGACCTCGCCCCGCTGGCCGGGCCGGACGATCTCGGGTACCTGGCGGAGGCCGCCGAGTCCGGCGGCAACCCGCTGATCCCGCTGCTGAACCGGCTCAAGTGCCGGCTCCGGGGCCGCAACACCGCCGCCGCGGGCTGGCTGCACAAGGGGCTGACCAGCCAGGACGTCATCGACACGGCGATCGTGCTGTGCCTGCGCGACGCGGTCGCCCGGATCCGCGCGGACCTGCTGGTCCAGGTCGGCGCGCTGTCCCGGCTGGCCGGCGAGCACCGGGAGACCCGAATGGCCGGCCGGACCCTGACCCAGCACGCCGTCCCGATCACCTTCGGGCTGAAGGCGGCCGGCTGGCTGACCGGCGTGCTGGACGCCCGGGACCAGCTCACCGCGGCCGGCACGATGCCGATCCAGATCGGCGGGGCGGCCGGCAGCCTGGCCGCGCCGACCGCGCTCACCGGCGACCCGGGCCGCGCCCGGGACCTCGTCGCGGCCGCCGCCGAGCGGCTCGGCCTGCCCGCCCGGGAGCCGTGGCACACCAGCCGCGCTCCGCTGACCCGGGTCGCCGACGCGTTCGTGACCTGCACCGACGCCTGGGGCAAGATCGCGAACGACGTGCTGGTCGGTTCCCGGCCGGAGGTGCACGAGCTGATCGAGGGCACGGCCGAGGGCAAGGGCGGCTCGTCGGCCATGCCGAACAAGCAGAACCCGGTGCACGCCGTCCTGATCAAGCGGGCCGCGATCGCCGGTCCGCCGCTGGCCGCCCTGGTGCACGCCGGCGCGGCGGCCGCGGTCGACGAGCGGCCGGACGGCGGCTGGCACGTCGAGTGGGCCACCCTGCGCACCCTGGCCCGGCGGACCGTGGTGGCCGGCGCGCAGACCGCCGAGCTGCTCACCGGGCTCCGGGTGGACACCGGCAAGATGCTGGCCACGCTGCACGACGCCCGCCCGGAGATCGACGCCGAGCAGCAGTCGGTGATGCCGGGCGCGTCACCCGACCAGCCCTACCTGGGCGCCACCGACGAGATCATCGACGCGGTGCTGGCCCGGGCCGCCTCGGGGAAAGGAACCTCTTGCTGACCGCGACCGTCCTGATCGACGCCCCGGACCGCCCCCTGCTGCTGCTCGGCTCGTCGGTCGGCACCTCGGCCGAGACCCTGTGGGCCCGGTGCGCGGACCGGCTCTACGGCCGCTACCACGTGGTCGGCTTCGACCTGCCCGGGCACGGCCGCAGCGCCCCGGCCCCCGGCCCGTTCACCATCGCCGACCTGGCCCGCGAGGTGCTCGCGCTCGCCGACGAGCTGCGACCCGCGGAGAGCTTCCGGTACGCCGGCGACTCGATCGGCGGCGCGATCGGCCTGCAACTGCTCCTCGACGCCCCGGAACGGGTCACCGCCGCGGCCCTGCTCTGCACCGGCGCCAAGATCGGCGAGCCGGCCGGGTGGCACGAGCGCGCCGCGCTGGTCCGCGCCCAGGGCACCGCGGCGGTGGTGCCCGGGTCGATCGAGCGCTGGTTCGGCGCCGGCTTCCCGGAGGCCGGCCGCGAGCCGCTGCTCGGCGCGCTGCGCGCCACCGACGACGAGAGCTACGCGCGCTGCTGCGAGGCGCTGGCCGGGTTCGACGTCCGGGACCGGCTCGCCGAGATCGCCACGCCGGTCCTCGCGGTCGCCGGCGGCCAGGACAAACCCACCCCGCCGGAGGGTCTGCGGCTGATCGCCGACACGGTGCTGCACGGCCGCCTGGTGGTCCTCGACGAGGTCGCCCACCTGGCCCCGGCCGAGTCCCCGGAGGTGGTGGCGTTCCTGCTGGACCAGCACTTCGAGGAGGTCCGCTCGGCCGGCATCACGGTCCGCCGCGAGGTGCTCGGCGCCGCCCACGTGGACCGCGCGACCGCCGCGACCACCGCGTTCACCCGCGACTTCCAGGACTTGATCACCCGCTACGCCTGGGGCGAGATCTGGACCCGCCCCGGCCTGGACCGCCGCAGCCGCTCGATGGTCACGCTGACCGCCCTGGTCGCCCTCGGCCACCACGAGGAACTCGCCATGCACGTCCGCGCCGCCCGCACCAACGGCCTGACCGCCGACGAGATCAAAGAAGTGCTCCTGCAGACCGCCGTCTACTGCGGAGTCCCCGCCGCCAACACCGCCTTCCGCATCGCCCAGCGAGTCCTCGCCGACATCCAGGATTTCTGACGCCCAGGGACCGCTGAGACGCGCGAGGCGGTCCGCTGCCTACGGCTCGTCATTTTCCGGTACGACTCGGAGCCCCGTGACAGTCGGCTCGCGAGGCCCGGCCCCCGCACGACCGCTGCGCGTGTCGTGCGGACCCGCCGCCCCGCACGGTAGCCGCGGGCGCCGCGGGGCGTGCGAAGCAGCGACCCGGGCGTTGAAGCGGTGGCCCGGGTCACCGTGACCAGCAGCGGACCCGCATGACACGCGTGGCGGTCCGGAGCGGCGGCGGCCTCGCGAGCCGACTGCCACGGGACGCCGAGTCGTACCGAAAAATGGCGATCCGCAGGGAAAGCGACCGGAACTGGTCAGGCGGGTTGGCGGCGGACCGCGACGGAAGCGGACCGAGCGCGGTCGAGCGGCGTGGCCAGCGGTCAAGCGGGGTGTGGCGGACCGCGACGGAAGCGGACCGAGTGTGGTCAGCGGTCAGCTGGGTTGTGGTGGACCGCGACAGGAGCGGGTCGAGCGGCGTGGTCAGCGGTCAGGCGGGCTGGTCGAGGGGGTGGCGGAGGCCGGGATGGCCGGCCGGCAGGGTGCGCTGGATGACCCACCAGCTGGCCGCGAGGCAGGCGGCGACCAGCGGCCAGCTCAGCACGACGCGGGCGGCGGCCAGCGCGCCCGCCTGGCCGGCGGCGTAGAGCGGCAGGAAGACCGCCACCCGCACGACATATTGCAGGACCCAGACCCAGCTGGCCCGGGAGTACGCCTTGAGCAGTTCCGGGTCGCGGCGCCAGCGGGTGCGCTGGCCGAGCACCGCGCCGACCACCACGCCGAGCAGCGGCCAGCGGATCACGATGCTGAGCGTCCAGGCCAGCACGCTCGCGCCGTTGCTCAGCAGCTGGAGCAGGAAGAAGTCCTCGGCCTTGCCGGTGCGCAGGGCGATCAGCGCGGCCACGCAGACGCCGAGCAGGCCGATCAGGACGGCGCGCGGTTTGTCGCCGCGGCGCAGTCGCCAGCCGACCACGCCGAGGGCGGCGAGCAGCGCGCTGGCGACCCCGGCACCGATGGAGTGGAAGGCGAGCCAGCCGGCCAGGAAGCCGGCAGCCGGCCATGACGCGTCCAGGGCGGCGCGCCGCCCGTTCAGCAATTCCGACAGCGATTCCGGCTGCGCCATCTTCACCCGCCTGGTAGAGGTTAGGCGAGCCTAACCCAGGCGTCGGACGAGAGGTGGGACGGGGAGCGAGGTGGGGCTGCCTCGTTCCCCGTCCATGGTGTTGCAGCACGACGTGAGGTTCACGCGGGGGATTGCTGCTCCTCCATTCCGGATCAAAGGTTCTCTGGGAGCGCTCCCAGTTCATCGCACTGTAGCAACTATTGCGCGCCCCGGGGAGGGTCTAGACGGCCGAACAGGTGACCGTCGGGGTGCTCGGCGTTCCGGTGGCGATGAAGCCGAACGTCGCCGATCCGCCCGCGCCGAGCGCGCCGTTGTAGGTCGCGTTCGACGCCTGGATCTGATTGCCGCTGGTCAGCACGGTCGCGTTCCACGACTGCTGGACGGTCGGCGCGGCGCCGTAGCCGAGCGTCACCGCCCAGCCCTTGATCGCGGCGGAGCCGGCCTTCACGGTCACCGACGCCTGGTAGGCGCCGGACCACTGCGACGACACGGCGACCGTGGCGCTGCAGCCGCCGGACGGAGCGGGTGACGACGGCGTGGGGGAGGACGGTGTCGGAGAGGACGGCGTCGGGGAGGAGGGTGTCGGGGACGACGGGCCCGGGTCCACCACGCCGCCGAAATTCACGTCGCTGCAGAAGTAGTAGGACTGGTCCAGGTGGCTGGCCTGCCAGATGGTGTAGACCAGGGCCCGCCCGGACCGCCCGGGCACGCTCACCGGGATGTCCATCTGCACCCCGTTGCTGAGCTGCTGCGTCCACTGTGCCGCCGGCGTGTTCGGCACCTCCTTGACCAGCTCCAGATCCGACCACTTCAACGCCTGGGTGACCGGGTTGTAGGACGGCTTGGAGACGTACACCCGGATGTAGTCGGCGCCGTGCCGCGCCCCGTCGAACAGGTTCAGCGTGAACGAGTTGGCGATGCTGGTCGCCTTCCAGTCGCCGACCGTGTCCATCGCGGCGTAGCGGCCGTTCTGCGTCTTCCCGGCGCTGCACAGCTGCCCGTCCGGGATGGCGGCCTGGTGGTTGCCGGCCACGCCCTCGCGGAACAGGCCGTTCCAGTTCCACATCGCCTGCGGGTCGGCCTGCCAGGCCTGGTAACACATCGGGTCCTGGGTGGCCATCTCCGGCGCCTGGAACTTGTCACCCCACCGCTGGTAGCAACCGTAGTTGCGGGAGGCGGGACCGACGACGTTGCCGTGCGCCGCGGCCGGCGAGGCCGGTGCGACGAGGACGGCCAGAGCCGCGGTCAGGGCCGCCACCAGGGCGGCGAGCAGGAATTTTTTCGGTACGACGTGAGTCATGCGAACTCAGCACTCCTGAGCTGAGGGCCGTCGGTGGCGACGGCCGGGCTGCGGGGGATGTCGGAGGCTGCCCAGGCCTCCGCGGTGCCCGCGTGGGTGCTCACGTACGGTGCTGTGGCGCCCAGCGTGCCCGGGTGATCGAGAGAAGTCAATCCGTCCGGGGAAATTCGGATGCCCGGCGACCGGCACGTTCGTAGGTTGTGGGGATGTCCGCCGAAGCGGCCCGCGCCGCCGAACTCCTGACCCAGCTGTCCAACCCCGCCCGCCTGCGCGCCTTCGCCGAGCTGGTGCGCCGCGGGAGCGAGGGCTCGTCCCTCGCTGAGATGGCCTTCCACCTGGACATCTCCAAACCGGAGGCGGGTGAGGCGCTGGGCCGGCTGGCCGGGCTGGGGCTGGCCAGCGGCAGTGGTGACGGGTATTACCGGGCCAAGCCGGAGGTGCTGCGCGAGGTGGCCCAGGCGCTCACCAAGACCCTGCCCATCGCCCCGCTGCTGACGGAGTATCCGCAGCTCAAAGGCTATTTCGCGCACGGCCGCCTGGACAGCCTGCCGCCGACCATGAGCGAGCGGTACCAGCAGATCGCCGAGCTGCTGGCCCGGTTCCTGGCGGTCGACGGGGTGCTCACCGAGGACGAGGTGAACCAGCGGCTCGCGGCGGTCACCGACGACGTGGCAGCGGTCCGCCGGATGCTGGTCGACACCGGCTGGCTGGACCGGGACCGGGCCGGCGCGTCGTACGGCGCCGGCCGGGTCTACGTGGCGTCCTGACCACCGGAGCGGGACGGGCCGGCTTCATCGCAGCGGGATCGGCCGGCTGAACCGGATCTCGGCGGGCATGTCCACCGCGCCCTCCCGGCGCGCCACCTGCTGACCGGCCAGCTCCAGGGTGCCGGCGCACTCCCAGGTGCCGGCCCGGAGCGCGGTGAGCGCGCCGTCGGCCACCACGGCGACCAGGCCGCGCAGCTGGAACTCGAGCAGCGCGCGCATCCCGACGGTGGCGACCGGCAGGTCGGCCAGGTGCACCTCGACGGCCGGCCGGTAGTCCACCGACGCGGTGTGCGAGGCCATCTCGACCAGCTCCCGGCCGCCCGGGTTGGCCAGGCTCTTCGCGGCCGCGTCGGTCAGCGCGGTGTACCGGTTCCAGCCCTCGTCGAGCAGGTCGGTCACGCCCATCTCGAGGATCCCGTCGGCCACCTTGCCGACCTCGGCGAGCACGGCGTCCTTGCCGGCCGCCGGCATCCGGCCGAGACCGTCACGGATCTCGCCGGCGGCCGCGCCGCTGCGGACGGCTTTGGTCATCGCGGCGACCGCGTCGCCCGGGCTGTCGAAGAACAGGGCCCGGACCGACGGGCCCCCGGTCTCGGTCATGGTGGCTCCTCGGGAGTGCGGACAGCGGGCGGTGGCCGCCGGACGATCAGCCGGATCAGCCGGCGCGGGGCGGTGTCCGGGTCGGCCAGGGCCACCGGCACCGGTCCGGCCGGCGGCACGGCGAGCACGGCGACCCCGTCCGGCAGCCGGGTGTCGTCGCCGCCCGGCGTGCGGCGCAACCGGTCGGACAGTCGGCGCAGCAGCGCCCGGCCGCCGATCAGGACGACGCCGAAAGCCGCGACCGCGCCGACCCGCCAGGCCACGCCCAGGGCCTTCTGCCACCACGACCGCGGCTCGTCGTCGCCGGCCAGCACGCCGATGCTGGTCCGGCCGTCGGCGGTCGCGGTGCCGGCGTCCCCGGCGTAGCTGACCTGCCAGAGCAGGGTCGCGGTGCCGGGCGGCGCCCGGTCCGGGACCACCACGTCGGTGATCCAGCCCTCGGCGGTGCTGGTGCACGCGGCCAGCACCCCGCCGGGCGCGATGCCGGCGTTGCACCCGGTGATCGCCGGCCCGCCGGCGTAGGACCGGTGGGTGACCCGGACGTGTTCGCCGGGCCGCACCGAAGCCGGCTCGACCGCCGCGCCGAACTGCGGCACCACCGGATCGCCGCCGAGCACCCGGTAGGCGATGGTGCCCTGGCCGGGGCCGGTGGCCGAATCGACGTCCCAGAGCAGCGGCAGGTCGCCCGGGTCGGCGTCGTCCGGGACGGTCAGCGTGGCGGTCCACCGGCCGCCGTTCACGTCGCAGGGCTGGGCTCGGGTCCCGCCGAAGCCGGCCCGGCAGCCGGTGATGGTGGTCGCCGGGGTGACCGCGGTGACGGTGAGGCGTACCGGCCGGCCGGGCCGGGCCGCCTCCGGGCTGGTGCGCGCCACGAACTCCGGGGCCGGTGCGTCGGTGGTCGTGGTCGGGAGCGGGATCGGTGCGTCGGTGGTCGTGGTCGGGAGCGGGGTCGGTGTCTCTCGCGACGGCCGGGGGGTGGGCGGTGACGTGGGTGAGGCGAGCACCTCGAAGGGCAGGTCGCCGTTGTCCGGGGCGGGCTTCCCGGCCTTGTTCACCGCGGCGACGCCCCAGCGCAGCAGGGTCGCGCCGGGCGAGGCGCCCTCCGGCACGTGGGTGCGGATCAGCCACCGTTCCTCGGTGGCCTGGCCCTTGTCGCCGTCGTCGTTCGGGAAGAACGCGAGGCAGCCGACGATGGTGAGATCCGGCTCGGCCGGTTCGATGGTCAGCGTGACCTCCTGACCCGGGTAGCCGCTGCCGGGTTGCGAGGTCACGGTGAAGCGCACCGGGATCGCGACCACCTCGACGGTGAGGGTGCCGCCGTCGTCGCCCGGCTCCTCGTGCGGCCGGGCGCTCCGGTAGGTCAGGGTCCACGGGATCGACAGGACGCTGCCGACCGGCGCGTCCGGTGGGACCATCACCATCGCGGTGTGCGCGGCGCTGCAGGGCGCCTCGCCGTGATAGGTGATGCCGCAGGTGTCGATGTCGACGCCGGTGGTGCCGCTGCGGAAGGTGACGACCAGCGGCAGGCCCGGCTGCGCGGTCGAGGGCGACACGTCGAAGGCCGGAGGTGGGAAGGGCACCCAGACCGTCAGCGAGCTGCGTTTCTGATCGATCGGCTGTCCGTCGGGTCCTTCCAGGGTCACGAACCATGTCACGGTCCGCTCCTCGCCGCGCGGGAGGTCCTCCGGCACCACGACGCGGATCGCCTTCGAGGTGGCCGGCTCCTTGTCGCATCCGCCGGTGACCTTGGCGATGGTGGCCCAGCAGGTGCCGATCCGGGCGTCGCCACCGGAGATCGAGAAGGTGACGTCGAGTGGCTGTCCCGGCGTCACCACCTCGGGATCGGCCGTCACCTCGAGTCGCAGGACGGCGAACGGAACGACGTCGGTCTCCGATTCGTGGTTCTCGTAGAACGCCTCCCAGTGGAGTTCGCCGCGCTCCGGAACCTCGAGCTCGACCGTGAACGGGGCTTTGTCGGGACATTTCTCCTTGTCCTGCCCGTCGAAATAGACGACGCAGCCGGTCAGCTCCCAGGGGTCCGCGGCCTTGCCGCCGTCGGGGTCCGCGACGTCGATGCCGCCGCGGCCGGAGACCGTGACGGTGATCGAGCGGCCGGGCAACGCCTGATCGGGCGTCGCCCGGGCGTCGGAGTGCGGCGCCCGCGGGGCGACCGCGACCGGACCGGCCGGCTCCCGCTGGGTGACCGCGGCCGGCGCGCATCCGAGAAGAACCACCACGCAGGCCAACCAGCGTGTGGCGAAGGCCCTCACCCTCGCCACACTGGGCCTCGCGGCCCGGCCGGTCAGTCATGTCATGGACAGCTCGGCGGCCGGCGGCGTGCTGATGGTGCGCAGCCGGACCCGGCCGCATCGCCGGTCCGCCCGACGGTGCCCGGCCGGACCCGGGCCGCGTCCTCAGTCCGCGGTGACGTTCAGCGCGGCGGCCGAGCGCGGGACGATCCACAGCGTCGCGGCGGCCAGCACCGCGGTCGCCACGCCGAGCACCCCGAGGGCCGGGCGCAGGCCGCCGACGCCGGCGCTCAGCCCGTTGATCAGCACCGGGGAGAGGAACTCGCCGACGAACAGGGTGCCGGTCCACAGGCCGGTGCCCCGGCCGCGCTCGGAGAAGCTGAGACTGTTGGTCGCCCAGGTGAGCAGTGTGGGCAGCAGCAGGCCGGTGCCGGCGCCGGTCAGCACCGCGCCGGCGGTGATCACCGGGACCGCGTCGGTGGCCGCGATGACCAGGAAGCCGAGGGCGGCCAGTCCGAACGCGACCGGCAGCAGCTGGCGCGGGGTGCGGGCGGAGAGCTTGGCGAACGAGCCGGCCGCGACCGCGGTGGCGAGCGACATCAGCGCGCTCAGCGCCCCGATCGTCGCGGTCTCGGTGACCCCGGCCTCGTCCAGCACGAAGGACAGCTCGACGATCAGCGCGTAGAAGACGATGCCACCGGCCAGGGTGACCAGGCACGGGGTGCGCAGCCGCCGCCAGGGCAGCGACGGCAGCTCCGGCTTCGCCCCGGCCGGCCGGTCGGCGGCGACCGGCTGCCAGATCAGCAGCGCCATCGGGACGGCCAGCACCAGCGCCACGGTGTAGAGCCAGAACGGGGCCCGCCAGCCGGACGCGCCGATCGCGCCGCCCAGCCCCAGGAAGACCGTTGCGGAGACCGAGGCGAGCAGCGTCTGCAGGCCGAGGTAGCGGCTGCGCCGCCGGCCCGACCAGTAGTCCGCGATCAGCGTGGTGCAGCAGGTCATGATCGCCGCCTCGCAGAGTCCGACCAGGACCCGGGAGCCGATGATGGCCGGCAGCGAGTCCAGGTGGAGCGGGGCGGTGCCGCTGATCGCGTACCCGATCAGCGCGGCGATCAGAAGTCGCTTGCGGTCCAGCGCGTCCACGACGAACCCGGCGAACGGCGCGGTCAGCCCGATCACCAGGGCCGGCACCGTGAGCACGATCGGGACCAGCACGTCGGCGCCGGCGACCCCGGCGAAGTGGTCGGTCATCTGCGGCAGGACCGGCGCGATCAGCACCGCGCCGAGGACCGACAGGCAGCTGCCGGCGAGTAGCAGGACCAGCTGACCGGCGCCGGCGCGGCGCAGGGTGGCGGCTTCGGGCATGGGGAGCCTTCCGGAGGAGGAGGCGCCAGGGAGTTCGGGTCACATCCGGCGGTGCTGAACTATGGTCAGACTTCGCCCCATCACGGAAGCCCGGATCCGCTGATGACCGGTATCAGCGAGGCTGATGGCGCAGCGTGGCCGCGGCGGTCACGATCAGCTCGCGGAACCAGGTGTGCGCCGGGTCGGTGCGGTACATCGGGTTCCACCAGAACGCCTCGGCCACCGGGACCACGTCGAACGGGCAGTCGAAGATCCGCACCCCGGCGACCGGGCCGAGCAGCCGGGCCAGCCGCTCCTGGATCAGCGCGATCCGCCGGGTGCCGGCGACCAGGAACGGCATCTGCACGAAACCGTCCACCGCGGCGTCCACCCGCGCCTCGATGCCGAGCATCCGCAGCTGCCGGGCGGCCGGGGCGAACGCGGTCGGCCGGTCCACATACATCACCCAGGGCAGCGCGCTCAGGTGCTCCAGGGTCAGCGCGTCGCCGACCTCGGGGTGATCGGCGGACACGATGCAGACCCAGCGGTCCTCGAACAGGTCCAGATAGGGCAGGTCGGTGACGAAGCCGTGCGGCACGATCAGGCCGTCCGCGGCGCGGAGGGTGGCCTCGGCGTGATCCACCGCGTACGGCGAGGTCTGCTCCAGCCGTAACCGGACGCCGGGCGCCAGCCGGGCGATCTCCCGGGCCACCAGCGGTCCCAGGACGGTCGCCGCGTAGTCCGAGATGACCAGGGTGAACTCGCGGTCGAGCCGGGACGGGTCGAACTCCGCGGTGGCGTCGAAGACCCGGCGCACCCCGGCCAGGGCCGGCCCGGTCAGCACCGCGACCCGGGCGGCGAGCGGGGTCAGCTCGTACCGGTTGCCGACCCGGGTGAGCAGCGGATCGCCGAAGTGCCGGCGCAGCCGGGCGAGCGCGCCGCTGACCGCCGGCTGGCTCACCCCGAGGTGCTCCGAGGTGCGGGTCACGTTCCGCTCGCGGAGCAGCGCGTCCAGCGTGACCAGCAGATTGAGATCGAGGTTGGCCAGCACCCGGTCCACCGCCATGCCGCCACTATAAGCCTGGCCGATGGCTGGCATCACCAAGTCGAGCTTCCGTAATAACGCCGGCTCACGCGACAGTGGTCGCAGTCACACGAAACGGGAGGGAAACCGCCGTGCCAGCAGTTCGTAACGTTCTGGTCGTCGGGGGCGGCGCCGCCGGTGCCGCCGCCGCGATCCTGCTCGCCGAGGGTGGCGTCGCGGTCGACCTCATCGACCTGAAACCCGACGTCGCCGCGCTCGGCTCCGGGATCACGCTGCAGGGCAACGCGCTGCGGGTGCTGCGGCGGCTCGGCGTCTGGGACCGGATCCGCACCGAGGGCTACCCGTTCGACACCCTCGGGCTGCGCGCCCCGGACCCGGCCGGCACGCTGATCGCCGAGCTCACCGACATCCGCACCGGCGGCCCGGACCTGCCGGCCACGCTCGGCATGTACCGCCCGACGTTCGCCGGGATCCTGATCAAGCGGGCGGCGGAGGTCGGCGTAGCGGTCCGCTTCGGGACGCAGCCGAGCGCGCTGGCGCAGGACGGCGATGCCGTCACGGTGACCTTCGAGCACGGTCGGACGAGACGGTACGACCTGGTCATCGGCGCCGACGGCCTGCGTTCCTGGACCCGCCGCGCGATCGGCATCGACGGCGAGCCGCAGCCGGTGGGCATGGGCATCTGGCGCACCTTCACCCGCCGTCCGGCATCGATCACCCGGACCGACCTGTTCTACGGCGGTCCCGCCTACCTCGCCGGGTACTGCCCGACCGGGCCGGACAGCATCTACGCCTACCTGGTGGAGCAGGCGCAGGACCGGTTCAGCCTCACCCCCGACGAGGCTCTCACCACGATGCGCGAGCTGTCCCGGGCGTACCACGGGCCGTGGGACGAGATCCGCGAGCAGCTGACCGACCCGAGCCGGGTCAACTACACCGCGTTCGAGAGCCACGTGCTGGACGGGCCGTGGCACCGGGACCGGGTCGTGGTGATCGGCGACGCCGCGCACAGCTGCCCGCCGACCCTGGCCCAGGGCGCCGCCCAGGCCCTGGAGGACGCGTCCGTGCTCGCCGAACTGCTGCTGCGCGACAACGCGGTCACCGACGACCTGTGGACCGAGTTCACCGCGCGCCGCCTGCCGCGCGCCACGGAGGTCGTCGAGGCCTCCCTGCAACTGTGCCGCTGGCTGCTGGCCCACGAGCGCGGCGACGTCCCCGGGCTGATGGCCCGGATCTCGCACCTCGTCGCCGAGCCCGCCTGATCCTCCGGAGAGAGACATGACCGACGAACGACTGATCACCCACCTGCGGCACGTCGACCTGGCGGTGCCGGACTACGACAGGCAGCTCGCGTTCTACACCGAGATGTGGGGCCTGGACGCGGAGACCACCGACGAGGGCATCGCGTTCCTGGCCGCGGCCGGCTCGCCGGAACAGTACTCGGTGCGGCTGCGCAAGGCCGCCGAGAAGCGGCTCGACCTGATCGCCTTCGGCGCCGCGAACCGGGCCGACGTGACCGCGCTGGCCGAGCGGCTCGGCCGGGCCGGGGTCAAGCTGGTCAGCGAGCCGGACACGCTGCCGACCCCGGGCGGCGGGTACGGCTTCCGCTTCTTCGACCTGGACGGCCGTACCGTCGAAGTGTCCTGTGACGTCGAGGTCCGCAAGCACCGGAAACTCGAGGAGGGCGAGTCGGTCCCGGTCAAGCTGTCGCACGTGGTGATCAACTCGCCGAACCCGGAGGCGACCGTCGCCTTCTACAACGACCACCTGAACTTCGCGCTCTCCGACACCCTGATGCACCCGCGGATGGGCTCGATGATGTGGTTCCTGCGCACCAACAAGTGGCACCACAGCCTGGCGATCGCCCGCGGCCCGCACGTGTCGCTGCACCACGCGTCGTTCGAGATGCGCGGCGTCGACGAGTACATGCGCGGCACCGGCCGGCTGCTGCGCGGCGGCGTGGAGAAGGTCTGGGGGCCGGGCCGGCACATGGCCGGGAACAACACCTTCAGCTACTTCCTCGACCCGCACGGCAACACCATCGAGTACACCACCGAGCTGGAGGAACTCGACGAGGACACCTGGCACCCGCACCTGTACGACTTCTCCGACCCGATGGTCAGCGACCAGTGGGGGACGGCGAACCCGATGAACGAGTTCGTCGCCAAGCAGTCGTTCAACGACGTGGACCGCGGCATCTTCGTCGCGCCGCCGGTCTGAGCATGAAGATCGCCACTTATCGCGAGGGATCCGGCATGAGGTCGGGTGTGGTCCGGGGCGAGATGATCTTTCCGTTCCTGGGCGGCGTCGATGTGCTGCACGTGATCCAGAACGGTCCGGCCGGAGTCGCCGAGACCGGCGTCCCGCTGGCCGAGGTGCGCCTGGTGGCGCCCCTGCGGCCCGCTTCGGTACGGGACTTCGTCGCCTTCGAGGAGCACGTCGAGGGGGTCCGGCGCAGCGTCGACGGCTCCGCCGGGGTGCCCGAGGCCTGGTACGACGCGCCGACCTTCTACTTCACCAACCCGCACGCGATCTACGGGCCGGGCGACGACATCCCGTTCCCGGCGGCGTCGGTGGCCCGCGACTTCGAGCTGGAGGTCGCCGCGATCGCCGGCCCCGGCGGGACCGTCTTCGGGTACACGATCTTCAACGACTTCTCGGCGCGGGACCTGCAGAGCCGGGAGATGAAGGTCGGCCTGGGGCCGGCCAAGGGCAAGGACTTCGCGTCGAGCCTCGGGCCGTGGATCGTCACGGCGGACGAGCTGGAGCCGTACCAGAAGGACGGTTTTCTCGATCTCTGGTGCTCGGCGTCGGTGAACGGTGTCGAGGTGGGGCGCGACCTGCTCAGCAACATGGGCTGGACGTTCGAGACGATGCTCGCCTACGCCGCGCGGGACAGCGTGGTGCGGCCCGGCGACGTGCTCGGGTCGGGGACCGTGGGCAACGGTGGCTGCCTGGCCGAGCTGTGGGGCCGCACCGGGTCACTGACGCCGCCCCCGTTGCGGGACGGCGACGAGGTGACGTTGACCGTCGAGGGCATCGGCAGCCTCACCAATCGCATCATCTCCGGACCTGACGGCGGCGCGTTGCCGCCGGTCCGCCGCCGCGACGCGGCGAAAGCCCGCGCAGAAAGGCAGTGAACCCCCGATGTTCGAGTACTTCCCCGGCAACTACGTCTGGAACCTGGGCGTGGTCGCCACCCTGAACAGCGGCGGCCTGATCGACGAGGTCGACCGCGCCTGCCGCCCGATCCGCGAGCTGGGCGCGCGGGGCGCCGACGTCGGGACCAAGGAGTTCATGGCCTCCTGGGCGGCGGTCGCCGAGGATCTGGCCACCCAGGCGGCCGCCGACGAGGCGGCCGGCCACCGGCGCACCGCCGGGCAGAAGTACCTGCGCGCCACCAACTACCTGGCCCAGGCCGAGCGGATGCAGAGCGCCAAGCAGCCGGACCGCAACGTCTTCTACCGCCGCTGCCTGGAGTTGCAGCAGAAGGCGTTCGACCTGATCGACCCGGCGACCACCCGGGTGGCGATCCCGTTCGAGGGGGCGCTGCTCCCGGCGTACTTCAAGAAGGCGGGCGAGCACGCCCCGGTGATCATCATGTTCAACGGGCTGGACTCGACCAAGGAGCACATGTACTCCTCGGGCTTCCCGCAGGAGATGGCCGCCCGCGGCATCTCCACGCTGATGGTGGACACGCCGGGCAGCGGCGAGGCGCTCCGGCTGCTCGGCCTGACCAGCCGGGTCGAGTCCGAGGACTGGGCCCGGGCCTGCGTCGACTACCTGCTGACCCGGGACGACGTGGTGACCGACAAGATCGGCCTGGTCGGCTGGTCGCTGGGCGGCTACTACGCGCCGCGGGCCGCCGCCTTCGAGAAGCGGCTCGCGCTCTGCGTGGCCTGGGGCGCCAACCACGACTGGGGCGCGGTGCAGAAGCGCCGGCTGGAGCGCGAGGGGGAGAACCCGGTCCCGCACTACTGGGACCACGTGCTCTGGGTGTGGGGCGAGACCGACCTGGACACCTTCATCAGACGAGCGGAGGCGGTGAACCTCAACGGCGTGGTCGACAAGATCACCGTGCCGTTCCTGGTCGCGCACGGCGAGAACGACCGGCAGATCCCGCTGAAGTACGCGCACGACTCCTACCAGCAGGCGGTCAACGCGCCGCGCCGGGACCTGCGGATCTTCACGGCCGCCGAGGGCGGGGCCGAGCACATCGGGCTCGACCACTTCGCGCACGTGCAGACCTTCATCGCCGACTGGATCACGGACGTGCTCGGATGATCGACCGGACGGATCCGGAGAGGGCGATCGCCGCGGCCGCGCAACGGTGCTCCAACTGGGGGCGCTGGGGTGCGGAGGACGTACAGGGAACCATGAACTTCCTGACCCCGGCGCACCGCGCGCGGGCGGCGGCCCTGGTCCGCCGCGGGGTCTCCTTCTCGCTGGCGCAGTCCTTCGACGCGAACGGACCGCAGAAGGGCTGGCGGCGGCGCACCAACCCGGTGCACACGATGCTGGACACCGGCACCGACGCGGTCGCCGGCGTGCAGGGCTTCCCGCACGGGATCGGCGGCGCCGACGACGTCATCGCGATGCCGCTGCAGTGCTCGACCCAGTGGGACGGGCTCGGCCACATCTTCGACCACGGCCACGCCTGGAACGGGCGCCCGGCGGACCGGGTGGTGACCAGCCTCGGCGACGGCGTCACCGGCATCCAGACGGTGGCCTCGGTGATCGCCGGGCGCGGCGTGCTGCTCGACGTCGGGCGCGCGCTCGGCACCGACGGCGAGCTGCCCGATGGCTTCGCCATCACCGAGGAGCACCTGCTGGCCACGATCGCCGCTCAGGGCGCGACGTCCGCGGTCGGTCAGGGAGACCTCGTTCTGGTACGGACGGGGCAGCTCTCCCGGGTGCGCCGGGACGGGTGGGGCGACTATGCCGGTGGCGCCGCCCCGGGGTTGTCGTTCACGACCGCGGACTGGCTGCACCGCACCGAGATCGCCGCGATCGCCACCGACACCTGGGGCTTCGAGGTCCGGCCCAACGAGTTCGACGACGCGTTCCAGCCGCTGCACCAGGTGGCGATCCCGCACATCGGCCTCTTCCTGGGCGAGATGTGGGATCCGGACGAGCTGGCCGCGGACTGCGCGGCGGACGGCGTCTACGAGTTCTGGCTGACCGCCGCGCCGCTCCCGATCACCGGCGCGGTCGGCAGCCCGGTCAACCCGATCGCGGTCAAATGACCGTGCTCAGGCGTCGTCGTCGTCGAGGTCCCGGCCCAGCCGGGCCTCGACCGCCTGCGGCTCATAGGTCTCCTCCATGATCCGCAGATAGATCTCGTTCGGGGTGGGCACGTAGCGGAATCGCCGGGCCGGGAACATGCCCTGATAGATCGTCATCGTCCCCCAGTTGCCCAGCTGCCCCAGGGCCGACTGGCGGAACCTGAGGTCGGTGGCCCGCAGCAGTGGGACCGCGGTGACCCGGCGGCGCAGCAGGCCCCGGACCAGCATGATCCGTTTGTTGGTGAGTACCACCCGGGCGAACGGCCAGTTGAGCTGCTGGCGGAGCCCGAGGACGGCGATCGCGATCAGCAGCCACATCAGCACGGTGGCGCGCGGCACACCGTGCACGGCAGGCGGGATGTCGAACGGCACCCAGTCCGGCAGCGGGCGGGCGAGCAGGGCCTCGGTCTCCGCCTTCTTGACGTGGGCGAGCAGGGCGCCGGCGGCCGCCACGCCGGTGAGAGCGATCGCTCGGAACAGGTAGATCTTGTGACGCCGCCACTCGCCGCGGTAGCGCTCGGTCGGGAACAGGTAGCGGGCGACGAGCGTGGTCGGCTCGTCCTCGAGCGGCAGGACGCGGCGCGGACCGAAGACGCCTTGCGGGTCGGCGGCGTTCCGCAGGTCGGCGAACTCCTCGAAGTCGATCTCCGGAGCCTCGTCCCGGCCGTCGCCGCCCGGATCACGTCGCTGCCAGGGCGGCGGCGGGGGATCGTCGAACAGGAAGTCGTCGTCGAACGCCGGGCCCGGCTCCGGCCCGGGCTCCGGCGCCCCGGTCGCCCCGCTCGGCTTCGGGCGAGGTTTCGGCAGCAGGGTGCCGGCCAGCGCGGCCAGCTCCCGGTCGACCCCGTCCACCTGGGCGCGCAGCGCCCGGCGGGCCGCCGCGGCGATCCCCGGGTGCTCATCGGTGACCAGGCGGCCGAGCATGGTCAGCGCGCTGCGCTGGATCTCCGGATCCTCGTCCGCCAGCAGCGCCACGATCCGGGACACCCGCTGCGAGCCCGGCTCGACGCCGACCGGGTTGCGGGCCAGCAGCAGCGCGGTCCCCTCGGCGGCCTTGATGGCCAGCTGTGGGTGCTGGCGGCCGGGCTGATGGCGGACCGTCCGGTAGGCGTACCGGTAGGCGTCCTCGACGCTGATCAGGCCGGTGCTCGCGGTGTCCGCCCGGCCGGTGACGATCCCCTCGACCAGGGCGGAGGTGAAGACCGAGCCGTCGATCGCGTCGCTCTCGATCCGCCGCTGCCGGGCCGACTCGGCCCGCCGGGACGCGGTCAGGATGAACCGGCCGGTCGGCAGGGCGGCCAGCATGTCCGGGTCGGTGTCGATCAGCACGCCGCCGGCCGGGCCCTTGTCGTAGGCGCCGCTGTTGCAGCAGTCCAGGATCACCACCTGGCGGTTGCACTCCGCGTCGTCGGACAGGGTGCGCAGGTACTTGGCCGACACCGAGCTGGACGGCAACAGGTCGAGATCGGTGTCCCGGGTGGCGAAGTACAGCCGGCCGTTGCCGTCCTTCACCCCGTGGCCGGAGAAGTAGATCAGCAGGAAGTCGTCCTGGTCGCCGGCGCTGAACACCTCGTCCAGCGCGCGGCTCACCTCGGCGGAGGTGGCGTCGCGCAGGGTGCTGACGGCGAACCCGCAGATGTCCGGGTCGCCGAGCATCGCCACCATCCGCTCCAGGTCGTGCGCCGGGGCGACCAGATCGATCAGCTCGTCGCTGTCGTACACCCCGTTGGCGATTACCAGCGCGCGCCGGCGCAGCGGCGGCAGCGGCGGGGACGGGACACGGGCGCCGTCCATCTCAGCTCCCGCGATGCCGATCGAGGAAGGCGTCGATGATCTTCTCCTGCTGCGCCGCGGTGGCGTTGTCCAGGATCAGCTCGTCGTCGCCGAGCCGGACCCGGATCGGATTGCGGGCCCGGCGCGCCCACTCGGCGGCCAGCCGGAGCAGGTCCACCAGCACCGGCATCGACGTGGTGGCGACGCCGACCCACTCCGCCACCGCCCCGGCATCCTTGCCGGGCAACTCGGCGGCGACCGGCGCGGCCGGCACGTCGAACGGCCGCAGCTCGCCCCGGAACCGGTCGGCGATGTCGCCGCGCAGCTCGCGGAGCAGGTCCTCGGCGCGGGCCGGGTCGCCGACCGCGGCGAACTGGAACAGCACTGCCGCATCACTGGTCACCCCGATGATCGTAGGGCGGAACCGGGCGGATGCCGATGATGATCAATGGCCGGCCCGGAACGGGTGGGCCGAACGGGCAGTGGGTCAGACGGTGACGGCGGCCGGCTCGGTGGACCGGCGGCGGGCCACCCAGCGCTCGAAGATCAGGGTGGTGAGCGGCGGGACCGACGCGGCCAGGGCGAACCCGGTGCGCCAGAACGACCAGCGCTCGGCGCGGGCGACCCACAGGGTGGCGGCCAGGTAGGCGACGAAGAGCGCGCCGTGCAGCCGGCCGAACAGCCACACCCCCGCGTCCGTGGTGTGCGAGACGTGCTTCAGATACATCCCCACCAGCAGACCGGTCCAGGAGAACGCCTCGGCGACCGCGGTCACCCGGAACACTCGGAACGCTTGCACCCGCCACCCCTTCGTTGTGGATCGAAAGCCGCACGGTATCCGGCCGATGTTGAGTGTTTCCTGGCAGACGGGGTATTTCCCGGCTCGCAACGTCAGCCTGACCAGGACGAGGGGGTCCCGTGCCGGACATCGTGGAGATCATCAAGGAGCAGCACCAGAAGGTCGACGAGCTGCTGGAGAAGGCCGCGTCGTCGGAGAACGACCAGCTGGCGATCCTCCAGGAGGTGGCGCGGATGCTGCTGCCGCACTCCGAGGCGGAGGAGGACTTCGTCTATCCGGCCATCCGCGCCAAGGCCGCCGAGACCGGCGACGAGGTGCGCGACGGGGTCGAGGAGCACCACCAGATCGAGGAGATGCTGCAGAACCTGCTCAACGGCAGCCCGGACGACCCGGGCTGGGACGGCACCCTCGCCGCGATCACCGGCGAGCTGCGGCACCACGTCGAGGAGGAGGAGCAGGACCTGCTGCCGGTCCTCGCCGACAAGCTGAGCGACGCCGAGCGCGAGGAGATGGGCCGCCGGTTCATCGAGGCGACCACCGGCGCGCTGCCCCAGCAGGACCACCCCACCACCCGCGAGGAGCTCTACGAGAAGGCCAAGGAGCAGCACATCCCGGGCCGCTCCAAGATGACCAAGGACGAGCTGGCGAAGGCGGTCAGCGAGGCGTGACGGCCTGCGTCCGGACGCCGATCCGCCGATACTGGTGGGGTGTCTGATCTTCTTCCGGCGCGGATGCGGCCGTGCCGTCGCTGCGGACATCCGACCCGGGTGGATCGGATGGTGCAGGGGTACGGCCGCAACTGCGCCGCCGCGCTCGGGCTGATCGGCGGCACGGTGGACACTGGCCACCGCGGCCCGGACCTGTTCGACCTGATGGAGCTGGAGCCGGAGGACGAGTGCGACGGCGGCGACCGCCCGGCCGACCTGGACCTCAGTCCCGGGCGATCCCGACGCCGGCCAGGGTGAGCAACCGGGCCGGGTCGCGGACCACCGGCTCCGCCGGGTCCGGGCGCCACTCCGGGCCGTAGACCAGCCCCGGCTCGACCAGCTCCCAGCCCTCGAAGAGACCCGCCACCTGCTCCCGGCTGCGCAGCGCCAGCGGTGTCCCGGTGCGGTTGTAGAGGTCGGCGACCCGCTCCACCGCGTGCGGGTCGGTGCCGCTGCTGGTGGCGTGCGAGATCGCCAGCAGGCTGCCCGGCGCGACCGCCGCCCGGTAGCCGCGCAGCGCCGCGGTCAGCCCGGGACTGTCCGGGGTGAAGTGCAGCACCGCGACCATCAGCACGGCGACCGGCCGGGACAGGTCCAGCACCTCCCGCAGCGGGTGCCCGGCCAGCACCGTCTCCGGGTCGCGCAGGTCGCCGCGGACCACCACGGCGTGCGGGTTCCCGGCGAGCAGGTCCTGGGCGTAGAGCACCGCGGTCGGATCGATGTCGACGTAGGCGATCCGGGCGGCCGGGTCGATCTGCTGCGCCACCTCGTGCACGTTGCCCTCGGTCGGGATGCCGGAGCCGAGGTCGAGGAACTGGTCGATGCCGAGGGACAGCGCGTACCGCACCGCGCGGTGCAGGAACGCGCGGTTCGCCCGGGCGATCCGCGGCAGGTCGGGCACCAGCTCGACGGCACGGGTGGCGACCACCCGGTCAGCGGCGAAGTTGTGCCGGCCGCCGAGGAAGGCGTCGTAGACGCGGGCCGCGCTGGGCCGGTTCGGGTCGATTCCCATAATCCACTTTTTACCCACTCAAACCGAAAAATCTGTGATTATCGTAGTTTGGGGGTGGAAGGGACGTGGTGGAGTCAGCTGACGCGCTGCCCGCGCTCTTGATTGACACCGCCCCGGACGCGGTCATCGTCTGCACCGCCGACGGCGCCATCACGATGGCCAACCGCCGGGCCCACGAGATGTTCGGCTACCCGCCCGGCGAGCTGGTCGGCCGACCCGTCGACTCGCTGGTGCCCGCCGAGGTCCGCGACAAACATCCCGGCCACCGCCGCCGCTACCTCTCCGGCGAGCATCCGCCGCTGCGCCGGTTGCCGCTGCGCGGGCTGCGCCGGGACGGTTCGGTCTTCGCCGTGGAGATCTCGCTCTCCGCGGTCCAGGCCGGCGACGGGCGGACGTACGTCACCTCGGTCCTGCGCGACGACACCGCGCAGCGCGAAGCGGCCCGGACCCGCGCCCTCCTCGCGTCCGTGGTCCAGTCGTCGCACGACGCGATCGTCACCACCGACCTCGACGGCCGGGTGCTGTCCTGGAACCACGGCGCCGAGCTGCTCTACGGGTTCAGCGCCGCGGACATGGTCGGCCAGCCGATCGACAAGATCATCCCGGCCGACCGGCAGGCTGACGAGGAGCAGATCCGCACGCTGATCCGGCTCGGCGGCCGGGTGGACCGCTACCGGGCCGCCCGGCTCACCGCGAGCGGCCAGGTGATCTCGGTCAACACGCTGATCTCCCCGCTGGTCGACGAGCGCGGCACGATGTTCGGCACCACCACCACGACCCGGGACATCACCGAGCGCGAGCGCGCCGAGGCCCGGGTCCAGGCGATCCTGGACGCCGCGCCGGACGCGCTGCTCGGCGTCGACGAGACCGGCTCGGTGGTGCTGGTCAACGCGGAGGCCGAGCGGCTGTTCGGGCATCCCCGGCACGACCTGATCCACACCGCGGCGGCCCGGCTGCTGCCGGACGGGCTGCCCCCGGTCTCCGCGGTGCTGCGCACCGGCGGCGGCTACACCCCGCTGGACACCGAGCGCGCCGAGGCCGGCGAGCAGCGCTGGGCCAAGCGACGGGCGATCCGCAGCGACGGCGCCGAACTGCCGGTGGACATCGCGTGCAGCGCGCTGCACACCGAGACCGGGGTGCTCGTGGTGGCCGCGGTCCGGGACATCACCGACCGGCTGGCCGCCGAGGCGGAGCGGCGCCGGCTGCGCGAGGAGACCGGCCGGCAGAAGCTGGAGGCCCGGATGCAGCAGGCGCAGCGCCTGGAGAGCCTGGGGCAGCTGGCCGGCGGCATCGCGCACGACTTCAACAACCTGCTCGCGGTGATCCTCAACTACGCGGCGTTCATCATCGAGGACGCGGCCGGCAGCGCCCCGGCCGCCGACGCCGAGCAGATCGCCCGGGCCGCCCGGCGCGGCAGCGACCTCACCCACCAGCTGCTCGCCTTCGCCCGGCGGGAGGTGATCCGGCCGCGGCCGCTGGACCTGAACACGGTGGTCACCGAGGTCCACCAGATGCTGGAACGGTCCCTCGGCGAGCACATCACCCTGACGGTACGCACCACCGCCGCCCTGCCCGCGGTGATGGCCGACCCCGGCCAGCTGGAGCAGGTGCTGGTCAACCTGGCGGTGAACGCCCGGGACGCGATGCCGACCGGCGGCCGGCTCACCATCGACACCGCCGAGGTCCGGGTCGACGAGGAGCACTCGGCCGCCCGGGCCGGCCTCAGTCCCGGCCGCTACCTGCGCCTGCGGATCTCGGACACCGGCACCGGGATGCCCAAGGAGGTGATCGACAAGGCGTTCGAGCCGTTCTTCACCACCAAGCCGAGCGGGCAGGGCACCGGGCTCGGGCTGGCCACCGTCTACGGCATCGTCACCCAGGCCGGCGGCACCGTGCAGATCTACTCCGAGCCGGGGATCGGCACTACCTTCACCATCCTGCTGCCGGTCACCGACGTGCGGGCGCAGGAGGCGGCCGTCGAGGAGTCGGTGGCCGGGCTGGCCGGGCACGGGGCGACCGTGCTGGTCGCCGAGGACGAGGACGCGCTGCGCGAGGTGACCAGCCGGATCCTGCGGCGCGGCGGGTACACCGTGCTGGCCGCGAACGGGGGCGAGGAGGCGCTGCGGCTGGCCGCCGAGAACCGGGTCGACGTGCTGCTCACCGACGTGATCATGCCGGGCATGCTGGGCAAGGACCTGGCGGACGCGATCACCACCCGGTACCCGCGGACCAGGGTGCTGTTCATGTCCGGTTACGCCCAGCCGGTGCTGACCAACCACGGGACCCTGGCGGCCGACGTGCACCTGCTGGAGAAGCCGTTCACCAGCGCCGAGTTGATGCGCGCTTTGCACGATGAGCTGCAAGCGAAACCGTGACGATTCATCGACGGTTGTCGGGGTAAGGGCGGGCGCATGGCGTACCGGAGAATCGGCCGCGGCCTGGCGGCGGCCCTGCTTGCCCTGCCCCCGCTGGCCGTCGCCGCCGCCGGCCCCGCCGTCGCCGCCGCCGATCCGGCCGCGGCTGACCAGTACCTTCCGGCGGACAAGACCGGCCTGGTGACCTCGGCCGGCACCGCCAGCAAGGTCTGGGCCACCGTGCAGAAGTCCGGTGGCCTCGGCGAGATCTTCTACCCCGACCTGGGGACGCCGAGCGTGCGCGCGCTGAGCTTCGTGGTCGCCGGCCCCTCCTCGGTCGAGACCAGGCTCGCCGACACGCGCAGCCTGAGCTTCACGCAGCGGCTGTCCGGCCGGTCCGGCCCATGGCAGATCCTGCTTCGGTACGCCACCGACCCGAACCGGGCGACGGTCCTCGTCGACGTGGAGTTCCGCGCGCCGAAGGGCTACCAGCTCCAGGTGGTCTACGACCCGGCGCTGGGCAACAGCCGGGGCGGCGACACCGGCAGCGTCGAGGGCGACGCCTTGCTGGCCGTGGACGGCGACGTGGCCAGCGCCCTGGTGGCGTCCCCGGGATTCCGCTCGGCCTCCAGCAGCGCCCCCGGCGACCTGGTGCAGACCGGCCGGCTCAGCGGCCGGCACACGACGCTCGCGCTCGCCTTCGGCCCGTCCACCGGCGCCGCCCTGGCCGACGCGCGGGCCGGTCTGCGGCGCGGCTTCGACCCGATCGCCCGGGACTACGCGTCCGGCTGGCACCGCTACCTGGCCGGCCTGAAGCGGCCGCCGGCGGTCGCCGACCGCACCCTCTGGCAGGTGTCCGCGATGGTCCTGGCGGCCAGCGAGGACAAGACGCACCGGGGCGCCTACGTGGCCGCGCCGGGCTCGCCGTGGGCGTTCGGGCGCGACGACCCGTCCGGGCCGTACCACCTGGTCTGGGCCCGCGACCTCTACCAGATCGGGACCGGGCTGCTGGCCGCCGGCGACCGGGCCGGGGCGGACCGGGCGCTCGACTACCTGTTCACCGTGCAGCAGAAGCCGGACGGGTCGTTCCCGCAGAACTCCCGGCTGGACGGCACCCCGGTCTGGGACGGCCTGCAGCTGGACGAGGTGGGGCTGCCCATCGTGCTCGCCTACCAGCTGGGCCGCACCGACCCGGCGACCTGGGCGCACGTCCGGCGGGCCGCCGACTTCCTGATCGGCTTCGAGCAGGACGGCAACCGGGCGCCGTGGAGCCCGCAGGACCGGTGGGAGAACCAGTCCGGGTACTCGCCGGCCACCATCGCGGCGGAGATCGCCGGGCTGGTCTGCGCCGCGTCGATCGCCGAGGCCAACCGGGACGCCGCGGCGGCCGCGCGCTACCTGGCGGTGGCCGACCGGTGGCGGGCCGCGGTCAAGGACTGGACGGTGACCAGCACCGGGCCGTACTCGGCGAAGCCGTACTTCCTGCGGCTGACCAAGGACGGCGAGCCGGACCGGGGCACCACCTACGACATCGGCGACAGCGGGCCGTCCGGGGTCGACCAGCGGAAGGTGGTCGACCCGGGCTTCCTGGAGCTGGTCCGGCTCGGCGTGCTGCCGGCCGCCGACCCGGTCTTCCGGGACTCGCTGCGGGTGGTCGACGAGCAGCTGGCCGCCGGGCCGTTCTGGCACCGGGCGTCCTTCGACGGGTACGGCGAGAAGGCCGACGGCAGCCAGTGGGACTATCCGCTGCCGGCCGACTCGCTGATCACCCGCGGCCGGGCCTGGCCGCTGCTGAACGGCGAACGCGGCGAGTACCTGCTGGCCGCCGGCTCACCGCGGGCGGCCCGGGCGCAGCTGGCCGTGCTGGCGAGCGCGGCCGGACCCAGCCGGATGCTGCCCGAGCAGGTGTGGGACCAGTTCCCGCCGTACCGCCCGCTGGGCACGCCGAGCACCTCGGCGACGCCGCTGGCCTGGACGCACGCGCAGTACCTGCGGCTCGCCGCGGACCTGGCCGCCGGCCGGGTGGTGGAGCAGCCGGCGGCCGTCGCGGAGCGTTACTCGCAGACCTCGCCGTCTTTGTCCCGGTCCTGATACCAGGCGTACTCGGGGTCGACACCCTCGCGGTACGGCCCGTACCCGTTGGCGTTCGCCTCGGCGCAGGTCCGGAACCGCGGATCGGTGCCCCCGCCACCGGTGTCGCCGCCCTCGTCCCCGGTGTCGTCGTCGGCCGGCTCGTCGTCGTCCGCCTCGCAGGCGACGCCGTCACCGTCCCGGTCCAGCGCCTTGCGGAAGCCGGGCTGGCCCTTGCGGATCTCGTCCAGCCCGGCGGCCGCGACCGCGTCGCAGTTCGCGTAGTAGACCGGCTTCGTGGTGGTCGGCTTCGGGGACGGCTTGGTGGTCCGCGGGGCGGCCGGGGCGGCCTTGGTGGTGGGGCTGGTGCCGGCCGCGCCGGTGGTCGGCGCCGCGGCCACCGGGTCGGTCGCCGGGGCGGTCGAGGCGTTGCCGGCGGCCTGCTGGGCGGCCGCGGTACCGCCCGGCTTGGCCGGCGTGTCCGGGCTGTCCGGGGCGAAGACCGCCACCCCGCACAGGCAGAGCCCGAGGGCGGCGATCACGCCCAGGGTGACCTTGTGCCAGGGCTTCCACTTCGAGGGCGGCTTGCCGACCGGCGGGTAGGGCATGGTCGGCGGATACTGCGGCGTCGTCCCCGGCGGCGCTCCGGGCGGCGTCCCGAAACCCGGCGGCGGTCCGGGCGGCGTGCCGTGACCCGGCGGCGCTCCGGGCGGCGTCCCGAACCCCGGTGGCGGTCCGAAGCCCGGGACCGGGGCGGTCGGCGGCCCGTAACCCCCGGCCGGCTGCGGCGCTCCGTGGCCCGCGGCCGGCTCCGGCGGCGGTCCGAACGGCGGCCCCGGCTCCGACGGGCGCGACCAGGGATCCTGTGGCGGTGGCAGACTCACAGCGAGAGCTTTGTGGCCGAAACCGAACATCGCCACCCGCTGATCGGATCGTCCCTGCCGATCGTGTTGACCCACTACCTGTCCGAACGGGCGAATCCGTCCGCGTAGTCCCGCGGCCCGGCCGGGAGGCCACCCTCCGGGCGGGCGGTGACGGTCCAGCGGCGGTAGGAGACGTCCATGAGGTGGTAGGAGACATCCGGGAGGCGCCAGGAGACGCCCGCGAGGCGGCGGGAGGGGAACAGCGCCAGGTGGCCGCGAGGGCGGAAAGCAAGGCGGCGAGCGGCGGGAGGAGGCGCGGGCCGGCGCGCGGCGGGGCTACCGGGCGTACCGGAAATCCGGGGTCAGCGGCCCGGAGCAGGCCGCAGCCGTGGGCCTGTCGTCCTGCGCGGCCGAGCTGAGCAGCCCGGCGCAGCCGCACACCGCGAGCACCGCCGTCACGATCAGCAACAGCACGGTCAGCACCAGCCCGGGATACTTCTGCGGCGGCGGCCCGAGCGCCCCGCGCAGGAAGGCCAGCAGCGGCGCCCGGTATTCCAGCTCGGCGGTCTTGCCGGGCAGCGCCAGCACGGTGGTCTCCGCGGCGCCCAGCCGGGACGGCAGCAGGTAGGGCACGTGCACGTGGACGTGGTGCTCACCGAGCGCGACCGGGGTGGTCACCCGCCCCCAGGTGGCCGGCACGTCGCGGCCGTCGATCTCCAGGACCGGGGTGAAGAGCCCGAGCAGGAACGCCAGGGGCGCGTAGCGCAGGGTGACCGCGATGGTCGCGCCGCCGTCCCCGCGCGCCGGGTCGAGCGGCGGGAAGCCGGGGGAGAAGGGCCGGTAGGGCGGCGCCAGAATGGCCACGCTGCACCTTTCTGTGAGTCCGCCGATGCAGGATATGCCCGGGCGGCCGATGCGGAAAACTGTCGATGTCCACAATGGAGGTGATCCGGTTAGGATGACCATGTGATGAGCGATCAGGTGGATCCGCACACCGTGTCACCGGCCCGCCGCTGGAACTACTGGCTCGGCGGCAAGGACCACTTCCAGGTCGATCGTGACTCCGGCGACCAGATCGCGGCGGCCTATCCCGCGGTGCGGACCACCGCCCGGGAGGGGCGCGCCTTCCACCGGCGCGCGGTGCGGTTCCTGGCCGAGGAGGCCGGCATCCGCCAGTTCCTCGACATCGGCACCGGCCTGCCCGCGCCGGACAACACGCACGAGGTGGCCCAGGCGGTCGCCCCGGACGCCCGGGTGGTCTATGTCGACAACGATCCGATGGTGCTGGCGCACGCCCGGGCCCTGATGATCGGCGGCGCGACCACGTATGTGGACGCCGACCTGCGCGACCCCGGCCGGATCCTGGCCGCCCCGGAGGTGCGCGAGCTGCTCGACCTGGACCAGCCGATCGCCATCCTGCTGATCTCGGTGCTGCACTTCCTGACCGACGACGACCGGGCCCGCGCCGTGGTCAAGGAGCTGCTGGCCGCCGCGCCGCCGGGCAGCTACCTGGTCGCCACGCACGCGACGATGGATTTCGTCAGCGCCCAGCACGCCGCGGTGTACCGGCAGATGTATCAGGCCGGCCAGGTCGACGCGCTGGCCCGCGACCGGGAGGCGGTCGCCGGTTTCTTCGACGGGCTGGCGCTGGCCGAGCCGGGCCTGGTCGCGGCCTGCGACTGGCGCCCCGAGCAGGCCGATCGGCCGTCCCCGGCCGAGGTGGCGCTCTACGCGGGAGTCGCCCGGAAGTGACGCGTGAGGTCACATCCATCGGCATCCGCGTCATCGTCCCGTAACGCGAGGGATAGAGTCCGGATCGGGTGCCGATATGCCTCAACCTCGGGAGATAGAACTCATGACTAAGACACCGGTCACCGTCACCGTGACGGGCGCAGCCGGCCAGATCGGCTACGCGCTGCTGTTCCGCATCGCCTCCGGTCACCTGCTCGGCGCGGACGTACCGGTCCGGCTGCGCCTGCTGGAGATCCCGGCCGCCACCAAGGCCGCTCAGGGCACCGCGATGGAGCTCGACGACTGCGCGTTCCCGCTGCTCGCCGGCGTCGACGTGTTCGACGACCCGAAGGCCGCCTTCGACGGCGTCAACGTGGCGCTGCTGGTCGGCGCCCGCCCGCGGACCAAGGGCATGGAGCGCGGCGACCTGCTCGAGGCGAACGGTGGCATCTTCGGCCCGCAGGGCGCCGCGATCAACGCGGGCGCCGCCTCCGACGTGCGTGTCCTGGTGGTCGGCAACCCGGCCAACACCAACGCGCTGATCGCCCAGCAGCACGCGCCGGACGTCCCGGCCGACCGGTTCACCGCGATGACCCGGCTCGACCACAACCGCGCGCTGGCACAGCTCGCGGCCAAGCTGCAGGTGCCGGTCGCCGAGCTGCGCAAGGTCACCATCTGGGGCAACCACTCCGCCACGCAGTACCCGGACGTCTTCCACGCCGAGGCCGCCGGCCGCCCGGTCAAGGACCTGGTCGACCAGGCCTGGCTCGCCGACGAGTTCATCCCGCGGGTCGCCAAGCGCGGCGCCGAGATCATCGAGGTCCGCGGCGCGTCCTCGGCCGCCTCGGCCGCGTCCGCCGCGATCGACCACGTGCACACCTGGGTGAACGGGACCGCCGAGGGCGACTGGACCTCGGCCGCGATCGTCTCGGACGGCTCCTACGGCGTGCCGGCCGGCCTGATCTCGTCGTTCCCGGTCACCTCGAAGGGTGGCAAGTGGGAGATCGTCCAGGGCCTGGAGATCAGCGAGTTCTCCCGTGCCCGGATCGACGCCTCGGTCGCCGAGCTCCAGGAGGAGCGGGCCGCCGTGCAGGGCCTCGGTCTCATCAAGTAATCACTTCACGATCAAGGGCGGCTTTCCGTACGCGGTGAGCCGCCCTTCTCGTGCCCGGCGACCGCCTCGTCCGGGTGACCCGACCGGTGCCGGCGGCTCCCCGACCTTGCACGATGGTCGTAGGCTGCCCTGCAAGATCGGCTGTTCTTCACAGCCACCGTTCAGGCGGTCTTGTTAGTTTTCCGAGGACCTTACGAACCACAGGAGAGATCGTGGTCTTCAAGAAGTTGCTGGGCGCCATGGGTGTTGGCGGTCCGAGTGTCGACACCGTGCTGAGCAACCCGAGCACCTATCCGGGAGCTCCGCTGACCGGTCAGGTCAACCTGACCGGCGGCACTCAGGAAGCGGACATCGAGCACATCACGCTGGCCCTGGTCACCCGGATGGAGGTGGAGGGCGGCGGCGGTGACTACTCGACCACCGGTGACTTCTTCCGGGTCACCGTGGCCGGGCGCACCCGTCTGCACCCGGGGCAGCAGCTGTCCATCCCGTTCCGGATCGACATGCCGTGGGAGACCCCGGTGACCACGGCGTACGGGCAGCAGCTGCGCGGCATGGTGATGGGCGTGCGCACCGAGGTGTCCATCGCCCGGGCCCTGGACAAGGGTGACCTCGACCCGGTCTACGTGCACCCGCTGCCGATCCAGCAGAAGATCCTCGACGCCTTCGGCCAGCTGGGCTTCCGCTTCAAGTCCGCCGACCTGGAGTACGGGCAGATCTACGGCGTCCACCAGACCCTCCCGTTCTACCAGGAGATCGAGTACTGGCCCGCCCCGCAGTACGCGCACGCGGTCAACGAGGTCGAGCTGACCTTCGTGACCAGCCCGCACCAGGTCGAGGTGGTGCTGGAGTTCGACAAGCGCGGCGGCATGTTCTCCAGCGGTCACGACACCTACGGGCGCTACACGGTGTCGCACCACGACGCGGACACCACCGACTGGCGGTCCGTGGTCGACGGCTGGGTCCGCCAGGCGGTCGACCGGCACAAGGCCCGCCCGGGTTACGGCGCTCCCGGCCACGGCGCCTACGGCGCGCCGGGCTACCCGCCGCCCCCGCCGCCCGGTTACGGGCACGGCCCCTCGCACCACGGGCACTACCGGCACGGCCACCACGGCAGCGGCCTGGGCGGCGCCGCCCTCGGCGCGGTGGGTGGCCTGGCCGCCGGCTACTTCGTCGGTGAGGCGGTCGAGGAGGTCTTCGAGGACTTCGGTGGCGAGGACTGACCTGCGGTTTCTCTGAGAGGGCGGGAGCGCACGACGCGCTCCCGCCCTTTTTCTCGCTCCGATATCCCACTCACCCTATGGGAAATGTATGTGACCTGGGTCACAAAGGCGCTGACGCGGCGTCGCCGACCGTTTACGTTCCTAGGCATGAGCCGAAGCAAGTGCCTCACCCGGCGCCGCTTCGTCGACTACCTCCGGGTGTGCACCTGCGCCTGTTGAGTGTGTGACGGCGGAGCAGCCGCTGTAGTCGTACGCGAAATGTGCCTTTCTCTTTTCCGCTCTCTTTTCCGGCGGCATTCGACGAATGCCGTCCGATGACCCCTGAGGAGCATTCATGACCACCCGCCGAATCGCGCTGGCCGGACTGCTCAGCGGCGCGCTGCTGACCGTCGCCGGACTTTCCGCATGCGGTGACAGCGGCGCCGCGGCCGCCGACAAACAGGTCAAGGAATTGCGATATCAAGGCAGCGTGGGCGCGGTGACGCTGCCCGAGCTGGCCGCCGACCTGGGCTACCTGAACGACGTGACGCTCAAGTGGATCGGCAACACCACCAGCGGCCCGCAGGACATCCAGGCGGCCACCACCGGCGACACCGACTTCGGCGGCGCGTTCAACGGCGCGATCGTCAAGCTCAAGGCCAACGGCGCGCCGATCAAGGCGGTGATCGGCTACTACGGCGTCGACAAGGACACCTTCAACGGCTACTACGTGCTCGACGGCAGCCCGATCAAGAGCGCTCGCGACCTGATCGGCAAGAAGATCGGCGTGAACACGCTCGGCGCGCACCACGAAGCGGTGATCAAGACCTACCTGACCCGGAACGGGCTGACCGACGACGAGATCAAGCAGGTCGAGCTGGTCGTGGTGCCGCCGGTGAATACCGAGCAGTCGCTGCGGCAGAAGCAGCTCGACGCCGGCACGCTCGGCGGCACGCTGCGCGACAAGGCGCTCGAGCGGGGCGGCATCCACCCGCTCTTCACCGACTTCGAGCTGCTCGGCCAGTTCACCGCGGGCAGCTACATCTTCCGCGAGGACTTCATCAAGAAGAACCCGGACACCGTGAAGACCTTCGTCACCGGCGTCGGCAAGGCCATCGAGTGGGCCCGCACCACGCCGCGGGACCAGGTCGTCGCCAAGTTCCAGGAGATCGTCAAGAAGCGCGGACGCAGCGAGGACACCTCGGCGTTGCAGTACTGGAAGAGCTCCGGCGTGGCCGGCACGGGCGGCGTCATCGCCGAGAAGGAGTTCCAGACCTGGATCGACTGGCTGGACCGGGCCGGCGAGCTGAAGAAGGACGTCAAGGCCACCGACATCTACACCAACGAGTACAACGCGAGCGCCGCGTCATGATCGTCTTCGAGAACGTCGGCAAGGTCTTCGAGGCCCGGGGTACCAAGGTCACCGCTCTCCAGGAGATCAACCTGACCGTGGAGACGGGCGAGTTCCTGGTCATCGTCGGGCCCAGCGGCTGCGGCAAGTCCACCCTCCTCGACCTGCTCGGCGGCCTCGCCGAGCCGTCCACCGGCCGGATCCTGATCGACGGGAAACCGGTCACCGGGCCGGGCCTGGACCGCGGCGTGGTCTTCCAGCAGTACGCGCTGCTCCCGTGGCGTACCGCGCAGGGCAACGTCGAGTTCGGCCTGGAGGCCAAGAACGTGCCCCGCAAGGAGCGTGCCGCCCGGGCCCGGGAGTACCTCGACCTGGTCGGCCTGGCCGGCTTCCACGACCGCTACCCGCACGAGCTCTCCGGCGGCATGAAGCAGCGCGTCGCGATCGCCCGCAGCCTCGCCTTCGACCCGGACGTGCTGCTGATGGACGAGCCGTTCGCGGCGCTCGACGCGCAGACCCGGGACGGGCTGCAGGACGAGCTGCTGCGGATCTGGGAGAAGACCGGCAAGACCGTCGTCTTCATCACGCACGGCATCGAGGAGGCGGTCTATCTCGGACAGCGGGTGGCGGTGATGACCTCCCGGCCCGGCCGGATCAAGCAGGTGGTGGGCATCCCGCGCCTGGAGCAGTCCGACGACGTCCGGTCCGACCCGCAGTTCGCGCACTACCGGCACGAGATCTGGAGCCTGCTGCGCGACGAGGTCAGTAAGGCCCGCACCCTGGAACTGGAGGCCTCCCGTGTCTAGCTCCGCCCTGCTCGAGCCGGCCGTGGCGACCCTCGCGCCGCAGCCGGCGGCCGCCCGCCGCCGCCCCCTCCGATTCGCCGGGACCATCCTGACCAGGTCGATCGCGATCATCGCGCTCGCCGCCGTCTGGGAGGTCCTGCCCCGGCTGGGCGTGGTCGACGCGACCTTCCTGCCGCCGCTCTCCGAGGTCCTGACGGCCTGGTGGGAGCTGGTCAAGTCGGGCGAACTGCTGGAGCACGCCCAGGCCAGCCTGACCCGATCGCTGGCCGGGTTCGGTCTCGCGATCGTCATCGCCATCCCGCTCGGCCTGCTGATCGGCTGGTACCAACCGGTCGCCAACCTGCTCAGCCCGCTCCTGGAGGTCTTCCGGAACACGGCGGCGCTGGCCATCCTCCCGGTCTTCGTGCTGATCCTCGGTCTCGGCGAGACCTCCAAGATCGCGATCATCCTGTACGCGTGCGCCTGGCCGATCCTGCTCAACACGGTGAGCGGCGTCCGTACCGTCGACCCGCTGCTGATCAAGTCGGCCCGCTCGCTCGGACTCGGCCCGCTGCGCCTGTTCCAGAAGGTCATCCTGCCCGCGGCGGTGCCCACCATCTTCACCGGCATCCGGCTCGCCGGGGCGTACTCGATCCTGATTCTGATCGCGGCCGAGATGGTCGGCGCCAAAGCCGGACTCGGCTACCTCATCAATTACGCCCAGTACAACTTCGCGGTCCCCGACATGTACGCCGGAATCATCACCATCTCCGCCATCGGCCTGATCGTCAACCAGCTCCTGATCGTCACCGAGCGCCGCTTCTCGACCTGGCGCACCAACTAGTAATCGGAGGTTCCCATGAGTATCGACATCACGCGGATCGGTGGCCGGATCGGCGCTTCGGTGGCCGGCGTCGACCTCTCCCGTCCCCTGGACGACGTGGTCGCCAAGGAGATCCACGAGGCCCTGGTCGAGCACAAGGTGCTGGTCTTCCGCGGCCAGCACCTGGACGACGAGCAGCACCAGCGGTTCGCCTCGATCTTCGGTGAGCTGACCCTGGCGCACCCGACCGTCCCGTCCGTCGACGGCCAGGCCAACGTGCTGGAGGTGGCCGGCGGCGAGGGCGCCCGGGCGAACGCCTGGCACACCGACGTCACCTTCGTGGTCGCCCCGCCGAAGGCCACCACCCTGCGCAGCCTGGTCATCCCGCCGTACGGCGGCGACACCCTGTTCTCCAACACCGCGGCCGCCTACGCCGACCTGCCGGAGCACCTGCGGCTGCTGGCCGACCGCGCCTGGGCCGAGCACTCCAACGAGTACGACTACGCCGAGCACCCGCAGTTCCGCTCGGCCGAGGTGGAGGAGTACCACAAGGTCTTCGTCTCCACCCGCTACCGCACCGCGCACCCGGTGGTCCGGGTCAACCCGGACTCCGGCCAGCCGAACCTGTTCATCGGCAACTTCGTCACCGGCATCCTCGGCCTGTCCAAGACCGAGTCGCGAGACATCCTGCGCCTGCTCCAGCACTACGTGACCCGCCCGGAGAACACCCTGCGGCACAAGTGGCAGGTCGGCGACATCGTCGTCTGGGACAACCGCAGCACCCAGCACTACGCCGCCGACGACTACGGCGACCTGGCCCGCAAGCTGCACCGGGTCACCGTCGCCGGGGACGTCCCGGTCAGCCTGGACGGCACCAAGAGCTACATCCTCGAGGGCGACGAGGCCACCCACTACACCCCGCAGGTGCAGTGATGACCCGTCTGCTGCACCTCAACGCCTTCGTGATGAGCGTCGGGCATCACGAAGCCGCCTGGCGCCTGCCGGAGAGCGACCCCTACGCCGACCTCGACGTCGAGCACTTCAAGAACATCGCCCGGATCGCCGAGCGCGGCAAGCTGGACTCGCTGTTCCTGGCCGACGGCCCGGTGCTCTGGGACCAGGTCGGGCGGCGCCCCTCCGGCGTCCTGGAGCCGACCCTGCTGCTCACCGCGCTGGCCGGGGCCACCTCCCGGATCGGGCTGATCGCCACCGCCTCGACCACCTACAACGAGCCGTACAACCTGGCCCGCCGGTTCGCCTCGCTGGACATCATCAGCGGCGGCCGGGCCGGCTGGAACATCGTCACCACCGCCGGCCTGGACGCGGCCCGCAACTTCAACCTCGACGAGCTGCCCGCGCACAAGGAGCGCTACGAGCGCGCCGCGGAATTCGTCGACGTCTCCCTCAAGCTCTGGGACTCGTGGGACGACGACGTGGTGCTCGCCGACAAGGAGAGCGGGATCTGGGGGGACGACGCCAAGATCTACCCGCCGGCGCACGAGGGGCGGTTCTACAAGGTCGCCGGGGCGCTGAACGTACCGCGGTCGGCGCAGGGCCACCCGGTCCTGGTCCAGGCCGGCTCCTCGGAGAACGGCCGGGACTTCGCGGCGCGCTACGCCGAGGCGGTGTTCACCGCGCACCAGACCCTCGCCGACGCGCAGGAGTTCTACGACGACCTGAAGCGACGGGCCGTCGAGTACGGCCGCGACCCGGACCACATCAAGATCCTGCCCGGCATCGTGCCGATCATCGGCTCCTCGGAGGAGGCGGCACGGGAGCGGGAAGCCGAACTCAACCGGCTGATCCGGCCCGAGTTCGCGCTCACCCAGCTCGCCGGGCTCCTCGGCATCTCCCCCGAGGAGCTGCGTCTCGACGCGCCGCTTCCGGACTCCCTGCCGGAGGAGGACGAGATCGAGGGTGCCAAGAGCCGCCGCACGCTGGTGGTCAACCTCGGTCGCCGGGAGAACCTGACGGTCCGGGAGATCATCGCCCGGCTCGGCGGCGGCCGCGGCCACCTGACCTTCGCCGGCACGCCGGTGCAGGTCGCGGACGCGATCGAGAAGTGGTTCACCTCCGGGGCGGCCGACGGCTTCAACATCATGCCGCCGGTGCTGCCGTCCGGCCTGACCGACTTCGTCGACCAGGTGGTGCCGATCCTCCAGGACCGCGGTCTCTTCCGGACCGAGTACACCGGACGGACGCTGCGGGAGCACTACGGCCTGCCGCGCCCGGCCAACCGGAACGTGGGCGCGTTGCAGACCGCCGACCAATAGGTCCGCTGAGTTTTCGGTACGCCCTCAGTACCCCTGGTGCGCCGTCGCCTGGTGACCCTGTCGCCGGGCGGCGGCCTCCTCCTCGGTGTGCCGGCGGGCCTCCCGCACCCCGTCCATCAGCTCGTCCCACCGCGGGTCCTCGCGGAACCGGGCCATCCGCACCTGGCTCGCCGAGCGCGCCGACGTGTACTCCCACCAGGCCGCCACCCGCACCGGCCAGAGCCCGACCCGGACCGCGCCGGCCAGGAAGCAGCGGTGCGCGGTGAGCGTGGCCGCCAGCATGGTCGGCGCCAGGTCGATCTTCGGGTCGTCGAGCGCCTTGCCGAGCGCCCGCACGTCCCGGTGCATCTCCGCATAGCCGATCAGGCTGGGCATGGCCGGCACCAGCAGCTCGTCCTCCGGATCGATCACGTCGTCGGCGTACGCCGGGGTGAACACGACATCGTCGACGGTGACGATCAGCGGCAGGGACTGACGCTTGCGCTTCAGGTCGATCTGCACCGCCGGCGCGCCGGTCGGGACGTGCACCCAGTCGGCGTCCAGCACGTCGCGGAAGGCGATCCGCGCGGTGTCCCCGATCGCGGGGATGTGCACGGTGACCAGACCCGGGCCGGCGGTCACCTCGGTGCCCGGCACCTCTCGCAGCATGTCGGCCAGCTCCTGAGTGCGCATGCTGCTGGTTATACGCCCTGCGCGCACGTCCGCGCGGCCCGCCACTTGAGGATTTAGCCGGACATTGTGGTGTGACGGCCGTCTCAGGGCTGCGGATTTGGCGTTGCGGGGGTGGGGGAGTAATGTTTTCCGAGCCGCCAGGGAGACGGGCGAGCGAGACGGGACCCGCGAGGGGCCCGGAGCGGCCGTCCTGACGGAAAACCTACCATCAAGATCGCGCGATCTTCGGTCGTGCGGATTCTCGGTGTCGGTTGAATTCGGGTTGCGAAACGCGGATTTGACGATCTGGGAATGGCGGGTAAAGTAGAGCGAGTGCCCCGGAGGGCGGGCCGCGAAAGCGGAGCGTTTGATGGTGTGCGGTTGTTCTTTGAGAACTCAACAGGGTGCTTGAAAAGCCAGTGCCAATTATGGCAATACCCCGGCCTGTCCTTCGGGATGGGTGGGAGATTCCTTTGGCAACATTTTGTTGCCGGGACTCATGTTTTTCAACAGATTTTGTTGGAGAGTTTGATCCTGGCTCAGGACGAACGCTGGCGGCGTGCTTAACACATGCAAGTCGAGCGGAAAGGCCCTTCGGGGTACTCGAGCGGCGAACGGGTGAGTAACACGTGAGTAACCTGCCCCAGACTTTGGGATAACCCTCGGAAACGGGGGCTAATACCGAATATGACCTGGCACCGCATGGTGTTGGGTGGAAAGTTTTTCGGTTTGGGATGGACTCGCGGCCTATCAGCTTGTTGGTGGGGTAATGGCCTACCAAGGCGACGACGGGTAGCCGGCCTGAGAGGGCGACCGGCCACACTGGGACTGAGACACGGCCCAGACTCCTACGGGAGGCAGCAGTGGGGAATATTGCACAATGGGCGGAAGCCTGATGCAGCGACGCCGCGTGAGGGATGACGGCCTTCGGGTTGTAAACCTCTTTCAGCAGGGACGAAGCGTAAGTGACGGTACCTGCAGAAGAAGCGCCGGCCAACTACGTGCCAGCAGCCGCGGTAAGACGTAGGGCGCGAGCGTTGTCCGGATTTATTGGGCGTAAAGAGCTCGTAGGCGGCTTGTCGCGTCGAATGTGAAAACCCGAGGCTCAACTTCGGGCTTGCATTCGATACGGGCAGGCTAGAGTTCGGTAGGGGAGACTGGAATTCCTGGTGTAGCGGTGAAATGCGCAGATATCAGGAGGAACACCGGTGGCGAAGGCGGGTCTCTGGGCCGATACTGACGCTGAGGAGCGAAAGCGTGGGGAGCGAACAGGATTAGATACCCTGGTAGTCCACGCTGTAAACGTTGGGCGCTAGGTGTGGGGGACCTCTCCGGTTCTCTGCGCCGCAGCTAACGCATTAAGCGCCCCGCCTGGGGAGTACGGCCGCAAGGCTAAAACTCAAAGGAATTGACGGGGGCCCGCACAAGCGGCGGAGCATGCGGATTAATTCGATGCAACGCGAAGAACCTTACCTGGGTTTGACATGTACGGAAATCCTGCAGAGATGTAGGGTCCTTCGGGGCCGTTCACAGGTGGTGCATGGCTGTCGTCAGCTCGTGTCGTGAGATGTTGGGTTAAGTCCCGCAACGAGCGCAACCCTCGTCCCATGTTGCCAGCATTCAGTTGGGGACTCATGGGAGACTGCCGGGGTCAACTCGGAGGAAGGTGGGGATGACGTCAAGTCATCATGCCCCTTATGTCCAGGGCTTCACGCATGCTACAATGGCCGGTACAAAGGGCTGCGAAATCGTAAGGTGGAGCGAATCCCAAAAAGCCGGTCTCAGTTCGGATCGGGGTCTGCAACTCGACCCCGTGAAGTCGGAGTCGCTAGTAATCGCAGATCAGCAACGCTGCGGTGAATACGTTCCCGGGCCTTGTACACACCGCCCGTCACGTCACGAAAGTCGGCAACACCCGAAGCCGGTGGCCTAACCCCTTGTGGGAGGGAGCCGTCGAAGGTGGGGCTGGCGATTGGGACGAAGTCGTAACAAGGTAGCCGTACCGGAAGGTGCGGCTGGATCACCTCCTTTCTAAGGAGCAACTCTCACCGAAAGGTGACAGTGGCCCGCGGTTCGCGAATGACGAACCGGGGTGCTCATAGGCGGAGACACTGGCTAGCTCAAACCGGCAACGGCCGGCTCTCTTAGTACACGCGGTTTTCCGCGAAGGAACAGGAGCTGGTGCGGCTGGTGGAAGCGGTAAGCACCCTGTTGGGTATCTGAAAGAACAACCCTTTGTGGTTGGTCTTCAATGCCAGGCACGGCCTGGCCTTCCATACCGGTTCTCTTTGAGGATGCTGGTGGTTGGCTGAGCAGGTTGTGGGTTGGTCGTTGGTTGAGAATTACACAGTGGACGCGAGCATCTTGTTTTCTGTGGTTAAGTTGTCAAGGGCGAACGGTGGATGCCTTGGCACCAGGAGCCGATGAAGGACGTGGGAGGCCGCGATAGGCCTGGGGGAGCTGTCAACCTAGCTGTGATCCCAGGGTGTCCGAATGGGGAAACCTGGCACGAGTCATGTCGTGTCATCCATGCCTGAATTCATAGGGCATGTGAGGGGAACGCGGGGAAGTGAAACATCTCAGTACCCGTAGGAAGAGAAAACAACCGTGATTCCGTGAGTAGTGGCGAGCGAAAGCGGATCTAGCCTAAACCGGTTACGTGTGATACCTGTCAGGGGTTGCGTAGTCGGGGTCGTGGGACCTACTGGAGAGATCTGACAGTCTCTCAAGGAGTTACAAAGTCTTATGCTAGTCGAATGGTGTGGGAAAGCCAGCCGTAGACGGTGAGAGCCCGGTAGACGAAAGTGTATGACCTCCTTGTGGTGTTCCCGAGTAGCAGCGGACTCCTAGAATCTGCTGTGAATTTGCCAGGACCACCTGGTAAGGCTGAATACTTCCTGGTGACCGATAGCGGACAAGTACCGTGAGGGAATGGTGAAAAGTACCCCGGGAGGGGAGTGAAATAGTACCTGAAACCGTTCGCCTACAATCCGTCAGAGCCTTTCGGGGTGATGGCGTGCCTTTTGAAGAATGAGCCTGCGAGTTAGTGGCATGTGGCGAGGTTAACCCGTGTGGGGTAGCCGTAGCGAAAGCGAGTCTGAATAGGGCGTTTTTAGTCGCATGTTCTAGACCCGAAGCGGGGTGATCTAGCCATGGGCAGGTTGAAGCGTGGGTAAGACTGCGTGGAGGACCGAACCCACCAACGTTGAAAAGTTGGGGGATGACCTGTGGTTAGGGGTGAAAGGCCAATCAAACTCCGTGATAGCTGGTTCTCCCCGAAATGCATTTAGGTGCAGCGTCGCGTGTTTCTTGCCGGAGGTAGAGCACTGGATGGTCTAGGGGGCCCACAAGCTTACTGAAATCAGCCAAACTCCGAATGCCGGTAAGTGAGAGCGCGGCAGTGAGACTGCGGGGGATAAGCTTCGTAGTCGAGAGGGAAACAGCCCAGATCGCCAGCTAAGGCCCCTAAGCGTGTGCTAAGTGGAAAAGGATGTGGGATCGCATGGACAACCAGGAGGTTGGCTTAGAAGCAGCCACCCTTTAAAGAGTGCGTAATAGCTCACTGGTCAAGTGGTTCCGCGCCGACAATGTAGCGGGGCTCAAGCACACCGCCGAAGCTGTGGCATTCACACCTAGTGTGGATGGGTAGGGGAGCGTCGTGCAGCGGGTGAAGCGGCGGAGTGATCCAGCCGTGGACGCTGTACGAGTGAGAATGCAGGCATGAGTAGCGAATGAAGGGTGAGAACCCCTTCCGCCGGATGACCAAGGGTTCCAGGGCCAGGCTAATCCGCCCTGGGTGAGTCGGGGCCTAAGGCGAGGCCGAGAGGCGTAGTCGATGGATAACGGGTTGATATTCCCGTACCCGCAAAGAAACGCCCAAGACGAACCTCGTGGTACTAACTGCCCAAAACTGGTGAGGACTTCGGTCTGAGCCGGCGGCGGCCAGGACCTTCACGGGTAGTAGTTTAGTGATGGGGTGACGCAGGAAGGTAGATGATCCCGGCCGGTGGTTGTGCCGGGGTAAGCGTGTAGGCCGGTGTGTAGGCAAATCCGCACACCATTGAGGCTGAGACGTGATGCCGAGCCGTTCTGGTGAAGTCATTGATCCTATGCTGCCGAGAAAAGCCTCTAGCGATGTTTCGAGCGGCCCGTACCCTAAACCGACACAGGTGGTCAGGTAGAGAATACCGAGGCGACGGGTGAACTGTGGTTAAGGAACTCGGCAAATTGCCCCCGTAACTTAGGGAGAAGGGGGGCCGGACGCGTGAAGCCACTTGCTGGTGGAGCGTGGTATGGCCGCAGAGAGCAGGGGGAAGCGACTGTTTACTAAAAACACAGGTCCATGCCAAGTCGTAAGACGATGTATATGGACTGACGCCTGCCCGGTGCTGGAACGTTAAGGGGACCTGTTAGCTCTTCGGGGCGAAGCGGAGAACTTAAGCGCCAGTAAACGGCGGTGGTAACTATAACCATCCTAAGGTAGCGAAATTCCTTGTCGGGTAAGTTCCGACCTGCACGAATGGCGTAACGACTTCCCCACTGTCTCAACCACAGGCCCGGCGAAATTGCAGTACGAGTAAAGATGCTCGTTACGCGCGGCAGGACGGAAAGACCCCGGGACCTTTACTATAGCTTGACATTGGTATCTGAATTCGATTGTGTAGGATAGGTGGGAGCCGGTGAAGCTCGGACGCCAGTTCGGGTGGAGGCGTTGTTGAAATACCACTCTGTTGGGTTTGGGTATCTAACTTGCGGCCCTGATCGGGTCGAGGGACAGTGTCTGGTGGGTAGTTTAACTGGGGCGGTTGCCTCCTAAAGGGTAACGGAGGCGCCCAAAGGTTCCCTCAGCCTGGTTGGCAATCAGGTGTTGAGTGTAAGTGCACAAGGGAGCTTGACTGTGAGACTGACGGGTCGAGCAGGGACGAAAGTCGGGACTAGTGATCCGGCACTTGCGTGTGGAAGCGGTGTCGCTCAACGGATAAAAGGTACCCCGGGGATAACAGGCTGATCTTCCCCAAGAGTCCATATCGACGGGATGGTTTGGCACCTCGATGTCGGCTCGTCGCATCCTGGGGCTGTAGCAGGTCCCAAGGGTTGGGCTGTTCGCCCATTAAAGCGGTACGCGAGCTGGGTTTAGAACGTCGTGAGACAGTTCGGTCCCTATCCGCCGTGCGCGTTGGATACTTGAGAAGGGCTGTCCCTAGTACGAGAGGACCGGGACGGACGAACCTCTGGTGTGCCAGTTGTTCTGCCAAGGGCACGGCTGGTTGGCTACGTTCGGAAGGGATAACCGCTGAAAGCATCTAAGCGGGAAGCTCGCTTCGAGATGAGGTATCCCACCACCTTGAGTGGGTAAGGCCCCCAAGAGACTATTGGGTTGATAGGCCGGAGATGTAAGCACGGTAACGTGTTGAGTTGACCGGTACTAATAGGCCGAGGGCTTAACCACCCTAAATTTTCTGCTTGCGTCCACTGTGTGATTCACAGCAAACGAACAACCACCCCGGTTGGTGAACAATCACCGGGTTGCTGGTTGGTTCTGCTGATGGCTGTTTCGGTGGTCATAGCGGAGGGGAAACGCCCGGTTACATTCCGAACCCGGTAGCTAAGCCCTCCAGCGCCGATGGTACTGCACTCGGGAGGGTGTGGGAGAGTAGGACGCCGCCGGACTTAACGTCGAGAAACGCCCACCCGGGATTCCGGGTGGGCGTTTCTTTTTTGCTACCCAAAAACAGGCCGTGGGTGGGTGCGGTTGTTCGCGTGGGGGACGGTTCGGGCGGGGAGGGCCATTCAAAGGCCGTCAGGCTTGATACCTCCGAATGGCCCTCCCCGCCCGAACCTTGCCTACTCACCGGGACTGCCGCGGCTCAAGGCAGCAGATCTCCGCGCCTGCCGCGCCGTCAGACTCTGGCGGGTCCCGGCCCCCGGTCTGCCCGGCGCCTATTCAGCGATCCTGCCGCGCCGTCAGAGTCCGGCGGGGTCGCGGTTCCCGCTCTGCCCACCCGCCTGCTCAACGATCCTGCGGCGCCGTCAGAGTCCGGCGGGGGCCAGCTCCCGGTCTGCCCGCCTCGGCTATTCACCGATCCTGCCGCGCGGCCAGGCTTCGGCGGGTTCCGGCTGCCGCTTTGCTCGGCGCCTGCTCGGCGATGCTGTTGCGCCGTCAGCGTCCGGCGGGTCGCTGTTCCCGGTCCGTTTGGGGCGGCTGACTGGCTGATGCTTGCTTTTGGGTGTTGAGGGCGGCTTGGAGGTGGGCTATGTCGGTGGCGTCTTTTGGGCGGCGTTTCAGGGTGGGGATCCAGATCGGGTACATGCGTTTCAGCTCGATCTGGGACTCCGGGGTGATGATGGGGCATGTGATGCCGGCCAGGGAGCCGGGTGGGCCGTCGAGCATGGTTTCGGGCCAGGGTTCGCCGGCTGAGGGGCCGGCGGCTACCACAGGGTGGCCGGCTTCGTTGCGGGCGAGCAGGGTGAGGCTCTGTTCTACGTCGTCCTTCACCAGGTCCATCTGTCGGTCGTGCGGAGGCTCGGGAAGGAGCGTCCAACCGCGGCTGACCAGCTCCTCAGCCAACTGCTGCACCTCGTCGCCCCAGACGAACCAGTCAACGTCCAAGTGCGGCCGGGTCACCTTCCCGAGGTAGAAGTCCATGGCCCAACCGCCCCGAAGCCACACCGGAATCCTGAGCTCCCGCCCGACCTCCACGACCTCCCGGATCGCCTCCAACTGCCGGCCAACTCGAGAATCCACCACCAACATCCCTCCACCCTCGCAACGTCCCAAGAGCCTCGCACCTCCGGGCCTGGGTGCTCGCGGCTTGCGACTCGTGCCTCGTGGCTCGCGGCTCGTGCCTGGCGGCTCGTGGCTCGCGGCTCGCGGCTTGGGCCTCCGGCTTCGGTGCTGACTCCTTGCGGCGTGCCTCGCGGCTCCCGCCTCGTGGGGGCTCGTGGCTCGTGGCTCGCGGCTCGTGGCCCGTGGCCCGTGGCTCGTGGCTTGGGCCTCCGGCATTGGTGTTGACCTTCCGGCAGGCCCCCGCCGCGCGGGTTTTCCGAGGGGGGACAGGGACGGTGCGGTGGTTTGACGTATGTCGAAGGGTCTTGACTTTGGGTGACGGGTTCGGCATGAAGTCAGGAAGGGATCGAAAGGGACACGGGGGCCGACCGATATAGGAGGATCAATGCGGATCAGCGACATCCTTCGCGTCAAGGGCAACAGTGTGGTGACTGTGGAACCGGAAATGTCCGTGGAGGGGCTGGTCAACGCTCTGGCCCAGCATCGGATCGGTGCGGCGGTGGTGTCTCGCGACGGCGCGGCGGTCGAGGGCATCGTGAGTGAACGAGACGTCGTGCGAGCCCTGGCCGCCCGCGGATCGGCGGTGCTGACCGAGCCGGTCAGCAGCATCCAGACGACACAGGTTCGCACCGTCTCACCGGACGCCCGCCTGGAGGACGTGGAACGCCTGATGACCGAACACCGCTTCCGCCACGTCCCGGTCGTCCTCAACGGCCGCCTGGCCGGAGTGGTCAGCATCGGCGACGTAGTCAAGAACCGCATCGACGAACTGGAAACCGAACGCACCACCCTCGCCGACTACATCACCGGCGACCGCACCTGACCCCCCATCCGACGACCGCAGCCGACCCCACCACCCACCAGCTCCGGCCAGTGGAGCGGGCGGCAACGTCCACGCACCTGACCCCCACCGTCACCGACCAGCCGCCGGCAATGAAGCGGAGCAGCGATCGTCCACGCACCTGACCCCCACCGTCACCGACCAGCCGCCGACAATGAAGCGGAGCAGCGATCGTCCACGCACCTGACCCGACCACTCACCAGCCGCAGGCGGTGGAGGGGGCCGTAATCTTCCAGCCCACCTGACCTCACCACTCACCAGCCGCAGGCGATGGAGGGGGCCGTAATCTTCCAGCGCACCTGACCTCACCACTCACCAGCCGAAGGCAGTGGAGAGGGCGGCGATCCTTCGCCGCACCTCCCCGCCGCTCACCGACCGCTGCGCTGACTCCACCGGCGACCGCATCTGAGCACCACCGCCGCACAACAGGTGCCGAAGCAACCCACGTCAGAGGAGGAAGGCCCAGCAAAGACGCCGCCGCCCGGGAGTGGGCGGCGGCGTCGAAGCGGCGATTCGGTCAGTGACGGCGGAAGGCGGGACGCCAGGCGGAGCGGGACGTCTTGGCCCTACGTTTGCGCAGTGCGAACAACGCAGCGGTGGCCGCGCCGGCCAACGCGAGCAAGCCGGCAGTCACCGGTTTCCGATGGGTGGCAACCGCCTGAGCCGGCCTTGAGTCCCGGACGTTGGTCACCGCCTTACGGATCCGGGACGGCGAAGTCCCACTACCGGACGTGGTGTCGAGAAGCTCGGGTGCATTCGTAGTCATCGCTCAACCTCTCCTGAACGGGGGATGCGTGCGCTATGCCGTGCTTATGCCCCTTGCTACCCCTCTCCCAACCGCGTTCCGTGACTGAACTTAGTCGGAGAGTCACCCCTCAGTTGTCCGCGACCTGACAGACGAACCCGCCCCAACATGGAAGCGGCAGGCAGCGAACACCGCATGCGGAAGTGCCGAAAGCGGAACCGCCGGAGCCGAGGGGCTGCGGTTGGTGGTGGCGGTGAGGCCAAGGGTCCCTCGGGAGTGGGCGGCCAGCGAGCCATGAGAACCGCGCGCAGCAATGTGGTCTTGCCGGGGGAGGCCGCCCGGTCAGGATCCGGTCGGCGCGGATACCGGGGCCGACCGGTCGGTGGGCCGACGCAAGACGGCGGGCGCCGGCGGAGCAAGACGGCGGACGCAGGCAGGGCAAGGCGGCGGGCAGGCAGGGCAAGGCGGCGGGCAGGCAGGGCAAGGCGGCGGGCGCCGGCGGAGGAAGACGGCGGTCGCCGGCGGAGCAGGACGGAGGGCGCCGGCGGAGCAGGACGGAGGGCGCCGGCGGAGCAGGACGGAGGGCGCAGGCAGAGCAGGGCGGCGGGCGTCAGTGGACCAAGGCGGTGAGTGTCGGCGGCGCGAGGGATGGGCGTCAGCGGCGCAGGGCGGTGGGTGTCAGCGGACCAGGGTGAGGCCGGGGGTTCGGGGAGCTCTGGAGCGGCGCAGGGCTCGGGCGGCGAGGGTGACGAGCAGGATGGCGGCGGTGTCGCGGAGTGTGGTGAGCGGGGCGGCGTACCAGGGGGTGTCGGGCAGGAGGACCGCCTGCAGCAGGCCGGCCGCGGCGGCGCTCAGGGCGGCAGCGGCGGCGACCCGGGACAGGCGGTGGCGCAGGGAGCGGAAACGGTCGCCGTGGCCCTGCCACCAACCTGGGGCCCAGCGTTCCGTCAGGACCGCGAAGAGCAGCGCGGGCAGGGTGCCGGCGGCAGCCACGGCTAAGGAGAGGAGTGGGCCGGCGCCGTTCAGGGTGGCGGCCACCGCGGTCGTCGTGGCGAGCGCGATGAGGTCGAAGCGGCGGCGGCCGGAAGGCGTCTGGGCCAGCAACCAGAGAGCGGCGATCGGCAGCGCGGAGAGGAAGAGGTATCCGCCGGCCCAGAAGGCGAGCAGGTAGGCGGCCGCGAACGCGGCGGTCCGGATGGCGTGGCGGGCGACCGTCATGAGACGAAGATCGGCGGGGGCGGCTCGTGGTTGAAGCTTCCGGGGAGTTCGGGTCAGGGGATGCCGACCTCGCGGAAGGCGGCGCGGATGGTTTGCGGGGCGTGGCGGCTCACCCGGCCGTCGCGGGACAGGAGGCGGGCCTGTTCGGCGCAGAGGTAGGCGCAGTCGGTGAACTGGGCCTGCGGCCAGAGGTTCCGCAGGGCGGCGTAGAAGATCTTGGCGGCTGGGTAGGAGCCGAGGTCGATGGCGGACAGGTAGAAGGCCCGGTTCATGATGCCGCTGTTGAGGTGCGGGTCGCCGCCCGGGACGTACTCGGACATGTGCGCGGCCTGCGGGTCCTTGCCGAGGACCGGGTTGTCGTACGCGGTCCCGGGGTGAGCCATCGAGCGGATCGCCTCGCCGTACATCGGGGCGGCCATCACCTCCTCGCCGATCAGCCAGTTGTGCTCGCCGGCGTCGACCTTCTGCACGAACTGGTCCACGCAGGCGGCGAAGATGTCGGAGAAGGCCTCGTTCATCGCGCCGGCCTGATCGGTGTAGACCAGCCCGGCGGTGTACTGGGTGACGCCGTGGGTCAGCTCGTGCGCGCACACGTCCACGTCCCGGGTGAAGTCCTGGAAGATCTGGTCGTCGCCGTTCCCGAAGACCATCCGGGTGCCGTCCCAGAACGCGTTGTCGTACCCGTCGCCGTAGTTGACGTCGCCCAGCAGCGTCATCCCGGCGTCGTCGATCGAGTCGCGGCCGAGCACCTCGCGGAAGAACTCGCGGGTGGCGCCCAGGCCGTCGTACGCCGCGTTCACGTTGGCCGCGGCGACCGGGTCGTCACCCTCGCCGCGGACCAGTTCGCCGCCGGTCTCGAACCGGTGGTGATCATCGAAGATCTGCCGGTCACCCTGGCCGGGCCGGGCCGCGGTCAGCGCGTCCATGCTGGTCATCGCCAGCATCCGGCGTTGCTCCCGGACCGCCGCCGAGGCCACCGCGGTGCGCCGCGCGGCGTCCGCGTCCAGGCCGAGCCGGCCGGCATGCCGCGCGATGTGGTCGATGATGTGCGACGGAACGTAGAAGCAGATCGGCCCGGGCATGGTGTCCCCCTCGCTGCGGGCCGGCTGACGCGGCCCCGCGCCGACACTGGCACCGTCCCGACACGGCTTCTGTCGGCTCCTGAGCATTGCGGCGTCAGTTCTTGAGCAGAGGTTACTGCCGGCCGTCAGCCCCGGGAATCACACGATCGCGGCATCGCCCCCACTCGGCGCGCCGCGGTGAAACGGCGGCGGGCAGGCCGGGTAGGGGGTGGAGGCCGGGTGGCGGGCCAGGTGGAGGATGGCGCAGATAGCGCAGGGGTCAGGTGTAGCGGGGCAGAGGCCGGACGGAGGCTGGTGCAGCCCACGGAGGGTGGCTGTGTGGAGAGGGTGGAAGGCGTCAGCACTCGGCCTTGCCGAGGCGCCAGTAGCCCATGAAGGCGACCGCCCGGCGGTCGACGCCGCAGGTGCTGACCAGGTGGCGGCGGAGGGTCTTGATGACCGCGGCCTCGCCGGCCAGCCAGGCGTAGAAGCCGTCGACCGCGTCGGTGCCGTCCGGGACCTCCCAGAGCAGGCCCTCGTCGACGTCCACGTCCTCCAGCTCGGCGCAGGTGGCGCCGGCCGCGTCGCCGAGCAGGTGGGCGGCGGCGGCCTGGACGGCCGGGATCAGCTTGGCGCCGTGTGCCGCGCCGTCGCGGGGCAGCCAGGTGACCCGGACGCCGGGCGGGGCGTCGACGAGCAGCTGGTCGCCGGACTCCGGGACCTCCAGGAGGACCTCGCCGCGCATGCCGGCGGGCAGGCGGGAGAGGATCGAGGCGATCGCCGGGACCGCGGTCTCGTCGCCGACCAGCAGGATCCGGTTGGTGCCGGCCGGCGGGTGGAAGTCGGTGCCGCCGGTCGGGCCGGGGAAGTCCGCGTTCGGCCCGAGCAGGCAGGCGATCGAGCCGGGGCCGGCCGAGACCGCCCAGCGCGACGCCGGGCCGCTGACGCCGTGCAGGACCATGTCGACGTCGACCTCGCGCAGGTGCGGGCGGACCGCGCGAACGGTGTAGGTGCGGATCGGGTTCTGCCGGTCGGCGGGCAGGCCGCGCCACCGGGTGAACCAGTCCTCGCCCATCGGCAGGTGGTCGATGCCGCAGCCGTCCAGCGGCGGGATCAGCTTGCAGCGCTGGTCGAAACCGTTGTCGGCGAACCGGTCCAGGTCGGCGCCGGTGAAGGTGACGCGCAGGAAGCTCGGGCTGAGCCGGGTGACCCGGACCACCTCGACCGGGAAGAACCGGAACGGGACCGCCTCGGTCGAGGGCACAACGGTCTGGCTCACGGAATCCTCCCCGCGGTCGGTTTAGGTAACCCTAACCTAAGCTACCCGGGGTCTCGCAACCCGACCGCAACGGCGGGTTCTCTGCAGGACACCGCGCTCCGGACGATCTCAGGGGTCCCATCGCGCAGAAGGAGCCCGGAGATGCCGCAGACCTCGACCACGGCCTTGACGTTCAGCGACGCCGGAGCGGGTCTGTCCTGGCCGCTGGACGACTGGTCGGCCGCCCTGGAGCCGCCGACCGTGCTGATCGCCGACGACGACGAGGACGTGCGGGACCTGGTCGCCACCAAGCTGCGGGCGGCCGGCTACCGGACGCTGACCGCCGCCGACGGGCGCACCGCGATGGCGCTCGCCGTCGGCGAGCGGCCCCAGCTGGTGCTGCTCGACGTGCACATGCCCGGGCTGGACGGGCTGGGCTTCTGCTACGAGCTGCACTCGTCGCCGCAGACCGCGGACATCCCGGTGATCTTCATCAGCGGTCGGGCCGAGCCGGCCGACGTGGACCTCGGGCGGATGGTGGGCGCCGAGGACTACCTGGCCAAGCCGATCGACCCGGCCGAGCTGCTGCGCCGGGTGGAACGCCTGCTGGGTCACTGACCCGGCGAGCGGCGCCGGGTCTCCGGCTGGTCCTCATGGGTGTCTCGAGGCACGAGAGACACCCATGAGGACCAGCCGGCACCGGGACCCGCGCTCACACGCGGAAGCGGGAGACCACCTCGCGGAGTTCGCCGGCGACCCGGGTCAGCTCGCCCATCGACGCGTCCGCCTCGCTGAGCGCGGACGTGGTGGCGTGCGCGGCGCCGGCCACCGCGTTGATGTTGCCGGCGATGGTGGTGCTGCCGGTGGCCGCCTCGCCGATGCTGCGGCTCATCTCGTTGGTGGTGGCGGTCTGCTGCTCGACCGCCGACGCGATGGTCACCTGGTAGTCGTTGATCTCCGAGATGATCCGGGAGATCTCCTGGATGGCGGTCACCGCGTTCTCGGTGTCGGCCTGGATCGCCTGGACCCGCTGGGCGATGTCCTCAGTGGCCTTCGCGGTCTCCTGGGCCAGGTCCTTGACCTCGGTGGCGACCACCGCGAATCCCTTGCCGGCCTCGCCGGCCCGGGCCGCCTCGATGGTCGCGTTCAGGGCCAGCAGGTTGGTCTGCTCGGCGATGCTGGTGATCGTCTTGACCACGTCGCCGATCTCCGCGGACGACTCGCCGAGCTTGGCCACCGTGTTGTTGGTGACCTGGGCGACGTTGACCGCGCCGGCCGCCACCTGGGCGGCGCTGGAGGCGTTCTGCGAGATCTCCCGGATCGACGCGCCCATCTCGTCGCTGCCGGCCGCCACCGACTGCACGCTGGCGGACACCTCGTTGGCCGTGCCGGCCACCATCCCGGCCTGCTCGGCGGCCTCCCGCGCCTCGGCGTCCAGCCGGCGGGTGATGGTGCTCAGCCGCTCGGTGACCGTGCCGAGCGTGCCGGCGTCGTGGGTGAGTTGCCGGACCGTGGTCTGCAGGCCCTCCCGGGCCCGGTTCACCGCCTCGGCCATCCGGCCCAGCTCGTCGCGGGAGCGGACCTCGGCCGGCACGGTCAGATCGCCGTCGGCGACCGCGCCGAGCGCCGAGGAGACGGTTGCCAGCTGCCGTTTGATCAGCCGCATCACGCCGAACCCGACGAACGCCGCGACCGCGAACCCGATCACCAGCCCGACCAGGGTGATCAGCCTAGACCGCTGGTAGGCCTGGTTGCTGGTGGCGGTCATCGCGTCGGCGTCCGACTCCTCGGCCTGCTGCAGCTCGTCCATCGCGCCGTTCATGGCGTCCTCGGCGCTGGTGAAAGCGCCCATGATCTGGTCCGGTGCGGGCATCTGGAAGCCGGCCGGCGGCGCCTTGCGGAAGATCAGCACGTCGCGCAGCGCCCGGTAGCGCTGCATCGCCTCGGCGAAGGTGTCCAGCCGGGTCAGCCGGTCCCGCGCCCCGGAGTCGATGGCGATCTCGCGGTAGGCGGCGGTCGCCGCGTCGATCTGCGTGTCGGCCGCGCTGGTGCCGCTCAGCCCGGCCTGGGTCAGCTGGTCGTCGTGCTGGCCCTGCCCGGAGGAGACCAGCAGCATGCCGCGGAACAGGTTGGTGATGCCGCCACGCAGGTTGGCCAGCTGTTCCATGCTGTCGACGTGGTGGTCCTTCATCGCCTGCAGGTCGTCGCGGAGCTGCCCCATCCGGCTCAGCGAGACCACCGTCACGAGCAGGGCCACCACCGCCACGCAGGCCGCGGTGATGGTGCTCTTGATCAGCAGGCTGCGGTCGCCGAGAACCCGTTCCAGCAGCCCACGGGGCACCGCGGCGGTCCGCCCGGCGTCAGTGGTGTCCGGCTGCATCGGGTCCTCCCTGGTGGTCGGACCAACTCTAGAATTCTTTTCACGTCCTTTTAGCGGTATTGCCCAAGACGTCCGGCGAGCGCCCGCCGGCTCCGCCAGGCGGGCCGGACCACCCGGTAGGCCAGGACGCCGCCGACGCTCAGGACATAGAGCCCCCACCAGTACGCGTGGGCGACCGCCGAGCCGGTGAAGTCGCCGCCCGCCCACAGCTGGTGCGGCAGCGCGAGCGTGACGCCGAAGCAGGCGTAGAGGTCGAGGGCGTGCCGGCGGACGGTGCGCAGCGCGGCCACCGCCACGGTGGCCAGCACCGCGGCGCCGCCGGCCGCGAAGAGCATCCCCGGCCCGGCCGGCCAGCCGCGCTCGGCCAGCACCAGGACCAGGTGCGCGGCGAGCAGCGCGAGCGACCGGGTCGCCGCCCAGTGCCGCCAGGCCAGCACCTGGCCGGCGCCGAACGCCCGGACCACCACCGGGATCCGGGCCAGCAGCAGGGTCTGCACCAGCAGCAGGTCGGCCGACCAGAGCCCGGCGAGCCGGCCGGCCGCACCGACCGTCGTCCAGCCGCCGGCCGCGCCCTGCTGCACCCCGCCGTTGCCCACCCAGAACGCGGTGACCACCAGCAGGCTCAGCCCGACCAGGAGACCGCCGGGCTCGGCGGCCCGGCGCGGGACCGGGGCGCGGCCGGCCGGCCGGGTGGTGGTCGGGGCGGACGTCATGGCCCGGATGATGCGGGACCGGGGTGAGTCCGGGGTTAGCTCCGGCTGTGAGTTGGCTGAGGTCGCTGCTCACCGCGTACCGGAAACCGGGTTTGGTCCTCCCGGGTGTCGCCGGTGACGCGGGAGTGATGGCTGGGCCGGTAGGCTGCGGAGATGGCCGACGAGGACGTGGTCCGGGAGCTGCTCGCCGCGGTGCCCGCCGGCTGCACCTGGCTGGTGCCGATCACCGATGACGACGGCGTGACCATCGACTTCCGGGTGGCGGCCACCAGCGATCAGATCCGCGACATCCACGACCGCGGCACGCAGCGCGTCGGCGGGCGGCTCAGCGAGCTCTACCCGTCCATGGTGGACGGACCGCTGTGGCGGCTCTACCTCGAGGTGCTGGCGACCGGGACGTCGGCCACCATGGACGAGTTCCGCTACGAGGAGTCCCGGCCCGGCGTGGTGGCCGAGTCGCGCTTCGAGATCACCGTGCACCGGGTGCTGGGCGGCCTGTTGGTCTGGTGGACCCGGGTGGACGAGCACCGTCGCCGGCTGGAGAGCACCGAGCTGCTCGGCAGCCTCGGCTGGACCGAGCACGAGCTGGCCACCGGCCGCTCCGAGTGGTCCCCGGGGATGTACCGGATCTTCGAACGGGACCCGGCCGAGGGCCCCATGCCGCGCACCGCGCAGGCCGCCGCGATGCTGCCCGAGGACCGCGGGATCGCCGAGGCCTCCTGGCAGACCATGGACATGGGGAGCACCTCGGACGTGACCGTCCGGTTCCGGATCGGCGACGGGATCAAACACCTGCGGATCCTCTCCGACCTGGCCCGGGACGCCGGCGGGCGGCCGGTGAAGATCTACGCGGTGGTGCAGGACGTGACCGCCCGGGTGGCCACCCGCACCGAGATCGAGCGGCTCAGCGATCAGGTCCGGGATCGGGAGCTGAGCGCGCTGGCCGAGCACCGGGTGGCCCGCCAGTTGCAGCAGATGATCCAGCCGGTGCCGGACGGCTCGTTCGAGCTGGACGGTCTGGAGGCGATGGTCAGCTACCTGCCGGCGGAGAGCGCGGTGCAGGTGGGCGGCGACTGGTACCACGCGCAGACCCTGCCGGACGGCCGGGTGGCGCTGGCCGTCGGCGACGTGGCCGGGCACGGCATGGAGGCCGCCAGCGGCATGGCCCACCTGCGGTTCGCCCTGGTCGCCTGGCTGTCGGTGGGCATCCGCGACCCCGGGCTGCTGCTCCGACACCTGAACCGGCTCTGCGCCCAGCTGGGTATCACCGGCACCGCGGTGGTCGGCGTCTACGACCCGGGCACCCGGCTGCTGCCCTGGGCGCGGGCCGGGCACATGGCCCCGCTGATCGGCCGGCGGGGGTACACCATCGACCTGGAGCGGCCGCCCGGTCTGCTGCTCGGTGCCGAGACCGAGACCGACTTCCCGGTCGCCAGCACCCGGCTGGAGCCCGGCGACCTGGTCCTCTTCTACACCGACGGGCTGGTGGAGCGGCGCGGCGACGTGACCGGCCGGACCGCCGAGGTGCGCGAGCACCTGAGCGCGGTGTCGGCGGCGCCGGGCGAGGACCCGCTGCCCGAGATCCATCGGCTGCTGCACGCGCCGAGCCCGGACGACGACACGTGCACGCTGGCGGTGCGGGTCAGAGAATAGAAGTGCGGGTCAGAGATGGAGGCAGATCCGCACCAGGGTGCCGCCCGGCACGTCGGTGGTGTAGACCGAGTCGCAGACCCGCTCGACGATGGCCAGGCCGCGCCCGCGGATCGCCTCGGCCGCCGGCATCGGCCGGCCGAACGGGCGTGGGCCGCCGCCGTCGACCACGTCGCAGATCAGCTGGCCGTCCTCGGCCCAGACCCGGATGTGCCCGCCGCCGCCGGTGTGCTGCAGGGTGTTGGTGGTCAGCTCGCTGACCGCCAGGGTGAGCAGGTCGATGCGGGCCGGTGGCAGGCCCAGCTCGCGGGCCCGCTCGGTGACGAACGTGCGGACCCGGCGCAGGTCGTCGGGCTCGGTGTACGACATGCCGTCGGTGTCGGTGGGCTGCTGGTCAGGCATGGCGGCCCTTCTCGGCGCTCTCCTCGGCCGGGGCGCGCAGCAGCGCGTCCAGCCCGGTCAGCTCGAGGACCGCGGCGACCGTGCCGGTGGCGCCGGTCAGGTAGAGCCCGCCGTCCCGGGCGCGGGCCGCGTGATGGGCGGTGACCAGCGCGTGCACCCCGGTGGAATCGAGGAAGCCGACGTCGCTGACATCGACGAACACCACCGCAGAGTGGCTGACCGCGTCGAGCAGCACGGCGGTGAGCCGGTCGCGGGCGGTGAGATCACAGTCGCCGGCCAGGAGCACGGTGATCCGGCCCGGCTGAGCGGCCGTTCTCGCCTCGAAGCTCGCCATCGACCGCCGTACCTTTCCCTGCCGGGGAACGCCTGCCCGGCCCATCATGTCACCCGGCGGCCCGGAACGCGCCCACCGGATCGGTGAAGCGCGACGCGCGGGCACCGCTTGGCCGGCGCCCGCGCGTCGTGTCGCTGCTCGTCAGCCCTGAGCGAGAGCCTCGCAGCAGGTGTCGATCAGCAGGCGGGTGACCACGTACGGGTCCACGTTCGCGTTCGGGCGGCGGTCCTCGATGTAACCCTTGCCGTCCTTCTCCACCTGCCACGGGATGCGCACCGAGGCGCCGCGGTCGGAGACGCCGTAGCTGTACTCGGTCCACGGGGCGGTCTCATGCAGGCCGGTCAGGCGCTGCTCGATGCCGGCGCCGTAGCCGTCCACGTGCTCCTGGCGCCGCTTGCCGAGCGCCTCCGCCGCGGTGATGATCGCGTCGTAGTTGTCGCGCATCGCGTTGGTGGAGAAGTTGGTGTGCGCGCCGGCGCCGTTCCAGTCGCCCTTGACCGGCTTCGGGTCCAGGGTGGCGGAGATGCCGTAGTCCTCGGCGATGCGGTAGAGCAGCCAGCGGGCCACCCACAGCTCGTCGGCCACCTGCGGGGCGGCGACCGGGCCGATCTGGAACTCCCACTGACCCGGCATCACCTCGGCGTTGATGCCGGACAGGTGCAGGCCGGCCTCGAGGCAGGCGTCCATGTGCTTCTCGACGATCTCCCGGCCGAAGACCTCGTCCGCGCCGACGCCGCAGTAGTAGCCACCCTGCGGGGCCGGGTAGCCGCCACCGGCCGGGAAGCCGAGCGGGCGGCCGTCCTGGAAGAAGGTGTACTCCTGCTCGATGCCGAAGATCGCCTCCTGGTCGGCGTACTTCTCGGCGGACGCGCGCAGGGCGGCGCGGGTGTTGGTGGGGTGCGGGGTGCCGTCGATCAGCTCGACCTCGCACAGCACGATGATGTTGTTGCCGCCGCGGATCGGGTCCGGACAGGTGAAGACCGGGCGGAGCACACAGTCCGACTTGTCACCGGGCGCCTGGTTGGTGCTGGAACCGTCGAAACCCCACAGGGGCGGCTGCTCGCCGTCGGCCAGGATCTTGGTCTTCGACCGGAGCTTCGCGGTGGGCTGGGTTCCGTCGGTCCACAGGTACTCGGCCTTGACAGCCATGAACTCTCCTCAAGTCAAAAACGGCGCCATGCTGGCAGTGCCGGACAACCCTGGCGCGGCGCGAGGACCCTAACGGCCGAAGATCAAATCCATGTTTCCGATCCCGAACAGCGGACGAGTGATCCCGGTTACCTCCAGGTCACCAGTGCCTGCCTTCGCGGAGCAGCGCGGCGCGGGCCATCGCGATGTGCGGGGCGTCCCGGGTGGCCGCGCGGGTGGCCAGGTAGAGCGTGTTGATCGGTGGGTCGGCGGTGGTCAGCACCTCGGTCAGGGCGCCGGTGGCGAGGTCGTCGGCGACCAGGTAGCGCGGCAGCACGGTGACCCCGATGCCGGCGATCGCGGCGGCGCGCAACGCGCGCAGGTCGGGGACGACGAGCACGGCCCGCCTGGGTGGCGGCTGGCCCAGGACGTGCCGCCACCAGCGGCGCACGATCGGCAGTTCCTCGGCGTACGCGAGCAGCGGCGCCCGGCGCAGATCCGGGACCGGAACCACCTCCGGAGCGGCCACCAGCGCGAACTCCTCGTCGCAGAGCGGCTCCGCGTGCAGGCCGGCCCGGCGCGGCCGGACCGCGCTGACCACCAGGTCGAGGCGGCCCTGGCCGAGCTCGGCGAGCAGGTCGTCGGCCAGCCCGAGCCGGACCCGGACCGCGACCCCGGCGGCGATCGTGCCGGCCAGCGCGGGCAGCACCCGGGCGCTGGTCAGCTCGGCCGGCCCGCCCAGGTGCAGGGTCCGGCCGCCGGGCTCAGCCGGCTCGCCCAGCCCGACGGCCACCCCGGCCAGCGCGTCCATCGGCCCGTCCAGCCGCCGGGCCAGGTCGTCGGCAGCCGCGGTCGGGGTGACGCCGCGCGGCCCGCGGACGAACAGCGGGTGGCCCAGCTCGGTCTCCAGCGCGCGCAGCTGGGCGGTGACCGTCGGCTGGGCCACGCCGAGCAGCTCGGCGGCCCGGGTCAGGGTGCCGGCCCGGTGGACGGCCAGGAACGTGTGCAGCAGGTCGAGGCTCACCATGCCATCAATTCTCTGATGGCTGACTGCCGCTGAGCCTCTTGGACCCTGATCGCCCTGCCCGGGCATGGTTGGCGCGTTCCCCTCGGAGAAAGGACTGACATGGCGAAGATCCTGATCGGCCTCACCAGCCACGGCGACCTGGGCGGGCTGCGGCCCACCGGCTACTACCTGCCGGAGGCGGCCCACCCGTGGAAGGTGTTCACCGCGGCCGGGCACGAGGTCGAGTTCGCGAGCGTGGCCGGCGGCGAGCCGCCGGTCGACGGCGTGGACCTGACCGACCCGGTGCAGAAGGAGTTCACCGAGGACGCCGGGGTGCGGGAGCGGGTGCGGCACACGCCGCGGTTCGCCGACCTCGACCCGGCCGGCTACGACGCGGTGCTGTTCGCCGGCGGGCACGGCGCGATGTGGGACTTCCCGGGCGACGCCGGACTGATCCGGCTCGGCCGGGAGATCTACGAGCGGGGCGGCGTGGTGGCCGCGGTCTGCCACGGGCCGGCCGCGCTGATCGGGCTGACTCTCGCCGACGGCACCCCGCTGGTGGCCGGCAAGCGGGTCGCCGGGTTCACCGACAGCGAGGAGGCCGCGGCCGGGCTGACCAAGGTGGTGCCGTTCCTGCTCGCGCGCCGGCTGACCGAGCTGGGCGCGCGGCACTCCGGCGCGGCCGACTGGCAGCCGCACGTGGTCACCGACGGGCGCTTGGTGACCGGGCAGAACCCGGCCTCGTCGACCGGCGTGGCGGAGCAAGTGCTGAAGGTCCTGTCCACAGAGAACCGGTAGGCCCATAATGTGACGGGCCCCACAGCCTTGCCCGCGGCGGGCCGGGCGACGACGATCGGGGGAAGCAGCGCGGGAGGAGGCGGGCGCGGTGCACACCCAGAGGATCGTGGTCGGCTACGACGGCTCGGCGGAGGCGCGGAAAGCGGCCCGCTGGGCACTGGACGAGGCCGAGCGGAGCGACGTGCCGGTCGAGCTGGTCTACGCGTACGAGTGGCCGACCTACGTGCCGGCCGCCGCGATGATGCCGGCCGCCGCGGTCTACCCGGACGTGGACACCGACCTGGCGGTCGCCGAGATGCTCGGCCGGGCGGTGGACACCGCGATGAGCAGCCACCCCGGCGTCCGGGTGTGGGCCCGGGTGGAGCACTCCACCGCCGCGGTCGCCCTGCTCCAGCGGGCCGCCGACGCGTCCCTGGTGGTGCTCGGCGGCCGCCGGCCCACCGGGATGCGCGCCTGGCTCGGCTCGACCAGCGGCTCGGTCAGCGCGCACGCCCGCTGCCCGGTGGTGGTGGTCCGCGGCGAGCCGCGGGCGACCGACCCGGTGGTGGCCGGGGTGGACGAGTCGGAGGCGGCCGGGCTGGTGCTCGGTTTCGCCTTCGAGCAGGCCGCGGTGCGCGGGGTGCCGGTCCGCGCGGTGCACGGCTGGTCGCCGCCGGACGGGCGGGATCTCCTCTGCGAGACGAACCTGCGGGCGATCGGCGAGGAGCGCGGCCGGCTGGAGGCGCTGGTCGGCTGCTGGCGGCGGCGGTACCCGGGGATCCCGGTGAGCGCCGAGGTGATGGTCGGCTCGCCGGGGGAGGTGCTGGCCCAGGCCGCGGCCGGGGCGCAGCTGGTGGTGGCCGGCGCCCGGACCCGCCGGGCGCTGCGCGCCGTGCTCCGCCCGTCGGTCGGCCGGCACCTGCTGCACCGGGCGCGGTGCAGCGTCGCGCTGGTCAGCCGGACCCGGGCGGCGATCCGGTTCTGAGCGCTCAGCTGTCCCGGGCGGCCAGATACTCGGCGGCGTTCCGCTTCCACCGCTCGGCCTCCTCGGCGAAGTCCGGGACGTCGGCCGGGTCGAAGGCGCCCTCGAAGAACTCCTTGATCGCCGCGTTCGCGCCGGCCGCCACCGGGCCGGAGCGGGCCAGCATCCGCCGCTCGTAGCGCAGCACGGCCTCGTCCGGTGCCGGGCCGGCGGCGATCTCCCGGGCCAGCTCGGCGCCGTCCAGCAGGGCCAGGTTCACCCCCTCGCCGCCGAACGGGGCCATCAGGTGCGCGGCGTCGCCGAGCAGGGTCAGGCCCGGCCGGTGCGGCCAGGTCAGCGGCGCCGGCAGCGCGAAGATCGGCCGGTGCACCAGGTCGCCCTCGCTGTCCGTGATCACCCGGCGCAGCTCGGGGGCGAAGCAGGCGAACCGCTCCAGCAGCTCGGCGCGCCCGCCGCGCCAGTCCGCCGCGACCGTGAGGCCGAGGTAGCCGCGCACGTGGCCGCCGCTGTTGCGCTGCAGGATGATGCTCCGCCCGTCGCCGTTGGCCCACATGTGCCCGGCGCCGACCAGCGCGGCGATCGCCGGGTGCCGGTCGTCCACGTCGTCGAACCGGACCTCGACGAAGGTGACCCCGGTGTACTCCGGGGTGGCCGCGGTCAGCAGCGGCCGGACCCGGGACCAGGCGCCGTCCGCGCCGATCACCAGGCCGGCGGTGACCGACGAACCGTCCGCGAAGCGGATCCGGCCACCGTCGCGGACCTCGGTGACCTTGTGCCCCCAGCGGACCGTGCCCGGCCACAGCGAGGCGGCCAGCATCTCGCGCAGCTGGCGGCGGTCGATCTCCGGGGCGGCGGTCTCGTCGTCGTCGACGACGTGCTCCATGACCAGCGCGCCGGACGGGTCGAGCATCCGCTTGGACTGGGACTCCGGCCGGGCCAGGGCGGCGAACTCGGTGGTCAGCCCGGCGTCGGCCAGCGCGATCTGGCCGGTGTCGGCGTGGATGTCCAGGGTGCCGCCCTGATCGCGGGCGGTGACCGAGGCGTCCGCGTCGTAGACGGTGACGTCGATGCCGTGCAGTTGCAGGACCCGGGCGCAGGCGAGACCGCCGGGGCCGGCTCCGATGATGGCGATTTCCATGGTTATCACCCTTCGTGGGACAACTACCGAACGACCGTTCGTTAGATTCGACCGTAGGCTGCCGAACGAACGTTCGTCAAGTAGGGTGAGGGGCATGACAGCGACGCGACGGGCGGGCAGCGAGACCCGCGCCGAGATCCTCCGGGTGGCCCTGGAGCTGTTCACCGAGCGCGGCTTCGAGGGCACCTCGATCCGCGACCTGTCCGAGGCGCTGGGCATGACCAAGTCGTCGCTCTACTACCACTTCGAGGGCAAGGAGGCGATCATCCAGGCGCTGCTGGCCAGCCGGCGGGCCGAGGTCGACGAGCTGCTGGAGTGGATCGACGGCCAGGAGCCGGGGCCGGAGCTGCTGCGCCGCGCGGCGCTGCGCTGGGTCGACTCGACGGGGCGGGAGCGGATCCTCGGCATGCGGTTCGCGCACGCCAACGGGCCGACGATGGCCCGGCTGGCGGCCCAGGGCGGCACCCGCGGCTGGTTCGACGAGGCGATCACCAGGATCCTCGGGCCGGACGCGCCGATGCCATCCCGGTTGCGCGCCCGGATGGCTTTCGACACGGTCAGCGCGGCGCTCTTCGCCGCGCAGGGGCAGCCGGCCAGCGAGGCGGACGTGCTGGCCGCGGCCCGCGCCGCGACCATCGCGCTGACCGCGCCGGACTGAGGCCCGCTTCCCGCTGACGGTCCGCGGCTGGCTCAGATCCGGCCGGCGTCCAGCTCGCTGAGGATGTGGGTGAGCAGTTTCGGGGTCTCGGCCGGCGGCTCGGCCTCGATGAACAGGCGGCCGATCGCCGCGGCGTAGTGGTCCACCTCTTCCCGCTTGTCCAGGTAGAGCGCGCTGGTCAGGTGCTCGATGTAGACCACGTCGGGCAGCTCCTCGTGCGGGAACCGCAGGATGCTGAACGCGCCGCCGGCCGCGGCGTGCCCGCCGGACTGGAACGGCATGATCTGCAGCCGCACGCTCGGTGACTCGCACACCTCGATCAGCGTGGCGATCTGCTCGCGCAGCACCTCCCGGCCGCCGATCGGGCGGCGCAGCACCGCCTCGTCCAGCACCGCCCAGAGCCGCGGCGCGTCCGGGCGGTCCAGCAGTTTCTTGCGCTCCATCCGCAGGCCGGCCCGCAGGTCGATCTCCTCCGGGCGGGCGCTGCCGTGACCCAGCCGGATCACCGCCCGGGCGTACGCGTCGGTCTGCAGCAGCCCCGGGACGAACTGCACCTCGTACGTCCGGATCAGCTCGGCCGCCTGCTCCAGGTCCAGATAGTTCTGGAACCAGGTGTCCAGCACGTCGCCGTACGCCTGCCACCAACTCGGCGCGTTCGCCTCCCGGGCCAGCGCGACCAGCCGGTCGTGCTCGGCCTGGTCCACCACGCCGTAGAGCTTGAGCAGGTCGACGATGTCGCGCTCCTTGAAGCCGACCCGCCCCAGCTCCATCCGGCTGATCTTGGACTCGGAGGCGCGGATGACATAGCCGGCCTGCTCGCGGCTCAGCCCACGGGACAGCCGCAGGGCACGCAGATGGGCGCCGACCTGGAGCCGGCGCACCGTCGAGCCGCCACCGTCGTGTTCCTCCGCCAAGGACGCACCTCCTAGCCAGGAGCCTAGGCCCTAAGGCTTCCTACCGACCGCGCAGTACTGACTGATCTCCTCGGCGTCCGCGTCCGCCGGGTCCGGCCGCCACCGGGTCACCGAGGTCACCCCGGGCTCGACCAGCTCCAGGCCGTCGAAGAGCGCGGCGATCCGCTCCGGGCTGCGCAGGTGGTATTTCGGCTCGGCGGACAGGTTCCAGATCCGGGCGGCCTCGCGGACGTCCGGGTCGGTGTCGCTGCCGTCGTACATCGCGAAGTAGCTGCCGGACGGGAAGCGGGCCAGCAGCGTGTCGATGATCTGCTTGGCCTCGGCGTCGTCCTCGAGGTGCCCGAGAATGCCCATCAGCATCAGCGCCACCGGCTGGTCGAGGTCCAGCGTCTCCCGCGCCCGCTTAAGGATCTGCTCCGGATCGCGCAGGTCCGCGTCGACGTACGCGGTGGCCCCCTGCTCGGTGCTGGTCAGCAGCGCCCGCGCGTGCGCCAGGACCAGCGGGTCATGGTCGACGTAGACGATCCGGGCGGCCGGGTTGGTGGCCTGCGCGACCTCGTGCGTGTTGTCCGCGGTCGGCAGCCCGGTGCCGATGTCCAGGAACTGGGTGATCCCCGCCTCGCCGGCCAGGTAGCGCACCGCGCGCACCAGGTAGCGCCGGGAGAGCCGGGCGTGCGTGCCGAAGTGCGGCAGCGACGCGGTGATCTGATCGCCGACCGCGCGGTCGACCTCGAAGTTGTCCTTGCCGCCGAGCAGGTAGTTCCAGATCCGGGCGGTCTGCGGGACGCTCGTGTCGAGTTTCGGCACATCGGTCGGGTCGTCGCTCACGCGCACATCCTCGTGGCAGGGCGGACCCGGTGTCCTTTGTGGATCCGCGGCGGTCGTTTCGGATCAGCATACTCACCGACTGGTCACGTGTGGACGGTCTGTGCCACCCGGCGGAGGAACTCCGTGTTGGACCCGGTGGTGCGCAGCTGGGTGAGCAGCTGCCGCATGCCGTCCCGGCGGTCCTGGCCGGTCAGCGCCTTGCGGACCTGGGCGACGACGGCCAGCTCGGCCGGGGCGAGCAGCAGCTCGTCGTGCCGGGTGCCGGTGCCGGCCAGGTCGATGGCCGGGAAGATCCGGGCCTCGGCGAGCGACCGGTCCAGCTTCAGCTCGGCGTTCCCGGTGCTCTTGTACTCCTCGAAGATCAGGTTGTCGAGCGCCGACCCGTTCTCCACCAGGGCGGTCGCGATGATCGTCAGCGAGCCGCCGTTCTCGATCTTGCGGGCCGCGCCGAGCAGGCGTTTCGGCGGCTGCAGCGCGGTGCTGTCCAGGCCACCGGAGAGGGTGCGGCCGCGGCCGGGCGGCGCCGTCAGGTTGTACGCCCGCCCCAGCCGGGTGATCGAGTCGAGCAGCACCACCACGTCCTCACCCAGCTCGGCCAGGCGTTTCGCCCGCTCGATCGCCAGCTCGGCGACCGCAGTGTGCTCCTGCGGCGGCCGGTCGAAGGTGGCCGCCACGATCTCCGCCTTGACCGTGCGGCGCATGTCGGTGACCTCTTCGGGCCGCTCGTCGACGAGCACCATCATCAGGTGGCACTCCGGGTGGTTCACCGCGATCGCGTTGGCCATCTGCTGCAGGATCGTGGTCTTGCCGGCTTTCGGCGGGGCGACGATCAGCGCCCGCTGCCCCTTGCCGATCGGCATCAGCAGGTCGATGACCCGGGTGGTGAGCAGGTCCCGCTCGGTCTCCAGGCGCAGCCGCTCCTGCGGGTAGAGCGCGGTCGTCCGGTAGAACTCCGGCCGTGGCCCGCTCGGCCGCCCGTTGACCGCGGTGACCTGCAGCTGCGCCGGCTTGCCGGGCCGGCCGGACCGGGCGAAGCCGGTCACCCGGTCGCCGCGGCGCAGGCCCAGCCGGCGGGTCTCGGCGAGGGTGACCGGCAGGTCGGCGCGGCCCGGCAGGTAGCCGTCGGCGCGCAGCCAGGCCCGGTCGTCGACGATGTCGAGGATGGCGTCGACCGCGAGCGTCTCCTCGGTCGATGGTGGGTTGTGGGTACGGGTAACCGTCATGGGGAACACTCCAAGTCGAGCCGCGAGCGGGCTCGGGGGAAGCGAAACGACGGCACAGGCGGCGCGTCGTCAGGTGAGAAAGAGTCCCGGGCGGGGAATGCCACCGGCATCCGGGATGCGCCCACCGTAGCACCGTTCGCGGATTCGGCCCAGTAGGGCAGGATGGGGGTCACAGCTTCCGGGGGAGGGGAACGGGCATGCCACTGTTGCGCCGGGTCATCGGATCGGTGCTGCGCCGGGTGCGCCAGCATCAGGGCCGCACGCTGAAGGAGGTGGCGGCCGCCGCCGGCGTCTCGCTGCCCTACCTGTCCGAGGTCGAGCGCGGCACCAAGGAGGCGTCCTCGGAGATCCTGGCCGCGATCTGCCGGGCCCTGGGCCTGCCGATGACCGACCTGCTCGACCTGGTCCGCCAGGAGATGATCCGCCAGCCGGTGCACCCGGTGCGCCCGGCCGGTCGCTACACCGTGGCGCCGGCCGTCCAGGCCCAGCGCGCCCAGGCCCAGCGCGGCCCGACCTGTTCGATCAGCGGCCGCCGCCCGGCCGGTGTGCGCGCCGGCGGTCGTCCCCGGGTGGCTTTCGCCGCCCGGCTCCACGTGACCTGCTGAGTGCCCCGCTGATCAGGCCAGGACGGTGATGGCGGTGCCGGCCGGGATCTCCTCGATCAGCTTCTGCTGGGCCGGCCCCGGCATCCGGACGCAGCCGTTCGACACGCTGTGGCCGAAGACGCTGTCCTTGTACCAGGCGTGGATGCCGGTGTGCGCCAGCTGGAAGGCGGACGCCATCTTGTCCGGCTCCTCCGGGATCGAGCCCAGCACCAGCGCCCGCAGCCCGAGGTAGATGTCGCCCTTCATCGGGGTCGTGCCCATCACGTAGGTGCGGCCCAGCGGGGTCGGCGTCTGCTTCGCGCCGGTCGCCACGGTCCACCGCTTCTGCTCCTCGCCGTCGCGCAGCCAGCGCAGCGTGTGCCGGGAGACCTCGACGATCAGGTGGTCGCGCAGCGTCTCGACGGCGTAGTCGCCGGGCGGCACCCAGCCGATCCGCCGGTTCACCGACGGGACCAGCACGGCCACCCAGCCCCGGTCGCGGGCGACGATCGGGACCACGGTGCGCAGGCCGCTGATCTCCGGCGGCAGGTAGGCGCGCGGCTTGCCGCCCGGCGCGTCGTAGAGCGCCACCTTCGTCGCCGGGTGCAGGCCCTCGGTCGGGGCGACCGTGGAGTGCTGGTCGGGGTCGGCGGGCAGCTTCTCCGGCCCGTCCGCGTACGTGATCACCGGCAGGCCGGCCGGCGGCGTCACCACGCGCGGAGGTTCCGGTGCGGCCGAGGGCGAGGCCGGTGCCGCGGACGAGGAGGGGGCCACCCACTGGCCCGCGCTCGGCGAAGGGTCTCGGTCGTGGGCGAGGCCGACGGCGGCGCCGGCGGCCAGCACCGCGGCGGCGGCCGTCGCGATCAGGTACACACGGGTCCGGGGGCTGGACATCGGGACAGCGTAACGACCACCCGGCGAAGGTGAAGGATCTTGTGAGCAACGAGTGGTTCACATCTCCGGGATAGGGTGCAGGCATGCTGCGTAGGCTGGGCTTTCTCACCATCGGCCTGTTCGACGAGGCGGATCCGCGCCGCGGGCACGAGGCCACCCTGGAGATCATCGAGCTGGGCGAGCGGCTCGGCTTCGACAGCGCCTGGCTGCGCCACCGGCACCTGCAGTTCGGCATCTCCTCGCCGATCGCCGTGCTGGCCGCCGCCACCCAGCGCACCAGCCGGATCGAGCTGGGCACCGCGGTCACCCCGCTCGGCTGGGAGAACCCGCTGCGCCTCGCCGAGGACCTGGCCACCGTCGACCTGCTCTCCGGCGGCCGGCTCAACCCCGGCATCAGCGTCGGGCCGCCGATGCACTTCGACCGCGTCAAGGACGCGATCTATCCGGACACGGCCGACGCGGAGGACTTCAGCTACGCCCGGGTCGAGAGACTGCTCGCTTGCGTACGAGGTGAGCCGGTCACCGACTTCCGCGGAACGGTCGGCTTCGAGCAGTTCTCCGATCGCGTGCAGCCCCACTCGCCGGGGCTGTCGTCCCGCCTCTGGTACGGCGGTGGCAGCCTGCGCTCGGCGGCCTGGGCCGGTGAGCACGGGATGAACTTCCTGACCAGCAGCGTGGTCAAGGCGGAGGAGTCGGAGGACTTCGACGCCGTCCAGCTCTCGCACATCCGCGCGTTCCGGGCCGCCCACCCGGACGGCGAGCGCGCCCGGGTCTCCCAGGGCCTGGTGGTGATCCCCACCGACTCGGCCACCGCGGCGCAGCGGAAGAAGTATGCGCAGTACGCCGAGCAGCGCTCACCGCGTACCAGAACTCCGCAGGGACCAGCGCGGATGATGTTCGCGCCGGACGTGGTCGGCACCGCCGCGGAGATCGCGGAAAGGCTTGCGGAGCAAGCGGCCTTCCGAGAGATCGACGAGGTGGCGTTCGCGCTGCCGTTCACCTTCGAGCACGAGGACTACGTGCAGATCCTCACCGACATGGCGGAGCGGCTGGGTCCGGCCCTCGGATGGAAACCGGCTGCGGATCGCTGACGCCGGGGCCGGATCAGCGCGCCGGGCGTTAGGCTGTGGCTGACCGTTTTCGCCGCTCAGAGGCGGGTTCCGGATGGCTGAAGTGGTTCGTGACCGGGAAAGCCTGCTCGCGCGGATCATCCCGCTCGGCGGCGACCGGCGACTGATCGGGATCGCCGGGCCGCCCGGCGCCGGCAAGAGCACACTGGCCGGCTGGCTGGAGGCGCGGGTCGCCGAGCGGTGCGGCGCCGAGCCGCAGCGGGTCGCCCAGGTCCCGATGGACGGCTTCCACCTGCGCACCGCGGTGCTCGCCGAGCGGGGCCTGCGCGACCGCAAGGGCGCGCCGGAGACCTTCGACCGGGACGGGTTCGCCGACCTGCTGTGCCGGGCGCGGACCGCGACCGGCGAGATCACCGCCCCGGCCTACAGCCGGGAGCTGCACGAGCCGGTGCCGGACGCGCACCGGATCCCGGCCTCGGTCCGGCTGATCATCAGCGAGGGGAACTACCTGCTCCTGCCGGACGACGGCTGGGCCCGGGCCGGCGAGTGCCTGGACGAGATCTGGTACCTCGACGTGAGCTGGGCGGTGACCCGGCAGCGCCTGATCGACCGGCAGATCGCCGGCGGCCGCACCCCGGAGGCGGCCGCGGCCTGGGTCGACGGCAACGACAAGCGCAACACCGAGCTGGTCGCCGCGGCGGCCGGCCGGGCCACGGTCATCCTGCGGCCCTGAGCGGCAGCGTGCCGACCCGGTCCCACTTCCACCGCCGGTCGTCCCGGTTGAGCCGGACCAGGTGCAGCTCACGGGCGGTCAGCGAGACCCGGCGGTCGGGGAGCGCGCGCAGCGCCCGGACGATCGGGGCGGTCGGCACGGCCGCGCTGAGGTAACCGATCGAGACGTGCGGCCAGAAATGGTCGTCGGCGCCGGAGATCGCGCCGACGACCGAGGCGGTGACCCGGCGCAGCAGCAGCCGGTGCCGCTGGATGGCCGGCCACGGCGTGACCCGGAGCACCACCGCCTCCGGGTTCGGGTCGACCGGGCCGAAGGTGAGCGGCAGCGGGGCGAGCGGGAGGTCGCGGGCCGCGTCCAGGACCCGGGCGGCCTGCTCCGGAGTGACCTCGTCGGTGAAGCCCACCTGCTGCAGGCTGACGTGCAGGTTCGCCGCCGGGTCCAGCCACCGGGCGGGCAGGGCCGCGAGGTGGTCGGTGGCCAGGGCCGCCAGGGCAGTTTCGGCGGTCAGATCGAGATACCACCAGTACGACGTACGGCCGGGGCGCCAGCCGTTGCGCCACTCCCAGTGCGGCCGGGTGAGCGGGGCCGCGGCGAACTGCTGCCAGCGGAGCCGGGTCTCGGTCTCCTGGTCCCGCGTCGTCACAGCAGCTCCCGGACCGCGTCGTAGACGCCGGCCGGCGCGCACTCGGCGTCGGCGCGGACCGCGCGGCTCAACCCGCTGCCGCGCTCCAGGTCGGCGGTGCGGGTGCGCAGCCGGACCACCGGGATGCCGGCGCGCCGGGCGGTCAGCACGTCGGTGGTCCGGTCGCCGACCAGCACGGCGGGTGCGGCAGCGCCGAGCAGCGGGCGGAGGCCCGCCGGGTCGGGCTTGCGCGGAATGCGTGTGCCGTCGCAAATGACCACCCGCTCAGCCGGTGCGAGTTCACCCAGTCCACACCGGTCGATCTTCGCGCGCTGCGCCGCGTCGTCGCCGTTGGAGACGATGGCCAGGGCGTGCCCGTCGCCGCGCAGCCGGCGGGCGGCCGCGACCACCCGTGGGTCCACGGTCACTCGCGCGACCGCCTCGGCGTGGTATTCCGCGGCGAGTCCGTCCAGGTCAGCACCGGCCGGCAGGGGCGCGCCGAGCACCGCCGCCAGCACTTCGACCAGGTCGGCGAACTGCTGATCGGAGTAGAGCAGCGTGGTCCGCCGCCAGATCGCCAGCGCACGGGCGACGTCGCAGCCGGGCAGGAGGGTGGCCAGCACGGTGCGCCGGGCCGCCCGGGTGGCGGCGGCGGTGCGCAGCAGGGTGTCGTCGAGATCGAAGATGACGAGCCCGCCCATAGGGGAAAGGATAGGTCTGCCTCGCGGTGCCCACCGGGTTCCGGCGTTCCCGTCCCGCGAGGGGATGGTGGTCGGGGTTCGTTCGCGATCACCTCGGTGCTGCGGGAGGCTCCGATGGCGCGGATCGACTTCGACGGGCCGGTGGCGGCGGTGTACCAGTCCGGCCGGGGTGCCCCGGAGGGCGGGCTGGACGGCTGGCGGGCGGCCCTCGGCCACTACCTGCCGGTGCGCGGGCCGGTGCTCGACCTCGGGGCCGGGACCGGGCTCTACGCGCAATTGCTGCGGAGCTGGTTCGGGGTGCGGATCGTCGCGGTCGAACCGGCGCTGGCCATGCTCCGGCAGGCCCCACCGGAGGCGGCCCGGGTGGTGGGCCGAGCCGAGCGGATCCCCCTCGCCGCCGGCAGCTGCGGCGCCGCCTGGCTGTCCACGATGATCCACCACGTCGCCGACCTGCCGGCCGCCGCCCGCGAACTGCGCCGGGTCCTGCCACCGGGCGCCCCGGTGCTGATCCGCAGCACCTTCCCCGGCGACCAGTCCCGGATCGCCCTCTACCGCTTCTTCCCCACGGCCGGCGCGGTGCTGGACACCTTTCCGTCGGTGGCCCAGGTCGAGGCGGCCTTCACCGCGGCCGGCTTCGCACTCCACGAACGACGCCGGATCCGGCAGGTCAACGCGGCAACCCTCGCCGAGTTCCACGAGAAGGTCCGCCACCGCGCCAACACCACCCTGCTCGCCATCCCGGACAGCGAGTTCACCGCGGGTCTGGCGCTCCTGCGCGCGGCCGCTGCGACCGAGACTGATCAGCCGGCCGTCTCGGAGCTGACCCTGCTGGCGCTGCGCTGATCCATCCAGGAGCGGGTGCCGAAGGAGGCGCAGCTGCGGGTGGCGACCGCGGCGGCCTCGTCCAGGGCCTCGGCGAACGTGGCGTCGGTGAGTGGCCGGCGGCGGGCGACCGCGAGGGTGAGGGCGCCGTGCAGCACGTCGCCGGCGCCGAGCGTGTCGACCACCGTGGCCGGCGGCACGGGCTGCTCGGCGAAATCGGAGCCGGTCCAGCGGAGCAGCGGGTCGGCGCCACGGCTGATGGCGATCCAGCGGACGCCGGCATCGGTCAGGAAGCGGGCGATGTCGCGGTCCGAGGTGAGGCCGGGCGGCCGGAAGTCGGCCGAGCAGACCACCACGTCCAGCAGCGGGAGCAGCCTCGGGGTGACCGGTTTCCAGCTACCCGCGTCGATCAGGGTGGGTATGCCCTGGCGGCGCGCTTCGGTCAGGACCGCGACGGCCAGCTCCGGATAGTGCCCGTCGACCTGAACGGCGCCGACATCTCGCAGAACGGGCGGCAGATCGGGTGGGACCACGGAGCGGGTGGCGCCGTTGGTGGAGACGACGGCGCGGTTGCCGGTCCCGGCGCTGACCACGATGCTCGACACGGACGGCGGGCCCGGGTCATCGGCGGTCAAGTCGACCAGGCGGACGCCCAGGGAGGACAGGTCGGCGTGGATGCCGGCCGCCAGCGGATGCCGCCCGACCGCGGTGAGCAGCGTCGCCGCCCCGCCGAGATGGGCGACGGTCGCGGCCGCGTTGGTGGCCGGGCCACCCGCCGCGACGGTCTGGGCGAGTGCGGTGACCTTCTCGTTGTCCGCCGGGTATTTCTCCACCAGCTGGAGGATGTCCAGGGTGCACAGGCCGGCCAGCAGGACCTCAGTCATCCAGGCAGATCTCCTCGAGATGCGGGGCGTGGTCGGTGTAGACGCCGGTGGAGAGCACCGCGATGAAGTTCTTGTCCCGCGGCACGCTGCCGGCCAGCTGCCGCCAGTGCTGCGAGAGGTACCACCCGGTCGCCGTGGTGCCGACCGGGCCCAGGCCGGCGACCAGCAGCCAGCGGCGCTCCGGGAACTCCTCCGGGTTCGGAGCGTAGCGGAGGATGATGCCGTACTGCTTGCGCTTGGTGGAGCGGTACTCCGAGCCGTTGCGCAGCCGGATGAACTCCGAGCCGACCTCGTCCTCGATGATGGTGAACAGCGGGTCGGCGTGCTCGTTGGCGTACAGATGCGTGCAGTCGTTGCTGGACAGGCCGAAGCTGACGAAGCTGCGCGCGCAGTCGTCGATGATCGACGTGTCCACCGTGATGATCAGCGGGCAGGTGCGGCGCGCCTCGAACGCGGTGGAGACGTAGAGCAGCGACTGGATGTCGTTGGCCGCCACCACCCGCGGGATGTCGATCCGGTGCACCGTCACCTCCTTGAACCGGGAGTGCGGCCGCTGGAAGAGCATCTGCTGGTTGTGGTGGCCCAGGGTGGCCCGGACGTCGTCGTGCATGACGAAGTCGGGGTAGCACATCAGGGTCTCCTTGCGGACCAGCTCGGCGCCGAAGAAGTGCACCCGGGCCCGGTCGGCCAGCCGGTTCTGCAGGGTGATGAACATGTCCAGGATGGTGGCGAAGATGAACGAGGTGGCCACCCCGACCAGCATGTCCTGGATCGGGTCCCGGGCGTGGAAGGCGGCGACGAAGAGCGCGGCGGACAGGGCGAGTCCGGCCAGGTCGAGCCAGAGCCGCTGGCTGTTCAGGATGCGCCGGATCCCCATCGTCCTTCACGATGCAGGAAAACGGTGATCAATGCACCGGCGGCGGTCCCGAACGGGCGAGCCGGGCGGCAAGTCCGTCCACAAAGGTGACCAGCGCGAACTCGAAGCTGTCCCGGTCCACCGCGTCGGCGTGCTCGCGGAGCCGGTGCGCGTCGCCGAGTGCCGGGTACCGCTCCAGGTAGACCTGCACGTCGTCGACGAAGCCACGCGAGAACGACCCCATCGCGGCGCCGACCACCAGGTATTTCGTCGAGGCGCCGATCATCGTGGCGTCCCGGGCCGGCCAGCCGGCGGCGACCAGACCGCCGTGCACCGCGTCGGCGCGGCGCAGCGAGGCGTCCCGCTGGCCGGGGCCGTGCGCCAGGAACGGGACGATGTTCGGGTGCGCGGCGAGCGCGGCGCGGTAGGACCGGGCCCAGCCGAGCAGCCCCTCCCGCCAGCCCTCGGCGAACGCGCTGACGTCGACCTGCTCCATGATCTCGCTGGCCACGTCGTCGAGCAGTTGCTCCTTGGTCGGGTAGTGGAAGTAGAGCGCGGGGGCGCTGACGCTCAGCGCGGTGGCCAGCTTGCGCATGCTGAAGCCGTCCAGCCCGTCCCGGTCGATGATCTCCAGAGCGGCGGCCCGGATGCCCGTCTTGCTGAGCAGGGGAGTGGTCGGCCGCGGCATGGAGGCATCTCCTGACTGTTGTTTCGCCTAACACCGTTAAGTTAACATGGCACGGGAAACCTGACAGCGTTCAATTTAGGAGCGGGCCGTGGACCTCACCCTCTCGGCGGAACAGCACCAGCTGCGCGACCTCGCCCGGGACTGGGTGGAGCGCGAGGTCGTGCCGCACGCCACCGAGTGGGACCGCGCCGAGCAGGTCGACCCGAAGATCGTCGGAAAACTGGCCGAGCTGGGCTTCCTCGGCCTCGGGATCGCCGAGGAGTTCGGCGGCTCGGGCGGCGACTTCCTGGACTACGCCCTGGTCATGGAGGAGCTGGGCCGCGGCGACACCTCGGTGCGCGGCATCGTCTCGGTCACCCTCGGCCTGGTCGCCAAGACCATCCAGGCCTACGGCACCGACGAGCAGAAGAGGCACTGGCTGCCCCGGTTCTGCTCGGGCGAGACGATCGGCTGCTTCGGCCTGACCGAGCCGGGCACCGGCTCCGACGCCGGCAACCTGACCACCCGCGCCGTCCGGGACGGTGACGACTGGCTGATCAGCGGGGAGAAGATCTTCATCACCAACGGGACGTGGGCCGGCCTGGCGCTGGTCTTCGCCCGCACCGGCGGCCCCGGCCCGCGTGGCGTCACCGCGTTCCTGGTCCCCACCGACCGGCCCGGCTTCGGCCGCCGCGAGATCAAGGGCAAGCTCGGGCTGCGCGGGCAGGCCACCGCCGAGCTGTCGCTCGACTCGGTGCGCGTCGCCGACGCCGAGCGGCTCGGTCCGGAGGGCGCCGGCTTCAAGATCGCGATGTCCGCGCTGGACAAGGGCCGGATCGCGGTGGCTTCCGGTTGTGTGGGCCTGGCGCGAGGTTGTCTGGAGGCCTCCCTGGCGTACGCCGGGGAGCGCACCCAGTTCGGCAAGCCGATCGCCACCTACCAGCTCGTCCAGGAGATGCTCGCGGACATGGCGGTGGAGACCGACGCCGCCCGGCTGCTCGTCTGGCGCGCCGCCGACCTGGTCGACCGCGGCCAGCCGTTCGGCACCGCCGCGTCGATGGCCAAACTGTTCGCCAGCGAGGCCGCGGTGAAGGCCGCGAACCAGGCGATCCAGGTCTTCGGCGGGTATGGGTATGTCGACGAGTTCCCGGTCGGCAAGTTCATGCGCGACGCCCGCGTCCAGACCCTCTACGAGGGCACCAGCCAGATCCAGAAATTGCTCATCGGCCGAGCGCTGACCGGGATCAGCGCCTTCTAGGAACAAGGGAGTTCTCTCTATGAGCCGGGTTGCCATCGTCACCGGGGCCGCGCGCGGCATCGGCGCGGCCACCGCGTTGCAGTTCGCGTCCGAGGGCGCGGCCGTCGCCGTGCTCGACCTGAACGAGGCCGACTGCGCCGACGTGGTCGGCCGGATCCAGGCGGCCGGCGGCACCGCGATCGCGCTGGCCTGCGACGTCGCCGACGAGGCCCAGGTCGACTCGGTGATCGACAAGGTCGCCGCCGAGCTGGGCAGCGTCGACGTGCTGGTCAACAACGCCGGCGTCACGCGGGACAACCTGCTGCACAAGATGCCCGCGTCGGACTGGGACATGGTGATGAACGTGCACCTGCGCGGCGCGTTCCTGTGCAGCCGGGCGGCCCAGCGGCACATGGTCCCGCAGCGCTCCGGCAAGATCGTCAACACCTCGAGCGTGTCCGCGCTGGGCAACCGCGGGCAGGCGAACTACGCCGCGGCCAAGGCCGGCATCCAGGGCCTGACCCGGACCCTGGCGATGGAGCTGGGCCCGTTCGGGATCAACGTCAACGCGGTCGCGCCCGGCTTCATCGTCACCGAGATGACCGACGCCACCGCGGCTCGGATCGGCGTCTCCGCTGCCGATATGCAGGCCAAGGCGGCTGAGATCACCCCGCTGCGGCGGGTCGGCCACCCGGAGGACATCGCCAAGGTGGTCGCGTTCCTGGCCAGCGACGCCGCCTCGTTCGTCACCGGCCAGACCCTGTACGTCGACGGCGGACGCCGCCTGTAAAGAAAGAGTTCTCATGCGTCGCACAGTTTTCAACGAGGACCACGAAGCCTTCCGGGCGACCCTGCGGGACTTCCTGCAGTCCGAGGTCGTGCCGCACTACGACGACTGGCTGCACGAGGGCGAGGTGCCCCGCGAGTTTTACAAGAAGCTCGCCGAGCTCGGCCTGTTCGGCATCGAGGTGCCGGAGGAGTACGGCGGCGCCGGGATCGACTCGTTCAAGTTCGCCGCGGTGCAGTACGAGGAGACCGCCCGGGCCGGCGTCTCGTTCGGCGGCTCCGGCGTGCACGTCGCGCTCTGCCTGCCCTACCTGCTGAACCTCGCCACGCCGGAGCAGAAGCAGCGCTGGCTGCCGCCGTTCGTCAGCGGCGACATGATGTTCGCGATCGCGATGACCGAGCCGGGCACCGGGTCCGACCTGGCCGGGATGAGCACCACCGCCAAGCTGTCCGAGGACGGCCGGCACTACGTCCTGAACGGGGCGAAGACCTTCATCACCGGCGGCGTCCTGGCCGACCGGGTGATCGTCTGCGCCCGCACGTCGCCGCCGAAGCCGGACGACCGGCGGTTCGGCATCTCGCTGCTCGTGGTGGACACCAAGCTGCCCGGCTACTCGGTGGGCCGCAAGCTGGACAAGCTCGGGCTGAAGACGTCGGACACCGCGGAGCTGGCGTTCCAGGACGTGCTGGTGCCGGTGGAGGATCTGCTCGGCGAGGAGAACAAGGGGTTCTCGTACCTCGGGCAGAACCTGCCGCAGGAGCGGCTCGGGATCGCGTTCGGGGCTTATGCCCAGGCCGCGGCGGCGGTGGAGTTCGCGAAGCGGTACACCCAGGAGCGGAAGGTGTTCGGGCAGACGGTCGCCTCGTTCCAGAACACCAAGTTCGAGCTGGCGGCTTGCCAGGCTGAGGTGGACGCGGCCCAGGCGGTGGCGGATCGGGCTCTGGAGGCGCTGGACGCCGGGGAGTTGACGGCGGCCGAGGCGGCTTCGGCGAAGCTGTTCTGCACCGAGGTGGCGCATCGGGTGATCGACCGGTGCCTGCAGTTGCACGGTGGGTACGGGTTCATCAACGAGTACCCGATCGCTCGCCTTTACGCCGACAACCGGGTGAACCGGATCTATGGCGGGACGTCCGAGGTGATGAAGATGATCATCGCTAAGGACATGGGGTTGTAGGGGCGGTTGCGCTAGGTGGGGGTTCCGGGCGGGGGCCCTCTTCGAAGCCCGTCAGGCTTGATGTCTTCGAAGAGGGCCCCCGCCCGGAACCTGTTTGGTTACCGGGGGTGCCGCGCTGTCTGGTTGGGGTTGGGCTTGAGGTCGTGGGTGGGGGCGGTTCGCTTCACATCGCTGACCGTGGGTTGAGTTTTTGGTACGGCCGTAGCGCGTGGTCAGGGTGCGCGGTCAGGGTGTTTGGTCAGGGGGTTAGGCGGGCTAGCACCAGCGGGGTGTCTACTCCGGACCAGTGGGCGGTCAGGGTGGCTTCGCCTGGGGTGGCAGGGGTGTCCGGGATGCGGATGATCTCCAGGGTGCCGTGGGCTTCGGGGGTGCCGGTGCCTTGGAGGAGCAGGGACGGTGGGCGGATCGTCACCTGGCCGTCGCTGTGGATCTCCTCCTGGGCCTGGGTGCCGGCGGTCTTGATCACGTTGGTCAGGACGGTGGTGAAGATCGGGTCGCCGCAGGCGTCGTAGACCCAGCGCTTGCCCAGGACGCTGTGGGTGGTGGTGCCGACCAGGAAGTCGTCGGCGCCGTCGAGCGGGGCGTCTCGGTAGGTCAGCGGGGTGTGCAGGACGGGGCCGTCGCCGGCTCGGACCAGCATGATCTCGATGCCTACGGCGCCGGCCGGGTCGTCGAAACGGCCGGCGGAGACTCGGGTCACCTCGGGGGCCGGTGGGCCGGGGTACCAGGGCTGGGTGGGCAGCCAGGTGCTGAGCAACTCCAGTTTTGACGGGCGGATCTCCGCCTTGTGCAGCAACGCCATGCCGCCCACCCTAAGGTCAGCGCACCCGTGACCGGGTTGCCTGTCATGAGGAACAGCACATTTGCACGTCCAAGTGAACATGGCACGGGTTCCTCAGCGTCTCAGGTCTGAGGACTCACCTACCGCGAGGACGCAGAGCATGGCGACGAGCAGGTTGTTTCGGGCAGTGGCCACCGGTGCGCTGGTGTCCCTGATAGCCGGCTGCAGTGCCGGCGGCCATTCCCCGGCGGGCCCGGCAACCCCACCCGCGACCAGCGCTTCCGCTCCGAGCCCGGATCCGTCCGGGGCCGTGCCGGCGACCCAGGCCGGCACGCCGGAGGCGGTCACCGCCGCGCTGGCCGCGCTTCCGGAGAGTCTGCGGCGCCGCATCCCGCAGTTTCCGCCGCCGCCCGCGCCGACCAAGCTCACCCTGCCGAGAGACGGGAAGGCCGGGATCTTCAAGCGGATCCCCACCACCGAGAAGATCGCCTTCATCACCATCGACGACGGCTGGCAGAAAGATCCGCTGGCGGCCAAGCTCTTCCAGGCGGCGAACGTGCCGATCACGCTCTTCCTGGAGGTCAACGCGGTCGACCCGGACCCGGAGTACTTCAAGCCGCTGCAGGCTGCCGGGGCCACCATCCAGAACCACACGATCAGCCATCCCACGATGACCTACCTGGGGTATGACGGGCAGAAACGTCAGATCTGCGAGGGTGCCGACCGCCTGGCGAAGTACTACGGCGAGCGGCCCACGCTGTTCCGCCCGCCGGGCGGCGCCTACAACTCCACCACTTTGCGGGCCGCCCACGACTGCGGGATGAAGGCGGTCTTCAACTGGACCGAGACCACCGACCACGGCAAGGTCTTCTACCAGCAGGACCCGCACGTGGTGCAGCCCGGCGACATCATCCTGATGCACTTCCGGCCGCGCTTCGTCGACGACTTCCTGGCCGTCCTCAAGGCCATCCACAAGGCCGGCCTGACTCCGGCCCGGTTGGAGGACTACGTCCCCTGAGGACTCCGTCTCCTGGCCGGCGTCCGGTATGGGCGGCCTGACCAGGGGTGGGTGTGTGCAGCCGTCCACTTTGGTCACGGGAAGGTCACGAACGTCATCGAGCGTAGTGACTTCCATGCGGATCGATCGGAGGATCCCGGGAGGAGCGCCGGAACATCCCTTCCGGGGCCCATCTCCCGGAGGACCCACACGTGAGACAACCATTCCGCTGGGGCCGTCGAACCTTCACCTCCGTCCTGGCGATCGGTCTGGCCGCCGGCGTGACGACGGTGAGCGGTTCGTTGCCGGCCGCGGCCGCACCGGCGCCCGTGGCCGAGGAGAACCCATCCGCCACCGAGGACGTCACCCCCAAGGAGTCGCCGGCCGAGACGCTCGGCTCGCACGACGCCGGACTGCTCGCCGAGGCCCTCGCCGAGCACCGCCCGAGCGTCACCCTGATCATCGCCACCGACCAGGGCCGGGCCGCCGACGTCGCGACCCGGGTGAAGGGCCTGGGCGGCACCGTCGCCCGGCGGTTCGACCAGGTGGGTTACGTGCTCGCCGCGGTGCCCACCGGCAAGGTGCTGACCACCGCGAAGCTGCCCGGCGTGGCCGGCGTCGACCTGGACGAGACGGTCCAGGTGCCGAAACCGGACCTGACCGCCGACCCGAACGCGGCCGGGCAGGGCAGCCCGCCCAGCGGGCCGGGCGCCGGCACTCCGGCCGACAACCCGTACCTGCCGGTCGGCGAGACCGGGTCGGTGGACTTCAAGCGGCAGCACCCGAGCTACGACGGGCGCGGCGTGACCATCGGCGTGATGGACTCCGGCGTCGACCTGGCCCACCCGGCGCTGCAGCGGACCACCACCGGCGAGCGGAAGATCGTCGACTGGGTCACCGCGACCGACCCGCTGGTGGAGAACGACGCGACCTGGCGGGCGATGCTCACCGAGGTGACCGGGCCGAGCTTCAGCTACCAGGGCGCGACCTGGACGGCGCCGGCCGGCACCTGGCGGATCAACCGCTTCAGTGAGGCGATCACCAAGGCGTCCGAGCCGGCCGGCGACGTGAACCGGGACGGCGACACCACCGACGTGTGGGGTGTCCTCTACGACCCGGTCAGCCACGACATCCGGGTCGACGTGAACCAGAACTTCGACTTCACCGACGACGCCGTGATGCGGCCGTACAAGGAGAAGTTCGACGTCAACTGGTTCGGTACCGACAACCCGGCGACGCCGGTCGCCGAGCGGATGCCGTTCGTGGTCGAGTACCGCGAGGACGTCGACCTCACCCCGGCCGGGCTGCCCGGCCAGGTCGCCGACTTCGTCAACATCGGCATCCCGGAAGGCCTGCACGCCAGCCACGTGGCCGGCATCGCGGCCGGCAACGACCTGCTCGGCAACCGGGTCCTGGACGGCCAGGCGCCGGGCGCCAAGATCGTCTCGTCGCGGGCCTGCTCGTGGGGCGGCGGCTGCACCGCGGCCGCGTTGACCACCGGCATGGTCGACCTGGTGGTCAACCGGCACGTCGACGTGGTGAACCTGTCGATCGGCGGCCTGCCCGCGCTGAACGACGGCTCCAGCGCGCAGGCGCAGCTCTACCAGCAGCTGATCACCAAGTACGGCGTGCAGCTGTTCATCTCGGCCGGCAACTCCGGCTCCGGTGTCAACACCGTCGGTGACCCGTCGGTGTCCACCGACGCGGTCAGCGTCGCGGCCAGCGTGAGCCGGGAGACCTGGCTGGCGAACTACGGTTCGGTGACCCGCAAGCCGCTGCAGCTGTTCCCGTTCTCGTCGCGCGGCCCGCGCGAGGACGGCGGCTTCAAGCCGAACATCTCGGCGCCCGGCTCGGCCATCTCGGCCACCCCGACCTGGGAGCCGGTGGCCGGCCTGGACACCGTCGGCTACACGCTGCCGATCGGCTACTCGATGCAGAACGGCACGTCGATGGCCGCCCCGCAGGCCACCGGCGGCGCGGCGCTGCTGCTCTCGGCGGCCAAGCAGCGCAAGATCACCGTCAGTCCGGCTCAGCTCCGCCGGGCGCTGTACTCGACCGCCGACCCGATCCCCGGCGAGCAGGCCTACGAGCAGGGGTACGGCCAGATGGACGTGCCGGCCTCGTGGAAGCTGCTCACCCGGATCTCCGACGTGCGCACCTACACCGCGTCGGCGCCGGTCTGCACCCCGCTCGCGCAGTACCTGCCCACCCCGGGCAGCGGCACCGGCATCTACAACCGGTGCGCGGCCGCGGACGGTGGCTTCACCGCCGGGCAGACCAAGGTCGTCTCGCTCGCCCTGACCCGGACGAGCGGCCCGAACCGGACCGTGCTGCACCGGATCTCGGCGTTCGGTGACCGCGGCGCGTTCCTGACCACGCCGGTGGTCGGGCTGCCGCTGAACAAGACCGTCACGATCCCGGTCCGGGTGACCGCCGGCCACGGGGTGACCAGCGCGCTGTTCAAGATCGACGACCCGGCCACCCCGGCGGTCGACTTCGAGGTGCTCAACACCGTGGTCACCGGCGTGGCGGCGAAGTCCCCGTCGTACGCGAACACCTTCTCCGGCTCGGTCGACCGCAACTCCACCACGTCGTTCTTCGTCACGGTGCCGCCGGAGGCCACCTCGCTGCAGGTCGACCTGGGCGGGCTCGCGGCCGGCTCGCAGACCCGGTGGATCGCGATCAACCCGTACGGCGTGCCGGTCGAGCCGACCTCCAGCCCGTACTGCTACACGAACTACTCCGACCCGGCGACCTGCAAGCCGGAGGAGCGGTCGTACGACAACCCGCTGCCCGGCGTCTGGGAGCTGGAGGTCGAGTCCCGGCGCACCTCGCCGCTGCTCAGCAACCCGTTCGCGCTGACCGCCAAGGTGCAGGGCGTCACGGTCGAGCCGGCCACCGTCACCCTGCCGTCCGTGCAGGTCGGCACGGCCACCCCGGCGACCTGGACGGTCGCCAACCGGTTCGGCCCGATCACCATCACCCCGCAGGGTGGCCCGCTGGGCAGTTCGCTGACCCAGCGGCCGACCATCGAGCAGGGCGGCGTGCAGGACTACACGGTGGTGGTGCCGGAGGGCGCCGCCCGGCTCGAGGTGGCCATCGGCAACCCCGCCGACCCGGCCGCCGACCTGGACCTGTTCGTCTACGACCAGAACGGCGTGGAGAAGGGCCGGTCCGCGGACGGCGACTCGGAGGAGGCGGTTTCGATCGCCTCGCCGGCTCCCGGCACCTACACCGTGGAGATCCAGGGTTACTCGGTGCCGGCCGGCTCGACCGCGTACGACTACCGGGACACCTACTACAGCCCGGCGCTCGGCACGGTCAGCGCGCCGAACACCCCGGTGGCGCTGGCGGTCGGGGCGAGCGCCTCGATCACCGGCTCGGTCACCGTGGCCGCGGTCCCGCCGGCCGGGCGGCACCTGTCCGGTCAGGTGAGCTTCGTGACCGACCAGGGCGCGGTCGTCGGCCGCGGCTCGGTGACCATCGGGACGGTCACCGGATAACGGGCCTGGTCACCACTTCCTCCGCCTTGCGCGCCGCGATCAGGATCGGATCCCAGACCGGCGCGTAAGGCGGGGCATAACCCAGGTCCAGCCCGGTCATCTCGCTGACCGTCATCCCGTTCCACACCGCCACCGCGAACGCGTCGATCCGCTTGGCCGCCTCGGTCCTGCCGACGATCTGGGCGCCGAGCAGCACCCCGGTGTCGCGCTCGGCGATCACCTTGACCGTCATCGGGACCGCGCCGGGGAAGTACCCGGCCCGGTTGGTCGACTCGACGGTGGCGGTCACCGTCGCGAACCCGGCCTGCGCCGCCTCCCGCGAGCTCAGGCCGGTGCGGGCCACCTCCAGGTCGCAGAGCTTGGTGACCGCGGTGCCGATCACGCCGGGGAAGGTGGCGTACCCGCCGCCGATGTTGATCCCGGCGACCCGGCCCTGCTTGTTGGCGTGCGTGCCGAGCGGGACGTGCACCGCGCGCCGGCTGATCCGGTGGTGCACCTCGGTGCAGTCGCCGGCCGCCCACACCCCGTCGGCCGCCCGCTGCCGCAGGTCGGTGCGGATGCCGCCGGTCGTCCCGAGCGGCAGCCCGGCCGCCTCGGCCAGCGCCGTGTTGGGCCGCACGCCGAGGCCGATCACCACGACCCCGGCCGGGATCGCCCCGGCGTCGGTGGCCACCGCGGCGATCCGGCCGTTCGCCGTCTCCAGACCCTCCACCGTGACGCCGGTGCGCAGCTCGATGCCGAGGTTGCGGATCGACGCGGCGACCAGCGCGCCCATGTCCTCGTCGACGGTGCCCATCGGCTGCGCGGCCCTCTCCACCAGGGTGACCCGGAGTCCGCGATTGATCATCGCCTCGGCCATCTCGACGCCGATGTAGCCGCCGCCGATCACCACCGCGTCCGCCGGTTTCTCCCGGTCCAGCCACTCGCGCAGGGCGCTGCCGTCCTCCAGGGTCTGCACGCCGAACACGCCGCCGGCGTCGGTCGCCGCCCAGGACGGGCGGACCGGGCTAGCGCCGGTCGCGTAGACCAGGTGGTCGAAGCCCTCGTGCCGGGTCCGCCCGGCGTCCCGGTCGCGCACGGTCACCGTGCGGGCGTCCAGGTCGATGCCGGTCACCTCGTGCCGGGTGCGCACCTCGATCCCGGCGGTGCGGAACGCCGCCGGGGTCCGCGCGATCAGCGCGTCCGGGCCGTCGACCAGGCCGCCGATCCAGTACGGGATGCCGCACGCCGAATAGGACACGAACCGGCCCATCTCGAAGGCCAGGATCTCCAAGTCGTCCGGGCCGCGTCGGCGCCGGGCCTGAGCCGCTGCCGACATGCCCGCCGCGTCGCCGCCGATCACGATCAGTCGCACCCGCCCATTGTGCCCGGTTCCGTGCCCCGGTTTCCGGCCGATTTCCGTTTGGTTATTGCTTCCCGCATCGGCCGGAATCTATGGTGAGCCGCAATCGTCGAAGCGCTTCGATTGGGAGAACACCATGCGGAGAAGACGCGGTCTGGCCCTGCTGGCGGCCGCCCTGCTCACCGTTCCGCTGACCGCCACCCCGGCGCACGCCGCCGAGACCTTGCCGTTCCGCGACCCGAGCCTGCCGCTGCCGGCCCGGATCGACGACCTGGTCGGCCGGCTCACGGTCACCGAGAAGCTCTCGCTGCTGCACCAGTACCAGCCGGCCATCCCGCGTCTCGGGCTCGCCGCCGTCAAGTCCGGCACCGAGGCCCTGCACGGCGTGGCCTGGTCCAACGACTACGCCGCCGGCGGCGCCAAGGTCGACGCGACGGCCACCGTCTTCCCCCAGGCGGTCGGCCTGGCCAGCACCTGGGACCCGGCGCTGATCCAGCGGGTCGGCACGGCGGTCGGCGACGAGGCCCGCGGGCTGCACGCGCGGAACCCGACGGTGTGGGGCCTGAACCTGTGGGCGCCGGTGGTCAACCCGCTGCGCGACCCGCGCTGGGGGCGCAACGAGGAGGGCTACTCCGAGGACCCGTTGCTGTCCGGGACCATCGCCACCGCCTACGGCCGGGGGCTGCAGGGCGACGACCCGGCACACCTGCGGACCGCTCCGACGCTCAAGCACTACGCGGCCTACAACAACGAGACCAAGCGTGACCAGACCTCCTCGAACGTGCCGCAGCGGGTGCTCAACGAGTACGACCGCAAGCCGTTCGAGATCGCCCTGCGGGCCGGCGCGGCGACCGGCGTGATGTCCTCCTACAACCTGATCAACGGCCGGCCGGCCACCGTCGACCCGGACCTGGCCGGCCTGGTGCGCGGCTGGAGCGATCAGCGGCTCTACAACGTCACCGACGCCTGGGCGCCGACCAACCTGACCGGCTCGCAGGGGTACTTCGCCACCCAGGCCGAGGCGGACGCGGCGGTGGTGCGGGCCGGGCTGGACAGCTTCACGGTCAACGACACCAACGGCGAGCCGACCGTCACCGCGCTGCAGCAGGCGCTCGACCAGGGGCTGCTCACCCAGGAGCAGGTGGACACCGCGGTCGGGAACGCGCTGAGCATCCGGTTCCGGCTCGGCGAGTTCGACCCGGACGGCGGGCCGTACGCGAAGATCCCGGCCTCGGTGGTGGACAGCCCGCCGCATCGGCAGCTGGCCCGGGAGACGGCGGCCGACGCGATGGTGCTGCTGAAGAACTCCGCCGGCCTGCTGCCGATCAAGGCGGGCGGCTCGGTCGCGGTGGTCGGCCCGCTCGCCGACACGCTCTACACCGACTGGTACGGCGGTCAGCTCCCGTACGAGGTCACCGCGCTCGACGGCATCACCGAGCGGGCCTCCTCGACGGTGACCGCGGCCGGCGCCGACCGGATCGCGCTGAAGGACGTCACCACCGGCCGGTACGTGACCGCTCTCGACCCGGACGCGGTCACCGCCACCGCCACCTCGGCCGACGCCGCCGCCCAGTTCGACGCGGTGGACTGGGGCGACGGGGTGTCCACCCTGCGCAACGCCGCGAACGGGAAGTACCTGGCCTACAACTGGGGACCGTTCGTCACCCACGACACCGCGCCGACCGGCTGGTTCGTCCAGCAGCAGGTCAAGGTGGAGGATCAGGGCGACGGCACGGTGGTGCTGCACTACGCCGGCTACGAGACGCAGGAGAGCTGGTTCGGGGCGAACACCTACGTGACCGTGGGCACCGACGGCAAGCTCGGTCTCGGCTCGGCGACCGCGGCCGGCGCCGCCCACTTCACCAAGGAGGTGCTGGTCGACGGCGTGACCACAGCCGCCGCGGCGGCCGCGAAGCAGCAGACCGCGGTCGTGGTGGTCGGCACCAACCCGTTCGTCGCCGGGCGCGAGGCGCACGACCGCACCGGGCTGAGCCTGGGCGCACGGCAGGAGGCGCTGATCAAGGCGGTCCGGGCGGCCAACCCGCGGACCGTGGTGGTGCTGCAGAGCAGCTATCCGATCGCGCTGGCGGCGCAGGACGTGCCGGGCGTCGTGTGGACCACGCACGCCGGCGCGGAGACCGGGCACGCGCTCGCCGACGTCCTCTACGGCGACGTCAACCCGGCCGGCAAGCTGACCCAGACCTGGCCGCGGTCGACCGCCGACCTGCCGGCCGGCCTCAACCAGTACGACATCGTCAAGACCGAGCAGACCTACCAGTACGCGACCACGACGCCGCTCTACCCGTTCGGGCACGGCCTGTCCTACACGTCGTTCCGATACTCCGGGCTCAAGGCCGGCGGCGGCAAGGTCAGCGTGACCGTGACCAACACCGGCAAGCGGGCCGGCGACGAGGTGGTCCAGCTCTACACCCACCAGCGGACCTCGCGCGACACCACCGCGATCAAGCAGCTGCGGGACTTCCGCAAGGTGCGCCTGGCGGCCGGCCGGAGCACGACCGTGACGTTCTCGCTGACGCCGCGCGACCTGGCCCGCTGGGACCAGACCCGGCAACGCTGGGTGACCGAGGCCTCGGTCTACGACATCCTGGTCGGCTCGTCGTCCGGCGACATCCGGCAGCGGGCGTCGCTGCCGGTGCGCGGCGAGACCGTCCCGGCCCGCGATCTGTCCACGGTGACCAGGGCGGAGACCTTCGACGACTACTCCGGCGTCCAGTTGCTCGACGAGAGCAAGGTGAGCGGGACGGTGGTCGGGGCGGTGACAGCCGGTGACTGGATCGTGTTCCGGGACGCGGCGCTCCGCGCGGGCAAGACCTTGACGGTACGGGCGGCCGGCGCCGGATCGGTGCAGGTCCGGGTGGGGTCCCCGACCGGACGGCTGCTCGGGACGGCGACCGTCGGTGACACCGGGAGCGTCTACGCGTACACCGAGGTGTCCGCGCCGCTGGCGGCCGTGAGCGGCCGGCGGGACGTCTGTCTGGTGCTCAGCCCCGGGTTGCGGGTGGCGTCCTTCCGGATCCGATGAGACTCGCGGCGGGAATCGGATGGGAGCGGATTCCCGCCGCGACCGGCGTGTGGCGTCCGGGTGTCCTGCGCACCCGGGCGCCGCACGCCACCCCTGTCACCGGGAACGCGCGCCATCGCCGCGAGACCACGATGCCGCCGACCGGAATGCGCGGCATCGCTCGGACATCAGCACCTGACCGGCTGCGGGACGGGTGGTCGGCGTGCCCGGGGCGTGCTCACGCAGGTGGTTAGGATCGGCGAGGGGAGCGCGGTCTTGGCGAGGGACCGGGGTACTTGGGGAGGCACTGTGCCGACGATCAACGACGTCGCCCGGGCGGCCGGGGTGTCGCCCAGCACGGTGTCGTACGTGTTGAGCGGCCGCCGCCCGATCTCCGCGGAGACCCGGGCCCGGGTCCAGGCCGCCATCGCCGAGCTCGGCTTCCACCCGCACGCCGGGGCCCGCGCCCTGGCCAGCAGCAAGACCAACGTGCTCGCCCTGGTGGCGCCGCTGCGGGTGGACGTCAACGTGCCGGTCATCATGCAGTTCGCCACCGCCGTGGTGACCGCGGCCCGCACCCACAACCACGACGTGCTGCTGCTGACCAAGGACGAGGGCACCGCCGGGCTGGAGCGGGTGGCGCACAGCACCATGGTCGACGCGCTGATCCTGATGGACATCGAGCGCGACGACGTGCGCCTGCCGGCCATCCGCCGGCTCAAGCAGCCGTCGGTGCTGATCGGCCTGCCCGCCGACCACGCCGGCATCGCCTGCGTCGACCTGGACTTCGAGGCCGCGGCCGGGCTCGCGCTGCGGCACCTGGCCGGCCACGGGCACCGGCGGATCGGGCTGGTCGGCCCGTCCCCGGCGGTCTACCGGCGGCAGACCACCTACGCCGACCGGTTCCTGGCCGGCTTCCTGCGCGCCTCGGCCGACCTGGAGCTGCGCACCGCGACCCACCCGACCGAGCCGGGCGTGGACGGTGTCCGGGCCGCGCTGGCCGACCTGGACACCGAGCTGCCCGGGTTGACCGCCCTGGTGGTGCACAACGAGGAGGCGCTGCGGCCGCTCCTCGACCTGCTGCACGCCGCGGGCCGGCGGGTGCCCGAGGACGTCGCCATCGTGGCGATCTGCCCGCGGGACGTGGCGACCAGCATGCCGGTCAACCTGACCTCGATCGACATCCCGGCGCACGAGGTCGGGACGATCGCCGTGGAGACGGCGATGCGGCTACTGGACCACCGCCGGGTCGACTACACCCGGCTGCTGGAGCCGAGCCTGATCGAGCGGGACAGCTGCCGCGAAATCCCGTCGTCACACCGTTGACATCTCCGTCGCTCGTTCCCTAGCGTCTGCGGCAAGGCCGTTGTCGAAGCGCTTCGACAAATCGCTGCGCTTCGTCGAAGCGCTTCGACAGTTCCCTTCCGCTTCCCCCTGGGAGGACCTCAGATGACACTTTCCCGACGTGGGCTGCTCGCCGGCGCCCTCGCGATGAGCGCTTCGATCGCCCTGGCCGCGTGTGGTGGCGGTGACTCGTCCGACGAGGGCGCCGACGCCAAGACCCTGACCCTCTGGCACTACGAGGGGCCGACCAGCGCGATGGGCGTCGCCTGGAACAAGGCGATCGAGATCTTCAAGAGCAAGCATCCGGGCGTCCAGGTGAAGTTCGAGGAGAAGAGCTTCGAGCAGATCCAGCAGAACGCCCAGATGATCCTGAACTCGGACAGCGCGCCGGACATCCTGGAGTACAACAAGGGCAACGCCACCGCCGGCCTGCTCTCCAAGCAGGGGCTGCTCACCGACCTGTCCGACGAGGTCACCAAACGCGGCTGGGACAAGAAACTGAGCGGCAGCCTGCAGACCACGGCGAAGTACGACGAAGACGGCATCATGGGCAACGGCAAGTTCTTCGGCGTGCCCAACTACGGCGAATACGTCATGGTCTATTACAACAAGGCGCTGTTCGACAAGTACAAGATCGCCGTGCCGACCTCGCTCGCCGAGTTCACCGCCGCGATGGACACCTTCGTCACGAACAAGGTCACCCCGCTCGCCGTCGGCGGCGCGGAGTACCCGGCCCAGCAGATCTTCTACGAGCTGGCGCTCGCCAAGGCCGACCGGGCCTTCGTCGACGACTACCAGCTCTACAAGAACAAGGTCGACTTCACCGGCCCGGTGCTCAGCTATGGCGCCACCACCTTCGCCGACTGGGTGCGGAAGGGCTACCTCAACAAGGACTCGGCCGGGATCAAGGCCGAGGACATGGGCGTCTCCTGGGAGCAGGGCAAGTTCCCGATCCTGATCTCCGGCAGCTGGTGGTACGGCCGGTTCGTCAGCGAGGTCAAGAACTTCGACTGGGGCACCTTCCTGTTCCCCGGCAACACCCTGCACCCCGGCTCCAGCGGCAACCTGTGGGTGGTCCCGGAGAAGAGCAAGGCCAAGAGCCTGGCGTACGACTTCATCGACATCACCATGTCGCCCGAGGTGCAGAACCTGCTCGGCAACAGCGGCGGCATCCCGGTCGCGGCCGACCCGGCGGCGATCACCGACGCCCGGAACAAGGAGCTGATCGAGAACTTCACCAAGCTCACCACCGGCGACGGCCTGGCGTTCTATCCGGACTGGCCGGCGCCCGGCTACTACGACGTGCTGGTCGCCGGCACCCAGGGCCTGATCAACGGCTCGAAGACCCCGCAGGCGTTCCTCGACGAGATCGCCAAGCCGTACCAGGAGAACCTGGCCGACCTCGGTAAGTGATCCATGTCGGGGGCGGCCTTCGTCAGGGGCCGCCCACGACGGAGAAAGGTTCCAGGTCGTGAAGAATCGCGGATACGCCGTCTTCCTCATCCCCGGCATCGTCGCCTCGACCGCGGTGATCATCGTCCCGCTGGTGATGACCATCTACATCAGCTTCACCAAGTGGACCGGGATCGGCAGTCCCCGCTGGGTCGGCTTCGACAACTACACCCGGCTCTTCCAGGACGCCACCTTCTGGGCCTCGTTCGGGCACATCATCCTGCTGATCCTCGCGATGGCGGTGGTGCCCACCTTCGTCGGCCTGGTCCTGGCCGCGCTGCTGTTCGACTACGTCGCCAAGCGGTTCTCCGACCGGTGGGCCTCGGCGCTGCGCTCCGGCTACTACCTGCCGCAGGTGCTGCCGGTCGCGGTCACCGGCATCATCTGGGGCTGGATCCTGCACCCGAGTTACGGCGCGCTGAACCGGATCCTGGAGTCGGCCGGGCTCGGCTCGCTGACCCGCAACTGGCTCGGCGACCCGAGGTACGCGCTGTACAGCGTGATGGCCGTGATGATCTGGTTCCAGCTCGGCTACCCGATCGTCATGTTCATGTCCGGCCTGCAGCGCATCGACCCGGAGCTCTACGAGGCGGCCGACCTGGACGGCGCGTCCTGGTGGCAGCGGTTCCGGAAGATCACCATCGCGATGATCCGGCCCGAGCTGTACGTCGTGCTGGTGACCACCACCATCGCCTCGCTCAAGATCTTCGGGCAGATCTTCGTGCTGACCCGGGGCGGCCCGAGCAACGCGACGCTGGTGCCGTCCTACTTCGCCTACAAGAACTTCTTCGAGAAGGCCCAGGTCGGGTACGGCTCGGCGATCTCCACGGTGCTGACCGTGCTGATCGTCGTGCTGGCCTTCGTCTTCCTGCGCCTGCAGAACCGTGCCGAGCGGAGCTGAGCGCCGATGACTGTCACCGCCACTCGCGCGCCGGAGTCCCGTACCGAGGAGAAACCGACGCTCCGGGAGCGGCGGCCGGGCCGCTTCCTCGTCCTGGCCGGCCTGCTCGTCCTGCTCCTGCTGATGGTCGCGCCGCTGCTCGTGATCGCGGTCAACGCGGTCAAGAGCCCGGCCGAGTACGCCTCGAACGGACCGCTGTCGCTGCCCGGTCACCTCTACTGGGACGGCATCGTCGACTTCTGGAACCGGGTCGATTTCGGGCTCAAGCTCGGGAACAGCTTCATCACCAGCCTGGTGGTGGCGGTGCTGGCGGTGATCCTGTCGGTGTTCAACGCCTACGCGCTGGGCATCGGCCGGGTCAGGGGCCGGATCTGGTTCCTGGTCTTCTTCCTGGTCGCCAACCTGCTGCCACAGGAGGTGCTGGTCTACCCGCTGTACTACCTGTCCAAGCAGCTCGGCCTCTACGACAGCCTGTTCTCGATCATCATCATCTTCACCGTCGTCCAGAGCGCCTTCGGCACCTACCTGCTCACCTCGGTCTACGCCGAGTTCCCCAAGGAACTGCTGGAAGCGGCCGCGATCGACGGCGCGGGCAGATGGCGGGCGCTCTGGCGGGTGGTGGTCCCGGTCAGCCGGCCGACCCTCGCGGTGCTGTTCACCTTCTTCTTCATCTGGACCTGGAACGAGTTCTTCCTGCCGCTGATCTTCCTGATCTCCAACGACAACCAGACCGTCCCGGTGGCCCTCGGCGTGCTCCAGGGCGACCGGATGATGGACGCCACGACCACCAGCGCCTCGGCGCTGATCGGCATCATCCCGGCGATGGTCTTCTTCCTGATCTTCCAGCGGACCCTCACGCGCGGCATCGCCGCCGGCGCCATCAAGTAAAGGATCTTCATGAAGTTCACCGACGGCTATTGGCGTAAGCGTGACGGCCTCACTGTTCTGCACCCCGCGCACCACCTGGACAGTGCCCCGGGGCCGGAGTCGCTGACCGTCTATGCCGCCACCAGGCGGATCCAGGATCGCGGCGACACCCTGGACGCTCCGCTGATCACGGTCACCCTCACCGCGCCGATGAACGACGTCATCCGGGTCACCGTCGAGCACTTCCAGGGTGTCACCCATCGCGGGCCGGACTTCGCCCTGGAGGAGAGCACTGCCGACATCTCGGTCAGCGAGACCTCCTTCACCTCCGGCGCGCTGACCGCCCGGATCAACAACGGCGACAACTGGGCGCTGGACTTCCTCGCCGACGGCAAGCGGATCACCGGCAGCGGCTGGAAGGGGATGGGCATCGTCTCCTCGCCCGGCGGCGCCTACGTGCACGAACAGCTCGATCTGGGCGTCGGCGAGGTGGTCTACGGGCTCGGCGAGCGCTTCGGACCGCTGATCAAGAACGGCCAGAGCATCGACATCTGGAACGAGGACGGCGGCACCAGCTCGGAGCAGTCCTACAAGAACGTCCCGTTCTACTTCACCAACGCCGGCTACGGCGTCCTCGTCGACCACCCCGGCAAGGTCTCCTTCGAGGTGGCCTCCGAGATGGTCACCCGCACCCAGTTCAGCGTGGCCGGGCAATCGATGTCTTACCTGGTCATCCACGGTCCGACCCCGGCCGACGTGATCCGCAAGTACACCGCGCTGACCGGGCGGCCGGCGCTGCCCCCGGCCTGGTCCTTCGGGCTCTGGCTGACCACCTCGTTCACCACCTCCTACGACGAGGAGACGGTGAACAAGTTCGTCGACGGGATGGCCGACCGGGACCTGCCGCTGAGCGTGTTCCACTTCGACACGTTCTGGATGCGCGAGTTCAACTGGTGCGACTTCGAGTGGGACACCCGGATCTTCCCGGACCCGCCGGGCATGCTGAAGCGCCTGGCCGGCAAGGGGCTCAAGGTCTGCCTCTGGATCAACCCCTACATCGCGCAGCGCTCGCCGCTGTTCGCCGAAGGAAAGGCACAAGGCTTTCTGGTACGCACCGTCGAGGGCGACGTCTGGCAGTGGGACCGCTGGCAGGCCGGCATGGCCCTGGTCGACTTCACCAACCCGGACGCCCGGGAGTGGTACGCGGCCAAGCTGCGGGCCCTGGTCGAGATGGGCGTGGACGCGTTCAAGTCGGACTTCGGCGAGCGGATCCCGGTCGACGGCGTCGTCTGGCACGACGGGTCCGACCCGGAGCGGATGCACAACTACTACACGCAGCTCTACAACCAGGTCGTCTTCGACGTGCTGCGGGAGGCGAAGGGCGAGGGCGAGGCGGTGCTGTTCGCCCGCTCGGCCACCGTCGGCGGCCAGCAGTTCCCGGTGCACTGGGGCGGGGACAACACCGGCACGTTCGAGTCGATGGCGGAGAGTCTGCGCGGCGGGCTGTCGCTGATGTCGTCCGGGTTCGGTTTCTGGAGCCACGACATCGGCGGCTTCGAGGGGCTGCCCGACCCGGCGGTGTTCAAGCGGTGGGTGGCGTTCGGGCTGCTCTCCTCGCACAGCCGGTTGCACGGGTCGAAGTCGTACCGGGTGCCGTGGAACTTCGACGAGGAATCGGTCGACGTGCTGCGCTTCTTCACCCACCTCAAGTACCGGCTGATGCCGTACCTGTTCGGGGTGGCCCGGGAGGCGCACCTGACCGGCCTGCCGGTGATGCGGCCGATGGTGCTCGGCTTCCCGGACGACCCGGCGGCGACCTACCTGGACCGGCAGTACCTGCTCGGCGGGGACCTGCTGGTGGCGCCGGTGTTCAGCGCGGCGGGGGAGGTGTCCTGCTACGTCCCGGCCGGCCGGTGGACCCGCTACCTGACCGGCGAGGTGGTCGAGGGGCCCGGCTGGGTCCGCGAGACGCACGACTTCTTCAGCGTGCCGCTGCTGGTCCGGCCGGGCGCGGTGATCCCGGTCGGCGCCCGCCAGGACCGCCCGGACTACGACTACCGCGACGGCGTGACGCTGCGCCTGTTCTCGCCGGCCGAGGGCCGCACGGCCGTGGTGGTGCCCGGCCCGGCCGGCGCCGACACGGTCTTCACGGTGGTCCGCGAGGGCGCCGAGATCCGCGTGGGCCGCAGCGGCGAGGCCCTGCCGTGGCGGGTCCAGCTCGGTACGGCGATCACCGACCTGGCCGCGGATCAGGACAGCTGCACCCTGACCCTGGGCTAGCGCACCGGTGACCGGCGGGACCCACCAGGCCCCGCCGGTCACTCCGGCCCGCCGCTGATCCGCTCGGTCACCTCGGCGACCAGCGCCTGGTTACCCACCTTCGCGAGGGTCTGCTCCGCGGCGGGGGTGAGGCGGGTGCGCACGAACGACCTGGGCGACGTGAAGATCCGCAGCAGCACGTCGGCGATGAGCGTGGGCGATGCCTGGTCGTCCGCGCGGAGGCGGGCCAGGACCAGCGAGCCGTACCGGATGTAGTCGTCGTCCGTCCAGGTCGGGAAGTCGGCGGCGGCGATGTCGGCACATCTGCGGTAGGCCGCCGGGGTGGGCCGCGTCCACAGATCGAGCAGGGCGTGCATGGCGGACGGCGCGGCGTCGTCCCACCAGCGCACGAAGGTGTTGACCGCGACGCCCAGCCGGCTGGACAGCGGCTCCAGCGCGTGCTGGACCACGTCGTCGCCGACGTCGCAGAGCAGGTTCTTCTCGCGCCGCAGCTGGTCCGGGTGCACGTTGTGATAGGTCGCGGCGTACCCGGACCGCTCCGGGCTGCCCGGCGGCACCGCGAACGTCCAGTTCGGATCGACGCGTGGTGGCGCGGCCGGCCCGGCCGCGAGGCGGAGCCGGATCTCCCTGTGCTCACCCGTCCAGCAGCGTTCCAGGTCGATCGCGGCCACCAGGCTGCTCCAGCCCTCGGCGCTCAACTGGGAGCGCCAGAGCAGGGCCTGCGCCTGCCAGACGTCGACCGGGTCCGGCTGGTCCGGATACAACCGGGTGCCCGGCACCTCCTCCGCGAGGCAGAGCAACAGCAGCAACAGGTTCGCGGCGTACGCCGCGTAGCGGGCCGGCTCACCGGGGGACCGCGGCCGGTAGTCGCCGAACCGGGGCGTCGGCGGCACCTGATTGACATCCCGGAAGAGCCTGGTCAGCATGGCGCCGAGCAGGCCACGCTCGGCGGCGTCCGCTGCCGAGACCATCGTCTCCAGGAATTCCAGGATCGGGCCGCGCAGGCTGAGCGGCTGGAACGAGAGCAGGGCGCGCAGCAGGTCGTCGTCGGCCGGCGACGCGCCGAACGCCATGGTGGACGCCGCCTCCCGGGCCGCCATGTCGCGCAGCACCTGCCAGGTCAGGCCGGCGACGAAGAACTCGCCGAAGGTGGCGTGCAGGAACTCGTAGGTCTCCAGGCGGGCGTCGTCCCGGGCGGCCCGGGCCCGGTGGATGAAGAAGAAGCGGCCCAGAGTCAGCTCCGCGTCGCCCAGCGGCGAGCGCAGGTCGGTGGCGATCCGCGTCCGGGACGGACCGAGCAGGGCGGTCAGGTCCGCCTCCAGATCAGTCTCGGTCACCCACAGCGTGGCGCGGTTGAACATCGCGAACGCCACCACGGACAGCCGGCGCAACTCGCCGGCCACTGCCGCCCGCAACTCGGCATCCGGCAGGCCGGGGCGGTGCTTGACGATCTCGCGGACCGCGAAGGTGTGCAGCAGCTGCTCGTAGAGCTGATCGGCGCGGAGGTCGGCGCCGAGGCGCTGCAGCGCGTTGCCGTCCGCGTCGTAGAGCGCGAGCATGAGCAGCAGCAACGGCTGCGCGGCCAGCTCCCGGTGAGCGAGCACGGTGTCCGCCGCGAGGGGCCGGAGCCGCCGTGCCGTGAAGTTCGCCGCGTTGCCGCGGTTCCAGATTTGGAGCCAGGCGGCGATCCGCTCGTCGTCGAACGGCTCCAGCCGCAGCGCGACCGTCTCCTCCGGGGCGCGGGCCCGATCGGCGACCGCGATCCTGCTGGTCACCAGCACCGCGACCGGCCGGCCCTGGTCGGCCTCACGCTGCTGGAAGCGGGCCACCCGGATCAGGTAGTCGGTCTGGCTGACGCCGACCGCCTGGAGCAGCTCGTCGAAGCCGTCGAGCAGGATCACCGGCATCGCGTCGCCGGCCGAGCGGGCCAGGGCCGGCCACTCCACCCGGTCCCCGATGGCCTCCCGGACGGCGCGTTCGATCTGGTCCTGCACGCTGTCGGCGGCGGGCACGTCCCGCAGGATGACCCGGACCGGCAGGAAGTCGGCGGCCGGCAGCCGGGCGGCCAGGATCCGGGTGAGCACCGACTTGCCGGAGCCCGGCTGGCCGAGCACCAGCAGCGGAGCGCGGACCGCCTGCGGTGCGGTCAGGTGGCCGATCAGGAACTCCTGCAGGTCGTCGCGGACCGGGAAGTCGGCCCACCAGGACTCTTCGCTGATCTGGGCGGCGGAGGCGACCGGAGCCGCCCGGAACCGGGGCGGGACGTAGCCCTCACCGAGCTCCGGCACCCGGATGCCGTCCGGCACGTCGCCGGACTCGACGATCTGCCGGTCCAGCTCGGCGCGGTAGGCCAGGGCCAGGCTCGCCCGGCGCTGGTCCGGCGCCCGGCCGGTGGAGATCGCCTCGAGGGTCTCCTGCAGCCCGGCCAACGCGGTGCGGGTGGCCCGGTGCTCGCGCTGGCTCGCCCAGCACGCCACCTCGGGGAAGTCGGCGACCAACCGGCGGAACAGCTCCTCGTACCGCTCGACGGCCCGGGCGGGCACCGCGTCCATGGCCAGGGCGAAGCGGTCCCGCTCGGCGGCGGTCAGCCGCTCCCAGACCGCCAGCCCGGTGATGAACCGGCCGACCGACTCGGCCAGGGCCCGGTAGTAACCGTCCAGGGCGCGCAGGTAGGACTCCGGGGCGTGCTGCGGCGACGGCAGGATCGCCGCGGCGGCGTCGATCCGGCGCGCCACGGTCAGCACGTGATCGGCCGGGTTCACCTCGTCGAAGGTCCCGCTCAGGGCGCCCTGCTCGGCCTTCGTCAGCTGGAGCTCGCCGAACCGGAAGGGCAGCGGGCGCTCCGCCATCGCCTCGAAGAACGCGGCGACCACGAGGACCGTGTGCGCCGCCTCCAGCCGCTCGGTGCGGCTGTGCCGGGACAGGCCGGCGCGCCGCTCGGCGAAATCCCGCACCAGCTCGTGGCTGAGCCGGACCAGTTCCGCCTTGGCGTCGAAGAGCCCGAGCAGCGCGGGCACGGCCGGGGTGGCGGCCAGCAGCACGCCACCGACGACCTTGTCGAGGGCGGCGACGACCTTGCTGTCCTGGCCGCCGAGCAGCCGGACCGCGTCCGAGTAGCCGAGGGAGCGAGCCATGCGTCCATGATGGCCGGACCCGGTGGGCCGGCGCGCCCTTCGGACGAAGGGTTGACCCGGCCGGACGAGCGGTCACTCCAGCCGGCGGATGTCCTCCTCGGTGAGACTGAGTTCCCGCCGGGCCCACTCGCTGAGCGTCTGCTGAGCCCCGGCGTCCGCCATGGCCGGGGCCTCGACCAGCTGCTGGAAGATCTTCCCGGCGGCCTCCGGCGAGACGGTCCGCCCGGCCCGGAGCCGGTCCAGGAGAGCGGACAGGACGTAGCGGTAGGTGGTGCCGGACCAGGGCAGTCCGGCGGTCAGCAGGTCCGCCACGCGCTGGGCGGTGCCGGCCGACGGGTTCGCCCAGAAGTCGACGAGCAGGTGGGCTGCCGAGGCCATCTCCGCGCGTCCGACCCGCACGAAGGAGTTGACCAGGGAGGCGGGCACCTTGTTCAACGGCTGCACGGCGTGGTGCACCATGTCGTCCAGCACGCTGCACTGGAAGTAGGCCTTCTGCCGGATCTGGTCGAGGCTCAGGTCCGGCATCAGCAGCGCGTCGCCGTGCTCCTCGAAGATCCACTCCGGTTCGAAGGTGACCTCGGTGAAGCCGTGCAGGGACAGCCGCAGGTCGCGACGTCCGTCCACCTCGACCCGGCTCAGGCCGATCGCCGCCACCAGGCTGGTCCAGCCGTCGACGGTGAGCAGCGCCCGCCACAGCAGGGTCTGCGAGTGCCAGTCGTCGACCGGGTCCGGCGGCGCCGGATAGAGCTCGCTGCCGAGCACGAGGCGGTCGCAGCAGAGGGCGAGCAGGAGGAGGTTCGCGGCGTAGGTCGCGTAGCGGGCCGGCTCGCTCGGCGACTGCGGGCGGTAGTCGGCGTAGCGGATCCCGGGCGGCGTGTGGTTGACCGCGCGGTAGAGGCGCACCAGCAGCTCCCGCAGGGACTGCCGCCGGTCGGCGTCGGCCGTGCCGGCCATCTGGTCCAGGAAGTCCAGGATCGGGCCGCGGGCGCTCAGCGGCTGGAACGACAGCAGCGCGCGCATCAGGTCGTCCTCGGCGGGACCCGCGTTGAACGACATGGACGACGCCGCGTCCCGGGCCGCCAGGTCGGTGAGCACCTGCCAGGTGAGCCGGGCGACCAGGTACTCGCCGAAGGTGGCGTGCAGGAACTCGTACGTCGGGAAGGCGGTCTCGTCCGGCAGGGCCCGCGCCCGGTGGATGAAGAAGAAGCGGCCGAGTGTCAGCTCGGCCTCCGGCAGCGCGGCGCGCATCCCGGCGGCGGCGCCCGGACCGGCCGGGCCGCAGATCTGCAGGGCCGCCAGATCGCGGTCCAGGTCCGCCTCGGTGACCCACTGGACGGAGCGGTTGAACATCGCGAACGCGACCACCGACAGGCGCCGCAACTCGTTCTCGACCGCGGCGCGCACCTCGCGGTCCGGCAGGCCCGGCCGGTGCTTGCCGATCTCGCGGAGCGCGAAGCTGCGCAGCAACTGCTCGTAGAGCTCGGTGGCGCGCAGGTCGGACCCGGCCCGCTGGAGCGCGTTCCGGTCGGCGTCGTAGAGCGCCAGCATGAGCAGCAGCAGCGGCTGCCCGGTCAGATCGCGGTGCTGCAGCACGACCTCCGGGGCGAGCGGCCGGAGCCCGGCGGCGGCGAAGTTGGCGGCGTTCACCCGGTTCCAGATGTCCAGCCAGAGGGCCACCCGCTCGTCGTCGAACGGCTCCAGGCGCAGGGCTGTCGTCTCCTCGGGCGTGCGGGCCCGGTCGGCCACCGCGGTCCGGCTGGTGACGATCACCGCGACCGGGCGGCCCTGGTCCGCCTCGCGACGCTGGAACCTGGCCACCCGCACCAGGTAGTCGGTCTGGCTCACCCCGACCGCCTGGAGCAGCTCGTCGAAGCCGTCGAGCAGGATCACCGGCATCGCGTCGCCGGCCGATCGGGCCAGGCCCGGCCACTCGACCCGCTCGCCGGTCGCCTGCCGGACGGCGTACTCGATCTGGTCCTGGATCTCGTCGAGGGCCGGGGTGTCCCGCAGGACGACCCGGATCGGCAGGAAGTCGGCGGCCGGCAGCCGGGCGGCCAGGATCCGGGTGAGCACCGACTTGCCGGAGCCCGGCTGGCCGAGCACCAGCAGCGGAGCGCGGACCGCCTGCGGCGCGGTGAGGTGACCGATCAGGAACTCCTGCAGGTCGTCCCGGGCCGGGAGGCGCGACCACCAGGACTCCTCGCTCACCTGGGCGGCGGAGGGAACCTGGCACACCCGGAACCGGGGCGGGACGTAGCCCTCGCCCAGCTCCGGCACCCGGATGCCGTCCGGCACGTCGCCGGACTCGACGATCTGCCGGTCCAGCTCGGCGCGGTAGGCCAGGGCCAGGCTCGCCCGGCGCTGGTCCGGCGCCCGGCCGGTGGAGATCGCCTCGAGGGTCTCCTGCAGCCCGGCCAGGGCGGTGCGGGTGGCCCGGTGCTCGCGCTGGCTCGCCCAGCACGCCACCTCGGGGAAGTCCGCGACCAGCTGCCGGAACAGCTCGTCGTAGCGGGTGACCGCCCGGTCCGGCAGAGCGCGCAGCGCCTCGGAGAACCGGTCCCGCTCACCGGCCCCGAGGCGGTCCCAGACGGCGAGGCCGGCGACGAAGCGCTGGGTCACGGTCGCGGCCGCTTCGTAGTAGTCGCGCAGGAAGATCCGGAACACCTCGGCAGACTGATGGGGAAGCGGCGGGACCATGGTGTTGCCGACCAGGTGGGCGAAGATCCGCGCGTCATCCGCGACCGCGCCCGGCGGATTGCCGGCGCCGGTGACGGCCAGCTGCTCCGCCTTGGTGATCTCCAGATCCCGGAACTCGATCGGCAGGTCGCTGTCCGCCATCGCCTCGAAGAAGGCGGCGACCACGATCACCAGGTGGGCCGCTTCCAGCCGCTCGGTGCGGCTGTAGCGGGACAGGCCGCTGCGCCGGTCGGCGAAGCCGCGGACCAGGTCGTGGCTGAGGCGGACCAGCTCCGCTTTGGCGTCGAAGAGGCCGAGCAGTGCCGGGACCGCCGGGGTCGCGGCCAGCAGCACCCCGCCGGTGATCTTCTCGATCGCGGCGACGACCTTGCTGTCCTGGCCACCGAGCAGCCGGACCGCGTCCGAGTAACTGAGGGAGCGAGCCATGCCGTCCATCATGGTCGGTGGTCACCACGCGGTTGACCCGCCCCGGGCGGGTGGGTCAAGATAGCGAAGTTACCTGCGGGTAACATCAGCGACAAGGAGGCCGCATGCCCACGCTCGACCGCCAGGACGACGTCTTCGTCCTCGACCTCGGGGACACCGAGAACCGGTTCCACCCCGACTGGCTGATCGCCGTCGGCGCCGCCCTCGACGAGGTGGAGAAGGCCGACGGGCCGAAGGCCCTGGTCACCACCGCGACCGGGAAGTTCTTCTCGAACGGTCTCGATCTCGAGTGGCTGGGCGCGAACGGCGACAAGTTCCGGGAGTACGCGACCTCGGTGCACGCCCTGTTCGCCCGGGTGCTCGCGCTGCCGCTGCCGACCGTCGCGGCGCTGCAGGGGCACACCTTCGCGGCCGGCGCGATGCTGTCGCTGGCGCACGACTTCCGGGTGATGCGCGCCGACCGCGGCTTCTGGTGCCTGCCCGAGGTGGCGATCAGCATCCCGTTCACTCCGGCCATGTCGGCGCTGATCCAGAGCCGGCTGACGCCGCAGGCCGCGCACGAGGCGATGACCACCGGCCGGCGGTACGGCGGCGAGGACGCCCGGACGGCCGGGATCGTCGACCACGCGGCCCCGGAGGACGCGGTGCTGCCCACCGCCGTCAAGATCGCCGCGACGCTGGCCGGGAACGCCGGCGACACGCTCGGCACGATCAAGGCCCGGATGTACGCCCCGGCCCTGACCCTGCTGCGCGACGGGACGAACCCGCTGGGCTGAGCCCGACTCAGGCCGGCTGGGACACCAGGGCGGCGACCTCGGCGTGCAGGCCGGGGACGTCGCCCCGGACGCCGTCCAGCAGCCACTGGCACATCTGCAGGGACGCGCCGACCACCGTCCGCACCCGCGCCAGGCGGCGGGCGGTGAACTCCGTCCACAGCGCGTCGTCCACCACCGGCGCGGTCAGCAGCAGGTCGCCGAGCACCGCGGCGTCCTCCAGCGACATCGCCGCGCCCTGCGCCAGGGTGGGCGGGGCGGCGTGCGCCGCGTCGCCGATCACCACCACCCGGCCCCGGTTCCACGGCCCGTCCAGCAGGTGGGTCTGGAACCGGGTGAAGTGGATCCGGGCCGGATCGTCGAACTCGATCTCGTCCCACGGGCCGTGCAGCGGCGCGGCCAGCGAGCGGACCACGGCCAGCGACTCCGCCGGGCTCAGCGGGCCGCGATGCTGGGGCGTCTCGGCCAGGTAGACGTACATCGACTCGGGGCCGGTCGGGCAGTACCCGGCGATGTGCAGCGGACCGCCCAGGATCAGCTCGGTCCGGTGCACGGACGCCGGCCGGGCGGTCACCACCCGCCAGATGTCGATCCCGACGTCCCGGGTGACCAGATCGATGCCGATCTCCCGGCGCACCGCGGAACGCACCCCGTCGGCGCCGATCACCACGTCGTAGCGGGCCGTCCGGTGGTCGGTGAGGGTCACCTCGACGCCGTCGCCGTCCGGCCGGATCGCGGTGAAGCTGGTGCCGAACCGGACCCGGGCGCCCACCCGCGCCGCCCGCTCCAGCAGCAACTGGGCGAGAACCGGACGGTACGTGCCGAAGGTGGCCGGCAGGTCGGCGCCGCCCGTACGGAAATCCGTCATCTCGGCCAGCAGCGTGCCGTACGCGTCGGGCGCCCTGATCCCGAGCGAGTCGAAGCCGTGCCCGCGCGGCCGCAGCCGGTCCCAGACGCCCAGCTCGCGCAGCACGCGCAGCGCGTTGCCCTGCAGCGTGATGCCGGATCCGGTGGCGCCGGCCTCGGGCAGCGCGTCGATCAGGTCGACCGCGACCCCGCCGGTCGCGAGCCGGATGGCGGCCGCCGCCCCGGCGATGCCGGCGCCGACGACGAGGACCTTGCGGACTGCGGGCACGAGCGGCTCCTCACGCGCGGGCGGAAAACGCTCTCACTGTCCACCGCGTCCATGGTGGACGGAAGAGAGACGTGGCTCACTCCTGTCCCAGTGGCCTCGTTCGCCCGCCGTTCGCCAAGGGTGAGGCGTGCTGACCGGAACCGCGGGTAACGTCCCGTTCGGAAGGGCCGAACGACCCTGCCGGGCGAGGTCCCGGCGGAGAAAAGTGAAGATCGACGAAGCCTTCGGGGAAGGAAAGATCGTGACCGCTGTGCTCGACCAGCTCGCCCATCTTGAGGACACCGAGGTCGCCGCGCTCGACGCGTGGTGGCGGGCGAACAACTACCTCACTGTCGGACAGATCTACCTGCAGGCCAACCCGCTGCTGCGCGAGCCGCTGAAAGCCGAGCACATCAAGCCGCGGCTGCTCGGCCACTGGGGGACCAGCCCCGGCCTGTCGTTCGTCTACGCGCACGTCTCCCGGCTGATCAAGAAGACCGGGCAGCAGGCCATCTACCTGGCCGGTCCGGGCCACGGCGGCCCGGCGCTGGTGGCCGCGGGTTACCTGGAGGGCACCTACTCCGAGATCTACCCGAAGGTCGGCCAGGACGAGGCCGGCCTGCTCCGGCTGTTCCGCCAGTTCTCCAGCCCGGGCGGCATCCCCAGCCATGTCTCGGTGACCACCCCCGGGTCCATCCACGAGGGCGGTGAGCTGGGCTACGTGCTGGTGCACGCGTTCGGCTCGGTGATGGACAACCCGGACCTGCTGACCATCGCGGTGGTCGGCGACGGCGAGGCGGAGACCGGCCCCCTGGAGGGCTCCTGGAAGGGCGTCTCCTTCATCAACCCGGAGCACGACGGCGCGGTGCTGCCGATCCTGCACCTGAACGGCGCCAAGATCGCCGGCCCGACCGTGCTGGCCCGCAAGGATCCGGAAGAGGTCCGCAAGCTCCTCGAGGGCCACGGCTACGAGATCATCGAGGTGGGCGGCGACGACCTGCCCGGCATGCACCACCGCTTCGCCGAGGCGCTGGCCGCGGCCTGGGGCAAGATCAAGAGCATCCAGACCGCGGCGCGTGAGGGCGGCTGGGACGGTTCCCGGCCGCGCTGGCCGCTGATCATCCTGCGTACGCCCAAGGGCTGGACCGGCCCGCAGGAGGTCGACGGGATCACCGTCGGCGGGACGTGGCGGGCCCACCAGGTGCCGCTCTCCGGCGTCCGAAACAACGCCGACCACCTGCGGCTGCTGGAGGAGTGGCTGAAGTCGTACCGGCCGGACGAGCTGTTCGACGCGAACGGCGCCCCCACCCCGCTGGTCCGCGAGCTGGCCCCGGACGGCGACCTGCGGATGAGCGCCAGCCCGCACGCCAACGGCGGCCGGCTCACCCGGGACCTGGACCTGCCCGACTTCCGCGACTACGCGGTCGAGGTGAAGACCCCGGCGTCGGGCCGGGCCGAGTCCACCCGCCGGCTGGGCGAGCTGATGCGCGACATCTACTCGCGCAACCCGGACCGGTTCCGGCTGTTCTGCCCGGACGAGACGAACTCGAACCGGCTCGGCGCGGTCTTCGAGGTCTCCGACCGGGCGTTCATGGAGTCGGTCACCCCGGACGACGTGAAGCTCAGCCGCGGCGGCCGGGTGATGGAGGTGCTCTCCGAGCACAACTGCCACGGCTGGCTGGAGGGCTACACGCTCACCGGGCGGCACGGCATGTTCGCCACCTACGAGGCGTTCGCCATGGTCAGCGCGTCGCAGACGATCCAGCACGGCAAGTGGCTGCAGGAGGCGTCGCACCTGCCCTGGCGGGCCAAGGTGCCGAGCCTGAACATCCTGCTCACCTCGACCGCCTGGCGCAACGACCACAACGGCTTCTCGCACCAGGGTCCCGGCCTGATCCAGAACGTGCTGACCCAGCGCGGCGACGTGGCCCGGGTCTACCTGCCGCCGGACGCGAACACCCTGCTCTCGGTCGCCGACCACTGCTTCCGGTCCCGGTCGTACATCAACCTGATCGTGATCGACAAGCAGCCGCAGCTGCAGTGGCTGGACATGGACCAGGCGATCGACCACTGCACCAAGGGCGCCGGCATCTGGGAGTGGGCCGGCACCGACGACGGCAACAGCGACCCGGACATCGTGCTGGCCTGCGCCGGCGACGTGGTCACCATGGAGACGGTGGCCGCCGCGCGGATCCTGATGGAGAAGCTGCCGCAGCTCAAGGTGCGCGTGGTCAACGTGGTCGACCTGATGACCCTGCCGCGGCCCAAGGACCACCCGCACGGCATGAGCGAGACCATGTTCCGTGAGCTGTTCACCGACCACGTGGACGTGGTGTTCTCGTTCCACGGCTATCCGGGCGCCATCCACCAGCTGGTGCACGGCCGGCCGGACGCCGACCGGTTCCGGGTGCGCGGCTTCATCGAGCAGGGCACCACCACCACGCCGTTCGACATGACGGTGCGGAACAAGGCGTCCCGCTACCACCTGGTGATGGACGCGATCAACAACGCCGGGCGGCTGCCGAGCGGCGCGACCGAGCTCAAGGCCTGGTGCGAGGCGCAGCTCGCCAAGCACGAGACCTATGTGGTCGAGCACCTGGAGGACATGCCCGAGGTGCGGGATTGGTCACTCGGCGACTGGGCGCAGAGTTGATCTAGACAGGTTTGGGGGTCTCTCCGCCTAAGAAAGTGGGGGCGGAGAGATACTTCACCCTTTCTTTCGACGCCGGATGAAGCGAAGGTGAAGGGCATACGCCTACTCGACGATGAGGAAGGGGACCCCCGGATGGCCGGTACGCTCAGCCCTTGGCCGACGACCCGACAGGGTTCGACGCAACATCCCGTGCCCACGCTGCAGTACCTGTTGCAGGCCCACGGCCACACGGTCACGGTGGACGGCGTCTTCGGCGCCCAGACCGGTGACGCGGTGCGCGCCTACCAGCGGGCGAAGGGCCTTCCCGACAACGGCGTTGTCGGCGCGGAGACCTGGCAGGCTCTGATCGTGGACGTCCGGCCCGGTGCCCGGGGCAACGCGGTGCGCGGCGTGCAGCACGAGTTCCACCAGCGGCGGGGGTCCGGCGCCGACCCGGACGGGGTCTACGGCCCGGTCACCGAGTCGGCGGTGCGCGCCTTCCAGTCCGACGCCGGCCTCATCGTCGACGGTGTCGTCGGCCGGGAGACCTGGCAGGCGCTGGTCGCCGGCGCCGACGGCGGATCGCTCCAGCAGGCCGCCTGACGTCCTGGAAAAGAGCGCCGGACTCAGCCCCGGCGCGACGCGGCCGCCGCCACCGGGTCGAAGCCGAACGGCAGCTCGAGGCGGTGGCCGCGCATCAACTCCCGGTCGGCCAGCAGCGCGGTGGTCTCGCCGTCCGCCGCGATCCGGCCGCCGTCCAGGATCACCGAGCGCGGGCACAGCTCCAGCGCGTAGGGCAGGTCGTGGGTGACCATCAGCAGCGTCACCGGCAGCGACTGGAGGATCTCGGCCAGCTCGCGGCGGCTCGCCGGGTCCAGGTTCGACGACGGCTCGTCGAGCACCAGGATCTCCGGGCGCATGGCCAGCACGGTCGCCACCGCCACCCGCCGCCGCTGCCCGAACGACAGGTGATGCGGCACCTGGTCGCGGTGCTCGGTCATACCGACCGCCCGCAGCGCCTCGTCGACCCGCGCGTCCAGCTCGGCGCCGCGCAACCCCAGGTTCGCCGGCCCGAACGCGACGTCCTCGGCCACCGTCGGCATGAACAGCTGGTCGTCCGGGTCCTGGAAGACGATGCCGACCCGGCGGCGGATCTCGCCGATCGCGGCCCGGTCACCCGGCCGGACCGGCAGCCCGGCCACCTGGACCGTGCCGCCACCGCCGTGCAGGATGCCGTTGAGGTGCAGGACCAGGGTGGTCTTGCCGGCGCCGTTCGGCCCGAGCAGGGCGACCCGCTCGCCCGGGGCCAGGGTGAGGTCGACGCCGCGGAGCGCGGCCCGGCCGTCCGGGTAGGCGTAATGCAGCCCGGTCACCTGCAGGGCGGGAGTCGTCACGTCGCTCATGCTAGAGCCGCGATCCCGATCGACAGCAGCGGCAGGGTGGCGGCGGCCGCCCACTCGCCGGCCGGCGCGCGGCGATCGTTCATCGACGGCATCCGGCCCGCGTAGCCACGGGAGACCATCGCCAGATAGACGCGCTCGCCCCGTTCGTACGATCGCAGGAACAGTGACCCCAGGCCGACCGCGAACGCGCGCGCCTGCCAGAGGAACCGCGGATCGTAGCCGCGGCTCAGCCGCGCGATCCGCATCCGCCGCGCGTCCTCGGCGAGCACGTCGAGATAGCGCAGCATGAACGTGGCGATCTGGGTGAACACCGGCGGCACCCGCAGCCGGTCCAGCCCGTGCAGCAGGTCACGCATCGTGGTGGTGGCCGCGAGCAGCAGCGACGCCAGCACGCCGAGGGTGCCCTTGGCGACGATGTTCCACGCGCCGTGCAGCCCGTCGACCGACAGGGACATGCCGAGCCAGTCGACCCGCTCACCGTGCCCGAAGAACGGCAGGGTGACCGCGAGCAGCACGAACGGCAGCTCGATGGTGGCCCGCTTGAGCAGCCAGAGGGCCGGGACACGGGCCACCGCCGCGAGCACCACCACCAGGGCGAGATAGCCGGCGAAGGCGGCGAGACGCTGCGGCGGGGTCAGCACCACCACGATCGTGAACAGCAGCACCGCCACGATCTTGACCTCGGGCGCCAGCCGGTGGATCCGGCTGCCCCGGGCCAGGTAGAGCGGATGGGCGTGCCCCGCCCCCACGTCAGGCGGCCTTCCGCTCGCGGCGCCGGACCAGCCAGAACCCGCCGGCGCCGAGACCGAAGGTGAGCAGCACGCCGGCCACCCCGGCCAGGCCGGTCGACAGGTACGGGTTGTCGATGCCCTTGATCTGGTAGTCGGCGAGCGGGCTGTCCGCGAACTGGTGCTCCTGCTCCCGCTGCGCCATGCAGTGACCGCCGGTGATCTCCCCGGCCGCGTCGAACGTGCAGCCCTCCCGGGCCGTCGCGTCCAGGCCGTCCGGGCTGCCCGAGGCGAAGTTGCTCACCACGCCGGCCAGCAGCAGCGCGACCAGCAGACCGCCGGCCAGGAACCATCCGAGCCGCTTCACGCGACAGCCTCCACTTCGGCGACGACCGGCTTCCGGAACGTGCGGAGCGCGTAGACCATGTCCGGCCGCACCCGGGCCACGGTGATCACGGTGACCGCGGTGATCAGGCCCTCGCCGACGCCGATCAGCACGTGCGCGCCGGCCATCGTGCTGGAGATCCACGGGAGGGAGAGCTCGGTCGTGCCACCCAGCGCGTACTCCAGGACGAAGCCCTGCGAGGCGGCCACCACCGAGACGATCGAGGCGATGAAAGCCGTCGTGCCGAGCCCGCCCGGGGTCCGCGGCAGCAGCCGGAGCAGGGCGACGACCAGCAGGTAGCCGGCGGCCGTACCGATGATCGCCATGTTCGTGATGTTCAGCCCGATGGCGGTCAGGCCGCCGTCGGCGAACAGGCACTGCACCACCAGGACGGTCGACACGCAGAGCGCGCCGACCCAGGGGCCGACCAGGATCGCCGCCAGGGTCCCGCCGAGCAGGTGGCCGGAGATGCCGGGCAGCACCGGGAAGTTGAGCATCTGGACGGCGAAGATGAACGCGGCGACCAGCCCGGCCATCGGGGCCAGCCGGTCGTCCAGGTCGCGCTGCGCCCGCCAGACGCAGACGGCCAGCACGGCCACGGCGACGACCACGAAGACCGCGGACACCGGCCCGTTCACAATCCCGTTCGCGATGTGCATCGCTTGCGCATCCATGTTTCCCCCTCGCGAAGCGCTCCTCGCAAGGCGTCAGCATATTGGCTACGAGTGGCTGTTGCACATCCTTGGCAACTAGAGAGTGATCTTCGTGATCATTTTCAGTGTCCCGGCACGGCCGCCATTCTTCAAGATCAAGTTCAAAGGCATGCTGACTCGGGTCCGCGCTGATCACCGATCGTCGCTCCCGCCAGGGACCCTTCCGGTCCGAGCTGGCCGCTGGCGCGTCCAGAACGCTCAGCCCGCAAGGGCGACGTCCGCGGGTGGTGACGACGTGCCAACTTCAAATCCCCACCCGTCGGAGCGGGCCCGCGCTGCGGGCCGGGGTCACGTGGCCGGGATCCCGATGACGTCGTCCACCGGGCGGCGGGGGGCCTGGCGGCCGGGGTGGCCGTAGCCGATCCGGAGCGCGATCTGCGGGAACCCGGTCCGCCCCAGGGCGCGGCGCAGCTGGTCGCGGGCGGCCGGGACCTCGATCGGCTGGGAGATCATCGAGCTGGCCAGGCCGGCGTCGGTGACGGTGAGCAGGACCCGTTGCAGGGCCTGGCCGGCCTGGATCTGGTCGAGCCGCCGGTCGCCGGCCGTGCCGAGGATGCCGACCAGCGGTTCCGGCTCGTAGTCCCGGCCCGGGGCCCGCCGCCGGCTGGTGAACGCCCGCTGCGGGATCAGGTCCTGGTGTTCGCCGACGACCGCGCCGGCGTAGGCCGGCATGCCGTCCGGCGCGTCCTCGGTGTCCGTCCAGGTGATCAGTTCGGCCTGGTAACGCTCGTCGCGGCGGAGCACCCGGTCGGCGCTGTGCGCGATCTCCGAGAACCCGGTCAGCGCGGTCATCCCGACCAGCAGGTCGAGCCAGGTGTTCTCGGCGCGGGCCGCTTCGATCAGCCGGACCCGGGCGTCGGCCGGCACCGGGTCGGGCCAGAACGGCTCCCGGTTGCTGTGCCGGTGCTCGATCGCGGTGTAGAGGTCCCGTTCCAGGTAGGTGGGCGGGCGGTGCCGGCCGGGGGAGAGCCGGGCGATCAGGTCGGGCTGCTCCAGGTCGGGCAGCAGGGTGACCTCGGCCGGGGTGCCGGCCCAGGCCAGCGCCAGCCGGGCGTTCATGGTGGCGGCGCCACAGGCCAGGCGCAGGGCCCAGCCGCTCTGGTCGGCGACGCTGAGCTGGCGGGCCGGGTCGGCCATCACCTCGATGACACCGTCGCGGAGCCGGAAGGTCCACGGCTGGGTGTTGTGCATCGAGGGCGCCTGGATCCCGGCCGCTGCCGCGCGCCGCAGGTCTGACTCGTCGTAGCCGTTCACATGTTCCAAGGTGCCCCGCGCACGGGACCTCGGGCAGGGCCGAAAGTCCCGGGCTGGTCCTCAGGGGTGCCTCACGCCCTGCGAGACACCCGTGCGGACCAGCCCGGGCCGCAACCGCGTCCGTGGCGCGGACCGCAGCGCACCGCGCGGTTGTGGGCTGGTCGTCAGGGGTGCCTCGACGACGTCGAGGCACCCCTGACGACCAGCAGGGGACCGTGAGCTACGCCGGGTCGGAGGTGAGCGGCACGTGCCAGGTCAGCAGGGTGCCGGAGCCGTCCGGGGCCGGACCGACCTCGAAGGTGCCGCCGAGGTCGGCGGCGCGCTCGCCCATGTTCACCACGCCGCCCCGGGCCAGCGCCGGGTCGATGCCCACGCCGTCGTCGCGGACCTGCAGGAACAGTTCTCCATCGGCGACCCGGACGGACACCCGGGCGCTGCCCGCGCGGGCGTGCCGGGCCACGTTGGACAGCGCCTCGCGCAGCACGGCGAGCAGCTCCGGCACGACGTCGTCGGGCACCGCGCTGTCCACCGGCCCGGACGTCTCCAGCTCGGGCCGGAACCCGAGGGCCGGCTCGGCCGCGGCGACCGCCTCGCGCAGCTCACCGCGCAGCGACGGCCCGACCGGCGCGCGCAGCTCGAAGATCGACCGGCGGATGTCCCGGATGGTGGCGTCCAGGTCGTCGACCGCGTCGTTGATCCGTTTCGCCACCTCGGGGCGGCCCGCCGCGGCGACCGCGCCCTGCAGGTGCATGCCGGTGGCGAAGAGCCGCTGGATGACCACGTCGTGCAGGTCCCGGGCGATCCGCTCGCGGTCCTCCAGCACGGCCAGCAGCTCCCGCTCCTCCTGGGCGCGGGCCCGCTCCAGGGCCAGCGCGGCCTGGCCGGCGAAGGTGGAGAGCAGCACCGCGTCGTCGGTGCCGAGCGCGGCCTGGGCGGCCGACTGGGAGACGATCAGCACGCCGCGCTCGACGCCGGTCAGCGGCGCGGCGAGCGCCGGGCCGGCCGGGACCGGGCCGGGCCACTCGGCGGCCGTCCGCAGGTCGTCGAGCAGCCGGTGCCGCTCGGCGCCGAAGTCCTGGACGACCGCGCTGTCCGCGGCCAGCACCTTGCCGGTCAGCCCGGCCTGCTCCGGCTCGGCCACCTCGATCCGGTACCGCGCGTGCTCCTCCTCGTGCAGCAGCACCAGGACCAGCTCGGCCCCGGCCACCTCGCGGGCCCGCCGGGCGATCAGCCGCAGCGCCTCGGTGCGGTGCACGGTGCCGAGCAGCACGCCGGTGATCTCGGCGGCCGCGGCCAGCCAGCGCTCCCGCCGCTGGGCCAGCTCGTAGAGCCGGGCGTTGTCGATCGCCACGCCGGCCGCGGCGGCGAGCGCCACCACGATCTCCTCGTCGTCCTCGCTGAACTCGGCGGCGCCCTGCTTCTCGGCCAGGTAGAGGTTGCCGAAGACGTGGTCGCGGGTGCGCACCGGGACGCCGAGGAAGCTGTGCATCGGCGGGTGGTGGGGCGGGAAGCCGTAGGAGTGCGGGTGCTTGCGGATGTCCGGCAGCCGGACCGGTTTCGGCTCGGTGATCAGCAGGCCGAGCACGCCGCGGCCGTGCGGCAGGTCGCCGATCCGCGCGTGCACCGCCGGGTCGATGCCGTGCGTGATGAAGTCGGACAGGCTCCGGTTGTCCGGGGCGAGCACGCCGAGCGCGCCGTAGCGGGCGCCGCCCAGGGCACACGCCGCCTCGACGATGCGCTGCAGGGTGCTGCGCAGGTCGAGGTCGGTGCCGATGCCGACCACCGCGTCGAGCAGGGCGCGCAACCGCTCCCGGCTGGTCACCACGTCGCCGACGCGGTCGAGCATCTCCTGGAGCAGCTCGTCGAGACGGACCCGGGACAGTGGGCTCAGGCCCAGCGAGGGGGTAGATGCTTCGGCCACGGCCCTGAGATTATCCGGTGGGCGTCCCGGGTGGCTCGGGACCTTCGACCCTGTGTGGCCGGGACCGGGGAGGGAAAAATGGGAGCCATGATCCGAGTCTTTCTCCTCGACGACCACGAGGTCGTCCGCCGTGGCCTGGTCGACCTGCTCCAGTCGGGCGGCGACATCGAGGTGGTCGGCGAGTCCGGCTCCGCGCGGGAGGCGGCGGCTCGGATTCCGGCGCTGCGGCCGGACGTGGCGGTGCTGGACGCCCGGCTGCCCGACGGCAACGGCATCGACGTGTGCCGCGACGTGCGCGCGGTGGACTCGTCGATCAAGGGCCTGATCCTCACGTCCTACGAGGACGACGAGGCGCTGTTCGCCGCGATCATGGCGGGCGCCTCGGGCTATGTGCTGAAGCAGATCCGCGGCACCGACCTGGTCGACGCGGTCCGCCGGGTGGCCGGCGGCCAGTCGCTGCTCGACCCGGCGGTCACCCAGCGGGTCCTGGAGCGCATCCGCAACGGCGTCGAGCAGCCCCGCGAGCTGGCCGGGCTGACCGACCAGGAGCGCCGGATCCTGGAGTTCGTGGCCGAGGGCCTGACCAACCGGGAGATCGCCAGCCGGATGTTCCTCGCCGAGAAGACGGTGAAGAACTACGTCTCCAGCCTGCTCGCCAAGCTGGGCCTGGAGCGCCGCACCCAGGCCGCCGTGCTCGCCACCAAGCTGCTGGGCCACTGAGCTCGGTGGCCTCGCTCCGCGCGGCGGGTGAACTGCGCGGTGGCTGCGGCTGAACCGCCGCGCAGCGGAAGGTGGCTGTCCGTCGATAGCATGCCGCCATGAAGCGGTGCGGGTGGTTCCTGCTCGGTGGTGGGCTCGGGGTGCTGGTCGGCGCGGAGCTGGAGGGGCCGATGCTGGTGCCCGGGCTGGTCACCGCCGGGGTGGGGCTGGTCCTGCTGGTGTTCGCCGCCCGGTCGGGCGGGGCGGAGCTGGTCGGTGACGCGATGGCGGCGCCCGCGGCGGCCCGGGAGGACCGGCCGTCGCTGGCCCATCTCGGCTCCCGGGTGGAGACGATCCTCGGGATGGCCGAGCAGCAGGCCGCCGACACGATCGCCGAGGCCGAGAAGGAGGCCGGCCGGATCGTGGCGCGGGCCCGCGCCGAGGCCGACCGCGCGCGACCCCAGGGCCTCTAGGTCCCGCGGGGCAGCCGGACGGTGGCGACCGTGCCGCCCGCCTCGCCGGCGGTCAGCGTGATCGTGCCGCGGTGCAGCTCGACGATGGCCCGGCTCAGGGCCAGGCCGAGCCCCGCCCCCGGGATGCCGCTGTGCCGGGCGTTGGTGGCCCGGTAGAGCCGGGCGAACAGCCGGCTCCGCTCGCCGTCCGGGATGCCCATGCCGGTGTCGGTGACGGTCAGCACCGCGGTGTCCTCGTCGGCGGTCAGCGTGACGGTGACCGTGCCGCCCGGCGGGCTGTACTTCACCGCGTTGCCGATCAGGTTCTCCGCCACCTGCCGCAACCGGGCCTGGTCGCCCCGGATCTCCAGCCGGTCCGGCAGGTCGGTGTGCACCCGCGGGTGCGGATCCCCGGCCTCGGCCAGGACGGTGTCCACCGCCGCGCGCAGCAGCCCGGACAGGTCCACCGTGCCGAGGGTCAGCCCGGCGTGCCCGGACTCCAGTGCGGACAGGTCGAGCAGCCGTTCGACCAGCGAGCGGAGCCGGGCGTTGTTCCGTTCGATCACCGCCAGCAGGTCGCGGACCTCGCCGATGGTGGTGTCGTCGCCGGACTCGGCGATCAGGTCGGTGTAGGTGGCGATCGAGGTGAGCGGGGTGCGCAGCTCGTGCCCGACCAGCGCGATGTACTCGCCGATGCTGGCCGCCAGCTGGTTGGCCAGCTCGTCCGAGCGGCGCCGCTCCAGGTACGCCCCGAGCAGCCCGGCGATGCCGGTGAGCAGCACCGCGAGGGCCGGCTCCGGGTCCTGCCGCTCCGGGGTGAAGAAGGTGACCACCCCGACCACCTGCTCCGCGCTGAGCACCGGGACCGCGCCGGCCGCCCGGTACCCGGTGCCGGCCGCCACCTGGGGCAGCATCGGCGAGTCCGGGGCCTGCAGGTCCGGCACCCAGACCAGTTCGCCGCGTTCCCAGCACAGCCCGGCCAGGCCCTGCCCGCGTTCGATGGCGGACGGCAGCGGCGCGCCGCCGGCGCCCGGCTCGGCGTGCGTGACGGTCGGCCGCAGCCGGCCGGACACCTCGTCGACCAGCCACAACCGCAGGTACGGCCAGCCCAGGCAGTGCGACACGCTGCGCAGCACGGCGGCTCCGGCGTGCTTGACGTCGGGCGCGTGGACCAGCGCCTGGAGCACCTCGGCCTTGCACCGCTCGTACTGGACCTGGTGGTGGTCGGCGGTCACGTCGTGGATCGCGGCGACCGCGCCGAGCACCGTCCCGGACTCGTCCCGGACCGGCCGGGCGTTGATCGAGAACCAGCGCAGCCGGTGCTGCCGGTCGCAGGCCCGCAGGTCGGCGTGGCGCACCACGTCGCCGCGCAGCGCCCGGTCCAGGGCCAGCTCGCCGGGGCGCAGCGGGGTGCCGTCGTGGTGGCGCAGCTGGAACCGGTCCGGCCAGTCCCGGATCGGCACGGTGGCGCACTCGTCGCCGAAGAACTCGCGGACCGCCCGGTTCACGAAGACCGTGCGGCCGTGCCGGTCGCAGGCCACCGCCCCGGTGTCCAGGCTCTGCATCAGCTCGGCCAGGAACGGGCCCTCCGGCGGCAGCGGCAGGCACTGGCGCAGCGTCTCGGTCAGGTCCCGGACGCTGAACGGCTTGGGCACCACGGCGGCCGCGCCGGCCTCGGCGAGCAGGTCGTCGCCGGGCGGCAGGTACCCGGTGATCAGCACCACCGGCACCTCGGCGGTGGCCTTCTCCGCGCGCAGCGCCCGGCACATCCGGATCCCGTCCAGGTGCGGCATGTCGACGTCGGCGACGATCAGGTCGAACCGGTCGGCGAGCGCGGCGGCCAGCCCGGCCCGGCCGTCCCCGGCGACCGTGACCCGGTGGCCGAGCCGCCGGACGATCTCGGCGAGCACCGCCTGATGCTCCGGGTTGTCCTCGACGACCAGCACCGCTGCCACCACCGTACTGTAGGCCGACATACGCTCCGTAAACGGCGAAAAGCGACAATATGTGCGCTCAGGTTTCGCGACTGCCGCAGGGCGGGTACTGTCCGCCCGCACACGGGGACGGGGAGAGCAGCGCATGACTGACTGCACCGAGCGGCGTCCCGCCGCGCCGGGCGACGGCCGCCACCGCGCGGGCCGGAAGGGGATGCCGGCGGACGGCGCCCGATGAGTGTCCTGACCGCTTATCTCGACGTCCCGCTGAGCCACGGCGCGCCCGGCGCGGCCCGCCGGGCGGTGGTCGCGGTGCTGACCGGCTGGGGCTTCCCGGACCCGGACTGGCTGGACTCGGCCGCCGTGGTGGTCAGCGAGCTGGTCACCAACGCGGTCCGGCACGGCGGCGGCTGCGTCGCCCTGCAGGTCGAGTCGCACGACGGGCGGGTGGTGGTCTCGGTCGCCGACGGCTCCTCGGTGGTGCCCCGCCGCCGCGACCCGGACGACGTGGGCGGGCGCGGCATCGCGTTGATCGAGGCGCTCGCCGAGGACTGGACGGTGCACAACCACGAGGGCGGCAAGCAGGTGCGGGTGACCCTGCTGCCGTGTCCCGGGCACCAGCCGGTCAGCTCCGGCTCCAGCCGTGGCGGCGACTCGTGAGGATCGTCCGGTACGACGGCCCCGGCCTGGTCCGGCTGGCCTTCCACGGCGAGCTCGACCTAGCCACCGTCGGCCTGGTGGACCACGGGGTGACCGCGGCGCTGGCCGGCGCGCCCGGGCGGCTGGTGCTGGACGTGTCGGCGCTGACCTTCTGCGACTCGTCCGGCATCGACGCGCTGCTCACCGCCCGGTCGGCGGCGGAGGCCCGGGGCGTGGCCTGTCAGGTGACCGGCCCCCGCGGCATCGTGCGCCGGTCGATGGCGGCGACCGGGGTGCTCGACCTGCTGACCGCGGGGTGAGCTCCGGCCGTACCGAACCTCGCTCCTAGCGCCTGTTTCGGAGGCCGACCGGGGCTGCGGCGTGGCCAGGAGCGCGCCTGGCAGCGTCCCCGGATCACCCACATACAACCCCGGTATGCGGGCGATCCGGGGCCGTTGCCAGCCACACTCCTGACCTCGCCTCGCACTCGGCCGGCCTCCGAAACAGGCGCTAGATCTGGAACCGCTGCACCGCGGACCGCAACTGGTCGGCGAGCGCCCCCACGTCCTGCGCGGTCCGGGCGGCCTGGCCGGCCGCGGCCCGGCTGGCCGCGGTGCTGTGCGCGACGCTGGCGATGTTGCCGGCGATGTCGGTGGCCCCGGCCGCCGCCTCGCTCACCCCGCGATTCATCTCGGCGGTCGTGGCGCTCTGCTGCTCGACCGCCGAGGCGATCGTGGTCTGGTAGTCGCTGATCTGCTCGATGATCCGGCTGATCTCGTCGATCGCGGTCACCGCCTCGCCGGTGTCGCTCTGGATCGCGGCGATCTGCTGGGAGATCTGCTCGGTGGCCCGGGCGGTCTCCTGGGCCAGGTCCTTCACCTCGCTGGCGACCACGGCGAACCCCTTGCCGGACTCGCCGGCCCGGGCCGCCTCGATGGTCGCGTTCAGGGCGAGCAGGTTCGTCTGCTGGGCGATCGTGGTGATCACGTTGATCACGTCGCCGATCTGCGCGGACGAGTCGCCGAGCCGGTTGATCGTGGCGCTGGTGGCCCGGGCCGCGGCGACCGCGTCCGAGGCGACCTGGGCGGCGTCGCCGGCGTTCCGGGAGATCTCGCTGATCGCCGAACCCATCTCGTCGGTGCCGGCGGCGACCGTGTGCACGTTGCCGGAGACCCCGGAGGCGCTCGCCGCGGCCAGCCCGGCCTGCTGATCGGCCTCGGACACCGCGCTGTCGATCTCGGCGCTCACCCGGCGCATCGTCTCGGACGCGTCCTGCAGCTTGCCGCCGCTCTCCACGATCTCCAGCACGGTGCCGCGCACCCCGGCCACCGCCTCGTCGACGGCCCGGCCCATCACCGCGATCTCGTCCCGGCCGCTGGTGTCGGCCCGGACCGTGAGGTCGCCGCGGGCCATCGCCTGCAGGTTCTGCACCAGCCGGCCGATCGGCCGGGTCACGCTGCGGGTGACCAGCACGGTGAGCAGCACCGCGGCCGCCACCGCGAGCAGGAAGACCACGATCATCGTGTTCCGGGCGGCGGCCGCCTGGTCCTTGGTGGTGGCGGTGGCGTCGGCGGCCCGCTGGGAGACCGAGGCGACCAGCTTGTCGGTGCCCTCGACGATCACGAAGTACAGCTCGTAGCCGGGACCCAGGATGACCTTGTCGCCGCCCTTGAGGTCGCCCTTGCCGTAGAGCGCGGCGGCCTGCGAGTCGGCTTCGAAGTACTGGTCCCAGGTGGTCGACAGGCCGTCGAAGATCTTCCGCTCGTCGGCCGACATGGCCCCGGTGTCGGTGGCCTTGAGCAACTCGACCAGCTTCTGCTTGTCGGCCAGGAAGCCGGCCCGGTTCTCGCTCGCCGGGTCGACCGCCTGCCGGCCGCCGAGCCGGTAGGCGTCCCAGACGTAGGCCAACTGCCAGCCGGAGATGTCCGCGTCGTAGTACTTCTGCTCGTCGACCTGGTGCAGCAGCCGCTGCAGGGCCTGCACCCGGTCGGCGGTGTCGGACTGCCGGTTCAGGCCGACGGCGCCGACCCCGACCGCGACCCCGAGCAGCACCAGGACGATGGCGAAGGCCACCGCGAGCCGGCCGGCCAGGCGCAATCGACGCAACATTGCCATGTGCTCAGCAGACCACGCTCAACCTCGCGGTGGTGCCGGTTCCGGAACCGTCCGACATCACGGTCAGGCGGCCCTCGTGCGCGTTCATGATCCGTTGGGCGATGCTGAGGCCCAGGCCGACCCCGGGCACCGCCTGCTCCCGGGCGAACCGGCCGCGGTAGAACCGCTCGGCCACGTGCGGCAGTTCGTCGGCCGGGATGCCGGCGCCCTCGTCGATCACGTCCAGGCCGGTCTCGTCGACCCGGACCCGGACCACCGACCCGGCCGGGCTGAACAGGACCGCGTTGCGCACCAGGTGCTCGGCGGCCTGGCTGAGCCGGGTGAGGTCGCCCGGCACCCGGGTCGCCCCCGCGGGCGGCTCCAGCACCAGCGTGACCTCGCGCTGCCCGGCCTGCGAGCGGCACGCCGCGAGCGCCGTCCCGGCCACCGTGACCAGGTCGGTCTGCGCCCGCAGCAGCGGCAGCGGGGTGCCCGGCGGCCGGGTGCCGGCCAGCAGGTGGTCGACCATCCGGACCAGGCGCTCGCCGTTGCGCTGGATCGGATCGATCATCTTCCGGTACGGCTCCAGCTCCTCGTTGTCCACCAGCAGCTCCAGGTATCCCTGGATGGTGGTGACCGGGGTGCGCAGCTCGTGCGAGACGGTCGCGACGAAGTCCTCCTCCCGGCTGATCGCCCGGGACAGCTCGTCGCCGACCTCGGCCAGCAGCTGCCGGTTCCGGATCGCCGACAGGTGCCCGGCGGCCTGCCCGGCCATCGTGCGCAGCAGGTCGACCTGCTTGTCCCCGGTCTCCCGGGGCTTGTCGTCGAGCACGCAGACGGTGCCCAGCACGTGCCCGTCCTCGTCGATCAGCGGGACCCCGGCGTAATACCGGATGTGCGGCGCGCCGACCACGTTCTCCCAGGCCGAGTAGACCGGGTGGGACAGCGCGTCGCGGACGATCAGCGGCATCCGGCTGTCCACCACGTGCCCGCAGAACGAGCTGCTCAGCGGGCCGCCGCTGCCCGGCATCCCGGTGCTGCCGGCGAACCACTGCCGGTCCGCGGCGACCAGCGTCACGGTGGCCATCGGAGTCTCGAAGATCGAGCTGGCCAGCCGGGTCAGCTCGTCCAGGACGACCGGGCGGGGCGCGTCGAGCAGGTGGTAGCTGTGGACCGCGGCAATCCGGGTCTCATCGCCGACAGCGCTCATCTGAATCCGTTCCTCGAAAGCCGGTGGGCACGTGAGGGACATGTCGGCGTCCGGCCGGGCCGGATGAGGGGTCGGGGCCGCCCAATTGTGTGATCGCCGAACGCTTATCGCCCGCGGCGCGGGGTCGATAGGTGACGGCACATCACGAAGGAGGACCCGCATGCGCACCGAGCTGTACAAGTCGGCCGGAGCCGACGACAAGAAACCCCTGGTGCTGGTCGTCGACGACGAGGAGACGGTGCTCGAGACGCTCACCCTGCAGCTCGGCCGGGAGAACCGGGTGCTGACCGCCTCGGACGGGGAGCAGGCGCTCGCCCTGCTGGCCGAGCACGGCCCGGCCGCCGCGGTGGTCAGCGACATGCGGATGCCCGGGATGAACGGCATCGAGCTGCTGCGCCGGGTGCAGATGGAGTACCCGGACACCACCCGGGTGCTGCACACCGGGTACGGCGACATGGCCACCGCGGTCGCCGCGATCAACTCCGGCGGCGTCTACCGCTACCTGCCGAAGCCGGCCGAGACCGACGCGCTGCGCGGGGCGATCCGCGAGTCGGTGGCCAAGCACAGCCAGGCGATGGCCGAGCGGGAGCTGCTCGACCGGACCCTGCGGACCAGCGTGCAGGCGCTGTTCGGGGTGCTCGAGCTGTCCAACCCGCCGGCCTACCAGCGGGCCGGCCGGATCAGCACGCTGGTCGGCGAGCTGTGCGGCCTGCTCCAGCTGGCCGGCCTCTGGGAGATCGAGGTGGCCGCGATGGCCTCGCAGCTCGGCGCGGTCACCGTGCCCGCCTCGACGCTCGCCAAGGTGGAGCGCGGGATGCCGCTGACCGCGGACGAGCAGGCGTCGGTCGACGCCATGCCGCGGATCGCGCTGCGGCTGCTCGGCGACATCCCGATGATGCAGGACGTGCTCGCCATCGTCCGCGGGCTGACCGGTGCGCCGGCCGGGCCGGAGGGACGGTCCGCGCTGGTCGAGGACGGGATCGCGGTGCTCCGCACGGCGATCGCCTTCGAGGCGTTGCAGTTCCGCGGCCTCAACGACGTCAACGCGATCACCGCGATCGAGGAGCGGGAGGACCACTACCCGCACGTGGTGGCGGCGCTGCGCCGGCTCAAGGGGGTGCGCGCGGTCAAGGACACCGTGCGCAGCGTCCGGGTCCGCGAGCTGGAGGTCGGGATGCGCCTGATCGAGGACGTGGTGGCGACCAACGGCCTGGTCCTGATCGGCAAGGACACCGTGATCACCGAGCTGATGCTGGACCGGCTGACCAACTTCGCCCGCGCGGTCGAACTGGTCGAGGAAGTGCTCGCTTCGGTGCCCTACAAGGCGAGCATCAAGCCGACCGCCTTCGCCGGTCACCGCTGATCGGCTCCGGCCCTCTCGCCAGCGGTCGCCTCGTACTCGTCGGCCAGCGCCGTCACCGCCCGTAACGCCCCGGCGGCCTCGGTCCGGATCCGTCCGGCCGTGCCCGCCGGGTCGGCGACCTTCCCGGCGCGCGCCTGGTCCTCCACCGCCGCGCAGAGGGCGGCCAGGGCGCTCGCGCCGATGTTCCCGGCCGACCCCTTCAACGCGTGCGCCTGATCCCGCAGGACTCCCAGGTCGGCACCGCCTTCCAGAGTGGCGGCGACCTGGTCGACCGCGGCCGGCGTGCGGGCCGCGAAGTTCCGCAACAACCGCAGCACGAGGGCCAGCTCGGCGGGGGTCGGGTCCGGGTCGGTGATCGCCTCGATCCGCGCCCGCACGGTGGCCAGCCGCTCCTCGTCCATGCGCTCATCCTGCGCCGGAGGATCGGTTCTCCGGCCGGGAATCACGAGAAGCGCAAGATCAACTTCAAGATATTCAGATACGCGCGTCCGCTTCGGTGCGGATCGCATGCTCCCGGCACCCCTCTGTCAAGGGGTTGGTGTGAGGGGTGTTTTAGGGTGGTGGTTGGCGGGTCCGGGTTGTGACTTTTCCGAAGTGTCGATCTTGGGGTTTGGGTCGGCCGCGCTGGAGTTCAGAGTCGCCCCCGTGTGTCCTCCCGGACCCGTCGCTGTCTGTTGTGCCGTGTGGTCGTCTTTGATCATTTGGCGGTAGACGGTGTCGGACAGGCGTCGTTTCAACGCTCGCATGGCTTCCATCGCGGTTTTGCCTTCGGCGCGTTTGCGCTGGTAGTAGGCGCGGCCGGGGGTGTCGAAGCGGAGCTGGGTGATGGCCATGATGTGCAGGACCCGGTTGATGCGCCGGTTCCCGGCCCGGTTGAGCCGGTGATGATGGTTGTCGCCGGAGGACACGTCGATGGGGGCGGTGCCGTTCCAGGTGGCGAAGTGCCCGCGGGTCGGGAAGCGGCTGATGTCGCCGATGTCGCCGAGCAGGCGGGCGGCGCCGGAGGGGCCGATGCCGTTGAGGCTGGTCAGCTGGGTGCCGGTGGCGGCCAGCACGGTCTTCAGCTGCCGGTTGGCTGCTTTGATCTTGGTGTCCAGGGTGGTGAGCTCGTCGGCCAGGTCGCCGGCCAGCTGATAGCGGGTGGCGGTGACGATGTCGCCGGCCGGGACGCTGACGCGTTCGAGCAGGGTGCGGGCCTGGTCGGTGGTCAGGTTCTTCTTCGCGCCGCCGGGGATCAGTTCGAGCAGTAGCTGGTGCAGCCGGTTGATGGTCTCGGTGCGGGTGGCGCCGAGCTGGTCGCGGCGGTCGGCCAGCAGCCGCAGCGCGACGGTGGCGCCGTCGGCGTGAACGCGGCGCAGGCCCGGGGTGCGCAGGGCGGTCACCGCGATGTGGTGCGCGTCGTGACCGTCGGTTTTACGGCCGTGCCCGGTGTCAAAGTTGCGGGCTTTCGCGGCGAGTTTCGCCGGGACGTCCAGCACGGTTTCGCCGTCGGCGACCAGCCGCTGGGCCAGGTGCCGGCCGATGCCGTTACAGCCCTCGACCGCCCACACCCGGCCGGCGTGACGGCGGCCGGCGGCGAGCATCTGCTGGTAGCCACCGGTGTCGGTGCCGTACCTGCCACGGGCCAGCACCTGTTCACGCTCGTTGATGATCTCGATCGTCGCGGACCGCTTGTGCGGATCGACTCCAATGATCAGCTGACCCATGTACCCGTTGACCTTCCCGTCGTCGCGGCAGAACCACACCAGCGGGAGGGCAACGCTACTTACAGCTGGGCAAACCCCTCTTCAGCCACTCCGCGCCACGGTGACCGGCAGGGTCCAAGCCGGGAGAGAGCCACACCCCGCCATATGAGTGGGCAGCGCGGGCCTGAGCACCCTACCGATCACCTCGACCAAGCCTGGCCGGGCCGCGGTCGTACACCAAATTCTCTTTAAGTAGCGCGGGCCGCGGGCGTCGATCTGGCCGCTGGCGCGTCCAGGGCGATCGCCGCCCGCTTCACGGTCCGCGATTGGTCACCGAAAACCACAAGACCCGGGCCAGGCACCTCACCCGGCGTGCGTCTCACTCAGCCCGCGTCACGCGCCCCAGCCTGCCTGGGTTCCGCCGACGCGCTCGGCGGCGACGCTCGACGCGTACCCCGAAGCTTTGAAGGCCTTGACCGGGTCGCGCGGCAGCCCCCTGGCCTCGCGCCGGTCGGCGAGGGCGGCTCGCACGTCGGTCTCGTAGGCGGCCATCAGGATCTCGTTGGCGGCCAGGACGTCGCCCTCGCGCTGGGCGGTGGCGAGCGCCTCCTGGTCGATCAGCAGCGCCTTGGCCAGGGCCTGTTCGACGTTGAGGACCGAGCGGATCTGGGCGGGGATCTTCTCCTCGATGTTGTGGCACTGGTCGAGCATGAAGTTGACCCCGGACGACGGCAGGTGCGCGCCCGCCGCCACGATCTCCGACATGATCCGGAAGAGCTGGAACGGGTCGGCCGCCCCGACGATCAGGTCGTCGTCGGCGTAGAAGCGCGAGTTGAAGTCGAACGCGCCGAGCCGCCCCTGCCGCAGCAGCTGCATCACGATGAACTCGATGTTGGTGCCCGGCGCGTGGTGCCCGGTGTCCAGCACCACCGTCGCCTTCTCGCCCAGCGCCAGGCAGTGCAGCAGCGAGGTGCCCCAGTCCGGGATGTCCATGCTGTAGAAGTACGGCTCGAAGAACTTGTATTCGAGCAGGATCCGCTGGTCGTCGCCGAGCGCGTGGTAGATCCGGCGCAGCGACTCGGCGAGCCGGTCCTGCCGCCCGCGCAGCGAGTCCTGCCCGGGATAGTTCAGGCCGTCCGGCAGCCAGATCTTCAGGTCGGTCGAGCCGGTCTCCCGCATGATCTCGATGCACCGCAGGTGGTGCCGGACCGCGTGATCGCGGACCGCCGGATCGGGGTGGCAGAGCGAGCCGAGCTTGTAGTCGTCCTCCTGGAACAGGTTCGAGTTGATCGCGCCCAGCCGCACGCCCAGCTTCGACGCGTGCTCGCGCAGGTCGGACCAGTCGTCGACGGCGTCCCACGGGATGTGCAGGGAGACCCGCGGGGCGAGGCCGGTGAGCCGGTGCACCTGCGCCGCGTCGGCGATCTTCTCGTACGGGTTGCGCGGCACTCCGGGCTGGGTGAACACCTTGAACCGGGTGCCCGAGTTCCCGTACGCCCAGCTGGGCACCTCGACGCCGAAACCGTCCAGTCCGTCGAGAGCGGTCATGATGTGCCTCCGTATCGGCGGTTGGTGAGCCCGTTGAGCAGCGCCGCGAAGATCAGCACGGCGCCCAGGGCGAGGAGCTGGTACTGCGAGCCCTCGTTGCCGACGAAGGCGAGCAGGATGCCGGCGTTGAGCCAGACGATGAGCAGGGTGGCGAGCACGACGCCGGCCACCCGGCCGATGCCGCCGGTGATCGCCACGCCGCCCAGGACGGCGATGGTGATCGCGGGCAGTGCCATGCCGTTGCCGGAGACGCCGGCGTCCGGGCGGGCCGAGGCGAACTGGCCGACGGTGACCACCGCGACCAGACCGGAGAGCAGGCCGGCGTAGACGTACGCCTTGAACCGGGTGTCCCGGACCGGCAGCCCCGCCCAGCGTCCGGCCACGTCGTTGGTGCCGATCGCGTAGAGCCGCCGCCCGTACGTGGTCCGGGCCAGCAGCACCCAGACCGCCACCACGGTGGGCAGCAGGAAGGTGAAGATGCCGAGCGGCACGTCCGGCACGTACTGCCCGAACAGCGGCAGCTCGACCGACTCGCTGATCGAGAAGAGCTGCTGGATCGGCTTGGTGCTGATCGGCTGCTGGTCGTTGATCACGATGGCCAGGGACTTGTACGCGTAGTAGGTGGCCAGCGTGGCGATCAGCGCCGGGAAGCCGATGAACGAGACCAGGAACCCGTTGAGCGCGCCGCACAGCGCCCCGAACAGGGCGGTCAGGATGATCGCGGCCCACAGCGGCCAACCCCACTCGCCGTACGCGAAGCCGAAGACCATGCCGGCGAGCGAGACGATCGCGCCGACCGAGAGGTCGATGCCGCCCCGCCCGGAGAGGATCACCAGCAGTTCGGCGAGGCCGAGCATCGCGAGCGGGACCGCGTTGATCAGCGCGGCCGACATGTAGTCGAAGTCGTACGGCGCGGTCAGATAGCCGCCGGCGTCCTGCACGAAGAACGTCACGACGACCGCGACGATCAGCACCGCGAGCAGCGCGATCCGCTGGGTGAGCAGGATGCGCAGGAGTCGCGCGCCAAGACTCTCGGTCATCGGTTCCTCCGAGCGCGGGCGCGGGCGCGCAGCAGGTCGGCGCCGACCGCCACGATGATGAAGATGCCGACGAACAGGTCGGACAGCTGCGAGCGCCAGCCCAGCTGGGTCACCCCGGAGGCGACCGACTGCACCAGCAGCGCGCCGAGGAAGGTGCCGAGCACCGACCCGCGACCGCCCATGATCGAGGTGCCGCCGATCACCACGGCCGCGATCACCGCGAGCTCCTTGCCGGAGCCGACCGACTGGTCCAGCGTCGAGGTGCCCTGCGCGATGACGAAACACGAGGCCAGCCCGACCAGCAGGCCGGTGACCAGGTACGCCAGCAGCACCCGCCGCCGCACCCGTACCCCGGCCAGCCGCGCCGCCTGGGCGTCCCCGCCGATCGCGAAGAAGTGCCGGCCACCGGCGGTGTGCCGCAGGTACCACCAGGCGGCCACGGTGAGTAGCGCGGTGATCAGGAACGCGTGCGGGACGCCGAGCGTGCGCCCGGCCGTGCCGCGCCCGAAGAACGCCAGGGTCCCCGGGATCCCGTTCACCGTCCCGGACCCGAAGATCCGCAGGCCGAGGAAGAGGAACAGGTTCGCGGTGCCGAACGTGATGATGATCGCGTGCACCCGGCCGTAGGCGATCAGCACGCCGTTGACCAGCCCGAGCACCCCGCCGGCCGCGACCGCGAGCAGCACCGCGACGCCGAGCCCGACCTCCGCCTCGACCAGCGCCTTCGCGGTCAGCACCGAACACACCATGATCGCCCCGCCGACCGAGACGTCGATGCCGCCCGTGATGATCACGATGGTCATCCCGACGCCGACCAGGGCGACCGGCGCGGTGGCCACCAGCAGCGGCTGGATCGAACCGGCGGTCAGGAAGGCCGGGGTGCTGACCGCGAGCGCCGCCCAGAGCACCGCGATCACCCCGAGCAGCACCACCTCCTGGCTGGTCACCGGGGGTGGCAGCACCCGCGCCTTGCCGTTCACCCGGCACCGCCCGCGGCCGCGGCCAGCAGGTCCACCTGGCTGGCGTCCGGGCCGAACGACGCGGTCGTCGTCCCGCCCCGGACCACCTGGATCCGGTCGGCGATGCGCAGCGCCTCGGGCAGGTCCGAGGTGACCACCAGCACCGCCGTGCCACTCTCGGCCAGCTCGGTGATGATCCGGTGGATCTCCTCCTTGGCGCCGACGTCGACACCCTGGGTCGGCTCCGCCAGGATCAGCACCTCCGGCCGTTCCACCAGTTGCCGGGCCAGGACCACCTTCTGCGCGTTGCCGCCGGACATCGCGCTGATCGGCTGGCGCTCGCTGGGCGTCTTCACCGACAGCCGGCGGATCAGGTCGACCGCGACGGTCCGCTCCCGGGCCCGGTCCAGGAAGACGCCGAAGCGGGAGAGCAGCGTCAGGTGGCCGGCCGAGATGTTGAAGGCGATCGACTGGAAGCCGAACATGCCCTCCGCCTTGCGGTTGGCCGGCAGCAGCGCGACGCCCCTCCGCTGCGCGTCCCGGGGGGAGCGGGGATCGACCGTCTCGCCGCGGATCCGCAGCTCGCCGGAGGTGGCCCGGTCGATGCCGTAGACGCAGGCGGCGATCTCCGAGACGCCCGAGCCGACCAGACCGTAGAGGGCGACGATCTCGCCCTTCCGCACCGCGACGTCGACGTCGTGGAACCTCCCGGCCCGCCCGAACCGGCGCAGCTCCAGGACCGGCGGGCCGTCCGGGACCGCGCGGTGCGGGCGCTCGTCGGACAGGATGCCGCCGACCATCAGCTCGGCGATCCGGCGCACCGACAGGTCGGCGATCGGGTACGTGCCGATGGTCTGGCCGTCGCGCATCACGGTCACCTCGTCGGCGATCCGGAACAGCTCGTCCAGGCGGTGCGAGATGTAGATGACCGCCACGCCGTCCGCGGTGAGCCGCCGGACCAGGTCGAAGAGCACCTCGATCTCGGCGTCGGTGAGGATCGCCGACGGCTCGTCGAGGATCAGCACGCTCGCCTCCGCGGCCAGCGCCTTGGCGATCGACACCTGCTGCTGCTCGGCCACCGAGAGGGTGTTGACCGTGGCGGTGGCGTAGCGGGCCGGGAGGCCGAGCCGCGCCAGCAGCTCGACCACCCGCCGGTTCTGCTCCGCCCAGTCGACCCGGCCGCTCTTCTTGAGTTCGCGGCCGAGGAAGATGTTCTCCGCGACCGTCAGCTCGCCGAAGAGCTGCGGCTCCTGGTAGACCGTGGCGATGCCGAGCGCGATCGCGTCGGTGGTGCTCGTGATCCGGGCCGGCTCGCCGTCGAACTCGATCGTTCCGGCGTCCGCGGTCTCCGCCCCGGACACGATCTTGATCATCGTCGACTTGCCGGCGCCGTTCTCCCCGACCAGGGCGTGCACCCGCCCCGCCCGTACCGTGAAATCGGCCTGCTGGATCGCGCGGACCGCACCGAACCGCTTCGCGATCCCGGCCAGGCGAAGCCTGGGCTGCTCCTCGATCATCAGTAGTTGAACTGGTCGACGTTCTCGGAGGTGATCGCCAGCGCCGGGCCGAGCAGCAGCATCTTGCTCGCCGAGTCGTAGGCGACCGCGGGCAGCTTGTCGCTGACGTTGTTGCTGGCCTGGAACGGCTTGCCGGCGGCGATCTGCGCGCCGGCCCAGGCGGTCAGGTAGCCGAGGTTCTGCACGTCCCAGAGGATCGCCGCGGACGACGACTTGTCCTGCAGATACGGCTTCATCGACTGCGGGGTGCCGAGGCCGACGGTGAAGACCTTGCCGATCTTGCCGGCGTCCTTGACCGCCTGCGCGACGCCGGGGGCGCTGGAGGTGCACTCGCCGACCAGGCCGGTCAGGTCCGGGTGCGCGTTCATCAGGTCGGTCGCCATCTGGGTGGCCTTCGCCTGGTCCTCACCGGCGTAGACCACGTCGACGATGGTGGCGTCCGGATACTTCGTCTTGGTGTAGTCCTGCTGGACCTTGATCCACGAGTTCAGGTTCTCGGCGGTCTGGCCGCAGGAGACGATCGCGTACTTGCCCTTGCCGCCCATGGGCTTGAGCAGGGCGTCGGTCAGGCCCTGGCCGATGCCCTCGGCGGTGGCCTGGTTGACGAAGACCTCGCGGACGCTGTTCGGGGCGTCGGTGTCGGCGGTCGCCACGTGGATTCCGGCGTCCTTGGCCTGCTGCAGCAGCGGGGCCATGCTGTCCGGGTCGTTCGGGGCGACGATCAGCGTGTCGACCTTCTGCTGGATGTAGGAGCGGACGATGTCGGCCTGGGCGGCGGCGTCGGCCTGGGTCGGGCCCTGGTAGAGCCACTCGACGTTGCCGAGCGCGGTGGCGGCCGCCTTGCCGCCGGCGTTCATCGCCTCGAAGTAGGGGACGCCCTGCAGCTTCGGCACGAAGGCCACCTTGTAGGTCTTCGTACCGCTGGTGCTGCCGGCGGCGGTGTCGTTGTCGTTCTTCTTGGTGCAGCCGGAGAGGGCCACGGCCGCGGTGGTGGTGAGCGCGATAGCAAGGGCCAGTCGGGAACGCATGGATGCCTCCAACGACTTGAAACGTTCTATCTGGAATGTGGCCCACGTTACGGTCGTGTCATGGGCGGGTCAAGAGCCGCGTTCAGACGGTGCCCATGGCGCCATGACACGTTTCAACCGCGCCCGGCGCCGGGTCCGCCGCTCCCTTCCGCTTCACCCCTTTCCGGTACGACCTCAGCCCCGCCCCGCGCCTGCCTCCCCAGCCGCTCTCCTCCGGACCTCGCCGCCCGGCGGTCCGGGCTCGCGGCGGCTTCCGCTCTCCTGCCCGTTCACTCCTCGGCCTCCTCATCCGCACCTCGCCGCCCGGCGGTCCGGGCTCGCGGCCGCTTCCGCTCTCCTGCCCGTTCACCCATCGGCGTCCCCATCCGCTCTCATCGGCACCTCTCCGCCCGGTGGCCCAGGCTCGCGGCGGCTTCCCCGTCCGCCTCCTCCGCCGGCCTCACTTGGACCGAGGGCGCTTCCCGCTGGCGATGAAGGCGGACACGTCGGAGAAGCCGCACCTCACCAGCCGCCCTGCCCTGTGGCACTGCGCACCGCGCTGCTGCGCGCGGTTGCGGTGTGCGGCGTTGTTCCGTGCGGCCGTTCGCGTCGGCCTGAGTGCCACGCCCAACAGCTCGGCGGCGAGCATCGCCCAGGCCGGCGCCTGACGTTGTCCGCGCGTAAGCCGTGCTGTTTGGTCTTGCGTTGTGCGCGCGTTGAGCTGTGCTGCCTCTCTTGCGTTGCGCGCGTTGAGCCGTGCTGCCCGCCTCGCGTCGTCCGCTTCGGCTCAGGGTGCGGCCGTCTCGACTCGGGCCCGCGCTTCCCTGTGCCCGGTGTGCGCCCGCCCACCGCTCGGTGGCTGCCTTCCTGCGGCCTCGCTGTCGTGGCGCGGGGGTTGGGCTGCGGAAAGAGGTGGTTAGGTGGGATTGGTACGGGTACGTGAAGTGCTCGAAAGCTGCGCAGGACGGAGGGGACGATGGCGCACACGGACGCGCGGAGCGAACAAGCGTCGACCGCGGAACTGGTCAGCCGGCTCAGCGAGCAGGTGTCGACGCTGGTCCGGGACGAGCTGACGCTCGCCCGCATCGAGATGATGGAGAAGGGCAAACGGGCCGGAAAGGGCGCCGGGATGCTGGGCGCCGCGGGGGTCATCGCGATGTACGGTCTCGGTGCCCTGTTCGTCACCATCGGGGCGGCGTTGTCGCTGGTCATGCCGGTCTGGCTGGCCGCCCTGATCGTCACGGCGGCGCTGCTGCTGACCGCCGGGGTGACCGCGCTGGCCGGCCGGCAGGAAGTGCAGCGGGCGGTGCCGCCGACGCCGGAGGCCGCCCTGGAGAGCGGTCGCGAGGACGTCGACGCGTTCATGACCGCGGCCCGCCACGGGAGGAACCGGTGACCGACGACGCCACCAGCGCCGGCCCGTCCGCTTCAGGCCGAGAGCCGGCCCGCACCCCGGACGGAACCACCCGGACCAGCGCCTCAGGCCCTGGTCCGGCCGCGTCCGGCAAGGCCCCGGGCAGCGGCCCGTCCAGCAAGTCCCCGGGCAGCGGTGGCCCGGCCGGCAAGGCCCCGGTCAGCACCAGCCGCGGCAGCACCTCCCCGGGCGCCAACCGCACCGGCAAACCCTCCGCCGGCACCGCTCCGAAGAACACCCCTGCCCCGAGACCGACCCCGCCCCAGGCCACCACGCCCAAGCCGGGGCCGCCCCAGGCCACCACGCCCAAGCCGGGGCCGCCCCAGGCCACCGCCCCGAAGCCGGGCCCGCCCCAGGCCGCCGCCCCGAAGCCGGGCCCGCCCCAGGCTGCCGCCCCGAAGCCCGGACCGCCGCATTCCGCCGGGCCCACGACGACCTCGTCCAGCGGCGCGGCCGCCCACTCCGACGCCGTGCATGCTGACGCTGGGTCTGCCAAGCCCAGGTCCGGTCCGCAGGCGGTCACGCCCAAGCCTGGTCCGCCGCAGACCGGGGGCTCCGGCGTTGCCGAGGCGGCCGCACCGAAGATCAGTCCGGCACCGGTCGCCATCCCTCCGACGGCTCCTGAGCCCGGGACGTCCACCGCACCTGGATCGGAGCGTTCCGGTTCCAGCGCGACCGGCAAGCCCGGCCCGCCGAAGGCAGGAACGCCCGCACCTCACCCGCCGACTTCGGCGACGTCCGCTGAAGCGGCACCGTCAACCGCCGCGGGTAAGCCGGAACCGTCGCCCGCGAGCGCGGAGACGCAAGCTTCGCGTGCCGGTGGGAATTACCAACCTTCGCATGCGGCAGGGAAGCATGAACCCTTGCATGCGGCCGGGAATCACGAACCGTCGCACGCAGCCGGCAAGCATGCGGCCGGCAAGCCGTCGCCGGTGGCCGGCAAAGCCGCGCCCGCGAACGCTCCTGCCAAACCGGCGCCGCACCCGGCTCGGAAGCCCGCACCCTCGGATGCGGCCGGGCACCTCAGGTCGTCGAAGGCCGACACTCCAGCAGCGGACGCGATGAAGCCGCCCGCTCCCGCAGCGGCCGCCACGTCCGGCGCGTCGGCGGCGGCACAGGGCGCGCCGAAGGCGAATACCGGAGCCACATCTCCCAAGGGAGAGCCGCCCGGCCCGGTCAAGGCCCCTGCCGCCGCGGAGAAACCGCAGTCATCGGAAGGCACCCCGGGCCTGTTCGAACCGCCCCCGGTCGGCGCGAATCCGCGCCCCGTCCCCAAGGTGGGACCGCCGAAGGCGGAGGCACTGAGCCCGATGGAGGCCGCGTACCCGATGAAGGCGGAAAGGCAGAGCCCGGCGGACGCATCGAGTCCGGCGAAAGCGGAGACGCAGAGCCGTCCCGGAGTGTCGACCGCGGAGACGCCCCGTTCTGCGGAAGGCCCGGCGAAGGCGGGAGTGCCTTCCGGCAGCGAGAAAGCCATGACCACACCGGCCGCCGGCGGTCCGAAGAAGCCTGAGACGTCGAAGGGGAGTTCGTCCATGTCTGTTCAGTCGAAGCCGGGGAGCGCTGGTTCGGGGGAGAAGCATCCGCGGGACCCCGAGGAACTGCGGGAGGAGATCGAACGCACCCGTGCCGAGATGGGGGAGACCGTGGAGGCGCTGGTCGCCAAGGTCGACATCCCGGGCCGGCTCAAGGACTCCGCCGCCGAGAAGACCGCGCAGCTCAAGGAGTCCGCCGCGGACCTCAAGGACACCGCCGCCCAGAAGGCCACGGACCTCAAGGACACGGCCACCGACAAGGCCGCCGCGCTGAAGGAGACGGCCGCGACGCTGAAGGAGACCGCTGCGGACAAGGCTGCCGGGTTGAAGGAGACGGCAGCGGACAAGGCCGCCGGGCTCAAGGAGACGGCAGCGGACAAGGCCGCGGCTCTGAAGGACGTGGCCGCGGAGAAGGCCGCCGGCTTGACGTCGGACGACGGCGGTCAGTCCACGGACTCGGCAGGCGCGCGGTCGGACGGACAACTGGCGGCGATGCGGGAACAGGTCGCCGAGAAGGCGGCTCAGCTCCGGGAGTCCGCGGTGGGCGTGGGCACCCAGGCCAAGGAGGCGATGACGTCGGGCGGCGCCGGACACATCACCGAGGCCACGGCCCAGGCCGGAACCCGGATGGCGACCTCCGCCGCGGACGCCGCCACCGCGGTGCTCGGCTCGGCGCGACGCAGCGTCTCGGCACGCCCCAAGGAGTACGGCCTGATCGCCGCGGCCCTGGGCGCTGCCGCGATCGGCGTGGCCATCCTCCGCCGCAAGCGCTGACCCGGCGGATCCGTCTGCCGCCGGCACCACGACCAGGACCCGCCAGTGCACCAGGCCGGTCCTGGTCGTTCGCCGTCTCCCCGGCCCGGAGCCGGCGGGTTGGGCAGCGCCGATCGGGCCAGAGGGTTCGGGCGGTGCTGCGCCCCGTACCGGCGGGGTCTGGTGGTGGGGATCGAGTCGGTGCGGCCGCGGCGGCGCTGCTTGCCGGCGTACCCCAAGAAGCCCCTGCGGCGAAGGGTGGCCAGCAGAGTCAGGCCGCGCGGATCAGGGTGAGCAGAGCGGCGTGGGTGTCCGCGTCCGCGGCGGCGAGCAGGCCGGACCCGGACGGCCACGGCTCGCCGTCGGTGCCGGTGACCACGCATCCGGCCGCTTCGCAGACCGCGATGCCGGCGGCGAAGTGCACGCTGTCGCGGACATCGCCGTACGTCAGATAGGCCGCCCGCCGCCCGTCCGCGACCCAGAGCAGGGCCAGCGTGGTCGACATCACCCGGGGCCGGAAACGGTCCCGGAAGCCGGGGGCGGCGATCACCCGGGCCGGCTCGACCGGGAACGGCGGGTCGAGGTTGATGTCGACCAGCGCCGAGCCGGGGGAGGGGAGCAGCGGCGCGTCGGTGCCGTCCGGACGGCGGACCCGCGCGGTGGTGCCGTCGGTCCAGTACGTCTCGCCGGTGAACGGGTCGGCGGACGCGGCCGCGGTGACCCGGTCGCCGTCCCGCAGCGCCACGTTGGCCGCGACCAGCGGGGTGCGTACCGCGTAGTTCAGCGTGCCGCACAGCGGATCGACCAGCCACCGTCGCCGGGCGTCGGCCGGGCCGGAGGCGCCGGTCTCCTCGCCGGTGATCGCGTCGCTCGGGCAGGCGGCCCGGAGCACCTGATGAATGGCCTGCTCAGCGGCGAGGTCGGCGGCCGTGGCGAAGTCTCCGCCGCCCTTGTCGACCCGGTCCAGGGTGCGCCCGTAGTGGTCCCGGATGACGTCCGCGGCGGCCAGCGCGGCCGCGATGGCGGTCTCATGATCCATGGATCGGACCGTAGTGCAGGCGTGCGAGGATGGTCCGGCGCCGACCCCCTCCGGCGCAGGACGGCAGGCTCGGTCAGCGATGAATTCCCCGGCGGGCTCCCCGCGCCCGGCACCGGACGCCGAGGCCGAAGCCGCGGTCGTCGCGAAGCCGGCAGATGACGTCGAGTCCGCTGATGCCGAAGCGTCGGCCGAGGCGGAACAGCCGGCGGCGGCCCCAGACCCGGCGGAGGCCGAGGTGGCCGAGCCCGCCCCGGCGGCCGAGGCCGCTGACGACGGGACCGCCAAGGAGACCGCCGGCCAGGGGACAGTGGCGAAGACCGCGATAAAGAGCGCCACTCGGGGTATATCGAGGGACATGCCCGGCGCCCCCACCCTGCTCGCCGGCCGCTACCGGCTCGGCGACGAGCTGGGCCGCGGCGGGATGGGTCAGGTCTGGCTCGCGCACGACGAGATCCTCGAGCGCGAGGTCGCGATCAAGCAGATCGACCTGCCCGAGGAGCTGGCCGGCGGCGACGCCGCGGCCCGCCGGACGCTGCGCGAGGCCCGCGCCGCCGCCCGGCTCAGCCACCCCAACGTGGTGCAGGTCTACGACGTCCTGTCGCTGGACGACCGCACCTGGATCGTCATGGAGTACGTCCCGTCCCGCTCACTGCGCCAGGTGATCGCCGACGACGGCCCGCTGGACGTCTACCGGACCGCCCGGATCGGCCTGGACCTGCTCGCCGCGCTGACCGCCGCGCACCGCGCCGGCGTCCAGCACCGGGACGTGAAACCGGCGAACGTGCTGCTCGCCGACGACGGCCGGGTGCTGCTCACCGACTTCGGTATCGCCGCGCTCGACGACGACAGCCTGACCAGCAAGTCGGACGTGCTGCTCGGCTCGCCGCTCTACATGGCCCCGGAGCGCGCCCGGTTCGGGATCAGCGGCCCGCCCGCCGACCTGTGGGGGCTGGGCGCGACCCTGTACGCCGCGCTGGAGGGCCATTCGCCGTTCGAGCGCTCGTCGACGATGGCGACCCTGCAGGCGCTGGCCACCGAGGAGCCGGCGCCGGCCGAGCACGCCGGACCGCTCGCCCCGCTGCTGACCGGCCTGCTGCGCAAGGACCCGGCGGAGCGGATGGTCGCCGAGGACGCCGATCGTCTGCTGCGCGAGGCGGTCGCCGAGTCGGACGGGGCCGGTTCCGCGCCGGTGGTCGCGGTGATCCCGAAGCCCCGGACGCCCGCCGACGACGTGGCGGCGCCGGCCGTACCGGAAACGCCTCGCCGGAACCGCAAGCTGATCGCGCTCGCCGCGGCCGTCGTGGTCCTGATCGCCGGTCTGGCGATCTTCTGGGCGACGCGTCCGTCGCCGGAGACGACGGCGGAGAACCCGCCCGCGACCACCCGGCCGGCCGAGGCGACGGCCGCGACCACGGCGCCGAGCACCACGACCAGCGCTCAGCCGAGTGCGCAGCCGAGTGCCTCGCCGAGCGTCACGCCGAGCACTCCGCCGAGCCAGACCCCGGGAGGCGGTCGGCCGGCGCTGCCCGCCGGGTGGCAGGTCTGGGACGATGCGACAGGCTTTTCGGTGTACGTGCCGAAGGGCTGGACGTCGTCGAAGAAGCCGGGTGCCACCATGCGGTATTTCCGGGACGGTCAAGGGCACGTCCTCGGCATCGACCAGACCGACAAACCGAAGTCCAATCCGGTGGCGGACTGGCGGGAACAGCGCGATGTGCGGCGCCGGGGCGGCGATTTCCCGGGCTATCGAGAGATCAGGATCGAGCCGGTCGACTATTTCCAGAAAGCGGCGGACTGGGAGTTCACCTTCACCAAGGGTGGCGCCCAGCACGTGAACAACCGGGGAGTGGTGACGTCAGCGCACCAGGCTTACGGTTTCTGGTTCCAGACCCCGGCCGCCGACTGGGACAAGTACCGCAAGGAAGTCCTGGACGTGGTCTTCGCCAGTTTTGTCCCCGCCAAGGACTGATCAGAAGTCGAGCAGTTCCTCAGTGCTGATGGCGATGGGGAACGGCACGTCCGAGGTCAGCGTCTCGCCCTGTTTCGCGCGAGCGTGTTCGACATACTCCCCGTCCTTCAGCCGGTGCAGGCTGAGCGTCACCGATTCGTAGTCGGCGAAGTCAGGCTCCACCAGCAGGAACCACGGGATTCTCGCGACCGCGTAAAGCGGCATCTTCAAGGTGCGGTCGAGCGCGGCGTTGCCGGGAGAGGTAATTTCGCACGTCAGGACAACGTCAGGCGCCTCGCTGAAGATGGCGACGCGTGGGCCGCCCGTCACGATCAGGTCGGGGATCACGAATCGATCTCTGCCGAGGCGAAGGTTGACGGCGAGCCGCGTCCTCAGTCGGGCGGCCCGTGCCGCCGGCTCGAGAATCGCCCAGAGTCTTGCCGAAATATCCTGGTGCGGATGGCTTGCCGAGGGGGTCACCAGGAGACTCCCGTCGAGTAATTCGATTCGCATGTGCGTCTCGCCGAGCGCAAGCCAGTCGGCCTCGGTCCAGGGCCCCTCGTGGTCATCAAGCATCCCCATGCTCATAGGAGGAGTTTCGCATGTGGTCATGCGGGAATCCTCCCACGACTAGTTGTCGCGGAGCAAGACGTCGCCCGTCAGGGTGGGTCAGCGGGGAATGGCGGGGGACAGGGTCTGGGCGGCCCGGGCCAGGTGGGCGGCGACCTCGGCGTGGCCGGCGGTGACCAGGCCGACCGTGACCCGCAGGTGCGGGGTGCCCGGGCCGACCGTGAAGGCGGTCCCGGCCGCCGCGCCGATGCCCGCGCTGGCCAGGCTCAGCAGCGCGGCCTGCTCGTCGGCGACCGGCAGCCAGATGTTGATCCCCTCGCCGTCCGGCAGATCGATGCCCGCCGACCGCAGGCCGTCGCTGATCAGCCGGCGGCGGCGCGCGTACTCGTCCCGGGCGGCCCGCACCGCGGCCACCGACGCCGGGTCGGTGAGCAGCGCCAGGAGCAGGCGCTGCAGCAGCCGGCTGGTCCAGCCCTGGCCGAGCAGCCGGCGCTCCAGGATCGGGTCGAGCACGGTGGCCGGCCCGCTCACCGCGGCCAGCCGCAGGTCCGGCCCGTGTGACTTGGAGAAGCTGCGCACGTGGACGGTCTGCCGCTCCAGGTGGGAGCCGAGCGAGCAGAGCGGCCCGGAGGCGAGGTCACCGGCGGAGTCGTCCTCCACGACGTACACCGAAGGGTGATCGGCGAGGACAGCGGCCAGCGCGGCGGCCCGCGACGGTGACCACGACGCGCCTGTCGGGTTGAGCGCGCGCGGCTGGAGGAAGACCGCGGCGGGCCGGCGCGCCAGCGCGGCGGCCAGCTGCGAAGGGATCATGCCGGACGCGTCGGTGCCCACCCCGATGACCGGTACGCCGAGCGCCTCGAGCAGGTCGAGCAGCGGCGGGAAGCACGGGTTCTCCACCACCGCCAGGTCGCCGAGCCGCAGCAGCGCCGACGCCACCTGGTCGATCGCGTCCATCGCCCCGTCGAAGACGGCGAGCCGCTCCGCCGGGTACGGCCACCGCTCCCGCAGCAGCGCGGCCAGCTCCGGGAGCACCGGCTCGTCGAGGTAGCTGGTCGGCGTGGGGGAGAGCCCGTGCAGCGCCGGGATCGGCGGCAGCAGCGCCGGGTCGGGCACCCCGGTGGACAGGTCGAGCCGGAAGCCGCTGGTCCGCCGCAGCGCCGCCCGGTAGCGCCCGGGCCCGCCCGCGCCGGGTGTCGCGACGACCGTGCCCCGGCGTCCGTCCGTCCGGATGGTGCCGGCCCGGCGCAGCAGCTGCCACGCTGCGTTGACTGTGCTGGGCGACAGGCGAAGCTCGGTGGCGACCTTGCGGACCGGCGGCAGCTTGGCGCCCGCCTCGATGACGCCCTCACCGACCGCCCGGCTGACCGCCTCGGCCAGACCGCGGGCGCTGGGGTCGCTGAGCCGTGCCGAGATCGCTTCGAACATTTTTGTGACAGTACATTTTCTGCATTGTTCGGTCCAGGGTCGTCACATAATCTCGGCGCATGATTCACATTGCGCACTGGATCGGCGGCGCGGAGCGTGCCGGCACGTCCGGCCGGGTCGGCCCGGTCTTCAACCCGGCCACCGGCGAGCAGACCGCCGAGGTCGACCTGGCGTCCGCCGCCGAGGTCGCCGAGGCCGTCGCGGTGGCCACCGAGGCGGCGAAGGGGTGGCGCGCGGCGTCCCTGTCCCAGCGCTCGGCCGTCCTCTTCAAGTTCCGCGAGCTGCTCGCCGGGCGGACCGGCGAGCTGGCCGCGATCATCACGGCCGAGCACGGCAAGGTGCTCGCCGACGCGGCCGGCGAGGTCGCCCGCGGCCTGGAGAACGTGGAGTTCGCCACCGGCATCCCGCACCTGATGAAGGGCTCGTTCTCCGAGCAGGCGGCGACCGGCGTGGACGTCTACTCGATCCGCCAGCCGCTCGGCGTGGTCGCCGGCATCACCCCGTTCAACTTCCCGGCGATGGTGCCGCTCTGGATGTGCGCCACCGCGATCGCCGCGGGCAACGCGTTCGTGCTCAAGCCGAGCGAGAAGGACCCGTCCGCGGCGCTCTGGCTGGCCCGGCTGTGGGCCGAGGCCGGGCTGCCGGAGGGTGTCTTCACCGTGCTGAACGGGGACAAGGAGGCGGTCGACGCGCTGCTGACGCACCCGGGCGTCGCCGCGATCAGCTTCGTCGGCTCGACCCCGATCGCCAAGTACATCTACGAGACCGGCACCGCGCGGGGCAAGCGGGTGCAGGCGCTCGGCGGCGCGAAGAACCACATGATCGTGCTGCCGGACGCCGAGCTGGACGCGGCCGCCGACGCGGCGATCAGCGCCGGGTACGGGGCGGCGGGGGAGCGCTGCATGGCGATCTCGGTCGTCGTGGCCGTGGGTGACATCGCGGACCCGCTGGTCGAGGCGATCGCGGCCCGCCTGCCGAAGATCAGAATCGGCAACGGCGCGGACGCCGGCACCGACATGGGCCCGCTGATCAGCGCCCAGCACCGGGACAAGGTGGCCGGGTACATCGAGGCCGGCGCCGCGCAGGGTGCCAAGGTGATCGCGGACGGTCGTGACATCGCGGAGAAGCCCGGGTTCTTCCTCGGGGCCACGCTGCTCGACAACGTCACGCCGGAGATGACGGTCTACACCGACGAGATCTTCGGCCCGGTCCTCTCGGTGGTCCGGGTGGACACCTACGCCGAGGCGGTCCAGCTGGTCAACGACAACGAGTACGGCAACGGCGTAGCCATCTTCACCCGGGACGGCGGCGCCGCCCGGCAGTTCCAGTTCGACGTCGAGGCCGGCATGGTCGGCGTCAACGTGCCGATCCCGGTCCCGGTCGCCTACTACTCGTTCGGCGGCTGGAAGGCGTCGCTGTTCGGCGACAGCCACATGTACGGCCCGGACGGCATCCACTTCTTCACCCGGGGCAAGGTGGTCACCTCCCGCTGGCCGGATCCCGGAACCTCGGCGATCGACCTCGGTTTCCCGCAGACTCGGTGAGGATCTCAGTTATGTCTGAAGCTCAGGTGCGCGCGGACGACCGTGCCCACGTCTTCCACTCCTGGTCCGCCCAGGGCTTGATCAACCCGATGCCGGTGGAGAAGGCTCAGGGCAGCCACTTCTGGGACTACGAAGGCCGGAAATATCTGGACTTCTCCTCCCAGCTGGTCAACATCAACATCGGCCACCAGCATCCGCGCCTGGTCGCGGCGATCCAGGAGCAGGCGGCGAAGCTCTGCACCATCCAGCCGGCCTTCGCCAACGACAAGCGTGGCGAGGCGGCCCGGATGATCGCCGAGGTCGCCCCCGGCCCGCTGAACAAGGTGTTCTTCACCAACGGCGGCGCCGAGGCGAACGAGAACGCGATCCGGATGGCCCGGCTGCACACCGGGCGGCACAAGGTGCTCTCCACCTACCGCAGCTACCACGGCTCGACGGCCACCGCGATCACCGCGACCGGCGACCCGCGGCGCTGGCCGAACGAGCCGGTCGCCGTGGGAGTCGTCCACTTCTGGGGGCCGTATCCGTACCGATCGCCGTTCTACGCGAGCAATGAGGCCGAGGAATCCGAGCGGGCGCTGCGGCACCTGCGCGACACGATCGTCTTCGAGGGCCCCGGCACGATCGCGGCGATCCTCATCGAGACCGTCGTCGGCACCAACGGCATCCTCGTCCCGCCGCCCGGCTACCTGGCCGGCGTCCGGGCGATCTGCGACGAGTTCGGCATCGTGTTCATCGCCGACGAGGTGATGGCCGGCTTCGGCCGGTGCGGCGAGTGGTTCGCGATCGACAAGTGGGGGGTCACCCCCGACCTGATCACCTTCGCCAAGGGCGTGAACTCCGGCTACCTCCCGCTCGGTGGCGTGATCATCTCCGACGAGATCGCCGAGACGTTCCGCGAGCGGCCGTTCCCGGGCGGCCTGACCTATTCCGGTCACCCTCTCGCGTGCGCCTCCGCGGTCGCCTCGATGCAGATCTTCAAGGAGGAGGGGATCATCGAGCACGCCCGGATGCTGGGCGAGGACGTGATCGGCCCCGGGCTGGAGCAGATCAAGCAGCGGCACCCGAGCGTCGGCGACGTCCGTGGCCTGGGCGTCTTCTGGGCGGTCGAGCTGGTCCGCGACGACCGGAAGACGCCGCTGGTGCCGTTCAACGCGGCCGGCGCGGCGGCCGGGCCGATGACCGAGGTGGCCGCGGCCTGCAAGGAGCGGGGCCTCTGGCCGTTCACCCATTTCAACCGGGTGCACGTGGTGCCGCCCTGCACGACCAGCGTCGAGGAGGTCCGCGAGGGTCTCACGATCTTGGACGAGGCTTTGACGGTTGCCGACGGTTTCTACACATCCTGAGCGTCGTAGCTTCTGAATTCTGTTTCCACCTTGGAAATTACTTCGGATTCCCTTGTCACGTCCGTGAGGGATGTGACAAGGTTCCCCCACTTCTGGTGAGCACCACCACACGATCGGAAGGCGCCTCCCCCGTGAGCACCGATATTCCCGTGCTGCGCAACTTCGTCAACGGGTCCTTCGCGGACACCGAGGAGGGGCGGACCTCCCCGGTCGTCGACCCGAGCACCGGCGAGACCTACGCCCACGCGCCGGTCTCCTCGGCGCGCGACGTCGCGGCCGCGGTCGACGCCGCGACCGCCGGCTTCGAGGTCTGGCGGGACACCACCCCGGCCGAGCGGCAGCGGGCGCTGCTGCGCATCGCCGACGCCGTGGAGGCGCGGGCCGAGGAGCTGATCGAGGCCGAGTGCCGCAACACCGGCAAGCCGATCGAGGCCACCCGGGCCGAGGAGATGGGCCCGGTCCTGGACGAGCTCCGGTTCTTCGCCGGCGCGGCCCGGATGCTGGAGGGTAAGGCCGCCGGCGAATACCTGCGGGACCACACCTCTTATGTACGCCGAGAGCCGATCGGCGTCTGCGCCCAGATCACCCCGTGGAACTATCCCCTGGTGATGGCGATCTGGAAGCTCGCCCCGGCGATCGCGGCCGGCAACTCGGTGGTGCTCAAACCGTCCGACACCACCCCGGTCAGCACCCTGCTGCTGGCCGGCATCGCCGCCGAGTTCCTGCCGGCCGGCGTGCTCAACGTGGTCTGCGGCGACCGGGACACCGGCCGCGCGCTGGTCTCCCACCCGGTCCCGCAGATGGTCTCGATCACCGGCTCCACCCGGGCCGGGACGGAGGTCGCCGCGGCGGCCGCGCCCGACCTCAAGAAGGTGCACCTGGAGCTGGGCGGCAAGGCCCCGGTCGTGGTCTTCGACGACGTCGACATCGCGGCCACCGCGGAGGCGATCGCCGGCGCCGGTTTCTTCAACGCCGGTCAGGACTGCACCGCGGCCACCCGGGTGCTGGTGCACGAGCGGATCGCCGCCGACTTCACCGCCGCGCTGGCCGCCGCCGCGAAGAACACCCGGGTCGGCGCCCCGTCCGACCCGGACGCGTTCTTCGGCCCGGTCAACAACCTGCACCAGCTGGAGCGGGTGGCCGGCTTCCTGGACCGCACCCCGGCGCACGCCGAGGTGGTGGCCGGCGGCAACCGGATCGGCGAGCGCGGCTTCTTCTTCGAGCCGACCGTGGTCGCCGGCCTGCGGCAGCGCGACGAGATGATCCAGGACGAGGTGTTCGGACCGGTCATCACGGTGCAGCCGTTCACCGATGAGGCGGAGGCGGTCCGCTTCGCCAACGACGTCCGGTACGGCCTGAGCGCCAGCGTCTGGACCCAGAACCACGGCCGGGCGATGCGGGTCTCCCGCCGCCTGGACTTCGGCGCGGTCTGGATCAACACGCACCTGCCGTTCGTCTCGGAGATGCCGCACGGCGGTTACGGCCACTCCGGTTACGGCAAGGACCTTTCCATGTACGGCTTCGAGGAGTACACCCGGATCAAACACGTGATGAGTTTTCACGGCTGATCCGGCCCCGCAGAGTTCCGCACCCCCGCCTCCGAGGTGAACAAATGACCACGTCTCCCCCGCATCAGGCAGTGACGGCGCCGTCCGCCACCGGTGAGCGGACCGGGCATCCGGCGATCGAGTTCGTCGGCGTGCGCAAGGAATACCTGTCGCACGGTGAGGCGGTGCCCGCCGTCAAGAGCCTCGACCTGGCGATCGGCCAGGGGGAGTTCTTCTCGCTGCTCGGCCCGTCCGGCTGTGGCAAGACCACCACGATGCGGATGATCGCCGGCTTCGAGGAGCCGACCACCGGCCAGGTGTTCCTGGACGGCAAGGACGTCACCGGCGTCGCCGCCAACAAGCGCGACGTCAACATGGTGTTCCAGTCGTACGCGTTGTTCCCGCACCTCAACGTGCTGCAGAACGTCTCGTTCGGGCTGGAGCGCAAGAAGGTCGGGAAATCCGAGATCAAGCGCCGGGTCGGCGAGATCCTGGAGATCGTCTCGCTGACCGGCATGGAGAAGCGGCACCCCAAGGAGATGTCCGGTGGCCAGCAGCAGCGCGTCGCGCTGGCCCGGGCCCTGGTCAACCACCCCCGGGCGCTGCTGCTCGACGAGCCGCTCGGCGCGCTCGACCTGAAGCTCCGGCAGCAGATGCAGATCGAGCTCAAGCGGATCCAGCGCGAGGTCGGCATCACCTTCGTCTACGTCACCCACGACCAGGGTGAGGCGCTGACCATGTCGGACCGGATCGCGGTGATGAACGACGGGCTGATCGAGCAGCTCGGCACGCCGCGGGAGATCTACGAGAAGCCGGCCACCCGGTTCGTGGCCGGCTTCATCGGCACCTCGAACCTGCTGTCCGGGCAGGTGAGCCGGGTGGAGGACGGATGCGCCGTGCTCGACCTGGGCTCGGAGGGCCGGATCGTGGTGCCGGTCCCCGGCTCGGTGCAGGCCGGCCAGCCGATCGAGGTGTCGGTCCGGCCGGAGAAGATCGATCTGCACCGCGGCACGCCGCAGGCCACCGGGAGCGTGCTGGCGGGCACCGTCACCGAGGTCGTCTACCACGGGACGTCGACCAACTACACGGTCGCGACCTCGGCCGGAACAGATTTCGTGGTGTTCGACCAGAACGCGCACGACGCCGAGGACGTCGCCTCGCGTGGCGAGCGCGTCTTCCTCACCTGGGCCCCGCAGCACTCGTACCCGATCGGAGTCTGATGTTCCCGACCAACCAGCCGGACCCCTCCCTCCTCCGTGGCATGACGCAGCGGCGGCTCGGCCGCCGTGACGCGCTGCGTCTCGGTGGAGTGTCGGCGCTTGGTGCTTTCCTGGCGGCCTGTGGTGTCCAGGGCAAGGGCGGCACGACGCAGGCCAGCGTCGCACCCGACGCGGTGGCGAAGTTCTGGACCGGCAAGGCCAAGAACGGCAAGGTCGACTTCGCCAACTGGCCGCTCTACATGGACCCGAAGAAGCCGGAGCTCAAGAAGTTCACCGAGAAGACCGGCATCCAGGTCAACTACCAGGAGGTCATCCAGGAGATGGGTCCTTGGTTCGCCAAGGTGCAGCCCCAGCTCTCGGCCGGCCAGTCGATCGGCTTCGACCTCATGGTGATCACCAACTCGCTGCAGTTCGGGCAGTTCCGTAACAGCGGCTTCCTGGCCCCGCTGGACCACTCCAAGCTGCCGAACTTCGCCAAGAACGCCGCCCCGAAGTACACCCAGGAGGCGTTCGACCCGGGCAACGTGTTCAGCATCCCGTGGGCGTCCGGCATCACCGGCATCGCCTACGACCCGAAGAAGACCGGCCGGGAGATCACCAAGCTCGCCGACCTGTGGGACCCGGCGTTCAAGGGCAAGGTCGGCATGTTCTCCGACACCCAGGAGCTGGCCAACTTCGGCCTGCTCGCGGCCGGCCTCAAGCCGGGCGACTCGGGCGAGGACGACTGGAAGAAGGCCGCCGCCAAGCTCAAGGAGCAGAAGGACGCGGGCATGGTCCGCAACTACTACGACCAGAGCTACGTCGACGCGCTCGGCAAGGGCGAGGTCTGGCTGACCCAGGCGTGGTCCGGCGACATCTTCCAGAAGAACGTGTCGGACGGGACGAACTTCAAGTTCATCATCCCGGAGGAGGGCGGCACGATCTGGACGGACAACTTCACCATCCCGGTCACCGCCGCCAACCCGGTCGACGCCATCATGCTGATGGACTTCTTCTACGAGGTCGAGAACGCCGCGACGCTGGCCGAGTACATCAACTACGTCTGCCCGGTGCCGGCCGCGCAGGCGCAGATCAAGAAGGACGCGGCGGCCGCCTCCGGCGAGGACAAGACCCTCCTCACCCAGGTCGCCGACAGCCCGCTGGTCTTCCCGGGCGACGCCGACTACGCCAAGCTGCACTACTACGTGGACTTCGACACGGCGGAAGAGCAGCAGAACTTCGCCAGCATCTTCGAACCGATCACCTTGAGCTGAGCCGCCGATGAACCGGGTAAAACGTACGCTCGCGCCCTACCTGCTGGTGCTTCCCGGCGGGTTGTGGCTGCTGCTGTTCTTCGTGGTGCCGATGGTCACCATGTTCTCGCTGTCCCTGCAGCAGGGCGACATCGTCAACGGGTACGTCTTCACGGGTCACTGGCAGACCTACGTCGACGCGATCTCGAACTACCAGACCCAGTTGATCCGCTCGCTGGTGTACGGGCTCATCACGACGGTCGCCCTGGTCGTGATGAGCTTCCCGGTCGCCTACTGGATCGCCTTCTACGGCGGCAAGCGCAAGTCGACCTACCTGTTCCTGATCCTGCTGCCGTTCTTCGTGTCGTTCGTGCTGCGGACGATCTCCTGGCGGCAGATCCTCACCGACGACGGGATGCTGCTGCACCCGCTGAAGGAGGCCGGGCTGCTCTCGCCCGGGTTCCACATCCTCGGCACCTCGTACGCGGTGATCTTCGGCTTGATCTACAACTTCCTGCCGTTCATGGTGCTGCCGATCTACGTGGCCCTGGAGCGGATCGACCCGCGCGTGGTCGAGGCCGCCCGGGACCTGTACGCCAAGCCGCTCACCGTGTTCCGCAAGGTGGTCTTCCCGCTCGCCCTGCCCGGCGTCTTCGCCGGCGTGCTGATGACGTTCGTCCCGGCCAGTTCGGACTACGTCAACTCGGGCGTGCTGGGCAGCTCGTCGACCACCATGATCGGCCAGGTGGTGCAGGCGCAGGCGCTGGCCAACTCGAACTACCCGATGGCCTCGGCCCTCTCCTTCTTCCTGATGGCGGTCCTGCTGACCGGCGTCTTCATCTATGCCCGGGTCCTCGGCACCGAGGACGTCATGAATGCGGCGGCCCGATGACGACTCAGACCTTGGAACGGCCCACCTCGGCTCCGGCAGCCCAGCGGAGGCGACGGCTCACCGGCGAGCGGGCGATGTTCCTCTACACCTGGCTGATCATCGCCTGGCTCGTGGTGCCGATCCTGATCATGATCGTGTTCGGATTCAACGACCCGAAGGGCCGGTACAACCAGACCTGGCAGGGCTTCACGCTCAAGTGGTACAAGGATGTCTTCGCGATCAGCGATCTCACCTCGGCGCTGGTCATCTCGCTGGGGATCGCCGTGGTCAGCTCGCTGCTGGCCGGCGCGCTGGGCACCGGCATCGGGTACGCGCTGGGCCGCTACCGGTTCCGCGGCGCGGACGGGCTGAACCTGGTCATGTTCGCCACCATGTCCTCACCCGAGCTGATCATGGGCATCTCGCTGCTCACCCTGTTCGTCTCGGCGGGCATCGGGCTGGGCGCGGTGACCATCACGATCGCGCACGTGATGTTCTCCATCTCGTTCGTCTCCACCGTGGTCCGGGCCCGGGTGATCACCCTGGACCGGTCGATCGAGGAGGCCGCCGCCGACCTGGGCGCCGGCCCGTGGACGACGTTCTGGAAGGTGACCTTCCCGATCATCCTGCCGGCCGTCTTCTCCGGCGTGATGCTGGCCTTCGCCCTCTCCATCGACGACTTCGTGGTCACCAACTTCACCGCGGGCACCACGGTGACCTTCCCGCTGTGGATCTGGGGCGCCACCCGGGTCGGCCTGCCCCCGCAGGTCAACGTGATGGGCACGCTGATCTTCGCGGCCGGCATCCTGATCGCGGTGGTGACCAACCTGCGCTCCCGGAGCAAGGCGAAGCGGAGCTGACCGGGTTTCGTCGCGGCGCCGGCCCCAAAAGGGGCCGGCGCTTTAGTTTTTCTCGGAAACTGCGCGGAAATAGTTGTGTCGGGGGTTGTGCGCAACGGAATCCGTAGGCAGGATCGAGAGCAACAGCAGGAACTAGTGGTGTGGAGAAATCGTGACCGACCGACAGCCCGATGATGTGGACGCACTCTCCGCGACCGCCCGTGACCACCTGTGGATGCACTTCACCCGGCTCTCCGCGTACCAGGACGCCCCGGTACCGGTGATCACCCGCGGCGACGGTTGCTACGTGTGGGACTCCACCGGCCGTCGTTACCTGGACGGGCTCTCCGCCCTCTTCGTGGTGCAGACCGGCCACGGCCGGCAGGAGCTCGCCGACGCCGCCGCCAAGCAGGCGAGCGAGCTGGCGTATTTCCCGATCTGGTCGTACGCGCACCCCAAGGCGATCGAACTGGCCGGCCGGCTGGCCGCGATGGCCCCCGGCGACCTGAACCGGGTCTTCTTCACCACCGGCGGCTCGGAGGCGGTCGAGTCGGCGTGGAAGCTGGCCCGTTCCTACTTCAAGCGGGTCGGCAAGCCGCTGAAGACCAAGGTGATCTCCCGGGCCGTCGCCTACCACGGCAGCTCGATGGGCGCCCTGTCGATCACCGGCATCCCGCCGTTCAAGCAGGAGTTCGAGCCGCTGATCCCGAGCACCATGCGGGTGCCGAACACGAACTACTACCGCCGTCCGGACGAGAACATGACGCCGGAGCAGTTCGGCGTCTGGGCCGCCGACCGGATCGCCGAGATGATCGAGTTCGAGGGCCCGGACACGGTCGCCGCGGTCTACCTGGAGCCGGTGCAGAACGCCGGCGGCTGCTTCCCGCCGCCGCCCGGCTACTTCCAGCGGGTCCGGGAGATCTGCGACCGGTACGACGTGCTGCTCGTCTCGGACGAGGTGATCTGCGCGTTCGGCCGGCTCGGCGAGTTCTTCGGCGCCGACAAGTACGGCTACCAGCCCGACATCATCACCGTCGCCAAGGGCCTGACCTCGGGCTACGTCCCGCTCGGCGCGATGATCGCCTCGGAGCGCCTGGCCGAGCCGTTCCTCACCGGGCCGAACTGGTTCGCCCACGGCATCACCTACGGCGGCCACCCGGTCGGCTCCGCGGTCGCCCTGGCGAACATCGACATCATGGAGCGCGAGGGCCTCAACCAGCACGTCCAGAAGAACAGCCCGCTCTTCCGGTCGTACCTGGAGAAGCTGCTCGACCTGCCGATCGTCGGCGACGTCCGGGGCGACGGCTACTTCTTCGGCATCGAGATGGTCAAGGACAAGGCGACCAAGGAGACCTTCGACGCCGACGAGTCCGAGCGCCTGCTGCGCGGCTACCTCTCCAGCGCCCTCTTCGAGGCCGGCCTCTACTGCCGCGCCGACGACCGGGGCGACCCGGTGATCCAGCTCGCGCCGCCGCTCACCGCGACCGAGACGCAGTTCGCGGAGATCGAGCAGATCCTCCGCTCGGTGCTCACCGAAGCCTGGAACCGTCTCTGATCGCTCCCCGGAATGCCCGCCTTTCCCGGAAAGGCGGGCATTTCCGCATTACGAGGGAACGCCGGTCCAGAACGTCGCCGCGGTGCCTTTCTCCACTTCCGCCGCGTAGGCCCGGACCTTGTAATCGATCACGTCACGGAATTTCTCCAGCCGCCGGATCTCCTCGGTCACCCGCTCCCGATGCTCCTGCAGCAGGGCCAGCCGCTCGTGCTCGTTCCCGGCGCCGGCCCGCACCAGCTCGGCGAACCGCCGGATCTCGCTGAGCGGCATCCCGGTCCGCCGCAGATTCGTGCAGATCTCCAGCCAGCCCTCGTCCTCGACCCGGTAGACCCGCCGCCCGGCGGTGTCCCGCTCCACCGGCCTGGTCAGCAGCCCCTCCCGCTCGTAGAACCGCAGAGTGTCCACACTCAACCCGGTCCGCCGCGCGATCTCCCCGATGCTCAGCCCGATGTCGGTCATCCGAAAACCCTCATTCACAGTCCGATTCCGGTACGCCCGGAGCGGTCCCGCCGCGGCTCAGGGCGCCATGTCGCACGCCCAGGGTCCCGCCGCGGCTCACGACTCGTCCAGGTGGCCGCCGGCCTTGCTCAGCGCCTCCGGGTCGACGGCGATCCCGGTGCCCCGGGTGATCGCGGCGCAGGTCAGCCGGACCGCGTGGGCGACCAGGTCGGGCGCCTCCTGCGGGATCCGGTGCCCGGCGTGGTCGGCGACGATCAGCGGCGCGCCCGCCCCGCGGGCCAGGATCCGCTGGCTGGCCAGCCACAACTCCTCGACGCCGCGGGGCAGCCCGGCGGTCGACGGGTGGTGCGGGGTGCGGGTCAGCACCACCGTCGGCACCGGCGCCGGCGCTGCGGTGATCACCTCCAGCTGGCCGACGATCAGGTCCAGCTCGGAGGCGCCCGGCCCGTCCCCGTCCACCGGGTCCTCGGCGCCGTCGAAGAGCCGCAGCTGCGGCAGCGAGCCGTCGACGTGCACCAGGCCGGCCACCCGGCCGGGATGCCGGTCGGCGAAGACCCGGGCGATCAGGCTGCCCAGCGAGTGCGCGACCAGCACCACCGGGCCGGTGACCGCGCGCTGGTCGAGCAGCGCGGCCAGCTCGTCGGCGAGCACGCTGTAGGGCAGCGGGGGATGGGGCGCCGGCCGCGGCGGGGCGTCGCCGGTGCCGGGCCGGTCGTAGGTGATCGTGGGCAGGTCGCCGAGCCGGTCGAGTACCGGCTGCCAGTGCCGCCCGGGTTCACCGAGGGCGGCGATGAACACGATGGGTGGTTGAGCTGTCACCCGTTCGAGGGTATCGACGAACGGCGTGATCCGCCCGGCTCGGCGCCGGGCGGATCAGTCGACACTGGTCAGTGGCGGGTGCGCAGGCCGTATCCGTACGGATAAAGCGGTTTATAGGTCTTGTCGCCGATGTTGATCGGCACCTGGTCGGCCGAGCGCGGCCAGGTCACCGGCAGCTTCCCGGTGAACGCCCGGCGGCCGAACAGCACGTCGGCCACCCCGGCGCCCTCGCTGCCCGGCAGCCAGGACGCGACCAGCGCGTCGATCTCGGGCAGCTGGTCGGTGATCAGCTGCGGACGGCCGGAGACGATCAGCACGACGCACTCGGCGGCCGCCGCGCAGACCCTGTCGATCACCGCCCGGTCACCCGGCTGCAGGCTGAGCGACTTGGGCTCGTGCTGCGGCTCGGTGCACCAGGAGCAGACCGGGCCGCCGACGTCGCCGAAGCCCTCCGCGTACGGTGTCTCGCCGACCACCACCACACCGACGTCGTCCTTGCCGATCGGCGCCGACGCGTCCTTGCTGTACGTCACGGTGGCCCGCGGCGCGACCTGCCGGATGCCCTCGAGGATCGTGGTGCCGGGGATCGCGTCACCGGAGCGGCCCTGCCAGTCGATGGTCCAGCCGCCGGCCTGGTTGCCGATGTCGTCCGCGTTGCGCCCGGCCACGTAGAGCTTGGCGTTCCGCCTCAGCGGCAGCACGTCCCCGCGGTTCTTGAGCAGCACCTGCGAGGCGGCCACCGCCTGCCGGGCCAGGGCCCGGTGCGCGGCGCTGCCGACCTGGCCGAGGTCCGCGGTGCTGGCGTACGGATGCTCGAAGAGCCCGATCTGGAACTTGACCCGCAGGATCCGGCGGACCGCGTCGTCGATCCGGCTCATCGGCACCCGCCCGGCCGTCACCTCGGCGGTGAGCAGCTCCTCGAAACGGGCCGCGGTGTTCGGCTCCATGAACATGTCGGTGCCGGCGTTGACCCCGTCCCGGACCTGCTTGGCGGTCGGCCGCGGCTCGCCGGCCGGCACGGTCGCGTCGGGCAGCTGGTGGATGCCCTCCCAGTCGCTGATCACGAACCCGGCGAAGCCGAACCGGCCCTTGAGGGTGCCGGTGATCAGCTCCCGGCTGGCGTGCATCTTGGTGGGGTTGCCGACGCCGTCCTCGGTCCAGTCGACGCTGGAGAACGACGGCATCACCGTGTAGACCCCGTGCAGATCCCGGTAGGGCGCCAGGTCGATCCGCTCGAAGTCGGCCCGGCTGGTGACCGTGACGCCCTGGTCGATGGTGAAGTCGCCGCTGCCGGTGCCGTACTCGGTGTCGCCGTCCCCGGCGTAGTGCTTGACCGTGGGCAGCACGCCGCCGCGCTGCAGCCCGTCGACCGCGGTGCGCATCCGGACCACCAGGCCCGGGTCCTCGCCGAAGCTCTCGTAGGCGCGGCCCCACCGCTCGTCCCGGCTGACGCAGACGCACGGCGCGAAGTCCCACGGGATGCCGGTCGCCCGCACCTCCGCCGCGGTGGCCCGGTACACCCGCTCGACCAGGCGCGGGTCGCGGGTGGCGCCGAGGCCGACGTTGTGCGGGAAGATGGTGGCGCCGTAGACGTTGCCGTGCCCGTGCACCGCGTCCACCCCGTAGATCATCGGGATGCCGAGCGGGGTGGCCAGCGCCGCCCGCTGGAACTCGTTGACCATCGCGACCCAGGCCTGCGGGGTGTTCGGGGTGGGCACCGAGCCGCCCCCGGAGAGCACCGACCCGAGCCGCCACTGGGTGATCAGCGACGGGTCGGCGGCGACCGCGCCGCGCTCGGCCTGGGTCATCTGGCCGATCTTGTCGGCCAGCGTCATCCGGCCCAGCAGGTCGGTGACGCGTTTCTCCACCGGTTGCCGGGCGTCTCGATACAGTGGCGTGGTGGCCGCCGTGGCGGCGGCGCCCGGCAGCAGCGCGACGACGAGCGCGCTGATGGTGACGCCGGCGAGGGTCCGTCTGGTCATGTCGCCCCCTTCGGGTATCGGTCCCTCTCGATCCTCGGTATCGTCACGCGTTGTTTCCAGGTGCTTGTTTCCGCTGGGTCGCGGCAACCGACATTGGTTTCCAATGGGTCGCCGCAACCGACATTGCTGGAAAAGCTCCCGCTGCGCTCATTGCCGGGCGCATGCTGACGGAATGGCCGTGTTGCTGATCGCCGAGGACGACGAGGACATCGCCGCCGTCCTGACCCGGGTGTGCAGACGAGCCGGTGTCACCGTGCTCCGCGCCCCGGACGGGCAGGCCGCCTTCGAGATGCTCGAGGAGCAGCACCCGGACGCGCTCCTCACCGACCTCGGCATGCCGCGGATGGACGGCTGGGAGCTGATTCGCAAGGTGCGCGCCCACCCGGAGATGAGCGACATGCCGGTGGCCATCCTGAGCGGGCAGATCACCCCCGGTGACCCGCGGGCCGCCGAGCTGGCCTGCGCGGTGCTGCTCAAGCCCTGCCCGAACGACCGGTTGGTCACCGCGATCCAGGAGCTGCTCAGTCACGAACACGACCAGACCTGTACCGGATAAAAGGCACATACAGCGGTATAAAGGGCGTGTGGTCGCAACGGCGCGGGCACACGCGAGAAGTGGGCCGACATGGTGATGCTGGGGGCTGCGGTCACATCGGACAGCGAAGCGTTCCTCGGCGTCCTGCTGCAGAGCCTGTCGGTCGGGGTGGTCGCCTGCGACGCCAGCGGCCGGCTCGTCTTCGTCAACCGGGCGATGCGCGAGGTCCGCGGCCTGCCGCTGGACGGGCCGGTGCCGGAGAACTACGCCGAGGTGTCCGAGGCGGTGATGACCACGCCCGACATGCGCCCGCTGCGCTGGGAGGAGACCCCGGTGATGCGGGCGCTGCGCGGCGAGCGGGTGATCGCCGAGGACATCTGCGTCCGGCTGCCCGGCCACCCGGTCCGCTGCTTCGCCTGCACCGCCCAGCCCATCTTCGACGCCGACAACCAGCTGCTCGGCGCGGTCTCGGTGGCGCACGAGGTGACCGCGCTGCGCCGCGCCGAACGGTTCCGGGCCTGCCATCTCGCCGTCGAACACGTGCTGAAACAGGCCGGCACGGTGCAGGCGGCCGCCCCCGAAGTGCTCCGCGCGGTCGCGGTCACGCTCGGCTGGCCGTGCGCCGAACTGTTCCTCATCGACGAGTCGGCCGGCGGCGGGCTGCGCTCGGTCGGGCACTGGGACACCGGCGGCGACGCCCCGGACGGATTCTTCGGGCACGTGCCGCGGCACGGCGAAGGGATCACCGGGCGGGTCTGGGCGACCGGGCGGGCCATCTGGGTGCCGGACATCGGCGCCGACCTGAACCTGCAGACCCCGCACGAGCGGGACCGGGTGCAGATCTGCATCCAACGCGGCATCCGGACCGTGCTGGCCGTCCCGGTCCAGGACGGGAACACCCTGCTCGGCGTGCTGACCTGCTACGCGGGGGCGGAGGAACGGCACGAGGACCTGCTCACCGTGCTGATGGACGGGGTGGCCGCGCAGATCGGCGTGTTCGTGGCGCTGCGCCGGGCCGAAGAACTGGCCCGCCAGCTCGCCCGGGCCCAGAACGACTTCGTCGACCTGGTCGGGCACGAGATGCGCACCCCGCTCACCTCGATCACCGCGAACGCCACCATCCTCGCCGAGGACGCCGCCGGCCTCGACCACGACGGCCGCCGGATGGCCCGGACCATCGCCCGCAACGCGGCCGTGCTGCAACGCATCGCCGAGGCGCTGCTCGACCTGGCCGGCCTGGACAGCGGCCACCTCGCCCTGGAGAAACGCCGCGTCGACCTGGCCGCCCTGGTCACCGACGCGATCTCGGCGGCCCGCTCGGTGATCACCACCGACCTGCCGGACACGCTGCCGCTCCCCGCCGACCCGGACCGGCTCCGCCAGGTCCTCGACGACCTGCTGGCCAACGCGGTCAAATACAGCCCGCCCGGCGCCCCCATCCGGGTCACCCTGCACAGCACCGACGGCTGGGCCGAACTGCGCATCGCCGACACCGGCATCGGCACCCCGGAATCCGAACGCGACCGCGTCTTCGACCGCTTCTTCCGCGGCAGCAACGTCCGCCACCAGGGCACCCACGGCAGCGGCCTGGGCTTGAGCCTGGCCCGGGCCATCATCCGCTTGCACGGCGGCACCATCCGCCTGGCCGCCAACGACCCGACCGGCACGGTGGTCTGTGTGCGGCTCCCACTCCACACCTGATCCACCATCTGCCGCGCACCGTCCGCCCGCCGCTCACCCTCCGCAGTCTCGCCGTTCGCGCTCGCCGCACCGCAGCCCCGCCTGTGCGTGGTCCCGCTGCCTAGCGGTCTCACGCCGTAGCCCTGCCGCCCGGCAGTTTCACCGCCACGGTCTCGCGGTCCGGTGTCCCGCCCGGGCGCGGTTCCGCCGCACCGCAGTGCCACCGCCCACGGTCTCGCCGCTCCGTGATCCCGCCGCCGAGCCTCACCGCCAGCCCACCTCAGCCGTCAGCCCGCCCTCCCTCAGGGGGAGCCGCCCGCTGGACAGTCTGCCGCAAATCCGCAGGACGAAGCGGATCGCCTGTGGACAAAGCCGGAATGTGGACGACCGACCCGAGCCGTGCTTCGCCATCCGATTGGCCTGCGGCATCGCCAGCCACACTTCTGACCTCCGCCGCGCACTCGCATCATCGGCAGAGGCCCGAGGAACAGCGCGGTCACCGGTGGCCCCGACACCGAGCCCAGCGTGATCCGGCTGGTCCTCAGGGGTGTCTCGCGAAGCTTGAGACACCCCTGAGGACCAGCCGGGAGCGGAGGGCGCGGCAGGACCGCAACCAGCGGCGGGTCTCGCGGCGGGGTGCGGGCGGGCGATCACCTGCGGACGGGACACTCGGGCGTACCGGAAAGCCAATCAGCGATCGAGAGACGGGGCGCTCCGGCGTACCAAAAGCGGATCAGCGGTCGAGAGGCGGGCGTGCCGGAAGCGGGTCAGCGGTCGAGAGGCGGGCGTGCCGGAAGCGGGTCAGCGGTCGAGAGGCGGGCGTGCCGGAAGCGGGTCAGCGGTCGAGAGGCGGGGCGTGCCGGAAGCGGGTCAGCGGTCGAGAGCGTCCAGCAACGCCGCCCCCTGCAGGCCGCCGTTGATGCCGAGCCAGCGGAGCGGTTCCGGTTCCCAGCGGCGGGAGCGGTGGCCGACCCAGGGGAGCCGGGTCAGGTCCGACTCGCGGCCCAGGATCAGGTCGGTGAGGGTACGGCCGGCCAGGTTGGTCGCGGCCACGCCGTCGCCGACGTAGCCGCCGGCCCAGGCCACGCCGTCGCGCAGGCCGACGCTGGGCATCCAGTCGCGCGGGATGCCGAGCGGGCCGCCCCAGCGGGCGGCGACCGCGACCTCGATGCCGAACAGTTCCTGGACGGTGTGCCGGAGCTTGCCGAAGACGGCGGGGACCCGGTCGTATTCGGGGCGGACCCGGGAGCCGAAGTGGTACGGCGCGCCGCGGCCGCCGAACGCCAGCCGATCGTCAGCGGTCCGCTGCCCGTAAATGATCATCCGGCGTTCGTCGGTGAAGGTCTCCCGGCGGCGCAGCCCGATCCGGTCCCAGACGGCGGCCGGCAGCGGCTCGGTGGCGATCATCAGCGAGTAGACCGGGGCCAGGTCGCGGCGGTGGCCGGGCAGTTCCGCGGTGTACCCCTCCAAGGCGCGGACCACGGTGCCGGCCCGGACCGTGCCCCGGTCGGTGATCACCTCGCCGGCCGTCACGGACAACGCACGGGTGCCCTCGTGGATGGTGACGCCGAGTTCTTCGACCGCGGAAGCCAGGCCGCGGACCAGCTTGCCGGGGTGCAGTGCGGCGCAGTGCTCGCTGTAGACGCCGCCGAGCACGCCGGTGGCGTCGCAGATCGCCCGGGTCCGCGCGGCGTCGAGCCGGTCGGCGGGCGCCCGGCGCAGCTGGCCGGGGGTGCGGATCAGCGAGATGACACCGCCCTTGGCGTAGTCGCAGTCGATGCCGGCCCGCCCCACCTCGTCGACCGCGCCGGCCAGCGCGGCGTGCATCGCCTTGGCCGCGTCGGCGCCGAACCGCCGGGTCAGCGCGGCCTCGGAGACCGGGAACAGGCCGGAGGCCCAGCCGCCGTTGCGGCCGGACGCGCCGAACCCGCAGAACTCCGCCTCCAGGACGACGATCCGCAGGTCCGGCCGGGCCCGGGCGAGGTAGAACGCGGTCCACAGCCCGGTGTAGCCGCCGCCCACGATCGCCACGTCGGCGTCCCGGTCGCCGGGCAGGGCGGTGCGCCGCTCGATCGGGCCGAGCGAGTCGAGCCAGAAGCTCATCGGTTATCGGGTTCCCCAGGCATAGGTCTGTTTGGCGAGTTTGAGGTACATGAACGTGTCCACCGCGGCGACCCCCTGGATCGGCCGGACCTTCTCGTTGAGCAGGTCCAGCAGGTGCTCGTCGTCGGTGCAGACCAGCTCGACCAGCAGGTCGTAGCGGCCGGCGCAGATCACCACGTAGTCCACCTCGGGGATCGACGCCAGCTCGTCGGCGATCTCCCGGAGGTCGCCGGTGACCCGCAGACCGACCATCGCCTGCCGGGCGAAACCCAGGGTGAGCGGGTCGGTCACGGCGACGATCTGCATCAGGCCGTTGTCCAGGAGCCGCTGTACGCGCTGGCGCACCGCGGCCTCGGACAGCCCGATCGTCTTGGCGAGCGTGGCGTAGGACATCCGCCCGTCCCGCTGCAGGTGATCGATGATCTGCTTGTTGATCTCATCCAGCCCCGTCTCACTCACGGCGCGATTCTTCCCTGTGAGCGTGCTCTTGGGCTAGTTCCGCAGAGCTTCACGCAGAATGTCCAGCCCACGGTGGAGGTCCTGGTCGGAGATCACCAGGGGCGGGAGGAAACGCAGCACGTTCCCGTAGGTGCCGCAGGTCAGCGTGAGCAGGCCGCGGTCGTGGCAGGCTCGCGAGACGGCGGCCGTCCGGGCCGGATCCGGCTCCAGGGTCCCCGGCTCGGTGATCTCCATGGCGATCATCGCGCCCCGCCCGCGCACTTCCGCCATGTCCGAGAAATCAGACAGAGCGGTTTTCAGTACGTCCTCGATGCGTCGCGCCGCGCCGGCCAGATCCAGCTCGCGCATGGTCTCGATGGCGGCGAGCGCGGCGGCACACGCGACCGGGTTCCCGCCGTAGGTCCCGCCGAGGCCACCGGCATGCACGGCGTCCATGAGAGAAGCCCGCCCGACCACCCCGGCGATCGGCAGCCCGCCGCCCATCCCCTTGGCCGTGGTGATCAGGTCCGGCTCCAGGCCCTCGTGCTCGGAGGCGAACCACTGCCCGGTCCGGCAGAAACCGGTCTGGATCTCGTCGGCGATGAACACCGCGCCGGCCTCGGCCGCCCAGGCGGCAAGCGCGGGCAGGAAACCGGGCGCCGGTACGACGAAGCCGCCCTCACCCTGGATCGGCTCGATCAGCACGGCCGCCACGTTGCCCGCGCCGACCTGCTTCTCGATCACGTCGATCGCCCGGCGGGCCGCCTCGGCGCCGTCCAGCCCGCCGTCGCGCAGCGGATAGGACATCGGCGCCCGGTAGACCTCCGGCGCGAACGGGCCGAACCGGTGCTTGTACGGCATGTTCTTCGCGGTCAGCGCCATGGTCAGGTTGGTCCGGCCGTGGTACGCGTGGTCGAACACCACGACCGCCTGCCGCCCGGTGGCGTGCCGGGCGATCTTGACGGCGTTCTCCACCGCCTCGGCGCCGGAGTTGAACAGCGCGGCCCGCTTCTCGAAGGAGCCCGGGGTCAGCTCGATCAACTGCTCGCAGACCGCGACGTACGACTCGTACGGCGCGACCATGAAGCAGGTGTGGGTGAACCGCTCGACCTGGGCCCGGACCGCCTCGACCACCCTCGGCGCGGCGTTGCCGACGTTGGTGACCGCGATGCCGGAGGCGAAGTCGATCCATTCCCGGCCGTCCACGTCGGTCAGCGTGCCGCCGCCGGCGTGGTCGACGTACGCGGCGATGGTGGACCCGACGCCCCGGGCGACCGCGGCCAGTCTCCGCTTGTGCAGCTGCTCCGAGTTCATCACGCCCCCACGTTGTGCATGACGTGCTTGATGCGGGTGTAGTCCTCCAGGCCGTACACCGAAAGGTCCTTGCCGTGGCCGGAGTGCTTGAAGCCGCCGTGCGGCATCTCCGCGACCAGCGGGATGTGGCAGTTGACCCAGACGCAGCCGAAGTCGAGCCGCTGGGTCATCCGCATCGCCCGCCCGTGGTCCCGGGTCCACACGCTGGAGGCCAGCGCGTAGTCCACCCCGTTGGCGAAGCGGACCGCCTCGTCCTCGTCGGCGAACTGCTGCACGGTGATGACCGGGCCGAACACCTCGTTCTGGATGATCTCGTCGTCCTGGCGCAGGCCGGCCACCACGGTGGGCGACCAGAAGAAGCCGCGGTCGCCGACCCGGGCGCCGCCGGCCTCGATCGAGGCGTGGTCGGGCAGCCGGTCGATGAAGCCGCTCACCCGGCTCAGCTGGCCGGCGTTGTTGACCGGGCCGTAGAGCACGTCCTCGTCGTCGGGGGCGCCGGTCTTCAAGCCGCGGGCCTGCTCGGCGAGGGCGGCCACGAAGTCCTGGTACACCGCCGGGGCGACCAGCACCCGGGTGGCCGCGGTGCAGTCCTGCCCGGCGTTGAAGTACCCGGCGACCGCGATGTCCGCGGCGGCCGCCGCGATGTCGGCGTCCTCGAAGACCACGACCGGGGCCTTGCCGCCCAGCTCCAGGTGGGTGCGCTTGAGGTCGGCGGCGGCCGAGCCGGCCACCTCCATGCCGGCCCGCACCGAGCCGGTGATCGACACCATCTGCGGGGTCTTGTGCTCGACCAGGGCGCGGCCGGTGTCCCGGTCGCCGAGCAGCACGTTGAAGACACCGGCCGGGAAGAACTCGGCGGCGATCTCGGCCAGCATGACGCTGGTGACCGGGGTGGTGTCGGACGGCTTGAGCACCACGGTGTTGCCCGCGGCCAGGGCCGGCGCGATCTTCCAGACCGCCATCATCAGCGGGTAGTTCCACGGGGTGACCTGGGCGCAGACGCCGACCGGCTCGCGCCGCACGTAGCTCTCGAAGCCGTTCATGTACTGCCCCGCGGAGCGGCCCTCGAGCAGCCGGGCGGCGCCGGCGAAGAACCGGATCTGGTCGACCGCCGGCGGCAGCTCCTCGCTGGCGGTCAGGCCGAGCGGCTTCCCGGTGTTCTGCGACTCGGCGGCGACCAGCTCGTCGGCCCGGGCCTCGACCGCGTCGGCGAACTTGAGCAGCGCCTTCTGCCGGTCGCTGGGAGTGGTGTTCCGCCACTCCTCGAAGGCCGTGGACGCGGCGGCCATGGCCCGGTCGACGTCCTCCTTGCCGGAGATCGGGGCGGACGCGAAGACCTCGCCGGTGCTCGGGTCGATCAGATCCGCATACCGCCCGTCGGCGGGCGCGACCGCGGCGCCGGCGATGAGATTGTGCAGAACCTTCTTGGCGGTCATCCGGCCTCCAACTTCGGGATCAGTGCATGCCGCCCCATCTTTTCCGCTGAATCCGTGGTGAACAAGGGGGTGCAGGCATTTTTCCGTGTTCTCAGGTACGGCGTCGCACGGCGAGCACGGCGACGTCGTCCCCCGGCTGCTCGGTGTCCGCGATGCCCAGCACCGTGGTGCACACCGTCTCCGCATTGTCCGCCCGGACCAGGCCGGTGAGCCGCCCCAATCCGGTATCGATCACCTGGTCCCGGCGCTCCACCAGGCCGTCGGTGTAGCAGAGCAGCAGGGCGCCGGGCGGGAACTCCAGGGTGGTGCTGCGCCGGCGCCGGGTGCGCGGGCCGATGCCGAGCGGCGGGTCGACCATGATCTCGGCCAGCGCGGCGCCCTCGCCGGGACAGGCCACCACCGGGGGCAGGTGCCCGGCCGAGGAGAGCACGATCCGCTCCCGGTCCGGGCTGATCATCGCGTACAGCGCGGTGGTCAGGCTGCCCGCCTCGAAGTGGTGCACCTTGCGGTTCAGCAGGGTGAGCGCCTCGGCCGGGTCGTCGCAGATCAGCGCGTAGGAGCGGAGCGCGCTGCGGATCCGGCCCATCACCACGGCGGAGGCCAGGCCGTGACCGGAGACGTCGCCGATCACCACGCCCAGGTGGCCGGAGGGGAGGGTGAAGACGTCGTACCAGTCGCCACCGATGCCGAACGCGTGCCCGGGCACGTAGCGGGCGGCCAGCTCGACGCCGGGGATCTCGGGCAACCGGGCCGGCAGCAGGCTGCGCTGCAGGGCCAGGGCGGCGGCCTGGTCCAGCTTGTGCGACCGGATCCGGCCGGCCACCCCGGCCCGGTCGGCGACCAGCTCCAGCAACCGGATGTCGTCGGCCCCGAACCGGCGCGGCGTCAGCGTGCCGACGTGCAGCACCCCGATCAGGTCGGTGCCGGCCAGGATCGGCACGCCGAGCAGCGACCGGATCCCCTTGTGCAGCAGGATCGGGTTGACCACGTCGCCCGCGGTGACGTCGGCGATCCGGACCGGCCGGCGGCCGGCCGCCACCCGGCCGGCGAAACCGCGCCCGACGGCGACCCGGAACCCGGCCCGGACCTCCTCCTCCAGACCCTTGGCCGCGGTGGCGACCAGCTGCTGGGCGTGCTCGTCCAGCAGCAGGATCGCCGCGGTGTCCACGTCCAGCAGGTCCCGGACCCGGTCCAGCAACTCGTCGAGCAGATCGGAGGCATCGAGGCGCGACAGGGCCGCATCGGTGACCGCCTCGAACCGCCGTAGCCGCTCGTCGTCGTTGATGCGTCGGGGCACGGTTTCAGCCTAGTGTCAGCTCGCCGGAGCGGACGGTAACCAGCGGTTACGACTCGATCGGCCGGACCTCCACCGGGGTGACCAGCCGGCGGTCGGCGCCGGCCGGGCGGACCGGGCCGGTCAGCGTGACGGTCGCCTGGCAGGACAGGTCGCCGGCCGAGGTGCCGACGAGCACCCGCAAGTCACCGGGCTCCACCACGCGCTGGAGGTCGCGGCCGGCGAACGCGGTGCGGTCGGTGTGCACGTGGAAGGTGACCTCGGCGCCCGCCCCGGCGGCCAGCTCGACGCGCTGGAAACCGGACAGCTGGCGGACCGGACGGGTGACCTGGGCGACCGGGTCGGACAGGTAGAGCTGGACCACCTCGGCGCCGTCCCGCCCGCCGGTGTTGCGGACCCGCACGGTGACGCTGAACTCGCCGTCGGTCGGCACGGTGTCCGCGCTGACCTTCAGCTCGTCGACCGCGAAGGTGGTGTACGAGCTGCCGTAGCCGAACGGGTAGAGCGGCGTCGGGTCGAGGTTGCTCACCCCGCTGTGCGTGGCGCCCAGGATCGGCTGCAGGTAGGTGCCCGGCTGCCCGCCCGGGGTCCGCGGGATCTGCACCGGCAGCTTGCCGGTCGGCTGGATCCGGCCGCTGAGCACGCCGGCGATCGCCTGCCCGCCGGCCTGGCCGGGCATGAACGCCTGGACCAGGCCGGCCACCCGGCCGGCCAGGTCGCCCAGCGCGTACGGCCGGCCGGAGACCACCACCACGACCAGCGGCGTGCCGGTGGCCAGCAGCGCCTCCAGCAGCTCCGCCTGCACGCCGGGCAGCCGCAGGTCGTCGGCGTCACAGCCCTCGCCCGAGGTGCCCTTGCCGAACAAGCCGGCCAGGTCGCCGACGAAGGCCACCGCCAGTTCGGCGCCGCGGGCCGCCTCGACCGCCTCGGCGAAACCGCTGCGGTCGTCGCCGGTCACCTCGCAGCCGCGGGCGTAGCCGATCTCGCCGTCCGGGAACTCGGCGCGCAGGCCGTCCAGCGCGGTCGGGATGTCCAGGCCCAGGCCGAGCTGCGGGTACCGGGGGAGCACGTGGTTCGGGAAGGCGTAGCAGCCGAGGAAGGTGCGGGCGTCGTCGGCGCACGGGCCGATCGCGGCGATCCGGCGCGGCCCGGCGACCGGCAGCGCGCTGCCCGCGTCGAGCAGCACGACCGAGCGCTCGGCCAGCTCGGCGGCGAGCGCCCGGTTGCCCGGCCCGTTCAGGTCGGTGACCGGCGCGGCCAGCACCGACTCCTCCGGGGTCCAGCCCGGGTCGAGCAGGCCCAGCTGGGCCTTCTGGGTGAGCAGGCGGCGGGCGGCGCGGTCGACCAGCTCCTCCGGCACCTCGCCGCGGCGGACCTTGGCGACCAGCTCGGCGCCGTACCCGATGGTGTCCGGCAGCTCGACGTCGATCCCGGCGGCCAGCGCCTGCGCGCCGGCGTCGGCGTTGCCGGTGGCGACGCCGTGCATGGTGGCCAGGAATGGGATCGCCCAGTAGTCGGAGACCACGGTGCCGGTGAAACCCCACTCGTCCCGGAGCACCTCGGTGAGCAACCACCGGTCGGCGCCGGCCGGCACCCCGTCGACGTCGGAATAGGAATTCATGACCGAGCCCGCGCCGCCGATCTGCACGGCAGTCTCGAACGGGGGCAGGATCAGGTCGATCAGCTCGCGCCGGCCCATCGGCACCGGGCCGTGGTTGCGGGCGCCACGGGAGGCGGAGTAGCCGGCGAAATGCTTGAGCGTGGCGATCACCCCGGAGCTCTGCAGGCCCCGGACATAGGCGGAGCCGACCATCGCGACCAGATAGGGGTCCTCGCCGATGGTCTCCTCGACCCGGCCCCACCGGTAGTCGCGGACCACGTCGAGCACCGGGGACAGGCCCTGGTGCACGCCGAGCGCGGCCATGTCCCGGCCGATCGCCGCGGACATCCGCTCGATCAGCTCCGGGTCGAAGGTGGCGCCCCAGGCGAGCGCGGCCGGGTAGACGGTGGCGCCGAACGCGGTGAACCCGGTCAGGCACTCCTCGTGCACGATCGCGGGGATGCCGAGCCGGGCGGCCATCACCACGCGCTGCTGGCGGATCAGCTCGGCGGCGCCCTCGGCGGGGGAGAGCGGGATGCTGCCGTACACCCGGGTCAGGTGGCCGAGGCCGTGCTCGGCCGCGTCCGTCAGCGACACCGAGCCGCCGGCCGCGAAGACGTCCTGCATCGGGGCGACGTTGTGCTGCTCCTCTGGGTCGTAGCCGTCCTCCTGCGCGGTGTCGCCCATGTCGTTGCCGACCCAGCGGCTACCCAGCTGCGCGACCTTCTCCTCGAGGGTCATCTCGGCGAGCAGCGCCTCGACGCGGTCGGCGACGGGGAGCGCCGGGTCGCGCCACGGCTGGGTCACCTGTTCTGTGGTCAACGTTTCCTCCGAAGGGTTCCCGAAAGTTTCGGGTGCCGTGACAAGCACGGCGGCGTAACGAATGTGCCTGCCGAGGGTGCCTACTCTGGCGCTCAGGGCACGGTTCGGGCAAGGGCCTTGACACTCGTCACAGCGAAACCCTACGTTAACGAAACCTCGCGTTAATTTGCGGCTGTCACTCGAAAGTTCCGGAACTAAGTGACCGCCGTCGCCATCGCTTTATCACCCCTCCGCGGCTCGCCGCGGCTTGCTTCGACTACGGAGAACAGCGTGAAGCGCAGGAACTTTCTGAGTCTCACCGCGGGTGCTGCCGCGGCCACCGGTCTCGCCGCGTGCGGCAGCTCCGGCCCGTCCGACACCAGCAGCGGCAGCGGCTCCGGCGGCGCCGACGCCGCCAGCTACTGGTTCCTCAGCGGCCCGCCCGGAGAGCCGATCCGGCAGGGCGCGGTGGACCGCTTCAACAAGACCGGCAACGGCACCATCAAGGTCACCACGTTCCAGAACGACACCTACAAGGACAAGCTGAAGACCGCGCTCGGCGCGGGCCAGGCCCCGAGCATCATCTGGGGCTGGGGCGGCGGCGGCCTGAAGAGCTACGTCGAGGCCGGCCAGGTCGACGACCTGACCGATTGGTTCGCGCAGAACTCCGCGGTCAAGGACCGGCTGTTCAAGGCGTCCTTCGGCCCGGCCACCATCGACGGCAAGATCTACGCGATGCCGGCCGAGACCGTGCAGCCGATCGTCATGCTGTACAACAAGGAGGCCTTCGAGAAGGCCGGCGTGTCGGCCCCGCCGCAGACCTGGGCCGAGCTGATGGAGCAGGTCCCGAAGTTCAACGCCAAGGGCATCGCGCCGTTCTCGCTGGCCGGCCAGTCGCGCTGGACCAACATGATGTGGCTCGAGCTCCTCTTCGACCGGATCGGCGGCCCCGAGGTCTTCGGCAACGCCTACAACGGCCAGAAGGACGCCTGGAGCAACCCGGCCGCGATCGACGCGCTCACCAAGGTCCAGGACCTGGTCAAGGCGAACGGCTTCATCAAGGGCTTCGCGTCGGTCACCGCCGACTCCAACGCCGACCAGGCGCTGCTCTACCGCGGCAAGGCGGCCATGGAGCTGCACGGCTCCTGGTCGTACGGCATCATCAAGGCCGAGGGTGGCTCGTTCATCAAGGACGGCAAGCTGGGCTACGCCAGCTTCCCGGCGGTCGACGGTGGCAAGGGCGACCCGACCAACGCCTACGGCAACGCCGGTCAGTACCTCTCGATCTACTCGAAGGCGTCGGACAAGCAGAAGGAGACCGCGAAGGCGTTCTTCAAGACCATGCTCGACGACGCCGAGCAGCAGGGCTGGATCGAGTCCGGCGGTGTCCCGATCGTCCAGGGCTCGAACGCGAAGCTGGCGAACTCCCCGGACAAGGACTTCCTCAACTTCATCTACGACGTGTCCAGCAAGGCGAACAACTTCGGTCAGTCCTGGGACCAGGCGCTGAGCCCGACGGCCGCGGAGACGCTGCTGGAGAACATCGCCAAGCTGTTCCAGCTGAAGGTCACTCCGCAGGAGTTCGCCACCAACATGAACGCGGTTATCGGCAAATGACGATCGCACCGCCTGTAGTGCGGACCGCTCCCTCCACCGCCGCGCGCGGTGGGGGGAGCGGTTCCGTCTCCTGGATGGCCTGGCCGGCCCTGATCGCCTTCACGATCTTCGGTGTCATCCCGCTCTTCGGCGTGCTCTACCTGAGCTTCTCGTCGTGGAACGGGCTCAGCGAGACCATCCCGATGAGCGGGCTGGAGAGCTGGAAGTCGGTGCTGTCCGACCCCGGCCTGCCGCACGCCCTCTGGGTGACCTTCCTGATCATGGCGCTCTCCTGGCTCGCGCAGACGCCGATCTCGATCCTGCTCGGGGTCTTCATCGCCAAGCATGCGCGGTACCGCAGCGTGCTCGCGGTGCTCTTCTTCGTCCCGCTGCTGCTCAGCCAGGTGGCCATCTCGATCACCTACAAGATGCTGCTGGACCCGAACTTCGGTCTCGGCGCCGGTCTCGGCCTGGAGTTCCTGCAGCAGGACTGGCTGGGCGACAGCACGCTCGCGGTCGGCGTGGTCATCTTCGTGGTGTCCTGGCAGTGGATCCCGTTCCACTCGCTGATCTACCAGGGCGGCGTCCGGCAGATCCCGGCCTCGATGTACGAGGCGGCCGAGATCGACGGCGCCGGCCGCGTCCGCAAGTTCTTCAGCATCACGCTGCCGCAGCTGAAGTACACGATCATCACATCGTCGACGCTGATGGTGGTCGGCTCACTGACCTTCTTCGACCTGATCTGGGTGCTCACCGCCGGTGGTCCCGGCGACGCCACCCGGGCGCTCGCGGTCGACATGTACCAGCGCGGCTTCAAGGCCACCCTGATGGGCCCGGCCAGCGTCATCGCCGTCATCCTGGTGCTGCTCGGCCTGGGCCTGGCCCTGCTGCTGCGCCGCCTCGGTGGCCGGGATGCGACCGAGAGCCAGCTGGAAGGAGCCTGAGATGACGACGACCCTCGACCATCGGAAGTCCGGCAAGGCGGCCCACGTGGCGCCACCGCCCACCAGCCGGCGGCCCAAGTTGCTGCAGTACAACTGGTTCGGTGGCCTGGCCGGCTGGCTCTGGCTCGGCGTGGTGATCATCCCGATCTACTGGATCGTGATCACCAGCTTCAAGCTGCAGGCCGACTACTACTCCACCAACCCGCTGGTCCCGCCGGCCAACCCGTCGCTGGAGAACTACCGGTTCGTGCTGGAGCACGACTTCGTCCGGTACTTCTTCAACAGCGTGATCGTCACGGTCGGCGCGGTGGCCCCGGCCATCGTGGCGTCGTTCATGGCGGCCTACGCGATCGTCCGGGGCAGCTCGGTGAGCCGGTTCCTGCGGACGGTCAACGGGGTGTTCCTGATGGGTCTCGCCATCCCGCTGCAGGCGGTGATCATCCCGGTCTACCTGATCATCATCAAGCTCCAGATGTACGACACGCTGGGCGCGATCATCCTGCCGTCGATCGCGTTCGCGATCCCGCTCTCGGTGCTGGTGCTCTCGAACTTCATCCGGGACATCCCGAAGGAGCTGTTCGAGTCCATGCGCATCGACGGCGCCACCGAGTGGGGCACGCTCTGGCGGCTGGCGCTGCCGCTGACCCGCCCGGCGCTGGTGACCGTCACGATCTACCAGGGTCTGCAGGTGTGGAACGGCTTCCTCCTGCCGCTGATCCTGACCCAGAACCCGGACAAGCGCGTCCTGCCGCTGGCGCTCACCGCGTTCCAGGGCCAGTACAACATCAACATCCCGGCGGTGCTGGCTTCCGTCGTGCTGACCACGCTGCCGATCCTGGTCCTCTACGTGGTCGGCCGCCGTCAGCTACTCAGTGGTCTGACCGCGGGTTTCGGCAAGTGACTTCGTGCTCTCCCGCACGATCAGCTTGGTGACCAGCTCCACCCGGGGGGTCTCGATGGTCTCGCCGCGCGACAGTCGCAGGACTGTCCGCGCGGCGAGCGCCCCCATCTCCGCCAGCGGCTGACGGATCGTGGTCAGCGGCGGCGAGGACCAGCAGGCGTCCGGCAGGTCGTCGAAACCGATCACGCTCAGGTCGTCCGGCACGCGCAGGCCGCGGCGGCGGGCCGCCTCGTAGACGCCGAGCGCCATCTGGTCGCTGGAGGCGAAGATCGCGGTCGGCCGGTCCGGCCGGTCCAGCAGCCGCCCACCGGCCTGGTAGCCCGACTCGTTGCGGAAGTCGCCCTGCTCCATCAGGCCCGGGTCGACCGGCACGCCGGCCGCCTCCATCGCCGCCCGGAAACCGTCCAGACGGGCGCGGCTGCACAGCAGATCCTTCGGCCCGGCGATGAACCCGATCCGCCGGTGACCGAGGCTGATCAGGTGATCGGTGGCCGTGCGGCCGCCCGACCAGTTGGTCGCGCCGATGGTCGGCACGTCGGTCGCGGCGCCACCGGCCGGATCGATGATCACCACTGGGACGCGCAGCCGGTGCAGCTCGGTGTGCACCGGCTCGGCCACGTCGGAGGTCACGAAGACCACGCCGTCGGAGGCGCGGGCCCGCAGATTCTGCAGCCACTGGCGGGTGGCGGTGGTCCGCCGGTGCACCTGGGAGACCACGGTGCCGACCCCGGCCGCGTGGGTCACGTCCTCCACGCCGCGCACCAGTTCCAGCGCCCACGGGCTGTCCAGGTCGTTGAAGACCAGGTCGATCAGCCGAGCCCGGCCGGAGTGCCGAGAGTTGCGGGGCCGGTAGTCGTGCTCGCGGAGCAGCCGCTCGATCAGCTCACGGGTCTGCGGGGAGACGTCGGAGCGTCCGTTGAGCACCCGGGAGACGGTCGGCACCGAGACGCCCGCGGCGTCAGCGATGGCCGCGATGGTGGTGCTCGGCGCCGACGAGGCCCAGCGGGCCCGGGCCGAGCGGGCGGTGCGCGGGCAGATCGCCTTCTACGCGTCCACCCCGTCCTACCGCCCGGTGCTCGACGTGCACGGCTGGGGTGACCTGGCCGACCGGCTCAACGTCCTGTCCCGGCGCCAGGACTGGGCGGCGATGGCCGCCGAGATCACCGACGACGTGCTGGACGCCTTCGCGGTGGCCGGCGACCCGGCGACGGTCGCGGCCGGGCTCACCGCCCGGTTCGGCACGACGATCGACCGGATCTCGCTCTACACGCCGTACGACGCGGACCGCTACCAGCTGGCAGCGGTCCGCAGCGCCCTGCGCGCCGGCTGACTCCCCGGCGTCCCTTTCTCCTCAGCCGATCGTGATCGCGTCCACCCGGTCCGGGTAGAACGCGACGTGCTCCTTGATCTCGGCAACCGCGTCGTACGGCGCCTGGTACTCCCAGATCGCGTCCACGGACCGGTCGCCGCCGACCGTGATCGAGTAGTAGCTGGCCTCGCCCTTGTACGGACAGTAGGTCCGCGTCCCGGTGCGCTCCAGCAGCGACCGGTCGACGTCGGCGAGCGGCACGTACTGCACCGCCGGGTACGTCGCCTCGCGCAGGCTCAACGCCCTCGTGGTGTCCGCCACCACCTGGCCGGCGACGGTCACCACCACCCGCTCGCCGGTCGGCGTGACGGTGATCGGATGGTCCGGTCCGGGCTCTTTCCTTGGCCGGTCTGTCATCGGGTTCCCTTCCTGCCTTGGACCGTTTCCAAACTACTAGCGCCTGTTTCGGAGGCCGGCCGAGTGCGAGGCGAGGTCAGGAGGGTGGCTGGCAACGGCCCCGGATCGCCCGCATACCGGGGTTGTATGGGGGCGATCCGGGGACGCTGCCAGGCGCGCTCCTGGCCACGCCGCAGCCCCGGTCGGCCTCCGAAACAGGCGCTAGGGTGATCGGGTGACCAGCGCCGCCATCGCAGCCGTGACCGAGTCCGGGATCAGCCACGAGATCGTCCGGCACGGCCCGGTCAGCAGCGTCGCCGAGGCCGCCGCCAGCCAGGGCGTCGAGCTGCGCGACCTGGTGAAAACGCTGGTGGTCCGCCGCGGCCCGGACGACTACCTGTTCGTCCTGGTCCCCGGCGACCGCTCGATCTCCTGGCCGAAACTGCGTGCCCTGCTCGGCGTCAACCGGCTGTCGATGCCGGACGCCGGCACCGCCAAGGCGGCGACCGGCTACGAACGCGGCACCATCACCCCGTTCGGCGCGACGACGGCCTGGCCGGTGATCGCCGACGAGCGCACCGCGGGCCGCACGATCAGCCTGGGCGCGGGGGAGCGGGGTGTCGCCCTCCGGGTCCCCGCCGACGCGGCGGTGGCCGCGCTGAACGGCACCTTCGCCGACGTCACCGAGCCTGCCTGACCAGTCGTTTCGCGCCGGTCCGCGCGGCGGCGGGTTGTCCACAGCGGACTTCTGTCCACAGGCGGCCCGGCGACTCGCCGCGCTCTCGCCCACACTGATCAGCGGGGGTCCCCCTGGGAGGGCGGGCACTGAGCGGGTGGGCGTTGAGCGGCCAGCGTTGAGCGGACCGGCGTTGAGCAGGCCGCGTTGAGCGAGCGCTGAGCGGACCGGCGTTGAGCGTGCGAGCGTTGAGCGGGGCGGGCGTTGAGCGAGCGCTGAACAGCCAGCCACCGAGCCGGCAAGCACCGAACCCCCGCCCGCCGGCCCCCACCCACCCCGAGGATCAGCCCTTCAGCGCGTCCGCCACCGCCACGGCGAGCGGCGTCGTCGGCCGCCCGATCAGGTCCCGCAGGTCGCTGCCCGGGTTGTCCAGCGCCCCGTGCTCCCGCACGTGCACGTCGGTGTCGGCCAGCACCGCCGCGAACCCTTCCGGCACCCCCGCCCCGCTGAGGATCTCGACGAGCTTCTCGGCCGGCACGTCGGTGTAGCCGATCTCCACCCCGGCCTGCCGGCTCACCTCGGCGGCCAGCTCGGCCATCGTGAACGGCGAGTCCCCGCCCAGCTCGTACACCGTCTTGGGGTTCCCGGTGGTGAGCACCGCGGCCGCCGCCTCGGCGTAGTCGGCCCGGGTAGCGCCGGCGATCCGCCCGTCACCGGCGCTGCCCAGGTAGGCGCCGGTCGCCCGTACCGTCGGGATCTGCGCGGTGTAGTTCTCGATGTACCAGCCGTTGCGCAGGAACGAGTAAGCCAGCCCGGACGCGGCGAGCGCCTCCTCGGTCGCCTTGTGGTCGGCGGCCAGCACGATCGGCGTGGTGTCGGCGCGCAGCACGCTGGTGTAGGCCACGAAGCCGACCCCGGCCGCCTTGGCCGCCTGGATCGCGGCGACGTGCTGCGCGACCCGGTTGCCGACCGCGTTGGTGGAGACCAGCAGGACCCGGTCGACGCCGGTGAAGGCGGCGGTCAGGGTTTCCGGCCGGTCGAAGTCGGCCTCGCGCACCTGCACGCCGCGGGCGAGCAGCCCGGCCGCCTTCTCCGGGGTGCGCACCGCGGCGACGATCGAGCCGGGCTCGACGCCCCGGCGGAGCAGCGCGTCGATGGCGAGACGGCCGAGGTGCCCGGTGGCGCCGGTGACAGCGATGGTGGTCATGGCGAACTCCTACGAGATTCGGTGGGAAGTGCTGCGTTGAAGAATGCACTAACTTTTCGAAAGTGCCAACTGCAGGAGGGTACGATGTGATCCATGACTGATCCCGCCGACGACCTGATCCCCAGCGTCTTCGCTCGGGACTGCGCCTCCCGGCACGTGATGGCCGACGTCACCGGCAAGTGGGGCGGTCTCGCCCTGGCCGCGCTGCACGACGGCAGCTACCGGTTCAACGCGCTGCGCCGCCGGGTCGACGGCGTCAGCGAGAAGATGCTGGCCCAGACCCTGCAGGCGCTGGAGCGCGACGGCCTGGTGGTGCGCGAGGTGCAGGCCACCATCCCGCCGCGGGTGGAGTACAGCTTGACCCCGCTCGGCATCCGGGTGGCCGGCAAGCTGAAGGAGCTGATCGAGCTGCTCGAGGGTGAGATCGGTCAGGTCCGGGCCGCGCAGGCCGCCTACGATCGCGATCACGCCGCCGGGGTGCGATAGGTTTCACCCGTGAGCGCCTCGATTCAGCCCGATGTCCCGCCGTCCGGCACCGGTTGTGTGGAGTGCCTGGAGGCCGGCGGCTGGTGGGTCCACCTGCGACGGTGTGCGCAGTGCGGGCACATCGGCTGCTGTGACACCTCCCCGTCGCAGCACGCCACCGCCCATTTCCGCGCGTCCGGCCACCCGGTGATCCAGTCCTTCGAGCCGGGCGAGGACTGGTTCTGGGATTACCAGAGCGAGCAGGTGCTGGACGGTCCCGAGCTGGCCGCCCCGACCAGCCGCCCGGCGGAGCAGCCGACGCCGGGCCCGGCCGGCGCGGTCCCCGCCGACTGGCGCTTCAAGATCAACAGATAGGACCCGCTTTTCCGGTACGAGCATCCGCGCTCGCCCGTCCCCGAGGGGGGCAAACATCGGACATCTGGGGCGGCAACCGGAAAGTAACCCGGTAACCGCCCGAAGGCCCCGCGTCTCTCTCAGTTGACGAAGGTCACCGCCGAATTGGTGGTCAGTCAGCTAACCGTGGGGGGAAGATGCTCGGCCTGGAAAACATCGGCACAGCCAAGCGGCTGGGTATCATCGTCGCCACCGGCGCCGTCGCGCTCGGCGGTATGGGCGCGATCGCTCTGATCGGTCAGGAGCGGGTGGCCGAGCAGGGCCTGCGCACCAGTGAGTTGCAGTGTGGCCTGGCGGCTCTCAACCACCTGAACAACCGGCAGAGCGAGTTGAAGGTCGACGCCTTCCGGTCAGCACTGGGTGACGACGTCAACGGGGATGCCAAGGACGACGTGCAGTCGTCGGTCGACGCGTCCCAGGCGGTGCACGACTGCAACTTGCCGACGGCGGTCATCGAGCAGTTCGCCAGTTACAGCGGCGACTTCGAGGCCTTCAACACCTTCATCACGAAGTTCGTCGCCGAGGGCGTCGCGGACCCGAAGTCGGTGCGCGGCCGGACCGGCGAGATCTCCGAGATGAACAACAAGACCGACGACGAGCTGGACGAGATCACCGAGGCGGTGACCGCCCGGGTCGAAGCCCAGCAGGCGCTGACCGCCCGGACGGTCGAGCAGACCCGCTGGATCGCCATTGTCGTGGTGATCGTCGGCCTCGTCCTGCTGATCGGCATGGCGGTCCCGATGGTCCGCTCCATCCTGGGGCCGATCCGCCGGATCGGTGAGGTCATCGACGCGCTGGACAAGGGCGACCTGACCGTGCGCAGCGGCATCACCAGCCGCGACGAGCTGGGCACCATGGCGCAGAGCCTGGACCGCACCCTGGACAAGCTGCGCGAGTCGATGGTCACCATCGCCAAGGACTCGGACGCCCTGGCCACCGCGTCCACCGAGCTGGCCGCCGTGTCCGGCGAGATCGCCTCCGCGGTCGACAACACCGACCGGCAGAGCAGCTCGGCCGCCACCGAGGCGGACGAGATCTCCCGCAACGTGCAGAGCGTCGCGGCCGGGTCCGAGGAGATGGGTCTGTCGATCCGGGAGATCTCCCGCAACGCGGCGGACGCCGCGCAGGTCGCCTCGATCGCGGTCTCCGAGGCCGCGATGGCCACCGAGACCATCCGCAAGCTCGGCGAGTCGTCCGCCGAGATCGGCAACGTGATCAAGCTGATCACCAGCATCGCCGAGCAGACCAACCTGCTCGCCCTGAACGCCACCATCGAGGCGGCCCGGGCCGGCGACGCCGGCAAGGGTTTCGCGGTGGTCGCCAGCGAGGTCAAGGACCTGGCCCAGGAGACCGCCCGGGCCACCGAGGACATCGGCGCCCGGGTCACCGCGATCCAGCAGGACACCAGCGGCGCGGTCGAGGTGATCAACCGGATCTCCGAGGTGATCGCGCAGATCAACGACTTCCAGACCACGATCGCCTCGGCGGTGGAGGAGCAGACCGCCACCACCGGCGAGATGAGCCGCAGCATCGGTGAGGTGGCGGCCGGTTCCAGCCGGATCGCCGCGAACATCAACGACGTCTCGTCGGCCAGCCAGGCCACGGTCAGCGGCGTCAACCAGACCCGCGAGGCGAGCGAGGAGGTCTCCCGGACCGCCGAGGAGCTGCGCGCGCTGGTCGCCGGATTCCGGTTCTGAGGTCGTACCGAAAAAGATCTGTGAAAGGGCCGGTCGCCGAGCGCGACCGGCCCTTCTCTCATGTCCGGGCCCGGCCTGCCGATGAAGGTTCCATGCGTGTGGCGTCGGATGGGTCCCTCCTGACACGTCGCCGGACGGTCGAGGCCTCCGCCCTGGTCAGCCGGGGACTCGGCTGGCTCGCCACGGTCGGCTACCTGGTGCAGGTCACCGCGGCCGGTCCGGTGCCGGCGCCGCTGGAACACAGCCTGTACGTCGGGATCGTCGCGATGGCGATCGCCAACCTGCTCGCTCTCGCCGGCTGGCGCCGGCCCGGTGGACGCTGGTACAGCGTGTACAGCGCCGGTCAGGTCGCGCTGGACAGCGTGGTGGTCGCCGGCCTGGTCGCCTTCTCCGAGGGCTACACCGGTCAGGTGACCTGGCCGATCATGGCGGTTCCGGTGGTGGTCGCCGCGATCCGGCACCGGCTCGGTGGCGCGCTGCTGGTCTGGGCCTTCACCTCGGCGTGGTTCGGCCTGGTCGTGGGCTTCGGCTCCGGCTCGGCGCAGCCCCGGGACGCGATCTTCGCCACCCTGATCAACCTGCTGGTCGCGCTGGTCACCGGCACCCAGTCGACCGCGTTCGCGCGCCAGCTGGCCACCCTGAACCAGGTCCGCCGGGAACTGCAGCACCAGGCTACCCACGACTCGCTGACCGGCCTGCCGAACCGGGCCCAGCTCGCCGAGCGTGCCGCCCGCTCCGATGGCGACGGGCTCGCCGTGCTGCTCCTCGACCTGAACGGGTTCAAGCAGGTCAACGACACCTACGGGCACGCGGCCGGCGACGAGCTGCTGCATCAGGTCGCGCTGCGGCTGAGCGCCGTCATCGGCTCCGGCGACCTGGTCGGCCGGCTCGGCGGTGACGAGTTCCTGGTGCTGCTGCCGGACGCCGGCCCGGAGCGGGCGGCGCAGGTCGCGGACCGGATCCGTGAGCTGATCCGCCGGCCGGTCCGGATCGGTGACGGCCGCGAGGTGACCGTGGGGGTCAGCGTCGGCCAGGCGGTCCGCCCGGTGGGCGGGACGGCCGGCCTCGACACGCTGACCGCCGAGGCGGACGCCGCGATGTACCGCGAGAAACACACCCGGCGAGCGGCATGATTCACCATCTGATGATCCGCGACATCGGCGCGACCAATCGTCCGCGCGCGCGTTGATCCCACGTCGCGCCACGAACGCCGCCCAGCCGGGTCGGTCCGGCAAACGGTCCGGCTGGGCGGCCCCCGCTCAGGACCAGGTGGCCAGGACGTCCGCCACGGTCGCGGTCCGGCTCGGTTGCGGCACGTCTGCCGGGGTACGCCCGAAGCGGGGCGCCGGCGCCGGTTGCATCTGCCCGCCCACCTCGACGAACGCCGCCCGGGCCCGGTTGTGCGGATGCCCGGGCGCCTCGGCCGGGCTGAGCACCGGGCTCACGCAGGCGTCCAGCCCGTCGAAGACCTCGGCCCACTCGTCCCGCCCCCGGCTGAGGAACCGCTCGGTGAAGATCCGCCGCAGCTCCGGCCAGGCCCGCCGGTCGAACTGGGCCGGCAGGTCCGGGTCGTCGTCCAGCCCGAGCCCCTTGAGCAGCGCCGCGTAGAACTGCGGTTCGAGCGCGCCGACCGCGACGTAACCACCGTCGGCGGTCCGGTACGTGTCGTAGAACGGCGCCCCGCCGTCGAGCAGGTTCTCGCCCCGCCCGCCGGGCCACTGCCCGGCCCCGATCATCCCGTGCAGGAACGTGGTGAGCAGCGCCGACCCGTCGACCATCGCGGCGTCGACCACCTGGCCACGGCCGGACCGCTCGCGTTCCACCAGCGCGGCCAGGACGCCGACGGCGAGCAGCATGCCGCCGCCGGCGAAGTCGGCGAGCAGGTTGATCGGCGCGTGCGGCGGCTGACCGGCCCGGCCGAGCGGCTCCAGGGCGCCGGCGACCGCCAGGTAGTCGATGTCGTGCCCGGCCGCCGCGGCCAGCGGGCCGTCCTGACCCCAGCCGGTCATCCGGCCGTAGACCAGCCGCGGGTTCAGCTCCGCGCACCGCTCCGGGCCGAACCCGAGGCGCTCGGCGACCCCCGGGCGATAGCCCTCGACCAGCACGTCCGCCTTCGCGACCAGCCGGAGCAGGTCGGCCCGGCCGGCGTCACTCTTGAGGTCGAGGGTGACCGTGCGGCGGCCGCGCTGCAGCGGACCGGCCTGCGGAACGAGCGGTCCGGTCCCGCCGGGCCGGTCCACCAGCACCACGTCCGCGCCCAGGTCGGCGAGGACCATGCAGCCGAACGGGCCGGGCGCCAGCCCGGCCAGCTCGACGACCCGGATCCCGGCGAGAGCGGTCATGCCGGGGCGAACCTTTCCCCGTAGCGCGCCGCCAGCTCGGTGGCCCGGCCCTTGAAGTCGGGGTGCTGCTCCACGTAGCGGAGCACCCCGCCGGTCCAGGCCGGGAACCCGATCCCGAGGATCGAGCCGATGTTGCCGTCCGCGTCGGTGCGCAGCACACCCTCGGCCCGGCAGCGCAACGCGTCCAGCGCCTCGCTGAACAGCAGCCGCTCCTGCAGGTCGGCGAACGGGACCGCACGGCCCTCGTCGGTGGCCAGCTCCGCCAGACCCGCCCAGAGCCGGCCACGGCGGCCGTTCTCGTACGCGTAGAAACCGCGACCGGACGACCTGCCCGGCCGGTCGTGGGTCTCCAGCATCGCGGCGACCAGCGCGTGCGCCTTGTCGTAGCCGGCGTTCACGCCGGCCGCCAGGTACGCCTTGTGGATCTTCGCCATCAGCGTCAGGGTGACCTCGTCGGCCAGCGCGAGCGGCCCGGTCGGGTAGCCGGCCTGCAGCGCGGCCTGCTCCACCGACGCGGCCGGCACGCCCTCGGCGACCATGGTGACCGCCTCGTTGATGAACTGGCCGATCACCCGGCTGGTGAAGAAGCCCCGGCCGTCGTTGACCACGATCGGCGTCTTGCCGATCGTGCGGCCCAGGTCGAAGGCGCGGGCGATCGCCGCGTCGCCGGTCTGCTCGCCGACCACGATCTCCAGCAGCGGCATCTTGCCGACCGGGGAGAAGAAGTGCATGCCGATGAAGTCGGCCGGCCGGCTGACCCCCTGGGCCAGGCCGGTGATCGGCAGTGTGGAGGTGTTCGAGGCGAGCAGCGCGCCGGGCGCCAGCACCGGCTCCACCTCGGCGAAGACCTGATGCTTGAGCTTCGGGTCCTCGAAGACCGCCTCGATCACCACGTCGCAGCCGCGCAGGTCCTCGACGTCGGCGGTCGGCTTGATCCGGGCCAGCACCGCCGGATCGCCCTCCTGCGTGGCGCGCGCCGCGGCCTCCGGGGTGACGTCCTTGACCACGACCTCCAGGCCGGCCCGGGCGCACGCGTACGCGATCCCGGCGCCCATCATCCCGGCGCCCAGCACCGCGACCCTGGTGGCGGCCGGCACCTCGACCGCGGGCCGGGCCGCGCCGCCGTTAACCGCCTTCATGTCGAAGAAGAACGCGCCGATCATGTTCTTCGCGATCCGCCCGGTGAGCAGCGTGATCAGCTTCCGGCTCTCGATCTGGAACGCGGTCTCGATGTCGACCTGGGCGCCCTCGACCGCGGTCTCCAGGATCGCCTCCGGAGCCGGCATCCGGTTGCCCTTGAGCTGCTTGCGCAGGGTGGCCGGGAAGGCGGGCAGCTGCACGGCGAGCTTCGGGGTGGACGGCGAGCCGCCGGGGATCTTGTAGCCGGGCCGGTCCCACGGCTGGGCCGCGTCCGGGTTGGCGGCGATCCACGCCTTCGCGTGCGTGATCAGCTCCTCCGGGGAGCCGACCACCTCGTCGATCATCCCGGCCTCCAGGGCGGCGGCCGGCTTCAGCCGCTTGCCGGTGAGCAGCCAGGTCATCAGCGCCGGGGCGATGCCGAGCATCCGGACCGTCCGGACCACCCCGCCCGCGCCGGGCAGCAGGCCCAGCGTCACCTCGGGGAAGCCGAGCCGGGTGCCCGGGGCGTCCAGCGCGATCCGGTGGTGGCAGGCGAGCGCGATCTCGAAGCCGCCGCCGAGCGCGGCGCCGTTGATCGCGGCGACCACCGGGCGGCCGTACGTCTCCAGCCGCCGCAGGTCCCGCTTGATCGTGCCGAGCAGCTCGAACAGCGCGGGCGCGTCCTCCGGCCGGGCCTGGCTCATCATCGGCAGGTCGCCGCCGGCGAAGAAGGTGTTCTTCGCGCTGGTCACGATGACGCCGGTGACCTGCTCCTTCTCCGCCTCCAGCCGGTCCACGGCGGCGGTCATCGCGGCCACATAGGCGGCATTCATCGTGTTGGCCGATTGGTCCGGGTCATTCATCGTCAGCGTGACGATGCCGGCGTCGTCCTTCTCGTACGAGATCACTTGGCGAACTCCGTAACGCGCTCGATGACGGTCGCGACGCCCATGCCGCCGCCGATGCAGAGGGTGACCACGGCCCGGTGCAGGTCGCGCCGCTCCAATTCGTCGACCACGGTGCCGACCAGCATCGCGCCGGTCGCGCCCAGGGGGTGGCCGAGGGCGATCGCGCCGCCGTTGACGTTCACCTTCTCCGGGTCGAGGTCCAGGTCCCGGATGTACTTCAGCACCACCGCGGCGAAGGCCTCGTTGATCTCGAAGAGGTCGATGTCCCTCGTGGTGAGGCCGGCGATCGACAGGGCCTTCTCGGTCGCGGGCGTCGGCCCGGTCAGCATCAGGGTGGGGTCGGCGCCGCTCACGGCCGCCCCGGCGATCCGCGCGCGGGGGGTGAGCCCGAGATCTCGGCCGGTCTGCTCCGAGCCGATCGCGACCAGCGCCGCCCCGTCCACGATCCCGGACGAGTTGCCCGCGTGGTGGACGTGCTCGATCGCCTCCAGCCAGTGGTACTTCTGCAGCGCCACCGCGTCGAACCCGGCCTGCTCGCCGATCCCGGCGAAGGACGGGCGCAGCTTGCCCAGCCCGGCGCGGGTGGTGTCCGGCCGCGGGTGCTCGTCGACGGTCAGCACGTCCAGGCCGTTCGGGTCGCGGACCGGGACGATCGAGCGGCTGAACGCGCCGCCGGCGATCGCCTTGGCGGCCCGCTCCTGGGACTGGATCGCGTAGCCGTCCACGTCGTCGCGGGTGAAGCCCTCCAGGGTGGCGATCAGGTCGGCACTGATCCCCTGCGGGACGAAGCTGGTGGCCAGCGCGGTCTCCGGGTCGAGGAACCAGGCGCCGCCGTCCGAGCCCATCGGGTTGCGCGACATCGACTCGACGCCGCCGGCCAGAATCAGGTGCTCCCAGCCGGACCGGATCCGGGACGCCGCCTGGTTGACCGCCTCCAGGCCGGACGCGCAGAACCGGTTGAGCTGCACCCCGCCGGTGGTGTCCGGCAGGCCGGCCAGCAGCGCGGCCGCCCGGGCCAGGTCGCCGCCCTGCTCGCCGATCGGGGTGACGATGCCCAGCACCACGTCCTCGATCCGCTTCGGGTCGAGACCGGGATTCCTTGTCCGTACGGCGTCGATCAGGCCGGTCACCAGGGTGATCGGCTTCGTCCCGTGCAGGGAGCCGTTGTCCTTGCCGCGCCCTCGGGGCGTGCGGACCGCGTCGTAGATGTAGGCCTCAGAGGGCACGGGCGATCAGCTCCTTCATGATCTCGTTGGTGCCGCCGTAGATCTTCTGGACCCGGGCGTCGGCGTACATCCGGGCGATCGGGTACTCGGTGGTGTAGCCGTACCCGCCGAAGATCTGCAGGCAGCGGTCGACGACCTCGCACTGGCCCTCGGTCAGGTAGAGCTTGGCCATCGCGGCGGTCGCCACGTCCAGTTCACCCCGATGATGCCGGGCGATGCAGTCGTCCAGGAAAACTCGTGACGCGCGCGTGCGGGTGGCGCACTCGGCGAGCACCATGCGGGTGTTCTGGTGACCGACCAGCGGCTTCCCGAAAGCCTTTCGCTCCTTCGCGTACGCGGTGGCCAGCTCGACCGCGCGCTGCATGGCGGCCACCGCGCCCACCCCGATCACCAGCCGTTCCTGCGGCAGCTGCTGCATCAGCTGGTAGAAGCCGGTGTTCTCGGCCTCCGCCCCGCCCAGGATGTTGCCGGCCGGCACCCGGAACTCGTCGAAGAACAGCTCCGCGGTGTCGTTCGCGTGCAGCCCGATCTTCTCCAAGTTGCGCCCGCGCCGGAAGCCCGGCGCGTCGTCGTCCAGCTCGCAGATCAGCAGCGAGATGCCGTGCGCCTTGGCGGACTGATCGGTCTTCACCGCCAGGACCAATAAGTCCGCCAAATACCCGTTGGTGATGAAGGTCTTGGAACCGCTCACCAGGAAGTCCTCGCCGGTCCGGACCGCACGGGTCCGGATCGCCTGGACGTCGGAGCCGCCGTCCGGCTCGGTCATCGCGATCGCGCCGATCATCTCGCCGCTGCACAGCCGGGGCAGCCAACGCTGCTTCTGCTCCTCGGTCCCGTAGGCGGCGAGGTAGCCGGTGACGATCCCGCTGTGCACGGCCAGGCCGAGGCTGCCCTCGCCGGCCTGGGCCTGCTCGTGCAGCAGCACCGCCTCGTGGGTGAAGTCACCGCCCCCGCCGCCGTACTCCTCCGGCACCGACAGGCCGAGCAGGCCCAGCTCGCCGGCTCGCAGGTAGTGCTCGCGGTCGGGGTGGCCCTGCTGCTCGAGGCGGGCGGCGTGCGGCACCACCTCCTTGAGGAAGAAGGTCCGGGCCATCTCGGCCAGGTCGTCGTGTTCCGGCTTGCGCCACGGCTCGGCGTAGCCCTCCAGTCCAGGCGTCGGCATCGATACACCCTCGATCACTATTGACGCTGTGTCAACAAGGGTGTGATGAATTGGCGGCATCCATCTGACGAGACGATCGAAACATAGACGAAACGCCCATCTCGCCAGCCGATGAATCGACGTGCCGTAAGGTCACCGCTGTGCCATCACCAGCCAGCCCACCTATCGGGCCCGCTCAGCGCCCGCGGCCTCTCGCCACGGTCGCCCTCCGCCGGCCGCTGGTGCTCCTGTTACCACCGAGGCCACGGTGAACAGGGAGGATAGCGGCACGGTCGCGATCAGCGAAGCGGCCCCCGCGGCCCCTGCCACGTCTGCTGCCGCCGCGCCGGGAGCGGTGCGTGCGCCGGTGATCCGTCGGCGGCGGCTGGAGCCGGACGCCCGGCGCGAGCAGATCATGTCGGTCGCGGTGCGGCTGTTCGGCGAGCGCCCCTACGCGGAGGTCTCCACCACCGACGTGGCCCGCGGCGCCGGCGTGGCCCGCGGCCTGGTCAACCACTACTTCGGGACGAAGAAGGAGCTCTATCTGGAGGTGGTCCGCGTCATGCTGACCGTCCCCGAGGTGGCCCTGGAACGCCTGCCGACCGGCGGCCCCGCCGAGCGGGTGGACGCGATCGTCACCTGGTTCCTGGACGTGGTCTCCCGGCACAGCACGTCCTGGCTGGCCGCGATCACCGCCGGCGGCATGGCCGGTGACTCCGACGTCGACCAGGTCATCGCCGAAGCCATCGACGTAGCCGCCGACAGCGTCCTGGCCGCCGTAGGCGTGCCCGACCGCTCCGACGAGGCCCTCCGCGGCATGGCCCGCGCCTACGTCGGCATGTGCACCTACACCGCCCGGGAATGGCTCCAGCGCGACGCCCTCACCCGGGCCCAGGTCCACACCTTGCTCACCACCACCCTCCTCGCCATGGTCGAGAAGGTCTTCCCGCACCCCGCCGCCTGACCTCACCCCGCCCGCGCGACTTCTCCGCCTCTTCGGCGCCCTCGCCTTCGGCCTCCCCGGCCTTCCCGCCTGCTGGACCGATCCGCCTCCTCGGCGCCCTCGCCTCCCGCCTTTTCGCCTCCCGTCTCTCGGCTTGACCTCACCCCGCCCGCGCGACTTCTCCGCCTCTTCGGCGCCCTCGCCTTCGGCCTCCCCGGCCTTCCCGCCTGCTGGACCGATCCGCCTCCTCGGCGCCCTCGCCTCCCGCCTTTTCGCCTCCTCGGCGCCTCCGCCGACTCGCCCCTGCCTTCCTGGCTCGCTGTTCGTTGGCCAGGTCGCGGCCGGTCGTTTGGGCACGGTTTTCCACAGTGGAAGCTTGTCCACAGGCCAACCGCCCTGCCGAAGCGAATTCCGCCACACTGTCCGAGGCGGCTCCCCCTAGGGAGGGCGGGCCGAGGAAACGGGCCGGGAGAGTGGACCGGGCGAGCATGCCGAAAGGGCGGCCTGACCCGCGCTGATCCAGGGGGCCGGGGCGGGTTCAGCCCGCGACCGGAGCCGTGATCACCCCGGGACGGGCATCACCCGGCTCGAGGTGCAACCCATCGGCCCGGAGCCGCCGGGCGAGCCGCCGCCCGGAGAGCACCATCAGCACGGCCAGGGTGATCAGGAACAGGCGGTCCGGCCACGAGTCCGCATTGGCGATCGTGCCGAAGATCGTGTGGCCGACGGTGGCGCCGATCGCGGCGGCGAGCAGGTGGAGCCGGGTCCAGGACGGGTGGGCGGACCAGCGCCGCAGGGTCACCGTGGTGGCCGCGGCGAGCAGGGCGGCGGCCGCCATCGGCAGCAGGGACCAGGCGCCGTGGGTGAAGAACGGCTGGTCGGCGCCGGCGAAGGGGAAGATCAGCGCGAGGAAGCCGAGGGCCGCGGCGCCGGCCGCGAGCCCGGTCAGCTCGGGGGAGGGAAGAGCACGCGGCGGAGCCGCCGGAGGCAGGTGCTTCCCGCGTACGGCAAAAGCCGCCGCCGTGACCAGCAGCGCGACCGTGACGATCAGCGCGGCCGCAACCGGGGGCAGAATGTAACCGGGGTCCTCGGACGGCGGGATGCTGACCCGCAGCAGCAGCGCCCCGAGCACCGCCACCGCACCGGTGGTGATCAGCCCGCCGCGCCGCAGGTAGGGCCGCTCGCCGTGCCCGGCGAAGAGCAGCTCGACCACGATGATCGGGATGGTGACGCTGAAGACGGGGTGGTAGACCAGGTTCAGTTCGGCGTAGGCGGTGTTCAGCCCGAACAGCCGCGGAGCCCAGCCGGCCGCGTCGTAGAGGTGCGGGCTGGTCAGGCCCTGCAGCACCAACCCTTCCTCGACGAGGCCGTAGGTGACGCCGAGCAGCAGCAGGCTGGGCAAGCCGCCGCCGAACCGCCGGACCACCTCGCGAATCAGCAGCGCCCCGGCGCCGTAGAGCGGCACGAAGAACAGGAACGCCCAGGCCAGGCGGAGCGGCAGCAGACCCAGCGACAGTTCGGCGACCACCGGGGCGAGCAGCACCAGCGTCCACGCGCCCCGGCGGTTGCGCGGCCGGGGGTCGGCCGGGGCCGGCGCGTCGAAGGCGGACCGGACGGTCCGCAGGTTCGTGGTGACCGCCAGCGCCGCCAGCAGCAGCACCTGCACCGCCTCGACGACCCGCAGCCAAGCGGGGTATTCCGCGCTGACCAGCAGCCAGCCGAGTCCGCCCAGGCCGAGGACGGCGACGATCCGGACCCGGCGCAGCGCCTTCGCGGTGCCGGCCCGGAGCTGCCGGACGATCCGGAGGTAGAGCAGGGCGACCAGGAAGACGGTGACCGGCCGGGACCACAGGGTCCGGGCCAGTGCGTCCGGGTCGGCGTCCGGGTGGTGCTGCCGCTGGTAGGCCAGGACGGCGTCGTGGCCGGCCAGGGTGAGGACGGCGAAGAGCAGGCTGAGGGCGAGGTTCGCGAGGACCAGGGTGACTACGGCTCTGGTCGCCGCGGTGCGGGTCGTCGGGTTCATACCTGAGACGCTAGGAATTCCGGCGGCGCCGGACCTCCGGCCGAGGACGGGTCTTGCGTCTACGACTTGAGGATGAGGCGGGCTGTCCCCGGGGGCGGCTCAGGAGGAGGGCCGGGGGCGGACCACGCCGAGGTCGTAGGCCAGCACGACCGCCTGCACCCGGTCCCGGACGTCGAGTTTGCGCAGGATGGCGGAGACGTGCGTCTTCACGGTGGCCTCGGTGACGGTCATCCGGGTGGCGATCTCGGCGTTCGACGCGCCGCGGGCGAGCAGCTCCAGCACCTCGCGTTCCCGGCCGGTGAGCCGGTCCAGGCGGGTGTCCGCGCCGGGCGGGTTCAGGTCGGCGGCGACGAACCGGTCGAGCAGCCGCCGGGTCGCGGTCGGGGCCAGCAGCGCCTCGCCGCGCGCCACCACCCGGATCGCCTCGACCAGGTCGCCGGGGCGGACGTCCTTGAGCAGGAAGCCGCTGGCCCCAGCGCGCAGCGCGGCGTAGAGCGACTCGTCCAGGTCGTAGGTGGTCAGCATGATCACCCGCGGCGCGTCCGGGCCGGTGGTCAGCCGCGCGGTCGCGGCCAGCCCGTCCATCCCGGGCATCCGGACGTCCATCAGCACCACGTCCGGCCGGGTCTGCGCGGCCAGCCGGAGCGCCTGCTCGCCGTCCCCGGCCTCGCCGACCACTTCGAGGTCCTCGCGCGCCTCGATGATCATCCGGAAGCCGACCCGGACCAGCGCCTGGTCGTCGACGATCAGCACCCGCACGCTCATCCGGCCACCGGCCAGGGGAGAAGCGATCCGGCCACCGGCCAGGAGAGAGGCGCTCGCACGGTCATCCGGCCACCTGCCAGGGCAGCCGTGCCCGGACCAGGAAGCCGCCGCCCGGCGCCGGCCCGGCGGTCAGCTCCCCGCCGAGGACGGCGACGCGTTCGCGCATCCCGGTGAGCCCGTTCCCGGGCACGGCGCCGGGCCGGCCGTGTCCGTGGTCGCGCACTTCGAGGTCCAGCTCCGTGCCGGCGACCCGGATCAGCACCTCGGCCGTCGCCGCCCCGGAGTGCCGCAACGTGTTGGTCAGCGCCTCCTGCACGATCCGGTAGGCGGACAGCTGCACCCCGGCGGGCGGCTCGGCGTCGCCCTCGCGGCGCAGGGTGACGGTGAGCCCGGAGCCGTTCATCGTCACCACGAGCCTCTCCACATCGGCCAGTGTCGGCTGCGGCGGAGCGTCGTGCCGCCCGGCCGGGTCCGCCTCCCGGCCCTGTCCGCTGAGCAAGGCAGTCTGTCGCAAAAGGTCCGTGTCCGGGTCCCGGTCGCCGGGCGAGGCGATCCCCCTGGCGAGGTCCGCTTCCCGGTCGCGGTCGCCGGGTGGGGTGGTCCGTCCGGCGAGGTCCGCTTCCCGGTCGCGGTGGTCTGCCGGTTCGCCGTCCCGCACGGTACGCAGGAAGGTGCGCAACTCCGCCAGCGCGTCCCGCCCGGCTGCCTCGGTCCGCCGGATCGCCTCGCGGGCCTGCCCGGGATCGTGGTCGAAGATGTCGTCCGCGGCCGCCGCCTGCACCACCATCACCGACACCGTGTGGGACAGCACGTCGTGCAGCTCCCGGGCGATCCGGCCGCGCTCCTCCAGCACCGCCTGCCGCCGCTCCGCCTCCCGCCGGGCGCCGCGGGCCCGGCCGAGCGCACCCCAGCTCCAGGCGAGCAGCGAAGCGCCGAACCACAGCCCGGCCGGCACCCACCGCTGCTGCGCCACGGCCGGCCCGCACACCGCCAGCACGGTCCCGCCGAGCGCCCAGAGACTCTCGCCGGCCGGCCGCGCCCAGGCGTAGGTGCACAGCACCACGAAGACCAACCCCGGCCCGAGCGACGGCACCACCAGCTGCAACGCGGCCGCGGCCAGCAGCACCACCGCGGTCACCCGCCGCGGCGCCCGGTCCAGCCACCAGAGCGCGAGCACCTGTCCGGCCGCCAGCCCGACGGCCAGCACCCGCCCGGCGACCGGCGGCAGTGCGGCCGTGGTCGCCAGCCACAGCGCGGGGGAGACCAGCGCCGCCGCCAGCAGGAGCAGCGCCCGCCGCCACTTCGGCACCAGCCGTGCCTCGTAGCCGTCCCCCATGCCCGGAACCCTAGTCCCGCCACCGCTGCGCCCGCCGCCCCGCGAGCATCGAGGCGTGCCCGGCGAGGTCGAAGCACCTCTGGGCGCCAGCTGGCTCGGCCAGACCGGTCCGCTGAGCGCCAGCCAGCCCCGGACAGGCCGGTCCGCTGAGGGCCAGCAGCCAGGACCGGCCGGTCCGCTGGGTGCCTGGCCGACTCGGGCTGGCCGCTGGCTCCGAGCGGGCGGAGGGCCGGAGGCCTGAAGGTGGTGCGGTGGGCGTACCGAAAGATCGTCCGCAGCGGCGCGGAACGGTAGGCAGGTGCCTAGCCTCCTAGGATGGCCTAGCGGGTGTGCCGGAACTTCCGGGGAGTGAACGAGGGTGGACAACCGGACACCGCGACGGCAGCGTCAGATCATGGCTGACTACCGGCAGACCTACCAGCGCAGCATCAGCGACCCCGACGGGTTCTGGCGGGAGGCCGCCGCCGCGATCGACTGGCACGTGGCGCCGACCCGGATCCTCGACGACAGCGAGGCGCCGATCTTCCGGTGGTTTCCCGACGCCGAGCTGAACACCTGCCACAACGCGCTGGACCGGCACGTCGACGCGGGGCACGGCGAGCGGACCGCGCTGGTCTACGACAGCCCGGTGACCGGCGTGACCAGGAGCTACTCCTATCGGCAGCTGCGCGACCAGGTGGCGGTCTTCGCCGGGGCGCTGCGGCGGCTCGGGGTGGACCGCGGCGACCGCGTGGTGATCTACATGGCGATGGTGCCGGAGACGGTGATCGCGATGCTGGCCTGTGCCCGGCTGGGCGCCGTGCACTCGGTGGTCTTCGGAGGGTTCGGGGCGCGCGAGCTGGCCGCCCGGATCGACGACGCCCGTCCGAAAGTGATCGTCGCGACGTCGTGCGGGGTGGAGGCCGGCCGGGTGGTGCCCTACCAGCCGATGCTGGAGGCCGCGCTGGGCCAGGCCGCGCACCGGCCGGACCGCTGCGTCATCCTGCAGCGCCCGGAGCAGCCGGTGGTGCTCGCCGAGCGCGATCTGACCTGGGCGGAAGCGGTCACCGACGCGGCGCCGGCGGAGTGTGTGCCGGTGCGGGCCACCGATCCGCTGTACATTTTGTACACCTCGGGGACGACCGGCCGGCCGAAGGGCGTGGTCCGGGACAACGGCGGGCACGCGGTCGCGCTGCGCTGGTCGATGGAGCACATCTTCGGGGTGCGGCCGGGGCAGGTGTTCTGGGCGGCGTCCGACGTCGGCTGGGTGGTCGGCCACTCGTACATCGTCTACGCGCCGCTGCTCACCGGCGCCACCACGATCCTCTACGAGGGCAAGCCGGTCGGCACCCCGGACGCCGGCGCCTTCTGGCGGGTGGCCGCGCAACACCGGGTGACCAGCATGTTCACTGCGCCGACCGCGTTGCGCGCGATCCGCAAGGAGGACCCCGAGGGCAAGTTCCGATTCGCGTACGACCTGATCGCCCTGCGCCACCTCTTCCTCGCCGGCGAGCGCCTGGATCCGCAGACCTACCGCTGGGCCGGGGACCTGCTCGGCGTCCCGGTGATCGACAACTGGTGGCAGACCGAGACGGGCTGGCCGATCGCGGCGAGCCCCCGGGGCATCGAGGAGCTGCCGACGAAGCCGGGTTCGCCGTCGCTGCCGATGCCGGGTTACCGGGTGCGGGTCGTCGACGAGTCCGGAAACGATCTGCCGGCCGGCGCCGAGGGGGCGATCGTGATCGGTCTGCCGCTGCCACCGGGCTGCCTGCCGACGTTGTGGCAGGACGACGAGCGGTACGTCCGCTCCTACCTGACCACGTTCCAGGGCAACTACCTCACCGGCGACGGTGGCCGCTTCGACGAGGACGGCTACCTGTACGTCCTGGGCCGCACCGACGACGTGATCAACGTGGCCGGCCACCGCCTCTCCACCGGCGCCATGGAGGAGGTCCTGGCCGGGCATCCGGCGGTCGCCGAGTGCGCGGTGATCGGCGTCCACGACGCTCTGAAGGGCCAGTCGCCCCGGGCTTTCGTGGTGCTCAAGGCCGGCGCCGACCCGGACGGCGTGGCCGAGGAGCTGATCGCCCGGGTCCGTGCCCAGATCGGCCCGGTCGCCGCCCTGCGCCGGGTGGACGTGGTCCCGGCCCTGCCGAAGACCCGCTCCGGCAAGATCCTGCGCGGCACCATGCGGGGCATCGCGGACACCGGCGACGCCCCGGTCCCGTCCACCATCGAGGACCCGGCGGTGCTGGAGGCCCTGCGTCCGGTGCTGCGTCCGGGGAGCGGCCGGTCAGTGTGACCCTTCACTCATCGCGCCGACGAACCGGTCGCGGAAGGTGTTCATCGGCCAGACCGGCGCGTCGGTGGCCGGCTTGATGCCGTCGGTCCAGTTCCAGCCGGCGATCCGGTCGAGCACCTTCGGGTCCTTGGCGACGATCGTGATCGGCACGTCGTGGCTGGCGTTGTCGCCGGTCACCACCGGGGACGGCTGGTGGTCGCCGAGGAAGACCATGACCAGGTTGTCGTTGCCGTAGGTGGTGATCCAGTCGACCAGCGTGGTGAGCGTGTACTGGATCGACTTGCCGTACTCCTGGCGGACCTTGGACGCGGCGGTCCAGATCTCCGCCTTGGTCGGCTGGTTGGCCACGATGCCGTTGTAGATCGAGCCGTCGCCGACCTGGTCCCAGTCCAGGAACTCGGGGATCGGCGCCCACGGGGTGTGGCTGGAGACCAGCGGCATCTCGACGAAGAGCGGCTTGCGGCCGGCCTTGGCGTACTCGACGTCGGAGAACTTCTTCAGCGTGTACTGGTCGGGCATCGGCGCCCAGCTGAACTTGGGGCCGGCGTAGCCGAGGTTGCGGGAGTCCCAGATCCGGTTGAAGCCGTAGAAGTTGCCCTCCGGCCAGGCCCGGGTGGCGCCCGGCATGACGCTGACCGTGTCCCAGCCGGCCGACCGGAACAGGCTGGGCAGGGTGAGCCGGCTGCTGGCGGTCAGGTTGCGGTACCGGCCCTGGTTGTTGATCCACAGGCCGGACATCGTGGTGGAGTGGGCCAGCCAGCTGCCGCCGCCGAAGGTGGGCGAGGTGAGCCAGCCGCTGCGGGCACTGAAACCGGCCGCCTTGAGTTTGGCGTTGCCGGCCTGCAGGACCGGGTCGACGCCGGGTGCCAGGTTGGCCGCCTCGACCGCGTTGCGGCCGTAGCTCTCGACGAAGGTGAGCATGACGTCCTTGCCGGTCAGCCCGGTGAGCAGCTGGTCCGGCGGGACGTTCTGGAAGGCGTCGACCTTGACCTCGCGGGCGAACGCGGCCTCGTTCTTCAGGCCGGCCCGGGCCTGGCCGGCCCGGTCCCAGGCGTAGCTGACCGTGGTCCGGGCGGCGAGCGGCACGTTCGGCATCAGGGTCGGGATGCCGAGGGCGAGGGAGAGGGCCCAGGCGGTGGCGATGCCCCCGGCGGTGAACGCGGATCTGCGCCGGTCCTGGCCGAGCAGCGCGGTGACCCGCAGGGTGGCCCAGGCGGTGACGCCGAGCACCACGGCGACCAGCAGGACGATGGCGGCGATCGCGCCGTACGCGCCGGCCGGGCCGTAGGACTCGTGCACGAAGTCGTAGGCGTCGTCGAAGAGCACCCAGTCCAGGACCGGGTCGAACGGCCGGTTCAGCACCTGGAAGAAGCCCATGTCCAGGCACTTCTCCAGGACCACCAGGCCGAGCACGGTGCCGCCGAACGCGGCCAGGATCCGCCGGGGGCGGCCGGGGAGCACGATCAGCACGGCGATGCCGAGCGCCGCCTCGATCGGGATCCGGGTGAAGCTGCCCAGGGTGAGGCGCTTGAGCACGTTCGGGTAGAGCAGGGCGGCGAAGACGATCAGGCAGGCCAGCACGGTGAGGCCGCGGCTGATCCAGGTCCGCTGGAGGAAGGCCCGCACCCGTCCGGGCTGCTTCGGTCCGGGCTCCTCGGCGACCTCCGAGGACGACTCGGTGATCTCCGCGGACTCCTCGGCGACCTCCGAGGACGACTCGGTGATCTCCGCGGACTCCTCGGTGATCTCCTCGTCGGAGTGCTGCTCGTCGGCCAGTTCAGTCTCTTGCACGTCTGAGGGAACGCACGCCCGGCCCGGATGGTTCAACATCACCTGCCCGGATCCCTTGCCAATCTCCTACGCAACCGATAGGAAAAAGAGGCAGGAGGGGAGGCCGCCGGTGCCCAAGCAGATCATCCTCGCCGCCCACTTCCCGGGGGTGAACAACACCACGGTGTGGAGTGACCCGGCCGCGGGGAGTCAGATCGCGTTCGAGTCGTTCGAGCACCTGGCCCGCACCGCCGAGCGCGGGCGCTTCGACTTCTTCTTCCTGGCCGAGGGGCTACGACTGCGCGAGCAGCGCGGCCGGATCCACGACCTGGACGTGGTCGGCCGGCCGGACACGCTGACCGTGCTCGCCGCGCTGGCCGCGGTGACCGAGCGCCTCGGCCTGGCCGGCACGCTGAACGCCACCTTCCACGAGCCGTACGAGCTGGCCCGCCAGCTCGCCACCCTGGACCACCTCTCCGGCGGCCGGGCCGGGTGGAACGTGGTCACCTCGCACGGCGCGTTCTTCGGGGAGAACTTCCGGCGCGGCGGCTTCCTGGACCACGCCGACCGCTACCGGCGGGCCGGCGAGTTCATCGAGGCGGCCCGCACGCTGTGGGACTCGGACGCCGGCGACTTCGAGGTGAGCAGCTCGCAGTTCGGCATCCGGGGCCGGTTCGGGGCGCCGCGCAGCCCGCAGGGCCGCCCGGTGATCATCCAGGCCGGCGACTCGTCCGAGGGCCGCGAGCTGGCCGCCCGGTACGCCGACGCGATCTTCTCCCGGCACCACCGGCTCGACGACGCGCAGCGGTTCTACCGCGACGTGAAGGACCGGCTGGTCCGGTACGGCCGGGCCGAGCACGACCTGAAGATCATCCCGGGGGTGTCCTACGTCCTGGGCGACACCGACGCGGACGCCCAGGAGCGGGCGCACCACATCCGGCGGCAGCAGGTCAGCCCGCAGACCGCGATCCTGCTGCTGGAGCAGCTGTGGAACCGGGATCTGTCCGGCTACGACCCGGACGGGCCGCTCCCCGAGGTGGACCCGCTGCTCGACGAGGACGACACGATCATCAAGGGCCGGGCCGGGATGTACCCGGACCGGCTGCGCACCGCGGCCGAGTGGCGGGCGCTGGCCGAGGCGAAGAAGCTGTCGATCCGGGACCTGATCATCGAGGTGACCGGCCGGCAGAACTTCATCGGCACCCCGGCGCGGGTCGCCGCCGAGCTCGACGCGTACGTGCAGGGCGACGCCTGCGACGGCTTCATCCTGGTGCCGCACCTGACCCCGACCGGACTCGACGACTTCGTCGACCGGGTCGTGCCCCTGCTGCAGGAGCGCGGGGTGTTCCGCACCGACTACGAGACCACGACACTGCGGGGCCACCTCGGCCTCGGTGGGGACTGACCATGGGCGTACCTCTCTCGGTTCTTGATCTGGCGCCGCTGGTGGCCGGCGGTGACGTCGGCGACGCGCTGCGGCGCACGCTGGACCTGGCCCGGCGGGCCGAGCAGTTCGGCTACCACCGGTACTGGGTGGCCGAGCACCACTTCACGCCGGGCGTGGCGTCGGCTCAGCCGGCCCTGCTGCTCGGTCAGATCGCCGCGGTCACCGACCACATCCGGCTCGGGTCCGGCGCGGTGCAGACCGGCCACCAGACCGCGCTCTCCATCGTGGAGCAGTTCGGCCTGCTGGACGCGCTCTACCCGGGTCGCTTCGACCTGGGCCTGGGCCGTTCCGGACAGGCCAAGAGCGAGGCGTTGCGCCAGCAGCAGGCGGCGCAGCCGGCCGAGGCGCGTGAGGTCGGCGGCCTGCTGATCCCGAAGCACTTCTCCTGGGCGCCGATCTTCGCCTCCGACCGCAGCGCCCTGATCGGCCGCCTGCTGCAGCAGCCCGGCGCCGAGTCGCTGCCGCTCGGCGAGATCCTCGACCAGATCCAGGCGCTGCTGGCCGGGCCGTACTCGGACGGCAAGGGCAACGAGGTGACCGCGGTCCCCGGGGCCGGCGCCGACCTGCAGCTCTGGCTGCTGGGCAGCAGCGGCGGGGAGAGTGCGCGCACGGCCGGGGCACGGGGCCTGCCGTTCGTGGCGAACTACCACGTGGCGCCGGCCAAGGTGCTGGAGGCGGTGCAGGCGTACCGGTCGGCCGGCGGCAGGCACCTGATGGTCTCGGCCGACGTGATCGTCGCCGAGGACGACGCGACCGCGCGGCGGCTGGCGCTGCCCTACGCGCTCTGGGTCCGCAGCATCCGGACCGGGCGCGGCGCGGTACCGTTCCCGACCATCGAGCAGGCGCTCTCGCACGAGTGGACGGACGCCGACCGGGCGCTGGTCGCCGACCGGGTGGACACCCAGTTCGCCGGGTCGCCGGCCACCGTCGCCGAGCGGCTGCGCACGCTGCGCGAGGTGACCGGCGCGGACGAGCTGCTGATCACCACGATCACCCATCGGCACAGCGACCGGGTCCGGTCGTTCGAGCTGCTGGCCAAGGAATGGGCGGTCCTCTGATGCTCCTGGCGATCGCCCTGGACGGCGCCTCGTTCGCCGCCGCCGACTGGGTCGGCGCGGTGCGCCAGGCCGACGAGGCCCGGATCGACCTGGTCACCTTCGACGACGACTTCGGCCGGCACGGCCCGGACGCAGTGCTGACCGCGGCCCGGGTGGCACCGCTGACCCGGCACGTCGGGCTGGTCCCGGTCGCCACCACCACGCACACCGAGCCGTTCCACCTGTCCACCGCGCTGGCCACCCTCGACCACGTCAGCCACGGCCGGGCCGGCTGGCAGGTCCGGGTCTCCGCCGACCCGGCCGAGGCGGCGCTGCTCGGCCGCCGGGCGCCGCTGGCCCGCGACGAGCTGTTCGCCGAGGCCGCCGACGCGATCGAGGTGGTCCGCCGGCTGTGGGACAGCTGGCAGCACGACGCGATCATCAAGGACGTGGCGACCGGCCGGTTCGTCGACCGGGACCGGCTGCACTACGCCGACTTCGCCGGGCGGTACTTCGCGGTCAAGGGCCCGTCGATCGTGCCGCGCCCGCCGCAGGGCAACCCGGTGGTGGCGGTGGCGCGGGGGGAGGCCCCGGACGACGCGGCCGACGTCGTGTTTGTCCCGGACGGCGAGGCCGGACCGCGGCCCGGCCGCAAGGTCTTCGCGGACTTGCCGGTCCGCGAGGGCGGCAATCGGGACGCGATGGTCCGGATCCTGGCCGCCGCGGAGCGCGGGGCGGACGGCGTGCGGCTGCGCGGCGACCCGCTCACGGTGATCCGTGACCTGGTCCCCGAGCTGCGCTGGCGCGGCCTGTTCCGCCCGTCCCGGGCCGCCACCCTGCGCGACCGCCTCGGTCTGCCGCCCGCCGTCAACCGCTACGAGACGCCGATCCCGGCGTGACGACCGGTCAGATCTCCAGGACCAGCTTGCCCCGGGTCCGGCCGGTGGCCAGCCGCCGGTGCGCCTCCCCGGCCTCGGCCAGGGGCAGCACCCCGGCCACCTCGACGTGCACCCGCCCGGCGTCGATCAGCGCGGCGATCTCGGCCAGCGCCGGCCCGTCCGGCTCGACCAGGAAGCCGATGGCCCGCACCCCGGCCTGCCCGGCCGCTTGGGACACCGCCGGCGAGACCCCGGACGGCACCGCGATCAGCAGCCCGCCGGGGGCCAGCGCGGCCACCGAGCGCACCCCGGTGTCCTCGTCGCCGACCAGGTCGAGGACCACGTCGACGTCCTTGGCCACCTCCTCGAACCGGGTGGTGGTGTAGTCGACCAGCTCGTCCGCGCCGAGCGAGCGCAGCCATTCGTGCTTGTCCGCGCGGGCGGTCCCGATCACGTGTGCCCCGAGGTGCTTGGCGAACTGCACGGCGAAGTGCCCGACCCCGCCGGCCGCCGCGTGCACCAGGACCCGCTGACCGGGACTGATCGTGGTGGCCGCGGTCAGCGCCTGCCACGCGGTGAGCGCCGCGAGGGGCACCGCCGCGGCAGCGGTGTGCCCGATGCCGGCCGGTTTGCGGGCGAAGTGCCGGGACGGCGCGGTCACGTACTCGGCGTAGCCGCCGGCCTGCCGGGGGAACCACGGCATCCCGTAGACCTCGTCGCCGACGGCGAGGGTGTGCACGCCGAAGCCGACCTTCTCCACCACCCCGGACACGTCCCAGCCGAGGATGAACGGCGGCGCCCCGAGCACCCCGGCCATCCCGCCGCCTTCCCGGGTCTTGTGGTCCACCGGGTTGACGCCGGCGGCCACCACGCGGACCCGCACCTCGGTGGGCAGCGGCTCGGGGATCGGCACCTCGGCCACCCGGAGCACCTCGGGGCCGCCGAACTCCTGCTGTGTCACTGCTCGCATGTTGTTCTGCACGCCGCGAAAGCTATCCCCGAGGCGGTAGTTACCCGCAAGGGCGGCTACTATCTTTCGGTAACCAAGGAGGTCGGATGACTGCGGTGTGCGCCACCGGCGAGCACGACAAGCACGATGTCTACGCGGAGCTGTGCCCGTGCCGGGGTCTGCTCGACCTGATCGCGAACAAGTGGACCACCCTGGCGGTCGGCGCGCTGGAGGCCGGGCCGCTGCGCTTCGGCGCCCTGCAGCGGCACATGGAGGGGATCAGCCCGAAGGTGCTGACCCAGACCCTGCGCCGCCTGGAGGACGCCGGCCTGCTCACCCGCACGGTCTACCCGGCGGTCCCGCTGCACGTGGAGTATGAGCTGACCCCGGTCGGCCGCAGCCTGACCGTCCCGCTGCGCGGCCTGCGCGAGTGGGCCGAGCGGCACCTCCACGAGCTGACCATCTAAAAGCGATTCTTTCGGTACGAGGTGAGCGTCCGCCTGCCGGCGCGGCCGGCCCGGCGAGCCGAGGAGAACCGTGGGTGCGCCGGTCACCGGTCGCTGCGGTAGGTGAAGGACACCAGGCGGGTCTCCGCCGGGCCGAGCGTGCCGATGCCCAGCAGGCGGCCGGTGAAGCCGCCGGCCACCTCGGTGGACAGGTAGCGGCCGTCCAGGCGGGCCAGCTCGACGTCGCCGGCGGACAGCACGATCTCGTCGGGGCCGGCGGCCGAGCCCGGGTTGTCGGCGCCGGCCGGGGCCACCGCGGCGAGGCCGAGCGGCCCGGCCGGCCCGGTGCCGACCACCTGCTCCAGGTCCCCGACCCGGGCGATCGCGGTGGCCACGCCGTCCGCGACGTGCAGCGCGTACCAGTGCCGGTGGTCCAGGCGCAGCACCAGCCGGCCCGGGCCGTCGAACTCCGCGGTGGCGCTCCACGCCTGGTCCCGGACGCGTACGCAGAGCAGGCCGGCGGACCGCAACCGCGCGCCGCCGTCCGGATGCGGCGCGGCGATCGCGGCCGGGTCGGCGCCCGGCGCCACCCACCGCTCGTCGAAGACCCCGTCGGTGACCGTGAACGAGTGGTCGACCGGCCCGCCCGGCCGGGACACCGTGGTCAGCGCCGGCCAGCCGTCCGTCCAGTCGACCCTGGCCAGGAAGGTCTCCCGCCCGAGCACGTGGAAGTGCGGCGTCGTCCCGCGCGGCCGTACCCCCAGGTGCACCGCCCACCAGCGGCCGTCGGCGGCCTGGACCAGGTCGGCGTGCCCGGTGTTCTGCACCGGGTGCCCGGTGCTGCGGTGGCTCAGGATCGGGTTGCCGGGGCAGGCGGTGAACGGCCCCTCGGGCGCCGGCCCGCGCGCGATGGTGACCGCGTGCCCGCGCTCGGTGCCGCCCTCGGCCAGCATCAGGTACCAGAGTCCGTCGATCCGGTAGAGGTGCGGGCCTTCGGGGTGGACCAGCCCGGAACCCGGCCACACCGGGTAGTGGTCGCTGAGTTCGGTGCCGGTCGCCGGCAGGATCCGCACCTGGGTGATGCCGGCCGGGGCGGCCATCCCGTAACTGGCGTAGGTCAGGTAGCAGTTGCCGGCCTCGTCCCAGGCCAGGTCCGGGTCGATGCCGATCGCGCCGGACACGTGGACCGGGTCGCTCCACGGGCCGGCCGGGTCGGCGGCGTGCACGATGAGCTGCCCGGACATCATCCGGCTGGTGTTCGTGGTGACCATCCAGAAGCGGCCGCCGTGGTATCGCAGGGTGGGCGCGAAGATGCCCCGGGACGGGCTCAGCTCGTCCGGGTCGAGCTGCCCGGGACGGGTCAGGATGTGCCCGATCTGTCGCCACGACGCCAGGTCCCGGCTGTGGAAGAGCGGGACGCCCGGGACGTACTCGAAGGACGAGGTCGCCAGGTAGTAGTCGGCCCCGACCCGGCACACGGTCGGGTCGGGGTGGAAGCCGGCGATGATCGGATCGAAGGACATGACCCCGATCTTGGCTATGCCGAGCGGGATGTTCCATAGGCGGCGAACGAGCGGCGGTCGCCCTGCCACGCCAGCCCGTCCAGAAAGGCCAGGTCGTCGGGGGTGAGGACGAGGTCGGCGGCGGCCGCGTTCTCGACGATCCGGGACGGGTTGCGGGTTCCCGGGATCGGGAGCACGTCGTCGCCGCGGGCGAGCAGCCAGGCCAGGGCGAGCTGGCCGGTGCTCACCCCGTACGCCGCCGCCTTGGACCGCACCGCGTCGACGACCGCGAGGTTGGCGGCGAGCGTCTCCCCGGCGAACCTGGGGTCGCCGGCCCGGAAGTCGCCGGGCCCGAAGGGCTCGGGCGGCAGCGCGCCGGTCAGCAACCCGCGGCCGAGTGGGCTGTAGGCGACGATCCCGGCCCCGCCCGCGCGCGCCGCCGGGATGATGTCGCCCTCCGGCTCCCGCCAGGCGAGCGACCACTCCAGCTGGACCGCGGCGATCGGGTGCACCGCGCGGGCCGCGGCGAACTGGGCCGGGCTCACCTCGGAGAGCCCGAGCTGCCGCACCTTGCCGGCGGTGACCAGCGCGGCCATCGCGCCGACGGTGTCCTCGATCGGCACGGTCGGGTCGGCCCGGTGCAGGTAGTAGAGGTCGATCACGTCGACGCCGAGCCGCCGCAGCGAGGCGTCGCAGTAGTCGCGGACCCGGTCCGGGTGCGCGTCCAGGCGCACCCCCTCCGGCCCGCGCACGATGCCGAACTTGGTGGCCAGCACGGCGTCGTCGCGGCGTCCGGCGACGGCCCGGCCGACCAGTTCCTCGTTGTGGCCGCCGCCGTAGCTCATGGCGGTGTCCAGCAGTCGCACCCCGTGGTCCAGCGCCGCCCGTATGGTGAGGATCGACTGGTCGTCGTCGGCCGGGCCGTACGCCTGGGAGAAACCCATGCAGCCGAGCCCGATGCGTGTGGAGAACATGGCTTCAGCCTGCTCCCGGGGCATTGATATGTCCAAGACACGTTCCCGATGGCATTCATCGTGCGGCACGATGAACGGGTGGAGCTTCGACAACTCAGCTACGTGGAGGCGGTCGCCCGGTACGGCGGGTTCACCCGTGCCGCCGAGCGGCTGCACGTCGCCCAGTCGGCCGTCTCCGCACAGATCCGGGCGTTGGAGGCGGAGCTGGGCGTGACCCTGTTCGCCCGGACCACGCGGCGGGTGGCGCTGACCCCGGCCGGGGAGATGTTCGTGGCCCGGGCCCGCCGGGTGCTGGCCGAGCTGGACGGCGCCCGGCTGGAGATGGGTGAGATCACCGCGGTGGTGACCGGGCGGGTCACGGTCGGCGCGACCGCGGTGCTCGGGCCGTACGACCTGCCGAAGGCGCTGGCCCGGTTCCACGACCGGTTCCCCGGGATCGCGTTGCGGCTGCGGTCGGGGCTGATCACCGGGCTGCTCGGCGCGCTCGACGGCGGCGAGGTGGACCTGGTGATCGGCCCGGTGCACGCCGACCTGCCGGCCCGGTTCGAGGCGCTGCCCCTCGCGGACGAGCAGCTGGTGCTGGTGCTGCCGGTCGGGCATCCGCTGAGCGGGACCGGGCGGCTCACCCTCGGCGAGTTCCGCGACGAGGCGTTCGTCTGCCTGCCGGAGGGCAGCGGGCTGCGCTGGATCCTCGACGACGCGGCCCGGACCGCCGGGTTCGCGCCCCGGGTGCAGTTCGAGACGCACAGCCCGCAGAGCATCCGTGACCTGGTCGCGGCCGGGCTCGGGGTGGCGCTGCTGGCCCGGTCGGTGGCGGAGAGCCCGGACGGGCCGGCGATCACCGTGCGGCAGCTGCACGCGCCGCCGGCGCACCCGCCGATCGGCATGATCCATCACCGGGACCGGCCGCTCACCCCGGCCGTGCAGGCCTGCCGGCACGTGATGACCTCCGACCTGTCCTGACGCCGTTCACCGGGTTGTTCCAGGGAGCGGGACACCGGGCGCCCCCGTATTGCCATTAACCCCATCTGCACGATAGGAATACCAGGCATTCCGCGTACCCCCTGCCTGGAGTTCTCCGTGACCACCTTGCTTGCCCCGGCCTCCGCGCCGGAGAGCGCCGCCAAGCCGGCGCCGGCGCTCGCGCCCGGCGGCGGACTGCGCCGCCGGATCGCCCTGAGGCTGCTGGCGCTGCTCGCGCTGGGCGTTCTCTGGGAGCTCACGGCGCGGGCGCTGAACAACCCGGCCTTCATCCCGTCGCCCGGCGCGGTCTGGCGGCAGCTGATCCTCACCTCGACCACCCACGACGGCGTCCGCGGCTACAGCGGCCACCTGCTGATCGAGCACCTCGGGGTGAGCCTGCGCCGGATCGTGATCGGCTCGGCCATCGGCGTGGCCGGCGGCCTGGTCCTGGGCGTGCTGCTCGGCACGATCTCCTGGCTGCGGGTGATCGCCGAGCCGGTGGTCACCTTCGTCCGGGCGCTGCCCCCGCTGGCCTACTTCAGCCTGTTCATCATCTGGTTCGGCATCGACGAGACCCCGAAGCTGTGGCTGCTCTCGATCGCCGCGCTGCCGCCGGTCGCGGTGGCCACCGCCGCCGCCGTGCACGGCGCGCCGTCCGGCCTGGTCGAGGCGGCCCGCGCGCTCGGCGCCGGCCGCTGGCAGACGATCCGCGACGTGGTGCTGCCCAGCGCGCTGCCGGAGATCTTCACCGGGGTCCGGCTCGCGGTCGGCGTCGCCTACTCGTCGGTGGTGGCCGCCGAGACGATCAACGGGGTGCCCGGGATCGGCGGCATGATCCGCGACGCGCAGCGCTACTCGCAGACCGACGTGGTCGTGCTCGGACTGTTCGCCATCGGCCTCTCCGGCCTGCTCATCGACGCCCTGCTGCGGATCGCTTCGGACAAGCTGATCCCGTGGCGCGGCATTAGCTGAAAGAGTTGTTGTGAAAAAGCTGATCGCTGTCCTTTCCGTCCTCTTCCTCGCGGCCTGCGGCAACGGCGCCGCCGCCGGCGGGGGTGACGCCTCGAAGAAATCGATCCGGATCGCCTACCAGGCGTTCCCCAGCGGCGACCTGATCGTCAAGAACCAGGGGCTGCTGGAGAAGGCGCTGCCCGACTACAAGATCACCTGGACCAAGTTCGACTCCGGCGCGTCGATCAACACGGCGTTCGTCGCGAAGAGCCTGGACATCGCGGCGATCGGCTCCAGCCCGGTGGCGCGCGGGCTGTCCGCGCCGCTCAACATCCCCTACCAGGTCGCCTTCGTGCTCGACGTGGCCGGGGACAACGAGGCGCTGGTCGCCCGCAACGGCAGCGGGGTCACCGACATCGCCGGGCTCAAGGGCAAGAAGGTGGCCACGCCGTTCGCCTCGACCGCGCACTACAGCCTGCTCGCGGCGCTGGCCGGGGCCGGCGTCAAGGAGTCCGAGGTGAACATCGTCGACCTGGAGCCGCAGGACATCCAGGCGGCGTGGACCCGGGGGGACCTGGACGCGGCGTACACCTGGCTGCCCTCGCTCGACGAGCTGAAGAAGACCGGCAAGGTGCTGATCAGCAGCCGGCAGCTGGCCACCGCCGGCAAGCCCACCCTGGACCTGGGCGTGGTGGACACCGCGTTCGCGCAGGCGCACCCGGAGGCGGTCGACGCCTGGCGCAAGGCCGAGTCGCAGGCCCTGGACCTGATCGCGAACGACCCGGCGGCCGCGGCCAAGGCGGTCGGCGCCGAGCTCAACCTCTCCGCCGACGACGCGCTCAACCAGCTCAAGCAGGGCGTCTTCCTGAAGCCGGCGGACATCAGCTCGCCGGAGTGGCTGGGCACCGAGGGCAACGTCGGCAAGCTCGCCGACAACCTGGTCAGCGCGGCCGAGTTCCTCAAGTCGCAGCAGAAGATCGACGCGGTGCCGGCGCTCGCCGACGTGCAGAAGGCGATCTACGTGAAGGGCCTGCCCGGTGTCCTCGGCTGAGACCCCGGCGGACGCGGTCGTCCTGGACGCGGTGACGCACTCCTACGGGGACGTCACCGCGGTCGGGCCGGTCGATCTGACCGTGCCGGCCGGCGAGTTCCTGGTCCTGGTCGGCGCGTCCGGCTGCGGCAAGAGCACGCTGCTGCGCCTGATCGCCGGCTTCGAGCAGCCCACCTCGGGCACGGTGCGGACCGCCGGGTCCGCGCCGCTGCCCGGGCGCGGGGCCGGCCTGGTCTTCCAGCAGCCCCGGCTGTTCCCGTGGAAGACCGTCGGCGGCAACATCGAGCTGGCCCTGCGCTACGCCGGCCAGCCGGTCTCCCCGGCCCGGGTCGACGAGTTGCTCGCCCGGGTCGGCCTGCACGACGTGGCCAAGCGCCGCACCTGGCAGATCTCCGGCGGTCAGCAGCAACGGGTGGCGATCGCCCGCGCCCTCGCCGTGGACAACCCGCTGCTGCTGCTCGACGAGCCGTTCGCCGCGCTGGACGCGCTCACCCGGGAACGCCTGCAGGCCGACCTGCGCCAGGTCAGCGCCGCCTCCGGCCGCACCTGCGTGTTCGTCACGCACAGCGTCGACGAGGCGATCTTCCTGGGCAGCCGGGTCGTGGTGCTCACCCCGCGCCCCGGCACCATCGCCCTGGACCTGCCGATCGACCTGCCCCGCACCGGCGTCCCGGCCGACGAACTGCGCGGCTCCGCCGAGTTCGCCGCCCTGCGCGCCGAGGTCGGCCACGCCATCCGGGACCGCGTCCCCACCTGACCGCCGCCCACCCCCGGTCCGCTTCCCGCGTTCCGGGTACGCCGGTACGCCCGTCCCGTCCGTGCCCGCCCGCGCCCGTCCGCGCCCGTCCGCGAGGCGGTCCCGGTGCGAGGTGGCCGCGCGCTCCCGGTCCCGGCTGGTCCTCACGGGTGTCTCGCCGACGGCGAGACACCCGTGAGGACCAGCCGAGGTTCGGTGGCGCGTCGCGGTCTCGCGCCGGGACCACCTCGCGTGAGGGTCTCGGGGATGGCGCTGGTGGCAGCCGGTCAGTCGATCACGACCGGCGCCTCCAGGGCCGCGTCGATCAGGGCGGCCGGGCCGGGCTTGGCGAAGAAGTAGCCCTGCGCGTACCGGTAGCCGAGGGCTTCGAGGCGGGACGCCTGCGCCTGGGTCTCGACGCCCTCGGCCACCGCGCGCAGCCCGAGGGTGGCCGCGATGGTGCTCAGCGAGGTGGCGATCGCCTCCTGCTCGGCGGTGCCGTTCAGCTCGTCGATGAACGACTTGTCCACCTTGAGGGTGGTGACCGGGCAGGTGCGCAGCAGGGTCAGCGACGACTGGCCGGTGCCGAAGTCGTCCAGGGCCACCCCGACGCCGAGGTCGCGCAGGTCGTGGACGGTGTTCAGGGCCGCGCCGCCGCCGAAGACCGCGGTCTCGGTGATCTCCAGGGTGATCTTGTCCGGGTCCAGCCGGTACCGGGCGATGGTCGAGGCGACCTGGTCCGGCAGGTCCGGATCGAGCAGCTGCCGGGCCGAGACGTTGATGTTGACCCGGGGCGCGCCGGCGCCGTGCCGGTGCTGCCAGCGGGCCGCGTCCGCGCAGGCCGTCTCGATCACCCAGAGGCCGAGGTCGAGGATCAGCCCGGTCTGCTCGGCGACCGGGATGAACTCGGCCGGCGACACCGGCGGCCCGTCCGGCGGGTGCCAGCGGACCAGCGCCTCGACGCCGGTGATCCGGCCGCCGGGCAGTTCCACGATCGGCTGGTAGACCAGCCGGAACTCGCCCATGTCCAGGCCCCGGCGCAGCGCCGCGGCCAGGTCGGCGTCGTGCTGCGCGGTGCTGTCCATCTCGGCGGTGTGCTCGGTGTACCGGTTCGCGCCGGCCCGCTTGGCCGCCTTGAGCGCCAGTTCGGCGCGGCGCAGCAGGTCGGGCAGTGCCTCGTCGCGCCCGGCGGCCACCCCGACGGTGGCGGTGACCAGCAGGTCGTGGCCGTCCACCCGCAGCGGCGTCCGGAACGCCCGGACCAGCTGCTCGCCCAGGTGCTCCTGGTCGCCGTCGATCAGCACGCCGAACTCGTCGCCGAGCAGCCGGGCCACCACCGCGTCCGGGAACGTCTCGGTGATCCGGGCCGCGGCGGCACGCAGCAGCGCGTCGCCGCGCTCGTCGCCGAGCCGGTCGTTGAGGGTGCCGAAACCGTCCAGGTCGCCGACCGCGACCACCGCCGGGGCGGTGCGCTGCTGCAGGGTGGCGGCGAACGACCGGCGGTTCGGCAGGCCGGTCAGGTCGTCGTGGTTGGCCTGCTCCTCCAACTGGTCCAGCAGGTCGGTGTTGTCGGAGAGCGCGGCGATCTGCCGGATCACCACCAGGGTGATCAGCACGATCGAGCCGCCGGCCAGGCCGGGCGGCAGGAAGCCCAGGTGCAGGGTGACGGTGATCAGCATGCCGACGGTGATCGCGACGGCGGCGTACGGGACCACGCTGATCCGCCGCCACCGGCGCGCCCAGCGCAGGTTGACTCCTCGCGGCGGCTGCCCGCCGTGGCGGATCTGGGAACGCGCGGCCAGGGCGAACATCAGTCCGACCGGGGACAGCGCCATGGCGGTGACGCTCAGGTGCGGGTGGTCCTTGACCGCCGGGTAGATCATCCAGGAGGCCGGGGCGAGCAGCCCGATCGGAGCCAGGTACCACAGGGCCGGCCCGTGCAGCGGTCCGGCGCCGGTGATCCCGACCCGGATCACCGCGACCACCGCGGTGATCGCGGTGACCAGAACGATCATCGTCATTCCGGCGGCCAGCCCGGGCAGCGGGGCGCCGGGCGGCGGGGGCCCGGGCGGCGGCCCACCGGGACCGCTGGGCACCGGCACCGGGAACGACCAGAGGAAGTGGGTGATCACCAGCATGGCGGCCACCCCGACCACCGCGACGTCCAGATACATCGCCAGGCTGGCGCGCCACGACCGGGGCGGGTGCGGCAGGCGCAGCAACGCGTAGCCGGCCCCGGCCACCGCGCCCAGATAGCAGGCGGCGCTGAAGCCGCTCATCGAGGTGGGGTGACCGGCCAGGGCGGTCTGCGTGCCGTGGCTGAGGCCACCCACGGTGAGCACCGCGGCGGCTGCGGCCAGTCGCTGCCAGAACAGCCGGGCCACTCCCTCGCTGGCCGCGGCGGCGGCCAGGGCGGCCAGCACGGCGGTGGCGGCCGACCCGATCCCGGCCGGCCAGAGCAGCCAGGCGGGCGGCGCGTCACCGAGCAGGCCGGCGACCCCGAGCAGGACGCTCAGCACCGCCCAGACGACCGCCAGGATGAGGATGCGCCCGGCCGTGCGGGCCGATCCGTCCACTGGTCGCATGCTCCACCGCCTTCAGGTCACCGTGCCTGATCGGTGGATGTGGACGGGATCTGAGAAAAAGTGCGGGCGTGACACGTCCCCCGGTCCGTGTCACGCCCGCAGCACCCGCCCACCCGCACCGTCCGCGGGTGGGTGGGACGGTTCTAGCTCGGGATGGACCACCAGACGGTGGTGTCCGGCGGCAGCACGACCTCGTCCGGGCCGCCCTCCACCGGGCCGCTGGCCAGCAGCAGCTCGCCCGGCCGGCCGACGCTGACCGGCTGGTCGCTCATGTTGACCGTGCAGCGGAAGACCGGCGCGCCCTCGACCTGCCGGTCGAAGGCCAGGATCCCGGCCGGGGCGGTCACCCAGCTCAGGTTCCCGGTGGGCTGCAGCGCCGGGTGGGTGCGCCGCACGGCGAGCGCCTTGCGGTACAGCTCCAGCGTCGAGTCCGGCACGTCGGCCTGCGCGGCCACGCTCAGCTTCGCCCACGACGCGGGCTGCGGGAGCCAGCTGCCGCCGCCCTCCGGGCCGAAGCCGTACGGCGCCTCGTCGCCGCTCCACGGGATCGGCACCCGGCAGCCGTCGCGGTAGCCGTCCTGACCGGTCGCCCGGTGGAACGCCGGGTCCTGGCGCACCTCCGGCGGCAGGTCCAGCACCTCCGGCAGGCCGAGCTCCTCGCCCTGGTAGAGGTAGGCGGAACCGGGCAGCGCCAGCATCAGCGCGCTGGCCGCCCGGGCCCGGCGCAGCCCGGCCACCTCGTCGACGGCGACCGCCTTGCGGCCGGCCACCTCACCCTCGGCGGTCTGCATCAGCCGGGTGGTGTGCCGGACCACGTCGTGGTTGGAGAGCGTCCAGGTGGTCGGCGCGCCGACCGCGCTCATCGCGGCGAGCGAGTCGTCGATCATCTGACGCTGCTCGTGCACGTTCCAGGCGGTGCCCAGGTAGCTGAAGTTGAACGCCTGGTGCAGCTCGTCGTCGCGGACGTAGTGCGAGACCCGGGCCAGGTTCGGCGCCCACGCCTCGGCGACCGCGATCCGCTCGCCCGGGTACTCGTCGAGGATCTGCCGCCAGGAGCGGTAGATCTCGTGCACGCCGTCCCGGTCGAAGCACGGGCTCTCGCCGACGCCGAGCAGGTGCCACTCGGCGTCCGCCCCGACGTCCGGCAGGCCCTCCTCCTTGACCAGGCCGTGCGCCACGTCCACCCGGAAGCCGTCGACGCCCAGGTCGAGCCAGAACCGCAGGATGGTCTTGAACTCGTCACGGACCGCCGGGTGCTCCCAGTTGAAGTCCGGCTGCTCCGGGGCGAACAGGTGCAGGTACCACTCGCCGTCCTCGACCCGGGTCCAGGCCGGGCCGCCGAAGATCGACGGCCAGTCGTTCGGCGGCAGCTCGCCGTTCTCGCCCTTGCCGGGGCGGAAGTGGTAGCGCTCGCGGAACAGCGAGCCGGGGCCCTCGGCGATCGCCTTCTGGAACCACTCGTGCTGGTCGGACGAGTGGTTGGGGACCAGGTCGACGATCACCCGCAGGCCGAGCGCGTGCGCTCCGGTGATCAGCTCGGAGGCGTCGGCGACGGTGCCGAAGATCGGGTCGACGGTCCGGTAGTCGGAGACGTCGTAACCCGCGTCCGCCTGCGGCGACGCGTAGAACGGGGAGAGCCAGACCGCGTCCACGCCCAGGTCCTTGAGGTACGGCAGGCGGCTGCTGATGCCGGGCAGGTCACCGATGCCGTCGCCGTTCGAGTCGGCGAAGCTGCGCGGGTAGATCTGGTAGATGACCGCGTTGCGCCACCAGGAAGCCGGCGGCGCCTCGACGGTGGGCGGTGCGACCAATTGATCTGTCATGGCGAGGAACGGTAGCAGGCAACTAACACGTGTTACATAGTCTGACGGCTGCTTTCTTTCAGCAAGTTCTTGCAGAGCGGTCTTATGCCGGATTTGTAGCGGAATCCCGGACGATCAGCGAGGTGCCGAGCATCTGGTGCGGGTGCTGGTCCTCGCCCCGGATCGCGGAGATCAGGAAGTCGGCGGCGATCCGGCCCTTGGTCACGATCGGCTGCCGCACGGTGGTCAGCCGGGGACGGAACCAGGCCGACTCGGCGAGGTCGTCGAAACCGGTCACCGAGACCTCGTCCGGCACGGCCACCCCCAGGTCCTGCAGGGCGTCCACGGCGCCGTAGGCCAGGACGTCGGAGAGGGCGAGGATGGCGCTCGGCGGCTCGCCGGACATCAGCTCCCGGGTCGCCTTGTAGCCGTCGGCGCGGGTCACCGGCACCTCGGCCACCCGCACGTCGTCGAGGGTCAGCCCCACCTCGGCGAGCGCGTCGGTGATCCCGGCCAGCCGCCGGGCGAGCGGTCCCCGATGCCCCGGGTCCGCCGCCGGCCGCGGCCCGATGGACAGCACCGCGAGCCGCCGATGACCGAGCTCCAGCAGGTAGCGGGCCACGTCCCGGGCGCCGCCGCGGTCATCCACCTCGACGTGCGGCGCGCCCTCGTGCCGGTCCGAGTCGATCAGCACGAACGGGATGCCGCGCCGATCCAATTCGGCCACCTCGCCCCGGTCGATCTCCAGCCCGCAGACGATGAAGCCGTCCACCGCGGCGTACGGGATCGCCTTGAGCACCGAGTCCTGCAGCGGCGGGGTGAGCAGCAGCGTGTAGCCCTCCCGGTCGCACACCTGCCCGGCGCCCATCAGGAACCGCGAGTAGTACGGGTTCTCCAGGATCTGCGCCAGCCCCTGCGGCAGCAGCACCCCGATCGAGTTGGTGGTCCCGGCCTGCAGCATCCGGCCCAGCGTGTTCGGCGTGTAGCCGAGCTCCTCGGCGACCGCGAGGATCCGCTCCCTGGTCGCGGTGGAGATCCGCTGCGGGTTGTTGAACGCGAAGGAGACCGCCGAGCGGGACACCCCGGCGGCCGCCGCGACGTCGGTGGAGGTGGGCTTGCCGGGCTTGGTCTTGAAAGTTCTTGCAGGAGCCTTCGAGGCGCTGCTCGGCTTCCTCGGCGGCATGCACGCTCCCTGGGGTCGGCGCCCACCATAACCCAGGCCGGTACGCACCCCCGGTGACCGGGGGTGCGGCGCGCTCAGGCGCCGGGCGACGGTGGCAGCACGGTGTGCCGCCGGGCCGCGGCTCGCGGATAGCGGTCCAGCTGCCGGTCCAGGGTGACCGCGGCGTCGATCAGCGACAGGTGGGTGAACGCCTGCGGGAAGTTGCCCAGCTGCTCGCCGGTCAGCCCGATCTCCTCCGAGTAGAGGCCGAGGTGGTTGGCGTAGGTCAGCATCTTCTCGAAGGTCACCCGCGCCTTGTCCAGCTCGCCGGCGCCGGCCAGCGCGGTCACGTACGCGAACGTGCACAGCGAGAAGGTGCCCTCCGAGCCGCGCAGGCCGTCCGGCGACGCGGCCGGGTCGTACCGGTAGACCAGGCTGTCGGTGACCAGCTCGCTCTCCATGGCCCGCAGGGTGGAGAGCCACCGCGGGTCGTGCGGCGTGACGAACCCGACGGTCGGCATCCGCAGCAGCGACGAGTCCAGCACGTTGGTGTCGTAGTGCTGGCGGAACGCCTGCCGGGCCGGGCTCCAGCCACGCTCCATGATCTCGGTGTAGATCGCGTCGCGCTGCCGGCGCCACTCGTCCAGCGGGGCCGGGCGGCCGTGCTCGGCGGCGATCCGCAGTCCGCGGTCCAGGGCCACCCAGCACATCAGCCGGCCGTAGGTGAAGTCCTGCCGCCCGCCTCGGGTCTCCCAGATGCCCTCCTCCGGCTGCGCCCAGTTGGCCGCCACCCAGTCGAGCATGTGCCGGATCGCCTGCCAGCCCTCGTGCCCGGGGACGATCCCGTGGCGCTGGCCGACGTAGATGCTGTCCATCGCCTCGCCGTAGATGTCCAGCTGCAGTTGCCCGGCGGCGCCGTTGCCGATCCGCACCGGGCTCGAGCCGCGGTAGCCGGACCAGTGCGGCAGCGTCTCCTCGATCAGGTCGCTCGACCCGTCCACCCGGTACATGATCTGCAGCGGGCCGGTCGGATCCTTCTCGGCCTGCTCGAACACCCGGTCGCGCAGCCAGCGGCCGAGCGCCGCCGCCTCGTCGCTGAAGCCCAGCGACAGCAGCGAGTACACCGAGAACGAGGCGTCGCGCACCCAGGTGTAGCGGTAGTCCCAGTTGCGCTCGCCGCCGACCTGCTCGGGCAGCGCCGCGGTGGGCGCCGCGACCAGCCCGCCGGTCGGCGCGTAGGTCATCAGCTTGATCGTGATCGCCGCCCGGTGGACCATCTCGCGCCAGCGCCCCTGGTAGGTGCAGCCGCTCAGCCAGGACTCCCAGAAGTCCACCGTCTCGTCGAGCAGCCGCAGCGCCTCGGTCAGCGGGAACTGGGTCAGCGGGGCGGCCGGCCCAATCTCCAGCACCAGCCCGCGCCGCTGGCCGGCCCGCAGCTGCAGCTCGGCCCGCACGTCGCCGTCGCTGTCCACCCAGGACCGGCCGGGCTCCTCGAACGGCTCGCGGATCAGGCGTACGGTAAGCGCCTCCTTGTCGGTCTCGAAGAGCACCGCCTGGTCGGTCGCGCGGGTCCGGAACGGGTCCCGGCCGTAACCGAAGCGCGGCGCGATGTGCACCGCGAAGGTCATCTCGCCGCGCACGCAGCGCACCAGCCGGACCAGCCGGTGCCGGTCGGTCGCCGTGGTGCTGTCCGAGATCGGCATGAAGTCGACGATCTCGCCGACCCCGGTGTCGGTCATGAACCGGGTGACCAGCACCGCGCTGTCCGGCAGGTAGAGCTGCTTGGCGGTGAACGCCTCGGTGGCCGGTCGGGTGATCAGATGACCGCCGCGCCCGGCGTCCAGCAGCGCCCCGAAGACGCTGGGCGAGTCGAAGCGCGGCGCGCAGAACCAGTCGACGGTGCCGTCGGTGGCGACCAGCGCAGCGGTCTGCAGGTCACCGATCAGCCCGTGTTCGGCGATGGGTGGGAAGTCCGGCATGGGGTCAGCATCCGGTGTGACGACCGATCCGGCCTCATGCGTTACGGATGAAGTCATCCCGGGTATCAGCGAGGTCGAGAAGGACCACGATCCCCGCGGAGGTGTGCGATGGCTTTCGATGACAAGGTCGACAACAAGGCCGAGGAAGTCGGCGGCAAGGTCAAGGAAGGCGTCGGCAAGGCCACCGATGACGAGCAGCTCGAGGCCGAGGGCAAGGCGGACCAGACCAGCGCCAACGTCAAGCAGGCCGGCGAGAAGATCAAGGACATCTTCAAGTCCTGATCGGATGCGTGGAGCCGGGCCGGGGCGATGCGCCCCGGCCCGTTCTCATGCGGCGGTGACCGGCACCCGGACCACGGCGTCGAACAGGTAGCCCAGGGTGTTGTACCGGGCCACCTCGGGCTGGGTGGCGCCGTGCACGTCGGTGGCCCGGGCCAGCAGCTCGTGGGCGCCCGCGGCCGGCCGCCAGTCCAGCGCCCACTGCTGCCAGGCGCCGTCCCGGGACGGCCCGGTGAACCGGGCGCGCCGCCACGTCGCCCCGCCGTCGGTGCTCACCTCGACCGTGCGGATCCGCCCGCCGGCCGACCAGGACCGGCCGGTCAGCGTCACCCGGCGCCCGGCAGCGACCGTGGCCCCCGGGTCCAGCTCGAACGCGCTCTTGATCACCTGGCGGTCGAACGGCTGCCCCTCGGCCGGGAAGTCCGGCCCGAACAGCCGGTACCACTGGGTGTTCCACGGCGAGAAGAGCGGCTCGGCGGAGACCTCGATCCGCCCGACCCACTTGATGTTGGCGATGCCGATCCAGTGCGGGACGATCACCCGGACCGGGTGGCCGTGGTCGGCGGGCAGCGGCTCGCCGTTCATCTCGTAGGCCAGCAGCACGTCGTCGAAGGCCTTGGCGATCGGGAACGGGCGGCGCACCGGGCCCAGGTCGACGCCGCCGGTCACGTAGTTCGGATCCAGGCCGCTGGGCTGCACGTCGACCGCGTCCCGGCGGACCCCGGCGCGGCGCAGCACGGTCGACAGCCGGACGCCACGCCAGCGGGCGACACCCACGCCGCCCAGGCCCCAGGCCGTACCGGAAACGGTCTGGCCCTGCTGCGAGCTGAAGTAGCCGCGGCCGTTGCCGGCGCACTCGACGGTGACCACCCGGGTCTCGGCCGGCAGGCGGCGCAGATCCCGGAGGCTGAAGTGCGCGGCGTCGCCGCGCAGACCGGAGCCGGACACCTCGAGGCTCCAGGACGCGGCGTCGATGACCGGCGTGCTGGTGTGGTTGCGCACGAAGAACCGGTCGATCGGGACCACGTAGCCCTGGTCCCTCAGCGCCGACCACCGGGTCTCCGCGTTGGTGCCGAGGACCCGGAACAGCTCCGGCGGCAGCGGCTTGACGATCGGCGCGCCGGCCGCCGCGGCCGGGGCGGACGGCAGGCCCGCGGCGCCCGCACCGACCGCCGCGGCCAGGGCGAACAGGTCGCGGCGGGAGAATCCCCGGGCCCGGCCGGCCAGGAGATCGCGCAGCCGGGTCGCGTCGTATGCAGCCTCATCGATCATGGCAGGGATCCTATCGAGCCGATGGGAGTGGTGGGTAGGCTCCGCGCATGGACTTCCACTGGTTTCTGCCTACCAACGGCGACAGCCGGGACATCGTCGGCGGCGGGCACGGCACGCCGTCCGGGTCGGCCGGCGGGGTGCGCCCGCTGACCATCGGCTACCTCGGTCAGATCGCGCGCAGCGCGGAGCAGCTCGGCTTCGTCGGCGCGCTCACCCCGACCGGCGCCTGGTGCGAGGACGCGTGGCTGACCACGGCGATGCTCACCGAGGTCACCGAGCGGCTGAAGTTCCTGGTCGCGTTCCGGCCCGGGCTGATCTCGCCGACCCTGGCGGCGCAGATGTCGTCGACCTTCCAGCGGCTCTCCGGCGGGCGGCTGCTGCTCAACGTGGTGACCGGTGGCGAGTCCGGCGAGCAGCGCCAGTTCGGCGACTTCCTGGACAAGGACGCGCGCTACGCGCGGACCGCGGAATTCCTCACGGTGGTCCGTGGGTTGCTGCGCGGCGAGACCGTTTCGTACGCCGGGGAGCACCTGCGGGTCGAGAACGCCAAGCTCGCCCGGGTCCCGGAGGTCCCGCCGACGATCTACTTCGGTGGCTCCTCCCCGGCGGCCGGCCCGGTCGCCGCCGAGCACGCCGACGTCTACCTGACCTGGGGCGAGCCGCCCGCCCAGGTGGCCGAGAAACTGGCCTGGATCCGCACCCTGAAGCCGGACATGACGTTCGGCATCCGGCTGCACGTGATCACCCGGGACACCGCGGAACAGGCCTGGGCGGAGGCGTCCCGGCTGCTGCGCAACGTCTCCGAGCAGGACATCGCGGCGGTCCAGGCCGGCCTGCGGCAGAGCGAGTCGGAGGGCCAGCGCCGGATGCTCGACCTGCACGGCGGCAGCCGGGACGGCCTGGTCGTCTCGCCGAACCTGTGGGCCGGCGTCGGCCTGGTCCGCGGCGGCGCCGGCACCGCCCTGGTCGGCAGCCACACCGAGGTCGCCGACCGGATCGAGGAGTACGCCTCGCTGGGCATCTCCGAGTTCATCCTCTCCGGGTACCCGCACCTGGAGGAGGCGTACTGGTTCGGCGAGGGGGTGCTGCCCGAGCTGCGCCGCCGGGGCCTGTGGCGGCACCCGGCGGGGGAGAAGGGGACCGCGCCGACCGCGATCCCCTTCGCCGGTGTGCCTCTGGAGAAAGCGAGCTGATCAGCTCCGCTCGGCCGCGACCGGCTCCCGATCCGGGGCCACGGCGCCACCCGGCGCCGTGACCTGCGGCCGGCCCGGCCACCAGAACCGGTCACCGAGGATGGTGGCCAGGGCCGGCACCAGCACCGTGCGGACCAGCAGGGTGTCCAGCAGCACGCCGATCATCACGATCACGCCGATCTGGGTCAGCGTGATCACCGGCAGCACGCCGAGCACCGCGAAGACCGCGGCCAGCAGGATGCCGGCGCTGGTGATCACCGCTCCGGTCACCGCGACGGCGTGCACCATGCCGTCCCGGGTGCCGCGCTTGCCGGCCTCCTCCCGGGCCCGGGTGACCAGGAAGATGTTGTAGTCCACGCCGAGCGCCACCAGGAACAGGAACGAGAAGAGCGGCACCTGGTTGTCCAGCGCGTGGTCGAACAGGAACGACCCGGCGCCGAGCGCGGCCAGGAAGCTGATGATCACCGTGCCGATCAGCAGCAGCGGGGCGACCAGCGACCGGAGCAGCACCACCAGCACCAGCAACACCACCAGCAGGATCACCGGGACGATCACCCGCAGGTCGTGCCGGGTGGCGTCGCGGGTGTCCAGGCTGGTCGCCACGCTGCCGCCGACCAGCGCCTCGCCGTCCAGCCCGGCGCGCAGCGCGCGGATCGCGTCGTAGGACTCGTCGGTGTCCGGCACGGCGTCCAGGATCACCTGGATGCTCGCCTGGTCGGTGGTCTGCTCGGCGATCCGGGCCTGCGCCACCCCCTCCGTCCCGGAGACCGTGGCCAGCACCGCCTCGGCCCGCTCCGGGCTGGTCAGCACCACGGTCGGGCTGGCCGCGCCGGCCGGGAAGTACTTCGACAGGGTCTCCAGGCCGGCCACCGACTCCGACTTCACCCGAAACTGCTCGGTCTGCGACAGGCCGAGCCGGGTGCCGAGCGCGCCGGCCGACAGCACCCCCAGGATGATCATCGACGCGATGGTGACCGCGACCGGCTTGCGGGAGACCGCCCGGCCGACCCGGGCCCAGACGCCCTTCTCCGCCTCCACGCCGGCCTGGCCGACCCGCGGGACGAACGGCCAGAACAGCCCGCGCCCGCAGACCACCAGCGCGGCCGGCAGCACCAGCAGCGCGAACAGCGCGGCGACCGCGATCCCGGCGGCGGCCGTGACGCCCAGCGACACGTTGCTCTCCAGGCTGGCCAGCAGCAGGGTGAGCAGGCTCAGGATGACCGTGCCGGCGCTGGCCGCGATGGCCGGGCCGGCGCCGCGCAGCGCCCGCCGCATCGCCTCGAACCGGTCCTCGTGCCCGTGCAACTCCTCCCGGTAGCGGGAGATCAGCAGCAGCGCGTAGTCGGTGCCGGCGCCGAAGACCAGCACGGTCACGATGCCGGTGGTCGAGCCGCTCACCGGCAGGCTGGTGTGCTGCGAGATCAGCGCGATGATCCCGGTGCTGAGCCGGTCGGCGAGCCCGACCACGGCGAGCGGGACCAGCCAGAGCAGCGGACTGCGGTAGGTGACCAGCAGCAGCACCGCGACCACCACCACGGTGACCAGCAGCAGTCGCGTGTTCGCCCCGGTGAAGCTGTCGGCCAGGTCGGCGGTGAACCCGGCGCCGCCGGTGACCTGCGCGGTCACCCCGGCCGGCAGCCCGTCCCGGACCTCGGCCCGCAGGTCGGCGACCTGCTTGATCGCCTCGTCCGACGACAGGCCGGCCGGCAGCGGCACCGAGACGATCGCGGCCTTCCGGTCCTGGCTGAGGATCGGCCGGCCGAGCGGGGTGACGGTGGCGAGGTCGGCGTCGGTGAGCGCCCGGCCATCCTTGGCCACCACGATCAGGGCCGCGTTGGTGCGGCCGGAAGGCAGCTGTTTCTGCAGCTGGGCCACCCGGGTCGACTCGGCCGAGGAGGGCAGAGACGCGGTCGGTTCGTTGGTGACCCGGGTCGACCCGGAGAGGCCGATCACCAGGCCACCCAGCACCAGGGCCAGGAGCAGCGACGCCCATGCGCGTCTCATGAATCCTCCAAGCTAAAGAATCTCGACGATCGAGATTCTCCATCCTCGCGGCAGGATCTGCAACACTTACCCTCGTGGAGGAAACGAAAGCCCTGGTAAGAGAAGCGGCATCACCCTCGGAGTCGGCCTTGACCTCGGCGTCGGCCGCGGCCGCGGCCGCGGATCCGCCTTCGGCCTCGGCTTCGGACCCGGCCTCGGCTCCGGCCCCGGTGGCGGCTTCGGCTTCGGGGCCCGCTTCGGTCTCGGTCCCGGCTTCGGGGCCGGCTTCGGTCTCGGTCCCGGCCTCCGGGGAGGCGGCGGAGCGGCAGCGGCTGCGCTCGCGGCTCGTCGATCTGCTCAACGCGTATGCCAGCGAGGCCAACCACATCGGGCACGCCTTCGCCGGGCGCAACCATCTGCACGGGCCCGACCTGCACGCGCTGCTCGCGGTGATGCACGCCGAGCGGGCCGGCGCGCCGCTCACCCCGGGCCGGCTGGGCGAGACGATGGGGCTCTCCTCCGGGGCCACCACCGCGATGATCGACCGCCTGGAACGGGCCGGGCACCTGCGCCGCTGCCGGGAGAGCACCGACCGCCGGGTGGTCCACCTGCGCTACGGCGACACCGGGATGGCCCTGGCGATGGCGTTCTTCACCCCGCTCGCGCCGCGCACCGACGCGGTGATGGCCCGCTTCGAGGTGGCCGAGCTGCAGGTGGTGGAACGGTTCGTGCAGGGCATGGTGGAGTCGCTGACCAGCTACCGCGACGAGCTCCGCGACTGACCCGGGCCTGACACTCGCGGTCTGCCCGGGATCGGCCCGGCCGGTCGCGGTCGTCCCGGGATCGGCCCCGGCCGGTCGCGGTCTGCTCGGGGCCGGTGCGGCTGGTTGCGGTCTGGTCGGGGCCGGTGCGGCTGGTTGCGGTCTGGTCGGGGCCGGTGCGGCTGGTTGCGGTCTGGTCGGGGCCGGTGCGGCTGGTCGCGGTCTGGTCGGGGCCGGCGCGGCCGGTCGCGGTCTGGTCGGGATCGACGCAACCGGGAAGCAACGTCCGAATCGCCAAAGTCGGGGCTACCGGGGCCGATCAGCAGCCTCGTGCGAACCGAGCCCCTCCTTTCCCAGGCCGACGACCTGCTCGCCCGTGGTCGTGCGGAGAACGCCGCCCACCTGCTCGCGCCGATCGTCGGCCGGCAGCCGGAGAACGTCGAGGCGTGGCACCGGATGGCCCGGGCGCACCTGGACATGGGCGACCTGAACGGGGCGCTGCGGTCGGCCACCGCGGCCTGGCAGCTCGACCCGCGCGGGCCGGAGACGCTGTTCTGGCTCAGCCGGGCCGCCACCGAGCTGGGCCGGCACCGCGAGGCGATCGACGCCGCGGCCGCCGCCTGCCGGGAGGATCCGGGCAACCCGCGGCTGCACAACCGGCTCGCCCACGCGCAGCTCGCGGCCGGCCGGGTCGGCGACGCCGTCGACGGCCTGAAGATCGCCATCGAGCTGGCCGGCTACGACGCCGACCTGCACGTCACCCTGGGCCGCGCGATGTTCGCCGCCGGCCGCCCGCTGAGCGCTCGCGAGTCGATCAACCGGGCGCTCAGCCTGGAGCCCGGGCACCAGGGCGCGCACCGGACCCTGGCCCTCTTCGAGATCGCCATGGAGTCCGTGGTGGACGCGTCGTCGCTGGCCCAGGCCGCCGACGAGTTCGCCGAATCGATGCGCGTCGGCCCGCACGGCCGCGTCGACGAACGCGCCATCCTGGCCCGAGACGCCTGCGCCTACGCCGCCCGCGTCACCGTCACCTGGTGCCTCATCTTCCTGCTCGCCCTCGGCGTCCTCAGCGCCACCTCGCTGGTCGCCGTCCCCGCCGGCCTCTACCTGGCCCTGCTCGCCCTGGGCGCCTCCGCCGCCTGCGCCGCCGTCCTGTTCCGCCCCGCCCTCGGCCGCCGCTTCTAACCGCCCCACCAGCCCCCTGAGCGACGCGGCCGCTTCTAACCTTTTCGCCGCGCCTCTACCGCTTCGGAATTACTGGGGCGGTTTATGCCGCTCCGTTTCGGCTCGGCCGCTGCTGACTGTTTCGGCAGACGCTCCCGGTCCGCCGTTGACGACCATCTCCGCTGCCGCGATGCCGCTCTCACCCTCGCGGATCATTTATCCGGTACGACTCGCAGTTCTGTGGCTGTCGGCCCGCGAGGTCCGCGCCACTCACGACCGCGGCGCGTGTCGTGCGGGCCCGCCGGCGCATCGCGATGCCCCGCCCGCTCACGACCGCGACGCGACTCAGGGTTCGTGCGGTCACCTGTGATCCCGGGTCGGTCCCGCGCCGTCTTCTGATCTGCTCGCCCACGGCGGACCCGGCGGCATGCGCCGCGGTCGCGCCAGGACGGCCATCGCGGGACGGCTGCCACGAGGGCTGTGGGGTGTGCCCGAAGCGGACCCGCATGACACGCGCTGCGGTCGTGTGGGGGACGGGCGTCGCGGGCCGACTGGCACGGGACGGCGAGTCGTACCGGATAAATGATCCGGAACGGGGAAGCGGCGTCGCGGCAGCGAGGATGGTCGTCAGAAGCGGCGGCTGGCGCTGGCGGGTGGGGTCAGGCGAGTTTGCGCAGGATGCGGGCCAGCTCGGTGCGGTCGTCGGCGGACAGCATGCTGAACAGGCGTTCGCTGGCGGCGGCCCGGGCCGTGCGGACGCCCTCGCCGGTGGACCGGCCCTGCTCGGTGAGGGCGACCAGCGTGGCGCGCCGGTCGGCCGGGTCCGGGCGGCGCTCGGCCAGGCCGCGCTGCTGCAGGTCGTCGACCACCTCGGTGGCTGAGCGCGGGGCGATCCGGAGGTGCTCGGCGAGCGTGCTGAGGCGCATCTCGCCGTGTCCGAGCAGCACGTTCAGCGCGCGGAACTGGGACGGGGCGATGCCCCACGGCTCCATCTCGCGCCGGGCCTGCTCGCGCAACCGCCGGCTGACCGCCCAGAACGCCTCGTGCAACGACTCTTCCTCCACGGGAACAAACTATCAGCGATTACCGTTGCTCCCTCATGTTGAGGTAACCTCAGCTTGTTCACGGAGGCGTACCGGGAAGGGTCGTTGAATTTGGCTGGAGGACAAGGCCGGGGCGCGGCACGGACCGTGACCCCCGCGGAGAGGGCGCAGGCCCGCTCCGTTTCGATGCGCCGCATCGGCGCGCTCTTCATCGGTCACCGCAAGCAGCTCGCGCTGGTGGTGGCGATCATCGTGGTGTCGTCCGTGCTGGGCATGGCGACGCCGTTCCTGCTCCGCGAGATCATCGACGTCGCCCTGCCGCAGAGCGACCTGCGCCTGCTCGGCTGGCTGGTGGCCGGCATGATCGTGGTCGCCGCGATCACCTCGGTGCTCGGCGTGGTGCAGACCTGGATCTCGACCACCGTCGGCCAGCGGGTGATGCACCGGCTGCGCGTCGACGTCTTCCGGCACCTGCAGCGGCAGTCGGTCGGCTTCTTCACCCGGACCCGCACCGGCGAGGTGCAGTCCCGGATCACCAACGACATCGGCGGCATGCAGACCGTGGTCACCTCGACCGCGACCAGCATCGCGGCCAACCTCACCACGGTGGTCGCCACGGTCGTCGCGATGGTCGCGCTGACCTGGCAGCTCACCCTGATCTCGCTGCTCGTGCTGCCGCCCGCGATCTACCTGACCCGGCGGGTCGCCCGGATGCGGCAGAAGATCACCGCCGAGCGGCAGCGCGAGCTGGCCGAGCTCAACGTGATCATCGAGGAGGGGCTGTCGATCAACGGGATCCAGCTCAGCAAGACGATGGGCGCGGGCGCGGCGCAGGTCGACCGGTTCACCGCCTCGTCGACCCGGCTGATCGACCTGGAGTTGCGTTCCGAGCTGGCCGGGCGCTGGCGGATGGCTGCGATGAGCGTGATCTTCGCGGTGATCCCGGCGACCATCTACCTGGCCGCCGGGCTGCCGTTCGCGGCCGGTGGGATGAGCATCGGCACGCTGGTCGCCTTCACCGCGCTGCAGGGCAACCTGTTCCGCCCGCTGATGAGCCTGCTCGACGTGAGCGTGACGCTGACCAGCTCGCTCGCGCTGTTCGCCCGGATCTTCGAATACCTCGACCTGCCGGTCGAGATCTCCTCGCCGGCCCATCCGGTCCGTCTGGGCACGGTCCGCGGCCACTTGCGGTTCGAGGAGGTCAGTTTCCGGTACGACGACCGCTCGCCGGCTGCGCTCGACGGCGTGAACCTCGACGTGCCGGCCGGCAGTTCCCTCGCGTTGGTGGGGGAGACGGGCTCCGGCAAGAGCACGATCGCCGGCCTGATCGCGCGACTGCACGACCCCACGTCGGGGCGCGTGACGATCGACGGCGTCCCGTTGACCTCGCTCTCCTTGACCGACTTGTCGGACATCGTGGGCGTGGTGAGTCAGGAGACCTACCTGCTGCACACCACGATCCGGGAGAACCTGCGCTACGCGAAGCCGACCGCCACCGACGAGGAGATCGTCGCGGCCGCCACCGCCGCGCAGATCCACCCCTTGATCGCGTCGCTGCCGGACGGCTACGACACCATGGTCGGTTCCCGCGGGCACCGCTTCTCCGGCGGTGAGAAACAGCGCATCGCGATCGCCCGCACGCTGCTGCGCGACCCGCGGATCCTGGTCCTGGACGAGGCGACCAGCGCGCTGGACACCGAGACCGAGCGAGCGGTGCAGCAGGCCTTCGACGAGCTGGCCCGGGGCCGCACCACGGTGACCATCGCGCACCGGTTGTCCACGGTCCGCGATGCCGACCAGATCGTGGTCATCGACCACGGCCGGATCCTGGAGTCGGGCACCCACGCGACGCTCCTGTCCGAGGGCGGCCGTTACGCCACCCTCGCGACCTGAGCGGCGACCGCTTCCGGCCCGCCCCGGCCCGCAGCTAGGCCGCCCTCCCTTCGCGGTGGGCGACCACCGCCCACACCCGGTGCGGGATGAGCAGCGGGTCGGTGGGGAAGTCGTCGGTCAACGTCTGCCGGAGGGCGGCCGAGAAGCGCTCGACCCCGGCGGGCGGGAGGCTGGCGGCGACGCCGGCGCTGGCCCGGATCCGGCCGGCCCAGTCCTCGTGGGTGTAGGGCACGTCGACGTCGTAGGAGAACGTCTCCACCCCGGTGAAACCGGCCGTGCGCAGATCGGTGAGCCAGCGGGGGTGCAGGCCGGTGCCGCCGGCCAGGGACCAGGCCGGGTTGTGGGCCAGGATCAGGCGCTCGGTGGCCTCCACCACGCTGCCCGGCAACGGCAGCCAGTCGAAGTGCGCGATCACGATCCGGCCGCCCGGGCGGAGCAGGCGACCGGCCTCCGCGGCGGCCTCGGCGGCGCGGAACCAGTGCCAGCACTGGCCGGCGCTGACCACGTCGAAGGCGGCGTCCGGCAGGCCGGTCCGCTCGGCGGCGCCGACCACGTAGGTCACCTCGACGCCGGCCGCCCGGTCCAGCAGGCGAGCCTGCTCCAGCAGCGGCGCGGCCGGGTCCAGGCCGGTCACCGCCGCGCCGCGCAGCGCGAAGAGGCGGGCCAGGCTGCCGGTTCCGGTGCCGAGGTCGAGCACGGCCTGCCCGGGCGTGCCGATGCCGAAGCCGGCGAGGCGGTCCAGCAGGCTCGGCGGGAACCCGGCCCGGTGCCGGGCGTAGTCGGCCGCCGTCCGGCCGAAGTCGACAGTGCTCATCGGTTGCGCTCCACCGCGGCTGCCCAGCCGGGCAGGTCGGCGGCCTCGCGGGCGCCCGGGCCGACATAGTCCGCGGACGGGCGGATGATCTTCCCGAGGCGTTTCTGCTCCAGCACGTGCGCGCTCCACCCGGCGGTCCGCGCGCAGGTGAACAGCGAGGTGAACAGCTCGGCCGGGACGCCGGCGAAGTCCAGCACCACGGCGGCCCAGAACTCCACGTTCGTCTCCAGCACCCGGTCCGGCTTGCGCTCGCGCAGCTCGGCCAGGGCGGCCAGCTCCAGCTCGCGGGCCACCTCGAAGCGTGGCGCGCCCAGCTCGAACGCCGCGTCGCGCAGGATCCGGGCGCGTGGGTCCTCGGCCCGGTAGACCGCGTGCCCGAAACCCATCAGCCGCTGCCCGGCGTCCAGCACGCTCCGCACGTAGGCGCGGGCGTCCCCGGCCCGCTCCACCGCCTCGATCATGCCGAGCACCCGGGCCGGCGCGCCGCCGTGCAGCGGGCCGGAGAGCGCCGCGACCGCCGCGGACAGGCAGGCCGGGACATCCGCGCCGGTGCTGGCGACGACCCGGGCGGTGAACGTGGACGCGTTCATGCCGTGCTCGGCGGCACAGATCCAATACCGGTCGAGGGCCGCGACGTGCCGCGGATCCGGCTCGCCCTGCCAGCGGATCATGAACTGCTCGGTGGCGTGCCGGCCCGCCTCGACCAGCCGCTGCGGGACCGGGGTGGCGGCGCCGCGGGCGGCCTGGGCGACGAACGAGAGCACCATCGCCGAGGTCCGGGCCAGGTCGTCCCGGGCCTGGGCGTCGTCGATGTCGATCAGCTGGCGCAGGCCCCAGCGCGGGGCGAGCAGCGCCACCGCGGCCTGCGCGTCGGCCCGGACGTCGCCGGAGCGGACCGGGACGGGGAGCGGCTCGGCGGGCGGCAGCGGGTGGTCGAAGCCGCCGTCGGCGAGCAGCCCCCAGACGTCGGCGAAGGAGACCTGGCCGGCCAGGGAGCGGATGTCGACACCGCGGTAGCGGAGCGAGCCGCCGTCGCGGTCGGGTTCGGCGATCTCGGTGTCGAACGCGACGACACCGGCGAGTCCTGGGTTGACAGTCAACATGACTCCACGATTCGACTTGATCGCATGGCGGTCAATGTTGATCCAGTCAACATGAGATGATGTGCACATGGTCGATCAGCTGCTCACCACGGACCAGGTCGCCGAGCGGCTCGGGGTCAAACCGGCGACGGTCTACGCCTATGTGAGCCGCGGCCTGCTGCCCAGCCGGCGCAACGCGGCCGGCAAGGGCAGCCTGTTCGACAAGGCCGACGTGGACGCGATGATCGCCGGCCGCAAACGGGTCACGCCGAGCATCCAGACCGGGATCACCCTGATCCGCGACGGCGGGTTGTTCTACCGCGGGCGGGACGCCACCGAGCTGGCCCGGACCAGCACTTTCGAGGCCGTCGCCGGCCTGCTGTGGACGGGCGAGCCGGGCGCCGGGCCGTTCCCGCGCAACCCCGCCCAGGTGGCCCTGGCCCGCCGGATCGGCGCCGAGCTGCCCCCGGCCGCCCGCCTCGTCGACCGCCTCCGGGTCACCGTCGCGGCGATCGCCGCCGCCGACCCGCTCCGCTTCGACACCACCCCGGCCGCGGTCCTCACCACCGGCCGCACCCTGATCGCCACGATGGTCGACGCGCTCCCACGCCGCTCCCCGGAGCCGGACCCGGGCCCCGGGGACGGCGGGCCGGCGGCGATCGTCGAGTTGCTGTGGCCGCGGCTGACGGCGCAGCCGATCGACGAGGCGGGCCGGCGGATCCTGGAGGCGGCGCTGATCCTGCTCGCCGACCACGACATCGCCGCGTCCACGCTGGCCGCACGGGTGGCGGCGTCGACCCGGGCGCATCCGTACGCGGTGGTCAGCGCCGGGCTCGCCGCGCTCGACGGGCCGCTGCACGGTGCGGCCAGCGAGCAGGTGCACCCGCTGCTGGCCGACGCGCTGACCGGCGCCGACCCGATCGGGATCATCTCCGAGCGGCTGCGCACCAGCGGCGGGCTGCCCGGGTTCGGGCATCCGCTCTACCCGTCCGGGGATCCCCGGGCCGCCACGCTGTTCGACCTGCTCGGCGACCACCCGGTGAGGGACGCCGCCGCGCGTCTGGCGGCCGCCGTCCGTACCCGGTCGGGCATCCTGCCCAACATCGACCTCGCGCTGGCCGCCCTCACCCTCCGCCACCGCATGCCGGCGGATGCCGGCGAGGCGATCTTCGCCGTCGCCCGCACCGCCGGCTGGCTCGCCCACGCCCTCGAGGAGTATGCGAACCGCCCGGCCCGCTTCCGCCCCACCGGGCAGTACTCGGGCCGCCCGCCCGCCTGACCGGAGGGTCCGCCTGGTGGCCGGCGTCAGTGATCATGGAGACTCGGGGTCCGGGACAGCCCGGCGACCTGGGCGAACACCGAAAGACACGGGGGATCACCGATGGACGAGACGACCACTGGCCGGGACCGGGACGCGGGCCCGGCCGGCGCCGGGATCGGCCTGCTCGGCCTGGCCGTCGCTGGCGCCGGCTTCTGGCTCGCCCTGCGTGCCGGCACCGACCCGACCCGGGTGCTCTCGGTGGCCGGTTTCGCCGCCGGAGCCCTGGCCACCACCGCCGCCGTCCTCGGCGCGCTGCTCGCGCTGACCGGCCGCCGAGGCGTCGCGAGCACCGCCGTCGCCGGCGTCCTGAGCGTCTGCGGACTGCTCGCGGTCACCGTCGCCGGGCTGATCACCGCGACCGACCGGCCGGCGGCCACCACCCCGGACGGCCCGCAGATCAGCGCGCAGACCAGCGGTCAGGGCGGCGACCCCGGCACCGTGGCCATCCAGGTCGTGGTGCCCGGCCTGGAGCCCGGCCAGCCGCTGGACGTCGAGGTCACCGGCGGCTCGGCGGACGGCAGCCCGTTCCTGCTCGGCCGCTCGCTGACCCCGGCCGGCGCGGACGGCACGGCCCGGGCGGTGCTCGCGGTCATCGCGGAGAACCCGCAGGTGACGGTTCAGGTGACCACCCCGGGCCGGATCTGCAGCCAGGACCTCCCGTTCAACGAGCTGAACGCCGCCATTCCAGCGATCCGGTGCCGCACCGCCTAACATCATGGCGATGACCGACTGGGTGGAGCACGTGATCTGGTGGCATGCCCACCCGCTGACGTTCACCGGCGCCGAGCGCACCGCGCTCCCGCCCGGCGCCGCGCCGGTGCCCCGGCTGCGCCGTTTCGAGCCGTGGCTGGACTACCTGGTCGAGCTCGGCTGCAACGGCCTGGCCCTGGGCCCGGTCTTCGCCTCGGCCAGCCACGGCTACGACACGGTCGACCACTACCGGGTCGATCCTCGGCTGGGCACCGAGGACGACCTGCGCCGGCTGCTCGACGAGTGTCACCGGCGCGGGGTCCGGGTGCTGTTCGACGGCGTGTTCAACCACGTCGGCCGGGACTTCGCGGCGTTCCGGGACGTGCTCGCGCACGGCCGGGACTCGGCCTACGCCAGCTGGTTCCGGCTCAGCTTCCGCGACGACGGGAGCTTCGACTACGCCGACTTCGAGGGGCACCGGCACCTGGTCGCGCTGAACCACGACGAGCCGGCCGTGGCCGACTACGTCGCCGGGGTGATGCGGCACTGGCTGGACTTCGGCGCCGACGGCTGGCGGCTGGACGCGGCGTACGCCGTCCCGCCGCCCTTCTGGCGGGACACGGTCACCCGGGCCCGCGCCGCGCACCCGGGCGCCTGGTTCGCCGGTGAGGTCATCCACGGCGACTACGAGTCGTGGCTGCACGACGGCGCCCTCGACGCGGTCACCCAGTACGAGCTCTGGAAAGCGATCTGGAGCAGCCTCAACGACCGCAACTTCTACGAACTGGCCTGGGCCCTGGACCGGCACACCAAGCTGTCCAAGCCGCCGCTCACCTTCGTCGGCAACCACGACGTCACCCGCCTGGCCAGCGTCCTCACCGACCCGCGGCACCTGCCGCTGGCCCTGGTCGTGCTCTTCACCGTCGGCGGCGTGCCGAGTGTCTACGCCGGCGACGAGCAGGCCTTCACCGGCGTCAAACGGGACCGGGAGTTCGGCGACGACGAGGTCCGCCCGCCGTTCCCGGACACGCCGGCCGGCCTGGTCCCCTACGGCCGGCCCACCTTCCACCTGCACCAGCAGCTGATCAGCCTGCGCCGCCGGCACCCGTGGCTGCACCGCGCCACGATCACCCCGGTGCACCTGAGCAACGAGCAGTTCAGTTACGAGGCGGTGTCCGCCGACGGCGAGCACCGGCTGACCGTCACGCTCGACGCGTCAGCCCGCGAGGATCTCGGCGGCTCTGGCCGCGCGATCGCCTCCGGCCCGGGTTGGTCGATCCGCGAGCCCGGCTGAGGACCCGGCGATCCGGCTGGTCGGCAGGGCCGCTCCGGTGTGGTGCCGCCCGGCCCGGCCACTCGCCAGTCCCCGCCCGCCCAGGGGGGCCGCCCCGAAGACAGTGTGACGCGGAATCGGGATCTCGCGCGGCTGGGCTGTGGACAGCGCGCCGATGTGGACAACCGCCGCCCGATCCGGCCGGGGTCAGCGTTGCTCGAACTTCTCGAAGTACACGACCTCGTCCAGCGGCCGGCGCTTCGGCTGCGCCCAGCGGCCCTTCGCCGGGTAGCCGAGCGGCACGATCGCCATGGTCAGCGCGTCGTCCGGCAGCCCGAGCAGCTTGCGGACGTCCTCCTCGTGCCCGATGTGCAGGGTGGTCAGCGTGGACCCGATGCCGTAGGCCCGGGCGGCCAGCATCAGCTGCTGCACCGCGCCGTAGATCGACGAGCCGAGCCGCGGGTTCTTCGACGTCGCCGCGCCGAGGATGACCGGGACGATCCAGACCGGCGCCTCCTCGATGTGGTTGGCGAGGTGGTCGGCGGCCAGGAAGCTGCGGCTGCTCATCGGCCCGTCCGCGGCGTTCAGGATCTCCTCGCGGCGGGAGCCGTAGTGCCGCTCCCAGCCCTCCCGGTACCACCCGGCGATCTGCTTCTTCACCGACGGATCGCGCACCACGATCCACGCCCAGAACTGCCCGTTCCCGGCGGACGGCCCGCGGATCGCGGCGTCCAGGATCGCCCGCACGATGTCGTCGTCGATCGGCTCGGTGGACAGGTAGCGACGGGCCGGGGTGGAGTGCAGCGCCTCCAGCAGGGGCAGGTCGTGCGGCGCGGGAGTGGTCATGCCCGCAGCCTAGTGAGCCGCCCCGGCCGCCGCCCGCGAACCCTCCGGCCCGCGCGAGGCCGCTCCGGCATCAGACCGACATTTCCCGGTACGCCGTGAGCCCCGCCGCGACCCGCCCCGCGAACGGCCGCCGTAAGCCCCGCCGTGACCCGCGCCCGGCGAACGGCCGCCGTGAGCCGCCGCTCAGCGGGTCGCCCAGGCCAGCACCGCCCCGTCCGGCGCGCCGATCAGCACCTGGGCACCCGTCCCGACCCCCGCCCCGGCCGGATGCTCGAACGGCACGAGCCAGCTCCGGGTCACCCCGGCGTGCAGGGTCCGCGCCCCCGGCGTGCCGCCCCCGTCGACCGGCCCCTTCTCCGTCGCCCCGTCCGCGTAGCGCAGCCGGACCAGCCCCGGCCCGAACTCCCAGCTCCCACGGAGCACCCGCACGGTCACCTCGACCACGTACGCCGGGTCGCCCGCGCCACCCGCCGTCGCCGCCACGTCCCGCACGGTCACCCGGGCCGCGAGCTCCGTCGTACGGATGTCCTGTCCCGATCCGAGCGGCCGTGCCGCCCCGGCCGCGACCGTGGGCGAAGCGCTGCTGGGCGATCCACTTCCGGATCCGGCCGCCGCCGGCCCGGCGGGCGACGACGGCGCGGGGGAGCTCTTCACCGGCGGCGGTGGCGAGCCTCCGCAGCCGGCCAAGGTCACCGCGAGCAGTCCACTGATCACAACGCGCATGCGTCCATCCAACCTGGACAGCCCGGTTCCGCAACACCACCCGCGGGTGATCCGGGGAGCACACCCCACTTGACCAGCGTCTGCCGGACGCCGATGTCGACATGCCGACTGGCGGGGGCCGGGCGGCGCCCCCTTATCCGCCGCCCGGCCCCGGCTCTCAGACGGCCACCTCGGCGAGCATCGGCCGGACCATCCCGGCGAACTCGTCCGGCCGCTCGATCTGCGGCATGTGGCCGGTGTTCGGGAACATGTGCGACCGGGCGTGCGGGAAGGCCGTGCGGGCCGCCGCCATGTGGTGGCAGGGCAGGATCATGTCCCGGTCGCCCCAGAGGATCATGGTCGGCTTCTCCAGCGCGGTCAGCGACTCCAGCAGCGAGGTCCGCCAGGCCGGCGCGACCCCGCGGAAACCGCCCAGCGCCTTGGCGATCTCCAGGTAGACCGGCGCGAAGTCCGGCTGCTTGGCGATCTTGATGGCCATCGCCACCCGTTCCGGCGTGACCAGCGCCCGGTCCCGGAACAGGGTCCGTTCCACCCGCGGCGCGGACATCTTGTTGATGTTGCGCAGCATGGTCCGGCCCAGCCCGGGCAGCGCCAGCACGCGCAGCGCCCAGGTCACCTCCTTGCCGAACCCGGCGCTGTTCACCAGGGTCAGCGTCGACACCCGCTCGGGCGCCGAGGCCAGCATGGTCATCGAGACCGCGCCGCCCAGCGAGTTGCCCATCAGGTGCACCGGCCGGGTCTCGCCGAGCGCGTCCAGCGTCGCCCACACCCCGTCGGCCAGCACCGGCAGCGTGGTCGGCGCCGGCATCCGCTGGGACAGCCCGAAACCGGGCATGTCCAGGCTGATCACCCGGTACTCGTCGTCGAACCGGGAGTGCTGCAACGACCAGTCCTCCAGGCTGCGGCCGATGCCGTGCAGCAGGAGCACCGGCGGGGCGGCCGGGTCACCGGTCTCGTGGAAGCGGATGCGGTTGCCGCGTACCGTCACGTAGTTCATCGCCCCGCACCCACCTTCTGCCGCGCCGCGGCCTTGACCGTGGCGGCGGTCAGCGACCGCAGCACGTTGGCGGTGATGACCGGCGCGAGCCGGGCGAAGAGGTCCGGTCCCTTCGCGTTCGCCGCGATCAGCAGCCGGGCCTTGCGGCGCGCGACCGCCCGCAGGATCTGCTCGGCGGCCTTGTCGGCGGGGTAGCTGAGCAGCGAGGCGAACAGCTTGCGGGTCGGCGCGACGTCCGACTCGGGCACACCGGTGCCGATCAGCGCGCTCTCCGCGATCCGGGTCCGGATCCCGCCCGGGTGCACCGTGGTGACCCCGATCCCGTTCTCGAACAGCTCGCCGCGCAGCGACTCGCTCAGCCCGCGCAGCGCGAACTTGCTGGCGCAGTAGGCGCTCTGCCCGGGCGGCGCGATCAGCCCGAACAGGCTAGACACGTTCACCAGGTGACCGCCGGCGTCCAGGCTGGGCAGCAGCGCGTGGGTGAGCAGCAGCGGCGCCCGGAAGTTCACGTTCAGCACCTGCTCGAACTGCTCCATGCTGACCTGGTCGAAGCGGCCGCCGAGGGCGATCCCGGCGTTGTTGACCAGCAGGCCGATCGACGGGTGCTCGGCGCGGATCCGGGTGGCCAGCGCCTCCACGGTGGGCCGGTCGGCGAGGTCGGCGACGATCGTCCGCACGTCGAGGCCGGGGTGCGCGCCGCGGATCCGGGACGCGACCGGGTCCAGCCGGGCCGCGTCGACGTCGACCAGGACGAGGTGGCTGCCGCGCTGGGCCAGGCCGTAGGCGAGCTGTTCGCCGATGCCGCTGGCCGCGCCGGTGAGCACGGCGGTGCGACCGGCGAACCGGTAGGGATCAAGACGGGTCATCGGACCACCTCGGTGTCGGGGACGGGAGTGGGAGCGGTGTGCCGGGCGAAGGTCATGTCCTGAGTGACGTCGGCGCGCGGGGTGGCGACCACGTCACGCAGGTAGTTCTGCCGGACCAGCCACGGGTCCCGGTCGCCCTGCCGGGGGAACTTGTCCAGCGCGCGCTGGACGTAGCCGGAGGAGAGGTCGAGCAGCGGGCGGCCGGAACCGGACGGCCGGGTCGGGGTCGCCACCGCGTAACCGTGGCGTTCCATGTGGTCGAGCAGTTTGAGCACGTACCGGGTGGAGAGGTCGGCGCGCAGCGTCCAGGACGCGTTGACGTAGCCGATGCAGTACGCCAGGTTCGGCACTCCGGAGAGCATCAGCCCGCGGTACGCGGAGAGCTGCCCCAGGTCGACCGGGGTCCCGTCGACGCTGACCCGCACCCCGCCGACCGGCAGCAGCGACAGCCCGGTCGCCGAGACCACCACGTCCGCCTCCAGGACCCGGCCGGACCTGAGCCGGATGCCCTCCGGGACGAACGTGTCGATGTGGTCGGTCACCACCGACGCCCGGCCCTCGGTGATCACCTTGAACAGGTCGCCGTTCGGGATCACGCAGAGCCGCTGGTCCCACGGCTCGTAGTGGGGCTTGAAGTGCTCCTCGACGTAGCCCGGGTTCTTCAGGAACCGGCCGGCCAGGCCCTGCAGCACCTTGCGGACCTGCTTCGGGCGCTTCCGGGCGACCTGGTAGAAGACCTGGGTGACCAGCACGTTCTTGGCGCGGGCCACCCGGTTCGCGGCGCGGGCCGGCAGGACGCGGCGGGCCACGTTCGCGATCAGGTCCTTGTTCGGCAGCGGGATCACGTAGGTGGGGGAGCGCTGCAGCATGGTGACGTGGGCGGCGTCGGCGGCCATCGCCGGGACCAGGGTGACGGCGGTGGCGCCGCTGCCGATCACGACGACGCGCTTGCCGGTGTAGTCCAGGTCGGCCGGCCAGAACTGCGGGTGGACGAGGCGCCCGGTGAAGTCGTTCAGTCCCGGGAAGTCGGGCTGATAGCCCTCGGCGTAGCTGTAGTAGCCGGCGCAGGCGTACACGAACTTGGCCGTGAAGATCTCGCCGTCAGCGGTCGTGAGCGTCCATCGATCGGCCGCCCAGTCGGCACTGACGACCTTCTTCCCGAACCGGATGTTCCGCGAGATACCCGCCTCGGCCGCCGTCTCCTCGATGTACCGGCGGATCTTCTCGCCGGACGCCAGGGACTCCGGCTCCCGCCACGGCCGGAACGGATACGACAGCGTGAACATGTCCGAATCGGATCGCACCCCGGGATAGCGGAACAGGTCCCAGGTGCCGCCGATCGCGTCCCGCGCCTCGAGGATCGCGTAGCTGTCCCGCGGCCGCTGCTGCTGCAACCGCCACGCCGCGCCGATCCCGGACAGGCCGGCGCCGATGATCAGGACGTCGAAGTCAGGCACCGGCCACCTCCGGGAACCACGGGGGCGTGCCGGCCCCGGTGATCCGGACGCCGCCCCACGGATCCGGCTCGCTCAGCTTGACCGCCGTCTCCGGTGCCCCGGGGATCGCGATGGTCGCCTTGCGCAGCCCGCCGCTGACACGTTCCCGCAGGTCGTCGACCGGGTTGGTGCGACCGGCCCAGCGGAACCGGCCCTCGATCGGCTCGAAGTGCGCGGACATCCGCACCTCCACCGCGACCGGGCCGTCGTCCAGCATCAGCGTGGCCGGTCCCCGGTACTCCTCCTCATCCGTCACGCGCTTGCCCACCCTTCTTGTTGAGCCGCCAGGCCGCCGGGCATGTCCGCCGCGCGGCTGATGCCGGCGACGCCGCCCCAGAGGAACGTGGTCAGGTACTCGCCGAGCGCCTCGCGGCTGATCGGCTGCTGCTGCCGGAGCCACCAGTCGCCGACCGACTGGACGTAACCGACCACCCCGTAGGCCCACGGCAGCGAGGCGCCGGAGTCCAGCCCGCGGGCCCGCAGCCGGTCGCCGAAGATCCGGGCCAGGCCGCTGGCCACGGTGTCCATCACGTCGGCGACCACGTCCCGGCCCCGGGTGATGTCCGGCTGGTGCACCACGAACCGGTACAGGTTCAGGTCGGCCTCGATGTGCGCCAGGTAGACGTCGATGGCGGCGGCGATCGCGGCCCGCTCCTCGCGCACCGACGCGACCGCCGGGATCATCGCCTCCAGGACCATCGCCCCGGCCGCCTGCCCGACCGCCAGCCACAACTCGGACTTGTCGGCGAAGTACCGGTAGAGGATCGGCTTGCTGACGCCGGCGTGCGCCGCGATCGCCTCCATGCCGATCTCCGGCCCGTGCTGCCGGATCGCCTCGATCGCGGCCGCGGTGAGTTCGGCGCGACGCTGCTCGCGATGGCCGTCCCATCGATTGCGGCGACCGTCGGTGTTGACGGGGGGAGTGACCGAGTTCATAGTACTAGAAGTAACTGTTACCGCCGGTAACGTCAAGCCTTTCGGAGGGCGCGATGACGACTGTGACCCCGCCTGACCGGGACCGCACCGCCACGAGGCTGCTGCGATCCTCGGCCGAGCATTCCTACGACCCGGAGATCGAGATCGACTGGGAGGCCCCGTTCGTCGAGGGGAAGTACTTCGTCCCGGCCCACCGCTCCAGCCTCTACGGCACCGCGCTCTGGGACCGGCTCACCGAGGAGCAGCGGATCGAGCTCACCAAGCACGAGGTGGCCAGCATCGCCGGCCTCGGCGTCTGGTTCGAGACGATCCTGATGCAGCTGCTCATCCGCGGGTACTTCAAGCAGGACCCGACCGCCCCGCACGCGCAGTACGGGCTCACCGAGATCGCCGACGAGTGCCGGCACTCGATCATGTTCGGCAAGATGATCGCCCGGCTGGGCACCCCGGTCTACCGCCCGCACGGCATCGACCAGCTGCTCGGCAACTGGATCGCGCACACCGCCACCGGCCCGCGGATGTTCGCCGCCATCCTGATCGCCGAGGAGATCCTGGACACCCTGCAGCGCGAGGCGATGGCCGACGAGACCGTCCAGCCGCTGGTCCGGATGGTCTCCCGGATCCACGTGGTGGAGGAGGCCCGGCACGTCCGCTTCGCCCGCGAGGAGCTGGCCCGCCAGATCAAGGTCGCCGGCAAGTCCCGGCTCGCCTTCGACAAGCTGGTCATCGGCCGCGCCGCCTACCTGACCGGCACCCGCCTGGTCGACCCGCGCGTCTACCGCGCCGTCGGCATCGACCCGGAGGAGGGCCGCCGGGCCGCCCGCGCCAACCCCTACCACCGCGAGACCATGCGCTGGGCCGGCGAACGCATCGTCGCCTACCTGTCCGACCTGGACCTGATCGGCGGCGGCCCGGCCAAGACGCTCTGGAAGGCCAGCGGCCTCCTGTCCCGCTGACCGTTCCCGCCGCTCTTCTCGGAGCGCGGCCCACTCACGGCCCGCGCTTGCTCCCGACGGCTTTCCCCGCCCTGATCGTCCCGGGTGACCGGTCCGGGGCGCGTCCGGCCCGCGTCCTCCGAAGGCGCGGGCCGGCGCTGTTCCCACCCCACGACCCATCTTCAGGTACGCGGGTCCGCTCGGGTGCGGACCGCATGCTCCCGCGCCGGCCTCGTCACGGTCCGCGTGTGGTCGCCGGCAACCGCCGGAAAATGGCGCGCGTCGCCGAGCCGCACCAGCCAAGATCCACGAGCATGGAAGAGCTGACGTACGGCCGGGCCGCGCTGCTCCACGCCTTCCTCGCCGCGGACGGCGGGAACGGGCTCGGCGACTACTCGTTCTGGTCGGGTGCCTACCACCGCGCGCTGCAGGCGCACCACCAGGCGATGCTCGGTGCTCTGCAGCGGCTCTTCGCGATCGAGCTGACCTTCGAGGGGATGCCGGACAGCTCGCGCCGGGCACTGTTCATGCTGGTCCGGTCCACGGCCGCCTCGCTGCACCAGCTGACCACGCCGTGGTCCGGCTACCGGGAAGCCGGGCTGCTTCTCCGGCATCTGGAGGAGACCGGCGACGTCGGCGTCCGGGTTCACGAGGCGAGCCACCGGATCGCCACCCGCAACGACGAGAACCGGCAGGACCACCTGGCCATCCTCGACGACCTGCTCACCGTCATCCTCGGCGACCGCGCCGAGTCCCGGTTCACCGAGGCCGACCTGCGCGCGCTCGGCGTCGATCCGGAACCGCCCAGCCTGGCCGACTTCGACGACCTTGATGACTACTGAGCGGCCGGTCAGCGTCGGCAGCAGGTGGCTGGCGCGGTTGCTGGCGCATCGCGGGGTGGCGATGCCCGCCGAGGTGACCCCGGAGGAGCTGCGGCGGCTCGCGGCGGTGCCCGGGTGGCCGGCGGCGGATGCCGCTTCCTGCCCCCAGCGGATGGCCACCGTCGTGGACCCCGGACGGTCCGCGACCACCTGATCACCACGATGGAGACCGGCCCCACCGTGCCCCGGATCTGCGCCGCCCGAGCCTGGCCGGGGATCCCCGGCGCCCCACCCGACGACCTGCTGGCCCGCTCAGCACCGCGCCGCTCGCCGGAGCGGACCGGCGTCGCCCGGCCGCTCGCCGGGGCTGACCCGCGCTGCCGAGCCCACCGCGGTCCACCGACGTGAGCGACGTCGCTCGGGTGCGGGACGGTTTCAGCTTGGTTGCCGGTTGGCGGCCGACGAGCGGAGGACCGGCCCCGGCCGACGGGCGGACCGAAGGGGGCCGAAGAGCGGTGGGCCGGGCGTGCGGCGGCGTGCGAGATTGTCGCCCGACGTATGCCGTACGGGGAGAGGGATCGATGGACGACGCGCTGGTGGCCTACAACGCCGGACGGGTGGATGGCGCCGCCGGATTCCGCGACCCGCAGATCGCCGAGGACCCGGAGGTCGGCGCCGACTACCGGGTCGGCATCCTGGACGGCCGGATCGCCGCCTTCCACATGCTCAACGAACTCCGCGAAGTCCTCGGCGTCACCGGCCCCCTCTTCGACCACCCCACCGACCGAACCGAAAGCCCCGACGACCCGCGCTGAGCCGGCGGGCCGACGACCCGCGCCGAACCGGCGGGCCGACGATCCGCGCTGAACCGGCGAGCCGACGATCCGCGCCGAGCCAATCGGTGTGCGGGCCAGGCCCCGGAGTCGCCCCGCACGGCTGCGGCCGCCGCTCACGGCCCGTGGCTGGCTTCCACGGGTGTCTCGAGGCTGTCGAGACACCCGTGGAAGCCAGCCGAGTACCTGGAGCCCGCGCTGAGGCCCGTTCAGGGCGGTCTCCTCGCCCTCGTCGTCCCGGAACGGCATGCGGTATTCGTACCGTTGCGGCCTCTCGCCGCAGAGGAGTCGGGCCGGCGCCCGGTCGCCGGCATCACCTGCCGCGCCGCGCGCCGGGCCGGCAGCAGCTCGGCCGGATCGGCCTCGCTGATGGCCAGCGCGCGTGCCGGGCCTGGGCGGGCCGTTGGGGGCGGGGCGTGGTTCACGTGTCTGGGCGGGGGTGGGGGAGGAGCATGGGGTGTGGCAAGGGCCACTGCTCAGGGGTGCCGAGCGGGAGATGATCTAGAAGCACACGGTCAGCGACGCGGAAGTGAGCGGCCGTTATCAGGCCGGAAACATTCGGGTGCCGGTCTTGAAATCAGGTCTGGAGACTCTTGCAGCGGAAACGGTGACACAGGATGGAGACCGGATGACCGAGGGTGCATTGGCCGGCTTCACCGTGGCGGTCACCGCGGAGCGGCGCCGCAGTGAGATGGCCGCGCTGCTGGAGCGGCGCGGCGCCCGCGTCATCAGCGCGCCGGCGATCACCATCGTGCCGCTGATCGACGACGAGGCGCTGCGCGCGGCCACCGAGGCCTGCATCGGGCTGGAGCCGCATCTGGTGGTCGCGACCACCGGGTTCGGGTTCCGCGGCTGGCTGGAGGCGGCCGAGGGCTGGGGCCTGGGTGACACGCTGCGCGCCTCGCTGCGCGGCGCGAAGATCATCGCCCGGGGGCCGAAGCCGTGCGGGGCGATCCGGGCGGCCGGGCTCACCGAGGACTGGGCGGCCCAGACCGAGGCTTCCGAGGAGGTGCTGGAGCGGCTGCTCAGCGACGGCGTGGCCGGGCAGCGGATCGTGGTGCAGGAGCACGGCGAGCCGCAGACCGAGTTCGTGGCGGCGCTGCGCGCGGCCGGGGCCGCCGTGGTGGAGGTGCCGGTCTACCGCTGGGCGCTGCCGGCCGACGTCACCCCGGTGCGCCGGCTCACCGAGCAGGTCGCCGCCGGGCAGATCGACGCGGTCACCTTCACCAGCGCGCCCGCGGTGAAAGCGTTCCTGCAGATCGCCGCCGAGGTCGACGCCGACGTGACCGGCGCGTTCCGGGACCGGACCCTGGCCGCCTGCGTCGGGCCGGTGACCGCGGCGCCGCTGGCCGCCCTGGACGTCCCGGTGGTGATGCCGGAGCGGTTCCGGCTCGGCGCGCTGATCAAGACGGTCACCGACGAGCTGCCCCGGCGGGCGGTGAAGCTGGCCGTGGCCGGTTGCACGCTGGAGGTCCGCGGGCACGCGGTGCTGATCGACGGTGTCCCGCACGGGCTCGCGCCGGCCGCGATGGCGATCCTCACCTCGCTGGCCCGCCGGCCGGGCGCGGTGGTCTCCAAGGATCACCTGGCGGCCGCCCTGCCGCGCGGCAACGACGGGCACGCGGTGGATGTGGCGGTGGCCCGGCTGCGGGCCGCGCTCGGCTCCGGCAAGCACATCGAGACGGTGATCAAACGCGGCTACCGCCTCCGGGTGGACGAGGCCGTCTGACCGATCGCGCCGCGGGACGCTCTCCCGCGCCTTTCACGGCGGCGCCCCGATGACCATGCCGGGGCCGCCGGGACATACGGCGAGCCTGATGACCGATGCCGGGCCGCCGTTCCCCTCCGGCGACGAGGCCGGCCGCGCATTCCCGAGAAGCGCGAGAACCAGAAACCACAGGACCCTTTCCCGTACGAAGGAGAGCGCCGTGTCCGCACCCACTCTTGTCGCCGTCGCCCATGGCACCCGCTCGGCCACCGGACGGCGGGAGTTGCAGGAGCTCGCCGCCGCGGTCGCGCGCCGCCGGCCCGGCCTGGACGTCCGGCTGTGTTACGTCGACGTGCAGGACCCGAAAGTCGCCGACGTCGTGCCGACCGTGTCCGACGCGGTCGTGGTGCCGCTGCTGCTGTCCTGCGGCTATCACGTCCGGGTGGACATCGCCGAGGCCGTGGCCGGCACGGACATCCCGGTGACCGCCCCGCTCGGGCCGGACCCGGTGCTGCTCAGCAGCCTGATCCGGAATCTGCCGGAGGCCGACGCGGTGGTGCTGGCCGCCGCCGGTTCGTCCGACCCCGGATGGCGCGCCGATGTGGAGGGTGTCGCCGCGCGGCTGCCCGGCCGGGCCCGGGTCGGCTACGTCTCCGGCACCGGGCCACGCGTCCCGGACGTCGTCGCCGAGCTGCGGGCGGCCGGTGCGAAGCGGGTCGCGATCGCCGCTTACCTGCTGGCCGACGGGCTGTTCTACCGGTCCCTGCAGAACGCCGGCGCGGACTCGGTGACCCCGCCGCTGTGCCACGATGGCGCGGTCGCCGACCTGGTCCTGAGTCGGTTCGATGGCCAGTTGGTGAACGGCGGGAAACAGGTTCTCACAACCGCCGGTAGCGGTTTGTAGTCACATCGGTGCCGATCCGGTTGTAGGGATTTCCGAACAACAGCGTCACCGCAAGTGGTCCTCCGGGTTAACGCCGGGCCGACAGAGTTCCTCTCGTGACGGCGACCCAGACGCATTGCCCCTACTGCGCTTTGCAGTGCGGGATGACGCTGACGCCCGGAATCCCCCGGGTGCGGCTCGAGCCGGCCGACTTCCCGGTCAACCGGGGCGGCCTGTGCGCCAAGGGCTTCACCGCGGCGGACCTGCTGGACCATCCGGACCGGCTGCTGACGCCGCTGGTCCGCAAGGAGCCCGGCAACCGGGAGTCGCCCCTGCGGGAGGCGTCCTGGGAGGAGGCGTATGACCGGATCGTCACGGCGATCCGGGACAGCCGGGACCGGTACGGCAACGACAGCGTCGGCGCCTTCGGCGGTGGCGGGCTGACCAACGAGAAGGCGTACGCGCTCGGCAAGTTCGTCCGGGTCGCGTTGCGCTCCTCGGCGATCGACTACAACGGCCGGTTCTGCATGTCGTCGGCGGCGACCGCGGCGAACCGGGCCTTCGGCATCGACCGCGGCCTGCCGTTCCCGCTGGAGGACCTGGCCGGGGCGCGGACCGTGCTGCTGGTCGGGGCAAACCCGGCGGACGCCATGCCGCCGTCGATGCAGTACCTGGACGCCGGCCGGGCGAACGGCGCCAAGCACATCGTGGTCGACCCGCGCCGCACGAACACGGCGAACGGCGCGCACCTGCACCTGCAGCCGCTGCCCGGCACGGATCTGGCGCTGGCGAACGGCCTGCTGCACATCGCGGTCCGTGCGGGACACCTCGACGAATCGTTCATCGCAAGCCGCACCGAGAACTTCGCGGCGGTCAGGGCGGCGGTCAACTCCTACTGGCCGGAGCGGGTCGAGCGGATGACCGGCGTCCCGGAGGCCCAGCTGCGGGAGACCGTGCGCCTGCTGGCCGACGGCCCGTCGATGATCCTGACCGCGCGCGGCACCGAGCAGCACAGCAACGGCACCAACACCGCGCAGGCCTGGATCAACCTGGCGCTCGCGCTCGGCCTGGTCGGCAAACCCTTCTCCGGGTACGGCACGATCACCGGCCAGGGCAACGGGCAGGGCGGCCGGGAGCACGGGCAGAAGGCCGACCAGCTGCCCGGATACCGGCGCCTCGACGATCCGGCGGCGCGGGCGCACGTCGCGGCGGTGTGGGGCGTGGACCCCGCGGAACTGCCGCAGCCGGGGCGTTCGGCGTACGAAATGATCTCCGCGATCGGCGAGGAGGGCGGCGTCCGGGTTCTCCTGGTGCTGGCCAGCAACCTGGTGGTGTCCGCCCCGCACACCGCCAACGTGGTGGACCGGCTGCGCGCCCTCGACTTCCTGGTGGTCTCGGACATCTTCCGGTCGGAGACCGCGGAGCTGGCCGACGTCGTCCTCCCCACCGCCCAGTGGGCGGAGGAGGAGGGCACGATGACCAACCTGGAGGGGCGGGTCATCCGGCGCACGAGGGCGCTGCCGCCGCCGCCGATGGTCAAGACCGACCTCACCGTGCTGACCGACCTCGCCGGGCTGCTCGGACGCGGCGAGTTCTTCACCGACCAGCCGCGCGCGGTCTTCGAGGAGCTGCGCCGCGCCAGCGCCGGCGGCGTCGCCGACTACGCCGGGATCAGCTACGAGCGGATCGAGTCGGAGGACGGCGTCTTCTGGCCGTGCCCGAGCGAGGACCACCCGGGCACGCCCCGGCTGTTCACCGAGTCGTTCCCCACGGCCTCCGGCCGGGCCAGGTTCATCCGGGTCGATCACCGCGACCCGGCCGAGGTTCCGGACCAGGCTTTTCCGTACGTCCTGACCACCGGCCGCAACATGCAGCAGTACCAGAGCGGCAACCAGACCAGGCGGGTGAAGGCGCTCACCGTGGCGCTGCCCGAAGCCCGCGCCGAGATCCATCCCGACCTCGCCCGCCGGCACGGCATCGCCGACGGTGACCTGGTCGAGCTCCGCAGCCGCCGAGGCGCCGCGACGTTGCGCGCCCGGCTCTCCGACGGCATCCGCCCGGACACGGTCTTCGCGCCGTTCCACTGGCCCGGCGCGAACGCGCTGACCGATCCGGCTCTGGATCCGCACTCCAAGATGCCCGCTTTCAAGGTGTGCGCGGTGGCCATCGCGCGTGCCGGCACACCGGAAGGGACCGACCAGTGACGCAGCGTCTAGTGGTAATCGGCAACGGCATGGCGGGCGCCCGCACGGTCGAGGAGATCCTCGCCCGCAACGGCGACTTCACCGTGACGATGTTCGGTGACGAGCCGTACGGCAACTACAACCGGATCATGCTCTCCAACCTGCTCGCCGGGGTGGAGACCGAGGAGGGCATCTTCCTCAACGATCTGGCCTGGTACCAGGAGAACGGCATCACGCTGAACGCCGGCGTCAAGGTGGAGCGGATCGACGCCCAGGCCAAGGTGGTGCACGACAGCACCGGGGTGGCCACCCCGTACGACAAGCTGATCATCGCGACCGGCAGCTACTCGTGGACGCCGCCGATGAAGGGCGTGCACCACCCGAAGCGCGGCTACCACCAGGGCGTCTTTGCCTTCCGCACGCTGGACGACACGCGCGGCATGATCCGCTACGCCCGGGACCACGAGCGGGCCGTGGTGATCGGCGGCGGCCTGCTCGGCCTGGAGGCGGCCCGCGGCCTGCAGAACCACGTCAGCCACGTGACCCTGCTGCACGCCATGGGCCACCTGATGGAGCGGCAGCTCGACCCGAAGGCCGGCCAGATGCTGCAGGCCAGCGTCGAGGGCAAGCTCGGCATCGAGGTGATCACCAACGCGATGACCACCGAGATCCTCGGCAAGGACCGGGTCACCGGGGTCAAGCTGAAGGACGGCACGGTCATCGAGTGCGACGTCGTGGTGATCGCCGCCGGCATCCGGCCGAACACCGAGATGGTGGCGAACAGCGGCCTGCCGGTGGAGCGCGGCATCGTGGTCGACGACCAGATGCGGGTCGAGGGCCACCCGGACATCTACTCGGTCGGCGAGTGCGCCCAGCACCGCGGCAACCTCTACGGCCTGGTCGCGCCGCTGTGGGACCAGGCGAAGGTGCTCGCCGACCACATCACCGGCCGCAACCCCGACGCGGCGTACCACGGCTCGAAGCTCTCCACCAAGCTCAAGGTGGCCGGCATCGACGTGGCCTCGATGGGCCTGATCGCCCCGGAGAGCGACGACGACGAGGTGATCGTCTACAACGAGCCGAAGAAGGGCGTCTACAAGCAGCTGATCATCCGCGAGGACGTGCTGGTCGGCGCGGTGCTGGTCGGTGACAACAGCAAGGCGGCGTCGCTGATCCAGCACTTCGACCGGGGCACCGCCCTGCCCGAGGAGCGCGCCGAGCTGATCTTCGACATCGGCGGTCCGGCCGGCGAGGTGTCGCCCGCCGAGATGGCCGACGACGCGCAGGTCTGCAACTGCAACGGGGTCAGCAAGGGCGCCATCTGCGGCGCCGTCTCGGCCGGCTGCAAGACGGTCGGCGGGGTGATGGACAAGACCCGGGCCGGCAAGGGGTGCGGCACCTGCAAGCCGCTGGTCCAGCGGATCGTCGAGTGGGCCAACGGCGGCGCGGCCGAGGAGGACCCGGCGGCGTCCTGGTACGTCCCCGGCGTCCCGATGCCCAAGCCGGAGCTGATGGAGGCGATCCGGAGGTACGAGCTCAAGAGCGTCTCGGCGGTCTTCGACAAGCTGGTCCCCGGCGGCGAGCACGACGCGAAGAGCAAGATGGGCCTCGCGTCGCTGCTCAAGATGATGTGGGCGGACCAGTACATCGACGAGCGTGACGCCCGCTTCATCAACGACCGGGTGCACGGCAACATCCAGAAGGACGGCACCTTCTCGGTGGTCCCGCAGATGAAGGGCGGCGTCACCACCCCGGCCGAGCTGAAGCGGATCGCCGAGGTCGCCGAGAAGTACCGGGTGCCGATGGTCAAGCTGACCGGCGGCCAGCGGATCGACCTGCTCGGGGTGCCCAAGGAGCAGCTCCCGGCGATGTGGGCGGACCTGGACATGCCGTCCGGCTACGCGTACGCCAAGAGCTTCCGCACCGTGAAGACCTGCGTCGGTTCGGACTTCTGCCGGTTCGGCGTCGGTGACTCCACCGCGCTGGGCATCGCGATCGAGGAGCGGTACCAGGGTCTCGAGGGCCCCGGCAAGATGAAGCTCGCGGTCACCGGCTGCCCGCGGAACTGCGCCGAGGCGTACGTCAAGGATCTGGGTGTGGTCGCGATCGACGGCGGCAAGTGGGAGATCTATGTCGGCGGCGCGGCCGGCGCCCACATCCGCAAGGGCGATCTGCTCACCACGGTCGGCTCGGCCGACGAGGTGATCCGGCTGACCGGCCGGTTCCTGCAGTACTACCGGGAGAACGCCAACTGGCTGGAGCGGACCTACGCGTTCGTGCCGCGGATCGGCATCGACCGGATCCGGGAGATCGTCGTCGACGACGCGGACGGCATCGCGGCCGCCCTGGACGCGGCGGTCGACGAGGCCGTGCAGGCCTACAAGGACCCCTGGAAGGAGCGGGCCGAGCCGGTCACGCCCGGCCAGTTCCGTACCTCCCTTCCCCTGACCGTTCTCCCCCAGGTTCCGGTGCGCGCGTGAAAACTCTGACCCCCACTGTCCTCGGCCCTCTGTCGGACATTCCCCCCGGAGAGGGACGGACCTACGCCGTCGACGGCGAGATGATTGCCGTCTTCCGGCTGCGGGACGGTTCTCTCCGAGCGGTCTCGGCGGTCTGCCCGCACAAGGGCGGCCCGCTGGCCGACGGGCAGATCGACAACTCGATCGTCGTCTGCCCCCTGCACCTCTTTGCCTGGGACCTCGCCACCGGGTGTTCCCAGTCCGGACAAGCCCCGATCAACGTCTACCCGGTCCGGGAAGACGAGGGTCAGATCCTTCTGGGAGAGTGACATGACCGCGACTGTTCCGACGATTGAGGCCACCCGACCGGCCGCCCGGACCCTCAGGGGCCACTGGATCGACGAGTGGAACCCCGAGGACCGCACGTTCTGGGCGAACGGCGGCGAGAAGATCGCCAAGCGGAACCTGTACTTCTCGATCTTCTCCGAGCACATCGGCTTCTCCGTGTGGTCGCTGTGGTCGGTGATGGTGCTCTTCCTGGGCCCGGCCTACGGCTTCGACCCGGCGCAGAAGTTCCTGCTCACCGCGGTGCCGACGCTGATCGGCGCGATCCTGCGGATTCCCTACACGTTCGCCGTGGCCCGGTTCGGCGGCCGGAACTGGACCATCATCAGCGCCACGATGCTGCTGATCCCGGCGGTGCTCGCGGCGTTCATGATCAAGCCGGGCATCGAGTTCTCCACGCTGCTGCTGATCGCGGCGACCGCCGGTGTCGGCGGCGGCAACTTCGCCTCCTCGATGGCGAACATCAACGCGTTCTTCCCGGAGCGCCGCAAGGGCTGGGCACTCGGCTTCAACGCGGGCGGCGGCAACATCGGCGTCGCCACCGTGCAGCTGGTCGGCCTGTTCGTCCTCGCGGTCTTCGGGTCCGGCAACCCGGGCATCGTGGCCGGCATCTACATCCCGTTCATCGTGATCTCGGCGGTCTGCTCGGCCATCTGGATGGACAACCTGTCCCAGGCCCGCAACGAGAAGCGCGGGATGCGCGACGCCCTCCGGGAGTCGCACACCTGGGTCATGTCGCTGCTCTACATCGGCACCTTCGGGTCGTTCATCGGCTTCGGCTTCGCCTTCGGCCAGGTGCTGCAGGTGCAGTTCGCCACCCAGTTCAACACCCCGATCAAGGCGGCCTACCTGACCTTCCTCGGCCCGCTGCTGGGCTCGCTGATCCGGCCGCTGGGCGGGGCGCTGGCCGACCGGCTGGGCGGCGCGAAGGTCACCTTCGTCAACTTCATCGCGATGGGGCTGGGCGCCACCGTGGTGCTGATCGCGGCGCAGCAGCGGTCGCTCCCGCTCTACATCGCCGGCTTCATCACCCTGTTCATCCTCAGCGGCCTGGGCAACGGCTCCACCTACAAGATGATCCCGGCGATCTTCAGGTCGAAGTACTCCGGCGACGACCACCAGGCGCGGCGGATCTCCGGCGCGGTGATCGGCATCGCGGGCGCGGTCGGCGGCATCGGTGGCGTGCTGGTCAACCTGGCCTTCCGGCAGTCCTTCCTGACCTACAAGGACGCGGACGCGGCGTACCTCGGCTTCATCGCCTTCTACGCGCTGTGCGTGCTGGTGACCTGGGTGGTGTACCTGCGGCCCGCTGCTCGCCAGAAGATCGCTGTCTGATCTCCCCGGCTCCCTGATCTTCCCGGTGTCTCCGCGGCCCGGCGCGCTCGCGCCGGGCCGCACTCGTTGTCCGCCGGATTGCTTGACGCCCGGAAAGTATTGAATGAGCTGCGGAAATGCCGGGATTGCCGGCATCCATCGAAGATCGAATTTATCCCGGCATCACCCGATCGTGTTTGTGTGTCGCCAACCCGAAAGCCGCGCGATCCATATGATCAGTTTGTCCGAAATTACCTTTCTTACCGAAAAGGTGATCCCTATGAACAAGCTGATGCGCGGTCTTGCGATGACCGGCTTCGCCGTCGCCGCCGGCCTGGCGATCAGCGCCGGCCCGGCCGCCGCCTCCGACGCGGCGCCGCAGCCGACCGCCAAGGCCTCGGCGAACGCCCACGTCCGGGACCGCATCGTCGACTTCTACCGCAGCCCGATGGCCTGCCACCGGGCCGGTCGGATCGGCGAGTGGCGGGACCGCTGGGAAGACCACGACTGCATCCCGATCCGGCACGGCTTCCGCCGCGGCTACTGGGCGCTGAAGGTCTACTACGGCTGGGCCGGCCCGGGTGGTTTCCACGACCGTGACGACCACCGCGGTCCGGGCGGCTTCCACGACCACGACGACCACGACGGTCCGGGCCACGGCCCGTGGAAGAAGAACTGAGCAGCGCTTTTCCCGGCCGAGGGCCGCATCCTTAGGGGTGCGGCCCTCGGCCATTTCTCAAGACCTTTTCCGGTACGCGGAAAGCGAGCCGATCCCCGCCGTTTAAAGCAGCCGAATCCGGAAATATAGTACTTTCTCTTGTCATTCCTGACCGAATGGCCGATGGGGTATCCGCCGCCTGTATCCTGTTGTGGGCAGATCATCGCAACGGGCGGCGGCCCCACAGCACCAGGCCGGTCAGCAGCATGCCGGCGCCGAGCGCGACCATTCCCAGCGCCACCCCGGTCCGGACCCCGCCGGTCAGGTGCGAGGCGACGATCCAGCCGCCGTGCACGTCCAGCACCAGCACCAGCAGGCCCTGCGGCAGCACCGGCAGCCATCCCACGGTCAGCAGCACCAGGGCCCAGGCGGTGGCCCGGTTCTCCCGGTACCACCCCGGGTCCCAGGTGAGCGGCACCGCCGGCGGTGGCGGCGCGCTGCGGTCACCGGCCGCCGCCAGCACCTCGGTGCCGCGCTGCGCGAGCCGGTCGTCGGCCAGCCACAGCGCGCCCCGGCCGACCGCGAACCCGGTGAGCAGCCCGGCCACCGGGGCGAGCCAGCGCAGGCCGTCCGGCCCCCAGACCGCCAGGGCGAACGCCGGCGCCGCCGCGACCAGCGGACCGGCCAGGGCGAGCAGCACGCTGACGATGTCGGTCGGATTGTCGGCGGCGGTCGGATGCCGGGCGTCGCGCACCGGCCTCACCCGGAGCAGCGCGACCCAGACCGGCGTGGTCGCCCCGGCGCCGAGCAGAGCGGGCAGCACGGCGATCGCCGGCAGCGGGTCGACGCCGGGCGCGACCAGGATCCCGGCGACCGTCAGCAGCAGTCCGACCGGCAGCGCCAGCAGCAGCCAAGCCAGCGCCCGGCCGCGGGTCTCGGCGGCCTCCCCGGACGGGGTGAGCAGCGGGATCCAGAGCGCCGTGCCGTCCAGGCCGACCAGGCTCGCCGCCATCGCGGACGCCCAGAGTACGGCGAGCGGGCCGGCCCACGGCGCCAGCAGGTCGACGTGGGCCAGCAAGGGGAGCAGGGCCAGCAGCGAGCCGTAGACGACGGCGAAGGTGAGGTACTGGAGGCGGAGCGGGTGTCGTACCCAAGAGATCAGCTCGCGGACGGCGACCGCGCGCAGCGGGCCTGGCACCGGGTGGCGCGGTCGTGCGGTCGTGCGGCCCGGCGTGCCCTCGGAGCCCCTCCCCGCACCCCGCCGCCGCCGGAACGGCGTCCCCGCCGACACCACCCGCCGGACCTGCACCCCATATCCCGCCAGCAGCGCCCCGACCAGCCCCGCCAGCCCCGCCAACAGCCCGGCCGCCGCCCCGGGAGCCGCCGCGGCCGCCGCCAGGGGCCAGTCACTCGGCACCCTCGCCAGCACCTCGACGACCGACGGCGGCGGCCCGGTCACCAGCAGCGTGCCGATCCACGGCGCCACCGCCCACACCGACCCGGTCACCCCCATGACCGCACCGGTGAAGGTGCCGGTGAGGATCGCCCCGACCGGCCCGGCCGCACGTCCGACCGCCTCCACCGCGACCGCGGAGCCGGTCAGCCCGACCAGCCAGAGCAGCAGCGCGCCCACGGCGGCGAGCACCGCCGCCCGGAAGCCGTGCTGGACCGCGGCGTGCACCGGCAGCGCCGCGAGCGCGAGCAGCGACACCGCCGGGCCGATGCCGACCGCGGACGCGGCGAGCAGGCCGGCGGTCATCGGGCCGGGGGTGATCGGTTCGAGGCGGAGCTGGGTGGGGCGCAGCCGGCCGCGGGTGCCGCCGAGCAGCAGGGGCAGCACGATCCAGCCGAGGACCCAGGCGCCGGCCAGGATGCCCAGGGTGTGCGGGTTGCCGCGGACCGCGTACCGGATCAGCCAGGCGGCGGCGAGCAGGCCGGCGACCGCGGCCACCAGCGGCGCGGGATTCTCCCGCAGCGCCCGCCGCAGCATCGTGGCCCGCATCCGGACCAGGGTGGCGACCGCCGCGGCCGGCGGCGTGCTCGCCGGCGCGGCGTCGATCGTGGCGGTCATCCGGCGATCAGCCAGTCCAGGTCGGCGGTGCCGGGCGCGTCCGCGCCGACCAGCTCGACGAAGCGTTCCTCCAGGCCGGCGTCGCCGGCCACCTCGGCGACCGGGCCGGCCGCCACCACCCGGCCCCGGTGGATCACCGTGAGGTCGTCGCACATCTGCTCGACCAGCAGCATCGAGTGGGTGGAGAGCACCGTGGTGCCGCCGCCGGCGACGAACCGGCGCAACACCCGGCGGATCGCGGCGGCGGACACCGGGTCGACCGCCTCGAACGGCTCGTCGAGCACCAGCAGCCGCGGCGCGTGCAGCAGCGCCTGGGCCAGCCCGACCTTCTTGCGGGTGCCGGTGGAGCAGTCGGCGAGCGGGGTGGCGGCGCCCTTGGCCAGGCCGAGCACCTCGATCAGCTCGGCGATCCGGCTCTCCGGGGAGGTGACGCCGCGCAGCCCGGCGCAGTAGCGCAGCAGCTCGGCGCCGGTGAGCCGCTCCGGGAAGTCCAGGCCGTCGGGCAGCACGCCGGTCAGCGCCCGGGCCCGCGGCCGGTCGGCGAGCGCGTCGCCGCCGAGCAGCCGGATCGTTCCGGCGTCCGGGGTGATCAGGCCGACCGCCATGCCGATCGTGGTGGACTTGCCGGCGCCGTTCGGTCCCACGATCCCGTGGAACGTGCCCGGCCGTACGGTGAGATCGACGTGGTCCACTGCCCGGTAGGACCCGAAGGTCTTCGTCAGGCCACGGATCTGGAGTGCCGGTTCATTCACGGCCATCACCTTAGGGAAAACGGCGTTCCCGCGATGTCCCGCGCGGCGGTGCGAACCGGCGCAACCGTAGCGATATGCGGGCGTGGCCCGGGTGCGGGACCGCGCATCCGTTTCCCATCTGGCAAGATCCCGCCCATGCTCGAACCGGGGCGCCGATGGCGCTGATCCTCCGGCGTGCGGCGGCAGCTCGGGGACTGCTCGCCGCGGCGGCCGCGGTCATGTTGGCCGCGGTGCTCCTGCTCACGGGGCTTGCCGCGTACGCCACCGCCTCGGCCGGCGCGGGTTTGCGCGCCGCGGTGTCGGTCGCCGATCCGGACGAACGGTCGGTGCTGGTGCGCGGGGCGCTCGGCGCCGAGCCGGCGGCCCGGGACGCGGCGGTCCGGCGGGCGTACGCCCCGGCCACGGTCAGCTCCGCCCGGTACGGCTCCGGCTGGGCCGTGCAGGGCGCCACCGGTACCGCGGCGCCGGACGCGGACGGCATCGTCTACGCCTCCCTGGTCCAGCTCGCCGACCTGTCCGAGCACGCCGACCTGGTCAGCGGCGCCTGGCCGGCCGGGAACGGCGACGTCGCGCTGGCCGAGCCGGCCGCCACCGCGCTCGGGCTGCGCAGCGGGGCGACCCTGCGGCTGCTCGACCGGAACACCAAGCGGACGGTGGCCCGCAAGGTCAGCGGGGTGTGGCGGCCGCGGGACACGGCCGACCCGTACTGGCTGCTGGTCCCGGACGTGTTCGCCGGCCGCCTGCCGCAGACCTCGACGTACGGCCCGATCGTCGCCGCCGACCCGGGCTTCTTCGCCGGCGCCTCCGGCGGCTGGCTGATCCGGCCGGACCTCGCCGACCCGACCATGGCGTCGGTCCGCCGGGCCGCGGACCGGGCCGCCGCGATCGGCAAGGCCCTGCCGGAGACCTCCGGCATGGGCACCTCGGCGACGGTCAGCACCGGCCTGCCCGACCTGGTCGACCGGCTGACCAAGGCCGACCTGGTCCGCCGCTCCACGTTGGTCACCCCGGTGCTGCTGGTCGTGGTGCTCGGCGGGTACGCGCTGTCGCTGGTCGCGGTGCTGCTGGCCGAGTCCCGGCGGAGCGAGACCGCGCTGCTGCGCGCCCGCGGCGCGTCCCGCCGGCAGCTCGGCGGGCTGGCCGCGATCGAGGCGCTCGGCCTGGTGCTGCCGGGGGTGCTGCTCGGCCCGCCGCTGGCCGTGGCCCTGGTCCGGCTGCAGGCCGCCGAGGCCCGGCTGGACGCCGGGGTCTGGCTGGTCGCGGCCCTGGTCGGGGTGGGCGGCGTGCTGGCCCTGAGCGCCCCGGCGGTGCGCCGCGGCGGCACCTACGTCGCCGAGACCGCCGGCCGCAAACGCCTGTCCATGGTCCGCCGGGCCGGACTCGACCTGGTCGTGGTCGCCTTGGCGGTGCTCGGCTGGCTGCAGCTGCGGCAGTACTCGGCGCCGACCGGCGCCGGCGGCCTCGGCATCGACCCGCTGCTCGCCGCCGCGCCCACGCTGGGCGTGCTGACCGGCGCGGTGCTGGCGATCCGGCTGCTGCCGCCGGTGGCCCGGTTCGCGGCCGGCCGGCTGGACCGGGGGCGGGCCCGCTCCGCGCTGTTCGGCACCTGGCAGGCCGGCCGGCGCTCGCACGCCGGCCCGATGGTGATGGTCGCCCTCGCGGTCGCCGCGGCCACCGTCTCCTGGTGCCTGGCCGCCACCGCCCAGCAGTCCCGGGTCGACCAGGCGGTCCAGCTGGCCGGCGCGGACCTGCGGCTGGTGGAGAGCGCCGGGCTCGCCCCGGTCGGCCGGGCCGAGCAGCTGGCCGCGCTGCCCGGGGTGCGGACCGTGGTGCCGGCCTGGCGTGACTTCGTACCGCTGACCGCCGGCGAGGACCCGGCCGAGCTGGTCGCCATGGACGCGGCCGCGGCCCGGGACGTGGTGCAGGCCCGCGACGACGCCTTCGGCGGCCCGCCCGCCGACCTGCTCGATGAGCTGGCCGCGGCCGGCGGCCCGGGGGAGACCGGCACCCTGCGACCCGGCCGGATCGTCAGTTCGGCGCCGCTGCGCACGATCGCCGTGTTCACCGGCGGGCGGCGGGTCGACCTCGGGCTCAGCGACCGTGGCCGGCCCCGCGACTTCACCACCAGCGGTCCCGGGCTGCTCGGCTTCAAGGTCGAGGGCACCGGCACCTGGAAGATCACCGGTCAGGAGGGCACCTTCCAGGTCACCGACCGGGCTCACTCGCTGGTCGCCACGGATCACACCGGCGCCTACCCGGTCAACGGCGGGATCCAGATGGCGATCCAGTCGGCCTGGGACCCGGTGCCGATCGCGATCACACCGGCGGTCGAGGAGGCCCTCGGCGAGATCAGGTTCCTCAACGTCGGCGCGGTCGGCGTACCGGTGAAGGTGATCGCGGTGATCGACCGGATGCCCGGCACCGAGGGTGGGGCGGCGATCCTGGCCGACCGGGCCGCGCTCGACGCCCGGCTGTTCGGCGGTTTCGGCATCGTCCGGGACACCGGCGAGTGGTGGCTGAGCGGCACCGACCCGGGCGTGGCCGGCCTCTCCGGCCTGCGGGTCGTGGACCGGCAGCAGCTGGCCACCACCGGCGACGCGTTCGGGACCGCCGCCCGGATCGCGCTGTTCGGCGCCGCGCTCGGCGCCATGCTGCTGGCCGCGGCCGGGATCGCGGCCGACGCCCGGGCCACCGCCCGGCACCGCTCGGTGGAGCTCGCCGTGCTGCACACGCTGGGCGCCGGCCCGCGCCTGCTGGCCCGCTCGCTGATCATCGAGCAGGCGCTGCTGGCCGGCCTCGGCGCGCTGGCCGGCCTCGGCGTCGGCCTGCTGGTCGCCGCCGCGATGGCCCCGCTGCTGGTGCTGACCCCGGCGGCCGGGCGACCGCAGCCGGAGGCCTGGCTGGAGATCCTCTGGGGCCGCACCCTGGGCAGCGCCGGGTTGCTGGTCGCGATCGCCCTCGCGGTCAGCGCCACCACCGCGCTGTCCGCCACCCGCCGCCTGCCGGCGACCCGTCTGCGCCTGGGGGAGGACCGATGAGCGTGCTCCACCGGGTCCGCGCGTTCGCCGGTCAGCTCATCCTGCTGGCCGTGCTCGGCGCGCTGGCCGCCTTCCTGGTCTCCGGGCCGGTCCGGCTGGCCAACGGGCACACCGACGACGGCCTGCGCGGCGACATCAACAAGCTGCCCGCGGCCAGCCGGGACCTGACCTACTCCGGCGTCCAGTCGGAGGGCCGGCCGAACAAGGCGGCGGGCGCCGGCCGGCTGGACCAGATCCGCGGCGAGCTGCCCGCCCCGCTGCCCGACATGATCAGCGGCGCCTGGTACATCGCCGAGACCGACCTGTCCTCGATCCGCCCGGCCGGGGTGCCGGCCGGCGAGTGCCCCAACCTGGTCCGGGTGCGCTGGCAGACCGGCACCGAGGGGACCGTCACCATGGTCGACGGCCGGTCGCCGCGGTCCGGCACGGCGCCCGAGCTGATGGTCGGGAAGGACGCGGCCGCCGCGCTCGGCCTCAAGGTGGGCGACCGGGTCAGCCTGGGTTCCCGGGACGGCGTGATCGAGGCGGCCGTCGTCGGCGTGTTCACGCCGGTCGATCCGGCCGCCCCGATCTGGTCCGACCAGGAGCTGCTGCCCGGCGCCTGCCCGGACCCGCGGGAGGGCCAGCGGACCGAGGCGGTGCTGCTCACCGATCAGCGCGGCGCGGTCGCGCTCGGCGAGGCGCTGTTCAACCTCGGCGAGCGGTGGCGCTTCCGGCTGGACGAGCAGCGGATCACCGCGGACCGGGTGGACGAGCTGACCAAGGCGGTCGCCGCGGCCCGCCGCCTCACGCCGGAGAGGACCGCGCTGCAGAGCAGCGTGGACACCACGCTCAGCAAGTTCGGCGAGCAGGTCGTCGCGGTGCAGGCGCTGCTCGCCGTGGTGCAGGCCGGCATCCTGGCCACCGCGGCCGGGCTGATCCTGCTCGCCGCGCGGCTGATGGCCGACCGGCGGCGGGCCGAGTTCGCGCTGGTCCGGGCCCGGGGCGGGGCGGTCCGTACGGTAGCCGGCCGCACCCTGCGGGAGACCCTGACCGTGGTCCCGATCGCGGTGCTGGCCGGCTGGCTGGCCGGGATCGTGCTGCCCGGCCGGGCGAGTGCCGGCGAACCCCTGCTGGTGCTGGCCGTCCTGCTGGTCGCGGTGCTGGCCGCGCCGGTCTACGCGGCGCTGGTCGCCTGGCATCCGGCGTTCTCCGGGCACCGCTCGGACGTGGCGTCGCTGCGCCCCTCGCCGCGCCGGCTCACCGCCGAGGCGTTCCTGGTGCTGCTCGCGGCCGGCGGGATCTTCCTGCTCCGGCGGCGCGGGCTGGACGCCGGGGCCGGGGTGGACCCGTACCTGATCACCGCGCCGGTGCTGCTCGCCGTGGCCGCCTCGGTGGTGGCGCTGCGCCTGGTGCCGTTCCCGCTGCGCTGGGCCGGCAACCTGGCCGCCCGGGCGCGCGGCGCGATCGCCTTCCTCGGGCTCAGCGGCGCGGGCCGGGCCCCGCTGCACTCCGGGCCGCTGGCGGTGCTGGTCGTGGCGATCGCCACCGGCCTGTTCACCGGCACCGTGACCAGCACCGTCGACGCCGCCCGGGACCGCGCCGCGGAGCTGGCCGTCCCGGCCGACGCGACGGTCAGCGGCTTCCGGTTCGCCCCGGACACCGCCGCCAGGATCGCCGGGCTGCCGCACGTCGACCGGACCACCGCGATGCTGCTCTACCAGGGCGCCACGGTGCGCGGCGACACCACGCCGCTGCTCACCCAGACCCAGGCGATGGTGCTCGACACGGCGACCGCCGGACTCGACCTGCCGGCCGCGCTGACCGCCGCGCGACCCGGCGGCGACGCGGTCCCGGCGATCGTCTCGCCCCGGCTGGCCGCGCAGCTCGGCGGCGGCGGGCGGGTCGAGGTGCAGGGCCGGGAGTACCGGTTCACCGTCGCGGCGGTCCAGGCCAACGTGCCCGGCCTGAGCAGCGACGCCCGGGACTTCATGGTGCTGCCCCAGCAGGCCATGCCGATCCCCGACTTCCAGCCGATCCTGCCGAACCGGATCCTGGTGGCCGGCGACGGGTTCGACCCGGAGCAGGTCCGGCTGGCCGCCGACGACGGGCAGCGCGCCCAGCTGGCCGCGCTGACCGGCGGCGAGCAGAAGGAGGGGCAGCTGGCACTGCCCGCGGTGGTCACCACCCGGACCGCCTACCGCACCTCGCTGGAGGAGCGCGGCGTGGACGGCGCGCTCAGCTTCACCTTCGCGGCCGGCATGGTCGCCGCGGCCGCGCTGGCGCTGACCGCGGTGGCGCTGGCCGTGCTGACCGGCGCGCCGGCCCGCGGCCGGACGCTGTCCCGGCTGCGCACCATGGGCCTGTCCGCGCGGCAGGGCCGCCGCCTGCTGATCTACGAGATCCTGCCGCTGATCGGGGTGGCCGTGCTGGCCGGTGGCCTGGCCGGGTTCGTGCTGCCCGCGCTGATCGGCCCGGCGCTGGGCCTGGGCGGCTTCACCTCCGGGGTGGCCGCCGGGATCACCCTCGATCCGTGGTTCGCCGGCGGGGTGCTGGCGGTCGCGGCGGTCGCGGTGCTGGCCGCGCTCGCCGTCGAGAACGTCGCCAACCGGCGCCTGCGCGTGGGCACGGTGCTGAGGTTGGGAGAGGAGCAGTCATGACCGATCTGGCTGATCTGGAGCGGAGGGCGGCGGAACGCGCCGCGGCCCGGGCCGGCGGTCAGGACCGGCTCAGCGGGCACATCGTCTGCGACGGTCTGGTCCGGATCTTCCGGACCGAGGGTGTCGAGGTGATGGCCCTGCAGGGGCTGGACCTGGTGGTCGACCGCGGGGAGTTGCTGGCCGTCGTCGGCGCCTCCGGCTCCGGCAAGTCGACCATGCTGAACATCCTGTCCGGACTGGACGAGCCGACCGCCGGCATCGCCAAGGTGGCCGGTTTCGATCTGCTCGGCATGACCGCCGCGAAGCGCCTGGAGTACCGGCGGAAGATCGTCGGGTTCGTCTGGCAGCAGACCGCGCGCAACCTGCTGCCGTACCTCACCGCCCGGGAGAACGTCGAGCTGCCGATGCGGCTGGCCGGCAACCGCCGGAAGAAGCGGGCCGAGGAACTCCTCGACATGGTCGGGGTGGCCGACAAGGCCGGCCGCCGACCGGCCGAGATGTCCGGCGGCGAGCAGCAGCGCTGCGCGGTCGCGGTGGCCCTGGCCAACGACCCGGAGGTGCTGTTCGCCGACGAGCCGACCGGTGAGCTGGACGAGGCCACCGCGGACGAGGTGTTCGGCGCGCTGCGCACGGTCAACGCCGAGCTCGGTGTCACCGTCGTGGTGGTCACCCACGACCGGAACGTGGCCGAGCAGGTCCGCCGCGCGGTCGCGATCCGCGACGGCAAGACCGCCTCCGAGGTACGCCGGTCCGCCCGCCGCGCCGCCGACGGCACCGAGCAGCACGTCACCGAGGAGTACGCGGTGCTGGACCGGGCCGGCCGGCTGCAGCTGCCGGCCGCGTTCGTCGAGGCGCTCAGCCTGCGCGACCGGGTCCGCCTCAACCTCGAACCCGACCACGTCGAAGTCCGCCCGGGAGAGTCAGCATGAGCGAACTTGCGAGCGCCTCAATCAGCTCAGTCCTCACCTCGTGCCGGCACCGGAACGCGGCGGAGGTGGCGGCATGAGCGTCGTCGAGGTCTCCGGCCTGTCCCGCGACTACGGCACCGGCGAGCGGGTCGTGCACGCGCTGTCCGCCGTCTCGTTCAGCGCCGAGAAGGGTGAGCTGGTCGCGGTCCGCGGCCGCTCCGGCGCCGGCAAGACCACCCTGCTCAACCTGATCGGCGGCCTGGACCGGCCGACCGCCGGCAGCATCGCGGTGGCCGGCCGGGACGTCGCGGCCGCCTCCGAGGCGGACCTGCTGGAGCTGCGCCGCGACACGATCGGCTTCGTCTTCCAGTCGTTCGGCCTGATCCCGATCCTGTCCGCGGCGGAGAACGTCAGCATCCCGATGCGCCTGGCCCAGCGGGACCCAGCCGAGCGGGACGAGCGGGTGTCGGTGCTGCTCGAACTGGTCGGCCTCGGCGGCCAGGCCAACCAGCGGCCCGGCGAGCTCTCCGGCGGCCAGCAGCAGCGGGTGGCGCTGGCCCGCGCCCTGGCCAACGACCCGGACCTGCTGATCGCCGACGAGCCGACCGGTCAGCTGGACTCGGACACCGGCCGGGCGATCATGGATCTGCTCCGCGCCATCGTCGACGCCCGCGGGATGACCGCCCTGGTCGCCACCCACGATCCCAGCCTGATCGACCGGGCCGATCGCGTCCTCACCCTCCGAGACGGCCGCCTGATCGAATCTCTCTGAGACCCGATTCCGGTACGGGCGACGTGCGACCCCGGCCCGCGGCTGGTTGCCCGAGGTGATCCCCCTGGTCAACGCCGTGTGCCCGGTCCGCCACTTCCCAGTCCCCGCCCACCCAGGGGGCCTGCCCGATGACAGTGTCGCGCGGAAACGTGATCGGCCGCGGCCACGTTGTGGACAGCGTGCTGGTGTGGACAGACCCGCCACCGTGTCGGCAGCGGGCGCCCCGCATCGGATCAGAGCTCGCAGAGCCGGGCGCCGGAGTTCATCTCGGCCAGCTGGAGCTTGAGGGCGGCGACGCGGGCCTCCGCCTCGGCGATCAGGGTCTCGGCGATCCGCCCCCAGTCGGCGCAGGCCGGATCGTCCGGCAGGTCGGCGAGGACGTCGGCGATCTCGCGCACCGTCAGGCCGACGCGCTGGGCGAGTTTCGCCACCTTGATCCGGCAGGCCGCGGCGGCGTCGAAGCGCCGCTGGTCGCCCGAGGTGCGCTCGGCCCGGATGACGCCGTGCTGCTCGTAGAAGCGCACCGCGGACGGCGCGACCCCGGCCGCCGCGGCCACCTCGCTGACGGTCAGGACGAAGCCGGAGGGTGCCTGCGTGACGGTCATCGCCCCATCCTGCCCCGAGCCCGGGCTTGACTTCAACATATGTTGAAGGTCGAGCGTGGTCCGCATGACCGAAACGAACCTGGCCACCCGGCCCACCGTCCCGACCGGCGCCGACTCCGGCAGCGCCGAGCCACTGCACCTCGCGGTGATCGCCGGCAGCGTCCGCGACCAGCGGATGAGCCGCGCGGTCGCGGAGTGGGCGGCCTTCCGCGCGGCCACCGGCGCCGTCGAGGTCGACCTGATCGACTGCGCCGAGGCCGACCTGCCGGACGACGGCGCGCTGCGCCCCGGCGGCGGCGAGACGTCCACGGTCGCCGGCCGGATCGACGCCGCCGACGCCTTCGTGATCGTCACCCCGGAGTACAACCACAGCTACCCGGCCGGCCTGAAGCGCCTGATCGACTGGCACTACCGCGAGTGGATGTTCAAGCCCGCCACCATCCTGTCCTACGGCGTGCAGGGCGGCCTGCTCGCCGCCGAACACCTGCGTGGCGTCTTCGCCGAACTGCACGTGGTCACCACCCGCCGCGTCGTCGGCCTGTCCCGCCCGTGGGAGCACCTGGGTGCGACCGGGTTCCAGCCGCCCGCCCCGGTCGGCGAGGCCTTCGACGCCGCCCTGCACGAACTCGCCTGGTGGGCCACCACCCTCCGGGCCGCCCGCCGCGACCGCCCCTACGCCCGCTGATGCCCGCGGACGCCCGGCGGATCGGCCTGACCCTGGCCCTCGGCACCCTGCTGGTCGTGATCGACACCACGGTCACCGTGGTCGCCGTCCCGGCCATGGTGACCGGGCTGGACACCACGCTGCCCGCGGTCGGCTGGGTGACCACCGCCTATCTGCTCGGCATCGTGGCGGTCATCCCGCTGGCGACCTGGTCGGCGAACCGGTTCGGGGCCCGCCGGGTCTACCTGGCCGCCCTGCTGGTCTTCGTCGCCGGCTCGATCCTGGCCGGCCTGGCGACGACCGTGACCGCCCTGGTCGCCTGCCGCGCCGTGCAGGGTCTCGGCGGCGGCTTGCTCAACCCGGTCGGCTCGGCGATCGGACTGCGCGCGGTCGCCCGGGAACACCGGGGCCGGCTGATGAGCTTCCTGGCGCTGCCGCTGGTGATCGGCCCGGTCTGTGGCCCACCGCTCGCCGGCTGGCTGATCGAGGTGACGTCGTGGCGATGGATCTTTCTGATCAACGTGCCACTCGGGCTGCTGGCCCTGCTGGTGTCCGCCCGGGCGCTGCCCGCCGATCCGGCGCCCGGCGCGGCGCGGGAGCGGATCGACGGGGTCGGGCTGGCGCTGCTCTCCGGCGGGGCGGTGCTGGTCGTGCTGGGCGGAACCCTGCTGGACGGGGTGCGGCGGGCGGCCGGGGCCGGTCTTCTGGTCGCCGGGCTGGTGCTGCTGGCCGGATTCACCCGGCGGGCGCTGCGGGGGACCGGGAGCCGGGACCGGCCGCCGCTGGTGGACCTGTGGCTGCTCGGGCGGCCCCCGTTCGGGGCCGGGGCGGGGGTGCTGGTGTGTTTCGGGGCGGCCTACTTCGGCACGATGGCGGTGCTGCCGCTCTACGCCCAGGGGGTGCGCGGGGACTCGGTCGCGGTGGTCGGCGCGCTGAGTCTGCCGCAGGCGGTGGCGGTGGGGGTGACCGCGCAGGTGGCGACCCGGCTGGTGGACCGGCTGCCGGCGCACCGGATCGTGCTGACCGGCACGGTGCTCGGACTGGCCGGGGTGCTGGGGCTGTTCGCGGCCACCGTGGCCGACGCCGGCTATCCGCTGGTACTGGCGGCGTCGGTGCTGGTCGGCGCGGGGTCCGGGGCGACCCTGATGCCCGCGATGACCCTGGTGCTGCGTGACTTGGACCAGGCCGAGACGCCGCGCGGCACGACCCTGCTGAACCTGTTGCAACGCCTGTCCGCCGCCCTCGGCGTCGCCGCCGTCGCGGTGGTGCTCAACGTCCTGGTCGGCCTGCGGCTGCCGGGTGGCGTAGCGGCGATGCTGGTCCTGGACGCGCCGAGCCGGTCGGCCGCGCGGGCGGACCTGGCCGCGGCGGTCGGCGGGAGCTACCTGATCGCGGTGGCGCTGATCGCCGCCAGCGTGGTGATCGCTCTTCGGGCGCTGCCCGGGACGCGGGCTCGGGTTCCGGCGGATCGTGGCCACCCGCGGGCGTCGCCCTTGCGGGCCGGGCGTTCTGGCCGCGCCAGCGGCCTGCCCGGCCCGGAAGGGTCCCTGGCGGGAGCGGCGATCAGTGATCAGCGCGGATCCGAGTCAGGAAGATCTTGACCGTGAAGTTGATCTTCTAGGGGTGCTTCAGGCAGACGAGGACGGGGCCGCACCAGAAGGTGCGGCCCCGGGTGAAGCAGATGAAGCAGATGAAGCTACCCCTTGACGCTGCCGGCCAGCAGGCCGCGCACGAAGTAGCGCTGGAGCAGGAGGAACACGGTGACCGGCACGATGATCGAGACGAACGTGCCGGACGCCAGCAGGTGCCAGGCGGTGCCGCGGGTGCCGGTGATGTTGGCCAGCTGCAGGGTGATCGGGGCGACCGCGTCGCCGCCGCCGGCGAAGACCAGGGCGACCAGCAGGTCGTTCCAGACCCAGAGGAACTGGAAGATGCCGAAGGCGGCCAGGGCCGGCGCGAGCAGCGGGAGCATCACCTTGAAGAAGATCGCGACGTGGCCCGCGCCGTCCACCCGGGCGGCCTCGATCAGGCCGGACGGGATCTCCCGCATGAAGTTGTGCAGCAGGTAGATCGCCAGCGGCAGGGCGAACGTGGTGTGCGCCAGCCACAGCGGCCAGAACGTGCCGGCGATCCCGACCTTCCCGAAGATGGTCAGCAGCGGGATCAGGGTGACCTGCAGCGGGACGATCTGGAGCGCGAAGACCGCGATGAACAGGATGTTCTTGCCGCGGAAGTTGACCCAGGCGAACGCGTACGCCGCCAGGGCCGCCAGCGAGAGCGGGATCAGCACCGAGGGGATGCAGATCATCAGCGAGTTGACGAAGTACGTCCCGAGGCTGATGCCGGTCTCGCTGTCGAAGACCGCGCGGTAGTTGTCCAGCGTGACCTCGGGATCGGTGAAGAACGTCCACCACCCGGTCCGCTTGATGGCCAGCTCCGGGCGGAACGACGAGAGCAGCAGGCCGAACGTGGGCAGGGTCCAGAGCACCGCGATCACGATCGCGGCCAGGGACGCCCACGGCGAGCTGAGCCGCTTCTTCGCGACCGCGGCGGCGCTCAGCTGAACCGGAGTGACGTCCGGTGTGGTCGTCAGCGGGGTGACCGTCATCATGCCTCCTGACGGACTTGGCGGATGTTGTACACGATGATCGGGATCACCAGGACGAACAGCACGACCGCGAGCGCGGCGGCGAGGCCCTGATTGTCCGCCCGGATCAGCTGGCTGTAGAACTCGTTCGCGATGACGCTGGTCCGGAAGTTACCACCGGTCATCGTGCGGACCACGTCGAAGACCTTGAGCGTGCCGATGGCGAGCGTGGTCAGCACCACGACGACGCTGGTCCGGACGCTGGGCAGGGTGATCCTGACGAACATCTGCCACGGGTTGACGCCGTCGAGGCGGGCGGCCTCCACGATCTCGTCCGGGATCGCCTTGATCGCCGCGGACAGGATCGTCATGGCGAAGCCGGCCTGGATCCAGATGAACACCACGATCAGCAGCAGCGTGTTCAGCTTCAGCGTGTCGGTGATCAGCAGCTGGACCGGCTCGCCGCCGAGCCAGACGATGATCTGGTTGATCAGGCCGATCTGCTTCACGGTCGCCTGGTCGGGGCGGTACTCGTACATGAACTTCCAGATGACGCCGGCCGCGACCATCGAGATCGCCATCGGCAGGAAGACCAGCGCCTTGGCGAACGACTCGAACCGGGACTTGTCCACCAGGATGGCGTAGACCAGGCCGATCGCGGTGGCCGCGAGCGGGACGATCAGCACCCAGACGACCGTGTTGCCCAGCACGCTGAGCAGGTCACCGTCGGTGAAGATGGCCTTGTAGTTGTCGGCGCCGATGAACGACACGCCCTGCGCGTCGAAGAACGAGTCGTAGACCGTGCGCAGGCCCGGATAGACCAGGCCGACCGCCAGCAGCAGGACGACCGGCAGCAGGTAGAGCCAGCCGATCATGGTGTCGGAGCGCTTGCCCCGGACCCGGCTGGCGAGGAAGAGGATGACACCCAGCACCGCTGCGAACAGCAGCAACGCGGAGAGCATCTGCACAAGCTTTTCTGGGGTGGTGCTCGCAGTTTGAAACACGCGGCCCGGACCTCCTTCGTGATTCCGAGGGGAAAGAGGGCGAGGGCCGGCCGGGACTGATGTCCCGACCGGCCTCGGAGATAACTCAGATCACTTCTTGGGCCATGCGGCTTCGATGTTGTTCACCGTGGTGGTGGTGTCCTGGCCGGTGATCCACGCGGTGGACTGCTTCCAGAACGCGTTCGACCCGATCGCGGCGGGCATCATGTCGGAACCGTCGAACCGGAACTGCGCGTTCGGGTCCTGCAGGATCTTCGCGGAGAGCACGTCGATCGGGTTCTTCAGGTTTTCGATCTTGAGACCCTTGTTGGCGCTCACCCAGCCGCTGGAGACCTTGGCCTTCTCGTTGGCCCAGGTGTCGGTGGACAGGTAGTACTGGAACGCCTTGACCTCCGGCCGGTCGGCGAAGGCCAGCACGAACTCGCCACCGCCGAGCACCGGCTTGGTGGTGGCGTCCTTGCCGGGCAGGTAGAAGGCGTAGACGTCGCCGTTCTCGGAGATGTCCGTGCCCTTGGTGAAGTTGGCCGCGTAGAACGAGGCCTGGCGGTGCAGCGAGCAGTTGCCCTCGAGGATCTGCAGGCCGGCGTCCTGGAACGTGGTGGAGGCGACGGACTTGACGTCACCCAGGCCACCGTTGACGTACTTGTCGTTCTTCAGGTAGCCGCCGACCGCGTCGAACGCGGCGGTGATCTCCGGAGCGTTGAACGGGATCTCGTGCTTGACCCACTTGTCGTAGGTCTCGGCGCCGGCGGTGCGGAGCACGAAGTCCTCGACCCAGTCGGTGGCCGGCCAGCCGGTGGCGTCACCGGAGCCGATGCCCGCGCACCACGGCTTGGCGCCGGTGGCGGCGATCTTGTCGCTGAGCTGCTTCAGCTCGTCCAGGGTGGTCGGGACGGTGTAGCCCTTGTCCTTGAAGTCCTTCGGCGAGTACCACACCAGGGACTTCACGTTGGCACCCAGCGGCGCGGCGTAGAACTTGCCGTCGACCGTGCCGTAGGCCTTCCAGTCCTTGCCGAAGAACTTGTCGGCGTTGTCGGCGACCTCCTTGGGGGCCTCGACGGCCTTGCCGGTGGCCACCAGCTGCTGCAGCAGGCCCGGCTGCGGCACGTAGGCGACGTCCGGCGGGGTGCCCGCCTTCGCCCGGACCAGGATCTGCGTCTCGAAGGACTTGTCACCCTCGTACTTGACCGTGACGCCGGTGCACTTCTCGAACGCCTCGTACGACTTCTTGTGCGGGGTGTCCTCCGGGGTCACGATGCTCGTGTAGAGCGAAACCGTCTTGCCCTTGAGGTCACCGAACGAGCTGAACTGCGAACAGTCGATAGCCGCTGCCGCCGTGTCGGTGGAACCGCTCGAGTCGTCGCTCTTGTCGCCACCACAGGCGGCCAGGCTGAAGACCAGCCCGACGCCGAGGGCACCCGCGAGCGCGACTCGGGATCGCGAACTCCCACGTAGACCGAACATGCTGCTCCCTATGTCTTGAGCGCCTCCGGCGTCTGGCGACGCCGCCGTCCGAAGCGCTTCTTGACCAACAGTCAAGAGGTAACCGCCACGTTGCGCAATGATTTCCGCGTGATCGAGTCGGTAACGATATCGCTGCGACGGGCCTGCACCTTAACCGGTTAAGAAGATTGGCGGAAGAGGCCGTCGCATCGCGATGCCTATAGCCCAATTTAACCGGACATAGCGGTCATGATACTGCGGGTGAGTCGGTTTTGTTGAGCTTCGCGGGAACCGGCAGAATCGGCCCTACTCCGCAAAAAGGAAACCGCCGTGGCGGCGGCCACGGCGGTTCCTGGTGCGAGAGGGGCGCGACGCTCAGCCCGCCACGGCGAGGTACTTGAAGCCCAGGCGGCGCATCCGGTCGCCGTCCAGCGCGTGCCGGCCGTCCAGCACCAGCGGGTTGCGCATCAGCCCGACGAACTTGCTCCAGTCCAGCTCCAGGTACTGCGCCCACTCGGTGACCAGGACGACCGCGTCGCAGTCGTCGAAGACGCCGTCCAGGGTCTCGCTCAGGTGCGGGGCCAGGTCCGGGTGCTCGCGGCGGAACCGCTCGCCGGCGATCGGGTCGTGCAGCCGCACCCGGGCGCCGCGGGCCAGCAACAGGTTCGCGATGTCCAGCGCCGGCGCGTCGCGCAGGTCGTCGGTGTTCGGCTTGAACGCCAGTCCGAGCAGGCCGATCTTGCGGCCCTTGAGGATGCGCAGCTCGTCCTGCAGCCGCTCCACGGCGATCGCCCGCTGCCGCTGGTTGACGTCGCGGGCCGCCTTCACGATCGGCATCTCGAGGTTGTACTCGCCGGCGGTGGCGACCAGCGCCTTGGTGTCCTTGCCGAAGCAGGAGCCGCCCCAGCCGACGCCCGGCTGCAGGAACCGGGAGCCGATCCGCTGGTCCAGGCCCATGCCGCGGGCCACCTCGGTGATGTCCGCGCCGACCTTGGCGGCCAGCTGACCGATCTCGTTCACGTAGCTGATCTTGAGGGCCAGGAACGCGTTGGCCGCGTACTTGATCAGCTCGGCCGAGGCCAGGTCGGTGGAGACCAGCGGGACCGCGGTGGCGTCCTCCGGGCGGGGCAGGAAGGTGGGCGGGGTGAAGGTCTGGTTGATGATCGGCCGGTAGAGCCGGTTCAGCACCTCGAGGCTGCGCGGGTTGTCCGAGCCGATCACGATCCGGTCCGGGAAGAGGGTGTCCGCGATCGCGTTGCCCTCGCGCAGGAACTCCGGGTTGGAGGCGACCGCGAACTCGACGCCGGCCGGGCGGTCGGCGCGCTGCGCGAACGAGTCGCGCAGGATCGCGTCCACCCAGTTGCCGCTGCCGATCGGCACGGTCGACTTGTTCACCACGACGGTGAAGTCGTGGTCCAGCGACTGGGCCACGCTCTCCGCGGCGGAGCGCAGGAAGCGCAGGTCCGGGCTGCCGTCGGCGGCCGACGGGGTCTGCACCGCCACGAACACCACGTCGGCGCCCGGCACGCCCTCGGCGTAGCTGGTGGTGAAGCTCAGGTTGGCCGCCGCCTCGGCGAGCAGCTCCTCCATCCCGGGCTCGTAGATCGGGCACTTCCCGGCGCGCAGCATGTCGACCTTGTGCTGGTCGAGATCCACGCAGGTGACCTCGTGCCCGAGGAAGGCGAGGCTGACTCCGGTGGTCAGACCGACATAACCGGTACCGACAACGCAAACCTTCATGCAATCTCCTCCACCGCTACGCCGGGCCGATGTCACGCCGTGTACCGGTACCTATCCCGCCGACTGCTCGCGGACCCGGTGTGCCAGCGTTGGCCCGCGCGTTCCGCCGAATGATACACAGCCGCCCCTCCCGCAACTTGTTGCTGCTCACGGCGCTCCCTCCGAGGTTTACCCGCGGCGATAAAGATCGAATCGCGTCGTTCGGCACATTGTCGCTCTCGGTAGTCGACCGGCGACGACTGCTGAATGTTTCCGGCTCTTGACAGACGGATGACGGCGACAGACGCTTTGGGAGCGCTCCCAGGTTTACGTACGTCAATGAAGGGTCCCCCATGCGCAGATCCCTCGGCGGCGCGCTCGCCGCCGCCCTGGTGGCCGCGGCCTCCGCGGTCGCCGTCGTGTCGCAGCCGATCTCGGCCACGGCTGCCGGCACCGACCCGTATGCCTGGAAGAACGTCCGGATCGACGGCGGTGGTTTCATCCCCGGCGTCGTCTTCAATCCCGGCGAGAAGAACCTGATCTACACGCGCACCGACATCGGCGGCGCCTACCGCTGGAACCAGAGCAGCCAGAGCTGGACCCCGCTGCTCGACTGGGTGGGCCAGGACGACTGGGGCCACAACGGCGTGCTGAGCATCGCCGCCGACCCGGTGGACACCGGGCGGGTCTACGCCGCGGTCGGGATGTACACCAACAGCTGGGACCCGAACAACGGCGCCATCCTGCGCTCCACCGACAAGGGCGCCACCTGGAAGCAGACCGATCTGCCGTTCAAGGTCGGCGGCAACATGCCCGGCCGGGGCATGGGGGAGCGGCTCGCGGTCGACCCGGCGAACCCCGAGAACGTCTACTTCGCGGCCGAGGGCGGCAACGGCCTGTGGCGCAGTACCGACTACGGCGCGACCTGGGGCAAGGTCAGCAACTTCCCGAACGTCGGCGACTACGTGCAGGACCCCGCCGACACCAACGGCTACCTGAGCCAGAACCAGGGCTTGACCTGGGTGACCTTCGGGCCGGCCGGCCGGATCTTCGTCGGCGTGGCGGACAAGGACAATCCGGTCTACACCTCCACCGACAGCGGCGCCACCTGGTCGCGGATCGCCGGCCAGCCGACCGGATACCTCGCGCACAAGGGCGTCGTCCAGGGCGACTACCTGTTCCTCGCGACCAGCGACACCGGCGGTCCCTACGACGGCGCGGCCGGCGAGGTGTGGAAATACCAGCTGAGCACCGGGACCTGGACCGACATCTCGCCCACCCCGGTCGCCGACCGCTACTACGGCTACTCCGGCCTGACCGTCGACCGCCAGCACCCGGGCACCCTGATGGTCGCCACCCAGATCTCCTGGTGGCCGGACGCGATCTTCTTCCGCAGCACCGACTACGGCGCCACCTGGACCCGGGCCTGGGACTGGAACGGCTACCCGAGCCGGACCAAGCGCTACACCCTGGACATCTCGGCCAACCCGTGGCTGGACTTCAACAGCACCGCGCAGGCGCCCGAGGAGAGCCCGAAGCTCGGCTGGATGAACGAGTCCCTGGAGATCGACCCGTTCGACTCGAACCGGCTGCTCTACGGCACCGGCGCCACGCTGTACGGCACCACCGACCTGACCAGGTGGGACTCCGGCGGCACGATCACGATCAAGCCGGCCGCCCGCGGCATCGAGGAGACCGCGGTCCTCGACCTGGCCAGCCCGCCCAGCGGCGCGCCGCTGGTCAGCGCGCTCGGCGACATCGGCGGCTTCCACCACGCCGACCTGAACACCGTGCCGGCCAGCTTCCACGACACCCCGAGCCTGGGCAGCAACACCAGCCTGGACTTCGCCGAGCTGAGCCCGTCGTTCTTCGTCCGGGTGGGCAACGCCGACGCGGCGCCGCACATCGGCGTCTCCACCGACGGCGGCAAGAACTGGTACCCGGGCCAGGAGCCGTCCGGGGTGACCGGCGGCGGCACCGTGGCGGCCGGCGCCGACGCCACCGCGGTGGTCTGGTCGCCGGCCGGGACCGGGGTGCACTACTCGACCACGCGGGGGAGCAGCTGGACCGCGTCGACCGGTCTGCCGGCCGGGGCGATCGTGGAATCCGACCGGGTCAACCCCAAGACCTTCTACGCGTACGCGAATGGCTCCTTCTACACGAGCACCGACGGCGGAGCGACGTTCGCGGCTCGATCGGTCGCCCTGCCGGCGAGCGGGCGCCTGCACGTGAAGGCCGTGCCCGGGATTGCCGGGGAGGTCTGGGTGGCCGCGAGCACCGGCCTGTTCCGCTCCACCGACTCGGGCACGAGCTTCGCCAAGGTCGCGGCGGCGGGGGAGAGCGTCAACGTCGCCTTCGGCAAGGCCGCGCCCGGCGCCGCTCATCCGGCGGTCTTCCTGGTCGGGGCAGTGGACGGGGTCGACGGGGTCTACCGCTCCGACGACACCGGCGCGACCTTCGTCCGGATAAACGACGACAAGCACCAGTACGGCAACATGGGCGACGCCCTGGCCGGCGACCCGCGCATCTGGGGCCGGGTCTACCTGGGCACCAACGGCCGGGGCATCCTCTACGCCGACCGGACCGGCCCGGTGCCGTCCGCGTCGAGCCCGTCACCGTCGAGCCCGTCACCGTCCAGCGCGTCGCCGTCCAGCCCGTCGCCGTCGGCCTCCTCCAGTTCGCCGGCGCCGACCGGCGGCTGCACCGCGACCTACCGGGTCACCGGCTCGTGGACCGGCGGCTTCCAGGGTGAGGTCACGGTCACCAACACCGGCAGCACCGCCACCACCGGCTGGACCGTCACGTGGTCCTACCCGGCCGGCCAGACCGTCACGCAGAGCTGGGGCGGCACCGCCACCCAGTCCGGCGCCGCGGTCACCGTCACCAACGCGTCGTACAACGGCGCCCTCGCGTCCGGGGCCTCCACCACGGTCGGATTCCTCGGCGGCACCACCGGCACCACGAACCCCGTCCCGTCTCCCGTCTCCTGCTCCCGCGTCCCCTAGGAGGACACCCCCGTGAGACCGTCCTGGTTTTTGAGAGGCAAACGCCTGCGACGCAGGCTGGCCGTCTTCAGCGCCGCCGTCCTCGGCGCCGGCGCGGTGTTCGTGGCCGGCGGCCCGCCGGCCTACGCCGCGGCCGGTTGCGCCGTGGTCTACAAGGTGCAGAGCCAGTGGACCGGCGGGTTCACCGGTGACATCGCGATCACCAACTCCGGCGACCCGCTGACGTCCTGGAAGCTCGAGTACGACTTCCCGGACGCCGCGCAGAAGGTCAGCCAGGGCTGGAACGGCAACTACAGCCAGAGCGGCAAGCGCGTCACCGTGACCAACGCGGCGTGGAACGGCACGCTCGGCACCGGCGCCACCACCAGCACCGGGTTCAACGGCACGTTCGGCTCGGCCAACCCGGTGCCGACCGCCTTCACCCTGAACGGGCAGCCCTGCAACGGCGCGGCCACCGCGCCGACCGTGGCGATCAGCAGCCCGGCGGCGAACACCCGGTACACCGCGCCGGCGTCCATCCCGATCAGCGCCACGGCCACCGCGGCCGGCGGGCAGAGCATCGCGAAGGTCGAGTTCTACCACGACGGGCTGCTGCTCGGCAGCGACACCAGCGCGCCGTACGCGTACACCTGGACCGGGGTGCCGGCCCAGACCGCGGCCTACCACCTGCAGGCCATCGCGTACGACGGGTCCGGCGCCAAGAGCAGCACCGCCGACGTGCCGGTCTTCGTGGACGCCGCGACCACCCCGGCGATCGTCGCCGACGCCACGTCGGCCACCCTCGAACCGGGCGCGAGCGGGTCGTTCAAGCTGGCCCTGAGCGCCGCGCCGAGCGCGAACGTGACGGTCGCGGTGGCCCGCAGCGCGGGCAGCACAACCGTCACCGCCACCCCGGCCACGCTCACCTTCACCCCGGCGAACTGGAACACCGGCCAGTCGGTGACGATCGCGGCCGCCAGCTCGGCGGCGGCCGGCGACACGGCCACCATCACGGCCACCGCCAGCGGTTACACCGCGGCCAGCGTCGCGGTGAACGTGGTCAAGGCCGGTGCGGTGGACGCCCGGTTCACCCAGATGTACAACGACATCAAGAACCCGGCGAACGGCTACTTCAGCCCGGAGGGCGTGCCCTACCACTCGATCGAGACGCTGATCGACGAGGCGCCCGACCACGGCCACGAGACCACCAGCGAGGCGTTCAGCTACTGGCTGTGGCTGGAGGCCGAGCACGGCCAGGTCACCGGGGACTGGGCGCCGTTCAACAGCGCCTGGTCGACGATGGAGAAGTACATCATCCCGTCGCACGCCGACCAGTCGACCAACGTCAACTACAACCCGGCGAAGCCGGCCACCTACGCGGCCGAGCACCCGCTGCCCTCGCAGTACCCGTCGCAGCTGGACAGCAGCGTGTCGGTCGGGACGGACCCGCTGGCCGCGGAGCTGAAGAGCGCCTACGGCACCGACGACATCTACGGCATGCACTGGCTGCTGGACGTGGACAACACGTACGGCTTCGGCCACTGCGGTGACGGGACGAGCCGGGTCACCTACATCAACACGTTCCAGCGCGGCCCGCAGGAGTCGACCTTCGAGACGGTGCCGCAGCCGTCCTGCGACACCTTCAAGCACGGCGGCCCGAACGGCTTCCTCGACCTGTTCACCAAGGACTCGTCGTACGCCAAGCAGTGGAAGTACACCAACGCGCCGGACGCCGACGCGCGCGCGGTGCAGGCGGCCTACTGGGCGAACACCTGGGCGACCGCGCAGGGCAAGGCGTCGCAGCTGTCCACCGCCGTGGCCAACGCCGCGAAGATGGGCGACTACCTGCGGTACTCGTTCTACGACAAGTACTTCAAGCAGCCCGGCTGCACCTCCACCTCGTGCCCGGCCGGCACCGGCAAGAACGCCTCGAACAACCTGATGTCCTGGTACTACGCCTGGGGCGGCGCGTACGACACGTCGGCCGGCTGGGCGTGGCGGATCGGCTCCAGCACCAGCCACTTCGGGTACCAGAACCCGATGGCCGCCTACGTGCTCTCCAACGTCAGCGCCTTCAGCCCGAAGTCGCCGACCGCGAAGTCCGACTGGCAGGCCAGCCTGAACCGGCAGCTGGAGTTCTACCAGTGGCTGCAGTCCAGCGAGGGCGCCATCGCCGGTGGCGCGACGAACAGCTGGAACGGCAACTACTCGGCGCCGCCGGCCGGCACGCCGACCTTCTACGGCCTGGCCTACGTCGAGGCCCCGGTCTACGCCGACCCGCCGTCCAACCAGTGGTTCGGCATGCAGACCTGGTCGCTGGAGCGGCTGGCCGAGTACTACTACACGACCGGTGACGCCAAGGCCAAGTCGGTCCTCGACAAGTGGGTCACCTGGGCGCTGGCCAACTCCACCATCACCGCGACCAGCTTCGAGATCCCGTCCGACCTGACCTGGACGGGCGCGCCGGCCACCTGGAACCCGTCCAGCCCGGCGGCGAACACCAGCCTGCACGTCACGGTCAAGTCCAAGGGCACCGACCTGGGCGTCGCCGGCTCGTTCGCGAAGCTGCTGGCCTACTACGCGGCCAAGTCCGGCAACACCGCGGCGAAGACCGCGGCGAAGAACCTGCTCGACGCGATCTGGACGCACAAGGACGCCAAGGGCGTCTCGGTGACCGAGACCCGCGCCGACTACAACCGGATGGACGACACCTACGACGCCAGCACCGGTCAGGGCATCTACATCCCGAACGGCTGGACCGGCAAGATGCCGAACGGCGACGTGATCAAGCCCGGGGTGTCGTTCCTCGACATCCGCTCCTTCTACAAGAACGACCCGGACTTCCTCAAGGTCCAGGCGTACTTGAACGGCGGAGCCGCACCCACCTTCAACTACCACCGGTTCTGGGCCCAGGTCGACGTCGCCACCGGCTACGCCGACTACGCCCGGCTGTTCCCGAACGGGTGATCGCATGCGACTTGTCCGAATGATCGCGGCGCTGGCCCTGGCCACGGCGGCGGGCGTGCTCGCGCTGCCGGCCGGCGCGCAGGCACACGGGGCCATCCAGGTCCCCGGCAGCCGTACCTGGTTCTGCTACCAGGACGGCCGCAACCCGACGACCGGCGCGATCGAGCCGAAGAACGCGGCCTGCGCCGCGGCGGTCGCGCAGAGCGGCGTCACGTCGCTGTACAACTGGTTCGCCGTGCTCCGCTCGGACGGCGCCGGGCGGGTCTCCGGGTTCATCCCGGACGGCCAGCTGTGCAGCGGCGGGACCGGCGGCCCGTACAACTTCACCGGGTTCAACCTGGCCCGGACCGACTGGCCGGCCACGCACCTGACGGCCGGCGCCACCATGGAGTTCCGCTACAACGACTGGGCCAAGCACCCGGGCACCTTCTCGCTCTACATCACCAAGGACGGTTACGACCCGACCAAGCCGCTCGCCTGGAGCGACTTGGAGCCGACGCCGTTCGACCAGGTGACCAACCCGCCGGCGAACGGCGGGCCGGGCACCGACGACGGGCACTACTACTGGACCGGGAAGCTGCCGGCGAACAAGACCGGCAAGCACCTGATCTACTCGGTGTGGTCCCGCTCGGACAGCACGGAGACCTTCTACGGCTGCTCCGACGTGGTGTTCGACGGCGGCAACGGTGAGGTCACCGGGATCGGCACGGTGCCGACGACGACCTCGCCGACACCGCGGCCGTCGGTCTCCACCTCCACCACCCCGAACCCGGGCAACGGCGGCTGCACCGCGATGTACAACGTCGTCTCCTCCTGGAGCGGCGGGTTCCAGGGCCAGGTGATGGTGCACGCCGGGACCACCGCGATCAACGGCTGGAAGGTCGGCTGGACCTGGCCGGGCAGCCAGACCCTGGCCTCGGTGTGGAGCGGCAAGGGCACCGCGAGTGGCTCACTGGTCACGGTGAGCAACGAGACCTGGAACGGTACGGTCGCTGCCGGCGACTACACCACATTCGGGTTCCTCGGTTCCGGCTCGGCGCCCGCGAGCGTGCAGAATCTAGCCTGCACGACCGGGTGACCCGTCGATCCCGGAAGGTGACGTCACGTCACCTTCCGGGATCGGATCCCCGACGGTGGACTTGACGGCACTTGCGTGGGTTTTCTACGTTGCGCGTATCTTGCGACGAGATCTTCTCCCCGACCTGGGGCGCGCCACCACCCGGCGCGCCCTGATCTTCGGCGGTGCCGCGGCGGCCGCACTGGTGGCCACCCCCGGCATCGCCGGTCCGCTGCTGCCGGCCCGCGCCCGGCAACGCTGGACCGGCACCTGGGCCACCGCGAACACCGCGACCGAGCGCGGCGAGAAGCTGCTGCCGGCCGACCGGACCGTCCGTCAGGTGGTGCACCTGAGCGTCGGCGGCGTCCAGCCCCGCCTCAGACTGTCCAACGAGTTCGGCGCCACTCCGGTACGCCTCGGCGAGATCTGGACCGGCCTGCGCGCCGGCGGCCCGGACAGCACCGCGTTCCAGCCGGCCACCATGCGCCCGGTCACCTTCGGCGGCCGGGCCGGCGTCCTGCTCCCGGCCGGCGGCGCCCTGGTCAGCGACCCGGTCCCGGGCCTGACCCTGCCACCCGGCGCCGACCTGGTGATCACCTACCACCTGCCCGAGGCGACCCGGATCGGCACCGTCAGCACCCACGCCTACCAGCGCAACCGGATCCTGCCGGGCAACGTGGCGGCGGTCGCCGATCCGGCCGGCGGCAAGGTCAGCAAGCGCTATCTGCTGCTCGGCGGGGTCAGCGTGCGGACCGCCGGGCCGAGCGCCGCGGTGGTCGCCTTCGGTGACTCGATCACCTGCGGCGCGTCCACCACGCTCGGCGCCAACCACCGCTGGCCGGACCACCTGGCCGCCCGGCTGCGCGCCGCCGGGCTGCCGCTCGGCGTGCTGAACGCCGGGATCAACGGCAACCGGCTGCTGGTCGGCCCGGACATCCCGGTCCCGGCCGGCGGCGGCGGATCCGGCGCCGGCGCGCCCGGCCGGGCGTTCCCGCTCAGCATGGGCCCGGCCGGGCTGCGCCGCCTCGACCGGGACGCGCTGGACCAGCCCGGCGCCCGCTACCTGATCACGCTGATCGGGGTGAACGACATCGGGCACGGGACCGCGGCGGCGCCGATGATCGCCGGGCATCTCCAGCTGATCGCCCGGGCCCGGCAGGCCGGATTCACCGTGATCGGCGGCACCCTGCTGCCGTTCGGCGGCAGCGTCGCCGACGCCCCGGCGACCCGGCTCGCCCGGAGCACCCTCAACGACTGGATCCGGCGCAGCGGCGAGTACGACGCGGTGATCGACTTCGACGCGGCGGTCCGCGACGGCGCGTACCCGGAACGGCTGTGGCCCGGTTACGACAGCGGCGACCACCTGCACCCGAACGACGCCGGCATGCTGGCCATCGCCTCGGCGGTCCCGCTCGGCTGGTTCCGGTAGCGGACCCGTCGGCGCCTCAGTCGCTGAACCGCGTCGGGTCGCCGGCGCCGACCCGCAGCACCTCCGGCTCGCCCTCGGACAGGTCGATCACCGTGGTCGGCTCGGTGCCGCACTCGCCGGAGTCGACCACCGCGTCCACCGCGTGGTCGAGCGCCTCCTTGATCTCCCAGCCCTGGGTCATCGGCTCCGGCTCGCCGGGCAGCAGCAGCGTGCTGGAGACCAGCGGCTCACCCAGCTCGGCGAGGATCGCCTGGGCGGTGGTGTGCGCGGTGATCCGTACCCCGACGGTCTTCTTCTTGGGGTGCAGCAGCCGGCGCGGCACCTCCTTGGTGGCCGGCAGGATGAACGTGTACGGCCCCGGCGTGCTCGCCTTCACCGCCCGGAACAGGGCGTTGTTGATCTGCACGAACTGCCCGAGCTGCGCGAAATCGTGACACATCAGGGTGAAATGGTGCCGGTCGTCGAGATGCCGGATCGCCCGGATCCGGTCCAGCCCGTCCTTGTTCCCCATCCGGCAGCCGAGCGCGAAGCACGAGTCGGTCGGATAGGCGATCAGCCCGTCCTCCCGGATCAGCCCTGCGATCTGCTGGATGCTGCGCGGTTGCGGATTGTCCGGGTGCACGTCGAAGTACTTCGCCACTCCTGGCAGCCTATGCCTGCCCGATCAGCCTCCAGCCCGCGGCCTAGGGTCGGGGGATGGAGATCGTCCACCGCCCCGCGGTCCGCATCGTCTGCTTCGACGCGGACGGCCGTGTCCTGCTGCTGAACTGGGAGGACCCCACCGACGGGCACCGCCTCTGGGAGCCGCCCGGCGGTGGCATCGACCCGGGCGAGACGCCGCTGGAGGCGGCCCGGCGCGAGCTGACCGAGGAGACCGGCCTCGACCCGGACGCGATCCACCCCGAGTTCGTTCTGGTCGAGCGCGAATGCGTGTGGAAGGGCCGCCGCATGGTCGGCCCCGAACAGTTCTTCACCGCCCGCTTCCCCGGATCGCAGCCGGCGATCGGACGGGACGGCCTGCTCCCCTACGAGCGGGCGGAGCTGCTCGGTGTCGCCTGGGTCCACCCGGACGACTTCCCCAGCCTGCCGGACGTCCTGGAGCCCCCGTCGCTGCCAGACCTCTGCCGCACTCTCGCCACCAGCTGACCGCTGCTCACCTGCGGTTTCCCCCATTTGCGGTACGCCCACAGCACCGTCCAGCCCGAGCCGCACCGTCCCGAGCCTCCCGAGCCGCACCGTCCTGAGCCGCACCCTGCCCGAGCCGCACCGCCCCGAGCCTCCCGAGCCGCACCGCCCCGAGCCTCCCGAGCCGCATCGTCCCGAGCCTCCCGAGCCGCATCGTCCCGAGCCTCCCGAGCCGCATCGTCCCGAGCCTCCCGAGCCGCACCGTCCTGAGCCGGACCCTGCACAAGCCCGGCTCCACCCGTGCCCGGACCTGCCGAAGCCCGGACCCACCCGAGCCGGACCTGCCCGAGCCGGATCCACCCGGGCCGGACCCGCTCGGGTTCCGCTCGCCCAAGACCCCGCCTGCCCGGGTCCGCTTGCCCCAGACGCGGCTCCGCGAGTGGCGCATGCCGGAGTTTCGCCTGGTCAGGCAGCGATATCCCGAACGCAATGGCGCGAAACGCGACCGTCAAGCCCCACTCGTCAAGCCCTACTCGCCGAGACCCGCCCACCCTGGGGGAGCCCCCGCTGAGCAGTGTGGCGCGAAGTCGCGGCCTCCGCGGGGCGGCCTGTGGACGACGCGCTGCTGTGGAGAACTCCGGCTGACGGTGGGCGTGCTGACCGCCGTACCGAAAACCGCTCTGACGGTGGGCGTGCTGACCGCCGTACCGAAAACCGCTCTGACCCCGGAGCGAGCGGCGGCCGCCGCGGCAGACGCATGGTGTGAAGCGGCGCGGTCGGCCGGGGCACGGATCAGCCGGAGCGGGACTCATGGTGTGAAGCGGCGCGGTCGGCCGGAGCACGGATCAGCCGGAGCGGGACTCCAAAGCGTGGATCACCGCGGCCATGTCCTCGCCCGCGTGACCACCCGACGACGTCTCCGCGTAGAGCTCCAGGCACGTGTCGAGCAGCGGCGACGAGATGCCGGCGGTCTCGGCGGCCTCGACGATCAGGTGGTTGTTGTAGAGGACGTCGCGGATCGAGGCCTGTACCGAGAAGTCGCGGTCGAGCAGCTTGCGGGCCTTGATCCGGGAGACCGCGCTGGCCATCGGGCCGGCGTCCAGCGCGGCCAGCAGGGTGGCCTGGTCCAGCTTGTGGCGGGCGGCGAAGTGGAACGACTCGGCCAGGCCGGTCACCATGCTGATCAGGAAGGTGTTGACGGCCAATTTCATCAGCAGGCCGTTGGGGACCGGGCCGCACCGGACGGTTTCCCGGCACATCGGCGCCAGCAGCGGCGCGACCCGGTCGAGGTCCGGATCGGTTCCGGCCAGCATGGCGACCAGCTGGGCGGTCTCGGCGGGCACCCGGGATCCCGACACCGGGGCCTCGACGTAGTGGCCGCCGGCGTCCCGGATCTGCTCGTCGAGCCCGCGGGACCAGGCCGGCGAGGTGGTGCCCATGTGCACCAGCGTGCGGCCGGCGACCAGCCGCTCGAAGCCGGGCGCGTCGCGGTCCAGCACCCGGTCGGCGACCCGGTCGTCGGCCAGCATCATGAACACCACGTCGGCACGCGCGAACAGGTCGGCGACGTCGGTGGCGACGGCGGCGCCGGCCTCCCGGAGCGCCTCGGCGGCGGCCGCCGACCGGTTCCAGACCACCAGGTCGGTCCCGGCCCGGGCCAGGTTGAGCGCCATCGGCCGGCCCATCACGCCCAGCCCGAGAAATCCCACGGTCACCCGGCTCACGCTAGACGCCGCCGGGGTCACGTGAGGGGTCCAATCGGCGAAGCGTGGCGGCTCGTCCGGATCCGGAGAATGCTGGGGCCCATGGAGACTGAACTTTTCCTCGGCGGCAAATGGGTGCCCGCGTCCTCCGGCAACCGTTTCGACGTGCTGGACCCGGCGACCGGCGACACGATCGCCTCGGTGGCCGACGGCGCGGAGGTGGACGCGATCGCCGCGGTGGACGCGGCGGCGGCCGCGGGCCCGGGCTGGGCCGCGACACCCCCGCGGGTACGCGGTGAGGTGCTCCGCAAGGCGTTCGAGCTGATGACCGAGCGGGCCGCCGACCTGGCCGAACTGATCAGCCTGGAGAACGGCAAGGCGCTCACCGACGCCAAGGGCGAGGTGACCTACGCGGCCGAGTTCTTCCGCTGGTTCGCCGAGGAGGCGGTGCGGATCGACGGGAACCTGACCGGGGCCCCCGGCGGGACCAACCGGATCCTGGTCACCCGCCAGCCGGTCGGCGTCTGTGTGCTGGTCACGCCGTGGAACTTCCCGGCCGCGATGGCCACCCGCAAGATCGGCCCGGCGCTCGCGGCCGGCTGCACGGTGGTGCTCAAGCCGGCCAGTGACACCCCGCTGACCGCGCTCGCGATGGCCGCCATCCTGGCCGAGGCGGGCGTGCCGGAGGGCGTGGTGAACGTGCTGCCCTCGCGCAGCTCCGGCAAGGTCGTCTCGACGATGCTGCGCGACGCCCGGGTCCGCAAGCTCTCCTTCACCGGCTCCACCGAGGTCGGCCGGATCCTGCTCGCCCAGGCCGCGGAGAACGTCGTGAACACCTCGATGGAGCTGGGTGGCAACGCCCCGTTCGTGGTCTTCGCCGACGCCGACCTGGACGCCGCGATCGAGGGCGCGATGCTCGCCAAGATGCGCAACGGCGGCGAGGCGTGCACCGCGGCGAACCGGTTCTTCGTCGAGGCGGGCATCGCCGACGAGTTCTCCCGGCGGCTCGCCCAGCGGATGTCGGCGCTGGTCGTCGGCCCGGGCACGGACGAGAAGACGCAGGTCGGCCCGCTGGTCAACGAGGACACCGTGGCGAAGGTCGACGATCTGGTGAAAGGCGCGCTGGCGGCCGGGGCGGAGGCGGTCACCGGCGGCAGCCGGCCGGCCGGGAAGGGCTTCTACTACCCGCCGACCGTGCTGACCGGTGTCGGCGCCGACGCGGCGATCCTGCGCGAGGAGATCTTCGGCCCGGTCGCCCCGATCGTCACCTTCACCGGTGAGGACGAGGCGGTCCGGCTGGCCAACGACACCGAGTTCGGGCTGGTCGCCTACGTCTACACCGGCGACCTGGCGCGCGGCCTGCGGGTCAGCGAGAGGATCGAGGCCGGCATGGTCGGGCTGAACCGCGGCCTGGTCAGCGATCCGGCCGCCCCGTTCGGCGGGGTGAAGCAGAGCGGCATCGGCCGGGAGGGCGGCCACGAGGGCCTGCTGGAGTACCTGGAGTCCAAGTACATCGCGGTGAACTGGTAGATCAGCGGCGGCGCAGCAGGGACGCGGCGTCGAGCTCGAAGGGGAACGGCTCGGTGGCGAGGAGTCGTTCCCCGCGTGCCTGCTCCCTGTAGTGGCCGCTGTCGAGCTGGAGCAGGCGCAGATCGAGCGTGTGCCCGTTCGGTTCGACCAGCAGGTACCACTCGATCCGGGCGGCGGCGTAGAGCGCCATTTTCAGCACCCGGTCGTTACCGGCGTTTCCTGGTGAGACGATCTCGGCGACCAGGCGAACCTGATCCGCCTCGAGGACGGAGACATCCTCCAGGGGGGATACGGCCACGTCCGGGATGAAGAGCCGACCGGCCTGCAGCCTCACGTTGACGGCTTCGTACACCCAGAGATCCGCATCGTCGGCTCCTGGCTCCAGAAGGTTCGCCAGCTTGCGGGAGATGTTCTGGTGGCGCGTGGTCGGTGCCGGGCTCACCAGCAGACTCCCGTCGAAAAGCTCGATCCGGTTCGTGGTCTCGCCGAGGGCCAGGTAGTCCTCCTCGGACCAGGGCCCCACGTGTTCTGTCACGGCGACGCTCATGTCGTCCAGCCTGCCATGCGCGCCGCCTGCCGGGCCACGGTCGTCAACCGGCTGGGGTCGTCCCTTTTCCTCGTGGAGGTTCATCGCTATTGTGCTAGGTAACTAGTAGAATGGTGGTGGTGAGGTGATCGAGTTTCACCTGGACACGCGGTCCGGGGTGGCGCCCTACATGCAGCTCATCCAGCAGGTGCGGCACGCGCTGCGGCTGGGCGTGCTGAAGGAGGGCGACAAGCTGCCCACCGTCAAGGAGGTGGTGGGCCGGATCGCGATCAACCCGAACACGGTGTCCAAGGCGTACCGCGAGCTGGAGTACGCGGGCCTGGTCGCGGCCCGGCCGGGCGTCGGCACGTTCGTCACGAAGACGCTCGGCTCGCTCGGCGAGCACGAGCCGCTGCGGCAGGGCCTGCAGCGCTGGCTCGCCGAGGCCCGGGAGGCCAGCCTCGACAACGAGAGCATCGAGGCCCTCTTTCTCAGCACTTTTCGGGATTTTTCGGAGGCACGGGCATGACTAGCGCGATGCACACCGAAGAGCTCACCCACCGGTACGGCCGCCGCACCGCCCTCTCCGGCTGCACCCTGGACGTCCCGGCCGGCCACGTGGTCGGCCTGGTCGGGCCGAACGGCGCCGGCAAGTCCACCCTGCTCCAGCTCGCCTGCGGGCTCCTCGATCCGACCGCGGGGCGGATCGAGGTGCTCGGCGAGCGGCCGGTCAGCGGGTCGCCCCGGGTCGGCTTCGTCGCCCAGGACACCCCGGTCTACGCCGGTCTGACCGTCGCCGAGCACCTGACGCTCGGTGCCCGGCTCAACCCGGCCTGGGACGACGGGCTGGCCCGGCGGCGGATCGCCCAGGCCGGCCTGGATCCGGCGCAGAAGGCCGGCAAGCTGTCCGGCGGCCAGCGCGCCCAGCTGGCGCTGACCGTGGCCGCCGCCAAACGGCCCGAGCTGCTGCTGCTCGACGAGCCGGTGGCCGCGCTCGACCCGCTGGCCCGCCGGGCCTTCCTGCAGAGCCTGATGGAGCTGGCCGCCGAGCACGGGATGAGCATCGTCATGTCCTCGCACCTGGTCGCCGACCTGGAACGGGTCTGTGACCACCTGATCGTGCTGGTCGGCTCCCGGGTCCGGGTGGCCGGTGACGTGGACGAGCTGCTCGCCGGCCACCACCGGCTGGTCGGCCCGCGCCGCTCCGCGGAGTCCCTCGGCGCCGGCCGGGACGTGATCGAGGAGCGGCACACCGACGTGCAGTCGACGCTGGTGGTGCGCAGCACCGCGCCGATCGACGACCCGTCCTGGCAGGTGGACTCGCTGAGCCTGGAGGACCTGGTGCTGACCTACATGAGCGAGGGCCAGCCGGCCGGCTCCCGGGTGCTGGAGGGACAGCGATGATCTGGTTGACCTGGCGGCAGTTCCGCACCCCCGCGCTCACCACCGGCGCGGTCCTGCTGGTGTTCCTGGCCGGTCTGGCGCTGACCTGGGCGCAGGTGGGTGACCTGGCGTCCGCGGCGGGCTTCACCGGGTGCCGGGGTGACGCCTGCACCGCCGCCGCCGACACCTTCCTCACCTCGCTGTACGGCGGGTGGGCGCGCCAGCTCTACAACGGCGGCATGGTGGCCATGGCCCTGTTGCCGGCGCTGCTCGGGATCTTCTGGGGCGCGCCGCTGGTGGCCCGGGAGCTGGAGACCGGCACGTACCGCATGGTCTTCAGCCAGTCGATCGGGCGGCGGCGCTGGCTGCTGGTCAAGCTGGGGCTCGGTGGCGCCGCCGGCGCGTTCGGCACCGGCCTGGTCAGCCTGGTGTTCAGCGCCTGGGCGCGCCAGATCGACGCGGCCGCGGGGGACCGGATCACCCCGCTGATCTTCCAGGCGCGGGGGATCGTGCCGGTCGGCTACGCGGCGCTGGCGTTCGTGGCCGGGGTGACCGCCGGGCTGCTGCTGCGCCGGACGGTGACCGCGATGGCGGTGACCCTGCTGCTGGTCGCCGGGCTGCAGATCGCCGTGCCGCTGCTGGTGCGCCCGTGGCTGGCCCAGCCGGTCACCACGGTCACCGCGCTGGATCCGACCCAGCGGATGGGGATGTCGTTCAGCATGGAGACCAAGGAGATCCGGCTGGAGCCGGTTCAGGAGATGAAGAACGCCTGGATCATGGACAGCTCGGTGATCACCGCGTCCGGGGCGGAGTTCCGTGGCCCGGCGGACACCACCAAGTGCGGTCCGGAGGCGCCCGCCGAGCGGCAGACGTGTCCGGAGTGGCTGCGGGCGCAAAATCTGAGCACCAAGCTGACCTATGTGCCGGACGCCAAGTTCTGGACCGTTCAGTGGCGTGAGTTCGGCCTTCTGGTGGCCCTCAGCCTCGCCCTTTCGGCCTTCTCGCTGTGGTGGATCAGGCGCGGTTCGATCTGAGAGGCGATTCACGGCGGCCCGCTCGGCGGGCCGCCGTGCCTTGTTACGGCCCGGTTTCGCGGTTTCGGAAAAAGGAAGTTGTCAATACAGTCCGTGATGCCTTGCCGGTGACGCGGGGCGAAGTGAATAATCTTGCACTCAGGCCTACACCCGATGTTGCGGCCGAGGCGCGTTGGCCGATACTTGGCGGGCTTCCCGGCAACCCCCCACGCAGGTCGGGATCCACCCCTGAGAGGACTTCTACTGCCATGCGCAAGGCACTGTTCGCACTTGTCGCCGCCGGCCTGATGACGTCGGTCACGCTTACGGCCTGTGATGACGGCGGGGACGGCGGTGACTCCGGCGACAGCAGCACCACGACGTCGAACGCGACCTCCTCGGGCAAGGGCAAGAACGGCGTCGGCGTGATCCTGCCGGACTCGAAGAGCTCCACCCGGTGGAAGAACGACGACCCGAAGTACCTCGAGGCCGCGTTCAAGGGCGCCGGGGTGCCCTTCGAGATCCAGAACGCCGAGGGCGACAAGGAGGCGTTCAAGGGGATCGCCGACGCCATGATCAGGAGTGGCGTCAAGGTCCTGATGATCGCGAACCTGGACTCGGTCAGCGGCAAGGCCGTGATCGACAACGCCAAGTCGAAGAAGATCCCGGTGATCGACTACGACCGGCTCACCCTCAACGGCGGCGCCGACTTCTACGTCAGCTTCAACAACGAGGAGGTCGGCCGGCAGCAGGCGAACGGCCTGATCAACTGCCTGAAGGCGAAGGAGCTGTCCTCGGCGCCGGTCATCGCCGAGCTGAACGGCTCGCCGACCGACAACAACGCCACCCTGTTCAAGAGCGGCTACGACTCGATCCTGCAGCAGCAGTACGACAACGGCGCGTACCTCAAGGGCCCCGACCAGTTCGTCCCGGAGTGGGACAACGACGAGGGCAAGGAGATCTTCGCGCAGATGCTCAAGCAGTGGCCGAACATCGGCGGCGTGCTCTCCGCCAACGACGGCCTCGGCAACGCGGCGATCCAGGTGCTCAAGGAGAAGGGCCTGAACGGCAAGGTCCCGGTCACCGGCCAGGACGCCACCGTCGAGGGCCTGCAGAACATCATCGCCGGCGACCAGTGCATGACCGTGTACAAGTCGATCAAGCAGGAGGCCGGCGCCGCCGCCGACCTGGCGATCCAGCTGGTCAAGGGCCAGAAGAAGGCGGTCAAGGACAAGGTCAAGGACCCGGAGTCGGGCGCTTACATCGCCTCCGTGCTGCTCACCCCGAAGCCGATCACCGCGGACAACATCCTCAGCGACGTGGTCGCCGACGGCTTCGTCACCACCAAGGACATCTGCACCGCCAAGTTCGCCAAGGCCTGCAAGCGGTACGGCCTGCAGAACAAGTGATCACGAGCGGGGGCCGGTGATCCGGATCCGTACCCGCCGGTTCTGCCGGCCCTTGCTCTCCACCTTCACCACCTCGACCCGGCCGACCTGAGCGGTCGAGGCCACGTGGGTGCCCCCGTCGGCCTGCACGTCCAGGCCGACGATGTCGATCACCCGGATCTCCGGGTTCTCCAGCGGCGGCAGCGCGTCCTGGGTGCGCACCAGCGTCGGGATCAGCAGCGCCTCCTCCCGGGGCAGCACCCGGGCGACGATCTTGCGGTCCGCGGTGATCTCCGCGTTGACCGCGTCCTCCAGCGCCTGCTTGAAGCCGGCCGGGACCTCCGGCAGGTTGAAGTCCATCCGGGCCTCGCCGGGCTGCATGATCCCGCCGGTCACCAGCGCGCCGAAGTCGCGGAACACCGCGCCGCAGAGGATGTGCAGGCCGGAGTGGGTGCGCATCAGGCTGCTGCGGCGCTCGTCGTCGAGCGCGCCGCGCACCGTGGTGCCGGCCGCCGGGACCGGGTCGCCGGGCGCCGGGATCAGGTACTGATCGTCGCCCTTGCGGGTGTCCACGATCCGGGTCTGCACGCCCTCCCAGAGCAGCACCCCGTGGTCCGGCGGCTGCCCGCCGCCGCCCGGGTAGAACGCCGAGCGGTCCAGGACGATCCCGGCCTCCGGGTCGGCCGGGTCGGACCAGAGCACCGTGCAGTCCCACTCGCGCAGGGTGGGATCGATCCAGTCGAGGCGTTCGGTCACCCGCTGATTATCTAGCGGCGGCCCTTCAACCGGCGGCCCATCTCCCGGGCGATTTCCTTCTTGGCGTCCCGCTCGGCCATCACCTGGCGCTTGTCGTACGACTTCAGGCCCCGGGCGATGCCCAGCTCGACCTTCGCCCAGCCGTCCTTGAAGTACATCGACAGCGGCACCAGGGTGAGCCCGGTGCCGTCGCCCAGCGTGTTCAGGATCTTGATGATCTCGGTCTTGTGCAGCAGCAGTTTCCGGGTGCGGCGCGGGGCGTGGTTGGTCCAGCTGCCGAAGCCGTACTCGGCGATGTGCAGCCCGTACAGCATGATCTCGCCCTCGTGCTCCTGGGCGAACGCGTCGACCAGCGACGCGCGGCCCAGGCGCAGCGACTTCACCTCGGTGCCGGCCAGCACCAGGCCCGCCTCGTACGTCTTGAGGATCGCGTAGTCGTGCCGCGCCTTCTTGTTCGAGGCGATCAGCTTGGTCCCGGTCTCCTTGGCCACCCTCAGAGACTAGCGATCACTCGACGGACGGGATCGGGCGGCGCATCGAATAGGTCACGCTGCTCAGCCGATGGGGCTCGCCCTGCACGTGGATCACCGAGCGCTCGTAGGCCTGCCACCCGGCGGCGCCCGCCCGGTTCAGATGGCGCAAATCATCGAACCGCTCGTCGGTGCCCCAGCGCAGCACCCCGCCCGGGTGATGGAACGTCGCCGTCCAGTCCATGAACCGGTCGGTGCCCAGCGTGCCCGCCGCGCGGTACTCCAACCGCGCATACTCCCAATTGGTCACCCGAACGATTATGCCGCCATCTCGGGTACGCCGTCGTCCGTACTGGACACTCTCGTTCGTACTCCCGGTGGCGCAGCTCACCCCTGAGGTAACCCTGATTCGTCCGCCCCGGGGGTTCTGATGGATCTATGAGCGTGCTTACGCTCCGCGGGTCGAATTGTTGGGGGGAAACGATGACGACCGGATCCTTCGCTCGGTGGGTCTGCGGACGCCGCACCAAATGGGTGGTGCTGGCACTGTGGATCGCGATCCTGGTGTTCGCCGGCTCGCAGGCCGGCAAGCTCGGCAGCGTCGAGAAGAACGACAACGCCTCCTGGCTGCCCGGCGACGCCGAGGCAACCCAGGTGGCTGACCTGCAGAAACAGTTCCAGCCGGACGACATCGTGCCGGCCATCATCGTCTACGAGCGGCCCTCCGGGATCACCCCGGCCGACCAGCAGAAGGCCGCCGCCGACGCCCAGGCGATCGCTTCGGTGCCCGGCGTCTCCGGGAAGGTGCAGGGGCCGTTCCCGTCCGAGGACAAGGCCGCGCTCCAGGTGATCGCGCCGATCAAGGTGGACGCCGACGGCTGGGACAAGATCGCCGGCACGGTCGACCAGATCAAGACCATCACCGGCCCGGGCACGGACGGGCTCGGCATCCATCTGACCGGCCCGGCCGGGGTGGCCGCCGACTCGGCGAGCGCCTTCGAGGGCATCGACGGCACGCTGCTCTACACCACGCTGATCGTGGTCGCGGTGATCCTGCTGGTCACCTATCGCAGCCCGGTGCTCTGGCTGCTCCCGATCATCACGGCCGGCGTCGCGCTGACCACCGCCCAGGCGGTGATCTACCTGCTCGCCAAGCACGCCGGTCTGGTGGTGAACGCGCAGAGTGCCGGCATCCTGACCGTGCTGGTCTTCGGCGCCGGCACCGACTACGCGCTGCTGCTGGTCGCCCGCTACCGCGAGGAGCTGCGCCGGCACGCCGACCGGCACGAGGCGATGATCTTCGCGCTGCACCGGGCCGGTCCGGCGATCATCGCGAGCGCGGCCACCGTGGCGATCGGCATGTCCTGTCTGATGCTCGCCGAGGTCAACTCCACCCGTGGCCTCGGCCCGGTCGCCGCGATCGGCATCGTGGTCGGCCTGATCGCCATGATGACCCTGCTCCCGGCCATGCTGGTGATCTGCGGCCGGTGGCTGTTCTGGCCGGTCAAGCCGCGCTACGGCACGCCCGAGCCGACCGCCACCGGCATCTGGGCCCGGATGGGCAACCGGATCGCCCGCCGGCCGCGGATCGTCTGGGTGACCACCACCGTGGTGCTCGGCGCGATGGCGCTCGGCCTGCTCCAGCTCAACGCGAACGGGCTCAGCCAGGAGGACTCGTTCACCAGCGACCAGCCGTCGGTGACCGGCGCCCAGGTGCTGGCCAGGCACTTCCCGGCCGGACAGGGCCAGCCGGTGGTGGTGATCGCGAACGCGCCGCAGCAGCAGGCGGTGCACGACGCGTTCGCCGCGGTGCCCGGCATCACCGAGGTCAGCGAACCGGTGGTGAAGAACGGCCTGGTCCAGTTCGAGGGGACGCTCAAGGACGCGCCGGACAGCCCGGCGGCCGAGGACACCGTGATCGCGGTCCGCGACGCGGTCCATCCGATCCCCGGCGCGGACGCCAAGGTCGGCGGCTTCACCGCGCTGACCCTGGACATCAACGAGGCCAACAAGCACGACAACCGGCTGATCATCCCGCTGGTGCTGCTGGTCGTGCTGATCATCCTGGCCGTCCTGCTGCGCTCGCTGATCGCCCCGATCCTGCTGATCGCCACCGTGGTGCTGTCCTTCGCGGCGGCGCTCGGGGTCAGCGCGCTGATCTTCCGGCACGTCTTCGGCTTCGCCGGCGAGGACACCGCGTTCCCGCTGTTCGTCTTCGTCTTCCTGGTCGCCTTGGGCATCGACTACAACATCTTCCTGATGACCCGGGTCCGCGAGGAGACCCGCGAGCACGGCACCCGGCGCGGCGCGCTGATCGGCCTGGCCGCCACCGGCGGCGTGATCACCTCGGCCGGCATCGTCCTCGCCGGCACGTTCGCGGCGCTCGGCAGCCTGCCGCTGGTCGCGTTCGCCGAGATCGGCTTCGCGGTCGCCTTCGGCGTGCTGCTGGACACCCTGGTGGTCCGCTCGGTGCTGGTCACCGCGCTCACCCTGGACGTCGGCCGCTGGATGTGGTGGCCGAGCGCGCTGTTCCACCACGACGCGTCGGTCAACGCCCCGGTGTCGCCGGCCCCGGCCGTCCTCACCCCGCATTCCGACTGACCCGGTATCCCGCCTGACTCCGTATTCCGACCGGCTCCGCCTTCCGATTGACCGCGCATTCCGACTGACCTCGGGACTGCGGGCATGCTCGAGGTCCGCTCCGGCTTCCGGCCGCCGCTTTCCGGTACGACGCTCCCGTCGTACCGGAATCGGAACGGTCGAACGCCGGCGCGGACCTTTCGCGTGCCCGCGGTCGTCGGGCTTGATCCGCCGCGTGGTCACCGTCGGAACGCGCCACTTCGGACGGCGTCCGGGGCGATGATGAGGGAACCCGGGCAACCACCAGCGCGAGAGGACACCGCGATGATCTTCATTACCGCCAAGTTCCTGATCAAGCCGGAGCACGCCGACGACTGGCCGCGGATCGCCGCGCCGTTCACCGAGGCGACCCGCGCCGAGCTGGGCTGCCTGTGGTTCGAGTGGTCCCGCAGCGTCGACAACCCGCAGGAGTACGTCCTGGTCGAGGCGTTCAAGGACGGCGCGGCCGGCGCCGAGCACGTCGGGTCCGCCCACTTCAAACAGGCCCAGCAGGACCTGCCCCGCCACTTGATGGCCACCCCGAAGATCGTCAGCCAGTCGGTGGACCAGGACGGCTGGTCAGAACTGGGCGAGATGCGCGTCGAGGGCTAGTCGTCCGGCCATAGCCCGGTCGGTCGATGGATCGGGTCGTGACGGTGGTCGCTCAGGTCCGCGCCGAAGCGTGCACGGATCTGAGCGCCGAAAGTCTCACGTTGCTCCGGAGTCAGCTCCGCTTCCCACTGTCGGTACCGCTCGACGCCGGTCATCAACGGACCGGCGTACACCGAGGTGGTGGCGAGGTCGCGCAGGCGGACACGCCCGGCCAGCAGATCCTCCGCCATCTCGGCCAGTTCCGGGCCGGCCGCGCCGCCCCTCATCCGGCCCAGGGCGTCCTTGACCTCCCGGGCCAGCGCGGCGCTGCCCGCCATGGCCTCCAGCTCGCGGTCGATGGGGTCTTCCCCGCGGTGGTCCACGTCAGGCTCCCGGAGGGGTGTACGGCGCACCGGGCAGCGGGATGTCGTCGAGGCTGCCGCCCTGGTAGGCGACGTCCATCGCGGTGCCGAAGAAGCCGAAGATGCCCATCATGGCGGTATTGATGACAGTGGAGATCTTGTTGCAGAGGGACACCATCCGGGCGACGATCAGCGCCAACGCCGCGTATCCGGGCGCTCCCACGGCGGCCCCGACGCCGGTCGACATCAGCGCTGTGCTGCCGCCGGCGATGACACCCGCGAGGATTGCGCTGTCCACCAGGTTCTGGATCAGGTTCCCGAGCTGGTTCGCCAGACCCCACGCCCCGTTCGCGGCCTTGTGGTACGCCTCGCCGACCTCATTCAGCCTGGTCCGGAGCAGGTTCAGCGACGAGGACAGCGACGTGAAGTAGTTGTACGCCGCGTCGTTGGCGTTGCCGTCCCAACGCGAGTCGAGCCGCAGCATGCCCTGCTGGAGGTTGACGGCGAGCTGGTCGGTGCACTCCCCGATGTTGGTCAGGGCGTCCCCGAACTTCCAGATGGCAGCCCAGTCGCCGCCCACCCACTCCGTGCAGTAGCCGATGGCGTTGAAGTCGGTCAGGCTCTCGATGATCGCGTTGATCCAGGCGGTGGGCGACACCCAGTTGAACAGCATGCCGGGATCGGGGAAGCCGTTGGTGGCGGAGGTGTCCGGTTCTTCCGGCGCCACCAGCGCTGCGGTCGGATCGGCCATCATCAGCTCCCGGCGGAGGTGATGGGCCGCTGCGCCGGCGGGTAACCAGCGTCGATCTCGGCCGCGGACCGGGCGTCGGTGTGCTCGTAGGCAGCGGCCACGTTGTCCATGTTCCGCGCCGACGTGTCCAAGATGAGCGCCAGCTTGGTCAAGGTCTCGTCGAGGTCAGTCAGGAAACGGGTGTGCCGGCGGGTCAACTCGCCGAGGATGCCGCTCTCGTGCGGCGTGAAGGATCCCCACCTGTCGGCATAGCCCCGAGTCTCCTCGGCGACGCCCGAGCCGTCCGTCAGCTCAGCCGCGTACTGTCTCAGCGCACCGGGAACGACGTGGAACGTCATCCGTTGATCCCTCCTGTCACCAGTGAGGCGACCACCAGCAGGACCATCCCGGTCACGGCCAGGACGCCGCATCTCTTCCAGAGCTTGCTGAGCCGGTCCGGGTCCTGAGTCCGGTGCAGATTGACGGCATCGATGACGGCCGGGACGAACGCCACGCCGGCCGGAATCAGCAGGATCCAGGTGGTCACGGGCACCTCGTCGCCCTGAAGGAGCGTGACGACGCCGGCGAACAGCGCCAGGAGGTAGACGAAGGCGAAGAGCAACGCGAACTTGCCCACCACTCTGCGAAGGGTCAGCTTGGCTTCCTCGACACCGCTGTCCATCTCGCTCCCCAGTCATTCCGGCGGCGAAGCCTGACAGCGGTATGAACGCCCGCCCATCGCGCCAGGTTCAATCGGGGTGTCCGGCCGGGCCTGGCAGGCCCGGCTGGAACGGTCAGGAGAGGGCGGCGGCGAGGGGCGGGTACCAGCGGTTGGCGAGTTTGGTGTTGCCGGCGTCGTTGGGGTGGACGCCGTCGTAGGTGTCGGTGGCGGTGTCGAAGCCGGTCCACTGGTCGACCACGGTGATCGGGGAGGTGGCCGTGGTGAGGCCGGCGGCCCAGGCCGGGATGGCGGCGTTCAAAATGGTCACGCGCTGGGCGCACGCGGCGCAGGTGGACGGGTTCATCGGGATGATCTGGGCGACCAGGATCTTCATCGTCGGGTTGCTGGCGCGCATCTGGCCGACCAGGGTGGTGTAGGCGGCCAGGATGGATGAGGTCGGCAGGTTGCTCCACACGTCGTTGGTGCCGAAATGCATCAGGACGACGTCCGGGCGGGTCGCGGCCAGCCAGTCGACCAGCAGGTCCTGGTTCGCCACGGTGGTGGCCAGGTATCCGCCGTGCCCCTCGTTCTCGCCGTCGTAGGGGAAGCCGCAGCCCTGGCCGGGCAGCGTGCCGACGAAGTCGACCCGGTCGGCCGGGAGCTTCTGCCAGAGCAGCGCGCGCCAGCAGCCGGGGGAGCCGGTGATCGAGTCACCGAGCGCCATGATCTTGATCTTGGATGAAGGCGGGGTCGAAGGCGGCGTCAACGGAGATGTAGCCGGGGACGACGGGGTGACATCCCCGTTGCACGCCACGCCGTTGAGCGTGAAGCCGGTCGGCACCGGATTCGACCCGGTCCACGATCCGTTGAAGCCGAACGAGGCGGTCCCGCCGGTGCCGACCGCGCCGTTCCACGCGGCGTTGCGCACCGTGACCGCGGCGCCGGACTGGCTGACCGAACCGCCCCACAACTGGGTGATGGTCTGCCCGCTGCCGAAGCTGAACCCGAGCGACCACGCGGTGACCGGGTCGCCGAGGTTGGTGATCTCGACCGCGGCGCCGAACCCGCCCGGCCACTGGTTGGAGACGGTGTACTTCACCGAGCAGCCGGCCGCCGCGTTCGCCCGGGTGGCGGTGGCGAACAGGGAACCGGCGAGGAGGACGCAGGCGCTGGCGAGGACGGCCAGCCTTCGTCGATGCATGGTGTTACCTCCGGAGTGCATGGCGGTGGGAGCGCTCCCATCAACATGCATCGATACGCGAGGTGCGGTGCCGGTCCGTGGCGGGCCGCGGAGCCGTAAGCGGCGGTCCGCAGCCGGTCGGCGATCGCTCCGGGCCCGTGCGCGCCGGTCAACGGCCGGTCAGCGGTCGGTCAACGCCCGGTCTGCGGTCGGTCAACGCCCCGTCAGCGTGGCCGCCCCCAGGTTCCGGATCGACGCGTCGAGCACCTGGGCCGTGTGCGCCAGCGCGATCTCCCCGCCCCGCCGCCGGACCGCCGCGGCCACCTGCATCAGGCAGCCCGGGTTCGCCGTGACCAGCACCGCCGCGCCGGTGTCCAGCACCGCGGCGGCCTTCCGGTCGCCCAGCTCGGCGGCCGGCTCCGGGTTCAGCACGTTCCACACCCCGGCCGAGCCGCAGCAGATCTCCGCCTCGGCGATCTCGCGCAGCTCCAGGCCGGGGATGCCGCGCAGCAGCGCCCGCGGCTGGGTCCGGATGCCCTGGGCGTGCCCGAGATGACAGGCGTCGTGGTAGGCCACCGTGATCGGCAGCGGATGCCGCTCGGCGACCGGCCCCAGCTCGTCGAGCAGCTCGGCCAGGTCGCGCACCTTCGCCGCGAAGGCCGCCGCCCGCGCCGCGTAGGCCGGGTCGTCGGCGAGCAGCTCGCCGTACTCCTTCAGCGACGACCCGCACCCCGCCGCGTTGACCACGAAATAGTCCATGCCGGTGCGCTCGAAGGTGTCGATCAGCCGCCGGGCGAACCGCTCCGCCTCGGCCCGCCGTCCGTTGTGCACGCTCAGCGCCCCGCAACAGCCCTGCCCGGCCGGGATCAGCACGTCACAGCCCTCGGCCGCGAGGATCCGCACGGTCGCCGAGTTGACCTCCGGGAAGAACGCCGACTGCACGCACCCGGTCAGCATCCCGACCACCGCGCGGCGGGTGCCCCGGGCGGCGACCCGGCGCGGCGGCCGCGGCACGCCGCGCAGCCGCGGCGCCAGCGAGTCCAGCGTGGCCAGGGTCGGCGCGAGCCGCTCCAGCAGACCGCTCCGCGAGATCAATTTCTGCAGACCCGATTTCTGGTACGCCCACAGCGGCCCCCGCACCAGCCGAAGCCGCCGCGGATAGGGGAACACCGCGAAGATCGCCGCCCGCAGCGCCCGCTCCCGAGCCGTCCGCGGATGCCGCCGCTCCACCTGCGCCCGGGTGTCCTCGATCAACCGGTCGTAGCGCACCCCGGACGGGCACGCGGTCACGCAGGACATGCAGCCCAGACACCGGTCGAAGTGGGTGACCATCGACTCGGTCAGCGGCTCGCCCTCCAGTCCCTGGGCGATCAGATGGATCCGGCCGCGCGGCGAGTCCATCTCCTCGCCCCACAACACGTAGGTCGGGCAGGTGGTCAGGCAGAACCCGCAGTGCACGCAGTCCGACACCAGCTCACCGGAGGGCGGGTGGTGATCGTCGAAGGCTCCCGGCCCGCCCGCGCTCCCGGCGGCTCGCAGCGCGTCGGGCGGGGCCGGAGCGGTGCCCCGGGTGGCGTCCACATCGGCCATCAGATGCCTCCCACGAAACGGCCCGGCGCGAACCGGTGCTCCGGATCGAACTGGTCCTTGACCCGGCGCATCAGCGCCAGCCCGGGCACCGGCCCCCACATGTCGAGGGTCTCCCGCACCCCGGCCGGCGCGGTCAGCACCACGGCGTGCCCGCCGGCGCGGACCGCCGCCGCGCGCAGCAGCTCGACCGCCCGGCCGGCCTCGACCGTCCCGTCCGGGCACTCGGCGACCGGAGGGAAACCGGCGTAGAGCACCCCGGTCCCGGCCGAGCCGCGCACCGTCGCGCCGGCCCCGACCGCGGTCGCCACCAGCGCCGGGACCTGCGACAACCGGCCGGTCAGCTTGATCCCGACGCCGCCGGGCGGCCAGGGCGGCACGTCCCACCACTCCGGCGGGGTGCCGGCCACCGCGCCGTCGAGCAGCGCGGCCACCGCGGCGGCCCGCTCCCGCACGCCGGCCGGGGTGCCCTCCAGCAGGACCGCCAGCTCGGGCTCCGTCCCGGGGGCCGCGCACACCTCGAGGGCGCTGGCCGCGAACTGCCCGGCGAGGACCCGGGCAGCGTGGCCGGGCGGGGCGCAGGCGCGGACGAAAACCGAGGCGGCCGGCACCGGATGCAACCGGAAGACGCACTCGGTGATCAGCCCGAGGGTGCCGAAGGCTCCGGTGTAGAGCTTGCCCAGGTCATAACCGGCGACGTTCTTGACCACCTTGCCGCCGGACTTGGTGATCGTGCCGTCCGGGCGGACGACGGTGATGCCGATCAGCAGGTCACGGGCCGTGCCGTAGCGCAGCCGGCGGGGACCGGACGCGTTCGCCGCGACCGTGCCGCCGGCCGTCGCGGCGGGCGGTGCGTCCAGCGCCAGCTGCTGGCCGGGCAGGCCGTGCAGCTCGGCCATCCGGGTGCCGGCCCGGACCACGGTGATCAGGTCGCCGGCGGCGTGCTCGACGACCCCGGCCAGCCGCCGGGTGTCGATGATCAGGTCCAGCTCGCGGGGCGGGACACCCCAGTCCAGCTTGGTCCCGCCGCCACGGACCACCACGCTGAGCCCGCGCGCCGCCTCGATCAGCGCGGCCGCCTCGGCGGTGTCCCGCGGCGCGGCGACGAGACGGGCCGGCACCCCGGCGACCACGTCGTCGTCCCCGGCCTTCGTCGTCAGCTCGTCCAGCGTCGCCATCAGAAGACCTCCGCCGCCGCCATCAGAAGACCTCCGCGACATCCTGCTCGTGCAGCGGGTGGGCGCCCTTGCGCGGGCCGGGGCGCTCCCCGCACAACCGCGGGGTGGGGAAGACCTTGCCCGGGTTGGCGATCCCGTCCGGGTCGAAGGCGCACCGGACCAGCTGCATGGTGTCCAGGTCGGCGTCGCTGAACATGCGGGGCATGTACCGCGCCTTGTCGACGCCGACGCCGTGCTCGCCGGTGATCGAGCCGCCGTGCTCGATGCACAGGTCGAGGATCGCCCCGGACACCGCCTCGGCCCGCTCGGCCTGGCCCGGCACGGTGTCGTCGAAGAGCACCAGGGGATGCAGGTTGCCGTCGCCGGCGTGGAACACGTTGGCCACCCGGACGCCGTGCTCGGCGGCGACCTCGCCGATCCGGCGCAGCACCTCGGGCAGCGCGGTCCGCGGGATCACCCCGTCCTGCACGATGTAGTCCGGGCTGATCCGGCCGACCGCGGCGAACGCCGACTTGCGCCCCCGCCAGATCAGCGCCCGCTCGGTGTCGTCGGCGGCGATCCGGGTCTCGAACGCGCCGTTGGCCGCGCACAGCGCGCTGACCTCGTCGAACTGGGCCTCGACCTCGGCGGCCGGCCCGTCCAGCTCGACGATCAGCACGGCGCCGGCGCCGGCCGGATAGCCGCACCGGACGGCCGCCTCGGCCGCCTCGATGGCCAGTGCGTCCATCATCTCGACGGCGGCCGGGACCACCCCGGCCGCGATGATCGCCGAGGTGGCGGCGCCGGCCTGGTCGGTGGAGCCGAACGCGGCGAGCAACGTGCGCACCGTCTCGGGCAACCGGGTCAGCTTGACGGTGACCTCGGTGGCCACCCCGAGCGTGCCCTCCGAGCCGACGAACGCGCCGAGCAGGTCGTAACCCGGGGTGTCCGGGGCCGGGCCGCCGAGCCGGACCAGCTCGCCGTCCGGCGCGACCACCTCGAGGCCGGTCACGTGGTTGGTGGTGAAGCCGTATTTCAGGCAGTGGGCGCCGCCGGAGTTCTCCGCGACGTTGCCGCCGATCGAGCAGATCTGCTGGCTGGACGGGTCGGGGGCGTAGTAGTAACCGTGCGGGGTGGCCTCCTTGGTCACCTGCAGGTTGATCACGCCGGGCTGGACCACGGCGCGCTCGTCCTCCGGCCGGACGTCGAGGATCTCGCGCAGCTGGGAGGTCACGATCAGCACGCCGTCGGCGTGCGGCAGGGCGCCGCCGGACAGCCCGGTGCCGGAGCCGCGGGCCACGAACGGGACGCCGGCCGCGGCGCACTCCCGGACCACCTCGGCGACCTGCGCGGCGGTGACCGGGAGGGCGACCAGAGCGGGGATGACCTTGTAGTGCGCGAGGCCGTCGCACTCGTAGGTGCGCAGCTCCTGCCGGTCGGTCAGGACCCGCCGCGCCCCGATCGCGGCCCGCAGCCGAGCCGCCAATGCATCGATGTCGGTCATCGCCGGCCTCCTCGCTGACGCCTACCGCCACGCTATCGGTGATCGCCGCACCGCGCGACGGCTGACCTCGCGCCTGTGGAAAACCGGCCGGGCCGGCACACGCGTTTTTCGCCTGGCGGCCGGAGTCTGTCACTATGGCCGGATGCTCGTGACCGCCAGCCCGCTCCGGGTCGCCCTCGCCGCCGCCTTCGCCCTGGTCGCGGTGGCCGGCTGCAGCTCGGACGACGAAGCGCCGGACGCCGGCCGGATCGAGGTGACCACCATGCGGGGCGCGTTCCTGCAGGCCGCCGACATCGGTCCGACCTGGAGCGCGCCGGAGACCAGCGCCGACCCGCAGCAGATGGTGAGCTTCTGCGGCGGCACCAGCACCCCGCCGTCGTTGCCGCCGGGCGCCGAGCCGGTCGCCGCGTCGTTCGCCGACGAGGGCGAGACCGGTGCGCAGACCCTGGAGCAGCTCGCCCTGGTCTACCCGGATCAGAAAGCCGCGCAGGCCGGTCAGGCGCTGCTGCGCGCGGTCGCCGACGGCTGCCCGCCGAGTGTCTCGGTGCCGGCCACCTCCACCACCGGCAAGTCCGAGCCGGCCTACGCCGAGACGGTCGAGGTGCAGGAGCTCAGCGAGGGGGACTGGTCCGGGTTCGTGCTGCTCCGGCACAAGAAGTACGAGGCCGCCCACCCGGGCACCGCGGACACCGCGGTGGCCGTGCTGACCACGCGCAACGTGGTGCTGGTCGACACCTACGCGATCTACCAGCTGAACAAGTCGACGCCCGCGCCCGGCTTCGAGGCGGACTGGAAGAAGCTGGTCGGTTCGGTCGTCCAGCGGGTGGGATAGACAGGCGGACGCGCTTGGTCTAATGTTCGCGGTGCGCCGTTGCGAGTTCTTCCCCCGTGGAATTCGCAGCGGCGCCCTTATTTTGCCCTCTCATGGGCTACTTCTCCCGGTGAACCTTGAGCGATGCTCAACTCTCGCCTAGGCTCATGCCTGGCTCATCAACCTCAGTTTACGGCCGCCGGCATCGGGGGATGTGCATCAGCGTGCCCGCAGGGCTTCGTTGCTGCCCATGGCGTCCATCTGAGAGGGTCACCGGTGGGGGGTGGTGCGGAGTGGCCGCTACAGAGGGGGTCTTCTCGATCGCGGGGAAGCTGGATCGGCTCTTCCGCACCACGGGCGGGCCGGAGCCCAGCCACATGGCGGTCGCCGAGGCGATCCGGGACGGGCAGGGCGTGCCGATCTCGCACACCTACATCTGGCAGTTGCGCACCGGCCGCCGGGACAACCCGACCGTGCAGCACCTGACCGCCCTGGCCGGCTATTTCGGCGTGCCGGTCGCCTACTTCCTCGACGACGAGCTGGCCGCCCGGGTGGACTCCCAGCTGGAGCTGCTGCGCAGCCTGCGCGCCGCCGGGGTCACCGAGATCGCGCTGCGGGCCGCCGATGTGTCGCCGCGTGGCCGCGAGGCGATCAGCGAGGCGATCCGGCAGGTCTGGGAGTCCGAGCACCCGCCGACCGCCTGAGCACCCGGAAAGCCGCGCTCACCCGGGACAGCCAGGCCACCTCGTCGGCCATCTCCGGGCCGACCGTCGCCCACGATCCGCCCGGGTCGGCCGGCGGCTCGCCCCGCTCCCGTCGCCGCAGCGCCTCGATCAGCGCCCGCGCCTCGGTCACCGCCGGGTCCTCGCCGGGCGGCGCGGCCGGGCAGGCCGGCAGATGCTCGCGCAGCGCCAGCATCCCGTCCCGGATCTCGATCACCCGGCGGTAGACCCGCAGCCGGGCGCCGGCCGAGCCCGGGAACAGCAGCGCCGAGCGGGCCGGCGGCATCAGCACCACCTGCGGGAACGCCTCACGGATCGCGTTCCACAGCGGTCGCAGGACCAGCAGTTGACGGTACGCCCCGAGCGCCGACCGCAGCCGGGCCACCGGGGGAGCGGTGCCCCCGGCGACGAAGAGCACCAGTCCGGCGGCGCGCAGCGCGTTCGGGTACGGCTCCCAGACCGCGAAGTCCAGGTGCACCCCGGCGCCCCGGGTCAGCACGAGCAGGAGTTTGCCGGTGGCGTACCCGGCCATCAGCAGGCTGCCCGCGCCCATCGCCAGCAGCCCGTCGCGCAGTGCCCCGGCCGGGGCGGCCCGCCGGACCGTCGCGCACGCCCAGCCGGCCAGGAACAGCACCGCCGCCAGGTAGCCCTCCAGGACCACCCAGTACGCCGTCTCCAGCGGGGTGAGCCCGGCGGTCAGCCGGGCCGGGCTGGCCGGCACCCCGTGCCGGCCGGCGAGCACCAGGAAGATCAGCGTCGCCGCGGTCAGCCCCCGCTGCCAAGCCACCCGCCCGGACCCGGTGACCAGCGAGATCAGCCGCAGCAGCAGGTACGCCGACACCACCCCGAGCAGCTGCGCCACCATCGGCACGTCCCGCCCGGCGTCCAGCGCCGGCACCGCCACGGTGACCGCGAGCGCGCCGCTGACCAGGCTGCCCCAGAGCACCAGCTGCCGCCGGTTCTGCCGGATCGCGGGCAGCCGGGCCAGCACCCCCAGCCAGAGCACGACGGCCAGCGCGATCCCCGCGGTCACAACGGGTGGGCGCCGAGCGCGGTGGCGAACCGGCCGAGCGGGTCGTCGCGCTCCGGCACGCCGGCCGTCCGGATCATCGAGGCCAGCATCTCGGCCTCCCGTTCGTCGGCGGTGGTGTGCCCGCTGCGGCCCAGCGCCCGGACCACCAGCTCCGGGTCCAGGTCGGGGAAGAGGTGGGAGAACGCCGGGCCGGCCGAGTGCTCGCAGAGGATGTGCGCGATCTCGTGCAGCACGATGTGCTCGGCGTGCAGCGGGGTGGTGCCCGGGTCGTAGAAGACGTAGTCGGCGGCGGGCAGCGCCAGCCACAGCCCGCAGGGGGCGCCGCTGCCCATCCCGGGCAGTGGGCGGCGGTGCAACGGACGGCCGCGCCGGGCCGCCACTTCAGCGCTGAAAACGTCGAGGTCGAAAGGATGCGGAACGCGGATGCCACGCAGCCGCCGTTCGCAACGCCGGCGCAGACCCTCCATTGCCGAAACGGTACCCGGTGGCCGCTCGATGCTCGTAACTGCGCGGAGAGAGCGTGATCCGATCAGCCACCTTCGCGGGGGTGTGTAAAAGTCCACGGGACTGTTAACTATTCGCCGTAGACGTGCTTAGCCTTACGAATCCCGGGGCACGAGCGTATTCAGCCGCGGATTCTTAGGTGGAGGTGGGTGCGGCATGAAGTTCGTCTACGACTTCCATGAGGGCAACAAGGACCTCAAAGACCTGCTGGGTGGCAAGGGCGCCAATCTCGCGGAGATGACGAACCTCGGTCTGCCGGTGCCGCCCGGCTTCACCATCACCACGGAGGCGTGCCAGGAGTTCCTGCGCAACGGCACGCACGTCCCCGGCCTGGCCGCCGAGATCGACGAGCACCTGGCCACGCTGGAGCGGGCGATGGGCCGCCGGCTCGGCGACCCGGAGGACCCGCTGCTGGTCTCGGTACGCTCCGGCGCCAAGTTCTCGATGCCCGGCATGATGGAGACCGTCCTCAACGTCGGGCTCAACGACGCGTCGGTGGCCGGACTGTCCCGGCAGGCCGGTGGGAACGACCGGTTCGCCTGGGACTCGTACCGGCGGCTGATCCAGATGTTCGGCAAGACGGTGTGCGACGTGCCGGGCAGCGAGTTCGAGGACGCGCTGCACGAGGCGAAGGCGGCCAAGGGCGTCAAGGACGACGTCCAGCTCGACGCCGACGACCTGAAAGCACTGGTCACGGCGTACAAGAAAGTCTTCGTCAAACACACCGGGCATGACTTCCCGCAGGATCCGCGGGAGCAGATGGACCTGGCCGTCGCGGCCGTCTTCCGGTCGTGGAACGCGGACCGCGCGGTGCTCTACCGCCGGCAGGAGCGGATCCCGGCCGACCTGGGCACCGCGGTCAACGTGGTCGCCATGGTCTTCGGCAACCTGGGCGCCGACTCCGGCACCGGCGTCGCCTTCACCCGCGACCCGGCCAGCGGCGAGCAGGGCGTCTACGGCGACTACCTGGCCAACGCCCAGGGCGAGGACGTGGTGGCCGGCATCCGGAACACCCTCGCCCTCGCCGAGCTGGAGAAACTCGACAAGCGCAGCTACGACGAGCTGATGCGGATCATGGCCACCCTGGAGGGCCACTACCGCGACCTGTGCGACATCGAGTTCACCATCGAGCGCGGCAAGCTGTGGATGCTGCAGACCCGGGTCGGCAAGCGCACCGCGGCGGCCGCCTTCACGATCGCCGCCCAGCTGGTTGACGAGGGCGTGATCGACCTGGACGAGGCGCTCACCCGGGTCACCGGCAGCCAGCTCGGCCAGCTGATGTTCCCGCGCTTCGACCTGTCGTCCTCGCCGGAGTCGATCACCCGGGGCATCGGCGCCTCCCCGGGCGCGGCCTACGGCGAGGTGGTCTTCACCTCGAAGCGGGCGGTCGAGGCGGCCGCCGCCGGCAAGGCCGTGATCCTGGTCCGCCGCGAGACCAACCCGGACGACCTGCCCGGCATGATCGCGGCCAACGGCATCCTGACCAGCCGCGGCGGCAAGACCTCACACGCCGCCGTGGTGGCGCGCGGCATGGGCAAGACCTGTGTCTGCGGCGCCGACGAGATGGAGGTCGGGCCGGACTACTTCACGATCGGCGCGCAGCGGGTCGACGAGGGCGACGTCATCTCGATCGACGGCACCACCGGCCGGGTCTACCTCGGCGAGGTGCCGGTCCGGCCCAGCGAGGTGGTGCAGTACTTCGAGGGCGACCTGGACCCGGCGCACGCCAACGACCCGCTGGTGGCGGCGGTGCACCGGATCATCACGCACGCCGACGAGAAACGCCGGCTGAACGTGCGCACCAACGCCGACACCGGGACGGACGCGGCCCGGGCCCGGCGCTTCGGCGCGCAGGGCATCGGCCTGTGCCGGACCGAGCACATGTTCCTCGGCGACCGCCGGGAGCTGGTCGAGCGGCTGATCCTGGCGCGCACCGACGCGGAACGCAACGACGCCCTGGCCGCGCTCCAGCCGCTGCAGCGCGCCGACTTCCTGGAGATCTTCCGGGAGATGAACGGGCTGCCGGTCACCGTCCGGCTGATCGACCCGCCGCTGCACGAGTTCCTGCCGTCGCTGGAGGAGCTCGCGGTCAAGGTGGCGGTCGCGCACGAGCACGGCAAGCGGGTCGAGCACGACGAGCAGATGCTCGCCGCGGTCCGCCGGATGCACGAGCAGAACCCGATGCTGGGGCTGCGCGGGGTCCGGCTCGGCCTGGTCATTCCCGGACTCTTCGGGATGCAGGTGCGGGCCATCGCGGAGGCCGCCGTGGCGCTCGCCGCCGAGGGTGGCAACCCGCGACCGGAGATCATGGTGCCGCTGGTCGGCGCGGTGCAGGAGCTGGAGACGGTCCGCGCCGAGGCCGAGAAGATCATCGCCGAGGTGATCGGCGACTCCGGCGTCGAGGTGCTGATCGGCACGATGATCGAGGTGCCGCGGGCCGCGCTGACCGCCGGGCAGATCGCCGAGGCGGCCGAGTTCTTCTCCTTCGGCACCAACGACCTGACCCAGATGGGCTGGGGTTTCTCCCGGGACGACGTGGAGGGCGCGTTCTTCTGGCGTTACCTCGAACTCGGCATCTTCGGGATCAGCCCATTCGAGTCGATCGACACCGACGGGGTCGGTCGGCTGGTCCGGATCGCCGCCGAGGAGGGCCGGGCCACCCGGCCCGGGCTCAAGCTCGGCGTCTGCGGCGAGCACGGCGGCGACCCGGACTCGGTGCACTTCTTCCACGAGGTGGGTCTGGACTACGTGTCCTGCTCGCCGTTCCGGGTGCCGATCGCGCGCCTGGAAGCCGGTCGGGCGGCGGTCGAGTCGGAGGGCTCGGACCACCGCTGACCTCCTGACCCGGGCGGCCCCGCAACCACTACGCGGCGGAAACGGGGCCGCCCGCCTTTCTCTCGGTCGCCTTCCCGGCGCTCCGGGGCAGCGGCCTCAGGCCGCCTCGGGCCGGTACTCCTTCACCCCCAGCAGGGCGAACAGCAGCGGCAGGCGCGGCTGGTCGTCGGGCAGGCGCCAGAAACCGTCGCCGGTCGCGACCATGTGCGGCCAGCGCGGCCACGGGATCCGATCGCTTTCCGACATTTTGCGTACGACGATCCCGGCGCCCACCAGCGCCGAGACGATCTCGCCGAGCCCGTGCTCCCACTCGTAACTGGTCGTCGCCCGCTCCAGCGGCGGCCCGTCGGTGTAGGTGAACGTGGCGTCCAGCTCGATCGCGCCCCGGCCCTCCAGATAGTCGTTGCGCAGCACCAGCTCGCGGTCGTCCGGCCCGCGCGGAACCAGGCCGAGCGAGCGCAGCACCGGGTGGAACTCGACGATGTAGACCGTCCCGCCCGGACGGAGCAGCGCCGCCACCGTGTCGGCCCAGCGCTGCAGGTCGGGCAGGTAGCAGAGGGCGCCCTTGCCGGTGTAGACCACGTCGAAGGTACGGCCACCGAGCGCCGCCACCGCGTCGTAGACGTTCGCCTGCACGTACTCCGGGCGGTTGTGCTCGGGGAAGCGGCCGGCGACCAGCCGGCGGGCCTCGCGGACCGCGGCCTCGGACAGGTCCAGCCCGACCACCGAGCGGGCACCGCGCCGGGCGAACGCGGCCGTCTCGGTGCCCAGGTGACACTGCAGGTGCAGGACGTCCCGGCCGGTCAGATCGCCCAGGTCGGCCCACTCGTAATCGGCGAACCAGCTCTCCGGCGCGCGATTCACCACGTCGTAGAACCGGCTGCTCAGGTGGATCGGGGTGCGTTCGTCCCAGTTCGCGGCGATGGCCGCCATCCGCTGCTCGGTCGCCTCGTCGAAGGTCATCCGGCCTCCCTGGTCTCATCCGGGTTGGGGCTGCGTCGATCCGTCGAAAAATGTCGGGGGGTGGGTTTAGCGTCCGGGGTGACAGCGTTCGATCGCAACTTCTACGGCAAAGGAGCCTGTGATGGCGTCACGCCTCAACCCGTACCTGTCCTTCGACGGCAATGCCCGCGAAGCGATGGAGGCCTATCAGCGGATCTTCGGCGGCGAGCTGCGGATCACCACGTTCGGCGAGTTCGGCGCCCCGGACGAGTCGATCAAGGACAAGGTCATGCACGCGATGCTGGAGACGCCGCAGGGCTACACCCTGATGGCCTCCGACACCCCGCCCGGGATGCCGTTCACCCCCGGCACCACCAGCACGGTCAGCATCTCCGGCGACGCCGGCGACAATCTGCGCGAGTTCTGGGACAAGCTCGCCGAGGGCGCGACGATCAACGTCCCCCTGGAGAAGCAGATGTGGGGCGACGAGTTCGGCCAGCTGACCGACCGCTTCGGGGTCCCGTGGATGGTCAATGTGACGGCTGGGTGAGTTCGGCTCGTCCGTCGGGACGGGGCGCCGGGGGTCGGCTGGGTCGGGGCGGGGTTCCGGGGGCGGCTGGGGCGCCCGGGTGTGTGGGTCGCGGGGCCGCGGGTGGTCCGGATCGCGCGCGGGTCCGGATGGTCCGGGGCTGCGGGGGATCCGCAGCGTGCGCACGGCCGGGGTTCGCGGCGTGCGCGCAGCTGGGGTTCGCGGCGTGCGCATGGTTGCGGCGTGGCGGGGGTTCGCGGTGCGCGTGGCTGGGGTTCGCGGCGTGCGCATGGTTGCGGCGTGGCGGGGGTTCGCGGTGCGCGTGGCTGGGGTTCGCGGCGTGCGCATGGTTGCGGCGTGGCTGGGGGTTAGCGGTGCGCGTGGCTGGGGTTCGCGGTGCGCGCATGGTTGCGGCGTGGCTCGGGTTCGCGGCGTGCGCACGGTTGCGGCGTGGCGGGGGTTCGCGGTGCGCGCGGCCGGGGTTCGTGGCGTGCCCACGGTTACGGCGTGGCGGGGGTTCGCGGTGCGCGCAGCTGGGGTTCGCGGTGCGCGCACGGCCCGGCGACGCTGCGGTGGTCGGCGCACGGTGCGGCGGGGCGGAAGCCGGCGTGCGGTGCGGCCGGGCGCTCGGGCCGGGTGGCTGCCGAGCGCCCGGGTGGCCGCTACTCCGGGCCGTCGTAGTAGTCGTAGGGCTCCTCCGGCGGCGGGAACAGGTCGTCGTCGGGCTCATCAAAATCGGCCATGGTCGTGGGACGGCTCGGTGCGGCGGGAGACTGGGCGCGAGGGCTGGTGAAGAGCGCATCGCCCGGAGGCTCGGCGGCGGACCGATAGCCGGTGGCGGGCCCGGCCGGCGAAGGATCGGCTGTGGAGGGGCCGGTCGACGAAGGATCGGCTGTGGAGAGGCGAACCGACGAAGAATCGGCCGTGGGGAGGCGGACCGACGAAGAATCGGCTGTGGAGGGGGCGACCGGCGAAGGATCGGCTGTGGACGGGCCGGCCGTTGACGCAGGGGCGGAGGGTTCGGTGGCGGACGGGTCGTCGCCGCGGACCACGGCCAGGACGTCGTCGCCGAACTTGGTCAGTTTGCTCTGGCCTACGCCGCTGACGGTGGCCAGCTGGTCCATCGTGGACGGGGAGAGGACGGCGATGGCGCGCAGCGTCTTGTCGTGGAAGATGACGTAGGGCGGGACGCTCTGCTCCTTCGCGGTGGCGGCCCGCCAGGCGCGCAGGCGCTCGAAGAGAGGCTCGGCCTCGGCGGGGAAGTCGGCCGGGGCCGCCGCCGGCGCCCGCGAGCCCGACGCGGACGAGGAGCCGGACGCGGACGAGCGGGAGCCGGCCCGCAGGCGCTGGACCGGGATCTCGCGGCGCATCATCACGGTGACCTCGCCGCGCAGCACCTCGGCGCTGCGGTCGGTGAGGACCAGCGTGCTGTACTCACCCTCGACCGCCAGGTAACCGCCGGCCAGCAGCTGCCGGACCACCCCGCGCCACTCGGTGTCGCGCAGCTCGGTGCCGATGCCGAAGACCTTCAGCTCGTCGTGCCGGAACTGGGACACCTTGTCGGTGCGCTTGCCCAGCAGGATGTCGATCGACTGGCCGGCGCCGAACTTCTGGTTCCGCTCCTTCTTCAGGCGGAAGACCGTGGACAGCAGCTTCTGCGCGGCGACCGTGCCGTCCCAGGACTCCGGCGGGGTCAGGCAGGTGTCGCAGTTGCCGCACGACGCGGCCGGCGCCTCCTGATCGAAATAGGCCAGCAGCTGCCCGCGCCGGCAGGACACCGTCTCGCACAGGGCGAGCATCGCGTCCAGGTGCCGGGCCGCGTTGCGGCGGAACGCGAGATCGCCCTCCGAGCTGTCGATCATCTTGCGCTGCTGCACCACGTCCTGCAGCCCGTAGGCCAGCCAGGCGGTGGACGGCAACCCGTCCCGGCCGGCCCGGCCGGTCTCCTGGTAGTAGCCCTCCACCGATTTCGGCAGGTCCAGGTGGGCGACGAAGCGCACGTCCGGCTTGTCGATGCCCATCCCGAAGGCGATCGTCGCGACCATCACCAGGCCCTCCTCGCGGAGGAACCGGGCCTGGTTGCGCGCCCGGGTCCGCGCGTCGAGACCGGCGTGGTAGGGCAGCGCGGGAATCCCGTTCTGCGTGAGGAACTCGGCGTGTTTCTCCACCGAGGCGCGGGACAGGCAGTAGACGATCCCGGCGTCGCCGGGATGCTCGGTGCGCAGCAGGTCGAGCAGCTGTCGTTTCGGCTCGTTCTTCGGAACGATCCGATACTGGATGTTCGGCCGGTCGAAGCTGGCGGTGAAGTGCCGGGCGTCGGTGAGCCGCAGCCGGGTGGCGATCTCATCCCGGGTGGCGGTGGTCGCGGTCGCGGTCAGCGCGATCCGTGGCACGTCCGGCCAGCGCTCGTGCAGCATCGACAGGGCCAGGTAGTCCGGCCGGAAGTCATGGCCCCACTGCGACACGCAGTGCGCCTCGTCGATCGCGAACAGCGAGATCTTGCCCCGGTCGAGCAGCCGCTGCACCCCGGCGGTGCCGAGGCCCTCGGGCGCCACGTAGAGCAGGTCCAGCTCGCCGGCGACGAACTCGGCCTCGACCAGGCGGCGCTCCTCGAGATCCTGGGTCGAATTCAGGAAGTTGGCCCGGACGCCGAGCGTGCGCAGCGCGTCGACCTGGTCCTGCATCAGCGCGATCAGCGGCGAGATGACCACGCCGGTGCCCGGCCGGACCAGCGCCGGGATCTGATAGCACAGCGACTTGCCGCCGCCGGTCGGCATCAGGACGAGGGCGTCGCCACCGCCGATCACGTGCTCGACGATCTCGCGCTGCTGGCCGCGGAACTCCGGATAGCCGAAGACGCGGTTGAGCGCGTCGACGGCGTCGGACACAGGGATCGGGGGAGCGGAAGTCACCCCGCGATACTAGAGAGCCGGACCGACATTCTGCCCAGCCCTGTGGATGACCCCGGCCGGGTGACGCCCCGGCCCTGTGGACAACGCCACCAGAGGATGGGGGCGCCAAGGAGGAAGAGGCCGGGAGGAAGGGCGCCGGGGAGGAAGAGGCCGGGACGAAGAGCGACGGGGAGGAAGAGCGCCGGGAAGGAAGAGCGCCGGGGAGGAAGGGAGCCAGGAAAGCGACGACTACCGACTGACCGGCAGCCCGACCAGGTCCAGGATCCGCCGCGCGGGGCTGTCCGGGGCCGCGATCAGCGTCAGCGGCGCCTTCTCGTCGTGGTGCCCGGCGACCTGGAACAGCGCGGCCACCCCGGCGCTGGCCAGCAGGGTCACCCCGGTCAGGTCCACGGTCATCGGCACCGTCCCGCCCCGGCTGCGCCGCAGCAGCTCCTGTCGCACCTGCACGGCCGACACGGCGTCCACCGGCCCGTCCACCCGGACCCGCGCCTCGTCGTCGCCGGGCAGCTCGGCGAGGGACATCTCGGTCCGGGCCGGCGGGGCGGGCGGGGCCTCGTCGAAGCTGGCCAGCAGCCGGGCCGGCCGGTTCAGCGGGTGCCGCACGGTGGCCACCGTCCCGGTCTCGCCCGGCTCCACCCGCAGGCTCTCCACCAGCTGCGCGGTCAGCGCCAGGCCACGGCCGCGGACCGGCTGCCGGGCCGGCGCCCGCCACCCGCCGCGATCGGTGACGGTGGCCTCGACCCGGCCCGCGGCGGTCAGCTCCGCCCGTACCGTGATCGGGTCGTGATCGGGGGTGCCGCCGCAGGCGTGCTCGATCGCGTTGGTGGTCAGCTCCCCGAGCGCGTGCTGCAGCACGAACGCGTCGTGCTCGGCCGCGCCCACCGCGGTCAGCCATTTCCCCAGCTCGGCCCGGGCGCCGCGCAACGCCGCCGGGTCCGCCGGCAGTTCCAGGACCAGCTCCGGTACGACCTCGACCCGTTGCGCGGCCAGCAGGGTGATGTCGTCCGCGTGCCCGCCGGCCCGCACCAGCAGCTCGATGGCCTGCGCGCAGACCCGCTCCGCCGCGGTCGCCCCGGGCTCGTGCAGCGCCCGCCCGATCGTCGCGTCGGTGGCCACCCGGGCCAGGTCGGCGTCGGACGCCGGACCGGCGAGCGGGCGCTCCACAATCCCGTCGCTGTAGAGCAGCAGCAGGTCGCCGGGGGCCAGCCGGTCGTGCCGGACCGGGAAGGCGCCGCCGGTGGCGAGCGGCGACCCGCCGGTCGGCGGCAGGTAGCGGCTCTGCCCGGCGGCCGAGATCACCAGCGGCGGCGGGTGCCCGGCCGTGCAGTAGGTCAGCTCGCCGGTGGCCGGGTCGAGCAGGGCCAGGCAGACCGTGGTGGCGTGGGCGGTCCGGATCCGCCCGGCGAACCGGTCGGCCGCGGCGAGCGCCTCGCCGACCGACGCGCCCGAGTCGAGCCGCTCCTGGAGCACCGCCCGCAGCTGACCCATCGCCCCGGACGCGGTGATCCCGTGCCCGACCACGTCGCCGACCAGCAGGGCGACCCGGCCGTCGGCGCGCGGCACCGCGTCGAACCAGTCCCCGCCGGCCGCGGTGTCCGCGTCGGCGAGCAGGTAGCTGGCCGCCATCTGGAGGCCGGGCAGCACCGGCAGCCCGGCCGGCAGCAGCTCCCGCTGCAGCTCGGTGATCACGTCCCGGCTCTGCTCGTAGCGCCGGCGCAGCTGGGCCGCCTCGGTCTCGGCGGCCTGCCGGGTCCGGGCCAGCTCGGTCACGTCGAACGCGGCTCCGATCACCCCGCGCACCGACCCGTCCGGGTCGCGCCACGGCACGATGGTGAACGTCGCGAACATCTCGTGCACCGAGCCGTCCGGCTGGTCCAGGTGGGCCCGCCACTGCCGGCCGGCGATCGGCACGCCGGTGCGGTAGACCTCGTGGTACGCGTCCACGAACTGCTGCCCGACCAGGTCGGACAGCACCTCCTCGATCGGCCGGCCGATCGCCTCCCGGCCCGGGATCACCGCCCGGGTGGCCGCGTTCCAGCCGGCCAGCCGCAGCTCGTCGCCCTCGAAGACGGCGACGATGAACGGCAGCTGGTCGACTGCGGCCAGCATGGCGTCCAGATCGCCCGCCTCCGGAGTGTTCACGCTCGTCACGATGCCATCGTGCCGGAAACGCCGCCAGGCGGGACCGGGCGTCACTCGGCCAGGGGCAGTTCGATGGTGTGCGAGGTGTGCGAGGCCTTGGTCCGCAGGTAACGCACGTTGGCCGCGGAGACGTGCACCCCGGTCGGCACCCGCTGGGTCACCTCGACGCCCAGTTTCCCGAGTTGCGCCGCCTTGTCCGGGTTGTTGCTGAGCAGCCGGATCCGGTCCGCGCCGACGGCCAGCAGCATCTGCGCCGCCGCGGTGTAGTCCCGCTCGTCCTCGCCCCGGCCCAGCGCCACGTTCGCCTCGTACGTGTCCAGGCCGTCGTCCTGCAGCGCGTACGCGTCCAGCTTCGCGTAGAGGCCGATGCCCCGGCCCTCCTGGCGCAGGTAGAGCAGGAAGCCGCCCTGCTCGGTGATCCGCTCGGCGGCCTCGCGCAGCTGCGGGCCGCAGTCGCAGCGCTGGCTGCCGAAGACGTCCCCGGTGAGGCACTCGCTGTGCGGCCGGACCAGCGGCGCCCGGCCCCCGGCGGCCGACTTGGTCAGCGCCCGCCGCCAGTCACCGAGGCCGAGCAGCAGGTGCTCGCGGCCGTCGGCGAGCGAGTCGAAGGTCATCACCTGCGCCGTGGTGCCGTAGCCGTCGGAAAACCGCAGCGGAACGGTCACCTGCCGCCGGACGGTGGCCTTGATCATCGGTCCTCCCCATTGATTGATGCCGCCGGCGGAAGCTGTGCCCGAAGATCGGTCGCCGCACACCGCGGATTATCGTGGACGCCACGATGGCTGAGCGTCCTTACACCTTGTTGAGTTGTGGGATGTCGATCGACGGATATCTCGACGACACCACCGAGGAGCGACTGCTCCTGTCGAACGAAGCTGACTTCGACCGGGTCGACGAGGTGCGCGCGGGCTGCGACGCCATCCTGGTCGGCGCCGCGACGATCCGCCAGGACAATCCGCGCCTGCTGGTCCGCTCGGCCGGCCGGCGTGCCGCCCGGCTCGCCCGCGGCCTGCCGGAGAACCCGGTCAAGGTGACCGTGACCAGCCGCGGCGATCTGGATCCGGCGGCGTCGTTCTTCGGCACCGGCGAGTCGGAGAAGCTTGTGTACTGCGCCACACCGGCGCTGGCCGAGGCCGGTGAGCGGCTCGGCGCGGTGGCCACCGTGGTGGACGGCGGCGACCCGGTCGACGTGCACCGGGTCAGCGCCGACCTGGCCGCGCGCGGGGTGCGCCGGCTGATGGTCGAGGGCGGCGGGATGATGCACACCCAGTTCCTCACCCGCGACCTGGCCGACGAGCTGCAGCTGGTGGTGGCGCCGTTCTTCGTCGGTGACTCGCGGGCGCCGCGGTTCGTGCACGACGGCGTCTTCCCGGCCGGGCCGAAGAACCGCGCCCGGCTGGTCGAGGTCCGCCCGATCGGTGACGTCGTGCTGCTCCGCTACGGCCTCTCCGACCGCTGCGGAGCCTGAGCTCTCCTGGGTCAAACCGCGACCCGCTCCCGGGCCGAGGACCGGTGGGCCCGGGCGGGCTGGGCGGGGCCGGGAGTGCGTACCGGAAGAATGATCCGGGTCCGCAGCGGCGAGGAGGCCGCCGTGGCCGGCCGGACCACCAGCGGCGTCGCGGGTGTGCCGGCGGGCCGGCGCAGCTTCCGCGCGGCCCGGACCGCGACCACGATCGCGCCCGGCGCGGCCGCCACGAAGGCGCAGATGCCGTAGGCCACCGCGATCGTCACACCCTGCTCGGCGCTCAGCCCGGCGGCCCCGAAGGCCCAGGCCAGCACGCCCTCGCGGGGACCCCAGCCGCCGACGTTCAGCGGGATGCCCATCGCCAGCAGGGCCAGCAGCAGCATCGGGGCGAGGGTCAGCAGCGAGGTCCCGTTGCCGGCCACCCGGGCGGCGACCAGGAACGTGGCCAGGTGCCCGGCGAGCACCACGGCCGAGGCGAACAGCACGCCCGGCCAGTTGCGCCGGGCCAGCAGCCCGGAGCGGATCTCGGTGGCACCGGTCCGGACCGCGCCCCGCCGCGCCCGCTTCACCAGGAGGAACAGGCCCAGCGCCAGGACCGCGGCACTCGCGGCGGTCACCGCGACCACCGGGCCGTGCGCCCCGAGCAGGGCCGACACCGGCGACGGTACGGTGACCAGCACCGCCCCGCCGACCACCAGCAGCACGACCTGCCCCGCGGTGCGTTCCAGGACCACCGCGCGCACCCCGCGCCCGACGTCGCCCTCCTCGCGTCCGTGCGAGACGGCCCGGCCGACGTCGCCGAGGACCCCGCCGGGAAGCGCCGCGTTCAGGAAGAGCGCCTGGTAGTAGTCGGCGGTCGCGTCCCGCAGCGTGAGCCGCAGCCCCAGCCCGCGGGCCACCAGGCACCACCGCCAGGCGCTGAGCACCGTGGTCAGCACGCCGATCCCGAAGGCCAGCGTGAGCGTGCCGGCGTCCAGCACCCGCAGCCCGTCCAGGAAGGCGCCGGTGCCCAGTCGCCAGAGCACCAGCGCGATGATCCCGGCGCCGCCGAGCAGGCGGACCCAGGCCCAGAACGATCGGCTCACTTTGTTTCGTCCCCTCGTCGATCCCTCAGGGACTAGTACGCCCGACCGCCGCGCCTTGGTTCACTCGAAGATCGTTAAAACATCCGTGTGCCCGACCGTGACCTCCGGAACGGTCGCCGTCCGGCTCGCCAGGTAGTCACCGAAGTCCAGGTCGGGGCGCTGTTCGGCGGCCGCGCCGACCCAGCCGCGCAGCCACTCGGTGGTCAGTTCCGGACAGTGCGGGCCGAGCCGCCACGGGCTCTCCCGGGTGACCACCTTGGCGCCGGCCCGCTCGAACGCGGCCGCCGCGTAGGCTCCGGCGTCCGGCCCGAGCAGCGCGTTCCGCCGCTGGTGGGCGTTGAACGCGTCGCGCACCTCGGCGTCCCGCGGATCCGCCGGGGTGAACCGGACGTCGCCGGTGACCGAGAGGGTGAACAGCGCGTTCGCCCGGGCCTCGGCGCACACCTCGACCAGCCGGTCGATCTGCGCGGCGGTCAGCAGATCCAGCAGCGCGGAGCAGGTGACCAGGTCGGCGCCGGTCAGGTCGTCCCGGGTGAGCGCGGTGACGTCGCGCTCGTCGATCGCCACGTTGACCCCGTCCGGCATCCGGTCGGCGGCGATCTCCAACAGGTCGTGGTCGCGGTCGGTGAGGATCCAGAACTGCGGGACCGGCAGCCTCGGCGCCAGCCAGCGGCCCAGCGAGCCGGTGCCGCAGCCCAGGTCCCGGATCACCTTGACCGGGCTCGGCAGCAGGCCGAGCAGGTCCAGGGAGCGGGCCTCGGCGTCGGCGGGCTCGCGCAGGGCCAGCCAGTCGGGGCTGAATTCTCCGGTCATGCGGTTCCTTTCTCGATGTCTTCCAGGATGGTGGCCAACTGCCGGGCGGTGTCGTCCCAGCCGGTCAGGGTCTCGCGGCGGGCGCGCGCCCGCGCCCGCCAGCGGTCGCGCAGATCAGGATCGGTGAGCCAGGTCCGCAGCACGGCCGCGAGGTGGTCGGGATCTTCCGGAGGCACCAGGCTTCCCGGTACGCCGGACGGCGCGCTGCCCAGGGCCTCCGGGACGCCGCCGACCTCGGTGGCGACCACCGGGAGCGCGTGGGCCAGGGCCTCGGTGATCACCATGCCGTAGGTCTCGGCTCGGGACGGGAGGACGAAGAGGTCGGCGTTCGCGTAGGCGGCCTCCAGATCCGCGCCCGCCAACGCTCCGGTGAACCGGATGTTTCCGGTGTCCGGGTGAGCGGGGATCGGACCGGCGCCGACCAGGGTGCACTCCCAGCTCAGGTCGGTGAGCTGCGCGAGGGCTCTGATCAGGAGATCCTGGCCCTTGCGGTGGGTCAGCGACGCCACGCACAGCAGGCGGTGGCCGGTCGGGCTCGGCGTGGCCGGTTCGGCGCGGTCGACGCCGGGGAGCGCCACGTGCACCCCGGTGAGGTCGTGCATCGCCGCCACGTGGGCGGCGGCCTGCGAACTCGTGGCGATCACGCCGGCCGCCAGGTGCAGCGCCCGGCGTTCCAGGGCGCGCAGCTCGGCGGCGTCGGCGGCGGAGAGGCCGGTCTCGTCGCTGAGCGGCAGGTGCACCAGGATCACCAGGCGCAGGCGGGCGGCGTGCGGCTCCAGCACCTCCGGGACACCGCAGGCGACCAGGCCGTCGATCAGCACGGTCGCCCGGTCCGGGATCTCGGCGAGCACCCACGACAGCTGCTCGCGGTCGGCCGGGGCGGGGCGGGGCCAGGTGCCGGGGGCGGTGCTCTCGCGTACCCCGGAGGTGGCGGATCGTGACCCGGCGCCTGCCCGCAGCCGGTCGACGACCTCGCGGTCGTAGCGGTTGCCGCCGCTGGGTGCTGCCGGGTCGTCGACGCCGGCCGGCAGCACCACGTGGAGCGGGTGGCTCACCGCAGGGTTCGCTCGTAGCTGGCCCAGGCGATGTGCGACTCGTGCAGGGTGACCTGGATGCCGGTCAGGCCGGACGCGCCCGGGCCGAACTCGCCGGCGCCGATCCGCACGGCCAGCCGGTCGGCGATCACCTTGGCCAGGAACTCGGTGGAGGTGTTCACGCCGGAGAACTCCGGGTCGTCGTCCAGGTTGCGGTAGCTCAGCCCGGAGCAGATGGTGTGCAGCTGCTCGCTGGCCTTGCCGATGTCGACGACGATGTTGTCCTCGTCCAGCTCCGGGCGGCGGAAGGTGGCGTCGACCACGAAGGTGGCGCCGTGCAGCCGCTGCGCGGGTCCGAAGACCTCGCCGGAGAAGCTGTGCGCGATCATGATGTGGTCGCGGACGGTGACGCTGAACAAGGGCTCTCTCCTCGGCTCGCTGATCTCTACTGCTCTAACGGGTACCCGACCCGGGAAGATCAATTCCCGGCCGGGTAGTCGATCACGTGGCAGAGCGCCGGCCGGCTGCCGTCGGCCAGGCCCGGCATCACCTCCGGCAGCTCGTCGAAGGGCGACCGGCCGGTGATCAGCGCGTCGAACCGGTCGTCGCGCAGCAGTTCCAGGGCCAGCGCCAGGCGCTGCGCGTAGCTGCGGCCGCGGGCCGGGGCGATGCCGCCGACCTGGCTGCTGCGGATGGTCAGCCGCCGGGCGTGGAAGTGCTCGCCGAGCGGCAGCGGGACGGTACGGTCGCCGTACCAGCTGAGCTCGACGACGGTGCCCTCGGTGCGGAGCAGGGTCAGGGCGTTGGCCAGGCCGGCCGGGTTGGCGCTGGCGTGGATCACCAGGTCCCGGTCGCCGGCCGCCTCGTCGGGGAGCGCGAACGGGACGCCCAGCGCGTCGGCGGTGCCGGCCCGGGCCGGGTCGGCGTCGACGAGCTGCACGTCGGCGCCGGGATAGCCGGCCAGGATGGCGGCCACCGAGGCGCCGACCATGCCGCCGCCGATCACGGTGATCCGGTCGCCGAGCTGCGGCCGGGCGTCCCAGACGGCGTTGACCGCGGTCTCCACGGTGCCGGTCAGCACCGCCCGGTCGGCCGGAACGCCGTCGGGGACCACGGTGACGCTGTCCGCCGGCACGACGAATCGGGTCTGATGCGGATAAAGGCTGAAAACGGTGCGGCCCTCAAGGTGGGCCGGGCCGGTTTCCACCACACCGACGTTCAGGTAGCCGTACTTCACCGGCGCGGGGAAATCCCCAGCTTGGAACGGTGCGCGCATGGTCGCCCACTGGCTCTCCGGCACCCGCCCCTGGAAGACCAGCGTCTCGGTGCCGCGGCTCACTCCGGAGTGCAGAGTGCGCACCATCACCTCACCCGGACCGGGATCCGGCACCGATTCGGTGCGTATCTCCCCCTGACCGGGGGAAGGCAACCAAAAGGACCTCGCGTCGAACACGAACCAACTCCTCTGAACCGAAAGTCCTCGACAAGCGTGTGAGTGGAGGACAGCGGTTAGACCCTATGTCCAGGAGGCACGGTGACCCTCAGTACCGCCACCACGACCACCCCGTCCCGGGCGCCCTTCGCCGGGTTCGCGGCGCAGCTGGTGCTGCTCGCCGTGCTGGCCGGGACCGCGGGGCTGACGCTGGGCGGGGGGATCGCCGGGATCGCCTACGGCGTGGTCCTGTGCGGTGTGCTCGGCGCCGCCCTGCAGCGGGCCGGGATGACCTTCGTCGGCTGGGCCAACCTGGTCACCTTCAGCCGCGCGATCCTGGCCGGCGGGGTGACCGCGCTGGTCACCAGCGCGGTGCTGGGCCACCCGGTGCCGGTCTGGCTGCTGGTCACGATCGCCACCGTGGCGCTCGCCATGGACGGGGTGGACGGGCAGGTGGCCCGCCGCACCGGCACCAGCTCGGAGTTCGGCGCCCGCTTCGACATGGAGGTGGACGCGTTCCTGATCCTGGTGCTCAGCGTCTACGCGGCGGTCAGCCACGGCTGGTGGGCACTGGCGATCGGCGCCTTCCGGTACGCCTTCGTCGCCGCCTCCTGGGCGCTGCCGTGGCTGAACGCCGCGCTGCCGCCCCGTTTCTCCCGCAAGGTCGTCGCCGCCCAGCAGGGCATCCTGCTCGCCGTGGTCGCTTCCGGCCTGCTCCCGGACTGGGCCTCGGTGACCGTGCTGGCCGTCGCTCTGGCCTCCCTGACGTGGTCCTTCGTCCGCGACATCGTCTGGCTCCACCGGGCCTCGCAGATCCGAGCCGCCGCCCAGACCCGCTGGTCAGCGCCGCGTCACCCGGCCTTGGCCCGCTGATCGGGTCGGTCGTCAGCCGACCCTGGCCACGCCCGGGTGGGTGGCCGGGAAGACCGCCGGGTGCAGGACCGACGCGATCGCTTCGACGCCGTCGATCAGGCGCGGTCCCGGGCGGACCACCAGGCCGTCGCCGTCGATCGCCCACACCTGCGCGTCCGGGAAGTGCGGCAGCACCGCCTCCGCCTGCCGCACCGCGCCGTCCAGGTGGTAGCCGCACGGGGTGACCAGCACGATCTCCGGCCGGGCCGCGGTCAGCTCGGCCCAGGACACCTGCACCGACCGCTTGCCGGGCCGGGCCGCCACCGCCTCGCCGCCGGCCGCGGTGATCAGATCCGGCACCCAGTGCCCGCCGGTGAACGGCGGGTCCACCCACTCCACGACCGCCACCCGCGGGCGGGGCCGGCCGGCCACCGCCGCGGCCACCTCGGTCAGCCTCTTCTCCAGGCCGGCGACCAGGTCCCGGCCCCGCTCCGGCACGCTGGTGGCCGCCGCCACCTCGACGAACGTGGCCAGCACGTCGGCCAGCGAATACGGGTCCAGGCTCAGCACGTCCGCCCGGCAGCCGAGATGGGTGAGCGCCTCGCCGACGTGCCCGGACGGCAGCGCGCACACCCGGCACAGGTCCTGGGTCAGGATCAGGTCCGGCGCCAGCTCGGCGAGCGCGTCGGCGTGCAGCGTGTAGAGGTCGCCGCCGGCCGCCATCTGGGTGCGCACGTAGTCGTCGATCTCGGCCGGCGTCATCCCGCTGGTGTCCCGCCCGCCCACCACCACCGTCTTCGACGAGCGGGCGACCGCCGGCTCGTCGCACTCGAAGGTCACCCCGACCAGGTCGTCACCGAGCCCCAGGGCGTAGACGATCTCGGTGGCGGAGGGCAGCAGAGACACCAGGCGCATGTCCTCAACATAGGCCGAAAGTCTGATATGAGAAGCGGCGAACCCTACTTCGGTCCGATGTGCGCGAAGCGTCGCGTGGCGAGGCTGAACGGCATCGCTGGCACGCTTGGAGGGGGAACCGAGATGACGACAGCCCCGTTGGCTCACGCCGACACCCTGGTGCTCGACTACCTGGCCGCGCTCTGGGCGGCGAGCGAGGACCTGCCGCCGCACCGCCGCGACGAGCTGATGCAGACGGTGACCGACTACCTCGCCATGCGGCACGAGCCGGGCGCCGACCCAACGCCGGTGCTGACCAGGCTCGGCCCGCCGCACGAGCTGGCCGAGGTGACCCGGCGCGGCTACCTGCCGCTGCACCTGCGGCTACCGGCGCCGTCCGCGCCGCCCGCGGCTCCGGCGCCGGCCCGGTCGCCGGTGGTCGCCGGCTCCGAGTCGGCGGCGATCGCACTGTTGATCGGCGGCACGTTCCTGCTGCCCGGGGTGAGCCCGGCCGCGGGCATGCTGATCGCCACCGGGTCGGCCCGGTGGACGGTGGGACAGAAGGCGGCCGGGTGGGTGCTGACCGCCGGGTCGGCCGGGATCGCCCTGCTGGTGGTGCTCGCGCTGGCCGGCTGGGGCGCCGGGGCCGGGGTGGCGCTGCTGTTCGGCTATCTGGCGGCGTGCGCCGGGTCGGTGGTGACCGGGCTCGCCCTGCTCACCGGGATGCGCCGGGACGTCTGAGGATCTCGGTGAGCACCTGGGCCCAGACCGCTCGCGGCGGGACCTCGTGCCCCACCCCTTCCAGCCAGACCAGCCGGGACCCGGGGATCATCCGGGCCAGCTCGCGCGGGTGCTCCTCCGGGAACCGCTGGTCGAGCGTGCCGTGCAGGATCAGCGTGGGCGCGCTGATCCCGGGCAGCCGGTCACGCACCGGTGGGCCGTAACCCGCCCGCCGGTGGTTGAGCCGGGCCGTGCCCAGGTCGGCGGACCGGTCGAAGACCCGCTCGGCGAGGCGGCGCAGGTGTGGATCGTCCGGGGTGAACGGGCCGCCCCGGGCCTTGACCTCGGCGATCAGCCCGGCCACCGCGGCCCGCCGGTCCGACCAGTCCACCTCGTCGGCGGCGGCGCGGACCCGTACCTCGGTGGCGGCCGGCGCGCGCACCGCGACCGCGCCCACCCCGGCCAGCACCGGGGTGGCGTCCGGGCCGAGGCCGGCGCTGGTCGCGATCAGGGTCAGGGTGAGCACCCGGTGCGGGTGCGCGACCGCGATCCGCTGGGCGAGGGCGCCGCCCAGGGAGAGCCCGACCAGGTGGGCGGCGGGCACGCCGAGCGCGTCCAGGACGCCGAGCGCGTCGTTCATCAGGTCCACACCCGAGTACGCCGCGCCGGGTGGGAAGGGCGTGGACCGGCCGGTGTCGCGATGGTCGTAGCGGATCACGAAGCGACCGCCGGCGGCCAGCCGGCGGCAGAACTCGTCGTCCCACCAATCCATCGAGCTGGCCTCCCCGGCGAGGAGCAGCAGCGGCGGATCGGTGCGTTCACCGAAGGTTTCCAGGCACACCTCTATGCCGTTGACCGGCATCATCGTCTCGGTCACCACCAGGCCATTGTGGGGGCGCTGCCCGACAGTCTCGTTACCACCGGATCACAACGGATGACGAGATCGATGTGACCGGGTTCCGGGCCGGGGTGTGCTTGACTATCTTCGTGGATTTACCCGAATTGTCGGAATTCGTGGCGCATCGGACCGAGCACGACGCCGCGTTCGAGGGCCAGCACGTGCCCGGGTTGCGCGCCGAGTTCTTCCGCCGCCCCGAGGGCACCCGGATCGCCAGCGTCGGGCGGTACTCGCTGGGTGACCGGGAACTGCTGATGGCCTGGGGCTTCGTCGACGAGGAGCACTGCCGGCGGCACGCCGTCCGGGACGCCGGCGGACGCTGGCACCCGGCGGCCGACGGCTGCCCGCAGGTCGAGCTGATAAAAGACGGCCAGGCCGTGATCGGCCTGGCCGTGCGCGCGTCCACCGGGGACTGGGTGCGGACCCTGACTTAGCGGTCCGCGGGCGCCAGGGCGGTGGCGCGGGCCTGGTTGCGGACGATCCGCAGCGAGACGGCGGTCAGCGTGATCGCCGCGAGGAAGAGCGCGAGGTGCAGGTAGGGGTTGACGATCGGCACGAAACCGATCACCGCGGCCGGGATCTGCACCACCGCGATCAGAGCCGCCAGCAGCCACTTGCGGTGGCCGCTCCACAGCATCGCGGTCCACACCGGCGCCGAGACGACCAGCAGGGTGAGGCCGTCGAGCACCGCGTGCAGGTAGGTGTTGTGGACGTTGTTGTGGGCGAACGCCTGCGCCGGCGACGCGATCCAGAGACCGGCGAGGACGAGGGCGAGAACGACAGCGGCACGACGCATGGGATCCTCCAGCGCTATCAGACCGTTGCTCCGAGTAATCACGGTATGAAAGCGGCAGGCTTCGCGTAAAGCCTCACGGGGATTCATTCCTCCGGAATGGCACACCGTCACGCTGCGTTGCTTTCCGTACCGGCGATCCTGCCCGAACGGGCCAGTGTGACTCGCAGTGATCATCACTAGCCTCCTCCCGTGCGCTTGATCGAGATGGCAACGGCCTGTGCGGTGACGATGAGTATCGCTGGCACTTCTTACACCGCGTTGAACCCGCCGAAGCTGGAGGCGCAGGCGCGGATGGTCGCGGACAAGGCGACCTGCCGCACGGTGAACACCGCGATCGTCGGCTTCATCGCGATGAACGGCACCGACCCGACCAAGATCGCGCAGCTGCGCCCGTATGTCTCGGGCGATATCTCGCGCTATCGCATCGTGAAAGGGATGGCCGCCGGTCCGGGCTGCTGATCGTCCGGCGGTCTTACCAGCCCATTCTTCAGTGACGCAGGCCTGGCGGGGTGCGGATCGCTAAGTAGCGCGGGCCGGGGGCCGGCGATCAGGACGCTGGCGCGTCCCGGACGATCACCGGCCCCCTTCACTGCCCGCGGGTTGTTCCGGAGCTCAACCCGCGCCGGTGATCAGCCGATGTGGATGGTCTTCGCGACGCTGGGGACTCCCTTGGCGTCCAGGGCGAACAGCATCCAATAGCCCGGCAGGGCGATACCCGGATCGGCCGGGATGGTGAGGCGGTAGCCGCCGGTGACCGCGGTCGGGGTCAGCGACAGGCGGCGCTGATCCGTGTCGACGCTGTGCGTGGCGGTGCCCATCCGGACGATGGCGAACGACTTCACCGCCTTGTCGGTGCTGACCGTGATGCTCGCGCCGTTCGCCGCGCTGGCCGGGGCGGTGGTGATCGACGGGCGCGGGGCCGGCTTGCCGTCCTCGGTGAGCAGGTACGGCGGGGTGAAGATCTCCGCGTCGAAGTGGTTGGTCGCGCACCCGGTGCCGCACAGCCCGCCACCGCCGGTGAACACCCGGGCGTCCGGCATCAGCAGCGCGACGCTGTGGTAGGTGCGCGGGATCGCCGCCGGTGACAGCGTGCTGAACGACTCGGTCGCCGGGTCGAACAGCTCGGCGCTGAGCACCGCGGTGTTGTCCGAGAACGGCACCGGATAGTTCTGCCCGCCGAAGACCGCCACCTTGCCGTCCGGCAGCACCACGCTGTTGTGGAACGCCCGGGTGTTCGCCATCGGCGCCGCCTTCCGGCTGGTCACCGTGGTCCCGTCGATGCTCAGCAGGTACGCGTTCGCGGTGGCGTCGTTGTTCTCGTAGTTCGGCGCGCCACCGATCGTCAGGATCTTGCCGGTGTCGAACATGACCGCGTTGCCGTTCATCGCGTCGCCGTCGTCGCCGCGCGTCCCGGCCGGACTGACCCCGCCGGTGCCGCTGGTGCTGTACCAGTTCATCGCCTTGCTCGGGCCGGCCTGCAGCACCTTCCCGCCGGACCAGGCGAACAGCCACGCGTGGTTGTCCTTGCGGTAGTCGCCGCTCGGGTTGGCGTCCGCGGTCAGCATCGGCGCGGCGTCCGCGCCGGGCAGCGCGGTCCACCCGGCCGACGGCGACCACACCTCGCCGGCCTTGTGCGGGCTGCCGTTGTACCCGCCCCAGCCGCCGCTCCACGAACCGCCGATGGTGAACACCCGGCCGTCACCCAGCGTGGTGCTGGCCTGGTAGCCGCGCGGCGTGGTCATCGCCGGGCCGGCCGTCCAGGCGTCCGTGGCCGGGTCGTAGACGCTGGTCTTCTCGCTGTTGTTGCCGCCGGTCACCAGGATCCGGCCGTCCGGCAGGGTGGAGATGCCGGGGCAGAACATGTCGTGCCCGGTCTCGGTGATCATCCGCTGGGTGACCACGCCGGTCGCCGGGTCGTAGGTGGCGGTCAGGGTCTGCCCGGTGCCGCCGCTGAACGAGTCCGGCCGGAACGCCGACCAGGTCAGGATCTTGCCGTTGGGCAGTTGCGCGGCGGCCACCGGGACCAGCGGGAAGCCGACCGGGGCGCTCCATACGCCGCGTTTCGGGACCACCGAGCCGCTCGGGCCGAGCAGGTCGAGTTCGGCGGCGCTGCTCCACGGGCCGCGGGTGCCGGCCTCGGTGAGCGCGGTGAGCCGGACGTACCGGGCCCGGGCCGGCGGGAAGATCACCGTCTGCCGGGCCGGGCTGTCCGCGAACACGCCGTCGCTGACCCGGTCGGTCCAGGTGGTGCCGTCCGCCGAGGTGGCGATCTGGTAGCGGCCGATCCGCCCGTTCGCCGACGCGGCCGGCCGGGGCAGGTAGGCCAGGCCGCCGACCAGCACCGACGCGTGCAGGTCGACGGTGACCGCGTGGGGCAGCGGGGCCGGGGTGCCGCTCCACGCGCTGTGCCAGATGGTGGCCGGGTCGCCGTCCAGCACGTTGGCCACCGCCCCGTTCTCGGACGCGGTCTCCTGGCTGTCGGCGGTCGCCGTCCAGCCGGTCCGGGCCAGCGTCGGATCGGTCCGGCCGAGCAGATTGATCTCGGCGGCGCTGCTCCACGGGCCGCGGTTGCCCGCCTCGGTGAGCGCGGTGAGCCGCACGTACCGGGCCAGCGCCGGGGCGAAGGTGACGGTCTGCGCGGCCTGGCTGTCGGCGAACGCGCCGGTGGCCGCGGGCGGCGCCCAGCTCACCCCGTCCATGCTGGTCTCCACCCGGTACTGGCCGATCAGGCCGTTCCGGCCGCCGTCCTGCCGGGGCAGGTAGCTCAGCCCGGACACCAGGTTGGTCACCTTCATGTCCACCGTGAAGGTGTGCGGCAGCGGCGCGGCCGGCGCCACGCTCCACGCGGTGTGCCAGATCGACGCGGTGTTCCCGTCCAGGGCGTTCGCGGCGGCGCCGTTCTCGGCGGCGGTCTCCTCGCTGTCGGCCGCCACGGTCCACCCGGTCCGCGGCAGGGCCGGGTCGGTGCCGCCGAGCAGGTTGATCTCGGCGGCCGCCGAGCGGGTGCTGCGCCCGCCCGCCTCGGTCAGCGCGACCAGCCGGACGTGCCGGGTGATCACCGTGGTGAAGGTGACCGTCTTGAGCGTCGCGTCGTCGGCGAAGGTGCCGGTGGCGACCGGCGCGCTCCACGTCGTCCCGTCGTCGCTGACCTCCACCCGGTACTGCCCGATCCGCCCGTTGGCGGTGGTCCGGGGCAGGTAGGTGAGCCCGCTGACGGCCACCCGGTTGCCGGTGTCCAGGGCCACCCGGTGCGGCAGCGCGCCGGTCCCGCTCAGCCAGGCGGTCGTGGTGTCCCCGTCGAGCACCCGGGCCGCGGTCGACTGCCCGCTGTCCGCGGTCGCCACCCAGCCGGTGCGCGGCAGCGGCAGCGGCGTGGTCACCGCCACCGGCACGGCCCGCGGCATGATGTGCCCGGCGTGCGGATCCGGCGGCGCCGGCGGGGCGGCCGGCGCCGGCCGGTGCACCGCCACCGCGACGCCCGCGAACAGACACATCACCAGGGTGGCCGCCGTTCTGGCCCACCACCCGCCATGTATACGCATGCATGTCCCCCCAGATCGATCTCGGGAGAACTCAACAACAGAGGTCGATGCCGGACTATCGGCGAACGGACAGTCCGGTGTGGTTCGGAGGGTCTTTCCCGTGCTGCTGACCGGGCGGCCCGGCGGCCGTCATACGATCGGCCGGGAAACACCGCACAAGGACGGAAACGGGTGACGATGGAGACGTTGGAGTTCCAGGCCGAGGCGCGCCAGCTGCTGCAGCTGATGGTCCACTCGATCTATTCGAACAAGGACATCTTCCTGCGTGAGCTGATCTCGAACGCGTCCGACGCGCTGGACAAGCTGCGCCTGGCCAAGCTGCAGGACGGCCTGGAGGCGGACACCTCCGACCTGCACATCGAGATCGAGGCGGACACCGAGGCGCGGACGCTGACCGTCCGGGACAACGGCATCGGGATGACCCGCGAGGAGGTCGTGGCGCTGATCGGCACGATCGCCAAGTCCGGGACCGCCGATCTGCTGGCCAAGCTCAAGGAGGCGTCCGAGAAGAAGGGCGAGGCCGAGCTGATCGGCCAGTTCGGCGTCGGGTTCTACTCGACGTTCATGGTCGCCGACAAGGTGACCCTGGTGACCCGCAAGGCCGGCACCGAGGGGCACGGCACCCGCTGGGAGTCGGCGGGCGAGGGGACCTACACGATCGACGACGCGCCGGACGCGCCGGTCGGTACCACGGTCACCCTGCACCTGCGGCCGAAGGACGAGGAGGACGCGCTCTACGACTACGCCGACGAGTGGCGGATCAAGCAGATCGTCAAGCGGTACTCGGACTTCATCTCGTTCCCGATCCGGCTCGGCGACGAGACGCTGAACTCGCAGAAGGCGCTCTGGGCCCGGCCGCGCAGCGAGGTCACCGACGAGGAGTACCACGAGTTCTACAAGCACATCAGCCACGACTGGACCGACCCGCTCGAGATCATCAACATGAAGGCGGAGGGCACCTTCGAGTACGAAGCACTGCTCTTCATCCCGTCCCGCGCCCCGCACGACCTGTTCCAGCGGGACGCCCGCCGCGGCCTGCAGCTCTACGTCAAGCGCGTCTTCATCATGGACGACAGCAAGGAGCTGATCCCGGACTACCTGCGCTTCGTCAAGGGCGTGGTGGACGCGGCCGACCTGTCGCTGAACATCTCCCGGGAGATCCTGCAGCAGGATCGGCACATCCAGATGATCCGCCGCCGGCTGGTCAAGAAGGTCCTGTCCACGATCAAGGACCTGATGACCAGCAACCCGGAGAAGTACGCGACGTTCTGGCGCGAGTTCGGCCGGGCGGTCAAGGAGGGCCTGCTCAGCGAGCCGGACAACCACAAGCCGATCCTGGAGATCGCGTCCTTCGCGACCACCGCGCAGGACGAGCCGACCACCCTCGCCGGTTACGTGGAGCGGATGAAGGAGGGCCAGGAGGAGATCTACTTCCTGACCGGGGAGAGCCGCGCCCAGGTGGTGAACTCGCCGCACATGGAGGCGTTCGCCGAGCAGGGGTACGAGGTGCTGATCCTCACCGACCCGGTCGACGAGATCTGGGTCGACGCGGTGCCGGACTTCGACGGCAAGAAGCTGCGCTCGATCGCCCGCGGCTCGGTCGACCTGAAGAAGGACGAGGAGGAGAAGGAGCCGGAGGGCGACTTCGGCCCGCTGCTCGGCTTCCTCAAGGAGAAGCTGGACGAGCAGGTCAAGGAGGTGCGCCTGTCGCACCGGCTGACCACCTCGGCCGCCTGCCTGGTCAGCGACCAGGACGACATCACGCCGGCGCTGGAGAAGATGTATAGGGCGATGGGCCAGGAGGGCCCGCGGGTGAAGCGGATCCTGGAGCTCAACCCGAACCACCCGCTGGTCGCCGGGCTCCGGTCGGCGTACGAGCGCGGCGCCGAGGACCCGGCCCTGCCGGAGACCGCCGAGCTGCTGTACGGCACCGCGCTGCTCGCCGAGGGCGGCGACCTGGAGGACCCGGCCCGCTTCGCGAAGCTGCTGGCCGACCGCCTGGCCCGCACGGTCTGACCGCCGGCCGCCTCGCGGTCCGTCACCCACGGAGCGCGAGGCGGGCGCGGGAACGGAACGGCGCGGCCCCCGCGGGGGCCGCGCCTTCGTTTTTGATCTCCGGAACTACCCGCGGACCGTGCAGGGTGCGGCGATCGTTCTGGACGCGCCAGCGGCCAGATCGCCGTGCCCGGCCCGCGCTACTTAAAGAGAATTTGGTGTACGACCGCGGCCCGGCCAGGCTTGGTCGAGGTGATCGGTAGGGTGCTCAGGCCCGCGCTGCCCACTCATATGGCGGGGTGTGGCTCTCTCCCGGCTTGGACCCTGCCGGTCACCGTGGCGCGGAGTGGCTGAAGAGGGGTTTGCCCAGCTGTAAGTAGCGTTGCCCTCCCGCTGGTGTGGTTCTGCCGCGACGACGGGAAGGTCAACGGGTACATGGGTCAGCTGATCATTGGAGTCGATCCGCACAAGCGGTCCGCGACGATCGAGATCATCAACGAGCGTGAACAGGTGCTGGCCCGTGGCAGGTACGGCACCGACACCGGTGGCTACCAGCAGATGCTCGCCGCCGGCCGCCGTCACGCCGGCCGGGTGTGGGCGGTCGAGGGCTGTAACGGCATCGGCCGGCACCTGGCCCAGCGGCTGGTCGCCGACGGCGAAACCGTGCTGGACGTCCCGGCGAAACTCGCCGCGAAAGCCCGCAACTTTGACACCGGGCACGGCCGTAAAACCGACGGTCACGACGCGCACCACATCGCGGTGACCGCCCTGCGCACCCCGGGCCTGCGCCGCGTTCACGCCGACGGCGCCACCGTCGCGCTGCGGCTGCTGGCCGACCGCCGCGACCAGCTCGGCGCCACCCGCACCGAGACCATCAACCGGCTGCACCAGCTACTGCTCGAACTGATCCCCGGCGGCGCGAAGAAGAACCTGACCACCGACCAGGCCCGCACCCTGCTCGAACGCGTCAGCGTCCCGGCCGGCGACATCGTCACCGCCACCCGCTATCAGCTGGCCGGCGACCTGGCCGACGAGCTCACCACCCTGGACACCAAGATCAAAGCAGCCAACCGGCAGCTGAAGACCGTGCTGGCCGCCACCGGCACCCAGCTGACCAGCCTCAACGGCATCGGCCCCTCCGGCGCCGCCCGCCTGCTCGGCGACATCGGCGACATCAGCCGCTTCCCGACCCGCGGGCACTTCGCCACCTGGAACGGCACCGCCCCCATCGACGTGTCCTCCGGCGACAACCATCATCACCGGCTCAACCGGGCCGGGAACCGGCGCATCAACCGGGTCCTGCACATCATGGCCATCACCCAGCTCCGCTTCGACACCCCCGGCCGCGCCTACTACCAGCGCAAACGCGCCGAAGGCAAAACCGCGATGGAAGCCATGCGAGCGTTGAAACGACGCCTGTCCGACACCGTCTACCGCCAAATGATCAAAGACGACCACACGGCACAACAGACAGCGACGGGTCCGGGAGGACACACGGGGGCGACTCTGAACTCCAGCGCGGCCGACCCAAACCCCAAGATCGACACTTCGGAAAAGTCACAACCCGGACCCGCCAACCACCACCCTAAAACACCCCTCACACCAACCCCTTGACAGAGGGGTGCCGGGAGCATGCGATCCGCACCCCGGCGGACCTGCGTAAATATGGATCTTGATCTTCAGGGGTCAGCCGTTCGCCAGCTCGACGAAGAACGTGCCGATGTTGGTGAAGATGTTGGTGATCCCGTCCCAGATGCTGCGGGCCACGTCGGCGGCCGGTCCGGGGCTCGTGCCGATCCAGAAGACCAGCAGGAACAGCAGGACCCAGCCGAGCACCTTCTTCATGGCAATCCCCACCCCCACATCGCCATCCAAGATCTTCACACAACCAGGGAGAACTGTAGGGAAGACGCGCCAGCCTGAGAGGACTCTGAGGAAACTGGAAGTGACTAGATTTTGAGAGTTACTGTCATTTCATGGCTACTTCCCAGGCGCGCTGGTTCGCGCTCGCCGCACTCTGCTTCTGCACGCTGGCCGTCGGTCTCGACGGCACGGTGCTGAGCGTCGCGCTGCCGACCCTGGCCCGCGACCTCGGCGCCTCCACCGGTGACCTGCAGTGGTTCACCAACTCCTACCTGCTGGTGCTGGCCGCCGCGCTGCTGCCGGCCGGGATGCTCGGCGACCGGTACGGCCGCAAGCGCTTCCTGCTCGGCGCCCTGGCGCTGTTCGGCGCCGCCTCGGCCTGGTGCGCCTACGCCACCACCAGCGGCCAGCTGATCACCGCCCGCGCGGTGCTCGGCCTCTCCTCGGCGGTGATCATGGCGCTGATCGGCGCGGTGCTGACCGTGGTCTTCGACGAGAAGGACCGCCCGCGCGCGCTGACCATCTGGATCACCGCGAACGCGCTCGGCATCCCGCTCGGCCCGCTGCTCGGCGGCTGGCTGCTGGACCACTTCTGGTGGGGCTCGGTCTTCCTGATCAACCTGCCGATCGTGGTGTTCGGCCTGCTGGCCATCGTCGCCTGGGTGCCCGAGTCGCACGGCGACCGGCGCCGCCGCCTCGACCTGCCGGGCGTGCTGCTCTCCGCGGCCGGGCTGGTCGGCCTCACCTACGGCATCATCGAGGCCGGCGAACGCAGCGTGACCGACCCGGGCGCGCTCGTTCCGATCGCCGGCGGCCTGCTCGCCCTGCTGCTCCTGGTCCGGTGGCAGCGCCGGGCCGCCGCCCCGCTGATCGACCTCGACCTGTTCCGCTCCCGGGGCTTCACCGGCGGGGTGGTGCTCGCCACGGTCGCCAGCTTCTCCTTCTTCGGGCTGCTCTTCGCGCTGCCGCAGCTGTTCCAGGCGGTCGGCGGCGAGGACTCGTTCGGCTCCGGCCTGCGCCTGCTCCCGGTGATCGGTGGCCTGCTGGTCGGCGCCCGGCTCGCCGACAAGCTGGTCGCCCGGTGCGGGGCCCGGCTGGTGATCGGCGCCGGGCTGGCCCTGATCGCCGGCGCGCTGCTGGCCGGCTCCCGGACCGGCGTGGACACCGGCTACGGCTACGTCGCCGCCTGGATCACGGTGGCCGGCATCGGGCTCGGCTTCACCCTGCCGCCCGCGATGAACGCGGCGCTCGGCGCGCTCACCCCGGAACGCAGCGGCGTCGGCAACGGTCTGATCCAGGCGATGCGCCAGGTCGGCAGCGCGATCGGGGTGGCCGTGCTGGGCACCGTGCTGAACGCCGGCTACCGCGACCGGGTCGGCGCCGCCGGGCTGCCGGCCGCCGCCCGGGACAACGCCGCCTCCGGGGTCGCGGTCGCCCAGCGGTCCGGCGACCCCGGGCTGCTCGACACGGTGCGGCACGCGTTCACCCACGGCATGGACGCCGCGCTGGTCACCACCGGGGCGGTCGCCGCGGCCGGGGTGCTGCTGGTGCTGATCCTGCCCCGGCACACCCGCCGCCCGGCCGGCGATCCCGAGCAGCCGGTGCTGGCAGAATCGGGGGTATGACAGCCACCCCGAGCCTGCGCGAACGCAAGAAGGCGAAGACCCGGGCCGCGATCCGCGAGCACGCGATACGGCTGTTCGAGGAGCAGGGGTTCGCGTCGACCACCGTGGACCAGATCGCGGAGGCGGCCGAGGTCTCGCCGAGCACGTTCTTCCGGTACTTCCCGGCCAAGGAAGACGTCATCCTGACCGACGACTACGACCCGATGCTGGTCGCCGCGGTCCGCGCCCAGCCGCCCGAGGTGCCGCCGATCGAGGCGGTCCGGCGCGGCATGCGCGAGGTCTTCGCCGGCCTCACCGCCGAGGCGCTGGAGAGCGAGCGCCGCCGGCAGCGACTCCTCTCCGAGGTGCCGGAGCTGCGGGCCCGGGCGATGAGCCAGATCGCCGAAGCGCTCGAGTTGCTCGCCGACGTGGTCGGCGAGCGGTGCGGGCTGCCGGCCGACGACCTGCGGGTCCGGACGATGAGCGGCGCCATCGCCGGCGTGGTGCTGGCCATGGTGCCGCCGGGCCGGATGGCCGGCCAGGCCACCATCGACGACGTCGACTTCGACCGCATGATCGACGCGCTCGACCTGCTTCAGCGAGGTCTTCCGATCAGCTGAGAGCCGCTCGTGCCTCCGTCAGGATCCGCTCGGAGAGACCGGTTCCCGCGGTCGCCCGGGCCAGGATCAGCGCGCCGACCATGGTGCTGACCGCGGCCAGATCCGCTTCGCCGTCCGTGCCGAGCAGCCGGGCGTAGGCCTCGACCCCCGCGGCGTAGGCGTGCCGGGCCGCCTCGCCCCCCGCTGCGCGGGCGACATCGCCCGCGAATCCGGCAGTCGGGCAGCCCACGGCCGGCTCATCCCGATGTCCGATCGAGAGGTACGCGTCCAGCAGCGCCCGCCGCTCCGCGTCGTCCAGCCCGTCCCGTGCCTCCGCCGCTCCCGCGCTCCGCGGCCCGGCGTCGCTCTCGTCACGTCCGCTCCCGAGGCCGGCCGTGAGCCGGGCCGCCTGCTCCGCGAAGGCATACCCGATCGCCTCGGTGACCAGCGCGTCCTTGGACTCGAACTGCTTGTAGAACCCGCCGTGGGTGAGCCCCGCCGCGGCGCTGATGTCCGCGACGCTCACCCCCGCGATGCCCCGCTCCCGGAACAGCCCGGCCGCCGTCGCGACGATCCGCTCCCGGTTCTCCCTGGCCTGCGCCTGCGATACCCGTCCCATGCCCTCAACTATAGATTACGTGTGTCATCTATTACCTTGCCGCCGTTAGATTATGCTCGTAATCTAAACCGCATGGAACTCACCACCGCCACCGCTGTCGTCACCGGCGCCAACCGCGGCTTCGGGCGCCACCTCGCCGCCCAGCTGCTCGAGCGCGGCGCCAAGGTCTACGCCGCGGCCCGCCGCCCGGAGTCGATCGACCTGCCCGGCGCCATCCCGCTGCGCCTCGACGTCACCGACCCGGTCTCGGTCGCCGAAGCCGCCGCGACCGCCGCCGACGCCACCCTGCTGATCAACAACGCCGGCGTCGCCACCGGCCAGCCGTTGCTCGGCGGCGACCTCGACCTGATCCGAGCCGAGCTGGAGACCAACTTCTTCGGTACGCTCGCCGCCACCCGCGCCTTCGCCCCGGTGATCGAGGCCAACGGCGGGGGAGCGGTGCTGAACGTCCTCTCCGTACTGTCCTGGCTGCACCCGGCCGCCTACGGCTCCTACTCCGCGGGCAAGGCCGCCGCCTGGGCGCTCACCAACGCCACCCGTGAACAGCTGGCCCCGCGCGGCATCACGGTGACCGGCCTGCACGTCGCCTACATGGACACCGACATGGCCGCCGACATCCCCGCCGACCGCAAGACCGACCCGGCCGTGGTGGCCAAGCTGGCCCTGGACGCCGTGGAGGCCGGCGCCCCGGAGGTCCTCGGCGACGACCTCACCCGCACGGTCAAGGCGACCCTCGCCACGACGCCCGCCTGACCGCGGACCGGATCCTCCAAGCGCCTCCCACGCCCGATCGTCGGTCCACACCCGCGAAGCGCGCCGTGGTCCAGGCCGCAGCGCGCCTCCCGCCGGTCCGGCTGGGCCTCAGGGGTGTTTCGGCCGCTCCGAGGCACCCGTCAGGCCCAGCCGGTGACCGCGACCGGCGGAGGTCAGGGCTGGAGGAAGAGTTTGGCCCGCTCGCGCGCCTCCGCGTGGGCCAGCGTGCGGGCCGTGGCGGCGTCGGCGGTGGCCAGGTTCGGGCGGAAGTGGATCTCGGCCTGGTCGTGGACGCCGGCCCAGCGGAGCCAGTCGGCGAAGTAGGTGGCCTGGAAGTCGCTGCCGAAGGCCGGCGGGCGGTCCGGGCCGTAGACGGCGCTGGTGTAGACGACCGCCGCCTTCTTGCCCCGCAGCAGACCGGTGTAGCCGTCCGCCGGGTCGAAGCCGAAGACCAGGCCGGGCTGGCTGACCACGTCGATGAACTGCTTGAGGATGTAGGGCACGCCGGCGTTCCACATCGGGACGCTGAACAGGTAGCGGTCGGCGGCGTCGAAACGGTGGAAGGCGGCGATCGCGGCGGCCCAGGCGTCGGCGGCCGGGCCGGTGGGCTCCTCGCCGGCGAAGACCGCCATCTTCGCGGCGGCGGCGTCCGGGCCGAAGGCCGGCAGCGTGCCGTCCCACAGGTTCCACTCCTCGACCTCCAGGCCCGGCTGGGCCTCCCGGGCCGCGGTCAGGAAGGTGTCGGCGAGGGCGAGCGACTCGGACCGCTCGCCGCGCGGGGAGGCGGCGATGTGCAGCAGTTTCACGGTGACTCCTTCAATCGCGATGGAAGTGCGTGCGCACGCACATTTCTACGCCCAGTGCGTGCGCACGCACAAGTTTTCGGTACGCTGAGGTGATGAGCGACACCGACACCGTTGCCTGGGCAGCCCTGCTGCGGGTGCACGCCACCGTCGTGCCGGTTCTCGACCGCACCCTGCAGGCGACCTGCGGACTGCCGCTGACCTGGTACGACGTTCTGCTGGAGCTGCACCACGCGCCGGACGGCCGGCTCAGCATGGGCGAGCTGGGGGAGCGCGCCGTGGTCAGCCGCACCCGGGTCAGCCGGGTCGTCGACCAGCTCGTCGGGGCCGGTCTGGTGGTCCGGGAGAGCAATCCGGACGATCGCCGGTCCGCGCACGCCGCGATCACCGACGCCGGCCGGCAGCGGCTGCGCGAGGCGGCGCCGGTCTATCTGGACGGGATCCAGCGGCACTTCACCGGCCTGATGTCGGCGGCCGAGGCGGCGACCGTGGCTACCGCGTTGGCGAAGGTGCTCCGGAAACAGGAGTGAAACATTCGCCGGATGGGTAACCGCGCGTCATGTCGACCATCACCGATGCCGGCACCGGCCAGCTGATCGTCGCCGCGGTCCTCGGCATCGCGGCGGTGGTCCTCCTGATCGCCTGGGCCAAGTGGCACCCGTTCCTCGCCCTGATCACCGGCTCCGGCGTGCTCGGCCTGGTGGCCGGCGCGGCGCCCGGCAAGGTGGTCACCTCGTTCACCACCGGGCTGGGCAACACCACCGGCAGCGTGGGCGTGCTGATCGCGCTCGGCTCGATGATCGGGGTGCTGCTGGCCGAGTCCGGCGGCGCCGACGGCATCGTGCGCCGGATCGTCGCGGGCGTCTCCGGCGCGGCGCTGCCCTGGGCGATGGCCGGGGTCGCGGCGCTGGTCGGGCTGCCGCTCTTCTTCGAGGTCGGCGTGGTGCTGCTGGTGCCGATGGTGCTGCTCGTCGCCCGGCGCACCAGTGTGCCGCTGCTGCTGATCGGCATCCCGGCGCTGGCCGGCCTCTCCGTGCTGCACGGCCTGGTGCCGCCGCACCCGGGGCCGCTGGTCGCGATCGACAGCTTGCACGCCGACCTCGGGCTCACCCTGATGTTCGGGCTGATCTGCGCGATCCCGACGGTGATCGTGGCCGGTCCGCTCTTCGGCAAGTGGATCGCGGCCCGGGTGCCGGTCGCCGTCCCGGAGCGCGGGATCACCCGGGAACCCTCGGACAACGCGGACGCGGACGCCAACCGGGCCGCCGGGGGACCGGGCAACCCGGCCGATCTCGACGCGGACGGCGTGCCGGACCGTACCGAAAGCCCTCGCCGGAATCCGGGTTTCTGGCCGGCCATCCTGACCGTCCTGCTGCCGATCGTGCTGATGCTGGCCCGCGGCGTCGCCGAGCTGACGATCGACGAGGGCAACAACGTCCGCGACGTCCTCGAAGTGCTCGGCCAGCCGGTCGTCGCGCTGCTCTTCGGCGTCTTCCTGGCGATGTGGACGCTCGGGCACCGGGCCGGGATGGACCGCCGGCAGACCAACGCGGTCATCGGCGGGGCGCTGCCGCCGATCGCCGGCATCCTGCTGATCGTGGCCGCCGGCGGTGGCTTCAAGCAGGTCCTGGTGGACAGCGGCGTGGGCAACGTGATCGCCGACGCGGCCAAGGACGCCAACATCAACGCGCTGCTGCTCGGCTTCCTGGTCGCGGTCGGCATCCGGGTCGCGACCGGATCGGCCACGGTCGCCACGATCACCGCCGCGGGCATCGTCGCGCCGCTCGCCACCAGCCTGGACCGCCCGACGGTGGCGCTGCTGGTGCTCGCGATCGGTTCCGGCTCGCTGTTCTTCTCGCACGTCAACGACGCCGGCTTCTGGCTGGTCAAGGAGTACTTCGGGATGACCGTCGGCCAGACCATCAAGACCTGGTCGGTGATGGAGACGATCATCTCGGTGGTCGGCTTCGCCTGCGTGATGCTGCTCAGCCTGGTCGTCTAGACCCCGGCCGGGACCGGCCGCACCGGAGCCGAGGTGGACGATCAGGGGCGTGCCCAGCGGATCGCGCCGGGCACGCCCCTCGGCCTCAGCCCCGGCCGTTGACGTCGTCGCGCCAGGCCAGGGCCTCGCGCAGCTCGCCCAGGTCGGGTTTGGGGCCGCCGACGCCGATGGTGAAGAGGCGGGCGCCCAGCTCGTGCATCCGGTCCCGGCTCTGCGGGTTGCCGGCCACCGAGACCTCGATCTCGGACGGGTCGCGGCTGACCGTCTCGCAGTGGCCGCGCAGGACGCCGAGCTTGCGCTCGAGCGTCTCGGCGTCGGCGAACGAGTGCCAGATGTCGGCGTGCTCGGCGACCAGGCGCAGCGTCTTCTTCTCGCCGCCGCCACCGATCAGGACCGGGATCTTGCGGGTCGGCGGCGGGTTCAGCTTGCCCCAGCGGGACTCGATGCGGGGCAGCGCGGTGGCCAGGTCGTCGAGGCGGCCGCCGGCCGTGCCGAACTCGTAGCCGTACTCCGTGTAGTCCCGCTCGAACCAGCCCGAGCCGATGCCCAGGATCAGGCGGCCGTCGGAGATGTGGTCGACCGTGCGCGCCATGTCGGCGAGCAGCTCCGGGTTGCGGTAGCTGTTGCAGGAGACCAGCGCGCCGATCTCCACCCGGGACGTGGACTCGGCCCAGGCGGCCAGCATGGTCCAGCACTCGAAGTGCAGCCCGTCCGGCTCCCCGCTCAACGGGTAGAAGTGGTCCCAGTTGAACAGGACGTCGGCACCGGCCTCCTCGGCCTCGGCGGCGGTGCGCCGGATGGTGGCGTAATCCATGTGTTGCGGCTGCAACTGCAGCCCGATCCGAACCGGCCTATCGATCATGAGGAAAGCCTAGGGGCAGGTGCTGTCGATTTTCTGCCCGATGGTGACGAAGTCTCCGTTGAGGAATGCCTTCGGGTCGGGGGACTGGCTGCCCTTGGTGAGGGCGGCGGCCACCTCGTCGACGGCGGCGCGCTGGGCCGGGTCGCTGCTCTTCGCCCCGGCCTCGGTCACCTGGGTGGCCATGTCGGCGAAGGTTTTCTGCAGGCCGGCGGTGGCGTCGTCGCCCTTGCGGGTGGCCCAGCCGGCGGCCTTGACCGCGCCGTCGGTGAGGATCTTGTAGACCGCGGTGCACACGTATTTCGGCTGGTCGGCCGAGGCGGAGGGCACCGGCGCGACGCTGAACGGCGCGGGGATGGTCTCGGGGTCGAGCTCGATCTCGCAACCGGCGGCCAGGGCCGCGGTCGCCAGCAGGGTGACGGACGCGGCGACACGGCGGAGCATCGGCACGGCATTCCCCTTTCTCTATCGCGTACGCGGCAGCATAGTTCGGACCGCCGACAGTCGCCCATCCTGTGCGCCACCTTTGCCCGATCCGGAAGTTAGCTACGGACGTGGCCAATTTCCCGAAAAAAGCCCTTATCGCCGGAATAGCGACTACCCTCGTCGCGGCCGGTGGCACGGCCTTCGCCGAGATCGTCTCGTCCAGCCCGGTGACCTCCCCCTCCTTCAACGGCTCGGTCTACGCGGTGGCCTACCACGGCAGCACCGTCTACGTCGGCGGCGCCTTCACCCGGGCCATCGTCGACGGCCGCAATGTGGAACGTACCCGGCTGGCCGCCTTCGACTCGCGCACCGGCGCCCTGCTCGACTGGAAGCCCAGCGCCGACGCCAACGTCCGGGCGCTCGCCGTGGACGGCGACACGGTCTACGCGGCCGGCGACTTCGACCGGATCAACGGCGAGCCGCGCGACGCGATCGCCGGCCTGACCGCCACCGAGGGCACCCTCACCCCGCTCCAGCACACCGTCAGCGGCCAGCCGAACGCCCTGGCCGCCGGGCACGGCCGGGTCTACCTGGGCGGCCGGATCACCGCGGTGGACGGCACCCCGCGGGCCAACCTGGCCGCGTTCGACACCGCGACCGGGGCGCTCGACGCGTGGGCGCCGACCACCGACGACACGGTGAACGCCCTGGCCGCCGGAACCGACCGGATCTACCTGGGCGGCCGCTTCCACAAGACCAACGGGGCCCGGTCGACGCTGCGGCTCAGCGCGGTGCACCCGGAGACCGGGGTGCTCGACCGGACGTTCCTGCCCAAGCCGGTGTCCCAGGTGTTCGCCCTGGCGACGAACGGCCCGGCCGGGGAGGACGGGGTCTACGCGGCGCTCGGCGGGCAGGGCGGACGGGCGGTCTCGTACGCCCGGGACGGCGCGACCCGCTGGACCCGGGTCTTCGACGGGGACGCCCAGGCGATCACCGTGCTGGGCGGGACGGTCTACGTCGGCGGGCACTTCGACAAGGCGTGCACCACTACGAACAACGGGGTCAAGGGGATCTGCACGGACGGCTCGGCGATCCGCGGCAAGCTGGCCGCGATCGACCCGCAGGGCAACCTCCTGGAGTGGGCGCCGCAGGCCAACGGCGTGGCCGGCACCCGCTCGCTGGCGGCCAGCGCGGAACTCGGCGCGATCAGCGCGGCCGGCGACTTCACCATGGTCGGCGGCTTGCCGCGCAAGCGGTACGCGGAGTTCGGCGCGGTCGCCCCGCGCACCGAGGACGCGCCGGCCGCCGCGCAGTACGTGGCCGCCTACAACTTCGACACCACGATCGCGGACGGGACGTTCGACGACGGCTCGGGGCGCGGGCACCTGCTCCGGATGGTGGCCCGGGCCGGAGGCGTACCGAAACTGGTGCCGCACGGCAACGGGCAGGCCCTGCAGTTCCCGGCGAAGTGCACCGGCGCCACCTGCCCGCGCCTGGTGCTGCAGGGCGAGAGCACGCCGGACCTCAACCCCGGGACCCGACCGCTGCGGTACGGCGCGGGCGTGCTGCTGTCCCCGGCCGAGACGTCCAGCGGCGAGAACATCCTGCAGAAGGGCTACTCGACCGGCGGTGGCCAGTACAAGCTCCAGGTCGACGGCGTCTCCGGCAAGCCCAGCTGCGGTTTCGGCGCCGACACCGTCCACCTGGTGCGCAGCCGGGTGTCGGTGGCCGACGGCAACTGGCACAGCCTGGAGTGCCGGCGCACCGGCCCGACGCTGTCCATCCTGGTCGACGACGTGCTGCAGGCCAGCGTCCCGGTCCCGATCGAGGCCGCGGTGGACACCAGCTCGCCGTTCACCGTCGGCGGCAAGGGCGCCGGCGCCAACAACGACCAGTTCCACGGAACTCTCGATGACGTCTGGGTGCACATCGGCTAACTGTCGTACCGGTCCGGTACCTTGCGCGCATGCCTGATCTCGACCGCCTCCTCCAGGCCGGTGCCCGTTACCTCCAGGACGACGTGACCTATGTCGTCGAGTCGCACCCGCTCGGCGACCTCACCCTGCCCACCGGGCAGCTGGCCGCCTTCGACCCCGGGGTCACCGACGAGGAGGACGAGCCGTTCTCGGTCACCGTTGCGCCGGGGCGCTATCGGATGGTCGGCTGGGTCGCGGTCCTGGAGAAGGAGGAGCGCGAGTGGCAGCGCCGGGTCGCCGCCGTGCAGCTGGTGATCCGCGACGAGCCGGCGGTCTCCTGGGAGCTGGCGCTGGTCGACGGCGACGACCCGGACGCGCTGGAGGAGGGCGAGTTCTACGGTTACGGGGTGGACACCGGCGCCGGCGCGTTCGCCGACATCAGCGTGTCCCGGGCGCTGGCCCGCTGGGACTCGGAGGAGTTCGAGGAGACCTTCGACCCGGAGGACTTCCCGGACGAGCCGGTGCCCGGCCTCTTCGACCGGGTGATCGACCGGCGGACCGGGGGCAACGTGATCATGGTGGAGTCCGGCTGGGGCGACGGCTACTACCCGACCTTCATCGGCCGCACCGCGACCGGCGAGGTGGCGTCCTTCGTCACCGACTTCCTGGTCCTGCCCTGATCGCTTCCGGTCATGCCGCGCACCTATCGCTATGTCGGCCCGGCGGACGTCGCGGCGTCCGCCGGGACCGGCCCGGGCCGGCCGCTGTCCGCTCCCGGTCCGCTCGCACCTGAAGCGCCGGCGGCGCCGGATCCGCTCGGTTCCGGCCCGCCGCCGGGTCCGGGTGCGCTTGTCTCCGGCGACCTCTTGACGTACGTGGTGAGCCCGGCCGGCGTCCTCCTCCTGGCGCCCCGCAACTCGGAGCACGTCGCCTGTGCCGGCGGCGGCCCGGTGCTCGCCGCCGGTGAGATCGGTTTCCGCCGCGACGGCGACGGCTGGCGGGTCGACCAGGTCACCAACCAGTCGACCGGCTACTGCCCGGAGCCGTCCTGCTGGCCCGCCGTCGCCGCCGCCCTGGACGCCGGCGGGGTCCGGCACGACGACGGCTTCACCACCGAGTTCACCTTCCGCCGCTGCCCGCGCTGCCACGCGGTGAACCTGGTCAAGGAGGAGGTCTACGTCTGCGACCTGTGCGACGCCGATCTGCCGCCGGAGTGGAACTTCGCCTAGAGAAGGCACAGCGTGTGCCGGTCGGAGGTCCGGCACACGCTGTCTTCGCTCGCCGGGGGCGGTGAGCGGTGCTCCGCGCTGCGTAGGGTGGCGCTCGCGAGGTTGCGGGGTCGGACCGGCCGGACGAAGCCGGTTCCTCGCGCGCCGGTGCGGCTCGGAATTGAAGGTCATCGTTGCAGCCATGTTGCGTCAGTGCAACAGTTCATCTCGCGTTTGTTTCGGGCTGTCCTGTTCCGATCACCGGCCGTCGCTGCTGACGGGCCTGGCGGAGGAGGAAAACCGGGAGTTCCGGCCGCGGATCGCGCGGGGCGGGGTGCGGGGCAGCCGGGAGTCCCGACCACAGATTGACCGGCGCGGGGCGACTGGGTCCTGGTCGCTGACGGCGCGGCGCGAGGGGATCGGGGTCTTGTTCGCGGACCGTGTGGCGCGGGGCGGCCGGGAGGTCCGGCCGCCCCGCGTCGTACCGGAAATCAGGCCCTGCGGGGGAGGAAGAGCGCCACCACCGCGCCCACCGCGATGATCGCCGCACCGGTCAGCACCGCCGGGCGGGTGCCGTCGAGGAAGGCGTCGAGGCTGGTGTAGCCGCCGAGCGAGCTGAAGATCGAGGACAGCGCCGCCACGCCGGCCGCGACGCCGAACTCGCGGATCGTGTTGTTGGTGCCGGACGCGACGCCCTGCTCGGCCACGTCCACGGTGGCCAGCACCATCGTGGAGACCGGCGCGAAGGTCAGCCCCATGCCGATCCCGGCCAGCACGAACGCGCCGATCAGCGACGGGTAGGACGCGGTCAGCGACAGCCCGAGCGCCATCCAGAACAGGCCGGCCGCCAGGAAGACCTGTCCCGCGACGATCAGCACGCGCTGGCCGATCCGCCCGGCGAACATCCCGGCCAGCGGCGCGACGATCATCGGCGCCGCGGTCCACGGCAGCGTCCGCAGCCCGGACTGCAGCGGGCTCAGTCCCTGCACCACCTGGAAGAACTGGGCGAGCAGGAAGACCGACCCGAACGCGCCGGCCGAGAAGGTCAGGGTCACCGTGTTCACCAGGCTGAAGCCGCGGCTGCGGAACAGGCGCAGCGGCAGCATCGGCGTCCGGTTCCGCGCCTGCCAGAAGAGGAAGCCGGCCAGCAGCGCCACCGCCGAGCCGAGCATGGCCAGCACCCGCGGCGACGTCCAGCCCTTGTCCGGCCCGTCCACCACACCCCAGATCAGCAGCAGCATGCCGCTCGCCGACAGCACCAGGCCGAGCGGGTCGAGCCGGCGGCCGTCGCCCCGGGACTCGTCGAGCACCGTGGCGGCCAGCACCACCGCGAGCACGCCGACCGGCACGTTCAGCCAGAAGATCCAGGACCAGTGCAGGCCGTCGACGACCGCGCCGCCGACCACCGGGCCGACCGCCACGCCGAGGCCGGTGATGCCGCCCCAGATGCCGACCGCCGCGTTGCGCAGCCGGGGTGGCACCGCCCGGGCCAGCAGGGTGAGGGCCAGCGGGGTGATCGCCGCACCGCCCAGCCCCTGCACCGCGCGGGAGGCGGTGAGCTGCCACGCCTCGGTGGAGAGCGCGGCCGCCGCGGAGGCCAGCGTGAAGACGATGATGCCGCCGAGGAACATCCGCCGGCGGCCCAGCCGGTCGCCGAGCGCGGCCGCGGTGAGCAGGAACGCCGCGAACGGCAGCGTGTACGCGTTGACGAACCACTGCAGGTCGGTGATCGACGCGTGCAACTCGGTGCGGATCACCGGCAGCGCGGTGCTGACCACCAGGTTGTCCAGCGAAACCATGAAGGTCGGGATGCCGACCGCGGCGAGCACGGCCGCGAGGGGCCGGGTGGAGCGGGCCCGGGTGGTGGGCCGATCCGAAACGAGAGTGGTCACGTCTTCCCCCTGGAGCGCGCCGTAAGTTGTTATCGACTGATAACTAAGGACGGTAAGCATCAACTGATAACCTGTCAACGTGACTCGGACCCGCCTGACCGCCTCGGAACGCCAGGACCAGATCGTCGAGGCCGCCCTGCAGGCCTTTGCCCAGGGCGGATACGCCGGCACGTCGACCGACCAGGTGGCCCGGCTGTCCGGTGTGTCACAGCCCTATGTGATCCGCATCTTCGGCTCGAAGCAGGAGCTGTTCCTCACCACCGTCCGTTATGCCGGCCGGCGCATCGAGGCGAAGTGGCACGCCGCCGCCGATCGCGAGCCGACCCTGGCCAGCCTCGGCAGCGCCTACAAGGACCTGCTCGCCGAGCGTGAGCTGCTGGTCGTCCTGCTGCACGGCTTCGCCGCCGCCGAGGAGCCGGTGGTCGGCGAGGCCGTCCGCACCTGTTACGGCAGCCTCTACCGGACGGTCCGCGACCTCACCGGCTGCTCCCCGGAGCAGGCTCGTGACTTCTTCGCGATGGGCATGCTGATCACCGTGCTCGGCGCGATGCGCATCCTCGGGCCGGACTCGGTGCCGCCGCAGCCGTGGATGACGTCCCTGCTCGACACCTTCCACGACCACACCGAGCCCTGAGGCCCAGCCGGTGAGCACTGCCGCGGCCGGGACGGTGACCGGCCGCGGGTCTTGCCGGCAGCCACGGGTCGCGCGGATGCGCTGGGACGGGGCTCACGGCGTACCGGAAAGCGGGTTTCAGATGTTGTGGCGCAGGTAGGCCGGTTCGCGCCAGCCCAGCATCGCCTCGGTCATCCGGATGGCGTCGACGGCGGCCCGGACGTCGTGGACCCGCATGATGCGGGCGCCGCGCAGGATGCTGAAGACCACCGTGGCCAGGGTGCCGGCGAGGCGTTCCTGCTGGGGGCGGTCGAGGGTCTCGCCGATGAAGTCCTTGTTGCTCAGGGCGGCGAGCATCGGGTAGCCGATGGCGGCGATCTCGTCGAGGCGGCGGGTCAGCTCGAGCGAGTGCAGGGTGTTCTTGTTCAGGTCGTGGCCCGGGTCGATGATGATCTGGTCCGGGCGGACGCCGCGGGACAGGGCCAGCTCGACCTTCTCCCGGAGGAAGGCGCCGACCTCGGCGGTCACGTCGTCGTAGCGGGGGCTGGGGTGCTCGGTGCGCGGCGCCGCCAGGCTGTGGCAGATGACCAGCTGGGCGTCGGTGCCGGCGACCACGTCGGCCATCGCCGGGTCGCGCAGGCCGGAGGTGTCGTTGACGACGCCGGCGCCGTGCTTGATCACCTCGGCGGCGACCTCCGGGCGGAACGTGTCGACCGAGACGACCGCGAGGCCCTGAGCTGCCTCGACCACCGGCAGCACCCGGTCCAGCTCCTCGGCGGCGGTCACCTCGGGGCCGGGCGCGAACGGCACCCCGCCGATGTCGATCCAGTCGGCGCCCTCGTCGGCCGCGGCCCGGACCGCCTCGGTGGCCTTCTCCAGGGCGAACGTGCGGCCCTTGTCGTGGAACGAGTCGGGGGTCCGGTTGACGATCGCCATCACGACGACCCGGCGGGAGAAATCGAAGGTCCGGCCGCCGATCACCCGGGCGCCGCTGATGTCGCTCACGGTCGCCGACCCTAACAAGGGGTGGTTAGCGTTTTGGCATGCGCATCCCTTTCGCGCGGACCAGCGCCGAGACCACGCTCTTCCTGCAGTTCGCCCGGTGCCCCTGCGGCAACGGTGACTTCCCAGGTCACGGCCTGCCCTGGAGCGCCGCGGTGCTGGCCGTGGGGGAGCAGAACACGCTGCGGTACGACTGGGACTGCCCGGGCTGCGGCCGGTACCGGGAGTACTCGTTCCGCACCCCGGGGGTGCCGGAGCCGTTCCCCCGGGCGGGGGAAATCTTCCGCTGGGGCGACGGCGTCACCCCGTCCCAGCTGCTCGACCCGGGCCAGTGGATGGTGGTCGCCGACCGGTACGCGGACCGGGACGGCGCCCGGGCGGCGGCGGCCGTCGACGAGGTGCTGCTCTTCGTCCGGAAACGGATGCTGGGGCGCTGGGCGGTGCCCCGGACGGCGTTCCGGACCGCCGACGGCTGGCGGAGATATCGCCGGGATCCGCGCGAGTTCACCCGGGATCGTCTGTTGATCGCCCGCGACGGCTACCGGGATGCCACTGTGAAGGGGTGACTCGTCTGCTCGCCGACCGGCGGGTCGGCACCAAGATCATGTTCGCGGTGCTGGTCGTCGCGCTGCTCAGCGTGGTTGACGGGCTGTTCGCGATGAACCGCCTGGGTGTGACGAACGACCAGGTCAAAACGGGCTACCAGCACAGCCTGGAGCTGGAGGCGATCGGGAACCTGCGTAGTGCGGTGAACCGGGCGTGGCTGGCGGTCGGTGACGATCTCCTGGCTGCCGACGACGCCGGCCGGTCGACCGCGACCTCCTCGCTGACCGACGCGGAAGAGCAGGTCAGCGACTACTCCGCGAAATATCGGGCCTATCCGATCAACAACGCGGAAGTGTCCGCCCTGTCGGCCTTCCTCGATTCTTGGGCGAAATATCGGAACATCGTCACCGAAACCTTGCTGCCCCTCGTGGCGAGCGGGAACCGCGCCCGGCTCGACTCCGTGCGCTCGTCCCAGATCGTCCCCGTGATGTCCGAGGTGCGCGACCAGCTCACCAAGCTCTCCGATCTCACCGTGCAAGCCACCGCCGCCCAGGAGGCCGACGCCGAGGGGCGCTACCAGTCCACCAAGTGGCGGGTCCTGCTGCTGCTCACGCTCAGCGCGCTGGTCGGAGTGGCCCTCGCGCTGACCGCCAGCCGGATGATCGTCCGGCCGCTGTCCGCCTGCGTCACCGTCCTGGACCGGCTCCGCGACGGTGACCTGACCGCCCGCGCCGACGTGCACAGCCGGGACGAGGTCGGCCGGATGGCGCAGGCGCTGAACCACACCGCCGAGGCGATGGACGCCATGGTCGGCCGGGTGCGCGGCAGCGCCGACGTGCTCGCCTCCGCCTCGGAGGAGCTGTCCACCGTCTCGGCCCAGCTCTCAGTCTCCGCCGAGGAGACGTCGGCGCAGGTCAGCACGGTCTCCGAGTCGGCCGGGCGGGTGTCCGACGGGGTGCGGGCGGTCTCCGCCGGCGCCGAGGAGATGGGTGTCTCGATCCGGGAGATCGCGAACAGCGCGAACGAGGCGGCCGGCGTGGCGGCCGACGCGGCCCGCACCGCCGAGGTCACCAACAGCAGCGTGTCCCGGCTCGGGGAGGCGTCCGCTCAGATCAGCACGGTGGTCGCGCTGATCACCAGCATCGCCGAGCAGACCAACCTGCTGGCCCTGAACGCGACCATCGAGGCGGCCCGGGCCGGCGAGATGGGCAAGGGATTCGCGGTGGTCGCGGCCGAGGTCAAGGACCTGGCGCAGGAGACCGCGCGGGCCACCCAGGAGATCACCGCGCAGGTGGCCGCGATCCAGACCGAGTCGGACGGAGCGGTGCACGCGATCCAGCAGATCGCCGCGGTGATCGCGACGATCAACGACTACGCGACGACGATCGCGGCGGCGGTGGAGGAGCAGACCGCCACCACGGCGGAGATCGCCCGCAGCGTCGGGCAGGCGGCCGAGGGCTCGACCGCGATCGCCGGGACCATCGCCGGGGTGGCGCAGGCGGCGGCGCAGGTGACGTCCGGGGCCACCGAGACCCAGCAGACCGCGGCCGACCTGGCCCGGACGGCGGCGGAGTTGCAGGCGACGGTGGCGGCGTACCGGACCTGATTAGATCCTGCGGTGGGCGATGTCGAGGTGCGGTTGGTCGGTCCGGGCGGGCTGAGCGCGGTGGATGCGCTGGTGCTGGCGGAGCTGGTCCGGGAGTTGGTGGCCGGGGGAGCGGCGCTGGGGTGGGTCGAGCCGCCGCCGGTGCCGGAGGTGGTGGCGCTGTTCGCCGAGGAGCTGACGCTCGCGGTCGCCTATGTCGGGCTCACGCCGGTCGGGTTCGGGTATTGGCGGCGGTATGCGCGGCCGACCCACCGGGTGAACGCGGACATCGAGAAGGTCGCGGTGAGCCCGAAACATCAGGGCAGGGGGGTGGGGCGGGCGATGGTGAGCGCGCTGATCGAGGCCGCCAGGGAGCAGGGAATCGAGGTGCTGACGCTCGACGTGCGTGGCGACAATGTCCGCGCGGCTGCTCTGTATGAGTCGCTCAGTTTCCGGAGATATGGGGTCTTGGAGCGGTTCGTCGCTTTCGGGGATGACCGCTACGACAAGCTGCTCTACGCTCTCGACCTCCGCGCGGCGTCGAAGACCTGAGCCAGCTCGGCGGCGTCCTCCCCGGCGTGATGCGTGTGCGGAACGTCGGTCAGCCCGAGCTTGTGCTTGATGATCCCCTTGCGGGTCTCCACCCACTCGCTCCCGGTCAGGCCCATCCAGTAGCTGCGGAGATCGACGCCAGACCCGGTGGCGCCGAACGGGTTGTGCCCGACGAACCGTACGAAATACCAGTGGACGAACATGCCGTCCCAGACCGCCGGCGCGGCCAGGAACACCGGACGACCTGTGGTGCGCAGGCCGTTGACCCATCTGGCGGCGATACGCATGGCTTCTTCGGCGGGAGGCGCTTCGCGGAGCAGCCGATCCCGGTCGAGCCCGGAAACGGCCAGCGCGGCCGGCACGAATTCGTCCGAGATCGGCCGCAGCTCGGTGTAGAAATTCAGATCCGGTCTACCCGCGACGGCCATGCCGAGGGACAACATGCTGTAAGGCCCGGGAATCGGCCCGTCCGCCTCGACATCGACGGCGACATAAAGCTCTGGCAGCTGGGGCATTTCGGTAGCATAGTAGCCTACAGGCGATCCTCGAAATTTGCGCCGACCACGGCCTTCGCGCCGGCAGTCAAGAAATGCCGCTGCAGGTCGCGCGCAAGGACGATCTGATGATCCTCGTCCAGATCGCTGCGATATGGCGTGACGTTCAACTCCCATGCGAAATGGAGATACCCATCCGCGGGGTCGGTGGCGAGATTCCGATCGGCGTCCTCGTTGGGAAGGAGTTCCAGCCAATTGCCGCGGAGCCGGCAGGAATGCGCTTTGTGTGCTTCCGCTTCGGGAAATGATCGGAGCAGGTCTTGCATCAGTTGGGCGCGGTCGTTTTCGCTGTCCACCATGATCAAGAATTGGAGCATCGTCTCCACTTCCGAATCTCCTCAGCCTAGGGGATGAACGGGCCGGTGTCGAGCTTACCGCCGATCTGAAGGACGGAGAATTGGACATCGTAGGGAGATTCGGGGTCGAGCAGCGTGTGCCGGAGATTCTGGAAGTCGTGACCTAGGTCAAAGCTCGACAACTGGCCGTTCTTCCTGATCCGGCGCAACATGCGCTCGCGGAGTTTTGTGCCGAGGCGGGCACGGCTGAGCATCTGCTCCGACAGGTCGAAGAAGGTTTGCTCATCGACCCGCAAGGCGACGTCGAGGTCGGATCCGGCCCGCGCTGTGCCCCGGGCCCGGCTGCCCTGCACTACTAAGTCTCCGTCCGGCAGCCCGGCCTGTCGGCGGAGCTGTCGAGCGCCGCGGGCAAGCTTGTTGAATTGTCGATCTGTGAGCCCTTGCGGAACCTGGCGGACATTCTTTGCCGCGGCTTCGACGGCGCCCTGGACCAGGTCTCTAGCTATAACTTCGGTGGCTTCTTTGCCGAATTGTTTGGCAGCCAGCCTGGCGATTATGCCGATGGCCTCCCCGGTAGCTCTTCCACCTTTAACCAAGGATCGCCTCCGTGGCCTTGCCGATTAGGAAATCGATTGCTATGCCAGCGATCTCCTTGAAGGCTGGAACCTCCAGTAACGAGGCGCCGAATGTGATTTCGGCGGTCGCTATTGCTTGAAGGATCTCAACCGCAAGGAGCGCTAGTTGAGTGAAGATTCGTTGAGTAGCTCTGCAAGTTGGTGAGGTAGCTGGATACTCATGAGATAAATTTGGTTACGGCGACGATGTCTTCGCCGTTCGCCTTGTCGGTCTCGTCGAAATCGTCCGCGATGCTGTGGAGAGCGCCGCCGAATCCGGAGATGCTGCGGCTCACCGAGCTGTATATTGCGGCCGCGATCTGGTGTGCTGTCTGGTAGGACGTACCGATGAGTGAGCCGACAGGATCCGTTCCGAAGACTTCGTCGGAGGCGGTGACTTCGGCGATATGATGCTGCCATGCGTTTGTCAAGCTAATGGCACTGTCATGTAAATGGTCGCCGGAAGCTCGTAAGGCTGGCGGGTGGATGTCCACGCCGTTTCCGGGTGTCGCCGTCACCGGTCACGATCCCGGTCGATCCGGGTTGCCACGTGCTGCATGGCCTGCAGGAACATTGTCATGCTGCGTGCCGACTCGTCGCGGATCGCATTCACCTGTTCCGCTAGGTCCTGGCTCACCTCTCGGGCGGCGGCGGCAGTGTCGGCATTTGACGGGCTTATGGCCTCGAACGCCTCGTTGATGGCATAGCGAATCTGCTCGGCCAATTCGGCGGATCCCATCCGCATCGCACGACTGTCGATGGTAAGGGATTCGACCCTTCGCGGGCCGACGCGTGCCCGAATAAGGTGGTCAGCCGCGGTGCCCTCGGCCGTAGGCGTCTCGGCGTTTCCGCCGGTAGCGGCGGCCTTCTTCATCACCTGGGCGACGTTGTCGAGGAGAGCGTCAAGTCGGTGGATGTCGGCAGCGTCGTACGTCATGGCATCCCCGCCTTCCCTGCGATGGGTTTCGCAGAGCGGGTAGCTGGTTCTGTTTTCCTGTCAACCGCTGGAGGCCGGACAGCTGAGTTCGACATTTGGCCATGGTGGGGTGTTTATGGCATTGATGAACCTTATTGTCCTTGATCTGACGGGCGGACCAGCTCGGTGATCCAGTCCAGGGCCACCCGGGCCTGCTCCGGCGGGCCGCTGTGCAGCCCGTCCACGATCAGCCAGATGCGGTCGGCCAGCAGCGCGTCCCCGCCCAGCTCGCTGACCAGCCGGTCGACCACGGCGCGACTGTCCGCCAGATAGCCCCGGGCCACCTGGGCCGGCTCATCCGTCGCGCCCGGGAACTCGGTCAGATAGTTGCGGAAGGCGCAGCCGCGATACCCCGGACGGCGGGTGCTCTCGGCGATCTCGCTGACCAGCGCGATCAGCTGCTCGGCGGGCGTGTTCGCCCAGCGCAGCGCCTCGGCGGCGGCCCGCTCCCGCTCGCGCCGGGCCAGCGTGAGGTAGGCGGCGGCCAGCTCCGCCTTGCTCGGGAAGTGCCGGTAGAGCAGGTTCTTGCCACACCCGGCGACCTCGACGACCTGGGCCATGCCGACGGCGCGGACGCCGTACCGGTAGAACAGCCCGGCGGCCGCGGTCAGGATGGTGTCGCGGGTGCCCGGGACCGGCGTACGTGCCATGATTCCCAGCCTAGATGACCCCGACATTTAGCTTAGCGCTGGACAGTTCGTAAATTTCGTCCACGAGGTCGAGGCCCTCCGTGCGGTGCGCGAAGACCAGCACGGTACGCCCGGACGCCGCGCCCAGCAGGTCGGTCATCAACGCGTGCGCCCCGGCCTCGTCGATCCCCTCGGTCGGCTCGTCCAGGATCAGCAGCGCCGGATCGGCCAGCAGCGCCCGCGCCGTCGCGAACCGCCGCCGCTGCCCGCCGGACATCGTGCTGCCCCCGGTCCCCAGCCAGGTGTCCAGGCCGTCCGCCAGCCCGGCCAGCCACGGCCCGAGACCGACCCGCCGCAGCGCGGCGACAAGCTGCGGATCGGTCGCGGCCGGCATCGCGAGACGCAGATTCTCCCGTACGGTCGACGCGAACACGTGCCCGGTGTCGTCCCCGACCAGCACCACCCGGCCCCCGACCCGGACGTCCCCGGCGCGCGGCGCGAGCAGCCCGCCGAGCACCGCGCCGAGTGTCGACTTCCCCGCCCCGGACCGCCCGGTGACCGCGATCCGCGCCCCGGCCGCCAGCTCCAGATCCACCCCGTCCAGCGCCGGCTCCGCCTCCGGATCCCAGCCCGCCACCAGCCCGGAGACCCGAACCTCCCCGTCCGGTATCCACTCACCCGCAGGCCCGCTCTCGGCGATCCGATTCGCAGCCGTGCCGTCCGTGACACGCGCGCCCGAGCCCGCGCCTGTGCCGTCCGTGATGCGCGCGCCCGTGGCGGTGCCGTCTGTGGCGCCCGCGCCCGCGGCCGTGCCGTCCGGTCGTGTGCCGGTCGCCTGGTCGCCGATGGTCTTGCCGTGTCGCCGCGTGCTCGCGCCGGCCGTCAGGGCGGCGACGCGGCGTTCCGCGCCGGCGGCCTGACGCCGGGCGATCGCTGCCTCCGGGAGGGCGACCAGCGGCTCACCCAGGGCGACGACGCCGAGCAGCAGCACCGCGCCCCACTCCGCGGAGATCCCGGCCCCGGCCAGGACGAGGGCGGTTCCGGCCACCGCGACCGCCCATCCGAGGTGCGCGATCGCGGCGGCGAGCCCGGCGGTCCGGGCCGCTCGCGCCTCCAGGTCCGCGAGCATCCGGCTACGGCTTTCCGGTACGCCGGACCGCCCGCCCCCGGCCCCCAGCTCCTCGACCCCGTCCACCGTCTCGACCATGGCGTCCCGCAGCGCGGCCCGCGCCACCGCGGTGGCCGCGTCCTGCCGGTCCGCCTGCCAGCCCGCCACCAGCGGCGCGATCACCGCGGTGACCAGCACCCCGATCGCCAGCGGCGCCAGCAGCCGCGGCGTGATCAGCACCGCCGCCGCCCCCGCCACGAGCACCGTGACCGCCGCGGTCCAGGCCGGCAGCCATCCGCGGAGCAGCCCGTCCACCCGAGCGTCCACATCGTCGACGAGCCGGGTCAGCAGATCCCCGCGCCGGTGCAGCCGCGGCCCCGGCACCCGCGGGATCAGCTCGGCGTACACCCGCGCCCGCCGCCGCCCCAGCCGCGCGAACGCCACATCGTGCGCCACCAGCCGCTCCAGATAGCGCAGCAGTGGCCGGGCCACCGCACTCCCGCGCACCAGCACCACCGCGGTCGACAGCGTCAGCACCGGCGGCAACGAAGCCGCCCGCACCAGCAGCCACCCCGCCGCCCCGGTCAGCAGCAGCCCACTGAGCACCGCCGCCGCCCCGAGTCCGACCGCCACCCACGGCCGCCGCCACCACCGCTCGGCGGCCGCCCCGGACGCGCTCGCACGTCCGCCGTTGTTGCGCGCGTCCTGAGCCGACGCCGACGCGCCGTCGACCGCGTTTCCGGACTCGTGCGCCGGTCCGCCGACGGTTGTCGGCTTCGGGCCGGAAGCCGACACGCCCTCAACCGTCGCCGCGGACTCGCGTGCGCGTCCCTCGACCTTACTGTCCTCCGAGCCCGCAGTTGATGCGCCCGCCGCAACGACCGGGCGAACGGAGATGCCCGATCGTGCCACGACGCCAGCGGCCGCACCTGGCACAGCGGCAGACAGTGCGGCTGCGCCTGGCCCGGCGGCGGGGTGGGTGACGGCGCCGGCCTCGGACGCCGGCGGGTCCAGGTCGACGACGCGGTCGGCGGCGGCGAGCAGGGCCGGGCGGTGAGCGACTGCCAGCACCGCGCAGCCCCGGCCGGCGAACTCTCGCAACCGGGCCACCACCAGGCGTTCGGCGGCCGGGTCCAGGTGCGCGGTGGGTTCGTCGAGCAAGAGGGTGACGACCGGCATCGGGTGGCGTTTCGGGCCGGGCTCGTCGCGGTGCGGGCGGTCGGCGGCCCGCTGGGTGGCGGCCACCGCGCGGCCCGCCCGGTGCAGCAGCGCGGCCAGTGCCAGCCGCTGGCGCTGACCGGCCGAGATGCCGTGCCCGTGCTCCCCGAGCGGTGTCGCCGGGGTGACCTCGCCGTCCAGCCCGACCAGGCGCAGCGCCGACCGTACCTCGTCCTCGGTCACGTCCTCCGGGAAGGCCTCCGCGACCGTCCGCGCGTGCGGCAGCGCCGGCCGCTGCGACAGGTGGAACGCCCGCCCCACCGCGACCGCCCCGGCGCCGGCCGGGTGCAGCCCGGCGAGCACCCGCAGCGCCGTGCTCTTGCCCGCCCCGGACGGCCCTCGCAGCGCGACCAGCTCGCCCGCCCGCACCGCGAGCTCGTCCAGGTGCACCGCGTCCCCGACGGCGCCCGGGTAGCCGGCCCGCAGCCCGGTCGCGAGCACTCCCCACCGGCCCACCCGAGCCAGCCGGGCCCAGGCCGCTTCCGGCATCCGCCCGGCATCCCCGGCTGCCTCCCGCGCACCGGCGTCAGCCGCGTGCTCCCAGCCGTCCGTGCCCGACCCGTCGGCATCGCGCCGATCCCGCTGGCTGAACGTTCCTGAACGCGGTCCGGTCCGCCCACGTCCCCGTCCCCGCCCACCCAGGGGGAGCCGCCCCGAAGACAGTGTGGTGCGGCTGCCCGAGCGAGCAGCTCCCGCCTGTGGAGGACGCCCTGATGTGGAAAACTCGTCGTCGATCGAAAATTGACCAATCTCGATCGAGCTGCGGAGTTCGTTCGGTCTGCCGGCCGGACGCTGGCCAGCCGACCCCTGCACGTGAGCTGGGCGAACAGCGCTGTCCGGGGCCGAACCGGCTGCGCCGTTGCTCGGCACCGCGCCGCCGCCCGGAACCGCACCGGCCGCACCGGCCGCACCGGTGAGAATCTCGTCCACGTCCGCGATGACCGCCGTGGCGTCCGTGGCGGCGTGATACCGGCCGGCCATCTCCCGCAACGGCCGGTACACCTCCGGAGCGAGCAAAATGGCCAGCAGAGCCGGCGCCAGCGACATCGAGCCACCGGCCACCCGGATGCCGGCCTGCACGGCGATCAGGCCGACCGACAGCGTGCCGACCAGGTCCAGGGCCGTGGACGAGAGGAACGCGACGCGGAGCACGCGCATGGTGGCCCGCCGGTGCCGGTCGGTGAGGTCGGCGATCACGGCGGTCTGGCGTTCGGCGCGGCCGAAGGCCTTGAGCGTGCCGAGGCCGTGCACCACGTCGAGGAAGTGGCCGGCCAGCCGGGCGTCGGCGGCCCACCGCTGCCGGGCGCGGGACTGCGTGGCCCAGCCGATCAGCGCGCCGAGCAGCGGGACCAGCGGCAGGGTGAGCAGGGCGATCAGTGCGGAGGCCGGGTCGACCAGGGCCATCACGACCAGTACGGCGGGCGGCAGCAGGACGCCGAGGACCAGCGACGGCAGGTAGCCGGAGAACCACGGGCGCAGCGAGTCGAGGCCGGTGCCGAGGACCGTGGTGAGGCGGCCGGCGCCGGACGAGGCCACCCACGCCGGGCCGCGCCGGACGATCGCGGCGAGCAGCGAGCGCCGCAGTTCGTCGGTGACCCGGGCCGCGGTGCGGCGGGCCACCACCTGTTCCGCCCAGGAGAACAGGCCGCGGGCCGCGAACGCTCCGGCCAGCAGGGCGATCGCCGCGGTCCGGGAGCCGCCGAGCAGCAGCGAGCGGGAGAGCGACGGGGCGACCACCCAGCAGAGCGCCACCGCGATGGCCAGCGTCGCGGCCGCCTGCCCGGCTCCGATCAGGGCGAGCAGGGCCACTCCGGCCCGCCCGGTACGCGCGTGCCGCAGCAGCCGCGGGTCGACCGGGCCGCGGGCCGGACGCCGGTCGGGGGCTGCGGTCGTACCGGAAAGGGGTCTGCTCGAAACCCGGCGCCGGAGAGCGGACCGCACCCGGAAGCGGGCGGACCGGGGCGCGGGGAGGGTCATGACGGGACCCGTTCGCTCGCGACGCGGCGCCGGAAGACCCAATAGGACCAGGCCTGGTAGGCCAGCACCCCGGGCAGGATCAGCACCCCGGCGACGGTGATCAGCTTGAGCGCGGACGGGCTGGCCGCGGCCGCCTCCCGGGTCAGCGACCAGCGCGGATCCAGGGTGCTGCGCAGCACCACCGCCCCGTGCGCGGTGAAGACCGCGACCACCGACCCGGCCACCCCGAGCGCGGTCGCCGCGAACGCCACGCCCTCCCGTCCTTGCCGGGCCAGCATCCCGGCGATGAGGCAGAGCACCGCGGCGACCAGCGCGAGCCGCGAGCCGGTGGCGATCCCGGCGAGGAGCAGGCCGACCGTGCCGGCGTTGCCGCCGTGCCGGGCCAGGGCGACCGCGCGGCGCCGGACCGGGCCGGTGGTACGCAGCGCCAGGAAGGTCGCGCCGAGCAGCACCGTGCCGAGCAACGCGGCCAGCGCACCGAGCCCGGCGGCCGGGGTGAGCAGCGGAGCCAGACTGCGGCCGAGACCGTTCCCGATCACCACGCCGTCGGCGTCGATCCGCAGGCCGTGGACGAAGACGCCGAGCTGCGCGCCCCAGAGCAGCACCACGCCGGCCGACGACCCGGCGAGCAGCCGGTCGCAGCGGCGGCGCCAGGCGGGGGAGTCGTGCTTGCCGCGGAACTCCAGCGCCGCCCCGCGGACCGCGAGCAGCAGCAGGATGCCGACCATCGGCAGGTAGAGCGCGGACAGCAGGACGGCGTACCAGTCGGGGAAGGCGGCGAAGGTGACGCCGATCGCGGCGACCAGCCACACCTCGTTGCCGTCCCAGAACGGGCCGATGGTGCGGATCGCCGCGCCGCGCTCGTGCTCGTCGCGGCCGAGGAACGGGGCGAGCAGCCCGACGCCGAAGTCGAAGCCTTCGAGGACGAAGTAGAGCACCCAGGCGAGGACGAGGATCGCGAACCAGAAGGTGATCATGCGACGGTCTCCTAGTAGGCCGGGGCGGGCTCGGGAACGGGCGACTTGTCCGAGATCTCGGGACTGAGCGGCTTCGTCGAGAGATGGACGACGAGCTTGAACCAGGCCAGGGCGAGCAGCCCGTAGACGGCGGTGAACCCGGCCAGCGACGCGATGACCTCGGCACTCGTCAACCCGGGGGAGATCCCGTCGGAGACCTTGGAGATCCCGAAGGCGAGCCACGGCTGCCGGGCCGTCTCCGTGAAGATCCAGCCGAACGTGTTGGCCGCGGCCGGCAGCAGCGGCGAGAGCAGCAGGATCCGCTTGGCCCAGCCGGGCACCCCGGCGCCCCTCTGCAGGACGGCGGGAAGCAGCGGGAGTCGTGACTTCTTCTCGGCTGAGGCCCAGAGGTAGTACGCCGCGAGGATCATCCCGGCGATCCCGGCGCCCATCATCAGCCGGAAGGTCCAGAACGCCACCGGGATCATCGGTACGTAGCTGCCCGGCCCGTACTGCGCCACATACTGCGCCTGCAGGTCGTCGATCCCCTGCACCGTCCCGTCGAACGAGCCGGTGCCCAGGAAGGACAGCAGCCGGGGGATCTCCACGGTGAGGAACGGCTTGTCGTGCCCGAGCTTGCCGACCGCGAGAACCGAGAACGGCGCCCCGGTGGTGGTCGAGTAGAGCGCCTCGGCCGCCGCCATCTTCATCGGCTGCACCGCGGTCATCACCTTGCCCAGGTGGTCGCCGGTGAGCGCGGTGAGCGCCCCACCGACCAGGGTCAGCCAGGCGCCGAGCCGGGCCAGCGGCCGGAACCCGCGGTCCGCGGTGAGCCGCCAGACCCCGAGGGCGAGCAGCAGTCCGCCGCCGGCCATCGCCGCGCCGGCCATGGTGTGCGGGAACGCGGCCAGCACCACCTCGTTGGTCATCAGCGCGGAGAAGCTGGTCAGGTGCGCGCGGCCGGTGGTGGCGTCCAGCTCGTACCCCACCGGGTTCTGCATGAACGAGTTGGCCGCCAGGATGATGTAGGCGGAGAGCAGCGTCCCGACCGCCACCACCACGATCGTGGCGGCGTGCAGCTTGCGCGGCAGCCGGCCCCACCCGAAATACCAGACCGCGAGGAAGGTGGCCTCCAGGAAGAACGCGAGCATCCCCTCGACCGCGAGGGTCGGGCCGAACACGTCACCGTAGAACTTGGCGAAGGCGCTCCAGCCCAGTCCGAACTGGAACTCCTGGACGAGCCCGGTGACCACGCCGACGGCGAAGGTGACGATCAAGAGCTTCCCGACGAACTTCGTGAGATCCAGGTACTTCCGCGAGTCGGTGCGCAACCAGGCCAGATGCAGACCGGCCGCGACCGCCGACAGGCTGATCGACAGCGGCACGAACAGGTAGTGATAGATCGTCACGACGGCGAACTGCAGCCGGGTCAGGTCGAGCACGTCCATCGGGTGTCCCCCTCTACGACTCTTCGTAGTAGATACTACGAGACGTAGTACGACTGCCCCTAGTAGGATGGGTCACATGGCACTAGGCGATCTCGAACGCGAGGTCATGACGCAGCTCTGGGACGCTCCCGAGGCGCTGACCGTGCGACAGGTGCACGAGCGGATCAGCAAGAACCGGGATCTGGCGTACACGACGGTGATGACGGTCCTGGACCGTCTCGCCAAGAAGAAGCTGGTCGTCCAGATGAAAGCGGACAGGGCTTACCAGTACGCCGCGGCCCAGTCCCGTGAGGAGATGACCGCGGCCGTGATGCTCGACGCCCTGAGCGCGTCCCCCGATCAGGACGCCGCGCTGGCATACTTCCTCGGTCAGCTGCCCCCCGGCGCGATCCAAGCCGCCCTGAACGCGACGCCGAAAGAGACGTGACCGCACTCCTCCTCGGAACCCTCGGGCTGACCCTGTCGCTGGTCGTCCCGGGCGTTCTGGCCGGCGCCCGCTGGCCGGACCGCGCCCCGGTCGCCGCCGTCCTGCTCTGGCAGGCGCTCACCCTGACCGCGGTGCTCTGCGCGCTCGGCGTGGTCCTGGCCGCCCCGGAGGAGCTGACCCGGGCGGCCGGCGCCGATCACCCGTGGACCGTGGCGGCGCTGGTGTTCTCGCTGGCGGTCGCGGCCACCATCGTGATCCGGCTGCTGATCTCGCTGATCCGGGTGAGTGCCCGGGCCCGGGCCCGCCGCGAGCGGCACCGCACCCTGGTCGACCTGCTGGACCGGGTGGAGCGGCACCGCGAGCTGGGCGGCGCCGAGGTGCGGGTGCTGGACGGCGCGCTGCCGCTGGCCTACTGCGTGCCCGGCCGGGAGCCCCGGGTGGTGCTCAGCGACGCGGTGCTGCGGATCCTGGACCGCGAGCAGGTGGACGCGGTGCTCGCCCACGAGCAGGCGCACCTGCGGCACCGGCACGAGCTGGTGATGGAGTCGTTCACCGCGTTCTACCAGGCGGTGCCGCGCCCGCTGCGGTCCCGGGCGCCGCTGGACGCGGTGCATCTGCTGCTGGAGATGGTGGCCGACGACGCGGCCCGGCGGCGGACCGGGCCGGTCCCGCTGCGCGCCGCGCTGGCCCGGCTGTCCGACGCCGTCCCCCTGGCGGAGGAGGCCCCGGCCGACCCGGCGGGTGAATCGCGCTCCCGCAGGCTCGACCGGCTGGCCGGTCCGGCGCCCACCTCGAGGGGTCTGTCGGTGCTCGCCGGGGTCGCCGCAGCCGGTCTGCTGGTGTTACCCACGGTGATTCTGGTGGTGCCCTGGCTGGGGCAGGCCCTGGATGCCTGGCCGTTCCGGTCACTCTGAGTGCCGCTCGCTGTGCGGGCGGTATCGCCACGCGGGCAAGCTTCATTTGCCCGCATGATCCGAGTACGGTGGTCCCCGGTTCGGCAGCCCCCCATCGTCCAACCGGCCGATCTGACGAACCACCGCCTAATCGCCGCAACGGCGAGCCGGGGACCCAGGTGTGTGGGGTGAAGCCGCGTTCCCGCGGCCGGGCGTGCTTCCCGCTCGAACCCGTCAGCTAACCCGGTCGGCGGCCGAGTGGAAGAAAGGACAACGCACCTACGTGAAACGCGGACTACGCGGCCTGCTTTTCGCGGTGGCCGCTGCCGGACTCGTTCTCACCGGACCTGTCGTTGCCCACGCCACGCCCTCGCCGGGCAGCGTCGAAGATCAGATCGACAAGCAGTGGAACGAGCTCGAGCCCGTCATCGAGGACTACAACGACGTGCACGGCAAGCTCCTCAAACTGCAGAAGCAGCAGAAGCAGCTGAACCAGACGCTCGCTCCGCTGCAGAAGCAGGTCGACGCGGCCCTGGTGGAGGTGCGCGGCCTGGCCTCGGACGCCTACATGCAGGGTCCGCCGAGCGCCCTCGGCGCGATCCTCAGCGGTGATCCGAACGCGCTGACCGAGAAGCTCTCGCTCCTCGAGCAGCTGGCCAGCGACCGTCAGGAGTCGATCGGCGACGTCGTGAAGCTCCGCGACAAGTACGCAGCCGACAAGGAGAAACTGGACGCTCTGGCGTCCGAGATCGCCACTCGGGACACCGACCTCAAGACCAAGAAGTCGGCGATCGAGAAGGAGATCACCTCCCTGCAGAAACTGCGGATCAAGGCGTACGGCGACACGGACGACGGTCCGTTCAAGACCGGTCCGTGCCCGGTGGACTACACCAACGACAAGGGTGGCCGGGCCGCGCAGCGGGCCTGCGACCTGATCGGCAAGCCCTACGTCTTCGGTTCCGAGGGTCCGAACAGCTACGACTGCTCGGGTCTGACGAAAGAGGCGTGGAAGGCCGTCGGCGTGCATCTCGAGCACTACACCAAGGACCAGTGGGGGTCCACGAAATCGGTGAGCCGGAGCGAGTTGAGGCCGGGTGACCTGGTCTTCTACTACTCCGACGTGCACCATGTGGCGATCTACATCGGTGGCGGCATGGTGGTGCACGCTCCGCACACGGGCGACCACGTGCGGATGGCGACGATCGATCGCGGTCCGATCGCCGGCTATCGCCGGCCCGCGGGCTAGCGCTCCGGCTCAGGTGACAGGGCCGCTTCCGGTTTTCTCCGGGAGCGGCCCTGTCTCTTTCACACCCCTGGCGTACGGCCGGAAGCGCCGGCCAGCACTTTCCTCAGCAGCGCGGTGAACTGGTCGCGCTCCTGCGCGGTCAGCGGCGCCAGCAACTCGTCCTGGATCGCCGCCGCCCGCTCGGCCAGCTCCCGCGCCCGCTCCTGACCCTTCTCGGTCACCGTGATGACGTTGCGCCGCCGGTCCGCCGGGTCGGGCGAGCGCGCCACATAGCCGTCCGCCTCCAGCTCGTTGAGCGCGCCCACCAGGTCGCTGAGGTGGATGCCGGTGCGCCGCCCGAGCGCCGCCTGGCTGGCCGGCCCGTCGGCGAGCAGCGACTCCAGCAAGCGGTAGTGATAACCGCGCGCCCCCACCGCGGCGAATCCGTCGCCGACCAGCCGGTGCGCGTGCGCGGCGGTCTGGGTGAGCAGCCAGCTCGGCAGATGGTCCATGTGTCCAGCGTAACATTGGACTGACTAACGTTAGATGCTCTAACGTTAGTCGTATGAACGAATTCCGGCTCCATCTCCCGCAGTCCGATCTCGACGACCTGGCCGACCGGCTGTCCCGCACCCGCTGGCCCGACGAGCTGCCCGGCGCCGGCGACGACTACGGCATCCCGCTCGCCCGGGTCCGTGCCCTCGCCGACCGATGGCTCAAGTTCGACTGGCGCGCCCACGAGGACGAGCTGAACGCGTACCCGCAGTTCGTCACCGAGATCGGCGGCGACCGGGTCGACTTCATGCACCTGCGGCACCCCGACCCGGCCGCGCTGCCGATCGTGCTCACCCACGGCTGGCCCGGCTCCACCGTCGAGTTCCTCGACGTCGTCGACCGGCTCGCCGAGCACTTCCACGTGGTCGTCCCGGCCATCCCGGGATTCGGCCTGTCCGGGCCGACCACCCGGCGCGGCTGGAGCCAGCAGCGGGTCGCCGAGGCGTGGGCCGAGCTGATGGCCTCGCTCGGCTACCGGCGCTACGGCGCACAGGGCGGCGACTGGGGTTCCGGCATCTCCCGGCACCTGGCCGGCGCCGCCCCGGACAACGTGGTCGGCGTGCACATCAACTACCTGCCCACACCCGGCTCGCCGGACGGGCTCTCCCCGGCCGACCAGGCCCGCCTGGCGAAGACCATGGAGCTGGCCAAGAACCGCCATCCGCACCAGCTGCTGTTCGCCTCCGGTCCGCAGACCCCGGCCTACGCCCTCAACGACTCACCCACCGGTCTGCTCGCCTTCTGGGCGGACAAGTTCGACCGCTGGTCCGACCCGGCCACCCCGGTGCCCGACGACCGCATCCTGGCCGACGTCGCCCACCACTGGTTCCACCGGACCGCCGCCTCATCCGCCCGGCTGGTCAAGGAGAGCGGCGTGAACGTCCCGGTGACCTGCGCGGCCCCACTCGGCGTCGCGGTCCTGCCGGCCGACATCACCCAGGCGATCCGCCCGCTGGTCGAGCAGCGCTACGACGTCCGGCACTGGACGGAGTTCCCGCGGGGCGGCCACTTCGCCGCGCTGGAGGTCCCGGACCTGTTCGCCGAGGACGTCACCACGTTCTTCCGCACCCTCGACAACCGCTGACCGCGCGGCTGGTCCGTGCCCGCGTTCCGGTCCGCGCCCATCTTCGTGTTTCGGCCCGCGTTGGGTCCGTGCCCGCGTTGGGTCCGTGCCCGCGTTGGGTCCGTGCCCGCGTTGCCGTCCGCGTTCGCGTTGCGGTCCGTGCCGGCGTTGCGGTCCGTGCCGGCGTTGCGGTCGGTGCCCGCGTTGCGGTCCGTGCCCGCGTTGCGGTCCGTGCCCGCGTTGCGGTCCGTGCCGGCGTTGCGGTCCGTGCTCGCGTTGCGGTCCGTGCCCACCTTCCAGACCCCGCCCACCCAGGGGGAGCCGCCCGAAGACAGTGTGACGCGGAAACGAGATCGCGCGGGGATGGGCTGTGGACAACATGCTGATGTGGATTACTCGCGGCTGAGCCGGCAGTGGCCGCCCTTGGGCCAGCCGGCTGAGTCACCCGTCAAGGCCGGTTTGAGATACCCCTCAGCGCCAGCCGGGGACGGTGGGTGGGCCGGGCGCGGGCATAATCGCGTCTCATGAGCGACGCGTTGATCGACAGCCTCACCGCGGCGGTGCAGGCGCGCCCGGACGACCTGCCGCTGCGGCTGCATCTGGCCGAGTTGCTGGTCGCGGCCGGGCGTGGGGTGGAGGCGATCGAGCACGCCGCTCAGGTGCTCAGCCGGGAGCCGGGCAACGACGCGGCTCGCACCTTGATGGCGTCCGCCCTGGCCGGCCCGGCCTCCGCAGCGCCGTCTGCCGTCTCGCCCTCGACGCCGTCCCCGGGGTCACCTTCCGCCTCTCCGCCCTCGGCCCCGTCTCCCGTGCCATCCTCGGCGCAGTCGCCCGAGCCGCCCTCGGCTCCTTCTCCTGCGCCGCCGTCGGCCTCCCCTTCTGTGCCGCCGTCGGCTCCCTCCAACGGAGCGCCCGTGGACTGGGCCGCCATGGAGCAGCAGTTCGGTGACGTCGTCCCGCCCCGCTTCGCGCGCTCCGGCGACGAACCAGAGCCGGTGACCGGTCACGACGACCGGTCCTTCGACGTCGAGCGGTCCACCGTCACCCTCGCCGATGTCGGCGGCATGGCCGAGGTCAAGAAGCGTCTGGAAGTCTCCTTCCTCGGTCCGCTGCGCAACCCCAAGCTGCGCAGCCTGTTCGGCAAGAGCCTGCGCGGCGGCCTGCTGCTCTACGGCCCGCCCGGCTGCGGGAAGACCTTCCTGGCCCGGGCGGTGGCCGGTGAGATGGGCGCGGCGTTCATCTCGTTGTCGATCACGGACGTGCTGAACATGTGGGTCGGCAGCTCCGAGCGCAACCTGCACGACCTGTTCGAGTCGGCGCGCGGGCACGCGCCCTGCGTGCTGTTCCTCGACGAGATCGACGCGCTCGGGCACAAACGCAGCCAGCTGCACTCGTCGGCGATGCGGACCGTGGTCAACCAGCTGCTCACCGAGCTGGACGGGGTGCAGGGCGGCAACGAGGGCGTCTTCGTGCTGGCCGCGACGAACGCGCCGTGGGACGTGGACGCGGCGCTGCGCCGGCCGGGACGGCTGGACCGTACCGTGCTGGTGTTGCCCCCGGACGGCCCGGCGCGGGCCGCGATCGTCGAGTACCACCTGCGGGACCGGCCGGTGGCCGGGGTCGACCTGGACGCGGTCGCCGCGGCCACCGAGAACTTCTCCGGCGCCGACCTGGCGCACCTGTGCGAGACCGCGGCCGAGTTCGCGATGCGCGACTCGATCGCCACCGGCGAGATCCGCATGATCAACCAGGCGGACATGCTGGCCGCGGCCGGCGAGATCCGCCCGTCCACCGACGCCTGGTTCAGTACCGCGCGCAACGTGGCGATGTTCGCGAACCAGAGCGGCGAGTATGACGACCTGGCCGCCTACCTCAAGAAGCGCAAGTCCCGGTGACGGCGCGTTGACGGCCACCTCGCGGGCCCGGTCGCTCGCCGGTGGCGGGCCCGTGGTGACGGCGGCGTCAGGGGAGCGGCTTGCCGGACGGGTGCGGCAGTGACCGCGGCTTCAGGGGAGCTGCCCGCCGGGACGGGGCGACGGTGACGGCGGCTTCAGGGGAGCTGCCCGCCGGCACGGAGCCGCGGTGACGGCGGCTTCCCGGGCGCGGATGTTCGCCGAGCTCGGCCGGTTCGACCAGGCCGAGGCCGAGCTGCGCCGCGCGCTGCTGAACCGGCCCACGGACGTCGAGCTGCTCGCCCTGCTCGCCGCGGTGCTGCGCCTGTCCGGCCGGCCCGCCGAGGCGCTCGCCGTCGCGGACACTGCGGTCGCGGCGGGACCCGCTGGGGCAGGGGCGCATGCGGAACGGGCCGAGAATCTGATCGCGCTGTCGCGTACGGAAGACGCCGTCGCGGCCGCGAGTGAAGCGGTCCGGTTGCGTCCGGGCGAACCGGAAGCGCATCGCGTGCTGGCCCGCGCCCATGTGGCGGCGCGGGATTTCCGGCGGGCCCGGGTCGCCGCCCGGCAGGCGCTCGCCTTCGACCCGCGGTCGGTGCCCAGCCTGCTCACCCTGGCCGAGGTGGAGCGGGTCGCCGGGCATCGCCAGGCCGCCGCGCGAGCCACCCGGGCGGCCCTGGCCGAGGACCCGGACAGTCCCGGCGGCCGCTGGTTGATCGCGCTGCTCGACGCGGAACGGCTGCACGTCGCGGACGCCATGCGCGGCCTGCGGGAACTGGCCGCCGATCATCCGGCCCGGCTCGGCGGCGAGGCGCTGGCGTGGCCGGTCCTGGGCGTGCTGGCCGGTCTGCGGCGAGGGCTCGGGGCGGGCGTGCCGCTGGTGCTGGCGGTGCGTCTGGCGGCGGTCCGGTGGCCGTTCGCCGAGCCGCTGGCGCAGGGGGTCGCGCTGGTCGTCGCGGTGGTGATGGTCGCCTTCGCGGGCCGGGTGCTGCTGCCGGCCGGACGCCTGCCGTGGCGGTGCCTGCGGTTCCTGCCGCGGCGCGCGGTGATCATCGGATTGGTTGCGGCGGGCGCTTCGGTCGCGCTCCTCTTTTGGTACGCGGTGAGCGCGCTGTGGCCGCCCCTGGTCGCCGCTGCGGTGGCGGCCCTGGTGCTGCTCGTCCCGCCGTTGTCGCAGCGGCCGCGCTGATCGCCTCGCTATTGTCGCCGCGCCTGCGCTGATCGCCTCGCCGTTGTTGCCGCGCCTGCGCTGATCGCCTCGCCGTTGTTGCCACGGCGGCCCTGCTCGTCTCGGTGGTGATCGGGTCGCGGCTGCTGCTCGTCCCGGTGCGGGGAAAGTCACTATCAGGGGCATGAATCTTGCACAACTGGCAAGATCGCCGGATGCTGGGCGTCATGGTTGATTCAGGCTCCGCTTGACCGGTGGACACCCGGACTTTGCCGTCCCGGTGACGCCGCAGGTCGGCGAGGGTGTTGCGAGCCGGTACTAGGGTCACCCCGGTGTCCCGCCATATCGCTCTCCTCCAGCGATGTAGCGACTTTTCTCTTTTTATCGGTTCGTGCCGCCCGTCCTGCCTTTCTCGTCGTCGAGGAGCCTGGTGTGACCGTCGCCCCGCCCGCCGCCACCCGGTCCCGCTGGCTCTCCGCCCTCCGCGAGCTCGGCCTGGTCGCGGTCATGTTCGTGATCTACAAGATCGGCCGGCTGGCCGCGAACGGGCACGTGGGCGAGGCCTTCGACAACGCGAACCGGGTCTGGGACCTGGAACGCTGGCTGCACCTGCCCGGTGAGCTGAGCGTCCAGCGCGGGTTGCTGTCCTGGCCCACGCTGGTCGAGGTGGCGAACAGCTACTACGCCTACGTCCACTTCCCGGCCACCGTCGCCTGCCTGATCTGGCTCTACGTCTACCGCCCGGCCCACTACCGCTGGACCCGCAACGTGCTCGCGCTGGTGACCGGCGCGGCGCTGCTGGTGCACTTCGTGATCCCGCTGGCCCCGCCCCGGATGCTGGCCGACACCGGCATGCTGGACCTGGGCCGGCTCTACGGCCCGGCGGTCTACGGCGCCCCGGAAACCGATCAGCTGTCCAACCAGTACGCCGCGATGCCGTCCTTGCACGTCGGCTGGGCGGTCGTGATCGCGGTAGCCCTGATCGCGGCGACGTCCGCTCGCTGGCGCGCACTGTGGCTGCTGCACCCCTTGATCACCTTGCTGGTGGTGGTAGCCACCGGAAACCACTACTGGCTGGACGCCATCGCAGCCGGCGCCTTGCTGGCCATCGCATACGCGCTGGTACGCACCCACCGTCCCGTCGCCAGCCCCGAGGCGGCAATCCTGCCCCGTCAGCGCGACGGTTCCCGCGAGCCAGCCCTGCGCCCGTAGTCCGCCGGCCCCGGCCCTGCGCTGACGCCTGACTCAGCTTCGCGCTTGTGCCTGACTCAGCTCCGCGATTGCGCCTGCACAGGCCCCGTCTGCGTCAGCTCCGCGTCTGCGTGAGCTTCGCCTGCGTCAGCTTCGCCTGCGTCAGCTTCGCGTCAGCCTCAGCTTGCGTCGACTTCGCGTCAGCCTCAGCTTGCGTCGACTTCGCGTCAGCGCCAGCCCCGCGTGTGCACCGGCCGACGGACAGCGGTGGGCCACTGCGGCCGCCGTCCGGTTGCCGTTGGGTGACCGAGCGATCATGGTGCTGACCTGGGGCGACGGCCATAATGGCGGCCATGAAGATCGCTCGTTGGTTCGTTGGAACCTGGGTTTCGCGGATCTATCTGGCGCTGGTCGCCGCGGTCACGGCCTACGTCGTGGTGTCCGAATCGATCCAGATGGCGCAGTCAGGTCCGACCGACAGCCAACCCGAGATCGTGCTGCTTCCCCTCTCCATGCCCGGGGTGATCCTGACCCTGCCGGTGATCAACACGATGCAGGAGCCCTGGTGGTTGTCCCTCACTCTCTGCGTAGCGGTAGGCGCCTTGATCAACGCGGCGGCGATCAACGGCGTAGCGGCGTTACTGCGGCGATCCCGCACACGCCGCGATGAGGTCAGCGGGCGAGCAGCCAAGGCGGCCGCCTAGTCGGCTTCGCCGGCGCAGCTCCTAGGTGAAGCCTGCCGGCGCTGGTCCAAGGCGAACATGCAGGCGCAACTCTAGGACGAGCATGCCTGCGGAGCTCCAAGACGAGCATGCCTGCGCTGAAAGCGCGTGCGCGCCAGCGTTTGCGGTCCCGTCGACCCGAAGGGATCGAAGCCCGACGACCTCGGCAAAGGGTCGACACGGCCGGCCTCACTGCCACCGCGTCGGCGGCTTGCCGTCCAGCCGCGCGAGTCCCTCCACCTCGGTGGGCTGTCGTCCGTTTCCGAGCCGGCCTGCTCGGATTCGGTGGGTTGTCGTTCGGTGCGGTATCAGTCCCACCAGTTCAGCGGCTTGCCGTCCGAGTCGTAGACATTGCCGTACTCCCAGTGGAAGCCTCGGGGACCGGTCCACTCGTCGATGGCCGCCTCGACCGCGTCGAAACCAGCGGCGGCCGGCACGGTGATCACGATGAAGCGGCGGTCCGGCGGCAGCTCCACGATGCCGCCCAGGTCGTCGAAGCTGTCCCGGAGCGGTGCCAGATCGTCCGGTCCGGGTGGGTCGCCGGGCACCACCAGCAGACAGATGTTGCCGCCGCGCTCGACAACCTCGAAGCCGCCGCCCGCTCGCAGCCGGATCCGGTCACCCGCCGCGATCCCCTCAACGAACGCCGGCGTGCCGAGCACGAGGTGCAGATCCGGCTCGATGGTCCGGGTCAGCACCGTCTCGTAGACAAGTTGGCCACCCGCCCCCAGCCCAGCCACCAGCCGGACGTGCGAGTGCCCCGCCAATTCCTCAACGGTCACGCCGGGCATTCTGGGTCATTTCGGTCACCAATACCCACACAACGCGCCGCAGTCTCGCATATCGTTGCCGACCCGCGATCTTCCCACCCGCCCTCCATCAGCGAACCCGCGGATGCCGCCGCATGGCCTGGCTGACTGCATTTCGCCCTCGCCGCTGGCCGCGGCGAGCCTCCGGTGGCAGGCAGGGTTTTGCGGCGTGGCCATGTCGCGACCGTTGGCAGCCTGCTGCCCGGGTCACGTCTCTCGCCGAAGCGCTGCCTTGCTGGTGGGGAGCCCGCCGGTCAGTGGAATGGGCTGGTGTGAGAGCGGGAGTGCCAGCGCGGCGACGAACCGGCGGGGACCCGTCCCCGGTGGCCGCGGAGCGACGGGACCCGGATGCTGCGGCGTACCGAACAGGGTCTTCATGCATGGCTGAGTACCCGGGCGACGGAGTTGCGGGTCGCCAGGGTGAGGCGATGGGCGGGAACCAGCAGGGTGGCGGCGAGGTGGACGCGACGCTGTTTCTGGGCGGTCAACTTGCGGTGGTTGGACTCATAACGCCGCAGGGCGGCCTGGGGGTCGCCGGGGGAGGCGGCGAGGGCGCTGGCCAACTGGTGGGCGCCGGCGATGGCCATCGTGGAACCGTCGCCGAAGAGCGAGACACAGGACGCGGCGTCGCCCAGCAGGACGATCCGGCCGCGGGACCAGGAGGCCAGACGGACGCGGGTGACCGCGTCGAAGTAGATGTCGTCGGCTTCCTGGAGGCGGTCGAGAAGTTCCGGTACGCGCCAGCCGATGCCCTGGTAGGCCCTCGTGATCACCTGCTTCTGCGCCGTGGAGTCGTGGCGGTCGACGCCGGTCAGCTCCGGGTGCCGGAAGATGAACGCGACACCTGCCTCGCCGCGTGCCGGATGCAGGCCGAGCAGGCGGCCCGGGACGTTGAGCAGCTCGACCTCGTCCGGGTTCGCCGGTGGGCCGCCGAACTGGACGGTCGCGACGTAGAGGCCGAGGTAGTCGGAGAACTCCCGCTCCGGGCCGAAAGCGATCCGGCGGACCGTGGAGTGCAGGCCGTCAGCGCCGATGACCAGGTCGAAACGGCGCGGGCCGGAGCGTTCGAAGGTGGCGTCGACGCCCTCCGGGTCCTGCTCCAGCCCGGTGATGGTGTCGTCGAGGATCAGCTCGGTGTCGTCCTCGGTGGCCGACCAGAGGACTCGGGCCAGGTCGCCGCGCATGACCTCGACGTCGCCGTCCTCGGAGCCCATCGGGAGGCGGGCGATCGGGCGGCCGGTGGGGTCCAGGATGCGCATGCCTTTCGCGTGGGTGGCGACGGCGCGCAGGCCGGGAAGGACGCCCATCTGCTCGGTGACCGGGAGAGCCGGGCCGCGCACGTCAACCGGGTTGCCGCTGGAACGGAGATCGCCGGATCGCTCGACGATGGTGGTCTCCCAGCCGTGCCGGGCCAGCCAGTAGGCGGCTGTCGTGCCGGCGATGCCGGCTCCGGAGATCAGTGCTGTGCGCTTCATGGTCGGTCCCTCTCTGAGGTGCCCGGTTCGGTCTCCACCGATAAAATCGCACTCAGTGCAGAAATGCAATGACTGCTGATTTGCAGCTGGTGCGATATGGTGCGAAGCGTGTCCCTCCGTGATCGCAAGCGCGCCCGGACCCGGCAGGCTCTCGTCGCCGCCGCTGCCGAGCTGTTCGAGTCCCGTGGCTATGACGCGACGACCATCGCGGACATCGCAGCGACGGCGGAGATCGGCACCCGGACGTTCTTCAGCTACTTCGCGAGCAAGGAAGATCTGCTCTTCCCGGATACCGACGGGCGGGTGCGGGCCGCGCTGGAGGCCATCGCCAGCCGCGGACCGGACGACGGGCCGGCCGAGGTGCTGTTGGAGGCGCTTCACCGGATCGGAGACGACAGCGATGATCTGACCGGCCGGGTCGCGGCTCTGCGCCTGCACATGATCCGGACGGTTCCCGCGGTCCGGGGGCGCGGTCTGCAGATCCAGATGGACACGCAGCGCGAGATCGCCCGCCACCTGGCAGCCGCCTTCCCCGACGAGATCGACGAGGTCGGTGCGGCAGCCCTGACCGGCGCTTTCGTCGGCGCGGTGACCGGCGCACTCCAGGTCCTGCTGGAGGACATGGAGCACCCCACCGACCCGACCACCGTCCAGCGGGCGGTCGAGGTGGCGGTGGAGGTGGCGCTGACCCCGTGGTTCCGCAAGTGACGCGGTGACCAGGCCGAGCCGACGATCGCGTGGCGGAGGACCCGTCGCCCGCGGTCCCATCGGCTCGCCGCTCGCCGCCCTATCGGCGTGCCGACTACCCGGCCTGCCAATCGTCCAACCTGCCAACTACCCGGCCTGCCGAACACCCGGCCTGCCGAACACCCGGCCTGCCGCTCTCGGCTCGCCGCTTGGCGTCTCGTCACCTACGGCCCTGCGGCGTGTAGGCCGCGGATGCGAGCAAGCGACCCGACAGGAGAGCGGCGCGATGCTGTGGCTGATCAGGTTGTCGGGCGACTCCAGTGGACGGACAGGCCGGAGGCGGCGCGTTCGGTGCGGATCTCCATGGCTGAGCCGAGCATGGTGGCACGGTCGACGACCAGCGCCGACCCGTCCAAGGCGTAGGTGACCCGCTCGGAGACCAGCACCGGCTCGCCGGCCGGTCGCCGGAGCAGGCCGGCCACCGGCTCGGCGAGCAGGCCGGGTCGCACCACCTCGGAGGCCCGGTGCACCAGGTGGCCATGATCGATCAGCGCGCCGTAGAGCGACGTGTCGCTCAAGTCCGCCGTGGCCAGGTCGGTGCCGCGCACCCAGGACATCTGGTGCACGGCCGGCCGCCCGGCGACCAGCCGCACCCGCTCCAGGCGCATCGCCGGCCCGTCCCCGAGCGCCGTGGCGGCCCAGTCCGGCGGGGCGCCGACGACTTGGTCCAGGATCTCCGTGGTCACGGTGTGACCCTGGGCCCGCAGATCGTCGGCGAACCCGTGCAGCGTGGTGAGCTGATATTTGGCCCGGGGGAACACGAACGTGCCCCGGCCGGGCTCCTGCGACAGCAGGCCCTCGTCCTCCAACTGCTTGAGGGCCTGCCGCAGCGTTGCCAGCGTCACCCCATAGCGCGTGCTCAGCTCTTTCTGCGGGGGCAGGGCGGCCCCGGGCGGCAACTCGCCGTCCCTGATCTTGCTGGTCAGGTCATCGGCGATGACCTGATATTTCGGCGTGCGCGGGGGCAGCGGGCACCTCCTGGTCGACCTGGTCGAGAGCGGCGCGGAACGCGGCGACCTCGGCTCGCAGGTCATCAGGTGACGCACCGTCCAGAACCCTACGCATCAGGGCGGCGCCGATCACCACCCCGTCCCCGGCGCGGGCGGCGGTGGCGGCCTGGGCGGGCGTGGAAATGCCGAACCCGAGCAGCACCGGCAGGTCGGTGACCGCCTTGAGCCGGGCGGCGAGCGGCGCCGCGGTCGTGGCCAGGGCATCGCGCTCGCCGGTGGTGTCCATGACGCTCACCGCGTAGATGAAGCCGCGGCTCCGCCGGCCGATCTCGGCGAGCCGATCGGGTGGCGTGACCGGCGCTGCCAGCAGCACCAGATCGATGCCGGCGGCCGCGGCGGCCGCCTCCAGACGGTCCACCTCGTCGAGCGGCACGTCGGGCACGATCAGGCCGGCGACCCCGGCGTCAGCGAGCCGTCGGCAGAAGGCTTCCGGACCGCCTTCCGTCAGCGTGCGATGGCCTCCTCGGCCGGCGTCTGTCGCGGCTGGGGCGGTGGCGAACGGGTCGCCTCGGAAGACCAGGTTGGCGTAGGTCATCGCGAACAGCGGGATGTGAATGCGATCCCGGGCCGCGGTCAGGTCGGTCAGGATGGACGCGACCGTGGCGCCGCGGCGCAGGGCCTGGTCGGACGCCTGCTGGATGGTGGTGCCGTCGAGCATGGGATCGGAGAACGGCAGCCCGATCTCCACGCCGTTGGCGCCCGCCTCCTGATAGGCCAGCAGGTAATCGATCCAGTCCGGGGTGATGCCGCCGGTGAGGTAAGGGTTGAGCCGCTTCACGCGACCTCACCCGCCAGCGTCGCCATGTCCTTGTCGCCGCGCCCGGAGAGGGTCAGCAGCACCGTCGAGCCGGTGGGCAGGTCGGGCGTGCCGGCCGCACGCAACACCCAGGCCACGGCGTGCGCCGACTCCAGCGCGCAGATGATCCCCTCGCTGCGGGCCAGCCGGCGCACCGCGTCGAGAACCTCGGTGTCGGTGACCGTCCGATACTCCGCGCGGCCGGTGGTGCCCAGATGCGCGTGCTCCGGGCCGACCCCGGGATAGTCCAGGCCGGCCGCGATCGACTCGGCCTCGAGCACCTGGCCGTCGGCGTCCTGCAGCACCAGTGAGCGGTAACCGTGCACCACCCCCGGCCTCCCGTTGGTCATCGCCGCGCCGCCGGCCGCCTCGACACCGATCAGGCGAGCCGGGGTGTCGACGAAACCGGCGAAGGTGCCGGCCGCGTTCGACCCGCCGCCGACGCAGGCCACCACGACGTCGGGAATCACCGGCGTCTGCGCCCGGGCCTCCTCGCCGATCACCCGCTGCAACTCCCGGACGAGCCATGGATAGGGGTGTGGGCCGCCCACCGAGCCGAGACAGAAGTGTGCCTCGTCAACTGCGGCCACCCAGGCCCGCATCGCCTCGTTGGTGGCGTCCTTCAGCGTGCGGCTGCCGCTGGTCACCGGGATGACCTCGGCCCCGAGCAGCTCCATCCGGAAGACGTTGAGCCGCTGGCGGGCGATGTCGCGCTCACCCATGTAGACGGTCGCCCGCATGCCGAACAGGGCGGCCGCGGTGGCCGTGGCGACGCCGTGCTGACCGGCGCCGGTCTCGGCGATCAGCCGGGTCTTGCCCATCCGCTGTGCCAGCAGCGCCTGACCGAGCACGTTGTTGATTTTGTGCGAGCCGGTGTGCGCCAGGTCCTCCCGCTTGAGCAGGAGGGTCACGCCGAGCTGGGCGGACAGTGTCTCCGCCGGGGTGAGCGCGGTGGGCCGGCCGGCGTAGTCCTGCCGCAGGCGGGCCAGGCGCTCGTGGAAGGCCGGGTCGGCCCAGGCGTCGCGGAACGCCGCCTCCAGGGCGGCGCAGGCCGGGACCAGGGACTCGGGCACATAGCGCCCGCCGAACTCGCCGAACCGGCCGGTCGCGGTGGGAACACTCATCGCTGCCACGTCGGGCACTGCTTGCTTCGCCATCTGCCGCTCCAAAGTTATAGAACTCTGCCGCCCAAGCATGCCATGCTGGGCGGCAGAGTTCTAGAACTATTTGGGAGAGGGGGTCAGGCGACCTTGTACAGCGCCTCCGGCGTCACCAGGCCGGCCAGCACCTGTCCGTCGTCGGTGATCAGCACGCTGAAGAGCGATCCGCTCAGCAGCCGTCCCTTGCCCCACGACCCGCTCACCTCGGGCAGCACGCCCAGCAACGCCTGGACCTGCTGGGCCTCCTCGCCCTTGCCCTGGCCGGCCTTGGTCAGCTCGGAGAGGGCGTCCTTCGGGACGGACGCGGAGATGATCGTGGTCCAGCCCTTGCCGATCACCTTCGGCTCGGCCTGCTTCGACCCGGCCGGCGCGGAGGCGTGCGGCACGGGCTTCTTCGCGCCGTTCGACGGGGCGAGGTCCTTCGCGCCCGCCTCGTCGATCTTCGCCCCCGGCGGCGGGTTGAAGGTGAACTGCTGCGCGTCCGGCACGGTGAAGCTGATCGTGTCGAAGGCGACCCGGACCGCCGGCTTCACCGCGTTCTTGGCGTACACCTCGACCCGCAGCGGGATGTGCTGCTCGGCGTCGATCGCCAGCCGCACCTGCCCGACCAGGGACTCGGTGTCCTTCGGGCTGAGCACCAGTTCGTACGCGTCGCGCCCGGCCACCTGCGCCGCGCCCGTCGTCTCCACCTTGGTGGTCGGGTCGATCGCGGCGAGCGCCGCGTCGGCAGCCTCCTGCGGCGTCGACGGCACCGCGCTGGGCAGTGACTGCTTGGCCTTGCCGGCGTCGGCGGGCAGCTTCAGGTGCGTGCCCGTGTTGTCCGAGCTGCTCCACTGCCACACGTCCGACCCGTTGCGGATCACGTCGGTCTCACCCTGCGTCCCCTGCAGGGCGACCCGCACCTTGTCCTCCCCCGCGTACCAGACGCGGGCGGTGTTGCTTCCGGCGATCAGGCTGGTCAGGCCGTTGCCTCCGCCGGCGCCGCCGAGGCTGCTGGCCAGTCCGGCGATCCCGGGCAGCCCGAGGTCGGCGCTCTGCACCACGGTGCCGGAGAGGCCGGCCGGGTTGGCGCCCTGCAGGTCCACCAGCAACTGGGCCGCGCTGCGGTCCGGCAGCGACGGGTCAGCGCTGGCCACGATCGTGCCGGCCGCCGCGCCGCCCCCGATGACGACGAGCGCGGTGGCCCCCGGCACCAGCCAGCGAAGCGCCGGCCTGGATTTCCACACGGACACGATGTCCACCTCCCGTTGGTATGCAGCAATCGTGCTTCGGCACCGCTGTGACCAGGCTGAGAGGGACCCGTAGGGGCCGGGCTCTAGGGGGCCGGGCTGTGAGGTGACTGAGAGCCGATGTACGCGCTGGAGGAGGCATGCCAAGGTGGGTCCGTGCGGTTGCTGGTGGTGGAGGACGAGGAACGGCTGGCCGCCGCGCTGCGTCGCGGCCTGCAGGCCGAGGGGTTCGCGGTCGACGTGGCCCACGACGGCCAGGACGGCCTGGAGATGGCCCGGCACGGTGGGTATGACGCGATGATTCTCGACGTCATGCTGCCGCGGCTCTCCGGATATCGAGTGGTGCGGCAGTTGCGCGCCGAGCGGCATTGGCTGCCGGTGCTCATGCTCTCCGCCAAGGACGGCGAATATGACCAGGCCGATGGCCTGGACTGCGGCGCCGACGACTATTTGACCAAACCTTTTTCGTACGTCGTTCTGCTCGCCCGGCTGCGCGCCCTCTTGCGCCGTGGTACCCAGGCACGTCCCGTGGTGCTCGCGTGCGGTGACGTCGAGCTCGATCCGGCCGAGAAACGCGTGCTGGTCGGCGGGACCGAGGTGACCCTGACAACGCGCGAGTTCGCCCTGCTGGAGTACCTGATCCGCCGCCCCGGCGAGGTGGTCTCGAAAACCGAGCTGCTCGACCACGTCTGGGACGCCGCCCTGGACACCGCGCCGAACGCGGTCGAGGTGTACATCGGTTACCTGCGCCGGAAGATCGGCCGGGAGCGGTTGGAGACGGTCCGGGGCGCCGGCTACCGGCTGGTCGCCGCGGACCGGACCGCCGGGGTCCCGGGGGACTAGATGCGACGGCGGCTTCAGGAGCTCAGCCTTAGGGCCCGGCTGCTGCTGATCTCAGCGGCGGCGCTGGCGTTCGGCCTGGCCGCCGGCGGGGTGCTGCTGGTCACCGCGCTGACCTTCGTGCAGGGGCGAGCGGTGCAGTCCGAGGTGCTGGAGACGGCCGACGGCGTGGCGCGGATGGTCAACGGGGGACAGCTGCCCGAGCGGATCAACGCCCCGCCGCAGATCCAGGTGCAGGTGATCGACGAGCAGGAGCGGGTGCTGGCGGTCTCGGCGACCGCCGACCGGATGCGGTCGATCCTGTATGAGGACGAACTGCGGGACCTTCCCGACCGGGAGGGCAAGGACATCCCGGGCACCCGGATCGGTCTGGACGGGACGGTGCGGGTCATCAAGGTGACCGCGGGGAAGCCGACGCATCCGCTGCGCATCCTGGTGGCCCGGTCCAACAGCCAGCTCACCCAGACCGGGCATCTGCTGCGTGTCACCCTGCTGATCGCCTTCCCGCTGCTGGTGGTGCTGCTGGCAGCCGGGCTGTGGCGGGCGCTGGGCGCGGCGCTGCGGCCGGTCGACGCGCTACGCGCCGGGGCCGAGGAGATCACCGGCGGGACCCGGGCCGGGCGGCTGCCGGTGCCGGACTCGCGGGACGAGATCGGCCGGTTGGCGATCACCCTCAACGACATGCTGCACCGCCTGGACACCGCGCGGGCGCGGCAGCGGGCGTTCGTCGCGGACGCGGCGCACGAGTTGCGCAGCCCGCTCACCAACATGCGCACCGAGCTGGAGGTGGCGCAGCGGCTGCCGGACGACACCGACTGGCCGGCCCTCACCGACGACCTGCTCGCCGACGTGCAGCGGCTGTCGCGGCTGGTGGACGACCTGCTGTTGCTGGCTCGGGCGGACGACGGGGCGGGCCGGGCGGTCGCCGGGCGGCGACCCGAGGAGATCGATCTCGGACAGCTGGTCGGGGAGGTGGCGGCGCGCTACCCCGAGGTGGTGCACGAGGACAGCGGTGAGCCACTGACCCTGACCGCCGAGCCCGACGCGCTCGCCCGGGTGGTGGCGAACCTGCTGGACAACGCCTGCCGGCACCGGCGTTCGGCGGTGACGGTGCGCACCGCGGCGGACGGCGCGGACCTGCTGATCGTGGTCACCGACGACGGGCCGGGGATCCCGGCGGCCGACCGGGAGCGGGTGTTCGACCGGTTCACCAGGCTGGACGATGCTCGGGCGCGGGACGCCGGTGGGTCCGGGCTGGGGCTGGCCATCGTGCGGGAGCTGGTTCGCCGGCACGGTGGTTCGGTCACGCTGGGCGACGCGGAGCCGGGATTGCGAGTCGTGGTGCGCCTGCCCCGGCCTGCGGAGAACGCACCACCTGCCACGGACGCCCCGGCGAAGGCAACGGCAGAGGTGATCACCAACGGGTGAGGTGTGCGGAAAAACGCCGGCGAGGGTGGGAACTTTCCGCATCATCGGGCCGACCAAGGAGCGTGCCCGGCAGCGGGCGACGATACGACGGAAGGTTCCCCCAACAATGTCGCTGCTCAAGCGTTCCGCAGTGGTGGCCGCCGCGGCCGGCTTGCTGACCCTGGCGCTGGCCGGTCCGGCTTCGGCGCACGTGACGGTCAACCCGAACACGGCCACCGCCGGCGGGTACGCGAAGGTGTCCTTCCGCGTGCCGAACGAGTCGGACACCGCCTCCACCGTCAAGCTCGAGGTGAACCTTCCCGCCGACCAGCCGATCGCGTCAGTCTCGGTGAAGCCGGTGCCGGGCTGGACCGCGGTCGCCGTGAAGAGCAAGCTGGCCACCCCGATCAAGGCGCACGACACCGAGATCACCGAGGCGGTCTCCAAGATCACTTGGACCGCGGCCAAGGGCTCGGAGATCAAGCCGGGGCAGTTCCAGGAGTTCGACGTGTCGATGGGCGCGTTGCCGCAGTCCGGGCAGCTGGTGTTCAAGGCGCTGCAGACCTACTCGGACGGCAACGTGGTGCGCTGGATCGACGAGCCGGCCACCGACGGCACCGAGCCGGAGCAGCCGGCGCCGGTGTTGAAGATCGTCCCGGCCGCGAACGGTGGGGCAGCGTCGTCGGCGGGCGCGGTGGCGCCGGTCGCGGAGGATTCCGACGACGACGACTCGGACGGCGGCAACGGCCTCGCGCTGGCCGGGCTCATCGCCGGGCTGCTCGCGTTGGTGCTGGGCGGTCTGGCGTACGCGAAGGCCAGCCGCAAGCCGGACGCGACCGCGCCCGGCAAGCCCGCCGCGAGCTGAAGCAAACCAGCCGGGTCCGAGGCGACCGTGCCGGGCGAGCCTGCCGCGAGCTGAAGCGACCTGCCAAGTTCTGCAGCGACTGCGCCGGGCGAGCCTGCCGCGAGCTGAAGCGACCTGCCGGGTCTGAGGCGATTGCGCCGGGCGAGTCGGCGGCGGGCTGAGCGGGAGCGGGCGTGGCTGTGGCGATTCTTGTCGGTCACTGGGGGCGGGTCTGGGGATTCCCGGGCCCGCGCGGCCGGTGGCCTGCGTTAGGCTGCCGCGGAAGATCATCATGGGCGGTCGACGACGGTGCCGGGAGAGAACATGAAGTCGCGCATCTGGCACGGCACGCTGGCGTTGATCGTTCTTGCGTCGCTGCTCACGCAGATCGTGCTGACGGCCACGGACAGTGCGCCGCACGCCGGGCCGCCGGTGGACGAGAGCGCGGCGACGCGGTTCGTGCGGCTGTTCAGTTACTTCACGATTCAGAGCAACCTGCTGGTGCTGATCGCCGCGGTGGGGCTCGCCCGGGACCCGGGGCGGGACGGGCGGATCTGGCGGGTGATCCGGCTCGACGCGCTGCTCGGCATCGTGATCACCGGGATCGTCTACAGCACGATTCTGGCCGGGCAGGTGGAGCTGCACGGCGCGGCGTACCTCGCCAATCTCGGCTTCCACTACCTCTCGCCGTGGGTGGCGCTGCTCGGCTGGCTGCTCTTCGGCCCGCGGCCGCGGATCGACGCGCGCACCCTAGCTTGGGCGGCGGTCTGGCCGGCGCTGTGGATCGGGTACACGCTGGCGCACGGTGCGGTCACCGACTGGTACCCCTACCCGTTCACCGACGTCACGACCCTCGGCTACGGCCAGGTGCTGATCAACCTGTCGATGGTGGTGCTGATCGCGATGCTGCTCGGCACCCTGCTGCGGGTGCTCGACCCGCGGCTGCGCCCCGGCACGCCGGCGGTCCAGGACGACGCCGCGCCGGTCAGCCTGCCGCGGCAGCGAGAGGCCGCCGACCGCGGCGTCGATCAGGAAGCCTGACCGAGCCCAGACCGCCAGAGCCCCGGCCGGGGAAGGTCAGGAGGCGTAGCGTTTTTCGGCTCGGGCCCGGGCCTTTGCCGCCTCCACCTCGCGGTCCTTGGGCGGGGCCGTGGTGACCAGGCCGTCCAGGAGCTCCTGGGTGGCGGCGGCGATCGCGGCGACCGCCCGGTCGAAGACGGCCTGGTTCGCCTGGGAGGGGCGGGTCGCTCCGGCGACCTTCCGGACATACTGCAGCGCCGCGGCGTGTACCTCGTCCGGGGTGGCGGGCGGCTCGAAGTTGTGCAGCTGGTGGATGTTGCGGCACACGGGCGTCTCCCTCAGCGGTGTCGGTACGTCCCTGTGAATCTATGTGACGTCCGGGGATGTCGTGGGGCGGGCAGGGGACCGCGGACCCGGCCGGACGCGTGGCTTCGGAATTAGGCTGGTGAGATGGACGCATACTGGTACGAGTCGTCGATCGACCGGCAGTTGCGGGACGCCACGGAGCGCGGTGAGTTCGAGAATCTGCCCGGCGCCGGCAAGCCGCTCTCCGGCTACGGCGAGGAGTACGACGAGGACTGGTGGGTCAAGGACTGGCTGCGGCGGGAGGGCGCGACCGCCGGGGTGATCCCGCCGACGCTGGCGGTGCGCCAGGCCGTCGAGGACCTGGAGACGGCGGTCGACCGGCTGCATACCGAGCGTGCGGTGCGTGAGCACGTGGCCGCGCTGAACGCGCGGATCGACAAGGCCCGGTGGGGGCATCTGGACGGGCCGCCGGTGATCGTGCGCCGCTTGGCGGCGGATGCGGTGGTGGCGGCCTGGGCCGCTCGTGCGGCCGCTGTTCGGGACGCGGAGGTCGTCGTGCAGGTCGAGGCCCCGGCTACCCCGCGAAGCCGCCTTGCCCGCCTGCTCGGACGAACCGCCTGAGGAGAACGCGGCTCAGGCGGCACCCTTGGGGAGAACGTCAGCTCAAGCGACACGCCTGGGAGAACGTCGGCTCAAGCGGCACACCTGGGGAGAACGCGGAACGGCCCGGCTGAGAGCAGCCGGGCCGTTCGGTGAGCTAGCGGGGGGATCAGCTCTCGGTGATGGTGATCGGGTCCGCGGTCAGGGTGTCGCAGCTGACGAAGGCCAGGTCGATCGTCACGTTGGTGAACCAGAGGAACGGCAGGGTCAGCGGCGGCGGCTGCTCCGGCGTGAAGGTGATCGGGATCAGGCCGAACAGGTTGCCGGTCATCTTCGGGGTGTAGAACTTGACGTTGCCCTCGGTGACCAGCTTCTTGCTCTTGATCGTGGTGGTCGCGTTGCCCGGCTCGTCGATCACCAGGCTGAACGGCTCGTTGACCGCCTTGGTCATGTTGAGCTGCAGCGCCTTGATCGTGCCGTTCGCGGTGGGCACGTCGGCGACGCCCTCGTAGGTCGAGTTGTAGAGGCTCAGCGAGCTGACCTTCATGACGCCCGGCTTGATCGCCGACCGCGGGATGCCACCGTCGTCGGCGACCTTGTTCTCCTGGCGGGCACCGAGGCAGGGGATCACGTCCGGGTCGGTGCTGGTGCTGACGCTCGCGGAGGGGCTGGTGGTCTGCACCGGGCCGCTGGTCGCGGTGGTGGCGCCGTCGCCGGCCGGGGTGGTGGTGGCCGCGCCGGTCGGCTCGGTGGTCGGCTTCGCCGTCTCGGTCGCCGACGCCGTCGGCGACGCGCTCGGCGAGGACGACTCCTCGTCGCCGCCGATGCCGAGCAGGTTGCCCACGCCGTCGACCACGTCGGAGATGCCGTCAAGGATCGGGTTGCCGTCCTCCTGGGCGGTGGCGGAGGCCGAGGCGGAAGCGGAGGCGGTGCTGGTGGCCTTGCCCGAGTCGGCCGGCGCGGTGGTGGTCTTCTTCGGGTCCGGCTTGCCGGTGTCCTTCGGCTCGCCGGCCTTCTTCTCGGACGTCTTGGCCGCCGACGAGGTGGAGGCCGACGGCGAGACCGAGGTGCTGATCGAGGGCAGGCCCTCGGGGCAGTCGTCGGCGCTGGCCGGGATGCGGCTGCCGATCAGCACCGTGGCGCCCACGAAGGCGGGCACCACGATGATCGCGAGAGCCTTGCGGTTCAGGCCGCGGCGCGGACCGGGCAGATCGCCGCGTGGCTGATCAAAACCGGGCAGGATGCTCGGGTCGCTCTGCGCCGGACGGACCGGGGCGGTCTCGTGCGGGCGGTCGTCGTGACCGGCGATCTGGATCGCCTCGGTGTTCTCGCCCGGGCCGCCGTGGTGCCGCGGGGTGTCGGACGGGCCCTGCGCGTGGTTGTCCGGGCCGATCCCGTCGACCGGACCCTGCCGCGGGATCTCCGGCTGGGTGGGGCGCGGCGTCCAGGCCACCGACAGCGCGCCGCCGATGATGCCGAACAGCATGCCCAGGACCCAGCCGCCGAAGTTCAGGCCGATGAACGAGTAGAGCGCGGTGAGCAGGCCGACGATGCCGTAGAACATCCGCTGCGCCGGGGTGAACCAGACCAGGACGCCGCAGAGCAGCATCAGGGCGGGCAGCACGTAGGACAGGAAGCCCTGCGGCCCGATGTGAATCTCGACCTTCATCTCGGTGAAGACCGAAAGGTTGGAGCTCAGGAGCAGGAACAGCCCAGACAGCACTAGGAACAAGCCGCCCCAGAACGGCCGGCTCCGCCGCCACCGGCGGAACTTGCTCCCGAATTCGTCCGTCGCCACTCGTCCTCCAGCGTTTCTCTTACAGGCTCACAAAGGGATGGGGCTCGCGGAGTGCTGCTCCACGAGCCCCGGAAATCTAGATCAGAAACACTCGTTGCCGGAACCGACGAGCAGCTTGAGGCTCATGCCCTTGAGCTTGAAGCTGGAGGCGGTGGTCAGGTACGCCTTCTGCTTCAGGTTGTCGATGCTGACCTTGCTGGCCTGCTGGCCGAAGCCGCCCTTCTCGCCGTGCTCGGCCTGGCCGTCAGCGTCGAGGGTGGAGGCGTCCACACCGATCTGGATGTTCTTGAACGTGGCGTCACCGCCGAGCTCCGACATACCGATCAGCAGGTCGTCGGCCTGGACCGCGTTCGCCGCCGAGCCGCTCGGGTCCGACGCGTTGAACTTCGCGGTGGTGGCGGCCGTGATCTTCAGGGTGATCGGACCGGCGTTGACCGACTGGCACAGGTTGTACAGGTCGGCGTGGTTGATACCGGACATGGCGGCCGGAATCGAGTTGTTGTTCAAGCCCTTGCTGTACTGCGTGAAGCCGGTGCCCTCGAGGTGGTCGGCCGTCAGCTTGAACTGCGTGCCCGAGACCGTGATGTTCGCGGCCAGGGCACCCTGCGCGAGGGCGACGACGAGACCGGTGGCCACGGCGGTGGGCACGCCCACGGCCACCGCGAACCGGCGCCAGTTGGTGCGTCCAGCGGCCGGAACGCTCTGCGAATCCTCCACGGATCCTCCTATTGAAGAGATGACGGCTGTTCAAACCACACCGCCAATGGCTCGCATCGACGGGCGACACTGGTGCCAACCGTCGACAGTGAGGCAAGTCGATGCCGTCGTCGTAACGTTCGGGAAATGTTGCCGCCCCTGCACGGTGACTACAAGGGCCAGGGCTACTAGTCAGTAACCCACATCACTTGATCTTGATTACGCACCGTGATGTTGCTGTCCGCCGTGTCCGAAATTCCGACAACAAACCGGACAACCAGCCGTTATTGAAGGTCGTGACGGTAACCACAGGTGACACCTCATCGTCGGTCACGGATCGGTAACGAAATCCAGACAACTCTCAGCAACCGGTTTCTCGGGCCGCTACGCCGATGCGTCTCGCCGTTCGGCCGATGTTGATCTCCCCTGAATGGCCGGGCTGCCTCATGTCCGGCCCGGCCCCTGCCGATGTGAGGAACATGATCGCCTCAGAGGAGCGCGGCCGGTGAGGCTGCAGCGCCGGCTCAACCTGGGCTTCGCCGCCCTGTTGGTGCTGTTCACGGCGTTCCTTGTGGTGCAGTTCGGCGTCGGTTCGCGACTGCGCGAGGAGCACGACCGGCGCTCGGCGCGGATCGACGCCGCTCGCGAGGCGAACCGGCTCGCGCTGCAACGGATGACCGATGCCGAGACCGGGGTGCGCGGCTTCCAGCTCACCGGCGAGCGGCTCTTCCTGGAGCCCTACCGCAACGGCCGGGGCGCCGGGCTCGCCGCGCTGGCCCGGGCCGCCGCGCAGAGCCGTGACGTCTCGGCCCGCAAACTGATCGAGGCCGAGCGGCAGGCCGCCAACGACTGGCTCGTCCAGTACGCCGACCGCGCCGCCAGCGGGGCCGACCGCGACAACGTCCTGGGCAAGCAACTCTTCGACCGGCTCCGCGCGGTCAACGCCGCCGCCGACGACGCGCTCGGCGCCGAGTTTCGCGCCGAGCACGCGGCCGCCGCGCGCGACGAACGACTCCTCGCGGCCGTCTCCGGCGTCCTGGTGCTGGCCGTCCTGGTGGCCGGCTATCTGCTGGCCCGGGTCAGCCGCCGGCAGCTGCTGGTCCCGCTCGCCCGGGTCGGCGAGACGATCCGGCGGCAGGCGGCCGGCGACCGGTCGGCCCGCGCGGAGGCGGGTGGCGCGGCTGAACTGAGTACCGTGATCGAGGCGCTCAACGACCTGTCCGCGCAGACCGAGCAGCTGCTCGCAGCCGAGCAGGCCCGGACCGCTCGCGCCTGGCTGTGCCAGGCGGTCGCCGCCGAGCTGCAGCAGGAGGGCGACGACCCGCTGGTGGTCGGCACCCGGGTGGTCGCCCGGATCGGCGGCGCGCTCGGCGCTGACGCGGTGTACGGCAGCCTATTCGTGCCGGGCACCGGTCAGATCTCGGTGCGCTGGCCGGACACCGCCCCGGAGCTGCCCGCGGCGGCCGCGGCCGAGCTGCGCGCGGTGCCGCCCGGCGGCCCGGTGCCGTGCGCCGGTGGCCTGGCCGTGGCGATGGGCGGCGACGCCGAGTGCCCCGGCGGCCAGCTGCTGGTGATCCGGGAGTTCCTGCCGGCCTTCACCGAGCCGGAGCACCGGCTGCTGACCAGCGTGGGCCGGGAGATCGAGCGGGCGCTGCGCCAGCTCAGCATCCGGGTGCATCAGGACCTGCTGATCAGCGAGCTGCGGATGCTCGACCAGCGCAAGGACGTCTTCATCCAGACCGTCACGCACGAGCTGCGGACGCCGCTGACCAGCATCCTCGGGTACGCCGAGATGATCGCCGACGAGGAGGACGAGCTGAACCCGATGCAGCGCCGGTCGGTCAACGCCATCCTGCGCAACGGTCACCGGCTCCAGGACACCATCGGCGACCTGCTGCTGCTCGACCGGCCGGACGACGGGGCGGGCGCGGCCGCCGAGCCGCTCGACGTGGCCACCCTGGCCACCGTGGTGCACGCCGAGCTGGACGCGGCGGCGCGGGCCAAGAATCTGACGGTCAGCTTCGACGCCGGGCCGGCCTGGGTGCGCGGCGACCAGACCCAGCTGCGCCGGGCGCTGCGCAAGCTGATGGAGAACGCGATCAAGTTCACCCCGGCCGGCGGCAGCGTGACCTGGCAGTGCGGCGCTGACGAGCGGACCGTCACGGTCGCCGTCACGGACACCGGCATCGGCATCCCGGCCGAGGACGTGTCCGGCCTGTTCACCCCGTTCCACCGGGCCGGCAACGCGATGGACCAGGCGGTGCAGGGCCCCGGCCTGGGCCTGGCGATCGTCCGGGACATCGTCCGCGACCACGGCGGCAGCATCGCCGTGCAGTCGGTGGTCGGCCGGGGCAGCACCTTCACGATCACCCTGCCGGCGGTCCCGGCGCCCGTCCCGGTCCCGGTTCCGGCCTCCTCACCGGCCTGATCGGAGAGCGGGCCGGCCGGCCTGACCGGCCGCCGAGGGCAGCTTGACCTCCCGCAGACCGGCCAGTTCGGCGGTGCGGTGGGTGATCAGCAGGACGGTCCGGTCGCCGGCCGCCGTGAGCAGATCACGGATCAGGGCCCGGGCCGTGGCGTCGTCCAGGTGCTCGCCCGGCTCGTCGAGGATCAGCACCCGGGCCCCGGTGAGCAGCAGCCGGGCCAGCGCGAGCCGCCGCCGCTGCCCGCCGGAGAGCGCCATGCCGTGCTCGCCGACCAGCGTCTGCAGCCCGTCCGGCAGCGACGCGGCCCAGTCCCGGAGCCGGGCCTGGCCGAGCGCGTCCAGCAGTTCCGCGTCGGTGGCGGCCGGCCGGCCGATCCGCAGGTTGGCGGCGATCGTGGTGTCGAACAGGTAGGCGTCCTCTGGCAGGTAGCCGACGACCTCGCGGACCCGGTCGCCCGGAATGTCGCGCAGATCCACCCCGTCCAGGGTGACCCGTCCGGCCACCGGGTCCAGGAAGCGCACCAGCAGCGCGGCCACCGTGCTCTTGCCCGCGCCGCTCGGCCCGGTCAGCGCCACCCGGGCGCCCGGCGGCAATACAAGATCCACATCGCGGACCGCGACCCGGTCGGGCGTCCAGGCCGCCGTGACGCGTTCCAGGCGCAATTCCGGGACTCGGTTACCGGTGGGGCGCGCCGCGGCCGTAGCGGGGCTCTCAGGGCCGCTACGCAACGGTTCCGGCGCGGCGCTGATCTCGGCGAGGCGGCACAGCGAGGCGCGCGCCGTGGCGTACCGCTGGGCGGCGGCCGGCAGCGGCGCGGCGATCTCGAAGACGGCGAGCGGGGTGAGCACCACCAAGGCCAGCAACTCGCCGGGCAGGTCACCGGCGCGGACCGCGGCGGCGCCGGCGAGCAGGCCGGCCAGCACGGCCGCGCCGGTGGCCAGCGTGGTGACCGCGGCGCCCAGGCCGGCGGTCGCCGCCGAGCGACGCGACGCCGAGGTCAGCCGGGCGTCCAGGTCCGCGAGCCGGTCCCGCAGGACGTCGATCCGCTGGTACGCCAGCAGGTCGGGCAGCCCGTGCACCAGGTCCACCACCGCGGTGGCCAGGCCGGCCCGCAGCGGAGCGAGAGCCCCGTCGGCCCGGCGCGCGGCGACCCGCTGCAGCAGCGGCACCGCCACCCCGGTGACCAGCAGCGCCACCGCCAGCGCCAGCCCGGCGACCGGCACCAGCGCGCCGATCACCAGCACCGAGGCGAGCCCGGTCGCCGCGGCCACGGCGTACGGCAGCAGCACCCGGGTGACCAGGTCGAGCACCGCGTCCACGTCGGCGGCGAGGCGCTGGGCCAGGTCGGCGCGGCGGAAGCCGGCCAGCCCGGCCGGGGCGAGCACCTCGAGCCGGCGGTAGAGGGCGATCCGTACCCCGGCCAGGACCCGGAACGCGGCGTCGTGCCCGATCAGCCGTTCCAGGTAGCGCAGCACGCCCCGGCCCAGACCGCAGGCGCGGACCGCGACGATGGCGACCATCAGGTGCAGGATCGGCGGGTGCAGCGCGGCCCGGGAGATCAGCCAGGCGGACACCGCGGTGAGGGCGACCGCGGCGCCGGCCGCTCCGGTTCCGGCCAGCACGGCCAGCGACAGCCGGCCCCAGGCCGGGCGCAGCACCCGGAGAGTGGAGGTCGTCATGCCGGCTCCAGAACGGTGGCGCCGGTCGTCCCGACCTCGATCACCCGGTCGGCCAGGCTGACCAGTTCCGGTCGGTGGGCGGCGATCAGCACGGTCCGGCCGCGGGCCAGCTCACGGATCGCGGCCATCACCCCGGCCGCGGTCGTCTCGTCCAGGTTGGCGGTCGGCTCGTCGAGCAGCACGATCGGGGCGTCTCGCAGGAAGGCCCGGGCGAGCGCCACGCGCTGGCGCTGCCCGGCCGACAGCCCGGTCCCGGCGTCGCCGAGCAGCGTGTCGTAGCCGTCCGGCAGACCCGCGACGAACCCGGCGACGCCGGCGGCCTCGGCCGCCGCCTCCGGCCGGCCGGAACCGAAGGTGATGTTGTCGCGCACCGTGGCGGCGAACAGGTGCGGCCGCTGCGGCACCCAGGCGAGCCGGCTCCGCCACGCGTCCAGGTCCAGGTCGGTGAGCGGGATGCCGCCGACGGTGACCCGGCCGGCGGTGGGTGTGGCGAAGCCGAGCAGCACGGCGAGGGCGGTCGACTTGCCGCAGCCGGACGGCCCGGTCAGCGCCACCACCTCGCCGGGCGCGACGGTCGCGGTGAGCCGGAGGGCTGGTTCGGCGCGTCCGGGGAAGCGGACTTCGACGTCGTCGAAGACGATCGGTCCGGAGACCGGCGTCCGGGTCCCGCGCGCCGGCTCCGGGCTCTCCAGGATGGTGAAGACCTCCTCGGCGGCGGCCAGCCCCTCGGCGCTGGCGTGGTAGTTCGCGCCCACCTCACGCAGCGGGCGGTACGCCTCCGGCGCCAGGATCAGCACCAGCAGCGCGGTGGTCAGGTCCAGTTCCCCGGCCACCAGCCGCAGCCCGATGCCGACGGCGACCAGGGCCACCGACAGGGTGGCCAGCAGTTCCAGGACCAGCGAGGAGAGGAAGGCGGTGCGCAGCGTACGCATGGTGTGCCGGCGCTGCTCGGCGCTGATCCGGGCGATGATGCCGGCCTGGGCGCGGGCTCGGCCGAGCAGTTTCAGCGTGGGCAGGCCGGCCACCACGTCGAGGAAGTGGTGGGACAGCCGGGACAGCAGCCGGAACTGGCGGCGGTTCTGCGCCTCGGTGTGCATCCCGACCAGCGCCATGAAGACCGGGATCAGCGGCAGGGTGACCATGATCGTGATGGTCGCGGTCAGGTCCGCGGGCAGCAGCCGGGCCAGCACGATGCCCGGCACGAGCACCGCCAGGACCAGCTGTGGCAGGTACCGGGCGAGATAGCCGTCGAGCGCGTCCAGGCCGTGGGTGACCAGGGTGGCGACCTCACCGGCCGGGCGGCGCCGGGCCGGGCCGAGGGCGATCAGGTGGTCCAGCAGCTGACCGCGCAGCTCGCTCTTGACCGCGGCGGCCGACCGGGCGGCGGCCAGCTCCTGGAGCCAGGACACCGCGGCGCGGGCGGCCAGGACCACGGCCAGCAGCGCCCAGGACGGGTGCCGGTGGCCGAGGAAGACCGCGGTGATCGCCTGGGCCAGCAGGGTGGCCTGGGCGACCAGGAGCACGGCGTGGACGACGCCGAGCGCGACGGTGGCCGCCAGGTACGCACGGGTGCTCCGGGCGTACGAAAGCAGTCGTGGATCCAAGGGTTTCATCCGGGGATGTCGCTGAGCTTGAGGCGCTTGCGGAACACCCAGTAGGTCCAGCCCTGGTAGAGCAGGACGAGCGGGGTGAAGAAGACCGCCACCCAGGTCATCACCCGGAGCGTGTACGGCGTCGAGGAGGCGTTGTGCACGGTGAGGCTGTGGGCCGGGTCGAGGGTGGACGGCATGACGTCCGGGAACAGCGTCACGAACAGCGCCGCGACGGCGAGCAGCAGGGTGGCGCCGGTGGCGGCGAAGGCCCAGCCCTCCCGCCGCGCCCGGGTCAGCGGGATCGCGCTGACCAGAGCGATCGCGGCGGCCGCGGAGAGGGTGACACCCCAGCCGTCGGTGTGGGTGATCCCGGTCCAGATCAGGAAACCGGCGGCGACCGGCACCGCGACCAGGGCCAGCGTCTCGGCGATCCGGCCGGCCTGGACGCGCATCGGGCCGTCCGTCTTGAGCGCCAGGAACACCGCGCCGTGCAGGGTGAACAGCGCCAGCGTGGTCAGTCCGCCGAGCAGCGCGTAGGGGTTGAGCAGGCCGATGAAGCCACCGGCGTACTCGTGCTGGGCGTCGATCGGCACGCCGCGCAGGATGTTGCCGAAGGCGACACCCCAGAGGATCGCCGGGACCAGGCTGCCCACGAAGATCGCGAGGTCCCAGCGCTTGCGCCACGCGACGCCGTCCCGCTTGCCGCGGTACTCGAAGGCCACCCCGCGCACGATCAGCGCGACCAGGATCAGCAGCAGCGGCAGGAAGAAGCCGCTGAACAGGGTGGCGTACCACTCCGGGAAGGCGGCGAAGGTGGCGCCGCCGGCGACCAGCAGCCACACCTCGTTGCCGTCCCAGACCGGGCCGATCGTGTTGATCGCCAGGCGGCGGGAGCGTTCATCGGTGCCGACGAAGGGCAGCAGGATGCCGACGCCGAAGTCGAAACCCTCGAGCAGGAAGTAGCCGGCCCAGAGCACAGCGATCAGGGCGAACCAGACAGTGGTGAGTTCCATGGGTGCGTCCTCAGTAGGCGAAGGCGAGCGGCCGGTCCTCGGCCTCGTCGACGGCGGGGATGTCCGGGGCGCCGGCCCGGGCGTACTTCAGGAACAGCCCGATCTCGATCACCGCGAGGACGCCGTAGAGCAGGGTCAGCACGATCAGGCCGGTGGCCGCCTCGCCGGTGGAGACCGCCGGGCTGCCCGACTCGCCGGTCCTGAACAGTCCGAACACCGTCCACGGCTGGCGGCCCATCTCGGTGAAGATCCAGCCGAACGAGTTGGCCAGCAGCGGCATCGCCACCGTGCTGATCCCGGCGATCCACAGCCAGCGGCCGGTTGCCCGCCGCCCGCCGCGGTTGGCCCAGAGCGCGGCCAGGGCGACCAGCATGGCCAGGCCACCGAAGCCGATCATCAGGCGGAACGACCAGTAGGTGACCGGGACGATCGGGGTGTAGTCGCCCTCGCCGTACTTCTCCTGGTACTCGGCCTGCAGGTCGTTGATGCCCTCGACCTCACCGGACGGGTCGCCGGTGGCCATGAAGGAGAGCAGCGACGGGATCCGGACGCTCCACACCTCCTCCCGGCCGTCCAGCGAGCCGACCGTGAAGACCGAGAACGACGCCGACTCGGTGTTCTCGTAGAGCGCCTCGGCGGCGGCCATCTTCATCGGCTGCTGCTCGGTCATCACCCGGGCCTGCAGGTCGCCGCTGATCAGCACGCCGATCCCGGCGATCAGCACCACCCAGGCGCCGAGCCGCAGCGACGGCCGGAAGACCTCCTCCTGGTTGCGCCGGCGCAGGTGCCAGGCGCTGACCGCGAGGAGCAGCGCGCCGGCGGTGAGGAAGCAGGCGGTCAGCGTGTGCGGGAAGGTGACCAGCGTGGTGCTGTTGGTGAGCACCGCCCCGATGCTGGTCAGTTCGGCCCGGCCGGCGCCCATCCGCCAGCCGACCGGGTGCTGCATCCAGGAGTTGGCGGCCAGGATGAAGTAGGCGGACAGCATGGTGCCGATCGAGGCGGTCCAGATGGTGGCCAGGTGCAGGCGCTTCGGCAGCCGGTCCCAGCCGAAGATCCACAAACCGAGGAACGTCGACTCCAGGAAGAAGGCGAGCAGGCCCTCCATGGCCAGTGGGGCGCCGAAGACGTCGCCGACGAACCGGGAGTAGTTGGACCAGTTCATCCCGAACTGGAACTCCTGCACGATGCCGGTGACCACGCCGATCGCGAAGTTGATCAGAAAGAGCTTGCCCCAGAACTTGGTGGCCCGCAGGTAGTGCTCTTTCCCGGTCCGGACCCAGGCCGTCTGCAGACCGGCTACCAGGGCGGAAAGGCCGATCGTGATCGGAACGAAGATGAAGTGATACACGGTGGTGATTCCGAATTGCCACCGCGACAGGTCGAGCGAATCCACCAGAGATCCTTTCCGCAATGTCGTTCCGAGCCTTGACCAGCGGACATCAACACCTCAGGGCCGAAAGACCCGGTTTCGGTACGCGGAAGGTCCCGCGTCCCGGAGTGCCATGATCGGAAACACGCGGCGCGTAGCGTGCGGACGTGGACCTGCACACCGTGACCGAAGTGATCAGCCCGGCCGCGCCCGGGATGTGGCGGCCCGGCGACGCCTGGCTGGGCGGCGGGACAGCGCTCTTCGGTGAGCCACGCCCGCGGATCACCCGGCTGCTCGACCTGCCGTCGGCCGGCTGGCCGGCGATCACCGAGCGGGCCGGCGGCGTGGAGATCGCGGCCACCTGCACGATCGCCGAGCTGTCCGGGCACTTCGCCGGGCATCTCGCCGGAAGTGAGCTGGTCCAGCGGTGCTGCCACTCGTTCCTGGCCTCATTCAAGATCTGGAACGTCGCCACCGTCGGCGGGAACCTGTGCGCGGCGCTGCCGGCCGGGCCGATGATCTCGCTGGGCGCGGCGCTGGACGCGGTGTGCACGCTGCTCGGCGCGGACGGCGGGGAGCGCCGGGTGCCGGTGGCGGAGTTCGTCACCGGGGAGGGGGCGACCGTGCTGCGAGAGGGCGAGCTGCTGCGGTCGATCTTCCTGCCCGGGCCCGCGCTGGCGGGACGGACGGCGTACCGGAAAGGGTCTTTGCATGTGCATGGCCGATCCGCGGCGCTGGTGATCGGCCGGGTGGAGCCGGCCGGAGGACTGACACTCACGGTGACCGCGGCGACCCGGCGGCCCTGGGTCTTCCGCTTCCCGCCCGGGCCGGCGGCGGCCGACGTCGAGGCGGCCCTGGCGACCATCCCGTTCGACGCCTACACCGATGACGTGCACGGCCGGCCGGTCTGGCGCAAGCATCTGACCAGGCACTACGCGGAGCAGATCAGGACGGAGCTGAGCGGATGAGCGTGCAGATCAACGGAACGCCGCACGAGCGCGCGCCCCGCCCCGGTCAGTGCCTGCGCACCTACCTGCGCGAGGAGGGCTGCTTCGGGGTCAAGAAGGGGTGCGACGCCGGCGACTGCGGAGCGTGCACGGTGCACGTCGACGGGCAGCCGGTGCACTCCTGCGTCTACCCGGCCTTCCGCGCGCAGGGGCGGTCGGTGACCACGATCGAGGGCCTCGGCACGGCCGACGACCCGCACCCCGTGCAGCAGGCGTTCCTGGACGCGCAAGGATTCCAATGCGGCTTCTGTACGGCCGGCCTGATCATGACGACCGCGTCGCTCACCGCCGAGCAGCGTGCCGACCTGCCCCGGGCGCTGAAGGGCAACCTGTGCCGCTGCACCGGTTACCGCGCGATCGCGGACGCCGTCGCCGGGCGCTGTCACGTGTGGACCTCCGGCCCGGCGGTCGGCTCGCCGCTCGGCGCCCCGGCCGGGCCACAGGTCGTCACCGGGACCGCGCGGTACACCTTCGACCTGGACGTGCCCGGCCTGCTGCACCTCAAGGTGCTGCGCTCGCCGCACGCGCACGCCCGGATCGTGGCGGTGGACACCGCGGCGGCCGCGCTCGTGCCCGGGGTCGAGCTGATCCTCACCCACAAGGACGCGCCGGACCGGCTCTTCTCCACCGCGCAGCACGAGAACGCGGCCGAGGACCCGGCGGACACCCGGGTGCTGGACGAGGTGGTGCGGTTCGCCGGGCAGCGGGTCGCGGCGGTGGTGGCGACCAGCGAGGCGGCGGCCGAGGAGGCGTGCCGGCGGCTGCGGGTGGAATACGAGGTGCTCCCGGCGGTGCTCGACCCGGTCGCCGCGCTCGCCCCGGACGCGCCGCTGGTGCACGGCGACAAGCTGGACCGGAACGTGGTCGCCGAGCTGCACGCGACGTTGGGCGACGTGGCGGCCGGGTTCGCCGCGGCGGACGAGGTGTACGAGGCGACCTTCACCACGGCCCGGGTGCAGCACGCCGCGCTGGAGACGCACGGGGCGGTGGGCTGGCTCGACGACGACGGGCGGCTGGTGATCCGGTCCAGCACGCAGACGCCGTTCCTGACCCGGCGGGCCGTGGCGCGGCTCTACGACCTGCCGCTGGACCGGGTGCGGGTGCTGACCGGGCGGGTCGGAGGCGGGTTCGGCGGCAAGCAGGAGATGCTGGTCGAGGACCTCGTGGCGCTGGCCGTGCTGCGGACCGGGCAGCCGGTGAAGTGGGAGTACACACGGTCGGAGCAGTTCGCCGGGGCGACCACCCGGCATCCGTTCGTGGTGACCGTCAAGGCGGGGGCGCGGCGGGACGGGACGATCACGGCACTCGGGCTCGAGGTGCTGGTGGACACCGGGGCGTACGGAAATCATGGTCCTTCGGTGATGTTCCACGGGTGTCATGAGTCGGTCGCGGTCTACAAATGCGCCAACATGCGGACGGACGCCCGGACGGTGTACACCAACACCGTGCCGGCGGGGGCGTTCCGTGGCTACGGGCTCGGGCAGGTCACCTTCGCCGTCGAGTCGGTGTTGGACGAGTTGTCACGAAAAATCGGCATGGACCCGGTGGACTTCCGCGAGGTGAACGTGGTGCGCTCCGGGGATGATCTGACCGCTCCCGGTGATCACGTCGATGACCTCGGGATCGCTTCCTATGGGCTGGACCAGTGTCTGGACCGGATGCGGGCCTGCTCCGGGACTGCGGAGGAGGCGCCGGACGGCTGGCTGGTCGGCGAGGGGATGGCGATCGCGATGATCGCGGCCGGGCCGCCCGGCGGGCACTACGCGGACGCGACGATCCGGGCGCTGGGGGAGGGGCGGTACGAGCTCGCGGTCGGCACGGCCGAGTTCGGCAACGGGAGCACCACGGTGCACGCGCAGATCGCCGCCGACGAGCTGGGCACCACGCCGGACCGGATCGTGATCCGGCAGTCGGACACCGACCTGGTGCCGCACGACACCGGGGCGTTCGCGTCGACCGGGGTGGTGGTCGCCGGGGAGGCGGTCCTGCGGGCGGCCCGTGAGCTGCGCGGTTCCGGCGGCGAGGTGGGGCACGGGCACTTCGACGGGACGCCGCGGTCGGTGGCGTTCAACGCGCAGTGGTTCCGGGTGGCGGTCGATCCGGACACCGGCGAGCTGCGGATCCTGGCCAGCGTGCACAGCGCGGACGCCGGGACGGTGATGAACCCGCTGCAGTTGCGCGGCCAGATCGAGGGCGGGGTGGCGCAGGCGCTCGGGGCGACCCTCGCCGAGCACGTGGACCTCGACGCGTCGGGTGCGGTCAGCACGACGACGTTCCGGCAGTACCATCTGCCGACCTTCGCGGACACGCCGCTCACCGAGGTGCACTTCGCGCGGACGTCGGACGCGATCGGTCCGCTCGGCGCCAAGTCGATGAGCGAGAGCCCGTTCAACCCGGTCGCGCCGGCCCTGGCCAACGCGCTCCGCGACGCCACCGGCGTCCGGATGACCGACCTGCCGTTCACCGCCGACCGCATCTGGCTGGCCCTGCGCTCCCGCTGACCGGTTTCGCTTCGCCGGGGTTGGGGCTAGATTGCGGGAAAGGTGATCGACGTCCCTGGATGGCTGCCATGGCGGATGTCCTGCTCGCGGAACAGTTCCAGATCGTTACCGATCCCGTCGCGGACTCCGTGGCGCTGTCGGCGATCTTCGCCGTGCTCGCGCTGCTGACACTGTTCCTGCTGCTCGGGGTGTTCCGGGTGCGGGCCTGGCTGGCCGGGCTGATCTCGCTCGGGGTGGCGCTGATCGTGGCGGTCACCGTCTACTCGATGCCGGTCGGGCAGGCGCTGCTGTCCGCTTCGGAGGGTGCGGCGTTCGGCTTCTTCCCGATCCTGTGGATCGTGATCAACGCGATCTGGGTCTACAACCTGACCGTGGTGAGCGGGCACTTCGACGTGCTGCGGCGGTCGATGGAGCGGGTCAGCCCGGACATGCGGATCCAGGCGATCATCGTGGCGTTCTGCTTCGGGGCGCTGCTCGAGGCGCTCGCCGGGTTCGGCACGCCGGTGGCGGTGACCGTGGTGATGCTGATGGCGCTCGGGTTCCCGCCGATCCGGGCGGCCTCGGTGGCGCTGATCGCGAACACCGCGCCGGTCGCCTTCGGGGCCCTGGCCACGCCGATCACCACGCTCGGGACGGTCACCGCCGGGGCGTCCAGCGACCCGCGGCTGACCACGGAGACCCTCGGCGCGATGGTCGGGCGGCAGACGCCGATCCTGGCGGTCGTCGTACCGTTGGTGCTGGTCGCCGTGGTGGACGGGCGCCGCGGCGTCAAGCAGACCTGGCCCGCCGCGATCGTCGCGGGGGTGGTCTTCGCGGCCGGGCAGTTCGTCGCGTCGAACTACATCTCGGTGCCGCTGACCGACATCATCGCGTCGCTGGCGGCGGCGGCCGCGGTGGTCCTGCTGCTGCGCTTCTGGCAGCCGGCCCGCGTCGACCCGGCCGTGGAACCGGAGCCCGCCGGCGGCGGCACCACCCGCACAGTCGTTCAGCGGGACACCAACGTCGAGGTGCTACGCGCCTACGCGCCCTACCTGATCATCATCGTGATCTTCGCGATCGCCAACCTCGGCCCGATCAAGGACGCCCTGGCCCAGGAGCCCTGGACCGTCGTCTTCCACTGGCCCGGCCTCGACGTCCTGGGCGCCAACGGCAAACCCCTGTCCTCCACCAACTTCACCTTCGGCTGGCTGGCCGCGGCCGGCACTCTGATGATCCTCGCGGGCGTGCTGACCGCGATCGTGCTGCGCGTCCGCCCCGGCGCGGCGCTGCGCGCCTACGGCCGCACCTACGTCGAGCTGCGGCACGCGATCGTCACGGTGATGGCCGTGCTGGCCCTCGCCTACGTGCTGAACCAGTCCGGCCAGACGAACACCCTGGGCGCCTTCCTGGCCACCGCCGGCAGCGTCTTCCTCTTCCTCTCCTCCATCCTCGGCTGGATCGGCGTGGCCGTGACCGGCTCGGACACCTCGTCGAACGCGCTCTTCGGCGCGCTGCAGGTGCAGACCGCGGCGAAGGCCGGCCTGGACCCGCTGCTGCTCGCCGCGGCCAACTCGTCCGGCGGCGTGCTCGGCAAGATGGTCAGCCCGCAGAACCTGGCGATCGCCGCGGCCGCGGTCGGCATGGCCGGCAAGGAGGGCGACATCTTCCGCAAGGTCGTGCTGTGGAGCGCGGTCCTGCTGCTCTTCATGTGCGTGCTGGTCACCCTGCAGGGGACACCGGTGCTGGACTGGATGGTCCCGCGGGGATGATTCCGGACGGTCGGTGGATGAACCTCGGGTCCCCGGAACTGGTACGCATGGGTGGAGTGACCGTCTGGACACTGCCCGTGAGGAGCGTTCCGCATGACCGCCGCCGACCTGATCCTGATCGCGGACCGGATCCACACCCTGGTCCCCGGTCCACAACCGACCGCGATCGCCGTCGCCGACGGGCGGATCGCCGCGGTCGGCGAGCGCGCGGACGTCCGTGACTGGCGCGGGCCGGGCACCCAGGTGCTCGACCTGGGCGCGGCCACGATCACGCCCGGCCTGGTCGACGGGCACGCCCACCCGGTGATGGGGCTGAGCATGACCCGCGGCGTCGACCTGTCCGCGGTGCGCACCCGGGACCAGCTCGTCCAGGCGTTGCGCGGGGCGTCGGCGTCGGACGGGTGGATCGAGGGCTTCGGGCTGAACCCGGACGCGTTCGACGGCGCGCCGGTCACCCACGCGCCGCTGGTCGAGGCGCTCGGCCCGGACGTGCCGGTCTTCCTGGTCCTCTTCGACGCGCACTCGGCGCTGGTCAGCCCGAAAGCGCTGGAGATCGCCGGGATCACCGGGCCGCGCGAGTTCGCCTCCGGGGCGAGCGTCGTCTGCGACGCCACCGGGACGCCGACCGGCCACCTGCTCGAACTCGAAGCGGCCATGGTGGTGCACGCGATGCTCCCCGAGGACCCGCCCGCGGACCGGCGTGCCCGGCTGCACGACCTGATGTCCCGGATGGCCGCCAGCGGGCTGACCGCGGCGAACGCGATGGACTTCGGCCTGGACTCGCTGGAGCTGTTCACCGCCCTGGAGGCGGACGGTGAGCTGCCGCTGCGCTGGCGGTGCGCGCCGTTCGTGATGCCCGGCGACGGCCTGGAGACAGTGGTCGAGCAGCAGCGGCTCAGCGGCCGCCGGTGGCGGGTCGAGGGCGCCAAGTTCATGATCGACGGAACCGTGGACGGCGGCACCGCCTGGCTGGAGGAGCCGGACACGCACGGCGAGTCGACCGCGTGCTTCTGGCCCGACCCGTGGGAGTACTCGGCGGCCGTCGAGGTGCTGGCCGGCCGCGGCATCCCGATCGTCACGCACGCCATCGGCGACGCCGGCATCCGCTTCGTCCTGGACACCCTCAGCCGCCTGCCGCACCCGCGCGTCCCGCACCGCATCGAGCATCTGGAGACGCTGCCGGCCGAGCTGCTCGGCCGCTTCGCCGAGCTGGACGTGACGGCGAGCATGCAGCCGACGCACTGCACGCACTACACCCGGGCCGACCACAGCGACAACTGGTCCCAGCGCCTCGGCGACAAGCGGGCCGACCGCGGCTTCCGGGCCCGCGACCTGCGCGATCACGGTGCGCGGCTGGCGCTGGGCTCGGACTGGCCGATCGCCCACTTCGACCCGCGCGGCATCATCGCGGCGGCCCAGCTGCGCCGCCCGGCCGGCGACCCCGACGTCGAGCCGATCCTGCCCGACCAGGCGCTGACCGCCCGGATGGCGCTGGAGGGCTTCACCACCGAGGCCGCGGCGGCCGCGGCCCGCTCCGACACGGGCCGCATCGCTCCCGGCTGCCAGGCCGACCTGTCGGTCTTCACCCTGGACCCGCTGACCGCCCCGCCGGACGAGTTCGCCGAGTCCCCGGTCCCCCTCACCGTCGTAGCCGGCACCATCACCCACCGCGGCTGAGCCCATCCGGCACTCTCTGACGACGGCTTGGCCGGGTGCGCCCGTGTCGCGCGGTCGCTTGTCCAGCTCCGCCGTTTTTGACGACCGCTTCGTCACCAGGTGGCGGTATCGCTTCCGGCTGCCCGCATTCACTTTCCTGTACGGCCTCGGGCTGCCCCAACCGCAACCACACCGCCCCGAGCTACCCCGCGAGGCAGTCCCACCCGAGACCGACCAGCGACGCACGGGTGTGTCCCGGCGCATCGCGAGGTCCGCTCCGCTCCGGACCGCTGCGCGTCTCCCGGTGTCCCGGTCGCCGTTCCGCCCGGCCTCCCGCGTCCCGTGTCCTTTCGGCCGGCCCTGTCGGTGTCCCGGTGTCCCGGTTCCGTCCGGGCTCCCGCGTCCCGATGTCCTTTCGTCCGGGCTCCCGCGTCCCGGTGTCCTTTCGTCCGGCCTCCCGCGTCCCGGTGTCCTGCTTTCGGCCGGCTCCTCGGGTCCCGGTGTCTCGCTTCCGTCCCGCATCCCGCATCCCGCATGGTGTCCGCAGGTTGGTCATCGCGGCGGGGGATCGGTGGCTCCGGTCAGCGCAAGGCCCACTGCTGATTGGCATCGCCGGTGCAGCGGACGACCACGACCCGGGTGCGGGGACGGGCGCCGCCGGACGGGTCGGTGAGGCACTCGTTGCTCGCCAGGTTGACCAGCTCCCGGTTCCCGGTGGTCCGCCACTGCGACGTGGTCCGCCGGTCGCACTCGGTCAGGTGGACGGTGTCGTCGCCGACCAGCAGCGCGCACCGGCCCATCACCCGCAGCGTCCCGTCGTCGGACAGCGTCCACACCTGGGCGATCGAACGGTTGCAGTCGAACACCTGGAGGGCGTTGTCGTCGGCCGGGATCGCGTTCGGCAGGTCCAGGCAGAGGCCGTTGCCACTGACCAGGAGGCCGGTGCCGGTGGCCAGCGGCGACGGGGCGAGGGCGGCCGGTCCGTTCGTCGCCGACGCGGCGGGCGCCGCCGCGCTGGCTGCCGCCGAGCCGGGCGGCGCGGCCGCCGGTGCGGTGGTCGGGGCGGTCGATCCGGTGGAGGCGGTGGGGTCGCCGGTCGGCTCCGGGTCCTGGCCGGAGCCGCTGTCCCCACCGGGCTGGCCGCCACCGGTCGTGCCGTCGCCCGACTCCTCGTCCGGGGACGGCGACGTGGCGGTGGCGGCCGGGCCGGTCACCGCCGGCAGCGAATGCTCGGGCAGGTCGGCCGAGAGTGTCGGTTCGAGATCGGGCCGCAGCGCCGTGTAGCCGGCCACCGCCAGCACCGTGAGCACCCCGGCGCCGACCCCGGCGACCAGCAGCGGTCGCCGTTTCCGGCGCGGCCCGCGCGGCTTCTTCGCCTCGGCGCCGGAGAAGACCGGAAGGATCTGGGTGGGGGAGTCGGAGGCCGTGCCGGCCGGCCAGGTGGCTCCGGACGAGACGTGCTCCGCGGGCTCGCCGTCCTGGACAACGAACGGACGCACCAGCAACGGGTCTCGGTCGGTACCGAAATCCTCGTCGTCCACGGACGCGCCACCCCCTGGTCAACAATCGATGAATCAACTTACCGGCACTGACGGCTCGGCGTGGGGTCCGTTCGGCTGAGCCGCCCCCAGCCGACCCGCCCACCGGGCTCCGCCCGTTGATCCGAGTCCCGCCCCCGGAAGCGCCCGGTTTGGCCCGTGACGTGCGCCCATGGAGCGCGAACACGCCGTCTGCCATACCCCGCTTCCCGGCCGACCGACCCCACTCCAACTGTCGGGAATTCCACACCTCTCGATGGCCGCATCCGGTCGAGCCCACCCGCATCCGTCCGCGATCCCGAGCGAGCCGGGTCCCCGCCGCGATCTGACCGAACCCTGGCCGAGCCGAACCAGAGCCGATCAGATGTCCCGAACCGCTGTGGCGCCCCGGCCAGGAGCGCGTCCTGGCCGGGGTGGGCATCGGTCATCGGCCGGTCGGCCTGGAGAGCGACCGGCCGGGCTCGCGGCTCCCGGACGGCCGAGGTACTCCGGCCGGAGGCGCCTGGCAACGGGCGGGATGGTGGCGTCGGCCACCGAGCGGCCCGACCAGCGCGCCGGCCGGGCCGGGGAGCGGCCTGGATGCGGTCATCGCTTCCAGAAGGGCTTGGTGGCGGGCTTGGGCGGGGCTGACCCGAACTCGGACAGCACCCGCACGGCCGTGGACCACTTCTCGTCCAGCGAAGCGTCCCCGGTCAGCAGCGTGACCAGGTCGTGCAGCGGCGTGAACGCCTTGTCGGTCAGCGGCGTGAGCAGCACCGCCAACCGGCTGGCCAGGTCGTCGAGCAGGTCGCGGCGCTCGTGACCGGGCCGGTCGGCGGCGTCGTGCAAGCGGGCGGCCTCGACGGCGACCAGCTCCCGGACCTCGGCGAGCGAGGTCTCGCCACCGGCGATGCCGGTCGCCCGGCGGGACCGGCCGAAGCCGCGGCCACCACCCGCGACCGGCGGCGGCCCACCCACGACCGGCGGCCGGCCGGCCGGAGCGGAGGATGCCGGGGCGGAGGGCGCCGGAGCCGGGCCGGCGAGGAACTCCGGCGCGGCGGCGTCGGCGGTGCCGGTCGCGTGGACGGACTTGGTGTGCCGGGTGTTCTCGGCGCGGGCCGGGGCGAACCGCGGGGCGCCCGGCGGCGGCGGGGTCGGCGGCATGATCCGCGGCGCGGCACCCACCGGGCCGCCCGGGAACGGCGACTGCGCCGCGGAGAGGATCATCCCGGCCGCCGCGACCGGCACCGGCGGCGGTTCCCACCCGGACGGCATCTCGACCGGCTGGGTGACCTTACGGACCTGACCGCCCTCGTTCACCACCCGCTCGTCGACCGCCACGTAGGCCGTGAAGCGGCAGAGCACGCCGAACCGCAGCGACGTCTGCACGATCCGTGGCTCCAGAGCGCTGTCGCCGGCCGTGTACGCGTCCTCCATGTCCCGCAGCCGGGCCCGCGCCCACTGCTTGGTGACCGCCGGCTCGGCCCGCTCCCGCACCGCCACCGTGATACGGAATTCCTGCTCGTCCCGGGTCCGCCCGGTGACCGTGAGACTGCCGGCGGCGGCGCCCACATAGCGCCCGGAGAGCACCAGCGGCACGCCCGGGTAGAGCCCGGGGATCCGCTGCGGCGTCCGCGTCCCGTTGACCGGGGAGAACCCCTCGGCTCCCAGCGACAGGCCGGTGACCAGCGGGGCGCCGATCCGGCGGTGGATGTGCTCCATCGCCTCGTCCAGCCGGTCCTCGCTCTCCACCAGCTCGGCCCGGCCGGCGCCGAGCGCGGCGAGCCGGCCGAGGAACCCGGCGTTGACCGCCCGGTCGATGCCGATGGTGTGCAGCCGGGTGCCGCCGATCAGCGGGGTGACCTCGTGGACGATCTGGTCCTCGTTGCCCACCTGGCCGTCGGTGACCAGCACCAGCACCCGGTCCCGCCCGGTGCTGTCGCTGAGCAGCCCGAGCCCGGCGGTGAGCGGGCTGAGCAACTCGGTGCCGCCCCGGGCGTCGGCCCGGGCCAGGTGCTCGACGGCCCGGTAGCGGTTGCGGTCGGTGGCCTCGCTCAGCCCGGCCTCCAGCCCCGGGGGCCGCTCCACCTGGTGGTCGAAGGTCAGCACGGCGAACCGGTCGGCGGTGGTCAGCGTGTCGATCACCCGGGCCGCGGCGCGCCGGGCGGCCACCATCTTCCAGCCGCCCATGCTGCCCGAGCGGTCGAGCAGCAGCACCACGTCCTTGGGGCGGGGCGGCGCGGCCTCGGCCGGCGGGAGCACCACCAGCTGCCAGGTGCCCTCGTCGCCCTCGTCGTCGGGCACCGCCACCGCGGTCTGGCCGCCGGGCGCGTAAGCCAGCCGCAGCACGAAGTCACGGTCGGCGCGCTCGCCGGGAGCGATCCGCAGGGTGCCGTCCTGGTCGGTGACGGCGTGCAGGCTGGACCGCACCTCGCCGAGCTCCAGCCCGGCCGGGTCGACGGTCACGCCGAGGGAGAGCCGCAACGGGTTGGGGAAGCCGGGCAGCAGCACCGGCGGGGAGATCCGGGAGGCGTCCGGCACCGCGTCGGTGTCCGGCGCCTGGCCGTCGCCGGCGTAGGGGCCGGGCAGGGCCGCGCCCGGGAGGTAGCGCGGCGCCACCACCAGCGGGAACCGGAAGGTGGCCGCGCCGTCCTCGAACGGCAGCGGGCCGACCAGCCGCAGCCGCACCACGATCCGCTCGCCGGGCAGGATGTTGCCGGCCCGCATGGTGAACACGTCGGGGCGCTCCTCCTCGGCGATCGAGGCGCGCCGGCCGGCGGCGATGGCGGTGTCGTACTGCTCGCGGGCGGCGGCTCGCTCCTGCAGCTCGGCGGTGACCGTGCGGCCGTCGGCGGTCATCGTCATGCCGGTCACCGCGGCGCGGTCGGGCAGCGGGAAGACGTAGGTCGCCTCCAGCGCGGTGTCGTGCGTGTTGACGAACTCGGCGGTGACCTCGGTGCGGGCCACCAGGCCGCTGATCGCGGCGGACACGTCGAGCCGGTCCAGCGGGAGGTTGCCCCGCTCGGTGCGCATCGAGCCGAGGCCGGACTCCGGCACCTGCCGGACGCGCTCCAGCTCGCCCGGACCCATCGGATTGACGTAGATGATCACTGATCTCTCCTATCGGTGAGCCCACGGGATGCGAGCAGGTCGAGCAGGGGGCGGGCGGCGGTGGCCAGCTCGGCGCGATCGAGGTGGCCGGCGTGCAGGGCGCCCGGCACCAGCAGGATCACGCCCAGGCCGAGCGGCACGCCGGTGAGCACGGCGTCCGTGCCGAGCGGCGTCAGGCCGGGGTCGGTGGGTGGCGGCGGGACGTCAGGCGTGCCGGAAGGCGCGGCCGCGGGCATGCCCGAAGGCGCGGCCGGGGGCGTGTGCGGAAGGGTGCCCGGCGGCGCACTGAAAGAGATGTCGTCGCCTTGCGGGAAGGCCCAATCCGCAACCGGCGGGGTCTTCCAGAACGGCGGCCGGGCCGCCTCCGGCGCCGGTGCCGGCGCGGGATCGTCGGTGAGCAGGTCGGCCGGGACCCGGGCGACCTCGGTGAGCGTCTCCTCCGGCGCGCCGGCCAGCTCGGCCTGGATCTCGGCGAGGGTCCGCCCGGCCGCCTGCAGCCGCTTGATCGCCACCAGCTGGAGCAGGTGCCGGGGACCGTAGAGCGCGGCGCGCCCGCGGGTGCCGAGCGGGCGGTCGACCAGGCCGATCGTCGAATACCACCGGATCGATCGGCGGTCCGGCAGATCCCGGACACGGCCGTTGGGCGCCCCGGAATACTCCGCGGCGAGCGCGACCCGCACCCGGTCGACCAGCTCCTCCATCGTCCACATGCCGCAAGCTTGACACTGTCATCGTGACAGTGTCAATGTCGGAGAGCAGAACCGCCCGCCACCGGACGAGCCGGTGACGGGCAGCCGAGAGGAGTGAGCCGGTGTCAGGGCGTGCCGCTACCGCCGGGCTGCACCACGCCGTCCACGGTCAGGGTGTAAGGGGCGTATTGGGTGACCGCCCCGGTCGGGTCGTCCTGCGCCACGATCGCCACCACCTTGGGATAACCGTGCAGCGCCGCGACCTGGTCGACCGGCACCACGGCGGCCCGCTTCGCGCCGAGCCCGACCAGCGACACGTGCCACCCCCGCACCGGCACCGGATACCACTGGGTCGGCGATTTCCATCCGTCGAGCGCCCCGCTCGCGATCTTGTTCTTCCCGATCGACACCTCGCCGAGGTGCCAGCCGCCCAGCTGCACCGCGGCGTCGCTGACGTATCGGAAACCGAGCAGCACCTTCTTCCCGGCGTAAGCCTTGAGGTCGTAACTGAGCTTGACGTCCGCGGCCTGCCCGGTGATCGCCGCGCCGAGCGGCCCCTTGACCGTCCGGTCCCCGGCCACCGGCTGATAACTCCGGCCGCCGTCCGCCGAGATCGTCACGTAGCCGTAGTCGAAGTCCTTCTCCAGGCCGTAAGTGGCGGTGAAACGCAGCACCGGGTCGTCGGCCGGCACCTCGACCTGCCGGGCCGCCGTCTCGTCGGTGTCCGGCGTGTTCCCGGAGAAAAGCAGGCCGGCGTCGATCTTCCAGGCCAGCGGCGTGGCCGGCAGCGTGGCCGCCCCGCTGAAGGTGACCGTGGACAGCTTGCCGCGCGGCAGCCGGATGAAGTCGGCCCCGTTCGGCGCCGCCCCCGGTTTGTCATAAGCGGCCTTGTTGGCCAGGTTGACCGTGGAGCGCAGCCCGGCCGCGACGACCCGCTCCCGGGGCACCCCGGTGATCGTCCCGCCGGGCGCGCCGACCTCCTTGTCGACCAGCGTCATCAGCTGGAAATCGTGCAGCACGTCGGTGAGCTTGACGCCTTTCGGCAGCGCCGACTGCACCGCGTCGAGCGACTGGTGCTCCTTGTCCCGGTGCAGCTCGGAGAGCAGCTTCGCGCCGAACCGGTCCCGCAGGTAAACCATGAACTGATAGGTGATGCCGTAATCGGCGAGCACCTCGTTCGGGTCGCCCTCGTCCCACAGGTTCAGCGAGTTCTGCGGCCCGCCGCACTCCCGCGGGTTCGCGTTGTAGGTCGTCTTGACGTTGCCGAAACCCTGGTAACAGGCGAGGTGGCTGTCGTAACCGGCGTGGTGCACCCCGATCCGGGCGTCGACGTAACCGACCACGGTCTGCGCGTAATCGGACAGCCCCTCGTTGAGCCAGTCCGCCTCGCCCGGGTCGGCGTAATACTCCAGCAGGTGCTGCCACTCGTGGGCGAAGGTCCCCTCGTACATCCGGGGCCGGGCCGGGCGGCTGGTGCACAGGTCGTCGGTCGGCTCGTTCTTCGGCTCGGCGCCCAGCCGGTGCTGCCAGTCGTAGGCGTCGATGGTCATCACGTTGCGGTCGAAGAGCTCGTTGAGCTGCGCCGAGAAGAAGCCGGCGATGTAGGTGGGGCGCTCCGGGAAATGGAAGTAGTTGTCGTCCCGGACGTTGTCGACCAGCGTCACGGTCTTGTCGCCGTCGCCGGTGAAATCGCCGTCCATCCCCGGGTTGGCCCCGGACCGGTCCGGCGGCGTGCTGAAAGCCGCCGTCTCCTTGGGGTAGATCTGCGTGTCGAACTGGGTGACCAGATCGGCCACCTGCGCGTCGGTCACCTCGGTGGCGTTCTTCCGGCAGTCGCCGGCCGGGAAGGCGATGTCCTTGGCCACCCACACCTCGATGTGCTTCCCGACCGCCCGCAGCGTGTAGTCCTTGCGGTAAAGGTCGCCGTCGGTGTCGTCCAGCCCCACCCAGCTGCGCACGGTGCCGACCGCCGGGGTGCCGGCGATCGCGCGGCGGGCGGTGGGTTGTGGCCGGTAACGCGCCGCCGGCAGGGCCTTGCCCCGCAACTTCAGGCGGGTCCGGGTCAGCTCCCGGCCGTCCTGCGCCGGAAGCACCCCGGCGTGCCGTTGTCCGGCGGTGACGTGTGGCCGCTGCTGTGCCTCGGCCGGGCTGGTGAGAAGCGAGCTGAGGGTCACGATCGCCGCGACGCTGGCGATACCGGTGCGATTCACGAAGCGGACGTTACCTGCACAAAGGTGCGAATGACCCCAACACGCGCAGTCGATCATGACGAGGGGGTGCCGACCGTCTTTCAGGATGGCACCCCGCCCGTCACGACGACCCGGGAATCGCCTCAGACGACCTCGCGCCGCAGCACCCGCACCGCCCCGGCGGCCAGCGGCAGCAGCACCCAGACCGCCACCGAGACGCCGAGCCGGGCCCACTCGCCCGAGGTCATGTCCGGTTCGGACAGCGGCGCCGTGGTCACGTTGATGTCCAGCCACCCGGCCGCCGACTTGAGCCCCTTGATCGTGCTGCCGAGCACGGTCCAGACCATCGGCAGCGCGAAGTACAGCACGATCGCCAGCGGGGTGTTCTGCAGCAGCGCGCCGAAACCGATCCCCATCAGCACGAAGATCACCTGGAGCAGCAGGCCCTGCCAGACCAGCGACGCGTCCAGGCTCCAGGAGCCGTCACCGCCGACCGCGCGGGCGATCACGGTGGCGACCGCGCTGAGCGCCGCCGTCGCCACGGTCGCCGCGATCGCGATCAGCACGCCGGCGGCGATCTTCGCGATCAGCACCCGGCCCCGCTGCGGCACCAGGGTGAAGGTGGCCAGCGCGGTGCGTTGCGACCACTCGCTGGTCACCGACAGCACGCCGAGTACCGGCAGCAGCACCGCGGATGGCGCCAGGCCGAAGGCGAAGAACGCGCCGAAGGTCATCTCCTCGTCCGGGGCCCAGCCCAGGATCACCCCCGAGGTGGCCACGGTGGCCAGCCCGATCACCAGGAGCAGCCAGAAACCGGCCCGGGTGTCGGCGAGTTTGCGCAGCTCGACCAGGGTGAGCCGGGTCGGCGGCAGGGTTGCGGTGACAGTCATCGGGTCGCTTCCTCCAGCTCGGCGCCACCGGTCAGGCGCAAGAACATCTCCTCCAGGCCGCCGGCGCCGGCCGGCCGCAGCTCCAGCAGCACCACCCCGGCCCCGGCTGCGGCCCGGGCGATCGCCTCCGGCTCGGCCGGCACCAGCACGGTGCCGTCCGCCGAGCGGGTGCCGGTCAGGCCCATGGTCCGCAGCACCGCGTCGAAGGCGGCCGGATCGGTCGGCCGGACCACCGTCCCGGCCGCGCTGAGCAGCTCGTTCTTGTCGCCCTGGGTGAGGATGCGGCCCTTGCCGATCACCACCAGCCGGTCGGCGACCGCCTCCACCTCGCGCAGCAGGTGCGAGGAGAGCAGCACCGTGCCACCCCGGTCGGCGAACTCGCGCAGCAACCCGCGCATCCAGTAGATGCCCTCCGGATCGAGGCCGTTGGCCGGCTCGTCGAGGATCAGCACGGCCGGGTCGCCGAGCATCGCGTAGGCGAGCCCCAGCCGCTGCCGCATGCCCAGCGAGTAAGCCCGGACCCGGCGCTTGCCGGCGGTCGCGTCCAGCCCCACCCGGGCCAGCCGCTCCGGCACCCGCCCGGTGTCCAACCCCATGGTCAGCGCGGCCAGCGCGAGCGTCTCCCGCCCGGTCCGCCCGGCGTGCTGCGCCGACGCGTCGAGCAGCACCCCGACGTGCCGGCCCGGGTTGCCCAGCTGCCGGTACGGCCGCCCGCACACGGTCGCCGATCCGGCGCTCGGCGGGGTCAGCCCGCAGATCATCCGCAGCGTGGTCGACTTGCCGGCGCCGTTCGGGCCGAGGAACCCGGTGACCGTGCCGGGCTCGCAGGTGAACGACACGTCATCCACGGCACGCTGGTCGCCGTACCGTTTGGTGAGGTTCTCAACCGCAATCATGGGCATCAGCCTGCGGGGCGGGCGGTGCCCGGCGCGTCGGCCTTCGGTCGATGTCCGGAGACCTTGGTCTACCGGCCGACTACGACTTTGGTCGGTATCGACGGCCGGCGCTGCCCTCGTAGAGTCGACGCGTGGGAACGGTGGAGATGAGCTGGTTGCTGCCGGCCGCGCTGTCCGCCGAGCCGGACGCGCCGCCGCGCCGCTCCACCCGCGACTGGGTGATCGACACGGTCTGCTTCGTGCTCGGTTTCGGCTTCACCGTGCTGGCCACCGCCGACCTGCTCGGCTGGCACACCGGCGTGGTGCGGGAGTGGCATCCCACCGACAGCTGGATGATCTGGCTCGACGGCGTGCTCAGCGGTATCGCCGGGATCGGCCTGTGGTGGCGCCGCCGCTTCCTCTGGCCGCTGGCGACCCTGGCCCTGGTGCTCTCCGCGTTCAGCGTGGCCGGCGCGTTCACCCTGCTCATCCTGATGCTCACGGTGGCCGTGCACTGCCCCTTCCGGGTGCTCGCCGGCTACGCCGCGGCCGCCGCCGCAACAAATCTGATCTTCGCGGCGGCCCGGCCGGACAGCGCCGGCAGCTACTGGGAGACCGTCTGGTGGGGTGTGATGATCGTGGTAATCATCTCGCTCTGGGGGATGGTCGTCCGGGCCCGCCGCGAGCTGGTCGCCTCCTGGCGCGACCGGGCCGCCCGTGCCGAGGCCGAGCAGCAGCTGCGCGTCGAGCAGGCCCGCACGCTGGAGCGCACCCGGATCGCCCGGGAGATGCACGACGTACTGGCTCACCGGATCTCGCTGCTCAGCCTGCACGCCGGCGCCCTGGAGTTCCGGCCGGACGCGCCGCCCGCGGAGATCGCCGGGGCCGCCTCGGTGGTCCGCGCCACCGCCCACCAGGCGTTGCAGGATCTGCGCGAGGTGATCGGCGTGCTGCGCGCCGGGCAGGTCGACGACGCCGAGCCCGCCCCGGAGCGGCCGCAGCCCACCCTGAGCGCGCTGCCCGCGCTGGTCGACGAGGCGCGGCTGGCCGGCGACCGGGTGGCTCTCGACATCCGGGTCGACCTCGGCGAGGTGCCCGCCGGCACCGGCCGCACGGCGTACCGCATAGTGCAGGAGGGTCTCACCAATGCCCGCAAGCATGCCCCGAGCGCGGTGGTCCGGGTGACGGTCGGTGGCGCCTGCGGCGCCGGCCTGCACATCGAGATCGTCAATCCGCTTCCGGTGGGCGTCCCCGGCGGACCGCCGATTCCCGGTACGGGCGTGGGCCTGATCGGCCTCGCAGAGCGCGCCTCGCTGGCCGGCGGTCACCTCACCCACGGCTCGGACGGCGCCACCTTCCGGCTCACCGCCGACCTGCCCTGGCCGGTGTCCCGATGACCCCGGTGCGGGTGCTGATCGTCGACGACGACGCGCTGGTCCGGGCCGGTCTCTCGATGATCCTCAAGGGCGCCGACGACGTGCACGTGGTCGGCGAGGCCAGCGACGGCAGCGAGGTGCCGGCCGCGGTCGCCGAGCACCGGCCGGACGTCGTGCTGATGGACATCCGGATGCCCGGCGTGGACGGCCTGGCCGCCACCGAGACCCTGCGCAACCGGCCGGGCGCCCCCGAGGTGCTGGTGCTGACCACCTTCGACGCCGACGAGTTCGTGCTCCGCGCGCTGCGTGCCGGGGCCGGCGGGTTCCTGCTCAAGGACACCCCGCCCGGCCAGATCCGGGACGCGGTGCTGCGCGTCGCGCGCGGCGAGGCCACCCTGTCGCCGAGCGTCACCCGGCAGCTCATCACGCACGTCACCACCGCCTCGCCGCGGGACCGCAGGGCGGCCGGCCGGCGGCTGGATCAGCTGAGCACCCGGGAGCTGGACGTGGCGCTGGCCGTGGCGCAGGGCAAGTCGAACGCGGAGATCTCCGCCGACCTGTTCATGTCGGTCGCCACCGTGAAGGCGCACGTGTCCCGGCTGCTCACCAAGCTGGACCTGAACAATCGGGTGCAGATCGCCCTGCTGGTGCACGACGCCGGGCTGGCCTGACCGTCACTCGAAGAGGCTGTGCCGCTTGCCGCCCTCGGCGCGCCGCCGGGCCCGGCGGCGCAGCTGGATCACCACCATGTCGGCGACCGCGGCCACCGCCCAGGCGGCCAGCAGCCAGCCCGGCACGGTCCAGCCGGCGCGGAAGAGCAGGATCGACAGGACGGTGCACACCACCAGGCCGATGGCGGCGAGGACGAGCCGCAGGTTCAGCGGACTGTACGGCTCCTCGACAGTGCCGCGGCGGCCGTGCGGCTGCGGGCCGATGGGCATAGGTACGAATCTACCCGTGTCGGGCGGAGCGGAAACAAGCCGCCCCAAGATCGGGTAACTTCGATATGTTCGGCGTCTGGCACTGATCCGCTGTGGACAGGAGGCGCCGTGTCGGATTCGGGGCTCACCGAGCAGACCACTCGCAAACTCGGCACCTGGTCGGTGTTCGTCATCGCGGTCTCCGCGATGACGCCGCTCACCGTCGTCGCCGGCGCGCTGCCCCTGGGCTACGGCGAGGTGAAGGAGAAGGGCATCCCGGTCGCCTACGTGCTGGTGGCCGCGGTGCTGGCGATCTTCACGGTGGGCCTGGTGGCGATGGCCCGGCACGTGCCGAACCGGGGCGCCTTCTACGCCTACGCGGCCACGGGCCTGACCCGTCCGGCCGGCGTGGGCACCGCGTTCATCGCGCTGCTCGCCTACAACGCCATGCAGATCGGTCTCTACGGCGCGTTCGGCGTCGCCGCGCACAACGCCGCCGCGATCTTCGGGCTGAAGATGTCGTGGATCGTCTGGGCGCTGCTCGGCTGGGCGGTGATCGCCCTGCTCGGCCTGCGGCAGATCGACTTCAACGCCCGGATCCTGACCGTGCTGGTCTGCGCCGAGGTGCTCATCGTGCTCACCCTCGACCTGGTGATGGTGGCGCACCCGGCCGGCGGCTCGGTCGCCTTCGACACCCTGAACCCAGGGCTGATCGCCAGCGCCGGTGGGGTGTCGCTGCTGGTCGGCGCGGTCGCCGGGATGGTCGGCTTCGAGGCGCCGCTGGTCTACGCGCCCGAGGCCCGCGACCCGCGCCGCACGGTGGCCCGGGCGATCTTCATGACCCTGGGCGTCGCCGCGATCCTGTACGGCGGGTCCGCCTGGGCGATGTCGGTCGTCGCCGGCCCGGAGCACATCATCGACGTGGCCGCGCAGTACCTCAACGACCTGTTCTTCGTGCTCCCCGACCCGTTCCTGCCGGCCGTGATCACCGACCTGGCCCGGGTGTTCTTCGCGACCAGCCTGTTCGCCGCGATGCTCGCCTTCCACCACACGGTCGCGCGGTACGCGTTGACCGTCGCCCGCGAGGGCGTGCTCCCGCCGGCCCTGGCCCGCACCCGCGACCAGGTGCCGGTCGCAGCCTCGCTGGCCCAGTCCGGGCTGGCCCTGGTGGTGCTGTTGCTCTTCGCGGCGCTGGTCCTGAACCCGACCACCGACCTGTTCTTCTTCGGCACCGTCTCCGGCGGCCTCGGCGTGCTGGCGCTGATGACGATCGCGTCGTTCGCGGTGGTCCGGTTCTTCCGGCGCGACCCGCACGGCGAGACGCGGTGGCGCCGCTCGGTCGCGCCGTGGATCGCCACCGTCTTCCTGACCCTGATGCTGCTGCTCTCGGTGGCGTTCTTCGGTGACCTGCTGGACTCCGACAACCCGCTCAAGGTGTGGTCGCCGCCGCTGGCCTTCCTGATCGTCTACCTGCTCGGCGTCTGGTGGGGCCGCCGGCTGCGGCGGGACCGGCCCGCGGTCTTCGCCGCGATCGGCACCGGCCTGCCGCCCGAGGTCGCGGTGGAGAGCGAACCGGACGCGGAGAACGATCACTCCAAGTGACCTCCCGTGCGGGGTGCGTGCGCCGCGGCACCCGCCGGGGCGCTGCCGCCCGCGCGCACTAGAGTTCCTGCCGTAAGCCGCGTCACCATTCGCTGCCCAGCGCTGGACCCCGGCCCGCAGAACCGTATGATCTTCACCGTCGAGCGGGCCACACCGCTTGTCATCCGGCAGTCGTCGTGAAACCCAAGAAGTTTTACGGCGATGCGTCGGCCGATCCGCCGGTGTCCCCGGCATCCGAACCCACCAGTCGGGCCCCGGCGGATCCGTAAACTTCCCGGCGCCACAAGCGGGCCGGGCTGCTCTGGGCGGCGCGTCAGCGCCGCCCAGACTTGTTACCGGCGGTGACGACACCCGCAACCTCCCCGCACCGGCACGGGCACTTGCCGTGCACCCCACGCCCTGGAATCTCTTCTCATGCCCGGCGGGACACACCGCCGGACAGGTGCCCGGCGGCCAACACCCGCCGGACAGGCCCGGCGGTCTCGGCCGCTGGACAAACGGGGGGATTTCTTCATCTTGATGCGTTCGACGCTGCGCAAGACCGTACTGACGCTGACCGCTCTCGCCGCCGGTGTCACCGGCGCCGTCGCGGCCACGCCGGCACAGGCCGCTACGCAGGCTGCCGACGCGGGATGCGTGACCGGCGCGAAGCTGGTCCCGACCTGTGGCGTTCTGTGGGGCGGTGCCGCTGGTGGCTTCACCAGCGCGCCCCGGGACCAGGCGCTGAAGACGTGGGAGAAGGCGAGCGGCCGGACCGCCAGCATCTTCCACCAGTACCACAAGGGCAACGAGCCGTTCCCGACCAAGGCCGAGATCGCGATGACCACCGACGCCGCCCGCCCGCGGGTGCTGCTGGAGAACTGGAAGATCGCGTACGGCACCACCTGGGCCGCGGTCGCCAAGGGCCAGCAGGACAAGCGGATCGACGCCTTCGCGGCGCGCGCCAAGGCGTACGGCAAGAAGTTCTTCCTGGTCCTGAACCACGAGCCGGAGAACGACGTGGTGGCGAAGGCCGGCTCGGGCATGGAGGCCAAGGACTTCGCGGCCATGTACCGGCACACCATCCTGCGGCTGCGCGCCCAGGGCGTGACCAACGTGGTCAACGTGCTGGCCTACATGGGCAACGAGAAGTGGATGGCGCAGTCGTGGTGGAAGGACCTCTACCCCGGCGACGACGTCGTCGACTGGATGGGTCTGGACTCCTACGTCTCCGTGGAGAAGGGCTACTACCACTTCGGTGACTTCTCGGCGCTGCTCGACCGCAAGGCCAAGGGCGGCGCGCAGGGCTGGTACGACTGGGCCGTCACCAAGCACGCCGGCAAGCCGGTCATGATCGCCGAGTGGGGCGCCTACCACCGCGTGGGCAAGAAGGCCGACAAGTCCTTCGTCTACAACAGCGTCGTCGAGCAGCTGAAGAAGCGGTCCGCGATCAAGGCGATCGTGCACTTCGACACCAAGCACGACGACGAGGGCGACCGCGACATCAGCATCGACAGCACCCCGGCGTCGCTCGCCTCCTTCAAGAAGCTGGCCGCCAACCCGATCTTCAACGTCAAGATCGGCTGAACTTCACTCACCCCCTGAGAAAGCGCCGCCCGGGTCCCCCGCCCGGGCGGCGTTTTCGCTTTCCCGGCGTCCGCTTCACCTGTTCGTCCGCTGAGTTCACGCGGCTGTTCGCCGGCGGGACACCGGCGGGTCGGGACCGGCTGGTGCAATGCGCCGTGTCGTCGAGCCTGATCACCGCGCCGCCGCGAACCACCGCCGCGCCGGCCGCTCCGGAAACGGGGCATCCGAAGTTCCGCCCGGACATCGAGGGACTGCGCGCCGTCGCGGTGACCCTGGTGGTGCTCTCGCACGCCGGCGTCGGCCGGTTCGCCGGCGGCTACGTCGGCGTCGACGTGTTCTTCGTGATCTCCGGGTTCCTGATCACCACGCTGCTGATCGGGGAGCACCGGCGAGCCGGGCGGATCTCGCTGCCCCGGTTCTACGCCCGGCGCGCGCTGCGGCTGCTCCCGGTCGCCACCGTGGTGGTGCTCGCGACCGTGCTGGCCAGCTGGCTGTGGCTGCCCGCCACCCGGTTCAAAGGCATCGCCCTCGACGCGGTGTCCAGCACCTTCTACGGCATCAACTGGCGGCTGGCCGCCGCGGGCATCGACTACCTGGCCTCCGAGACCGACCCCTCGCCGCTGCAGCATCTCTGGTCGCTGGCCGTGGAGGAACAGTTCTACCTGATCTGGCCGCTGCTCCTGCTGATCACGGTGCGCTCGTCGCGGCGGCTGGCGGTGGCGCTCGGCGGCCTGGCCGTGGTCTCGCTCGCGCTCAGCGTCCAGCAGACCGCCACGGTCGCGCCGTACGCCTACTTCGGATCGCACACCCGGGCCTGGGAACTCGGCGCCGGCGCGCTGCTCGCGGTCGGCGCCGCCCGGCTGCGTGGCCTCCCGCGCGCCGCGGCGCTGACGCTCTCCTGGGGCGGGCTGGCCGCGGTGCTCACGGCCGCGGTCCGCTTCGACGAGCAAACCCCCTTTCCCGGGTACGCCGCCGCGCTGCCCGTGCTCGGCGCGGCCGCGGTGATCGCCGGCGGTACGCCGGGCGGCGGCCGGGGCGGAGCGGCGGCGCTGCTCGGCACCCCGCCGATGCAGCTGGTCGGGAAGCTGTCCTACGGCTGGTACCTGTGGCACTGGCCGGTACTGATGATCTGGCCGGCGGTGCTGCCGCGGGACGAGACGACCACGCTCAACCTGGTCTTCGCGGGCGGCGCGCTGGTGCTGGCCTTCGTCACCTACCACCTGGTGGAGAACCCGCTGCGGGCGCAGCCGTGGCTGCGCGGGAAGGCACGCCGCGGCCTGGTCTTCGGGCTCACCCTGTCGCTGATCACCGCGACCGCCGGCCTGGCCGCCGGCAGGCACGTGCCGCCGCTGCCGATCGGGGCGGCCGCGCCGCACGTCGCCACCGAGCTGGCCGCCGCGAGCGACCCGCAGGCCCGGCTCACCGAGCTGATCACCGCGTCGGCGAAGGCGAACCGGATGCCGTCCAACCTGCAACCGAAGCTGACCGAGGCCAACGCGGTGCTGCCGGCGCACTACGCGGCCAAGTGCCACCTGGCCGACTTCCGCTCGGCGGAGCTGGGCGGCGACTGCGTCTACGGCGACCCGGCCGGGGCCAGGACGCTCTACCTGATCGGTGACTCGCACGCGGCGCACTGGTTCCCGGCGGTCGACGAGGCGGCCCGGCAGCAGGGCTGGAAACTGGTGGCGCTCACCAAGGCGGCCTGCCAGGTGCCGTCGGTGCTGGTCCGCAACACCGAGCTGAAGCGGCCCTACACCGAGTGCGTGGACTTCCGCGACAAGGTGCTGAACCGGATCCGCGCGGAACGGCCCGACCTGGTGCTGCTGGTCTCCAACAACGCGGACAACGGCGGTCTGATCGACGCGAGCGGCAAGCCGGTGCCGCGACCCGGCCGCGCGGACGATCCGCTCTGGGCCGAGGGCTGGCGGAAGACCTTCGACCGGCTGTCCGGTCTGGACCTGGTGATGCTGCAGGACACGCCGTGGCTGCACCAGGCCGCCCCGGAGTGCGTCGCGGCCAACGCGGCCCGGATCACCCGCTGCCTGGAGTCGATGAAGGGCAGTGTCACCGAGCCGCACCGCCGCGACCTGGTGGCGGCGGCGGCCCGTGCGTCGGGTGTCCGGGTGGTCGACCCGACCCGCTGGTTCTGCACCGACGTCTGCCCGATGATCATCGGGGACACCCTGGTCTATCGGGACAACAGCCACCTCACGGTCGCCTACACGCAGGCCCTGGCTCCGCTGATGCGCTCCGCCCTCTTCCCGCCGTCCTGACCCACCGCCCGGTGGGGGCGGCGCAGTGCGGGTGGTGGCGCGGCGCGGTGTGGTGCGGGCGGTCGTGCGGGCGGCGGTGCGGTGCGGGCGGTCGTCGTGCGGGTGGCGGTGCGGTGCGGGTGGCGGTGCGGTGCGGGCGGCGGCGGTGCGGGCCGCGGCGGTGCGGGCCGCGGCGGTGCGGTGCGGGCAGCGGTGTGGTGCGGGCGGTCGTCGTGCGGGTGGCGGGTGCGGGCGGTCGTGCGGGCGGCGGTGTGGTGCGGGCGGTCGTGCGGGCGGCGGCGCGGTGCGAGTGGCGGCGCGGTGCGGGGGCGGCGCGGCGCGGTGCGGGTAGCGGCGGGACGGGGTTACCGCGCGGGAAGGGGACACGCGGCAGGGGTTGGCGCGCGGGAAGGCCGCCACGTGAGACCGGCCGCTCGGTGGTGGCGAGCTGCGGCCGGGGCGCGGCCGCACGCGCCCGGTCCGGAATCCCGGGTTCCGGACCGGGCGTGCCGCCGGTCTGCCGCCCGGCTGCGGGGCCACCCCGGGTGAACCGGGGCCCCGCGGGCTCAGGGATGGAGGACGCTGTGCAGGCGCTTCGCCTCCTTGACCAGGCGGGTGGTGCCGGGACGGGCGGCGATCTCGGCGAGGCCCGGGATCGCGCTGCGAGCTCGGACCGCGCCGGCCACCTGGGTGGACAGTTCGAGCAGGTCGGGCAGGCCGCGCTGACCGGTGGGCAGCAGCGGCGGGAGAGCGGCGGTCAGCAGCTCCCACAGCGCCACCGAGGCGCCGGCCAGGTGGATCTCGGCCAGGGCGGGGACCAGCCGGGACAGTTTCACCAGGCCGTCGGCGCACAGGTCGGCGAGGGCCGCGCCGACCGCCGGGGCGAACGGCTCCGGGCGGGCCGCGAGCGTGACCAACGCGTCAACCGCCGCCAACCGGCTCTCCTGGTGCCGGGCGCCCAACGAATATGCCAAGCCGTAGGCCAGGGCCGGGCCGACCGGCCCGCCGCACTCGGCGAGCAGCGGCAGCACCTCGGCGCCGTCGCGCTGGTCCTGGTCGGCGAGCGCGGCCAGCTCCGAGAGCATCCAGGCCGCGGTCACCTCCCGGTGGTGCGGCAGCACCATGGCCAGCACGTCACCGCGCCGCCGGAAGTCGTCCGGCCAGAGCTGGGGGAAGGACCTCGGCTCCAGGGTGAGCAGCTGGCGCTCCAGCCGCAGGCCGCCGTCGCGGGCCGGGCGCACGGCGGCGACCGCCCGCCGAGCGACCGGAGCGTACTGCTGGTCCACCGTGGCCGGTCGCTGCTCCCAGCGGGTGCTCACCGGGTCGGGCAGGCCACCGGCGGCCAGCCAGGCGGCGAACTGCTGACCGGCCGGCGAGGTCAGCTCGGCGGCGCCGGCGACGACCGCCGGATCGGCCTGCCGGGGCAGCCGCAGCAGCGCCTGCTCGAAGTCGACCGGCCACGGCTGCCAGCCCTCCGCCTCGGCCCGCCGCAGCCGGTCCAGCAGCACCGCCGGGTCCAGGCTGCCGGTCACGTGCGTCGGGGTGGCCACCACGGCCGGCACCAGGGTGCGGGTGAGCTGCACCGCGACCTCGGCGACGCGCAGCGCGAGCACGCCGTCCGGGGTGGGGGCGAAAGCCGCGTCCGGACCGCCGCGGACACCGCCCTGCCAGGCGGTGCGCACCGCGTCGAAGGTCCGCTGCGAGACCCGCAGCAGCTGCCGGCCCTCGATCCCGGCCAGCATCCGCCGCCACACACCCGGCCGCTCGGTGTCCAGCGCGGCGCGGATCGCCTCGCCGAGGTAGACGCCGGGGGAGGTCCGGTTCCACGAGTTCTCCGTGAAGGTGGACGGGTAGCGGTCGAGCACCGGCTGCAGGGCGGTGGCCAGCGCCGCCGAGCCCGCCACGGTGTAGAGCGAGACCAGCCCGGCCAGCACCCGCTCCCAGCGGACCGCGGTCTCCTCGTGGCAGAGCGCGACCAGCTCCTCGGCCAGCTCGCCGGCCGTGGCGATCGGCGGCGGCAGCTCGGCCGGCGGGGCGGCCGGCGGCAGCTGCGGGATCGCGGCCGGCGCCTCGGCGACCGTGCCGAACAGCTCGGCGGCCCGGCCCGGCAGGTCGCCGGCCAGGGCGGCGGACGCCTCGGCGAGCCGGCCCACGGTCGCCGGGTCGAGCCGGCCGGCCTGCTTGCCGATCAGGGTCAGCGCCCGCTCCTGCACGTCCAGGGCCGGGTGGCCGAATGCGGCGGCGACCGTCTCCAGCACCTCGCCGGCCCGGTCCGGCTGCCGGCGGGCGACCCTCTCCAGCCAGGAGAGCTGGGCCTTCACCAGAGTTTTCTCGGTGCGGACCAAGGTCGGCTGACTGGCCTCGAGGAGCGTCTCCAGCTCCAGGCGGCCGGCCTCGTCGACGGCCCGCAACGATCTCTGCGCGAGCGTGGCCACCGTGCCCGGCGCCTCCGGCAGCAGCCGGGCGTAGTCCGCGGCGTGCCCGGCCAGCTCGTCGACGGTCGGCGCGAGCGCGTCGTGCAGCAGGACGAACGGGCGCACATCATGCGGCTTGCCGCCGCGCAGCAGCCGGTCGACGGTCAGGTCGAGGATGGCCGGGCGGGCCAGCGTGCCCTCGGCGACCAGCTCGGCGACCACGCCCGGGAAGCGCGGCGCGCTCTCCCACCGGTTGGTCGTCTCGTCCCATGAGCCGCCGGCCACGACGGCGCCGAGCCGGTCGATCTCGAAGACCGCCGGCAGCAGCAGCGGCAGGTAGGGGTCCTCGCGCATGCGCTGGACCAGCGGCGCCCGGCGCTGGCCCCGGCCGGGGGAGTCGAACAGCTCGCCCAGCCAGCCGCGCACGAAGCCCTCGGTGACCGGTGGCTCCACGCCGCCCTCCCGGAGCACCGCGGTGATGAACCGCCAGTCGACGGCCCACGGGTCGCGGGCCGGGATCCGGTCGGCCAGCCGGCGGCCCAGGTCACCCAGCCACGGCAGCTGCCGGGACCGGGCGATCTCCAGGAAGAACTCGGGGGAGCCCTGGGTCCAGAGACGCATGCCGCGCCGGCCCAGCGCCGCGGCGGCCCGGGCGGCGGACGGCATGCAGCCGATCACGGCCAGGGCGTAGCCCGGGTTGGGGTTGCCGCGGCGGCCCCACCAGCGGTCCGGGTCGGCGCTCTTGATGCCGGCGTCCACCGCGGGGGCCAGGGCGACCCGCTCCTCCTCGGGCGTGGCGAGCAGCAGGAGGGTGAGACCCGGCAGATCGTCGTGGCGGGCCAGGTGGTCGATCGCCGCCCAGCTGAGCGGCTCGGTGCGAGTGCGCCGGGCGCGGGCCACCGAGACCGCCGAGATCGAGCCGGTCATGCCGCCGCCTCGGCTTTCTCGATCGTCTCGGCGGTCTCGCCGGCGCGGGCCATCCGGACCGCGAGGACGTGCTTGCACGGGCCGCGGCCACCGCGGTGTTTCGCCCACCACGGGCAGGTGCAGGACTGCGACTCGTGCCGCACGTGGTAGGTCTGGTCGCCGCTGACCACCACCGACACCTCCGGGCCGAGGGTGACCGCGCCGGCGCTGATCAGCGCGCGGGCGCCGGCCAGCCGCGGGTTCATCCGCTCCACCGCGTCCGCCGCGTAGGGCAGGGTGCGGTGGAAATAGCCGGCCTCAGCCACGTCATAACCGACCCGGCCGGCGGTGCCCAGCTGGGTCAGCGCGTCGCGGACCCGAGTGGCGCCCAGCCCGGATGCGGTCGCCAGCGCGTCCACGTCGATCGTCGGGTCCCAGGAGAGCAGGGCGCTGACCAGGTCGGCGTCGTCGGTCACCTCGTCGGAGGCGAGCGACTCCAGGACCGCGCCCTCGCCGGAGAAGCCGCGGTACGGCTCCGGGGAGAGGGTCACCGACAGGCGGAGGGTGGGCATGCTCAGCTCCCAGGTGCTGGCCACCGGGCCACTGCCCGCGGCGACGGCCGGGCCGTAGACGCGCAGGCTCACCGCGTACCGAAGGAAGGGTTTCAGCGCAGCCAGGCGGCCCGCACCGGGCAGGCAGACCGCGCCCGGCACGGGCCGGGAGGTGAAGCGCAGCGAACGACCGGCCGGAACCGCCCAGAGCACCGACTTGTCGGTGGCGGGCAGCCGGTTGACCAGGGCGCGGGCCTCGGCCACGCCGATCTCGGCGCGTGGGTCGAAGCGGGCGGTGAGCACCTGCGCCTCGGCGAAACCGCGCAGCCAGCGGGACGGGAGCGGCACCTTCCGCTCCACCAGCGGACCGTCGAAGGTGGTCACGGTGAGGTCGTCGGGGCCGACCGCGACGTGCATCGGGTCGGACCGGCCGACCCGGGTCAGCGCGCGCTGCAACGGCAGGTTGACGTCGACATTGGTGGTGCCGTGGGCGAGGATCTCGCCGTCCAGCCCGCCGGGGAGCACGTCGAGCCGGGCATAGACGCCGCAGCAGCCGGAGAACGACTCGAACCGCAACCGGTCGGAGCCGGCCGTCACCACCGGGTCCAGGCTGGCCGGCGGCAGCGGCCGGAAATAGCGGGTGCGGGCCACCTCGGCCACGGCCAGCAGGCCGGTCGCCGCGGCGCCGGGCGAGGTGAGGAAACCGGTGAAGAAGCGCGGGTGCGCCGCCGGCCCACCGGAGGTCTGCAAGGTCAGCCGGTCGTCCAGAGTCGACGAACCGAGGTACGTGTAAGCCGCGGTAACCATGCGCGAGAACCTAGGAGAGGGGTACGACAAATTTCAGCCGCGCCGCCGCAGCAGCCGCACCGAACCGATGATGGTCGCGGCGACCAGGCCCGGCGCGACACCCTCGACCCGCCGCCGAGATGTTCAAGATCATCGGCGGATGATAGCTACCGGTGGCGGCGGCGGTAGCCGCGGATCGCCTCGACCACCAGGCCGCCGGCGGCCATCGTGAGCGCGCCGGTGACCAGGTGGACCACGACCGCGCCGGCCGAGTCCTCGCCGAACCGGCCGTCGGCCCACACCTCGATGCCGATCGCGCAGGGGAACAGCAGCAGGGCGGTCAGCACGGCCGCCGCCAGACCGCGGCCGGTCCACACCGGCGTGTCCCGTTCCAGCTCGGCGCGGTCCCCGGTGGCCTCGGCCAGCCGGTCGAGCCCGTCCCGGGTGCCGATCCGGGCCCGTTCCGCCGGGTGCGCCAGGTAGTGCCGGAGCGCGGCGGCGACCAGCTCCGGCCGGATGCCTTCGGTGATCACGGTCCGGCGGCGGACCAGCCGGCCGGTGACCCGGATCAGGTCCGGCCGGTGGTAGTGGATCTCCACCTCGTGCGAGACGACCTTCGGCGGCCGGTCCGGGTCGAGCGCCTCCCAGGGGAAGGTGAGCGAGCCGGTGTACTTGTCGGCGTGCACGCCGTCCGCTGTCAGGGTGACGCCGAGCCCGTACCAGAGCGCGCGGGCGTAGCCGAGCAGGGCCAGCGCGGCGACCGGCACGATGAGCCGGTATTTCGGGGTGTCGGCCGGGATCAGCAGGAGGATGCCGAGCAGGGTCAGGTGGATCACGCCGAACAGCGGCACCACGCCGGTCCGCGGGGTGCGGAACGAGCGGGTGGGCTCGTCGAGCCGTAACCCGGTCCGCTTGCGCCAGACCGGGGCCACCATGATCGGGAACACCAGCAGCAGGGCGACGGCCAGCGGCACGGCCAGTCCGGCGGCCAGCGGGTCCGGGTCCGCGCCGGCGGCGCGCGCGGCCAGGGCGGCGGCGGTGAGCGTGACGGCGGTGAGCACGATCGGTCGCCGGTGACGATCCACCGCGGTCGCCAGCTGCATGATCACTCCGGCAGCCTACAAAGGAGCGGGACGCGCCGGGGCCGCAAAGGTACAGAACGGCAGTGGTCGCCTGCAGCGGGATCAAGGGGACGCGCTGGCGGGTTGCGGTCGTCGTGGGGATAACCTCGCGGTGGGCGCCAGGACGGCTCCGTCTATGAGCCCCACTTCGCCGCGTCCGGCAGCGGTACGTGCCACGATGGGCGAAGTGTGCGAGTGTCCCGGTCCGGAGTGGGAGAGATGAGCGAACACGTTTCCGACAGCGCCGAGTGGCAGGCACTTCAGGGCCACGCGGAGAAGTTCTCGGCGGTCCACCTGCGTGACCTGTTCGGCAGCGACCCGCAGCGCGGCGAGCGCTACGCGGCCGAGGTCGCCGACCTGTACGTCGACTACAGCAAGAACCTGGTCACCGACGAGGTGCTGGCCTCCCTGTTCGCGCTGGCCGGCCGGGCGAAGCTGAGCGAGCGGATCACCGCGATGTTCGCCGGCGAGCACATCAACGTCACCGAGGACCGCGCGGTGCTGCACACCGCGCTGCGCCTGCCGCGGTCGGCCTCGCTGGTCGTCGACGGCCAGGACGTGGTGGCCGACGTGCACGAGGTGCTCGACCGGATGGGCGCGTTCGCCGACAAGGTGCGCTCCGGCGAGTGGGTGGGGCACACCGGGCAGCGGATCACCACCGTGGTCAACATCGGGATCGGCGGTTCTGACCTGGGCCCGGTGATGGCCTACGAGGCGCTGAAGGACTACTCGCAGCGCGACATCGAGTGCCGGTTCGTCTCCAACATCGACCCGACCGACCTGTACGAGAAGACGCGTGACCTCGACCCGGCCACCACCCTCTTCATCGTGGTGTCGAAGACGTTCACCACGCAGGAGACGCTGACCAACGCGCGGGAGGCCCGGTCCTGGCTGCTGCGCGGTCTGTCCGACGAGTCCGCCGTCGCGAAACACTTCGTCGCCGTCAGCACGAACGCCGAGAAGGTCGCTGACTTCGGCATCAACACCGACAACATGTTCGGCTTCTGGGACTGGGTGGGTGGCCGCTACTCGCTGCCCTCCGCGGTCGGCCTGTCCGTGATGATCTCGATCGGCAAGGAGCAGTTCGCCGAGATGCTCGCCGGCTACCACGCCGTCGACGAGCACTTCCGGACCACGCCGATCGAGCGGAACGTGCCGGCCCTGCTCGGCCTGCTCAACGTCTGGTACGACACGTTCCTCGGCGCCCAGTCGCACGCGGTCCTGCCCTACGCGCAGTACCTGCACCGGTTCGCCGCCTACCTGCAGCAGCTGACCATGGAGAGCAACGGCAAGTCGGTGCGGCTCTCCGGCGACCCGGTCACCTTCCAGACCGGCGAGGTCTTCTGGGGCGAGCCCGGCACCAACGGCCAGCACGCCTTCTACCAGCTGATCCACCAGGGGACCAAGCTGATCCCGGCCGACTTCATCGGGTTCAGCAAGCCGAACCACGACATCGGCGAGATGCACGACCTGTTCATGTCGAACTTCCTGGCCCAGACCGGGGCGCTGGCCTTCGGCCGGACCCTGGAGCAGGTGCGGGCCGAGGGCACCAAGCCGGAGGTCGCGCCGCACCGGGTGATGCAGGGCAACCACCCGACCACCACGATCCTCGCCGACAAACTGACCCCGGCGGTGTTCGGGCAGCTGGTCGCGCTCTACGAGCACATCACGTTCACCCAGGGCGTGATCTGGGAGATCAACTCGTTCGACCAGTGGGGTGTCGAGCTCGGCAAGGTGATGGCCAACCAGCTGGCGCCCAAGCTGACCTCGGCGTCCGCGCCCGCCGACGACGCGGACTCGTCGACGAACGCGCTGATCAAGCGGTACCGGGCGGCCCGCGGCCGCTGATTTCTGTCGGACCTTGCTTCTAGGCTCAGTGCCGTGGACACCAACACGGCACTGAGCCTTCGCCTGACCAGCCTCCTGCTCGGTTCCACCGGCAAGGAGTCGGTCCGCGAGGTCACCGAGTGGTTCGGCGCCCTGCAGGCGCAGGATCTCAACAGCGTGCTCTGGTCGCTCGGCGTGCGGCTGCCCGGCCGCACCCGCACCGAGATCGTCGCCGAGACCGAGCGGCGCGACGTGATCCGCACCTGGCCGATGCGCGGCACCGTGCACCTGATCCCGTCCGCCGACGCGCACTGGATGCTCGAGCTGACCGGCGTGCGCGCGCTGGCCGGCGCGGCGAAACGCCGCGAGTTCCTGGGTCTGTCCGAGGCCGATGCGGACAAGGCGGCGGACATTCTCGGCGCCGCCCTCGCGGGCGGCGGCCGGATGACGCGATCAGCGTGCGTGGCCGCGATCAACGAGGGCGGCGTCGCGGTGAGCGGTCAGCTCGGCTACCACCTTCTGTGGTACGCGAGTCAGCGCGGCGTGACGGCGATCGCGCCGAACGAGGGCGCCGAGCAGACGTTCGTGCTGCTCGACGAGTGGGCGCCGGCCCGCAACTCGCCGTCGCGCGAGGAGGCGCTGGGCATCCTGGCGCATCGCTACTTCCGCAGTCACGGTCCCACCACGGCCAAGGACTTCGCCGGCTGGACCATGCTGGCGATGAAGGACGCCCGGGCCGGGATCGCCGCCGCCGGCCTGGTGGCGGTGGACGTCGACGGCGTCGAGATGTGGGCCGATCCGGCCGTCCTGGACGCCGGTCCGGTGCGCGGCTGGCGCGCGCTGCCCGGCTTCGACGAGTTCATGCTGGGTTACAAGGACCGGTCGATGATGGCCACCGTCGACCAGCTGAAGAGCATCGTCCCGGGTGGCAACGGGGTGTTCCAGTCGACGCTGTCGCGCGACGGCAAGGTGATGGCCGTCTGGAAGCGCACGCTCGGCAAGAAAGCGGTCTCCGTGCAGGTTTCGCCCCTGACCGGCTTCACCGCCGCGGACTGGGTCGCGGCGGAGGAGGCGCTGCAGCCGTTCGGGGCCTTCGTCGAGCTGCCGGTGACTGTTAAGAGACTTGCATAATTTACTGTTAAGAACCCTTGATATTTGTGAACGTGAAAGCCACGATGTGGTGGCACAGGTCACGTTCGCTGTCGAGGAGTCGCCATGGGTGTTCGCCGCAAGGTGTTAGCGCTGGTCGCCGGGGTGGGGGTGGCACTCGGCTCGGCCGTGGCGTTCGCCGCCACCGGTGAGGCCGCGGTGGCCTGCTCCTCGACGGTCTGGGCGGAGGGAGTCACCTACACCGCCGGCCAGCAGGTGACGTACCAGTCGAAGCTCTGGCAGGCGCTGGTCACCCACACCGCCTACGCCGGCACCGGCTGGAACCCGGCCGCCACCCCGACGCTGTGGAAGGACCTCGGCGCCTGCAGCGGCGGCGGCACGCCGTCCCCGTCGGTCTCGGCGACCACCAGCAGGCCGCCGTCGCCGTCGCCCTCGGTGACCACCTCGCCCACCGCCAGCCCGTCCCCGACCGCGACCGGCGGGACCTGCGCCGTCAAGGGCCGCCCGGCCGGCAAGGTGCTCCAGGGCTACTGGGAGAACTGGGACGGCGCGTCGAACGGCGTGCACCCCGGCATGGGCTGGATCCCGATCAACGACAGCCGGATCACCCAGCACGGCTACAACGTGCTGATGGCCGCGTTCCCGGTGATCCGCTCGGACGGCACGGTCCTCTGGGAGAACGGGATGGACGCCGGCGTGAAGGTGCCGACCGCCGCGGAGATCTGCGCGGCCAAGGCCCAGGGCGCCACCATCCTGATGTCGATCGGCGGCGCGGCGGCCGGCATCGACCTGAGCTCCAGCGCGGTCGCCGACAAGTTCGTCGCGACCATCGTGCCGATCCTCAAGGCGTACAACTTCGACGGCATCGACATCGACATCGAGACCGGGCTCTCCGGCAGCGGGAGCATCGGCACGCTCTCCGCCTCGCAGTCGAACCTGATCCGGATCATCGACGGGGTGCTCGCCCAGATGCCGTCGAACTTCGGGCTGACCATGGCGCCGGAGACGGCGTACGTGACCGGTGGCAGCGTGACCTACGGCTCGATCTGGGGCTCGTACCTGCCGATCATCAAGAAGTACCTGGACAACGGCCGGCTCTGGTGGCTGAACATGCAGTACTACAACGGCTCGATGTACGGCTGCTCCGGCGACTCGTACTCGGCCGGGACCGTGCAGGGCTTCACCGTGCAGACCCAGTGCCTGAACAACGGGCTGACCATCCAGGGCACGACCATCAAGATTCCGTACGACAAGCAGGTGCCCGGCCTGCCCGCCCAGCCCGGCGCGGGTGGCGGGTACATGACGCCGGCGCTGGTCAGCCAGGCGTACAACTCGGTGCCCGGGATCAAGGGCCTGATGACCTGGTCGATCAACTGGGACGGTTCGAAGAGCTGGACCTTCGGCGACAACGTGAAGGCTCTGCAGGGCCGCTGACCGTACCGACTCCCTGATCACCGGCCCGGACCGTCCCCGGGCCGGTGATCCTTTGTGGGGTCCGGAACCGGTTGTCCACAGGCTGGAGATCAACATCTACGTTGATCAATCAAACTGGCTAGCCTGGCCGCATGCACATCATCTACGCGCCCGGGGGACGCGAGATCGAGGTGCGGCCGCGCAGCCGCGAGGCCACGCTGGCCGATCTTCTCCGGGCGATCGGCGTCCCCGACCCCGGCGTCGCCGGGGTGGACGGGCACCCGGTCGCGACGTCGACGCCGATCGAGGAGTCCGGCCTGCACGAGGGCGCGGTGCTGGACCTGGCGCCGGCGCCGCCGTCCGGTCCGCCGGTCCCGGCGCCCCAGGAGATGGTGCTGGTCGCGGGGCTGGCGGCGGGCCGGGCGTTCCCGTTGCCGCCGGGGCACTGGGTGGTCGGGCGAGGGCCGGCCGCCGGGCTGCGGCTCGACCACGACACCGTCTCGCGCGAGCACTGCCTGCTGACCGTCACGCCGCCCGGTCCACCGGCACCCGGAGCGGCGGGCACGGTGACCGTGACGGATCTCGGGGCGGCCAACGGCGTACAGAGAAATGGGGTGACGGTGACCGAGCCGGTCACCCTGACCGGCGGCGATGTCCTCGGGGTCGGAGCGGTGGCGCTCAGCCTGCGCCCCGGTGGCGAGCGGGACCGCCCGGCCGGCCTGGACCTGCGGCGGCACCTCGGCCGCGGCGGGACCGTGTCGTTCAACCGGCCGCCGCGCGTGGCGCCCCCGGAGCGACCGGGCCCGCTGACCGCCCCCGGCGAGCCGCGCGAGCCGGCGGAACCACACTTCAGCGTCGCCTCCACGCTCGGCCCGCTGGTTCTCGCGGTGGTCATGGTGGCGATCACCCGGGACATCCGGTTCGGCCTGTTCGCGGTGCTCTCCCCGCTGATCGGGATCGGCACCTACCTGGAGTCGCGCCGCCGCAACCGCAAGGAGACCGCCGAGGGGCAGCGGACGTTCGACGAGGGGCTGGCCGAGCTGGAGTCCGGCCTGGCCCGGGCCGGCGAGCAGGAGCGCGCCCGGCTGCGGAGCCTGCTCGGCGACCCGGCCGAGACCCTGCGCCGCGCCGCGCTGCCCAGCACCCGGCTCTGGGAGCGGCGGCCCCGGCACGACGACTTCCTGCTGCTTTACGCCGGGATCGCGGACACGCCCTGGCAGCCCGAGGTGACCGCGTCCACCGGCCGGCTGCCCGACCGGGTGCGCGAGCTGACCGGCCGGGCGGTGCTGCGCGCCGCGCCGGTCCCGGTCGCTCTGGGCGGTGGTGGCATCGTCGGGATCGCCGGCGACCGGGCCGCCGCCCTGGCCGTGGCCCGCAGCCTGCTCTGCCAGGCCGCGGTGCACCACGGTCCGGCCGACCTGACCGTCGCGGTGCTGGTCGACGACGGCCGGGAGCCGGAGTGGGACTGGTGCAAGTGGCTGCCGCACACCCGGCTGCCGGACGACTCCGGCCGCTGGCTCTCGCACCGGCGGGAGACCAGCGAGGCGATGGCCCGGCAGCTGGCGGCCGGCGGCGCGCTCGGCACCGCGCTGGTCGTGCTCGACTCCGACGTGCTCACCGAGGGCACCCGGGCGCCCGCCCGCGACCTGCTCAACCAGGCCCGGCCGGCGACGCCGGACCCGCTGTCGCGCGCCCCGGCGGTCCCGGTCGCCGGGATCGTGCTGGCGGCCAGCGTCGACCGGCTGCCGGCCGCCTGCGACACCGTCATCCAGATCCTCGACCCGGACGGCGACGCCGTGGTCCGCCGGCCCGCCGAGGGCACCGCCGTCGACGACGTGCTGCTCGCCGGCCTGGCCGTGGCCGAGGCCCGGGCCTGCGCCCGGGACCTGGCCCGCTTCGACGACCCGGAGGTGCGGCGGACCGGGGCCGGGCTGCCCGACGGCGTGCGGCTGCTCCCGATGATCGGCCTGGCCCAGGTCGACGCGACCAGCGTCCGGGAGCGCTGGCAGCGGGCCGACCCGGTGGCGATCACCGCGCCGCTCGGCGTCACCGACCGCGGCGTGTTCACCCTGGACCTGATCCGGGACGGGCCGCACGGCCTGATCGGCGGCACCACCGGCTCCGGCAAGAGCGAGCTGCTGCGCAGCCTGGTCGCCGCGCTCGCGGCGAACGCCGACCCGGCCCGGCTCACCTTCGTGCTGATGGACTACAAGGGCGGGGCCGCGTTCGACGAGTGCGCCCGGCTGCCGCACACCGTCGGCATGGTCACCGACCTGGACGAGCAGCTCGGCGAGCGGGCGCTGCGGGCCCTGGAGGCGGAGCTGCGCCACCGGGAGCGGCGGCTGCGCGAGGTGCGCTGCGACAACCTGGTGGAATACGTGCGCAGCGGCGCCGCCCAGGCCGAGCCGATGCCCCGGCTGGTCGTGGTGATCGACGAGTTCGCGACGATGGCGAAGGAGCTGCCGGACTTCCTGACCGCGCTGGTCGGGATCGCGCAGCGCGGCCGGACCCTCGGCGTGCACCTGATCCTGGCGACGCAGCGGCCGTCCGGCGCGGTCAACGACAACATCCGGACCAACACCAACCTGCGGATCGCGCTGCGGGTGCAGGACGCGGCCGACTCGGTCGACGTGATCGGGATCCGGGAGGCGGCCGAGCTGAGCCGGTTGCTGCCCGGGCGGGCCTACGTGCGGCTCGGGCCCGGTGAGGTGGTGCCGATCCAGACGGCGCTGGTCACCGCGGTGTCCGGGGGCGGCGACGACGCTCCGGTGGCGGTGACGGCGTTCACCTTCGGGGCGGTGGCCGACGGCGGGGCGGCGGGGCCGCGTACCGGGAACGGGGTGGAGCAACGCACCGACCTGGCCCGTCTCGTCGACGCGATCGCCGAGGCGGCCTCGGATCTGCCGGCGCCGCGCCGGCCCTGGCCGGAGCCGCTCGGCGGCGATCTCGACCTGGCCACCCTGCCGCCGGAGCCGGGCCGGGCCACCGTGGCGCTCGCCGACGACCCGGACCGGCAGGCGCAGTACCCGGTCGGCTGGGATCCGGCCGAGGGCAACCTGCTGTTGTTCGGGATCACCGGCAGCGGCACCACGACCACCCTGCAGGCGCTCGCGCTCAGCCTCGCCGTGGCCCGCGGGCCGGACCAGCTGGAGCTGTACGCGATCGACTACGGCACCGGTGACCTGGGGATCCTCGAGGGACTGCCGCACACCGGCGCGGTGGTGGCGGCCGACGACCGGGAACGGCAGGTGCGGCTGATCCGGCACCTGCGCGCCGAGCTGGACCGGCGGCGGACCGCGCCGGGCGGGCCGCGCCGCACGATCATCGTGCTGATCGACAACCTGGCGGCGATGCGCGCCGAGTTCGACGACATCGAGGGCCTCACCGTGCTGGACACGCTGACCAGGCTCTACGGCGACGGGACGGCGGCCGGGATCGGATTCGCGGTGACCGCCGACCGGTTCAGCACGGTGCCACCGGCCTGGACCTCGGTGACCACCCAACGGTGGCTGTTCCGGCTGCCGGACCCCTACGACTACGTGCAGGCCGGGCTCGGCCGCAAGGATGTGCCGGCCCGGCTCCCGGGCCGGATGGTCACCCTGCCCGAAGGGCTGCAGGCGCAGGTGGGACGGCCCTCGCCGGGGCCGGCCGCGATGGTCGCGGCGGTGGCCGCGAAATATCCGGACGCGGTGATCCGGGCCGCCCGGATCGGCGTGCTGCCGACCTCGGTGCTCGCCGGCGACCTGCCACCCCCGGCGCTCGACGACGAGCCGTGGCGGCTGCCGGTCGGCATCCGCGAGTCCGACCTGGAGGCCGCCCGGCTGGTCCTCTACGAGGGGGACCACGCGCTGATCGCCGGCCCGGCCCGGTGCGGGAAGAGCACGGTGCTGCTCAGCCTGGCGGCGGTGCTGCGCGGGCGGGCCCACCTGGCCGGGACCGGCGGGCGGCGGTCGCCGCTGCGCGACTGCGCCGACCTGGACCGGTTCGCGCCGGCCGGGGGAGCGGCCGCGGCGCTGCTCGCCGACCTGCGGACGGTCGACGGGCCGGCGGTGCTGTTCATCGACGACGCGGAGGGCTTCGACGACGCGGACGGGGCGATCGCCGGGCTGCTCTCCGCCGGCCGGCCGGAGCTGCACGTGGTCGTGGCCGGGCGGGCGGACGCGTTGCGGTCGCTCTACGGGCACTGGACGCAGACCATCCGGCGGTCCAAGGCCGGGCTGCTGCTGCGGCCCAACATCGACCTGGACGGGGATCTGCTGGGCGTGACGCTGCCGCGGCGGGCGCCGGTGCGCCTCGGGGTGGGCCGCGGTTACCTGATTCACAACGGGGAGTGGGACATCGTGCAGGCCGCCGTTGTGCTGAATGACCATGATGGTGGTCATGAGTGATCTTGCTGGGCTGACCGAGGAAGCCGTCGCGGCACTGACGCCGAAACGGCCGTGCGTGGTGGTGGCCGCGATCGCCGGTGACGAGGTGGTGGTCCGCGGGTCGGCCGGGGTGGACGGGACGACCCGGTTCGAGATCGGCTCGGTCACCAAGGTGTTCACCGCGCTCACCCTGGCCAGCCGGGTGCAGGCCGGCGCGCTGACCCTCGATCAGCCGCTCGGCGATCTGCTGCCGGTGCCGGACGGGTGCCGGATCACGCTGCGGCAGCTGGCGACGCACACCTCGGGGCTGCCGCGGCTGCCACCCGGGATGCTGCTGGACGCGCTGCTGCATCCGGGCAAGCGCGATCCGTACGCGCACTGCTCCGCCGACTTCCTGCTGGGGGCGCTCGGCCGGACCCGGCGACGGGCGCCGGGGAAGGTCCGCTACTCCAACTTCGGCGCCGGGTTGCTGGGGCTGGCGCTGACCCGCCACGCCGGGCTCGACTTCGACGGGTTGGTCACGGCTGAGCTGGGCTCACCGCTCTCCTTGACCGGTACGGCCACCGCCGGCCCGGCCGTCCAGGGCCACCGGCGCAACGGCCGCCCGGCGGCGCCCTGGCACCTGAACGCGCTGGCCGGCGCGGGCGGCCTCCGGTCCACCGCCGACGACCTGGTCCGCTTCGTCCGGGCTCACCTGGGCGAGTCGCCGCTGTCCGGGACTGTCCGGCTGGCGCTGTCGGTGGAGGAGCGGGCCAACCCGTTCCTGACCGTGCACCTGGGATGGATGTCGCGGCGACTCAAGGACGATCGCCGGCAGTACTTCCACAACGGCGGGACCGGCGGGTTCACCTCGTTCGTGGGCTTCGACCCGGCGGCCGGGGCCGGGGTGGTGGCGTTGAGCGCGACGGCGCGCTCGGTGGACGGGCCGGCGGTGAAGCTGCTGACCGCGCTGGGCGCCGCCGGCTGAGTCTCAGTCGTCGGGGTCGAAGAGCATCTCGCGTACTGTCCGCTCCCGATGCTCCCGCGACTCGCGTTCCTCCTCCGGCGTCAGGTCGAGAGGGAAGTCGTCCTCCGGCTCGGCGGCCGGAGGCGGGCCCCACGGCGCGGGCAGCCGCCCCAGCCGCTGCAACCGCCGGCTCCGCGCGCTGTTGTGATATTCGAGTGGGATCTCGTCGAGCGGGACCGGTTCGCCGGTGCGGCGTCGCCAGGCGGAGATGATCTCGACGTACGGCCGGGGTCCCGGCCCGAGGCGGAGCCACTCGGTGAGCGGCGCCGGGACGTTCCCGAACGGGTGGGCGACGGCGACGATCACCTGGTCGTAGTCGGCGGGATCGAGCACGGTGCTCCTCTCAGGGCTTCATGAACGGGTTCGGGATGGTGTCGACGATGTGCTTGACGAGATCCTCTCCGTGATACACGACCTCGGTCTCCGCCCGCGACAGCGCGTTGGAGGCGTCCGGGAAGATCAGCTGTGAGCGGGGTATCCGGAAGGTGCTCATGTCCGGCGCCTGTCGCACGTGCATGACGTCGGCGAGGTGTTTCGGGTGCCCGGTGATGATCTTCCGGAGCCAGTCGTCGGTGGTGTTCGCCCCGGCGTTCGTGTCCAGCAACAGGCTGACGAACGGACTCCGCTGGGTCGCGCCCCGCATGTGCGCCTCCGCCCGGGCAGCGATCTTCGCCGGGGTGTCCAGAGCGCCGCGCACGCTGGCCTGCACCGCCGCCGACTCCAGATTGAGGTTCGACTGCAGGGTGCGCGGGTCGGCCGCGGTGTGGAAGCGGTACACCGTCACCAGGTCGTCGGCCTGCGCCTTCGCCGCGCCCAGCTTGCCGCCGACCCCGCCGGTGACGCCGCCGAGCAGCAGGTCGGTGGCGAGCCCCCGCGGGTCGAACGGGTTCTCGCCGTTGAAGCCGCGGGTGGCCGCGCCGCCGAGCAGGCTCTCCGCGCCGCCGGCGATCGCGCCACGGACGAACGGGCTGGTGGCGGCGAACCGGGCGCCGCCCGCGAGCATGCCCGCGCCCGCGCCGAGCCCGCCACCGGCCGCGCCGATCAGGCCCTGGACCGCGACCTGGCCCCAGTCCACCTCGCCGGTGGTGGCCTTCTGGATGCCGGTGCTGGCGCCCATGCTCAGCAGCGCGCCGCCGATCATCGCGGCGCCGATCGGGCCGCCGACGCCGGTCGCCATCACCGCGATGCCACCGACCACCATCGCGCCCGCGGCGATGTACTCCCAGTTCTCGCCGACCCATTCGCCGGCGTCCTCGAAGAAGCCGCTGGACATCTCGTCGCGGTAGGCGCGCAGGTCGGCATCGCTGACCGGGCGCAGGCCGAGCGGGTCGGCGTGCCCGACCGGGTCGTTCCCGGCGTAGTGGTAGGGGTTCCCGGCGACCGCGGTGCCGGCCGACGGCGGCAGCGGGTCGGTGCTGAGGAACGCGCGGGCCGACGGGTCGTAGACGCGGTGGCGCAGCCAGACCAGCCCGGCGAATTCCAGCTCCCCGCGATAGCCGATGCCCGGTTCGGTGCCGGCCGGAGCGCCCCAGGCGTCCCGGTCGCCGGGCGTACCCTGCCAGTCCGGGGTCAGCGGCGTCGCGCCGACCGTCCAGGGCGTGCCCGGGCCGGTCACCGGGCGGTCGCCGAGCCAGCAGGGCATGCCGGCCGCCCCGGGCTCCCAGAACACCGCCTGCCCGGCGACCTCGGCGAGTTCCCCGAACGGGTCGTGGCGCAGCGTCAGGTCGTCCACCGCGGACAGCCGCCCGAGACCGTCCCAGACGTACCGGCGGTCGCCCTCGCGGGTGCGGCGGCCGGCTCCGTCGTACTCGAAGACGGTCCCGCCTCTGCTGATCAGCTGCCCGGCGGTGTCGTAGGCGTAGACCGAGGCGCCGTCGTGGACCAGCCGGCCGGCCCGGTCGTACCGGAACTCGGTGTCACCGGCGGTGATCAGCTGTCCCGCCGCGTCATACCGGTAGGTGCGCGTTCCGTCGTCGACGACACGCCCGGCGGCGTCGTGCGAGAGGTGGGCGGTACGCCGCCCGGATGGGCCTTCGCAGACGTACGACGCGGGCAGCCCTCCAGCATATTCCCAGGTCATCGTGGTGTCGCCGCCGTCGGCCCGGATCAGGCGGCCGAGGGCATCGCGGCGCAGCGTGATCTCGCCGGCCGCGGCGAGTGCGCCACCCTCGTCGTACCGGTAGGTGACCACCGACCCGTCCGGCCGGGTCAGGGTGATCGGCAGGCCGTCCCGGTCGTAGCCGTGCCGGACGGTCAGCCCGCCGCGGCTGCGGGAGATCAGCCGGCCGGCCGGGTCCCACCCGAGGTCGACGCGCCGGCCGCCCTCCTCCGCGGACACCGGCCGACCCAACCGGTCGCGACGGAAGGTGAGCGTCGCCCCGTCGCCGGCCGTGATCGTGACGATTCGTCCGGACGGGTCGTAGGACCAGCGGAGCGTCCGCCCGGAGCCGTCGGTCCGCGCGAGCATCCGTCCGGCCGGATCGTATTCGGTCGTGGTGCGCCGCCCGAGCGGGTCGATCCGCTCGGTCAGGCGGCCCACCTCGTCGTACCCGAAGGTGGTCACCGCGCCGAGCGGATCGGTGACCGTGGTGACCCAGCCGCGGGGATGGTGCTGGTAGGTGGTGCGGCCGCCGAGCGGGTCGATCGCGGCGGTCATCCGGCCGGCGGCGTCGAACTCGAAGCGCCGGGTGCCGCCGGTCGGGTCGGTGACCGCGGTGATCCGGCCGGCCGCGTCGTGGGCCAGGACGAATCGGCTGCCGTCCGCGGTGGTCTGTGCGACCAAGTGGCCGTCCGGGCCGTACTCGTAGGACTCCTGGAGTTCGCCGCGGACGACCGCGACCAGCATGCCGTCGGCGTCGTAGCGGAAGTCGACGCGCCGTCCCGCGCCGTCGGTGCGGGACGACGGGCGGCCCGCCGCGTCGTACTCGAAAACGGTCACCCGCCCGGCGGGCGACACGGTGCGGGCGACCCGCCCCGCCGGGGTGTACTCGATCCGGCTCCGCCCGCCGTCCGGCCCGATCACCGTGGTCCGGCGACCGCAGCGGTCGTACTCCGCGTGCGCGCCGGTCCCGTCCGGCCGCAGGTGGGCGGTGGCGCGGCCGAGCGCGTCGTACTCGAACGCGCTGCCGGTGAGCCCGTCGTTCACCGCGGCGATCCGGCCGTCGCGGTCCAGGACCGCGCTGCGGCGGACTCCGGCCGGATCCACCGTCGCGGTCAAGGTGCCGGTCGCGTCGTACTCGCGCAGCCAGGTCGCCCCGGCCGGGTCGGTGGCGGCGGTCAGCCGGGACAGCGCGTCGTGGCTGAAGTCCCATTTCGCGCCGCCGGGCAGGACCACCCGGGCCAGGTTGCCGTTGTCGTCGTAGTCCATCGTGGTGCGCTCGCCGAACACGTCGATCACCGCGGAGGTCTCGCCGTGCGGACCGAACTCGGTGGTCCGCCGGGCGCCGCCGGGATCGGTCACGGCCAGCAGCCGGCCGCCGGGGGAGTACTCGTAGCGCCACGTCGCGCCGCCCGGACCGACCCGCTCGGCGAGGCGGCCGCGGTCGTCGTACCGATAGACCGTGCGGCGTCCCAGCGGGCTGATCGCGGCGGTGACCCGGCCGCGGTCGTCGCGTTCCAGCCGAGCGACGTGGCCGAGCGCGTCGGTGGCGCTGAGCAGGCGGCGCGAGTCGTCGAAGCCGAAGTCGAGGGTGACCCCGTCCGGATCGGTGACCCGATGGACCAGGCCGTCGCGCACGTCCAACCGGGTGACACCGCCCTCCCCGTCCACCACCTCGGCGGGGATGCGGTCGGCGCCGGCGTAGCGGTACCGGAACGACGCCCCGGTGCCGGCCGTGACCGCGACCAGGCGGCCCAACTCGTCGTAGGTGTAGTCGAACGCGCCGCGCCGCAACAACCTCCCCCGGTCGTCCCAGCGCATCGTCACCACCGACCCATCACGGTCGGTGACCGTCACCGGGTTGCCCCACTCGTCGTAGGTGCGGCTCAGCGTGTGTCCGTGCGCGTCGGTGACGGACAGCAGCCGGCCCCGGTCGTCGTGCACGTAGACGTCGGTCTCGCCGACCACGGTGACGTGGCCGGGGAGGTAGACGTAGCGGCTCTCCCGGCCGAACCGGGAGACCTGGGTGAGCACCCGGCCGTCGGCGTCGTAGGTGTTCCGGACGTGGACGACGCCGTCGGCGTCGGTGACCGCGGTGATCCGGCCGTCCTCGACGGTGTAGGTGTAGGTGCCGTCGTCGGTCAGGAAGCCGTCGTAGACGAAGGGGACCAGGCCGACCGCCGTGATCCGGTCCCCGGTCCAGCTGATCGGGACGTCGTCCACGCTGGTCAGCCGGCCGTCGGTGTAGCCGAAGGTGAGCCGGTCGGCGCTGCGGATCCGGCCGGTCGCGTCGAAGCGCCAGACCCGGCCGTCGAACCAGCGCAGCTCCAGGCCGTCGTCGACCGGCTCCACGGTGGCGTTGATCCCGACGACCCGTCCGTAGCCGGCGCCCTGCCGGCCGAAGAACGCCGCCTGCCCGTCCGGCCCGGTGTAGGCGACGCCGTCGCTCGACGCCCGCAACCGGACGTCCGCCCACGACGACCAGCCCGGCCCGAACGCGCCGACCACCGTGGACCGGCTGTTGTAGACCCGGGAGAACCCCGGAAGATCAGACACTTTGTGTACGAAGTTCCCGCTCGCCGTGTTGACCGGGTCGTCGGCGAACCCGCTGGTGGGCGGGAATCCGTACGCGACGGGTGCGTCGAAGGTCAGCGACGTGCGGCCCTCGGTGAGCCCGGCGGCCTTGAGGCTGGCGGCGATGGCCGCGTCCGGGAGCCGGCTGATGTCCCCGTCCCCGCCCGCGGCCCGGAACGCCTTGGCGATCGCGGCCACCCAGTCGGCGTCGATCCCGTTCAGCACGATGTAGTTGCCGAACGCGGTGATCAGCGACGACGCGTCGAAGTGCCCCCACTTGTTGCCGTCGGAGAACTCGCCGTAGGCGCTGCGCACCCGGGTGTCGTGGGTGCGCAGCTCGTCGTCGGCCGCCCGGCTGCCGCGTACGAAGTCGTCCAGGTCGTCAGGACGTGCCGAACTGGTCCCCATCAGTCCTCCTCGTCACGTAGCCGCGCAGGAACAGGTCGAGGATCTTGGTGCGGTGATCGACCAGCGTCCGGCAGGCCGCGTGCAGCTCCTCGACGAACTCGCGGTCGGTGATCGCATACCGGTCCGGCAGGACCAGCAGCCGGTCGCTGCCGTTCGGATCCCGGCCCGCCGCGCAGGCCGACGACGTGATCAGCCACTCGCCGGCGCGGTAGGTCAGCTCCAGCAGGTAGTCCAGGGTGAAACCGCTGGCCGGGTGGCGGCCGCTGACATACCACTCGACGCGCAGCCCGAGATCCTTGCGGACCAGGTAGAAGCTCGGTCGCACCTCGGCCATCCCGGACTGCTTGCGCAGCCAGGCGGCCAGGCCGTTCAGGGTGTGCTGCACGTCGGCGGCCGCGGACAGCACGGCCGCGGCGGACGGATGGTCGTCGACACCCATGGTCAGCTCCCTCGACAGACCCGGGTCACTCCCGGGACGGCGCGGTCGGGGCCGCCACGGTGTAGTGCGGTGGGGTGACCGGCGGCGGGATCGGTGGCAGATCGTCCTCGTCCTCGCCCAGGAAGAAGTCACCCACCTTCTCCAGGAAGCTCTCGTCCTCCTGCTCCGCGGCCCAGGCCCGGGCCTTCTCCCGGCGGTCCTGCTCCTCGCGGGCCAGCCGGGCCAGCTCGTCCACCTGGTTGGCCGCGGTGCGCATGGCGGTGGCCAGCCGGCGGGCGTCACCGGTGCAGATGTCCATCCGGCCGCCGAACTGCCGGCCGTAGACACCGCGCCACTCCTGCGACGCGTGCGAGGCGAGCGAGGTGCGCCGGGAGATCTGGCCCTCGCAGGCGTCGGCGGCGGAACGCAGCTGGGTGGCCAGCCGGTCGGCCGCGTCCCAGTCGAACGGAACGTCCTCGGAAATCCCCCGTAGATCGACCATCGTCGTCCCCTGCTGGTTGTCCTCTTTGTTGTCCACAGATATCGAGAGGTGTTTGCGGTGGCGGCTCTCCTGTGACGACAATGGCAGTCCGGGAAGGCGGAGTCAAAATCGATCAACAGAACTCGGGGGAGTGGACCGATGCCGGGACGAGTACTCTCGACTGATCAGGCCAAGACGTCTATCCAGCAGGTTCAAGCGATCATCAACGGCGGGCTCACCGACCAGATATCGCAGCTCGACGCGCAGGGGAAGATGCTGTCCAACCCGGATGTCTGGGACGGTCCGCTGGCTCAGCAGTTCCGCGATCAGACGTGGCCGGAGACCAAGGCCGCCCTCGACAAGGCCAAACAGGAATTGGATCAATTGCGCGAGCAGTTGCAGAAGATCGCGCAGAACATCATGACCGCAGGCGGCGGATCATAATCGGTCGTCCGGCTCTTTAGATCATTTCTGGAAAGGGTACGGGGATGGCCGATCAGGAAGCGCTCGGCCGGGAATACCTGCTGCACGAGGAGATCGGACGGGGCGCTCTCGCGGTGGTCCGGCGGGCCACCCGGCGCTCCGGCGGCCCGTCGCTCGCGGCCAAACTCCTGCGCCCCGAGCTGGCCGGCGACCGCCGGGTCCGCGAGCTCCTGCTGCGCGAGGAGGCGGCGCTCCGCGACCTCGACCATCCGAGCATCGTCGGCCTGCGTGACCTGGTCGTCGAGGGCGGCACCGTGGCCCTGGTGATGGACTTCGTGGACGGCCCCGACCTGCGCCGCCACCTCGCCGCCCGGGGTGGCCGGCTGGGCGCGGCGGAGACCGCCGCGATCATGGCGCAGGTGGCCGGCGCGGTCGCGGCCGCGCACGCGCAGGGCGTCGTCCACCTCGACCTCAAACCCGAAAACCTGCTTCTGGTACGCGACACCGCCCCGCCCGTGACCCGGGTGATCGACTTCGGCGTCGCGGTGCTGCTGCTGGACGCCGACCGCGGGGTGGCCGGCGGCACGCCGGGCTACACCGCCCCGGAGATCTGGCACGGCACACCCCCGACGGCGGCCGCCGACGTCTACTCGCTCGGCGTGCTCCTGGTCGAGCTGATCACCGGCGACATCCAGGGCGACCCGGACGCGCTGCCCGACGAGCTCACCGGCCCGGCCCGGTCCTGCCTGGTCCCCGATCCCCGGCAGCGCCCCACGGCCCGCCGCGTCGCCTCCTACCTGCGCACCCTCGTCGACTCCGGCGCCCTCGACGCCCCGCCGGCCTCCCTCGCCGGCACCCCGGCGCCGCCCAGTGGCGCGGGCCGGGCCGCGCCCGGTCCGGGTGCTGGTGGCGGGGGAGCTGGCGCTGCTCCGGGCGCTGGTGCCGCGGGAGGTGCCGCCGGGCCGGCTGTCGCCGGGGCCGCGGCGGGCTCGGCCGCTGCGGCGTCTGCTGGAGCCACCGGGTTGGCGGGCGGTCCCGCGGGAGCCGCGGGATGGCCCGGCGGAGCAGGTGCCGGCGGCTTCGACCGGGGTGCGCCTCTGGCAGGCGACGCAACGGCCGACCTGCCGGGGCAGGCGCCGCTCTCTCGGCAGACGACGCTGCGCGGGGCTGGAGCCGCGTCTGGGGTGCAGGCCGGCGTCGGAGCCGGCGCGGCAACAGGCGCTGGCGTCGGTGGCTCTCCGGGCGCTGGCAGCGGTGGCGGCAGTGGCGGTTATCCGGGCGCGGGTCCCGGTGGTGACGGTTCGGGTGGGGGCGCCTGGCGGTGGCCCGGTGCCGGGAGCTGGGCCACGAGCGGGCCGGGCGCGCCGCCCGACGCCGGGGCGGGCGATCCGGATCATGTGGGCCTGTGGGCGGGGCAGTTCGGCAGTGGGCCGCCGCCCGAGGTGCGCGAGACCCGGCTGCGGCCCGGGGTGACGCCGCCGGTGAAACCGCCCGCGGCGCCGCCGGCCGGCGGGGGATCGGGCGGCTGGCGGCGCGGGCCGCTGGTCACGCTCGGCGTGGTCGCGGTGATCGCCGCCGCGCTGATCGGGGTGAACGTCTTCCGCGCCGCTGACGAGCGCGCCGACCGCGCCGCCAACGTGGTCGGCGTGACCAGCGCCGCCACCACCGACCCGGCCGGGGCGGTCGGGCAGCAGCCCACGCTGCCGCCCACCGACCCGGTCGCCACCAGCGCCGCCACCACCGCGCCGGCCGCGATCCGGGTGACGCTGGCCGGGTTCGTCGAGGACGACGCCGGCACCCTCGCGCTGTCGATCCGGGACGGCAAGGCGATCGCCTACGTCTGCGACGGCGACAAGGTCGAGGCGTGGCTGCAGGGCACCGCACAGGACGGGAAACTCCGGCTCACCGGCAAGAACGGCGCCAAGATCGTCGGGACGTTCGACGCGCGCAGCGCCAAGGGCGATCTCACCATCCTGGGCGACACCCACGGCTTCACGCTGCGGACCGTGACGAAGCCGTCCGGGCTCTACCGGGCGTCCGCCCGGGTGCGCGGCGCCAAGGTGGAGGGCTCCTGGATCGTGCTGCCGGACGGCCGCCAGGTCGGCGTGCTCACCGAGGGCGACGAGATCGGCCCCGCCCCCAAACTCGACGTCACCAACCGCACCACCGAGGTCGGCGGCACCGAGATCGGCGTCGACCCGATCGACGCCACCACCGGCGCGGGATTCTGACGTGCGCTGCCCCGGAGCTCCTGACACGCGCGGGGCGCTCCGGTGTGCGGGGCACGGCGACCCGCGTGGGGTGCGGGGGTGGGCCGGGCGCGACGACGGGCGGCGGGTGCCGTGCTGCACTGGGCGCGGCGGCATGCAGGAGGCGAGGACGTGACGGCGCCGGTGGCGGCGCGGCGGTCGCTGTGGTGGCTGCCCGCGGTTGCCGGGGTGGGCGTCGCCGTCGGCCTGGGGGTCTACGGCCGCCTGCACGAGCCGTCGGCGCTTGCGTTGTTCGACGTCTTCGGCCGTCCGATCGTCGTCAAGGCCGGCCTGACCAGTGGGGCCGCCTTTCTGGCGCTGGTCCAGTTGGTCTCCGCCCTCGCGCTCTACGGCCGCCTGCCGTCCAAGTCCTGGACCCCGGCCCTGCACCGCTGGAGCGGCCGCCTCGCGGTCGTGCTGTCGCTGCCGGTCGCGGTCCACTGCCTCTACGCCCTGGGGTTCGGCTTCGACAGCCCCCGGGTGCTGGCCCACTCCCTGCTCGGCTGTCTCTTCTATGGCGCCTTCGTCGCCAAGATGCTGATCATCAGCCAGCCGGACAGCGGCCGCCCGTGGACCCTCCCGCTCGCCGGCGGCCTGACCTTCACCGCCCTGACCGGCGTCTGGCTCACCTCCGCCCTCTGGTTCTTCCTCACCTGACCCGAGCTTGTCGGCGAGCTTCACCCCAGCCTGCCGGCGAGCCTGCCGGCGAACTTGACCCCAGCCTGCCGGCGAGCCTGCCGGCGAACTTGACCCGAGCTTGTCGGCGAGCCTGACCCGAGCCTGCCGGCAAGCCTGACCCGAGCCTGCCGGCAAGCCTGACCCGGGCTTGTCGGCGAGCCTGACTCGACCTGGCCCGAGCCTGACCCCAGCCTGTCGGCGAGCGGACCTTGCGTGCGGCGCCGGGCGGGGCCGCCCGCGTACCGGAAAAAGGTCTTGAGGGGCCGGGGGACTTGAGGGAACTCCGGGACGGGACGTGTGACCCCCGCCGCTGCCGAAGTTCTTTGAATCTGAAATAGTTTCTGCGTCAACAACGTTGTGCGGGGCAGTCCGGGACGACCAGCCCCGGCCGGAGGTTTCAGGAGCGGGTCATGCAATTCGGCATCTTCAGCGTCAGCGACATCACCACCGACCCGACCACCGGGAAGACCCCGACCGAGGCCGAGCGGATCAAGGCCATCGTCACCATCGCGAAGCACGCGGAGGAGGTCGGCCTCGACGTGTTCGCCCTGGGTGAGCACCACAACGAGCCGTTCTTCTCGTCGTCGCCGACCACCACGCTGGCCTACATCGCCGCGCAGACCACGACCCTGCAGCTCAGCACGGCCACCACGCTGATCACCACGAACGACCCGGTGAAGATCGCCGAGGACTTCGCGATGCTGCAGCACCTCGCGGACGGCCGGGTCGACCTGATGCTGGGCCGCGGCAACACCGGGCCGGTCTACCCGTGGTTCGGCAAGGACATCCGGGCCGGCATCCCGCTCGCCATCGAGAACTACGCGCTGCTGCACCAGCTGTGGCGCGAGCACGTGGTCGACTGGGAGGGCAAGTTCCGCACGCCGCTGCAGTCGTTCACCTCGACGCCGCGGCCGCTCGACGACGTCCCGCCGTTCGTCTGGCACGGCTCGATCCGCTCGCCGCAGATCGCCGAGCAGGCCGCCTACTACGGTGACGGTTTCTTCGCGAACCACATCTTCTGGCCCGCCTCGCACACCCAGCGGATGGTGAAGCTCTACCGGGAGCGCTTCGAGCACTACGGCCACGGCTCCGCCGACCAGGCCTACGTCGGCCTCGGCGGCCAGGTGTTCATGCGCAAGAACAGCCAGGACGCGGTCAACGAGTTCCGGCCCTACTTCGACAACGCCCCGGTCTACGGCCACGGCCCGTCGCTGGAGGACTTCAGCCGGGAGACGCCGCTGACCGTCGGCAGCCCGCAGCAGGTGATCGACCGGACCCTGAAGTTCCGCGACTACGTCGGCGACTACCAGCGCCAGCTGTTCCTGATGGACCACGCCGGCCTGCCGCTGAAGACCGTGCTGGAGCAGCTCGACCTGCTCGGCTCCGAGGTCCTGCCGGTGCTCCGCAAGGAGTTCGCCGCCCTCAAGCCGGCCCACGTGCCGGACGCCCCGACCCACGCGTCGCTGCTGGCCGCGAAGAACGCCGAGCAGGCCGAGAAGAAGGAAGAGGTGCAGGCATGAAGCAGCGCAACCTCGTGGTGATCAGCGCGGGCCTGAGCCAGCCGTCCTCCACCCGCCTGCTCGCGGACCAGCTGTCCGCGGCGGCGGGGCGAGCCGCCGCCCAGCTCGGCGTCACCCTCGACGTCCAGGTCATCGAGCTGCGCGACCTGGCCCACGAGATCACCGACCACATGCTGACCGGGTTCCCGGCGGCCGCGCTGAAGCAGGCGCAGGAGTCGGTGGCCGCCGCGGACGGGCTGATCGTCGTCACTCCGGTGTTCAGCGCCAGCTACAGCGGCCTGTTCAAGTCGTTCTTCGACGTGCTGGAGCAGGACACCCTGACCGACAAGCCGGTCCTGCTCGCGGCGACGGCCGGCACCGCCCGGCACTCGCTGGTGCTGGAGCACGCGCTCCGGCCGCTCTTCGCCTACCTGCGGGCGGTGCCGCTGCCCACCGCGGTCTTCGCGGCCAGCGACGACTGGGGGGCGAACTCGGTGGAGGGCCCGCTGCGCGGCCGGATCGAGCGGGCGGCCGGCGAGCTGGCCCGGGAGCTGGAGCGGCGGGTGCCGGCCACGGTGGCCGACCCGTTCGCGCTGACCGAGAGCTTCGAGGACATGCTCAAGAGCCTCTGACCGCTGCCATCGAACGGCCCGGCGTCCGCCGGGCCGTTTTGGCATACGGACGGCATCGACGGCGGCACGGTCCGTTGTTCAAGCTGGTCCGGTGGAGCCGGTTCGACGGCATCTCGTCGCCATTGACCGTCACCGCCCGGCCGTCCGGGCGGCGGTCCACCGGCACCTGGTCGCGATCCCCCGGGGCCGGCTCGATCCGGAGCCCACGCTGGTGCTCGAACCGGGTGCCCCGGAGCCCCCGGCAACCCGCTCGGTGCTGGCCGTGCTCGCCTCGTTCGCGCTGCTCAGCCTGCTCTGTTGCGGCGCGGTGGTGTCCGTCCTCCGGGTGACTTGATCTTGTGAGGTGGGTCGCCGCCCCGGCCGTCCAGGGCCGCCCGTATGGTGTGCGACACACCGGCGGCCGCCTCGGGTCACGAGCCCGGATCGAGGCCGTCCGTTAACCGAAGGTTGTACCTGGACCACCCGACCGGGGTGGATTCGCCGATGCCACCGTCTGCACAATGCGACCATGAGGCATCGGATAGCGGCAAAGGAGGCGCTATGACCATGACCGGCGCACGGGGACCGGTACTGGCGGAACGGCCTCGCGCCGACCTGCCGACCACCCCGCTGACCTGGCAGCGGACCGACATCGTCGGGACCGAGCTGGTTTTCCCCCGCGGGTCGCGGCCGAGCGGGTCGGCGATCGTCGCGGGCAAGCGGGCCTACACGCTGACCTGGCAGGCCGAGCTGACCGGCGCCGTCGAGGTCGAGTCGCTGCACGTCACCACCCGGGGCGACGGCTGGAGCCGGGAGCTGCGGCTGGGCCGCGCCGCCACCGGCTGGAGCTGCCGGGCCGAGCACGACGGAGACGCCGGCGATCTGCCGTTCGCCGGCACCGAGCAGCTCGACGCGCTCGACCCGGCGGCCGTGCTGCGTCTCGCCGACTCGCCGATCTTCGTCTCCTGGGCGGTCCGCAAGCTCGGCCTGACGGTGAAGTCCGGCCCGGTCACCGTCCCGGTCGTCCGGGTGGAGGTGCCGTCCCTGGCCGTGGTGCCCGGCACGATGACCTACCACCTGGTCAGCCCGCAGCGGCTGCGGATCAGCGGGGACTTCCCGGCGGCGACGCTGGAGCTGGACGCCGCCGGCATGGCCGTCTACCAGGCCGGCCGGATGCGCCTGGCGCGCTGACCTCGAACGATCGTTCGTTTTTCGGGTAGGCTGGGTGGGTGCCCCGCGTCTCGGAAGCCCACCTCGCCGCCCGCCGCCAGCAGATCCTCGACGCGGCGGTGCGCTGCTTCGCGCGCAACGGCTTCCATCAGACCTCGATGCAGGATGTGATCAAGGAGGCCGAGCTCTCGGTCGGCGCGTTCTACCGCTACTTCAAGAGCAAGAACGAGCTGATCATGGCGATCGCCACCACCAAGATCGGCGAAGTCACCGGGACCCTCGACCACCTGCTCGCCCTCGACCCGATGCCGCCGCTGCCGGTCTTCCTGGACGAGGTGATCACCATGGTCGAGACGGCGCTGAACGCCGACCAGACGGTGCGGATCGCGGTGCAGGTCTGGGGCGAGGCCACCTATGACGACGAGGTGGCCGCGGTGGTGCGGGAGGTCTACGGGCGGATCCGGGAGCGGATGGTCCGGGCCGCGGAGCGCGCCCAGACCGCCGGTCAGCTGCCCGCCGACGCTGACGCGTCCGGCATCGGCGCCGCCGTCTTCGGGCTGATCCAGGGCTACATCCTGCAGAGCGTCCTGATCGGCAACCTGGACCGCGAGACGTATACCGCCGGGGTCCGGGCCCTGCTCGGTGCGGGCCGCTGAGAGGCGAGCCACTTTTCGGTACGAGGTGAGCACCCACCGCGACGCTCCGCCCGTACCGGAAACGCGTGACGATCGGCGCCGGCAGCGGCCTCGCCGATCCGACGTGCCGCTGTCCGGTCGGCGGCGCTGGTCAGCCGGGAGGGGTGAGGCGGCGGCGCTGGTTGGGTGGCGGGGCGAGGCGGTGACGCTGGTCGGGTGGCGGGGCGAGGCGGCGGCGCTGGTCGGGTGGCGGGGCGACGCGGTGACGCTGGTCAGTCGGGCGGGACGAGGCGGCGGATCGCGGCGGTCAACCCCGGCTCGTCCAGCTCGCCCTCGGTGACCAGGGCGCGCAGGATGATCCCGTCGAGCAGCGCGCAGACGTCCCGGGCGGCCGCGGCGCCGATCGCCGGCTCCAGGACCTCCGGCAGACCGTCCATCCAGGCCGCGGCGAGCGGCCGCAGCGCGGCGTCGCGGGCCGCCGCGACACACAGCTCGTACTCGATCCGGACCTGCCGGCGATCGGCCAGATACTCACTGGTCAGCGTGGTCAGCTCGGCCGGCAGGTCGGGCGCCGCCGCGAGCCGCGCCGCCCACTCGTCCAGATCGGCTTGCATCGCGTCGCAGGCGTGCTGCAGGCCGGCGGCGATCAGATCATCCAGGGTGGGGAAGTAGTAGGTGGTCGCGCCGAGCGGCAGCCCGGCCCGGGCGGCGACCGCCCGGTGCGTGGTGCGGCCGACGCCGGACTCCGCGATGACCTCCATGGTGGCCACGGCCAGCGCGGCGCGGCGCGCCTCCGGATCGCGGGCACGCTGGGTGCGGCGCTCGGTCAATGCGCCTCCGCGCCGGTCAGGTTCAGCATCACGACTCCGGCAATGATCAGGACGATGCCGCCCACCTTAACCAGGGTGACCGGTTCGTCGAGGAAGAGCGCCCCGATCACCACGATCGCGGCGGTGCCGACCGCCGACCAGATCGCGTACGCGATACCGACCTGGATGCCGCCCTTGATCGCGTGCGACAGGGCGGTGAACGAGATGGCGTAACCGGCGAGGACGGCCAGCGTGGGCCAGAGCCGGCTGAAGCCGTCGGTGGCTTTCATCATGCTGGTGGCGAAGAGTTCACTCCCGATGGCGAGAGCGAGAAGGACGTACGGCACTGCTATGCACCTCATCTTGTACGTTCGTACAAGTACGATCGTACAAGAAAGTCTCTCGGAAGTCTGCGATCATTTTTCGGTGGCTGACGATGTGCGGGGGCGGCGGATCGCCGCGATGCGGGGGTGTGACCGGCTGCTGTCCGGGGTGCGGCCGGCGACGGTGCGGGAGCGGCTGGCCGAGCTGACCGCGGTGGCCGGGCCCGAGCTGATGCCGGACTACTACGGGGACGGGCTGGTCGGCGATCTGGAGGAGCGAGTCGCCCGGCTGCTCGGGACGCCGGCCGCGGTGTACTTCCCGACCGGGACGATGGCGCAGCAGGTGGCGCTGCGGTACGGCGCCGAGGTCACCGGGCGCCGGGCGGTGGCGCTGCACCCGCTCGGGCACCAGGAGGTGCACGAGCGCCGGGCGTACGCGGACCTGACCGGGCTGCGGTCGGTCCACCCGACGACGGCGCCGCGCAACCCGACGGCGGCGGAGATCGCGGCGCTGGACGAGCCGGTCGGGACCGTGGTGTTCGAGCTGCCGCTGCGGGACGCCGGGTTCGTGCTGCCCGGCTGGGCGGAGCTGGCCGAGGCGGCCGGGGTGGCCCGGGCGGCCGGGGCGCGGGTGCACTTCGACGGGGCGCGGTTGTGGGAGTCGGCGCCGTACCTGGGGCGCGGGCCGGCCGAGATCGCCGGGCTGGCCGATTCGACGTACGTCTCGTTCTACAAGACGCTGGGCGGCCTGAGCGGGGCGGCGGTGGCCGGGACCGACGACTTCGCCGGGTACGCCCGGGCGTGGCGGCACCGGCACGGCGGCCAGCTGTTCCAGCAGTGGCCGGCGGTGCTGTCCGCGCTGGCCGGGATCGAGCGGGAGCTGCCCCTGGTGCCGGAGTACGTGCGGCACGCCCGGGTCGTCGCGGCCGGGCTGGCGAAGCTGCCCGGGGCGGTGGTCTTCCCGCAGCCGCCGCACACCCACCAGTTCCGGCTGTGGCTGCCGCATCCGGCGGCGCGGCTCAACCAGGCGACGCTGGCGCTCGCCGAGCAGGAGGGCGTGTGGTTCGCCGGCGGGTGGCAGGACACCGAGCTGCCCGGGCACGCGATGGCGGAGATCAGCGTGCAGGGCCCGGCCCTGGAGTGGTCGGCCGGCGACGTGCTGGAAACCGGTCTGCGGCTCCTCGACCGGATTCAAGATCGGGCAGCTGGGTAGAGGGAGGGTGTCCCGTTCTCACCGGATGCAGGAGGTTCTGATGACTGCAGTCGCGAACCCGGCCACCGTGCAGGAGTGCCTGCGCGTCGGCGCCGGCTTCTCGCAGGGCGACCGCAACTGGCTCGCCGAGCAGTTCAGCCCGCTCGACGCACGGCTCGCCGCGTTCCACGCCGACGCCACCGAGCTGGAGATCATGGTGAAGGACCGCGACGCCCGCGGCCAGAAGGTCACCCTGGAGTGCTGGATCGGCGGTCGCGAGAAGATCGTCACCACGTCGACGGAGGAGGACCTGCACGCGGCGATCATGGACGTCCGGGACGACCTGCGCCGCCGGCTCAACGACTCGAAGACCAAGCAGGAGCCGCGCCACAACCGGCACCTGCGCGAGGTCCCGCAGGTCGCCGACCTCCCGGAACTCCCGGAGTAGCACCCGTCGCGGCCGGTCGGCTGGGCCTCTGGGGTGCCTCAGCGGCGCTGAGGCACCCCGGAGACCCAGCCGACCAGCCGCGAGGCGCGCTTCGGCCCGGATCCGCAGGCGCGTCGCGATGCGGGCTGGTCGTCAGGGGTGCCTCAAGGGCCTTGAGGCACCCCTGACGACCAGCCCGGGTCAGGGCAGGTCCTTGCCCAGGTAGGTGAGCGGGCCGGGGTCGGGCACCGGCAGCTCGGTGAAGCCGATCCGGTCGTAGAAGCCGCGCGCCCGGACGTTCGCGGTCAGCATCCCCAGATGCACCCGGGGCGCCCCGGCGGCGGCCGCCGCGCGCCCGAAGGCCGCGATCAGCCGCCGGCCGAACCCGCGCCCCTGATAGGGCGGGAGCAGGTCGATGTGCAGGTGCGCCGGCCAGTCCGCCAGCTCCGGGACGATCATCCGTTCCGGCCAGAAGTGCAGCGCCACCATGTCCTGCTCGGCGGTGCGCGGCGGAGGTGGCGGCGCCGGGTACTTGTCGCCGACCAGCGGGATCCACTCCTCCCGGTAACGCTTCACGAATCCGGGGGTGTCCGCGGTCCCGACCACGTAGCCGACCGCGTCCCCGCCGTCGTCCAGCACGAACGCGAGTTCCGGCTCCAGGTGCACGTAGGGCCCGGCGAACAGGTCGCCCATCAGGTCGTCGGTGGAGTACTGCCCGCGGGCGTCCGCGCCGGCGTCGGCGGTGCGGACACAGATGTCGTAGACCGCGGCCCGGTCGGCCGGTCGGTAGGGTCGAATCTCAGGCACTCCCGCACGCTAGGCGGTGGAAGCGCTTCCACCGCAAGCCCCGGTCAGGCCGTCGCCCGGAAGACCGGCGAGCTGGGGAACAGCGTCACCGGCACCGCCTCCCCGAGCGCGCTCCGCGCGGCGGCCGCCGCGATCTCCTCGACCGGATGGGTGGCCGTGGACAGACCCGGGTGCACCGCGCCGGCCAGCGGGCCGTCGTCGAAACCGGTCACCGCGACGTCGTCCGGCACCGGGATGCCCAGCGCCGCCAGCGCTTGCAGGACACCCAGAGCGGTGGCGTCGCTGACCGCGGCGATCGCGTCGGTGTCCGGCCAGCGGCGCAGGATCGCCCGGGCCGCGGACCGGCCCCGCTCGCTGGTGAAGTCGCCGCGCACGATCCGGGCCGGCAGCCCCGCCGACCGGGTCAGCTCCCGGTAGGCCGCGACCGGCGCCGCCGACGCGGCCAGCCACGGCGGGCCGGCGATCAGGGCGATCCGGCGCCGGCCGATCACGTACAGGTGGGCGAGCAGCGCGCCGACGCCCGCCGCGCTGTCGACGTCGGCGCCACCCGCGCCGATCACCGCGGTCCGGCCGCGCAGGCGGGACGGCAGGGCGTCGAGCATCGCCCGGTCGTGCCCGGCCAGCACGAGCGCGGCGAGACCCCGGTCGGTGGCCAGCTCGTCCAGGTCGGGGGCGCAGTCCAGGCTGAGGTGGCGGGACGCGACGCCCAGGCCGTACGGGAAGAGGGCGGTCGCGATCGCGGCCGTGGCCCGCGTGACGAACGGGTCCCGCAGGATGTCCGCGCGCTGGTCGCGCACCGCGAAGACGACCCGGGTCCCGGAGCCGCTGGCCAGCTGCCGGGCCACCGGGTGCGGCCGGTAACCGAGCTGCTCGGCGGCGGCCAGCACGGCCGCCCGGCTGGCCGCCGACGCCGGCCCGGACCCGGTCAGCGCCCGGGAGGCGGTGGCCGGCGACACCCCGGCCCGCCGGGCGACGTCGCTGAGTCCCGCACGCGTCTCTCGCATGTCCCCAGTGAACCACCGCGGTGAGGTCGGGACTTTGGTCCCGACCGGCCCGGGACCGCTGCCCTGGAGCGCGGGCTGCCTGATCGACAACTCTGGGAGGCGAGCACCGTTCACCGACCTGGGAGTGCCGACGTGTCACCCGAACCCGCTGCGCCCTTGCTGGCCGCGCGTCGCTTCCTCACCAGGGAGACGGTTGCCGACCACGGCCGCACCCTGCACCAGGTCAGCGACAACGACTGGGACGCGTTCTACCGCGACCGCTGGAAGTACGACAAGGTGGTCCGGTCCACGCACGGCGTGAACTGCACCGGCTCCTGCTCGTGGAACGTGTTCGTCCGGGACGGGCTGATCACCTGGGAGCACCAGGCCACCGACTACCCGACGACCGGCCCGGACGCCCCGGACTACGAGCCCCGCGGGTGCCCGCGCGGCGCCTCCTTCTCCTGGTACGAGTACTCGCCCTCCCGGGTCCGCCATCCCTACCTGCGCGGCACCCTGGCCGAGATGTTCCGGGAGGCCCGTGCGCGGCTCGGCGACCCGGTGCTGGCCTGGGCCGAGATCGTGGAGACCCCGCTCAAGGCGCGCGCCTACAAGTCGCAGCGTGGCCGGGGCGGGTTCGTCCGGGCCAGCTGGGACGAGGCGATCGAGATCGCGGCCGCGGCGCACGTCTACACCACCAAGACCTACGGACCGGACCGCGTGGTCGGCTTCTCGCCGATCCCGGCCATGTCGATGGCCTCGTTCGCGGCCGGCACCCGCTACCACGCGCTGCTCGGCGGCACCCTGCTCAGCTTCTACGACTGGTACGCGGACCTGCCGATCGCCTCTCCGCAGATCTGGGGCGACCAGACCGACGTGCCCGAGGCCGGCGACTGGTGGAACGCGACGTACCTGATGATGTGGGGCTCCAACATCCCGGTCACCCGCACGCCGGACGCGCACTTCCTGGCCGAGGCGCGCTACAAGGGCACCAAGGTCGTCGCGGTCAGCCCGGACTACGCGGACAACGTGAAGTTCGCCGACGACTGGCTGGCGCCGCACCCGGGCACCGACGGCGCCCTCGCGATGGCGATGGGCCACGTGGTGCTGAAGGAGTTCTTCGTCGACCGTCAGGTGCCCTACTTCCAGGACTACGTCCGGAAGTACACCGACCTGCCGTTCCTGGTGACCATCGCGGACGGCCGGGTGGACCGCTTCCTCACCGCCGCTGACCTGGGCGATCCGGACGGATCGCACAAGACGGTGCTCCTGGATTCCGGCACCGGCGAGGTGGTCGTCCCCAACGGTTCGCTCGGTTTCCGGTACGCCGAGCCCGGTCGCTGGAACCTCGACCTCGGCGACGTCGTCCCGGCCCTCGGCATCGGCGGCGACGAGACGGTGGCGATCGAGCTGGCCCGCTTCGACGTCGGTGACACCGAGGGCGGCGCCACGGTCACCCGCCGGGTGCCGGTCCGCCGGGTCGGCGAGCACCTGGTCACCACGGTGTACGAGCTGGTGCTGGCCCAGTACAACGTCGGCGGCGAGGACGACCTGCACACCCCGGCGTGGCAGGAGCGGATCACCGGCGTCCCGGCCGCGCTCGCCACCCGGATCGGCCGCGAGTTCGCCCGCAACGCCGAGCGCAGCCACGGCCGCTCGATGATCGTGCTGGGCGCCGGGGCGAACCAGTGGTTCCACTCCGACATGACCTACCGGGCGTTCATCTCGCTGGTCACGCTGACCGGCTGCCAGGGCGTCAACGGCGGCGGCTGGGCGCACTACGTGGGCCAGGAGAAGGCCCGCCCGATCACCGGCCAGCAGCACATGTCGTTCGCCTTCGACTGGCAGCGCCCGATGCGGCACCAGGCCTCCACCCCGTTCTGGTACCTGCACACCGACCAGTGGCGCTACGAGCGGGTGCCGGCCGACGAGTTGTCCTCGCCGCTGGGCACCGGCCGGTTCAAGGGGATGGCGTTCGCCGACACGGTCGCCGCCGCGCAGCGGATGGGCTGGAGCCCGGGGCACCCGTTCTTCAACCGCAACCCGCTCGACCTGGCGGACTCCGCCGCGGCCGCCGGCAAGCCGGTCCAGGACTACATCGTCGAGGAGCTCCGGGCCGGCCGGCTCACGCCGGTCGCCGAGGACCCGGACGACCCGGCCAACTTCCCGCGCTGCCTCACCCTGTGGCGGGCCAACCTGCTCGGCTCGTCCGGCAAGGGCAACGAGTACTTCATGCGCCACCTGCTCGGCGTCGAGGGCTCGGCGACCGCCACCGAGTGCGGCCCGGGCGAGCGTCCCCGCGACGTCACCTGGCGCGACGAGGCCCCGGTCGGCAAGCTCGACCTGCTCACCGCGATCGACTTCCGGATGACCAACACCGGCCTGCACGCCGACCTGGTCCTGCCGGCCGCCACCTGGTACGAGAAGCACGACATCTCGACCACCGACATGCACCCCTTCGTGCACGCGTTCAGCCCGGCGGTGGAGCCGGCCGGCGAGGCGCACACCGACTACGACACCTTCCTGGCCCTGGCCGACAAGGTCAGCGAGCTGGCCGTGACCCACCTCGGCACCCGGACCGACGTGCTCGCGGCGCCGCTGCAGCACGACACCCCGGACGAGCTGGCGATGCCGAGCGGCCGGGTCCGGGACTGGAAGTTCGGCGAGTGCGACCCGGTGCCGGGCCGCACGATGCCGAAGCTGATCACGATCGAGCGGGACTACACCCAGCTCGGCGCGAAGATGCGGACGGTCGGGCCGCTCCTCGACAAGCTCGGCACCACGACCAAGGCGATCACCGTCGACGTGCAGCCCGAGATCGACTACTTGAAGCACCAGAACGGCACGATCGACGGCCGTCCGTCGCTCGCCACCGCCGACCGGATGTGCGAGGCGATCCTGGCCCTCTCCGGCACCACCAACGGGCGGCTGGCGCACGCCGGCTTCGCCGAGCTGGAGAAGCGGACCGGCCAGCGGTTCACCGATTACATCGAGGGCCACGAGACCGACCGGATCACCTACGCCGACACCCAGGACGCGCCGCAGCCGGTCTTCACCAGCCCGGAGTGGTCCGGCTCGGAGAAGGGCGGGCGCCGCTACTCGCCGTTCACGATCAACGTGGAGCGGCTCAAGCCGTGGCACACGATCACCGGCCGGCAGCACTTCTTCGTCGAGCACGACTGGGTCGCCGAGCTGGGCGAGCAGCTGCCCGGGTTCCGGCCGCCGCTGAACATGGCCCGGCACTTCGGCAAGCCGGGCGACGCGGTCGACGGCGGGGTGACCGTACGGTTCCTGACCCCGCACGCCAAGTGGTCGATCCACTCGATGTACCACGACAACGAGCTGATGCTCGCGCTGTCCCGCGGCGGACCGGTGATCTGGATGAGCGTCCCGGACGCCCAGAAGATCGGGGTCCGGGACAACGACTGGATCGAGGCGCACAACCGCAACGGCGTCGTGGTGGCGCGGGCCGTGGTCAGCCACCGGATGCCGGAGGGCACGGTCTTCCAGTACCACTCGCCGGAACGCACGGTGAACGTCCCCAAGGCGGAGAAGTCCGGCAGGCGCGGCGGTTACCACAACTCGATGACCCGGCTGCTGATCAAGCCGACCCATCTGGCCGGTGGGCACGCCCAGCTCACCTACGCCTTCAACTACTACGGCCCGATCGGCAGCCAGCGCGACGAGATCACCGTGATCCGCCGCCGTACGCAGGAGGTTGAGTACTGATGCGGATCCGCGCCCAGATGGCGATGGTGATGAACCTCGACAAGTGCATCGGCTGCCACACCTGCTCGGTCACCTGCAAGCAGACCTGGACCAACCGGGAGGGCACCGAGTACGTCTGGTTCAACAACGTCGAGACCAAGCCCGGCATCGGGTACCCGAAGCACTACGAGGACCAGGAGCGCTGGAAGGGCGGCTGGAAACTCGACAAGAAGGGCCGGCTGACGCTGCGCTCCGGCGGCCGGCTGGCCCGGCTCGGGCACATCTTCGCCAACCCGGACCTGCCGTCCATCGACGACTACTACGAGCCGGCCACCTTCGACAAGGACATCCTGGTCAACGCGCCGGGCGGGCTGACCGACACCCCGGTGAAGAAGCCCTACTCGAAGCTCACCGGCGAGCCGATGGCGATCACCTGGGGCGCGAACTGGGAGGACTCGCTCGGCGGCGACACCGCGCGGGAGGACCCGAACCTGCGCCACCTCGCCGACAAGGTCACGTTCGAGTTCGAGAAGACGTTCCTGTTCCACCTGCCCCGGATCTGCGAGCACTGCCTCAACCCGGCCTGCGTCTCGGCCTGCCCGTCCGGCGCGATGTACAAGCGCGAGGAGGACGGCATCGTCCTGGTCGACCAGGACCGCTGCCGCGGCTGGCGGATGTGCGTCTCGGCCTGCCCGTACAAGAAGGTCTACGTCAACCACGCCACCGGCAAGGCGGAGAAGTGCACGTTCTGCTTCCCGCGCCTGGAGGCGGGGCAGCCGACGATCTGCTCGGAGACGTGCGTCGGCCGGCTGCGCTACCTCGGCCTGCTCTGGTACGACGAGGACGCGGTGCTCGCCGCGGCCGGCGTGGAGAACGAAGCGGACCTGCTGGACGCCCAGCGGTCGGTCTTCCTCGACCCGGCCGACCCGGCGGTGCAGCGGGCCGCCCGGGACGCCGGGATGCCGGAGGACTGGATCGAGGCGGCCGCCCACTCGCCGGTCTGGAAGCTGATCGGCGAGTACCGGATCGCGCTGCCGCTGCACCCGGAGTACCGGACGCTGCCGATGGTCTGGTACGTGCCGCCGCTGTCCCCGGTGCTGGACGCGGCCGGGGCCGCCGGGCGCGACGACACCGACGCCGACGACATCTTCCACACCATCCGTGACCTGCGGATCCCGGTCGAGTACCTGGCCGAGCTGTTCACCGCCGGGGACGCCGAGGTGGCCGCCGGGGTGCTGATGAAACTGGCCGGGATGCGGGCCTACATGCGGACCCGGACCCTGGACGGGACGGTCGCGCAGGAGCTGCTCGACGGGATCGGGATGACGGCCGAGCAGGTCGAGGCGATGTACCGGCTGCTCGCCATCGCCAAGTACGACGAGCGCTACGTGATCCCGGTCGCGCACACCAAGCAGGCCGCCGAGCTGGAGGCCCAGGCGACCGCGCAGAACGACTGCTCGCTGGACTGCTCGGGCGGGCCCGGCATGGGTGGGCCGGCCGAGGACTTCCACCTGGTCAAGTCGGACGGCCGCCGCCGGCTGAGCATCAACCCGCTGCGGGGGCGGGCATGAGCGCCCCGGACCGCGCGCGGATCTTCCAGCTCGCCTCGCTGCTGCTCACCTACCCGGACGCCGAGCTGCTCGGGGCCGGCTCGGAGCTGCGGGCCGCCGCTGCGGAGATCGAGGACCGGCGGGCGCGGACGCTGTTCACCGAGTTCCTCGACTGGTGTCTCACGCAGAGCCCGATCGAGGCGCAGCGGCACTACGTGCAGACGTTCGACCTGCGGCGGAAGTCCGGGCTGTACCTGACGTACTACCTGCACGGCGACACCCGGAAGCGGGGGATGGCGCTGCTCATGCTCAAGCAGCGGTACCGGGCGCACGGACTGCGGCTGGCCGGCGGCGAACTGCCCGACCTGCTGCCGGTGGTGCTGGAGTTCGCCGCGACGGCCGGGCCGGGGGACGGGGAGGCGCCGCTGCGGCAGCATCGGCAAGGGCTGGAGCTGCTGCGGGCGGCGCTGGGGGAGACGCTCACGCCGTACGCCAAAGTCCTGGAAGCCGTGTGTGCCGTCCTGCCGCAACTCTCCGATGCCGACCGTGCCGCCCTCGCGGCCCTCGCCTTCGACGGCCCGCCCGTCGAGACCGTCGGTCTCGACGCGGTCGGCCGCGGGCCGGCCCTCGCCCCTCGCGGGCCGGACCTCGCCCCCTATGCCACCTGCGGAACCGCGGAGGTCTCCCGATGAACACCCTGGTCTGGGTGGTGCTGCCGTATGCCTGCCTGGCCGTCTTCGTGGCCGGGCACGTCTGGCGGTGGCGTCATGATCAGTTCGGCTGGACCACGCACACCAGCCAGCTGCTGGAGAGCCGGCTGCTGCGGCTCGGATCGCCGATGTTCCACCTCGGCGCGTTCGGGGTGATCGGCGGGCACGCGATGGGCCTGCTCGTCCCGGCCTCGCTGACCGAGACGCTGGGCATCCCCGAGCACCTCTACCACCAGGTCGCGGTCTGGGGCGGCACGGTCACCGGCATCGTCATGGTGGCCGGGCTGGCGCTGCTGATCGCGCGGCGGTTCGTCAGCGGCCGGGTCCGCCGGGTCACCACCCGGATGGACAAGGTGCTCTACGTCTTCCTGGCCGCCATGGTGGTGCTCGGGATGACCGCGACCGTGGGCGAGAACCTGCTCGGCTCCGGCTACGACTACCGGGAGACGATCGCGGTCTGGTTCCGCGGCGTCTTCTGGTTCCAGCCGCACACCGAGCTGATGACCGGCGCGCCGCTGGTCTACCAGCTGCACGCGATCGGCGGGTTCCTGTTCCTGGCGCTCTGGCCGTTCACCCGGCTGGTGCACGTCTGGTCGGCGCCGCTCGCCTACCTCTGGCGGCCCTACGTCGTCTACCGCGCCCGGCGCGGGCCGGTGCCGGCCGGGCCGCCGGCGCCCGCTGTGGTCCGGGACGCCGCGCGGCCGGCTGCCCGCTGAGACTGTTTTCGGTACGACCGGAGCGGCCGGCGGCCACCGGAAAATGTCACAGGGTCGTCCTAGGGTGAGAGCGACTTCTTCCGATGGGGGTTTTGCCATGACGACTCTGTCCGACCGGCCCGGCACCGCGTTGCTCGTCATCGACGTGCAGCGCGGCGTGCTGGAGGACGCGTTCAACCGGGACGCCGTGATCGCCAACATCGCCGCCCTGGTGGAGCGGGCCCGCTTCGAGCAGGTCCCGGTGGTCTGGGTGCAACACTCCGACGAGGAGAACCTGCCGCTGCACAGCCCCCAGTGGGAGTATGTGGCGGAGCTGCCCCAGGCCGACGGCGAGCCGGTGGTGCACAAGAAATACGGGGACGCCTTCGAGGCCACCGACCTCGAGGAGCGGCTCGCCGAGCGGCGGGTCGGCCGGCTCGTGGTGACCGGCGCGTCCTCCGACGCCTGCATCCGCTCGACCATCCACGGCGCCTTCACCCGGGGCTATGACGTGACGCTGGTCAGCGACGCGCACACCACCGGGGACCTGAGCAAGTGGGGCGCGCCCAGCCCGGAGCTGGTGGTCGCGCACACCAACCTGTACTGGGACTACACGAGCGCGCCCGGCCGCACCGCCGGGACGGCGCCGACTGCGGGGGTCAGCTTCGCCGCCGGATGATCCGTCGTAGCGTGTGGGCATGGACGACGCCTACCTGCCCCAGGTCTATCAGCAGTTCCTCGGCCGCTTCCCGGAGGTGGCCGAGGCGCAGGGCGCGCTCGCGCAGGTGGTGCGCGAGCGCAGCCCGTTCGATCCGCGCACCGATCGGCTGCTCCGGCTGGCCATGGCGATCGGGGCGCAGGCCGAGGGCGCGGTGCGCTCCAACGTCCGCAAGGCGCTCGAGCACGGCGCCACGCTGGACGAGGTGCGGGCGGTGGCCCTGGGCGCGATCACCACGTGTGGTTTCCCCACCGCGATCGCCGCGATGGGCTGGATAGAGGAAGTCGCAGAGGCACAGTGACGGTGGAGAACGGGTGGCTGCGGAAGATCGCCGAGGACCCGGGGCATTCGCAGTGGTACATCAAGCGGTTCCGGGACATGGCCGCCCAGGGGCACGACCTGGTCGGTGAGGCCCGCCTCGTCGACACCATGGTGCCGCGCGGGGCGCGGATCCTGGACGCCGGCTGCGGGCCCGGCCGGATCGGCGGCCACCTGGCGACGCTCGGGCATGAGGTGACCGGCGTCGACCTGGACCCGGAGCTGATCGCCGCGGCCGTCGCCGACCATCCCGGGCCGGAGTGGCTGGTCGGCGACCTCTCCCAGCTGGAGTTGCCCGGGCCGCCGTTCGACGCGATCGTCTGCGCCGGGAACGTGATGACCTTCGCGGCTCCGGGCAGCCGGGTCGAGATCCTCCGGCGCTTCGCCCGGCACCTGGCGCCCACCGGGCGGGCGGCGATCGGCTTCGGCGCCGGCCGGGGCTACTCCTTCGACGAATTCCTGGCGGACGTCGCGGCGGCCAGCCTCACCGCGGACCTGCTGCTGAGCACGTGGGACCTGCGGCCCCTCACCCCGGAGTCGGACTTCCTGGTCGCGCTGCTCCGCCATCCCTGACCGAGCCGCCACCCGCCGCAGCCCTCTACCGCCCGCGGCGGCTTCCGCCCGGCACCCCAGCACCCTTACTGCCCGGGGCGCCTTCCGCTCGGCACCCCCGGCCCCGCAGCGCTCCCAGCCCGGCGCCCTCCGCCTACCCCCCGGCCCCGCGGCGTTCCCAGCCCGGCGCCCTCCGCCTGCCCCCGGCCCCGCGGCGCTCTCAGCCCGGCGCCCTCCGCCTACCCCGGCCGGCGGCACACGGTTGGGAGCGCGCCCGGTTTGGGCGGCCCGTTCCGTTGGTAGCGGGCTTGCTGCGGAGGTGGTGGACGTGGGCCGGGCGGCGGTGACCGGCCCAGAGCGCCCGGGCAGGACAACGCGCGCCGCGGTGGCGCTGGTCCAGTCCGGGCATGTGGCGCTCGGGGTGCTCGACGCGGCAGACCGATCCCGATCAGCCGGTCCGTGGGGACGGGACTTGGGGGTTCCGGAGGACGGGTCCAAGGTCCCTGTCTGCGCCGGTCAGGAGACGGGAGTGTGGTCATGCAGCGCCCGGCCGGTGGCCGGGGCGAGTGACGGACAGTGGAGTGGACCATGAGCACAACCGTGGCCCGGGCGGCAGGCGTCGCCGGCGAGACGGCACCGCGGACGGCGCGGCGAGGGTTGATGCTGGCGCTGGCGACGATCGGGTTCGCCGTGAACTTCTGGGCGTGGGCGCTGCTCAGCCCGCTGGCCGCGAAGTTCCAGGCGGCGCTCGGACTGAGCTCGTTCCAGCAGGCGCTGCTGGTCGCGGTGCCGGTCGTGGTCGGGTCGCTGGGCCGGATCCCGGTCGGGGCGCTGACCGACCGGTTCGGCGGACGGGTCATGTTCCCGCTCGTCTCGCTCGCCACCGTGGTCCCGGTGCTCTTCCTCGGCCTGGTCGGCCACGACTCGCTCACCGCGCTGCTGGTCGGCGGCTTCTTCCTGGGCATCGGTGGAACGGCCTTCGCGGTCGGCGTCCCGTTCGTGAACGCCTGGTTCCCGCCGGAGCGCCGCGGTCTCGCGGTCGGCATCTTCGGCGCCGGCATGGGTGGCACCGCGATCAGCGCGCTCACCACCGTCCGGCTGGTGACCGTGGGCAGCACCGCCACCCCGTTCATCCTGACCGCGATCATGCTGGTCGCCTACGCCGTCGTCGCCTGGCTGCTGCTGCGGGACGCGCCCGGCCGGGTCGTTCCGACGGCGCCGCTGACCCAGCGGCTCGGCGCCACCCTGCGGCTGCGGGTCACCTGGCAGGCGTCGGCGCTCTACGCGGTCGCCTTCGGCGGGTACGTCGCCTTCTCGGTCTACCTGCCGGCCTACCTGAAGACCGCCTACACCCTGACCCCGGCCGACGCGGCCAACCGGATGGCCGGGTTCGTGCTGCTCGCCGTCGTGATGCGGCCGGTCGGCGGCTGGCTGGCCGACCGGTTCGCGGCCAGCCGGGTGCTCGCGGTGGCCCTCGGCGTGGTGGTCCTCGGCGCGGTCGCCCAGGCCTTCACCCCGGGCCTGGCCCCGATCGGCACGGTCGCCTTCCTGGCCATGGCCGCCGCGCTCGGCGCCGGCAGCGGTGCGACCTTCGCCCTGGTCGCCCAGCTCGCCCCGGCCCAGCAGGTCGGCTCGGTCACCGGCGTGGTCGGCGCGGCCGGCGGTCTCGGCGGCTTCGTCCCGCCGCTGGTGATGGGCATGATCTACGGCCACTTCCAGTCCTACGCCCTGGGCCTCGCCCTGCTCGGCGTGGTCGCCCTGGCCGCCCTGCTCCTGGACATCCTGTCGGTCGGCCGCCGCTCGGCCGCCGCTCAGCCCTGACCCGGCCGCCGGGCCGCCCGCCCGGCAGCCGTCGGCCGGGCGGACCGCTCTCGCCCGACCCGGGAACCGCGGCCCGCCGGCCTCATCCACCGGCGGGCCGCGGTCTTTTGCCGTGTCGACGGGGTGGTCAGTGCCAGGTGCGGTGGCGGGCTCGATCGACGGCGATCTGGAAGGACAGCTCGAAGCGGTGGGCCGGGTTGGCGTGGTACCAGCGGAGCGTCTGCAGGACGAGCACCGGGTCCGCGGCCAGCCAGGGGATCTGGATGGTCACGCAGTCCGAGGTCCGGAACAAGGAAGGCCTGACGCGAGCGGTCGGAACAGGGCCTTCTGGGAGCGCGACCAGCGAAAGATCGGCTGAGACCGCGGAGGGGGAGGTAGCGGAAGGGAAGGTCGCGGAGGGGGAGGCCGCGGAAGGGAAAGTCGCGGAGGCGGAGGTAGCGGAGGGGGAAGCCGCAGGGGCCGCTGGGAGCGTGATCACCGGGATGCGGGCCTGCTCGTCCGGGACCACTTCGCGGATCGACTGCCAGGGGACGAACTGCTCGGTCCGGATACCGCGGTGATACACGCCGTCCGGGGTGAGCGCCAGCCGCCCCGGCGCGTGCCGGAGCAGCACATACAGCGCCGACGCGCTGAGCAGCGCTCCCACGGCTAGCGGCGGGGTGCGCAGCGCCAGCGCCGCCTGGGCCAGGGTGAGCAGGGTCAGGAAAGCGGAATACCAGTAGTAGAGCCGCCGCGAGTAGCCGAAGGTCAGCCCGGGCGTGCCGTCGTCGATCCGGGTGATCCGCATCCGGTCGCCGGTGTTGTGCGGGCGCACCCAGAGGTTCAGCAGCAGGCCGAACAGGTGCCCGAGCAGCAGCACGGCGATCCCGCAGGCCAGCGCGGCCCCGGCGTCGCCGGCGATTGCCGACCAGACGGCGGCGGCGAGCAACAACACGGCGACGACGCCGCTGCCGACGGTGGCCTGTGCCAGACGCGGTGACGGGCGGCAGTCCCGCCACGGTGACGGGTCGGCGGTGATCGGGGTGGTGCGCGGCAGGTCGAAGTAGAGGGTCATCGGGCCCGCCGGATCCGGCGGGCCAGGGGAGCGGCCGGTTCGCCACCGGCGACCGACCGGATCGGCGGCTGTGAGGCGGCGCCGACCGGCCGGATCGGCGGGAGTGAGGCAGTGCCGACCGGCCGGATCGGCGAGAGTGAGCCGGCGCCGACCGACCGGATCGGTCGTTCGGGGGCGGCGACCCGGCGGGCGGTCTCGTTGGCCCGCCGGAGACAGTCGGTGATCGTGCGCAGGATGTCCAGGTCGATGCGTGGGCGATCGCTCATCAGGTTCCCTCTTCCGGTCCCCCGGGGTTTCGACGCCCTGGGGTACGGACATCGAGAGCGATCAGTTCAAACGCGTCGTAGCCATGGAAGCGCTCCCGGCAGAAAAATCTAAACGCCCTTAAGTAAGTGGTCAAGAGCAGGCCCGTCCCGCATCCAAGAGAGCCGATGGAAATCGGGCGTCCACCAGGGCGCGGCCGAGTGGGAACTCGGTCGGGCGGACGCCGCCGCCCCGTGTTGGCGGGCGCCGGCCAGACCGGGCACTCGCCCAGACGGCGCACGTAACCGTTCCCGGGCCCGGCCGGGTCCTCCCGCTGTCCACAGTCGGTGACGCGGTCGCCCGTACCCAAAACCGGGGTTTTGCCCCATCCCGCACCTCCCGCTTTCCGGTCGTGCCGGGAAATCGCGCACCGAGCGACGACCCGACATCTCCTCTTGACATCGCAAACTTAAGCCACTTAATAATGGCCCCGTCAAAGGTGAACCTCGCGTGTGGGCTGGGCATGCGCGGGCGACCCGGGCCGATAACCCGCCGCCGGTCACGACGGCGTTGAAGATCGAGGTATTCGCATATGTCCAAGCTGAAGGCCGCGGTCGCCGCGGCTGCCGCGCTGACGCTGGTCGTCGTCGCGGGTTGCTCCGGCGACAAGAGCGACGGCGGCACCAAGGGCAACGCCGGGAACAGTTCGATCACCGTCTTCAACGGCTCGACGGGCACCATCGTCGAGAACTGGAACCCGTTCAGCCCGACCCTGTTGCAGCCCACCCAGGGCCTGATCTACGAGACGCTGTACTGGTTCAACTTCGCCAAGGAGTCCGACCCGACGCCGATGCTCGGGACCGCGTTCTCCTGGGACTCCGCCGGCAAGGTCCTCACCATCACCACCCGGGACGGGGTGAAGTGGTCGGACGGCCAGCCGTTCTCCGCCAAGGACGTGGCGTTCACCTTCGACCTGGTCAAGCGCACGCCGGCGATCAACGCGAGCGGCCTGAAGCTGGTCTCCTCGGTGGCCAAGGACGACAAGACCGCGGTGCTGACCTTCGCGGTGCCGTCGTTCACCGCGGAGGCGGCGGTCATCGCCAACACCCCGATCGTCGCCGAGCACGTCTGGAGCAAGATCGACGACCCGGCGAAGTCGATCAACCCGAACCCGGTCGGCACCGGGCCGTACCAGCTGAAGACCTTCTCCGCGCAGAGCTACGTGATGGAGAAGAACCCGAACTACTGGCAGGCCGGCAAGCCGCAGATCCAGAACGTCCGGTACGTCGCGCTGGCCACCGCCGACGCCGCCACCGCCGCGCTGACCGCCGGCCAGGTCGACTGGATGAGCGCCTTCCTGCCCGGCCTGGAGCAGCTGCTCAAGAATCAGAAGAACCTGACCTACGTGAACACCCCGGCGATGACCACGTCGATCTTCACCTGCGCCGGTGCCGAGCTCGGCTGCGAGGGCCCGCAGACCGACCCGGCGGTACGCCAGGCGATCTACTACGCGCTCAACCGTGACCAGCTCAACAAGCTGGCCGGCGGCGGTTTCGCGGAGACCGCGTCGCCGACGCTGCTGCTGCCCGAGCGGGACAAGAAGTGGATCGCCGATCAGGCGAACGCCACCACCCCGGGCGCGCCGGACGTCGCCAAGGCCAACCAGGTGCTGGACGCGGCCGGCTGGGTCAAGGGCAGTGACGGCATCCGGGCCAAGGGCGGCGAGAAGCTGTCGATGACCATCCAGACGGTGACCGGCTGGAGCGACTACATCTCGCTGAACGACGCGATGAAGCAGGAGCTCAAGGAGGTCGGCATCGAGGTCAAGCCGACCCAGCTGTCGTGGAACGAGTGGAACAACAACCAGGTGCAGGGCAAGTTCCAGCTGTCACTGGACTCGATCGGCCTGGGCGCGTCGACCAACCCGTACTTCACCTACCTGAAGTACACCACCGTCACCACGGCCAAGGTCGGCGAGGCGGCGCAGAACAGCGGCAACTACTCGCGGTACAAGAACCCCAGGGTGGACGCGGCGATCGCGGCGGCGACAAACACCAACGACGAGGCCGCGCAGAAGGCGCAGTACGCGATCATCCAGCAGGAGATCGTCAAGGACCTGCCGTACATCCCGATCTACGTGAACTCGATGCTGACCGAGTTCAGCACCGCGAACGCGGTCGGCTGGCCCACCAACGAGAACAAGTACGCCCTGCCCGCGTCCTGGAAGAGCTGGGACAACGGCGTCGTGCTGAGCAACCTGCAGCCCGCGAAGTAAGGACGGCCGGCCGTGCGCTACCTGCTTCGCAAGTTGGGGTTCTACCTGGTCGCCCTCTGGGCGGCGCTGACGGTGAACTTCTTCGTCCCGCGCCTGATGCCCGGCGACCCGGTCGACATCCTGCTGTCGAAGCTGGGTCAGCGCGGGCCGGTCACCCCGGAGATGCGCGCCTCGACCGAGGCCTTGCTGGGTACCAGCAGCGGCAAGTCGCTCCTGAGTCAGTACCTGGAGTATCTCGGGAACCTGGCACACGGGGACCTGGGCGTCTCGGTGACGTTCTTCCCCGCGTCGGTCAGCTCGATCATCGAGCAGACCCTGCCCTGGACGATCGGCCTGATCGGTCTGGCCACGGTGATCTCGTTTCTGGTCGGCGTCGGTCTCGGCACCGCCGCCGGCTGGAAACGGGGCTCCTGGCTGGACAGCCTGATCCCGGTCACCACGATGTTCCAGTCGGTGCCGTACTTCTGGCTGGCCCTGATCCTGCTCTTCCTGTTCGGCAGCGTCTGGCCGCTCTTCCCGCTCAACGGCGGTTACGACGTCTACACCGTCGAGCCCGGCTGGAACCTCGACTTCATCGGCTCGGTGCTCTATTACGGCGCGCTGCCGGCGCTCACCATCATCCTGTCCAGCGTCGGCGGCTGGATGCTCGGCATGCGCAACATGATGGTCTCCACGCTGTCCGAGGACTACATGGTCACCGCCGAGGCGAAGGGCCTGCGCCCGGGCCGGATCATGCGCCGCTACGCGGCCCGCAACGCGATCCTGCCGTCGGTCTCCGGCTTCGCCATCTCGCTCGGGTTCGTGGTGGCCGGCTCGATCGTCACCGAGGCGGTCTTCTCCTACCCCGGCATCGGCTCCGCGCTGCTGCAGGCGGTCGGCGGCAACGACTACGCCCTCATGCAGGGCATCTTCCTGGTCATCACGCTGTCCGTGCTCGGCGCGAACCTGCTGGTCGACCTCCTGTACTCGGTGATCGACCCGCGCACCCGCGCCCGGGCCTGAGGGAGGCCGACATGACCATGACCACCGAGCTGGCCGACCCGAGCATCGACGCCAATGCCAAGGCGCTCAGCGTACGGAGACTGCGCCTCACCAACCACAAACTCCTGGCCGGACTGATCATCGGCGGCGCCATCCTGCTCTTCGGGCTGCTGGGCCCGCTGGTCTGCCAGGATCCGTCCCTGGTCAACGACATCGGGCTCACCCCGCCGAGCGCGGAGCACTGGCTCGGCACCACGCAGACCGGGCAGGACGTGCTGGCCCAGCTCGCCTACGGCACCCGGGGCTCGCTGGCCGTCGGCGCGGTGGTGGGCGTCCTGACCCTGCTGCTCTCCGCGTTCTTCGGCGTCGTCGGGACCTACGCCGGCGGCTGGGTCGACGAGGCGTTCTCGCTGTTCACCAACGTCGCGCTGGTCATCCCCGGCCTGCCGCTGGTGATCGTGATCTCCAGTTACGTCCCGGACAAGAGCATCTGGCTGGTCTCGCTGGTCCTGGCGATCACCAGCTGGGCCGGCTCGGCCCGGGTGCTGCGCGGCTACACGCTGAGCCTGCGCAACCGCGACTACGTGCTGGCCTCCCAGGTGGCCGGCGAGAAACGCTGGCGGATCCTGACCGTGGAGATCCTGCCCAACCTGATCCCGCTGCTCGCCTCCCAGGTGGTGTTCGCGGTCATCTTCGCGATCCTCGGCGAGGCCGGCCTGTCCTACCTGGGTCTCGGCGCGAGCGGCTCGTTCACCTGGGGCACCATGCTCTACTACGCGCAGAACGGCCTGGCCCTGCGGCTCGGCGCCTGGTGGTGGTTCGTGCCGCCGGGCCTGATGCTGGCGCTGTTCGGCGCCGCGCTCTCGCTGATCAACTTCTCGATCGACGAGATCATCAACCCGAAGCTGCGCCACCAGACCCGGTCCGCCCGGAAGAACTGGCGGATGTCGCGCGAGCAGCTGGACAAGGCGAAGGAGGCCACGCTGTGACGGTCCTGAGCATCGAGAACTTCAGCGTGGACTACCTGGTGGACCCGGTGGTGCACGCGGTCAGGAACGTCTCGCTGGAACTCGAGCGGGGCGAGGTGCTGGGCCTCGCCGGGGAGAGCGGGTGCGGCAAGAGCACGTTGGCGTACGGAATCATCCGTCTCCTGAAACCGCCAGCCATGATCACCTCGGGCCGGGCGGTGTTCCACTCCCGCGAGGGCTACGAGATCGACTGGAACGAGCTGCACGCGGAGGACCTGCGGGCGAACCGCTGGGAGAAGATCTCGATGGTCTTCCAGGGCGCGATGAACTCGCTCAACCCGGTGATCAGCATCCAGGACCAGTTCGAGGACGTCTTCACCACGCACCGGCCCGAGATGGGCAAGAAGGAGCGTCGCGAGCGCTGCGCCGAGCTGCTGGAACGCGTCGGGGTTGACCGGAAACGGCTCCGCTCCTACCCGCACGAGCTGTCCGGCGGGATGCGGCAGCGGGTGATCATCGCGATGGCGATGGCCCTCGAACCGCAGGTGATGATCATGGACGAGCCGACCACCGCGCTGGACGTGGTGGTGCAGCGGGAGATCCTCCGGGAGATCACCCGGCTGCGCGACGAGCTCGGCTTCGCGGTCATCTTCATCACCCACGACCTGCCGCTGCTGCTGGAGATCAGCGACCGGATCGCGGTGATGCGGCACGGCGAGATCGTCGAGCTGGGCGACGCCGTCGATCTGTACACGAATCCGCAACACGACTACACGAAACAGCTGCTGGCGTCCTTCCCCAGCCTGACCGGCGAGCGCGGCTCGTTCGTCCGCGGCGCGATGGACGACCACCTGCTGGCGCTGGACGCGGTCAAGGTCGGGGAGGAGAAGTCGTGACCGAGCTGGAGGTGCGCGGACTCGGCAAGGAGTACCGGTTGCGGGACGGGTGGCGCAGCAGCACGCTGCGGGCGGTCCACGACGTCAGCTTCACCCTCGACCACGGCCGGACGACCGCGCTGGTCGGGCAGAGCGGCAGCGGCAAGTCCACGGTCGCCAAGCTGTTGCTCCAGCTGGAACAGCCCACCACGGGCGAGATCCTGCTGGACGGCGAGCCGGTGGCGCGGCGCGGGGCCGGGCTGGCCGCCTACCGCCGTACCGTGCAGATGGTCTTTCAAGATCCGTTTGCCAGCCTCAACCCCTATCACCCGATCGGGCATCATCTGGCCCGGCCGATCCGGCTGCATCATCCGAGGATGAGCGAGGCGGACGTACAGAAAAGGGTCCTGGAACTGCTCGAAAGGGTCCGCCTGACGCCTGCGGACAACGTCGCGAAAAGGCGGCCGCACGAGCTTTCCGGCGGCCAGCGGCAACGCGTCGCGATCGCCCGCGCCCTCGCACCGGAGCCGGGCGTGCTGATCGCCGACGAGCCGGTGTCTATGCTCGACGTCTCGATCCGGCTCGGCGTGCTCAACCTGCTCGCCAGCCTGCAGCGCGAGGAGGACCTGGGCGTCCTCTACATCACCCACGACCTGGCCACCGCCCGGCACTTCTCCGACGAGATCCTGGTGATGTACCAGGGCGCCATCGTCGAGCGCGGGCCGGCCGACGACGTCATCCTCAACCCGCGGCACGAGGACACCAAGACGCTCGCCGAGGCCGCGCCGAACCCGGAACGGAGGATCGGGCAGCTGCGCTCACCATCGTGAATTTGTCCGGCGCGGCTACCGTGGTTCGTAACGTTCCCGCAGGCAGGAGTGTCGCAGTGGGCTTTGTCAAGCGGATGGTGCTGTCCATGGTGGCGTCGAGACTGGAGCGCCGGGCACAGCACAGCAGGAACCCGATGGTGCACAGCATGCTCCGAGAGGTGAACCACAAGCTCGGCCGGCACGGCGGTTACCCCTACGGTGGCTACCCGACTTATCACGCCGGCCCCGCCTATCACGGGCACTACCGGCACCACGGACATTACCGTCGCCGCTTCTGGTGACAACGGGGTTTACGTTGGGCGGGGTGATCGCTCATCCGGGACTCCGTTTCATCGACCACACCGTGACCGTGCCGCTCGACCACCGACGGCCGGACGGGCCGGGCATCGAGGTGTTCGCGCGGGAGGTGGTCGCCGCCGACCGGGCCGGCGACGACCTCCCCTGGCTGCTCTATCTGCAGGGCGGGCCGGGCGGCAAGGGCCCCCGGCCGCTGCGCGCGGAGGGGTGGATCGGGCACGCGGTGCGGACCCACCGGGTGCTGCTGCTCGACCAGCGCGGGACCGGGCGGAGCACGCCGGTGACCGCCCGTACCGTCCAGGGCCTGTCCGACCCGGACCTGGCGGCCTACCTGCGACATTTCCGGGTCGACAGCATCGTGGCGGACGCGGAGATCCTACGGGCGAAACTCGCCGGCGGCGCCCCGTGGGACACCCTCGGCCAGAGCTACGGCGGCTTCATCACGCTGAACTACCTGGTCAACGCCCCGCAGGGGCTGCGTACCTGCTATGTCACCGGTGGCCTGCCGGGCCTGGACGTGCACGCCGACGACGTCTACGCGATCACGTACCCGCTGGTCGCGGCCCGCAACGCGGAGTTCTACCGGGCTTTCCCTGAGGACCGGGCGCAGGTCCGGCGGATCGCCGACCACCTCGCCGAGCGGGACGTGCGGCTGCCCGACGGCGACCGGCTGACCGTCGGCCGGCTGCGGCTGCTCGGCAACATGTTCGGCGGCAGCACCGGGTACGCCCAGCTGCACTGGATCCTCGACGAGGCCTGGCACGGGACCGAGCTGTCCGACACGTTCCGCCACGAGGTGCTGCGGGCTACCGCGTTCGTCGACGTGCCGATCTTCGCGCTGCAGGAGTTCACCTTCGGTCAGGGCACGAAGCCGACCGCCTGGGCGGCCGACCGGGCGATCAAGAACCATCCGGAGTTCGCGGTCGACGCCGATCCGCTGCTGTTCACCGGCGAGATGATGTACCGCTGGATGTTCCGGGAGATCGCCTCGCTGCGGCCGTTCGCCGGGGCCGCCGACCTCCTCGCCGCGGCCGACGACTGGCCGATGCTCTACGACTCGGCGCGGCTGGCGGCCAACCAGGTGCCGGTCTACGCCGCGGTCTACGCGGACGACATGTATGTGCCGGCCGAGCTGTCGCTGCGGACCGCCGCCACCGTCGGCAACCTGCACACCTGGGTCACCGACGACTACCAGCACGACGCGCTGCGGGTCGCGGGCGAGGCGGTGCTGACCCGCTTGATGGGCATGGCCGCCGCGGGAGCACCCCGATGACGCCGCCGGCCCCCGCCAACACACCGCAGGCCTCGCCCGCCGCCTCGCCACCCCCGCCCGCCGCCTCGCCGCCCCCGCCTGTCGCGCCGCCGCCCCCGCCTGCCGCACCGCCGGCCCCGCCTGTCGCGCCGCCGGCCCCGCCTGCCGCACCGCCGCCCCCGCCTGCCGCGCCGCCGGTCCTGCCTGTTGCGCCGGCGGCCTCGCCGCTCCTGCCTGTTGCGCCGGCGGCCTCGCCGCTCCTGCCTGTTGCGCCGGCGGCCTCGCCGCTCCTGCCTGTCGCGCCGCCGGCCTCGGCCGTCGCGCCGCCGGTCCTGCCTGTCGCGCCGCCGGCCTCGCCCGTCGCGCCGCCGGCCTCGCCCGTCCTGCTGCCGGGATCCGCCGTGACGCCGCCGTCCGTTCCGCTGGGGAGAGCACGGCGCGAGGCTGGGCTGTGGGGGCTGCTCGCCCTGGTGGCGGTGGCCGCGGCGGCCGGTGGCGCCTTCGCCGCGCTCGACACCCGGCCGGCCGGGCCAGGCCCGCAGCCGCGTCCCGGACCGACCGAGATCATGATCCCGCGCCATGGGTCGCCGACCGAGATCCCCATGCCCACGGCCCGCACCCATGACCTGACCGCAGTGCCGGTCGCGACCCGTCTGCCCAGCTGACGGGCCGCTCCTGGGCGCGGTCCGCCGCTTTCCGGTACGCCCACCCCGCCCGCCGTCCCCGCCCGAGCGTGCGCCCCGCCGTGCGCTGCGCTCCGCCGTGCGTGCTCACGCGAGGCCGTCCCGCCCTGCGCAGTTGCGCGCGGTCCCGGGTCGCCGGCTGGGTGTGACGGGTGTTTCGGGGTGGTTGAGGCACCCGTGTGGCGCAGCCGGTGACGGTGAGGCGGGCTGCGGTGTGGGGTGCTGCGGCGGTGTGGTTGTCGGCTGGGCGTGACGGGTGTTTCGGGGTGGTTGAGGCACCCGTGTGGCGCAGCCGGTGACGGTGAGGCGGGCTGCGGTGTGGGGTGCTGCGGCGGTGTGGTTGTCGGCTGGGCGTGACGGGTGTTTCGGAGTGCTTGAGGCACCCGCGTGGCCCAGCCGGTGACCGTGAGCGGCGCTGCGGTCTGGGGTGCTGCGGTGGTGTGGTTGTCCGCTGGGTGTGACGGGTGTTTCGGGGTGCTTGAGGCACCCGTGTGGCGCAGCCGGTGACCGTGAGCCGCGCTGCGGTCTGGGGTGCTTCGGCCGTGCGGTTGCTGGCTGGGCGTGAGGGGTGTCTCGGCGGGGCTGAGGCACCCCTCGGGCACAGCCGGGATTGGCGGCGCGGGGCGGTCGTGCGGCGGGGCGGACTCGAGGGACTGCTTCGGGTACCGGGAAGGGCGTGCCGGAAGGGCGTGCCGGAAGGGCGTGCCGGAAGGGCGTGCCGGAAGGGCGTACCGGCAAGGGTGTGGCGGGAGGGGCGTACCGGGAAGGGGGTGGCGGGAGGGGAGCGGGCCGGCGGTGGGGCTGGGCCGATCAGCAGGTGATCTTGGGGTTGAGGGTGGCCAGTTCGCCGTTGGGGTTCTGCAGGTAGAGCCAGACGTGCAGGTCGTAGTGGACCGGCATGGGCGGGGCGCCGGGCGGCACGTGGTGGCCCTCCATCGGGCCGTCGAACGGGTGGCCGAAGAGGTTCGGGCGGTCGCGGTCGGTGTGCAGGTCGCCGTCGGCGTCCGGGTGGAAGTACTCCAGACCGGTGAGTTGCGGCTTGCCGTGCTTGTCGAGGGCGTAGAGCAGGATCGGCGGCTTGGCCGGGTCGATCCGGGTGGCACTGGTGCGGGCCGGGTTGGCGTAGTGCAGGCCCATGCCCGGCACGCAGTCCTCGGTCGGGAGGTAGCCGGCCTTGATCGCCTTGCGGACGTCGCGGAAGCGGTGGGTGGCGTCGATCAGGAGCTTGCGCTGGGCGTCGGTGAGGTGCTGCGGGCGGGGGCGGGGGCTCGCCGGGGCGCCCGTGGGTGGTTCGTGGCGCGGGGCTTCGCGGAGCGTGGCCTTCTCCGGGACCGCGCCGGCTGCCTCCGCCGGGGTCGCGGCGGTGGACAGGAGGCCCGCGACGGTGGCCGCCGCCGCGACACCCCGGACTAGCTGCGAAATCGTCATGACCCCAGGGTCCAGCGGAGATCGACTTGGTGAAGGGAGGGGCCGTCGCGCTCACTGAGTCGGGTGACGGCGGGGCGGGTGGGCTGCCCGAAGGGTGGGTGACGGGGGTCAGTGGAGGGGGAGGTCGGAGTGGTCGCCGGACGGGCGGGCGCCGAAGATACGGCGGTCGGCCTCGCTGATCCGGACGTCGTTGATGCTGGCCTCGCGGCGGCGCATCAGGCCGCTGCCGTCGAACTCCCACAGCTCGTTGCCGTAGCTGCGCCACCACTGCCCGGTGGCGTCGCGACATTCGTACTGGAAGCGGACCGCGATCCGGTCGTCGCCGAACGCCCACAGCGACTTGCGCAGCGCGTAGTCCTGCTCGCGCGCCCACTTGGCGGTGAGGAATTCGATGATCGCGGCCCGGCCGGTGACGAAGGTGTCCCGGTTCCGCCACACCGAGTCCTCGGTGTACGCCAGGGCGACCCGCTGCGGGTCGCGGGTGTTCCAGGCGTCCTCGGCGGCTTGGACCTTGGCGGCGGCGGTGGCGGCGGTGAACGGCGGCATGCTGGCTCCCGGGTGGAGAACGACGGTTCTCCGGTAGGGTAGAGAACCGTGGTTCTCGAAGTCAACGAGGCGCGCGACCGGGTCCTGGACGCCGCCGAGGAGCTGATCTACGCGCGCGGCATCCGCGCGGTCGGGATGGACGACGTCCGCACCCGGTCCGGGGTGGCGCTGAAACGGCTCTATGCGCTCTACCCGAGCAAGGACGCCCTGGTCGAGGCGGTCCTGGAGCGACGGGACGGCTGGTGGCGCGGGCGGCTGGCCGCCTTCGTCGAGCGGGTGGACGACCCGGTGGAGCGGGTGCTGGCGGTCTTCGACTGGCTCGGCGGGTGGTTCGCCGAGCCGGGCTTCCGCGGCTGCGCCTGGATCAACGCGTTCGGCGAGGCGGGCGCCACCTCGCCGGCCGTGGCGGCCCAGGTGGAGCGGCACAAGCGGGCCTTCGCCGGGCAGCTGGCCGGGTGGGTCGCCGCGGCCGGGCGGCCGCCGGAGCTGGCCGAGCAGCTCTTCCTGCTGGCCGAGGGCGCCATGGTGACGGCCGGCATCCGGGGCAGCGCCGAGCCGGCCAGCACCGCTCGGCAGGCAGCCGCGGCTTTGATGGTTTGAGCCTCAGCACCTGCTCTGATCGCGCGAAAGTCTTCCGCGAAGGTTCAACGATACGGTCGAGGTCATGACTGATCTTCTGGAGATGCTGCCGGTCCGGCCGCGGGTGCTGGCCCTCGGTGAGCCCACGCACGGCGAGGACGTGCTGCTGGAGGTGCGGAACGAGCTGTTCCGGCAGCTGGTCGAGGACGCCGGGTACCGGACGATCGCGCTGGAGAGCGACTGCCTGCGCGGGCTGCTCGTGGACGACCACGTGCGGACCGAGGCCGGCACGCTGGACGAGGTGATGGAGCACGGGTTCAGCCACGGGTTCGGCCGGTCGCCGGCCAACCGGGAGCTGGTCCGCTGGATGCGCGCGCACAACGAGCGGCGGCCGGCCGCCGAGCAGGTCCGGTTCGCCGGGTTCGACGGCCCGCTGGAGACCGCCTTCGCGGCGAGCCCCCGGCAGGCGCTCACCCGGCTGCACGCCCACCTGGCCGAGCGGGTCGACGCCGAGTTGCTGCCGTGCACCGCGGCGACGCTGGACGAGCTGCTCGGCGACGACGACCGGTGGACCGACCCGGCCGCCATGATGGACCCGGCGCGCTCGGTGGGGCGCACGCCCGAGGCGGTCCGGCTGCGGCTGCTCGCCGACGACCTGGTCGCCCTGCTGGACGCGACGCCCGGGGCGGACACCGAGCTCGCCCGGCTGCACGGGCGGACCGCCACCGGCCTGCTGCGCTACCACTACTGGTTCGCCGACTCCTCGCCGGGCCGGCTGCCCTGGGTGCTGTCCGTGCGGGCCGCGATGATGGCCGCCAACCTGCTGGCGCTCGCCGAGCGCGGACCGGTGCTGGCCTTCGCCAACAACGGTCACCTGCAGCGGCACCGGAGCGGCATGAACCTCGGCGGCCGGGAGGTGGCCTGGTGGAGCGCCGGGGCGATGGTCAGCGCCCGGCTCGGCACGGACTACGCCTTCGTCGCCACCGCGGTCGGCGCGATCCGGCACCGCGGGATCGACGTGCCGCCGCCGGACACCGTCGAGGGCATGCTCTACGCCGAGCCGGGCGACTGGCGCCTGGTCGACCCGCGCCGGCTCGGCGGCTCGCCGGTACCCCGGGTGTCGCCCTGGTTCGGCTACACCCCGCTCGACCCGGCGCACCTGACCGGCCACGACGCGATCGTCTTCGTCAGGGACGTGCCCGAGGGCGAGACGTGGTGGCCGGTGTGAGCCGCAGCGCGGTGGGTAGTAGTACGGCCGTTCGAACGATCGGATCGGAAGGTGAACGGCATGGCTGACAACCGGGTGAAGGATCCGCAGGACTGGACCACCGGGGACGAGCCGGCGACCGGGGCGCAGGAGTCGTACCTGAACACGCTGGCCACCGAGGCGCACGAGGACGTCCCGGACGACCTGACCAAGGCCGAGGCCTCCCAGCGCATTGACGAGTTGCAGGAGAAGACCGGCCGGGGCCGGTGACCCCGGAGGGGCGTCGCCCGATGGGGTGACGCCCTCCCGCCCCGGGGCCCGGATGCCCGAGACTGTGACCGCTGCGGGTTGCCTGACCGGGGGAGGGCCATGCGGTCATGACACAGACTTTTGAGTACGTCGCGGCGACCGATCTCGACGAGGTCCTGGCCGCGCTCGCCGACGGGCGTACGTCGGTGCTGGCCGGGGGACAGAGCCTGGTCCCCGAGCTGACCGCGCCGGACGCGCCGCCCCGCCGGGTGGTCGACATCAACCGGGTGGCCGGGTTCGACACCCTCGCCGAGGCGGACGGGTTCCTGCGGGTGGGGCCGCTGATCCGGCACCGGACGTTCGAGTCGGAGGCGGTCGGCGGCCCGCTGGGTGAGCTGCTGCGCGCGGTGGTGCGGCACATCGGGCATCCGCCGATCCGGGCTCGCGGCACGATGCTGGGCAGTCTCGCGTACGCCCATCCGGCCGCCGAGTGGCCCGCGGTGGCCGTGGCGCTCGGCGCGCAGCTGGTGCTGACCGGCCCGGCCGGGCGCCGGACCGTGCCGGCCGCGGAGTTCTTCACCGGGCCGTTCACCACCGCCCGCCGCCCGGAGGAGCTGCTCGCCGAGTGCCGGCTGCCGGTGCTGGCGCCGGGCACCGGGATCGGGTACGCCGAGGACCGGCGCACCACGGTCTTCCCGGAGGCGGCCGCGTTCGCCGCGGTGACGGTGGCCGCGGGACGGGTGACCGCGGCGGCGATCGGGCTGGTCAACGCCGGGCCGTGCCCGGTACGGGCGCGGACCGCGGAGCGAGCGCTGGTCGGGTCGGACTTCTCGGACGCGGCGATCGGGGCCGCGGCGGCGACCGCCGCCGACACGGACGCGGCGTTCGGCGCGGGGGCGGGGACGGCCGCCGACCTGGAGGTGGCCATCGGTTCCGGGCCGGCCGCCGGCCTGGGCACGGCGATCGGGTCCGGGGTGGTCGCGGCCACCGAGACCGTGCGGCGTCTCCGGCGGCAGGCGGTCCGGACCCTGACCCGCAGGGCGCTCTCGCAGGCCCGGGAACGGGCGGTGGCCAGGTGCGAGTGAGGCTCGCCGTGAACGGGCTGCACCGGGAACTGGACGTCGCGCCGCATCAAAGCCTGGCCGCTGTGCTGCGGGAACACCGCGGTGCCGGGGGACCCGGCTGCCCGGACGGCACCTGCGGCGGGTGCGAGGCGACGGTCGACGGCGAGGCGATCCGCACCTGCCTGATCCTGGCGGTGCAGTGCGACGGCGCGCGGGTGCTGGTGGCCGACGAGGAAGCGGCCGCCTGAGGAGCGGCCGGCGGTGAGAAAGGCGACGGTCGGTCAGGCGCGCAGATGGGACTGGAGGACCAGGGCCGCCGCGCCGGTCGCCGAAGCGGTCGCGGCGGCCAGCGAGACCGTCACCGTCACGTTCCGGTGCCAGGTGCGCGCGTCCGCGGTGGCCAGCCGCCGCATGATCGCCGGACCGTAGATCGCCGACGCCGCCGCGAAGCCCGGCCCGGTCAGCACGACCAGGTCGATGTCGAGCAGGTTGACCATCGACTCGGCGGCCGCCGCCACGTAGCGCGCGGAGGACTCCAGCAGCGACCGGCAGTGCGGCGCGCCGGCCCGCGCGGCCCGGGCGACCGCTCCGAACTCGGCGGCCACGCTGCGGATCGGCTGGCTCAGGTCGAGACCGGCCTCGGCCGCGGCGACCCGGTCCGAGCGGGCCGCGGTCACCACGGTCCGCGGGCCGGCCAGCACCTCCAGGCAGCCCCGGCTGCCGCACCAGCACTCCGGGCCGAACACCTCCAGGCAGAGGTGCCCGAACTCGCCGGCGCTGGCGTGGCTGCCGCGCATCGCCCGGCCCTCGACGACGATCCCGGCGCCGATCCCGCCGCCCATGTAGAGCGCCGCGAACGCCCGGTCCGGCCCGACCCGGGCCACCCAGTACTCGCCGACGGCGGCGGCGGTCGCGTCGTTCTCCACCAGCACCGGCCAGCCGGTCGCCGCGGAGAGCCGCCGGCCCAACTCGTCGCCGCGCAGCCCGCGCAGGTGCGGCAGCACGTCGTCGGAGGGCAGGCCGCCGCTGTGCGGGCCCGGCCAGACGATGCCGACGCCCAGGCAGCGGGCCGGGTCGACGCCGGAGCCGGCGAGCAGCACGTCGATGTCGGCGGCGAGCGCGGTCAGCACCGCGTCCGGGTCGTCGCCGAGCGGGGCCGGCCGGGCCAGCCGGGAGATGACACCCCCGGTCTGGCCGGTCAGCACGTACGTCGTGGCGTCCTCGTCCAGGTGCACGCCGACCGCCAGCCGGGCGGCCGGGTCGAGGCGCAGCAGGGTGCGCGGCTTGCCGCCGGTCGGGGTGCGCCCGGTCTCCACGACCAGGCCCTCCTCCAGCAGACGGCGGACCGTCATGGAGACCGCGGCCTCGGTGAGCCCGGTCATCCGGGCCAGCTCGACCCGGCTGAGCGGCTCGGAGGCGCGGATGGCGTCGAGGATGCTCTCCCGGGCGCCGGGGCGACGGCCCCGTCCGGGGCGTCCGGCCGGCGCGGTGGCGCCGACTGCTTCTCTCACTCGGTCACCTTCTCCGGGCCGGAATCCGCTGTGACGCGCACGAGAAGGACGCGATCAGGAAAGAGCACCGGGAGCCGGAGTCCGACGGTGCCGAGCGTGCGGCCGAACAGGTGAACCCCCTGGGGCGTGCACCAGGGTAACTCAGCGCCCCAGGCGGCGGCGTTACCGTCAGCTACGTCACCCGGCGGCTGCGGGCGCACGTGATAGGTCCGGTCCGGGTCGAGGCCGGGCAGGCCGACCGTGCCGGGTGGGTAGGACGCGCTGCTCGACGTGGCGATCATCGCGTAGAGGGCGTCCGATCGGTCCCGGGACACCACGCCGGTCAGGTGGAAGGCGGGATCCGCGAGATCCGCGTGCACCAGCGTCCCGGTGTGCAGCAGCTCGCGGAGGTCCTTGTACAGAGCCACCCATGCGGACAGGTCCGCGATCTCTCCCGGAGAGGCCCGGGTGAGGTCCCACTCGATGCCCAGGTGACCCCAGATCGCCGTCCCGGCGCGCATCGAGAGCGGCAACGAGCGGTGCGTGGTGTGACACAGCGGGGCCCCGATGTGCGACCCGATCAGTTCGAGAGGGATCAGCAGGCTGGTCCACCGTTGGATCATCACCCGCTCGTGCGCGTCGATGCAGTCCGACGCCCACACCCGGTCGGTCCGCTCCAGGATCTCCAGGTCGACCCGCCCGCCCCCGGACGAGCAGGACTCGATCTCCACCCCCGGGTGCCGGAGGCGCAGCTCGTCCAGCAGCCGGTAGACCGCCCGGGTCTGATCGTGCACGCCGGCCCGGCCGCTGCCCGGATGCCCGGCCTCGACCAGGTCCCGGTTGTGGTCCCACTTCAGGTAGGCGATGTCATATTCGGTCAGCAGCGCGTCGAGGCGGCCCAGGATGTAGGCGAACGCGTCCGGGTTGGCCAGATCAAGCACCTGCTGATGGCGGGCCGGCCGGGGGAGCCGTGCGCCGGTCGCCATGATCCAGTCGGGGTGCTTCCGCGCGAGGTCCGAGTCCGGGTTGATCATCTCGGGCTCGACCCAGAGGCCGAACTCCAGGCCCAGCCCGCGCACCACGTCGACCAGCGGGCCGAGCCCGTCCGGCCAGACCTCCGGCGAGACGAACCAGTCGCCCAGCCCGGAGGTGTCGTCGCGGCGCGAGCCGAACCAGCCGTCGTCCAGCACGAACCGCTCGGCGCCGATCGCCGCGGCCGCCTCGGCCAGCTCGGTGAGCCGGCCCAGGTCGTGGTCGAAGTAGACCGCCTCCCAGGTGTTCACCACCACCGGGCGGGGCGTTGCCGGGTGCTGCGGGCGGCCGCGCAGGTGCTGGTGGAAGCGGTCCGAGACACCGTCCAGCCCGGCGTCGCTGTACACCGCGTACAGCCACGGGGTCTGATAGGTCTCGCCCTCGCCGAGGCTCACCTCGCCGGGCAGCAGCAGCTCGCCGCCACCGAGCGCGGACCAGCCGTGATAGGTGCGCTCGGCGATCGAGCGGGCGCCCCCGGAGAAGGCGGTGTGCAGTGCCCAGACCTCCCCGGCGCGGTTACCGACATCGGACGTCCCGGCGCAAAGCAGGTAGGCCGAGTCGTAGCCGGTGCGGCCGGTGCGGTTCTCCCGGACCCGCAGGCCGTGCGTGAAGGCGGTCCGCTGCGGCTGCCGCTCGCGCAGGTGGTGCCCGGTGAAGTCGAGCAGCTCGGCGACCCGCTCGGGCACCGGAAGGAAGACCGTCAGATGTTCCAGCCAGTAGACGCCGGGCGCCGTGCTGGTCAGCGCCGCCCGCGTGCGCAGCACCCCGGCGGGGTGCAGTTCCAGATCGATCGCCAGGTCCAGGCCCGCTTCCGGATCGGTGGCCGTTATGCGTACGGTCCGAGCGTCCCGGTCGATCCCGGTGACCTGAAAAGCCGTGGCCCAGCCCCGCCCGTCCCGATGCCCGGCCAGCCCCGGCGTGCCCAGCCAGCCGGACGACTGCTCGGGCACCAGGGACACCCGCACCTCGCCGTCCACCGAGAAGCCGATCGGCTGCGGAGCGACCGCGGTCAGCAGGTCCGGTGTGATCTGCTCGTCGTCGAGCGCGGCGCCCCAGTGCGCCACCGACGGCAGCCCGGTGCCCCGGCAGTCGAGCACCAGGCTCACCCCGGCAGCGCTCAGGTGTAACAGAGAGGGGTCCACGGGTGTCTCCCTACCAGCGTTGACGGGCTTCGTTCAGTTGCTTAAGAATGTTAGCCGCCCCGCCTGCGGCGGCACTACGACAGGAGCCACTCGACATGCTGAGAACCGACCTGCACGCGGGCTGGACCGTGCGCGCCGCCGGTGGACCGGTCCCGGACGAGATCGCCGCCGAGCGGGTCCGGGCCACCGTGCCCGGCACGGTGCACACCGACCTGCTGGACGCCGAGCTGATCCCGGACCCGTACCTGGGCGAGAACGAGGCGGCGCTGGTCTGGTTCCACCGGGCCGCGTGGCTCTACGAGACGACGCTGCGGGCCGCGCCGGCCGCCGCCGACGAGCGGGTCGACCTGGTCTTCGAGGGGCTCGACACGGTCGCCACGGTGAGTCTGGACGGGGCCGAGCTGGGCCGCACCGCGAACATGCACCGGAGCTACCGGTTCGATGTGCGGGACCGGCTGCGCGACGGCGGGATCCCGCTGGCGGTGCGGTTCGACCCGGCCATCGAGTACGCCGAGGAGCTGCAGAAGGTGATCGGGGAACGACCCCGTCCCTATCCGCACCCGTTCAACGCCGTACGCAAAATGGCCTGTTCCTTCGGCTGGGATTGGGGTCCTGACCTGCAGACGGCCGGGATCTGGAAGCCGGTGCGGCTGGAGCGCTGGCGGGTGGCCCGGCTGGCGTCGGTGCGGCCCCTCGCCACGCTGGACGCCGACGGCACCGGCCGGCTCACGCTGCACGTGGACGTGGAGCGGTCCGGGCTCACCGAGGCGACCGACTTGACCGTGGAGGTGACGCTCGGCGAGCAGGCCACCAGCTTCACCATCAAAAAAGACGAAATTTCGGGCATGATCGAAATTTCGGTGCCGAACGCGCCGGTCTGGTGGCCGATCGGCTACGGCGACCAGCCGTTGGTCGACCTGAGCGTGCGACTGAAAGAAGATCATTATCAGACCCGGATCGGCTTCCGCGCAGTAACGGTGGATGAGACGCCGGACGAGATCGGGAGCGCTTTCACGCTGCACGTGAACGGCCGGTCGATCTTCGTCCGCGGCCTCAACTGGATCCCCGAGGACCACCTGCTCACCCGCCTGACCAGGGACGTCTACGCGGCGGCGATCGACCGGGCGGTCGAGGCCCACACCAACCTGCTGCGCGTCTGGGGCGGCGGCATCTACGAGAACGAGGACTTCTACGACCTCTGCGACGAGCGCGGCATCCTGGTCTGGCAGGACTTCCCGCTCGCGTGCGCGGCCTACGCCGAGGAGGAGCCGCTGCGCTCGGAGATCCTCGCCGAGGCCCGGGAGAACGTCGCCCGGCTCACCCCGCACCCGTCACTCGCGCTGTGGAACGGCGGCAACGAGAACATCTGGGGCCACCAGGACTGGGACTGGAAGTCGAAGCTCGGCGACCTGACCTGGGGTGCGAAGTATTACTACGAGGACTTCCCGGCGCTGCTCGCCGAGCTGGACCCGACCCGCCCGTACCATCCGGGCAGCCCGTCCAGCCCCGGCCACGACCCCGAGGTGGTCCACCCGAACGACGACCGGTACGGCACCCGGCACGAGTGGGAGGCGTGGAACCGGGAGGACTACACCCACCACGACACCTTCCTGCCCCGGTTCTGCTCGGAGTTCGGCTGGCAGGCGCCGCCCACCTGGTCGACGCTGCGCGAGTCGCTCGCCCCGGAGGACTTCGACCAGGAGTCGCCGGCCTTCCTGCGGCACCAGAAGGCGGAGGACGGCAACGGCAAACTGAACCGCGGGGTCGCCCGCCACATGCGGGTGCCCGAGGAGTTCGAGGCGTGGCACTGGGCGACGCAGCTCAACCAGGCGCGGGCCACCTCGTACGCGATCGCGCACCTGCGCGGTCACGCGCCGCGCACCATGGGCAGCATCCTCTGGCAGCTCAACGACTGCTGGCCGGTCACCTCGTGGGCGGTCGTCGACGGCGCCGGCCGGCGCAAACCCGCGTGGTACGCGCTGCGCCGCTCCTACGCGCCCCGGCTGCTCACCTTCCGCGGGCCGGAATTGGTCGCGGTCAACGACACCGGCACGGCCTGGCAGGCGACGGTCCGGTTGCGCCGCGCCGGCTTCGACGGGTCGCTGCACGCGTCGTCGGAGGTCACCGTGGACGTCCCGGCCCGGTCGGTCGCGGCCGTCAAGCTCGGCGAGGCGCTCACCACGCCCGGCGACGCCACCCGCGAGGTGCTGGTCGCGGACGTCGGCGGGCTGCGCGCCACGCACCTGTTCGCCGAGGACTTCGATCTCCGGTACGACCCCGCGGCCCTGACAGCGGACATCAGCGCGGCCGAGGGCGGATACTCCATCACCGTGACCGCTGCCTCGTTCGCCCGTGACATCGCCGTGCTGGCCGACAAGGTCGACCCGGACGCGGTGGTCGACGACATGCTCGTCGACCTGCTGCCGGGCGAGACCCACACGTTCCGGGTGCGGACCGCCTGGGCCGACCCCGACGGCTTCCTCGCCCCGGCGGTGCTGCGCTCGGCGAACACGCTCGCCGCTCCGGCCGGGGCCTGACCGCGGTGGCCGGCGGGCTGATCGGGCTGGTGCTGACCGGCAGCGCCGACCGGATCGGGGTGGAGCCGTTCTTCATGGAGCTGATCGCCGGCATGGAGGAGGCGCTCGCCCCGGCCGGGGTCACCGTGCTGCTGCTGGTGGTCCCGGACCTCGACGCCGAGCTGGCCACCTATCAGCGCTGGGCGCGGGATCGCACGGTGGCCGCCGTGGTGGTGGTCAACCTGGTGCACGACGACGTCCGGCCGGACCATGTGGCCCGGCTCGGCCTGCCGGTGGTGCTGGCCGGCAAGCACCCCGGGCCGTTCGCCAAGGTGGTCACCGACGACGCCGGGGCGATGACCACCGCGATCGAGACGCTCAGCGGGCTCGGCCACCGGGTGATCGGCCGGGTCAGCGGCCCGGCCGAGCTGCTGCACACCGCGGAGCGGACCAGCGCGATCCGGTCCGCGGCCGCGGCGCACGGCGTCTCGGTGGTGATCGTCGAGGGTGACTACAGCGCCGAGGGCGGCGTGCGTGGCCTGCGCGAGCTGCTCGCCGGGTCACCGGCGCCGACCGCGATCGTCTTCGACAACGACGTGATGGCGGTCGCCGCGGAGCAGGAGCTGATCCGTTCCCGGGTGCCGGTGCCCGGCCGGATCAGCCTGCTCGCCTGCGACGACTCGCCGCTGTGCGAGCTGGCCGTGCCGCCGCTGTCGGCGCTCAGCACGGACGTGCACGAGCACGGGCTGACGCTCGGGCGGGCGGTGCTCGACCTGGTCCGGGGTGAGGCCGGGCGGGAGCACCCCGGACCGTCGGTGAGCATCCGGCAGCGGGAGAGCACCGGCCCGGCGCCGGCCCAGGATCTCCTCAGCGGCCGGCGGCCGCCGGGATGACGTGCGCCTCCGGACCGGGGAAGACCAGTCCGGTGTGGCCGTCCGACCACCGGACCTCGTAGGGCGGCGTGCCGTCCTGATGGTGCAGCCGGACGATCGTGCCGACCCGGTCGCCGTCGCCGACGTGCCGCCCGTTGACCACGATCCGGTCCCCTTCGTGCGCGATCATGTGCCTGCCTCCGTTCGGGTTGTCGTCCTGGCAGCATCGCACCGCCGGGCCGTGGTGCGTCCGGATTGCGCCATCTGCCAGGACGGGCATCGTGCCCGAACCCGGTGATCAGCATGAATGCCCAGGTCAGCGCGGAATGTCGGAAGTCTGCCGGAAGCGACTCCCCGGCCGCTCGGGAAGGATGTCCGGAACGGGGATTCAGGTACGGGGGTGCCGATGATGATGATCGTGATCGTCGCGCTGACCGGGTTGGTGGTCGCGCTCGGTCTGGCCTTCTGGCCGTGGCCACGGCGACGGCCGGTGCCCCGGCACACCGGCCGCCTGGTCGCGCCGCCGCCACCCCTGCCGGACAGCCTGGAGGGCGTGCTCACCGCCCAGCTGCTGGCCGGCGAGATCTCGTCGCAGCAGTACGTGCGCGCCCTGGAGCGGATCGCCGCCCGGGACGAGCGCCGGCACCCGATGTCGGTGCCCCGCGACTACCGCCCCTGAGTGGATCATCAGCTGGGCTCGCTCCCAGAATGCAGGTGTGCGCACCACGACACCGGGGTATCGAGGGGCGACCATGACTGTCCGGGGGATGATCGAGATGGTGTTGTCCGTGCTCGGCGGCGGCGTGCTGGCCGCGCTGACGCTGGCCTTCTGGCCATGTCGCCGGGGTGGCCCGGCGGGACCGGTGACCGGCCCCGGCCCGCTCTCCACCGTCCTGCTGCCGGCCGCGGTGGTCGCCGCCCCGCCGCCGGTGCCGCGCGCCGAGAGCACCGAGGGACTGCTGGTCGTCCAGCTGCTGCGCGACGAGCTGAGCCCGGCCCACTACCGCACCGCGATGGCGTCGCTGGCCGCCCGCGAGGAGGCCCGCAACCCGATGCGCCTGCCCGGCGAGATCGGCCCCGCGGCGGACTAGCTAGGCACCGGCACGGCGGTCCAGCGGGCCCCACTCGGCCGAGCCCTGCGACTCGACCAGCTCCCGGGCCTCGTCCAGGGCGGCCAGGTCGATCCAGGCGACCGGGCGGTGGCACCGGACCAGCGGCTCGTTGTCCGGGCCGCGGCCCGCCTCGGTGCCGGTCAGCAGCCACGGGCGCACCCCGGGGCCGCGCAGGTCGCGCAGGTGCAGGTAGTCGTAGAGGCGCCGGGCCACCCACAGCCTCGGCGAGCGGTCCCCCCACCACGGCTCGACGGCGAGCGAGCTGGCGGACAGGCCGGGCAGCCGGATCCCGGTCAGCGAGTCCCGGCTGCTGCCCTCGCCGCACTCCCGCAGATCGGTGGCCGGGCCGCGGGACCAGCGCACGTAGAGGTCGTCGCGATGGGCGCCGAGGGTGGCGGCGACGGCGTCCAGGTCGGGGAGCACGGGCAGGTCGTCGTACGGGTGAGGCACGGACGGCGGATGCCCGCCGGAAGTCCGATCAATCCTGTGCGCGGCGGCACACCGGGCGGCGGGCCCGGCGTGGAAAGGTGGAGCCGGGCGACGAAAGGGCGGGGCATGACGGAGATCGTGCTGATCCGGCACGGGCAGACCGAGTGGAGTGCGAACGGACGGCACACCTCGTTCACCGATCTGGAGCTGACCGGGGAGGGCGAGGCGCAGGCGCGCCGGGCCGGCGAGCGGCTGGGCGGGCGGCGGTTCGCCGCGGTGCTGTCCAGCCCGCGGCGGCGCGCGCTGCGGACCGCCGAGCTGGCCGGGCTGACCGTCACCGAGGTGACCGAGGACCTGGCCGAGTGGAACTACGGGGAGTACGAGGGGATCACCACCAAGGAGATCCGGGCCGGGCGGCCGGACTGGTCGCTGTGGGCGCACGGCTGCCCGGGCGGCGAGTCGCCGGCCGAGGTCGGCGCCCGGCTCGACCGGGTGCTGGCCCGGGCCCGTGAGCTGGACGGCGACGTGGCACTGGTCGGGCACGGGCACAGCCTGCGGGTCGCCGGGGCGCGCTGGGTCGGGCTGCCGCCGAGCGCCGGCGGCTTGCTGAAACTGGACACCGCGACGCTTTCCACGCTCGGTTTCGAGCACGCCGTCGACCCGGTGCTGACCAGCTGGAACGCGCCCTGCTGAGCAGGCGGTGACCCGTCATCGGGCGGCCGGCCCGTCATCGCAGGACGGTTGCGATGACGGGCCGGCCGGCCCGGTCACAGGGTGGCTCGGATGTCGCCCAGGCCGCGAGCGATCAGCAATTGTCCACCGGAGGCACGCTCCCAGTCTCCCGTCGTGGTATTCCACACACGCCACATCCGCGCGTCGGTCGCCACGGTGACCCGGGCCGACTCGCCCGGCGCCACCGTGACGGCGGTCCAGCCGGCCAGCCGGACCGGCTGCTCCGGGTCGTCCGGGCGCAGGTAGACCTGCACCACCTCGCGGCTGGTCCGGGTCCCGGTGTTGGTCACGGTCGCGGTCACCGACGGCGGCTCGCCGTCGATCAGGCGCACGTCGGAGTACTCCCACGCGCCGTAGCCCAGCCCGTGACCGAACCAGAAGGCCGGCTCCGGGGCGCGGCCCGCGTAGTGCCCGCGATAGCCGAGGAACGGACCTTCGGCGTACGCCAGCTTGCCGTCCACCGGCGTCACCGACCAGGCCGGCGACTTCTCGTCGGCGGCCGGGAACGTGGTGACCAGCCGCCCGGCCGGCTCGATGTCGCCGAGCAGCGCCGCCGCGACCGCGTGCCCGCCCTCCTGGCCGGGCAGCCCGGCCCAGAGCACCGCGTCGACCCGGGACAGCCAGGGCATCAGCACCGGGGTCGCGGCGTTGACCACCACGACCGTCCGGCGGGCCGCCCCGGCTACCGCCTCGACCAGCGCGTCCTGCGCGCCGGGCAGGGCCAGCGTCGACTTGTCCACCGACTCGGTCTCCTGCTCCTCGGTCAGGCCGACCACCACCACGGCCACGTCCGCGGTGGCCGCCGCCCGGACGGCGTCGTCCAGCACGTCGACGGTGGAGCGCGGCGCCACGTGCCCGATCAGGCCGAACAGCCCGGTGTTCGCGAACGTGCCGTCGGTGAGCAGCTCGACCCGGGCGGTCAGCAGATCGCCCTCGGCCGCGGTGACCGGGTCGACGCGCAGCGGCGGGGTGAGCACCGGCTCGGCGAACCCGTTCCCGGTCAGGTCGAGCCGGTAGTCCATGGTCTGCCGCCCGGCGCTGACCGACCAGGCGCCGGCGCCGAGGACGCCCAGCTCGACCGGGCCGGCCACGGTGACCCGGCCGGTCAGCTCGGCGGTGTGCACCACGCCGTCGAAGTCGTCGTCCATCCCGACCATGGTCGAGGACTGCGCGCAGTAGCGGCTCTCCAGCTCGGCCCCGTCCGCGTCGAACAGCCGGACCCGGATGCCCGGCCTGCCGCTGACCGGGTCGGTGAGGAAGCCGCCGCGGGCCGGGACCGGGCGGGTGCGCACCTCCACGCCGTCGGTCACCGTCACCTCGTCCAGCAGCGCGGTCATCCCCTCCGCGACGCTCGCCTGGTAGGGCGGGTTGACCTGGGCGGAGCCGCCGCCCATGGCGATGGTCTGCACGGCGTGCCGGCCGATCACCGCGATCCGGGCGCCGCGGGTCAGCGGCAGGGTGTCGTCCTCGTTGCGCAGGACCGTCATGCCGGTCGCGGCGAGCCGGGTGAGCTGCTCCTTGCGCACCGCGCTGTCCGGCGCCGGGAGATCGGCCGGGTAGTCGCGCGGGGTGCCCAGCGCGCCGACCCGCCCGGCCAGCCGGAGCAGCCGCTCCAGGTGGTCGTCGATCACCGACTCGTCGACCTCGCCGCGCTCCACCGCCTCGACCAGGGCCCGGCCCCACGGGCCGCCCGGGCCGGGCATGACCAGGTCCAGCCCGCCGTTCGCGGAGGCCGCGGTGGTCCTGGTGGCGAACCAGTCCGACATGATCAGGCCGCGGTAGCCCCACTCGCCCTTGACGATCTCGTTGTTCACGTGCCGCTGCTCGGTGGCGGCGACCCCGTTGACGTCGTTGTAGGCCGCCATCATGGTCCAGGCGTCGGCCTCCTCGACGGCGATCTCGAACGGCAGCAGGTACACCTCGCGCAGGGTGGCCTCGTCGACCACACTGTCCACGGTGTTCCGCTCGGTCTCCGACTCGTTGGCCACCAGGTGTTTCAGGCAGGCGGCCACGCCCTGGTCCTGCATGCCGCGCACGTAGGCGGCGGCCAGTTTGCCGGTGAGCAGCGGATCCTCCGAGTACGCCTCGAAGAGCCGGCCGCCGAGCGGGCTGCGGTGCAGGTTGATGGTCGGGCCGAGGACCACGTGGACGCGCTGGGCGAGGGCCTCCTCAGCGAGGATGCGGCCGACCTCGTACGCCGCGGTGGTGTCCCAGGCGGAGGCGAGCAGTGTCGCGTTCGGAAAGAGGGCGACCACCCGGCCGCCGCTGAACTTGAGGCCGCGGACGCCGGTCGGCCCGTCGGAGAGCCGGATCTCGTGCAGCCCGATCCCGTCGTGCGGCGCCAGGGTGAACGTGCTGGCGCCGGTGAGCAGAGCGACCTTGGTGGCCAGGTCGAGTGTCATGCGTCCTATGCTGACACGTGTAAGTAGTAAAGTCACCCCATGCCCGAGACCCGCCGGATCACCAGCGCCGATGTCGCCCGCCGCGCGGGCGTGTCCCGGGCCACGGTCAGCTACGTGCTGAACGCCACGCCCGGCCAGAGCATCTCGCCGGCCACCCGGGACCGGGTCCTGCGGGCCGCCGCCGGGCTCGGCTACGCGCCGTCGGCGGCCGCCCGCACCCTCCGCACCGGACGCTCCGACGTGGTCCTCTGCCTGCTGCCGGACTGGCCGATCGGCAACGAGGTGGGCAACCTGCTGGGCAACCTGTCCACCGCGCTCGCCCGGGAGGGGCTCACCTTCGTGGCGCACCCGGGCAGCCGGGCGGACCGGCCGATCGCCGAGATCTGGAAGGCGATCACGCCGGCCGCGGTGCTGTCCTTCACCGACTTCTCCGACGACGAGACCGAGGCGATGCGGGCCGCCGGGGTGGCGCTGGTGGTCGCGCTGCTCGGCCGCGCCGGCCGGCACGGCCGCGAGCTGGAGGTGCCGCAGCAGCTGGTCGGCAGACGACAGGCGGAACACCTTGTGGGTACGGGCCACGCGCGCCTGGGCTACGCCTACCCGGACGACCCGCGCCTGCGGATCTTCGCCGACCCGCGGCTCGCCGGGGTGCGCGCCGCCCTCGGCCGGCAGCCGGTCGTGGAGACGGTGCCGCTCGACGCCGAACCGGCCGCCGAGGCGGTGCGGCGATGGCAGGCGGCCGGGGTGACCGGGGTGTGCGCGTACAACGACGAGGTGGCCCTCGCGGTCCTCGCCGGTGCGCGGACGCTGTCCCTGACCGGCCTCGCCGTGATCGGCGTGGACGACATCCCGGCGGCCCGGCTCGCGGTGCCCCCACTGACCACGGTGACCACGGACCAGCGGACCCTCGCCACCCACCTGGCCACGACGGTGGTCGCCGCGGTCAGCGGCCGCCCGGCCCCGATGCTGCCCACCGCGGACCTGATCCGAGTCGTCACCCGCGAGTCCGCCTGACCCCGCTTCCGGCCGTCGTCTCCCGCGAGTCCGCCTGACCCGGCGTCTCCCGTACCGGCCGTGGCTCAGGCTGCCGTCGTGCCCCGTGTTGTCGCCTCCGGTCCCACGCTGACAACGAACGCACAGGTCCGGCACATGGTCATTTCAGGACCGGGGCGAAGGGTGAAGGCATTACGGGGAACCCAGTCGAGGGGAAGCACCATGATCACCGAGTTGAACCGTGGAGCCGGCACCACCAACTCGACCGCTCCGGCGCCCGCCGCGGATCCGGTCGTCGCCGTGTTCGGCCAGCAGAGCCGGGTCGCCGCGCTGCCGCCGCACCTGCCGTCCGGCTGGCGGATGCGGCAGCTCGGCTCGATCGACGAGGTGCGGCCCGGCGAGCTGGTGCTGCTCAGCGGCGCCCGGACCGAGGACGTGCGGCTGGCCCGCACGGTCCTGCCCCGGGCCACCCGGGTGGTCGCCCTGATCGACGAGTGGGCCCCGGCCGAGCTGGTGGCCGGCGTGCTGACCGCCGGCGCCGACGTCTGCGTGCGCGGCGGCCACCCGGCGATCCTGGCCGGGCACCTGGTCGCCTGCCGCCGCCGCCAGCTCGCCGAGCGCTGGGCCGGCCTGGACCTCGCCGACAACGCCTGACCCCGCCCGAGGGGTCAGCGGGCGGCGAGCAGGTGGGCCATCTCGGTGCGGGACCGGACGCCCAGCCGGGCGAAGACGTTGCGCAGGTGGTGGTCCACGGTCCGGGGGCTGAGGTGCAGCTCCTGGGCCACCTCCCGGTTGGTGGCGCCCTCGGCGACCAGGGCCGCGATCCGCTCCTGCTGGGCGGTCAGCCCGGCGCCGTCCAGCGGCTGCGGCCCGGATCGTCCGGCGGCGGCCCGCGGTGCGGAGCGTTCGCCGGCGGCACGCAGTTCGCGGATGCTCTGCGCCGCCCACGGTTCGGCCCCGAGCAGCCGGAACGTCTCCGCGGCCCGGCGCAGGTGCTCGCGGGCCGCCACGTGCCGGCGCCGGCGGCGCAGCAGCCGGCCGTAGAGCAGCTCGGTGTGCGCCCGCGGGAACCCGGCCTCGCCGACCCGCCGCAGCGCCGCGTGGAAGTGCGCCTCGGCCGCCTCACCGTCCCGGGTGCGCAGCGCCCGGCACCGGTCGCGCAGCGCCAGCCACCCGTCCTGGCCGGTCCGTCCGGCCCAGTCGTCGAAGGCGGCCGCGACCGGGTTCAGCGCCGGTTCCGGTCCGGCCGCCTCCAGCAGGTGCGGGACCACCGCGACGCGCAGCAGCACCGAGCCCCGGCCGGGCGGCCCGGCCACCACCAGGTGCAGCCGTTCGGCGGCGGCGCGGCGCTGCCCGTCGACCAGGTCGAGCACGGCGAGGGCCCATTCGCACAGCGGGCGGGCCTGTTCGGTGCCGGTCGCCGCGCGGATCCGGGCCTGCCCGCTGTCCCGGTCGCCGACCATGGCGGCCAGCACGGCGAGCAGCCCGAGGTGGGTGCCGGCCAGCGCGCTCTGCCCGGTGCCGCGGGCGGTGGCCACACCGTCCAGCGCGGCGGCGGTCGCCGCGTCGTAGTCCCCGGACGCCATCCCGGCCAGCGCGGCCAGTTCGAGCGCGCGCGGCACCAGGCTGTGCGCCCCGTCCGCGCCGGCCAGCACCACGGCCCGCCCGGCGGACGCGGTCGCCATCCGGGCGTCCCCGACGAGGATCGCCGCGGTTGCCGCCCGGATCAGTGGGATCGGTTCGCGCACCGCCCCGGCCAGTTCCAGCTCCTGCCGGAACCGCGCGAACGCCGCCTCCTCGTCCCGGCACGCGATGTCGGCGAGCCCGGCCACGTGGTGGTAGGCCATCGTCACCGCCGCCGCTTCGTCCCCGCGCCGCCCGGCCGCGACCCGGCGCGCGAGCGCCGCATAGCGTCCCTGCTCACCGGCCAGGCCGGCCGCCTCGCCGGCCAGCGACAACGCGTCGAGCGCCGCGACCGGATCGCTCTGCGCCAGGTCCGCCGCGACGTCCATCAGGATCTCCCGGGAGGCGGGTCCGTCCGGCCGCATCTCGGCGGCCAGCCCGCGGGCCCGCACCCGGGTGCGGGCCACCGTCACCTGACGCAGGAGCAGGCCGGCCCGGTGCGGACGGCCGGCCAGCCAGGCGGTGCGGGCCGCGTCGACCAGGGCGGCGTCGCGGACGGTGGGGTCGGTGGAGAGCTGCGCGGCGTACCGGAAAGCCTCTGTCGCCTCGGCCGGCGCGGCCGTCGCGGCCGCCTCGGTGAGCTGGGCGGCGAGCGCGGGATCCGCGGTGGTCGAGGCCGCGGCGCGGTGCAGGAGCGCGTCCAGGCGGCGGCCGTGCGCGGCCGCGACCCCGGCCAGGGCGAGGTGCGCTGTCCTTCTGCCGACCGATGACATCTCCCGGTACGCCACCCCGCGCGCGACCTCCGACCCGAAGTGGACCGCGTCCCCGTCGACCGTGACGAGTCCCGCGCGCTCGGCGGGCCGGAAGTCGGCCAGCCCGGCGTCGGCCGCGGCGAGCAGGTCGGGGAGCGGGGCCGGGGGAGTGGCGGCGGCCAGCAGGAGCAGCCGGCGGGTGGCCGGTGGGAGGGCGGCCAGCTCGGTGTGGAGGCGGCGGCGGAGCGGGCTGTCCGGGTGGAGTTCGGTGGGGAGCGGGGTGTAGCCGCGGCGCTGCTCCGGGGAGAGGGAGCGGGCCAGGTCGACCAGGGCGGCCGGGTTGCCGCCGGACAGGTCGGCCAGGGTGAGTGCGACGTCGGCGGCGAGGTCCGGGGCGTGCTCGGCGAGCAGGGTGCGGCACTCCGGCGGGGTGAGCGGCCGGAGGTGACGGGCCGGCAGGTCGAGGTCGGCGAGGCTGGGCGGGCCGGCGGCCAGGACGGCGATCCGGTGACCGCCGACGCGGCGGGCGGCGTAGCCGATCACCTCGCGGGACGGGGCGTCGAGCAGGTGCGCGTCGTCCAGGAGGCAGAGCAGCGGGCGGCCGGCGGCGGTCGTCCGCAAGAAATCCAGGAGGGAATCGCCCGCGGTGACCACCGCCTCGTCGTCGCGGGCCGCGGGCCAGGTGATCCGGTCGGTGAGGCGGCGCAGGGCGGCGCACGGGAAGGAGCGCTCGGCGGCGTGGCCGGGGACGGTGTGCACGGTCCAGCCGGCGGCGTGCCGGAGCGCGGCGCGGAGCAGGGTGCTGCGTCCGGAGCCGGGGGCGCCGCAGAGGACGAGCGCGCCGCCCTGCCCGGCGGCGGCCGAGTGCAGGAGGCGCTCGACTTCTTGCACTAGTGGTGCATGAAACATGTCGAGAGTGTTGCGCGATCGGGTCCGGCCCGAAAGAACAACATCGATGTCGTGCAAGGGGTGAAATTTCCGGGATGTTGCCAGCTGATGAACGCAAGGCCGGTGATTTCGCCGATGCGTGGCCGCCGAGGCGGTGCGCAGACTGGCGCTCGTCGAACCGTCCCCCCAGGTGAAGGAGTATTCGACGTGCACCGGACTTGGAAACGCATGCTGGTGACCGTGGCGGCCACCATCGCGCTCACCGCGCCGCTCGGCGCCACCGCCGCGCACGCCGCCGACAACCCCTACGAGCGCGGCCCGAACCCGACGCTGGCCGCGCTGCAGGCGAGCCGCGGCCCCTACGCGGTCTCGACCACCTCGGTCTCCCGGCTCAGCGCTGTCGGCTTCGGCGGCGGCACCATCTACTACCCGACCAGCACCGCGGACGGCACCTTCGGCGCGATCGCCATCTCGCCCGGCTTCACCGCCTACTGGTCCAGCATCTCCTGGCTGGGACCGCGGCTGGCCTCGCACGGCTTCGTGGTGATCGGCATCGAGACGCTGACCACCGCCGACCAGCCGGACTCGCGGGGCGACCAACTGCTCGCCGCGCTCGACTACCTGACCAGCCGCAGCTCGGTACGCAGCCGGATCGACTCCAGCCGGCTCGCCGTGGCCGGGCACTCGATGGGCGGCGGCGGCAGCCTGGAAGCGGCCAGCGACCGGCCGTCCCTGCAGGCCGCGGTGCCGCTCGCGCCGTGGAACCTGGACAAGTCGTGGACCGAGCTGCGGGTCCCGACGCTGATCGTGGGCGGCGAGGCGGACACCATCGCGCCGGTGGCCAGCCACTCGATCCCGTTCTACACCAGCATCCCGTCGTCGGCCGAGAAGTCCTACCTGGAGCTGAACGGCGCCAGCCACTTCTTCCCGCAGTCGGTGAACACGCCGACCGCGGTGCAGGCGGTGGCCTGGCTGAAGCGCTTCGTGGACGACGACACCCGGTACAGCCAGTTCATCTGCCCGGGACCGAGCAGCCTGTCGATCTCGGACTACCGGAGCAGTTGCCCGGTGTGAGTGGGTCGCGGTGCTAGCGTACCGCGCTCGCCGGCCCTGGTCACTCGGTCGAAAGACCGTGTCTGACCAGGGCTTATCGCCGTAAGGTCGGTGACCGTCGCCGATCTGTGGAGGAATCCTGAACGTCGCAGAGCTGACCCTGGCCCGACTCCGTGGCCTGGGTCGCAACCCGGCCATCACCGAGCACCTGTTCCGCCGGGTGATCGGCCGTCCCGATCTGGAGGGCTGGTACCGGAGCTGGCTGATCAAGAGTCGTGACCCGTGGACCGACGAGATGTTCGACGCCGTCGCCGCCCACCCCGATCCGCTGGTCCGGGTCGCGCTGGCCCAGTCACCGTACAGCTCCGGAGCGCAGCGCGCCCGGCTGGTGGACGATCCGGACGCGGAGGTGCGCCGCGCGCTCGCCGAGGGACCCGACATGCCGTGCGAGCCGATGCCGGCCGAGGCGTACCGGCGGCTGGCCACCGACCCGGAGCGCCGGGTGCGGCGGATGTTGTGGCTGGTGGACTCGCTGCCCGAGGTGGCCAGGGCGGTGCTGGGCGGCCTGGAGAGCCCGTTCCCGGCCTCGCCGGCCCAGCCCGCGCCACCGCCGGAGCCGGACGTCCTCTCCCCGGCCGAGGTGGAGCGGCTGGTCCGCAGCGAGGACGCGGGGGACCGGTGGCGGGCCGCCCGGTACGCGCCGTCGCCACCGGCGCTCAGCGCGGATCCCGACCCGGGTGTGCGCCTGTGCCTGTCGATGCGGCCGGATCTGACCGAGGAGGAGCGGGCCGCGATCGACTACTACGTCGGCCCGCACGACCGGCTGCCGGTCCTGCCCTGGGTCCGCGATGCCGACGCGCGGACGCTGGACACGTGCGTCCGCTCCCGGCACATCGGGCTGCGCCGCAGCGCGACGCACCATCGGGCGCTGACCGCGGACCAGATCGCGATCCTCGCCGAGGACCCCGACTTCGCGGTCCGGTTGATGCTCTGCGAGCGGCACGACGACGTGCCCGGGCACCTGGTGGTCCGCACCTACCTCGAGGCCCGGGTGATCACCCGGGGCAACCTGCTGCGGCATCCGGCGTTCCCGCGTACCGAACTGGCCCGCTACGCCGACTCACCGCACTGGGAAGCCCGCGCCCTGGTCACCATGGATCCGACCGCCGCGGCCGAGCTGATCGACCGGCTCAGCCGCGACGAGCACCCCGGCGTGCGGGCCTGGATGGCCGCCGACGAGCGGCTGTCCGTCGCGCGGATCCTGGAGTTGCTGGACGACGAGGAGACCGCTGAGCCAGCCGCGGCCAACCCGGGACTGCCCCGTGCGGTGATGGAGCAGATCGTGGATGCCACCCCGTCCGTTCCACCGGACCGGCCGGGGGTGCTCGTGCTCGGGCACACCACCCCGTCGCACCAGGAGCTGACCGGGATCTGATCCGGAGATGACCGTGCCGGCCTCGTCACGACGGGGGGACGAACGAGGCCGGCACGGGGTCTTTCTCAGGAGGCCGCCGAGGGCCGCAGAACCTTGCAGGTCTCGACGGCCTTCTTCGTGGTGGCGTCCGACTCGTCGAGCTTGCCGGTGTCGGTCACGCCGTTGTCCTTGAGGCAGTTCAGGTACGCCGCGTTCGCGCCGTTCCCACCGGTGCCGTTGCCGGGGCCGCGCCCGCCGAAGCTCGGCCGCACCGACGCGCACGCCTCCTGCGCCTTGGCCCAGGTCGCGTCGTCCACGCCGTCCGGCTTCGGGAAACCGCCGCCGCCTCCCGGGAAGCCACCGCGGCCGCCGAAGCTCCCGGAGGGCCGGGGCTGGCCGGACGGACGGGCCTCGCCGGAGGGACGCATCCCGCCGTTGCCCGGGCCACCCGAAGGCATCGTGACGGTCACGCCGTTCTTCGCGAGACACTCGGTGTACGCCGCGAACGCCGAGGTGCCGCCGCCGTTCTGGCCGGCCGTGCCGTTCGCCGAGCTGTTGCTGTCGTCCTGGTCGCCGCACGCCGCGGTGAAGGCCACCGACACGAACGCCACCGCCGCGCACGCCGCGACCCGGCGGGCCACCTTCGACTTGACTACCGGCACAAGCGTCTCCTTGATTCGTCGGGCGGGTACGACGGCATAGCGAACCCGGCGTTCCTATGCGGAAGATCGGACGCGGCTAGGAATTGCCTTTGAGCCGGTCCGGCGGCTCCGAGGGAACTCCGAGGCAGGACCGAGCCGGTGGCGAGGACGGCTCGCCAGACTCCTCGGCCATGGGTGTTGCACTGGCCGGTCGCCGGCGTCTGATCTGGCTCGGCGTGACCGTCGTCGTGCTCGCGTTGCTCGCCTACGGCGTGGTGCGCGCGCTGACGGCGGACGGCGCGGAGGAGTCGAAGGCGGCCGAGACCGTCACCGTGGACCGGGGCGCGGTGACCAGCGAGGTCGCCACCACCGGCACGTTGCAGCCGGCGCAGACACGCAGCCTGTCGTTCGCGGTGGACGGCACCGTGGAGACCGTCCAGGTCCGGGCCGGGACGACGGTGACCGCGGGGCAGGTGCTCGCGGCGGTCGACGACGAGGACGCGCGGGACGCGGTCGACGACGCGCAGGACGCGCTGGACTCGGCGGAGGACTCGCTCGCCGACGCCAAGGAGGCCGCCTCCACGACCTCCACCACCACCGGCTGCGACGCGGCGGCGGCCTATCGGCTGGGGGCCACGGCCACCGCCTCGGCCTCCGGCTCACCCTCGCCGACGGCCACCGCGACGGCTTCCGCCACCCCGACCGCGACGAAGACGGCGCAACCGGCCGCCACCGCCACCAAGACCAAGGGCAGCGGTGGCACGACGGGCGGGACCACCGGCGGCGGCACCACCGGCGGCGGGACCACCGGTGGCGGCGCGTCCGGGGGCGGCGCCTCCGCGTGCACCGGGACCAGCGGCGGCCAGCCGGGCGGTGGCCAGCAGGGCAGCAGTGGCGGTGACGCCATCCTCACCGCGCAGCAACGGGTGAACCAGGCCGAGGTGGCCCTGGAGAAGGCCGAGGACGCCCTGGCGGGCGCCACCATCACGGCGCCCATCGCCGGCAAGATCCTCACGGTCGGCGGCAAGGTGGGCAGCCAGGTCACCGCCGGCTCGGCGTTCATCACCCTGGCCGACGTCTACGACATGCAGATCAGCGCCGCCTTCCCGGAGGCCGACGCGGACCACCTGGCGGTCGGGCAGAAGGCGGTGATCACCCTGGCCGACAAGCCGGGCGAGACGTTCGACGCCACCCTGGTGGTGGTCGACCCGGTCGGCACCAGCGACGGCACGCTCACCACGTTCGGCGTGGTGCTGTCCTTCGTCGACGCCCCGGAGGACCTGCTGGTCGGGCAGAGCGCCCAGGTCAGGGTGACCACCGGCAGCAAGGCGGACGTGCTCCGGGTGCCCAGCACCGCGGTGCACGACGTCTCCGGGACCAACGGGACCGTGCAGAAGGACGGCGCCGTGGCCGAGGTGCGGATCGGCCTGCGCGGCGACCGGTACACCGAGATCACCGCGGGCCTGAGCGAGGGTGATGCGGTGTCCCGATCCTGGTGACAGCGGGCTCATAGCCCACTCAAAGAAAACGTTGATAAGTCTGTGCGGTGCTTTCCGAGACCCGATACCCGATGACCGTCGGCGACACGTCGGCGCGGCCTGCCCGCGTCCTCGTCGTGGACGACGAGCCGAACATCTCCGCGCTGCTCAGCGCCACTCTGCGGCTCGTCGCCTTCGACGTGCGGGTGGCCGGGACCGGCACCGCCGCCCTGGTGGCGGTGAGCGAGTTCGAGCCGGACCTGATCGTGCTCGACGTGATGCTGCCGGACCTGGACGGGTTCGAGGTGGCCCGGCGGCTGCGCGCCGCCGGGTGCCGGACGCCGGTGCTGTTCCTCACCGCGCGGGACGCGGTCGAGGACCGGATCCTCGGGCTCTCCACCGGTGCCGACGACTACGTCACCAAGCCGTTCAGCCTCGAGGAGGTCGTGCTACGGATCCGCGCCATCCTGCGGCGCAGTCAGCCGGAGGACCCGAAACCGGACACCGGGGTGCTCCGGTACGCCGACCTGGAGCTGGACGAGGACGCCCACGAGGTACGCCGGGCGGGTCGCCTGATCGAGCTGTCGCCGACCGAGTTCAACCTGCTCCGGTACCTGATGATCAACGCCGGTCGAGTGGTCAGCAAGGCGCAGATCCTGGACCGGGTGTGGAAGTACGACTTCGGTGGCGACGGCCGGATCGTCGAGTCGTACGTCTACTACCTGCGCCGGAAGATCGACCGGGCCGAGCCGGCGCTGATCCACACCGTGCGCGGCGTCGGCTACGCCCTCCGGTTGCCGCGCGGCGCGCAGGAGTGACCCGCTGGACGCTGCGCTCCCGCCTCGTCCTGGTGGTCGGCGTCCTGGCCGCGATCGCCCTGATCGCCGCGAACGTCGCCGGCGTCGTGCTGATCCGCTCCTACCTGCAGGGGCGCATCGACAAGCAGCTGACCGACATGGCCCGTCCGCTGGAGTTCGCGAGCCAGCAGCAGGACAGTGGTTTCGGCCCGCGAAGCCGCTTCTTCCGAGTCGGCCCGGACCAGGTCGCCTACCTCTACCGGGCGGACGGGACGCTGGACACCGACCGCAGCTATCCCGCCGATGACACCCGGCCGGCCGTGCCGTCGTTCGCTTCGCTGGCCGCGCGCGCCGCGGAGAAGCTGCCCTACACGGTCTCCAGCCCGGACGGCACCGACTGGCGGGTGATCGCCCTTCCGGTCGGCAGCACCGGTGGGTATGCCCTCTTCGGCTCGTCGCTGGACGAGGTGCGGCAGACCACCGACCAGCTCATGCTCATCGACGGCGGGGTGCTGCTGCTGATCCTGGCCCTGCTCGGGCTGGGCGCGGCCTACGTCGTCCGGATCGGCCTGCGTCCGCTGACCGAGATGGAACAGGCGGCCACGGAGATCTCCGGCGGCGACCTGTCGCTGCGGGTGCCCGGCGCCGGCCCGCACACCGAGCCCGGCCGGCTCGGCCTGGCGCTCAACTCGATGCTCAGCCGGATCGAGACCGAGGTGGCCGAACGCTCCGCGGCCGAGCAGCGGCTGCGCCAGTTCGTCGCGGACGCCTCGCACGAGCTGCGCACCCCGCTCACCTCGATCCGCGGCTTCGCCGAGCTGTACCGGCGCGGCGGCGCCCCGCCCGGCCCGCTGCTGGACGAGACGATGAGCCGGATCGAGGCCGAGGCCGGCCGGATGGGCGTGCTGGTCGAGGACCTGCTGATGCTCGCCCGGCTGGACCGGCAGCGCACCCTGGACCTGCGCCGGGTCGACCTGCTGGAGATCGCCGCGGACACCATCCGGGACGCGCACGCCCGGGTGCCCGGCCGGCAGGTGCTGCTCGCCGGGCTCAGCGACGACGAGGACACCTTCGAGCCGGCCACCGTGCTCGGCGACGACCACGGGCTGCGGCAGGTGGTGACCAACCTGGTCGCCAACGCGCTGAACCACACCCCGGACCGGACCCGGGTCACCGTCCGGGTGGGGCAGGCGGGGGAGTCCGCGGTGCTCGAGGTCGAGGACGACGGCCCCGGGGTCGCGCCGGAGCACGCCCCGCGGATCTTCGAGCGGTTGTACCGGGCCGACCCGAGCCGCAACCGGGCCACCGGCGGCGGATCCGGTCTCGGGCTGGCCATCGTGGCGACCATCGTGCACGGGCACGGCGGTGCGATCGAGCTGCGCGAGACCCCGGGCGGCGGGGCCACGTTCCGGGTGCTGCTCCCGTCCGTCGGTGACGGGGCGTGAGATTCAAAGCTGGCTCCGAGGTTCCGCCGAATCTCCTCCCAGGCCGCCCCTCAAAAGTGTCCGGCATGAAGCTACGCAGTGCTGATCCGCGGCGGACGACACCATGAAGAATCGCGTTTGGAGCCGCCACCCGTCACTGGTGGTCAATGCCGTGATCGGCATCGTGCTCGTCGCCGGCGCCATCACGGTGTACGAGACGTTCTCCGGGTCCGGCGACGGGGGAACGGCCGCCGTGGCCTCCGAGCGCACGGTCACCGTCCAGCGGGGCACGGTCACCAGGACGGTGACCGCGGACGGCACCGTGGAGAGCTCGACCACCGCGAGCGCCAGCTTCGAGACCAGCGGAACGGTCACCGCGATCACCGTCAAGGTCGGTGACAAGGTCAAGAAGGGTCAGGTCCTGGCGAAGGTGGACCCGGCCGCGGCCAAGCGCACGCTGGCCGCCGCCGAGGCCGACCTGGACGCCGCGAACGACGCCCTGGAACGGGCCGAGGACGCCGGCTCGGACACCTCGGACGCCGAGAACCAGGTGGCGGAGGCCCAGCTCGCGGTCGACGACGCCGAGGCCGGGGTGGACGGCACGGTCCTCAAGGCACCGATGGCCGGCACGGTCACCGCGGTCAGCGGCACGATCGGCAGCTCCGCCTCGGGCACCGGCTCGTCGAGTTCGTCGTCCTCGTCCGGCGGCGGCGCGCAGGGCGGCGGCGGTTCCGGCAGCAGCAGTTCCTCGGCGTCGACCGGCTTCATCGAGATCGCCGACCTGACCAGGATGTCGGTCTCGGCCAGCTTCGCCGAGGCGGACGCCACCCAGCTCAAGGAGAACCAGGTCGCCACGGTCACCTGGAACGCGCTGAGCGGGACCAGCCAGAGCGCCAAGGTCACCGCGATCGACCCGTCCGGCACCACCACGAACAGCGTGGTCACCTACGGCGTCACGCTCAGCCTGGACAAGGTGCCGACCGGCGCCAAGGTCGGGCAGACCGTCTCGGTCGTGGTCACCACCGGCGCCAAGGCGGACGTGGTCATGGTCAACTCGGCCGCGATCACCACGGTCGGCAAGCGGCACACCGTCACGGTCGTGGCCGGCGGCGTGCAGGAGACCCGGTCGGTGGAGATCGGCTTGGAGGGCGACGCGGCCACCGAGATCACCTCCGGGCTGACCGCCGGCGAGCAGGTCACCGTCAAGACCACCTCGACCGGCGGCAGCGGGACCACCGGTGGCTTCCCCGGCGGCGGCCTCACCGGTGGCGGCGGCTTCCCCGGTGGCGGCGGCAACTTCCCCGGTGGCGGCACCGGCGCCCGGACCGGAGGCGGCCGATGAGCCGCCCGGTCCTCCAGGTTCACGATCTCAAGAAGATCTACGGTACGGGTGAAGCCACGGTCCACGCCCTGCGTGGCGTCTCGATGACCGTGCACCGCGGCGACTACGTGGCGATCATGGGATCGTCCGGCTCCGGCAAGTCGACGCTGATGAACATCCTCGGCGCTCTGGATGTGCCCACCCACGGGTCGTACAAGCTGGACGGCGTCGAGGTGGGCACGCTCTCCGACGGTCAGCTCGCGCTGGCCCGGAACCGGCTGATCGGCTTCATCTTCCAGGCGTTCAACCTGATCCCGCGGACCACGGCGGTGGCCAACGTCGAGCTGCCGCTGGCGTACGCCGGGGTCCGTCCCAAGGAGCGGCGCCGCCGCGCGATGGCGGCCCTGGACATCGTCGGTCTCGCGGACCGCGCCGGTCACGAGCCCAACCAGCTCTCCGGCGGCCAGCAGCAGCGCGTCGCGGTGGCCCGGGCGCTGGTCACCGAGCCGGCCCTGCTGCTCGCCGACGAGCCCACCGGCAACCTGGACAGCAAGTCCACCGACGACGTGCTGCGGGTCTTCGACGACCTGAGCGCGGCCGGCCGGACCATCGTGATCATCACCCACGAGGACGAGGTCGGCGCCCGGGCCAAGCGGCTGATCCGCCTGGTCGACGGCGCGATCGTGACCGACGTCCGGCAGTCCCCGATCGACCGGCCGCCGGTGGGTCATCCGTACTCTCTCGCCGGGCGGCACAGCGCATGAGCTTTCTCGAGGTGATCCGGTTCTCGCTGCGCGGGCTGTCGGCCAACAAGCTGCGCTCGGCGCTCACCATGCTCGGCATCCTGATCGGTGTCGCCGCGGTGATCCTGCTGGTCGCGGTCGGCAACGGCTCGGCCAAGGCGATCAGCGACCGGATCGAGGCGCTGGGCACCAACACGATCACCGTGATGAGCACCGGCCGGGGCGGCTCCAGCAGCACCGCGCTGACCAAGAAGATGGCCGACGCGCTGGTCGACCCGGAGCTGGCCCCGGACATCAAGTCGGTGTCGCCGGTGGTCAGCGCGTCCTCGGCGACGATGACCTACGAGGGCGCCGACCACGCGGTCAGCACCTTCGTCGGCACCACCCCGGACTGGTTCGGCGCGTCCAGCACCCCGGTTGAGACGGGCGCGTCGTTCACCGCGGACGACGTCGCCCAGGGCCGCCGGGTGGTGGTGATCGGGCAGACCGTGGCCGAGGAGCTCTTCCCCGGCGTCGACCCGATCGACAAGCAGGTCACCGTCAGCGGCGCGCTGTTCACCGTGGTCGGCGTGCTCAAGGAGAAGAGCTCCACCGGGTTCCAGGACTCCAACGACACCGCGGTCGCCCCGCTCACCGCGGTCCAGCAGGTGCTGGCCGGGTACGGCTCGCTGACCTCGATCCTCGTGGAGGCCAAGGACCCGGACAAGGTCGACGCGGTGCAGAGCGAGGTCTCCACGATCCTCGACCAGCAGCTCGACGTCTCCTCGTCCACGTCGTCGCGGACCACCGGCACCGGCACCAGCAGCACGCCGTACCGGATCCAGAACGCGTCGTCGCTGCTGGAGACGCAGACCGAGACCGCGGACACGTTCACCACGCTGCTCGGCGCGGTGGCCGCGATCAGCCTGCTGGTCGGCGGCATCGGGATCACCAACATCATGCTGGTCACGGTCACCGAGCGGACCCGGGAGATCGGCATCCGCAAGGCGCTCGGCGCGCCGCGCCGGGTGATCCTGACCCAGTTCCTGATCGAGGCGACCCTGCTGAGCGTGCTCGGCGGCGCCCTCGGTGTGGCCGCCGCCCTGATCGGCAGCCATTTCACGATCGTCGGGGTGAAACCGGTGATCGTGCCCAGCTCGATCGGGCTCGCCGTCGGCGTGTCCGTCGCGATCGGGCTGTTCTTCGGCGGGCTGCCCGCCGCCCGCGCCGCCCGCCTGCGTCCGATCGACGCGCTGCGCTACGAGTGAGGACTCCGCTGTGAACCGGATGAACGACGAGACCGCCCTGCTGCCGGCCGTGCCGGCTCCCGCCCCCGCCGACGCCGACGCCGACGCCGACCACGAGGGTCTGGCCGAGGAGCTGGCGGCGGCCGCGCCGAAGAAGTGGTGGAACAAGGGCACCATCGGGCTCGGCGTCGGGCTGCTGCTGATGGGCGGCTTCCTCGGCGGCGTCCACGCGCAGAAGCAGTGGGGCACGTCGACGGCCACCACCGCCGGCTTCCCCGGCGGCGGCACCCGCGGCTCGGGGAACTTCCCGGGCGGGCTCAGCGCCAGCGGCTTCCCCGGTTTCGGGCAGGGCGCCCAGGGCGGCGGCACCGGCGGCACGACCACCGCGGCGGCCGCCGGCACCACCGGCAAGGTCAAGCTGGTCAACGGCAAGACCATCTATGTGGAGACCGCGGACGGCACCGTGGTCACCGTCAAGACCGACGGCTCGACCGCCGTGTCGACCGCGAAGAAGGGCAAACTCAGCGACGTCAAGGCCGGCGACTCGGTGACCGTCGAGGGCGCCGCCGGCGCCGACGGCGCGGTCACCGCCACCTCGGTCACCGCGCGAGGCAAGTGACGAACTAGTTATTGATGACCACGCCTCTCGCTCCCTAGGCTGAACCTAGATCTAGGGGGTGAGCCGCGTGCAGCGCGACCTGCCCACACTGCACGGCCGGGAGGCGTTGCTCGCGGAGATCGACGCGCGGCTCGCCGCCGGCGGCGGGGTGGCCCTGCACGGGCCGCCCGGCATCGGGAAGACCGCTCTCCTGGACGCCGTCGCCGAGCCCGCCACCGCCCGCGGCGAGCTGGTCCTGCGCCTGCGGCCGGCCCGCGGCGAGCGCACCCTGGCCTGGGCGGGCGTCGCCGACCTGATCCGGCAGATCCCACCCGGCGCGGTGGCCGCCCTCCCGCCCGCCGCCCGGCACTCGCTCGCCGCCCTGCGCCAGGGCCGTCCGCCGCGCACCGGCGTGCCCGCCCTGGCCCGGCGCCTGCTGCTGCCCGCTCTGCTCGCGCACTGCGCCCGCACCGGCCCGGTGCTGCTGGTGCTGGACGACGTGCAGTGGCTCGACCCGGAGTCCGCCGAGCTGCTCGCCTTCGCGATGCGCCGCCGCCCCGGCCCGCGGATCCGGGCGATCACCGCCGAGCGCCGCCCGGACCCGGCCGGCCGCCGCCGCGCCGCCCGGCTCTGCCCGCCCCCGGTCACCGAGATGGCCGTGCCGCCGCTCGCGCCGGACGACCTGACCGCCATGCTGGAGGCCCGCGGCCTGCCCTGCCGCACCGCCAGCCGGCTGCACCGGGCCAGCGCCGGCAACCCGTTCCTCGCCCTCGCGCTGGGCAGCACCGGCGGCGACGGCCCGGCCTGGCGACCGGCGCCGCTGCCGGAGATCGCCCGGGACCTGGCCCGCGAGCGGCTCGGCTGCCTGTCCGCCGAGGTGAACCGGACGTTGCTGGTGGCGGCGCTGGCCACCGACCCGACGGTCACCCTGCTGCTGCGCGCCGGGCGCGCCGACGCCGCCCGGGAGCTGCGGCTGGCCGCCGCGGCCGGGGTGGTGGAGATGACCGGTGAGGCGATCCGGTTCACGCCGCCACTGATCGCCCAGGTGCTGATCGACGAGACGCCGGCGGCCGGGCGTACCCAAATCCATGCCGCACTCGCCGCAGCCGCGCTCGACCCCCTGGACGCCCTGCGGCATCGCGCCCTGCGCGGAGCCCGCCCGGACGCGGCCACCGCCCGGCGGCTCGCGGACGCCGCCGACCAGTGCGCCGCGCGCGGCGCGGACCGGACCGCCGCCGAGTTCTACCTGCTCGCCGCCGACCGCTGCCCGCACCAGCTGGCCGCCGCGCGCCTCGACTGGCTGGTCGCCGCGGCCCGCACCGCGCTCACCGGGGGAGCGCCCGCGCTGGCCGGCCGGGCCGCCGAGGCGGTGATCGCGGCCGACGCCCCGGCCGGGCACCGGGTCCGCGCCCGGGTGGTGCTGATCGACCTGGCCGGGCAGGCGCTCGGCGAGATGGGGGAGATGTTCGCGGCGGCGCTCGCCGAGGCCGGCGACGACCCGGCGCTGCTCGCCCCGGTCCGGCTGCGGCTCACCTGGCAGGCGATGATCACCGGCGACCCGGACCGGGCCGCCTACGAGGCACGCAGCACCGCCGCGATCGCCCACCGGGTCGGCGACGCCACCAGCGAGGCGATGGCGCTCAGCAGCCTGGCCCAGATCCAGCGGATGCGCGGCGAGCCGCAGTGGCAGGACTCGCTGGCCCGCGCCCTCATGCTGCCCGCCTCGCCGGCGCCGGACTGGCTGCACTACGGCCCGCACTACATCGCCGCCCGCTTCGCGCTGATCGACGACCGGCTCGACGAGGCGCGCGCCGAGCTGCTCCGCCTGCTCGCGGTCGCCGAGCACGACCGGATCGGCGAGGCCCGGGTCGAGGTGCTGCGCAGCCTGTCCGAGGTGGCGGCCCGGGCCGGTCGCTGCCGGGAGGCCCTACGGTACGCACACCGCGCGGTGCAGGCAGCGCAGGAGGCCGGCCTGAGCCCCGGCCCGACCTGGTACACCGCCGCGGTGGCCGAGCTGGCCGGGGGCAGCCTGGCCGCGGCCGCCGGTTTCGCCCAGCGCGGCATCCGCGCCTCCGAGCAGGAAGGCGACAACCTCTACCTGCGCCGCCACCTGCACGCGCTGGGCCAGGCCCGGCTCCGCTCCGGCGACACCCGGACCGGGGTGGCCGCGCTGCGCCGGCTGCGCGAGCTGGAGGCCGAGGCCGGCAGCGCCGACCCGATGATCGTCCGCTGGCACGCCGACCTGGCCACCGGGCTGGCCGCGCTCGGCGAGCACGTCGAGGCGGCCGAGACGCTGGCCGGCGCGCGCAAGGCGGCCGAGCGGCTGGGCAGCACCCCGGCGCTGGCCGGATACCTGGACCGGGCCACCGCGATCGTGCACTCGGAGAGCGGCCAGGCGGACTCGGCGGTCGAGCTGTCCACCGCCGCGGCGGCCCTCTTCGAACAGCTCCGGCAGCCGGTGGAACAGGGCCACGCGCTGCTGGTGGCCGGCGGCGCGGAACGCCGCCGCCGCCGCTACGCCGCGGCCCGCCTGCTGATCGGCGCGGCGCTGTCGATCTTCATGGCCGCGGACGCGCGCCCGTGGGCCGAGGAGACCGAGCGGGCCCTCGCCCGCACCGAGGGCAGCCTCGCGCCGGAGCAGGGGCTGACCTCCACCGAGCTGCGGATCGCCGGGCTGGTCCGGGACGGCGCCAGCAACCGGGAGATCGCCACCCGGCTGTACCTGAGCGTGAAGACGGTGGAGGCGACGCTGACCCGGGTCTACCGCAAGCTCGGGGTCCGCTCCCGGACCCAGTTGTCGTCCCGCTTGCAGGCGGTCGAGGTGGGGCCGCTCCCCGAGCCCACCTCCCCGGCCTGACCACCACCCCACCTCACGGTCCGGCGGCCCCGTCTTCCAGCGACCTCCGCGCCTCCCTAGCTCCTTGCCTTTTCACCGGCCTCCGCGCCGATCTGCCCGCGCTTGCCCGCCGGAGTCTGCGCCCACCTGCCCGCGCTTGCCCGCCGGAGTCTGCGCCTACCTGCCCGCGCTTGCCCGCCGGAGTCTGCGCCTACCTGCCCGCGCTTGCCCGCCGGAGTCCGCGCCAACCTGCCTCCGCCTTCGTGCCGGCCTGCCCGCCTGCCCGGTTTCCGGGCCGACTCGTCTCCGCTTCCCTGACTCCCCACTGGCCCTCTTCTCTCCCTTCCGCGCCAGCGTTCTTGTTCCCTCGCTACCGACTCATCGCTTCCTCTCCGCCGGCATGCCGGCCTTCCGCCGTTGCGCCGGACCGCTGGCTGTCGCGTGCAGCGGTGGGCGACGTCACGGCATTCGCCTGACCAGGATTTCCGCGACGGAGAGTGACCTGGGTTACCGCAATACCGTGGCGGCGATCACTTTCATCTTCTAAGTTTTACCTGGTTGATTTGGTGATGAAGCAGAGGCTCGGCATTGTTGTATGCGGAAGCGACGAGGCTTTCTCCGTCACTATCCGTTAGGAGTGCCCGATGCCGTTCATTCGTGAGATCCGTACCGCCATCGTCAACCGCATCGCCGAGCGCCGTGCGCACCGTCAGCTGAGCACCGAGCTGGCCGCCTTCCGCACCGCCGCCGAGCGCACCGAACTCGACCTGATGCTGGGCCGGCACACCGCCGAGGAGACCCGCGAGATCGAGGCCATCCTGGCCCGGCAGGACGCCCAGCGCCGCTACCAGGCCACCGTGCAGTCCGGCGTTGGCGGTTTCCACAGCTGACCCCACACTGAACATCGGGTCGCCAGCCGACCCGGTGGGCCACGCCCGCCTGCCCGGACCGTCCCCGGACAGCGAAGGCCGGCCCACACCCGCCCCCGGCACCCCGTGCGCCGGGGGCGGTGTCATGTCCGGGCCGTTCTCGGGTGGCGGAGATCGGCCCGCGCTCGCCGCCGGTGCCCCGTGCGCCGGGGGCGGTGTCATGTCTGGGCCGTTCTCGGGCGGCGGAGATCGGCCCGCGCTCGCCGCCGGTGCCCCGTGCGCCGGGGGCGGTGTCATGGCTGGGCCGTTCTCGGGCGGCGGAGATCGGCCCGCGCTCGCCGCCGGTGCCCGGTGCCCGGTGCGCCGGGCAGCGCCATGTCTGCGCCTCCCCGGCATCTCCTGTTGTCCGGTTTCGATTGGTGGTCAATGTGCTGCCGAACCTGCGGATACCTTGGTGCTCATCGGCGACGGGCGGAGGTGGTGCATGAGAGCGTCACTGATTCCGCCTTCCGGTTGCACCGTCCGTGCCGGCGGCCATCGCTTCTCGGCGGGTAGCGGTCCGCGTCGCTCAACACCTGCGTGGCGCGGTCGCGTAGTCGCGGGGGAGGTGGTGGCGGCCGTGCGGTTGCGTAGTCGCGGGGGAGGTGGTGGCGGCCGTGCGGTTGCGTAGTCGCGGGGTAGGCGGTGGCACCCGTGCGGTTGCGTAGTCGCGGGGTAGGCGGTGGCACCCGTGCGGTTGCGTAGTCGCGGGGTAGGCGGTGGCACCCGTGCGGTTGCGTAGTCGCGGGGTAGGCGGTGGCACCCGTGCGGTTGCGTAGTCGCGGGGTAGGCGGTGGCACCCGTGCAGTCGCGTAGTCGCGGGGGAGACGGTGCCCGCCGTGCGATCGCGTCGTCCTATTGGAGACGGTGCCCGCCGTGCGATCAGGTCGCCCGATTGGAGACGGTGCGGGCCGTGTGGTCGCGTCGTCGCATGAGAGACGGTGCACCGATCATGCGGGGAGGACGATCGCCCGGCCGCGCGCCGGAACAGGGGCGCGGCCGGGCGTACCGAAAAGGGTCAGTCCTGGGGTTGGCGGTCGGGGTGGCTGTGGAGGCTGCCGGCGTGGGCTTTCAGGGACGGGTCGCGACGGGATTTGATCAGGCTGGCGACGGTGGTGACGACCAGGATCCCGATGATGACGATGAGCGAGACGGGGGTGCTGACTTCGGGGACCGCGTCGCTGAGTGACTTGTGGGCCCAGTGCAGGACGAGTTTCACGCCGATGAAGGCGAGGATCACGGCGAGGCCGGTGGACAGGTAGACCAGGCGGTCCAGCAAGCCCTTGACCAGGAAGAACAGGGCTCGCAGGCCGAGCAGGGCGAAGGCGTTGGCGACGAAGACGATGTACGCCTCCTCGGTGACGCCGAAGACCGCCGGGATCGAGTCGAGGGCGAACAGGATGTCCGTGCTGCCGATCGCCAGCAGCACCAGGAACAGCGGGGTGACCATCCGCCGGCCGTCGACCCGGGTGATCATCTTGCCCTCGACGTAGTCGTCGGTCACCGGGAGGAACCGGCGGCCGGCGCGGACCAGGGCGTTGTCCTCGATGCTCGGGTCCTCGTCGCGGTGCCGGAAGAGCTGCACCGCCGTGTAGATCAGGATCAGCCCGAAGATCAGGAACATGAACGAGAACAGGTTGAGCAGGGTGGCGCCGAGCGCGATGAAGACCACCCGCAGGACCAGCGCGATGATGATCCCGAAGGTCAGCACCTCCTGCTGGTACCGCTCGGGCACGGCGAACGTGCTCATGATGATCACGAAGACGAACAGGTTGTCGACGGACAGGCTCTTCTCGACGATGTACCCGGCGAAGTACTCCGTGCCGTAGGTCCATCCGGCGACCTGCGCGAAGACCAGGCCGAACGCGATCGCGACGACGATATAGAAGATCGACCAGCCGGCGGCCTCGCGGAAACCGACGACGTGCGGACGCAACACCCCCAAAGTCAGGTCGAGGGCGAGCAGGGCGACGATGACGCCGATCGTCAGGGTCCAGCCGAGCGCGGTGACCTCAAGCATCATCAAAGCATCCCCAAAGTTCCTGCAAAATATGCCCGGAACTCCCTGCAAGATCCCTGTAAACAGCGTCAGCGGGCGTCCACGTAGACGAAACCGCCGGAATACGGTCGGAGGCCGAGCCGGATCCGGTACACGCCCGGCCGGTCGAAGCAGAGCGTGCCGCGCGCGCGAGCGGGCACCGGCCCGGCCGGCGTGGCATAGGAGGACCCGGACCGGTTGTCGATCACCACGCAGCCGCCCGCCCGGATGCGCAACCACTCCGGGCGGAACCGGTCCACCCGCACGACAGCGACCGGCGGGCCGCCGTGCGCCAGGGCGGCCGCCGCGCGCTCCGGTTCGGTCACGTGCCAGGGGCGATGCCAGAGAACGACGGCCGCGACCGCGAGGAGCAGGATCAGCGCGACACTGTGCCGGCCGGCCCGGCGCAGCGCGGCGTCGGTGGCGTCCAGGTCCTGCGCCAGCCGGCCGACCGGCCAGCCGTAGAACACGTGCGCGCCGAAGGCGATCAGGATCGGTACGGCGTGACCGGTGAGGCCGTAGCGCGCGGCGAACGGGCTGAGGATCGCGACCGTCTCCAGCAGCAGCCCCCACCCGACACCCCAGGGCCACGGGCGGCGAGCCGCGAGCACCGCGTAGGCGATGCCGAACGTCACGCCGTTCGACAGGTGGTAGAGCCAGCCCAGGGTGCCGGTGAGGGCGGAGGAGGCGGAGGCGTCGGCGATGAGGATCCCGTAGGTCTCGACGGGCGCGAAGACGCGCTGCCCGGCCAGCGCGAACGGGATCCGGACCAGGTCGTAGCCGAGGGTGCCGAGTGCGCCGGCCACCGCGCCGACCCGGATCCTGGCCCGCAGGTCCGCGCCCACACCGGGCAGGACCGGCAGGACCGCGAGGGCGGCCATGGCCGGGACGGAGACCAGCCAGAAGACGGCGTGCATCGGCGCGACACCGTAGAGGTCGGCCAGCAGCGCCGCGATCGAACCGCCGCAGAGCAGGGCGACCGCCAGGCGCGGCGGCCAGGGGTGCGGTGGGCGCTCCTGAGGTGGGGCGGTGGGGCGCGGTGCACCGGGGATCATGGTTCTCGCGGGGGCACCGGTGGCCGGATGCGGTAGCGGCGGCCGGGGTCGGCGCGGCCAGTCGCGGGCGGGGCAGCGTCCGCTTCGTGCTCCTGCTCCCGTGCCCGGTGCCGACCGACCCGCTCCACAGCCTGCGGCCGCCGGCCTTCCTCTACGGCCCGCGGCCGGCGGGCCTGTCCTTCAGCCTGTGCTTCTTCGCCGGTCTGAGGCAGACGGGCTTGTTCTCGAGCCTGTGGCGGGCGGGCTTCTTCCTCGGCCGGTTTCTGGTGGGCGTCGGCTGGGGCGGTTGGTTCCTTGCGTTCGGGCACGTCCGGCATGAAGTCCTCCAGGTCGTCCCACTTGATGCCGGGTGACCGGCCGATCGCCGGGGGACCGGACGCGGGTGGATGGGGGATCGGGTGGACGTCGGCGGGCAGGTCCGCCGAGGCCGAACGGTAGAGGTGTCCGTGCGCCGGGCCGGCCGTGTCGTAGGTGGCGGACCGGTAGATCGTGCCGCCCTCATCCGGTCCGGGCTGCGGCTGGGGGTGGGGCGGCGAATCGGCTCCGTGGCCGGCCGGCACCTCCCACGATGGCGGCTTGCCGTCCGGATGACGCTGCGCCTGGTGGTGCGGGAGCGGTTCAGGCCGTGGCGGTGCTTCCGCGCCGTGGCCGGCCGGCTGGTGGTGTCCGCCGGGCGGCACCTCCCATGGCGGGGCACCGGAACCGTCGGGGCGAGGCGGTGCCTGGTGGTGTGGTCGCGATGGCGTCTCGTGGTCAGGGGGCGCCGACGTGGGTGCGGCCGGTGGTGGTGGCTGCGGCGAGGGGGCAGAGGGCGCCGACGTCGGTGCGCCTGGTGGTGGGTCCGGTGGTTCCGGGGGTGGTGGCTGCGGCGAGGGGCGCGGCAGCGAGGGGGCAGGGGGCGCCGACGTCGGTGCGCCTGGTGGTGGCGCCGGTGGCTCCGGGGGTGGGGGCTGCGGCGAGGGGCGCGGTCGCGGTGCGGGGTGTGGCGGCGAGGGGTCAGGGGGCGTTCGGGTGGGCAGGGGCGGTTCGGGATGAGGCCGCGGCCGCGGGATGCGGGTGGCCGGCCGGCGGCTGTCATCGGCGCCTGAACTGCCGGTCCGGGCGTGCGCGACGGCCGCCGCCGCGCCCAGGCCCAGGCCCAGCAGCACGCCCAGCGCGGCGGACACCCCGCCGATCGAACCCATCGTCAGGACGTGCGAGGCGCCGTCCGATCGCATCCAGGCGAGGACGCCCGCCAGCCCGAGGTCCGCGCACGGACGCCCGTCGGCGGTGACGCACTCCAGCCAGCCGCCGTCGTCGGCGTAGGCGCCGCGGACCCGGAGCACCTGCGCCGCCACCACCGCACCGGCCACCACCAGGACCATCGCGGTCCGGGGGCGCGGCGCGCCGCGGACCAGCAGGAGGGACGCGGCCGCGGCGATCAGCCCAAGACTCAGCTTGATCGGCCAGTTGTCGATCACTCCGTCCACCAGCAGGCCGGCGGCCTCGCCGAGCATCACCATGAACGGGCTGATCATCGCGGCCACCCGGGGGCCGGCCTTGGGCGCCACGATCCCGCACAGGCCGCGCCACACCCGGATCAGCGCGAAGTTCAGCACCACCCCGATCGGTGAGGCGGCCAGTGCCAGCAGCGCCAGTGCGAGGACCTTGGCGACCGCCGAGGAGATCGCCGTGGCGATCACCAGCGCGACGGAGGAACCCCACAGCAGCATGGCGACCGCGCCGGCGGGGTGTTCCGACATGGCGGCGGAGATCCGCCGGGGGAACTCCGCGACGTCGGCTTTGAAGGCGGTCCATCCGCGGGTCCAGGCGTACGTGATCACCGCGCTCACCATCGTGAACAGGATCAGCCAGAACAGTCCGTTACCGGTGTGCCCGTCGGCCGTGGCGGTCGTCGTGTCGCCCGGCGCGACCTGGCTGCCCTCGAGTCCGACCGCCATGGCGTACGTGTTCCAGGCCCAGCCCGTGAAGAACGCCAGCACGCTGAGCGCCAGAGTGAGGCGCCAGTTGGTACGCGTCCAGTGCCGCCACTGGCGCATGACGTCACGGGTCCACCCCAGTGCGTCCTGCAGCGTCATCGTCTCAGCCACGCCGACCACCCACCCGGGATCGGCGTCGGCGCCGTACGGCCGAGGCCGACCACCAACGACGCTAGGCACGGGTGGGGTGCCGTGGAAGGCGGAAGTCGCCTTTCCGTCCCGCGGCCGGGATCGAGCGGACCGGGGCAGGGGACAAAAGCGGCCCGGTGGGGCCGGCCGCGAGGGGAGTCGCGGGCGGCCCCACCGGGCAAGGGGGGCCGGCCGGGCGCAAGCAAAGGGCAAGGCCCGGCGGGAACGAGAGGCAAGGCCAGGCGAAGCGAAAGGCCGGGTCCGGCGGGAACGAGAGGCAAGGTCAGGCGAAGTGAAAGGCAGGGCCGGGCGGGAAGCGAAAGGAAGGCAGTGGTGGAGGCAGGTCGTCAGGCGGTGACGAAGGACCGCTTGGCCAGTCCCATCCAGAAGCCGTCGATCGGCTGAGCGGGGGACTGGTCCGGGGTGCCGGAGGCGCCCAGCGTGAGGAACATCGGGGCGAAGTGCTCGATGGTCGGGTGGGCGTAGGGCATACCGGGGGCGACGGCGCGGAAGTCGGCCAGCTCGTCGACGGCGCCGCGGGCGAGGGTCTCGGCGGCCCAGGCGTCGAACTCGCGGGACCAGCCGGGGGCGGCCGCGTCCGGGCGCCAGTCGCGCAGGAACGGCAGGCCGTGCGTGGTGAAACCGGAACCGACGATCAGCACGCCCTCGTCGCGCAGCGGGGCCAGCCGGGCGCCCAGGTCGAGCAGGCGGTCCGGCTCCAGGGTGGGTAGCGACATCTGCAGGACCGGGATGTCGGCCTCCGGGTACATCACGGTGAGCGGCACATAGGCCCCGTGGTCGAGGCCCCGGCTGGTCCGGGCGACCGTCTCACCGTCCGGCATCAGCGCGGCGACCTGGTCGGCCAGCACCGGCGCGCCGGGCGCCCGGTACTGCACCTCGTAGTAGTGCTGGGGGAAGCCGCCGAAGTCGTAGACCAGCGGGACGGTCTCGGTGGCGCCGAGCATCAGCGGCGCCGACTCCCAGTGCGCGGAGGCCATCAGGATCGCCCGGGGCCGCGGCAGGGCGGCGGCCAGCTCCCGCAGCTGCGCGACCCAGGTCGGGTCGTCCACCAGGGGCGGTGCGCCGTGGCTCAGGAACAGGGTGGGCATCCGCACGGGAACCTCCGTTGAAACTTCAACTACCTGGCACCTACCGTACGCCGAAGTGTTTGATTCTTCAACTATCCCGGCGGAAGATTACTTAACGTAGTATCTGATCTTGATTGGTGACGCTCCGTCCACCATCTCGCGATCTCATGGACATCGATGGACGTTTCCGCGACGTCCCTTCGTAGTTGATCACCAGGTTCGCGGCCGTTTATTGATCAATGCTCGAAATACCAGGCAGAAGGTGTGATCAACTTCGCCCACAGTGGAACACCCTTTTGTCTCTTCTGGACGTTGCGAAGTTCCGGCGGGTTTGGCAGGCTACTCGCGATCGCGCTTCGGGGAGCGGCGACATCAGTGTTCGTGACACCTCACCTTGACTACGTTCGGTGAAATACGCGGGCATTCCCAGGCGTCGAGAGGAGAACCAGCCGTGGCGTTGCCGCCGCAGCTACCGCCCGCGGACGATCTCTACCTGACCGCGCACGACACCATTCGCGGCAAGTCGTTGCTGTCCCCGGCCACCCTCGGCCTGGGCCTCGGCGCGGCGCTGCTCGGCGAGCTGATGCTGTGGCGCCGGATCGACCTGGCCGAGACCGAGCTGCTCGTGATCGACGAGCGCCCGACCGGCGACGCCGCGACCACGGCCCTGCTGGAGCAGATCCGGCGTGAGGCGGGTCAGCACGGCGTCCGCAACTGGATCGCCTATCTCTCCACCGGCATCGCCACCGACCTGGTCGAGCGCCGCCTCGCCCGGGGCGGCCTGATCAAGCGGCAGGAGAAGCGTGGGCTGCTCGGCACCAAGATCTCGATGGTGCCGGCCGACTCGATGACCGCCGGCTGGCCGGCCACCCGGCTGCGCACCAAGGTCTCCCGCGACGAGCAGCTCGACGTGGCCGACCTGCTGCTCGCCGGGCTGATCCTGGCCACCGGCCTGGACCAGCACGTGCTCGCCACCCTCAACGCCCGGGACCGGGCCCGCCTGTTCGACCAGTTCCGCCGGGTGTTCCCGGCGATGCTGCAGCAGCTCGTCGCGCATGCCGAGGCCGCCGTCGGCGACGCCGTGATGGCCCGCCGCGCCTGAACCACCTGAATCACCCCTCCTTTCGCCCCCCTCATCAAATCGGGAGATACGCGTGTCCTCGACCGCAACCCAACCCGCGGAGAGCCAGCTCTCCAACGCCCTGGCCCGGGACCGCCTCGGCGTCGCCGCCGTGGTCTTCTTCGTGATGTCGGCAGCCGCCCCGCTCACCGTGGTCGCCGGGGTGGTGCCCACCGGTCTGGCGGTCACCGGCCTGACCGGCATCTCGGTCGCCTTCGTCGCGGTCGCGGTGGTGCTGGCGATCTTCTCGGTCGGCTACGTCGCGATGGCCCGGCACATCTCCAACGCCGGCGCCTTCTACGCCTACGTGGCCCGCGGCCTCGGCCGGCCCACCGGCGTCGGCGCCTCCTGGGTCGCCCTGCTCGCCTACAACATGTTCCAGGTCGCGTCGTACGGCGGCTTCGGCGCCATCGCTCAGCCGCTCTTCGTCGACTGGTTCGGCCTGGACGCCCCGTGGTGGTCGTTCGCCCTGGTGGCCTGGGCGCTGGTCGCCGTGCTCGGGGTCCGCGACGTCGCGGTCAACGGCAAGGTGCTGGCCACCCTGCTGGTCGCCGAGATCGCGCTGACCGTGGTCTTCAGCGTCGCCGAGATCCTCTCGTCCGGCTTCCACCCGTCGGCCGCCCCGGTCGACGTCTCCACGCTGACCGGTGCCGGCTCCGGCGCGCTGCTGGTCATGGCGATCACCGGCTTCGTCGGCTTCGAGCAGTCGGTGGTGTTCAGCGAGGAGTCGCGCGACCCGCGGCGGACCGTGCCCCGGGCCACCTACATCGCGATCGCGCTGATCGCGGTGCTCTACGCCTTCGCCTCCTGGGCGATGATCTCCGCGGCCGGCCCCGACCAGGTGGTCGGCAAGGCCGCCGAGGAGGGTCCCGAGCTCTTCTTCAACCTGGCCGCCGGCCCGCTCGGCAGCATCGCGCTGCACCTGGGCCACATCTTGTTCCTGACCTCGCTGATCGCCGCGATGATCTCGTTCCACAACATCATCTCGCGGTACATGTTCTCGCTGGGCCGGGAGGGCGTGCTGCCCCGCCTGTTCGGCCGGACCGTGCCGGGCACCGGCGCCCCGAAGAACGGCTCCCTCGCCCAGTCCACCGTCGGCCTGCTGGTCATCGTGCTCTACGCGGTGATGGGCTGGGACCCGCTGGTCCAGCTCTTCTTCTGGGGCGGCACCGGCGGTGGCCTCGGCGTGCTGCTGCTGATCACGCTGACCGCGTTCGCGGTGATCGGCTACTTCGCCCGCCACCCGGAGGGCGAGGACGTGCTGCACCGGATCGTCGCCCCGGTGGTCGGCGCGGTCCTCCTGCTGGTCGTCTCCTACCTGGCCCTGGACAACATCGCCACGCTGCTCGGCGTGGAGCCGGGCAGCAAGCCGGCCGTCGTGGTGCCGGCCTCCTTCGGGGTGCTGCTGCTCGGCGGCATGCTGTGGGCGTTCTTCCTGCGCGGCTCCCGCCCGCAGGTGTACGCCGGGATCGGCCTGGGCGCGAACAGCGCCACCACCGGCGGGGGCTTCGCCGCCGCGCTGAACGAGGGCGCCGACCCGGGGGCGATCCGATGACCGCCGTCATCCGGCCGGCCCGCGCCGACGAGCTCGCCGCGATCGGCGCGCTGATCTCGCACTCGTTCGACCACCTGGCCGCGGACGCGTACCTGGTGCCGGTCCCGGCGGACCGGGAGCGGGTGATGGCCGACTTCTTCACCCTGGAGACCGAGTACGCCTTCAGCCACGGCAAGGTGGAGGTGATCGACCACCCGGACGGCGGGCACGCGGCCGCCGCGGTCTGGTTCGACCGGGTCACCCCGCTGCCCGAGTTCCCCGGGTACCTGGAGCGGCTCACCGCGCTGGCCGGCGACCACCTGGAGCGGTTCGGCGCGCTGGGCGAGCTGTTCGAGAAGAACCACCCCACCGAGCAGCACTGGCACCTGCAGTTCCTCGCGGTCCGGCCGAGCGAGCAGGGGCACGGGCTGGGCGGCGCGCTGATGCGGAACGTGCACGACCAGCTGGACGCGCGGGGGCTGCCGGCCTACCTGGAGGCGACCAACGAGAACAACGTGCGGCTGTACCGCCGGTACGGCTACACCGGGATGGACCCGTTCGAGATCCATCTCCCGGACGGCACCCCGTTCTACCGGATGTGGCGCCCGCCGTCCTGACCGAGGCCACCCGGAGGGGGCATGAGCTGAGGCTCGTGCCCCCTTTCCGTTTCTGTGCAGCTATTGACGTGGACGCACAGCCGTAATTACATCGAAAACAGGTCCACTCAGCGTCGCTGGACGATCACCGACGGCTGACGGCTTGGTTGATCACGTCCGTGACCGCACGGGACCTGACCCTCCCGGGTGGATGGCCGGAGGGACGGCGATGTCCGCACACGAGGTCCTCACGATGGGGCGGATCGGCGTCGACCTGTATCCGGAGCAGGCCGGGGTGGGGCTCGCGGAGGTGCGGACCTTCGCCAAGTTCCTCGGCGGGAGTCCGTCCAATGTGGCGGTGGCCGCCGCGCGATATGGCCGGCGGGCCGCGGTGATCACCCGGGTGGGCGCGGATCCGTTCGGCGGTTATCTGCGGTCGGCGTTGCGCGGCTTCGGGGTGGACGATCGGTTCGTCGCCGAGGTGGACGGCTTGCCGACGCCGGTGACCTTCTGTGAGATCTTCCCGCCGGACCGGTTCCCGCTCTATTTCTACCGCTACCCCCAAGCCCCGGACATGATGATTTTTCCGTACGAACTGGACGCGGCGGCGATCCGGGCAGCGGGGATCTTCTGGGCGACCGGGACCGGTCTGAGCGCGGAGCCGAGTCGAGAAGCCACCTTGACCGCGCTGAGATGTCGCGAAAGAACGGGCGTGACGGTGCTCGATCTGGACTGGCGGCCGATGTTCTGGCAGGAGCCACCCCAGCACGTCTACACCGAGGCCCTGGCCCACGCCACGGTGGCGGTGGGCAACCTCGACGAGGTGGAGATCGCGACCGGCACCCGCGACCCGGAGGCGGCCGCCGACGCGCTGCTGCGGTCCGGTGTGGAGCTGGCCGTGATCAAGCAGGGCCCGGCCGGAGTGATGGCGCGGAGCCGGACCGAGCGGGCCCGGTCCGAGCCGGTGCCGGTCAAGGTGATCAACGGGCTCGGCGCGGGCGATGCCTTCGGCGGAGCCCTCTGCCACGGCCTGCTCGCGGGTTGGCCGCTGCAGGCGTCGCTCGACTTCGCGAACGCGGCGGGGGCGCTGGTCGCCGGACGCTTGGCCTGTGCCGACGCGATGCCCACCGAGCCGGAGGTCCGGGCGATGCTCCGCCCGGAGGAGGGGAACGACAGCCGGGAGAGGGTGGGAGACCACATCCGCGAGGGGCCGGGGGACGGGTGCGGCGGGGGAACCGGGAACGGCTTCGGTGGCAGTGCCGGGGATGGCCTCCGGGAGGGGGCCGGGCATGGCTGAGGCCCGGGCCAATCCGCTGGTCCGCCGGGGCAGCACCGCGGAGCGCCCGTTCGAGGTGGTGGTCAGCCCGGAGAACGCCGGCTGGCGGCACAGCGGCCTGCGGGTGGTGAACCTGCCGGTCGGCGGCCGGGTCAAGTTCCACACCGGCCACGACGAGGTGCTGGTCCTGCCGCTCACCGGCGGCTGCGACGTGGCCTGCGACGACGAGCGGCTCACCCTGACCGGCCGCCGCTCGGTCTTCTCCCGGGTCACCGACTTCGCCTACCTGCCGCGGGACACCGTGATCACCCTGCGGGCGCCGAACGGCGGCCGGTTCGCGCTGCCCGCCGCCCGGGCCCGGCGGCAGCTGCCGTTCCGCTACGGACCGGCCGAGGACGTGCCGGTCGAGCTGCGCGGCGCCGGGCAGGCCAGCCGGCAGGTCAACAACTTCTGCACGCCCGAGTCGTTCGAGGCGGACGCGCTGATCGCGGTCGAGGTGCTCACCCCGGGCGGCAACTGGTCGTCCTACCCGCCGCACAAGCACGACGAGGACTCTCCCGAGGAGAGCCGGCTGGAGGAGATCTACTACTTCGAGGTGGCGCCGTCCCCGTCCGGCCGGCCGGGCTGCGGGTACCAGCGGGTCTACGGCCATCCGGACCGCCCGATCGACGTCTGCGCCGAGATCCGCACCGGTGACGTGGTGCTGATCCCGTACGGCTGGCACGGCCCGTCGATGGCGTCCCCCGGTTACGACCTCTACTACCTGAACGTGATGGCCGGCCCCGGTGAGCGCCGCTGGCTGATCCGCGACGACCCGGCGCACGGCTGGGTCCGCGGCACCTGGACGACCCAGAAGATCGACCCTCGGTTACCGCTGACCACGGCCCGGGAGCGGAGGCGGATGTGAGGCACTGGCTGACCACGGCCCCGGAGCGGAGGCGGATGTGAAGCACCGGCTCACCGTCGCGCAGGCGGTGGTGCGTTTCCTGGCGAACCAGTTCACCGAGCGCGACGGCATCCGGCAACGGGCGGTCGCCGGGTTCCTCGGCATCTTCGGGCACGGCAACGTGGCCGGGATCGGGCAGGCGCTGCTGCAGGCGCAGCGCACCGGGTCCCCGGAGATGTCCTACCTGCTGGCCCGCAACGAGCAGGCGATGGTGCACACCGCGGTGGGCTACGCCCGGATGCGCAACCGGCTGTCCACCCTGGCCTGCACCGCCTCGATCGGCCCGGGCTCCACCAACATGCTGACCGGCGCGGCGCTGGCCACCGTCAACCGGATCCCGGTGCTGCTGCTGCCCTCCGACGTCTTCGCCACCCGGGTCGCCGTCCCGGTGCTGCAGGAGCTGGAGGATCCCCGCTCCGGCGACGTGTCGGTCAACGACGCGTTCCGGCCGCTGTCGAGGTTCTTCGACCGGGTCTGGCGCCCGGAGCAGCTGCCGGCCGCGCTGCTCGGCGCGATGCGGGTGCTGACCGACCCGGTGGAGACCGGCGCGGTCACCGTCTGCCTGCCGCAGGATCTGCAGACCGAGGCGTACGACTACCCCGACGAGCTGTTCGCCGAGCGGATCTGGCACGTCACCCGCCCGGCCCCGGACCCGCTCGCGGTGGAGCGCGCCGCCGCGGTGATCCGGGGTGCCCGCCGCCCGCTGATCGTGGCCGGCGGCGGGGTGATCTACTCGGAGGCGACCGCGCAGCTCGACCGGTTCGCCCGGGAGACCGGCATCCCGGTGGCCGACACCCAGGCCGGCAAGGGCGCGCTCAGCTGGGACCACCCGAACGCGGTGGGTGGCGTCGGCGCGACTGGCAGCCCGGTGGCGAACCGGCTGGCCGGGCACGCCGACGTGGTGCTCGGCATCGGCACCCGGTACTCCGATTTCACCACCGCCTCGCGGACCGCGTTCCGGCATCCGCAGGTCCGGTTCGTCAACCTCAACGTGGCCTCCTTCGACGCCGGGAAACTGTCCGCGCTGCCGCTGGTCGCGGATGCCCGGGCCGGGCTGGCGGCGCTCCGCCCGGCCCTGCACGGACGGCGGTTCACCGGCGACTTCCACGACGACGTGGCCGCCTGGAACGCGACGGTGGACCGGGCGTACCGGGGAAGCAAGAGCAACCACCTGCCCACCCAGGCCGAAGTGATCGGGGTGGTGAACGACGCGTGCGGAGCACGCGACGTCGTGGTGCAGGCGGCCGGCAGCCTGCCGGGCGACCTGCAACGGCTGTTCCGGGCCCGGGACCCGAAGCAGTACCACGTCGAGTACGGCTACTCCTGCATGGGCTTCGAGATCGCCGGCGCCCTGGGGATCAAGCTGGCCGACCCGGCCCGCGAGGTGTACGCGCTGGTCGGCGACGGCTCCTACCTGATGATGGCGCAGGAGCTGGTGACCGCGATCGCCGAGGGCGTGAAGCTGATCGTGGTGCTGGTGCAGAACCACGGCTTCGCGTCGATCGGCGCGCTCTCCGAGCAGGTCGGCTCGCAACGGTTCGGCACCAGCTACCGGTTCAAGAGCGCGCAGACCGGCGACTACGACGGCGCGCTGCTCCCGGTCGACCTGGCGGCCAACGCGGAGAGCCTGGGTGCCGCGGTGATCCGCTGCCGGACCGCGGCCGACCTGGCCGAGGGCCTGAAACGGGCGCGCGAGGCGGACCGGCTGACCGTGCTGCACATCGAGACCGACCCGCTGGCCGGCGGGCCCGGCTCGGAGTCGTGGTGGGACGTGCCGGTGGCCGAGGTGGCCACCCTGCACAGCACCCGGCACGCCCGCACCGGATACCTGGAGGGCAAGCGCGACCAGCGGCATCACCTGCGACCCGGAGGCTGAGGCATGAGCGTGATCGAGCACTGGATCGGTGGCCGGTTCACGGCGGGTGTGTCGACCCGCCGGTCGCCGGTCTACCAACCGGCGACCGGGCTGCGGCAGCACGAGGTGCTGCTCGGCGAACCGGACGATGTGGACGCCGCGGTGACCGCGGCCGCGGCCGCCTTCGAGGACTGGCGCGAGGAGTCGCTGAGCCGGCGCACCAAGGTGCTGTTCGCGTTCCGCGAGCTGGTCAACGCGCGGGCCGGGCGGCTCGCCGAGATCGTCTCGGACGAGCACGGCAAGGTGCTCTCCGACGCGGCCGGCGAGGTCCAGCGCGGCCTCGAGGTGATCGAGTTCGCCTGCGGCATCCCGTCGCTGGTGGCCGGCTCCTACTCGCACCAGGCGTCGGCCGGCGTCGACGTCTTCGACTTCCGCGAGCCGCTCGGGGTCTGCGCCGGCATCACCCCGTTCAACTTCCCGGCCATGGTGCCGATGTGGATGCACCCGATCGCGATCGCCTGCGGCAACACGTTCGTGCTCAAGCCCAGCGAGCGGGACCCGTCGGCGTCCGGCTTCGTGGCCGAGCTGTGGCGCGAGGCCGGGCTGCCGGACGGCGTCTTCAACGTGGTGCACGGCGACAAGGTGGCGGTCGACGCGATCCTGGCGCATCCCGGGATCGCCGCGGTGTCGTTCGTCGGGTCCACCCCGATCGCCAGGTACATCCACCAGCAGGCGAGCGCGGCCGGCAAGCGGGTGCAGGCGCTCGGCGGGGCGAAGAACCACGCGGTGGTGCTGCCCGACGCCGACCTGGACTTCGCGGCCGACCACCTGGCCGCCTCCGCGTTCGGCTCGGCCGGGCAGCGCTGCATGGCGATCTCCGCCGCGGTCGCCGTCGGCGGCGCCGCCGACGAGCTGGTCGACCTGGTCAGCCGCAAGGCCGGCGAGGTGGTGGTCGGCCCGGGCCGGGACCCGGCCAGCGAGATGGGCCCGGTGATCACCGCGGCCGCCAAGGACCGGATCGAGGGCCTGGTCGCGGCGGGGGAGCGGCAGGGCGCGACGCTCGCGGTGGACGGGCGGGGGATCAAGATCCCGGGGTACGAGAACGGCTTCTTCGTCGGCCCGACCGTGCTGGACCGGGTCGCCGCCGGGATGGACGTCTACCGCGAGGAGGTGTTCGGCCCAGTGCTGTCGGTGCTCCGGGTGCCGGGCGTCGACGAGGCGATCGACCTGATCAACAGCAATCCGTACGGCAACGGCACCGCCCTGTTCACCGGCAGCGGCGCGGCGGCCCGCCGGTTCCAGCGCGGCGTGCGGGTCGGGATGATCGGGATCAACGTGCCGATCCCGGTGCCGATGGCGTACCACTCGTTCGGCGGCTGGAAGGACTCGCTGTTCGGGCAGAGCCACATCTACGGGCCGGAGGGAGTGGCCTTCTACACCCGGGCCAAGGTGGTCACCCAGCGCTGGCCGGGCGAGGAGAGCTCCGGGGCGTCGCTGCACTTCCCGACGGCGCGGTGAGCGGCATGCTGCGGCTGGGCAGCTGTCCCGACTCGTGGGGTGTCTGGTACGCCGACGACCCGGCGCAGACCCCGTGGTCCCGGTTCCTCGACGAGCTGGCCGAGGCCGGTTACCGCTGGCTGGAGCTCGGCCCCTACGGCTATCTGCCGACCGATCCGGCGCGGCTGGCCGACGAGCTGGCCGGGCGCGGGCTGCGGTGTGCGGCCGGGACGGTCGGCGGGGTGGGCGGACCGCACCGCGACCTTCCCGCCGTGCTGGCGGAGACCCGGCGCGTCGCTGAGCTGACCCGCGCCGCCGGTGGCCGCGACGTGGTGTTCGTGCCGGTGCCCGGTTACCGGGACGACGCGACCGGCGGGTATCTGGAGGCGTCCACGCTGAGCGACACCCAGTGGCGCGACCTTCTGTCCCATACCGACATTCTGGGCCGGATGCTCGCCGAGGAGTACGGGCTCAGCCTGCGGTTCCATCCGCACGCGGACTACCAGGTGGAGAACCAGGCGCAGGTGGAGCGGTTCCTGGACGGGACCGATCCGCGCTTCGTGTCGTTGTGCCTGGACGTCGGGCACCTGGCGTATCGCCGCGCCGACATCATCGGACTCATCCAGAAATATCCATCGCGAATTGGATATGTCCATCTCAAGCAGATGGACCCGGAACTGGCCCTCCGTGCGGAAGCCGAAGATCTCGCCTTCGCTCAAGCCGTCCGGCTGGGGGTGAGCGTCGCGCCACCGGCCGGCGCACCCGACATGCCCGCGGTGCTGGCCGCCCTCGCCGCCCTGGACACCGACCTCTTCTGCGTGGTCGAGCAGGACATGTACCCGGTGGACTTCGACATCCCGTTGCCGATCGCGATCCATACCCGCAGATACCTCGAGGAGACAGGAGATTTCGACACATGAGGCCATTTCTCGCCGCGGCCGCCGTGGCAGTCCTCTCCCTCGCCGCGTGCAGCAGCGGCGGTCGCGACGACGGCAAGGCCGACAGTGACAGCGGTGGCGGCAACGCCGCCGGCAGCTCCGGTTACACGGTCGCCTTCGTGACCCACGAGACGCCCGGGGACACCTTCTGGGACAAGGTCCGGGCCGGCGCCGAGCAGGCCGCCAAGGACACCGGCGTGACGCTGAAGTACTCCAACGACCCGGACGCCGCCAAACAGGCCCAGCTGATCCAGAGCGCGGTCGACGCCAAGGTCAGCGGGATCGCCACCACCCTGGTCACCCCGGACGCCCTGGCCGGCGCGGTCAAGTCGGCCGGCACCGCGGGCATCCCGGTGGTCGGCCTGAACGCCGGCATCGACCAGTACCAGAAGCTCGGCGCGCTGATGTACTTCGGCTCCGACGAGTCGCTGGCCGGCACCAGTGTCGGCAAGCGGATCGCCGCCCAGGGCGTCAAACACCCGCTCTGCGTGATCCACCAGACCGGCTCGGTGGCCCTGGAGGCCCGCTGCGCCGGCGTCAAGAGCGCCGTCCCGGGCACCGAGAACATCCAGGTGAACGGGGCCGACGACAGCGCCGTGACGACCACCCTGCAGGCCAAGCTGGCGCAGGACAAGTCGATCGACTACGTGGTCGCGCTGAACGCCCAGGTCGCTCTGGACGCGATCAACGCCAAGCAGCAGTCGTCGTCCACGGCCAAGGTGTCCACCTTCGACCTGAACCCGGAGATCGCCAAGCGGATCAAGGACGGCCAGGTCGAGTTCGCCATCGACCAGCAGCCCTACGTGCAGGGCTACCTGGCGGTCAGCTCGCTCTACCTCTACCTGAAGAACGGCAACGACATCGGCGGCGGCAAACCGGTGCTGACCGGGCCGTCCTTCGTGGACTCGGCGAACATCGAGAAGATCCTGCCGTTCACCGAGAAGAACACCCGGTGAGGCGGTCGCTCCGGCTGCTGGCGCGCCCCGAGGCGGGCGCGCTCGCGGCAGCCCTGGTGATCTTCGTGTTCTTCCTGGTGGTGGCGCCGTCGTTCCGCTCGATGGCGGCGTTCTGCACGGTGCTGTACCAGTCGTCGACGATCGGCATCGTCGCGGTCGGCGTCGGCCTGCTGATGATCGGCGGCGAGTTCGACCTGTCGGCCGGCGTGATCACCATCAGCGCCGGGCTGGTGAACTCGATGTTCTGCTGGTACCTGGGCGTCAACCTGTGGGCCGGCGCGCTCCTGTCGCTGGCGTTCTGCCTGCTGGTCGGCTTCCTCAACGGATGGCTGGTGATGCGCACCGGGATACCCAGTTTCCTGGTCACGCTGGGCACCTTCTTCGTCCTGCAGGGTGCCAACCTCGGGGTGACCAAGCTGGTCACCGGGTCGGTGTCGAGCCGCGACATCAGCGCGATCGACGGGTTCACCTCGCTGCAGAAGGTCTTCGCCTGGAGCTTCCCGCTCGGCGCGGCGACCGTCTGGATCACCGTGCTGTGGTGGGCGCTCTTCGTCGCGCTGGCCGCCTGGACCCTGCAGCGCGCCCGGATCGGCAACTGGATCTACGCGGTCGGCGGCGCGGCGGACAGCGCCCGCGCGGTCGGCGTGCCGGTGGTCCGCACCAAGATCGGGCTGTTCATGACGGTGTCGTTCCTCGGCTGGTTCGTCGGCATGCACCTGCTCTACCGGTTCAACACGCTGCAGGCCGGCAACGGCGTGGGCAACGAGTTCCTCTACATCATCGCCGCGGTGGTCGGCGGCACGCTGCTCACCGGCGGGTTCGGCAACGCCTTCGGCGTCGCGATCGGAGCGTTCATCTTCGGTACGACCAGTCTGGGCATCGTCTACGCGGGGTGGGACCCGAACTGGTTCAAGGCCTTCCTCGGCGTCATGCTGCTGCTGGCCGTGCTGGTCAACACGTACGTCAGGCGGCTGTCCTCGGCGCCGGCCCCGGCCGCCCCGGCGGCCGGCCCGCCCGTGCCGGTGCCGGCCGCGTCCGGGAAGGAGGGCTGACGTGACCGACACCCTGGCCGACCACGCGGACCGCGCGCTGCGGCGCGGCGAGCCCCTGGTCGAACTGATCGGCGTGGGCAAGTCCTACGGCCCGATCCGGGCGCTGCGCGACGTCGACCTGGTGGCCGCGGCCGGTGAGGTGACCTGCGTGCTCGGCGACAACGGGGCGGGCAAGTCGACGCTGATCAAAATCATCTCCGGGCTGCACCCGCACACCGCCGGGACGATGCGGGTGGACCGGGTGGAGCGGTCGTTCGGCTCGCCGCGCGAGGCGCTCGACCTGGGCATCGCCACCGTCTACCAGGACTTGGCGGTGGTCCCGCTGATGGAGGTGTGGCGCAACTTCTTCCTCGGCTCCGAGCTGGTCGCCGGGCGCTACCCGCTGGCCGGGATGCGGATCCGGGAGATGCGCCGGATCGCCGACCAGGAGCTGCGCAAGATGGGCATCGCGGTGGCCGACATCAACCAGCCGATCGGCACGCTGTCCGGCGGTCAGCGGCAGTGCGTGGCGATCGCCCGGGCGGTCTACTTCGGCGCCCGGGTGCTGATCCTGGACGAGCCGACCGCGGCGCTCGGCGTCAAGCAGTCCGGGGTGGTGCTGAAATACATCGCGGCGGCCCGGGACGCCGGCCTCGCGGTCGTCTTCATCACCCACAACCCGCAGCACGCCTACCTGGTCGGCGACCACTTCGTGATCCTCAAGCTGGGCGCCGCGGTGCTCGACGCCCGGCGCGGCACGGTCACCCTGGACGAGCTGACCACCCAGATGGCCGGCGGCGACGAGCTCGCCGAGCTGGCCCGCGAGCTGGACCGCCGGTGACCGGCCTGCGGGTCGGGGTGATCGGCACCGGCATGATCGGGCGCGACCACATCCGCCGGATGGGCACCGTCCAGGCCGGCGTCACGGTGGTCGCGGTGACCGATGTGGACGCCGCGCTGGCGGCCCGGGTGGCCGCCCCGCTCGGCGCCGCCACCCACCCGGACGGGCTCGACCTGATCGCCTCGCCGCGGGTGGACGCCGTGCTGGTCTGCTCGTGGGGCGGCGCGCACGAGGAGTACGTGCTCGCCGCGATCGCCGCCGGCAAGCCGGTCTTCTGCGAGAAGCCGCTGGCCACCACGCCGGAGGCGTGCCTGCGGATCGTCGCGGCCGAGACCGGGCACGGCCGCCGGCTGGTGCAGGTCGGCTACATGCGACGGTACGACGCCGCGTACCGGGCGCTGAAACGGGTGCTGGACAGCGGGCTGATCGGGGCGCCGCTGATGATGCACTGCGCGCACCGCAACGCGGGCGTGCCCGATTTCTATCAGCCGGACAACATCATCACCGACACCGCGGTGCACGAGATCGACATGGTGCGCTGGATGTTCGGCAGCGAGGTCGCCGCGGTCCGCGTGCTCCGGCCGCGGGCCAGCCGGAACGCCGGTGAGCTGCCCGATCCGCTGCTGCTCGTGCTGGAACTGGCGAACCGGGTGCTGATCGACGTGGAGATCTCGGTGAACGTCCGCTACGGGTACGACATCCGCGGCGAGATCCTCGGCGAGGACGGCACGGTGTCGCTGGGCGATCCGGGGCTGATCGCGGTGCGGCAGGGCGGGCGGCTGGCCAGCCCGGTGCCGGGGGACTGGCGGGACCGGTTCGGCGCGGCCTACGACGTCGAGCTGCGCGAGTGGGCCGCCGCGGTGGCCGGCGGCGGGCCGCCCGACGGGCCCGGGGCGTGGGACGGTTACGCGGCGGCGGCGGTCTCTGCCGCGGCGGTGCGGGCGCTGCGGACCGGGGAGCGGGTTCCGGTCGACCTGGGGGAGCGGCCCCGGCTCTACGACGCGGGGCGCTGAACGTACCGAAGAAGGAACTGACCGGAAGTGGTCAGCGGACCGGCGCGCGGGAGTGTCATCGCCGACGTCGTTGGCGGCGATGACACCCGGTCTCCGGGCGGATCCGTCCCGCGCGCGGCCCACGGCCGCTGGGGATATTCCTACCCGCCTGATGCCAGGTTAACTCATTGGTCGGCTTGCTCACCTTGATCATCTGTTGTGTCGATTGTCCGAAGTCCGTCGGAGCGGCCGAAGCTGCTCCTTGAATAACTGACCGATAGGTTGGTAAAAAAGAGGGGTGACCGCACCCGCAGACCTGTACGCCACCCACCGCGAGCTCCTCGAGCGCGCGATCGCCGCAGCCGCCGCCCGCGACTACTGGTCCGCGTTCCCGGAGTCGCCCAGCAAGGCCGTCTACGGGGAGGACGCCGCGCCGGCCGGCGAGCGCGCCTTCGCCGCCCTGCTCGGCAAGCCGTTCCCGATCGAGGTGCCCGGTGCGGTCGGCACCGTCGCCACCGAGCGCTCGCCGTTCGGCATCGAGCTGGCCGTCAGCTACCCCCGGGCCGACCCGCTCGCCCTGGTCGCCGCGGCCCGCGCCACCATCCCGGCCTGGCGCGCCGTCGGTCCGGAGGGCCGTGCCGGGATCGCCGCCGAGATCCTGAAGCGGATCAACGCGCGGATCTTCGAGCTGGCGCACGCCGTCCAGCACACCTCCGGCCAGGCGTTCGTGATGGCCTTCCAGGCCGGTGGGGCGCACGCGCAGGACCGGGCGCTGGAGGCGATCGCCTGCGCGCTGGCCGCCACCACCCGGATGCCGGCCCGGGCGTCCTGGTCGAAGCCGCAGCGCGGCGGCGACCCGCTCGCGCTGACCAAGACCGGCACCGTGGTCGGCCGGGGCGTCGCCCTGGTCATCGGCTGCACCACCTTCCCGACCTGGAACAGCTACCCGGGCCTGTTCGCCAGCCTGGTCACCGGCAACCCGGTGATCGTCAAACCGCACCCGGGTGCGGTGCTGCCGCTCGCCATCACCGTGCGGATCTGCCGCGAGGTGCTGACCGAGGCCGGGATCAGCCCGGACGTGGTCACCCTCGCCGCCGAGGAGCCCGGCGACGGCATCGCGGCCACCCTGGCCACCCATCCGGACGTGCGGATCGTCGACTTCACCGGGTCCAGCTCGTTCGGCGACTGGCTGGAGGCGAACGCGCGGCAGGCGGTCGTCTACACCGAGAAGGCCGGGCTGAACACGGTCGTGCTCGACTCCACCGACGACTACCGGGGCCTGCTGCGCAACCTGGCGTTCTCGCTGTCGCTCTACAGCGGACAGATGTGCACCACCCCGCAGAACCTGCTGATCCCGCGCGACGGCATCGACACCGACCAGGGCCGGCGCACGCCGGAGGAGTTCGGCGCCGACCTGGCCACCGCGCTCGACAAGCTGCTCGGCGACCCGAAACGGGCGGCCGGCACGCTCGGCGCGATCGTCAACGACGGCGTGCTGGCCCGGCTGACCGAGGCGGCCGGGTCGCCGGGGGTGGTGCACCCGTCGGCACCGGTGACCGACGAGCAGTTCCCGGGGGCCACCATCCGGACGCCGGTGGTGCTGCGCCTGGACGCGGCCGACGAGAAGACGTACACCCGGGAGTGGTTCGGGCCGGTGTCGTTCCTGATCACCACCGACTCGACCGGGCACAGCCTGCGGATCCTCACCGAGACGGTGCGGGCGCACGGGGCGCTGACCGCGCTGGTGCACTCGTCGTCGCCGGCGGTGCTGGCGGCGGCCCGGGAGGCGGCGCTGGACGCCGGGGTGCACCTGTCGGAGAACCTGACTGGAGGAGTTTTCGTGAATCAGACGGCCGCGTTCAGCGATCTGCACGGGACGGGGGCGAATCCGGCGGCGACCGCGTCGCTCACCGACGACTATTTCGTCGCCGGCCGGTTCTTCACGCTGCAGTCCCGGCGTCACTGCCCGGACGCGTCATGAGCGGCTCCGCGGCGGCCGGCCCGGCGCGGACCGGCGAGGCCGTCTTCACCGAGACCATCGCCCGTGACCAGCGGGTCGAGCCGCGGGACTGGATGCCGGACGGCTACCGGCAGACGCTGATCCGGCAGATCGCCCAGCACGCCCACTCCGAGATCATCGGCATGCAGCCGGAGGGCGAGTGGATCACCCGTGCCCCGACCCTGCGGCGCAAGGCGATCCTGCTGGCCAAGGTGCAGGACGAGGCCGGCCACGGCCTCTACCTCTACTCGGCCGCCGAGACGCTCGGCGCCGACCGGGGTGACCTGACCCGGCGGCTGATCGAGGGCCGGCAGAAGTACTCGTCGATCTTCAACTATCCGACGCTGAGCTTCGCCGACGTCGGGGTGATCGGCTGGCTGGTCGACGGCGCGGCGATCTGCAACCAGGTCCCGCTCTGCCGCAGCTCCTACGGCCCGTACGCGCGGGCGATGATCCGGATCTGCAAGGAGGAGTCCTTCCACCAGCGGCAGGGCTACGAGCTGCTGATGACCATGATGGGCGGCACGCCGGCCCAGCGCGACATGGTGCAGGACGCGGTGAACCGCTGGTGGTGGCCGTCGCTGATGATGTTCGGCCCGCCGGACGGCGACTCGCCGAACTCGGCCCGTTCGATGGCCTGGAAGATCAAACGGCACAGCAACGACGAGCTGCGGCAGCGTTTCGTCGACATGACCGTGCCGCAGGCGCAGGCGCTGGGCGTCACCCTGCCCGACCCGGACCTGCGGTGGAACGAGGACCGGCAGAGCCACGACTTCGGCGAACCGGACTGGTCCGAGCTGAAGCGGGTGATCACCGGGGACGGGCCGCTGAACCGGCAGCGGATCGAGCGGCGCAAGCAGGCGGACAGCGACGGGGCGTGGGTGCGCGAGGCCGCTGCCGCGCACGCGGCGAAACACAGGAGTGGATCATGAGCGAGGACGTCCGGCACGAGTGGCCGTTGTTCGAGGTGTTCGTACGGGCCAAGCGCGGGCTCAACCACGTGCACGTGGGCTCGCTGCGGGCCGCCGACCACCGGATGGCGGTGCACCACGCGCGGGATCTCTACACCCGGCGCAACGAGGGGGTCAGCATCTGGGTGGTGCGCTCCGACGACGTGGTGGCCAGCGATCCCGAGGAGAAGGCGGCGCTGTTCGAGCCGAGCGCCGACAAGGTGTACCGGCACCCGACGTACTACGCCATCCCCGATTCGGTTCCGCACATCTGATGGCCTTCGACGACGCGTACGGCGCGCTGACCGACCACGATGACGACGCCCGCTGGGCGTACGGGACCGGCTTCACCGACCCGCTCCACGGCGTGCCCGCGGAGATCCCGGACGGGGTGGACCGGGCCGGGCTGTTCGCCCGCTGCCTGGCGCTCGGCGACGACGCCCTGATCATGTCGCACCGGCTGCAGCAGTGGGTGACCCGGGCGCCCGAGCTGGAGGACGAGCTGGCCCTGGCCAACATCGGGCTGGACCTGCTCGGCCAGGCCCGGCTGCTGCTCACCCGGGCCGGCGAGGCCGAGGGGGCCGGGCGGGACGAGGACGATCTGGCGTACCGGCGGGAGCCGCACGAGTTCCGCAACGTGCGGCTCGCCGAGGTCGCCGACGCCGACTTCGCGCACCTGGTGGCCCGGCTGCTGGTCTTCGCGACCTGGCGGCTGGCGCTCTTCGACCGGCTGACCGCCGACCCCGACCCGGTGCTCGCCGCGATCGCGGCGAAAGGCGTCAAGGAGATCACCTACCACCGGGACTACGCCGCCCAGTGGGTGGTCCGGCTCGGCGACGGCACCGAGTTGTCGCACGAGCGGATGGTCGCGGCGATGACCGCGGTGGCTCCGCTGATCGACGAGCTGTTCGACGGCGATGCCGGGCTGCGCGCCGAGTGTGACGCGGTGCTCGCCCAGGTGCTCACCGCGGCGACCGTCCCGGCGCCGCCGATCCCGGCCGGATCGGGCCGGCGCGACGAGCACACCGCGGCGCTGACCGAGATCCTCGCCGAGATGCAGCAGCTGGCCCGCGCCGTCCCGGGCGGGTCCTGGTGAACGCGCAGGCCGTGGTCGGCACCGTCACCGACCCGGAGCTGCCCATGGTCACCCTGGCCGAGCTGGGCATCGTGCGCGAGGTGCGGCAGGACGGCGACGGGGTGGTCGTGACGATCACCCCGACCTACTCGGGCTGCCCGGCGATGGAGAGCATCCGGGCCGACATCGCCACCGCGCTGCGCCGGGCCGGGTTCGGGACGGTCGAGGTGCGTACCGTGCTGGCGCCCGCCTGGACCACCGACTGGATCAGCGAGAGCGGCCGCCGCAAGCTGGCCGAGGCCGGCATCGCGCCGCCCGGCGCGGCGCCGCGCCGGGGTGCCGGGCCGATCCCGCTCACCCTGACCCCCCGGTCGTCCGCGGTCCACTGCCCGCGCTGCGGGGCCGCGGAGACCGAGGCGGTCGCCGCGTTCGGCGCGACCGCCTGCCGCGAGCTGCGCCGCTGCCCGGCCTGCCGGGAGCCGTTCGAGCACATGAAGGAGATCTGAGGTGGCGATCGGCGAGTTCCACGCGCTGCGGGTCGCCGCGGTCGACCGGCTCTGCCCGGACGCCGTGGCGGTCACCCTGGCCGTGCCACCCGACCTGGCCGACCGGTTCGCCTTCCGGCCCGGCCAGTCGCTGACCGTCCGCCGGGCCGGCGAGCGCCGCACCTATTCGATCTGCGCGCCGGCCGGCGCCGCGCCGCGGATCGGCGTGCGGGAGGTGCCCGGCGGCGCGGTGTCCAGCTGGATCGTCCATGAGCTGCGGCCCGGCGACGAGGTCGAGGTGGCGCCGCCGTCCGGCACGTTCACCCCCGACCTGGCCACCGGCGGCCGGCACGTGCTGATCGCGGCCGGTTCCGGGATCACCCCGGTGCTGTCCATGGTGGCCTCGCTGCTGCGCCGCCCGGACACCGAGGTGACCCTGCTCTACGGCAACCGCCGGGCCGAGACGGTGATGTTCGCCGAAGAGCTCGCCGACCTCAAGGACCGCTACCCGGCCCGGCTGGAGCTGGTGCACGTGCTGTCCCGGGAGCCGCGCGAGGCCGACCTGTTCTCCGGCCGGCTCGACGCGGCCCGGCTGCGCGCCCTGCTGCCGGCGCTGATCGACGTCCCGGCGGTCGACCACTGGTGGCTGTGCGGGCCGTTCGGCATGGTGACCGACGCGACCGAGGTGCTCGGCGAGGCCGGGGTGGCGCCGGAGCGGATCCACCGGGAGCTGTTCTGGGTGGACGAGGCGCCGCCCGAGCCGGTCCGTCCCGAGGCCGAGTCGCACGGCCCGAGCAGCGAGGTCACCGTGCACCTGGACGGCCGGGCCACCACGGTCACCGTCGAGGAGGGCGTCACCCTGCTGGACGGGGTGCAGCGGTCCCGGCCGGACCTGCCGTTCGCCTGCAAGGGCGGGGTGTGCGGGACCTGCCGCGCCCGGGTGGTCGAGGGCGAGGTGACGATGCGGCGCAACTTCGCGCTGGAGCCGGCCGAGCTGGCCGCCGGGTTCGTGCTGACCTGTCAGAGCACGGCCGCGTCAGCCAAGGTGGTGGTCGACTTCGACGAGTGACAGATACTCGTCGAGGACGAGCCGGAACTCGTCCGGCCGCTCCACCCACGGGTAATGGCCGCACTTCGGCAGCACCTCGGCCCGGCCGGCCGGGAAGAGGCCGGCCAGCGCGACCACCGGGGCCAGCCCGGTCAGGCAGTCCTCGGCGCCGGCGACGACCAGCACCGGGGCGGTCACCCGGCCCAGGCGGGCGGCGAAATCGGCCGGCGGCGGCACGCTGAAGAACGCCACCATGGCCGGCAGCGCGAACTCGCCGACCGCGGCGTGCGCCTGCTCGGCCGGACCCCAGGCGGCGTAGCCGAGGGGCGCGCACACCCGGAACCAGGCGGCGAAGGCCTCCGCGCCGGACAGGTCCGGTCCGGCCTTCGCGGCCGCCGCGGCGGCGTCGAAGACCGGCTCGCCCCGGCGGCGGGCGATCAGCTCCTCGGCGTCCGGCGGCGTGTCGACCAGGTGGGTGGCGGGCGGCGTGATCAGCGCCAAGCCGGCCACCCGCTCCGGGAACCGGGCGGCATAGGCGGTCGCCAGCCGGGTCCCGGCGGAATGTCCGGCGATCACCAGCCGGTCCCGGCCCAGGTGCCGGCGCAGCTCGTCGAGGTCGTCGGCCTGGTCCCAGTAGGAGCCGGACGGCCCGGCCGGGGAGCGGCCGACCCCGCGCAGGTGCGGGACCACGAGGCGGTGCCGCCCGGTCAGCCCGGCCAGGTCACCCAGGTAGTCCGGGTGCCTGGCCGCGCCGCCGGCCAGCACGATCACCGGCGGCCGGTCAGCGGGTCCGTGGTCGTCGTAGTGCAGGGGCGTTCCGTCAGATCCGGAGTAACTCGGCACGCCCCGACCCTAGCGGCTTAGTCCCGGAGCCGGGCCAGCGCGAAGATCTGGCTCTCCTGCGGCCCGTCGGTCGGCGTGAAGAAGACCGTCTCGATGCTCTCCACGGTGAAGCCGTGCGCCTCCAGGACCGCCTTCAGATCCGGCTCCAGGTAACCGGACACGGTCACCGGGACGCCCATGAACTCGATCGGGATGCTGTCCGCGTCGAAGTTGACCATGCCGATCGCGAAGTGACCGCCCGGCTGCAGCCAGCCCGCGACCTTGTCGAGAGTGCGCTCGATCTCCGCCTTGCTCAGCATGAGCAGCGAGAAGAACGCGGTGACCGCCTCGAACCTCCCGAAGTCGGCGGGCAGCTCGGCGAAGTTGCCGTGCACGAACTCGGCCGCGGGCACCTGCTCGCGGGCCAGCCGCAGCATCCCCTCGGCGATGTCCACCCCGACCACCCGATGACCGTCATCGGTCAGGAGCTGGGCGGTCGGGACGCCGGTGCCGCAGCCCAGATCGAGCACCGAGGCAGCGGCCGGAAGCAGCGCGCTGACCTTCTCGATCAGCGCTGTCTGGAACGGATTATGGCTGTGCTCGCCCTGGTATTTCTCAGCGAGTTGATCGAAAACCTCCATGGGCGCACGCTACCGCCCAGACCTTCCACAGTGGAAGAAGATCAGAACACGCATGTCACGCCCTCGGCCGCGATCCGCTCGTCCCGGCGCGACCGATCAAGCCCGGCGCAGAGCACGATCGACGCCCCGGCGGTCAGCGGTGCCAGCAGCCAGATCAGCGGCTCCTCCGAGGCGGCCGCGTCGATCAGCACCCGGTCACCCCGCCGCAGACCGCGCGACCGGGCGACCTCCGCGGCAACCGCGCCGTATGCACCGAAGGTGGTCCCGTCCGTCGCGGCCGGCTCATCGAGCCGGACCCGATCCCGCGGCGGGGCCGCGCCGAGATGCGCGCGCACCGCGGGCAGGAAATCACGGTAATCCTCCGGTACGTCGTCAGCCCCCGCCCCGAGCACGAACCGGTGCCGCGCCGCCGGCACCTCGTCCAGCCAGCTGCCCACCCGGCGCCGCTCGACGAACGTCACGTCCAGCTCCGCACCGCCCGTGCCCGGCCCGGCCGCGTCCCCTCGGCTTCCGCTCAACCCGGCCGGCCCCCAGCCACGGAACGACACCTCGAGCCCGGCCGCCCACGCGCCGAGCAGCACCACCGCCGTCTGCCAGTGCGGCGGCAGCAGCACCCCGGCCCGGCTCCCGGCGGCCAGCCCGCACTCGTCGGCCAGCAGCGCCGCGGTCGCCGCGCTCCACCGGCCCAGCTCGGCCGCGGTCAGCCCGACGCGCTCCCCGCGGGCGTCGTCGTAGTAGGTGATCAACTCGACGGTCCGCTGCTCAACGCTCATCATCGGCCAACCTACCGAGACCGGGCGGCGGTGTCCCACGATGGGGTGATGACCGCGACCGCGACCCGCCATCCCGCCCCCGGTGGCGTCCGCCTCGACGTCCGCGGCCCGGTCCGCCCGGCCCTGCGGATCGAAGCCGCCGGCCGCAAGCGTTTCGTGCTGCGCCAGCCCGCCGGCCCGGTCCTCTTCGGACGCGTCGAGGGCGACTGGTCCGGCGCCGACTATCTGCGCACCGGTCGGTTCCGCTCGCCGATCGGGCCGCTGCGCACGCCTGCGGACCGCTTCGAGGAAGAGGACGATTCCTGGTACGCCCGGTGGGCGCACCACCTGGCCACTGAACTGCTCGCCTCTCCGGACGGCCCGCTCTACACCGGTCAGTGGCTGCTCAGCTCGGCCGTTCGCAGGCTGGCGGTCCGGCCCGGGAGCATGCCGGTCGCCCGGCGCTGGGCTGAGCTGCTGTGCGCCCCGGACCGGGACGAGCTGGACTGGATCTCGCAGGCCGGGCTGTGGCGGGTGCTGCCGCTGCGTGACCTGTCCGCCCCGGACGCCGGGCGGGTCAAGGCGTACCGGAAACAGGCCCGCGCCGGGGTCCTCCCGCCGGTCCTGCTCTGGTGGCTCAGTGCCCTGGAGTGCCATGTCGTGCTGGACGGCCACGACCGCCTGGTCGCGGCGATCGCCGAGGACCGGGAGCCGCCGCTGCTCGGCCTGGCGACGGTCAGACCGGCGGTGGCGGCCCGGGAGGCCGAGGAGGCGGTGGAGCGCTACCTGACCGCGACGGTCCAGCCCTGGGCCGGCTTCGTTCCCGATCTCGGCGACCGGCTCGCCGGTGAGCTGCGGGACGCCGACGCCGCCCCGGCACGGACCCGGGCCTGGCCGCTCCGCGGCGGCTCCGCTGCCTGGTCCGCTTTGGTCGCCGCACACGCCACGGACTGGCCACCGGGCGGCGACGACCGGTAGGCCGCGGCGCTTTGGCCGGCGGGCGGTGACGGTGGTCAGGCCGCGCTGCGGAAGGCGGCCAGGGCGCGGGCCTCGCGGGCGTAGTGGGCGAGCAGGTGGACCGTCTCCGGGCCGGCCTCGCCGTCGGGGTCGATGCCGACCCGGGTCTGGAAGGCGCGGACCGCCTCGATGAGCTCGGCCGGGTCCGGGCCGACCTGGACGCCGAAGTCGGCGAAGTGCGCGCGCAGGCTTTCCGGGTCCGCGGTGGGCGGGGTGTCGGACCAGCCGATCAGGCCGCCGACGGCGGAGCCGACCACGGTGAGCATTCCTCGTGCGGTCATCGTTACCTCCCGGATTCGCTTCGTGATTCCAGGATCGGAATTTCCGCTGTGCCTGACATCTGCCGAGGGGCTCGATCCCCTGTGCGCCCCTCTTACTTTCGGCCGATCGGTTCGGCCGTCCGCAAGGACTACCGGCCGAGCCACCGGCTCCGGGTGGACCCGGAGTCCCCGCAGGTCACGCCGCTCGGGGTCGGGTCCGGCCGGCTCGGGGTGCAGCCGGGACAACGGCCCGCCGGGCCAGCCGTCCGACCCGACGCCGCGGGTCCAGGGACCCGGCCGGGGAGGGACCCGGCTCGGGCAGCTTTTCAGCGGGGGCAGAGGTCGGTGAGGGCGACCTCACGCAGCCGCCGGGCCTGGGCGGCCGAGACCCCGGAGGCGGTCAGCTCGTCCTGCCGCCCCGCCGCGGCCGGCGAGCAGGCGTCGAGGCCGAGATCGGCGATCTCCTCGTCCCGCCGGTCCAGCGCCAGCTCCGGCAGCTCCCGCCGGATGGCCGCGACGAACCGGTCCGGACTCCCCGGCGCCGCCGCCGGGCCGGACCGGGCCCCGGCGGAGGCGGACGGGTAGGCGCGTCCCTCCAGCCAGACCGGCGCCGGCTCGGAACATCCCGCCACCGCGCCCAGCGCCAGCACGGCAAAGCCAACAGAACCGATAATTCGCCCAGAAATCACTCGAGGGACGGTAGACCATCGCACCGCCCGGACCGGTCCGGCACGCCGCGGGCGCACAGCGAAGTCACAGACCGCTCACCGCCCGGGGACAATTTCCGGAGCGACCTTGGATCCCATGAGTGATCCGCTGAACCGCCTCGCCGAGCACCCCTACGTCACCCACATCGCGCCGGTGATGGTCGCCCCGCCGCGCGACCCGCGCTGGAAGCGCCGGCTCGCCGGGGGCGCCGCGGTCCTGGTCCTGGTCGGTGGCGGCGGCACGGCCGGCGCGTTCCTCACCGAGAAGTACCTGGACGGGACCCCGGCCGCCGCGGTGAGCACCGCGACCGGCAGCACCGTCGCCGCCACCACGGTGACCGAGGACGACGAGCTCGCCCCGGTCGTGGCGAAGGTGCAGCCGAGCATCGTGACCGTCCTGGTCGACGGGGCCCGCGAGTCGTCGCTCGGCTCCGGCGTGGTGATCGGCGCCGACGGCCTGATCCTCACCAACAACCACGTGATCGCCTCGACCGGCACGGTCAGCGTGCGGCTCTCCACCGGCGAGACGGTCCCGGCCAAGGTGGTCGCCGCGGACAGCGTCCACGACCTGGCCCTGGTCCAGGCCACCGGGCTGTCCGGGCTGACCCCGGTCACCTTCGCCGCCGACGACAGCGTCGCGGTCGGCGACACGGTGCTGGCCTTCGGCGCGCCGCTCGGCCTGGAGGGCACCGTCACCTCGGGCATCCTCTCCGCCAAGGACCGCAGCCTGAGCACCGGCGAGGAGACCCTCACCGGGCTGCTGCAGACCGACGCCGCGATCAACCAGGGCAACTCGGGCGGCGCGCTGGTCGACACCGCCGGCCAGCTGGTCGGGATCAACGTCGCGATCGCCACCGCCGGGGAGAGCACTGGCAGCGTCGGGCTCGGCTTCGCGATCCCGTCCGGCACCGTGGCCGGCGTGGTCAAGCAGCTCCAGGCTCAGATCGACAGCTGAGGACCACCGAACCAGCGGGTCAGCGCGGTCACCAGCCCCTCGGTGTCCGGCACCGGATCATCCGACGACCAGGCCACGTAGGTGTCCGGCCGGACCAGCATCGCGGTCCCGGACGGCAGCGACGCGGTGACCAGCTCCACCCGGTCCCGCCACGGCGCGACCGTCCCGGCCAGGGTTCCGGTGTTGTCCACCAGCAACGGCCGGCCGGCGTGGGTCAGGGCGCCGAGATCCGGGGCGAGACCGGCCACCCCGTCGTACCGGAAATCCGTCCCCGCGATCAACGCGGCCAGACGCCGGACCACGGCCTCCTCCTCCAGCAACTCGGCGAAGAGCGCGCGCAGCGCGGTCACCGCCGGCCCCGGCCCGGCCAGCACACTCTGCGCCTGGGTGTGCATCACCACCCGCTCGGCCACCGGCCGGCGCTCCGACTCGTAGGTGTCCAGCAACCCGGCCGGCGCCCGGTGGTGAACCTGCGCCGCCAGCTTCCAGCCCAGGTTGATCGCGTCCTGCAGGCCCAGGTTGAGGCCCGGACCGCCGATCGCCGAGTGCACGTGGGCGGCGTCGCCGAGCAGGATGACCCGGCCCCTGCGGTAGTGGTCGGCGATCCGGCTGTTGCCGCCGGCGAGCCGGCGCAGGGTGTGCGGTTCCGGACCGGTCGGCGGCCGCAGTGGCACCGCGACGCCGAGCACGTAGTGCAGCGTGTCGAGCACCTCGGCCAGCGTCACCGGTGCGTCGCCGGCCGGCCGCGCGGTGGTCGCGACAGTGATCAGTTTCCGCCCATCCGGGAACGGCGCGAAGGCCACCATGCCACGCTCGGTGCGGTGGTGCTGGAACGGCGGCACCCGGCCGTACCCGGGAATCAGCAGGCCGCCGGTCTCCGGATCGAGCAGCTCGGCGGGCACGTCGACCACGGCGGTGCGCGACACCGAGTGGTCGTCGGTGACGCCGGGGAAGGCGAAACCGGTCAGCTTCCGGGTCACGCTGCGCCCGCCGTCGGCCCCGACGAGATAGCGGGCCTCGATCCGGTAGGCGCCGTCCGGGCCGGTCACGTCCGCCACCACCCGGTCGTCCTTCTGATCCAGACCGGTCAGCTCGTGTCCACTGCGGACCTGCACGCCCAGTTCGGCGGCGCGCTCGGCGAGCATCGATTCGATCTTCTGCTGCGGCGCGAGCAGGATGTGCATCGGGTTGTCCGAGATCCCGGCCAGGTGCAGGGCGAAAGCGCCGAACACGTGACCCGGCGCCGGTTCCGGCCCGCCGGGGCGGCCGGTCAGCCGCTCGTAGAGGCCGCGCCGGTGCAGCATCGGCACGATCTGGCCGACCAGGCCGTTGGCGCGCTGCTCGGTGGACGGGCCGGTGCGGCGCTCCAGGAGCAGCGGGCGGACGCCGTTGAGGGCGAGTTCGCAGGCGAGCATGAGGCCGTTGGGCCCACCCCCGACGATCACAACATCAAAAGACATGATAAAACCCCTTTTCCCGTACGAAGATGGCCGCGCATCGTGGTCCTCAGTTCTGTCCGGTGTGGCCGAAGGCCGCACCCCACCCCGGGGCGGTCGGAGCCGTGGCTTTGTGGGCCGCACCCTGCTCCCGGCCGGGCAGTGCGGCCGTGGCTTGTGGGCCGCACCCTGCTCCCGGCCGGGCAATGCGACCGTGGCTTGTGGACCGCGCCCTGCTCCGGCCGGGCGATCGGCGGGGCTCGCAAGCCACCCCGGTTTCTCGTCGTGTCCTGCGGTTTGTGGTCGTGCCGTTCCGGCTGCTCGTCGTTCGCTGCTGCTTCTCGCCGTGCCGTGCCGGTTTCTCGCCGTGTCCTGCGGTATCTAGCCGTGCCGCGCCGGTCTCTCGTCGTGCCGTGCGGTTTCTTGCCGGGCCGCGCCGGTCTCTTGTCCTGTCTGCGATTTCCACAGTCATGGGTTGTCCACAGCCCGTCCGGAGTGGGCCTTGGCTTGTCGCGATAATGGCTGTGGCGGGGGTCCCCCCAGGGAGGGTGGGACTTTGTGCTCGGGCCAGGGCGACCCGCGGATGTGAGGCTCGGGCCGGGAGACCCGCGGATGTCGCGCGTGGCCCGGGGAGACCGCGGATGTCGTGCGCGGCCCGGGGAGGCCCGCTCAGATCTGGCGTCAAGGCTGCGGCAGACCCGCCCGCAACTGGCGCAGCGCCTCGGTGAGCAGCTCCGGAACCGTGTGCCAGCGGTCGCCGCCGGACGACTGGAATTGGCGGACGGCCACGTTGTTGGCCGCGAGCACCGCTGCCGCGACCAGTTTCGGATAGAGGTCCCGGTCGACGTCGAGGCCGGTCCGCTCGGCGACGGCGGCGCCGATGGCCCGGGCTGCGTCGTCGCTGCCGCGCAGGATCTCCGCCTGGATGGCCGGCACCGTGACCATCTCGCGGATCCCGGCCAGCCACAGCTCCATGTCCGGTTCCGGGTGGGCGGTGACCTCCGGGCCGGGGGTGAACGCGGTCAGCACGGCCTGGGTGATCGCGTCCCAGAGTGGCTCGTCGGCTGGTCGCTCGCGCAGCGCGTCCGCGACGGCGAAGCAACGGTCGCGGTGCCGGGCCGCGACCGCCTCGGCCTTGCTGGCGAAGTAGTTGTTGAAGGTGCGGGGTGACACCCCGGCGGCCGCCGCGATGTCCTCCACCAGCACCCGGTCGTAGCCGCGCTCGACGATGAGCCGGATCGCGGCCCAGCTGAGCGCGGCCCGGGTGGCCTGCTTCTTGGTCTCCCGGAGTCCCATGCGTCCACCGTAACAAAAACTGCGTGCCCCGCAAAGTTGCGGGGCACGCAGTTTTCTCAGCGCCGTCTCAGCTTGCCGGCGCGCGGCCGGGCTGGCTCCCGCGGGTGTCTCCGCCGTGCGGAGACACCCGCGGGGCACAGCCGGCCACCCGCCGGTGTCAGCCCGCCAGGTGGCCCCAGCGGTCCTCCAGCTCCGGCCAGGTGCCCTGGTCCTCGGCCTTGCCGCCGATCAGCACGACCACCCGGTCGGCCTGGGCCAGCGCCGCCCGTTTCGACGTCGATCCGACCACGGTCACCCCGTGTGAGCGCAGCGCCCGCCAGAGCTCCAGCTCCGTGGTGACGTCCAGGGCGGACGACACGTCGTCCGCGATCAGCAGTTCGGTACGCGGGGCGAGCGCCCGGGCCAGCGCCAGCCGCTGCAGCTGGCCGCCGGAGAGCCGGGTGCCCTTGTGTCCGATCAGCAGGCCGAGGCCGCCGCCGGACGCGGTCAGGTCGTGCTCCAGCTGGGCCACCGAGACCGCGTCGGCCGCGTCCACCTCGTGCCCGAGCTGGATGTTGTCGGCCACCGTCCCGGACAGCACCCGGGGCAGCTGGGCCACGTAGCCGACCTGGTTGGGCCGCAGGAACAGCTCCGGGTCCCGCACCGGCTCGCCGTTCCAGCGCAGGTCGCCGGTGTGGTGCACGATCCCGGCCAGGGCCCGCAGCAGCGACGACTTGCCGGAGCCGACCGGGCCGACGACCAGCACCAGCTCGCCGCGCTGCACGGTCAGGTCGACGTCCCGGACGCCCTGGGCGCCGTTCTCGTGGACCGCGCTGAACCCGCGCAGCTCCAGCGTCCGCAACGGGTTGCGGGGCGCGGCGGGCGGCGCCGGCGCGGTGCCGGCCGAGATGTCCACCCCGGTGACGCCGGACGAGTACTCCGCGGCGCCGGTCATCGCGACCGTCCGGGCCGTCCACACCTTGGCCGACGGGTAGTGCGACACCAGCGACGCGGTCGTCCAGGCGAACCACCGCGCCGAGCCCAGCGTCGCCACCGCGATCAGCGTCGCCGCCGAGCTGAGCCGGTCGGACAGGTACAGCGCCCAGACCGCGATCGGCAGCAGGCCGCTGGCGATCGACGGCGTGGACCGCGCCCACACCTGGATCGCGATCTCCCGCCACTGCAGCTCGCTGCGCTTCGCGTCGAGCCCGGCCAAATGGTCGAGCACCGGCTCGGTCGCGCCGGCCAGCTTCACCGTGCGCGCCGCGGACAGCGACGACACCAGCGAGGTGGCGAACGCCGCGCGGGCTGCCACGGTCCGCCGGGCGGCCTGCTCCAGCCGCGGCCCGAACAGGGTCGCGGCCAGCCCGGACACCAGCATGGTGCCGAGGAAGAACAGGGCCGGCACCAGCGACTGCGAGGTCACCGTCATGGCCACCGCGACGATCAGCGCGACACCGCTGTCGATCAGGTTGTCGGCCAGCATCACCACCCGCTCGGTGTCGCCGCCCTGGGCGACCACCTCGGCCGGGGTGTGCTTGCTGACCCGGCGCGGCCCGATCTGCCCGTGCACCAGGCGCAGGCTGATCCGCAGCATCTGCCGCACCCACCACTCCGGGAACCAGGCGCCGGTGTAGTACAGCGTCGGGATCAGGGCGAGCAGGGCCACCGCGATGCCGAGCGCCGGCAGCATCGGGCTGCCCACACCGTCCACCACGTCCGACCAGAGCAGTGGCAGCACCACCCCGTCCAGTCCGAAGAGGACCAGCAGCACGAACAGGCCGACGGCGCCGAGACCGTACCGGGCGTCGTTGGTGGCCAGCCGGGCGATCTCGCGCATCGTCCGGGTCGGCGGCGGGGTGGGCAGCGGCGGCGGCGCCACCGCGGGCAGCGGGTTGGTCAGCGCGTCCGCGCCGAGCTCCAGCCGCACCGCGGCGTCCCAGTCGCCCGCCTCCTCGTCCTCGACCAGCACCCCGCCGTTTGCCGGCGCGGCCGGCGCCGGGACGGCCAGGTTGCTGCTCGCCATCAGCTCGGCGAACCGGCGGGACTCGCGCAGCGGACCGGCCTCCATCACCTGGCCGTCGGCGAGCACCACGACCTCGTCGCAGCGCTGCACCGAGGAGAGCCGGTGCGCCACGATCACGCCGATCCGGCCGGCCAGCAGGCGGTCGGTGGCCCGCTGCACCCAGGACTCGGTGACCGGGTCCATCCGGGCGGTCGCCTCGTCCAGGATCACCACCTGCGGGTCCCGGACCAGGATCCGGGCGAACGCCACCAGCTGCTCCTGCCCGGCGGAGAGCTTGTAGCCGCCCTCGCCGAGCTTGGTGTCGATGCCGTCCGGCAGCCCGTCGACCCAGGCGGTCAGACCCAGCTCGTCGAGCGCCGCGCCGGCCCGGGGCAGCAGCTCCCGGTCGAAGAGCGCGATGTTCTCGGCGAGGGTGCCGGCCAGGATCTCGGTGCGCTGCGGGACGATCGCGGTCCACCGGCGCAGCCCCTCGACGGCGAGGTCGTTGATGTCGGCGCCGCCCAGGAACACCGTGCCGGACGGCACCTCGACCGCGCGGGTGAGCACCTTGGCCAGGGTGGACTTGCCGGAGCCGGTGCGGCCGATCAGCGCATAGGAACGGCCCCGGGCGAAGGTGAGGGTCACCCCGCGCAGGGCCGGCGGCCGGCTGCTGTCCGCCTCGCCGTACTGGAAGGTCAGGTCTCTGACCTCCAGGTCGCCGTCGGTGGGGGCGGCGCCCTCGGTGGGTTCCTGCGTGACCGCGCGGAGCATCTGCACCCGGCCCCAGGCGCCGAGCGCGTTCTGCAGCTCGGGGACCATCCGGGTGACGTGCTCCAGGGTGCCGCCGAAGCCGAGCGCGAGCAACCAGATGCCGGTCAGCCGGGCGCCGTCGATGTGCCCGGTGACCAGCGCCCAGGCGCCGACCAGGACGAGCGAGGCGATCAGCGAACGGGTGATCGCGCCGGCCCACATGGTGACCCGGGACGAGGAGCGCCAGACCCGGCGGCCACGGGCCAGCACCTCGCGGGCCCGGTCGGCGAAGAGGCGGTGCACGTACGGCGCGGCCAGGCTGGTGCGCACGTCGTCCTGCCCGTGGATCGCCTCCTCCATCACGGCGGCCAGGTCGGACCAGGCCTCCTCCTCGGCGATCCGGACCGGGCCGATCCGCTGGATCGGCTTGTTCATGGTGAGGTAGATCAGGACGCTGACCGCGATCATCGCCAGGCCGGCCGGCCACCAGACGAAGAACGCGGTGACGATGGAGAGCGTGGCCACCGCGAGCGACTGGGCGATCCGGACGCCGCTGCCGCGCAGCTCCGAGCCGACCTGGTAGACGTCCGAGTCGATCCGGTCGAGCAGCTCGCCGACCGGCGTGTTCTCCAGCGTCGGGATGTCCTGGCCGAAGGCGACCCGGTTGAGTCCACGCCGGACCTGGGCGGCCCAGTCGGCGGTCAGCCGGGCGGCGACCAGCCCGACGACGACGTCGCTGACCACCACCGCGACGAGCGCGACGGCCAGCGCCACGAACATCGGGGCGGACCGGTCCACCAGCACCGGGCCGGCCAGCGCGAGGGCCACGGCCGATCCGGCCGCGCCGAGCACGATCAGGAACGCGGCCAGCGCCGTGCGACTTCGGGAGGTAACCCACAGGTCGCTGAGCAGACGCATACGAAGTCCTCTGGACGATGGGAGAAGGGCGGTACCCCATCCTGCTGCGGCCCGTTCGAAGCGCTCAACCGGTTTAAATAGGACATGTCATCCGCCCGGGGGCGGAAAGTGATCATGGCCTCGGGCGACTCGGGAATCGGCTGGCGGTGGCGTCCGCGGGTGCGATGTACTGCCGGCCATGGGCGGAACCGCACTCAGCATCCTCAGCCCGCTGACCGCGGCCCGCGCCGAGCCGATCGTGGTGGCCGAGATGGCCGCCGAGGGCCTGACCCGCTACCCGCCGAGCCCGGACCTGCTGGCCCGCCTCGACCGGGCCGGCCGCTGCCTGCGCAGCCCGGACCTGCACGGCTCGGTGCTGCTGGACGCCCCCGCAGTCGCCGCCTGGCGAGCGCACCCGGACTTCCACATCGTGAAGTAGTCAGGCGGCGCGCAGGGTGAGCAGGGTGATCTCGCTGGGGGCGAAGATACGGAACGGCGGGCCCCAGAATCCGGTGCCGCGGCTGGTGTAGAGCTGGGTGCGCTCGGAGTGCCGGGACAGGCCCTGCAGGACCGGCTGGTCGATCCGGACCAGGTAGTGGAACGGCCACATCTGGCCGCCATGGGTGTGGCCGGACAGCTGCAGGTCGATGCCGTGCGCGACGGCGCCGGAGATCTGCTGCGGCTGGTGGGCGAGCAGCAGCACCGGAAGCTGGGGGTCGGCGCCGGCCAGCGCGGCCTCGTGGTCCATGTGGTGGCCGGGGACGCCGGAGCCGGCCGCGGTGCGGTCGTCGACGCCGGCCACGACGAGCGAGTCGCCGCCGCGGGAGACGACCAGATGCCGGTTGTGCAGGGCCTCCCAGCCGAGCTCGGACATGTGCTCGACCCAGCCCTGGGCGCCGCTCATGTACTCGTGGTTGCCGGTCACGTAGACCCGGGCCAGGCTCGCGCGGACGTCGCCGAGCGGCGCGGCCATCTCGCGGCGCTGGTCGACCTCGCCGTCGGCGATGTCGCCGGTGTGCGCGACGATGTCCGCGTCCAACGAGTTGATCACCTCGGTCACGCCGCGGGACCAGCGTGCCCGGTCGATCGGGCCGTAGTGGGTGTCGGTGATCAGCACCACCCGCAGCCCGTCCAGGCCCCGGCCCAGGCGCGGGATGGTGACGTTCACCCGGCGCACCCGGGAGACCCGCATCGCCTCGGCGTAGCCGTAGACCAGCAGGATCAGCGAGACGGCCAGCACGGTGCCGGTGACCACCCGGGAGCGGACCGGGTCGGCGACCCCGGCGAGGGCCAGGACCAGGCCGAACAGCTGGCCCAGGAGCGACCAGACGAAGAGCACCCAGAGCACGCCGAGCGTGGTGTCGGCGATCCGGGCGGCGGTGTCGTCGCGCCGGCCGTGGCCGCGGAACATCAGCACCGGGAAGGCCGCCGCGACCAGCACGACCAGCACGGTGGCGGTGACGACCACCGGGGTGGGCCAGGCGTTGCCGGACCAGACCAGGGTGGCCCACGGCACCCCGAAGAGCAGGGCGAGGACCGCCACCAGGATCACACCGAACCGGGCGCCCGCCCGTCGCCGCCGGGGCTTGGCCTCGACCGCCTCATCCACTGACATGCGAGCAAGCATGCCACCGCGTCACGGCGAAAACCCGTCCGCCGGATCAGCGCGCAGCGAACACAGCAGCGCGGACGGCACCACCAGGTCGGCCCGGTCCCGGGTGGTGGCGATCAGTGCGGCGTTCCGCTCGTCGGTGCCGGTCGCCCAGGCCCGCGCGGCCTCCGGTGACTTGCCGAAGCGGACGTGCCGGGCGATCAGCCGGCGCAGCCGCTCGGCCGGGTCGAGATCGGTGTACCAGACCTCGCTGAACACCTCCCGCAATCCGGCCCACCGGCCCTCGCCGAGCAGCAGGTAGTTGCCCTCGGTGAGGATCAGCCGGGCGGTGCGGGGCACCCCGATGGCGCCGGCGATCGGCTGCTCCAGGACCCGCTCGAAACCGGGCACGTAGACCATGTCGTCGCGGTCGTCGAGCAGCCGGCGCAGCAGCGCGGAATACCCCCAGCCGTCGAAGGTGTCCGGCGCGCCCTTGCGGTCGCGCAGCCCGAGCCGGTCCAGCTCGACGTCGGCCAGGTGGAAGCCGTCCATCGGCACGTGCGCCACCCAGCCGCCGGCGGTCAGCCCGGCCGGCGGCTCCGGGGCGAGGGCGGCCAGCAGCGACTCGGCCAGGGTGGTCTTGCCGGCGCCGGGCGGTCCGGCGATGCCGAGGACGGCGCGCCGCCCGCCGGCGACGAGGGACCGGGCCCGGCGCACCAGATCGGGGAACGTGCCTGTCATACCGCAGACCGTACCGGGGGTCGGATCTCCGACTGGGACGAGAGATGCGCGGCGGCGCCGTGGACCCTGACGGAGTTCCCGGCTACTACCGAGAGGAATTAGATGATCACGTTCGGCTCGGCGGCGATGGCCGCCCTTCTCGTCGTCCCGGCGCCGGTCGCGCCGTCCGCGGAGTCGCCGGCCGGTGCGGAGGCGGCCGGCGGTTCCGCGGTGACGCGCGGCCCGGACGGCGCCTACTACGTCGGTGACCGGGCCGGCCGCGTCCTGCGGATCGCGCCCGGCCACGTTCCCCAGGTCTACGCCACCGGCCTGCCCGGCCTGGTCAGCCTCGCCTGGGGCGCCGATCACCGGCTCTACGCGCGGGCCACCACCCGTAAGCGCCTGCGCTCCACCGTGCTGATCCAGGTCAGCCGCACCGGCGCACACCGGCTGGTGGAGATCGACCCGGTCCCGGCCCGGCGCTAGGCACGGTCCGCTCCGGGTGCGGGCCGCCGCTTTCCGGTACGCGCGAGGCGGTCCCGGCGCGAGGCCGCCTCGCGCCGGACGGCCGCGGCGGGACCGCTCCGGGCGTACCGTCAATCGGTGGTCCCGATCGGAGCGGACCTGGCGCGGGCCCGCGGACCGGCGGGGGTGCTCAGCCGAGACCGGGGCGCAGCCCGGCCACGCCGGCGGGTTTGCTCAGCCGAGACCGAGGCGCAGCCCGGCCACGCCGGCGGGGGAGAGCGGCCGGGAGGTGGCCCGGGCCAGGTCGGTACGGATGCCGTCGGGGAGTTCCTCGCCGAGCGCGCAGAGCGCCGGGTAGAGGTCGAGGACCTGGCGGTGGCTGAGCGCGCCCGCGCCGATCAGCAGGCCGTTGAGCGCGGTCGGGGTCTGGCTCAGCTCGCCGCACAGTTCGGCGCGCCAGGACGGGTCGTGGACGTGGTCGGCGAACTCGCGGGCGATCCGGTTGCCGGCCGGGGAGCGCAGGCCGCCGAGGGAGCTCTGCCGGTGCCGGCTGATCGGCGGGGCGAGCCGGCAGGCGATCCCGAGCCGGCGGGCCAGCTGCGGCACGGTGAGCACGTCCAGGCCGGCCGCGCATCCCTCGCACAGCCGCTGGAAGGTGGTCGCGTGGATCACCGAGGCGGGCCGCTGGCAGGCGCCGTCCAGGCCGCAGGACGGGTCGAGGATCACCTCGGTGAGGGTGCCCTCGTGGTCGAACCGGCCGACCGCGAAGTAGGTCGCCGGGGCGGTGCGGTAACGGGCCAGCGCCGCGCGGGCGCTGACATAGCCGTCCGGGTCGACGCCGATGCGTGGCACACCGGCGTCGGTGTGCAACTGGATGAGCCGGAACATGGGCACGCTCCCGGGGTGAAGCGAATTCGGTGTCGTCCTCCGGTACGTCAGCCGCGCGGCAAAGGTTCACAAGTCACTCTGTGTCACCAGATCGTGACGGCGTTTGCGCTGGCAGACGTCCCGGATGGGAGCGAAGATTACTCCGGGTAGTGGAAATTGGCTAGGGCGAACGGAGGAGGCCGCAAGATCGGGATTTGGGTACGGTGGGTTGCCGAATGGCGGGACAAAGGGGGACTTTGTGGGCTGGAGCACGTTGCCGGCGCTGATGTATCACTCGGTCTCCGCCGTGGACGGCCCGCTGCGTGATCTCGCCGTCCCACCGGACCGGCTGGCCGAGCAGCTGGAGGCGCTCACCGCCGCCGGCTACCGCCTGGTCGGCCTGACCGAGGCGCTCGACCAGGTGCGCGCCGGCAGCACCGAGAAGCTGCTCGCGGTCACCTTCGACGACGGCTACCGCGACTTCCTCACCGCCGGCGTCCCCGCGCTGCGGGCGGCCGGCGCCGGCGCCACCCTGTACGCGTCGGTCGGCCACCTCGGCGGCCGGGCCGGCTGGCTGGGCCGCTGGTCACCCGACTTCGGCCCGATGCTGACCTGGGAGGAGCTGGCCGAGGTGGCCGCCCAGGGCATCGAGATCGGCAACCACAGCCTGATCCACCACCCGCTCGACGTGCTGCCCCCGGCGCTGCTGCGCGACGAGGTGTACCGCAGCCGCGACGAGCTGGAGCAGCGCCTGCAGCGCGGGGTGCGGTCGTTCGCCTACCCGCACGGCTACAACAGCCGCCGGGTCCGCGACGTGGTCGCCGCGGCCGGGCACGACAACGCCACCGAGGTCGGCTACCGGGTGCACACCCCGCGCGAGCGGCAGTTCGCGGTGCCGCGCTTCCAGCCCACCCCGGACCACACCGGCGCCGACCTGGTCGCGCTGGTCGAGGGCCACGGATCCGGCCTGGTCCCGACCCTGAAGCGGTACGCTCAGCCGGGCTGGCGCCTGGTCCGCAAGCTCGCCCGCGCGACGGGCCGGACCCTGACCTGAGGTGCCCGTGCTGATCTCCCGACGCCACCTGCTGCTGCTCGCCGGGTCCGCGGCGCTGGCCGGCTGCACCGCCCCCGACAAGCCCTCCTGGCCGCCGGTGCCGTCCGCGCTGCCGTCCCCGTCCGCGGTCCGGACCGGCGGCGGACCGGTGCCGCTGCAGCCCGGCAAGGTGATGCTCGGCGCCTACGTCGCGCTCCACGGGATGAGCCCGGCCGGCGGGCTGGCGCTGCGCCGCCGTCAGCTCGGCCACGACCTGCGGATCGTGCACCGCTACTACTCGTGGACCGATCAGCTGCCGACCCGGCTGTCCTACCTGCCGCCGGCGAGCACGCTGATGATCTCCTGGCGCGGCCCGCGGCTCACCGACATCACCACCGGCCGGGCCGACCGGCTGATCACCGCGGCGGCCCGCCGGCTCGCCGCCGGCGACCGGCCGGTCCTGCTGCGCTGGGGCTGGGACATGAACCGCGACTTCTACCGCTGGGGCGGCGCCGCCAACGGCCGGTCGCCGGCCGGCTACGTGACCGCCTGGAAACGGCTGCGCGGACTGTTCGCCGAGGCCGGCGCGGACAACGTCTCCTGGGTGTGGAGCCCGAACTGGAACACCCACCCCGAGGAACCCTGGAACAATCGGGACGGGTACTACCCGGGTGACGACCTGGTCGACTGGGTGGGCGTGTCCGGGTACTCGCAGGGCGAGACCCCGGAGCAGATGTTCGACCCGGTCTACCAGACGTACGCCGCCCGGAAACCCATCATGATCACGGAGGTGGCGGTGGCGGACCGCGGCGGCGCCAGCAAACCGGACTGGATCCGGGACTTCGCGGCCTGGGCGCGGTCCCGGCCCGCGGTCGGCGCCGCCGTCTGGTTCGACACCGACACCCACCCCGGCTCGACGGAGAAGTGGCGGATCGACTCGGACCGGGCCAGCCTGGCCGCGTACCGGGCGATGGCCGGCGATCCGGTGTTCGGCGCGTGAGACGGGTCGTCCTCGCGGTGGCGGTGCTGATCCCGCTGGTGGCGCTGGTCGCCTGGGCGTTCACCCACGAGCCGTCCGGCACCGCCGAGGCGCCCGCCGGCTACTGGGTCTCCGCCTACGGCGACGACGCCGGCGACGGCAGCTCCCGGCACCCGTGGCGCTCGGTCACCAAAGCGGTCAGCGCGGTCCCCGAGGGCGCCACCATCCACCTGCGCGGCGGGGACTACCGCCCGTTCACGGTGGACCGGCCCGGCCTGACGATCACCAGCGCGCCCGGCGAGAAGGCGACGATCGTCGGGCAGTCCGGCACCCGGGACGTCATCCTGGTCACCGACGACCACGTCACGCTGCGGAACCTCGAGGTGCGCGGCTGCGTGCCCAACCCGGCCCCGGACGCGGCGGAGACCGGCGACCACGGCAGCGGCGTGCGGATCCACGGCACCACCGGGGTCACCGTGCAGAACGTGCACGTGCACCACAGCGCCGGGACGACCGCGGCCGGGCTGCCGGTCGGCTGCTACGGCATCCTCGCCACCGACGCCCGGGACCTGACCGTGAGCGGCAACGAGGTGGACCACAACGGCGCCGGGATCGTGGTCTCCGGCGGCGGCCGCGGCGTGCTGGTGGACGGCAACACCGTGCACGACCAGGACCGGATCATCCACAACACGGCGGCGCCGCTGGACGACTTCGGCGGCTACGGGCTGGCCGCGACGTTCGTCGAGGACGACCCGGGGCCGGTCTTCCGGAACAACACGGTGACGCACAACCTCGGGCCGTCCACCGACTACGGCGTCGACGGCGGCGGCATCGAGATCTACGACGCCGGGCACGTGACGATCACCGGCAACACGTTCGCCGACAACGACGGCGCGCTGGAGACCGGCACCGGCTCCGGCGGCGGCTGCGACGGCAACGTCTTCGCCGGCAACACCGTCGCCACCCGCGACCACGGCGACGACCGCTCCACCGGCCTGGTGCTGCGCTGCGCCGCCGACATGCGGGTCACCGGCAACACCTTCGAGAACCTCAGCCAGTTCACCTTCCTGATCTCCACGGACGGCGACTTCGCCGGCCGCATCGACGGTCTCACCATCACCGGCAACGATGTCCGCCAGGCGCCGGGCGTGGTCGTGCACCGCCTCCAGGTGCCCTCGACCGCGTCGCTGCCCCGCATCACGATCGACGCCAACCGCTACCGGCTGGCCGGCGCGTCCTTCGCGGTGATCGGCCCGGACGACTCGCCGGACGCCGCCAACACGGTCGACTTCGCCACCTGGCAGCAGCGCACCCGCTTCGACGCGACGTCCTAGATCCGGACCACCCTCGCTGCCGCGACGCCGCCCTCCCCCTTCCGGATCCTTGTCCGGTACGACTCGGAGCCCCGTGCGAGCCGGCCCGCGATGCCCCGGCCCGCGCAGGACCGCCACGCGTGTCGTGCGGGTCCGCCGGCGGACCGCGACGCCCGCCGCCGGTCACGGCTGCGGCCGCGCCCCCTGTCCCGGGCTGGCTTCCACGGGTGTCTCACAGCGGTCGAGACACCCGTGAGAGCCAGCCGGGGGCGGGAGCCGCGGCCGGGGCCGTGACCAGAAGCGGGCGTCGCGGGCCAGCGGCGGACCCGCACGACACGCGCGGCGGTCGGGGGTGGGCCGCAGCCTCGCGGGCCGACTGTCACGGGACTCCGAGTCGTACCGGACAAAGGATCCGTAAGGCGGAGGGCGGCGTCGCGGCAGCGGGGAAAGGCGACGGCCCCGGCACCTCGGGGTGCCGGGGCCGTGGCGAAGCCGCTATCCGGCCAGCTGGTAGATGGTGACGCCGGGGGCCTGGTAGAAGACCTTCCACGCCGGGGACGCGGACAGGCCCTGCTTCAACGAGGTGAAGGAGCCGTCCGGGAGGGTGCCGAAGTAGGCGGTCTGGCGTTCCATCGAGTCGCTGACCACCAGGTAGTTGGTGGGGTAGTTCATCGCCTTGACGTACTCGGTGAGGTCGGCGATCCGGGAGCTGTTGATGTTGCCGGTGAAGTACGGGTCGCCGATCAGGGAGATGTCGACCGAGACGTGGCCCTTGTTGAAGGAGCCGTAGTTGCCCCTCAGCTTGGTCGGGAAGTTCGGGGCGATCAGGATGACGCCGGAGTCCGGCTTGGCGTGGTCGTAGAGGTAGTTCGCGGCGACGATGTCGGTGCGGGTGACGAAGTGGACCTCGCTCTGGCCCTGCAGGCCCTGCAGGCCGGCGAACATCAGGACGCCGGTCAGGACGCCGGAGCCGGCCTTCCAGTACCAGGAGCGATGCGGCTTGCCGCCGGCCCAGAAGGTGGCGACCAGCAGCGCGGTGAACGGCAGCGAGAAGGCGTAGACCCGGTAGATCGCCTCGCCGCCGTAGCTGCCGCCGGCCAGCGTGGTGATCGGCAGGTAGGCGAGCAGGGCGGCGACCAGCACCGTGCCGAGCTTCTTGCGGGCCCGCCAGACGGTGAACAGGCCGGTGGCCCAGAGGCCGATCGCCAGGGCACGGGCGACCAGGGCGGAGAACTCCTGCTGCGGGGTGCTCCAGCTGGCCGCGTTGCCGGACGCGTTGGCGAACAGGTTGAAGTCGAAGATCGAGTACTGGCTGCTGACCGAGCCGATCCGGGGAGCCAGGAAGGCCACCAGGACGGCGCCGAACAGCACCGCGAGCAGGCGCGGCCGCAGGATGCCGAGCATCGCCAGGACCACCACCGGGACCATCATCATCACCGGGGTGAGCTGGTGCGACACCACGATCGCGGCGTAGATGACGGTGGCCGCGGCGGCCGCCCAGAGCCGGCTGCGGCGGCTGACGTCGGGACGTTCCGGCAGGTCCCGGGTGAGCCAGGCGCGCAGCCGCTCGATTCGCGGGAACCGCTGGATCTCGCCGGTCGGCGGGCCGGTCAGCCAGCGGATGACGATCACCCAGAAGGCGAGCATCAGCGGGTAGACGTAGCCCTGCGGGGAGAAGTAGCCGATGTCCACCCACATGCACGCCTGGGCCATCAGCGTGCCGAGCGCGATCACCCGGCGGTTGGTGGTGAACTGGCGCAGCAGGGCTGCGGTCATCAGGCCGTTGAGCACCATGCAGGCCAGCGACGACCAGGCGGCGAACGAGATCGGGTCCAGGCCGGAGACCTTGGACAGCAGCGCCATCACCGCGAAGAAGCCGGGCCACTGCTGGTAGATGTCGGTGGAGTCGATCAGGTGGCCGTTGTCCCGGATCAGCTCGACGACGCCGAGGTGCTTGTAGGTCCAGGCGTACTCGGTGGTGCCGCTCAGGATCGGGACGGTGGCCTGCATGATCGCCGGGACGGCGAGGATGCCGGCGGTCAGCACCAGCGGGCGGGCCCGGCCGAACAGCTCGGCCGCGAAACCGATGCCGAGCAGCGCGAGCGCCACGAAGAACGGGACGCCCAGGGTGGTGGAGAGGCCGTAGGCGCCGAAGTGGGCGGGGCTGAACCGGACCAGCGTGAAGATCCACAGGGCCAGGCCGGCCGGCAGGGTGACCAGCGGCAGCAGGGCGGTCAGCCGGTCGGCGCCGCGCTCGGCCGGGTCGCTGAGGACCGGGCGGGTGAAGCGGGCGCCGGAGCGCCACTGCCGGGTCAGCTGGACCAGGCCGGCGAGCATGCTGCCGCCGGCCAGCACGCCGAGCGAGGCGGCCGGGTGCCAGAGGTGCAGCCAGAGGGTGAGCACGGCCGGGGCGACGCTGATCGACAGGCTCAGCGCGGTCGCCATCGACCAGGCGGTGAGCCGGTTCTGCAACGGGACGAAGCCGAGTACCGCGGCGCCCGGGGCGACCAGGATCATCGCGAGGAGCAGCAGCAGGCGGGTGCCCGGGTGCGGGACCAGCTCGCCGGCGACGCCGAGCAGCCCGCCGAGGACCGCGATGGCGGCGAACTCCAGCCGGGTGTCCAGCCCCGGGGTGTCGTCGGCCGGGGCGGCCGACGGCTGTGGCCGCCCGGCCTTCACCGGGCGGCGGATCATCTGGGTGACGCTCTCCAGCCGGGGGATCAGCTGGGTGGCGTTCTTGTCGACCTGGGGGATGACCTGGGTGGCGGCGGCCTCCGGAGCGGCCTTCTCGGGCAGCGGGATCCGGACGGTCTTCTCGCCGAGATCCAGGCGCGTCGTCTCCTCGCCGACCGGCTTCGTGGCCGGCGCCGGGATCACCGCGGTCGCCTCCGGGTCCTGGCGGGCCGCGTCCGTACGGATGATGACGGTCGCCGCCGGGTCCGGCGACGATCCGTCCTTGGTCTCGGGCGAGCGCTGCTGCGCCATGCGGTGGGGCCTCCAGAGGTATGTCTGTCGGGTCGGCTCAGGGGCGCCGGCGGAGCGTGGCCCGGGCGGCCCGCCGCCCGCGCAGGTAGGCGCGCGGGCCGGCGATCATTCCCTTTCGGTTGGCGCCGAGCAGTTCACGAGGGAAATCGGCCTGCAGGGTGGCGACCCGCGGGCTGTCCGAGCCGGTCAGATCCCGGTACGCGGTGGGCGCCAGCTTGAGCAGCCGCCAGATCAGCCCCGGCCGCCCGAGCAACAGGCTGGTGTACGCCGCGGTCAGCCCGGTGCCGTACCCGACCATCTGCTTGCGCAGCCCCTCGAAGTCCCGCCGGTGGTAGTGGTGGGTGACCGCGGTCGGCTGGTAGACGATCGTCCCGCCGGCCAGCAGCACCTGGGTGAAGGCGAGAGTGTCCTCGGAGCCCATCGCCGGGGTGCCGGCGCCGAGCGCGGTGTCCCAGCCGCCGACCCGCTCGATCACGCCGGGCCGGAAGGTCATGTTGGCCCCGGTGCCGAACGGCGGCAGCGGGTAGAGCGGGCTCTGCGGGTGCCGCGGCCCGAACACGTCCGGCACGAACCCGCGGCCCTTGCTGTGCCCGCCGAACTGCTCGAACCAGATTTGCGCCCGGGTCTCCAGCTCGGCCGGGACGATCACGCCGGAGACCACGTCCGCCTCCGGGTGCTCGACCAGCGCCCGGGCCACCTCGGCCAGCCAGTGCGGGTCGGCCAGCTCGTCGTCGTCGATCCAGGCCATGATCTCGCCGGGGCAGGCGGCGACCGCCGCGTTGCGGGCGAACGACAGGCCGGCCTTCGGCTCCTTGAGGTAGGTGACCGGGCCGCGCCGGGCCGCCGACCGGACCACCTCGGCGGTGGCCCCGGTGACCGGCGCGTTGTCCACCACCAGGATCCGGAAGTTCGGGTACTGCTGGCCGAGCAGGCTGTCCAGGCAGCGGGCCAGCGCACCAGGCCGCTCCCGGGTGCAGATCACCACGGTGATGTCCGGGGCGGCGGCCAGCACCGCGCGCCGGGAGGCCAGGAACGCGGGCTCGGTGGCCGGGGTGAAGCCGGTGGCCGGGATGGCCGCGCCGCCCAGCCGGGGGCGCACCACGTCGCCCAGCTCGTCGTCGATCGCGGCGGCCAGGTCGACCGGGCTGAGGCCGTACTCCGGGACGTCGACCAGGATGGTGCCGAGCGGCTCGGTGAAGAGCCGGACCAGCGCCCAGGCCTGCTGCACCCGGCGGCCGTCCGCGGTGGTCGCGGAGACCCGGGGCAGCGGCTCGGACAGTTCCAGGTCGAGCACGACGGCGGGGAGCACGGCGTCGGTGGAGAAGACGGGGGCGGTGGTCACTGGGCGGCCTTCACTGCGGGGCGCCGGGCGGACCGGCGCGAGCTGACGGTTTCCACGAGGCCGCCGACCCCGGCGGCGGCCACTCCGGCGACCACCCCACCGGCGCGCAGCAGCTGGTTCACGCCCTGGCCGCGGGCGGCGCCGGCGAGGTGCCGCAGGAACGCTTTGGGCAGCGACCGGAGATAGCTGCGCTCGGCGCCGAGGGCGTCCTGTTCGTGCAGGCCGGCCATCTGCACCTTGCCCCGCCCCTCGGCGTAGCAGCGGCGCACGAAGAACCGGAACGAGGCCCGCTCGGCGGGCACCTCGTGCTGGATGACGGCGCCCGGCACGTACATCCAGCGGCCACCGGCGACCTGGCTCATCCGCAGGCAGAGGTCGGTGTCCTCGGGCCGGTTGCGGTCGCCGAGCTTGCCGAAGCCGACCCGGAACCCGCCGGCCGCGTGGAACGTGTCCCGGCGGACGATCATGTTGGCCGACCAGACGTTGCGGATCGGCGCGGTCTCGGTGGGCATCCCGGCGTACGACCCGCCGACCGCCCACAGGAACTCGGCCGGCATCCAGCGCGGCTCGCCGTCCTCCCAGGCCGGGACGATCGCCCCACCGGTGCCGACCACCGCCGGGTCCGCGAACGGCTCGATCTGCCGGGCCAGCCAGTGCCGGTCGGCGATGATGTCGTCGTCGAGGAACGCGATCAGCGGCGTCCGGGCGTGCTCGGCGCCGGTGTTCCGGTTGCCCGAGACGCCCTGCGGGTAGGCGTTCTCCAGCACGGTCACGCCGGTCAGCTCGTCCGTGGCCCGGGCGTACATCGCCGGGTTGTGGTCGACGACCACGACGACCTCGTCCGGCTGGTGCGTCTGCGCGCGGGCCGACTCCAGCGTGCGCCGCAGACAGTCCCAGCGCTTCTCGGTGTAGGTGGGGATGACGATCGTGGTGGGGTGGGTCACGAGGGGGTGCTCCTGACGGCGGGGCGGGCGTCCTAGTTCTGACGCGACCGCAGGTCGCGGGTAGGACGGGTGCCGAGGTCGTCGATGCCCGGGGCGCGCAGCTGGTTCAGGTCCTGGGTGGGGCGGACGCCGAGGTCGTCGCGGCGGGCCCGGTTGAGGTGGCCGCGCGGGCCGACGGCGTGCGGCCCGGTGACGGCGGCGGCGCGGCGGGCGGCGGCCTGGCCGGCCAGCTTGGCGGCGAACGGCTCGAGGCCGGCCCGGCGGCGGACCCGGGCCCGGCCGAACTCGCTGAAGATGGTGCGCAGCACGCGGAAGCCGTCGCGGAAGGTGTTCAGGTTGCTCTGCCCGTGGATCCGCTCGTGCTCGGTGCTGCCGACCTCGCCGACCTTGAGCTGCTCGGCCACCGCGCGGATGTTGATCATGGTCTCGATCTCGAAGCCGTCGCCCCACAGCTTGCTGCCGTCGGCCGGCCGGGGCAGGTCGACGTCCGGCAGGTCGAGGGCCGGCACCACGTCGCGCCAGAACGCGTTGTAGCCGTAGCAGAGGTCGGTGAACTTCGTCTTGAACAGGACGTTCACCACCAGGTTGAGCCCGTCGTTGCCGAGCTTGCGCAGCCGGGTGATGTCGTGGCTGTGACCGCCGAAGTTGAACCGGGTGCCCTTCACGAACTGGTCGCCGCCGGTCAGCTTGGCCACGAACAGCGGGATCTCGCCCGGGTCGGTCGAGCCGTCGGCGTCGATCATCACGATGATGTCGCCGGTGCAGGCCGCGAAACCGCAGGCCAGGGCGTTGCCCTTGCCGGTACGGGTCTGCTGCACCACGACCACGTCGGGGCGCAGCTCGCGGGCCACCTCGACGGTCCGGTCCTTCGACCCGCCGTCGACCAGGATCACCTCGGTGATCATCGCCGGGAGCTTCGCGAACACGTGCGGCAGGTTCCGCTCCTCATTCAGCGCGGGGATGACCACGCTTACGGTCGGTGACTGCGGCCGGTTACTGTCGGTGCTCGTGTTCACGTGCGAAAGCTCCATGTCGGTCCCTTCCGGGGGCGGCAATACGGCCGGTAACGCGATTTCCTGAATCGGAGTTCACGTGGCCGCTCGCTTCAGGGACCGAATTTAGCAACACATTACGTAGCGTCAACAGCCGTCAAGTTGGTCGCGCGTCACAACCGATCGTCTGAGCGCGGAGGACCGTACGAACGGCTGGCGACCTTGGTCACATCGCTACGGTGGGTAACGGACATGGCGTCGCTCCGTGGATCTTCCGCGCGATTGCCGCGGCGGCCTGCCGATCCCGAGAAATTCGGAAATGCCGGAGATGTTCGGAACGCGGGCATTTGGTCACCCTGCGTGCCGGGGTCCGGCGGGCGTGACGGCCGGTGAGGTGGCACCCTGGTGACTGTGGGAATGACGACCGAGGACGCCGGCTGTGTGTGCGGGCACCCCTTCGCCGCGCACCAGCACTACCGCGCCGGCAGCGAGTGCGCGCTCTGCGGGCCGCAGCGGTGCCCGCGGTTCCGGCGGTCGCGCTGGTGGCGGCGGCTCCTGCCCGCATCCTGAGCGCCGGGTAGCGAAAGCCTATTACTTCTGTAGGCTTAGCTCACTTTGACGCAGGGAGGCACCATGTCACTTCCCGACTTCCTGATCGCCGGAGTCCCCAAGGCGGGCACGACGGCCCTGCACGCGGCCCTGACCGCGCACCCTCAGCTGTTCCTGCCGTCGGTGAAGGAACCCAAGTTCTTCCTCTCCGACGGGCCCCCGCCGGCCCACGGCGGACCCGGCGACGTGCAGACCTACCAGGAGCACGTCTGGCGCCGGACCGACTACGAGGCGCTCTTCGCCCCGGCCCCGCCGGGCGCCGTGAAGGGCGAGGCCACCCCGTTCTACCTGCACGACGTGGCCGCGCACGACCGGATCAAGGCGCTCGTCCCGGACGTGCGGATCATCCTGTTGCTGCGCGACCCGGTGGACCGGGCGCACTCCAACTGGACGCACCTGTGGAACGCCGGCCTGGAGCCGGAGGCGGACTTCCTGGCCGCCTGCCGGGCCGAGCCCAAGCGCCGCGCGGCCGGCTGGGCGCCGTTCTGGCACTACCTCGACCTGGGCCGTTACGGCCACCAGGTGGAGCAGCTCTACCAGCGGTTCCCGCGCGAGCAGGTGCTGCTCCTGCGGTACCGGGAGCTGAAGGACGCGCCGGCCGCCACGCTGGACCGGGTCTGCGCCTTCCTCGGCGTGCGCACCGGCCTGCTCGGCGCCATCCCGAAGGAGAACGTGAACCGGCACGTCGTCGAGGACACCGCGGTCAACCGGGTGCTGCGCGGCCTGCTCCGCTCCGGCGGCACCTTCGGCCACCACTTCCCGGTGCCGCTGCGGCTGGCCGCCCGCGGGCCGCTGCTCACCCTGCTGCACCGCAAGAAGGGCAACCGGCCGGTGACCACCCCGGCCGAACGGGCCGAGCTGCTGCCGCACTTCGCCGCGGACATCGCGCTGCTGCAGGACGTCACCGGCGAGCGGTACGACGACTGGCTCAGCGTGGACCGACACGCCCGGATCGCAGATACCCCACCAGTCCAATAGGTGATGGCAAAATCGTCAGAAACCACTCATTTCTCCCGGAGGCCGCGTTGACCGTCGGAATAACCGCTCTGCCCCTGCCGAGCTGGGAAGACGCCACGGTGGTGGTGGAGCCGCCGAGCACCGAGCCGGGCGCCTGGTCCGGTGCGCCGAGCACGATCACCGTGGACGGGCACATCTACCTGGCCTACCGGGTGCGGCTGCCGATCGGCGCCGGGCGCGGGATCGCCAACGTGATCGCCCGGTCCGCCGACGGCCTGACCTTCACCGTGGTGGCCGAGGTGAGCAAGGACCGGTTCGGCGCCGAGTCGCTGGAGCGCCCGGCCCTGGTGCACACCCCGGACGGGCGCTGGCGGCTCTACGTCAGCGCGGCCACCCCGGGCACCAAGCACTGGCGGGTCGAGCTGATCGAGGCGGACACCCCGGAGGGCCTGGCCACCGCGACGCCCCGGACCGTGCTGGCCGGCGACGAGACGGCCGGGGTCAAGGACCCGGTGCTGCACCACGACGAGCACGGCTGGCACCTGTGGGCGTCGGTGCACCCGCTGGAGTCCTGGGACGACGCCGACCGGATGACCACCGAGTACGCCACCAGCCCGGACGGCGTGCACTGGACCTGGCGGCGGACCGCGCTGGCCGGCCGGCCCGGGCAGTGGGACGCGCGCGGGGTGCGGGTGTCCTCCGTGCAGGTGGTGGGCGACGAGATCACGGTCGCCTACGACGGGCGGGCCACGGCGGGGGAGAACTGGGAGGAGCGGACCGGGACGGCCCGCGGCACGCGCCTGCCGGACGGGTCGTTCGGCGAGCTCACCGCCGAGGAGCGGGAGCCGGTGGGCAGCCCGCACGCGCCGTACGGGCTGCGCTACCTGAGCCTGGTCGAGGCGCCGGGCGGCGGGCGGCGGCTGTACTACGAGGCGACTCGCGAGGACGGGGCGCACGACCTGCGTACCGAGAAGGTCTGAGAGTGCGGTCACTCCCGCCGGGGGTGACCGGAGGCGCCTCGGGAGCCCCGGCCTAGCGTGGTCTCCGACGGCAGATGGTCGCGCACAGCGACGACGCGTCGATGGGCGGAACCGGTCTCACAAGGACCCGGTTCCGCCTTTCCTTTTCCGTACGGCGATTACCGACAGTAAGCGCAGGCCGTCCCGTTTGTCCCGCCTTTGCATTTCCTATGAATAGACACGCGACAATTCTTGAGGCCACTGTGGAATTGTCGGTCGCTCGTTCGGCGGAGATCACGTTTGTCCCACGGACGCCGGGGTATCGCCGAAACCAGCGAAATTTCGGGAGGGGAGCGCCGTGCGGACACTGGGCGGGCGGTATCAACTGGTGCACCGCATCGGCTGGGGCGGCATGTCCGAGGTGTGGCGCGGTCACGACCAGGTCCTCGACCGCCCGGTCGCCGTCAAGATCATGGCGCCGGCGGTGGAGGGCACGCTCGGCGAGGCCGGCGTCGAGCTGATCCGCGCCGAGGCCCGCTCGGCGGCCCGGCTCGCCCACCCGAACGTGGCCGGCGTGCACGACTTCGGCACCTCGCCGGCGCCCGGGCGGCGCGACGTGCCGTACATCGTGATGGAGCTGGTCGAGGGGCAGACGCTCGGTCAGCACCTGGCGCTCGGCCGGCTGGACTGGCGGATCGGGGTGCGGATCTGCGCCGAGGTGGCCGCCGCCCTGGCCGCCGCGCACGCCGAGCAGGTGGTGCACCGCGACATCAAGCCGGCCAACGTGATGCTCACCCCGAGCGGCGCCAAGGTCCTCGACTTCGGCATCGCGGCGGCGGTCGGCGCGCCCGAGCCGGACCCGGACGGCCCGGTGATGGGCACCCCGGCCTACGTCGCCCCGGAGCGCTTCGAGGGCTGCCCGGCCACCCCGGCCTCGGACATGTTCGGGCTCGGCTCGCTGCTCTACCACTGCCTGGCCGGCCGGGTGCCGTGGACCACCAGGTCGCACACCGAGCTGATCCACGCCCAGCGCTACTGGGACCCGGAGCCGCTGCCCCGGGTCGACGGGCTGCCGCCCGAGGTGCTCGACCTGTGCTTCCGCTGCCTGCGCCGGGACCCGGCGGAACGCCCGACCGCCCTGGTCGCCGCGCTGCTGCTGGCCGAGGCGGTGGACGCCCGGGTCTACGTGCCGCTGGCCGACATCGACCCGGCCACGCCGGCCTGGGACCAGGGGGCGATCGACGAGCCGACCTACCACCGCAACTCAGGCGCGCGGAACCACGACCAGTGGCACACCCGCCCGACGGAGCATGCGCCCCGACACGCCGCCGAGTAGCACCCGGCGGGCCGGGCCGTACCCCCGGGAGCCGCAGAACAGCACGTCCAGGCCGGTCAGCGCGGCCAGCTCCTCGATCACGTCGCCGGAACGCAGCTCCCACTCCACGGTGACGTCCGGGACGGTGGCGGCGGCTTTCCGGAGTGCCTCCTCGTAGGTCTCCCGGGCGGTGTCCAGGAAGGCCCGCTCGGCGTCGTCGCCGATCATGAACGGCAGCGCCGCGTCCCCGCCGGCCACCACGGTGACCAGCAGCAGCGGGCTGCCGGTCCGCCGGGCCAGCCCGGCCGCCGCGTCGAGCGCCGCCCGGCCGTCCGGGGTGTCCACGTAGGCCACCCCGATCCGGCCGGCGGTGCCGGGCGGCGCCGCGCAGCCCGCCGGGGTGACCGCGACCGGGCAGACGCTGCCGGCCAGCAGCCGCTCGGCGGTGCTGCCGGCGAAGATCCGGGCGGCCGGCGCGGCCGTCCCGGACCCGACCACCAGCAGCGCCGCGCCGGACTGCTCGGCCAGGTCGTGCAGGCCGTGCGCGGCCGAGCTGGACGCGACGATCCGGTAGTCCACCCCCGGTGGATCGTCCAGGGTGGCCCGGGCCTCGGCCAGGATCCGCTCGGCGGCCCGGTGCCGGTCGGCGATCCACTCGGCGTCGACCCGGCCGGAGCCGAGCGCCGACGGGGCCGGGTGCACCACCGCGACGATCAGGCCGGTGGCGTAGGCGCCGGCCAGCCAGCGCCCCAGCGCGAGGGCGTCGGCCGTCCCCGCGCCATGGTCCGCGCCGACCACCACCGGCGCGCTCATGATCCGGACCGTTCCGGCGAGCGCAGCCGGGAGTGCCGGTAGCCGTAGAGGCCGTAGATGAGCAGGCCGACCGCCAGCCAGGCGACGAACCGGACCCAGGTGTCCCACGGCAGGTCGGACATCAGGTAGACGGCGAACGCCACGCCGATCAGCGGCAGCACCGGCGACCACGGCACACGGTAGGGCCGGGGCATGTCCGGGCGGGTCCGGCGCAGGATGATCACCCCGATGTTGACCAGCACGAAGGCGAACAGCGTGCCGATGTTGACCAGCTCGACGATGGTGCCCAGCGGCACCAGCGCGGCCAGGATCGCGATCAGCCCGCCGAGCACGAAGGTGAGCTTGGCCGGCGTGCCGTAGCGCGGGTGCACGGTGGCCATCCGGCGGGGCAGCAGACCGTCCCGGCACATCGCGAAGAAGATCCGGGTCTGACCGTAGAAGATCACCAGGACCACGCTGGTGATCGCGATGACCGCGCCCAGCGCCAGGATGCCGGCCGCCCAGCTCATCCCGGCGCCCTCGTCCAGCGCCGCGGCGAGCGGGGCGTCGCTGTCCTTCATCTGGTCCGGGCTGGCGATGCCTAGCGCGCCGACCGTGGTGAGCACGTAGAACACCGTGCAGATGGCGAGCGAGCCGATGATCGCCCAGGGCAGGTCGCGGGCCGGGTTGCGGGCCTCCTCGCTGCCGGTGGAGACCGCGTCGAACCCGATGTACGCGAAGAAGATGATCGCCGCGGCCGCGGTTATCCCGTCCACGCCGGCCGGGGCGAACGGGTGGAAGTTGCCGGTCCCGAAGTTGGCGAACGCCACCACGATGAAGAAGACCAGCACGACCAGCTTGATCACGACCATCACCAGGTTCACCCGGGCGCTCTCGGTGACGCCGCGGACCAGCAGGAACGTGATGGCCAGGACCACGAAGACGGCCGGCAGGTTGAACATGCCGCCGTCCTCCGGGGACTTGGCGATCGCGTCCGGCAGGCTGAACCCGAACGCCGCGTCCAGGAACGCGTTCAGGTTGCCGCCCCAGCCGATCGCGATGCCGGCCACCGAGACGCCGTACTCCAGGATCAGGTCCCAGCCGATGATCCAGGCGACGATCTCGCCGAGGGTGGCGTAGGTGTAGGTGTACGCGCTGCCGGAGACCGGGATCGACGAGGCCAGCTCGGCGTAGGACAGTGCGGAGAACGCGCAGGCCACCGCGGCCAGCACGAAGGACAGGATGACCGCCGGCCCGGCGATGCCGGAACCCTTGCCGATCACCACGAAGATGCCGGTGCCGATGATCGCGCCGACCCCCATCGCGGTCAGCTGGGTCACCCCGACCGCCTTCTTGAGCTCGGTGCCCTCCTCGGACGTCTCGTGGATCAACGATCCGACGTCCCGGATGGCGAACAGTCCGCTTCCGGCCATGCCGCGCCCCCTTTCGCTGCCTCAGGCCACCGTCATCCCGCGATCACCCCGCCCGCAAGCCGGGCGGGGAGACGATCGGCGCGATGTGGGAAGTTCGGTTGCCCGGCTTGCCTACTGACCAGCGCGGTGGGTGAAAAACCGTTCGGCGTACGGGTTGTGCGCCGTCCCCGACAAACCGCGCGGCAGCCTGCGAGGGGTACGGCGGGGCGGGTACGGTGGGGTGAGAAGGGGCAAATCGCCTCTTTGGGTCAGTTCGGCCGGCTCGGGTCTCCCCGGCCGGCCCAGGCCGGTTCTTCAATCTGCCCGGAGCGTCCGGCTCGGGGCTTCTCCTGGGGGGACGCGATGGGGCAGGCCGTGATGACGACACGGCGACAGGCCGACGGCGCCACCGTCGTCGACGTGCGCGGCACCCTGGACGCCGCCACCGTCGACGCCCTCCGCGAGATCCTGGTCGACACCCTGCAGCGCGACCGCCCCACCGCGATGATCGTCGACCTCACCTACGTCACCTTCATGGACTCGGTCGGCATCGGCGCCCTGGTCGCCGGCCAGCGCGCGGCCCGCGACATCGGCGCCCGCTTCCAGCTGCGCAACCCGAGCGACTTCGTCCACCGCCAGCTCCGCGTCACCGGCCTCACCGACCTCCTCGGCTGCATCTGACCGGGCTGTCGTCCCGGCCGCTCGCGGTCCGCCTCTCGTCCCCGACAACCATCCCGCTGCCGCGACGCCGCTCCCCAGCTCGCGGTCTTCTTTCCGGTACGACTCGCAGCCCCATGGCAGCCGGCCCGCGATGCCCGGCCCCCTCGCGGCCGCAGCGCGGCGCACGGTCCCGGCTGGTTCTCACGGGTGTCTCAGGGCGGTTGAGGCACCCGTGGGAGCCAGCCGGACGACCGTTGCGCGCGGCTGGGCGGTGCGGTGCACGGTCCGGGCTGGTTCTCAGGGGTGTTTCAGGGTGGTTGAGAGACCCGTGGGAGCAAGCCGGACGACCGCTGCGCGCGGCTGGGCGGTGCTGGTCCTGAGGGGTGTTTCAGGGTGGTTGAGAGACCCGTGGGAGCCAGCCGGACGACCGCTGCGCGCGGCTGGGCGGTGCGGCAGGGTGGCCGGGCGGCGTCAGCGCGTGGCGGGGCGGCTTCGGGCGTACCGGAAACGGGGTAGGCCATGAGCGGCGGCGGTCTTGCGCCGGGGGTGGGGGTTCAGCGGGGGGTGAGGACTCGGGCTCGGAGGGGGAGGGAGAGCGGGCCGCGGATGATGCTGGCGTCGCGGCGGCGGAGCGGGCCGGCTCGGCGGAGGTCGGGCAGGCGTTCGGCGAGCATGCGGAGGGCGATGCCGGCTTCCAGGCGGGCCAGCGGGGCGCCGACGCAGTAGTGGATGCCACTGGAGAAGGCCAGGTGGTCGGCTTCCGGGACGCGGTGCAGGTCGAACTGGTCGGCGCGGGCGTAGACGGCCGGGTCGCGGTTGGCGCCGCCGAGCAGGGAGACGACGAACTGGCCGCGGCGGACCGGGACGCCGGCCACCTCGACGTCCTCGCGGGCGCAGCGGGCGGTGCGCTGCACCGGCGGGTCCCAGCGCAGCGTCTCCTCGACCGCGGCGTCGGCCAGGCCGGCCGGGTCGGCGCAGAGCGCGGCCCACTGCGCGGGGTGGTCGAGCAGCGCGCCGACCGCGTTGCCGATCAGGTTGACCGTGGTCTCGAAGCCGGCCACCAGCAGCAGGCGGCACATCGGCAGCAGCTCGTGCGCCTGGATCTGGTCGCCCTCGGCGGCCAGGATGCGGCTCACCGCGTCGTCGGCCGGCTCCCGGCGGCGCAGCACGAACAGCCGGATGAAGACCTCGTCGATGGCGTCGCTGGCGGCCTTGAGCCGGGCCGCGTGGCGCAGCGAGCGGACCCCGTCCAGGGCGCTGCCGACCACCGCGCCGTGCGCCGCGAACGCCTCGGCGTCCGCGTCCGGGATGCCCATCAGGTCGGTGATCACCGCGATCGGCAGGGGCGCCGCGAAGTCGCTGACCAGGTCGAAGGTGCCCTTGGCAGCGGCCTTGTCGAGCAGTTCGCCGACCACCCGCTCGACGCGGGGGCGGTAGCCGGCGATCTCCTTGGGGCTGAACGCCGGCTGGGCGACCCGGCGCAGCCGGGTGTGCTCGGGCGGGTCCTTGTCCAGGAACGACATGTCGATCTCGTCGCCCGGCGCGCCCGGCCCGTTCATCGCCACCGCGCGGGGGCCGAACCGGCGGTCGCGCAGCACGCTGTTGCAGACGGCGTGGGTGGCGGTGGCGTAGTTGCCGAGCCGGGTCGGCATCAGCGGGCCGTGGGCCCGGACCTCGTCGTAGACCGCGTACGGATTCTCCCGGCCCTCGGCCAGGTGCAGGCGGGACAGTGGATCCCGCCGCACCCGGCCCCAGTAGTGGATGGCGAGCTGGCGCCCGTAGAGGGCGGCGGCGAATCGCAGCACGTGCATGGTGGGCACGTTACGCCACGAGACGCCGCCGTCGCGGTAGGTGATCTAGTGGAGTTCGGCGACGTACCCGGTCAGGCGGGCGAGCGCCGCGTTCCAGTTGATGGTCAACTCGTTGGTGGACCAGGACTGGATGTCGTCGATGTAGCAGAACTGGCCGACGCAGCCCTTGAGCTTCTCCTGCGCGAGCGGGTCCTGGATCGACGAGTTCGGGCCACCGGCCAGGCTGCCGGCCGGCGGGTGCGGCAGCGCCGGGTCGAGCTGGGCGGCGTACCAGCGGCTGTGCTCGTTCTGCGCGCTGACCTCGCCGTAGCCGGTCACGTAGGAGCGGTTCAGCGCGTTCCGGCCGAACAGCCAGTCGAGGCCGGTGAGCACGCCGTACTCGTACTTGTACGTGCCGGTCAGCTGGTGCGCGGCGGTCAGCACCACCAGGTTGTTGGCGATGATGCTGGACGAACCCCAGTCCCAGACGTTGTTCGGCGGGGCGTAGGCGACGCCGTACGGGTGCGCCTCCTGGATCGCCAGGTACTTGTCGGCGCCGGCCAGCACCTGCGCCTTCACCTTGCCGAGGCCGGGCAGCTTGTTCGGGATCAGCGCCAGGTCCAGCTTGGCCGGCACGGCGGTGGCCGCCCAGTCGAAGGCGACCGGCCCGAACGAGTCGGCGGTGTGCTCGGGCGAGGTCAGCACGTCGGTGGCGTACTGGTGCTCGCCGGTGGTCAGGAACAGCTCGGCGGCCGCCCAGTAGAAGTCGTCGGAGACCTTGGTGTCGTTGTAGGCGCCGCCGCCGACCCCGTCGGACTCCGGCGCGAGGACGATCGGGTTGGTCTTGGCGGCGGTGTACGCCTTCTTCGCCGCGGCCAGCGCCCGGGTGGCGAACGCCGGGTCGTAACGCTTGTAGACCCGGGCCGCCTGGGCCGCGGTGGCGGCCAGGTTCAGCGTCGCCGCCGTGGAGACCGGGTGCAGCTCCCGCGGCTGCGGGTCGGCCGAGGGCAGCAGCGGCAGGCCGGTCCACGCCTGGTCGTGGATCTTGTGGTGCACCATGCCGTTCGGCGCCTGCATCTTGAGCAGGAAGTCCAGCTCCCAGCGGGCCTCGTCGAGGATGTCCGGGGTCCGGTCGCCGCTCTCCGGGATGGTCAGGCTGACCTTGCGGACCTGCTTGGACTGCTCGTACTCGCTGAGCAGGCCCCAGACCGAGATGCCGCCGTTGACCACGTACTTGCCGTGGTCGCCGGCGTCGTACCAGCCGCCGCGCACGTCCAGCCGGTAGTCGCAGACGCCGGGCTGGCAGGGGACGTTGCCGTCACCCTGGTTCGGGGCGACGTCGACGTGCCCGGCGGCGCGGCCGTAACCGGGGCGCAGGGTGTCGTCGATCGCGATGCCGGAGCGCTGCGTGTAGAAGAACTTCAGCGAGTCGGCGCGGAGCCGGTCGTACGCGTCGCCGCCGATGTCGAACGGCCGGGAGGTCTCCCCGTCGACGGTCAGCGTGTAGCCGGTGCCCTTGCGGCTGTTCCCGGAGAAGTCGACGGTGTGCACGTTCTGCCCGGACGACACGTCCAGGCCGCGCGGCTCGCTGCGGCCGGTGTCGACGACCTTGCCGGCGGCGTTCCGCAGCTCCCACAGCAGCGGGGTGGTCTCGGTGGTGACCAGGGTGGCGACCTTCGGGCCGGACGGCAGGTAGCTGACCTGGTTGACCCGGATCCGCGGCCCGGTGTCCGGGACGTAGACCTCCGGCGGCACGCCGCCGACCAGCGAGACGTTGTCGACGCAGAAGTGCCACGGCTCGGCGCTGCCGCCGACCTGGAAGGCCACCTGGCCCTGCGCGGTGGTGGCGCTCGCGGTGAAGGTGTATTCGTAGTGCTGCACGGCGCCGAGCACCGGTGACTGTTCGAAGTACGTGTCGTAGGGGCTGACCGCGAGCCCGGTGACGGCCCGGACCACGTGGCCGGCGTCGCCACTCGCGTCGAAGCTGAACCGGTACGTCTCGCCGGCCACGAGGTCGATGTCGTTCTGCCCGACCGCGGCGTCCCACCGGTTGGCGGTGCCGCCGGGCACGTCCACGCAGGCCCGGCCGTCGCTGAGCGCGATCGGCATGCCGCTGGTGGACCAGAAGGGGTCGGAGGTGCCGTCGAAACCGCCGTTCACGACCTGCTCGACCTCGTCGGCCTGAGCGGGGGTCACGGCGGCGCCGACCAGTAACAGGGTCGCCGCGGAGAGGGCGAGGGAGCGCTCCCATAGATGCATGGAGACATACTGATGACCAACATGTGACCACGTCAACGCCCTTGGTCACGAATCCAGGCGTCGATCAGGCCGCCGAAGTGCCCGAGGAACCGTTCGTGCTCGTGCACCGGGTAGGTGGCCCGCACCGTCTCGCGCAGCAGCGACCGGAACTCCTCCGAGGTCACCCAGTCGTAGACGATGTCGTCGACGTTGCTCAGGTGCTTGTCGCAGAACTCGCGGTACCGGTCGATCTCGAAGTAGCGGTCGGCCAGCTCGCGATAGCCGGCCAGCTTGTCCGCGTACGACCGGGCCGGGTCGTCGGCGATGTCGAAGTAGTCCCGGGTGTCGGTGTCCAGCCGCATCCGCCGCCCGGTCACCACGCAGAACACCGTCCAGCGCAGCAGCGCGGTCATCGCCCACGGGAAGTAGTAGTGCAGCGAGGTGAGCGCCACGTCCGGGCAGGCGTTGGCGTAGTCGATCGGGTGCACCTCGTCGCCGCGGACCAGCGACTCGCACGAGTTGAACTCCCACCGGAAGAACGCGTTGACCAGCCGGGACACGGTCACCACCTCGTCGCCCGCGGCGTCCGAGAGGAAGTCGTGCTCGACCTGGTAGCGCAGGTGCATCGGCTGGTCCGGGCGGAACCGCATCACCATCGTCTCCGGCCCGATGGTCAGCGAGCGGGCGAACACGTCGTAGTCCTCGACCGACGCCTGCAGATGCATCAGCCGCTCGCCGGAGGCGTCGTACGCGGCGTGCAGCTCCCGCTCGTTCCGGATCTTCGAGACGCCCACCCAGGCGCCGCCGTCGTAGGGCTTCATGTAGAGCGGGTAGCCGACCGACGCGGCCGTCGCCTCCAGGTCGAACGGCCGGTTGTAGCGCGCCGCGGTGTACGCCCACCGGGAGTTGTCCAGCGGGTTCTTGAACGGCACCAGCACCGTCTCCGGCACCTTCAGCCCGAGCCGCATCATCGCGCAGTACGCCGCGTGCTTCTCCATCGACTGGAAGGTGAACGGGCTGTTCAGCAGGTACACGTCGTCCATCAGCGCGATCTTCTTGAGCCACTCGCGGGGGTGGTAGTACCAGTACGCCAGCCGGTCGATCACCAGCTCGTGCTTCGGCTTGTCACGCAGGTTGAACGGCTCGATGGTGACCCGCACCGGCCGGGTGCGGTGGGTGCGCCCGTCGGCCGCGGTGACCGTGCCCAGCCGGCGCAGCAACGCCTCGTAGGCGCGTGGCCAGTCGTCCTCGGTGCCCAGCAACAATCCGATGGTGTGCTCGACGTCGGCCACGGTCGCCTCCGATCAGTCCGGCCAGACCCGGCTCAGCAGGGTGGTCAGGTGCGGGTCCAGGGTGTTTCGCCAGGTGCTCCAGTCGTGCCCACCCGGGCCGACGGCGAGATCCACTGGATACCCCTGTTTCGCCAGGGCATCCGTCATGTCCCGGTTGTTCGCCAGGTTCTCCTCGCCGGCGCCGCACGTCAGGGTGGCCGGCACGGCCGGGCCGCTGGCCGCGGTGCGCACCCGCCGGACGTACCGGATGATCCGTGACCAGTGCCGGAAGCCGGACTCCTGCCGGTCGTGCCGGGGCTGGAAATAGCTGCCCGACTGCAGGTAGAGCCCGGCGAAGCCGGCCGGGTGCGAGCGCTGCGCGTGCAGCATGGCGAGCGCGCCGAGACTGACCCCGGTGCCGACCGCCCGGCCGGCGCCGAGCCGGGCCCGCAGCCGGGGCAACACGTCCAGGGCGAGCGAGTCGGCCCAGGCCGGGCAGGCCGAATACCAGTTCTCGCGGTCGCCGGGCGGCAGCAGCACCAGGTGGTAGCGGCCGGATGCCGCGGCGTGCTCGGCCAGGCCGCCGCGCGACCGGTACTCCGGGCCGTCGTGGGCCACCAGCATCCGGTCGCAGTCCCGGTCAGGTGACCAGACGTCGGCGGTGATCGTCGACCGGAGCCGGGGCAGCGGCAGGCGGACCCTGCGCCATCGGCCCGCTCCCATGAACGCACATTAACGCCGCGCCGCCGATCCCGCCGCTCGTGCCCGCGAACCCAACTCGGACATCCGCGCCGACACGTCGTCGACCAGCGCCGGATCCCCGGTCGCCGCGGCGGCCGCCAGCAGCACGGCCAGCGCCGCCGCGCTCCGCTCCGCGGCGCACTCCGGCAGCAGCGCCGGCAACCGCGCGGTGAGCAGCTCCACCGCCGCCCGCGGATGCCCGCGCCGCCGGTGCAGGAACGCGCCGCGCATGGTGACCGCCTCGATCGCGTTGTCCGGCCCGACCGAGGGGTGCGCGGCCAGCTCGGCCGCGTGCCGGGTCAGCCGGTCCACCCGGCCGCTGTCGCCGCGCAGCCCGGCCGCGTCCGCCCGGTTCAGCACCGACCGCAGGTAGTCGTCCAGTGCCTCCGGCAGCACGCTGCGGAACAGCCGCTCGGCCGCCGCGAAGTGCGCCTCGGCCTCGTTCAGGTGCGGCTGCGGCGGCCCGCCGGTGACCCGCGCCAGCTCCACCTCGACCACCCCGAGATTGTCGTAGGTGATCGCCCGCCCGACCGGATCCCCGACCAGCGGCCCGACCTCCAGCGACCGCACCAGGTAGCGTTTGGCCAGCGCCAGCTCGCCCCGCTCGTGCGCGCTCAGCGCCAGGTTGTTCAGGATCGCCGAGTGCGTCCCGGGATCCGCGTCGATCACCCCGTCCAGCATGGCCAGCGCCCGGGCGAAACACTCCGCCGCCTCGGCCGGCCGCCCGGCCCGCCGCAGCAGCTCGCCCCGCTCGTTCTCGGCGGCCGCCCGGCTCACGGCCGCGTGCGCGCTGCGATAGACCTCGGCGCCGGGCGCGCCGCCCTCGGCCGCCCGCGCGCTGCGATGGGTCGCGGTCGCCGCCGCGTGCGCACTCCGGTAGACCTCCGCCACCCCGCCATCATAAAAGCGGCATTTCGGATAAATGCCTCCGAAGGCAGGCGTTTCCCTCCAGCACAATCCCTTTTTCGTACGCACAACGCAGACTCCCCGCCTCGCCGCCCCGTCCGCTGCGCGCGTTTCGGACGGGTCGGTGCGCTGCGGGCGTACCGGGATGGGGCGGCGACGGGAGCGGGCTTCGGACGGGTGGGTGGGCGCCGGGCGTACCGGGAAGGGGGTCAGCCGGACGGGGAGCGGACCGGGAGTGGGGGCCGGGCCTAGGGTTGAGGGGTGCGGATCCGGATCGAGGGGCGAGAGCTTCCACAGTCGCCGGAGCTGCGGCTGAACAACGTGCACGTCGGGATGCAACGGCGCGCCGAGGTGGTCGAGCGGGTCCCGGTGACCGAGAACCAGGCGGTCTGGGAGCTGGAGGTGGCCGGCCGGGAGGTGGACGGGCTGCTCGACGTCGGCGGGCCCTGGGTGCACGGGCCGCCCGGAGCGCGCTTCCTCTATCTGAGCTGGGGCGCGGTGCACGGGGCCGACTTCGTCATGTTCCGGCGGGCCAAACTGCTGTTCGGGGATGTGCCGACGGAGCTGTTGCGGGCCGCCTTCGACGACGAGGGTGTGCTGGTCGGGCGGCTGACGCTGACCGACGGGGCGGGCGATCCGCGCTGCGCCCGGGTCCGGCCGCCGGTGATCAGCTGGACGCTGGAGTGAGCGGTGACCGGTTCGGCGCGCCGGCCGTACCGGAAAGTGTCGGAGGGTCCGCCTAGAGTCGTCCGCGTGCCTGACCTGCTGCCCGCCTCCGAGCCCGCCGTGCGGGTGCTCCATGGCTTCGTCTCGCGGGACGGGTCGCTCAACCTGTGGGCCGAGGGTGGCGCCACCGGGCCGGGCGGTGGCCGGGGAGTGCCCCGGCATCCGTTCGCCGTTCCGGCCGAGGCGCTGCCGGCCGGCGAGGCGCGCGAGCCGGCGCTGCTGCTCCTGCCCTCCACCGGGGCCGGGCCGCTGCCGTCGCCGCAGGTCGGCCTGCCACCCCGGCGCGGGGTGCGGCGGGCCCGGGTGTGGCGGGTGCCGGCGGTCGGCGTGCCGTTCCTCGACGCCGACCTGGCCGCCGAGTTCGACGGGCGGCTCGCGCCGAGTGTCCGCTGGCTGATCGAGCTGTGCGGGTTCGCCGCGAGCCTGGTCCGCCGGGGCCGGGTGCTGCCCGCCGTCCGGGTCGACGGGCCGCGTCCGGCGGCCTGGTGGCGGCCGGTGCTGATCGGCGCCGACGCGGCCCGGCACGCCACCCTGCTGGACCGGATGCCGCCGGCCTGCCGCGCCGAGTCCGCCCCCGGCGCGGAGACCCGGCCGGCCCGGATCGGCGACACCGCCCCGCCCGTCGCGAGCCCCGCCGAGCTGCTCACCGCGGCGCTGGAGCGGCTGGTCGACGGCCTGGTCCGGACCCGGCTGGCGGAGGCCGGCGTGACCCTGGCCGACGGGGGCTGGCTGGCCGCGCTGACCGGCGAGCCGGAGTTCGCGGCGCCGCCCGACGAGCTGGACGAGCTGATCCGGGCGCTGGACGCCTGGTTCGCCCAGGCCGCCCGGGGCGCCGAGGTGCGGGTCTGCTTCCGGCTCAGTGACCCGCGCGAGCACGAGCCGGTGCTGCCCGGCGAGGTCGCGCTGCCCGAGGCGGCCTGGCGGCTGGAGTTCCTGCTGCAGGCCGCCGACGAGCCGAGCGTGCTGGTCCCGGCCGCCGACCTGTGGCGGGACCGGTTCGCCCCGCTGCGCCGGTGGACCCGGCACCCGCAGGAGCGGCTGCTAGCCGGGCTGGGCCGGGCCGCCCGGCTCTACCCGGCGCTCGGCGACGCCCTGCACACCGCCCACCCGACCGAGATGATCCTGGACACCGAGGGGGCGCACGGCTTCCTCAGCCACGCGGCGCTGCTCGAGGAGGCCGGCTACGGCGTGCTGCTGCCGGCCTGGTGGCGGCGCCGCTCCGGGCTCGGGCTGGCGCTGCGGGTGCGCACCCGGGAGCCGATCGCCCGGGTGATGCGGGACCGCACGACCGGGTTGCGCGACCTGGTCGACTACCGCTGGGGGCTGGCGCTGGGCGGGCGCACGCTCACCGAGGACGACCTGGCCGACCTGGCCAAGGCCAAGGTGCCGCTGGTCAAGCTGCGCGGGCGGTGGGTGTTCCTGGACGCCGACCGGCTGGCCGCCGGGCTGGCGTTCCTGAGCCGCGGCGGCGGCACGATGACCGCCGGCGACGCGCTGCGGGTGACCCGGCTGCTGCCGCCCGAGGAGCTGCCGCTGCCGGTCACCGACGCGCGCGGCGAGGGGTGGCTCGGTGACCTGCTCAGCGGGGAGCTGGACGAGCGGCTGGAGCTGATCGAGCCGCCGGACGGGCTGCGGGCGACGCTCCGGCCGTACCAGAGACGGGGTTTCTCCTGGCTGGCCTTCCTGGACTCGCTGGGGCTGGGCGCCTGCCTGGCCGACGACATGGGGCTGGGCAAGACGATCCAGCTGCTCACCCTGCTGCTGCACCGGCGGGACGGGCCGGCGCTGCTGGTCTGCCCGCTGTCCGTGCTGGGCAACTGGCAGCGGGAGGCGGAGCGGTTCGCGCCCGGCCTGCGGGTGCGGGTGCTGCACGGCGCCGACCGGACGCTCGCGGTGGACGACGTCGATCTGGTGCTGACCACGTACGCGACCGCGGTGCTGGACGCCGACGCGCTCGCCGCGATCAGCTGGGACCGGGTGGTGCTCGACGAGGCGCAGCACATAAAGAACAGCGCGGGCGCGGCGGCCCGGGCGGTGCGCCGGTTCCCGGCCCGCAACCGGATCGCGCTGACCGGCACCCCGGTGGAGAACCGGCTGGCCGAGCTCTGGTCGATCCTGGACTTCGTCAACCCGGGGCTGCTCGCGTCCGCGCACATGTTCCGGGCCCGGTTCGCCGTCCCGATCGAGCGGTACGAGGACGAGGAGGCCGCCGCCCGGCTGCGCCAGGCCACCCGGCCGTTCCTGCTCCGGCGGACCAAGGCCGACCCGGGCATCGCCGGCGACCTGCCGGTCAAGCGGCACGTCCGGCACCTGTGCGGGATGACCACCGAGCAGGTCAGCCTCTACCGCGCGGTCCTCGACGACCTGCTCGAGCGGCTCGCCGAGCACAACCAGGCCCGGCACAAAGGCCTGGTGCTGGCCGCGATGACCAAGCTGAAACAGGTGTGCGTGCACCCGGCGCTGCTGCTCAAGGACGCGTCCCCGCTGCCCGGCCGGTCCGGCAAGATCGACCGGCTGGAGGAGATCGTCGACCGGGCGCTCGGGGCGGGGGAGAGCGTGCTGGTCTTCACCCAGTTCGCCCGGTTCGGCGGGATGCTCGCGCCGCACCTGGCCGCCCGGTTCGGGGTGCCGGCGCCGTTCCTGCACGGCGGCACCCCGCGCGGCGCCCGGGACGCGATGGTCGCCGAGTTCCAGCAGGAGCGGCGGCCGGGGGTGTTCGTGCTGTCGCTGAAAGCCGGCGGCACCGGGCTGAACCTGACCGCCGCCAACCACGTGGTGCACGTGGACCGCTGGTGGAACCCGGCGACCGAGACCCAGGCCAGCGACCGGGCGTTCCGGATCGGGCAGCGGCGCGACGTGCACGTGCACACGCTGGTCTGCCTGGGCACCCTGGAGGAGCGGATCGACCAGCTGCTGGTCGACAAGGGCGCGCTGGCCGAGCGGGTGGTCGGCTCCGGCGAGGGCTGGCTGACGGCACTGTCCACGAGCGAGTTGCGTGACCTGTTCGCGCTGGCCCCGGAGGCGATCGTTGACTGACCTGTCCCGTACGGCTCCGGAGGCGACCCGTGACTGACTTCGCGCCCGCGTTCCTCGGTATGTTCGAGTCGCTGCGGATGGGGTCGACGTTCTCCCGCGGCCGGCGCGACGAGCGGGCCGGGCACGTCCGGAGTTTGACCGTGTCGTCCAGCCTGGCGGTCGCCCAGGTGCGCGGGCCGGACGACCCGGTCGCCTTCCGGGCCCGGATCGCGGTCCGGGCGTTCGGCGCGTCCGACTGGGCCCGGGTCGAGTCGGCGCTGGTCAAGGAGGCGCGCTACCTGGCCGGGCTGCTCGACGGGCGGATGCCGCCGGGGATCGAGGCGGTCTTCGCCGAGTCCGGGCTGACGCTGTTGCCGCTCTCGCTGGACGAGGTGGCGATGGACTGCACGTGTGAGCGCTGGCCGATGCCGTGCATGCACCTGGCCGCGACGTGTTACGCGCTGGCCCGGGCGTTCCAGACCGATCCGTTCGAGGTGTTCGCCTGGCGGGGGCGGCATCGCGACGAGTTGCTGATGCGGCTGCGGCGGTTGCGGGAGGCCGCGGCCGTCGACGAGGCGGCTGCCGCGGCTACCGGCGGGGCTGCCTCGGCGGAGCCGTCCTCGACCCGGGGCGGGTTCGCCGGTGCCGCCTCGGCCGGATCGTCCTCGACCCGGGGCGGGTTCGCCGGTGCTGCCTCGGCCGGATCGTCCTCAACCCAGGGCGGGTTCGCCGGTGCTGCCAAAACGGCCAGCGGGGCGGAAAGCTCCGCCGCCGCCGACGAGCAGCTGATCGATCCGGATGATCCGGACCGGTTCTGGGGGACCTTTCTGGACCTCGGCGAAACGCCTGATCAGGCGATGTCCGGCGGGCGGTCCGACGCGTTGCTCGACCAGCTCGATCCACCGCGGCTCAGGCATCACGGGCGTCCCATAAACGAGGTGCTTCGTGTCGCCTTCCAGAACCTTTCGGACACGCCGGGGGTCGGCCGAACGGATTAGATCCCGGGAAACCGCGAAACGCCTTCGGCGGCCATGATGCGCTAAGCACGTAATGGCGTTATGTCCGAAAAAGGTGTGACATGAACAAGGCACAGCGTTTCCTCGCGCTCACCGGCATGGGTATCGCCGCGGGCGCGATGATCGGCATGGGCCCGGCGCAGGCCGCCCCGTCCACGACCCAGGCGTCCGCCACCGGCGGTGGCACCACCCGGGTATCGGACTGGGACGGCGAGTACGTGGTCGGCTACTACCGCACCGAGTGGGCGTGCGAGCGGGCCGGCTGGACCGGACGGCGGCACGGGGCGTGGGACGCCTACGACTGCGACCCGGTCCGCTACGGCTGGCGCGGCTGGGTGTTCCGGCTGGTCGTCGAGGAGGACGACTGGCAGTGGGACGACTGGCGCGGGCCGTGGCCGGGCGACTGGCCGTACCGGCCGGACTACGCCGGGCGGCCGTTCCACATCCGCGGTGGCGGACACCACGGACCGCATGGCGGACCCTGGGGCCATCACGACAACGACGGTCCCAAGGGCGGTGACAAGGACTGGCCCAAGGGCGGTGACAAGGACTGGCCCAAGGGCGGTGACAAGGACTGGCCCAAGGGCGACGGACCCAAGGGGATGCCGGACGGCCCGAAGGACCTGAAGGACAACCCGCCCAAGGGGATGCCGCCGAAGGGGCCCGGCGACAAGGTCGGGTGGCCGAAACCGTAACCCGCTCGCGGGCCGCACCCTCTCGGGTGCGGCCCGCGGCCGTTTCTACCGGTAAGGCCCCGGCAGCGGCCGTTTCCAGGGGTGAAGCCCCGGGCAGCGGCCGCTGCCCGGCACGGTCCCGGCAGTGGCCGTTTCGGCGGCGCCGGCCCAGGAAGCCCGCTCCTACCAGGCGACCGGGGCGTAGTCCTTGAGGAAGCAGCCGTAGACGTCCTCGCCCTGCTCGCCGCGGACGATCGGGTCGTAGACGCGGGCCGCGCCGTCGACCAGGTCCAGCGGGGCGTGGAACCCCTCCTCGTGCAGCCGCATCTTGGTCGGGTGCGGGCGCTCGTCGGTGATCCAGCCGGTGTCCACGCTCGTCATCAGGATGCCGTCGGCGAACATGTCGACCGCGCTGGTCCGGGTCAGCATGTTCAGCGCGGCCTTCGCCATGTTGGTGTGCGGGTGGCCGGCGCCCTTGTAACCGCGGTTGAAGATGCCCTCCATGGCGGAGACGTTCACGACGTACCGGCGGGGGAACTTCGATCGGGTCATCGCCGGCCGCAGGCGGCTGACCAGGATGAACGGCGCGGTCACGTTGCACAGCTGGACTTCCAGCAGCTCCAGCGGATCGACCTCGTGGACCCGGTCGCTCCAGCTGTTGGTCGGCGTGGTGTCCGGCACCAGGCCGCCCGCGTCGATCTCGACGGAGCGGGCGGTGAGCGCCAGCTCGGTGATCTGCTGGGCGGTGAGCGCCGACGTCCCCGCGGTCAGCACCGCGGCCGGCGAACTCCCGGCACTGCCGAAATACTCCAGCTCGGGCAGCTTGCCGCTGGGCAGCGGCTCGGACTCGGCGGCCGCGATCGCCGCGTACGACCCGGCGGTCCGCCGCACCGTCTGTGCCGCGTTGTTGATCAGGATGTCCAGCGGGCCGCGCGCCGCCACCGAGTCGGCCAGCCCGACCACCTGCGCCGGGTCGCGCAGGTCGATGCCGACCACGTGCAGCCGGTCGATCCAGTCGGCGCTGTCCGGCATCGCGGTGAACCGCCGCACCGCGTCGTGCGGGAACCGCGTGGTGATGGTCAGGTCGGCGCCGTCGCGCAGCAGCCGCAACGCGATGTACATGCCGATCTTGGCGCGGCCGCCGGTGAGCAGCGCGCGCCGCCCGGTGAGATCGGTCCGGGCGTCCCGGCGATCGTGGTTGATCTTGGCGCAGTCCGGGCAGAGCTGGTGGTAGAACGCGTCCACCACGGTGTAGCGCTGCTTGCACACGTAACAGCCGCGGGCCTGCTTCAGCACCCCGGCGCTGGCGCCGGCCGTGGCGCTCTTCAGCGGGATCCCGGCGGTCTCGTCGTCGATCCGGCCCGGCGCCCCGGTCGCGGTCGCCGCGGTCACCGCCCGGTCGTTGGCCAGCACCGCCTCCCGCCGCTCCTTGCGCCGCTGCATCTTCACGGTCTTGAACAGGCCGGCGGTCGCCCGCCGTACCGACACCGCGTCCGGATGCTCCGGCGGCAGAGCCTCCACCTCGGCCAACACGGCGAGACAGACCGCCAGGCGGTCCGGGTCGACGCCCACGGTCGGGTCACTGCCGGTCATCCGTAACTTCCCCCTCTGCACTGCACTGACGGAGGCACTGTATTACCCTGCGCTCCTATCGGCCGCCTCGCGCGTCTGCGAAGGGGTCCGGGTCACCCGGCTCCCCGGCCCGGCGAGGCGGTGACTCAGCCGACTCCTCGGCCCGGTGAGGCCGTGACTCACCCCGCTCAACGGCCCGATGGGGGCCGTGACCACCGGCTCCCCGGCTCGGCGGGGTGCGCAGCCGCCCGGTCCTTCGGTTCGGCGGCAGTCCGCGGCGCGGGTCAGAACAGCCGCATGCCCGCCCGGCGGGGCCGGACGGGCATGCGGGTCGGTCGGGGTCAGGACGCGGTCGGGTCCGGGTCGGTCTCGCGGTCGGGGTGGCGGTCGGTTGCGGCGGGACCGGTGTTGGTGGGGCGGTCGCCGGTCTCGGTGCGGTCGTTGCCTCCGGGACGGTCCTTGCTCACGGAACGGTCGTTGCCGCCCGGCGTGGTGGTGGCCGGGCCGCCGTTGGCCGGGCGGGAACGGTTCGGGTCGGGAGCGTGGTCGGCCAGCGAGGCCGGGCGGCGGGTCGGTGCCGGGGGGTTTCCGCCGCTCAGCCAGTCGCTGAGGCTCTGGGGCCGGGGCCCGGCGGAGCTGACCGGTCGGTTGTCGCCGGTCGGTAGGTCGCCGAGGGTCTGCGGCCGGGGTGCGGCGGAGCTGACCGGTCGGTTGTCGCCGGTCGGCAGGTCGCCGAGGGTCTGCGGCCGGGGTGCGGCGGAGCTGACCGGTCGGTTGTCGCCGGTCGGCAGGTCGCTCAGGCTCTGCGGGCGGGGTGCGGCGGAGCTGACCGGGTGGTTCTCGCCGGTCACCCAGTCGTCGAGACTTTGGGGGCGGGGCTGGGCGGGATTGCCGTGCAGCCACTCGTCCAGGGTCTGGGGACGGCGGGGCGCGGCCGAGCTGACCGGGATCGAGCTCACCGGGGAGAGGTCGCCCAGGGTCTGCGGGCGGGGTTGCGGCTCGGTCGCGGAGGTCGGTTCGCTGCCGGACAGCCACTCGTCCAACGTCTGCGGGCGACGACCATGGCCGGGGGCGCTGCCCGGCGCGGCCGCGGGGGGCTCAGCGGCGGCCGTCTTTTCGTCCGGGGCCGGTGCCTGGGCGTCGGTGGAGACGTGGCCGGGGACCGGCTCCTCGACGATCGATGCGGCGGGTGTCTCGGCAGGGACCCGCAGCGCTGCCTCGGAGAGGCCGTCGTTTGCGGCCGAGGCATCCACAGCGTCGACGTCCGGCGGGGTGGTTGCCACGTCGGCCTGCTCGGCTTCCGTGATCGACTCGACCGGGCGGGTGGGCTCGTCGGCCTCGGCCGGCTTGTTCGCCGCTGGGTCGGCAGGCTGCGCGGCGTCCGGTGCCGTCGACACTGTTTCGGTGACAGTGGGCGCGGCGGGCTGGGCTTCCGTGGTGGCTGAGGGTTCAGCGGTCGTCGGAGCTGCGGGCTGGACCTCCGCGACGGCCGGTTCCGGGGACGGCGGCTCCGTAGCGATGGAGGCTGCGGGCTGGGCTTCCATGGCGGCCGGTTCCGGGGATGACGGCTCCGCGGTGGTCGGGGCTGCGGGAATGGTCGGCTCGGCGGTGGGGGATTCCTCCGCCGCGGCCTCCTGAGTGCGGCGGCGCGGAGGAGTGGGGAGGTCGCCCAGGGAGGCGGGACGGTTCTGCCGAGCAGCGGGTGCGGCGAGGCGGTCCTGGGCGGGCGTGCCGGTGGGCTTGCTGCCCAGCCAGTCGTCCAGAGTCTGCGGGCGGCGGAGGTCCGGCTGCGGTGCGGCCGCTGGTTCGGGAGCGGTGGCGGGCTCCGGCGTTGCGGCGGGCTCGGGGTTGGTGGCGGGCTCCGGCGTTGCCGCGGGCTCCGAGTCGGCAGCGGCGTCCGGCGGGGCAGCCGACCGGGCGGCGGTAGTGGTGGGCAGAACGGTTGTCGGGCCGGTCAGCCAGGTGAAGTCCGGGTCGGTGGTGTCGCTCGGGGTTTCCTCGCCGCCGACGATCCCGGCGATGCGAGGGTCGGACATCCAGGTGAACGCGTCAGCGACTGCCTCGGGGATCGCACTGACCGGCGCCGCGATCGCGGGTGATTCGGCTGTCGGCTGGGCCGGTGTGGGCTCCGCCGGTGCGGGTTCCGCTGGGGTGGGCTCGACCGGGGTGTGGTCGTCGGGGCCAGTCGCCTCTTGAGCGGCGGCCTTCGAGGCGCCGTCCGGCTCGGGGGTAGCGGCGGGGGAGTCGGCGGCTGCGGCTTCCGTGCCGGCGGCCAGCGTCGCTTCGACCTGGGCCCAGAGTGAGTCGCTGTCGAAGGTTCCGGCCGGTTCCGTGGCAGGCAGGACTTGTTCCGCAGACGGAAGCGGGTCCGCCTCGGCCGGGGACTCGGCGGCCGAAAGCGCGGCGTCCACGGGCAGCGACTCAGCGGTCTCGGCGTCCGCGCCGGCTTCGGCGGATGCCGCAGCCTCAGCCCGGGCGGGCTCCGTGTCTGCGGCGTCCGCGGTGAGTTCGCTGTGCTTGGGGGTCTCGGCTTCGAAGGCGGACTCGCCGGGCTCCGCGTCCGCGGCTTCCGCAGTGGGCTCGCTGCGTGTCGCGGTCCCGGCTTCGGCTTCGAGCGCGGCGTCGTCGAGCTGGGTGGTCGACGCCGCCGAGCTGGACGGAGCGGGCTGGTAGAGGGGGAGCACCTGAGTGGCATCGGCCGGGGTGGGCTTGGCCGACTCGGGGGAGAGGTCTTCCGAGAGGACCGGGAGGAGCTGGGTCCGGCCGGCGGCCTCTGTCGGCTCGATGGAAGGCGCGGTTTGACCGGAAACGATCACGCCGCCTTCCGGATCACCGTTGTCGATCGGCGCCGGTTCGTCAGACGGGGTGTTGTCCGTGGTTACTTCGCTGCCGGAAACCTCGTCGGCGGACGCGGTGCCGGCGGTCGAGGCGGCCTCCACCGCGGTCGCGGCCGACTCGGCGGGCGATGTGTCACCTGCGGGAGAGATGTCCTCCGGCGAGGTACCAGCGGCGGAGTCGTCCTGGACAGCGTCCTCCGCGGCCGGATCCGAGGCGGGAGTGTCCGCCAAGACCGGATCGGAGGCAGGCGAGTCCTTCGTAACCGATTCGGCGGCGGGTGAGTCGGCCGCCTCCGCATCGGCGGTGGATGAGTCGGCCGCGTCCGAATCAGCGGCGGGTGAGTCGGCCACGCCCGGGTCCGCGGCGGGTGAGTCGGCCGCGACCGGGTCCGCGGCGGGTGACTCCTCCGCGACCGGATCCTCGGCGGAAGACTCCTCCACGACCGAGTCGGAGGCGGGGGAGTCCTCCGCGACGGAGTCCTCCTCGGCACGGTCCGAGCCGGGCGCTTCGTCACCCTCGACAGGATCCGGCCCCACCACGTCCGAGGCGGACGGGTCGTCGACCGTGCCGGCCGCTTCCGCCTCGTCCTCGCCCCACACGATGATGGAGGTCTCGTCCGGGGCGGTGACCAGCGGCTCCTCCGCCGGCTTGATCACCGGCAGGACGGTGGTGGCCGCGTTCGAGCCCGCCAGCGCAGCCGACATGTGCGCCGCCACGGCCGCGTAGTCCAGGACTTCTGTCTCGGCGTCGGCGGGCGTACCGGAAAGCTCCGGAAGCGGACCGGAAGCCGGCAGCGGACCGGAAGCGGGCAGCGGACCCGTGTGTTCCGCGAGGCCCGCCCTCTCCTGGAGGCGCCGCAGCGGCCCGGGCGCCCACCAGGCCGCGTCCCCGAGCAGCGCCAGCACCGCCGGGACGAGCAGCATCCGGACCACCGTCGCGTCCAGCACCAGCGCGATGATCATGCCGACGCCGATGAAGCGCATCGTGGTGATCGCGGACAGGGCGAACGCGCCGGTGACCACGATGAGCAGCAGGGCGGCGGCGCTGATCACCCGGCCGGTGCTGGTCAGGCCGGTGCTGATCGCCTCCTTGGTGGCGGCGCCGCGGGTGCGCGCCTCCACCATCCGGGACAGCAGGAACACCTCGTAGTCGGTGGACAGGCCGAACACCACGGCGGCCATCAGCACCACGATCCCGGCCTCCAGCGGGGCCGGGGTGACCGACAGCAGGCCGGAGCCGTGGCCCTGCTGGAACAGCCAGACGAGCACGCCGAAGGTGGCGCTCAGGCTGAGCGCGCTCATGATCACCGCCTTGATCGGCAGCAGGATCGAGCCGAAGGCGAGGAACATCAGCAGCAGGGTGGCCCCGACCAGCAGGCCGATCATCAGTGGGAGCTGGTCGGCGATCGCGTCCAGGCTGTCCACGTTGCGGGCGGTGACCCCGCCGACCAGGATCTCGCCGCCGGCCGGGGCGGGCAGCGCGCGGATCGCGTCGACCACCTGCCGGGCCTCGGCGCTGAACGAGTCCGCGCCGGTCAGCGCGGCGTTGAGGACGGTGACGTTCTTCGCCGAGCCGGCCCGGTCGACCGAGGTGACGCCGGGGATCGCCGCGATGGCCGAGGCCAGGTCGCCGGCCGGGCCGCGCACCACCACCTGCACGCCGTCGCTGCTGAACTGCGGGTAGGACGCCTTGAGCGTCTCCACCGCGACCCGGGCCGGGTCGCCGGCCGGCAGCACCCGCTCGTCGTTCTCGCCGAACCGGACGTCCTTGATCGGCAGGGCCAGCACGATCAGCCCGGCCAGGATCGGGATCGCCACCAGCACCGGGCGGCGCAGCACGAAGGCGGCCAGCCCCTGCCAGCCGCGGCCGGACCGGGCCGCGAACGGCAGCCGGATCGGCAGCTTGTCGACCCGCGGGCCGAGGATCGCCAGGATCGCCGGGAGCAGGGTGAGGGAGAGCAGCATGGCCAGGAAGACGGCGGCCAGGCCGCCGTAGGCCAGCGACTTGAGGAAGCCCTGCGGGAAGAGCAGGAGGGTGGCGAGCGCGGTCATCAGCAGGGTGGCGGAGAAGACCACGGTACGGCCGGCGGTGCCCACCGTACGCCGGACGGCCTCGGCCGGGTCGTGCCCGGCGGCCTGCTCCTCGCGGAAGCGCCCGACCATGAACAGCCCGTAGTCGATCGCCATGCCGAGCCCGAGCAGGCTGGCCACGTTGACCGCGAACGAGTTCACCTCGGTGCCGAGCGCGACGGCGTGCAGCACGCCCAGCGAGCCGAGCACCGCGGCCCCGCCGACCATCACCGGCAGCGACGCCGCGACCAGCGAACCGAAGATGAACAGCAGCAGGATCAGCACCACCGGCATCGAGATCAGCTCGGCGAACGCCAGGTCGTCGGTGGAGCGCTGGTTGGAGGCGTGGGTGAGCGGGATGCTGCCGGCCAGCTGCACGGTGGCGCCGTCGACGGCGAAGTTGTGCTCGATCTCGGCGTACGCGTCGGTCTTCGCCGCCGGGTCGTCGCCGGCCAGGGTGAGCACCGCGACCGCACTGGACTTGTCCTCGGCGGCGTACGCCGGGTTCTTCTTGTCCCAGAACGACGTGGTCGCGGTGACCGCGTCCGCCGGCAGCGCGGCCAGCCGCTCCTTGATCCGCTTGGTCAGCGCGGCGTCGGTGATCGCCGTCCCGGTGGCCGGGGTGTAGATGGCGATGACGTCACCGTCCTGCCCGCCGGTAGCGGCGGCGGCCACCTCGGCGGCCCGGGCCGACTCGCTCGTGGGATCGGCGTAGCCACCCTCGGTGAGCTGTCCGAAAACGCCCAAGCCCCAGATGCCGGCGCCGAGAACCGCCACGAGCGTGACGATCAGCACCGGCCAGCGGAGGCGGGCGACCCGCGATCCCCAGCCCGCGAACACCCTGTTCCCCTTTCCCGGCAGACACCGGTTAGTCACGAAAAATGCTTAGAAAAGAGTGGCGGCTTGCAGGGCCACCCCACCGCAGTCCGCGGCGAACGACTCGTCGGTGATCCACTCGATGGAGATCTTGCCAGCCTTGGTGGCCTGGTAGTCGATGGTGTACTTGGCCGTCTCCAGCGAGCTCCCGCGCTGGGTCATCTCGGTGGTGACCGTCTTGCCGCCGCTGGAGAGCTTGAGCTTGAGCAGCCCGGTCGCCCCGGAGACGCCCAGGTAGAGCCGCAGCCGCATCGGATTGGTGGTGGCCGGCGCGGAGAGGCGGAACCCGTTGCCCTCGCCGCAGGTCCGCACCCCGCTGGTCGTCCCGCTGTTGCCGGCCGCCGGGGTGCCGCCGGTCCACCGGAACCGCTGCGGGCTGAGCGTGTGCCGCTCGCGCGGCGCGTCCGGGGTGCCCTCCAGGATCGCGAACCCGCCCCGGGCGCTGCGCTCCATCGCGTAGGGGCCGGCCTCGCCCCAGTGCACCCAGTCGATCTTGCCTTCGGCGGCCAGGTCGACGGTGTCCGGGACGCCGCCCTCCTCGACCACGATCGAGTTGACCGGCACCGGGGTGGTCGACACGGACGGGCTGGGCAGCGGGATCGGCACCTGCGCCACCGGCGCGTCGGTGACCTCGGCGACCACCGGCTGGGTGTGCACCGGCTCGGCCGAGCGGCTGGCCCGGACGCCCAGGCCGACGGCGACCACGGCGAGCACGCCGACCAGGATCACCGCGGCCGGGACGAGGTGGTCCCGCCAGCGCGGCCGGCCGGTTTCCAGGAGCACATTCGGCACCTCGGGGCGTCGACGGCGCAACGGTTCTCCAGTGTTCGGTGCGGGGAGGCGCTGAAACGATCTCATCTTCACCGCGGCGGGTGAAGGGCGGGTTCGGGTACGGACCGTACGGTTGATCAACCGCATCGGTGATTCGGCGGAGGTTCTTCGCGGCATTCCTACCGGCTGCGAGTACGGTGTCCGGAGTTTCCGAACTGATCACCGGAGGGCGTGCGGATGAGTGACCGGACCGTTGCGGCGAGCAAGCGTCGCAGCCAGGCGATCGCGGGCGGGGTGGCCGGCGCGCTCGTCTTCGTGGTGCTGGCGATCGTCTTCTTCGTGGTGCGTTCCGGCGACGACGACAAGCAACCGGTGGCGTCCGCGACCGCCACCACCGCCGCCACCGCCGACGCGGCCGCCGCTCCGGAGCCGGCCGCCAGTGCGGAGCCGACCGCCAGTTCGGCGCCGGCCGCGGCGGGCAGCGGCGCCGCCGCCGGCACCCTGTCGCCCGAGCTGTCCAAGGAGCCGGAGATCAAGCCGGGCACCGGCGGCCCGCTCAGCAAGCTGGTGATCACCCCGCTGGTGAAGGGCACCGGCCCGGTCGTCAAGGCCGGTCAGACGGTGACCTTCAACTACAAGCTGATCCCGTACGCCGGCGGCGCCGTGATGGACTCCTCGTGGAGCCGCGGCCAGCCGTTCACCTCGGTGATCGGCGCCGGCCAGCTGATCGCCGGCTGGGACCAGGGCATCCCGGGGCAGAAGGTGGGCAGCCGGATCCAGATGGACATCCCGGCCGCCCTCGCCTACAAGGACCAGGACCTCCGCTTCATCGTGGACATCCTGGACGCGAAGTAGCCCCGCGGGCCTACAGTTCCGCGACGACGACGTCGAGCCGGCGGGGCTTTCCCGCCGGCGCCGGCTCCTCCTCGACCGTGAAGCCCAGGTCCCGGATCGCGGTGATCAGCTCGTCCACCGACTCCGGCGCGGCCTGCCCGGCGGCGAGCGCGCGCACCAGCCGCCCCTTGGTGGCCTTGTTGAAGTGGCTCACCACGGACCGTTTCGGCACCCCGCCGACCACCTTCTCGTGCAGCACCCGCAGCGCCGCGACCCGGTCCGCGGCCCCGGCCGGCGGCGCCCACATCGCCGCGTAGGCGCCGGACCGCAGATCCAGCACCGGTCCGCCGGCCGCCGCCTGATCGAGGGCCGTCCGCAACGCCTTCTTCCAGTACGCGGTGAGCCCGCCCAGCACCGGCAGCGTCACCCCGACCGAACACCGGTAGGCCGGGATCCGGTCGCCGAGCCGCACCACGCCCCACAGCCCGGAGAACACCACCGCGGTCTCGAACAGCCACTTGCGCGCCGCCTCGTCCAGCGTCCCGGCGTCCAGCGCCTCGTAGAGCACGCCGGTGTAGACCTCGACGGCCGGCGCGGCGGGCGCCACCGGCAGCTCCGCGTTGCGCGCCAGCTCACCGCGCTGCCCGTCGCTGAGCCCGAGCACGCTCAGCGAGTCGGCCACCGAACGCGCGCTGGTGCGCTTGCAGAGCGCCACCAGCCGGCTCTGCACCCGGGACCGGGCCGGGCCCAGCTGGGGCAGCCAGAGCGTGGCGTGGTCGACCGGATCCCCGGTGGTGGCAGGGGTCTTCCCCTCGGACGGCGGCAACAGGATCAGCACGCCGCGACACTAGGACATGTCACCGGCTGGCGGTCCGCGGACCCGCGCACCGATCGCGGCGACTTGTCACAGGTCGTCGGCGCGGCCGGCCAGCGCGTCGCCGACCGTCGGGTAGACGCCGAGGCGGCTGGCCAGCCCGAGCGTGTCGAGCAGCCGCTCCAGGAACTCGCCGGGCGAGGCGAGCCGCAGCCAGCCGCCGGCCGCCTCGGCCCGCTTGAAGCCGACCACGAACGTGCTCAGCCCGATCGAGTCGCAGAACTCCACGCCGGCCAGGTCGACCACGATCCGCGGGTGCGGCCCGGTGAGCGCCTCGTCCAGCCGGGCGGCCAGCTCGGGCGCGCTGTCCAGATCGAGATTCCCCCGGACCTGCACGATCACCGCGCCGGCCCGGTGGACGAGCGAGACATCCATGCCCGCTGCTGTGCCCAGAAACCGCCCGGCTGTCACCTCCGCCCGCGCCGATGTCAAAGAAGTTTGACATCGGTGCTACCTTCGAGATGTCAAACATTTTTGACTTGGGGAGGGATCGTGGACGAGATCGACGACGAACCGCTGCGCACGACCAGGGAGGAGCGGCAGATCTGGGCCGGTCTGGTGAACGTGGTGGTGTCCTCGGCGGTGTATTTCGCCTATCTGGCACCCGAGGTGCGGCGTACCCCGATCGGGGAGATCTCCTGGATCGGGCCGATGGCCTGGTCGATGGTCGCCGGGATCGCCGGCACCATCGTCACCGCGATCGTGCTGGAGATCGTCGTGGGGGTCCGGCGCCGGAGCGAGCTCGGCGAGGTGGCTGTCGACGTGCGCGACCGGGAGATCGGCCGGCGCGGCGGCCGGTTCTCGACCCCGATCCTGGCGACCGGGATGACGCTCGTCCTGATCCTGGCGTCGGCCGACGCGGACGGGTTCTGGATCGGCAACCTGGTGTTCCTGTGCGGCCTGCTCACCGCGGTGGTCGAGGCGGCCGCGAAGCTCCGCTACTACCGGCGAGGATTCTGAGTCCGATGGCCCCGAAACCGACCAAGGTCACCAATCGGATCCGCGCGCTGCGGGCCGCGGCCGGCGGCATGACCCAGGCCGACCTGGCCCGCGAGCTGGGCGTCACCCGGCAGACCGTGATCGCCATCGAGCAGGGGAAGTACTCGCCGTCGCTGGAGCTGGCGTTCCAGATCGCCCGGCTCTTCCGGCAGCCCCTCGACGAGGTCTTCCAGTACGACGAGGAGGCCTGATCCGTCAAGGCGACGGCGAGGTGGCCTGATTCAGCACCGAGGTCACCATCTGGTGGACCCGGGCCGGGCCGGGCCGCTCGCCGGTGCGGTCGGCGAAGAGCAGGTGACCGGTCCCGATCAGCATCGCCGCCAGCACCTCCACGTCGGTGCCGGCCGGGACCCGGCCCCGCTCCCGCTCGGCGGCCAGGTAACCGGCGATCATCTCGGCCGCCTCGGTGAGCACCGGCACCCCGGCCGGCCAGGTGTGGCGCAGCCGGGCACGCAGCCCGTCGCGGAAGGTGATCAGCGCGACGATGGCCACCGCCACCGACTCGAAGACCGCGATCAGCGCGGTGGTCAGGTTGCCGGCCACGGTGCCGGTGCCGGCCGTCTCGCGCAGCGCGGCCGTCTCCGGGGCGAGCCGCTCGACCCGGTCCAGCACGTAGTCGGCGAGAAACGCGTCGAAGTCGTCGAAGTGCCGGTGCAGCACGCCCTTGGCGCAGCCGGCCTCGGTGGTCACCGCCCGGCTGGTCAGCGCGCTCGGCCCGGCTCGCAGCAGGATCCGGTCGGCGGCCTCGAAGAGCTGGCGGCGCACGTCGCGAAGGGCAACCCCGGTTGGCACCAGGTCAACCTACCGCCTTCCCTAGTGGGCGCTTGCCCACTAGAGTGGGCGCATGCCCACTCATCACCTCCGGCAGACCGCCGAGTCGTTCGGCGTCGACGCCGCGCGCTACGACCGCACCCGCCCGCCCTACCCGGTCGCGCTCCTCCGGCGGATCGTCGACCGGTCCCCGGGCCGCGCGGTGCTGAACGCCGGCTGCGGCACCGGCATCGAGTCCCGCCAGCTGCGCGAGCTGGGCTGCACTGTGCTCGGCGTCGAGCCGGACCCGCGGATGGCCGATGTCGCCCGGTCCACCGGGATCGCCGTCGAGGTGGCCACATTCGAGGACTGGGAGCCCGGCGGCCGGGAGTTCGACCTGGTCGTGGCCGGGACCGCCTGGCACTGGATCGACCCGGTGGCCGGCGCGGCCAAGGCGGCGGCGGTGCTGCGGCCGGGCGGGCGGCTCGCGCCGTTCTGGCACACCTTCCAGCTGCCCGACGAGCTGGCCGCCGGGTTCGCGGAGGCTTACCGGCGACTGCTGCCGGACTCGCCGTTCCAGTTCGGCCAGACGCCGGCCGCCTCGGCGCTGGACGGTTACCGGCCGATCCTGGACCGGGCCGCGGAGGGCATCCGGGCGGCCGGCGGCTTCGGCGAGCCGGAGGTGTGGCACGTCGACTGGGAGCGGGTCTACTCCCGGGACGATTATCTGGACCAGCTCCCGACGTCCGGGGCGCTCACCCGGGCCACCCCGGCCCAGCTCGCCGAGATCCAGGAGGCGGTCGGCGCGGTGATCGACCGGCTGGGCGGCAGCTTCGTCATGCGCTACACGTCCGCCGCGGTCACCGCGGCACGCGACTGATCCGGACGCCGCCGTCGCGAGGCCCGTGGTGGGTCCGGACCGAAGCGCGCCGCTGGTTGTCCGGCTGGTCCTCAGGGGTGTCTCACGACGCGTGAGACACCCCTGAGGACCAGCCGGGACCGCGTGGCGCGCAGCGGTCCGGACCGGGCGCGGGCCTCGCGACGGCGGCCGGCGGTCAGGCCTTCGGGGGGACGGTGACGGTGGTCTTGACCGTGGCCCGGTTCAGGTCGTCGACCCGGATGGTGAAGGCGATCTCGTAGGTGCCGGGCAGCGGGAAGGAGATCGACCCGAGCGCGTGGTGCGGCGGGTCCAGCCCGAGCAGCGGCTCCTTCACCGCCTCCAGGCCCTGACCGGCCAGCTGGGTGCTGATCTGCCACTCGGCCGGCGGCAGCGGCTTGCCCTCCGGTGTGTAGAGGAAGGCGTGCACGGTGTTGTACTCGCCCAGCTCCACCGGATAGATGTTGAACTGCAGCGTGTAGAGCGGGCTGGTCAGCGTCTCCGACACCCCGTTGCCGGTGACCGCGCCGGCCTGGGCGCCCGCGGTCCGGCCCGGGTCGACCTGGACCAGGACCGCGCTCATCGCCAGGATCACCGCGGTGGCGGCCACCTCGATGCCGATCGTACGGCGCAGCCCGGCGCCGGCCGCCGAGCGGCTGACCAGCCGGCGGGCGACCGCGGCGGCGGCCAGCACCAGGACCAGGACGCCGAGCTTGGCGAGCAGCAGCCGGCCGTACCCGGTCCGGACCAGCGCCTCCGGGGTGCCGACCTGGACCGCGGCCTGCACCAGGCCGGCCAGCGCCAGCCAGATCACCGACAGCGCGGCCCAGCGCGACCAGACCGGCAGCAGCACCCGGAGCACCCGGCGGTCGGTGCCGCGCAGCAGGACGCCGAGCAGGGTGATCAGGCCGCCGATCCAGATACCCATGGCGGCCAGGTGCACCACGCCGACGGTCACCGTGACCGCGGGCAGCGGAGCGGCGATCGCGTGCCCGGTCAGCGGCCAGGTGGCCAGCGCGGCGATCCCCAACACCAAGATCAAGATCCGTTGGGGGTACGTCCGCCGCGCCCGTTTCCCGCCCGGCTCCCGCGACCGCTCCTCGTGCGGCCCGGGCTGCTCGCTCTCGTCCGGCTGGCGAGCCGGGCTCTCGTGCGGGCGGCGCTGCTCGCTGAGCAGGGGGTGCAGGAGGGCGGCCAGGACCAGCAGGATCGCCAGCCGGGCCAGCAGCAGCAGGCCGAACCTGCTGGTCGCCACCTCGCCCAGCTCGGCGGCCGAGACCTGCCAGAGGGCGGCGCCGCTGCCCTGTTGCGCCTGGGTGCCGAGCGCGCCGAGGGTGGCCACCACGGTCAGCGCCAGGCCGATCCGGACCAGCCGGATGCCGCCGGTCCGGGCGCGGCGGCGGGGCCAGAGGAACAGCAGGAACATCAAGGGGCCGACGACCAGCGTGATCCCCGCGTACCCCAGGAATCGCAGCGCCGGCACAGCGGCCCGCACCGTGGCATCGGTCTCGATCGTGCTGGTGGCCTCCGGTCGCGCCGAGGGCGCGCCGACCGAGAAGGTGATCGCGCCGCCCACCGGATGGCTGTCCGCGGAGATCACCCGGAAGCTGATCAGGTAGGTGCCGAGCGGGCGCTTCGCGGTGCGGACCGGGATGTGCAGCACCGCGCCGCGGGCCGTGGCCAGGCCGGAGATCCGCTCGCCGTCCGGCGCCACCACCTGGATCCGGCCGGCGACCGGGGTGATCGTCTCGCTGAAGGTGACCGTGACCTCGGTCGGGGAGGCGCCCACCACGCTGCCCGGCGCCGGGCTCGACCCGACCGTGGCGGCGTGCGCGAGGGCCGGTTCCGGGATCGCCAGGAACGCTCCCAGGGCGATCAGGAGCAGCACGAACAGGCGCGGAAGTTTCCCGGTCACGCAGGTTAGTTCGGATGGGGGTGCGGAAAGGTTCAAGAGGTGCCCGGGTCGATACCATCCGGGGACAGCTTGAGGAGGCTTGATGTCCGTCCACTCCCGTGCCGGCCGGCCCGCCGAGCCGTCCGATCTGATCGACGTGCCGAGGGTCGTCTCCCGGTACTACACCGAGCACCCGGACCCGGCCGAGGTGGGCCAGCGGGTCGCCTTCGGCACCTCCGGGCACCGCGGGTCCAGCCTGCGCACCGCCTTCAACGAGGACCACATCGCGGCGACCAGCCAGGCGATCGTGGAGTACCGGCGGGAGCAGGGCACCGACGGCCCGCTCTTCCTGGGCCGGGACACGCACGCGCTGAGCGAGCCGGCGCAGGTGACCGCGCTGGAGGTGTTCGCCGCCAACGGGGTCACGGTGCTGATCGACAGCCGGGACGGGTTCACCCCGACGCCCGCCGTCTCGCACGCCATCCTGTCGTTCAACGCGAAGAACCGCGCCAAGGCGGACGGCGTGGTGGTCACCCCGTCGCACAACCCGCCGGACGACGGCGGCTTCAAGTACAACCCGCCGAACGGCGGTCCCGCCGACACCGACGCCACCAAGTGGATCCAGGACCGGGCGAACGAGCTGATCGCCGCCGGGCTCAAGGACGTCCGCCGGGTGAGCGCCGTGCGGGCCCGCGAGTCGGCCACCATCTCCGGCTACGACTTCCTCGGCAGCTACGTCGACGACCTGCCCTCGGTGATCGACATCGAGGCGATCCGGACCGCCGGGGTGCGGATCGGGGCCGACCCGCTCGGCGGCGCCAGCGTGGCGTACTGGGGTGAGATCGCCGACCGGCACGGCCTGGACCTGACCGTGGTCAACCCGGCCGTCGACCCGCGCTTCGGCTTCATGACGCTGGACTGGGACGGCAAGATCCGGATGGACTGCTCGTCGCCGCACGCGATGGCCTCGCTGATCGCGCAGAAGGACCGTTTCCAGATCGCCACCGGGAACGACGCCGACGCCGACCGGCACGGCATCGTCACCCCGGACGGCGGCCTGATGAACCCGAACCACTACCTGGCCGTCGCCATCGACTACCTCTACCGGGCGCGCGACGGTTGGCGGGCCGACGCCGGCATCGGCAAGACCCTGGTCTCCTCCTCGATGATCGACCGGGTCGCCGCCGACCTGGGCCGCAAGCTGATCGAGGTGCCGGTCGGCTTCAAGTGGTTCGTGCCCGGCCTGCTGGACGCGTCGATCGGGTTCGGCGGCGAGGAGAGCGCCGGGGCGTCGTTCCTGCGTCGCGACGGCGGGGCGTGGAGCACCGACAAGGACGGCATCCTGCTCGACCTGCTCGCCTCGGAGATCATCGCGGTCACCGGCAAGACGCCGAGCGAGCACTACCGGGCGCTGGCGGGGCGGTTCGGCGAGCCGGCGTACGCGCGGATCGACGCCCCGGCCACCCGCGAGGAGAAGGCGATCCTGGGCAAGCTGTCCCCGGAGCAGGTGACCGCCAAGGAGCTCGCCGGGGAGCCGATCACCGCGGTGCTGACCAGCGCGCCGGGCAACGGCGCGGCGATCGGCGGGCTCAAGGTGGTGACCGGGAACGGGTGGTTCGCCGCCCGGCCGTCCGGCACCGAGGACGTCTACAAGATCTACGCCGAGTCGTTCCACGGGCCGGACCACCTGACCCGGATCCAGGAGGAGGCACGCGCGGTGGTGTCTGCCGCGCTGCAAGGCTGATTTTCGCTCAGTTCCGGCCGGGGGCGGCCGACTGGTAAGCCATCATGAGCGGACGCGAGACTGCCGGCGACCGGCTACGACCCGGTGGGCTCGCGCCCGCCGCGGTCGCGCTCGCCGCCACCGTGGCGGTGCTGATCTGGCTGCTGCTCGGCGCCCCCGGCACCCTGTACCTCGGCTACGCCGGGGCCCCGATCGCGATGCTGCCGGCGGTGCTCGCCTGCCGGTCGATCGGCTCCCAGGTGCGGCTGCCGCCCCCGGTCCGCTCGTTCTGGCGGCAGATCCAGCTGGCCTGCACGTTCCTGTTGGCCGGCACGGTGATCGCGCTGTTCCGGGCGAACAACAACACCGGGATGTCGCCGTACGTCGGGGTCCCGATGCTGGCCGGCGTGCTGCTGCTGATGGTCGCCTTCCTGCGCCTGCCGATCGGCGAGCGCACCCCGCTCGGCTGGTGCCGGGCCCTGCTGGACGGCGCCACGGTCGCGGTCGCCAGCACCCTGATCTTCTGGTACGTCGTGCTGGACCTGGCCCCGGCCGGGACCTCGCTGGTGGCCCGGGTGGCCGCCGCGGTGCTCGGCGTCGGCGGCGTGCTCCTGCTCGTGGTGATCGGCAAGGCGGCCGCCGCGCCGGGAGCCGCCGTGCACCCCGCTTCGCTGCGCCTGCTCACCATCTGCCCGCTGGCTGACATCGCCGGCACCGTCCTGCTGCTGGCCGGGCCGGACTGGAGCCGGCTGGCCCTGTCGGTGCTGGCACTGCCGCTGGTCGGGGTCGCCGTGACGGTCGCCGCCCTGCTGCAGCAGCGTTCGCTCGACGCGCCCGGCCCGGCGGCCGGCGGGGTGACCGGCCGCTCGGTGTTCAACCTGCTGCCGTTCGTCGCGGTCACCGCCACCGCGATCCTGGTGATCAGCGTCAGCGCCCAGGACCTGAGCGCCCGCCAGCGCACCGTGATCATCGGTGCGGTGCTGATCGCCGGGTTCGTGGTCGCCCGGCAGCTGCTCAGCCTGCGGGAGAACACCGTCGCGCTGCGCGGCATCCGGGAGCAGCAGGCCGAGCTGGAACGGCTCGCGCTCAGCGACAACCTGACCGGCCTGCCGAACCGCACCAAGTTCGGCGTCGCGCTGGCCGAGCGGATCGACGCGCGCCAGCCGGCCACCGCCCTGCTGATCGACGTCGACGACTTCAAGATGATCAACGACACGCTCGGCCCGGCCGCCGGCGACCAGCTGCTCTACCACGTGGCGCAGCGGCTCCGGCAGCACTGCGTGCCCGGCGAGCTGCCGGCCCGGCTCGGCGGCGACGAGTTCGCCGTGCTGCTGCCGGTCGACGAGCCGGCCGCGGCGGAGACGGCCGCCGCCCGGCTGCTGGCCGCGCTCGGCGAGCCGTTCCGGGTCGGCGACCAGCAGCTGCTGCTGCACGCCAGCGCCGGCATCGCGGTGGCCTGCGGCGGCGAGACCGCCGACGAGGTGCAGCGCAACGCGGACATCGCGATGTACGCCGCCAAGGAGTCCGGTAAGGCGTCCTGGGTCCGCTTCGAGCCGCGGATGCGCCAGGACATGGTGCACCACGCCCGGCTCGCCAGCGAACTGCACAACGCGATCATCCGCGGCGAGCTGCGGCTGCTCTACCAGCCGGTGTTCGATCTGGTCACCGGCCGGGTGGCGGGCGCCGAGGCACTGGTCCGCTGGCAGCACCCGACCCGCGGCTTCGTCTCGCCGGCCGACTTCATCCCGGTCGCCGAACGCTCCGGCCTGATCGTCCCGCTCGGCGCCTGGGTGCTGCGCGAGGCGTGTGCCCAGCTCTCCCGCTGGCGCGCCGAGTTCGGCCCGGACGCCATCGAGTCGGTCAACGTCAACGTGGCGGTCCGCCAGCTGCGCGAGACCGGCTTCGTCGACGAGGTGGCCGCCGTCCTCAGCGACCACGGCCTCACCTCCCGCAACGTGATCCTGGAGGTCACCGAGTCGTCGGTGGTCGACGGCTGGCAGGTCCGCGACACCCTCGAGGCCCTGCACGAGATGGGCGTGCACCTGGCCCTGGACGACTTCGGCACCGGCCAGTCCTCGCTCAGCCTGCTCCGCCAGTTCCCGGTCGACGTCCTCAAACTCGACAAGTCCTTCGTCGACGGCATCGCCTCCGGTGCCGACCGGGGCCGCCTGGCGGTCGCCGCCGCGGTCGCCCAGCTGGCCGAACACCTGCAGCTGAAGGCGGTGGCCGAGGGCATCGAGAACGAAGAGCAGCTGGACCGCCTGCGCGAGATGGGGTATCGCTACGGCCAGGGCTACTTCATGGCCAAGCCGCTCCCGGCTGCGGAATGCGGGGCGCTGATGTCCGGAGCCGGCCGCTCCTTCGCCGCTTGACGCGGAGCCGTCGCCGCTGCCTCCTTCGCCGCTGCCCGTTCGCCGCTTCCTGCCTTGCCGCTGTCTGTTCGCCGCTTCCTCCCTCGCCGCTGTCCGTTCGCAGCGGCCCCTTGCCGCTGCCTCCTCGCAGTTGCCTCCTTCGCTGCTTGATCCATGGCCTGAAGATCAACTTCAAGACCTTCATCTACGCAGGTCCGCTGGGGTGCGGATCGCATGCTCCCGCGCGGGCCGGGCGGGCTGATCTGGCCGCTGGCGCGTCCATGACGATCAGCCCACCCTTTGCTGTCCGTGGGTGGTCACCGAAGATCAACTTCGGGACCGGCCCAGGACAGTGAGGGAGGCGAGGCCGGCTACGGCTTGGAGGTCCACGCCGGTCCGAGGGCTGCCCGGGCCGGTGGCGGTGCTGCCCGGGCCGGTGTTGCCCGGGTCATCGGCGGTGCTGCGCGGGTCATCGGCGGTGCTGTCCCAGCCGTTGGCGGTGAAGGCTCGGCCCGGGGCGATGCCCTGGTGGGTGGCGCCGCCGACGGTGACCTGGCCGGCGCCGGACTCGACGCGGACCCGGACCGGGGTGGTGTCCGGGAGGGTGACCCGGAACTGGTCGACGCCGCCGGTCATCCGGACCGGCAGGACGCCGCGCGGCTCGGGCAGCGACAGGTCGATCCGGCTGGCGCCGCCGTTCAGGTCCAGGGCGGCGAGATCAGCATCGGTCAGGTCGAGGCGGCTGTGCGCGGCGCCGCCGTCCAGGCGCAGGGTCCAGCGGACCGCCGAGCTGAGCACGATCGTGACCACGGCCGAACCGCCGCTGCCGTCCGAGCGCAGCCGCAGCCGGACCGCGTCGCCGTCCTGGTCGACCGCCGGGGTCAGGCCGCTGTCCCGCGGGGTGCTGATCCGGAACAGGTCGTCGCCCAGGTCGCCGGCGCTCAGCTCGACGACGGTGGCGCTGTCGACGAGGTCGAAGGAAGCCTCGGTACGGTCGCCGGCCGGCGCGGTGATCGGCTCGCCGGGGGCGTTGTCGGCGGGCGGGTTCGCGGTCCGCTGCGCGGGGGCGGTGGCCGCCGCGGCGGCCCGGGACGGGCCGGCGTCCTGGCGGGGGACCAGCAGGAACGCCGCGACCAGGGCGGCCAGTCCGAGGGCGGCGGCGGCCAGCAGCAGGGGCCTGCGGCGGCGGGCCGGGCCGGGGAGCGGTTCGAGGTCCGGTGGGGCGGTCCAACCGGGCAGGGGATAGGCCGAGGTGAACCCGGGATCGTCGAACGGGTCGGTGGCCGGGGGATAGGGCGCTCCGGAGACCGGCGCGAACCCCGCCGGGTCGGTGTCCTCCTCGGCGAACCCGGCCGGGTCCGGCGGGGGCCACTCGCCGGTCGGCTCGATCTCCGGCCACTCGCCGGTCGGCTCGGATGTCGGCCGCTCGCCGGCCGGGTCGGGTGTCGGCCGCTCGTCGGCCGGGTCGGGTGTCGGCCGTTCGCCGGTCGGATCGAGGGGTGGCCGTGCACCGGTCGGATCGAGAGGCGGCTCCCCGCGGGACGCCTCGGGGAGCGGCTCGCCATCGGCGTCGGCCAGGGTGGCCGGTCGTGGTGCCGGGACCGGATGGCCGCCGGGGAGGAACCGCACCGGCTGATCGTTTTCGGCCGCCGGATCGCCGGCCGGATCGTCGCTCATCGCTCCTCCTGGTGCCGTGGTCTCGACCATGACTACGGAGCGGGACGGGCCGCGGATCGAAAACGTCGCGCGAGGGCGCCGGTGGGGACGGCGAGACGCCCCGGCCGGAATGGCCGGGGCGTCTCGCGTACCGAAAAGCGGGTCGTGAAGGATCAGGCGTCGACCTCGGGACGGTCGTCGGTCGCCCAGAGGGTGTGGAACGACCCCTCCTTGTCCACCCGGCGGTAGGTGTGCGCCCCGAAGAAGTCCCGCTGCCCCTGGATCAGCGCGGCCGGCAGGCGCTTCGCCCGCAGACCGTCGTAGTAGGCCAGCGCGGACGAGAAGCCGGGCGCCGGGATGCCCTGCTGCGCGGCGGTGACCACGACCCGCCGCCAGGCGTCCTGGGCGCCGCTGACCGCGTCCAGGAAGTAGTCGTCGACCAGCAGCGTGGCCAGCTCCGGGTTCTTGTCGTAGGCCTGCTTGATGAAGTCCAGGAACTTGGCCCGGATGATGCAGCCGGCCCGCCAGATCTTGGCCATCGCGCCCGGGTCGATCGCCCAGCCGTACTCCTTGCTGGCCGCCTGGATCTGCTGGAAGCCCTGCGCGTACGCCACGATCTTGGAGGCGAACAGCGCCTGCTCGACGTCCGCCCGCAGGTCGCCGCCGACGTGCTCGGACCCCGCCGACGGGCCCGGCAGACCGGCGTCGGCCGCCGCCTTGCGCACGTCCGCGCCGCCGGAGAGGGCGCGGGCGAACACCGACTCGGCGATGCCGCTGACCGGCACGCCCAGGTCCAGGGCGGCCTGCACGGTCCAGCGGCCGGTGCCCTTCTGCTCGGCCTGGTCGGCCACGATGTCCACGAACGGCTTGCCGCTGGACGCGTCCACCTGCTTGAGCACCTCGGCGGTGATCTCGATCAGGTACGACCCGAGCCGCCCGGCGTTCCACTCGCCGAAGACGCCGGCGATCTCCTGCGGGGACAGCCCGCCGACCTGGCGCAGCAGGTCGTACGCCTCGGCGATGAGCTGCATGTCGGCGTACTCGATGCCGTTGTGCACCATCTTGACGAAGTGGCCGGCGCCGTCCGGGCCGACGTGCACGCAGCACGGCTCGCCGTCGACCTTGGCGGCGATGTCCTCGAGCAGCGGGCCGAGCGCGTCGTACGACTCCTTCGGCCCACCCGGCATGATGCTCGGGCCGTGCAGCGCGCCCTCCTCGCCGCCGGACACCCCGGCGCCGACGAAGTGCAGGCCCTTGGCCTTGAGCGCGGCCTCCCGGCGGCGGGTGTCCGCGTAGTGCGCGTTGCCCGCGTCGATCAGCATGTCGCCCTCTTCGAGCAGCGGGGCGAACTCGTCGATCACGGCGTCGGTGGCCGGGCCGGCCTTCACCATGATCACCACGCGGCGGGGGCGCTCCAGGCTCGCGACGAACTGCTCGGCGGTCTCCGCGGGCAGGAAGGTGCCCTCGTGACCGAACTCCTCGACCAGCTCCTTGGTCCGGCCGTAGGAGCGGTTGTGCAACGCCACGGTGTGACCGTGCCGGGCAAAGTTGCGGGCCAGGTTGCGGCCCATCACCGCAAGGCCGGTGACTCCGATCTGCGCTTTCTGCGACATCCCTACGTCCTTTCGTTACCGGCCCGTGACGGGCCCCGCATTAGTTTCTACGGGATCGGGGAGTTCGAGGTTCGATCCCGTCCACGTGGTGAACAGCTCAGCCACGCGGGGCGGGGCGGACGCGACGGAGATCCGCGCGGCGGTACGCTTCGTGCCATGCCGAACCGGACCGTGCCGTCATCCGGTTGGTGCTGACGTGCGCCGGGGCGAGATCTGGACCATCGGCGATCGCTCCGATCTGCGGTACCGCGTGCTCGTGCTCTCCGCCGACAGCTACAACGAGCGGGACAACGCGTCGCCTTACTGCGCGCCGATCGTCCGCCAGCGTGGCGTGACCGAGCTCCCACCGTACGCGGTCGCCCTCACCGAGCAGGACCCGATCACCGGGGTCGTGGTGGTGAACCGGATGCGCCGCCTGCCGGCGTCGGTCGGCGCCGAGCGGATCGGGATGGTGACCGGCGCGAGCATGGCCCGGCTGGCCGAGGCCGTGCGCGATCTGTTCGAGCTGTGACGCCGCCGGCCGCGCCGCGTGACCGAAAAGACCGCGCCTCGCCGCCGATCAAGCCTGACCAGCCCCCGAAAGCCTTACGCCTGACCGGGTGACCTGTCCGTCGATGCCCGCAGGCAGCGCCCCGCCCCGGATGATCGGGGGATGCGACCGTCCGCGCGCTGGCGTAAGCAAGAGGCCAGAGGCAGGCGGGGAGGTTCGGCAGTGGGTTCTCAGGCGTTCGCGGAGACGGCGAGCGATCGACGGCTGGCCGCCGGCACGGCGGTCGAGCGAGCGGTCGGCCTGCTCGCCGGGCGGGCCAGGTGCCGGGCGGTCGACGCCTACCGGCACCTGATGCGGATCGCCGCCGAGCAGCGCCGCGAGCCGGCCGAGGTGGCGGTCCGGATGCTCGGGCTGCTGGACAGCGCGGCGGGTCCCGGCCCGCTCGACCCGGCCACCGACCGGCTCGCCGCGGTGGAGCGGCTGGCCAGCCTCGGCTGGGGCGAGTGGGATCTGATCACCGGCGAGGTCTACTGGTCGCCGCAGCTCTACCGGATCTACCAGCGTGACCCGGCGCTCGGCCCGATGACCCCCGCCGAGGGGCGGCGGGTGGCGGTGGACGGCGAGCACTCGCTGCGCGAGGCGGCGCTGACCGCGTCGCGCGGATCGGATCGGTTCGAGCTGCTGACCCGGGTCCGGATCGCCGGCCGGATCCGCCGGCTGCGGACCATCGCGGAGACCCTGCGGGACGCCGACGGCCGGCCGGTCCGCCTCTTCGGCATCGTCCAGGACGTCACCGAGCAGCAGGTCAGCGCGCAGCAGCTGGCCAAGGTGGAGCACGAGCTGGACGAGCAGCGCCGGGCCGCGGACGCCGAGCACGACCTGGCGCTGCGGCTCCAGGAGATCATCCTGCCGATCCCGGACGAGCCGATCGAGCTGCCGGGGCTCAAGGCCGCGGTCCGCTATCTGCCCGCCGGGCAGGACTCGATGGTCGGCGGCGACTGGTACCACGCGGCCGCGCTGCGCGACGGGACGGTGCTGCTCGCGGTCGGTGACGTGACCGGGCACGGCACCCAGGCGGCCAGCAACATGGCCCAGCTGCGGCACGCGCTGCGCGCGCTGACCGTGGTGGACAGCGATCCGGCCACCCTGCTCCGGCACCTCAACCGGCTCACCTGCGAGCTGGAGCGGGAGTCGCCGGAGCTGGCCGCGACCGCGGTGATCGCCCGCTTCGACCCGGCCCGCCAGGAGCTGACCTGGGCACAGGCCGGCCATCCGCCGCCACTGCTGTGCCGGGCCGGCCGCACCGCGCCGCTGAGCCGCCCGGCCGGGCCGATGCTCGGGGTGATGGAGGACGCCCGCTACGCCTCCGCGGTGACCGTCTTCCGCCCCGGCGACGTGCTGCTGCTCTACACCGACGGCCTGGTCGAGTACCGCGGGCAGAGCCTGGACGCCGGCCTGGACGCGGTGATCGGCGCGGTCGACGACGCCGTCCGCACCGCCCCCTACCAGCCGCTCGCCGAGCTGGTCGGCCGTCTGCGCCGGGCCAACCCGGACGACGACACCTGCATCCTCGCGGTCCGCCCGGCCACCGGACACACCGGCGACCTGCGCCGCCTGATGACCCGCCGCTGACCGGCTCGGTCAGTGCCACCTCCGGTGCGGACCGTGTCACGTATCGCGTTGTCGGCACCCCGTACTGTCATCGGCAGTTGTCTGTGAACCCAGGGGGTGGGCGTTGCCGACAGTCCTGCGCCGTCTCGCCACGCCGGACCTCTATCGCCTGATCGCGGTCGCCCTGATCGTGCTCGGCGTCGGTCTGGGTGGCACCGCGCTCGCCACGGTGCACCATCGCGCCGCGCTGACCGAGGACATCACCACGCTCAGCGGGCCGCTCAGCGTCGGCGCCCAGGAGCTCTACCGCTCGCTGTCCGACGCGGACGCGACCGCCGCCACCGCCTTCCTGAGCAACGGCGCCGAGCGGACCGAGCTGCGCCGGCGCTATCTGGACGACATCGCCCGGGCCAGCGCCGCGCTGACCGTCGCCACCCGGGACGCCGACGACGCGGACGCGGCCCGGCTCGCCGTGCTCACCGCGCAGCTGCCGGTCTACACCGGGCTGGTGGAGACCGCCCGGTCGTACAACCGGCTCGGCACCCCGCTCGGCGGGGCCTACCTGCGGGAGGCGTCCGCGCTGATGCGCCAGACGCTGCTGCCGCAGGCGCAGGGGCTGTTCGCCTCGGCGCAGGGCCGGGTCGACGGCGCGCAGCGGGACGCCACCGGGTTCCCGTGGCCGGTGCTGCTGCTCGGGGTGCTCACCGTGGCCGGGCTGGTCGGGGCGCAGGTGCTGATCGCCCGCCGGACCAACCGGGTGTTCAACGTCGGCCTGGTCGCGGCCAGTCTGGTCGCGCTGGTCGTGCTGGCCTGGTCGGCCACTGCGCTGAGCGCCGCGGCCGGCCGGGTGGACGCCGGCCGGGGCGAGGGGTCGGCGCTGGTCTCGGCGCTCGCCGACGGTCGCCGGCTGGCCCTGCAGGCCCGCGCCGACGAGGCGCTCACGCTGATCGCCCGGGGCAGCGGCGCCGCGTTCGAGAAGGACTACGTCGCGGTGATGGCCGACCTGGACCGGGTGCTCGGCACCGCGGCGGCGCACGCCCCGGCCGCCGACCGGCGGCTCATCGAGCAGGCCCGCGAGCACGCCGACCGCTGGTCCGACATGCACCGCAACCTGCGCGAGCTGGACGACCGCGGCGACTACCTGGGCGCCGTGGCGCAGGCCACGGCGACCGGCAAGACCGACCTGCCGGCCGCCTTCGAGCAGCTGGACAGCGCGATCAGCACGGCGCTGGCCACCGCGAACGAGCGGGTGGACAAGCAGGCCGGGCAGGGTGACTCGGCGTTGACCGGCTTGGAGATCGGCCTGCTGCTGCTCACCGGCGGCCTGGCCGCCGCGGTGATCCTCGGCTTCCGCCCGCGCCTCCGGGAGTACCGGTGACCACCCCGGCCCTCCGTCCCGCCGGCCCCCCGGTTCCGGCTCGACGACTACCTCGAGGAGTGCCCATGAAGCCGGTCGTCGCCGCGTTCACCCTGCTCGCGCTGCTCACCCCGCTCGCCGCCTGCGGCTCGGAGGCCACCCCGCCGGCCTCCGCCGAGGGCGTCCGGGCGTCCCTGCCGCTCCCGGAGAACGTGCAGGACCCGGCCGAGATCCCGAGCGCCAAGCCGGCGCCGGACTGCGATCCGCGGGCCAGCCTGCGCCCGGCCGGCGCGCTGCCCGCCCCCGGCAGGATGCCGGCCGGCTCGACGATGGCCAAGATCGTCGCCCGGGGCCGGTTGATCGTCGGCATCGACCAGAACGCGTACCTGTTCGGCTACCGCGACCCGAACACCGGGGACCTGGTCGGCTTCGAGATCGACATCGCCCGGGCGATGGCCCAGGCGATCTTCGGGGACGCCAAGAAGATCCAGTTCCTGGCGATCACCACGGCCGACCGGATCCCGGTGCTGCAGAACGGGAAGGCCGACATGGTGGTCCGGACCATGTCGATGACCTGTGAGCGCTGGCAGCAGGTGTCGTTCTCCACCGAGTACCTGACCTCGCACCAGCGCCTGCTGGTCCGCAAGGGCTCCGGGATCAAGGAGTTCACCGACCTGGGCGGCCGCAAGGTCTGCGCCACCCGGGGAAGCACCAGCATCGTCACCATCGCCGAACAGCCGTCCAAGCCGATCCCGGTGGCCACCGACAGCACCCTGGACTGCCTGGTCATGCTCCAGCAGGGCCAGGTGGACGCGGTGTCCACGATCGACGTGCTGCTGGCCGGCCTGGCCGCGCAGGACCCGAGCACCGAGGTGGTCGGCAAGGACAGCTCGAACGAGCCGTCCGGCGTCGGCATCTCGAAGAACTCGCCCGACCTGGTCCGCTTCGCCAACGGCGTCCTGGAGAAGATGCGCGCCGACGGCTCCTGGACCACCATCTACAACCGCTGGCTGCGTCAGCCCCTCGGCCCGGCCCCGGCACCCCCGGCCCCGGTCTACCGCGACTGACCGATGCCCGCGCCGGCCGGCCCGTCGCCGGGCGCCACCGGATCCGGTGTGGCCGGCCGGGCCGCGGGCACAGCCGGCGGCGGAGAGGCCGTGGCGGAAGGTTCGTCTGGCTGAGCCGGGGGTGTCGCCGGGGCCGGTTGGCGCAGGCGGGTGGCGAGCAGGGCGGACAGGAGCATCAGGACCGCCGCGGCCGCGAAGACGGTGTCCACGCCGGCGGTCAGGGCCTCCGGCGTGGCGGCCGACGCGGCGACCGGCAGGCCGCCGGATCGGGACCGGATGACGGCGGTCAGCAGGGAGCCGAAGGCGGCCGCGCCGATCGCGCCGCCCAGCGACTGGAAGAACCGGACGCCGGTGGTGGCCGCCCCGAGCTGGTGCCGCGGCGCGGCCCGCTGCACCACCATGATCAGCTTGCCGAGGAGCTGGCCGAAGCCGATGCCGAGCAGGACCAGTTCGGCGCGGATCAGCCACAGTGGGGTGCCGGTCCGGGTGAGCGCGAGCGCTCCCAGGGCCAGCGCCGCGCAGCCGGTCCCGGCCACCATGGTGGTCCGCAGCGACCAGCCCAGCCGGGCCAGGGCGATGCCGGACAGCGCGATCCCGGCGGCCAGGAACGCCGGGTAGGTGCCCGCCGCGCCGGCGCTGATCCCCCGGCCGACCTGCAGGTAGACCATCAGGTAGACCATCACGCCGACCAGCGCCATGCCGACCAGCGCCTGGATCACGAAGCTGTCCCGGACGGCGGCGATCCGGAACAGGCCGGGCGGCAGGATCGGGTCCGGGCTGCGCCGCTGCCACCACAGGAAGGCGGCCAGGCAGGCGACCGCGGCGGCGGCCAGACCGAGGACGGCCGGCGACGACCACGGGTAGCGCTCGCCGCCCCAGTCGCAGACCAGCAGCAGGGCCGCCGCGAACCCGCCGACCAGGGCCGCGCCGGGCAGGTCGAGGTGGGTGCCGGCGCCGTGCCGGGGGAGCCGCAGCACGATCAGGGCGCCGGTCAGGATCAGCGCGCCGAGCGGCACGTTGACGTAGAAGATCCAGCGCCACTCCCCGTGGTCGGCGAAGAACCCACCGATCAGCGGGCCGATCGCCATGCCGAACCCGCCGACCAGCCCGGCCACCCCACCCGGGCCGTGCCGGTCACCGGGCCGGCGCAGCTGCGCCATCACCACCATGGAGACGCTCATCAGGCCGCCCGCGCCCAGCCCCTGCACCGCCCGGAAGGCGATCAGCTGGCCCATCGTCTGCGCCGCCCCGCAGAGCACCGAGCCGATCAGGAACAGCAGCACGGTGCCGAGGAAAACCCGTTTCGGCCCCCAGGCGTCGCACAACCGCCCGTAGAGCGGCAGCACCACGGTGGCCGCCAGGGTGAACGCGGCCACCAGCCAGGCGACCTGGTCGACGCCGTGCACCGGGTCCAGGTCGCGGACGATCGGGACGATCGCCGCGGACACGATGTTCTGATCCAGGATCGCCAGCACGATCGTCGCCAGGCACAGGGCCATGCCGATCGCGCGTTCCACTCTGCTCATCTCGGTCATGCTCCGACCGTACGGAAGAATTTTGGTCTCGGTCAAGGTTTTGTCTGCGACCAAATTTGACTCTGGTAAAGTTCCGGCATGGACGTCGGCCTTCGGGAACGCAAGAAGCTGGAGACCCGCCGGGTGCTCTGGGAGACCGCGCTGGACCTGTTCGCCGAGCGCGGCTTCGACAACGTCGCGATGGCCGAGATCGCCGCCGCGGCGAACGTCTCCAAGACCACCGTCTTCAACTACTTCGGCAGCAAGGAAGACCTGGTCATGAGCCCGGTCGAGGAGCACCTCGACGAGCCGGCCCGGGTCGTCCGGGACCGGGCGCCGGGCGAGTCGCCGGTGGCCGCGCTGCGCCGGCACTTTCTCGCCGCGCTCGCCGCCCGGGACGCCGCGACCGGGATCAGCGACCAACCCAACGTGCTGCGGGTGCAGCGCCTGATCACCAGCACCCCGGCGCTGCTGCCGCGGCTCTACACCGCCGCCGCGCGCACCCAGGAGCTGCTCGCCGCCGAGCTGGCGACGGTGCTCGACGAGCCGACCGCGCGGCTGGCCGCGGCGCAGATCGCCGCCACCCGGATGGTGCTGGTGATCGAGAACCGGGACCGGGTGCTGGCCGGCGAGCCGGCCGACCAGGTCTACCCGGGGGCGGTCAGCCGGGCCGCCCGGGCCTTCGACCTGCTCGACGGGGGGTTAGCGGTGCTCTTTCATCAGGTGGACCAGGGTTAGGTCGAGGCGGATCTGCTCGCGGTGCGTCTCGGCGTAACCGGCGCGCTGGTAGAGCCGGATGTTGCCGTCGCTGAGATGGCCGGTGAAGAGGGCGAACCACTCGGCCCGCCCGTCGGCGGCGGCCTCGATCGCGGCCAGCAGCCGGGTGCCGACGCCGCGGCCCTGCTGGTCCGGGGCGACCACCAGGCGGCCGATCCGCAGCACCGGACCGTCCAGTTTGCCGCGGACCGCGCCGACGATCCGGTGGCCGAGGACGGCCTTCACCGAGTGATCCTCGGCCAGTTCGGCGGTCAGCTCGTCCAGGGTCTGGGTCAGCGCCGGCAGATGCGGGTCGTCGTAGAGCTGCGCCTCGACCACGTAGGCGGCCCGCTGGAGGGTGAGGATCTCGCCGGCGTCGGCCGGGCCCGCCGGGCCGTACACGATCTCAGCCATGCGCCCCATGATCCTCCGTGCCGCCCGGTTTGACAGGATGTCCCGGTGAAACCCTCGGTGTCCTGTGTCTTCGTCTGCCACGACGGGGCCGGTCGGATCCTGCTGGCCCAGCGCTCGGCGCGGGCCCGCGACGAACCCGGCGCCTGGGACTGCGGGGCGGGCGCGCTCGAGTTCGGCGAGACCTTCGAGGAGGCGGTCACCCGCGAGGTCGTCGAGGAGTACGTCGCGGCGCCCCTGGAGATCACCCAGCTCGGGGTGCGCAACGTGCTGCGGGCCGATCCGCCGTCGCACTGGGTGGCGGTGGTCTTCGCGGTGCGGGTCGACCCGGCCGCGGTCCGGATCGGCGAGCCGCACAAGTTCGACGAACTGACCTGGTGCACGCCGGACGCGCTGCCGAGTCCCCGGCACTCCCAGCTCGCCGAGACCCTCGCCCTGCTGACGGCCGCCGCCCCGGGCACGGTCCCCGGCTGGTCCTGACGGGTGTCTCAAGCACGCCGAGACACCCGTGAGCGCCAGCCGACGACCGCGAGCGGTTCGCTTCGGGTGCGGGGACGGGTTTTCGGTACGCCGGAAGTGCCGCCCGCACGGCCGGGCCGCGGGCGTACCGGAAAGCGGCGGCCGCGAGAAACAGCGGACCTCGCGCGGAGGCCGGGTCCGGGTCCGGCTCGGGGCGTCGCCGGGATCGCGGGCGGCGACTAGCCTCGGCGTCGATGAGCGTGGAGCTGACCCTATTGACGCGGGTGTGCCACCGTGGCGTGGAGATCGGCGGTTCCCGGCTGGGTGACCTGCTCGCGCTGCTGGCCGGGGAGCCGGCCGGGTGCGGCGCGGCTCGCCTGATCGCCGAGCTGTGGCCCGCGGAGCAGCCCGAGCATCCCGCGAAGGCGCTGCAGACCCTGGTCGCGCGGGCCCGGGCGAGGCTCGGCGCGGAGTCGATCGTGAGCACGCCGACCGGCTACCGGCTGGCGCTCGGTCCGGAGCGGGTGGACGCCTCGGCGGTGCTGCTGCGGGCGGCGGCGAGTGAGCGGCATGCCCGGGCCGGGGAGCATGCCGCGGCGCTGGCCGAGGCCGAGGCCGGGCTGGCGCTGTTCGGCGGGGAGGCGGCGGACGGGCCGCTCGGTGAGTTGCGGGCGGCGCGCGAGGCGACCCGGCGCGAGCTGGTCAGGGCGCGGGCGCTGGCGCTGGCCCGGCTGGGCAGGCCGGACGCCGGGGCGATCGAGGAGGTGCTCGCGGACCGGCCGCGCGACGAGGAGGTGCTGCTCGAACTGCTGCGCGGCGAGGCCGCGACGCAGGGCCCGGCGGCGGCGCTGGCCCGCTACGACGCCTATCGCCGGGCGCTGCGCGACGAGCTCGGCGCCGATCCGGGTCCGGCGCTGCGCGCGGTGCACCGGGAGCTGCTGCTCAGCGACGCGCCGATGGTCCGGCAGGGCCTGCGCCACGAGCCGAACGAGCTGCTCGGCCGGGACGCGGACGTCGCCGCGGTCGGGGCGCTGCTGCGTACCCGGCGGGTCGTCTCGGTGGTCGGCGCCGGCGGACTCGGCAAGACCCGGCTGGCCCAGGCGGTCGGCCGGCGCGCCGGGCACCGCCTGGTCTACCTGATCGAGCTGGCCGGGGTGAGCCGGGACGCCGAGGTGCTGGGCACGGTCGCCGCCGCGCTCGGCGTGCCCGAGGCGGCCGGGGTGAGCGGGCTGGCCGCCGCCCTGGAACCCGGGCCGGCCCTGCTCGTCCTGGACAACTGCGAGCAGGTGATCGACGGCGTGGCCGGCCTGGTCCGGGACCTGGTCGGGCTGGCCGGCGGGCTGACCGTGCTGACCACCAGCCGGGCGCCGCTCGGGCTGTCCGCGGAGACCGTCTATCCGCTGCCCGAGCTGGACCTGCCGACCACGGTGGCACTGTTCACCCAGCGGGCCCGGGCCGCCCGGCCGGGCGCCGAGCTGCCGCCGGACGCGGTCCGCGACCTGTGCCGCCGCCTCGACGGGCTGCCGCTCGCCGTGGAGCTGGCCGCGGCCCGGATCCGGATCATGTCGCCGGCCGAGATCGCCGGCCGGTTCTCGCTGCACCAGGGCGGCAGCCGGGACCTGCCGGAACGCCACCGCACCCTGCACGCGGTGATCGACTGGAGCTGGCACCTGCTGGACGCGGACGGCCAGGCCGCGATGCGGGCGCTGTCGATCTTCCCGGGCGGGTTCACCGCGGACACCGTGCGGCAGGTGCTCGGCGACGACGCGGTGGTCGGGCAGCTGGCCGACCAGTCGCTGGTCAAGGTGGTCGACAGTCCGGCCGGCACCCGGTTCCGGATGCTGGAGACGGTGCGTGAGTTCAGTGCCGCCCGGCGCGACGAGGCCGGCGGCACCGAGGCGGCGACGGAGCGGTTCCTGGCCTGGGCGCGGGCGCTGGGTGTCCGGGAGCGATCGGACTACGCGGCCGCCCTGGTGTTCGCCGCCGAGGAGATCCGGGCCGAGCAGGACAACCTGGTGCTGGCGTTGCGGCTCGGACTGGACCGGGGTGACGGGGCGACCGTGGCGGCGGCCGGAGCGCTGCTCGGGGCACTGTGGCTGACCGATTCGAACCTCGGCCGGCTGACGTCGCTGGCCGGCGACGTGCCGGAGGTGCTGGCCCGGTTCCGGCCCGGCCCGGCGTACGTCGAAGCCACCCGCACCACCGCGGTCTGGTGCGCGATGACCGCCTTCATCACCCGCGGTCCGCGGCCGTTGCGGGCCCTGGCGGTCCTGCGCCGGCTGCCGCGGCCGGAGCCCGGCACGCTGATCGGCGCGGCGCAGGCGGTGCTCGGCGCGGACGACCCGCGGGTGCTCGCCGACAGCGCGGATCCGCTGCTGGCCGGGCTGGCCTGGTACGCCTTCTCCTACCGGGCCGAGAACGCCAACGACTCGGAGTCCGCGCTGCTCGCCGCCCGCCGGATGCTGGCCCGGGTGGCCGGCCTGGACCCGTGGCTGCGCGCCCTCGCCCACGCCCGGATCGGCGAGTTGTGCCTGCAGGCGGCGCCGGGCGAGGAGGCGTTCCGGCACCTGGACACGGCTCTGTCGATCATGGAGGAGCTGGGCGCCTGGTCGAGCGCCGCCCGGGCCCGCTGGGCGATCGTGCTCGCCGACCTGCAGCGGGGCGCGCTGGACCGGGCCGAGCAGGGCCTCGAACACCTGAGCCGCGGGGTGCTCACCGAGGAGGCCGGGACGATGATGTTCGACCTGTGCAGCCGGGCCGAGATCCGGCTCGGGCGCGGCGACGTCGACGGCGGGCTGCGGCTGTGGCGCCAGGCGGCCGACGGGTTGCGGACCGACGAGGGGCTGTGGGCCGGCGAGGTGCTCGCCGTCGCGGTGATCGTGCACTGCCGGCACGGCCGGTCCGGGCCGATCGCGGACATCGCCGGGCTGGTGATCCGGCGGCTGCGGGCGGCGCTGCCGGACGCGCCGGTCGCGGTCTTCCGGATCCACGGCGTGATGCTGGTCGCGGCGGCGGCGTTCGCGCAGGCCCGCGGCTTCACCGCGGAGGCCGGGAGGTTGGTCGCGGTCGCCGGCCGATTCGGATTCTCCGGTACGTTCCCGTCGGTGCCGATCGCGGCCGAGGCGGCCCGGGAGGCGGGTGGGCCGGCGTACCCCGCGGCGGTGGCGGAGTACGCCGGCCTGGAGCCCGCCGCGCTCCGGGCGGCCGCCATCCGGCTACTGGGCCGGATCTCGCCGGAAGAGCAGGCGGGCCCATAGATAACCGGCGGTCGCCAGGAGCAGGCACCAGCCCACCGCGAGCGGGCCGCTGCTCCCGATCGCTCCGCCCAGCAGCAAGCCGCGCAGGCTGTCGATGATCGGCGTGAACGGCTCGTGCGCGGCGAACCAGCGGACCGCGCCGGACATCGACTCCGGCCGGACGAAGGCGCTGCTCAGGAACGGCAGCACCTGCGCGATCAGGGTGAACGGCGCGGTGCCCTCGGCGGTCTTCGCGGCCAGCCCGACCGCCACCCCGATCCAGGTCATCGCGACGGTGAGCAGGGCCAGCACCCCGGCCGCCGCGAGCCAGCGGACCGGGTCGCCGGTCGGCCGGAAACCCAGCGCCAGCGCCACGGCCACCACCAGCACCGCGCTCAGCAGCGTCCGCAGGGTGGAGCCGGCCACGTGCCCGGTCAGCACCGACGCGCGCGAGATGGCCATGGTCCGGAACCGGTTGATGATGCCCTGGGTCATGTCCCGGTTGACGGCCAGCGCCGTGGTCGTGGAGCCGTAGCCGACCGTCATCAGCAGCACCCCGGCGACCAGGTAGTCGATGTAGTCGTCCTGGGACATCCCGGCGCTCAGCGTCCCACCGAGGACGCCGACGAAGAGCAGCAGCAGGACCACCGGCATGCCGACGGTCATGATGATGGTGCCCGGGTTGCGGGCGGTGTGCCGGGCGTTGCGCCGCAGCATGGTGATCGCGTCACGCATCAGGCCACCGCTTTCCGCTCGGTCAGGGCCAGGAAGACGTCCTCCAGATCGGGGGAGTGCACGGACAGCTCCTCGGCCTCGATCCCGGCCCGGTCCAGCTGGTCCAGCAGCTCCCGGGGCTTCGTGGTGGGCAGCCGGAGGGCGAGCGCCTCGTCGTCGCGTTCGCTTCCGCTGAACAGCGCCGCCGCGGCGGCGAGCGTCCCGGCGTCGGCGAACCGCAGCCGGACGTGGCCGCCCGGCACCCGGCTCTTCAGCTCGGCGGGGGTGCCGGCCGCGACGATCCGGCCGTCGTCGAGCAGCGCGACCCGGTCGGCGAGCTGATCCGCCTCCTCCAGGTACTGCGTGGTCAGGAAGATCGTGACGCCGCCGGCCACCAGCTCCCGGACGGTCTGCCACATCATCCGCCGGCTGCGCGGGTCGAGCCCGGTGGTCGGCTCGTCCAGGAAGATCAGCCGCGGCTGCCCGACCAGCGTCATCGCCAGGTCCAGCCGCCGCCGCATCCCGCCGGAGCAGGTGGCGGCCGGCTTGCCCGCCACCGCGCCCAGGTCGAACCGATCGAGCAGCTCGCCGACCCGCCGCCGCCGGGCGGTCCGCTCCAGGTGGTGCAGGTCGGCCATCAGCTCCAGGTTCTCCGCGCCGGTCAGCAGGTCGTCGACCGCGGAGAACTGCCCGGTCACCCCGATCATCCGCCGGATCGCCTCGGGCTCCCGCCGCAGGTCGTGCCCGCCGATCGTCACCTCCCCGCCGTCGAACCCGATCAACGTGGACAGGATCCGCACCGCCGTCGTCTTCCCCGCCCCGTTCGGCCCGAGCAGCGCGAACGTCGTCCCGCCCGGTACCGCGAAGTCGATCCCACCGAGCACCACCTTGCTCCCGAACGACTTCCGCAGCCCGCTGACCGCGACTGTCATGGCTCTCCCCTCTCCTCGTGCTGAGGGGAGGAAGCCTGCGCGGCCCCGGCTTCACCCCGGTGTCATCCCGGCGTCAGCGCGGCTCCACGCCGATCCGGTGCTCGGTGAGCAGACCCGGCGGACAGCCGGCGGTCAGGCGTGCCCGGCCACCGCCGAGTCGTGCCGGACGACCTCGCGGTGGTCTCCGTGACTCATGCCGGACATTGCGTCGGGGGCGGATCGAGTAGCGTCACGGGGCGTCGTCGGGGGGCGGACGGGAGGGGGTCGTTCGTGGAGCAGGTGTCGCCGGCGGTCGGGTACGGGCATCCGGACGGGGTGCGGATCTCGCCGGAGGTGAGTCCGTTCGGGCGGCTGGCCGGGCAGGTCATCGACGCGGTGCTGTTCGTCGGGACGGCCGGGGTCGGGTGGCTGGTGTGGGCGGTGCTGGTGGCCGGGCGGGGGCAGACGCCGGGGCGGCAGCCGCTCGGGCACGCGGTCGCCGACGTGCGCACCGGGCGGCCGGTCGGGCGGGGCCGGATGGTGGTGCGCGAGCTGCTGGCCAAGTGGCTGCTCTGGGCCGTGCTCGGGGTGCTGACCCTGGGCGTCTACCCGGTGGTCGACGTGCTGTTCGTCTTCGGGGACCGGCAGCGGACGTTGCATGACCGGATCGCCGGGACCATCGTCGTCCACAAATGGGGTGTTGATCTCTGACCGCCCCGAGGTCCCGGTGCGGCGCGGGTGGGCGGCGGCCAGTATCGTCACGCGCCATACCGCGGGTCGCACACCCGCCAGATACAGGGAAGTGACAGACGTCATGAAGGCTGCAACCCGCGTCGGCCTGGCCGCGCTGACCATCACCGCCGCGCTCCTGGCCGGCTGCGGCAATGGCGACAAGCCGGACGACTCGGCCCCGGCCAAGGCGGCCGCCAACGGCGTCGCCGACCTGGCGGCCCCGGCGATCCTGGACAAGGCCAAGGCCGCGCTCAAGGCGGCGTCGTCCTTCCACGTCAAGGGCGCGATGAGCGAGGACGGCGACGTCACCCAGATCGACCTGAAGGTGGCCGGCAAGGACCTGGCCGGTTCGATCCAGATGGGCGAGGCCAAGCTGCAGATGCTGTCGGTCGCCGGCGCCCGCTACATCAAGCCGAACGACGCGTTCTGGACGATGATCGACTCCTCCGGCGCCACCGCGAAGCTGATGAAGCAGGCGGTCGGCGACAAGTGGATCAAGCCGACCGCGAACGACGCCAGCCTGGGCTCGTTCTTCTTCGGCGAGTCGGACATCGACGAGATGCTGACCCCGGGCGGCGCGGTGACCAAGGGTGAGGCCAAGGCGGTCGACGGCGTGCCGGCGATCGGCCTGGTGGACAGCTCGGACACCAAGACCGTGCTGTACGTGGCGACCAGCGGCGAGCCCTACCCGATCAAGATGGAGCGGCCGGCGCCGGAGGGCCTGACCTTCAGCGAGTTCAACCAGACGTTCGCCGAGATCAAGGCCCCGGCCGAGACCGACGTCGTCGACCAGTCGAAGATCCAGAAGAAGTAGTCCCGGTCAGTCCGGCAGCAGCGGGCGCATGAAGGTGCGCTCGTAGCGGAGCACGCAGCCGGACTCGTCGCGGATCCGGTCGGCGGCGATGAACTCCGGGTCGCTGCCGAACCGGGTGCGGTACTGCTCGTAGGCGGCCAGGCTGGGGAAGCTGAACAGCGCCTCGGCCCGGTCGCTGGCCCCCTCGGCGGGCAGGAAGTAGCCGTGGTGGACGCCGCCGTGGGCGCCGACCAGGCGGATCCACTCGCGGGCGAAGCGCTCGAACGCCTCGATCTGCCGGGGGTCGATGGTGTAGTGCACGACGCAGGTGATCACCGGGACAGTGAACCCGACCACGACCACCGCGGCATCGGCGAGTCGGGCGGCACGGTCGCCGAGGTCGGGAAGATGCCGGCCACCTCGCGGGTCGCGCAGTGCATGTAGTCGTGCAGGACGGCCTGCAACTCCGCGTCGTCCGGCAGGGTGTGCGCCACCGCCTCGTCGAAGACCTCGGCGAACCGTTGCGAGAACGGGTCCTCGTCGCACTGGTTGGCGTGCACCCGCAGCATCGCCGGGTGCCCGCCGAACCGCTCCGAGTAGACCGGCGGCCCGCCGAGCACCTCACCCCAGTAGTCGGCCAGCCGCTGCACGTGCTCCGGGTTGCCGACGTGCGAGAACGGGTGCTCCAGGACCGGGTCGGCCAGGCAGCGGGCGTGGAAGTCGGTGGCCAGGGCGAGCATCGCCGGCGCTCCGCCGGCGGCTTCGAAGAGCGTAGGGCGTTCCATCCGCTCATCATGCCAGCCGGACAAAGTCTGACGTATGGGGCGAACTGCCGAGGGTAATCCTCGGCGAATGATCCGGTACGGGGACGAGGTGGCGTCGATCTCCCGGGAGCTGAACGACCCGGGCGACCTGGAGATCCTGCTCGACCGCGCGGACTCCGCGCGGGTCGTGATGATCGGCGAGGCCACCCACGGCACGCACGAGTTCTACGCCTGGCGGGCGGCCCTCACCCAGCGGCTGATCACCGAGCGCGGCTTCTCCTTCGTCGCGGTCGAGGGGGACTGGCCGGACTGCCAGCGGGTGGACGAGGCGGTCCGCGGCGCGCCGGGTGCGCCGGACGACCCGCGGTCCGCGCTGATCCGGTACGACCGCTGGCCCACCTGGATGTGGGCCAACGAGGAGGTCGTCGACTTCGCCCGGTGGCTGCGCGGGCACAACGCGGTGATCCCGGACGAGGACCGGGTCGGTTTCCACGGCCTGGACGTCTACTCCCTGTGGCAGTCGATGCGCGAGATCCTCACCTGGCTGCGCGAGCACGACCCGGACCTGGTGCCGGTCGCGCTGGACGCCTACCGCTGCTTCGAGCCGTTCAACGAGGACCCGAACGCGTACGGCTGGGCCACCCAGTTCGTCGGCGCCACCTGCGAGCAGAAGATCGTCACCATGCTCGCCGAGCTGCGCGACCGGGATTTCGGGGTGTGGCAGAACGCGGCCGTGGTGGCCGGCGCGGAGAGCTACTACCGGAGCATGGTCCGCGGCGGCCCGGAGGCCTGGAACGGCCGCGACCGGCACATGGACGAGACCCTGGACCGGCTGCTCACCCGCTACGGCCCGGACGCGAAGGCGGTGGTCTGGGCGCACAACACGCACGTCGGCGACGCCCGCGCCACCGACCAGGTGGACCACGGCGAGCTGACCCTGGGGCAGCTGGCCCGGGACCGGTTCGGCTGGGACGAGGTGCTGCTGGTGGGCATGGGGTCGTACCGCGGCAGCGTGGTGGCCGGCTCGGAGTGGGGCGCGCCGATGGAGGCGATGCCGGTGCCGCCCGGCCGGTCCGGCTCGCTCGAGGAGATCCTGCACCTGACCGCGCCGCGGAACGCGCTGTTCGTCTTCCCGGCCGGCGACGACGCCCCGGACCTGCTCACCACGGTGCTGCCGCACCGGGCGATCGGCGTGGTCTACCGCCCGGAGCGGGAACGCTGGGGCAACTACGTGCCGACCGTGCTCGGCGACCGGTACGACGCCTTCCTCTGGTTCGACGAGACGCACGCCCTGCGACCGCTGCACACCCTGCGGGTCAACGCGCACGAGCCGGAAACGTATCCGAGCGGTGTGTAATCACATTTGAAGAAGCGATTAAATCGATCTTTCGAATGGCGAGTATGCATCAGCCTAGTGACGTGCGCCAATGAATGATCGTTTCGGATGCCTGGCCGGGGAATGGTCCCCTTCCGACTGTGATCCGCATTACGCTGAGCCATCAGCAGCCGATCATCCACATCGGAGCTTCCTCGGAACTGGGGTGTCCATGAACACAATCGTCCGCCTGATCCTGGCCGCGGTGCTCGGCGCGATCGGGATCCTCGCCGCGGCTGTCCCACCGGCCTCCGCGGCTCTCGCACCAGGCATCGTGCTGAGCAGCTCGACCGCCACCCTTCCGGCCGAGCTGTCCGCGCTGGCGACCGGGAAACGCATCCAGTACACCTCCACCTCGATCACCGGCAGCACGATCACCGCGACCGGTCTGGTCATGACGCCGAAGGCCGGGAAGAAGAACAAGATCGTCGCCTGGGCGCACGGGACCACCGGCCTGGCCGACCAGTGCGCGCCCTCCACCAACCAGGCGGTGTTCTGGGAAGAGGCGCGGATCGCGGTGGCCGAGCTGCTCAGCCGCGGCTGGACGGTGGCCGCGACCGACTATCCCGGCCTCGGCACGGTGCTGCCGCACCCCTACCTGATCGGCGCCAGCGAGGGCCGGGCGATCATCGACAGCGTCAAGGCGGCCCGCAACCTGGACCCGTCGCTGAGCACCCAGTACGCGATCGACGGGCACTCGCAGGGCGGCCAGGGCGCGCTCTTCGCCAGCCAGCTGGCCCCGTCCTACGACGGGAACCTGGTGCTCAAGGGGACCTCGTCGATCGCCCCGGTCTCCAACACCGACACCATCGTGCCGCTGATCCCGGGCACCCCCGGGCAGGGCTACCTGGTCATGGCACTCTTCGGGCTGGCCACCGTCGACTCGTCGGTGCAGCCGCTGACCATCCTGGCCGCCCCGGCCAAGGCCAAGCTCGGCGTGCTGAGCTCCGGCTGCCTCAACGAGATCCTCGCCGCCTACCAGGACCTGACCGCGAGCCAGCTGGTGGTCGGCGGCACCGTGCCGGACGCGGTGCTGGCGAAGTTCGCCCAGTATGACAATCCGGCGCAGACCGCCCCGAGCGCCCCGATCCTGGTGGTGCAGGGCACCGACGACGACGCGGTGCCCTACTTCGTCACCGCGGACCTGCTGATCCCGCAGCTGGAGGCGTACAGCCAGCCGGTCACCTTCGTGCCGATCGAGGGCGCCACCCACGACACCTCGGTGATCCTCTCCGCCGATCTGGTCGCGGACTGGATCGCGGCCCGCTTCGCCTGACGGCCCGCTTCCGGAAACGGTCGCCTCGCCTGACGGTGCGCTGTCCGGCGCGCGGAGGCGGCTGGTCCGGGTCCGGCAGAGCGCTTGACGGTACGGCCGGAGCGCCCGTTCGCACGCAGCTGTGGGCGGGGTGCTCCGGCCGTACCGAAAGTGGTGTCAAGCGTGATCGGCAGCGGTCTCGCGCGTGCCGGAGGGTGTCCCGGATCCGGAGGCGACGCGGGTCAGGATGCGGTCCAGAGTCGCCAGGTCGGCGGCGGGGAGAGCGAGCAGCTCGGGCGGGGGAGTGCCCAGGATGCGGTCGGCCTCGGCGGCGGCCAGGTGACCGGAATCGGTCAGGGTGACCAGGCGGGAGCGGCCGTCGGCCGGGTTGGGCTCGCGGCGGACCAGGCCACGGGCCGCCAGGTCGGCGGTGATCACCGTGGCGTAGGGCGGGTCGCAGGCCAGGGTGGCGGCCAGCTCGCGCAGCGTCCGCGGGCCGGCCGCGAGCAGGCCGAGGGCCTTGACCCGGACGAAGCTCATGCCGAGCGCTTCACAGACTCGCGTCTTGGTGTCGTGCTGCTCGGTGACCAGCGACCGCATCAGCCGCCAGGCGTGCCGGGCGGCCGCGTGCGAGGGGTCCGCGAGGGTCGCTTCTCCGGCGGCCGGGTGCGAGGGGTCCGCGCGGGTCGCCTCTCCGGTGGCCGGGTGCGAGACGTCCGCGAGGGTCGCTTCTCCGGCGGCCGCGGGCGAGGGGTCCGCGAGGGTCGCTTCTCCGGCGGGCGGGTGCGAGACGTCCGGGGGAGCGGGGCGATCGGGAGTCATGCCGGGACGTTAGCCGGAGTGTGGGCGTGCTCGCGGGCCCAGGCACCGGTGCTGGCCCGGCCGAGGACCAGGACCGCGACGCCGAGGCCGGTCAGGATCCACGCGCCGGCGTGCCCGCCGCCGGAGGCCAGCACCGCGCCGATCACCGCGACGCCGAGGGCGCTGCCCACCTGCCGGCTGGTCGAGGCGATCGCGGCGGCCACCCCGGCCCGCTCGCGCGGCATGCCGGAGACCGCGGTGGTGGTGATCGGCGTGTTCACCATCCCGAAGCCGACCCCGAACAGCAGGTAGCCGACCAGCAGCGGCCAGACCGGGGTGGCCGGGCCGGCCCAGGTCAGCGGCAGCACGCCGAGCGCCATCCCGCTGCCGGCGATCAGCAGCGGCAACCGGGTACCCCGGGTGCCGACCAGCCTGCCGGCCAGCGGCGAGACCAGCGCGGTGGCCGCCGCCATCGGCAGCGTGCAGAGCCCGGCCTGCCACGCCGACAGGCCCCGGGTCTCCTGCAGGTACAGCGTGTTCAGGAAGAGGAAGCCGCCCAGGGCGGAGAACGCGCAGATGGCGATCACCACGGCCCCGGAGAACGGTGGACTTCGGAACAACGCGAGGTCGATCAGCGGCTCGGCGCGCCGCGGCTCCCACCACAGCAGCCCGAGCAGGGCCAGCGCACCGGCCCCGAAGCAGGCGATGATCTCCGGCGACGACCAGCCGGCCGCCGGCCCCTCGATGATCCCGAAGGTCACCCCGGCGAGCAGCAGGAGCACCAGCAGCTGGCCGACCGGGTCCAGGCGGCGCGGGTGCGGCGCGCGCGACTCGGGGACGAACAGGGCGGTGAGGACCAGCGCCGCCACCCCGACCGGCACGTTGATCCAGAAGATCGACCGCCAGCCCAGCCCGTGCACCAGGAAACCGCCGACCAGCGGGCCGATCGCCATGCCGAAGCCGGTCACCGCGCCCCAGACGCCGATCGCCCGGGCCCGCTCGCGCGGCTCGGTGAAGGTGTTCGTGATGATCGACATGGCGACCGGGTTGAGCATCGAGCCGCCGATCGCCTGCAGGATCCGGAAGCCGATCAACGCCTCCAGGTTCGGCGCGACGCTGCACAGCAGGGAGGCGACGGTGAAGACGGCCAGCCCGGTCTGGAAGACCCGGCGGCGGCCCACCCGGTCGGCGGTCGACCCGGCCAGCACCAGCAGGCTGGCCAGCACCAGCGTGTACGCGTCGATGGTCCACTGCAGGCCGGAGACCGGGGCGCCCAGGTCGTCCCGGATGGCGGGCAGCGCGATGTTCATGATGGTGACGTCCAGGCTGATGATCAGCAGACTCATGCAGCAGATCGCCAGGACGAGGTAACGGCGGGGCACGGGTTTAGTTGTACCCGTACAACTAACTGGCTAGACCGCCGGAACGCCCTTGACTGTCGTGCCGTCGCTCACATCGCGGACGACGCAGCCGTTGGCGCCGACCCGGGCCCCTTCGCCGACCGAGCGGCCCTGCAGCACCGAAGCGTTCGTGCCGATCAGCGCCCGGCTGCCGATCCGGCAACTGCCGGAGACCGCCGCGGACGGATTGACCTGCACGCAGTCGCCGAGCACCGTGTCGTGCCCGACCGTGGCGTTCTGGTTGAGGTGCACGTGCCGGCCGAGCGTGACGTTGGTGGTGACCCGGGCACCGGCGAACAGCACCACGCCCTCGGCCAGCGTGTTCGCCAGGCCGACGGTGGCCGCCGGGTGCACCAGCGGGGCGGCGGGCCGGGCGACGCCGTCGAGCCGCGCGGCGACCGTGGCGCGGATCCCTGGGTCGCCGATGCCGATGACGTAGTCGGCGTCGAGCTGGGTGAGCAGGTCGCTCGGGCCGAGCCAGGAGGTGCCGAGCGGGTCGAGGCGGCGCAGGTTCTCCTCGGACGGGGCGTCGTCGACGAAGCCCACGACCTTCCAGGGCGCGTCGCCCGCGGCGTTGACGGCGGCGATGATGCCGAAGATCTCCCGGCCGTGGCCGCCGCAACCCACGATCACGATCGGCTGGTCTCTAACGCGAATAAATCCCATGATATCCGGCTTTGACCGCCTAGGCTGAGCGGCGAGTCACATCGACACCGCGTTTTCGAGCGGCGAGCATGTGGGCATGGCAGGCGGCATGAAAATCTGGCCGGGCAACCCGTACCCGCTGGGCGCGACCTACGACGGCGGCGGCACCAACTTCGCCATCTACTCCGAGGCCGCCGACCGGGTGGAGCTGTGCCTGTTCGACGACGCGGGCAACGAGACCCGGGTCGACCTGCCGGAGCGCGAGGCGCTGGTCTGGCACGGCTACCTGCCCCGGGTCACTCCCGGCCAGCGGTACGGCTTCCGGGTGCACGGGCCGTACCAGCCCGGCCAGGGACTGCGCTGCAACCCGAGCAAGCTGCTGCTGGATCCGTACGCGAAGGCGATCGACGGCGACTACCGCTGGGATCAGGCCCTGTTCGCGTACAACTTCGGTGACCCGGCGTCGTACAACGACACCGACTCGGCCCCGTTCGCGCCCCGCTCGGTGGTGATCAACCCGTTCTTCGACTGGGGCAACGACCGCCCGCTGAAGATCCCGATGTGGCAGACGGTGATCTACGAGGCGCACGTCAAGGGCATGACGATCAACCACCCGGCGATCCCCGAGGACGTCCGGGGCACGTACTCCGGCCTGGCCCACCCGGAGATGATCAAGTATTTCCAGCGGCTCGGGATCACCGCCGTCGAGCTGATGCCGGTGCACCAGTTCGTCCACGACAGCGGCCTGGTCGAGCGCGGCCTGACCAACTACTGGGGTTACAACACCATCGGCTTCTTCGCCCCGCACAACGGCTACTCGTCGTTCGGCGGCAGCGGCGGCCAGGTGCAGGAGTTCAAGTCGATGGTCAAGGCGCTGCACCAGGCCGGCATCGAGGTGATCCTGGACGTGGTCTACAACCACACCGCCGAGGGCAACCACCTGGGCCCGACGCTGTCCTTCCGGGGCATCGACAACCCGGCGTACTACCGGCTGGTCGACCAGGACAAGAACTACTACTACGACACCACCGGCACCGGGAACAGCCTGAACGCCCGGCACCACGAGTCGCTGCGGCTGATCATGGACTCGCTGCGCTACTGGGTGACCGAGATGCACGTCGACGGCTTCCGGTTCGACCTGGCGTCCGCGCTGGCCCGGGAGTTCCACGAGGTGGACCGGCTGGCCGCGTTCTTCGACCTGGTCAACCAGGACCCGGTGGTCTCCCAGGTGAAACTGATCGCCGAGCCGTGGGACGTCGGCGACGGCGGCTACCAGGTGGGCGGCTTCCCGCCGAACTGGACCGAGTGGAACGGCAAGTACCGCGACTCGGTCCGCGACTTCTGGCGCGGTGAGCCGTCCAGCCTCGGCGAGTTCGCCTCCCGCTTCACCGGCAGCTCCGACCTCTACCAGGACGACGGCCGGCGCCCGATCGCGTCGATCAACTTCGTCACCGCGCACGACGGCTTCACCCTGCACGACCTGGTGTCGTACAACGAGAAGCACAACGACGCGAACGGCGAGGGCAACCGCGACGGGGAGAGCTACAACCGGTCGTGGAACTGCGGCGTCGAGGGGCCCACCGACGACCCGGAGATCGTCATCCTGCGCGAGCGGCAGAAACGGAACTTCCTGGCCACCCTGCTGCTCAGCCAGGGCGTGCCGATGATCGCGCACGGCGACGAGCTGGGCCGCACCCAGCACGGCAACAACAACGTCTACTGCCAGGACAGCGCGCTGAGCTGGGTGGACTGGGTGGCGGCCCGCGAGGAGGACCCGCTCACCCACTTCGTCCGCCTGCTGCTGAAACTGCGCGCCGAGCACCCGATCTTCCGCCGCCGCCGGTTCTTCACCGGCGAACCGGCCGGCGACTCGAAACTGCCGGACATCGCCTGGCTGCGCCGCGACGGCGAGGTGATGACCGAGGCGGACTGGAACACCCGCAGCGGCATGACCATGACCGTCTTCCTGAACGGGCACGGCATCCCGGAACGCGGCCCGCTCGGCGAGGAGATCACCGACGATTCGTTCCTGCTGCTGTTCAACCCGCTCGACGAGGACGTGTCGTTCACCCTGCCGGCCCGCGACTACGGCAAGACCTGGGAGATCGTCGCCCACACCGCCGACCCGCTGCTGGCCCGCCGGCGCAAGACCGCCCGAGCCGGCAGCCGGGTCGACGTCATCCGCCACGCCCTGGTCGTGCTCCGCTGCCGTTACTGAGAACCGGTTCTCGGTACGCCCGGCGCGCCGCCGGCGACCCGGCGGTGCGTCAGGTCCCCTGGCGGCTGACCATCTCGGCGATCCAGACCGGGGCGAACGGTGATGTGCAGCCCGGTGGCGTCGGGTAGTCCTTGAGCACCTGCAGGCGCTCGCCGATCTCGACGGCCCGGGCCCGCTGCTCCGGATGCGAGATGCCGATCTGGGCCAGGCAGTGGTTCATCGCCCACTGCAACCGGTCCGGCGCGTCCTTCATCTCCGCCTCGACCCGGTCCAGCAGCGCGGCCAGGTCGAGCCCGTCCGGTCGCCGCGCCACCCGCTCGGTGGTCAGCGCCCACCCGGCGCTGGCCACCACCGGGTCCGGGTCGGCGAGCCAGGCCAGCCGCAGCTCCTCGGCGTGCGGGCTCTTCTTCACCACGTAGTTGACCAGCCAGTCGTGCACCTTGGGGGTGCGCGCCTCGCGCAGCATGGCGTCCAGCTCGTCGCGCCCGAACAGCCTCGGCCGGCAGATCAGCAGGGCCAGCAGCCGGGCCGCCGAGTCCCCGGTCGCCCACAGCGCGACGGCCAACTCCTGCTGCGTTTTCAGCCGTTTCGCGATCGCCCGCAGCCCGCCCAGATTGACCCCGTGATCGTCCCCGTGCCGCTCGTTGACCGCCCGCACCCTCGGATCGTCCAGCGCGGCCAGCTCGGCGAGCAGCTCATCGACCGTGGTCCCGCCCATCCCGCCCTCCCGGTTCTCCCGTAGCGCACCCAGGCTACGAGGACCCTCCGACAAAACCCGCCGACGGGACGCTCAGGCCGTACCGAAAATCTGTAGTCGTTGCCGGATTCCGGGCCTGCGCCGCTTTGATCGCTCAGCCGGACGCCGATAGGAAGACCGAGACACCCGGGAGTGGTGCGCTCACCGCATCGATCGCCGAGGGAAAGTCGATGAGTCGCCGCAGCCCCGATCTGTCCCCGTGGGTTTTGCGGTCCGTCGCCATCGCAGCCGTGGCGGCCGCCCTGGTAGCGGTGCCGCTGGTGCGCGCCCATCGTGTCTCGGAGGGCACCGCCGCTGGTGATGCCGCCCTGTTCTCCGTGGCGCGGAAGCTTTGCGGCGGCGGCGAAGGTGCCGATGTCGAACCGTATCCGGGTTCGTGGGCGAGCCGGCCGTGCGAGGCGGAGCAGTTCGCCAGCGAGGCGAGCACCACGAGATTCCTCATCGGCGCGGGGTTCTTCATCGATCCGGAGCCACCCGTGCGGGCGGTGGCCTGGCAGGTGCGGGCGGACCGCGGCGGCGTACGGATCAATGTCGTCGGTTCCCGCCCGGCCGTGCTGGAGTTGCAGGCCCGCCAGCGGTGGCCGGGCCTGCTGGGCTGACCTCCAGCGCCGTACGTCAGTAGTTGTTGTACTTCTCGGAGTGTTGCCAGGCGCCGCATGGGGTGTCGTAGCGCTTCTTGATGTAGTCCAGGCCCCACTTGATCTGGGTGGCCGGGTTTGTCTTCCAGTCGTCGCCGAAGGCGGCCATCTTGCTGCCGGGCAGGGACTGCGGGATGCCGTAGGCGCCGGAGCTGCGGTTCTCCGCGCGGTAGTTCCAGCCGCTCTCCTTGGCCCACAGCTTGTTCAGGCAGGCGAACTGGTCCAGGCCGAAGCCGGCCTGCAGGGTGAGCGCGCAGCCGATCGCCCGGCTGCCGCTGAACTCGTTGCACGACTTCGGGATCGGGCCGGCGAAGGCCACCGGACCGGCCGCGGCGGCCGCGGCCGCCTGCTTGGCCTTGGCGACGCTCTTGTCCAGGTCCTTGGCGTGGGCGGCGGCGGTCCGGGCGACCTCGGTGGCCTTCTGCTGCGCGGCGTTCTCCGCGACGGTCTGCCGGGCCCGGGCCGCAGCGTGCTCGTTCTGGCGGTCCTTGAGCAGCTGCATGTCGGCGATCTCGGCCTGTGCCGCGCTCGGCGCGGGGTCGTCGGCCGGCCGCTGCTGTCCCACGTAGACCCCGCCGGCGAGTCCGGCCAGCAGCAGCGCGACGGACGCACCGCGGATCGCGATCCGGGTCACCGAGCCTCCTTCAGCCGAGCGGTCTCGGCACGGTACCAGGCGATCTTGTCGCGCACCCGGGCCTGCTCCGCCCGCAGCTGCGCCACCTTCTCGTCGATCTCCCGGTCGTGCTCGGCGAGCAGCTCGACGCGCTGCTCGGCGGCGCCCGGCCCGTCGTGCAGCAGCTCGGCGAAGCGCCGCAGCCGGGCGATCGGCATGCCCGAGTCGCGCAGGCAGCGCAGCAGCCCGATCCGGCCGAGGTCGTCGTCGGAGAAGACCCGCTGGCCGCCGGCGGTCCGCTCGATGCCGTGCAGCAGCCCGATCCGCTCGTAGTAGCGCAGCGTGTCGATACTGACGCCGATCTTTCCGGCGACCTCACCCGGCGTGTAGGGCATCCCCCGACCTCCCCGTCAGAAGAGGTGACCGTACCCGGATACCGTTCCGGTGTGCGATCCGGTGTCCAGGCCCTGCATGTGGGCTGCGCGATGTGGTCCCTGAAGTCGTGGCCGTTCTCCCGGCCGGCCACCGGGAAGCTGCGCGCCTATGCCGGGTGGTGCAACGCGGTGGAGGGCAACACCACGTTCTACGCCACCCCGGCCCGGCCGACCGTGGCTTCCTGGGCCGAGCAGACCGGCCCGGACTTCCGGCTGATCCCGAAGATCCCCAAGCGGATCACCCACGAGCTGCGGATGACCGGCGCCGAGGAGGAGCTGCGGATCTTCCTGGACGCGATCGAGCCGCTCGGCCCGCGCGCCGCGGCGCTGTGGATCCAGCTGCCCGGGTCCTTCGGACCCGCCGACACCGCTGTCCTGTCCCGGTTCCTGCGCTCCTTGCCCGCCGATTTCCGGTACGCCGTGGAGGTCCGCCACCCGGATTTCTTCGCCGACCCGCGCGGCCTGGAACGGGTCCTGTCCGAGCACGGTGCCGAGTGGGTCCCGTTCGACACCGTCGCGTTCTTCGACAGCCCGCCGACCAGTGACGCCGAGCGGGACGCCTGGCTGAAGAAGCCCCGGATGCCGCGCCGCGACACCGCCCTCACCGACCGCCCGATCGTCCGTTACCTGGGCCGCGACGACACCGCCCGGACGGTGGCCGGCTGGCAGCCGTGGGTGGCGACGGTGGCCGGCTGGCTGCGCGAGGGCCGCTCACCCACGGTCTTCCTGCACACCCCGGACAACGCCGACGCGCCGGAGCTGGCCCGCCGTTTCCACGCCGAGGTCCGCGCCCGCGTGCCGGAGCTGCCGCCGCTGCCCGACCCGGCCCCGCTGCCGGAGCCGGACGAGCCGCTAACCCTCTTCTGACGGCGGGCGGGATCCGGTGAACCCGCGGCGGGCCATGCGGTTTCCGGTGCCGCCTCAGCGGGACGGGCTGCCGCGTGCGGTGTGTGCTGATCCCTCTCGCGCGGTGCGCTGACCCTTTTCCGACGCGCCTTGCATGCCTGCGGGAGGCAGCCCGCGGGCTTCCTTCGGTGGGCGAAGCGCCGAAGCACGCTTCATCCGGGCTTCAGCGCCCGCTTCACCCGGGATATCAGGCGCGTTTTCGCCCCGTGTGAGGCGCACGCGCGAACGCACGTGCATCGATTGTGCCGTTCCCGAACGTGAGACAAATCTCGGACAGTCTGAGATCTGAGCAATGCTCAGAATGTGCCAGGAGGTGCGAGATGACAGAGAAGACCTATGCCGCGAAGTTCGACCGGCGCACGGCGGTCTGGCGCCGGAGCACCCGGAGCTACTCGGACAACTGTGTCGAGGTGGCCGACCTGCCCGACGGGGGACGCGCGGTCCGCGACTCGAAGAATCCGGACGGACCGATCCTGTTCTTCACCCCGTCCGAGTGGGCCGCGTTCGTCGGCGGCGCGAAGGACGGCGAATTCGACAACTGACCCGCTTTGGCACTCTGCGCTCTGGCGCCGGCGACCCGGCGATGTTACGCAGAGGCATGGATGTTGAGCAGGGCGTGGGGCTCCGGCCCCGGATGCACTTCACACCGCGCGACGGCCGGGTCGGCGATGTGCTCGGGGTGCTCCGGGTCGACGGGCGGTACCACCTGTTCTACGAGCACCGCACCGCCGACGACGAGGCCATGGGCTGGGGGTCGGCGGTCTCCGACGACCTGGTGATCTGGCGGGAACGCCCGGTCGCCCCGGCGCCGGCCGACCAGGGGCTGCCGCGCTGCGGCTCGGTCGTGGACGGTCCGGGCGGCCCGGTGCTGTTCCACGCCCGCGAGGGCGACGGGGTCTGGCGCGCGACGGCCGCGCCGGGCCTCGGCGGCTGGCGGGCCGAGCCGGCCCAGCCGGTGCTCGGCCCGGTCACCGAGGGCTTCACCGGCCTGCGGGACCCGTTCGTCTGGGCGGCCGGCGACGGCTGGCGGATGCTGGTCGTGGCCACCCCGCCCAACGGCGGCTCCGCGGTCCTGCACTACCGCTCGGCCGACCTGCTCGCCTGGGACTACGACGGGGTGCTCGCGGCGCGCGCGGACGCGGCGTGGGGCTGCCCGCGGCTGTTCCAGGTGGACGGCGAGTGGGTGCTGCTGGTGGCCGGCGCGGACCCGTCGTACGCGATCGGGGTCTATGACGGCCGTGACTTCACCGCCCGCACCTGGGGCGTCTTCGGCCGGGGCCGGCTCGGCCCGGCCGCGCCGTTCCTGGACGCGGCCGGCCGCCGCTGCGTCCTGGCCCGCGTCGGCGGCGCGGAGAGCGACGGGTCACTGTGGGCGGGCACGCTCAGCATTCCCTGGATCCTTTCGGTACGCGGTGAGCACCTGATCGCCACCCCGCACCCGCACCTGGACCGCTACCTGGTCAACGGGATCGCCGGGATGACCGCGGTGGACGGCGAACTCCGCGACCACGGCGACCTGATCCTGCGCATGCCCCCGGGCGGCGAAACCACCGTCCTGGCCGACGCGGACATCGTCGAGGTGACGGTCGAGGGCGTCAGCGGACTGGGCGCGGCCCGCCGCTCGGTCCCCGGCGACCCGGGCGCCCACATCGCCCGTATCGCGGGTCCCGGCTGGTCGGCGGCCTAGCATCGGACGGATGAGTGACCTGGAACGGTTCGTCCGCGCGCAGGACGGCGTCTACCAGCAAGCCCGCGCCGAGCTGGCCGCGGGCAGCAAGCGGTCGCACTGGATGTGGTTCGTCTTCCCGCAGCTGGCCGGTCTGGGATCCAGTCCGACCGCGCGGGCCTTCGCGATCCGGGACCTGGACGAGGCGCGGGCCTATCTCGCGCACCCGGTGCTCGGGCCGCGGCTGATCGAGTGCGCCGAGACGCTGCTCGCCGTCGAGGGCCGGACCGCCGCGCAGATCTTCGGCTACCCGGACGATCTCAAGCTCCGCTCGTCGATGACCCTGTTCGCCGAGGCGGCGACCGATCCGGGGGTGTTCCGGCAGGTGCTGGAGCGCTACTACGACGGCCCCGACCCGCGGACCCGGGAGCTGCTCGGACTCGAGCCCACCGGCGGGTGACGCGGCTGCTCGGAGCGAGCGCGTCGGTGGGTGACGCGGCTGCCCGGAGCGAGCGCGCCGGTGGGTGACGCGGCTCATCGGAGCCGGCCTGGCTGCTCGGATAGGGTCGCGGCATGGTCGACACCGCCCCGTTCCCGTTCGATGCCGTGCTGTTCGACTGTGACGGGGTGCTGGTCGACTCCGAGCGGATCACCAACGGGGTGCTCCGGGCCATGCTGCACGAGCTGGGCTGGATGGTCAGCGAGGCGGACTGTTTCCGGCTCTTCGTCGGGCGGGCGCTGGCCGACGAGGTCGGGGTGATCACGGCGCACACCGGGTTCACCGTCACCGCCGAGTGGATCGCCGAGTTCCGCCGGCGGCGCAACGAGGCCCTCGCCGCGGACCTGCGGGAGATCCCCGGGGCGGTGGCCGCGGCGCACGAGATCGACCAGCTCTTCGCCGGGCGGCTGGCCTGTGCCAGCGGCGCCGACCGGGCCAAGGTCGAGCTGCAGCTCAGCAAGGTGGGGCTGGACCGGGTCTTCGCCGGCAAGATCTTCAGCGGGATGGAAATGCCGCGCAGCAAACCCGCCCCGGACGTCTATCTGGCCGCGGCCGCCGCGCTCGGCGTCGACCCGGCCCGCGCCGCGGTCGTCGAGGACACCGCGACCGGCGTGCGCGCGGGTGTCGCGGCCGGCGCGGTCGTCTTCGGCTACTGCCCGCCGGACAGTCTGGCGCACCACGAGCCCCGGGTGCTGCTGGAGGCGGGCGCCACGCACATCTTCACCCGCATGGCCGACCTGCCGGCCCTGCTCACCCGGGCCGCGTCACCCACCGCCCACTGAGGCCGTCCCGCCGTCGCGGTGACCTGGCTCACAACGTGTCACGGCGTACCGGGCCGGTGGTGTCCCGTGGCCATGAACATCGCACTGTGGATCGCCGGTGGCCTGCTCGCCCTCGTCGCCCTGGCCGGCGGCCTCACCAAGACGTTCGTGCCCCAGCAGAGGCTGGCCGCGCAGCACGGCGGCGAGTGGACCGCCAACGCCGGCGTCGGCTTCGTGAAGGGGCTGGGCGTACTGGAAATCCTCGCCGCGGCCGGCCTGATCCTGCCGGCCGTGACCGGCATCGCGCCGGTCCTCGTGCCGATCACCGCGGCCGGCTGGATCCTGCTGATGATCGGCGCGCTGATCACCCACCTGCGCCACGAGGGGGTCAGCACACTGATGCTGCTGCACGTCGGCTACCTGGCGCTCGCCGCCTTCATCGTCTGGGGCAGGTTCGGCCCCGAGTCGTTCACCGCCTGAACCGCCCGGCCGCACCGCCGACCCGACCCGGAAGGTACCGAGAGTGATGCCCGACCCGGCCACCGAGGCGTTCGTGACGCACCGGAACCTGCTCTTCACCGTCGCCTACGAGATGCTCGGATCGGCCGCCGACGCGGAGGACGTGCTGCAGGAGACGTGGCTGCGCTGGGTCCAGGTCGACCTCGATCAGGTTCAAGATCAAAGGGCCTATCTGGTACGTACGACGACCCGCCAAGCCCTGAACCGGCTGCGCACCCTGAGCCGGCGCCGCGAGTCGTACGTCGGACCGTGGCTGCCCGAGCCGATGCTGACCACCCCGGACGTCGCCGAGGACGTGGAGCTGGCGGAGAGCGTCTCGATGGCGTTGATGCTGGTCCTGGAGACGCTGACGCCGACCGAGCGGGCCGTCTTCGTCCTCCGCGAGGCGTTCGACCTGGGGTACGACGAGATCGCCGCCGCCGTGGACAAGTCCCCGGCGGCGGTCCGCCAGATCGCGCACCGCGCCCGTCAGCACGTCGACGCCCGCCGCCCGCGCGCGGCGGTCACCGCGGCCGAGACCCGGGCCGCCCTGGAGTCGTTCCAGCGGGCGCTGGCCACCGGGGACCTGCAGAGCTTCCTGGACGTCCTGGCCCCGGACATCGTCCTGGTCAGCGACGGCGGCGGGATCAAGCAGGCGGCGGTCCGCCCGATCCTCGGCGCCGACAAGGTGGCCCGCTTCATGCTCGGCGGCCTGCGCAAGACCGCCGAGACGATCACCCTGGAGCCGACCGTGGTCAACGCCGGCCCGGCCCTGCTGGTCCGCCTCGACGGCGACCTCGACGGCGTCCTGGCCGTCCGGGTCGAGGAGGGCCGGATCACCGGTCTGTACTACGTCCGCAACCCGGAGAAGCTCACCCGCGTCACCGCCGAAACCCCACTGACCCGCCGCTGACCAGCCGCCGGAGCGCCGCACCCTCCGGATGGCCGATGGAGCCGGCGCGGTGGCGGGTTATCCACATCAGCGCGCCGTCCACAAGCCGCCCCTTCGCGGCCGCCCCTCCGCGCGACACTGTCATCGGGCAGGCCCCCCTGGGCGGGCGGGGTTCGGGAAGTGGCCGGATTGCTTTGTGTCCGCGCCGGGTCGGCCAGCGGGACCGGTTCCGGATTGCTTTGTGCCCGTGCCGGGTCGGCGAGCAGGACCGGTTCCGGATCGCTTCGTGCTCGCCCCACATCGGCCGGCAGGACTGGCCCCGGATTGCTTCGTGCCCGCGTCGGCCAGCCGGACGGCCCGGAACGGCCGGCCAGGGCGCGGGAGCGGCTGGCGAGCGGACCCGCGGGGGCGGGGGTGAAGATCCGTCTGGGAGAGTCGGGGGATGTCCGGTCTGCTGTACGACGTCATTCATCGCCGCCGGGACGTGCGGGGCGAGTTCACCGGCGAGGCGCTCGCGGAGGGCGTACTGGAACGGGTGTTGACCGCGGCGCATGCGGCGCCGAGCGTCGGGCTCTCGCAACCGTGGGATTTCGTGGTGATCCGGGACCGGGAGGTGCGGGCGGATTTCCACCGGCACGTTCATGAGGAGCGGGAGGTCTTCGCGGGCACGCTGAGCGGCGCGGAGGCCGAGCGGTTCGCACGGATCAAGATCGACGGGATTCTGGAGTCGACGCTGTCGGTCGTGGTCACCTACGACCCGGACCGGGGTGGGCCGGCGGTGCTCGGGCGGCACGCGATCGCGGACGCCGGGCTCTACTCGGTCTGCCTCGCGGTGCAGAACCTGTGGCTGGCGGCGACCGCGGAGGATCTCGGGGTCGGCTGGGTCTCCTTCTACCGCGAGGAGTTCCTGCGGAAGCTGCTCGGCATCCCGGAGCGGATCCGGCCGGTCGCCTGGCTCTGTCTCGGCCCGGTCACCCGCCTGCAGGACGTCCCCGACCTGGAACGCCACGGCTGGCGCACCCGCCGCCCACTCGACGCGGCCCTGCATCAGGACCGCTGGTGACCGCGACACCGTGAAAGGCGCCGCCACAACGCGCCATGGCCTAGCCGGCAGGTCGTTGAACGCGGTGCCTGCCCGATGACGAGCGCGGCGTCGTGGACGGGTGAGTGTGGGTGGTCGGTGCGGCGGTGAGGGTGGGCGGTCCGTGCGGCGGTGAGGGTGGGCGGTCCGTGCGGCGGTGAGGGTGAGTCGTCGGTGTGGCGGTGAGTGTGGGTGGTCGGTGTGGCGGTGAGTCCGCTGCCGGCGGTGCGGGGGAGCGGGGTGGCGGCGGGTGCCAGACGGCGCGGGTGTGGTCAGGGGGCGGGGTCGGTGGTGAGCTCGGCTGGGGCGCGCATCTGCCAGGCGTCGGTGACCAGCTCGGTCAGCCGGTCCACGTCGACCGCCGGCAGCCGCAGCATGACCAGCGGCAACCCGTCATAGCCCGGGACCGTGAAGAACAAGTCGGGCTCGCCGAGCAGCAACGCCTGTTTCTCCGCCTCGTCGCCGACGAAGAGCACCGCGACGTCGGTGCGGATCACCCGGGGCTTGCCGGGGAGGCGCTCCGGATAAGACCAGACGAACCCCTTGCCGCCCACCCGGAAGTCGAAACCGTCACTGTCGATCTCCACCACCCCGGGCAGGCTCAGCGCGAGCCGGCGCACGTCATCCGCATCAGCCATGCCCGGAACACTAGTGTGACCCTGTGACAGAAACCGTCTGCGAAGTGGTGATCACCGCGAGCGACGCGGAGTGGCTGGCCGCGTTCACCCGGCGGCTGGTGGAGCGGCGGCTGGTCGCCTGCGGGCACACCATCACGGCGATCCGGTCGATCTACCGGTGGCAGGGCGCGGTGGAGGACGAGGCGGAGGCCCGGGTGGCGCTGCACACCCGGTTGTCGCTGGTCGACGAGATCGTCGCGGTGGCCGAGCGGGAGCATCCCTACGACGTGCCGTGCGTGCTGGCCATGCCGGTCGCCGGGGGGAACCCGCGCTACCTGCGGTGGGTGCTCGACGAGACGGCGGCTACCGGATGACGACCTCGGCGAGCCGGGACTGATCGTTCACCGCGTTACCGGCCAGCGTGACGATCCGCACCGCTGCGGCGCGCCGCGGGGCAAATCTCGTGATGTGCCGGACGGCGGTGTTGCCGCGCACCGATCGCACGGTCACCCATCCGTCCGGGGCGGCGACCTGCACGTCCCAGTCCCGCAGGCCCCACTCCGCGGTCGTCACCACCTCGACCCGGCTGATCCGGCGCGGCCGGTCCCAGTCGAGCTGCCACCAGTCCGGCCACCGTTTGCCGGTCGCGTCGTTCCAGATGGTCCCGGGATCCCCGTCGATCGCCGCGCACACCGGCCCGGTGGCTCGCGCGGAAGAGGCGGTGACCCGGGTCGCCAGGCGCATCAGCCCGGCATCCGGCGGTGGGGCGCTGACTTTCACCGGGACGTCCACGCTCGTTCCGGCGCTGCTGATCCGGAGGTGATAGGTGCCCGGCTTGGTCCGGTCCGCCGCCCGGACCGCGACCGGCACCTTCCGGGTGTAGCCGGGCGGCAGCCAGCTGGAGATCAGCCGGCGGGGGAGGTGCAGTGCGGGGTCGGCCGCCAGCCACGCGTCAGCATAAATCGGCTTTGTCGTCGTATTGGTGAGGTGGACCAGAAGATCCCGCCCGTTGCACTGACCCGTCATGATCGCGAGTGACCCTGGCTCGGCCGCCACCGGGCCAGGGTCCCCACCAGACGAGGAAGTCCCGGCGGCGAGGGCCAGGGACGGCGAGGAAGTCCCGGTGGCGGGGCCCGTGGACGGTGAGAAGGTCCCGGCGGAGAGGGCTACGGGCGGCGAGAAAGGAGGCGTGGCCGAGGCGGTGGGTGACCAGAACGCGCCCCCGGCCGGACCGGCTGCCAGGGTCAGGGCCAGCAGCGCCGCTGTCCGGTTCATGCCGGTACCAGCCCCGGCTCAACCCGCTCCGACACGAACGAGGCCCGCGTCGAGATCGTCCCCCCACGCCGGGTGACCTGCGACATCACCCGGAAGTCCGCCCGCAGCCGGTCCCGGGTCAGCTCGCACCGCACATACCCGCGCTGCGCGTTCGCCAGCCGCAGGTGCGGATTGTGCTTCAGCTGCATGTCCAGTTGCGGGGTGCTCTCGCTCCCGTCCCCACCGCTGGTGATCGACGTCCCGACCAGCTCCACCGCCACCGCCGGCCGGTCCGGCCGGAGCCGCAGGTCGGCCGCGTAGTTGTAGTGGATGTCGCCGGACAGCGCCACGGTTCCGGGCATCCGGGCGGCGAGCGCCAGGATCCGCTCCCGGTCCGCCGCGTACCCGTCCCACTTGTCCATGTCGAGGCGGTTCGCCGGGCCGCCGTACCGGCACTCGGCCATCATCACCTGCTGGGCGAGCAGGTTCCAGCGCGCCTCGGATCGGCCCAGCTTGTCCAGCAGCCAGTCCCGCTGCGGGGCGCCGAGCAGCGTACGCGAAGGGTCGTCCCGGTCGGCGCAGCCGGCCCGCAGGTTGTCCCCGCACGCCTGGTCGGACCGGTACTGCCGGGTGTCCAGCACGTAGGCGTGCGCCAGGTCGCCGAAGCGGAACCGGCGGTAGAGCGACATGTCCGGCCCGGCCGGTTGCCGGGGCGGCCGCAGCGGCTGGTTCTCCCAGTACGCGCGGTAGGCGTCGGCCCGGCGGAGCGGGAAGTCCGGCGTGGTGGGGAAGCGCGGCACCCCGGCCGCGTAGTTGTCCTGCACTTCGTGGTCGTCCCAGGTCAGCACCCACGGGCCGGCGGCGTGCGCGGCCTGCAGGTCGGGGTCGGTGCGGTAGAGCGCGTACCGCATCCGGTAGAGGTCGAGCGTGTCGGTCTCCAGCTCGAAGGTGTCCGGCAGGTTCAGCGTGGCGTCCATCCGGTTGCCGCCGGCGCTGGTGATCGCGCCCTCGTAGATGTAGTCGCCGAGGAAGAAGACGACGTCCAGGTCCTCCGCGGCCAGGTGCCGCCAGGCCTCGTAGTAACCGTCGGCGTAGGACTGGCAGGAGGCGATCGCGAACCGCATGGACGCCGGTGACGCGCTCTTGGCCGGGGCGGTCCGGGTCCGGCCGGCCGGGCTGAGGTGGCCGCCGCTGCGGAACCGGTAGAAGTACTCCCGGCCCGGACGCAGGCCCTGCACGTCGAGGTGGACCGCGTGGCCGTACTCCGGGCGGGCCACCGTGTCGCCGGAGCGGACCACCCGGCGGAACGCGCTGTCCTCGGCGACCTGCCAGGACACCGGGTAGCGGACCGGCGGCAGCCCACCGGCCGGTTCCAGCGGCCGCGGCGCGAGCCGGGTCCAGAGCAGCACCCCGGTCGGCAGTGGATCCCCGGACGCCACGCCGAGGGTGAACGGGTAGGCGAGGCTCGCCGGCGGCAGTCCCGCGACCAGGGCCGCGCCGCCCAGCGTGAAGAGGCGCCGCCGGGGCAGTCGCAGCATCCAAACTCCCATATAACGAAATTTCCGGACAACCGAGGCTACTGCGTGAACCGGGCAGAACGACGATGACCGGCCGCACCCCTCAAGATCCGATCAAGACCCGATTTCCGTACGGCCGACGCGGCCTCCCCGTTCGAGGGAACCCCGGCACGATGGTGCGCAACGTCACCGCGATGGTCCTCACGGTGCGTGACCAGTGTGGATCGTCGGTCCGCCGCCGGTCAGAGCGCTGACCTGGTGATCCAGAGGGGTGCCGAAGCCGCTGAAGTGCCGCGGGGCCGGACAGGGGTGACAATTGGTTCATGCGGCCACCAGCAGGTAGCCTCGCCCGCGCCATGCCAGACCTTTCCTCCGCCTCCGCCCCCGTCCTCGCCCCGGTCGTCGGGTCCCCGCCGGCCCACCCGTCGCGCCGCCGCCTGGCCCTCGTGCTCGGCGCGGTGGTGGCGATCCTGGCCGCGGTCAACGTCGCCGACAAGTACGGCCCGCACCACACCGGCCTGATCGCCGGGCCGATCGTCGCGCTCACCCTGGTGCTGATCGCCCGCCGGGCCGGTCTCACCTGGCACGACCTGGGCCTGTCCCGGCGCACCTTCCTGCCCGGCCTGAAGTACGCGGTCGGCGCCGTCCTGATCGTCGCGGTGGTCTACGCGATCGGCGCGGCCATCCCGGCCACCCGGGTCGCCTTCCACGACGTCCGCTACCACCTGCACCCGGGCGCCGCCCTGCTGACCGCGTTCGTGGTCGTCCCGCTCGGCACCGTGCTGCTGGAGGAGGTGGCCTTCCGCGGCGTACTGATGGGCCTGGTCAATCACCACCGGGGCGCCACCTGGGCGAGCATCACCTCGTCGGTCCTGTTCGGCCTCTGGCACATCCTGCCGTCGCTGCGCCTGGCCCAGGTGAACCAGGCGGTCGGCGCCACGTTCGGGGTCGGCGCCACCGGGCGGGTGCTGGCCATCCTCGGGGCGGTGGCCTTCACCGCGCTGGCCGGCCTGCTGCTCTGCGAGCTGCGGCGCCGGTCCGGGAGCCTGCTCGCGGCCGCCGCGCTGCACTGGGCCACGAACGGGATGGGGCTGCTGGTCGCCACCGCGCTGGCCGCGACGAGTCTGAGCTGAGCCCGGCCGCGACGAGTCTGAGCTGAGCCCGCGGCGGTGCTTCCGGCCGTACCGTCAACCGGTCTGGACCGGGCCGGCGAGCGGACCGGGGGCGGGCGGCGGCGGGTAGGGTCGGGCCATGCGTGTTCCCACCGCGGTGATCACCGCAGGCTCTCTGATCGGTGGCTGGCAGCTGGCCCGCCGCACCGGCATCCGGCCCCTGGGCGGCGCGGTCCTCGCCGCCGGTGGCGTGCTGGCCGGGCGCGAGTGGGCCCGGCGGACCAGCCCGGGCGTGACCGCCGCGCTGGCCACCACCTATGTCGGCGCCTTCGGGCTGTCCCACCCGCTGGCCAAGCGGATCGGTTCCTGGCCGGCCGTGCTGGCCGTCTCCGCGGTCACCGCCGCGGCCTCCTACGCCGCCGCCGACCGCCGCACCCCGCGCTGACATGCGGGAGACTCCCGACCAGCTCGCCGAGCTGCAACGTCTGCTGGAGACCTCGCTCGCCGGGTCGACCGCGCACCTGCGGTCGATCGTCACCGAGCGGACACTGACCGCCGAGCAGGTGACCGGGGTGCTGACCGGCATGTGCACGCTGTCGCTGGCCACCGTCACCGCGCGGGGCGAGCCGCGGATCAGCGCGGTCGACGGGCACTTCCTGCACGGCCGCTGGATCTTCGGTACGGCCCGCACCGCCGCGAAAGCCCACCACCTGGCCGCCCGGCCGGCCGCCAGCGTCTCCCACCTGCGCGGCGAGGACCTGGGCGTCTTCGTGCACGGCCGGGCCGAGGCGATCGACCTGACGGCCGAGCCGGAGGTGCTGGACTACCTCAAGGAGTTCTACGGGGCGGACGCCTTCGACTGGACCACCGAGGTCGTCTACTACCGCCTGCATCCGCACTTCATGACCGTCTACTGCCCGGATCTGCTGAAGCTGAGCTGAGGTGACCGCGGCAGGGCCAGGGGGCCGGCCCTGCCGCGGCGTCCCTCACTGGTAGACGCGCACGTAGTCGACCAGCATCCGGCTGGGGAACGGGGTGGTCGCGTCGATCGGACCGGGGAAGTCGCCGCCGACCGCCAGGTTCAGGATGAGGTAGAACGGGTGGTCGTAGATCCACGGGCCGCGGGTGTTCTCCACGGTGTCCTTGGCGGCGGTGAAGACCAGCGTGTTGTCGAGGAAGAAGCGCATCCCCTTGCTGTCCCACTCGACCGCGTAGACGTGGAAGTCCTGGGACAGGTCCACCGATGAGGTGTACTTCTGGCCGTAGCCGCCGGCCCCGTTGTACGCCGGCGCGTGCAGCGTCGTGTACAGCTCGTTGGTGTTGCGACCGAGGATCTCCATGATGTCGATCTCGCCGTTGTAGGGCCACGGGCGGCCCTGCAGGAAGTCGGCGCCCATCATCCAGAAGGCCGGCCAGAGCCCGTTGCCCTTCGGCACCTTGATCCGGGCCTCGACCCGGCCGTACTGGGTGTGGAACTTGTTGCTGGTGTTCATCCGGGCCGAGGTGTACTGCCGGCCCTGGTAGTCCTGCTTCCGCGCTTCGATGACCAGCTGGCCGGCGCCGTTCATCGCCGCGTTCTCGCTGTTCGGCGTGTAGTACTGGATCTCGCCGTTCTGCGGGACGCCCGGGTCGTAGGTCCACTTCGCGGTGTCCGGCTTGGCGCCGTTGCCGCCGTTGAACTCGTCGGCGAAGACCAGGCGGGTGGCCGGGAAGCTCGGGTCGGCCGGCTTGGCGGGCGGGTCGACCGGGTTGCCGCCGGTGCCGTAGACGCTGAACTCCCAGAGCGAGTAGCCGTACGGGCCGCTGCGGGCGGTGCCGTACATCCGCACGTAGCGGCCGGAGCCGGTGGCGGTGATGACGTCCTTCAGGCCGTCACCGGTGGTCGTCGAGTAGACGCTGGTCCAGGCGGTGCCGTCGTTCGACACCTGGATCTGGTACGACTTGGCATACGCCGGGTCCCACTGCAGCACCACCTGGCTGATCTGCGCGGTGGCGCCCAGGTCGACGGAGATCCAGCCCGGGTCCACCCAGCCGGTGGTGGAGCTGGTCGCCCAGCGGCTCGCCGGGTCGTTGTCGAAGGCCTTGTCGGCGGTGCACGGGTTGCAGTTGACGTCGTTCTGCTCGGACGAGGCACGGGCGGGTTTCCCGTACGAGAGCAGCCTGGTCGTCGGGTTGGTGGGGCCGTCCCCGGAGAACACCTGGAACTCCCAGAACGAGTATCCGTAGAGCTCCAGGGCGCGCTGGGTCAGGTTGATCCGGACGTAGCGGGCGGTGCCGCTGACCGGGATGCTCTGCTGGCCGCCGGTCCCGGTGCTGGTCGCGTAGGCCTGGGTCCACGCGGTGCCGTCCGCGGAGAACTGGATGGTGAACGCCTTGGCGTAGGCGTTCTCCCAGTTGATCGCGATCCGGCTGATCGAGGTGGCGGCGCCCAGGTCGACCTGGTACCACTGGCTGGCGGCGAACGCGCTGGACCACCGGGTGCCGGTGTTGCCGTCGTTGCCGGAGGCGGCCGGGGTGCCGGCCCACTCCGAGGACGAGGCGGTGGCCGGCTTGTTCTGTGAGACCAGGGTCTCGGCGGCCTGGGCGCCGCTCGGCGCGCTGACCAGCGCGGCGAGGAGGCCGGTCGCGGCCGCGACGGCCCATTTCCGGGCAGGGGACATCGGGGACTCCTTGGGGATGGAAGATGTGACGGAGCCGTTGCGGGTGGGGGAACACCCTGTGAAATCGCTCTCTTGCCGGACACTGTGTCCTCGCCACCAACCGGTGTCAATGCCTCCCGGAACCGGTTCCGGCAGCGGTTCCGGCATTGGCCCTGCTCACGCCGTGCTTTCCCGGAGAAGTTCCGGAACCTCGGAGGCCTATGTGTACGCTCGTACACATGACTTCGATGCGTGAGCGGATGCTCGCCGGCGAGCTCTACCTCGCCGACGACCCGGAGCTGGCCGAGGCCGCCCTGCGGGCCTTCGAGCTGACGGACGAGTTCAACGCGACCCCGATCCGGGACGGCGACCGGCGGCGGCAGCTGCTCACCGAGCTGCTCGGCGAGGTCGGCGAAGGGGTGGAGATCCGGCCGCCGCTGCGCGTCGACTACGGCCGGCACCTCCGGATCGGCGCCCGCACCTTCGCCAACTTCGGCCTGGTCGCGCTGGACGTCGCCCCGATCACCATCGGCGCCGACGTGCAGATCGGCACCAACGTCCAGCTGCTCACCCCGACCCACCCGATCGAGCCGGGCCCGCGCCGGGACAAGTGGGAGGCGGCCAAACCGATCACCATCGGCGACAACGTCTGGCTCGGCTCCGGCGCGATCGTCCTGCCCGGCGTCACCATCGGGGAGAACACCGTGGTCGGCGCCGGCGCGGTGGTGACCAGGGATCTGCCGGCCGACGTGGTGGCGGTGGGCAATCCGGCGCGGGTGATCCGTAACATCGGCGCGGATGACTGACCGAGAGGCGATGCGGCACGATCCCGGGCGGCGCGGATGACTGACCGACGGACCCGGCGGCACGATCCCGGGCGCCGCGACCGGCTGATCGACGCCGCCCTGCAGGTCATCGCCGAGCGGGGCGTCGCCGGCACCACACACCGGGAGATCGCCCGGGTGGCCGACGTGCCGCTCGGCTCGATGACCTACCACTTCGGCTCGCTCGACGAGGTCCTGGCCGAGGCGTTCGGGCGGCACGCGGCGGCCGCCGCCGACGTCTTCGACGCGCGGCTGGGCGCCGCCACCGACCGGGACAGCGCCATCGAGGCGGTCATCGCGCTGATCCGCGACGACCTGATCGGCTCCCCGAAAGACCTGGTCATGGCGGTCGAGCTGTACGTCGCGGCGGCCCGCAACCCGGGCTTGCGGGCGGTCACCCAGGCCTGGATGCAGCGCAGCCGGGACGCCCTGGAGACGCACTTCGACCCGACCACCGCGCGCGAGCTGGACGCCCTGATCGAGGGCCTGGTCCTGCACAGCGTCCTGTCCACCGACCCGATGACCCCGGACCAGATCCGCCACGCCGTCGAGCGCTACCTCCGCTGAGCCGGCCCGCCCCCCGCGGTTTCCTTCGCCTGGACGGGACGGCTGACGTCGAGGACGAACGGACGTACGTCGTAGCCGGCCGGCGCCTCCGACGCCTGGCGCTCCAGCTCGGCCAGGAGTCCGGCGGCAGCGGGGTGCGCGGGAGTGCGTTCCCGCCAGCGGGCCGGACGCTGGTCGGGCCGGACCCAGTACACCAGGAGCAAGCCGTGACGCAGCCCCATCGCGGTGAGGTAACGGTCGATGAGCTGATTCCGCGTCGCCGTCTCGATCTCGGGGTTGTTGACCAGCTTGGCCTCGATGACGACCCGGGCGGTGTCGACCGTGGCGGTGGCCGAGCGCGCGGAGACCGTCAGATCCATGCGAGTGCCGATGCCGGATGCGCTGCGGCGCTGAACCTGGACCTCGCGGTCGATCGTGCCGCCGTTGAGCCGCTTCTCGAGGTGTCGCTGGACCCAGTCGGAGATGTCGTCCTCGCTGCCGATGTCGGTGAGATCGCGTGACCAGAGATCACGGAACGCGTTCCGGTGGGTCAGTTCATGCTGCAGCTCCACCAGGTGATCGATGACGGCGTCGAGCAGATCTCGCGCGTCCTGGACGAGCCGGACATCGGACCGGCCCAGTACGACGAGCAGATGTTCCGGGGTCAGCCGGGCCATTCTGGTGTCGGCGGCTATCGCCTGTGCTGACTCGCTGAAATGTCGGAGATAACGGATCTCGAAAGCCGTTCGGCCTTCCGCGAGACGTTCCAGAGTCCGTGCCTCACCCCGTTCCATCAATACTTGGAGGGCGCCCTTCCGAGCCTGGACGCCAGGATGGTCGAAGCTCTTCTCGAACGGTGGGTCGTCAGCGGGCGGGAAGCGGTCGAACAGGAAACGGGTGAGATCGCCCAGGGTGTGCGTGTCCAGCTCGCTGAGATGCAGCCCGGCGATGCGTTTCTCCACGACCGCACGGTCGGCGTCCCCGGCCAGGACGGCCTCGGCAACCTTCTGGGGCTCCGTCTCGGCGAGATGCCTCCTGGCTCTTCGAGCGAGCGGGGAATCGTCGTCACTGGCCAACGAACGACACAAGCCGGCCACTTCCGCCGGGGTGAATTCCAGCAGGAAGCCGAGAATGTCCGCGCTCGTCGTGTCGTCGAACCGTCGGTGCCGCAGGTAGCCGACCAGCGTCGGCGCCAGGTCCTGGGCGAAGTACTCCTGCACAGGCGTGCGCCACCATCCCGGCCGGGCGTCCATGACGCGCCGGACGGTGGTGAGTACCTGCTCCCTGGGGTCGCCGGGCATCAGAGCGATCAGCTTCTTCAGCGGTTCGCCCTCGTAGTAGGGATGAACGCCGCCGATGACCGGCGCCCACGTCGACCAGCACGCGCCGGGCAGCCCAGCCAGTCGCTCGGGATGGTGCTCCGCCACCGTGGTCAGCAGGTACACGCCGGCCCAGTCCCGGTATGCGTCCCGTGAGACCGCCGCTGAGTCCAGCCATGTCTCCGGATCCGGCCGATGCCGGATGACGTACTGCCAGCCCAGATCGATGACTTCCCGCTGTTCCTCCGCCGTCAACAGCGACCAGCCCGGTCGTGCGGTCAAATCGAAGGACCACATCTCGGGTGAGGACTCGCCGCTCAACGCGATCACTGTCCGCCACCAGCCGAGGAGATCCTGACGAGCGGCGACCAGGGATTCGCGGATCCGGCGGGACTCAGGGCGCTCCTCGGGGACGGCGGGATCCCCCGGCGGTTCGTTGATCTTCGCGAGGCACCGATCGAGCGCGGCCCGGGCCGCAGCCGGGAAGGTGCCCGCGTCGTCCGTCAGCCATGCGGCGTCCTCGGGGGTCACCAGACCGGAACGGAGAAGTTCCCACCAGCGACCCTCGCAGCGTTCGGCGACCGCCACGGCGAGTTCGCGACGGCGGCGCCGGTCGCCCGTCCAGGGCGGATCGAACCGTTGGCCCAGTGGTGCTTCGGCAAGCAGCGAACTGAGGGCTTCGAGCTGCCCGGGCTCGTGCAGATGGTCGAAGGCCCGGGTGACGGCCGTGGTCAGGAACTCGTTGACCCAGTAGGCGAACTGGAATCTGTCGTCCTCCGTGCGCTGCGTGGCCCAGGAGAGCAGCATGGGCAGGTCGGAGGGGGCGACCCTGTCCGGGAACTCGCCGAGGAGCTTCTTGTAGGCGCCGATGTAATTGTTCGTCCGGGGCGCATGCAGCATCGGCAGGATCTCGGCGAGCGGCAGATGCCTCGGAAACATCCCGTCGATGAACGCGGCGCGCAACTCGTCGTCCGGATCGGCCTTCTCGGTCAGGTCCAGCCGGGAGCGCAGGGCCTGCCGGTCACTGTCCGTACCCAGTTTCAGGATCAGGGTGATGGCGGGGCGCCGTGCCCAGGCGAACCATTCCCGCTCCCCGGCCACCCGGGTAGCGAAGGGAAGCATCTCGGTCACCCGGCACGCGAGGGCGATACGGCAGATCCACCACGATTCCAGTTCTGCGACGGAGTGTTCCGCCGCATGAGCCGTCAATTGGCGGGAGAGATCAGGATGGTCGAGCAACGAGAGGTCGACGGACCACACCGGTGCGAGCCGTGCCTCTCGTGCCGCGTGGAGCAGCGCACCGACAAGCGCGGCTCGCACGGGGGCCGGGAACTCGACTCCCGATGCGAGCAGCGCACCGACGTTCTTCGGAGCCAGCAGGTCGACGGCTTGTGGGCGCAGCGCGGCAACCCACGCGGCAACGCTGCGCATCGCTCGCGGGAGAACGCCGTCCGTCATGCTCAGCACCTCGGTGAGCTGACGCGACGTCGGCTCCCGGCCGGCCACGTACGCCGCGGCCAGATAGTCGGTATAGACCTGATGGCGGAAGACCACACTGCCGGGCGCCCCGGACTCGAACAGCGCGCTGCCGAGCACCTCCTTGTGGATCTCATGGCCGAAGGTGTGATCCGGGCGGTCCGGCTCGGCGGTCGAGGGCAGGTCGCCCAGGCTGACGTCGGCACCCGTGGGTGTGCCGCGAAGGGTGAACCGGGTGACTCCGGAGAAGACGCTGAAGGCGGCGAGCCGACCGGCTGCCCGCCGGCGCAGGTCGGCCGGAACGCGGAGTGACTCCCGGCCGTCCTCCCGCTCGGCCAGCAGCCTGACGATTTCGTTCTCCAGGATGTCGGCCTGCCGCGCCGGGAGATGACCGAGTTGTTGCCAGCGCTGCGCCGCCGCGACGAAGTGCAGCGCCGATCCGGTCAGCCGAGCGGATCCGGCCCGCCCGAGCGCGTCGAGGAACCCCTCGTCCACCCCGGCCGCCGTCAGCCACTCCGTTGCCGCGTCCCGGCTGAGCGGGAGCAGCCGGTATGTCGCCAGATCAGGCATGCCGAAGTCGTTCCACGCGGCCGGCCGGCAGGCGAGCCGCCAACTGACCCCGGCCGCCTCCGGCCGTTGCATCGCTCGTTGCAGGCGCCGGAACATCGCGGGCTCGAACGCGTCAGCCTCGTCGAGGGAGTCGAGGTAAACCGGTCGAGACGTGGCGACGGCAGCGGCGACGGCCGGTTCGATCTCGCCTCGGTCCAACCCGACCAGATCGACAGCGACGCCACCCTCCAGATCTCTGAGCTCGTGGAGAATTGTCGACTTCCCGGCACCTCCCGGGGCCAGGAGCACGTAGCCGCCCGCGGCTCCGGCCAGGTCCGTCGCGGGGACCACCCCGGCTGCGGCCGGGTCAAGAAAGCCATCGCGCCCGAGAGGCGTCTGGGGTGTTGCGCTTCCCGGTGGGATCAACTGGACGTGACGTCGGATACGCGAGTCTGGCAACCGTCTTCCTCGAGCCTGGGGAGAGCACCAGTTTACCGGCGGGGAGGTCCCGGACCGGTGGGTCATGACAAGCGTTTCCGGGCCGAGGCAAGATCGCACGGTGGAACAGCTGAGCAGTCGCGTGGTCTATCGGAATCCGTGGATGACCGTGCGGGAGGACGAGATCCGGCGGCCGGACGGCAGCGCGGGGATCTACGGCGTCGTCGAGAAACCGGACTTCGCGCTGGTGCTGCCGCGCTGGCGGGACGGGTTCTGGCTGGTCGAGCAGTTTCGCTATCCGGTCGGGCGGCGGGCCTGGGAGTTTCCGCAGGGCAGCTGGGGGAGCGGGGCGGGCGGCGACCAGCTGGCTCTGGCCCGGCGGGAGCTGGCCGAGGAGACCGGGCTGCGGGCCGGCGCCATGGTGCACCTCGGGCACCTCTACGAGGCGTACGGGTACTCGACCCAGGGCTTCGACGTCTACCTGGCGACCGATCTGGCCGAGGGCGAGCCGGACCGAGAGGTCACCGAGCAGGACATGGTCCACCGCGCGGTCACCGACGCGGAGATCACCGGGATGATCCGGTCCGGTCAGATCGTCGACGCGCCGTCGCTGGCCGCGCTCACTCTGTACCGGCTCGGGTCCTGAGCCAGCAGCGCGTCCAGTACCGGGTTCGCGATGTCGCCGGCCAGCAGCCGCGCGGCGTCGTGATCCCCGGCGTGCCCGAGCGCCGCGCCGTGCCACATCGCCCGCACGATCATCTCCCGCATCCCGGTCCGGGACGCCAGGCGCCGCAGCGCCCCGACCCAGAGCGGGGCGTTCGGATGACCGTGCCGCCGGCCCAGCTCGCACTGCGCGTCGAGGATGTAGGCGTCCAGCCAGACATACGAGTCGGCCATCCGGTTCGACCGCCGCCGGGCGTCGGCGAGCAGCGCGAAGGCCTCGGCGGTGCGGCCGGCCGCTTCGGCGGTCAGGGCCAGCGACCGGGCGGCGATGCCCTCCCAGCAGGGATCGCCGAGCTGGCAGGCGCGGGCGAAGGCCTGCTGGAGCACGGCGGCGGCCGCCGCGGTCTCGGACGCGGCCAGGTGCACCTCGCCACGCAGCGCCTGCGGCCAGGGCAAAAAGGCCAGCCAGTGGTCCCGCTCGGCGAGCCGGATCGCCGCGTCGAGGTGCTCGGCGGCCGGTCCGACCGCCCCGGTGAGCAGGTGCACCCGGCCGAGCATGGACAGCGCGTACGCCTCGGTGCGCGGGTCGGCGCAGGAGCGGGCGAGCCCGGCGGCCCGGTCCAGCAGCCGGACGGCGGAGGCGTAGGCGGCCCGGTCGCTCTCCACCGCGCCGAGATAGGTGGTGGCCCGGGCGGCGATCGGCCCCGAGCCGCCGGCCACGGTGAGCGCGTCGGTCAGCCGGCGGTGGCTGCGGTCGTACCGGGCGCGGAGGAAGTCGACGTAGCCGATCTCGGCGCGGGCCCGGGCCACCGCGGCCGGATCACCGTCGGCCAGGCCGAGCCGTTCCGCCTCGTAGAGGACGGCAAGCCCCTCCTCGTCCATCCCGCGCGTCGAGTGGATCAGCGCCTCGGCCAGCCGCAGCCGGGCGGCCAGCCGGGACGGCGCGTGCCCGGACCGGTCGGCCAGCCCGATCGCGGTGCGCAGCGACCGGACGCCGGTCTCCACCGCGCCGGCCGCCACCGCCGCCGCGCCCGACTCCACGATCGCCTCGACGGACGCGTCGTCCGCGACCACCTCCCGGTGCCGCCGGCCCTCCGCCATGGCCTGCTCGACCGCCCGGCCCGGCGCGACCCCGAGCTCCTTGCGGAAGAGCGCGGTGACCGCCGCGAACTGCTGCTCCGCCGCCCGGTCGTCGCCGGCGAGCCGGTACAGCCGGATCAGCAGGGCCTGGTGGTTCTCGTCCAGCGGGCTCATCGCGGCGGCGCGCACCGCCAGCCGGCTCGCCGCCTCCAGATCGTCCTCGGCCAGCCGGCCCAGGGCGGCCTCGTGCAGAATCGCCTCGGCCGCCGCGGCGATCCGCCGCCGCTCGGAGAGCAGCCACGACTCGAACGCCGGCGCGTCCCGGACGGTGACGCCCTCGAGCAGGTCGGCACCGAGGCCGGGCAGGTCGACGGCGGCCGCCCAGGCGCCGTGCGTGAGGACGGTGACGTCGACGACGGCGTCCGGTGGCAACCCCAGCACCACCGGATCGCCGTCCAGGGTGACGCCCAGGCAGCGGCGGATCTCGGCCAGCCCCCAGCGCAGGGCCCGCATCGGGTCCTGCGCCTCGGCGTACAGCAGGCCGGCGAGCCGGCTCCGGGTCGGCGGGCGTTCGCCGAGGACCAGGCAGGCCAGCAGCGCCCAGCTCTTGCGGCTGCGCATCTGGTGTCCGTCCCCGTCCGGCCGCTCGACCCGGGGTGGACCGAGCAGGTGCACGGTGAGACCCATCGCCGGCCCGGTCCTCTCGCCTCGTTCAGCCCTGCGCGCTGATCGGGTAGATCTCGTCGGCCACCAGCCCGTGCGCCTTGCGGTGCACGGTGGCCGCGGCCTCCGCGTCCGGCGCCTCGACCAGGCAGAAGATCTTCCCGCCGGCCTCGTCCACCCAGTACTTCAGGTAGTTGACCCCGAAGCCGTCCTGCACGGCCAGGTCGGCCTCGTGGGCGGCGGCGACATCACTGGCCAGCACACCGTCGCCGACATTGTGGACATCCATGAACAGCGGCACTGTCGTCTCCTGACACTAGCGGCCCGGGCGCTTCCCGGGCCCCTGCGTCAGATCAGACAGCCGGGCCGTTTGACGCGCCGTTTGACGGATGGCGTCAGGCCGCGGCGCCGGCGGCCCGCGGTTCCAGGGACTCCTGCCAGATCGCCCAGCGGGTCTCCGGGCCGAGCGCCTTGGCCCGGTACATCGCCAGGTCGGCCCGGTGCACGATCTCGTCGTGGGTCAGCTCGCCGGGCCCGGACACGGCGACGCCGATGCTCGCGGCCAGCTCGATCAGCCGGTTGTCGATCACCACGGGGCCCATCGTGGCGGCGATCAGGCCGGCCACCTGGTAGGCCTGCTCCGGGTGGTCCAGGTCGGTCAGCAGCACCGAGAACTCGTCGCCGCCCATCCGGCAGGCCAGGCCCGGCGCCCGCACGCAGTGCTCGAGCACCTTGGCGAACTCGACCAGCACCAGGTCACCGGACTTGTGCCCGAGGGTGTCGTTGACCTCCTTGAACCCGTTCATGTCGATGACCAGGACGGCCGAGTGCCGGCCGGTCCGGGCGGTGCGGGCCAGGTTCCGGTACGACGTGGCCCGGAACCGCGATCGGTTGCCCAGCCCGGTCAGCCCGTCGGTCATCGGGACGACCGCCCGCCACGCCTGCCGCAGCCGGGGACGCCGGGCCCGCGACCGGGACGCCCGGATCCCGGCGGCCAGGCCGATGACCCCGACGACCAGCGCGGCGCCCTCGATGACCTCGACCAATGCCCCTCCTCCGCCGTGCTGACCCGCGTTTGATCGGTCACCGTGCGGGCCACTTGAGAAACGGCCGCGATCGTAGGATCGGTGGATGTCCGTTCCCCAGACGCACGACGAGGCGGTCACCGCCGCCCACCGGCTCGCCGCCGGGCTCGCCCCCGGCGCGATCCAGCGCGACCGCGACGGCGCGACGGTGATCCCGTCCGAGGCACTCGCCGCGCTCGACTCCTCCGGCCTGCTCGCGATCACCGTCCCGGTTGCCGACGGCGGTCCCGGGCTCGGCCCGCGCACCCTGGCCGAGGTCGGCCGGGTCATCGCGGCCGCCGACCCGTCGATCGCCCAGGTCCCGCAGGCACACTTCCTGCTGGTCGACGTGCTCGCCGTGCACGGCGGCCCGGAGGCCCGTAAGCGCCTGTTCGGCGAGGTCCTGGCCGGCCGCCGCTTCGGCAACGCGCTGGCGGAGCGAGGCGGAAAACACGCACAGGACTTGCGTACGAAGATCAGCGGCGGCCTGCTCGACGGCGTCAAGTACTACACCACCGGGGCCCTGACCAGCGCCTGGATCGCGGTCAGCGCGCTCGACGAGCAGGGCAGGCTGGTGCTCGCCTTCGTCGCCCGGGACGCCGCCGGGGTGGCTGTCGACACCGACTGGGACGTGATCGGGCAGCGCGCCACGATCAGCGGGACGGCCACCTTCACCGGTGTGCCGGTCGAGCCGGGGCTGCGGCTGGACTACGCGCACGCCTACGAGCAGCCGCAGCAGCTCGGGGCGCGGGCGCAGCTCTACCACGCGGCGATCGAGGTGGGCATCGCCGGCGCGGCGCTCGCCGACGCCCGGGACTATCTGCGGACCAAGGCGCGCCCGTCGACCGAGGCGGTCCGGGCCGGCGCGTCCACCGCGGCCGACGATCCGCACGTCCGGCACCGGTACGGCCGGCTGGCCAGCCGGGTGCGGGCCGCCGAGGCGCTGCTCGAGTCGGCGGCCCGGACCCTCGAAGAAGTGACCTTGTTCCCGGCGGACGCCGACGCCGCCGCCCGGGGGTCGCTCGCGGTCGCGGCCGCGAAGGCCTTCGGCAGCGAGATCGCGGTCGAGGCCGGCTCGGAGCTGTTCCAGCTGTGCGGCACCAGCTCCGCCGCCGCCAAGTACGACCTGGACCGCCACTGGCGCAACGCCCGGACCCACAGCGTCCACGACCCGCTCGACTGGAAGTACGCCCACATCGCCGCGTATGAGCTGGCCGACGTCCTCCCGCCCAATCACGGCCAGCTCTAGCAGCCGTCATGCGGGCCGGCGGCGTCCGCGCGAACACGCCGCCACCAAGCCGAGTCACCGTCCCGGCCGCGGCTCCGCTCCCGGGCTGGCCCTCACGGGTGTCTCAAGACCCTCGAGACACCCGTGAGGGCCAGCCGGGACCGTGCGTGGCGGCTGCGACCGCGGGGCGCGGCGGGTCGTGGCGGGCTCCCGGCGGGAGCGGCACGGCGGCTAACTCGGGTTGATCACCAGGTCGAGCAGGAGCGCGGCGAGGAACAGGAAGAAAGATCCGGTGGCCAGGACCGTGCTGAGGGTCCACCTCTCGCTGCCTGCGGCGTCGGCGCACGTGGCCGCGGTGACCAGGGAGCCGAGGATCAGCAGCGTGAGGAAGTAGCGGAAGCGGGCTCGGCGGTGACCGGCGGTCCGTTCTCTCATGGCCGCTGATCCTAGGCGGCCGCGAGGGGCAGCCGGGCCCGCACGACGCGCGTAGCGGTCGTGCGGGGGCCGGGCCGCGCGGGCCGACCGGCACGGGACTCCGAGTCGTACCGAAAAATCGGACCGCGGCCGGGACGGGGGAGCGGACCGTGCGCGAGCCGGTGCGGCGGAGGCGGACGGCGGACCGGAACCGGCCGGGCGCCTCCGGCGAGCTAGCCGGTGTAGCGGAAGCTCGTGAAGACCACGTCGGCGCTGTGTTCGAAGCCGAGGCGCTCGTAGAGGCGGATCGCGTTGTCGTTGTCGTGCACGGTGTGCAGGAACGGCAGCTCGCCGCGGGCCAGGATGCCGGCCGCGACCGCGAGGGTGAGGCGGGCGCCGAGGCCCTGGCCGCGGAACTCCGGGTCGGTGCAGACCGCGGAGACCTCGGTCCAGCCGGGCATCCGGAAACGCTCGCCGGCCATCGAGATCAGGCGGCCGTCGCGGGAGCGGATGCCCAGGTAGCGGCCCAGGTCGATGGTGCGTTTGCGGAACGGGCCGGGCTGCGCGCGGGCCACCAGGTCGAGCATCTCCGGGACGTCGTGCTCGGTGAGCGGGACGGCCTCCGGGTCGTCGACGGCGGTCATCGCGGTGCCGACCATCTGCACGCCCTGCGTCCGGACGTCCTCCACCCAGCCCGGCGGCGGGGCCAGCGCCGGGCCGGTGAGCAGCGCGTAGTCGGTCAGCGTGGCCAGGTCGCGCCAGGCTGCCGGGTCGGCCGGGTCGCTCACGGCGCAGAACGGGGCGATGTCGGGCTGGTATCGGGCGGCGTCTCCGGCGGCTTCGGCGTAACCGGCCTGCGGCCCGGAGAGGGCGGCCCACACGGGGTTGTTCAGCACCCCTGTGACCCTGCCCCTTCCGGGCCGGACGCGCCAGTCGTTAACCGGTACCTCACCCTGTCAGTGAATGTTCAGTTACTGACAGTGGACAATAAAGCGGACTTCCCGCGCCTAAGGTGGATCGTTGCAGGATCGGCGGGTTCAGCTCACGCGCTGAGCGCGGCCGGCCGGGCCGCCGCGACCAGCGCCGGGATGTCCACCGGCCAGAGCGGCTTGGCGAAGTGGTAACCCTGTCCGTACTGGCAGCCCATGGTGTCCAGGGCGATCCGCTGGCCGGGCTCCTCGATGCCCTCGGCGACCACGGCGAGGTCCAGGTTGCCGGCGAGCGTGACGATCGCGTCGACCAGGGCGTGCTGCTGGCGGCTGGTAAGAATGTCGTCGATGAACGACTTGTCCAGCTTCAGCACGTCCACCGGCATCTGCCGCAAATAGCTGAGGGAGCTGTAGCCCGTACCGAAATCGTCGATCGCCACCCGGACCCCCAGGGCGCGCAACGCGCGCAGGTCCTGGACCACCTTGGCGGCGTCCTTGAGCACCAGGCTCTCGGTGACCTCCAGCAACAGCCACTCCGGCCGGGCCCCGGCCGAGGCCAGCGCCGAGCGGACCTGCTCGACGAAGTCCGGGGCGCGGAACTGCCGCGGCGACACGTTGACGCTGATGTAGCGCAGCGAGGTGTCCGGGTCCTCGGCCTTCCACGCGGCGAACTGGCGCAGCGCCTCGCGCATCACCCAGCCGCCGATCCCGATGATCGTGCCGTTCTCCTCGGCCGCCTCGACGAAGTGGAACGGGCTGAGCAGCCCGCGCGCCGGGTGCTGCCAGCGGACCAGCGCCTCGACGCCGGTGACCCGCTGGTCGGCCAGCTCGACGATCGGCTGGAACTGCAGCACGAACTGCTCGTCCTCGATCGCCTCGTGCAGCTGGGTGCGCAGCTCCAGCCGCTGCACCATGGCGTGCGCCAGGTCGCTCTGGTAGCGCTGCCAGCCGCCCTTGCCCATCCCCTTGGCCAGGTAGAGCGCCAGGTCGGCGTGCCGCAGCAGCTCGGTGGCGTGCTCGGCGTCCCGGTTGGTCGCGACGCCGATGCTGACCTGGCCGCTGACCAGGTGCAGGCCGCCCTCGCCGTCGGGCACCTCGAGGGGCGCTTCCAGCTCGGCGACGATCCGGGCGGCGACCTCCTCGGCGGCGTCCGCGCTGTCGCTCTGCTCGACCAGGATGGCGAACTCGTCGCCGCCCATCCGGGCCGCGGTGCTGCCGGCCCCGATGATCGCCGAGATCCGCTGCGCCACGGCGAGCAGCAGCTGGTCGCCGACCGCGTGCCCGAGGGTGTCGTTGACCTCCTTGAAGTCGTCCACGTCGACGAAGAGCACGCCGAGCGTGGCACCGTCCCGCTCGGCCACCATGAACGCCTGCTCCAGCCGGTTGCGGAACAGCACCCGGTTGGCCAGCCCGGTCAGCGAGTCGTGGAACGCCTGGTGGGTCAGGTCGTCCTCGAGGCGGCGCTGCTCGGTGACGTCGCGCAGGGTGACGACCAGGCCGTTCACCGTCGGGTCGTCGAGGTGGTTGCGCAGGTCGCACTCGAGCAGCATCCGGCGGCCGCCGGCGCCCCGGGCGGTCAGCTCGACGCCGGCCAGCCCGCCGTGCCCGCGGCGCAGCCGGGACAGCACGTCGCGCAGCGCCTCCTGGGCGTCCTCGGTGATCAGCGCGGCCATTGGGGTGCCCACCGGCAGGATGGCGCCGAACAGCTTGATCCCGGACGGGCTGGCGTACCGGATCGTGTCGTCGCCGTCCAGGATCAGGATGACGTCGGCGGTGCTCTGGATCAGGGTGCGGAAGTACGCCTCGCTGTCCCGCTGGTTGATCTCCGCGGTCAGCGAGATCCGCTCCAGCACCACGGCGATCTGCGCGCCGAGGGTCTCCAGCGACGGGCGGACCGCGTGCAGCACGTCCTCGGCCGCGCCGAGGATCAGCTGGCCGTGCCGCTCGCCGCCGGGCACCGGCTGGGTGGCGAACAGCACCGTCGGGAACCCGCCCGCGTCGATGCCGACCGGCAGGTCGGCGGCGGCCCGCCAGTGCACGGCCACCTCCGCGGTGCCCGGCACCTGCGGCGGCAGCACCAGGTGGTACGGCTCGTTCGGCGGCATCAGGCGGCCCACCGCCTGGCGCAGCGCCGCTACGACGTCCCGCTCGGAGGTCGCCGCGAACAGCAGCGACCCGGCCTCGCGCAGCGCCCGCTCCCGGGCCATCGCCTGCCGCTGGGCCATCGCCAGGTCCGCGACCCGGGCCAGGACCAGCAGGAACATCACCGCCGCGGCGGCCGCGATGATCGGCGCGTCGACGATGCCGCTGCGGGCGATCTCGGCCGGCCGGCCCTGCAGGTACTCCAGGCAGAGCACCGCCGGGGCGATCAGCGCGGCCGCGGTCAGCCAGACCAGCCGGTGCCGGCCCATCTCGCCGCGGGACCGGCCGGCCCGCTCGCTGAGCTCCCGCATCGACGGGCGCAGCGCGGTGTACCCCATGGTCGCGTAGAAGACGATCCAGCCGAGGTCGACCGGGCCGCCCAGCGTCCAGTCGCTGCGCAGCTGGGACTGGCCGTAGAAGACGTCCGAGATGAGCAGACCGACCATGGCCAGGCCGAGGCCACCGAGCGCGGCCGGGCGCCTGCCGGTGGCGGTGAACATCCGCAGGACCATCGCCAGCGCCAGCACGTCCCCGAGCGGGTAGCCGACCGAGACGACCTTCTCCAGGACGGAGAGGTCCTCGGCGCGGGTGAACGGGGCGATCCAGTAGACCCAGGCCACCAGGCCCAGGCCGACGGTCGGGACGAGCGCGTCGAGCAGTGCCGCCTTGTTGTCCCCGCGGCCCCGGCGGGCCCGGACGAAGATCAGGAACGCGGCGGTCAGCAGCGGGTAGACGAGCAGGTAGAGGACGTCGTTGACGGCGGGGAAGCCGGGCTGGCCGCCACGCGCGAGGATCAGGTTGTACCAGCTGTCGCCGGTGGTGAAGAAGGCCAGCGCGGCGCTGATCAGATACCACGGCAGGCGCTGGGCCGGCCGGTGGAGACGCACCCCGGCCAGGATCGCGACCGCCGACGAGTACCCGAGCAGCGCCCAGGTGTACAGGTGGGCGTCCGGGAACGCGTAGTACAAGCAGACCAACGCCAGGATCCAGGCGCTGAAGCACGCGCGAGCGGCTCGCGTCGTCATGCTTGCTCCGTTCGAGAGGGTGGTTCCGACTCTGGCGTTATCGGGCCCGGCGGCATCGGCCTGAGGGCTGGCGTCAGGTCGCACCCACTTGGCAACATAGACGGATGTCTTTCCTTAACCTCGCGGCAACGTGGTGTGTCGGAACCTGTTGATGATCTTGGGAAGGATGCGGGCATGTCCCTTCGGCGTATCGGGATCGCTCTGGCGTCCCTCGCTCTCCTCGGCGTCGCCACGCCGCCACCGGCCCAGGCGGCCGCCGCGGTGCCGGCCTTCGACCACATCGTCCTGGTGATGTTCGAGAACAAGAGCGCCTGGCAGCTCACCTCCTCGTCCTCGCCCTACTTCACCTCGCTGGCCGGACAGGGCGCCAAGTTCACCCAGTCCTACGCGATCACCCACCCCAGCCAGCCGAACTACATCGCGCTGTTCTCCGGCGGCACCCAGGGCGTCACCAACGACGACTGCCCGAAGAACTTCACCGGCGACAACCTGGGCAACCAGCTGATCTCGTCCGGGTTGTCGTTCAAGGGCTACTCCGAGGCGATGCCCTCGGACGGCTACACCGGCTGCTCCAGCGGCACCTACCGGCGCAAGCACAACAGCTGGGTCGACTTCAGCAACGTGCCGGCCAGCAGCAACGTGACCTTCGCCAGCTTCCCGAGCGACTACAGCAAGCTGCCCACCGTCTCGTTCGTCAGCCCGGACATGTGCAACGACATGCACGACTGCTCGATCGGGACCGGCGACGCCTGGCTCAAGAACAAGCTCGACGGGTATGCCCAGTGGGCCAAGACGCACAACAGCCTGCTGATCGTCACCTTCGACGAGGACAACTACCTGGCGCTGAACCGGGTGTACACGTTCTTCGTCGGGGCGCACGTCAAGCCCGGCTCGTACTCCTCGAAGATCACCCACTACACCGTGCTGCGCACCATCGAGACGGCGTACGGCCTGCCCGCCCTGGGCGGCGCCGCGAACGTCTCGCCGATCACCGACGTCTGGCAGTAACCGCATGTACCTGGCCTCGGTGGAGAAGCCGGCCGCCGGCCGGACCGACCGCACCAAGCGCGTCGCCGGCACGGTCCTCGCCCTCGGCACGGTCAGCCTGATCACCGACGTGTCCAGCGAGATGGTCTCGGCGATCCTGCCGCTGTACCTGGTCGCCGGCCTGGGGCTCAGCCCCGCCGTCTACGGGCTGATCGACGGCCTCTACACCGGGGCCACCGCCCTGCTGCGCCTGGCCGGCGGCTATGTCGCCGACCGGGCGCGGCGTCGCAAGGCGGTCGCCGCAGTGGGGTACGGACTCTCCGCGTCGATGAAATTCGGCCTGCTCGCGGCCGGTACCTCGGTGCCCTGGCTGAGCGCCGCGATCGTCGCCGACCGGGCCGGCAAGGGGCTGCGCACCGCGCCCCGGGACGCGCTGATCACCCTGTCCACGCCCGCCGGTCAGCTGGGCCGCGCGTTCGGCGTGCACCGCGCGATGGACACCGCGGGCGCCTTCGCCGGACCGCTCGTGGCGCTCGCCGTGCTCGCCGCCTCCGGCCAGGCCTACGACTCGGTCTTCGTGGTCAGCGGCTGCATCGCGGTGATCGGCGTGCTGGTGCTCGTCCTGTTCGTCGGTGACCACCGCGGTCCGCGCCCGCCCGCGGCCGCGGTCAGCCTGACCGCGGCGGCCGCCCTGCTGCGCCGCCGGCCGATCCGGATGCTGCTGCTCGGTGCGGTGCTGCTGGGCCTGAGCACGATCGGTGACGGCTTCGTCTTCCTGCTCCTGCAACGCCAGGAGAACCTCGCCTCCGGCTGGTTCCCGCTGCTCGCGGTCGGCACCAGCCTGACCTACCTCGCCCTGGCCGTGCCGTTCGGCACCCTGGCCGACCGGATCGGCCGCGCCCCGGTGGTCCTCGGCGGCTACGCCGCCCTGCTGATCGTCTATCTCCTGCTCGGGTCCGGGTGGGGCGGTCCGGTCACGGTCGTCGTCGTTCTCGTCCTGTACGGCGGGTACTACGCGGCGACGGACGGCGTGCTGATGGCGCTCGCCGGTCCGTTGCTCCCCGCCGAGCTGCGCACCACCGGGCTGGGCTTGATCCAGACCGGTCAGGCGCTCGCCTACCTGGTGTCGTCGGTGCTGTTCGGGCTGGCCTGGCAGCGCTGGGACGCTGCCGGGGCGATCCACGCGGCGACCGCGTTCGGGTTCGTCACCCTGTCGATCTCGGCGATCCTGCTGTTGCGGCGGCCCGCCGATGCCTGAGCGGATGTCGCTGACCGGGCGGATCCTGCTGCTCGGCCTGGTCGTGGTGGTCGTGCTGGGCGGCGCCCTCGGCTACGTGATGAACCACGCGAACCGCCCGGGTCTCGCCGCGACGTCGGCGGTGGACGCGAGCCCGGGGGACCGGGTGCTGTTCCGGAACACGGCGGCGTCCGGGTACGGGCACGTCGCGAGCGTGGCCCGGGGCGGTGAGGCGGGCGTACGGCAAGTGTCCGATCTTGCTTGTGATCGTCTGTACGCGGCCGCCGGGCGCGGGGTCTGCCTGCGGCCGGACGGGTCGCTGGCCACCTATCAACTGGCGGTCCTCGACTCCTCGGTGCGGGTGCGGGACACCTATCCGGTGGTCGGGGTGCCGAACCGGGCCCGGGTCTCGCCGAGCGGCAACGTGGTCGCCTGGACGGTCTTCGTGACCGGGGACTCCTACAACGGCGGGAGGTTCTCCACCCGGGCCGGCATGATCAATCTGGCTACCGGCGAGACGGTGGACTCGCTGGAGCTGCTGTCGATCACCCGGGAGGGGCAGCCCTACCACGCGGTGGACGTCAACTTCTGGGGTGTGACGTTCGCCGACGACCAGCACTTCTACGCGACCATGTCGACGGCCGGCCGGCGCTACCTGGTGGCCGGGGACGTGGCCGCGCGGTCGGTGCGGACCCTCGCCGCGAACGTGGAGTGCCCGTCGCTGTCGCCGGATCGGACCCGGATCGCGTTCAAGGAGGCGATCGGCGGGGATCCGGCCAAGGGGTGGCGGCTGACCGTGCTCGATCTGGCCTCGATGCGGCGGACCGCGCTGGCCGAGACGCGCAGCGTCGACGATCAGGCCGCCTGGTACGACGCGGGCACCGTGATGTACGGCATCCGCCGGGGCACCCGGCAATCGGACGTGTGGGCGGTGCCGGCCGACGGTGGCGGCGCGCCCCGGCTGCTGATCCCGGACGCGGAGTCGCCGGCCGCGCTGTGGAACTGAGTTTTGACCCGTCCCGCGCCGGGCACTGCTGCGGCATGTTTCCCGCGGAGAACCTGCGTGACTGGCGTGGCCAGAAAGTCATCGACCCGGACGGCGACAAGATCGGCGAGCTGGAGGCGGTCTACGTCGACACGGCCACCGACGAGCCGTCCTTCGTCACCGTGCGGGTCGGCTTCATCGGCCGGCACCGGCTGGTCTTCGCGCCGCTGACCGGCGCCACGGTGAAGCCCGACGCGCTCCGCGTCCAGTACGCCAAGCAGCAGGTCGGCGACGCTCCGGCGATCGACGTCGACGGGGAGCTGGCGGCGGTGGACGAGCCGCGGATCTTCGCGCACTACGGGCTGCCCTATGTCCCGGGCGCCGGTGGCGAGCGCCGTCTCGCCCGCCGCTGACCTTTTTCTGCGGGAGTAGGCCGTCCGGACGGTTGTGGCGCCTTCCGGCGCTTTGTACGGTTGGCCGCCATGGAGCTCGATCAACGCGACCAGACCGCCCTCGCCGCGGGCGCCCGGCTGGCCCTCGACCGGTGGTCCCGCCGTCTCGGCTCGCCGGCCGCGGAGCCCGGCCTGCTGGCGTTGCTGGACCAGCACACCGCGCGGATCCGCGAGGCGCTCGGCGGGCGGGTGGACGCGGTGAACCTGGCGGCGTACGCGGACGGGGTCGCCGACACGGCGGCCGCGCGCGGCTGGCCGGTGCCCGACGACGGCGGCCTCGACTGGCGGCAGGCGCCCTGGCCGGCCGTGCACCTGCTCGCGGTGTGCCGGCTCGCCACGGAGACGGCCCCGCCCGGATGACCGGACGGGGCCGTGCTGTCGTCGCGCCGCTCAGCCGAGCCGGCGGCGGCCCTCCTCGCCGGGCAGGTCGGCCTCGATCCGCTCCTTGCGGACCTCGCCGCCCACGGTCTGCTCCTCGGTGACCGTCTCCTTGCCGAGGCGCACCCGCTCCACCGGAACGGTCTCGGTGTTCACCACCGGGCGCTCCTCGTGCAGGGTCACCTCGTGCTCGGACTCGGTCAGGTCCGGGCCGCGGAAGGCGCTGTCCCGGTTCGCGTCGGTCACCGGCTCACGCTCCAGCCGGACCTCCTCCCGGGTGACCGGCACACTCACCTGCTCCTGCTCGGTGACCACGTACTTGCGCAGCCGGGCCCGGCCGGTCCGCTCCCGCTCGGTGCCGACGTCCAGCCGCTCCTCGGAGCGGGTCATCGCGTCGTCGCCGGTCCGGTAGTGGCCGTCGCCCTGACCGGCGCCCCGCTCGTAGTCGGTGGGGCGGGGGTCGCTGTCCCGCGCGAAGTCGGCGTCCCGGCGGTGGTCGACGTCCCGGGCGAAGCCGGACTCGCCGCCCGCGTAGTTCTGGCCGGTTGCGGTCGCGCCGGCCTGGTAGGACCGGTAGCTGTCGTGGTGGCTCAGGCCGTAGTAGGCGTAGAGCTGGTCCACCTCGTCCTGGGTGAGCGGCTCGTCGTGGTCGGCGTCCACGTTCGGCGCCTCCTTGACCTTCGCCTTGTCGAACGGCACCACCAGGCGGTCGCCCTGCAGATCGGCGTCCTGCAGCGGGATCAGCGACTCGTGCAGCCCGAACAGGCCGGTGCGCACGCTGATCCAGGTGGGCAGGCCGGCCGCGTCGGTCCACACCTGGCCGGCCGAACCGATCTTGTCGCCGTCCCGGTCGTAGACGGTGGTGCCCTGCAGCGTGCTGATGTTCTCCTGCGTGATCACGGGGGGTCTCCCATCACTCGGGGTTCTCTACGTCTTGCACACCTTTTGCGATGATGTGTGGGGTTTTGAGCACCCGAGTTAGTTGTGCCCACCGCCGCGCGGATCTAACAAAATCGGTCGACTCATTCATGCGCCGGGGTAGCCGGCCAGCAGTCGGCGCAGCTGGGAGCGGACCGCGTCGGCGGGGGAGCCGTCCCCGGTCATGCCCCAGGTGATCAGCGCGCCGTTGTAGGCCGCGTGCACCGCCCGGGGCAGCTCCGGATCGGTGCTGCCGAGCACGCCGGCGATCGCCCGCTCGACCGCCCCCGCGTAACCCCGGGTCACCTCGCAAAAATCCGGGTCGGCGACGTCGAGCAGCAGGAACTGCAGGTGGTTGGCGAACTCGGCCGGACCGGAGATGCCCCCGGCCAGCGCGGCGAACAACTCGATCAGCGCCGCGGCGTCGGGCGCCGCGGCCAGCCGGGCCGGCAGCGTCTCCGACTCGCGCCGGGCCAGCGCCAGCAGCAGCTCCCGCTTCGAGCCGAACCGCTGGGACAGCGCGCCCGCGGTGACGCCGGCGCGCCCGCCGATCTGGGCCAGGGTGACCGCGGCCGGGCCGGACTCGGCGACGGCGGCCGCGGCGGCGTCGAGGATCGCGTGGTCGGAGACGGTACGGGGACGGGCCATGTTCCCCATATTACTAAATGATGGTTCACTAACTCCATGCAGACTCTTCACGGACGCGTCGCGCTGGTGGCCGGCGGCACCCGGGGCGCCGGGCGCGGGATAGCCGTCGAACTGGGAGCGGCGGGAGCAACCGTCTACGTCAGCGGGCGCAGCACCCGGGAACAGCGGTCGGACATGGACCGGCCGGAAACCATCGAAGAAACCGCGGAGCTGGTCACCGCGGCCGGCGGCGACGGCATCCCGGTGCGCTGCGACCACGGCGACCCGGGCCAGGTGCGGGACCTGGCCGAGCGGATCACCGCGACGCACGGCCGGCTGGACATCCTGGTCAACGACGTGTGGGGCGGCGACCCGCTGAGCGAGTGGGGCACGCCGTTCTGGGAGATGGACCTGGACAAGGCTCGGGCCATGTGGGAGCGGGCGGTCTTCACCCACCTGGTGACCAGCCGGCACACCGTGCCGTTGATGCTCCGCACGCCGGGCGGCCTGATCGTCGAGATCAGCGACGGGCTCGGCCGCGAGTATCGGGGCAATTTACCGTACGACCTGGTCAAGACCGCCGTGAACCGGCTCGCCCTGGCCCAGGCCGAGGAACTGCGGGAGCACGGCATCACCGCGGTCGGGGTGACACCCGGCTTCCTGCGCAGCGAGGCGATGCTCGACCACTTCGGGGTGACCGAGGCGAACTGGCGCGACGGCGGCCGGACGGACCCGCACTTCCTGGCCTCCGAGACGCCGCACTACGTGGGTCGGGCGGTCGCCGCACTGGCCGCGGACCCGGCGGTGTCGAAGCGGTCCGGCCAGGTCCTCACCTCGTGGGACCTGGCCGAGGAGTACGGCTTCACCGACGTCGACGGCCGTCGCCCGCACTGGGACCGCCACATGCGCGGGGAGCCGGAGCTACCCGCCCGCTGACCAGCACAGGCGCTGCCGGAGGCGGCATCGACAGCCTCCGGCCCGCCTGTCCGCCGGCCCACCGCGCAGTCCCCGCCCGCCCTGGGGGGCCTGCCCAGTGCCAGCATGACGGTTATTCGCGATCTTGGTTCGCCGGACTGTGGACGACGTGCTGATGTGGACAACCGGCACTCGCCGCCCCGAGCGGCCGGCAGAGCCCGGACTCCGTCAGCCGGCCAGGGCGTCCACCAGGCGGCGGGCGGAGCCGGCCAGGTTCCACCGCTCGGCCAGGGCCAGCAGCGCGTCCGGGTCGCGGGGCTCGCGGGGCAGCGCCGGGTCGAAGTCGGGCAGCTTGACGTCGAGAGCGACCCGGCAGACCGGCAGCGCCCTCGCCAGGTAGTCCCGGGAGGCGTCCAGCTTGGTCCGGACACCCGGGGCGAAGCCGGACGCCGGGTCGTCGAGCGCCGCCATGATCTCGGCGATCCCGCCGTAGCGCTCGATCAGGCGGGCCGCCGTCTTCTCCCCGACGCCCGCGACGCCGGGCAGGCCGTCGCTGGGGTCGCCGCGCATCGCCGCGAAATCCGCGTACCACCGCGCGGCCACCCCGTATTTCGCCTGGACCAGGGCCTCGTCGGCGTCCTCGAGCTTGGCCACGCCCCGGCCGCAGTAGAGCAACCGGGTGCCGCGGGCGTCGTCGACCAGCTGGAACAGGTCACGGTCGCCGGAGACCACCTCGACCGGGGCGGCCTGGGTGGCGGCCAGGGTGCCGAGCACGTCGTCCGCCTCGTAACCCGGCACGCCGAAGGCCGGGATGCCGACCGCGGCGAGCACCTCGAGCAGCACCGGCACCTGGCGCTCCAGCGACGCCGGCACCTCCTCGACGTCACCGTGGGCGACCCGATGCTTCTTGTACGACGGGAGCAGCTCGACCCGCCACGCCGGGCGCCAGTCGGCGTCGAGCGCGCAGACCAGGCGGTCGGGGCGCCTGGTCCGGACCAGCTGGGCGATCATGTCGAGGAAGCCGCGGATCGCGTTGACCGGCTCCCCGGCCTCGGTCCGGGCCGCTTTCTCCGGGATGCCGTGGAACGCGCGGAAATACAGGCTCGGGGCGTCGACGGCCAGCAGTGGTCGAGTCACCCGCTAACCCTGCCACACGGGTCCGACAAAACCTCAGTGACCGATCACCGCGTGCGGCCGGTAGGGCGCCTCCAGGCGGGCGATCTCCTCCTCGGTCAGTTTCAGGCCGACCGCGGCCACCGCGTCGTCGATGTGTCGCTCCTTCGACGCGCCGATGATCGGGGCGGTCACCGCCGGCTTGGCCAGCAGCCAGGCCAGCGCCACCTGGGCGGCCGGCACCCCGCGGGCCGCGGCCACCTCGGCCACCGCGTCGGCGACCAGGAAGTCCTCCTCCTGGGAGAGCCGCGCCACCAGCGGATCGGTCTGCGCCCGGCGGCTCTCGGCGGTCCGGCCACGGGCCAGCACGCCCTTGGCCAGCGGGCTCCACGGGATCACCCCGACCCCGGAGTCCAGGCAGAACGGCAGCATCTCCCGCTCGTCCTCCCGGTACGCCAGGTTGTACTGCGGCTGCATCGACACGAACCTGGTCCAGCCGTGCCGCTCGGCCACGTGCTGCGCCTTGGCGAGCTGCCACGCGTACATGCTGGAGGCCCCGATGTAGCGCGCCTTGCCCGCCCGGACCACGTCGTGCAGCGCCTCCATGGTCTCCTCGATCGGCGTGCTCCGGTCCCAGCGGTGGATCTGGTAGAGGTCGACGTGGTCGGTGCCGAGCCGGCGCAGCGAGGCGTCGATCGCCGCCATGATGTGCTTGCGGGACAGGCCCCGGTCGTTCGGCCCCGGGCCGGTCGGGAAGAAGACCTTGGTGGCCAGCACGTAGTCGTCGCGGCTGGCGAAGATCGAGCGCAGCAGCCGCCCGGTGATCTCCTCGCTGACCCCGTCGGAATACATGTCCGCGGTGTCGAAGAAGGTGATGCCGAGCTCCGCCGCCCGCCGCACGATCGGCCCGGCCGCCTCCTCGTCGAGCACCCAGTCCCGCCAGCCGGCCGAACCGTACGTCATCATGCCGAGGCAGATCCGGGACACCTGGAGTCCCGTCCCGCCGAGTCGGGTGTAGTCCATGATCCGCACCCTATTCGTCCGGCGTGGGGACCGTCTGCCCGGTTTTCGCCGGGCAGACGGTGCCCTGCGTCACTCGCTGTGCAGCACCTGGGCGATCGTCAGCCGGGCCGCGGCGCGGGCCGGGAGCAGCGCGCCCGCCACCGCGATCAGCACCCCGGTCAGGACCAGCACGATGACCAGGCCCGGGCTCCAGACCGCCGCCACCGACATCGGCAGGTGTGCCTGTGCCGCGCTGGACACCATGGTCAGCACCAGCCGGTGCGCCACCATCCCGAGCGGCAGGCCGAGCAGGCCGCCGATCGCCCCGAGCGCCGCCATCGAGGTGACCATCATGGCCACCACCTGCCGCGGGGTCATCCCGATCGACTTGAGCATGCCCAGGTCGCGCCGGCGCTCCAGGGCATTGAGCGCGACCGTGTTGAGCACGCCGAGGGCCGCGACCAGGGCGAGCAGCACGCCCAGCACGGTGGAGAAGCCGGTCACGATCACCGCGAAGTCGTCGGTGCCGACGTTGTTCCACACGTCCAGGCCGATGTCCGCCGCGCCCACCGCGGCGACGAAGCCGTCCAGGTCGGTGCCCGGGGTGACCTGCACCTGGTAGAGGAAGTCGCTCGGCTCGAGGCGCACGCCGGGGACCGCGCCGGCCAGCGCCGTCCACTCGGCGAACAGGGCCGGCGGCCCGGACGGCCCGCGCACCGTCTCCCCGACGATCCGGAACGTGGTGCGCCGGCCGCCGGACTCGACGGTGATCGGATCACCCACCGTCAGCCCCCGCTGGAGCAGCAGTTTCGACGGGGCGACCACCTCGTCCGGCGCCGACATCCAGCGACCCTCGAGAAGCTGGGCCCGGTAGCCCAGGTCGGCCACGTCGCCGCGGCCGAAGTAGACCGGGAGCGGATTGCTGCTGCCCGGCACGCTCAGGTCGACGCCGGCGAACACCCCGACCCGGGCCGCGCCTGGCAGGCCGCGCAGCATCTCCTCGACCTGCGCGTCGGTGCGGCTGGTCGGGGTGCCGAAGGCCGGGCTCAGGCCGCGCACCCCGATGTCGCCGCTGACCTGGTTGTCGATCGCGGTCACCCGGTTGAGCGTGCTGCCCAGGCCGGTCGCGAAGGTCACCGTGGTCACCCCGAGCAGCAGCGCCGCCATGGTCAGCGCGGTCCGCCCGGGCCGGGCGAACGGCAGGCCCAGGCCGAGGCTGACCGCCCGCGGCAGGCGGGACGCACTCAGCGCCCGCTGGACCCGCAGGGCGCGCCCGCGCCGCTGCGCGCTGCCGGCACTGATCGCCTGCGCCGCGGAGAGCGAGTGCGCCCGGCGGGCCGGCACCAGGGCCGCGACCAGCACCAGCAGCGGCACGCCGAGCAGCGCGGCCAGCCACACCCACCAGCGGATCGAGGTGTCCCCGAACCCGAAGCCGCGGAACGCCTGCTCGATCAGGCCCTGCCCGCCCAGGGCGCCGATCGCCGCGCCGGGCACCGCGCCGGCCACCGCCGGGACCGAGGCCATCAGCAGGTAGACCGCGACGACCTGGCGCGGGGTGAAGCCGATCGCCTTGAGCACGCCGATGTGCCGGTACCCCGAGACCACCGCGCCGGAGACCACGTTGGCCACGATCAGCACCGCCACCAGCAGCCCGAACACGCCGAACGCGCCGAGCAGCGGAAGGTAGGTGCCGAGGTCCTGGGCGGCGTCCTCCTTGACCGCGAGGTACGGCTCGGCGGCGATCAGCGCGCCGCCGGGGAGCCCCGTGGTCACCCCGGCCAGGCGTGCGGTCACCGCCTCGCGGGTCGCCACGTCACCGGCGAACCGGTAGAGCATCTGCCACCCGGTCGGGCGCAGCGCCCGCACCTGCGCCGGGGTGACCCAGGCGTCCGCCGACTCGGTGATGCTGTCGGCGAACCCGACCACCCGGAACGTGACCCCGCCGGCGGTGACCGAGGTGAGCTCGGCGAGCGGGCCCATGCTGAAGTCGTCGTCCGGCGGGAAGGCCAGCACGATCTCGCCGGGGGCGGACGGCCAGCGCCCGTGCCAGACGTCGAGCCGGTCGACGGCGCCGCCCGGGTCGGCCCGGCCGACCACGGTGAGCGGGCCGGGCAGCGGGAGGAACTGCCCGTTCCGGTCCGGATCCAGCACCACCTGGCCGAACGGGCCGGCCGCGGCGGTCACCCCGGACCGGGCCGTGGCCAGCTGCGCCTCGGTCACCTGGGCCGGGTCGAAGACGGCGGCCGCGTGCGCGCCCTGCCGGGTCCCGAAGGCCCGGTCGAACGGCGCCGACGACGCGTCCAGCAGGGCCAGCGAGACCACCGTCGTGGCGCTGCAGAGCAGCACCACCAGGGCGATCAGGAAGGTCTGCAACCTGCGGCGGCGGACCGCGGCCCGGGCCGCCCGCCAGACGGCGCTCACGCCCGCTCCAGGGCGGCCTCGCGGGCGATCCGCCCGTCGCTCATCTCGATCAGGCGGCTCGCGCAGCGGTGCGCCAGCCGCTCGTCGTGCGTCACGATCAGCAGCGTCTGACCGATCTGGTTCAGATCCAGCAGCAGGTCCATCACCTGCTCACCGGCCTTGGAGTCGAGCGCGCCGGTCGGCTCGTCGGCGAGCAGCAGGGCCGGCCGGTTCATCAGCGCCCGGGCCACCGCGACCCGCTGCCGCTCGCCGCCGCTGAGCGCGGCCGGATAGACGTCGCGGCGGTCGGCGATGCCCAGCTCGTCGAGGAGTTCCAGGGCGCGCTTGCGGGCCGGGCCGGCCTTGCCACCGGTCAGCTGGGCGGCCAGCGCCACGTTGTCCAGCGCGGGGAGGTCGTCCAGCAGGTTGAAGAACTGGAAGATCATCCCGAGGTGGTGCCGGCGGAACAGGGCCAGCCCGGTCTCGGTCATCGTGTCCAGCCGCTCGCCGTGCACCCGGACCGTGCCGGCGGTCGGCCGGTCCAGCCCGGCGATCATGTTGAGCAAAGTGGACTTGCCGCACCCGGAGGGGCCCATCACCGCCACCGCCTCACCGGGGTGGATCTCCAGTGACACCCCGTCCAGGGCGACGGTCTCGCCGTACTCCTTGCGCACCCCGTCCAGGCGCACCACCGTCTCGTTCGTCATGGCCGGACCGCTCCTCTCGTCATGGCCGGAACGCTACGGAGGCCGTCCGGCATCGGCATCGGACCGGGGGTTGACATCCGGGGGACGTACCACCCGGGATGTACGCGGCCTCGGCGCCGGGGATGATGTGCCCGCGCCCCGCTTCTGCCAAGGTGTCTCCCGTGGGGACGCTGGTGCTGGCCGGAGCGCTCGCGGTGGCCGTGCTGGCCGCCGCCGGACTGGGGATCGCGCTGGTCCGCGCCCGGCGCCGGCACGAGCGGGCGATGGGCGAGCGGGGCTGGCTGCTGGAGCGGGAGCGGGAGACCGCCGCGCAGGCCGCGGTCGGTGAGGAGCGCGCCCGGATCGCCCGCGAGCTGCATGACATCGTCTCGCACAACGTGAGCGTGATGATCGTGCAGACCGCCGCCGCCCGCGAGGTGCTCACCTCGATGCCGGAGACCGCGGCGGGCGCACTGGCCGAGGTGGAGAAGGCCGGCCGGACCACGATGACCGAGCTGCGCCACCTGCTCGGCCTGCTCGCGCCGGACGCCGCCGGGACCGACGCGGACGACGATCTCACCCCGCAACCGACGCTGCGCTCCCTCGGACCGCTGGTCGACCGGATCGCCTTCGCCGGGCTGCCGGTCGAGGTGCGGGTCTCCGGTGCGGCCCGTCCGCTGCCGACCGGCGTCGACGTCACGGCTTACCGGATCGTCCAGGAGGCGCTGACCAACGCGCTGAAACACGGCGCCGGCGGCAAGGCGGAGGTGACCATCCGCTACGCCGAGCGGGCCCTGCGGGTCGAGGTGCTGACCACCGGGCCCAGCGTGCTCACCGGGGATGCCGTGCCGCGAGGCGGCGGCGCCGAGGACTCCGGCGCCGGTCGCGGTCTGCTCGGCTTGCGGCAGCGAGTTGCGGTGTACGGCGGGGAGCTGGACGCGCGGCGCCGGCTCGGTGGCGGGTTCCGGGTGCGGGCGAGGATTCCGGTGTACGGGGCATGACGGCGTACCGAAAGGATCCGGAGATCTCCGGGAGCGCGCCGCCTCCGGTGGGCGAGCCCGCGCCGCGCGTGCTCGTCGTCGACGACCAGGAGCTGATCCGGGCCGGGTTCCGACTGATCCTGACCGCGCGGGGGATCGACGTGGTGGGTGAGGCCGGCGACGGCGCCGAGGCGGTCGAGGCGGAGCGGCGGCTGCGGCCGGACGTGGTGCTGATGGACATCCGGATGCCGGTGCTGGACGGGCTGGAGGCGACCCGGCGGATCCTGGCCCGCAGCCCGCACTGCCGGGTGCTCATGCTGACCACCTTCGACCTGGACCGGTACGTCTACGCCGCGCTCGCCATCGGGGCCAGCGGCTTCCTGCTCAAGGACGTCACCGCCGACCACCTCGCCGCGGCGGTCCGCCTGGTCGGGACGGGCGACGCGCTGCTCGCGCCGTCGATCACCCGGCGGCTGGTGCAGCGGTTCGCCGGCGCCCAGCCGGCCGTGCACCGCGACCTGTCGCCGCTGACCCCGCGCGAGATGGAGGTGCTCGCCCTGCTCGGGCGCGGCCTGTCGAACGCGGAACTGGCCGCGGAGCTGACCCTCAGCGAGGCGACGGTGAAGACGCACGTCGCCCGGATCTTCGCCAAGCTGGAGCTGCGGGACCGGGCGCAGGCGGTGGTCCTGGCGTACGAGACCGGGCTGGTCACGCCGGGGTCGTGAGAAAAAGTGTCGGACCGCTGGTCTAGCTTTCCGGCCATGGTTCTCGGGTGGGAAGTCTTCGACGAGCGGGTCCGCGACGGCGACGTCAGCGGGGCGGCCCGGCTGCTGCGCGAGGCGACCGAGGCCGAGCGGCTGGCGTTCGGACGCGAGGTCAAGGCGCACTTCGCGGGCATCACGGCACCGGTCTGGTGGCGGGGCCGGATCGACCCGAGCGGGTCCTGGGGACTGGCCGTGCTCGGCTCGATGCCGTCCGCCGCGGCGACCATGACGCTGCTCCGGCGTCCGGACATGCGGGAGAAATGGGGCCGCATCCCGGTCGCCGAGGCGGTCGCGGTGCTCCGCGCCCGCCGGCTGCCCTGGCTCGCCGACCTGACCGGGCGGATGGCCGCCCGGCTGGACCGGGGAAATCCGTGGCCGCACGGCTGGGCGCTGGTCGCCGCGCTCTGCGCCGAGGCGGGCACCGTGCCGCCGGTCACCGAGGACGTCACCCGCAGCTGGATCGCCGAGCTGCAGTGGACCGGGCCGGGCGCCGGTCCCGGGACCTTTCTCGACCGGCTCCGCGCCAGCCCCCACCTCGACCTGCTGCTGCCGTCCGTTTTCGAGCTGGACGGCAACGTGGTCGGCTCGGTGATCGACGACGCGACCTTTCCCGCGGCGTTGGTGGCGCTGATCACCGAGGGGCGGCTGGACCGCACGACGATCCTGGCCGCGACCGTCGACCGCCTGTCCCGGCCCGGCAGCTCAGCGGCGCTGCGGCCGTTCCGGCTGCTGCACGACGCCCTCGCGCCGACCGGGGCGGAGGCCGCCGAGCAGGCGGCGGCGTATGCGCGGATGCTGGCCTGGTCCGCGTCCGGCCCCGCCGGGATGGCCCAGCGGGCGTTGCGGGTCGCCGACGAGGCCGGTTCGCTCGATCTCGAGGTGGTGCTGGAGGTCAGCGCCCCGGCGCTGATCCGCAAGGAGAAAGCCCTGGTCAAGGCGCAACTGGGCTGGCTCGATCAGGTGGCCCGCCGCCGGCCGGACCGGGCCGGCGAGATCGCGGAGGTGGTCGCGGTCGCGTTCGAGCACCCGGCCCTCGACGTTCAGGACCGGGCGTTGCGGCTGGTGGACCGCGAGCTGCCGGGGCTCGACCCGGACGTGCGGGCCCGCCTGGCCGCGGCCGCCACCGCCCTGGAGGGTGACCTGGCCGCTCGTGCGGCAGCGATCTTCCGCATCGCGGACTCCCCGGCGGCCGTTCCCGACGTTCCCGCTGCTTCACCACCGGTCCTGGGTGCGGCGCCGATGCCGCCGCCGGTTCCGGGAGCGGCGCTGATGCCGCCGCCGGTTCCGAGTGCGGCGTTTTTGCCGCCGCCGGTCGGTGGTCCGGCCGAGCTGGCCGAGGAGATCGCCACGCTGCTGGCGGGCGGGGAGACCCCGGTTCGCTGGGAGCGGGTGCTGGCCGGGCTGGTCGCGCTGCGACCCGGCGACGACACCGCGCCGCTGCGGCATCTGCTGGAGCGCTATCACCCCGGTCACGAGCTGCCGTTCCCGCGGTCGCCGCACTTCACCTACTTCCTGCCGCTGGTCCAGCGCGCCGTCGACCCGTCCGTGGCGACCCCGCCGTTGCTGTCCGACCCGGTTCCGTCCGGCGCACCGGACCGCTTGCTCGCCCTGCGGATCGTCGAGATCTACACCGGCCTGGGGCCCTCCGCGGTCCGGGCGGCGTCGCTGGTGGCGACGCCGACCCGGACCGACGGCAGCCTCGACGCCGAGGAGCTGGTCGCGCGGCTGCGGCAGGCCGCCGAGGAAGGCTGGGAGCCCTGGCCGATAGACCTCGAGCAGGCTTTCCTCAGGCTGCCGCGGGACACCGCGCCGGAGGTGGCGGACGATCTCGGCTCGGGGCCCGGGCAGCGGCTGCGGGCCTGGCTGGCCGGTGGTCGCCTGGCGGACCCGGTGAGCACCCGCGTCGAGCAGCGTCAGGGCAGCTCGGGTCCGGTCGCCCGGCTGGTCGTCGACCTCGCGCCGCCCGGGCCCGCCGATCTCGCCCCGCCTGGGCCCGTCGATCTCGCGTCGCCTGGGCCCGTCGATCTCGCGCTGCCCGGGTGGGCCGGCGGCGCCGAGCAGGGGGTCGCCCGGCAGTGGTGGACGCTCAACTGGTACCGGGACGTTCGGTGGGACCGGGGGCGGTGGATTCCGCAGCCTCCGCTGCTGACCGCCACGTTGCCGCACCATCCGGAGGTGAACGCGGCCTGGGCGATGGCCGGCTTCGCCGCCGCGGCCGTCGACGATCAGCGTGGCTACGGTGACCTGCTGCCGTTGCTGGCCGAGAGCGACGGTCCGTTCGGGCCGGCGATGGCGTTGGCCGTCGCCTACGGCCTGGCGGCGCGGTATCCGGAGGACCGGGTCGCCGCCACCGACGCCTTCCTGATCCTGGCCGGCCGGTCGCAACCGTTCACGCCGCCGGGCCATGCGGCTGTGGCGGCGGGCCGTGCCGGCGCTGCGGCGGGTGGTGCACAGGCGCCGCCGGGTGCACAGGCGCCGGTGGGTGCGGAGGCGCCGGTGGGTGCGGAGGCGCCGGTGGCTGCGGAGGCGTCCGCCGGTGCGGAGGCGTCGGCGGGTCGTGCAGAGGCGGCGGGTTGTGCCGGGTCGTTCGCGGCGGCGGTCGGGGGGCAGCTCGCTGACCTGGCCGGGCTCGGGCTGATCAAGCTGCCGCGCGTGGTGGCGGCTCTGCGTGACGCTCACCAGGCGGGTGCGACCGGGGCCGTCTGGGAGCTGCTCGCCGCCGTGCTCCCGGGGCTGATCCCGCAGTGTCCACGCGGTTTGCCCGAGGTTCTCGCGCTGGCCAGCCGAGTCGCGGCCGTGCTCGGCATCCGAGGGGCGATCCCCGGGCTCGCCGACCTGGCCGCGAACCGCGGTGCCACACGCCTGCTGACCGAGGCACGCCGCTTGCACACCGTGGTGACGGGCTGAGGCGGGAGCGGGGGGGCGGCGCGGGCAACGGGAGGGCTTCGGGCGTACCGAAAGAGGGTGAACCGGAAGGGGAGCGGGCCGGAAGGGGAGCGGGCCGGAAGGGGAGTGGGCCGGAAGGGGAGCGGGCCGGAAGGGGCGGGGCGGATGGGGGGCGGGGCGGATGGGGAGCGGGGCGGATGGGGAGCGGGGCGGATGGGGAGCGGGGCGGATGGGGAGCGGGGCGGAAGGGGAGCGGGCCGGATGGCGGTGGGCGGAGCAGGGGGATTTGCGCCGCCGGGGGGTCGGGGTCGGGGTGAGCGTGCCATCTCCGGGGCGAGGAGGTGGGCGGGGTGTTCGCCGGGGGTGAACGACCGTTAAGCTGGCCTGGTGACAGTGGATCGACTGCTTCCCACCCCTGAGGCACACGACCTGCTCGACCTGACGCGTGAGCTCGCCACCCGAGAGCTGGCCGGCAAGGTCGACGACTTCGAGGCGCGCGGCGAGTTCCCCCGGGAGGTGCTGCGGACGCTCGGGCGTGCCGGGCTGCTCGGCTTGCCCTATGCCGAGGCCGACGGTGGCGCCGCCCAGCCGTATGAAATCTATCTCCAAGTCCTGGAGATCCTCGCCGGAACGTGGCTCGGCATCGCCGAGGCGGTGAGCGTGCACACGCTGTCCTGCTTCCCGGTGGCCGGGTTCGGCAGCGAGCGGCAGCGCAAGGCGTTGCCCGACATGCTGGGCGGCGAGCTGCTCGGCGCCTACTGCCTGTCCGAGCCGCAGGGCGGGTCGGACGCGGCCAACCTGACCACCCGGGCCGTGCCGGACGGCGACGACTGGCTGGTCAACGGGACGAAGGCGTGGATCACCCACGGTGGCTACGCCGACTTCTACAACCTCTTCGTGCGCACCGGCGGCCCCGGGCCGAAGGGGATCTCCTGCCTGCTCGCCGACGCCGGCACGCCGGGCCTGCTGCCGCAGGCCCGGGAGCGGCTGATGGGCCTGCGCTCGTCGGCGCCGGCGCAGATCGTGCTGGAGGACGCCCGGGTGCCGCACGACCGGCTGGTCGGCCGGGAGGGCGAGGGGTTCGCCATCGCCATGCAGGCACTGGACGCCGGGCGGCTCGGCATCGCGGCGTGCGCGGTCGGGCTGGCCCAGGCCGCGACCGACTACGCGGTGGCCTATGCGAGGGAGCGGGAGCAGTTCGGTCAGCCGATCGGGCGGTTCCAGGGGGTCGGCTTCATGCTCGCCGACATGGCCACCCAGGTTTCCGCGGCCCGGGCGTTGCTGCTGGCCGCGGCCCGGTTGAAGGACGCCGGCCGGCCGTTCTCGATCGAGGCGGCGAAAGCGAAGCTGTTCGCCACCGACGTCGCCATGCGGGTCACCACCGACGCCGTGCAGGTGCTGGGCGGATATGGGTACAGCGCCGACCACCCGGTCGAGCGCTGGTTCCGCGAGGCGAAGGTGCTGCAGATCGTCGAGGGCACCAACCAGATCCAGCGGATGGTGATCGCCCGGTCGCTGACCGGCTGAGACCGGCGGTTCGCCCGGTCGTTACTCTTACCGGCGTGGAAGAGATCGACCGGGCGATCGTGTCCGCCCTGACCGTGGACGGCCGGCTGTCGTACACCGACCTGGCCGAGCGGGTGGGCCTCAGCGTCTCCGCCGTGCACCAGCGGGTGCGGCGGCTGGAGCAGCGTGGGGTGATCTCCGGGTACACGGCGAAGGTGTCCTACGAGGCGCTGGACCTGCCGTTGACCGCGTTCGTGGCGATCCGGCCGTTCGACCCGTCGCAGCCGGACGACGCGCCGGAGCGGCTGGCGCACCTGGCCGAGATCGACTCCTGCTACTCGGTGGCGGGGGAGGACTTCTACATGCTGCTGGTGCGGGTGAAGAGCCCGGCCGACCTGGAGCGGCTGCTGCAGGACATCCGGACGGCGGCGAACGTCACGACTCGGACGACGGTGGTGCTCTCCACGCCGTACGAGAATCGGCCTCCGCGGATCGCGCCGCCAGCGGCCGCTGAGTGAGGCCGCGGCCGCTGGTGATCGCGGCCGCTTGTGTTTCTGGTGCTTCTGATCCTGCGCTTTTGATCGCGTCCGCGCCGAAGCGATCCGTTCCTGATCGATGCGGCCTCCAAGAGCCGCTCCTTTAGGCTAGCCTCCTAGGATGGTCTAGACGGTGTGCGCTGGGGCGCCACGGAACTGGCAAGCTGAGAAGCATGGATGCGAGCTCCGTCGAATCAGCCCTCGACGACCTGCGCCGAGCGCTGGCCCCGCACACCGCCGCTGACTGGACGGTCCGGGCCGGTGACCTGGACTGGACTTGCCGGGACACCGCCGCGCACATCGCCCACGACCTGCTCGCCTACGCCGCCCAGCTGGCCTCCGGGGCGGACGACGGCTACCTCCCGCTCGACCTGACCGTCCGGCCGGACGCGGCACCGGCCGAGATCCTCCGGGTGATCACCGCCGCCGGGACCCTGCTCAGCACCCAGCTGCGGGCCGCGAAGCCGGACGACCGCGCCTGGCACTGGGGGCCGACCGACCCCTCCGGCTTCGCCGCGCTCGGCGTCAACGAGATCCTGCTGCACACCTACGACATCACCCGGGGCCTGCGGACCGGCTGGCTGCCGCCGGCGACCGCCTGCGCCGCGGTACTGGCCCGGCTCTTCCCGGACCACCCGGCCGGCGATCCGGTCCAGGCGCTGCTCTGGTGCACCGGCCGGATCGCCCTCCCGAAGCTTCCCCGCCGCACCTCGTGGACCCTGCGGGCCGCCGTGGAGTGATGCCCGTGTCGGGTCCGCCGGGTGCGCGTTGTCCCCACGACATCGGCGAAGGGCGGACGGACAGATGCGACGACGAACCCTGCTGGCCGCCGGAGCGGTGGTGGCCTCGGCGTCCGCGGCCGGCGCGTGGGCGTACCGGTCCGGTCAGGCGGCCGTGACGCCGCTCGGCGTGCCGTCGGTGCCGCCCGGCCCAGAGCGCTGTGAGCTGCGGTATTCCAAGGCGCGCGGCTCGACCGTCGACTTCTACACCGCGGTGCCGGCCGGGCACGGGGACGGCGCCGGGCTGCCGGTCTGCCTGGTGCTGCACGGGGGGTCGAAGCGGCCGGCCGACTTCGCCGGGCTGGGGCTGGGCCGGTTCCTGACCGACGCGGTGAACCGGGGTGCGGCGCCGTTCGTGCTGGCCGGGGCTACCGGTGACCGGCTGGCCTGGCAGCCGAGCGGGCGCGACGACCCGCAGCGGATGCTGCACGACGAGCTGCCGGCCTGGTGCGCGGCGCGCGGTTTCGACGCCGGGCGGCTGGCCGCGTGGGGCTGGTCGATGGGCGGTTACGGGGCATTGTTGCTGGCCGAGGCGTTTCCGCGGTTCGTCCGGGCGGTGGCGGCGTTCTCCCCGGCGGTGGTGCCGGGCGACGCGGTGTTCGACGGCGTCGATCGGTTGGCCGGCACGCCGGTCGGGTTGTGGTGCGGGCGGGCGGATCCGCTCGTGTCGCATGTGCGGGCCCTGCGGAGGGCGTTGCCGGGGCCGCCGGTGGCCGGGGGGTTCGGGCCGGGGAAACACAATTTCGAGTACTGGAGCACGGTCATTCCGGCGGCTTTCACGTTCGTCGCGGCGCGGCTGTCCGTCGGCTAGCTGTGCTGTCGCCGCGTGATCTCGGGCCTTCGCGCGGTGGCGGGTCCAACTCGACGGTGACGAGGGCGGGCGGGGATCGCGTCGCCGCCGGCCCGCGTCGAGCGGCTGGCCGAGCGGTGAGCCCTGCTCCTGGACGCGCCGCCGCTGCACGGCGCTCAGGCGTTGGTGCTGCCCGGGTGAGCGGCGACGGTTCGCCCGGGGCCGAACGGTGCGGGTTCTAGCTTGGCGGGGCTGATGGCGTACCGAAAGGAAACGACGCGATGCCGGAACCGGGCCGCATGATCGAGCAGGCTGTCTCTCATGCTCTGCGCCTCGCGCGGAGCTGGCCGGCGTGGGACGGGACGCCGATTCCGGTCGATGATCGGGTGTTCACGCCGCACAAGGTGGTCCGGCGGATCGCCGACCATCTGATCGACCATCTGGCCGAGGTGGAGGCGCGGCTGGCCGGGGTGCCGACGATTCCGGATCACTGGCATGCCTCGGCGAGCACCACGCCGGGCGATCTGGCGCCGTTCACCGAGGCGGACCTGGACGAGGCGCGCAGCAGGTTGACCCGGCTGGCGCAGATCTGGGTGGTGCGGCTGGACTCGCTCAGCGAGGAGCGGCTGGACCGGGAGGAGCCGGGGGCGTGGACGATCCGGCAGATCGCGGAGCATCTGTCCGACACCTACTACGCGGACGCGGTCGGTGAGCTGGGCCGGTGACCTCGCCGGCCGCTTCGGTGCGGGGAAACTGTCGCACGTGGACCGTATGGTGCCGGCAGGGGTTTCGCCCGGGGTGGTGAGGAGGCGCTGTGCGGGATCGCTTGGTGGAGGCGTGGCTGCTCGAGATCGACGACCGGGGTGGTTTCCGGTCCGCGGGTCCGGTGGTGCCGGCGACCTTCGTCGACCTGGTCGAGCAGGGGGTGCTGACCGTGCGGCCGGGCGGGCCGGGCGTGCTGGTGACGCTCGCCGACCCGGGCCGGGCCGACGGGGAGGCGGCTCGGGGGCTGCTGGCGATGATGTTCCCGGCCGGGCGGACCGAGGTGCTGCTGACCCGGGGGAGGTTCGCGGCGACGGTCGCGCCGTTGCGCAGGGCGGCCCGGCGGCGGGCCCGGGAGGCCGGGCTGTGGCGGCTCGCGGTGTCGGTGCCGCGGGTGCTGATCGCGGTGCTCGGCCTGTGCCTGGGTGCCGGCCTGCTGTGGTCGCTGGCGGCGGCCTCGTTCATGCCGTCCTGGGTGTCGCCGGCGGTGACCGCTGGGCTGTTGCTCACGGTGCCGCTGGCGGCGCTGCAGCTGCGGGACTGGGCGGCGCCCCGGGTGCTGACGCCGGCCGGTCAGGCGGTGGCCGACGAGGCGAGGGCACACATCGAGGCGTGCCGGGCCGATCCGGCGGCCGGGTTCGGCGACCGGGTGGCCTACGGGTTGGTGGCTGACTGGCGGGACGGGGAGGGTGAGCCGCCGGTGTGGGCGGCCGGGTTCGCGGTGGCCCGGGCGCCGGGTGCGGACCCTGCCGATGATCTCGGGGGAGCCGAGGTCGTGGCGGCCGACCGGCAGGCGACCGTGGCGTTGGTGCGGTCGATCAGAGACGCCTTCGCCGATGCGGCGCGGGGCCCGGAGTTCGCTGGTGGCGGGGGCGGAGGTGCCGGGTCCTGACACCCCTGCCCGCCGCCACGTCGGGTCGTCAGCCGGGTGGCCGCAGCCGCAGGACCGGGTCGGACCAGCCGGTGTCGGGGACTCCGGCGGCGAGGGCGGCGTGGAGGGCACGCTCCTCGTAGCGGAAATGCGACTCCATGATCGCGGTGAGCCCGTCCAGCTCGCGGCGGATGGCGTCGGGGTCGATCGCTTCCGGCGCGCCGCTGGAGTCCTTGGTCCGTGGCGCGCGGGTGCGGTCGCTCGGTCCCGCCGCGACCTCTGGCGCCCGGGTGGGATCGGCGGTTCCCGGCGCGGTCCTTGGCGCTCGGGTAGGCGCGGTGACCCCCATCGCGATCTGTGGTGCCCCGGTGGGCTCGGTGGCTGGCGGGGTGACCGGTGCGGCGCCGGTGGGTCTGGCGGTTGCCAGCGGGTGGCGGTCGTGGGCCGCGGGGTTGCCTTCGGCCAGGTCGGCGATCCGGGTCAGGATGTGGGTGATCAGGTCGTGGTCCTGGATCAGCTTGGTGATGGTCGGGGCGAGGTCGGGTCGTTCCCGCAGCAGCGCGGTGAAGAGGCCGTTGTCCTCACCCTGGTGGTGGGTGGTCAGCGCGGTGCAGAAGGCCGGGCAGTGGCTGCGCAGGTCATCCGGTCCGAGCCGGCCGTCCTTGAGCGCGGCGAGACGCCGCCGCAATTCCTGATGTGCTTCGGCGAGCTGTGCGGTGAGTGCCGCGATCCGGTCGCCGGTGGGGGAGGCCACGTCGGGCAGTCCCTTCGGTTCCACACCTCCATGCCCGGCGCAGTCCGCCGCCGACACGCGATGCTGCCCGCCATCCGATCACACCCACCCGCACCCCGGCAACCTCCCCGCGCCGGCACCATCGCGTCTGACGAGCCTCTGTCCAGCACCGTGGTTCCGGCCGACCGCTGGCGCCTGGTACCGCGCGTGTGGCCCACCGTTTCCGGCACTGCCCGCGTGTGACGCGCCGTTTCCAGCACTGCCGCACGCCGCACGCCGCACGCCGCACGCCGCACGCCGCACGCCGCATGCCGCGGGGCGCACGCCGCCGGGGGGCGCACGGGTGCGGGCACGGTTGGAATCGGGCGAGTGGATGGCGGGCTTGTGATGGAGGTGCCGGAGCCCGGGCTGCGGAGGGGCGTGCCGGTGGGGCCTGGGACCGAGTGCTGGGGTCAGGCGGGGGATTTGGTGGCGAGCCACTGTTCGTGGGCGGTGGTGAGGCGGGACCAGAGGGTGTCCCGGCCGGCGGGGGAGACGTCGGCGAAGGTGATGCCGAAGATGTCGGCCATCGCGGTGAAATAGTCGCTTCGGGTGGTCAGCTCGGTGCGGGCCGGGTGGTCGCCGACGCGGGTCAGCACCAGGGTGCGGAGGATGTCGACGCCGGTCGCGTCGCGGCGGGCGGCGGTGGCGACGCGCACGAAACCGGACTCCGGGGACGTGGACAGGTGCCGGTGCTGGTCGGCGAAGGCGGCCATGGTGGTCGGCTCGGCGCGGAAGTCCATGCCGACGAACGAGCCGCGCGGGTCGTGGTCGAAGCGCCAGCCGCCCGGTTCGGCCTCGGACGGTCGCAGCCGATAGTGGAATCCGCCCTGCTCGTAGTCGCCGGCGACCAGCGGCAGCGGCGCGTGCAGGCCGTCACCCATACCGAGGTCGACGAGCCAGGCGCCGTCCGGCGACTGCGGGGCGGGCAGGCCGGTGACGGTGAGGACGAGGTGGTTGGCGGTCGCCCCGGCCGGATCCGTTGCGCTGCCCTGGACCCCGCCGACGTGCCGGGTGACCTGGTAGCCGAGGGCCCGCAGCAGCTCGGCGAAGGCGCCGTTCAGGTGGAAGCAGTAGCCGCCGCGCCCGGCCACGATCCGGCGTGCCGAGTCGAGCGGGTCGATGGTGGTGGGGCGGTCGAGCCAGATCTCCAGCACCTCGTAGGGCACCCGCTCGGCGTGTGCCGTGTGCAGCGCGTGCAGAGCGGGCAGGCTGGGGGGCTGCCCGGTGAGGTCGCCGAGTCCGAGCCGGTGCAGGTATCCGGGAACGTCCACGATCGAACCCTATCCACCGGAGGTCGAGTGATCATCATCGCTGGAGAGCTGCGGGTCGCCGCCGAGGACCGCGATCGGTATCTGACCGCGGTCGCCGAGGTGGCCCGCGCGGCTCGCCGCGCGCCGGGCTGCCACGATTTCGCCCAGTCCGCGGACCCGACCGAACCGGATCGCATCCTGGTCTACGAGCGGTGGTCCTCCGACGAGGCGCTGCTCGCCTTCCGGAACGCCGACGCCCCCGCCCTCGACCTCCCTCCCCTGCTATCCGCCGATGTCAGTAAATATCGGATTTCCGCGGTGGAGGCGCCGTAGCGGGCGGGGTGAGGAGCCCGCGAGACACGGCCGGCGCAGATAGCAGAGACGGCCTGTGCGCGACAGCGGTGGTGGCGGCGGAGGGTATGCCGGCGGGTGCGGGGGCCGGGTTGCCGGGCCGGGTGCGGGCCGGGCGGCGGGTCGGGTGTGGGCCGGGTCGGGTGCGGGGGATTTGGGGTACGGCCGGAGCCGGGCGATCAGGCCGGCAGCTCCGCATACGCGCATTCGGTGAGGTAGGGCAGGGTGTAGGTGTCCCGGCCGAGCAGGGCCGGGTGGGTGCTGGTGAGCTGGCGGACCTGGGCGAGGACGGCGGCCCGTTCGTCGGCGGGCAGCAGGATGTTCCCGCTGCGCGAGGCGACCAGGTCGAGCAGCTCGCCGGGGCGCAGGGTGTGCGTCCAGCCGATCTCGGCGCGGGTGACCGGGCCGAACGGCGCTCCCATCGTGGTGTCCCGGGCCCGGTCCTCGCGGCCGATGATGGTGCCGAGGCGGTGGACCCAGTCGGTGCTCTCGTCGCGGACGTTCCAGATCAGGCCGAGGCGGCCGCCGGGGGTGAGCACCCGGGCGATCTCCGGCAGGGCGTGGGCCGGGTCGACCCAGTGCCACGCCTGGGCGACCAGCACCACGTCGACGCTGGCGTCCGGCAGCGGGAGCTGTTCGGCGGTGCCGACGTGGGCGGGTACGCCGGGGACGGCGCGGCGCAGCTCGGCGAGCATCCCGTCGGACGGGTCGACGGCGGTCACGTCGAGGCCGCGGGCCCGGATCTGCCGGGTCAGTTTGCCGGTGCCGGCGCCGAGGTCCAGCACGCGTGGCCGCCCGGCGGGCAGCAGGAAGTCGAGGGCGGCCTCGGGGTAGGGCGGCCGGCCCCGCTCGTAGGCGTCGGCGGCCGCGCCGAAGGAGGCGGCGGCGGGGGGCGGGGCGGCAGCGGCTTCATGATCCACAAAGGTGATGGTATTTCGCATTGCCGCCGGCTGCCCGTACAGCGGGTGCGTTTCAGGATCCGGGCCGGTGGGCATGTCGCTGGTCGAGGCACTTCAGCCAGAGACGACCACGGAGGGTTGACCAGTGAGCTTCACCGACAAGGTCAAGAACAAGGCCGAGGAGCTGGCCGGCAAGGCCAAGCAGGGCGTGGGCGAGGCGACTGACAACCCGCGCCTGTACGCGGAGGGTGAGGCCCAGGAGGCCGCCGCCCACACCAAGCAGGCCGGCGAGCACGTCAAGGACGCGGGCCGCGACGTCCGCGACGCCTTCAGCTGACCCCGGCCGCGCCGGGAGGCGCGACAAGCCGAGTACACGGAAACGGGCCCCCGGTGCGGGGGCCCGTTTCCGTGTGCGCGATCAGGCCGGGGTGGTGGCCTGCTGCTTGCGCCACCACTGCTGCCCGGCCTCCGGCAGCGTGTCGATCGGGTCGTAGTAGGCGTAGAGCTTGGACAACGCCTCGCTGTCGTCCTTCTCGATCGACGTGCGGTAGTTCTTCGTCCAGTAGGAGATGCCGTTCTCCCGGTCGTACTCGGCGACCATGTGCACCCAGCGCTTGCCGACGAACGGCACGTCGCAGACGATCCGCGGCGTCGCGTACCCCGGCAGGTAGCCCATCAGGTCGTGCTGCAGCTGCTGGGCGTGCCAGACCGGCACCCGCCAGTGCTCCGCGTTCGGGATCATGTCGCACATGTAGAAGTAGTACGGCAGGATCCCGGCCTCGCCCTGCAGCCCGAAGCACAGGTCGAGCAGGTCCGCCGCGGTCGCGTTCACCCCGCGCATCAGCACGCCCTGGTTGCGCACGTCGCGCACGCCGATCTCGAGCAGCGTCTGCGCGGCCCGGGCCACCGCCGGGGTCAGCGAGTTCACGTGGTTGACGTGGGTGTGCACGGCCAGGTTGACCCCGCGCCGCTGGGCGGTCACCGCGACCCGGTGCATCCCCTCGACCACGTCGTCCTGCAGCCAGTGCTGCGGCAGGCCCATCAGCGCCTTGGTCGCCAGGCGGATGTCGCGGACGGTCGAGACCGAGAGCAGACCCATGAGGTACGCCTCGAGCTGCTTCCACGGCACGTTGGCGACGTCGCCGCCGGAGACCACCACGTCGCGGACGCCGGGGTGGGCTTTCAGGTAGTCGAGGTGCGCGGCGTACCGGTCGACCGGTTTCTGCAGCAGCTTGAGCTTGGCGACCGCCGGGGTGCTGTTGCCGACCAGGTCCATCCGGGTGCAGTGCCCGCAGTACTGCGGGCAGGTGGAGAGCAGCTCGGCGAGCACCTTGGTCGGGTAGCGGTGGGTCAGGCCCTCGGCCACCCACATGTCGTGCTCGTGCAGCGAGTCGCGGCTGGCGTTCGGGTGTGACGGCCAGTCCTGGCGGCGGTCGGAGGCGACCGGCAGCATGTAGCGGCGCACCGGGTCGGCGTAGAACGCGGCGGTGTCCGGCACCGCGTGCGGCACCATGGTGTTCAGCATCTGCGGCGGGAGCAGCATCGACATGGTCGCCAGGTGCTGCTGGTCGGCCTCCAGGTCGGCGTAGAAGGTCTCGTCGACCAGGTCGCCGAGCACGGTCCGCAGCTGCTTCACGTTCTTCACGCAGTTGACCCGCTGCCACTGCGCGGAGTCCCACTGCGCGGCGGTGACGTCACGCCAGCCGGGGAAGCGGGTCCAATCCGGCTCCACCAGCTCACGCCGCTGGTACTCGTAAGGCTGTCCGGCGGAGAGCTCGGTCACCGCGTCCTCCCTGAAATGGCGTGGCCGGCCCGACGGCTCCGGGTCGCGGGGCCGGCGAGACGACCGGTTTTGCTCGGTCGGCTTGACGAGAACCCAACGTACTGGAGAATCTTCGGTCTAGAAACCCAAGGTACGAAAGATTTACGGTAGTGCGGCACTTGCAGGCGAGGGTTTAACGTGAGGGAGCTGTTGATGGCGGGATCGGTGGGTCTGAACCGGGTGCTCGAACCGGCCGGGGTGCTGCCCCAGGCCGCCTGGCGCCTGGACGCCTCCCCGCAGATCGGCCCGGACGAGGTGCGGATCCGTGTGCAGCGGCTCAACCTCGACGCCGCCAGCTATCGGCAGCTCGCCGAGAAACATGCGGGGGACGGGGAGAACATCCGCGCCGAGGTCCTGGAGATCGTCGAGACGCGCGGGAAGATGCACAACCCGGTGACCGGTTCCGGCGGCATGCTGATCGGCGTGGTCGAGGAGGTCGGGCCGGAGTCGCCGCTGCCGGTCAAGGTCGGTGACCGGGTCGCCACCCTGGTCAGCCTGACTCTGACGCCGCTGCGGATCACCGACGACCTGCAGGGCTGGGACGGCCTGTCCGAGCAGGTCCCGGCGGACGGCACGGCGATCCTGTTCGGCCGCTCGATCGTCGGCGTGCTCCCCGACGACCTGCCCCCGGAGCTGGCCCTCGCGGTCTACGACGTGTGCGGCGCGCCGGCGCTGGTCGACCGCGTCGTCCGGCAATACCGGGACCCGTCCGTCGTCGTGCTGGGCGGCGCCGGCAAGAGCGGCTCGCTGTCGCTGGCCGCCGCGAGGCGCGCGGGGGCGCGTACCAAAGCCATCGTGGTCTCCGAGGCGGAGCGCGACGCGCTGAGCGAGGCCGGGCTGGCGGACGAGATCGCGATCGCCGATGCCCGCGACGCGGTCGCGGTGGCCGCCGCGGCCGGCCCGAACGACATCACCGTGGTCTGCGTGGACGTGCCGGGCTGCGAGCACGGCGCGATCCTGGCCACCGCCCCCGGCGGCACCGTGATCTTCTTCTCGATGGCGACCAGCTTCGCGGCCGCCGCGCTCGGCGCCGAGGGCCTGGCCGCCGACGTGACCATGCTGGTCGGCAACGGGTACGTGCCCGGGCACGCCGAGTTCGCGGTCGATCTGCTGCGCACCACGCCCGCGGTCCGGCGGTTGTTCGAGAAGCGGATCGCGGGAGACTGACCGCATGACTATTCCCCTGGTCCGCTACACCAACGGTCGCTTCTACTCCGCCGCCGAGCCGCGCGCCACCGCGATGCTGGTCCGCGGCGGCACCATCGCGTGGCTGGGTGACACGGCCGACGCGCCCGCCGCCGACCGCACCGTCGACCTGGACGGCGCGCTGGTCACCCCGGCGTTCGTCGACGCGCACCTGCACGCCACCGACACCGGGCTGGCGTTCGACGGGCTGGACCTGTCCGGGGTGCGCTCGGCCGGCGAGCTGCTGGACGCGGTGGCGGCGTTCGCGGCGACCCGGCCGGCCGGCGGGGTGGTGCACGGGCACGGCTGGGACGAGTCGACCTGGGCCGAGCAGACCCCGCCGACCGCGGCCGAGCTGGACCGGGCGGCCGGTGGCCGCAGGGTGTACCTGTCGCAGGCCTCGGTGCACTCGGCCCTGGCCAGCTCGGCGCTGCTGCCGGCGGCCGAGGGCGTGGACGGCTACCACCCGTCCGGCTGGGTGCGCGAGCAGGCGCACCACGCGGTCCGGGCGGTCGCGCTCGGCGCGCTGACGCCGGAGCAGCGGACCGCGGCGCAGCGGACCGCGCTGCGCCGGGCCGCCGGGATGGGGATCGCCGCGGTGCACGAGTGCGGCGGGCCGGGCACCTCCAGCGAGGCCGACTTCCAGTCGGTGCTGGCGCTGTCCGGGCAGGGCCTGCCGCAGGTGTTCGGCTACTGGGGTGAGCTGGGCGGCGCCGAGAAGGCCCGCGAGCTGGGCGCGCACGGCGCGGCCGGCGACCTGTACGCGGACGGCGCGCTCGGCTCCCGGACCGCGTCGCTGCGCACGCCCTACCGGGACGGCGACCACGGCTGCGGCGAGGCGTTCCTGACCGCCGAGCAGGTCGGCGAGCACCTGCTGGACTGCGTCCGGATCGGTTTCCAGGGCGGCTTCCACGCGATCGGCGACGCCGCCATCGAGACCGTCCTGGACGGCTTCGCCCTGGCCGCGAAGCAGGTCGGCGTGGACACGCTGCGCGAGGGGCACCACCGGATCGAGCACGTCGAGCTGATCGACAAGGCGATGATCGCCCGGATGGTCGAGTTCGGCGTGATCGCCTCGGTGCAGCCGGTCTTCGACGCCCTGTGGGGCGGCACCGACCGGATGTACGCCCAGCGCCTCGGCGTCGAGCGCGCCCTGGCCAGCAACCCGATCGGCGCCATGCACGCGACCGGCGTGGCCCTGGCCTTCGGCTCGGACTCGCCGGTGACCGCGCTCGACCCGTGGTCGACCGTGGTGGCCGCGGCCGCCCCGCGCAACCCGGTCTACCGGATGAAGGTCCGGGCGGCGTTCGCGGCGGCCAGCCGCGGCGGCTGGCGCGGCGCCGGGGTCGGCGGGGTGGGCGTGCTCGCCCCCGGCGCCTCGGCCACCTTCGCCGCCTGGGACACCCCGGGCGGGCTCAGCGAGGGCCTGCCCGCGCTGCTGCCGGACCTCGACGGCGTGGTCCCCGCGCGGCCGGTCTGCCGGCGCACGGTGCTGCACGGCGAAACCATCTACGAGAAATAGGAGTTCCTTCGTTGGCCGGGAAGCTGGATCTGGACCCGCGGATCGTCGCGCGGGCGCGGGCGCTCGCCGTCAAGGCCGGGCAGCCCGTCGTCGACCTCGCGCGGTCGCACACCACCGTGTCGGTGGAGCGGGCGGTGCTGCGCCTGGCCGGGGTGCACGGCGCCGACTCGGACGGCATCCCCTGGGTGAACCGTCTGGTCGACGCCGTGCGCGCCGACGTCGGGCTGGGGCACGGGGTGGCCGTCCCGGTCTTCCACGCCGCCGCCACCACGGGCGTCGACGACCTCACGGTGCTGGCGCAGAAGGCGGCGGCCGGGGCGGTGCGGTTCGACGTACCGGAGAAGAAGGCCGACGTGGCCGCGGCCCGGCGGCGGGCCAAGAAGGCCGCCGCGGGCGGCATCAAGATCGTGGATCGGCGGCGGGCCGAGCGGGACCGGCTGATCAAACGGTACGGCGACCCGGCGCAGCGCCCGTGGATCTACCTGATCGTGGCGACCGGCGACATCTACGAGGACATCCCGCAGGCGCAGGCGGCGGCCCGGGCCGGCGCGGACATCATCGCGGTGATCCGGTCGACCGGGCAGTCGCTGCTGGACTACGTGCCGGAGGGCGCGACCCGGGAGGGGTTCGCCGGCACCTACGCCACGCAGGAGAACTTCCGGCTGATGCGGGCCGCCCTCGACGAGACGTCCAAGGAGCTCGGCCGCTACATCCGGCTGACCAACTACGCGTCCGGTCTGTGCATGCCGGAGATCGCGGCGCTGGCCGGGATGGAACGCCTGGACATGATGCTGAACGACTCGATGTACGGCATCCTGTTCCGCGACATCAACCCGATCCGGACCTTCGTCGACCAGCGCTTCTCGCGGCAGGTCCACGCCCGCGCCGGCATCATCATCAACACCGGCGAGGACAACTACCTGACGACGGCGGACGCCGTCGACGCCGCGCACACGGTCACCGTCTCGCAGTTGCTCAACGAGTACTTCGCGCACGAGGCGGGACTGGAGGACTGGCAGCTGGGGCTGGGGCACGCCTTCGAGATCAATCCGGATCTGCCGGACTCGTTCCGGCTGGAGCTGGCCCACGCGCTGCTGGCCCGGGAGCTGTTCCCGGACGCGCCGCTGAAGTGGATGCCGCCGACCAAGCACATGACCGGTGACGTCTTCCGCGGCAACCTGCTCGACGGCTTCTTCAACCTGGCCGGCGCGCTCACCGGGCAGGGCATCCTGCTGGTCGGCATGATGACCGAGGCCGTCGTCACCCCGTTCCTGTCCGACCGCGACATCGCCCTGCAGAACGTGAAGTACGTGCTCAACGGCGCGGGCAACCTGCACGAGGACTTCGTCCCCGGCCCGTTCATCAAGGGCCGCGCGAACCAGGTGCTCGGCGAGGCCATCGACCTGCTCGAGCGGATCGTCGACGACACCCTGATGGACGCCATCGCGGACGGCACCTTCGGCCTGATGAAACGCCCCGCCGACCGCGGCAAGGGCCTCGACGGCGTCGCGAAGCAGGAAGCCGACTACTACAACCCGGTCACCGAGGAGCTGGCATGAGCATCGTCCGTCCCTACGGGGACACCACCGGCGACGGCATGGTGCAGCTCTCCTTCACCCTGCCGATCCCGCACGACAAACGCGCCGAGGGCGCCGCCCTGCAACTGGCCGGCAAGATGGGCATGGACCCGGCGATGCTGGTGCACGCCAAGCAGATGGGCGACGGGTTCACCTTCTTCGTCGTCTACGGCAAGGTCACCCACCTGGTCGACACCGACAAGGTGCAGGTCGTCGAGCGCGACTTCCCGCTGCTGAGCGCCAAAGAGGTGAACGCGGCGATCAAGAAGGGGCTGCGCCGCCCGCTGAACGTGGTCGGCGCCTGCATCGGCACCGACGCGCACACCGTCGGCATCGACGCCATCCTCAACCTCAAGGGCATCGCCGGCGAGAAGGGCCTGGAGTACTACTCCGAGGTGTCGGTGACCAACATGGGCGCCCAGGTGTCGGTGCCCGACCTGGTGGAGACCGCCCGGGCGAAGAAGGCCGACGCGGTGCTGGTCTCGCAGGTGGTCACCCAGCGCGACGCGCACCTGCACAACACCCGGGCCATGTCGGCCGCCTTCCGCGAGGCGCTGCCGGCCGGCAAACGCCCGCTGCTGATCGTCGGCGGCCCCCGCTTCGACGAGCTGATGACCGGCGAGCTCGGTGTCGACCGGATCTTCGGTCGCGGCACCACCCCCCGCGAGGTCGCCTCCTACCTGGTCCACGCCCTGATTGCGAGCAAGAGTTGATCACCGTCACGCACCGCCGCTACGTCCCCTACTCGCACGCCCACTACGCCGGGAACCTGGTCGACGGGGCGTACTCGCTCGGCCTGTTCGGCGACGTCGCCACCGAGGTGTGCATCCAGCTCGACGGCGACGAGGGGCTGTTCGCGTCGTACGACGACGTGCAGTTCAAGGCGCCCGTGCAGGCCGGCGACGTCCTGGAGATCACCGCCCGGGTGGTGCACATGGGCACCCGCAGCCGGCGGATCGAGTTCGCGTCGACCGTGGTGTGCCGGGGGACCGGCGGCTCGGCGGCCCGGGTGCTCGACGAGCCGATCGTGGCGGTGACCGCGGTGGGCACGGTGGTCGTGCCACCCCGGGCGTGAGTGTCGCTGTCTGCGTCGACGTCGGGTCGACGTACACCAAAGCCGCCAAGATCGATCTCAGCGGCGCGGGACTGATCGAGCGGACCGAGGTCCCGACGACGTCCGGCACGGACGTCCTGGACGGGCTGAACGCGGCCGTGGCCGCGGTCGGCGGCCACGGCGCGCCGCTCTACGTCTGCTCGTCGGCGGGCGGCGGGCTGCGGCTGGCCGTGGTCGGCTACGAGAGCCTGGTCACCGCGGAGGCCGGGCACCGGGTCGGGCTGTCGGCCGGCGCCCAGGTGGTGCACGTCGCCGCCGGTCCGCTGACCGGCGCCGCGGTGACCGCGCTGCGCGCCGCCCGCCCCGACGTGGTGCTGCTGGTCGGCGGCACCGACGGCGGCGACGGCGAGGTGCTGCTGCACAACGCCCGGCGGCTGGCCGCGCAGCGCCTGCGGGTGCCGGTGGTGCTGGCCGGCAACGCCGACGTGCGCCCGGAGGCCGCCGCCGCGCTGACCGCCCGCGGCGTCCCGGTGACGGTGACCGGCAACGTGCTGCCCCGGATCGGCGTGCTCGACCCGCTGCCGGCCCGCGCCGCGATCCGCGACGTCTTCCTGCGGCACGTGATCGGCGGCAAGCGGCTGTCCAAGGGGTCCCGGTTCGCCTCGCTGGTCCGCGCCGCCACCCCGGACGCGGTGCTGGCCGGGGTGGAACTGCTCGCCGACCGGGCCGGCGCCGGCGTCCTGGTGGTCGACGTCGGCGGGGCGACCACCGACGTCTACTCGGCGCTGGTCCCGGACGCCGAGGCGGAGACCGGTCCGCGCCGCGACGTGGCCGGCACCCTGTGGCGGTCCCGGACGGTGGAGGGCGACCTCGGCGTCGCGGTCGGCGCGGACGGCACCCGGGCGGCGGCCGCCACCGAGAAACTGCCCCCACCCGGCGACGACCGGGACCTCGCCGCGACCGCCGCGACGATCGCGTTGCGCCGGCACGCGCGTGGTCACTCGTCCGGTCCCGGCTTACCCCGCACGGGTGGCCGGGACCTGCGCGACGTACGGATCGTCATCGGTTCCGGCGGGGTGCTGCGGCACGGCGGGGGCGATCACGTGCTGGGCGCCGTACTGGCCGACACGGCCGGCGGCTGGGCCCTGCCGGACCGGGCCCGGACCATCGTCGACCGCGAATACCTGCTCGCCGCGGCCGGGTTGCTCGCCGTCGATCACCCGGCGGCGGCGGCCGGGCTGGCCGGCACGCTGCTCGGCTGACCGGTCCATCGACGGCGTGCATTTTCGGACACGCCGAGAAACGCGACACGCCGGAAGGCGCACCACCCGGTTGACAGACCGCCCCCGTCCGGACGTACCGTCTTCAGGTCCTGTTTCACGGCATGCGACCGTGTTCCGCTTCGTTCCCCCACTCACTGGCCCGCAGTCCTCGCCGGGGTCGCGCGTTCAGCCAGGTCCAGGGGGTGGGGGTGCGCGGGCGGCGCGGACCGGGTCGCGACACCGGGAGTCGAGACGAGCCGAGCCTGGCCAGTAGACAACGGCGCGGCGTGGGCAGCCAGCCCGCGGCGAGTCGGTCCGAAGGTCAGCGGGAGGGTCGCTGGGCACACCGGCCGGAGCGGACAGAAGCACCCCGAGGGGCGCGGCCACTGGACGCCGCGCCCCTCAGCAAGCTCTCCCCACCCGTTCCCAGCGGTTTCCCATCCGCTCGGTACCGTTTCGCGGCCGACTGCCCGGCGGGACCGTCCCCAACCAGCAGGTAGCCTGCCTGGCGTGGAAATGACGATGCCGCCACCCGACCTCGCGCAGCCGGGGCCCGGCACCCCGCCGGCGGCCGGGCCGGGGCCGCTGCGGCTCCCGGTCGCCGCTGCCCTCGCGGTGGCCGCCGGCCTGGCGCTGCTGCTCGCCCTCCCGCCGTACGACGTGTGGTGGCTCGCCCCGGCCGGCGTCGCCCTGCTGGCCGCGGCAGTGCACCGGCGGCGCCTGCGGGCCGGGTTCGGGCTCGGCCTCGTCACCGGGCTGGTGCTGTTCTACCCGCTGCTGGAGTGGACCCGGATCGCGGCCGGCTGGCTGCCCTGGGCGCTGCTGTCCACCGCGCAGGCGGCGGTGCTCGGCCTGACCGGCCTGGCCGCCGCCTGGCTGTCCCCGCTGATCGACCGGTGGCGGGCGCTCTGGCCGCTGCTGACCGGCCTGCTCTGGGTGGCCGACGAGGCGCTGCGCGACCGGGCCCCGTTCGGCGGCTTCCCGTGGGGCCGGCTGGCCTTCAGCCAGGGCGACGCGCCGTCGCTGCGGCTGGCCGCCTGGGGTGGCGCGCCGCTGGTCACCTTCACGGTCGCGGCGGCCGGTGGGGCCCTGGCGGCGCTCGCCTGGCGCCGCTGGGACCGGGCCGGGCTGCTCGGCGCGGCCGGGTTCGCGGTCACCGCCGGGGTGCTGATCGGCGCGCCGGCCGCGGTGCCGCTGTCCACCCCGCCCGGCCCGGCCTCCACGGTCGCCCTGGTGCAGGGCAACGTGCCCCGGCTCGGCCTGGACTTCAACGCGCAGCGCCGGGCGGTGCTGGACAACCACGTGACCGCCACCCGGCAGCTGGCCGCCGACGTCGCCGCCGGCAAGCAGCCGAAACCCGACCTGGTGGTGTGGCCGGAGAACTCCAGCGACATCGACCCGCTGCGCAACGCCGACGCGGCCCAGGAGATCTCCGACGCGGCCCGCGCGATCGGCGTGCCGATCCTGGTCGGCACGGTGCTGCGCACCGACACCCCGGGCGACATCAAGAACGCCGGGCTGCTCTGGATGCCGGTCACCGGGCCGGACCTGGACCAGACCTACGTCAAGCAGCACCCGGTCCCGTTCGCCGAGTACATGCCGCTGCGCTCGGTCGCCCGGCTGGTCAGCGACAAGGTCGACCTGGTGCGCAACATGCTCCCCGGCGACCACGCCGGGGTGATCGACACCGGCGCGCTCACCCTGGGCGACGTGATCTGCTTCGAGGTCGCCTACGACGGGATCGTCCGCGACACCGTGCGGCAGGGCGCGCAGATCCTCACCGTGCAGACCAACAACGCCACCTTCGACGAGGGCGAGGCCCGCCAGCAGCTGGCCATGGTCCGGTTGCGGGCGGTCGAGCACGGCGTGGACTCGCTGATGGTCTCCACCGTCGGCATATCCGCGTTCGTCGATACGACGGGTGGGGTGCATGGTGCCACGGCGTTCAACACCGCGAAAGTGGTAACCCATAGGATGGCCGTGGGGGGTTCGCGTACGCTGGCGACTCGTTCGGGCATCTGGCCCGAAACCATCGCGGTCGGACTGGCCGTGATCGCACTGGCTGGCGCACTGCCCCTGCGTCGCCGGCGCAGCACTGACATGGACCGCACGGTCGACGGAGCAGGTACGGAGGAACGGTGAGCGAGGCCGAAGGCTACCCGGGAGTGGGACGGGTCCTCGTGATCATTCCCACGTACAACGAGGCGGACAACGTCCGTCTGATCACCGGGCGGGTCCGTGCCGCGGTGCCGGACGTCGACATCCTGGTCGCCGACGACAACTCACCGGACGGCACCGGTGACATCGCCGACGAGCTGGCGCTCGCCGACGACCACATCTTCGTGCTGCACCGGGCCGGCAAGGAGGGCCTGGGCGCCGCCTACAAGGCCGGTTTCGCCTGGGCCAAGGACAAGGGCTACGACGCGGTCGTCGAGATGGACGCGGACGGCTCGCACGCCCCCGAGGAGCTGCACCAGCTGCTCGACGCGCTGGCCGGCGCGGACGCGGTGCTCGGCACCCGCTACATCCCCGGCGGCAGCGTGCACAACTGGCCGGTGCACCGGCTGCTGCTCTCCCGCGGCGGCAACATCTACATCCGGATGGCGCTGGGCATGCCGTTCCGCGACGCGACCGGCGGCTACCGCGCCTACCGGATGACCGTGCTGGACGCCATCGACGTGCCGAGCGTCGCCTCCACCGGCTACTCGTTCCAGGTCGAGCTGGCCTGGCGGGCCTACCGCGGCGGGTTCCGGGTGGTCGAGGTGCCGATCACGTTCACCGAGCGGGAGCACGGCGTCAGCAAGATGAGCGGCAACATCTTCAAGGAGCAGCTGCTCCGGGTCACCCTGTGGGGCGCCCAGGCCCGTAAGGAGTCCCTGCTCAACGTGCTCGGCCGCAAGCCGAAGCGCGAGCAGACCTGGCCGTGACGGCGCACTCAGGCAGGTCGCAGGTTCCGGTGTCATGCTGGAGAGGTATCGCATGACACCGGGAGGACTCTGATGCGTCGCAGCCGGATGGCTTACCTTCCCTTCGTCTTCCCGCTGCTCGCGTTCGCCGAGATCTCGGCCTTCGTGGCGGTGGCCCACCTGATCGGCGCGGGCTGGGCGTTCCTGCTGCTGGCCGGGTTCACCCTGGCCGGGTTCGCGCTGCTGCGCCGGGAGGGCATCCGCGGCTGGCGGTCCTTCCAGCAGGCCGCCGCGGCCGGCCGGCCGCCCGGCGCCGAGGTGGCCAATTCGCTGGTCGGGCTCGGCGGGGCGCTGCTGCTGGCACTGCCCGGCTTCGTGACCGGCCTGGCCGGGCTGGTGCTGCTGGTGCCGCCGGGGCGGGTCCTGGGCCGCCGGGCGGTGGAGCGGTTCGCCGAGCGCCGGCTCGGTGGGGCGGCCGCCGGCGACCTGTTCGGGCCGCGCAAGGTGCGGGTGCGGGTCGACGACCCGACCGTGGTGGAGTCGTCGGTGGTCGACGACGCGCCGCCGGCGCCGCGGCAGCCGGTCGCCGCGATCGAGGGCGAGATCGTCCGATAGGACATGACGACAAGGGCCGTCCCCGCGGGGACGGCCCTTGTCGCGTGTGGTGTTCGCTGCGGTCAGCGGCCCCGGCGGGTCCGCACCTCCTGCAGGCGCTCGTTGAGGATGTCCTCCAGCTCGGCGATCGAACGCCGCTCCAGCAGCATGTCCCAGTGGGTGCGCGGCGGCTTCGCCTTCTTCTGCTCCGGCTCGCTGCCGTCGACCAGCCGGGCCACGCTGCCGTCGAACTTGCACTCCCAGGTGGTCGGCACCTCGGCGTCGACGGCGAACGGAACCTCGAACTGGTGACCCTTGACGCACAGGTACTCACGGGTCTGTCGGGGCGCCAGCTCGGTGTTACGGTCGGACTCGTAGCTGACTGCGCCAAGACGGCTGCCGCGCAGCATGCGTTCGCCCATGATCGGCTTCCCCTCGCTCGTGGTGCTGCTCTCGTTGGTGTAACGAAAGGGGCGGCCGCCGGATTCCTGCGCCCGCCGAGTATCTATCGGTCTTTTACCCGCCCGGTAAAGGCGTTGTAACGCTACGAGCGTAACCGGCCAGCGACCATACCCCGTAATTTGAACGCTCGTGAAGTGGACCTTGGTCCAGTTTACGAGCGTTTGACCCGTCTACGGGTGGTGCGATGTCGGTCACTCGGACGTTCACCACCCATTAACCCGCCGTTGTCGGTGACCGCGTGGTAGCGGACCGCGACCCGGCTCAGCCCTCCGGCGACGTGGCCTGGGCCGGCGCCGGGGCCGGCCGCGCCGACCCGAGCGCGGCCAGCGCCGAGGCCAGATCGCTCACCTGGCCGGTGAGTTGCGCCACCCGCTGGTGCGCGGCGTCCGCGTCGGCCCGCGCCGCCGCCAGCCGCCGCTCCAGATCGGCCCGCTCGTCGGCGGCCCGCGCCAGATCCGTGCGAACCCGGTCGAGATCGTCTAGCTGCCGCCGCAGCCCGTCCCGGTCCGCCGCCACCGCGGCCAGCTCCCGCCGCACCTCGGCCACCTCCGCCGCGGACTGCTCCGCGCGCGCGACCGCCGCCGCCGTCGCCTCCTCGGCCCGCGCGACCGCCGCCGCGGCCGTCTCCTCCGCGGCCTGCGCCCGGCGGTCCGCCTTCCCGGCCGCCTCCCGCAGCTCCGCGGCATCCTTGCGGGCCACCGCCAGCGCCTCGTCGGCCCGCGCGGTCGCCTCCTCCGCCGCCCGCCGGAACTCGTTGTGCTCGCGCAACGCCGCCGCCAGATCCCGCTCGGCGCCGTCCCGCTGACCCTTGGTCTCCTGCAGCTCCCGCCGCGTCGCGGACAACTCGTCGGCGGCCGCGTCCCGCTCCGCCTCGGCCCGCTCCCGCAGCGCCGCCGCGGCCGTCGCCGCCCGCACCGCCTCGTCCCGCGCCGCGACCGCGGCCTGCTCCCGCTTGCCGGCCTCCTCGGCGGCCCGCTCCGACTCGACGGCCCGCTGCCGGGCCTCGTCGCGCTCCGCGGTCGCCGCCGCCGCGATCTGCTGCGCCGCCGCCGTCGCGGTCGCCGCCTGCTCGGCGTCCCGGCGCGCGTCGTCCCGCTCGCCGTGCGCGGCCGCCACCGCCCGCGAGGTCTCCGCGCGCACCTCGGCGACCTGCCGTTCCACCCCGGCCGGCGACATCTCCGAATGCAACGCCTCGGTCAGCGTGCCGACCATCTGGTCGAGGCGGTCCACCACCTCCCAGGTGCGGGCCACCGAACCGGCCAGCCCCGGCGAGGAGCGATGCCGCATCCGCACGTTGCGCGAGGCACGCTGGCACTCACCGTCGTTGTCCCGGCAATACCGGAACGGCCGGCCAGCAGAGGCCCGCTGCGGCACGGGACGCCCACAGTGGGCGCAGGGTCGAGTCTCGAGCGCCTCACCGGCGTCCTGATCCGTCGTCATAGCAGCTACCACCCTAGGCGCACTGCCGATCTTCCCGCCGTCACCACACCGACGCCCCATCGACGCGCCACCCACACCGTCCGACACCCCCCCCACCCAATCGCCCCGCCCCCAACCACGCCACCCGTCGTTACCTCCGCCCCGAGCCACGCCATCCCGTCGCTACCCCGTCCCGAGCCACGCCATCCCGTCGTTACCTCCGCCCCGAGCCACGCCATCCCGTCGTTACCTCCGCCCCGAGCCACGCCATCCCGTCGTTACCTCCGCTCCGAGCCACGCCATCCCGGCGCTACCTTCGCCCCCGCTGCCGCGCCGCATCCGCTCTCCTTTTGCTGTCGCATAGCACCGGCGCCACATCCGCCGGGCAAACCACCCTCGCTGCCGCGGCGCCGCCCGCTCGCTTCCGGATCTTTTCCCGGTACGACTCGTGGCCCCGTGGCAGTCGGCGCGCGATGCCCGGCCTGGGTCACGACCGTGCCGCGTGTCATGCGGGTTCGCTCGCCCACCGCGATGCCGCGGCCCGCTCCGGGTCGCAGCGCGTCTCGCGGTCCCAGCTGGCTCTCGCGATGCCGCGGCCCGCTCCGGGTCGCAGCGCGTCTCGCGGTCCCGGCTGGCTCTCGCGATGCCGCGGCCCGCTGCGGATCGCAGCGCGTCTTACGGTCCCGGCTGGCTCTCACGGGTGTCTCAACACGGCTGAGACACCCGTGAGGACCAGCCCACCGGCGTGACCGGCGTGGCGTTCCTCCAGGCGGGGGCACCGTCTCCGGGCTCGCTCTGGTGGGGGACGCGAGCGGGATGTCGTGGCCTGCTCACGGTCGTGGCGCGACTCGCGGTCCCGGCTGGCTCTCGCGATGCCGCGGTCCGCTGCGGATCGCAGCGCGTCTAACGGTTCCGGCTGGCTCTCACGGGTGTCTCAACACGGCTGAGACACCCATGAGGACCAGCCCACCGGCCTGACCCGTGTGGCGTCCCTCCAGGCGGGGGCACCGTCTCCGGGCTCGCTCTGGTGGGGGACGCGAGCGGGATGTAGCGGCCTGCGCACGGTCGTGGCGCGACTTGCGGTCCCGGCTGGCTTTCAGGGGTGTTTCAGCCGCCCCGAGACACCCCTGGGGACCAGCCGGGACCGTGAGTCGCGCTGCGGTCCGGAGTGGGCCGCAGTGTCGCGGTGGGCGAGCGAACCCGCATGACACGCGTGGCGGTCTGGACGGGGTGCGGCCTGGCGTGCCGACTGCCACGGGGCTCCGGTCGTACCGAAGAAATGGGTCAGCGGGAGCCGAGCGGACCATGCGGGTGACGGGCCGGGACGCGTCAGTGGGATCGGAGCGGACCGGGCGGGTGATTAGGCCTGCGGGCCGGGACGCGTCAGTGGGGTTTGAGCGGACCGGGCGGGTGATGAGGTGTGCGGGTCGGGACGCCTCGGTGGGAGCGGAGCGGACCGGGGCGGACCGGGGCGGGGGATGGGGGCTGCGGGCCGGAGGCCTCGGTGGGAGCGGAGCGGACCGGGCGGGGGATGGGGGCTGTGGGCCGGAGGCCTCAGTGGGGGCGAGCGGACCGGGATGGGAGGAGCGCGGGGGTGTGGGGCGGGACGGATGTGGCTTGGATGAGACGGATTTGTCTCGGGTGGGTTAGGGTTGTCTCATGGGTGGTGAGGAGATTCTGCGGGCGGCGGCGGAGTTCTTGGGGCGGCGGCCTAACGCGACTCAGGACGAGATCGCGGAGGCGGCGGGGGTCAGCCGGGCGACGTTGCATCGGCACTTCGCGGGGCGGAAGGCGCTGCTGGAGGCGATTGACGCGCTGGCGGTTCGGGAGCTGCGGCAGGTGCTGGCGGAGGCGCGGCTTGACGAGGGGACCGCGGGGGAGGCGCTGACCCGGCTGATTGTGGCCAGTGAGCCGGTTTCGCCGTTTTTGTCGCTGCTGTATTCGCAGAGTCAGGCTTTTGAGACCGACGAGATCGACGGGGACTGGATCGAGTTGGACGAGGCGCTTGTCGCGCTGTTCCGGCGGGGGCAGGAGGCGGGGGAGTTCCGCACCGATCTGAGTGCGGCGTGGTTCACCGATGCGCTGTTCGGGCTGGTGGCGAGTGCTGGCTGGTCGGTGAAGGTGGGGCGGTCGGCGGCCCGGGACTATGCGGCGATGCTGACCGGGCTGCTGCTCGACGGGGTGCGGCGGTGAGCGGGCGCGATGAGCGGGGTGCGCCGTCGAACGGGCGCGACGGCCGGGAAGCGGGGGTGAGTGGGCGCGGCGGCTGGGAGGCGGGGGTGAGCGGGCAGGACGGGCGGGAAGTGGTGGTGAGGGGGCGCGGGGAGCGGGAGACGCGGGCGGGCGGGGGCTGGGCGGGGCGAGCGGGGGACGGGGGGACTCGGCTGGCACGGTGGGCGGCGTTCAGTGTGCTGGTGCTGGCGGTGCTGCTGATCGCGGTGGACGCGACGGTGCTGAGTCTGGCGACGCCGTTCATCAGCCGGGACCTGGCACCGACCGGGACGCAGCTGCTCTGGATCGGCGACGTCTACTCGTTCGTGCTGGCCGGGCTGCTGGTGACGATGGGCAGCCTGGGCGACCGGATCGGGCGCAAGCGGCTGCTGCTGATCGGGGCGACCGGGTTCGGCGCCGCGTCCGCGCTGATCGCCTACGCGCCGACGGCGGAGGTGCTGATCGCGGCCCGGGCGTTGCTCGGCGTCGCCGGCGCCACCCTGATGCCGTCCACGCTGGCGCTGATCCGCAACATCTTCACCGATCCACGCGAGCGCAGCACCGCGATCGGCATCTGGGCGGCCAGCGCCTCGGCCGGCGCCGCCTTCGGCCCACTCGTCGGAGGGTTCCTGCTGGAGCACTTCTGGTGGGGTTCGGTCTTCCTGATCAACGTGCCGGTGATGGCGGTCCTGGTCCCGGTCGGCCACCGGCTGCTGCCCGAGTCCCGGGATCCGGCGCCCGGCCCGTGGGATCCGGCCAGCGTCCTGCTGTCGCTGACCGGCATGATCGGCACGGTCTACGCGATCAAGGAGGTCGCCGCGCACGGCCCCCGCCCGGCGGCCGCGGTCGCGGCGGTGCTCGGCCTGGGCGCGCTGACCCTCTTCGCCCGGCGGCAGTTGCGGCTGCCGCACCCGCTGATCGACGTCCGGCTGTTCCGGCACAAGATCTTCGCCGGGGTCATCGGGGCGAACCTGGTCTCCGTGCTCGGGCTGGCCGGCCTGGTCTACTTCCTGTCGCAGTACTTCCAGCTGGTCGCCGGCTACAGCCCGCTGCGGGCCGGGCTGGCCGAGCTGCCGGCCACCGTGGCCGCCACGGTCTCCGGCGTGCTGGCCGGCGCGCTGGTCCGGCGCACCTCGATGCGGGCCGCGCTGGCCGGCGGCATCGGGCTGACCGGGCTGGCCATGGCGGTGCTGACCGTGCTCCGGCCGGACACCGGCTATCCGCTGCTCGGGGCCGCGCTGTTCGTGCTCGGCGCCGGTGTCGGGATCGCCTTCACGCTGGCCAGCGACGTGGTGCTGAGCAGCGTGCCGAAGGAGCAGGCGGGCGCCGCGTCGGCGGTCTCCGAGACGGCCTACGAGCTGGGGATGGCGCTCGGGATCGCGACGATCGGGTCGATCGTGGCGGGCGTCTACCGGACCATGACGGTGCCGGCCGGGGTGCCCGGCGGCGTGCGCGAGTCGCTGGCCGCGGCGGTGGACACCGCGTCCGGGCTGCCCGCCGGACCGGCCGGGGAGCTGCTGGTGGCGGCGCGGGAGTCGTTCACCAGTGGGCTCGCGGTGGCGTCCGGGATCGGGGCGGTGCTGCTGCTGGCGGCGGCCGGGGCGGTGTGGGTGGTGTTCCGGGACCATCCGTGACCAGCGGCGGACCCGCACGACACGCGCTGCGGTCCGGGGTGGCCGCGGCCTCGCGGGCCGGGTGGCACGGGGCTCCGAGTCGTACCGGAAAATGGGGTCAATGCTCCTGAAGTGGGGATCGCCGCAGGTGGGCGGCGTTCCAGCGGAGGTCCACGGTGGTGCCGTCCGCGCCGGCCAGGCCGAGGTAGAGCCAGGCGTGGTAGGCTGGGGTGATCAGCCGGCGCTCCAGGTCGGACAGCGGGCGCACCTCGTGGTAACCGCTGATCACCGCATCCTGGTAGCCGCGCCAGGCCAGCGCGAAATCGGCCACCAGGAAGCTGCGGTGGCTGGCCTCGAAGTCCAGCACGCCGGTCAGCCGGTCACCCTCGAAGAGCAGGTTCCACGGGGTGAAGTCGCCGTGCAGCACGCCGCGCGGGGCGGCATCGGCCGGGTTCGCCGCGAACCAGGCGGCGACCGCCTCGCGGCCCGCCCGCAACAGGGCGCCGTCGTCCGGATGCAGTTTTTCGTACGCGACAAGCGTCCCCTCCACCGCCGGGTCAGTGACCACCTCGGCCGGTTCCCGGAAGCCACCGCGCTGCCCGGTGATCCCGCTCCCGGCCAGGGTGGCGTGCAGCTCGGCGAGCCGCCGCCCCCGGTCCCGCTGCTGCTCCGGGCTGTCCGCGCCGGTGCTGACCCGGGGCCGGCCCGGCAACCGGAAGGTCAGCAGCCAGACGCCGGTCGGGGTGACCCGGGGTTCCTCGGCGAGCTCCGGAGCCGGCCAGCCGTGCGCGCGCAGCGCCGCCGCGACCCGCAAGGGGTACCGCCAGTCCGGCTGGTCGGCCGGGTCGACCCGCTGCAGGATGTGCGGGCGGCCGTCGCGGGTCACCGCCCAGGTATGGGTGGAGCGGGCGCTCAGCAGCGGACCCGGGGTCAGCCGCCATCGCGCACAGGTCTCCGGATCCGGCCCGGTCACCCGTTGTCGCCGTCGTAGCAGTACTCCCGATCCCCGCCGGGCAGCCGGATCTCGTGCCCCGGGGACGGCCGGGCCAGCCGCAGCCCGTCGTCGGCGACCGGCATCCGCATCCGCTCCACCGCGTCGTGCACGGCCATCGCGAAGATCAGCCCGCCGGCCAGCACCACCACGGTCAGCACCAAACCGAGCCCGCTGGTCGTCGCGCTCCGCGCCGCCCAGCCGAACCCGACCAGCCCGCACAGCACCGCCCCGGCCCGCAACGCCCGCAGCAGCAGCCGCCGCCGGTGCGCCCGCGCCCGCCGCCGGTCCCGGACCGCGATGCTGCTCACCACACACGCGACCGGCTCGTCGCAGGTGCCGCAGGCCACCACCGCCACGACCTCCCCGGCGACCGGCCGGTCGACCGGCACCGGATGCAGCTCGAACCACTGCGCCACCCCGGCCGGTGGCCGCGGCAGCCGATGCCCGAGCCGCCACGACGGCCGCAGATCCCCGTCCGCCATCGGTTGATCCGCCATCCGCTCCCCCGAATCGCCGGCGATCATCGATCGAGCCGAGGGTAGCGTCTTCGATGCGTTCCGTGGTGTCGTGGAGGAGACTGATGATCGCGCGGATCTGGCGGGGCTGGGCGCCGGCCACGACGGCCGACGACTACCAGCGGCACTACGCGGCCGAGGTGGCTGGGGAGCTGCGGCGGGTGCCGGGCTTCCGTGGGGCGCGGCTGCTGCGGGTCGGGGAGGGCGACGAGGTCCGGTTCACCTCGATCGTGTTCTTCGCCGGGATGGACGACGTGCGGGCGTTCGCCGGGCCGGACCTCGAGTGGGCCGTCGTCGCGGAGCCGGCCCGGCGGGCGCTGAGCCGCTGGGACGAGCACGTGGTGCACGAGGAGGTGGCGCTCACGATCACGGCGGGCTGACCCGCGCAGGTCGGCGGCGGATCACGCCGGGCTGACCGGCGCGGGCTTGCGGCGGGGGAGCAGCAGCACGCAGAGCATGGTGCCGACGCCGGCCACGCCGATCGCCAGGGCCGGGGCGGTGAGCTGGGCCAGGGTGCCGAGGAGCACCGGGGCGACGCCCTGCAGGGTCATCAGGCCGGTGGAGAGCAGCGCGAACATCTGGCCGCGGCGGGATTCCGGGGTGGCGTCCAACAGCGGGCGTTGCAGGCCCAGCTGGAAGGCGTGGCCGGCGCCGGCCAGCAGCAGCACGGCGAGGGTGGCGCCGAACGGGACGCCGGCGGCCAGCCCGGCGAGCGGGGCGCCGGCCAGCAGGACCAGCGGGCGGGAGAGACGTTCGCGCGTCGCCGGGCGCACCCAGCGGCCCACGATCAGGTCGCCGAGCAGCATGCCGACCGGGAGGGCGGCCATCAGCGCGCCCGCCGAACCGGCCGGGAAGGCGCGCGCGGTGGCGTAGGCGACCAGCAGCGCCTCGGCGCCCGCCACGCACGCCGACGGCAGCCACTGGACCAGCAGCAGGCGGCGGATCAGCGGGTCGCCGAGCAGGTCGCGGACGCCGGTCAGGCTGGCCCGGACCGCCGAGCCGCGATCACCGGGCAGGGCGGCCAGGTCGGGAAGGCCGAACCGGACGATCAGCGCGGCCAGCACGTGCCCGCCGGCCGCGATGAGCAGCGCCTGCCGCGGCCCGGCCGTGGCGACCAGCACGCCGCCGAAGGCGAGTCCGAGCAGTTGCGCACCGGACGACGCCACGGTGAACACCGAGCGGCCCAGCACGTAGGCGTCCCCGGTGAGCACCTCGGCGACCAGCCGGCTGGCCGCGCCCATGAACACCGGCGTCCCGCAGGCGACCCCGCCGATCACCGCGAGTTGCAGCGCGACCGGCATCGGCGTCACCGCGATCAGCAGCGCCGCCGCCCCGCCGGCCAGATAGCCGGCGACGATCAGCGGCCGCGGCCGGATCCGGTCGGTCAACGCCCCCAGCAGCAGCCCGCCGGCCAGCTGCGGCAGGAACCCGGCGGCGAACGCCAGCGCGCTCCACAACGCCGACCCGGTCCGCTCGAAGACGAACACCGACAACGCGAAGATCCGCAGCGATTCGGCGGCGATCCCCGCGGTCCGCGCCAGGAACAGCACCCGGAACCGCGGTTCGGCGAAGACCTCTCGATAGGTCGCGCCCCGCTCGGCAACAGTCATGCCCCGACGATGTCGCCGGCGTCGCGGGGGCGCGACTGATTCGCCAGGGGGCGTAACGTCGGGGCGGTGATGCGCTTCGAGGTGGGCGCCGAGGACCTGCTGCGGACCCGGTTCGCGGTCTCGCCGATCTTCGAGCTGCAGTCGCTGATCCGGGTCCTCGCACTGCCCGCGCCGGGCCTGCCGGAGACCTGGCTGTCCCGGTTCCGGCCCGCTTTTGATCAGCTGCGCGAGCATCCCGGCCTGGCCGTCACCCTGGCCCTGAAGACCGCCAAGTCCGGCGCGAACTTCTACGCGCCGCCGCCGCGCGGCATGGATCAGACCATCGAGCGGGACCTGGCCGCGATCCGCGCCTGGCCGCTGGCCGCGGCCCGCGAGGAGATCGCCTGGTATCTGGCCCGCCGCCGGGTCACGGCCACGACCAAAGCTTTCCTGTACGCCGAGGAGCTGCTCGACCGGCTCGCCGACTTCCTGGAACTCGCCTGGTCGACCCTGCTCGCCGCGGAATGGCCGCAGATGCGCGCGGTGTGCGAGCGCGACGTCGTGCACCGCGCCGCCGAACTCGGCCGGGCCGGCTGGGCGGCGGCGCTGGCCGGGCTCGGCCCACGGGTCCGCTGGCACGACGGCGGCATCGAGCTGACCGCGCACCACGGCCCGGCCGGGGCGCTCGGCGGGACCGGTCTGCTGCTCGTACCGTCAATGGTGATCTGGCCCGGCACCGCGGTCTTCGGTGACGACCCCTGGCCGAAAGCGATCATCTACCCGGCGCGCGGTGTCGGCGCCCTCTTCGAACCCGCGCCGGCCGCGGTCCCGGACGCGCTCGCCGCGCTGCTCGGCCGCAGCCGGGCCCAACTGCTCGCGGCGCTCGCCGAGCCGGCCAGCACCACCCAGCTGGCGGCGGTCCTCGGGCTGGCCACCGGCGCGGTCGGCGACCACCTCGCGGTCCTGCTCCGGGCTGGGCTCGTGATGCGGGCTCGCTCGGGGCGGTCGGTGCTCTACAGCCGTACGGTGCTCGGTGATCAGGTGATGCGTGGCGCCGCGGGTCTGTAGGTTGGCGGGGCGGACTCGGCTGGGCTGTTCGTGGTGGCTGTCGTCGGTTTGGCGGGAAGTTGTCCACATCGGCGCGTTGTCCACAGTGCGGGCCCGGGTGATCTGGTTTCCGCGTCACACTGTTCTTGGGCGGAGGGGCGGGCGGGGACTGGGACGTGGGCGGGCACTGGGACGTGGGCGGGCACTGGGAAGTGGGCGGGCACTGGGAAGTGGGCGGGCATTGGGAAGTGGGCGGGCACTGGGAAGTGGGCGGGGACTGGGACGTGGGCAGGCCGCCCGCGACGCCCGCTGCACTCCCGGCCGCCATGCGCGTCACGGTTTCGGCTGGGCGTGACGGGTGTTTCGAGAGGGCTGAGACACCCGTCAGGCCCAGCCGGACCACCGCGAGGCGCGCTGCGGTCTGACGGTCAGCGGGCCTCGCGGTCGGTTCGGCGTGCAGCGCGCCTCGCGGTCGGTTCGGCGTGCAGCGCGCCTCGCGGTCGGTCCGGCGTGCAGCGCGCCTCGCGGTCGGTCTGGCGGGCAGCGGCCGTCGGTCCGGCGTGCAGCGCGCCTCGCGGTCGGTCTGGCGGGCAGCGGCCGACGGTCCGACGTGCAGCGCGCCTCGCGGCTGGTGCTGGGATCAGGGGCTGGACAGGGCTCGGCGGGCCCAGGCGCGGACGTCGGCGTCGGCGTCGGCGCTGGCGTCGGTCAGGGCGGCGCGGACGTCGTCGCGGTCCGGCCAGGTGGACAGGGAGCGGATGGCGGCCTTGCGGACGTCGAGGTTCGCGTCCTTCGCGGCGGTCAGCAGCACCGGGACGGCCAGTTCGGCGGGGGCCGCGGCGAGGGCCTTGGCGGCGCCCTCACGAACCTGCCAGGCCGGGTCGTCCAGGCGGGCGATCGCCAGTGAGGCCAGCGGCGGCGGGCAGCCGATCGCGGCGGCGGCGGCCAGCGCGGCGGCCTGGACCAGCAGGTCCTCGTCACCAGCCAACCGCTCCAGGGCGGCGGCAGCCCGCGGATCGCCGACCGCGCCAAGACCGTGCGTGGCGGCGGCCTGGAGGTCGCCGACCGTGCCGGGTCCGTGCGTGGCGGCGGCCTGGGACTCGCCGACCGCGCCGGGATCGTGCGTGGCGGCGGCCCGGGGCTCGCTGAGCGTGCCGGGACCGTGGGCGGCGGCGGCCCGGGGGTCGCTGAGCGTGCCGGGACCGTGGGCGGCGGCGGCCCGGGACTCGCCGACGGTGCCGAGGCCGTGGGCGGCGGCCACCCGCACCTCGCGGGCCGGGTCGAGCGCGGCCGCGGCCAGACCGGGGACGTCGTCGCGGCGCACCAGGCCGCGGATGGCCTGCAGCCGGACCGCTACCTCGACGTCCTCGGCGGCCGCCCGGAAGTCGGCGGCGGTGCCCAGACCGATCACCCGGAGCAGTTCGACGACCACCTCGCGGACGGCCGGGTCGGTGCCGGCGTAGGCGCTGCGCAGCCGCTGCGCCAGGTCCTCGGCGGCCGGCAGCACGTCGGCCAGTTCGCGCAGCCCCGCCACGGCCGCCGCGCGGACCGCGGGGTCGGCGTCGGCCAGCGCGGTGACCAGGGCGTCCGCGACACCCGTCGGGGCCACCTCGGTGAGTGTGGTGACGGCGGTTCGGCGGACTCCCGGGTCGGGGTCGGTCAGGTAGGGCTCGAAGGCGGCCAGAGCGGGCTGGTCCTCGACCGAGGCGAGGGCGAGAACCGCGACGATACGGTCTGCCGCAGGCGCGACGGCGGTGTGCTCCGGGCGTACCGAAAGCGGGTTGTGGGTGACGGTGCCGAACTGGCGGACCTCGGCCACCGGGGTCTGCTCGGGCCCCGCCAGGGGCTCGAAGCCGTCGACCGGGAACAGGTAGGCGGCGACCGGGCGCTTGACGAACTCCATCTCGCCCTCCGCATTGCGCCGCAGGTTGAGGTGGTAGAGCCACTCGGCGTCGTCGCGCTGCGGGTGGTCGGCGCGCTCGTGGTAGAGGCCCCAGCGGCTCTCGGTGCGGACCAGCGAGGCGCGGGCGGCCATCTCGGCGCAGTCCCGGATGAAGCTGACCTCGACGCAGCGCATCAGTTCGTGCGGGGTGCGGCCGCCCATGCCGTCGATCTCGGTGGTCATCCGTTGGAAGGTCTCGACCGCGATCTCGAGTTTGGCGGCGGACTTGGGCGGGGCGACGTAGTCGTTGACGAAGCGACGGAGTTTGTATTCGACCTGCTGTTGCGGCGGGCCGTCGGGGTGGTCGAGGGGGCGGTAGATCAGTTCCTTCGCCGCCGAAATTTGATCTTGCGGCAGGTCGGCAGGATCGACTGACCGGGAGGCGGCGTGCGTCCCGGCCAGATCGCCGAAGACGAACGCGCCGATCATGTAGTTGTGCGGCACGCACGCCAGATCCCCGGCCGCATAGAGCCCCGGCACCGTGGTCTGACCGTTTTCGTCCACCCACACACCGGACGCCGAGTGCCCGCCGCACAGCCCGATCTCGGAGATGTGCATCTCGATGTCGTGGGTGCGGTAGTCGTGGCCGCGCCCGGCGTGGAAGGTGCCGCGGGACGGCCGCTCGGTGGTGTGCAGGATGCCCTCGATCGCGCTGATCGTCTCGTCCGGCAGGTGGCTGAGCTTGAGGTAGATCGGGCCGCGGTCGGAGTCCAGCTCGCGGGCCACCTCGGACATCATCTGCCCGGACCAGTAGTCGCAGTCGACGAACCGCTCACCCCGGTTGTTGACCTGGTAGCCGCCGAACGGGTTGGCGACATAGGCGCAGGCCGGGCCGTTGTAGTCCTTGATCAGCGGGTTGATCTGGAAGCACTCGATCCCGGACAGCTCGGCGCCGGCGTGGTACGCCATCGCGTACCCGTCCCCGGCGTTCGTCGGGTTCTCGTAGGTGCCGTAGAGGTACCCGCTGGCCGGCAGGCCGAGCCGCCCGCACGCCCCGGTCGCCAGGATGACCGCTTTTGCCCGCACCGTGACGAACTCGCCGGAGCGGGTGTCGAACCCGGCCGCGCCGACCGCCCGGCCCTCGGCGGTCAGCACCCGGACCGGCATCACCCGGTTCTCGATCTGGATCTTCTCGCGCATCTCCCGGCGGCGCAGCTGGCGGTAGAGCACCTTCTTGACGTCGCGGCCCTCCGGCATCGGCAGCACGTACCGGCCGGAGCGGTGCACCTGGCGAACCGCGTACTCGCCGTACTCGTCCTTCTCGAACTTGACGCCGTAGCGCTCCAGGCGCTGCACCATGGCGTGCCCGCGGGTCGCGGTCTGGTGCACGGTGCGCTGGTTGACGATGCCGTCGTTGGCCCGGGTGATCTCCCGGACGTAGTCCTCCGGGGTGGCCTTGCCCGGGATGACCGCGTTGTTCACCCCGTCCATCCCCATCGCCAGGGCGCCGGAGTGCCGGACGTGCGCCTTCTCCAGCAGCAGCACCCGGGCGCCGTGCTCGGCGGCGGACAGCGCGGCCATCGTGCCGGCCGTGCCGCCGCCGATCACCAGGACGTCGGTTTCCAGTTCGCGGGTCACGCGGCGTTCCTCTCGAAGAGCGCGGCGAGCAACTCGTCCCGGGCCTCGCGGACCAGGGGAGTGCCGCGGGTGGCCGGGTCCCGGGGCTCCGGGACCTCGACCAGGGTGCGGATGCCGGCCGGGGTCAGTACGGCCACCCGGTCGGCCACGAACAGCGCCTCGTCGACGTCGTGCGTGACGAAGACGACGGTGGCCGCGGTGCTGCTCAGCACGTCGGCGAGCAGCCGCTGCATGGCGCCGCGGGTCTGCGCGTCCAGGGCGCCGAACGGCTCGTCCATCAGCACCGCGCGCGGCTCACCGGCCAGCGTGCGGGCCAGCTGGACGCGCTGGCGCATGCCGCCGGAGAGCTGGGCCGGCAGCCGGTCGGCCTGATCGGCCAGGCCGACCCGGTCCAGCCACTGCTCGGCGCGCGCCCGGCGGTCGGTGCGGGACAGGGCGCGGATCGCCAGCGGCAGCTCCACGTTGCGGCGCACCGAGCGCCACGGCAGCAGGGCGTCGTCCTGGAACATCAGGGCCCGGTCCGGGGACGGGGCGAAGATCGGCTTGTCGTCCGCGAACAGCGTGCCGTCCTGCACCCGGAGCAGCCCGGCGATGCTGCGCAGCAGGGTGGACTTGCCGCAGCCGGACGCGCCGAGGACGGCGAAGACCTCGCCCGGGCGTACCTCGAAGGAGAGGTCTCGCACCACCAGCCGTGAGCCGTGGCCCAAGCTGACCCGGTCGGCGCGCAGCGCCAGGCCGCTCATCGTTCCTCCCTGAGGTGTTTCGGCAGCCACCGGGTGACCCGGCGGCCGAGCAGCTCGACCGTCCCGGCGGTGGCCCAGCCCAGCACGCCGATCGTGATCATCCCGACCAGGACGGCGGGGTAGTCGACGATCGTGTAGGCGTGCCAGGTGCGGTAGCCGACCCCGAAGTCGCCGGAGATCATCTCGGCGGAGATCACGCAGATCCAGGCGACGCCCATCCCGACCGACAGGCCGCCGAAGACACCCGGCAGGGCGCCCGGCAGCACCACGCTGACCAGCACCCGCCAGCGGCTGCCGCCCATCGTGCGGACCGCGTCCTCCCAGACCGTCGGCAGGGCGCGGACCGCGTGCCGGGTGCTGACCAGGATCGGGAAGAACGCGGCGGTGCAGGTGATGAAGACGATGCCCTGCTCGTTCTGCGGGAAGATCAGGATGGCGACCGGGACCAGGGCGATCGCCGGGATCGGGCGGACCACCTCGAAGAGCGGCTGCAGCAGGTCGGCCAGCAGCCAGGAGCGGGCGACCGCGATGCCGGCGCCGATGCCCAGCACCGCGGCCAGGGCGAAACCGGTCAGGATGCGGACCAGGCTCTGCGCGATGTCCTGGTAGAAGACCGGCTCGCGGAGCAGGGTGGTGAGCTGGTCGGCCACCTCGAGCGAGGTGGGCAGGCGGTCGAAGCGGAGCCAGAGGTCGATGTCGGCGGCGGTCAGCCACTGCCAGAGCAGTAACGCGGTGATCAGGGACGCCGCGCGGAGGAGCCAGCGGAGTCGGGGGCGTCTCCGACTGGTCCGGAAAAGTGGCTTGATAGCGGTCAGGGTGGTCATGCGGCGGCCACTGCCTGGGCGTAGGTGATGACGGTGCCTTTTCCGTATCTGTTCGCTCCGGCCCGCGTCGTGAAGGGGAGCAAGCGAGCGCCGTCCTGGACCCAGACGCTCTTGTCGGCGAACCAGCGGGTGCCGGTGGCGGTGTCCGGGACGTAGGCGGCCCGTACCTTCTTGCCGGACTTTTCGGCATTTTTGATCGCGCGCAGCAGGCAGGTCGGGTCGGCGGCCGGCTGCGTGACCTCCTCACCGGTGAGCCAGAGCTCGCCCGCACCGCCGCCGACCGGCGTCTTGCAGATCGGATCGATTCCGGACAGGACCGCGCCGTTCGACCCGGTGACCTCCGGCAGGTAGGAATCGTCGATGAACGCGTCCAGATCGATGCCCTGCAGCACCCCGATCGACTTCAGGAACGGGACGTCGTTCCGCAGGGCCTGCGTCAGCGAGGACTTCAACGGCAGCTCGAAGGTGGCGATCCCGTTCGCGCCGTTGTAGAGATAGACCACCTCGGCGGGCAGCCCGGTCTGCTCAGCGACGATCTCCGCGGCCTTCAGCGGCTGCTGCCAGAGGAATGCGGTGGCGTCCTGCTGCGCCTTGAGGAACGCCTTGACCACGTCCGGGTGGTCGGTGGCGTACTGCTGGCGGACCACGGTGCCGTGCAACGTCGGCACGTTCAGCTCGCCGCCGTCGTAGAGCACCTCCGCCTCGCCGCGGTTGACCAGCAGGCCCGGCCAGGCGACGAACTGCGACAGCGCGGCCACGTTCCCGGACTGCAGGGCCGAGGCGCCGACCGGCGGCTGCTGGTTCTCCACCTTGACGTCCTTCTCCGGGTCCACGCCGGCCTTGCGCAGCGCCTGCACCAGCAGACCGTGCGCGGCCGAGCCGACACTGGTGGAGACGGTCTTGCCGCGCAGGTCGGCCAGACTCCTGATCGGCGAGCCGGGCGCGACCACCACGGTGTTCAGCGCGCCGTGCGGGTTGTAGCCGGTGATCGCGATCATCTTGGTCCGGGTCTGCTCGGACTGCTGCCCGTGCGACCCGTTGATCAGCAGCGGGTAGTCGCCCATCGAGCCGATGTCGATCTTCCCGGCCATCATCTGCGCGGTGATCGGCGCGCCGGTGTCGTAGTCCTGCCAGACCACGCTGACCTTCCGGCCGGTCTCGGCCAGCCGCTTCTCCAGGAAGCCCTGCGCGCGCAGCAGCGTCCCGGCCGTGACCGTGTTGATCGTCTTGGACTGGTAGCCGACGACGAGCACCTCGGCGCCGTCCTCGGCCGCGTTCCCCGCCACCGTGCAACCCGCGCTCAGGGCCAGGACCAGCGCGGCGATCCCGGCGCCGGCCGCTCGCGAGAACTTCGCGGCGCCGCGGCGGGCCGCATCGTCCGTCGCCGGCCTCATCGGATCAGCACCGGCATGTTGACGGTGACCGCGCCGGTGGGGCAGCGGGCCGCGCACGGCCCGCAATACCAGCATTCATCCACGTGCATGTAGGCCTTGCTGGTCTCCGGGTCGATCGCCAGGGAGTCCAACGGGCACATGTCGACGCAGAGGGTGCACTCGTCGATGCAGAGGCTCTTGTCGATCGTCACCGGAACGTCGACCCGCTGGTTGACCAGCGCCATAATGCCCTCCTGAGCTTTCGTGTTCCATCGTTGTCAAGATCAACTTCAAGATCGGGAGATCCCTGACTCGGATCCGCGCTGATCACTGATCGCCGCTCCCGCCAGGGACCCTTCCGGGCCGGGCTGGCCGCTACGCGTCCAGAACGCCCGGCCCTCCAGGGCGACGCCCGTGGCTGGTCACGATCCGCCAACCCCCAACCCCGCGATGCCCGCCCCACCCCGGGACCGCCACGCGCCTCCCGGCAGTCCGGCTGGCCGTCACGGGTGCCTCAACCCTGCTGAGACACCTCCCAGGCCCAGCCGGTCGACCGCGACGCGCGCTGCGGCCCGGACCGCGACGCGCCTCGCGGTGGGTCCGGCTGGCCGTCACGGGTGTCTCAACCCTGCTGAAACACCTCCCAGGCCCAGCCGGTCGACCGCGACGCGCGCTGCGGCCCGGACCGCGACGCGCCTCGCGGTGGGTCCGGCTGGCCGTCACGGGTGCCTCAACCCTGCTGAGGCACCTCCCACGCCCAGCCGGCTGACCGGGACATGGACCGGTGACCCGATGCCGCTCGGTCCGGGATCGTCCGGGCGGAGGTGGCTGGGTGACGGGGTCAGCCGGCGCGGGGCTGCGAGTCCGGTGGGGTGGCGGTGAGGTGGGCCGGGGTGGTGCGGCGTAGCTGGGTCTGCAGGGTGAGGCGGTCGCCGCGGAAGCGGATCCACTCCAGGTCGACCGGGCGCCCGTCGGCCAGGTGGGTGACCCGCTCGACCATGAGCAGGGCGGCCCGGTCGGTCACGTCGAGCAGGGCGGCGCAGTGCGGGTCCGCGTTGACCGCTTCGACGCTGACGTCGGCGTGCCCGAGGCTCTGCCCGGTCAGCTCCTCGATCAGCACGAACACGTCGCGGTGTGCCAGGTCCTCGCCGAGCAGCGGGACCCCGATGTCCTGCGGCAGGTAGGTCAGGTCGAGCGAGACCGGCACCCCGTTCAGGCTGCGGACCCGTTCCAGGTAGACCACCTGCTCGCCGTCCGGTACCCGCAGCCGCCGGGCCACCACGGCCGGCGGGTGGATCACGGTCAGCGTGCGTACCTGGTTGGTGATCTCGCCGTGCTCGTGCAGCGTCTCGGCGAGCCCGGCCAGCCGGTTCAGCCCGTGCCCGTACTTCCCGGAGACGACCAGCGTGCCCACGCCGGGCAGCCGTTCCACCAGGCCTTCGGCGGCCAGCAGCCCGAGCGCCTCGCGCACGGTGTTGCGGGAGGCGGCGTAGTCCCGGCACAGCATCGACTCGCCGGGCAGCGCCCCGTCCCCGAACGCCCCACCGAGCACCTGATGGCGCAGCACGTCGGCGACCTGCCGGGCGCGGTCGGCCCGGCGGCGGCGCGCCTCGGTCAGCGCCGTCGTCTGCGGTTGCGGTGTCATCCCCTCCACGCCGTGAAACCTATTAACCTCATAGGAAAAGTGGAAGAGGCATGCGCCTGCGCCACCTTTGTGCCCCGTCGTCGCGTCGATGACCAGCGCAAATGCTCGTCTCCGTGGTAGTTGCGCCGCGAAAGACGTCCGCATGCTGGAACCAGTCAGCCCACCGGATGTCACCAGGTCACCGAGGCGCAACCGAAGGTTGCGCTTTGGAGGGGATCGGCCTACCGTAAGCCGCAACAAAAGGTTGCGGGAGGGTGTTGTGGAGCTGGGGACCATCGAGCGGGAGATCTACATCGACGCCACGCCTGAGGTGGTGTTCGACGTGGTCAGCAGTCCGGAACATGTCAAGGGGTGGTGGCCGGACGACGCGGACTACGACCCGGTGCCCGGCGGCGCCGGCACGATCAGGTTCGGTGACTGTGCCGCCGGGGGGAAGGTCGAGCAGTTCAGCGTGGTCGACGCGATCCCGCCGAAGCTGTTCGCCTTCCGCTGGACCCACGAGCTGGGTGAGCCGGCCACCGAGGGGAACTCGCTGCTGGTCACCTTCGAGCTGACGCCGTCCGGGAGCGGCACGCTGCTGCGGATGACCGAGACCGGCTTCCGGGAGCGCGGCTGGTCGCAGGCCGTGCTGGAGCAGTGCTACCGGGAGCATGTCACCGGCTGGGACCACTTCCTGCCGCGGATCGCACCCTACGCCGCCACGCTGCGGGGCCGGGCGTGACCACCGCGGTCGACGACGATCTCTGGTCGGCGATCGGCGACCCGACCCGCCGCCGGATGCTCGACCTGCTGCTCGCCGACGGCGAGGGCACCGCCACCACGCTCAGCCAGCAGATGACCGTCACCCGTCAGGCGATCGCCAAGCACCTCGCCGTCCTCGACCGGGTCGGCCTGGTCCAGGGCACCCCCACCGGCCGGGAGAGGCGGTACCGCGTGGACGACCAGCAACTGGCCCGAGCCGTCGCGCAGCTCACCTCGGTGGGCTCCGCCTGGGACGCCCGCCTGCGCCGCATCAAGCGCATCGCCGAGGCCGTGCAGAAGACCAAGAATCCTTAAGACCGATTTCGGTACGCGGAAAGCACCGTGGCGCCGGGGCGATCCAGGCCCCGGCCCCGCGGCGTCCCGTGATCGACGGTGGTCAGTCCAGGCAGAACTCGTTGCCCTCGGGATCCGTCATCACGATGTGTCCGGCCTCCAGCGGCGGCGCCGGCTCCCGCCGGTTCACCCGGGTGGCGCCGAGCCCGATCAGCCGCGCCGCCTCCGCCTCCAGGGCCGCCATCCGCTCGTCCCCGGTGAGCCCGGGCGCCACGCGCACGTCGAGATGCACCCGGTTCTTGGCGGCCTTCCCCTCCGGAACCCGCTGGAAGAACACCCGCGGCCCGGCGCCTTTCGGGTCGACCACCGCGTTGGCGTCGTTGTGGCGCTCCGGCGGAATGTTCATCGCCTCCAGGGCCTGCACCCACGAGTCGAACCCGGGCGGCGGCCCCTGCGTCTCATAGCCGAGCGCCTCCGCCCAGAACCCGGCCAGCCCCAGCGGGTCAGCGCAGTCGATCGTGATCTGAACCTCACGTGCAGTCTCAGGACTCATCCGGCAAGCCTCCCGCACATTGCGGCCACCTCCTGTCCTGAAGCCGAGAATCGTCGAGGGGCTGGGCGTGACGGGTGTTTCGGGGGTCGTGAGGCACCCGTGGGAGCCAGCCGGAGTGCCGCGAGGCGCGCTGCGGTCCGGGCCAAGAGCGCGTGTCGCGGTGCTGGGCTGGGCGTGACGGGTGTTTCGCGGGGTGTGAGGGACCCGTGAGAGCCAGCCGGGCTGCCGGGAGGCGCGCTGCGGTCCGGGGGCCAGCGCGTGTCGCGGTGGTGGGCTGGGCGTGACGGGTGTTTCGGGGGGTGTGAGGGACCCGTGGGGGCCAGCCGGACTGCCGGGAGGCGCGCTGCGGTCGGGGCCACGAGCGTGCCTCGCGGTGCGGGCGGCGGACCCGCACGACGCGCGTGGCGGTCGTGCGGGGGCCGGGCCTCGCGGGCCGGCTGCCACGGGGCTCCGAGTCGTACCGGAAAAGGAACCTGGAACGGGCGAGGCGGCGTCGCGGCAGCGGGGATGGTGGTCAGGCGGCCGGCGGGCCGACGTGGTCGTCGAGCCAGTGGCGCAGCGGCAGGCTCCCGCGGAGGAAGTCGACGATCTTCTTCTGCGCGGCGGCGGTGCCCAGCCACGCGGCCGGCGGCCACTCCTTCCAGGTGATCAGGCCCTTGTGGCGGAGCAGCTCGATCCGCGGATGATCTTTCGGGTAGCCGCGCGGCGCGGTCTTCAGGGTGCCGTGCCCCTGGACGCCGAAACCGGCCTTCTCAATCCGGGCGATGACCTCGGTCAACTCGGCGCCGGTCCGGTCGTCCACGACGGCCCGCCGATAGCGGTCCAGCTGAGCGGGGTCCATCTGGTAGTACCCGGACCCGGCCGCCAGCCCGTCCGCGGACAGTTGCAGGTAGCCGCCCGCGTTCAGCCACGCCCCCAGATGCGTCTTGTAGGGCGACTTGTCCTTGCTGAACCGCACGTCCCGGTACGGCCGGAAGATCTTGCCCGGACCGAACTCCGGCTCCAGCGCCGCCAGCAGCTCCTCCATCGGGCCGCGCACCCGGGTCTCGTAGAACTCGAGGTGCTTGGTCCAGTACGTCTTCGAGTTGTCGGCGGCGAGGCCCTCGTAGAACTCGAGCGCCTCCGCCGGCCAGCCGCGGAACGTCATGGGTGTAAAGGTATGGCATGTTCACGGTCTTCCTCGTCGCGCTGTGCCTGCGCCCGGCGATCACCGCGGTGGGCCCGCTGCTGCCGCAGATCGGCGTGGCCGAGGGGCTGGGGGAGACCGCGCAGGGCGTGCTCGGCGCGCTGCCGCTGCTGGCGTTCGCCGCGGTGTCACCGCAGGTGCACCGGCTGTCCGGGCGGCTCGGGATGGAGCGCGCGGTGCTGGTGGCGCTGCTGGTGCTGGCTGCCGGGGGGATCGTCCGGTCGTACACCGGGCCTGCCGGGCTGTGGGCCGGCACGCTGATCGTCGGCTGTGCGATCGCGGTCGGCAACGTGCTGGTCCCGGCGATCGTGAAGCGTGACTTCGCGAGCAACGTGTCCCGGGCGACCGGGGTCTACACGGCCTGCCTGACCCTCGCCGCGGCGACCGCCTCGGCGGTGGCGGTGCCGCTGGCCGACGCGGCCGACTGGCGGCTGTCGCTGGCGGTCTGGTCCGGGCCGGCGCTGGCCGTGGCCGTGGCGTGGGCTCCGCGCGCTCGTCACCCGACACCCCATGTCACGAAAAATCCGGCAAGAGTCTGGCGGCAGCCACACGCCTGGGCGCTGACCGCCTTCATGGGGTTGCAGTCGACCACGTTCTACCTGCTGGTCACCTGGCTGCCGACGATCGAGATCGCGGACGGCGTCCCGGAGCGGACCGCCGGCCTGCACCTGTTCGTCTACCAGGGGATGGGCATCGTCGGCGGGCTGACCATCCCGCTGCTGCTGCGCGACCCGCGGCGGCGGATCGCCGGCGCGGTCACCTCCAGCGTCCCGGTGCTGGTCGCCGTGCTCGGCCTGCTGTTCGCCCCGGCGCTGACCGTGCTCTGGGTGGTGGTCGCCGGCCTCGGCCAGGGCGCCGCGCTGGTCGCCGCCCTGACCCTGATCACCCTGGGCGGGCGCACCCCGGCCGAGACCACCAAGCTGTCCGGGATGGCGCAGTCGCTGGGCTACCTGCTGGCGGCGACCGGCCCGGTGCTCGCCGGGCTGCTGGCCGAGCGGACCGGCGGCTGGACCGCGAGCCTGGTGGCGGTCGCCGTGCTGGCGTTGCTCCAGCTGACCGCCGCGGCGGTGGCCGGCCGCGGCGACCGCCGGCGCCACGAGCTGGTGACCGCCGCCGGTTAGTGCGACGGCAGGCCGAGCCGCTCCAGGATCTCCCGGAGCCGGTGCCGGCCGGCCATCGACTCCGGGCCGCGCAGCCGGGCCAGCACCCGGTCGCTCCAGCCGCCGGCCAGGCCGTACCTCTCGTTGTAGGCGGCCAGCCGCGCGTCGTAGGCCGGGATGTGCGCGTCCGCCTCGTCGGCCCGGTAGACCTCGTGGTGCAGGACCGCCGCCTGCGGCAGCCGCGGTTTCACCCCGGCCGGCTCGTCCGGGTCCGGCGTGCCGACGGCCAGGCCGAAGGCGGCCACCGTGTGCGGCGGCAGCCGCAGCTCGGCGGCGATCTCCTCGGGGTGGTTGCGGACGCCGCCGACGAAGACCGAGCCGAGGCCCAGCGACTCGGCGGCGAGCACCGCGTTCTGCGCCGCGAGTGCCGCGTCCACGAAGGTGAGCACGGTGCTCTCCAGGTAGTCCGCGGCCTCGACCGCGGTGCCGGCGCGCCGGGCCAGCCGGCGGGCCCGGTCCAGGTCGGCGATCCAGACCAGGAAGAGCGGGGCCTGGGCGATGAACGCCTGGTTGCCGGCCAGGGCGGCGAGCCGGGCCCGGCGGTCCGGGTCGCGGACCGCGACCACGCTCCAGGCCTGCAGGTTCGACGAGGTGGGGGCGGACTGCGCGGCGGCGACCAGCGCGGTCAGCTCGTCGGCGGTGACGTCGCGGCCGGTGAAGCGGCGCACCGAGCGGCGGGCCAGTTGCAGCCGCAGCGTGTCGGTGAGCACGCCGAGGCGGGCTTCGGGGTCGCCGTAGCGGGCGGTGGTGAGCAGGTCGGACACGGGCACTCCTTGCGTCGGGCGGCTTCCATATATTAGCTATAGAGTGAATAGGAAATACGCCGGGAGGCCGCTGATGAGTTCCGAATTCCTCTGGTACATCCCCAACCAGGACCGTCCCGGACACCGCGGCGACGACGTGGTCGCCGGGCACAACAGCCTGGACACCCTGACCAGCCACGCGCTCGCCTGCGAGCAGCACGGCTGGGGCGGCGCGCTGATCGGCACCGGCTGGGGCCGCCCGGACACCTTCACCGTGGCCACCACGCTGGCCGCCCGCACCACCACGTTCCAGCCGCTGATCGCGGCCCGCCCGGGTTACTGGCGGCCGGCCCACTTCGCCTCGTCCGCGGCCACCCTGCAGCACCTCACCGGCGGCCGGGTGCTGATCAACATCGTGTCCGGCAAGGACAATCTGGCCGCCTACGGCGACACCGAGGGGGACCAGGCCCATCGGTACGGCCGGACGCGCGAGTTCCTGCGCATCGTGCGCCGGCTCTGGACCGAGGAGAACGTCACCTACCAGGGCGAGCACTTCCAGGTCACCGACGCCACCGTGGTGCCCCGGCTGGCCAAGCCGCCACGGCTGTACTTCGGCGGCGCCTCGCCGGCCGCCGAGCGGGTCGCCGCGGCGGAGGCGGACGTCCAACTGTTCTGGGGCGAGCCGCTGGACGGCGTACGGGAAAGGATCGACCGTCTCCGGCAGCTCAGCCGTGAGCTGGGCCGCGAGCATCCGCCCCTGGAATTCGGCCTGCGGGTGACCACGCTGGTCCGGGACACCACCGAGCAGGCCTGGGCGGACGCCGAGGCGAAGGTCGCCGAGATGGCCCGCACGGTCCAGGCCGACCCGATCCGCAAGGGCGCGGTCGGGCAGCAGCGGCTGCTCGACCTGGCCGAGCGCGGCGAGGTCCTGGACGACAACCTCTACACCGCGCCGGGCCGGTTCGGTGGCGGCGGCGCCGGCACCACCTGGCTGGTCGGCTCGGCGCAGGACGTGGCCAAGTCCCTGCGGAAATACCAGGACCTGGGGATCAGTCACTTCGTGCTGTCCGACACGCCCTACCTCCCGGAGATCAGAAGGCAGGGCGATCAGCTGCTGCCGCTGCTCAGAGCCTGAAGCCGGCGACCAGTTCGCGCAGCTCGCTGCTGGTCCGGGCCAGGTTGGCCGCGTTCTGCTGTGCCTGGTTGACCACCGCGGTGGTGGTGCCGACCGCGGTCGCCACCCCGGCGATGCTGGTGGCGATCGACGTGCTGCTGTCCGCCACCTCGGCCACGTTGCGGCCCATCTCGCTGGTCGTGGCGGTCTGCTCCTCGACGGCCGCCGCGATCAGCGTCTGGAAGTCGCTGATCCGGGAGACCACCTCGCCGATCTGCCCGATCGCGCCGACCGCGTCCGCCGAGTCGGCCTGGATCGCCTGGACCAGCCGGCTGATCTCGTCGGTCGCCTTCGCGGTCTCCTGGGACAGCTCCTTCACCTCGCCGGCCACCACCGCGAAGCCCTTGCCCAGCTCACCGGCGCGGGCCGCCTCGATGGTCGCGTTCAGCGCGAGCAGGTTCGTCTGCTCGGCGATCGCGGTGATCATCGCGACCACCTTGCTGATCTCCGCGGACGACTCGCCCAGCTTGCCGACGGTCTGGTTGGTGCGGTCCACCACGCCGACCGCCTCGCCGGCCACCTTGGCGGCCTCGCCGGCGTTGCGGGCGATCTCGTCGATCGCCTGGGTCATCTCCGAGCTGCCGGCCTGCAGGGTCTGCACGTTGCCGGAGACGTGGTCGGCCGAGCCGGCCACGGCGGTGGCCTGGGAGTCCATCTCGGCGCTCGCCGCGGCGATCCGCGCGGACACCTCGGACAGCTCGCCGGAGGCGGTGGAGACGGTGCCGGCGTGCCCGGCGATCGCCGACATCGTCGCGCTGAGCGACTCGGCGGTCCGGTTCACCGCCGCACCGAGGCGGCCCAGCTCGTCCTTGCGGTCCAGCTCGACGCGCACGGTCAGATCCCGCTCGGCGAGTCGCTTGAGCGCCTCGACCACCCGGGCCAGCGGGCCGGTCACCGATCGGGTCACCCAGATGCCCATCAGCACCGCCAGCACCACCGCCAGGGCCAGTGCGATGGCGAGCATGCGCAGCGCGGCGTCGCGGATCCGCTGCACCTCCGCGCGCAGCGCGTCGGCCCGGGCGTTGACCGATTCGTCCAGGGCCGCGGTCACATCCAGGACTTTTCCGTACGCGGCCCCGGCGTCCCCGCCGTTGATGCTGTCCATGGCCTTCTTCCGGCCGGCCTGGTCGTCGGTCGACAGCCACTCCATGACCTTGTCGTCCCAGACGAAGAAGCCGTCCCAGGCCGGCTTGAGCTTGGCGAACTCGGCCCGCTCCGCCTCGGTCATGTCCCCGGTGTGGGTGGTCCGGAGCCCGTCGTAGGTGGCGTCCTTCGCCTTCAGCTCACCCTGCCGGTTGTAGCCGTCCGGTCCGACGGCGAACGCGTAGCCGTACGCGCCCGCGTCCCCGACCACCAGAGCCTGCCAGCCGGTCACGTCCGCGGCGTTGAACTTGGCGGCCTGGATGTCGTCGCGCAGCCGCTCCAGCGCGGCCAGATCCTGCTCGGCGCCGACCTGCTGCCGCATGCCCCACCAGCCCACCCCTGCGGAGGTGACGATGAGGGCGGTCAGGACAAGATAGGACGCGCCGAGGCGTTTGCCGACGCTGACGTCACCGATGCGCATGAACCTCTCCCGGACTGTGGTACCAGTCAGTCGGCAGGAAACGCCCCGGGCTGAGCTTCCGGCCTGTGATCCACCCCCCCAGCCTTCCCGCACGGTCCGCCGCGCTTCCGCTCCGCCATCTCCGGTACGCCGGGAGCCTGGTCCCGCCAAGCCGCTCCGCACGGCCGCCTCCCCCCGAGGCCACCCCGCGCCTCGGATGTCCGGCTGGTTCTGAGAGGTGCTTCCACGAGCCCGAGACACCTCTCAGAACCAGCCGAGGCCGGGGCAGCCCCGCGAGGAACCGGCTACTTGGTGAGCGGCGCCAGCTTCGGGTCGTCGGCGTAAGCCTCGGCGGCGTTGGCCTTGGTGACGATGACCGGCGGGAGCAGGTAGGCCGGGACGACCTTGACCCCGTTGTTGTACGACTGGGTGTCGTTGACCTGCGGACTGTTGCCGGCCTGCAGGCTCTTGACCATGGTGACCGTCTCAGCGACCAGCTTGCGGGTGTCCTTGTTGATCGTCGAGTACTGCTCACCGGCCATGATCGACTTGACCGACTCGACCTCGGAGTCCTGGCCGGTGACCACCGGGATCGGCTTGCCGGCGCCCTTGACCGAGGTGATGATCGCGCGGGCCAGGGTGTCGTTCGGCGACAGCACCCCGTCCAGTGTCTTGCCGCTGTTGTAGGTGCTGTTCAGCAGCGAGTCCATCCGGCTCTGCGCGTTCTCCGCCTTCCAGCCCTGGGTCGCGGTCTGCTTGATCTCCGTCTGGCCGGAGCCGACCACCACGTCACCCTTGTCGATGGCCGGTTTGAGCACGTCCATCGCGCCGTTGAAGAAGACGCCGGAGTTGTTGTCGTCGGGCGAGCCGGAGAACAGCTCGATGGTGTAGGGCCCCTTCGGCTTCTTGGCCTTCATGCCGTCCAGCAGCGCCTGGCCCTGCAGCTGGCCGACCTTGAAGTTGTCGAAGGCGATGTAGTAGTCCACGTCCGGCGTCTGGGTGATCAGCCGGTCGTAGGCGATCACCGTGGCGCCGGCCTGCTTGGCCGCGGCGACCTGGGTGGCGAGCTGGGCGGCGTCGGTCGCGCCGATCACGATCACCTTGGCGCCGTTGGTGACCATCGCGGTGATCTGGTTCTGCTGGTCGGCGACCGTGGTGGAGGCGCCGGCGTACTGCACGTCGGACTTGAAGCCGGCCTCCTTGAGGCCGTTGGTGAACAGATCGCCGGCGAGCACCCAGTTCTCCGACGTCTTCGAGGGCAGAGCGACCCCGATCAGGGAGTCGGCGGGGAAACCCTTGGCCGCGGTGCCGCTGTCGCCGCTGCTGGACTTGTCACGTTCGGTGGAGCAGGCGGTCAGCGCGAGCAGAGCGGTGGCGCTGACAGCCAGACTTTTGATCAGGAAGGTGCGCACGTGGATCCAACCCTTCTATATCCGGGCCTTCTCCCGATCGGCTGAGGCGGGCTTCTCGGGCGACGCCGAGGGACCGGGACGGAACTGGCGCATCAGGGATCCGATGATCGAGAAACGACCCTGCTTCTTGTTGTAGACATCCAGGGCGACGGCGCCGAGCAGGAACAGACCCTTGATGATCTGGACCATGTCGGTGCCGGTGCCGGTCAGCTGCAGACCGTTGGTGAGCACGGCCATCACCAGACCGCCGACGATGGCGCCGCCGATCGTGCCGAGGCCGCCGGCGACGGCCGCGCCTCCGATGAACACCGCGGCGATCGCGTCCAGCTCCCAGTTGAGGCCGTCCTGCGGCCCGGAGGCGGTGGACCGGGCCACGAAGATCATCCCGGCCAGCGCGGCGAGCACGCCCATGTTCATCATCACCAGGAAGTTGACCCGGCGGAGTTGCACGCCGGACAGCTCGGCGGCCCGGGAGTTGCCGCCGACCGCGTAGATGTGCCGGCCGCCCGAGGTGTTGCGGGTGTAGAACGAGTACGCGAGCACCAGGACGGCCAGGATGATGCCGGAGACCGGGAAGCTGGTGCCGACCCGGCCGCCGGCGAACCGCAGCGTGGCGAAGATGATCACGCCGATCATCACCGCCATCCGGATCACCGAGATCCACAGTGGTGTCGGCCGGGCGCCCTCCATCTTCTTGCGGACCTGCCGGGCGCGCAGCTCCCGCCAGACCACCGCGACGCAGGCGAGCAGCCCGAGCAGCAGGGTGAGGTTGTTGTACCCGGTGTCCGGCCCGACCTCGGGCAGGTAACCGGCGCCGATGGTGCGGAAGCCGGGCGGCACCGGGACCGTGTCGGCGTTGCCGATGTACTGGTTGCCGCCGCGGAACAGCAGCATGCCGGCGAGCGTGACGATGAAGGCCGGGATGCCGACGTACGCGACGAAGAAGCCCTGCCAGGCGCCGATCGCCGCGCCGACCAGCAGGCCGAGCAGGATCCCGGCCGGCCAGGGCAGGTCGTGCTCGGCCATCGCCTTGGCCACCACGATGCCGGTGAACGCGGCCACCGAGCCGACCGACAGGTCGATGTGCCCGGCGACGATCACCATCAGCATGCCGACCGACAGCACCGAGATGTAGGCGTACTGCTGGGTCAGCGCGATCAGGTTGCCCGAGGTGAGGATGATCCCGTCGGTCCGGATCTGGAAGTACAGGATCACCGCGATCAGCGTGAAGATCATGCCGAACTGGCGGGCGTTCGAGGTGGTGCCCCCGAACAGGTTCTTCTGCAGCTCTTTCATCCGACTCATGGGGTGGCCAGCCTCTTCGTGGAGGTCATCTGCTTCATGAGCAGTTCCGGGTCGGCGTCGCGGCCCGGCAGTTCGCCGGTGATGGCGCCTTCGAAGACCGTGTAGATCCGGTCGCAGAGCCCGATCAGCTCGGGCAGCTCGGAGGAGATCAGCACGACGCCGCGGCCCTCCGAGGCGAGCCGCTGGATGATGCCGTAGATCTCGTACTTGGCGCCGACGTCGATGCCGCGCGTCGGCTCGTCGAGGATCAGCAGGTCCGGGTCGGTGAACATCCACTTGGCCAGGACCACCTTCTGCTGGTTGCCGCCGGAGAGCTTGCTGACCCCCTCGTCGACGCTCGGCGTCTTGATCCGCAGATTCCTCCGGTACGCCTCCGCCTCGTGATATTCCGCCGCCTCGTCGATCACCCCGTTGCGGGTGATCTTCGACAGCTTGGCGGCGACCACCGAGGTCTTCACGTCGTCGAGCAGGTTCAGGCCGACCGCCTTGCGGTCCTCGCTGACGTACGCCAGGCCGTGCCCGATCGCCTCGGCCACCGAGCGCAGCTGGATCTGCCGGCCGTCCTTGAACACCCGCCCGCCCAGCCAGACCCCGTACGACCGGCCGAACAGGCTCATCGCCAGCTCGGTGCGCCCGGCGCCCATCAGCCCGGCGAACCCGACGATCTCCCCGCGCCGCACGGTGAAGCTGGAGTTCTTGCAGACCAGCCGCTCGGTCGAGATCGGGTGCCGGACCGTCCAGTCGCGCACCTCGAAGAACACCTCGCCGATCCGCGGCTCGTGCTCCGGGAACCGGCTGCCCAGATCCCGCCCGACCATGCCGCGCACGATCCGGTCCTCGTCCGCGCCGTCGCGCGCCACATCGATGGTCTCGATCGTCCGGCCGTCGCGCAGAATGGTGATCGAGTCGGCGATCGCCTCGATCTCGTTCAGCTTGTGCGAAATCATGATCGACGTGATGCCGCGTTTCTTGAAAACGCGGAGAAGATCGAGAAGGTGCCGCGAATCGGTCTCGTTCAGCGCCGCGGTCGGCTCGTCCAGGATCAGCAATTGCACGTCCTTGGCGAACGCCTTGGCGATCTCCACGAGTTGCTGTTTACCGACCCCGATGTCCTTGACCAGGGTGTCCGGATCCTCGTTCAGCCCGACCTCGGCCATCAGCCGGAGCGCCTTGCTGTTCGCGGCCTGCCAGTCGATCCGGCCGAACCGGCGCGGCTCGTTGCCGAGGAAGATGTTCTCGGTGATCGACATGCCCGGGACCAGGGCCAGCTCCTGATGGATGATGACGATCCCGGCGTGTTCGCTGGCCCGGATGTCGGCGAACCTGGTCTCCGCGCCGCGATAGACGATCGAGCCCTGGTACGACCCGTGCGGGTGGACGCCGCTGAGCACCTTCATCAGGGTCGACTTGCCGGCCCCGTTCTCCCCGCAGATCGCGTGGATCTCGCCGTCCCGGACGGTCAGGTTCACTTCGGACAGGGCCGTGACACCGGGGAAGGTCTTGGTTATCGACCGCATCTCCAGCAATGGCGGAGCAGCACCCATGCCGCCTCCCAACAGGCGTTACGCAAAGATCAAAGTCAATGGCGTCGGCGTTTCCAGACTGTAAATCTTATTTATTTACTAAGTCAACGGCCCGGTGGCATCATGGTCGGCATCGATCTCGTAACGGGTCACCGAAGCAGACCGGGAGGCGTTTCTCCGGTGCGGCGCACAGGAACCAACCTGCCGAAAGTCGGCCAGTACAACCGGGCCGTCGTGCTCGATCAGATCCAGCTGACCGACGGCATCAGCCGGGTGGAGATCGCCGAGCTGACCGGGCTGACCCCGCAGACGGTGTCCGGCATCGTCCGGCGCCTGATCGGCGAGGGCATCGTCCGGGAGGACGGCGCCGCCGTCTCCAACGGCGGCAAGCCACGCACCAAGCTGCGGGTCAACGCGGCCGCCGGGCTCGCGGTCGGCGTCCACTTCGACCCGTCCGAGTTGTCCTGCGTGGTCGCCGACCTGCTCGGCCGCCCGCTGGCCACCCGGCAGCAGCCGGTCCGGCCGGGCGCCACCCCCGGCGAGGTGGTCGCCGCGGTCACCGGGCTGGTCGACGAGGTGCTCGGCACGGCCGGCGTGGACCGCGGCCGGGTGCTCGGCCTCGGCCTGGCCACCCCGGGCCCGATCGACCAGACCCTCGGCTCGCTGGTCGGGCCGCCGCAGCTGCTCGGCTGGACCCGGGTGCCGATCAAGGACATGCTGGCCGCGGCGACCGGGCTGCCGGTCACCCTGGACAACGACGCCACGGCCGCCGCGATCGGCGAGTGCTGGGCTGGGGCGGGGCGCGGCGTGGCCGATTTTGCCTACTTCTTCTTCGGCGCCGGGGTGGGCGGCGGCCTGATCCTCGGCCACCAGGTCTACCGCGGCGGCTCGATGAACGCCGCCGAGTTCGGCCACCAGTCGGTGCAGCCCGGCGGTCCGGCCTGCTACTGCGGCAACCGCGGCTGCCTGGAGCGTCTGATCAGCCCGAAAGCGCTGGTCGAGGCGACCGGGCTGGCCGACTATGACGCGGTCCGGCGGGCCGCGACGGCCGGCGACCCGCTGGCCGTCGCGGCGGTCGAGGCGGCCGCCGGGCACCTGGCCACCGCGGTGGTGAACGTCGCCAACATCCTGGACATCGACCTGGTGGTCCTCGGCGGGCACGGCCTGCGCCACCTCGAGGACCGATTCCGTACGGCGGTGGCAGAGGCCCTGGCCACCCGGCCGCTGGCCCGCCGGATCCGCGCCGTGCGGGTGGAGGTGTCGCCGCTCGGCGCCGACGCCGCGGTGGTCGGCGCCGCCGCGCTGGTCCTGCACACCACCTACGCCCCACAGGTGTCCGAGCTGCTGTCGCTGTGAGCGATCACGCCCCGCGCCATCGGGGAGCGTGATGTGATCACAGCATGACGTCGCCCGGGCGCCGGATCGCGCACCTGATCTCGGACGGCGTCCCGGACACGGCCGCCGCCAAGTTCGCCGCGGTCGTCGCGGGCGCGGTGCGGGCGCCGACCGTGCTGATCCTGCTGGCCGACGGCGACCGGCTGCGGATCGCCGGCACCGCCGGCGTCCCCGAGCACTGGCCACGCAGCGGCACCGCGCCGGCGCGCTCGACGCTGGCCGGGCTGGTGGTCACCGAGAACCACCCGGTGATCATCACGGACCTCGGCGACGACCCGCGGGTGCCGGTGGCGGCGCCGGCCGTGGACCTCGGGGCGCGCGGCTACGCCGGATTCCCGATCCGCGACCCGGACGGCGGGATCGTCGGGGTGCTCGCGGTGGTCGATCTGCAGCCGCGATCCTGGTCGCTGGAGGAGCTGGCGGTGCTCGACGACGCCGCGCAGGCGTGCGCCGCGTTCGTGGCCGTGCAGTGCGCCCGGGAGGCCGCCGACCGCGAGCACCGTTTCCTGGACGCGCTGCTGCAGAGCCTGCGGGTCGGCGTGGCCGCCTGCGACGCCGACGGGCAGATGATCTTCACGAACGAGGCGATCCGCCGGCTGACCGGGCACCCGGCCACCCCGCAGGGCCAGGCCGACTGGACCCGGCGGACCGCCCTGATCGACGGGCACGGCCGGCCGTTGCACCCGGAGCAGCTGCCGCTGATCCGGGCGCTGCGCGGGGAGACGCTGCGCGACGTGGAGTTCCGCGCCGAGACCCCGGACCAGAGCATCCGTACGGTCAGCGCGGACGCCCAGCCGATCGAGAGTGCCCAGGGCGACTGCCTGGGCGCGGTCGCCTGCATCCGGGACGTCACCGACCAGCGCCGGGCCGAGGAACTGGCCACCGCCCTGGCCCGCTCCAAGGACGAGTACCTCACCCTGGTCGGGCACGAGCTGCGGACCCCGCTCACCTCGATCGCCGCCTACGTCGACCTGCTGCGCGACACCGACCCGGCCACCGTCGCCGACGAGCTGCCCGGGATCCTCGACGTGCTCGGCCGCAACGGCGCCACCCTGCGGCACATCGTCGACGACCTGCTCGACCTGGCCGGCATCGACAACGGGCACACCGATCTGGCCGACGAGGTGGTCGACCTGGCCGCCACGGTGACCGACGCGGTCCGGGCCGCCGAGGCCGACGCGGCCGCGGCCCGGGTCACGCTGGTGCTCGACGTCTGCCCGGACGGGCTGGTCACCGGCGACCCGAAACGGCTGCGCCAGGTGGCCGACCACCTGCTCGCGAACGCGATCAAGCACAGCCCGCCGCACAGCGCGGTCACCGTGTCGCTCACCCACGCCGGCCCGGCCGCGGTCGAGCTGACCGTCACCGACGACGGTCCGGGCATTCCCAGCGACGAGCAGGACCGCGTGTTCGGCCGGTTCTACCGTTCCCGGCAGAGCCGCGAGCAGCGGGTTCCGGGCACCGGGCTGGGCCTGACGCTGAGCCGGGCGATCGTCGAACGCCACCACGGCAGCATCCGCTTCGTGGCCGGCCCGCCGCCCGGCGCGCGGATCACGGTCCGGCTGCCGTCGCTCAGCCGGACGCGGTGACCAGCGCCCGCACCGACTCGACCAGGCCCTGCGGGGTGAACGGCTTGGTGATCACCGCGGTCGCCTGCGCCCGCGCCGGCCGGTCGTCGCCCGGCATCAGGCTGCCGCTCACGAAGAGCACCGGCAGGTCCCGGGTGGCCGCGTCCGCGCGGATCTCCCGGCACAGGTCGACGCCGGACATCACCGGCATGTCGATGTCGCTGACCACCGCGGCCGGCGTCTGCTCCCGCACCGCCCGCAGCGCCTCGGCACCGTCGGCGGCCTCGACCACCGTGTAGCCGGCCCGGCGCAGCACCCGCGCCATGATCATGCGGATGTCGTCATGATCGTCGGCGACCACGAGAGTTGTCATGTCAGATCGTTCCTAGCGCGTAGATCGCTTGACCATTCCACGCCGGAGCCGGTTCAAACCCCGCCGCCAAGTCGGCATCCCGTCAACGCGCACCACCGGCACCACCGGCCTCACTAGGCTGTCGGCACGGGGAAAATAAGTCCCTTCCCGATCCAGGTGACGCCATGCCGGCGACAACCCGATCACTGCCGATCGCCACGGCGATCGTGCTCGCTTGCTGCTCCTGCGCGGCCCCGGCGCCGGTGCTGCCGAGGACCACGGCACCACAGCCGTCCGGTGCCGGGCCGGCCGCCGCGGCCCGCGCCGGCTTCGACCGGCGGGTCGCCGGGGCGATGACCCGCGCCGACCGGTTCTGGGCCGGGTACTTCGCCGCGCGCGGCCTGCGCTACCAGCCGGTGCGCGGCCACCGCGGCTACGACGCGACGCACCCCGTCGACTGCGGGTCGGCGCCGCTGCGCCGCACCGACGCGATCTACTGCCCGGCCGAGGACGTCGTCGCCTTCGACATTCCCTGGCTGCGCGAACTCGACGCGACCGCCGGCGGCGACGCGGTCGCCCTCGTGATCGCGCACGAGGTCGGGCACGCCGTGCAGGCGCGGCTCGGCCTCGGCGGCGGCCCGCCGGTCCGGCGCGAGCTGCAGGCCGACTGCCTGGCCGGCGCCTCCACCGCCGCGGTCGCCGGCGCGGACCGGGCCTTCGCCGGCCTGGCGGCCACCGCCGATCCCGCCGACCAGTGGTGGATGCCCGACTTCCACGGCACCGCCGCCGAGCGGGTCGCCACCTTCCGGGCCGGGTTCCTGGGCGGCGTCCCGGCCTGCGATCCGTACCAGGGGGGTACCTGATGACATCCGGACAACCCGGCGTCCTGGCCCTGTCCGAACTCGTCCTGGGCCAGCTCAGCCCGGCCGAGGTGCCGCTGGTCCAGGCGGTCGGCCCGCGCCTGCTGTCGGCCCGCCGGCGGTGGTGGCAGCGACGTCCCCGGGACGGCGCGCTGGGCATCGGGGTGGACGAGTTCGCCTGGACCGTCGCCGTGCTGCCGGTCGCCAACCACGTCGTCACCTGGCTCTTCGACCAGGCGAAGGAGTTCGCCGGCGAGGAGCTCGGCAAGGGCGCGCGCCGGGCTCTCGACTGGCTGAGCGGCCGCGACGCCGGCGCCGCGGCCGATCACGCGGAGTCCGCCCCGCACCTGCCGGTTCGCCAGGCCATCGAGCTGTGGTGGGTGACCTACCGCAACGGCCTCGCCGTCGGACTGGACGAGCAGAAGGCGCGGCTGCTGGCCAACGCCACCGCCGGACCGTTCGGGGCGCCCGCCGATCCCGCCGACCCGGGATGAATCTCAAGGCCCTGCCGCACGAGACGACGCTGCGCTTCGTCCTGCTGATCGCCGTCGCCTTCGCGCTCGCCCTGGACGTGGCCGACCGGCTCTCCTGGCACGTCTTCCTGGCCGCCACGGACCAGGGCCGGGACCAGTGCCGGGCGGCCGGCGTGGTCCTCGCCGAGCTGGACGCCTGCATGATCGAGTTCACCCGGGCCCGGCTGCGGTGGGACCTGGCGGTGGCGCTCGGCGTGCTCGCTCTCGGGGTGGCCGTCGCGCTCGTCGCGTCCGTGGTGCGGCGCCGGGGGCTGGAGCCGGCCCCACCGCAGGTCGTCGCGGCGCTCCAGCAGGCCGGCGGACCGGACCCGCGGCCGCCCCTGCTGAGCAGGTCGGGCGTCGATCGGGTGTCCGCCGCCCGGGCCGACGGCATCCGGCGTCCGTACGTGGAGATCAGCGCGGGCTTCATGGGGTCCGGCCTGGCCCGGCCCCAGGCCGGACTGGCCAAGCTCCGGCACGAGTACGCCCATCACGAGCTGGGCGACGTTGTCCCGACCCGGATCACCCTGTGGTTGCCGTGGGTGCTGGTCGCCATGGTGGGCACGGTCCTGGTCCTGCCGCAGCCGGCGGCCTGGCGCCCGGTGATGCTCGGCACGGTGCCCCGCACCCTGCTGCTCGTGATGCTGATGTTCCTGATCCGGGCGTCCTTCCTGCGGGCCCGGGAGATCGCCGCCGATCACGAGGCCCGCGAGCCGGACCCGGACGATCTGCTGACCGTCCTCCGCTCGGTCCGCACCCCGGACGCGTGGTGGCGGCGGCCGTTCGCGTCGCACCCGGTCTGGTCCTGGCGCGAGCAGGCGCTGCGCGACCCGGCGGCGGCCTGCCGGGTCACCGCCGCCGACGGGCTCCTGCTCGGCCTGGTGACGGCCGCCTGCGGCACGGTCGTCAGCGGGGTGCTGGTCGCCTGGACCGGCTGGCAGCCGGCCGACCCGGCCGCCGCGCCGGTCGTCTGGGGAGTGCTGGGCGGCGCGCTCGGCTACTGGGTCGCCGCGATGATCTTCCGAGTGGTGGCCGCCGCACGTTGCGGCCGGGACGTCTCGCCGGCCGGGTTCGCCCTCGGGCTGGGCGCCGGCGTCGCGGTCGGCGGATTCCTGCTGCTCGGCCAGCCCGGCACCCCGGGCATCTCGTTCGGCGTGCTCACCTGGGCGGCCGCCGCGCTGCTCGGTGCGACGGCCGTCGCGCTGGCCGGCTGGCTCTGGAGCGCGGCCCACTGGTGGCTGGACCTGGACCTCGCCGACCGGGGCGCGGCGTGGACCGAGCGGGGCGTCCAGCTCGTCGGCGTCGTCGCCGGCGGCGCGCTGCTCGGCGCCGCGGCACAGCTGCAGGTGCAGGCCTGGACCGCGGTGGACCGGATCGCGATCTTCCTGGCCGAGCACTCGATCAACGAGCATTCCGGGTACGACCTGCTCGCCGTCCTGGTCGTCGCCGGCCTGCCGCTGTGGTTCCTCAGCCGGCCGCGCCGACCTCTCGGCGGCGTCCCCGGGTGGCTCTCCCGGTCGCCGCGGACCGACGCCGTCCCGGCCGCCCCGGCGATCCGGCCCGGCCTGCGCACCGCGGTGATCGGTGGCCTGGTCGCGACCGGCGCCTACGCTGGGGCGGCGGCCGTCTGGACCCGGTCGATCCCGCGGCCGGAATCCTGGTTCGCCGCGCTGATCGAGGCGCCGACCGTGCTGCTCGCCCCGGCTGGGGTCGTGGCGGTCACCGTCGTGGGCGCCGCGCTGCGGGCCGGCCGGTGCCGGCTCGCGGCGGCCATGGTGCCCGGCTGCCTGGCGGTGGCGGTCGCCACGCTCGGCATCGTCGCCTGGCGCAGCGTGCTCGGCGGCCGCCCGGACTGGCCGGCGATCGAGTACGTCCTGGCGAACCTGGCGGTCGGCGGCCTGCTGGGCGGCCTGGTGCTGGCCGCGGTGGTGCTGCCCGTCGCCCGCTCCGGCCCCGCGCCGGTGCTGCTCGCCCTGCCGGTCCTGGCCGCCGTGGCCGGGGTGGCGCTGGTCGCCGGCGCGGCCCGGCTGTCGCTGTCCCCGGTGTCCGACCTGCATCAGGTCGGCTTCGTCCACCAGGTCGTGAACAGCGCCGCCGCGGACGCGCGCGATCAGTGCCGGGGCGAGCCGGTGACCGCCGACGGCGCCCGTCAGGCGCGGGCCGCGGTCGACCGGCTGCACGAGCGCGACGCCGGCCCGGTCACCGCCGACGTCCGCCGTGCCCACCTGCGCCGGGTGGCGATGTGGCAGGCGTGCGCGGCGGCGATCGAGGCGGCGCTGGCCGAGCGCCGCCCGACGACCACTTCCGACCAACAACGGCAGTTCATCATCGTCGACGGCGGCACCGTCTGGCTCCGGCTGCCGTCGCTCTGCGAGCGGTGGGCCGACCTGAACGCGCCCCGGGTCGCGGTCACCTGCGATTGACCGATCAGGCGCGGATCGCGTGGACCGCCGGGCCCGCGGTGGCCCGGCGGGTGGTGCCGAGCAGGGCCGCTCCGGTCAGCAGGATCGCGATCAGGACCACGGAGGCGTACGCGAGAAGGTCTTGATCGGGCCACATGCGCCGGCTCGCCGGGGTCCTGCGGATGCCGACCATGTCGCTCTACCGGCACGTCGCCGACCGGGACGAGCTGATCCTCCCGATGATGGCCCGGTTCCTGGCCGCCGAGGATCACGAATTCGATCTCGACATCCTCGTCGAGTTCGGCCTGCAGAGGATTCTCGACGGTCTGGAAGGAATGATTTCCGGGCGGCGCGCCGAAATGTGAGTTACGACCTTGGCGGCGCCGGCCATACAATTCGCCGTCACTTTACAATTGATCATTAATCGGAGAGCTTCATGGCTGCCGAATTCGAGATGCTCGCCACCTCCGCCGCCACCACGATCGTCGGGCTGATGGCCACCGACGCCTGGCGGCAGGCCCGCTCGCTGCTCGCCGGCGTGTGGCGCCGGAACCTTCCGGACCAGGCCGGACGCCTGGAACAGGACCTGGACGGCGCGGACCGGATCGTCGCGGTGGCCCGGCAGGGCGGCGCCGACGCGGTCGAGGACGCGGTCCGGACCGACTGGCGCCGGCGGATCACCGATTTCCTCGCCGAGAACCCGGACGCCCGCGACGATCTCCGGGAGGCATTGCGGCAGATGCCCGAGCCGCCCCGCCAGGAATCGAACAGAACCACGTTCATGTATTCCCGGGTGCAGGACTTCGGCCGCAATTATCAAACGGCCGGCAACATGGAGATCCACGAGTGAGCTGGTTCGGGATGCGGGCCTCGTCGCGCGGGCACGGCCGGACCTACATGGCCGGCGGCGACATCTCGTTCTCCGGCACCCACCACCACCGGCACGAGCACCACCGCGACGAGGGACCGTTCCAGGCGTTCTTCGTCGGCGCCGGACCCGGGCGGATCCTGATCGCGGCCGGCATGCTGATCGCCGCGGCCGGGTTCACCGGCTGGGCCTCGATCATCTTCGGCGAGCGGTCCGGCAGCAGCTTCCTCGGCGCCACGCTGCCGTCCGGGGTGCCGGTCGGGGTGGTCTACTTCCTCGGCTTCGGCCTCGGCGGCGTGCTGGTCGCGGTCGGGTCGTCGATGGCCAAGGCGGCGTTGCACGGCGGCAGCCGGATCGCCCACTACGTGATCACCGCGGTGCTGCTCGGCGGCAGCGCGGGCGGGCTGAACCTGGCCCTGGCCGGGGCGCCGCTGTCCACCCTCACCCCGAGTTTCGGTCCGCGCGACGCCGGCCCGGTCGAGGTGGTCTCGACGAGCGAGCGCACCGGGCGCAGCGGCGGCCTGATCATGACGGTGACCGGCATCGAGAACGCCGGCGGGACCGGCCGGGTGCACCTGCGGGTGACCAACAACTCCGGGGAGAGCCTCACCCTGCAGGCCGCGCTCTTCCAGCTGTCGGACGCCGAGGGACGGACCTACGCCGGGGACCACTTCGGCTCGGACTGGGAGGCGGACATCGGCGACGGCGCCACCCACACCGGCGTGATCCGGCTGGCGAAGCGGGTCGTGCCCGGCGCCGGGCCGATGCGCGCCGAGTTCACCACGGTGTTCGGGATGAGCGTCCGCTCGATCAAGGTCACCAAGATCCCGGCCTGACGCCGCTGCGCGATATCGATTGACGGGCGTGACAGGGTGAGCGCATGTCGGTCACTGTCAGGGCGATGAGCAGCGCGGATGTGGCGCAGGTGGTGGAGTTCTCGGTGCGGGCCTGGGAGCCGGTGTTCGCGTCGTTCGCGAAGGTGCTCGGGACGGAGATCTACCAGCGGGTCTACCCCGACTGGCGGGAGTCGCAGGCCCGCGACGTGGCTCGCACCTGCACCGAACACCTGGCCACCACCTGGGTCGCGGACGTGGCCGGCGCGCCGGTCGGCTTCGCCGTGGTGATCTTCGACGAGGAGCGGAGCGCCGCCGAGATCGAGATGCTCGCGGTCGACCCGGACCACCAGCGGCAGGGCATCGCCGGCACGCTGATGGAGTTCACCTTCGCCCGGATGCGCGAGCGCGGCGTCCGGCTCGCCGGCGTCGGCACCGGCGGCGACCCGGGCCACGAGCCGGCCCGGCTCGCCTACGAGAAGGCCGGCTTCACCCCGCTGCCGCTGGTCCACTACTACAAAGCCCTCTGACAGGTGTGACCCGAACCCGCAACCGGTGACCGGCCAGCTGCCGTTCGCGGCGCTGGCCGACGCCGTCGACGCGGCGGGCGTTCACCGTGGCCCCGGCTGCTGCGGACAGGCCCGGTCCGCTTCAGCTCACGGCCGCCATGTCCCGGTACGCGGCGAGCCGCCCGCCGCCCGTCCGCGAGACGCGCTCGCCCCGAGACCGCACGGCGACTGCCGCCCGGTCGGCTGGTCCTGACGGGTGTCTCGGCGCTGCCGAGACACCCGTCAGGACCAGCCGACCGGGCGGAGGGCGCGGGGCGGGCCTGGGGCGGAGGCGGTCTCGCGTGGGGCTTGGCGGGACCTTGCTCGGGGCGTACCGGAAAGGGTGTGGCGGAAGGGGAGCGGGCCGGGCGACGCGGGCGGTCAGGAGGCCGGCTCGACCATGGCGAAGGATGCGTTGAGCAGGCCCTTGCGGGTTTGGACCTGGTAGCGGCTGCGGCCCTGTTTGACGATGGTGCCGACCAGGCCGCCGTACTTGCCGGCGCCCTTGAGGCGGACCCGGGCGCCGACGGTGAGGCCGGGGGCGGGGGAGGCGGCGGTGCGCAGGCGGCCCAGCTCGGCGACATACCCGGGGTGCAGCGGGGCGGGATGGCCGCGGTAGGTCCAGGCGAACAGGGCGGAGCGGTCGAAGGCTCGGGAGCACTGGCGGCAGGAGCGGACCCGGACCGGGCGGCGGTGCGCGGTGGTGCGGTGGCCGGAGCGGCAGACGCCCTCCCAGGCGCCGTCGACCCGGGGCGCGTCCTCCGGGACGCAGCGGCGGCCGGAACACCCGATCCGGACGGCGATCCGCCGCCAGGTCGCGTCGTGGCCGTGACCGGGGCCGGCGAGCGCGTGCGCGATCTCGTGCAGGATCGTCTCGGTGACCTGCTCAACCGAGTAGAGCCTGATCAGCGGGCGGGACAGGCCGATCTCGCGCCGCTCGACCCGGCAGACACCGGCCCGCGTCTTGGCGTCGTCGAAGGTGAGCCGCCACCCGGTGAGCTCGTGCTTGGCCATCAGGCCGGCGGCAAGCTCACGCGCCTCGATCAGATCCAACCGTGCCGCTCCATCATCTCCGCTTCTGCCGGGGAACATGGTATCGCTGCGCGGTGGGGTGGGCTATTCGAGGAGTTTGTCGGGGCGGGCCGGGAGGTGGCGGATGCGGGTGCCGGTGGCGTGCCAGACGGCGTTGAGGATGGCGGCCGGGGAGCCGACGATGCCGATCTCGCCGATGCCGCGGGCGCCGATCGGGTTCAGGTCGTGGTCCGGGGTGTCCAGCCAGGCGGCGTCGATCCACTCGACGTCGGCGTGCGTGGGGATGTGGTACTCGGCCAGGTCGTGGTTGACCCAGGTGCCGACGGCCGGGTCCAGGACCGACTCCTCGTGCAGGGCCATGCCCATTCCCATGATCATCGCGCCGAGGAACTGGGAGCGGGCGGTGCGCGGGTTCAGGATGCGGCCGGCGTCGTACATGCCGAACAGGCGGGAGACCCGGACCTCGCCGGTGACCGCGTCGACGCGTACCTCGGCGAAGTGCGCGCCGCAGGCGTGCCGGTTCTTCTCGTTCTGCTGCTCGACCAGGTCGGTGGTGTCGAAGACGGCCTCGCTCCGCTTGGAGGCGACCAGGTCCCGGCAGGCGCCGGTGACCGCCCAGCCCCAGGAGGCGCTGCCCGAGGAACCGCCGGCCACCGACGCGGCCGGCAGGGTGCTGTCGCCGATCCGGATCCGGATCTGCTCGACCGGCACGCCGAGTTCGTCGGCGGCGATCTGGGCCAGCACGGTGCGCGCCCCGGTGCCCAGGTCGGCCGCGCCGATCGCCACCTCGTAGCCGCCGCCGTCCAGCGCCCGGACCCGCGCGGTGGACGGCATCGCGGTCGCCGGATAGGTCGCGCCGGCCACCCCGGTGCCGATCCACCAGTCGCCCTCGCGGCGCTGCCGGGGCCGCGGATCCCGGCCGGACCAGCCGAACCGGTCGGCGCCGGCGCGCAGGCAGGCGGCGTGGGCCGGGTCGGCGGCCCGGATCCGCAGGTCGAGCGGGTCGGCGTTGAGCTCGGCGGCGAGCTCGTCGAGCGCGCACTCCAGGGCCACCATCCCGGGCGCCTCGCCGGGCGCGCGCATCCAGCGCGGGGTGGGCATGTCCAGCGGGACGACGCGGTGCGCGGTGCGCAGGTTCGGGACCGGGTACATCGAGCGGGTCACCACCGCCGCGGACTCGACGAACTCGTACAGGCGGCTGGTCTGCGTCCACGTCTGGTGATCGATCGCGGTCAGCGTGCCGTCGGTGCCGGCGCCGATCCGGAGCCGCTGGACGGTCGGGGCGCGGTGCCCGACGACGCTGAACATCGCCTGCCGGGGGAGCGCCACCTGGACCGGGCGCTCGATGACCGAGGCGGCCAGGGCGGCCAGCACGGCGTTCGGGCGGGCGGTGCCCTTCGAGCCGAAGCCGCCGCCGACGTGCTCGGTGATCACGTGGACCCGCTCGGCGGTGAGGCCGAAGACCGCGCCGACCGCCTCGGCGATGCCGGACGGGTGCTGGTTGGAGTCGTACAGGACCAGCTCGTCGCCATCCCAGCGGGCGATCGTGGCGTGCGGCTCCATCGGGTTGTTGTGCAGCGCCGGGATCGTGTACGTCACGTCGACGGTGACCGGCGCGGCGGCCAGCGCGGCCTCGACGTCACCCTCGGCGGTGTCGGCCGGGACGTCCGGATTGACCTTCTCCGGCCGGTAGTGATCAGGATGGTCGGTGCGCAGCGCGACGTCGTGGTCCTCGGCGGTGATCTCCAGCTGCAGCACCTGCGCGGCGCGCCGGGCCGCCTCCAGGGTGGTCGCGACGACCAGGGCGAGCGGCTGCCCGCGGTAGGCGATCCGCTCCGACTGCAGCACGGCCAGTTCGGCGTCGTCGGAGCCTCGCAGCCGCGGGGCGTTGCCGTGCCAGAGGACCGCGAGCACGTCCTCGGCGGCCGGGTCGGTGAGGACCGCGTCCAGGCGGCCGCGGGGGACCGGGGACGGGACGATCCAGCCGTACGCTAACTGATCTTGTGGGTATTCGGCCGCGTAGCGGGCCGCGCCGGAGACCTTGGCCGGGCCCTCCAGGCGCGCGACCGGCGTGCCGACGGCGCGCGACAGCATGGACGTCATCGGACATCTCCGCTCAGCGAGGTCAGCACGGCCGCGGTCAGGTTCCGGATCAGGGGGATCTTGTACGCGTTGTCCCGCAACGGCGTGGCGGCCGCCAGCTCGGCCTCCGCGGCGGCCCGGAACCGCTCCTCGGTGGCCGGCTGCCCGCGCAGCGCCGCCTCGGCCACGGTCGCCCGCCACGGCTTCGGCGCGACCGCCCCGAACGCCAGCCGAACGTCGCTGACCAGCCCGTCCTCGACCGACAGGGCGGCCGCGACGGACCCGATCGCGAAGGCGTAGGAGGCCCGGTCGCGGGCTTTCCGGTACGCCGACCGCGCCGCCACCGGCAACGCCGGCAGATCCACCGCGGTGATCAACTCGCCGTGCGCGAGCGTGGTGTCGTGCTCCGGAGTGTCCCCGGGCAGCCGATACAGATCGGTCACCGGGATCGACCGGGCGCCGGTCGGCCCATCGATCTGGATCACCGCGTCGAGCGCCGTCAAGGCGACCGCCATGTCCGACGGGTGGGTCGCCACGCACGCCTCCGAGCCGCCCAGGATCGCCAGGTTGCGGTGATCGCCGTCGCGGGCCGGGCAGCCGGAGCCGGGCCGGTGCTTGTTGCACGGCATCGTGGCGTCCATGAAATATCGGCAGCGGGTGCGCTGCAGCAGGTTGCCGCCGGTGGTGGCCATGTTGCGCAGCTGTCCCGAGGCGCCGGCCAGGAGCGCTTGGCTGAGCACCGGGTAGGCGGCCCGGATCCGGCGATCCGCGGCGAGGTCACTGTTGCGTACGCCGGAACCGACCCGGATCCCGCCGGCCGGCAGCTCGTCGATCCCGTCCAGCGGCAGCTTGTTGACGTCGACCAGCACGTCCGGGGTGGCGATGCCGAGCTTCATCAGGTCGACCAGGTTGGTGCCGCCGGCCAGGAAGACGGCACCCGCCTCAAGGCCGTCGGCGGGGGCGGTGGCGGTGCGGTACTCGAAGGTCTTCATCGGCCGGCCGCCTCCGTCGTCCCCTCGGCGGTCGTCGCGGCGGCCGCTTCCCGGATCGCCGGGATCATGTTCGGGTACGCGCCGCACCGGCACAGGTTGCCGCTCATCCGCTCCCGGATCTCCGCGTCGCTGAGCAGGTCGTCGTCGTTCCTGGTCACCGCGCTCGGCCAGCCCCGGGCCACCTCGGCCAGCATCCCGACCGCCGAGCAGATCTGCCCCGGCGTGCAGTAGCCGCACTGGAAGCCGTCGTGCTCCAGGAACCCCCGCTGCACCGGATGCGGCTCACCCCGGTGCCCGAGCCCCTCGACCGTGGTCACCTCGGCGTCCTGCTGGCTGATCGCCAGGATCAGGCAGCTGTTCACCCGGCGGCCGTCGAGCAGGACCGTGCACGCTCCGCACTGGCCGTGGTCGCAGCCCTTCTTGGTGCCGGTCAGGTGCAGCCGTTCGCGCAGCACGTCGAGCAGCGTGGTGCGCGGATCCAGCCCGACCAGGTGGTGCTGGGCCCCGTTGACGGTGAGACGCATGTCCCGGCGTTACCCGCGCAGCAGCGCCTCAACCGCCTGGCCGGATCCCGTTGATCGAGGGCATTCGAGCCGCTGTCGGCGGCCGTTGCGGCTCCCTGGGTGCGGGGCATGCCGGTTGTCGCCCCGATCCTCGTCGGGATCGTCTTCGTCCTGTTCATGTCGCTGCTCCCGGACCGGCCGCGGCTCGAACTCAACGCGGTGCTGGTCGCCGGGGCGGGCGCGGTCTACTGGACCGGCTGGGCGCCTGGGAGTTCGTCTTCGGGACGGTGCTGGCCTACGTCGCGTATCGCGGGCTGGAGTCGTGGCACTGGCTCGGCGCCGGCAGTCCGGCTGGCTCTCACGGGTGCCTCACGTTGTCCGAGACACCCGTCACGCCCAGCCCATCACCGCAACCTGCGCTCGTGGCCCGGACCGCAGCGCGCCTCGCGGCGGTCCGGCTGGCTCTCACGGGTGCCTCAAGCGCTCCGAGGCACCCGTCACGCCCAGCCCATCACCGCGACCTGCGCTCGTGGCCCGGACCGCGGCGCGCCTCGCGGTAGTTCGGCTGGTTCTCATGGGTGCCTCAAGCGCTCCGAGACACCCGTCACGCCCAGCCCATCACCGTGACCTGCGCTCGTGGCCCGGACCGCAGCGTGCCTCGCGGTAGTTCGGCTGGTTCTCACGGGTGCCTCAAGCGCTCCGAGACACCCGTTATGCCCAGCCCACCACCGCTGTGGTGGTTTGCCGGCGGGCTGTTGGTGCTGCGGGGCCAGCGGTCACTCCGGTGGCGGCATTGACCGGGTGCTCTCCGGGACGATGCGGCTGTCGTCGGACTCAGCGGTGCCGTCCGCCGCGACGTCCGGATGCGCGACCCGCCGATGATCCTCGATCTCGTCGTCGGCGAAGTCCCGATGACACAGGTTGCAGGTGGCCATCCACCCACCCAACCAGATCCCGCCCCGGACCGTGGCACCATGCCGGGATGATGATCATCGAGCGTGCTGTCGTCGTCGCGGTGTGCGGCTCGCCGGGTGCCGGGAAGACGACGACCGCCCGGAAGGCGGCCGCGCGGCTCGGGGTCCCGCTGCTGAGCCGGGACGAGATCGCCGACGGACTCCGGTTGTCCGGTGTCGCCGCCGAGGCGATCCGGGGCCGGGCCGAGACGTTGCTGGTGGAGGCGGCGGTCCGGTTCGCGGCGGCCGGCCTGAGCTTCGTGCTGGACAACTCGGTGCTGTCCCGTTCGCTGGTGGAAGGTCTGCTCGGCGTCGAGGCTCGGGTGCTCGCGGTGCACGTGATCGCCCGGGACGAGGTCATCGGCGCCCGGCTGCGGGAACGGGTGACCGCGGGCCGCGGCGGTCGTGGGGACGTGGCGGGTCCGGGTCTCGCGGGCGGTGAGGGCGAGCCGGGGTCAGGGGATACGGCGGCACCGCGAGGTGGGGTGCCGACCGTGGTCCGGGACGGGGACCGGCGGCTGCTCGCGTTGTTCGAGCAGGGCGAGATGCCGAGGTCGATCTTCGAGCCGCCGGTCGGGCCGCATGCGGTGGTCGAGCTGGACACCTCTGACGGGTCGCCCGCCGTCGAGCCGATCGTGGCGGCGGCGATTGCCTTGCGCGGCAACGGATTGCGTTGAACCTTTTCGGACAGAATCCGTTTCATGAAGTGTCCGGGCGCGTGCGACCCCAGCGCCGCGCCCGGACGTCTGCCCGCGCCTGGTGTGCTCTTCTCGGCTGTCCACACGAGCTACGGCAGCGAGCAGCAGCGCGGCCGGCTGTCTTCCGAGCTTCTGGGCCGAGGCGACGGACAAGCGTGGTGTGGCCGGCCCGCTCGGGCTCCTGACGGCCGGCGATCCGGGCAACACGGAAACGGTTCGGAGAGCTGGGCGGAGGCTGCGATCATCCGGCGATGGAGATCTGGTCCCACGAGGGCAAGCGGTACGAGCTCATCTCGACGTACAGCGGCTCCGATGACGCCTGGTACTACCAGGTTCGAGGGTTGGCTGAGTCATGCAGCGCCGAGCCGAACCTGACCGTCGCGATTCCCGACGCCACTCCGGAGGGGTCGTTCACGCCGATGTCGGCTCAGCACATCGTCTTCTATGCCGACGGCGGTGTCCTGCCCTGGCCGATCCTCGGCAAGCTGATTCACCTGCTCGAATCCAGGGGCGATCTGGTGGAGGAACAGCGCGACCGGTCGAGCGAGGCGATCGCGCTCCCGCTGACGCTCACCAGCTGGTCGCACGACGGCCGGCGGTTCGAGGTCAACCAGTTCCACCACGGTGACGCCGGATCATGGAGCTACGAGCTGTACGAGCTCGACTCCGACACCCCCGGGAACAACTACATCGAGGTCCGGATCCCGGACGCCTCACCGGAGTCCGGCTCGTTCGTCCCGATGCCCGCCGCGCACGTGACGCTGACCATGCACGGACACTGGGCGCTCCCGTGGCCGGTCTTCCGCCGCTTCCTCGACGCCATCCAGGCCGCCGGAGACATCGTCGAGCCCAGCGACGAACCGCCGATCGTGCCCTGAGCAGGCAACCCTGGCGGGCCAGGCCAGGAGCAGCGGTCTCCCGATCTGTGACCTGCGTGACTCGGCGTCACAGAACGGGGGGCTGCGCTGTCCTGTTCACGTGCGAACGATTCTGGTTGTCGGCGGTGGATACGCCGGGTTCTACGCGGCGTGGGGGCTGGAGCGGAAACTCCGGCGCGACGAAGCTCGGGTCATCATGGTCGACCCGCGGCCCTACATGACCTATCAGCCGTTCCTGCCCGAGGTGCTGGCCGGGTCGGTGGAGGCCCGGCACGCCGCGGTCTCGCAGCGACGGCACCTCAAGAAGACCACGATCATTTCCGGTACGGTCGTCCGGATCGACCATGCCGCCCGTGCGGTGACGATCCGCCCCGCGGAGGGTCCCGAGTACCTTCTCGGCTACGACGTGATCGTGGTGACCGCCGGCGCGGTGACCCGGAAGCTGGCCGTTCCCGGCGTGGCCGACCAGGCGATCGGCCTCAAGCACGTGGAGGAGGCGGTCGCCATCCGGGACCGGCTGCTCACCGCGTTCGACCGGGCCGCCACCCTGCCGCCCGGCCCACGCCGCCGGCGGCTGCTCACGGTCACCTTCGTCGGCGGCGGCTTCTCCGGCGTCGAGGGCTTCGGCGAGCTGCTGTCGCTGGCTCACGCGCTGGTCCGGCGCTACCCGGAGCTGGATCCCGCGGAGCTGGGTTTCCACCTGGTGGAGGCCCGGGACCGGATCCTGCCCGAGGTGTCCGACAAGCCGGGCCGGTGGGTGGTCCGCTCGCTGGAGAAGCGCGGCGCGCATGTGCACCTCGGCGCCCAGGTGCGGTCCGCCCGGGACGGGCACGTGGTGCTCTCCACCGGCGCCGAGTTCGACTCGGACCTGATCGTCTGGACCGCCGGCAACGCCGCCAATCCGATGGTGCACAACCACACCGACCTGCCGATCGACGCCCGCGGGATGCTGGTGGTCCGGGCCGATCTGCGGGTCGGGACCGCGGACGCGCCGGTCCCGGACGCCTGGGGCGCCGGTGACGACGCGGCCGTCCCGGACCTCGCGGCCGGCGACGGCCGGGCGACCGTGCCGAACGCGCAGCACGCCGTGCGCCAGGGCAAGCTGCTGGCCCGCAACCTGATCGCCGACCTGCGCGGACGCCGGACCAAGGAGTACTTCCACCGGAGCCTCGGCACGGTCGCGACGCTCGGCCTGGGCCGGGGGATCTTCGAGTGGAAGTTCATCGTGATCAAGGGCTTCCCGGCCTGGCTGATGCACCGCGGCTACCACGTGCTCGCGGTGCCGAGCTGGGAGCGCAAGGTCCGGGTGCTGCTGATCTGGGTGGCCGCGGCGCTGTTCGGCCGGGACATCGTGTCGCTCGCGTCGGTGCAGCATCCGCGCCGGGCCTTCGTCGCCGGCGGCGAGCCGGAGCCGGTCCTGGCCACCGCCGACCGGTCCGGCGAGGGGTGACAGGGTCCGGATCCGGCTCTTACCCGATCCTGACAAAGCCGGCCTAGCGTCGCCGGCATGACCGAACGCGCCGAGGTGTCGCACCTGCTCCGGAGGCTGACCTTCGGCCCGACCGCGGCCGAGGTGGACGCCGCCGTGCGGGCCGGCCGGGACGCCACGCTGCGCACGCTGCTGAGGCCGGCCGGTCCGGTGACCGGTCCGGATCTGGGTGAGCCGCGGCAGGACGCCGCCGGGCAGGAGGCGAAGAAGCAGCGGAAGGATCAGGCGGCCACGGCCACCAGCTGGTGGCTGCGGCAGCTGGCGACCGGTGGCGCGGCCGAGAAGCTGACCTTCTTCTGGCACGGGCACTGGGCGACCAGCGTACGGAAGGTGAAGTCGGCGCCGTTGATGCTGGGTCAGCTGGCGACCTTCCGGCGCTACGGGCACGGCGACACCGGCGCGCTGGTCCGGGCGATGCTGCGGGACCCGGCGCTGATCCTCTGGCTGGACGGGCAGCGGAACACCCGCAAGGCGCCGAACGAGAACCTGGCCCGCGAGGTCATGGAGCTGTTCACGCTCGGGATCGGCGCGTACACCGAGGACGACGTGAAGGCCGGCGCCCGGGTGCTGACCGGTTGGCAGGTGGACCGGGCGGCCGGGACCGCGCGGCTGGCGCCGAAACGGCACGACGGGCGGCCGGTGACGCTGCTCGGGCGGACCGGGACGGTCGACCTGGACGGGTACGCCGACCTGCTCGTCCGGCATCCGGCGCACGTGCCGTTCCTGGTCCGGCGGCTGTGGGTCCGCTATGCCGCGGGTGCCGGCCCGTCCCCGGCGGCGGCCGCGCGGATCGCCGGCGCCGGCCGGGACACCACCGCGCTGCTCACCGCGCTCGGCACCGATCCGGAGTTCGCCGCGACCAGCGGGACGCTGGTCAAGCAGCCGGTCGAGTGGCTGCTCGGCGCGGTCCGGCAGCTCGGCGTCCCGGTGCCGGAGCAGGCGATCGGGATGTTGCGCGGGCTCGGCCAGCTGCCGTTGCGGCCGCCGTCGGTGGGCGGCTGGCCGGTCGACCGGGCCTGGCTGACCACCTCGGCGACGGTGGCCCGGCTGCGGGCCGCGCAACGGCTGGTCGCCTCCGCGCCGGCCGCCGTCGACCAGGTCACCGACCCGGAGGCGCTGGCGCATCTGCTGGTCGTGGACACCTGGACCGACCGGACCCACGCGGTGCTGCGCGAGGTGAAGGACCCGAAGCGGCTGCTGGCGCTCGGCCTGGTCAGCCCCGAGTACACGGTGCACTGAGGAGTCAGCTGATGGACACGCTCACCCGCCGCCGCTTCCTGGTCGCCAGCGGCGTCACCGGCGCCGCCGCCCTGGCCGCCGGCGGCACCCTGGGACTGCGGGAGCTGCTGGCCACCGCCGGTGACCGGGACCCGGCCGCGAAGACCCTGGTCCTGGTCACGCTCTACGGCGGCAACGACGGGCTGAACACGTTGATCCCGTACGCCGATCCGGCCTATGCCGCGGCCCGCGCCGACCTGGCCTACCAGCCGGACGAGCTGCTCCGGCTGGGCGACCGGTTCGCGCTGAACCCGGGACTGGCCGGGCTGCACCGGCTCTACCAGGACGGCGGGCTGGCGATCGTGCGCGGCGTCGGCTACCCGAAACCGGACCGCAGCCACTTCCGGTCGATGGACATCTGGCAGACCGGGCAGCCGGCCCGGCCGGAGGGCACCGGCTGGCTGGGCCGCTGGCTGGACGCGGCGGGCGGCGACCCGCGGCTGGCCGTGTCGTTCGAGCCGGTGCTGCCGCCGCTGCTGGCCGGCGCGACCAGCGCGGGCGCCACGGTGCCCGGCGGCGAGCTGAAGCTGCCCGGCGTGATCACCCCGGCCCAGGTGCGCCGGCTGGGCGCGGCCGCGCCGGGGGAGTCGCCGGCGGCGGCCCGGGCGGCCGCCTGCTTCGCCGATCTGGTGCGGATCCAGGACCTGATGAACCGGGTGGCCGAGGGTGCCGCCGACGAGGAGGCCGAGGACGACGACGCGGACCCGGCCACCGCGACCGGCGGCGGCGCGCCGCCGCTGGACCAGCAGCTGGCGCTGGTGGCCCGGTGCGTCGAGGCGGGCGTGGCGACCCGGGTCTACTCGGTGTCGCTGGGCGGGTTCGACCTGCACGCCGGCGGCAAGGTCGCGCAGCGGTCGATCCTGGCCCGGCTGGACAAGCCGCTCGCCGCGTTCCGCGAGCGGATGGCCGGCAAGGGTGTGGTGGTCGCGGTCTACTCGGAGTTCGGCCGGCGGGTGCGGGCCAACGCCTCGGAGGGCACCGACCACGGGACGGCCTCGGACATGTTCCTGCTGGGTGACGGCGTCAACGGCGGCATGTACGGCGAGGCGCCCAGCCTGACCGACCTGGACGACGGCGACCTGAAGTACACCGTGGACTTCCGTGACGTCTACGCCACGCTGCTCGCTGGCGTGCTGGGCAGCGACCCGGCACGCATCTTGGACGGCTGGACCGGGCGGATCGACGAACTGCTCTGACAGAACCTTGCGCCGCAAGGTACTGTGCGGCGCATGACAGAGCACCTGCGAGTAGCGGCGCTGGACGTCAGGTACGGCCGGCGGCACGCGGTCCGGTCCGTGTCGTTCGCCCTGGGCGCCGGCGTGACCGGTCTGCTCGGCCCGAACGGCGCGGGGAAGTCGACCCTGCTGCGCACCGTCGCGACCGCGCGGCGACCGGACGCCGGGTCGGTGACGATCGGCGGGATCGACGCGACGACATCCCGTCATCACCGCCGGGTCCGGCGCGGTATCGGTTACCTGCCGCAGCAGCCGGGCTTCTATCCGGGCAGCACCGTGGCGGCTTTCGCCGAGCACATCGCGATCCTGCGGGAGATCGGCGGCCGGGCCGCGCGGCGGGCCGAGGTCGACCGGGTGCTGACCGCGGTCGAGCTCGGTGACCGGCGCACCGACCGGATCCGGTCGCTCTCCGGCGGCATGCGCCAGCGTCTCGCCCTGGCCTGCGTCATGCTCGGCGACCCGCGGCTGCTGATCCTCGACGAGCCCACCGTCGGCCTCGACCCGGAACAGCGGATCAAGTTCCGCGGGATCATCGCCGAGCTGGGCCGCACCCGGGCGGTCCTGCTCTCCACCCACCAGACCGACGACGTGGCCTCGCTATGCTCCCGGGTGATCGTCCTGGACCAGGGCACGGTCCGGCTCGACGACACCCCGCGGGCGCTGGCCGAGGTGGCCCGCGGCCGGGTGTGGGAGAGCGCCGACCGGGCGCCCGGTGTGCTCGCCTCGTGGACCACCGGCGACGGGACCCACCGCAACATCGGCACGCCGCCGCCCGGCGCGACGCCGGCCACGCCGACCCTGGACGACGGCTACCTGATCCTGATGGACTCCGGCTCCCGGCCGGTCACCGCGGCGGGAGCGGGCCGATGAGCACCGGGCTGGCCAGCCGGTCGTCCACCGGCGTGGATCCGGTCCGGCGGGTGCCCGGGGTCTGGGCCGGGCTGCTGCTGGCCGAGACGCGCGGGCTGCTGCTGCACCCGGCCACCGTGGTGACCGTGCTGCTCGCCCTGGCGCTGTGGCTGATTCCCGGCGTCCCGGCGTTTCCCGACGTGACCAGCACGTCCTGGGAGGTGCAGTACACCCTCGCGGTGGTCGCCGGCGGCGTCTTCGTCGCGGCGAACCTGCGGGCGCTGCGACCGTACCGGCACCGGACCGCGGACTTCGAGGGCGTGCTGAGCCTGCCGATGGGGCAGCGGACCGCGGCCGCGCTGCTGGCCCCGCTCGCTCCGGCCGCGCTGGCCCTGGCGGCCGGCGCGGCGCGGATCCACGTGACGTCGCTGCGGCGCGGGGCGACCGGCACGGTCCAGATCGGCGAGCTGCTGACCGTGCCGGCCGTGATCGTGCTCGCCGGGATCCTCGGGCACCTGGTGGCGGCGGCCAGCCGGAACACCGCGGCCGGCCTGGTCGCCCTGGTGGTGCTGGGCATCGCCGGACTGGCCGGGATGGCGAGCGCGCCGGCCCGGTGGCGCTGGTTCACGCCGGTGGCCGGCGAGGACCCGTTCGCCGCCCCGCCGCTGCCGGCCGGCCTGGTCGACCGCCCGGAGTGGTGGCACCTGGCCTGGCTGCTCGGGCTGGCCGCGCTGGCCGCGGGCGGGGCGCTGCTGCTGGCCGGGGCGGGGCGGGTGGTCGTACCGGGAATCCTGGTCCTCGGGGTGATCCTGGCCGGCGTGGGTGGGGTCATGCAGACGCGACCGGCGTCCGCGGAGTTCGCGGCGCAGCTGGCCGCGGCGCGCGACCGGCCGTCGGCGACGCAGGTCTGCGAGACCCGGGGCGCGGCGACCTATTGCGCGTTCCCCGAGTTCCGCGGGCGGATCGGGGAGTGGGCGCGGATCGTGGAGGCCCAGGACGCACTGGTCCCCGGCCCGGCGGCGCGTCTCACCGTGCGCCAGCACCTGCAGGTCCCGATCGGCGACCAGGGGTTCGTGCTGCCGTTGCCGGCCGGCACGTGGGCCGCCGACGACCGGGCGGCCGGCACCCCGGACGCCATCCCGGTCTCCACCCGGTGGGCGGCCGGCGGCAGCGGCGGCTTCGCCGAGAGCGAGGTGATCGGCTTCTCCGCGCAGGTGGCCATCCGGCTGGTCACCGGCGGGCCGGTCGAGGCGGAGGGGCCGACCGTGTGCGGCGGGCGCGGCGCGCTCATCGTCTGGCTGGCCGCGACCGCCACCCCGGACACCCGGGCGGCGCTGCGCACCCTGCAGTCGCACACCAGCGGCGGCGCCGGGCTCGACCTGGCGGTGCTCAACTCCAGGTCCGGGTTGCGTACCGGCGAGCGGGAGACCGCGCTGGCGATGGCCCTGCTCGACGCCGACCAGGCCACGGTCCGCCAGCTGGTGGCCGAGCAGTGGTCCGAGCTGACCGCGCCGCGGACGGACGTCGACACGGCCGCCGAGGCGCTCGGCATCGGCGCGGTCAGCACGCGGCTGACCCCCGGCGGCGGGATCTGCGTGTGATCGCCGCGGTCACCGGAACCGTCGTCCGGCACACCCGGCTGGCGCCGCTGGCGGTCTGCGCGGCGCTCAGCGTGCTGATCCTGGCGGCGCCGATCGCGCTCGGCGCCGAGCTGGACTTCCTGGACGCCACGCTGGCCCTGCGCCTGGCCCTGGTCGCGCTGCTCACCGGGGCGGCGTTCGTGCTCGACGACCCGGCCCGGGTGACCACCGAGACGCTGCCGATCTCGGCGCGGCGGACCACCGGCATCCGGATGCTGGTGGCGCTGGCACCGGTCAGCGTCTGCTGGGCGGTGCTGCTGTGGCTGGCGCCGTACACCGTGGCCAGCACGGCCGGCTATCCGCGCGGCGGACTGGTGATCGAGGCGTTCGCGCTGCTGGCCTGGGCCTGGGCGGTCGCGGCGCCGGCCGGCGGCACCCGGGCCGGGCCGTTCCTGCTGATCCTGACGGTGGCGCTGGCGATGCTGCCGGACCGGCTGGCGTTCTTCGTGTCGCCCGGCGCGCCCGGGTATGACGCCTCCCGGGTCCGCTGGGCGGTTTTGCTGATCGCTGGTTGTGTCCTCCTGGCGCTGACCAGCGGGACTAGCCTGCAAGGAAAGATCTCGGCAAAACGGCATTAGGGGTCAGGATGGGCCGCCGATCGCGATCGCCCTACGTCATGGTCTCGTTCGTGACGGTGACCGTTCTCGCGGGGGTCGCCGCGATGGCACCCCCGGCGAAGCTCACCTTCGGCATGGTGGCCCTCGGGCCGGCGCTGGCCGGAGCCACCGCCAACCCGCCGGCCGTGCTGGCCGTCGGCGGCTACGCGTTCGCCCTGGCCTTCGCCATCTCCAGCTGGCAGGGGCTGCTCGGCACCACCGACCAGGTCTCCCGGCTGCTGGTGGTGCTCGGCGCCACCGCGATCGGCTGGGGCATCGCCCGGCACCACCGTGCCCTGCTGCGCGAGTCGGCCGAGGCGGCCCGGGAGCGCGAGATGCTGGCCGTGGTCGCCGAGCAGTCCGCCGACGCGATCGTCGCGAGCACCCTGGACGGGGTGGTCACCGCGTGGAACGCCGGCGCGGAACGGATGTACGGCTGGCCGGCCGGTGAGGTGATCGGCCGCCCGATCGCCGAGCTGATCCTGCCCGAGGACCACGGGCCGGACCTGGAGCGGGCGCTCGCCGACCTGGCCGCCGGGCGGCAGCTGCACTTCGAGGAGTCCCGCCGGGTCCGCCGGGACGGCACGTCGCTGCTGGTCGAGGTCAACGTGTGGCCGATCCGCGACCAGAACGGCATCGTGGTCGCCGCGGCCGCCACCGAGCGGGACATCACCGAGCGGAAGCAGGCCCGGGAACGCTCCGCGCGCGCCGACCGGCTGGAGAGCCTGGGTCAGCTGGCCGGCGGGGTGGCGCACGACTTCAACAACCTGCTGGCGATCATCCTGAACTACGCCGACTTCCTGGCCGACGAGGTGACCGGCGACGCCGCCGACGACCTGTCCCGGATCCGCAACGCCGCCGACCGGGCCAAGTCGCTGACCGGACAGCTGCTGCTGTTCGCCAAGCGGGAACCCACCCAGGTGGAGATCATCGACCTGAACCAGGTGGTCACCGAGGCGGACGAGCTGCTCAGCCGGACCATCGGCGAGAACATCCGGCTGGTCAGCCGCCCGGGCGCGGGGACCATGCCGGTGCGGGCGAACCGCGGCCGGCTCGACCAGATCCTGCTCAACCTGGTGATCAACGCCCGGGACGCGATGCCGGACGGCGGCGTGGTGGTGGTCGAGACCGACTGCGTGGAGACCGACGGCATCGCCTTCGCCCGGCTCACCGTCAGCGACACCGGCATCGGGATGACCGCCGAGGTCCGGGACCGGCTCTTCGAACCGTTCTTCACCACCAAGCCGGCCGACCGGGGGACCGGGCTGGGACTGTCCACCGTCTACGGCATCGTCGGCGAGGCGAACGGGCACATCGGCGTCGACTCGGCGCCCGGGGTCGGCACCACGTTCCGGATCCTGCTGCCGTCGGCGGCCGCGCCGGCCGGCCGGCGGTCCGACAGCCCGGAGCAAGAACTCGCGTACGGCCACGGCGAGCTGATCATGGTGGTCGAGGACGACGACTTCGTCCGGGACCTGGTGATCCGGATCCTGCGGGACAACGGGTACCGGGCCACCGCCCTCGGCGACGGCTCGCTGGCCGATCTGGACCTGCACGACGTCGCCCTGCTGATCACCGACGTGGTGCTGCGCGGCCGGTCCGGCCCGGCACTGGCCGGGCGGCTCCGGGCCCGCCGGGCCGACCTGCGGGTGCTGTTCATGTCCGGGTACAGCGACGCCGAGGTGCGCCGGGAGCACGGCATCGACCCGGCGGTCCGGATCGTGCAGAAGCCGTTCACCGCGGTGGAGCTGCTCGCCGGGGTGGGCGAGGCGCTGTCCGACGTTCCGGCCGCCCATCACGCACCGCGCACCTGACCGCCACGCGATGTTGACATTGACGGTGAGCAGCGGGTCTACTTCGTGACGACGTCGTCAGCGGTGTGGGATCGTGCACAGAAAGGCGGGTCGTCACCTTGCTCACCCCGGCCCAGATCGGCAGTGTCGCGTTCCATCGGCCACCCGCGGGTGCGCGGGGATACCACCCGGACGAGGTCGACGCGTTCCTCGGGGACGTGGCCGGCGAGATCCAGCGGCTGGCCCGGGAGAACCGCGAGCTCAGCGACCAGCTCACCCCGCACGACCTGGCCGAACGGGTCCGCCGCCTGGAACTGGAGTACCTGGACGTCCAGGAGCACGTGACGATGCTGGAGGCCGAGCTGGAGCGGTTCCGGCGCCCGGCCGACACCCGGATGCTGGCGGTCGCCCAGCGCAACGCCGACGACCACGTGGCCGAGGCCCGGCAGCAGGCCGAGACCGTGCTGAGCCAGGCCACCACCAAGGCCGCCCAGCTGATCAGCGAGGCCGAGCTGAAGGCGTCCACGATCGTGGCGGACGCCCGGCACGCGCACGCCGAGGCGGTCGCCGGGCTCGCGGCGAAACGGGCCGCCGCGCTGGACGAGATCGCCGAGCTGCGCGCCGAGGTGGAGCGGCAGCGGGCGGCGCTGGCCGAGGACATGCGCGAGCGCCTCGCCGAGTTCACCGGCTGACACCGGGCCCTATCGTCGGACCCGTGACCGAACCTGCCCGGAACCCGCGGGACGCCCGCGTCATCCTCGTCGGCATCGATGACTACCGGGGCGGCCCCGGCTGGTCGCTGCGCGGGCCGGTGGACGACGCCCTCCGGTTCGCCGAGTTCTTCGTCGCCCAGGGCGTGCCACCGGAACGGGTGACGGTGCTCACCGCGCCGGCGGCGGCTCCGGACCGGCTGCCGTCCGGGGTGGACTCGCGACCCGCCGACCGGGCGACGATCCGCGAGGTCCTCGTCCGCGAAACCGGTCCCCAGACACCGGACGGCGACCTCTACGTGCTCTGGGGCGGGCACGGTTTCGTGGATCTGGACCGGCGCCGGCGGCTGCTGTATCCGGACGCCACCGAAGCCGACCCGCTCGACCTGGACCTCGACTCGCTGCTGCGCCGCTACCGCTCCGACCGGGTGTCCGGACTGGACCGGCAGACCTGGCTGATCGACGTCTGCCAGGTGCACGAGCCGGAGGGGCTGGACGCGACCGGCCACGAGACGTTCGCGGCCGGCACGGACGTGCCCTACCGGGTCCAGGAGGTCTACCTGGCCGCCGCCCTCGGCCAGCCCGCGGTGAACCTGGGCCGGCAGCGCACCGGCCTGTTCAGCCGCGAGGTGCTGCGCCTGCTGGCGACCGGCGGGCTGGACCTGCTGGCCGACCCCCGGCGGCTGGCCACCGCGATCGAGGACCGGTTCACCGAGCTGCGGGCCGGCGGCGCGATCGACCAGACACCCACCTACCTGTGGTACCGGGACGCGCTCGGCCGCGAGGAGGGGCAGTTGCTGCGGCGCCGCCCGCCGTCCCTTGCGGGCACCCGGCCGGAGCCGCCGGCGACTAGACTGAAGCCGGTGGTGGACGCTCTCGTCGACCTCCCCGAGTTCCGCCGGCCGGCCGACCGGGAGCACATCCTGTCCCTGCTCAGCGCCTCGGTGTATGGATCGATCCGGCGCAACGATCAGACCCGGTTCGACGCGGTCGGCATCATTCGCGGCTGTTCGCGTCATTCGGGTGGTCTGGCGGAGTTGGTGGAGGCGGTGCGATTCTTCGTACCGGAGGGCACGGCTGTCGATCGGTTCGCGTCCGCGGTCAGCCACCTCCAGGCTTGATCCGGGCGCAACGGTGCGGACCGGGTGGCCCCGCGTAACGCTATCGTCGCAGTCAGGAGATAGGCGATGATGGCTATCGACATCACTGTCCTGGAGGGCTACCGCGGATGGAAGAAACCTCGGCCGCAATGGAGTCCGAGCTGCTCGATCTCTCGGCGGAGAACGTGGCGACCCTGCGCTCCGTCGAGCTGGCCGGCATCACCGCCGCGATCGCGCGGGTGAAGGAGACGATCGCTGACTCAGAGGGCAGCATCAGTGGCTTCAACCCTTCGTTCACGAGCCGTCCGGGGGACAGCGGCTCGGAAGCGGAAGACCATGTCGCTTGACCGGGGCAGCGGCCCGGTCGAGGCATAGATTCGACCCCGGACACTTCGAGATCCTGGCCGCGGGCGGTGGCGACGGCCAGGTCGTGGCCCGCTTCTGGGCGTCCGAGCGCAGCTGGCGGCTGACGGTGCTGCTCACCCTCGTCGAGGTGTGCTCCGCCGTGCCCGGGGTGACCGGTCCGCTGCCGTCCCTGGACACCACCCTGGACCTGCTCAGCCAGGCCTACCGCGCCGACCCCGGGGTCTGCGAGGACGTGCTGTCCCAGCCCCAGGTCGGCGTCTGGGCGGCGTGGACGCTGCGCCGGGCCGGCGAGCCACGGGCGGACCGGCCGCTGTGGACGGACCTCGGCTATCTGCACGCCCTGGCGGTCGCCTGCGCGGTCCGGGCCGGGGTGCCGTTCGAGCTGGCCGTGCCGATCCGGCACGGCGTGGCGGTGGTGCCCACGGTCGGGGCGGCCAGCTTTCCCGGGCCGGCCGGGCACGCGCGGGCGTCCAGCGACGGGAAGGTGCTGGCGCTCGACGACGGCACGGTGACCGTGCACGCGACCGCGGAGGATCCGGGCTGGCGCGACCCGGTCCGGGTCGAGGTCGAGGCCGGCGGGCTGGACCTGAGCGTGGCGCTGCTCGACCACGACGCGTACCGGGACCTGCGCCGGCCGTCGGCGCCCCGGCCACTGGCGCCGGAGGAGACCCGCCGCTGGCGGGCGCTGCTCGGCGACGCCTGGCGGCTGCTGGTGCGCGAGCAGCCGGAGCGGGCCGCCGGGATCGCGGCCAGCCTGCGCTGCCTGGCGCCGGTGCCGCGGCAGGCGCCGTACCGTCAGCTGTCCGCCTCCGGCGCCGAGGCCTTCGGCGGGGTGCTGCTCTCCGAGCCGGACGACGCCACCCAGCTCGCGGTCACCCTGGTGCACGAGGCGCAGCACCACAAACTCGGCGCCCTGCTGCACCTGTTCACGCTGGTCGAGGCCGATCCCGCGGTGCGCTACTACGCGCCCTGGCGCGATGACCCGCGCCCGCTCGACGGGCTGCTGCAGGGGGTCTACGCGTTCGCCGGGATCACCGACTTCTGGCGGGTGCACCGGGAGTTCGCGGCGGGGCGTGAGGCGGCGCTGGCCCACTTCGAGTTCGCGCTGTGGCGGCGGCAGACGTTCGGGGCGGTCCGGGTGCTGGCCGATTCCGGGAAGCTCACCCCGCACGGATCGCGGTTCGTCGGCCGGTTGCGCGAGCGGGTGGCCGGTTGGCAGGACGAACCGGTGCCGGTCGAGCTCGCGGAGGCGGCGGAGGGGATGGCGCTCGATCACCACGCCGGGTGGCGGGCGTCGAGCATCCGGGTGGATCCGGCGGCGGGGGACGCGCTGGTGGCGGCGTTCCGGCGAGGGGAGCCGGTGCCGGGTGCGGTGCTGGAGGCCACGGACCGGGCGGTGGTGAAGCTGCCGGAGGTCCGGTGGCTTGATGGGCGGGCGGTGCTGCTGCGGCATCGGCTGGCGGGGCAGGAGCCGGGGGAGATCGCGGGGACTTCGGCGGCTGACTTCGATCTGGTGGCGGGGCGGGTGGACGCGGCTCGGGCGGGATATCTGGGGGCGTTGGCGCGGGATTCTCGGGACGCGCATGCCTGGATCGGGTTGGGGCTGACGCTGGATCGCAGGGTGGATCCGGGTGCTCGGGCTCTGCTCGGGCGGCCGGAGCTGTTGGTGGCTATGGCTGGGGCTGGGGCGGATCCGGTCGCGGTTGCTCGGTGGCTTGGGGGTGGGCTGTCCGGGGAGCTTGGGGAGCCTCGGCCGGGTGGGTGGGGTTTGTAGCGGCTTGGCGAGCCAGGCGCCCTGGGGCTGCTGGCGGCGGTCGCTTGCGGGCCGTGGGTGGCTGGGGTTCGCGTGCCAGGCCCCGGGGCTGTTGGTTGCGGTTGCGGCCGCCGCTTGCGGTTCGTGAGTGGCTGGGATGGGTTGCGGTGCGCTCACGGCGAGCGGTTCGCGCTTGTTCGGGTTTGTGCCCGGTTTCGGTACGGCCGCCGCACCGGATTCTGCGCGCGGTGGCCCTCCGGCCCTGGATTGCCACGGGTGCGTGCCCGGTCGGGAGTGGGCGGGGCGGGGTTCGTACCGGGAACTGGGGTCCGCGGCCTGGTGGGGCCGCGGACCGTGGGCGTGGGCTGGGTCAGAGCGGGAGCGGGTCGATGTCGCAGTTGGCTCGGACGCCGGCGTCGGCTGCGGTGGTGGCCGGGTGGTCGGCGCCCAGGCTGTCCCGGAACTTGTCCATGGTGTCCTCGAACAGCGTGCTCGCCTCGGCGTCCTGGCCCAGGCCGCGCATGTCGGCGGCCAGGTTGACGCCGCAGGCCAGGGTGGTCGGGTGGGTGGGGCCGAGGACCTCGCGGCACTGGGCGAAGCTGGACAGGTCGAGCGCGTGGGCTTTCTCGAAGTCGCCCAGCTCGAAGTGGTCGCTGGCCAGGTTGATCCGGGCCGCCAGGACCAGCGGGTGTTTGTCGCCGAGGCGGTCGGTCAGTGCTCGGACGGCGCGTTCGTTCTGCTCCCGGGCGTCCTCGTAACGGTCCAGCAGCCGCAGCGTGACGCCCAGGTCGGAGCGGGCGCCGGCGGTGTGCGGGTGGTCGTCGCCGTAGAGCGAGCGCAAGCCCTCGACCGCCTGCACGCCGTTCTCCCGGGCGGCGGCCAGGTCGCCGGTGACCCGCTGGTCGATCGAGACGGCCAGCAGGGCCAGGACGGTCTCCGGGTGCTGCCGGCCGTACCTGTTCTGGAACCGGCGGAGGACGTCGCTGGACAGGTCCAGCGCGTCCTGGTGCAGCCCGGCCTTGCGGCGGAAGCTGGCCAGGTGGTGGTTCTGCCGCAGCAGGTCCGGGTGGTCGTCGTAACGCAGCAGCCGGCGGCCGGTGGCGACCACCGTCTCCTGGTCGACGTGCGCGGTCACGTAGTCGCCGCGCTCCCGGCGGTCCAGGTTGATGCCGCCGTAGGTGAGCAGGCTGTCCGAGTGGTCGGTGCCGTAGATCTGCACCAGCCGGTGGTAGGTCTGGTTGTCCAGCTGCAGGGCCCGGCCGAAGTAGCCGGACAGCCGCATGCTGACCGCCAGGTTGTGCGCCGCGCGCAGGGTGAACGGCACGTCCGGGCCGAAGTTGTCCAGCGCCCGCTCGTAGACCGTCTGGGACAGCTCGAGGGCGCGGTCGAAGTTGCCGATCACCCGGTGGTCGGCGGCCACAAAGCCGATCACCTGCAGGGTCTGCTCGTCGTCCTCGCCGAGCGCGTCCCGGTAGAGCTCCAGGGTGCGGGAGTTCAGTTTCCGGGCCGCGGCGTAATCGCCGACCACGAAGTGCATGGCGCCCAGCCACTGGGCCATCCGCAGGCTGTCCGGGTGGGTCTCGTCGCCGTTCGCGATCCACGAGGTGTAGGCGCGCTGCGCGAGGGCGTGCGCCTCGGCGTGCTCGCCCCAGCGCCAGAGGTAGACCGCCTCGTTCAGGATCATGTCGCGGACCAGCTCGTCCAGGCACTCCTCGGCGCCGGACGCGACGATGTGCGGGTACAGCTCGGCGTACCGTCCCCAGTGCTCGGCGTTGTCCGGCTGGTCCGGGTCGTTGCCGGCGAGCAGCAGGTGCGCGGCGTGCCGCATGTCCTCCCGGGTCTGCGCGTCCATCTGGTGGACCAGCACCCGCTGCACCAGCCGGTGCATCTGGAACGAGCCGGTCCGGTGGTCGATCCGGGCCAGCGCCAGCTTGCCGATCGTCGCGATCGCCTGGTCGCGCTGGGCCTTGTTGCGCATCAGCTGGTCGAGCTCGGGGTCGATGCGCAGTGCCCGCGGCTTGGACAGCAGGATCCGGCTGATCGGCTCCGGGGCGAAGAAGGCGCACAGCTGGAGCAGCCGCAGCGCGGACGGTTCCAGGCCGCGCAGGCCGTCCAGCGTCACGTTCCACACCGCGGCGACCTCGATCGGGAAGTCGCGGATGTCGTCGGCCGGGGTCTCCGCGGCCAGTCGCCGCCGGCTGTCCTGGAAGTGCGCCATGTACTCCGGCACGGTCAGGTTCATCTCGGCGCGCCAGGCGGCCGCCGCCTCGATCGCCAGCGGCAGGTCGCCGAGCGCGGCGGCCAGCTGGTTCGCCTCCGGGCCGGGCAGGTCCGGGTCGCGGCGGCGCATCAGCTCGATGCTCTCCTGCCGCTCGAAGACGTCCACCGGCAGCGTGCTCGCGATCCCGCTCCAGCTCGGGTTGCGCGAGGTCACCACGATGCTGCCCGGGCCACCCACCGGGAAGAACCGCTTGACCTCATCCGGGTCCTCCGCGTTGTCGAAGATCAGCAGCCAGTTGGAGTAGCGCCGGCCCTTGCTCAGGTAGTCCAGGACCGCGGGCACCGCGGTGTTCGCGGTCGACGGCACCGGCAGGTCGAGGCGGCCGGCCAGCTCGGCCAGCGCCGACTGGATCTGCGCGGGCCGCTCGGCGGGGATCCACCAGATCAGGTCGAAGTCCTGTTGGTGCTGATAGACGTACTCGATCACGAGCTGCGACTTGCCGACCCCGCCGGCGCCGTGCACCGCCTCCGGCAGCACCGCGGTGGTGCCCGCCCGCAACCGCTGGTGCAGCGCGTCGAGCAGCTCGCGGCGGCCGGTGAAGTTGGCGTTGCGCAACGGCAGGCCACCGACCACGGCCGGCAGCCGGGGGTCGCGCGTTGGAGTCGTCCGCAAGCCGTCGGTGGTGACCGGCACCGTGTTCCCTTCCGGATCATGGCCGGTCCGCAGCGTCGACGGTCCGGCTTCCTGCGGGTTCACAGAACCCTGCGAAGGTAGTATTTCAGACACTGCGGACTCCAGGCGTGAATCAGGCAAAGCGTTTTGATGGGGGAACCTGCGCCTCTGCGCGGGCGCGGGAATGCCGATCTTGGGACCGAGCTGCCGGGCGGCGTTCAGGTTCGGGCCGCCGAGCGCGACGTGCACGGCGTACTCCACCCGGAGGTAGGGCAGTGCCGCCGGGCTCGGGCGCTGGTAGGCGGCGCGGCGCGGATCCTTGACGCGCAGCGCCAGGTTGCGGACCGCCTCGACGTCGCGGGCCAGGGTGCTCTCCACGATGTGCTGGACCTCGATCGTGCGGTCCCGGTAGGCGTAGGAGAGCAACTGCTGACGGACGCCGTAGACGAACTCGTACACGATCCGGGTGTCGCCGGTCGTGGTCCACTGCCGCACCGGGCGCAGCAGCTCGCTGGTGAGCACCTCGGTCAGCGGCCCCGGCCCGGTCAGCCGGCTCATCCGCTGCACGGCGCGCATGGTCCGCACGTTCAGTGGCGCGGCGGCCAGCCGGGTGGCCAGGCCGAACGCGGCCGGCGAGGCGCCGGCCCGGAACCGGGCCACCAGGGTGCGCGCCGATCGGGCCGGGTCCGGCTCGGCGGTGTCGTCCGGCGCGACCAGTAGCGCCGGCATCCGGATCGTCCGCGCCTCCGGGCCGCCGGACAGCCGGGTCCACCGGTCCAACCAGTCGGCGCCGCGCTCCAGGATCGGCACCGCCGTCCGGCCGGGGTCGCCGCTGCGCTCCTCGGCCGAGCGGAGATCCAGGCCGGCCACCCGCCACGGGGTCGCGGCGGTCGGCGCCGGCTCCTCGCCCGGGGTCCAGGCCACCTCGGTGACCCGCAGGCCCCGGTCGTGCCAGTGCTGCTGGGGCAGCAGGTTGACCACGGCGACCTGGCCGTCCCGGGCCCAGCGGGTGAGCAGGCCGGCGATCAGGCCGCGCCGCCAGGCGAGCGACCGGCCGTGGGTGACCAGCAGGACGGCGCGCGGGCCGAGCGGGCCGGAGCCGAGCGAGCCGGGATCGTCCGGGCTGCCGGCCAGGGCGATCCGGTCGCCGGGGCCGGCGGACAGGGTCCGGGTCTCGATCGAGGAGAAGGCGCCGGTGTCCCGCAGTCGGGATCGGAACTCGTCGATCTCGGCCGACCAGAACTCCATGACCGGGTCGTCGTCGAGGACGACGACGGCCTCCCGCTGCCGCCCGGACGGCGGGGTGGCCGGGGTGGGGATCTGCGCGAGCTGACCGTCCCTCATCGGGCGGCCACCGGTCTGCCGGACCCGGCGACCTCGACCGCGAACAGCTCGGACCGGGCGGCCACGCCGCGCGTCCCCCGGTGACTGGTCCCGGTCATGCGCGAACCTCTCCCGTGTCCCTGCCGGGCTGCCGTTCAGGATCGTCCCACAAGATCACTAACCCGTGACCGATCCGCCCTTCCCGTTCGTCTGGATCCTCGTCCCACGCCGTCCGTCTCAACTCTGCGACACCGTGCGGCAGGAACGCCAGTCCGGCGGGTTGGTCATCCAGGCCGACCTCAATCATCGATTCGACAACCTCGCACAATGCCTCCTGAGAACCGGAATTACGGTTCCAGACCATAACCGGCATACCGGACCTAAAGCCCGCTAGGAGCTGTCTCTCGCCGGTCGTGTCCGGCAACGGCGGCTCGCTGAGCACCATGACGACCGCCTTGCCGTCCCGGTTCAGCGCCGCCTCCAGCTGCACGTCGGCGTGCCCGGCCGCGGCCCGGTGGACCAGCCCCGGCGGGACGGCGCCCTCGGTGACCGCCCGCCACCGGCCGCGCCAGACCCGGTGCCACTGCACCGCGCGGATCCGCTCCAGGCTCCGGATCACCAGCGGGAACTGGATCGCCAGCCGGCGGGGACTGGCCGAGTCCAGCTCCCAGCGCCACCGGTCGACCGGCTCGTTGAGAAGCTGGCTGGGCAGCACGAACTCGATCGCGACCGGGCCCTGCAGATGCGCCCAGCGCCGCTCGGTCTCCAGCACCACCTTGTCGACCTCCGCCTCCAGCTGGTCCCGTCGCACGCGACGGTCCTCGCCGCGGCACGGCTCCCAGGTCGATGACGCCCACTGATACCAGTGCGACATGATGAACGTGTCGTCGTCGGCGCCGTACTTCTCGAACTGGAACACCAGATAGGCGGTACGGATCGGAGCGCCGATCGGGATGTGTGCCGGCGCCGCGGATGCCGGCTCGGCGTCCCACTCCTCGGACAGCGTGGCGATCAACTCGCGCAGCCGGGCCCGGGACCGGTCCGGCATCCGGCCCGCCATCTGATCCAGGAAGCGCAGCCAGACCGGCCGGCCGCCGGTCGGCGGATCGCCGGTCAGATGGGCGAAGACCTGCCAGGCCGACTCGCAGTAGTCCGGCACCGGCTCGACCCGGTGCTCGGCGACCAGGGCCCGCACCCGGCCGTCCGCCGCGATCTGGACCAGATCGGCCCGCATCCACTGCAGACGGTGCCCGGTCAGCAGCTCCACCGCCTGCCACTCGTCGGCCAGCCGGAGCAGCGCGGTGACCAGGTCGGCGTCCGCCTCGATCATGTCCAGGCAGTCGGCCAGGTGGCGCAGCCCGCCGGTGTGGTCGATGCAGACGGTCACCAGCGCCACGGCCTGCGCCCGGAACGACGGCAGCCCGGTGAACTGCGGCCGGGTGCCCAGCGCCCGCTCCAGCTCGTCCTGCAGCAGCAACTGGCTGCGCGCGTCGCGCATCGTCTCGGACCGGGTCAGGCGGTCGACGGCCGCCTTGATGATCCGCCGGCGGTCCCCGGCCGGGGCGGCCGGCAGTCGCTCGGCATCACGCAGGGTCATTGGGAGTCCGGTTGCCGATGGCTCCGTCCCGGCCCGACCGCTGCAGACATGGGGCCATCGTATGGGCTGCGCTCACCGGTTGTCTGCTGTCGGCAAGGAGACAGTGGACAATCGTGATCGGCTCGTCGGCCGACCGGGTGATCGGTTCCACCCATCGAGATAGTTGACTGCCTAGGTGGTCAGGCCGAGCGCAGCCGTTCCGGCTGGCGGGTGGCACCGGACAGCGCCATCCCGCTGGTGTAGCCGCGGACGTCGCCGCCGCCGTCGTGCTTCGCGGCGTACATCGCGATGTCGGCCCGCCGCAGCAGCTCACCGGACTCCGCACCGGCCCCGCCGGCGATCCCGATGCTGGCCCGGACCAGCAGGTCGTGGCCCTCCGCGACGACCGGCTCGGCGAGCGACGCGATCATCCGGCGGGCCACCCCGGCGGCCTCCTCCGGATCGAGGCCGAGGATCAGCACGACGAACTCGTCGCCGCCCAGCCGGGCCACCGTGTCGCCCGGGCGCAGGCAGCCGGAGAGCCGGTCGGCGGTGGTGGTGAGCAGGACGTCCCCGGCGCCGTGGCCGAGCGTGTCGTTGACCGTCTTGAAGTCGTCCAGGTCGATCAGGGCCACGCTGACCGGGCGGCGCGGGTCGGCCAGCGCGGCGGTCAGCCGGGCGGTGAACAGCGCCCGGTTCGGCAGCCCGGTCAGCGCGTCGTGCGTCGCGGTGTGGTCCAGCCGGGCGACCAGCTCGGCGTTCTCCCGCATCGCGGTGAGCTGCCGCCACATCACCAGCGCGGTCAGCACCACCACGGCGAGCACCACCATCCGGGCCGCCGGGTACGGCCAGCAGGTCACCACCAGCAACCCGTCGACCGCGACCACCGCCAGGTAGGGCAGCACGCTGAACGGGCGCCGATTCCCGGCCGGCCGGGCCGCGTCGGACGGGCAGCTGCGCAGTTGCACCACGGCGGCCGCGGTCGCACAGACCATGATCAGCGGGATGCCGAGCGGGCCCACGTTCAGATCCGGCCGGTCCGCGATGAACCGCTGCGAGAGCCCGATCAGCACCCCGCCGAGCAGCCCGAGTGCGAACAGCCGCAGCGCACCCGGGGCGATGTAGCGGTGCCCGGCCAGCGCCACCTTGGCGATCGCGAAGACGGTGACCAGCATCAGCACGGTGGTGAAGCCGATCACGACCGGCGAGCCGGCCCCGCGCTGGAACTGCCACATGAAGATCGCCGCGGCGAGCAGCACGGTGCCCGCGTCCAGCCCGATCCGCAGCCGGTCACCGGTGCCGGACGAGCCCATCGGCAGCCGGAACATGCCGGACATCAGCGCCACCACGCACCCGGCGTAGGCGGCCACCGTCGCCGGCGACATGGCCTGGGTCAGCACCGGGCCGCCGACCGCGTCGACGGTGTTCAGCACCCCGCCGACCCCGGCCAGCCCGGCGCAGGCGGCCAGATGAGCCCAGAACACCCGGGTCGGACGCGGGAACCCGGCGGCCCGGGCGATCCGCACGGCGAGCATCACCGGGATCGCGCAGGACGGTGGGACGGCCAGCCAGAGCAGCACCGGCGGACCGTACGGACCGGCCCACCGGGCGGCGAACACGGCCACGGCGACCAGCGCCAGCGCGATGGACGCCAGCACCGGGCGCGGCGCCCGCCGCAGACTGGTGATCACAAGTCCTCATTCCGGCCGATGGTCAACGGTCTGCTGTTCGCCCGTTTCGCCGGCGATCTGAGGAATCGGCCGGGACCTCTCCCGCGGGCGGCGCGCCGGCGGCGCCGCTAGCGTGGGGCGATGCGCGTGCGCGAAGTGAGGCTGCCGGACGGCTGGACGCCCTACGCGGTCGCCGCCGGGCCGGACGGCATGATCTGGACGACCGTGCTGGACCCGCCCGCACTGGCCGGTCTGCGGGACGGCGTGGTGGTGCGGCGGCATCCGCTCCCGGACGAGGTCCGGCCGATGCTGCTCACCGCCGCCCCGGACGGCACGATCTGGTACACCCGCACCGACGACCGGGTCGGCCGGATCGGCCCGGACGGCGACGAGACGTTGTTCGCGCTGCCGGCCGGCGCCGCGCCGTACGGGATGGCACTGGCGCCGGACGGCGCGGCCTGGTTCAGCGCGCCCGGCGCCGAGCGGATCGGCTTTGTCACCGCCGGCGGCGGGATCCGCCTGGTCGAGCTGCCGGTGCCGGACGCGCGGGCCGCGATGGTGACGGTCAGCGCGGACGGTGTGGTGTGGGTGGCGCTGAACGGCGCCGCGGCGCTGGCGGGCTTCGACGGGACGGGTTTCCGGATCGTCGAGCTGGGCGCGGGAGCCGCGCCGGTCGGCATCGCCGCCGGCGGCGACGGCATCTGGTTCGCCGACATCGCCGGGGGAGCGGTGGGCCTGGTCCGCCCGGACGGTACGCCCATCCGCGTCCCCTTCGACGACCCGGGATCCCGCCCGCACGCCGTGGCCCCCGACCCGGCCGGCGGCTGCTGGGCCACCCTGTGGGGCGCCGGCGAGCTGGCCCGGGTCACCGCCGACGGCGAGGTGATCCGGCACCCGCTGCCCGGCAAGGAGCCGCACGGCCTGGCCTTGACCGACGCGACGGTCTGGGTGGCGATGGAGAGCGGCTCGCTGGTCGCCCTCGACCGGGACTAGCGGGCTGCCCGGCCCCGGTGGGCGCGTCGGGGCAGACGGACGCCGCTCAGCGTGTGCAGGGCGGCCGGGCCGCGCGGACGGCGCGGGCGAATCGTGACCGGCGCCGCGTCCGCGGTCAGCAGGTCCGCCGCCGGCGCGTCCGCGGTCAGCGCGTCCTTGGTCGGCGCGTCCGCCGCCGGGGTCGCCGGGCGGCGGACGTCGATCTCGATCGTCTCCCGGGTGCGGATCTCCGCCTCGGCCAGCGGCGCGGCCATCAGGAACGCCTCGGGCAGCGGCGACGGCAGAGCGGACGGCGTCTCGGCCTCGGCGGCCGGCTCGGCGCGGTGGATCAGGGTGGCCGCGCCCACGTTGGCGACCGCGACCAGCGCGCTGAGGAAGGCCAGCAGCGGGGACGAGTCGGCCGCCGCGGCGGTCAGCAGGCCGGTGGTGACCGCGATGCCGGAGGCGGCCACCACGCCGACCTGGCGGTCCCGGTGGTTGCCGCGGGAGCCGATCAGGAACGCGGCGGCCGCGGACGCCGAGCCGAGCACGGCGGAGATCACGCACACCGCGCCGAACGGCCACAGCCAGCCGACCGAGGCGTCGTCGTCGGCCGCGAAGAACATCAGCAGCGGCGTCCCGATCAGCGCGGTCATCAGGAAGACGACCGCCTCGACGGTCAGCACCATGGCGCCGCCGGTGAGCGCGTCCATCCGCTGCAGCCATCCGTCGCGCCGAACTCCGGCGATCTCCGCCATGTGTGACCTCCCCGTGGCATCTTGATCGAGCACCGTACCTTATCGATCCGGTAACACCTCCAAGAAAGTTGTGCGGCTGTCATGCCTCTCGCTCCGGGCGATCTCTTCGCCGTTCCGCTGCCCGACGGCTTCGGCGCGCTCCAGGTGACCGCGCTGACCCCGGACGGCGCGGTGGTCTGCCTGCTCGACTGGCACAGCGCTGGACTTTTCACCGCCGACGACGTGGCCGAGGCGGGGCTGTTCCGGCTCACCCACCACGGGCACACCGGCGGCCGGCAGACGGTGCACGTCAGCGAACCGCCGCCGGGCGAGTTCCTCCTGGTGGGCAACGGCCCGGTCGCCGATCGGCCGACCGGGACGAACGTCTTTTGCGCGCTGGCCGCCCGGGCCGGCGTCGCCGAGGCGGACGCCGACCGGTGGTTCGACGAGTGGCGGGACTTCTAGCGCGCTGCGGCGGCGACCCGCCGGGCCCGGTTGTCGCGCAGCCCGGCGACCACCGCGATGTAGAGGGCGAATCCGGAGCCGACCCCGGCGATCAGCCCGATCGTGGCCGCCGAGGCGCCGGCCGCGTAGGCCACGAAGCCGGCCACGCCGAGCACCGCCATCGCGCCGCCGACCCCGTAGTAGAGCGGCATCCGCCAGGCCCAGGCGAGCGGGAAGAAGTGCAGGCCGACCACGACGGCCACCCAGGCGACCGCGACCTCCGGCTTCTTCAGCACCCCGTTGATCACGTAGAGGCCGCCGAACAGGGCGACGACCTCGAAGAGCACCGCGTACCAGTAGCGCCGGTCGGCGAAGCCCTGGATGTCGCCCTCCTCCGACGGCGCCCCGGCGCGCTCGGCCCGGATCACCAGCGCCAGGAGCGTGACCGCGACCAGCACCGCGGCCACCCGGATCACCAGCCGCCACGGGGACGGCAGCGCCGCGCTGTTCACCACCACGAAGACCGTGCCCATGCTGAGTGCCACCAGCGAACCGATCATCAGCCCGCTGAGCCGTCGCCTGTCGTCCGTTTCCGTCATGCCGCCATCCTGCCGCCCGGCCCGATTTCCCGCTGCCCCAAGATCGACGATCAGCTGTCCCGGACGGCCGTGGTCAGCCAGCCCGCACCGACCGCCAGCACGGCCCACCCGGCGGACACGGCCAGACCTGCCGGACCGGTGAGCGCCGCCGGCGCGGCCAGCCCGACCAGGCTCAGCGTGGCCTCGTGCGGCAGCAGCCGGACCACCCCGGGCAGCAGGCCGCGGAGGATCGGGGAGAGGAGCACCGGCAGCGTCACCAGCACGACGAGCGGCGTGACCACCGACCGCGCCGCGGCCGCGAGACCGAACCCGATCAGGCCCAGCAGCAGGTACCCGAGCACCCGGGCCGCCGCCCCGGTCACCGTGCTCGCGGCGCCGTGCTGCAGCACGTACCCGGGAAGCACCACGACGACCGCCGCGACCGCCGAGACGACCGTGACCACCAGCGATTTCGCGCCGAACCAGCGGTGCCGGGACGGCGCCGCGAGCAGGCTGATCCGCAGCTGACCGGCGCGGTGCTCGCTGCCCGCGGCGAGCACCGGCGCGGCCAGGAACAGGTAGGCCGGGGCGAGCATCAGCGTGCCGATCCGGGCCGTCGGCGTGCCCGCGGCGAACCAGCCGAGCAGGGCGTTCGCCAGCAGGGCGGCCAGCACCGCGGCCCCGGCGGCCGGCAGCGTCCGGATCTTGGTGAGCTCGGCCGCGGCGATCCCGGTCATCGGGCGTCCCGCCGGCTCAGCGCCATCCCGGCCGCGGCCAGCGCCAGCACCGCCCAGCCGGTCAGCACGGCGAGGGCCTGCCCCGGCCCGGCGGAGAGTTCGGCCGCGGCCGGATCCAGCAGCAGGTTGCGGCCGGCGCTGAGCGGCAGCAGCGCGTCCAGGGCCGGCGCCGGCCCGGCCAGCACCTGGGTCATGGTCAGCGTGGTCAGCCCGACGGTGCTCAGCACCCCGGGCAGCGTGCCCCGGCCGAGCACCGTGAAGGCCAGGCTGACCAAGCCGGTGAGCACCGCGAACGCCAGGAACTTGGCCTGCCCGCGCCAGGCGTCCGCGCTGATCACCAGGCCCGGGTCCCAGTCGCGCGCGGCGGCGTGCAGGAAGCCGGCGCTGATCGCCGCGACCACCATCGCGACCAGCAGCAGGAACCCGGCGGCCGCGACCGTCTTGGCGAGCATCAGCCGGCCGCGGCGGGGCGCCGCGAGCAGGCTCTGGCCGAGCTGCCGGGCGCGGAACTCCTGCCCGCCGATCATCGCGCCGAGCACCGGCAGGAAGATGCCGATCTGCAACGACGAGGCGACCAGCATCTCCAGCAGCGCCCGCCGGGCCGGCTGCGGATCGCCGAGGAACAGCTCGATGGTGCCCCGCGGGGTGATCGCCGCGACCGCGTCCCGGGTGACCCCCAGGTTGGCCGACTGGACCAGCACGTGCAGGGCCAGGATCAGGCCGGTGGCGAGCCAGGTGGACCGCAGCGTCACGATCTTCGCGACCTCGGCCCGGAGCAGGCTCACCTGCCGGTCAGCGCGAAGAACGCCGCCTCCAGGGACCGGTGTCCCGCGGTCACCTCGGCCAGCGGGCCAGCCGCGACGACCCGGCCGCGGGCGATCACCACCAGGTCGTCCGCGGTCTCCGCGGTCTCGGCCATCAGGTGGCTGGAGACCAGCACCGTCCGGCCCGCCGCCGCGGAGTCCCGCAGCAGCTCCCGCACCCAGCGGATGCCGTCCGGGTCGAGACCGTTGACCGGCTCGTCGAGCACCAGGATCGCCGGGTCGCCGAGCAGCGCGGCGGCGATCCCGAGCCGCTGCCCCATGCCCAGCGAGTACCGCCGCACCCGGGTCCGGGCGACCGCGGTCAGCCCGGCCAGGTCGAGCACCTCGCCGACCCGGCGCCGGGGGATCCGGTTGCTCTGCGCGATCCAGGTCAGGTGGTCGACCGCCCGGCGCTCCGGCACCGGCCCAGCCCCGTCCAGCAGCGCGCCCACCGTCCGCAGCGGATGCCGCAGGTCCCGGTAGCGGCGGCCGTTGAGCAGCGCGGTCCCGCCGGACGGCCGGTCCAGCCCGAGCAGCAGCCGCAGGGTGGTCGACTTGCCGGCGCCGTTCGGCCCGAGGAAACCGGTGACCCGGCCGGGCCGGGCGGTGAAGCCGACCCGGTCGAGCGCGGGTCGTTTGCTGAGGTCGCGGATCTCGATCACCACCGCAGCCTGCCGAGCATCCGGGTTCCGCCGCGTCCCCCGGAAGTGGACATCAGCGCTGCTCGTGCAACAAGCCGGCCTGATGAGCGAGCACGGCCAGCTGGGTCCGGTCGGACACCTCCAGCTTGATGAACATCCGCCGCAGATAGGTCCGCACCGTCTCCAGGCTGAGGAACAGCTCGTCGGCGATCCGCTGGTTCGAGAAGCCGCGCGCCACCAGCCGGATCACCTGCAGCTCCCGGTCGGAGAGCAGCTTCCCGGCGAACGCGTGCGGCCGGGCCGGGCGGCGCGGCGCGAACCGCTCCAGCAGCCGCGCGGTCACCTCCGGCGCCAGCATCGCGTTCCCGGCGTGCACGGTCCGCACCGCGTGCAGCACCTCGGCCGGCGCGGCGTTCTTCAGCAGGAACCCGGCGGCGCCCAGGGTCAGCGCCTCGTGCACGTACTCGTCCAGGTCGAAAGTGGTCAACATGATCACCCGGGGGCCGCCGGCGGCGAGGATCCGGCGGGCCGCCGCCAGGCCGTCGGTGCCCGGCATCTGCACGTCCAGCAGGACGACGTCCGGCCGGCGGCGGGCCACCAGCTCGGCCGCGGCGGCCCCGTCGGCCGCCTCGCCGGCGAACCGGAACCCGTCGCTGCGCTCGAACAGCTTCCGGTAGGCGGCCCGGAACCGGGCGTCGTCGTCGGCCAGGAACACCGAGATCATGCCGGCTCCTCGACCGGCAGCCGGGCGGTCACCGCGAACCCGCCGCCGGGGCGCTCACCCCAGCTGACCGTGCCGCCGGTCGCCGCCACCCGTTCCCGCATCCCGATCAGCCCCAGCCCGCTGCCCGGCGGTCCGGCCGGCCGGACCGCGCCGTCGTCGCGGACCTCGACCAGCACCGAGCCGCCCACCCGCCGCACCGACACCGAGCACGACGACCCGGGCGCGTGCCGCATCACGTTGCTCAGCCCCTCCTGCACCACGCGGTAGGCCACGCCGCTCACCGGCACCTCCTCGTCGGCGTCCAACTCGACCCGCACCCCGGCGGCCCGCGCGCCGGCTGCCAGCGCGGTCAGATCCCACCGCTGCGGCGCGCGCAACGACCGCACCAGCGCCTGCACGTCCACCAGCGCCGTCCGGGCGTGGCCGGCCACGCCGGCCAGCGTCTCGCGCAGCTCCTCGGCCGGCGCGTCGGGCAGGCTCAGCACCACGCCGGCCTCGGCCGCGATCACCCCGAGCGCGTGCCCGACCACGTCGTGCACGTCCCGGGCGAGGGCCAGCTGCACCCGGGCCCGCTCCGCCTCCCGGGCGGCGGCCAGCTGCCGGCCCACGGCGGTCCCGAGCAGCCAGGCGGTGCTGAGCGCGGCGACCGCGACCACGATCCGCACCCCGAGGTCGTGCCCGGTCCCGTCCGGCACGCCGGCGACCAGCGCCAGCGCGGTGACCAGCAGCGCCGTCGCGATCACGAGGCGCCGGGCCCGGGCGGCCCGCTCGATCGCCAGTGGATAGAGGCACCAGGCGGTGGCCAGCATCGGGTCCTGGCAGACGCCCAGCGCGGTGCCGGCCAGGGTGGCCGCGCCGGCGGTCAGCGTGGCGGCGAGCGGCGCCCGCCGGCGCAGCAGCATCGCGGCCGCGACGACCAGCGCCAGCACCACGCCGGTCAGGATCCGCGGCACGCTGTCCGCCCGCGCGGCGGGCAGCACCCAGAACAGCCCGGCCAGCGCCACGGTCACGGCGGCATTCCACACAGGAGAGACGGTACGTCAGCCCCACCGGGCGAACTGGGCCCGCGCCTGCCGTTCGCCCCGGGCCAGCAGCAGCCGCCGGCCGCCGGGGAGCCGGCCGAGACCGTGACTGATCAGCAGGTTCGCGGCGACCCGGGCCAGGCCGTACCACGGCGGGCGCCAGGGCAGCCGCAGATCCCGCATGGCGCCCCGGCCGAGCAGCCAGGTGCTCACCGAGAGGGCGCGTTCGCGTTCGTAGATCCGCCGCCAGCCGCGCGCGAACTCGTCGCTCATCGCGATCAGGGCGCGGGCCAGCGCGACGCTGTTCCGGTCCGGCGGCGGGTCGTAGGACAGGAAGTGGTAGAGCTGCCGGCGCCCGATCCGCTCGGTGAACGGCAGCCACTGCTCGTCCACCCCGAGCAGCCAGCCGACGTAGCACCAGAGATGCATCACCGCCCGTGCGTCCGCCCGGGAGACGCGCACCCCGAGCAGCCGCAGGTGCAGCAGGAAGCTGGTGGAGAAGACGCCCAGGGTGCTGGCCTGGTCGTACTGGTTGATCGGCAGCCCGCGGAACTCGTGGTCCCAGGTCGGGTCGGCCTCCAGTTGGGCGTTGACCAGGGCGTGCATCACCCGGACGTGCAGGGTGGCGCGGAACCCGGCGCCGTCCGGGGCCAGGCCGCCCGGCGCGGTCACCGCGCGCCACCAGTGCGAGGTCTCCCGGATCCGGCGCAGGGTCTCGCCGCCGGTCAGCCGGCCGGTGCGGACCAGCGGCTCCAGCGCCGCACCGGTCCGGTAGCCGCCGAGCAGCGACCCGTAGGCGAGCACCAGCCCGGCGTCCATGCCGAAGGCCCGGCAGGCCTGCGCTCCGCGGGCCAGCAGATCGTCGTCCAGCCAGGCGGGCCGGTCACTGACCGCGGCGAAGAAGGTCCGGACGGCTTCCGGTACGTCCTCCGCCGGCCCCGCGGCGACCAGCCGGTGCAGGTCCCGGATCGTCAGCCCGGGCGCGTCCCGCACCGCCCGGACCAGCGCGGCCGCCACCTCGTCCCGCCGGTTCAGACCGCTGCGCAGGGCGGCGATCTCCGGTCCGGTCGGCCGCGCGCCGCCACCGGCCAGCAGCCGCAGCGGCCGCGCCGCCCGCTCGCCCCACGCCCGATCCGCCCCGAACCGCCCCGGCACCATGCTCCGACGATAGGAACCGCCGCCCGCCGGCGGAAGCGCCCGGCCCCCGTAAAGTGATCAACTGTGCGGGACGACGAGGCGGACGGGTGCACGGTCACGGTGTGCCGGGACTGCTGCTGCGGCAGCCTGAGCAAGCACCCGGCGGTCGACCACGACCGGCAGATCGAGCGGCTGCGTGCCGCGCTGGCCCCGGCGCACCGGGTCCGGACCAGCCTCTGCCTGGACGCCTGCTCCCAGTCGAACGTGCTGGTCGTGCAGCCCGCTCCGGACGCGCGGCGGGCGGGCGCCCGGCCGGTGTGGTTCGGCCTGGTCCTGGACGACCCGGTCCTGGACGACATCGCCGGCTGGGTGGCGGCCGGCGGCCCGGGCCGCGCCGAGCTGTCCGCCGTCCTGGAGCTGTCCCGGATCGACCCGCCCTGAGCCGCACGCGGAACGGCGGCTGAGGATCGCCGCCGTGGCGGCGCAGGGGAAATCGGGGTCAGCGGTTGAGGATCGCCTGCCGGTGGCGGTGACGCCCGGCGTCCGGGGTCAGCGGTTGAGGACCGCCTGCCAGTGGCGGCGCCGCTCGGCGTCCGGGGTCAGCACGCAGTCCCCGCACGTCCCGCCGCCCGGGATCCGGTAGTAGAGGCAGCAGTTGCGCCGCACCAGGAACCACCGGTCCCGCCCGGGATCCGGCCGGACCAGCTCCGCCGACGCCCGCAACGGGGCCAGCCGCAGCGCCGCCTCGACGATCGCCGCGCCGCGCGCCGCGCTCTCCGGCCGCCCGTCCGCGATCATCCCGGCCGCCCCGCCGAGCGCCGACGCCACGTTGCCCCAGAGCACCCGCGGCGACAGCGCGAACCGCTCCCGGAACACCGTCAGCAGCGGCTCGACCAGGTCGATCAGACCGGCCTCGGCGATCCGGTCCGGCGCCCAGCCGGCGCACGGCGCGGCCGTCAGGTCCCGGAAGGCGAACGGCAGCGGCCCGCCCGGCGCCGCCCGCCACCACAGCCGCTCCGGGTCCGGCCGGACCGCCGCCCCGCCCACCGCCGCGGCCGCGAGCAGCGGCGAGAGCAGCCGGGACGCCAGCCCGAGGAAGGTGATCGAGGCCACCTCCCGCTCGCCGATCGCCGCCGGTTCCCGCCCGGACATCCGCACCAGCGTGTCCCGCCCGAGCGCGACCCGCTCCGCCACCACCCGCTCGTCCAGCAGCTCGCCGAACGGCCGCCACCCGGCCGACCCGTCCCACGGCTCCCAGGCGAAGTAGGCCCCGAGCTCCGCGGCGGCAGCCAGCGCGGTCGACGCGTCCCGAAGTGTCATAGGTGTCCACTATCGTCGCCGCAGACCACGAGGGGGGATGACGATGGGTGTGTTGTACGACTACTTCCGGGCGCCCGGCCCGGCCGAGGTCCGCCGGCACCTGGACGAGAACGAGGGATCGTCCCCGGCGGAGGTGTTCGAGAGCGTCGACCTGAAGATGATCGACCCGGGCGTCGCCCTGTCCCAGGTCCTGGAGTTCGCGACCGGGCGGAAGGCGCCTGGTCGGGAACGACTGATCTGGCCGGTCGGCGTCGCGGACGATCCGGACTACCTGGGGCCGTGGGTGACCGTGCTCGCCGACGAGGCGCGCGACATCCTCGCCGCCATCCCGGCCGGCCGGGTGTCCGAGCTGGCCGAGCGCTGGACCGGCATCGAGGAGTTCAGCGGTTTCCTGGACGCCGAGTTCCTGAGCGGGGTGCTCACCGACCTCACCGCGCTGGCCATCCGCGCCCGCGAGCAGGGCGAGTCGCTCTACTGCTGGTGCTGCCTCTGATCCCTGAAACGTTTCCTACGCCACATCGGGATCGCTCAGACGTTTCCGGTGGCGGCCGATGGAAGCGTCATGAGAGTGGATGTGCGACGGCTGTGGCCGATCCTCGGCGCGCTGACCGCGTGCGTCCTCGGGTTCCTGCTGCTGCGTCAGGTGGCCACCGGCGCGTTCGGTGACCTCGAGGCCCGGCAGGTGGGCCAGGACGCCGACCGGATCCGGATCGGGCTGGACGGGCAGGCCCGGCTGCTGACCGCGTTCGGGGTCACCAACAGCATCTGGGACAACGCCTACCAGGACATCGCGCGGGCCGACCAGGACGCCTTCGCCGAGGACTTCCCGCCGGACACCCAGCACGACGCCAACGACCTGGACGGCGTGCTCGGCATCGGTCCGGACGGCCGGCTCCGGGTCGGTGGCCTGACCACGGCCGCTCCCGGGTTCGGCGCGCTGCCCGCCGCGCTGGCCGACCCGGCGCTGCTCAAGACGCTCTACGACCCGGACGCCGAGGCCGGCGCCGCGCGCTGCGGCATCGTCGACGCCGGCGACGCGTACCTGTACTGCGGGCTGGGCGCCTTCCCGAGCTCCGGCGAGGGCCGGTCGTCCGGCGGGTTCATCCTGCTCAAGCAGCTGTCGCCGGAGCGCCTCGGCGCGCTCGGCAAGGACATCGGGCTGACCATCGCCACGGTGGGCGCGGCCCGCCCGGGCGCGGTGACGCAGCCGTCGCTGGCCAGCATGGTCGGCACGATCGACGTGCACACCGCGGTGCTCGGCGACGACCGGATGGCCCTGGACGCCACCATGCCGACCGTCGGCGGCGGCACGCTCACCCTGGAGGCGGTCCAGCCACGGCCGATCTACCAGGCCGCGAGCAGCACCGCGAAGCGGCTGTTCGGCCTGATGGCGGTGGCCACCGTGCTGTTGGTCCTGCTGCTGCGCTGGTCCACCCGGCGGGCGCTGCGCAACCGGGTCCGGCCGCTGCGCGAGACCACCGAGAAGATCATCGCGTCCGGCGACCACCAGCTGCGGATCGACGCGCGGGGCACCGACGACATCGCGGCGCTCGGCCGGGCGATCGACGGGATGCTGGACACGATCAGCGCCACCGACGAGCAGATCCGCACCGAGCAGGAGCAGCGCCAGCGTGAGCTGGAGCGGGCGCACGAGGAGCAGACCGCCGCCCAGCGGCAGGCTCAGCAGGCCGCCCAGGAACTGGTGACGAACACGTCGTCGGTGGTCAGCGGCCAGCTGGCCGACGTCTCCGAGCGGGCCGGCACGGTCAGCGCCGCGGCGTCCCGGATCGAGGGGCAGGTTGCCGACGTCCGGACCGCCGCCGGCCGCCTGTTGACCAGCAACGGCTCGGCCACCGCCGCGGTCGGGATCCTGCACGACAGCCTGCGCCGGGTGGACGAGGTGGCCCGGTTCATCGGTGGCATCGCCAAGCAGACCAACCTGCTGGCCCTGAACGCGACCATCGAGGCGGCCCGGGCCGGCGAGGCGGGTACCGGGTTCGCCGTGGTCGCCAACGAGGTCAAGACGCTGGCCTCGACCACGGCCGAGTCCACCGAGACGATCACCGCGACCCTGGACGAGCTGAACGAGCACGTCGGTGCGGTCGTCGAGATCATGGCGGCGATGAGCGAGGCGATCGGCGACATCGACGTCACCACCGCCCGCGCTCAGGAGATGACCGTCGAGCAGGCCACCACGCTCGTCGCCCTGTCCGAGCAGGTGGCGGCCGCCATGCGCCGCCTGGAGCAGCTGACCTGAGAAGCCCCGGGCCGGCCGGCTTGCTGAGCCGGCCGGCCCGGGGCGGCGGATCAGGCGGCGACCTGTGCCAGCAGCTGGTCGCAGAAGGCCGGCAGGTCGTCCGGCTTGCGGCTGGTGACCAGCGAGCCGTCCACGTGCACCTGCTCGTCGACCCAGGTCGCGCCGGCGTTGGTGACGTCGGTGCGTAGGCTCGGCCAGCTGGTCAGCGTGCGGCCGTCGACCACGCCCGCCTCGACCAGGGTCCACGGGCCGTGGCAGATAGCGGCGACCGGCTTGCCGGTGGCCACGAAGTCGCCGACGAACCGGACCGCGGCCGGGTCGGCGCGCAGGAAGTCCGGGTTGGCGACGCCGCCCGGCAGGACCAGGGCGTCGTAGTCGGCCACGTGGGCGTCCTTGACCAGCCGGTCCACCGGGTACGTCCCGGCCTTGTCCAGGTGGTTGACGGCCTGGATCGCGCCGTCCTTGATCGAGATCAGCTCGGCGGTGCCGCCGGCGTTCTCCACCGCCTTGCGCGGCTCGGTGTACTCCACTTCCTCCACGCCGTCGGTGGCGAGGAACGCGACCCGCTTACCGGTGATGGACGTAGGCATGCTGCCTCCCTTGTCGGCGTTGTCGGATGGTGAATCGGTGCCCGGCACTCGCCCGGGTAAACCCGGCCGCCGCGGGTAAGGCATCGGGCATGACCATTCCCACCTGGGTGACGACCACGGCCGCGGTGGTCGCGGCGGCCGGCGCCGGCTCGCTCGCCACCGACCCGAAGTCGGCCTGGTACCGCACGCTGCGCAAGCCGTCCTGGCAGCCGCCACCGGCCGCGTTCCCGGCGGTGTGGACGCCGCTCTACGGGCTGATCGCGGTGGCCGGCGCCCGGGCGCTGGACCGCAGCCCGGACCCGGCGAGCCGGCGCGCGTTCGGCCGGGTGTTCGCCACCGATCTGGGCTTGAACGCGGCCTGGACGCTGCTCTTCTTCGGAGCCAAGCGGCCCAAGGTGGCTCTGGCCGAGATCCTCGCGCTGAACGTGGCCAACGTGCTGCTCTGGCGGCGGGCGGCGAACACCGATCGGCTGGCCGGCGCGGCGCTCGCCCCCTATGTCGCCTGGTGCCTGTTCGCGACCGCGCTGAACAGCGAAATCGTCCGCCTGAACCGCCGGGTATCGGGGTAGCTAGATTTTTCGATCACTGCCGTTATTGTGAGGCGTCCTTACTGCCACGGGGGAGTCTCACATGTCTGCCGCCAGCCGTTTCGCCGCGATCACCACGTCCGAGCCACCCGCCGGGACCCGGGTGCTGTTCCGCACCGCTGTCGTGCTCGGCGGCAGCGTCGCCGGGCTGATGGCCGCCCGGGTGCTCAGCGACCACGCCGACCACGTGCTGATTGTCGAGCGCGACGACCTGGCCGCGCTCGACGTCTCCGACGAGCAGCTGGCCGCCGACCCGGTCGGCGCGACCGGTCCGCGGCCCGGGGTGCCGCAGGGCAGCCAGGTGCACGCCCTGCTGCCGTCCGGGCAGCGGCAGCTGGAGCGGTTCTTCCCCGGCTTCGGGCAGCAGGCGCTGGACGCCGGCGCGGTCGACCCGCCGCCCGGCACCAACCGGTTCTACATGGACGGTGAGCTGCGCGACGACCCGCCGACCGGCCCGGCCGCCCAGGCGCTGATCTCCAGCCGGCCGTTCCTCGAGGCGCTGATCCGCAACCGAGTCCTGGCCCTGCCGAACGTCCGGGCCGTGCACGGCCGGGCCGAGGGCCTGCGGATCGAGAACGGCGCGGTGACCGGCGTCCGGGTCGACGGCGCCGAGCAGGACGCCGACTTCGTGGTCGACGCGACCGGCCGGTCCAGCCGGCTCAGCGACTGGCTGGAGGCGGACGGCTTCCCGCGCCCGCCGATGCAGCGGATGGGCATCAAGCTCAACTACGCCACCCAGCTCTTCCAGCGTCCGGCCGACGCCCCGGTCTGGACCTGCATCTCGATCGCCAACCCGGGCCCGGGCAAGGTGGCCCGGATCGGCGGCTTCACCCCGATCGAGGGGGACCGGTGGACGATGCTGGTCTCCGGTTACGCCGACGACAAGCCGGGCCGCGACGCCGACGAGTACCGGGAGCGCTGCGTCCGGGACTTCCCGGCGGAGTTCGGCCGGGTGGCGACCGGGTCGGCGGCGGCCGGCGAGGTGGTCACCTACCACCAGGCGGACAGCCGGCGCCGCGACTTCCACGTGCTGCGCCGCTTCCCGGCCCGGCTGGTCGCCGCCGGCGACGCGGTGGCCTCGTTCAACCCGGTCTACGGCCAGGGGATGACCTCGGCCATGCTGCACGCCTCCTGCCTGTCCGAGTACCTCCGCGGCGCTCCGGCGCTCGACCGGCCGGCGCTCTCCTACTTCGCCGACGTCAAGGTGGTGGTCGACGCCGCCTGGCAGGTGTCCACCATGGCCGACCTGGCGCTGCCGCACGTCGACGGCCCCTACCCGCGCGGCTACAAGATGATCCAGCGGATCAGCGGGCTGATCTTCAAGGCGTCGATGCGGGACCGCCGGATCAACCTGCGGCTCGGCGAGGTGACCACGATGCTCGCCCACCCCAGCGCGCTGACCAGCCCCGGCTTCCTGCTGCGCGCGGTGGCGATCGGCGCCCGGGCCTGACCGTTCCCGGTCCGCGGGCACGCGCCGGGTCCGCCGCGGCTCCGGACCGCCGCTTTCCGGTACGGCGGAAGCTCCCGCCGTACCGGAAAGCAGTCGAAGCGAACCGTGACCTCAAGCGGCCATCTCGACATGCCAGAGCATGACCGTCGGCGTGCCGGCGAAGGCGCCCGCAGGGCCGCCGATCAGATGCGGCCGGGTGGCTCGAAGCGCAGCCGCCGGACCATCTCCAGCCGCACGGCCAGCCGCCCGGCCGTGAGGTCCCGCCACGGCGGGCGCGGGGCGAGCCAGTCGCGCAGCGGCCGCCAAGCCTCGGCGGCCGTCCCCTCCGGCTCGTCGGCCACGGCGCCCAGGGTGGCCGGGACACTCGCGGCCGCCTTGGCGAAGACGGCGTCGGCCACCGTGGACGGTCCGGCGTTGATCGCCGCCAGCAGGCAGACGACGTGCCGCTCCGGCGGGAACCGGTCACCCGGCTGCAGCGGCGGCCGCATCGCGAGCAGCAGCTGGCACGTGTTGACGAACCGTTTGACCTGGCGGGGCGTGTCCCCGACCAGCGGCGCCAGCGACTCGATGAACTCCAGGTCCGGTGGGCTGAGGCTGAGCTGGCTGGTCTCGATCCGCAGCGTCGACGAGCGCTGTCCGAGCATCAGCTTCAGCACCTCCCGCTCGCGCTCGCCGACGTGCAGGTCGACGACGCCGGACGGGACGGGATCTCCGGCCGGGCCCCGGGTGCTCGCCGTGAGCAGCCCACGGACCAGCTGCATCCGGGCCTCGGCGGTGAGCGGCTGCACCCAGTACGGCAGCTGGAAGATCTTCTCCAGGTAGTGGCGCGGCGCCGGGCGGCGGTCGTCCTGACCGGTTTCGGTCAGCACGGGAAGCTGGTCGGTGAGCGCCGCGCTCAGCCACCGGGTGTCCACCGCGACCACCACCACGAACATCTCGAAGGCGAGCAGCAGGTGCACCGCCTCGAGCACCTCGACAACCTTGTCCGGCGGGCAGCGGTCCAGGTCGTCGATGTAGAGCACGATCCGGTTGGGCAGGGCCGGGTCGCCCTTGCCGGCCAGCCGGTCGGTGTTGTTGGCGCCCAGCTGGTTCTGGATGTCCAGCAGATCCCGCCGGACCCGGGACAGCAGACCCAGCCGGCGCCGGTAGTCCGAGCTGCGCTCGTCGGCGAACTGGACGAAGACCCGCTCCGGCGTCAGCTCCGCGATCCGCTGCCGCAGCGACTCGGTGCGCCGATCCAGCACCTCCCGGGCGGCCTGGGCGGCGGCCAGCCGTTGCTCGGCGTCGTCGAGCCGGCGGGCGGCCTCGTCGGCCCGGCGGTCGCGGTCGGCCAGCTCGCGCGCGATGTCCTCGCGGACCTTCGCCTCGGCCGCCTCCAGATCGGCGATGACCCGCTGGGACCAGCCGGTGGCGGCGCGGATCGCGCCGGTCGCCACCGGGACCACCGCGGTCAGGCCGCCGAGCAGCGAGACCAGCGGCGGCACGTCCAGGACGGTCAGCACCCACGCGACCACCGGGATGACCGCGGCGCCCAGGCTGAGCAGCACGATCCGCGAGCGTTTCCGCCAGTACGGCCCGACCGGCTTGCGCAGTTGTGTCTTCGCCTCGCTCACCGCGTCCAGCAGCGCCGCGCCGTCCTGACCGACGATGTCCAGCCGTCGCTCCGCCCAGGCCGCGCCGAGCGCTTCGCGCAGGGCGTCCCGGCCCTGGTCGGCGAGCAGCGCCTCGGTCCGTGCGGGCGCGGCGTCCCGGGCCGCCATCGCCTCGTTCATGGCGAACGCCAGCTCCACCGTCGCGTCCCACACCTCGCTGGCGCGGGCGCCGACCTGTTCCGCCGACTGACCGACGCGTTCCTGCTCGGCCTGCAACTCCGCTTCCAGCGGCTTGCGGGCGGTGTCCACCAGATTGGTCGGCAGTCTCGGGGTGCCGAGCTCGCCGAAGATCCGTTCCAGCAGGCCGGCCCAGAGGTCGCCCTGCACGTACTCCCAGGCGTTGAACTCGATCTGCCGGATCTGCTGCCAGACCGGCGCCTGGTCCTGCTCCGTCCCGTCGACCAGCTCGCCGAGCCGGTGGATCCGGGTCTTGACCGCCTGCATCAGGAAGCTCTTGCCGCTGCCCCAGTCGCCGAACAGCCCGATCGCCAGCGGTGGCGTCAGATCCCGGGAGGCCAGCAGGTAGGCGAAGGCGTCCGCCTCGGCGTCGATGCCGATCAGGTCGTGCCCGGCGTCGATCCGGTCGGAGGCGTAGGCCGGCAGGTCCACCGGCTGCCGCGGGTTGGTGCCACGCAGCCACGCGCGCAGCGACACACCGGCCCGGGGCGCTTGGTCCGCCTCGGTCCGCAGCCACCTTTCGTACGAGGTGCGCACCGCGTCCAGGGTGTCGCCGCCGGCGGCCAGCGCGCCGGTCAGCGGCCCGGTCAGCTCGGTGTCCCCGCCGAGCAGCGCACCGAGCACGTGGTAGAGGCGGACCTTGTCGCTGGCCCGCCGCGGCAACCGGTCGAAGACCGCCTGGGTGAGCGGGGACAGGTCCGGCGGGCCGGTCACCTCGGCGGCCCGGCGTTGCAGCTCGTCCGGCGCGACGCGGGGATAGGTCGGCGGCAGCACGTCGCGGGCGGTCAGTCCGAAGTGGTCGAGCAGCACGAACGCCTCGCCCTCGGCGTCCGGATGGGCCAGCAGCAGCCCGACCAGCAGGTCGAAGCCGGTGACCGGCGGTCCGTCCGGGCCCGGCGGCCGGCCCTCCCGGTGCGCGGCGGCGGCGCCCGCCCAGCGCAGCGCCCGCTGGGCGGAATCGGAGAGCTGGCGGTAAACGGTGGTCGGAACGGCCATGGCGGACTCCTGGCCTCGGACAGACGAGAGCCCCAGCCTGGCACCAGCCCGGCCGGGGCTCTGTCACCTGCGGGACACGTGCGACGGCGAACCGGCCGGGTCGGATTGCATCACCACAGCAGGGCCAGCACAGCGACCCCGATGCCGAGCGCGGCGCCGAAGGCGATGCCGGACCGCATCACGACACCGGGCAGCGCGGCGCCGTCCAGCTGGGTCAGCCAGCCGGCGAGGACCGCGGTCAGCAACGCCACCAGGACGACGATCGTCGCCAGCAAAGCCCGGATCACCATCACTGCCTGCACCATGTTCCCCCGTCTTGATACGAAGCTGAACACGGGAACGCTATATGCTGCGAGCCAGGCGTTATGTTCGACTGAATAATGTCGAACGAAAGCGAACATCCGGGAGGCGGGCGTGGCCGAAGAAGACGATCTGACGGTTCTCGCGATGGAGCTGAACCGGCTCATGGCCGCCAAGAACTGGCAGATCGCCACTCTGGTCCGGGAGTCCGCACGTGGACGGACTGCGGTCAGCCAGGCCCTGAACGCGCGCCGGGGACGGCCGGTGCCGTCGGTGGGCACCGTGGTGGCCATCTGCCGGGCGCTCGGGGTCGACGATCAGCCTCTGGTCGATCTGCTGCGCCGAGCCCGGATGACGCCGAGCACGACGACGCCCGTGCCGACGGTGGGCGACAGACCCGGTGCGGCAGGCGTGGCAACGGCGTCGAGCGGCACGGTATTCAACCCGTTGGATCTGCGAAACTTGGTACGCAGCGTCGAACGGGAACTTGAGTCCGTGCCGCCCGTGCCGCTCGACGCGGAGGTGTTCTCCGACGACGACGGTCTATTCGCCCTCTACTACACCGGTAAGCATCCGCTGTACCGACCGATCTCCTCGCCGCAGTGCGTCACGCCGATCTACCTGGGTTCGGTCCGTGTCGCACGGTCGCCGTCGGTCGTCTCGCGAAGCGGTCTCCGGGTCCGGGCGGCGGCTCACCGGCGCTCGATCGAGCAGTGCTCCGATCTGAAGACGGCCGACTTCCGGGTGCGCGCGCTGCCGACCGTGGCGATGTTCATCCCCGAAGCCGAAGGCCTCATGCGGAGCCGGCACCGGCCTGTGTGGAACGCGGTGGTGACCGGATTCGGGAATCATCCGGGTGGCACGGGCCGATTGGGCGCCCCGCGCAGTGATTGGGACGAGTTGCATCCGGGCCGGCAGTGGGCGGCGCCGATGGCGTCGAGTCGACGGACCGCGGGGGAACTACGAGAAGCCGTCGAGCGGCACTTCTCGGAGCACCCGCCGGCCTGACCCAGCGCCGGTGGCGCCGGCATCAGCCGGCGCCACCGGGGTGGGTGCGGTCAGCCGACCACCGCGCGCAGCGGGATGCCGGCCGCCTTCAGGTCGGTCACCAGATCACGCAGGAACGGGTGCTCGTCCGGCTGCAGGCCGTCCGGGTTGGGGATGGTGAGGTAGCCGGAACCGCCGATCACCGAGGCGGTCGCGGCGCCGGTGTGGCGGTTCACCACGGCCTGCGCCCGGGCCAGGTCGGCGGCGGCCACCTGGATCCGGCTGGGCCGCCACTCGCCGCCCAGGTTGGCCGGGGCCGGCCGGCTCGCGGCGGCGGCGCGGGCCGGGTCCGGGCTGGTGGCGCGCAGCGCGGACGGGGTGCCGGCCGGGGCGAGCAGCGTGTTGGCGAGCAGGTGCTGGCCGCTCTCGTTGTAGCCGCGGAACAGCGGGTTGAAGGCGAACAGCACGGCGCGCCCGGCGCCGGTCGGTTCGTCCACCACCACGGCGGTGCCCTGGAGCAGGTCGTCGCCGACGGTGTAGCCGTTGTGCCAGAACGTGTCACCGGCCGGGTAGCGCAGCACGTTCACGCCGGTGCTGCTCGGGGTGAGGATCGGGTCGTCGTTGTTGAACTCGAAGTCCTCGGCCGGGCGGCCCGCCGCGACCGGGCTGGCCGGGTCGACGTCGACCCGGAAGTGCGACCCGATCACCAGGTAGTCGTCCGGCTTGGCGACCTCCGTGGTGGAGGTCAGGCCGGCGGCCCGGGCCAGCCGGGTGCCCTCGTTGCGCAGCCCGACGTAGGTGTGCCCCTGGGCGATCCAGGCCCGCAGGTTCGCCTGGCCGGCCGCGGTGAGGCCACCGGTCGGGTTGCTGCCGTCCGGGACCAGCAGCACCGTGCGGCCGGTGAACGCCGGGGTGTTGTCGTTGATGTCGGCGGTGGTCACCGGCTTCAGGTCGAGGCCCCACCGGCTGCCCAGCACGTAACGCGCCTCGCCGTAGGAGCCGGAGGTGGTGGAGATGCCGGCGCCGCGGAACAGGCCGACGTCGGGCCGGGTGAGCGCGGCGCCGGCGGCCGGCTTGCGGCTCGGGGTCAGGGTCACGCCCAGTGAGCGGGCCAGCCGGTCGGTGTCCCGGGTGATCGCGGCGGCCGGCACCCGGACCAGGGCGCCGTCCCGGACCGGCCCGGCGCCCTGGCCGAGCAGCCGGAAGGTGAGCTGCGCGGCGGAGGCCGAGTCGAGCGGGTAGCTGTAGGAGCCCTTGGCCGGGGCGTGCCCGGCGCGACCGCCCTCGATCCGCCGGACCAGGTCGGCGCGGGGCCGGACGGTGTCGCCGGTGTAGAGGGTGTCGATGCCCATCAGCAGCGGGTTGCTCCACGAGGACACGTCGTAGAAGTACGGGAACGGGACGTACGGGTCCTCGCCCAGGGTGGCCTGGATCCAGTGCTTCTGCGGCTGCTCCATCGGGATCCAGTAGGCGCCGGCCGGCACGGTGACGTTCTTCGCGGTGCGGCCGCCGAAGACGTGCGCGTCGCGTACCGTAACCGGCTTTTTGATCTCATAGACCTCGACGTCCATCCCGCGCAGCCGCTCGACCAGACGGCGCACGTCGCCGAGCTGACGGTCCGGCAGCAGGAAGTACGACCTGATCTTGAGATTCGGGACCGGGAACTGGACGGTGTTCTCCGGCTGGACCACCTCGTTCGGTTCCAGCGTGCCGGCCCGGCCCTCGGCCAGCGCGTCCGCCCAGATCTTGTAGTAGCCGCTGAGCACCTCGCGCTTGTTGGCGGCCGCCCAGCCGAGCGTCGCCCACTGGGTGTTGAACTGCTGCTGCACCCGGTCCTGGACCGCGGAGGCGCTGCCCTTCTCGTAGGTCATCCCGGCCGCGCCGAACCCGGTCGCCGGAACCGTGTCGCCGTAACCCATGTAGAACAGGTCATAGGTGTCGTAGTTGAAGTAGCACTCGGTGGTGACCGTCTCGGTGCAGGCGCCGTTGTAGCCGAAACCGGCCTTGTTCGCCGCGCCGATCCGGTTGATCCAGTCGACCGGCTCGTCGGCGATCTCGTGGTGGATCGGGTCCGCGTTCGGCGGGAAGAAGTACTGCCGGCCGCCCATCTCGTGAGCGTCGATGAAGACCTGCGGCGGATACTTCCGGAGCAGGTCGATCTTGCGGTCGGTCTCCGGCTGGGTGCGCGCGAACCAGTCCCGGTTCAGGTCGAAGCCGTACTCGTTCTGCCGCCGCACCGCGTCCCGGCCGTCCGGGTTCTGGGTCGGCAGGATCACCGTGATCAGGTTGTCGTTGCGCTCCTGGACCGCGCAGGACAGACCGGCGGCCAGCTCGTAGAGCGTCTTCAGCGAGGCGTCCGCGCCGCTGGTCTCGCCGCCGTGCACGTTGCCGGCGATCCAGACGACGGCCGGTTCGCCGGCCGCGGTCCGCCGGGCCTGGGTCGCGCTGGTCCGCCGCGGGTCGCGCAGGTCGCGCAGGTCGTCCAGGGTGCGCTGGGTGACCCGCTTGCCGGAGACCACCGCGTAGTTCAGCGGCTGGCCGAGGACGCTGGTGCCCATCGTGCCGGTGGTCACCCGGTTCGAGGCCTGATCGACGGCGCTCAGGTAACCGCGGATCTCGGTGTTGGTGACCACCCGCTGCTGGCCGAGGCCGAGCGGGAAGCCGAGGAACTGCTCCGGGCTGGGCACGTCGCCGAGGTGCGCGGCCGGGTCGGTGCTGCACTTGGCGCCGGCGTTCGCCGGGGTCCCGGCGAGGTGCGGGGTCAGGGCAGCCACCAGGAGCACTGCCAGAGCCGAGGGTTTCAGAAGCCGCATCGTGTCCCCGTTCCGTCGGGCGATGAGTGACGCGAAACGATCAGCAGCCTATGTCCTGCCATTTGGGACGGTCAATGAACCGGCGAATCCGCATTGTCGCGGACGAATGGGTTGCGCCGCGGGTCCTGGGCTGGTGGTGGCCGGCGACCACGGACCGGCGTGTGGCCCTCCAGTCCTGGTTGGAGCGTCGGCCGGCGTGCTCAGCGGGCGATCAGCTCGTCGATCAGGTTGTCGGCCAGCCGCTGGGTGCGGGCCTCGACATGGTCCAGCGCGATCACCACCAGGCCGGCACGCTGCGCGGGCAGCCGGGCGATCTGGGCGCTCAGGCCCGCCCACAGGCCACCGTGGCGGTGCAGCGGGAAACCGGCCCGGGTCAGCACGTCGACACCCCAGCCGTACGGGAGGGGCGTGCCGTCGTCGAGCCGGCCCGCCGTGTGCATGAGGCCGGACACGCCCAGCTCGTCGTTCGCCAGGGCCTCGTTCCAGCGCATCAGGTCGGCCGCCGTCGACCAGACGCCGCAGTCACCCAGCGACAGCGGCGCCGGCGAGCCCAGCTCGGTCGGCGTGGCGCCGGGCGGGAACGGCTCCGGGCCGGGCCAGTAGCGGGTGGCGGCCATGCCGAGCGGCTCGAACAGACGCGAACGCGCGAAGTCGGGGAACGGCTCGCCGGCGATCCGTTCGACGATGACCGATAGGCAGGTGTAGCCGGGGTTGCGGTAGCTGAACGCGGTTCCCGGTGTGCTCTCCAGGCTCTCGTGCCCGCCCAGCTCGGCCAGCATGCCGGCGACGGTCCGGTCCCGCCCGGCCTTCTGGAGCGCGAAGAAATCGCCGCTCTCGGGCAGTCCGCCGGTGTGGTGGATCAGGTGCCGCACCCGCACGGTGGCCGCCCACGCCGGCAGCTCGGGGATCCAGGCGGCCAGCGCCGACTCGACGTCGAGCTTGCCCTGCCGGACGAGCAGCGCCACGCACGCGGCCGTGATCTGCTTCGACACCGACGCGACGCAGGCCGCCGCGAACGGCTCGCCGTGACTCACGTACACCGGCGGCCCGTCCCCGTGCCGCAGCCCGACCACGACCCGGTCGCCGTCGCCGTACCCCGCCGACTCGATGAGCGCGGCGGCCCGCTCGGAAAGCCCTTGATCCACCGGCGCAGTATGGGCGGCGGCCGCGACCGGGTACACCGATTTAAGGTGTCAGGCGGTGCAGGGTGACCCTGGCGCGGCGACGCTCAGGTCCATGATGAAAGACCCAGAAGTGCCCGTGCGTCTCCCCATTCGGAATGTCGCGGACCCCTGCCGAATAGATGTGGCCCATCGCCGATGCGGTTGGTCCAAAAAACGCGGCGGAGTATCGCATAGGTGACCCATCGGCCGGGGCGATGCGATGCGTACAGTGGCTCCCGTGAAGATGACCTTCGACGTCGGTGTTGCCGAGCGTCACACCGTCGAGTTCTCCTTCAACAAGTTCTGGGGCAACCTGTCGATCAAGGTCGACGGCATCAACATCGTCCGTACGATCCGCTTCCAGTCGTTCAGCCTGGTGAAGAAGTACGACTTCCGGGTGGGAACGAACGAACAGCACTTCGTGACCATCGAGAAGCACAGGGCGCAGTTCTTCGCCGGTTTCCGTCCTCAGCCGGTCCATGCGTATGTGGATGGTCAGCTGGTCGCTCAGGGCGTCGCCTAGCTTGGCACTGCACCCCACATGATGTGGTGATCGGGAGTGCGCTTCTGTTCTCGGACGACGAAGAAAGCGCCGGGCCGGCTCAGCGGGGTGGCAGGCGGTGCAGGGTGACGTCGCTGAGCTGGCCGGCGTCGGCGGTCGCGGTCAGGTAGGTGCAGTGCGGCTGGCGGCGGCGGTCGGTCGGGGAGCCCGGGTTGAGCAGGCGCAAGCCGCCCGGCGCGGTGCTGTCCCAGGGGATGTGCGAGTGGCCGAAGACCAGCACGTCGGTGTCCGGGAAGCGGGCCGCGCAGCGCTGGTCGCGGCCGCCGGACGGGCCGGTCTCGTGCACCACCGCGAACCGCAGGCCGCCCAGCTCGGCTCGGGCCACCTCGGGCAGCCGGGCCCGCAGCGCCGCGCCGTCGTTGTTGCCGTAGCAGCCGATCAGCCGGGTGGCCCGCTGCTCCAGCGCGTCGAGCAGCGCCACGTCGACCCAGTCGCCGGCGTGCAGCACCACGTCGGCCTCGTCGACCGCGGCCCACAGTTGCGGAGGCAGGTCCCGGGCCCGCTTCGGCACATGGGTGTCGGCGATCAGCAGCAGGCGCATCCGCCCAGCCTAGGGCGGAATCGCCGGGTAACGATGTCTTTCCACGATCCGTAAGGCCGCTGTGCCGGAGGCCGGGGTTCCGGGAGGGTCGGTGCATGTTCGAGCGACCCCTCAGCCGCCGCGCCTTCCTGCGCGCGGTCGGGCTCACCGGCGGCGCCGGCACGATGTTCGCCACGATGGGTGCGCTGGGCCTGGCGCCGGCCGCCGCCGCGACGCCGCCGTTCGATCCGCCGAAGCCCGCCGACTTCCACCTCACCGGGCGCCGCCCGGGCACCGTGATCGTCCTCGGCGCCGGTATCGCCGGGCTGGTCAGCGCGTACGAGCTGGGCAAGGCGGGCTACCGGGTGACGGTCCTGGAGCCGCGTGACCGGGCCGGCGGCCGCAACCTGACCGTCCGCGGCGGCGACGAGCTGACCGACCTGCACGGCTTCCACCAGCGCGCCCGGTTCACCGCCGGGCAGTACATGAACGCCGGCCCGGCCCGGATCGCCCCGTGGATGGTCACCCTCGACTACTGCCGGGAGCTGGGCGTGCCGGTCGAGGTGTTCACCAACGGCAACGCGGACGCGTACATCTACCACAGCTCGATGCCGGCCGGGCAGCCCGTGCGGTACCGCACCGCGAAGGCCGACACCTACGGCTACGTCAGTGAACTGCTCGCCAAGGCCACCGACCAGGGCGCCCTGGACGCCGAGCTGACCGCCGAGGACCGGGCGCGCCTGGTCGAGTTCCTCACCGACTTCGGCGATCTCGGCGAGGCCCGGGAGTACCTGGGTTCCAGCCGCCGCGGTTTCACCAGCTGGCCGGGGGAGGCCGGGGCGCCCGGCGAGATGCTCGGCGACGTGCCGGCGGCCTCGGCGGTGTTCGCCTCCGGCGTCGGCCGGCACTTCTCCTTCGAGTTCGGCTTCGACCAGGCGATGCCGATGTTCCAGCCGGTCGGTGGCATGGACCGGCTGCCGGGGGCGCTGACCCGGGCGATCGGCCCGCGGCGGATCAAGCTCGGCTGCCGGGCCACCTCGCTGATCCAGAAGGGGTCCGGCGTCACCGTCACCTACACCGACGCCACCGGCTGCGCCCACGCGATGACCGCCGACTACGTGATCGCCGCGATGCCGCCGCACCTGCTCACCGGGCTGGTCCACAACCTCGGCGCCGACGTGGTCGCCGCGCTCGGCGCGATCCGGCCGTTCTCCGCCGGGAAGATCGGCCTGGAGTACCGGTCCCGCTGGTGGGAGACCGACCACCGGATCTTCGGCGGGATCACCGAGACCGACCTGGACCTGGCGCACGTCTGGCACCCGTCGCACGGTTATCTCGGTGACCGCGGCGTGCTGATCGGCTACTACCACTACGGCGCGACCGCCGACCGCTACTCGGCGATGTCCCCGAAGGACCGCGAGACCAGCGCCGTCACGCTCGGCGAGCGCATCTACGGCGCGAAGTACCGCACCGAGCTGGACTCGTCGTTCTCAGTGGCCTGGCGGGAGGTCCCGCACCTGCGCGCGGCCTGGCACGACTTCGCCGGCGAGTCGGCCCAGTCGCCGATCTTCAAGCCGCTGGCCGAGCCGACCGGCCGGGTGCTGTTCGCCGGCGACTGGCTGAGCAACATGGACGCCTGGCAGCACGGCGCGATCGTGGCCGCCCGCAAGGCGGTCACCACGCTGCACGCCCGTGCGCTGAAGTAGTCACCGCCACTCGGGCGCGAGGATCGCCCAGACCTGCTTGTCGTAGCGGACGCCCTGGAACGGCCAGGCTTCCCGGCGGACGCCCTCCAGCGTCATGCCGAGCCGCTCGGCGACCGCCGCGCTGCGCTTGTTGTCGGCCCGGCAGTGCCACTCGGCGCGGTGCAGGCCGCGTACCGAAAATGCCCAGTCCAGCAGCAGACCGCAAGCCTCGGTGATCCACCCGTGCCCCTCCGCGGCCGGCTCCAGCCAGCAGCCGATCTCGCACCCGCCGAAGGCGGTGTCGAAGGACGTGAACATCACCCCGCCGCGGAGCTGCCCGTCCTGCCAGATGCCGTAGAGCCGGACCCCGTCGGCGGCCTGCCGGTCGGCGTAGCGCCGCAGGGTGGCCGCGGTGTCGGGGGAGATGAACGCCGGGCCGACCCACGGGCGGATGTGCTCCCGGGCCCGGTCCAGGTGCGCGGCGAACTCCTCGGCGTGCCAGACCTCCAGCGGCGCGAGCCGGGCGCCGGCGCGCAGCGGTAGCGAGAACATCGGTACCTCCCCATTCACATAACAACTGTTGTGGGAATGTACCGTGAGCGGATGGCACGCACCAAGGGAGATCACGAGGCGCGCCGCCGCGACGTCTCCGAGGCGGTCTGGCGGGTGCTGGCCGGCAAGGGCTTCACCGGTCTCACGCTGCGCGCGGTCGCCGCCGAGCTGGGTGCCACCACCGGCCTGCTGACCCACTACTTCCCGACCAAGCAGGCCCTGGTCGGTTACGCCCTGGACATCCTGGAGCAGCGCACCCTGGGCCGCCCGCGCCGCACGGGCGGCGACGGCCTGGCCGCGTTCCGGGACGCGCTGCTGGACATCCTGCCGCTGACCGCGGCAGCCACCGACAGCAACCGGATCTGGGTGTCCTCGTGGGACACCGCGCTCTCCGACGCCGGTCTGAGCGGCGACTACGCCCGCAAGTACGCGGCCGGCCGGGACCGGCTGCGTGACCGGGTGGCCGCCGCGCAGCAGCTCGGCGAGCTGCCGCCCGGCGACCCCGGCGCGATCGCGGCCGGCGCCCAGGCCTTCGTCCTGGGCCTGGTGGTGCAGGCCCTGTTCGACCCGGCGGCGTTCCCGCCGGAGCGGCAGGTCGCGATGCTCGACACCTACCTGGCCGCCCTCACCCGCTAGCGCCTAGTTGTCCAGGGTCACGTCGTCGAACCAGACGGTGCCGGCGTTGTCGCCGGACTTGAGGTGCAGCTGCACGGCAGCCGCGTCCGGCGGGGCGACCGTGTAGATCGCCAGCCTGGTCCAACCGGTGGTGCCCACCGGCAGCCGGGCCGACACGTCCTGGCCGATCCAGCGGCCCCGGGCGTCGAACCAGCTCAGCGCGATCTCGGTGACCCCGGTCGCGTCCTCGCCGCGGGCCCAGGCCGCCGCGTGCCAGAACTGGCCCTGCTGGATCGGGATGATCGGGGAGATCCGCAGCGACGGCAGCCCGCTCTTGCTCCGGCCGGTGCCGGAGAACCGCACCGAGCGCCGGCCGGCGTGCGCCACCGCGTCGGTGGGCTGGGCGGCGCCGTACTGCGGCAGGTTGTCCCGCCACGGCGAGTCGTCCGGGTCGCCCTCGAAGCTGAGGTCGAGCACGTCGGCCGGCTGGTCGGCGCCGGACCAGGCGGCCCGGACCACCGAGGCGGCCGGCTTCGGGGTGCCGTCGGTGCGGTACAGGCCGTACCGGTACTGCGCCGGCATCCGGGAGACCGCCGCGTTGCTCGGGATGGCGTCGTCGGCGAAGTCGGTGAGCGTCCACGGCGCGACCGACTCGACCCCGGCGGTGGCCGCCGCCCGGAACACCCGGGCCAGGTACGCGGCCTGCTCGCCGGGGCTGCTCGCGGCGGTGCTCAGCCCGGTCTCGCCGATCACCATCGGGTCCGGCGCGGCCGCCGCCCGGGCCCGTTCCAGGTCGGGCAGCGCCTGCTCGGACGCCCCGTAGAAGTGGTAGTCGTAGTAGTCCAGCGGGGTGTCCGCCAGTTCCGCCCGGAGCCGGGCCAGGCCGTCCGGCCCGCTGTTCACCGAGACGGTCAGCGGCATCGCCGGGGCGGCCTCGCGGACCTCCGGGATCAGCCCGCGCACCCAGCGGATCGCCGGTTCGTCGTCCGGCGCCATCTCGTTCTTCAGCTCCACGGTGAGCACCCGCGGGTCGTCGGCGTACCGGCCGACCACCGCGTTCGCCCAGGTGGCACTACCGCCCGTGTCGCTGTAGCGGGACCACCAGTCGAACAGGGTGAGCTTCACGGTCATCCGGTGCGAGTCGGCGATGCTGACGAACTTGTCCAGCTTCGCCAGGTACTCCGGTTTCGGCTCGGGGAAGCCGAAGACCTGCGGGAAGACCACCACCCGCACGTTGTCCGCACCCAGCTCGGCGGCGCGGGCCAGGTCCTCGTCGACCCGCACCGGGTTGAACCGGGTCCACATCGCCGACCAGCCGGCGTCCGACGGGTAGTAGTTGATGGTGCGTGCGGTGCGGACCGCGGCGAGGCGGTCGGCCAGCGTGGTGCCCGGATCGGCGGCGGCTGGCGCCGGCGGTGCCAGCACACCGGCGCTCAGCAGGCAGGACAGGGCCACAGCGGTGGTTTTCGAGATACGTCCGGTCACGACCTCCGCTTCGTCCGCGTGCTGATCACCCCGAGTTCAAGCCGGGTGCAGACCGGGATTCGTATGGTGCCCATAGGATTTCGGCGTGCTGGACCGCATCGCGCTGATCTCCGACGTCCACGGCAACCTGACCGCGCTCGAGGCGGTGCTCGCCGACATCGACGCCCGTGGCATCGAGCGGATCTACAACCTCGGCGACTACGTCGGGAAGGGACCGCGTGGCCGCGAGGTGATCGAGTTGTGCCGGCAGCGGTGCGCGGTGCACGTCCGCGGCAACTGGGACGACTTCCTGCCCGACCCGGCCCGGACCGACGACAGCGAGGGGATGGCCTGGTGGCTGGCCCAGCTCGGCGAGGGCCAGGGCGAGTGGCTGCGGTCGCTGCCGTTCTGCCACGACTTCCGGCTCAGCGGGCGGTGGATCCGGCTCTTCCACGCCTCGGCGACCAGCGTCCACCACCGGGTCCGTTTCGACCACGACGAGGCGGAGTTCGCCGGCATGTTCGCCAACACCCCGGCGACCGGCCTGACCGGCCCGGCGCCCACGGTGGTCGGCTACGGCGACACGCACGATCCGTTCTACGAGGTCGGGCCGGGCGGACTGACGCTGTTCAACACCGGCAGCGTGGGCAACTCGATGGACGATCCGACCCCGGTCTACGTCATCCTCGAAGGCGTGCTGGACAGTCCTGACCCGGCGCCGTTCGGCATCCAGTTCGTCCGGGTGCCCTATGACGCCGAGGCCGAGATCGCGGTGGCCACCCGGATGGGGATGCCCGAGCTGGACGGCTATGTCAAGGAGATCCGGCACGGGATCTATCGCCGCCGGGTGACCCCGAGCTATCACCGTCCGGCACGGCAGGCTGTCGCTGCCGGTTAGAGCGATTTTCGGTACGGCCTGGGGCGCGCGCTGCCGGCGTACCGAAAAATGGGGTGGCCAGGCGGCCGGAAGCGGACCGTGCCCGGCGGTCCCCGGGGCGGCCCGGGTGTCCGGCCAGTCGCTTCCACGGGGGCGACCGGGGCGCCCGGCGCGGCAGAGTGGGTCCCGTGAGGCCGGAGCGGTATCCGGCACCGTGGGAGGAGCTGACGATGGTGGACTTCAAGGTGGAGATCGTGGTCCTGCCGGTCGCGGACGTGGACCGGTCGAAGGCGTTCTTCACGAAGCTGGGCTGGCGCGAGGACGTCGACTTCCAGGGCCCGGACGGGTTCCGGGTGGTGCACTTCACCCCGCCCGGCTCGGCGGCGTCGATCATCATCGGCAGCGGTGTCACCGAGGCCGAGCCCGGATCGGCGCGCGGCGTCGTGCACTTCGTGGTCGACGACATCGAGGCGGCCCGGGCCGACCTGATCGCGCACGGTGTCGAGGTGAGCGAGGCGTTCCACGACGCGGGCGGCGTGTTCCACCACGCCGGCGGCGCCGACCGGGTGCCCGGGCCGCACCCGGACCGGCAGTCGTACGGGTCGTTCGCGTCCTTCGCCGACCCGGACGGCAACGTGTTCTTCCTGCAGGAGGTCACCAGCCGCCGCCCCGGCCGGGTCAGTCACGTGGTCTACGGCTCGGTCGCCGAGCTGGAGGCGGCCCTGCGCGACGCGGCCGCCGCCCACGGCCGGCACGAGGCCGAGGAGCTGGACGGCAAGTACGACGAGAACTGGCCGGCCTGGTACGCCCAGCACATGGCCGAGGCCGCCGGCCTGAACGCCTGACCCAGCGATCGTTCCCCGCCCCGGCGGCCGTCATCGGCCGCGGGGCGGCTCATTGATAGGGGTCGGTGATCTCGCGCAGCCGGGTGAGGGCCTGGCGGAGCTGCGTGACGCCGCGCTGCCCGAGATGCTCGGTCCACTCGGCCTCGACCTCGGCCACGATCGCGGCGGCCACCGGGATGGCGGCCGCGCCGCGGGCCGCGATCCGGACCAGGCGGGCGCGGGCGTCGGCCGGGTCCGGCACCCGCTCGACGTAGCCGGCCCGCTCCAGCTGATCGACCAGGAAACCGGCGGACTGCTTGGTGATCTGCGCCTGCTCGGCCAGCTCGGTCAGCCGGGTGCCGTCCGGCCCGATCCGCTGGAAGACCCGCGCCTGGGCCGGGGTGAAGTCGTCGAACCCGGCCGCCGCCAGCCCGGCGAAGACCCGCGCCTCCATCGCCCGGTACGGGATGAACAGCAGCAGTCCCAGGTTCATCCCGGTGCTCCTTGACGTGGTCAGAGTCTCTGACTAATTTAGTAAGAGACTCTGACCATATCAGAGGGGGTGCCGGATGGATCCCGAGGCGAGCTGGCAGGCGATCACCGGGATGCGGCTGCGGCTGGCCGACCTGCTGGAGTCGCTCGGCGAGGCGGACTGGGAGTCGCCGTCGCTCTGCGCCGGCTGGCGGGTCCGGGATGTGGCGGCGCACGTCGCGCTCGCCCCGCAGCCGCCCGGCATGCCGGCCATGCTGGCCTCCGCGGTGCGTGCCGGTGGCCGGTTCCACGTGCTCAACCACGATGTGGCGGTGCGCCATGCGGCCGCCCGGTCATCCGCCCGGTTGGTCGCCGAGCTGCGGGAGCACGCCGCGTCGCGCCGCCTGCCGGTGGTGACGAACTATCGCAACATCCTCTTCGACGTGCTGGTGCACAGCCAGGACGTGGCCGTCCCGCTCGGCCGGGAGCTGCCGGCGCCCCGGGACGCGGCGGTCGCCGCCGCGACCCGGGTCTGGGCCATGGGCTGGCCGTTCTGGGCCCGGCGGCGGCTGCGCGGGCTGCGGCTGACCGCGACCGACGCCGACTGGGCGGCCGGTCGCGGCGCCGCCCTGGACGGGCCGGTCGAGGCGCTGGTGCTGCTGCTCACCGGCCGGGTCGCGGCCGCCGTGCCCCGGCTGACCGGGCCCGGCCGGGCGCTGCTCAGGCCGGCCGGGAGTCCGTCGAGCGGCTGAGTTCCGCCCACCTCTCCGCCTCGGCGTTGCGGGCCGCGCCCGCCTCCGGGGCGGCCCGGGAGGCGCCAGGGTGCCGACCGGTGCGGTGCGCTCGGGGCACCCGGCCGGACCCGCCGCTTCCGGGCCCGGTCAGGCCGGGTCGTAGCCGCCGGCCGCGATCTCCTGCAGCAGCGACCGGCGGGACGGCTTCCAGCCCAGCTCCAGGCGGGCCTTCTCGCCGGTGGCCTGCTGGTCGAGCAGCAGCGCCTCGCCGAACCCGCCGAGCCGCTCGACCAGGGCGGCGGGGTCCTCGGGCACCACCCGGCCGCCGAGACCCAGCCGGTGGGACGCGGCCTCGCCCAGCTCGCGGACCGTCACGCTGTCGCCGTTGACGCCGAGGTAGACCGAGCCGTTCTCGGCCCGGTCCAGCGCGGCGACGTACAGCTCCGCCAGGTCGTCGACGTGCACGCTGGTCCAGTGCTGGGTGCCGGGGCCGACCAGGCGCAGCGCGGCCGGCTCGCCGACCCGCTCCCCGGCGAACAGCACGTTCGGGATGCCGGCGCGGTTGCCGTAGACGGTGCCCGGCTCGATGAGGACCGACCGGATCCCGGGCGCGCTCAGGACCCGGGAGTCCAGCGCCTCGCGCCAGGCGACCAGCGGCGGCGCGTTCCGCGGGGTCGCCTCGGTGACGTCCGGCGCCGACCCGTGCACCCAGACACCACCGGTGCGCAGGAAGGTGGCGCCCGGCCGCAGGCCGTCGAGGACCGCCTCGGCGAACGCGGTCTCCACCGCGCTGCTGGTCGCGTCGCCCGGCGACGCCGTGGCGAGCACGGCGTCGGCGTCGGTGGCCAGCCGGCGGACCAGGTCCTGGTCCTGGATGTCGCCGACGACGACCTCCGCGCCGGCGGCCGCTTTCCTCTCCGAGCGGACCAGCGCCGTGACGGAGTGGCCGGCGGCGATCAGGGCGGGCAGGACCGCCGAGCCGATGTGTCCGGTGGCGCCGGTCAGGAAGACCTTCATGGTGACGAGCTCCTCAGTCAAGATCGGATGTCTGGCCCCAGCCTGCCGTGGACCGATGTTCGCCTCCAACGAATAGTTCCGATATCGGCTATCGCCCCGAGCGATAGGATCGGCGGGTGGAGGAGCGTCAACTGCAGTACTTCGTGGCCGTCGCCGAGGAGCTCAGCTTCACCCGGGCCGCCCAGCGCACCCATGCCGTGCAGTCGACGGTCTCGGCGAGCATCCGGGCGCTGGAGCGGCACCTCGGCGCACCCCTGTTCGAGCGCAGCACCAGCAAGGTCGCGCTGACCGAGGCCGGCAGGGCGCTGCTGCCCGAGGCGCGCCGGGCGCTCGACGCCCTCGACCAGGCCCGCGCCGCGGTCGCCGGCCTGCGCGAGGGGCTGACCGGCAGCCTGCGCGTCGGCACGCTCTCCGGCCTGACCGCCGTCGACCTGCCCGGGCTGGTCAGCGACTTCCGCAGCCGGCACCCGGGCGTGCGGCTGAGCCTGAGCATGGCCGCCGGGGGCACCGACGGGCTGCTGGCCGCCCTGCGCGCCCGGGAGCTGGACGTCGCGTTCGTCGCCGTGCAGGTCGCCAGTGTGCCCGACCTGCACCTGGAGGCGATCGCCGAGTTCCAGCCGCGCCTGCTCGTCCCGGCCGGCCACCCGCTGGCCGGGCAGACCGCGGTGAGCCCGGCCGCGCTGGCCGACGAGCCGTTCGTCGACCTTCCGCCCGGCTTCTGCAACCGGATCCGCACCGACCACGACTTCCGCCGGGCCGGCGTCACCCGCACGATCGCCGTCGAGGTCAGCGACATCACCACCATTCCGGGGTACGTCGAGTCCGGCATCGGCCTGGCTCTGGTTCCACCGCTGGCCGCCGAGGACGGTCACCGGGTCGCCCCGGTCGCCCTCGACCCGCCGGCCGCGTCGTGGACCCTGGCCGCGGCCAGTCTCGGTGGCCCGGCGCCGCGGCCGGCCGTGCGCGCCTTCCTGGACCTGGTCGACGCGCACGTCGTCCGCCGGGACCGTTACTGACCCGGATGGCTCGGCAACCGCACGACCGTCTGCACCGAGTCCCTCAGACCGTGACGACGATCTTGCCGACGTGGTCCGCGGCGGCCAGGTAACGGTGCGCCTCGACGATCTCGGTGAGGTCGAAGGTGCGGTCCACCACCGGGGTGAACGAGCCGGACGCGAGACCCGCGTTGACGAAGGCGACCGCGCGGCGCAGCCGCTCCGGGTCCGTGGTGATCTCGTGCAGCGTGTAGGTGCGGGTGGACAGCGCCGGATAGGACCGCGCGTTCGGCAACGGGGTGGTCCGCGGGTCGAGAGCGCCGTAGACGACCAGGCTGCCGCCGGGGGCGATACCTCGCGCGAGGGTCTCCACGCCCGGCCCGGCGACCGGGTCGAAGGCCAGCCGCACCCCCTCGCCGCCGGTGATCTCCATGATCCGGGCGGGGACATCCTCCTGGTCGGTGACTATGACGTGGGCGGCGCCCGCGTCCAGCAGGCGCTGCCGCTTGGCGGCCGACCGGGTGGTGGCGATCGGGATCGCGCCGACGTGCCGGGCGATCTGCAACGCGGCCTGCCCGACGCTGCTCGCGGCCGCGGTGATCAGCACGTGGTCGCCCGGGCGCACCTCGCCGCTCTCCGCCAGCGGCCCGTAGGCGGTGATGTAGGCCATCCAGACCGCGGCGGCGGTGACCGGGTCCACGGTGGACGGGCGGGGGACCACGGCCGAAGCCGGGACGATCACCAGGTCGCCGTAGGTGCCGTAGTCGTTCAGCGAGAAGGACGGGACCACCGCGACCGGGTCGCCCGGCGCGAAGCCGGTCACGCCCGGCCCGGCCTCGTCGACCACGCCGGCCGCCTCGTAGCCCAGCGTCGACGGGAACCGCGGCTGCAGGAAATAGCCGCCCTCACGGAACATGATCTCGGCCCGGTTCAGGCCGATCGCCTGCACCCGGATCCGCACCTCGCCGGCTCGCGGCGCGCCGGCCTCGACGTCGCGGAGGGTGAGGACTTCGGGGCCACCGAGCCGGTCGAACTGCACGATTCTCGCCATGGAACGGACGCTACTCATAAGTTCGATCAGCGTCAAACTTCGACAGCGTACGGAATATGTACCTAGCGGGTCTCGGCGGCCACGACCGAGGTCAGCACGCCGGGGAAGCGGGTCTCCAGCTCGTCGGCGCGCAAGGCGTTCAGCTTGGTGGTGCCCGAGTACCACTGCCGGATCACGCCGGCCTCGCGCAGCACGTTGAAGTGGTGCGTCAGCGTCGAGTCGGACACCGAGGTGTCGAAGGAGCCGCACGCCATCTCGGCGCCCTTGGCGGTCAGCTGCACGACGATCGACCGCCGCACCGGGTCGACCAGCGCCTCCAGCAGCTGCTGCAGCGACACCTCGGTGACCTCGGGGTGCGTGATGATCCGGGCGGCGGCGCGGGGGCGAGGCACGAGAACTCCTTCGAGGTGAGCGGCCCACCCATGCTACGACCTCCATCGAAATAAGCTCACCGTTCCCGCCGGTGGTGCGAGGTCTGCCGGGCCGGGGCGCTGGACCGGGTGGAGCTCGTAGTTCCAGGTCGGGAGGATGCGGGAGAAGGCGCTCGTCAGGATCCATGCCATAGAGACACGGTCGCGCGCCAAGGTGGTCGCTGACGCCAGGGAGAGGTCCTGGCCGGCGGATCCCCGGGGGTCAGGTGTTGGCGCCGCGGGCGGCGACCGGCCAGCGGTCGACCTGGGTGCCCTCGGAGAGGACGAGCAACTCGTCGGCGAGGTTGACGGTGGCGCAGACGTGGTTGGGGACGACTCGGAGCACCTCGCCCAGCGACGGGACCGGGGCGCCGTCCGGGAAGAGGACCGTGGCGTGGTGTTCGGAGAGGGCGGTGATCCGGGCGTCCGGGTGGTCGAGCAGGCGGCCGAAACCGGTGGTCCAGGACTGGTGGTCGGCGCCGAGCACCTTGCTGCCGGCGTCCAGGATGACCTTCGGGCCGGAGCGGCTGACCACGGTGGACGCCACCGTGAGGGCCACCTCGGTCCAGTCGCAGGTGCCGAGTTCGAGCTGCTGGGCGTCGCCGAAGACGTAGACCCCGGGCCGCATCTCGGTGAGCGCGCCGGGCGAGGTCGGCGTGCCCGGCGAGGTGGGCGCGCCCTGCGCGCCGGGCGCGGCGGCGACGCCGGTGAAGGTGGCGGTCGGGGTGGAGCCGCCGCTTCGTACGCCGGCGTCCAGGCCCGCGGCGGTGACCGCGTCGGCGGCTTCGGTCAGGGCGGCTGCCTCCTCCGTGGCGGCCGGTCGCTGCCGTCCCGGACCGTAGGCGTGACCGGGGAAGGTGAAGACGCCGCGAACCCGCAGGCCGGCCCGGTCCGCGGCGACCGCGACCTCGCCGGCGGACCGTGGCTGCACGCCGCTGCGGTGATGTCCACTGTCCACCTCGACCAGCACCTCCAGGCCGGGCACCGCCCGCCCGAGCGCCTCCGCGCTCGCCACCGAGTCGACGCCGACCCGCAACGCCACCCGGCCGGCCAGGGCGCGCAGGCGGGCGGCCCGCTGCGGGGACGGCCAGATCGGGTACGCCAGGAACAGGTCGTCGAGCCCGCCGCCGGCGAACACCTCGGCCTCGCCGATGGTGGCCACGGTCAGCCCGGCCGCCCCGAGCTCGACCTGCCGGCGGGCGATCTCCAGGCACTTGTGCGTCTTGGCGTGCGGTCGCAGCGCCAGTCCGCGGGCGGCCGCCCGGGTCGCCATGGCCTGCAGGTTGCGCTCCAGCACGTCGGCGTCGACGGTCACGCGGGGGGTGGGCAGTTCAGGCGTCACGGTGGCCTCCGGGTCGGGTGCGGGGTGCCGGTCCAGTAAAGATCATGCGGCGGAAAAATCTCGCCGAAGCGCTTGGCACTCCTGGCGGAGGAGTGCTAAAAAATTACTTGTCGCTGCTGGTCGATCGCGGTGATGCACCGCGAGACCACCGGCCGCGACCTCGGCAGATCCGATCTTTAGCCGAGCGCCACGGTCCGCCGGAGAGCCCGGCGGACGTCCTGAGGAGGTGGTCGTGGTGCTGACTTTCGATCCTTTCCGCGAGTTCGACCGTCTCGCCGGCCAGATGATGGGCAGCGGCGCTGCCGCCGGCCTGGCGATGCCGATGGATCTCTACCGTTCGGGTGACCACTTCGTCCTGCACTGTGACCTCGCCGGTGTCGACCCCGGCTCGGTGGAGATCGACGTCGACAAGCGAGTGCTGACGATCCGCGCCGAGCGTTCCGCTCGCACCGACGACGACGTGCAGTGGCTGCGCCGGGAGCGCCCGACCGGCACCTTCGAGCGCCGGATCACGCTGGGCGACGGCCTGGACCTCGACAAGATCGCCGCGACCTGGCAGGACGGGGTGCTGACCCTGACCATCCCGGTCGCCGAGGCGGCCAAGCCGCGCCGCATCGCGATCAACACCGGCGCCCGCCAGGAGGTCGTCGAGGGCACGTCCACGCCGGCCCTGACCGAGTCCTGACCGGTCCGCAGACACGAAGCCGGGCCTGGCCGGCCCGGCCGCACGAAACCCCCAGCACCGGGCCGGGGCGGGAGGTGCTCCCGCCCCGGCCACCCGCACGATGCTCAGGAGCCGGTGAGCCGCCCGCCCTCCAGCCGCAGCCACCGCGTGATCCCGATCTCCGCCAGGAACCGCTCGTCGTGGCTGACCACCACGAACGCCCCCTGATACGCGGCCAGCGCCGCCTCCAGCTGCCCGACACTGTCCAGGTCGAGGTTGTTGGTCGGCTCGTCGAGCAGCAGCAACTGCGGCGCCGGCTCGCCGAACAGCACGCAGGCCAGGGTGGCTCGCAACCGCTCGCCACCGCTGAGCACCCGGACCGGCAGGTGCGCCCGCGCGCCCCGGAACAGGAACCGGGCCAGCAGGTTCATCCGCTCCGCGTCCGGCAGGGCCGGCGCCCAGGCCGCCAGGTTCTCCGCGACGGTACGGTCCGGGTCGAGCAGGTCGAGCCGCTGCGACAGGTACGCCACCCGGTGCGACGTGTCCGCCGCGGCGATCATCCGCATCAGCGTGGACTTGCCGGCCCCGTTCGGGCCGACCAGGGCGATCCGTTCCGGCCCGCGGATGTCCAGGTCGAGGCCGTCACCGGCGAAGACCGGGCCATCGTCGTACGCGACCTGCAACCGCTCCCCGTGGAAGACCGTGCGTCCCGCCGGAACCGTGGTCCCGGGCAACTCCAGGGCGATCTTGTCGTCCTGCCGCGCCGCCCGCGACGCCTGGTCATAGCGGGCCTTGGCGTCATCGACCCGGTTCGCGTGCGTCTCGTTGGCCTTGGCCGCGGACACCTGCGCGTCCCGTTTCAGCCCGCCGGCCACGATCCGGGCCAGCCCGGCGTCGCCCAGGTTGCGGGCGGCGTTCGAGGCGCGTTTCGCGGCCCGCTCCCGGGCCTGCTGCATCTCCCGCTTCTGCCGCTTGAGGTCCTGCTCGGCGTTGCGGACCTGACGCTCGGCGACCTCCTGCTCGGACTGGCGCGCCTCCTGATAGGCGGTGAAGTTCCCGCCGTACCACCGGATCGCGCCGTGGTCGAGGGCGGCGATCCGGTCCATCCCGTCCAGCAGCGCCCGGTCGTGGCTGACCACCAGCAGGCACCCGGACCAGGAGCGCAGCACCTCGGTGAGCCGCTCCCGGGCTGGGCCGTCCAGGTTGTTGGTGGGCTCGTCGAGCAGCAGCGCGTCGGGGCGTTTCAGCAGCTGGGCGGCGAGGCCGAGGGAGACCACCTGGCCGCCGCTGAGGGTGCCCAGCGGCCGGTCCAGGTCGATCCCGCCGAGGCCGAGCCGGTCCAGCTCGGCGCGGGTGCGCTCCTCGATGTCCCAGTCGGTGCCGATCGTGGTGAAGTGCTCCTCGGCCGCGTCACCGGACTCGATGGCGTGCAGCGCGGCCAGGATCCGGTCGACGCCGAGCACCTCGGCCACGCTCTGACCGGAGGTGAACGGCAGGTGCTGCGGGAGGTAGCCGAGCACCCCGTCGACGACGACGCTGCCGCCGGTCGGCCGCAGCTCGCCGGCGATCAGGCGGAGCAGGGTGCTCTTGCCGGAGCCGTTCGCGGCGACCAGGCCGGTGCGGCCCTCCGGCACGCTCACCGACAGATCGTCGAAGACCGGGGTGTCATCCGGCCAGGAAAACGACAGACTGGTGCAAATGATAGACATGCGCAGACCTTGGAGGCTCGAAGAAAAGGGAACGACGACAGAGGCCACGCGGACGCGCCGGTGATCAGCACGTCGGTGGCCGCAGCGGGGGATTCACCCTGAGATGTCGTCGTCCACTGACACGGCTGCTCCGATCTTCGAGTCGCTGCCGATATTAGCGCGGCCCGGGCCGTCCGAAGGGGCGTCGGTGGTGAGCGTCGCGCGACTGAACTGCGGCCGGGCGGAATCGCCGGACCGGGCATGAATGTCAGCCTTGCCCTTCTCGGCCTGGTCGGCGTATGGCACAGCCGGGGCCGGGGCGGGTTGCGGTCCGGACCGGGCGCGGACCCGGCGCGGTGCCGGGGCGGCTGCTCAGGCGGGGCCGAGCAGGTCCCACTGGTTGCCGGCGATGTCCAGGAAGACGGCGACCCGGCCGTAGGGCTCGGCGCGCGGCGGGCGGGTGAAGGTGACGCCGGCGTCGAGCAGGCGCTGGTGGACGGCGTCGAAGTCGTCCACCCGGAGGAAGAAGCCGACCCGGCCGGCGGTCTGGGCGCCGACCGCCGCGCGCTGCCGGTCGCCGTCGGCGCGGGCGAGCAGCAGGCCGGTCTGCGCGCCGGGCGGGCGGACCACGACCCAGCGTTTGGGGCGGCCGTCGGTGGTGGTGGACGGGGAGTCCTCGGCGAGCTCGAAACCGAGCAGGCCGGTGAAGAACGCGATCGCCGGGTCGTACTCGTCGACGATCAGGGTGACCAGGTCGAGCTGCACCGGCGCAGCCTACCGGGGAGGCGGGCGCTGCGGGCGTACCGGAAGCCCGGACGAACCGGACGGGAAAGCGGACCGGAGGCGATCGGCGGGCCTCGACCGGTCCTGATTGGACTGACCTGCGGATAGGCTGCGCGGCATGCGGCTTGGGGTGAATCTTCCACAGACCAACAAGTACGACCTGGCGCGGGACGTGACCGAGTTCGCCCGGGCGGCCGAGGAGATCGGCTATGACAGCCTCTGGGCCTACGAGCGGATCCTGGCGCCGGAGGACAGCAGCGGGGCGCACGGGCTCTACGGGGTGCCGGACCTGCCCTGGCCGGACAGCTACTCGCACACCACGGACGCGCTGGTCACGCTGACCCTGGCGGCGGCGGTGACCCGCCGGGTGGAGCTCGGCACCGGGGTGCTGGTGCCCGGGCTGCACCTGCCGTTCCGGCTGGCCCGCAGCCTGGCCGCGCTGGATGCGGCGTCCGGTGGCCGGGTGATCGCCGGGCTCGGCAGTGGATGGTCGATCGACGAGTTCGCGGCCACCGCCCCGCGGCCGATCGAGGAGCGGGGCGCGGCGCTCGACGAGTTCCTGGACGTGGCGGCGGCGGTGTGGGGGCCGGACCCGGTCTCCTTCGCGAACGAGCGCTACCGGGTCGCCCCGAGCCGGGTGAACCCGAAGCCGGCCCGGCGGGTGCCGATCTTCCTGGCCGGCGGCAACCGGACCGCGCTGTCCCGGATCGCCCGGCGGGCCGACGGCTGGCTGCCGACCGCGATCCCGCCGCGGCAGGTCGGCGCGGTGCTGGCCGGGCTGCGGGAGCAGGCGGCCGCGGCGGGGCGGGATCCGGCTGCGGTCGGCTGCGTCTTCCAGCTGGGGGTGCGCAGCCTGGCGGAGGTCCCGGACGCGGGGCGGCAGCCGTACACGGGGGGTCCGGCGCAGATCGCGGAGGACCTCGTGGCCCTGGCCGAGGCCGGCGTGGACCACGCCTATGTGACCCTGGCGTCGGCGGCCCGCGACCTCAAGGACCTGATCACCGCGGCGCAGCGGCTGCACAAGGAGGTGCGCGCGGCCGGCCTCTGACAACGCGGTCCCGGTGCGCCCGGGGGGACAACACTGGTCGGCCAGGGCACGTGCCCTGGCCGACCAGTGATCAGTGCTGGACCGGCGGGTGGTTGCCGCGGCCGGTCAGCTCCCGGAGATGGTGAACTGCGAGCCCGGCTGGATGACGACGGTGCCGTCGGCCGCGTTGGTGATCGTGACGCCGGACAGCACCGCGTTGCCGCGGGCCCCGCCCATCGCCAGGATGCCGGCGCCGTTGTTCGACCGGTCGATCCGCACGTTCGTGATGGCGACGTTCGGCATCGCGCCGCCGCCGTTCTTGAACTGGATGCCGTCGAAGGTCGAGTCGACGATGTCGGTGTCCCGGATGGTGACCCCGGTGATGTCCCTCGTGGACGGGAACAGGGTGATCGCGCCGAACTCCTGGGCCTCGTTCCAGAACCGGCCGCCGGTCCGGTAGAGGCCGTTGTTGGCGACCAGCGTGGTGCCGGAGAACGGCAGCGGGCTGTGGTCGGTGGCCAGCATGATGCCCGGGTAGTTCGCGGTGTCGTACACCAGGTTGTTCTCGGCCGAGTTGGCGTAACCCCCGTAGATCGCGATGCCGTTCGCCCGCCAGGGCAGCTGGACGGTGTTGTTCACGAAGTGGTCGTCGTGGTTGACGTCGACGCTCTGGTCCTTGACGTACGGGTTGGCCCAGATCGCCAGGGCGTCGTCGCCGGTGGTCCGGAACGAGGAGTTGAAGACCCGGGAGTTGCGGGTGCCGTTGGAGAAGTTGATGCCGTCGGCGTAGGTGTCCCGGATCCGCATTCCGGTGAACTCGACCCCGTCGCCCGGGTTCCAGTAGGCCGGCGTGTCCGAGTAGTCCCGGCCGACCCAGGCGCCCACGTTGACGTGCTCGATCCACACGTTGCTGATCTTGGTGTTCTTGCCGAACCGGCCGTTCAGGCCGTGGCCGCGGTTCGCCCGGTTCTGCGTGTTGCCGAAGATCGCCAGGTCGGAGATCTGGGTGTTGTCGTCGATGTCGAAGCCGACGTTGCCCTCGTGCGGATGGTTGATGTTGCCGGTCACGTTCTGCGGCTGGGTGTCCGAGTAGAGCCGGGTGTGCCACATGCCGGCGCCGCGGATCACGGCGTTCCGGATGCCCTTCTGGTTGTACTGGTTCCGGGCCGGGTCGGGGGAGAGGATCTTCTGCTCCTGCCGCCACTGGCCGGCCGGGATCCACACACAGGGGATCACGCCGTTCTCGTCGTCGGTGACCGCCCTCTGGATCGCGGCGGTGTCGTCCAGCCCGTCGTTGGCCACCGCGCCGTAAGTGGTGATCGAGACGCAGCCGGCCGGCTGGCTCAGCGGCGCCGCCACCTGCTCCAGGTCGATCAGGTCGATCACGTAGAAACTGGCCGTGTCACCGGCGTCGCGCTGCACCTTGAACCGGGTGCCGGCCGGGTAGGACTGCCCGAGCAGCGCGTTCGACTCGTCGAAGAGCCGCCGCGCGTCGGCCGACGGGGTGTTGGACAGTGACTCGGTGTCGTCGGTGGTGCCGTAGACCCAGCTGTTGCGCGAGCTGAGGGTGAGCTTGCGGGCGAACACGTCGTTGACGTAGAGGCTGATCGTCCAGTCCTGGCCGCCGCCGTTCGGGGCGTCCGGCACCGAGTTGCGGACCACGATCGAGTTGGCCGGGCCGGTCGAGGTGACCTCGACGAACTGGCCGGTCCCGGTGAGCCGGACCGACTGCCGGCCGGACGACTCGGACGCGTAGTTGGTGTGCCCGAAGGTGCGCAGCGGGTCGGCCTGCAGCAGGGTGCCCTGGTAGCGCCCGGCCTCCGCCTCGTACTCGGTGTACGGCACCGCGGCGCCGCGCCCGACCACGATCGGCTTGGACAGCGTGTTGTTGTTCTCGTTGGTCTCGGCGACCACCCCGGCCGCGTCCGCGGTGGCCACGGCGGTCGCGCCGCCGCTGGTCGCGGTCCAGGTCCCGCCGATGGTGACGGTCGTGGTGGCGCCGGCCGCGATCGCCGGGGTGGCGCCGGTCAGCGTGGTCCCGCCGACGACGACGCGGGTGGTGCTGGCCCCGGCCGTGCTGGTGCCGCGGTTCTGCACCGCGGCCGTGAAGCTGACCGCCGCGCCGGCCGCCGGGTTGGCCGGGTTCAGCGAGATCGCGGTGACCTGCAGGTCCGGTCCGGGCGCCTGGCCGACCACCAGCGGGGCGATGGCGGTGAAGGTGTTGCTGCCGACGGTCGCGGCGAGGGTGTAGCTGCCCTGGGCCCGGGGGCTGACGTTCCCGGTCACGGTGGCGGTGGCGCCGGCCGCCAGGGCCGGCACGTTCGCGGTGGCCACGACCGCGCCGTTGAGCTTGAAGTCCAGCGTGGTTGCGGTCGAGGCCAGGGCGCCCGAGTTGCGGACGCCGGCGCTCAGGGTGATCGCCGAGGTCTCGTCCGGGGCCGCCGGGCTCCAGGTCGCCGAGGTCACGACCACGTTCGGGGCGGGCGCCCAGGCGCCGATCACCTGCAGCTCGGCGACCTGGCCGCCGGGCGCGCCGGTGTTGCCGAAGACCTGCAGCCGGACGTCGGACGCCGTGCCGCTGACCGGGATGGTCACCGTGTTCTGGTTCGTCGACGGGTGGAAGGCGTAGTCGGCGCGGGCCTTGAGCTCGGTGAAGCCGGTGGCCGAGCCGGCCCGGCCGAGCACCTGGATGCTCTGGCTGCGCGGGCCCCAGGCCGGGTCCGGGTTGAGCTTGACCACGACGCCGGTGACGTTCGCGTCGGCGCCGAGCTTCACGGTCAGCGTCGACGGGAAGCCGGCCGACTCCCAATAGGTGCCGGTGGTGCCGTCGGTGGCGTTGGCCGCCACGAAGTTCTGGGTGACCGAGGACGCTTCGGCCGCCTTGCCGGTAGCCAGGTTCGTGCCGGTCGGCGGATCCGGGTCGGGATCCGGGTCGGTCGGGCCGGCCACGCCGTAGACCTCCAGCTCGGACAGCTGCCCGGCCGGCCAGCCGGTGTTCGCGGTGACGTGCACCCGGACGAAGCGGACGGTCGCCGCGGTCAGGTTCACCGTCACGGTGTTACCGGTCGCCGGGTTGAACACCCGCCCGGCCGACGCGGACAGCGTGCTGAACGCCGACCCGTCGGTGCTGCCCTGCACGCTCAGCGTCTCGGTGCGGGTGGCCCAGGCGGTGGCCGGCGGCAGCTTCAGCACCACCTGGTCGATCGCGACCGGGCTGCCCAGGTCCACCTGGACCCACTGCGGGAAGGCGTTGTTCGGGCTCTCCCAGTAGGAGTTCGGGTTGCCGTCGTTGACCGCGGAGGCCGGCTGCGCGCCGAGCGCGCCGCTGGCGGTGACCGTCTTGCCGAGCGCGAGGTTGGGCCCGCCGGCGGCGTGCGCGGCCACCGGTGTCAGGCCGAGCACGGCCAGGCCGGCCGCGAGGGCCGTGCTGACCAGCCGGCGGCCGAGGGAGAGGGGCGTCATGAGGTCCGTCCTGGGGGAGAGGCTCGGTTTTCCAGCAAGTCCGAACAGAATTTCGTCGATCTGTTCACTTCTTGCGGAGGGGGGCATCCAAAGTTTCAGATATGTCACTGGTTTGTCAACGGCAACCGCCCTCGGCCGAACGCTGCCCGGACACGACGAAGGCCGGACGCGCTGGGCGTCCGGCCTCCCCCCGTACCGAAAAGCCTGGTCCTGATCCTCAGGCCGCGGTGCTGACCGTGCGGTTGTGCGGGACCAGCTCGTGCGGCGGGCGGTTCGGATCGTCGATGCCGAAACTGATGATGCGGCGGGCCCGGATCCGGATGATCGGCTCCGGGGTGCCGTACGCGGAGTCGGCGGGCTGCTCGATCGCCTCGGCCCGGCCGCGGATCTCCAGGCAGCGCACCCGCCACGGGTCGGTGGAGTAGAGGTCGTCCACCACGAACGCCACCTCACCGGTCGCGGCGACGTTCCGGAACTTGTGACTCGCGGCGAGCCGGAAGCCGACGATGTCGATCGTCTCGGTGGCCGGGTTGTAGCGGAAGCCGACCGGGCTGTTCTGCAGGGTGCCGTCCGGGCGCAGGGTGGCCAGGCGGCCGAGACGTTGCTCGGCCAGGTAGGCGATCTCGAAGTCGGTGAAGGTCATACTGCCACCCTGCGACCTCAATCAAGGTTGAGGTCAACCCGTCAGAGCGAGGCGGTGAACGTGAAACTTCCGGCGCCCACCACGTAGGACGTGCCGCCGACCGGGACCGCCTCGGCGGGCGCGGAGGTCACGGCGGCGCCGGGTACCCGTACCGTCGCCGTGGTCCCCGGCGCGACCACCACCTGCAGCGTGATCGCGGACCCGGACCGGCTCCAGGCGCTGCGGACCCGGCCGTAGGCCGTGGTCAGCTCGGACGACGCGGACGTCAGCGTGCCGCCCGGCTTCGGCGCGAGCAGCACCCGGGCATAGCCGGGCGCGGCCGGAGCGACGCCGCCGACCTGGCGGTAGAGCCAGTCGCCGACCGAGCCGAGCCCGTAGTGGTTGAACGAGTTCATCCCCGGGTCCTGCAGGCTGCCGTCCGGGCGGATGCCGTCCCAGCGCTCCCAGATCGTGGTGGCGCCCCGGGAGATCATGTAACCCCAGCCGGGATAGCCGGGCTGCTGCAGGATCCGGTACGCGGTGTCCACGTGCCCGTGGTCGGCGAGCACCGGCAGCAGGTTCTCCACGCCCATGAAGCCGACCGACAGGTGCCCGTCGCGGGACGCCACCTTGGCGGCCAGCTTGTCGGCGACCGCCTGCGTCCGGTTCGCCGGGACCAGGCCGAAGGCGAGCGCCAGGACGTACCCGGTCTGGCTGCCGGTCCCCACGGTTCCGTCGGCGGCGACGAACCGGCTGGTGAAGGCGGCCGCGACCTGATCGGCGAGGGTGCCGTAGGACGCGGCCTGCGCGGACCGCCCGGTGGCCGCCGCCATCCGCGACACCAGCCGTGCCGACCAGCCGAAATAGGCCGTGCTGGTCAGGTCGTTGCCGGTGCCGTCGTTGACGTTCAGCCAGTCGCCGTAGGTGTCCTGGTCGCGGATCAGGTCGGCGCCGGCCGTCGACCGCAGATAGTCCACCCAGCGGGCCATCGCGGCGAAGGTCCGGTCGGCCGGGCCCAGGTCGCCGTAGCGCTGCCAGATCGTGTACGGCACGATCACCCCCGCGTCGCCCCAGCCCGCCTTGCCCGCGCCGCCGAGCACGTCCGGCGCCACGTCGGTGAACGCGCCGTCCGCGCGCTGCGCGTCCACCAGGTCGGTGGCGAACTTGTTCAGCAGCCCGTAGGTGTCGAAGTTGAACGTCGAGGTGGCGCCGAACGCGGCGATGTCGCCGGTCCAGCCGAGCCGCTCGTCGCGCTGCGGGCAGTCGGTCGGGATCGACAGCAGGTTCGACCGGGCGCCCCAGAGGATCGCCTGCTGGACCTTGTCCAGGGTGGTGTCCGAGCTGGTGAAGGTGCCGGTGGCCGGGCCGTCGGTCCAGGCCGCGAGCCCGGTCAGGCTGTCCGCGGCCGGGGTGCCCGGGAAGCCGGTGATCTCCACGTAGCGGTAGCCGTGCACGGTGAACCGGGGTTCGAACGTCTCCGCTCCGGTGCCGGCCAGGGTGAAGCGGTCGGTGGCCTGCGCGGCCCGCAGGTTCGCGGTGTAGAGGGTGCCGTCGGCGTTCAGGATCTCGCCGTGCCGCAGGGTGATCGTGGTGCCGGCCGGGCCGCTCGCCCGCAGCCGGTCCCAGCCGGTGAAGTTCTGGCCGAGGTCGGCGATGAAGACGCCGGGCTTGGGCTGGGTGATGCTGACCGGGCGCAGTTCCTGCTGCACCGTTACGCCGGGGTCGAGCTGGGGGACCAGGGTGGGGCGAGTACCCGGCTTGACGACTACCGGGGTCCAGCCGCTGTCGTCATAACCTTCTCTGTTCCAGTTCGGGGTTGTCTGCCGGGCATCCTGACTCTCGCCGGCATAGAGGTCATCGGTCTTGATGTTGCTCGACTTGGTGCGCCACGACCCGTCGGTCTGCACGGTGGCCGACGTCCCGTCGGTGTATTCGATGATCAGCTGGGCGGCATACCAGGGTTGGGTGCCATACCGCTGACTCCCGGCGAATCCGAGGTTTCCGGAATACCAGCCTCGGCCGAGCTGCGCCGCGAGCGCGTTGTCACCCTGCTTGATCGCCGAGGTGACGTCGAAACCCCGGTACTGCAGCCGCTTGGTGTAATCGGTCCAGCCCGGCGCGAGCCGCTCGACGCCGACCCGGGCGCCGTTCAGGTAGGTGTCGTGCAGTCCGAGCGCGGTGGTGAACAGCCGCGCCCGGGCCACCGGCTTGCCGACGGTGAATCCTTTGCGCAGGTAGGGCGCTGGTCCCGGGATCTGCACCTGGCTGCCCCACGGCCCGCTGCCATAACTTGCCAGGACCTTCGCGGCCGCCCACCCCGAGTCGTCGAAGCCCGGCTGCTGCCATCCGCTCGGCCCGGACTGCGAGGACTTCCACGAGCCGTCGGTGACCGTCCCGCCCAGCTTGGCGATCAGTCCCGCCGGGCTGACCGTGGTGTTGCTCGCCGCGATCGCGATCGTGCTGGTCCCGGCCGGCACGGTCACGGTCGCCGCGGTCTTCCACGAGTCGGTCACCCGCGGACTGGTGCTCACCGGGACGCCGTTGATCCACACGTCGGCCGTGTCGTCGCCGGTCACCACCAGCGGGGTGCTCGCCGCCAGGCTGACGGTCCGCCGGAAGTACCGGGTCGCCACCGGCGCGCTCGACGCCGGGTCGCCCTCCGGGTACCAGATCCAGCCGGCCCCGGACAGGTCGCCGGCCGGTGGGGCGCCGACGAAGGCCGCGGTCATCGTGATGCCGGTGTCGAACCGGGCGCTCGGGCTCCACCCGCTCGGCCGCCCCTGCGCGTCCCAGACCCGGACCCGCCAGTGGTAGGTCCGGTTCGCGGCGAGGGCGGGTCCGCCGTACCCCAGATCGGTCTGTCGCGGCGAAGCGACCGTGCCGCTGTCCCAGACGTCGGCCGCGCCCGGCGCGGTGCCCACGGTGAGCTGATAGCGCCCCTGCATCTGCCCGCCGATCCCGGAGGCGAGCCGCCAGCCGAACCGTGGCGCGTCCACCCCGACCGGGTTGACCTGCCGGTTCACCGTCAGGCCGGTGACGCTGACCGGCGACGCCGCGGCGGTGTCCGGCAGGCTCACGTTGCTGCCCCACTGCCCGGCGCCATAGGCGCCGAGATCCCTCGCGGTGGTCCAGGAGGCGTCGGAATAGTCCGGGTCAGACCAATTTTCCGGTACGGCGGAAGCCGCCCGCCACGACCCGTCGGTGATCAGGTCGACCGCGCCGGCGTGCAGCCGCCCGAGCACGCCGGCCGGCCCGCCGCTGTTGCGGGCGGCGAGCGCGACCGTGTTCGTCCCGGTGTGCAGCGAGCCGCTCAGGTCGACGTAGATCGCCCGCTTCCAGGAATCGGTCGTCCGCGGCGAGCCCGCCAGCCGGACCCCGTTGACCCAGACGTCCACGGTGTCGTCCCCGGTGACGACGAGCTGCGCGTTCGCGATGTCCCCGGCGGCGACGGTGAAGGTGCGGCGCAGGTAGCGGGTGGCGACCGGCGCGCTGCTCGCCGGATCGCCCTCCGGGTACCAGATCCAGTGCGCCCCGCCGAGACTGACCGGCGGATCCGCCGCGGCGGCCACGGCGGGTGTCGGGGTGAGTAGGAGTGCGGCCGTGAGCGCCGCGAGCGGACCCTTCATCCGGACCTCCTGAGTATCTGAAACGTTTCATAGCGATACTCATCGATCCTATGGCGGGTAACGCTCCCGAAACAAGGCGGCAATCGATACTTTCGCCCCGGGTCAGCCGTGGTGGTGGCCGGTGGCCAGGGTGCGGGAGACCTGGGACTCGGTGCCCGGCGCGACGACGACGAACTGGCCCATCATGCCGCGGTCCTCGTGCCGCAGGATATGGCAGTGATACATGTACGGCATCGTCGCGTCGGTGTATTTCCCGAACGAGATGGAAAGCCGGACCCGGGCCTTCTTCGGAATGAACACGGTGTCCTTCGGCCCGGCCTGATATTCCGGCGGCGGGGCGCCGTTGATGTCGAGAATGCGAAACGTCACGTCGTGGACATGGAAATTGTGCGCGTAGGTGGTGTTGTCGATCTCCCAGATCTCGTGGGCGCCGGCCGGCACCACCTCGTCGATCCGGGCCAGGTCCATGTCCCGGCCGTTGATCTCCGAGCCGCTCAGCGAGAACCGGCGGACCCGGGCGCCCGGCGGCACGACCGGTGGCGGCCCGCCGCCGAGCGCGGCCGGGATCGCCGGGGACGGGGCGAGGCGACCGGCGGCGACGACGGTCAGCAGGTCGAAGTCCTCCTCCTCGATGTCGTTGGCCTGCCTCGCCGGCTCGCCGCGGCTGTCCATCACGACCGTCTCGCCCGGGACGAAGGCGACGACGATCTCGGCCCGCTCACCCGGGCTGATCTTGACGCGGTCGGTGGTCACCGGGCGGGCCAGGGGACCGGAGTCGGTGGCGACCACCCGGAACGACCGGCCGTCGGCGAAACCGGCCCGGTACACCCGGGCGTTGGACGCGTTGAGCAGGCGGAACCGGACCAGCGAGGTGGTGGCCTCGAAACGCGCGCCGGCCGTGCCGTTGACCAGCACGGTGTCGCCGAGCATGCCGAACGTGCCACCGAACCCGCCGGTGGTGAACTCGCCGTCGCCGTCGAACGCCTTGTCCTGGACGATCAGCGGGATGTCGTCGACGCCGTACCGGGAGGGCAGCGGCGGGCCGGCCGGATCGTCGACCAGGAACAACCCGGCGACACCGCGGTAGACGTGCATCGCGGTCCGGCCGTGCGGGTGCGGGTGGAACCACGAGGTCGTCGCGGGCTGGTCGACAGTCCACTCCGGTGTCCAGGTGGCCCCCGGCTCGATCATCTGATGCGGGCCGCCGTCCATCCGGGCCGGCAGGTACAGACCGTGCCAGTGCAGCGTGCTCGCCTCGGGCAGCCGGTTGGTGACCGCGATCCGGACCCGGTCGCCGCGCCGCACCCGCACCACCGGCCCGAGATGCAGGCCGTTGATCCCCCAGGTGGCGGTGCTCCGCCCGGGAAGGATCTCGCTGCGGCCGGTCTGCAAGGTCAACGCGAACTGGCGGGCACCGTCCGGTCCGGTCGTCGCCGGCGCCTGATCCGGAATGCGGAGCCGATGGGAGAAAGTGGGTTTCCCGGTTCCGGAAGAACAGGCGCCGAGGGTGGCGAGGGCGGCCAGGGAAAGCAAGTCACGGCGTTTCATGAAGCAAATTCTGGTGCGCCGGGAACCATTCCGGATCCGTTGTTCTCCCGCATTCCCGACGCCGGTCGGTACCTCTCGCGAGGTATTCGCGCGGGCGGTGACCGCTACCGCGGATGTAGCCAGCCGGGCAGCGCGCGCCCCGACTCGTAGGCCCAGACGACCAGCTGGGCCCGGTCCCGCAGCCCGAGTTTGGTCAGGATCCGGCTGACGTGGGTCTTGGCGGTGGCATGGCTGATCGCCAGCCGGCCGGCCACCTCCTCGTTGGACAGGCCCTGCGCCACCAGATCGGCGATCTCGGCCTCCCGGGAGGTGAGCGCGCCGAGATCCGGGGCCGGCGGCGGCACCCGCCGCACCGCCACCTCGGCGATCAGCCGCCGGGTGACCGAGGGCGCCAGCAGCGCCTCCCCGCCGGCGACCACCCGGACCGCGCGGATCAGGTCGGCCGGCTCGGCGTCCTTGAGCAGGAACCCGCTGGCGCCGGCACGGATCGCGGCGAACACGTTCTCGTCGGTCTCGTAGGTGGTCAGCATGATCACCTTCACCGCGGCCAGGTCCGGGTCCGCGCCGATCAGCCGGGTGGCCGCGAGCCCGTCCAGCACCGGCATCCGGATGTCCATCAGCACCACGTCCGGCCGCAGGTCGCGGCTCAGCGCCACGGCCCGCTCCCCGTTGTCGGCCTCACCGGACACGATCATGTCGGGCTCGCCGGACAGGATCGACCGGAAGCCGGCCCGCACCAGGGTCTGGTCGTCGGCGAGCAGCACCGAGATCATCGGGCGCCGCCGATCGGCAGCCGGGCGCGGACCCGGAACCCGCCGTCCGGGCGGGGGCCGGCGTCCACGGTGCCGCCCGCTGCCGCGGCCCGCTCGGCCATGCCCCGCAGCCCGGTGCCGTTGCTGCCGCCGCGTCCGGTGTCGCTGTTGCCGCCCTCGCCGCTGCCGCTGCCGCTGCCGCTACCGCCGCTGCCGCCGCTGCGTCCGCTGCCGATGTTGCCGCTGCTGTCGCTGTTGCTGCTGCCGCTGCTGCCGCTGCTGCTGTCGGCGTTGCCGCTGCCCCCGCTGCCTTCGCTGCTGTCGCCGCTGTTGCCGCGCAGACCGCTGCCGCCGGGGCGTCCGGCGGCCTCGGCCGCTGGCCCGCCGTCGTTCTCGACCAGCACCACGACTTCGTCACCGGTGCGGCTGATCGCCACCTCGGCGCTGGTGGCCGTAGCGTGCCGGACGGCGTTGGTCAGCGCCTCCTGCACGATCCGGTACGCGGTCGTCTCGACCGCGGCGGGCAACGCGGCCGGTCCCACGTCGACCCGAATCCGGACCGGCAACCCGGCGCTCTCCGTCCGCCGGACCAGCTCCGGCAGCCCGGCCAGCGTGTGACCGTCCCCGCGCAACACCCCGAGCACCGTCCGCAGCTCCGCCAGAGCCTCCTTGGACGCCGCCCGGACCGCCTCCAGCGCCTCGAACGACTGCTCCGCCGACCGGGTGTGCAACGCCGCGCCCGCCTGCACGCTGATCAGCGACAGCTGGTGACCCAGGGAGTCGTGCAGGTCGCGGGCGATCCGCAGCCGCTCGTCCACTGCGGCCCGCTCCCGCGCCTCGGTCACCGCCCGGTCCCGGCCCCGCGCCACCTCGCCGGTCAGCACCGCCAGCGAGACGATCACGGAGACCCCGGCCGCCGCCGCGACCGCGTCCCGCCGGCCGGCGCCGAGCAGCCCGAACGCCGCCACGATGACGACGGCGGCGGGAACCGACCAGCGCAGCCCGCGCCGGCGCCCCACCGTGTAGAGCGCGACGATGAAGGTGAGCGCCATCGCCGAGTCGGGGAAGCCGAGGGGGTAGTAGAGCAGCGCGGCCGCGCTCGCCACGGCCAGTGTCACGACGGGGAACCGGCGCCGCCAGAGCAGTGCGACCACCGCCGCGGCGATCAGCGCCCAGCCCCAAGGAGCCATCGGCCGGCTGCTGTTTTCGCTGGTCAGCGCCGTCGCGCCGGCCACCAGAGCGATGAGGCCGGCGACGCCCGCATCGATCGCCAGCACCCGCATGCCCCCACCCTAGACGGGCGTCGCAGCTTCGAATCAGGTGAGCGGCGCTGTCGGGGTGCTGGATTTTGGTCCGCGGTGGATTCGCTGTCCGGGTGGCGGGTCGGGGTTTGCCCTCGCTGTCCGTGGGGCGGGTTCTGGTTTGCGGTGGATTTGCTGTCCGTGGGGCGGGTTCTGGTTTGCGGTGGATCCGCTGTCCGTGGGGCGACTTTTTGTTTGCGGTGGAATCGCTGTCCGGGTGGCGCGCTACCTTTCAACGCGGCCCGAGAGATGGGGGAGCCCCTGGTGAGCGTGTCAACGAGGAGCAAGCCGGAGCAGGACACTGGCATCGGCTCGCTCGAGGTGCTGGCCGGGGTGCTGGTCGCGCTGGTGCTGTTGCGCGGGCATCTGGCCGGGTTGTTGTCCGGCCCAGGCCTGCAGACGTGGGCGACGGTGTTCGTGTCGGTGCTGGTGCAGGCGGTGCCCTTCCTGGTGTTCGGGGTGGTGCTGTCCGCGGTGATCGCGGTGTTCGTGCCACGCGGTTTCTGGGCGCGGGCGCTGCCGAGTCATCCGGCCCTGGCCGTGCCCGCGGCCGGGATGGCCGGGGTGATCCTGCCCGGCTGCGAGTGCGGCAGCGTCCCGATCGCCGGGTCTCTGATCCGGCGCGGCGTCACCCCGGCAGCGGCGCTGGCCTTCCTGCTCGCCGCCCCGGCGATCAACCCGATCGTGCTGACCGCCACCGTGATCGCCTTCCCCGGCCAGCCACAGATGGCCGTCGCCCGCGGCCTGGCCAGCCTGGTCGTCGCCGTCGTGATGGGCTGGCTCTGGCTGCGCCTGGGGCGCCCCGAGTGGATCCGGCTGCCGCACCGGCCCGACCTCGACGACACCTCCAAGGCCCGGGCGTTCTGGGCCGCCTGCCGCCACGACGTCATGCACGCCGGCGGCTTCCTGGTCCTCGGCGCCGCCGCCGCAGCCACCATCAACGTGGTCATCCCCGCCGCCTGGCTGCAAACCCTCGCCGACAACCCGATCATCTCCATCATCGCCCTGGCCACCTTGGCCGTCCTGCTGTCGATCTGCAGCGAGGCCGACGCGTTCGTGGCCGCGTCCCTGACCCAGTTCTCCCTGACGTCCCGCCTGGTCTTCCTGGTCGTCGGCCCGATGGTCGACCTCAAACTGATCTCCATGCAGACCGGCGTCTTCGGCCGCCGCTTCGCCGCCCGCTTCGCCCCCACAACTTTCCTCGCGGCCATCCTGCTCGGCACCGCCTTCGGGTTGGTCCTCCTATGAGCCCCATGACCCTCGCCACACCCGCCACACCCGCCACACCCGCCACACCCGCCACACCCGCCACACCCGCCGCACCGGCGGCACCCGCAGCACCCGCAGCACCGGCAGCACCGGCCGCACCGGCTGCAGCCGCACCGGCCGCACCGGCCGCAGCGGCACCGGCGGCACCGGCCGCACCGGCGGCACCGGCCATACCCGCCGCAGTTGCCACACCGGCCGCACCGGCCACACCAGCCACACCGGCAATATCCGCCACAGCGGCCACAGCCACACCCGCCGCCGCTGCACCGGCCACACCGGCCACACCGGCACCACCGGCAACACCGGCCACACGGGCCATACCCGCCACATGCGGCACGGCCCGACACCGTCCGCAGGATGGCGCTGCCGATGACTGCGCGGTCCGCCTACTCGCAGCCGTGCCCGTTCCGGCCGCGCCTGCCTCAGTTCGGCGGCGCCTTCGGCCGGGTGTTGCCGTGAGTCGCGCGGTCCGGCATGTCTCGGTCTTGGTCGTCGCCGCGTCTGTCTCGGCCTTAGTCGTCGCCGCGGCCCTGTCTGACGGCGTTTTCGAGGTGTTGCTGTGAGCCGGATGACCCAGGCAGTGATCATGCTGCTGTTCGGCGGCGCCATCATCAAGGCGACCGTCACCGACGTCTTTCTCCGCTACGTCAAGGAAGGTCTGCGACCGTTCCTCCTGCTGGCGGGCATTGTCTTGGTCGCAGCCGCAGTCATGACCATCTGGTATGACCTCCGCGCCCTGCGCACCGCCCCCAAGACGAAAGCCCCCAGCCGCCGCAGCCAGCGGCCCAACGTCACTGTGCCCGGCGGTGACCCCACACGTGACGGCGGCACCAATGGAGGCGGTCCTGGTCATGGCGGCGAACCGGGCCCTGTCGGCGAACCGCGTCATGACGGCGAGCAGGAAATTGGCGGCGGTTCTGGTCGTGGCGGCGGTTTCGGGGACGGGCACGATGATGGCCACGGGCATGCGCACCACGAGCCTCGGGTCGGCTGGTTGCTTCTGCTGCCGGTGCTCGGCTTGTTGTTGATTTCGCCGCCGGCGCTGGGGTCGTTCGCGGCTGGGCAGGCGGGTAGTGTCGGGCCGGCCGCGGCCTCGGACTATCCGCCGCTGCCGGCCGGCGACCCGGTCGAGGTGAGCCTGCTCGACTACGCCTCGCGGGCGGTCTTCGACGGCGGCAAGAGCCTGGCCGGGCGCAACGTGAAGCTGACCGGCTTCATCACCCCGGGCCCGGACGGCAAACCGATGCTGGCCCGGATGGTCCTCACTTGCTGCGCCGCCGACGGCCGCCCGATCAAGATCGGTCTCACCGGCGCACCGATCGACGCCCCCGCAGACGCCTGGGTCCAGGTGATCGGCGTCTACAGCACCCAGATCGGCACCGACCCGGTCAACCAGGCCCAGGTCGCCTTCTTCGACGTCCATTCCTGGCAGGAGATCGAGGAGCCGAAGCAGCCCTACGCCTGACCATCCTGTCCCCAGCCGACCAGCCACGCCGCTGACTGAGTCGCGCCGCCAGCAGGTCGCGCTGTTGTTCGGTCGCGCTCGCCGTCGACCATTGCCGGGTCGTCGGCTATTGCTGGGCCGTCCGGCACTGCTGGGCCGTCGGCTGGCGGGTCGTGGGGGCTGGCGAAGCCGCCGCCCGCGACCTGCTCGCCAGCGCTCCGGACAGCTGACCGGTATCGCGCGTAGTCCTGCCCGGGAGGGGTCAGATGGTTCGGAGGTCGAGGGAGTTGCGGATGAAGGAGGACTGGTCGCCGGTGGACCACCAGAGGACGCCGGCTCGGTATGTGATGTTGCCGGCATCCGGGCTGACCAGGATTGTCTGGCGGGTTTTCAGGTCGTGGATCAGGAGTTCCTGGTTGCCGCTCAGTTCGGACTGGGGGCCGACTCGGGCAAGTACCTCGAAGCGATCCAGGACGGCTACGTCGGTGATGGCGGTGGCTACCGTGCCTTCGGCTACCTTGCGGCGGGCGGAGCCGTCCGGGTGGGACAGCTCCATGCGGGAGTAACCGTCCGCGTTGAGAGAGACCATCTGGCACCAGGCTGGGCTGCAGGCGGTGACGGTTCGGTCGGCTGACGGGACGGCGATGCGCTGGCCCGTCGCGAGGTTGCGCAGCGTGGTGGCGCCGCGGGCGGAGGTCTGGCCGTCGACCGCCCAGGGCCAGGCGGACAGGGCCCAGGTGCCCGGTGATCGGGTGACGTTGACCTTGCCGCCGGCCAGCGGCACCGAGCGGAACTCGGTCTGATCCCCGAAACCGCTGGCCACCCAGTGCACCGCGCCGTCCGCGATCACCAGGTCGTATTGCGAGTCGTAGAACTGCATCGCACCGACATCGGCGGTCACCATGCGGGCCGGCTGCCGCAGCCCGCCGGTCCACAACTGCTGCTTCCCATCAACACTCTCCACCCAGACCAGACTGTCCCCAGCGCCGCTGCTCGCCGCCGCGCCGGTGGTGGGCGCGGCGCCGACGCCAGGCACCGAGCCACCGCTCGGGCTCGTGGCAGCCCCGGTGCTGGAGCTGGGTGCCGGGTCGAGGCTGGGGCTCGTGGCGGACCCGGTGTTGGAGCTACGCGCCGGTTCAGGGCTCGCGCTCGTGGCAAACCCGGTCTTGGAGCTGGGCGCCGGTTCAGGGCTGGGGCTCGTGGTGGACCCGATGCTGGAGTCCCGTGCCTGGTCGGGGCCTGAATCCGTGGCGGACCCGGAGCTGGAGCCGGGCGCCGAGTGGCGGCTTGCGCCTGTGCTGGCGTCGGCGCTGGTGCTCGTGCCGGAGATTGCGGCGCTGGTGCTTGTGCCGGAAGTTGCGACGGCGCTGGTGCTCGGGGCGGGGATGGCGGCGGGGGTGGGGTTGACGCTGGTCAGGGCGGCGAAGGGGGCTCGGTCTTTGGCGGGCACCTTGCGTAGTTCGCGGATGGTGCCGTCGGCCTGGCGGAGGATCAGGCGCAGAGTGTGGCCGTCCGGGCTCTGGACGGTGCCGGCTGAGGTCTTCGCGTCGAGAAAGAGGGCGGGGGAGTACTCGCTGCCGTCCGGCAGCTTCGACGGGACGCTGCCGCGCTGCGCCTGCGGCCAGGTGGCGGCCAGGGGGAGTGGTTGCGGCTCGCCGGACTGTGCGGGCGCGCCGAAGAGCAGGGCCGCGCCTGCGGCGAGCGCCACACCCAGACCCGTCAGCGTACGAAATAGGTGTCCACGCTCCGGCACCCCGCGATGCTAACGCGCTTCCCCGCTACGGCCACCTGCCCTGCACCCACACCCACCCTGGCCGGCGAGGGATGCGACGCGTTCGGGCCAGGGCTGGGGCGGTGGGCGTCCCCGTTCGGGCGGGGATGGGGGCGGTGAGGGTCCGCAGCCGAGCGAGGGTGAGTCGGCTGGTGGGTGGTGGCTCGCGGCGATGGCTGGGTGGGGAGATGGCGCGGGGTGGGTGGGGAGATGGCGCGGGTTGGGTGGGGAGACGGCGCGGGTTGGGTGGGGAGACGGCGCGGGGTGGGTGGGGAGATAGCCGGGGGATGGCCGGGGAGGCGGCGCGGGGTGGGGGAGAGGGAGGGGGACGGCGGGGCGGCGGGCGTACGCGAAGGGGTTTGGTCAGTCGCCTTTGACGTTTACCAGCTGGCGTAGGGTGTGGCGGATTTCCACCAGGCTCGCGGCGTCCTGCATGACTACGTCGATGGGCTTGTAGGCCTGGGGGATCTCGTCCAGGAAGGCGTCCGTGTCGCGGAACTCGATGCCCTTCATGGCGGTGCGCAGCTGCTCGCGGGTGAAGGTCTTGCGGGCCTTCGAGCGGGAGTAGGCGCGGCCGGCGCCGTGCGGGGACGAGTTCAGCGAGGTGGCGTCGCCCTTGCCGGACACCACGTAGGAGGCGTCGCCCATCGAGCCGGGGATCAGGCCGGGCCGGCCCTTCTCGGCGTTGATCGCGCCCTTGCGGGACAGCCACACCTGCTTGCCGTAGTGCGTCTCCTGCTCGGTGTAGTTGTGGTGGCACTGGACCCGCTCGCGTTCCTCGACCGGCCCGCCGGCGAACTCGGCGAAGCAGGCGATCACCCGGTCCATCATCTCGTCCCGGTTGGCCAGCGCGAACTCCTGCGCCCAGCGCAGCTCGGCGAGGTAGGCGGCGAACTCCTCGGTGCCCTCTTCGAGGTAGGCCAGGTCGCGGTCCGGCAGGGTGATGCCGCGCTTGGTCATCAGGTCCTGGGCGATCCGGATGTGATGGCTGGCGATCTTGTTGCCGACGCCGCGCGAGCCGGAGTGCAGGAACAGCCACACCCAGCCGTGCTCGTCGCGGCACACCTCGATGAAGTGGTTACCGCTGCCGAGCGAGCCGAGCTGCAGCTGCCAGTTCTTCGCATAACGGGCCGGATCGAAGGTGGCGCGCGCGGTCAGCTGCTGCACGCGCTTCTGGGCAGAATCGGTCAGCCGGGTGTTGTAGCCGCCGGCCGACAGGGGGATCGTCCGCTCGATCGCGAGCCGGAGTTCGCCGCGGTCCGGGCGCAGGTCCTCGACCCGGTACTGGGTGCGGACGGCGGCCATCCCGCAGCCGATGTCGACGCCGACCGCGGCCGGGATCAGCGCGCCGAGGGTCGGGATGACCGAGCCGACGGTGGCGCCCTTGCCCAGGTGGGCGTCCGGCATCAGGGCGATGTGCGGATGGATGAAGGGGAGCCGGGACGCCTTCTCGGCCTGCTGGAGGGTCTCCGGCTCGATCAGGCTGGCCCAGTTGACCAGGCGTTCGTTGATCCGCTGCACGTGGTGGCTCCTCCCGTGATCGGAGCAGATCCTGCCACGGCGGCCGGCCCGGGACACCGGAATGACGGTGGGCCACTCCGGAGCGGAGTGACCCACGGCGGTGCGCCGGTCGGACCCGGGAGGAGTCACTTGAGAACCGGAGCCGGGAAGCTCCGGTCGTACCGGAAATCGGTCTAGGAATTGGTGGCGGGCTCGCCGGTGAGCGTCTCCTCCAGGTGGGTGACCTGCAGCAGCATGCGGACCATCGGCCCGAAATCGCGCAGCCGGAAGGTGACCCCGCGGGCCTCGGCGGCCTTGCGCGCCGCGACGAAGACCCCCAGCCCGGTGGAGTCGAGGAAGGCGACCTTGTGCAGATCCACCTCCACGTGGGCGAAACCGGTCGTCTCCACGGCCTGCCGGAGGACCTGCCGGAGCGCGGCGGCGCTATCCGCGTCGATGTCTCCGTCGGGCACGACGACGACCCGATCGTCGTGCCGTTCGATCGTGCACTCGAACTCCATCTGCCTGTCCCCCTGTCGCGAAACGGTTTGGCCCGCGCCGTTGCCCAGAATCCCGATCCGTCAAACTTATGGGTGCTATCTGCATGACTTCATACTTTCGGCTAGCCGGATGTCAGCTCTACGGCTAAGGTTCGGCCATCGGTCAAACAGGGTGCCGAGAACGATCCAGGTGTGCTTCAAGGCATCGGGACGTGTCTCTGGTGCCGCGAACCGGCCCGTGCGCGACCCCCGGCGCCTGATTGAGGGGATGTCATGCGCTCGTCCACTGTTCTTCCGTCCGCCGATTTCGACGATCCCTGCTTGGAAGAACTGGCCGCCACCTCGCGGACCGATCCGGACTGGCCGGTGGTGCGCGAGCGGGTGATCAACGCCTGGCTGCCGATGGCCCGTCGGCTGGCCCGGCGCTACGCCAACCGCGGCGAGGATCTCGACGACCTGACCCAGGTCGCCACGGTCGGGCTGATCAAGGCGGTGGACGGGTTCGATCCGGAGCGCGGCGGCGAGTTCGCCGGCTACGCCATCCCCACCGTGCTGGGCGAGCTGAAGCGGCACTTCCGGGACCGGATGTGGAACATCCGGGTGCCGCGCCGGCTGCAGGAGCTGAACATGGCGATCAACCGGGCCCGCGGGGAGCTGGTGCAGACCCTGGGCCGGGCGCCGACCGTCGCGGACATCGCGGGTCACCTGGGGATCAGCGAGGAGGACGTGATCGAGGGGCTGGAGGGCGCCTACGCCTACCGGCCGACCTCGTTGTCCACCCCGGTCGGCCCGGAGGGCGACGCCGAGCTGGGCGACACGATCGGCGGCACCGACCCCGGTTACGCGCTGACCGAGCTGCACATCACGCTGGGCCCGGCGCTGGCCCGGCTGACCGAGCGGGAGCAGCAGATCATCGCGCTGCGTTTCCACGGCAACCTGACCCAGAGCCAGATCGGCGAGCAGATCGGGGTGTCCCAGATGCACGTGTCCCGGCTGTTGACCGGCGCGCTGGGCAAGTTGCGCGAGTTCATGAACTGACCGGCGTCACCCGGGCAGGCATCGCCGCGGAGGTCGGACGGCTGCATCAAGGTGGTTCTCAGGCTCTGATCAGCAGGGCCCGGCCGAACCGGGCCTCGAGCACGGCCGCACCTCGGACGACCGCGGGCAGGGTGATCGCGAAGACCACGCTGAGCGCCAGGTAGAAGAGCACGATGCCGCCATAGCTGTCGGTGATGCCGAGCAGCTCCGGCAGCTCGTGGTTGCCCGGGCCGTCCGGCAGCGACCAGCCCCAGGCACCCCAGGTCAGCGAGCCGAGCATGGCCGACCACCAGGTCGCGGTCAGCACGAACGCGATGGTGCTCGGGATCCACCGGAGCAGGGCGTGTGCCACGTCGCGCCAGCTCTGCGGGTGGGTGAGGCGGGCCTTGATCGTCGTCGGGTAGGCCGGCCGGCGCACCGCGGTGCCGAGCACCGTCGCGATGCGGGCCCGCTCCAGGTCCGCGAAGCGGCGCGCGACCGCCATCGCGAAGATCAGCAACGGTACGCCGATCCAGACCACCGCGAGGCCGAGGCCGGCGGCGAACGGGGTGACCGCGACGATGACCGAGGCCACCGCGAGCGGAAGCCCGGTCAGCGCGTAGCGGGTGTCGGAGAGCAGCCGCGGCAGCAACCGTGCGGCCGGCGCCGGGACCAGGTTCACTTCGAGCTGCGTCGTTGTCATGGGACAGACGCTAGTGACGCCGGCCGACCGCTTCGATGGTGCAGCCGGATCAACCGGTGGTGGGGCTGACCCCACCATCGGCCTTCGTGGAACCGATCCAGTTTGGCCCGGGCGGGCCAGGGTATGCGAGGACGGCCGCATTCCCTTATCGAGAGGTTTGTCCGGATGGAATCCCGAACGCCCGCTGAAGTGATCAAGGATGCCGCGGAGGCTGCCGTGGGTGCGGTGACCGGCGCGACCAAGCCGGACGTGCCCGGGAAGCCGGGCCCGGCCCAGCCCACCGTCGAGGAGCCGACCACGCCGGCCGGACCGCTGCCGCCGAAACAGGAGCAGGGTCAGCCGGACACCCGCACGCCGACCGGCGCGGAGACCGGGGCGCCGCCGACCGCCTTCGCCCAGCAGGGCGCCTACCTCACCACCGCCCAGGGCGCCCGGCTGCGGGACACCGACCACTCGCTGAAGGCCGGCCCGCGCGGCCCGATCCTGCTGCAGGACCACCACTTCCGCGAGAAGATCACCCACTTCGACCACGAGCGGATCCCGGAGCGGGTGGTGCACGCCCGCGGCGCCGGCGCGCACGGTGTCTTCACCAGTTACGGCACCGCGGCGAACCTGACCCGGGCCGGCTTCCTGAAGAAGAAGGGCAAGGAGACCGAGGTCTTCGTCCGCTTCTCCACGGTGCTCGGCTCGCGCGGCTCGGCCGACACGGTTCGCGACACCCGCGGGTTCGCCACCAAGTTCTACACCGACGAGGGCACCTTCGACCTGGTCGGCAACAACATGCCGGTGTTCTTCATCCAGGACGCGATCAAGTTCCCGGACATCATCCACGCCGCCAAGTGGCACCCGGATCGGGAGATCCCGCAGGCGCAGAGCGCGCACGACACGTTCTGGGACTTCGTCTCGCTGCACACCGAGGCGCAGCACCACACCATGTGGAACATGTCGGACCGGGGCATCCCGCGCTCGTACCGGATGATGGAGGGCTTCGGCGTCCACACCTTCCGCCTGGTCAACGACGCCGGCGAGACGGTGCTGGTGAAGTTCCACTGGAAGCCGAAGCTGGGCGTGCACTCGCAGGTGTGGGAGGAGACCCAGATCACCGGCGGCGTCGACCCCGACTACCACCGCCGCGACCTGTACGACTCGATCGAGGCCGGCGCCTACCCGGAGTGGGAGCTGGGCCTGCAGGTCTTCCCGGACACCCCGGAGGAGACGTTCGCCGGGATCGACCTGCTCGACCCCACCAAGATCGTGCCGGAGGAGCTGGCGCCGGTGCAGCCGGTCGGCAAGCTGGTGCTGAACCGGACGCCGACCAACTTCCACGCCGAGGTCGAGCAGGTCGCCTTCCACCTGGGCAACCTGGTCCCCGGCATCGACGTCACCAACGACCCGCTGCTGCAGGGCCGGCTCTTCTCCTACCTGGACACCCAGCTCACCCGGCTGGCCGGGCCGAACTTCCACCAGATCCCGATCAACCGGCCGCACGCGCCGGTGAACGACATGCTGCGGGACGGCTTCCACCAGCACGCGGTGCACGGGGGCGTGGCGCCGTACAAGCCGAACTCGCTCGACGGCGGCAACCCGTTCCCGGCCGGCGACAAGGAGAACGCCTTCGTCGACACCCCGGTCGTGGTGACCGAGGCGCCCAAGGTCCGCGACCTGCCGGTCACCTTCAAGGACCACTGGACCCAGGTCCGGCTGTTCTGGCTGAGCATGACGCCGATCGAGAAGGAACACATCATCCGGGCGTACGCCTTCGAGCTGGGCAAGTGCTACCACCAGGAGATCCGCGAGCGGCAGCTGCAGTGCCTGGCGAACATCGACCCGGTGCTCTGCGAGCAGGTGGCCACCGCGCTCGGCCTGCCCGCTCCGCAGCCGACCATCGAGCTGCCCGAGGTCACGCCGAGCCCGGCGCTGTCCCAGGTGGGTCAGCAGTGGCCGGCCGACGGCCGGATCATCGGCATCGTGGTCGACGACACCGACCTGGACGGGGTGGCCGAGGTCAAGGAGGCGATCACCGCGGCCGGCCTGGTTCCGCTGATCATCGCCCCGCACGGCGGCAAGGTCGGCGGCCTGACCGTGCAGCGCACCTTCGCCACCGCCCGGTCGGTCGAGTTCGACGCGCTGCTGCTGGCCGCCGCGCCGGTGCCGGCGCCGGACGCGATCCCGGCCCGGGACGAGAAGGCCGGGGCGCCGCGGACCGCCGCCGTCGACCCGCGGGTCAACCTGCTGGTCGACGAGTGCTGGCGGCACGCCAAGGCGATCGGCGGCTGGGGGCCGGGCGCCGAGTTCCTGAGCGGGATCGGCCTGACCGAGACGCCGGGCGTGGTCACCCACGAGACCGGCGCCGGCACGCTGGCCGCGGTGCAGCAGCTGATGGCGTCGCACCGGGTCTGGGAGCGGTTCCCGGCGACTGTCGGCTGACCGGGCCGGCGTGTCCGGTAGCGGAGGAGGAGCGGGGGCTCGGTCACAGGGGAGGAAGCGGGACTCATGGGTCAGCGGTTGCGGCGCAGCGTACTGAAGAAGCCTGGTTTCAGCCGGCAGCGGTCCGGGCGCGGCTTCCGCTACCTGGACCCGGACGGGGCCGCCGTCCGGGACCCGGAGACGCTGGACCGGATCAAGGGTCTGGTCATCCCGCCGGCCTGGACCGACGTCTGGATCTGCCCGGACCCCCGCGGGCACATCCAGGCGACCGGGCTGGACGCGGCCGGCCGCAAGCAGTACCGCTACCACCCGGACTGGCGGACCGCCCGGGACGAGGCGAAATTCGATCGGGTACGGGAGGTGGCCGGCCGCCTCCCGAAGATCCGCGACCGGTTGTGCGAGGATCTGACGACCGGTCGCGGACTGACCCGGGAGCGGGTGCTCGCCGCCATCGTCCGGCTGCTCGACCTGGGCATGTTCCGGGTCGGCGGGGACGCCTACGCGAGCCGGGACGAGGATCCGTCCTACGGGCTGTCCACCCTGCGGCCCGAGCACGTCCTGCGCCGCGGTGGCGAGCTGTTGCTGGAATTCCCCGGCAAATCGGGCGTGGAGCACTCGCGCGTCGTCGACGACGGCGAGGTGGCCGAGGTGCTCAGCGCGCTCAAGCGCCGCCGCCGCGGACAGGACCGGCTGTTCGCCTACTGGAACTCGGCCACGAAGAGCTGGCAGGAGATCCGCGCCGACGCGGTCAACGAGTACCTGCGCGAGATCAGCGGCGCGCCGATGACCGCGAAGGACTTCCGCACCTGGCACGGCACCGTGACGGCCGCCGCGGAACTCGCCGAGGCCGGGCCGCAGCCGACGAAGACGAAACGGCGCAAGGTCGTCGCCCAGGCCATGCGCGAGGTCGCCGACAAGCTCGGCAACACCCCGGCGGTGGCCCGGGCGTCGTACGTCGACCCGCGCCTGCTGGAGAAGTACGAGAACGGCGAGGCCCCGAAACGCGGCGACGAGCGGGAGGTGCGGCGCCTGCTGGACGACTCAGCCTCGTCCTGAGCGCGATTGATCGACTGTCACGTATAAGCTGCCGCGGTGCTTGGCGTGGCTCTGCTGACGATCCGTGGCGCAGCCGACCCGCGTTGTAAATATTTCGTCAGATGTCGGACTTCTCATCTGATCGCCGGGCGAGCCGATGAGACCTTCGTGACGAATCCGCCGAGGGTGCCGCCCTTTCGGCTGACGCGTACCCTCGCGGTCGCCGGTGGGCTGGTGGCGGTCGCGGCGATCTGGTTCTGCGTCGGCCTGTTCCACCGCACGCCGCCGGTGTTCGGCTGGCTGCCGCTGCTGGCCGCGGTGCCGATCGCCGCGGTGACCTCGTGGCGGGCCGCCGACCAGGGCCGGACGTTGTGGCGTTACGTCTCGGCCGGCATCCTGCTGATCGGCCTGGGCGCGGCCGGCAACGCCTTCGACTACTTCAGCGGCCGCCAGCAGGGCCAGCACATCAGCGGGTGGACCGCGGGCGTCTACACCGCCGGGCTGGTCGCCATCCTGCTCGGCGTGCTGCGCATCCCGGGCGCCCGCCGGACCCGGATCGAATGGGTCCGGTTCGGCCTGGACATCGCCACCGTGATCGTCACCGTGCTGACCTTCTGCTGGCACCTGATCTACCCGCGCTGGGAGAGCTGGCTCAGCGACAGCGTGGGCGGGGCGATCACCGTGCTGATCGTGGTGGGAGCCGGCTTCATCTGTGTCTTCGCCTTCGTCAAGGTGGCCTTCACCGGCACCGGGCTGATCGACCGGCGGGCGCTGCACCTGCTCGCGCTGACCGGGGCGGTCGGGGCCGGCGGCGGGTCGCTGGCGCCGCTGCTCGCCGACCGGCCGTACCTGAACACCGCGCACGTGCTGCTGCCCTGCACCTGCATGTGCCTGTGCTTCGCCGCCGACCGGCAACTGCGGGCCACCCGGGCCGGCCGGCCGCAGCCCCGCCCGCTGAGCCGGCGGCTGAGCGTGATGCCGTACGCCGCCGTCCTGGCCACCGGCGGCCTGCTGCTGTCCAGCGCGGTCAGCCACACCGCCGACCTGGTGGTCATCGCGATCGGCTCGGTCACCGTGACGGTGCTGGTCGCCGGCCGGCAGGCGGTCGCGCTCCGGGACAACGCGCTGCTGCTCGACGACCTCGACGCCCGGCAGCGGGAGCTGGCCCACCAGGCCACCCACGACGTGCTGACCGGCCTGCCGAACCGGACCGTGCTGGTCCGGGAGATCACCGAGGCGCTGGCCGCCGACCCGGAGTCGGTGAGCGTGGCGCTGATCGACCTGGACGACTTCAAGGAGATCAACGACGACCTCGGGCACGCGGTCGGCGACGCGCTGCTGGTCGCGGTCGCCGAGCGGATCAGCGCCGAGCTGCCGGCGGACGCGATGGTCGCCCGGCTCGGCGGCGACGAGTACGCGCTGCTGCTGCGCTCCGGCGACCACGCCGCCGTCCTCGGCGCGCTCGCCGCGCAGCTGCGCCGGCCGGTGCACGCGGCCGGCCACGAACTGGTCGTCGAGGCCAGCACCGGGCTGGCCCCGGCCCGGGCCGGGGAGACCGCCGACGAACTGCTGCGCCGCGCCGACGTGGCGATGTACGAGGCGAAGGGCCAGGGCAAGGGCCGCCTGGTCGGGTACACCGCGGAGATGGACCAGCGGACCGCCGAGCAGTCCCGGCTCGCCGCCGACCTGCGCACCGCGCTCGACACCGACCAGCTGCACCTGCTCTACCAGCCGATCGTGGCGATGCCCGGCGGCGAACTCTACGGCGTCGAGGCGCTGGTCCGCTGGACCCACCCGGAACGCGGCCCGGTCGGCCCGGCGACGTTCATCCCGGCCGCCGAGCGTACCGGGCTGATCGTGCCGCTCGGCTCGTGGATCCTGCAGGAGGCGTGCCGGCAGGCGACCGCGTGGCTCGCCACCCTCGGCGGCGCCGCGCCGCGCACGGTCACCGTCAACGTGTCCGCCCGCCAGCTGCGCGAAGCCGGGTTCGCCAAGGAGGTGGAGGCGGTCCTGCACCGGACCGGCCTGCCGCCGCACGTGCTGACCGTGGAGGTGACCGAGACCGCGGTGTTCGACGGCGGCACCGCGCTGACCGAGCTGCGGGCGATCGCCGAGCTCGGGGTGAACATCGCGCTCGACGACTTCGGCACCGGGCACTCCTCGCTCGGGCTGCTGCGCACCTGCCCGGCGGACATCCTCAAGGTGGACAAGTCGTTCGTCGACGACATCACCGAGGGCGGCCAGAACGCGGTCGTGGTGGCCGCGCTGATCGGCATCTGCGACGGGCTGCACCTGCGGGCGGTCGCCGAAGGGGTGGAGACCGCGGAGCAGGCGGCCGAGCTGTACCGGCTCGGGTACCGCTACGCGCAGGGCTACTACTACGCTCGGCCGTTGCCGGCCGCCGAAATCGAGGCCCGGTCGCGGTGCGGCGTCGCCGCCTGACCGACATTCACGGTACGGACACCGCCCGTTCGTCTCGCCCCCGTAGTGTCGGCGCGCCCTGGATCATGAACAGTCCCCTGGGAGCGTCCCGATCAGCATCGCCACCACCCGGTCCGCCGTCCTCGCCGGTCTGGTCGCGGCGGCCCTCGCCGGCTGGCGGCTGACCGGTCCCGCCCTCTGGGCCGACGAGCTGGCCACCTGGGGCGCGGTCCGGCTCACCTGGACCGAGCTGCTCCGGCTGTCCGGGACGGTGGACGCGGTGGTGACGCCGTACTACGCGGCGATGAAGCTGTGGACGACGGTGGCCGGGACCGGGACGCCGGCGCTGCGGCTGCCGTCGGCGCTCGCCATCGCCGGGACCGCGATCCTGGTGGCGGTCATCGGGCGCCGGACCGGCGGGGAGCGGACCGGGCTGGCCGGTGGGTTGCTGTTCGCGGCGATCCCGGCGGTCTCCCGCTACGCCCAGGAGGCCCGGCCGTACGCGATCGCGATGTTCTTCGCGGCGCTGGCCCTCTGGTGTCTGCTCCGGATCATCGCGCGGCCGGCCGTGGGCGGGGCAGCCGGGTATGCGGCGGCGGTGGCGGCTACCGGGCTGGCGCACCCGCTCGGCGGGCTGCTGATGGTGGCCGGGCACGCGCTCGTGGTACGTCGGCTGCGCTGGTGGTGGGCGGTGCCGGCGGCGGTCGGCAGTGTGCCGGCGGTGCTGCTGGCGGTGGCCGGGGCGGGGCAGAGCGGGCAGGTCTCGTGGATCCCGGTGGCCGACCTGAACACCTGGCAGGGGTTGCCGCAGACCGTGTTCGGGTCGGCGGCGATCGGTGGGATGGTGATCGTCCTGGCGGTCCTCGGGGTGCGGTGGGACCCCGCTTTCCGGGTGCTGGCGGGAGCTGCCTTCGTGCCGCCGGTGCTTCTGCTGATGACCGGAATGGTCTATCCGATCTGGGTGGCGCGGTATGTGCTGGTCGCCCTCGCCCCGATGGCCGTGCTGGCCGCGTCGGGGCTGCTGCGGGCCGGTCGGGTGCGAGCTGGGGCGGTGGTGGCGCTGGCGCTGCTGGTGTCCTTTCCGGTGCAGCTCGAACTGCGCGAACCGGCCGGGCACGCCGAGGACTCCACGAAGATCGCGCAGGTGATCGGGCCGCGCTACCGGCCGGGGGACGTAGCCGTCTTTCCGGACACGCATCCCAGCATCCCGTGGGCGCCGCGCGACATCTACCAGCGGTATCTCCCCGCGCCGCGGCCGCCCGACGTGCTCGCGACCCGGCCGCAGCGCGCCGACGGCCGGCTGCTCGCCCGGGAGTGCCCGGCCGCGGCGTGCCTCGGCGACCCACCGCGCATCTGGGTGATCCGGGTGGACGACGCGAGCGATCCGCTCCGGAACATGGCACCCGGGAAGCGGCAACGGATCAGCCGGGACTACCGGGCCGTGTCGAGCTGGAAGTATCCGCTGCTCAGCATCACGCTGCTGGAGCGTCGCGGTTAGCCGCCGGTTCCGATCCACCCCATTTTTCGGTACGGACAGAGCGCTCCGTGCGGGCGTCTGGCGTTGCCGGAGCGCTGCGGCGTACCGAAAACTCGCGGCCCGCGCCCGGAGCGGACCGTGTGCTGGGGCCGATCCGGAACGGGCGGGAGCCACGCGGCCGGCCGGCCATGGTCCGGATCGGACCTGTCAGAGGCGCGTCGCGGTCCGGACCAGAGCGGCCAGCGCGCGGGAGCGGCTGTGCGGCGGCCAGGCGATCACGGTGGTGACCCGCGGCGCGTCCGAGACCGGGACGGCGACCAGCCCGTCGTGCAGCTGCGCCCGGACCGACTCCGGGGCGATCACGCAGGCCCGGCCCAGGGACACCAGCTGCATCAGCTGCGTCTGGTTACGGACCTGCGGGCCCGGCCCATCCGGGTAGCTGCCGTCCCGCTCCGGCCAGCGCGGCAGCGGCAGGTCCGGCAGATCCTCGACGTCCGCCATCCGCACCTGATCGCGAACGGTCATCGGGTGCCCGGCCGGCAGGATCACCACCTGCCCCTCGGCGCCCAGCTCCTCGACGTCGAAGCCGGCCGTCGCATCGAAAGGCTGGTGCAGCAACGCCACGTCGGCCCGGCCGTCGCGGAGCAGCTGTTCCTGCTCGCCGACCCCGCACAGCACCACGTCGACCGGAACCGCCTCCGGCTCGCCGGCGAAGGCGTCGAGCAGCTTGGCGAGCAGTTCGCTGGACGCCCCCGCCTTGGCCACCAGCACCAGCCCGGACCCGGCCGACGCCGCGCGCCGGGTCCGCCGCTCGGCCGCCTGCACCGCGTCGAGCACCGCGCGGGCCTCCCGGAGCAGCACCGCCCCGGCCTCGGTCACCGTCGCACCCCGGCTGGTCCGCTCCAGCAGCGTCACCCCGAGCCGCCGCTCCAGCTGGCTGATCGCCCGGGACAGCGGCGGTTGCGCCATCCCGAGCCGCTGCGCCGCCCGCCCGAAATGCCCTTCCTCGGCCACCGCGACGAAATACCGCAGCTCCCGCGTCTCCATCCCGCAAGGCTAGCCCTGCCGCCCCTTCGTCCCGCCGCGCTGCCGCCTTGCCGCGCCGCCGTCCCGCGCCGCCGTCCCGCGCCGCCGTCCCGCGCCGCCGTCCCGCGCCGGCGCCGCGCTGCTGTCCCGGGCCGTTGGCGCGCTGCTGTCCTGCGCCGGCGCCGCGCTGCTGTCCCGGGCCGTTGGCGCGCTGCTGTCCTGCGCCGGCGCCGCGCTGCTGTCCCGGGCCGTTGGCGCGCTGCTGTCCTGCGCCGGCGCCGCGCTGCTGTCCCGGGCCGTTGGCGCGCTGCTGTCCTGCGCCGGCGCCCGCGCTGCTGTCCCGGGCCGTTGCCGCGCTGCCGTCCCGCGGCCCCCCTTGCTCCGCCGCGCGCCTGTCGCCGTGTCCGCTCGCGCTCCGCCAATCCAGGCATCACTGTCGGCGGCCTGTCGCGCGTCTTCCCCGGGGCAGCACCTGTCGGTGTCGGCGCGGCCGTCGGGGTTGCTTCATACCTTGTGGGTATCGGGGACTACCCGATCGGTGTTGGAGGTCGGATCGTGCCGCGGACAGGATCGATGGCATGAGCGAACGAAAGATTGCACTGGTTACCGGCGCGAACAAGGGCATCGGCTACGAGATCGCGGCCGGTCTCGGCGCCCGCGGGCTGACCGTCGGTGTCGGTGCCCGGGACGCGGAACGCCGCGACGCCGCCGTGGAGAAGCTGCGAGCGGCCGGAGTGGACGCCTTCGGCGTGCCGCTCGACGTGACCGCCGACGGCAGCGTGACCGCGGCCGCCGCGCTGATCGAGGAACGGTTCGGCCGGTTGGACGTGCTGGTCAACAACGCCGGCATCACCGGCGACCGCCCGCAGGAACCGACGGTCGTCGACCCGGAGATCATCCGCACGGTGGTGGAGACCAACGTCATCGGCGTCGTCCGGGTCACCAACGCCATGCTGCCGCTGCTGCGCCGCTCCCGGTCCCCGCGGATTGTCAACATGTCCAGCAGGGTCGGCTCGCTGACCAGGCAGACCGCCCCGGGCGCGGAGACCGGCCCGATCGCAGCCGCCTACTCCCCGTCGAAGACCTTCCTGAACGCGGTCACCGTCCAGTACGCCAAGGAGCTGGCCGGCTCGAACATCCTGATCAACCTGGCCTGCCCCGGTTACTGCGCCACCGACCTGAACGGCTTCCGCGGACACCGGACGCCGGAGCAGGGCGCCACCGCCGCGATCCGCCTGGCGACCCTGCCCGACGACGGCCCCAGCGGCGGCTTCTTCGACGAGGACGGCCCGATCGCCTGGTGATGCTCCCGCCGCCGGACTCGCCGATGACCACCCCGGCCGCAGCCGACTCCCTCCCGGCCGGGGCGGTCAGGTGCCGCGCGGGAAGACGGTGAACAGGTCGGCGGTCGCGGTCAGGTGCCGCGCGGGAAGACGGTGAGCAGGTCGGCGGTCGCGGTCAGGTGCCGAGGCGGAGGGCGGTGATCAGGTCGGTGGTGGCGGTCAGGTGCCACGCGGCAAGCGGTGGCCAGGTCGGCGGTCGTGGTCGGGCGTCGGGGTGGAGCGGTGGTCATGATCGGGTTCCAGGGTGGAGCGGTGGTCGTGGTCGGGTTCCAGGGTGGAGCGGTGATCAGGTCGGCGGTGGTGGTCGGGTGCCGAGGTGGAGGGTGGTGCCCAGGCCGGTCCGAAGTCTATGCGGCCGCACCCGCACAAAGGTTCCGCGAAGCGAACCTCACCGAACGACCGGGATCGGCCCGATCGTGATGGGTGGACCGGACTCCCGGTGGCACCACAACCCAGCGCCGGATCAGACGTAAGTGGGCAGCGGCCCGCCGTGGTAGGCGACCGCATCCGAGAACGCCGCGATCAGATCCAGCTCCGCACCCTGCTGGTCGGCGTAGTACCGGTGCAGGTTGAGCACGATCCGCTCGGCGTCCGCCCACCCGGCGAACTCGCCCAGGTCCACCGCGCGGGCCGCCTCCAGCGGGGACAGCCCCTGCTCGATCCCGTTCGCGCCGGCCCGCAGCACCAGCCGGTAGTACCGCCGGTGCTCGTCGAGCACCCGGGCGATCTCGGCGCCGGTCAGGATCGGACCGTGCCCGGGCACCACCACCTCCGGCTCGAACCCGGCGAGCCAGTCCACCGCGGCCAGCGCGCCCGGCACCGACCCCATGAAGACCAGCGGGGTCAGCCCGGCGAAGACCAGGTCCCCGGTGAACAGCACCCGCTCGTCCGGCACCCAGGCGATCAGGTCGCCGGTGGTGTGCGCCGGCCCGCCGGGGTGCCGCAGCTCGACCCGCTTGTCGCCGAGGTGCACGGTCAGCGCGTCGGTGATCGTGAGGTCGGGCAGGCGCCGCCGCACGTCACCCCAGTCCGGCACCGGGCTCCAGAACGGCGGGCAGCCGTCGATGATCGGGTCGACCCGCAGCCCCTCCCGCATCTTCTCCTGGCCGATCAGCGTGGTCGTGGCGGGGAGCAGGCTGTTCCCGTACGTGTGGTCGCCGTGCTGATGCGTGTTGACCGCCAGGGTCGGCGCCTGACCGGTGGCCGTGGCCAGCGCGTCCAGGAACCGCCGGGCCCGGGTGGCGGTGGCGCACGTGTCGACCACCAGCTGCCCCGCCGCCGTGGTGATCGCGCCCGCGTTGTTCAGCCACCAGGACCCGTCCGGCTGCACCCAGGCGTGGATCCTGGGCCGCACCTCGACCAGCTCCGCCTGCTTCGCCACGTCTTCGCTCATGCCGCGAAGGCTATCGCCCGGCCCGGTCGCCTTCTCAGAACAGCAGCCCGCTCAACACGGCGGGGTGCTTGGCCGCGTAGCCGAGCACCCCGGCGGTGCCGCTCACGATCCGCTCCTTCACCCACGCGGCCGGCCGCCCGGTGAGCACCAGGTCCCGCGGCCGGTCGTCGGCATGCAGCACCTGGACCAGGCCGTCGGACCGGCCGAGGCTCATTCAGACCAGCACGTACCTGAGCCGGAACGGCCGCGCTGCCGCCCCGCGCGCCTCCCGCAGGAGGGTGTCGGCCGCGTGGGCCCCGGTCGGCATGGCGGTCGCGCAGGCCATCCGCCAGCCCGCGCCGGCGTCCCCGGCCACCACGATCTCCGGGCGGGTGACCGACCGCAGCGCCGCGTCGACCCGGATCCGGCCCTGCTCGTCGAGTGCCAGGCCGGCCTCGGCGGCCAGCTCGGTGGCCGGGGTCATGGCCGCCGACCAGAGCACCGCGTCCGCGTCGACCTGGCGCGGATCGTCCACGGTGGCGCCCTCCTCGACCGTGACCCCGAGCCGGTCGAACGTGGCCCGCAGGTGGCGGCGGGCCGGCTCGGAGAGGGTCGGCGCCAAGCCGCCGGCGGTGAGCAGCCGGACCTGCCAGCCCGGGTGCGCCTCGGCGAGCTCGGCCGCCATCTCGATGCCGGTCAGCCCGCCCCCGACGACGGCGAGCCGCCCGCTCCGCCCGGCCATCCCGGTGGCCAGGCCGGCCGCCGTCTCCGCGGTGTAGACCGGCGTCGCGCCGGCGTCGCCGGCGGCCGGAATCAGCGCCGGCACCCTGGTCCGGCTGCCCAACGCGTACACCAGGCGGTCGTAGCCGAGGTCGAGCCGCTGCCCGTCGCCCGTCTCCACCGCGACCCGGCCGCCGGCCGGATCGAGCTCGGCCGCGCGGCCGGTGACATGCCGGATCCCGGTGCCGGCGAGAAGTTTCCGGTACGGCCGGACCGTCCCGGCCTGCCCCGCCGCGACCTGGTGCAACCGGACCCGCTCGACGAAGTGCTCCCGGGGGTCGACCAGCGTCACCCGGTGCCGCGGAGCGAGCCGGAGCGCGGCGGTGATACCGGCATAGCCACCACCGAGGACCACGATGTCGGTACGCGTATGTGCTGTCATGCCCACCAGACACCGCCCCGGCCCGCCGCGTGACAGTGACCCACGTCACCCCAGCGCTCGATCCGCGGCATCGGGCGCGCGCCGGCCGACGGATCCGGCACGGGCCGGCAGCACGCTGGCGAGCAGCCCGAGCAGCAGGCACAGCCCGACCACCCCGGCGATCACCGGCCAGGACAGCACCAGCGGAACCGGGGCACCGGTCTGCTCACTCAGCCCGGCGCGGACGGCCAGCAACGCCCCGGCGGCGACCAGCCCGCCCAGCATCGTGCCGATCGCCACCACCAGCGCCGACTCGGCGGCCAGGTAGCCGGTCACCTGCCGGCGGGTCGCCCCGGCCAGGCGGATCACCCGCAGGTCGGGCGCCCGCCCCGCGGCGGCCATCAGCAGCGTGTTCGCGACGGCGATCGCGCCGTAACCGGCCGACACCGCGATCAGCATGAGCGTGAACAGCCAGACCAGCCGGTCCTCGGCGCGGTCCGCCTCCGCCGCCCAGGTGGCCACATCGATCACCCGCGCGCCCGGACCGGCCGCCGCGTCACCGGTCAGATGCACCGCCGCGGTGAGCGCCGAGGGATCGTGGTGCCGCACGGTCGCCCGGGACATCAGCAGGTCGCCGCGGATCGACCGGTCGGCGACCACGCCGACCACCCGCAGCGACACGGTCTGCCCGTCGGCGAAGGTCACCGGGCAGGCGGCGCCGACGGCGAGGCGGGCCGACTCGGTGACCACCACGGTGTCCGCGGCGTGGAGACCGTCGAGGGCACCGGCGACCACGTCGGCTGCCCGGTCGGTCGCGACGAAGGCCCGCGGGTCGACACCGATCGCGTTCAGCGCCCGCCGGTCCGGGCCGAACACGGTGGCCGGCAGGATCGCGGCTCCGGCGGCGCCGGACACCGCGGCGTCGGAGAGCCCCGGCGTGTGCTCCGGCACCAGCACCCGGCCGGTGGCGACGTCCGCCGCGCGGCCTGCCGCGTAGGCCGCCGCCGAGGTGCGGACCATGCCCGAGACCAGCACCGCGAAGGCGACCGTGAGCAGCACCGGGGCCGCCGTGGACGCGGTCCGGCGGGTTGCCGTCAGCGTGCTCTCCCGGACCAGCATGCCGATCGCGCCGCCGCCGCGCCACAGCCGCAGCAGCGGCGGGATCGTGGCCGGCGCCAGCGTGGCCATCCCGACGATCAGGGCCATCGCCGCGTACAGCACATAGGTCGCCCCCTGCTGGGCGTCGTCCGAGGCCGCGGTGGCGACGGCCAGCGCGACGCCGGCAGCCAGCGACACGCCGCCGGCGGTCCACCGGGCCCGGCCCATGCGGCGCTGTTCGACGGCCGCCTCGCGGAGCGCCTCCAGGGGGCGCACCCGGGCGGCCCGGCGCGCCGCCGAGCCGGCCCCGGCCAGCGCCACCAGCGGGCCGAGCAGCAGCGCGGCCAGGATCGGCAGCGCGGCGAACCGCACCTGATAGCCGGCCGGCTCGAACCCGGCCGTGACGAGCAGCCGGGCGGCCGCCGGGGACAGCGCGGCGCCGGCGAGCACGCCGAGGACCGCTCCGGCGCCGCCGACCAGCAGAGCCTCACGCTGGACCAGGCGCCGCACCTGGCGTGGCGTGGCGCCGACGGTCCGCAGCAGCCCGAGTTCCCGCCGGCGCTGCGCGACGGTGAAGGCGAACGTCGACGCCACCACGAACACCGTGACGAACCCGGTGAGCACCGCGACGCCGGTCAGCACCTGCATGCCGATCCAGCGGGTCCGGGCGTCGCCGCGCGGCTCCAGGGCGCCGCGCCCGTCCCCGGTGAGCACCTCGCCGTCCGTGCCGACGATCCGGCCGGCGGCGGCCGCGACCGCTCCGGTGTCCGCACCGGGCTCCAGGACCAGGCCGATCGCGGTCACGCCCGGCGCGAAGCGGGCGGCCACCCGGTCCGGCACCAGGACACCGGGTGCGTCGGCCAGACCGGTCACCCGGTGACGCTCCGGACCGGCCGCGGTCAGCAGCGTCATCAGGTCGCCCGGTCGCAGACCCAGCGCCTCGTCCACCACGACCTCGCCGGCCTGTCGCGGCGGGGCGCCGGAGGTCAGCCGCACCCCGCCGAGCCGGGCCGATGACCAGCCCGACGCCGGGACGGCGGACTCGACGGGCCGCCCGTCGACGATCGCCTGCGCGTAGAAGGACCGATCCGGAACCGCGGCCGTCACCCCGGGCAGCGCGGCGAGCCGGCCGCCCAGTTCGTCGGCGTGCGCGCCGGGCCACGGCACGGCCGGCGGGAACGGATCGGCCGGGCTGTGAGCCGGCCGGGCCTGGACGACGACCGCTGCCCCGACCCACCGGTCCGGAGTCTGCGGGCGGCCCGAGACGAGCAGCAGCAGGGCCGTGGTGACCAGGGCGATCCCGATGGTGACGGCGATCAGCGCGCCGGCCGTCCGGCGCAGGGTCAGCACGGTCCCGCCACCAGCCGCGCGGTCCGGGCGGCGATCTGCTCCGGAGCGAGCGGGGAGCGCACGTCGTCGGCGATCCGGCCGTCGGCGAGGAACACGATCCGGTCGGCGCGGGCGGCGGCGACCGGGTCGTGGGTCACCATCACCACCGTCTGGCCCTGCTCGTCGACCAGGCCCCGGAGCAGGTCGAGGATCTGCCGCGAGGTCACGCTGTCCAGGGCGCCGGTCGGCTCGTCGGCGAACACCACGGCGGGCCGGCTGAGCAACGCCCGGGCCACCGCCACCCGCTGCTGCTCGCCGCCGGACAGCTCGCTCGGGCGGTGCCGGCGGCGACCGGCCAGCCCGACCGCGGCGAGCGCGGCCGCGACGTCGGCGGCCGGCGGGCGGCGGCCGGCCAGCCGGGCCGGCAACGCGACGTTCTGCTCGGCGGTGAGCGCGGAGACCAGGTTGAACGCCTGGAACACGAAGCCGACCCGGTCGCGCCGCAGCCGGGTGAGCTGATCCTCGGTGAGGTCGTCGAGCCGGACGCCGTCGATGCTGACCGAGCCGGCGAGCGGGCGCTCCAGGCCGGCCGCGCAGTGCAGCAGGGTCGACTTGCCGGAGCCGGACGGGCCCATCACGGCGGTGAAGGTGCCGCGGTCGAAAGCCACCGAGACGCCGTCGAGGGCGACCAGCTGACGGTCGCCGGTGCCGTAGCCGGCCCGGATGTCGTGCAGAACAGCCGTCTGTGTCGTCATGCCGGACACGATGCCGCCGGCGGGGTGGACGGCACATCGGACCGGGAACGACACCTCACGTTCCGGCCACAGTGGTAAGCCGTACCGGAAATCGGGGTGTGGTCATCCCTGGGGATGACGGCCCGTGGGCCGACGCGCGGGCCCGCCGCGGACGTTACGGTCGTGCGCATGGATGCCGCTCGACTCGTCCGGCGCTTCCGTCCGGTCGAGTGGTATGTCCTCGACGTGCTGGCGGCGGCGGGCGCCGTACTGATCTCCTACGCGGGCGCTCTCGACGCGCCGATGGACCGGCAGCCGATCGAGCCGGGCTGGCTCTCCTGGGTGGCCGCGCTCGCCATCGGGCTGCCGGTTGCAGTCCGTCGGCGCCGGCCCGCCGCGGTGGCCGTGATCGTCACGGTCGCCGCCGCGGCGGCGCTCGGCACCGAGATCATCCCGACCTTCGCCGCTCCCGGTCCGGCCGGTGCGCTGGCCCTGGTCTTCTACACCGTGGGGCTGAGCGTGCCGGCCCGGCGTGCCCTGCTGGTCGTCGCGATCTGCGTGGTGCTGATGAGCGCCGGCATGGTGGCGCCGACCATCCTCGCGGGGCCGGCCGGTCCGCCGCAGGACGCCCCGTCGACGCTCCTGAGCGCGGTTTTCGGGGCCCTGATCATCGCGCCGTCGGCCATCCTCGGGTTCGCGATCGCGGAGCGGCGGGCGCGGCATGCCGCGCGCGGCGAGCAGGACCGCCGTGCGGCCGTGCTGGCGGAGCGGCTCCGGCTGGCCCGTGAGCTGCACGACGTCATCGCCCACACGATGACGGTGATCGTGGTCAAGGCGTCGATCGGCAACCACGTCGCCGAGACGGACCCGGCCGAGGCGCGGGACGCGTTGCGGGTCATCGAGAAGACCGGCCGGGCGGCGATGGCCGAGGTCCGTGGGGTGCTCGACATGCTGCGCGAGGACGCGCCCTATGCGCCGACCCCGGGCCTCGACGACCTGCCCGGCCTGGTCGAGTCGGCGGCGGTGAGCGACGCCCGGGTCACCCTGACCGTGGACCGGGCACCGGCCGCCGCGGTCTCCGAGTCGGTGCAGCTCGCGGTCTACCGGATCGTGCAGGAGGCGGTGACGAACGTGGTCCGGCACGCGGCGCCGGCCCACTGCCGGGTCAACGTGGTCGTCGGACCGGAGCAGATCCGGGTCGAGGTGGACGACGACGGCACCCGGCCGCCGGGCGGCACGGGCTCCGGGCACGGGCTGATCGGGATGCGCGAGCGGGTGGCGCTGCACGGCGGCACCTTCCGCGCCGGTCCCCGAGCCGGCGGCGGGTTCTCGGTGCGGGCGTTGCTGCCGGTCACGGCTCGCGAGCGGGGGGACGTTTGATGATCCGGGTGCTGATCGCCGACGACCAGGCGCTGCTGCGTGGCAGCTTCCGGGTGCTGGTCGACCGCAGCGGTGACTGCGAGACGGTGGGCGAGGCGCGGAACGGCGCCGAGGCGGTCCGGCTGGCCGCCGAGACCCGGCCGGACGTGGTGCTCATGGACGTCCGGATGCCGGAGATGGACGGTATCGAGGCCACCCGGCGGATCTGCCGGGAGCTGCGGCTGCCGGACGTCCGGGTGCTGATCCTGACGACGTTCGACCTGGACGAGTACGTCTACGGCGCGCTGCGGGCCGGCGCGAGCGGCTTCCTGCTCAAGGACACTCCGCCGGCCGAGCTGCTGACCGGCATCCGGATCGTCGCCGACGGCGAGGCGCTGCTCGCCCCGTCGGTGACGCGGCGGCTGATCTCCGAGTTCGCCGCCCGGCCGCGGTCCGAGCGGCCGATCCCGCGGCTGCTCGACGCGGTGACCGGGCGCGAACGCGAGGTGCTGACGCTGATCGGTCGCGGGCTCTCGAACACGGAGATCGCCCAGCACCTGTCGCTGAGCCTGGCCACGGTGAAGACACACGTGGGGCGGATCCTCGCGAAACTGGACGTCCGCGATCGGGCCCAGCTGGTCATCGTCGCCTATGAGACCGGATTGGTCACGGTCGGTGGCTGAGCGATTCCGCAAGATTTCCGGTACGGCCGGAGCGAAAGAGAAATCGTTGCGCCGAATGGAAACGGCACGTTAACGCAGCGGCGTAACCGCTGGAAATTCCACGGCTCGGGAGGTGTCCGGCAACAAATCATTGTGGTTGTCCGGAGGTGCGCGAGGCTGACAGGATCGCGCCCATGGGTCGCATTTCTGAACGTGTTTCGAGCATCGCCGAATCGGCAACCATGGCGGTCGACGCCAAGGCCAAGGCACTGCGCGCCGCGGGCCGGCCGGTGATCGGTTTCGGCGCGGGGGAGCCGGACTTCCCCACCCCGGACTACATCGTGGAGGCGGCCGCGCGAGCGTGCCGGGAGCCGTGGACGCACAAGTACACGCCGGCCGGCGGCATCCCGGCGCTGCGCGAGGCGATCGCCGGGCTGCACCGGGTGAGCCCGGCCCAGGTGGCCGTGACCAACGGCGGCAAGCAGGGCGTCTACCAGGCTTTCGCCACCATTCTCGACCCGGGCGACGAGGTGCTGATCCCGGCGCCCTACTGGACCACCTACCCGGAGGCGGTGCGGCTGGCCGGCGGCGTCCCGGTCCCGGTCACCACCGACGAGTCGACCGGTTATCTGGTCACCGCCGCCCAGCTGGAAGCGGCCCGCACCCCGCGCACCAAGGTGCTGCTGATGTGTTCACCGTCCAACCCGACCGGCGCGGTCTACCCCCGGGACGCGCTCGAGGAGATCGGCAAGTGGGCGGCCGCCAGCGACCTGCTGGTCGTGACCGACGAGATCTACCAGCATCTGGTCTACGGCGACGCCGAGTTCCACTCGCTGCCGGCCGTGGTGCCGGAGCTGGCCGACCGGACTCTGATCCTGAACGGCGTCTCGAAGACCTACGCCATGACCGGCTGGCGGACCGGCTGGATGACCGGCCCGGCCGACCTGATCAAGGCCGCGCTGAACCTGCAGTCCCACCTCACGTCGAACGTCTGCAACGTGGCTCAGGCCGCCGCGCTCGCCGCGGTGACCGGTGACCTCTCCGCCGTGGCCGAGATGCGCCGCGCCTTCGACCGGCGCCGGCAGACCATCGTGCGGCTGCTCAACGACATCCCGGGCGTGGTGTGCCCGGAGCCGGAGGGCGCCTTCTACGTGTACCCGTCGGTGAAGGGCCTGCTCGGCCGGCCGCTGCGGGGGCGCCGCCCGGCCACCTCCGCCGAGCTGGCCGAGGTGATCCTGGACGAGGCGGAGGTGGCCGTGGTGCCCGGCGAGGCCTTCGGCACCCCGGGCTACCTGCGGTTCTCCTACGCGTTGAGCGACGCCGACCTGACCGAGGGCGTCACCCGCATCGCCGACCTGGTCCGCGGCTCCGCCTGACCCAGGCCCGGGACGGCGGCTGGGCGTACCGAAAAAATGGCCTGCCCACGCGCCGTGAGCGCGTGGGCAGGCCGGAGGGCGGGCGGATCTAGCTCTTCTTCTTGCGCTTGGCGTCGGAGGGGCGGTCCCGGTCCGAGGCGATGTCCTCGGCGTAGGTGGCGCCGCCGTCCGACTCACTGGTCAACGGCCGGGCGCCGCCCTCCGGCGGCCCGGCCAGCGACTGCTCACCGGCCGCCAGGTGCGGGAACTTGAGGTCGAAGGCGGGCCGCTCGGAGCGGATCCGCGGCATGCTGTCGAAGTTGCGCAGCGGCGGCGGGGTGGTGGTCGCCCACTCCAGCGAGTTGCCGTGACCCCACGGGTCCGGCGCGGTGACCACCTTGCCGACCTTGTAGGACTTCCACACGTTGTAGAGGAACGGCAGCGTCGCGGCGCCCAGGATGAACGAGCCGATCGAGGACAGCGTGTTCAGCCCGGTGAAACCGTCGGTCGGCAGATAGTCGGCGTACCGCCGGGGCATGCCCTTCGTGCCGACCCAGTGCTGCACCAGGAACGTCATGTGGAAACCGATGAAGGTCAGCCAGAAATGCAGCTTTCCCAGCCGTTCGTCGAGCATCCGGCCGAACATCTTCGGGAACCAGAAGTAGATCCCGGAGAAGACCGCGAACACGATCGTGCCGAACAGCACGTAGTGGAAGTGGGCCACCACGAAGTACGAGTCGGAGACGTGGAAGTCCATCGGCGGGGACGCCAGCAGGATGCCGGACAGGCCGCCGAACAGGAAGGTGACCAGGAAGCCGACCGCCCAGACCATCGGCGTCTCGAAGCTGACCTGGCCGCGCCACATGGTGCCGATCCAGGTGAAGAACTTCATGCCGGTCGGCACGCCGATCATGAAGGTGAGGAAGCTGAAGAACGGCAGCAGCACCTGGCCGGTCGCGTACATGTGGTGGGCCCATACGCTCATCGACAGGGCGGCGATCCCGATCGTGGCCGCGACCAGGCCCTTGTAGCCGAACAGCGGTTTGCGGCTGAAGACCGGGATGACCTCGGTGATGATGCCGAAGAACGGCAGGGCGATCACGTACACCTCGGGGTGGCCGAAGAACCAGAACAGGTGCTGCCAGAGCATCGGCCCGCCGGTGTCCACGTCGAAGACGTGCGCGCCGACCACCCGGTCGGCGGCCAGGGCGAACAGCGCCGCCGCCAGGAACGGGAAGATCAGGATCACCAGCAGGCTGGTGATCAGCATGTTCCAGGTGAGGATCGGCATCCGGAACATGGTCATGCCCGGGGCACGCAGGGTCAGGATCGTGGTGATCAGGTTGACCGCGCCGAGGATCGAGCCCAGACCGCCGATGGCCAGGCCGACCACCCAGGCGTTGCCGCCGATGCCCGGCGAGTGCAGCGAGTCGCTCAGCGGGGTGTAGGCGAACCAGCCGAAGTCCGCGGCGCCGCCCGGCATCACGAAACCGCTCATCGCGATCAGCGTGCCGAACAGGTACAGCCAGTAGGCGAACGCGTTCAGCCGGGGGAACGCCACGTCCGGCGCGCCGATCTGGATCGGCACCACGTAGTTGGCGAAGGCGAACACGATCGGCGTGGCGAAGAACAGCAGCATCGCCGTGCCGTGCATGGTGAACAGCTGGTTGAACTGCTCCGGCGAGAGGATCTGCATCCCGGGCCGGGCCAGCTCGGCGCGCATCAGCAGGGCCATGATGCCGCCGACGATGTAGAAGATGATCGACGTGATCATGTAGTTGATGCCGATCTGCTTGGCATCGGTGGTGCGCAGGATCCGGGCCAGCGCGGATCCTCTCACCTGCCGGCGGACCGGATGCGGCCGGACAGGGGTCGGCCTCGCGGCGACGGTGGTCATCCAGCCTCCTCGGCTGCACATACGGTGAACTATTGCTCACCCTCTGTTATAGGCTTCGGAGACGGCAATTCGTGCCAGATCAGCTATTCCTCTTTCATCCGTCGAGGGGGAGTCGTGCTGGAGGAGAAGGACCGCCGCGTCCTCGCCGACATCGAGCAGCATCTGTCCGCCGGCGACCCGGCCTTCGCCCGGCGGATGCGCGCCGACGCGGTGCCCGCCTGCCCGTTCCCGACCGTGTCGATGCTCTGCGTGGGCACCTTCCTGTCGATCCCGTTCCTGGCCCTCTTCCTCGGCCCGCGAGCGGTCCTGATCCTGCTGACCGTGACCGCCGTGCTGGTCATGACAGTCCTGCTGAGCCGCAGCTTCGGCGTCGACCGCCGCTGACGCACGGTCCGCCTTCTCTCGCGGTCCGTTTCTTCTCGCGGTCCCCTGACGCACGCCATGGCCGACGCCGGCCTCGGCGCCCGCGGCCGGGTCGAAGTGACCCCCTGATCGGGACGTCGGCACCTGCCCGGCGGGCCGGTGGAGCCCTACCGTCAGGAGTGACCCGAAAGGAAGACGCCATGTCCACACTGAGCGTTTTCGATCAATTGGCCCTGCACGACTTCGCCGCCGACCTGCCCGCCGAGCTGCTGCACCGGCTCTCCGTGCACGGCCGCCCGGTCTTCCACGCCAGCCGCTACCGGCTGTTCTCGGCCGGTGCCCCGGCCGAGCGGTTCTGGCTGCTGAACTCCGGCGCGGTGGCGCTCGACATGACCGTTCCCGGTCGCGGCGACATCGTCATCGAACGGCTGCGGCCCGGGGCGGTGATCGGCTGGTCGTGGCTGATACCGCCGTACCGGTGGCGGTTCGGCGCGGTGGTGGCCGAGGACATCCACGCGCTGGAGTTCGACGCCGCGCGGATCCGCGAGCTGATCGCCGAGGACCCGGCGATCGGGCGGGACCTCACCACCCGCTTCCTGACCGTGCTCGCCGACCGGCTGGAGGCGTCCCGCCACCGGCTCGCCGAGCTCTACGCCTACCCGGACACCCCGGAATAGACCCGTTTCCGGTACGGCGGGGAGCCTCCCGCCGTACCGGAAACCGGGTTTGGTCTATTCGGTGTGGGCCTGAGCAGTCTCCGACAGCATGCCCCGACCATGGCCAGCCGCCCCGGACCACCGCCGCTGATCAGGCCGAACGTGGCGTCATCCGCCGGTAGCCGACCTGCCACAGGGCGAGCAGCAACAGCCCGGCGACCAGCACCCAGACCGGCAGGTGCGTGCCGAAGATCCCGAGCAGGACCGCGCCCGCGGCCGCCGGCAACGCCCAGCCGAGCGTCCACCGCAGCGCCGCCCCGGAGAACCCGAGCGGGCCGGCGACCAGGAAGTACACCGCCGCGCCGCCGCACATCACCCAGCGCACCGCGGCGCCCGCGTGCTCCGCCTCGCCGGCCAGACCACCCAGCCCGGCCGCGATCGCGACGATCGCCGCGGTGGTCAGATAGTGCACCGGCATGGTCGCGCGCAGCGCCCGCGTCCAGGCTCCGGCGACCGGCGCCGCAGCGGAGCCGTACTGCAGCGTCAGCCACCACAGCGCGACCAGCAGACCAAAACCGGTCAATACCAGGAGCCAGATGTCGTACGACCAGAGCGTCACGTCGGCGGCCTCGTTGACCAGCTGCGCGACCGCCTCGCCGAGCACGATGATGACGAACAGGCCGAGCCGCTCACCCAGGTGCGGCCGGTCCGCGGTGACCGCCCGCGGCTCGGGCAGCACCGGCGGCGTGGCCGTCCGGCCGAAGCGGCGGCGGGCCAGCCGGGCCGTCCACCGGCGCTGCCGGCGATCCCGCTCCTCGCGCTCCTCGGCCATCAGCCGGTCCGGGTGCCGGGCAGCGAGCAGCGTGAAAGCCAGGTCGAAGGCGATGCCGGCGGCCCACAGCCAATAGCGGACCGGCGCCTCGAAGCCCAGCGAGGCCACCCAGGGGATCAGCCCGACCGCCTGGTGCACGCCCGGCCACTCGGTCATCACCTCGGCCGACTTCTTCCACGAGGCGATCGCCAGCATCCGGCAGGCGACGTAGGCGATGATGAATCGCTGCGGGTGGTCGTCGTCGACCAGCGGGGTCACCGAGGCGGCCATCACCGCGATGCCGAACATCGCGCCGAGCATGGTGACCAGGCGGATCCGGGTGGCGGCGACGTTCGCGTACAGGGTGAAGCCGGTCCAGACGCTCCACATCGCGTAGTAGAGGATCCCGAAGATCAGCAGCCGCTCGGCGTCCGGCTCGTGCAGCAGGTGGGCCAGCTGGGCCACCGCGGCCACGATGACCAGATCGAAGAAGAGCTCGAGCCAGGTGGCGTGCCGCTCCTCGGCGGCCGGTTCCGACATGATCGCGAACCTATCGTGCGCGGCCTTCCGCGTGGTGCCCGGCTCTTTCTGTGGCCTTTTCCGTGGTGCCCGGCTGCCGGCCGGGCACCACAGTGGATCAGGCCTGCTTGGTCTCCCAGAAGATCTTGGAGATCTCCTCGATCTTGCCGAGCAGCTGGTCGGCGATCGCCGGGTCCACCGAGCCCTTGGCGCCCGCCGCGCCGGCGAGCTTGGTGGCCTCGTTGAACAGCTGGTGCAGGTTCGGGTACTTCTCGAAGTGCGGAGCCTTGAAGTAGTCGGTCCACAGCACCCACAGGTGGTGCTTGACCAGCTCGGCCCGCTGCTCCTTGATGATGATGGCCCGGGTGCGGAACTCCGGGTCGGTGTTGCCCTGGTACTTCTCGGCGATCGCCTTGATCGACTCGGCCTCGATCCGGGCCTGGGCCGGGTCGTAGACGCCGCAGGGCAGATCGCAGTGGGCGCTCACGACGGTACGCGGGCGGAGAAAACGCATCAGAGACCTCTCGTGTGAAAATCGCGGGCGTGGTGGATCAGCGGATGATCCTCGGGGCCGTGGAAGACCTCCAGGATCGACGCGACGACCAGGGTCGACCCGCCCACCGGCAGCCGGTGCAGGGCGGTGCCGCGCAGCGCGGCTACCGCGTCGGACAGGATCGGCTCGCCGGTCGGCAGCACACTCCAGCCCTGATCCGCGGTGAACCGGTCGCCGCCGCTGTGCGAGAACTCCCGGGCCAGCGCGGCATGCCCGGCCCCGAGCAGGTGCACCACAAAACTCGGTGCGGCCAGCAGGAGCCGGGCGGTGCGGGTGCCCATCACCGAGAAGGACAGCGCCGGCGGGTCCACCGCGACCGAGGCGACGCTGGACGCGGTCAGCCCGATCGGGCCGTCCGGTCCGGCGGCGCTGATCACGGCGACGCCGGTCGGGTACCGGCGGAACGCGTCCTTCATCCGCTCGCCGACAGCCGATTCGCGCACAGTTCCCAGATCCACGGCAAGCACGCTAAAACCTCAAGCCGACTTCATGTCAAAGCGTTCTTGATCACTCAGTGTGCTCTCGGTCGCTCCGCCGGCCTTCTCCCCGTGCCGGGTTCCACACGCTGCCGGCCTCTTGTACCGAGCTGGCTTCGCGCGGTGCCGGCCTACCACCGGCCCGGCCTGTCGCCGGGCCGGTTCTCACCGTCGCGGTCGTTTCCCGTCGCGGCTGCCTTCCCAGCGCGGCCGCTTTCCGGCGCTGGCCGCTTCACTCCTTCCCCCGCCGCGGCCGCTCTCACTCCGGCAGAGGGCGGGTGACGTAGACCGGGCAGGCGGCGTGGTGCAACAGCTGCAGGCTGGTCGAGCCGACCAGGGTGCCGGTGACCAGTCCGTGGCCGTGACTGCCGACGATCACCAGACGGGCCGTGCGGGACGCCTCCACCAGGGCGGCCGGCGGGCTGGCCGGCGACAACACCACGTCGACCGGGACGTCCGGGAACTTCGAGCGCCACGGTTCCAGCTGCTCGGCCAGCCGGTCCGCCCGGTCGGCGTCCACCGCGGCGCTGTCCGGGGTGAGCCACGGCGGGATCACCGGCGGGCAGGCGTGCACGATCCGGATCGGCGCACCCTGGGCGTCGGCCATCGTGAACACGGTCTCCAGGACCAGGTCGGCGCTGGGGGAGTCGTCCACCCCCGCGGCGATCGGGCGGTTATCACCTGCGGTGGTCGAGCGGTGGTCGCCGGTGGCGGTCGGGACGTCGTCCGCGGCCGGCTGTGGGCCGACCACGACCACCGGGCAGGGCGCGTGGGTGGCGACCCGCTGGCTGGTCGAGCCGAGCAGCATGCCGGCGAAACCGCCCCGGCCACGGCTGCCCAGGACCATCAGCTGGGCGCCGCGGGCCGATTCGAGCAGGCGGGGGACGGCCTGCCCGATCAGCGTGAAGGTCTGAACGGCCAGGTCCGGGGCGATCCCCTGGACCCGCTCGACCGCGGCGGCGATCACCCCTTCGGCCTGCTGGCGGGCCGCGTCGACGTACTCGTTCCCGACCTCGAAGCGGGACTCCCGCCAATCCCAGTCGAAGGCGTGCACGATCCGCAAGGCCACACCGCGCCGGTGTGCCTCCCGAGCCGCCCAGTCGACGGCGAGGTCGCTAGTGTCCGTGCCGTCAGTGCCGACGACGATGCCAGTGGTCCGCATGGCAGGTTCCCTTCGTCTCTGCCCTCGATCCTCGGCGGTCCCGATCATGGGTGGCAGGGTCTTAGGTCCGTCGGCTCGGGCACTATGTGGGCATGGATTCCGGCACGCCCCACACCCCGTCCCCGGACCCCGCCCCGTCCGCGCCCGCGCGCCCTGTCCCGGACCCTGCGCCGTCCGCCTCTTCGCGCCCCGCCCCGGACCCCACCCCGTCCGCGCGCCCTGTCCCGGACCCTGCGCCGTCCGCCTTTTCGCGCCCCGCCCCGGACCGCGCGCCGTCCGCGTCCTCGGATGCCACGTCGTCTGCGTCCGCTGCACCGGTATCCGCCGGTCCGGAGGCTGTGCCGGGCGGGCGGGTCAGCCGGGACCGGGACGCTGCCGGGCGGGCGAAGAACGCGCGGCCCCGGGACGGGCTCGGGCGGCCACTCCCGCACGGCCTGACCGGGGTGCCGACCACGCCGGAAGACCTGGTGCTGCCGCCGGACGAGGCGCTCCGCGAGGCGCAGCGCCTGCTCGACGCCGGGCGGCCGTTCCACGCCCACGAAGTCCTCGAAGGCGCCTGGAAAGCCTGCGACGACGACAACCGCGAACTGTGGAAGGGACTCGCCCAACTGGCCGTCGGCATCACCCACCTGCGAAGAGGAAACGAGGTGGGTGCCGTCCGCCTGCTGACCCGTGCGGCAGAGCGCATCTCGGCGTACGCCGAAAATCCCCCACACCGGATCGCCGCCGCCGCGCTGACCACCTGGGCCCAGGACCTCATCGCGCGCATCGGCACCGGCCCGGTCCCAGCCGACCTCCTCGCCCCGCGCCTGGTCGCCTAGCTCGACCCGTCCCGTGCCTGGTCACGCGGCCCTCGGCTGTCCTGCTCGCCGCGTGCCTGGTCGCCTGGCTCGCGGCCGTCCTGACGATCTGCCGGTCCCGGGGATGACCGTCCGCAGCTAGATCCTCGGGATGACCTTCTGCGCGACCTTCTTGGCGCCGGCCAGGTTCCGCTCGTCGCTCGCGCCCCGCGAATAGACGTCGACCTGCACGGTCCCGTAGAGCACGTAGAGATGCCCGGAGTGCCAGTAGGCGTCCTCGCCGACCCCGTCGACCGTCTCCGCCTCGGCCACCGTGACCCGGAACTCCTCGGCCGTGGTCCGGCTCAGGAAGAGCGCCAACTGCCCACCCTCCTGCTGCCACTGACAGAACCGGGCCACGTCCCCGGCACTCGCCCCGTCCGGGTCGACCTGCGTCACACCCCGCCCGGTCAGCGCGCGAACCTCCGCCCCCGACAGCAGCGTGCACGGATCCGGAATGTCCCCGGCGTCACGAACCGACCCGCTTTCCCGGCCACCGCCCTCACGGGGTGTCGGCAGTGCCGACCCGATCGCCGCGGTAGCAGCGGCGGCCGGCGCCGGCTCGTCCGCGTTGTTGACGACCCCGCAGCCCCCACCGGCGAGCACCGCAATCCCGACCAGCCCAGCGATCCGCTGCTTCACCAGATTCTCCTCACCACGCGACCCCGCCAAATCGCACCACATCCACCCCAACCCACCCCAGACCCACCGGCCCGAAGTCACCCGGGAGCGTTGCCCCCACCCGATGAACCGGGCGGCGGCGGAGGGCGTACCCATCTGTGTCAGGTGTTCCCAGCGATCGATGAAGCCAGCGTCCGCGCGAGACGGGGAATCGGCGGTCCACCGTGATCAGTGCAGTGCAGGAGAAGGACGCCAGGCGTTTCTGGCGCAATCTGGAGGATGCGGTCGCGCAGACCCGCCCGGGCCAGCCGGTCCCGGGGCTGTCGTCCATCGAGGGATCGGACAACTCCGGGACGGTGTACTGCGTGGTGGATCTCGGCGGAGATCCGATCCGGGTGGAACTCTTCAACGGCTGGTGGGACACGGTCGGGCCGACCCGGGTCGGACCCGCGGTGCTGGACGCGTTTCGCTTCGCCAGGGAGAAGGCCGGTCTGGCATCCCTGCTGCTGAGACGCCATCGGCTGCCGCGACGAGGCCCACGGCGTCGCCTCGAAGTCGCGACTCTGATGCCCGCCTTCGGCGCGTCGGACGGCGCCGCGGAGTTGCGACGAAGCATGGTGCGGGCCGCTGACCAGGCGGAGGCGGTGCTCGGTCTCGTCGAAGCATCGCGAGGTGGGCGGCGGCGGGAAGTGCACGGTCCGCGCGGACTGTTCTCGGTGACGATGGACGGCTGGCAGATCACGTCCGCTGCAGTGATCGACCGGGTGCGTGCCGATGATGGCGAGGCTCTGGCCATGGACGCGTGTGATGCGTTGCTTGCGGCGTGCCCTCGGAAACTGCGATAGGAGGCGACTGTGAGCGACAGCGACTTCGCCTGGTACGACCCGGATGTGGTCGAGGTCGCCGTGGAAGGACTGCGTGACGAGTCCAGGAAGTGGCACGACCTTTCCGACCGGATGGGTGTCGTCGCGCGTCGTGCACAGCATCTGAACCTGAGCGAAAGCGCGTTCATGGTGTCCGACGCGCTGGTGGGCCCGGTCACGGCGGGCGATCTGCTGCGCGGTTACACCGCGATGCAAGACCTGCTGGCCGGGCTGTTCGAGCAGGGGGTGCAGCAGTTCGAGTCGATGGCCGACGCCCTCCGGAAGAACGCTGACGAGTACGAACATGCCGATCGTGCGTCCGCCAAGTCCTTCGACGACATCGCGGTCTCTTGATCGAGGGGGTGAGGACATGACCCAACCGGGCACCCCGGCACAGGCCGGGAGCGAGGTCGGCTTCATGCCGGAGGCGTTGAACCTCTTCCGGAAGGCTGTGGAGGGTCTGGAACTTGGTATCAAGGCGCTCCGCGCCGGACTGACCACCTTCGTCAACGAGGTCGATGCGTTTCTGGCCCGGGCCGAGGAAGGATTGCGGAACGGGCACTGGTGGGACAAGCTCGCCGAATGGGTCACCAGCACGATCGCGGATGTCCTCGCGCACATCCGTGACCTGCTGGAGGACGTGCGGCAGAAAGTCGACCAGATTCTGGCGATGGCGGAGAAGGCGGTTGTCGGCACCACCCCGGTGCTGTCGTTGTTCTCCGCCGGCATGGACTGGGCGACAAAGGTCAACACGCCCCTGTCCGAGGTCGGGCCGGACCTCTCCGCGTCGGGGAAGATCGACTTCTGGCGGACGCCGGCATACCTGACGTTCAAGACCCGGGTCGAGGATCAGGCTGATGCGATCACCTCGGTGGTGGAGAAGGTGAAGGCCACCAGTCGTTGGCTGTCCGATGTCGCCGAGGCCAACACCAGCTACATGGTGGGTCTGGCGGGATATGCCTCCGACGTCGGCGGAGCCCTCGCCACCGCCGCAGCCGATGTGGCACAGATCGGTGCCGGCAACGCGGTCGCGGCGGAGGAGGCTGTGCTGGACATGTCTGATGTCGTCGGTCAGACCGTGACGGCGATCGGCAAATATGTCTCGGGCGTCGTCGGACGGCTCGCACAGGTCATGAACCAGGTCAATGAACTTGTCACCGAATACGGCGATCACTCCGGTCTGCCGGGCGGTCGCTGGCCGAAGGCGGTCCAGGCATCATGAGATCCACCTACCTTGTCGTTACCGCCGCTGTTCTGGTGCTGGCGGGATGTTCGGGGCCGGACGCTGTGCCGGCCGATCCCGCGGCGTCCGGGTCGGTTGCCGGAGGACCGCAAGGTTCACCGTCGGCGGGCCGGCACTGGAAAGGGCTGGCGGCGCAGTGCCCGGAGCTGACCGGTGACGCGGCCAAGGACCTCGGCGTCGGCGGGGCCGGAGTGCCGGGGGACGGGTATCAAACCAATCAGCTCTTCACGAGAGCGGCCTGTCGCTGGGGTGGCGCGGACGGGACGGGCAACGCCGTGGAGGCGGACGTCGGTATCTATCCCGGGAAGAACGGGCAGGTCGGAGCCGACGCGGCGTGGCAGGTGCTGAAGGGGTTCTCCGGGACACCGGTGCCGGTCGGGGACGAGGCTCTGCTGAACGACGAACTCGGGGCCGTTGTGGTGCGGGTGCGGTCCGGGAACGTGGTGGCCACCGTGCGGCTGATCCCGCCGTCGCGCGGAACTGATCCGGCGCCGTTGCGGAAGTCGGCCGTGGCTGTCACCGGCGACGTCCTGGACGACCTCGTCGAGGGTTGACGGGCCGGAACGGCTTCGGGGCCGCTTGTGGGCGGCCCCGAAGGGGTCGGGTCAGCATGGGCCGGGCGGCCGTTCAGGGACGGAGAACCGCTCGACCAGAACTGCGGTGGGGCAGGGCGGGCTGACCGTCAGTGGGGGCTGACTCGGACCTCCGGAGCCGGCAAGCCGTCGAACCAGGAGGCCTCGCGCAGGGTGTCGAGCAGGCGCTGCCGGCCGGCCGGGTCCTGGCGGTCGATGAACAGGATGCCGTCCAAGTGGTCGGTCTCGTGCTGCACGCACCGGGCCAGCAGGCCCGCGCCCACCACCTGGACCGGGTCGCCGTGCGCGGTCTGGCCCTTGGCCACCACGTTCATCCGGCGCTTGGTGTCCAGGTAGATCCCCGGGATGGAGAGGCAGCCCTCCGGGCCGTCCTGCTCCTCCTCGTCGGGGAAGGACACCACCGGGTTGACCAGGTGGTCGAGCTTGAGATCGTTGCCCGGGAGGTCCGGGTTGATCGCGAAGACCCGCAGGCTCACCCCGATCTGCGGGGCGGCCAGCCCGGCGCCCCGGGACTCGGCGAGCGTCTCGGTCAGGTCCTGGACCAGCCGGCGCAGCTCGGCGTCGAACGTGGTGACCGCCTCGGCCGGCCGGCGCAGCACCGGATCGCCGACCTTGCGGATGGAAAGCACCGTCACAGCGGACCTCCGGTAGGGAACAGAGCCGGTCCCGACGCTACCCGGTGGATGTGACAAACCGTCCCGGGTGTGCGCGACCGGCAACCCGGGTACCGCGCAACCGTGGACGTAGACCAGTCACGTGTGGACCAGGCCGGCGGTGTTCGTACCAAAAAGACCCCGGACCACGGGGAGAGCACCTGGACGGTGATCGTCGCGGTGGCCGCGAACGCGGCCATCGCGATCGCGAAGATCGTCGCGGGCCTGTTCACCGGCAGCGCCTCGATGTGGGCCGAGGCCGCCCACTCGATCGCCGACACCGGCAACGAGATCCTGCTGCTGGTCGGGTTGAAGCGCTCGTTGCGCGAGCCGGACCGCCGGCACCCCTTCGGGTACGGCCAGGAGCGCTACTTCTGGACCTTCCTGGCGGCGCTCGGGATCTTCCTGGTCGGCGGCGTCCTGTCGATCGGCGAAGGCGTGCGCAGCCTGCTGATGCCGGAGCCGGTGGAGAGCCTGTGGGTCGGCGTCGGCGTGCTGGTGGTGGCCGCCGGGTTCGAGAGCTACTCCTGGTACACCGCGCACAAGCAGCTGCGCAAGGAGGCCCGCGAGCAGGACCGGTCGATGCGGCACCACCTGCGGCACGCCTCCGACCCGAGCGCCACCACGGTCTTCCTGGAGGACACCGCCGCGCTGATCGGTCTCGCCATCGCCCTGGTCGCCCTGGTCCTGCACGCCGTCACCGGCTGGGCCGGCTGGGACGCGATCGGCAGCATGTCGATCGGCCTGCTGCTGATCGTGGTGGCCTACCTGCTGGCCCGCCGCTCGAAGGGGCTGCTGCTCGACGAGTCGGCGCCGGCCGACATCCTCGACCCGATCCGGGAGCGGGTCGAGTCCGAGCGCTGGATCGCGACCGTCCAGGACCTGCAGGCGGTCTGGGTGGGCCCGTCCCAGCTGATGGTGAACATGTGGGTGGTCCCGGCCGACTCGAACCACCTGGTCGAGCGGGTCGCCGGGCTGCGCCGGGAACTGCTCGAGGATGACACGGTCGCCCAGGTCACGGTGACCCTGATGCCGGGCTGAGCGGGCGCGTCCCCATAACCGGGGCGCAGCGTCACCCGCAGCCGCTTCAGGTCGGTCCGCGGCGGGAACCAGGTCCGGAAGGCCGACGAACCGGTGGAGTCCCGAGGTCCGCTGGCGCCGGGTCGGCGCGGGCACTGCCGCGACGGGGATTGAGCCGTCGGTGAAATGAACTTGGCCGATCCGGACCGCCCGACCAGGATCGTGATCATGACGAGTGAGCAGCGCGTGGTCGGCTACGGCGGGATGTGGGCGCGGCCGGAGGACGATCCGCGGGAGAGCGGCAACCCGGTCGGCGAGCTGGCGACGATCCGCGAGTACCTGACGAACTACCGGAGAACGCTCGCCCTCAAGTGCGAAGGACTCACGCCGGAGCAGCTGGCCACCCGGTCGGTGCCGCCGTCGACGATGAGCCTGCTCGGGCTGGTCCGGCACATGGCCAAGGTGGAGCACGTCTGGTTCCAGCTGGCCCTGGAGGGCAAGCGTGAGCCACGGCTGTTCTGGTCGGCGGAGGTGCGGGACGTGGACTTCGACGGCGCGGTCGCCGACCCGGCGGTGGTCGCGGAGGCGTTCGCGGCGTGGCAGGCGCAGATCGCCGCGGCCGACGAGTGGCTGGACCGGGCGACCGACCTCGGAGCCACGGTGACGCTCTCCTGGAACGGGGACTCGTCGAGCGTGCGGGACATCCTGATCCACATGATCGAGGAGTACGCGCGGCACTGCGGCCACGCCGACCTGCTCCGCGAGTGCATCGACGGCCGCACCGGACAGTGATCCCGCCTCGGGTCCGCCGCCGGTCACGGTCAGACCATTTTCCGGTACGACTCCGTCCCGCCCGTCCCCGTGCCGCGGCTGAGGCCGCTTGAGGTTTGCCGCAGGGCGAGACCAAGTCCCGCACCGCGTGGCAGATCCGTCCCGCGCTCGCGTGGCAGTCCCGGGTCTTGCGTCGCCGGGCGCTCACCGCGCTCACGTGGCAGCCCCGGGTCTTGCGTCGCCGGGCGCTCACCGCGCTCGCGTGGCAGTCCCGGGTCTTGCGTCGCCGGGCGCTCACCGCGCTCGCGTGGCAGTCTCGGGTCCTGCGTCGCCGGGCGCTCACCGCGCCGCGTGGCGGATCGCCCGCGCCCGCCCGGCAGAGGCTGCTTACATCGCGGCGTGGCGGGAGCGCTCCGGGCGTACCGGAAATCGGCGGACGCCAGGAGAAGCGGACCCCGCGCCGGCCCGCGGCCTGAAGCAGCCGGTAGTCCAGCGGACCTCGCGCCGATCCGCGGCCCGGACCGGACGGCGGAGCGGCCCGGACCGGACGGCGAAGCTACCTGGATCAGCCTGCGGAGCGGCCCGGATCGGACGGCGGAGCGGCCCGGTGGCGCGGCGAACCGCGCCGCCGGGCCGGAGCCGGACGGTCGGATCTCAGGAGGCGTAGGTCTCGAACTCGGCGACCTTCGGCGTCCCGGACGCGCTCACGATCTTGAAGGTGATCTTGGTGAGCGAGGTGGCCGGGAAGGTGATCACGCCGGAGCCGGTGCCGGACGTGAGGACCGCGCCGGTGCTGCCGTTGACGACCTGGTAGGAGCCGATCACGCCGCTGGTGACCTCGCGGAGGTTGATCCGGGAGACGGTGGTGGCCGCACCCCACTTGATCGAGATGTCACCGGTGCTGCCGCTCGGCGACCAGTAGGTGCTCAGGCTGCCGTCCTTGACGTTGCCGTAGCTGGTGCCGCTCGCCTTGCTCGACCCGTCCGCGCCGGCCCCGCTGGCCAGGCTCAGGTTGGTGCCGCTGGGCTGCTGGGTCGGGGTGGTGCTCACGCTCGGGCTGGGCGTCGGGCTGCTGCTGCTCGGCTTGACCGTCGGGCTGGTCGTGGTGGCCGAGCAGTTGCCGTTCGAGGTCTTCAGGCCGGTGTTCGCGCCGGCGGTCTGCTGCACGATGGCCGGCACGCAGGAGGCGCCGTCCAGGGTGAACGAGTACGGGATGCTGACGCTGGTGTTCGACACCGGGTTCGGGCCGGCCGGGTTCTCGTCCTCGGTGGCTTCCCACGTCACGTTGTCGAAGATGTTGCCGGAGACCTGCCAGTAGCCGGGCAGATCGGTGTAGAACGTGCCGAGCGGGTTCAGCGAGTCCTTGAAGTAGTTGTTGTCCACCCGGGCCTTGCCGCCGGCCCGCGCGTTGATCCCGGACTCGTTCAGCGAGTGGTAGTAGTTGTTGTAGATGTGCGCGGTGGCGCCACGCAGCAGCGGAGTCCGCGAGTCGATGTTCTCGTACCAGTTGTGGTGGAAGGTGACCGGCCCGTTCGCCAGGTCGCTGTCGCTGGAGCCGATCAGCCCGCCGCGGCCGGAGTCGCGCAGGACGCTGTAGGACAGCGTGACGTACTTGGTGTTGTCCTTCATGTCGAACAGGCCGTCGTAACCGGCCGACTCGCCGCCCGAGGCGATCAGCGTGGCGTGGTCCACCCAGACGTGGTGCACGTCGGTCTCCATGCCGATCGCGTCGCCGCCGTTCGAGGTCGGCGAGCCGGACTTCTTGACGTTCTGCACGGTCACGTTCTGGATGATGATGTTGCTGGCGTTCCGGAGGTGGATGCCCAGCTGGTCGAAGACCGCGCTGCCCACGCCGACGATGGTGACGTTGCTGACGTCCTTCAGCTCGATCCGGTCGGCGGCGGTGTTGCAGCTGTCGCCGGAGACCTTCGTGGTGTTCCCGTGGTTGATCGTGCCGGACACCTCGATGGTGATCGGGGTGCTGCTGCTGGCCCGGCTGCACAGCGCCTGGTGGATCTGAGTGCCGGTGGTGGCCCGGACGGTGGCCCCGCCGGCGCCGCCGGTGGTCCCGCCGTTGACGCTGGCGAACCCGGTGGCGGTGCCGGTCACGGCCGCGGAGGCCTGCGGGTTCGGCAGGAAGAGGGCGATCGCCCCGGCGGTGATCGCGGTGCCGGCGGCGGCCGCCAGTCGAAGTCTGGTCATCGGTACGCGCTCCTGGGGATGCGGCATTGGGATGCGGGAAAGCGCTTTCCTCACCGAGTATGGAGCGGCGTCGATTAACACACAAGAAACTTCGGCGTTTGCATTTTGTTGCATTCCGCGGGCCCGGGCCGCCGCCCGCCGCCGGGTCCGGCATGCCTTGGCCGGGCCGGGCTCGGGTGGTTGCTCGCTCCCCGGTCCGACATGCCCCGGCTGGGCCCGGGCCGCTGCCCGCTGCCGTGCCCGGCGTCCCTCAGGTGCGCTCGGGCCGCTGCTTCGGCCGGGTCCGCTGGGCTTGCGATCGGCGCTTTCCGGTACGCGGCCGCGCGCCCTGCCGTCGCCGGCCGTCCCCGCCGTGGCTTGCCGAGGGAGGCGCGTGGTTGGCGTGGCGGCGAGGTTCGGCGGGTCGGTGGTGTGGCGCGGTTCGTCGGGCGGGTGGTGTGGCGCGGTTCGTCGGGCGGGTGGTGCGGCGCGGTTCGTCGGGCGGGTGGTGCGGCGCGGTTCGTTGGGGGAGTGGTGCGGCGGGGGTTCGTCGGGCGGGTGGTGCGGCGGGGTTCGTCGGGCCGGTGGCGCGGCGGGGTTCGGTGGGCCGGTGGCGCGGCATCATGAGGGGATGAGTCGGTATTTCAAGGTCGTTCCGGAAGGATCGGTGGCTTCGCCGGCGGCGTCGGCGGACAAGTTCGACGGAGCGGTGTGGCAGGCCGAGATGCTCACCCGGCAGCGGGAGGACGGGCTGCGGGGGCATCGGTTCGCCTATGCGCCGGGTGGCCGGTCGCACTGGCACGTGCACACCGGGGAGCAGGCGCTCATCGCGGTGTCCGGTCGCGGGCTGATCCAGTGGGAGGGCCTGGACGAGCCCCGCGAACTGCAGCCCGGCGACTGGGTGCACGTGGAGCCGGGGGTGCCGCACTGGCACGGCGCCGCTGACGACAGCTTCTTCGTGCACCTGGCCGTCACCGCCACCGGCGAAACGGAGTGGGGCGACCCGGCCGGTCGCTGAGCCCACCTCCGGCGGTGACCGGTGGGCCCGCGTCCCGAGGATGGGCGCCGGGTGGTCGGCAGTGCGGCTGCGGGCAGGGGGTGCCGCACCGTGGGCCTCAGCTGGTGGGCTGCGGCGTCGGGAGGCGGTGCCGCACTGTGGGCCTCCGCTGGTGGGCTGCGGCGTGGAGAGGCGGTGCCTTGTGGGCATCCGCTGGTGGGCTCCGGCGTGGGGAGGCGGTGGCGCACTGTGGGCATCAGCCGGACGGCTGCGGCTGGGGAAGCGGTGCCGGCGAGGCGGGGAAGAGGTGCCGGCGAGGCCGGGGTGGGGTTGGTGTGATGCCGCGGGGGTGGCGGAAGGCGGCGTGCCGGGAAGTAGGTGTGGCGCTGCGGGCATGGGAAGCGGCAGCGGGGGGATCCGGGGTGTTTCGTGGCGGAGGGGCGGGGAATGCCGCGGGCATGACTGCGACCAAAGAAGACCGGCAGGCCGACGAGCGGCAGCAGCGGCCGCCCGGTCACACCACACGGATGGACCGTAAGCCGGATCATGGCGAGGAGAGCTACCGCGGATCCGGGCGGATGACCGGGAAGAAAGCGGTGATCACCGGCGGGGACAGTGGGATCGGGCGGGCCGTCGCGCTCGCGTTCGCCCGGGAGGGCGCCGACGTGCTGATCTCCTATCTGCCCGAGGAGCAGGACGACGCGCGGGAGACGGCGGCGCTGGTCGAGGCGGCCGGGCGGAAGGTGGCGCTGGCGCCCGGCGACCTGACCGACCCGGCGCAGAGCAAGAAGATCGTCGAGCAGGCGGTGCGGGACCTCGGCGGGATCGACGTGCTGGTGAACAACGCCGCTTACCAGATGACCCACGAGACCGTCGAGGAGATCACCGACGAGGAGTGGCAGCACACCTTCGACACGAACATCGCCGCGATGTTCCGCCTGGTGAAGGCCGCGCTGCCGCATCTGGAGGCGGGCGCCTCGATCATCAACACCAGCTCGGTGAACTACGACATGCCGAAGCCGACGCTGCTGCCCTACGCCACCACGAAGGGGGCGATCGCGAACTTCACCGCGGGGCTGGCGCAGATGCTCGGCGACCGGGGGATCCGGGTGAACGCGGTGGCGCCCGGGCCGATCTGGACGCCGCTGATCCCGTCGACGATGCCGCCCGACCAGGTCGCCGAGTTCGGCAAGAACACGCCGCTGGGGCGGGCCGGGGAGCCGAAGGAGGTGGCGCCGGCCTACGTGCTGCTCGCCTCCGACGAGGGCAGCTACATCTCCGGGGCGATCATCCCGGTGACCGGCGGCAAGCCGATCCTCTGAAGGCACGCGAAGGGCCACGGGAAGCCGACGGCCGCGCGGAACAGGTGAGGGCCGCGCGCACGAGCGGGAGCTGCGGGCGTACACGAAACAGGCCGCCGGAAGAACCGGCGGCCTGTTGCCGTAGCGGAAATCAGCGCTTGCCGCGCCGAGCGGCGGTCTTCTCGTCCTTGACGCCGGCCGTGGCGAGCGTCCCGTCCGCCGACTCCAGGTGGGCGCGGACGAACCAGTGGTACTGCTCCAGCTGCCCGGCCTGGGCGATCAGCAGGTCCTCGGTGACCGGGTCGGCCTCGCCGGTCTTCTCGATCGCGGCCCGGTGCGACTCGATCACTCCGCTGTAGACCACGTCGAGCGCGGCCAGGTGCGAGTTGGTGTCCGCCCGGCCGATCGAGTAGTCGTCCCAGGACCGCTGCGCGACGAGCGCGCCCGGCGTGCCGACCGGCGAGCCGCCCAGCGTGGCGATCCGCTCGGCCAGGTCGTCGACCATCTCGCGGACCGCGTCGACCTGCGGGTCGAGCATCTGGTGCACCGCGATGAAGTGCGGGCCGACGACGTTCCAGTGCACGTGCTTCAGGGTCAGCGCCAGGTCGTTCAGGGCATTGAGGCGGTCCTGCAGCACCGCGATGACGTCACCGGCGACGTCCGGCTTGATCCCGGGAACGGTGTAGCTCGGGCTGGTAGTGGGCTGGGTCTTGCGTGCGGCCATCGCTGTCTTCACTCCTTCACCAGGGTTCACGAGAGAAGTGCCCCGGCCCGCGCGGGACAAAACCGCAGCGAGGTTGGTCCGCGTCACAGCGGGTACGCGGCGCCGATGGGTGAGCGCGGAGTCGTGGTGGTCGGTCAGCTGGCGCGGGACGTCGTGGTGCGGGTCCGGGAGCTGCCCGCGGCCGGTACGTCGGCGCAGGTCACCGACCGGCGGGAGACGCTGGGCGGGAAGGGCGCCAATCAGGCCGTCGCGGTCGCGCAGCTGGGCCTGCCGGTGAGCCTGGTGGCGGTGGCCGGCGACGACGTGATCGGCGACCATCTGCTGGCCCAGGCGGCCGCCGACGGCATCGACATCCGGCACGTGGTCCGCCGGCCGGGCACGCTCAGCGGGCTGATCGTGGAGGTGCTGGAGGCCGGTGGGCGGTGGCGCTACCTGGAGGATCTGCCGGATCCGGTGCGGCTCACCCGGGCCGATGTGGAGGCTGCCGAACCGGTGCTGAAGAGCGCCGCGGCGGTGCTGGTCCAGTTGCAGCAGCCGGCGGCCGCGACCCGGGAGGCGGCCCGGCGCGGCCGGGAGGCGGGGGCCCTGGTCGTGGTCGACGGGGTGGCCGACGCCGAGATGGCGTCGCTGGCCGACGTGGTGCGCGCCGACGAGCACGAGGCGGGGTTGCTGCCGGACGACCTGCTGACGCTCGGGCCCCGGCTGGTGGCGCTCGGGGTGGACGGCGGGAACCGGTTCTTCTGGGCGGGCGGTGGGGTCTTCCTGCCGCACCCGGACGGGCCGGTGGTGGACACCACCGGGGCCGGGGACGCCTTCACCGCGGCGCTGGCGGTGGCGCTGGTGCGCGGCGAGTCGCCGGAGTCGGCGGCGCGCCGGGCGGTGGCGGCGACGGGGCAGTCAGTGGGCCGGCCCGGGGGCCGGCCCGCGCTACGACCTTGGTGACTCAGACGTGCTGCGTCTCGGTGGTCGAGGGGTGCAGCTCGGCGGTGGTCTTCTTGACGAAGCGGCCGGTGCTGGTGCTGCGGTGCACCTCCCGGTCGCCGTGCCCCTTGCCGACGTGCTCGGTGGACGTGGTCTTCGGTTCTCGCTCGGCGGTGGTCTGCTTGACGAAGCGACCCGAGCGGGCGCTGCGGTTCACGTCGTGTTCCTTGCGGGCCATTGCCGGTGCCTCCTTGCGATCGGGGGGTTCTGCCCTTTCGAATTCCCCGCCGGGCCGCCCGGAAACCGCACCGTCCGGAAACCGCCCCCGCCCGGAAACCCGCCCCCCGGATCGCCCGGATCGCCCGGAGCCGCCTCAGGCTTCCACCACGGTCACGTCGGCCGCCCGGAGCGCGCGCAGCGCGGGATGCGCGGGATCGGCGTCGGTGACGATCCCGGTAACCTCGGCGGGGGCGAGCACGGTGAACGGTGACGCCGTCCCGATCTTCTCGCTGCTGGCCAGCACATAGGTCTCGGCGGCCCGGCCGGCCAGGGTGCGCTTCAGAGCCGCCTCGTCCGGGTCGCCGGTGGTCAGCCCGGCCTCCTCGTGCACGCCGGTCACGCCGAGCAGGAACAGGTCGGCGGTGATCGCCCGGGCCGCCTCGGCGGTGGCCGCGCCGCAGGTGACCGCGGAGTGCTTGAAGAGCCGGCCGCCCAGCACGTAGACGTCCACGGTGGGGTGCGCGACCAGCGCGGCGGCCACCGTGGGGCTGTGCGTGACGACGGTCGCGGCCAGGTCGGCGGGGAGCGCGGCGGTGACCGCGAGCGCGGTGGTGCCGCCGTCGAGCAGCACGGTGCTGCCCGGCCGGATCAGCGCGGCGGCCGCGGCGGCCACCCGCTCCTTGCTGGAGGTGGCCACCGTGGTCCGGGTGGCGTAGTCGGCGACCGCGGGGGAGACCGGCAGCGCGCCCCCGTAGACCCGCTGGCAGAGCCCGGCGGCGGCGAGCTCGCGAAGGTCCCGCCGGATCATGTCCTCGGTGACCCCGAGCTCGGCGGCGATCTCCTTGGCCACCACCTTGCCGGCGGTGTGCAGGCGGGACAGCAGCACGTCACGACGCTCGGCGGCCAGCATCCGTGTTTCTCCTCATTGTTGTCGACTGTTGCGCGTTTCCGAGTGTACGGTGCGGCCATGACGAAACCGATCGAGGGCATCGACGTGCCGGACGCCCGGGGCCGGACCGGCCTGGACCGGGTGGGGCGGGAGCTGAGCGGCAACCCGGACGTGCGGGTGCGGGACGTGGAGCTGCTCGCCGCGGGCTGGCACGTGCTGCGCCGGACCACCTTCGACTACCGGCGGCGGGACGGCAGCTGGAGCCGGGAGCAGCGGGAGACCTACGACCGCGGGGACGGCGCGACCGTGCTGCTCTACGACGCGGACCGGCGGACCGTGCTGCTCACCCGGCAGTTCCGCTATCCGGTCTACGTGAACGGGCACCCGGACGGGATGTTCGTGGAGGCCGCGGCGGGGCTGCTGGACGGCGACGACCCGGCGGCGGCGATCCGGCGCGAGGCGAGCGAGGAGCTGGGCGTGCTGATCGGCGAGCTGGAGCCGGTCTTCGCGGTGTGGACCAGCCCGGGCTCGGTGACCGAGCGGGTGCACTGCTTCGCGGCGCCGTACACCGCGGCGTCCCGGGTCGGGCCGGGCGGCGGCCTGGCCGGCGACGGCGAGGACATCGCGGCCGTGGAGCTGCCGTTCGAGACCGCGCTGGCGCAGGTGGCGAGCGGGGAGATCGCCGACGCGAAGACGATCCTGCTGCTGCAGTGGGCGGCGCTCCGCGGGCCGTTCAGTCGCGAAGCTGCTGGATCTTGTCCTTGACCAGGGTGGTGGCGATCGACGCCTTGTTCGGCTGACCCATCAGGAACGAGGTGGCGAACTTCTTCGCCTGGTCGTAGGTGACCTTCCCGGGCAGCGGCGGCTCGTCCGGGTTGACCGCGACGTCGACCAGGGCGGGACCGTCGTGGGCCAGGGCCTCCCGGAGCGCCGCGGGCACCTGGTCCGGCTTGTCGACGCGTACCCCGAAACCGCCGCAACCGGCGGCCCACCCGGCGTAATCCGGCAACGGCTCGCCGAAGCGGACCCCGTGCTCGGGGAAGCCGAGCACCATCTGCTCCCAGAGGATCTGCCCGAGCGAGTTGTTGTTGTTGATCACGACCTTGACCGGCAGCCGGTAGCGGACCGCGGTGTGGAACTCGGCCATCAGCATGGCGAACCCGCCGTCGCCGACGTAGGCGATCACCTGCCGGCCGGGGTGGGCGTGCTGGACGGCGAGCGCGTAGGGCAGGCCGGGCGCCATCGTGGCCAGCGTCCCGGACAGGTAGAACTCGCGGGTCCCGCGGATCTGCCAGTGCCGGGCCGCCCAGGTCGCCACGGTGCCGGAGTCGCAGCACAGCACCGCGTCGTCGGCGGCCAGCACGTCCAGCTGGTGGGCCAGGTACTGCGGCGCGATCGGGTCCCGGTCGGGTGACTCCAGCGCGGCCATCGCGTGCTGCCAGTCGGCGAACTTCTCCCGGTAGGCGCGCAGGTGGCCGCCGTCCTTGCGGTCCAGCATCGGCAGCAGCGCCCGCAGCGTGCCGGCTACATCACCGATCAGGGGCAGGTCGGTGGGGATCCGGGTGCCGGCCCGGGTCGGCTCCAGCTCGACCTGGACCACCTTGGCCTTGCCGGGTTCCGGGAGGAACTTGGTGTAGGGGAAGTTCGTCCCGAGCATCAGCAGCGTGTCGGCCTCCTCCATCAGTTCCTCGCTGGGCCCGGTGCCGAGCAGGCCGAGGCCGCCGATCACGTAGGGCGAGTCGTCCGGGACGACCATCTTGCCGAGCAGCGACTTGACGATCGGCGCGCCGAGCCGGGCCGCGGTCTCCTCGACCAGCGGCCCGGCCCCGCGGGCCCCGATCCCGGCGAGGATCGCGACCTTCTCCCCGGCGTTCAGGATGTCGGCGGCCCGGCGCAGGTCGTCGTCGTGCGGGCGGACCACCGGGGTGAGCTGGACCGGGGCGGTGGCCGGCGGCCGCACCGGGGCGACCGTCTGGTAGGGGTCCTGGTGGGCCGGGGCGATCTGCACGTCGTTCGGGAAGGTGAGGTGGGCGACGCCGCGGCGGGCGTAGGCGGTCCGGATCGCGATGTCGACCAGGGCCGGCACCTGCGCCGGGTTCATCACCACCTGGTTGTACTCGGTGACGTCCTCGAACAGCCGGTCCAGCGCCACCTCCTGCTGGTACGCGGTGCCGAGCACGCTGCTCTCCTGCAGCCCGGTGATGGCCAGCACCGGGGCGTGGTCCAGCTTGGCGTCGTAGAGCCCGTTGGCCAGGTGGATGCCGCCCGGGCCGGAGGTGGCCAGGCAGACCCCGATCTTCCCGGTCGCCTTGGCGTAGGCGGTGGCCATGAAGGCGGCCGCCTCCTCGTGGTGCACCAGCACGAACCGGACCTGGTCGGCGTGCCGCCGCAGCCCCTCCATGATCCCGTTGATGCCGTCGCCGGGCAGCCCGAACACGGTGTCGACGCCCCAGGCGGCCAGTCGTTCGATCAGGACTTCCGCAGTCAGCTCTGCCACACGCGGGGCGTACCCGCTATCCGGCGGCCCAATCGTCGAGCGCCTTGGCGGTCAGCTCACGACCGACGTCGATCATCTCGGCCGCGCGGTGGAAGTCCATCACCCGGCAGGCGCTGACCGGGATGGCGATCTGGATGTCCGGCGGCAGCCCGGCCATCCGGTACCGGGCGATCAGGTCCTGCATGGCGTCCAGCGAGAGCGACAGCACGTCGGCGATCCGCAGGTCGGCGGGGAGCACGTCGGCGATCGCCTCGGTCACCACGTCGGCGACCGTCTCGGCCGGGGCGTCGGTGGCCGGCCGGCGGAAGACCTGCCGCAGCCGGACCGCCCAGTCCTCCAGCCAGTGCGACTCGGCGGTGGCCCGGACCGGCGCGGCCGGTTCCGACGGCGGGCGCGGGGCCTGCAGCGACACCGCGATGGTGAGGTCGGCGCCGGCCGCCGCGGTCGGCTCGATCGGCACCGGGTTGAGCATCCCGCCGTCGGCCAGCAACCGGCCGTTGATCACCACTGGGGTGATCACGCCGGGGATGGCGATCGAGGCGCGGACCGCGGAGCGCAGCGGACCCTTCTGGAACCAGACCTCGCGGCGCGCGGCGATGTCGGTGGCCACCGCGGTGTACGGGATCGGCAGGTCCTGGATCTCCACGTCGGTGAGGAAGTCGTTGAGCCGGTTGACCAGCCGGTCGGCGGCCATCGCACCGGGCGAGGCCCATTTCGGGTCGATCAGCCGGAGCACGTCGCGCTGTTTGAGCCCGGACGCCCAGTCGGCGAACTCGGTCAGCCGCCCGGCTGCGAGGACCCCGCCGACCAGCGCGCCCATCGACGAGCCGGCCACCGCGGCGACCTCGAACCCGCGCTCGGCCAGCACCTGCACGGCGCCGATGTGCGCGTATCCGCGGGCGCCGCCGGATCCCAGGGCCAGCGCGACCCGCCTCGTCCGGGACATGGGCCGATGCTAACCACCGGGCCGGGGACGCCGGGCGGCGGCACACGAACGGCTGAATTCCGCGGATCCCGGCCGGGCCCGGCCGTCCGATTCGTCGCTTCTCCACAGGCCGGCACGCACGGGCCGGCCGGACCCGCCAGTGGATCGGTCAGACGCTTCCTGGTAGGCGATTAGCGTGACCGACTACTTCGCGATCGTGCCGGGCCCGGTCGAGGCCGCACCGGACGGCCAGACCACCATCCGGGTCCGGCTGGCCGGCTCCCTGGACCTCGGTACCGGCGGTGAGCTGCGCGAGGCGCTGCGCCGCGTGGTCGGGGAGGGCGGCGCCGACCGGATCGTGGTGGACCTGGCCCGGGTGAACTTCATCGACTCGGAGGCGATCAGCGCGCTGATCGCCGGCTATCACGCCGCCGAGGACGCCGGCGTCACCTTCCGCCTGACCGGCCCGGCCGGCATCGTGCAGCGCGTGCTCACCGTCGTCGGCCTGACCGATCTGATCGATTAGGAGCAGGACCAGGTCCGGTACGCGGTGAGCGCCGTGCCTGCCGCGTACCGGAATCGGGTCTGAGCGGGCGCGCGGGTCAGCGGGCCGGAAGTGGCAGGTCTGCCGTGAGGACGATCGGCTCCTCGATCAGATGCGGGCGCAGCCGGCCGGCCGGGGTGAGCCACGGCTCGTGCGCGGCGCCGTCCGGGTTCGCGGTCCACCTGCGTGCCGCGCGGCGCACGCCGATCGGATAGATGGTCAGCGTGCCGTCCGCGGTGATGTGCATCCGCAGGAACGACTTCGAGTCGATGATCCCCTGGGCGGAGAAGAGTTCGTTGAGGTTCACGTCGAAGCGGGCGGCGATCAGCAGGTAGACCGCGGTCAGCTCGGTGGCGGCCAGGCCGGCCGCGACGCCGTAGAGGCCCAGCGCGGCGAGCAGCGACCACGGCCACGGCCAGGCGTGCGGTGGCAGCTCCCACCAGAGCCAGGTGCCGAGCGCGGCCAGCCCGAGGTGGGCGGCGCCGTGCAGCAGGCCCAGCACGCGGCGGCGGAGATGGCCCTGCACCGAGTCGCTCAGGTGCGCGAAGGCGTAGCAGCCGGACATCACCATGGCGACCAGGATGACCAGCGGGACCAGCGAGAACTTCTGCAGCGGGCTGCCGAACCCGCTGGTGATCACGCCGCTGGTGGCGAGCATCAGCGCGACGTGCACCGCGCCGACCATCGCGATGAAGCTCGGGTTGTCCTTGGGCAGGCCGGCGACGATGCTGGCCGCGTAGGCCTGGGAGAGGCGCTTGCCGGGGAAGCGCGAGCGCAGCTGGTACTTCTCCCGCTCGGACGGCGACGGCAGGTCGGCCGGCGGCACCTCGATGGTCTCCGGCAGCTGGTGGGTGGGGTAGAGGTAGGCGCCCCCGCCACCGCAGGTGATCAGGTCCCGGTTCTCGTTGCTGTAGCGGGCGTAGTGGTGCCAGTCGCCGGAGACCATCAGCCGGATCTGCGCGCCGGTCGGCTCCAGCACCGCGCGGACGAAGTAGTCCAGCGAGGCGTAGACCTGCGGCACGTCGTCGCCCTGCACCCAGGTCGGGCTGGCGGTCGCGACGATCACCTTGGACCGCGGCCCGAACCGGGCGGCGACCCGGCTGAAGTAGGCCAGCTGCGGGTCGTCGATGTAGGTGGAGTCCTGGTCGTCCAGCGCCAGCAGCCACCAGTCGCCGGGCAGCTCGACGGCGAAGTAGGAGCGGTGCTGCGGCAGCCGCCAGCCGCCGATGCCGGTGCGGCGGGTGCCGGTGAACAGGCGGAGGAAGGCGGTCAGGCCGTCGTACCAGTCGTGGTTGCCGGGCAGCGCGTACATGGCCGGGCCGTCGCCGGCGCCGGGCGGGGTGGCCGGCAGCGCCGCGCGGTACGGCCCGACCAGCTGGTTCTCGTACCGTTCGGCGCTCGGCGTCGGGTAGACCTCGTCGCCGCCGAGCACCAGCGCCTGCCCGCGGGGCAGCTCCCGTTCGCCGACCGTGAGGGTCTCCTGGGCCAGCAGGTAGGCGACCGAGTAGGTGGCGTCGAACCCGTCGCCGAGGTCGGCCACGAAGTCGATCCAGCAGTCGCCGTCCGGGCCGACCTCGCGGTGCACGTCGTCCGGGAAGGCCGCCTGCAGCTCCCGCTTGTCCAGGTAACCGCCCTGGATCGAGGCGAGCGCGACGCGCAGACCGGTGCCGGCCAGCTGGACCGGGGACAGCCAGGCGACCGGCTGGGCCGGGGTGAAGCCGAGCTCGGCGGGGGTGACGTCGCGTGGCCGGCGTGTCGGGTTGGGCATGGCCTGCTCGGGCCCGTGGGTCATGGTTCCGGTTCCTCCCCTGAGTGCTGCGACACAACTACCAGAACGTGAGGACCTCCCATTAATCGATGGGTGACGATACGGTGTGGCGATGCGACTTGCTGCATCGATCGTGGCGATTGCCATGCTCCTGGCGCCGGCGCCCGCGGCGGCATCGGAGGCCCGGCCGACGTACGACTACGCGACGGCCGTCCGGGAGGAGGTCTGGGTGCGGACCGGTGTCGACAGCGACGCCGACGGGCGGCCGGACCGGGTCGCGGTGCGGATCATCCGCCCGGCGACCAGCACCAAGGTCCCGGTGATCTTCCAGGCCAGTCCGTACTACGCCGGCCTGAACGACGTGCCGAACCACGACGACGTCGACCGGAGCGGGATCACCAGCCTGGCGGCGTCGATCTCGTTCGCCGGCTACCTGGACAACTACTTCGTGCCGCGCGGCTACGCGGTGGTCTTCGCGGACAGCCTGGGCACCGGCGGCTCGGACGGCTGCCCGACCTCCGGCGGGCGCAACGAGACGCTCGGCATGAAGGCGGTCGTCGACTGGCTGAACGGGCGGGCGTCCGCGGTGGACGCGGCCGGCAACCCGGTCCGGGCCGGCTGGACCACCGGGCGGACCGGCATGATCGGCGTCTCCTACAACGGGACCCTGCCGAACGCGGTCGCCGCCACCGGCGTCGAGGGCCTGGAGACCATCGTGCCGATCGCCGGGATCTCCAGCTGGTACGACTACTACCGGGCCAACGGCGGGGTGGTGGCGCCCGGCGGCTTCCCGGGCGAGGACCTGGACGTGCTGGCCCGGGCCGTGCTGACCCGGCAGAACCCGGAGGTCTGCGCCCCGGTCATCGACGCCATCGAGAAGGCGCAGGACCGGGAGACCGGCGACTACAGCCGGTTCTGGGCGGAACGCGACTACCTGCGCGACGTGGGCAAGGTGAAGGCCAGCGTGTTCCTGGTGCACGGGCTGCACGACCTGAACGTGCGGACCGGGCAGGCCGGGCAGTGGTGGGACGCGCTGAGCCGGCGGCACGTACCCCGCAAGATCTGGCTGCACCAGGCGGCGCACACCGACCCGTTCCACGTCCGGCGCGACGTGTGGCTGGCGACGCTGGGACGCTGGTTCGACTACTGGCTCCAGCGGATCGACACCGGGATCATGCGGGAGCCGATAGCCGACGTGGAGGTCGCGCCGAACCAGTGGGAGACCTCCCGGACCTGGCCGCTGCCCGGCTCGTCGGCCCTGCGGCTGCCGGGCAGCGGCACCCAGTCGTTCGTCGACGACCCGGCGCGGACCGCGGAGGAGATCGTCGCGGACGGGGGCGGGCTGGTCTACCAGTTCCCGGCCCTGACCGAGGAGACCCGGCTGACCGGGACACCGGAGATCACCGTACGGGCCGCGCTGAGCGGTGCCTCGCCGTACCTGACCGCGCTGCTCGTCGACTACGGCGCCGCCGAGCGGTACGCCGGGCTGCGGACGCTGCCCGAGCAGGACTGCGTGGGCCCCGGCATCGAGGGCGACCCGGGCTGCTTCAACCGGCGCGAGTACGTCACCGCGACCACCCCGTTCGAGATCGTCACCCGCGGCTGGCTGGACACCCGGAACCGCCTGTCGCCGGCGGTGACCACCCCGATCGTGGCCGGGCGGGAGTACACGTTCCGGTGGAAACTGCAGACCACCGACCACGTGTTCGCGGCCGGCCACCGGATCGGGGTGGTGCTGATCTCGACGGACCGGGCCCACACGCTGCGCTATCCGGCCGGCACCGTGGTCACCGTCCGCCTCCACCTGTCGAAACTGGAGTTGCGCCTGGCCGGTACCCATGGCTGATGGAGACGATCCGGCCGATTGACCTCCCGTTCGAGTGCCACCGGTGCGGGCACCGGCAGCGGGCCGCGTGGTCGCTGGTCACCCGGGTGTCCGCGGACGACTCGTGGCAGCAACTGCGGGCGGTGCTGGAGGTGGTCTGCCCGCAGTGCGGCGGGAGCCGCGTCCCGGCGCTGCCGGCCGTGGTGCTGGAGGGCTCGGACGACGAGGTGCGGCACACCCTCGCCGTGCTGCCGCCGGGCATCGACGACCTCGGCCCGCTGCGCGACTTCCTGCCGCCGGAGGCGATCACCCCGCTGCTGCCGGTGCCGTGGCCGGCCGGTCCGGCGGCGGGCCGGCCGATCGTCGAGGCGGCACGGGACCATCCGGAGACGGCCGCCCGGGCGCGGCGCAACCGGATCATGGCGGGGCTGGAGCGGCTGCTCGGCTCGCCGACCGCGCACGACGCCGGGCGGGCCGTAGCCGACTGCCCGGAGCTGCGGACGCCGCTCGCCGCCGAGGTGGGCGCCGAGTGGGTCGCGCTCATCCCGCCGGAGGGCGACGCGCTCGGCCAGGCGATCACCCGGCTGCTCGCCGAGCTGGCCGGCGGCGCCGACGTCGCCACGGCACACCAGCGATACCTCGACGACTCGACGGCCGCCCGGGAAGCCATCCGGGACGCCGCCCTGGACCACGTGGAGTGGCTGACCGCGCACCCGGACGCCCCGGTGGACGAGTGGGACGCGCTCGCCGAGCGGACCCAGCACCTGTTCGGGATCGCCGGCGACACCGATGAACTCGCCCGGCACCTGCTGCGGGTCGGCAACACCCTGCTGCTGCGCCCGGACCGGACCCGGGACGACCACGCGCGCGCGGCGGCGCTGCTGGAGCGGAGCCATCAGCTGGCGGCCACGCTGGACGACGCCGAGCTGTCTGCCGCGGTCGCGTCGAGTCTGGCCCACGCGATCGGCCGGACCGACATCCCGACCGAGACCGACCTGCGCCGGGCGGCGGCGCTGCAGGACGAGGTGGTGCGCGGCCAGCGGGCGGCCGGTGACCCCGCCGCCCTGGCGATGGCGCTGACCAACCACGCGGTGGTGCTGCTCCGGCTGGCGACCTTCCGGCGCGACGCGGCGCGGGAGGAGACGTTGCGGCAGGGCGTGACGTTGCTCGAGGAGGCGCTGCCGTTGCGGACGCCGGAGCGTGACCCGCTCGGCTGGGCGTACACCGCGGCGAACCTGGCGCAGACCCGGCGGATGCTGGGCGACGACGACCCGGCCCAGGCCGCGCGGGTGCAGCGAGCGGCCGCGGACATCTTCGCCGCGGCGGGCGAGACGGAGAACGCCGTGGAGGCCCGGATCCACCTCGGCCGGGCCCTGGTCGACCGGGCGCGGGCCGGCGGCGCCGACCGCGACGCCCTGCTGGCGGAGGCCGCCGCGCTCGCCGAGCAGCCCGGGAACCCGCTGCAGCTGGCACAGTTCGCCCAGATCAGCGTCCGTGTCGCCGAGGAGCGGCACGGACGCACGCCGGAGCTGGTCGAGCCGCTCGCCACCGCACTCGGCCGGATCGATCCGCGCTGGGCGCCGGACGAGGCGCTGTCCACCGCCGAGCAACTGGCCACGCTGCACGCCGAACTGGACCAGTGGCCGGAGGCGTGCCGGGCCTACGACCACTGCCTCGCCGTCCAGGAGGCGGTGCTGGACGCCTCGCCGGACCGGGGCGTCCGGCTCGACATGCTGGCCGCCGCGCCCCGGCTGGCTCGCGGCGCCGCGTTCGCCCGGGTCCGGGCGGGCGACCCGACCGGCGCGGTGGAGCTGCTGGAACGGACCCGGCTGCGGGCCTTCGAGGCGATCGGCGGCGACCTGGCCGCCGGGCTGAGCCTGCTCACCTGGCAGCAGCCCACGCTGGCGGACATCGGCCAGGCCGCCACCCCGGACTGCCCGCTCACCTACGTGGTCACCACCCCGGGCGGCTCGGCGGTCCTGCTGGTCCGCCGCGACGAGACCGGCCAGGTTGTCGCCGAGGCCCACGACTCGGAGCTGACCTCGGCGACCTTCATCGACCTGCTGCTCGACGTCGGGGAACCGGAACGCGGCCTGATCACCGCGCAGGCCGCCGGGGAGCCGGTGCACGCGGCCGTCGAGCGGCTCGCCGAGCCGCTCGGCCGGCTGCTCCAGCCGGTCGTCGACGCCGCCGCCCCGGACCGGCTGCTGCTCGTCCCGTGCGGCCCGATGGCGCTGATGCCGTGGCCGGCCGCCCGGCTGCGGGACGCGCCGGTCATCTCGGTGGTGCCGTCGGCGGCCGCCGCGGTGCTGAGCCGCCGCCGGATCGACGCGGCCGCGAGCGGCCGGCACACCGGGCGGGTGGTGGTCTTCGCCGACCCGGCGCGCGACGACGTCCCGCCGCTGCGCGGGGCCCGCGCCGAGGCCGAGCGGATCCACGCCGAGTTCGGCGACCGGGTGGTGGTCCGCGGCGGGGCCGAGGCGACCCGGGACGAGCTGATCCGGCTGGCCCCGGACGCCTGGCTGCTGCACCTCTCCTGCCACGGCTACAACGACCCGATGGGCTACGAGGCGATGCGCCTGCTGCTCAGCGGCGGCGACCTCACCCTCGACGACCTGCGCGCCATGCCCCGGCTGCGAGCCCGGCTGGTCACCCTGAGCGCGTGCCAGACCGGGCACGCCGACCTGGTCCGGCTCTCCGACGACATGATCGGGCTGCCGGTCACCCTGCTGGCCGCCGGCTCGGCCGCGGTCCTGGCCACCCTCTGGCCGGTGCACGACCGGGCCACCGCGAAGCTGATCGACCGGATGTACCGGGAACTTGCCCGGATGATCGCGGCCGGCGAACCGGACGACGTGCCGCTCGCGCTGCACCGCGCCCAGCGGTGGCTGAGCACCCAGCCGCGGTACCGGCACCCCGCCTACTGGGCCGCCTTCTACCTGCTCGGCGTCTGACCAGCCGGCCCGGATAACCTCAGGCACAGGTCGTGGGGGAGGGACTGAAGCTTGGTGAGCGAGGACGACCTGATCCTGCTGCGGGCGTACGAGCCGGTGGCCCGGTTCACCGAGGGCGAGTGGTTCTACCCGGTCTCCGTCGAGCGCTACGTCAGCCGGGCCGGCCTGTGGCGTTCGGTGCCCGGCACCGGCCCGGTCCGGGTGGCCGAGGCCGGCGACCTGACCCTGGAGAAGCTCGCGGCGGCCGGCACCGGCGCGCTGTCCGGGATCAGCGGGACCGAGAAGCACCTGGCGCACATCCCGCTGCGGGAGCGCCCGCCGCATCTGCCCCGGGCCAGCCGGCTCGCCTCGGTCGGGCTGACCGCCCGGCTGGTCGACGCGCTGAACCGGTTCTCGCTGCTGTTCCGGGGCAGCCTGCCGGGCGGCAGCGCGGCCCACTCCTTCCTGCTGCAGCGTGACCATCTGGAACCGCACCGGCCCACCTACTACGGCCGGGTGCTGCGCGACGACCCGTGGATCGTCTGCCAGTACTGGTTCTTCTACAGCTTCAACAACTGGCGGTCGGCGTTCGGCGGGGTCAACGAGCACGAGGGCGACTGGGAGCAGGTCACCGTCTACCTGGACGGGACCGGGGTGACCGACCGGGACGGGCTGCCGCCGGCCCGCTGGGTGGTGTTCTCCGCGCACGACGAGGTCGGCGACGACCTGCGGCGCCGCTGGGACGACCCGGACCTGACGCTGGCCGAGGACCGGCATCCGGTGGTGTTCGTCGGGGCCGGCTCGCACTCCGGGGCGTACCTGCCCGGCGACTACCTGATCACGGTGAAGCCGCCGAAACTGCGCGGCCTGGTCACCGCGCTGCGCTGGTCGGCGCGGCTGCTCGCGCCCTGGTCCGCGGAGGACCGGCGGACGCTGGGGATCCCGTACGTCGACTACGCCCGCGGCGACGGCCGGGCGATCGGGCCCGGCCAGGACGAGGGCTGGCACCCGGTGCTGATCGGCGACGACACGCCGTGGGTGCGCGACTTCCGCGGGCTGTGGGGCCGGGACACCCGGGACCGGCTCGGCGGGGAACGCGGGCCGGCCGGTCCGCGCTACTCCCGGGACGGGATCGTGCGGCCGGCCTGGTCCGACCCGGTGGGCTGGGCCGGCCTGGCCAAGGTGGTGCCGAACCCGGCCGCCGGGCAACGGCTCGTCGAGATCCGTACCAAACGGAACAACGACCGGCTGGCGGCCCTGGACCGCGAGATCGACACCCTCCGCGACGACCTGGCGGTGGCCGCGGCCGGCCTGCCGGCGGCCGCGCCCGAGGTGCGTGCCCTGGCCGCCGCCGAGCAGCGGCTGCTCGCCCTGCGGATGGAACGCACCCGGCTGGCCGACGAGCAGCAGCGGACCGCGACCGCCGGACCGGTCGCCGAGGATCCGCACGCGCACCTGATGCACCGGCGGCTGCCGATGGAGAGCGCGACCGGCTTCCTCGGCCGGGCCCGGTCCTGGTGGGCGGTGCTGAGCACGCCGCTGATCCTGTGGGCGATCGGCGCGCTGGTGTCGCCGCTGCCGATCGCCGGCAAGCAGACCGCGCTGATCCTGCTCCTGCTGCTGCTCGTGGTCGAGGGCCTGGTCCGCGAGAAACTGCTCGCCGTGCTGCTGCGCCTGGTCCTGGCCGGCGCCCTGCTGGCCACCCTGGCGCTGCTCTGGTTCGACGGCCGCTACGTGGTCAACTTCGCCTTCTTCTTCGCCGCCGTCCTGGTCCTGCTCGTCAATCTCCGCGAGGCCTGGCGCCGCTAGGGCGGGTCACGAGACACGCCCTAGGTGACTGGTGTTAAACGCGGGTTGATCAGAGTCTTGATCGGCCCGCGTTGTTGTTGAGCGGTGGTTGTGGGTCGGGGTTTGTCCTGTTGGCGGGTTGGAGAGTTGCTGGTGAGCGGTGGGTTCCGACTGTCAGGTGAGGGCCCAGCCTTGGAGTTGGTGGGTGAGGCCGAGGGCGGCGAGGCGGGCGAGGTTGGTGGCGGCTGCTAGGAGGGTGAAGTCGGCGGCGACGCGGTGGAGTCCGCGCATGCGGGCGTGGCGTCCGCCGTGGCGGCGGCGCATCAGGTGGGCGATCTTGCGTTCGACTTTGGGTCGGGTGGCTTGGTAGTCGGCTTTCCAGGCGGGGTCGGTCTGTCGGGTGCGGGCGGCGGCCAGGTGGGTTTCCCAGCGGCTGATGGTGATGTGCCGGCCGGTTTTCGCTGTGGTGCATTGCGGGCGTAGCGGGCAGTCGGTGCAGGCGGCGCCGAAGTCGGCTTGGCCGGCGTGCCGGTCATGGCCGGTGATCGGGCGGATCGTGGTGGTGACCTGGTTCGGGCAGGTCACCGTGGCGTTGTCGAGGTTGACGGTGAACTGGTCCTTGGTGAATTTGCCGCCGGGGGCGACCGGGGCTTGGACCTTGGTTTTGATGTCGATCTCGGCGTGGTGCAGCAGTGCGAGGACTTCGCCGGCGCCGTAGGCGCTGTCGCCGTAGACCGCTGGGTCACCGGCCGGTGTGGTGTCGCAGTCGTCGGCGGGTGCGCTGGTGAGGTCGGTGATCAGGTTCGGGGCGGCTGCGGCGTCGCCGGTGTTGCCCGCGGTGACCTGGGTGGCGGTGATGATCTCGCTGTCCGGGTCGATGGCGAGGTGGGCTTTGTAGCCGTCGAAGCCGTGGTGCTGGGTTTTGTGGCCGTGCCGGGCCTGCGGGTCAACAGTGGAGATCACCCGGTCGGCGGCGACTTTGCGGGCGATCCGCAGCCTGCCGTCGTCGCCGGTTTCCAGATCCTGACCCAGCACGGTGGCCAGCAACGTCATCGCCTCAGCGACTGGTGCCGGAAGTTCTTCACGGCCGTCAAGAGCGGCGAGTAGCGCATAGCCGTCCCGGGCCCGGGAATCGATCACCGCTTCCCGGGCGGTCTTGTCGTCCCAATCCACCACCGGTTTCCCGGTGCTGGTGTAGTCGTCGCCGCTGGTCAGCAGACTGCGTAGCTCAGCGGCCAGGTCACGGCCGGCGGCGGTGAGCAGGCCGCGGATCGCCGAGCGGAGCAGCGTGATCGTGTCCATCGTGGCAACTGCGTCATACAACGGTGTCGAGTCCAGGACCCGGCGCCGGCCCAACAGCCCCGCCTGGCGGGCCGCGGCGAGCGCCACCTCGAAGATCCGGTCCGGACGCGGCGAGCGGCGTAGCCGTTCGCGCATGTCGACCAGCACCGTGTGCACGAACCCGACCCGGCCGGTGTCCCAGTCACCGACCCCGGCCGCGTACCGCCAGCGGGCATCGAAGGTGAACCGGTCGACCGCTTCCCGATCCGACAACCCTTCCAGACGCTGCAGCACCATCACCGTCGCGACCACCGACGGCGGCACCGACCGCCGCCCGACCTGCGCGAACAGGTCAGCGAACAGGCCGTCCGGGAACAGCCGGTCCCGATGCTCGTGCAGGAACACGAAGATCGAGTTAGGGGCGAGAACGTCCCCGCAGAACCGGCTGATCGGGTCGGCAAGGCCTGACTGCTGCGACGCCCTACCCAACGTCATCCCAGCAAACTATCTAAAATAGAAGCAAAGCTATATCCATTACGCGAGTGACAAACCAGCGTTTAACACCAGTCACCTAGCCGAGGTCGACCGTCACCGGCTCGCCGGTGCGATAACCGAACAGGCGCCGGCGGCGGACGCGGGCGGTGACCGTGATCCCGGTGCGGACCGCGGCGCCGGCCGGGCTGCGCACCACCATGACGAACCGGTACGCCCCGGCGACCGGCGTGTGCCGCCCCCGCCGGATGATCCATGCCGGGTCGGCGCGCAGCGGCCGCAGTGCCTCGACCAGCGGCTCCGAGCCCTGCCGCACCCGGGTCCGCTCCACCGACCCGAGCGACGCCTCCACCCCGAGCAGGCTCAGCTGCGGCCCGAACCGGAACCGGTCGGTGAGCTGCGCGGTGTCGGTGACCCGGTCCGGCGCCATCGACCAGGCCACCGCCTCACCGTCGTCACAGGTCAGCGCGACGCCCAGGGTGACCGAGGCGAACGGCGCGTCGTCGTCACCGGTCACCGTCAGCGCCAGATGGGTCAGCCGGTAGTCGAACGCGCCCGCCTCGGCGGCCAGGAACATACGCCCGTCGTCGTCCAGGTCGCCCGGGCCGAGCGGGACGGCCAGCGGGCCGCCCAGGAACAGCCGCCCGGACAGTTCCGCCGGGCCGGCCGGCTCGCCCGGGCCGCGCACCTCGACCGGCTCCCGGAGCAGGGTGATCGGCTGCCGCTCGAGGTGCGGAAGGACGAGTTCCGGCATCGGGTCTCCTCGCAGGACGGTGGGTTAGATTGATGGCCATCCCAGCCTTCTCCAGTGCAGAAGAAGGAGGACCGCCCCGTGACTCCGGACCAGATGACCGTGTTGCGGCTGCTCTGCGACACCGTAGTCCCCTCGATCGACCATCCCGACGACGCCGACGGCTTCTGGGCGCGCCGCGCCACCGACCTCGGGGTCGACCAGGCGCTGCTGGCCACCCTGCCGCCCGAGCAGCTGCCGCTGATCGCCGGCCTGCTGGACGCCCTCGCCGGGCAGGGCTTCCTGACCGCCGCGCAGGCGCAGCGCGAGCAGATCCTGGCCGCCGTGGCGGACGCGGTCGCCCCGCTGACCGCGGCGATCCTGCTGCTGCACTACGGCCTGACCGACGCGCACGGCACCAATCCGAACTGGACCCGGTTCGGCTATCCCGGCCCGGCCGGCCCGGTCCCGCAGGCCGACCCGCCGGCCATCGTCCCGCTGCGCCCGGACGGCGACCTGGATCTGCGGGCCGACGTCGTGGTGGTCGGTTCCGGGGCGGGCGGTGGCCTGATCGCCGGCCGGCTCGCCGCGACCGGCGCCCGGGTGGTGGTGCTGGAGGCCGGGCGGTACCGCACCGAGGCCGACTTCCAGCAGCTGGAGCTGCTGGCGTACCGGAAATCGTACCGGCGCGGCGGCCCGGCCCCGACCGGCGACCTGAACGTCACGCTGATGGCCGGGTCCGGCCTCGGCGGCGGCACCGTGATCAACTGGACGAACTGCATCCGGACCACCGACCGGGTCCGCCGGCAGTGGGCCGAGCACGGCCTGACCGACCTGGCCACCCCGGCCTACGACAAGCACCTGGACCGGGTCTGGCAGGAGCTGTCGGTGACCGACCGCTGCTCCGAGTTCAACCGCGCGCACGAGGCGATGCACCGCGGCGCCGAGGCGCTCGGCTGGTCGTTCGCCACCGCGTTCCGCAACTGGGACGAGAAACGGCACGACACGCTGCTCGCCGGGCACCTCGGGTTCGGCGACCCGTCCGGGGCGAAACGGTCGACGCTCAAGGTCTACCTGGAGCCGGCGGTCACCGAGCACGGCGCCCGGGTGGTCGACGGCTGCCGGGTCGACCGGATCTTCACGGAGAACGGCCGGGCGGCCGGCGTGGCCGGCCACTGGACCAGCGAGGACGGTTCGCGGTCCGGCACCGTCCGGGTGGTCGCGCCGACCGTGGTGGTGGCGGCCGGCTCGCTGGACTCGCCGGGGGTGCTGCTGCGGTCCGGGATCGGCGGCCCGGCCGCCGGGCAGTACCTGCGGCTGCACCCGTGCACGGTCACTCTCGGCGACTACGGCACGGACATGCAGGGCTGGTCCGGTCCGCCGCAGGCGGCGCTGGTCGACGAGTTCGCCGCGGTCGAGGACGGCTACGGCTTCCTGATGGAGAGCGTGCAGTACACCACCGGGCTGGGCGCGTCGGCGGTGCCGTTCACCACCGGCGCCGAGCACAAGCGGGCGATGGCCGACTACCGGAACTACGTCTCGTTCATCGGCCTGGTCCGGGACCGCGGGCACGGCCGGGTCACCGCCGACGACGACGGCGGCGGGACCACCGCGTGGTACTCGATCGACGACGAGCTGGACCGGCGCAACACCCAGCGGGCCATCGAGGCGGAGATCCGGCTGCACCACGCGGCCGGGGCGCGCGGGATCCGGGTGCTCGGGCACGGCCTGCCGCCCTGGGAGGCCGAGTCCGGCGAGGACCTGGAGGCGTACATCGCGCGGGCGCGGGAGATCCCGCTGCGGGCCGGCGGGGCGGTGCTCTTCTCCGCGCACCAGATGGGCAGTTGCCGGATGGGTGACGACCCGGCGACCAGCGTCGCGGACCCGCGCGGCGAGCTGCACGACACCCCCGGCGTGTGGATCGGTGACGCCTCGGCGTTCCCGACCGCGTCCGGCACCAACCCGATGATCACGATCATGGCGCTGGCGTCACGCACCGCCGAGCACATCAGCGAGGCCGCTCGCTGACAGATCAGGATCAAGATCCGCTTGGGGTACGGGGTGAGCGCTCACCCCGTACCCCAAGCGGTGCCCGCGGACCTAGACGGTGACGACGATCTTGCCGGCGTGGGTGTTCGTCTCCATCAGCCGGTGCGCGTCGCCGATCCGGTCCAGCCCGTCGAAGACCTCCGCGACGACCGGGCGCAGACTGCCGTCACGCACCCCGGCGTCCAGGTGGTGCCACATCCGGCGGCGGCCGTCCGGGGTCGCCGAGAGCTGCGGGTTCGCGTAGCCGCGCACGGTCAGCGGCCAGTTCAGCGGCAGCGTCATGCCGGCCCCGCCGAGCCAGCCGTAGACCACCACGGTGCCGTTCTCGGCCGCCGCCGCGCCGAGCGCGGCCAGCCCCGGCCCGCCGACCGGATCGAAGATCAGCGCGACGCCGGTTCCTCCGGTCAGCTCGCGGGCGGTCTCCGGTACGTCCTCGGCGCCGTCCACGATGACCTCGGCGGCCCCGTTGGCCCGCAGCACCCCGGCCTTCGCCGCGCTCCGGGTCACCGCGATCGGGATCGCCCCGGTCCGGGCGGCCACCTGCAGCGCGGCCAGGCCCACCCCGCTCGACGCCGCGGTGATCAGCACGTGGTCGCCGGGCCGCAGCCCGCCGGTCTCCAGCAACCCGCCGTAGGCGGTCGAGTAGGCCACCCAGGCCGCCGCGCCGCGGACCGCGTCCAGCCCGCCCGGCCGGCGCAGCACCGACGTGGCCGGCAGCACGATCCGGTCGGCGTGCACCCCCTGCGCGCTCATCTCGATCCCCGGCCCGGCCAGCACCGGGTCCCCGGCGGCGAAGGCGGTCACGCCGGGCCCGGTCGCGGTGACCACGCCGGCCGCCTCGTAACCGAGCCGGGACCCGGGCAGCGCCGGCTGGTAGTAGTAGCCGCCGGACCGGAACAGCGCCTCGGCCCGGTTCAGTGCGACCGCCTCCACCCTGATGGCGACCTCGCCGAGCCCGGGTGCGGTCACCGGCAACTCGTCGATCTTCAGTACCTCGGGGCCGCCCAGCTCGTCGAACCGGACGACACGTGCCATCTCGCTCATGGATCCGACGCTAGGTCCGCCCGGTGAGACGATCCATGCCGTGCGGTCTCGCTGACATGTCCGATAGTCTCGGCGGGGTGGACGTGCTCAGCGACGCGATCACCGCGATGCGCACCGGGGTGCCGCACGCCTCGCGCACGCTCAAGGTCGCGCCGTGGGGGTTGCGGTTCGGGGCGTCCGACGGCGCCGGCTTCCACGTCGTGCTGGACGGCGCGGCCTGGCTGCTCCCGGTCGCCGCGGCGCCGATCGCGCTCGGCCCCGGCGACGTGGTGTTCCTGCCGCACGGGCACGGCCACGCCCTCGCCGACCATCCGGACAGCCCGCTCGCCGAGGTGCGCCCGCTGCCGGACGGCCGCTGGACCGTGGCCGCCGGGCCGGACCGCGGCGCCGCCGGGGTCCAGCTGATGTGCGGGGCCTACCGGCTGCGCCGGTCCCAGGCGCATCCGCTGCTCACCGGCCTGCCCGAGGTGGTGCACGTGCCGGCCGGCGACCCGGCGCTGGACGCGGCCGTCGGGCTGCTCGCCGGCGAGCTGTCCGACGGCGGGCCGGGCGCGGCCGCGGTGGTCCCGGCGCTGCTGGACACGCTGTTGCTCTACATCGTCCGGGCCTGGCTGCGCGCCGACGCCGGGCGGACTGCGACCGGCTGGGCCGCCGCGCTCGCGGACCCGGGCCTGGCCGCCGCGCTGCACGCCGTGCACGAGGACCCGGCCCGCCCGTGGACGGTGCGCGAGCTGGGCGCGGTGGCCGGGTTGTCCCGGGCGGCCTTCGCCCGCCGGTTCAGCGCCGTGGTGGGCCAGCCGCCGCTGACCTATCTGACCTGGTGGCGGATGACCCTGGCGCGCCGGCTGCTGGCCGCCGGCGACCTGCCGCTGCGGGTGGTGGCGGCCCGCAGCGGCTACGCGAACGAGTTCGCCTTCGCCAAGGCGTTCAAGCGCGAGGCCGGGATCGCCCCGGGCGGTTATCGGATCCGCCGATCCGGCGCCTGAGGGTCAGCGGTCCAGGTCCGGGCAGCCGTGCTCGCCGGGCAGCAGCGGGCGGGCCAGCACCGTGTAGATCTTGCCGCCGCTGCTCCACCGGGACGCGTCCTGCGGCAGCCCGGCCAGCGGGGCGGCGTCGCCGGCGACCGTGCAGCGTCCCTGCTGGGTGCGGACGCCCTGGTCGAGGGGTGTGCCGGGCCAGGGGCGTACCGGCGGCTCGGACCCGGCGCCGGCGACCGCGAGCAGCGCGACCGCCGGTGGCCGGTAGGCGGCCGCGTCCGCCGGGGCGGCGGGCAGGGCGCGGACGAAGGACTCGATCCGGGAACGGTCGCCGCCGCCCGCGTCCGGCGCGACGACCCGGGTGGTCCGCACGCCGTCCGCCGTGGCCAGGGTGATGACCAGCAGCGACGCGTCGGTGTGCGGCTCGTCGGCGATCTCCTCGCCCCGGTCGAGGCGGGCCTCGTAGGCGCGGTCGACCACGTCCCGGAAGGCGTCCGGGGAGAGCTGGAACTCCCGGGCGGAGCGCAGCGCGGCGCTGCCTCCGGCCGGGACGATGACCCGCCCGCTGCCGTAGAGCGAGAACTCCGGCAGCGGTCCGAGGTCCCACGGGTGCGGGATGCTCCGCTGCTCCGCCACCTGGAGCACCAGGACGTCCGGGTCGGCCGGCAGGTCGTCCGGCGCGGCCCGGCCACCGCAGGCGGCCATCCCGGCGAGCAGCAGCACGGCGAGCACAGAGATCCGCATGCCGGGTTGGACGGCGCCCGGCGGCCCGGGGTTCCCGGGCCGCCGGATCTTGGGTGCCGGTCTCAGGACTGGGCCACCGTGTAGGTGCCCGACCCGGCCCGGTTGATCAGGACCACCCCGTAGCAGCCCTCCTGCTGGTCGAAGGTGATCGACTCGGGCTGGCCGGGGCCGTTGCCGACCGATTCGGCGGCGGCCTGGTAGCGGCCGATCGCCCAGCTGGCCGGGTTGGCCGGGTCGGACTTGAGCAGGAACAGCTCGGCGTCCTGACCGGGGTCCGACGGGGTGACCGTGATGGTCGTGGTGGCGGCGGCGCTCGGGCAGTAGTCCCAGACCGCGACCACGTCGTTCGCCCCGTTCATCGCCTGGGTGGCGCTGCCGACCAGCAGCCGGGCGGTGGCGGCCAGCTCGATCCGGTAGTCGCCGGTGCCGGTGGAGCTGGACGGGCGGCGGACCACCGGGTAGTAGTCGCCCAGCGGGCGCCGGCCGCTGTCCACCGCGACGAAGTCGATCGTGTCGCCCGGCAGCACGCTGGACGCGAGCTGCTGCTGCAGCGCCGAGTCATCGTAGAGGTCCAGGTCGTAGTCGACGTTCGCGGGCGGGCGCAGGGCCACCACCGACCAGTACGCGTACTGGGTCTCGTACCGGAAATTGTTCGGGGTCTCCGGGGTGGGCCGGGTCAGCGCCGTCCCGTCGGCCAGGCCGAACCGGAAGCCGTAGTCGATCCCGTTCTGGAAGAGCGCCCCGGCCGGGCCGTCGCCGACGTTGTGCCCCTCCAGCCCGCGGTTCGTCCAGAACTCCCGGAACGTGGTGGAGCGCCGGTCCAGCATGGTGTCCCAGATGGCGTTCTTCCCGTCCTCCTGCCAGGTGTCCCAGCCGTCGTCGGCCGCGTCGATCAGGTCCCAGAGCGAGCCGGTGACCCGGCCCTCGGTGCTGTCGCCCGGCGCGTAGTCCGAGGTGTCCTCGACGTGCCAGCCGCGGTACTCGTCGTCGTGGTAGATCGCCATCGGGTACCAGTTGGCGAAGCCCTCGGTCCAGGCGCAGCCCGGCGAGCTGGCCCGGTTCATCGCGTGCGGGCTGCAGTTCGGGTGCTCCGGCCAGTTGTCCTCGTAGAGGTCGCCCATCACCGCGTGGCCGTACTCGTGCACCGCGTCGGTGCGGTCGTCGGGCGTGGCCGGCTCCAGCCGGACGGTCCGGTCGTTCTGCGAGTAGCGGCTGTTGTCGTTGTCGTCGTCGTCCGGGTAGACGATCTCCATCCGGCGGCAGTCGCCGGTGTCCCGGGCGTCCCAGCACTCGCCGGGCGTCCACTCCTGAGCGTCGTTGGCCTGGTCGAAGGCGTGCAGCACCCGGTGCAGCGCCTGGTCCGCGGGCGCCAGCCGGCCGTAGTCGACGGTCCGGCCGTTCGCCAGGTTGTCCTTGCGCGCCGAGTTGAAGTCGTAGACGTCGCGGACCCCGAGGAAGCCCTCGTCGCTGACCCGCCACAGGCCGTTCTCGGCGACCACCTTGACGTAGACGTCCTGCCCGCCGGACACGTCGGTGCTGTTGTCGAAGCAGAGCTGGTAGCCACCCGATCCGTTGGCGAGCGCCACCGCCAGCAGGTCGTCGCTGCCGATCGAGTCGTAGTCCCAGGCCTGCACCTGGATGTTCGGCGACGGGTGCCCGGTGCCGGCCGGCGCCTCGTAGCCGACCGTGCCGGTGACGCAGGTCAGCGCCTGGATGCTGGCCCCGCTCGGCGGCGGGTCGTCGCTGTGCGGCTCGGGCAGGCCGTCGGCCGGCACCGGCTGGAACGGCAGGTGCGGGCTGGCCGGGACGAGCGGCATCGCGTCCGGCAGCGTCTCCAGCGCGTCCGAGTTGCGCTCCGGGTCCAGGCCGAGGTGCGACTCGGCGGCGGTCGCGCCGACGCTGAGCAGCAGCATGTTCTCGTCGTCGTCCAGCGGCGAGGCGGCCGGCCCGGTCACCCGGGCCCGCAGCGAGGTGGACGCCGCCGCGGCGCCGCGCACCTTCGCCTTGTAGCGCTGGGTCTTCCCGGCCTTGAGATCCACGGTCCGGGAGGCGCGCCGCACGCCGGCGCCGTCCTCGGGCAGCAGCGGGCCGAGGTCGGTCAGCTGCCAGCCGGCCGGCGTGCTCTGCCAGTCGAGCGCGGCCGGCAGATCCGCCTCGATCCGCGCGCCGGTCACGTCGACCAGTGCCTTCACCTCGACGGTGAGCTGCGCGGTGGCCCCGACGGCCGGCGCCCGGTCCAGCCGGGCGACCACCTGGACACAGGACGACCAGTCCGGCGGCACCTCGCATTCGGGCTCGGTCCCGGCGCCCGGCGGCGCCGCGGAGGCGACGCTGCCGGCGCCCAGCACCGTCATGGTCAGCACCGCAGCGGACAGCGCGGCGCCGGTGAAGATTCTGTGTCTACGCACGTGTTCCTCCTGGTTCCTCCGCGGCGCGCGAGGCAGGAAACACTGCGTGAAGACCGATCTGGCCGCCCCCGCGATCCAGCCGCAACTCGGCACAACGTAGCGACCAGGATCGATATAGGCAATAGAAAGCTGTCGATAACTATGACGTCGCGAGCGGCAGCCAGTGCAGCCGCTCGCCGAGGCCGTCCGGTGCCCCGGCGAAGGCCCGCTCCACCGCGTCGCGGCCCTGGCTGAAGTGCGACCAGCCCTCGTAGTGCACCGGGATGATGGTGCGCGGCCGGACCAGCCGGCACAGCTCGACCGCGTCGGTGGCGGTGAGGCTGTAGTGCAGGCCGCCGGTGATCGGGAACCGCACCGCGCCCAGGTGCAGCACCACGGTGTCGACCGTCAGTCGGCGCGGCACCTCGCGCACCCCGTCGAAGAGCACGGTGTCGCCGGTGACCCAGAGGACGCCGTGCTCCTGGCCGGGCCAGGCGAGGGCGAAACCGATCACCTGGCCGACGATCGGCCGGCTGAGTACCGGGCCGTGCCGGCACGGGGTGGCGGTCAGCGTGATCTCCGACTTGTCGGGGTGGGTCAGGGTGAAGGTCTCCCACTCGCGCAGGCCGTGCCCGCCCACCCGGCGCGCCCCCGCCGCCGTGGTGATCACGACCGGCGCCTCCTGAAGGAGTGCCTTGCCGCGATCATCCAGGTTGTCCGCGTGATGGTCGTGGCTCAGTAGCACCGCGTCGACCGGCCCGATCTCCTCGGGGGTGAGCGCCGGCCCGGCCTGCTTGCGCGAGCTGGTACCCCAGCCGAACGAGTACCGGCGCCCGGGCGGGTCGAACGTCGGGTCGGTGAGGATCCGCCACTGGCCGATCTCGATCAGGGTGGTCGGCCCGCCGACATGCGTCACCCGTACGTCTTTCATGCCCCGACCCTGCGCGGTCGAGCGGCGCCGCGCATCCGTCAGTTGACTGATCTTTTTGCTTACAGAGACGTATTCAAGTTTACGATGATCAGGTTGCACCGTCGTACGCTCCTGACCGTGGCCGCCGCCTCCAACCGGTCGGCTCCGCCGACCACGTCTGGACGTTCCAGGACAGCGGAGGTGGCTACTTCCGGATCGTGGCCCGACCTCGGCCTGGCCAACCAGCGCCGGCGCATCATCCCGGCCTGACCGTCCGACTACTTCGATATATGTCGACCGGACGATATGCTTCGCACCCATCACTGCGACGGCACGGGGGTGCGCCGGTGGCCGAGGCCGATGTGCAGAATTCGCTGGCCCAGGTCAGCAAGGCCGCCGAGCTCTACGGCGTGACCGAGGGAGACGTGGACCGCTGGCGCGCCGGCATCGACGAGCGCCCGGCCTGGGCGCAGCGGGCCCACGTCTCCGGCATGCTCGCCCAGCGCCTGGTGATGACCGCGCTGGAGCACCGCCAGGAGTGCGAGCGCGCCGACTGCCGCACCTGCGCCGGGCTGCGCGAGATGCTGATGATCGCGCTGGCCGGGGTGCGTACCGTGGTCGACGACCGGCTCGACGAACTGTACCGGCGGCCGGCCCGCTGGCCCTGGCGGCGCCGCAGCTTGTAAATCTCTTAGGAACCTTGCGGAGTGACCTTGCATCCCATCGTGATCAAGGTATTTACTAGCGTCGCTCTGCGTTGATCCACGTAGGACGCTATGCCCGCTCAGGCAACTCTGGCCCGAGCGGTAATTCGCCGTGCCCGCAGCGGGGTCCGCCGCGCGCGCACCTCGCTAGGGGAGAGGGTGACACTGCCGCATGTCCATCGATAGATTCGGCTACCAGCAGCAACTGCGGCGCGAGTTGCGGATTCGCGACCTGATCGCGTACGGGCTGGTCTTCATGGTGGTGATCGCGCCGTTCGGGATCTTCGGCAGCGTGTTCCAGGCCAGCGGTGGCATGGTCGCGCTGGCCTACGTGGTGGGCGCCGCCGCGATGATCCTGACCGCGTCGTCGTACGGCGTCATGGTCAAGAAGTACCCGGTGGCCGGCTCGGTCTACGGCTACGCCGGCCGGGCCATCGCGCCCGCCGTCGGCTTCCTCACCGGCTGGGCCATCCTGCTCGACTACGTCTGCATCCCGCTGCTGCTGTCGCTGGTCGCCGGCGCCGCGATGAACTCGATCGTGACCAGCGTCCCGGTCTGGGCCTGGGTGATCATCTTCGTCCTGGTGAACACCGTGACGAACGTGCTCGGCATCAAGACCACCAAGCTGCTCAACTGGCTGTTCCTCGCCGCCGAGCTGGTCATCCTGGTGATCTTCCTGATCTTCGGCCTGAAGGCGATCGCGGACGGCAAGGGCCACGGCTTCAGCCTCGACCCGTTCTACAACGGCAGCACCAGCTTCACCTGGACGCTGGTGCTCAGCGGCGTCTCCATCGGCATGCTGTCCTACCTCGGCTTCGACGCGCTCGGCCTGCTCGCCGAGGACGCCGCGGACGGCGCCCGGACCATCCGCCGCGCCATGTACCTGTCGCTGATCGTGGTGGCCGCCCTGTTCGTCGCGCAGACCTACGTCGCGGCGCTGCTGGTGCCGGACCCGGACGGCCTGATCGCCAACGGTGACCCGTCCGGCTCCGCCTTCTACGACGCGGCCGAGGTGGCCGGCGGCGCCTGGCTCGCCAAGCTGACCGCGCTGGCCACCGCGCTCGCCTGGGGTATCGCGAACAACATGGTCGCCCAGGTGGCCACCAGCCGCCTGCTGATGGCGATGTCCCGGGACGGGCAGCTGCCCAAGTTCCTCTCCCGGGTGTCGCTGACCCGTTCGGTGCCGACCAACGCCATCCTCACCACCGCGGCGATCTCGCTCGGCATCGGCCTCTGGATGGCCAGCCGCGACGACGGCATCACGCTGATGAGCGCGATGGTGAACTTCGGCGCCATGATCGCCTTCATCGTGCTGCACGTCTGCGTGATGTGGGAGTGGTTCAAGAACGGCCGGCAGGGCAGCCCGCTGAGCAACCTGATCGTCCCGGTGCTCGGTGCGGTCGTGCTGATCGCGGTGATCTGGAACGGCAACCTGCTCGCCCAGACCGTCGGCCTGATCTGGCTCGCGGTCGGCGCCGTCGTGCTGGTGGTGCTGCTGGCCACCGGCCGCAAGCCGACCCTGCCCGAGGTGCCCGGCGACGACGAGCCGCTGACCAGCCCCCGGACGGTGGAGAATGTCTGAGCCACTGCACCTGCCGGCCGACCCCGGTCAGTACGGCTACACCTTCGGCGGGCGGGAGGCGATCGCCTCGGTCAAGCCGGGCGACACGCTCACCCTGCGCACCCTGGACTGCTTCGGCGGCAAGGTGCGCTCGGTGAACGACCTGCCCAGCCAGGTGTGCGAGTTCCCGTACCTGAACCCGGTCACCGGCCCGCTCCACGTCGAGGGAGCGGAACCGGGCGACACCCTCGCGGTGCACGTGGTGTCGCTGACCCCGGCCTCCCCGGTCGGCATCTCCTCGACCTTCCCGCACTTCGGGGCGCTCACCTCGACCGGGTACACCCGGACCCTGCAGGCCCCGCTCGAGGAGCGGGTCTGGCTCTACGACATCGACCTGGCCGCCGAGACGGTCCGCTTCCAGGCCCGGAACAGCGACTTCACGGTCGACCTGCCGCTCGCCCCGATGCTCGGCACGGTCGGCGTCGCCCCGGCCGCCCACGAGGTGCGCCAGACCATCGTGCCGGACGTGCACGGCGGCAACCTGGACACCCCGCTGCTCGGCCCGGGCGCCACCCTCTACCTCGGAGTCAACGTCCCGGGCGGGCTGCTCGCCCTCGGCGACGGCCACGCCCGGCAGGGTGACGGCGAGGTGTGCGGCGTCGCGGTCGAGGTGGCGATGGACGTCACCATCCGGGTCGACGTGATCTCCGGGGTGCCGACCGGCACCCCGCGCCTGGAGACCGACACCCAGCTGGTGTCGCTGGGCGCGGCCCGGCCGCTCGAGGACGCCTTCCGGATCAGCCAGGACGACCTGGTCCGGCACGTCGCCGAACTGACCGGACTGGACTTGCTCGATGCCTACCAGCTAGTGTCCCAGACCACCAGCGCCCGGGCCGGCAACGTCGTCGACCCGCAATACGTGATGAGCGCCGGCATCGACAAGAAGTACCTGCCCGGGGTCGCCGCCTACAGCGGTGTCCACGAGCGCCTGCGGAACGGCTGACAGAAGGACTATGTGGCGTCCCGGACTCGACCCGACCCTCGTCCGTGAGCAGTTCTACCTGCTGGCTCACGACGAAACCCGGCAGATGCGGCCCCACCTGCATCTGCCGGCCCTGTCCGCCGGCCTGGCCGGCGCGACGGTGATGGACCTGCTGATCGCTCAGCGGGTGACGGTCGAGTCCGGGTCGCTGCGCCCGGACTGGTACCAGCGTGCCTCCACCGGCGACCCGATCACCGACGACGTCCTCGCCCTGATCATGGAGACCGCGCCCGGCCCGGCCCTGCCGGCCCTGATCCGCGCCGCCTCCGCCGGTCTCTACGAACGCACCACCGCCGCCCTGGTCCACAAGGGCGTGATCGTCGAGGGCCCGCCCCGCCGCTGGCGCAAGGGCCGCGACTACGCGATCGCCCACGAGGGCATCGCGGTCCGGGCCCGCGCCCGAGTCGGCTACCGCATGGAGGGCCGCGACGGCCCGTCCCCGGAAGCCGACAGCCTGTGCACCCTGGTCTCCGCCCTGGGCCTGCACGCGGTCCTGGTCCGCGGCACCCGCTCGGAGGTGGAGCCGCTGCTCCAGCGAGTCGTCCGAGACCTCCCGGAGAACGCCGCCGGCCACCCGGTCGGCGAAGCCCCAGCCGTCGCCGCGGCCGTCCTCAAGGTCATCCAAGACATGGCCACCTCCGCCATGATGTAGCCCCCGCACCAGCATCCGTAATCCCCACCCGCACCCCGCCGCGGCCACACCCCGTCCGCGCACGGCCCGCCCAAACCGCGCCTGTTCCGCTTCGGCTGGCGGCTCGCCCTATGCCGTGTCCGGTTCGCGTCATGCCGCGTCCGGCGCGCTTCCGCTGGCGGCTCGCCCTATGCCGTGTCCGGTTCGCGTCATGCCGCGTCCGGCGCGCTTCCGCTGGCGGCTCACCCTACGCCGCGTCCGGTCCGCGTCATGCCGCCTCCGGTCCGCCTCCGCTGACGGCTCGCCCCCATGCCGCGTCTGGTCCGGGTCATGCCGCCTGCGGGTCCGCCTCTGCTAACGGCCCGCCCGCACCGCGTGCGGCCTGCTTGTGCTCGCGGTCCGCGCGCAATACCCACTTCAACCCCATTCCCGGTACGGATGACTGCCCCGTCCGCACCCCTGCGCGAGGCCCCTTCCACCCCGGACCGCAGCGCGACTCATGCGGGCCCGCCGCCGGTCCAGGTCGCCCAACCGCGTCCGCACCTCCACCCCGCGCGACGAACCCCCGCGCTCAGACTCCGGCCGCGCCGCCAGGCCCCGGCTGGCTCTCACGGGTGTCTCGCAGGTCCTGAGAGACCCCTCACGACCAGCCGGCCGCTCGGTCGCACGGCTTCGGTGTCCACTCGCGCGCGGAGCTGCGGGGTTCGGGCGCGCCTGCGCGGAGCTGCGGGGTTCGGGCGCGCCTGCGCGGAGCTGCGGGGTTCGGGCGCGCCTGCGCGGAACTGCGGGTTCGGGCGCGCCCGCGTCGCCAACCTCTGCTGACTCTCGGGGTGCCCGGCTCCGCTGGTCAATTCGGTGTGGGCTCAGCCCGGCCAACTTTGCAGTCCCCGCCCGCCCCTCAGGGGGGCCGCCCCGAAGACAGTGTGGCGCGAGAGCGGCCTCTCCCGCGGCCAGCCTGTGGACAACGCGCTGATGTGGACAACGCGCCGCCGAGCTCATCGGCTGCCCTGGATCGACTACCGGAGTCGCCCCTGAGGATCATCCAGCTGCAGCCGATTGCGGACCGCATGCCGTCAGCCGGGCCGCTGCCGGCGTGGGTGCCGGAGGGCCGGTCCGATCGAGGCCCCGTCACGGCCGGCGCCCCGAGGGCGGCCAGGGCTGCGCGGCACGCAGAGGGCGTACCGCAAACGGCTGACCGAAAGGGACAGCGGACCCGGACGCGGAGCGTGCCTGGACGGGCGGCGGACCCGGACAGAGGGGCGGGCTGGACCGGGGTGCCCGGGACGCGGAAACGGGCTGGGATGGAGCGGCCGGAGGTGGATCCGGGCTGGGATGGAGCGGCCGGAGGTGGATCCGGGCTGGGACGGAGCGGCCGGAGGTGGATCCGGGCCGGAATGGAGCCGCCCGAGGTGGATCCGGGCTGGGATGGGGCGGCCCGAGGTGGATCCGGGCTGGGATGGGGCGGCCCGAGGTAGATCAGGGCTGAACGGAGCGGCCCGACGTGGATCAGGGCTGGGACGCGGTGGGGACCGACGGGACCTCCGGCTCGCGGGCGGGTTCGATCGTGACCGCGGGGGCTTCGGCCGGGATGGTGGCGATGCCGGCCAGGATCAGGGCGCCGCCGGTGATCTGGAGGAAGGTGAGGTGTTCGCCGACGACCAGCCAGGCGAAGATCGACGCGAAGATGACCTCCAGCAGGCCGACGAAGGAGGCCAGCCGGGAGCCGAGGCGGCTGGAGCCGAAGATGCCCGAGGCGTACGCGATGGCGGTGCCGAAGACGGCGACCACGGCCAGCGGCACCCACCACGGGGTGGACGCTCCGAGCAGCGTGACGTCGCCGAAGGTGGCGGTCATCGGGACCGGGTTGGCGAAGCCGAGCCCGGCGGCGGCGCGGCCGGCCAGCCCGAGCAGGCCGAGGGTGGCGCCGCCGAGCAGCAGGCCGACGCCGGCCAGGGCGACCGGCGGGAGGCCGTCGGCGGGGCGGGCGGCGACCAGGAAGTAGACGGCGCAGCCGAGTGCGGCGGCGAAGGCCAGGGCGACGCCGAGCACGTCGACGGCGCGCAGCGCGCCCGGGCCGATCACCAGGATCAGGCCGCCGACGGCGAGCAGGGAGCCGAGCAGCACGGCCGGGCGGGGCGGACGCCGGGTGGTGGCCCACGCCCAGAGGACCAGGAGCAGCGGCGCCAGGTACTCGATCAGCAGGGCGGTGGAGACCGGCACCCGGCGGATCGCGGCGAAGTAGGCCAGCTGGGTGAAGGCGACGGCGATCAGGCCCATGCCGAGCAGCCGCCAGCGGGCTCGCCACAGGGTGTCCCAGCGGCCGTGCAGGGCGACCAGCACGAACGGCAGCAGCAGGAGCCCGCCGCTGAACGCCCGGGCGGTGACCGCGGCGGCGGGGGACCAGCCGGCCTCCAGCAGTGGTTTGACGAATGCCCCGGACGTGCCGAACGAGGCGGCCGAGACGACCGCGGCGACCAGCCCGGCGGACTGCGGCGTGAGCTTCACGGCGACTCCTCTGTCATGGGCTAAATTCGGTATACCGCTGACGCTAGGCCGGGTGGAGTGAGGAGTCAAATTGCTGTTTGCCCCTGACACGGAGGAGGCGCTGGAGTTCGCCGTGGTGCTGGCGAACACCGCCGCGACTGCCTCCCGCTCCGGCCGGGACGAGTTGGCCACCGTCGCTGACCTGGAGCGACTGCTGCGGGTCAACGTGTTCTCCGGCCGCATCGACCGGGACGAGACCGAGCTGCGCGAGGTGCGCGAGGCCCGCGAGCAGATCCGGGAGATCTGGACGCTCGGGCGTGACGAGGCGGTCGACGCGGTGAACCGGATGCTCCGGGAGGCGCACGCGCTGCCCTATCTGACCCGGCACGACGGGTCGGACTGGCACATGCACGCCACCGAGCCGGACGCGCCGCTGGCCGAGCGGATCCGGGTGGAGGCCGCGCTCGCCCTGATCGACGTGATCCGGATGAACGAGACCGGCCGGCTGCGGGTCTGCGCGGCTGACGACTGCACCGGCCGCTTCGTCGACCTGTCCCGCAACGGCTCCAAGCGCTTCTGCTCGGTCCGCTGCGGCAACCGGATGAACATGATCGCCTTCCGCGCCCGCAAGGCCGATTCCTGACAAACCATCCCCGCTGCCGCGACATCGCCGGCACGTCTCGGTCTTTGTTTCGGTACGACCGGAGCCCCGTTCCGGCCGGCCCGCGAGGCCCCGCGGTCAGAGGCGGAACTGGCCGACCAGTTCCTCCAGCTCGTGGGACATCCGGGACAGCTGCTCGGCGGTCTGCCGTGACTCGCTCACTCCGTGCGCCGTGTCCTGCGCCGCAGTCGCCACCCCGGTGATGCCGACCGCGATCTGACCGGAACCGGTCGCCGCCTCCACCACGTTCCGGCTCATCTCGGCGGTGGTCGCGGTCTGCTCCTCGACGGCCGCCGCGATCGTCGTCGAGTGCTCGTTGACCTCGTTGATGATCTCCGCGATCCGGTTGATCGCCTCGATCGCGGCCTCGGTGTCGGACTGGATGGCCTGCACCCGGGCGTCGATGTCGACGGTGGCCCGGGCGGTGGCCTGGGCCAGGTCCTTCACCTCGCCGGCCACCACGGCGAAGCCTTTGCCCAGTTCGCCGGCGCGGGCCGCTTCGATGGTGGCGTTCAGGGCGAGCAGGTTGGTCTGCTCGGCGATCGTGGTGATCAGGTTGATCACGCCGCTGATCTCCGCGCTGGACCGGCCCAGCCTGCTGATCGTGTCGGTGGCGGCGCGGACGCTGTCGACGCCGGTGGCGGCCACTCCGGCGGCCCGCGAGGCGCCGTCGGCGATCTCCCGGATCGCGGCGGTCATCTCCTCGGTGCCGGCCGCCACGGTCTGCACGCTGCGGGTGACCTCCTCGGCCGACGAGGCGACCATGTCGGACTGGCCGGACGCGGTGTCGGCGGCGTCCGCGATCCGGGCCGAGGTGGCGGTCAGTTCGGTGGCGGCGGCGGCGAGCGTGTGGCTGTTCTCGTTCAGCGTGGCGAACGCCGTCCGGAGCACATCCAGGGTCCGGTTCATCGCCCGGCCCATCGAGCCCAGCTCGTCGCGGCCCTGGTCGGGCACCCGGACGCTGAGATCCTTTTCGGCCACCGTCTTGAGCGCCGCCACCGTCCCGGCGAGCGGCCGGGTGATGCTGCGGGTCACCACCACCGCGACCAGCACGGTCAGCACCAGGCAGAGCAGCCCGGCCATGATCATGAACCGTTGCGCGGTGGCGGCCGCGTCGTCGGCCTCGCCCCGCGCGGCCTGGGCCCGCTTGCCGGTCAGCTCGACCAGCTGGTCCACCGAGCCGATGATCTTGCCCATCCATTCCAGCGACTCCCCGGAGGCGAGTTCGTTGGCCTGCGCGATCCCGGCTCGGGTCCCGGTCCGGTAGCCCGCGACGATCCGCTGGTCGACCGCCATGAACTGCTCGAACGACTGCCCGATCGCGTCGACCAGCGACCGTTCCGCGCCGGCCAGCGGCTGCGCGGTCAGGTGCGCCAGGTCGTCGCGGAAGGCGCTGGTCGAGGCGAGGAACTCCTTGCGCTGGCCGACCGTGTCGTCGGTGGCGCCGGCCACCCCGCGCAGGGTGTCGAACGCGTAACCGGTCTGCCAGCCGGCGAAGTCCGCGGTGCGGAACTTGGCCACCAGCGCGGTCTGGCTCACCTCGTCGGCGGCGGCCAGGTCGCGGGTGGCGGCACGCGCGCTCCGCCCGCCCTGCAGGCCGATCCCGATCGCGGCGAACATGCACAGGCAGATGCCGGTGAACGCGATGCCGAGGCGCACACCGATCTTGAAATTGGTGAGGAACCGCACTACTGGCACGTTACGGACCATCGGTGTCCGGACCGCTCGGTCCCGCGCTCGGACCGAGCGGTCCGGCAAAACTCAGTACACGTACGGCCAGCCGGACGAGTCCCAGCCGAGCAGGTTGATGCCGAGTCTCGCCGCGCCGGACGAGGTGTAGTAGTGGTAGACCAGCACGTCCGCGTCACTGTCGGTGAAGACCGCCGGATGCCCGGGGCCGTACACGCTGCCGTGCGTCGCCAGGATCTCGGTGCCGCCGCCGGCCGTGGCCGGCGTCCCGGCCCGGTCGCGGTAGGGCCCGGTGATCGACGTCGACCGGGCCACCATGGTGCGGTAGGTGCTGGACGCGCCCCGGCAGCAGAAGTCGAACGACATGAACAGGTAGTAGTAGCCGCCGTGCCGGAAGACGAACGGCGCCTCGACCGACTTGCTGTTCACGAACCGCTCGGCGACGTTGTGGACGGTGCTGTCGGCGCGCTTGCCGGTCGACGGGTTCAGCTTCACCATCTTGATCCCGGACCAGAAGGAGCCGAAGGTCAGCCACCACTCGCCGGAGGCGGTGACGGTCAGGTTCGGATCGATCGCGTTCCAGTTGCTGCTGCTGGTCGACTCGATCACCTTGCCGTAATCGGTCCAGGTGCCGGCCGCGCCGGTGGTGCTGGCCGCCATGAAGATCGCCGACTTGCTGGAGCCGAAGGTCGACGCGGCGTAATACATCAGGTATTTCCCGCCGTGGTAGGAGAGGTCCGGGGCCCACAGGGTGGCGCTGCCACCGGTGTAGGCGCTGGCCCACGGGGTCCCGTTCGGGAAGGCCTTGCCGGCGTCGGCGAAGGCGGTCCGGTCGGCCGAGGTCTTCAGCGTGATGCCGTCGCCGGTGGTGGCCATGAGGTAGCCGCCACCGGGCCGTTTGACGATCGACGGGTCGTGCGCCCCGGTCGAACCGGTCACCACGCCGGGGTTCGGATAGGCCGCGGCGACGGCCGGTTGCGGGGTCAGGGCGAGCAGGGCCACCGCCAGCAGCAGGAAGCGAGACTTCACGGGGATTCGCCTTCCGTTGAGGGGGTGGCGGCCCCGATCGGGGAATCGGGGCCGCCGTGGGGGACGGGGTCAGCGCGGCCGCACAGTCATCGAAGTCAATTCGATGACATGTATGTTAACGATCACATTTGACAAGTCAAGAAGCAGGTGGAGCGCCTGCGCAGCGCTAACACAAAGGATTCTTAACCGGCCTGGCCCGGGCGTCTCCCAGCCGCTGGCTCGGCCGCGATGGCCGCCGGCATCACCCCGGTCGTCGCCGGGGCAGCCCGGCCGCCGCCATCCCGAGGAGCAGCCGCTGTCGCTGTCCGCCGGTGGCCACCGAAGACGAGCCGCCCACGCACCCCGGCGAATCTAGGTCACCGGGATGCCGTGCCGGTGCAGCAGGCCCATGAGGTTGTCCAGGAAAGCATCTCGGTTGTCGACCAGGATCACCGGGATGTTGATCGGTTTGCGGCCGCGCGGCACGAGTTGGTAGTTGACCAGCTGGCCCTTGCGCAGCAGCGGCTTGCACTCGGCGATCTCGGCCCAGGTGAAGGCCTGCGCCCGGTTGTTGCGCACGTGCACGAAACCGCCGGTGAAGACGTGGAACGACTGGGCGCCCTGAATGAAGATCCGGATGCCCATCGCCAGCGAATAGACCATCAGGAAGCAGAAGAACAGGCCGACCAGGCGCAGCAGTCCGTAGACGATGCCGTCGGTGTCGTGACCGAGGCTGGCCAGGAAGAGCAGCAGCAGGCTGACCGCGGCGACGGCCAGCCAGCTGCCGCCGGCCTTCAGCGGGCTGGGCAGCGACCGGTCGGCCACTTGGTGACCGAGGCCGCGGGAGTAGGCGAGAGAGCTGACGTCGGCGGGCGTTTCCATGACCGGGATCCCCTTCCCGAGTGGACAGTCGCCCCGGTGTACCGCCCGGCAAGCCGGGAGGTTCAACCCACGTCTTCGGTACGCCCCGCGCGTCGCGTACCGGAAACCGCTCTTATCGGGTCTGGCCGGCGTGCAGCATCTCGATGGTCTTGGCGACCCGCTGCTCCCGGGTGGCCTCCCGCTTGGCCTCGGTGATCCAGCGCACGAACTCCTTGCGGTGCGAATAGGCCAGCTTGTCGAACGCCGCCCGCGCTCCGTCGTCCCCGGCCAGCGCGGCCGCCAGCTCCGGCGGGACCTCGACGGCGCGCTCCCCGGTCTCGGCGGCGATGATCACCGCGTAGTCCGCGCCGATCTCCACGCCGGCCTGGGCGCGGGCCGCCTTGGCCAGGCCGATCATGTTCTCCCCGCCCATCCGGGCCAGGCGCAGCGGCAGGGTCACCCCGTTCACGGTGACCTGGACCGGGAAGGCCTTGCGCCCGTCCCCGACGGCAGCCACCTGCTCGTCGGTGAGGACGAAGGCCCCGGCCGGCCCGCGCGATTGCAGTGTCAGCGTCAGTTCCAGTGTCTCGGCCACGCTGACACGCTAGTCAGTCGCGGCGGCGATCGGTGGTGAACTGCCGGGTGAGCATCGCGGCGAGTCCGACGCCGACCACCGCGATGGCGACCTGCACCCCGACCACGGCCCAGTCGAAGGTCCGGCCGGACACCGTGAACATGTGGTCGCTGTGCAGGTCCCACCGGTCGGACGCCCAGGTCCCGGCGACCGCGGCGCCCATCCCGATCAGCACGGTGGCGATCAGGCCGATGTTCTGCCGGCCCGGCAGCACGAGCCGGGCCACCACCCCGATGATCGCGCCGAACACGATCGCCGCCACATAATCCTGACCGTCCACTGCGACCTCCTGTGAGTGCATCCGACGATGCCCATGGTGGCGGCCGCGTCAAGCGTGGATCAGCCCCACTGGCCGGGCACGTAGTCGCCGGCCGGCCGCTGGAGGATCACGTTGAGCCGGTTCCACGCGTTGATCACGGCGATCTGCGCGACCAGCGCGGCCAGCTGCTCCTCGTCGAAGTGCTTGGCCGCGTTCGCCCAGACGTCGTCCGGGACGCCACCGGCCGCGTCGGCGATCCGGGTGCCCTGCTCGGCCAGCTCCAGCGCGGCCCGCTCCGCCTCGGTGAAGACGGTCGCCTCCCGCCAGGCCGCGACCAGGTGCAGCCGGGTGTCGGTCTCGCCCTCGTGCGCGGCGTCCTTGGTGTGCATGTCGACGCAGTACCCGCAGCCGTTGATCTGGCTGGCCCGGATCTCGACCAGGTGCCGGACGGTGGCCGGCAGCGACGAGCCGTTGATCGCCTTGCCGGCGCCGAGCAGGGCCTTCACGACGTCTCCGGCGAGCGGGATGGTCTGGGCGTTCAGCCGTGCGCTCATGGTGTCTCTCCTGTTCCGATGGGCGTGAGTCACCACTAGGACACCGTGGCGCCGAGATTTGTGACTGTGATCTGGCTCTCCTAACGGCACCGGCCGCGGGCCGGCTGCGCGACACCCTGCACCGGCCGGGGGACGCCGCGTTCCGTCTCGGCCCGCCGCCCGGAGCGAATCGCGATGACAGTGCCAGGGCGGTTCCGTGCGGAACCGTCCTGGCGCGATCAGCGTGCCGCGGCTGAGGCACCGGTCCGCCGGAGGACGCGGAGCAGGTATTCCTTGCGGTCGAGTGGATCCGGGCCGGTTCGGGCGCGGGACGGGATCGGGCCGCGCACCGGCGCGTAGTGGTCGAAGGCGCTTTCCAGCACGCCCTCGCCGCGGGTCAGGCCGGGCAGGCGCCGCTGCAGTTCGTGCACCCGGGCCGCCGGGATCTCACCGGAGATGACCGCCGGCTCGGTCGACAGCGGAATCGCCCGCAGACGTGCCAGCAAGGGCAGCACCGCCGGCACGGTGTCGGGCGGCACCTCGGCCCGGAACGTGTGGATCGGCTCCAGCACGTCGGTTCCGGCCCGCCGCAGAGCCGCCATCAGCACCAGTGGTGTCAGGTTCCGGAAATCGCCGGCCGTGCTCGACATGCTCTTGTCGAAGATGGCATGCGCATGGGACTGCCGGGCCGAATACCCGGAATGCGTCATCGCGACCAGCACATCCGGCACCGGCCAGCCCCGCAAACCCTGCCGCAGCGTCTCGTGCACCGTCTGCTCCACCGCCGTGAAGAACGCCGGCGGCATCGACCCGGGCTCCACCTCCAGACCGAAACTGACACCCGCCCCCACCGGCGCGGGCGCGACCCGAAGCCCGATCGTGGCCAGGAACGGGTTCGGCGCCACCTTGTTGAACTCCACCGCCGCCCCAACCCCGAGAACCCGCTCGACGTGCAGCGTCGTCGTCTCCCGGAAGCTCACCCGCAGCCCGTACTGCTCGGCCAGGGTGGCCCCCACCACCTCCTTCTGCACCTCGCCGTAGAGCGACACGTAGATCTCCTGCCGCTCGTCGTCCTGGCGCAGATTGATCAGCGGATCCTGCTCGGCGAGTTCGGCCAGGGCGGCATGCAGGGCACCGCGCTCCGCGCGCCGGGACGCGACCACCGCTGTCTCCAGGCTGGGCGGCGCGAATTGCGCGCGGCGGGCGGCTTTCCGGCGTACGAACGAAGCGTCGTCCTCCGGCGGCGGAGCGGGCTCGTCGCGTACCCCTAGATCGGCGCCGACCCGAGCGGAGCCGAGCCCGCGGACGCGCCCGATCTGACCGGCCGTGATCGCGCCGCAGGCGCGGGCGGCACCGTTCGTGAAGACCTCGATGCCGGTCACCCGCTCGTCCCCGAGCATGTCCCGGACGTGCAGCGTGCCGCTGAACATCCGCAGGTAGGCGAGGCGTTCGCCGGCCGGGCCGCGCTCCACCTTGAAGATCGTCCCGATCGGCGGGCCGGCGGCGTGCCCCGGCGCCGGCGGCAGCAGCCGGGTGATCCCCCGGACCAGGTCGTCGATGCCGGCGCCGGTGATCGCCGAGCCGAAGTAGACCGGATGCACCCGGCCCCGGACCCGGATCGGCGGCGCCGGCCGGTCCTCGACCAGCGCGGCGAGCACCGCGTCGTCGTGGTCGGCGAGCCGGGTCAGGTCGATGGCACCGTGCACTTCCGCGTCCCGGGCGCCGATCCGGTCGACCCGGCTCATCGGCACGATCGCCGGGCTGATCCGCGTCCCGATCTCGTTCAGGACGCCGGAGAAACGGGCGCCGGCCCGATCCACCTTGTTCACGAAAAGGAGCGTCGGAATGCGCAGCCGGTGCAGCGTCCGGGCCAGCACCCGGGTCTGCGCCTGCACGCCCTCGACCGCCGAGACGACCAGGATCGCGGCGTCCAGAACGGCGAGCGACCGCTCCACCTCGGCGATGAAATCCGGGTGTCCGGGCGTGTCGATCAGATTGACGGTACGGCCGTCGAGGGTGAACGAGACGACCGCGGATTTGATGGTGATGCCGCGGCGGCGCTCCAATTCCAGGGTGTCGGTCTGCGTGCTGCCGTCGTCCACGCTGCCGATCTCGTCGATCACCCCGGCGGTGTGCAGAAGCCGCTCGGTGAGGCTGGTCTTACCGGCGTCGACGTGCGCCAGAATGCCGAGATTGAGGATGCTCAAGCGTCATGTCCCTAACGGTGAAGTGGACTCCTTCCGGATGTGACATGCACGCTGCTCGCATCGCTCTGATCTCTTTCCGCTCGGGGCTTCCGACCCGACCACCCCACCAGGAGCGCCGGGCCCCGGGCAACCGAATTAGCCGGCCTCAACCGGCTCGATCCGGTGCCGATAGAGGGCGCGACGAAAGACTGACCGCTCGTCCGGTCCCTCCCGGCCGCGGCTCGTCCCAGGCGATGCTCCTTCCCGAGCCGCTCCTTTCCTACGCGCCTTCTAGGGGCCGCCCATTTCCAAGCCGGCCTTCATTCGGGGGCGCCGTTGCCGAAGTGTGGTCCTTGCGGCCCGTTCTCCTCGCGAAGCCCCGTCCGGGATGGTTCCGGGCGGGGCTTCGTCGTGCGGTCGTCATCGGTTCGCGACATCGGACCAAGGTTCGCGACATCAGACGAAAGTTCGCGACATCGGGCCACGGGGAGCGGGATCAGGCCGGCCCGCGCGGCCGGTCAGAGATAGCGGACCACGGAGCCGGACATCCGGTCGTGCAGGGTCCGCTGACCGTCGCTGAAGACCATGAAGGCGTCGACAAGCGCGTAGAAGCCGAAGGTGAACAGGTTCAGCACCCAGGCGAGCAGCCCTTTGACGCAGAACTCCCGCAACGCCATCCGCCCCCAGTCGAACGGCACCCCGGTCCGCGCGTCGACCACCACGTGCCCGAGCAGCTTCTTCCCCGGCGACTGCCCGTCCGCCCAGGTGAACATGGCCCAGACCAGCCACCCGATCCACAACGTCACCATGATCAGCAGTGCGTCGAGCAGCACCGCGCCGATCCGCCCGCCGGCCGACACCAGCACCGCACCACCCGGCCCGGACTGCGGCACCCCGACCGGCCCGGCCGCGTACGGCGAGTAGGGCGCGGGCAACCCGCCGGCCCCGGAATACGGCATCGGCATCGCTCCGGGCGCACCGGAATAGGGAACCGCCGACCCGGGATGAGGCGCCACCGCACCGGGATGCTGCGCCGGCGCGGAGTAGGCAGCCGGCTGCGGTATGTAGGCGGTCGGTGAATCGCCGTACCCGCCCTGCGGTGAGTAGGCGGCTGGCGGACCGGTGTATGGCCCCGGTGAATAGGGAACCGGCGGTTCCCGAGGTGGCATCGGACCTGTCGGCGGCGACGGGTAGGAGAGTCCCGGACCCGGATAGGGGACCGCCGGGTCCTGGTAGGGCGTCTGACCGGCTGGCGGCGGCGAGTAGGCGACCGGCGGCGCCGGATGCGGATACTGTGTCGCGGGCGGGCCCGGATAGGGGGCCGGCGCATCCGGCTGCGGTGTCTGTCCGGCCGCGGACCAACCCGGCATTTCGCTCATCAGCCATCTCCCCCGGTTCCGCGCGCGGATCCCTTCCTCAGCATTGCCCCAGGCTGTCCGAAATCGCGCCGCCGGAACATCCCTCACCCGGGTATCCGCCCGCCGCCGACGCGCCACCTCGGCCCCACCCGGAGGACGACACTTGTCGCCCTTCGCCGGATCCATTCCGGACCGCGGGTAAGCCGCGGAGTGGATCGGCGTGCCGTGGCGTGGAGAGGCGATCGGCATCGCCATGCGGCGGTTGGGGAGAGGGCGGAGGTCGGGTGCCGGGGCTCGGCGGCGTACCGGGAAGCGGCGGTCCTCGGGAGAAGCGGCCGTGAGCGGGCGGCGGGTCCGCGGGCGGGTGGGGTCAGGCGCCGCCTACTCGGAGGATCTCGCTCAGGCGTCGGCGGCGGCGGACGGCTGCCTCGGCGGGGACCAGGACGGCGACCATGACCGGGAAGGCGGCCGCGACCAGGGTCAGGCCCAGCCACGGGAGGACCAGGGACGGGTCCTCGGTCTGGGCGGTCAGCAGGTGCAGGCCCAGCGGGGCCAGGGTGAGCTGGGCCAGAACTACGCCGAGGAGTGGGCCGGCGACGGCGGCCAGGAGGGCCAGGGGGAGGAGCTCGGCGGCGGCTACCTGGCGGGCCTCGCGCGGGCGGAGGCCCAGGGTGCGCAGCCGGCTCAGGATCTGCCAGCGGTCCTGGGCGCCGGTTGCGGCGCTCAGCGCGAAGCCGAGCAGGCCCAGGGCGAGCAGCGTGCCGGCGGACGCCCATGCCAGCTGGAGCAGGCCGGTCACCAGGGGTGCGTGGCGGCGGGTGCGTTCCAGGTCGGCGCGGATCGTGACGGTGGCGGCGTTGGCGTGCGCGGCCTGGGCTGCGCCGGGGCCGGTGATCCAGATGGTGTTCGGCGGGACGCTGACCCCGGCGGCGGTCATCGCGGCCGCGTCCACCAGGACCACCTCTTCGGCGCCGTCGATCGCGGGGGCGCCGCCCACCGCCGTGAACGGGATCGCGGGAGCGCCGTCCTGGGGCAACCGGAGCGTGCTGCCGATCGGGAGATTCCCGGCCGCGGAACGGACCAGCGCGGGCACGGCGGACCCGGCGCCCGCCGGAGCCGGCAGGGACGGCAACTGGGGGAGCGGCGTGTCGGCCAGCAACTGCCGGAACGAGGCGGGATCGACGACGACCAGACGAGCCGGCCGCTCGGCGTCGCCCACGATGAACGGCGCGTTGTCGGTCACCGCGCCGGTCGCGACGTGCCGCACCCCGGGCGCGGCCGCGATCCGCGCGGCCAGTTCCGGCGTGGACCCGGCAGCGTCCCGCGCCACGTCCACCCGGGCGTCCGCGCCCACCGCCCGCCACGCCCCGTCGGTCAGCCCGGTCCCGGCCGTGGTGCTGAGCGTGAGCGCGAACGCCGCCAGCGCCGCCGCCCCCGCCACGGCCAGCACCGGCAGCGCCCGGGTGGACACCGAGGCGGCGCGGGCCGCGCCGAAGACCGCCAGGGGCCGGGACGACCGCAGCGCCCGCCGCAGCACCAGCCCGGTCACCAACGGCAGCGCCCGGAGCAGCAGCAACCCGCCGACCAGCACGCCGAGCGTCGGCGCCGCGGCCGGCAGCAGGACCGTCCCGCCCGCCGACGGCAGCACCCCGCGCTGGTGCAGCACCACCACCGCGATGGCGGCCGCGGCCAGCACGGCCGCCTCCAGGGTGAGCCGCCGCAGGGCCGCGGTCCGCCGCGCCCGGCGACGGGCGCCGCGGTTCGCCGGGACCCGCCGGTCCCGGGTCGCCCGGTCGGCGGTGACCAGGCCGAACGCCGGCCCGGCGAGGACCGCGGCGAGCACCACCGGGAGCAGCCAGGCCCCGGCGACCGACGGGACGAAGAGCCGGGCGACGAGCCCGCCGATCCCGGCGGAGAGTGCCGCGACCAGCACTGATTCGAGGAGCAGCTCACCGCCGAGGCCGACCAGCGAGGCGCCCCGCTGCCGGGCCACGGTCAGTGCCGGCGCGCGCCGGGCGACCAGCAGTTCGGCGGCCAGCAGCAGGATCAGCACGGCCACCACGGATACCGCGGTGAGCAGCACCGAGGCCTGCGCGGTGGCCGCCTCGATCTGGTCCTGGACCTCGCGCAGCACGAAGTCGAGCTGGGTCTGCCAGTGCGCGGCGGTGCCGCGGTTCGCCGACGAGCCGGAGGACGCCTTGAGCGCCACCACGGTCGCCGCGATCCGCTGCGCGGAGTCCCAGGTCAGCACGTCCGGGTCGGGGCTGAACCGGACGGTACGGGTCATGTCGTCCCGGCCGAACGCCAGGCGGGCGTCCGGCAGCGACTCGTCGGAGAGCAGCCCGCCGAACCGGGTGGTGCCGGTCCCGTCCGACCCGGAGGTCGGGTTGAGCAGCCACGGGGCGAGCCGCCAGGCCGGGTCGGCCGGGTCCCGCGGCCGGAAGACGCCGCTGATCCGTACGTCCTTGGGGTTGCCCTTGTCGTCGGCGACCCGGAGCCGGTCGCCGGGCTTGACGCCGAGCGCCGCGGCGCCGCTCTCGGAGAGCCCGGCCTGCACCGGCCAGGGCGGACCGTTCCACGGCACCTCGACGTCGGCCTGCTTCGGCGTCGCGGCCGGGGCGCTGCCGGCGATCCAGGTGACGGCCGGCCCGGAGGCGTTGGACAGGTAGTCGAGCTGGAAGGTGCGCAGCACGCTGCCGTCGGTCACCTTGAGGGTCGGGGCGGCCGAGAAGCCGACCGGTGGCTGCAGCACGTCCCGCAGCGGGCCGAGCTCGGTCAGCGAACGGTTGGCCAGGTCGAACAGTTCGGCGCCGAGCTGCGGGTTGCGCATCCGGCCGCCGTTGAAGCCGTCGTCGGCCTCCCAGCGCGCTTCGACGCGTACGTCAGCCTGATCCGCGGCCGACCGGACCGCCTGCCGCACCGCCTCGTCGGCCGTGCTGCGCAGCAGCACCGGCACCGCGCCCGCCAGCACCGAGACCACCGCGACCACCAGCGCGGACAGCAGCAGCGGCCCGGCGTCGGCCCGGGCGCGGCCCCGGATGCTGGCCGCGTGCAGACCAAGACCGCATCGCGTCATGAGACCACCCGCAACTGGGCCGCGCCGGCGCGGCGCGACTGGATCGTGGCGACGATGCCGACCGCGAGGGTGCAGCCACCGGCCAGCAGCCCGAGCAGCAGCGCCTCGACGGCCCACGGCCAGTCCGGAACGACCGCGGGCATCGGCGGCGCCCCGGTCTCCGAGCGGATCAGCAGCGGGGAGATGAGCCGGGTGCCGAGCGTCCCGACCAGGGTGCCGGCGGCGAGCAGCGGCAGCAGGATCGCCGCGTGCTGCCCGAGCAGCGTGGTCCGGATCTCCCGCCGGGTCATCCCGATGCCGCGCAGCCGGGCCACCTCCACCGCGCGTTCCCGCAGGTCGTGGGTGACGTGCAGGAGCACCCCGGCGAGCAGCAGCAGGACCGCGGCCGGGACCAGCAGCCGGAGCACGGCCGGCAGCCCGGCGCTGAGCGGGCCGGCGGTCAGCCGCGCCGTCTCCCCGGCCCGGGTGGTGGCTACGCCCAGGTGCAGCCCGGCCACGTCGTCCCGGCGGGGCTGCCCGGCCCACCAGGCGTCCACCGGCGATTCCAGGTCACCGCGCACGGTCAGCACCCGGGACAGCGCGTCCAGATCCGCGAGGGCCGCGGCCGCTCCCGGCGCGCTGGGCACGACCGGCACGACGCCGACGATCCGCATCGGTACGGCGGTGAACCCGACCGTCACGTCCATCGTCGACCCCACCCCGACCCCGAGCCCCTCCGCCAGCCGTGCCGAGACCACCACCGGCACCGCGGCCGGCGCCTTGAACGCCGTGCTGACCAGCGTCAGCGCCGCTTCCGGTGGCCCGCCGAGCACCGCTGTCCCGGTGAACCGCAGGCTGTTCCCGGCGCCGCGCAGCACCGGGTCCTGGAACTGCCCGGCCGCCGGTTCCGCCGAGACGGTCGTCCAGCCGGTCACGTCGGCGGCCGGCCCGGGCAGCCCGAGCGTCACCGCCACCCGGCTGCGCGTCGCCTCCAGGAGGTAGCCGGCGTCGTCCCGGACCGGCAGCGCCACCGCGACCAGCCGCATCCCGTCGACCGGCGCGCACCCGGTGATGCTCCGGCGGGTGCCGTCCAGCGGCATCGGCGCGCTGGTGCACAGCGTGCGCAGCCCGGCCGGATCCTGCAGCAGCAGTTCCGGCGTCACGGTCAGCGGGACCGGCCCGGTCGCCGTCCCGGCCAGGCTGACCGTGCCGCCGGCCGGCACCGGTACGCCGTCGGCCGGACCGTCCGGGGCGAGCCCGCGGGTGACCGTGGACCAGTCGGTCCCGTCCGGCAGCCGGCCGCGCAGCAGCTCCGCCGCGCGCGTGGTGTCGACCGCCACCAGCTGCGGCGGGTCGCCGGCGGTGCCCAGCCACTGCCCGATGGCCAGCGGCCGGCGGGTGACCGGGCTGACCACCGAGGCACCGGTGGCGGTGGTGATCGCCGCGCCCTGCCCGCCGACCGGCGGGGTGCTCAGCCCGATCGCCAGGTCGGTGCCGACCGCGAGGTCGGCCTGGTCGCGCTGGGATCGCTGCCAGGTCGCGTCGAACGCCACCCCGAACGTCGCCACCGCCGCGGCCAGGCAGATCAGCAGCCCGGCGGCCGCGGCCTGTGGCCTGCGGGCGGCCTCGAACGCGGCGAGCGGCAGCGGCAGCCCGTCGGAGCGGCGGGCCAGCCGGTCGGCGACGCTCAGCGCCGGCGGCACCAGCCGCAGCGCGACGGCCGCCCCGGCGGTCAGCAGCAGCGCCGGGGCCAGGCTGTCGAGCAGGCCGGGGGTGGCCGAGCCGGCGTGCAGCTGCCACCAGCCGAGCCCGGCGAACGCGACCAGCAGCACGTCGGCACCGGACCGGGCGAGCGCCTCCCGGCGGCCGCCCGGCGCCTCGGTGCGGACCGCGACGAGCACCAGCAGCACGGTGAGCCCGAACGCCCCGGCCAGCACGGCGAGCACCTGCGCGCCGCCGATCGACGGGCCGGTGGCCAGCCCGGCGCCGGCCATCGGCGGCAGGTGGCTGAGCGCGGCGTGCAGCAGCGCCGAGCCGGGCACCGCGAAGGCCGCCGCCAGCAGCGCGAGCAGCCCGGCCTCGACGGCCGCGGTGACGGCCAGCTGGACCCGGCTGGCCGTCACCGCGGACAGCAGCGAGGTCTCGCCGGCCCGCAGCCCGGCGGTGAGCCGGCCGGCCAGCGCGAGCGCAGTCACCGTGAGCACCGTGCCGAGCACCGCGACGGCGAGCACCGCGGACTGCGTGACATTCTGCTGGTGGCGGGCCGCGCGCAGGGTGTCCGGCAGCGCCGACGCCACCCGGGTGAATCGGGCTCTCCCGTCCAGCGAGCCGGTGAGCCGGGCGTCCGCGTCGAGCACACCGCCGGTCACGGCGCGGAGCTGGGCCGGGGTGGCGTGGCGCAGGTCCGGCCGGGCGTTGATCTCCATCCGGCTCAGCGACGAGCCGCCGCCGAGCAGGTCGTCCAGGTCGACCAGGAACGGCCCGTACGCCGGGAAGGTCCGCGAGCTGCTGCCGTCGTTGTGGTCCGGGTCGAACCCGGCACCGCCGAGCAGATCCCGGTCCCAGCCGGCGCCGGGCAGCGGCCGGGCGATGCCGACCACGGTCAGCTCGACGGCCGGCGCCGGGTCGTCCGGTGGTTTCGCGGCCAGCCGGACCCGGCTGCCGGCGCGCAGGCCGAGCAGCTTGGCGGTCGGCTCCAGCAGCACCGCCTCACCCCGCCCGGCCCGCGGCCAGCGGCCGGTGACCAGCGCGGCCCGCTCCGGCAGGCCCTCGACCGCGGCCAGATAGGTCCGGGCCCCGTCGGTCCGCCCGGGCAGCTCGCGCATCACCGAGGAGGCGCGCGCCGCCGTCGACGCCGGGAACGGGGCGAGCGCCGAGGTCAGCACCCCGCGGGTCCGGTCGGTGACGGCGCGCGAGTCGGTACCCAGGATGTTCGAGGTGTACGCGGTGACCGTCATGCCCGCCGGGTCGGCCTCCGCGGCCGCCACCCCGAGGGCGAGCGACGCGCTCCGGGTGACCAGCAGTGCGCACACCCCGAGCAGGGTCGCGCCGAGGGTGACCACGGCCAGCAGCGCGGCCAGCACCGGCCACTGGGCCCGGGTCCGCTGCCGGAGCAGGCCGATCACTCGTGCAGCCGCCCGTCACTGATCCGGATCACCCGGTCCGCCATCGCCATCATCACCGGGTCGTGGGTGGAGATCAGCGCGGTCACCCCTTCCGACTCGACCACGCCGCGCAGCAGCGCCATCACCGACCGGCCGGTCTCCGCGTCCAGCTGCCCGGTCGGCTCGTCGGCGATCAGCAGCCGGGGCGAGGCGGCCAGCGCGCGGGCGATCGCCACCCGCTGCTGCTGGCCGCCGGAGAGTTCGCCGGGCCGCTGCTCGGCGTGCTCGGCCAGGCCGACCAGGTCGAGCAGCAGCCGGACGCGTTGCTCCCGGTCGGCGGCCGGGGTGCGGGTCAGCCGGAGCGGGGCGCCGACGTTCTCGGCGGCGGAGAGCACCGGGATCAGCCCGAAGGTCTGGAAGACGTACGACACCCGGTCGCGCCGCAGCTCGGACAGCCCGTCCTCGTCCAGCGCGGTGATCTCCGACCCGTCCAGCTCGACGGTGCCCGCGTCCGGGCGGTCCAGGCCGCCGATCACGTTGAGCAGGGTGGTCTTGCCCGAACCGGAGCGGCCGACCAGGGCGACCATGGTGCCCGGCTCGACGTCGAACGAGACGTCCTGGAGGGCGGCGACCGCGGTGGCTCCGGCGCCGAAGGTGCGGCTGACCTGTCGTACCGAAAGAATCGGATTTTTCATTGAAGGTCCTGATCCGGGTGGATCTGCACGTGGGTGGACTCCAAGGCGAGCCGCACCCGGCGGGTCAGCTGGAGCGCCTCGCGGTACTCGCGCGGGATCTGGACCCGGCCGGCCCGGTCCATCACCGCGTACTCCTCGGCGATCACGTGGGTGTCGCCGTCCTCGGTGGTCGCCGTGCGGCGCAGCACCTCGCTGCTGGTCCGCCCGTCCCGGATCGCCACGGTCCGCTCCACCTGCCCGCTGACCTCGGCGTCGTGGGTGACCACCACGACAGTCACGCCGAACCGCTGGTTCACGTCCCGCAGCGCGCCGAACACCTCGGCCGACGTCGCGGTGTCCAGCTCGCCGGTCGGCTCGTCGGCGAACAGCACGTGCGGCCGGTTCGCCAGCGCCACCGCGATCGCCACCCGCTGCTGCTGCCCGCCGGACATCTGGCTCGGCTTGCGGTCCGCGCAGTCGGTCACGCCGAGCGCGTCGAGCAGCTCGTCGGTACGCTCCCGGCGCTCCCTCGCCGGCTTGCGGGCGGCCACCATCGGCAGGTCGATCACCTGCCGGGAAGTCAGGTAGGGCACCAGGTTGCTGGCCGTCTGCTGCCGCACGAACCCCACCGTGTGCCGCCGGTAGCGCACCCGGTCGGCCCGCGACATGGCGAGCAGGTCCCACTCCTCGACCCGGGCCTTCCCAGCGGTCGGCGCGTCGATCCCGGCCAAGATGGACAGCATCGTCGACTTCCCGGACCCGGAGGCGCCCACCACGGCGACCATCTCGCCCCGGTTCACCACCAGGTCGAGCCCCTGCAACGCCTGCACCTCGATCGACCCGGTCTGATAGATCCGCACCAGGCTCTCGCAGACGATCAACGCCTCGGACATCGTCCCCCCATGATCTTGGGCGTGCCTTTCTACCACGTTCCTCACCGTTCCGGCACCGCCCGCCGGAGGCCCCGGACAGCGCGACAACCCCCTGTCCCTGCCGCTTTCCCTCACTGTTCTTTTCCGGTACGACCGGTAGCCCCGTGGCAGTCGGCCCGCGACGCTCCGGCCCCCTCCCGGCCGCCACGCGTGTCGTGCGGGTCCGCCGGCGCATCGCGACGCCCAGCCCGCTCACGGTCCGCTGCGCGGCCTACGGTCCCGGCTGGTCCTCACGGGTGTCTCCGGGTCGTCGAGACACCCGTGAGGACCAGCCCGCCACCCGCGAGCGGCCCTCGTCAATCGGTGCGGTAGCGGCCCGGGGTGGTGCCGAACAACGAACGGAACGCCTCGATGAACGCGCTCGGGCTGCGGAAACCGCAATCGGCCGCCACCCGGGTGACCGGATGCCCGGCGGCGAGCAGGCGCACCGCGTGGTGCAGGCGCAGCTGTGCCCGCCACTGCGGGAAGGTCAGCCCGGTCTCGGCCCGGAACAGCCGGCTCAGGGTCCGCTCCGCGGCGCCCACCTCCCGGCCCAGCTCACCGAGCGACCGCTGGTCGGCCGGGTCGTCGGCGAGCAGTTCGCAGAGCCGGACCAGACGCGGGTCGGTGGGCGCGGGCAGCAGCAGCGGCAGTTGTTCGGCGGACCGCACCTGATGCAGCGCCACCTGCTCCAGGTGGTGGCGGTGCGCGGCGGTCAGCGGCGGCCGCGCGTCGTGCTCGTCGCTCAGGGTCCGGATCACCTCGCGCAGCAGCGGGGCGACGACCAGCACGGTCGGCTCCGCGAAGACCGGCTCCTCGAAGATCAGCGACCGCATCTCGGTCGGCCCGTCGGCCCGGTGCGCGTGCGGGACGGTGGCCGGGATCCACACCGCGCGGTTCGGCGGCACCACCCAGGAGCCGCGCCGGGTGGACACCCGCAGCACCCCGCGCACCGGATGGACCAGCTGGTGCACCACGTGGTCGTGCCAGTCGATCCGCTCCCGGTGGCCGAGGGGCCGGATCGTCGGCCCGGTCAGGATTTGGCGTTCCACCGACACAACGCGGCAGAATATCGGAAGTCCGCACGCCGCCGAGCCGGAAGTCTCGGAGGCATGAGTTCTTCCTGGCGACGGATGCGGCTGTGGGGCACCGCGCACGCCGTCGACGACCTGTACCAAGGCCTGGTCCCGGCCACCCTGCCCTACTTCGTCCTCGATCACCGCTACGGCTACGTGGCGATCTCCGGGCTGACCCTGGCCGCCGCGCTCGGCAGTTCGATCCCGCAGCCGTTCATCGGGGTGCTGGTCGACCGGTACCGCCTGGACTGGCTGGCCGCCGCCGGGGTGGCCGTGGCCGGGCTCGGCTTCGGGCTGTCCGGCCTGGTCGGCGGGTGGTATCCGGCGGTGTGGACGCTGATCCTGCTGTCCGGGCTGGGCGTGGCGATGTTCCACCCGGCGGCCGGGCGGGCGGCGCGGGCCGCGGCCGGGGACAGCGCCGGAGCGATGAGCATCTTCGCGGCCGGCGGCAGCGTCGGCTTCTTCCTCGCCCCGGTCCTGGCCACGCCGCTGCTGGTGCGTTTCGGGCTGTCCTCGACCGCCCTGTTCGTGCTGCCCGCGCTGGTCGTCGCCGGGTTCCTCGTGCGCCGGCGTCGGGTCGCCCCGGCAAGCAAGGCCGCGCCGATCGGCAGCGGAGATCAATGGCGGCCGTTCATCGCGCTGACCGGCATCGAGGTGGTCCGCTCCGCCGCGTTCTTCGCGGTGAACACCTTCATCGAGCTCTACTGGCTGCGTCACCTGCACGCCGGCCGCGGCCCGGCCGGGGTAGCGCTCGCCGTCTTCCTGGTCGGGGGAGTGGCGGGCACGCTGCTCGGCGGCCGGATCGCCGACCGGGTGGGTGCCGTCCGTACCGTGCAGTGGGGTGCCCTCGCCGGACTGCCGGCACTGGCCGGACTCGCCTTCACCAGCGGTCCGGCCCTGCCGTTGATCTTCGCCGGGCTGGCCGGCGTGGCCCTCAACATCCCGTTCGCCGTGCTGGTCAAACTCGGTCAGGACTACCTGCCGTCCCGGCCCGGCACGGCCGCCGGGGTGACCCTCGGGCTCGGCGTCAGCATCGGCGGCCTGTTCGCCCCGCTGTTCGGCCTGACCGCCCAGGCGCACGGCCCGGAGGGCGTCTTCGCGCTGCTCTGCCTGACCCCGATCCCGGCGTTCCTGCTGGGCCTGCTGCTGACCGATCCAGATCGCTCAGCTCGTCAGGATCACCAGCTGCTGGGTGGCCCGGGTCATCGCGACGTAGCGGTCGACCGCCCCCTCGATCCCGTCCCCGAACCGCTCCGGGTCCACCACGACGACCAGGTCGAACTCCAGTCCCTTGGCAAGCGTCGGGGTCAGCGACCGCACCCGGTCGGTGCCGGCGAAGGCGGGATACCCGATCACGCAGGCGATCCCCTCGGCGTTTGCGGCGAGCCATCCGGCAAGGATTGAATCAAGATCAACGACCGATTTGTGTACGACCGGAATGCCGCTGCTCCGGATCGACGTCGGAACGTTGGCATCGGGCAGCGCCGCCCGGATCACCGGCTCGGCCTCGGCCATCACCTCCTCCGGCGTCCGATAGTTGATCGTCAGCGACGCCATGGTCACCTGGTCCAGCCCGACCCGGCGCAGCCGTTGCTCCCAGGTCTCGGTGAACCCGTGCCGGGCCTGCGCCCGGTCGCCGACCACGGTGAAGCTGCGCGACGGGCAGCGCAGCAGCAGCATCTGCCACTCCGCGTCGGTCAGCTCCTGCGCCTCGTCCACCACGATGTGCGCGAACGGCCCGGCGAGCAGGTCGGCGTCGGCCGGCGGCAGCGCGCTGCCCTCGGCCAGCACGTCGCGCAGGTCCTGCTGGCGCAGCATGGTCATCAGGCCCTCGCCGTCGTCGTACTCGTTCGAGGCGATCAGGTCGTCGACCACCCGGTCCATCCGCTGGCGCCCGGCGGCGAGGGCGGCCCGTTCCCGGGTCCGGCGCTCGGCGGCCGACGGGTCGCCGAGCCGCTGCCGGACCGCGTCCAGCAGCGGCAGATCGGCCTCGGTCCAGGCCCGCGGGTCGTCCCGCTGCAGCCGGCGGATCTCCTCGACGCTCAGCCAGGGCGCGCACCTGCGCAGGTAGGCCGGCACCGACCAGAGATCGGCCACCAGGTCGGTGGCCTCCAGGATCGGCCAGGCCCGGTTGAGCGCCGAGCGCAGCTCCCGGCTGCGGGCCGGCGCGGTGCCGTCCCGCTCGGCGAGGATCGCCAGCAGCTCCTCCCAGATCTGCTCGCGGGCCTCGTTGTGCGGGGTGCCCGGGTCCGGCGCCTCGAACGCCGCCGCCCAGTCCCGCGCGGTCACCCGCACCTCGCCGTCCTCGGTCGCCGCGGTCATCGCCGTCGAAGGCGGTTCCTCGTAGAACCGGACCGCGGTCTCCATCGCCCGGACCAGGTCGGCCGACGCCTTGAGCCGGGCCACCTCGGGATCCGTCTCGGGCCGCGCCGCCGGGCCCTCCGGGAGCAGGTCGCGCAGCGTGCAGGTCTGCACGTCCTCCTCGCCGAGGTTGGGCAGCACGTCCGCGACGTAGGCCAGGTACGGCTCGTGCGGGCCGACGAAGAGCACCCCGCCGCGCCGCTGCCCGAGCCGCGGGTCGTGGTAGAGCAGGTACGCGGTCCGGTGCAGCGCCACCACGGTCTTCCCGGTGCCCGGCCCGCCGTCGACGACCAGCGCGCCGCGCGACCCGGCCCGGATGATCGCGTCCTGGTCGGCCTGGATGGTGCCGAGCACGTCGCGCATCCGCGGCGACCGGCTGGTGCCCAGGCTGGCGATGAACGCCGACTGGTCGTCCAGCGCGGCGTGCTGGTGTTCCAGGCCGTCGGCGGTGAACAGCTCGTCCCAGTAGTCCACGATCCGGCCCTCGACCCACCGATACCGGCGCCGGCTGACCAGGTCCTTCGGGTCGGCGTGGGTGGCGCCGAAGAACGGCTCGGCGGCCGGTGACCGCCAGTCGAGCAGCAGCCGGCCGCCCTCGCCGTCGGTCAGCCCGAGCCGGCCGATGTAGACCGTCTCGCCGTCCTCCCGCACCATCCGGCCGAGGCAGACGTCCAGGCTGAACCGGCGCAGCGCGCGCAGCCGCGCGGTCATCCGGCGGACCGCGTCGTCCCGGTCGACCGCCTGCCGCCCCTTGCCGGCCGGCGCCCGCCGCTCGGCCTCCAGGCGGTCGGACAGCTCGGCGATCGACCGGGTCAGGTTCTCGGCGATCAGGGTGAAGTGCTTCTCGTCCGCGGCGATCAGCGCAGGGTCGTTCTTGGCGGTGTCCGGAAGGGCGAAGACGCTCATCGGCGGTACTCCTCGATCAACATCTCGGCGGCGACGGCCGCGCCGTCCTCGACCATCGCGGCGGCGACGGCGGCCGCGGTCGCGGCGGTCTCCGGGGACAGGGCGGTCTTCAACGCCGTCTCGATCGAGCCGTCGGAGGAGGCGGCGCCGATGCCGAGGGCGGTCACCCGGCTCGCCCAGTAGGGCTGGTCACCGCTGTACGGGACGATCACCTGCGGGGCGCCGGCCCGGGCCGCGGTGTGCGTGGTGCCGGAGCCGCCGTGGTGCACCACCGCGGCCACCCGCCGGAACAGTGCCGGGTGGCTGGCCTCGCCGATCACCAGGCAGTCCTCCGCCTCGAGGCCGGCCCAGCCCCGGGACAGGATCACCCGGTGGCCCTGGGCGCGGACCGCCTCGACCGCGGCCCGCCCGGCGTCACCCATCGGCATGCTGCCGAACCCGACGTAGACCGGCGGCTCGCCGTCGTCGAGGAAATCCTCCAGCTCATCGGAGAGCGGGCCCTCGTCCGGCAGGATCCAGGTGCCGGTCTGCACCACCTCCAGCTCGGACGGCTCCGGCCACGGCCCGAGCAGCGAGTCGGTGGCCAGCCAGGGCAGCTCGGTGAACCCGTGGTCCCGGACGTTGCCGACGGGCGGCAGGCCGTGCCCGGCCCGTTCGGCGTTCAGCAGGTCGCGGAACAGCTCGTTCGCGGCCCGGGCGTCCTGCTCCCAGAGCGCGCGGTTGTCGGCGCCGGCCGGTGTCACGCCCGGCCGGGTGATCGGGGCGTGGTGCGGCGACGGCAGCGAGTTCGGCTGGAAGGCCGCGTAGACGTACGGGATCCCGCGTGACTCGGCCACCGACCGGGCGCCCAGCACCGACGGCAGGATCCCGGTCGCCACGATCAGGTCGGCCTCCGGCAGCTTCGCGAACTGCTCGGCGATCAGCGCGGCCGCCCGGTCCCTGATCGTGCCGGTCTTCGGCGCCCGGACCGGTTCGCCGACCGGCAGCAGCGTGACGCCGGCCGCGGCGAAGCGCTCCGGATCGTCGGCCGGGGCGCCGACGGTGACCCGCACCCCGTGTCCCTGCAAGCGCACCGCCAGACCGATCAGTGGTTCGACGCCCCCGCGCGAGTCGTACGTCGACAGCACCACGTGCACTCTGGTTCCCCCATTTTCGCAGCTCACAGCGTTTGACTCGACGATTGTGCGGGAGAACCCGGGTCTTGCCGCAAGACCCCCGGTCTGCTATAGCTTAGAAATGGGAAGAGGTGTGTTCTCCCTTTCCCGGCCCCTTTATCAGCGCCCATGAATGGCGTAACTTCACCATCATGTCCACCGGGCCTCGGTTCCGGTTCGATCAGGCGCTCGCCGACGTCTACGGCGACCTGCGGCTCACCCCGGTGCTGCGCCGCACGCTCCGGCACACCCAGCGGCTGACCGGTTCGGCCGCCGCCAGCGTTTCGCTGATCGACGCCGACCACGGCCGGTACCTCAAGGCCGCGGAGTACGGCGCGTCCTGCCGGCTCGGCCAGACCTTCCCGCTCGACGAGGGTGCCACCGGCCGGGCCGTCGCGCTGCGCCGCCCGGTCGTCATCCCGGACTACGCCCGGCTGCGCTCCGGGCACCTGGCCGGCGCGAACCCGGGCCGGGCGGTCGCCGTCCCGATCTGGTGGCGCGGCGAGGTGATCGCCGTGACCGTGGCCTTCGGCACCCCGGCCGACCTGGACGTCGACGAGCTGGAGGCGTTCGTCCAGTCGGTGGCCGGCGCGATCGTCGAGTCCCGCCGCCGGGCCCCGGTCCACGCCGGCGGTTTCCCGGGCGCGCCGTTCACCCCGCGCGAGACCGACGTGCTGGCGCTGCTGCGCTCCGGGCGCACCGACCGGGAGATCGCCGCCCGCCTGGTCCTCTCGCCGCGGACCGTGGAGAAGCACGTCGCCGCGATCCTGCGCAAGACCGGCGCCGGCAACCGGACCGCCGCGGTGCTGACCGCGATGGACAACGGCTGGATGGGGGAAATCACCCATACCCGAGGGGCGAGCCACGCGGTTTGACTGGTGGCGTGCCCGTGGTGCCGATGAAAGAGCTGCTGGACCGCGCCCTGGCCGACCGTTACGCGGTCGGCGCTTTCAACATCGTCAATGACCTGACCATCGAGGCGGTGCTGGCCGCCGCCGTCGCCGAGCGCGCGCCGGTCATTCTGCAGACCTCGGTCAAAACCGTTCTGCAGTACGGCCGGAGTCGCCTGTTCGGCATCGTCCAAGCCCTGGTCGAAGACGTTCCGGTGCCGGTCACGCTGCACCTGGACCACTGTCCCGACCGGGCGGTGATCAGCGACTGCCTGGCCGGCGGCTGGAACTCGGTGCTGTTCGACGCGCACGAGCTGACCGTCGCCGAGAACCTGCGGCAGACCACCGAGGTCGTGGCCGAGGCGCGCGAGGTCGGCGCGCACGTCGAAGGCGAGATCGAGGGCATCCAGGGCGTCGAGGACGGCGTCGGCTCGGACGCCGCACCGGCCGTCTACGCACTGGACGTGGCCGTCGACTTCATCAAGCACACCGGGGTGGACTGTTTCGCCCCGGCCATCGGGAACGCGCACGGGCAGTACAAGAAGGCACCGACCCTGGACGCGCAACGGGTCAGCGACCTGGTCGCGGCGACCGGGGTGCCGATGGCGCTGCACGGCGGCACCGGCCTCTCCGACGCGCAGTTCACCGATCTGATCGCGCGCGGCTGCGCCAAGGTGAACATCTCCACGGCGCTCAAGGAGAGCTTCATGAAATCCGGCGCCGCCTTTCTCGCCGACGCGGCCGCCCGGGACAGATGGGATCCGCCGGCGCTGTTCACCCAGCAGCGGGAAGCGGTGACGGAGATGGCGCGACGGCACATCCGGCTGTTCGGCGGCTCGGGGCGGGCCTGGTGACCGCGCTCATCTTCGACTGCGACGGGGTCCTCGCCGATACCGAGCGGCACGGGCACCTGCCGGCGTTCAACGCGACCTTCGAACGGTTCGGGCTGCCGGTGCGCTGGAGCGAGGCCGAATACGGGCGGAAACTGCGGATCGGCGGGGGCAAGGAGCGGCTCGCCAGCCTGTTCCAGGACGGGTCGCTGGCCGTGGGCGGAGATCGTACGCAAACCATCGCGGCCTGGCACCGGGCGAAGACGGAGATATTCACCGACCTGGTGTCGTCGGGCCGGATTCCGGCCCGTCCGGGCATCGCCCGAACCATCTCCGCGGCGCTCGCGGCCGGCTGGACCGTCGCGGTCGCCTCCACCTCGGCGGAGGTCTCGGTACGCGCGGTCCTCGCCCACGCGGTCGGCGCCGGCCTGGCCAGGCGCATCCCGGTGTTCGCGGGCGACGTGGTGCCGGCCAAGAAACCGGACCCGGCGATCTACACGATGACCGTCGAGCGGCTCGGGCTCGACCCGGCGGACACCCTGGTCGTCGAGGACTCGCGGAACGGCCTGCTGGCGGCCGCCGGGGCCGGGCTGACCTGCCTGATCACGGTCAACGACTACACCCGGGACGAGGACTTCGGCGAGGCGGTCCTGGTGGTGTCCGAACTGGGTGATCCGTGGCGGCCGCCGATCGAGGTGCTGGCCAATCGGGGCGCGGCGAAACCCGGCGACTACGTGACCCTGAACGACCTGCGGGCGTGCCTCCCGGAAAGGGGCCTGGAATGAACCGGACCGAACTCGTGGTGCGCACCATCGCGGAGACGGCGATCGCCAACGAGAAGTATTTCGGGGACCTGGACGCGGTCGTCGGGGACGGCGATTTCGGGTATTCGCTGGCCCGCGGATTCGAGAAACTCCTGGACGGGTGGGACGACCTCGATCGGACCGATTCCGGGACCTTTCTGAAACGCTGCGGGATGACCATCGCGTCGCGGATCGGAGGGACTTCCGGGCCGCTCTGGGGGACCGCTTTCCTGCGTGCCGGGGCGGCCGCCGTCGATCCGCTGGACCGGGCTCGGGTGGTGACGATGCTGCGCGCCGCGATCGACGGGATCAAGGCGCGCGGCCAGTCGGACCTCGGCGACAAGACATTGCTGGACGCTCTGGTCCCCTTCACCGACTTCCTGGAGAAGAGCGACGACATCTCGGGCGCGGCTCAGGCCGCGCGGCAAGCGGCCGAGGCGACCAGTTCCATGGTCGCGAAACGGGGACGGGCGGCCTACACCGGCGAACGGAGCCGGGGCTCGGTGGACGCGGGGGCCATGGCGGTGGCGGTCATCGCCGAACGCATCAGCGACGTGTGGCAGGGAGCCGGATCATGAAGAAGTTCGTCAACGACCCCAAGAACTTCGTGCCCGAGATGCTGGAGGGCCTCGCGCTCGCCCATCCGGACACGCTCAGGTACGTACCCGCCTACAACCTGATCATGCGGGCCGACGCGCCGCGCGAGGACAAGGTGTCGATCGTGCAGGGCTCCGGGTCCGGGCACGAACCGGCGCACGTCATGGTGGTCGGTAGCGGACTGCTCGACGCGGCCTGCCCCGGTGACGTCTTCGCCGCGCCGCCGATGGACTACGTCTACGAGACGGCGAAGCTGCTGGCCTCCCCGAAAGGCGTACTGCTGCTGGTCAACAACTACACCGGGGACCGGATGGCGTTCGACATGGGCAAGGAGATGGCCGACGCCGACGGTGTCCGGACCGAGATCCTGACGATCAACGACGACGTCGCGGTGACCGACTCGCTCTACACGGTCGGCCGGCGCGGCGTGGCCGGCAACTTCTTCGTGATCAAGGCGGTCGGGGCGGCGGCCGAGCAGGGCGCGTCCCTCGACGAGGTGGTCCGGATCGGCCGCAAGGTCAACGACGTGACCCGGACCATGGGCGTCGGGCTGACCGCCTGCACCCCGCCGGCGAAAGGCTCGCCGCTGTTCGAGCTCGGGCCGGACGAGATGGAGTTCGGCGTCGGCATCCACGGCGAGCCGGGCCGCGAACGCCGCCGGCTGACCGACGCGGACGCCATCGTGGACGCCCTGCTCGACGCGGTGGTCCCGGACCTGCCCTACCGCTCCGGCGACCGGGTCGCCCTCATGATCAACGGCCTGGGCGGCACCCCGATCAGCGAACTGTACGTGGCCTACCGCCACGCCCACCGCCGCCTGGTCGACCAGGGAATCCAGGTGGCCCGCTCCTACGTGAACGAATACTGCACGTCGCTCGACATGGCCGGCGCGTCGCTCACCCTGGTCCGCCTCGACGACGAGATCGCGCAGCTGCTCGCCGCCCCCGCCGACGCCCCGGTGAACCCGTTCTGACCGCCCCGCCACCGCAAGGCCCGCCGTGGTCCGGACCGCAGGGCGCCTCGCCGTTGCCCGGCTGGTTCCCAGGGGTGTTTCAACCGCCGTGAGACACCCGTGGGGCCCAGCCAAGCAACCGCGGGGCGCGTCGTGGTCCGGGCCGCGGCGCGCCTCGCGGTGGTTTGGCTGGCTCTCTGGGGTGTTTCAACCGCCGTGAGACACCCGTGGGGCCCAGCCGGACAACCGGGCGGCGCGTCGTGGTCCGGACCAGGGCGTGCCTCGCGGTCAGTGGGCGAGGAGGACGGCGAGGAGGGCCAGGGCGGCGGGGACGGTCTGGACGTAGAGGATGCGGCGGCTGGCGGTGAGGGCGCCGACCACGCCGGCCACCGCCACACAGATCAGGAAGAAGAGCTTGGCGGCGAAGCCGGTGTCGCCGCCGGCGATCAGACCGGCGATCAGGCCGGCGGCCAGGAAGCCGTTGTAGAGGCCCTGGTTGAGGCCGAGGACCTTGGTCTGCTCGGCGAACTCCGGGGTGAGGTTGAACGCCTTGCGGCCCGGCGGCTTGGTCCACAGGAACATCTCCAGCACCAGGATGTAGAGGTGGATCAACGCGACCAGCGCTACCAGGATGTTCCCGACGATGATCATGGCGCGAGGCTACCCGGGCGGCCGGCCGCCGCGCGGCGTGCGGTCGGCGGCCGGGGGTCGCGAGGGTGGTCGGCGGTCGGGGAGTGGGGGGCGAGGTGCCCGGTGCCGGGGTGGGTCAGGTGCCGCAGAAGGTGCGGTACGGCCCGAAGTCGCCGGGGGCCGGGTCGGCGTAGCGGGCCAGGCCGGGGCGTTCCTCGAACGGGGCGGCGACCACCTCGACCAGGCGCTCGACCGGGGCGAGGTCGCCCTCGGTGGCGGCGGCCAGGGCCTCCTCGACCAGGTGGTTGCGCGGGATGTAGATCGGGTTCACGCGGTCCATCACGGCGGCGTCCGGCTTCAGCGCCAGCCAGCGGGGGAGCCAGGAATCAAAATCGGTCGGGTCCGGGAAGAGGGCACGTGCCGGGTCCGCTTCGCCGCGGGCCGCGCGGGCCAGCGTACGGAAGAAGCTGGTGTAGTCGACCCGGGCGTCGCGCAGTATCGCCGCGAGATCGGTCACCAGCGCCTCGTCGGCGTCGGAGTGAGCGGCGACGTCCGGGTCGGCGGTGGCGGCCTGGGCGCGGGCCGTGGTGAGGCCCAGCTTCTCGTGCATGCCCGCCGTCCACGCCGCGTCGAACAGGCCGCCGAAGCGCTCCAGTGACGACACCGCCAGCGGGACCGCCTGCTCCTGGTCGTCGTGCAGGAGCGGCAGCAGCGACTCGGCGAACCGGGCCAGGTTCCACTGGGCGATGGCGGGCTGGTTCCCGTACGCATACCGCCCGCCGGTGTCGATCGAGCTGTAGACGGTGGCCGGGTCGACCGCCTCCATGAACGCGCACGGGCCGTAGTCGATGGTCTCGCCGGAGATGGTCATGTTGTCGGTGTTCATCACGCCGTGCACGAAGCCGACCAGCATCCAGCGGGCGATCAGCGATGCCTGGGCGGCCACCACGGCGTCGAAGAAGCCCAGGTAGTCGCCGGTCAGCTCGGGGTAGTGCCGGCTGATCGCGTGGTCGGCCAGCCGGCGCAGCAGGCCGGTGTCGCCGGTCGCCCGGGCGAACTGGAAGCTGCCCACCCGCAGGTGGCTGGCCGCGACCCGGGCCAGGACGGCGCCCGGCAGCGGGCCCTCCCGGTGCACCGTGCGGCCGGTGGCGACCACGGCGAGCGACCGGGTGGTCGGGATGCCGAGCGCGTGCATCGCGGTGCTGACCACGAACTCGCGGAGCATCGGGCCGACCGCGGCCAGGCCGTCGCCGCCGCGGGCGAACGGGGTCCGGCCGGAGCCTTTCAGATGCAGGTCGCGGCCGTCGATCTCGCCGAGCAGCAGGGCCCGGCCGTCGCCGAGCCGGGGCGAATAGCCACCGAACTGGTGCCCGGCGTACGCCTGGGCGACCGGGTGCGCCCCGGCCGGCGGCTCGGTGCCGGTGAGCAGGCCGGTGGTCAGCTGCTCCGGGGCCAGGCCCAGCTCGGCGGCGAGCCGCTGGTCGGCGATCAGCACGCGCGGCGCCGGGCAGTCCTCGGCCCGCCAGGCGATGGCCAGCTCGGGCAGCTCGTCGGCGAAGCGGTGGGTCAGGGTCACGGCCGGAGCGGAAACGTCCACCCATCGACGTTAACCCGTTCTGAGCTGGTCTAACCTCCCGGCATGCGGGCGGTCAATCTCACACTGCGATTCGTGCTGGAACTGTGCGCGCTGGCTGCTCTGGCGTACGGTGGCTGGCGCCTGCCCGGGCCGATCGCGGTCCGGATCCTGGCGGCGGTCCTGCTGCCGGTGGCCGCGGCCCTGATCTGGGGCCGCTGGGTGGCGCCGCGCGGCAGTCACCTGCTGCCCGACCCGCAGCGGCTGATCCCGGAGTGGGTGGTCTTCGGCGGGGCCACGGTCGCGCTGATCCTTTGCGGTCATCCGGCGCTGGGTGCGGCGCTGGCCGTGCTCGCCGCGCTGAACCGCTGGCTGCTGCACGTGCTCGGGACGTCGACCGGCGGCGAGCGGCGGGGCTGACCCCGGTCGTGTGAAGGTTGCCGATCCGAGACCTGCGGGGGCAGCGGCAGCCATTGATCAACTAGTAACCTGACGCGCTCACAGGTTCTTTTCAGCACGAGGTGACCATGTCGCAGCCGCAGCCTGCCCCGTGGGGTGGGGCGCCCGCCGATCCCGCTCCGGGCGGATACCCCGCTCCCGGCGCCTATCCTGCCGGGCAGCCGGCTGGTTACCCGGCTCCCGGGGCCTACCCCGGTCAGCCCGCGCCGGGTGGCTACGCCGCGCAGCCGGTGGCCGCCGGACAACCGGGCCACCCCGCACCCGCCGGATACCCGGCTCCAGCCCAGGCCGGGCCCGCCGGCTATGCCGCCCCGGGGCAGGTCGCGCCGGGTGGCTACGCCCAGCCGGGTCAGGCCGGGCCGGGTCAGTACGGGCAGCCGGTGCCGGCGCCCTACGCGGGGCAGGGCGACCCGGGTCAGGGCGGCTACGGCGCGCCGCCGGCCGGGTATCCGCCGCAGGGCATGCTGGCCTGCCGGTTCTGCGGCTCGGTGCCGGCCGTGCAGACCAAGTTCCGCGGGCACCAGGGGATGCTGGTGCTGATGCGGTTCCTCAGCAACGAGGGGCCGTTCTGCCGGGACTGCGGGCTGGGCGTTTTCCGGCACATGACCTCGCGGACGCTGATCCAGGGGTGGTACGGCTACGCGTCGTTCATCATCACGCCGTTCACCGTGCTGATGAACCTGTTCCGGCGCACCAGTGTGGCGAACCTGCCGGCGCCGCAGCCGAACCCCTACGGCCCGAGCCGGCCGCCGATGGACCCGGGCCCGCGCCTGCTGCAGCGCCCGATGACCTGGGCGGGGCTGCTGGTGCCGTTCGCCCTGGCCGCTCTGATCATCTACGCGGCCTCACAGAACTGACCTGACGCGGCGACCGAGGCGGCCGGCGGAGCGGGGCCGCCTCGGTGCGCCGGCACGGTGCTCCGGCCGTACCGGAATCGGCTATTGCTCGTGGTCCTCGATGTATTTCTTCGGGTCCTTGTTGTGGAAGTCGAGGCCCTTGCCCCGCGGATGCTCGGCGAAGAATCGGAGCCACCGCGCGCCCAGCTCGATCCGCAGCTCCATGCTCGCGTGCTTGCGGAAGTCGGGCAGCACCTCGTCCTCCTCCTCGGCCAGGTGCTCGCTGTTCTCGGTGCGGGCCGCCCACACCCCGGCCCACCACTCGTCCGAGCCGATCGGGTGCCCGGCCGCCGCCACGATCCCGTCGCGGATCTTGTTGTGGTCGCGGATCGCGTCGTCGGTCTCCTCCTCCGCGTCCTCGCCGCCGCTGTCGGTCAGCAGGTGCGGGTAGAGGATCTTCTCCTCGGCGTCCGCGTGGATCTCCAGGTGCAGGGCCAGCGGCTCCCAGATCGCGCGGAGCTCGGCCTCGCCCTGCGCGTCGTCGAGCCGGGCGAACCCGACCCGGAACGCGTGGTGATCTTCCATGATCAGCGCGGTGATGTCGTCCATGCAGGCACCCTAATGCGGGTTGCGGTTCCGGGCTGGGCCTCAGGGGTGTCTCAAGGCCCTTGAGACACCCCTGAGGCCCAGCCCGGGCAACCGTGACCGGCGGAACGGCCGTGAGCAACAGCGGACCCGGCCGCCGGGACGAGGTCAGAGGAACTCGCGGCGGTACAGGTCGATGAGCTCCCGGTAGTTCGGCCCGATGTTGGCGATGTAGACCTCGTCGAAACCGGCCTCCTGGTAGGCCTTGAGCTGCTCGGCGTGCCCGGCCGGGTCCGGCCCGCAGACGATCGACTGCTTCGTCATCTCCGGCGTGACCAGCTCGCTGGCCTGCTCGAAGTGCCGGGGCGAGGGGAGCACCTGGGACAGCTCGCCGGGGACCCCGGCGTTCGCCCAGAGCCGGTGCGCGATCTCGGCGCCCTCGTCCTCGGTCGGTGCCCAGCAACCCTTGAACCCGCCCTGGACCGGCTTGCCCGTGCCGCCCGCGTCGCGGAACTGCTGGACCAGGTCGCCGTCCGGCATCGTGGAGACGTAGCCGTCGCCGATCCGGCCGGCCACCTCCAGCGCCTTCGGGCCGAAGGCGGAGACGTAGACCTTCGGCGGCGTCTCCGGCAGGGTGTAGAGCCGCGCCTGGTCGACCCGGTAGTGCTTGCCGTGGTGGGTGACGAACTCGCCGCCCCACAGCGCGCGCATCACCTCGACGGCCTCCTCCAGCATCTCCAGGCGCTCGTCGGCGAACGGCCAGCGCTCGCCGGTGATGTGCTCGTTGAGCGCCTCGCCGGTGCCGACGCCGAGCACGAACCGGCCGTCGTGCAGGACCGCGCTGGTCGCCGCGGCCTGGGCCACCACGGCCGGGTGGATCCGCTGGATCGGGCAGGTCACCGCGGTGGTGACCGGGATGCTGACCACCTGGCTGAGCGCGCCGATGATCGACCAGACGAACGGGCTCTGGCCCTGCGCGTCGTTCCACGGGTGGTAGTGGTCGGAGATCCACAGGCCCTGGAAGCCGGCGTCCTGGGCCAGCTTGGCCTGCTCGATCAGCTGGGCCGGGGTGTATTCCTCGCAGGACAGGAAGTATCCGATTCGCATACCGCCCCGATACCCGGTCGGCGGGGGCTCATGCCGGTTCGTCCATGTCCGCGCCGAGCGGCTGGCGGGCGGCGCTGAGCGCGTCGTCGGCGGTGCGCCGACCGTCCATGTCGTGCTTCGGGTCGGCGGCGATGGTGGGTGCTGAGGCCGTACCGGAAAATGCTTTGACCTGGAGCGAAAAGCGCGGCTTGTCCGATCGATGTGGGAATCTGGGGGACAGATGTGTGAAATCGGCCCGGGTGGGCATACTGCCGGATGGCAGGGCGACAGGTGGCAAATCCTATGTGGTGTTTGCCAGGACCTACGGCAAGAATGACGAAATGGCGGCCATCAGCTGCGCGGTGAGCCAGGTCGGCACCAGGACTCTGGTGCGGATCCATGGCGAGCTGTCCACGGCGAGCGCCCCGCAGGTCCGCACCATTCTGCTCAAGTGCCTGGTGGAGCGGCCGGACGCGGTGATCGCCGAGCTGGCCGGGCTGCGGGTGCTGGAGCCGGTCGCGCTGTCGGTCTTCGGCGTGGTGGCCCGGCAGGCCGCCATGTGGCCGGGGACGCCGCTGCTGCTCAGCGCACCCGGGAGGGAGGTGGCCACATGGTTTTCCTCGGGGCGCTATGGCCGGGTGCCGGTGCTCGCCAGCACCGCCGAGGCCCTGGACGTGGAGCCGCGTGAGCGGATGCCGGCGCTGGCCGACAGTCTGTTGCCGGTCGCCGGAGCGGCCGCGCACGCCCGGCGCCTGGCCGCCGAGGCCTGTGCCCGGTGGGGGCTGGACGAGCTGACCGACGCGGCCCGGATCGTGGCCGGCGAGCTGGTCACCAACGCGATGGTGCACGCCGGCACGATGATCGACCTGCGGTTCTCGCTCGGCCGGCGATACCTGATGATCACCGTGCGGGACGGCTCCCGGGAGATGCCGGAGATCTCCCCGATGGCGTCGGTGGATCCGCTGGCACCCCGCGGGCTGCTGCTCGTCGAGCAGTTCGCCCGGCGCTGGGGCGCCGTCCCGGCCGAGGGCGGCAAGGTGGTCTGGGCCAGCCTCAGCGGTGTGCCGGAGCCCGGCGCACGACGGTCTGGAAGAGGCTGAGCAGCCCGGCGGTGGCCAGCACCCCGTGCACCACCCCGCGCGCGTTCACCACCTGGTACGAGCGGGCGTGCTGGAGCGCCGCGGCCCGCCCCTCGAGCAGCGCGCGGATCCCGGCCGCGGCCAGGAACGGCACCCGCTCCAGGTCGACGATCACCACGGTCACCCCGGGCTGGGCGGCGGCGTTGCCGATGATCTGGGCCAGCACGTCGCTGACCTCGTCGTCGATCTCGCCGCGAACCGCGAGCCGGATGAGGCCCGCGCCCTCGTCGTGCTTGCTCACCGCGAACGCGCCCGTCATGTTCCCCCCGCCCGGATAAGGCTCTGCCAGGGTTTCCCATCGCTGATGATGACCCGTGCCGGGTCGTCCGCGTGGACTTGTCACCCTAACCATGGCGGGGCGGATCCGCACGGGGTCGGCGTTTCGGCCGATTGTGATGGGGAACCCGAACGGTATGCCGATCCTCAACCGCTTGGAAGAAGCCCGCGGGCTCGACGGTGTCAGCGATAAACTGCAGGCCGCGGTCACCGCCGCGGTCCGCCCGCAGCGGCTGCGCGATCTGCTGCACGGCACCTGGCTGGGCCACCCGCTGCACCCGGTGCTGGTGCAGGTCCCGGTCGGCGCCTTCGTATCCACCGCGATCCTCGACCTGCTGCCCGGCGCCCGCAAGGCGGCCACCACGCTGCTCGCCACCGGCACCGCGGCCGCCGTCCCGGCGCTGGCCGCCGGCTGGGTGGACTGGTCGCAGCTGACCCCCGAGCGGCGCCGGGTCGGCCTGGTGCACGCCGGGGCGAACGCGGTGGCGCTCGGCCTCTACACGGCGTCGCTGCTGGCCCGGCTGAGCGGCCGGACCGCCCGCGGCAAGGCGCTCGGTTTCGCCGGCCTGACCGTGGCCGGCCTCGGCGCCTACCTGGGCGGGCACCTCGCCTACGCGCAGGCCGCCGGCACCAACCAGGCCGCCCCCGACCTGGCCCGGCTGCCCGCCGAGTGGACCGAGGTGTGCTCGCTGGCGTCGGTCCCGGAACGCCGGACCGTGGTGCGCCTGGTCGGCGACGTGCCGGTGCTGATCTACCGGATCGGTGACCGGGTCTCCGCGCTGGTCGAGCGCTGCGGTCACGAGACCGGCCCGCTGGGCGAGGGCGAGGTCACCGGCGAGGGCTGGAACGCCTGCGTGGTCTGCCCCTGGCACGGCAGCACGTTCCGGCTCAGCGACGGCGCCGTGGTGCACGGCCCGGCCGCCAACAACCAGCCGATGATCCCGGTCCGGGTGGTCGCCGGCCGGATCGAGATCCGGCAGCCCTGATCCATTCTTCCGAGGAGGTCTCATGCCCGCGCGTGAGGACATGCCGTCCACGCTGAAGCGATCCCCCAAGAAGGCGCAGGACACCTACGCCAAGACCCACGACTCCGCGGTCGAGCAGTACGGCGAGGGCGAGCGGGCGCACCGCACCGCCTTCTCCGCGGTGAAACACTCGTTCGAGAAGGTCGGCGACCACTGGGAGCCGAAGGCCAAGAAGGGCCCGAGTGACGCCAAGGCCGCCGGCGGCCGCGACACCAAGGCGGCAACCGCTGGTGGCGTCGACGCGAACGCCAGCAAGGCGCACCTGATGGACATCGCGAAGCGGCTCGACATCAGCGGCCGCTCCCGGATGACCAAGGATCAACTGGTCGAGGCGATCCAGAAGGCGAACAACCGGGATACCCGGAAGGCGCGCGCCTGATCGCGGTCCATCGCGCGCTGCGATAGCGTGGCGCGCGATGGACGAGGTCGACAGTCAGTTCGAGGCGTTGCTCACCTACTTGAAGGAGGCGCGCGGCTTCGACTTCACCGGGTACAAAAGGTCAAGCCTGATCCGGCGGGTCAACCGCCGGATGTCGCAGGTCCCGGTCAGTGGTTACGCGGAGTATCTGGACTATCTCCAGGTCCATCCGGACGAGTTCACCGCGCTGTTCAACACCATCCTGATCAACGTGACCGGCTTCTTCCGCGACCCGGAGGCCTGGGACCAGCTGCGCACCGACGTGCTGATCCCGCTGGTCGCCGCGAAAGCGCCGGCCACCCCGATCCGGATCTGGAGCGCCGGCTGCGCCTCCGGTCAGGAGGCCTGCACGCTGGCCATCCTGCTGGCCGAGATCCTCGGGCCGGAGGAGTTCCGGGCCCGGGTCAAGATCTACGCCACCGACGTGGACGAGGAGCAGCTCGCCGAGGCCCGGCACGCCAGCTACAGCCTGCGCGACGTGGCCGGCGTTCCGCCCGAGCTGCTGGAGCGCTACTTCGAGCCGGCCGGCAACCGGCACGTGTTCCGCAAGGACATGCGACGGTCGGTCATCTACGGCCGCAACGACCTGGTGCAGGATGCCCCGATCTCCCGGGTCGACCTGCTCACCTGCCGGAACACGCTGATGTACTTCAACGCGGAGACCCAGGCCCGGATCCTCGGCCGGTTCCACTTCGCCCTGGCCGACGGCGGGATCCTGTTCCTCGGCAGGGCCGAGATGCTGCTCAGCCACAGCAGCCTGTTCCTGCCCACCGACCTGAAACGCCGGATCTTCCGGAAGGTGTCCCGCGGCCTGTCCCCGATCGGCCCGGTCCGCCCCGAGCAGTCCGCGCCGCCCCGGCAACCCGAGCCGACCGGGCTGGACCAGATTCGCAACGCCGCCCTGATGGCCGCCCCGGCCGCCCAGGTGGTGGTCAACGCGGACGGGCTGGTCGCGCTCAGCAACCGGCAGGCGGAGGCGCTGTTCGGCGTGTCACCGCGCGACGTCGGCCGGCCGTTCCGCGACCTGGACGTCTCCTACCGGCCGGTGGAGCTGCGCCGCTACATCGAGCAGGCGCAGGTGGAGCGGCGTGCGGTGCACGTCACCGACATCGAGTACACCCGCGGCACCGGCGCCACCGTGCACCTGGACATCCAGGTGAACCCGCTGGTCGACGCGGACGCCGGCCTGCTCGGCGTAGGCCTGGTCTTCCACGACGTGACCGCGGCCAAGCAGCTGCGGACCGAGCTCGAGCACGCCAACCGGGAGCTGGAGGCGGCCTACGAGGAGTTGCAGTCGACCAACGAGGAGCTGGAGACCACCAACGAGGAGCTGCAGTCCACCGTCGAGGAGCTGGAGACCACCAACGAGGAGCTGCAGTCCACCAACGAGGAACTGGAGACGATGAACGAGGAGCTCCAGTCGACCAACGACGAGCTCCAGGGCATCAACGAGCAGCTCCAGCACAGCAGCGCCGAGCTGGACGGGGCGAACGCGTTCCTGGACGCGATCCTGTCCGGGTTGCGCGCCGGGATCGCCGTGGTGGACCGGGATCTGCGGGTCCGGGTGTGGAACCGGCAGGCCGAGGAACTGTGGGGGCTGCGCGCCTCCGAGGCGGTCGGCCAGCACCTGCTCAATCTGGACATCGGGCTGCCGGTGGACCGGGTCCGGCCGCTGGTCAAGCAGTCGCTGGCCGGGGAGACCGAGACCAAGGCGGTGGAGCTGGAGGCGGTCAACCGGCGCGGCCGGCCGATCACGGTGCGGGTCGCGTGCAGTCCGCTCCTCGATCGTTCGGGCGGTCCGGAGGGTGCCATCATCGTGATGGAGGCGGATTAGTTTGACCGCCGCCTCGACGGGCATCCGGTGTTTCTTCGGACGAAAGGCGGTCGGTCGAGCATGACATCGCTGACCTGGACCACCACCGAGCGGGAGGGGTGTGCGATCGTCGGCGTCGACGGCCGGCTCGACCTCGCCGCTGCCCCCGGCCTGCGGACCGCCCTGTTGAAATGCCTCGCCGAGCAGCCGCGCGCGCTGCTCGTCGACCTGTCCCGGATGTCGCTCGGCGACGGCACCTCGCCGGCCGTGTTCACCGCGGTCACCCGGCTGGCCACCGACTGGCCGGGCACACCGGTGCTGCTCTGCGCGCCGCGGCCGGAGGTGGCGCTGCTGCTCGGCCGCGGCCGGTTCGGCTCGCTGCAGGTCCGGCCGGACGTCGACGGCGCGATCCTCGAGGTGCGGCGGAACGGCGCCGCCGCGCCGATGATCACCGATCAGCTGCTTCCGGCCGTGGGTGCCGCACGGCACGCACGGGACCTGGCCGCCGAGGCTTGCGTACGGTGGGGCGTCCCGCATCTCGTCGGCCCGGTCAGCGTGATCGCCACCGAGCTGGTGTCGAACGCCGTCGAGCACGCCGGCACGATGATCACCATCCAGTTCGTCCGCCGCGCCCGTTACCTGCACGTGGTGGTCCGGGACGGCTCGCCGGCCATCCCGGTGGCGGCCAGCGACGGCACCGACCGCGGTCGCGGGCTGCTGCTGGTGGAGAGCCTCGCGGTGCGCTGGGGCACGCTGCCGGCCCGGGACGGCAAGGTGGTCTGGGCCACCCTCGCGGCCTAGGTCCGCTCGGTCACCGGCTCCGGCTGGTCGGCCAGCAGCTCGCGCAGGCCGGAGATGGCCAGCACCCGGGCCACGTAGGGCTGCACGCCGGTCAGCAGCACCCGCACGCCCCGGCCGCGGGCCACCTCGTGCACCGCGTTCAGCATGCCGATCCCGGCCGCGCTCAGCAGCGGCACCCCGGTCAGGTCGACGGTCAGCCGCCGGCCACGCCCGCAGGTGCTCGCCGCGCTCAGCAGCTCGCGGCGCACCTGGTTGGCGTTGTCCCGGTCGATCTCGCCGTGCACCGCGGCGCACACCCCGGCCGGGCCCGCGGTGACCAGCACCCGGTGCTCCGGGCCGCCCGCGCCGGACCACGGCGGCGTGGCGTCCGACAGCATCGCCTCGCGCAGCCAGGTCAGCGTGCGGCTGAGCAGCCGGGACACGTGCATCTGCGAGATGCCCAGCTCCTCGGCGATCTCCACCTGGCTCAGGTTGCCCCAGAAACGCAGCGCCAGCAGCCGCCGCTCCCGAGGCGGCAGCTCGCAGACCAGCGACTCGATCGTGGTCCGGTCGTCGACCAGGTTCAGGTCGAAGTCCAGGGCGCCGACCATGTCGCCCAGCTCGGCGCCGTCCGGACTGTCCCCGATCGGCGCGTTCAGCGACTCGGTGTTGTGCGCCGCCGCCGACGTCTGGGTGCCGCGCACCTCCGCCTCGTCGACCCCCAGGCGCCCGGCCAGCTCGGCGATCGTCGGGGTGCGGGCCAGTTCGCTGGTCAGCGCGGCGCGGGCGTGCACGAACTCGAGCACCCGGTCCTGCTGGCCGCGGGGCACGTGGACGCCCCAGGTGTGGTCCCGGAAGTGCCGCTTGATCTCGCCGGTGATGGTGAGGATCGCGTACGCGGTGAACGAGCCGCGCTCCGGGTCGAACCGGTCCATGGTTTTCACCAGTCCCAGCCGGGCGACTTGCTCCAGGTCCTCCGGTGGCTCGCCCCGGCCCCGGTAGCGGCGGGCCAGGCGGCCGGCGAACGGCAGCGCCTCCCGGACGAAGTCGTCGCGCAGGCGCTCCCGGGTGGGCCGGTCCGCCGAGGCGCAGGCATGCGCGTAGCGGGCGGCGAGCACGTCCAGGTCTTCCAGCGGTTCCAGCCGGTCGTTGTCCGGCATCGGCGCCATCCTTCTTCTCGACGGGACCGGGTGGTTCGCATCCCATCACCTCTGCCCGGTCCGGCGCAGCGGCAAACCTCCGCAACCATCCCGGTTGCGTTCCGGTAGCGCGTGCCGCCAGGGCCGAAGCGCACCCCCGGCACTGCCCGAAGGGTCTGACAGCGCCGAGAGCCGGCGCTGTCGCATTTCCTGGGGGTATCGCCGCCTTGGCTCCGATGTTCGCACCGTTGAAGGAGCGCAACTACCGGCTCTGGGCCGCCGCCGACCTGGTGTCGACGGCCGGCACCTGGATGCAGGTGCTCGGACTGAACTGGCTGATCCTGTCGGACACCGGCTCGGCCGCCACCATGGGCCTGGTCGTCATGCTCCAGGCGCTGCCGGTGCTGGTGCTCGGCACCTGGGGCGGCGCGCTCGCCGACCGGCTGCCGGCCCGCCCGCTGCTGATCGCCTCCCAGGCGATCCGCGCGCTGCTCGCCCTGGCCCTGGTCGCGCACGGCGGCCACGCGCTGATCTTCGCGGTGGCGCTGGCCTCCGGCGTGATCAGCTCGTTCGAGGGCCCGGCGCTCGGCCGGTTCGGCTCGGCGCTGGTCAAGCCGGAGGCGCTCGGCTCGGCCCTGGCGCTCGGCTCGGTGCTCAGCTCGGCCGGCCGGATCGGCGGCATGGCCCTCGGCGGCGTCCTGGTCGGCATCACCGGCCCGGCGGTGCTCTTCGCGATCAACGCGGTGTCCTACCTCGCGGTGATCGGCGCGCTCGCCGCGATGCGCACCGGCGAGATGCGCGACCTGCCGACCGCGGCGGCCGGGGAGCGCGGCGTGCTCGCCGGGCTGCGTTACATCACCCGCCAGCCGGTCGTGCTGATCGTCCTGGCGCTCTCCTTCGTGCTCGGCTCGCTGGGCCGCAACTACCAGGTCAGCATGGCCGCCATGACGGCCGGCCCGCTGCACAGCGGCTCCGGCGGGTACGGCCTGCTCTCCACCGTCTTCGCGGTCGGCGCGGTCCTCGGCGGCCTGCTGCTGGCCGGCACCGGCCGGTCCACGCTGCGCGTCCTGCTCGGCACCGGGGTGGCCATCAGCGCCCTGCAGATCTGCTCCGGCCTGGCCCCGAACCTGCTCACGTTCGCCGCGGTGATCCTGCCGATCGCGGCCGGCGCGGTGGTCTTCGACACCGTCGTCTCCACCCGCATCCAGCTGGACACCCGGGAGGACATGCGCGGCCGGGTGCTGGCCGCGGTCGGCATCGTGTCGTCGCTGTCCGGCATGGTCGGCGCCCCGGCGGTCGGCTGGCTCTGCGACACCATCGGCGCCCGCGGCGCCCTGCTCACCGGCGGCGTGATCACCACGGTGGCGGCGGTGGCCGGCGCCCTCGCCATCGCCCGCGTCCAGGGCCGCAAGCTGCACCTCCCGCACCCGCACATGCCGCACCTGCCGCAGCTCCCGCACCCGCACCTGCCGCAGTTGCCGCAGCTTCCGCATGCCGAGGCGCTTCGCCCCGCCGAGCAGATGGCCTGACCCAGCCCAGTCCCATCATCTGCTGATCCACCCCGTTCCCTTCACCCGGAAGCCCGGCGCCGATCTGGTGCCGGGCTTCCGCGCGTTCTGGGCTTCCACGCGTCCCTGGCCTCGTCCTCGACCCGCCGCCCCCGTTGGGCGCCGCTTTTCGCCGCTTCTTTCTGTTACGCCGCTTTGCTCCTTCCGCGCCGGGTGCTACCTGCCGTGCCGCGCTCCACCTCCGTCTGGCGCCTGATCAGCGCGGGTCCCTCGGCCGGGCGAGCCGGTTCGGCCCCGGCGACTGAATCCGGCCAGAAGGGGTATGCGCCGCGCCATGTCCGTGATCAACAGGCCGGCAGCGCCGGTCGGCATCGAAACCGACGAGGTCACCGTGGTGGTGGCCACCCGCAACCGGCCCGACCGGCTGCGCCAGACCGTCCCGCACCACCACGCCCCGACGATCATCGTCGACAACGCCTCCGACCAGCCGCTGCCCGGTGCCACCTTGGCGCGGGATGCCTTCGATGGGCCGCTGCCCGGCGTCGCCGTGGCGCGGGACGCCTTCGATGGGCCGGTGCCCGGCGTCGCCGTGGCGCGGGATGCCTTCGATCGGCCGGTGCCCGGCGTCGCCGTGGTGCGGCTGGCCGAGAACATCGGCGCGGCCGCCCGCAACGTCGGCGTGCGGCAGGCCAGCACGCCTTACGTGGCGTTCGCGGACGACGACTCGTACTGGGAACCGGGATCTCTCGCCCGAGCCGTGGAAATCTTCCGCAACCACCCGCGGGCCGCCCTGCTGACCGCCAAGGTGCTGGTCGGCCCGGAGGGCCGCCTCGACCCGGTGTCCGCGTGCATGGCCGCCGCCCCGATCGGCACCCCGCCCGGTGCGGCCGGCCCGTCGGTCCTCGGCTTCCTCTCCTGCGCGGTGGTGGTCCGGCGAGACGCTTTCCTCGCGGCCGGCGGTTTCCAGCCCAAACTCTTCGTGTACGGCGAGGAGGCCCTGCTCGCGATGGACCTGGCCGCCGCCGGTCACCAGCTGTCCTACGTCCCGGAGCTGGTCGTCCGCCACTTCCCGGAACCGGCCGGCCGCGACAACCGGGCCCGCTCCCGCCGCGAGGCCCGCAACCGGGCCCTGACCGCCCTGCTCCGCCGCCCGCCCACGGTCATCGCCCGCACCCTCGCCGAAGTGGCCCGCACCCAGCCGGCCGCCCTCACCGACCTCGCCCGCGACCTGCCCTGGGCCCTGCGTCACCGCCGCCCGCTGCCGGCCCCGCTGGAGGCCGCCCTCGGCATCCTGTCCCGCGGCTGAGCCACTGCCCGGCACCGGACGATCGCGGGGCGCTGCAGCCCGCGCCTTTGTCTCGCACGCCGCGTCGGGCCGGTCCCGTCCGGTCCGAGTGCCGGTCGGTCCGTCCACTTCCCAGTCCCCGCCCACCCAGGGGGAGCCGCCCGAAGACAGTGTGACGCGGAAACGCGATCGCGCGCGGCGGGCCTGTGGACAACGCGCTGATGTGGATGGCGCACCGCTGAACCGGTGAATTGGGGGCGGTGCCGCGGAGGGGGGTGTCTCAGGAGCGCTGAGACACCCCTGGAAGCCAGCCGGACGGCGGCATCCGTGGGAGCCTGCCGGACGGAGGCACCCCTGGGAGCCTGCCGGACGGCGGCACCCCTGGAAGCCAGCCGGACGGCGGCATCCGTGGGAGCCTGCCGGACGGAGGCACCCCTGGGAGCCTGCCGGACGGCGGCACCCCTGGAAGCCAGCCGGACGGCGGCACCCGTGGGAGCCTGCCGGACGGAGACACCCCTGGGAGCCTGCCGGACGGCGGCACCCCTGGAAGCCAGCCGGATTGCAGAACCCTGGGAGCCAACCGGACGGCGGCACCCCGGATGCCAACCGGACGGCCGCGACCCGGCGCTGCGGTGACGGCTGGGGGTGAGGGGTGCCTCGAGGGTGGGGAGGCACCCCTCACGGACAGCCGGAGACCGTTACCAGCCGGACGGCGGGGACTGCAGGTGGACGGCCTTGGTGCAGGTCAGCTCGTCGAGGAGTTCGGGGCCGTAGCCGAAACCGGAACCGCTCAGGCCGCGCGGGTGGGCCGCGCCGCCCGGGGCGCCGCCGAAGACCGCGTTGACCTTGACGGTGCCGACCGGGAGGGTGCGCCAGGCCTGCTGGGCGTTGCTCATCGACGGGGTCAGCACGGTCGCCGCGAGGCCGTAGGTGGAGGTGGCGGCGCGGCTCAGGCCCTCCTCGAAGGTGTCGACGACGGCGACCGGGGCGACCGGGCCGAAGGTCTCCTCGCGCAGCACCGCCATCTCGTCGGTGCAGCCGGACAGCACGGTCGGCGGGTAGTACGCGCCGGGGCCGACCGGGATCGAGCCGCCGCGCAGCACCGTCGCGCCGTCCTTGACCGCCTGCTGGACCTGGTCGTCGACGGCGTCGCGCAGCCGCCGGTCGACCAGCGGGCCGATCCGCGACGCCCAGCCGTCCGCCTCGGCCGCCAGGGCGTCCAGGAACGCGTCGGCCACCGAGGCGTGTACGTAGATCCGTTCGACGGCCACGCAGATCTGCCCGGAGTTGGCGAAGGCGCCGAGCGCGGCCTGCTCGGCGGCCCACCGCGGGTCCACGCCGGCATCGACCAGCAGCGGGTCCTTGCCGCCGTTCTCCAGCAGGGCCTTCGCGCCGGTCCGGGCGCAGGCCGCGGCGATCGCCCGGCCGGTGGCGGTGGAGCCGACGTGCGCGACCACGTCGACCGGGGCGGCGGCGAGCAGGGCGCCGGTGGCGCCGTCGCCGTTCACCAGGTTCAGCACGCCGTCCGGGAAGTGCAGGGCGAACAGCTCGACCAGGCGGTGGCCGGTGGCCGGGGTGCGCTCGCTCGGCTTGTGCACCACGGTGTTGCCGGTGACGAGGGCGGCGCCGAGCAGCCCGCAGGCAACCGCGACCGGGTCGTTCCACGGGGTGATCACCGCCACCACGCCGCGCGGCCCGTACGCCATCAGGTCGATCGCCGCGTGGTCGCCGGCCAGCGCCCGTCCTCGGTGGACCGGCCCGAGTTCGGCGTACTGGCGCAGCGTGCCGACGCCGGCCAGCACCGAGTCGCGGGCGTCGCCGACCGGCTTGCCCATCTCCGCCGAGATCAGCCCGGCCAGTTCGTCGGCGGCCGCCTCGACCGCGTTCGCGGCGGCGTGCAGCGCGGCGGCCCGGGCGGCCGGGGCGGTACGCGCCCAGCCCGGTGCGGCGTCCCGGGCGGCGGCGACCGCGGCGTGCACGTCGCCTTCGTCGGAAACGGTCATCCGGGAGACCGGGGTGTCGTCGGCGGGGCTGAGCACGGTCAGGTCGCGGCCGGAGCCGCCGGGGCGCCAGGAACCGGCGATGAATTGCGTGACGTCCTGCATGTGCGCCCGCTTGCCCGCTGCTGACCGGGGCAAACGCAAAAAACTTCGACCGTCGAAGTTTTTTTGGTGATCTTGGAATGTTGCGGAGATCGCCGGGTATCCGCCGCCACATGCGAGTCCTGGGAATCAACGCGATCTTCCACGATCCGGCCGCGGCGCTGATCGTGGACGGGCAGGTGGTGGCCGCCGCCGAGGAGGAGCGGTTCAGCCGCCGCAAGCATGGCAAACGTCCGGTGCCGTTCGCCGCGTGGGAACTGCCCGAGCTGTCCGCCGCGTGGTGCCTGGCCGAGGCCGGCCTGGAGCCCGGCGACCTGGACGCGGTCGCCTACTCGTTCGACCCGGGGATCAGCCGGGACGCCGCCGACCTGGGCCTCAACGACCCATGGGACCACCTGCGGGTGGACTACGCCCGGCGGGCCCCGCAGTTCCTGGCCAGCGCACTGCCCGGACTGGACCCGGAGCAGGTGCGGTTCGTGCCGCACCACGTGGCGCACGCCGCCTCGGCCGGACTGTCCGTCCCGGACGACAACGCGGTGCTGGTGCTGGACGGGCGCGGCGAGGTGGCCGGGCACCTGGCCGGGGCGTACCGGGACGGCGAGCTGACCGTGCTGCGCACCCAGGAGCTGCCGCACTCGCTCGGGCTGCTCTACGAGGACCTGACCCGGCACCTGGGCTTCCTGCACTCCAGTGACGAATACAAGGTGATGGCGCTCGCCTCGTACGGAAAACCGAGGTTCCTGGATCTTCTCCGGGAGCTGGTGAAGCCGACCGGCGACGGCGGGTTCACGGTGGACCGGATCGACTGGAGCGCCCTCGCGAAGCCGGGCACGCCCGGCGGGGACCTCGGCGACGAGCACGCCGACCTGGCGTCCAGTGTGCAGAAGCGGCTCGAAGAGGTGATCCTCGACCTGGCCCGGTGGACCTTCGAGGCGTCTGGCGGGCTGCCTACCCTGACCATGGCCGGCGGCACCGCGCTGAACTGCGTGGCGAACGGGCGGGTCGCCGCCGAGGGACCGTTCCAGCGGGTCTGGGTGCAGCCGGCGGCCGGCGACTCGGGGACCGCGCTCGGGGCGGCGCTGGCCGTGCACGGGCAGAGCATCCCGTTCACCACGGCGGCGCTCGGTCGTGGCTGGAGCGACGACGAGCTGGAGGCCGAGCTGCGGCGGGCCGCGCTGCCCTACACCCGGCCCGCGTCGATCGCCGCGGAGGCCGCCGAGGTGCTGGCCCGCAACGGGATCGTGGCCTGGTACCAGGGGCGCAGCGAGTACGGCCCCCGGGCGCTCGGGCACCGCTCGCTGCTCGCGCACCCGGGCGACCCGGACACCCAGCGGCGGATGAACGACGTGAAGGGCCGCGAGCAGTTCCGGCCGATCGCGCCGATGGTCCGCGCCGAACGCTTCCACGACATCTTCGACGGAGTCTTCCCGAGTGAGCACATGCTCTTCGTGCACCGGGTCAAACCTGACTGGCGGGATCGGATCCCGGCGGTGGTGCACGTGGACGGCACCGCCCGGGTGCAGACCGTGCACGCCGAGACCGAGCCGGTGGTCGCCGAGATGCTCGCCGAGTTCGAGAAGCGGACCGGGCTGCCGGTGGTGGTGAACACCTCGCTGAACACCGCCGGGCGGCCGATGGTCGACACCCCGCGCGAGGCGATGGAGCTGTTCGGCTCGGCGCCGGTCGACCTGCTCGCCATCGGGCCGTTCGCGGTCCACCGGGCCGGGGCGTTCGGCAAGTGATCAGCGTTGTCATCCCGACCCTGGGCCGGCCCAGCCTGCACGAACTGCTGGACCGGCTGGACGACCCGTCACTGGAAGTCATCGTGGTCGACGACCGGCCGGTCAAGGAACCGATCCCGCGGGTGAAGGCCAGGATCATCGCCGGGCCGGCCCGCGGCCCGGCGGCGGCCCGCAACGCCGGCTGGCGCGCCGCCCGGCACGACTGGGTGGTCTTCCTCGACGACGACGTGCTGCCCGACCAGGACTGGCCGCGGCGGCTGCGGGCCGACCTGGCCGCGGCCGGCCCGGAGATCGGCGGCGTGCAGGGCGTGCTGCGCGTCCCGCTGCCCGCCGACCGGCGGCCGACCGACTGGGAACGGGTCACCGCCGGGCTCGCCGACGGCGCCTGGATCACCGCCGACATGGCGTTCCGCCGCGCCGCGCTGGCCGCCGTCGGCGGCTTCGACGAGCGGCTGCCCCGGGCCTTCCGGGAGGACGCCGAGCTGGCCTTCCGGGTCCGGCAGGCCGGGTGGTCGCTGCGCCGCGGCGACCGCCGGACCACCCATCCGGTACGGCCGGAGAGCCGCTGGGTCAGCCTGCGCACCCAGCGCGGCAACGCCGACGACGCGCTGCTCCGCCGCCTCTACGGTCCACGGTGGCGGGACCTGCTGGCCGTCCCGCCCGGCCGCCGGCCCCGGCACGCGGCGATCACCGCGGCCGGCGCGCTCGCCCTGGCCGCCGGGGCGACCGCGGCGGTCACCCGCCGGCCCGGCTGGGCGCTCGCCGCCGCGGCGGCCGGCACGGCGTGGGCGGCCGGGACCGCCGAGTTCGCCGCCGCCCGGATCGCCCCCGGCCCGCGCGACCGGCAGGAGGTCACCACCATGCTGCTGACCAGCGTGGCGATCCCGCCGGTGGCGATCGCGCACTGGCTGCGCGGCTGGTGGCGGTGGCGGTCCGCGGAACCGGCCTCGGCCCCGTCCGGAGCGCCGGCCGCCAGGGCGGTGGCCGCTTGATGTCACGGCTCTACGACGCCGTCCTGTTCGACCGGGACGGCACGCTGATCGTGGACGTGCCGTACAACGGTGACCCCGGCAAGGTCACCCCGATGCCCGGCGCGCGCGCCGCTCTCGACCGGCTGCGCGCCGCCGGCCTGCGCCTCGGCGTGGTCACCAACCAGTCCGGCCTGGCCCGCGGCTCCTTCACCGCCGCGCAGCTGAGCGCGGTCAACCGCCGGGTCGAGGAGCTGCTCGGGCCGTTCGAGACCTGGCAGATCTGCCCGCACGACGACACCGCCGGCTGCGACTGCCGCAAGCCGCGGCCCGGCCTGGTCGAGGCCGCCGCCCGGGCCCTCGGCACCACCCCGGAACGCTGCCTGGTGGTCGGCGACATCGGCCGGGACATGACCGCCGCGCTCGCCGCCGGGGCGGCCGGCATCCTGGTGCCGACCCCGATCACGCTGCCCGAGGAGGTCGCGGCCGGGCCGACCGTGGTCGCCGACCTGGCCGCCGCCGCGGACCTGATCCTGCGGCGGGAGGCGATGGTCCGGCCCGCCGAGCACCGCACGGCCGGGACCGTCCTGGCGGTCCGGTCCGACTCCGCCGGGGACGTGCTGGTCACCGGCCCGGCGATCCGGGCGCTCGCGCACCACAGCGACCGGGTGGTACTGCTCTGCGGGCCGCGCGGGCGGGCGGCGGCCGAGCTGCTGCCCGGCGTCGACGAGCTGATCGAGTGGCGGCTGCCCTGGATCGACCCGCAACCCGACCCGGTCGCCGAGGCCGACCTGCCCGGGCTGACCGAGCGGATCCGCGCCGCCGGGGTCGACGAGGCGGTGGTGTTCACGTCGTACCACCAGTCGGCGCTGCCGCTCGCGCTGCTGCTGCGCACCGCCGGGGTCGCTCGGATCACCGCGATCAGCGAGGACTACCCCGGGTCGCTGCTGGACGTGCGGCACCGCGGCGTCCCGGCCGGGGTGCCGGAGCCGGAGCGGGCGCGCAGCGTCGCGGCGGCGGCCGGCTTCGGGCTGCCCGAGGACGACGACGGGGGACTGCGGATCCGCGGGGTGCGCCGGCGGGGGCCGGGCGACTACCTGGTGGTCCACCCGGGAGCCAGCGTCGAGGCGCGGTCCTGCCCGCCGGAGGTGCTGCGCGAGGTCGTGCGAGCCCTGGAGGAAGCCGGGCACCGGGTGGTGGTGACGGCCGGGCCGGGGGAGCGGGTGCTCGCTTCGTACGTCGGAGGCTCTGTGGTGGAACCGGCCTCCTTGACCGATCTCGCCCACCTGGTGGCCGGCGCGTCCTGCCTGGTCGTCGGCAACACCGGCCCGGCCCACCTGGCCGCGGCCGTCGGCACCCCGGTGGTGAGTCTCTTCGCGCCGACCGTCCCCTACGCCCAGTGGGGCCCCTACCGGGTCCCGGCGATCCGTCTCGGCCGGGCCGGCGCTCCCTGCCGCGACACCCGGGCCACCACCTGCCCGATCCCCGGTCATCCCTGTCTGTCCACCGTCGACCCGGCCGACGTGCTCGAGGCGGTCACCCGCCTCGGCGCCCGGCCCGTCCGCCAAGAAGAAGAGGCCGCCGCGTGAACATCCTGCTCTGGCACGTGCACGGCTCCTGGACCACCTCGTTCGTCCAGGGCAAGCACCGTTACCTGATCCCGGTCAACGAGGCCCGCGACGAGTGGGGCCGCGGCCGCGCCCGGACCTTCGACTGGCCGGACAGCGTCGAGGAGCTGCCGCTCGACCAGATCCGCGACGCCGACGTCGCGATCGTCCAGCGCCCCGAGGAGATCGACCTGGTACCACCCAGCCTGCCGGTGATCTACGTGGAGCACAACACCCCCAAGGGGGACGTGCCGAACACCCGGCATCCGCTGGCCGACCGGGACGACGTGGTGATCGCCCACGTCACCCACTTCAACGAGCTGTTCTGGGACTGCGGCGGCACCCGGACCACGGTCATCGAGCACGGCATCGTGGAGCCGAAGGCGCGCTGGACCGGCGAGCTGGAGCGCCTCGCGATCGTCACGAACGAGCCGATCCGCCGCGGCCGGGTGACCGGAACCGATCTCTTCGAGCGGTTCAGCCGGGTGGCGCCGCTGGACGTCTTCGGGATGGGCGTGGCCGGGCTGCGGGGCGAGCGGATCACCGCGTACGACGACCCGCCCCAGGCCACCATGCACGAACAGGTCGCCCAGCGCCGCGCCTACCTGCACCTGTGCCGCTGGACCTCGCTCGGGCTGAGCCTGATCGAGGCGATGCAGATGGGCATGCCGGTGCTCGGCCTGGCCACCACCGAGGCGATGGCCGCCGTGCCACCCGACGCCGGCGTGCTGTCCACCCGGGTCGACACGCTCGTCGAGGCGGCGCAGTGGCTGATCGACGAACCCGAGGAGGCCCGCCGGATGGGCGAGCGCGCCCGCCGGATCGCCCTCGCCCGCTACGGGCTCGACCGCTTCCTCGCCGACTGGGATCACCTTCTGGAGGAGCACACATGCGGATCGCGATGATCTCGGAACACGCCAGTCCGCTGGCCGCGCTCGGCGGGGTGGACGCCGGCGGGCAGAACACCCACGTCGCCGAACTCGCCGCGGCCCTCGCCGCGGACGGCCACGAGCTGCGCGTCTACACCCGGCGGGACAACCCGGACCTGCCGGCCGTGGTGCCGATGCACGAGCGGATCGACGTGGTGCACGTGCCGGCCGGGCCTGCGTCGACGCTGCCGAAGGACGAACTGCTCCCGCACATGGGGACCTTCGCCGAGTGGATGGCAGCCGACTGGGACGACTTCGCGCCGGACGTCGCCCACGCGCACTTCTGGATGAGCGGGCTGGCCGCGGTGACCGCCGCCCGGCGGCGCCGGGTGCCGGTGGTGCACACCTACCACGCGCTCGGCACGGTGAAACGACGCCACCAGGGCGCCGCCGACACCAGCCCGGCGCACCGGATCGGCTACGAGCGGGAACTCGGCCGGGTCGTCGACCGGGTGATCGTGCAGTGCCAGGACGAGCTGCGCGAACTGGTCCGCCTCGGGGTGCCGCGCAGCCGGACCACGCTGGTGCCGTCCGGGGTCAACGTGGAACGGTTCCGCAAGGAGGGCCCGGTCGCCGAACGCTCCGACCGGCCCCGCATCCTCACCGTCGGCCGGCTGGTGCCGCGCAAGGGCTTCGAGGAGCTGATCGCCGCGCTGCCCGAGGTGCCCCGCGCCGAGCTGGTCATCGCCGGCGGACCGGAGCCGGCCGAGCTGGCCACCGACGAGTACGCGCAGCACCTGCTGCAACTGGCCAAGGACAGCCGGGTCGACGACCGGGTCCGGCTGCTCGGGGCGGTCCCGGCGCACCGGATGCCGGAGTGGTACCGCTCCGCCGACGTGCTCGCCGCCACCCCCTGGTACGAGCCGTTCGGCCTGACCCCGCTGGAAGCGATGGCGTGCGGGGTGCCGGTGGTCGCCACCGCGGTCGGCGGCCTGACCGACACCGTGGTCGACGGCGTCACCGGCGACCTGGTGGCGCCGCGCGACCCGCACGGCCTCGGCCAGACCCTGCGCAAACTGCTCACCGACCAGCACCGGCGACTCGGCTACGCGGCCGCGGCGGTGGACCGCGCGGTGCACGCCTACGCCTGGCCGCAGATCGCGGCCCGGATGAGCGCGGTCTACGCGAGCGTGGCCTCGATCCCGGCGGTGGTCGCGTGACGGACCCGATCGAGAACCACCTGGCCGGGATCGCCGCGGCGCTCGGCCCGTTCCGCACGGTCGCCCCGCGGCTCGCCGACTGGGGCGCCGAGCTGGCCCAGCACCTGGGAAGCGGCGGCCGGCTGCTGGTCGCCGGCAACGGCGGCAGCGCGGCCGAGGCCCAGCACCTGGCCGCCGAGCTGGTCGGGAAGCTGCGCGAGGACCGGATGCCGCTGTCCGCGATCGCGCTCACCCCGGACTCGTCGGCGGTCACCGCGATCAGCAACGACTACGGGTTCGACGAGGTGTTCGCCCGGCAGGTGCGGGCGCACGGACGGCCGGACGACGTGCTGCTGGTGCTCTCCACCAGCGGCCGCAGCCCCAACCTGGTGGCCGCGGTCCGGGCCGCCAAGGAGTGCGGGATGCGCACCTGGGCGATGGTCGGTGCCGGGGCCAGCCCGGTCGGCGACGCCTGCGACGAGGTGCTGCACTGCCCGTCGCCGGACTCCCAGGTGGTCCAGGAACTGCACCTCGTCTCGGTCCACCTGATGTGCGAATACCTGGACCGCGCCCTGGCGAAGACGGAGGAGGAGAAGCGCGTGACCAAACCGCTGCTGGTCGTCGTCGGCGACACCCTGCTGGACCGGGACGTCGACGGCGAGGTGCACCGGATCGCGCCGGACGCCCCGGCGCCGGTCCTCGACGAGAAGTCGGTGCGGGAACGCCCCGGCGGCGCCGGGCTCGCCGCGCTGCTCGCGGCCGGCTCCGACGACTACGACGTCGCGCTGGTCACCGCCCTGGCCCCGGACGCGGGCGGGGCACGGCTGAGCGAGATGCTCACGGCCGCGGGCATTGCGACGTACGCCCTCCCGCTGCCCGGCGTGACCCCGCAGAAGATCCGGCTCCGGGCCCGCGGACAGGTGCTGCTGCGCCTGGACCGGGGCGGCGCCGCCCAGCCGCCCGGTGACGCCCCGGACGGCCTGCTCGACGTGCTCGGCTCGGCGACCGCGATCCTGGTCAGCGACTACGGCCGGGGCGTCGCGGCGCATCCGGCGGTGCGCGCCGCCCTGGAGAAGGCGAGCGCCCCGATCGTCTGGGACCCGCACCCGAACGGCCCGCCGCCGGTGCCCGGGGTCGCGCTGGCCACCCCGAACCTGGCCGAGGCGGTCAAGGTCACCGGGGACGCGGCACACGGCACGACCTTGTCCACCGCGCAGCGGACCGGCCACAAGCTGCGGGAACACTGGCGGGCCCGGGCGGTCGCGGTCACCTGCGGCGGCGACGGCGCGGTGCTGTGCCAGGCCGGTCCCACGCCGCTGGTCGTGCCGGTCGGCGCGGACGCCGGGGACGCGGACACCTGCGGCGCCGGCGACCGGTTCGCGGCCACCGCCGCGCTGGCCCTGGCCGGCGGAGCGCTGGTGTCCGAGGCGGTGCAGGACGCGGTCGCCGCCGCGACCGCCTACGTGCTGGGCAACGCCGCCGGGTCGCCGGCGCCGGCCTCCGCCGGGTCGCCGGCGTCGGCCGAGGGAAAGCCGGAACGCGTCGGCGCCGACGCGGCCGGGCAGCTCGTCGCCGAGGTGCGGGAACGCAACGGCGTCGTGGTCGCCACCGGCGGCTGCTTCGACCTGCTGCACACCGGGCACCTGGCCACCCTGCGCGCCGCCCGGCAGCTCGGCGACTGCCTGATCGTGTGCCTGAACAGCGACGACTCGGTGCGCGGGCTGAAGGGGCCGGACCGGCCGCTGAACTCGCAGACCGACCGGGCCCGGCTGCTCGCCGCGCTGGACTGCGTGGACGCCGTGGTGATCTTCGACGAGCCGACGCCCGAGGCGGTGCTGTCCTGGCTGCGGCCGGACGTGTGGGTCAAGGGCGGCGACTACGCCGACGGCGGTCCCTCGCTGCCCGAGGCCGAGCTGGTCAAGCGCTGGGACGGGCAGACCGTGATCGTGCCGTACCTGGACGGCCGGTCCACCACCAAGACGATCGCCGCGGCGCAGGCCGCGACGGCGGGAAGGTAGAGAGAACATGGACGCAGTCATTGTCACCGGCGGCTCGAGCGGGCTCGGGGCGGCGGTCGCCGACAACGTGATCAAGGCGGGCGGCCGGCCGTTCGTCATCGACCGGCAGAAACCGGCCCGCGACGACGTGCCGTGGATCGAGTGCGACCTGGCCGACACCCGGGCCGCCGAGCAGGCCACCCGCAAGGCGATCGAGATGGCCGGCGGCAGCATCTCCGGGGTGGTCACGGCGGCCGGGTTCGACGTGCCGGGCGCCCTCGACGACGTGCCGGGGGAGGTGTGGGACCGGATCGTGGCGGTCGACCTGCTGGCCACCGCGGCGGTCATCCGGGCCGCGCTGCCCGAGCTGAAGGAGTCGCACGGCGGGATCGTCACGGTGGCGTCCACGCTCGGGATCAAGGCGGTGTCCGACGCGACCGCGTACTGCGCGGCCAAGTTCGGGGTGGTCGGGTTCACCCGGGCGCTCGCCGCCGAGCTGGCCGGGCAGGTCGGGGTCACGCTGATCATCCCGGGCGGGATGCGGACCAAGTTCTTCGACGAGCGCGAGGACCGGTACAAGCCGGGACCGGACGCCAAGCTCAACGACCCGTGCCACGTGGCCGACGCGATCCTGTTCGCGTTGCGGCAGCCGGCCGGGTGCGCGGTGCGGGAGCTGGTCATCGCGGGCGAGACGGAGAGCTCGTACCCGTGATCCTGGTCCTCCGCGCGCTCGGGGTGGGCGACCTGGCCACCGGGGTTCCGGCGCTGCGTGCCCTGCGCGCCGCGTTCCCCGGTGAGGAGCTCGTGCTGGCCGCGCCGACCTGGTTGACGCCGCTGATCGACCTGATCGGCGGCGTCGACCGCGTCCTCCCCACCAGCGGCCTCGACGACCCGTCCGCCACCGCTCCCTCAGCGGCCGCTTCCTCTGCGGTCGCTTCCCCGGCCGCTTCCTCTGCGGTCGCTTCCCCGGCCGCTTCCTCTGCGGCCGCTTCCCCGGCCGCTTCCTCGGCGGCCGCTTCCTCCTCGGCCGCCTCCTCCTTCGCCGACCGCCTCTCCGAGCCGCCGCGGTTGGCGGTCAACCTGCACGGCAGCGGTCCGGAGTCGCACCGCCTGCTGCTGCGGGCCCAGCCGAAGGAGCTGTGGGCCTTCCGCAACCCCGCGGCCGGCCACCTCGACGGCCCGGACTGGTCCGACGAGGAGCACGAGGTCCGCCGCTGGTGCCGGTTGCTGCGCCACTATGGGATCGATGCGGACGAGACCGATTTAACCCTCAAAACGCCATTGGGGTACGCCGGGAGCGCGCTCACCATCGTCCACCCGGGAGCGAAGTCCCCGTCCCGCCGCTGGCCCCCGGAACGCTACGCCGAGGTGGCCCGCCGCCTGCGGGACACCGGCCACCACGTCGTGATCACCGGAAGCCCCGCCGAGCAGGACCTCACCGCGAAGATCGCCGCCGACGCCGGCCTCGGCCCGGAAGCCCTGCCCGCCACCGACGACCTGGCCACCCTGGCCGGCATGATCGCCAACGCCCGCCTCCTGATCAGCGGCGACACCGGCGTCTCGCACCTGGCCACCGCCTACGGCACCCCGTCGGTCACCCTCTTCGGCCCGATGTCCCCGGCCCGCTGGGGCCCACCCGACCGCCCCCAGCACCGGGCGATCTGGCACGGCACCCGCAGCGAGCGAGGCGACCTCCCCGGCCCCGAGGTCCACCCCGCCCTCCTCGCCATCACCGTCGACGAAACCCTCGCCGCCGCCCACCAGGCCCTCCTCCCCACCTGACCGCAGCCCCGCCCACCCGTCGGCTGGCCCCCAGAGGTGTCTCCGGCCTGTCAAAGCACCCGTGACACCCAGCCCAACCCCCGCAAGGCGCGCCGCGGACCCGCCCCGGCCCCGCTCGCGGTGGTTCGGCTGGGCGTGACGGGTGTTTCGACGGCGGTGAGGCACCCGTGAGGGCCAGCCCAACCCCCGCAAGGCGCGCTGCGGTTCCGGTCCCGGCTGCGCTCGCGGTGGTTCGGCTGGGCGTGACGGGTGTTTCGACGGCGGTGAGGCACCCGTGACAGCCAGCCCAACCCCCGCGAGGCGCGCTGCGGTCCCGGCCCCGGCCCCGCTCGCGTGGTTCGGCTGGGCGTGACGGGTGTTTCGACGGGGGTGAGGCACCCGTGAGGGCCAGCCCGAGCACCGCAGGGCGCGCTGCGGTCGGGGCCCGGCTGGGCTTGCGGTGGTTGGGCTGGGTGTGACGGGTGTTTTGATGGGGGTGAGGCACCCGTGAGGGCCAGCCGGGGGCGGGGAGCGCGGCGGGACGTTGGGTTCGGGCGGGTCTCGCGCGCGGTTGTCACGGGAGTGGGTCGACTGCGGGGGCTGGGCTGGATGGTGGTTGGGGTTGATCTCCGGGACCACCCGCGGACAGTGAAGAGGGTGGCGATCGCTTTGGACGCGCAGCGGCCAGATCGCCGCCCTCGGCCCGCGCGGGAGCATACGATCCGTACCCCGGCGGACCTGCGTATCTGAAGATCTTGGGGTGGATTCTGAGCTTGGCGACGGTGCTGCCGGATTAGCCTCTTGGCATGCCTGAGGACGGCGTGCGCGGGCCCGAGGGCGGGGTGCGGAGCGGGCATGTGATCGTGTGCGGGCTCGACGACGTCGGGCTGCGGACCGTTGAGCAGCTCTATCACGCGGGCGTGCGGGTGGTCGTGGTGGAGGACGACGCCGATCCGCGGCTGGTGCGGGTGGTGCGCGGGTGGGGGGTGCCGATCGTGGTCGGCAGTCCGCGGCTGCGCGAGACGCTGGACGAGGCGGGTCTGCCCGGCGCGGTCGCGGTGATCTGCGTGCTCGCCGACGACCTGCACACCTTGGAGGCGGCGCTGCTGATGCGCGAGCAGCGGCCCGAGGTGCGGGTGGTGGTCCAATTGCGCAACCCGGCGGTCGGGCGGGCGCTGGCCGACATGCGGATCAGCGTGCTCGACGTGGCGGGGCTGTCCGCGCCGTCGGTGGTCGAGGCCTGCCTGCGGACCGGGTCGCACGAGCTGGACCTGGACGGGGACCGGTTCGTCGCGGCGCAGGTCACGGTGGACTTCGCCGGGACGCTGCGGTCCCGGTACGGTTCGCTGGCCCCGCTCGCGGTCACCCCGGCCGGCGGCGGCGAGGTGGTCATCTCACCCGGCCGGGACCATCAGGTGCGGCCCGGCGACCTGGTCACGCTGCTCGGCACGCCGGAGGAGCTCGCCGCGGCCCGGGTGGTCGACCGGGACCGGGAGCGGGCGGATGCCGGGCCTGGGCGGTGGGCGCGCGGGCTGCGGCTGGCCGGTTCGGTGCTGCGGGCGATGGACCGCCGGATCGGCTACGCGTTGATCGCGCTGGTGCTGCTGCTCAACTGTTCGATCGTGGTGCTGCAGCTCGGCTACCGGGAGCCGGACGGCACCCGGATGTCCCTGCTCGACGCGGTCTACTTCTCGGTCGAGTCGATCGCCACGGTCGGTTACGGCGACTTCAACTTCCGGGACCAGCAACCCTGGCTGCGGATCTTCGCGATCGGCCTGATGATCCTCGGGGCCTGCTTCGCCGCCACGTTCATCGCCCTGCTCACCAACGTGCTGGTGTCGATCCGGATCCAGGAGGCGCTCGGCAACCGGCTGCTCGACCGGCTCAGCGACCACGTGGTGGTGGTCGGCATCGGCTCGGTCGGGGTGCGGGTGGTGGAACGGCTGCGTGCCACCGGCACCGAGGTCGTGGTGATCGAGGCCGACGAGAACAACCGGTATCTCGACGAGGTCCGCGACAGCGGGGTGCCGGTGGTGATCGCCGACGCCACCCTGCCCCGCACCCTGGACCGGGTGCAGCTCGCCTCGGCCCGCGCGGTCGCCGTGCTGACCAGCGACGACCTGGTCAACCTGGAGACCGGCCTGGCGGTCCGGGACCGGCTGGGGGAGCGGTGGGGCCGGGTGCCGGTGGTGCTGCGGCTGTTCGACCGGACGCTGGCGGCCACCGTGGAGCGGACCTTCGGCCTGGGGCTGGCCCGGTCGACGGCGGCGCTGGCGGCCCCGTGGTTCGTCGGGGCGGCGCTCGGGTTGGACGTGCTGGCCACGTTCTATGTCGGCTCGCGGCTGATGCTGGTGGGGCGGCTGACCGTGGCGCCCGGCGGCGGGTTGGACCGGCTGGCGATGCGGGAGCTGTCGGCTCGGATCCGGGTGGTCGCGATCCGCCGTGCGGAGGTGCTGGAGCACCCGCCGCGCCGGGACAGCCGGTTCGCGGCGGGGGACCAGGCGTATCTGATCGGGCCGTACGAGGAGCTGCTGCAGGTGCTGCGCCGGGACGCCGCCGATCTCAGGCGTGGTGGCCGACCTGCTGGAGGACACTGAGTGCCTGGCCGCCGCCCCGCCCTGCTCGTCTAGCGCCGCCGCAGCAGCTCGTGCATCCGCTGGCGGACGTTCATGTCCGGCTCGGCCGGTAGGGCGTCCCGGATCATCGGCCAGGCCTCCGCCGGGATGGTCTCCGTCGGCCACGCCGCCAGCGCTCTGACAGCCATGGCCCGGTTCCGGACGGTCGCGTTCCGCAGCGCCGTGCTGATCAGCGGCCAGCCCTTGCCGGGATGCTCGTCCAATCGGCTGACCACCAGGTCGAGAACGTGCTCGGGCCGGTTCCAGCCCACGCCCGGTTCCGTGCCCGGTCCGGTGACCAGGTCGGACAGCGGCAGCAGCGCACCGGCCAGCCGGACGGTCAGATCGATCTCCTGAGGATCGTCGACCAGGCTGTACCAGAGGCCGGCGTCGTACGGCCGGCGCCGCACCTGCCGGACCAGGTGCTCGGTGAAGCGCATCCGCAGCTGTTCCGCGGGCCGGACAGCCTGATCAAAAACGGCCGGGTCGTCCGCCTCCAGCCCGGCCTGCACCACGGCACGCCACTCGGGCCGGGAGGTCAGCGTCGCCGCCCGGGCCTGCACCCGGACCCGCTGGCGCGGCGCCCACGGCAGCGGATCGGCCCGCGCCGAGTCGACGAACCCGAGCAGGCTCCCGGTCACCCCGATGCGCATGAGCACCGGCGGGTGCAGCCCGGCGTGGTGCAGGTAGCGCTCGATCGCCCCCGGCCCGTCCGGGTAGTCGGTGATGTCGGCGGCCGGCCCGTCCTCGCACAGGGCCAGCAGGATCCCGCCGGCCCCGTCCAGCAGGTCCTCGTCGATCGACTCGGCCGCCAACGCGTCGGCCAGCCCGCCGGTGGTGGCCGCGGTCCAGGCCAGATATTGATCGAGGATGTCGTTGCGGAAGCCGCCGCGGAGCAGCCAGGCCCGGATCCGCTCGTCGGTGGTGCCGGCCAGCCGCTGGACCGTGTGGATCCGGCCCCACCCGGTCACCCGCTGGGCGAGCGCGAAGAGATCGGCATGCCGGGAGCCGAGCGCCACCGCGGCGTACAGCGTCAGCTCCTCCATGGTCCCGAGCCGGAGCAGCAGGTCGCGGTCCCGGGCATCGCCGGTCAGGCCGAGCAGGACGAGTCCGATCGCCACCGCGCCCCGCCGGGTGCCGTGGGACGCGAGCCACCGCCCGAGCTGCCGGACCCGTGGCGGCGGCGTGTTCCGCCGCCGGAGGTCGTTCAGGATGGCGTCGGCCACGGACAGCGGTGACACTTCCGCGGCCGCGTCGTGCAGGGCCGTGAGGTCGGTGAGGTCGGGCCGGCGCCGGGTCAGGGCGTCGATGCGCTCGGCGAGCGGACCGGCCTCGTCGCTGTTCGCACGGACGGTGTGGTGGGTCCGGATGCCGTCCATGACGGCGTCGGAGATGAGGCCGCCGGCCGGCGGGGTGTCCGGCCACGGGCCGGGGCCGTGCGTGCGGGCCAGGGCGCGGGCACGCGCCAGATAGGTGGAACGGTCCTGCGAGGGGCGTGGCAGCCGCCACGCGTGGGCGCTCATCGCGCGGGGCGGAGGCCGCCCTTCCGGTCGGAAGTCATCCGACCATCATGCCGGGTCGACTGTCCGGATGGGGACTCGCCCCTCGCCCTCAGGAATGATCACTGAGAGTATCGAAAGTCTCACCTTCGGCTGAGGAATGTATCTCACGGCGTCCGCGCCGTCTCTTCATCTCTTACCGACCACCGGATTTGAGGTGTCCCATGACTCACCGACTCAGCTGTGTCACCCCGCCCTACATCCTCACCAGGCTTCTGGAGAGCGAGAACCACGAGATCCGCGACGCTGCCCTGTCCACCCTGCTCACCACCGCCCAGCTGTCCGGCGAGCGCAACGTGCGCGGCCTGATCGCCGGGGCGCTGGCCGCTTCCGAGGACGGCCGGCGCAGCATCTACGACTGCCGGCACAGCACCTTCCTGCCGCTGGCCCGGCTGGTCCGTTCGGAGGGGCAGAAGCCGGTCGCCGACGCCTCCGCGAACCGGGCCTACGACGGCTTCGGCGACACCCGGCAGTTCTACCGGGACGTCTTCCAGCGGGACTCGATCGACGGCCGCGGCATGCGGCTGCGCGGCTATGTGCACCGCGGCCGCCGCTACAACAACGCGTTCTGGGACGGCCAGGAGATGGTCTTCGGGGACGGCGACGGCCAGGTCTTCACCGACTTCACCGGCTCGCTCGACGTGATCGCGCACGAGCTGGGGCACGGCATCACCGAGCACACCGCCGGCCTCGAATACCGCAACCAGTCCGGCGCCCTGAACGAGTCGCTCTCCGACGTGGCCGGCTCGATGGTCAAGCAGTGGAAGCTGCAGCAGACCGCCGAGCAGGCCGACTGGCTGATCGGCGCGGAGGTCTTCACCCCGACGATCGACGCCGACGCGCTGCGCTCGATGAAGGCGCCCGGCACCGCGTTCGACAACAAGCTGTTCGGCAAGGACCCGCAGCCCGACCACATGAGCCGCTTCGTGAAACTGCCGGACACCCCGGACGGCGACAACGGTGGCGTGCACATCAACTCGGGCATCCCGAACAAGGCGTTCTACCTGGTCGCCACCGGCATCGGGGGATTCTCCTGGGACGCGCCCGGGCACATCTGGTATGAGTCGTTGAAGGCGTCGACGGCGACCACCGAGTTCCAGGAGTTCGCCGACACGACGTACCGCAAGGCTGAGGAGCTCTACGGCTCCGGCAGCACCGAGCAACAGGCGGTCAAGGAGGCCTGGTCCGAGGTGGGTATCCCGGTCACCACGACACCGACGCTGGCGGGGCGCCGCTAGATGCGGGTCACGCTCACGACGCGCGGCGGGCTGGCAGCGGCGATCACCCCGCAGCTGCCACCCACCGTCGTCGACACCACCGACCTGAAACCGGACGCCGCCGCCGAGCTTCGCGCCCTGATCGCGGCCGCCGCCTCGGCCGCGCCGGTCGCCCCGAACCCCCGGGTCCGCGACGCCATGACCTACACCGTCCTGGTCGAGGACGACGGCGACACCACCACCCTGACCGCCTCCGACGCCGCGATGACCGCCCCGTTCAGCGCCCTGCTGAGCTGGCTCGAGGACCAATGACAAGACCCGATTTCGGTACGCCCTGAGCGCTGCCGAGGATCTCGGCGATCGTCCCCAGCTCGTCCGTGTCACCGACCCGGACGTGGCGTGGCATCCACGCCTCAACGGGATCCAGGCCGTGGGTTCGAGCAGCGCGCCTGGGCTCAGCGGCGACGTGCGACCAGCCATCCGATCACCACACCAGCAGCGGCGGCAGATGCGGGGCCTGCCCAGCCGCGTTCCTGATTCCGGCGACCGTCAGCCGAGGCGACTCCGACGATCATCTCGGCGGACGGCGGTCCCATCGCTACGGCCGTATGGAACTCCTCGTCAACGATCCGGGCGAAGCGCCGGTAGGTCCGCGACGTGTCGTCATGTAGCCAATGGCGCCGGGAAGCCGCCCAGTGCTGCCGCGCCGCCGCGTTAGCGAAGTGTTTGGGCAGCGCTTCCAAGCGCAGACTGTCCTCTGAGTAGGTGCCGTTCTCGTAGCTCATCCTGAGGTAGTTCAGGAGCATGAGGCAGAAGAATCGGCGGCGCATGTCGAGCGGAGTCATGGCGGCCACGATCGGCCCGAACATGACTCCGTAGGTCTCCGGGTCTTCGGAAGCAAGCGCCATCAAGCGTTCGTGCTTCTCGCGGGTCACCTGAATGCGCTGCAAACGCAGCTGGCGAGCCTGATACAGCAGCCCTGCGGCTATCCCGATGAAGGCGAGGGCCGAGAACAAGGCGGAGGCGGCGCCGTATGCCTGGCCGATGTTGGCGAGTTGCACCCAATCGGTCTCCCACCAGTGGCCGGCCGCGGCGAGTATCAGTGGCGAAGCGGCGGCGCACGTGAGCACGACCGCGGCGAGGACACCCAGGACAAGATCGCGAGTTCGAGGACGCATGGCGGCTCCCGGTACGGCGGGCTGTGAATCCTCATGGTGGAGCGTGTCGGCCAGCGTTCGGATCAGGACGCCGCTGTCCCCAGATCGCGAAATTCTCACTGAGTCAGTAGGTGCCCTGCGGCCTGCAGCTTGCTCGCGCCACAGGTTCGCGCGGCCGGTCGCAGCCTGCCCATAAACAGTTTTGAGTGTTACAGAGTCGCGACGACTGTTCATCGATCTGTCTCGTTGAGGTTGATCGCTCCTACGTTCTGCCGCACAGCAGTGACGAAGGAGGAGATGCCTCGTGTGGCGACGTCTTTCGACAGCCGGCCTGGCCCTGGTCACGGTCGTGACCGGCCTGGCCGCCGGCGGGAGCCCGGCGGCCGCGGACCCGGCCGGGCCGGTGCTCTACGCGGACAGCCCGGGCGCGGTGCCCGGGCGGTACATCGTGACGCTCAAGGATCACGCGTCGATCGGCAATCAGGCGAGCACGCTGGCCCGGCGGTTCGACGGGCAGCTGCGGCACGTCTACGACCAGGTGCAGCACGGCTTCTCGGTGGCGCTGCCGGAGAGCCGGGCGCGCCGACTGGCCGCCGACCCGGCGGTCGCGTCCGTCGAGCAGGTGCAGCGGATCACCGTGCAGGACACCCAGAGCAACCCGCCGAACTGGGGTGACGACCGGATCGACCAGCGCAGCCTGCCGCTGGACCGGGCGTTCACCTATCCGGCGAACCCGGGGCAGGGCGTGACCGTCTACGTCCTGGACACCGGGCTGAACGCGAGCCACACCGACTTCACCGGCCGGGTCGGCCAGGGCGTCGACATCGTGGACGGGGACAGCAACCCGGCCGACTGCCACGGGCACGGCACGCACGTCGCCGGGACCGCGGCCGGCACCACCTACGGCATCGCCAAGAAGGCCCGGATCGTCTCGGTGCGGGTGCTCGACTGCCAGGGCACCGGCACCAACGACGACCTGATCGCCGGGATCAACTGGGTGCGGAGCAACGCGCAGAAGCCGGCCGTGGCGAACTACAGCATCGGCTGCGGCAGCCGCTGCACCAGCCAGGCGATGGACAGCGCGGTGTCCAGCCTGATCAGCTCCGGGGTGCAGTTCGTCCAGGCGGCCGGCAACTCCGGCGACGACGCCTGCTACTACTCCCCACAGGCGGTCGCCGCCGCGATCACCGTCGGCAACAGCACCAGCGCCGATGCCCGGAACAGCACCAGCAACTACGGTTCCTGCCTGGACCTGTTCGCGCCGGGGACCAGCATCGTGTCGGCGTCCTACGCCAGCAACACCGGCAGCGCCACGATGACCGGCACCTCGATGGCGTCCCCGCACGTGGCCGGCGCCGCGGCCGCCTATCTGGGCGCGAATCCGTCGGCGACCCCGGCGCAGGTCCGGGAGGCGCTGGTCGGCAACGGCAGCACCGGCAAGATCACCAGCCCGGGCAGCGGGTCCCCGAACGTGCTGCTCTACACCGGTTTCATCGGCGGCGGCACGCCCGCCGATCCGGTGATCACCAACCCGGGCGCGCAGCGCATGGCGGCCGGCCAGGAGGCCGAGCTGCAACTCACGGTCACCGGCGGCACGAAACCCTACTCCTGGCAGGCGTCCGGCCTTCCCGCCGGGCTCGCGATCGGTGCGGACAGCGGACAGATCTCCGGTACGCCCTCCGCGCCCGGAACCTCGAACGTCACGGTGACCGTCACCGACAGCGCCGGCCGGTCCGGGTCGACGACCTTCACCTGGACCGTCACCTCCGGCGGCGGCTGCCCGCCGGCCCAGCCGATCGGCAATCCCGGCTTCGAGAACGGCACCACGCCGTGGACCGCCACCGCGAACGTGATCGGCACCTGGTCGCAGTACCCGGCCCGGACCGGCACCCGGAACGCCTGGCTCAACGGGGGTGGCCAGGTCCAGACCGACACCCTCGGGCAGCAGGTCGCCCTGCCGGCCTGCGGCAGCGTGTCGCTGCGCTTCTGGCTCCGGATCACCACCGCGGAGTACGACGGCGGCGTCTACGACAAGCTCACCCTGACCGCGGGCAGCAGCACCGTGGCCACCTGGACCAACCTGGACCAGACGTCCGGGTACGTGGAGAAGGTGGTCGACCTGACCGCCTTCGCCGGGCAGACGGTGAACCTCAAGTTCACCGGCGTGGAGGACTGGTCGCTGCAGACCAGCTTCGTGATCGACGACGTGACCGTCAGCGCGTCCTGATCATCTCTGCCCGGCGGGAGTGGGCGGCCGGGATCCGGCCGCTCACTCCCACTCCCAGCGCATGCCGGCGATGCCCGGGGCGACGTCCGCGGCGACCAGGTGGGCGCCGTGCGTCGAGCCGATCCACGCCTCCCAGACGCCCTGCTCCGGGGCGTTCAGCGCGCGCCGCTGGAAGCGGTGGCAGCGGGCCGGGACCGCGTCGTGGTGGAACTGGACCTGCAGCACGTACTCGTTCACCGGGGTGGTGAACGCTCGGTAGTAGTTGTCGGTCGGCACCCGCGACTCGCTGCGGTACTCGTGCTCGATCACCACGGTCTCGCCCTGCGACAGCATCCGGTCGAAGACGATCTCGGCGGCCAGCAGCCCGGATCCGGGGTCGCTGCGGGTCCGCCCGATCCGGCAGTTGCGGATCGCGGCGATCGAGGTGGTCGCGGCCAGGTCGTCGCTGGAGAAGATGCCGACCGTCCGGGACACCCGGTCGACGTTGGCCCGCAGCACCTGCCGGCAGGTCAGGCTCACCTCCTGCCGGTCCGGCCCGACCGTGTAGAGGTCGTGCAGGCTGAGCCGGGTCAGCTCGTGGTACATCCACCGGTCCAGCCCGCCGATCGCCCGGGCCACGCTGACCCCGTCGGAGAACAGCCGGTCCACCTCGATCGTGCCGGGTGGCCGGGTCAGCCACCGCCCACGCGGCCGGCGCGGTCCCAGCTGCACCATCAGCGAGTCCTCGGGCAGCGTGAGGATCCGCTCCAGCAGCCGGACCGCCTTGAGCGACTCGGGCCGCTCCGGCCGGCTGCGCCCCCGCCGCCAGTAGCTGAGCGTGGTCAGGCTCAGGTTGATCCCGGCCGCCGCCAGCTGCTCCTGGATCTCGTCCAGCCGCACCCCACGGTCCTCGATCGCCAGGTGCAGCGCCGCCGAGAACGGCCCGGTCCGCAGCGCATGCGCGAGGTCCCGCCCCAGCTCGGCCCGCCCGTCCTCCATGCCGACCGAGTATCGTCCCCGATCGATCGGATTCAAAGACCTCCGACGTACGCGGCGATCGCCGCGGCGGCCCCGGCGCGCCGGGACAGCTCGGCGACGGCGGTACAGCGACCAGTGCCCGGGCCCCCACCTGGGACACCAACTCGGTGGTCTCCCCGAGGCGGGCGAAGAGCCCGAAGTCCCGGGGTACGCGGGGGCGTGCTCCGCGTCAGCTGGTGGACGCGGCGCGGTCCGCGCGGATCACGGCTTGGGCGGGCATGCTCGCGCGGATCACGGCGCAGGTGGGGCGTGCTCCGCGCGGACGGGGCGTGCTCCGCGGGAATCAGGGCACGGACGGGGCGTGCTCCGCGCGGATCAGGGCGCGGGCGGCGGCGACCGCGCGGGCCGCCACCGCGTCCACCGTCGACGAGCCGCGGGCGAAGAAGCCATCCGCGAACAGTGACGTGTAGCCGTGCCCGACCGCGATGATCGCCTCGACCAGGGCGACGCTCTGCTGGTAGGTCGGGACGTCGGTGGCGGCGGCCAGCTCCAGGACCGTGTCCATCAAGGCCCGGGTGTGCTCCCGCCGACCCTCGTCAGGCACCCGGTACAGCTCAGGGGCGTAGATGACGTGCAGGCCGGCGCCGGTGCGCACGACGTACCGGAAATAGGCGCCGGCGACCGCGGCCAGACGATCGGCCGGGTCCGGACCGGAGTCCTCGGCGGCCGCGAGGATCGCGGACCGCAGGTCGCGCGCGGCCGTGGCGGAGACCGCGGACAGCAGGTGGTCGCGGTCCGGGAAGTGCCGGTACGGCGCGGCGGAGCTCACGCCCAGCCGCCGGGCCACCGCGGCCACCGAGAAGCGGCGCAGCCCCACCTCGGCGAGCAGCTCGAAGCTGGCGCCGATCAGGGCGGCACGCAGGTCACCGTGGTGGTAGGCGCGTTCCCGCGACATGCCCGCCTCCCCGCGGCCGCAGTGTAAGTCCCCTCTTACATTACAGCCCCTCAGCGATCGCCGCCGTGGCCCGCGGCCGGGCCGCCGTCACCGCCCCTCAGCGATCACTGCGGTGGCCCGCAGCCGGGCCGCCGTCACAACCCCTCAGCGATCGCCGCCGTGGCCTGCAGCCAGGCCGCGTGGCTGGCCGAGGAGAGCGCGTCGTAGGCGATCGGCCCGCCGCCGATCAGCGCCGGGTCGTACGGGATGTCGACGACCGCCCGGGTCAGCTGGCCGAAGTGCCGGTGCAGCCGGGCCCGCAGCGCCTTGTCCGGGACCGCGGCCGGCTCGGCCAGCACGGTCACCGCCTTGGCCACCAGCTCGCCGCGACCGGAGGTGTTCAGCGCGTCGGCCATCCAGGCGGCGCTCTGCGAGGTGTCCTCGCGCACCGTGGAGACGATCACCAACTGGTCGGCCTCGGCGACGGCCGCCTCCCAGTTGCTGGCCCGCATGTTGTTGCCGGTGTCGACGACCATCACCCGGTAGAACCGGCTCAGCGTCCGGTGCAGATCCTTGAAGGCCGCGGCGTCGATGCTGGCCGAGGACTCCGCGTCCTCGTCCGAGGCGAGCACGTCGAACTGCGCGTCGCCCTGCGACCGCACGTAGTTGTCCAGGTCGCCGACCCGGGCGCTGCGCACGTCGGCGAACCGGTCCAGGTCGCGCAGCAGGTCCACGGCGGTGTTGGTGTGCCGGGCCGGGTTGGCCCGCCAGCCCATGGTGCCCCGGGTCTCGTTGTTGTCCCAGCCCAGCACGTAGCCGCCGCGGTGGATGCCGAGCGTCCGGGCGATCATCAGGGTGGTGGTCGTCTTGATCGCCCCGCCCTTCGGGTTGACCACCACCACCGTTTTCGGGCCGTTCAGGCTGCGCTGCACGGCCGCGACCGCGGTGCGGTGCCGCACCTCGGCCGGTCCGGGCGGCAGCGCCACCACCCCGGCGGAGGCCCGCCGGACGATCGCCCGCCACCCGGTCTTGGCCGGGCCCATCGGCGGCGCGGGCCGGTCGGCGAGCAGGTCGTCCAGGGTCGGCGGGGTCACCTTGACCGGGGCGGGAGCCGCCGGCTGCGCGGGCGCCGGCAGGGCCGACCACGGCGCGGCCGGCTCCGCCTTGTCCCGGGCCAGCAGGGTGGCGGGTGGCGGGGGCAGCGCCGCCCACGGGCCGGCGGCGGAGCGTTCCTCCGTGCCCGCCTCGGTCCCGGTGTCCTGCACCCACGGCGGGTAGCTGCCGTTGTCCGTTGACATGTCGCCTCCAGCGCCTTCGAGACCAATGCCCCCTATCAATATCAAAGAGCGCCCAGCAACGTCGGACCGCACGCCGGTGCGAGTGGCCTTTTACCTTCGCGCCACGCCGCCGGCTGCCTGCCCCGGTGGTCAGAGCCGCATGTCGGTGACGAAACAGACGACCTCGCCGTCCTGGTCGCGGCCGATCCACGTCGGGTAGGCGCCGTCGCCCCACCCGCTCGAGTAGGCGATCAGCTCGCCGCCGTCCAGCATCGCGAAACCGCCCTGATCGAACTCCAGGAGTTCGTCGGGCAGGTCGTCGTCGAACCAGGCGGCGTAGTGTTCGCGCTGCTCGGCGTCGAGGAAGCAGGCCAGGCCGGCGTCCACCGAGACGCCGTAGTAGTAGCCCTCGCGCAGGTCGAGCGGATCCTGTCCGTCGCACAGTACCAACTCCCAGCGGGCCACCGGCCGATCGGCCACGGTGAGCCGGGCGGCCGCGATCCGGACGTGCTCCTCGTCGCCGGCGAGGTGCGCCCGGCTGATCGTCACCGGATAGCTCCCCGGCGCCACGGTGACCAGGTAGGGCGCCTGGTCGTCGGAGAGCCAGCCGGGGTCGGCCGCGACCAGCCGGCCGGACGGCAGCCGCAGGTCGCCGGCGGCGACGACCTCGATCCGGGCCGTCGTCCGGCCACCTGCCACCGGGCGGACAGCGCCCTCGGTGAACAGGCCGGCCACGTCACCGGGCTGAAGGGAACGTGGCGGCTGCCAGGGCACCGCGCTGTCGTGGACCACCGGCAGGTCGTGCGTGTCGGACTCGACCACCTCCGCCGGTCCGGCCCCGATCAGGGTGAGCAGTCCGGCCCAGTCACCGGGACCCGGCCTGGGCAGCCGGGGTGCCGCCTCGAACCCGGTCTGGGTCCGCAGGCCGCCGCCTTCGCCGTTCGGACGCTCCTCGATCAAAAGACGTCCGTCCGACCGGTAGTAGGTGGCGAAGCGCTGGGCCGCCCGCCGTTCGTACTCGTCACCGACCAGGTCGTCCGGCCCGTCCCAGGTGGCGGCGGTCCACAGGGCCAGACCCCCGTCGGCCGACGGGCGGAACTCGTGCTGAGCCACCTGGCGGCCCCGATCGTCGTAGCGGACCGCGGCGAGGTAGCTGTCCGCCCAGGCGACCCGGATCTCCAGCCGCACCCGGCTGCCGTCGAGGAGTACGACCGCGTACGTGTCGCGGGTTGCCGCCTCGGCCCGGCTCATTGGGTTGACCAGCGCGCGGCCGTCCCAGCCGGCGCCGTAGACCGCCACCAAATTGATCATGGCCGGGGACTCTACGGCCAGCAGCCGCTCCGGTGAAGACGCGGTTCTCGGCGGGAACCGTCCGTGCCCGCTGTCCGACCCGGCCGACGCCTACTTGACCCGGACGGTCGTGGTCTTGGCCGAGCGGTCGGGGAGGACCGAGACCCCTTTGATCTCGTAGGTGCCGGGCTTGGTCACGGTGATGCTGTACGTGTCGTCGGTCGCGGTGAACACGTGCTTCACCGTCTTGCCGCCGAGCTTGGCGTAGACGATGTTGTAACCGCGGTCCTTCCACCGGGGGTCGACGAACTTGCCGGAGATCACCCGGCCCCTGGCCGTCGCGCTCAGGGTGAGCTTCGGTGCCGTAGTCGGGGGCGCCACACCGAAGTCGACCGGGACCGTGTTCCAGTCGGTGCTGAGGTACGGCGTCTGCCAGTTGTAGACGATGGTGACTTTCACGGTTCTGCGGCCGTACTCGCCGTAGCTCGGGCAGAAGTCGAACGTCGTGCGGCCGTTCGCATACTCCGGGTTGCTGACTCTGCGGAGTGGCCCGGCGTTGGAGGCCACGCCGCCGATGAGCACGTAGTCGGCGACGGAGCGGTGGTAGACCGCGAAGTGGACCATCCGGGTGCAGCCGTACCCGGAGCCGAACGTGCTCGCGACCCGGATGTTCCGGTCCTCGGCGGCCTGCGCCGGGGCGGCGACGGCGATCGAGGCGGTGCCGGCGAGAAGCGCGGTGAGGGCGGTGACGAGTTTCTTCATGCCTGGGATGGTCGGTAGGTGACGCGTGCCACTCAAGGTTTCCGGCCGGGCCGGCGAGGTGCTGTCCGGGTGCGGCCCGTTCCCTTCCGGTGCGGGTTGTGCATGGCGCGGCGCCTCACCCACGGGCAACGAATCGCCTCCGGCTGCGGAGGGTCAGGTACCGCACGGGACGGTCAGCCAGTCGGTGGCGGGGATGGCGGTGCGGGACCGGTCGAGTTGGGTCAGGATGCGGTCGAGGTCGTCGGGGGACTGCAGGAACTCCAGGACGGCGCGGTAGAAGGCGTTGGTCATCGCGCTGGGCATGAGGTCGGAGGCGTCGAAGCACAGCCTCGCCTCCCCGGTCAGCGTCTCGGCGATGCGGCGGGTCACCGGGTCGTCGTAGATGGCCGGGTCGACGCCCCGGTTCGCGGAGAACACCGAGCCGTGGCTCGCCGCCGGCCAGATGCTCTGCGCCTCGTCGGTGGCCAGGAAACGGATCAGCTCGCGGGCCTCCGGCTTGTCGGTGAACAGGGCGGCCAGGTCGGCGGACACCTCCCACGCCCGGTCCTCGGCGGACGGGAACGGCACGAAGTCCCGGCCGGCGGCGTCGCCGGCCACGAACGACGCCTGGTGGTGCAGGAAGCATCCGGGTGGGTTGGCGGACATCGCCCGGCCCGCGTCGGCGAAGTTGGTGAACAGCAGGCCCGGCGCGCCGCCGCGGACGAAACCGGGCCGCAGCGCGATCCGGCCCCAGGCCTGCCACGCCTGTTTGATCTCCGGGGCGGTCCAGGCCAGCTTTCCGGCGGCCCAGCGCTGGTACGCCGCGGGGCCGGCCTGGTGCAGCACGAAATCCTCGATCCAGTCGGTGCCGGGCCAGCCGGAGACCGGGGTGGACCCCATGCCCATGCACCAGGCCGCGGCGCCGCCCGTGCTGAGGCGTTCGCTGATCTTGACGAGCTCGTCCCAGGTCGGCGGCCGGTCACCGGACAGGCCGGGGACCCGGCTCGGGTCGTACCAGATCAAGCTCTTGAGAGAGGTTTTGACCGCGACCGAGTAGCGAGCGTTGTCCATCTGCTCCAGCCGCAGCCACTGTGCGCTGTGCGACTGCTCGGCGCCGGCGTCGATCACGTCGTCCAGCCGGCGCACCGCGGAACGGCGCACGTAGCCGGCAAGATCGCCCAGGCTGGGCAGCACCGCGATGTCCGGCGGCGTACCTTTCTGCACCTCGGCGGTCAGCACCTGGTTGAGCGCGCGGGTGCCCTGCAGCTCCACCCGGATGCCGGTCTTGTCGGTGAACCGGTCCAGCACCTGCCGGAACGCCGCCGCCTCGCCGCCGGTCCACGACGCGAGCACGGTCACCGCCGCCCGGTCGTCGCCGGTGCACGCCGCGGTTGCGGTGAGCAGGACGGCGACGGCTGCCAGTGTCACTGCTCGTACGATGCGCATCGCCGCCCCTACCGATACTCGTTGATGCGTGGATAGAGGCCGAGCGGCACCAGCGCCATCGCGATCAGTGCCGCGAGCAGGAGCAGCAGCAGCCGCCCGGTCGTCGCGGTGGCCGCCGCGGCATGCCCGTCCACGTCCTTGATGCGGGCGGTGAGCGCCTCCTCCGCGGGTGGCTCGGCGGCGGCTTTCGCCACGACCATGTCACCGCAAGCACCACGGCACGCCTTCGCCACCGCCTCGCCGAGCATCTTCTGCCCACGCTGGTCGGCGGCGTCGATGCGCGCGTGCCACACCCCGACCAGTGTGGTGCCCGCCTGCCGGGTCGCGGTCAGCTCGCCGCGAGCGGCGAAATCGAAGGACATCCCGGCGGCCAGGGCCAGCACGGCGAGAGTCGCGGCGATCAACGGCGGATTGAAGGTACGGCGGAAGCGCCGGCTCAGGAACACCTGCGTGGCCAGCAGCAGTCCGAGCAGCACGGTCACCGGCACGATCCAGACGGCCACCCAGCCCGGCGCCATCCGGCCGGTCGTGAGCTGCCGGTCGAGGGTCCGCTGCTCGACGGCCAGCAGGTCGTCGAGCTGGTCCAGGATGCCGTCGGGCATGTGCAGCAGGCGCGAGGCGTACCACAGATCGGCGACGGCCAGGACCGACGCGGGATCCTTGCGGAAGTGCGCGTCGGCCTGCTCGATCAACCCGGAGTACGCCGCCAGCTGGCCCTGCACCAGCTGGATGCTCTGACCGACCCCGGCGCCCGCGACGCTGTCCACGGCGAGCTGGGTGAGACTCTGGCCGGCGAGGGCGATCTGGTTCTGATATCGCTCGCCGGGGCCGGTCAGCCCCACCGCCCCGCTGCGGAAACTGGCGACGGCGGCCTGGTCGGCCTCCACCAGCGCGGCGTGTGCGGCCAGAACGTGCTGGATCGACGGCACCGAGTGGCTCCCGACGCGCTCGGCGGTCGCGCGGGTGCCCTGAAAGACCCACGCCGAGGTGCCGAGCACGATCAGCAGCGCCAGCTCCAGCACGACCAGCGCACGCCACAGAGCGGACCGGGTCGTACCCGTATGGATCCCGAACCTGATCAATGGCTGCCCTCCCGCGAGGAACAGTACCAACGGTGTCCACACGACTACCCGAAGTCGATCATCGCCGGTCCGGCGGCCGGCCCCTCAGGGCAGAACCCGGTTCTCGCTGTCGCGATCAGGTGGGACGGCGCAGCGCCGCCCGGTCAGCGGAGGGCGGCGGCGATCGCTTCCGCCGGGGTCGTCGTCGGCCGTCCGATCAGGCGCCGCAAGTCGCCGGAGCCGGTGAACATCTCGTCGTGGCTCATCGCGCGGTCGGCGTCCGCCAGGACCTGCGCCAGCTCGGCGGGCACGCCCGCGCCGACCAGCACCTGGGCGAACTCGTCGACCGGCAGATCGGTGTAGCCGATCCGCTTGCCCGTCGCGGCCGAGATCGCCGCGGCCAGTTGCGTCAGGGTGAAGGGTTCGTCGCCGCCCAGCTCGTACGCCTTGCCGTCGTGGCCTTCGGTCGTCAGCACGACCGCGGCGGCGTCGGCGTAGTCAGCTCGGGTCGCGGCGCTGATCCTGCCCTGGCCGGCGGCCCCGACGAGCGTTCCGCCCCGCAGGATCTGAGGGAGCTGGTCGGTGTAGTTCTCCAGGTACCAGCCGTTGCGCAGCATCACGCTGGGGAGGCGCTCGCGCAGGTACTCCTCGGTGGCCCAGTGGGTCGGAGAAAGGGTGGTGGTGGACGTGTCCGCGTGCAGCATGCTGGTGAACGCGACCAGCGACGCGCCCGCCACCACCGCGGCGTCGATGGCGCGGCGGTGGTTGGCGACGCGCTCGCTCGGGGTCGTGGTGGAGATCAGCAGAAGCTTGTCCACGCCCTCGAAGGCTGCGGGGAGGCTGCCGGGCTCCGCGAAGTCGGCCCGGCGGATCTCGACACCGCGGTCGGCGAAGTCCTTGATCCTGCTGATGTCACGGCTGGTCGCAACGATCTCGGAGGCCGGCACCCCACGGGTCAGCAGCGCTTCGACAGTGAGCCGGCCCAGATTTCCGGAGGCTGCGGTGACAACGATCGACATGGCGGTTTCACCTTTTCTGCCGCGGACCTTCCGCGACGTGAACCCACGATGACCTGGTCGCTCTCCTTTGGTAAGGGCGAACTTTCGGGTAAGGTGCCCACCCGGGCGAAAGGATCCAGGTGAGATTCATGGCGACGGTCGGTGAAGTGAGCGAGTCCACACCATCGTGGGACCCGTATACGCGCGGCTGCCCGTCGCGTGACGTGCTCGACCAGATCGGCAGCAAATGGGCTGTCCTGGTGATGGGCGAGCTCGGCAGGCATGGGGCGCGTCGGTTCACGCAGCTGCGGCAGCAGCTCGGGGGGATCAGCGAGAAGATGCTCACCCAGACGCTGCGCACGCTCGAACGCGACGGGCTGATCCTGCGGACGGTGTATCCGGAGGCGCCGATCCGGGTGGAGTACGAGCTGACGCCGCTCGGCCAGACCCTGCGCGGTCCCCTGAAGGCGCTCACCGAGTGGTCGACGCAGCACATCGAGGAAGTTGTCGACGCCCGCAAGAAGTACGACGAACGTACCGAAAAATAGCGGGCCCCTCCGGAGAAGCGGGGTGATCTCGCCGGCACCCGCCTTCTCGGGGAGGCATGGCGGTTGACTGTCTTGCCGTGCTGGTCGATGGGTCAGGCGATGGCGGTGCGCAGCGCGATGGAGATGCCGATGCAGTGCGCCGCGAAGGCGGTGATCGTCAGGGCGTGGAAGACCTCGTGGAACCCGAACCAGCGCGGGCTCGGGTCGGGCCGTTGGAAGCCGTACACCACGGCGCCCAGGGTGTAGAGGGCGCCGCCGAGAACGAGGAACGTGACGACCGGTGCGCCGCCTGCCTGCCAGAATGCGGGTAGGTAGAGCACGGCCACCCATCCGAGGGCGATGTACACCGACACGTACAGCCAGCGTGGGGCGCCGATCCACAGCACTCGGAAGCCGACCCCGGCCAGCGCGCCGGCCCACACGATCCACAGCAGGGTCCGGGCGTGGCCCGGCGGTAGCAGTAACACGCAGAACGGCGTGTACGTACCGGCGATGATGAGGAAGATGTTGGCGTGGTCGAAGCGCCGCAGGACCTTCTCGGCGCGCCCCACCCAGGCGCCGCGGTGGTACAGCGCGCTGATGCCGAACAGCAGCGCCGCCGACAGGCTGAAAAGTGCCAGCGCCAGCCGGGTGCGGGCGTCCGGGGACAGGACCGTCAACAGCGCTCCGACGGCGACCGCGACGGGGAAGGTGCCGGCATGCAGCCAGCCCCGCAGCCGGGGCCTGATGGCGGCGCTGAGGTGGTCCAGGCCCTGCTCGACCCGGTCCTCGAACCGGTCCATGCCGGTGTCCGGGCGGCCGCCGTCCGATGCCTGCCGGGAACGCTCGATACTCACGCCAGCCGGTTACCCGTTTGACCGGTGGCAAACGGAAAGTTGTTCGCCGGTCGAAATTGCCCCCACTTCGCCCCGGGGCAGCGACCTGCACGGAGATGCCTTACGGCTTCGGCTCAGAGACGGAGGCTGAAGGGCCATGCCCGTCAAGCTTCGTTCTCTCGCCGGTCAAGCAGTCGTGCTTGCTGATCGAGCGCTGCTTGCCGATCGTCGAGCGCGGTCTCCCGCTGTGCCTGCGCGTGGTCGCGGCGATCGGCAGCGTCGGCACGCCGAACCAGCGCGTCGTCACGGACGTTCAGGGCTGCAGTGCGACGCTGCACGGCGTCGTCAGGCAGATCGGCGGCGTGTTCCAGGCGTTGCAGATCGGCCTGGCGCTCATCACTGAGCCTGCGTAGCCGCGCCAGCGATGCCGCCATCTCGCCGGTGGAGTCGAGGTCCTCGGGCATGGTTCAACTGTCCTCCGCGGCGACGCGCCGCGGGCCGATACCGCCGTATGCGGCCCCGCGGAGCGGGATCCCGGTCGGGGCGTCGGTGTTGGCGGTGGTCAGCCACCGCATTGCGGAGAGTATCCGCAGGTCAAGAGTGCGGCCGCCGGGTCCGCTCCTTCTCCGGCCGGGTGGGTGTAAGTTAGCTCTTACATTCCTTGTGAGAGTCCTCTTACATCGTTGGAGGCAAGCGTGAGCATCCGGCTCGGGTATCAGATTCCGAATTTCACCTATCCCGGCGTGCCGGTCGAGCGGCTGTTCGACACGGTGGTGGCGCAGGCCCGGGAGGCCGAGACGGCCGGCTTCGACACGGTGCTGGTGATGGACCACTTCTACCAGCTGCCGGGGATCGGCACGCCGGATCAGAACATGCTCGAGGCGTACACCACGCTCGGCGCGCTCGCGTCGGCCACCTCGACGATCCAGCTGTCCACGCTGGTGACCGGCAACACGTACCGTAATCCTGCTCTGCTGGCGAAGACCGTGACCACTCTCGACGTGGTGTCGAAGGGGCGCGCCATCCTCGGCATCGGGGCCGGCTGGTTCGAGCGGGAGCACCACGACCTGGGCTTCGAGTTCGGCACCTTCGGGCAGCGGTTCGAGCGGCTCGAGGAGGCGCTGACCATCATCGCGCCGATGCTCAAGGGTGAGCCGGCCAGCTTCGAGGGCAAGTGGTACGTGGCCCGCGGCGCGATGAACAATCCGCGACTGCGCCCGAGCATCCCGATCATGCTGGGCGGTTCCGGCGAGCAGAAGACGTTCCGGCTGGCGGCCCGCTTCGCCGACCACATGAACATCATCTGCGACGTCGACGACCTGGCCCGCAAGGTCGGCGTGCTGCGCGAGCGGTGCGCCGAGATCGACCGCGACCCGGCCACCCTGGCCACGAGTTACCTGGTCATGGGCATGGTCGGCGAGGACGAGGCGGAGGTGAAGGAGCTGGCCGCGTCGATCCCGGAGGACCGGCGCAACCGGGCCTTCCTCGGCACCGCCGAGCAGGTCGCCGAGCAGCTGCACGAGAAGGTGATCGGCGCGGGGATCGACGGGATCACCATCAACCTGATCCGTAACGGTCACCGGCCGGGCCTGGTCAGCCAGGTTGCCGAGGCGCTCAAGCCGATCGTCAAGGCCTGACCGGAGCGACCCGCCGGGGCCGGGCCGAGCCCGGCGCCCGGTCCGGGCGGGTAGCGTGACGGAATGGACCAAGCGCGTGTTCTTGTCGTGGGCGGGCACGGGAAGGTGGCCCGGTTGCTCCTGCCCCTGCTGACCGGGGCGGGGCACGAGGTCACCGCGGTGTTCCGCAACCCGGAGCACCGCGCCGACGTCGCCGCGACCGGGGCGACGCCGCTGGTCGCCGACGTGGAGCAGCTCGGCGTCACCGAGCTGGCCGAGCTGTTCGCCGGGCACGACGCGATCGTCTGGTCGGCCGGGGCGGGCGGTGGCAATCCGCCGCGGACCTACGCGGTGGACCGGGACGCCGCGATCCGCTCGATGGAGGCGGCGCAGCGCGCCGGCGCGCGCCGCTACCTGATGGTGTCCTACTTCGGTTCCCAGCTCGATCACGGCGTGCCCGCGGACAGCGCCTTCTTTCCGTACGCGGAGGCCAAGGCCGCCGCCGACACCCATCTCGCGCGGACCGGTCTGGACTGGACGATCCTCGGGCCGAGCCGGCTCACCGACGACCCGCCGACCGGCCGGATCGAGACGGCCGCCGAGGGCGCGACGGCCGGTGCGGTCAGCCGGGCCGATGTCGCCGCGGTGGTGGTGGCCGCTCTGCACGACCCGGGCACCGTGCACCGCACGATCCGCTTCAACGCCGGGGCCACCCCGATCGCCGACGCCCTGCGCGAGTGATCCGCAGCTCCCCGATCAAGATCAAAATCCGCTTGGGGTACGCCGCAGCGCCGTGAATCCCCTGGTCGTTTGGCCTCTGACGAAGCGGGTAAGCGGATCTTGAAGCCCGTCCCGCACCGGGGCGGACCCGCCGCGAGGGAGCCCTGATGCCGATCGAACGCCTGCCGTCCGACCCGGACCGCTACCCGCCGCTGGATCCCGGAGCGCCGATCCCCGACGACCCGGGCGAACTGTCCCCGGACAGCCCCGACCCGCTGCCGCCGGCCCCGTCCGAGCCGATCCCGATGGAGCCGGACCGGGAGCCCGAGCCGGCCTGACGCGCGGCCCCGGTCAGTCCCAGAAGCCCGCGTGCACCTCGGTGGCGGCGGCCAGGGCGACCGGGCCGTCGACGGTGATCGGGCGGCCGCCGCGGGCGAACACCTCGCGGGACGAGAGGCGCAGCGGCGGCTGGCCCGTCCCGTCGGGAAGCATGGCGGTCAGGTCGGCGGAGGAGAGGGCGAAGACCACCCGGCCGATGCCGGACCAGTAGATCGCGCCGGCGCACATCGCGCACGGCTCGGTGCTGGTGTAGAGGATGCTGGCGGCCAGCGTCGCCGGGTCCAGGCGCCCGGCCAGCCGGACCACGTTGGTCTCCGCGTGACCGGTCGGGTCGGCCTCGGTGACCACGGTGTTCTCCGCCTCCAGCACCGACCCGTCCGGCGTCACCAGCAGCGACCCGAACGGATGGTTGCCGTGCTCACGGGCCGAGCGGGCCAGCCCGATCGCCCGTTCCAGGTAGGCCGCGTCGGCCGTGGTGATCGTGGTCATCGGGGTCCCCTTCCGCCCGGGACAGCGTACGACGGACTCACTGTGCGACTTCGGGAACATCATTTCGGCGAGTCGAGTAGCCGATAAACGCGACGCCACACTGTTGACCTTCGATGCCCTGACCTGCGGGAAGGGCTGATCCGGTCCGGGTGGCCGGGTCGTCTCGGTGACGCTAAGTGGCTATCTCGTCATCGACCGTCGACTACCCGCCGTGGCCGCCGACATCTACGGTGCGAGAGAACCGCCCCGCCTTTTGCCGAAGGATGCCGGATGGTGATCTCGCAATACTCCCTGACCGCCCGGCCGGTGATGGCCGGGTGAGATGGCGTGGACTGACCGGTGTGCTGAGCTCGCAGGCCTGCACGTTGTCCGCCAACCGGCTGCTCACCGTCGCGGTGCCCTGGCTGGTGCTGGACCGGACCGGCAGCGCGGCGCAGACCGGGCTGGTGGTGGCGTGCCAGGTGCTGCCGTACGCCTTCACCCAGTGGCTGGCCGGCCCGCTGCTGGACCGGATCGGGCCGCGCCGGATCAGCATGGCCGGCGACCTGGCGTCGGCGTCCGTCCTGATCATCCCGGCGATCTTCGGCACCCCACCGCTCTGGCTGCTCACCCTGATGCTGGTGGTGGTCGGCTGCGCGGACGGGCCGGCCAGCGCCGCGAAACGGATGTTGGTGCCGTTCGCCGCGGCCGACGCCGGCCAGTCCACCACCCGCGGCGTCGGCCTGGCCACCGCGGTGGAGCGGACCGCGACCGCGGCCGGCACCGCGCTGGCCGGCTGGCTGGTCGCCACCCTGGGCGGGGATCGCGCGCTGTGGGCGGCCGCCGCCATGCTCGGCGTGGCCACCCTCATCGTCACGCTGACCGTGACCGACCCGGTGCGCGACCGCGGCCGGGACGACGAGACGTACCTCGACCGGCTGCGCACCGGCGCCGCGTTCCTGCGGCACAGCCGGCCGTTGCGCGCCCTGACCGCGATGTTCGTCATCACCAACCTGCTCGACCAGGCGCTGATGGCGGTGCTGCTGCCGGTCTGGGCCCGGGCCGGCGGGCACGACGCGACCGTGGTCGGGCTGGCGCTGAGCACGGTCGGGCTGGCGTCGATCGCGTCCGCGCTGGCCTCGGCCGGCTTCGGGACCCGGTTGCCGCGCCGGGCGACGTACCTGATCGGGGTGCTCAGCAGCGGGCCGACCCGGATCATCGTGCTGGCGCTGGACCTGCCGCCGCAGGTGGTGATCGGGGTCTACGCGCTGGCCGGGATCGGCTCCGGGCTGTTCAACCCGCTGCTGGAGACGGTGCAGGTGGAGCTGATCCCGGCGGCGCTGCGCGGCCGGGTGCAGACCCTGATCAGCGCCTGGGCCTGGGCCGGCATCCCGGTCGGCGGCCTGCTCGGCGCGGTGCTGCTGAACACCGGCGGCCTGCACGCGGCCCTGTGGATCTGCGGGCTCGCCTACCTGGCCGCGGTGCTCCGCCCGGCCTGGCGGATGGACTGGTCACGGCCGTCGGCACCGGCGCCGCCCGGTGACGGGATCCGGCTGGTCCCGGCCGGCCGCAACCGGATCACCCGGATGCTCCGCGAGCGCCCCTGCCCGCCGAACCGGGACGAGCACCGCCACCTGCTCCGGCGCCGCTCCGGCGGCGAGGTGACGCTCCACCGGTGACTCACCGGCGGGCGGTGGCCAGCATTGTGGTGACGGCGGCGGCGAGCATCAGCGCGTGCGGCACCAGGTGCTCCAGGTCCGGCCACGTTCACCATCGGCGCCGCGCCGGCCGCGGCGACGCCTATGCTGCCGCAGGCACCTCCACCTCCACGGTGAGCACCTGCCCGGTCCGGGCCGCGGCGTTGGCGTCGATGTTCTCGAAGCCGCTCCATTCCGAGGCCAGCGCGAACAGGGTCCGGCCGGCCGGCCCGCCGAGCGCGCAGGAGAAGACCGGCCGGTCGAACTCGACCCGGTCGGTGATCTTCCCGCCCTCCCGGACCCGGATCAGCGCGCCGCCGGGCGCGTCCGGCCCGCCGCCGAGCATCCGGATCCCGGGCGCCCCGCACCAGACCGCGCCCTCGGCGTCGATGCAGATGCCGTCCGGCGCGACCCGGTCGGCCCATACCCGCCGGTTGGTGAGCGTGCCGCCGGCCGCGATGTCGAACGCCGTGATCCGGCTCGCGAACGACTCGCTGACCAGCAGTGTCCGCCCGTCCGGGGTGATCACCATGCCGTTGGCGAACTGCAGGTCGCCGGCCACGATCCGGGTGGCGCCGTCCGGCGCGACGTGCGCGATCACGCCCGGGTTCGGCGCGCCGCCACCGACCAGGTCGAACGCGAACCCGTTCACGTAGACGTCGCCGCCCGCGGTGGTGACGATCTCGCTCCAGCCATGCTCGGCCACGTCGGCGAGATGCCCGTAGGTGGTCCCGTCGGCCAGGGTCAGCCCCGGCCCGGTGGTGAGCAGCCGCCCGTCCGGGAGCCAGTCGAACGCCCAGCCGTACCCGGGTGGGGCGTCGGCCACCCGCTCGGTCGTCCCGTCCATGCCGATCGCCACGATCTCCCCGGACGCCCAGTGCGCCACCCAGAGCCGCCCCTCGTGCCACCGGCCGGATTCGAGCATGGTGAATCCCTCGGCCAGCAGTTCCGGTGTAGATGTCGTCATAGCGCGATCCTGCGCCTCGGCGGCCGCTTCGTGCCAGCGACCGCTAGGTGACTGGTGTTAAACGCGGGTTGATCAGAGTCTTGATCGGCCCGCGTTGTTGTTGAGCGGTGGTTGTGGGTCGGGGTTTGTCCTGTTGGCGGGTTGGAGAGTTGCTGGTGAGCGGTGGGTTCCGACTGTCAGGTGAGGGCCCAGCCTTGGAGTTGGTGGGTGAGGCCGAGGGCGGCGAGGCGGGCGAGGTTGGTGGCGGCTGCTAGGAGGGTGAAGTCGGCGGCGACGCGGTGGAGTCCGCGCATGCGGGCGTGGCGTCCGCCGTGGCGGCGGCGCATCAGGTGGGCGATCTTGCGTTCGACTTTGGGTCGGGTGGCTTGGTAGTCGGCTTTCCAGGCGGGGTCGGTCTGTCGGGTGCGGGCGGCGGCCAGGTGGGTTTCCCAGCGGCTGATGGTGATGTGCCGGCCGGTTTTCGCTGTGGTGCATTGCGGGCGTAGCGGGCAGTCGGTGCAGGCGGCGCCGAAGTCGGCTTGGCCGGCGTGCCGGTCATGGCCGGTGATCGGGCGGATCGTGGTGGTGACCTGGTTCGGGCAGGTCACCGTGGCGTTGTCGAGGTTGACGGTGAACTGGTCCTTGGTGAATTTGCCGCCGGGGGCGACCGGGGCTTGGACCTTGGTTTTGATGTCGATCTCGGCGTGGTGCAGCAGTGCGAGGACTTCGCCGGCGCCGTAGGCGCTGTCGCCGTAGACCGCTGGGTCACCGGCCGGTGTGGTGTCGCAGTCGTCGGCGGGTGCGCTGGTGAGGTCGGTGATCAGGTTCGGGGCGGCTGCGGCGTCGCCGGTGTTGCCCGCGGTGACCTGGGTGGCGGTGATGATCTCGCTGTCCGGGTCGATGGCGAGGTGGGCTTTGTAGCCGTCGAAGCCGTGGTGCTGGGTTTTGTGGCCGTGCCGGGCCTGCGGGTCAACAGTGGAGATCACCCGGTCGGCGGCGACTTTGCGGGCGATCCGCAGCCTGCCGTCGTCGCCGGTTTCCAGATCCTGACCCAGCACGGTGGCCAGCAACGTCATCGCCTCAGCGACTGGTGCCGGAAGTTCTTCACGGCCGTCAAGAGCGGCGAGTAGCGCATAGCCGTCCCGGGCCCGGGAATCGATCACCGCTTCCCGGGCGGTCTTGTCGTCCCAATCCACCACCGGTTTCCCGGTGCTGGTGTAGTCGTCGCCGCTGGTCAGCAGACTGCGTAGCTCAGCGGCCAGGTCACGGCCGGCGGCGGTGAGCAGGCCGCGGATCGCCGAGCGGAGCAGCGTGATCGTGTCCATCGTGGCAACTGCGTCATACAACGGTGTCGAGTCCAGGACCCGGCGCCGGCCCAACAGCCCCGCCTGGCGGGCCGCGGCGAGCGCCACCTCGAAGATCCGGTCCGGACGCGGCGAGCGGCGTAGCCGTTCCCGCATGTCGACCAGCACCGTGTGCACGAACCCGACCCGGCCGGTGTCCCAGTCACCGACCCCGGCCGCGTACCGCCAGCGGGCATCGAAGGTGAACCGGTCGACCGCTTCCCGATCCGACAACCCTTCCAGACGCTGCAGCACCATCACCGTCGCGACCACCGACGGCGGCACCGACCGCCGCCCGACCTGCGCGAACAGGTCAGCGAACAGGCCGTCCGGGAACAGCCGGTCCCGATGCTCGTGCAGGAACACGAAGATCGAGTTAGGGGCGAGAACGTCCCCGCAGAACCGGCTGATCGGGTCGGCAAGGCCTGACTGCTGCGACGCCCTACCCAACGTCATCCCAGCAAACTATCTAAAATAGAAGCAAAGCTATATCCATCACGCGAGTGACAAACCAGCGTTTAACACCAGTCACCTAGGGTGGCTCGGGTGACTGACGAAGCCCCGGGCCGGGACGCCATGCGGATCGCCAGCGGCACGGCTGGGCGGTGAGCGTGCCGCAGCTCGCCCCGCACACCGTCGCCACGGTCGCCGCCGACCTGCGCGCACTGGGCCTGACCGGCGGCGACACGGTGATCGTGCACAGCTCGGTGCGTTCGATCGGGTTCGTCGCCGGCGACGTGCAGGCGGTGGTGCGGGCGCTGCTCGACGTGCTCGGGCCGGCCGGGACCCTGGTCGTCCCGACCCACACGCCGGGCAACACCGACCCGGCGGACTGGGTGAACCCACCGGTCCCGGCCGACTGGTGGCCGGTCATCCGGGCGAACGGTCCCGGCTTCGACCCGCTGCGCACCCCGAGCCACCGGATGGGCATCCTGCCGGAGACGGTCCGGACCTGGCCGGGGGCGCGGCGCAGCGATCATCCGCAGGTGTCGTTCGCCGCGCTGGGCGCCGAAGCGGCCGAGATCGTCGCGGACCACGCGCCGGCCGAGGCGTTCGGGGACGGCTCGCCGCTGGGCGCGATCTACCGGCTCGGCGGCAAGGTTCTGCTGATCGGCTGCGGTCACCGCCGCAACACCTCGCTGCACCTCGCCGAGGCCCGGCAGGAGCAGCCGCCGATGACCGACTACGGGTCCGCGGTGCTCGGGCCGGACGGCGCGGCCCGCTGGCTGACCTGGACCGCGCCGGACCACGACGTCGTGCACTTCGAGGAGATCGGCGCGGCCTTCGAGGCGACCGGCGCGGTCACGATCGGGACCGTCGGCGAGGCCACCGCCCGGCTGATGCCCCAGCGTGAGCTGGTCGACTTCGCCACCGGCTGGCTGGCGCGGGTCAGCTGAGCGAGCGGCCGGCCGCGACGATCGCCTCCTCGGCGGGGCGCGGCTGCCAGCCCAGCACCCGCCGCGCCTTGTCGTTCGAGATCTGCTTCCGGTAACCGAGCTCGCCGACGAACGCCCGCATCGCCGGGGTGGTCCGCACCACCTCGTCCGGGATGGTCGCGGCCGGCACCCGGGCGGCCCGCTCGCCGAGGTGCTCGCGCAGGGTGGCGCCGATGTCCTTGAGGGCGATCGCCGGACCGTTCGCGATCAGGAACCGCTCGCCGTCCACGCCGGGGGTCACCATCGCCCGCACGTGCGCGTCGGCCACGTCGCGGACGTCCACGACCGGGAGGTAGATGTCCGGGAAACCGGGCATCTGCCCGGTCAGCATCCGCTGCACGATGTGGTTGCCGCCGGAGATCTCGCTGCCCAGCACCGGTCCCAGCACGGCCACCGGGAGCAGTGTGGTCAGCTCCATCGCGCCCCGGTCGAACTCCCAGGCGGCCCGCTCGGCGAAGACCTTGCTCCGCCCGTAGGCGTCCATGCCCGGCCCGTCGAGCACCGACCAGTCGTCCTCGGTGAAGACGTGACCGGTGTGCGGGTGACCGAATCCGGCCGCGTGGAACGCCGACGTCAGCACCACCCGCCGCACCCCGGCGTCGCGGGCCGCGCGCAGCACCCGCACGGTGCCCTCGCGGGCCGGGACGATCAGGTCGTCCTCGTTCGCGACCGGCCCCGGCCGCACCGGCGACGCCACGTGCAGCACGTGGTCGACGCCGGCCACGGCCTCCGCCCAGCCCGCGTCGTCCAGCAGGTCGGCCTGGACGAACTCCACCCCGTCGAGGTCCGGTTTCCGCGACCGCACCGTGGCCCGCACCCGGTAGCCCCGGCCGAGCAGTTCCCGGATGACATGGCCGGCGATGAACCCGGCGCCGCCGGTGACAAGCACTCGTTCTTCGTTCATGTCGTCACCATGCGCTCGGCGGACCGGGCCGGCCAGGGCCGTGCCGGGAGGGGGGTCCGCCAGGACCCCCGCTCCGGGTGGCCGCGCGCCCTACCGTGGGGGCATGACTGCCAGCCTGGGCGAATTCCTCCGCGCCCGCCGCGAACTCGTCACCCCTGAGGAGGCCGGGATCCCGGTGGTCGGCGTCCGCCGGGTGCCCGGCCTGCGCCGCGAGGAGGTCGCGATGCTCGCCGGGATCAGCGCCGACTACTACCTGCGGCTGGAGCGCGGCCGGGACCGGCACCCGTCGGTGCAGGTCCTGGACTCCCTGGCCCGGGTGCTCCGGCTGGACGACGACGCCCGCGCGCACCTGCTCGGCCTGGCCGCCGACCGGCCCCGGCGCCCGCGCCGGCCGCGCCGGGAGACCGTCCCGGCCAGCACCGCGGCGCTGGTCGCGACGCTGCCGCTGCCGGCCTTCATCGAGGGCCGGCACATGGACGTCCTGGCCGCGAACCCGCTGGCCACCGCCCTGTCCCCGCGCCTGGTGGCGGGCGGCAACCGGCTGCGCGACGTCTTCCTCGACCCGGCGGAGCAGGCCCTCTTCCCGGATTTCGAGCTGGCCGCCGCCCATCTGGTCGCCGGCTTCCGCGAGTCGGTCGGCACCGACACCGACGATCCCCGCTGCATCGAGCTGGTCGGCGAGCTGTCGCTGGCCAGCCCGCTGTTCCGGCGGCTCTGGGCACGCCACGACGTGCGGTCGCGGGCCGGCGCGGTGGTCACCTTCACCCACCCGCAGGTCGGCGAGCTGCGGCTCAACCGGGAGAAGCTGCTGATCACCGGCACCGACGGCATCCTGCTGGTGGTCTACCACCCCGATCGCGGCTCCGCCGACGCCGAGAAGCTCGCCTTGCTCGGCTCCGCGACCCAGACCCCGCAAACCCGGATTCAGGTACGGCTGGAGCCCCGCAGCGACGCGAACACCACGACGTTGTCCACGTAGTGCCCGGTCTCCCGGTCGAAGTCCCCACCGCAGGTGACCAGGCGCAGCCCGGCATGGTCGATCGGCCCGTAGACCGCCTCGGTGGGGAACGCCCGCTTCGGATACCGGCCGATCCGGTCCACCGCGAACACGGCCACCGTCCCGTCCCGCCGGGACACCCGCACCGGATCACCCGGCCGCAGCTCCGGCAGCCGGGCGAACGAGCCGGCCCGGCCGCGGTAGTCGACGTGCCCGGCGAGCACGGCCGGACCGAGCGAGCCGGGCGCCGGCGCGCCGCTGAACCAGCCGACCGTCCGGGCGTCGGCGGGCACCTGCATGGTCCCGTCCGGCGCCAGGCCCAGCTCGGTCACCGGCGCGGTGACCCGCAGGGCCGGGATCTCCAGCCGGGTCGGTGGCGAACTCGCCAGCTCCGGCCCGGAGGTGAACGCGGAGGCGCTGACGACGGCGATCGGCAGGACCGGCGCCGGTGTGGTGCGGGAGCCGGCCACCGGGGCGGCGGGACGGGCGACGAGCAGGGCGGCCACCCCGCTGAGGGCCAGGACCAGGGTCGCGGTCAGCACCGCGGAGCGGCGGTTCATCGCTCGGCGCGGGGCAGGCGGAAGGCGCGGCGCCGGCCGAGGAGCACGCCCGCTGCCAGGGCGAGCACGACCAGGGACGCATACCCGATCAGCGCGCTGCGGCCGTACCGTGAATCGTTTGTGGGGTGCGTGCTCCCGTCGCCGGCGGCGATGCCGCCCACCGGGACCGACCCGGCGGCCGCGCCGGACACCATGCCGCAGAGCGCCGGATCGGTCGCCTCCTCGGGGATCCCGGCCAGCCCGGCCGCGGCGGCGAACGTGGATTCGCCCAGCCCGTCCAGGTCGTACCTCGCGTTCCGGTTCGCGTCGACGCCGTGCTCGACGATGTGCAGGTCCCGCAGGTGGTCGAGGGTGCCGGGCGGCAGGTCGGCGGCCGGGATGACCCGGTCGTAGGCGAGGCGGCCGTGGGCGTCGGCGGCGGGCATCCGGTCGACGGCGAGGCCGCTGGCGCGCGAGGTGTCGCCGCGGGTGGTCAGCGAGAGGAAAATGTCGCCGTAGGACGGCATGCCCTCCTCGGTGGTGACGTAGCCGTCGCCGTCCCGGTCGGCGGACCGGTCCGGGCAGTGGAAGTCCATCCCGGTGGTGGACCCGTGCAGGTGCTGGGCGTGCGCGGCCCGCGGGACCAGGCCGGTGGAGCGGATGCTGACCTTGAGGTCGCCGGTGGGCAGGGCGGTCAGCGTCGCGGTGCCGGTGGCGCCGGAGCCGTTGAGCGGGAGGAGCCGGACCTGCACCGCGGTGTCGGCGGCGGCGGCGGCCGGGGTGGCCAGCAGCAGCACGGTCACGGCCAGGGTCAGGTGGCGGAAGCGCATCACGATCTCCTTGACTCGGGTGGTCAGCGGGCGGAGGCGAACAGGTCGACCAGGTGGCGCTGCAGGGCCCGGGAGGCGGGCCAGTCGGCGTCAGTGACCGCCCAGCGCAGCAGATAGGAGCGGCCGTCACCGACGGCCAGGAGCACCCGGCGCTCGTGCCGGACGGTGTCCGAGTCGGGGCGCCAGGTGTACTCCCAGTCGGCGCCGCCGTCCCGGAGCAGCAGCACCCCCATGCTGATCCGGGCGTATCCCGGCAGGCTGCCGGCGGCCAGGTCGGCCCGCTCCCGGCCCTGCCAGTAGGCGAGCGGGCGCCGGGTGACCACCGGGGACATGGTCACCGTGAACGCCCGCCGCCCCTGCGGGTCGCTGAAGCAGACGTCGTTCCCGGTCACCGCGCGCCGCCATCCGGCGGGCAGGGCCAGCGCGAACCCGGACGGGTCGCGGAACCAGACCCATCCGGCGGGCAGCCTGGTCGGGACGTTCCGGTCGGCGGCGGTCACCGGCGCGGGCGTGCCGGGTCCGCAGGCCCCGATCCGGGGCGGGGCGGCCAGGGCCTCGGACATCATCGCGGCCGGGGTCACGGTGCGTGCGCGCTCGTCGGACCGCTGACCGATCACGATCAGGCCGGCCGCGGTCAGCAGTGCCGCCGTGCCGGCCAGCACCAGCCGCACCCGCCGGGTCCGCGGTGGTGCCTCCCCGACCGCCGCGCCGTCCGGCCGTGCCCCTGCCGGACCGGACACGATCCCGCGCAGGCGGGCATCCAACTCGGCCGGGCCGGACACGATCGCGCGCAGGCGGGCATCCACCTCGGCGGCGCCGGGACGCTCGGCCGGGTCCTTGACCAGCAGGTCCAGCAGCAACGGTGCCATCGCTCCGGCCCGGACCGGCGGATCCGGCGGCTCGTCGAGCAGCGCCCGCAACGCCGTCCCGGCATCCGCCCGGGCGAACGGGGTCCGGCCCTCCACCGCCGCGTACAACGTCGCGCCGAACGACCACAGGTCCGACGCGGCACCGGCGTCCGCGGCCCGCAACCGCTCCGGCGCGATGAAGCTCGGCGACCCGAGCCGCGGATCCGGGCCGTCCACACCGGCTCCGAACGTCGCCAGCCCGAAATCGGTCAGCACCACCCGACCGTCGGCGGCGAGCAGCACGTTGTCCGGCTTCACGTCCCGGTGCAGCACCCCGGCCGCGTGCGCCGCCCGCAACGCGGCCAGCATCCGCAGCCCGATCCGGGCCGCCTGGTGGACCGGCAGCGGCCCGTCGTCCCGGATGACCTGCTGCAGCGACCGGGACGGGACGTACTCCATCACGATCCAGCAGCGCCCCCGCCGCCACACCACGTCGAAGACCTTCACCACGCCGGGATGGTCGAGCCGGGCCGCCGCCCGGGCCTCCCGCATCGCCTCGCTGACCAGCGGCGCCGCCGACGGCACGGCGACCTCCTTGACCGCCACGGTGCGCAGCAGCAGGTCGTCCTCGGCCCGCCAGACCCGGCCCATCCCGCCGGACCCGACCACTTCCAGCAGCCGGTAGCGGCCACCCACCCGATCGTCGGTCCCGTCCACAGCCATCCCCACACCCCCGAAATCCCGGCGTCACCAGGGATTCGCCACGGGCGCGGCTCCGGATGGGTGCGAATTCACATGCGGAGATTCCTGACTCGGGCCCCGCTGATCACGGATCGTCGCCTCCAGGGCGACGTCCGCGGGTGGTTGCGGAAACCCGACCCGTGCTCAGGTCAGGTTGACCTGGGCCTCGAGTGGGGTGGTGGGGGTGGTGGAGGCGGGGGCCTTCTCGACCGTGACGCCGACCGCGGTGGCGCTCGGGAGGCCGTCGACCACCTGGGTGGCGACCGACTGGCCCTCGCCGAGCGCGCCGGCCGACGCCGCCTTGCCGGAGCGGATCGTCCAGAGCTGGTAGACGCTGCCGCCGGCCGGCGGCCGGGTGGCGTCCAGCTGGATGACCCCGGCATCGCGCAGCCGCGAGGTCGCGACCCGTACCGTGCCGCCGCCGGCCAGGGGCTGTTCGTGCCAGACCACGTCGGGCGCGGTCAGCACGGACCGGACCTGGTCGGCGACGGCGGTCTGCTGCTGGCGTACCCGCTGGTCCTGCACCACGTAGACGGCCGTGCCCGCGCCGGCGGCCGCGACCACCGCGGCGGCCGCGGCCACCCACCGCGTCCGGCGCGGCGCCCGCAGGCGCAGCGGCGACCGGCGCGGCGCGGCGGCCGGCAGCTGCGGGGTCGTCGCGATGGCTGCCAGCACGGTGTCCCGCATCCCGGGCGGCGGCGCCGACCACACCCCGTCGGCGAGCAGCGACGCGGTCTCCCGCAGCTCGTCCGCCTCGATCCGGCACGCCTCGCAGTCGCGCAGGTGCCGGTCGAACGCGGCCCGTTCCAGGTCGTCGAGCGCGTCCAGCGCATAGGCGCCGACCAGCGCGTGGATGTCCGCGGTCACGCCGCCGCCCCCATCCCGAGACAGTCCCGCAGCCTGATCAGACCGTCCCGCATCCTGGTCTTCACGGTCGGCAGCGACACGCCGAGCAGCTGGGACACCTGCGGATAGGAGTGGCCCTGGTAGTACGCCAGGGTGACCGCCTGCCGCTGCAGCTCGGTGAGGTCGTCCAGGCAGTGCCGCACCTGCTGGCGCTCGATCCGGCCGGTCACCTCGTCGGCGACCGCGTCGTAGGGGGTGTCCAGCGAGGCGGCGCCGGCCCGCAGGGTCCGTGCGGTGGCGGCCTGCTCGGCGCGGGCCCGGTCGACCGCCCGGCGGTGCGCGATCGTGAAGATCCAGGAGGTGGGCGAGCCGCGGGAGGGGTCGAACCGGGCCGCGGTGCGCCAGATCTCGACGAGCACCTCCTGAGCCACCTCCTCGGCCTGCGCCGGGTCGCCGAGAATCCGCCGGATCAGGCCGAAGACGCGGGGGGCGAACAGGTCGTACAGCCGGCCGAAGGCCTGCTCGTCGCCGCCGGCGACGGCCTTGAGGAGGTCGCCGGCATCGGGCGGCGCGGTCCGATGCTCCTGGCGGCCTTCGACGCCACTGTCTGCCATGGCTCCTCAGCCTACGGTCCGCGCGCCGCTCCGGGCTGTCACTGATGCGTCGCTCATTCCCGCGCCGGCTCGCGGCATCGGTTACCGTCGTTCTCCGGCGTCCGGAACGCCATCGGACGGGCCCTTCCTGGGGGAGCGATGACGGCTGCCTTCGTGCTCCTGCACAGTCTGCTGCTGGGTCCGCTGACCTGGTCCTCGGTGGCGTCCCGGCTGCCCGCCCGCACCGTGGTCCCGGTGCTGACCGGAGTGACCGCCGGCGACCCCCCGTTCTGGCCGCATGTCGCCGGCCGGGTCAACGACGCCCTCGCCACACTGCCGGCGGAGCAGCCGGTCGTTCTGGTCGCGCACAGCAATGCCGGCCTGATGGTCCCGCCGGTGGTCGCGGCGGCGTGCCGCCCGGTCGTCGGCTGCGCGTTCGTCGACGCGACCCTGCCGGCCCGGACCGGCCCGACCCCGGTGACCTCCCCGGAGCGGCTGGCGGTTCTGCGCGGGATGGCCGTCGACGGCCGCCTGCCGCCCTGGACGACCTGGTGGGACGACGTGGCGGAGCTGTTCCCCGACGAGGGCACCCGGGCGGCGGTCACCGCCGAGCAGCCCCGGCTCCCGCTCTCCTACTACGAGCAGCGGATCCCGGTCCCGGCCGGCTGGGATGCCCGTCCGTGCGGTTATCTGCTGTTCAGCCCGGCCTACCAGCCGGTGGCGCGGGAGGCGGCCGGGCGCGGCTGGCCGGTGACCCGGGTGCCCGGCGGCCACCTGCATCAGGTGGTCGATCCGGACGCGGTGGCCGGGCAGCTCACGGCGATGACCGCCGGGTTCGGGTAGGCCGGCGCGGCGCCGGCGGTCGGGGCTCGGGGCGGCGGTGGGTGAGCGGGCCGAGCAGGCGGCCGGTGAGGCCGAGGGCGATCGCGAGGTGTCTCATGTGGCCAATCTAGGAAGCCACTGGCCCATCGATATAGTCCAGATCCATGGCGGAGGAGTGGGCCAGAAACGGGTTGGATCTGCACCTCGGCATCGATCGGGTGCGGGGGCTGCGGGCCGGGCTGGAGGACGCGCTGCGGACCGCGGTGCGCGACGGGCGGCTCGCGGCGGGGGATCGGCTGCCCAGCTCACGGGCGCTGGCGCAGGAGCTCGGCGTGGCGCGCGGGACGGTCACCCAGGTGTACGAGCAGCTCACGGCGGAGGGCTATCTGACGTCGCGGGCGCGCTCCGGCGTACGGATAGCGCCGCGCCCGCGCCCGGAGAGCACCGTGAGCGTCCCCGCGGTCTCGCCCTGCCCGCCGCTGCCCGGCGGATTCGATCTGCGGCCCGGCTTCCCGGACCTGTCGATGTTTCCGCGCCGCGAGTGGCTCGCGGCCACCCGGCACGTTTTACGGACCATGCCCAGCACCGCCTTCGGGTACGGCGACCCGGCCGGCGATCCAGCTCTGCGTTCCGCCCTGGCCGGCTATCTGGGACGGTCCCGTGGCGTGCTGACCGGTCCGGATCAGATCATCGTGTGCGCCGGCTACACCCACGCGCTGCGGATCATCTGCCAGGCGCTGGGTGGCACGATCGGGTTCGAGGACCCGACCCGGCCGGACTATCCGGCGATGGCCGAGCGGCTCGGCCTGGGCGTGACCCGGCTCCCGGTGGACGCCGACGGGTTGGTCGTGAACGCGCTGGCCGGCGAGGCGGCGGTGGTGGTCACCCCGGCGCACCAGTTCCCGCTCGGCGTGACGCTCAGCCCGCAGCGGCGCCGTGACCTGCTCGACTGGGCCCGGCGGACGGACGCGGTGATCGTCGAGGACGACTACGACGGCGAGTTCCGCTACGACCGGCAACCGGTCGGCGCCCTGCAGGGGCTGGCGCCGGAGCGGGTCATCTACGCCGGGACGGTGAGCAAGACGGTCGCCCCGGGGCTGCGGATCGCGTGGCTGGCGGTGCCGGTCGGACTGGTGCCGGCGCTGCGGGCGGTGCTGCGGTTCGACGAGGCGTACGTCAATGTCATCGATCAGCTGGTCCTCGCCCACCTGATCGGGCGCGGCGACCTGGACCGGCATCTGCGGCGCTGCCGGGTCCGCTACCGGCAGCGCCGGGATCTGCTCGGCCGGGCGGTCGCGGCCCGGCTGCCGGCCGCCCGGCTGTCCGGGATCTCGGCCGGTCTGCACGCGACGCTGAGCCTGCCCGGCTGCTCGGAGCCGGAGCTGCTCGGCCGGCTGGCGGCCCGCGGCGTGGTGACCGAGGGGATCGGCTCGTTCTACCGGGATGCCCGGGACGCGCCGCCGGGCGTCGTGATCGGCTACGCGACGCCGCCGCAGCACGCCTATGCGCGCGCGATCGACGCGTTGCTGGCAGTCTGTGCCGGTGACGACGGAGTGGCGGGTGCGGTTCCCGGTTGACGACCGTGAGGTGAGCCTGCTGCACGCGCGGGCGTTCGGCGGCGATCCGGTCGAGGTCCGGCCGTGGGCGGCGCGGCTGGACCGGTACGCCCTGACCTGGGTCGGGGCGTTCGACGACGGGCGGCTGGTCGGGTTCGTCCAGGTCTGCTGGGACGGTGGGCCGCACGCGTTCGTGCTGGACACCGCGGTCGACCCGGACTGGCAGCACCGGGGGATCGGGACGGCGCTGGTGAAGGCGGCGGCGGAGGAGGCGCGGGCGGCCGGGTGTGAGTGGCTGCACGTCGACTTCGAGCCGCATCTGGAGCACTTCTACGTGGAGCAGTGCGGCTTTCGTCGTACCCCGGCCGGGTTGATCGCGCTCTGACCGTTCAGCCAGTCGATCTCGGCCACTCCGATGATCTTGAGAATCCCAGGACGTTCGTACGGTGAAGAGTCCGCCTCGTCACCGCACGTCATTGGAGCCCGATGTTCACCCCTGACCAGTCCCTCCTGCGCGGCGCCACCCAGCGGAGGCTCGGCCGTCGCGACGCGCTGCGCCTCGGCGGCCTGTCCGCGCTCGGCGCGGCCCTGGCGGCGTGCGGGGTGCAGGGCAAGGGGTCCCCGGAGGTCAGCGTCGACGCGGGCACCCTGGCGAACTTCTGGCAGGGCAAGAAGCAGAACGGCAAGCTCGACTTCGCCAACTGGCCGCTCTACATGGACCCGGAGCGCCCGGAGCTGAAGAAGTTCACCCAGCGGACCGGCATCCAGGTGAACTACCAGGAGGTCATCCAGGAGATGGGCCCCTGGTTCGCCAAGGTGCAGCCGCAGCTGTCGGCGAAGCAGCCGATCGGCTTCGACCTCATGGTGATCACCAACGGCATCCAGTTCGGTCAGTTCCGCTCGGCCGGCTTCCTGGCCCCGCTCGACCACGCCCAGCTGCCGAACTTCACCAAGAACGCCGCCCCGAAGTACGCCCAGGAGGCGTTCGACCCGGGCAACGTGTTCAGCGTGCCGTGGGCGTCCGGGATGACCGGCATCGCCTACGACCCGGCCAAGACCGGTCGCGAGATCACCAGCCTGGCCGACCTGTGGGACTCGAAGTTCAAGGGCAAGGTCGGCATGATGTCCGACCTCACCGAGCTGGCCAACTTCGGCCTGCTGGCGGCCGGGATCAAGCCGGCCGGCTCGACCGAGGAGGACTGGAAGAAGGCGGCCGCCAAGCTCAAGAAGCAGAAGGACGCCGGCATCGTCCGCAAGTACTACGAGCAGGACTACGTCGACGCGCTCGGCAACGGCGAGCTGTGGATCAGCCAGGCCTGGTCCGGCGACGTCTTCCAGAAGAACCTCTCCGACGGCACGAACCTCAAGTTCGTGATCCCGCAGGAGGGCGGCACCATCTGGACCGACAACTTCGCCATCCCGGTCACCGCAGCGAATCCGGTCGACGCCCTGATGCTGATCGACTTCTTCTACGAGACGGAGAACGCGGCGTCGCTCGCCGAGTACATCAACTACGTCTGCCCGGTGCCCGGCGCGCAGGCGCAGATCAAGAAGGACGCGGCCGCGCTGTCCGGTTCCGATCGTGCCGAGATGCAGCAGGTCGCGTCCAGCCCGCTGGTCTTCCCGAGCGACGCGGATTACGCGAAGCTGCACTACTACGTCAACTTCAACACCGCCGAGGAGCAGCAGATCTTCTCGTCGATCTTCGACCCGATCGTCCTGGGCTGATTCCGTCCTGGCGTTCGTCCTCCTGGCCGCTTCTTCCCGATCAAGATCAAGACCGGTTTTCGGTACGCCCTCAGCCCCGTCCGACGTAGGCCAGGGCGAACCCGGCCGTGGGGATGGCGAACAGCAGGGACAGCACGGCCAGCCGGGGGATCGTCGGGTTCCGGGTCAGCGCGGCGTAGCCGGCCACCAGGACCGGCACCGTCACCAGCTGCGGGACCAGGGTCTCCCGCGGCACCAGCACGTCGGCCGCGGCGCTGAGCAGGCACACCGCCAGCGCCGCGCCCCACAGTGCCAGCCCCAGCCGATAGGCCGTCCGGGCGCCGAACCGCACCGCGAACGTGGTGTCCCCGGCCCCGGTGTCGGCGGCCAGGTCGGTCACCGTGGTCGGCACGTAGAGCGCGGCCGCGAACAGCACCCCGATCAGCCCGAACCGCCACGGGAACTCCCATGGCGCCCGGGTGATCGCCCAGCCCGCGGCCGGCGAGACCAGGCCGACCACCAGCGCGTTCACCGCCACGTCCCAGCCCGGCCGGGTCTTCAGGCGCAGCGGCGGCACACTGTAGGCCCAGCCGAGCGCCAGCACCCCGGCCACGCCGAGCACGAACAGCGGGCCGACGTAGAGCGCCGCGCCGACCGCCGCCAGGGCCAGCCCGCGGTACCAGGCTCGCAGCCTCCGTGCCGAGACCGCGCCGGTGACCAGCGGCGCGGTCGCCTTGCGCGGATTGGCCCAGTCGCTGGGCAGGTCGTGCAGATCGTTCTGGGCGAGCACCGCGCCCCAGACCAGCGGTCCGAGAACGATCAGCGCGACGAGCGCCCGCCCGGCGTCCGCCCGGTCCGGCAGCCAGGCGTGCCCGGCCAGCACCGTGCCGAGATAGGCCGGCACCCAGGAGACCGGCCAGAACCACGGACGGGACACCGCGATCAGTACGGCGGTGGGGCGCTCGATCAATGCCGTCATGGCTCGCATCGTGGTCGACGCCGCCTGTGCGGGCGCTGAGCCGTCAGTCGTCCGTCGCCCGCCGGGCGCGCAATGCCCGCAGCTTGTGCCGGTTGCCGCAGCGCTCCATCGCGCACCAGCGGCGGGCGCCGGGCCGGGACGAGTCGACGAAGACCAGCGGGCAGTTGTCGCCGGCGCACTGCCGGATGCGCCCGCCGAGCGGGCCGGTCAGCAGCCCGATCATCTCCCGGGCCAGGGTGGACAGCGCCTGGCCGGCCCGCACCGGGGACGCCCACCGCGACGCCGTCCCGTCCGCGGCGAGCTCGGGGACCAGCGGCGGCGCGGCGGCGAACCGGTTGAGCGCCGCGACCGCGCCGGCGCCCAGCGGCTCACCGGCCGCCCGCTCGTGTGCCGCCACCCAGATCGCCTGCCGGAGCTCGCGTGCCGCGGACAGGTCGGCCGCGGTCACCGCGACCGTCAGGGAGGCGGCCAGCGGCGGCACGGCCAGCCAGGCGGCCAGGTCGTCCGGCTGGTGCAGCGTCTCGAACACCGCGTAACGCCCCTCGCCGCCGGTGTGCGCGAAGTCCAGGCAGAGGGCGCCGGCGTCGAACCAGAACGACCCGCCCTTGGGGTCGTGCAGCATCCGTCCGGTTGCATCGGTCCGCATGTAACCACTATAACTGGTGTTGTTCGGGTAACCCCTATAACCGGTTTCGTGATGCGTGGAGGGTGACATGAGCAAGCGGCACATCAACCCCGAGGGACTGCACCGCAGCCCCGCCTTCAGTCAGGCGGTCGTGGTCGAGCAGCCGGCGAAAACCATCTACGTGGGCGGGCAGAACGGTGTCGGGCCGGACGGCAAGGTGGTCGGCTCGACACTCGCCGAGCAGGCGGTCCAGGCCCTGCGCAACCTGGCCACCATCCTGGAGAGCGAGGGGGCGCGGCTGGCCGACGTGGTGCACTGGCGGATCGCCATCGTGGACGGGCAGCCGGTCGCCGACGGGGTGGCCGCCTTCCAGCAGGTGTGGGATCCGGCCGACCCGCCGCCGGCGATCACCGTCCACATCGTGGCCGGCCTCGGCCCGGACTTCCTGGTCGAGATCGACGCCGTCGCCGCCGTCTGAGCCAGGGACCGGTCAGTCGATCAGCCAGCCGGCGAGCGACTGGCCGGCCGTGGTCAGCGACACCACCATGACCAGCACCAGGGCGGCGACGCCGCCGAGCAGCGGCCGGCGGTGCCGGGTGCGGCCGAGCACGGCCAGCATCCCGACCACGAAGAGTCCCAGGCCGGCGACCAGCGGCGCGGTCGGGACGGTGAACAGCACCGGTGTGCTCCACGTCCAGCCGGCGTTGACGTCGGCGTTCGCGGTGTAGACGTCGTTGGCGGACGGCAGATACCAGTGGCCGGCGAGGTCGGCGGCCCGGGCCAGCGCCAGGCAGAGACACAGGGCGTACCAGGCGGCGTAGCCGTACAACGCCGCGACCAGCACCCATCCGCCGGTCCGGGATCCTGCCGCCGCGCTGCCGCGCCCCGCCACCATGGTCATCGGCGCATCGTAGCGGCCGCGTTCCCGCTGAGCTTTCCGTCCGTGCGCGTTCTTCGTCCGTGCGGTTCCCCGGTCGGCGCGGGGGTCATCGGTCCCCGCGGGGTCTCCGATTCGCGCGGCTCACTTCGCCGGGGGACCGGCCTCCCTCTCGGGAGGGATCGATTCCGGGCCGGTTTCGCCGAGCGTTGGGGGCAACCCGGCAGCGAGCGTCGCGCCAGGGTCGGATCGGATCGGGGGAAGACCGTGGCCGAGATGCTGGGCCGCTCCGCACGCCGTCGCCGGTGGGCGGCGGCGTGCGGAGCGTTCGTCGCAGGTGAGCTGGCCCTGCGCCTGTACTGGCTGGCGGGCGGCCGCTGGGCCTACACCGCTTGCGACCGCACCCACCTGACCGACCCGTCCGGCGGCTGCGGGGCCGACCGGGTCGGCGTGCTGCCGTTCTGGCCGGGCTGGGGGAGCGTGGCCGTGGGCGCCGCCCTCGCGGTGCTGGTCGCGGTGGCGTTCCGGCGACCCGGCCGGTCGGTGGCCGCCGGCTCCTGGGCCGCGGCCGTGCTGTTGCTGGTCGCCGCCTTCCCGCTGCACCTGCTCTTCGAGATCCCGGCCGCCCTGGCCGGCCGCCCCGCGGACTGGCGCGACCTCGGCGCCCGGCTCGCCCTCGCCGTCGGCGGCGCCCTCTTCGCCACCCTGGCCAGCGCCGCCGGCCCGCCCCGTGAACCGTTGACCCCCGGCTACCGTCCGGTGCCCCGCTGGACCCGCCGCTGGGCCTACGCCGCGGTCGCCCTGCCCGTGGTCGGCTGGGCCGTCCCGCACGGCCTGTGGCTGCTCGACGTCCCGTTCGGCGTCTCCGGCCCGAAGCTGGCGGAGATCCACGACGGCATGTCCTCGATGGCCGGCCTGGCGATCACCCTGGTCCCGCCGCTGGCCGGCCTGCTCGTCCTCGGCCTGGTGCAGCGCTGGGGCCAGGAGTTCCCCGGCTGGCTGCCGTTCCTGGGCGGCCGCCCGGTCCCGCGCCTGCTCGCCATCGTCCCGGCCGCCGTGGTAGCCGCCGCCCTGATCACGTACGGCCTGCTGAGCTCCGCCCTCTTCACCGCCGACCTGCTGGCCGGCAAGGTCACCTGGCCGGAGATCCGAGCCGGCTGGGCCGTCACCGCCACCCTCCTGGTCTTCACCGCGTGGGGCGCCACCCTGGCCGTCACCACCGCCGGCTACGCCCTGACCACCCGCCCCCGCGAGAGACCAGACACCCGAGATCCGATGGCCACGGCTTCGTTGCGCTGACGGATCCCGCGCGGGTTCTCTTCTCCTTCGCTCCCGGCACGCGACGTCCCGCACGCGCCGAGTCCCGGCGATTCGGTGATCCTTGTCAGGGCTCGACGCGGGGTAGCCCGGTCGCCCGATGCTTCCGTAAGGTGGCGTCGGTCGGCACTGGAGGGATTTGTGATGGACCCGGTCACGATCGGCACCGTTGTTGCATCGATGCTCAGCACCGCATTCGCGCAGGGGGTCGGTGGTGAGGCCGCAAAGCACGCGGTCCAGTCCATAGTCGGATTGGTACGTGGTCGCTTGACCGGTAACGGCAGAGGCGACACCGAGCTGGCCGCGCTCGAGCAGAATCCCGCGGACGGCGACGCTGTCGCAGCGGTGGGCCGGATCATTGACGCCGAGGCGGCGGACGAGACGTTCCGTCAGCAGTTGAGAGCCTTGATCTCCGAAGCCCGGCAGGACGCGGCGATGAACAATTTCGTCACCAACGTGGAGAGCGGCGCCAACGTCGGGAAGATCGTCAACATCGGTCACATTGACAACGCGCAGTTCTGAGGCTTTCCGTGACCGATGGACCGGAGGATGCGGGTGCTCAGGCTGCGGTGGCGGCGCTCCGTGCCCGAGTGGCCGTCTCGGGTGTGGACCTGGAGGTGGGCGAGAGCGACGCCGAAGGTGACGTAGCCGCGGCGATGTCAGCGATGCGAGTGCTGGCCCTCCGCTCGGATTCGCCACCCCAGGTGCTCAATTACATCGCCGCCGGAGGCTCCGTCCGGAAATTGGTCACCATCGCGCGAGCCGACAACGTGACCATCAACATTCCGCGACCTTCGACCTCTCGCAATCTCCCGGCCGGCAACCCGAACTTCACCGGTCGTCGAGCTGAACTGGCCGCGTTGGTGCCGGTTCTCGACCCGGCGGACGGTGACCGCCGTGCGCAACGGGCGGTGCTGCTCCGCGACGGTCCCGGCGTCGGCAAGACGACCCTGGCGTTGCAGCTCGCACACCTCGTGTCGGCTTCCTACCCGCGGCATCACTTGTTCCTCCGGCTGACCGACGCCGCGCACCGGCCGCTTCCGATCTCGGTGGCGCTCGAATCCCTTCTCGTGGCGATGGGAGTGGATCGTCGTGAGATTCCCAGCGACCTCGGCGAGCGGCAGGCGTTCTACCAGTCCGAGCTTGCCGATTCACTCCTGGTTCTCGACGATGCCGTGGACGAGCCGCAGACCCGGCCTCTCCTGCCGGAACGCGCCGGCTGTGGTGTGATCATCACATCGAGACGGCAGCTGACGGGATTGACCATGGCTTTCACGTACGACGTCGAGCGCCTTCCCGACGACGAGGCGTTGGCGTTGCTTGCCCGGTTGATCGGGCAGAGCCGGGTGGAGAACGACCCGCAAGCTGCTCGCATGATCGTGAGTTCCTGCGGCAACCTGCCGTTGGCGATCTGGATTGCGGGCGCCACGCTGAACGCGACCTCGCGTCTCCGGGCGCCGCTGGCACGTTTCGCTCAGCAGCTTGCCGATGAGCGACACCGGTTGAACCTGCTGCGGGCCGGCGATCAAGCAGTGCGCGCCAGTTTCGACCTCAGTTATCGCCAGCTTTCTGCCGAAGCGGCGAGGATGTTCCGTTGGCTGTCCCTGCTGCAAGCTTCCGAAATCGGCGTTCCCATGCTGGCAGTTCTGGTCGACCGGCCGGAGGCTGAGGTGGAGATGATTCGGGACGAGCTGGCGGATGCGCATGTGATCGAACTGGCCGGCGAGTTTGCCGATCGCATCAAAATGCATGACCTCCTTCGCTTGTTCGCCGGTGAGTTGTTCGCCGAAACTGAGACGGAGAATGACAGGAATGCCGCTCTCGACCGTGTCTATCGGTGGATGCAGCGATTGGTGGACGACCAGACCGCGGCATTGGCTCCCGGCGCAGACCCGCAGGTATCTTCGTCGGATCGCTCGGCCCGCAGGCACGCCGCCCTGCAGTGGCTCGATCTTGAACGCCGGAACATCATGGCGCTTCTCCGGCAGGCGGCAGCCGAAGGCCGTCTCCCGTCGGTGATCTCGCTGGCCGCAGCCCTGACGAGGTACTTCGAGATCGGTAGCCACTGGAGCGACTGGGTGGAGAGTGCGGAAGCCGCGCTCAGCGCTGCTCGCAGCATCCACGACGAGCGCGCCGAGGCGGAGTGTCTCGCCTCCCTCGGCCGGGTGCATCGGCTGCGGCGGCAGCCCGACCAGGCCATCGAGAACTTCGACAGGGCGATCCGTCTCTTCGGCGCGCTCGGCATGTCGCAGGACCAGGCCTCAGCTGCGGGGAACCGTGGGATCGCCTACCGCGAGCAGCATCGTTTCGCCGAAGCGGCTGCCTCGTTCGAGAAAGCTCTGGCGCTGTATCGGCAGGTTGACGACCGGCGAGGGGCCGCCGAGACGCTCAACAACATGGGTTATGCCTATCGTTACCAGCGGCGAACTGATGAGGCGATCCGTTGTCATGATCAGGCGATCCCGGTCTTCCGGGAGATCGGCGATATCGAAGGGCTGGGGTGGGCCTACAGCAATCTCATCGCGGTTTATCGCTTCCAGCGGCGGTTCGACGAGGCGTTCCGAAGTTTCGAATCCGCTATGGACGCCTTCACTGAGATCCATCAACGGCACGGGCAGGCCTGGGCGCACAACCACATCGGCGCCGTTCATCGTGAGCGTGGAGACTTGCGGCAGGCGCGCGACAGCCATCAACGTGCTGAGCGCGTCTTCCAGGAGATAACGGACGCTTATGGCGAAGGATGGGCGGCAACGTATCTCGCACTGGTCGAGCACGATGCCAACAATCTGGACCTGGCCAAGGCGCATGCCGAGCGTGGACTGGACATCTTCGCCGGCATGCCGGACACCTATGGGCAGGCGTGGACACGGCTGTACCTCAGCGACATCTGCCTGGATCTCGACGACCATGCCCAGGCGATCGACCACGCGAGTCAGGCTCTGGAGCTGTTCGACAGCATCCGCAACACGCCCGGACGTGCTCGTTCCCAGTACCAGCTCGGAATGATCTTCGCTCGACAAGGTGATCAGCGGGCGGCCGAACAGTTGACGGCGGCGATGGCGACGGCCGAACACGGTGCCGACGGTTACACCGCAGCCCTGGCCAAACTTGCCGTCACCGACGCCGATGCCCTCACCGAGTTGACCACGTTGGCCTCGGCCTTCGCGACGATGTCCGCTCCCGCCGCGGAGGCCTTGGCGGCTTTGAAGATCGCACGAGCGGAGCAGTCGAGGGGGGATCGGGACGCCGCCGAGCGATGGCGAATGCGAGCACGCGAGCTTGTTCCTGCCCTCGTTCCTCGCCGAGCCGGGCATATCACCCAGTTGCTCGAAGGAATCTGATCTCCTGAAGGGGGCCGCTGGACATCCGCATCACTCCGAGAGGCGCCGTTCCACAGGTTTCAAAGTCCGGCGGCAAGGTACCTAGCTGGGTGGCGTCCGAGCACTCTGTACTCAGGCCGTCCCTGTCCGAGTCAGCAAGGAGAAGCATGGTGTCCCATCCTGACGTTGCCACCGGCGAGAACGCGGCCAGCCCTGATCCGTCGCGGTGGTACGCAGAGAATGTGGACGTTCTGATCTCCGCGGTGCACTCGTCCTTCGCCGCAGGCGCATATTCGGTGACGTGGCAGCTGGCCGTCGCGCTGGCGCCCTACTTCGAAACAGCAGGTCGCTGGGACGACTGGAGGGACACCCATCGCGAGGCGCTGAAGGCCGCTCAGGAACTGGGCGACGACTCGGCCCAGGCTGACGTTCTGGTCAGCACCGCGAACGTGAAACGGCTCGGTCGCCATCACGATGCTGCCGTCAGCAGTCTGGAGGCCGCGCTCGGGCTGACCCAGAAGCTCGGCGACCGGGGCCGGGAAGCCCGGATCCTGAGCCAACTCGGCATCGTTCACCGTGAACGCCACGATTTCGATACCGCGACCGAGGTCCTGCGGCGGGCCTTGGAACTGCAACGTCAGATCGGTGACCGCCCGGGTGTTGCGGAGACGCTGAACAACCTCGGTTACGCCTATCGGTACCTGGGCCAGTACGAGCAGGCGCGCGATGTGCACGAGGAGGCGCTGCCGTTGTTGCAAGCGCTGAACGACGTGGCCGGTCAAGGATGGGCGCACAGCAACCTTGCCGAGGTGGAACGAACCGACGGCAACGTCAGCCAGGCGTTGGACCACGCACGGCGGGCGCTGTCCCTTTTCGAGAGCCTCCAGCACCGTCAGGGCACAGCGTGGGCTCATCATCGGATCGGCACTCTGCTCAACGAACGTGGGGATCATCGGGACGCGATCGACGAACTGACCGAGGCACGGAAGCAGTTCCGAGCGATCGCTGATCGGTACGGCGAGGCGCGTACCGCAGCCGGCCTTGCCACCGCGATGGCCGATGCCGGCCGGTCCGACGAGGCCAGGGATCTTTATCAGGAGGCCATCACGGGATTCCGGGCGGTCGATGACCGGTACCGGGAGGTGGAGTCGGCGATCGCCTTGATCGTCGCATCACGTCCCCAGCCCGAGGCGCTTCCCGGTGAACTGCGGGATGCGCTCGACACCCTGGACCAGGTCGAGGCGGACAGGCTGCGACAACGAGCCGCCGCGGCCGGATTGGTCGTCTGAGGTCGCTGCGGTGCTGTCCGCAAACCATCCGGCACACAGGTAAACCCGCGTCACCGGCCGCCGGGAGAGGGGAGAACGTGGCCGGTGGGGGCCCTAACCTGAGGGGCATGCCGTACGTTGCCGCCCGTGATGGCCGCCGGAATCGCAGCGCCGCCAACCGGGCCCCAGCCGTCCCTGACCGGATCGACGACCTGCACGGGAACAGCCTCGGCGTGCTCGAGGTCCCGCATCACATGGCCTGCGGGCATGCCAGCCGCCGCCGCTACGAGCTGGACGATCCGGCCCAGCTGCGGCACGCCTACGAGCGGGTGCTCTGCGAGGCGGCCGGGTGCGGCGAGATCGAGGAGCTGATCAACCCGATGATGCTCCGCCGGGTCTGGCGTGACCTGCACCTGCCGTCCCGGGTCCGGGAGGCGTGGGAGACCCGGCACCCCAGCCTGCGCCGCACCGTGAACCGCACCAACTCCGGCCCCGGAGCCGGCGAGGTCATCACCCGCACGGTCAGCGCCGGCCCGGCCAACCGCGGCTTCGCCCGCCGCGGCCGCGCCCAGGTCGCCCGCACCGCCACCGCCCGCACCGCGGCGAGGCCGGGCATCGCCGGCTGACCCGCAGCGCCCACCAAGAACCCGGCAGGCGTCCAGCCAATGCCCGGCTGACATCCAGCGGGCCCCCGGCAGTGACACCGCGAGCGCCCGGGCCATCCAGCCCGGACGCCCGGCCCGAGTGACGCCGCGGGTCAGCCGCCGGTGATGGACCAGTGCCACGCCTCCGACGGGAGGTTGACCAGGCCGTACTCCTTGGCGTGCACGGTCAGCCACTTGTAGGCCGGCGTCGACCTGCTGATCGTCCGGCCGCCGGACGAGATGTCGATGGCCAGGCCCAGCTCGTGCAGGGAGCGGCCGGGGATGGCGGTCGGGACGCGGCAGGACGACGCCGGGGCGGTCCACACGTCCGGGCAGCCGTTGATCGTACGCAACTCGATCTGCCGTTCCTTGGTGCGGAAGCCGCCGCCGGAGATCTGGACGCCGTCGGCCTTGGCGTCGTCGATCATCCGTTTGACGGTGAAGGCGATCGTGCGGTTCACCGTGACGCCGTAGACCTGGGTGGTGTCGGCGAGCTTGAAGGTCGGGCGGACCTGGTCGACGACCGTGCGGCTGAGCGAGCCGGCCTGGCCGGCCAGGGCGGCGGCGGTGGGCAGCGCGGCGATCGCCTGCTTGGTCCGGGCAGCCGCCGTGGTGTAGGCGCCGACCTTGGCGTTCGCGGTGGTCACCCGGGTGGTGGCGGTGGCCGCGTCGGTGCGGGCGGTGCTCAGCGCGGTGGCGTAGACCCGGTACTGCTGCTTGCGGGTGGCGACCGCCTTGGTCGCGGCGGTGACCGCGTTGGTGGCCCGGGTCACGGCGGCCTTGCTGCGCGGCTTCTGCTTGCCGGCCGTACGCAAAGTCTGTTGTGCCGTGGTCAGGGCCTTGCGCGCCGCGGCGTGCCGCAACCGGGCGTTCTTCTCGGCGGTGGTGGCCGCCGTCAGGCGGGTCTGCGCGGTGGTGGCGGCCTTGGTCGCCACGGTGACCTCGGCCGCCCACTGGCGCACCGCCTTCTGCTGTCCGGAAAGGCTGGTGCGCAGCGCGGCGAGCTGCTGGTCGTGGGTGAGGCTGCGGTACATCAGGCTGGACCAGGTCGAGGCGACCTTGGGGGCCGCGGCCTGGGCCGGAGCGGGCATGCCGATCGCCGAACCGGCGGCCGTCAGCGCGATGATCGCCGCGGCGGCGGAGCTCTGCAGAGTTCGCTGTCGTGTCGTCACCCGGCGACTGTGAAAGCCGACGGGTCCCCGTTGCGTTCCCGATCGGGTCCAGCTTGGTTGCCAGCGGTCAGTTCGGCGTGAAGAGACCCTGGATACCGACCACGACGGCGATCACTCCGAAGATCGCGACAGCCAGCGCCCAGCCGGCCGGCTCGCTCGTGCCGGTCGTGCCCGGTGCCCGGCGGCCGGTGAACTTCTCCCAGGTCAGCAGCAGGCCGACGGCCAGCCCGACCACTTCGAAGTGCAGGATCCGGCCGTCGAAGAGATGCACGATCAGGAAGAAGCCGGCGGCGACCAGCGCGACGATCCCGATCAGCCAGGACCAGCGGGCCACCCGGTCGGCGAACCGCTCCAGGCCGCCGCCGACGCTCGGCACCCGGCGCAGCAGCGGGACGGCGAGCAGCAGTCCGCCGAGGATGTTCGCGAAGTCCAGCAGGTAGGCCATGGCGCAGAGGGTAGCGGGAGCGCTCCCAATCGGCTATCCGAGCGACAGTTTTCGATCAGCGATCCCGACGCGCACGCGCTGGCCCCAGGAGAGCTCCAGCGCGTCCGCCTCCAGGCCGTCGGCGAACACCACGAGACGCTCGCTCTCGCTGGTCAGCTCCAGTTCCCGCCCCGGGGCCAGGCGGCCGGCCACGTTGCGGACCCCGGTGGCCGGGGACGGCCAGGCCTCCCGGACGAACCAGCACAGCGCCGCCTCGTCCGGCCCGGGCAGGGGTGGTGCGCCGACCCGGTCCCGGGCGATCGACGCGCACCACCCGGTCGCCCCGGTGCCGGTCCCGACGATCACGCCGGAGGACGACTGCCGCTCCCGCCCGCCGTCCGGCACACCGATCACGTACCGCGCCGACTGGTGACCGGCGTGTCCGATATAGATCTCGTTGAGGCCGAACAGCTCCTGCCCGTCGTCGAGCCGGGCCACCACCATCGTCCGGTCCTGCCGGGGGAAACCCTTGCGCAGCAGGCCGCCGACCGCGGCAGGGGAGTGCCGGACCAGCACACCCGGGTTCCGCCCGGGCTCCGGGTCGACGCCGATCACCGGCTGGCCGTCCAGGTACTTCGCCACGTTCGCCACCAGGCCGTCCTGGCCGACGGCCACCACGATGTCCTCCGGCGCGAACAGGAAACGGGGCAGATCCGCTCGCTCGACGTGGCCGCGCCGCCAGTCGGCCGGGACCGCGCCGCCCACCTCGACCAGCGCGGCCCGCAGCGCCTCGTGCCGCGCGGTGACCTCGTCCAGGTCGCGCCCGCGCTGCTTGAGGAAGTAGGCGGCGGCGCCCCGGGTGCCGTGCCGGGCGAGCAGCTCGTCCAGCTCGCTGCGCCGCGACACGACCACCACGCGGGGGCTGAGCGAGCTCATCCGATCCGTCCGATCAGCTTGGTGAGCAGGTCAGGGGTGACGGTGAGCTCCTTGATCGCCGGCAGGTGCGTGGCCAGCTCGCGCAGTGCGAGCGCCTGCAGCACCTCGGCCGGCAGGTCCCGGTACGCCGCCAGCCGGGCCGCCTCGGTCTCCGCCTCGGCCAGGCCGACCACCCGGGCGCCGGCCGCGCGGGCCTCGTCGCGCAGCCGCTCGGCGTCGGCCGCCGCGCTCGCCGCGAGCCGCTCCCGCTCGGCCTCGCCCTGGGCCGCGACCAGCTGCGACTCGGCGTCCAGCTCGGCGCCCCGGCGGGCGTTCGCGCCGTGCTGCTCGACCAGGTGCTGCTCCTGGCGGGCCAGCTCGATCTTGCTCTGCAGCTCGTTCTCGGCGATCGACCGCTCCTGCTGCACCGCGTGCGCCCGCCGGGCGTAGGTGGCCCGGTCGGCGTCCTGCTGCACCTTCTCCCGGGTCGGGGTCTGCAGCGCCCGCTCCAGCTCCGGCTCCGGCCGCAGCGCCACCACCCGGGCGCTGACCACGGTCACCCCGGTCTCGGCCAGCCGCGGATCGGTGGCCAGGGCGTCCGCGACCGACTGCCGGACCGGGGCGATCCCGGTGGTCAGCGCCTCGGCCAGGGGCAGCCGGGCGAGCACGTCCAGAGCGGGCTGCTGGGCCAGCTCGGCGAGCAGCGTGGCGACCTGGTCGAGCGGCTGGCTGTTCCAGCGGCCCTGGTAGGGATCGATCGAGAAGTCCAGCCGGGACGCGGCCGCGGCCGGGTCGCTGAACCGGTAGGTCACCGTGGCCTGCACGGTCACGTCGGCGAAGTCCTCGGTGCGGGCGTGGAACAGCAGCGGCAGCTCCCGGTCGTCGACCGGCACCTCGGAGAGGACCGCGGTCAGCGGCCGGTACCAGAACGCGAGGCCGGTGCCGGCGCGCTTCGCCTTGCCCTGGACGGTGTGGCTGACCCAGCTCGTCGGGGCGGAGCGCAGGTGACGCAGGTGCAGGCGGCGTTTGATGTCGGCCATCGGGGGGTCCTTCCTCGTTTTCGTCATCATGACGATAAAGCCTCCGGGGTATTATCGTCAACATGACGCTAAACATGGCGGCGATCACCGTCGATCTGGTGCTGCTGACCATCCGGCAGGCCGGCCTCCAGGCGCTGCTGATCCGGCGGGGCATCCCGCCGTTCCAGGGGCAGTGGGCGCTGCCCGGCGGCTTCGTCCACGACGACGAGGACCTGGACGCGGCGGCGGTCCGCGAGCTGCGCGAGGAGACCGGGGTGGACCCGTCGGCCGGGCACCTGGAGCAGCTCGCCACCTACGGCACGCCGGGGCGGGACCCGCGCGGCCGGGTGGTCACCACCGCCTACCTGGCGCTGCTGCCGGACCTGCCGGCGCCGGTCGCCGGCAGCGACGCCGCGCACGCCGACTGGCGCCCGGTCGACCAGCGCGGCCTGGCCTTCGACCACGACCGGATCCTGGCCGACGGCGTCGAGCGGGCCCGCGCCAAGCTGGAGTACACGCCGCTGGCCACCGCCTTCTGCCCGCCCGAGTTCACCGTCGCCGAGCTGCGCGCGGTCTACGAGACGGTCTGGCGGACCACCCTCGACCCGCGCAACTTCCACCGCAAGGTGACCACCGCCGAGGACTTCATCGAGCCGACCGGCCACAGTGTCACCCGCGACCGTGGCCGCCCGGCCCAGCTCTACCGCCGGGGACCGGCCACGCTGTTGCATCCGCCACTCCTGCGCCCCTGAGCGCCGATCGCATCGTCCAAAAGTCATAGCCGAAAGTCGTAGGGGTGGACCTGATGTCCGACCATCGGCAGATGTCGGTGGCGCCGCCGGTGCGACAGGCTCCACGATGCGATTCAACCGGGGGGAGACAGGGAGATGACGGTGCTGACGGAGCGTGCGGCCGAGGTCCGGGACGAGGTGCAGCCCCGGTGGGAGCGGCCACCGTCCTCGCGCCGCGTCGTCGCCCGCCTGGTCCAGTTCGTCGGCGCGGCCAGCGCCGTCTTCTCGGTGCTCCCGCCGCACCACCACCGGTTCGGGCTGCTCGCCGACATGGTGCCGACCGCCGGGCTGCTCACCGCCCGGGTCGCCTCCGCCGTGGTCGGCGTGCTCCTGGTCTACCTGGGCGCCGGCCTGCGCCGCGGCAAGCGTCGCGCCTGGCAGCTGGCCCTGCTGCTGTCCCTGATCGGGGTGGCGCTGCACCTGGTCAAGGGTGGCCTGGTGCCGATGGTCTTCGCCGGCGCGATCGTCGCCCTGCTGGTCGCCAAGCGCGACGAGTTCACCGCGGACGGCGCCCCGCGTCACCGGCTGCGGGCGTTCCGGGCCTGCGCCACGTTCCTGAGCGCCGGGTTCGTCCTCGGGTTCGCCGAGATCGCCGTCCGGGTCAACCACCTGGAGGGCCGGCCCGGCGTGCTGAGCTGGGCCGGCCATGCCGCGCTCGGCCTGATCGGGGTCACCGGCCCGGTCCACTTCGTCTCCCCGATCGGCGGGCTCACCGTGTCGATCACCACCGGCGCGTTCGGGCTGCTCGCCTTCGGCGCCGGCGGTCTCCTGCTGCTGCGCCCGAGCACCGGCGGCCGCTGCGACGGCGCGGCCGGCCAGGCCCGGCTCCGCGAGGTGCTGGACAAGCACGGCGACGGCGACTCGCTCGGCTATTTCGCGCTGCGCAGCGACAAGCAGCTGGTCTGGGCCCCGTCCGGCCGCGCCGCGGTGGCCTACCGGGTGGTCAACGGGGTGAGCCTGGCCTCCGGTGACCCGCTCGGCCTGCCGTCGGAGTGGCCGCGGGCGATCGGGCAGTGGCTGACCGACTGCGCCGCGCACGGCTGGACGCCGGCCGTGCTGGCCTGCGGCACCCAGGGCGGCCGCGCCTTCCAGAAGGCCGGGCTGGACTGCATCGAGCTGGGCGACGAGGCGATCGTCGACGTGGCCGGCTTCGCGCTGACCGGGCGGCCGATGCGCGGCGTGCGGCAGGCGGTCGCCCGGATGCGCCGGGCCGGCTACACCTGCCAGGTGGTCCGCCAGCGCGACCTGCCGGCCGACACCCTCGCCGAGGCGGTGGCGTGCGCGAACGCGTTGCGCGACGGCAAGGTGGAGCGTGGCTTCTCGATGGCGCTGTCCCGGCTCGGCGACCCGGCCGACGGCGACTGCCTGCTGGTGCTGTGCCGCGACGAGGAGCAGGCGCTGCGCGGCGTGCTGCACTTCGTGCCGTGGGGCCGGCGTGGCCTCTCCCTCGACCTGATGCGCGGCGACCGGACCGCGCCGAACGGTCTCACCGAGCTGATGGTGGTCTCGGCGATCGAGGCCGCCCCCGGCTTCGGCGTCGACCGCATCTCGCTGAACTTCGCGGTGCTCCGCTCGGTCTTCGCCCGCGCCGAGGAACTGGGCGCCGGCCCGGTGATCCGGCTCTGGTGCCGGATCCTGCGCGCCGCCTCCCGGCTGTGGCAGATCGAGTCGCTCTACCGGGCCAACGCGAAGTACCAGCCGGACTGGCAGCCGCGCTTCCTGTGCTTCCCGTCGGCCCGCGACCTGCCGCGGATCGCGGTCGCCGCGCTCCGCGCCGAGGCGTTCCTGCCGGCCCGCGCCGACGACGCCCGGTGAGGCTCACCGGCATCCCGCTGTTCCTGCTGGTGGCGACGGCGGCGGTGGGCACGATGGCGGCCACGGTGCGCGGCTGGCGGCGGCTTCCGGTCCGGATCGCCGGCCTGCTCGCCGTCGAGATCCTGGCCGTCGCCGCGATCGGCCTCTGGGTCAACCGGTCGCAGCGGTTCTATCCGACCTGGGAGTCGCTGACCGGCGCGTCCCAGGTCGCCGCGGTCACCGAGACCGCGGCCGGCCGCCTGGACCCGCGACTGGCCGGCGCCACCGCGGTCGCCTGGAAACCGGCCGAGGCGGCCGCCTGGCACCTGGCCCGGCCGCCGCTGCTGCTCGCCCCGCCCGACTACGCAGAACAGCCGGATCGCACGTTTCCGCTGCTCGTGGTGCTCGGCGACGACCCCGGCACCCGGCCGGCCGGCGTGCTGACCGTGGTCCTCGCGCCGACCCGGGCCACCACCGCCGCCTCGCTCGGGACGCTGCGCGCCGCGGTCGCCCGCGACGCCCGCAGCGCCGACGCGCTGGCGGTCGTGGCCGGGCCGCGCTGGCACGCGCTGGCCGCTGCCTGGCCCGGCCACCCGGCCGTGGCGACCGGGATCGATCAGGCGGTGCGCGGGTTGCCGGCGCCGCTGGCCGCCCCGCAGAGGCTGCCCTCATGAGCATCGACGGCACCGCGACGGTGCTCCTCGCCGTGCTGCTCGTGGTGGCGATCACCGTGCTGCTGGCGCTGCTCTGGCCCCGGATCCGGGTGCTCGCCCGGGTCGCGCTGGTCGCGGCCGTGCTGCTGAGCGTCACCGCGGCGTCGCTGCTCGAGCTGAACCGGCTCACCGAGACCTATCCGAGCTGGGCTGAGCTGGCCGGGTCCAGCCCGGAGGCGGCACCGCGGACGGTGCTGCCCGGTCACGGCCGGCTGGAGACCTACCGGGTGCCGGGCCCGGCCAGCGGGATGAACCAGGCGATGATGGTCTACCTGCCGGCCGCCTACTTCACCCCGGAGGGCGCGCGGTTGCGGTTCCCGGTGATCGAGGCGCTGCACGGCTATCCCGGCACGCCCGAGTCGTGGGTGCGGCGGCTGGACATCGTCGACCACCTGGACCGGGAGATCACGGCCGGGCGGATGGCGCCGACCGTCGTGCTGCTGCCGCGCCAGACGCCGGACCGGTTGCTGGACACCGAGTGCACGAACCTGGTGGGCGGGGCGCAGGCCGAGACGTACCTGACGGTGGACGTACCGGACTGGGCCCGCACCCATCTGCGGATCCGCACCGACGCCGCGGCCTGGGGGTTGATCGGCTATTCGGCCGGCGCGTTCTGCGCGATGAACCTGGCGCTCAAGCATCCGGACCGCTACACCGCGGCGGCCAGCCTGTCCGGTTTCGCCGACCCCGGCATCAAGGTGGGCGACCACAGCGAGAAGACCACGAACAACATCGCGTGGCGGCTCGCCCATCTGCCGCAGCCGCCGATCGCGCTCTGGATCGGCTGGGCCGCCGACGACCACGGCGCCAGCCGAGGCTCCCGGGACGTGGTCCGCCTGGCGCGGGCGCCGCTGACGGTGACCACGGCGATCGTTCCGAAAGGCGGGCACAGCCACGCTACGTGGCAGGAGATGGAGGCACCCGCCTTCGACTGGCTCTCCGCCCACCTGGCCCGCCCGGCCCCCTGATCACGCGTCGAGCGGGCCGGGCAGGCCGGCCGGGTGTGCCCGATCAGCGGGCCGAGCCGGCGGCCACGGGTGTCATGGCCAGGCCACGTCGTCGAAGGACAGCCAGGGCGCGGCGGCCACCCCGGCCGGGCTGAGCCCGGTGAACGCGAGCACCTCCCGGTGCAGGTGCGACTGATCGGTGTAGCCGCCCTCGGCCGCCACCCCGGCCGGCGGGTGCCCGGCCGCGAGCAGGTGGGCGGCGTGGTCGAACCGGATCAGCCGGGCGGCGTGTTTCGGGGTGATCCCGAGTTGGGCGCGGAACCGGGACCACAGCCGCTGCCGGCTCCAGCCGACCTCGTCGGCCAGCCCCGCCACCCGCAGCCGGCCCCGGGCGCCCAGGGTCCGTCGCCAGGCGTGGGCCACCTCCGGATCGACCCGCCGGGCGGCCGCCCGGCGGGTGACCAGCTCCGCCGCGAGGGCGAACCGGTCGTCCCAGGAGGTGGCCGCCCGCAACCGGTCCTCGACCCGGACCGCCTCCGCGCCCCAGATCTCGTCGAGCGCGACAACCGCGCCGGTGAGCTCGGCCGCCGGGCCGAGGACGGCGGCCGCGGCGACCGGCTCGAGGCGGATCTGCAGGCAGTCCACCCGGGCCAGGCCGGTGGCGTGCAACTCACCGGGAAGGAGTCCGACCACGACGCTGCCGCGCCGGGCCGCACCGTTCACGTCGAAGCTCAGACTGGCATCCTGGCTGAGATCGATCAGCAGGGTGACCGCCGGATGAGCGATCATGCCGATGTCCCGCCGCACCGGGGCGCGCTGGCGGAACCCGGCCATCCGGACCGCCGGCAGCCGCCGGGCCGGGACCGCGATCTCCACCTCGGTCGCATCGAACCGCACCCGGCCAGCCTAGGACCGGGTGGCGAGCGCGAAGTCGAGGAGCAACCCGCTGGTGATCTCCGGGGCTTCCAGGATCGGCACGTGGCCGACGTCCGGCAGGACCTCGACCCGGGCGTCCGGGATCCGCTCGTACTGGCGGGCCGAGGCCGGATCCCACTTGCGGTCGGCGCCGCCGCAGATCGCCAGGACCGGGACGCCGAGCCGGCTCAGCCGGTCCGGAACGCTGCGGTCGGCCAGCCAGGTGAGGTTGGCCCGGAGCACCTGACGCATGGTGCGGTAACTGATCCCGCGAATCCCGGCGACCATGTCGTCCGGCACCTCGACCGGGCGGGCGGCGGTCGCGTTGACCCCCTTGCGGACCGGCCCCAGGAGGCGCCGGACGCACCCGATCCATGGATCAGCAGCAGCGGCGGGGCCTGCCGCGGGCCGTCGTGGACGACGTGCATGCCGTGCTCGGTCATGCCGCCAGCCTGCACAGCCGGCCGCCCGCCGGTCTTGGAGAAATGTCCGGACGAGCTTTCGCCGGGCGGATCGAACCGGATCGGTGTCCGGGGGTGTATCCACCGGCGAGACAGGTCGTCAGGGGGAGAGAGCAGATGAGCCAGGGGCCGCAGTACCCGTCGTGGGATGAGCCGCAACCGGCGATGCCGGCGGCTCCGTGGAATCCGCCTCGACCGGCGCGGGCGTCCGCCCCGGTGTGGGAGCACCCGGCGCCGACCGCCGTCCCGGTGTGGGAGCACCCGGCGCCGACCGCCGTCCCGGTGTGGGAGCACCCGGCGCCGCCCGCGGCTCCGGTGTGGAATGACCCGGCGCCGGCGCCGCCGCGGTGGGATCCGCAGCCGGTCGTCCAGCCCGGCTACTACGGCGGGCCGCAGCCCGGGTACCAGCCGGCCGCCGGCTCGGCGATCGCGATCACCATGCGGTACGCCCCGATCGCCTTCCTGCTCGGCGTCTTCACCCCGGTGCTCACCATCGACAACCAGCCGATCCAGGCCGGCTGGCGGCGCCGGATCGTCGTACCGGTCAGTCCGGGTCCGCACTACCTGCACGCCCACGTGCCGTACCTGATCCCGCGCCGGATCGGCAAAGCCGATCTGCCGGTCAGCGTCGCGCCCGGCGAGACGATCTCGCTGGAGTACCGCGCCCCGGTGATCGTGTTCCTGCGCGGCGCGTTCGGCGGCCCGCCGCAGAAGTATCCGGGCCTGGTCGCCGCCGTCCTGCTCTCGCTCGTGCTGCTGGTGCTGGCGCTCGGCTCCGGCATCGCCGCCGCGCAGAACCGGGCGCTGCCGCTGGGCCCGCCGGCCCGGCCGGCGACGCCGCCGACCTTCACCGCGCCCGCGTTCCCGGTCGACCCGACCGGCCCGGCGGTGCCGACCTTCCCGGGCGCGGGCGGCGACAAGAACGGCGCGAAGCCGGAGCTGCGTCCGGACGCCGAAACCCGCACCGTGGTGGGCGCGACGTTCGGCGCCGGCGACCAGACGTTCACCATGGCGTTCGGGGGCTGGCCGTTCGCCTTCCGCGCGCCGGACACCTGGGGCTGCCGCGCGGCCCGCACCGACCTGCCGGAGGCGCAGGCCTGGCTCTGCGTCGACGAGCGCGACCGGACCGGCGGCGAACGCACCGGCGTCGTGCTGCGCGCCTGCCCGGGCACCTGCGCCGCCGCCGACAAGGCCCGGCTGGTCACGCAGTGGCTCGGCGACGCCCCCGGCATCCGCAAGGCCGGCGGCAACACCCGTTTCCGGCAGCTCGCCACCAACCTGAACGGCAAGTACGAGCTGAAGCTCAGCCACTTCTTCACCGACCCGGCGTCCGGCCGCAAGTTCCAGGTCGGCGTGCAGGCCGAGGCGCTCACCGCGAAGAAGGCCGTGGTGCAGAAGGTGGTCAACGAGATCCTCTCGCAGAGCAGCTTCTGACCGGTGATGACCAGCAGACCCGCGGGTCGGCCCCGGCCGCGACGGCGGCCGGGCCGCCCGCCCAGCCCGATCCGCCGACGGCGACGGCGACGGTTCAGGCGGGGAGGCTGAAGGTGAACCGGGCACCCTTCCGGTACGCCGGGTCCAGGGCGATCTCGCCCCCGTGGTGCTCGACCACCTTCTTGCACACCGCCAGGCCGATCCCGGTCCCGTCGTAGCGGTCGCGCGGATGCAGCCGCTGGAAGATCACGAAGATCTTGTCGGCGAACTCCGGGTCGATCCCGATCCCGTTGTCGCTCACGGTGAACGCCCAGCTCGCGCCGTCGGCGGCGGCGGTGATCTCGACGACCGGCGGCTCGTCCGGGCGGCGGAACTTGATCGCGTTGCCGAGCAGGTTCTGCCACAGCATGGTCAGCAGCGTGGCGTCGCCGGCCACCACCGGCAGCCGCGGCCGGACGATCCGCGCCCCGGTCTCCCCGATGCTGACCGCGAGCGAATCCTCGACCCGGTCGACGATGTCGTTGAGGTCGACCGGCCGCTCGTCGTCGTAGAGCCGGCCGATCCGGGAGAAGGTCAGCAGATCGTTGATCAGCCGCTGCATCCGGGTGGCGCCGTCCACCGCGAACCCGATGTACTGCTTGCCCCGCTCGTCGAGGGCGGCGGCGTACCGGCGCTCCAGCATCTGGCAGAACGAGGCCACCTTGCGCAGCGGCTCCTGCAGGTCGTGCGAGGCGACGTAGGCGAACTGCTCCAGGTCGGCGTTGGACCGGCGCAGCTCCGCCTCGCGCTGCTCCAGGTCGTCGCGGGCCTGCTGGGTGACGGTCAGCGCGTCGACCAGCCGGCGCCGCATCGCCTCCACGTCCCGGCCGAGCTGGGTCACCTCGATCGGCCCGTCCGGGGCCAGCTCGTGGGTGAAGTCCCCGTCGGCGACGCGGCGGGCCGCCGCGCCGAGCCGGTGCAGCGGCTGCACCACGGTGGTACGTAGCAGCACCGCGATCACCACGATCAGCAGCAGCAGCGCGCCGACCGCGGCCAGGAAGACGGTGTTGCGCAGCTCGCGGGCCTCGCCGAGCGCGGCCCGGCCCTCCTGCCGCGCGGTGGACAGCCGCTGGTCGAGGGTGGCGAGGCGGCCGCGGACCGGGTCGAACGCGGCGGTGCTCACGTCCCGGTCCCGGGTCCGCAGGGCCGGCTCGGCGATCCCGGTCCGCCAGCGCGCGGCCTCGTCCTCGATGGCGGCCAGGTCGGCGAGCGGCCCGGCCTCCCCGGCGAGGACGTCGCGCAGGGCGGCGGCGGCGGTCGCCTCCTCGGTGACGCTCTGCCGGTAGAGGTCGAGCAACTGCGGCGCGCCGCTGAGCAGGTAGCCGCGCAGCGCGGTGTCCTGATTGCGCAACGCGTCGCCGAGCTGCACGACGGCGGTCCGGGCCGGCGAGATCCGGTCGTTGAGCCGGTTCGACACCTGCGTGGTCCGGTTCAGCGCCTGCGCCCCGAAGGCCGCCGCCCCCAGGATGAGCACCACCATCGCCACCAGCACCGCCGCGAACCACTGCTGCGTCGTCCACCGCGTCTTCGTCACATCGGCACGGTAGAGGATGCGGAGATCGTCGGCTCGCTCGGCCACGTCCGCGGCTCCCGGCGCCAGGCAGTCTCTCCCCTTGCTCTCGAACCTTTTCTGGTACGACTCGGAGTCCCGTGCCGGTCGGCACGCGAGGCCGCGTCCCCGCACGACCGCAGCGCGTGTCGTGCGGGCAGGCTGTGCCTCCCGGGTGTCTCGGCGCCGCCGAGACACCCGGGAGAGCCAGCCGGGAACCGTGCGCCGCGCTGCGGTCCCGAGGGTGCGCGGCCTCGCGTTGTCTCGGCGGACCCGCACGACGCGCGCTGCGGTCCGGAGTGGGCTGGGCCTCGCGTGCCGACTGCCACGGGACACCCGGTCGTACCAGAGAAATCAGATCCGCAAGGAAGTAGGCGGTGTCGCGGCAGCGGGGGTGGTTGTTGCGCCGAGTTTTCGGCGGCAGGTTCCGGAACCGTCCGGGGGACAGCTCGCTGAGCTGCGGTTACGGCGCCGGTACCGGTTTCGGCGCATTGACATCGGTTAACCGCGCGTTCACAGTGGCGGCGAGAGAGCGCTTTCTCGACACCCCTCCGTCCTCCGTGGCTGGAAAGGCTCGTCAACCATGCGAAAAAGTCCCCTGCTGGCCGGCGTCCTCGGCGCCGTGCTGGCCACCTACGTGCTGGTCGCCGCCACCGCGGCCAGCGCCGCCGACACCCTGCTCTCGCAGGGCAAGAGCGTGACCGCCTCGTCCACCGAGTCGGCCGCCTTCCCGGCCGCGAACGCCGTCGACGGCAACGTCGGCACCCGCTGGTCCAGCGCGTTCAGCGATCCGCAGTGGCTGCAGGTCGATCTCGGCGCGAGCGCCACGATCACCTCGGTCACGATCGACTGGGAGGCCGCCTACGCGAAGTCGTTCACCCTGCAGAGCTCGGCGAACGGCAGCTCCTGGACCACCCTCTACAGCACCACGAGCGGCGCCGGCGGCCGGCAGACGCTGTCGGTCAGCGGCACCGGCCGCTACGTCCGGCTGACCACCACGGTCCGGGCCACCCAGTGGGGTGTCTCGCTCACCGAGTTCCAGGTCTTCGGCTCCGGGGGCGGCGGCACCGGCACGCCGACCATCCCGCCGGGCGCGGTCCGGGTCGCCGAGTTCCTCGCCGACTGCCCGTTCACCCATCGGCTGCCGGACGACCCGATCGTGTTCCCGAACCTGCCCGGCGCCTCGCACATGCACAGCTTCTTCGGCAGCGAGGTGACCAACGCGTCGACCACGGTCACCGACCTGCTCAACGCGAACAGCAACTGCAACCCGTCGATCGACAAGTCGTCCTACTGGATCCCCACGCTGTACCAGGACAACGTGCCGGTCGAGCCGACCACCGGGATCTTCTACTACCTGGGTGAGGGGGTCTCGGACGCGCTGATCGCGCAGACCCAGCCGTTCCCGCTCGGGCTGCGGGTGGTGGCCGGCAACGCGAAGGCGACCGGTCCGGCCGACAACACCATCGCCCGCTGGTCCTGCCTGCACCACGGCGAGGTCAACCCGTCCAGCGACTTCGTGAACTGCCCGGCCGGGTCGATGCTGGAGTCGTACCTCGACTTCCCGCACTGCTGGGACGGGCGGAACCTGGACTCGGCCGACCACAAGAGTCACATGGCGTACCCGGTCGGCAACGCCTGCCCGGCCAGCCACCCGGTGGTCGTGCCGAAGCTGCGCCAGGTGATGCGCTACCCGGTCAACGGCGACCCGGCCCGGCTGCGGCTGGCGTCCGGCCGCGGCTACACGATGCACGGCGACTTCTTCAACGCCTGGCCGGTCGACGAGCTGGCCCGGCGGGTCAACGACTGCATCCGGATCATCGTCAAGTGCGGCGTCGACGGCCGTCCCTGACCGTTGCGGATCAGCCCCCGTCCCGGGGTCGTAAGGCCCTGGGGCGGGGGTCCCGCGGCGGGCTAGCTTGACCTCATGCGATTCAGCCGGCGGAGATTCGTGCCGCCCCAGCACGGCGCCTGGGCGATGCTGCTCCTGCCCTACCTGATCGGCGTGGTGACCGCCGGTTTCCGCTGGCCGCACGTGCCGCTGCTGCTCGCCTGGCTCTCCGGCTACCTGCTGTCCTATTACGCTCTGCTGGCGGTCAAGTCGCGACGGCCGCGGAAATTCCAGGACCAATTGCTGGCGTACGGGGTGAGCACCGCGCTCTTCGGTCTCCTGGTCGTCCTCGCCGGCCCGCGGGTGCTGCTCTATGGCCCGCTGTTCGTGGTCCTGCTCGGCGTGAACACCTGGTATGCCTGGCGCCGCCAGGAGCGCGCCATGCTCAACGACCTGGTCTCGGTCGTGCAGAGCTGCCTGATGGTCTTCGTGGCCGGCACCGTCGCCGGCGTCCCGCCCGCCGACGTGGCGGTCCCGTTCACCGTCGCGCTGCTCTACTTCACCGGCACCGTCCTCTACGTGAAGACGATGATCCGCGAGCGGGGCAGCGTCGCCCACTACCGCGCCTCGGTCGCCTACCACCTGGTCGCGGTCGCCGTCGCCACCTGGCTGAGCTGGCCGCTCGGCGTGCTGTTCGGCGTGCTCGCGCTGCGCGCCGTGGTCCTGCCCCGCCGCCCGCTCACCCCGAAACAGGTCGGGCTGCTGGAGATCGGCGCCTGCCTGCTGATCGGCACCCTGGTCCTACAGTGATCGGATGTGGCGCCGCACCTATCGTGACGTGGACGGCCTGCGGGTCGAGGGCGTCGGGGAGACCGTCCTCGTCCGCAACGGGGGCAGCTACTACCTGCACGACCTGCGGATCTACGCGGACGGCCGGATCGACAGCGGCAGCGGCCCACTGGTCGACCTCGACGGCCTCCGCGCGGAGTTGCTGAGCGGCCGGGTGGCGACCGCGCCGGCTGAGGGTGCCCGGGGTGCCAGTCCGTATGCCGAGTGGCGATTCGCCGACGTCCGCAGCCGTGTGGACGCGGACATGTTCCTCGGCGAGGTCGCCGACCGGATCGACCGGCTGAACCACCGCCCCGACTCGGCACAGCGCTGCCGAGCGGCTCTCGACACCTACCTGGCCGACCCGACCGAGGAGAACCGGCTGGGATTGAGAGAACGATATGAGGCAGTGCCCCGGCATCGGCGCCGGGGGAGTCTCGGGGCCGGCGTCGACGCCGCTCTGCGGACGCTGACCGCCGATGTCGGATCGCTGTTGCCCGCCCTCTTCGAAGGGCAGCCCGGGGAACCGGTGACTGCGGAGAGCCATGCGCGGGCGGTGGCCGGCATCCGTGTCAACGACCAGTGTCAGGCCGATGTTGTTGCCCACAACGTCGACCGCGAAGTCCGCACGCAGGTCGACGGCCCGGCCTCGGCGCCCAGCCACACCGTCTACGCCTACCACGATCCCGCGAAGCAGACCGGCCTGCACAACGGCGACCTGATCCCGGTCACCGTCGAGGGCGTCACCTATCCGAGCGTCACGCATGCCTACTGGGCGCTGGCCACCGGCGACCCGCAAGGCATCCTCGCCGAGCCCGATCCGCATGCGGTGGGCCGCCTGGGTCAGAAGACTCCGATCCCGCCGGGCTGGTCCGCCCGCCGGCTCGCCGTGATGGCCGAACTGCTGCGCGCCAAGGTCGCGCAACACCCGGCGGTGGCCGCGACCCTGCTCGCCACCGGGGAGTCGCCGATCCTCTACCAGGAGGTCTACGCCGGCGACTTCTGGACCTCGGCCGGCGCCAACTGGACCGGCCGCCTGCTGCAACTGATCCGCGCCGAGCTGGCCGACTGACTCCCGGGCGAGTGGGGATTCGTTCGGAGCTAGTCGGCTGGCTCCCGGGCGAGGTGCGCCTGGAGCGCGGCCGCGATCTCCGCGGCGGCGGTGAGCTGGGCCGGGGTGAGCGCGTCGACGAACAGCTCCCGGATCGCGGTGAGGTGCGGCACGGTGGCGGCGTCGAAGGCGGCGGCGCCGGCCGGCTCCAGGATCGCCTCGGCGCCGCGGCTGTCGGTGGCGCACTCCTCGCGGCGCACCAGCCCGCGCCGCTCCATCCGGCCCAGGTGGTGGGAGAGCCGGCTGCGCTCCCAGCCGATCCGGGCGGCCAGGTCGGACGAGCGCATCCGCTGCCGCTCGGCCTCGCTGAGCGCGAGCAGCACCGCGTAGTCGCCGGGGGAGAGACCGGTGTCGGCGTGCAGCCGGCTGGTGAGGCGGCCGCGCAGCGCGTCGGTGCTCTCGATGAAGGCGCGCCAGGCGTCCAGCTGAGCGCGGTCGGGAAGTCTCCGGGACCGGGGCATAAAACCGCACCTCCGATAGTTGACGTGTCCATCATAGCGATTGACGTGTCAATCAACGGGAGGCGAGAGCCATGACCGACCTGATCCTGGGCCTGGACACCTTCGGCGACGTGCCGGAGGACGACACCGGCCGGCTGGTCTCGCACGCGGCCGCGATCCGCCAGGTGGTCGAGGAGGCGGTGCTCGCCGACGAGCTGGGCGTGGACGCGATCGCGCTGGGCGAGCACCACCGCCCGGAGTACTCGATCTCCACCCCGGAGACGGTGCTGGCCGGGATCGCCGGGCGCACCTCCCGGATCCGGCTCGGCTCCGGCGTCACCGTGCTCAGCTCGGACGATCCGGTCCGGGTGTTCCAGCGCTTCGCCACGGTGGACGCGCTGTCGCACGGCCGGGCCGAGGTGATCCTCGGGCGCGGGTCCTTCACCGAGTCGTTCCCGCTGTTCGGCTACGACCTGAGCGACTACGACGTGCTGTTCGAGGAGAAGCTCGACCTGTTCGTGAAGCTGCTCGACGAGCAGCCGGTCACCTGGAGCGGCACCACCCGCCCGGCGCTGACCGGCGCCGAGGTGTTCCCGAGGACCGAGTCCGGCCGGCTGACCACCTGGGTCGGGGTGGGCGGCTCCCCGCAGTCGGTGGTCCGCACCGCCCGGCACGGGCTGCCGCTGATGCTGGCCATCATCGGCGGGCAGCCGGAGCGCTTCGCGCCCTACGTCGAGCTGTACCGGCGGGCCGCCGAACAGCTCGGCACGGTCGCGCACCCGGTCGGCATGCACTCGCCGGGGTTCGTCGCGGACACCGACGAGCAGGCGAAGGAGCTGTTCTACCCGCACTACAAGACGCAGCGGGACCGGATCGGCGCGCTGCGCGGCTGGCCGCCGCTGCGCCGGGCCGAGTTCGACGCCGAGGTGGCGACCGGGTCGCTCTACGTGGGCGCGCCGGAGACGGTGGCCCGCAAGATCGCCCGCGCGGTCAAGGCGCTCGGCGTGGGCCGGTTCGACCTGATCTACACGGTCGGGGCGCAGCCGGTCAGCCCGCGGCTGCGCGCGGTCGAGCTGTTCGGCGCGAAGGTGCTGCCGATGGTCCGCGACCTGATGACGGAGAAGTGATGACCACCCTGGGGATCCTCGGCGCCGGCAAGCTCGGCACCGTGCTGGCCCGGCTGGCCGTGGCGGCCGGATACGACGTGCTGGTGGCCGGCTCCGGCGACCCGGCGAGGATCGCCCTGATCGTCGAGGTGGTCACCCCGGGCGCGGTCGCGGTGACCGCGGCCGAGGCGGCCGCGCGGGCGGACATCGTGGTGCTCGCCCTGCCGCTCGGCAGGTACCGCGAGGTCCCGGCCGAGCTGCTGGACGGCAAGCTCGTCGTGGACGCGATGAACTACTGGTGGGAGGTGGACGGCGTGCGCGACGACCTGACCGACCCGCGGCGGTCGTCGAGCGAGGTCGTCCAGGACTTCCTGACCGGCGCCCGGGTGGTGAAGGGCCTCAACCACATGGGCTATCACGACCTGGAGGAGGGTGCCCGGCCGGCCGGGTCGCCGGGCCGCAAGGCGATCGCGATCGCCGGGGACGACCCGGGGTCGGTGGCCGCGGTCGCCGAGCTGGTCGACACGCTGGGTTTCGACCCGGTGGTCGCCGGTCCGCTCGCGTCCGGGGCGGCGATGGGACCGGGCGCCGAACTGTTCGGCGCGAACACCGACGCCGCCGAGGTCCGGGCGATGCTGGACCGGTTCGCCCCACCGGCCCGGCGGTAGCGGCCCGGCGGGGTGCCGAAACGTCGTTTGAACGCGGCCGCGAAGGCGAACTCCGAGCCGTACCCGATCGCGGTGGCGACCGCGCCCAGCGGGGCGTCCGTGGTGGTCAGCAGCCGGGCCGCGAGGGTCATCCGCCACCAGGTCAGATAGGTCAGCGGCGGCTGGCCCAGCAGCTCGGTGAAGCGCCGGGCGAACGGGCTGCGCGACATCCGCGCCTCGGCGGCCAGGGCGGCGACCGTCCACGCCCGGCCGGGCGCGTCGTGCACGGCCCGCAGGGCGGCGGCGATCGGCGGATCGTTCAGCGCCGCCGCCCAGCCGGTCCGCTCGCCCGGCGCGCGGTCGATCCAGGTCCGCAGGATGTGCAGCAGCAGCGTGTCGAGCAGCGCCGGGACGATCGCGTCGGTGCCCAGCCGGGGCCGTTCCAGCTCGCCGGCCAGCAGGTCGACGGTGGCCCGCAGCTCCGGGCGCAGGCCGAGCCGGGGCAGGTGGATCAGGTCGGGCAGCCCGGTGAGCAGCGGATGAGCCCGGCCGGGGGCGAGCCGGTAGCCACCGCACAGGACGACGGCGGCCGGGTGTGCCACGGTCCGGTTCGCGTAGCGGGCCGCGAACCGCGGGTCGTCCGGGTCGCAGGCCGGCTCGTCCGGCACGGTCGACGGGCTGTCGGCGAGGGTGTGCCCGTCGCCGTGCGGCCGGAACACCACGTCGCCGGCGGCCAGCTCGATCGGGTCACGGCCCGGCCGGGTCAGCCAGCACGTCCCGGAGAGGACCACCTGCAGGCCGGCGGCGCCCGGCACGGCCGCGAACTCCTGCGCCCACGGCGCCGGCCACTCCACCCGGGCCGAGCGCGGCTCGCCGGTCCGCATCACCGCGATCACGTCGCTCAGCACGTCCACCGGGCCGAGCCTAGCGGGACGATCGCGCAGGAAACCAGGCCGCTGACGCATGGATCGTCCCGCGACGGCTGCCTAGGTTCAGGTCATGCGAGCAATGCGAATTCATCGGTACGGCGACCCGTCGGTGATCCAGGACGATGACGTACCGGAGCCGGAACCCGGCCCGGGCGAGGTGCTGATCCGGGTCGCCGGCACCTCGTTCAACCCGTCCGACCTCGGTGTCCGCCGCGGCCTGCTGAGCGACGTCCTGCCCATCGAGCTGCCCTGCACGCTGGGTGGTGAGGTGGCCGGCACGGTGGTCGGGACCGGTGACCGGGTCATCGGCCGGGTCACCGGAGCGGCCGCCGACTACGTGGTCGCTCCGGCCGGCTCGCTGGTCGCCGCCCCGGCCACGATGCCGCTGGCGCACACGGCCGCCGTCCCGATCGCCGGTCTCACCGCCTGGCAGGCGGTCTTCGAGCACGCCGAGGTCAAACCCGGGCAGCGCGTCCTGATCAACGGCGCCGGTGGCGGCGTCGGCGGGTTCGCGGTCCAGCTGGCCAAGCACGCCGGGGCGTACGTGATCGCGACCGCCTCGCCGCGCAGCGCCGAGGCGGTCCGCGGGCAGGGCGCCGACGAGGTGGTGGACTACCGGAGCACCCCGCTGCCCGGCGGGGCCGACGCCGTCCTCAACCTGGTCGACATCGGCCCCGCGCAGGTCGCCGAGCTGCTCTCGAAGGTCCGGCCGGGCGGTGTCCTGGTCTCGGTCACCGTCCCGGTCGGCGTGCACTTCGTGGCCCGCGACGACCCCGGTCAGCTGGCCGAGCTGGTCGCGCTGATCGACGCCGGGGTGGTGCGGGTGGACATCGCCGGCAGCCGCCCGCTCACCGAGCTGGCCGCGGTGCACCGCGACGCCGAGGCCGGCCGGCTGCGGGGCAAGACGATCCTGACCCCCTGAGGCACGCGGTCAGCGATGGCTGGTGACGGTGATCGGGGGTGCTGACCACCGTGGCGCTGAAGGCAGGGGCACGCTCCGGCAGAACCGGAGGAACTGTCAGCAAGCAGGACGCAGGAGGTCGGTACGCATCCGCGGCTCGAACGCCCGGCAAGTGCCCGGACGGGTCTTCTTGGCCCGGTACATCGCCAGGTCCGCGTCCTCCACGAGCCGCTCCGCGGTCCGTCCCGGCCCGCTGTAGGCGATCCCCACGCTGGCCCGGGTGAGCACCTGCCGGCCGGCGATCTCGAACGGCTCGCCGATCGCGTCGATCACCCGCTGCGCGATGTCCCACGCCTGCTGCTCGGCCGCGATCGGCTCGAGCAGCACCGCGAACTCGTCGCCGCCGAACCGCGCCGCCATGTCGGACTCCCGCACCGCCGCGCGCAGCCGGTCCGCCACCCCGCGCAGCAGCTCGTCCCCGGCGGCGTGCCCGAGCGTGTCGTTGACCTGCTTGAACAGATCCAGGTCGAGGTAGAGCAGGGCGGCCCCGGTGTTCTCCGCGAGCACCCGCTCGACCCGCTGCAGGAACAGCGTCCGGTTCGGCAGGCGGGTCAGCGGGCAGTGGTGCGCCTCGTGCATCGCGGCCGCGGTGTGCGCGCCGGTCAGCGCCAGGCTGGCCTGCTCGCTGAACGCCGCCAGCACGTCGCGCCGCTCGGCGTCGCGCACCTCGGCGCCCTCGCCCTTGTTCAGCACGAACGCGCCGGCCACCCGGTCGCCGATGTGCACCGGAGCGGCGGCCAGCAGGCCGTTGCCGACCGGCCGGGCGGTCGCCATCGCCCGGTCCGCCGCGTGCAGGATGTCGTCGCGGTGCCGGAAGACGCCGGCCAGCGACGCCACCGTGAGCACGGCCGGGTCGGCCACGTCGTGCAGCACCAGCGCGGCGCCGCCGTCCACCTCCAGCAGCGCCCGCGCCCCGGTGGTGATCGAGTCGAGCAGCTCGCCCAGCGGGGCGCCCTGGCCGGCCGCCCGCTGCACCCGCAGCAGCGTCTCCAGCAGCAGCTCGCGCCGCTCCAGCGCCTCCACCAGCACCAGCCGGGCCGCCGCCTCGCGCTCCCGCTCCAGGCGCAGCTGCTGCTCGGCGGCGAGCGTCCGTAGCCCGCGCAGGGCCAGCCCGAGCACCTTCGCCATGCCCTGCAGCATCTGGCGTTCCTCGGCGCTGAACGGCTCGCCGGCGCGGGCCAGCACCAGCCGCTCGCCGTGGACGCCGGCCAGCGCGTGGACGGTCACGAAGGCGTCCCCGACACCCGGGAACGTGGCCGTCTCGGTGCCCGACCGGATGCCGGCGAACAGCGCCGGGTCCGGCGAACGGCCCAGCCCGACCGAGGCGGCCAGCACGTCCCCGCAGATCACCGCGCCCAGCTCGGCGTCGGTGGCCTCGGTGGCGCGCTGCACCGCGACCCGGGTGGCGGTGGGCTCGTCACCGGCCCGGGTGATCGCGCTGAAGTACTCGCTGAGCTGGAGCATCGACCAGGCGGTCATGGCGTCAGCTCACAGCGAGGGCGGCCACCGTCAGGTGGTGCATACCCTTCGCGCCGCCCTGCCGGACGATCTCGCCATTGGAATAGAAGCCGCCGAACGGGATCGGCTTGAGCCGGTCCCGGAGCCGCTCGGTGGCCAGGTCCGTGTGGTCCGGGCCGAGCGCGATCGGGCGTACGCAACAGTCGAAGACCAGCACCCCCAGCGGCGCGGCGCCGTCGACGGCGTCCGCGGCGGCCCGGGCGGCGTCCGCCGCCGCGTCCACCACCTGGTCGGTCTCGCCGGCCATGAACCAGACCATCGCGCCCTCCGGCGTGTCGGCCAGGCCGGAGATCGACCGCTCCTCGCCGTCGCACTCGAAGATGATCCGGACGTCCTCCCCGGTACGCCGGGCCAGCCCGAGCGGCCGGATCGTGGCGAACTGCAGGAACGCCTCCGGGTCCGCGGCCAGCTCGGCCGCCCCGCCGGTCCGCCGCAGGTAGACGTCGAGCGCCGGCTCCCCGTCCAGCTCGTAGATCTTGCCGCCCTCGCTGCGGGTCACCACCATCGGCTCGCCGATCCGGTGCCAGCCGTGCGCCAGCCCGATCCCGAACGGCGACGGCGAGCCCAGCGCGGCGCCGAGCACCGCGTTCGGCAGCACCCGCACCTCGCCGCCGTCGCTGAAGAACGCGAACGTGCCGGTCTGCGTCACGTTGTCGCCCGCGCAGCCGCCGACCAGCGGGACCTGGGCCCCGCTGATCGCGTAGGCGCCGCGGACCACCTCCTGCTGGTCGCCGCTGCGCCCGTCGCCGAGCATCAGCAGCACCCGGTGCTCCGCCTCGACGTCGTCGAGCGCGGACGCCACCGTCTCGCCGGCCGCGTAGAGATCCATGCTGTCGTGCGGAACCGCCCGCACCGCCGCGGCGTAGCCGCCCAGCGCGTTGACCACCACCCCGGCGACCGGCCCGTCGGTGGTGTACTCGCCGGACGTCGAGCAGCCGATCATCAGCACGTCACCGCCGGCCGCGGCGTGCACCGCGGCGGCCATCTCCGGCGTCGAGTGCGACAGCGACGCGAAGACGATCACCAGCGCGGCCCGGCGGCCGCCGAGCGCCTCGCGGCACGCCTGGGCCCCGGCCTCGGCCGGGTCGGCCAGAAGGCTGCGCCCCACCCCGAACCACCGCTGTTCCGATCCGCTCATGATCGCTCCCCAGTCGCGCCGCGCTTCCGGGGTGCGAGATCGGTCGGGCCACCCCGGTCCTGAGCGAAACCGGGGCGGCGGGTCTCGACATCGCCGGGCATGATGGCCGGATGGGGATCGACATGGATTTCGACACCGCGGTCGGCTCGCTGTTCCAACCGGAGGGGCGGATCGATCCCTACCCGGCCTATGACGTGCTCCGCGCGCACGCGGCCGCCTTCCCCGGCATGGAGAACCAGTGGTGGGTCACCTCGCACGCGCTGGTCAGCCGGCTGCTGCGGGACCCGAGCCTGCGGGTCGCCGACAAGAGCGACTACGACCAGTTCTGGCCGGACTGGCGGGACAACCGGGGAGTCGCCTCGGTGGTGCTGTCGATGCTGCAGACCAACCCGCCGGACCACTCCCGGATGCGCCGGGCCGCCGCCGCCACCTTCACCGCCCGCCGGGTCGCCGCGATGCGCGACGTGATCACCGCGCAGGTCCACGAGCTGATCGATGAGCTGCCCGCGGAGACCGATTTCGTCAGCTCGTTCGCCTACCCGCTGCCGATCGCGGTGATCTGCGCGCTGCTCGGCATCCCGGAGTCGGAGCGGCACTGGTTCCGGCAGCGGGCCGCCGACCTGACCGTGGTCCTCGAGCCGATCAGCAGCGAGGAGGAGATGAGCCGCGCCGACAAGGCCGGGCGCGACCTGGAGGACTACTTCGTCGGCCTGGTCGCCGACCGGCAGCGGTCCCCGGGCGACGACCTGACCAGCGCGCTCGTCCAGGCCGCCGGCGCCGAGGACGCCGTGCTCACCGGCGAGGAGCTGCTGGCCAACCTGGTGCTGCTGCTGGTGGCCGGCTTCGAGACGACCACCAACCTGCTCGGCACCGGCCTCCAGGTCCTGCTGGACCATCCCCGGGAAGCTGACCGGTTGCGATCAGACGCGGAGCGCGCGCCCGCTGTCGTCGAGGAGATCCTCCGGTACGACTCCCCGGTCCAGCTCACCTCCCGCTTCACCACCACCCCGCTCGACCTGGGCGACGGCAAGCACCTGGGCACCGGCACCATGCTGACCATGCTGCTCGGCTCGGCGAACCGGGACCCGGAGCGCTACCCCGACCCGCACCGCTTCGACCCGGACCGGCCGAACATCCAGCCGGTCTCGTTCGGCGGCGGCGCGCACTACTGCCTCGGCGCGCCGCTCGCCCGGCTGGAGGCGCAGGTGGCGTTTCCGCTGCTGCTGACCAGGCTGCCCGGGCTCGCCCTGGCCGGCGAGCCGGTCCGCCGGGACCGCCTGGTGCTGCGCGGCTACGCCAGCCTGCCGATCACCACCGGGGCCTGATCTCGCTCCGTCCGGCTTGATCGCGGTCGGTCACCACCGGGGCTTGATCTCGCTCTGGAAGAAGTCCATGAACCCGTCCGGGTCCGGTCCGGCGTTCTGCAGCACCAGGTGATCAAAACCGGCCTCGGCATAGGTCCGCGCCGCGTCCAGGTAGGGCTGCGCGTCCGGACCGCAGACGAACTTCTCCCGTACGTCCTCCACGCGCACGGTCTGCGAGGCGGCGTCGAAGTTCACCGGGTTGGGCAGCTCGGCCATCACCTTCCAGCCGGTCAGCGCCCACCGGGAGGTGCGGTGCGCCTCCTCGGCGGCGGCGTCCGCGGTCGGTGCCCAGGCCATCGGGATCTCGGCGTACTTCGGGCCGTCCCCGCCGGCCTTCTCGAAAGCGGTGACCAGGTCGGCGCGCGGCTCGGTGGCGAACAGTCCGCTGCCGTGCGTGCCGGCCAGGGTGGCCGCCTGGGAGCCGCCGGCCGCGACCGCGACCACCGGCAGGGTCTCCGGCAGGTCCCACACCCGGGCGTCCTCCAGCTGCAGGTGCTTGCCCTGGTAGGACCGGTAGCCGCCCTGCCAGAGCAGGTTGATGATGTCCAGCGCCTCGGCCAGCATCTCCTGCCGGACGTCGATGCCCGGCCACGGCCGGCCGACGACGTGCTCGTTGAGCCGCTCGCCGGAGCCGATGCCCAGGGTGAACCGCCCGTCCGAGATGATCGCCAGGGTGGCTGCCGCCTGCGCGATGATCGCCGGGTGGTAGCGGACCGTCGGGCAGGTCACCCCGGTGGCCAGCCCGAGCCGGTCGGTGCGGGCGGCGATCGCGCTCAGCACGTTCCAGGCGAACGGGGAGTGGCCCTGTTCCTCGAGCCACGGGTGGTAGTGGTCGCTGATCTCGACGAAGTCGAATCCGGCCTGCTCGGCGCGGACCGCCTGGCGGATCAGTTCCTTGGGGCCGAACCCCTCGGCCATCAGCTTGTATCCGAATCGCATGCTGATCGCCTTCCCCGGCCGGTGCCCGGGAAACGTGCCAGTGTCGCGAAATCGGGGTAAGGGACACTTCGTGACAGGTTACCGAGGCCAGGTTCGGCGCTACGCTCGATGCTGGTTCGGCCGGGCCGGGGCCCGGGCCGATCCGAGGGCAGTGGCCGGCCTCAGCACGCGCCGGCCCCGGAGAGACGGCCGGAGGGCCAGGAGGCAGCCGATGTTCGGCGCAGCGCGGCCCGGCCGCCTGCGGGGGAGCGGCCACGAGGCGGTGCGATGACCGCCTTCGATCATCCCGGTCTGCTGTACCACAACACCGCCGACTACCTCGCCGGTACGACGGCGTTCGCCCGGGCCGCGGTGGCCGCCGGCGAGCCGGTGCTGGTCGCGGTGCCCGGCGACAACCTGACGATGCTGCGCGACGAGCTCACCGATCTCGGCGACGCGGTGACCTTCGCCGACATGGCCGAGGCCGGGCGTAACCCCGGCCGGATCATCCCCGGGGTGCTGCTGGCCTTCGCCGCCCGGCACCCGGGGCGCCGGGTCGCCGCGATCGGCGAGCCGATCTGGCCCAGCCGGTCCGGCATCGAGTACCCGGCCTGCGCCGCCCACGAGGCGCTGATCAACGCGGCCTTCGCCGGCGTGGCGGCGACCGTGCTGTGCCCGTACGACGCGGGCCGCCTGGACCCGGCGTGGGTCGACGACGCCTGGCACACCCACCCCGTGATGATCGAGTCCGGGCAGCGCAAGCCCAGCCCTTGGTACACCGACGGGGTGACCGCGGCGGCCGCCTTCAACCAGCCCCTGCCGCCGATCCCGGACGCCGCCGCCACCTGGGAATACACTGCGGCCCGGGAGCTGTCCGCGGTGCGCGCCTTCGCCCGCGGGCAGGCCCGGGAGGCCGGGCTGCTCGGCGACCGCGGTGAGGACTTCGTGCTGGCGGTCAACGAGCTGGCCGAGAACACCATCCGGTACGCGCCCGGCGGCGGCGTGATCTCCACCTGGACCGAGCCGGGGCGGCTGGTCTGCCAGGTCGACGACGGCGGTCACCTGACCGATCCGCTCGTCGGGCGGATCCCGCCGTCGGTCAACCGGGAGGGCGGGCGCGGGTTGCTGCTCGCCAATCAGGTGTGCGACCTGGTACGCATCCACACCGAGCCGGGCAGCACCAGCATCCGCCTGCACATGCTGCTCTAGCCGGTCCGGGGCGTGTGGTCAGGTCCGCTCCAGGACGACGATCGGGATCTCGCGGTCGGTCTTCTTCTGGTACTCGTCGTAGTCCGGCCAGGCCTCCACCATCTTCGCCCACATCGCCGGCTTCTCCGCCGGGGTGGCGACCCGGGCCGTCGCCGGGAAGCGGTCACCCTTGATCTGCACCTCGACCCGGGGCTGCGCGGACAGGTTGACGAACCAGGCCGGCGGCGCGGCCGCGCCACCCTTGGACGCGACCACCAGGTAGGCACCCTCGTGCTCCCGGAAGATCAGCGCATGCGACCGCTCCTCGCCGGACTTGCGCCCGGTGGTGAACAGGATCAGGATCTCGGTCCCGTTACGCCAGTGGAACCCGTCCGCACCGTCGGTCTCCAGGTACCGGGCGACATGCGGATCACCGTGCAACTCCATCGCGGAAACCATGCCGTCCAACGTACCCAAATCCTCCCGGCGTAGCCGTCATCGCCACCACCAACCACCCGCCACCGGAAGTCCGCCGCCACCATCCGCGGCCCCGCGCAACCATCCGCCGCGCTCCGCGGCCACCTGCGGTCCTCCGCCACCATCGGCGGCCCTGCGCAACCATCCGCCGGTCTCCGCGGCGACCCGCGGTCCTCCGCCACCATCGGCGGCCCCTGCGCAACCATCCGCCGGTCTCCGCGGCCACCGGCGGTCCTCCGCCACCATCGGCGGCCCCCGCGCGAGCCGCGGCCCCGGCGGTCTGTCGCGCCGGTGAGCGGGTCGCTCGGGCGGCATAGGCTCCGCGGCGTGACGGGATTCGACTGGGCGAGGATCGAGCCGGTGGCGGACGCGACGCCGGACGAAGCGGTGGAGATGATCGAGCGCACGCTGCGGATCCTGGAGGACCTGCTCTGCGGGACGAACCACTCGGTCAGCCTCCGGCTCAGCCAGCAGCCGCTGATCAAGGGCAGCGTGTCCAGGTCGGCCGAGGCGCTGCTCGGCGACGGGCTGCGACCCACGCTGAGCCCGCTCGCGTCCTGGTCCCGGGCGATCCTCGACGTGCTGCCCGGCTGGTTCGCCCCGGCGCACGCGGCCGAGGGCTCGCCGCCGCGCCGGCTGGCCGAAGGGCTGACCGAGTGGCTGGTGGCGCTGCTCGGCCAGGTGTGGCCGCCCGGGGTCGAGGCCTACCTGATGGACGTCAAAGCGGTCGAAAAAGGTGCGTTCTGGGACGTCGACTACGTCGACATCGTGGTGCGTGTCGGCGCGAAGGTCTGGCACCTGCACATCGGCCGCTCCGACTGAGGTCCCGGGGTGCGGCAGCGGGGCGGGCTACTTGAGGTTTCCTGTGCGGGTGAACCGAATGGCAACCGGGGTGTGACCGGTCTGCACTCCGGGCGGTGGTGGATCGCCCGAAGTGTGGGGCATGACCGACACGATGGTGGTTGAGCTGGGGCTGCAGGCGATGACGATCGCGGCGAAGCTGTCCGCGCCGGTGCTGCTGACCGCGCTGGCGGTCGGGTTCGCGATCTCGTTGTTCCAGTCGGTGACGCAGATCCAGGAGGCGACGCTGTCGTTCGTGCCGAAGGCGGTGGCGATCGGCGCGGTGCTGCTGTTCACCGGCAACTGGATGCTGCACGAGATGATCACCTACACGACGCAGCTGTTCGACCGGATCCCGGACCTGCTGCGCTGATCCGCCCCGCACGTCGAAAGCTGATCCGCCCCGCACGTCGAAAAAGGCCGCCCGTCGGGCGGCCTTTTCGCGTCTCGCGGTTGTCCGGCTGGGTGTGAGGGGTGTTTCGGGTGGTCGAGGCACCCGTGAGGGCCAGCCGGGGGAGCGTGGGGCGCGTTGCGGTCCGGCGCGTGTCGCGGTTGTCCGGCTGGTTGTGAGGGGTGTTTCGGGGTGGTCGAGGCACCCGTGAGGGCCAGCCGGGGGAGCGTGGGGCGTGCTGCGGTCCGGCGCGTGTCGCGGTTGTCCGGCTGGTTGTGAGGGGTGTTTCGGGGTGGTCGAGGCACCCGTGAGGGCCAGCCGGGGGACCGTGGGCGCGCTGCGGTCCGGGCGTGGAGCGGGCGTTGCGGGCGTACCGGAAGAGGGTGACGCGGACCTCGGGCCGGCGCTGGGTTAATCGGTGGACCGGGCTGCGAGGATTTCGGCATGCGGAAGATTCCTACGGTGTTCCGGCGGGACCCGGACGATCGCCGGCGGGTGCTGCCCGAGGCCGACCCGGAGTGTCAGTGGGTGCTCGACGGGGCGGGAGTCGCGACCCGGAAATATGACGGGACCTGCGTTCTTCTGGACGAGGACGGGGTCTGGTGGGCGCGCCGGGAGGTGCGGCCGGGGCGGAACCGGCCGGCCGGGTACCGGGCGGTGATGACCGATGAGAACACCGGGAAGACGGTGGGCTGGGAGCCGGTCGCACAGTCGTCCTACGCGGCGTGTCACGTCGAGGCGGTGGCGCGGAGCGGGCGGTGGGCGCCGGGGACCTACGAGCTGATCGGTCCGAAGATCAACGGTAATCCGGAGCGGGTGGCCGGGCACGAGCTGGTCGCGCACGCCGACGCGGAACGGTTCGAGGTGCCGCGGGACCTGGACGGGCTGCGGGCCTGGATCCTGGCGCACCCGGAATATGAGGGCATCGTGTGGCACCACCCGGACGGGCGGCGGGCGAAGCTGAAGTACCGGGACTTCGCCTGACCGCTCGCACGAGTGGGTGGGGCGGCCGGCCGGGGTTACTCGTCCGGGGCGACCCAGTAGAGCTGCTTGTGGCCACGGGCCTCCAGCGTGGCCGCCAACTCGTCGGCCTCGGCGCGGGACCGGCCGCGGGCGACCACGTAGCGGTTGCCGTTGTCGTCCTGGCGCCAGACGACCCACCGCTGCTCCGGGGACGCTGTCACGGGACCAGGGCGACGGCGGGCTGGGCGGATCGGGCGCGGCTCTCCATGCGCTGACCGTAGTAGGTGCCGGCCAGCACCAGGACGATGCCGGCGGCCGCGGCGACGCTGAGGTGTTCGCCGGCCAGGAGGACGCCGATCAGGACGGCCCAGACCGGCTCGGTGCCGAGCAGCAGGCTGGCCCGGGCGGCGGAGGTGCGGCGGATCGCCCACAGCTGCACCACGAAGGCGAAGACGCTGCAGCCCAGCGCCAGGTGGAGCACGCCCAGCCAGGCGCCGGCGTCCAGGGCGGCGGCGCCCGGGAGCAGCGACGAGCCGGCCGCCGCGGTGAACAGGACGGCGCCGACGACGGTCTGCAGGGTGGTCAGCGTGGTGGTCCGGAAGGCGTGCCCCCGGGTCAGGTGCGCGGACAGGGTCACGTGGACGGCCCGGACCACGGCGGCGGCCAGCATCAGCGCGTCACCGAGGGACGGCGCGCGCAGGCCGGGCCCGGCGACCAGCAGCACCACGCCGGCCACCGCGACGCCGGCCGCCAGGAAGAACCGGGCCGGCAGCCAGCGCCGGGCGACGAGACCTTCCAGGATCGGCGTGAGCAGGATGGTCAGGCTGATCAGCACGCCGGCGTTGGTCGCGCTGGTCAGCGACACGCCGTACGTCTCCAGCACCAGGACCGAAGCCTGCGTGACGCCGAGCAGGATGCCGATGCCGGCCTCGGGCCGGCTCGGCCGGTGCCGGACGAGCAACGGCAGCATGGCGGCCGCCGAGACCAGGAAGCGCAGCGCCAGCACGACCAGCACGCCGCCCGCGACCACCAGGGTCTTCGCGGTCAGATAGCTGCTTCCCCAGACCACGGCGACGGCCAGCAACAGGACGTCACCCACACGCGTTGTCGACACAGGGTGAGCCTCAGCCCGGTCGATCCGGTAGACAAGACACCAACCTCTGAATCGACGATGTAGTGGAGCCTGATGGATCCGCACCACCTGCGGCTGTTGCGCGAGCTCGGGGACCGGGGCAGTGTCGCGGCGGTGGCCCGCGCGCTGCACATCACGCCGTCCGCGGTGTCCCAGCAGTTGAACACGCTGCAACGGTCGGCGCGGGTGCCGCTGACCGAGCGCAGCGGCCGCCGCCTGGTGCTCACCGAGGCCGGCCGGGCCCTGGCCGCGGCGGCGGTCGAGGTGATGACCGCGCTGGACCGGGCCGACCGCGCGGTCGGCGCCTACCTGGACGATCCGGCGGCACCGGTCACCGTCTCGGCCTTCCACAGCGCCGCGCTGACCTGGTTCCCGCCGCTGGTCCGGCGGGTCCCACAGGTGCGCTGCGCGGACGAGGACGTGGCGCGCGTCGACTTCCCCGGCCTGGTCGGCGACTACGACCTGGTGATCGCGCACCGGCTGGCGCACAGCCCGCCCTGGCCGGCCGAGCGGCTGACCGTGGTGCCGCTGGTCTACGAGCCGCTCTACGTGGCGATGGCCGCGGACTCGCCGCTGGCCGGCAAGCCCCGGCTGACCGCCGCCGACGTGGCCGGCGAGCCGTGGGTCAGCGTGCACGAGGGGTTTCCGGTCGAGGGGGTGCTGACCGCGATCGGGGCGGCGGCCGGGCGGCCGCTCGACATCGCGCACCGGATCAACGAGTTCACCGTGACCGCGTCGATGGTGGCCGCCGGGGTGGCGCTGGCGCTGCTGCCCGGGTATACGACGGTGCCCGACCCGCGGCTGGTGCTGCGGCCCCTGGCCGACCTGCCGGCCGGCCGCCACATCGACGTGCTGACCAGGCCGGAGACCCTGCACCGGGCGGCCGTGCGGGCGGTCCTGGACGCGTTGCGCGAGGTCAGCCGTGCCGGTGGTGCTTCTTGACGAAGGTGTAGCCCGGGGGCAGCTCCTCGTCCTCGTCGATCAGCTCGTTCTCCACCGCGCGCTGGTAGGCGGAGAGCTGCTTCTCGGACGGCTGGGCGCCGGGCGGAAGCTTGCGGACGAAACCCTTGACCCAGTGCTCGCGGCGGTCATGGTGCTCCGGGTCCCCGTCCGGCTCGCTGGGATGCTGCGCCGGCTCCACCAGCGGGGCGTAGAACAGCAGGTCCACCGGCTCCTCGCCGTCGACGGCCGGATAGGACGGATGGCCGGCCGGGTCGAGGCTGCCCTCGACCCGGGTCACGTAGCCCTCCCGGATCAGCTGGTCGACCGCGTTCTTCAGCAGGAACGCGCCCTTCTGGCCGCGGCCCAGCCCGGACCGCCGGGCCAGCTCGGACTCCGGGAAGACCGCGCTGCCGTCCTCGAAGACCCGGCCCAGCTTGCGGATCGTGGTGAGCACCTGGGCCCGGTTCGACGGGCGGGCCTCGAAGTCGCGGGTGACGGTCTTCGGGTCGTACTCGTGGTAGTAGTTGACGCCGTCGATGCGCATCGGGTCGTCCAGCACCTTGGTGCGGATCACCACGGCGTCCCGGCCGGACTGCCAGGAGATCGTGACGACCATGCCGGTGCGCAGGTCGTCCGGCCAGGTGATCCCGGTGAACTGCCAGGTGATGTCCTGCTCCAGGCGTGCCTCGAAGACCTCCCGGGTCGGGGTCACCCCCTTGACCCGGTGCTCCAGCACGACCACCACCGGGTCGCGGCCGCGCAGCACCTCGGCCAGCTCGTCCGGGGCGGTGCACGCCGAGCCGTCCAGGTCGGCATGGCGCAGCGTGACCCGGCGCGTGATCGTCCGCATCTCCACCCCCGTAACCGCAGGTCAGATCAGCATGGTCGCACAACGGCCGGGGACACCGCGGTGCGGTGGGGCCGTCCCGACACGCCCGTTTTTCCCTAAAAAAGCAATTTTGGTACGGAAGTTGCTACTGTGAACGGGTGCCGGCCTGTGGTGGCCGGCACTTTCTTTTCCCCTCTCGTGCCGTCCAGGCGCTCAGTCGAAGTGCAGGCCCCCCGTCCGGGTGCGCTTGAGCTCGAAGAACCCGGGGTGGTTCGCCAGCGTCCGGGCGGCGTCGAACAGCCGGGCCGCCTCCTCGCCGCGCGGGATCCGGTTCAGCACCGGCCCGAAGAACGCCACCCCGTCGATGTGGATGGTCGGCGTGCCGACGTCCTCGCCGACCGGGTCCATCCCCTCGTGGTGCGACTTGCGCAGCCCCTCGTCCCACTCGGTGGTCCCGGCCGCCTCGGCCAGCGACGCCGGCAGCCCGGCCTCGGCCAGCGCCTGCCGGATCACCGCGGTGAAATCCTTGTTTCCCTGCTGGTGGATGCGGGTGCCGAGCGCCGTGTAGAGCTCGCCGAGCACCTGCTCGCCGTGCAGCTGCGCGGCCGCGGTGACCACCCGGGCCATCCCGAGCGAGCGGTCCACCAGGTCGCGGTACCAGTCGGGCAGCTCGCGGCCCTCGTTCAGCACGAACAGGCTCATCGGCCGGAACCGCAACTCGAGGTCGCGCAGCGGCCGCACCTCCAGGATCCAGCGCGACGTGATCCAGGCGAACGGGCAGGCGGCGTCGAAATACAGATCGACGGAAGTCATGATCAGGCTCCTCACGGGTTTCGCCGACCACGCTAGATCCCAGATTGGCCTGCCGGGTGTGCCAATTCCAGGCCGAATGGATGGGCCAATCATTGGTCCGGGCGCCCTGTCTTGCCGGAGGCTGGTAGCTTCCCGGCTCATGGAGATCAACGAGGTGCTGGCGGCCGAGGCCGGGTCCGGCTGGGGTGGGCTGCTGCTGCCGGCGCTGCTGGCCTTCGCGGTGCTCGGCGGCTTGCTGACGCTGGCCCTCGGCGTGGCCCTGCTGCTCCGCCTGACCCGCTCCCGCTGACGCGGTCGCGCGGACCCGCTCCGATGGGCGCCGCCAGGTGGCGGGAGGGGCCGGGTGGCGGGACGGTCAGGTGGCGTCGAGGATGCCGTAGCGGGCCATCACCATGGCTCGGCGGGAGCTGTTGACCGTGCGGACGCGGCGGGCGATGAAGAAAGCGTCGAGCAGGGTCCACACGCCCAGGCCGCCCAGGGTGAACAGCATCGCTATCGACTGAAGCGTGTCGCCGAGGTAGAAGCGGTGGCCGCCGAAGACGCCGGTCACGCACCACAGGGCGTACGCCAGCCTGGGGTTCTTCTTGATCGCGTCGAACTCGGACTCGGCGCGCAGCAGGCGCAGGCGCTCCCACTCCGGGAGGGTGGCCTGTTCCGGGGAGGGGATCACGCGCGCAACGATAGCGGCCCGGACGGCGAGCGTGATCCAGCCGCCGGTCCGCGCGGGGTCAGGGTTTGCGGGCCACCGCGCCGGACACCGAGGCCTCGACCGGGGTCGGGTGCTCCGCGGCGGACGGGTCCGGGCGGGCCCGCGACAGGCGCCCGGATCCGCGGGGAGAAGGGAGCTTCGGAGGAGGAAAGGGCGGGGCGCGCGATCACTGCAGGTGGCGGGCCGGATGCCGAGAGTGCGGGGATTTGTGAACCGGTCGGTGGCGCGGCAGTATGCACGGGTGCAGCGATACCGGGTGGCGATTATGGCTGTGGCGGCGGCCGTGGTTCTCGGCGGAGGCGGCCTGATCTACGCCGGCCTCAGCGAGGACGACGGCACCGACGGCGGGGGCGTGCTGCCGAGCGCGCTGAGTCTGGGCGGTGGGTCGTCGCCGACCGCCTCGCCGACCCCGACCGGGCCCAGCCCCGAGGAGCTGGCCAAGGCCGAGCGGGCGAAGCGGAAGAAGCAGCTGGACGCCGCGCTGAAGAAGCTGTCCGCCAGTTCGCCGGAGTTCTCCGTCGCGGTGCAGGACCTGACCACCGGCGAGACCTACGCCTACCGCGGCGACGAGCACTACGACACGGCCAGCATCGTGAAGGCGCAGATCCTCGCCTGCATGCTGCTCAAGGACCAGGACGCCGGCCGGGAGCCGAGCACCAGCGAGATGGCCCTGGCCAAGCCGATGATCCAGCTCAGCGACAACAACGCGACCACCTCGCTGTTCCAGCGGCTGGGCGGCAAGAGCGCGGTCACCAAGTGCAACAAGCGGCTCGGCCTGACCGACACCGTGGTCAACAGCTCCTGGGGCCTGACCCGGACCACCGTCGACGACCAGCTGAAACTGCTGGCCAAGCTGGTCGACACCGAGGGCCCGCTGGACGCCGGCTCGCGCAAGACCGCGTTCAAGCTGATGAACACGGTGAACGAGGCGCAGGACTGGGGCGTCCCGGCGGTGGCCAAGTCCGGCGAGACCACCACGGTCAAGAACGGCTGGGACACCCGCTCCGCCGACGGCGGCCTGTGGGCGGTCAACACCATCGGCCGGGTCACCTCCGGCGACGACGTCAACGTCTCGGTCGCCGTGCTGTCGCACAACAACAAGTCGATGGAGGGCGGCATCGCCCTGGTCGAGAAGGTCGCCAAGCTGACCCGGCAGTACCTCAAATACTAGAAATCCCGCTTACGGTACGACCGGGAGCGCCCGCCGCGGAGACAGCCGGGGCGGGCGCTTTCGCGTACCGGAAAGGCAGTGGCCGCGGGTGGAGCGGACCCGTCGCCGGCCGAGTCGAGCGACCGGGCGGCGACGGACCGGCCCGCCGGGGTGCGAAAGATCGCTGATGTTGGCAGACTGCGCTGAGTGAGCATCGGCGGAGGTCTGTTTCTCAACGGGCGCTACCGGCTGCTGGACCAGCTCGGCGAGGGCGGGATGGCCGTCGTCTGGCGGGCGCGGGATCTGGTGCTGGGGCGCGACGTCGCGGTCAAGCTGATGGCCACGCTGCGGTTCGGTGACCGGATCCGGCAGGAGGCGCTGGCCGCGGCGGCGCTGTCGCATCCGAACATCGCGCAGGTCTACGACTACGGCGAGACCGAGCACGACGGGCGCCTTCTCCGGTACGTCGTGATGGAGCTGGTCCCCGGTGGCACGCTCGCCCAGCGGCTGACCGCCGGGCCGCTGCCGCCGCGGTTCGCCATGCGGGTCGGCGCGGAGATCGCGGCGGCGCTGGCCGCGGCGCACGGCGAAGGGCTGGTGCACCGGGACATCAAGCCGGGCAACGTGATCCTCGGGCCGACCGGGGCCAAGGTGGTGGACTTCGGGATCGCCGCGGCGGTGGCGCCCGAGGGGACCGGGTCGCCGGACACCGAGGTGCTCGGGACGCCCGCCTATCTCGCGCCGGAGCGGCTGTTCGGGGCGGCGGTCGCGCCGCCGGCCGACGTCTACGCGCTCGGGGTGCTGCTCCACCTGGCGTTCACCGGACATACGCCGTGGACGGCGGAGAACACCCGGCAGATGCTGGAGGCGCACGTCTACGTGGAGCCGGCCCCGCTGCCGCCGGTGCCCGGGGTGCCGGGGCACGTGGTCCGGCTGTGCGACCGCTGCCTGGCCAAGGACCCGGCGGTCCGGCCGAGCGCCCGCGAGGTGGCCGGGGTGCTGGCGGTCGCCGCGGGCCTCCGGATGATCACCGATGAGCTGCCGGTGGCGGCCGCCGGGGTGCCGCCGGTGCCCGAGCCGACGCTGCTGGTCCGGCCGCCGCAGGGCACCCAGCAGCTGCCGGCCGCGGTCCCGGCTCCAGCCCCGGCTCCGGGCCCGGTCCCGGCCGCCCTCCCGGCTCCGGTCCCGGCCTCGAAGCCGCGCCGGCCGCTCGTGGTCGCCGCCGGGGTGGTGGTGGCGGTGCTGGCCGCCGGCGGCTGGCTGCTCTTTCCCGACCGGGACGGCGGCGGCGTCACGGGCGCGGCGACGCGGGGCACCTCCGGACCGTCCGCGGCCCCGGTACCGCCGGCACCGTCGCAGGAGCCGGGCGCGGCCGGGCCCGCGTCCGCGGCGGTGCAGGCCGGCCGCACCGAGCGGTCCGCGCCGGCCCCGGCCGCGACGGCGGGGACCACCACGAGCCCGGTGCCGACGACTCCCGGGGCGACCCCGGCCACGCCGCCGCCCGCCACGCCGACGACCCCGACCCCGCCGGCGACGCAGCCGACGACCGCGACGCCGGTCCAGCGGACGCTCACCACCAGCGCCGGAACCGTGAAGGCGAGCTGCCCGTCGCCCGGCACCGCGCAGGTGCTGTCCTGGACGGCGGCCAGGACGTACAAGGTCCAGTCGGCCGACGAGGAACCCGGACCGGCCCCGGCGGTCGTCTTCAAACACGGCTCGGCGCAGGTCACCGTCACGGTGACCTGCGCCGGATCGGAACCGTCGGCGTCCGAGAGCTGATCAGCCCCAGGTCGAGCCGGACCAGTCCTCCGAGGACCAGAACCGGCCGGACCACGCGCCCGCCGACCAGAAGCGGCCGGACCAGAAGCGACCGGTCCAGTTCGGGTCGGTCCACGAGCTGGCGCCGCCCCACGGGGTGCCCGCCCAGGTCGCCGGTGCCCACGTCCTCGAGGCGAACGACGAGCCGGTCCAGCCGTCGCCGGCCATCCGCATGCCCATCCACTGGCCGCCCTGCCAGGACGCGCCGGTGGACGAGAAGACCGCCCAGTTCGCGCTGTGGAACGGCCCGAAGATGGTCATCTCGCCGCTGAGCGGGACGTTGTTGCTGACCACCCGGCTGTCGCCGCGGGCGTCGTCGAGGTTGCCGCTGCCGTTCGACGGGGTCCAGGTCTGCTGGCTGGACGACGACGGGGTGAGGCCGAGCGCGGTGCCGACGTTGATCTGCTTGAGGCCCAGGGTGGCCGCCTTGCCGGTGACCGCGGTGCCCCGCTTGAGCAGATCCTTCACCTGGTCCGGGGTGAGCGACGGGCGGGCCTGCAGGAGCAGCGCCACGGCGGCCGAGGTGACCGCGGCGGCCTGCGAGGTGCCGCTGCCGCGGAACAGCGTGGTGCCGGTCCGGGCGCCCGGGTAGTTGTTGTCGATGTTCGAGCCCGGGTCGCGCAGCGACGCGATCGACTCGCCGGGAGCGAGGACGTCCGGCTGCTTCTCCTGGGTGGCCAGGTTGGTGTAGGTGGCCAGGGTGTCGTCGCCGGCCGCGGTGGTCCCGTTGGTCGCGGTGGCGCCGACCGACAGCACGAACGGGTCGGTGGCCGGGTTCGCCAGCGTGGTGCTGCCGTTGCCGTCGTTGCCGGCCGCGGCGACCACCACGATGCCGGCCTTCCAGGCCTGCTCGGCGGCGTACTGCAGCGGGTCGGTCCAGGCCGCCGGGTTGCCGCCGCTGCCGTAGGACAGGTTCAGCACCCGGGTCGGGTTGGCCGGGTCGTCGTTGCGGTGCTCCACCACCCAGTCGATCGCGGCGATCACCTGGGACACGTCGACCGCCCCGTTCGCGGTGCCCAGCTTGACCGAGGTGAGCTTGGCCTTCGGTGCGAGGCCGACGCTGCCGCTGGCCGTGTCGTTGCCGATGATGATCCCGGCCAGGTGTGTCCCGTGACCGTAGGTGTCCAGGTAGCGCAGCTCGTCGGACTGCGACTCGAAGGACAGGTCGGGCCCGTTGACCAGCTGTGCCGCCGGGATCCCGGGCACCGGGGCGACGCCGGTGTCGAGCAGCGCCACGCCGACGCCGGCGCCGGTCAGCGAGGCGGCGGCGCCCGAGTCCGCGCCGATGATCCGGCGGACGTCCCTGAGCGCGGTCCCCGCCGTACCGGTGGTGCCGGAACTCAGCCAGGTCCCGGACCAGCCGCCGCCCGGCGCGGACCGGCTCGCCGCCGCGGCCGGGACGGCCGGGGCGAGCAGGGTGAGGGGCAGCAGCGCCGCTGCGGTGGCCCGGGAAAGCCGGCGAGCGCGGCCGGAACTCGAAGTGGGCACCAGATGTCCTTCCAACGACCGAACCTGACCACGTGCGGTGGTCACGTCCACCACGATCGGTAGCGGAACGGGTGTGCGTCCAGCCCCGGGACCGGCTTCCGGACGTTCGGATGATCAGGGTCGGTGTCCGCCGGCCGGGATCGCGGAAGAACTCTCAGGTCGCCGTCCCGGGCGCCGATGGGCGCTCTCCGCAGAAGCGAGCGAGAGGACGGCGGCATGGGCGGCACGCTGACGCTGGACCCGGTCACCGGCACCGCCGGACGCGCCGATCTCGCCGCCCGGCTGGCCGCGGCGCTGCGCGGGCGCCGCTGCTCGCTGTTCCTCTTCGACGTCGACCACTTCAAGACGGTCAACGACGTCTACGGCCACCAGCGCGGCGACGCGGTGCTCCGGGAGATCGCCGGCCGGGCGGTGACCGCGGTCGGCACGGCGGGCACGGTCTTCCGGTACGGCGGCGACGAGTTCGTCGTGCTGCTCCCGGACCTCGCCCCGGCTGACGCCCTGCGGCTCGCCCTGCGGCTGAGCAGCGCGATCCGGGACCGCCCGTACGGCGCCGAGCCACCCCTGCACCTGACGGTCAGCCTCGGCGTGGCCAGCTACCCCGAGCACGCGGACTCCGCGGACGCCCTGGTCGCCGCCGCCGACCGCCGCAACTACCTGGCCAAACGCCGTGGCCGCGGTGGCGTGGTGGCGGACGACGCGGAGACCCCGGCGGACGGCGGCTCGTCCCGGCTCTGGGAACGCGACACCGCGCTGGCCGCCGTCCACGACTTCCTCACCGAGCTGTCCCTGCGCGGGCACGGCGCGCTGCGGATCACCGGACCGCCCGGCGCCGGGCACACCCGTTTCCTGGACGAGGTGGGCCGGCTGGCCAAGCTGCGCGGGTTCGGCCCGGACCGGCTGCTGCTCGCCGACCTGGACACCGACCCGGCGGCGCTGCTCGGCGGGCGGGTGGGCGGCATCGCGTACGCGACCACCGGCCCGCCCGCCGGCCTGGGCGTCCCGGAGCTCGGGGTGGCCCGGCTCGACCCGTGGTCGCCGGCCACCGTGCACATCTGGCTGCGCGCCGCGCTGGCCGGGGAGCCGTCGCCCGCGCTGGTCGGCGAGGTGGTCCGGCGCAGCGGCGGGCTGCCCGCCGCGGTGGTGCGCACCCTGGACCGGCTGCGCGAGCGGGTCGAGGTGATCCCGGACGGCGCCGGCGGCTGGACGCTGACCGGCACCGCGGCCGGCCGGCCGGCGCGGCGGCTGCGGCTGCCCGCCGAGCTCACCTCGCTGGTCGGCCGGCAGCCGGAACGCCGCCGGGCGGCCACGCTGCTCCAGACCCACCGCCTGGTCACGCTGGCCGGGCCGGGCGGCATCGGGAAGACCCGGCTGTCCGTCGTGGTGGCCCGGGAGGTGGCCGGCGACTACTCGGACGGGGTGCTCTTCGTGCCGTTCGCGGACACCACCGACACCGCCGAGGCGGTCCGGGCGCTGGCCGCGGCGCTGCAGGTCGACGACGTGCCCGGGGTGGACCTGGCGGACGCCCTCGCCGAGGTGCTGGCCGACGCCGAGCTGCTGCTCGTCGCCGACAACCTGGAACAGGTGCCCGGGCTGGCGCTCACCCTGGCCCGGCTGCTCGCCGAGGCGCCCGGGCTGCGGATCCTGGCGACCAGTCGGGAGCCGCTCGGGGTCTACGGCGAGCAGGTCTACCGGGTGCCGCCGCTGCCGGCCGGTGACGCCGAGTCGCTGTTCACCCAGCGCGCCCGGGCCGCCGACGCCGACTTCGTGGCGGACCGGGCCGAGGTCGTCGCGCTCTGCGAACGGCTGGACCGGCTGCCGCTGGCCATCGAACTGGTCGCGGCGCGCGCCGGCGCCTACTCGGTGCCGCACCTGCGGACGCTGCTCGACCAGCATCTCGACCTGACCGGGCCGCGGGACCGGCCGGAGCGGCAGCAGACCCTGCGCGGGGCGATCGGGTGGAGTTTCGGGCTGCTGGACGCGGACCAGCGGCGGATCTTCACCGGGCTGGCGGTGTTCGCCGGCGGGTGCACCGCGGAGGCGGCCGAGGCGGTGCTGCCCGGGGCGGCCGCCGGGATGGCCCGGCTGGTGGACAAGAGCCTGCTCACCGTGGAGACGCCGTCCGGACGGTTCCGGATGCTGGCGACGATCCGGGCGTACGCCGAAGAGCTCCTGGCCGTGAGTGAGGCGGACCTGGCGGCGGTGCGGCGGCGCCACGCCGGGTACTTCGCCGATCTGGCCGCCCTGGCGGCCGACGGGATGACCGGCGCTGATCAGCAGGCCTGGGCGGAGCGGCTGGACCTGGAGTACCCGAACCTGCGCGACGCGGTGCGCAACGCGCTGGACGCCGGCGACACCGCGACGGCGGCCCGGATCTGCCGCGGGCTGTGGCGGCACTGGCGCAACGGCAACCACATCGCGGAGGGCCGGCAGTGGCTGGATCGGCTGCTCAGCGTGCCGGACGGGCTGCCCGACACGGAGCGGGCCGAGCTGCTCTACCCGGCCGCCGTGCTGGCCGCGACGCAGGACGACAACACGACCGCGGCGGACTACGGGACGCGCTGCCTGGCGCTGGCCGTGCGCGTCGGGGAACGGCAGATCGAGGCGCAGGCGCGCAACATCCTGGGCGTGGCGGCGCTGCGCTCCGGGGACTTCGTGGCCGCTGCTGATCACTTCCGGTTCGGACTCGACGTGTGCCGGGAGCTGGACCAGCCGGCCGGGGTGGCGGTCGCGCTCGGCAACCTGGCGAAGCTCGCGCTGCGGCAGGGCGAGATCGGGCCGGCGGCCGGCTACATCGATCAGTGCCTGGAACTGGAGCGGGCCGCCGGGAACAGCCGGGGCGTGCTGCTCGGCCTGGAGTGCCGGACCGACATCCGGCTGGCGCAGGGCGACCCGGCCGGCGCGCGCGAGTCGGCCGCCGAGGCGCTGGCGCTGAGCCGGGAGCTGGGCGACCTGTTCGGCGAGGCGATGGCGCAGCACCAGCTGGGGCTGGCAGCGCAGGCCGAGGGGGATCCGGGGGAGGCGGCCCGGCTGTTCCGGGCCGGGCTGGACCGGCGCCACGAGATCGGCGACCGGGAGGACCTGGCCAATTCGTTCGAATGCCTGGCCTCGGTGCTGGTGGCGACCGAGCCGGCGCGCGCGGTGCGGCTGGTCGCGGCGGCCGGCGAGCTGCGGCGCAAGCACCACCTGGCCGAGCCGGCCGAGGCCGCGACGCGGCGCGACGCGGTGTGCGCGGCGGGACAGGCCGCGCTGGGGGACCGCGGCTTCGCCGGCGCCTGGCGGGCGGGGACGGCGATGAACCTGGACGAGGTGGTCGCGTCCGCCCGGTGAGGCCTCGGCGGCATCCGGATGTCGACGATGACCACGTCCGGGGTCAGCGCGGCCACCGCCCGCCGCGCGGCGTCGGCGTCGGCGCAGGCGGCCACCACGTCGAAGCCGGCCTCACGCAGCATCCCCGCACCCCATCGCGTCATCCCGGCCGTTCCGGGGATGACGTGCGTGCGGAAAAGTGAGGGCTGACGCATCGGTGATCATCTGTTTGACTTGGTGACATGCGTTTGGCGATCGACTACGGGACCGCCTGCACCCGCGCGGTCCTGGTCTGGCCGGAGCGTCCCTGGCACCCGCTGGTGATCGAGGGCACGCCCGAGCCGTCCAGCGCCGTGCACGTCGCCAAGGACGGGACGATCACGGCCGGCGGCGAGGCGTGGCGGCTGGCCGTCGACGACCCGGACGGGTTCGTCGGGGCGCCGCTCGGCGAGGGGACCGGCACGGTGCGGGTGCACGGGCGGACCGTCCCGATCGCCGACCTGGTCGCCGCCACCCTGCGCCTGGTCGCCGACGAGGCGGTCCGGATCGCCGGGGTGCTGCCGTCCGACGTCCGGATGAGCGTGCCGGCCGGCTGGGATCCGGGCCGGCGGACCTGGCTGCGCCAGACCGCGCACCAGGCCGGGCTGGGCCGTCCGCAACTGATCGAGGCGCCGCTCGCGGCGATCCTGTCCACCCAGGCCGGTCCGCTGCCCGCACCGGGCCCGCGCGTTTCCGGGCCGTCGCTTTCCGGTACGCCGTCAGCCGCCCCGCAATCCGCGTTCGTGCTGGTCTGCGACGTGGGCGCGACCGCGGAGGTGAGCGTGGTCCGGGCCGGACCGGACCGGACCGAGGTGCTGTCCACGGTCTCCGGGGTGGACGCCGGTGGCTGGGCGATCGACGAGCGGCTGGTCGCGATGCTGCTGACCACGGCCACCTCCGGCCCGGACACCGACGCCGGTTCCGGGGTCGAGGCGGTGCTCCGGGCGGCGTCACCGGCGGCCGTGGCGGTCCTGCGTACCGGAAAGGAAGCGGTCTCCCAGCAGCCCGCCGTGACCGTGCCGCTTCCCGCGCGTGGCGCGGCGGTCGTGCTCAGCGCGACCCTGGTCGAGCAGGCGGCCGAACCGGCCCTGCGACGGCTCACCGAGCTGACGTCGGAGGCGTTGACCGCGGCCGAGCTGGGCCCGGCCGACCTGGCCGCGGTCTACGCGGTCGGCGCCACCGCCGCGATGCCCGCGGTTCCCCGGGTGCTGGAGCGGCAGCTCGGCGTGCCGGTGCGGACGGCGGCGATGCCGGGCGCGGCGGTGGTGCTCGGGGTGGCCGAGGCCGAGGGTGCGGCCGCGCCGGTCACCGAGCCGGCCCCCAAGGCGCCGAAGCTGACCGTGCTGCGAGCGCTGGGTCTGCTCGCGCCGGGCCTGGCGTCGGTCGGGCTGTTCAGTCATTTCGTGTTCACCGCGCGCGGCGCGACCGCGTCCAGTTGGGCGGAGCTGGCCCTGGCCGGCGTACTGGGGCTGGTGCTGTGCCTGGCGGCCGGCCCGTGGATCGGCGCGGCGCTGGGCCGGGACGCCGGGATCCGCGGCCGGTGGGACGCGGCCGCGCAGATCTCGGCGGGCCTGCTCACCGCGGACGCGTTCGGGGTGACCGTGGCCGCCCTGTACGCGGTGGCCGCCGGCCTCTATCTGGTGGCGCCGTTCGGCGAGCCGTTGCAGTGGTCGCTGTTGCCGGTGCTGCCGGCCGCGCTGCTGGCGGCGGCCGTGGCGGTGCTCATCCGGCGCCGGCTGACACCCCCGGTGGTCGTCGAGTTCCCGCTGGTGGCGACGCTGATCCTGAGCGTCGGGAGCGTGCTGTTCGCGGTGACCGCGGCGGAGACCGGCGCCGAGCCGTGGGTGGAGCTGGCAAGCCGGGCCGGTGGCGCGCTGATCGGGGTCGGGGTGGCGTTCCTGCTGTTCCGCATCCGGGTGCTGCAGGCCCTGGCGGCGGTGGTGCTGGGCGTGTTCGGTTTCTTCATCGCCGATCCCCGAGCCATCGGCGTCTTCGGCGTGGGCGTCGGGATCGCGGTCGCGGTGTGGTGGGGTCAGCGCTTGCTGGCCCTGGTACGCACCTGACCGGGCCACCCACCGTCGTCGGCCAGTCGAGCGTGCCGCCATTGAACCGCGCAGCGACGGAGGGCGTTCCCCTCAATGGACAGAGGTTGCCGGATCGCTATCGGACGGAGATGGCGAGCGGTCGGTCAGTCCAGGTGATGGGGAGAGCGCGGGGAGCGATCATGCCCAAGGAGCACGAAGAACTCGGGGTCGACCTGTACCACCTGTGGCTGGCGGGTGACAAGTTCCTCCCGGCCGTGGCGGCACAGTTCGAGGGTGCACGGCGCGAGTTGTTCGCGTCGGAGACGGCGGACCAGTGCTTCCGGCGTCCCACGGAGTTTCACAGTGGTGATGTGGGACCGGTGCTGGGATCGCTCACCCAGTTGCGCCAGATGCTGGCCGGTGTCCTTCAGGACAGCGCCGAGAACCTCCATGCCGCGGGGGACGCGCTCAAGCTCGCGTCCGAGGTCTACGCCGAGACTGATCTGCGTGCGGCCCGGGAGTTGTCCGATCTGCGGGACGATGCCGGGAAGGGCGAGTTCTGACCATGGCCGACGAGCAGCCCCGGTGGATGTGGAGCTACGAGACCCTGCCATTGGGTGTGGAGGAGCTGCGCAGGGTCGCGATCGAGACGGCGTGCAGGCAGGCCGCGATCCCGGCCGACCCGGCGGGACAGTCCGCCCGGCAGCGGGAGGACATCGCGACGATCGAGTCGATGCTCGCGGGTATTCATGACATGTTCTGGCCGTTCATGTCGTCCATGCCGGCGCCCACCGATTTCGATCCGTTGCTCGACCACCTGCGCCGTGCGGCGCAAGCGCTCGCATCGACGCAGCCTTCCGCGGATCCGAAGCTGGGACTGAAACCGGCGGATCTCAGCCTTTCCAAAGCGACGACGGTGGGCGACTACCTCACCACGTGGAGCGGGGCGGCGGCACGGGAGTTCAAGGCCCGATACCTCGATCCGCTCCCGACGCAGGCGGCGAGCACGTACAACGCGATCGTGTTCGCGAGCAAACTGATCGAGCTGGAGCAGGGCGTCTGGGCGGGGGCGCGCACCGACATCACGAGCATCCTCAACGATGCCATCTTCACGTTGTCGAGCATGCAGACGTCCTATGACAAGGACAGCATGAACACGGTTCTGACCACGGTGGCGGCCTTCGCCACCATCGCCGCGGTGCCGCTGTCACCGATCGGCACCAGTCTTGCCGTCGGCTTGGCGGTGGCTGACGGGGGCGCCTCCATCGGCGCGACGCTCCTGCCCGAGGATCCGCCGCAGAACCTGCCGTTCTCGGCGCCGACCGCATTCGCGGTCATCGACGCGGTGCGCCAGGCCATCGCCGCGTTGTGCACCCGGATCAACGAACAGGAACACAAGATCGCGCGAGTCCTCGACTCGGCTACCGAGGTGATCGGCCAGGAGCGTGACTCGTACGTGCCGCCGCTGCCGATGCTCGCCAAGACCAACCGGCGGAATGCCACCGATCAGGATTTCCTGGGATTCGCGAGCTGAGGGGCTGGACGTGCACTCTTTGATCGACCGATGCGACACCATGGCGGTGCATGCCTCCGCTCCCGCCGGGGGCGTGCACGGCGAGGCGCGATGGCCGGGCAAGGTGGAGATCTCCTTCTCCTCCGGCTGTTACGGGCAGATCAGTGACTCCGAGGTGGAACGCCGTCTGGCGCAGGTCATCCAGTTGCTCTGGACCCGCTACCTGGAGAGGCAACGTGCCGTCCGGGCCGAGTTCGGCGTCCACGAGATCGAGGACGACCCGGTCCGCGACAACGTGTTCCGAGCCGACCGCGACCGGATTGTGGCGGTCGGGCAGTCGGACGACGGCCGGGTCGTCGTGTCCGCTGAGGGCATCCACCGGTGGCGGGTCGTCGTGGCCGACGGGACGGTTCGTGTTCTGACCGAGCGGGATTTTCGTGCCGCGGTGAACACCGCGGTCATGCGTCTCGTTGCGGATCAGGCTCGGCAGGTGCTCGAGTTGAAGGGGCGCGTGTACGGATGATGAGGCGGACTGCCGCGGTGGGTGTCTGCGTGGCGTTGCTCGTGGCCGGTTCCAGCGCGGCCGCCTGTGACGACAGTGGCGAGCCGGTGAACAGCACATCATGCCCCTTTCCCACGCCGCCCGCGCCGGGGCAGGCGGCGATCGGGGTGCCGGGGGTCGGCGGCCAGTCGATCCCGGCGCCGCCCGGGGGAAGCGGGATGATCAAGGTCGTCGAGACCGGCTTCAGCCAATTCGATGACGGGAGCAAGGTGACGATCGGCGCGGTGGTGGAGAACGGAACCGGCCAGGTGGCCTACCGGACCCAGGTCATCTTCCGGGCGGCGACCGGCGGCGGAGAGCCGGGCATCGACAAGGACGAGACGAATCGGCACCTGTTCGAGATCCCGATCCTCCGGCCGGGTCAGCGTGCCGTGATCGGCAATTTCGCCAACGTCGACGACGCCGCGCTCGCCGCGACGGGCAAGTACCCCTCGATCGCCCGCGCGGGCCTCGATCTGCTGCGCACGCAGTGGATCCCGGCGCAGGACACGAACTCCTATCCGACGATCACCACGACGGTGACCGCGCCGGCGAGTGTCGCCGCCGCGAACGCGGACGGCATTCCGGTCGCCGCATCGTCGGACGCCTGCCATGACCTGAGGGATCGAGGGGCGAGCATGGTGTACCGCACCAGCGCGGGGAAGATCGTGGGCGGGACCTTCGACGTGTACGACAAGCTGGGCCTGTGCCGGACACCCGCCGGGCAGCGGTCGATCCTGCCCTTCCCGGCGGTGCCGGCGGGCGCCGACCTGAAGCGCACCGAGGCCACCGCGATGTGCGACGTGACCGGACCAGGTTCGCCGTCGGCGGCGGGACCGGACGGGCCGGTCAACTGAGGCGCGGCGAAGGTCGGACCGGGAAGTGGTTCCGCGTCAGTAGCGGAACTGGCTGACCAAGGTCTGCAGGTTGTTGGCCATGGTGCTCAGCTCGGTGACCGCCTGCTGCGACTGGGCGATCCCCTCCGTGCTCACCTGGGTCGCGGTCGCCAGGCCGGTGATGTTGGCGGCGATGTCGCCGGCGCCGGAGGCGGCCAGGGCCACGTTGCGGGTCATCTGTTCGGTGGTGGCGGTCTGCTCGGCGACCGCCGAGGCGATCGTGGCCTGGTAGTCGTTGATGTGCGCGATGACCGAGGTGATCTCGCCGATGGCGGTGACCGCGCCGGCCGTGTCGGACTGGATGGCCTGCACCCGGCGGGAGATGTCCTCGGTGGCGCGGGCGGTCTCTTGGGCGAGTTCCTTGACCTCGCCGGCGACCACGGCGAAGCCCTTGCCGGTTTCGCCGGCCCGGGCCGCCTCGATGGTGGCGTTGAGGGCGAGCAGGTTGGTCTGCTCGGCGATGGCGGTGATCACCTTGATCACGGTGGCGATCTCGGCGGACGACTCACCGAGCTTGCCGACCTGGGCGGTGGTGGCGTCGGCGACCGCGACGGCCTGTTCGGCGACCCGGGCGGCCTCGGTGGCGTTGTGCGCGATGTCGCGGATCGACGAGCCCATCATCTCGGTGCCCTCGGCGACGCTGGAGACGTTGGCGTTCACCCCGTCGGCCGCTTCGGAGGCGGTGCGGGCCTGGTCGGCGGCCTGTTCGGCGGAGCGCGACATGGTGCCGGCGGTGGCGGTGAGCTGTTCCGCGGCGGCCGCGACGGCCTGCGCGGACCCGGCCACCGAGGAGACCACCCGGCGGGTGTTGGCCTGCGCCTCGTCGAGGGCGCGGGCCATCTGGCCGACCTCATCCTGGCCGCGGACCTCGGCGGCGACGGTCAGGTCACCGCCGGCCATCGCCTGCAGCGCGCCGCGGACCCGCTGCAGCGGCCGGGTGATCGACAGGACGACGAGGCGGGCCAGCACGATGACGGCGATCGCGGCGATCGTGGCGGCCAGCCAGAGGATGCGTTCGGCGGTGGCCCGGCGGTCGGAGGCGTTCTTGTTGGCCCGGGCGACGGTGTCCAGGAACAGCGCCCGTTCGTTGGCCAGCACCGCGCTCATCAGGTAGTTGTCGACGCCGACCTGTTCCCAGGCGAGCCGGGCACCGGCCTGGTCGGCGGCGGCCGAGTCGACGAAGCGTTTCAACGTGCTGGTGTAGTCGGCGGTGACGTCCTTGATCCGCTGGACGGCGGCGTTCAGGCCGCTGGGCAGGGCGATCGCTTCCAGGCGGCGGAGCAGGTCGTTCGCCGACTCGATCCGGTTCTGCAGCAGCTCGCCCTGTTTGGCCGGGTCGCTGCGCACGATCGACTGGATGCCGTTGGCGCGCATCTCGCTGGCCTCGCGGTCGAGTTGCAGGACCAGGGCGCTGGCCGAGTTCAGGTTCTCCAGGTCCCGGGCGGTGTTGCTGGCGGTCCCATCGTTGACGACCGTGACGCCGAGGCAGACCCCGAGCGCGAGCAGGCTGGCGGCGACCAGCACGGTCAGTTTGGTGCGGACCGACAGGTCGAGGAAGCGCTGGATCATCGTGGTCACCCGGCCAGTTGGTCAGCGGTGTAGAAGCCGCCGTCGACGAGGATCCGGCGGTAGTTGCCGCGGTCCACGTTCACCGGCTGCAGCAGGAAGGTGGGGACGACCTTGACGCCGTTGTCGTACTGTTTCTCGTCGTTGACCTCGGGGACGCCGCCGAGCAGCAGCGAGTTGGTCATCTGGACGGCGACTTTGGCGAGTTCCCGGGTGTCCTTGTAGACCGTCTGGGTCTGTTTGCCGGCGGCGATCAGCTTGGCCGATTCGAGCTCGGCGTCCTGCCCGGTGATCACCGGCAGTTTGCGGCCGTCCTCCTGGAGCGCTTCCAGCACGGCGCGGGCGATGCCGTCGTTGGGGCAGAGCACCGCGTCCAGCCGTTCGCCCCGCAGCGGCCCGGCGAGCAGGCGTTTCATCCGCTTCTTCGCCACCGCGTTGTCCCACCGCTGGGTGGCGACCGTCGGGAACGCGGTCTCGCCGCTGACCACCCGCAGCCGGCCGGACTTGAGGTACGGCCTGAGCAGGCTCATCGCCCCGTTGAAGAAGAACGTGGCGTTGTTGTCGTCCGCGGAGCCGGCGAACAGCTCGATGGTGTCGGTGCCGCCGGTGCTGTTCAGCTTGAGCGTCTTGATGATCGTGGTGGCCTGCAGCACGCCGACCTTGTAGTTGTCGAAGGTGGCGTAGTAGGTGATGTCCGGGGTGTCGCGGATCAACCGGTCGTAGGAGATCACCGGGATCTTCGCGGCCGCCGCGTCGGCCAGCACGTCCTTGAGCGCGGTGCCGTCGATCGCGCCGACCACCAGCGCCCGCACGCCGTCCTTGATCATGCCGGTGATCTGCTCGATCTGCCGGTCGATGTCGTCCTCGGCGTACTCCAGGTCGGTCTGGTAGCCGAGCAGCTGGAACTGGCGGACGATGCTCTCCCCGTCGCCGACCCAGCGGATCGACGTGGTGGTCGGCATGGCGATCCCGATGGTGCCCCGGTCCGGCTGCTCGACAGTCGTCTCCGCGGCGCTGGAGCAGCCGGTCACCGAGGCGAGCACCATCGTCGCGACCACCAACCACCGCATGGGCGCACACCTCCTCCTTGCCCTGTTCGGCCGAACAGGGCAGGAGATGAGGCCTATGCGCGAGTTTTCCGGCCGGCTTGGCGCCCGGCGGCCCGAGCTTTCTGGTCGCGCCGGATCACGCTGAGCGCGCCGTTCGGGTGACGGACATACCAGCCGGAGGTGAAGGCGATGTTTTCCACACCAGCACGGTCGGCCGCGCGCCCCGGCCGCTGGAGTGCGGTTCCGGTGCCGATCCGGCGCAGAACCGGGGCCGCTGCCCGCCATCAGGCCGCGGCCGGGTCTCTCTCACCCCAGTTTTCGGTACGCCGTGAGCGCCCCGGTCACCCGGTGCGCCGGGAGACCCGCAGTTTTCGGTACGCCGTGAGCGCCCCGGTCACCGCTGCGCCGCGAGCCACGCCCGGACCACGGCGAAGTCGTCCCCGGTCAGCCCGGCCAGCGGGTCGACCCGGTGCAGCAGCGCCGCGCCCGGATGGTGGTCCCGCACCCACCGCCGATCAACCTCGGTCAGCTCGTCGTCCAGCCAGACGAACGGCCGGCCCGCCGCCCACACGGTCAGGAACCCGGTCTTCCAGTGCAGGCCGCGAACCGGTTCCTCGTCGAGATCCGGCCACTCGACGACGGGCAGCTCGGGCAGTCCCAGCCGCGGCGCGACCACCTCGTTGGCCTCGCCCATCCACGTCGTGGCCCACACCAGCTCGGCGTCGAGCGCCAGCAGCCGCCGCCCGTCCGCCGGGTCGATCCGGTCCAGCAGCGGGTTCCCCTCGTCGGGCACCGCGCCGGGCACCCGCCGTGCCCGCAACGGGATCACCGGCCCGTCCACATCCAGAAACACCACCGGCCGTCCCGTCACGCCCGCAACCCTACGACCGATCTCGTCGTGCCGCGGAGGGGCCGGTCACGCTGCCCGGGCGGCCCCGGACAGCGTGACATGCGTCGGTCGGCCGCTATTTGCTGCTGAACGCCGCGTCGAAGGCCGCGGTCGGCGCGTCGAAGAGGTGCTTGCGGACGAACTCCAGCGCGGACGGCGCCCCGACCAGCCGGTCCATCCCGGCGTCCTCCCACTCCACCGAGATCGGGCCGTCGTAGCCGATCGCGTTCAACGCCCGGAAGCACCGCTCCCACGGGACGTCGCCGTGCCCGGTGGACACGAAGTCCCAGCCGCGCCGCAGGTCCGCCCAGGCCAGGTGCGACCCGAGGCGGCCGTTGCGGCCGTTGCCGACGGCAAGCTTCACGTCCTTGCAGTCCACGTGGTAGATCCGGTCGGCGAACTCCAGGATGAAGTCGGCCGGGTCCAGGTCCTGCCAGATGAAGTGCGACGGGTCCCAGTTGAGCCCGAAGGCCGGCCGGTTCCCGATCGCCTCCAGCGCCCGGCGGGTCGTCCAGTAGTCGTACGCGATCTCACTGGGGTGCACCTCGTGCGCGAACCGCACGCCGACCTCGTCGAACACGTCGAGGATCGGGTTCCACCGGTCGGCGAAGTCCTGGTAGCCGGCGTCGACGGCCTGCTGCGACACGGGCGGGAACATCGCCACGTACTTCCAGATCGACGACCCGGTGAAGCCGACGACGGTGTCGACGCCGAGCCGGGCGGCGGTCCGAGCGGTGTCCTTCATGGCCTGGGCGGCCCGTTGCCGGACGCCCTCGGGAGAACCGTCACCCCAGACCGCGGCCGGCAGGATGTCCTGATGCCGCTGGTCGATCGGGTCGTCGCAGACGGCCTGCCCGGTCAGGTGGTTGGAGATGGCGAAGACCTTGAGGCCGTACTTCTCCAAGATCTCGCGCTTGGCGGTGATGTAGGAATCGTCCGAAGCGCCGAGCGCGACGTCCAGATGATCACCCCAGCAGGCGATCTCCAGACCGTCGTAGCCCCAGCCCGCGGCCAGTTCGCAGACCTCCTCGAAAGGCAGGTCCGCCCACTGCCCGGTGAACAGCGTGATCGGTCGGGTCATGGCAGCCCTTTCACAGGGAGACGGGTTCGACGGCGGTCCACGCGGACGTCTCGGCGGAGCGGGCCACCGCGTCCAGGACCAGTTGCACCTGCAGGGCGTCGCTGAACGACGGCGCCGGATCCTGGCCCGCGGCGATCGCCTGGACCAGGTCGTGGGCCTGGTGGGTGAAGGTGTGCTCGTAGCCGATCAGGTGCCCGGGCGGCCACCAGGCGGCCAGGTAGGGGTGGGCCGGCTCGGTGACCAGGATCCGGGTGAAGCCCTGCTCGGTCTCCGGCACGTCGCGGGAGTAGAACTGCAGCTCGTTCATCCGCTCGAAGTCGAAGACCAGCGTGCCGAGCGACCCGTTGATCTCCACGTGCAGGCCGTTCTTGCGCCCGGTCGCGAACCGGGTCGCCTCGTAGCTGGCCACGACGCCCTCGCCGAGCCGGGCCAGGAACAGGGCGGCGTCGTCGACGGTGACGTCGCCCATCTCGGCGTCGCCGCCGGTCGCGGACAGCCCGGTGGACGCGGCGGGCAGCGGCCGGCGTTTCACGAACGTCTCGGTGAGCGCGCTGACCTCGGTGATCAGCCGGCCGGTGACGTACTGGGTCAGGTCGACGATGTGCGCGCCCAGGTCGCCGAGCGCCCCGGACCCGGCGACCTCCCGTCGCAGCCGCCAGACCAGCGGGAACGACGGGTCCACGATCCAGTCCTGCAGATAGGTGGCGCGGACGTGCCGGATGGCGCCGAGCCGGCCCTCGGCGATCATCTGGCGCATCAGCGCGACGGCGGGCACCCGGCGGTAGTTGAAGCCGCACATCGCGCGTACCCCGGAAGCTCGGGCCGCGAGCGCGGCCGCAGCCATCTTGCGGGCCTCGGCCACCGAATTGGCCAGGGGTTTCTCGCAGAGCACATGTTTGCCCGCGGCCAGGGCGGCGATGGCGATCTCGGCGTGCGTGTCGCCCGGCGTGCAGATGTCGATCAGATCGACGTCGTCGCGGGTGAGCAGCGTGCGCCAGTCGTCGGTGTGCCCGGACCAGCCGAGCCGGGCGGCCGCGGCCGCCACCGACGCCTCGGTGCGGCCGCTGACCACCCGCATCTCGACCGGAGCCGGCAGATCGTAGACGTGGTTGACCGTGCGCCACGCCTGCGAGTGCGCGGCCCCCATGAACGCGTAGCCGACCATGCCGACCCGCAGCGGTTGCGACATGAGACCCCCTAGAAGCCGAGCGGCGCGTACTTCGACGCGTTGTCCTTGGTGATCGTCTCCGACGCGAGCGTGATCTCCTTGGGTACCTGCAGCTCCACCAGGTCGGACATGCCCTTGCCCTGGCCGATCAGCCGGGCCAGGCTGATCGCCGAGGAGGCCATCGACGGGCTGTAGGTGACGGTCGCCTTGAGCACCGTGTCGTCCTTGGCGATGCCGTCGATCGCCGATTTCGAGCCGGCGCCGCCGACCATGAAGAACTCGCTGCGGTTGGCCTGCTTGATCGCGGCGAGCACGCCGATGCCCTGGTCGTCGTCGTGGTTCCAGAGCGCGTCCATCTTCGGCAACGCCTGCAGCAGCGCGGTCGCGGCGGCCTGCCCGGAGTCGGCGGTGAACTCGGCCGGACGCCGGTTGGCGACCTTGAAGCCGTAGACGGCGAGCGCGTCGTTGAAGCCCTTGGTGCGTTCCTGGGTCAGCTCCAGCGAGTCGATGCCGGGGATCTCCCCGATGATCGGGTTGCTGACGCCCTTGGCCTTGAGCTGGTCGCCGATGTACTTGCCGGCGGCCAGGCCCATGCCGTAGTTGTCGCCCTTGATCTGCAGCCGGTAGGCGGCCGCGGACGGGAACGCCCGGTCCAGGTTGACCACCGGGATGCCGGCCTGCATCGCCTCCAGCCCGGCGGCGTTCAGCTCCTTGCCGTCGTAGGGCAGCATCACGATGACGTTCGGTTTCTGGGCGATCAGGGTGGACAGCGCGGCCCGCTGGGCGGCCGCGTCGGTGCCCGCCTCGACGGTCCGCAGCTCCACGTCGGAGTACTGCTTGGCCTGCGCCTTGGCGTTGTTGGTGATGGCGGCGATCCAGCCGTGGTCGGCGGCCGGGGCGGAGAACCCGATGATCACTTTCTGGCCGGCGGCGGCGTTGGCGTTGCCGCTGGTGTCGGTCTTCACCTGGGCGTTGCTGGCGGGATCGTTGCTGGTGCAGGCGGTCAGCGCCAGGCCGGCACCGGCTGCCGCGCTACCGAGAAGGATGTTGCGACGGCTTATCTGGGTCATTTCTCCTCCTGAGGAGGTTGGTGAGGGAGCGGTAACGGAATTGCTGGATGAGCACGGCGGCCACGATGATGCCGCCCTTGACCATGTTCTGAACCTCGGTGGAGAGGTTGTTGATCGCGAACAGGTTGGTGATGGTGGAGAACACCAGCACCCCGAAGAGGGCGCCGACGATGGTGCCGCGGCCGCCGGAGAGCAGCGTGCCGCCGATGATCGCCGCGGCGATCGCGTCGAGTTCGTAGAGGTTGGCCATCGCCGCCTGGGCGCTGGTGGCCTGCGAGGTCAGCATGATCGCGGCGATCCCGCAGCACAGCCCGGAGAGCATGTAGAGCAGCAGGGTGTGGCCCTTGACGTTGATGCCGGCCAGCCGGGCCGCCTCCGGGTTGCCGCCGACCGCGACGGTGCGCCGGCCGAAGGTGGTCCGGTTCAGCAGCACCCAGCCGGCCAGCACGACCAGCCCGAGGATCCAGACCAGCAGCGGGATGCCGAGCAGTTTGGTGCTGGCGATGCTGTTGATCGTCTCGTTCGTCGAGACCTGCGTCTGCTTGCCGGAGATCTGCGCCGCGAGACCGCGGGCCGACACCAGCATCGCCAGGGTCGCGATGAACGGGACAAGTTTTCCGTACGCGATGAGCACGCCGTTGACCAGGCCCACAGCGAGCCCCACCACGAGCGCCGTGAAGATCATCCCGGCGGCGCCGTAGCTCTGCGTGGCGAGCGTGGTCGCCCAGACGCCGGCCAGCGCGATGATCGCCCCGACCGACAGGTCGATGCCCCCGCCGATGATCACGAAGGTCATCCCGACGGTGACCACCCCGATCGCGGAGGCCTGTTGCAGGATGGTCAGGAAGTTGTTCTTCACCCAGGTCGGGTCGGAGTACAACTCCGGTCTGGTGATGATCCCGATGACCACCAGCAGGAGCAGCACCCCGACCAGGCCCAGGTTGCGAACCACCCCGTCGTCTAGTTTGTGGGTTTTCTCTACTCTGGGAAGCGCCGACTCGGTGATCACGCGGCTTCTCCCTCCATCAGCGACCCCGCCATCACGAGGTCGAGCACGGCGTCCTCGTCCAGTTCTCCGGCCGGCGCCTCGCGGATCATCCGGCCCTCCCGCATCACCAGCACCCGGTCGGCGAGGCCGAGCACCTCGGGCACCTCGCTGGAGACCAGCAGCACCCCGACCCCGTCCGCGGCCAGGTCGTGGATGACCTGGTAGAGCTCGGCGCGGGCGCCGACGTCGACGCCGCGGGTGGGTTCGTCGAGCAGCAGCAGCCGGGTGTGCCCGAGCAGCCAGCGGCCGACCACCACCTTCTGCTGGTTGCCGCCGGACAGCGTGCGGGCCGGCCGTTCCACGTCGCGCGGCCGCAGCTCGAGGGAGTCGGCGGTGCGCAGGGCGGCGGCCCGCTCGTCCCGGGCGGCGGTGAACCCGGCGCGGGCGAACCCGGCGAACGAGGCGAGCGTCATGTTCTTGTAGACCGGCTCGTCGAGCAGCAGGGCCTGGCTCTTGCGTTCCTCCGGGGCCATCCCCATGCCGTGCTTGACGGCCTTGCCGACCCCGGTGATCTGGTGGCCGTGCAGGGTGACGGTGCCCCGATCCGGATTACGCGCCCCGAAGATCGTTTCGAGCAGTTCGGAGCGGCCGGAGCCGACCAGCCCGGCGATCCCGACGATCTCGCCGGGCCGGACGGTCAGGCTGACGTCGGCGAACTCCCCGGCCCGGCTGAGGTTGTCCACGGTGAGCAGTGGCTCGGACTCGTCGGCTGCCACGCGCGGCGGGAAGACGTACTCGAAAGGTCGTCCGGTCATGTTGCCGACCAGCTCCCTGGTCGGCGTGCTGGCCGGCAGGTTGGCGGCGGTGGTGCGGCCGTCCTTGAGCACGGTGACCCGGTCGCCGATCTCGCGGATCTCGGCGAGCCGGTGCGAGATGTAGACGACGGCGATGCCGTTGGCGGTCAGCTCCCGGATGATCCGGAACAGGTTGGCCACCTCGTCGTGGGCCAGCACCGCGCTGGGCTCGTCCATCACGATCAGCTTGGCGTCGTGGGACAGCGCGCGGGCCATGCTGACGATCTGCTTGCCGGCGGCCGGCAGATCCTTGATCAGCCGGCGGGGCGGGATCTCCGGGTGACCGAGTTTGGTCATGATGGTGCGGGTCTCGGCGGCGGCGCTGCGGCGCCGGGTGAAACCGAACCGGCTGGGCTCGTGGCCGAGGAACACGTTCTCCGCGACGCTCAGCTCGTCGACCAGGTCCAGCTCCTGGTAGATGGTGGCGATCCCGGCGCGCATCGCGGCCTGCGGGTTCGCCGGGGCGAACGGCTCGCCCTGCCAGAGGATCTCGCCGGAGTCGGCGTGGTGCACCCCGGCCAGCGTCTTGATCAGGGTGGACTTGCCGGCGCCGTTCTGCCCGAGCAGGCAGTGCACCTCGCCCGCCTCGACCTCCAGGTGCACGCCGTCCAGGGCGCGCACCCCGGGGAACGTCTTGACCACGTCGGTGAGTCGCAGGACCGGGCGTCGCTGCGGGCCCTCGGCCCGGCCCGCGGGGTCGCTGGTCAGCTCGCTCATGGGATCTGCTCGAACGCCGCGTCGCTGGCCAGCACGGCGGCGCCGGTGACGCCGGCCCGGCCTTCCAGCTCGGAGAGCACCACCGGGAGGTTGCCGGTGGCCAGCGGCAGCGACCGCCGGTAGACCACGCTGCGGATCTCGGCTAGTAGTACGTGGCCGAGCTGCGCCAACCCACCCCCGATCACGATCATCGACGGATTGGCGAAGCTCACCAGCGCCGCGAGGACCCCGCCGAGGCGGCGGCCGCCCTCCCGGATCAGCTGGATGCAGACCACGTCCCCCTCGGCCGCGCCGTCCGCGACGTCCTTGGCGGTCAGTTCGTGGGTGTCCGCCCGGTGCGCCCGGGCCAGGCGCTCGGCCAGCGCGGGGGAGGTGCCGGAGCGGGCCGCGGCGAGCGCGTCGCGGGCCAGCGCGGCGCCGCTGAACACCGCCTCCAGGCAACCGGTGTTGCCGCACGAACAGGTCGGCCCGGACGCGTCGACCTGGATGTGCCCGATGTCGCCGGCGCATCCGTCGACCCCGCGGTAGACACCGCCGGTGAGGTGGATGCCGCAGCCGATCCCGGTGCCGATCTTCACGAACAGGAAGTCGTCGACCGACCGGGCGACGCCGCCATGGCGTTCCCCGACCGCCATGATGTTGACGTCGTTGTCCACCACGACCGGGCAGCCGTGCTCGCGGGCGAGCAGCTCGCGCACCGGATAGCGGTCCCAGCCGGGCATTATCGGCGGCGACACCGGCACCCCGTCGCGGAAGCTGACCGGGCCGGGCACCCCGATGCCGACCGCGTCGAGCCGGTCGTAGACGCCCTCGGCGCGGGCCTTGGCGAGCAGCTCGCTGACCCGGTGCAGGATCGCTTTCGGACCCTTGCGGATGTCGGCCGGTTCCCGGTACGCCACCAGCGGCTCCAGCCGCCCGTTGACCACCTCGACGTCGATCGATCCGGCCCCCAGGTCGACCGCCGCGAACCGCAGCCGCGGATGGATCTCGACCAGCGTGGAGCGTCGCCCGCCGCGCGAGGCGGCCATCCCCGCCTCGGCCAGGAACCCGGCCTTGACCAGGCGCTCCACCTCGGACGTCAGCCGCGGCCGGGTCAGCCCGAGCCGGTCACCCAGCTCGGCCCGGGACACCGGCCCGTCGTCCCGGAGCGCACGAAGTATCGGTAACACGACGGACCCCTCACTTTCCGTGCTGTGTTCGCCGTCACGGTAGGGCCCTTCCGTCGCCCAGGTCCATAGCTTCGTGCTGTTTGGACAGAACTTTTGTCGCTCCGTGCAAAAGTCTGATCGCGTTATCGCGAAAATGATGCTGGTGGGAAGCCGATCAGCAAGATCAAATTCAAGAGCGTGATGACTCGGATCCGCGCTGATCACTGATCGTCGCTCCCGCCAGGGACCCTTCCGGGCCGGGCTGGCCGCTACGCGTCCAAAACGCCCGCCCCTCCAGGGCGACGCCCGCGGTTGGTCACGACCACCCCCGCGACGCCCGCGGTTGGTCACGACCGCCACCCCGCGACGCCCGCGGTTGGTCACGACCGCCACCCCGCGACGCCCGTTCCACCCCGGACCGCACCGCGACTCCCGGCCGTCCGGCTGGGCGTGAGGGGTGTCTCGGGCCGGTTGAAACACCCGTCACGCCCAGCCGGGACACCGCAAAGCGCGGCGGTGCCTCGGCCGCTCCGAGACACCCCTCAGGCCCAGCCGACAGGGCGCAACGTGCGCAGCGCCGCGGCGGTCGTGGCGCGGCTTGCGGTTGTTCGGCTGGGTTCCAGGGGTGCCTCGGTCGTCCGGAGACACCTTTCAGGCCCAGCCGGTCGAGCGCAACATGCGTGGTGGCGTGGCGGTTGGGGCGGGGTTGACGTTGGCCGGCTGCGTTTCCGGGGTGCTTCGGCTGCATCGAGACACCCTCCAGGACCAGCCGACCAACCGCGACGTGCGCGGCGGTCGGGGCGCGGTTTGCGGTTGGTCGGCTGGGCCTCACGGGTGTCTCGGAGCGGCCGAGGTACCTCTCAGGCCCAGCCGGTCGAGCGCGACGCGTGTGGTGGCGTGGCGGTCGGGGTGCGGTTGGCGGTTGGTGGGCTGGGTCTCAGGGGTGTTTCGGTCGTTCGGAGGCACCCGTCAGGCCCAGCCGGTCGAGCGCAACGCGTGTGGTGGCGTGGCGGTCGGGGTGCGGTTTGTGGTTGGTCGGCTGGGTCTCACGGGTGCCTCGGTCGCCTCGAGACACCCCTCAGGCCCGGCCGGTCGAGCGCGGCGCGCGTGGCCGCTTCGGTGGCGACGTGGCAGGCGGTTCGTCGACGGGGAGGGGTGGCGGAGGGTCTCGGACGGGTGGGCGTTCCCGGCGGCGGGTGGGTGGGGTTGAGGTGCGGCTGCCGCTACCGGGAGGGGCAGCGGATCGGGGTCGCGTTGCGGTCTGGAGAGGGGGCGCCTCGCGCGGGCGGGGGTGGGGCGGGACGGAAGGCGTACCGGAGAAGGGTGAACCGCAAGCCGGAGCGATCCGCGAGCGGGCCGGGGTCGGGTCGGAGCGATCTGCGAGCGGGGTCGAGTCGAGGCGGTCAGCGGGCTGGAGTGGGCCGCGGGTCGGGGTCAGCGAGCGGGCAGAACCAGGACGGTCGGCGAGGGGAGAACGGTCGGCACGGGATCGCTTAGGCGAAGGGGCGGTCGGCACGGGAACGTTGGGCGGCAAGGGAGCGGTCGGGGCAGGGAGCGGTCGGGGAAGAGGGCGGTCGGCGAAGGGAGCGGTCGGGGAAGGGAGCGGTCGGGGAAGAGGGCGGTCGGCATGGGATCGCTTGGCGAAGGGGCGGTCGACACGGGAGGGGTCGGGGAAAGGGCGGTCGGCGGGAGGGAGGCGCAAGAGAGGAGGCGGGGAGGAGGGGGTCAGGGGGCGGGGAGGGTGAGGGTGAAGGTGGAGCCGTGGTCGGGGGCTGGGTGGTAGGCGACGTCGCCGTGGTTGGCGCGGGCCAGTTCGCGGACGATGTAAAGGCCCAGGCCGGTGCCGGGGACCTGGGTGGCGGTGGGGGCGGCTCGGGAGAAGCGGTCGAAGAGGTGGTCGCGGAAGTCCGGGGGGACACCCGGGCCGTGGTCGGAGACCTCGACGGTGACCGGGCCGGCGGTCGTGCCGTGCGCGGTGATCGCGCTGACGCCGCCGCCGTACTTGGCGGCGTTGCTGATCAGGTTGGTGAGGATCTGGTCGACGTGGCTGGGCTGGGCGGTGGCGACCAGGTCGGGCGGGCAGCAGACCGGGACCGTGCCGGACGCGGTCGCGGTCAGCGCGGACGCGATGTGGTCGGCGATCCGGATCGGGCGCGGCGCCGCGGTGATCCGGCCGGCGTCGATGCTGACCAGGGCGAGCACCTCGTCGACGATGGTGGTCAGCCGCAGCGTGGTGACGCGCACCCGGGTCAGCAGCTGCTCGGCCGACGGCGGCAGCGGGTCGCCGGTGAGGACCAGGTCGAGCGAGCCGAGGATGGTCCCCAGCGGATTGTTGATCTCGTGGCCGAGCATCCCGATCAGGTCGGCTTTGAGCTGGTTGGCCGACTTCAGCTCGCGGTTGCGGTCGGCGAGTTCGGCGGTCCGGGCCCGCACCTCGCTCTCCAGCGATTCGTGGACCAGCGCGTTGTCCAGCGACACGGCCAGCTGCCCGGCGATCAGCTCGACGGCTTCCAGCCGGCTGGTGGAGAACACGCCAGGCTGCCGCTGGTTGGCCAGCACCAGCACCGCGTCCTCGGCGTTGTGACAGGTCACCGGCAGTACGAGCAGGCTGCACGCGTCCAGGCCGGCGAAGTAGCGGTCGCCGGCGAACCGGTCGTCGCCGGTCGCGTCGGCGACCAGCAGCGGCTGGTGGGTGCGCCGGACGTAGCGGACCGCGGACATCGGGACGTCCGGGTCGACCTGGTCGCGCAGCGCCAGCCGGACGTCGGTGGCCCCGGTGATCGCGCTCAGCACGTCGCCGACCTGCGCCTTCAGCCCGGCCAGGGTGGTCTGGGAGCTGAGCGCCCGGGACGCCCGCAGGATCGCCATCAGGTCCAGCCGGTCGGCGCCGACCGCGGCGGCGCGGGTTCCGGCGCGCAGGAACGGGTGCTCGGCGTGCAGCCGGGCGACCGGGCCGTCCGCGCCCCACGCCCGGTAGGCGTCCCGGGCCTCGGCCAGCAGCCGGCGTCCGGCGTGGGTCAGGCCCTGGTCCAGCTGGTGCCGGCCGGCCCGTTCGGCGAGCAGCGCGTGCTGCCAGGGCCGGCCGCCGGTCTCGTGCAGCGCCTCGTCGAACAGCCGGGTGGCGGCCGTCCGGTCGCCGCGGGCGCGGGCCGCCTCGGCGTCGACCAGCAGCAGCAGTGGCCGGAAGTTGCGGGGCGCGTCGGCGGCCCGGCGGGCCAGCCAGTCCCGGTCGGCCGGCGCGCAACCGTCGGTGCTCAGGCAGCGGGCCACCCGGGCCAGGGCGGAGGCGTAGAAGCCGCGGATCACGTCGTACCGGATCGCGGCGGCGTGCTCGCGCAGCGCCGGCGGATCGTTGTTGAGCAGTGCGGCGAGCGCCCGGGTCTGGTGGTAGGTGGCCAGCGCCGGCGGGAAACCGGCGATCTCGTCGAGGTCCAGGCCGGTCCGGTCCGGGCTGGCCCGCAGCGACTGGATCAGTTGCTGGTGGGCGAGCGCGATCAGCCGGGCGTACCGGTTGCCGGTGCGCTCGGCGAAGGCCAGCACCGCCGCGGTCTCCTCGGCGCTGGTCTCCAGGCTGTCCTCGGTCTCGAAGAGCAGGGCCAGCATCCGCGCCCAGTGCAGCCCGGCGACCTGCACGTCGCCGGCCTCGAGGAGGTCGTCGCGGGCCTGCCGGGCCGGTTCGGCGATCTCCTCCAGCGGTTCGAACCAGTGCGCGCCGAGCAGCAGGTGCAGGTAGCCGGCGACGGCGCCCTCCTGCTGGTAGCCGTGCCGGCGGGCGGCGGCCAGCGCCTGCTGGGTGAGCAGGTAACCGGTCCGGTAGTCGTCGAACAGGGCCACCGTCACGCAGATCATCGAGCCGAGCGTGCCGGTCAGCGGGGCGCACACGCCGTAGCGTTGCCACAGCTCGTGGGCCTGCAGCACGAGCCAGGTGTGCCGGTCGGGGTCGATCAGGAAGGCCGGCGCGGTCAGCCGGTGCACGATCCGGGCGACCGCGCGGATCCGCGGGTCGGTGGCCTCCACGTCCGGGTAGGCCGGACCGGCGCGGGCCAGCCGGTCGCGCAGTTCGACGACCGCCCGGCGGTTCCATGAGGGCAGGTCGGCGGGCGGTTGCACGCCGAAGCGGCGCAACGCGTCCAGACCGAGGGCGATCGCGGCGCGCGCTTCGCCGCGCTGGGTCAGGCTGTTTATCTGTACGGCGGTCGCCCCGGCCAGCGTCAGCGGCGCCGCGGAGCGCGCCACCAGGTCCCGGTAGACCCGGTCGGCGTCGGCGTGCCGTCCCAGGCAGTACAGCGCGGCGTGCCGGTCGACCGCGATCGCGTCCCGCTCCGCCCGGTCCACCGGCGGGCAGAGCCGTTCGGCGGCCGCGAGCAGCTCGTCGGCGACCAGATAGTTGGTCAGCCCGGTGGTGCGCCGCCCGGCCCGGTGCAGCAGCCCGGCCGCGGTCCGGCGTTCCGCCTCGTCACCGATCAGGCCGGTGACCGCCAGGTACTGCTCGGCGGCCTCCTGCTCGAAGTCGGCGTACCCGGCCAGCCGGCGGGCCATGGCCAGCTGCAGCCGGTCCAGGTCGGCGGCCGGCAGCAGCTCCCGGGCGGCCTGCGAGACCAGGTCGTGCCGGAACCGGATGACGCCGTCGACGCTGATCAGGCCGGCGGCGGCGGCCGGGGCCAGCCCGGCCGGGTCGGCGGCGGTCGCGGCGGCGAACAGCTCCGGGCGGACCTCGGCGCCCAAGCAGGTGAGCGCGGCGAGCAGCAGCCGGGTGACCGGTGGCTGGTGGCCGAGCCGGACGGCGAGCAGCCGGGGCAACTCGTGCTGGGCGACGAACCCGCGCACCGCGTCCGGGTCCCAGCGCCAGCCGGTGGCGTCCGGGGTCAGCAGGCCGGCCGCGCGCACCGCGTTGATCAGTTCGACGGTGGCGTACGGGTTCCCGCCCCCGGCCGCCCCGATCAGCTCGGCGAGCCCGGCCGCGTCGGTCACCGGCAGCCGCAGCACCGCCCCGGTCAGCGCGGCCAGCCCGGCCCGGTCCAGCCCGGCCAGCCGGATCGGCGCCGCGATCAGCCCGTCCCGCTGCCAGCGGCCCGGATCGAGCTGCCCCTCCCGGAACGTGCCGACCAGCAGCAGCCCGGTGATCGGCTGGTCCGCCAGGATCCCCTCGAAGATCCGCAGCGACGAGCTGCTCGCCCACTGCAGGTCGTCGACCAGCACCACCAGCCGGTGACCGGCCGCGACCGCGCGCAGCAGGGCGCCGACCGCGGCGCTGAGCCGGGCCGGTGCGGTCAGCGGATCGCCCGGCCCGGCCGGTGCCTCGCCGCCCAGCAGCGCGCCCAGTTCGGGGATGGCGCCGACCAGCACCGGGGCGTTCGGGCCGAGCGCGGCGAGGATCCGGGCGCGGTCCTCGGCCAGCCGCCGCTCCGGCTCGGCCAACAGCAGCCGGGCCAGGGCGCGCAGCATCCGGGCGATGCCGCCGCTGTTGGTGCCGGTCCGGAACTGGTCGTACTTGCCGGCCACGAACCAGCCGCCGCGCTCGGCGATCCGCGGGCGCAGGGTCCGGACCAGGGCGCTCTTGCCGATCCCGGGCGGGCCGGTGACCAGGATCGGCGGGGTGCCGGTGACCATCGCACGGTCCAGCGCGGCGTCGAGCAGGCCGATCTCCGGGTCCCGGCCGACCAGCTCCGCGGGCGGCGGCAGGAACGCCGGGAAGTCCCGCTCACCCAGCCCGCCGGCGCCGTCCGGGTCGTCGACGCAGCGGTCCAGGTCGTGGGCGAGACCCTCGGCGCTCTGGTAGCGGCGGTCCGGGTCCTTCTCCAGCAGCCGCAGCACGATCGCGGCGAGCCGGGGCGGCAGGTCCGGGGCCGGCGGGACGCGCAGCAGCGTGTCCCGGACCAGCTCGAGCGGGTCGTCGCCGGGGACCGGGGGAGTGCCGGTGGCCAGGGCGTAGAGGGTGGCGCCCAGCCCGTACAGGTCGGCGCGCCGGTCGACGGCCAGCCCGGTCCGGCCGGTCTGTTCCGGGGCCAGGTAGCCGAGTGTGCCGACCGGGCCGTCGGCCGGTTCCGGGACGCCGACCACGGCGAGGTCGAAGTCGATCAGCACCGGTCGGCCGGCGCTGCTGATGATCAGGTTGGCCGGGGTGATGTCGCGGTGCAGCACCCCGGCCCGGTGGATCGCGGCCAGGGTGCCGGCCAGGTCGCGCGCGAGGCGCAGCAGATCCGCGGGCGGCATCGGGCCGCGCGGCGGCCCGGCGCCGCCGTCGTCGGCCAGGACCAGCGTCCGGCGCGGTTGGCGGTCGGCCAGGCGGGGGATGCCGGGGACGGTTGCGAGCATTTTCAGTACGGCCCGCTCGTGCTCGACGCGACGCTGCGCGCCCGGTCCGGTGGCCCGCTTGTGGATCTCGTGGGAGCCGTGGGGGCGGGTGACCTGGGTGCGGTCACTCCGGTACAGCAGCTCATCCCCCACATAACGGATGATGCCCCGCTTAGCAGGATTTTTCTCTTAGTTCCGGTGGGTCGCCGGGGGTCGGGGCGGCACGGCAGAATGCCGCCATGGATGAGTTCGAGGTGGTGGTCGGCGCCGGATCGTTGCGGTCGGCGCGCGGGGAGGCGGTCCGGTTCCCGCACCGGTGGACCCCGGAGGGGGTGACCGTCGAGGCCGACTTCACCGGCGCGCACCTGCTGCACCTGGCCGCCGCCGGCTGCGTGCTCAACGACGTCTACCGCGAAGCCGCCGCCCTGGACCTCCCCGTCGACGGCGTCCGGGTGACCGCGGCCGGCGGCTTCGACATGTCCACCTGGGCGTCGAGCGGTATCACGTACCGGGTCGAGCTGGCCTCCCCGGCCTCACCCACCGATCAGGCTGCGTTGCTGGCCCGGGTCGACGAGGTCGCGGAGATCCCCCGGGCCATCCGAGCCGGCGCCCCGGTCGAACGGCAGCCCCGATGACCCCCACCGACCCTCCCCGCGCGCCTCTGACGCCCGGCGATTCTGCTGGCGCCCCTATGACCCCCGCCGATTCTGGCCGCGCGCCGATGACGCCCGCCGACTCTCCCCGTGCCCCTCTGACGCCCGGCGATTCTGCTCGCGCGCCGATGACGGCTGGCGGTTCTGGCCGCGCGCCGATGACGCCCGCCGAAGTCGTCCGGGCGGTCACCGCGGGTGTCGGCCGTCTGATCGCCGGCAACCTCAGCGAGGCCGACCGCGAGCGCGAACTGGACCAGCTGGCCGCCCTCTACGCCGAGCGGACCGACGTGCGGCACCCGCTCCGGCCGCTCGGCGACACCCCGCTGCGCACCCGGGCCGAACTGCGCAAACACTTCGCCGAGGGCCCCGGGGCAGCCCGCGCGGAACGCTTCGAAGCCGTCGGCGAGGTCCGCGAGACGGACGACCCGGAGCTGGTCGTCTACGAGTTCTGCTACGAGGTCACCGTCAACGGCCGCTCGTTCTCCCTGCCGTGCGTGTTCGTCACCCGGGTCCGCAACGGCGAGATCGTCGAGTCCCGCGACTACAACGACCACCTCGGCATGGCCCGGGCCTTCAACTTCCTGGACTCGCTGGCCGCCCAGCTGACCACTCACTGACGGCCCGCTTCTCTTCCGGCCACGCCTTCCCGGTACGCCCGCAGCCCCCGCCCCGACCCACCCTTCTGTGACAGCCCGCCCGCAAGGCGATCCCGAAACCGGTCCGCGGCGCGCTCGCGGGCTCCGGCTGGTGCTCAGGGGTGTCTCGGCGTGGCCGAGACACCCCTGAGCACCAGCCGGAGCCCTGGCCCGCGTCGCCATCCGGAGTGAGCTCGCGCGTCGCGCGTCGCGCGTCGCGGTGGCGGGTGGCGTCCGGAATGACTCAGCTCGGCGCTTAGCCACTAATGAAATATTTCGGAGATTTCGCCCGGAATGGCTTGGTGGGCAGTGCAGCCGAGAAGCAGTCTGGCCAGGGCGTGCAGCCGCGAGTGGTTCAGCTGGGAGTGGTTCCGCCGGGGGCGTGGTGCTGGGAGTGGTTCCGCCGGGGGCGTGGTGCTGGGAGTGGTTCCGCCGGGGGGCGTGGTGCTGGGAATGGTCCCGCCGGGGAGCCGGGTGCCGGGCGGGGTTCAGCGGGGGCGGTGGGCTCCTGGCCAAGGGCCGGGAGGGTCGGTGGGGAGCGTGGTGGGGGCGGGCTCGGTTTCAGTGCGGTAGATGGTCAGGCCGCGGGCCTGGTAGTTGGCCAGGGCGGTGGGGCCGTCGAGGCTGCAGGTGTGCAGCCAGACGCGTTCCACCGGGGCGAGGTCGGGCCAGCGGGTGCGGAGTGACCAGGCCTTCTCCAGGGCGGTGGTGAGCAGGAAGCCGCCGATCCGCTTACCGGCGAACTGGGGGAGCAGCCCGAAATAGGTGACCTCGACGGCGCCGGGCTGGCTGCCGTCGAGTTCGATGTAGCCGGCCGGGGTGCCCCGGACATAAGCCACCCAGGTCTCCACGCCGGGGCGGTCCAGGTGGTCCTGCCACTGCTGCCAGGTCCACGGCAGCCGGTCGGTCCAGGTCCAGTCGCCGCCGACCGCGGTGTAGAGGAATCGGCTCAACTCCGGCGACGGAATCTCGGCCCGCACCACGTCGACGGGAACGGTGGGTTCGCCACCCTTCTTGATCAGCGCGGCGTCGGTCTGCTCCAGGTACCAGGTCGTGATCTCCACCCCGCCATGATCCCGTGGCAACGACCAGCCGCGCGGTGATGCCGGCCACCACCCAGCACGAACGGCCCGGCGGAGACGCACCGCCATCGTGCGGCCAGAGGTCAGAAGCGCCCGATGATGGCGATGGCGTCCGCGGTAGCGGCCGACCCAGCGGCAGTGTTGGCGGTGGCAGCCTGCACAGCGACAGCGTCCCGGGCGGCGATGGCGATGACGGCCAGCACAGCGACAACGGTGGCGGCCGGCGCAGCGACAACGGTGGCGGCCGGCGCATGGACGGCGGTGCCGGTCGGCGCAGCAGCAGCGTTGGTGGTCGGCGTATGGACGGCGGTGGCGGTCGGGCAGCGGTGGCTGCTGGTGCAGCGTCGGCGTCGGGGGTGGCGGTGGCGGCCGGCCTGGCAACAGCGGCAGCGGTGGCGATCAGGTGTGCCGCGTGGCTGAGTGGGCGGACGCGGGTGGCGCGGGTCACTGTCACAAACGACGGTGCTGGGCGGTCCCTTTCGTGAAACCGAGAAGTAGTGCGTTGCGGAGGTGGGCGGGATGCGGATCGCGGTAGCCGGTGGGACCGGTTGGGTCGGCAAGCTGGTGGTGGCGGAGGCCGAGCAGGCCGGGCACCAGGTGGTGGTGATCGCGCGGTCGCGGGGCATCGACGTGATCAGCGGCGCTGGGCTGGAGGAGGCGCTGCGCGGGGTCGATGTGGTGATCGACGTGACGAACCTGGCGACGCTGAGCGGAACGAAGGCCACCGCGTTCTTCGAGACGGTGACCCGGAACCTGCAGGAGGCCGAGGCCCGCGCCGGGGTGAAGCATCACGTGCTGCTCTCGATCATCGGGGTGGACCGGGTGGAGTGGGGTTACTACCGGGCGAAACTCAACCAGGAGAAGGTCGCGCTGGCCGGGCCGGTGCCGACGACGGTGTTGCGGGCGGCGCAGTTCCACGAGTTCGCGGTGCAGTCGCTGACCCGGATGGGCGGCCCGGTCGCGGTGGTGCCCAAGATGCTCAGCCAGCCGGTGGCGGCCCGCGAGGTGGCCACCGAACTGGTCCGGCTGGCCGAGGGCGCGCCGGCCGGGATGGCGCCGGAGATCGCCGGCCCGGAGACCCTGGAGATGAGCGACCTGGTCCGCAAGGTCTCCCGCGCGCACGGCCCGCACAAGTGGGTGCTCAGCTTCCCCTTGCCGGGCAAGGCCGGCAGGGCGATGGCCACCGGCGGCAACCTACCGACCACCCCGGGTGTCCGCGGCACCGAAACCTTCGCCCAGTGGCTGACCCACCAGCGATGAACCCGTCAACGGACCTGTCAGCGACGACGCCAGAAGCGAGCCGGACGGCGGCGCGGGCGGTGATCGGAGCGGTCGCCGCGGGGGTGCTGGCGCTCAACGGGGCGCTTGTCGGGGTTTGGGCAGGGGCCTTCCCGCTTTCGTTCTACCGCGATTTCCCCTGGCCGGGGGCTCACTGGGTGTCGGCGCTCGGGCCTTACAACGAGCACCTGGTGCGCGACGTGGGTGGGCTTTACCTCGGGCTGCTGGTGCTGTCGGTCGCGGCGCTGCGGCGGCCGGCGCTGCGCGGTGTGGCCGGAGGAGCCTGGCTGGTCTTCAGTGCCGAGCACCTCCTGTGGCACGCCTTCCACCTGGATGCCTTCCCGCGTTTCCACCAGGTCGCCAGCGTGGTGGCCCTGTCCGTCCCGCTGGTGCTCTCGGTGCTGTTGCTGCTGCCCGGCCGCGCCGCCGCACCCGCGGACCGGCGCACCTGATCGTGGGCGGTCGCTCCGGACCGCCCACGAAGACGGCCATCAGCAGCGCGAACAGCTTGGTCACCGCCACGGCCAGCAGCACAGAGAGCACGAGAGTGAGCGCGTCGTTACTCATGCATCCATTCTCGACCGCGGGTACGACAGAAATCGCCCACGATCGACACCTGACCGGATCACGACAGAAAGATCCAGCCGCCATCCGCGCCGAGCCGGCGATCTCTGTGCCGGCGGGCCGGACCGGGATCGCGATCAGGGTGGCGGTGCCCGGCCGCACCCCGATGAGAGAGGTCGCAGCCGGAAGAACCGGCGGGGCTCGGGTGAGGGCGCGGCCGGAGGCTGCACGGCCAAGAGGGCCCGGCTGAGGAAGGCGGAGGGCGGCCGGCACGGCCCGGCACGGAAAGCCAAGGCCAAGAAGGCGCGGCTGGCAAGGTGCGGCGGAGAAGGACGGCTGGCGGAGATACGGCCGGCGAGAGGCGGGCTGGACAAGGCCGTGTCGGAGGGTCCGGCCGGGGTCGTGGTGCAGGGCCCGGCCGGACCGCGGTAAGACTCAGCGCAGCAGGGAGGGCATCGCCTCGCGGAGCATCGAGCGCCACTCCGCCAACGGCGCGATGCCCGTCTCCGCCCACCGATCGTGACCGAGGACGCTGTAGGCGGGCCGCCGCGCCGGCCGCACGAACCGGTCACTGGTCGTCGGCCGCACCCGCGCGGGGTCCAGCCCGGCCTCCTCGAACACCGCCCGGGCCAGCCCGAACCACGTGGTCGACCCGGCGGCCGTGCCGTGGTAGACACCCGGTGCCGCGGACGACCGGCCCAGCGCCACGAGCTGCTCGGCCAGCGCGTACGACCAGGTCGGCGGCCCTTCCTGGTCGTCCACCACGTCGACCGTCTCCCGCAGGGCGGCCAGCCGCAGCATCGTCGCCACGAAGTTCGGCCCGTGCGCGCCGTACAACCAAGCCGTCCGCACCACGAACCCGCCCGCCGCCAGCACCGCGGCCTCGCCGACCGCCTTCCCTCGGCCGTAGGCGTTGATCGGCGCCCGCGTCGCGTCCTCCGGGATCGGCGAGCGTGCCGACCCGTCGAAGACGTAGTCGGTGGAGACGTGGACGAGCCGCTTCCCGGCGGCCGCCGCGAGGTTGGCCGCGCCCTGGCCGTTGACCGCGGTGGCCTGCGCTTCCGCCGTCTCCGCACCGTCCACGTCGGTCCAGGCCGCCGCGTTGATCACGACGTCCACCCCGGCGACCGCGTCGCGCACCGCGGCGGGAGACAGGATGTCCAGGTCCGCCCGGGTGGCCGCGACCACGTCGGAGCCCTGGAGGACCGCGAGCAGGTCCTGCCCGAGCATCCCGCCGGCCCCGGTGATCAGCCAGCGCATCAGAGTCCGGCCCGCGCCTTGAGCGGCTCCCACCAGTCCCGGTTCTCGCGGTACCAGGTGACCGTCGCGGCGAGGCCGTCAGCAAGGGTGACCTGCGGCTCGTACCCCAACTCGTTCTTGATCTTGGTGATGTCCAGCGAGTAGCGGCGGTCGTGACCCTTGCGGTCCTCGACCGGCGTGACCATGTCCCAGTCGGCGCCGCACGCGCTCAGCAGCAGGCCGGTCAGCTCCTTGTTGGTCAGCTCGGTGCCGCCGCCGATGTTGTAGACCTCGCCGGCCCGGCCCTTCTCCAGCGCCAGCTGGATGCCGCGGACGTGGTCGGTGACGTGCAGCCAGTCGCGCACGTTCCCGCCGTCGCCGTAGAGCGGCACCTTCTTGCCGTCCAGGAGGTTGGTCACGAACAGCGGGATGACCTTTTCCGGGAACTGGTGGCTGCCGTAGTTGTTGGAGCAGCGGGTGACCACCACGTCCATGCCGTGCGTCCGGTGCGCGGCCAGGGCGAGCAGGTCGGAGCCGGCCTTCGAGGCGGCGTACGGCGAGTTCGGCGCGAGCGGCCAGGTCTCGGTCCAGGAGCCCTGGTCGATCGAGCCGTAGACCTCGTCGGTGGAGACGTGCACGAACCGGCCGGTCCCGGCGGCCCGGGCGGCGTCGAGCAGCACCTGGGTGCCGAGCACGTTGGTGGTGACGAACGGCACGGCGCTGTTGATCGACCGGTCCACGTGCGACTCGGCGGCGAAGTGCACCACGGCGTCGTGGCCGGGCAGCAGGTCACGCAGCAGGTCCGCGTCGCCGATGTCGCCCTGCACGAACCTCAGTCGGGAATCCGTCACCGGGAGATTGGCGAGGTTGCCCGAATAGGACAACAGGTCCAGGACGGTCACCGATGCGCCAACCGCACCTGGGAATTCATCCTTTAGTACGGCACGCACGTAGGCCGAACCGATGAAACCGGCTCCACCGGTCACAAGAATCTGCACAGCGGCCGAGTGTACTACCGCTTCCACTGTGTTTAGTCTTCCTCGGTGCGCGGAATTCTCCTGGCCGGTGGCACCGGCTCCCGGTTGTGGCCGATCACCATGGCCATGTCGAAACAGCTCATGCCAATTTTTGACAAACCGATGGTGTACTACCCGTTGACCACACTCGTCTCCGCCGGAATTAGGGAGATCCTGGTCATCACCACACCGGAGGATCGACCGCATTTCCGGCGTCTACTGGGTGACGGTGACCGTTTCGGGCTGTCCCTTTCATATGCGGAACAGCCGAAACCGGACGGCATCGCCCAGGCCTTCCGGATCGGGGCGGATTTCATCGGCGACGAGCCGGTCGCGCTGATTCTGGGCGACAACATCTTCCACGGGGTGGGCCTGGGCCGGCAGCTGGCCGCGTTCACCGCGCCGGTCGGTGGGCGGGTGTTCGCCTACCCGGTGGCCGACCCGGAGCGCTACGGCGTGGTCGAGTTCGACGAGGCCGGCAAGGTGCTGTCCATCGAGGAGAAGCCGGAGAAGCCCAAGTCCCGGTACGTGGTGCCGGGCCTCTACTTCTACGACGCGGACGTGGTGGAGATCGCCGGCCGGCTGCGGCCCAGCGCGCGGGGCGAGCTGGAGATCACCGCGGTGAACGAGGAGTACCTGCGCCGCGGCCGCCTGGACGTGACCGTATTGGATCGGGGAACGGTGTGGTTGGACACCGGCACCTTCCAATCCATGGTGCAGGCGTCGGAGTATGTCCGGGTGATCGAGGAACGGCAGGGCCTGAAGATCGGATGTGTCGAGGAGGCCGCCTGGCGGCTCGGCTTCATCTCCGACGATCAGTTGCGTGAGCTGGCCCAGCCTCTGCTGAAGAGCGGCTACGGCGTCTATCTGGAAGGGCTGCTGGAGAGGGGTGTCCGGTGAAGATCCGGCCGCTGACCATCGAGGGCGCCTGGGAGGTGACCCCGGTGCAGCACGGCGACGACCGGGGCACGTTCCTGGAGTGGTACCGCTTCGATCACCTGGCCGCGGTGGTCGGGCATCCGCTCGACCTGGCCCAGGCCAACCTGTCCACCTCGGCCCGGGGCGTGGTGCGCGGCGTGCACTTCGCCGACGTACCGCCCGGCCAGGCGAAATACGTGACGTGCGTCTCCGGCGCGGTGCTCGACGTGGTGGTGGACCTCCGGGTCGGCTCACCGACCTTCGGGCAGTGGGAGGGGGTGCCGCTGGACGACGTGGACCGGCGGGCCGTCTACCTGTCCGAGGGGCTCGGGCACGCCTTCTGCGCGCTGACCGAGGGGGCCACGGTGGCCTACCTCTGCTCGGCGACCTATCGGCCCGGGCACGAGCACGGGGTGCACCCGCTGGACCCGGATCTGGCGATCTCCTGGCCGGTCGAGGCGCCGTCGCTGTCGCCCAAGGACGCCGCCGCGCCGTCGCTGACCGAGGCGCGGGAGAGCGGCCTGCTGCCGAGCCTTGAAACATGCCGTGACTATGTCAAAACAATGCGTCATTTTGATGACACTCAATAGTCCGGTGTGGATGATTGACTCGCGTAGATCCCTGTAGTAAGACATCCCGGAATTTGGACAGGTCCGAACTGGACGCCTTGCGCGTCTTCGTCAAAGGGACCTCATCCGAATAGCCATTCGCGTCGTGCGGAAAGCTGTAGCGCGGGACGGGTAGGGTTCAGCAGTCTGTCTCTTGTGTCCGGTGGGTCTCCGTCGCGTGACCGGCCGGTCACTGCTGAGTGCGGTTAAGTGCCTCGGCGTCATGAGGTGACCGGCATGTCCGGTTTGCCAGTTAAATTAGGTAATGGATTGACCGCAGCCAATGGGGGCAGAGGCGTGCAGACAATCGAGTCGCTGGCCACCGTCGACCTCAGCGATCGTGCTGATCAGGTCCGGCGGGGACGACGTGCCGGCGAGACCCGGGCCGGCTGGCAGAGCCGCTATGCCCGGGTGCTCTACCTCATCGACTATGCCGTCGGACTGGGCGCCGCCTGCTGGGCGCTGGTCCTGCGGTTCGGCCCGGACAACCAGACCGAGCCGAACATCAAGGGCTACGTCCTGCTGACCGCGGTCCTGCCGATCGCCTGGATCATCTGCCTGTCGGTGAACCGCGCCTACGAGCCGCGGCACCTGTTCGTCGGCACCGACGAGTACGCCCGGGTCTTCCGCTCCGGGCTGGCGCTGATGGCCGTGCTGGCCATCGTCTCGTTCGCCTTCGACCTGCGGCTGGCCCGCGGTTACGTGAGCATCGCGCTGCCGCTGGCGATCGTCGTCGACCTCGGCGCCCGCTACCTCTACCGGCAGCGGCTGCACCGGGTCTGGGCGCGCGGCGACCGGCTGCACCGGGTGCTGCTGGTCGGCCACGAGAAAGCCGTCTCGGACATGACCCGCCGGCTGCGCCGCGAGCGCTACCACGGGATGGGCGTGATCGGCGCCTGCCTGCCGGTCACCCCGAACCCGAAGGCGTTCAGCGCCGGCATGCCACCGGTCTACGGCACCTTCGACGCGGTCGCCTCCGCGGTCACCCGCTCCGACGCGGACACCGTGATCGTGCTGGCCTGCCCGGAGATCGACGGCGCGGCCCTGCGCCGGCTCGCCTGGCAGCTGGAGCGCGACGAGATCGACCTGATCGTGGCCAGCACCCTGGTCGACGTGGCCGGCGACCGGACCACCATCCGCCCGGTGGACGGCCTGCCGATGCTGCACGTCGAGCACCCCAAGCTCAAGGGCAGCGCCCGGGTGGTCAAGGACGCCTTCGACCGGATCGGCGCCGCGCTGCTGCTGTTCCTGCTCTCCCCGCTGCTGCTGGTCACCGCCGGCCTGGTGATGTTCGGCAAGGGCGGCCGCGGCCCGGCGATCTTCAAGCAGGAGCGGGTCGGCAAGGACGGCCGCACCTTCATGCTCTTCAAGTTCCGCACCATGGTGGTCGACGCCGAGGCCCGGCTCGCCGAGTTGCAGGCACTCAACGAGCACGACGGCGAGCTGTTCAAAATCAGGCAGGACCCGCGGATCACGCCGATCGGCCACTGGCTGCGCCGGTTCTCCATCGACGAGCTGCCCCAGCTGCTCAACGTGCTCAAGGGCGACATGTCGCTGGTCGGCCCGCGCCCGCCGCTGGCCCGCGAGGTGGCCGGCTACCCGTCCGACATGCTCCGCCGGCTGGTCGTCAAACCCGGGCTCACCGGCCTCTGGCAGGTGTCCGGCCGCTCCGACCTGTCCTGGGAGGAGTCGATCCGTCTCGACCTCAGCTATGTGGAGAACTGGTCGCTCGCCATGGACGTCGCCATCCTGTTCCGTACCGTCAGCGCGGTCCTGCGCAGCTCGGGGGCTTACTGATGACCATCCGTCCGCGCCTGACCGTGATCGGCACCGGGTACCTCGGCGCCACCCACGCGATCTGCATGGCCGTCATGGGCTTCGAGGTGCTCGGCGTCGACGTGGACGCCAGCAAGATCGAGAAGCTGAGCGCCGGTGCGGTCCCGTTCTTCGAGCCCGGCCTGCCCGAACTGCTCACCAAGGCCCTGGAGTCCGGCCGGCTGCGGTTCAGCACCGACTTCCAGGAGGCCGCCGCCTTCGGCGACGTCCATTTCATCTGCGTCGGCACGCCCCAGGCCGCGGGTTCCGAGGCCGCCGATCTGCGGTACGTGGACAGCGCGGTCACCACGCTCGCCCGGCACCTGACCCGTCGCGCCCTGGTGGTCGGCAAATCCACCGTCCCGGTCGGCACCGCGGCCCGGCTGGCCGGCCTGCTCCGCGAGCTGGCCCCGGCCGGCGACGCGGTCGAGCTGGCCTGGAACCCGGAGTTCCTGCGCGAGGGCTTCGCCGTCGACGACACCATGAAACCCGACCGGATGGTCTTCGGGGTCACCTCGGACTGGGCCGAGCAGCAGCTGCGCACCGCGTTCGAGCCGGTCCTGGCCCAGGGCGTCCCGGTCAAGGTGACCGACCTGCAGACCGCCGAGCTGGTCAAGGTCGCCGCCAACTCGTTCCTGGCCACCAAGATCTCCTACATCAACGCGATGGCCGAGATCTGCGAGGCGACCGGCGCCGACGTGCACGACCTGGCCGAGGCGCTGGCCTACGACGAGCGGATCGGCGGCCGGTTCCTGCGCCCGGGGCTCGGCTTCGGCGGCGGCTGCCTGCCCAAGGACATCCGCGCGTTCGCGCACCGGGCCGAGGAGCTCGGCGTGGGCCAGGCGGTCGGCTTCCTGCGCGAGATCGACGGCATCAATCGGCGGCGACGGGCTCGTACCGTGGACCTGGTCGTCGAACTGTGCGGCGGCGACGTGGCCGGCAAGCGGATCGCCGCGCTCGGCGCCGCGTTCAAGCCGAACTCCGACGACATCCGGGACGCGCCCGCCCTGGACGTGGCGGCCACCCTGCACCGGATGGGCGCCGACGTGGTGGTCTACGACCCGGCCGCGATGGACAACGCCCGCCGGGTGCACCCCGAGCTGTGCTACGCCACCAACGCCCTGGACGCCGCCCGGGACGCGGACGTGGTGGTGCTGCTCACCGAGTGGAACGAGTTCCGCGAGATCGAGCCGTCGGCGATGGCCGCCGTGGTGCGCCGTGCCAAGATCGTCGACGGGCGGCACGCCCTGGTCCCGGCGAGCTGGCGCGCCGCCGGCTGGGAGTACCGCGCCCTCGGCCGCCCCATCGTTCCGTCCGCTCAGGGAGCTCAGTAGTGAAGATTTCCGTGGTCCGCCCCGACGAGCTGGGCCCCGGTGAGCTGACCGCCTGGCGACAGTTCCAGAAGGACCAGCCCGAGCTGCAGAACCCGTTCCTCGCGCCGGAGTTCACCGTGGCCGTTTCTCATCAGCGGCCGACCGCCCGGGTGGCGGTCCTGGAGGACTCCGGTGGCATCGCCGGGTTCTTCCCGTTCGAGGTGCGCAACCGGGTGGTCGGGGTGCCGGTCGGGTTCGGGATCACCGACTGCCAGGGGCTGGTGCACCGGGCCGGGTTCGAGTGGGACGCGCTGGCGCTGCTCAAGGCGTGCAAGCTGCCGGTCTGGGAGTTCGACCACCTGATGGCCGGGCAGACCGCGTTCGCCGGTTACCACGCGGAGACCACCGGGTCGCCGCTGATCGACCTGCGGGCCGGCTACCCGGCGTACGTCGAGAATCGCAACAGCGGCGGCGACGTGGTCAAACAGACGCTGCGCAAGCAGCGCAAGATGGCCCGGGAGGTGGGCGAGGAGCGGTTCGTCTGGGACGACCGCGACCCGGGCGCGCTCGCCGCGCTGCGCGAGTGGAAATCCGCGCAGTACCGGCGCACCCAGCAGTACGACCGGTTCGACACCCCGTGGATCGAGGGCGTCCTCGAGGAGCTGCTCGCCTCGACGTCCGACGACTGCCGCGCGGTGGTCTCCACCGTCTACGCCGGGGACCGGCCGGTCGCCGCACACCTGGGCCTGCGCAGCCCGTCGGTGCTCGCCTACTGGTTCCCCGCCTACGACCTGGACCTGTCCAAGTACTCCGCCGGAATCCTGCTCTGCCTGCGGATGGCCGAGGCCGGCGCGGCCGACGGCATCCAGACCATCGACCTGGGCAAGTCCGAGGCGCTCTACAAGACCCGGCTGATGAACGCCGAGACCCCGGTCGCCGCCGGCCGGGTCGGCCGCCCCGGGCTGGTCAGCACCGCGCGGCGCACCCAGACCGCCCTGGCCCGCTCGATCAAGCAGGGCGCGCTGGGGGAGAAGCTCAAGAACGGCCGCACCGGCAAGGTGCTCCGCGGACTGAAGGCGAGGCTGGCCTCCCGATGACGGTGCTGGTCGCAGTGGTCACCTACAACAGCGAGCGGCTGCTCGCCGACCTGATCGACGGGCTGCGCGTCGGCCTGGACGGGGTCAAGTGGCACCTCACGGTCGCCGACAACGACTCCAAGGACGACAGCGTCGCCACCGTCCGCCGGCTCGCGCCGGAGGCCACCGTCGTCGAGATGGGGCGCAACGCCGGGTACGCCGCCGGGATCAACGCGGCGGTGGCCGCCTCCCCCGCACACGACGCGATCCTGGTGCTCAACCCGGACGTCCGGCTCACCCCGGGCTGCATCACGATCCTGCTGGACGCGCTGACCGAGCCGGGCACCGGCATCGCGGTGCCGAACATCGTGGACGGCGACGGCGAGCTGATCTACACGATGCGGCGCGACCCGAGCGTGCTGCGCACCCTCGGCGACGCGTTCCTCGGCGCCCGCCGGGCCGGGCGGTTCGGGCCGCTCGGCGAGGTGGTCGCCGACGAGCGGCTCTACGCCCAGGAGCGGTTCGCCGACTGGGCCGAGGGGTCCACCATGCTGGTCAGCGCCGAGTGCTGGGAGCGGTGCGGGCCGTGGGACGAGTCGTTCTTCCTCTACTCCGAGGAGACCGACTTCGCCCTGCGGGCGAGAGACGCCGGTCTGCGGACGAGGTATGTCCCGTCCGCCAAGGCCACGCACCTCGAAGGCGACTCCCGGGTGTCCCCGGGGCTGTGGTCGCTGCTCACCCTCAACAAGGTCCGGCTGCACCGCAAACGCCACGGGCGGGCCCGGGCGGGCGCGCTGTGGGCGGCCCTGCTGCTGCGCGAGTCGAGCCGCGCCGTGCTCGGCAAGAAGCCCAGCCGCGCCGCGACCCGGGACCTGCTCACCCCGTCCCGGATGCGCGAGACTCCCGGCCCGGCCAGCGTGATCCGCTGGTCGTGACCTAGCTGACTGGTGCTGAACGCGGGCCGATCAAGACTTTGATCAACCCGCGTTCAACGCCAGTCACCTAGCCGGTCGAACAGGCCGGCATCCCGGCCGGCGGGTGCGCCCGGGTGAACACGTCGGCGCCCGGCAGGAAGCCCCAGCCGTCCCACTCCTGCCCGGCGCCGGCCTCGGTACGGTCGCCGCGGGTGTAGTACCAGATCGTCCCGGTCTCCGGGTCGGCCGACCAGCACACGAACCAGCTGCGCGGGGCCTCCATGACCGCGACCTCGCGGGCGCCACCGGGCATCGGATGGAGCACCGCGCCCGCGCGGTTGTCGCAGACGTAGTCGGTGTGCCAGACGCGTCCGCCGAGGCGCGAGTCGACATGGTTCACCCCGGACCGTTGCTCGCACGCTTGTGCCCGGGGACTATCCGCTCCGGTGGCGTTGACCGCGTAGGCGGCACCACCCACGCCGCCCAGCGTGATCAGCGCGCCGAGCACGGCGAACCAGGGGCGCCGGCGGCGAGCCCCGCCGGCGGTGGTTGTCTCGGCGGCCGTACTCGTCTCGGTGACCGGGTCCGGCTCGGTGACCGTGGCCGCCAGCCACAGACGTTCCAGGTCGGCGAGTTCCTCGGCGGTCGCCTCGCACTCGCGGGCCCAGTCCCGGACGATGTCCCATCGTGGCGGCACGGCGTCGCCGGCGGCATAACGGTGCAGCGCCGACTTGCTCACCGCCAGACGTCGCTCCAGTGCGGCGAAACTCCGCCCGCTGCGCCGCTTCAGCGCGGTGAGTGCGGAGTCCAAGGTCTGTTCTCGCAGTCTCTCCTGCATCGATGTCCCCCGTGGATTGGTCCCGTCTCGTTCCGTCCCCTCCCGTCCCGTCCCGTCGACCGGCCGCGGGATGGTGGGACGACGCACGCTCTGACCCAGGATGAGCCGCCGCGGCAACCGTTTCCGTGGCGGCCGACAACGATCGACGTCAGGAGATCAGCGTGCCAGGAAACCCGAATCCGTCCCGGATCACCGACGCGTCATGGTGGCTCATGCAGCAGCTGCTCGCGTTGCAGCCGGGCACCGTGAACGGTGGCATCTACGCCAACAAGTCGGGCTACCACAACACCCGGGCAGCCAACCAGTCGAGCTGGCCGGACAACTACTCCATCCGGGACGCCGAGGACCGGGGTGGCCCGGCCGACAAGGCGGCCGCGTACGACTGGACCTTCCCGGACGCCCAGGGCGGGAACTACACCACGATCGCGAAGTACAGCCGGCGGCTGCTCGACTCCGGGCGCGACGCCGGCGACCCGCGGCTGAACGGCTGGCGCGAGTTCTTCGGACAGACCGACACCGATGGCGAGGTGGAGGGCTGGGACTTCCGCCGCGGCCGGGCCGCGTCGTCGGACAGCTCGCACCTGTGGCACATCCATCTCAGCGAGGACCGCGACAAGGTCACCGACCTGGAGAACAAGAAGGCGGTGCTGAGCGTGCTCCGCGGTGAAACCGTGGCTCAGTGGCGGGCCGGCTCGGGCCGGACCCTGACCGGCAGGCTCGCTGACATCAACGGTGACGGCCGGGTCGACCTTCTGGCTCGTTTCCCGGACGGGAATCTGTTCGTGTATCCGGGCACCGGTAAGTCGGGGACGGAGACGTTCGGGGAGCGGTACCAGGTCGGTATCGGTTGGAACGAGGCTACAGCGATCACGGTCGCGGACGTCAACGGTGATGGCCGGGTCGACCTTCTGGCTCGTTTCCCGGACGGGAATCTGTTCGTGTATCCCGGTACCGGTAAGTCGGGGACGGAGACGTTCGGGGAGCGGTACCAGGTCGGTATCGGTTGGAACGAGGCTACAGCGGTCACGGTCGCGGACGTCAACGGTGATGGCCGGGTCGACCTTCTGGCTCGTTTCCCGGACGGGAATCTGTTCGTGTATCCCGGTACCGGTAAGTCGGGGACGGAGACGTTCGGGGAGCGGTACCAGGTCGGTATCGGTTGGAATGACGCCACGGCGATCACGGTCGCGGACGTCAACGGTGACGGCCGGGCGGACATCCTTGCTCGTTTCCCGGACGGGAATCTCTACGTCTATCCCGGCACCGGCAGGTCGGGGACGGAGACGTTCGGGGAGCGGTACCAGGTCGGTATCGGCTGGAATGACGCCACGGCGATCACCGTCGCCGACATCAACGGCGACGGTCGCGCCGACCTTCTGGCTCGTTTCCCGGACGGGAACCTCTACGTCTACCCCGGCACCGGCAAGTCCGGCACGGAAACCTTCGGCGAGCGTTACCAGGTCGGCACCGGCTGGAACGTCGTCACCGCCCTCACCTGAAAGGACCAACCATGCCAGCGTCCAAGCCTTGTTCGCCGGGCGGCGCCAGCGCCGGCGACACCGCGACAGCCGACCAGTTGCGACCCCGGATGAACGGTCCGCGGCTCGGCCGTCGTATCAGTGGCAACAACGTCTGCTGTGCCCGGGTCATCGTGAACGCCGTGCGGAGCCGGGGCCTGCCGGTCCGGGCCGCGGTCATCGCGGTCACCACGGCGATCACCGAGACCAGCCTGAACAACTACACCGAAGCGGTCGACCACGACAGCCTGGGCCTGTTCCAGCAGCGGCCGTCGCAGGGCTGGGGTTCCCCGGCGCAGCTGACCGATCCGGTGTACGCCACCAACGCCTTCCTGAACGCGATGCTCCGCAAGTACCCGAACAACGGGTGGATGACCGGCGACATCGGCGCCATCTGCCAGCGGGTGCAGGTGTCGGCGGTTCCGGACGCCTACGGCCGGGAGGTGCACGACGCTCAGCTGCTGGCGGACGCGTTGTGGAGTGGCTCCGGCCGCACCCTGACCGGCAGGCTCGCCGACATCAACGGTGATGGCCGGGTCGATCTTTTGGCTCGTTTCCCGGACGGGAATCTGTACGTGTATCCCGGTACCGGTAGGTCGGGGACGGAGACGTTCGGGGAGCGGTATCAGGTCGGTATTGGTTGGAACGAGGCCACGGCGATCACGGTCGCGGACATCAACGGTGATGGCCGGGCGGACATCCTTGCTCGTTTCCCGGACGGGAATCTGTACGTGTATCCCGGTACCGGTAAGTCGGGGACGGAGACGTTCGGGGAGCGGTATCAGGTCGGTATTGGTTGGAACGAGGCCACGGCGATCACGGTCGCGGACATCAACGGTGATGGCCGGGCGGACATCCTTGCTCGTTTCCCAGACGGGAACCTGTACGTGTATCCCGGTACCGGTAAGTCGGGGACGGAGACGTTCGGGGAGCGGTACCAGGTCGGCATTGGTTGGAATGACGCCACGGCGATCACGGTCGCGGACATCAACGGTGACGGGCGGGTCGACCTTCTGGCTCGTTTCCCGGACGGGAACCTGTACGTGTATCCGGGCACCGGTAAGTCGGGGACGGAGACGTTCGGGGAGCGGTACCAGGTCGGCATTGGTTGGAATGACGCCACGGCGATCACGGTCGCGGACATCAACGGTGACGGGCGGGTCGACCTTCTGGCTCGTTTCCCGGACGGGAACCTCTACGTCTACCCCGGCACCGGCAAGTCCGGCACGGAGACGTTCGGTGGGCGGTACCAGGTCGGCATCGGCTGGAACGAGGCCACCGCGATCACCTGAGACAACGGTCCTATCCGAACGGGGTGCGGTCGAAGCTGATCCCACCCCGTTCGGCCATCCGCAGCCGGCGGCGGCCGAGCACCGGTGGCCGGCGCACGACCAGCCCCCAGCCGACCGCGGTGAAGCTCAGCTCGAGTTCGCTCCCGCGCAGGTGCCAGCTGTCATGCTTACCCGGCTCCCGGGTCATCACCGGCCGGTCCAGGTCCATCCGCCGGCACAGGGAGCGGAACCCGCCGTTGACGTCCCAGACGCTGGAGAAGGTCAGGGTGGCCGGGGCGACCCAGAAGTCGACGCTGCGCCACTGCCCGTGCTCCACCCGGCCGACGATGTAGTCCAGGTCGAAGTGCAGCTCCACGGCGGACGGCGCGGTCGGATCGATGTCGTCCCATTCCGCGAACTCCTCGGGCGACAGGTCGTCGGGCGGCCCCTCGTCGTCGGTCACCGCCAGGGCATGCACCTGACAGCGATCCCAGTACATGGCGTCCAGATCCTGATCCGTCCAGCGGGCCTTACGGAGCCCGGACGCGGGGTGCAGCGGAGTCTCCATGGGACGATTGTCGCCCCGTTCGCCGCTCAGGCGGTGGTGGCCGCAGGCTCGGGTAGGTGGGCGGCTTCCAAGGCGGTGACCACGCTCCAGCCGAGCCGCTGGTAGAGCGCGCGCCCGTCGTCGGTGGCGACCAGGACGCCGTGCGGCATGCCGTGGCGCACCGCGTGCTCGGCGAGCATGCCCATCACCGTGCTGCCCAGGCCGCGCCGCCGGTGCGCCGGCGCGGTCTCCACCCGGTCGATCACGGCGATCGAACCGGCGGGCGCCAGGAAGGCGGACGCCGCGGTCGCTCCGTCGGCGTCACGGACCCGCGCCTCGACGACCCGGCCGTCGGTGCGGATCTCCCCGATGTACGGCTCCGGCACCCTTCCGGCACCGGCGCCGAACCGGGTGCTCATCACGTGCAGGGTCTCCGCCGGCACCCAGCCCGCGGGCAGCGCCGCCCGCAACCGGCCGGCCGGCGTGACCGCCTTGATCCAGGTCCCGGGCGAATGCGGGGCGTCCGCCAGGCCGGCGAGGTCGGCGCCGGTCAGCACGTAGCGGATCCGGTGTCCCGGCAGGCCCACGTGGATGCGCCAGCCGCCGGGCACCGCAGTCGGCGCCGGGGTGGCGCGGGAGGTGGCCCACCCGTGCACCCACGCGGTCATCAGGTTCGGCAGATCGTCCGGCACGGACGCTTGACTCGTCGGCACAGATGTCAAGATTCCGTAGTTGCCAGCGATTTGCAATAAGAGTCAGCGCCAGCGTTTGACGACGCCGGCGGCGGCGTTGCGGAGCCGTGGCCGCAGCGACCGGGATCGCTGGACGGCCGCGCGGACCGACTCCGGGGTGTCGTCGCGGTAGACGCTGAAGCGCGGCTGCAGCCAGCGCCCGGGCCGGGCCGGGCGGCGGTCGCTGGTGAAGACCGTGGTGTAGCCGAGCCGGCGCAGCGCGGCCAGCGTGGTGCGGTCGTAGCGGCCCAGCGGGCAGGCCGCCCGGGTGACCGGCCGGCCGATGACCGAGGAGATGCGGTCCCGGGCCTCGGCCAGCTCGGCCCGCGTGGTGGCGTCGTCCATGCCGCGCCACGGGTGGTGCCACATGCCGTGGTTGGCCACCGGCATACCGTTTTTGATCAGCGTGCGCAGGTCGTCGGCGCCCAGGCTGCCGGGCTGGTCGAGGCGGCCGGCCAGGACGAAGAACTCGGCGGTGAGGCCACGCTCCAGCAGGGCCGGCAGGGCGATCTCGACGTCCGAGGTGTTGCTGTCGTCGAAGCTGAGGTTCACGTCGGGCCAGCCGGCGACCTCGTCGAGGATCGCCGCGAAGGCCGCCTCGGAGATCCAGTACTGGTCCTCGCCGGGCTCCAGCTCGCGCTGCGGCTCGCCGATGCCGTGGAACAGGATGTTGATCTGCTCAGGCACGCGACTCCTCCTGGATCCGGGAGGACTCGTCGCGGCCCCAGCCGCCGTCCGGCCGGCGCTTGGCCTGCGCCGCCGCGTACAGGGTGATGCCGACGTAGCACACCGCGGCGGGAGCCAGCCACGGGCGGCGCAGAACCACATCCTTGAGCCAGGAGGAGCGGCCGGAGGGGCGTACCGAAGCGGTGATTTCGCCTCGGGCCGCGGCCTCCCGCATCGCCGCGTTGCCGGCCCGCACCCGGATCAGCCGGCGGATCAGATCCCGCGTCCTGCGCGGGGTCGCCACCAGCGACGGGACCGACGCCACCTGGGTCTTTTCGTCCACAGTGAACAATGAGTCGACGAACAGGTCGTCGGCCACCATGTCGGGAAATTCCCCGAATCGCGCCCGGCCGGCCTCGGACAGCACGATCACACCGCGCCCGAACAGCCCGGTCTGCAGTGCGGGGAGGTGCCGGTGGACGCTGAAGTAGGCCCGGACCAGCAGCGGCCGCCCGGTCAGGTCCAGCTCGCGCCGGGCCGTGGCGGCCGGCGTCTGCCGGGTCGCCGCGGCCAGCGCGCGCAGTCCCTCGGTGCTGACCATGATGTCGGCGTCCAGATAGACGCGCGGAAAACCGGCCGCGGCCGCGTCGCCCGCATTGAGGGCGCCGGGTTTGCCCGGGTCCGGGAGATCGATTATCCGTACGCCCCGAGCCGCCGCGACGGCAACGGTGTCGTCGGTGCACCCGTTCGCGGCCACGGTCACGTCGAACTCGCCGGGCCGCGCGTCCGCCAGCAGCGTGTCCAGGCAGCGGCCGATCACCGCGGCCTCGTTGTGCGCGGCGATGACGACACTGGTCACGGCGCGTCCGCCCGGCTGGCCTCGTCGACCGGCTGCCGCTGGGCCGGGATGGCGGCGGCGGGCACCTTGAGCAGCTCGCGCCAGACCGCGATGTACTTCTCGGCCTGGTGCTCCCAGGACAGGAAGTCGCGGAAGCGCTCCTTGCCGACCTGGTGCATGTGCTGCCGCAGCGCCGGGTCGTCGAGCAGCGTGTTGATCGCCTCGGCGAACTCGGCCGGGTCGCCGTTTTTCACGTAGAGGCCGGCCTCGCCGACGCTGGCCCGGGTCTCGATCAGGTCGACCGCGACCACCGGCACGCCGCGGCCCAGGTACTCCACCGTCTTGGCCATCGTGGAGAGCTGGTTCATCCGGGTCGGCAGGTCGGGCTGGATGGCCACGGTGGCGTCGCGCAGCAGCGCGTCCACCTCGGGCCCGTTGAGCCAGCCGGTGAACTCGACGACGTCGGTCAGGCCACGCTCGGTGGCCAGCTCGCGCAGCGCGGCGGCGGTCTCGCCGTCGCCGGCCAGGACCATCCGCCAGCCGGTCCGGCCGCGCAGCTTGATCAGCTCCTCGGCGGCCAGCACGGCGCCCTCGACGTTGTCCTGGGGGCCGAAGACGCCCAGGTAGACCACCCGGTGCGGACCGTCGGCCGGAGCACCGGAGGCGGCCGCCTTGGCGGCGATCTCGGCGTGCGCGGGACCGTTGCGGACCACGGTCACCTTGGCCGCGTCGACGCCGCGGCGGACCGCGTTGTCCTTGAACGACTCGTTGGTGGCGAACACCGCGGTCGCGGTGCGCAGGGTCAGCCACTCGAAGGCGACCAGCAGCTTGGAGACCAGCGGGTTCGGCTCGCCGCCCCGGGAGATGTAGACCTCCGGGGACAGGTCGTGGTGGTCGAAGACCCACGGCTTGCCCAGCGCCCGGACCAGCAGCGCCAGCGGGAAGTAGACGTCCGGCGGGTTGCACACCTGCACGGCCTGCGCCCGGCCGCGGACGATCTCGCCGAGCACCCGGATGGTGATCCAGAAGAAGGACCAGAGGAACTCCGCGGCGAACGAGACGAACCCGCTGCCGTAGAGCAGCACCGGGTACGGCCGCAGCCGGGTGCGCTGGCTGCCGGGGAGGATTCTGAGACTACGGTCACCGCGCGGTGCGATCACCGTCACGTCGAAGCCGGCGGCCTCCAGGCTGAGGCATTCGCGAATGACCCGGCGGTCCTTCTCGGCGGGCAGGTTGGCCACCAAAATCGCGACGCTCGGTCGGCGGTTCGATCCCATCACGCGAACAACATTTCAGAAACGTGCTCGCGTAGACATGCCGCGTCGGTCACAGCTAAGGGGCTGAACGGACTAGTTGATCAGTCCGATGTGGCGAATCCGCCGTGGCAGCGGCGTTCTTCGCGCGTCGCCGCCGGCGGCCCAGCAGGGCGTCTGTCCAGAATGCGACAGCGCAGGTCCCGACCGCCCCGAGCAGCCCGACGCCGATCAGCGAGCGCAGCGGCGAGTGGGTCAGCAGGGTGGAGCTCGGCGGGACCAGCAGGGCGACCGTGATGCGCAGCCCCTTCTTCACGTTGTACTCGTCCTGCATCTCCTTGAGCTCCTGCTCATAGGTGGTGCGCAGGATCGCCAGCGAGCGCAGCCCGGCCTGCTCGTCGGTGCTGATGTTGGTGATCGACATCGATCCGATCACGTACCGCGGCTCCTGCCGGGTGCCGGTGTTGCGCGGTTCGAACTTGTACGTCCCGGTGACCCCCTTGCCCTTGAACATCTCCTGGGCGTCGGCGGTGTTCAACCTGTTCGCCACGGCCGCCGCGGTCACCGCGATGGACGGGTAGAGCCCGGTGACCGGGTTCGGCGCGTACTCGGAGACCGGGGGCTGGATCATCAGCACCTCGGAGGCCAGGTAGCGGTCCTGGGTGTGCACCGCCGGGTTGGCCGCGGCCGCGGTGAGCAAAGCCCCGGCAAGGATCACATACCACCGTCGTTCCAGCACACCGGCCATATCGGACAGATACATCGTTTTCCCGCTCCCTGCGCCTGACCTGCTGGGGGACTCCTTAGCGCGCCGACCTCGATCTCGTCAACTTCGATTGCAGACGGATGTCCAATAGCCACCCGTGCCTTCGTCGTATAACTTGGCGATCGTGTGTCGGGGGGCACCGGTCGCCCCTCCGTTATGGAACTCCGTGGCGACGAAAGACGTCCTGGCGGAATTTGGAGAAGGCGTCCGTGGACCTCGGCGAGATCCTGCGCATCCTGCGCAACCGCTGGTACATCGTTGTGCCCATGTTGGTACTGGCGGTGGGCCTCGGCATCGGCACCTACATCATGGTGCCGACCACCTACACGACCTACACGATGGTCAGTCTGCTGGCCGCGCCGACCACGAGCAAGGCCACCGCGGTCAACACCGGCCAGGACAACCCGTTCCTCAACTTCAACGGCTCGCTCGTGGCGACCGCCGACTTCCTCGGCCGCCGGCTCGCCTCGACCGACACGGTCCTCGAGCTCAAGGCCACCGGGATCACCGAGAAGTACGAGGTCGCCCTGGCCGAGAACGCCCAGGGCCCGTTCCTCACCATCACTCTGACCGGGGGCGAGGACCGGGAGCACCTGCTCGCCTCGGCGAACCAGCTGGCCGCCTTCGCCGACAAGACGCTCTCCGAGATCCAGAAGCAGAACAACGTCGCCGAGAAGGACCGGATCACGCTGACCCAGGTGATCCCGCCGCAGAAGCCCGAGGCCGAGACCAAGGAGAAGCTCAAGCTGGTCATCGTGGCCGGCGGCGGCGCCGCGGCGCTCGCCTTCGTGCTGACCTTCGTGGTGGAGAGCATCAGCCGGGCCCGCCGCCGCAAGGCGCTCGGCGACGCCGCGGTGCCGGCCGCCTCGGGCGCGGCCACCGCGACCCCGGACATCGAGGGCACCGTGGTGCTGCAGCTGCCGCCCAGCGCGCCGAAGGCGGCCGCCGCGAAACCGGCCGTCGCCAAACCGGCGGCGTCCAAGGCGTCGGCCGCGGTCACCCCGCCGCCCACGGACCCGGAGAAGACGCAGCGTCTGCGGATCCCGTCGCGTCCGGTGAGCAACCCGCCGGCCGAGAACCGGTCGCAGCCGCGTGCCGCCACGACCTACCAGTCGAACGGCGGGGACCGTAGGGGTCAGGATGCCGGCCGCGTCAACGGCAGCTGAGGCGTCCCGCACGGTCCCGGCCACCCCCAGCCGGAACGGCGCCCTCTACCGCTCCCAGCAGCGGCTCCGGACCCTCGGCCCGGATTCGCTGCTGGCCGTCTACATCGTGCTGCTGCTGGTGCTGCCGTCCCGGCTAGTGGTCGCCAGCATCGGCGCGACCGGCACGGTGGCCAACCTCTTCCTGCTGGTGTCGCTGCTCTGGTTCGCGCTGAGCTGGCTGATGCGGCGGGTGTCGACCGCGCCGTTCACCCGGCCGGCCCGGCTGGCCCTGCTCGGTTACGCGGTGGCGGTGCTGCTGGCCTACGTCGCGGTCGGCCGCCGCGACGCCGACCCGACCGAGTACAGCGCCGCCGACCGGGGCCTGCTGCAGCTGCTCATCTGGCTGCCGTTGATCCTGCTCACCAGCTCGCTGACCGAGTACCGGCAGATCGACCGGCTGCTGCGGCTGTTCGTCCGGCTCTGCGCCGGGGTGGCCCTGGTCGCGATGCTGGAGTTCGTCTTCAAGACCAGCCTCACCTCGTGGATCGTGATCCCCGGCCTGTCCAGCAACTCGGCGGCCGAGCTGATCTCCCGGGGCGACTTCGTCCGGCCCACCGCGACCGCGGCGAACACGCTGGAGCTGGCCACCACCATGGTGATCGCCCTGCCGTTCGCCATCCAGCAGGCGTTCCACGGCGAGGGCCGCAGCCTGTGGCGGCGCTGGGTGCCGGTCGGCCTGATCTCGCTGGCCGCCGTGATGACCGTCTCGCGGACCTCGGTGATCGGCCTGATCATCACCCTGGCCGTGCTGCTGCCCACCTGGGAGCTGTCCCGGGTCGGCCGGTTCGTGCTGGTGATGATCCCGGCGCTGGGCGCGGTCCGGGTGCTGGTGCCCGGCCTGGTCGGCACGCTGGTCGGCCTGTTCACCGCGATGCTCGACGGCGGCGACAACAGCACCCAGTCCCGCGAGGCGACCAGCGCCGACGTGGGGGAGTACAGCGCCGGCCACACCTGGTTCGGCCGCGGTCCCGGCACGTTCCTGCCACTGCTCTACCGCTACACCGACAACCAGTACCTGCTGGCGCTGCTGGAGATCGGCGTTGTCGGAATTGTCGCCATCGTCGCCATCTATGTGACGATGATCCACTGTGGCGGCGCCGGACGCCGCCGGTTCACCGATCCGGCACGCCGGGAGACCGGTCAGGGTTTCGTGGCCGTCGGGTTCGTGCTCCTCGTCGTAACGGCCACATTCGACACGCTGAGCTTCCCGATCGTCGCCGGATCCACTTTCCTGATGTTGGGCCTGTCCGGTGCTTATCTGAGCGTGGCCCGCCGCGAACAGGCGCTAATGGGAGATCTTCCACAGTGACGGATTTGAACCGACGGGTGGCCACGGCCGCCCGCTGGAGCCTTGTCAACACCATCGTCCGGCGGCTGGGCACCTTCGCCGTCGGCGTGGTGTTGGCGCGCCTGTACTTCGGGCCCTACGAGTGGGGCCTCTACTCCGTCGGCCTGCTCGTGCTGGCGATGCTGCTCTCGCTCAACGAGATGGGCGTCAGCCTGGCGCTGGTCCGGTGGGAGGGCGACATCCGCCGCTTCGCCCCGACCGTGCTGACGTTGTCCACCCTGTCCAGCTCGGCGTTCTACCTGTTGCTCTACTTCACGGCGCCGACCGTGGCCCGGCTGCTCGGCTCGCCGGACGCCACCCTGATGCTGCGGGTGCTCTGCCTCACCGTGATCATCGACGGCATCGCCTGCGTCCCGCTGGGCCAGCTGAACCGCGAGTTCCAGCAGTTCCGGCGGACCGCGGTGGACATCCTGAACTTCGTGGTCAACACGGTCGCCACGATCGCGCTGGCCGCGGCCGGGGTGGGCGCCATGGCGTTCGCCTGGGGCTCGCTGGCCGGCAACCTGGTGGCGCTGGCCGGCTTCGCGCTCTGTGCGCCCGGCATGCTGCGCTTCGGGTGGAACAAGGAACAGGCCCGGCAACTGCTTCGGTACGGCCTGCCGCTCGCCTCGGCCAGCCTGCTCACCCTCGGCATCGTCAACGTCGACTCGGTGGTCGTCGGCTCGGTGCTCGGTCCCGCCGCGCTCGGCATCTACGCGATGGCGTTCAACATGTCGAGCTGGCCGGTCCGGATGGTCTCGGAGACCGCCCGGCGGGTGTCGTTCGCCGGCTTCTCCCGGCTCGCCGACTCGTCGCCGGCCGAGTTCGCCAGCGGCTTCGTCCGGGCCTTCACCCTGGTCATCGCGGCCGCGGTGCCGATCTGCGTGGTCCTCGGCGTGCTCGCCCTGCCGATCATCACGTTCGTCTACGGCGACCAGTGGGCGGCCGCCGCGCTGCCGCTGCAGTTCCTGGTCGGCCTGGGGCTGCTGCGCACCGCGGTCGAGCTGTCCTACGACGGGCTGGCCACCCGGGTCCGCAAGACCCTGATGGTGATGCAGGCCTGGTGGCTGCTCGCGCTGATCCCGGTGCTGCTGCTCTTCGCCCACCGGTGGGGCGTGCCGGGCGTCGCCGCCGGGCACGTGGTGGTGGCCGGCCTGCTGGTCGCCCCGGTCTTCCTGTGGGCGCTGGTCCGGCTCGGCATCCCGGCCGGCCAGATCCTGCTGGCCTGTGTCCGCCCGGTGCTCGGCGGCGTGGCCATGGGCGTGGTCGCCTGGGCCGTGCACCGGTGGCTCGGCGGCGGGTTCGTCGGCCTGACCGTGGCCGGCCTGGCCGCCCTCGCCGCCTACGTGCCGTTCGTGCTGCCCATCGTGAAACGCCTCCGGTCCGGAGCGGCCGGCGCCGACCCGGCGCCCACCGGCGAGCCCGCGCTCGCCGTCACCGCCGCCGACCCGTCCTAGCCCTGGGAGAACGAGACAGATGCGTTCGTTGAAGCGGCGACTGCGAGCCCGATACGGCTGGCTGCCCCTCGAGGAACTGCGCAACAAGGTGGTGCTCGGACACACCGCGATCGGCCTGGGCCGGTTCGAGCGGTCCGAGATCCGGCGCCTGCTGGCGACCATGCCGGGCGGGGTCCGCCCGCGCGCCCGGGTGGCCACCGTGGTGCTCACCTACAAGCGCCCGGACGGCGTGCTGCGCGCCGTCGAGTCGGTGCTCGCCCAGACGGTCCGGGATCAGGTCGTGGTGGTCGTCGACGACGGCGGCGGCCAGCTGCCGGAGTTCCCGGCCGACCCGCGGCTGCACGTGGTCAGCCTGCGGCACAACATCAACGTGCTGGGTGTCAGCCGCAACGTGGGCATGGGCATCACCGACTCGGACTACGTCGCCTTCCTCGACGACGACAACACCTGGCACCCGCACCACCTCGAGACCACGCTGAAGCGGCTCGACGAGGGTGGCCCGGACGCCGTCTACACCGCCATGCGCCGGGTGCTGCCGGACGGCACCGAGCGCGACATCCTCTCCGTCGACTTCGACCGCAAGCTCGCCTGGGAACGCTGCTTCCTGGACACCAACCCGCTGGTCGTGCGGCGGCTGCCGGGCGTCCGGTTCAGCCGGCTGCGGCGGCACGGGAAGGTCGCGCCGAAGGAGGACTGGGAGTTCGTCTACCGGTTCAGCCGCCGGCACCGCGTCGAGCACATCCCGGAGCCGACGGTCAACTACGCCATCAATCCGGACAGCTACTGGACCGCCTGGGAGATGACATCATGACGGCCGGCAAGCGCAAATTCGTCATTCCCGCCATTCTGGCGGCGCTGCTGGCGGCCGCGGTCGCCGTCGTCGTGTGGCAGCGGGGCTCCGACTCCGGGCAGGCGGTCGGCACGAGCGCCACGGCGAACGGCACCGAGGCCGGCACCGTGCCGGCCACCAGCGGGCCGCGGTCGTCCCCGGCGCCCAGCGCCGGCGCACCGTCCGCCTCGGTGTCGCCCCCGGCCTCCGAGCCGACCGGCGTGCCGTCGGCCACCGCCAAGCCCAAGCCGCTGCCGGCCAACGCCACCGGCGGCGGGCGCTACCCGGCCCGGTTCGCGGTCGGCGCGCCCGGGGTGAAGCCCTACAAGCAGTCGGACGCCGCGCTGCCGGTGCCCAAGGGCTACAAGGTGGTGAAGGCGAGCAACAAGGAAAGCAAGGAGTGGGACCTCTACGACTGCAACGGCACGGTCAACCTGGACCGCAAGTACTTCAAGGCGTTCATCTACATCGGCACCGGCTGCCACGGCACGGTCAACATCACCAACTCGATCATCGCGCCGCCGGCGGGCTCGGCGAACCGCGCGATCCTGGTGAACACCGACGGCTCCGGCAGCCTGAAGCTCAACCTGACCAACGTCACCATCCGGCCGGAGCCGGTGGGCAAGGGTGAGAAGAGCGCGCCGCTCAACGACCACGCGATCAACGACTGCGCCACCTGCACCATCTCGCTGAACCGGGTGGACGTGGCGAACACCGGCGGCATGTGTCTGTGCGGCGCCCGGACCACGATCCGGAACAGCTGGCTGCACGACAACTACATCGCCAACCTCACCGACGTGGCCGCCGCGCACACCGGTGGCGTCTTCCCGTACGGCGGCACCGGCCCGGTGACCATCGAGAACAGCCGGCTGGAGCCGGGCATCGAGGCGCACAGCGGCAAGCCGGTCAAGGACTACTGGAAAGCGATCACCGCCGTCCTGTTCACGCAGAGCGTCGACGGTTCGGTGCTGCGCAACTATTCGGTGCGCAACAGCTTCATCTCGCTCGGCGCGTACGGGCTCTACGCCCAGAACGGCGCCGATCTGAAAATCACGGACAACGTCTTCGGCCCCACCCATTGGGATGCCGCGGGCGGATGCGACAAGAACTGTTCGGTCACGTTCGGGGAGTGGTCGAACAACGTGGTGGGGAGTATCGACGGGGTGCCCACCAAGAAACAGGTACCGAAGCCCAACTGAGTTCTGCCACGAAAAGAGCCGACATTGCGATCCAAAATAATTTCCGGCGCCATTTCGGCGCTGATCGTCGGGGCGGTGATCGCGCTGCCAGGCGCGGTCCTCGCGGCCGACGACCCCTGTGGCGTCAACTCCAATCCGATCGTGTGTGAGAACTCCAAGGAGGGCACGCCGCTCGAGGACTGGTACGGCGACGCCGCGTGGGGCGACATCTCCGGGTTCACCACCAAGGTGAGCGTGCAGCCCGGCGAGACCCTCAAGCTCAAGGTGACCTCGCCGACCACGTTCACGGTCACCTTCTTCCGGCTCGGCTACTACGGCGGTGACGGCGCGCGGAAGATGCCGACCTCGCCGACCACCACGTTCCCGGCCAAGGTGCAGGACGCCTGCCTCAAGGACCCGGCCAGCGGCCTGGTCGACTGCGGCAACTGGACCGCGAACGTCTCCTGGACGGTGCCGTCCGACGCGGTCTCCGGCGTCTACCTGGCGATGCTCGACCAGGGCGGCGGACAGGGCTTCATGCCGTACCCGTTCGTGGTGGCCAACGACAACAGCCACTCCGACATCCTGGTCCAGACCTCGGACCAGACCTGGCAGGCGTACAACTCGTGGGGCGGCCAGAACCTCTACGAGGGCGGCGGCCCGGCGCCGGACGGTCGCGCGTACAAGGTCAGCTACAACCGGCCGCTGCGCATCGCCGGTGACAACGCGATCCTGTCCAGCGAGTACCCGATGATCCAGTGGCTGGAGCGCAACGGGTACGACGCCAGCTACGCGTCCAACATCGACGTGTCCACCAAGCCGGCCCTGCTGCCCAAGCACAAGATCTACCTGTCCTCCGGGCACGACGAGTACTGGGACCAGGGCATCTGGGACAACGTCAAGGCGGCCCGTGAGTCCGGCGTCAACCTGGCGTTCTTCAGCGGCAACGAGGCGTTCTGGCGGACCCGGCTGGAGCCCTCCCTGGCCGCCGACGGCGGCGCGAACCGCACCCTGGTCAGCTACAAGATGACCAAGATGGCGCAGACCCCGCCGAACGGCATCGCCGACCCGAGCGGTCAGTGGACCGGCACCTGGCAGGACCCGGCCGGGGCGGGCAAGGGCGGCAACAAGCCGCAGAACGAGATCACCGGCACGCTGTTCACGGTCAACGGCTACCGGCACGACGCCATCACGGTGTCCTCGCAGTTCAAGAACCTGCGCCTGTGGCGGGACACCACGATCAAGAACCTGGGCTCCGGCGAGGTGGCGACCTTCCCGGTCGGCACCCTCGGTTACGAGTGGGACTCCGACGTGGAGAACGCCGCCCGGCCGCCGGGCGCCGTCCAGTTCTCCTCGACCACCCTGCAGATCACCGACGGCACGCTGCTGCTCGACGAGGGCAACAACTACGGCAACGGCGTCGCCACCCACAACATCATGATGTACCGCGACGAGTCGTCCGGCGCGCTGGTCTTCGGCTCCGGCACGGTGCAGTGGTCGTGGGGCCTGAGCACCCTGCACACCGGGCCGGCGAGCTCCGAGGACCCGCGCATGCAGCAGGCCACCGCCAACCTGCTGGCCGACATGGGCGCGCTGCCCAAGACGCTGCAGTCGAACCTGCACGCGGTCAGCAAGTCGACCGACACGGCCGGTCCGGTGGTCACTGTCACCGCGCCCGCGGCCGGTGCCACGGTGCCGGTGCTCGGCGCGGTCACGATCAACGGCACCGCGTCGGACACCGCCGGCCAGCTCGGCCGGGTGGAGGTCTCCACCGACGGCGGCACCACCTGGTACGCCGCGAACGGCCTGGCGAACTGGACCTACACCTGGACGCCGGTGACCCAGGGCGCCGCCACGATCAAGGTGCGGGCGATCGACGACAGCCTGAACTTCGGGGCGGTCAAGACGGTCAACGTGACGGTCGGGCCGCAGCAGTGCCCGTGCACCACGTACAAGACCAGTGATGTGCCGGCCTTCGCCGACTCGCGCGACGCGTCGCCGAACGAACTGGGCGCCAAGTTCCAGGTGTCGGTCCCGGCCACGGTGACCGGCGTGCGGTTCTACAAGGCCGCCACGAACACCGGCACCCACGTCGGCAAGCTCTACACCACCAGCGGCAAGCTGCTGGCGAGCGGCACCTTCAGCAACGAGACGGCCAGCGGCTGGCAGACCATGACGTTCAGCCAGCCGGTGACGATCGCGGCGAACACGCCGTACGTCGTCTCCTACTACACGCCGTCCGGGCACTACTCGTACAGCAGCGCCTACTTCACCGCCAAGGGCGCCGGCGACGGCGTGGTGAAGCAGCTGCAGTCCGGCGTCGCCGGGCCGAACGGCGTCTACAAGTACGGCACCGGCGGTGGCTTCCCGAACCAGACGTGGGGTGACACCAACTACTGGGTGGACGTGGTGGTGGACACCTCGACCGCGGTCACCACCCCGCCGGTGGTGACGGTCAAGTCGCCGGCCGCCGGGGACGCCGGGGTGGCCCGCAACGCCGCGGTCACCGCGACGTTCGACCACGACGTCGACCCGGAGAAGCTCGCCTTCACCCTGAAGACGGGCGGCACCACGGTCACCGCGAAGGTGTCCTACGACGACGCCACCCGCAAGGCGACCCTGCGGCCGGACGCCGCCCTCGCCGCGAACACCCAGTACACCGCGTCGGTGCAGGCCACCGACGTGTGGGGTAACGCGATGACGGCGCCGACCACCTGGAGCTTCACCACCGGCTCCGGCGTCACCTGCCCGTGCACGGTGTTCAGCCCGGCCTCCACGCCCGACGTGGAGAGCGCCGGCGAGGCCAACTCGCTGGAGCTGGGCATGCGGTTCACCTCGGACGTCGACGGCTACGTCACCGGCGTCAAGTTCTACAAGGGTGACCGCAACACCGGGACGCACACCGGCACGTTGTGGACCGCCACCGGCCAGGAGCTGGCCACCGGCACGTTCCAGAACGAGACGGCGAGCGGGTGGCAGACGCTGCAGTTCGCCACCCCGGTGGCGATCGACAAGGACACCGCGTACGTGGTGTCCTACCACACCAGCGTGGGCTTCTACTCGTACAGCGGCGGCTACTTCTCGCAGGCCCGGAGCTCGTACCCGCTGACCGGCGTGGCCGACTCCAGCACCGGGCGCAACGGGCTGTTCAAGGCGACCGCCAACCGCGAGTTCCCGACGTCCAGCTGGAACGCCACCAACTACTGGGTCGACGTCATCTTCAGCACGACCGCTTCGTGATGCCGGCGGGCCCGGCGCTTCCCGGCGCCGGGCCCGCCGCTCCTTTCTGCTTCACCACTGGGGAGAGAACAGAGTGAGCTCGGTCAGCGTCGTGATCCCGTGCTACAAGTACGGCGATTACCTGCGAGCCTGTGTCGACAGCGTGCTCGACAACCCGGGCCTGGACGTCCGGGTGCTGATCATCGATGACGCCTCGCCGGACGACTCGGCCGAGAAGGCGCACGCGATCGCGGCCGGCGACCCGCGCGTCGAGGTGCGGGTGCACCAGCAGAACAAGCGGCACATCGCCACCTACAACGAGGGCCTGCTCGAATGGGCCGACGGCGACTACGTCGCGCTGCTGTCCGCCGACGACATGCTCACCCCGGGCGCGCTGAACCGGGCGGTCGCCCTGCTCGACGCGAACCCGAACGTCGGCTTCGCCTACGGCCACCCGGTGCACTTCCAGCACCCCGGCCCGCCGCCGCCGGCCAACACCGGCACCGGCGAGACCGCGATCTACAACGGTCACTGGTGGCTGGAGCGCCGCTTCCGCGAGGGCACCGGCTGCATCACCTCCCCAGAGGTGGTGGTCCGCACCGACCTGCAGCGCAAGGTCGGCGGCTACGACCCGGACCTGCCGCACGCCGGCGACATCGAGATGTGGATGCGTTTGGCCGCGCACGCCGACGTCGGCTACGTCAAGGCCGACCAGGCCTACTACCGCCTGCACGGCAAGAACATGTCGGCCACCGACTTCGCCGGTCAGCTCGACGACCTGCGGCAGCGCAAGACCGCCTACGAGGCGGTGCTGACCAAGACCCGCGACCTGCTGCCCGAGGCGGACCGCTGGGACGCCATGGTGCACCGCCGGCTGGCCCGGTTCGCCCTGCGCCGCGCGGTCCGCGCCTACGACCGGGGCCGCACCGCCACCGTCCCGGAGGAGGAGCTGGTCGCCTTCGCCGCCGAGTGCTGGCCGGACTACAAGTCGCTCCCGGAGTACCGGGGCCTCCAGGTCCGCCGCCGCGTCGGCGCCAAGACCATGCCGTACCTGCAGCCCCTGGTCCTCTCCGCGGTCGCCGCGAAAGGTCGCGAGTGGCTCTGGTGGCGCTCCTGGGAACGCCGCGGCATCTGATCCGTTCCGGACGGCGCCTTCCGATCACCTTTCCGGTACGGCCGGGAGGCGCCGTGCCGGTCAGGAGCAGAACACGGTGGTGATCGCCGTGAAGAAGGCCGGACGGGCGTCCGGGATGGGCGGCTGGGCCGGGTCGTGCTTCTTGTCGATCCCCAGGTCGAAGACGTTGGCCGCCAGGACGAGCTGGTGGGACGTGTCGGCGCTGGTCATCGACATCCCGTTGAAGCCCGGGCCGCCGCCGTCGGTCTCCCAGACCGTCACGTCCCCGGTCTCGCAGGGGACGGTGAGCCGCTTCACGCCCAGCCCGTAGTCCTCGCCGGGCACGGTGGCCAGCAACTCGCGCTGCTGGGCCGGCGGCAGCAGCCGGCCGCCGAACAGCGCCCGGCCGAACCGGGCCAGATCTCTCGTCGTGGAGACCATCGCGCCGGCCGTCCACTCGCCGGAGGGGTTGAAGCCGGTGACGTCGCGGCCGCTCAGGTCGTACCCGCGCAGGTGCGGACGGGGGAGGGACGGGTCGTCGAGCGGGAAGGACGTCCCGGTGAGCCGGAGCGGCTGGATGATCCGCCGCTGGATCTCCCGGTCCGCCCGGTGGTGGGTGACCGCCTCCAGGACCATCCCGGCGAGCAGATAGTTGGTGTTGGAGTAGCTGTAGCCCTGTCCGGGCGGGAACACCGGCGGGTACGCGAGGGCGGCGTCGATCGCCTGTCGCGGGGTGTGACCGCCCCGGTCCGTACCGAAATCGGGGTCGGCAATGCCGCTGGTGTTGTTGAGCAGCTGCCGCACGGTGACCTTCCGGCCGTCGTTGCCGTTGCCCCGCACCACGCCGGGCAGCCACCGCTCCACGCTGTCGTCGAGGCTCAGCCGGCCCTCGGCGACGAGCTGCAGCAGCACCACCGACACGAACGACTTGGTGTTGCTGAAGATCCGCCAATGGTCGTCGGGCCGGGCCGGGCGTCCGGTGGCCAGGTCGGCGACACCGGCGGCGAGACGCCACTGCCGGTCGCCCTGCCGGGCGTAGGCGAGCACCGCGGGGTTGCCGGCCTGGACCGCATCCTGAAGCGCGGCCCGCAGCGCGGCCGGTGGGGCAGCCCGCAGGGCGGCGGCCGGCTGGCTCTCCGACGAGTCGAGCGGCCGGGTGGCCCCGTGCGCGGTTCCGCCGGCGGCCGTCACGGCGGCGAGCGCCGTGGCGATGCAGGCGGTCCGGAGCGCGGCCCTGGTCATGGTGGACATCTGGCGGTCCCTTCGTCGGTGATCGTGCGACGAGACCGACTCTTCCGGCCCGGCGGCGCCGGATCGACCAGGCAGACCCCCGTCTCCGACCCCGGGGACAACCCGGTCGGACAACGGGGGCCGACCGGGTGCCCCCGGATGCCGGCCGTCGTCCATCCTGGATGCCGACAGGCGAGCGGACCCACGACGACGGAGGAGCCGGGATGGCGACGACGCACCCCGCAGCGGCCCGGCTGCTCTATGCCGTGGTGGGACTTCCGCTGGCCCTGATCGGTCTGGTCCACGTCCTGGTCACCGTGGTCGGCGGCGCCGCGCTGTCGCTGACCGTGATCGGCCTGCCGCTGCTCAGCGCCGGTCTGCGAGGTGCCCGCCGGCTCGGCGGCCTGCACCGCGAACTCGCCCGGCGACTCCTCGGGGTGCCGGCCGGGGAGCTGCCCCCGCCGCGTCGCGCCGCGGGTGCCGTCGACTGGATCCGGGTCGGGCTGACCGATCCGGCCGGCTGGCGCTCCGCACTGTTCCTCGTGGCGAAAGTGCCGCTCGGCTACCTCGCCATGGCGGTGGTCGTCGTCCTCTATGGCTATGGTCTCGGGGCGCTCACCTATCCGGCCTGGTGGCGCCTGGTCCCGCCGCAGACCGACAACGCGGGGGTGCCCCAGGCCGGTCTGTCGCTGCCCGGCGACCTCCCCTTGGACACCTGGCCGAAGGCTCTGCTGACCGCCCTGGCCGGCGTCCTGCTGCTGCTGGCCGCGCCGCGGGTCCTGCGGGCCGTGCTGGTGCTGGATCGGCTGGCCGTCGCCGGCCTGCTCGGCCGGGGCCGGCTGCGCGACCGGGTCCGCGAGCTGGAGGAGAGCCGGGCGTTCGCGGTGCAGGACTCCGCCGCCGCGCTGCGCCGCATCGAGCGGGACCTGCACGACGGTGCCCAGGCCCGGCTGGTGGCGCTGGCGATGAACCTCGGCGCGGCCAAGGAGCAGCTGGCGCACCCCGACGCCGATCCGCAGGCCCGCGAGCTGGTCGGCAGCGCGCACCGGGACGCCAAGGCCGCCCTGGTGGAGTTGCGTGACCTGGTCCGCGGCATCCACCCGCCGATCCTGGACAGCGGCCTGCCCGACGCGCTGCGCACCCTGGCCGCCGGCAGCCCGGTCCCGGTCGAGCTGGCCGTCACCCTCACCGCGCGGCCGGACCCGGCGGTCGAGACGATCGCCTACTTCTGTGCCGCCGAGCTGCTCACCAACGTCGCCAAGCACAGCGGCGCGGCACGGGCCGAGATCGTCGTCGAGGAGGCCGGCGGCCGGCTGTGGCTGCGGGTCACCGACCACGGCCGGGGCGGGGCCCGGCCGCGCGGCGGGCTGGCCGGGCTGGCCGACCGGGCCCGCACCGTCGACGGCCACCTGGCGATCGACAGCCCGCCCGGTGGCCCTACGGTGGTGACCGTGGAGTTGCCGTGCGGATCGTGATCGCCGGTCCTGGTGGGCCTGTCCCGGGGAGCGTGGAGTTGCCGTGCGGATCGTGATCGCCGAGGACGCCGCGGTGCTGCGCGACGGCCTGACCCACATCCTGACCAGCCGGGGCCACCAGGTCCCGGCCGCGGTGGGGAACGCCGCCGACCTGCTGACCGCGGTCGCCGAGCACCGGCCGGACGTGGCGATCGCGGACATCCGGATGCCGCCGACGCACACCGACGAGGGGCTGCGCGCGGCCATCACCATCCGCCGGGAGCACCCGGGGACCGGGGTGCTGGTCTTCTCCCAGTACATCGAGACCCGCTATGCCGCCGACCTGCTGGCCGGCGGCGCGCAGAAGGTCGGGTACCTGCTGAAGGACCGGGTCGCCGACGTCAGCGACTTCATCGACGCGCTGACCCGGGTGGCCGGCGGCGCCACCGTGCTCGACCCGGACGTGGTCACCCAGATGTTCGCCGGCAGCCGGCAGTCCGCCGACCTGGCCGTGCTGACTCCCCGGGAGCGGGAGGTGCTGGCGCTGATGGCCGAGGGCCGCTCGAACACCGCGATCGCCGAGGACCTGGTGCTCGCCTACGGCTCGGTGGAGAAGCACATCACCAGCATCTTCACCAAGCTCGGCCTGCCCGCCTCGGCCAACGACCACCGCCGCGTCCTGGCGGTCCTGCAATACCTCCGCGCCTAGCGACCGCTCGGGGCGGACGTGACAGCCCTGGTCCGGGCCGCGGCGGGAACCGCGGCCCGGGAAACGGTCAGCGGCGCAGCGGGACGACCGTCGTTGTGACGATCTTCGTTTTGACCACGTGTTCGGCGGGGACCGAGGCGGTCAGGACCGCGCCCGAGGCGACCGCCACGTCGTCGCCGATGACCACGTCGGGCTCGATGACGATGCCGGTGCCGAAGCGGGTGCGGTTGCCGATGGTGACCTTGCCCGAGGTGTAGACCGACGGGCCGGTGGCGTTGTCGTCGCCGATCACGCTGTGGTGGTCGAACGAGTTGTAGGCGGAGAAGAAGTTGTTGTCGCCCACCTTCACCCCGGTCGCCACATGGCAGAACGCGCAGATGATGTTGCCCTGCCCGAGCTGGGTGTCGGTGGCGATCTTCGCGGTCGGGTCGATCGCGTTGGCGAGCGGGATGCCGGCCTGCTCACAGACGCCGCGGAACTTGGCGCGGACCGCCGGCGACTTGCCGATCGCGATGATCGCCGCGTCGAAGACCCCGGCCGCGAACAGCTCGGTGAGCCGGCCGCTGCCGCCGACGACCGGCACCCCGTGCACCTCGGCGCCCCACCGCGACGTGTCGTCGTCGACGATCGCGACCGCCTGCTGGGTGGTGCTGCCGGCCAGGATGTCCAGCACCTGGGTGGCGCCGAGCGCCGCCCCGATGATCAGGATCCGCTGCCGGCCGGGCGCGCCGGCCAGCGGGGCGGGCAGGTCGGCGGGCGCCGGGGCAGCCACCGAGACCGAGGCCGCCGCCTCCACGTCCTTCACCGTGATCAGCCGGTCCAGGCCGAGCGACGCCAGGTCGACGCCCAGCTCGGCGGCGCGCTGCACGGCCTTCACCGTGGCGCGCGGGCCCTCCGCCGGCCGCTCGGCCGCCTCCCGGAGGGAGGAGGCCAGATAGGCGTCGCGCGCCGCGAGGTCGTCGAACAGCATCGCGATCGGCTGCTTGAGCGGCACCTCAGCGCCCTTGCCGGCCTGGTGCAGCAGCACCCCGGCGACCGGCGCGACCACCTCGAGGACCGCCTTGCTCGTCTCCACCTCGGCGAGCAGCTCATCCTTCTCCACCTGGGCGCCGTCGTCGGCGAACCACATCACCAGGATGCCGTGCTCGCTGTTGACGTCGTTGGTGGGAACCAGGACCGGATTCAACGCGACTCTCCTCTAACGGGCGGCGGCGCGCACGGCCGCCTCGATCCGGGCGCTGCCGACCAGCACGTCGGCTTCCTTGGGCTTCGACGACGGGATGATGGTGGGCTCGCTGGCCACCACGTCGACCGGCTGCCGGAGTTTGCCGAAGAGCCGCCGGGAGATCACCGACGCCGCCTCGGAGCCCCAGGACCAGCCGTCGGCGCCCTCCTCGACGGTGACCAGCCGGCCGGTGACCGCCACCGACCGCTCGACCGGCGCCCAGTCCATCGGCGCGATCTGGGCCGGCACCACCAGCTCGGCGAAGATCTCCTCCTCGATGGCGAGCCGCTCGATCACCTGGGCGGCCAGCATCGCCTGGTAGCCGTAGGCCAGCACGGTGACCGTGCAGTCCTCGGCCGGCACCGCGGAGAGCCGGACCGTCGGCAGCATGCCCGGCGCGTTGTCGCTGGTCGCGATCAGGTCGCCGACCCGGCCGCCGACCGGCGGCGTCAGGTGCTGCGGGTAGAGCAGCTTGTGCTCCACGTAGAGCACCGGCTCGTCCCGGCCGAGGAAGTCGGCGAAGACCACCCGCGGGTCGTGGTAGAGCGAGGCGGCGACCACCCGCAGGTGCGGGACGCCGAGGAAGTGTTTCTCCAGGCTCTGGCTGTGGGTGGGCCCGTAGCCGCGGTGCCCGCCGGTGGCCGCGCGGATGATCACCGGGCAGGTGGCCTGCTCGGCGTACATCTTCTGGTATTTGGCGATGTGGTTGACGACCTGGTCGAACATCAGCGTCAGGAAGTCGCCGAACATCACCTCGGCGATCGGCCGGTAACCGGCCAGCGCCAGGCCGGCCGAGATGCCGGCGATCGCGCCCTCGCTGATCGGGGTGGTCCGCACCCGCTGCGGGAAGGCCGTGGAGAGGCCGCGGGTGACCTTGAAGGCGCCACCGTACGGATCGGCGATGTCCTCCCCGAGCAACACCACCCGCTCGTCGTCGCCGAGCGCCCCGCGCAGCGTGTCACCCAGCTCCTTCGCGAAGATCACGCGCTTGCCCTCGCCGTCGCCACGACCTCGCTCAGCGCGGTCTCCACCTCGTCCTCGATCCGTTTCCGGTCGCTCTCGTCCAGCCGGCGCCCGTGCACCAGCAGCGGCTCGACCAGCCAGCGCTCGGCGATCTCCTGCTCCGGCCGCTCGTCGTCGCTCTTGGAGTGGTGGCACAGCCGGTACGTGTGGATCAGCAGCACCCGTGGCCCGGCCCCGGACCGCACCGCCGCCACCTCCTCGCCGGCGATCCCGCTCAGCTCCTCCACGTCGGTGCTGTCCACCTCGCGCACCGGCACGCCGAACGCGGCGAACCGGGACGCCATGTCGCCGGCCAGGTTGGCCGCGATCGGGGTGCTCTGCGCCCACCGGTTGTCCTCGCAGACCACCAGCAGCGGCAGCTTCCACAGCGCGGCCATGTTCAGCGTCTCGTAGACCACGCCCTCGCCGAGCGTGCCGTCCCCGATGAACACCACGCTGACCGCGTCGTTACCGGAGAGTTGATTCGCGAGGGCGATCCCGGCCGCGTTCGGCACGATGCCGCCCTGCACGCCGTTGGACTTGAAGCCGGGCGCGCAGATGTGCTGGCTGCCGCCGAGCCCGCGGCAGACGCCGGCCTCCTTGCCCATGATCTCGGCCATCAGGCCCAGGGCGTCGCCGGAGTGCGCCAGGTAGTGGCCGTGACACCGGTGGTTGCTGAAGATGTGGTCACCCTCGACGAGGTGCTCGGTGACCGCGACCGCGTCGGCCTCCTGGCCGATGCAGGCGTGCGTGGTCCCGTTGAGCGCACCCTCCTCGAACAGCTGCAACAGCGTCTCTTCGAATCGCCGGATGAACCGCATGCGCCGGTACCGCCGGTGGGCGAGCGGCTCGCCGGGGATCCCGGTGAGCCGCTCGTCGGTCCCGTCCTGCGCCGGCGCGAGCGCCGTCGACATCAAAATGTGCCTCCCCCTGGCCGCCCCGCGGGGCGGGTGATCCCATCGCGCCGACGATACCGACGGGAGGTGGTCCGATGGAGACACCTTCAGCCATCGTCGATGCGCCGGGGATCGTCTAATTTGAGCCGAACGGTCGGCGCTCCCCACCCAACGGATGGGACCGGCCCGCGTACGGCGGTGACTACAGTAGTCGAGTCGATCACGACGTACCGTGACGTAATCGGGGTTGCCGGAAAGCCGTCACAGTGCTGCCGGGACCACCCCCGCGGCGGTACCGTCCGACCACTCGAAACGGACCCCGGGAGTGCATTCACCATGATTCCGCTCGTCGATCTGCAAGCTGCCCACGCCGAGGTCGCCGAGGAGGTGGACGCCGGATTCAAGCGGGTGCTCGCCACCACCGGGTTCATCGGCGGCGGCGAGGTGGCGGCGTTCGAGCGTGAGTTCGCCGACTTCTCCGGCGCGGCCCACTGCGTCGGTGTGGCCAACGGCACCGACGCGGTCGAGCTGGCCCTGCGCGCGGCCGGTGTCGGCCCGGGTGACGAGGTCGTCGTGCCGGCCAACACGTTCGTCGGCACCGCGGAGCCGGTCGCCCGGATCGGCGCCCGCGTGGTGATGGCCGACATGGACCCGGAGACCTACCTGGTCGACGTCGACAAGATGCTCGCCGCGGTCGGCCCGAGGACCAAGGCGGTCGTCCCGGTGCACCTCTACGGCCAGCTGGCCGACGCGCCGCGGCTGCGCGCCGAGCTGGCCGGCAGCGGCGTCGCGGTGGTCGAGGACGCCGCCCAGTCCCAGGGGGCGCTGCGGCACGGTCGCGGCGCCGGCGCCGACGGCATCGCCGCCACCAGCTTCTACCCGGGCAAGAACCTGGGCGCCTACGGTGACGCCGGGGCGGTGCTCACCCCCGATCACGATCAAGCGACTTTCGTACGCACGCTGGGCAGTCACGGCGGCCTGCAGAAGTACATTCACGAGGTGGTCGGCGTGAACAGCCGCCTCGACGCGCTCCAGGCCGTCGTGCTGCGGGCGAAGCTGGCCCGGCTGGGCGCGTGGAACAAGCTGCGCCGGGCCGCCGCCGACCGCTACCACGAGCTGCTCGCCGACCTGGACGTGGTCCGCCCGGCCACCCTGGACGGCAACGAGCACGTCTGGCACCTCTACGTGGTCCGGATCCCGGGTGGCCCGCAGCGGCGTGACGCCGTGCTGGCCAGGCTGCACGAGTCCGGTGTGGGCGCGGGCATCCACTACCCGTACCCTCTGCACCTGACCCCGGCCTTCGCCGACCCGAAGTACCCGGCCGGCAGCTTCCCGCACGCCGAGAAGGCGGCCGGCGAGATCCTCTCGCTGCCGCTCTACCCGCAGATCACCGTGGACCAGCAGGAGAAGACCGTGGCCGCCCTCGCGACCGCGCTGGAGGGTTAGGTAACACCGTGTACCTCTCTATTCGGGACCGGCCCGCCGGCGAGAAGGCGGCCGGTTCCCGTGTAGCGACCACCGTGGTGCTGCTCGGAGTGGTCAGCCTGCTCACCGACATCTCGTCGGAGATGGTGGCCGCCGTCCTGCCGCTCTACATGACCGCCGAGCTGGGCCTGAGCCTGCTCGCCTACGGTGTGGTCGACGGTCTGTACCAGGGGGTCAGCGCCCTGGTCCGGATCTTCGGCGGCTACCTGAACGACCGGACCAACCGGCCGAAGTGGGTGGCCGTCTTCGGCTACGGGATCTCCGCGCTGAGCCGGATCGCGCTGGTCCCGGCGCACAGCTTCGCCGCGATCACCGCGGTGATCACCGCCGACCGGCTCGGCAAGGGCTTCCGGACCGCGCCGCGCGACGCGCTGATCGCCGACGCCTCCGAGCCGTCCATGCTGGGCCGGGCGTTCGGCGTGCACCGGACCCTGGACACGATCGGCGCGGCGCTCGGCCCGCTGGTCGCCTTCGGGCTGCTGCTGCTCGTGCCGGCCGGCTACAGCGCGGTGTTCGTCGCGTCGTTCGCGTTCGCCCTGCTCGGCGTCGCGATGCTGGTGCTGTTCGTACCCGACCTGCGCACCTCCGGTAAGGGCCTGCCGGTGCGCCGGATGGTCGCCGAGCTGGCCAGCCCGCGGCTGCGCAAGCCGCTGCTGGCCGCCGGCCTGCTCGGCCTGTGCACCGTCAGCGACGGGTTCCTCTACCTGTCCCTGCAGGACAGCGGCGACTTCGCGGCCCGCTGGTTCCCGCTGATGTACGTCGGCACCAACCTCGTCTACCTGTCCCTGGCGATCCCGTTCGGCCGGCTCGCCGACCGGGTCGGCCGGGCGCGGGTGTTCCTCGGCGGGCACGTCGCGCTGCTGCTGACCTACCTGGTGGCCGGCGGCTCGGACGGCGGGCTGATCGCCACCCTGGTCGCGCTCGGCCTGCTCGGCGCCTACTACGCGGCCACCGACGGGGTGCTGCCCGCGCTGATCAGCCGCCGGGTGTCGGCCGACGCCCGGGGCAGCGGGATCGCCGCCGCGCAGACCGTGGTGGTGCTGGCCCGCTTCGCGGTGTCGCTGGCCTTCGCCGGACTGTGGGAGGCACTGGGCCCGTCCCCGGCGCTCCTGTTCGCCGCTGGTTTCCTCATGGCCGGGATCGGAGCGGCCTCCTGGCTGCTGAAAGGCATCGACAGGTGAGTCTGCGAACCAAACTGGCGGCGTTCGCCGCCGTCCTCGTGCTGGCGGTGGCCGGCACGGTGCTCTACATCGTCGACGTGCGCGAGACGCGGGCCGAGCAGGTGGCCTCGGCGCCGCCGGTGCCGGTGGCCGACCTGGCCACGGTGACCGCGGCGCCGCACATCGTCTTCCGCAGCACCGCGATCGGCGACGAGTACGGCAAGGTGGCGATGGTGTCGCTGCGCGATCCGGCCGGCCCCCGGGCGTTCACCCGGGTGGCCTGCGACCGGGTCTACGCGCACCGCGACGCGGCGGTCTGCCTCTACTCCAAGCCGAGCTTCGTGACCACCTACCAGGCCGAGGTGCTCGACGCGAACTGGGCGATCCGCCGGGAGCTGCCGCTGGCCGGGGTGCCCAGCCGGACCCGGCTCTCCCCGGACGGGGCGTGGGCGGCGACCACCACCTTCGTCTCCGGGCACGCCTACTCGTCGCCCGGTGACTTCTCCACCGAGACGCGGATCAGTTCGCTGCGCGGCGGCCCCAGCCTGAACCTGGAGACCGACTTCCGGCTGATCGTCGACGGCCGGCGGAACACCGCCAAGGATCGCAACCTGTGGGGTGTCACGTTCGCCCGCGACGGCGACACGTTCTACGCCACCGCCGCGTCCGGGACGAAGACCTGGCTGGTCAAGGGCAGCCTGACCGGCCGCGAGCTGGTCGCGCTGCGGGAGGACGCCGAGTGCCCGTCGCTGTCGCCGGACGGCGCCCGGCTGGCTTTCAAGACCCGCAACGGCAAGCCCGAGGGGCAGTGGGCGATCGCCGTCTACGACCTGGCCGCCGGCAAGACCACGCTGCTCACCGAGCAGCACAGCGTCGACGACCAGATCGAGTGGCTCGACGACGCGCAGGTGCTTTACGGGTTGCCGCGCTCCGGCACCGGCCCGTCGGCCAGCGACGTGTGGGCGGCCTCGGCGGACGGCACCGGCACCCCGCGACTGTTCATCCCGGACGCCTGGTCCCCGGCGGTGGTCCGCTGACATCAGGGTCCGTCCTGCCGATCACGCGGGGCTGCGGCGTGGCCCAGGTGGCGCCTGCCGGCGGGTGCGGCAAGGCCACATACAAACCCGGTATGCGACCTTGCCGCACCCGACGTCAGCCCCCACCTGGACCTCGCCTCGCACTCGCGTGATCGGCAGGACGGACCCTGGGCGTCCAGTGCTTGTAGGACATCGCCGGGCGTTCCACGAAGTGCCAGGACGGGATGGCCAGGGCGAGGGTGCCGACGGTCGCGACCGCGATGTACGGCAGCAGACCCCACTTCGGGACGCCGACCAGGGCGAGCAGCTGCTGGACCGGGAAGGCGTAGATGTAGAAGCCGTAGGAGTAGTCGCGGCGGACACCGATCCGCTGGAACGGCCGGGGCAGCCGGACCGCGAGCCACAGCACCAGGTAGGCGAAGGCCGGGTAGCCGAAGACGTCGAAGCCGCCGAACTGCAGCGTGTTGACCAGGACCAGGACGGCCAGCAGGGCGCCGGCGTCGTTCAGCACGATCCGCCGGCGGTAGAGCTCGACCAGGGCGCCGAGCAGGAACACGTAGGTCAGATAGATCAACGAGTACGAGTCGAGGCCGCCGATGCCGAGGAACGGACCGTGCTCGCCCTGCGGGCCGGGGATCCGCTCGGCGGTCAGGAAATCCCGGACGATCACCGCGAACAGGGCGGTGGTCAGCAGGATCACCAGCCAGCGGGCCCGGCGGAAGACACCCGCCACGGCCAGCGCGGCGACCATGAAGTAGCAGAGCACCTCGTACATCAGGCTCCACAGGGAACCGTCGAAGACCGAGTTGCCGGTGAGCCGCCCGTACGGCGTGTCGATCAGCAGGCCGGAGATGCCGTACTGCCGGACGGCGACGGCGGCGTTGTTCAGCACGTAGCCGAACGGGCCGCCCGGCTCGCTGAAGACGCCGGCCAGGCTGCCCCGCTCGATCAGCGCGATCACCGGGGCGAAGACGAACGCCGTGACGATCAGGCACACCCACAGGCCGGGCAGGATCCGCAGGCCGCGGTGCCACAGGTAGCGGGGGAGCGGGACCCGGGTGGCGCTGCGGGTGATCAGGAAGCCGGAGATGGTGAAGAAGCCCAGGATGCCGATCTCGCCGAGCGCGGTCTGCCCGTGGGTGATCCCGCCACCCGGATCCTCCTCGCCGAAACCCAGCGGCAGCGAGTGCGAGACGAGGACGGCGAAGGCGAACAACAGGCGAAGGAAACCGAAACTGTTGTCCGGAGTGGAGAAGGCCGAGTCGACGGTTCGCCGGGACCAGATCCGAGCCAGCATCTCCGTAGTGAACCACGCGCCGAGAACGTATTTCCAGCAGGTCGGGAGAATGACAGAAATGCGCGGCTAATGTCGCTTTTCGCCGGTCCGGCCGCGCTTTCTTCGGTCCCCGGTGGAGACTAGGGTAACCGTATGATTGGAATTGAGCGGTGAGGTCGTTCCTCGCAGTTTCCGGGGCGGCCCCGCGGGCCGACATTCTGGCGCATCTGTCCGGCGATCCGGTCATCTCCCGCACGGCCACCGGGTGGGTCGCCACCGACGAGCCGGTGAGTGGCGCCTTCACCGTTCCGATCGGCAAGGCCGCCCGCACCCGCGGCGGTGACGTCTCCACCGAGGCGCTCGGCGTGCTGCTGCGCGAGGGGGCCAAGGTGGACGGCTCGCTGCTGGCCGCGCTGGTCCCGCCGTTCGCGGCCGCGCACTGCGACGGCTCGACGGTGGTCGCGGCCACCGACTGGCTCGGGTTCCAGCAGCTCTTCTGGTGGCAGGGCGACGGCGTCGCCGCGGTCGCCACCAGCGCGCTCGCCCTGGCCGCGCTGGCCGGCGCCGACCCGGACCGGCAAGCCCTCTCGGTGCAGAGCCTGGTCGGCTGGCAGGTCGGCCTGCGCACGGTCTTCGCCGGCGTGCACAAGGTGCCGGCCGGCTGCCTGGCGATCCTCGAGGACGGGCGGGTCACCCTGCACCGCTACGTCGAGGAGTCGCTCGCCGTGGACGGCCCGGCGCCCGGCGTCGAGGAGGCCGCCGCCGAGCAGGCCGAGCTGATGATCGACTTCCACGAGGCCTACCTGCGTGACCACCCGGAGTCGGTGCTGCAGCTGACCGGCGGCCAGGACACCCGGGTGCTGCTCGCCGCGATCCGCCCGGCGGCGCGCCAGGGCCTCGCCGCGCTGACCCTGGACGTGCACGGCGGCACCGACTCCCGGTTCGCCAACCGGCTCGCCGCGATGACCGGCATGAAGCTGCACGTGCACTGGATGGACGACGGCCCGCGGGTCACCCCGGCCGAGGCGCACGACCTGGCCGTCCGGGCCGCCCGCGACCTGGACTGCATGGCCAGCCCGCTGGCGCTGGCCCCGCTGCTGCGCGCCGAGGCGCAGCTGGAGCAGGGGCACCGGCTCTCCGGGCTGGGCGGCGAGACCTGCCGCGGGTTCTACTACTTCGGGCAGCCCAGCGGCGCCACCACCGGGCCGCGGCTGATCGAGAAACTGGCCACCTGGCGGCTCTACGCCAACGAGGCGGTCCAGACCGAGGCGCTCGCGCCGGAGTTCGCCGCGTCCGCCCGGGCCGCCGCGCTGGAGCTGATCACCGAGTCGTTCGACGGCTACCCGGGCGACTGGCTGGCCGCCACCGACCACTTCTACCTCTACCAGCGGATGCAGCGCTGGTCCGGCGCGCACGGCTCGGTGGCCGCGGCCAACCGGCACTTCATCAACCCGATGTTCGACCGGCGGTTCATCCAGCTGGCCCACGCGGTCAAGCCGGAGGAGAAACGGGGCGGGCTGCTCACCGGCCGGCTGATCAGCCTGCTCGACCCGGAGCTGGCCGCCGTACCGCTGGATTCCGGTCTGATCCCGAACCGGCTCGGCCGGCCGGGCCTGGCCGCGCGGACCGCGGCCTACCGGGTGACCGCGCAGAAGGCGGCCCGCAAGATCCGGCAGAAACTCCGCGGTCAGGGTCGTCCCCAGCTCGGCGCCGCGGAGACCGCCGCCCTGGTGGTGGCGCACTGGCGGGCCGAGCCGGAGGTGGTCGCCCCGCTGCGCGCCACCGGCCTGGTCCGCGACGCCTGGCTGGACGACGTGCTCGCCGGTCGCGCCACGCCGGAGCCGGCCACCGTCGCCTTCCTGATCAACCTGCTGGTGATCGGCGGCGTCCGGTGAGATCGCGTCAGCTGACGTACCAGGACCCGGCGTCGATCCCGGCGTCGATGGCCGTGCCCTTCGTCGTGTCGATCACCGCGATCCTGATGTCGTAGCCGTCGATCGTGCTGACGTAAAGGCGGGTGCCGTCCGGGCTGAGCACCATCGAGGACGGGCGCGGCCCCACGACGATCGGCTGACCGATCCGCTCGCCGGAGGCGGCGTCGTGGATCGCCACGACGTTGGACGACTCGCACCCGACGTAGAGGCGCGTGCCGTCGGCGCTGATGGCCAGAGCCTGAGGGCGGGTGCCGCAGCCGGGGCTGAAGCTGCGGGCGACACCAGGTTGATCGGTGTTCCCCACGTCGATCCGGTCGGCGCCGTAGGCGGCCAGGTAGACATGCTTGCCGTCGCGGCTGATCACCAGGTCACGCGGGCCGGCGCCGACGGTGAAGGACGGATCCGGTGTGCTGGCGCCGAGGTCGAACCGGGCGCCGGCGGCGGGTGGGCCGCCGGCCAGGTAGAGGTACTTCCCGTCCGGGCTGGGCACGAACACCCGGACTGCCAGGGGCACGGTGAGCGTGCTGACCGGCGGGTTAACGAGATCCTTGCCGATCTCGGCCGACCAGAGTCTGCTGCCGCTGTCGTCGGAGACGAACAGGTGCTTGCCGTCCGGGGCCAGCGCGATGCTGCGGTTCCCGGTGCGGTCGCCAGGGGCCCCCGGTAGGTCGAATCCGGAGATGTCCTTCGGGTGCGCGCCGAGCTGGAAGATCGTCGCGACCCCGCTTTGCAGGTAGGAGACCGCGTACAGATGCTTGCCGTCGGCGCTGAGCACGGCGTCGCCCACTCCCGGCGTGACATCCATGGTGCCGCTGACCTTGCGCGTCCGGGTCTCGATCGACACCAGCTTCCCGAGCGGCGCCGGACCGGAGCCGGAAGCCTGACGGTTGATGGTGACGTAGAGCCACCGGCCGTCAGGACTGATGGCGAGTCCGGGTGCGGTGAGGTTGTAGGGCAGGGACCCGCCGCTGGAGGACGATCCGTTGCCGTCCTGCCGGGCGAGGTGCACGATCAGGAGCACCGTGGCAGCCACCAGGACGGCTGCGCCCGCGGCGACCAGCCCGAGCCGGCGCCACCAGGGGATCGGCGTCTCGGCGGGTGGTTCCGGCGTGTCCGGATCGGATCCTGCTGTGGCCGGCGGGTTCGGTGTGGGCCCGGTCCGGGCCAACGGTGGGGGCGGGGCGGGTTCGGCCGGCGCCACTGGCGGGCTCGGCCCGGTCTCGGCTGCCGGAGCGGGCTGCGGTTCGGCGGGCGCCGGGTTCAGCGCCTGCAACCACTCCGTGGCCGCCGCCGAGACCCGCCTGCTGTCATCCTGCGCGAGACGTTCGATCTCTTCCCGTACGCGACCCCGCACCGTCGAGTTCCCCACCCGGTACAGCCGCGCCAGCTGGTCGATCACCGCCAGCCGATCGGCGGCGATCGGGCTGTCGATCGCGTGCCGCAGGTAGTCGGGCAGCGTCCACCCGACGTTGCGCGCGATGACGATCCGCCCCTCGACGTCGTCCTGCTTCTTCGGGCGCTGCTGCGGCATCTCCGCCACCACCCGGTCGTGCACGTAGGAGTACAGCTCGTCGAGCGTGATGTCGCCGTCCCCGTCCAGGTCGGCGCTGCCGTCCCGGAGCCCCTCGACGAGGTAGCGGGTGAACACCGACCGTGCCGCCGCCCCGCTCGTCCGATCCCCCTCGAACGAGTACTGCGTGGCGTCCGAGGCGGTCAGCACCGTCCGCCCCCGCCCCTGGAACCGCTCCAGGGTGTGCACCCCCTCGTCCGCCTTGGCCAGCCGCCCGGCCGGGAACGCCCCGCTGTAGCAGCAGTCCAGGATCAGCACCTTGCGGCGCGACGCGCAACCCTCCAGGGCCCGATCGATCTGCTCCGCCGAGATCGCGCTGAACAGCAGCGAGTCCCGGCGGGTGTCGCTGGTCGCCAGGTAGAGCCGCCCCTCGTCGTCCTTGAGCCCGTGCCCGGTGAAGTAGAGCAGCGTCAGGTCGTCGCGGCGGCGGTCCCGGCACAGCTCGCCGATCGCCGCGCCGACCCGGTGATGCGGCTCGTTGATCAGGGTGGTCACCTCGAACCCGGCGATGGCCGGGTCGCGCAGCACCGCCCCGAGCGCCTCGGCGTCGTGCCCCGGAGCGGTCAGCCGGCGCAGTCCCTCGTCCGCGTAGTCGTACGCGGCGACCAGCAGCGCCAGCCGGCGGCCCATCAGTCCGCCCGCTCACCCGAATGCCGTCGCACGAACGCGTCGATCAGCGCTTTCTGCTCGGCGGCGGTGGCCCGTTCCAGCTCGATCGAGTCACCACCGACGGTCACCGTGATCCGGTGCCGGCCGGACTGCCGGTCCAGCCACGCCCCGAGCGTCCCGACCAGCGTGGTGAACACCCCGCCGGAGGCGCTCAGCGCGACCAGCAACGCCCCGACGGTGACCGGGTCGGCGCCCTTGGCCCCGGCCGGCACCGCGCCGTCCGGCATCGGGCGGACCGCGTCGACGTCGAGATCGTCCAGCTCGGACCGCAGGCGCCGGACGACCCGGTCCGCCTCGGACTCGTCGCTCTCGGGATCGGTCTGGACGACCAGCAGAACCCGCATGGCGCGAGAGTAGTCGCGCCGCGACGGGTGGTAGTACCTCCGCTCGGTCAGTCGGCGCGACCGTCCGGCTGCCCGGGGTCGGTGCCGGCCATCAGGTCGGCGAAAGCGGTGGCCGCGGCCGGGCTGGTGAACAGCCGGTCCAGCCGGGCCAGCGCCAGCCTCCGGCGGAACGGCTGGGACTCGTCGCCGGCCTCGTGCACCATCTCCGCGTACCACCGGGAGAACTCCTGGTAGTCCCAGGTGCGGCGCAGGCAGACCGCGGAGTACTCGCGCAGGCCGGTCTCGTCGCCCTGGTGCACGGCCGCGGTCAGCGCGCGGGCCAGCACGGACGCGTCGGTGAGCGCCAGGTTCATCCCCTTGGCGCCCATCGGCGTGATGATGTGCGCGGCGTCGCCGACCAGGAACAGCCGGCCGTGGTCCATCGGCTCAGCGACGAAGCTGCGCATGTCGACCACCTCCCGGCCGGTGATCGGCCCGGCAACCAGGTCCGGGTCGCCGAGCCGGAGCCGCAGCTGCGCCCAGGTGTGCTCGTCGGTCCACTGCCGCGGGTCCTCGCCCGGCTGGTACTGCAGGTAGAAGCGGCTGGCGTACGGCCCGCGCGCGAACTGGGCGGCGAACCCGTGCCGGCTGACGCCCATCAGTGGATACCGTGGCGGCGGGGCGTCGGCCAGCACCGAGAACCAGCCGATGCCGTGGTCGAAGCTGTAGGTCCGCAGCGCCTCGGCCGGGATGCTGCGCCGGCTCACCCCGTGGAAGCCGTCGCACCCCGCGAGATAGGCGGCGTGCACCTCGCCGCCCCGGTAGGTGACCCGCGGGCGCGGCCCGGTGAGGTCGTGCACGGCCACGTCGGCCGCGTCGAAGCGCAGGTCACCGCCGCCGTCCAGGAAGGCGGCGATCAGCCGGCGGACCAGCATCTGCTGCGGGACGAGCCGGCTGGGCCGGCCGCCGGCCAGCGCCGGAGTGTCCAGGAACCGCGGGACGCCGTCGGTCCGGATCTCCATCAGGGTCTCCACCGGGCCGTCGCCGACGATCCGGTCGGCCAGCCCGTACTCCTCGAAGATCCGCCCGGCGTGGTGGTCGATGATGCCGGCCCGCTGCCGGTTCTCGACGTAGGCGCGGTCCCGCGCCTCCAGGACGACGCAGTCGACGCCGGAACGCTGCAACAGATTGGCCAGGGTCAGGCCGGCCGGCCCGGCCCCGATGATCGCGACGGTGGTCTCGTCAGGCATCCGACCATTGTGGATCAACGCATTGACGGAAGGCCACCGCCGAATGGACGGTGGCCTTTCCGAGGAATTGCTTTACGCGAGGTCGCGCAGGACGCCGACGATGTGATTCTGATCCGCTTCGGTGATTTTGTGATGCAGCGGCAGGATCAGCGAATCCCGGGTGATCCGTTCGGTGACCGGCAGCGGCGCCGGAGTGACATCCGCGTAGGCCGGCTCCAGGTGCGCCGCCATGATGCCGCGCCGCGCCGAGACGCCGCGCTTCGCCAGCTCGGCGAGCAGCTCGTCCCGGCTGGTGCGGTAGTCCGGCGTGAGCAGCACCCAGAACGACTGGTAGTTCGTCGTGCCGTAGGCCGGGTCGCGGACCGGGACCACACCGTCGATGCCGGCGAGCAGCTCGTGGTACCGGGCCGCCAGCTCCCGGCGCTGCGCCACCAGCCCGGCCAGCCGGCCGAGCTGGACCAGGCCGACCGCCGCCTGGATGTCGGTCATCCGGTAGTTGTAAGCCGTCTCCAAGTACGCCTCGAGCACCGGCTGCGAGCTCTTGTGCCGGTCCGCCGCGGACACGTTCATGCCGTGCTCGCGCAGCCGCCGCAGCCGCACGGCCGCCTCGGCGTCGTCGACGGTGACCATGCCGCCCTCGCCGGTGGTGAGCACCTTGCGCGGGTGGAACGACCAGGCAGCGACCGCCGCGCCGGTGCCGGCGGGCGTACCGTAAGCGGTTGATCCGGCCGCGCAAGCGGCGTCCTCGACGAGCGCCAGTCCCCAGCCCTCGGCGGCCTTGCGGAGCCCGACCGTGTCGAACGGCACGCCGCCCTGGTGCACCGCGATGATCGCTGTCGTCCGCGGCGTGCGGACCGCGTCGATCGTCTCCACCGTCAGGTTGCCGGTGGCCAGGTCGACGTCGGCGAAGACCGGCGTCGCGCCGACATAGCGGACCGCGTTGGCGGTCGCGATGAACGACAGCGACGGGACGATCACCTCGTCACCCGGCTGCACGCCGTGCAGCACCAGGGCCAGGTGCAGCGCGGTCGTGCAGGAGCTGACCGCGACGCCGTGCCCGGCACCGACCGTGGCCGCGAACTCCTTCTCGAACTGCGCGACCCGCGGGCCCTGGGCGACCCAGCCGGAACGGACCGCGTCCGCTGCCGCCTGGGCCTCCTCCTCCCCGAGCATGGGGATCATCACCGGGATCACTTGGACGACCGCCACCAGTCGACGAGCTGCTCCAGACCCTCGTTGAGGCCGATCTCGGCGCGGAAGCCGATGGTCCGGGCGGTGTGCTCGGTCTCGGCGAGCCGGCGGGTGACGCCGTTGACCGCGCGCGCCGGGCCGTGCTCCGGCACCAGGTCCGACTTCATCACCGTGGACAGCGCGGCGGCCAGCTCCTTGAGGCTGGTCTCCTCGCCGGAGGCGATGTTGAACACCTCGTCGGTGACGTCCGCCTGCGCGGCCAGGATGTTGGCACGGGCGATGTCGGCCACGTGCACGAAGTCCATCGTCTGCAGGCCGTCGCCGAGGATCAGCGGGGGAGTGCCCGACTCGATCCGCTCCATCCAGCGGATCAGCACCTCGGTGTAGAGGCCGTAGATGTCCATCCGCGGGCCGTAGACGTTGAAGTAGCGCAGCGCCACGTAGTCCAGGTCCTTCATGGCCTTGAAGCTGCGCAGGGTGGCCTCGTTGAACGCCTTGGCCGCGCCGTAGAACGTGTCGTTGTTGTACGGGTGGTGCCGCTCGGTGGTCGGGAACTCCTCGGCCAGCCCGTAGACCGACGCCGACGAGGACGCGATGACCTTCTTGACGCCGGCCTCGGCCGCCGCCTCGATCACGTTGAACGTGCCGTCCACCAGCACCTCGTTGGCCAGCCGCGGCTCCTCGGCGCACTGCGTGATCCGGATCGCGGCCAGGTGGAACACCAGGTCCTTGCCGGCGGTCACCGACCGCACCAGCTCCACGTCGCGGATGTCGCCCTCGACCAGCGTGACCGGCCCGTTCTCCAGCGCCCAGGCCAGGTTCTCCCGCCGGCCGCGGACGAAGTTGTCCAGGACCACGATCTCCGCGGCCCCGCCCCGGACGAGTTCGTCGACCACGTGCGAACCGATCGTGCCCGCCCCGCCGGTGACCAGGGCGCGCGCGCCCTCGATCGATACTGCCGTCACGCCATGCGCCCTTCGTTGAGCTTGATCATCGTGCCGCCCTCGGCGAGGCTACGGGACGCCGCCTGGAGCAGCTCCAGCACCCGCAGCCCGGAGCGGCCGTCGGTGAGCGCGGGCGTCTTCGTGGTGATCGCCCGGGCGTATTCCTCGACCATGGTGCGCAGCGCCTCCCGCTCGGTCAGCGCCGGCGCCACCATGTCGCCGGACCGGTACGAGATCAGGATGTCCCGGCGCTGCTCGTCGCCGAGCTCGTCCGGCGACGCCACGTCGACGCCCCGGTCGTAGATGGCCAGCCGCTGGCTGGGGTTCAGGTCGTCCCAGACCAGGGTCCGCTTGGAACCGCCGAAGATCGCGGTGCGGATCTTCACCGGGGACAGCCAGTTGACGTGGATGTGCGCGATCGCGCCGTTGCTCAGCTGCAGCGTGAGATAGGCCACGCAGGCCCGGCCGGCGCCGATCCCGTCCGCGCCGTGCGCCGCGACCGCCACCGGGGTGAGCCCCGCCGGCAGCACGAAGTCCAGGATCGACAGGTCGTGCGGGGCCAGGTCCCACAGCACGTCGATGTCCCGCTGGACCAGGCCCAGGTTGATCCGGACCGAGTCGAGGAAGTGCAGCTCACCCAGCTCGCCGGCGTGCAGCAGCTCACGGATGCGCAGCACCGCGGGGGTGTAGCAGTAGGTGTGGTCGCACATCAGGGTCAGGCCGCGCTCGTCGGCCTCCTCGACCAGCTGCCGGCCCTCCTCGTAGGTGGCCGCGAGCGGTTTCTCGACCAGCACGTGCTTGCCGGCGCGCAGCGCGGCCAGCGCCACCTTCAGGTGGGTGCCGGCCGGGGTGGCGATCGCCACCGCCTGCACCTGTGGGTCGGCCAGGACCTCCTCGAGGTCGGCGGTGACCTGGACGGTGGAGTATCCACCGAGGACCCGGTGGGCCCGCTCGACGTCGAGGTCACAGAGCCAGTGCAGCCGGAACTGCGGGCTGGCCTGGAAGTTGCGGACGAGGTTGGGGCCCCAGTACCCGGCCCCGATGACGGCGATGCCGATCGGCTCGGACGCGTTCAACAGACTTCCGATCTTTGTCAGGTCAGCACGGACTCACAAACCCTTGGCAAGCTATCGATCCCCTTAGGAGGCGCGCTAGATCGCTGACGGATTTCCGGCGGGGGCGCAGCCGAAGCCGATCCGTTCGGCCGTTCGAGGTACGCCTGTCGGCCACCCCGCGGGCCGCCCAACGGTCACTTCGGAGGAAGTCGTCGTGTTGCTGACATCGCGCGAGCCCCGTTCCGTCTACCCTGGCCCGGATCTTGACTCTCCGGAAAGGGATCCGATGACCGACGTCACCGTCGCGCCCACCGCCGACCTCGACCCGCGCGCCGAGATCGGCGACGGCACCCGGATCTGGCACCTGGCCCAGATCCGCGAGGACGCCCGGCTCGGCCGCAACTGCACCATCGGCCGTGGCGCCTACGTCGGGCCCGGCGTGGTCATCGGCGACAACGTCAAGCTGCAGAACCATGCCCTGGTCTACGAGCCGGCCCGGCTCGGCGACGGCGTCTTCGTCGGACCGGCCGCGGTGCTCACCAACGACGAGTACCCGCGTGCGGTCACCCCGGACGGCCGGCTCAAGACCGGTGACGACTGGACCGCGGTCGGCGTGACGATCGGTGAGGGCGCGGCGATCGGGGCCCGCGCGGTCTGCGTCGCCCCGGTCACCGTGGGCCGGTGGGCGCTGGTCGCGGCCGGCGCCGTGGTGACCACGGACGTACCGGATTTCGCCCTGGTCGTCGGCGTGCCGGCGCGCCGGATCGGCTGGGTCGGGCGGGCCGGCCGGCCACTGACCGCGAAGGACGGCGGGGTCTGGGTGTGTCCGGAGACCGGCGCCGAGTACCACGAGGCCGAGGGCGTGCTGACCGAGGCGTGACGCGCGGTCCGCGTCCGCTTCAGATCACCCCGCTTCCGGTACGCCGACCGCCGTCCCCGTCGTCGCCAGCTCGCGCCGGCGGCCGTCGTCGCGCTTGCCTCCCGCGGCCGTCGGCGATGCCGGCGGGCTGATCTATTGCGGACGTAGCACCATCAGCGTTTCTGCGGGCGCCGCACGATCAGCGCTTGTGCGCGCGCAGCACCATCAGCGGGCCCTCCGCCGCCGCCACCATGGCGAACCCGAACCGGTCGGCCTCCAGGCAGAGCGGCACGTCGTCGGCATGCATCCCGGGGAAGCCGCTCCGCACCCCGTCCGCCAGATCGGCGGCCGCCTTGGACCCCGCGGCCCGCGCCAGGAACCCGTCCGGTGCCGGCTCGGTGCCGGCCGCCACCTCGGCGATGTACTGCGCGCAGGCCAGATCCTCCTCGGCCCGCCCCCGCCCGCCGGTCACCACGAAGGTCACCCGCCGGTCGCCGTGCGCCCGCAGCGCCGCCGCGGTCGCCCCGGCCACCACGAAACTCGCGCACAGCAGCAGCGACGCCCCCTTGGCCGCGTGCACGCCGACCGTCCCGTTGGTGGTCTTCTGCACCACCGTCCGCCCGGTCAGGTCCATCGACCGCAGCAGCCCCGGCGAGTTGACCAGGTCGAATCCGGGCGCCGGCGGGCCGTCCTTGAGCGTCACCCAGTCCGGATGGCCGGCCTTGAGGTCGAGCGCCTCGTCCAGCGAGGCGGCGAGCACCACCTTCTCCGCCCCGCGGTCGAAGGCCCAGGCGGTCACCGTGAAGGCGCGCATCACGTCGATCACCACGGCGACCGGCGGAACCTCGGTGATCTCGGCGATGCCGGCGAAACGAGCGTCCATCCTGACGATCATCGCCGATCCGGAATGCGGTCGTGCCGCCGAGGTCCGCTGGGTACCGTCTGCTCCCATGGGCACCCGTTTCCACGATCCGACGGCGGACCATTCGCTGTACGCCCTCGCGCACCAGCCGATCGACGTGGTCTGCCCGCGCTGCGCCGCGCACGCCCAGGTGGTCGCCGCCCCGTCCGGCCACGACCGGCGCCTGGTCTGCCCGGCCTGCAGCCACACCCGCACCTGGTCGTCGCGCACCGATTCGTCCCGCTGGAGCGGGCTCGTCGACCCGTTCTTCCGCCGGCCGTTGTGGCTCACCACCACCGTCCGCGGCCACGGCCTGTGGGCCTACAACCGCGCCCACCTGGACCTGCTGACCGAGTTCGTCGCCGCCTCCCTGCGCGAGCGCGGCCCTGGCGGCGGCTGCTCGATGTCCCTGATCGAGAAACTCCCGCCGTGGATGAAGTCGGCCCGCAACCGCCCCGACCTGCTGGCCGCCCTGACCCGGCTGCGCGCCCGCCTCGACGCTGATCCCTCCCGGTCACGGTGACGGAGGGTTCCGCCATGGGCATGTATTTCTACGTGGGCACCGCGCCCACGACGCCGGAGGAGTATCGATCTCTGTCGCGTGGCCCGGAGATCTGGGATCGCAGCTGGAACACCAGCTTCATGTTCTGCGCCCAGATCGCCGCCCTGGCGGAGATGCTCAAGCTCCCGAGCGGCGTCCACGACACCGGCATGGACGAGGTCTACATCGACCCGCCGGTGCTGCGCGCCTTCCTGGCCGCCACCTTCGACTACCTGTCCCGCAGCGGTTCCCTCCCGCTGCGCCGCATGCTCATCGGCGTCGTGCAGACCGCCCTGTTCCTGGACGCCCGAGCCACCGGCACCCCGTTCCCGATCCCGCCGGGCTTCGACGACATCGAACAGGACCTCGACGACATCTCCTGACTCCCGGCCCGCTCCCCACCGGACCGCCCCTTCCCGGTACGCCCGCCGCCCGTCCCTATCCGGCACGCCAGCCGCCCGCTTCTTTCCGGCACGCCCGCCGCCCGCTTCTTTCCGGCACGCCCGCCGTCCGCTTCTTTCCGGCACGCCAGCCGCCCGCGCGACTCACCGCGGCTGGAGGACCAGATAGGTCAGTTCGCGCAGCATCCCGGCGTGCAGGCGCAGCCCGGTGACCCGCTCGGCGAGGGCCAGCGCGCGCACCTCCGCGTCCTCGTCGAACTCCGCGTCCGGGTCGAACTCACCGTTGCCGCTCAAGTCGAAGCCCAGCTCAACCATGTCCGCCAGCAGTGCGTCCGGCTCGCGGCCCGTCCGCCACCCGGCCGACCCCGGGTCGAACGACACCCGGACCTCGCCGTCCGACACCCAGAGGAACGCCGGATCGTTGTGCTCCGACTCGTAGACCACCGCCACACTCGTGCCCCGGGACACCGGACCGTACGCCTCGGCGAAGGTCAGCCGGCCGCGGATCGCCTCGACGATCACCGCGCCGCCCGGCAGGTCGGCGACCGCGAGCCACGGGGAACCGGCGGGCAACTGCTCCAGCCCTCGCACCCGACCGGTCTCGGCGGCGCCGAGCCGCGAAGCGACCTCGCCGGCGGTCAGCCCGCGCACGAAGGTCAGGCAGTGGTCGAGCCCCAGTTCTTCCTCGCGCACGTCGCAGCGCCCAAGATCCATCGCCGCAGCGTAGCGACCGGGTCCGACAACTTTTCCGTGGACGCTTTAGACGTTTTGCCAGGTAGCTCCGTTTATCTGAGCAAAGGCGGTGAGCGAGGCAGCACCACCGCCGGAGCAAGAGTCACGGGGGAAACGTGGACATTTGGGGGCCGTTGATCAGCGCGCTGATCGGCCAGCTGATCAGCTTGGTAAGGGCCGGGCTGGGCGGCGAGGGTGGCAACCGCCATCCCGTCCGGGCCCGCCGGCAGCGTTCTTATCTGGAGGTCCGGGTCACCTGGCGGCGCGGCGGAGGCAGATCGGGCCGAACCTCATGGTGACGCTCGCGAGCACCGAGGCGCCGGGCGAGGACGGCGACCATCCAGCCAGCCGGACCGCCTCGAAAGGGACCACCGGTGACCGGGAGGGCAGCTTCGCGCTGTTCTTCCGGGAGGCCTATCCGCGGCTGGTCGGCCGGGCGGTCCTGCGCGGCCTGAGCCGGGACGACGCGGCCGACGCGGCGCAGGAGGCGTTCGTCGGCGTCTACAAGCAGTGGGCGATGTTGCATCCGCAGCCGCCCGACGCCCGGTTCCGCTATGCCGCGCGGGCCCTGGAGAACGCGGTCACCAACGTGCGCCGGTCCCGCGGCCGGGACACCGATCTGTCCAAGGAGCTGTGCCCGTTCGTGCGGTTCACCGAGGACGACTGCGCCGGCACCGACGCGCTGGATCTGGTGCGCCGGCTGCCGGAGCGGCAGCGCACCGTGGTCCTGCTGCTCGACGAGGGCTGGACGGCGAACGAGATCGCCACCCGGTTGCGGATCGGCGCCACCTCGGTGCGCACGCATCTGCAGCACGCCCGGAAGACGTTGCGAGAGAAACTCCGGAAGGAAGGCGACCGTGGATAGGCCGCTGTTGACGCCCGAGGAACGCGAGCTGCTGGCCGAGGCGGAGCGGCAGGCGACAGCCGGGCTGACCGTCGACGTCCCGGCCGCGCTCGCCGACCTGAAGCGACGAGCCCGAAGATCCAAGATCAAAAAGTCCGCTTTCGGTACGCCGTCAGCCTGCCGCCGAGCGCTCCCCCCACCACACCGGGCCGAGCGGGCCACCCGGAACCGGCTGCGTCCCGCGGTGCTCGGCTTCGCCGGCCTGGTCGTCGGTTCGCTGATGCTCGGCACCGCGGTGACCACGCAGGCCCTGGTGCGGACCCCCACCGACCAGCTCCCGCGGCCCGCGGTGGTGGACGTCCCGCACGGATCCACGGCGAGCGGCCTGCTCGGCGACGGCGGCCCAGCCCTGGTCCACCCCGCGAAGCGAACCGCCGGACCAGCCACCGCGTCCAGCCCGGTGTCCGGCGCACCCGGCGACAGCACCGCGCCCACCGGCAGCACCGCGTCCGGCAGCACCGCGTCCGGCAGCACCGCGTTCGGCAGCACCGCGGCCAACGGGAGCGCCGCGCCCGGCAGCACCGGGCCCAACGGCAGCACCACGCCCGGGAGCATCGCGTTCGGCGGCAGCACCGGGTTCGGCGGCGGCAGCGTGCCCGGGTCCGGATCGTCCGGCGCACCCGGCGGAAGCGCCGCGTCCGGGCCTGGATCGAGCGACGGCTCCGGCGGGCTCATCACGGTCGTGGGCCGCCCCGACCGCACGCCCGGTCACCGCCCGCCGGTGACCCCGGTCCGGCCGGCTCCCCACAACCCGGCCCCTGGACTCGGGGCCGGACCGACCCCGCCACCTCCGGCCCGCCCTACGTCGGCTCCCGAACCCACCGCCCCGCCGGCCGCGCTTCCCGGCACCCCGGCCGCCGACGAGTTCCGCCTGCTCTACCAGGCCACCAAGGTCACCGTCCCGCTGGTGCACTCGCAGTCCCGGCCGATCGACCTGGTGCAGCCGCACCTCAAGGTGGACGGCGAGGGCGGCGGCGACGTCCGGATCTCCGAGTCGACCGGTTCGCTCTACCTCTACACCGGCGACGACGTGCGGGCCGCCACCGTCCGCGGCGACACGGCGACCCCGGCCGAGTGCGCGGCCGCGTTCCAGGAGGCCCCGTCCCGGTCCACCGTCGAACTCAACGAGGAGGACACCTACTGCCTGATCACCCCGAGCGAGGAGATCCCCGGGCGCGCGCTGATCCGTCTCAACGTCCTGGAGCCCCCGCCCGGTGCGGAGAAGGTGACTCTCAAGATGGCCGCCTGGGACACCGAGCCGTCCTGAGACCCAGAAAGCGACCGTCAGGCGACGGCGACCGTCAGGCGACGGCCCGGAAGAACGCGTAGCGCCCGATGACCGGCCGCTCCCCGTGACCGTTCTCGGTCACCTCCCGCAGACCCGCCGCCCGCATCGCGTCCCCGATGCGGGCGGGGGTGTGCCCGGCCAGCCGGGGATGCCGGTGGTTGCGTCCGCCGGCGTGCGGCGTCCCGTCCGCGTCCACCAGATGCAGCTCGCCACCCGGCCGTAGCACCCGCAGCACCTCCCGCATGGCCGCGACCTGCGTCTCCGGGTCCAGGTGGTGCAGCATGTACGAGGACAGCACCCGGTCCACACTGTCATCCGGCAGGGGCAGCTGCTCGGCGTACCCGAGCTCGAATCTCATCGCCAGGCCGCGGCGCGCGGCCTTGCGGCGGGCCTTGCGCAGCGCGGCCGGATCCGGGTCGATGCCGGTCAGCGTGGCGCCGGGCACCCGGCGGCCGAGCTGGATCAGCAGGTCGCCGGGCCCGCAGCCGATCTCCAGCACGGTGTGGCCGGGCTGCACGCCGGCCCGGTCCAGCAGCTGCCCGTGCACCCGGGAGACGCCTGCCACGCGGGCGAACGGGTCGTAGAGGAACAGCATCCAGTGGCGGCCCATCGCCGGGATGTACGGCCGGGCGGTTTCGGTCATGACGGCTCCCGCTCTGGTGATCGGACGAAACGTGGTCGTACTCTCAGGTTCGTGCCTGTAGAGAACGGCGGCATCGCCGGATCCGTGGCGGGGATAGGACATTCTTCGGATCCGCCACCGCATGCCCGCCCGACCCGGATGGACCGGCGGACGGCCGGCGGCGTGCCGGTCGCGGTCTTCCGGCGCGCTCCCGGGACGCCGCCGGTGGCCGTCACCCGCCTCCCGGAGCAGCCGCTGATGCCGAGCGCGCTGCCCGGCCCGCAGACCCACACGCACGACTTCCTGGTGCTCTTCTACGCCGCGCGCGCGGACGGCACGATCCTCATCGACGACCGCGAGTGGTCAGTCACGGACGGCGACCTGTTCGTCATCGCGCCGGGCCAGGTGCTGTCCTTCCCGGCCGGAGAGCCGTCACCGGCTGGAGGTCCCGAGCCGGCCGGAGAGATCGTCGAGGACGGCTGGGTGATCTTCTTCCCGGCCGACGTGATCCGGACCGGGGTGTCCGCGTCCTGGCGGGCGCACCCGCTGCTGTTCCCGTTCGCCTGCGGCGCGGACCGTGCCCAGCGGCTGCGGATCCCGGCCGCCGACCGCCCGGCCTGGCTGGCCCGCGTCGCCGCGCTCGACGCCGAGCTGCGGGAGCGCCGCACCGGCTACCCGGAGGCCGCGCTCGCCCACCTGACCTTGTTGCTGGTCGCGGTGGCCCGGCTGGCCGGCGAGCTGAACTCGGCGGAGGAGCCGTTGCTCGCCGCGGTCTTCGAGGTGATCGAGCGGCGGTTCGCCGAGCCGATCTCGCTGGCCGACGTGGCGGCCGAGCTGGCGCTGACCCCGGGGCACCTGACCACGCTGGTGCGCCGCAAGACCGGCCGCACCGTGCAGCAGTGGCTCGGGGAGCGGCGCATGCAGCAGGCCCGCCGGCTGCTGACCGACACTGATCTGACCGTCGCGGCGATCAGCCACCGGGTCGGCTACCCGGACGTCAGCTACTTCATCAGGCGGTTCCGCGCCGATCACGACGTCACGCCGGCGCGGTGGCGTCAGAACGCCTCGCCGGCCACCCCGCTGAACCCGCGCAGCTGATACTTCTCGGCCAGCTCGAAGATCCCCTCCAACCGGCCCAGCATCCGCAGCGGCAGGGTGAGCAGGACGTATTTCGCCCCGTCGTCCGGGTCGTCGATGACGTCCTGCTCGATCGGCTCGAGCACGTCGACCAGGTCGGGCCAGCGCTTCAGCAGCTCGCCGCGGAAGGCGACGACGTCCGGGTGCGGCTGCAGCCCGCTGCTCAGGCCCTCGGCGAGACTGTCGTAGGTGTCCTCCGGAACCGGGACGGCGGTCTTCCAGAACGCGAAGTCACTGCTCACCGCCTCAGCCTCGCACGAGACCCGGCGGTTCGCAGGTCAGGCGGGGACGTCCCGGCGGGACAGCCGGTTCAGGGCCATGCCGATCAGGGCGAACACCACGCCGAGCCCGACCGCGAGGGCGGCCACGCCGAACGCGACGACCGAGGTGAACAGCGACGCCCGCGGGAACGACGCGTCAAACACGGACTCTTGGTTCGGGTCGTCGCGCGGCGATCCGGCGCCCGCTGCCTGCCATGCCGCCACGGTGGCGCCTCGCGGCGGCCGGCATCGTCCACCCGGGATGAAGACCGTCGATGGTCACGCGGTCGCGAGCCGGGCGTCCTGCTCGATCTCCTCCGGGTCGGCCTTGAGGTCCCGGGTGGTGATCTTCTCGGCCTGCACCATCACCTGTTCCACCTTGGCGCCCATGTCGGCGACCGCCACCACGACCAGCCCGGCCTGCCCGGCGTCCAGGTATTCGCCGAGTTCCTTGAGGTCGTGCCGGCTCATCCCGCCGGCCGCGTGCCCGGCCAGGGCGCCGATCAGCGCCCCGCCGCCGGTGCTCGCGGCGAGCAGCCCGCCGCCCAGCCCGGCGATCGGGAACAGCGCCACGACCAGGCCGGTGGCCAGGCCGACGCTGCCGCCCAGCACGCCACCGGCCCGGGTCGGCGTCTCGTGCTTCTTGACGATCTTCGTCTTGCCGTCGTCCCGGCGCTCCAGCACCGCGGCGTCGTAGGCGTCGATCAGCCCCGCGTCCCGATGCAGCGACTTGACCGCGTCGTAGTCGCTGAGCGCGGCCTCCACCGTCGGGTACACACCCACATAGACCAGAAATGTGTCGATAGCCATGCCCGGAACGGTGGCCCAGCCGCCCGTCCCGCACCTCATCCCTGCGGGATGGCCGGCGCCTCGGAGCTCAACCCCCGATTTCGGTACGCCGTGCGCGCTGGAACAGCTGGCGTCCTCAGATCGCCTGCCCGGAGATGAACGGCAGCCAGCCCGCATACCACCCGGAGAGCACGGCGAGTGAGCCCAGCACGATGACCAGGTTCCGGGTCGAGGTGCGGGCCAGCAGGATCGCCGGGATGAGCAGCACCGGGAACGCGGGCATCAGGTGCCGGCCCACCATCGAGATGTGCGTGCTGGTCCCGGTCGCGAGCACCAGCATCGCCGCCGCGAAGACCACCAGCGGCCACGGCGCTCGCGGCACCAGCAGCGCGAACAGCACGATGAACCCGGCCAGGACCAGCACCGACAGCACCCGGATCGGGTGCGCCGCGTTGTCGTCGTCCACCCCGACCAGGATGTCCGACACCATGCCCCAGGTGTTCGCGCCGTTGTCCCAGCGCGCGCCGAACGTGTTGTGGTGGATGTCGACGTACTTGCCGAAGCCACCGAGCCGGTGGGACGCGAAGGCGAAGTAGGCGAGCAGGCCGGCCGGGGCGAGCAGCATCGCGGCGTACGGCCGCCAGCCACCGCGCCGGGAGATCGCGGCGACCAGCGCGGCCAGCCCGACGGTGCCGATCAGCGCCGCCGCGGTCGGCCGGCTCAGCCCGCTCACCGCGGCGAGCGCCCCGGCGAGCAGCCAGCGTTCGGTGAGGACCGCGTAGAGCGCCCAGGCGGCCAGCGCGGTGAAGAGCGATTCGGTGTACGCCCCGTTCTGCGTCATCGCGGCCGGGACCACCGCCCACACGGCGGCCAGCATGATCCCGGCCCGGTGCCCGGCCACGTGCCGGCCGACGGCGTAGAGCCCCCAGGCCGCGGCGATCGCGGCGAGGAACGAGACGATCAGGCACGCGGTGGCCGGCGAGACGAACGGCAAGAAGGTGAGCGGGCGGGCCAGCCACGGGTAGAGCGGGAAGAACGCCAGCCGCAGTTCGTACGGCACCCCGTCGGCGTCGACCGCGCCGACCGGGCCGCCCAGCCCGCCGCCGGCGATCTTCGCGTACCACTGGCCGTCCCAGGAGAGCAGCGCGTCGCGGAAGGAGGTGAAGCTGCGCCACTGGTTGTTGATCGACCCGTCCGGGTAGACCTGCCGGCCCGGCGCCCGCGCGTGCGCGTGGCTGGCCAGCACGTACATGACTTCCAGGCTGAGCATCCGCAGCATCAGGTACAGCCCGATGGCCGGCGCCGCCAGCCGCAGCGCGCTCCTGCCCACCGGCTCCGGCTTCTCGCTCACCGGCGTGCCATCCTCCGCCCCGTCCGCGCGGACCGACACGGCACCGGACATGGCACCACCTCCCGACCCCGCCCTCCGGGAGCGCTCCCAGGGCGCACAGTAAATCGATCCTCGTCGTTGTCGGAGCGTAGCGCATCGGCACCCTCCGTCACGGCCCGACCCACCGCGGGCAACCGTCGGGTGTGGACCGTCCGGCCGCCGCCGTCTCCCGGCTGCCCCCGGACGTGCTGCGCCCGTCGAGCCCGGCCGGGCCATGCCGGCGCACCACCGCGTCCACCTCGACCCGGGCCTGCCTCAGGTCTCTGCGATCCTGCCGGATGTCCACTCCCTGGCGATCCCGGCCCGCCCATGGCACGCCGTGCCCGGCGCGTCGTCACCGGCAGGCGAGGAAGCCATCGGAGCCGCGACCGCTGACCAGGCCGGCGCCCGCGCCCGGGATCCCGCGGAGCGGGGCCGGGAAGTCGTCGGACGCGGCGGCCGGCGGTGTCCCGGCTCCGGCCAGGCGAGATCGTGGGCGCCGGGATGGAGGTGGACCAGGCGGCGGCGCGCCTGGATGACCACGGGCCGCGGTCTAGAAGTCGTCCAGGGTGGGGGACTCGCCGGCGTCGTGCGCGGCCAGCAGCGCCGCGAAGCGGTCCGACGGCATGATCCGCAGGCCCAACTCCTCCGCCTTGACGGCCTTCGAACCGGCGCCGTCGCCGACCACGACCAGGTCGGTGCGCTTGGAGACCGAGCCGGACGACTTGCCGCCCAGGCGCTCGACGGCCTCGTTGCCCTCGTTGCGGGTCAGGCCGGGGACCGAGCCGGTGACCACGACGGTCATCGGGGTGCCGTCCTCCTTCCGCAGCGGGAGGCGCTCGCCCTCGGTGGGCGCCTCCGCGAGAGTGCGCGAAGCGTAGGGCGTCACGCCCGGCTCGACCATGGTGATGCCGCGCTCGGTGAGCTTGGCGATCACCGGGGCCAGGTCGGCCAGCTCGGCGGCGATCGTCGCGGCGCGCTCCGGGCCGACCGCCTCGACCTCCTGCAGCTGCTCGACGGTGGCCGCGCAGAGCTCCGCCATCGTGCCGAAGTGCCGGGCCAGGCGGCGGGACATGGAGCGGCCGGTCATCCGGACGCCGAGACCGGTCAGCACCCGGGACAGCGGCTGCGCCTTGGACGCCTGAATGTTCGCGATCAGCTTGGCGGCCGAGGTGCGGCCGAGCCGCTCCAACTGGGAGACCGCCTCGACGTCCAGGTCGTAGAGGTCGGCCGGGTCGGTGACCAGGCCGGCCGCGACCAGCGCGCGGATCACCTTGTCGCCGAGGCCCTCGATGTCCATCGAGTCGCGGGCCGCGAAATAGGCCAGCGACTCGGTGGCGCCGCAGGCCCGGCCCTGCACGCACCGCCAGCGTTTCTGCGAGCGGTCGATCTCGCCGCCGCAGCGCGGGCAGACCTCCGGCGCCTGGAACGGCTCGGCGTCCGCCGGGCGCTCGTCCAGCTTGGCCCCGGTGATCTCCGGGATCACCTCGCCGGCCCGCCGGACGAAGACCGTGTCCCCGACCCGAACGTCGCGGCGGACCAGGTCGCCGAAGTTGTGCAGGGTGGCCGAGGTGACCACCACGCCGCCGACCTGCACCGGCTCGATCACCGCGACCGGGGTGATCAGGCCGGTCCGGCCGACCTGCACCTCGATGCCGACCAGCCGGCTGGTCCGGGTGTCGGCCGGGAACTTGTAGGCGATCGCCCAGCGCGGCGCCCGGCTGGACGAGCCGGCCGCCTCCCGGTCGGCGGAGGAGTCCGCCTTGATCACTACGCCGTCGATGTCGAAGCCGAGCTTGTCGCGCAGGGCGCCGAGCGCGGCGATCGCCGCGACCAGCTCGTCGACCGTCGTGCAGAGCGCCATGCCGGCCGCCGAACCGCCGGTGGTGGCCACGCCGAGCCGCTCGATCGCGGCCATCGCGTCGCTGTGCGTGAGCGCCTCACCGGTCGGCAGGTCGTGCACCGCGTAGGCCAGGAAGGAGAGCGGGGCCAGATAGGCCCGGTCCTGGGCGCGGAGCGTGCCGGCGGCGGCGTTGCGCGGGTTGGCGAACGGCTGACCGCCGTGCGCGGTGCGCAACTCGTTGGCCCGGGCGAAGTCCTCGTCGGTCATGAACACCTCGCCGCGGACCTCGACCGTCACCGGCTCGGTGAGCCGGGCGGGCAGGCCGGCCACCGACCGGGCCTGCGCGGTGACGTCCTCGCCGGCCCGGCCGTCGCCGCGGGTGGCCACCTGGACCAGCTCGCCGTCCACATATCGCGCGGCGATCGCCATGCCGTCGATCTTGGGCTCGACCGTGTAACCGGCGGCCGGGCGGCCGATCACCTTGTCCAGCCGGGCCGCCCAGGCGCGCAGCTCCTCCTCGTCGAACACGTTCGCCAGGCTCAGCATCGGGGTGCTGTGCTCGACGTCGCCGACCACGCCGCCGCCGGCCGCGACCACCCGGGCCGGCGAGTCGGCCACCACCCAGCCGGGCTGCGCCTCCTCGGTCGCGGTGACCCGGGCCAGCAGCGCGTCGTAGGTCGCGTCGTCCATGGCGAGGTCGGCACCCTCGTAGTACGCCGCGGCGGCCGCCCGGATCCGCTCGACCGCCGCGCGATAGTCGTCGGCGGTGTCGAACGGCGCGGCGTGTGCCGCGTCGACGACGGGGGCGATGTCCGGCTCGGTAGGCATCTCGTACTCGTTTCGTTCGGTCCCCTGTGAGAATGACCTTGATTCAACAGGAGGGGTATGACAATAAAGGTGCTCGTCGTCGACGACGAGGAAGTGGTGCGGTCCGGGCTGCGGATGATCCTGGGGGCGGCGCCCGACCTCGAGGTGGTCGCGGCGACCGGTGGGGGTGACGCCGTGGCGGCGGTCCGCGAGCACCACCCCGACGTCGTGCTGCTCGACATCCGGATGCCTGACGTGGACGGCCTCACCGTGCTGGCGCAGCTGCGCGGTCTGCCCGAGCCGCCGGCGGTCGCGATGCTGACCACGTTCGACGCCGACGAGTACGTGATGACCGCCCTGCGCGACGGCGCCGCCGGTTTCCTGCTCAAGGACACCGACCCGGAGGACATGGCGAACCTGGTCCGCACCCTGGCCTCCGGCGGCGTGGTGATGTCGCCGACCGCCTACCGGACCATGTGGCGCACCCTGGACAGCGAGCGGTGAGCCGCCGGCGGAAGCTGATCCAGGCGGCGCTGGTCGCGGTGGCCGCCTTCGACGTGTGGTTCGGGCTCGGCCAGGACAAGGCGCTGGACATCGCCATCGGCGTGGTGGCCTGTCTCGCGGTGCTCCTGCGGCACCGGTTCCCGGTGGTCGCGTTCCTGCTCACGGTGCCCGCGGTGCTGACCCAGGCGGCCCTGGTCGCGCCGTTCGCCACGCTCTACAGCTATGCGGCGCAGTCCCGGAACCGGCGGCCGCTGATCGCCTGCGCGGTGGTCGCGGCGCTGGCCGCGGCGGTGCCGTCGCCGCTGGCCGAGGACCCGGTCTGGGACAGCGGGAACCTGGTCACCTTCGGATACGCGCTGGGCACCGCGGTGCTGCCGATCCTGCTCGGCCAGCTCGTGCAGACCCGGTACGACCTGCGGCAACGCATCGTGGAGATCGAGCAGGCGAAGGAGAAGGAACGGGTCCGGCACGCCGAGGCGGTGCTCGCCCGGGAGCGCGCGCAACTGGCCCGGGAGATGCACGACGTGGTGTCGCACCAGGTCAGCCTGATCGCGGTGCAGGCCGGCGCGCTGCAGGTGGTGTCCGCCGACCCGGCGGTCAAGGAGGCGGCCCGCAGCATCCGGCGGCTCAGCTCCGGGACGCTCGACGAGCTGCGCACCATGGTGTCGCTGCTGCGCGCGTCGGGGGAGGGGCACACCCCGCTCACCCCGCAGCCCACGCTCGCCGACCTGCCCGCGCTGATCGAGGCCAGCGGGATCACGGTGGAGTTCGACGGCGACGTCGACGCCGAGGTGGGGACACCCGCGCAACGGGCGCTCTACCGGACCGTGCAGGAGGCGCTGACGAACGTCCGCAAACATGCCCCCGACGCCAGCGCGCGGGTCGAACTGTGGCGCGACGAGGCGTACGTCGGCGTCTCGGTGACCAACAGTGCGCCGTCCCGGCCGGCGCTCCCGCTGCCCGGCAGCCACCTGGGCCTGATCGGTCTGCGCGAACGCGCGGAACTGCTGCACGGGACGGTCGAGTCGGGTCCCACCGAGGAGGGCGGTTTCCGGGTCCGGATGCGTCTGCCGCTAGCCGGCGACGTGGTCCAGCAGCCGTAGCGCGCGGTGCACGTGCCCTTCGGTCTCGGCCAGCGCCCGCCCGGCGATCTCCGCGGTGGTGCCGGCGATCAGCGTGACCACCGCGATCTTGGCGTCGCCCCCGGCCTCCAGCAGCGCCTCCCGGCAGCGGTCGGTGGCCGCGCCGGTCGCCTCGGCGAGGATCCGCAGCTGCCGGTCGCGCAGCTTGGCGTTGCTGGCCAGCATGTCGGTCATCAGGTTCGAGTAGGTCCGGCCGAGTCGCACCATGGTCGCCGTGGAGAAGGCGTTGAGCACGAGTTTCTGCGCGGTGCCGGCCTTCATCCGGGTGGATCCGGTGAGCACTTCCGGTCCGGTGTCCGGCGCCACGTGCACGTCGACGGCCGGTGCGATCGGGGACGCCGGGTTCGCCGAGATCAGGACGGTCCGCGCGCCGCGCGACCGCGCTTCGCCGAGAGCGGCTTTGACGTACGGCGTCCGCCCGCTCGCCGTGACCCCGACCACCAGATCGCCGGCCACCACGTCACCGGCCGCCGCCGCGCCCGCCGCCTCGTCGTCCTCGGCGGCCTCGGCCGGCCGGGTCAGCGCCCGCGTGCCGCCCGCGAGGTGCGCGACCACCCGCCCCGGCTCCAGCCCGAAGGTCGGGATCAGCTCGGCCGCGTCCAGCACCGCGATCCGCCCCGAGGTGCCCGCCCCGAAGTAGTGCACCCGGTGCCCGGCGGCGAGCGCGGCCACCGCGAGGTCGACCGCGGCGGCCAGCTCGGGCAGCACGCCGGCGACCGCGATCGGCACCTGCCGGTCCTCGGCGTTGATCAGGTGGAGCAGTTCCAGGGTGGGCATCCGGTCGATCGCGGCGCTGCGCGGGTTGCGCTGCTCGGTTCGCGACAGCGGCACCTCGTCCACCGGCCTCACCCGCGACCACCACGGTCGTCCGCGGCTGCGCCGCCGCGCCGGCGCTCGGTGTCGATCCGTCTGCCCCGGACCGCCGCGTAGGTGGCGTCCAGCGCGGTCCGGGTCTGCTGGTAGGTCCGTTGTGCCACGCCGACGAAGACGCAGTCGATCACGGTCAGCTGGGCCAGCCGGCTGGCCATCGCGCCGGACCGGAACGTGGTCTCCCGGGCCGCGGTGGTCAGCACCAGGTCGGCGACCCGGGTGATCGGCGACTTCGGGAAGTTGGTCAGCGCGACCAGCCTGGCGCCGTGCCGGCCCGCCTCGGCGAACGCGTCGATGGTGTCGCTGGTCGTGCCGGTGTGCGAGATGCCGAACGCCACGTCCCGCTCGTCCAGCAGCGCGGCGCTGGTCAGGGCCAGGTGGGTGTCGCTCCAGGCGAACGCGATCCGGCCGATCCGGTGCAGTTTCTGCTGGAAGTCCAAGGCCACGAAGGCGCTCGCGCCGACCCCGTAGATGTCCACCCGGCGCGCCCCGGCGACCAGGTCGACGACCTGCGCCAGGACCGCGACGTCGATCTGCGAGGCGGTCTCCTCGACCGCCCGGGCGTCGGCGAAGGCGATCTTCTTGACCACCTGGGTGAGGTCGTCGGTCTCGCTGATGTCGCTGCCCACCGCCGCGTCGGCGGCGGTCCGCCCGGCCTGCCCGGCGCCGGCCTCGGCGGCCAGGGTGAGCCGCAGCTCGGAGTAGCCGGCGAAGCCCATCGCCCGGCAGAACCGGATCACCGTGGTCTCGCTGGAGCCGGCCCGCTCGGCCAGGTCGGTGATGGTGAGCCGGGACGCGGTGGCCGCCTCGTCGATGATCACCTGGGCCACCCGCTGCTCGGCCGGGGAGAGCGACGGCAGCAGGCCGCGCGCGCGAACCACCGTCTCGGCCGTCGGTGGGGAGGGTGGCAGGCGGCGCGTTCGGCCAGTCATGGAGAAAATCTTCCTTTGCTCGGCTCTGATGGTCAATATTCTTCACCTATGAGCGCGATGGTGATCGGAGTCGATGCGGGCGCCACGACCACGCGGTGTGTGGTCGCCACCCTCGACGGCGTCGTGGCCGGCCGGGGTAGGGCCGGGGGCGCGAACGCCAACAGCAGCGGCGGGGAGATCAGCGCGACCCTCGGGATGGCGCTGGCCGCGGCGCTGGACACGGTTGATCGTACGGCGGTGCGTTTCGGCGTTCTCGGGGCGGCCGGGTCGGCCGGCGCCGGCCGGGAGAGGTTCCGGGCGGCGGCCCGGCAGGCGTGGCGCGAGGCCGGGCTGGGCGGGGAGATGGCCACGGTGACCGATCTGGAGGTGGCCTTCGCGGCCGGGACCGCCCAACCGGACGGGGTGTTGCTGCTGGCCGGGACCGGGGCGCTGGCGGCGCGGTTCCGCGACGGTGTCCTGGAGCGCCGGTGCGACGGATATGGCTGGTTGCTCGGCGATGAGGGGTCGGCGGTGTGGATCGGGGTGCGGGCGCTGCGGGCCGCCCTCGCCGCGCTGGATGGTCGCGGCGAGCCGACCACGTTGGTGACCACGATGAGGGCCTATTTCAACATCGAGGCGGCCACCGGCGAGGAGGTGGCCCAGGCGTTGCTCCACCAGGCCTTCGCCGTGCCGCCCGCCGAGTTGGGCCGGCTCGCGCCCCTGGTCAGCGAGGCGGCGCACGACCCGGTAGCCGCGAGGATCTGCGCCCGAGCCGCCGGCAAGCTGCTGCACACCTACGACAGCGTCGGTCCGGGGGAGGGCGTCACGGTCATCGCCGGTTCGGTGCTGCTGAATCCGGGCCCGGTGAGCCGGGCGGTGCGCGCCGGACTGCTGGCACGCACCGCCACCCCGCCCCGGCCGGCGCTCGACGGCGCCGCCGGGGCTGCCGCGCTGGCCGTCGGGCGGCTCACCGGCACCCCCGTGCCCCCGGTGGTGCACGCCCGGCTGACCGGTTCCACTCATGACCCGAGCCGGGAGTAGAGCAGATACGGCCGGCGTTGCCGGTCGAACGCGGCCAGTTCACCGGCCCAGGCCCCGACCACCTCGTCGGCCGCCGCGCCCGCGTCGATCATCGTGCGCAGCCGTGCCGACCCGGTGAGCAGGTCGATCCAATGGCGGGCGCCGTCCAGCCGCCAGCTGAACGCCGCCTCCTTGCGCGCCTCCACCAGCATCCCGACCGCGGTCCGGATCGGGTCGAAGGCGGCCTGGTCGGTCACCTTCACCTCGACGCCGGCGCACAGCTGGCCGGTGAACTTGTTGAACGTCGGCGTGAAGTAGGCCTCCCGGAACGCCACGCCGGGCAGGTTCAGCGCGGCCACCCGGTCACCCCAGCGGTAGTCGAAGCCCGGCCCGCCGATCAGCTCGAACGGCCGGGTGGTGCCGCGCCCCTCGGAGAGCGACGACACCCCCTCGAACATGCCGGTCCCCGGGTAGACCACCGCGGTGTCCGGAGTGGGCATGTTCGGGCTGGGCAGCACCCAGGGCAGGTCGGTGTCGCCGGCCCGGAGCCGCCCGGACCAGCCGGTGCAGGCGATCACCTCGAGCTTGACCGGGGTGGTCAGGAACTCGCCGTTGTAGAACCGGGCCAGCTCGCCGACGGTCATCCCGTGCTGCTGCGTGATCTTGAGGCGGCCCACCCCGGAGGTGTAGCCGTCGGTCATCATCGGGCCGTAGGCGCGCCCGCCGATCGGGTTGGGCCGGTCCAGCACCACGTAACGCAGGCCGAGCTGGGCGGCCGCGGCCATCGAGTCGTACAGCGTGTAGATGTAGGTGTAGAAGCGGGCGCCGACGTCCTGGATGTCGAAGACCACCGTGCGCACGCCGGCCGCGGTGAACATCTGCACCCATGTGGCCTGCGACGCCAGGTAGGCGTCGTAGACGGTCAGCCCGGTGCGGGCGTCGGTGCCGGTGCCCTCGCTGCCGCCGGCCTGCGCCGAGCCGCGGAAGCCGTGCTCCGGGCCGAAGACGCCGCCGATCGTGACGCCGTCGGCGTGCATCCGGTCGACCAGGTGCCGGTACTCGCGGTCGACGCCGGTCGGGTTGGAGATCACGCCGATCCGCTCACCCTTGACGGCGGCCCAGCCGGCCGCGGCGAGCCGGTCCAGCCCGGTCTTCACCGGGAGCCGGGGGAGCAGGCCGGGCTTGGCGGAGACCGGTCCCGGGGCGATGAACGCGCCGGCCAGTCCCGCGGCGAGCAGTCCACGACGCCTCATCCGACGCTCCAGGTGAGGCCATGTCCGTACGGATAGATGCCGGGAATCTCGACCGGCAGCTTGCCGCGCGGAGCGGACGCGCCGGTGATGACCTTGGCGAGGGACCGCATGGACACCGCGGTGGAGCTGTAGGTGGCCAGGTAGGTCGGCGCCGTCGGGAACCGGGCGAGGTCGTAGGGGTTGCGGACGGCCACCACGACGATCGGCCGGCCGGTCGCGAGCAGGGCGTCGACCAGCGTCTGCTGGGCCGAGCCGGCGCTGACGTTGCTGGTCAGCACCACGGTCAGGTCGTGGGTCTGTGCGGCGGCCACGGCGGCGTCCTTGGTCGGGGCGACCAGCGGCGTGGCGTTCAGCGCGGTGGCCAGCGAAGTCACCGCGCTCGCCCCGGTGACCAGGATCGACTTGCCGGTGGCGGCGTAGGGGAGCAGCCCGGCGTCGTTGCGGATCGCGGTCACGGTCCGGTCGGTGACGGACTGAGCGACCTTCACATGCTCCGCCGAGCCGACCGTCCGCTCGGCGGCGGAGGGGTCCAGCGGGGTCCAGGTGAGCAGGCCGCGCTTCTGCTTCAGGGCGAGGATCCGGCGTACCGACTGATCGATCCGCTTCTCGGTCAGCTCGCCGGAGGCGACCGCGTCGAGCACCGCGTGGTAGGCCACGTCGAAGTCCGGCGGCATCAGCAGCATGTCGACGCCGGCCTTGAGGGCGAGCACCGGCACCCGGGCGTCGCCGTACTTCTCCCGCACGCCGGCCATCTCCAGCGAGTCGGTGACGATCACCCCGCGGTAGCCGAGCTCCTCGCGCAGCAGCCCGGTGATGATCGGCCGGGACAGCGTGGCCGGGTCCCCGGACGCATCGAGCGCCGGCACCACGATGTGCGCGCTCATGATCGCGTCCACCCCGGCGGCGATCGCGGCCTTGAACGGCGGCGCGTCGATCCGGTCCCACTCCTCGCGGGTGTGCGTGATCACCGGCAGTCCGGTGTGGCTGTCGGTGGCCGTGTCGCCGTGCCCGGGGAAGTGCTTCGCCGCGGCCGACGTGCCGGCGCCGAGCTGGAAGCCGAGCACCTGGCTCGCGGTCATCGCCGCCACCAGGCCCGGGTCGCTGCCGAACGAGCGGACCCCGATCACCGGGTTGGCCGGGTTCACGTTGACGTCGGCGTCCGGCGCCCACGCCTGGTTGATCCCGACGGCGCGCAGCTCCCGGCCGGTGACCTGCCCGGTGCGGTACGCGTCCACCGGGTTGCGCCCGGCGCCGAGCGCCATCCCGCCCGGGAACGGGGTGGCCGGAGCCGGCATCCGCGAGACCACGCCGTGCTCCTGGTCGGTGGCGATGGTGAGGGGCACGCCCTCGGCGGCGGCCTGTAATCCGTTGCTGAGCGTAGTGACCTGCCGGATGTTCTGCAGGCTGTTCGTCCAGGCGAAGTAGATGATCCCCCCGAGGTGGTACTTCCTGACCACTTCGGCGGGTGTGTCGACGCCGTACAGCCGACGGTTGTCAGCGGACGTGGTGTTCGCGTCGTTTCCGTAGACGTAGGTGGTGAAGAGCTGACCGACCTTCTGTGGCAGCGTCATCCGGGACATGATGGCATCGATGGGCGACGATGCGTTGACCGGCGTGGCCGGGATCGTCACGCAGAGAGCCGCGAGGGCGAGGAGAGCGACGGGACGCGTTCGCATGGTGCCCGAAGGTAGCCGGGTCACCGGTGCATGGCAATAACCTTCGCTCCCCTTGCAAGTAGCGAAGGAAACATTCATCCTCTACGGATCGATGTATGGAGAGCCGTTGATGATCAAGGTAGCGCTCAGCATGGTGGCCGGTCTCGTCATCGGCCTGCCCACGGTCACTCCGGCGGACATCCACTTCCGGCACGACGTGCTGCGCCCCGGCACCGCGCGGCAGGCCGGTCTGATTCCCGACACGATCGCGGAGCTGCCCGCCATCGCCGCCGCCTACCTGGCGCCGACCCCCGACCATCCCGGCCACCCCGCCTACGCCGGCGCCACCGTGCTCGCCGCGCACCACGGCATCGTGGTGTCCCGGTTCGCGGTCGGCGACGCGGTCCGCTACACCGCGGACGCGAGCGGGATCGCCGAGCTGCCGCCCGAACAGCGCGTCCCGGCCCGCACCGACACGCTGTGGGACCTGGCCTCGATCTCCAAGCTGTTCACCACCATCGTGGTGCTCCAGCAGGCCGAGGCCGGCCGGGTGGACCTGGACGCGCCGGTGGCCACCTACGTCCCGGAGTTCGCGGCCGGTGGCAAGGCGGCGGTGACCGTGCGGCACCTGCTCACCCACACCTCCGGGCTGCCCGCCTTCCTGCCGTTCTACTCCCGCTACCCGACCCCGGAGACCCGGCTGGCCGCCGCGCTCAGCACCCCGGTCACCGCCGGCAGCTCGCCCGGCAAGCAGTACGTCTACTCCGACATCGGGCTGATCGCGCTCGGCGCGCTGATCGAGCGGGTCACCGGCACGGGCCTGGCCGACGCGGTGCACGACGGGGTCACCGGGCCGCTGCGGATGCGCGACACCGGGTACCGCCCGGGGCCGGAGCTGCGCGACCGGACCGCCGCCACGGAGTACCAGCCCGCGGTGCACCGCGGGATCGTCCGCGGCGAGGTGCACGACGAGAACGCCTGGTCGCTGGGCGGCGTCGCCGGCCACGCCGGGATCTTCTCCACCGCCGACGACCTGGCCGTCCTCTGCCAGACGCTGCTCGACGGCGGCACGTACCGCGGCACCCGGATCCTGTCCACGCCGATGGTCCGCCAGGCGCTGGTCAACTACAACGCGGAGCTGCTGCCGCAGTACCCGGACAGCGCCCGCGGGCTCGGCTTCGAGCTGGCCAAGCACTGGTACATGGACGGGATGACCTCGCCGGTCAGCTTCGGGCACACCGGCTTCACCGGCACCTCGATCGTGATCGACCCGCTCGACCAGTCGTTCCTGATCCTGCTCAGCAACCGGGTCCACCCGGACCGCGCCTGGGGCAGCAACAACGTGGCCCGCCGCGCCCTGGCCAGGGCCTTCGCCGCCGCCCATCCGATCCGGCCGCTGCCCGGCGGCCACCCGTGGCGCACCGAGACCCGCGACGGCGCCGACCTGACCCTGACCGCGCCGCTGCGGCGCGCGGCGGGCGAGCAGGCGCGAGGTTCCTTCCTCTTCTGGTACGACACCGAACCCGGCTACGACACCGTCAGCCTGGAGTCCTCACCCGACGGCGCGACCTGGACCCCGGTACCGATCGCCCTGCCCGGCGTCGAGCCGCAGGCCCGGCTCTCCGGTTTCGGCGGCCGCCACTGGTGGCCGATCACGATCACCGTGCCGGCCGGGTCCACCCGGCTGCGCTTCACCTACCACACCGACGCCGGCTCGCAGGGCCGCGGCGTCCTGGTTGACCGTCTCCGGGTCGTCGAGCCCGGAGCGATTCTCGTCGACGGCCGCACCACGTTCGCCGCCGACGGCTGGCACCTCTGACGGGGAGTGGAGAGAGATGACATACGGGATCAGCCGCCGCGGCCTGTTGCACGGCGCGGCGGGCGTCGCCGCGGTGAGCGCGCTCGGCGGGTGCGCGATGGGTGGCGACGACGGCAACGACACCGGCGGCGGCAGCAAGGGCGAGGTCAGCGCGGCCAACCCGCTCGGCGTCAAGGAGGACGCGCCACTCGAAGTGGTGATCTTCAACGGCGGTTTCGGCGAGGAGTACGCCAAGGCCCACGAGGCGATGTACCGGGAGCGCTACCCGAAGGCGGAGATCAAGCACTCGGCCACCCAGCAGATCGCCGAGACGCTGCAGCCCCGGTTCGTCGCCGGTGACCCGCCGGACGTGGTGGACAACTCCGGCGGCAGCCAGATCGACTTCAACGGGCTGGTCTCCCAGGGCGCGCTGACCGACCTGGGCGAGCTGCTCGACGCGCCCAGCCTGGACGATCCGTCGAAGAAGGTCCGGGACACCCTGCTGCCGGGGATCGTCGACGTCGGGTCGTACGACGGGAAGTTCCTGACCTTGAACTACGCCTACTCGGCGTACGGGATCTGGTATTCGCAGAAGCTCTTCGAGGCCAAGGGCTGGGCGTATCCGAAGACCTGGGCCGAGATGATCGCCCTGTGCAAGAAGATCAAGGCGGCCGGGATCGCGCCGTGGGCCTACACCGGCGTGCACGCCCGCTACATGAGCTGGCCGATCCTCACCGCGGCCGGCAAGCTCGGCGGCCTCGACGTGCTCAAGGCGATCGACAACCTGGAGCCCAACGCCTGGAGGAACGACTCGGTGAAGGCCGCCGCCGAGGCCTACTACCAGCTCGCCGTCGACGGTTTCCTGCAACCGGGCGCCGAGGGGATGGACCACATCCAGGCGCAGACCGAGTGGGCCCGCGGGCACGCCGCGTTCGTCTCCTGCGGATCGTGGCTGGAGAACGAGATGAAGGCGGTCACCCCGCCGGACTTCCGGATGGCGGTCGCGCCCACGCCCAGCCTGACCACCGGCGACAAGATGCCCTACGGCGCGTTCCGCGGCACCGGGAGTGAACCGTTCATCGTCCCGGCCAAAGGCAAGAATGTCCGGGGTGGCATGGAATACCTTCGCGTCATGCTCTCCAAGAAGGCCGCCGCCGACTTCACCGGCAAGGTCAGCAGCCTCACCGCGGTCACCGGCGCGGCGCAGGGGCTCACCCTCGGTCCCGGCCTCACCTCGGTGACCAAGCTGATCGAGGACTCCCAGGGCTCGGCGTTCACCTGGCTCTACTCCACGTACTACCGCAAGCTGGAGCGGGAGCGGGTCAACGCGGCCACCCTGGAGCTGCTCACCAAGCGGATCAACGCCGCGCAGTGGTGCGACAAGGTGCAGAAGGCCGCCGACGAGTTCGCCGCCGATCCCGCGGTCAAGAAGTACAAGCGGGCCTGACGTGCGAGGCAAGCGGCTGTTCATCGCCGTCTTCCTGCTCCCGCCGCTGCTGCTCTACGGCATCTTCGTGGTCTCGCCGTACGCGCAGGCGTTCCCGATCGCCGGGACGAACTGGAGCGGGCTGTCCCCGACGTATGACTTCGTCGGGCTGGACAACTTCGCGCGGCTGCTGGACGACGGATACTTCTGGACCGCGCTGCGGCACAACGGGCTGCTGCTCGTGCTGCTGCCGGTGGCGACGATCGTGCTCGGGCTCTTCTTCGCCTCGATGATCAGTGTGGGCGGCCGCGCCGACCGGGTGGGCGTGCACGGCGTCCGCGGAGCCGGGTTCTATCGGGTCGTCTACTTCTTCCCGCAGGTGCTGTCGGTGGCCATCATCGGCGTGCTCTGGAAGCAGATGTACGCCCCGAACACCGGCCTGATCAACGGTTTCCTCCGCGGCGCCGGGCTGGACGGCCTGGCGGTCGCCTGGCTCGGCGACCCCCGGTTCGCGTTCTGGTGCGTGCTGGCCGTGCTGGTCTGGATGAACGTCGGCTTCTACGTCGTGCTGTTCGGCGCGGCCATGCAGTCGATCCCGCGCGATCTCTACGAGGCGGCCCTGCTGGACGGCGCGAACCGGCTCACCACCCTGGTCCGGATCACCGTGCCGCTGGTCTGGGACACCATCCAGGTGGCCTGGGTCTACCTGGCGATCATCGCGATCGACGGGTTCGCCATCGTGCAGATCGTCACCGACGGCGGGCCCAGCTCGTCCTCGGACGTGGTCGGGTTGCGGCTCTACAAGACCGCGTTCGCGGACGGGCAGTTCGGGTACGCGTCGGCGATCGGCGTGGCGATGTTCTTCCTGACCTTGACGGTGGCCGTGATGTTCCTGCGGGTGACCCGGCGCGAGAGGGTGGAGTTGTGACGGCCGTGCTGACCCCGGCGCCGGTGGAGACAGCGGCGGAAGCGCCGCCGGCCCCGAGCCGGACGTTCCCGCTCATCTCTCACTTTTTCCTGGTCTGCTGGGCGCTGCTGACCACGCTCCCGCTCCTCTGGGCGGTGCTCAGCTCGTTCAAGAGCGACAACGAGATCCTCACCAGCCCGTGGGGCCTGCCGTCCGAGCTGCGCTGGGCGAACTGGGCGCGCGCCTGGAACGAGGCGCACATCGGCCGGTACTTCCTGAACAGCGCCGTCGTGGTCACCGGTGCGCTGGTGCTCACCATGCTGTTCGGCGCGATGGCCGCCTACGTGCTGGCCCGCTACCGGTTCCGGGGCAGCCGGATCGTCTACTTCGCCTTCGTCGGCGGCATGATGTTCCCGGTCTTCCTGGCCCTGGTCCCGCTCTTCTTCGTGGTCCGCGACCTGGGCCTGCTCGGCACCCTGCCCGGCCTCACCCTGGTCTACGCGGCCTACTCGCTGCCGTTCACGGTCTTCTTCCTGACCGCTTTCTTCCGCACCCTGCCCACCTCGGTCGCCGAAGCCGCGATGGTCGACGGCTGCGGCCACTTCGGCCTGTTCTTCCGGGTGATGCTGCCGATGGCCCGCCCCGGCCTGGTCAGCGTCGGCATCTTCAACTTCCTCTTCCAGTGGAACCAGTACATCCTCCCGCTGGTCCTGATGCAGGGCTCCGGCGCGGAACAGAAGTGGGTGCTCGCCCAGGGCCTGGCCGCCCTCGCCGTCAACGAGGGCTACCAGGGCGACTTCAGCGGCCTGTTCGCCGGCATGACCATCGCCATGCTCCCGGTCCTCATCGCCTACTTGCTCTTCCACCGCCAGTTCCAGTCCGGCCTGGCCGCCGGCCAGCTCCGCTGACCGCCGCCGGATCTACTCCCTCACGGTCAGACCGGTTTCCGGTGCCGGGTCTGCTCTCTCACGGTCAGACCGGTTTCCGGTGCCGGGTCTGCTCCCTCCCGGTCAGACCGGTTTCCGGTACGCCCGCAGCGCCCGTCCGTGCGTACCCCGCGCGAGGCGATCCCGGCTCACGGCCTTGCCGCGCCCCCCGACCTCGGCTGGTTCTCATGGGTGTCTCACGGCCCGTGAGACACCCATGAGAACCAGCCGGCACCCGGGGGCGCGCTGCGGTCCGGACCCCGGAGCGACCTGGCGTCGGCGTGCCACGGCGGGGCGGCGGCCGTACCGAAGCGGATTTGATCATCTCGGGCGGGCGTGATGGGATCGGCAGCCCTGACACCGCGATCCGGGAGCCGACGATCTTCTTCTTCGAGGGCGAGCGCGCCGGGCTGAGCAAGCCCCGGACCCCGCTGGCCGGTTTCTGGTCACTGTCGGTCGGCGCCGGCCTGCTCACCTATCTCACGATGGTCCTGCAGCCGGCCACCACCGTGCGGGGTTGCTCGAACTACGGCGGCAACGGCAACGGCACCCCGTTCTCCGACGGCATCTGGGACCTGGTCTACCTGCTCCTCCTGCTCCTGTGGAGCACGGCGGTGATCGTCGAGCAGCTCCTCCCGGTCACCTGGAACGGCCGCAGAGCCGGCCCGATCCTCGCCCGCGCCCTCCTCGCCGTCACGGCGGTCGTCGTCGCCTCCTGCAGCGTGGAGCTGAAGCTGCTCGTCCTCTGCCACTGACCACCCCGAGTGCCAAGTGCCGGTAGTGGCGCGGCTTGCGGTTCGCCGGCTGGGTGTCAGGGGTGTCTCGGGACGGCTGAGACACCCCTGACACCCAGCCGGGCCGCACGACACGCGCTGCGGCCCGGAGTGGGCCGCAGCCTGGCGAGCCGACTGCCACGGGGCGCCCAGTCGTACCGGAGAAGGATCCGGAAGAGACCGGGCGGCGTCGCGGCAGCGGGGATGGTTTCAGGCGGTTGCGGGGGAAGCGGGCGTCGGCTGCGGGGTGAAGGCGTCGGCGAAGGTGTGGGCGAACTCGGCTATGCCCCGGGCGGGACGGCCGAGGAGGGTCGGTACGTCGGTGGTGACCCGGTCGAAGCCGCCCTCGCGGAGGACGCCGAAGACGCCGGCCAGCTGGGTGGTGAGCCAATCCGGCAGGGCGGCGGCGGCGAAGCGGGGGCGGGCCTGCTCCTCGGTCAGGTCGAGTGAGGTGATCCGGCGGCCGGTGGCTGCGGTGAGCGCGGCGGCCACCTCGGCGAACGTGATCGCTTTCGGACCGGTCAGCTCGTAGATGTGGCCGGCGTGCGGGTCAGCCAGCAGGGTCACCGCGGCGACCGCCGCGACGTCCCGGATGTCGATCATCGCGGCGCGGCGGCCGGCGGTCGGGGCGGCCAATGTGCCGGTCTGGGCCACGCCGGCGGCGACCATCAGCAGGTTGGTCATGAAGAACGCCGGGCGCAGCACCACCGCCGGCACGCCGCATCGGTGCAGGTGTTCCTCGATCTCGCCGTGCCAGCGATAGGCGGGCAGCGGCGACGCGGGATCGGCGTGCAGGGCGGAGAGTTTCACGATCCGCTCCACGCCGGCCGCGGCGGCTGCGTCGATCACCGCGGTCTCGTGGGCGACCTTGCGCGGGCCGTCGGCGGCGCACAGGTAGACCCGGGTGACGCCGTCGAGGGCGCGCCGCAGGGACGCCGGATCGTCGAAGTCGCCGTGGGCCAGTTCGGCGTCGCCGAGCCGGGCGGCGGCCGCGGTCGGATCGCGGACCAGGGCCCGGACCGGGGCGGAGCGGGTCCGCAGCTCGCGGACCAGGTGGGCGCCGACGTTGCCGGTGGCGCCGGTGATCAGGACGCGGTTCATCGGAGATCCTTTCGAGTGGTGGCGGGCGGGATGTGGTGGCCCAGGTGGAAGACGTCGTCCGGGTCCCAGGTCCGCTTGAGCTCGGTCAGCCGGGCGTAGTTGCTGGGGGTGAACGCCGCCCGGGTCCGGGCCGGGTCGGTGAGCAGGCTGAGCAGCGGCCCACCGGTGGCGTGCGGGCGCAGCCGGGCGGAGAGCCGGTCCAGGGCCGCGTCGACCGGGCCGCGGTCGGGGGAGAGGTAGGCCGCGACGCCCTGCACCGAGAACGGCACGCCGCGGTGCCCGGCCGGCCCGGCGTCCGGTCCCGGGTCGGCCATCGCGCCACCCCAGTGCCGCACGTCGACGAAGGCCAGCGGCGAGTCGGCGGACCCGGCCTCGACGACCGCGTGCAGCACGTCGTCCGGCAGGCCGGGCAGCATCTCGATCTCCTGCCGGTTGGGCATCGGCGGTGCGTCCGGCCCGTTCGTGGCCTGGCTCGCGGCCGGGAAGTCGCGCACCGCGAACGCGTCCACCAGCGGCGGCCCGGCCGCGGCCAGCAGTGGGGCGAGCGTCCGGCGGCCGTCGTCGCCGTGGTGGAACGCGCGGATGGCCAGCACCCGCCGGCCCGCAGCCGGCTCGCGGAGCAGCAGGACGGCGGTGTTCATCGCCTCCGGCTCGCCCGGCGCCCAGTCCCGGTAGGCCGCGAGCGTGTCGAAGGCCCGCTCGATCGGGTAGAACGACATCCCGCACCAGACCCGGGCCACCGGATAGAGCCGGAACTCCAGCGCGGTGACCAGCCCGAAGTTCCCGCCGCCGCCGCGCAGCGCCCAGAACAGGCCGGGATGCTCGTCCGCGGACACGGTCCGGGCGACCCCGTCCGCGGTGACGATGTCGGCGCGCAGCACGCTGTCCGCCGCGAATCCGAAGGTCCGGGACAGCCAGGACTGGCCGCCGCCGAGGGTGTACCCGGTGACGCCGACCGTGCCGCAGCGGCCGGCCAGCCCGGCCAGGCCGTAGCGGGCGGCGGCCCGGTTCACGTCGGCCCACCGCGCGCCCGGCCCGACCCGGGCGGTCCGACGTTCCGGGTCGATCGTCACCTGGTCGAGGGCGGTCGTCTTGAGCAACAGCGCGCCGTCGGCCGGGGCGATCAGGCCGTGCCCGGTGGCCTGGACGGCGAGCGGCAGGCCGCGTTCCCGGGCGGCGAGCAGCGCGAGACGCACGTCGGCGCCGGTCGCGGCGGCGACGATCAGGGCGGGCCGCGAGTCGACGGTCCGGTTCCAGCCGAGGCGGTGCTCGTCGTAGCCGGGCTCGCCGGGACGGAACACGGCGCCGGTCAGCACAGTGTCGTGGATGGTCATGCGGCGAAGCTAGGCGCGCCCCGGCCGGGCCCGGATGTGGTCCGGATGTGGCTACGCTGAGTCGCGTGATGGTGCGGGTGCTCGGCACGGCGGGCGTGCACGCCCCTGATGTCGCCGCGCCGCGCCTGGAGCGCAAGGCGCGGGAACTGCTCACCGTGCTGGCCCTGCGGGCCCCGGCCGCGGCCGGGCTGGACGAGCTGGCCGGGCTGCTGTGGGACGATCCGCCGCCGTCGGCGGTCAAGACGGTCCGCGCGCACCTGTCCCGGATCCGGGCCGCGCTGCGTGCCGCCGACCCGGAGGCCGGCGTGGACCGGGTCGGGCGGGACGGCTACCGGCTCGCCGTGCCGGCCGGGCGCACCGACGTCGGCCTGGTCGCCGCCGCCCGAGCGCGGGCCCGCCGGCTGCTCGCTGACGGCCGGCCGGACGAGGCCGCCGCCGTGCTGGGTGAGGCGCGTGAGCTGTGGTGCGGCGAGCCGGAGCTGCCGGACACCACCGCGGCAGCCGCTCTGCGCCAGGGCTGGCACCGGGAGCGGCGGCTGCTGGTGCAGGAGCATCTGGGCTGCCTGGCGGCCGGCGCCGACCCCGGCGCGGCGCTCGGCGAGCTGGAGCAGCTGACCGCCGCCGACCCGCTCGACGAGCCGCTGTGGGTGCACTACGTCCGGGCCCTGCACCGGGCCGGCCGGCAGACCGAGGCGTTGCGGGCCGTCGCCACGGCCCGCGCCGCGCTGGTCGAGATGGGCCTCGACCCGTCGGCCGCGTTGCGCGACGCGCAGGCCGAGGTGCTGCGCGCCCCGGCGCCGCCCGCGGCCGCCGTGCCGGTCCGGTACGCCGGCTCCACCGCCTACACCCGGTTCTCCACGACCGGCCGGGACCTGCTCGTGCTGAACCCGGCCATGCTCACCATCGACGGCCTGCTCGACGAGCCGCACGCGCGCGGTGGGCTGGCCACCCTGGCCGGGCACGCCGCCGTGGTGTGCCTGGACCGATCCGGGATCGGCCTGTCCGACCCGCTCGACCCGGCCCGGTCACCGCTGGACCAGTGGGTCGACGACGTGCAGCGGGTGCTGGACGCCCTGGGGATCGGCCGGGCCGACCTGTTCGCCAACTTCGACACCGGCTTGATCGCGCTGGAGTTCGCGGCCCGGCACCCGGAGCGGGTCCGGTCGCTGGTGCTGGCCCAGTGCTATCCGCGCTACACCCGGGCCGCCGACTACCCGTACGGCCTGGACAGCGGCACCACCGCGACGCTGATCCGTGACACGGTGACGCCGGCTGACCCGGATCACGGGGTGGACTCGGTCGCCCAGGCCGCGCCCAGCGTCGCCGCCGACCCCGCCTTCCGCGAGTGGTGGAACCGGATCGGCCGCCGCGCCGCCGGCCCGTCGGTCGCCACCGCGATCCGCACCGTCGCCACCGGCACCGACCTGCGCCACCGCCTGCCCGAGGTGACCGCCCCGACCCTGGTCCTGCACCGCCGCAACTGCCTCAACGTCGACGTCGGCCACGCCTACCACCTGGCCGAGCACCTGCCGCAGGCCCGCCTGCGCACCACGGCCGGCACCGACGCCCTGTGGTTCACCGACTCACCGGAGCTGGTCGACCACGCGGTCGCCTTCCTCACCGCCGACTCCCGGTGACGGGTCCGTCCCGGTTCCGCGTCAGACCGGTTTCCGGTACGCCGGTCCCGTCCGCTGCCCTTCGCGCGGCGGTCAGGGCGGGTGCCGCGGGCCGTACTCATAGCCGGTTCGAACAGCCCCACAGATCAACTTCCATCGCTTAAGATCACCGCCTTGGCGTTGTCCACTCTGGAATGTCGCGGCCACGGGGGCTGCGTGACGACGGGGGCGGGTATGGATGCTGATCGGGAGCGACCTGAGGTGCGGCTGCTCGGCCCGGTCGAACTCGTCCACCCCGACGGCGTCCGGGTCGAGCTGCAACTGCAGTGCCGCAAAGTGCTCGCGCTGCTGGTCACGGCGACTGGCCGGCCGGTGCCGACCGGGCAGCTGGTGCGCTGGATCTGGGGCGACGACGGCACGCCGTCGCACGCGCCGCAGATGGTGCGTTCGCACATCCGGATGCTGCGCGGCGCGCTGCGCGACGGCGCCGGGCGGATCCTGACCACCGGCTCGGCCGGCTACCGGATCGCGCCGGACGGGTGCGCCGTCGACGCCTACCGGTTCCGGGCGCTGCTCGGCCAGGCCGGACAGTCGCTGTCCCGGGACGTGCCCGCCGCCCTCCGGCTGGCCCGGGCCGCGCTCGGTCTCTGGCGGGGCACCGAGGCGATGCCGGACGTGGCCGGCGTGCGGCATCTCCGGGCCGAGGCGGCCTATCTGGAGGAGCAGCGCTGCCAGGCGGAGGAGATGGTGGTGCTGGGCGGCCTGATCTCCGGCCGCGCCGAGCACGTGCTGCCCCGGGCCCGCAAGCTGGCCGAGCTGTATCCGAAGCGGGAACGGTTCTGGCTGCAGCTCATGGTCGCCGAGGCACTCAGCGGACGGCTCGTCGAGGCCACCACGGTCACCTTCTGGCGGGCCCGCCGCAACCTGGTCGAGGAGACCGGCCTGCACGCGGCCGGCCTGGACACCCTGCAGCGGGAACTGCTCAACGGCACCTGCGCGGCGGATCGGCTGCTGGACCTGGTCACCCGGCGTCATCGCGACATCGCCTGACGTGACTTACGCCGGAATGACCTTGCAAACTACGCCGCAGCCGCAGGCTTCTCAGCATCGGAGCCGGTCGGCTCCGCCAGGGATAGGAGGCGAATTGTCACCGAGCAGTTCGACACTGCGCTGGTCTCGGGGGGTGGCGGCGGCCGGGTTCGTGTCCGGCGCGGTTCTTTTCGGGACCGCGATGCCGGCGTCCGCCAACACCAACTTCAACGCGAAATGTGAGTCCTCGGAGGCCTGCGTCTTCGATTGGGACTACTTCGAAGGTCCGCGCTGGGACTACGAGGGCACCGACACCAACTTCTCCAACAACTACTACCCGGACACCTCGCAGTACGGCGAGGGTCCGCCGCTGAACGACTCCGCCGCGGGCCTGCACAACCAGGGTGTCTCCTGCACCGCCGTGTTCGGCCAGAACGCCGGTGGCGCCTCGGCCAGCGGCTGGAAGGTCAGGCACCTGCCGGGCAAGGGCGCCGGCCTCCCGGCCGAACGGGAAGACCGGGTCTCCTCGCTCTACTGGGAGTGCTGAGCCAGCACCGGACGTCCGGGCAGGGGTGGCGCCCGTCGCCCCTGCCCGGCACCTCGACGACGCACGGACCAGTGGACAGGGTGAGACCGACCGCATGAAACGACTTGTCACGACCGCACTGACGGTCGGCTTCCTGGCGACCGCAGGCTGCTCCGGCGGCGGCTCGCCGAGCCCGGCCGAGACCCGGCACCCCGGTGGCGCGCCACTGTCGCCGCCCGCCGTGACCGCCTCGCCCACCGTGTCCAGCCTGAACAGCGCCAGCCTGCCGCTGGACCGCTACCTCACCACGGTGGACGAGTTCATCGAGCTGAACTACGCCTCGAAGCTGATGACCAGCGAGTGCACGAAGCGTTTCGGCATCACCTGGAACCCCGGCGAGCGGCTCAAGCTGCTCGCCTCCCGGGACCGGACCAACGACCTGGGCCTGGTCGACGAGGCGCAGGCGGCGCGGCTCGGCTACCACATGGATCCGGCGCTCTACTCAAAACATGACAAGAAGTACAACCCCGACCCTACCCCGGCCCAGGAACTCATCCTCTTCGGCGACCGGGCCGGCAAGTCCGGCAACCGGGACATCCCGAAAGAGGGCTGCATGGGGGAGGGGTACCGCAAGGTCGGCTGGAACACCGACGACGACGTGTGGCTGCAGGACCTGGTCAACGACGCGAAAGCGCGCGCCTTCGCGGACCAGCGGGCGGTCGCCCTGATGGCCGGCTGGAGCACCTGCATGCGCGAGTCCGGCTACCGGTACGACACCGTGGACGACGCGAACAACGACCAGCGGTGGTGGAAGGACGAGAGCGCCCCAGCCACCGCGGCGGAGAAGAACACCGCGGTCGCCGACGTGCGCTGCAAGAAGAAGCTCAACTATCTCGGCACCATGACCTCGATCCTGGTCGCCTACCAGCAGCAGATCGTGGAGCGCGACCTGGAGCGGCTGGAGTCGGTGCGCGCCGGCACCCAGCAGGCGTTGAAGAACGCCGCGGCGGTGCTGGGTGGACGCTGACACCCCGCCGCCGGCGCCGCTGCGCGCCCGGCGCCGGTTCCTGCTCGGCCTGGTCACCGGCGCGGTGGTGATGGCGCTCGCCGGGCTGGGCGCGTCCACCTTCGTCAAGTCGCCGCAGCAGGCCGCCGCGGAGGCCGCCGCGCCGCCACCGAGCCTGATCACCGCGACGGTGGAACGCCGGATCCTGCGCGAGGACGTGGTGCTGCGCGGCACCGTGGAACCGGACCGGGCCCTCGAGGTCAAGCCGGTGCTCGGCAGCGGCCGCTCGGTGATCTCCCGCCGCGTGGTCAAGGCCGGCGAGCGGGTCGGCGCGGGCAGCGTGCTGGCCGAGATCTCCGGGCGGCCGGTCGTCGCGCTGACCGGGCGGGTCCCGCCGTACCGGGACGTGCACGCCGGGATGACCGGCTCGGACGTGAAGCAGCTGCAGGCGGCGCTGCGCGAGCTCGGATACGCGATCAGCGACCGGGCCGGGGTGTTCGGCGCCTCGACCGGGCGGGCGATCCGCCGGATGTACCAGGCCCGCGACTACGACCCGCCGCTGGAGGACGCGCCGGCGGCACCGGGCCCGGCCCCGTCGGCCAGCGCGAGCGCACCGGCCGTCACCCCCGCCAAGCAGGTCTACCTGCCGATGAGCGAGGTCTACTTCGTCAAGACGCTGCCGGCCCGGGTGGCCGCGGTCCAGGCCACCCTGGGCGCCGAGGTGACCGGACCGGTCCTCACCCTGTCGGTCGGTGACCTGGTGGTGCGAGGCACGCTGCCGCCCGCCGACCGGGAACTGGTCGAGCCCGGCATGCCGGTGGAGATCTTCGACGAGACCGGCGGCACGAAGGCGCCCGGCCGGGTGACCACGATCGGCGAGCTGCGCCAGGGCGAGGGCTCGGAGACCGGCCACCCGATCACGATCAGCGCCACCGGCACGCTGCCGGCCTCGTTCGCCGGCCAGGACGTACGGCTCACCGTCACGTCCGCCACCACGGGCGAGGACGTCCTGGTGGTGCCGGTGTCGGCGATCTTCTCGGCGGCCGACGGCGGCACCCGGGTGCTGCGGGTGCGCGGCGACCGGCGGGAGCCGGTGACCGTGCGCACCGGCGCGTCGGCCGGCGGATACGTCGAGGTCGACGGCGTCGGACTGGCCGAGGGCGACCAGGTCGTGGTCGGCGAGCGGACCGGTGGCACGGGCCTGGACGGCACCGGGTGACGCCGGTCGTCGAGTTCGCCGGTGTGACCCGGGCCTATCCCGGCCCGCCGCCGGTGCAGGCGTTGCGCGCCGCCGACCTGGTCGTCGGCGCCGGCGAGTACGTGGCGGTGACCGGCCCGTCCGGCTCCGGCAAGTCCACCTTCCTCAACGTGGTCGGGCTGCTCGACCGGCCGACCGCCGGCGTGTACCGCCTCGACGGCATCGACACCGCCACCCTGCCCGAGCGGGACCGGACCGCGCTGCGCGGCCGGCGCATCGGTTTCGTGTTCCAGTCGTTCCACCTGCTCCGGCACCGCTCGGTGGTGGAGAACGTGACGATGGCGATGGTCTACACCGGGGTGGCCAGGCCGGCCCGGGCCGGCCTGGCGCTGGAGACGCTGGAGCGGGTCGGGCTGACCCACCGCGCGCACGCTCGCGCCGGCCACCTCTCCGGCGGCGAGTCGCAGCGGGTGGCGATCGCCCGGGCCCTGGTGAACCGGCCGTCGCTGCTGCTCTGCGACGAGCCGACCGGCAACCTGGACAGCGCCAGCGCGGCCGCCGTGCTCGCCCTGATCGAGGAGCTGAACGACGGCGGCCTGACCGTGCTGATGGTCACCCACGATCAGCAGGTGGCTGGCCGGGCGCACCGCTCGGTCCTGATCAAGGACGGGATCCTGCGGTGAGGCGGACGCCATCGGTGGTCCCGGCCACCCGGCTCCGGCTGGCCGACGTGGTGGACGAGGCGGTCGCCGGCATGCTGGCCCGGCCCGGGCGGGCCGCGCTGACCGTGCTGGGCACCCTGCTCGGCGTCGCCGCATTCGTCACCGTGCTCGGCCTGACCAGCACCGTCGAGGGGCAGATCAGCAGCCGGTTCACCGCGCTGGTGGCCACCGAGGTGGTCGTGCAGGACGGCGCCGAACAGGCCGCGGCCGGCGCCGAGCAGGCATTCCCGGCCGACGCCGAGCAGCGGCTGGCCGCGCTGAACGGGGTGCGCGACGCCGGGGTCTTCTGGGAGGTGCCGGACGTGGGCCGGGTCGCCGCCCGCCGCGCGTCCGCGGAGGACCCCGGCGAGCAGCTCCGGGTGCTGGCCGCCTCCCCGGGATACCTGCGGGCGATCCACGCGCACCTCGCCGCCGGGCGGCTCTTCGACGCCTGGCACGACCGCACCGGCGAGCGGGTCGTGGTGCTCGGCTCCGGCGCCGCCGGCCGGCTCGGCGTCACCTGGGTGGACGACCAGCCGGCAGTCTTCATCGGCGGGGCGCCGTTCGCCGTCATCGGGATCGTCGACGATGTGGACCGCAAGGCCGACACCCTGCTGAGCGTGGTGCTGCCGGCCGGCACGGCACGGGCGGTCTGGGGCGACCCGCCGGTCGGCGGCAGCATGTCCGTCCAGGCGATGATCGACACCGAGATCGGCGCGGCCCAGCAGGTCGGGGCGGAGGCGCCGCTGGCACTGCGGCCGCAGGACCCGGCCCGGTTCAAGGTGGTCACCCCGCCCGACCCGCGCCAGCTGCGCGAGGGGGTGAACACCGACCTGGGCACGCTGTTCCTGGCCCTGGCCGCGGTCTGCCTGGTGATCGGCGCGGTCGGGATCGCGAACACCACCCTGGTCGCGGTCCTGGAACGGGTCGGCGAGATCGGCCTGCGCCGCTCGCTGGGCGCCCGCCGGCGACACGTGGCCGTCCACTTCCTCGCCGAGTCCGGCACCCTCGGCCTGGTCGGTGGCCTGATCGGCACCAGCCTGGGTGTCGCCGCCGTGGTCGCGGTCGCGCTGTGGCGGGACTGGACGCCGATCCTGCACTCAGCCACGGTGCTGCCCGCCCCGCTGGTCGGCGCCGCCACCGGCTTGCTGGCCGGCCTCTACCCGGCGTGGCGCGCGTCCCGGATCGAGCCCGCCGACGCCCTGCGCCGCTGACCCGCGGACCTGGGCTGGTTGTCAGGGGTGCCTCAAGGCCCTTGAGGCACCCCTGACAACCAGCCCGTGCCGGGAGGCGCGCGGCGGTCCGCAGCCGGGATCGCCTCGCGTCCGGGGTGCCACGACTGCTCCGGGCTGCTCCACGCGGTCTTCCGCCGCCACGGCGTGCGGATCCCGCGCGACGCCCGGGACATGGCCGGCGTCAGCGCCGGTCTGTCCGCCGCCGAGGCCCGGCCCGGTGACCTGGTGCCACTCACCAGGCCGGACACCGGCGTGCTCTACCACGTGGCGCTTGCCCTGGACCTGCCCCGGGCGCTCCACGTCTCCGAGCCGGACCGGGCCTGCGCCGACACCCGGCTCAGCGAGGCCCGGGAGGTCAGTTGATGTGGAACGGGTCGCCGTAGACCTTGAAGTCGAGCGGGGTGTTCAGGTCGAAATTGCCGTTGTTCAGGAAAACGCGCTGGGCGGTGTCCACCCGTGAGGTGTCCGAATGCGCCTCCTCCTTCTTCATCTCGGCCACCCGCTCGTTCAGGAAAGTGTTCAGCCAGGTACGTTCGTCGCCGCCCTGGGCCGGCGGTTTCGCCTTGCGCAGGGCCCGGCTGCGAATGGCGCGCATCCCTTCGTAACCGTGCATCACCGCCGCGTCGTAATAGGCGAACTGGCCGAGCGCCCGTACCCCGTCCGCCTTTCCGTCGCGCACCGACGGGGTGAAGTAGACCCGGTCCCGTTCGGCCTCCTGAGCAGCCCGGAAGACCGGATCGGCGGCCGCCGTCCGCCAGTCCCGGGTGAAGTTCGGGTCGAGCCCGGAATGCGAATCCGTGCCGTTCACCCGGCGCAGCGCGGGCAGATACCGGGCGAGCACATTCGACGGTTTGGTGGCGGTGTACGCCTCGACGAGGTCGAGCATGTCGCCGGTGCCGGAACAGAAACCGATGATGCCCGCGGTATATCCGCGGCCGTCGTCGATGTCCTCGATGTAGGCGAACTGCGCGCGCCAGTTCAGCGACGAGTTCTCGGCGGCCGAGACGATCTGCATGGCGACGTCTTTCTTCACCGGGTCGTCCAGGTTCTTCGGGGCGGTTCCGGCGCTGGCCGGCAGCAGCCCGACGGCCACGGCCAGGCCGGAGATGAGCAGGCCGATCGTGGCATAGGTGAGGGTTCTGGCGCGTTTCATGGCGCTCTCCATCCGTGGGGGGACGACGGGATGGGGAGCGACGCTACGACTGTTAACTTGATTTATCAATAGGGGTCGATCGGTAAGATCGCACCCCGGAGCGCCCTTGACACGGGTCGATGCGCGAGACCAGGATGAGCGAACTGTTAGTCAGTTTGCCTATCAATCAAGGGAGCGCCCGATGACCCGTCTGGCCGGCTCGTCCAAGCTGCTGCGCGCCATGAACGAGAGCGCGGCGCTCGGGCACCTGCTCGACCCGGGCCTGCTCACCCGCTCCGACCTGCGCAAACTCACCGCACTCTCGATGCCGACGATCTCCGAGGTGCTGCGCCGGCTGACCGACGCCGGCCTGGTCACCGTGGTCGGGCACAGCAGCGGCAAGCCGGGGCCGAACGCGGAGATCTACGCCGCCAACCCGGACGCCGCCTACGCCGTCGCGGTCTCGGTGCGCGACGTCGGCACCAGCGGCACCCCGTCGATCGCCGCCGCCCTCTGCGACCTGACCGGCGCGGTCCGTGCCCGCTTCGAGTCCCGGGTCGACTTCCTCACCGCCGACCCGGTCAGCACGCTGACCGAGGTGGTCGCGCGGTTGCGGGAGCAGGCCGCGGTCCCCGCCGACCGGATCCGCCACGTGCACCTCAGCGTGCCCGGCGCCTACGACCCGCGGACCGAGACCATCCGGCTCGTCGACGTGCCCGGGTTCGCCCGCCCCGGCCTGGTCCCGGAGATCGCCGCCGCGCTCGGCACCGACGTCAGCGTCGACAACGACGTGAACCTGGCCGCGGTCGCCGAGCGCCGGCGCGGCGCGGCCCACGACGCGGAGAACTTCGCCCTGCTCTGGCTCGGCCAGGACGGCCTCGGTCTGGCCATCGACATCAACGGCACCCTGCTGCGCGGCACCCGCGGCGCGGCCGGTGAGATCGGCTACCTGCCGCTGCACTCGCCCAACCGCAAGCTCGACCTGCAGGACCTGTTCGGCGGCGGCGCGATCCTGGAGCTGGCCCACGAGCACGGGATCACCGGCGAGAACCCGGCCGCGATCGTCGCCACCGCGGCGGCCGAGTCGCCGGAGTTCATCGCCGCCTTCGCCGACCGGGTCGTGGTCGGCCTGGCCGCCGTGGTCGCCGTGCTCGACCCGTCCCTCGTGGTGCTCGCCGGCCCGACCGCCCAGGCCGGCGGTGCCCCGCTGCTCACCGCCGTGAACGAGGCGTTCCGCCGGGCCGCCCCGCTGGAGTGCCCGGTCGCGGCCACCACCCTCGACGACGACGCGACCCTGCTCGGCGCGCTCGACGCCGGTCTCGCCGCGGTCCGCGAGGCCCTGATCACCGCCATCCGCGAAAGCTGACTGTTCTGTGAGGCGCACCGTGAACAAAAGGACCCTTCTTGCCCTGACCTCCACCGTTCTGCTGGCCGCCGCCTGCACCCCGGCGCCGAAGGAGAACAAGATCGCCGACCCGGGCACGCAGGTCTCCGGGACCGTCGAGCTGTGGCACTTCTTCACCGAGCGGGAGGCGGACGCCATCCAGCAGGTGATCACCGACTTCCAGAACAGCCACCCGAACATCAAGGTGACCGTCAAACCCGGCCAGGACGACTCCAAGGTCACCCAGGCGATCGGCGCCGGGAACGGGCCGGACGTCGGGCTCTCCTACTCCACCGACATCGTCGGCAAGTTCTGCTCCTCCGGGGCGTGGGTCGACCTGAAGCCGTACATCGAGCGGGACAAGGTGGACCTCGCTGAGCTCAACGCGACGACCCGGTCGTACACCGAATTCGACGGCAAACGGTGTGCCATGCCGTTCCTCGCCGACGCGTACGGGATGTACTACAACAAGGACCTGTTCGCCAAGGCCGGGCTCGCCGGGCCGCCGAAGACACTCGACGAGCTCACCGCGTACGCGAAGAAATTGACCGTCAAAAATGCCGATGGGTCCCTCAAGACCGTCGGGTTCCTGCCGCTCTACGACTTCTACGAGAACGCGGCCGCGCATCTCGCGCCGGCCACCGGCGCCAAGTGGCTGACCGAGGACGGCAAGAGCGCGGTCGGCAGCGACCCGAATTGGAAGGCCCTGATCAGCTGGCAGAAGGACCTGGTCGACTGGTACGGCTACGACAATCTGACGAAGTTCAAGGCCAGCCTCGGCGACGAGTTCAGCGCCGACAACGCGTTCCAGAAGGGCCAGGTGGCGATCAACATCGACGCCGAGTACCGCCTGGCCTTCCTCAAAGATCAAAGTCCGAATCTGCGGTACGGCGTAGCGCCGCTCCCGACCACCGACCCGGCCCGTTACGGGGGCGGCTACGTCACCGGCAACATCGTCGGCATCTCCAAGAACGCCAAGAACCCGGAGGCGGCCTGGGAGCTGATCAAGTACCTCACCACGAACGACACGGCGGTGATCAAGCTGGCCGGCCTGCTCAAGAACGTGCCGACCACGACGAGGGCGATCGCCGACCCGTCGTTGAACGCCGACCCGGACTTCAAGGCGTTCATCGACATCTTCAACAACCCGAACTCGCAGACCTCCCCGCCGTCCGCCTCCGGCCCGGCCTACCAGGAGACCTTCGGGCAGTTCCTGACCAGCTACCAGTCCGGCAAGGTGACCGACCTCGATCAGGGTCTGGCCACCGCCGACCAGCAGATCAACAGCGTCATGTCGCTGGGCGGCTGACCGGTGGACGCGGTCCGCCTGCGCCGGGGCCTGGTCACCTTCTCCTTCCTCGCCCCCGCACTGCTCGGCATCGGCATCTTCTTCCTCTATCCGCTGCTCTCCGCGATCTATTTCTCCTTCACCAAGTTCGATCTGCTCTCCGTGCCGCAATGGGTCGGGCTGGACAATTACCGGCACATGGCGGACGACCCGTTCCTGCTCCAGGCGGTGCGCAACACGCTGTGGATGGTGGTGGTCTTCGTCCCGGTCCGGATCCTCGGCGCGATCGGGCTCGCCATGCTCCTGGTGCGATTCAAAAGAGGAGCAGGCGTCTTCCGTACGATCTACTACCTGCCCGCCCTGGTTCCGCCGGTGGCCGCCACCATCGCGTTCGTCTACCTGCTCAAGCCGGGCACCGGCCCGGTCAACCATCTCCTCGAGATGATCGGCGTCGACGGCCCGCTCTGGTTCAACTCGCCGGCCTGGGCCAAGCCGTCGCTGGTCCTGCTCGGCCTGTGGGCGATCGGCGACCTGATGATCATCTTCCTGGCGGCGGTGCTCGGCGTCCCGGAGAGCCTCTACGAGGCCGCGTCGCTGGACGGCGCGAACGCCTGGCACCGATTCCGGTCGATCACGCTGCCGTCGATCCGGCCGGTGATCCTGTTCGCGGCGGTCACCGGCGTGATCTACACGCTGCAGTACTTCGACCAGGCGGCGGTGGCCGGCTCGATCGCCAGCGGGCAGGCCACCGTCGGCGCCGGCATCTCGCAGTCCTTCGGCTACCCGGAGGGCTCCACCTTCACCTATCCGCTCTGGCTCTACACCATCGGCTTCCGCTACAGCGCGCTCGGCTACGCCAACGCCCTGGCCATCGCCCTGTTCGTGGTCGCCCTGGCGGTCACCGTGATCCTGCTGCGCCGCGCCAAGGCGTTCTCCGGGGAGGAATCGTGACTCTCGCGCTGGACCGCCCGCTGACGGCGGCCGTGGAACGCCGGCGCATCCGGCTCGCCTGGATCGCCCGGCACAGCATCGCGATCGCCCTCGCGGTCATGTTCGTCACCCCGGTCGTCTACCTGGTGCTGCTCTCGCTGATGACCAGCGATCAGGCGCTGACCAGCGACTACTGGCCGAACACCTGGCACCCGGAGAACTACCTCAAGGTCTTCGAGGCCACCCCGCTGCCGCACTACCTGCTCAACACGGTGCTCTACGCCGGCACCGCCACCGCGCTCACCCTGCTGTCCAGCGTCCCGGCCGCGTACGCCCTGGCCAAGCTCAAGTTCCGCGGCCGCAACGCGCTGTTCCTCGTGGTGATCTGCGTGATGATGCTCCCGCCGCAGGTGGTCACCGTCCCGCTCTACCTGATGTGGGCCCGCTACGGCCTGACCGGCTCGCTCGCCCCGCTGATCATCCCGGCCCTGTTCGGTGACGCGTTCTGCATCTTCCTGCTGCGTCAGTTCCTGCTCACCATCCCGAGCGAATACCTCGACGCGGCCCGGGTGGACGGCTGCGGCGAGTGGCGCACCCTGCTGCGCGTGGTGCTGCCGATGGCCCGTCCCGGCATCGCGGCGGCCGGCCTCTTCCAGTTCTTCTACTGCTGGAACGACTACTACGGGCCGCTGCTCTACACCAGCGAGAACGAGAGCTCCTGGACCCTGTCGCTGGGCCTGGCGTCGTTCCGCACCGTCCACCACGTCGACTGGAACCTGGTCACCGCGGCCACCGTGCTGGCCATGGCGCCACTGATCATCATCTTCTTCTTCGCCCAGCGCGCGTTCGTGCAGGGCATCACGCTGACAGGATTCAAGGGTTGAAAATCGCGGTCATCGGTGGTGGATCCACCTACACCCCGGAGCTGGTCGACGGGTTCGCCCGGCTCGGCACCACGGTCTCCGAGCTGGTCCTGATCGACCCGGCCGCCGAGCGCCTCGACGTGGTCGGCGCGTTCGCGGCCCGGATCTTCGCCCACTACGGGCATCCCGGCAAGGTGACCTGGACGTCCGACCTGGACGCCGGGGTCACCGACGCCGACGCGGCGGTCATCCAGCTGCGGGTGGGCGGGCAGCGGGCGCGGATCAGCGACGAGACGTTCCCGCTGGACTGCGGCTGCGTCGGGCAGGAGACGACCGGGGCGGGCGGGCTGGCCAAGGCGCTGCGGACGGTGCCGGTGATGCTGGACGTCGCGGCGCGGATCCGGGACCGGGCGAAGCCGGGGGCGTGGATCGTCGACTTCACCAATCCGGTGGGGATCGTGACCCGTGCCCTGCTGGACGCCGGGCACCAGGCGGTCGGGCTGTGCAACGTGGCGATCGGGTTCCAGCGCCGGTTCGCCGGTCACCTCGGTGTCGATCCCGGGGCGGTGGTTCTGGACCACGTCGGTCTCAACCATCTGACGTGGGAGAGGGCCGCCTATGTCGACGGCGTGGACCGGCTCCCGGACCTGCTCGGCGCACACCTGTCCGAAATCTCGGATATGGTGGACGTGCCGGCGGAGATCATCACGATGCTCGGGGCGGTGCCGTCGTACTACCTCTCCTACTTCTACAAGCACGACGAGCACGTACGGGAAAGCCTCGGGCAGCGGACCCGCGGGCAGCGGGTCGCCGAGATCGAAGCGATCCTCCTCGACATGTACCGGGACGTCACGCTGACCACCAAGCCGGCGCTGCTCGGCGAACGCGGCGGTGCCTACTACTCGGAGGCGGCGGTCGGGCTGCTCGGATCGCTGTTCGGGCTCGACGACACGGCGGTCCACTCGGTCAACGTGCGCAACGACGGCACGCTGCCCTTCCTGCCCGACTCGGCGGTCATCGAGGTGTCGGCCCGGGCGGGCCTGCGCGGCCCGGATCCGCTGCCGGTCGCGGCGGTCCCGCCCGATCTGGCCGGTCTCATCTCCCATGTGTACGGGTACGAGGAACTCGCGCTCGACGCCGCCCTGCGCGGTGGCCGGGACCGGGTCTACCGGGCGTTGCTGGCGCACCCGCTGATCGGGCAGCACTCGCGGGCCGACGCGCTCGCCGACCGGTTGATCGCGGCCGGGCGTGAGCATCTCGCGTGGGCCCGATGAGCACGGTCGACGAGGGGGGTCTCCCGGCCGTCGATGGCTTGTCCCCGGTGCTCGGCTCTCCGGCGGTCGGCGGCTCTGCGGCGGTCAACGGTCTGTCCTCGGCGGTCGATGGCCCTCCGGTGGCCAACGGTCTGTCCTCGGCGGTCGATGGTCCTGCGGCGGTTGGCGACGTGTCTCCAGCAGCCGGCGACCTGTCCTTGGCGGCCGACGGCTTCGCTCGGCCCTCTTCCCGGGCGGCCGCTGCTGGCTCCTTGTCCCGGGCGGTCGGCTCTCTGTTCCTGGCCGTCGACGGGGGGAACTCGAAGACCGACGTGCTGCTCGGGGACACGTCCGGCCGGGTGCTCGCCGTCGTCCGCGGCGGCACCTCCTCCCCGCACAACATCGGGCTGCCCGGCACGATCGAGGTGCTCGGCAAGCTGATCGCCGCGGCGTACGCGCAGGCCGGGCTGCCCGCGGACCTCCCGGTCGACGCGATCGCGGTCTACCTGGCCGGCGCCGACCTGCCGATCGAGGTAACCCGGCTGCGGGAGGCGATCGCCGCGCAAGGCTGGGCCCGGCACACCCAGGTCGACAACGACTGCTTCGCCCTGCTGCGGGCCGGCACCTCGATGCCGGACGCGGTCACCGTGGTCTGCGGCGCCGGCAACAACTGCGTCGGCCGGGCCGCGGACGGCCGGACCGCCCGGTTCGTCGCTCTCGGCCCGATCTCCGGTGACTGGGGCGGCGGCCACGACCTGGCGGACTACACGCTGCGCGCGGCCGCCCGCGGCGAGGACGGCCGGGGCCGGCCCACCGCGCTGTCCGCCGCGGTAGCCGCCCACTTCGGCCTGCCGACGGTCGAGGCGGTGAGCATCGCCCTGCACCTGGGCGACCTGCCGATGACCCGCATCCCGGAACTCACCCCGCTGCTCTTCGAGGTAGCCGCGACCGGCGACGACGTGGCGTCCACCCTGATCACCCGCCAGGCCCGCGAGATCCTGGCCCAGCACCGTGTCGCCGCCACCCGCCTCGACCTGCTCGCCCGCCCGCACGCCCTGGTCCTGGGCGGCGGCGTCCTCCAGGCCCGCCATCCCCAACTCCACGACCAGGTGCTGGCGGGCGCCCAAGCCCAGGCCCCGCTCGTCGAGGTCACGGTCCTGTCCACCCCGCCGGTAGCCGGCGCGGCCTTGCTGGCGCTGGATGCCTTAGGCGCGCTGCCACCCGCCGAACACGCCCTCCGCCAAGCCGTCACGCGGCACCAGCCCCGGCCGGCCAACTCCACCGCCGGGTAGTCATCAGCAACCGGTGGTCGTCAGCAACCGGTGGTCGTCAGCGACCGGTAGTCGTTAGCGACCGGTGGTCGTCAGTAGGCGGTAGTCGTCTGCGACCGGTAGTTGTCAGCCACCGGTAGTCGTCGGCGGCCGGTAGTCGTCAGCGGCCGGCGGCCAGGGCGGCGAGTCGGGGTAGCAGCCATGGGGCGATGACTCGCTGGACGCCGGACGGGGTGAAGTGCAGGCCGTCGCTGCGCATCCGGACGTCGCGGACGTGCCAGGTGAACTTGCCGTCCGGGCAGGTCACGGCGTTGAGGTCGAGGACCGTGACAGTGCCGGGGTGGCGGTCGGCGACCCGGTGGAGGAGGCGGTTCCAGGCGTCCACGCGCTCCGGGCGGTCCTCCGGGTAGAGGCCGCCGTCCGGGCGTTCCGCACGGCGGGTGTAGGCGGCGGTCAGCAGGGCGACGGCGGCCCCGCGCGAACCGGCCACGCGGACCGCCCGCTCCAACTGCCCGATCAGGTAGTCGTCGTAGGCGGGTTCGCCGACATGCTGGTAGCGGCCCTGGTAGCGGCGGTCCATCAGCTCCCAGCGGTTCAGCTCGACAACCGCCACGTCCGGGTTGTCCCGGTCGACCGCGCGCTGCCAGCGCCGCGGCCAGGAGGTGCAGCCCGGATAGTTGGTGTGCGGGCTGCCCAGCTGCAGGATCTCCGGCAGGGTGGCGATGCCGCAGCCTTGAATCGCCCGGACGCTGGTCCACATGCCCGGGTGCTCCGGCAGGTAGCTGCCGATCGTCCAGGACACCGAGTCGCCGAGGAAGGTGACCCGCGGCTCCCGGCCGGGCGGGCGTCCCGGCCGGTCGATCGGCGCCGGGCGGCCTTGTGGGGCAGGTCCGGGGTCGTCGCCGCTCGGGCGGTCTTGTGGGGCAGGTCCGGGGTCGCTGTTCGGGCGGTCTTGTGGGGCAGGCCGGGCGTCGCCGCTCGGGCGGTCTTGTGAGGCAGGTCCGGGGTCGCCGCTCGGGCGCCCCTGTGCGGCGGGCTCGATGTCGCCGTTCGGGCGGGCGTGCGAGGCGGTCCCGGGATTCAGGCCCGGCTGGGCGGGGGCGTCGAGCGGGGCGATGACGATCGGTGCCGCGGCGGTGGCCGGCTCGGCGGGCGTGACAGTGCACCAGCCGATCGCGACGGCGACGGCGGCGACCGTCGCCGTGGTGGCTGCCGCTGGTACCCGCCGGGGCAGCAGCCGACCGAGTGCGCCGTGCCGGACCGGCTGTTCGACGAGGTGGTAGCTGACAACGGCGACGGCCAGGGTGCCGGCCAGCCGGACGGCCAGCAGCGGCCAGCGGGACAGTCCGGTCAGGTCGGTGGTGACGAAGGTGAACAGCGGCCAGTGCCACAGATAGACCCCGTAGGAGATGCGCCCGAGCCGCACGAGGGGCGGCACGCTGAGCAGCCGGGCGAGCAGACCTCGGGGATGCCGGACCACGTCGACGATGACAGCCGCGGCAGCGAGTGCGGCAAGCGTGAGGCCACCCCGGTAGAGCCATGCCGAGTGTTCAGAGGCGGTGTGCCAGAGAACGACCGTGCCGCCGACGCCGGCCCACGCGAGCGCGCCGGCGTACCGGAACCGAGTCGATCTCGCGGCGGGCGCGCTGGTGTACCGGGGCCGGGTTGATCTCGCGGTGAGCGCGCTGGTGTACCGGGACCGGGTTGGTCTGGCGGTGAGCGCGCTGGCGTGCCGGGGCCGGGTTGATCTCGCGGTGAGCGCGCTGGCGTACCGGGACAGGGTTGATCTCGCGGTGGGCGCGCCGACGTACCGGGGAGGGGTTGATGCTGTCGCGGCGGGGGCCGTGAGCAGCGCGGCGACCGCGCCGATCAGCAACGCTTGAGCGCGGGTGTCGGTGCCGAAGTAGGCGCGGCCGATCCCGGATGGCTGGTAGAGCAGTGCGCACAGCACCTGCGAGGTGACCGCCCCGGTGACGCACAGGGCGACCAGGACGGCGCGCGCCCGGCGGTGCACGAGCCAGATCAGCACGCCGGCGACCAGCAGCGGCCAGACCAGGTAGAACTGCTCCTCGATCGCCAGCGACCAGGTGTGTTGCAGCGGGGAGGGCGCGGCGGTCGCGGCCAGGTAGCCGGTGCCACGGAAGATCATCCGCCAGTTGGCGGCATAGCCGAGCGCGGCCCAGGCATCCGCCCGCAGCAGACCGAGGGCGTCACTGTCCAACAGGAAGCGTGCGGTGACGACTGTGGCGACCAGCATGGCCAGCAGCGCGGGCAGCAGCCTACGGGCCCGGTGCAGCCAGAACCGTCCGAGATCGATCCGCCCGCTCCGCTGGTGTTCGGCCAGCAGCAGCGACGTGATGAGGAACCCGGATAGCACGAAGAACGCGTCCACGCCCAGGAACCCGCCGTCCGTGCCGGGGACCCCGGCGTGGAACAGCAGGACTGCGGTGACGGCGAGGGCGCGGACGCCGTCCAGCGCCGGGCGGTATTCCCACACGTCGCGCGGATACCACTCCCGCTCCGGGATAAACCGGGCCGATCACCCCCCCAACTCCCGCCGCCGGTCACGCCGGCTGGGCTTGCCGCAAGGGCACCTCCAACCGCGAGCTGAGCTCCTCGACCGTGATCCCGAACGTCTCCCGCACCACGACGCCCTCGTCGGTGATCAGGAAGGTGGCCAGGTCGGTGTAGACCCGGCTGATGCACCGCAGCCCGGTCAGCGGATAGGTGCACTCGGGCACCAGTTTCGGCGTCCCGTCCTTGGTGAACAGCGTCATCATCACGTAGACGCTCTTGGCCCCGGCCGCGAGGTCCATCGCCCCGCCGACCGCTGGGATCGCGTCGGGCTCGCCGGTGTGCCAGTTCGCCAAGTCGCCGGCCGCCGACACCTGGAACGCGCCGAGCACGCACACGTCGAGGTGCCCGCCGCGCATCATCGCGAACGAGTCGGCATGGTGGAAATACGCCGAGCCGGGCAGCTCGGTCACCGGAACCTTCCCGGCATTGGTCAGGTCCGGGTCGATCTGGTCGCCGACCGCGGCCGGGCCCATGTTCAGCATGCCGTTCTCGGTGTGCAGGACGATGCCCGCGTCGGCCGGCAGGTGGTCGGCGACCAGGGTCGGCTGCCCGATCCCCAGATTGACGAACGAGCCGGGCTCGATGTCCCGGGCCACCAGCGCGGCCATCTCGTGTTTGTTCAGGCTCATGCCGCCACCACCCGGTCGACGTAGATGCTCGGGGTAACGACCACTTCCGGGTCGAGCGTGCCGGTCTCCACCACCTCGTGGACCTGCGCGATCACCAGCGATCCGGCGGTCGCCATCACCGGACCGAAGTTCCGCGCGGTCTTGCGGTAGACGAGGTTGCCCATCCGGTCCGACCGGTACGCCCCGATCAACGCGACGTCCCCCTTGATCGGGAACTCCAGGACATAGGTCCGGCCGTCGATCACCCGGGTCTCCTTGCCCTCGGCCAGCGGCGTCCCCACCCCGGTCGGGCAGTAGAACGCGCCGATCCCGGCCCCGGCCGCCCGCATCCGCTCGGCCAGGTTGCCCTGCGGGACCACCTCGAGCTCGATCTTCCCGGCCCGGTAGAGACCGTCGAACACCCAGGAGTCGGCCTGCCGTGGGAACGAGCAGATCATTTTGCGCACCCGGCCCTTGGCGAGCAGCGCGGCGAGGCCGGTGTCCCCGTTACCGGCGTTGTTCGACACCACGGTCAGGTCGGTGGCGCCCTGCTCGATCAGCGCGTCGATCAGCTCGACCGGCATCCCGGCCATGCCGAACCCGCCGATCAGCACGGTCGACCCGTCCCGGATCCCGGCGACCGCCTCGGCCGTGCTGTCGCAGATCTTCGCGGTCACGCCACATTCTCCAGGACCACGGCGAGGGCCTGGCCGACGCCGATGCAGATCGCCGCGACGCCCCAGCGGCCACCGGACTCCTTGAGCCGGGCGGCCAGGGTGCCGAGGATCCGGCCGCCGGACGCGCCGAGCGGGTGACCGATGGCGATCGCCCCGCCCTTGGCGTTGACGATCTCCGGGTCGATGTTCCACGCGTCGAGGCAGGCGAGCGACTGCACCGCGAACGCCTCGTTCAGCTCGACGGCGGTGACGTCGTCCCAGGTGATGCCGGCCCGGGCCAGGGCCCGCTCGGCGGCCTCGACCGGCGCGTAGCCGAACATCTGCGGCTCGATCGCGGACACGCCGCGCCCGGCGATCCGGGCGATCGGGGCGCTGCCGATCCGCTCGGCGGCCGCCTCGCTGCCCAGCAGGACGGCCGAGGCACCGTCGTTGAGCGGGGAGGCGTTGCCGGCGGTGATGGTCCCGGCAGGGCGGAAGGACGGTTTCAGCTTCGCCAGTTTCTCGGTGCTGCTGTCCGGGCGGATGCCCTCGTCGCGGGTGAGATCGCCGACCGGGACCACCAGATCCGAGTAGAAGCCCTCATCCCAGGCCGCGGCCGCCAGATTGTGTGACCGCGCGGCGAAGGCGTCCTGCCGCTCCCGGGAGATGGAGAATTTCTCGCCGAGCATCTCGTTGCACTCGCCCAGCGAGGCCGTCCACTCCTTCGGCATGTTGTCATTGACCAGCCGCCAGCCCAGCGTGGTGGACACCGCGGTCACGTTGCCGGCCGGGAAGGCCCGGGACGGCTTCGGCATCACCCACGGGGCACGGGTCATCGACTCGACGCCGCCGGCCACCACCACGTCGGCGTCGCCGGACTCGATGGCCCGCGACCCGATGATCGCCGCGTCCAGCGACGAGCCGCACAGCCGGTTGACCGTGGTGGCCGGCACCGACACCGGCAGCCCGGCGAGCAGCACGGCCATCCGCCCGACATTCCGATTGTCCTCACCCGCCTGGTTGGCGCAGCCCCACACCACGTCGCCGATGGCGGCCGGGTCCAGGCGGGGCGCGGTGGCCAGCACACCCCGCAGGGCGGTGGCGGCCAGGTCATCCGGGCGGACCTCGGCGAGGGCGCCGCCGAAACGGCCGAACGGTGTGCGCGCCGCGGCGTACAGGAAAGCGGAAGTCATGCGTCCAACCTAGGCCCGCCCCACCGATCAAGGCCAATACTGAATCCGACTCGATTGATAGCCTCAATGCATGGAACTGCGGCACCTGCGATCTTTCGCCGCGCTCGCCGAGGAGCGGCACTTCGGTCGCGCCGCCGAGCGCCTGCACATCGCCCAGCCGGCCCTGTCCCAGCAGATCAAGCAGCTGGAGCGGGAGTTCGGGGTGGAGTTGGTCAGCCGGACCACCCGCCGGGTCGAGCTGACCGAGGCCGGCCAGCGGTTCGCCGAGCACGCCCGGGCGGTGCTCGGCTCGGTCGAGCGGGCCGCCACCGACATGTCCATGGTCGCCTCCGGGCACGCCGGCCGGGTGTCGGTCGGCTTCATCGGCACCGCCACCTACGACCTGTTGCCGCAGGCCACTCGCGAGGTTCGCCGCCTGCTCCCGGACGTCCGTCTGGAGCTGCACGGCGAGCTGCTCAGCCCGGCGCTGCTGGACGGGCTCGTCGACGGCACCTATGACCTGGTGGTGTTCCGCCCGGACGGACTGGCCCGCCCGGAGATCGACGTCCGGGTGCTGCGCTCGGAGCGGCTGATCGCGGTCCTGCCCGACTGGCACGACCTGGCCGATCGTGAGCGCGTCGACCTGGCCGAGCTGGCTCCGGACCCGTTCGTCATGCACTTCTCCGGCCACCGCTCCTCGGTGCACGAGCACGTCCTGGCCGCCTGTGCCGCGGCCGGCTTCCGACCGACTTCGATCATGGAGGTGGGGGAGACCGCGACCCTGGTCGTCTTCGTCGCCGCGGGTCTCGGCGTCGCCCTGGTCCCGGAGGCGGTCCGCAGCCTCGACCTGGAGGGCGTCGCCTATGTGCTGCTCACCGACGCCCCCACCATCGACCTGGCGATCGCCACCCGGACCGGCGAGACCTCGCGTGCGGTCCGCCAGGTCGCCGACATCGTGATCCGCTGTTCCGAGTCCGGTCGCGATTAGGTCCGCGGGCACGCGCGAGGCGCGCTTCCCTTCCGGAGGCTGATGTCCGGTACGCCACCAGCCCTGTGGCGCCGGAGTCCTGATCAGCGCCAGGTGTGCTCCGGTTCGTAACCGAGCAGCCGGCGCGCTTTGTCGATGGAGAGCAGCGTCTCGTGCTCGCCGAGTTCCTTGGTCACCGGAACGTCCGGATAGACCTCGGCGGCCAGGCTCGCCGACGATCGGCTCATCACCGTGTCCGCGTTCGCGATGATGAAGATCTCCACGCCGGTGGCCGGATAGGCGAGCGCTTTGCGGACCGCCTGGGCGCCGTCACGCGCGTCGATGTAACCCCACAGATTCCATTTCCGCAGGAGCGGGTCGGCGTCGAAGGAGGGGAACTCGGCATAGTCGGCCGGTTCCATGACGTTCGAGAACCGCAGGCCGACCATCTTCAGCGCCGGATCCCACCGGCAGAACTGCTCGGCCATCGTTTCTTCGAGATGCTTCACCAGGGCGTAGCGGGACTCCGGCCGGGCCGGGTATTCCTCGTCCAGCGGAATGTAGGGCGGCGGGGTGTCGAACGGGATGCCGAGCAGCGTCTCGCTGGACGCCCAGACCACATTCGTGATCCGGGCGGCCTTGGCGGCGGCGAAGACGTTGTAGGTGGCGGTGATGTTGTTCTGGAAGGTGGCCGCGTTCGCGGTCAGGCCGGGCGCCGGGATCGCGGCGAGATGCACGACCGCGTCGATCCCGTCGTAACGGTCGTCGATCGCGGTGAGCGCCTCGATCGTCTGCCCGTAATCGGTGAGGTCGATCCGGATGTCCGGGCGCTGCGCGGCGGCATCCAGGTTGACCACCTCGTTGCCGTGTTCCCGCAGATCGGCGACGACCGCCCGGCCGAGTTTGCCGGTGCCACCGGTGACCGCGATCCGCATGCTGGAGCCTTTCGTGAAATGACGTGCCACTGCTGAAGACTAGGCCTTGCCGAAGAGGCGGCGTTCCAGGTTGACGACGAACTTCGGGTAGTAGCGGGGCAGGAACCGGACCAGGCGGTCGGCCATTTTCGCGTCGTTGCCGACCCGGATCCGCGGCGCGCCCTTCTGCACGCCGTCCACGATGATCCGGGCGGCCTGCTCGGCCGGCATTTTCAGCAGTTTCTCGTTGTAGGTGCGCATCCGCGCCTTCTCCGCGGCGGACACCTCGTAGCCCTCGGTCTGCGCCATTCGCAGCGTCGCCGACGCGATGTCGGTCTTCACACCGCCCGGGTGCACGACGGTGACCTTGACCGGATGACCGCCATTGATCATCTCGGTACGGAGCACCTCGGTGAACCCGCGCACCCCGAACTTGCTGGCGCAGTAGGCGCCCAGCGTCGGCTGCGCCATGATCCCGTTGAGGCTGGAGATGTTCACGACGTGCCCGTCGCCGGAGGCGATCAGGTGCGGCAGGAACGCCTTGGTGCCGTGGATGACGCCGAACAGGTTGACCGCCAGGGTCTGATCGATCGCCGCCCAGTCGCTGTCCACGATGGTGCGGCCGCCGCCGCTGATCCCGGCGTTGTTGTAGATCTGGTGGACCACGCCGTAGTGGCCGGCGACCGTGCCGGCGTAGGCCACCACGGCCTCCCGGTCGGTCACGTCCAGGTGCGCGGTGTGCACCTCGGCACCGAGGGCCTTCACCTGCTCGGTGGTCTCGGCCAGGCCGGCGTCGTTGACGTCGCTCAGCGCCAGGCGGGCGCCGCGGCGGGCGAGCTCCAGGGCGAGGGCACGGCCGATGCCCGAGCCGGCGCCGGTGATCACAGCGACTTTGTCTTTCACAGCGAATCTCCCTGCGTGAGGGCGGCCACACGATCGAAGTGCAGCTCACGGTCGGTGACATCGTCGGCGCGCAGCAACTTCACGTCGGACTGGTAGTCCATCGAGGTCAGCCACGGCATCCGGGCGCCCTGGCGGGGCAGCTGGCCGACTACGCGCTGGATGTATCCGGCGCCGAAATCCAGGAACGGGCGGGTCGGCATGTCCGGGTCGGCGACTTCCGGGCGGCAGATGTCGTACCCCTGCGCTTCCATGTGCCGCAGCAGCCGGCAGAAGTGCTCGCAGAGGAGGCCGATCTTCAATGTCCACGACGAGTTCGTGTAACCGATGGCGTAGGCGAAATTCGGCACGCCGGACAGCATCATCCCCTTGTAGGAGACGGTGTCGGGGAGCGCCACCGGACGACCGTCCACGGTGACCGGCACCCCGCCGAAAGCCTGCACGTTCAGGCCGGTGGCGGTCACCACGATGTCCGCGTCCAGATGCTTGCCCGAGTCCAGCAACAGCCCGGTCGGGGTGAACCGGGTGATCCGGTCGGTGACCACCGAGGCCCGGCCACGTCGGATCGCCTTGAAGAGGTCGCCGTCCGGCACCGCGCACAGCCGCTGGTCCCACGGGTCGTAAGGAGGGTTGAAGTGCTCGTCCACCGGAAAACCGGCCGGCAGCTGCTTGGCGTTGACCCAGCGGATCACCTTGCGGGCCGCCTTCGGGTAACGCTGGCAGAAAGACCAGATCGCCTTCTGCTGCGCGATGTTCTTGCGACGGGTCCAGGCGTAACCGCGTTCCGGCCCGAGGTACTTCTTCAGCGCGTTGGCGATCGGGTCCTTCCGGCCCACCGGCATGATGTAGGTCGGGGTGCGCTGCAGCATGGTGACGTGCGCGGCCTCGCCGGCCATCGCCGGGACGATGGTGACCGCGGTGGCGCCGCTGCCGATCACCACCACCCGCTTCCCGGCGTAATCGAGGTCCTCGGGCCAGTGCTGCGGGTGCACGATCTGCCCGCGGAAATCGTCCCGGCCGGCGAAATCCGGGGTGAAGCCCTCGTCGTAGCGGTAGTAGCCGCTGGCCGAGAAGAGCCAGCCGCAGGTCAGCGTGATCCGCTCGCCGGTGTCGGCGCGTTCCACCTCGACGGACCACCGGGCCCGCTCGGACGACCAGGAGGCGGCCAGCACCCGGTGGTGGAAACGGATGTGCCGGTCCAGGCCGTTCTCGGTGATCGTCTCGCGGAGGTAATCGAGGATCCGCGGCGCGTCGGCGATCGACTGCTCGTCCCGCCACGGCTTGAACTCGTAACCGAAGGTGTGCAGGTCCGAGTCCGAGCGGATGCCGGGATAGCGGAAGAGGTCCCAGGTGCCACCGGACGCCGCGCGGGCCTCCAGGATGGCGAAGGACTTGCCCGGCAACTCGGTCTTCAGGTAACGCCCGGCACCGATGCCGGAGATGCCGGCGCCGACGATCAGCACGTCCAGGTGCTCAACGGTGGTCACGCTGTCAAGAATCGGTGTCCGGGCGGTGTTGCGCTAGCGCGAAACGCACCATCATCATCACGATATGGTGCAGAGTGCCGCATGGCCCGAGATCCCGTCCCGCGTCGCGGAGCTGTTCCGGCGAGGCGCCGAGATCGCGCTGGAGCCGCCCGCCGACTGGATCGAGGGCCTGCACGAGGCGTCGCTCAGCGGCGAGCGGATGCGGCCGGTCGCCGAGGACCCGGTGCTGGTCGCCGCGGTGCGCCGGGCCAACGTGGCGAACCTGCGGCAGTGGATCGCGGCCAACGTCCGCAACCCGGGCGCCCGGGTGCCGGCCAACCTCGGCCCGGAGGTGCTGGACACGGCCCGCGACCTGGTGCGCCGGGGGCTGGATCAGCGGGCGCTGGATTCGTACCGGACCGGGCAGAGCGTGGCCTGGCGGCGGTGGATGGAGATCTGCTTCACGCTGGACGCCGAGCCGGGAGAGCTGCGGGCGCTGCTCGACATCTCCAGCCTGTCGATCTCGACGTTCATCGAGGACACCATCGCCGCGGTGTCCGCCCGGATGGAGAGCGAGCGGGCCGAGCTGACCCGGGGCGCGCACGCCGAACGGCGGGCCGCGGTGACCCTGCTGCTGGAGGGCGCGCCGATCAGCCGGGCCCGGGCCGAGGCGCAGCTCGGTTACCGGCTGACCGGCCCGCACACCGCGGCCATCGTCTGGACCACCGCGACCGCCGCGCCGGACCGGCTGGAGGCAGCGGCCGAGGAGCTGATGCGCAGCAGCGGGGCGGCGCACCGGCTGACGATCGTGGCCGGCGCCGGGGTGCTGTGGCTGTGGCTGCCGGTCGGCGCGGTGCTCACCCCGGACGGGGAGGACCCGGAGGTCCGGGTCGCGATCGGCCGCCCGGGGGCGGACGTGGCCGGGTTCCGGCGCAGCCACCTCGACGCGGTGGCCACCCAGCGGATGCTGATGCGGCTCACCTCGCCGCAGCGGGTCGCCCGGTACACCGAGATCCAGCTGGTCGCGCTGCTCACCGCGGAGCCGGCGCAGACCGACGAGTTTCTCGCCGACACCCTCGGCGAGCTGCGCCACGCCGACCCGGAGACCCGCGAGACGGTCGCCACCTACCTGCGCGAGCAGTGCAGCATGAGCCGGACCGCGGAGCGGCTCTTCACCCACCGCAATACGGTCCTGCGCCGCCTGGCCCGCGCCGACAAGCTGCTGCCACAGCCGCTCGCCGACAACGTCCTGGCGGTCGGCGCCGCCTTGGAGGTGCTCCGCTGGCGCGGCTGACCGCCGATCCCGCCGGCAGCCCGCGGGTGGCTGGGGCTGACACCGAGGTGCCGCCGGTAGCCCGCGGGTGGCCGGGGTTGACACCGGGGTGCCGCCGGGAGCCCGCGGGTGGCCGGGGTTGACACCGGGGTGCCGCCGACTGCTCGGCACCCCGGTGTCAGCGGGTCAGTTCCGGTATCGGTAGAGGATCCGGCCTCGAGTCAGGTCGTAGGGCGAGACCTCCACGAGGACACGGTCGAAGGGGAGGATCTTGATGTAGTTCTTCCGGATCTTGCCGCTGATGTGGGCCAGGACCTGGTGACCATTGGGCAGGTCGACCCGGAAGGTGGCGTTGCGCAGGCACTCGACCACCGTGCCCTCCAGCTGGATGCCGCCGTTCTCCCTGGTCATCGCAGCACCAGCTCGAGGTTGCTGCCGGCCCGCCGGGCGCCGACGCTCTCGAAGAGGGCGATCGCCGGGTGGTTGGCCTGGTGCACGTCCGCCGACGCGGTCGCGATGCCGCGCCGGTGGGCTGCGCCCAGCACCTCGGCCAGCAGCGCCCGGGCGATGCCCCGGCGACGCCGGTCGGCCCGGACCGCGATCAGCCCGATCCGCGGTTGCCGGGGGAGCGGTGCCACCCGGGCCAGCCCGACATACCGGCCGGCTTCGGCAGCCACCACGTACCGCGCCGGGTCCGGTGGCGGTGACAGCACCTCGGCCGGCATGTTCTGCCAGCCCAGCGTGGCCTCGACCTGGTCACGGATGACCTGGTCGAGTTCGCGGAGCGCTCCTGCCTCCGCCTGGCCGGCCGGCAGCACGGTGAGCCCGCCGAGCCGCGCGCCGGCGTTTCCCGGCGGTGTCGGGTTGTTTCCGGTGAGCCGTGGGTTGGTGGAAGGGGCGCTGTGCACCGGCGGTGGGGTCGGGTTGTGTCCGAGGAGGTGTGCGTCGGGTGGCGGGATGGTGGGAGCTGCCGGTGGCGATGGGGTGTGTCCGAGGAGGTGTGCGTCGGATGGCGGGATGGTGGGAGTTGCCGGTGGCGGTGGGGTGTGTCCGAGGAGGTGTGTGTCGGGTGGCGGGATGGTGAGAGCCGCCGGTGGCGCCGGGTTGTGTTCGGTGGACCGTGGGTCGGTGAGTGGGAGAGTGCGGGCCGGTGGGTTGGTGTCGAGGCCGGTGAGTTGTGGGTCGGTGGGCATGACGTATTCCCACTCTCGGCGGCGGGGGCCGAAACCGAGCTGTTCCCAGCTGGACAGCAGGTCCAGGTCGGCCTCGTCCACGACGGTGTAGAGCGGCCGGGGCAGCCGGGTCAGCATGGCCTCGGCCAGCTGGTCGAAGACGCTGTCGTGCCAGGCGTCGATGCTGAGGAAGCGGCGGCCGTCGGGCCGGTGGGTGACCTCGCCGCGGCCGACCACCCGGTCGTCGTCCAGAGCGTGCCAGTGCCGCTCGGAGACCTGGGTGACCGCGGTCAGAAATGCGGATTCCATGGTGGTGTCGCCTTTCCGGAGAACCTGGATGCGGCGCTCCGAGGCGACACCTACGTCAGGTCGCCGAACCGTGACGACGAGGGGAGCACCCACATCGAAACATCGTTCACGGTGCTCACCCCCTCAAGTCGTGCCACGGCCGACGGCAGGCTATCCGCGCGCCGCCCCACCCGTCCAACCATTTATCGAGAAGGCCATGCCGCGAGAAGGCCGTGAGGGGGGGGCAGCGCGGTGGCGGGTGGGCGAGGGGAGGAAGCCGTGAGGGGGGAGGCAGCGCGACGGCGGGCGGCCGGGCGAGGGGAGGCCGTGCGGGAGGAGGCAGCGCGGCAGCGGGCGCGCGAAGGGGGAGGAGGCCGTGAAGGGGAGCCAGCGCGGGGGTGGGCGGGCGAAGGGAGGAGGCCGTGAGGGGGAGGCAGCGCGGGAGTGGGCGGGCGAAGGGAGGAGGCCGTGAGGGAGAAGGCCTGCGGGTGGCACGCAGTGTGAAGGAAGAGCGCGCGGAGGGGAACGCCGCCGGGGAGGGGGCGGCCGGCGTCGCGGAGAGGCTGGTGGGGAGCAGAGGTCGGCGGGCGGCGACCGGCGGTGCGCTATGACGACGTGCGCTGGCGGGCTGGGCGCCGGGTTGCGGTGTCCTGGGTGGGGCGGGTGCTGTGCTTGTGCTGGTACATGTCCATGTCGGCGGCGTGTAGCAGGGCGTCCGGGTCGTAGTCCGCGCCGGTGCCGGTGGCCACGCCCACGCTGGCGCTTAGGGACAGCTCGGCCGCGCCGATCAGGACCGTGCCGGAGAGGGCCTCGCGCAACCGGCCGGCGAGCGCGGCCGCTTCCGGCCCGGAGAGCCCGGTGGCGAGCACGGCGAACTCGTCGCCGCCCAGCCGGGCCACCGTGCCGCCGTCCCCGACCCGGGCGCGCAACCGGGCCGCCACCTCGACCAGCAGACGGTCCCCGGTGGCGTGGCCGAAGGTGTCGTTGACCGGTTTGAACCGGTCCAGGTCGATCAGCAGCACGGTGGTCGGCGCGTCCCCGTAGAGGCTGCCGGTCAGCGTCCGCATGAACCCGGTCCGGTTGACCAGCCCGGTGAGCCCGTCGTGGAAGGCCAGGTCGGTCAGCCGGGCGGTCAGCTCGTCGCGCTCGGCGAGCAGCTGGTTGATGTGCTGGAAGGCGAGCAGCTGACGGCAGATGATCAGCATGGTGGTGACCATGGTCCCGGCGAGCACCGCCCAGCAACGCCAGGTCAGGCCCTGCCCGATCAGGATTACTCCGGACAGGGCCCAGGTGGCGGCCATCGCGGCGTACGGAAGACGGCTGAAGGGGTGATCGGGCCGTGCCGTGGTCGCCACCTCGGGGGGAGCGGCCGGCCGGTCCTGGAGGCGGGCGCCGATCGCGGCCAGTCCGCAACCGATCAGGTTGGCGCCGTAGAGGGCGAAGTTCGGGTGGCCGTCCGAGACGTAGAGCGACTCGGGGAGGACCTGGGTGACCGCCTGGGTCACCGCGGCGACCCCGAGGATCAGTCCGACCCGCCGGCTGAACGGGCTGACCCCGCCGAGGCCCAGCCGCACCACCCCGAACAGCAGCACCAGGAACAGGACCGACTGGGTGAGCATGGTGAGCGCGAAGTCCAGCACCCAGGCGCCCCCGGAGACGGATGCCGGCAGCTGCACGACCAGCAGGCCGAAGGTGGCCGCCCCGGCCAGCACGGTGGCGGCGTCGACCCGGAGTCGGGCCCGCCCGTGGGAGGAGAAGCCGGGGTAACGCAGCAGACCGGCGGTGATCAGCAGAATGCCGGCCACGATGGTGCCGAGCAGGAAGCCCGACCCCATGTAGGCGGCCCGGTCGAGCGGCCCGGAGACGACCTCGGCCACCTGCACCACGTTGCCCAGCGCCATGACGGCGAAGGCGAACGCGCAGTACCCCCAGAACCGCCGCCCGGCCCGGCTCACGTCATCGGTCGCCCCGGCCTGGAAACGCCGGGACAACCGGCCCGCGAACACCGCGAACGCCGCCTGGAAGACCAGCATCATCGCCCAGTAGAGGGAGAGCAGCACCCGTTCCGGAGCGTCGCTGAACCCGAACCCGGGCACCACCGCGACGGTCAGCACGACGAGCAGGAGCAGCACCGGATCCGGGCGCACGGATTTGCCGCCGATCGTCATGCCACCTCCCCGGATCCGGTCCTCTCATCGACCGGCACGGAAGGAGTCTGAGAGTTCCGCCGGGGAAACCGGCGGACCTATGTACGGCCGTACGCATGCTATGTACGCTCGTACACATGCCGGAACAATCAATCAGGGCCGCCACCACGGCAACCTACGCCGCCTTCATCGGCTCCGGGTTCGCCTTCGCCAGCTGGGCCTCGCGCATCCCGCAGGTCCGCGACCAGCTCGGCCTCGACGCCGCCGGGCTCGGCCTGGTGCTGCTCGCGATCGCGGCCGGCTCGCTGCTGGCCCTGCCGCTGTCCGGCCCGGTGGTCACCCGGATCGGCTCGTCCCGCACGGTGATGTCGATGGCGGTGCTGCTCGGCGTCGGCCTGACCACCGCCGCGCTCGGCTCGCACGCCGGGGTGCCGCCGGTGGTGATCGGCCTGTTCCTGCTCGGCTTCGCCAACGGCGCCTGGGACGTGGCGATGAACGTGCAGGGCACCGTCGTCGAGCGCCGCCTCGGCAAGTCGATCATGTCGCGGTTCCACGCCGGGTTCAGCCTCGGCACGGTGGCCGGGGCGCTGGCCGGCGCCGCCATGGTCGCCGCGCACGTCTCGGTGGCCGCGCACCTGATCGGGGTGGCGGTGCTCGTGGTGGCCGCAGTGGTGTGGCAGGCCCGGCACTTCGTCGCCGACCACGACCAGGCCGAGCCGGCTGCCGCCGGCGAGACCCCGCGGGTCAGCGCGCTGGCCGCCTGGAAGGAGCCGCGCACCCTGCTGATCGGCCTGTTCGTGCTGGCGTTCGCGTTCACCGAGGGGGTCGGCAACGACTGGATCAGCGTCGCCGCGATCGACGGGCACCACGTCTCGCCGACGCTCGGCACGCTGGCCTTCGCCGGCTTCCTGACCGCGATGACGGTCGGCCGCTGGTTCGGCCCGGGGCTGCTGGACCGCTACGGGCGCACCCCGGTGGTCCGGGTGCTCGCGCTGATCGGCATCGCCGGGGTGGCGCTGTTCGTGTTCGGCCCGTCCCCGGCCTACGCCTACCTCGGCACGCTGCTCTGGGGCCTGGGCGCCTCGCTCGGCTTCCCGGTCGGGATGAGCGCCGGCGGCGACGACCCGCGGATGGCGGCCGCCCGGGTCAGCGTGATCGCCTCGATCGGTTACTGCGCGTTCCTCGGCGGCCCGCCGACCATCGGTTTCCTGGGCGACCACGTCGGCGTGCTGCGCGCCCTGATCGTGGTGGCCGCGCTGCTCACCGTCGCTGTGCTGATCGCCACGAGTGTCCGTCCGCTGCCCGGGAGCGGCGTGCGGCAGGATGATACGGTGACGAAGTCCGATCGAGTCGCTTGAGGTCGTACCGAAGATGAAGGTCGTGAAAACGGACCGGCTGATCCTGCGCGGCTGGCGGGAGGACGATCTCGAGCCGATGGCCGAGGTCAATGGCGATCCGGAGGTGATGCGCTACATCTCCGACGGTTCGGTGCGCGATCGCGCCACCACCGCCGACAATCTCGCGAAATGGACCCGCAGCTGGCAGGAGAACGGTTTCGGCCTGTTCGCCGTCGAGATCGCCGACACCGGTGAGCTGGCCGGATTCACCGGTCTGGCGATTCCGGAATTCCTGCCCGAGGTGCTGCCGGCCGTGGAGATCGGCTGGCGGCTGGGCCGCCGTTTCTGGGGCCGCGGATATGCGACCGAGGCCGCCACGGCGGCCCTCGACTTCGCGTTCCGCGAGTGCGACCTCGACCGGGTCATCAGCATCCGGCACATCGACAACGTGCGGTCCGGCCGGGTCATGGAGAAGATCGGTCTGCGGTACGCATTCCGCACCGTGGTCCCCGGCGTTCAGCAGCCGGTCGCCGTGCACGCGCTCGCCAGGAGCGAGTTCGACTTCTGATTTTCCGCGCACAGGTGCATCCATCCGGGTCGCGCCGAGCGAAGCACGGGGGAGAACCTGTGCGCGGGAGGGAGGTCGATTGAGTTCCGACGACGAGCTCGCCGAGCGATGGCGCGACGGCGACGAGAAAGCGCTGCGGACGGTCTACGACCGGCACGGCGCGGCCGTGCTCTATCTGGCGCAGCGCCTGCTCGGCAACCGGTCGGACGCGGAGGACGTCACCCAGCTGACCTTTGTGGCGGCCTGGGGCGGGCGGGACACGTTCGATCCGCAGCGCGGCACGCTGCTGGGCTGGCTGCTCGGCATCGCGCGGCGCAAGGCCGTCGACCGCATCCGGTCCGCGGCGCGTGACGACCGCTTGACCGAGACGGTACGGGCGCAGCTCACGCCCTCGGACGAGCGGGAGACGCCGGAACGCATCGTCGACCGTCTCGTGGTCGCCGACGAACTGGGCCGGCTGCCCGACGAGCAACGCCGCACCCTGGAGCTGGCGTTCTTCGACGACCTCACGCATCCCCAGATAGCGGCGGTCACCGGGCTGCCGCTCGGTACCGTCAAGAGCCATATCCGCCGCGGAATGGCCAACCTGCGACGTCGATGGGAGGTGGACGGTGCAGCATTTGGATCCCGATCGGCTGGTCCTTCTCGCGCTCTCTGAGGAGGAGACCGAGACCGCCGAGGCGGAACACCTGATGGGCTGTGCCGGCTGCCGGCACGACTTCGAGGCGCTGCGGACGGTGGCCGACCTCGGCGCGCAGGCCGAGGAGCTGCGTGACCTGCCGCCCCCGCCGGAGCGGATCTGGCACGCCATCGAGGCGGACATCGCCGGCCCGGCGCCCCGGCCGGCCCCGGTGATCGATCTGGCCGGCCGGCGGAGCCGGCTCCGCCGGATGCTGCCGGTCCTCGCCGCGGCCGCGGCCGTGGTGCTGGCGGTGGCCGGCACGGTGGTCGTCGACCGGTTCGTGTCCCGGCCCCCGGCCAAGCAGGTGGCGGCCCGGGCGACGCTCAGCCCGCTGCCCACCGTCCCGGCGTCGGCCGGCGGCAGTGTGACGGTGCTGACCGACGGCGACATGCGCATCGACGTGCGCAACCTGCCGCTGACCACCGGCTTCCACGAGGTCTGGCTGATCGACCCGGACGACCTGACGAAGATGGTGGCGCTCGGCAACCTGACCGATCGGGCGGACGCGGTGCTGCCGGTGCCGCCGGGCACCGACCTGAACCGGTACCGCCTGGTCGACATCAGCGACGAGCCGCACGACGGCGACGCCGCGCACTCCGGCCGCAGCCTGCTCCGCGGCACCCTCACCAACTAGGTGCCGGAATCGGCCATCCGACCGGCCACCCCGGACAGATCGTCGGGGTGGCCGGTCGGGCCGTTTCCGGTACTGCATTCCGGGCGGTAGCGCTCAGTAATCTGTCCGTCAGTGACCAGTGACATCGGTGCGAGTCGAGATCCGGTTGCCGGCGACAGGGAGGCGCGTGTGACCACGCCCGAGGAGACCATCACAGAGGACGCGGACGTTGGCGAGGCGCCGGACGCCCTGGCGGAGATCCGGGCCAGGCTCGACGGGCTGGCCGGGTACGTGGAGAAGGCCGACGAGTTCCGCCGGCTACGCGAGCGGGACGCCGAGTTCGTCGATCAGCTGCACCGGGAGAATGACGAACTCCGCAAGGACCAGCTCACCCAGGCGATGTGGCCGCTGTTCCAGGGCTACATCAAACTCTACGACCTGATGACGGCGGCCCCGGCCGGCGACGAGACGACGCCGATGCTGATCCGCCAACTGGTGCAGATCCTCGACATGAACGGCGTCACCGTCTACGAGCCGGAGCCCGGGGAGACCTTCGACGGTCAGTGGCAGGAGGGCATCCCCGTCGACACTGTCGAGCCGGACGCTGCCGGGACGATCGCCTGCTTGCGCAGGGCCGGCTTCCGGCGCTCCACAACGGTGCTCCGCGTCGCCCAGGTGGAGGTGTATCGCCTGGCCCGACCAGCGGATTCGGCGACAGCTCAGTAGCGGCTCATGGAGATCAGTGTGGGCAAAGTCTTCGGCATCGACCTGGGCACCACCTATTCGTGTATCGCGGCCATGGACAAGTGGGGTCGTCCCGTCGTCTACAACAACCGGGACAACCAGGCGACGACGCCGTCCGTGGTGCGGTTCACCGAGGACAACGAGGTGGTGGTCGGTCTCCAGGCGAAACGCAGTGCCCTGGTGCACCCGGACGAGGTGGCCAGCGTCGTCAAACGGAAGATGGGTGATCCCGACTGGCGGTTCCGCGCCTGGGGCACGGATTACGCCGCTCCGTCGATCTCCAGCCAGGTGCTCAAGAGCCTGGCTCGCGACGTGGCGGAGCAGGATCAGAGCGGTGCCACCGTCACCGAGGTGGTCATCACGGTGCCGGCCTATACCGGGCACGAGTTCCGCGAAGCCACCAAGTTCGCGGGTGAACTGGCCGGGCTGAAGGTCATCGACATCATCAACGAGCCGACCGCCGCGGCCTTCGCTTACGGATTCCTCCAGGAGGGGAACACCGCACAGACTGTCCTGGTCTATGACCTGGGCGGCGGCACGTTCGACGTCACCGTGATCCGTCTGGCGGAGAAGAAAATCCAGGTGGTCGCCACCGACGGCGACCCCAAGCTTGGTGGCGTCGACTGGGACGAGGCGATCGCGGCGTTCCTGGCTGACAGGTTCGCCGAGATCCATCCGGACGCGAGACGACCCTCCGACAGTGCCGTGGGCTCCCAGCACCTGATGAACCTGGCCGAGGAGGTGAAACAGTCGCTGAGTCAGCGAAGTTCGTACCTCGCCGTGGTGCAGCACGACGGGGTGCAGGCCGAGATCACGATGACCCGTGACGAGTTGGAGGAACTCACCGCGGGCCTGCTGCACCGCACCATCGACTTGACGCGCCGGGTCCTGGAGAAAGCCGCGACGAAGGGCGTGACCGCCGTCGACCAGATCCTGCTGGTCGGTGGCATGAGCAAGAGCCCGGCGGTGAAACAACGCATCCAGGCGGAATTCGGGATCGACACCAGGCTCACCGACCCGGACCTGGCGGTGGCCAAAGGCGCGGCGATCTTCGGGCAGAAGCGTGAGCTGGAGAGCTATGTGTTGGAGAGCCTTCGCAGCCGTGGCGCGCTGACCGAGGACGAGCAACTGGAGGACGCCGATCCGGCCACGCTGGCGGAGGTGCTCCGGGTCACGGCCGATGAGCGCGCCATGGGCCGCGAGGAGGTCGGTGACCTGGTGGCCACCCAGATCAGCAACGTCACCAGCCGTGGTTTCGGGGTGCAGGTGCTCGACCGGAAAAGCGGCGAGCACCGCGTGGAGTTCCTCGCGCACGCGCAGGACGAGCTGCCGATCAGCGTCGAGCAACAGTTCTACACCTCGGCCGACAACCAGACCGCCGTGCTGATCAAGGTGTTCGAGCAGAACAGCGGGGACGAGTCGCAGGGCCTCGACGCCAATACCGCGATCATCAGCGGTGAGATCACCGGAGTTCCGCACGGATGGCCGAAGGACACGCCGGTCGATGTGCGGCTGGACATGGGCACCGACCAGGTGATCACGGTGACCGCTCGCCACCGCGCGGTCAACGAGCCGCTGGTGCTGACGATCAAGGTCGGCGCCGCGTCTGCGGCGATGCGGGAGGTCGAGCGCGCCAAGGTCGACGAGCTGAAGCAACGCGAGTGATGAGGTTCGACCCCGAGGACTATCGCGCCCGGGTGCTCTCTCGGCTGCAGCGGGACGGCACGTTGGCCGATCCGCAGGACGGCGACCCCTTCCTGGTCTGCGCGATCAGCCTGGACGCGACGACGAAAGAGGTCGCCGAGGGTCTGGACCACATCGTGGCCTTCTGGCGGAAGGAGGAGACCAAGTTCGCCTACCGCGTGGTCACCGGCGAGCTGCTGAGGAACCAGGAAGCCTACCGGCGGCTTCTCGGTCCGGCCGCTAGCCGAGTCGGCGCGGCGGCCCGGGTGCGGCAGCGGCGAGCGGCAGAGGACCAGGCGGCGCGAGCCGAGCTGGACCGGCTCGCCGGCCTGCTGCGCAAGGAGCACGGAGCGCTCCACCGGGACAAGGTGAAGGTCCTCGAATCGATAGCCATCGAGGAGGGCATGAGCCGGTCGGGGTTCGCGACGTGGTTGTCCCGGCAATCGGTGGCCGACCGCCTGCCGGCCGCCCAGCCCTGGGACACGATGGTGCGCCGACGGATCCGGTCCGCCCTGGACGAGCTGGCCCGCATCGACAAGCCGCGGGCCGGACGTTACCGGACCCTGTTCACCTTTCTCGCTGTTCCGTCGGCGCCGTCCCGCGCGGCGCTGGAGGCGGCGCACGAGGAGTTGTCGCGTCAGCGGCTCTCGATGGTGCGGGAGACACCGATCGCGACCCGGACCCACGACGTTCTCACCGAGGTCAAGCTGCGGCTGCTGGTCGACGGTGGCATCGAGAGATATGCGGCCAGCGTTCGCGCCGACGCTCAGGACATGCTCGCCACCGAGTTGCGCCGCCGGGCGAAGCTCACCGGGGTACTGCACGCGGACGAGGTGGAGGCGATGGTCGGCCGGATCGTCCAGCTGCGATGGGGGATCGAGCAGGACGAAGCGACCAGTCTGGTCCGAGCGGCCGCAGCCGCCGAGAAACTCGCGGTCGAGGTGAACATCGCGGTGCGGCTGATCGTGTGCGGCGCCTGCGGACGACCGCAGACAGCCGACGGGCAGGACACCTGCGTGTACTGCGCCGAGCTGCTGTACGTCGGCTGCCTGGCCTGCGGCGAGTCGATCCCGCGGGCCGCCGAGATCTGCCCGCGCTGCACCGCCCCGATAGCCGCACTGCGCCTGGCCGAGACCATCGCGCCGGCGCTTCGTCAGGCCCTCGACGAGGGGCGGGCGGCTCAGGCATACCGGCTGGCGTTGGATATCAACCCGCTCAGGGATCATCCGGCGGCCTCCCGCGGCCTGGTCGCGCTGATCGCGGAGGCGGAGCAGCGCCACGCCGAAGCAGGCCGGCGCTGGACCGCCCTGCTTGCCGACATCCGGCGCGGCGCCTGGTGGAGTGCGATGACCGCGGCCCAGTGGCTGACCACGCAGGCCGGCGACGTCGTCTCGCCGGAACCCGCGTCGCCGTGGTCCGCCGCCGCCCGGCTGAAGCAGATCGAGGAGGCTCAGCGCGCGGCGATCACCGCGGTCCGGCGGGCCGCGGCGCTCCCGGCCGAGTCCAGGGAGGAGGAGCTGCAGCGGCTGCTGACGGCCAACCCGGACTGCCCGGAGGCGATCGACGCGCTGGCCAGGATTCCGCTGCGCCCGCCGGAGAGCCCGGAGCTGGTGGTCACCGAGGACGCCGCGCAGCTGTCCTGGCGTCCGGTCCGCGGCGCGTCGCCGGACGTCGTTTACCACGTGCAGCGGCACGTCGAGTGGCCGGAGCATCTCGCCGAAGTGACGTCGGTGGGCCGGACCAAGAGTACGCGGGTGCGGGACGCGTGCGCGCCGGGCGGGACGGTCGTGCGGTACACAGTCACCGCGGCCGACGGTGATCGGGTCTCACCGAGCGTCGACGTCGGGTCGTCCTGGTTCGTGACCCGCGATGTGCTGCTGGTGCACGCCACGGCGGTCGGGCGGCGTGCCGTCCAGCTGGAGTGGCCGCCTGAGTACCTGGGGGCCGCGGAGGTGCTGGTCGAGCGCCGGTTGGACGCGGAGACCGACGGTGGCGGGCCGGTCAAACGGTTCCGGCCGGCGGCCGCCGGCCGGTACTTCGACGAAACCGTGGAGCTCGGCGTGGCGTACCGGTACCGGGTTTGTCTGGCCTACCGCGACCGGGTGGGCACGGTGACCCGGACGGCTGGCCGGGAGGCCGTGATGACCGTCCATCCGGCGCCGGAGCCGGTGCGTGAGCTGCGGGTGGTCACCGGCGGCGACGGGCGGACCGTGATCTCTTACGACAGCCCGCCGGCCGGCACGGTGCGGGTCTACGCGACCGCCGGCACCAGGCCCCCGGAGGGCCGCACGCTGCGTCAACTCGAGGCATCCGGCGCCCGCCCGGTCGGCGAGGGTGCTGAGCAGGTCGTCGACGACTCCGGGCGCGGCCTGGTGACCTACCGGGCGGTGACGGTGTCCGGGCCGGATATCGCGCTCGGGGCGTACCTCACGCACGTGGCGGCCGAGACGCCCGGCCGGCTGCGGGTGATCGACGACAGCGATGGCCGGCTGCGGCTCGGCTTCGACTGGCCGGTCGGCGTATCCACGGCCGTGGTGCGGTGGAGCCGGCTCGGCCCGCCCGGCGAAGGGGCCGATCAGGCCACGGTGACCGCCGCACAGCTGGCGGGCGACGGCTATCCGATCGAGGTGCCCGCCGACGGTCGGGCGGTGCACGTGGCCGTGCACGCGGCGATACCGTCCGGCGGTTGGCCGGTGGTCGCGTCGGCCGGCGCGACCATGCTGGCCCGGCCCGCGGTGCCGCTGGTCGTGCGCTACTCGGTGAACGTGCGGAGGTTCCTCGGCCCGCGGGTTGACATCGACGTCAGCACGGCGGGCGGGGGCCCGCTGCCGGCCGTCGTCGTGGTGCTGCGGGGCGACGGCGAGCCGGCCGGGCCGGACGACGGCGTGACCGTCTGCTCGTACCCCGGTGGCAGCTCCAGCGTGGAACTGCAGATCAAACGGGCCGATCTGGTCGATGGGCACCTGCGGCTGTTCGCCCGGCCGGAGCCCGGCTTCGTGGTGGAGGTCCAAGACCCGCCGCTGACCAGCCGGCGGGTAGTGCTGTGACGGCCTCGGCTCCGGTGGTGCCGGGCCGGGGCCGTCGTGATCAGGCGGGCCGGCGCCGGTGGGACGGGTCGAGCGCCGGCGGCTGGTAGCCCTGGTCGCGGGCGGACAGCGTGACACCCGGCGGCACGATCTTGTCGATCTCGTCGAGGACGTCCGGGGTGAGCCGGGTCTGCGCCGCGTCGAGCTGACTTTCCAGCTGCTCGAAGGTGCGCGGCCCGATGATCGGCGCGGTCACCGCCGGGTGTTCCAGCACGAACGCCAGCGCCAGGTGGATCAGCGAGATCCCGGCCTGGTCGGCCAGCTGGGCGAGGGCCTCGACGGCGTCCAGCTTGGCGGCGTTCTCCGGCGCGTCGATCTGGAAGCGTCCGGGCTGGTGGGCGCCGCGGCTGGTGGGCGGCTGGGCCCCGCCCTTGCGGAACTTCCCGGTCAGCCAGCCGCCGGCGAGCGGGCTCCACGGGATCACCGCGAGGCCGTACTTCTGGGCGATCGGCAGCACCTCGCGTTCCACGCCGCGGGCCAGGATCGAGTACGGCGGCTGCTCGGAGACCACCCGCTCCCGGCCCCGGCGCTCGGCGAGCCACTGGCCCTCGACGATCGCGGACGGCGGGAACGTGGACGTACCGAAATATCTGATCTTGCCGTGCCGGACCAGATCGGACAGCGCGCCGAGAGTCTCGTCGAAATCCGTGTCCGGCTCCGGCCGGTGCACCTGGTAGAGGTCGAGGTGGTCGGTCCGCAGCCGGCGCAGGCTGTCCTCCACCGCGCGGATGATCCACCGGCGCGAGTTGCCGGCGTGGTTCGGGTCGTCGCCGATCTGACCGTGGAACTTGGTGGCCAGGAAGACGTCGTCGCGCCGGCCCTCCAGGGCCTTGCCGACGATCGTCTCCGACTCACCCTGGCTGTAGACGTCGGCGGTGTCGATCAGGTTGATCCCGGCGTCCAGCGCCCGGTGGATGATCCGGATGCTGTCGTCGTGGTCGGGGTTGCCGCGCGGGCCGAACATCATGGTGCCCAGCGCCAGCGCGCTGACCTTGACGCCGGTCCGGCCGAACGGCCGCAGCGGGATGCTCACTGGCTGATCAGCTCCAGACGGTCGGCGGGGCGGGGGAGTCCGTAGTGCTCGCGCAGCGTGGTGCCGGTGTACTCGGTGCGGAACAGGCCGCGCTCCTGCAGGATCGGCACCACCTTGGTGGCGAACGCCTCGATGCCGGAGGGCAGCACGGCCGGCATGATGTTGAAGCCGTCCGCGGCGCCGTTCTCGAAGTAGTGCTGGATGGTGTCGGCGATCTGCACCGGGGTGCCGGTGAAGGTGCGGTGCCCGCGGCCGCCGCCGAGCTTGCCGATCAGCTGGCGCACGGTCAGGTTCTCCCGCCGGCCCCAGTTCACGATCAGCGTGTACCGGCTCTTCATCCCCTCGATCTCGTCCTCGTCCGGCAGGTCGGCGGGCAGCGGCTCGTCCAGCCTGAGCCGCTCGCGGTCGATCCGCAGGATCGTGGCGAGCTGGGCGAGCGCGTGCTCGGGCGAGATCAGCCGCTCCAGCTCGGCGTCCAGCTCGCGGGCCTCGGCCTCGGTGTCGCCGATCACCGGGACGATGCCGGGCAGGATGACCACCTGCTCCGGGTCCCGGCCGGCGGCCACCACCCGGCGCTTGAGGTCGGCGTAGAAGGCCTGGCTCTCGGCCAGCGTGGGCTGCGCGGTGAAGACCGCCTCGGCCCACTTCGCGGCGAAGTCCTTGCCGTCCTCCGAGGAGCCGGCCTGCACCAGCAGCGGGTGCGCCTGCGGCGAGCGGGGCACGTTCAGCGGACCCTCGACCCGGAAGTGCACGCCGTGGTGGCCGATCGCCCGGATCCGGTCGCCGTCCGCGTGGATGCCCGACTCCTTGTCCGCCAGGATCGCGTCGTCGGCCCAGCTGTCCCAGAGCTTCGTGGAGACCTCGAGGAACTCGTCGGCCCGGTCGTACCGGCTCCGGTGCAGCGGCTGGTCCTGCAGGCCGAAGTTGCGCGCGGCCGCCTCACCGGCGGTGGTGACGATGTTCCAGCCGGCCCGGCCGCCGGACAGGTGGTCCAGCGAGGCGAACCGCCGGGCCAGGTTGTACGGGTCGTTGTAGGAGGTGGAGGCGGTCGCGATCAGCCCGATCCGGCTGGTGGTCACGGCGAGCGCGGCCAGCAGCACGGTCGGCTCCAGCTTGCCGGACGGGCGGCGACCCGGCTCGCTGAACAACGCCGGCCCGTCGGCCAGGAAGACCGAGTCGAACTTGGCGTCCTCGGCCACCCGGGCCAGGTGCTGGTGGGCGGCGAGCGACAGGTTGGCGTGCGGGTCCGATTCGGGCAGCCGCCAGGACGCCTCGTGGTGGCCGGTGTCGTGCAGGAACAGGTTGAAGTGGAGTTGCCGGGTCATCGAACGCTCGTCTCCAGGTGATTGATGGGGCGTGGCAGGCCGTAGTGGTCCCGCAGGGTGGTGCCGTCGTACTCGGTCCGGAACCGGCCCCGCTCCTGCAGGATCGGCACGACCTTGTCGACGAAGGCGGTCAGGCCGGACGGCAGCACCGCCGGCATGATGTTGAAACCGTCCGCGGCGCCGTTGTCGCACCACTCCTCGATCGCGTCGGCGACCTGGACCGGGGTGCCGGCGAAGGTGCGGTGGCCGCGACCGCCGCCGAGGCGGCCGATCAGCTGGCGGACGGTCAGGTTCTCCCGCCGGGCCAGGTCGACGATCAGGGTGTACCGGCTCTTGGCGCCCTCGATCTCGTCCTCCGCCGGCAGGTCGTCCGGCAGCGGCTGGTCCAGGTCGAGGTCGTCCGGGTCGAGCTGGAAACGCTCGGCCAGCTGCCGTTTCGCGTACTCCGGGCTGATCAGCCGCTCCAGCTCGGCGTCCAGCTCGCGGGCCTCGGCCTCGGTGTCGCCGATCACCGGCACGATGCCGGGAAGGATCTTGATGCCGTCCGGGTCGCGGCCCAGCGCGGCGGCCCGTTCCTTCAGGTCGCGGTAGAACGCCTGCGCCTCGGCCAGGGTCTGCTGGGCGGTGAAGACCGCCTCGGCCCAGCGCGCGGCGAACTCCTTGCCGTCCTCGGAGGAGCCCGCCTGCACCAGCAGCGGGTAGCCCTGCGGCGAACGCGGCACGTTGAGCGGCCCGTCCACCCGGAAGAACCGGCCGCGGTGGTGGATCGCGCGCACCTTCTCGGCGTCGGCGTGCACCCCGGCCGCCTTGTCGGCGAGCACCGCGTCGTCCGCCCACGAGTCCCACAGTTTCGTGGCCACCTCGAGAAATTCGCCGGCCCGCGCGTAGCGCTCGGCGTGCAGCGGCACGTCGTCCAGGCCGAAGTTGCGGGCCGCGTCGGCGCCGGCCGTGGTGACGATGTTCCATCCGGCCCGGCCGCCGGACACGTGGTCGACCGAGGCGAACCGGCGGGCCAGGTTGTACGGCTCGTTGTACGACGTCGACGCGGTGGCGATCAGCCCGATGTGCTCGGTGACCGCGGCGATCGCGGTGAGCAGCACGGTCGGCTCCAACCGGCCGGCCGGGCGGCGTCCCGGGTGACCCTGCAGCACCGGGCTGTCGGCGAAGAAGATCGAGTCGAGCTTGCCGCGCTCGGCGATCCGGGCCAGCTCCTGGAAGTGCCGGACGTCCCAGCTGGCGTACGGATCGCTCTCCGGCAGCCGCCACGACGCCTCGTGGTGCCCGACACCCATCAGGAACGCGTTCAGATGAAGACGGCTCACCGGCGGCTCTCCTCGTCGACGCCCAACTCGTCCAGCAGGAAGGTGCGCAGCTCGGCGAAGGCCGGGGCGGACCGGGACCGGTCGGCGAGCTCCACCCGGACGTCGGTGCGGACCACGCCGCCGTCCAGCAGGATCACCCGGTCGGCCAGCACGATCGCCTCGTCCACGTCGTGGGTGACCAGCAGCACCGCCGGCCGGTGCGTCTCGCACAGCTTGCGCAGCAGGGCGTGCATCTTGATCCGGGTGAGCGCGTCGAGCGCGCCGAACGGCTCGTCGGCCAGCAGCAGCTGCGGCTCCCGGACCAGCGACCGGGCCAGCGAGGCACGCTGCTGCTCGCCGCCGGAGAGCTGGTAAGGCCAGGCCCGTTCCCGGCCGGCCAGGCCGACCTCGGCGAGCGCCTGCCGGCCCCGCTCGGCGGCGCCCGGGCCGCGCAGCCCGAAGGTGACGTTGTCCAGGATCCGTTTCCAGGGCAGCAGCCGGGAGTCCTGGAAAACCACCGACACCGAGCCGGGCACCGCGATCCGGCCGTGGCCGGCCACGTCGCGGTCCAGCCCGGCCAGGGCGCGCAGCAGGGTGCTCTTGCCGGTGCCGGAGCGCCCGATCAGCGCCACGAACTCGCCGGCCGCGATGTCCAGGTCGAGCCCGTTGAGCACGCCGCCGTTCCTGCTGAAGCTGCGGTGCAGGTTGCGGACCCGGACGGCCGGCTCGGTGATCAGTCCTCCAGCGTTCGCCGCCACGACAGCACCTTCCTCCCGGTGAAGCGGACCGCGGTGTCGGCGAGGTAGCCGAAGACTCCGTAGATGACCAGGCCGACCACGATCACGTCGGTCTGGCCGTACTGCCCGGCGAGCGTCATCATGTGGCCGATCCCGCTGGTCGCGTTGTACTGCTCGACCACCACCAGGCCGAGCAGCGACGAGGTGACCGCGAACCGCATGCCGAGCAGGAAGCCGGGCAACGCGCCGGGCAGCACGATGTGCCGGATGAACTCGGCGCGGCCGATCCCGATGGTCTCGGCCAGCTCGGCGTACTTGCCGTCGATGCTGCGCAGGCCGTTGTGCGTGTGCACGTAGATCGGGACCAGGCTGATCAGCGCGATGGTCACCACCTTCATCTCCTGGTCGATGCCGAACCAGGCGATGAACAGCGGGATCAGGGCCAGCGTGGGGATCGAGCGCTTGATCTGGATGGGTCCGTCGAACACCGATTCGCCGATCCGGGACAGCCCGGAGACCAGCGCCAGCAGGACCCCGCCCAGCACCCCGAAGGCCAGGCCGAGCACGGCCCGGTTCAGCGAGGAGAGGATGTTGCCGAGCAGGTCGTGCTCGGCCCACTGGTTCTGGAAGGCGGCCACCACGTCCCACGGCGCGGTCAGGATCGCCGGGCTGATCACACCGGCGGCCGAGCCGGCCGCCCAGATGGCCAGCACCAGCAGCGGGCCCACCCAGAAGGCGAACCGGATCCGCCGGCCCGGCCCGAGCCGGCGCCGGACCACCCGCTCGTCGACCGTGTCGCCGGGGTCGGTGACCCGCTGCTCGACGTGCACCGTGGCGGTCATGCGGCATCACCGGTGACCACCTGGGAACCGGCCGCGGCCGTCTCCACCGGCTCGAACCGGCGGTCGACCAGCGTGGTCACGTCGAGCTTGTCGTGCTTCTGCTCGGTGGCCAGCAGGTCGGCGCTCTCCTGCAGGCGGGTGATCGCGTTGTCCCAGCTGGCCGGGATGGCCTTGTCGCCGTAGAGCTCGACGACCGCCTTGGCGTCGGCCGGGGTGAGGCCCTGGCTGTCGACGTAGTACAGCTTGGCGTACTCGTCGGGGTGGGTGTTCTGCCAGAGCAGCGCCTTGGTGCGGACGCTGACGTAGACCTTCAGCGCGGCCGCCTTGGCCGCGTCCTGGACCGACTTGGTGAGGCAGTACACCGTGGCCGCGTCGTCCCGGATGCCGGTGTCGATCGCGCCGGCCCCCGGGTACTTCGCCTCGTAGATCTTGACGTTCTGCGCGCCGAGCGGGGCCACGTCGACCGCCTTGGTGCCGAGCGCGGTCACGTACGAGTCGCCGGTGCTGGTCAGCTCGACCAGCTGGACGTCCTTCTGGGACAGCCCGGCTTTCTGCAGCACCCGGAGCACCAGCGCGCCCTGCGCCTGCCCGGCGCTGTAGGCGATCTTCTTGCCGCGCAGGTCGGCCAGGGAGGTCACGGACACCCCGGGCGCCACGCCGAGCTTGTAGATCGGGTGCTGGAGCGGGTCTGCGCCGACCGACTGGAACACGATCTTGGTGGAGGTGCCAGTCCAAGCGGCGAAGAGTGACGGGATGTCGGCGACCGAGCTGCAGTCCAGCTTGTCGGCGCGGAACGCCTGGATGCTCTGCGGGCCGCCGCTGATGTTGGCCCACTCGACCTTCACCCCGGCGGCGGTCAGCTCCTTGTCCAGGCCGGCGGCGCCGAGCACGGCCTGGACGGCCGGGTCGCCGATCCGGAGGACGGTGCCGCTGGGCACCTGCTCCGGCAGCGCGGCGCTCAACTCGAGGGTGGCGGCGGGATCGTCGTTTCCGCAGGCGGCGGTGCCGATGGCCAGGACCGCGGCCAGTACGGCGGCGGCCGCCTTTCGGGGGGTCATGATCATGGTGTCCTGTTCCGGTCGCAGCGAGGGACGTCAGAGAGCGTGGAAGGTGCCGTCGTGATAGAGCAGCGGCGCGCCCGGCTCGGCCAGCCCGGCCTCCTCGACCCGGCCGATCACCAGGTGCGAGCCGCCGGCCGGGTGGCGGTGCTCGATGGCGATCCGCAGCCAGGCCGCGGCGTCGTCGAGGACCGGCTCGCCGGTGGGCAGCCGGCGCCAGCGGGTGGGCGCGCCGAACCGGTCGATGCCGCTGGTCGCGAAGGTCCGGGCCAGCTCGGTGTGCCCGGCGCCGAGCAGGTGCACCACCGCGGTCTCCGCGTCCCGCAGATGCGGCCAGGTGGAGGCGGTCGCGGTGATGCTGAACGAGAGCAGCGGCGGCTCGGCGGAGAGGGAGGCCAGCGAGGTGACGGTGACCCCGGCGGGACCGTGTCCCGCGTCGGTGGTCACCACGGCCACCCCGGCGGCGTGCCGGCGGAACACCTGACGGAAGAGCGTGGCGTCGACCGGTGCCGAGGCGATCGGCGCGGAAGTCAAAACGGTCATGGCGGGGCTCCGATCAGACGTGCAAGCAGGACGCGCTGTCAGCTGGAATTCATACTATGCCTCTAGGATTAGAGGGCAAGTTTGCGTCGTGCTGAATTAACTAAGCGCAGGTGACGCCGCGTACACCTGGTGCAGCGCGACGGCGCCGCCGGCCACCGCGAGCACGTTCCCCGGGAAGCTGGACGGGTGCACGGTGGCCAGCACATCGACGCCGGCCGACGAGCCCGCGGCCACCTCGGCACGCAGCGTGGCCAGCGAGGCCGGCAGCCGGTTCGCGCCCGCCTCGGCCACCACCAGCACGTCCGGGTCGAACAGGTCGAGCAGCAGCGCCGCCGCCCGGCCGACCAGCCGGGCCCGCTCCCGCAACAGGGCGATCGCCTCGGGATGCCCGGTCGCGGCCACGTCGACCAGGTCATTGATCTCCGGCCGGTCGATCAGCCCGGCGGCCCGCGCGCGGCGCACCAGCGCCCGCTCCGAGACGGCGGCCTGCAGACAGCCGACCCGGCCGCACGGGCAGAGCTCGGCGCAGCCCTCGACCGGCAGGTGCGCGACCGCCCCGGCCGCCGACCGGGGACCCTGGTGCACCACCCCGCCGGCGGCGAACGCGACATCGACCACGTTGCCCGCGAACAGGTGCACGGCGCTCTCCCGGGCCCGGCCCGCCACCGCGCCGAAGAGCTGTTCGGCGCTGAGCAGCGCCCGCGAATTGCTGTCCACCCGCACCGGCAGCCCGGTGGCCTCGGCGAGCGCCGCGCCGACCGGGACGTCACGCCAGCCCAGGAACGGGTGCTCGACGACCGTGCCGTTCGCGGTGTCCACCCACCCGCCGGTCGCGACCCCGAGTCCGAGGATCCGCCGCCGCCCGCCGTGCCGCCGCCGCAGGGCGGCGATCCGCCCGGCCAGGGCCGGCAGCACGCTGGCCGGATCCCGCCCGTCGTGCGGATCGCGGCGCTGCGCGATGATCCGGCCGCGCAGGTCCAGCAGGGCGACCGTGGTGCGCGGCACCGCCACGTGCACGCCGATCACCGCCACCGCGTCGGCGGCCAGGTCCAGCGGCACGTGCGGCCGCCCGATCCCCGGCGGGCCGGCCGCCTCCGGCGCCTCCCGGATCAGCCCCCGCTCCATCAGGGAGGCGGCCACGCCGGTCACGGTGGCCGCGGACAGCCGGGTCACCCGCGCGATCGAACTCCGCGCGATCGGCCCGTGATCGAGCACGGCCCGCAGCACCGCCGCCGCCGAATCCGCCGACCGGCGCGTCTCCACCGGCGGCAGATCCCCGCGCCGGGTCCCGCGCCGCACGCCGACCGGCCCGCTCACGGGCGGCCTGGGTGCGGGCGGATCATTCCGCGAATCTATCCCGGCACCACGGGCCACGCCCCGTTCGGTTACCAGTCGTTTCACGGTCGGTAACACCAGGACCGGCGCGAGGTCCGCGCCGGTCCGACTCACCCCATTTTCCGGTACGCCCTCAGCGCCCGCCGTCCGCTCAGGCGATCAGCGGCTGGGCGGGCCGTCGAAGGGGAACCACTCGACGGCCCGGAAGTCGCCGGTCTCCACCCACTCGTAGGGCGCGCCGCTCACGCACTGCGGCACCGACTCGGTGCTGCCCGGGTCGAGCACCCAGCTGTACCCGACCCGGTCGTGCCGCCCATTGTCGAAAACGGTCATCCCGCGGCGCACCCCGATCCACTCCGGCTTGCTGCTCTCGGTGATCACGCCGGTCACCACCGCCACCTTGCCGCCGACCACCAGGCAGTCGACCTTGCCCTTGACCCAGGCGCCCTCCCCGTTCAGGTAGTGGCTGACCTCGAACGTCCCGCGCACGTCCAACCCGAACCCGTGCGTGTCGAAGGCGAACCGGATGTCGTCCCCGGTCGGCCGCCACAACGTCGCCGACCCGACCAGACTCGCCTCGGTCGGCTTCGGCCGCCCGGCCTTCCCCGCAGCCGGCTTGGGCTGCCCGGCCTTTCCCCCGGCGGCCCGCAGCGGCGCCGCATCCGCCGTGCCCGCCAGGCTCGTGGCCGGCTCGGGCGGCGCCGCGCTCACCGGCGCGGCCACCCCCACCAGGGCCACCGCCGTCACGAGACCCGCCATGACCTTCCGCATCTGCCTTACCTCCCTGTTCGAATCGGACAGGAATCAGCCTCGCCGCCGCGCCACCCGCGAACCTCCCGCCCACGAGGGGACCGCGTCCCCCGGGCGGGGGAGCGGCCCACGGTTGATCCACCGGCCGGGAGGGGGTGGCACGCGGGCGGAGCTGGCGATCAGTGGGGGTGGCGCCCGGCCCGGCCAGTCGGTTGGCGGCGGTCGGGCCGGGGCGGCATGATCAGTTCGCGGGCGGCCGGACGTGGGTGTTCGGCCCGGGTGCGCGGTGGTCCGACAGTGCGGTGGTCGCTTCGCGGGCTCGGTGGGGTGTGGTCAGTGGCGGCCGGCGAGGGCTTCGCCCAACGGAGTGCGGGTGTGCAGGACGCGGCCGCCGGCGCGTCGGCTGTCGACCAGGCCGGCGTCGCGCAGCACGGTCAGGTGATGCGACGCGGTGGACGCGGCGAGGCCGGTGAGCTGGGCGCACTCGGACGTGGACAGCGGCTGCTGGAGCTCGATGACCAGGCGGGCGCGGGCCGCGCCGAGCAGGGCGGTGAGTGCGTCCAGGGCGGCCGACCCGGGACGGTGCCAGGTCTCCGAGATCCCGTGCGCCGGATAGAAGATCGTCGGCTGGGTGGGCGGCTCGTCCAGCACGAAGCAGCGGCGGGTGGCCATCACCGAGGGCACCAGCACCAGGCCGGTGCCGCCGCAGTCCACCGAGTTCGCGTAGTGCGGCAGCTCGACCCGGACCACATCGTCCCGCCAGGTGACCGTCGAGTGCAGGGTGGCGGCCATCTCGGCGATCCCGGCGTCACCGATCCGCCGGGCCCGGACCGCGATGTCGGCGCGCATCAGGCGCAGCATCTGCGGCCAGACCGGCGCCAGCAGCGTCGCCCACACCTCCTGCCAGGCCGCGACGATCGTCGCCCGGGCCCGCGCCGGATCGGCGATCAGCTCCCGGATCTCCCGCTGCCGGGCGCCGCCCGACCGCAGCACCATCTTGTGCAGATCGGCCCGCAGCTGCTCGTCCGGCACGCGACGCAGCCGCTCCAACTCCTCCTCGGGCGTCATGTCCCCGGAGGGCGCCGAGGTGAGGAAGTCCGGCAGGTAGCCGTCGACACCGCTGATCGTCGCCAGCACGCGGAACGCCGCGCTCGCCGGCTCATCGCGCAGCGTGCGGAACCAGCCCCAGTGCAGCGGCGCGACCTGCGGGCGCAGTGCGACGCGCACCGCGTGGACCAGCTCGTACCCGGGGGAGATGCCGAACCGGACCGCGGAGACGTCGGCCGGGTCGAGCCGGAATTCCACCACCTTTCGATCCACATCGAAAGCCTAGTCGGCGCACCGCCCGCTCCCGGAGAGTGAGGACCGCACCGACGGCCGGACCGGCCACGACAGAAAGAGGACCGTCCCATGGCTCAGTACTTCCTCACCGTCCCGGGCGACGCGGCCGCCGAGCCGACGCTGGCGTCCCTGCACGAGACCGACCCGGCCGAACTGGCGGCGCTGGTGGCCGCCGTCGGCCGGGTGAACGCGGCGCTGCACGAGGCCGGCGCCTTCGTGCACGCCGGAGGGCTGCACCCGCCGTCGACCGCGGTCACCGTCGACGCCACCGGCGCCGAGGCCGAGCAGATCCCCGGACCGTTCGCCAGCGCGGACCAGTACGTCAGCGGCTTCTGGATCATCGACGTCCCGGACCGGGAGGCGGCACTCAGCTGGGCCGGCCGGTGCTCGGCCGCGGCCCGGTCGCGGATCGAGGTCCGTGCCCTGCAGGGCTGAGCGCCCAGCGCCGCCGCCTCGCGGTCGCGCCCACCCAGCGGACCCGGCGCCTGCGCCGCTGGGGCGCCGCCACCGGCACGCCTGGCCCGCGCCGCCGCCGGAATGACTTGATCCGCCCGCGTCGATGGGCGTTATCGTCACGGGTATGAACAAGCAGCGTCCGACCCTGGCCGACGTGGCCCGGGTGGCCGGCGTCTCGCGGGCGACCGCGTCGCGCGCGATCAACGGTGAGTACGGCACCTCGGAGGAGTCCCGCGACCGGGTGCGCGCGGTCGCGGCCCGGCTCGGCTTCGAACCGAACGCGGTGGCCCGGGCGCTGGCCACCGGCCGGGGCAGCGCCGGGCGGCGGGAGCGGATCGAGATCCTGATCGTCGACGACGATCCGGACGCGATGAGCGCCAAGCCGTTCTACGGCCGGGTGCTGACCGGCGCGATGCGGGCGGTGGGTGACCGGGACATCGCGGTCGAGGTGCGGCAGGTCGCCCGCCCGCCGGCGCTCGACGACAACGTGCCGTTCGGCCGGCTGCTGGTCAACGTCGCCGGCGAGGCCGGCGCGGCCTACGCCCGGCAGGGCCGGACGATCGCGCTGGGCCGGTCCGCGCCGGGCGTCACCTACGTCGCCCCGGACAACGAGGGTGGCGGGTTCCAGGCCGCCGCGCACCTGGTCAACACCGGCCGCAAGCGGATCGGCGCGGTCTTCGGCCCGCAGACCCCGTGCGCCCAGGAGCGCAAGGCCGGCTTCCTGCGCGTGACGACCGGCGCGGCCCGGGCCGTGGTCTCGGTCGACGGCGACTTCACCCGGGCCACCGCCTACGCCGCCGCCAAGGAGCTGCTGGCCCGCGAGCCGCTGCTGGACGCGGTCTTCGCCGCCTGCGACGTGACCGCGATGGGCGTGCTGCGCGCGTTGCGCGAGGCCGGCCGCCGGGTGCCGGAGGACGTCGCGGTGGTCGGCTTCGACGGCAGCACCCTGGCCGAGGCCGCCGACCTGTCGTCGGTCTACATGCCGGTCGAGGAGGAGGCCGCCTCGGCGGTCCGCCACCTGCTGGACCCGGCCCTGCCACGCCCGGGCCGCCTGCCGACGTCCCTCACGGTCCGCAGCTCCAGCTGACCGCCTCTTTCGGTACGAGCTGAGCACCGTCCGTGCCGCTGCCATCGTGGTCGACGCTGATGACTTGGCAGATGCATCGTGGGGCGGGGCTCACGCCTGCGTGCACTGTCGGGAGGACCGTTCCCGGTGCCGTCGTCGTTCTTCGTGCCGCTACGTCTGATGATCCCGTGCCGATGCGCTTCCGGGCAGGCGAAGGTGCCGACGGCGGACGCGGGCGGGGGGTGATCATCTCGGTGATCATGCACACGGCGCCGCTCGCCCATGCCACCAGGAAGCCTGATCGTGACGGACCCTGCCCTCCTGTGCTGGAACTGATATGGCGCGCCTACTTCCGCTCAGGTGCTTCCGTCGCGCGACGTACGGGAATCTTCGCGACTTCGACAACCTTTTTCTCTTGGAAGAAGTCGTCATCTCCGAAAAAGTCGTCGTACTCCCGAAGTGCAACTCGTGGTTACGGCTTCCGATGCGAGCCGTGCGGGACAGGCGTATTCCGCTGGCAGCGATGAGGGCGCCGGTGGCGCTTGCGCCGGATCCAGCCCGCCAGCCGGCTACGCGGTTCCGGGAGAGGCCGCTAATGTTCGGACATCGCCACGATGAGCGCTCACCGCTGCAACGGGCTCTGGAAGCCGCCGCGTCATTGAAGCCGGGATCGTGGGAGAGCGTGGAGTCGCTGGCGGTGCTCGCCCGTCGAGTGCATGGGGACGCCCCAGGCGGAGCAGCGCTATCAGGCGGCATCCGGTGCGGCAGCACAACGGAGAGCGGGCACGTACGACGCCGTCCGCGCCCTGGCGTGGCTCAGCCGCGCCGGCCGCGAACTGCACGGCGCCTGACGTTCTCGGGCGGTGGGTCACGGCTGAAGATGCCGACGTGCCGGTCCACGCGGGTCAGGCGTGCTCGGGCCGGCCTCGCCGAGGAGCGCCGGGTGTCGGGCTGAACCGCGGGAATCCGGCGGCGGGTGTCCATGGCATTCGGAGAACCGGAGCGGACCATGAGGGCGGCGGTCTGGTGGCGAAGAGGGCGATTCGGCCGGCGCTGTGGCGCGTTCATGCGTATGGATATCATCTGTCGTCCTTGATGGATGATGCGGGGAGAATCTGAGATGTGGCGCCCTATCGCAACAATTGTTGCAGCATTAATGCTGCTGACGACGGGTTGCGGCAATCCAGAACACGATGGTTCTGAGCCTTCCACCGTCCTCGATGACGGTGTCGCCGAGGAATCCAGCATGCCGGCGACTGAGCGGCCGTCAGGTCTGGTGTTCGCCTCGGGCAGCATCCTCACGACGGGCGATGCCGCCCTCTCCGCCTACGATCCGGTCAGTGGCCGGTCGGCGGGTGTCTATCAGCTGCCGGACGAGCTGCACACGGCTCCTGATCGCGCTCAATTCGATGCGGCCCTGACTCGGTTGGCCTACGCCAACGACTGCAAGGTTCACGTTGCCGTCTTGTCGGGAACCAGCTACGAGCCGACGGCCGAATGGTCTCCGGCCCAGGCATACGGCAAGGATCAGCAGTGCTATCGGGACCCAGTTTTCGTGGACGGAAGGATCCGGGTGCGGATGGGCCCGTCCAAGTCCCCCGACTCCTACCACGTGATGTCGTTGGACCCTGACAACCCGGCTACGCCTCCCGTCGACCAGGGACCTGGTCGTCCGTACGAGGAGCAGCAGTACACCGATGCCGGTGGAAGCGACTTCGACGCACGCGTCTACCTCAGGGACGGATCTGTCAGCAACGTGTGGATCATCGGCTATCTGCCATTGAAGAAGGGCCAGTACCTCGGTGACTCCTTCGAGTACAACTGCCGCGTTCACGTCGACGACACGACCTTGCTGTGCACTTCTGGCAATGGCAAAGCACAGCCGTACGGCAGCGTTGCGGTCGCCACGGTGAACACCTCGACCCGAAAGATCGGCCTCAGGAAGGTGCTTCCGGACACCGAGGCCGGCGGAACAGCGGTGTTCCTGAGCCCGGACAAGAAGCAAATCTCCGTTCATGACAACTCCGGCTGGTACGTGGCGCCTGCCGACGGCTCATCGCTTCCTCAGCGCAGCGCGCTGAGTGAGCAGAAACTTGAGGGTGAGCCGCTTTTCTGGAGCTGAGAGACCTTCCGCCCGGCAGGCTGCCGTTCCGCCGGGATCGCGCAGCGTCCCGGCTGGTCCGGGGCGCTCGCCCGGAAAGGCCGTGCGCTTACCGCGTACCGGAAGAAAGCGTCAGGTGACGAAGAGGACGATGGCCACGGCGGTGGCGAAGACGACGATGGTCCAGCGCAGGACCTCGGACGGCAGGCGGCGGGCCAGGCGGGCGCCGAAGAAGCCGCCGACGACGGTGGCCGGGGCAAGGACGGCGACGACCGCCCAGTTCACCGGGCCGAAGGCGCTGTAGATCAGGACCGTGGTGACGCCGACTATCGCGGAGAAGACGTTCTTCAGGGCGCTGATCCGCTGCAGGGTCTCCGCCAGGACCAGGGCCAGGGCGGCGATCAGCAGGACGCCCATCGCGGCGTTGAAGTAGCCGCCGTAGAGGCCGCAGAGCAGGACCGCGAGGCGGAACCGGAACGCGGTGCGGCCCGGGTCGGGGTGGCCGGTCAAGGAGCGCAGCCGGTTCTGGAAGGCCATCAGGGCGGCGGCGGCCAGCAGCAGGAACGGCACCACCACGTCGAAGACCGCGTGCGGGGTGAACAGCAGCAGCGCGCTGCCGCCGAGCGTGCCGAGCACCGCGACCGGGATCAGCGTGCGGATCCGGCGGCCCTGGCCGGTCAGGTCCGGGCGGCTGCCGGCGGCGCTGGCCGCGTAGCCCGGGGCGACCGACAGCGCGTTGCTGACGTTGGCGGCGACGCCGGGCAGGCCCAGACCGACCAGCAGCGGGAAGGTGACCAGGGAGCCGCCGCCGGCGATCGCGTTGATCGCGCCGGCGACCAGGCCGCCGCCGAGCAGCACGAGCGTCTGGCCGGGCGTCATCCGATCATTCTGCGGCCGGCGGAGCGGGGCCGCTGGTCAGCCGGCCCGCGGGTCACCCCGTGTAGCGCGGCTCGGTCAGGCGGCGGCGGAACTCGGCGTGCGCCGACTGGAAGACGGCGTTGAGCCGCTCCAGCTCGGCCTCGGTCGGCTCCCGGCGCAGCTCCACGTTGATTTTGAAGTCGTCGTCGACGATCGCCACGTCCAGGTCGGCCAGCAGGTCGGTGGGCAGCCGGGTGAGGACGAACTCGCGGAACGCCTCGGCGATCGTGCCGGCCATGTCGCCGCAGCCGCAGGTGCGGCCCTCCAGGACGGCGCCCAGGTGGCTGCGGCCGACGATGGCGTCCGGGTGGGCCGGGCCGAGCAGCGGCAGCGTCTCCTCCAGCACCGTGCGCGCCTCCGGCAGCCGCTCCTCGTGCTGCAGGAACAGCCCGAGCGCCACCCCGGCCCGGCCGACCGTCTCGTGGTCGGCGCCGCGCCGGGCCTGCGCCAGCGCCTCGGTCAGCCGCTGCTCGGCCGGGCCGGGCCGGCCGGCCTCGCGCAGCGCGATGCCCCAGTTGCGCAGCACCTGGCTCTGCAGCTCGGGCCGGCCGATCCGCTCGGCCCGCTGGTAGGCCGCGGCGTACGTGTCCAGCGCCCCGTCCGGGTCGCCGGCGTCGTCCCGGGCCATCGCCAGCCCGAGCGCCGCCATCACCGCCTCCTCCTGCCGGCCCTGCCGGTCGTAGGCGGCCAGCACCCGCTCGATCGCCTGCACCCGGCCGGCCTGGTCGCCCAGGTCCTGACCCAGGTTGGCGAGCACCGACAGCGCGTTCAGGGTGGCCTGGTGGTCCGGGCCGAGCCGCTCCTCGACCGCCGCGACCAGCAGCGCGACCAGATCGCGGGACGCCGGGTCCTGGTGGTCGGCGGCCTGCAGGACGGCGTGCGCGATCTGCTCGACCACCTCGTCCGGCAGCTGGGCCAGGCCGACGAAGACCGGGTCGGTGGAGTCCGAGGCGTGCACCACCATGGCCCGCAACGCCAGCGCGGAGGCGACCCGCTCGTGGCCGTTGGCCCACAGGTTCCGCACCGCCTCCTCGACGACCTGCCGGGCCTCGGCGTGGTTGCCGCGGTGCAGCAGCAGGTCGGCGAGCGGCTCCAGGCCGAACGCGAACCCGGCGTGCTCGCGGCCGTAGAACGCCAGCCGCTCCTGGACGCCCTGCCGCAGCTCCCGCTCGGCCTCGTCGAGCCGGTCGGCGAAGCGCAGCGCCATGCCCAGGTTCAGCCGGTAGGTCAGCTGGTCCTTGTGCGACTCCTGGTCGCGCGGCGGCGCCGAGGCGGCCAGCCGGAAACACTCGATGGCCCGGTCCAGCTGGTCCGCGTTGAGCAGCACGTTGCCCAGGTCGCACTGGGCGGAGGCCCAGGCCGGGCTGCCGGCGCCGTGCCGCTCGGTGGCGGTCTGCAGCTCGCGGGCCATCACGTTCTCGGCGTCGACCAGGCGGCCCTCGCGCAGCAGGGCGAAGGCGACATCGACCGGGGTGGGGGCGGTGGTCACGCGGGGCAGTCTACGAGGTCCGGGTGTCGCGGGATTACCATGCGGCGATGATCGATCTGCCGCCGACGGTAACCCTGTTCACCACCCCGGGCGGGGTGGAGGTGGCCGGGTTCCCGGCGGCCGGCGACGAGGCGCTGCGCTGGTGGGAGCGGCTGCGGGCGGCCTACCCGGCGAGCGGCCGCTGGCCGCTGCTGATCGAGGACGACACCCCGGAATATCTGGAGGACTCCTTCACGTACGCCTCCGTCGCGGAGTCCCTGGAGCAGGCGCGCACCCTGGACGGCGCCGCGCTGCTCGCCGCCGACGGTGAGCGGGAGCTGGCCGGGCTGCCCGCCGATCTCGCCGTCGCGGTGCGCCGGGAACTGGCCGGCGAGGGGACCTGGCCGGCCGAGCCGGAACGCCCCGGGTTCGGCCTGCCGTTCTTCCGGAGCGGGCAGCCGGCCCAGGTGACCGTGGCGCTGGTGCCGGTCGCCGAGCCGTGGCTGATTCCGGTCACCCTGCACTACGGCGGCTGGAACAAGTATCCGGCCCCGGGCGAGCACGCCGCGATCATGCGGTACTGGCAGCAGCGGTACGGCGCCGAGCCGGTGGTGCTGACCGGCACCACCGTCGAGTACGCGGTCGCCCGCCCGCCGCTGACCCGGCCGGACGCTCTCGCGCTGGCCTGGGAGTACCGGCTCTACAACGACGGCGAGTACGACCTCTACCGCGCCGAGACCCTGACCGACCTGGCCGGCGGGCTGCTCGGCAACCCGGTCTGGCGGATGTGGTGGGACTGATCCGAGGGTGGTGAGCGACCGGGTCGCCCACCACTCTCCACCCCCGATGACCTGCCCGTTCAGCCTCGGTCAGAGGGTCCTCGCCGATCAAGCACATTCCGTCCTGGCTAAAACAGCACAGTGGACGCCAGGATGGGACCGTGTTGCGCATCCACTTCACGGTCGCCGACGCCACGAAGGTCCGGGTGGCCGTGCTGGGGCCGCTCGCCGAGCTGCAGCTGAGCCTGCACCGGCTGCGGCGGCCGGGACACCAGGGCTGGTTCGACCGGTGGCGGGCGCCGACCGTGGCCGGCGCCCGGACGCTCTCCCCGGACGTCGGTGAGCTGGCCCGCTTCCTCACCCCGGCGGCCGGGCTGGTCGACCTGTTCACCCTGGTCGGGCCGGTGGACGACTACGCCGACGCGGTGGACCGGCTGTGCCGGGCGCCGGCCGGGCCGCTGCGCGACGAGTTCTCCTTCGCGCCGGTGGTGGCCGGGGTCCGGGCCGGGTGGATCGGCGACTTCGCGCACGGCGACCGGGCCGCCCGCTCCCGGCTGGTCCGGGCGCTGGACGACTATCACGGCCTGGCGATCGAGCCGTACTGGCCGCGGATCCGGGCGCTGCTCGACAACGAGCGGGCCGCCCGGATCGACGTGATGGGCACCCACGGGCTGGACGCGATGCTGGCCGGGATGGCGCCGACCCTGCGGTGGAAGGCGCCGGTCCTGGAGGTGCCCGGCTATGTCGGGGTGAACCGGGCGGGCGCCGGCAAGGTCACCGAGGTGCACCTGGACGGGCGCGGCCTGGTGCTGGCCCCGTCGGTGTTCAGCGACACCGACCCGGGCCTGTTCGAGCCGCTGAACGACGACCCGGCGGTGCTGCTGTACCCGATCGGCCTGGACCCGGCTGCCGCGCTGCGGCTGTGGCGGCGGGACGGCGAGTCCGGCGAGCGGGCCCTGGCCGGGCTGCTCGGCGGCACCCGGGCGGCCGCGCTGCGGGTGATCGCCGACGGCTGCACCACCTCCGAGCTGGCCCAGCGGATCGGCATCTCGCCGGGTGGCGCCAGCCAGCACGCCACCGTGCTGCGCGAGGCCGGCCTGGTGGTGAGCCACCGGCACCGGAACACCGTCCGGCACACGCTGACCGGTCTCGGCGCCGGGCTGCTGAACGCGCCCTGACGCTCAGGGGCCGGTCGCGGCCTGCACGAGCAGGGCCAGCCGCACCCGGTTCTGGGTGGCGGTCTTGGTCAGGATGGTGCTGACGTAGCCCTTCACGGTCGGCACGGTGAGGGTGAGGCGGGCGGGGCGTGCTTGAGCGGGTAGCCGATCGCGCCGGCCCGGATCGCCCGAGCCACCAGGTCGTGGTCCTCGACGGTGGTCAGCACGATCACCGCCGGGCCGGCCCCGGCGGGCAGGGTGAGAAGCTGCAGGAACGGTGCAGGATCATGCAGCGGGGGCTCGGTCGGCCGGATGCTCACCGCGTACCCAGAACTGATCTTGAATCTGGGTTGCCGGCTGCCTAGCGTGATCGGGATGCGGGTGCTGGTGGTGGGTGCGGGCGCGATCGGGCTGACGGTGGCGCACGAGCTCGCCGTGGCCGGGCACCGGGTGCGGATCGTGGCGGAGCGGCCGGCGCGGGAGAGCGTCTCGGCGGTCGCGGCGGCGATCTGGTTCCCGCACGACGTGGCGGTCGACCGGGACGTGCTGGAGTCGGGGCGGGTCACCTACGAGAGGCTGGCGAGGCTGGCGGGCGATCCGGCGACCGGGGTGGTGCTGCGCGACGGGCTGGTGCGGGTCCGGCGCGCCGGGACGGATCTGTCCTGGACGGCCGCGGTGCCCCGGCACGAGCGCGTGGCGGACGGGGTGCGGTGCACGCTGCCGGTGGTGGAGACCGGGCGGTACCTGGCCTGGCTCGGTGACCGGGTCGCCGCGCTGGGCGTGCCGACGACGTGGGGCGAGGTCCGGGTGCCGGCCGGGCAGGACCTGGTGACGGCGGCCGGATCGGTCGTGGGGGAGGAGCCGGAGGTCGTCGTGGTGGCCGCCGGGCTCGGATCGGGGCGGCTGCTCGGCGACGACGCGGTCCATCCGATCCGCGGCCAGGTGGTGCGGTTGGCCAACCCCGGCCTGACCGCGTGGGTGCTGGACAGCGACAACCCGGGCGGGCTGACCTACGTGGTGCCGCGGGCCGGCGACGTGGTGTGCGGCGGGACCGGGCAGGTCGGCGACTGGAACGAGCAGGTCGACCCGGAGACCGAGGACGCGATCCTGCGACGGGTGCGGGCTCTGGTGCCGGCGCTGGCCGGGCAGCCGGTGCTGTCCCGGGCGGTCGGCCTGCGACCGGCCCGGACCACCCGGCGGCTGGAGCGGATCGGGCGGGTCGTCGCGTGTTACGGGCACGGCGGCTCGGGCTTCACGCTGTCCTGGGGCGACGCGGCCCGGGTGGCCGCCCTCTGTCACGAGCTGCGGTAGTGACCGGTGTTGTCCGGCAGCGGCCGCAGCTTGGCGCCGCGCACCAGGGCGGTCCGGCGGCCGAGCTCGCGGCCGTCCGGGCTCATCTCGACGCCGTCGACCTCGTACCAGATCTCCGCGTTCAAGCGGTGCGGGGTGTCCCAGCGCACCCGGAGGACGATCATGCGGAGCGGGCCGGCGCCGGACCGGTAGTCGGTCTCGGCGAAGGTGAGGACCGGCCGGGTCGGGCCGCGATTAGGTCGTTTACCCCACTTGCTCACTGATCAGCCTCCTTTCCGCTTCTGTCAGACAATCTGCTCTGCTGCGCTGGCAGATTCAAGCGCCGATGCACGTGCAGCTGCACATGTCGAGAGAGTGGGACGGTTCGGCCCAGCGCCGGTTGACCGAAAGGTTGAACCTTTCTGGATCTACCTCGCGTCGTTCACCGAGGACGCCGCCCCGGCGAAGGTCACCGTGACCCTGACCCCGTTCGACTGACCCGGCGGCCCGGCCTCCTCCAGAATTCCGGCATGCACACCGTCGAACTGCTCCTGGACCCGGCGCTCGAGCGCGGCGTCCGGGACCTGTGGGAGACGCTGCGGGAAGCCGGGCTGCCGAGCCTCGCCGGCCACCCCCATCCGACCAACCGGCCGCACCTGACGCTGCTCACCGCCCGGTCGCTGGCCGGGTTGCCGCCGCTGCCGCTGCCGGTCGCGGCGCGGCTCGGGCCGGTCCGGATGCTCGGCCGGGCGCTGGTCCGCGAGGTGGAGCCGACCGCCGAGCTGCGGGACCTGCAGGGCGCGGCGTCGGCGGCGCTGGCCGCGGCCGAACCGTGGCCGCCGCCCGGCGGCTGGGTGCCGCACGTCAGCCTGGCCCTCAAGGTCCCGCCGGACCGGATCGAGCCCGCGCTGCGCGTGCTCGCGGACCTGCCGCCGGCCCGGGGGCGCTTCGTCGCGGCCCGCAGTTACGACACCCGGTCCCGCACCGTCACCGGCCTGTGACCGGGGACTCGCCGCCGACCAGGCCCGGTGCGGTCGCCGTCTCCGGGGCGCGATGGGCGCGGGGCAGGCTCAGCACGAACCGGCTGCCGTGCGGGACTTCGGCCTCGTACCAGACCTGGCCGTGGTTGGCCTCGGCGAGCAGCCGCGAGAGGTAGAGACCGAAGCCGGCGCTGTTCCTCGTCCCGCCGGACCGGTCAGCCTGGCTGAACCGGTCGAACAGGTGCTCGACGAAGGGGGGTGGGACCCCGTTCCCCTCGTCGGTGACGGCGAACAGGATGTCGTCGCCCGTGTCGTCCAGGGTCACCGACACGTGGATGTCGCCGGGACTGTATTTGATCGCGTTCGTGACGAAGTTGGTCAGCACCTCGTGGGTGTGTACCGGATCGGCCAGCACGGCCACGCCGGGCGGACCGGTGCTGACGCTGACCCGCATGCGGGCCGGCCTGGTCAGGTTGTCGGTGACCCGGGCCAGCGCCTGCTCGACCGGCACAGCGACCGGTTGGGCGTGCAGATCGCCCGGCTCCGCGTGGCAGAGCACGAGCAGGTGCGCGGCCATGTCGAGCAGCTGGTTGACCCGGCTGCCCAGCGCCTCGACGGCAGCGCGTCGTTCCTGTTCGGTGATCACGTCCCAGTCCTGGGTCAGCTCCTCGGAGCAGGCCGAGATCACCGCCAGCGGCTGGTTGATCTCGTGGGAGAGCGTGGCGATGATGTCGCTCTTCCAGGTGCCGGCGACCTCCAGCTCCCGATTGGCGGCGGTCAGGTGCTCGGCCCGGCGGCTCAGTTCACGGTGCGCCCGGTCGAGATCCCGGTGGGCTGCCGACAGTCTGCGGTAAAGACCCGCGGTCTCGGTGAGCAGGGCCAGCAGCACCACCCCGGAGGAGACCAGCAGGGTGACCCGGGCGACGTAATAGCCCAGCGTGTAGCGGTGCGGAGCGGCCAGGTACAGGATCGCGGTGGCCAGCGACGCGCTGATCGCCACCACCACCCACTGCTCCACCGGCGGCCGGTGGCGCAGGTTCCGGACCACCGCCAGCAGGGTGCCCGCGATGATCAGCAGCGTCGCGCCCACCACCCATCGGCCGGCCGCGGTGGGGGTGTCGCCCTGATACATCCGGGGCAGCCGGCCCGCGGCGCCGACGACCACGCCGGTGACCGCGACCACCAGCGCGAACACCGCCGTGACGGTGACCACGACGGCAGCCACCGGCCGGCTCCGGGCGAGCCCGCCCAGCCGGTCCGGCAACGCCGCCACCGTGTACTGCTGGGCCGCCACCAGGACCGAGAAACCGCAGAGCAGGGCGATGAACAGCCACGGCCCGCGAACCTCCGCCCAGATCGAGTCGGCGCCCGCCCGCCGGATCCGGGCGAAGACGACGGCGTACGGCACCATCATCAGCGAGGAGTAGATGTACGCCGAGGAGAGGCCCAGCGTGCTCAGCCGGCCGCCGGCCAGGAACTGCTGCACCAGCAGAACGGCGGTCAGCAGATCCGCCGAGGCCATCAGCACGAAGAACGTGTTGATCAGGTTCGGGTGGACGGCCAGGCGCTGGCCGGCGAGCGGCACGACCAGCAGGGAGGCGGCAACCACCGCGACCGCGTAGACCCACAGACCGCGGCGCACCGGGATCCCGTCCGGGTCCACGGCCCTCGCCTCCCGCCCTCCTGGGAACTGCTTCGATAAAACGCACTTTACAAGGATTTATGCGGTGCGGACCCGGGACGGGCGGGCTCGGGACTGATACGTCGGATGGGCGATCGGCCGGGCCGCATCAGGACGTCGCCGCCGCGCGTCTCTGATGCGACGCGCTTCCGCCGGGAGCGCACGACCGGAAGGACACCCGACATGCTCAAGACCAGGACCACCTACCGGAGTCTCGAGTCGTTCCGCAAGGCCCACCCGCTCGTCACGGTCCCCGGGGACGGTTTCTTCGCCAACAAGACCGAGGCCGAGCTGCAGCAGATCGTCAAGCAGACCCTCACCTCGCTGAAGAAGAAGCGCGTCATCACCGGGCCGAAAGGACAATCGGTCGCCGTCAAGGCCGCGGAGGACCTGCTCAAGGCGGCCGGCCCGGACGACGCGCGGACCGTCTACGTGCGGTGGGACATCCACCAGGCCGAGGCCGGCGTGGCCCGCGGCGGCGGGGACATCACGATGAATCACTTCAGCGTGGAGAACCCGGGCGGCGGCAACGACTGGCACCTCTACGTCGACAAGGGCGAGGCCACCATCATCGCGATGAGCCAGGACCCGGCCGTGATCCTGCGGATCGACAACGTCTGACGGACCGGGCCGTCCGAAGCGCACGGTACGTTTGTTGACTATGGACGCCGTGCGCAGGTGGGCCCTCGTGCTCGTCGGCACCCTGGGCCTGGTCGCGGTGCCGGTGGTGCGCAACGCGTGGCCGGTCCGCGCCGCCGCCCCCGACCCGGCCCGGATCGCCGCCTCGGCCGCCCGGCCCTACCACGGGTACGTGCAGAGCACCGGTCTGCTCGGCCTGCCCGCCCTGCCCCGGCTGCAGCAGGTCACCGCCCTGCTCAGCGGCACCACCGAGATGCGCGCCTGGTTCGCGGCGCCGGACCGCTGGCGGGTGGACGTGCTGGGGCCGGGCACCGAGACCGACTTCTACCGGACCCCGGACGCCGAGTTCACCTGGGACTACGGCGACAACCAGCTGACCCGGATCACCGGTGAGCCGCCGGTCCGGCTGCCCCGCGCCGCCGACCTCACCCCGCCGGAGCTGGTCCGCCGGATCCTGAGCAGCGCCGGCGGCGACCGGGTCGAGCCGCTGCCCGCAAAGCGGGTCGCCGGGATCGCCGCCGGCGGGCTGCGGCTGATCCCGTCCGACCCGGACACCACGGTCGCGCACGTGGACGTCTGGGCCGATCCGGGCGGGCTGCCGCTGCAGGCGGAGATCACCGCGAAGGGCGGGGCCCGGCCGGTGTTCGTCACCCGCTTCCTGGAGGTGCACGCCGAGGCGCCGGACGAGGGCGTGCTGACCCCGCCGGCACCCCGGCCGGGCATCGGCTACACCGAGACCGAGGCCCCGGACCTCTTCCGTACGATCAACCGCTGGCAACCCGCCGCCCTGCCGGACACCCTGGGCGGCCGGACCCTGTCCCACGCCACCTCGGTGGCCGGTCTGTACGGCCGCGGCCTCACCGGCTTCGTGGTGATCGCCCTCCCGGACCGGCTGGGCGCCGCCGCCTACCGGCAGATCAGCGCCTACGGCCAGCAGCTGCCCGGCGGTTCCGCCGCGACCATCACCACCGGCCTGCTCAACCTGCTGGCGGTGCGCGCCGACGACCACACCTTCCTGGTCGCCGGCCTGGTCAGCCCGGCCCTGCTGCGCCAGGTCGCCACCGAGGTCCGCCGATGATCGTCACCCACGACCTGACCAAGCGCTACGGCCGGGTGGTCGCCGTCGACTCGGTCGACCTGGACGTGCGCGAGGGCGACCGCTACGGCCTGCTCGGGCCGAACGGCTCCGGCAAGACGACGCTGGTCCGGATGCTGCTCGGCCTGGTCTACGCCACCCGCGGCACGATCGAGGTGCTCGGCCTGCCGATCCCGAAACGGGTCCACGACGCGCTGCCCGACATCGGCGCGCTGGTCGAGGGCCCGGCCGCCTATCCGCACCTGTCCGGCCGGACCAACCTGGCCCTGTTCGACGCGGCCGGCCCGGGCAGCCGGCGGGGCCGGAAAGCGCGGGTCGCCGAGGCCCTGGAGCGGGTCGGCCTGGCCGGCATCGACCGCCGGCCGGTGCGCGCCTACTCGCTCGGCATGCGGCAGCGGCTCGGCCTGGCCGGCGCCCTGCTGCGCCGCCCCCGGCTGCTGATCCTGGACGAGCCGACCAACGGGCTCGACCCGCGCGGCATCCGCGAGATCCGCGACCTGCTCACCGAGCTGAACCGGGACGGCACCACGGTCTTCCTCTCCAGCCACCTGCTCGCCGAGATCGACGCGCTGTGCACCCGGGTCGGGGTGATGGACCGCGGCCGGCTGGTGCTGCAGGACGACCTGGCCCGGCTGCGGGCGCCGACCGGCCGGGTCACCGTCGGCACGCCGTCCCCGGAGCGGGTGGTGGCGCTGCTCGACGGCCGGGTCGAGCACCGCGACGGCCACACCCTGACCGTCCGGCACGACGACCCGGGCACGCTCAACGCCGAGCTGGTCGCGGCCGGGGTCACGGTCACCGCGATCGGCGCCGAGCGGCGCACCCTCGAACAGGTCGTCCTGGAGGCGACCACCACCAGCGCCGACCGGGTGGAGGCCGGATGATCCGGGTCGAACTGGCGAAAGTCTTCCGGCGGCCACGCACCTACGTGATCGCCGGACTGCTCTGCGCGCTCCCACTGATCGTGGCGATCTTCCTGGCCACCACCCGGATCCCGCCGCCGCCCGGGCAGGGCGGCGCGTTCCTGTCCGCGGTGCTCAGCAACGGCGCGCTCTACCCGGCCGCGGCGATGGCCCTGGTCCTGCCGATCTTCCTGCCGGTGTCGGTGGCGGTGCTGGCCGGCGACGCGGTGGCCGGGGAGGCGTCCGGCGGCACCCTGCGCTACCTGCTGATCCGCCCGGTCGGCCGGACCCGCCTGCTGGTCGCGAAGCTGCTCGCGCTGGTGACGTTCGTCCTCTTCGCGATCGTGGCGGTGGTGCTCACCTCGTACGCGAGCGGGGTCCTGCTCTTCGGGGTGTCGACCAGCTCGGCGGGCGTGACGCTGCCACCGGACGTGACGTCGCTGTCCGGCGTCACGATCAGCCCGGCCGGTCTGGCGCTGCGCCTGCTCGGCACGGTCGGCTACATCGTGATCTCGATGCTCGGCGTGGCGGCGATCGCGCTGTTCCTGTCCACGGTCACCGACTCCGCGCTCGGCGCCGCGATGGGCGCGCTCGCCGTCCTGGTCACCAGCCAGGTGCTGGTCACCCTGGACGCGGCCGCGGCGATCCGCCCCTACCTGCCGACCCGCTACTGGCTGGCCTGGGTCGACTTCTTCCGCGACCCGGTGCTGTGGCGCGACATCGAGCGCGGCGCCGGCATCCAGCTGGTCTATCTGGTGGTGCTGCTCGGCGCCGCCTGGGCCAACTTCCTCACCAAGGACATCACAACCTGATTCCGGTACGCCCTCAGCCCCGCGCCCGCCCCTCGAACCGCCGCCAGCCCCGTCGTGGCCAGGACCGAAGCGCGCCCCGCGGTTGTTCGGCTGGCCCTCACGGGTGTCTCAAGGACCTTGAGACACCCGTGAGGGCCAGCCGGCTTGCCGCGAGGTGCGCTTCGGTCCGGGCCGAAGCGGGGCTTGCGGGGTCAGTCGGGGCAGGTGGTGGGGGTGGTCAACGGGGCGGGGCTGAGGGCGGCCAGGACCAGGGCGGTGACATCCGGGTCGGTGGGGAGCTGGCTGTGGGCGACTCGGGCGGCCGGGCAGAGCTGCTGCAGGGACAGGTTGATGGCGCCGTCCAGGCGGGCTGAGTCGGGGGGCTGCACGGTCTCGTCGTTCTCCGTCCAGATGGACAGCCACGGCAGGCCGTCGGGGAGCGGCTCGTCGAGGTCGCGCAGCAGGTCGCTGCCGGGGGCCAGCTGGCGGCAGGCGGCGGGGCAGGAGCCCGGGGCCAGCGCCGCACCGAGCCCGGCCAGGCGGGCGCCGTGCAGCGGCGAGCCGAGGGTCACCACCCGGCGGGCGACCTCGGCGCCGGCGTGCCGGTCCACCCACAGCCGGGTCACCACGCCGCCGGCCGAATAGCCGACCACGTCGACGGAGGGCGCGCCGGCGCGCAGCGCCTCGCGCACCGCGACGTCCAGCACTTGGGCCTGCTGCAGCAGGTCGCCGTCGCCCTCGCCGGGCAGGGTCAGCACCCGCGCGGTACGCCCGGCGGCCTCGATCCGCTGGGCGAGCCGGGTCAGCGCGGTCCGGCTGCCGCCATAGCCCGGCACCAGCAGCACGGTGCCCGGCCGGGCCTGGTCCGGGCGGGGGCCGTCGTCGCCGTCGCGCAGCCACCGGACGGTCAGCCCGGCCAGCACCGCGACCGCCACCAGGCAGGCAACCCCGAGCAGCAGGGCCCGCCGTCGTGGTGACACCTCTTCATGATGCCGGGAATTCTTCTTGTCCGCGGCGGCACGCTGCCGATGATCGGGCCATGACCGAACAGGCGGACCGCTTCACGCTGACGATCGGCCCGGACGGACGGGGGCTGCTCACCCTGGCCCTGCGGCGCCTGCCCGGGGCGAACGCCGACGGCTACGCGCGGGCGCAACGCTACTGGGCGTGCGCACCCGCCGGCACCCGGCCACGCTGGCTCGCGCTCTCCGGCGCGCCGCACGTGCTGCAGCGTCCCGGCGAACACGTCGACGATCCGCGCGAGGCGGCCGGCGCGCACGCCGCCGCCGAGGCCTACCTGCCCGGGGTGGCGTGCTCCCGGTGCGGCGGCAAATGGTGGAAGCCGGCCAACCGCGAGGCGGTCACCCGGTACGTGCTGACCGGCCGGACCGAGGGCTGCCTCAGCTGCGAGGAGCAGCCGGTGGTCGCCGCCGCGCCCGCCGCCGTCACCCGGCCGGCGCCGGTGCCCGCCCCGGTCGCGGCCCCGGTCTCCGCCCCGGCTGCCGCTCCGGCCGCCGGGTGGACCCCGATGGACTTCGGGCCTCCGCAGACCGTCGACGCGCGCATTCTGACCGGCGTGAACGTGCACCTGGACGGGGCCGCCGCGGCCATGCTGCTGTCCGCCTCCGGTGGCGACACCCGGACCATGTCGTCGCTGGTCAGCGATCTGATCACGCGGACGTTCAGCGTTCCGCGGACCACCGACGTGCTGATCTGACCGATCCGGTGCCGTTCATGGGCATCCGGCCCGCTCACCACCCGGTGCGGCTGGGGGACCGACGGTGCCAGGCGGCTTGGTCGTCGGTGTCCACTGCGGTCCTGCGGCCGGCTGCGGCGGGCGGGTCCGTCGGCAGACCGTGACGGCGCGCCGCTGACGCGCGGTCGCCGCCGGTCGGCTGGCGGTCAGCCGCTGCCGTAGCAGCCGAACGCGGCGGCCGTGGCGAGGCGCGCGTCCGCTTCGCCGTCCGCGCCGGCCACCGCGACCTGGGCGGCGGCCAGCGCCGCGGCCGGGCGGGCGCCGGCGGCCAGCCGGCGGTGCAGGTCCACCATCAGTTCCAGGGCCACCGCGTCGCGGGCCGGGAGGACGCTGGCCAGCACGGTGGCGGTGCCGAGCCCGAGCAGCGCCGAGGTGAGGCCCATCAGTTCCTCGCCCGGGTGCACCGCGGACAGGCCGACGTCGCAGGCGGACAGCACGACCGTCTGCGGCGGCCGGGCGAGCCGCTCGATGTCGTAGACGGTGAACGGCCCGTCGGCGAGCAGCACGTGCGAGAACATCGCGTTGTCCGACCGGAACGCGCCGTGCGCGGCCAGGTGCGCCAGCCGTGCCCCGTCGAGCGCCCGCCGCACCACCTCGGCCCGCGCCCGCTCACCGAGCAGCACGGTCGCGGCCGGGTGCAGCTCGCGCAGCCGGCGGACCTCCGGCTCGGCGTGCGCCAGCCCGGGCCCGGCAGCCAGCAGGATGTGCCCACCGCTCCCCGGCCGGGTCGGCCCGTCGTTCGGCGGCGGGATGTGCCGGCCGCTCACCGGCCGGGCCGGCCCACCGGCCGGGAGCGGGGCGGTGTCCGCGGCCAGCCAGGCGGTTGCCGACGGGGCCACCACCAGGGGACGGCCCCAGCAGGAGGCGGTCAGCGCCCACGGGGTGGCGTGCAGCGGCCCGGCCGGCACCAGCACCAGCCCGGCCGGGACGGTGCTGCCGAGCGCGTCCAGCATCGGGGCGAGCACCAGCGCGTCCAGCCGGTGCGCGGCGTGCCGGGCGCTGGCCGCCGCGGCCCGCCGGGTGGCGGCGGTCCCGCCCGGCAGCAGCAGCCGGCGCAGCGAGAACCGCAGCAGCGTCGACTCCTCGACCGGGGCGGCGACCGGTCCCAGCGGGCGCACCACGCAGCCGTCGGCGCCGACCGCGACGGCGTGCAGCGTACCGTCCACGTTGACCAGCTCGATCAGCGTGCGCCCGGCCAGCCGGTCCCGGATCCGGACGGTGAGTTCGGCCGGGCGCGGCGGCTGCGTCGGGCTGCCCGCTGCGCCGGTCGCCGCGGCCTGCCAGCTGCGCCGCCGGATGCGTTCCTCGACGGCCCGCTGGGCCCGCCACTGCCCGCCGTCCCGGCCGGGCCGCGGGCCGCCGGGCGCCGCCGAGGCCAGGCCGCGGAGCCGGTCGAGGTCGGCGGCCAGGTCGTCCTCCCGGGGCGGCCGGGTCGGCGGCAGCCGCAGGGCGACCGCGCGGCGGCGTTCGGCCCACCACAGCACGCCGGCCGGGCGTCCGCCGCGCAGCGCCAGCCGTACCCCGGTGGTGATCAGATCGGCGGCGTAGCTGCCGGCCAGCGACCGCAACTCGGTGGCGCCCAGCGCCGCCTGGTAGGCGTCCAGCACCCGGATGCCGGCCAGCAGCGCCCGCCGCGCCCCGGCCGTGTCGCCCGCCGCGTCGCGCAGCAGCGCGGCCGCGTGCCAGGCCCGGGCGCGCAGCGCGGCCGGGCCCCGGCGCCCGGCGGTCAGCACCACCCGCAGGTCCTCGGCGGCGTCCGGCCGCCCGGCGGCCAGGCTCGCCGCGAACAGGCGCGCGTCCAGGGCCGCCGCGGGCAGCCCGGCGTCGGCCAGTTCCGCCGCGACCGCGCGGACCGCCCGCAGCCGGGCCGCCGGGGTGCCCGCGGTGTCCGCCCGCAGCCGCAGGTACTGCGCCATCGCCGTCCACGGCCGGAACCGCTGGCGGGCGAAGGACTGCCGGGCGGCGGTCGCCTCGCGCATCGCCCCGGCCGGGTCACCGTCGGCCAGCGCGATCCGGGCGTACATCAATCGGGCTTGTGCCTCGTGCAGCCGCATCGTGCCGCGCTGGGCCTCGGCCACCGCGGCCTGCGCCGCCTCGCGCGCCTCGGGCAGCAGCTGGGCCTGCAGGAACAACTCGCTGCGGCCGATCAGCGCCATCGGGGACCGGCCGTGCACCCGGAAGTAGTCGTCGGCCCGGTCGTACCAGTGGATCGCCGCGAGCAGGTCGCCCGCGCACGCCGCGGCGTACCCCAGATTGTGCTCCACCTGCGCGGCCGCCAGCTGCTGGCCGAGCTCGCGGTAGAGCCGGTGGGCGGCGAGCAGGTCGAGCCGGGCGGCGGTGATCGCCGGGCGGTGGATGTGCAGGTTGCCGCGGTTGGTCAGGGCCCGGGCCAGCCACAGCCGGTCGCCGGCCGCGGACAGCTGCTGGATCGCCGCGGTGTACTCGGCCATCGCCACGTCCAGGTGGCCGAGCCGGTCCAGGATCAGCGCCCGCTGCATGCGCAGCCGGGTCCCGTCCAGGCCGTCCAGGTGCGGGGCGGCCGCCTCGATCTCGGCCAGCGCCTGGGTCGGCCGGCCGGACTCCATCAGCATCAGGGCCAGGCTCATCCGGGCCTGGGCGGCGAAGACCGGACCGGGCGCGCGGGCGCCGGCCCGCACCGCCCGGCGCAGATGGCGCAACGCGTCCCGGGCCTCGCCGTGCTCCCGGGCGGCCAGGCCGAGGGCGCGCAGCGCGGTCGACTCGGCGGCCGGATCACCGGCCCGCCGGGCCGCCTCACCGGCCCGCGCGGCCAGCTCGGCGGCCCGTTCCGGATCGGCGGTGACCTGCTCCAGCGCGAACCGGGCCGCCTTGTGCGGGTCGTCCAGGGCATCGACCGACACGATGGAGTCCTTCCGCCGCCGCGAGAAAACCTCAGCCTTCTCGTATCAGGGCCTGATCGGCACCGTCTGACTGGTGGGACTCTTTGTCCATTGTGACGCCGACCTGCCGTGAAGGAGCCTTGCCATGCCATCGGACGCCCGCCTCAGCGCCTACCGGAACCGCCGCCGGCAGCGGATGGAACGACTGCCCCAGCTGCGCTCGTCACGCTCCGCCGCGGGCGCCACCGCCTGGCACGTGACCGGCGAGCTGCTGGTTCTCGACGACGGCCGGCGGGCCGCCGAGCGCCATCTGGCCGGCGGCGGCATCGACGTGTCCGGCGACGAGGAGCTGATGCCGGGCCTGCGCCGCTACATCGCCCCGCACGCCGACGTGCCGGCCACCGTCGCCGCGGTCCGCGCCGAGGTGGCCGGCCCGGACGCGGTGGTCGCGCCGAACCACGTGTTCGTCGCCACCGGCAACGTGTTCGGGCACGGCGGACCGTACGGGCCGCCGGAGCCGGCCGCGCCGGCCGCCCTGCTGAGCCCGGGCACCGCGGCGGGCCGGGTGCCGGTCGCCGTGGTCGACACCGGACTGTGGAAGGACAGCCCGCTGCCGCCGGCCTGCTACGCCGCCGGCACGGTCGACGTGGAGACCGACACCGACGTCGACAACGACGGGGTGCTGGACGGCGACGTCGGGCACGCCAACTTCATCGCCGGGGTGATCGCGGCCCGCACCGGCCGGACCGGCATCAGCGTGATCCGGGTGCTGGACACGTTCGGCATCTGCACCGAGGACGGGCTGATCCGGGGCCTGGGGCGGGTCGGCCCGGAAGTCCGCGTGGTGAACCTGTCGCTGGGCGGTTACAGCGTCGGCGACACGCCGCCGATCGGGCTGCGGATGGCGCTGCGCCGGCTGCTGAGCACCGGCGACCGGGTGGTGGTCGCGGCGGCCGGCAACGACGGCAACGCCACCGACCCGTTCTGGCCGGCCGCGTTCGCCGGCACCGGCGCGTCGTTCGCCGACCGGGTCGCCGCGATCGCCGCGCACGACGGCACCGGGCTGTGCGACTGGAGCAACTCCGGGGACTGGCTCACCGCGGCCGCCCCGGGCGCCGACGTGGTCAGCACCTACATCGCCCACCAGCAGTTCCCGACCGGCTGGGCGAGCTGGAGCGGCACGTCGTTCGCGACCCCGTACGTGGTGGCCGCGGTGGCCGAGCGGATCGCCCGGGGCAGCACCGCCCGGGACGCGCTGCGCGACGTGGTCGCGGCCGCCGGGCGCCGGTTCGACGACCTCCCGGCGCTCTGATGACGGCCGCCGCCGCGCCGACACCGGACGAGGTCGCCGGCTGGTTGCGGGCCGCCGCCGACGGCGACCGCGCCGCCTGGGCGCAAATCGTGCACCGGTACGCGAACCTGGTCTGGTCGATCGCCGGAAGCTTCCGCCTGGACGCCGCCGACGTCGCCGACGTGAGCCAGATGACCTGGCTGCGGCTGGTCGAGCACCTCGGCCGGATCCGCCGGCCGGAGCGGCTGGGCGCCTGGCTGGCGGCCACCGCCCGGCGCGAGTCGATCAACGTGCTGCGCCGCCGGGAGAGCCCGGCCGCCGAGCACACCTTCGTCAACCTGCTCGACGACGGCCCGCCGCCGGGGCAGGAGATCGTGCTGGCCGACCGGGACCGGGAGCTGTGGACCGCCTTCGCCCGCATCTCGGACCGCTGCCAGGCCCTGCTGCGCCTGCTGGTTGTCGACCCGCCCAGCGGCGGCTACGCGGAGGCGGCCGACCGGCTCGACATGCCGGTCGGCAGCCTCGGCCCGACCCGGGCCCGATGCCTGACGGCGCTCCGTGCGGCCCTCTCCGAAACCGCGGCCACCCCATGACAGGAAGCGCCTCCCTCTCCGCAATGGCGGCCACCCCATGACACGAAGCGCCTCATGACAGGAAGCGACGACATGACCGACGACGAACTCCTCCAGCGCCTCAGCGCCATGCTCGACGGCGCCGACCCGGCGCCACCCCAGGTCGTCGAGGCGGCCCTGGCCGCGTTCGACTGGCGGGACATGGACGCCCAGCTGGCCCACCTCACCGACAGCACCGCGCTGGCCACCGCCGAGGTCCGCGGCGGCTACGGCGTGCTGCGCACCTACCGGGTGAACGACCTCGACATCGACATCGAGGTCACCATCGACGGGCGGCACGTCACCGTGCTCGGGCAGCTGGCCCCGGCCCGCCAGGTGCAGGTCCGCGCGGAGCAGCCGGGCGGCGTCCGAGCCACCGTCACCGACACGTGGGGCCGGTTCGCCTTCGACGGCCTGAGCCCCGGGCCGACCCGGTTCGCCCTCCACGACGGGACCGGCCCGGTCGGCACCACCCCGTGGATGGTCCTTTAAGCGGGGCGGATCGGCTTCCCGGAGCGTGACCCGCGAGGCTTGTCGCTCAGCCGGGTGAGTGAGGTGGTCATCGCTGCGACGAACCGGTCCCGGGTGTCCGCGTCGATCCGGTCGAGTGACAGGTACGGGTTGAGGTCCTCCAGCTCGACCAGCAGCAACGCGCCGTCCCGGGTCCGGCAGGCGTCGACCCGCTGGATGCCGTGGTCGATGTCGTTCCAGTCGATGAAGCGCTGCGCGAAGGCCAGGTCGGCCTCGTCGGGCTCGTAGGGTTCCAGTTCCCACCGCCGGTCCGGCCGGGGCGCGTACAGGGCGTACTGGAAGTCGTGGTCGAGGTAGTAGAAGGACACCTCGTAGGTGAAGTCGACGTGCGGCTGGACCAGCAGATCCGGGTGGTCCAGCCGGGGCAGGCCGGCCCGGTCGACGACGGTCAGGCCGACCGAGTCAGCGCCGTACTTCGGCTTGACGACGTACTTCTCGCTCGCCGGCAGGCGGTCGATCTCCCCGGGCCGGTCGACGGTGGGAATCACCGGATACCCCTGGGCGAACAGATCGATCAGATACTGCTTGCCGGCGGCGTCGCCCTTGCCGGTCAGCTCGGTGAAGACCCGCGCGCCCGTCTCGCCGGCAGCCGCACGGAACGCCTGGTACTCGGCCTGGTAGCCGAGCACCGGGCCGCTGTTGCGGACGACGACCAGGTCGAAGTCGGGCATCAGGGCGCGGGCGTCCAGCGGGTGGCAGATCGCCAGGCCGAAGGCGGCGCGCAACCGCGAGGTCAGATAGATGTCCTCGTCGCAGTAGCGGCGGCCCCGGGCGTCATAGGCCAGATCGCTGACGTAGAGGATCCGGGGCCGATCGGACGTCATCGGCTGATCTTCACACATTGGTGTCGTGTCACGGGCGTACACCGGTTCCTGTCGTTACCCTCCCGAGCTTTCCGGGTAGATCAACTTCGCCATGGTGGTGACGACGGAGGGCGATGGGATGCGATTACGGGTGCGGTCGGCGGCGCGACGTCTGCGCGAGGCGGCGCGGCCGACCGGCGAATCGATCATCGCCGCCGCGCTGGCCTGGGCCGTCGCGGTGTACGTGATCGGCCACCCGGACCCGGTGGTGGCCCCGTCCACCGCCTTGATCATCGTCGGTGAGTCCCGCGGCCGCCGGCTCCGGCAGACCGCCGAGATCGTGCTCGGGGTCGCGGCCGGCGTGCTCGTCGCCGAACTGGTCATCCACGTCCTCGGGCCGAGCGTCGGCACGGTCCTGACCGTCCTGCTACTGACCATCGGGCCGATGGTCGCCGCCGGCGCGTCCAGCACCCTGGTGGTGCAGGCCGCAGTGTCCGCGCTCTACCTCGTCGCGGTCGCCGACCCGGCGGATCAGCTGCTGCCCTTCCGGTTCGTCGACGCGCTGGTCGGCGGCGCCGTCGCGCTGGCCGTCAGCCAGCTGGCCACCGCCCGCGACCCGCTCGCGCCGCTGGTCACCGAAGCGCGGTCGGCCTTCGCCGATCTGGCCGGGGTGCTCACCGACATGCAGCGGGCGGTGGCCGGCTGCGACGAGCGGGCCGCCCAGAAGGTGCTGGACCGAGCCCAGCAGATCACCGGGTGCGTGCACCGGTTGCGGGCCGCGGCGCTCGCCGCCGGCGAGACACTGCGCCTGAGGGTACGCCGCCGCCGGCGTTTGCAGCAGGTGCAGCAGGTCGAAGCGACCACCGACCAGCTCGATCACGTCGTCGGCAACATCTGGATCCTGGCTCGCAACGCCGTGACGCTGACCCGGCTGCACGCCGACACCCCGGAGCAACTCGGCGAAGCACTCACCGCGCTCGCCGACGCGGTCCGCGCGGCCGGCGAGTCCCTGGCGACCGACCTCACCGGCGCCGACGACCCGGGCAAGCACGCCGATCGGGCCGACGCCGCGGCGCTGCACGCCGTCCGGATCGCCGCCGAGCTCCTGGAGACGCAGCCCAGCCTGCCGGTGACGATGATCGTCGGGCAGATCCGCACCACCGCCGTCGACCTGCTGCGCGGCGTCGGCCAGGACGACGATGTCCTCGGCCGGGTCGACGACGCTCTCGGCCTTCACCCGATCACCACGGGCGGATAGCCCGGCGGAGCACCGGACGGGTCCGACTGGCCGGACAACGATTGAAATCCGGGCGGCGGGCTATTCCACGCCTGTAGCTCGACCTATGCAGGAGGCGCGCCATGAGCGTGAAGAATCGTCGTGACCACGGGTCCGACTCGGTCGCGACCACCCGGACGGGGGACGACAAGCCCTACGACCTGTCCGCTCCGCCGCCGGAGGCCGGCCCGGACAGCCCCGCCGAACTGAAGGGTACCGGCCTGTTCGCCGCGCTCAAGCGCACCGTCAAGCAGTTCTCCCAGGACAACGTCTCGGACTGGGCGGCCGCCTTGACCTACTACGGGGTGCTGTCGATCTTCCCCGGGCTGCTGGTCATCGTGTCGCTGCTGGGCATGCTGAACGACAACGGTCAGCAGACGGTCCAGGACGCGGTGCACGATCTGGCGCCGAGCCAGCAGCTGCGGGACCTGGTCGACACGGTGCTGACCCAGGTGCAGGACCCGGGCAAGGCCGGCGTCGCCGCGATCTTCGGGTTGCTCGTGGCGTTCTGGTCGGCGTCCGGCTACACGGCGGCGTTCATGCGGGCGTCCAACGCCATCTACGACGTGCCGGAGGGGCGCCCGATCTGGAAGACGCTGCCGATCCGGGTCGGCGTCACCGCCGTGGTCGGGCTGGTGCTGGTGATCTCCGCGGCGATCGTCATCTTCACCGGTGATCTCGCCCGGATCGTCGGTGACAAGCTCGGGCTCGGCTCGGCGGCCGTGACCACCTGGAGCATCGTCAAATGGCCGGTGCTGCTGGTCCTGGTCAGCCTGATGTTCGCGATCCTGTACTGGGCCTCGCCGAACGCCAAGACCGGCGGGTTCCGCTGGGTCAGCCCCGGTGGCCTGTTCGCCGTCGTGGCCTGGGTCCTGGTGTCCGTCGCGTTCGCGATCTACCTGGCGAACTTCGCCAACTACAACAAGACGTACGGCACGCTGGGCGGCGTGATCGCGTTCCTGGTCTGGATGTGGATCAGTAACATCGCGATCCTGCTGGGCGCGGAACTGGACGCCGAGCTGCAGCGCGGCCGGGCGATCGCGGCCGGTCACGACCCGACCGACGAGCCGTTCCTGGAGCTGCGCGACGACCGGAAGATCAAGCCGGGCAGCGAGCAGGGGCTGAGTACCAACTGAGGGCCCCCGGCCGGCGATCGCCGGGAGCCGTCAGCGCAGCCCGGCGAACAGGTCGTCCTCGGGCAGCGGCGCGCCGGTGGTGTCGTACACCCGCAGGAACGTCTCGACCCCCATCAGGTCGGTGAAGCGCTCCTCGCCCATCCGCAGGAACTCGATGTTCTCGCTCTGGCTGGCGTGTGCCGCGAGCGCCTGGTACTTCTGGGCGCCGAAGGCGCGGGTGTCCACCCAGGTAGTGATCTCCGCGTCGGGCATGCCGATCTGCGGGCCCGGGGTGTCCTCGGCCACCTCGTCCTCGGCCCAGTCGACCCCCAGCTCGCGCAGCGCCTCGCCGAGCGCGGCCATCCCGGAGTGCGGGGCGGTGGTCCAGTACACCTTGGCCGGCACGCCGGTCAGCGCGACCGCCGCCATGGTGACGCGGTGCGCCTGGATGTGGTCGGGGTGGCCGTAGAAGCCGTTCTCGTCGTAGGTGACGACGACGTCGGGCCGGTACTGCCGGATGAGGGCGGCGAGCCGCTCGGCCGCCTCGGCGACCGGCACGCCCCAGAACGAGCCGGGTGCGTCGTTGGTCGGCCAGCCCATCATCCCGGAGTCGGCGTAACCGAGCAGCTCCAGGTGGGTGACCTTGAGGGCGGCGCAGCTGGCCTCGAGCTCCTCGCGACGCATCGCGGCCACCGCCACCGGGTCGTGCCCGGGCGCGCCCGGCTTGACCCCGCCCGGCCCGTCCCCGCACCGGCCGTCGGTGCAGGTCACGAGCACGGTCGTGATCCCCTCCGCGGCACAGCGGGCGAGGACCCCGCCGGTGCTCGAAGCCTCGTCGTCGGGGTGGGCGTGCACCGCCATCAGCGTCAGGGATCGATCAACCATGCCGACACCCTACGACCCTGCCGACACCGCGATCCCGTGGCGCCGGTCCGCCTACCCGGCGGGTGCGGCCGGGGCACCGAAGCGTCCGGCCCGGTTGAGCACCATGGCGTTGTCGCCGGAGTCGATGGCGAGAATCATCACTTTGCGTAAAGGGTCAATCACTAATAGTGGGCGGCTCATGGCGAATCCTTTACGTCTTATCCGTCCTCGAGGCCCAGTGGCCCGGGCCATCGGCCGGCGACAGGACAGCCCGTGCGAAAAAAGCGACAGATTTATCGGCGTCTTTGCCTACGCATGGGTGATCCGGACTCGGGAAAGAGATACCATTCAGGGACAGATCGGTGATTCGTACCCCGCCTTGTTGCCATGACGGTGACTTGCGGCCGCGGACTTTGCTCGCGTGGGTTCGAAGAAGGTAAAGATCTGATGCAGCACTCTCAGCCTCGTGGCACACCATCATCGAAGCGGGCGGCGAGACTGGCCGGCGACGGCCTCGCCGTCGCCCTGAGCTGGGCGGCACTGAGCTGGGATGCCGCGGAGAGCGAACAGGAGACGCTGGAGGCGATCGTCGCGGCCGCCGTGGAGATCGTTCCCGGCGCGCAGTCCGCGGGTCTCGTGGTCCGCCGTCATCGCCGGCTCACTCCCGGCGCGGCCACCGACGAGGCGGCCCGGTGGCTGGACCAGGTGCAGTGCGACAGCGGCCGCGGCCCGTGCCGGGACGCGGTGCGGCAGCAGCGCGGCATCCGGCTGGCCGACATCGCCGGCGCGCAGCGGTGGCCCGAGGTCGAGGCCCGGGCCGCCACGCTCGGCGTGCACAGCCTGCTCGTGCTGCCGCTCGAGGTGGAACGCGGCACGCTGGGCGCGCTCACCCTGTCCTCCCGGCACCCGGGCGCCTTCGACGCCGCCGGGGAGCACGTGGCGACGTTGTTCGCCGTGCACGCGGCCGTCGCCATGTCGAGCGCCCAGCACCAGGAGCAGCTCGGCCAGGCGGTCCAGGTGCGCGACACGGTCGGCCAGGCCAAGGGCATTCTGATGGAACGGTTCGGGCTCACCGCCGATCAGGCGTTCGGCCTTCTGGTCCGGACCAGTCAGCACTGCGAGCGTCCGCTGCTCCAGGTGGCCCGGGAGCTGGCCGAGACGATCGAACCCGGCCCGCTGAATCAGCGCCGGCGGACCGGCTCGTGACAAACGACTCCGGCGCATCGGCGCGCATAACAATTCCGGTGAATCAATAGCGCGCTTTTCCCGGCGGGGTGAGCAGCCCAAACACGCGCCATGGCATTAATGGGAGCGCTCCCGTATGCTCCGGTCCGGACTATTTCTCATCCCCATCGCACGAATTCCCCGGACGTGCGACCCGGTCGACGGTCCGCACCACACGCCGGTCGGAAGACCAATGGCGAGCCGGCTGCGCCCGACGGCCCGAAGGAGGAACCATGACGCAGGATCAGCAGGAGCCGGGAAGTGGCGAGCGGAGGCTGCTCAGCCGCCGGACCGTCCTGACCACGATGGGCGCCGTGCCGGTCATCACCGTCGCGGCGTCGGTGGTCGCGGCGACCGAGGCCTCGGCCGCGGCGGCGAACGTCAACCCGTCCGCGCCACGCCAGACGATCAAGGGCTTCGGCGCGATGGCGCACGCGGCCTGGATCGGCGACCTCACGGCCGCCCAGCGCGACACGGCGTTCGGCACCGGCGAGGGCCGGCTGGGCTTCTCGGTGCTGCGGATCCCGGTCGGGGAGAGCCCGGCGGACTGGGGTCGTGACCTGGCCACGGCGAAACGGGCCGTCGAGCTCGGCGCCACCGTCTTCGCCTCGCCGTGGAATCCGCCCGCCGGCATGACCGAGACCTTCACCCGCGGCAGCCAGACCGACGCGAAGCGCCTCAAATACGGTTCGTACGCCGCCTACGCCCAGCATCTGAACGACTTCACGGCCTACCTGCGGAACAACGGGGTGAACCTGTACGCCATCTCGGTGCAGAACGAGCCCGACTACGCGTCGGAGTGGACCTGGTGGACCAGCGCGGAGATCACCCGGTTCCTGCGGGAGAACGCCGGCTCGATCAGCACCCGGGTGATGGCGCCGGAATCCTTCCAGTACGTCAAGTCGATGTCCGACCCGATCCTGAACGACGCCGCCGCGCTCGCCAACGTGGACATCATCGGGGCCCACCTGTACGGCACCCCGTACGCGAACTTCCCCTACCCGCTGTTCAAGCAGAAGGGCGCCGGCAAGGAACTGTGGATGAGCGAGGTGTACTACCCGAACAGCACCGCCAATTCCGGGGACGCCTGGCCGGAGGCGCTCGACGTGGGCGAGCACATCCACCACGCCATGGTGGACGCCGAGTTCCAGGCGTACGTGTGGTGGTACCTGCGGCGCAGCTACGGCCCGATGCGGGAGGACGGCCAGATCAGCAAGCGCGGTGCGATGATGGCGCACTTCGCCAGGTTCGTCCGCCCCGGCCAGGTCCGGATCGACGCGACGGCGAACCCGGCGTCGAACGTCTACGTGTCGGCGTACCGCGACGGTGACACCGTCGTCATCGTCGCGATCAACAAGAACACCTCGGCGGTCAGCCAGCAGTTCACCCTGGCGAACACCACCGCGTCCGGCAGCGTCGCGAACTGGCTGACCGACGGCAGCCGCACCGTCGCGCCGCAGACCGCGCTCACCATGGCGAACGGCTCGTTCACCGGGCTCCTCCCGGCCCGCAGCGCGATGACCTTCGTGACCAGGATCGGTGGCGGCACCCCGTCGCCCAGCGCCTCGCCCGTCCCGAGCGGCGGCACCGGCCCGCGGGTCGCCTACACGATGAGCACCTGGAGCTCCGGCTTCACGGCCGCGATCACCATCACCAACACCGGCACCTCGGCGATCGACGGCTGGACGCTCGGCTTCGCCCTCCCCGCCGGGCAGGCCATCACGTCCGGCTGGAACGCCACCTTCGCCTCCGCGAGCGGTCAGGTGACCGCGCGCAACGTCAGCTACAACGGCACCCTCGCGCCCGGGGCCGGCGTCGACATCGGCTTCCAGGGCACCCACACCGGGAACACCGCCGAACCGGTCGCTTTCACCCTCAACGGCATCCCGTGCACCGTGGTCTGATCACCGCCGGGGTGCTCAGGACACCGGCACCCGCACCGCGCCGCTGAGGATCCGGTACCGGGCCTTCTCCATCCCCGACTGGTACGGGCCGAGTTGCTGGTTCGAGGTGGCGTAGCCGACACCGTCCACCTTGAGGTCGTAGCGCTTCTTCCCGCCGGCCCGGTCGCCCTTGACGAACGCCTGGATCTCCTGGAAGACGCCGTTGTCGACGCGTTTGAGCATCGAGGTGAGGATGCGGGAGCGGACCGCCTCGTCGGCGGTGGCGTACTGGTCGGAGTCGACCCCGATCGCCCACGCCTTCCGGCCGGCCGCGACCGCCTGGAAGACGCCGGAGCCGGAGCCGCCGGCCGCCGCGTAGACCACGTCGGCGCCGCCGGCGATCAGGCGCGCCGCGGCGGCCTTGCCCTTGGCCGGCGCGCTGAAGCCGCCGAAGTCGGGCGGCCTGGTCAGGTACCGGACGTCGACCCGGATGCCCGGGTCGACGCTGTGCACCCCGGCGACGTAGCCGGCCTCGAACTTGTGGATCAGGGCGACGTCGACGCCGCCGACGAAGGCCACCCGGTCCTTGCGGGTGGCCAGCGCGGCCGCCACCCCGACCAGATAGGAGCCCTGCTCCTCGGAGAACAGCAGCGACACCACGTTGTCCGCGGTCACCGAGTCGTCGTCGATGATCGCGAAGAGGGTGCCGGGGAACTCCTCGGCGACCGTGCCGACCGCGGTGGCGTACAGGAAACCGACCGCGATGACCGGGTTGCTGCCGCCGGCGGCGAGCCCGCGCAGCGCCTCGGCCCGGGCCTCGTCGGTCTCCGCCTGCGTCTTCGCCTCCGACGCCTCGATCAGCAACTCCTGCTTGGCCCGGTCGATGCCGGCCGCGGCCGCGTCGTTGAAGCTCTTGTCGCCGCGCCCCGCGCTGTCGTAGGCGATCCCGACGCGCACCGTCTCGCGGCCCAGGCCGGACGAGTCGGCCGGCGAGACCGGCACCATCACCGCCGAACACCCGGTCAGCAGCAGGGTGAGGGCCGCGGCGAGCACCCCGGCGCGGAAGCGTTCGATCATCGTCCCCTCCTCAGTACCGGAACTGGGCGACCGCGTCGCGCAGCTGGGTCGACATCCGGCTCAACTCGGCGGCTGCCTCCCGGGAGCGGGCCACCTCGGCCGAGGTGGCGGCGGACGCGGCGGCGACCGCCCGGATGTTCTCGGCGATGCTCGCCGTGCCGCCGGCCGCGGCGGTGGCGCCCCGGTTCATCTCGCCGGTGGTGGCGGTCTGCTCCTCCACCGCGCCGGCGATGCTGGTCTGGTAGTCGCTGATCCGGCTCACCACCTCGCCGATCATCTCGATCGCGGTGACCGCCGCCGCGGTGTCCGACTGGATCGCCTGGACCAGCGAGTCGATCTCGTCGGCCGCCCGGGCGCTCTCCTGCGCCAGGTCCTTGACCTCGCCGGCGACGACCGCGAAGCCCTTGCCCATGTCGCCGGCCCGGGCCGCCTCGATGGTGGCGTTGAGCGCGAGCAGGTTGGTCTGCGCGGCGATGCTGGTGATCAGTTTGACCGCGTCGCCGATCGCGGACGACGAGGTGCCCAGGTTGCCGACCGTCTGGTTGGCCGAGTGGGCCGCGGCCACCGCCTCGGCGGCCACCGCCGCGGCCTCGGCGGCGTTGCGGGAGATCTCCTCGATCGAGGCGCCCATCTCCTGCGATCCGGCCGCCATCGTGTCGACGTTGCGGTTCACGTCCTCGGCCGCCCCGGCGACCAGCCCGGCCTGCTCGCTGGTGTCCCCGACCGACTTGGCGAAGGCGCCGGACACCGCGTCCAGCTCCGCCGAGGTCCGGGTCAGGATCTCCGCCTGCTGGGCCACGTCGGAGACGATCGTGCGGACCGCGACCATCGCCTGCCCGAGCGCCGCCGACATCTCGGCCACCTCGTCGCGGCCGTCGTCGGCGGGCGGTTCGACGGTCAGATCGCGGTCGGCCATCCGGCGCAGCGCGTCGCGGGCCGATCCGACCGGCCGGACGATGCTGCGGGTCACCACGACCGCGGAGGCGGCGCCGAGCGCCAGGGCCAGCCCGGTGACCACCATGATGATCAGCTCGGCCCGGGTGGCGTCCTCGGCGGACGCGCGCACCGCCGCCACGCTGCGGGCGTCGACCGAGGCGGCCAGCTTCTGCGCGGCGACCATGATCCGGTAGTAGCTGTTCCAGCTGTCGTACAGGGCGATCTGGTCGGCGTTCCACAGCGCCTGCGCGGTGCCCGGGCGGTAGGCCGCCACCACCTTGTCGTTGACGGCGACGTACGTCGAAAGCTCTTGGTTCAGGGTGTCGAAGACGTCGCGCTCGGCGCCGGTCATGCTGCCGGTGTCGACCTGCCCCAGATAGGTGCGGAACGCGTCCCGCTCCTGCTGCCACGCCTTGTAGGCGACCGAGTCCCCGCCCAGCGCCCGCCCGGCCCCGAGCCGGTAGATGTCGTTGATGAAGCCGGCCTGCCAGCCGTTGAGCGTGGTCGCATGGGTCTTGATTTCGTCGGCCTGCCGGGTCAGCAGCTCCAGCCGGCGCACGTCGGTGGCCGCGTCCCGCTGCGAGACGATGGTCGCGTAGGCGACCACGGCGATGGCGAACAACAGGGCGAGCACACCGGCGAACGCCCCGGACAGCCGGGCGCCGATACTGAAACGCCGCACCGAGGCACCTTTCGTCGACGGGTCCCCCCGTCCTGCCTTTCGGCAGCGGGCGGCCGTCGCTTAGCGGATCCGGCGGTCAGCCGGTGCTGGCGCGGACCTCGAGCTGGTGGGCGACGACGTGGCGGGCCGGCGCCGGCCCGCCGCCCGCGGTGAGCCGCGCGGCGAGGCAGTCCAGCGCGGCCCGGGCGATCGCCACCTTGTCCGGCGCCACCGTGGTGAGCGCGGGGGTGGCGAACCGCCCGTCCTCGATGTCGTCGAAGCCGGCGACCGCCAGGTCGGCCGGGACCCGCAGGCCGTGACCGGCGGCCGCGTGCAGCGCGCCCAGGGCGAGCTGGTCACTGAAGCAGAACACCGCGTCGACGGCGGTCCCGGCGCTGAGCAGCTCGCGCATGGCGGCCGCCCCGTCGGACCGGTGCAGGTGGGCGACCGGCACCTCCAGGGCCGGATCGGCGGGCAGGCCGGCCTCGCTCAGCGCCTGCCGGTAACCGGCCAGCCGCTGGGCGGCGGTGCCGTTGGTCAGGTGCGGCTGCGGGCCGATCGCGGCGATCTTGGTCCGGCCGGTCGCGATCAGGTGCCCGGTCAGCTGCCGGGCGGCGGCGACGTTGTCGATCACCACGTGGTCCAGCAGGCCGTCGGCGTCCTGCTCGCCGAGCAGCACCAGCGGGGCGGCGTCCGGGCGGCGGCGCAGGTCGGCGGGGGAGAGCGCCCAGGGGCTCATCACCAGGCCGTCGACCGCCTGGCCGTGCACGCCGTCGAGCAGCTCACGCTCCCGGCGGGGGTCGCCGCCGGTCTGCTGCACCAGCATCGTCCAGCCACGTTTCTCCGCCTCGTCGGCCAGGTGACCGGCCAGCTCGCCGAAATAGGGCGAGGCGATCTCCGGGATGACCAGCGCGATCAGCCCGGACCGGCCGCCGCGCAGGTGCCGGGCGGCGGCGTTCGGCCGGTAACCCAGCTCGTCGAGCGCCCGCTGGACCCGCTCCCGGGTCTCCGGCGCGACCAGGGCGAAGCCGGAGACGACGTTGGAGACGGTCCGGACGGACACGCCGGCCCGCTCGGCGACCTGACGGAGATTCGCAGCCACGGAAACATCGTACTCAGCACTTGCAACGTTGCATGCCACGTTGCAACATGGCCTTCATGACGTCACTCATCGATGCGGAAGCCGGGCCGGCGGCCCGGGAGGCGATCTACACCGACGGCATCACCGCCCTGCGCGGCGCGTTCAGCAGCGCCTGGGCCGACCGGATGCGGGCCGACGTCGAGACCGCCTTCGCCGAGGCCAAGGCCCGGCCGGGCGGCGCGGTCGGCCGCGGCCCGCACCGCTACTACGTGGAGATCCACCCGGAGCAGCTGAGCGGCTTCGTCGAGCTGGTCACCCACCCCTGGGTGACGGCGGTCTGCACGGCCGTGCTCGGCGCCGACTACAAGATCGTCGAGCTGGGCTTCGACATCCCGTTCCCCGGCGCGGTCAACCAGCCGTGGCACCGGGACTTCCCGATGCCCGAGGTGACCCGCGCCGGCGGCCGGCTCGACTCGCTCGCCTTCAACCTGACCGGGGTGGACACCACCGACGAGATGGGCCCGTTCGAGATCGCGCCCGGCACCCAGTTCGACGACGAGCCGGACTTCGAGCACGGCATGTTCCCGCCGAAATCGCGGTACGCCCGCTACGAGGAGCTCGCCGTCCGCAAGTACCCGCAGCGCGGGGACATCTCGGCGCGGTCCGCGCTGACCATCCACCGCGGCACCAAGAACCTGTCCGAGCTGTCCCGCCCGGTCCTGGTGCTCGGCGTGGACGCGGCGGACGGCACCAACAGCGACAAGCACGACCTGGCCGTCACCAGGGAGTTCTGGGAGCGGCTCCCGGCCGAGGTGCGCGACCACCTGGACTGCCCGGTCGTCGACCGGCTCACCCCGATCACCCAGAAGCACACCATCGAGGGCCTGGTCATGGGCGAGGCGTGAGCTGCGGCTGGAGCCGGGCGGCGCCGATCACGTTGAGCAGTGCACCCCAGAGCAGCGCCGCGGCCGCCCAACTCGCCCACCCGCCCCCGGCGAACAGCTCCTGCGCCGCCCCGTACGGAGTGAGCCAGGGCCGGGCCGCGGCGAGCGGGGCGAGCACGGTGTAGGTGCCGAGCGGCAGCACGATCGTGGCCAGGCAGCCCCACACCGGCCGCGCGATCAGCAGGCCCAGGCCGGTGCCGACCGACTGGGCGAGCACCTGCGCCAGCACCCCGGCCACGGCGATCCGGCCGGCGTGCGCCCACGGGTCGGGCGCACCCGAGCCGGACGCGGCCAGGGCGGCGACCGAGAACAGGACACCGAGGAGCCCGGCGACCACGGCGATCACCGCGGCCCCGGCGAGCGTCGGCAGCACCCGGGCGCCCGGCGTCCGGCGCAGGTCATGGGCGAGCAGGACACCGACGAACGGCAACGGCACCGAGATCAGCAACTGCACCTGCTCGCTGAGCTCGGCGAAGGTGACCTGGCCGGACGGCAGCGCGCCGGGCAGCGCCACCGCGGCGAGCAGGCCGATCCCGGCCGTCACCCCCAGCAGGATCCGGCGACCTCGCGTGCCGGCCGCCCGTCGCAGCGTGCCGGTGATCGTCTCGTTCACTTCCGCCTCCCCGTGATCGTCTGTCCGTTGGACAAGTCGACGATCGCGGATGGACGGACCGGCGCGCACGAGCCGGAGGATGCAGCCGTGACCCTACTTTGGTAGGGCCCGGCGTTCGTCGAGCTGGTTGCCGCCGTCGACGACCAGCACCTGACCGGTGATGTAGGCGGCCCGTGGCGAGGCCAGGAAGGCGACCGCCGCCGCCACCTCGTCGGGCCGTCCCGGGCGGCCCACCGGGGTGGCCGCACCGGCCCGCAGCTCGTCCGGCGTGCTGGACGCGGTGGCGATCCAGCCGGGCGCCACGCTGTTCACGGTCACCCCGTGCGGCCCGGCCTCCAGTGCCCAGGTCCGGGTCAGACCGTCCATGCCGGCCTTCGCCGCGGCGTACGCCGACTGGCCCGGCACGCTGACCAGCGGGCCGGTCACCGAGGAGATGTTCACGACCCGGCCGTACCCGCGCTCGACCATCCCGGGCAGCACCAGGCGGGTCACGTTGAAACAGGTGGTCAGGGTGACGGCGAGCTGCCGGTCGAACTCGGCCGGGTCGAGAGTGGCCAGCTCGGCGGAGCGGTCGGCGTGCCCGGTCTGCGCCATGCCGGCGTTGTTGACCAGCACGTCCAGCTCGCCGACCGCCGCCCGGGCCTGATCGACCAGGAGTCGCGCCTGGTCACGGTCGCGGAGGTCGGCGACCAGCCCGACCGTGCCGTGGCCCAGCTCCGCCGCCCGCTCGTGCACCCGCGCGGTGGTCGCCGTGATCGCCACCCGGAAGCCGGCCGCGACCAGCTCCCCGGCGATCGCGAACCCGATCCCGGCCGGGCTGCCGGCCCCGGTCACCAGCGCCGCCGGGATCCTGCCGTCCTGCTGCGTCATGATCACATCATCGGTCAGAGATCCCCGGCCAGGACGGTCTCCGCGGCCACCCGCACCGAGCGGCCCGACTCGGCGGCCATCCCGACCAGCCGGTGGTAGGCGTCCTGCATCGTCTCCGCGTGCCGCTCCCGGAGCAGCGCGAGGGCCTGCTGGATCCGGGAGCGGACCGCCACCGCGGCCGCGAAGCCGGCCAGCAGCTCACGCGCGCCGTCATCGGCCGGCTCCGGCCGGCGCACGCCGGCCGGCAGGTCGCGGTCCGGGTCGTAGACGTCCCAGACCCCGGCGATCAGCGGAGCCATCGCCCGGTCGTCGCGGCCGTGCAGGTTGAGCGACGCCACGGCCGCGCCGCCGGCGGTGAACAGCGGCAGCGACACCGAGGCGCGCAGACCCAGCCGCAGCGCCACCCGGGCGAAACCGGGCCAGCGCACCGAGGTCGCGATGTCCGGAACGGTGACGGCGCGGTTCTCCCGCAGCGCCTCCAGGCACGGCCCGTCCTTGTCGTCGTACTGGATCTGGTCGACCGCCCGGACCAGCTCGCCGCTGCACGCCACCGTCGTGTAGGACCCGTCCCGCAGCGTGGTCACCGAGGCGAAGTCGGCCGCGGCCACCCGATCCACGGCCAGCCGCGCGATCCGCGCCAGCCGCTCGTCCAGATCGCTCGCCTCGTCCGGGGTGCCGGCCAGCGCGACCAGGGCTCCCGCCAGCGAATCGTCCGCGAAGTCCGCACCCATGCCGTCACCCTTTCCGCGGCGAGCGCGGGCAAACCCCGGGTGCCCCCAACGAATGACCGCCGTTCGCTCCCGGCCCGCGCCGCTTCCGGTCCGACCGCTTTCCGGTACGACCACCGCGTCCCGGCCGGCGTCATCCCAGCGAAGGTCAGGCGCGTCTCGCGTCTCGCGGAGTACCTGCACGCGACTGGCGGAAACGCCGCGCCCAGCGTCCCGGCCTCCTGCACCTAGGGGTCGCTCGTCTCCCGAGGGCCCAACGGCGAGGACAGCAAGGTCCTGGACGTGGCGGAGTGGCTCCCGGCTCCGGGCAGCTGGAACCAGGCCTGGTTCTGACCGGCAAGGGGCGCCTCGTGACGGTTCCGCCACGGGGCGCCTCTCCCCGCGTACCGGAAATCGGTCTTGATCGTCAGAAGCCGGGGAACGTGGTGCGCAGGTCGTCGAGGGAGACGGCGCCGGTGGCGTCGACGCCGGGTGGGGTGTGGCGCGGGCTCAGCCGGCCGTAGACGAGCCGGACCGCGGCCTCGAGCGGGCCCGTGAAGGTGGCCGTGACCGGCAGGTCCTCCGTGGTCAGTCGGGCCTTCTCGTCGAGGACGAGGCGGTAGGGGGTCTTCGCGATCTCGACGACGACCGGCCGGCGCAGCGACTCCGGCTTGCCGATGAAGCCGAGCATGAAGCCGATCCCGGCGCTGAGGTGCTCGGCGAGCAGGGCCGCGGACGCCTCGGGCAGCGTGGCCGCCGGATCGATGCCGGCGCGCACGTCCCAGCTGTGCAGGAGGACCTCGCTGAGCCGCATCGCGGTGAACGACGCGAACGGCAGCGGCTCGGGCAGGAAACCCATGTCCACCCGGAGGTCGTCGTGCCGCTCGGCCGGCACCGCCTCGAGCGCGGCGACCAGCGTCTCGTCCGATCGCGACCAGCCGGCCGCCTGGTCCTGCGGGGCGAGCGCGTTCCACCGGTCCCAGACGCTCTGGTTGAAGCCCGGACCCGGTTTCTCGCTCTCGCCCAGCGCGGCGCGCACCGTGGCGAGGTTGATCTCGGCGCCACTGCCCAGATGCGACAGGACGTCGGCGACGGTCCACTCGGATGCCGCGGACGGCCCGGTGAGCTGCTCGGGGGAGAGGGTGGGGAGCAGACCGGCGAGGGTGTCGTGGTCGGAGCGCAGAGCCGCGATCGTGCGGCCGGCAAGGGATGTCATTCGGCAAAGCGTACTTCCGGATCCGGCCGGCTGACGCGTTTACTGAGCATTGATGTCCGTCGCTGGGCGGGCTCGTCAACACATCGACGACGATGGAGGAGACGCGATGATCCGTGATGTGCGCCGATGGACCTCACCGGTGGTGGCCGGGGTGCTGGCCACCGCGAGTGTGGCCCTGGTCAATCCGTTGACCTCGGGCGACGCCGGCCCCGGGGCGGGCGGGCACCCGGTGGTCCGCAACGTCATCTTCATCAACGGCGACGGGATGGCGGCCGCGCACCGCGAGGCCGCCCGCCTCTACTACGCGGGCCTCGGCGGGCAGCTGGTGATGGACGGCTTCCCGGTCTCCGGCCAGCTGACCACCAGCCCGGACGACCCGGAGGACGTGGTGACCGACTCGGCGGCCGGCGCCAGCGCCTGGGCCACCGGCGTGGCCACCTACAACGGCGCGATCAGCGTCGACACCGCCGGCAACCCGCTGCCCACGCTGGGCGCCCAGGCCAAGGCGGCCGGCAAGGCGACCGGGCTGGTCACCACCGCGCAGGTGACCGACGCCAGCCCGGCGGCGTTCTTCAGCAACGCCGTCGACCGGGCCGCGCAGGACGACATCGCCCGGCAGTACCTGCAGGTCTCCAAGCCGGACGTGATCCTCGGCGGCGGCGAGGACTGGTGGCTGCCGGCCGGGAGCCCGGGCGCCTACCCGGACCAGCCGCCGGAAGACCCGACCGAGGGCAGCCGCGGCACCAAGGGTGACCTGATCGCGCAGGCCCGCGCCGACGGCTACCGCTACGTCTCCACGCCGGCCCAGCTCGCCGCCGCCGGCCGGGGCAAGCTGCTCGGGCTCTTCGCCAACCAGGAGATGTTCCAGCAGCGCCCGGAGGGTCAGGGCGACGTGTACGCCCCGGTGGTCGACCTGGCCACGATGGCCCGCAAGGCGCTGGCCACCCTCTCCGCCGACCGGGACGGCTTCTTCCTGCTGATCGAGGAGGAGGGTGTCGACGAGTTCGCGCACAACAACAACGGCAGCCGCACCCTGCAGGCGATGGGCGAGCTGGAGAAGGCGGTCGCGGTGGCCAAGCAGTTCGCCGCCACCCACCGGGACACCCTGGTCGTGGTGACCGGCGACCACGAGACCGGCGGCCTGGCGGTCGAGGACGTGAACGCCGCCGACGAGTCGGGCACCGGGACCTCCGCCGAGGACGGGCCGTTCCCGGTCCGGGGCAGCGACAAGTCGTTCGTCATCGACTGGACGACGACCGCGCACACCGGGCAGGACGTGCCGGTCACCGCTTACGGCCCGCTGGCCGGCCGGTTCACCGGCAAACACCCCAACACCTATGTGTACGACGTCCTGCAGCCGTTGCTGACCCGCTGACCCGGTCGTCACCCGAGCCGCAGGGTGCTCGTCGTCCGGCCCGGCGCGGTGATCGCCAGGTGCGCGGTGCGGCCCGCGCAGCGCACCTGGTAGTCGCCGAGGAAGCCGCGCACCGGGAAGCCTCCGGCGTCGTCGGTCCGCAGCGTCGTCGGTGGCCGCCACCACTCGCCTTTCACCAGGTCCCGCAGCGCGTGGTAGGCCGGTTTCGGTGTCCCGTCGGCGCGCACCAGGCCGGCCGGGGCGCCGAGCCACGCGCCCCGGTCGGTCAGCCCCCAGTAGGTGATCGCCTGCACGCTCGGGTGGGCGAGCAGCGTGCGGTAGTGCCGGACGATCTCCTCGGCCTGCCGCTGCTCGCCCTCCGGGGTGGAGGGCCAGGACGGCGGCTGGTAGTCGTTGAGGTCCTCGATCTCCGGCGGCATCAGGTCGCCGGAGAGCAGCGTCGTCTCGGTCAGGTGCAGGGGCAGCCCGTACCGGGCGAACCGCTCCAGGATCGCCAGCGTCCGTTCCTCACCCCAGTAGCCCTGGTGCATGTGGCTCTGCAGGCCGATCGCGTCGATCCGGACGCCGGCTTCCAGGACCCCTTCGATCAGGCATTCGTACGCCGTGGAGGTGTCGAAGTCGTTGAGCACCAGCGTCGCCGTGGGGTCGGCGGCGCGCGCCTCCTGGAACGCGAGCCGGATGGTCGCGATCCGGCCCCACGCCCGGGCCAGCCGGGTGATCTCGTTGGGCCGCTCCTCGTTGCGGAACACCGGCATGATCACCGCTTCGTTGATCGCGTCCCAGGTGTGCACGACGTCGGCGAAGTCGGCCACCTCGCGCCGGATCCGGGCGCGCACGGCGGCCTCGACCTCATCGATCCGCAGCCCGCTCAGCCAGCCGGGCGTCAGGGTGTGCCAGACCAGCGGGTGGCCCTTCACCCGGCAGCCACGGGCGGTGAACCATTGAGCGGTCCGGCGCAGCCGCCGGGTGTCCGGCCGGCCGCGCTCCGGCTCGAACCCGGCCCAGTAGAAGGGCAGCGTCGCGGTGTTGAAGACGTCGAGCCACAGGTCGGCGAGCGCGCCGGCCGGCTGGCCGGGCTCCCCGTTGGCCAGCGGGACGAAGTCGAAGCCGATGTTGCCGAAGGCGAAGGCGTGGGTGCGCTGCTCGACGACGACCTCGCGGTCCCGCAGTGGCTGGCCGCCGGCGTCGACCACGGTGGCCAGCACCTCGCCGGAACGATGCCTCATCAACCCGACCTCTCGTCGTCAAAACTTCCAGCAAAAGCCCCGCAACTTACGACCGCCTACGGTGTCGTTCTTGAGGTGGACGACCTTATCTTGACAGCGCAAATGCTGTCTCCCTAGGTTGAGGAACGTGTTCGGCCGGATCCCGAAACTTACGAAAGGTGCCCCAGGATGACATCGCTGCACGTGGCGACCACCGGGTCGGATGCCGCCGACGGCTCGGCGGAGCGGCCGTTCCGGACGATCAACCGGGCCGCAGCGCTCGCCCGGCCCGGCGACACCGTGGTCGTGCACGCCGGCGAGTACCGGGAGTGGGTGACGCCCCGGCGTGGCGGACTGAGCGACAGCCGGCGCATCACCTACCAGGCCGCCGACGGCGAGCACGTCGTGATCAAGGGGTCCGAGCGGGTCACCGGCTGGGAGCCGGACGGCGGGACGGTGTGGCGGGCGACCGTGCCCACCACGCTCTTCGGTGACTTCAACCCGTTCGCCGAGGAGATCGCCGGCGACTGGGTGGTGCACGAGCCGGAGGCGCCGCGCAAGCATCTCGGCGACGTCTACCTCAACGGCGTCAGCTTCTACGAGGTGGGCTCGCGCGCCGAGGTGTCCGCGCCGGAGAAGCGGACCGAGGTGATCGACCACTGGACCGGCGTCGCCGACCGGGTCCGGGACCCGGAGCGGACGCTGCTGGTCTGGCACGCCCGGGTGGACGCCGGGGAGACGACGATCTGGGCGAACTTCCAGGGCGCCGACCCGAACGCCGAGCTGGTCGAGATCAACGTGCGGCGGTCGGTGTTCTACCCGCTGGTGCCGCACCTGGACTACATCACCGTGCGCGGTTTCGAGCTGGCCCAGGCGGCCACCCCGTGGACCCCGCCGACCGCCGACCAGCCCGGCCTGATCGGGCCGAACTGGGCCAAGGGCTGGATCATCGAGGACAACGTGATCCACGACGCGAAGTGCTCGGCGATCTCGCTCGGCAAGGAGGCGTCGACCGGCCACAACTACGCCACCGAGCGTGGCGACAAGCCCGGCTACCAATACCAGCTGGAGTCGGTCTTCACCGCCCGGCAGATCGGCTGGGACCGCGAGCACATCGGCTCGCACGTGGTCCGCCGCAACACCATCTACGACTGCGGGCAAAACGGCATCGTCGGTCACCTCGGCTGCGTCTTCTCCACCATCGAGGACAACCACATCCACCACATCGCGCTCAAGCGCGAGTTCTACGGCTACGAGATCGCCGGGATCAAACTGCACGCCGCGATCGACGTCGAGATCCGGCACAACCGCATCCACGACTGCTCGCTGGGCACCTGGCTGGACTGGCAGACCCAGGGCACCCGGGTCTCCCGCAACGTCTACCACGACAACAACCGAGACCTGTTCATCGAGGTCAGCCACGGGCCGTACCTGGTCGAGCACAACGTTCTCGGCTCGCCGGCCGCACTGGAGCTGTGGAGCCAGGGCGGGGCGTTCGTCAACAACCTGATCTGCGGGACGCTGTGGCTGATGCCGGTGATGGACCGGGCCACGCCGTACCACCGGCCGCACAGCACCCAGGTGGCCGGCTACGCGTTCATCGTCGGCGGCGACGACCGGTGGGTCGGCAACCTGTTCGTCGGGGGAGAGCCGGCGGCGGCGTACCGGAACGCGCCGCCGGAGGGCTCGACGCCGGCCCACGCGGGCACCGTGGGTTACGACGGCTACCCGGCGTCGTTCGAGGAGTACCTGCGCCGGATCGACGAGCAGCCGGCCGGCGACCACCAGCGGTTCCTCAACGTCAAACAGGCGGTGTACGCGCGGCGCAACGTCTACGCCGCCGGCGCCCGCCCGTTCGCCGGCGAGACCGAGCCGCTGGTCCTGGACGGCGGGTCCGCCGCGGTGGTCGCCGACGGCGACGAGGTGTACCTGGTCAGCGACCTGCCGGCGGGGATCGGCGACGCCGTGCTGAGCCCGGTCGGCGGCCGCGACCTGGAGCGGGTCCGGTTCGTCGACGCCGAGTTCGAGGAGCGCGACGGCGGCCCGGCGGTGCTCGCCACCGACCTGACCGGCGTGGTCAAGGACCTGGGCCGGACCTACCCGGCCGGCCCGCTCGCCGACCTCGCCCCGGGAAGCAGCCGCGTCCGCGTCTGGTGACCGCGGTCAGGCGGACTTGCCCTTGGCCTTGCCCTTCGGCTTGGGCTTGTCCTTTCCCTTGGCCTTGTCCTTGGCCTTCGGTGCTTTCCGGGGCTCGGCCGGGCCCGGCGCGGCCGCCGTTCGCGGCGGCCGCTTCGCCGGGTCCAGCCGGACGGTGCGGGTGACCGGCTGGGCCGGGGTGACCGGGCTCTCCGCCGAGGTCTCGGTCTGGCAGGCGGCGCAGCTGCTCGGGGGAGCCGCGGCCGTCGCCGGTGACGGGGTGCGCGGGTCGTCCGCACTCCACGCCACGAGGCCCGCTGCGACCAGGGCGGCGGCCGCGCCGGCAGCGGCCAGACCGCGCCGGCCGGGCCGCCGGGTCCGGCCGGCGCGCACCGGCTGGGTGGCGGTGCGGTGCGGCCGGCGCGGCCGGTCGCTCACCGGCGCGACCGTGGGCGCCGCCGTGGTGTGCAGCAGCGAGGCGGGCGGCAGACCGGCGATCTCGCCGAGCACGTGCGCCACCTCCGCGGCGGTCGGCCGCTCACCCGGCGCCTTCGCCAGGCAGCGCGGCACCAGCCGGGCCACCGGGGACGGCAGCCCGGGCACGTCCGGCAGCGGGGCGGGCTCGGCGTAGTAGTGCGCCTTCAGCATCTGGGTGGCGGTCGAGGCGTCCCACGGCATCCGCCCGGCCAGGCTCTGGTAGAGCAGCAGGCCCAGGGCGTACACATCGGTCGCCGGACGGACCGGGCCACCCTTGATCCGTTCCGGGGCGAGGTAGGCCGGCGTGCCGAGCAGCTGGCCGTCGGTGCCCTCCATGACGCCGACCGCGGCTGAGATGCCGAAGTCGACCAGCTTCACCCCGCCGGACCCGACCATGACGTTGCCCGGCTTGACGTCGCGGTGCACCACGCCGCGCTCGTGCGCCGCGGCGAGGGCCGCCGCCACCTGGGCGCAGATCAGCACCGCCAGCCGCCACGGCAGGGCGGCGCCGCTGAGCAGCTCGGTCAGGGTCCGGCCGTCGACCAGTTCCATCACGACGTACGGCAGCACCGTGCCGCGGTAGGTGGTCTCGCCGTAGTCGTGCACCGCGACCACCATCGGATGCCGCAGACCGGCCGCCGCGCGGGCCTCGGCGTGCAGCTGGTGCAGCAGGTTCGCGTCGGCGGCCAGCTGCGCCGAGAGCACCTTGACCGCGACCTCCCGGCCCAGCACGTCGTCCTCGGCCCGCCACACCACCGACATGCCGCCCTGGCCCAGGCGTTCGAGAAGCCGATACCGTCCGTCGATCAGCAGTCCGTTCTCCACGACACCTGCCGATGCCCACCGGCCGCCCGCTCAAACCCCGGTGGGGGGCGACCGCCATCGCGATCGAGGCCGGGTTCATGCTGGCCGCCTGCTACGCCGCCACCCGGAACCTGTGGGTCCCGATCGGTCCGCACTTCGGCTGGAACTTCGCCGCCGGCGGCGTCTTCGGCGTCGTGGTCTCGGGTAACGGCGAGTCGAAGGGCCTGCTCGAAGCCTCGACGTCGGGGCCGGTCGCCTCAGCGGTGGCGCCTTCGGGCCGGAGGGCAGCCCGTACACGGTGCTGGCCGGCGTGGTCCTGACCGTGGTGTTCCGGTGGCTGGCCAAACGCCGCGGGCACCTCGTCCCGCGTCGGCGCCGCGCGGCGCAGGCCCCGGCGAGCGCTACAGTCGCCCGGTGATTCCGCTCCGGAGACTCCCGGACCGGTGGCGGCGGTGGCCGGTCACGGCCCGGGATCTGCCACCCCGGGCGAGACCGAGGTGCTCCGGCTCCTCGCGGAGGGCCTGTCCAACAGCGAGATCGCCGCCGCCCTGGTGATCAGCCACGAGACGGTCAAGACGTACGTGTCCCGCATCCTCACCAAACTCGACCTGCGCGACCGGGTGCAGGCCGTGGTGTACGCCTACCGCCGCGGCCTGGTGACCTGACCGGTCAGAGCGCCGCGCGGACCCGGTCGGCGAGGGTGGGCCACAGCGGGGCGGCGGCGCCGATGGTCAGCTCGGTGGAGAAGTCCGCGCCGTGGCCGCCGAGGACCACGCCGGCCTCCCGGGCGATCAGCGCGCCGGCCGCGATGTCCCACAGGTTCGTGTCCAGGGCCACGCCGCCGTCGAGCCGGCCGGCGGCCTGGTAGACCAGATTCAGCGCGGCCGGGACCCGGCGGATGTCGCCGCACACCGGCAGCAGCGCCCGGACCACCTTGGCGGCACGCTCCTTGGTCGCCGGGTTCGGCTGGAAGCTGACCCCGATCAGCGCCCGCTCCAGCGGCGGGCCGGCCGAGGCGGTGATCGGCTCGCCGCCCAGCAGGGCGCCGCCGCCGTCGACCGCGCTGAACGTCTCACCGGCGGCCGGGTCGTGCACCACCGCGAGCCGGGCCTGCTCCTGGTGGTAGAGCGCGATGCAGACCGACCACGGGCCGGTACGGCTGATGTAGTTGCGGGTGCCGTCCAGCGGGTCGATCACCCAGGTCCACCCGCTCGTACCGGAATGGCCGTGTCCCTCCTCGGCCTGCACCGCGTCGGCCGGGAAGGCGGAGCGGACCGCGTCCACGATGAGCCGCTCGCTGGCGATGTCGACATCGGAGACGACGTCGTTGACGTGCGCCTTGGGCGCGCCGACCCGCAGGGTGTCGCGCCGCTCCAGCTGCAGCCGGCCGGCTCGTACCGCGAGGTCGGCGACCAGCTCGCGGGCCGCCGAGAGATCTCGATCAGTCACCGCCGAAGACTAGCCGAATGGGCACTCGGAAGTGCCTTCTGTCCGGCTTCGGCGGGCGGACCTAGCGTCGATCGCATGACCGAGTACCGCGTGCACACCTACACCGCCGCCGAGGCGGGCCTGTTCGTCAACAGCTACCTGGTCGAGTCGGCCGAGGGGGTGGTGCTGGTCGACGCGAGCCTGCTGCTCTCCGACGCCCGCGCGCTCGCCGCCCGCCTCGAAGCGCTGCACAAGCCGCTGCTCGGCGTCTTCGTCACGCACGCGCACCCGGACCACTTCAACGGCCTGCCGACGGTCGCCGGCGACGACGTGCCGGTGTACGCGACCGCCGCGGTGGCCGACACGATCGACCGGATCGCCGAGCCGAAGCGGGCGCAGTGGCAGCCGGTCTACGGCGCGGAGTGGCCGGACAAGCACCGGGTCCCGGACCGCCGGCTCTCCGACGGGGACCTGGTGCAGCTCGGCGGCCTGCGGTTCGAGGTGCACCAGGTCGGCGCGGCGGAGAGCCACGCCGACTCCTATCTCGTCCTGGACGACCAGGCCTTCATCGGTGACCTGGCCTTTCACCGGGTGCATCCGTACACCGCGGACGGGCACACCGGCGACTGGCTGGCGGCGCTCGACCACCTGGAGGCCGAGCTGGCCGGGCGGACGCTGCTGCCCGGGCACGGCGCGCCCGGCGACGCCGGCATGCTGGCCGACCAGCGGCGGTACCTGATGATGTACCGCGAGGTGGTGGCCCGGCTGGCCGGCGGCGCGCCGCGGCTGACCGACGCGCAGCGCGAGGAGCTGACCGCGACGATGTGCCGCTTCCTGCCGGGCGCGCCGCTGACCTGGATGATCGGGCTCGGCGCCGACGCGGTCGCCGCCGAGCTCGCGGCCTGAGCCCGCCGCGCACGGTCCGGCTGGGCCGCACGGGTGTCTCCGAGGTGCCGAGACACCCGTGAGAGCCAGCCGGGACCGTGCGGCTCAGGGGACCGTGACCTGCCGCCACGTCCGGCCGTCGTCGGAGAGGCAGAGCTTCTTCTCGGAGAACACCACGTAGCGGCCCGCCCCGTCGTGGGTGATCCGGTTGGTCAGCGGCTCCTGCAGTTCGTCGGGGAAGCCGGGCAGCGCGACCGCCCAGTACTGCCGGTCGTCGTAGACCTGGAAGGTCCCGCCCGCCCGGACGGCGTGCGCGCCGTCCGCGGTGACCGTGCCGGGCTCGATCGTCTCGGGCAGGGCGAGGCCGGTCACCGGCTGCCAGGTCAGGCCGCCGTCGGTGGTGCGGTAGGGGTCCTGTCGCCGATCGTCGCGGTAGAGCAGCGCGTAGCCGGTCGAGCCGGAATCGGCCGCCACGGTCGGCAGGTAGATCTGGGGGACGAAGTCGGGCTGCGGCTCGATCCGCAGACCCCCGGCGAACACGTGGGTGTGCCAGCTCCGGCCGTTGTCGCCGCTGACCGCGACCGCGGGCTTGCGGGTGACCGGGTCCAGCCCAGGAATCCACATCCGGCCGCCGGCTGGCACGCTGACCGCGTCGGTCCAGCTGTCCTGGAAGGTGAATCCGGCCGGCTGGTGGGCCAGTGGCGCGAACCGGCCGGTCGCCGGGTCGACCGCGTAGACCCGGCAAGAGTCCTCCCGGCCGACCAGGCGACAGTCGACCGGCTTGGTGCCCGCGGGCGCGGCGGCCACCGGTTCCGGATCGACCGTCGCCGGCCGCCAGGTGCGGCCCCCGTCCTTCGAGGTCCAGAGCAGCTCCATGGTGGCCGGGTCGGGGGTGGCCGGCGGCGAGGAGTCCTCCGTCAGGATCCGGGAGTCGCGCCAGGCGAGCAGGCCCTTGCCCAGCACCACCAGGTCGGTGACCAGGTTCGGCGAGGCGGGCACGGCGCGGCGCTGCCAGGTGGCGCCGCCGTCCGGGGAGGCGTACAGCTGCCGGCCGCAGTCGACGCAGCGCTCGACCACGGCGTACAGGTCGTCCGGGCCGGTCGACACCACCTGGGCGAGCCGCGGGAAGTCGGCGGGCGGGCCGGGGTCGACCGGCGGTGGCGGATCGGACGGCGAGCCGGTCGCGACCGCGTACCCGAAACCGGTCGCCAGCAGCACGCTGAGCACCGCCGCCAGGCCCGCCCCGAGCGAGCGGCGGCGGTGGCGCGCCGCGCGCTGCCGGATCACCGCGAAGTCCGGTTGGCGCACCGCCTGCTCGGCGTAGGCGCGCAGGTCGTCGAAGCGGGTGTCAGGCATGGCGGGCCTCCTTCGCGAGCGGGGGTTGGTTGTCGTCCGCGAGCAGGCGGGCCAGCGAGGCCCGGCCGCGCGACAGGCGCGCTTTCACGGTTCCTTCCGGTACGCCCAGCGTGGCCGCCACCTCACCGACCGGCAGATCGGCCAGGTAGTGCAGCACCACCGCCTCCCGGGTCGGCGGGGCGAGCCGGCGCAGCGCCGCGAGCAGCGCCACCCGGTCGGCGGACAACCCGGGCACGCTCGCCGCGGCCGGCTCCACCCGGCCGGCCCGGACCAGCCGGTCGAACAGCCACCGGCGCCGGTACCGGCTGCGGGCCACGTTCAGCGCCACCACCCGCAGCCAGCGCTCGGTGTCGTCGGCGCCGTGGAACGCCCGCGGCGCGCCGAGCGCCCGGGCGAACGCCTCCTGCACCGCGTCCTCCGCCTCGGCCAGGTCCCCGACCAGGCCGAACACCTGCGTCACCAGCCTCCGGTAGAAGACCTGGTACGCCTGGCGCACCGCGTCTTCGGTATCCACACACGCTCCCGGGGTCGATGGTCTTTCCTAGAGGACCGACAGCGCGACCGTACGGTTGCATCCGATCCGGACATCGCCTGGGACATAGGTTGACCGCATGAGCTTCGACGTGACCGCCCTGCGGGGCCACTTCCCCTCCCTCGACCACGGGCTCGCCTTCTTCGACGGCCCGGGCGGCACGCAGACCCCGCGTCCGGTCGCCGACGCGATCGTGGCCACCCTGACCGGGCCGCTCTCCAACCGCGGCTCGGTCAGCGTCTCCGAGCTGAACGCGGAGCGCGCCGTCACCGAGTTCCGGGCCGCCTACGCCGACCTGCTCGGGGTGCCCGCGCAGGGCATCGTGCACGGGCGCAGCGCCACCCAGCTGACCTACGACTTCGCCCGCCACCTGGCGAAGACCTGGCGGCCCGGCGACGAGGTCGTGGTCAGCCGGCTCGACCACGACAGCAACGTGCGCCCGTGGATCCAGCAGGCCGAGCGGGCCGGCGCCACGGTCCGCTGGATCGAGTTCGACACCGTCAGCACCGAGCTGGACCTGGACTCGCTGCGCCGGGTGCTGTCGCCGCGCACCCGGCTGGTCGCGGTGACCGCCGCGTCCAACCTGGTCGGCACGGTGCCGCCGGTCCGCGCGGTGGCCGATCTGGCACACGAGGCCGGCGCGCTGGTCTACGTGGACGGCGTGCACTACGCGGCCCACCACCGGGTGGACGTGGCGGAGCTGGGCGCCGACCTGTTCGTCTGCTCGCCGTACAAGTTCCTCGGCCCGCACTGCGGGGTCCTGGCCGGCGACCCGGAGCTGCTGGAGACCATCCGGCCGGACAAGCTGGTACCGTCGTCGGACTCGGTCCCGGAGCGGTTCGAGTTCGGCACCCTGCCGTACGAGATCCTGGCCGGCGCCACCGCGGCGGTCGACTTCCTGGCGGCGATCGACCCGGGCGCCGGGGCGACCCGGCCGGAGCGGCTGACCAGCTCGCTGGCCGCGGTGCACGGGCACGAGTCGGCGCTGCGCCGCCGGGTCGAGGACGGCCTGCACGACCTCGGCGACGCGGTGACCCGGTACTCGCGGGCGGCCGAGCGCACCCCGACCCTGCTGATGAGTTTCGCCGGCCGGGACGCCCGGGACGCGCAGGTGCACCTGGCCGGCCGTGGGGTGCTGGCGCCGGCCGGGTCGTTCTACGCCTACGAGCCGTTCACCGCGATGAAGCTGGAGGCGCCCGCGCTGCGGGTCGGCCTGGCCCCCTACAGCACCGCCGAGGAGGTGGATCGGCTGCTGGCCGGGCTGGCCGCTTTCCTCTGAGGAACGACGGGTGGAGGATGGGTCGTGATGCTCGCGCCTATGGAAGCCGTCCGCCGGCTGATGGATCTGCGGCACCGCGGCCGGGCGGAGGACCTGCCCCGGGTGCTCGCCGATGCCGCGCCGCTGCTCGACGCCGAACACGCCACCGTGCTGCTGGTCGACTACGGGCAGGTGGCACTGCATCCGCTGCGCGGCACCACGGTCGACACGGCGGTCTCGCTGCCACTGGAGGACTCCCTCGCCGGCCGGGCGTTCACCAGGGCCGAGCCGCAGTGGCTCGACGAACCCGGCGGCGGGCTGCTCTGGCTGCCGCTGCTGCACGGGGCGGAGCGGCTCGGCGTGCTGGAGCTGCGCCTCAAGATCGATCCGGATGACGTCACCCGGCACGACCTGGAGGTGATCGCCGCGCTGGTGGCCGAGCTGATCGCCAGCCGGCGGTTCTACGGCGACGCGGTGGAGCACACCCGGCGGCGGATGCCGATGCAGCTGGCCGCCGAGATCATCTGGAACCAGCTGCCGCCGCTGACCTTCGCGGTCGACGGGACGATGGTCACCGCGGTGCTGGAGCCCTGCTACGACGTCGGCGGGGACGCCTTCGACTACGCGGCCAACGACGACGTGCTGCACGTCGCGCTCTTCGACACGGTGGGCCACGGGATCAGCGCGAGCGCGCTCACGACGCTGACGCTGAACACGTACCGTAATGCTCGTCGCTCGGGATTGTCGCTGACCGACACCTGCCGCTCGATCGACAAGTGGATCCGGGCGCAGTACCCGGGGGCCTTCGTCACCGCGCTGCTGGCCGAGCTGGACATGGCGACCGGCGCCTACCGGCGGATCAGCGCCGGGCACCCGGCCGAGCTGTTCCTGCGCGACGGGCGGGCCCGGCAGCCGCTGCCCACGCCGACCACGCTGCCGCTCGGCCTCGGGCACATGCTGCGCCGTCCGCCGCGGGTGGTCGAGCAGCAGCTGGAGCCGGGCGACACGCTGGTCCTCTACACCGACGGGATCACCGAGGCGCGGGACGCCTCCGGGAGCCTCTTCGGCACCGAGCGGCTCAGCGCGTTCCTGCTGGACGCGCTGAGCCGGGGGACACCGTCGCCGGAGGTGATGCGCCGGCTGATCCAGGCGATCGTCTCCTACGAGGACGGCGAGCTGCGGGACGACGCTACCGCGGCGATGCTGCAGTGGCGGCGGCACTGACCGGCCGGCGGTCGCGGCGGCGCAGCCACGACGCCCAGGTGGGCGCCGCCGAGTAGTGGTGCCACCGGACGAGCATCAGCGCCACCATCGCGACCAGCATCAGCGCGTGCCCGGCGGTCATCAGCGCCGCGCCGCTCACCAGCGGGGCCAGCAGCACGAACGGCGCCACCATCGCCAGCGCCATCTCGCCGATCATGCGCCGGTCGTGGCCGCGCACCGCCATCCACGCGGCCATCCCGGCGGCCATGTCGACGCCCATGGCCAGCGCCATCGCCACCGGCCGGCCGTGGGTCAGCCCATGCCACAGCGGGCCGAGCAGCACCATCCCGGCGACCATCGCGACCAGCATCTCGACCAGGTGCCGCAGCCAGAACCGCAGCCGCGGGCGGCGGGCCAGGCCGGCGCGCAGCAGCACCCAGCCCAGGCCGCCGAGCGCCGCGGCCAGCGCCAGCAGCAGCGCCGGCCACCACGGGACGGCCGGCCCGGACAGCTCACCCGGCCGGTACTCCAGCGACTTCGCCACCCAGCGGGCGGTCGGCACGTCGGTGGTGGCGGCCAGGTCGCGCAGCGTGCCCTCGAACGGGAACTCGTCGCGCTGGTGCACGTAGACCGGCTGCCAGGCCGGGTCGACGCCGCGGGCGGCGGCCTGGTGGCCGGGCACGATCAGCCGGTCGTGGCCGGTGACCTGGCCGGAGCGCGGGACGAAGGTGAGCCCGTGCCGGGACCGGATCGGCCGGCCGTCGGCGGTGACCGGGGTGAGCTGCGCGGTGTAGGACATCTCGGTGTAGGTGCGGAACACCGACGCCAGCTCGATCTCGCCGACGCCCGGGGTGAGCAGCACCCCGGCCTGCACCTGCCGGCGGAAACCGACGTTGAGCAGCGCCACCGTGTCGGCCGGGCCGGGGTGGGCGGCGTCGATCGGCGCCGGGCCGCCCGGGTGGTACGTGCTCCACCGCACCGCCGCCGCGGCCTGCCCGGCCACCGCGGCGCCGTGGTCGCGCTCCAGGATGCGCAGCGCGCCGTCCACCCCGGAGAGCACGCCGGCCGTGGTGATGATCCGGCCGTCGTCGACGTAGCGGGTGCCGCGCTGCCACCGCACGTCCGGGTACTGGCGCTCCAGGCCGTACTGGGCGAGCCAGTGGCTGGTCGCCGGCCGGCCGGTGAGCAGGCCGGTGCGGGCCAGCAGCCCGGCGCCAGCGCAGACGCTCATGATGCCGGCGCCGTCCGCGTACCGCCGCCGCAGCCAGTCCACCGCCGACCGCAGCCGCGGCCCGTCGGTCTCCTGCACGGCCGGCACCACGATCCAGTCGGCCCGGTCCAGGTCGGCGAAGGTCCGGTCGGGGACCACCTCCAGGCCGCCGGTCAGCGGCACCGGGTCGCGGCTCTCGGCCACGGTCAGCACGGTGTAGCGGCCGGCGGACGCCAGCGTCTCGTAGGGCGCGAGCACGTCGGCGGCGTTCGCCCCGGCCGCGCCGAGCAGCACCGCGACGGTCGGCCGGGCGTCGGTGGTGGTGGCCGCGGGCGACGGCACGGCCAGCGAGCGCGGCGCCGGGTAGACGGCGTCGACCACGCCCCGGGCGTGGATCACGCCCACGGCGGTCGCCGAGAACAGCCCGGCGACCAGAACGGCGAGAGTGCGGCGGATTCGCATGCCGACGATGCTCCCGGCCGGCCGGGTCATGCCGCCCGTGCCGAAGGTCATGGTCCCGGTCATGATCCACATTGACTATGTGATCGCCGCAGGTGAAAGTGCAGGCGTGGAGCGTTTCCTGTGGATGCTGACCGCCGGGGCGTACGGCGTCCTGGTCCTGGAATCCGTCGCCCACCCGAACCCCTGGCCGGCGATCGTGACCGGCGCGCTCTTCTCCGCGCTGGTCATCCTCGGCTCGTGGTGGCTGCCCGGCCGCGCCGCGGGCTGGCGGGCCGGCTACCTGGTCCTGCAGGGTGTGCTCGGCCTGCTGATGTTCGGCGCCGCGCACGCCTCCTGGGGCGGCACCCTGCTGCTCATCGTGCTGGTCGTGCAGGCGGTCCTGCTGCTGCCGCTGCCCGCCGCCGCGGTGGTGGCGGTCGCCGTGCCGTTCGGGCACGTCGGCATGGACTGGGGCGCCGGGTTGCGGGAGGGCTCCGGGATGCTCGTGGCCGCGCTGTTCGCGCTGGTGGTGACCTGGTTGCTGCGCCGCGAGCAGCAGACCCGCCTGGCGCTGGCCGCGGCCAACGAGCAGCTCGCCGAGCTGGCCACCACCCGGGAGCGCAACCGGGTCGCCCGCGACATCCACGACGGCCTCGGCCACTACCTGACCACCCTGCAGATGCAGATCCGGGCCGGCCGGGCGCTGCTCGCCCGCGACCCGGACCGCGCCGACGAGATGTTCGCCCGGGCCGAGGAGCAGGCCAGGGAGGCGCTGTCCGAGGTGCGCCGCTCGGTCGCGGCGCTGCGCGCCCCGCGCGCCGACGCCCCGCTGGGGGAGCGGTTGCAGCGTCTGGCCCGGGAGGCCTCCGAGTCCGGTCCGTCCACCCATCTTGAGGTACGCGGTCAGCCCCGTGACTTGTCGCCGCAGGTCGAGGAGGCGCTCTTCCGGGCCGCGCAGGAGGGCCTGACCAACGTCCGGCGGCACGCCCACGCGTCCCGGGCGCACGTCCTGCTCGACTACGCACCGGCCCAGGTGCGGGTGGTGGTCGGCGACGACGGCAGCGGCGGCCCACCCGGCGAGTCCGGCGGGTTCGGGCTGACCGGGCTGCGCGAGCGGGTCGCCGAGCTGGGCGGCGCGGTCGCCCTCGACTCGGTGCCCGGCCAGGGTTCCACGCTGACCGTGACGGCCCCCGCGTGATCCGGGTGCTGCTCGCCGACGACCAGCGGCTGTTCCGGGAGGCGCTGGCGCTGCTCCTGTCGGTGCAGGACGACGTGCGGGTGGTCGGCGAGGCCGCGGACGGCGCGCAGGCGGTCGAGCTGGCCGCCCGGCTGGCCCCGGACGTGGTGCTGATGGACCTGCGGATGCCGGTGATGGACGGCGCCACCGCGACCCGCCGGCTGCGCGACGAGCAGCCGGCGGTCCGGGTGATCGCGCTGACCACGTTCGACGACGACGCCGACGTGTTCGCCGCGATCCAGGCCGGCGCGATCGGCTACCTGCTCAAGGACGCCTCCTCGGAGCGCCTGATGGAGGCGGTCCGGGCCGCGGTGCGCGGCGAGTCGGTGCTGGAGCCGGGCGTCGCCGCCAAGCTGGTGTCCCGGGTGGCCCAGCTGCCGCCGGCCGTGCCGGACCCGCTGGTCGCCCCGCTGACCGGCCGCGAGCTGGACGTGGTCCGGCTGCTGGCCGGCGGCCGCAGCAACAAGGAGATCGCCACCGCGCTGTTCCTGGCCGAGGGCACGGTCAAGAACCACGTCACGAACGCTTTGGCCAAGCTCGGCGCCCGCGACCGCACCCAGGCCGCCCTGCGGGCTCGCGAGCTGGGCCTGCTCTGACCCGGCCCTGCTCAGCGCGGCCCTGCTCAGCCGGTCGTGCTCAGCCCGGCCCTGCTCAGTGCGGCTCAGGCCCGCTCGTCCCGGTATCCGTCGAGGCCGATCTGCACCACCCGCCGCAGCCCCTGGACATCCTCGGCGACCAGGCGCCCGGCCGTCTCCGGACGACCGGTGTCCGGCCGGGCCAGCCCGAACCCGATCATCTGCTCGGCGCACTGCCGGACCCGCTCCCGCCGCCGCGCGTCCGGCCGGATCCCCAGCCGGAGCACCCGCGTACCGAAATCCTCCAGGTCGACCTCCTGGTGCTCGGCGAGCTCGAACGCCAGCCGCCGCCCCACCGACCGCAGCGCCTCCGGCGTGAAGCCGTGCGCGGTCACGTGCCAGGCGAGCCCACCCGGGCACCGGTAGACGCCGGCCGCCTCCTGGAACACGCGCTCGTCCGCCGCGGCGGCGGCCAGCGCGCCGGCCTCGTCGCGGTACCGCTTCTTCCCGCAGGCACAGTTGTAGCGTCTGCCCGGCATGCCGGTCTCACCTCCGCTCTGTCGTCGCGCCCCCGGGATTGCCGGATTGACGAGGGTGGTCAGAATCGTCGGGTGAATTCACCGTCCGCACGCCTTCAGGCGGCCGCCGTTCTGGTGGCCGGCGCCGCCCTGCTCGCCGCCTGCGCCCGGCCCGCACCCGGTAACGGTAGCCCGAGCCCGGAGCCGCGCAGAGGGCTCGGCGATGTTCCGGCGGCCGAGCTCGGCTTCGTCCGGCATGCCGGCGCCGTGCAGTGGGCGTCCGCGAGCGACTGGATTCCCCCGGGCGAGGGTCTGCGGACCCTTCTCCCGATCGGCGGCTGCGCTCTCGGGCTGGGCACCTATCAGAACGGTTTCCGCGCGGTCTCGGCCAACTGGACCGGACCCGGCACCTGCGACCGCCTCGCCCTGGATCCCGCACCGGACGGAAGGACCGGCGGCGACGGGCCACCGGACGCCTCCAGCGGCTGGCCCGGCGGCGGCATCGGGGCGGACCGGGCCGTGGTGGAACGGGACGGGTCGATCCTGACTGCGAACAGTTCCGGCCTGGCCCGCCACCACCCCGGAGGCGAGGTGGAGCAGCTGGCCCGGGGCGACTTCTCCGAGCCCGGCTTCGAGGGGCAGGGCACCCGTACCTCGGTGCGGAACCTGGCCGTGACCGGTGCCGGCACCGTGGTGCTCGACGCCGGGCGCACCACGCCCGACCGGACAGCGCCGGTGCTGCTCGTCTCCCGCAACGGCGGCCGGACACTGACCCCGGTGAGCCTGCCCACCTGGACCTCCGGCGCCGAGCCGCAGCCCACGATCAGCGTTCTCGCGGCATCCGGTGAGACGATCGTCGCCCTCGGCAGCGGCCCGCGGCGTGCGGCCGTGTGGCGTTCCACCGATGGCGCCCGCACCTGGGAAGTGGCGACCGCCGAGGACCTGCCGCAGCATCTGCTCCTCACCCGCCTGGTCCGGGCCGGGCAGCGCTGGCTCGCCTTCGGCGGTGTCGACTACGAGTCCGGTGAACAGGACACCACCCTGGTGCTGAGCAGCAAGGACGGACTGCACTGGGGCACCGGGGCCAGCACCGGCATGGGTGTGGGGCGGCTGCAGGACGTCACTGTCGGCCCGGGTGGCACGCTGGTCGCCGTCGGCGCGATCGACGACGCGAGCCGACGCGACCCGGACCAGCGTCCCGAGTACTGCGGTGTCGTCTGGATCGGCGACGGCGACACACGGTGGAAGCGAGGCGAACTCGGCTGCGGCGACTCGCCGCCGCAGGCGGTCACCACGCTGCGCGACGGGCGGGTGCTGATCGCCGGGAACCGGGACCTGTGGCTGCGAGCCGCCGGCCCGACCGGATAGCCGTCCCACCCGCCCCCGCGCAGACACCGGCCGTGGCAGGAGCCGGGGCAGGATCGCGGGTCATGGCGGGGCCTCGGCGAACACGCTGCCGGCGGCATGCCCGACGATCGATCGGGCCGTCACTCCAGCGCCGCTTGCGCCTCCGCCACGATGGTCGGTGCGACGGTACTGGCCAGGACGTGTTGCAAGGCCATCCGGTAGGCGACGTCGAAGGCTTCCGGGGCGGCTACCGCCACGTCGGGCTCGACGCCGGTGCCCTCCCAGTTGGTGCCGGTGATCGGGTTGATGGCGCGGGCCGCCGGGACCGTGATTTCGAGGGTCGGCGTGATCGGGAAGACATCCGTCGGATGAGCGCCTCCCTTGGTCGTCTCGCCGACCAGGACGGCTCGTTTCTGCGCCTTGAGGTTGTAGCAGATCTCCTCGCCGGCCGAGAAGGTCGATTCGCTGGTCAGCAGGTATACCGGCCGGTCCAGATACCGCTCGCCGGGCAGCCACGCATGGCTCCAGAACTGACGAGTGTGACCGGTTGCACCTTCGTAGATGCTGTTGAGATGCGTTTCCCCGTCCGGGAAGAAATAGCTCGTCCACAACACGGCGCCGTCGGGAGACCCACCCCGGTTCTTACGAAGATCAACTATCAGCGCGTGCGTCGGTGACACCAGCTCCATGGCCGCGACGATCGCGCGCCCACCGACGCCGGCCGAGGTGACGAACCGTAGATCGAGCAACCCGACGTTGCCGTCCAGCCGCTCCACACGCGCGATGCCGTAGTTGGTGAGTCGCTGCTGCTCTCGCCAGACCGCTTCCATCTCCGGCTTGGTGAGCGCCTCGCGCACGTCCTCGGTACGTGTCCGCACCCGCAAATGCTTGTCCTGACAGACTTCGAACAGGTCCGCCGTCAGCCGCTGGCCGAGGGCTTCTTCGTCCAACCGGTCATACTCACCGGCGGCGAGCCGGCTGCGGACGCACTCAGCCGCCTCCTGAGCCCGGTCGGCAAAAATGTAGTTGCCGCACAACAGTTCCAGCGCTTTCTCCACGAGCTTCGCCGACATGGACGCACCATATTCGACATTCAGGTATTCCGGGGTCCCGTCCGCTCGTGGTCCGTGGTGACGTGGAACGTCTCGGGCACGTCTTCCGCAGGCGCGGGCCCGACCGGCAGCGCGGGTTCGCGGTGCTCTGGTCATGCGAGGACTCCCGCGGGCTCAGGTTGTCGCTGAGCCCGCGGGAGCCGGAGGCAAACCGCTATGCGTAGTCCTGCGACTCGGCCAGCACGGCCACGAACATGTCGCGCCTGGTCTCCAGGTCGGCAACGATCCGGATCCCGTAGGTCGCCACCACCATGTCGATGTCGACGTAGTAGTACGGATCCGCCACCTTCGTGTAGCCCAGGATCACGTGCCGCTGGTAGCCGACGTCCCGCTTGCCCTTGGTGAAGAACTCCCAGCGGAGGTTCGGCGAGCGTTTGATCATCGTGTCGCCGAGGAACAGGCTGATGTCGTTCACGACGGCGTACCAGATGTTCTCGAGTCGGTCGACCCGGGCGTCGCCAGCGACGTTGTCGCGGAACCAGTCGTCCAGCCGCTGAATGCCGTCGTCGCTGTCGTCGAGGGTCACGCCGTTGGCAGCCAGGAGCCGACCGAGCGATTCCTTCCGGTCGTCCTTCGCGGCCATCAGCCGGTCGAAGGCTTTGCGTGCCTCGCGCCGGGGCAACTCGTGCAGCGGCCGGGTCACGCCAGGATCAAACGGGGTGTACCCGTCCCATGCGACGCTCATCGGATCACGAAGGGAATCTTGGCGTTGTTGAGGGCGTCGCGCAGCGGGCCGGTCGGCCCCTTCGCCCCGGTGAAGGGGCTGGCCCGGAACTCCCAAAGCACATCATTGACTCGACTCCCCGTCATGTTCAAAAGTTCGACATCCCTGGCGATCTCCTGCTTGATCTCAGGAGTGAGCGAGATGCGGCCGACCTTCGACTCGATCGCGAGACCTCGTGCCGTCAGCACGTCGATGCGCCTGATTCCGCTCGGTGCCCTGAGCGCCACCTCACGCAGCGACCCCGGGTACCGCGCCGCGATGTTGTCCGATGCCGCATCACCGACAGCCTTGTTCTTGGCGACCTGAGAGGCGTTACTGTACCGGACCAGCCCGGCGCGCAGGTTGCTGAGGGCGGCCCGGGCATACCCGGTCGACATGGCGTTGACCCTGGGCAGAAGGGCTTTCCCGGCGGACGCCAGGAGGGACTGGCCGGCTCCGAGCAGCTTGCCGGCGGCTGCCTTGACCGGTGAGGTGAGCTTGCCGATCCCGGACTTGAGAAGGCCACCGGCCTTGCTGGTGAGCCGGTTGACGGCGGGAATCTTGTTGACGTACTTGCCGGCGGCGCCGAGCAGAGCCCCGGTCACGGCGCCGGTCGCCGTCTGCTTGGCCAGTCCCGCCCAGGAGAACTCGCCCTGCTTCTGGACCTTCGTCTTCCAGGCGTACGTGGCGGCTGACGCGGCGGCCCCGCCGACGGCGGCGCAGCCGACCACCCCGGCTCCGCCGGTGGCAACGGTGCACGCGGCGCCGGCGGCGATGCCGGCGGCGACACCGACGATGTCGGCCTGGTGCTTGTCGACGAACTCAGCGGTCGCCTTGTAGGCCGTCGAGACGCCGTCGCCGATCGACTTGAGCGCTCCGCCGATCGACCACAGACCGTTCGGGTCGGTCATGACCGTCGGGGCGCCGTCGGCGTACAGATACGACGAGATGGCCGCCTGGCCGTCCGCACGGGGGGCCGGGTCCTTGGAGTTGAACCGTCCCGTCGACGGGTCGTAGTTGCGGGCCTGCAGGTGATAGGCGTCGCCGAGCGCGGCGGTGTCGGCGTAGCCACCGGCGAAGCGCAGCGGGTTGGCGGTGGCCCCCGGGTCCGGTGCGGTGGTCAGCCCGCCCCGGGTCGGGGAGACTCGCGGCTGGCCGTACGGGTCGTAGTCGTACAGGGCCTGGACCGCGCCGCCGGGTGCGACGAGGGCGGAGGTCCCGTTGAGCCAGTCGTGCACATAGAGCGACGTGACGTTCCGGTCGCCGTCGAGCAGGGCCAGGTTCTCGCCGTCCGGGCCGGTCACGAAGCTACGGACGACCGCGGCCGCGCCGTCACCGGTGGCTTCGCGTTCCGAGGTGATCTGCGGATCGTTGATGTCCCAGTCGGACGTCCGGGTCAGGGCCGTGGCTCCGGTGCCGATGGTCGTGGTGATCCGGTTGCCGTCGGTGTCGTACCCGAAGGTCGCGGTCTTGCCGTTGACCGTGGCGCTCGCTTGGGTGTGGTCCAGGTTGTAGGTGAAGGTGTCGGCGCCGGCGCGGGTCTGATTGCCCTCGTTGTCGTACTGGTACTCGGTGACGCCTGCCCCGGCGCCGGTGACGGTGCGGGTCGTGAGCTGGTCGGTGGTGTCGTACTTGTAGACGGCGCTGTCGGACCCGGCCGAGCCGGTGCGCACCTGGCTGGTGCGGTTGCCGACCAGGTCGTACGCGTAGGAGATCTTGCCGGTGCCGGCCCGCGCGCAGTCGGTGGTGCCGTAGCAGGCCGCGGTCAGCCGGTCGGCGGCGTCGAAGGTGTAGGCGACGTCCTCGGTAACGTCCCCCCGGGTGGTGCTGATCCGGGTCGGGTTGCCCACCGGGTCGAGGGTCAGCTGGAACTTGCCGAGCGCCTTGTCGCCGTCGCGGGTGTCGATCCCGGTGAGCCGACCGGCGTTGTCGAAGGTCCGCTTCTCGACCGCGTCACCGGGCAGTTCGGTGCTGGTGCGGTGCCCGGTGGCGTCGTAGCCGAACGTCCACGTCCGGCCGGCCTGGGTCAGCGACGTCATCCGGTCGTCGCCGTCGTACTCGGCGGACATGGTGGTGCCGTCGGGATTGCCGCGGGACGTCAGGTTGCCATTGCTGTCGTAGGAGTAGCTGTACGTCAGGTTGCCGCGCTTGACCTCGCGCAGCTGGTCGTTGTCGTCGTACTTGCGAGTGCTCGCACCGGCCGGGTCGGTGGTGCTGATGACCCGGCCCTTGCTGTCGTAGCCGAAGGTGTAGACCGGGCCCGTGGTGCCGAGCTGGCGCTTCACCATGCGCCCGAGCTGGTCGAACTCCTGGGTGATGGTGCGCTTGGCGCGCTCCGGGTCGGCCGACGGGTTGAGCGGGTTCGGTTCGGTGCGGGCGGTGACGATCGCGGTGAGGTTGCTCTCGGCGTCGTAGCCGTACTCCCGCAACCGGCCCAGGGAGTCGAAGGTGGAGGTCACCCGGTCGAGCCGGTCGTACGTGGCGGACTGGGCGTTCCCGTGGGGATCCGTGCGGGACAGCACGTTGTCGTTGGCGTCGTACTTGTAGATCGTGGAGCGGTTGTTGATCGAGTCCGGCGCGGTCACCGAGACGACGCGGTCCAGGTCGTCGAACGTGTAGCTGGTGACGTGCTGATTGGCGTCGACATGGGAGACGATCCTGTTGTTGGCGTCGAAGACGTCCTTGGTGACGTTGCCCAACGGGTCGGTGACCGTGGTCCGGTTGCCGGCCACGTCGTAGCCGAACTTCGTGGTGAAGTCGCCGGCGTCAGCACCGTCGACGTGCCCGCGCGGCTCGACGGCGGTGATCAGCCGGTCGTCGTCGTCGTAGGTCATCGTGGTGACGCCGCCGGTGGCGTTGACCTGCTTGACCACATTGCCGGAGTCGTCGTACTCGACCTTGACGACGTTGCCGTTCGGGCCGCTCTGACTGGTCGGCTCGCCGTTGTCGTCGTACTCGAAGCTGGTGGATCCCTTGTTCGGGTCCTCGACGGTCGTCAGATTGTCACCGTTGTCGAACGTCCCGCTCGTCTGACTGCCGTCCGGTTCGATCGCGGTGGTGTTGCGGTCCAGTTCGTCGTAGCGGAGGTCCTGGGTGACCGTGCCGCCGCCCGGGGCGGGATGCCGCGATCGCAGCAGGTTGTCGTTCTGGTCGTAGAAGTAGGTGGTGGTGAAGTCCGCCTTCGTCGCGCCGGCCTGATTGCCTCGCGGCGAGACGCTGGTCTCCAGCAGGCCCTTCTTGTTGTACGAGAGGGTGGTCAGCCCGCCGAGGGCGTCGGTCTGCGAGGCGCGCCGCCCGGCGTCGGTGTAGCCGAACTTGGTGATGTTGCCGAGCTTGTCGCTCCGCTCGACGAGCCGATTGGCGACGTCGTAGGTGTAGTGGAGCTTCTCGCCGAAGGGGTCGATGTCGTCCGAGAGCCGTCCGAGCTCGTCGTAGCGCTTGTAGGCGGTCTTCTTGCCCGGCATGGTGACGCTGGTCTGCCGGTCGGACTCGTCGAACGTGTACGTCGTGGTGTATTTCGCCTTGTCGGCGCCCCCGTTGACGGTGCCTCGGGGATCGGTTGTCGAGATCTTGCGGCTGGACTTGTCGTACCCGAACTCGTACCGCCGGCCGCTGGGAGTGATCTTCGCGATCTGGTTTCCGTCGTTGTCGTACTCCCAGGTCGTGGTCTTGTCACGAGGGTCGGTCTCGGAGATCTTCAGACCGCGGTTGTCGTACTTGTACGTCCACGAGTTCTTCTTCGCGTCCGTCTTCTTGGTGATCTCGTGGAACTCGTTGTACTCGGCCTTCCAGGTCTTGCCGTTGCCATCGGTGAACGACGTCGGCTCGTTGTCCTGGTAGGTGGCCTTCTCGGTGAACGAGAACGGTTCCGGAGCCGTGCGCCCGGTCGCGTTGCCGTCGGCGTCGTAAGCCGACTCGTCCTGGTTCCCGTTGCCGTCGACGGTCAGGTTGGTGCCACCGTTGGCGTCGTAGCGCACGTGGTGCACGTCGCCGTTGCCGTTCTGGGTGTACACGAGATGGTTGTTCTTGTATCCGTCGTGGTAGACGATCCCGTCGGCGTCGGTGGTGGTCGCCTCACCCTTGGCCGCGTCCCATCCGAAGGTGGTGGCCTTGCCGAAGACGTCGGTCTGCTTGGTCACCCGGCCGGTGGCGGGGTCGTAGGTGGTGGTCGCCTGCACCTGCCCGCGCGGGTCCACCACCTGCCAGAGCCGGCCGGTGGCGTCGTAGCGGTACTGGGTGGTGCGCCCGTTGGGCGCCTGCGCGGTGATCATGCGCCGGCCGTCGTAGTCGAACTGCACGAAGCGGCCGTCCGGGAGGTCGACCCGGCGGATCAGGCCGATGTCGGTGCGGTACGTCACCTTGATCACGCGGCCCGCCGCGTCGGTGATGGTCGACAGGAAGCCCCCGCTGTACGCCAGCTTCAGGCCGTGGCCGCGGGCGTCCAGGATCGAGAGCGGCTTGCCGGCGGAGTCGAAGGTGAGCGTGTTGTGCTCCGGGGTCGTCAGCTTCCACCCCGAACCCGACCGCGCCAGCTTCGACCGCACACCGGCGGGCCGCCGATAGGTGCCGTCGTCCTGACGGGTGTAGACGGCTTGGGCGCCGTCCTCGGCGCGTACCACCGCGCCGTCGTCTGTGCTCGCGACCGAGACGTCGTACTGCCAGGACCAGCCCAGCCCCAAGTGGCCGGCCGTCTGGTTGGCGGAGTTGTACCACCGGCCACCCGAGAACGGGACCGCGTACGACTCCAGGGAGAGATCGGCCTCCGTGCGCGAGTACGCGCCGGTGCCGGTGTTGACGCCGAACCCGCGCACCTGCTGCCCAGCCGACGAGCGACCCAGGACGTCCTCGCAGGCGCACGCCGAGGCCTGCGCGGCCGGGATGGCCGGCGGCAACTCCACGCGGCGGGGCTGGGACTGGTTCGACGGCGGTGAGGTCACGCTCGTGCCGTCCGGATACGTCGCCGTGATCGACACGAAGTACTTCTTGTCCGCGTCGAGGGTCCACCCGTCGGCGGACCCGAACGCCCGGCAGTACCGCCGCGGCGAACCACACACCGCCAGGTCGCTCGGAGTCAGCGTGGTGGACTTCTGCTCCGTGCCGGTCTCCGCGTCGAACACCGACGCCTGCCACGACGTCAGCGACGCGTCCTGCACGTCGAAGTACACGATCAGCGACGTGTCACCCATGGTGAAACCGCGCCGCAGCACGAGACTGTCGGCGCCCACCACCGCAGCCGAGGCGCCGGACACCTTCGCGGTGGCGGTCTTGGCCGACTGTCCGAACTTCGCCTTCGCGTCCGGCCGGGCGACCGCCCGCCAGGCCGCGTCGGTCAGTGGGATCGCCGGTCCGCCGGGTCGGACGTGCGGCGGCTCCACCGGAGGCCGTTGCCCTTGCGGCAAACCGTGGTTCGGCTCAGCGGAGGCCGGCAGCGGCCGTTCCGCGGCCGCCGGGCCGTTTGTGGCCACCGGCGGGACGGCAGGTGTCTGTGCCGCCTGCGCTTGATCGATCGGTGCTGCCGCCACCGCCAGCACGACGGCCAGCAAGCCCGCCGCGATTCTGTTTCCGGGCAGCACTTTTCCCGATGCCAACATGATTTCCCCCGTAGGAATTGGCGACATGGCATGCCGGCCGCTCCGGGCCACCAGCCACCGCTTACGTCCAAATAGGACAGTCGCAAGAGAAATGGACAAATGCCGAATGGCGCCTACAGCAAGTGGAGCGGTGGTGAGCCAGCGTCCTCGCGGTCAGCTTGTCGGCTTGCGGAGGCGGGTCTTCTTACTGGCCCGTGGCGGCTTGCTGATCGGCTCGTTCGCAGAAACCCCCGTTTCCGCGACGTCCGTGAGTCGGACGTGCGTAGCGAAAGGTAGCGAAACATTTAAGATCATTCATACCGTGCCGGGTGGGGTGAACGGATGAAACTTGCGGCCCGTCGACTGGTGTTGGGAGCGCTCCCACCTCGGTTACACTGCCGCCCGCCGGCACCGCCGGTACCGCCGGCACCCCGACAGATCCGCTCTACCTCGAGTGCGAGGCCGACTTCGACCCGGTCCGCGTCGCCGCAGCGCTCGGCGACGTCGGTGAGGCACCGGCCGGGAATTCCGGGGGCGCCGACTGGGCGTACCCGCCCACCGAAGTGCTGCTCGTGCCGGCGGCGGCTGGGCACGAGGTGCTGGCGCTGGTCCCTGCCGAGATCATCGCCATCATCAACAACTGGAGCGGTGGCCCGTCCCACCCCGATCTTGAGTACCTTGACCACATCCTGGTTCTGCAGCACTGGGAGCGGCGCTGGGATGCCCAGCTTTACGGCCGGGTCGGGGGCACGCTGGAGCTCGCCGTCGAGCGCCCGCCGCGCGACCCGTTTTCCGGCGCGGTCTGCACGATCGAACAGTCCTCCTACTGCTACGACTTGGCGCAGACTCTCGGCGACGTATACGACGTGGCCCGTCGGCAGGCGTCGGCCGCGCGCTCGACGTTCTGGTGGGATTGACCTAGGCCACCCGTAGCCCGGGAACCCGAGACGCGACCGGAGGGCTGAGGCTAGCGTCCGGCATGCCGGCGGCGGCGATTAGATCGGCCGCCGGCCACGCGCGGCCGGCACCGTCTGGGTCCCGTCAACGAGAAAGAGATCCGGTCTTGCGCTCGGGTCCGGACGCCACGGCGCCCGGACCCCTCCTGCGGCACGGCTGCCGGTCCGACGGGAGAGCGGCAGCCGCAACCGTGTTCACCGGCCTGGCCCGTCGCTGGGCAGGCCGTGGTGGTCAGTCGGGCGACTGCCCGATGGACAGCTCCTCATCGACAGGATCATCGCCGGCGGTCATGCACGAAGTGGCTCCGGCAGCGGTCTTCTCTCGCAGCAGGTAGGTGATCGACGAGGCAGCGGAGGTCGGTTATGGTGCGGTCCGGCAAGAAACGATCGACGAACGGGCGCGGCCGCGATCTGGGTGTCACGACCGTACTGATCAACGCGGTGTTCGCCGGCGTGGGCGGCCTGTACGCGCTGACCCACTCCACCGCGGTCACCCTCGCCGCCCTCGTGGCGGTCGTCGTCCTGGTAGGACTGACACTGCTGCTGACACATCGGGTACCGGCCAGAAAATCGCCGGCGGCCATGCACGGTTCGGCGCCTGCCGCAGTCCTACTGTCATCGGGGCAACGGAAGCCCCGCCGACCAGCGGAGGGACCTTTGGAAGCGGAGGCCCGGCCAGGAGGTTTGCCGGATTGGTTCGACGATTTCTACCGGACCAACTTTCGTGCCCTGGTCTACACCGCGCGCTTCGCGCTGTGGACCAGAGGACTCGACGAGAGTGAGGCGGAGGACATCGTCCAGGAAGTGCTCACTCGGAAGATCAAGAACGGGAGTTGGTCCGACATCGAGAAGCCGCTGCCGTACTTCCGCCGCGCCGTGGTGCTGCGGGTGATCAGCGAGGCGGAGTCGGGCAGCCGCAAGGCGCAGCCGTCCGACGCGATTCACGACCTGCCCGGAGATCGTCCGCCGGGCCAGGACGCCTGGATGGACGAGGAGTGGATCAGAGATCTGCTGAGCACCCTGACACCGGCTGAACGTGAGGTCATGAGCCTCGTCCTGGACGGTTTCAGAGGCCCGGACATCGCCGCTCTGCTGGGTGCCAAGGAAACAACCGTCCGGTCCACGACCCGCAACGCACGTAACAAGCTCAAGGCGCAGGTGCCGCCACAGTCGCACCGTACGGCGATCGCGGATCCGGTCGACGCTAAGGAGGAACGGCCGTGAACAGTGACGAGCGACGGAACGCCGCCGACGCGGTGCGTCACGCGCTGCGGCGCATCGGCGACGAAGTCGAGGCGATCACACCCGACCACATCGAAGACCGGCTGGCCGAGCTGCACGCCGCGGCGGCACCCATGGAGGACCTCGATCTCGTCCGGCTGCAGTGGCAGGCCGAGTTCGCCACGGCGAGCGCCGGCCTGCGCGGTGATCTCGAGGAGCGGACGCACCGGTTCGAGCTGCCGGAAGAGGCGTTCGAGATGTTGCACGGCACGAGCCGGCCGGACCACGCCCCGCCGGTGAAGATCAACGTTGTCGTGGACGAGTCCGTCCGGACGCTCGCGGTGACCGTGGTGGTAGCTGGCCAGCTCGTCGGCGCGGTGCAAAGCCTCGCGGTGCTGGTGCCGACCACCGGGGCGGGCACGGTCGAGGTCCCGGTCGCGATCGACCGTACGGATGCCCGGCTGACCGGTGTCTGCGAACTGGTCGGCAGCGTCGGCGAGGTCCTGGCGCCGACCGTCGTCGCGGAGGTGCGCCGTCATGACCGCTGACCTGCCGGGCCGGGACACCGGCCGCGCCGCGTGGCGCACCCTCGTCGACCGGCTGACCGCCGAGGGCGACCCGGAGACGTCGCCGTTCGTACTGGCCCAGGTCTGCTTCGTGGCGAGCACGATCGTCTCCACCCCGGAGGACCGGGAGATCCCCGGCCTGCCCGTAGGCAAGCCCGACCTGGCCACCAGATACGACGCCGGCCGGGCGTTGCTGACCCACGCGGCCCGCCGTGACGACCTGATCGGCCGCGTCTGGACCTTCCTCGGCGCGAACCAGATGTACTCCAACTACAAGCGGGTCGCGGCCGGTGTCCACTCCGCCGAGGACGCCCGCGCCGGACTGCGGCGAGCCGCCGAGGGAGGTGCCGCCGGCGGACCCGACTTCGAGGCCTGGGCCCTGCTGGCGCAGGCGACCTGGCTCCGGACCGCGCTGTGCGACGCGGAATCGCTGGAGGCCGCCGAGCGGGCGCTCACCGTCCTGACGGCCGCGACCGCTCCGGATTCCGGCGAGCAACCCCATCCGGCGCTCGCGGCGGCCACGGGCGGTGTGTCCTGGCTTCCGTCCGCCGGGCAGATGAGGACGATCCTGGAGTTCCGGGCCCACTCCCGGATCGCCGTGGCGGCACGCATGCTGCGCAAGTACGACCTCGCCATCGCGCATCGGGAGTCGGCGATCACGGCGGCCGAGCGGCTTTCCGACCAGCCGATGATCCGGGTTCAGGCGTACGGTGAGCGGTCTGCCCTGGCCCGGCTCCTCGGTGACTTCCCGACCGCGCTGCGGCTGCTCAGCAAGCAACGGGATTTCGTCGCTGGCATCGGCAACCGGCGCGCCTACCTGCGGCACCTGACCACCGCCGCCGAGACGGCGGTGGTCCTCGACGACTGGGACCAGGCGACCCGGCTGCGGCATGAACGCATCACCGGCCGGTTCGAGCTGCTCGGCACCCCGGTCGCCGGCGACGACGTGGCCGCGGTACTGGCCGCCGTCCCCGCGTTGCGCGACGGGGCCCGGCACACCGACGCCACCGCCATCGGCAACGACGCCTACGAGCTGGCGCGCTACATCCTGGAGTCCGGCCGGGCACAGTTCGATCCCGAGGCCCGGGCGAGGGCTACGGCGTGGCTGGACGTCGCCGACGCGGCGTGGGCCGAGATCGGGGTGAACGGCAAGGTGGCGACCGGATTCCGTCGTACCGAACTGGACGCGCTCAACGAGGTCCGTGACGCCCGGACGATCGGCCGTGAGCTGCTCGCGTGCAGCACTCAGTTCCGCCGTGCCGCGGGCCGGCGGCGCACCGCGATCAAGGCGGCCAAGTACGGCGACCCCGCCGATGCGGCGACCCTGGATCGTCTGCGGGAGCTCCAGGACGGTGCGCCACCCATCGATGTCGCCCACCTGGACATCGGCATCGCGCACTGGCACCTGCGGTACGGCGAGGTAGCCCACGCCGTCGGCGACCTCGCTGAGGCACGCCGTGCCTGGTCGGAGGCGGCAACCCGGGCGGCCCAGGCGGCGGCCGGCCTGACCCTGTCCGAGCCGGATCGGCCGGACGTGCCGCTCGACAGCGCGGCAGTGGTCGACGCCTACCAGGTGCACGATTACGCGCTGCGCAATCTGGGTGACCGGCAGGCCGAGCTCCAGGTCCGGCTGGCGTCGCTACCGGTGGTCGCCCGCCGGTTCACCGCGTGCGGAAGCCCGAACCAGCGCGCGGTCCTGGACCGCCTCTACCGCGGCTGGCTGACCGAAACCGTCGAACTCGCGGTCCAGCTGCAGGATCATCGCGCGGTCGACGCCACGGTCGAGGTGATCCGGCGTGACCTGGTCGGCACCGTGCTTTACGCGATGCGCAGCGACCACCACACCCCGGAGGAGATCAAGCGGCTCGCCGATGAACTGCTTCTTGCCATCGGGGCACGGGTGACCGAGGTGGACAGCTCGCCGGACAACGACACCGGCAGCGCACCGCCGCCGGATGACGAGCGGGGTGAGCCGCAGGTGGATGCCACGACGCGCGGCCGCAACCTCGGTGAGCAGCTGCGCGGGACGCTCGACGTGGTCGGCCGGGTCCTCGGCCCGGTGGCGCGCGAGCTGTTCGACCCGGAGACGGTCACCAGGCACACCATCGAGGCCGCCGCCGACTCGCTCTACGGCGACGGTCCCGGCGCGGTTCTGTCCCTGGTGCTGCTCGACGACGGCGACCACCCGCGGGTCCTGCGGCACCTCGCGCTGCGCGCCGCCGTTGGTGGGCCGCTACGCCGGTATCTGGACATCGTGGACGCGCCGGTCTGGCTGCCCGAGTTGTCCCCGGAGCCCGATCCGGACGCTTACTTCGGGCGGGTAGCCCGGCTGGGTGACGTCCTGCTGCCGGCACCACTGGTGGCGGCGCTGGCGTCGGCGGCTGAGGACAAGCCACTGCGGCTGGCGGTCGTGCCGACCGGGCTGATGGCGGTGCCGTTCGCCGCGCTGCGAGCGGCGGGCACGCTCGTGCTGGAGCGTGCCGCGGTCGCTGTCGCCCAGTCGCTGCAGACCCTGGAGAACCTGGCCACCGCCCGGGCCACCGGCGACGGCGGGGTCGAGCTCGGCGTCTACGACACCCAGCGTCTGGCGCACACCGAAGCCGAGTGGCAGGCGCTGTTGCGGTTCCGGCCGGCGGTCCGGCAGGCGCGGACCCTGAGCGAGATCGACCGGGTGCTGGCCGACCCGGCGATCGGGAGGTCACCCGGGCTGCTTGCGCTCGCCGTACACGGAAGTCGCGGCCAGGACGGCTGGACCCAGGCCAAGATGCTACCCAGCGGTGAGGGTCTGACCACCGGGCACGTCCTGCGGTGGTACATCCCGGCGCTGGTCGTCGGGGCGTCGTGCAACACCGACATCCGGACCGACTCGGGCGGCGAGCTCGGTGGCTTCCCGCTGGCGTTCCAGCTGCGCGGGGCGGTCAACATCGTGGGTTCGCTGCACTACATCGACGACGCCGCCACCAGCGAGATCATGGCGCGCTTCTACGAGGCGACGAGCACCGGCACACCCACCGCGGAGGCGTTGCGCGCCGCGCAACGGGCCTGGATCGCCGAGGACCGCCGCGGCCGCTTCCCGCTCTACCACCTTTGGGCATATCTATTGACGTACGGCGTACCGATCTAGTCCCCATGCCGGGTAGTCATGGTCCGGGCTGGTCGTCAAGATTGGCCCGGTCAGGACGTTGAGGCTGATGGTGGCCTGATAGGTGCATCGGTCGATATGGGGGCTGCGGGCATTGTATTGGGAGACCGACCCGCACTATCCGACCATCCAGCTCTACCTGATCCGGCGCGCCGCCAGTATTACGCCCGCGTCGATCAACGCAGATCCGCCGAGATGTGCCGCAGGCTGCATAATCAGTCAGACAGCAAGAAGGGCCACCCGCGTTTCCGCAGCCCCTAACCTTCTGGTCCGTAGTCCGATGCGTCGTCGACGAGGCGGCGCAACGCTGCCCGGGCGATCGGGAGATAGGCCAGGACGACCGGGGCGGGGCCCTCGACGGTCAGGCCGGTCCGGGTGCCGGTGCGGAACGGCTCGACCGTGTGCCGCAGGGTGAGGTGGAGACCGGCCGCCGACACCGACCAGGTCCAGCTGCGGAGCGGGACGGCCGGGTCGACGGCGATGATCTGGAATCGGGCTCGGAGACCGGCCGGGCCGTGCACGACGCCGGTGGTGCCCGGGTGCAGCGTCTCGCCGGGATAGTCCACCGACCTGATCTGCGGGGCCCACCGCGGCCAGCACCGCGGGCGCACGTAGCGGTCCCACACGTCGTCCGCGGCGCGGGGCCCGCACACCACCACACCGCGGCTCAGCACCATGACCTCGGGATGCCCCCGGGAGACCGGGTCAATCCGTTCTCAGCCGGCCGCCTTCGTGTACGGCGTGGTGACGCCCAGCGCGGTGAAACCGAGCCGCTGCAGGATCGGGCGGCTCTGGTCGGACGCGTCCACCTGCAGATACTCGTAGCCGAGCTGGGCGGCGATCCGGGCCCGGTGGGCGACCAGCGCGCGGTAGATGCCGCGGCCGCGCCAGTCGTGCACGGTGCCGCCGCCCCACAGGCTGGCGAAGGCGGTGCCCTCGTTGAGTTCCATCCGGGCCGAGCAGACCGGCCGGTCACCGGCCATCACGACGAACACCCGGATGTGCTCCGGGTCCTCGGCCAGCTTCTTCAGCACCTGGTGGCGCAGCCAGTCGCGGGACTCGCCGAACGCCTCCTCGGCGGCCCGGACCATCAGGTCCACCCCGGCCTCGTCGGTGACCGGCTCCAGGCGGACCCCGTCCGGCCAGGTCACCGCCAGGTCCAGGTCGCGGACCTCGGCGACCACCAGGGTCTCCGGCTCCTCCGGGACGAAGCCGGCGGCGAGCAGCCGGTCCCCGAGGTCGGCGGGCCGGTCGTAGTCGTACAGCTTCCACTCGAACTCGGCGCCGCGCGCGCCGAAGTACCGCACCTGCTCGGCGATCGCCGCGTCGGCGGTGTCCTCGTCCAGGCGGGACCAGAGGACCGCGTTCCAGTCGCCGTCGGCGCCGACGTGCCGGACGACGCGGTCGTCACGCTCGATCCGGGCGGACGGGCCGTCCGGGCGGGCCTCGCGGCGCATCTGCTGGTCGAAGAGGGCGAGCACTTTTTCGGAATCCACCGGCGAACCCCAGCAGCGATGGGACTGCGGCGCAACCCGTTTTCTGGCGCGGGTGCTCACGGCGTACCGAAGGAGCGACGGCGGGGGAGCCAGAATTCGACCTCGGTGCCGGCCCCTGGAGCGCTGTCGATCGTGGTGGTGCCGCCGAGATCGCTGATCCGGCCGCGCATCGACTGGGCGACCCCGAGCCGCCCGGCACGGGCCGCCTCGGCCAGCCGGTCCGAGCCGAAGCCGGCGCCGTCGTCGCGGACCGTGACCCGCACCCCGTCGCCCTCGTCCTCCAGCAGCAGCCACGCGCGGGCGCCGGCACCGGCGTGCCGGCGGACGTTGTCCAGGGCCGCCTGCACCGCGGCGGTGACCTCGGCGACGGCCGTCGCGGGCAGCACCACCGGGGTGGCCGGCGCGGCCACCTCGACCGCCGGGCCGGAGAGCGCGAGCAGCGTCGCCCGCAGATCGCCGCCGGACGCCGACCGGCTCGGCGAGCCACTGGACGCCGGCCCGGCCAGCGAGCCGCCGCTGCTGAGCAGGTTGCGTAACGCCGCTTCCTGCTCGGCGGCGAGGGCCGCCAGCCGGGCGCCGTTGCCGCCCAGGTCGGCGCCTTCGCGCTGGACCAGAGCCAGCACTTGGAGTACGCCGTCGTGGATCGGCCGGGCCAGCCGCTCCCGTTCCGCGGCCGCCGCCTCCTGCCGGATCTGCTCGGCGCGCTTGCGTTCGGCCCAGCGTTCGGCCATGTGCTGGGCGACGCCCAGCCCGCCGATCGCCGCGGCGGCGGCGATCAGCACATAGCCGGCGGTGACCATGTGCGGCACCGGGTTGCCGGTGAAGTCGACCGGCGTACGGCCCCGCACGAAGCTGACCTGGGTGGTGAACATCCCGGCGAGCGCCAGCACCCCGGCCAGCGGGCCGAGCACCGCCGGGACCGTGCCGTGCGGCGCGAGCACCGGCGCGGTCGCCCCGGCCACCGCGGTCACCGCCGCGCTGACCAGCACGAGCAGCAGCATCGCCGGGACCACCCGGTGCTGCTGGACCATCTTCTCCGGGTGGCCGCCGGCCGCCTCGTAGACGATGAACAGCGCGGTCGCCGCGCCCAGGGTGAGCGACACGGCGGCCGCGACGCGCCACCGGCTCGCGGCGAGCGTCGCGCCGAGCAGCGCGCCGGCGAGCGCGGCCGGCCAGCGGATCGGCTCGTCGTGGTGCAGCGCGGCGAACGCCAGCATCAGCGGCGTGGACGCCCCGACCTGGGCGGCGCCGGCGGTGAGCGCGCCGGCCAGCGCCCACTTGCCGGTGACGGCGGCGAGGGCGGTGCCCAGCACGAGCACGGCCGCGCCGATGATGGCGAGCCGGGCCAGCGGGTAGCGGGCGAAGGTGCCCGGGTCGACGCCCAGCCACGACCCGAGCCGCTCGGCGGAGATCGTCTGCGAGGTGGCGACGAGCAGAACCGCCGCGCCGGCCACGACTGCCGGCCGCAGCCGTGCCCAGGTCCAGCCGTCCTGGTCGGCCCGCCGCCACCGGGGGAGCGCGACGGCGATACCGACCAGGCCGGCGGCCAGCAGCGCGCCGTGCCAGAGGGGCGCGTCGCGCGGCCCGGCCGGGACGGGCTCGCCGGTCACCGCGGCGCCGAGCAGGGCGACGGTGGTCGCCAGCCCGGCCACGGCCGTGCCCAGACCCGGGGCGCCGCGGCCCGGCAGGCTTTGCGCGCCGCGTCGCGGCAGGCCCGGGACGCCGCCGCGCACCAGCTCCTGTGCGCCGCCCAGCACCCCGGCGGCCACCATCGGGAACGCCGCGGCGGCCAGGGGATGACCGGCGCCCGGCAGGCTCAGCGCCACGCCCACTACGAGCAGGTAGGGCCACCAGGGCAGCAGGCAGAGGGCGAGCACGGTGGCGAAGGCCGGCACCGGGGCCGGAGCGGGCGACGCGTAGCCGCCACCGTCGGCGGCGTCGGCCAGCAGCACCAGCAGGCCGCCGCCGAGCCCGGCGAGCGCGGGCCACCGCTGTGCTGCTCCTCCACCCATGACGATGATCATCGTAGGGACCACGATTCCCGGTGCGGTGGTGGGCGGCCTGAGTACTCGTACTCAAAACGGGTCTTGATCTGGAGCGCGCTCCAGGTGCCAGGGTCGAGGCATGAGCGACAACACGCACAGCCCGCTCGTGCTCGGGGCGATGATGTTCGGCACCACCGTGGACGAGGAGACCTCGTTCGCGCTGCTGGACCGGTTCGTCGAGCGCGGCGGCGTCTGGATCGACACGGCCAATTGCTACTCCTTCTGGGCCAGCGACACCGGTCATGGCGGTGACAGCGAGCGGGTCCTCGGCCGCTGGCTGGCCGCCCGCCCCGGGGTCCGCGACCGGGTCCGGATCGCCACCAAGCTGGGCGCCGAGCCGCTGCGGCCCGGCTCCTGGCCGGACGGCCGGGAGGGGCTGTCCCCGGACGCGGTGCGCCGCGCCTTCGCCGGCAGCCTGGAACGGCTCGGCGTGGACCGGGTCGACCTGCTCTGGCTGCACCAGGAGGACCGTTCGACACCGATCGAGGAGACCGTCGGCGCGCTGGCCGAGCTGGCCGCCGACCGGTTCGGCGTCTCCAACCACCCGGCCTGGCTGGTCGAGCGCGGCCGGGCGCACGCCCGCGCGATCGGGGCGCGGCCGTTCGACGCGCTCCAGCTCAACGCCACCTACCTGCGGCCGCGGCCGGGCACGCTGCCGCCCGGCGTGGCGCACCGCTTCGGGGTGCTCAGTGACGAGCAGGCCGACTACGCGGCCGAGCACGGGATCGACCTGTGGGCCTACACGCCGCTGCTCTCCGGCGCCTACGACAACCCGGCCAAGGCGATCCCCGAGGTGTACGACCACCCGGGCAACGCCGGCCGGCTGAAGGCGCTCGACGAGGTGGCCGCCGAGACCGGCGCGGCCCGCGGCCAGGTGGTGCTGGCCTGGCTGCTCAGCCGCGGCATCCGGCCGATGCTCGGCGGCAGCAAGGTGCACCAGCTGGACAGCGCTTTCGACGGCGTCGCGCTGCGGCTCAGCGAGGAGCAGGTGCGGCGGCTCGACGAGGTCGACCACTCGCCGTGGGGCAGCCCTTACCCGACCCGCTGACCGGCCTGCTCGGGGTGATGCCGCGGGTGCATAGCCCTCGGTGGTGTCGGCGCTTAGCTCCGGCCGGGCATCGATCGTGGGTCGCCGCCGGGAGGTGTCCATCGGCCCACCCTGGCAGCAACCCGAGCCGGGTCAAACTGCCGCCTAACTTCCTGGTGACCGAGGCGCCCGGTCCTGACGATGGACGGCATGGTCGCCACCACCGGTCACCCCGTCGAGGCGCCGGCGCAGGCCGTCGGCGGCCGGGTCGCCGAGCTCGTCGAAGATGCGCACGGCGGTCCGCCACGCGTCGGCGGCCGCCGGGTGGTCGCCGGTCGCCAGCCGGATGTCGCCGAGCCGGCCCAGCGTCTCCGCCTCGTGGTACCGGTCGCCCGACTCGCGGAAGAGGCGGATCGCCTCCTCGGCGGCCCCGGCCGCGCGGTCCGGCAGGTCCAGGCGGTGGTAGGCGAAGGCCAGGCTGTCCAGGGTGGCCGCCTGCCCGTTGCGGTCGCCACGTTCCCGCTGCACCGCCAGCGCCGCGGTGCAGCAGGCGATCGTCTCGGAGTAGCGGGCGGCCAGCGCGTGCAGCCAGCCCAGCGCGTTGAGCGAGCGGGCCTCGCCGTCCCGGTGCCCGGCCCGCCGGTAGAGCGCGACCGCCTCCCCGGTGGCCGCGACGGCCTGCTCGGACCGGCCGGTCATCTGCAGTACCTCGGCCAGGTTGTGCAGGGTCTGCGCCTGCCCGCCGGCATCGGCCAGCTCGCGATAGAGGCGGAGGGCGTCGTGCAGGTGCGCCTCGGCGTCACCGAGCCGGTCCAGCCGGGTCTCGGCACGGGCCAGCATGCGGCTCGCGGTCGCCGTACCGACCGGGTCCGCGCGGCGGCGGGCCGCCTCCAGCGCGACGCGCTGCACCGCGGCGTTGTCCCGCCACCGGCCGCTGGGCGCGAACCAGGCCGCCAGGCACCAGGCCAACTGCCAGGGGTACGCCGGGAGGTCCCGCTCCGCGGCCTGGCGTACGGCGGCGGCGAGCACCTGCTGCTCGGCGGTGAAGAACCGGCGGGCGGCGTCCATCGGGGGAGTGCTCGCCGGGCTCGGCACCGGGGCCAGCCACTGCGGTTGCAGCGCGGCCGCGGCGGCGCCGGCCTCGGCGAGCAGATGCCGGTAGAGCCGGTCGCTCGCCTCCGGATCCGGTGCGGCGATCGCGGCGGCGTAGTCGCGGACCAGGTCGTGCAGCAGGAACCGGCCCGGCCGGTGCTCGATCACCAGGTGCAGCCGGGCCAGCTCGGCCAGCAGCGGGGCGGTGGCGGCGACCGGCCGGCCGGCGAGCGCGGCCCCGGCCGGGACCGTCACATCCGGACCGGGATGCAGTCCGAGCAGGCGGAACAGTTGTGCGGCCGGTTCCGGCAGCGCCCCGTAGGACCAGGAGAAGACCCGCTGCAGGTCGGCGGTGACGCCCAGGTCGTCGGCGAAGGCGGCGAGTGGGAACGCCGGGTGGCTGGCCACCCGGGCGGCCACCATGGTCAGGGCCAGTGGCAGCCCGGCGGTCGCGGTGACGATCCGGGACGCCGCCGCCGCGTCGGTGGCCAGCCGCCCGGCGCCGACCCGGGCGGCGAGCAGCGCCCGCGCCTCCGCCTCGACCAGCACGTCCAGGGTGAGCGGGCGTGCCCCGGTCAGGGCGACCAGCCCGGTCAGCCGGTCCCGGCTGGTCACCAGCACCGCGCTGGGGCCGGCGCCGGGCAGCAACGGGCGTACCTGGTCGTCGTCGCGGGCGTTGTCCAGCACCACCAGCATCCGCCGGGTGGCGAGCAGGCCGCGGTAGAGCGCGGACCGCGCATCCGGACCGTCCGGAATCCGCGCCGGCGGCACGTCGAGGGCCTCCAGGAAGGCGCGCAGCACCTCGGCCGGGTCGGCGATCGCCCCGGTCGGGCCGAACCCGCGCAGGTCCGCGTAGAGCTGGCCGTCCGGGAACCGGCCGCTGACCCGATGCGCCCAGTGCACGGCCAGCGCCGTCTTGCCCACCCCGGCGAGCCCGGTCAGCACCGCGATCCGCACGGCGCCGGTCGCCAGGGTGTCGAGCGCGGCCAGTTGCGGGCCGCGGCCGGCGAAGCCGGGCACGTCCAGCGGCAGCTGCCGCGGGGTGGCCGGTTCCGGGCGGGCGGCCGCCAGCAGCCGCTCCCGCTCGGCGGCGGTCAGCCGTAGCGCCTCGGCCAGCAGCCGCAGCGTGGACGGCCGCGGCCGGGCGACCCGCCCGTTCTCCAGATCGCGGATGCTGCGCACGCTCAGGCCGGTGCGCTCCGCCAGGCCTTCCTGGGTGAGGTTGGCGCGCCGGCGGTGGCCGGCCAGCAGCGTACCGAACACCCCGTTCACGGTACGGACATCCATCGATGAGCAGGAGGGGCAGTTCATGAGAAGTCGAGTACGAACGATCCTGGCGGCGGCCGTCGTCGGCTTGGTCGCCGTGTCCCTGCCGCCCGGCGCGTCCTGGGCCGGCCCGGCTCCGGCGACACCGGCGGTGCCACCGGCGATGCTGGACGCGGGGCTGGTACGCACCTGGCTGACGCCGTTGCCGCCGCCCGGACAGTCGCTGCTCGCGTTCACCAGGGAGCAGCGGGTCCGCTGGGGTTTCCGGTCGGACGCGAGCTACGTCAGCGCGTTGGGCACCGGCAAGGCGGCCGGCCTCAACTTCGACTACGGACTGTGGCTCACCGCGGCCGAACGGGATGAGCTCAACTTCCGCCAGCAGGTCATGAACGTCGACGTGCCGTCGGTCAAGAAGGTCCTCGCCGGCCGCGCCTCGGCCGCCGGTCACTATCTCGATCCGGCCACCGGCCGGCTGACCGTGCTGCTGGCCGGCGCGGACGCGACGGCCGAGGCGGACATCCGGGCCACCGCGCACTACTCGGACCGCCTGGCCTTCCGCCAGGTGAAGTACTCCGAGAGCCAGCTGGCCGGTTTCGACAAGGCGGTGGGCGCCCTGCGCGACAGCACCGACTCCAGCATCCGCGGCGTCATGGTGAGCATTCCGCTGAACGCGCTGATCGTGGATCTGGACGACACCAACCCCAACCCGTCGGCGGCCGGTCGCCGCCGGGTGGACGACGCCGGGATCCGGGCCGAGCTGGCAAAGCTCGTTCCCCCCGACGCGTTGATCGTCCGGCAGGCGGATGTGGCAACCTCGGGGACCAACAACGAGACCGGACCGCCGTGGCGGGGCGGCATGCGGATCGTCAGCTCGGACGGTCATGGTTGTCAGGCCGGTTTCGTGGTGCAGAAGGACGAGCCGGTCGCGCCGGACTCGTACTGGATCATGACGGCCGGGCACTGCGCGAACGGTGTGATCAACATGGAGTGGCGCAACGCCGCGACCGGGGCCGGATACAGCACCGGCTACGGCATCGGCTGGACCCGCGGGGCCTGCAACCATCAGGGATGCGCGGCCGACGTGCAGGTGATCAACATGAACCAGAACTACGACACCCGCGAGGTATGGCAGAACTCCACCACCAAGTTCGCCATCCTGGGGCAACAGGCCGCAGCCGGCGACAACGTCGGTGACACGGTGTGCGGGAGCACGGTGATGCGCAGGCCGGGCACCTTCTACTGCGGGCAGCTCACGGCTCTCTCCTACGACATGACGGTTGATGGATGGACCAGGCCGTACCAGCGCGTCACCAACCTGGGCAGCACGGTCCTGATCGACGGGGACAGCGGCGGACCGTGGTTCCGCAACTTCAACCTGGCGGTGGGCATCCACACCGGCCGGTGCGGTGGAGCCCTCTGTTACAGCCACATTCACGATGCGATCCGGGCCAGCGGCATGCGTGCGGTGAAGAGCCAGCCCTAACCCGTCGCCGCCGGTCCGCCGGTGCCCGGCGTGAGCGCGGGCGGCGGCGGGCCGGCGGTGGCCAGTTCGGCCAGGGTCGGCGCGCTGGTGGCGCCGCTGGTCGCGGCCTCGGTGGCCAGGGTGGGCAGCCAGAGGCGGTAGGTGGCGGTCTCGGTGTGCCAGCGGATCGGCATCGCGCGCTCCGGGCGCATCCGCTGCAGCACCGCCCGGCGGCGGGCGTCGGCGAACCAGGCCAGCACCCGGGCGGCGCACGGCACCGGCAGGTGCGCCAGCACGTCGCCGAGCGGGCGCGGCGACAGCGGGGCGAGCCGCTCGGCGGCCTGCCGGTCGGTCATCCCGAGCAGCCGGGCCGCGGCCTGCTCGGCGGGCATCTGCTTGAGCATCGCCGCGGCGTCCCGGGCGGGCAGCTCGGCGAGCAGCCCGGCGGCCGGGTCGGCCGGCAGCGCGGTCAGCAGCCGGGCGGCGACCCGGGCGCCGGCCGCGCGCAGCAGCGCGAGGGAGCCGTCGAAGCCGAGGCTGAACAGCAGTTCGCCGGTGACCGCCGGGGGCAGCGGCGCACCGGTCAGCAGCGCCGTCCGCTGCTCCACCGGCATCGTCCGGGCCGTCCGCCGGACCAGGTCGACGTCCAGGTGCGGCAACCGGGCGGCGAGCGCGGTGCCCGGCATGACGGCGAGCGCGCGGGCGGCCGCCTCCGGGTTCATCGCGGTCAGGTGCGCGACCGCGGCGGTGACCGGGGTCAGCGTCAGCAGCCGGGCGGCCGTGCCCGGGTCGGTCGCATCCAGGCAGGCCACCGCGTGCTGCGGCGACAGTCCGCTGAGGTGTCCGGTGGCCAGCACCGGGTCCATGGTGGCGAGCAGTTTCGCCACCAGGGCCGGGTGCAGCCGCTGCAGGAACGCGACGACCGACTCCGGGGCCCGGCCGGCGAGCAGCTCGGCGGCCTTGTCGACGGCGGTGCCGCCGAGCTCCAGCAGCAGGTCGTCGGCGAGGATCGGCTGGTCGGGCACCGGCTCGGCACGGCGCTCCCGCGGGGGAGGCGGGGGTGCCGGGTGCGGCGCCCGGCGGCGCCGGCCGGCCACCCGGTTGCGGGCCGCCGTCCACCACGGCAGCTGATCGTCCGGCACCCCGCACGCCTGCGCGATCCGGTAGACCACCTCGACGCGCGGCAGCACCCGGCCGGACTCGGCGTTGCCGAGGGTGCTGTGCGGCAGCCCGGTCAGCACGGCCAGCTGCCGCAGGGTCAGCGGGTTGTCGGTGGGCGCCGGCCGGTGCGCGGCCAGCCGCAGCTGGCGCAGCTGGTCGGCCAGGTCGGCGACGGTCTCGGTGGCGCGCGGATCCGGCACCGACGCCGGCGTCACGATGCTCGATGCCGGGTCCATCGGCCCATCGTGTCCTACCCCGTCCGGTGGTGTCCCACGTAACACCCGATCGGGTGACGGGCAGGTGACGCACACCGGGTCCGGTCCGGACGCTCACCGGTGCGGGATAGTCAGCTGCCGATCCTCGACGGCTCACCTGCCCTGAGCCCCGGTGGATCGGCGGGGTGCGGCCGCCGCCGCACCCGGACGTGTTCGGAAAGCACGAAACGCTCATCACCCGGTGGGTGATGAGCGTTCACGCGGACATGTCACCGGGAGCGGGTCCGTGGCAGCGGGCCCGCTCCGCCTGCCGCTATCAGGTGCAACGAGCGGCGCGGCGAAACGTTGTCGGCGGCTGCGGTTGAATCGACGGCATGTCATCGATACGGCACCTGTGGCAGCTGTTCGAGCCGCTGCACGCGGTCACCTACTTCGCGCCGGAGGCCCGGGCCGGGTTCGAGAGCGCCGGCCTGCGCGGGTTCTGGCGCGGCTACTTCGCCGGGCGGGCGGCGCCGCTGGGCGCGGTGACCGCGGCCCCGGTCACCGCGCTGTTCTTCTCGTTCGCGCCGGCCATGGTGGCCCGGGCGCTGCCCGACGTCTGGCAGCGGGCAACGCCGGAGGAGGCGCTGACCGCACGGCTCGACGGCGCGGTGGCCGCCCTGCGCGCGGTGCTGCCGGCCGAGCCGTCGCGCTGGGCGGAGGCCGCCGACCTGCTGGCGGCCGCGGCCCGGGCGGCCGGCACCGACGGCCGGGCGCTCGGCGCGGCCAACGCCGCCCTGCCGACGCCGGCCGACCCGCTGGCCCGGCTGTGGCAGGCCGCCACCGTGCTGCGCGAGCACCGGGGTGACGGGCACATCGCCGCGCTGGTCGACGCCGAGCTCACCGGGTGTCAGGCGCTGGTGCTGCGCGACGCCCTGTACGGCGGCCGGGAGCAGCTGCAACCGAACCGCGGCTGGACCGACGACGAGTGGGACGCCGCGGCCCGGGCGCTGACCGGCCGCGGCTGGCTGGACCGGGACGGCCGGCCCACCGCCGCCGGCGAGGCGGCGCACCGCGAGGTGGAGAGCCGGACCGACCGGCTGGCCGCGCAGCCGTGGACGGCGGTCGGTGCTGCCGACCGGGACCGGCTGGCCCGGCTGCTGGAGCCGCTGGCCGGCGCGGCCGCCACGGTCGTGCCGTTCCCCAACCCGATGGGCCTGCCCCGCCCCTGACATCATCGGCCGGTGGAGCTGCGCCAGCTGAGGTACTTCGTCACGGTGGCCGAGGAGCTGCATTTCGGCCGGGCCGCCGAGCGGCTGACGATCGTCCAGTCGGCGGTGAGCCAGCAGATCGGCCGGCTGGAGCGGGAGCTGGGCGTGACGTTGTTCGACCGGACCCCGCGCCGGGTGCGGCTGACCGAGGCGGGGGCCGCGTTCCTGCCGGCCGCCCACCGGGTCCTGGACGCCGAGCGGGACGCGCTGGCCACCGTCGCCGGGTTCGTCGCCGGCCGGGAGTCGGTGCTGCGCGTCGGCACCAGCCGCGGGCTGGGCGACCGGCTGGAACGCATCCTCGAGGAGCTGGCCCGGCTGGCCCCGGACACCCGCGCCGAGCTGGTCTCGGCGGCCACCCAGGAGCGGCTGCGCCGGGTCGCGGACCGGGAGTGGGATGCCGCGTTCGTGCGCGGGACGGTCCAGCTGCCGGACGGGCTCCGGCAGGTCCCGGTGTGGCAGGACCGGCTGGTGGTGGCGGTCTCGGCCCGGCACCGCCCGCCCCCGGACGATGCCCGCCCGGGTCCGTCCGGCGTGGAGCTCGCCGGGCTGGCCGGGATGCCGCTCTACCTGACGCCGCGGCGCACCAATCCGCCGCTGGTCGACCTGGTGCTGCGGGCCTGCCGGGACGCCGGGTTCGAGCCGCTGCCCGGCCCGCCGGCCAGCAGTCTGGAGGACACCCTGGCGGCGTTCGCTGCGGGCGCCCGGGGCTGGACGGTGGTGTACGCGGCGGCCGCCCGGCAGGTGCACCGGCCGCGGGTGGCGTTCCTGCCGGTCCCGCTGGCGCTGCCCACCTCGCTGGTGCTGCCGGCCACCGGCGGCCGGGCCGCCGCGCTGCTGGCGGCCTGCCAGCGGGTGGCAAGCGACGATCCCGATCAGTGAACCGGGGCAGGCCAGCCTGCCGGCGGGTGGCAAGCGACGATCCCGATCAGTAACCCGGGGCATGCCGGCCGGCCGGCGCGGATCGCGATCGGTCACCGTCGCGCGCGGCGGGCCAAGTGGGCGAGGTGCCGGACGATCTCGATCGGTGATCGCTGTGTGCGCGGAGTGCTTCTGGTTCCCGGCCGCCCGCCGGAGTGGACTGAAGGCCAGATCCACTTCACCGGACAGGAGGAGAAATCATGCCCATCGTCACCATCCAGCAGGGCCCCCGCGACGCGGAACTCAAGCGCGACCTGGTCGCCCGGATCACCGACGCGTTCGTCGACGCCTACCGGATCCCGGCCGAGTCGGTCCAGGTCTGGATCCACGAGGTCGGCCCGGAGAGCTGGGGCGCGGCCGGCAAGTTGACCGCCGACCGCTGAGACATCCCTGACCCTGCTGGTCAGCGGCGCGTTGTCCACATCAGCGCGTTGTCCACAGCCCACCCTGGGGAGATCGTCCTCTGCCGCCACACTGTTCTCGGGGAGGCTCCCCCTGGGCGGGCGGGGACTGGCACGTGGCCGGGCCATCCCACCGCCCCCACCGAGCCGACCGGCAGTGTCACCTTCGAGCACCAGCCAAGACCCGCAGCGGCGGCGCGGCCCGGCACCCCCGCGCCGCCGCCCGCGGGCTCAGACGAGGCTGCGCAACTGGGCCACGTCGATCGCGCCGGCCATCGCGAGGAACCCGGCCCGGTTCGGGTGCAGGTGGTCACCGGGCCCACCGGCGCTGCTGTTGGTGTCGAAGGCGGGCAGCAGATGCCCGGGGTTGGCCGGATCCTCGGTGACCGCGGCGAAGTCGGCGACCCCGTCGAACAGGCCACCTGTACGGATGAAGTCGTTGATCGTCCGTCGCTTGGCGTCGGTCTCCGGGGTCCCGTAGAGCCCGAACGCGGTGCCCGCCGACGGCGTCAGCGTGGCGCCGATGATCTTGATGCCGCGGGCGTGCACCCGCCGGACGATCTCCCGGTACCCGGTGATCACCTGCTCCGCGGTGGCACCGCCGCCACCCAGGTCGTTGATGCCCTCGAGCAGGATCACCACCCGGACGCCGGGCCGGTCCAGCACGTCGCGGTCCAGCCGGTCGAGCGCGGGCGGCCCGTCGCACGGGGTGCAGCCGCCGGGTGTGCGGCCGATCCGGGTGACCATGTTGCCGCCGATCGCCTCGGTGACCACGGAGATCGGGCGCTTGCCCGGCCGGCCCTGGTCGAGCCGGCGTTGCAGCACGTCGGGCCACCGGTCGTCGCCGTTGATCGTGGAGAAGAACCCGTCGGTGATCGAGTCGCCGAACGCCACCACGGTGGCGGCGTCGCGGCGCTGCGCCTGCACCGCGGAGACGAAGAACCACGACGTGGTGGAGTACGGGAACGCGGTGTCGGCGAGGTCCCCGGTGTGGTCGCCGGTGTCCGGCCCGGCCAGGTACGACGTGGTGAACGCCGCCGCGTGCCAGGTCATCGGCCCGCTGGCGCCGGTCACGTGCAGGCTCACCGCGAGGCGCTGCGACGCCGCGTCGGTGATCGGCACGGCGACCGGGTCGCTCAGCACGGTCCGGCCCGCCGGGACGGTGACCGACCGCCGGCCGGCGAAGGTGAGCGCCCGGTTGGTGCCGGCCGCGACGTTGCCGCCGGTGGACTGCCGGCCCGCGGCCGCCCGCCCGAAGGTCACCGGCCGGGTGCCGAACTCGTTGGACAGCCGGATCCGCCAGCCGGTGCCGGCGACGTTCGGGTGCACGATCATGCGCAGTGTCTGGTTGCGCGCCTGGTTGTCCGGGAAGGCGGCGGTCAGCAGCGGCGCGGTGTTCCCGGGGCCGGCCGGGCCGGGCGTCCCGGGCTGGGCGACCGAGTAGCCGACCGGGTAGACGCCCTGGATCGAGCCGGTCCACGCGTCGGTCCAGGCGCCCGGGGAGCCGCCGGCGCCGGCGATCGGTTCCTGCGCCACCGCGACCGCGGGCGTCAGCACCGCCCAGGCGAAGACGGCGATGACGGCCCGGGTCAGACGTTCTCTTCGCATGACACTCCCTCGTGCGTCGCGAAATCCATCGATAGATATCGCTACCACGGGAGATGTGGCGCGCTCAATGGGCTAGCTGCTGGCGGCCACCTGCGCCTGCCAGATGGCTATCTGGACGCCGACCACGAAGATCTGCAGCGGCAACGGCAGCCCCGGCAGGTCCGCCTCGATGTTGCCGCTCCAGGCGCTGGTGCGGCGCAGCGACCCGGCCGGCATCCCGCCGACCAGCAGCTCCTGCCGGTTGCCGAAGAAGGAGGCGCGGCGGAACTCGTAGACCCGCCCGGACGCCTGCACGCTCCAGTACTTGCGCCCGGCCCGCTCGACCAGCGCGACCTCGCGGCCGGCCTGGTCGATCATCCGGTACTTGGTGCCCCAGCCGTTGGCCCGCACCTGGTACTGCCGGCCGTCGATCGTGAACGTCCCGCCGGTGCGCCACCACGACGAATCCCAGGTGGTGACCGGGTGCCCGTCGACCGCGAACTCGTACCGGGCCGTCCACGTGCTCGTCTTCCTGGCCGTCAACATGGGCCCGAGCGTATCGGCGGCGGGCGAGCGGTCAGGCCGCGTCGGCCTGCAGGGCCAGGGCGCCGCGGGTCTCCCGGTACTCGGCCAGCCAGGCCGGGAAGTCGCCGACCGGGATCGGGCGGGTCAGGTAGTAGCCCTGGATCAGCGTGCAGCCCATCTGGCGCAGGATCCGCCAGATCCGCTCGTTCTCCACGCCCTCGGCCACCACGTGCAGGCCCAGGTTGAGGCCGAGGTCGACGACCGAGCGGACGATCGTCTCGTCGTCGGCGTTGCCCTCCAGCCCCATCACGAACGACTTGTCGATCTTGATTTCGTCGAGCGGCAGCCGGCGCAGCGTGGACAGCGACGAGTAGCCGGTGCCGAAGTCGTCGATGGAGAGCCGGACGCCCATCGCGTTCAGCTGCGCCAGCAGCGCGGCGACGCCCCGCGGGTCGGTCATCATCGAGCTCTCGGTCAGCTCCAGGGTGAGCAGGCCGGCCGGCAGCTGCCGGCCGGCGAGCAGCGCGGCCACCTGACCGGCCAGGTCGGTGCCGAGCAGGCTGCGGGCGGACAGGTTCACCGCGATCGACACCGGATCGCCGGCCGCGGCCCAGCCGGCCGCCGCGGTGACCGCGAGGTCCAGCACCTCCGCGGTGAGCGCGTTGATCAGCCCGTTGCGCTCGGCGATCGGGATGAACTCGTCCGGCATGATCAGCCCGTGCCGCGGGTGCTGCCAGCGCACCAGGGCCTCCACGCCGACCACCTCGCCGGTGCGCGCGTCGGCCTTCGGCTGCACGTACAGCCGCAGCTCGCCGCGGCCCAGCCCGGACCGCAACTCGCCGACCAGCGCCAGCTGCGCCGGGCTCTCCGGGGCCGGGCCGGCCGGGTCGAAGACCGCGGTGCCGCGGTGGGTGTTCTTCGCCTGGTACATCGCCATGTCCGCGTGCCGCAGCAGGCCGGCCACGTCGTCGCCGTGCTCCGGGGCGACCGCGACGCCCAGCGACGCGCCCACCTCCAGCCGGATGCCGTCGACGGTGGCCGGGGTGCGCAGCGCCACCCGCAGCCGGTCGCCGATCTCGACCGCTTCCCGCGGATTGGCCACCCGGGGCACGACGACCGCGAACTCGTCACCGCCCAGCCGGGCCACGACCACCTCCTCCGGTACGGCGTCCCGCAGCAACCGGGCGACGTGCTGCAGCACCGCGTCACCGTGGTGGTGCCCGAGGGTGTCGTTGATCTTCTTGAAGTCGTCCAGGTCCATCAGCAGCACCGCCACCCCGGCGTCGGCGCGGGCGGCGAGCAGCTCGTCGAGCCGGCGGTGCAGGGCGGTCCGGTTCGGCAGCCCGGTCAGCGCGTCGTGCGCCGCCTGATGTTCGAGCCGGTCGGCGAGGCGACCCTTGCCCAGCGCGATCGCCGCCTGGTTGGCCACCGTCTGCAGCAGCGTCACGTCGGCCTCGTCGAAGGCCCGCACGTCGCCGAGCCGGTCGGCGACCATCAGCGCCCCGATCAGCCCGGCGTCCCCGCGCAGCGGCACGATGATGACGTCCCGGACCGCCTCGCCGGTCAGGTATTCGCGCTCCTCCGGGTCCCGGGTGAGCCGGGTGATCAGCACCGGTTCGCCGCCGTCCACCGCCCGCTCCCACGGGCCGGTCACCGCGCTCGCGGCGCGCTGCAGGCGCCCGTGCCGCCCGGCCCGGATCCGGACCGCCTCGCTGCCCGGCGTGCCGGGCAGGAAGAGCACCTCGGCGCGGGCGGCGTGCAGCACCTGGGTGGCCTGCGCCAGCACGGTGCGCAGCACGTCGTCGATCTCCGGGTGGTCGCCGACCGCTTGGCTGAACCGGTGCAGCCGTTCCAGCGCGAGGTGCCGTTCGGCCAGCCCGGCGTAGGCGCGGTAGGCGACCATCAGGCCGGTCAGCGCGATCGCGGCGAGCAGCGCGTTCCACGGGTTCTGCTGCAGCAGGGCGACCACGATCAGGCCGGCGATCGCGGTGACCATCGAGGTGAGCGCGCCGCGGGCGGGTTCGCGCAGCAGGTCGCCGGGCCGCACCGAGCCGTCGGCCAGGGAGACCACCGCGGTGGTGCTCAGCGCGCTGACCGCGCCGACCGTGCCGGCCATGGCGAAGGCGGCCGTCCAGCGGCCCAGGGTGCCGTCGCCGGCCAGGCCGAGGACGCCGTGGAAGACCAGCAGCGCCACCGCCGACTCGAGCGCGACCTCGACCGTGTTGAAAGCGGTTTTGATCGGGTTGGCCCGGCGCAGCAGCACGCAGGTCGCGAGCATCCCCAGGGTGCGCCCGACGCCGAACTGGGCCGGCGTGGTCAGGAACAGCCCGAGCAGCAGCGGCACCTCGCTGAGCGAGATCCCCTGCGCCTCCCGGCCCAGCTGGATGTGCAGCACGAACCGTTCCGCGACCGCCGACAGCACGGCCACGACCAGCCACATGAAAGGACCGGTTGACTGTACGGCCGGCAGCCGGCCGGCGAAGAACCACAGCACCGTGGCGAGCCCGGCGAGCACGACGATCAGCCCGCAGACCCGGCGCATCCCGGTGCGATCCACGACGCCGCCCCCTCCTCGAAGGGGGACGGCCCGGCGCGCAGCCGGGCCGTCCCCTATCTCGTTAGTCGGCGCGCGGCCGGGAGGAGTTGAGCGTTTTCAGCTCCAGGAGGCGTCCGCCCACCCGTCCGACACCCAGCTGCGGCTGTACCAGACGCCGCTGACCCAGCTGCGGCTGTCCCAGCTGCCGGAGACCCAGCTGCGGCTCACCCAGCTGCGGCTCGACCAGGTGCCACCGGTCCCGTCCGAGCCGGTCCACTTGACCGCGGTCCAGTCGGTGCCGACCCCGCTGAAGGCCGTGCCGGTCCAGGTGCTGCCGTTGAAGTCGCCGCCGCTCCAGGCGGTGCCGGCGGCGGTCGCCGCGGACATGGCGGTGGCGTTCCAGGTCCGGCCGAAGATGTCCTTCTCACCGGTCAGCGCCTTGCCGCCGAGCAGCACGTGGTCGCTGCCGCGGGCACCCTCCAGGGTGCCCGCACCGGTCGACGTGGTGAACTTCTGCACCGGCGCGTCGGCCGGCTTGAGGCTCAGCGACTGCCGCACGTCGACCAGGCCGGTGCCCTGCCAGATCTGCCGGGCCAGCGGGAACGCCGCGGCCTTCGCGGTGATCAGGTACTTGACCTGGTCCGGGGTGGCGGCGGGGTTCTTCTGCAGCAGCAGCGCGGCGACTCCGGAGACCACCGCGGTGGCCTGCGAGGTGCCGCTGCCCCGGAGGAACCGGCTGCCCACCCGGCCGAGCGGATTGAGCTGGTCGACGAAGCTGTTCGGCACCCGCAGGCCGAGGATGTGCACGCCGGGCGCCACCACGTCGACGTGCCGGGCGGCGGTGCCGCGCTGGGCGAACAGCGGCACCGTGTCGTTGCCGGAGGCGAGCGTGTAGTTCGGGTCCTCGGCGCCGACCGCGAGCACGTACGGGTTGGCCGCCGGGTTGGCCAGCTCCTGCCGCAGGGTGCCGTCGTTGCCGGCCGCGACCACCACCACGATGCCCTTGCGCCAGGCCTGCTCGACGGCGTACGAGAGCGGGTCGAGCACCGACGACTGGACGCTGTCCGTGCCGTACGAGAGGTTCAGGACCTTGATGTTGAGCCCGTAGTCGTGCGCGTGCTGGGTGACCCAGTCGATCCCGGCGATCACCTGGGACACGTCCGCGGAGCCGTCCGCCGCGGCCACCTTGACGCTGACGATCCGGGCGTCCGGCGCGATGCCGGTGTACCCCTTGCCGGTGGTGTAGCCGGCCGGGGTTCCGGCGGCGTCCCGGCCGGCGATGATCGACGCCATGTGCGTGCCGTGCCCGAAGGTGTCCCGGTAGCGCACGTCGGCGTACTGCGACTCGAACGACAGGTCCGGCCCGTTCACCACGGTGCCCGAGGTGAGCCCGGCGACCGGGGCCACCCCGGAGTCGATCAGCGCGACGTCCACGCCCTTGCCGGTGTACCCCGCCTTCCAGGCGTCGGTCGCGTGCACCACGTCCCGGACGAACGACAGCGACCCCTCGTCGCTGACCGGGTCGTAGCCCAGCGCCGGGTCCACCACCATCAGGTGGCCGGACCCGTCCGGGGTCACCGACCGCACGCCGGCCAGCGTCCGCAGCGCGGCGACCGCCGAGCCCGGCACCGTCGCCGCGAACCCGTTGACGATCGGCAGCTCCCGCCGGACCGTGCCGCCCTTGCGCACCACGACGGCCTCGGCGCCGGCGACGTTCGCGCCCGCGTCGAGCGCGACGATCACCCCGACCGGTGCGCCCGGTGGCGTCGCGGGGGCGGCCAGCGCCGCAGCCGGCAGGCATCCGGTCCCGACCGCGAGCGCCACCACCGGCCCGGCGGTGAGCGCCGCACGCCGCCATCTCCTTGCCGAACTCACGCTCTTCGCCGAACTCACGTGATCCCTCCCCGGACGGCCGGCGGCCGCTCTCAGCAGGCGATCTTCGGCAACGCGACGGCAACCATGAGGGTTTCCGGGCTCAGAGTGTGATGACGATGCCGATCCCGGCCGGGCGCTTGATGCGCAGCAGCCGGCTGACGAAGCCGCCGATCCGCGCCGTCACGTAGCGGGTCTCCATCAGGCGCCGGGTCTTCTCGGTCTCCGACGGCGGCAGCAGCACCGCGGTGCCGCGCACCGGCTGCGCTCCCGGCGCCACCTTGCCGCGCAGGTCGCAGGCCACCACCTCGACCCGTGGATTGTTCCGGATCCGCTTGACCTTCCCGGCGTCCGCGGCGGACACCGTGGTCAGGGTGTCACCCCGGGCCACGTGCCAGACCGGCGTCGCCACCGGCCGTCCGTCCTTGCGGAACGTGATCAGACTGATCTGCTTGCTGGCGGCGATCTCCGTGGGCACGCTCATCCGGCGATCGTAGAGCCGCGAGATGAAGACCGGCTTTCGGTACGGCCGGAGCACCGTGGCGCCGCCCGCCGGCCGGCCGGTGCCCGGCTCAGGGCACCCGGTCCCCGGTCGCCTGGTCGATCACCGCCCGGCCGGCCAGCGGCGCGGCCAGCTCGACCGGCACCAGGTAGACCGTCGCCCCGCCGGTGACCGGCACCGCCGAGCAGGCCCCGGCGCAGGCGCCGAACACCCCGACGGTGATCGCGCCGGCCGCCTCCCGGACCGTGACCGAGACCGGCGGGGAGTCGCCGCGCACGCCGAGGAGCAGCCAGTTGCCACCGCCGGGCAGCGTGCTCCTGGGCAGGTAGGGCGGCGGGAAGGCGGCGTCGACCGCGCGCCGCCGGACGACCGCGACCGGCTGGGCGGTGTCCGGTCCGGGCGGCGCGGACAGCCGCGGCACCGTGACGACCGTGGCCTGCTGGACGCCGAAATCCACCAGCAGGGCGGCTGGGGTGGTGTAGTCGAACGTCGTGGTCGCGGTCGCCGCCGGGGTCGGGCCGGCCCCGGGCCCGCGGTCCCGGCTCGCGTCGGCCAGGCCGATCCCGGCGCAGACCAGCAGCACCACACCGAGGATGTTGGAGGCCCGGGTCCAGGCGTAGGCGGCGTCGCTCGGCTCGTTCGCCTCGGGATGCCGGAACCGCCAGGCGCTGAGCGTCAGCCACTGCGACCGCGGCGAGATCGCCCCCCACAGCAGCAGCGCGAGGAACGGGACCAGGCACAGCAACCGAGCCATGCCCATCGATGGTAGAGAGGATCCGGGCCGCCGGCCGGTCCGGAATCCGTCAGTCGCCGGGGCGCTGCGCCTCGAAATACTCCTTCTGCGACGGGTAGTAGTCGTCGAAGTCCGGCATCGGCGCGCCGTCGCGGGCGGCGACCAGCGCGTCCAGGTAGAACTCCCAGCCCGGGCCGATCTCGCCGACCGCGCCGAGACCGGTCAGGTGCTGGGTGAAACGCAGCTCGGTGACGCCGTCCGCCTCGGTCAGCGCCAGCTCCAGCACCCAGCGGTCGCCGCCCTCGTCGGCGGAGAGCGCCAGCCGGCGCGGCGGCTCGCAGGCGTCGATGGTCATGTCCATCCACGGCCGGCCCTCCTCGTGGGCCATCTGCACCTTGATGATCCGGCCCGGCCCGGCGTCGCCCTCCCACGGCCCGTACCAGCGCGCGGTCCGCTCCGGGTCGGTGAGGCTGGCCCAGACGTCGTCGACCGGGGCGCGGAAGGTGCGGGTCAGCACCAGGTCGGTGCCGGCAAGCCGGCCGGTGGGTGTCGGACTCATGCGATCTCCTCCTCGGAACTCTGCTGCCCGGCGGCCCGGCGCCGCTCGCGGCGGGTGCGGTAGACCTCGGTCTCCAGCGCGTCGAAGCGGTGCTCCCAGCCGGACGGCCGGGTCAGCCGCTCCAGCCACCCGGCCAGCTCGTCGAGCGGCGCGGTGACCAGCGCGTAGACCCGGCGCCGCCCGTCCGCGGTGTCGCGCACCAGCCCGGCCTCGCGCAGCACCCGCAGGTGCCGGCTGACGGCCGGCCGGCTGATCGCGAACCGGTCGGCTATCTGCCCGGCGGACCGCGACCCGTCCCGCAGCATCAGCAGGATCTCCCGCCGCACCGGGTCCGCGATCGCCCCCGCCACCTCGTCCACCCCGGAAGCGTAACCGACAGGTTACGCATCTGCCAGGCCCCGGGCGGCGGTCCCGGCCGGTCGCGTCGTTAGAGTTCCCGTGTGCGGGTGGTGGTGACGGGAGCGGCGGGGTTCATCGGCAGTCACCTCGCCGAGGCACTCGTGGCCGCTGGGCACGACGTGCTGGCCGTGGACGTGACCGGGGGCGGCGCCGTCCAGCACCGGGCTGAGCTGGCCCTCGCCGGGATGACGGTGACGGAGTGCGACCTGGCCGCCGACGATCTCGCGCCGCTGGCCGACAGCGACGTGATCCTGCATCTGGCCGGGCGGCCCGGGGTGCGTGACTCCGGCGGGCCGCGGACCTGGCGGGACAACGTGACCGCCACCGAGCGGCTGGTCGAGGCGTGCGCCGGGCGGGGGACGCGGATCGTGCTGGCGTCGAGTTCGAGCGTGTACGGCAGCGCGGAACGGCCGTGCGACGAGGACGAGGTCACGGCGCCGCTCAGTCCGTACGCCACATCGAAGCTCGCGGCGGAACAGGTCGTGCGGCGAGGGAGCTGCGACGGGGTTGTGCTCCGGTATTTCTCGGTCTACGGGCCTCGGCAGCGGCCGGACATGGCGTTCCACCGGTTCATCGAGGCGGGGCTGGCCGGGGTGCCGGCGCCGCTGTTCGGCGACGGCGGGCAGAGCCGGTCGTTCACCTATGTCGGGGACGTGGTGGCGGCGACGGTCCGGGCCGCGGAGACGCCGCTGCCGAGCGGGACGGTGCTGAACATCGGCAATCCGGCGACGGTCACCGTCGGTGACGCGCTGGAGCGGATCGGGCGGCTGCTCGGGACCATGCCGCCGACCGTGGTCAAGGACGAGGCGCCCGGTGACGTCGCCCGCACCTGGGCCGGCACCGGCCGGGCGGCCCGGTTGCTCGGCTGGACCGCGAGCACGGGACTGGACGACGGGCTGGCCCGGCAGATCGCCTGGCATCGGGAGCGGCGCGAGCGTGGCTGACGGACATCGGGCGGCCTACCTCGCCTTCGACCGGTTCCCCTCCAGCAAGGGCTCCGCGGTGCACATCCGGCACATGGCGGCCGAGCTGTTCGACCGCTACGGCGGCGGGCTGCTCTGCGTGCTCGGCGGTGGCGGGCTGCCCGCCTACCAGCGGGAAGGCGCCGTCGAGATTGTCCGGTTCGACGCCGTCGTGCCGAACCTGCTGGACCGCGCCGAGGCCTTCTCGGCCTGGGCCGCCGAGCAGCTCGCGCCGCACCGGGACACCCTGGAGCTGTGCCACGTGCGGGACCCGTGGGGTGCGCTGCCCGCCCTGGACACCGGGGCCACGCTGGTCTACGAGGCGAACGGGCTGCCGTCGGTCGAGCTGCCCTACGCCTGGCCGCTGGTCGCGCCCAGCACCCTCGGGAAGCTCCGCGAGCTGGAGCGGCACTGCCTGAGCCGGGCCGCGGCGGTGGTCGTCCCGTCGTACGTCATCCAGCGCGCCGTGCTCGACCGCGGCGCCGCACCGGACCGCGTGCATCTCGTGCCGAACGGAGCGGACCCGCCGCCGGCCGGACTGCCACGACCGGACACGGCCCCGGACCGCTACCTGATCTACGTCGGCGCGTTGCAGCCGTGGCAGGGCGTCGACGTGCTGCTGCGCGCCTTCGCCCGGCTGGCCGACCTGACCGACCTGGCCCTGGTGGTCTGCTCGTCGGTGTCGGCGAACCGGGCCCGGCCGCTGCGCCGGCTCGCCGAGCGTCTCGGGGTCGCCGACCGGGTGCGCTGGCAGCACATGCTGCCGCACGCCGAGGTCGCGGCCTGGCTGGCGCACGCCGAGCTGTCCGTGGCACCGCTCACCGCCACCCCGCGCAACCTGGAGCAGGGCTGCAGCCCGATCAAGGTGTGGGAGTCGATGGCGGCCGGCACCGCGGTGGTCGCCTCCGACCTGCCGGTGATCCGCGAGGTGCTCGGCGAGCACGGCCGGCTGGTACCGCCGGACCGGCCGGCCGAGCTGGCCCGCGCCATCCGGGTGCTGCTCGAATACCCGGACGTCCGCCGGGAGCTCGGCGAGCGGGCCCGGCGGCACGTCGAAACCGGCTTCACCTGGCGGCACGCCCGGGGCAGACTGGCCGTCGTCTACGAAACCGTCGCGGGTCGCTGATACGGTCCCGGTCATGTTCTGGCGCGATCAGAAGGCCGCCATGGCCGGCTTCCACCCGCTGCACCAGGCGCTGATCTCGCAGCGCGGGTTCTCCGCGACCCAGCCGGCCGACGGGTGGACGGCGCTGATCGCCAGCCTCTACCAGCATGCCGGCCTGGTCCGCCGGCGGAAATGGGCGCTGCCGCCGCGCACCCTCGACGTGCTGGTGCCGCTGGTCATCGAGCTCTGCTCCGACCTCGGGCCGACCGGCACCCTGAGCGTGGTGGCCGACCTGCGCGGCAAGGACGCGCCCGGCAAGACCGGCCCGGCCCGCGACCTGCCGGTGCACAAGCCGATCCGGTCGGCCACCGAGGCGTGGACCGTCGACCCGTGGCTGCGGCTGCGCGCCGAGCTGCGCGACGGCAGCGTCCTGGAGATCCTGGTCGTCGACCGGGAGCGGACCCGGCGGATCTCCAAGCGCAACCCGCGCGGCAAGATCAAATGGAAGAAGAAGAGCAAGCTGACCCAGACCATCCGGGTCCGCCGCCGGCTGCCCAAGGACACCGCCGGCCAGGTCCCGCCGACCCCGCCGCCGGCCTGGATCGGGGTGTTCGTCCGGGAGGGGCGGCGGCGCAGCGTGCTCGCCACCGCCAAGCTGCCCCGGCTGCCGCAGAGCGGCCAGGAGCAGGTCGACCGGATCCTGAGCGTGGCCACCGAGCCGTTCCGCTGGACCCCGCAGAGAGGTGCGGCCCGATGACGCCCTGCACGGTCACCACCGGTTTCTTCACCCTGGGCAAATGCGGGGTGATGGCGGTCGCCGGCTGCCCCGCCTGCCAGCGGCCGCTGTGCGCCGGCCACATCACCGAGAGCGGCCTGTGCCCGGAGTGCGCCGCCGCCCGCAACCAGGTCGGGCATCCCGCCGCCGCGGCCGCCTACCGGCGCCGCATGCACCGGCACCGGACCGCGGGGGAGTATCAGGACGCGGGGTGGTACGCCGGCTTCGATGCGTACGACCGGTCCGCCTTCGACCCGGGCGCCGGCGCCCAGCAGGACTACCTCGACGACGGCGACGACGCCCTGGTGGACAGCTGATGCGGCTGCTCTGGCTCACCGAGAACTATCCGCCCAGCCAGGGCGGCATGGCCACCTCGTGCGACCGGATCGTCCGCGGCCTGCGCGCGGCCGGCGTCGGCGTCGAGGTGGTGCACCTGGGCCGGCGCGGCGCGGTCCCGCTGGCCGAGGACCCGGAGCACGCGCTGCGCTCGCTCTGGACCACGCTGGCCCCGACCATCGGACAGTTCACCCACGTGGTCGCCTTCGGCGGGACGTATCCACTGCTCAGCGCCCCGGTCTACGCCGCCTGGGGCGGGCTGCCGCTGATCACCCTGCTGCGCGGCAACGACTTCGACACCGGGATGTTCTCGCTGCGCCGCCAGCCGGTGGTCCTGGAGGCGCTGCGCTCGTCGGCGCACGTCTGCGTGGTGGCCAGCAGCACCGCGCCGCTGGTGTCCCGGCTGGCCCCGTCGACCCCGGTCACCTGGGTGGCCAACGGCATCGACACCGCCGACTGGCAGCTCCTGCCGTCCGAGCGGCAGAAGGCCGCGGCGTGGCGCGCCGAGCACGTCGAGCCGGGCCGCCGCACGCTCGGCCTGGTCGGCCAGCTGAAGAACAAGAAGGGCGTCCGCCTCCTGCTGGACGCCCTGGCCGCGGGCCGGCACGCGGACCGGTTCCACGTCGTGCTCGCCGGTGACCTGGAGCCGGGCATCGAGCAGTGGCTGGCCGCGCACCCCGAGGTGGCGTTCACCGCGCTGCCCTTCCAGGACCGCTACCAGTTGCTCACCGTCTACGCCGCCTGCGACCTGATCGCGCTGCCGTCGTTCTACGACGGCCTGCCCAACGTCGCCCTGGAAGCCGCCGCGCTCGGCATCCCGCTGCTCGCCTCGGACGCCGGCGGGCTCGCCGACCTGGTCGACCCGTCGATCGGCTTCGCCTTCCCGGCCGGCGACCCGCACGGCTGCCGGGCCGCCCTGCACCACGCCGCCCTGGCCGACGACGATCAGCTGGCGGCACTCGGCGCGGCGGGCGCGCGGCGGGTCCGGGAGCGCTTCGGGGTGGCCGCCGAGACCGAGGGCTACCGGAAAGTGCTGGCATCCGTGCGGTGATCGTCTGCTACGCGCCGGGCGGCGGGCTCGGGCACCTGACCCGGATCCGGGCCTACCTGCACACCGTCCACGGCGACGAGCCCGCGACGATCCTGACCGGGTCGCCGTTCGCGGCCGACCCGCGGGTGCTCGGGCCGCACCGGGTGCTGCCGGTCGCGGCGCTGCCGTCGCTGCGGCCGTCGGAGCTGGTGGTGGACGCTTTCCCGGCCGGCATCGACGGAGAGCTGAGGTCCCTGCCGCGCGGTGCCCGCACGGTGCATCTGGCCCGGCTGTTGCGCTGGGACGCCTATGCGGCGTTGCTGCCTTCGGTGCCGATCCGGTTCGACCAGACCTGGATCCTGGAGGACCTGCGCCCCGCGCACGCGGCGCACCTGGCGCGGACGTCGGCGGCGTGCGGCCCGCTCCACCTCACCGACCCGCCTGACCTCGTCGACCCGCCTTACCTCATCGACCAGCTGTCCGACTCTGCCCATCCCCAGGCCGTCTGGCTGGTCGCGCATTCCGGCCCGGACCCCGAGATTCACGAGCTTCTCGCGTACGCCCGGGAGTGCGCGTCGCTGGAAGGCTGCCGGCCGCGGCTCCTGGTGGCCGCCCCGCACCGCCCGGCCGGCCTGCCGGACGATGTCGAGCACACCGACCGCTACCCGGTGTGGCCGCTGTTCGCGGACGTGGAGCGGATCGTGACCGCGGCCGGCTTCAACGTGGTCCGCCAGCTGGCCCCGTGGCGCGCCAAGCACCGGATGCTCCCGTTCCCGCGCCGCTGGGACGACCAGTTCACCCGAGCGGCCCGGGCCCGCCTTGCCGGATCACCCGCCCCGACGGCGACCACCGCCTGAACCACAGCCGACCGGTTGTGCCAGACCGTGATCCCGTGCGCACCTGGAGCGTCCGAGCGGGGCTGCCGACGTCCGGTTCAAGCCCTACGATCACGGCGTGCTGGGTGTGCATTTCGCGATCACGGGCGAACAGGAGCGGGCGCTGCTCGCGGCTGACGACGCCGATGACAGCGACCGGGTGGGCGAGCTCCTCGAGGAGCTCGAGGAGTCGTGGGACGACGACCGGCTCAAGGTCGACACCGACAAGGCCTGGGATGCCATCCACCGCTGCCTCGGTGGCGGCACGCTCGACCCGGACGGCGGCGACTATCCGCTGTCCCATGCGGTGCTCGGCGGTCGCCACCTGCACGACGACTACTACGTCGTGCACCTGACCGCGGCGGAGACCCGCGACGTCGCCGCTGCCCTCCAATCGGTGGACCAGACCTGGCTGCGCAGCCGGTTCGAGGCGATCGATCTGACCGACTATGACGGCGCCCACGACGACGAGGACTTCACGTACACGTGGGACGGCTTCGTCGACGTCCGGGATTTCTATCAGCGGGCGGCGGCGGCCGGCCGCGCGGTCCTCTTCACCGCGACCTGACCCGATCAGGTCTCGGCCATGGCAGTCATTCCGGACCGTCGTGGGCGTCGGCATCGCGCGGCGACGCTGGACTTGTGCTGTCGCCGCCGGCGGCCAGCAGCTGCAGCAGGTCGGGTGAGGGTGGTGGCGACGAGCGGCATCTCGCCGGGGACGCCGTAGGTGTCCCCGGACGCGGCGTGGCAGTGGCCCGTCCGCGCCGGTGACAGGTCGATGACCACATGCGGCTCGGTGGACAGTCCGTGGCCGCCGTCCACGATGACGTGGCAGTGGTTGGTCACGTCGTCGGGGCCGTCGTCGGCGACCTGGCGGGCGATCTCCGGCGTTAGAGGGCGGGGCTGGCCGGCACGAACGCGCCGGGGCCGCAGACTAGGGCAGGAGGGTGAGGCACTGCTCCGGGTTCTCCACGTGGGCGTTGTGGCCCAGGCCGGGCAGGGTCAGGGTGGCGACGCCGAGGGAGGCGAACTGGGCGTCGGTGTTCATCGGGTCGTGTTCGCCGCGGGCGAGGGTGACCGGGGACGGGGACTGGGCGATCAGCGCGGGCATGTCCGGGGCGCCGACGGCGAAGGCGCGCGGGTCGAGGGCGAGGCGCCAGCGGCCGTCCTCCTCGCGGATGCCGTTGCGGGCCGCGGGATGGCCGGGTGGGAGCAGGCCGGCCAGGCCCGAGATGCGCAGGTGCCGGGCCGCCGCCTCGTCCGGGGAGTCGAACCAGGTGACCGGGCGGGCGGCCAGCGACCGGGCGCGGTCCAGTTCCTCGGCGGTCCAGGCGACCTTGACGCCCAGGCCGGCCACGGCGGTGACCGGGGTGCGGGCGGCCAGGGCCAGGGCGACCACGCCGCCGAGGGAATGGCCGAGCACGACGGTGCGGCCGCCGGCCGGGACGAGCGGGACCAGGGCGTCGGCGAAGGCGTCGAAGGTGTACTCCGGCAGCGGCGCCGAACCGCCGTGCCCCGGCAGGTCCGGGGCCAGCCAGCGGCCCGGCCAGTGGCGCTCCAGCAGCGGCGCCCAGCCGGACCAGACGTCGCCGGTGGCGCCCAGCCCGTGCAGCAGCAACAACAGGGGCTCGCCGGTGCCGCCGCCGGTCACCCGGATCTTCTGGTCCATGCGGGGAGTGTGCCATCCGTGCTGGCGAATGCGGGGACGCGCTTGGCGGGGCGGAGGGCGTACCGGAAATGGCGGATCGGAACGCGCAGCGGACCGGCGACTTCCCGGCGGACCGGCGCCGATGATCGATGTGAATATCTCTCGGAGAAACGGGTAGCCACAGTGGACCGGCGGCGCGGGGGCTGAGCTTGGCGGCCAGACACCGTTGCCGCCGGCCCCCGATCGTGGCCGGTCAGCGGCGGCCGGCGGCCACCAGTTCGCGCTCGCGTGTCGCCGGGCGGCGCTTCTCGATCAGGGCGCAGACGCCGGCCAGGGCCATGCCGACGACCACGCCGAAGGCCGCGCCGAGCAGCGGCGAATGGGCGAACGTCGCCCCGCCCAACCGGCCCAGCGCGATCACATAGACCGCCCAGACGGTGCTCGCCAGCGCGCTGAACAGGCGGAACCGGGCGGGCGGCAGGGACACCGAGCCGGCGGTCAGGGTGGTGGCGGTGCGGCCGTACGGAAGGAAGCGGCCGATCAGGATCGGCAGGCCGCCGTGCCGCAGCAGCATCCGCTTCGCGCGGGTGATCGCCTCGGCCAGCCGGCCGTCGCGGACCCGGCCGCCGACCCGGCGCCCCAACCGGTAGGAGATCTGGTCGCCGGCCATGCCGCCGGCAGTGGCGGCCGCGCCCAGCGCGATCAGGCTCGGCGAGCCGGTGGCCGACAGGGCGGCCGCGCCGATGACGATCGCCTCGGACGGCATGAACGGCAGGAAACCGTCGATCGCCACGGCCAGGAACACCACCACATACAGCCACGGCGACGACAGCAGCGGCATCAGGTGGTCCAGCATTCCGCATTCCTCCCTCGATCCGACCCCATCGACGGTACGGATCACGCCGGCGCCGTTCGATGGTGCCAGCCAGCCCGGTCGAGGTAGGGCTAACACCACCGGGATGATGAAGCCATGGCCTCCGCCCGCACCCTCGCCGACCACCAGATCTGCCGGGTCCACGTCCACGACGTGCTCACCGGCGCGACCACGCTCGTGCACACCGGCGCGACGGTGCTGTTCGAGGCGCCGAACTGGACTCCCGCCGGCGACCTGATCCTGAACGGGGACGGCGTGCTGTGGCGCCTCCCGGCCGACGGGTCCGGTCCGCCGCGGCAGATCGCCCTCGACGGCCTGCCCGGGCTGAACAACGACCACGTGCTGGACCCGGCCGGCGACGCGATCTTCGTGTCCGCCGACGACGGGCACATCCATCACGCGAGCCTGACCGACGGCCGGGTGCGCCGGGTGACGCACGAGGACCGGATGCACTTCCTGCACGGGGTCAGCCCGGACGGCGCGACCCTGGCCTACGTGGGCATCGAGCAGCAGCGGTGGAACGCCGGGACGCTCTGGACCATCGGCCGGGACGGCGGGCCGTCGACCCGGGTCACCCCGGCGGGCGGTCCGGACGACGGGCCGGAGTACACGCCGGACGGCGCCTGGATCTACTGCAACACCGAGCGGTTCACGCCGGGGCAGGCGCAGATCGCCCGGATCCGGCCGGACGGGAGCGGGCTGGAGCAGCTCACCTTCGACGACCGGGTGAACTGGTTCCCGCACTTCGCGCCGGACGGCAGCCGGGCCGTCTACCTGAGCTATCCGCCCGGCACCCAGGGGCACCCGGCGGACCTGCCGGTCGAGCTGCGGCTGGTCGAGGGCGACGACTGGGCGAAGCCGCGGACGGTGGTCGCGCTGCCGGGCGGCCAGGGCACGATCAACGTGAACAGCTGGTCACCGGATTCGCGACGGTTCGCCTACGTCGACTACCCGTTCCCGGCCTGACGTCACGCCCGGACCGACGCCATGTACTCGCGCAGCCGCCCGTCCTCCACCGCCTGCACCCACAGGTGCGACACCTGCGGGTCCAGGTCCCGCGACCGGGCCGCCAGCCGCCGCCGGACCGTGGCCTGCAGCTGTGCCTTGGTCAGCCGGAACGTGTCCGGCCGGGTCCGGGCGGCCAGCCGCCGGGCGACCGCCACCGCGGCGTCCAGCAGGCCGTCCGGCGGGGCCAGCTCGTCGACCCGGCCGGCGGCCAGCGCGGCGGCCGGCCCGAGCGTGTCGGCGGCCAGCACCTGCCGGCGGGCCTGCGGCTCCCCGTAGGCGTGCCCGAGGATCTCCAGCGCGCTCGCCGGGAACGGCACCCCGACCCGCAGCTCGGTCACCCCGATCGTGCCGGCGCCGTCCGCCATGACCCGGTGGTCGCAGGCGGCGGCCAGGATCGCGCCGCCCGCGATGGCGTGCCCGTTCAGCGCCGCCACCACCGGTTTGCCGGTCGAGAAGACGGCCAGGAAAGCGGCCTCCAGCGCGGGCAGGAACGCGTGCACGTACCCCGCGCCGCCGTCGATGACCCGCCACAGGTCGACGCCGGCGGAGAACGCCCGCCCGGCCCCGGTGAACACGATCGCCGCCGCCGGTCCGGCGTCCAGCTCGGTGAAGGTCGCGGTGATCCGCTCCAGCAGCTCCAGGTCGAGCGCGTTGACCTTGCCGTGCGCCAGCCGTACCACGGCGACCCCGCCGGCCTCGTCCAGTTCAATCACGGGCACCTCCCCGCACTGATGCATATCGCATCGCGTCCGGTTGCGGAACCGCTCGGTCGCGCGTCCGCACCTGCAGGACCACGGCCGAGGCCAGCACCAGCGCGCCGCCGGCCAGCTGCACCGCGGTGAGCGCCTCGCCGAGGATCAGCGCGGCCAGCGCGGCGGTCACCACCGGCTCGAAGGTGGACAGGATCGCCGCGGTCGACGGGCCGGTCCGGCGCATCCCGGCGAAGAACGTCAGGATCGGCAGCACCGTGGCGATCACCGCGATGCAGGCCAGCCAGAACCAGCCGACCGGCCGGAAGGCGAGATCGACCCCGCTGCCGACGGCCGCCCGCAGCGTCAAGGCTCCGGCCGCGCCGAGCATGACGAGCATCGACAGTACGACCGGGGGCAGCCGATCGACGACCGTGTCGGCGACCAGGATGTAGATCGTGTAGGTGACCGCCGCGGCGAACGCGAGCAGCGCCCCGACCGGCTGGAAGTCCATCGCGCCGCTGCCCAGCAGCACCAGCAGGATGCCGGCGCACGCGGCCAGCAGGGCGATCACCCGGCGGCCGGTCAGCCGGTCCCGGCCGAGCAGCACCGCGGCCAGCGTGACCAGCACCGGATAGGTGTAGAGGATCAGCGACAGCAGCGAGGCGTCCATCACCCGCAGCGCCCCGAAGTAGAGGCTCGCCTGCGCGGCGTACCCGACCGCGCCCAGCCCGAGCCCGACGGCCAGCACCCGGCCCGGCAGCCCGGCCACCGCCCGGCGCAGCTGCGGGCGGGTCAGCACGATCGCGGTCATCAGCGCGGCGGCCAGGCCGAACCGGACCAGCAGCAGCGCGGCGGGGGAGACGCCCGCCTGGTAGGCGAGCTTGCCGAAGACGGCCATCGCGCCGAAGCAGACGGCGGAGACGAGACAGAGCAGCGGACCCATAGGTCGAGCATCGGCGGCAGCATTGTTCGGGTCCAGCGATGATTCCTGGACCTCAATGATTAGGATTCCCGGATGATGGAGCTGGACCTGCGGCGCCTGCGGTTCCTCCGGGAGCTGGAGGAGCGCGGCACGCTCGGCGCGGTCGCGGCGGCCCTGGACTACAGCCCGTCGACGGTCTCCCAGCAGCTGGCCCTGCTGGAGCGGGAGACCGGCGCCCGCCTGCTGGAGAGAGCCGGGCGCGGGGTGCGGCTGACCGAGGCCGGGCGGGTCCTGGCCCGGCACGCGCGGGTGCTGCTGTCGGCGGCCGAGGCCGCCGCCGCGGACCTGGCCGCGCTCGACGACGAGATCCGGGGCACGGTACGCGCCGGTGGCCTGCAGTCGGCGGCCCGCCGGCTGCTGATCCCGGCGGTCGCCCGGCTCCAGGCGGAGCATCCGCTGGTCCGCCCGGAGATCCTGGAGATCGAACTGGAGGAGGCGCTGCCCAGCCTGAGCCTGGGCGCGATCGACCTGGTGATCGGCGACGAGTACGACGGGCATCCCCGGTCCCGGCCGCCCGGCCTGCGTTTCGCGGTGCTGCTGGAGGAGCCGGTCAAGGTGGTCCTGCCGGCGGCCCACCCGCTCGCGGCCGGCGGCGGCCCGGTCCCGATCGCCGGGCTGCGCGCCGACGTGTGGACCGCGGCCGACGAGGGCACCGGCCACCACGCCATGGTGGTCGGCACGTGCCGGGCCCTGGGCGGCTACGACCCCGACCTGCGCCACTTCTCCAACGACGCGGACGTCCAGCTCGAACTGCTCCGCCGCACGGGCGCGGTCGCCCTGATGCCGCCGCTGGCCCTGCCCGCCGCGGATCCGTCCCTGGCGGTCCGCGAGGTGGCGGAGCTCCACCTGGGCCGCCGCCTGCTGCTCGCCACCCGCGACACCGCACCGTCCCCGGCGCTGACCGCTTTCCTGACGGCGGTGACGGAGCGGGCTGCCACCATGGGGGCGTGAACCAGGAGCGGGTGCGGGCCGGGGACGTTCTGACCGGGACGGTCACGGAGGTCGGCGACAGCGGGGTGTCGGTTCGGCTCGATGAGGTGGGGGAGGAGCTGGACGGCTTCGTCGGGGCGCTTGACCTGTCGTGGCGGGATTTCGGGCCGGCTTCGGTGCGGGTCGGCGAGCGGGTGTCCGCCGAGGTTCTCCGGGTGAACCCGGCGAAACGACGGGTGTGGCTCTCGCTCGCGGCCACCGAGAACCCGGAGTTGTGGGCCTTCCTCAAGGGGTTGCGGCCGGGGCAGCGGCTGTCCGGCACGGTGGCGTCCCTGGAGACGTTCGGCGTGTTCGTCGCCCTGGATGACGGGCCGGCGCATCCGGTGTTCCCGGGCGTCGGGTTCCTCACCATGCCGGAACTGTCGTGGCGGTGGTTCCAGGACCCGGCCGAGATCGTCGCCGTCGGGCAGCGGATCACCTGCGAGTTCCTCGTCTTCGACACCAGCAACGGGGAGGCGCGGCTGTCGCTGCGGGCCACCCAGCCGGACCCGTTCCGGGAGTTCGCCCGGGACTTCGCGGTCGGGCAGGTGGTGCGCGGGCCGGTCACCAAGGTGCTGCCGTTCGGCGTGTTCGTGCGGGTGGCGGAGGGGATCGAGGGGCTGGTCCGCGAGCCGGATCAGGAGTTCCCGGTCGGCGCGGAGGTCACCGTCGCCATCCGGGAGATCGATCCGGACCGGCGCCGGGTCACTCTTGTTCTATATAAAGATCATCTCTATATTGGGCGGCGTGACCGAACCGATGCGTGATCCGAGCTTCTGGGTCCTCACCGCTCTCGCCCCCGAGCCGCGGCACGGCTACGGGGTGATCCGCGAGGTGGACCGACTGTCCGGCGGGCAGGTGACGCTGCAGGCCGGGACCCTTTACGCGGCTCTCGACCGGCTCACCGCGCTCGGCCTGATCGAGGCGGACCGGGAGGAGACGGTGGACGGCCGGCCGCGACGGTACTACCGGCTCACCACCGACGGCGCCGCCGCGCTGGACGCCGAGACGGAGCGCCGGCGGGCGGCTGTCGCCGCGGCCACCGCGCAGCTGTCGGCCCGTCGCCGGCTCGGGCTGAGCCTGGGCGCGTCGTCGTGAGTGACCGGCTGGCCCGGCGGTACGCCCGACTTCTCCGCTTCTATCCGCCCGGCCCGCGCCGCGCCGAGATGCTCGGCACCCTGCTGGAGTGCGCGCCGCCCGACCGGGTCCGACCGACCACCAGGGATGTCGTGAACCTGACCCGCTTCGGGCTGCGCGCCCGCCTCGGCCGTCCGACCAGCACCGGCGTGGTCGTTCTGTCGCTGCTGGTCACGCTGGTCTGCGGCCTGCTCGGCGCGGCCAGCAGCGCCCGGCTCGGGTGGGCGCTGCAGGAGCCGCTGCCCTCGGGCGCGGAGGCGGAGCGGCTCTCGGCGACCGCCTTCCCCGGGCTGCCGGTGCTCGGTGGTGGCGACGCGCCGCCGTTCGTGCCGGCCTTCGGCGCGGACGGCGGCGAGATCTACGGCTTCGCCGAGTACTGGGTGCGGAACACCGCGGAGACCCGGGACGTGCTGGCGTACACGAAGGGGGTCCGCGATCGTCTGGCCGGCGCCGGCTGGGAGATCCGCGACGACATCGCCTACGAGGAGGACCATGAGCAGCCGTCGTGGTTCGCCGAGTTCTCGGCTGTCCGGGACGGGCTGATCCTGGACTACGGCGCCTACTACGTGAAGGACCACCCCTGGTACGACTCCGACGGCTCGGCCGGCTTCCAGTTGTCCCGCGCGACGCCACCCTGGCCGGCCCGGTTCGCGGTGCCCGGCGGGCTGTTGGCCGCGTGCGTCGGCTGGCTGTTGTTCGGCTGGGCGAGCCGCCGCAGCGAGGGCTATCCGGGGCGGACCCTGGCCGCGGCCGCGCTCGCCTGGTCGGCGGTGGTGGTGGTCGCGCTGAGCCTGTACTTCATCTGCCTGTGGTTCTCGCAGCCCGGCCCGCTGGAGGGCAGCGCGCTGTGGACGAGCCTGGATCAGCTGTCCCAGGCGCCCACCACGATGGTGCTCGGTCTGGGCCTGCTCGCCCTGGCGGCGGCCGTCCTGCCGGGCGGCCGGGTGCGGGTGTTCGCGGCGGCGGCGCTGGTGCTGGTCGCGGTGGGCGCCATGACGGGCTGGCCGGGCTGGGCACGTCCGGGTTGCACGCCGTCCGGGCCGCCGGCCGACCTGCCGGCCGCGGAGGTCGCCTACAGCCTGGTGGCCCGCGTCTACGTGACCGCGGACGCCACCGACGACCAGCGCAACATCGCCCAGGCCGCGATCTGGCACGTGCCTTCCGTGCGGACCATGGCCTGGTCCGCGGACGTGACCGACCAGGAATTCCGGGACGCGTACTGCGACGGCGGCCCGGTCCACGGCGCCTCGAAGGCGACGGTGCCCGGGTTCTGGCTGCTCGAGCTGAGCAGCCCCGGCGCGTTCGAGGGCCTGGTCGCCGAGGTGGGCAGTCTGCCCGGGGTGGCGGCGGTCCGGCACGCCGCTTCCTGACACCGTCGAGGCGAGGCGCGGGTCAGCGAGCGCGATCGGCCCCGGTGGCCACCCGATCCGGCTGGTCAACCGACCGGTGTGGAGCGGGGCGGCGAGCGGCCACCCCGGCGAAACCGGCGACCAGGGCGACGTTCACCGCGACCGCCAGCCAGGCGAGGTTGGCGATGTGGGCGACCGGCCAGGCCAGCGACGCCACCGCGATCGAGGCCACCGCCCACCCCGGGCCGTAGCGGCGCAGAGCGAGCGCGCACAGCAGCAGCATCAGCGGGAAACACAGGCCGAGCGGCTTGATCAGGACCGCGGCGCCGACGGCGTCGACCAGGGCGGTGTCGCCGAGCGAGACGTGGATCGTGTCGAAGCCGTAGGCGACGCTGCCGGCCACGCCGATCGCGCCGGCCACCAGGAGGACGGCGGCCGGATAGCCGGTGCTGCGCTGCACCACCCAGAGCATGACGAAGGTGTAGGCGATGCTGGCGAGGACGTGGACGACCGCGGCGCCCGGGTCGTCCCAGCCGCGAGCCGCGTACAGCACGTCGGCGATCAGGTACAGCGTTGGGGCGAAGTAGAGGGACGCGTTCAGGATCCGGTTCACGGGACTGGTCATGGCTTCACCGTGGCCTCCGGCGACCGCCCGCCACATCGGTGCCGGCCCGGCAACATCGCAGGGTTAACCCTGGTCCGGTACGACCGGCGCGCTGGCACGATACAGGCATGCTCCGGAGCGCAGCCCTCGGCGCGGCGACCGCGGCCCTGGTCGCCGGCGGTCTCGCGCTCGGCTTCCACGTCGGCAACCTGCACAACGCCCTGATCGCGCTCTCCTTCACCGCCGTCGGCCTGTACGTCGTCCACCGCCGCCCCGGCAACCGGGAGGGCTGGCTGTTCGTCGCCACCGGCACGGCGCACGCGGTGATGTTCGCCGGCCGGCAGTACGGCCTGCACCCCGGCCCGCTGCCCGGCGCGTCCTGGCTCGGCTGGCTGGGCGTCTGGCCGTTGCCCCTGGTCCTGGTCCTCGCCGGGGTGACCGTGATGGGCTTCCCGGACGGCCGGCTGTCCTCGCCCCGCTGGCGGCCGGTGGTGGCGGTCATGGTGGCGGCCGGTGTGGTCCTCACCGGGATGTCCGCGCTCTGGCCGGTGGAGTACGCCCGGACCGGCCTGGTCGCGCCGCACCCGCTGAACCTGTCCGGCGCCGCCGCCGCGGAGGCTGTCTACGACGTCTGCCGCCCGGTCGCCTACCTGCTGTTCCAGGTGACCGCCGCGGTGAGCGTGGTGGCCCGGTTCCGCCGGGCGCGCGGCGACGAGAGCCGCCAGCTGCGCTGGTTCGTCTACGCGGTGACCGTGTCGGCGACGGTCATGGTGCTGGGTCTGCTCGTCTTCGGTTCCCCCTTGGCCGGCACGCTGACCGTGCCGCTGGTGGCCGTCGCGGCCGGCGCCGCGATCCTCAAGTTCCGGCTGTACGACATCGACCCGGTGATCAACAAGTCGTTGGTGGTCAGCGCGATGGCCGCCGTGGTGACGCTGGGCTACGCCGTGGTGGTGGTCGGCGTCGGCCGGCTGGTCGGCGGCGCCGGCACGCTGCTCTCGCTGCTCGCCATCGCGCTGGTGGCGGTGGTCTTCGAGCCGGTGCGCCGGCGCGTGCAGCGGCTCGCCGACCGGCTGGTCTACGGCAACCGCCCGACGCCGTACGAAGCGCTGGCGCGCCTCTCCGCGCACCTCGCCGGACCGGCCGGCCGGCTGCTCGACGGCATCTGCGCCACGGTGGCCGATGCCGTCGGTGCCCGCGAGGTGGTGCTCTGGGCCGGCCCGCCGGACGGGCAGCGGGCCGTGTCGGCCTGGCGGGCGCCCGGCGAGCCGCCGCTGGCCGACCCGGCCGGCGTGCGGATCCGGCACGACGGCCGCACCCTCGGCACGATCACCGTGCGGAAGGCGCCCGGCGACCCGCTGTCCGGGCCCGAGCGGAGGCTGACCGCCGATCTGGCCGCGCAGGCCGGGCTGGTGCTGGAGTTGCGGGCCGCCGCGCAGCGGCTGGTGGTGGCTGGTGACGCGGCCCGCCGCCGGTTGGAACGTGACCTGCACGACGGTGCGCAGCAGCGGCTGGTGACGGTGGCCCTGGAGCAGGGGGCGGTGGTGCGCCGGGCCCGGGCCGAGGGCTCGGTGGGGCTGGCCGAGCAGGCCGAGGCGGTCCGGGCCGGGCTGCTGGAGGCGACCGCCGAGCTACGCGAGATGGCCCGCGGGCTGCATCCGGCGGTGCTCACCCAGGACGGCCTGGAGGCTGCGGCCGGGTTCCTGGCGGACCGCTCGCCGGTGCCGGTCCGGCTGACCGTGGCGGTCGGCGGCCGGCTGCCCGCCGAGGTGGAGGCGACCGCCTACTTCGTGATCAGTGAGGGGTTGACCAATGCCGCCAAGCACGCCGGGGCCACGCTGCTCACGGTCCGCGTCGAGCGCACCGCCGAGGGGCTGGTCGTGGAGGTGACCGACGACGGCTGCGGCGGCGCGAGCATCCGTCCGGGCAGTGGCCTGGAGAACCTGGCCGACCGGCTCGCCGCCCTGGACGCGCGCCTGCATCTGGACAGCGGGCCGGCCGGGACCAGGCTGGGTGCGGTGATTCCGTGCGGGTGATGCTGGCCGACGACGCGGTGCTGTTCCGCGAGGGCATGGCCCGGATCCTCGCCGAGGCCGGCTTCGCGGTCGCCGGGCAGACCGGCGACGGGGCGGCACTGGTCGACCTGGTGCGTGCCGATCCGCCGGATGTCGCGGTGATCGACTTGCGGATGCCGCCCGGGTTCGCGGCCGAGGGCATCGACACCGCCGCTGCCATCCGGCGGGCAGCGCCGGGCGTCGGTCTGATGCTGCTCTCCCAGTACGTCGAGGTGCACCACGCGCTGCGCCTGATCACCGACTTCGACGGCGGGGTCGGCTACCTGCTCAAGGACCGGGTCTCCGACTTGACCGCGTTCGCCGCCGACGTGCGCCGGGTGGCTCGCGGGGAGACGGTGATCGACCCTGACCTGGTGGCCCGGCTCGTCGCCCGGCGCCGCGAGCGTGACCCGCTGGACGGGCTCACCGAGCGGGAACGCGCCGTGCTCGCGCTGATGGCCCAGGGCCTGTCGAACGCCGCGGTCGCCGCCGACCTGCACCTCGCGGTCAAGACGGTGGAGGCGCACGTCACGGCGATCTTCACCAAGCTCGGGCTGATCCCGCACGACCGGGAACACCGCCGGGTGCTCGCCGTCCTCACCTTCCTGCGGGCGTGAGGCGATCATGCCAAGGCGGTGGCGAAGGCCCGGTGCGGCGCGGAAGCACTCCGGTAACTGGTCGCCGGGCGGGCGAACTCGGCCGCCCGCTCCGCCTGCCGGGCCGCTTCCGTGGCCTGCCGGAAGAGAGCTTGGCGGTGCGCGGCGACCGCCCGGAGCAGCGCGAGTTCCTGTTCGACCGGGTGCAGGCGCGGGTCCCAGCGGTCCCGGGCGGCCGCCGCCGGCAGGTCACCACGCTTGATCGCGGCCCACAGCGCCCGGTGCAGGAAGCGTTCCCGGTCGGCGTACTCGTCCGCGGTCCGCGGGGTGTCCGGCGTCGCGAAGGCGGCCGCGGCCCGCGCCCGGGTCACCCGCTCCTCGGCCCGCTGCCAGGTCTGCCACGCGGTGTCGGCGTGCTCGTCGGCCTCCCGGGCGAACTCGTGCCACCGCCACGCCACCTCGGCGGCCCGGGCCGCTTCGGCGGCCTCCCACGCGGTCACCGCGACCGGCCGCGGCCGCTCCCGGCGCAGCGCCTCCAGCACCGTCCGCACCGGATCGCGCATCGCCTCCGGATTTCCGAGCAGCAGCAACGCCGGCACCGAGACCAGTACCAGGACCAGCCAGATCGCCATCGGCCGGAAGTCGGCGAGCAGCATCTGCAACACGACAGTCATGCTTGAAAAGCTCCTTGAACAGGAAAGATCAACACCAAGACCCGAGTGGGGTACGGCGGGGGAGCGCGCGCCTACGCGAAGAGTGCGGGCGGTGCGCGGGAGTCCCCCGCGGACGCGACGACCTGGTCGATCAGGACGCGCGTGGAGTCGGCCACCACCACGGTGACCGGCGCCTCGAAGTCCACAGCGGACGTGTCGTCGACCGTGGTGGGGGCGCTGAAGGCGGCCAGCAGAGCGGCCAGCAGAAGCGGCAAGAACCGGCGCAGTACTCCGCGCTCCCTGTCCTTGACCATGGTCAACAAGCTACCGATCGCATCGTGCTCAGGCCACGCGCCGCGCCCGTCGGGAAACGTATATTCCGGACAAAAGTTCGACGCCGCCTCCGCCCTGCTCAACTACCTCCTCGGCGTCGGCGCCCAGAACGCCGCGATGGCCAGCTGGGTCACCCAGGGCACCGACCGCACCGAGGTCCTCGACATGGTCGCCTCCTTGTGGACCAGCCTCGACACCGACGAGTACCCGTTCCTGCGCTCCATCGCCGCGCAGCTCCGCGCCCACGACGACCGGGCCGAGTTCCTGGCCGGCGTCGACCTCATCCAGGTCGGCATCACCAGCACCGCCCCCCGGCGTGAGACCGCTTCCGCTAGGCCAACCCATTTCCGGTACTACGCCGGCGCCCCCTGACTGCGGTTTCCGGACGGGACGCTCCGGGCGTACCGAAAGACGGGGTGAGCAGTGAGTGCCGAGCGGATCCCGCGCCCGCGTGCCGTTGGCGGAAAGCGATCACCTGAGTACTCTGCGAGCATGCCTGTCGATGTGACATGCCGTGTTCCTTGACCGCCGCCCGGACGCCGGCCCGGGCCTGCACGCCCTGATCATCGGGGTCGGGCACCATCCATTCCTTACCGGCGACCACCTGCGGCACGCCGGGCCCACCGATGCCGGGACCGCCCCGGCCTCCGCGCTGCGCTTCCTGGACTGCCTGCTGGCCCGCGGGGTGGGCAACTGGGCGCGGCCGGTCGCGACGGTTGACGTGCTGCTGTCGCCGGTGCGGGAGCTGGTGAGTCCGGACGGACGGAGCGTGGCGGTCGAGGAACCGACCCGGCGTAACGTGCAGGCGGCTTTCGACCAGTGGCTGGAGCGGTGCGAGTCGCATCCGGACAACATCGCGGTGCTGTACTTCTCCGGGCTCGGTGTACAAACCGGTCAGCAGGTCCTGCTGACCTCCGACTTCGCCGCGAGCGAGGACGACCCGTTCCGGGGCGCGTTCGCCTTCGACACCAGCCGGGACGGGTTGCTGACCCGGTTGCCGTCCACGCAGTGCCTGTTCGTGGACGCCGGGTGGCTGCGGCTGGGTGACGAGGTGATCCGCCGGCGCGGCCGGGGCGCCGAGCCGCTGATCGCTCCCGGACCCTTCGCGGAGCGGAAGTGCCGGCATGATCTGACTCTGCGGGCGCCGCAGCTCCCGGATACCGGCGCGCCGCTTTCCCCGTTCACCTCCGCCCTGATCAAGGCCTTGGAGGGGGTGGCAGCCACGGAGGACCCGGAAACCGGGGACTGGGTGCTCTCCACGGCATCCATCAGTCAGGCCATGACCGTCCTGGTCCAGCGGGAGCTGGGGAAGGCCGGCACCGGGCGGGCGGTACCGGGTGCGGAGATCTTCGAGCCCGCGGTGCTGCGGCGGCTCCTGGTACACCCGCAGGTCGAGGGTGAGCTGCGCTGGAAGGTAACGACGTCCGGCCGGGTGCGCTGCGTTCCCCGGCTGCGCACGGGTGCCGCGCAGGAGTTCTGGGGCTCGATCGAGGGGCCTCAGTGCTTCTCGGGGCCGGCCGGCCATTATGTCGCGAAGGTCGACTCCTTCCCGGGCGTCGGCGAACTGGCGGAGCGGCCGCTCCTCGCGCTGCCGCCAGCCGCCGAGATCCTCGTGGGGAGCGCCTGATGAGTTCGGTACGGCTGCTGCTCACGGCCGCGGATCCCGGCCTGGCCGGCACGCCGCTGCTGGTCACCACCCATCCACCGGCCGGGCGTGGTGGGCGGTCCCTGGTCGCCCGGATCCAACATCCGCTGAGCGTTGCGGTGGCGGAACCCTACTGCGGGTTCGCCGTCCATCTGCCGGGCGGCCGCACGATCACCGCCGCTGTCGCGCCCGGCAAGCGGGACGAGACAGTGGACCTCGTCGTAGACGTGGTCGGCGACGCGCACACGGTGTTCACCACGGCCGGCACCCAGCAATGGGGCCGCTTCACCGACTCCGGCTACCCGGGATGCTGGGTCCGGCTGTGGCGGGCGGACGACCGGACCGGCGCGTGGCAGGTCGTATCCTGGCCGGACGCGCCGATCACGGCCGAGCCGGACCGGATCACCTTCCACCTACGGCTGCCGCCCGGCCGGCACATGGTGCAGGCCGGTGGCGAGCGGCTCACCCCTAAGCTGTCCGTGCTCCCGGAAGCGGCCCGGGTGGACATCACGCTGCGCCCGGCCGCCGGTCCGGTGCCCTGGCTCGGCGTCTTCGTCACCACCGATGACCTGCCCGCCGAAGCGTTGCGGGGCTACCTGGCGAGCGGGGCAGTGGCAGCCGCCCGGCAGATCGATCAACTGACCAGCGATGCCGCCGGTCCGCTGGCCCGGATCGCTGCCGGCTACCTCAGCCTCCGCGCCGGCGCCCCGCCGGACGCCGAGGCAGTCGACGGGTCGACAGCCGACGAGACGGTGATCCGCGCCTGGCGGCACTGGCACACCGGATCGGAGCCGGAGGCGGTGCCGGCGGAGTTCGAGCGAGCGGTCCGGGCCGGGGTGCCGATCTACCCGGAAGGGCTCCGGTTGCTGGCCGCGGCCCTGCGCCGGCTGTCCGATCCCGGCGCGCTGGACGAGGTGGCTCCGCTGCTGGACGCGGCGGAGCTGAGCGAGCCCACCACGGCGTTCGCCGGAGCGGCGCCCGACCGGCCGTCGGCGGATGCGACCGACTCGATGTGCACGGCGCTGCCCCATCGCGTCGCGTTGGCCCCGCATGTCGGCGAACCGCGAGAGGGCGTTCACCTGCCCGCCGCCACTCTGGCCGACATCGCCGAGGCCGAGGAGTTGCTCGGCGACCTCGAAGTGTTGGCGTCGTGGTACCACACCGCGAAGGGCTGGGAGCAGGTCGGTGTCGCGCTCCGGCAGATGCGGCAGGCGCTGCTGACCGACGACCTCGATCAGTTCCAGGACAGTCTGGTCGCACTCGAAGTCTTGGGGCCGGTCCGCCACCACCATGGTCCACGCACCGTGAGCCCCATGCCGGCCGAGATCCGGGTCCTGGTCGACGAGCTGCGCGGCATGCTGGCGGCGATGCGGGTGGACGGATCGCCGCGGCTGGCGTGACCCGGGCGGAGCATTTGCGGACAGCGATCACCTGAGTACTCTTCGGGCATGCCGGTTGTCTTCGTGCACGGGGTGGCCACTCGGAAGAAGCCGGGCACGACGCGGCGGTTCGTGAAACGCTGGGCGCTGCTCGAGGAGATCCTGTTTCCCGCGCTGGGCGGCGGCGACGCGGCGATCGGGCGGTATGAGGCGTTCTGGGGTGACGCCGGGGCCGAGCTCTGGTGGGGTGGGGCCTCGCTGCCACGGGCCGGTGGTGAGCGGTTCGGCGGGTTCGAGCCGGACGGCGACGACCTGATCCTGGCCGAGACGCTGTTCGGCGGGGCGGTCACCCGGCCGGTGGATGTCGCCCGGCCGCTGCTCGACGCGGCCCGGGGCGGGCTGGGGCAGGCCGTCGATCTGCTCTGGGCCTACGCCGAGCCGGAGCCGCCGGACGAGCTGATCCCGTTCGTGGCGAGCGCTTCGGCGTACGCCGAACGCCATCCGTCGCCGGGGTGGCTGGCCGACTGCCGGGACGACGAGGACCTGCTGGGCCGGCTGCTCGACGAGGTCGCGCCGGCCGAGCCGGGCGCGGGGGAGACGTTCGGGTCGCGGCGTCTGGTGCGGCGGCTGCGCGAGGTCGGCGCGCGGGTGGTCGCGGCGCCGGGGCGGCTGGTCTCGAAGCCGGCGATGGCGGCCCGGCCGCTGGTGCACCGGCCGAGCGCGATTTTCCTCGGTGACGTCTTCGAGTACCTGGCGCAGCGCGGCCGGGCCGGCGCGGAGGGAAAGATCGCGCGGATCGTCGGGGACACGATCGCGGAGGCGATGACGGCGCGGCGGCCCGGCGACGAGCGGCTGGTGGTCATCGCGCACAGCATGGGCGGGAACATCGTCTACGACCTGCTCTCCGACCTGCGCCCGGAGCTGGAGTGCGACCTGCTGGTGACGGTCGGGTCGCAGGTGGCGCTCTTCGCCGAGCTGGGCATGTTCGGCGCGGTCGAGCGGCCCGCGGACGCCGAGCGCGACCGGGTGCCGGCGCTGCCGAACGTCCGGCGCTGGATCAACGTCTACGACCAGCAGGACGGCCTGTCGTTCGCGGGCGCCCGGGTCTTCGACGGCGTCGAGGACTACGGGTACTCGACCGGGGCCGGGCTGCTCGGCGCGCATTCGACCTACTTCGAACGGCCGAGTTTCTACCAGCGGCTGGCCGCCCGGATCCAGGAAGGCGGCTGACGCCGGTGTTCCTGGACCGCCGCCGGGGCGCCGAGCCCGGGATCCACGCCCTGATCATCGGGATCGGTCACTATCCGTTCCTGACCGGAAACCATCTACGGTACGACGGGAGCGCCGATCTGCGGTCCGCACCGGTGTCCGCGCTGCGGTTCCTCGACTGCCTGCTGGACGACGCGGCAGGACCGTGGTCGCGGCCGGTGTCGACGGTCGACGTGCTGCTCTCCCCGGTGCGTGAGCTGGTCGACCCGGACGGGGTGGCCGTGCCGGTCGCCGACCCGACCAGGCGGAACATCCAGGCGGCCTTCGACGGCTGGCTGGATCGCTGCCGATCCGATCCGGACAACGTCGCGGTCCTCTACTTCTGCGGCCACGGTGTCCAGACCGACGAGCACATCCTGCTGGCCAGCGACTTCGCCGAGAGCGACAACAACCCGTTCCTGGGTTCGTTCGCCTTCGACACCAGCCGGGACGGCCTGCTCACCCAGTTGCCCCGGACGCAGTGCCTCTTCGTGGACGCCTGCCGGGTCCATCTCACCGAGGAGGTACGGCGGAAACGGCTGCTGGGCGCCGGCCCGCTGATCGCCCCGGAGGACTACGCGGAGCGGCTCTGCCGGCACGACCTGACGCTGCGGGCGCCGTTCCTCGACGAGTTCGGCGCGCCGGACGGCGAGGCGCCGGTCTCCTACTTCACGGCTGCCCTGGTGAAGGCTCTGGAAGGCCAGGCCGGGGAGGAGGACCCGGACACCGGGGCCTGGCTCGTGTCGAACGAGTCGATCAGCCGGGCGATGACGACGTTGCTGCAGCGGGAACTGGGCGAGGCGACCGGGCAGGCGGTGGAGGGCGCGCGGATCTACCAGCCGGCGGTGCTGCGGCGGCTGGCGGCGGCGCCGTCGACCGAGGTCCGGGTGCGCTGGGATCCGGAGATCACCTCCGGTGTCGTCCGGTGCACGCCGCGACTGCCGGCCCGGCCGGAGCACCGGTCGGCGGCCTCGGCGAGGCAGCCCTGGCGATTCCCGGCCGAGGCCGGGCACTACGTCGCCACCGCCGAGTGTGACCAGGGCTCGTATGTGGCGGAGCAGCGACCGTTCCTGGCCCTGCCGCCGACCGCCGACGTCCGGGTGCGAAGGCAGCGGTGAGCACCGTGCGGCTGCTCCTGACCAGCGACGACGCCGGGCTGGACGGAACGCCACTGGTGGTCACCGCGCATCCGATGGAGGGTCGCGGCGGCCAGCCGTTCGTCGCCCGGATCGGCGAGCCGCGGACCGTCACGGCGACCGGCCCGCAGTGCGGCTTCGCCGTGGCGCTGCCGGGCGGCGGCACGGTCACCGCCGCCGTCGTTCTCGACGATGGCGACCGGGCGGACCTGGAGGTCGGCCTGCCCGACGCGCACGCCCTGTTCACCACGGCCGACAGCCAGGTGTGGGGCGCCTTCACCGATCCCGGCCATCGCGACTGCTGGATCCGCCTCTGGCGCCGGACCGGCGATTCCCGCGGCTGGGCGGTGGTCCCGTGGCCGGCGGAGCCGGCCGTGGCGTTGCCGGACCGGGTCACCTTCCGGATGGAGCCGCCGTCCGGGGCTCTGGTGCAGACCGGCGGCCGGGGGCTCACCCCGAAGTTCTCCGTGCTGCCCGAGGCGTCGCACGTCGAGGTGACGGTCCGGCCGGCCGCCGGCCCGGTGCCCCGGCTGGCCACCTACGTCACCACCGGCGACCTGATCGCCGAGGTGCTGCGCGGCTACCTGTGGCGAGGGAACGTGTCCGCCTGCCGGCGGATCGCCGCACTCGACTACGGACACCGGGACGTCGGCACGCACCTCGCGCGCGGCTATCTCCTGATGCGAGGGGCAGCGGAGTTGCTCCCGGACCTCAACGTCTGGCATGCGGACGACGCGTTGTGGTGGCCCGATGCCGACGGGGTCCGGGAACCGGCGGATGTCGCCGCGATCCACGGCACCCTGCTGTGGGAGGCCGGGCAACGGGAGGAAGCCACCGCGGCTTTCCAGCGGGCCGGCATCCCGGCCTACCCCGAAGGACTGCGCCTGCTCGCCACCGGCCTGCGCAGGCTCCGTGACCCGGCCTCGCTGACTCTGCTGGAGCGGCTCCTCCCGACGCTGGACGCGGCCGACCTGAGCGAACCCACCACCGCCTGGTTCGGGGCGTCGCCGGACCAGCCGTCGCGCGACGCCCGCGACGACGACTGCGCGCACCTGCCCCACCGGTTCAGCATCTCCGCGCTGTTCGGCACGCCGGCTGCCGGCTTCCGGCCACCGGCCGCTGACCGGGAGCTCCTCGCCGAGGTTCAGGATCTCCTCACCGACGTCCCGGGCTGGACCTTCACGGCGGACCGGTGGGCCCGGGTGGGCGTGCTCCTCGACGACCTGCGCAGCGCCTTGCTGGCCGCGGACCTGGAGGCGTTCCTGGAGCGGGCGGACGATCTGGAGATGCAGGCGCCGTTCCGCGACGTGCAGCCCGGCGCCAGGCTGACGGCGATGCCGCCCCACGTCGGCTCGCTGCTCGCCGAGGTGCGGGAGCTGCTGGCCAGGATGCTGGCCGGCGAGATCCAGCGATGACGCCGGAGGCGATGCGCGAGCGGCGTCGCCGTCGGTGCGGTCAACCGGTTGCTGCGGTGGTCGCCTGGATCAGGTAGAGGACGGCCAGGGCGGTGGCCAGCGTGCCGAGCAACAGGCGCAGCGTCCGCTCCGGGAGCCGGGGCTGCAGGCGGGCACCGAGGTAGCCGCCGATCAGGCCGCCGGCGCCGCAGAGCAGGCCGAGCAGCCAGTGCGGGGCGATGTCGCCCGAGGTGGTCAGGGCCAGCACGCCGTAGGTGGCGGCGCCGACGATCGAGGTGACGAAGGTCGAGGCCAGGGCGGCCGGGGCGATCTGCGTCATCGGGGTGCCGCGGCCGGCCAGGATCGGGCCGAGGATCGAGCCGCCGCCGATCCCGTAGACGCCGCCGACCGTGCCGGTGAGCAGGCTGAGCCCGAGGATGGCGCGGCGCGGCAGCGGCGGCCGGTCGGGAGTGCCCGGGCGCAGCGCGCGGGCGCACAGCCAGAGGCCGAGCGGCAGCAGCACCGCGGCGGCCACCAGGCGGAACACCCGCGGGCCGGGGATCGCGAAGACCCGGATGACCGCGCCCAGCACGACACCGGGCACGGTGCCGGCGATCAGCAGCCGGGCGAGCGGGCCGGTCAGCTGGCCGTTGCGCCGGTAGCGGGCCAGTGCGCCCGGGCCGGCGACGACGTTGAACAGCAGGTTGGTCGGGGTGACCGCCGGGCTGGGCACGTGCAGCACGCTGAGCTGGACCGGGAGCAGGAACACCGCGCCGGACACGCCGACCGGCGCGGTGACCGCGGAGATCAGCAGGCCGGCCAGGAAGCCGGTCAGGCCGGTCGCCACGTCCATGGTCGGAAACGATAGTCAGCCCTGGTACGGCGGTGCGACGCCCCAGCCCCAGTGCGGCACCGGGGCCTGCCGGGGCGGGGTGGCGCCGGGCTGCGAGTTGGCCAGCGCCAGCCGGGTGCCCCACTCGATGTAGCCGAGGAACGCCGCCCGGAACTCCGGGTCGTCGGGCAGCCCGACCTGGTCGGCGGCGTCGATCAGCAGGTTCACCCAGCGGCGCCGCTGCGGCTCGGTGATCGCCTTGCCGAGGTGGTGGCCGAGCATGGCCGGGTAGCCGCCGCGCTCGTCGGTGTAGCGGCTCGGCCCGCCGAACACCTCGCCCAGCCACATCGCGACGTGCCGCGGATGGCCCGGGTCCATCTGCGCGAACAGCGGCCCGATCAGCTCGTCGGCCAGCACCAGCTGGTAGAACCGCTCGGTCAGCCGCTCCAGGGCCTCGGTGCCGCCGGCCCACTCGTACATGCTCGGGACCGAGGCGCCGGCGCCGCGCACCTCGGTCGGCTCGTAGTGGCGCATCTCCTCGATCGCCTCGACGTACGGCCGGATCTCGGCCAGGAAACCGGGGAACAGCTCGCCGCCCCGGAAACCCTTCAGGTGATCGTCGGGGGAGGTCCAGGTGATGCGCAGGATGTAGGTGTCCGGTTGGTCGGCGCAGCGGCTCAACTCGTAGTCGACGCACTGCGGGGCCCGGGCTAGGAATCGGGCCGCGCGGGCATAGGCCTGCTCGAACGCGGCGGTGTCACCAGGGATGCGATACCGGATGTACTCGACCGTCATGCGGTCCACCTTAGACCCTGTAAGCGTGTAAGCATGTAATCAATTGGGTGGCGACGGCGGCCGTTGCGGGCATCATGCCAACCGGATCGGGCAGCGCGCAGGCCCGCCGCCGGGCGGGTGGGCCGAGGACCGGGCCGCCATGATGGGATGGGCGGCGTGCCTGATCTCGCTGACCGGCTTCCGGAGCCGCCCGCGCGCCGGCCCGACCTCGACGACGACTTCGCCGGGCCGCGGCTGCGCGACGACCTCTGGATCGACCACTATCTGCCGCAGTGGACCACCCCGGACCGGTCCGCGGCCCGCTACGACCTCGGCGACCGGGGACTGCGCCTGCGGATCGACGAGGACCAGCGGGACTGGCGGCCGGAGGACGCGCCGCTGCGGGTGTCGAACATCCAGACCGGGACCTTCGCCGGGCCGCTCGGATCCGGGCAGGGCACCCACCGGCACCGGCCGGACGGGCTGGTGGTGCGGACCGCGACGCCGGCCCGGCTGCTCTGGGCGCCGGCCGCCGGGCGGGTCGACGTCACGGTCAGCGCCAGCGCCGACAAGGGCTGCATGTTCGCGGTCTGGCTGGTCGGCACCGAACACCTCGACGCGCGGGACAGCGGCGAGGTGTGCGTCTTCGAGATCGAGGCGGCCGACCTGACCACCGCCCGCTGCGGGATCAAGGCGCACCACGACGACCGGCTCCGGCAGGAGATGACCGAGGTGACCATCCCGGTCGACGCGGCCCGGCCGCACACCTGGACGGCGATCTGGGGTCCGGACGGCACCGTGATCGGGTGCGAGGGCGTCGAGCTCTTCCGCTCGGCGCAGGCCCCGCTCTACCCGCAGTTCCTGCTGATCGACCTGTGGGAGCTGGGCGGGCGTACCGGGAAATATCCCAAGACGGCCTGGATCCACCGCGTCCGCGGCTGGGACAACAGCCGTTAGCAGGCGGCCGGGGTGCCACCGGCGGTGATCGTCTTCAGCGCGGTCAGCGCCTCGTCGACGGTACCGACCTTGGCCATCGGCAGCCCGGGCACCGCGTTGCGCTTGGCCTCGGCGCAGTTGCCGGCCGGCACCAGGAAATACGTCGCGCCGGCCGCTTTCGCCCCGTGCAGTTTCTGCGGGATGCCGCCGATCGCGCCGACCTTCCCGGCCTCGTCGACAGTGCCGGTGCCGGCCAGGATCCGGCCGCCGGTCAGATCGGCCGGGGTCAGCTTGTCGACGATGCCGAGGCTGATCATCAGCCCGGCGCTCGGGCCGCCGATCCCCGCCACGTCCACGGTGACCTGCACCCCGGCCGGGTTGCCGAGCTCGTCCAGGGCGACCGTGACGGCGGTCGACTCGGACTCCTGGAACGCCGTCGCGTTCTCCTGGTTGACCTGCTCGTCGGTGCGGCCGGCGGTGAACACCGCGTCGCGCGGCACCAGCGCCCGCTGCGGATCGGACCAGGCGTCCCAGGCCTCGCCCAGGGTGACGCCGGTCTCCACCGACACCGTGGTGAGCCGCAGCTGGCCGGCCGAGGCGGACACCTCGGCGCCGGTCACGGTGATCACCTGGTGGCCGTCCTTGCTGCCCAGCGTGTCCACCGTCGGACCCGGATCGAGCAGCACGTAGGGCAGCGGCAGGACGGCCGCGCCGACCCCGAGCAGAGCGGTGATCAGGGCGCCAACGGCGATCAGGAGGCCACGACGTTTCATCGGGGCGAGCGTACCGATGGTCGCGCGACGGCCGCCGCCGGGTCGGCCTTGCCCGCCGGTCCTAGCGTGGCCGCATGCCCATCATCTCCTGGCGCAAGGCCGGTCCGGCGGCCGCCGCGGCCGCGCTGCTCGTCGCGTTCGTCGTGGCGCCCGGGCCGCTGGCCGCGATCGGCTCCGGCGGCACCAGGTTCGACGAGGCCGGCGTACGGTCGGCGTTCCTCGGCTACTGGAACTCCGGCGACCGGCAGCTCTCCCCGGAACTGCGCGACCTGGTCGACTACTGGCTGCGCTACCACGTGGCGAAAGGGCTGATCGCCGCGCTGCTGCTGGCGGTGTTCGTGCTGCTCGCGGTGCGGGTGCACAAGGCGTTCCTGGCGCTGGCCGTGCTCGCCCTGGTCACCGTGATGGCCAACGTCCAGGGCGCGGTGGCGCCGTTCGCGTCGCTGTTCCCGATGCTGACCGACGCCCCGCCGCCGCAGCTCCAGCAGCAGTTGGACGCCGCCGCCCCGGTGCCCGCGGTCGCGGTCATGGTCGACGACTTCGCCCGCTACCACGTGGCGATGGCGGTGATCGCCGCGGTGGTGGCCGTCGCCCTGGTCGCGCTCAGCGTCCCGCTGTGGCGCCGCAGCCGCGCGGTGACCGCCGGCCTGCTGGTGCTCGCCGTGCCGATGCTGGTGATCGCGGTCGCCAACACCGGCACCGCGGCCGACCCGGCCCCGGCCCTCGCCGCCCTCTTCCACGGCGGCTGGTGAGCCCGCCTCAGTCGATGTCCTCGCCGTCGTAGAAGATCTGCAGCACCGGCCGGATGACCTGCTCCCGGCGCTCCGGATCCTTGATCGCATAGGGTGGATCGGTCGCCTCCAGGGCCGCTTCGAGCCTGGCGACCAGCCGGTCCCAGGTCTGCCGGTCGAGATCGGCGTCGGTGTGGTCGATCAGCCTGGCCGCCTCCCGGGCCACCTCGTAGTTGTCCTCGACGATCAGGTCGACCAGCAGCGGCAGGAGCGGCCCGCAATCGTACGGCTCGAGCGCGTAGACGAGCGTGCCCCGACGGCCCCGGGTGCGCTCCTGGGTCAGCAGCCCGGCGATCACGTCGCGCGCCTCCGGGACCCGCATGTCGGACAGCGCGAGCGCGGCGGCGACCCGCACCGCCGGGTCCTCGGTCGTCGTGAGCACGTCGAGCAGGCGGACCGCACCGAGCGCCCGGGCCGCCTCCGCGGCCCGGTCCGGGTCGTCGTCGGTGAGCCGCGCGAGCAGGTCGTCCTGGGGAGCTGTCACAACCGGTCATTCTCCTCGGCCTCGCCGATCCACGGGGGCTGATGGCTACCGCTACTGTGTCGGCGTGCGGTGGCGTGGGCGGCGCGTTCTGGGGCTGGGGCTGGCGGGGCTGATCGTGGCGGCCGGCGCCGGCTGGGGGCTGTACGCGTGGCAGCGGCACACCACCTACGGGACCGTGGCCGATCAGCAGGAGCTGAGCGTGACCGTCGCGACGGGGGAGCGGCTGACCCTCGCGGTGCCGGACCGCGGCGCCTCGGCCGGTGACCACTGGACGGCGCAGGTGGCCGCGCCCGACGTGGTGCGCGCGGTGGACGAGCGGCTCGCCTACAGCAGCGTGCACGACCGGCTGTTCGGGCCGGAGCTGGGCGGCGGGGCCGGCACCCGCTACTTCATCTTCGAGGCGGCCGCGCCCGGCGAGGTGGCGGTGACGCTGACCAACTGCTACCGCGGCTGCAAGACGCCGGCCGACAAGGCGGAGTCGACCGCCACGATCTGGTTGGTCACCGTCTCCTGATCCGCCGACCTTCTACAGTTCGTTCGTGACTGTCGATGGGATCGAGCGGCCGGCCAAGCTTCGGGCCGGGGACCAGGTGGCGCTCGTCGCGCCGTCCGGGTGGGTGCCGGAGGAGCTGGTCGCGGCGGCGGCCGCCGTGCTGAGCAGCTGGGACCTGCGGGTGCGGGTGGGTGACAACGTGCTGCGGCGGCACTTCTACCTGGCCGGGACCGACGCCGAGCGGGTCGCGGACCTGAACGAGGCGTTCCGGGACCCGTCGGTGCGGGCGGTCCTGTGCATGCGCGGCGGCTACGGCGCGCAGCGGATCGTCGACGACCTCGACTTCGCCGCCGTCCGGGCCGATCCGAAGCTCTTCATGGGCTTCTCCGACATCACCGCCCTGCACGTCGCACTCTGGTGCGAGACCGGGCTGGCCACCCTGCACGGTCCGACCGCTTCATATCTGGCCCGAAGCCCGGACAGCGCGACGGCGCGGGACATGCGCCGGGCGCTGACGACGGCCCAGCCGGTCGTGCTGACCGCGGACGAGCGGGAGGACAGCTTCGGCGTCCGGACCGCCGGCCGGGCCGACGGGACCCTGCTCGGCGGCAACCTGAGCCTGCTGGCCACCACCGTCGGGACGCGCCACCGGCCCGACCTGACGGGTGCCATCCTGATGCTGGAGGTGGCCGGCGAGGAACCGTACCGGATCGACCGCTCGCTCGTGCAGCTCCAGCGGGCCGGCTGGTTGGACGGGGTGGCCGGCGTCGCGGTCGGCCAGTTCACCGGCTGCACCGACGACGGCCCGACGCCGACGGTCCGGGAGGTGCTCACCGAGCAGCTCGGATCGCTCGGGGTGCCGGTCCTCGGCGGCCTGCCGTTCGGTCACGGCGAGCAGCAGACCGCGCTCGGCCTCGGCGTGCCGGCCGTCCTCGACGCGGACGCGGGAACACTGACGGTTCAGTCGCCCGCGCTGTAGACCATCAGCGCGGTTCGGCCGGCCGGGTTGTAGGCGACCAACGCGGTTCGGTCGGCCGGGGTGTAGGCGACCCGCGCGGTTCAGTCGGCCGGGCTGTAGGCGACTCGCGCGGCGAGGAATTTCGGGGCCATCAGGCAGTAGCTGTCGGTGACCAGCTCGGCGATCTCGGTCCAGTCGGTGTGCTCGCCGAGCACGGCCCCGGCGACGTTGTGACCCCAGGGCGCGCGGAAGTAGGGGAAGCCGGCGGCGGTCAGCCCGAGCAGGTCGTCGACCGGCACCCGGAAGGTCAGCACGGTCGGCGCCGCGCCGTCGGCGAGATGCTCGGCGTAGACCGGGAAACGCTCCGGGTCCGGCTCGTAGACGTGCGCGACGGTCCGTTTCCGGATCCGCCAGCGGACCCCGATCCAGGCCGGCTCCTCGTAGCTCTCGGGCAGCTGCCGGCAGATCGGCCGCAGCCGGTCGAGGATCTCCGGGGACACGTCGCCAGGACCAGACATCAGCCGACCCTAACGGCTGCCGGCGATTTCCGGTACGACGCCCGGCGGCGCGACCGGGCGGGCTGCTTCCGGTACGCGACGCCAGGCGTACCGGAAGCAGCCTGTCATTCCGTGCGCAGGGCCGTCGCGGTCCGGGTGCGGGCCGCCCACCCGGCCGGCAGCATGGCGCCGAGGACCGCGATGAGCAGGCCGCCCAGGCCGAACAGCACCAGCTCGGCGGGGACGTAGATGTCCAGCACCGAGTCGGGCAGGTGGAAGCCGGCGGTGTGGCCCATCGACGTCACGATGGTGCGTTGCAGCAGGACGCCGATCGGGGCGCCGAGCGCGCCGCCGGCCAGCCCGGTGACCGTGACCGAGGCGATCACCATCGTGATGGTCTGCCGCGGGGCCATCCCGAGGGCCTTGTGGACGCCCAGGTCGTGGACGCGTTCCCGGGTCTCCAGGACGACCGTGTTGAGGACGCCGAGGGCGGCGACCGCGATCAGCATCAGGGTGAGCAGCGCGGTCAGCGCGTTGATGATGATCACCTCGTCGGGGATGCCGTTCTCGTCCACGATGGCCTGCGCCTGGAGGGGCCGGAGTGCGGCGTTCAGCTCCTCGGCGTAGGTTCCCGGATCGGTGCCCGGCTGGACCGAGACGGAGAACATCTCGGCCTTGTCGTCCGGGCCGGCCGCGGTGATGATCTGCAGGCCGTCGTTCTCGGTGTTGAACACCTCGCCGACGATGGTCGCGCTGCTCCGCCGGCCGTTCTCGGTCAGCAGGACGGTGTCGCCGACGCTGGTGTGCGTGGCGGTCAGGAACGGCGTCGACACGACGATCTCGCCGGCCTGCCGGTACCAGCTGCCGGTCACCATCCGGTAGCCGTCCGCGCAGGTGGTGCCGGTGGTCTTCAAGGTCTCCAGGTCGCCGGTGACGCCGGCCGCGGACACCTGGCCGGTGGCGACCCCGCAGTAGCCGGCCGTCCCGGGCTGGGCGGTGATCGCGGCGGCGACCGCCGCCGGATCGGTCGTCGTCCCCTTCTGCTGCGCGCCGCCCGGGGTCGGCCCCGGTCCCGGGCCCATGCGGCCCAGTCCGACCTCGACGTCGCCGTGGCTGTCCGCGGCCTGCACCTCGGTCAGTGACGCGGCCAGCCCGACCGAGAAGGTGACCGCGGCGGCCCCGAAGGCGATCGCGATGACGATCGTCGCCGATCGGACCGGCCGGGCGAACGGCTGCGCCAGCCCCAGCGTGACCGGGCGGGGCAGCGGCAGCCGGGCGGTCAGCCGGGCCGCCCACCGGCCACGGCCGGGTGACGGGGTGCGGCCCACGGCAAGAGCGTCGACGGTACGCAGCCGCCCCGCCCGGGACGCGGCGATCCACGCGGTCACCGCGACCAGGGTCAGCACCCCGGCGAGCACGGCCGCGGTCACCCACGGTTCGACGCCGCTGTCGTCCGTACCGTAAAGGTCGTTGGTCTTGGCCAGCACCGGGATGGCCAGCAGGTTGCCGGCGACCGCGCCCAGCGCGGCCCCGATCGTCGCCGGGATCAGCGCCTGGCTCAGGTAGGCGCGGACCACCTGGTGCGGGGTGAAGCCGAGCGCCTTGAGGATGCCGATCCGGCGGGTGCCGGAGCTGACCGCGCCGGCGATCACGTTGCCGACGATCAGCACCGCCATCACCAGGCCGAGCACGCCGAAGGCGATCAGGAAGGGGACGAACAACGCGGCGTCGCTCGCCGCCCGTTGCCGGGTGACCAGCCAGGACCTCGACGCGGCCAGCGAGGCCTCGGGCACGCTCGCCTCGATCGCGGCCAGCCCGGCGTCGACCTGGCTCGCCGACGTCAGCCGGTAGAGCATCTGGTAGCCGGTCGCGGTGATCTGCTCCGGGACCACCCAGGCGTCGGCGGTCTCGCTGATCGACCGGGCCAGGCCGACCACGGTCAGGTCCGGGTTCCGCCACACCGCGCCGATCGCCCGGGAGCGCATGCCCTCCATCCGGCCGTCGCTGAACAGCACCACCTCGCCCGGCTCGGTCGCCCACCGGCCCTTGAGCAGCTTGACGTCGTCCACCCCGCCGGTCGGCTGCGGGCGGCCGACCACGGTCATCGACACCGCCCGGCCGTGGTCGTCGACCGGGGTGATCGTCGCGGTCGGGAACGGGCCGGCGGCCGCGGACACCCCCGTGGCGTGCGCGGACGCGGCCAGCTGCGCCGCCGTGGTCTTGCTCGCGTCGAACTGCGCGGTCAGGTGCGCGCCGTTCTGCTGGTCGAAGGCCCGGTCGAACGGCGCGTGCGAGGCCACCAGCAGGGTCCCGCCGAGCACCGACGCGGAGACCGCGATCAGCACGACCAGGCCGACCACCAGGGTCTGCACCCGGCGGCGGCCGACCCCGGAGCGAACCACCCGGCCCAGCGCGCTCATCGGGGCCGCCCGTCTCCGGCGGTACTCCGGTCTCCGGCGGTACGCCCGTCGATCAGCTCGACGGTCCGGGTCGCGCACGACTTCGCCAGCGCCAGGTCGTGGGTGACCAGCAGGATCGTCTGGCCTTCCCGGTGCAGCTCCTGCAGCAGCCGCTGGACGTCCTCGCCGGAGGCGGTGTCCAGCGCGCCGGTCGGCTCGTCGGCCAGCAGCAGCGCCGGCCGGTTGATCAGGGCCCGGGCCACCGCGACCCGCTGCCGCTCCCCGCCGGACAGCCGTCCCGGGTAGGCGCCGGCGTGCCGCTCCACGCCGAGCGTGCCGAGCAGCTCCCGGGCCCGGCGCTGGGCCGCGCCGCGCGACATCCCGGACAGCTGGGCGGGCAGCGTCACGTTGTCCGCGACGGTCAGGTCGTCGAGCAGGTTGAAGAACTGGAAGACCAGGCCGACCTTGGCGCGCCGGTAGCGGGCCGATCCGGCCTCGCCCAGCTCGTCGACCCGGACACCGTCCACGGTGACCGTGCCGCGGCTGGGCCGGTCCAGGCCGGCGATCAGGTTCAGCAGGGTCGACTTGCCGCTGCCGGACGGGCCGAGGATGGCGACCGCCTCGCCGGCCGTGACGGTCAGGTCCACGTCCCGCAGGGCGGGCGGGCCGTCGCCGTAGCTTCGGGTGACTTCACGCAGCTCAATCATGCTGCCCGAGGCTAGGGGCGCGGGCCGGGCGGCCGCGTCGCTCGCAGGAGCCATCTTCGGCACACCGTCGGGATGAGACGGTCCGGGGTCATCCCTGAGGTGTAGTCCACGGGTGGACGCCCGGCGGCGGATCGACGGCGATAATGGGCGGGTGATCGGCCGGTTGTTGCGTCGGGACGGCACGCTGCCACGGCTCACGTGGCGCGGGCAGGTGCTCGACGTGCTCATCGCGTTGTCGCTGATGCTGGCCGCGGTCTCGGCCGGCGACCACCCGAAGGTGGTCCTGGACCAGCGGCCGCATCCGGGCGTGCCCGACCCCGGGCTGTTCGTGCCGATCCAGGAGAACGACAGCGCCGAGGTGTTCTTCGGGCTGCTGCTCGTGGTGGCGCCGCTGGTGTTCCGCCGGCGCCGCCCGCTGACCGTGCTGTGGATCGTGCTGGCCACCATGCCGTGGCTGGTCGACAACGACTCGGCGCTGCGAGTGTCGTTCTACGCCTGCGTGATCGCCGGCTACACCGCGGCGGTCTACAGCCCCTACCGGATCCTGGCGCTGGCCAGCCTGCCGGTCGCGATGCTGTTCTACAGCGGCGCCGAGGACGGCGCGCCGACCGTCCCGCCCGGCTTCGTCCCGGTGCTGATCCTGGGCGCGATCGCGATCGCCGCCGACGGCCTGCGCCGGTGGCGGCACCGCGCCGCGGAGCTGGAGCGCGACCAGGCGGAGGCGCTGCGCCGGGCCGCCGAGCACGAGCGCGCCCGGATCGCCCGCGAGCTGCACGACGTGGTCACCCACAACGTGAGCGTGATGGTGATCCAGGCCGGCGCGGCCCGCAAGGTCCTCGACGCGTCGCCGGAGCAGGCTCGGGAGGCGCTGCTCGCGATCGAGAGCGGCGGGCGGGCCGCGATGACCGAGCTGCGGCACGTGATGGGCCTGCTCACCATGGACGACGCCGGGCCGGGCGCGGACCTGGCGCCGCAGCCCGGCCTGGACCGGTTGGACGCGCTGATCGAGCGGGTCGCCGGCAGCGGCGTGCCGGTCACCCTGACCCGGTCCGGGCAGCCGCGGCCGATGCCGGCCGGGGTGGAGCTGACGGCGTACCGGGTGGTGCAGGAGGCGCTGACCAACACGGTCAAGCACGCCGCCGGGGCCAGTGCCACGGTGCTCGTCGACTACCGGCCCGACCAGCTGCGGGTGCGGATCACCGACACCGGCGGGACGTCCCGGTCCGCGGCCGGCGCCGGTGGCGGGCACGGCCTGATCGGCCTGCGCGAGCGGCTCGCCGTCTACGGCGGCACGCTGCGCACCGGCCCGCGCCTGACCGGCGGCTACCGGGTCGACGCCGCGATCCCGCTGGAGGGCCGGTGACGCTGCGGGTGGTGGTCGCCGACGACCAGGCGCTGGTCCGGGCCGGGTTCCGGATGATCCTGACCGCGGACGGCATCGACGTGGTCGCCGAGGCCACCGACGGCGCCGAGGCGATCGAGGCGGTCCGCCGCACCCGGCCGGACGTGGTGCTGATGGACATCCGGATGCCCGAGCTGGACGGCCTGGAGGCCACCCGCCGCATCCTCACCGGCGCCGACGGCGAACCCCGCGTGATCATGCTGACCACCTTCGACCTGGACCATTACGTGTACGCGGCGCTGACCGCGGGCGCGAGCGGCTTCCTGCTCAAGGACGTCACCCCGGAACACCTGGTCGCCGCGGTCCGGATGGTCCGCTCCGGCGACGCGCTGCTGGCGCCGGCGATCACCCGCCGCCTGGTCGAGCGGTTCGCCCAGCGCGAGACCGGCCCGCCCGCCGGGCACCGGGAGCTGGGCACCCTGACCGCCCGCGAGCTGGAGGTGCTGCGGCTGCTCGCCCAGGGCCTGAGCAACGCCGAGCTGGCCGCGCACCTGCACCTGTCCGAGGCGACGGTGAAGACACACGTCGCCCGGATCCTGGCCAAGCTCGGCCTGCGGGACCGGGTGCAGGCCGTCGTCCTGGCCTACCGCACCGGCCTGGTCACCCCCGCCTGACCGACTTCCGGTCCGCTTCGGCTTGCGGTGCTTTCGTTTGCGGTCCGCTTCGGCTTGCGGTGCTTTCGTTTCCGGTCCGCTTCGGCTTGCGGTGCTTTCGCTTGCGGTCCGCTTCGGCTTGCGGTGCTTTCGCTTCCGGGCCGCTTCGGCTTGCGGTCAGGGCCGTTTTCGGTACGGCCTCCGCACCCCGCCGTCAGCTGGTGGCCGGCTCCGGGCGGATCGCGTAGTGATGCATGGTGACGCCCTGCTCGAAGCGCCGCTGCTCGATCAGGTCGAGGTCTATCGGCCGGTCGTAGTCGTCGAACAGCGGCCGGCCGAAGCCCAGGATCGTCGGGTGGGTGAAGAGCAGCAGCTCGTCGAGCAGCCCGGCGCGCAGCAGCTGGGTGGCGAGCGTCGCACCGCCCACGCCGATCGTCCCGTCGGTCTCCGCGCGCAGGGCGGCGAGCTGCTCGATCGCGTCGTCGCCGCCGATGATCCGGGTGTGGTGGCCGGCGCTGTCGCGGGTCCGGGAGACCAGCACCTTGGGGGCGGCGGTCCAGATCTCGCCGTACTCCCGGAGCACCTCGGGCAGCGTGGTGTCGTCGCGCGCGGCCGGCCAGAACTTCTCCATCGTCTCGTAGACGACCCGGCCCTGCACCATCAGCGTGAGCTCCCGTGCCCGCGCGTTGAACTCGCGGTGCAGCTCCTCGCTGATCCGCAGCCACTCGCCGGCGCCGTCGTCGCCCGGGACCTGCTCGATGCGCAGGTCGACGGAGACGTTCATCCAGTACTGGAAGCGGCCCATCGGTTCACCCTTCGACTAGTGGTTGCATTTTGCAACCACTATATTGGGGCCGAGATGCCTGTCAAGGAGGAGTCGTGGAGCCACGGTCCGGGTGCCCGATCAACGCCGCCGTCGAGCTGCTCGGCGACCGCTGGTCCCTGCTCGTGCTGCGCGACGTGATCTTCGGCGACCGCCGGTACTTCCGGGCCCTGCTCACCGGGTCGATCGAGGGCATCGCGTCGAACATCCTGGCCGACCGTCTCAAGCGCCTGGTCGACGCCGGCCTGCTCACCCGCGGCGCCGCGGCCCGCGGCCAGCGCGCCCGTTTCAGCCTCACCGAGGCCGGCATCCAGACCCTGCCGGTCATCCACGCCCTGGGCAACTGGGGCCTCGACTGGACCGCCGGCACCCCCGGGCTGCGCGTCCGCCAGGAGTTCATGCGCGCCGCCGGTCCCGCCTTCCTCGAGGACCTGATGGACGAGCTACGCGTCCGCCACCTCGGCGCCACCCCGAAGCCGGCCGCGGGCCCGACCGCTTTCGACCGGCTGAACGCCGCCCACGCCGCCGGGTCAGGAGAGGCGGGATGAGCCGGCGCGCGCCTTCTCCAGGAGGGTGAAGAGGATGGTCTGCTCCTCGGGGGTGAGGCGGCCGACGGTCTCGGTGAGGACCGTGTCGACGATGCCGGAGCCGGCCTCGTAGGCGGCGGTGCCCTCGTCGGTCAGCGCGTGCCGGACGGCTCGGCCGGGGCCCTCGACGCGGCGGAGCAGGCCGCGCTCGATCATGCGGCGGGCCAGCTCGCCCATCGACTGGTCGGTCTGGAAGGTCAGCTCGGCCAGGGCGTGCAGCGACGCGTCCGGGTTGCGGTGCACGTGCCGGAGCACGTCCCACTGCACCAGGGAGAGGCCAGCCTGCGCGGACAGCCGCCGGTTGCTCTCGCGGTGATGGACCCACTGCAGCCGCTTGACGGCCAGACCTACGTCCTGCTGGGAAGGCACGCCGCCCAGCCTAGGCCACGATCACGGCACATTGCAAGGTTCCTTATACAAGGAACCTGATATACGGTGGGTCCATGACGATCACCATTCGCCCCGAAGACGTTCCGGTCCGCGGCGCCGGCGCTCACACGTTCCTGCTCCTGCACGGCGGCGCCGGGCCCGGCTCGATGGCCGGGTTCGCCGATCTGCTCGCCGAGCGCACCGGATCCCGGGTGCTGCTGCCCACCCATCCGGGCTTCGGCGGCACCCCGCGGCCGGACGCCCCGGCCACCACCCGCGACCTCGCCGCGGCGTACGCCGAACTGCTCGACCGCCTCGGCCTGTCCGGGGTGACCGTGGTCGGCAACTCGTTCGGCGGCTGGCTGGCCGCCGAGCTCGCCCTGCTCGGCGGCCCCCGGGTCGGCCGCGCGGTGATCGTCGACGGGATCGGCGCCGAGGTGCCCGGCCACCCGATGACCAGCGTGGCCGGGCTGGACCCGGCCGGCCTGCGCAGGCTGTCCTTCCACGACGAGCGCAAGGCGCCGCGCCCGCCGGCCGGTGGCGGCCCCGGCCCGGACATCGCCGCCCTGGTCGGTTACGCCGGGCCGGCGATGTCCGACCCGACCCTGCTGGAGCGGCTCGCCGCGGTCACCGTGCCGGTGCACGTCATCTGGGGCGAGAGTGACGGCATCGTCGGGGTGGAGTACGGCAAGGCGTATGCCGGGGCGATGCCGCACGCCACCTTCACGGTGCTGCCGGAGACCGGGCACCTGCCCCAGCTGGAGACGCCGGGGGAGCTGCTCGACGCCATCCGGTCGCCGGTGCGCTGAGGTCGTACCGTCGAGCGGGTCTTATCCGGCGAGCCAGTCGAGCAGCAGGGCGTGGAAGCGGTCCGGCTGCTCCAGGGACGGCAGGTGGGCGACGTCCGGCCAGTCGACGCGGCGGACGTCGGGCAGGCCCGCGCAGAGCCGGTCGGCGGCGTCCAGCGTGGTGGCCAGGTCGTGCGCGCCGACCAGGACCAGCGTGCGGGCGCGCACCTCGGCCAGCCGGTCCAGGGCCGGCGGGTCCAGCTCGACCTCGTCCGGCTCGGCCGGCCAGTTCTCCTGGATGTCGAAGGCGCGGCGCTGCATGCGGCGCACGGCGTCCTGCACCTCGCGGTCGACCGTGGCCGGGTCACGGCCCGGGCCGACCACCCAGGCGGCGATGTTGGCCTCGACCGCGGCGTCCAGGTCGCCGGCGGCCAGCGCGGTCCGCTCCGCCTCGAAGAACGCCTTCAGATCGTCGGTCAGCTCGGCGAGCAGGCTGCCGCCGGGCGGGGCGAGCAGCAGCGACGCGACCAGGTCCGGGGCGGTCAGCGCGACCTCGACCGCGACGCCCGCGCCCATCGAGGCGGCGACCAGGTGGCAGCGGTCGATGCCGAGCCCGGCGAGCGTGCCGATCACCTCGGCGGGATGCGACAGCGGGCCGTCCGGCGGGGTCGCCGACTCGCCGAAGCCGCGCAGGTCCAGCCGCACCAGGGGGTGGTCGCCGGCCAGGCGGTGCCACTGCGGGTCCCACATCCGGCGGTCGGCGACCCCGGCGTGGATGAAGACGATCGGCAGACCGGCGCCCGCGGTGGCGTGGTCGAAGGCGAGAGATGTCACAGGACTCCTGGCGTCAGGCGGGTGAGCGGCCCCCAGGCAAGCACGCGGGCCGCCGCCGCGCAACGGGAATACTCAGATCCGCGCCGTGCCCGCCGATGGCGACGACGTGCGGCGGGAGACGGTGTGGCTCGGGTGGATCGTGGCTGGAGTGCTGGCCACGGCCGGCTACTACGCCGTGCCCACCGACAGCCTGGCCGCCAACCTGTTCTACAACGGGATCGGGCTGAGCTCGGTGCTGGCCATCCTGGCCGGCATCCGGCTGCACCGGCCGCGGAACGCGGCGGTCTGGTACTGGTTCGCCGCCGGCCAGTTCACCTGGGCGGTCGGTGACCTGGTGTGGGAGTACTACCAGTACGTCCTGCTCCAGGAGCCCTACCCGTCCGCCGCCGACATCTTCTACCTGGCCTCCTACCCGATGCTGGCGATCGGCCTGTGGCTGCTGATCCGCGGCTGGGGTGGCGGCGCGGCCCGGCTGGCCGACGCGGCGATCGCCGGCGTCGGCGTCGGCCTGGCCCTGTGGATCTTCGTGTTGCACCCGATCGCCAGCGACTCGACCGCCTCCGCGGTGGAACGGGCGATCAGCACCGCCTATCCGGCCGCTGACGTGCTGATCCTGGCGCTGCTGGCCCGCCTGCTGGTCACCCGGGACGCCACGATGAGCATCCGGCTGCTCGGGGCGGCCGGGGTGCTCCTGCTCGCCGCCGACGTGGCGTACTCGGTGGTCTCGCTCTATGCCGACGGCGACGACCACCTGATCTCCGGCGGCTGGCTGCTCTCCTACGTGCTGTGGGCCGCCGCGGCGCTGCACCCGTCGATCACCGCCGAGGCGGCCGAGGAGGACGGTTCGGTCCGGGTCGGCCGGGTGCAGTTCGCGGTGCTCACCGTCTGCGCGCTGATCGCGCCGGCGCTGCTGTTCATCCCCGGGGTCGGCGCCGACACCGTCGACCGGGTCGCGATCGGCGCCGGATCGGTGGTGCTGTTCCTGCTCTCGGTGACCCGGGTGCTCGGCCTGACCCGGACCGTGCAGGGGCAGACCGTCGAACTGCAGCGGATCGCCCTGCACGACGACCTCACCGGACTGCCCAACCGCCGGTACTTCGAGCAGGCGCTCGGCGAGATCACGCCGGGCGGCGGCTCGCTGCACGTCGTCTTCCTCGGCCTGAGCGGCCTCAAGAACGTCAACGACGAGCTCGGCCGACCGGTCGGCGACCAGGTCGTCGCGATCTCCGCGGCCCGGATCTCCGGCGCCGCGCCGGAAGCCACCCGGGTGGCCCGGATCGGCGGCGACGAGTTCGCCCTCGCCCTGCCGGACGCGGAGACCGCCGACCGGGTCGTCCGGCGGCTGGTGTCGGTGCTGCGCGAGCCGGTCCACGCCGGCGGCCACGAGCTGCTGGCCGGCGCCGCCATCGGGGTCGCCGAGGCCGGCGGTGTGGTGGAGGCGCTGCGCCGGGCCGAGGCCGCGATGCACGCCGCCAAACAGACCGGAGAGCCGTGCCGGACCTGGACGGCGGAGCTGGACGAGCGGGCCGGCGAGCACGCCCGGCTCGGCGCCGAACTGCGCGCCGCGCTCGACGCCGGCCAGTTCCAGGTCGTCTACCAGCCGATCGTCCGGATGCCGGAAGGCCGGGTCACCGCGGTCGAGGCGCTGGTCCGCTGGCAGCACCCGCAGCGCGGGATGGTCAGCCCGGCCGCGTTCATCCCGGTCGCCGAGCAGAACGGCCTGATCGTCGAGCTGGGCGCCTGGATCCTGCAGACCGCCTGCCGGCAGATGGCACGCTGGCGTGCCGAGCTGGGCCCGACCGGCCCGGACCGGATCAGCGTCAACGTATCGGCCCGGCAGCTGGCCCGCGCCGGCTTCCCGGCCACCGTCGCCGCGACGCTGGCCGCCACCGGGCTGCCCGCCCAGTGCCTGACCATCGAGGTCACCGAGACCGCGGTGTTCGGCGGCGGGCAGGCGCTCACCGCGCTGCACGAGTTGCGGGCGCTCGGCGTCCGGATCGCGCTGGACGACTTCGGCACCGGCCACTCGTCGCTGGGCCTGCTGCAGACCGTCCCGGTCGACGTGCTGAAGGTGGACAAGTCGTTCGTCGACAACATCACCGAGGCCGGCCGGCACACCGTGATCGCCCGGGCGCTGATCCAGGTCAGCGAGGGTCTCGGGCTGACCGCGGTGGCCGAAGGGGTGGAGACCGCGGAGCAGGCGGCGGCCCTGTACGACCTGGGCTACCGGCTGCTGCAGGGCTACTACTTCGGCAAGCCGTCGGCGGACCCGGATTTCCAGCCTCGCCCGGCGGCCGCCGTACCGGTGGCCTAATGTCTGGGGGATGCGCACCGTCAACGCGATCGCCGCTCCGTCGGCGACCGAACCGCTCGTCCGTACCACCATCGACCGGCGTGACCTGGGGCCGCGCGATGTGCTCATCGAGATCCGCTACGCCGGGATCTGCCACTCCGACATCCACACCGTCCGCGGGGAGTGGGGCCAGGTGCCTTACCCGCTGACCGTCGGCCACGAGATCGTCGGCCGGGTCGCCGAGGTCGGGGCCGAGGTCGATCGTTTCGAAGTGGGCGCCCGGGTCGGCGTCGGCTGCATGGTCAACTCCTGCCGCAAGTGCGGCAACTGCCAGGCCGGGCAGGAGCAGTACTGCGAGAACGGCAACATCGGCACCTACGCGAGCACCGACCTGGACGGCACGGTCACCCAGGGTGGCTACTCCACGCACATCGTGGTCGACCAGGACTTCGTGCTGCGGGTGCCGGAGAGTCTTCCGTACGAGAAGGTGGCGCCCCTGCTCTGCGCCGGGATCACCACCTACTCGCCGCTGGCGCACTGGAAGGCCGGCCCCGGCAAGAAGGTCGCCGTCGTCGGGATGGGCGGCCTCGGCCACATGGCCGTCAAGATCGCCGCCGCGATGGGCGCCGAGGTCACCGTGCTTTCCCAGACGCTCGGCAAGAAGGACGACGGGCTCCGCTTCGGCGCCGAGCACTACTACGCCACCAAGGACCCGGCGACCTTCGAAGCCCTGAAGAACACCTTCGACCTGATCATCAACACGGTCAGCGCGCCGATCGACATGGCCGCCTACCTGCGCCTGCTCCGCCTCGACGGCACGCTGGTCAGCGTCGGCGCGCCCCCGGAGCCGCTGCCGGTCCCGGTCTTCGCGCTGTTCGGCAACCGCCGCTCGTTCGCCGGCTCGAGCATCGGCGGCATCGCCGAGACCCAGGAGATGCTGGACTTCTGCGCCGAGCGGGGGATCAGCCCGGAGGTCGAGCTGATCACCGCCGACGCGGTCAACGAGGCCTACGAGCGCGTGCTGTCCTCGGACGTCCGCTACCGCTTCGTGATCGACATCGACTCCCTGCGCTCCTGAACGATCCGCCCGTGAGGATGCCTGCCCAGGCATCTTCACGGGCAAGGTCCGCCGCCCTCTTCCGGTGGTCCCGCCCCATTGCCGCCGCCTCCCGGTACGCCGTGAGCGCGCGCCCCGGCCACCGCCCCGCGAATCCGCGCTCCGCGTCCGTCGGGCCTCTTCTCCCGTCCGCCTCTCGGGCGTCGGGCCTCTCGCGTGTCGGGCTTCTTCTCCCGGCCGTCTCTCGCGTGTCGGGCCTCTCGGGCGTTGGGCCTCTCGCGTGTCGGGCCTCTCGGGCGTTGGGCCTCTCGCGTGTCGGGCCTCTCGCGCGTTGGGCCTCTCAGGTGTCGGACTTTTCGCGTGTCGGGTCTCCTCGTTGGTCAGCGGTCTCCCAACTCGGTGATCGACCGCTCCAGCCACTCGGCGAGCAGCGTCCGCTCGGCCGCGGTGAGCGCGGGCAGCTCTGGCACCGTCGTCGAGAAAGCCACGGTGACCGCGAGCGGGCCGGCCGAGGGAACAGCCGGCGCGTCGGTCAGGATCGCCGCCGTCACCGCGTCGAACAGGTGGTCGGCCAGCCCCAGGTCCCGGCGCTCGGGCGGGCTCGCGAGCAGCGCCAGCACCGCGCCCGTGCCGGCCGCGTGGATCATGTCGACCGCCCGCTGCTGATCGACACGCAGCAACCCGGCCTCGGCGAGCCGCTGCACCCGGCGCCGCAGCACCTGCGCCCCGGCCTCCACCGCCCGCGAGTCCGAGCTGCGGCCCGGCGTGACCAGCAGGGCGAACAGGTCCGGGTTGGCCAGCCCGAAATCCACGTGCACCTGCCATCCGTCGCGCAGGTCGGCCACCGGATCGTCGGACTCGTCCTGCACGCTCTTCTCCGCCACGTAGGTGGCCATCACCTGCTCGGCGACCGCATCGAGCAGGCCGTCCTTGTCGCCGAAGAGTCGATAGATCGTCGGCGCCTGCACGCCGGCCGCCGCGGAGACCGCTCGGGTGGTCACCCCGGCGGCCCCGGTCTCGCGCAGCAGCCGGGTCACGGCCTCGACGATCGCTGCCCTGGTGTTGGTCACGGATCGATGCTAACAGACTCTTGCTATCGCCGATAGTGCAGCGCTAACGTTGCGGCGTTAGCGAAGATAACAGGAGGTCGTCATGATCGTTGTCACCGGTGCCACCGGGCGCCTTGGCTCCCAAGTCGTCGAGCGGTTGCTGAGTCGCATCCCGGCGGATCAGGTCGGGGTCAGCGTGCGCGATGTCGCCCGAGCTGCGGCCCTCGCCGGCCGTGGCGTGCGGGTCCGGCAGGGCGACTTCACCGAGCCACAGAGCTTGAAGCACGCCTTCGAGGGCGCCACCTCGGCGCTGATCATCTCCGCGGGGATCCGCGGGCACGAGGCCGCCGTCTCGGCGAACCGGGCAGCCGCCGACGCCGCCTGCGCCGCCGGCGTCGAGCGGATCCTCTACACCAGCCATCAGGCCTGCTCGCCCAGTTCGCTGTTCGCCCCGATGTCGGTGCACGCGGCCACCGAGGAGCACCTGGCTGGCCTCGGCACCCCGTTCGTCAGCCTGCGCAACGGTTTCTATGCCAGCACCCTCGGGTTCTATCTGCCCGAGGCCCTGGCGACCGGCCGCTTCACCGTGCCCGATGACGGCCCGGTCTCCTGGACCGCGCATGCCGACCTGGCCGAGGCGGCCGCTGTCGCGCTGACCCGTCCCGAGGCGTTCGACGGGGTCACGCCGCCCTTGGTGGCCGACCGGACGTGGACGTTCGAGCAGGTGGCCGCCGAGTTGTCCGCGATGCTCGGCCGTGAGATCACCCGGGTCGTGGCCACCGACGAGCAGTGGCGGGACGCGGCCGTCGAGCGCGGCATGCCACCCCAGGCGGCCGACTTCACGCTGGGCTTCTTCCGCGCCGCCCGCCGCGGCGAGTTCGACGTGGTCGATCCGGCCCTCCCAACGGTCCTCGACCGCCCGACGACTCCGCTCCGGACCACCCTGGAGGCGGTCGGCGGTCTTGACTGAGGGCGTCACCTTCCGGGCGTTGGAGGCGGTCGGCGGTCTTGACTGAGGGTGCCGCCTTCCGGGCGTTGGAGGCGATCGGCGGTCTTGATTGAGGGTGCCGCCTTCCGGGCGTTGGAGGCGATCGGCGGTCTTGATTGAGGGTGCCGCCTTCCGGATCGCTCGGGAGGCGATCGGGTGGCCTTGGCCAGGGGCGCCACGTCGCAGGGCATCCCGGCAGGCGCGCTGCCGTAGCGGTCCGGCCTGTTTCCGCCTGACCTGGGCATCGCCGGCCGCTGACTATTCGATCTGGGGGATGGCGGAGGCGGGCTGACGACCTACGTTGCCCTTATGGGTCACCGCGAGCCTCATCGGGAAGTCGGGTGTCGATCCGAGGATGAGAGGAGCAGGGACAGATAGGCGATCGCGGTGCGCAGCTGGATCGATCACGCGGGGGAGGTCGTGACGGAACCCTCGCCGTCCCTGCTGGCGCGGCTCCTCGGAACCGGCGAGCCGCTCTAGCTGGACATCGAGGACCCGACCGGCGAGCCGCTCTGGCTGGACATCGAGGACCCGACCGGCGAGCCGCTCTGGCTCGACATCGAGGACCCGACCGACGAGGCGATCGACCGGCTGGCCGTCCGCCTCGGGCTGCACCCGCTGGCGGTCGAGGACTCGAAGCAGTTCGGCCAGCGCGGCAAGCTGCAGGTGTACGGCGAGGTGACGATGCTCGTCGGCTTCGGGCTCGACGAGCAGCTCAGGGAGACGGTCGAGGTCCACTGCTATCACACCGCCGGACTGCTGATCACGCTGCGCCGGGCGCCGAGCCCAGCGCTGGACGCGTCCTCACCGGCACCATCCAGGTGGGCTGGCCGGCGTTCCTGTTGCTGGGCTTGGGACTGCCGGTGGCGTGCATATCGGTGACGGTCTTGCTGCTCACCCGCCGCCGATGGAAGTGACGGGGGAGGGAGGTGGCGGCTCGGGGCCGGGGACGGAGGAGGCGGCTCAGCGGGACGCCGTGAGGATGACAGGCAGGGGAGTGCGTAAGGATGACTGGCAGGGGAGTGAGCGCTCAACCGCCCGGGCCCTCCTCCTCGGGGGCGACTCCGGTGATGGCTTTGGTCTCCTGGGCGATCAGGGACTGCAGGGACACGTCCTCGGTGTCGCGGTTGAGCAGGATGACGCCGACCCAGCCGGTGTCCGGGTAGACGCTCCAGTTCGCGCCGATGCCGGGATTGCCGCCGGCCCGCTGGTACTGCCACTGGCCGCCGACGATCTCGACCGCCACGCCGTAGGCGCCGAACGACGCCTGGCCCAGCGGGATCTTCGGCGCGGTCAGCACGTCGGCCCAGGGCTGGGCCAGCAGCGTGCCGTCACGCAGGGCGTTCGCGAACCGGACCAGGTCCGGCGCGGTCGCGAACCCGCCGTCGCCGGGCGCGTCGATGAAGGCCCGGCCCGGGTTCTTGCCCGCCACGTGCCCGAGCGGACTGCCCTGCGTCAGGTCCTGCAGCGCGTCCGCCACCCGGCCGTCGGCCAGTGTCATGTACGGGTGGGCGAGGTGCCGGTCGACCCGCCACTGCGGCCGGGTGAAGAATCCCGAACCGGTCATGCCGCACCGGTCGAAGATGTTCCGCTGGACGTAGTCCCAGTACGTCATGCCGGACAGCTCCTCGACGATCCGTACCGGAATGGTGATCTCCGCCTCGGCGTGCTCGGTGTCGAGGGTGCCCGGCACGCCGACCAGCCGCACGTCGCGGGCGCGGCGCGTGTAGTACTCGCGCACCTCCTCCCGGCTGTGGAAGATCCGGTCGGCGTCCTCCGGCTGGGTGGCCAGCCGCGACGTCCCGGACAGCAGGTGGTGGACGGTCACGTGATCGGCGATGTCGCTGGGGTAGCCGCTCAGGTAGGTCCCGATCATCTCCGACAGCCGCAGCCGGCCCGCCTGGGCCAGCTGCAGGACGGCGACCGGGAGGAACGGCTTGCCCGCCGAGCTGAGGTTGAACGCGGTCCCCTCGTGGTTGCGGATCCCGCGCGCCTGGTCGGCCATGCCGTAGCTGCGGGACAATACGGTCCGTCCCCGATGTGACAGCAGCACCACGCCGGAGAACTTGCCGGCGGCGGCCAGCCGGGCCACGTAACGGTCGTAGGCGCCGCCCGGCTGAGTTTCCGGCGGCACCCGGCCGGACAGCGCGGCGGCAGGGTCCGCGCCGGCGGCGACAGAACCGGCGACAACACCGCCGGCCCCAGGAGCCACCAAACCGCCGACCGCCGCCAATCCACCCCGCTTGATCAGCCCACGCCGGCCAATGCCTTTCGGATGAGAAGTCATACCTACATCTAAGACGATAGATTGTTACCAGAACGTATGAAATTTCTGATATGTCCTCGATAGGGCACGCGAACCGTGACCACGAGCCCACCACCCGACCGCGGGACCAGATCAAGCGTCCCGTCATGCGCCCGCACGATGCTCTGCACGATCGCCAGCCCCAGCCCGGCCCCAGCGTGTTCGTCCCCTCGAACCCGCTCGGTGCCACGCTGGAAGGGCTCCGTCAGCGTCGGAATCAGCGACGGCGAAAGCCGCTCCCCGGTGTTCTCCACCCGCAGCAGCCCCACGCCGCCGCCCGCCTCGGTGTGGACGGTCACGACCCCGCCGCCCGGCAGGTTGTGCACGATGGCGTTCTGCACCAGGTTGGTCGCCAGCCGCAGCAGCAGCTCGGCGGACCCGCTGGCGGGAGCCGCCTCCCCGGTCACCTCCAGGACGATCCCGCGCTGCTCGGCGACCGGCAGCAGGGTCTCGGCGGCCTCCTCGGCGACCAGCGACAGGTCCACGTCCTCCCGGGTGACGTCGTCGCCCCGGCTGAGCAGCAGCAACGCCTCGGTCAGGTTGACCGCCCGCTGGTTGGCGGCGAGCAACCGGTCGATCAGCTCCTCCCGGTCCCGGGTGGGGTCCTCACGGGCGACGTCGAGCAGCGTCCGCGCGATGGCGAGCGGGGTGCGCAGCTCGTGCGACGCGTTCGCGGCGAACCGGCGCTGCTCGTCGACGTGCGATTCGAGCCGGTCGAGCATCGCGTCGAAGGTGTCGGCCAGCTCCCGGAACTCGTCGCGCCGCCCGCGCAGCCGGATCCGGTGCGACAGCGATCCCTCGCCGGCGAGCCGGGCCGCGTCGGTGATCCGGGTGAGCGGCGCCAGCATCCGCCCGGCCAGGAACCAGCCGCCGAGCAGCCCGAAGAGCAGCAGCATCAGCAGCACCCCGGCGGCCCGCGGGGCGAAGGCGCGCAGCAGTTCGGAGCGGACCGGGAAGACCCCGTCGACCGGCAGGTCGCCGGCGTCGGGAAGCAGCAGCGCCCGGTCCGGCACGTAGCGCAGCAGGAACAGCCACACCGTCGCGAGCAGCAGCACCCCGGCGAGCATGAGGAAGCCCGCGTAGCTGAGCGTGAGCCGGAACCGGACGCTCAGGCCGGGCGCCCTAGACACGGTCGCCGCCAGCCGCCGGTGGGGTGTCGATGCGATAGCCGACCCCCGGCACGGTGGCGATGATCCACGGCTCGCCGAGCCGTTTGCGCAGGGCCGAGACGGTGATCCGGACCGCGTTGGTGAGCGGGTCGGCGTTCTCGTCCCAGGCCCGCTCCAGCAGATCTTCGGCGCTGACCACTCCGCCCTCGGCGGCGACCAGGACTTCCAGTACGGCGAACTGCTTACGGGTCAGCGCCACGTACCGTTCGTCGCGGTAGACCTCCCGGCGGAACGGATCCACCCGCAGCCCGGCGATCTCCCGCACCGGCGGCCGGGCGTGCCCGCGCCGCCGGTCCAGCGCCCGCAGCCGCAGGACCAGCTCGCGCAGTTCGAACGGCTTGGTCAGGTAGTCGTCGGCGCCCAGCTCGAACCCGGACGCCTTGTCGTCGATCCGGTCGGCGGCGGTGAGCATCAAGATCGGGATGCCGCTGCCGGACGCGACGATCCGGCGGGCCACCTCGTCCCCGGACGGGCCGGGGATGTCCCGGTCGAGCACGGCGAGGTCGTACGAGTTGACGCTGAGCAGCTCCAGCGCGGTGTCCCCGTCACCGGCGAGGTCGGCGGCGATCGCCTCCAGCCGCAGACCGTCCCGGATCGCCTCGGCCAGGTGCGGTTCGTCCTCCACGATCAGCACGCGCATGCCGCCGAGCCTATAGATCCGCTCATACCGGCACGCCGGGCGCGAGATCGCCGGTCGGCGCCCCGTCCCGGCCACGCCACCAGCGGCGCGACGCCAGCCCGGCGAGCGCCGCACCGGCTGCGTTGACCAGCACGTCGTCGACGGACGAGACCCGGTCGAGCTGGAGGACGTATTGCGCGATCTCCACCAGTGCCGAACATCCCGCGCCGAGCGCCAGGATCCGGGGCACGGTGGCCAGCGCGGCGAACCGCATCGGCGCGAAGAACCCGGCCGCCGCGAAGATCAGCAGGTTGCCGCCGATCCCGAGCGGGCCCATGGTGACCAGGTCCCGCAGCGGGACCAGACTGAGCCGCCCGGGCACGATGCCGGCGCCCGGTCCGGGCATCAGCGTCAGCCAGACGAACGGCACGGTGCCGTACACCACACCGACCTCAGCCACCGACCTCCGCCAGGGATCGGTGACGCCCGCCGCGCGCCGGCCCCAGGCCAGGGCGCTGACCAGCAGCGCGGCCAGCGGCAACCCGGCGAGCGTCATGAGCACCACGCCGTTCTCGGTGTCGTAGCAGCCGTGCCAGTGCCCGCCCAGGCACCGCGGCGCGGCCATCAGCAGGGGCCGCCGTACGAGGTAGGCGCCGGTCCCGAGGAGGACCAGCCCGGCGATCACGATCCAGCGCAGGCGGCTCATGACCTCATTGAAGGCGGCGGCCGGTTGCGACGGCGTATCCGATTTTCGATACGCCCGCGATACGTGGTTGCAGTTCGGTTGCGCGCGCACCTCGCACCAGAAGTACCGCGCCCGGGTGCCGATGGAGGGGCATGAACCGCCGGATGCTGCTGCTCTACGTCGCCTTGGCCGCCGTCGCCGCCGTGGTGGCCGGCGTGACGTCCGGCAAGCCGGTCGGCGACCTGGCGTACTTCGGCGCCTACCTGGCCATCACGGGCCTGCTCTGCTGGTCCGCGGCGCGGCGGCGGCGCAGCGTGGACTACCTGCCCTGGTCCTACCTGGCGCTGGGGCAGATCGTCTGGCTGGCCGGCGATGCCGTCTACCCGGTGAGCACCATGCTGCACCGGGAGGACGACGGGACCGCGTCCGCGGTGCTCTGGACCATCGGTTACCTGGCCTACGGCGCGGCCCTGGTCGGGATGGCACGGCGCCGGGCCGGCCGCTGGTTGCGGCCGGCCTTGATGGACATGCTGACCATGGTGGTCGCCGCCTCGATCGTGATCTGGACGGTCTTCGTCTCGCCGTTCCTGGGTGAGCTGGCCGCCGATCCGCTCGGCGCCTACCTGTACCTGATGGGGCCGGTGGGCGACCTCGTCATCCTGGCCGGCGTGCTGCTGCTGGCGTTCTCGCCCGGCCGGCGCACCGGCGCGACCCGGCTGCTGGTGGCGTCCGCGGTGCTGCGCATCGCGTCCGATCTGGGGTCGAGCTTCATCCCGTCGCTGGAGCTGTCCACCGCGGTCGCGACCGCGGTGATCCTGCTCAGCAACGGCCTGCTGGTCGCGGCGGCGCTGCACGAGCACAGCGGTGAGCTGACCATGGCCGCGCGCCGGGCTCCGACGCTGCACGCGGCCCGGGTCTGGTTCCTCGGTTTCGGTCTGCTGACCGCCCCGGCGGCCCTGTTCGTCCAGCGCGACTACGACGAGGGTGAGCGGGTTCTGCTGTTCGGCGCCGCGGTGGCCATCGCCGGGTTCATTCTGGCCCGGTTCGCCACCGCCCTGCGCTCGCTGGAGCGGGCCGAGCGGACCCTGGACCACCGCAGCCGGCACGACGCGCTGACCGGTCTGCTGAACCGGGCCGCGCTCAACGACGAGCTGGACGCCTGCCCGCCCGGCTCCACCGTGCTCTACCTGGACCTGGACGGCTTCAAGGGGGTCAACGACAGCGCCGGGCACGCGGCCGGCGACGCGATCCTGCGGGCGGTGGCGCAGCGCCTGACCGCCGCGGTCCGCGACTGCGACACGGTGGCCCGGCTCGGCGGTGACGAGTTCGCCGTGGTGCTGCCCGAGTTGAGCAGCACGGACGCGGTCCCGGTCGCCGAGCGGATCCTGCGCGACGTGGCGGTGCCGGTCGAGTACGAGGGTGCCTGGCACACGGTCGGCGCGAGCATCGGCATCGCCGGCGTCGAGGCCTCCGGCTCGGCTCTGCTGCGGGCCGCGGACACCGCGATGTATCAGGCGAAGCGTCTCGGCCGCGGCCGGTGGGTGCTCGCCGACGCGGCGGCGTGACGGCGGTTATATTTACGACCGGTCGGTCTTTTTTGTAGGGTCGGGGCATGACCCAGGACGGCAGGCTCCTCCGCGGTGAGCGGACCCGGACGGCGGTGCTCGACCAGGCGCTGCTGCTGGCCACCGTCTCCGGGCTGGACGGGCTGTCGCTGAGCCAGGTCGCCGAGGCGCTCGGGGTGAGCAAGTCGGGGCTGTTCGCGCACTGGCGCTCCAAGCAGGAGCTGCAGCTCGCGGTCATCGATCACGCCCGGGCGCAGTGGACCGACCGGGTGATCCGGCCGGCCCTCGCCGAGCGGGCCGGGGTGCGGCGGCTGTGGGCGGTGCATGACCGGCGGCTGGCCTTCTACGAGGCCGGGGTGCTGCCCGGCGGCTGCTTCTTCGCCACCGCGCACTTCGAGTTCAACGCCCGCCCCGGCGTGATCAAGGACCGGCTCGCCACCGAGCAGAGCGACTGGATGGCCTTCCTGACCCGGGTCGCCGCCGACGCCGTCGACGCCGGTGACCTGCGGCCCGGCACCGACCCGGAGCAGCTGGCCTACCTGGTCGAGTCGCTCGGCGTCTGCGCCGTCATGCGGGCCACCGCACCCACTTTTCAGTACGCCCGCCGGGCCCTGCGCGACCACCTGCGAGCCATCGCCATCGACCTTCCGGAGCTGATATGACCACGCAGACCCTCCAGCACGGCGCCGTCGTCCGCATGCCGGTGCACTTCGACGACCTGGACGCGATGGGCGTGCTGCACAACTCGCGCTATGCGGTGCTGGTCGAGCGCGCCGTGGTGCTCTGGTGGGCGGAGCGCGGCGTCTCGTTCGCCGGCGGCCGCCCGACCACGCCGGACGCGTTCAACGTGGTCCGGGAGTATGCGGTGACCTTCCATCGCCCGGTCACCGGCACCGGCGAGATCGCCGTGCACTTCTGGGTGGACCGGCTCGGCACCTCCAGCGCGGAGTACGGCTTCCGGGTCACCTCGCTGGACTCGGAGACGGTGTTCGCCGAGGGTCGCCGGGTCAACATCCGGGTCGACCCGGCGACGATGCGCCCGGCGCCGTGGACCGAGCACGGCCGCGGGATCGCCGCCACGCTGCTGCGCTGATTCATCCCTGGCGAGTGGTGCCCGTCCGGCCCGGACGGCCGACAGTGGGTCGATGAGTGACGCCTATGTGTACCGTCCGGCGGCCGGGGTCGCCGCCCGGGACCGCGGCCGCACCCTGTTCGCCCAGACGATGGGGTATGTCGCGGCGACCACCGCGCTGTTCGCGCTCGGCGCCTACCTGGGCCGGAACCTGCCGCCGTTCTTCGCGTTCGTCGCCTACCTGGCGTCGTTCGCGGCGCTGATCGCCATGCAGTTCACCGTCCGCAGATCCCGGCCGGCGACGGTGGCCATGCTGGCCGCGTTCGGCCTGCTGATGGGCGTGGCGGTCGCCCCGACCCTGGTCTACTACGCGCAGACCGATCCGCAGGCGCTGTGGCAGGCCGGCGCGGCGACCGCGCTGTTCGTCGCCGGTTTCGGCGCCGCCGGCTACGCCACCCGCCGCGATCTGACCTTCCTGGCCCGGATCTGCTTCTGGGCGCTGCTGGCCCTGATCGTCTTCGGCATCGTGCTGATCTTCGTGAACATCCCGGGCGGCGCCCTGATCTACTCGGTCCTCGGCCTGGTCATCTTCGCCGGCTTCATCATGGTCGACTTCCAGCGCCTGCGCCGCACCCGCGACATCGACGCCGCCCCGCTCCTGGCCGCCGCCATCTTCCTGGACATCCTCAACGTCTTCCTGTTCTTCCTCCGCATCTTCCGAGGCGGCAACCGCTGACCCGTTCGCCATCCAAGATCAAGACCCGCTTCCGGTACGCCCGGAGCCGCCTCGCCGGCTGTCAGCCCGGACAGCCGAAGGTCTGCAGGATCTCGCCCGTCTCGCTGTCGACCGTGACGGCCTGCGCGAACGTGATCTCCGACCCGGACTGCTCGCACAGCTGCCACGGCCCGTTCGCCGGCACCGGCGCGACCGTCCCGCCCGGCCGGGGCGACGACTCGCCGGGAACGCCGAGCAGGGCGAACGCCAACACCGCGAGAACCAGCAGCCGGCCGTCCCCACCCCGGGCCCGGCTCGAGGGGTCAGGGCGCGGGGCATCGAGATCGATCAGCGGCATGCCAGGATCTTAAGGTCCTCAGCCCTGCCATGGAGCCGGCAGCCCGCACGAACCGCGTACCGGGGGAGCGGGTGGTGAAGCCATCGGTACGCCATGGATCTCCCGTGCTATTCCTGGTGCTTGTGACACTTGCCCCGGCTGGAGGGAGTGGTACGCCACCCGGTGTGCCGGCAGCCGTCTTCGGGACAGCGAGAGAGGGAGTTCGTTGGCACTTCCGGCCTGGTTGGAGTCCTGTCGCCAGTGGGTCCTGCGGCCGCCCGGCACCACCGTCCAGCTCCGTCCCTTGCAGGAGAAGGTGCAGCGGGCCGCGGAGCGCCGGCGTGAGCTGGAGCAGCTCGGCGACGCCGCGCTGAACGCACGCGCTCGGCGGAGCCGCGCCGACCGCGATGAGGTGGAATTCGCCGCGGCCGCCCGGGAATGCGCCCGCCGGGCCCTGGGCCTGCGCCCATACGACGAGCAGTTGACCGGCGCCCTGGCGCTCGCCCAGGGGCGCGTCGTGCAGATGGCCACCGGCGAGGGCAAGACGGTGACGGCCGCGATCGCCGCCGCCGCGCTCAGCGCTGACGGGCCGGTCCACGTGCTGACCGTGAACGACTATCTGGCCGGTCGGGACGCCCAGTGGATGCGCCCGCTGTACGAGCGGCTCGGCGTCTCCGTGGGATGGATCACCGAACTGTCGACACGGCAGGAGCGGCGGGAAGCGTACGCCTGCGATGTCACCTACGTGTCCGTCAACGAGGCCGGTTTCGACTTCCTCCGCGACGGGCTCTGCACCGACCTGGCCCACCGGGTCCAGCAACCGCTGGGCGCGGTGATCGTCGACGAGGCCGACTCCATCCTGGTCGACGAGGCCCGTATCCCTCTGGTCCTTGCCGGCGCCACCCTCACCGGCCAGAACCTGGCGCAGCGCATGGCCGAGCTGGTCCGCCAGCTCCGTCACGACGAGCACTACGTGCTGGCCGACGAGAACCGGGTCGTTCACTTGACGCCCGAGGGCGCCGCCCTGCTCGAGCGAGCACTCGGCGGTATCCACCTGTACGCGGCGGAGAACCTCGACGTGCTCACCGCGGTGAATCTGGCGTTGCACGCCGAGGCGCTGCTGACCCGGGACGTGGATTACATCGTCCGGGACGGTCGCGTCGAGCTGGTCGACAGCTTCCGCGGCCGGGTGGCCCAGCGCCGCCGGTGGCCGGACGGTCTGCACGCGGCGGTCGAGGCCAAGGAGAGCCTGACGAGCACCGGCGGCGGCACCATCCTCGCGACGATCACCCTTCAGGCCTTCGTCAACCAGTACTCCCGGGTGGCCGGTATGACCGGGACCGCGCTGCCCGTGGGCGACCAGCTGCTCGAGTTCTACGGCCTGGAGGTCGTCGTCCTGCCGCCGCACCGGCCGCGCATCCGTGTGGACGAGCCGGACCGGGTCTACGCCACCTCGGAGCAGCGCGACACCGCGGTGCTCGCCCAGGTGGCCACCACACACGCGACCGGCCAACCAGTACTGCTGGCCACACCCAGCATCGCCGAATCGGAAGCGCTGGGCGCCCGGCTCCGCGACGCCGGCATCGACTGCACGGTGCTCAACGCGAAGAACGACGCGATGGAGGCGGCCATCATCGCCGAAGCCGGCACCCTCGGCGCGGTCATCGTCTCCACCCAGATGACCGGCCGCGGCGTGGACATCCGGCTCGGCGGCAGCGACCAGCACGACCACGCGAGGGTCGCCGCGACCGGCGGGCTGTACGTGATCGGCGTCGGGCGCCACGACAGCAGCCGGGTCGACGATCAGCTCCGGGGCCGCTCCGGCCGGCACGGCGACCCCGGTCGCTCGGTGTTCTTCGTCAGCATGCAGGACGACCTGATCACCACATTCGGGCCGGAGAAACTGCCGCGCCTGGAGCCGGCCTCTGACGGCCGCCTCGACGAGCCGGCCGCGCTGCGCGCCGTCGCGGACGCCCAGCGCATCGCCGAGCAGGTCAACCTGGAGATCCACCGCAACACGTGGCGTTACCACTACCTGCTGGAACAGCACCGGGCGACGGTGGCCGCGCTGCGGGAGGAACTGCTGACCGGCGACCGGGCTGACCGGATGATGGCGCAGCACCGCCCGGCCGACCATGCCCGGCTGGTGCGGGCGCATGGCCGGGACCGTGTCGCCTCGGCGGCCCAGGCCATCGTCCTCTACCACCTGGACATGGCCTGGGCCGACCACCTGCGCGACATGGGAGACCTCCGCGAGAGCATCCACTTGCACGCCTTCGCGAACCTCGATCCGCTGGACGAGTTCCACCGGGCGGCGATCCCGGCCTTCCGGCAGCTGATCCCGGATGTGGAGCTGCGCTCGGCGGAAACCTTCGCTGGCCTCGACCTGTCCGACCCGGACTGGACACCCGCGGACCTCGGCCTGGAGCGCCCCAGCGCCACCTGGACCTACATCGTCAACGACAGCCCGTTCGGGGTCGACCTGGAACGCTTCTTCGCCGGCGTCATCGGACTGCTCCGAGCGGGCTGGCAGGCGGCTTGACTCGCCTCGGCTGTCGCGGACAACCCGGCCCGGGTCCCGGCTGTACGTGTCGAGCACCCTCTGATAGGAAAGCGTCCATGGTCGTCGCGTCGGTGGTGCTGGTGCCCTTGCTGCTGCTCAACGCCTATCTGCTGACCTGGTACCTGCCCGAGCTGACCGGCGACCGGCCGGCCGGGTGGCTGCTGGTGTGCGCACTGACCGTGGCGTCGGCGGTGTGTCTGGGGCTGGGCTGGGCGCGGCGCCGCGGCAAGGGGCGGTGGGTCTGGCCGCTCGCGGCGGCGGCGCTCGTGGTCGCGAGCTGGCCCTCGTTGTCGAGCCTCTGATCGGACCACCGGATGCGATGACCCTGGAGCAGCAGCCCGGCCGCGCATTGATACATTCGCGCGAACTGATCTCCTGGGGGCTACCGTGCGACGGCGCTGGCATGCGGGTCTACTGACGATTCTGGTCCTGATATCCGGTTTCCTGCCCCAGGTGGTGGCGGTCGCCCCGGCGGCCGCGGCGCCCCCGGCCGGCGGCATGACGGGCGCGGCGCTGACCGCCGCCTTCAGCGACTACGGCAACACGAGCGGCCGCTGGAGCGGCGCCGACAGCACGGTCTCGGTGCTGCTGCCCGACGGCCGCGTCCTATGGCTCTTCTCGGACACCATGCTCGGCACGGTCAACGCCGACTTCACCCGTCCGCGCTCGAGCCCGATGATCAACAACTCGGCGATCGTCCAGGACGGCAGCGCGCTCGTGTCGACGCTGCACGGCGGCACCACGGCGGCGCCCGAGGCGCTGTTCAAGCCCTCGGTGGCCGGCGAGTGGTACTGGATAGCCGACGCCACCGTCGAGGGCAGCACGCTCAAGGTGCTGGCCAACCGCTATCGCAAGACCGGCGAGGGCGGCCTCGACTTCGCGCTGACCGGATCGGCGCTGGCCACGCTGGCCCTGCCCTCGCTGACCGTGACCAGCGTGATCGACCTGCCGCTGGGCTCGACGACCGCGTGGGGCGCGGCCGTGCTCGAGGACGGCGCCTACACGTACGTCTACGGCTCGGAGTACGTCGCGGCCGACGCGATGCGCTTCGCCCGGCTGGCCCGGGTGCCGGCCGGCGGGCTGGCCGGCGCCTGGAGCTTCTGGACGGGCACGACCTGGTCGGCGAACGCGGGCGACTCGGCCCGGCTGCCGCTGTCCGGGGTCGGCACGTCGTTCGGCGTGCAAAAGGTCGGCAGCCAGTACGTCGTGGTCACGATGGAGAGCAACACGACGTTCTCGGCGCAGGCGGTGGCGTACACGTCCAGCTCGCCGCAGGGTCCGTTCAGCGGCCCGATCGACCTGTTCACGGCGCCCGAGCCGGCCGAGCGCTCCGGCGTGATCGTCTACGACGCGCGCGTGCATCCCGAGCTCGCGCCCAGCGGCAAGCTGCTGATCTCGTACAACGTGCACAGCCTGACCCCGGACGACCTGTACGACGACGCCCGGATCTATCGCCCGCGCTTCGTCGACCTCACCTGGCCGATCCCCGCCCCCGACCCGGCGGCGGTGCCGGCCGCGCCCGCGAGCCTGACCGGGACCACCGACACGACCGGCGCGATCAACCTGTCCTGGCCGGCGGTCTCCGGCTCCGGCATCACCTACAACGTCTACCAGCGCGACGTGACGGCCGGGCAGAGCCACGCGTCGCGGGTCAACCAGCCGTCCACCAACGCGGTCACGCTGGGCGGATTCAAGACCGGGCACACGTACGAGTTCACGGTCAGCGCCGTCAACGCGGCCGGGGAGGGCGGCCGTTCGCCGGTGCGCAGCGTCGCCGTCACGATCGCGCCGCCGGCCGCGCCGACCGGCCTGACCGCCACCGCCGGCACGGACGGCTCGGTCACGCTGAACTGGTCGGCCGTCCCGTACGCCTGGCGCTACGACGTGCAGCGCCGCGACATCACCGCCGGCGAGACCGAGTTCGCCCTGGTCAACGACCCGTCACCGGCCGACACGACGGTGACCGCGACCTGGCTGGAGAACAACCACCAGTACGAGTTCGTGGTCACCGCGAGCCACGGTGGCGGCACCTCGCCCCGCTCGGCCGCCGTCACCGCCACGGCCCGGTACGCCGTGCCGAGCGCGCCGACCGGGCTCACCGCGACCGCTCGCAGCGACGGGCAGATCCAGCTGACCTGGACCGCCACCGCGCAGAACGTCTACTACTGGGTCGAGCAGCGCGACGTCACGGCCGGCGAGACGGCGTTCACCCGGCTGCCGCTGCCGGTCGGCACCTGCTGCGACTTCACCGCGGGCTATCTGATCAACGGGCACCGGTACGAGTTCCGGCTGTTCGCCAACAACAAGGGCGGCGACTCGCCGGCGTCGAACACGGCCCAGGCCACCTCGGCCTATCCGCGGCAGTCGGCCCCGGGCACGCTGACCGCGGTCGCGGGCGACGGACAGGTGCAGCTGACCTGGGGCGCAAGCCCGTCGGAGGACGTCTGGTACCTGGTCTACCAGCGCGACGTGACCGAGAGCGAGACCGAGTTCACCCAGCTCCCGCTGCCGATCACCTCCTGCTGCACGATGACGGCGGGTTACCTGGCCAACGGGCACGAGTACGAGTTCAAGGTGACGGCGACCAGCCAGGGTGCCGAGTCGCCGCCGACCAACCTCGTCCGAGCGACGCCGAAGGCGCCGCTCCCCGCGCAGGTGACCGGCCTGAGCGTGACCGCCCTGTCGTCCGGGGAACTCAAGCTGAGCTGGAACGATCCCGGGCCCAACCTGTGGTTCAACGTCTACCAGCGCAACGTGACGGCCGGCGAGACGACGTTCACCAAGCTGGCGCTGCCGGTCACCACCTGCTGCACGTTCAACGCGGGACTGCTCACCCACAACAACGTGTACGAGTTCAAGGTGGCCGCGACCAACGCGACCGGCGAGGGGCCGCACTCGGGCACCGCCCGCGGGACGGCGAAATACGCGGTGCCGGCGGCGCCGACGAACCTGCGGGTGAGCGCGGCCGGCGACGGCAGCATCGACCTCGACTGGGACGCGCCCGCCAACCTGTTCTTCTGGATGTACATGCGGGACGTCACGGCCGGTCAGACCGCCTTCACCAAGGCGTTCTACCCGACCGACAAGACGTCCGGGAGCTGGGGCGGCCTGGTGCACGGCCACCAGTACGAGTTCAAGGTGACCGCGACCAACCAGGGCGGCGAAGGGCCGGCCTCGGGCACGGCCCGGGCCACCTCGGTCGGCGGGCTGCCGCAGCCGCCGTCCGGTCTGAGTGCGACGGCCGGGGACGGTCAGGTGACGTTGCGCTGGACGGCCAGCCCGACCGCGAACGTCTACTACTGGGTCGAGATGCGTCCGGCCGGCGGCACCTGGACGCGCCTGCAATACCCGGTCACCACGTGTTGCGCCTACACCGTGAAACTGCTCAACAACGGGACGACGTACGAGTTCCGGCTGCGCGCCAACAACGCCGCGGGCGACTCGGCCGCCTCGGGCACCGCGTCGGCCCGGCCGTTGCCGCCGCTGCCGCAGGCGCCCTCGGGCCTGACCGCGACGGCCGGCGACGGTCAGGCGACGTTGCGCTGGACGGCCAGCCCCAGCGGCAACGTCTACTACTGGGTGGAGATGCGCTCGTCCGGCGGCACCTGGAAGCGGCTGCAGTACCCGGTCACGACCTGCTGCTCGTACACCGTGAAACTGCTCAACAACGGGACGACGTACGAGTTCCGGCTGCGCGCCAACAACCTGGCCGGCGACTCGGGAGCGTCCAACACGGCCTCGGCCCGCCCGATGCCGCCGATCCCGTCGGCGCCGTCCGGGCTGAGCGCGAGCGCGGTCGGCGACCAGGCGGCGAAATTGACCTGGACGGCCAGCCCGACCGGCAGCGTCTACTACTGGATCTACTACAAGACGACCGACCAGTCGGCCTGGACCAAGGCCCGCTACCCGTACGGCGGGTGCTGCACCTTCACGATGCAGCTGCTCACGCCGGGCAAGACCTACCAGTTCCAGCTGCGGGCCGAGAACCTGAGCGGGATGAGCGGCGCGTCCAACACGGCCACCGTGACGCTGACGATCACCGCGCCGGGCACGCCGGGCAAAGTGAAGGCCGTGCCGTCCACGTCGTCGTCGTCCGTGCAGGTCTCGTGGAGCGCCGTCAGCCAGGCCACCGGGTACTCGGTACACGCGAAGCCATGTCGGGGCGGTTCCTGGCTGTTGGTCGGCTTCATGATCACCAGTACGTCGTACACGGTGAACGGCGCCGCCGGCTGCTACCTCTACCGAGCCGTGGCCGACCGGTTCGGCAAGGAGGGGACGCCGTCAGGCGGCAACCTGATGGCCTTCGGCACGGTCGACGACTACCCGTGGGGCAGCGGCTTCCCCTGGCTCGACCGGTACGGGTTCCCGCTGCAGGAGTGCACGTCGTTCGTCGCATCCCGGGTCAACCGCTACTACGCCAACCCCAACCCGCCCGGTTTCACCAGCCTCAACTACTGGCACGCCAAGGGCTGGGACGAGGCCGCCCCGAAGTACGGCGGCTTCGTGAGCCAGACGCCGGCCGTTGGCGCCATCGCCCAGTGGAACTACCAGCCTTACGGGCATGTGGCCTGGGTGGCCGGCATCGACGGCTCGGACATCATCATCGAGGAGTACAACTACGTTGGCCATCACGTGTATTCGAGGCGGCGGATCTCCGCCTCGAACCCGGACAACTACCTGGCCCTGATGTAGGTCGGTCGGCCGGCTGGCGGTTCAGCGGCGTCAGGTTGCCCGAGCGGGCGGCCTCGACGTTGCGGCTGGTCCGGTCAACCTGGTTCCGCCGCTGACCGGAACACCGAGCGGCCTGATCCTGCCTACGGCAAGGACCAGGCCGCTCGCCGGTGCGGGCGAGACCACAATGGGCCTGCTACGACTAGGCTCCTGCCGAACGGGGACGCGGAAGGAGACCTACTGTGGACGATGCCGGGAACGACGGGTCGAAGAATCCAGGGCCTGCCACGAACCGCCGCATCGCGCGCACGTTGTTCTTCAGCCTCCTAGCGGTGCTGGTGGCGCCGTTCTTCGTCGTCCTGAAGCCCTGGCAAGGGATAGGAACACCGGCCACGGTCGTCGTCGCGCTCCTCGCCGTCGCCGCCGTGGGCTGGTTCTGCCTGGTTCTCCTGCGGCACGCGAACGCCAGACCGGACTGGTACCAGGCCCGGATCTGGACCACCCTGTCCGACCCGCCGCCCGAACGGACGGTCACCACCGTCGTGTGTACCGACCTGGTGGCTCCCGGACACTTCCGGGACTTCGTCGAGCGGCTCCGGCGCGCCTTCGGGGACGGCACCGACGTGGTGTTCGATGTTGAGCCCATCAGCAGGCAGAACACGGTTCACGTGCACGCCCCGCTACCCGACGCGCTGACCGTCCGCGCCGCGGCGGTGGACGCGCTGAGATCGATCGGCGTCACCCGCATCGAGCACCGCCCCGAACCCTTCTCCGCGCAGCAGCCAGACCCGACCTGACCTACGCCGCAATCGGGCCGCGGCGATCCCGCGGACCAGCAGGCTCACCGAAGATGGACGCCCTGGAGCTTGAAAGGTCTCAGCCGGCGGACCCTCAGTCACCCCAGCGCGATGCCGCTGCGGCGGCCTCCAGGGTGGTGACGTGCGGCGGGACCTCGCGTTCCCGCTGGAATTGCCAGGCGAGTGAGTATGCGGGTGCCTTGTCCGGCCGGCCCTGCGCCTGCGTCACGATCGCCTCGACCAGCGATCGGGTGACGGCCAGGCGCGGATAGGCCGCGTGGATCCGGGTGGCGTCCGGCTCGGTGACCAAGGCGGCGTCGAAGCCGAGATCCATACCGACACCCCGGCGCACCAGCTGGCACAGGACGCCGCGGCGCTCGGCGATGCCGGGCGAGGTGTGCAGGGCGATCGCCTCCCATACGGCGTCGACTCCGCCGGCCGGCACTCCTCGGGCGGTCAGGAACTCGGCGGCGACATCCGCCCCGTCGACCTCGAAGCGCTGCCGGCGATCGCCGGGTGCGGACAGGCCGATGTCGTGCAGCAGGCACGCGACGAACAGCAGCTCCGGGTCGTAGTCGCGATCCGCCTCGACCTCTTGGTGCTCGGCCAGCAGCCGGGCGAACAGATAGCTGCGGATGCTGTGGTTGGCCACGACCACGGGTTCCGCGTCGACCACGAGAGCCAGCGTGGCAGCGGCCAGCTCGGTGTCGGGCAGGGTCAGTACGTCGGTCTTCGTCGTCATGGTGACCATCGTGGTCCGGTGGGCCGGCAGCCGGTGAGTGGCTGGAACGCCACTGCTGGATAGGATCCTGCCATGGTCCGGCATGCCGTCGCGGTGCTCGCTCTGCACCAGGTGGTGCCGCTGGACCTGGGCATCCCGGCCAGCATCTTCGGCGAGCACCTGGACCTGCCCTACCAGCTGACCGTGTGCGGCCCCGCCGCGGAGGTGGCGACCACGACCGGCTTCGCGGTCCGGGTGCCGGGGACCCTGGCGGACGCCCGCCGTGCCGACACCCTCATCGTCCCGGGCTACACCAGCCCCGGCGACGAGGTCCCCGAGGCGGCCTTGGCGACCATCGCCGAGGTGTTCCGCCGGGGCGGTCGCGTGGTCTCGATCTGTTCCGGTGCGTTCGCCCTGGCCGCCGCCGGGGTCCTGGACGGCCGCCGGGCGACCACGCACTGGAGCCGGACCGCCGAGTTGGCCGCGCGATACCCGCAGGTCACCGTGGACCCGCACGTGCTCTTCGTCGACGAGGGCCAACTGCTCACCTCGGCCGGCGTCTCGGCGGGCATCGACCTGTGCCTGCACCTGGTCCGCCGGGACCACGGCGCCGTGGCGGCCAACCGGGTGGCCCGCAACGTGGTCGCCGCGCCGCACCGCGACGGCGGCCAGGCCCAGTTCATCGAGTCACCCGTCGTCGCCGAGGACGACTCGCTGTCCGGCGTTCGCGCCTGGGCGCTGGCCAATCTCGACCGCCCGGTCAGCGTGCCCGAGATGGCCCGCCAGGCCGCGATGTCCTCGCGTACCTTCGCTCGCCGGTTCGTCGCCGAGACCGGCCGTACCCCGCTGCAGTGGCTGTTGCACGCCCGCATCGACCGCACCCGCGAGTTGCTGGAGAGCAGTGACCTCAGCATCAGCCAGATCGCCGACCGCACCGGGCTGGGCAGTGCCGTCAATCTCCGGGTGCACTTCCGCACCATGCTGGGCACCACGCCGACCGCCTACCGCCGGGCCTTCCGCACCTGCGAGATCGACTGACGCCGAAAGCCTGCCGCCGGTGCCCGATTGTCGGGCACCGGCGGCAGACTGATGGCGGTCTTCGGGCCGAGGTGGGCGGCGCCCTGGTCGAGGACGCCGCCCACCGGGTCAGCGCTGCTGGGTCAGCAGACCCGGGCGGTAGGGCAGCAGCCCGTAGTCGCCGCCGGAGCTCGGCGAGCGGCCCTGGTAGAGCAGCTGCAGGCGGCACGGGTCCACGGTCATCGTCTGGTCGGCGGTGACCCGGACCAGCTCGCCGTGGCTGATGTCGTTGGTCCAGGTGGCGCCGCTGTTGGCCTTGCCGGCGAACGGGTTGCTCTCGGTCGCGGCCTGCGGGGTCCACGAACCGTTCAGGCTGCTCGCGGTGAAGGACCGGAAGTAGCGGCCCTGGCTGCCGATCGCCTCGACGATCATCAGGTACTGGTTCTGACCCTGCACCTTGTAGACCTGCGGCGCCTCGAACAGGTTGTTCGTCGTGTCGCTCATGATCGTGGTGTAGGACGAGCCGAAGTTGCCGGGGAAGTTCCCGATCGGCATGCTGGCCCGGTAGATCTTCCCGTTGTCGCCGGCGAAGAACAGGTACATGTTCTGCCCGTCGCCGATCAGCGTCTGGTCGATCGGCCCGGTGCCGGAGCCGGAGATGCTGCCGGTGAACAGCGGCTGCGCGGCGGACCACCCGTTGGCGTTGGTCGGGTCACTCGACGTGCGGTACGAGAACGCCGTGCCACCCCACTGGTAGGTCAGCACCCAGATGTTCTTCGGCGCGAAGTAGAACAGCGTCGGCGCGACGGTGCCGGAGTTCATCCCGTTCTGGCTGGCCGAGGCCATGTCCGACCAGTTGGTGAACGGGCTGAAGTTCATCGAGCCCCAGGACGACCCGTAGTCGTGGGTGGTCGCGTAGACCAGCTGCTTGCCGTTGTAGGGCACCACGGTGAAGTCCTTGAGCGAGACCCAGCCGGACTTCGGGGTCGCCAGCGAGCCGGTGGAGGTCCAGCGGTAGCTCGACGGCAGCGTGCACGAGCCGCCGGACGTCGGCGACGTGGTCGGCGTGCTGCCGCCCACCTTCACCAGCTGCCACTGCTGGTTGGCGCCGTTCCAGTCGCTGTACTGCACGATGTTCGCGCCGTCCGCGGTCGACGCGCCCTGCACTTCGACCGCCTTGCCGCTGTTGCGATTGATCAGCTGCACATAGCCGTCGATGTCCTGAATGCTGAACTGCTGGTTCGTGGTGTTGTTGTCGGTCCACTGGACAATGGCGCCGCCGTCGGCGGTGGACAGGTTGTAGACGTCGAGCACCTTGCCGGAATGCTTCGATTTCAGCCGGTAGTAGCCGCCGCCGGAGTCGACGAACTGCCACTGCTGCTGCGCCTGGTCGTTGCGGGCCCACTGGGTGATCCGCGCGCCGTCGTTGGTGGCCAGGTTGTAGACGTCCAGGGCCTTGCCGCTGTTGCGGTTGACCAGCACGTAGGAGGCGCTGGTGTCGATCGTCGCGGCGGACGCCGCGGTCGCGGTCACGGCGACGGCTCCGCCGCCGGCCAGCACGATCATCGCGGCCAGGCCGGTGCGCCACCACTTGCGGCGCGGCACGGCTGGTGGTGCTTGCGGCTCATTCTCCGGTACGGGCGGACGGCCCAAAGTCATGGCGATCTCCTGAGTGGGGGAGGGGTCCGAGCCGGCGCCGGGGAATGCGCCGGTGATCACGTGAAAGCCGAATGGGAGCGTTCACATTGTGTCCGTGATGGTGCCAGACGGTGCGCGACCGTTTCAATGACGTGAACAGCCGACTAATTGGCGCCGGCCGACATAACAAATCTTTAAAACGCGTTTCTGTTATCTGCCGGCCGGACCCGGAGTCGGCGTTTCCCGCGTTCCGTGCGCGCGGTAGTCTCCCCGGGCGCCGATCAGAGGGCAGCGGGGGAGAGCAACGCGATGTACAGCAGCGGCACCGGGCTGGACCCGGCAGGCGGTCGTCCGGCGGAATGGGATCCGGACCTGGAGCGCGGCCCGCGCAGCGATCTCAGCGGGTTCGCGGTCGCCTCGCTGGTCTTCGGCCTGATCGGCGGCCTGCTGCTGGGCCCGCTGCTCGGCGTCGCCGCGCTCGTGAAGATCAAGCAGACCGGGCAGCGGGGCAAGGGCCTGGCGATCGCCGGCCTGGTGCTCAGCGGCGTCTGGGTGCTGGTGCTCGCCGTCGTCGTCGGCGTCAACAAGTACGTGGTGAACCGCGCCGAGGACGTGGTCGCGCTGCAGATCGGACAGTGCTTCGACCTGCCGTCGACCGGCCCGGAGGACGTGTTCCCCGGGCCGATCACGACGCTCCCGTGCACCCAGCCGCACCGGGCCGAGATGGTCGGCTGGGCGAGCCCGGTCGAGGGCCGGGGGACGGCCGGCGACTACCCGGGTGTCGCGGCTCTCGTCCAGCGCGCCGAGACCGGCTGCGCCACGATCAGCCGCAACTACGTCCTGGACCCGGTGTCCCTGCCGGCCGGCGTCCGCCCGCGCTGGTACATCCCGCGGGCCGCGGAATGGGCGCGAGGTAGCTACGGCATCACCTGCTTCCTCGCGACGGACGGCGCGCCGGTGAGCCGCCCGCTCCGCGAGGACGCCTCGATCGTGAACCGGGACCAGCTGACCTTCCTGCTGGCGATCCGGGACTGCGCCGAGTCGACGGCGAAGGTCGAGGCACTGCTCGCCGGCGGACCCGCGGCCGAGCTGCGCAGCGCGACGAAGCAGACCGCCGAGGCGTGGTCGACCATGTGGCTCAAACTGCGGGCGGGCGCGTGGCCGGCCGAGGCGCAACCGGCCATCATCCAGTGGATTGCCGACGTCGACGCCGCGCAGCCGCTCTGGCAGGAGGCCGCCGCCGCGACCAGTGACCGGGACCTGCGCGACAAGGTCCGGCGAGCGCAGCAGCGCAGCGGCGCCGACCACCTGCTCGCGGTACGCCGCGCGCTGGGCCTGTCCACCACGCGGGGCGAGCCGCTGCCCCACCGGTAGGAACGGTGCCCGGGGCAGGGCGCCGCGGCCGTACCGTCAAGCGTCTTGCGATCTCGGCCGTCGCCTGCCTGCGGCCGGCCGGGTCAGGCGCCCGATCCCGCCGCGACCGGCTCGCGCTGGGCGCGGAACTCGGTGCCGGCGATCAGCTCGGAGACGAAGCCGTCCGGGCCGACCGGCCGGTCCCCGATCAGGGTGACCCGGTGCAGGGTGCGCTGCACGTCCAGGTGGTCGAGGTCCTCCGGGGCCAGGTGGGCGGTGGCCCGGTTGTCCCAGAAGGCGATGTCGCCCGGCTGCCAGCGGAACCGCACGGTGTACGCCGGGCGGGCGATCTGTGCGAACAGCAGGTCGAGGATCTGCCGGCTCTCGGCCGCGGACAGATCCAGGATCTTGGTGGTGAAGCCCGGGTTCACGAACAGCGCGCGCTCCCCGGTCTCCGGGTGCACGCGCACCACCGGGTGCACCGCGACCAGCAGGTTCTTGCTGATCCGGTCCTGGTAGCCGCCCAGGTCGCTGGCGTCCACGCCGGCCAGGAAGCGGTGCTCGGCGCGCAGTCCGTCGACGAACCGGCGCAGCGGCTCGGACAGCCCCTCGTAGGCGGCGACCAGGTTGCTCCAGGTGGTGTCGCCGCCGAAGCTGGGGACCACCTCGGCGCGCAGGATCGACGCGGCCGGCGGGTTCACCGCGGCGGTGACGTCGGTGTGCCAGCCCGCGTAGTAGCTGTACTGCCGGCGGCTCTGCTGTTTGCGGTCGATCCCGTACTGCTCCTCGTAGCGGCGCGGGTCGATGGTGAGGATCTCCGGGGCCTCCGCCGGGGCGGCGTCCTCGTGCGGGTGGGCGTGGGTGAGGTCGCCGAACTGGCGGGCGAAGGCGATCTGCTGGGCGTGGTCGAGGTGCTGGCCGCGGAAGAAGACGACCTTGTGGATGTGCAGGGCGTCGCGGATCGCGGCGACGTCGTCGGTGCCGAGCGGCGCGGACAGGTCGACCCCGGAGATCTCGGCGCCGATCCGGCCGGCCACGCGATCGATCTTGATGCTGGACATGAGCGGGTTCCTCTCGTCGGGCGTGCCTCCGATCAAATATCCGCATCTCCTATATGTCAACTAGGATATTGGGAGCCGTAACGAGCTGTCATGAGTCCGTAACGGGTCCGGTTGACCTCAAGCCGGGTTCAAGGGTGACGATGCGGGGATGCGGATTCGACGGATCTCCTGGCTCGGCGTGAAGACCGACTCCTATCAGGAGACACGGGACTTCTTCGCGGACGTCGCCGGGCTGGACGTGGCGTACGAGAAACCCGATTTTGCGGTCTTCCGGATGGCGGACGGGGACCTTCTCGAGGTGTTCGGGCCGGACGCGGACGACCCGCCCGAGCAGTTCGCCGCCGAGAAGGTGGTGGCCGGCCTGCTCGTCGACGACATCGACGAGGCCACCGCGACGCTGCGCGCGGCCGGGATCGAGCTGCTCGGCCCGCAGCAGTCCGGCAGCGACGGCTACCGCTGGCAGCACTTCCGGCTCCCGGACGGCAAGGTCTTCGAGCTGTCCACCGGCCCCGGTGCGGACTGACCCCGGTCAGCCGTGCCGGGGCAGCGACGCCTCCACCCGCAGGCCGGTCGGTGCCAGCTGCCGGGCCCGGACCGTACCGCCCAGGTCGGCGAGCCGCTGCCGGACCACCCACAACCCGAGACCGTGCTCGTCGGCCGGCGCGGTCCGGCGGCGCAGGGCGGTGCGCAGCCCGGTGGTCATCCGACCCTGATCGGTGACGGCCAGCCGCAGCTGCCGAGCCCGTACCACGGCGCGCAGCCGGATCGGACCGGGCGCGTGCCGGACCGCGTTGCCGACCAGGTTGATCAGGATCTGCTTGGTGTGATGCGGGTGCACCGGCCAGCGCAGGGCGGCTCGGCTGGCGGTCACCGCGAGCGCCCCGGGCGGGGCGGTGACCCACACCGCGGGCAAGATGTCGTGCAGCGGCACCGGCGCGGCCTGGCCGTCGGTCAGGCCCAGCGCCGCCTCCGCGGCGTCCCCGAGGACCGCCTCGGCGTAGACGACGTGCTCGGTGGCCAGGCTGAGCAGTTGCTCGCGGCGCGGACCGGGCGGCGTGGACTCCAGCGCCCGCAGCAGGCCGCGCAGCGTCGCCATCGGCGGGCGCAGCTCGTGACACAGGCTGCGGGTCAGGACCAGCCCGGGTTCGATCGGCCGGCGTCGAAGACTCAGGCGCATGCCGGCCCCGGATCGGGGCAACCGGCCGGCATGCGCACCGGGATCCGGGTGGTTGTCATCGACGACCACCACCTTTTCGTACGAGGCCTGGAACTGTTGCTGCCCGAGGTCAGCGACGGCCGGGCCGCCGTGGTGGCGAGTACCGGCGACGCCGCGTACGCGGCCAGCGTCGCCCGCCACGCGGTGCCCGACCTGGTGCTCGTCGACCTGCACATGCCGGCGCCGGGCGGGGTCCGGGCGATCGGCGCGGTACGCCGGGCCGCGCCCCGCGCCCGGGTGCTCGCGATGTCCGGCGACGACGACCCGGCGATCGCGATCGAGGCGCTGCGCGGCGGCGCCACCGGCTTCCTGCCCAAGAGCAGCGACCCGGCGGACCTGCTGCAGCCCCTGCTGGCCGCGGTCGACGGCTGGGCGGTGCTGCCCGACCAGCTGCTCGCCGTCCTGACCGAGCAGACCCGCCGGACCGCCGCGCACCCGGCCGCGACCCTGTCCGAACCGGACCGTGAGCTGCTCCGGCTGATCGCCGGCGGTTCGTCGACCGTGGAGATGGCCGCCACCCTGCACGTGTCGGAGCGGACGGTCAAGCGGCTGACCGCGGGCCTGCTGCGCAAGCTGCACGTGGCCAGCCGTGCCGAGGCCGCCGCGGTGGCCGGGCAGGCGGGTCTGCTGTAGGTCGCCATGCGGTCCGGATGCCCGGTTTCCCCCGGCTCAACCGGCTGTCCTGACGATCAGGAAGACGTCCAACGCGATGATCAGCACGGCCGCCGCGGAGGCGGCCGTCGTGGTGACCCGCCGGTTGACATGGGCGCCGAGCAGGTCCCGGCGAGTGGTCAGCCAGATCAGGGGCACCAGCGCGAACGGCACGCCGAACGAGAGCATCACCTGCGACCAGACCAGGGCCTCGGTCGGGTCGGCGCCGAGCAGCAGGACGACCATCGCCGGGGCCATGGTGACCAGGCGGCGCGCCACCAGCGGGATGCCGCGGCCGAGGAAACCCTGCATCACCACCTGCCCGGCGTAGGTCCCCACACTGGACGACGCGAGACCGGAGGCGAGCAGCGCGATCGCGAACGCCAGCGCGGCGTGACCGTCCAGCACCGTGGCGAGGCCGGTGTGGATGCCCTCCAGCGTGCCGGTGTCACCACCCGCCGAGCCGGCGAACAGCTGGGCGGCGATCACCAGCATCGCCAGGTTGACCAGCCCGGCCGCGCCGAGCGCCAGCAGCGTGTCGGTGCGCTGGCAGCGCAGCGCCGGCCGGAGCCGGCCCGGCTCGGCGGCCGCGCCGGCCCGGGACGTGGTCAGCGCCGAGTGCAGATAGATCACGTGCGGCATCACGGTGGCGCCGAGAATGCCGGTGGCCAGCAGCAGGCTCTCCGACCCGGCGAACGACGGGACCAGCCCGCCGGCCAGTGCGCCGGGATCGGCGCCGGCGCGCAGGCTGGTGTAGAGGAAGCCGAGCAGGATCACCCCGAGCAGCGCGCCGATCGCCGCCTCGAACCGGCGCACCCCACGCCGGTGCAGCTCCAGCAGAGCGAACGCCACGACGCAGGTGATCAGACCACCGACCGGCAGCGGGACACCGAAGAGCAGGCGCAGGGCCAGCGCGCCGCCGATGATCTCGGCGAGGTCGGTGGCCATCGCGACCAGCTCGGCCTGTGCCCACAGGCCCCAGGTGACCGGCCGGGGCAGCCGTTCCCGGCACAGCTGCGCGAGGTTGCGGCCGGTGACCAGGCCGAGCTTCGCGGACAGCGACTGGATCAGCATGGCCACCAGATTGGCCGCCACGATCACCCAGACCAGCAGGTAGCCGTAACTGGCGCCGCCGGTGAAGTTGGTCGCGAAGTTTCCCGGATCGGCGTAGGCGATCGCGGCGACGAAGGCCGGGCCGAACCACGGCGCCGCCCGTCGCGCCCGGGCCAGCGGAACGGTCAGATCGAGAACCACCATGCCCGGCCGATTCCCCGCCCGGCGCGGCCCGCCCGGGCCCGGGATGACCCCATCGGGTCGCCGCCCCGGGTAGTCCGGTTCAGGTACGCAGTCCCCTTGAGAGGAGCACGACGTCATGTTCAAGCACGTCGACTACCTGCAGTTCCAGGCCAAGCCGGAGAAGCCGGACGCGTTCTTCGCCGCCAAGCTGCAGGAGCTGGTCGGTGGCCAGTTCGGTGAGATGACGGTGATGATGCAGTACCTGTGGCAGGGCTGGTCGTGCCGGGTGCCGGGCAAGTACAAAGACATGATCATGGACATCGCGACCGAGGAGATCGGCCACGTCGAGATGCTCACCACCATGCTGGCTCGCCTGCTGGAGGGCGCCCCGGCCGAGGCCACCGAGAAGGCGGCGGCCGCGAACCCGCTGCTGGCCGCGGTGCTCGGCGGGCAGAATCCGCAGCACGCGATCGTCACCGGCGGCGGCCCGATGCCGACCAACAGCCAGGGCGTCCCGTGGAACGCCGGGTACATCGTGGCGAGCGGCAACCTGCTCGCCGACTTCCGGTCCAACGTGGCGGCGGAGGCGCAGAGCCGGCTGCAGACCAGCCGGATCTATAACATGACCGACGACCGCGGGGTCAAGGACATGCTGCAGTTCAACCTGGCCCGGGACACCTACCACCAGCAGCAGTGGCTGCTCGGCATCGAGCAGCTGATCGAGGACGGCTTCACCGAGAACGGCATCGAGGACTCCAACGCCGAGCACGAGCACCCCGAGGCCAACCACACGTTCTACAGCTTCGACCCGGAAAGCACGGCGGGCGAGGGCCGGTGGGCGCGCGGGCCGGCGCTCAACGGCAAGGACGAGATCATCTATGTGCCGGACGCGCAGCCGCTGACCGACGACCGGCCGCTCGGACCGGCGCCGGACCCGAAACTGTTCGTCACCTACGACGGGTCGATGGGCAAGGGCAAACCGGGAACCGGGGCGGGCGCGCACGCCCAGGGAGTGGCGAACGTGGTCAACAAGGTCAAGGGCGTCTTCGAGTAGGTCGCCCGCCGAGGGCCCGATGCCCGGATCATCCTTCGAGCATCGGGCCCAGGCCGGCGATCGTGGCGATCCGGCGGACGAACGAACTCATCCCGGCCGCGGTGACCGTGACGCCACGGACCCGGCCGGCCTCGTAGACCGCCAGCAGCACCCGCACCCCGGCGGCGTCGAGCAGCGGCACCTCGTCCAGCCGCACGGTGACCCGGTTGCCGGCCGGCTGCCGGCGGATCAGCTCCAGCAGCCGGGTGCTCAGCCGGTCCGCGTTGTCCCGGTCCACCTCGCCGGCCACGGTGATCTCCAGCTCGCCGCCCGGGTGCAGTGCCGCGGTCACCCGGAACGGCTCCTCCAGCTCGTCGGCCCCGACCGGCCAGCGCGGCACCTGGTCGGTCAGCAGGCCCTCGCGCATCCAGCACAGCACCCGGGACAGGATCCGCGACACCTGCATCTGCGAGACGCCCAGCTCGGCGGCGATCTGCGCCTGGGTCCGGCCGCCGTAGAAGGTGGTCAGCACGACGCGCCGCTCGCGCTCCGGCAGCCGGGCGAGCAGGGTGGCCACGGTGAGCCGGTCGGCGGCGCTCTCCAACTCGCCGTCCGGCTCACCGATCACGTCACTGAGCTGCACCTCGCCCTCGCCGATCGGCCTGCTGAAGGAGATCGGCCGGAAGGCGGCCGACGCGGTCCGGACCCGGTCGACCTGCTCGACCGCCATCCCGGCCGCGGCCGCGATCTCGGCGTCGGCCGGCCGGCGTCCCCACCGGCGGGTCAGCTCGGCGTCGGTCTGCGTGACCAGCAGCACCAGCTCCTGCATCCGGCGCGGCACGTGCAGGCCCCAGGCGTGGTCGCGCAGGTGCCGTTTCAGCTCGCCGAGGATCGTGTTGACCGCGTACGCGGTGAACGAGCCGCGCTCCGGGTTGTACCGGTCGACGGCCTTGACCAGCCCCAGCCGGGCCACCTGCTCCAGATCGGCGAGCGGCTCGGCGCCACCGCGGTACCGCCGGGCCAGGCGCTCGGCCAGCGGCAGAGCGGTGCGGATCATGTCGTCGCGCAGCCGGGCGGCGCGCCGGTGGTCCGATCCCCGGTGCTGCCGGGCGTACTCCTCGGCGATCGCGTCGAAGTCCTCCCGGACCGGGTCCGTCGTCTCCGCCCGCTGCTTCGCCATGAGCACGCGAATGCCCTGAACCGGACGCGGCAAACAGCGGGTATCGATCAGGGGCGAGCCGTGCGGCGGCCGCGGATCCGATCACGCAGCAGGGGAGCGGCCCAGACCAGCGTCACCCCGAGAGCCGCCCGGCCGCTGGCGGCGCCCGGCTCGGCGAGCAGCAGCAACGCGGTGAGCCACAGCAGGACGAAGAACATGCGGGCGGCGGAATCAAGGCTCATGGGGGTGGACTGCCCGCCCGTGCCGGTCCCTCGGGGCCGCGGGTGGCCCGCCGGGGACAACGGTCAGGCGGACAGCCCGCGATCCAGGAAGCCGATCATCCACGCGAAGCTCTCGTCGACGTCGGTGTCCAGCTGGAAGCCGCCGGCCGACTCGATCACCGCGAAACCGTGGAACAGGCTGCGCAGCATCCGCATCGCGTGCACGGTGTCGGCCGGGTCCAGCGGGTAGCCGCTGAGCACCGCCCGCAGCGAGTCCAGCACCCGGTCGCCGGCCGCCACCACCGGATCGTCCGGCGAGTCGGCGTCGAAGCGGATCGTGGTGGCGTACCGCCCCGGGTGCTCGACGACGTAACGCCGGATGGTCCGGGCGGCCGCCGCCAGCGCGTCCCGCCCGGCCCGGCCCTGCAGCGCGTCGCGCAGCGCGTCGCCGAGCTCGGTCAGGGCCAGCACGGCGATCCGCCGGGTCAGGTCGGCCTGGCTGCTGATGTGCTTGTAGAGCGACGGCGCCCGGATCCCGAGCCGCTCGGCGAGCAGCCCCATCGTCACGTTGGCCAGCCCGATCTCGTCGGCCAGGTCGGCGGCGGCGGTGACCACGGCCACCGGGTCCAGCCCCGCCCTAGGCATCGGCGTGCGCCTTGAGGAACGGCAGGAGCAGCGCCACCGTCTCCTCCGGGAACTGGGTGTGCGGGTAGTGCCCGGCGCCCTCGATCACCTCGACCCGGCCGACCCCGGCCGGCATCGCCGCCACGATCGCCTCGCCCTCGGCGCGCGGATCGGCCCAGTCCGGGTCCAGCGAACCCTCGATGATCAGCGCGGGCTGCCGCACCTTGCCCAGCTCGGCCCCGGCGTCGGCGGGCGTCGACTTGCCCATGCCCTGCAACGCCTTCATCCGGCCGGGCTCGCCGAGCATGACGGCGATGTCGTGCAGCTGCGCGTCCCAGTCGGCCGGCTTGCGCCCCGGGAACGCCACGTCGAGATACCTGTGCCACCACTTCACGCTGCCCAGGATGCCGGTCAGCAGCCGCGTCATCCCGCTCCGGAACCGCTTCACCCGCAGGTCGCCCAGCGAGACCGACTGCGCGCGGGTGAACGGCGCCAGCTCCACCACCGCGCTGACCAGCTCGGGCGCCCGGGCCGCCGCGATCGTCGCCGCCCCACCGGAGATCGAGTGCCCGACCAGCACGGCCGGGCCGCCGAGGTGCCGGATCAGCGCGATCAGGTCACCGGCGATGTCGGTGCGGGTGTAGGACGGCCACTGCGCGCTCGACTCCCCGGCCCCGCGGAGGTCCGTCACCGCCACCCGGTAACCGGCCGCCACCAGCCGCGGCACGACGAACCGGTAGGCCGACCGCCCGTTGCCCATCCCGGGCGCCAGCACCACCAGCGGCCCGCTGCCACTGACCTGGTAGGCGATCGTGCCACCGTCGACGGCGAGCATCTCGGTCATCTTCACTCCTTGGCTAATGTCGTTAGCTATAAGCTAATGCCATTAGCTTTACCCGTCAACCCCACCGCCTGTCCGCCCACTCACGGCCCGCTCCGGCCCGCGGCCGCCGCTTTCCGGTACGACCGCCCCGCCCGACCGTCCCCACGCGACGGCCCAGGCCATGGCGCGCCCGGCGGGCATCCAGCGGCGGGCGATGCCCGGTTCACGCCTCGCTGTCCGCGGAGCGCTCGGTCGATCGGGGCAGTCGTGCGCAGCGAGATCCCGGGGCGGCTCAGGTCGTACCGGAAACTGGTCTGACCCGGTGCGGCCGCGGTCCGGAAGCGGGGCGTGGAGGGCGATGCCGAAGGCGAGACGGATTTTTGTGGTCACCCGTCCGGGACCGCGTTGGTGCAGGCCGGGTCCAGGCTGTGGCAGGGTGGCGCGATGGCGCGGCGGGTGCTCGGTGACCGATATGAGCTGCATTCATTGCTGGGCCGGGGTGGCATGGCGGAGGTGTGGGAGGGGGTCGATCGGCGGCTCGGGCGGGCGGTCGCGGTCAAGGTGATGCGGCGGGTGGAGGACGCCGACTCGTCGTTGCCGGCGCGGTTCGACCGGGAGGCGCGGACCGTGGCCGGGCTGTCCCACCCGAACATCGTGCCGGTGCACGACGTCGGCGCCCACGACGGCGTGCCGTTCCTGGTCATGGAGCTGGTCGACGGGGACAGCCTGGCCGACCTGCTGGAGCTGCACGGGCGGCTGCCGATCGGCGAGGCGGTCCGGGTGGCGATCCAGGTGTGCGCGGCGCTGGAGGCGGCGGCCGCGGCCGGGGTGGTGCACCGGGACCTGAAACCGGCCAACATCCTGATCACCGACGCCGGGCTGGTGAAGGTCTGCGATTTCGGGCTGGCCCGCCGGGCCGGGGCCGCGCAGGCCGAGCTGACCGGGATCGCGCAGATGATCGGCACCAGCACCTACATGGCGCCGGAGCAGGTCACCGGCAGCCCGATCGACGCCCGCACCGACCTGTACGGCCTGGGCTGCGTGCTCTACGCCATGGTCACCGGCCAGCCGCCGTTCGTCGGCGACACCGCCATGGAGATCGCCTGGAAGCACGTGGAGAACAGCCTGGAGCCCGCCTCCCGGCACCGCCCGGACCTGCCCGCCGACCTGGACCGGCTGCTCGGCGCGCTGCTGGCGAAGTACCCGGCGGACCGGCCGGCCGGGCCTCGCGAGGTGCGCGCCGCCCTGGAGAGCCTGACCGTGGCGCCGGTCGCCGTCGCCGGCCGGGCGCAGCCGTGGTTCCGGCTCGCCGGTCTCGCCGTCGTGGTCACGATCGGCATCGGCGGGCTGGTCGCGCTGCTGCCACCGGAGGCTCCGGAGATGAGCAGCCCGCTGCCGCTGCCGTCCTTCGCGCCCCCGCCCACGGCCCCGTCGTCGTCGCCGCCCACGACCCGGCCGTCGAGGACGCCGAGCCGCCCGGCGCCGGCCGCCGCCCGGCCCGCCCCGGTCGCCGAGCAGTGCGATTTCCCGGGCCGGGGCCGGCCGGCCGGTAACCCTCGGGCCGGCTGCCCGAAGGCGCGGGGCCAGCGGCAACGCTGATCATCCGGCGGAAACCGATCCGTGTTGACCGCCCGGATCCGGGTAGCCGATCGTCATGGGGGACGACATCCACGAATACCTGGCCCGGCACGCCGACGACCTGGTCCGCCAGCCGGCCGACCGGGTCGGCATCCCCTCGGTGGCCGGCCCGCCCGAGCGCGAGCCCGACCTGCTGCGCTCGGCGAACTGGCTGGCCGCCGCGCTGCGGGCGACCGGCTTCCCGTCGGTCGAGGTGTGGGCGGCGCCGGGCGCCTCGGACGCCAAGGGCCAGGTGCTCAGCCACGTCCGGGGGATCCGCGCGCACCTGGCCGCGACCGGCCGCGAGGCGCCGGCGGTCGACCTGCTCGACGAGCACCGTGACCGGCTCGGCGCCGACCTGGTGGTCTTCTCCGACACGATGACCTGGCACACCGACCACCCGGCCGTCTGCACCAGCCTGCGCGGCATGGTCAGCGCCCAGCTGGCCGACGCCGGGCGGGGGTGACCGCCATGCTCGCGCAGGCCCCCACGGTCGGGGTCGAGGAGGAGTTCCTCCTGCTCGACCCGGTCACCGGGGAGAACCTGCCGGTGGCCGAGCAGGTGCTGGGCGCGCTGCCGCCGGCCGCCCGCCGGCAGAGCAGCCTGGAGTTCCGGCGCAGCATGGTCGAGCTGGTCACCCCGGTCTGCGCCGGCCTGGACGAGGTGCGCGACGCGCTGACCGGGCTGCGGCACGCCGCCACCACGGCCGCCGAGCGGGCCGGCGCGCACCTGGTCGCGGTCGGCGCCACCCCGGTCGCCGAGCCGCAGCCGGCCGTCGCCGACGAACCGCGGTACCGGGCGATCGTCGAGCGCTACGGGCCGATCGCGCTGGACGCGGCGGTCTGCGGCTGCCACGTGCACGTCGGGGTCGCCGACCGGGAGCTGGCCGTGCGGGTCTGCAACCAGCTCCGGGTCTGGCTGCCCACGCTGCAGGCGCTGACCGCGAACTCGCCGTTCTACGCCGGGACGGACACCGGTTACGCCAGCTGGCGGTGCACCCAGCTGGAACGCTGGCCGAGCCTCGGGCCGACCCCGTACTTCGAGTCGGCCGAGGACTACGACCGTACCGTCGACGCTCTGATCGTCTCCGGAGTGATCCTGGACGCGGCGATGGTCTACTGGTACGCCCGGCCGTCGGCCCGCTATCCGACGGTCGAGGTGCGGGTGGCCGACGCCTGCCCCACCGTGGCCGACGCGGTGCTGCTCGCCGGACTGGTCCGGGCCCTGGTGGCGACCGCGATCGACCAGCTGCGCCACGACGCGCCGGAGCCGCCGATCCGGGACTGCCTGCTCACCGCGGCGCACTGGCACGCCGCGCACGACGGGCTCGGCGGCACCCTGATCGACCCGCGGACCGGCGCCGCCCGGCCGGCCTGGGACCTGGTCGACGAGCTGGTCACCACGGTGACGCCGGCGCTGCGCCGGCACGGCGACCTGGTGCGGGTCACCGCCGGGCTGGCCCGGCTGCGCCGGCAGGGGACCGGGGCGGCCCGGCAACGGCGCCTCTTCCAACGGGCCGCGAGCCTGCCCGAGCTGCTCAACACGCTCGCCGAGCACTAGCGCCTGTGCCGGGATCCGGCCGAGTGTGCGGCGCGGACCCCGGAACAGGTCTCAGCCCGGCTGCATCATCGGGCCCAGGCCGGCGCTGGTGGCCAGCCGGCGGACCAGCGGATTCACGCCGGTCGCGGTGACCAGCACACCGCGCGCGCAGGCGGCCTGGTAGACGGCGAGCAGCACGCGCACCCCGGCGGCGTCGAGCAGCGGGACCCGGCGCAGCCGGAGCACCACCCGCTGCCCGGGCGGCTGACGGCGGATCAGGTCGAGCAGGGTCGCCCGCAACAGCCCGGCGTTGTCCCGGTCGACCTCGCCGACCACCGTGATCTCCAGCGCGCGCCCCGGCCGCAGCGTGGCCCGCACGTCGAACGGCGCGCCGGCGGTGACCGGCCAGCGCGGCACCTGATCGGTCAGCAGCCCCTCGCGCAGCCAGGCCAGCGCCCGGGCCAGGGCGCGGGACACCTGCATCTGCGAGATGCCCAGCTCGGCGGCGACCTGGGTCTGCACCCGGCCGGCGAAGAAGATCGCCGACACGATGTGCCGCTCCCGGCCCGGCAGGCAGCTGATCAGGTCGGCGGCGGTGAGCCGGTCCGCGGCGTTCTCCACGGCCCGGTCCAGCTCGCCGAAGAGGTCGGCGAGCTGGGTGCCGGTCTCGCCGATCGGCATGTTCAGCGAGACCGGGTGGTAGGCGGCCGCGGACACCCGGATCCGGTCCAGCTCGCCCGGCGCCACCCCGGCCCGCTGCGCCAGCTGCGCGTCGGTCGGCGCCCGGCCCAGCTCCCGGGTCAGCGCCGCCTCGTGCCGGTGGAGCTCACGCACCGCGTCCTGCATCCGGCGCGGCACGTGCACGCCCCAGGAGTGGTCCCGCAGGTGCCGTTTCAGCTCGCCGAGCATGGTGTTGACGGCGTAGGCGGTGAACGACCCGAGCGCGGGATCGTACCGGTCGACGGCCTTGACCAGCCCCAGCCGCGCGACCTGCTCCAGGTCGGCGAGCGACTCGGCCCGGCTCCGGAACCGCCGCGCCACCCGCTCCGCCAGCGGCATCGCCGCCGCGATCATCTCGTCCCGCAGCCGCCGCGCCCGCTCCGGCCCACAGCCCTGCCGGGCCCGGCTCCACCCCTCGGCGAGCGCGTCGAAGTCGTCGCGTCCGGCGCTGTCGAGCCCCACAGCACTGTCGAGCCTCACGCTGCGCTGCTCCGGCATGCCCGGCCTCCGCGTCCTCGTCCGCCTCACCGAGAATGTCCGCTTCCCCGCCCGAAGGCCACCGCCACCACCCGGATTGACCACATTCCGGCAACTCGGAACCCCTACTCGGGTGAGGCCGGCCGTTGACCCGTGGTTACCGTCGCGACTCGCGCCGGACGCGTTGAACCTTTCCGGGCGGCTGTGCGTTCACTCGGGGGTGAACCGGAAACGGGTGGCCGGTCTGGACGGTCTGCGCGGGCTCTGCGCCCTCTACGTGATGTTGTTCCACTGCTGGGCGTACACGTTCCGCGGGTTCCCGCGCTATCGCGGGCCGGACTGGCTGAGCTGGCTCGGGTTCGGCCGGCTGTCCGTGGTGTTCTTCCTGGTGCTGTCCGGGTTCTCGCTGGCGCTGGTGGCCGCCCGCGACGACTGGCGGCTCGGCGGGCTGGCCCGGTACGCCCGGCGCCGCGCCTGGCGGATCCTGCCCGCCTACTGGGCCGCCCTGGCGTTCAGCCTGGTCGTCGCGTGGACCGTGGTGCGCCAGCCGTACTCCGCGGAGCCGACCGCCGGGTCCGTGCTGGTCTACACGCTGCTGCTGCAGGACCTGGTCACGGTGCCCACCCCGAACGGCGCGTTCTGGTCGATCGGCGTGGAGGCGCTGCTGTACGGCGTACTCCCCATTCTCTTGATCCTGTGCCGCCGGCTCGGCCCGGCGGCGATGCTGGCCGCCGTCACCGTGCCGGTGGTCGTGGTCGGCCTCGTGGTCTTCGACGGCTCGCCGCCGCAGGGCGACAACGGGCTGGCCCCGCACCTCGTGCCGGCCTTCGCGGCCGGGGTCCTGGCGGCCGGCGTGGTCGCGGCCGGTGACCGGCTCCGCCGCCTGCCGTGGGCCGGGCTGGCGCTGCTGGCCGCGGTCCCGGCCGGCGCCCTCATCCTGCACCAGGGCTCGCGCTGGATGGTCAAGCACTACTACTGGGTCGATCTGGCCGTCGTCCCGGCGATGACCCTGCTGCTGCTGGCGGTCGCGAGCGGCCGGCCCGCCGCGCTGACCCGGCTGCTCGACTCGGCGCCGTTGCGGCGGCTCGGCTCGTTCTCCTACAGCCTCTACCTGATCCACCTGCCGATCGTGGTCGCGATCGACCAGAAGCTGGTGGCGCCGCGACTGGGTCACGGGATGGCCGCGTTCACCGCCACGACCCTGCTCGCCGGGGGCCTTTCGCTGGTCGGCGCGTGGTTCTTCGCCAAGGCGTTCGAGTGGCCGTTCCGCTCCTGGGCGGAGGTGCGCGCCGCGCTCCGGCTGCCGGCCCCTGCCGACCGGCTGTGCCGCGAGGGACGCCACGATGGCAGCCGGCGCTGTTGCGACCAGGTGGTCCTCGGCCAGGTCTGACCGCACTTCGCGCTGCACGGCGACGGCCGGCGGTCGCGCTGCGCGGCGACGGCCGGCGGTCCCGCTGCGCGGTGACGGCCGGCGGTCCCGGTTCATCGGGACGGGTGGCGGTCCCGGTTCATCGGGACGGGCGGCGGCGGGCCGCCAGTGCGCCGGCCACGGCGAGGCCGGCGACGGCGGCTCCGGCGGGGCGCGTCCAGGAGCGCTTGCGGCCGCCGCTGACCGCTTCCGCTTCCGGTGGCAGGGGACCGAACACGTTGCCGTCGTGCGGCGCGACCGGCTCCCGGGACAGCCCGGCGATCCGCATCAGCGGGCCGACCAGCACGTCGTAGAGCGGCGGCGTCGCCACGAAACCGAACTGGATGAACCGGTTGGCGAGCCCGATGCTGACGGTGCCGCGCGGGCGGTGAGCGCACCGCACGATCGCGGCGGCCACCTTCTGCGGCGTGTCGATCGGCGGTGGCGGCCGGCCGATCCGGCCGGCGAAGTTCGCCGCGTTGCGGTAGACCGGCGTGTCCACCGAGCCCGGCGACACCAGGCAGATGTGGATGCCGGGCGCGTCCCGGGTCTCGATCCGCAGCGCGCGCACCAGCGCTCGCAGACCCCACTTGCTGGTCACATAGGAGCTGGTGTACGGCGTGACGACCGTCCCGAGCAGCGACCCGCCGAAGATCAGCGTCCCGCTCCGCTGCCGCCGGAAACACGCCAGCGCGACCCGGGCCACGTTCGCCGCGCCGAGCAGGTCGGTGGTGATCACCTGGTCGAACACCTCGGCCGGCACGTCCTCGAACCGCCCGTACGCCATCACCGCCGCGGTGTGCACCCAGACGTCCACCCGCCCGAACGCGTCCACCACCGCCTTGAGCGACTCCGCCTTGGTCACGTCCGCGACCACCACCCGGACCACGGCACCGAGCGCCCGGCACTCGGCCGCGACGTCCCGCAGCGCCCCCTCCGACCGCGACGCCAGCACCAGCGTCGCCCCGTCCCGCGCGAAGGCGAGCGCCGAAGCCCGCCCCACCCCACTCGATGCCCCGGTGACCGCCACGACTCCCACGGCGACCCAGTACCCACCGACACCCCCGCGAACCCAGCGCGATACGAGCGTCCCGGCGATCGCGCCCCGCCCTCGCTTGAGCGGTCGCTCAAAACCTCGTATCCTGCCGTCTTGAGCGACCGCTCAAAGGCAAGGGGGAGTCAGTGAGCTCGACGGCGTGGCCTCTGGCGTTGGCCAGCCGATGGTGCCTCGGTCGGTTCTTCGTCCATGCGGTGGCCCAGGCTCTGGGTCTGGCAGTCCTGGCTGCCGCGATGAATCCCCATCCCGGAGCGGTGGACCTCATCGAAGTTCTGGATCAACTCGGAAGTGTGTTCACCGTCTACTTGATTCAGGGTGCTGTAGCGGCAGTCGGCCTGTGGATTTTCGGCAGAAGCGGCAGCGGGCGCCGGTTCCGGGCTCTCAGCCTGCTCATGTTCGTCGGATTGTGGCTGCCCCTGCAGATGTTCACTTCACCCCCGGTGGTGGCGGCCGTGTGGCTGTGCGCCTCCCTCGCCGCTGTGATCACTACGCGGCAGCCGGAGCCGGCATATTACGGGCCGCCGCAAGGAACGGTGTGGCGGTCGTGCGCCGTCAGGCTCGTCCGGTCGGCATCGGGGAGGGCCTCGCGGTGATGTGGGAGAGGCGATCTATCCGAGGAAGCATGTCGACTGGCCCAAGCGGATATATGTCCGATGGGCCACGACCTGGACCCTCGTGTTCGCGGTGTTGCATCTGACCGGCCTGATCGTTGCCATGGCGCTCGCGGTGCGGGATTCCGGCAGGTCGACGGATCTCGCCGCGGAGCGTCTCACGGTGCTCGAAGCGATACAGGTCACCATGGTGCTGTCCGTCATCGATACGGTCGTGGCGACGCTGTTGGTCAACCTGCTGTGGACCTACGGCAAACGGCGAGGGCCGGTCGGGTTCCGCATCGTTGCCCTGCTCGTCTTCGTCCTGGTCGGCTCCCCGGTGCAGGCTTGCATATCCGCCAGCACGTTCGACACGGCGTGGGCCGCTGTCACGGCGATCATGGTGGTGATCGTCCGCCGTCCCCGGCCGGCCGTCCGCGTGCTTCCCGCGGGGACCGCGCCTGCCATCGTCATGCGGGCCGGCCGCGCGCCCCGCAGGAGCGCGCGGCCGTACCGCAAGCTGGTCTAACTCGCGAGGAATGAGCGGACCTGGGCCAGGGTGACCGTGTCGGTGAGGTAGCCGAGGTGGGTCTGGCAGGCCACGTAGTTGTTGGTGGCGCCGCTGAGCACCGTGCTCGTGTACGGGATGATGATCCCGTCGCACGGGGAGTACCACGTGCCGTAACGGGTGCTGCCCGGCGTCTCGTCGCCCGCGCTGAGCGTGCTGATGAATGACGAGCCGGGATACATCTGCTGGCAGGTGACGTAGGCCAGGCAGGCGCCGGCGTACGTGGTGCCATGGTTGGCGCCGGCGATCGAGGCCAGGTGCCGCACGGAGGACGCGCCGCCGAGCTGCTTGAGGTACCAGAGGCTGACCAGGCCGCCCATCGAGTGGTTGACGATGTCGACCTGGGCGGCGCCGGTCCGCGCCCGCACCTGCTCGACGTAGGTGGCCAACCCTCGCGCGTTGGTGATGTTGTTGCCGTACGAGTTGTACTCGTACGCGAAGAGCTGGCTGCTGGCATAGCCGCCGGCGCGGAACACCGACATCGCGGTGGTCCAGTTCGAGGCGCTGCCGGTGTAGCCGTGCACGAAGATCACCGGGGTGCTGGGCGCGGCGGCGGCCGGCGGGGCCGGGCTGAGCGCGAGCGCGGCCAGCAGCGCGGTGATCAGGACGACGAGACGACGCATGAAACCTCCAGGGGAGTTCGGGGTTTCTGCATCTTCAGTGCAAAGACTTCGGCCGCACATCGGCGAAATCACCGGCTTTCGAACCCGCCGCGAGGTAACCGGCCGAACCGCCGATCACACGGAAGGTGCGACTCCGGCGGGCCGGTTTTTTCGCAATCTTTCCGGTACCGAGCCGATGGGAACGGATGAGACGTCCGCGGAGGTGATGGTCCGGATGGTTCCGGAACAGGTCGGATACTGGGTACTGCACGAACTCCCCCGGCTCAACCAGGCGATCCTGCAAGATCACGCGCCACCCGAGCTGTTGGTCACCGAACTACACGAGCACGTGCTCGACCACCTGCCGGAGGTCACCCAGCTGACCCCGGCGCAGGCGCAGCAGCTGGTGGTGCACCTCGGCTTCGTCGGCGCCTCGGTGGCCCGGCACTACCAGGAGCACACCGCCGGCGGCACCGAGCACCCGGAGCGCGCGTTCGACCCGCTGACCGTCGACGACCGGATCCCGTTCCGGACCTACTTCGCGACGCTGGCCGCGCACACCGGGACCGGCCACTACGAGCGGGACAGCTACGCCTCGCTGGTGCGCTGGAACGTCGGCACCATCCAGGTGCGGCTGCACGACGAGGTGGTGGCCGAGCTGCCCGGCGTCTTCGACGACGGCCGGATCCGCAGCTACACCGGCACGCCGGGGGAGGAGCGCTTCTTCCTGCTGGTCAAGCAGGGTGAGGCGATCGAGCTGGCGGTCAACTGCTTCCTCGAGCCGCTGACCCGCGAGCACGCCGACCTGATCGGGGAGAGCGCCCGGCACCGGGTCCGCGAGGCCACGCTTCTGCTCGGCGCGATGCGCAAGCTGTTCATCGAGTTCGGCTCGCTGCCGGCCGAGCAGACCATGGACGCCGAGATGTTCATGGACGTGTTCCGGCAGTTCGCCGCGCACTGGGTGCCGGGTGACATCCCGCCCAGCGGGGCCCTGGACCCGGAGGCGCTGAAGCGCGACTTCCTGCTCGGCATCGCCGAGCCGGACTACGACCAGCAGGCCCGGCGACTCTTCCCGGCACTGCTGGAGCGGGAACGGACCGAGATCGACGATCTGATCACCGCGCCCACCCTGCCGCAGCGGCTGCTCGCCGAGATCGGGCTGGACGAGTCCGCGCTGCGCCTGTCCGACGACGGCGACCTGCGCCGGCTGGTCGCCCACCACCCGGCGCTGGTCGACTGGTACCGGCTGCTCGCCATGCACGCCCGGGTGTCCGGGGCGCACCTCATGCTGAGCAAGAAGTTCCTGTTCAAGCCGCAGCGGCAGCGTGACGCCGAGGGGATCGGCGACCAGCATCTGGTGTCGAACCGGGCCGGCACCACCGGGATGACCGAGAGCTTCCTGGAGCGGATCACCCGGGCCCGGCAGAACCACGCGCTCGCCCCGCTGCGCTCGGTGCTGATCGGCGAAAACCCGGCGCTGCCCGGGACCGAAGGGGTACGTTCCGCACGGGGAGCGACCGCGCCGGTGGTGCTGGAACTGACCGGATGAGCGCAACGGACGGAGCCGCGGGCGGGGTGAAGACGAAATCCGGCGCCGCGCGCCACCCGATGCCCGAACTCGGCCGCGACCAGCTGATGGCGCTGATCGACTACACCTCCGCGGTCATCTACATGCGCGACGCCGACGGGCGGTACCTGCTGGTCAACCGGGAGTACGAGCGGCTGTTCGGGCTGCGCCGGGAGGACATCGTCGGGCTCACCGACCACGACCTGTTCCCGGCCGACGTGGCCGACGCGTTCCGGGAGAACGACCTGCAGGCCCTCGCCGGCGGCGTCCCGGTGCAGATGGAGGAGGTCGCGCCCGGCGACGACGGGGTGCGCAACTACCTGACCGTCAAGTTCCCGCTGATCGACGCGGACGGTACGGCGTACGCGGTGGCCGGCATCTCCACCGACATCACCGAGCGCAGCCGCGCCGAGGCCGCCCTGCGCGACAGCGAGGAACGGTTCCGGCTGCTCGCCGAGCACGCCCAGGACATCATCTTCCGCTACCGGCTGGACCCGGACCCGGCGATGGAGTACCTGAGCCGGGCCGTCGAGTCGATCACCGGTTTCCCGGCCGAGGACTTCTACGCCGACCCCGATCTGATCATGACCCGGATCGAGCCGGAGGACCGCACCGTCTTCGAGCAGTCCTGGCGGGCGCCCCGGGCCGGGACGATCACCTTCCGGCTGCGGCGCCGCGACGACACGGTGGTCTGGATCGAGCAGCGGTCCGGCGCGGTCCTCGGCGACGACGGCGAGCCGGTCGCCGTCGAGGGGATCCTGCGCGACGTCACCGAGCGGATGGCCGCCGAGCGGGAACGCGCCGAGCTGGAGCACCAGCTGCGCCAGTCGGAACGGCTCGACTCGCTCGGCCAGCTGGCCGGCGGCATCGCCCACGACTTCAACAACATCCTCGCGGTCATCTCCGGGTACGCCGACATGCTGGTCGACGAGCTGGGCGACGACCATCCGAGCCGGCCGGACGCGACCGGGATCAAGCAGGCCGCGGCCCGCGGCGCCGCGCTCACCCGCCAGCTGTTGCTGTTCAGCCGCTCCGAGCCGTCGCAGGCCGAACTGCTCGACCTGAACGCGGTCGCCTCGGACATGACGCGGCTGCTGACCCGGACCCTGGGCGAGGACATCGAGCTCGGCACGGCGCTCACCCCCGGCCTGCCGCCGATCATCATGGACCGCAGCAAGCTGGAGCAGGTGGTGATGAACGCCGTGCTGAACGCCCGGGCCGCGATGCCCTCGGGCGGCCGGTTGACGATCAGTACCGGCCTGGAACACGGCGGTGGCGGCGACGACCAGGTCTGCCTGGCGGTGACCGACACCGGCTGCGGGATGACCCCGGACGTGCTGGCCCGCGCGTTCGAGCCGTTCTTCACCACCAAGGGCCGGGGCAGCGGCACCGGGCTGGGGCTGGCCACCTCGTACGGCGTGGTCACCGACGCCGGCGGCACGATCAGCCTGGAGTCCGAGCCGGGCCGGGGCACCACGCTGCGAGTCCGGCTGCCGGCCGGGGCGGAGGGCGCGCCCGGGGTCAGCCCGGCCGCGCCGACCGCCGCCGCGTTCGCCGGGGACGGCCGCCGGATCCTGGTGGTCGAGGACGAGGAGCAGGTCCGCGACATCGTCTGCCGGCTGCTGCGCAAGGCCGGCTACCGGGTGTTCGCGGCGCCCCACCCGGCCGAGGCGCTGCGCATGTGCCGCGACGACGGGCTCGCCTTCGACGTGCTGCTCACCGACGTGATCATGCCCGGCATGTCGGGCACCCAGCTCGCCGCGGAGCTGCGCCGCGACCGCCCCGACCTGCCGGTGCTGTTCATGTCCGGATACACCAGCGGCCCGGCGCCCGGCGGCCAGGAGATGCCCGCCGACGCGCCGCTGATCCGCAAGCCGTTCGAGGCGCAGACGCTGATCAACGAGGTGCACCGGGTGGTCAGCGAGCGCGTCTGACGGGTCATTTTCCCAACAGATCTGGTTTTCGGTACGCCCGGGGGCGCATCATGCGGCGATGACCGAGACGCGGGTGGACGTGCTCATCATCGGCGCCGGGATCTCCGGGATCGACGTCGCCTACCGGGTCCGGGAACGCTGCCCGGAGCTGAGCATCGCGATCGTCGAGGCGCGGGACCGGCTCGGCGGCACCTGGGACCTGTTCCGCTACCCGGGCGTCCGATCAGACTCGGACATCTACACCCTCGCGTTCCCGTTCCGCCCGTGGCGCGGCGAGCGGTCCATCGTCGACGGCGATGAGCTGCTGGCATACCTCGAGGACACCGCTCGGGAGACCGGCGTCGACCGGCTCATCGCGTACCGAACGAGGGTCCTGGAAGTTGACTGGTCGGGTCGGGACGCCCGGTGGACGGCCCGCGCGCGGCGGGGCGACCAGGACGTCGTCTACATCGCCCGGTTCGTGGTGTCGTGCGCCGGCTACTACGACTACGAGAACCCGCACGATCCGGGCTTCGCCGGCACCGAGGACTTCGCCGGGACGATCGCGCACCCGCAGTTCTGGCCCGCGGATCTCGACTACACCGGCAAGCGGGTGGTGGTGATCGGCTCCGGCGCGACGGCGGTGACCGTGGTGCCGGCCATGGCCGGTGACGCCGCGCACGTGACCATGCTGCAGCGCACCCCGAGCTACGTGCTGGCCCAGCCCCGGGACGACGTGATCGCCCATCAGCTGCGCCGGTTCCTGCCGCTGCGGACCGTCCATCGGATCACCCGGGCCAAGAACACCACCCTGCAGTGGGCGCTCGTACAGGCCTGCCGGCGCTTCCCGGACCGGATGCGGGCGCTGCTGCGCAACGGCGCGGTTGCCCAGGTCGGCGACGCGGCGCTGGTCGACGAGCACTTCCGGCCGCCCTACAACCCGTGGGAGCAGCGGCTCTGCGTCGCCCCGGACGGCGACCTCTTCTGGGCGATCCGGGCCGGCGACGCGTCGGTGGTCACCGGGCACGTCGACCGGTTCGTGCCCGAGGGGATCCGGCTGACCAGCGGCCGGGTCCTCGACGCCGACCTGGTGGTGACCGCGACCGGCCTGCGGATCCGGCTGCTCGGCGGGGTCCGGGTCAGCGTCGACGGCGAGCCGGTCGACCTGGCGAAATCCTGCACCTACCACGGGGTGCTGCTCAGCGGCCTGCCGAACTTCGCCTTCTGCGTCGGCTACATCAACCTGTCGTGGACCGTCCGGGCCGACGTGACCGCCCGGTTCGTGGCCCGCCTGCTGCGCAAACTGCTCGACACCGGCGCCGACGCGGTGGTCCCGGACGTCCCACCGGACCTCGGCCCGACCGGCCCGTTCATGGACATGCCCTCCGGCTACCTGGCCCGGGCCGCGGCGATCATGCCGCGCGCCGGGCGCCGCTACCCGTGGGCGTTCCGGCAGAACGTGATGCGGGACGGCTGGGCCACCAACCGGGCCGGTCTCGACGAGGGCCTGCGGTGGAGCCGGGTCCGGGCGGAGGCGGACGCGTGAGGGCGGTGACCGTCCACGACGGGAAACTGGAAGTCACCGAGGTGCCGCTGCCCGAGCCCGGGCCCGGACAGCTGCGGCTGCGGGTCACCCGGGCCGGGATCTGCGGCTCCGACCTGCACGTCCGGCACGCCGCCGACGCCAGCGCCGACGTCGCGGCCGAGGTCGGCTATCCCGACTTCATGCGGCGCGAGCACCGCGTGGTGATGGGTCACGAGTTCACCGGGACCGTCGACGCCTACGGCCCCGGCTGCCTGCGCCGGTGGCGGCCCGGCCAGCCGGTGGTGTCGCTGCCGCTGATCCGGCACGGCGACGAGATCCACATGACCGGGCTGTCGGCCAAGGCGCCCGGCGCCTACGCCGAATACGTCCTGGTCGCCGAGGATCTCACCATGCCGGTCCCGGCCGGCGTCGACCCCGACCTGGCCGCGCTCACCGAGCCGCTGGCCGTCGCCCACCACGCGGTCCGCCGCGGCGAGGTCGCTCGAGGCGACACCGCGGTGGTCATCGGGTGCGGACCGATCGGGCTCGCGGTGATCCTGATGCTCAAAGCACTGGGGGTACGCGAGGTGGTCGCCAGTGACTTCACCGAGCGCCGCCGCGAGCTGGCCCGGGCGTGCGGCGCGGACGTCGTGGTCGACCCGGCCGTCCAGTCGCCGTGGGCCGATCTCGGGCTGGTCACCTCGGCGCCGGAACTCTTCGGCACCGGCCTGACCGCCCTGCACGCCCTGCGCAAGGTCCGCGGCCTGCCCTGGTGGACCGTGGTGAGCGCGGCCCGGCGGCTCGGGGCCGGCCCGCGCGGCGCGGTGGTCTTCGAGTGCGTCGGCCTGCCCGGCGTGATCGAGGACATCGTCACGCACGCCCCGTTCCGTTCCCGGGTCGTGGTGGTCGGCGTCTGCATGCAGCCGGACACGTTCCGCCCCACGATGGCCAGCAACAAGGAGATCGACCTGCGGTTCTCGTTCTGCTACGACCCGGCCGAGTTCCACGACACCCTCCAGCTGATCGCGAGACGCCGGATCGACCCGCGCCCGCTGCTGACCGGCGTGGTCGGCCTGGACGGCGTGGCCGGCGCGTTCGACCAGTTGGCCGAGGCCGACCAGCACGCCAAGATCCTGGTCGACCCGTTCCGGGAGGTCAGCAGCTGAACTTGACGGTCCTGCTGCTGCCCTCGTCGACCGAGGACTCGATGGCGTCACCGACGAACTTGGCCCACACGACCCGGTAGTTCATCCGGTAGGAATGGGTGCCGGAGGTGCAGCCGCCGCTCAGCGAATAGGTGTGATTGCCGCTCGTGCTGGGAATGGCCTTCGCCCCGGTGGTGCGGACATCGCGCCAATTGCAGCCCCAGAAACCGCACACTTTCCGCTGCAGCTTGAACTGCACGGTGGCGCCGCAGTTCATCCGGGCCCAGACGCGGATCGTGCCGGTGCCGGACAGCGTGCCGCCGTTGCGGGAGACGTCGCTGACCGAGCTGCGCTGGATCGGATCCGAGATGAAGTTGCAGGTAGCAGCGGCTGCCGGGGAGGCGCCCAGTACCGAGACGGCGGGGACGGCGAGCATGGCGGTGACCGCGCCCAGGGCGAGGCGGCGCATGGTGATCATTGGTGTGTCTCCTCATGAGTGCCGAAACGTTCTGCGCATCAGCAAACATTCGGAAATGATTCCGGACAATCCCTCTCCGGGGGCATCGATGCCATTGCCTCGGACGGGTTCATAAAGGCGGTCGAATCATCTGACCGGACGGCTTTCCGGGTCGGCCCATCGGCCGCTTGCCGCCCGGCCCGGTGGCTCTGGTGGTCCCGGCCGGTCGAGGTCGGAGAAAAACGCCGGTGCGGGATGTCAAGGTGGGTGGGCCGGCTCCGACCACCTGACGACAGGCACGGTCCGGGTGAGGGAGCAGAACGATGCGCAAGATCATTTACTGGGTGCACACGTCGGTCGACGGGTTCATCGACGGGCCGGGCGGGGAGTTCGACTGGCCGGTCATGGGGCCCGGCCTCTCGGCCTACTCGGAGGGGCTCGACCAGCGGGTCGACACGCTGCTCTACGGCCGGCCGGTGTGGGAGATGATGGTCGGTTTCTGGCCGACCGCCGACGCGCGGTCGCGGAGTCCGCACACGCTCGCCTTCGCCCCTTTCTGGCGAGCCACGCCGAAGGTCGTCTTCTCCCGCACCTTCCCGGGCGACGACTGGACCGACCGGGTGATCAGCGACGACCTGCCCGGCGCGGTCACCGAGCTGAAGGTCCAGCCGGGCAAGGATCTCCTGCTCACCGGCGGCGCCGGCCTGGCCGCCGCGCTGACCGAGCACGGCCTCATCGACGAGTACCACATCGCCGTCCACCCGGTCGTCCTGGGCGGCGGCCGCAAACTCTTCACCGACCCGAAACAGCGCCTCACCCTGCGCACCACCCACTGCGAGCTGGTCGACGACCGGGTCGTGGTCACCAGCTACGAGGTGGCCCCGCCTCACGCGGCGCGGTGAGGCCGTGCGCGCGGACCGGGCACAATGGCGCCGTGACAGCGCTGCCGCCGATGCGAGAAGTTCGATTTGAGGTACGCCCGTGGGACGGGTCCCTCGATCCGCCTCGGGAGGTGCTGGCGTTTGTCGATGACGTCAGCTTCGTGGACCTCGTCTCCGGTTACGAGAAGGCGGCTGGGTTCGATGTGCCGGGGCAGTATGCCGGGCTGGTGGTCGACTTCTTTCGCTTCGGTGACCTGAACGACTACCTGCTCGGGCGGCCGGAGGGCGGCTACTGGGGTGACCTGGGGGCGATCGCGCTGCTCGGCTGCGACTGCGGTGAGGTGGGCTGCTGGCCGCTGCATGCGCAGGTGGTCGCGGACGAGAACCGGGTCACCTGGCGCGGGTTCGTGCAGCCGCACCGGCCCAAGCGGGACTACTGGGACTTCGGGCCGTTCGTGTTCGAGCGCGGGCAGTATGAGCGGGCGGTCCGGGAGGCGGCCGCGATCGTCGCCGACCGGGGGTGAAGCTCGGCGGGATGACCGGGCGGCGGCCCGATCCCGTCAGGCCGGAGGGACGGGACAGGCCGGACAGCGGAGTGAGCTGCCGCTCGCATAGCCTGTCGGCCGTGGGTACACCGGCGATCACCTATCGGAACCTGGCCCTGCTGGCCGACGCGGGCCGCTGGGACGACCTGCTGAGCCTCGCCGCCGACCCGGGCGTGCCGGTCGACGAGCGGCGCGAGGTGGCCCACGTGGTCGCGCTGGAGGCGCCCGCGTCACTCGCCGTGGCGGCCGCGCAGCTGTTCCCGGACGACGACTACGGGTTCCTGGGTCCGCTGTGGCAGGTGGTCGCGCAGCACCGGCCGTGGCGTGAGCTGGCGCCCCACCTCACCCAGCGCCGGGTGCGGGACCTGGTCGCCCAGACCCGGGTGCTGCACGGCGAGGACCTGCGCGACGCCGACGACGTCCGGTCCGCAGTCCCGCTGCGGCTCGCCGCCTGGGAGGCCGCCCGCTGGGACCCCGAGTGGGACATTCCCGAATGCGGCCGGTCCACCAGCTCCAGCGGCCTCCTGTGGTACTTCCCCGGACCGCTGAGCGACCCGACGATCCCCTCGGACACACCGGCCGAGCCGATCGCGCACCCGGCGGTCGCGGTGCTGGACCGGCTGGCGGCCGTCCCGCCCGGCGCCGACCGGCGGGCCGCGCGGGCGGCGGCGTTCCGTGGCAGCGCCTGGGCGGCGGCCGCGGCGACGGTGCCCGGGGTCGAGGCGGCGCAGGTCCGGTTCACCGACGCCTACAAGTATCTGGTGAGCCTGGCCTCCGGCGACGTCGCCTACGGCCGCGCGACCGGCCGGGCGCTGGGCCGCAGCCGTCTGTGGGAGGCCCTGCGCGCGATGGCCGGCGACCCCGAGGTGGACGCGTTCGTCGGGCGGCTGCGCTGCGTGGCCTGGGCACCGGCCCGCTACACCCTGTACTCGATGCAGATCGCCATGGAGGACCCGGAGCAGGGCATCAGCTGGGTCCTCGTCGGAGCCGACGATGACTGACCTGCCGGCGCTGCGGGAGCGGATCGCCGCGATGGTGCGGCGGGAGCTGCCGCCCGACGGCGGCCGCGGGTTCGCCGCCGAGGTGCTGCGGGAGCGCGGCCCGGCGTACGCGGAGCTGCTCCACGGCGGCGACCCGGGACGCCGCGGTACGCATGCTCGGCCGCACCGATTAAGGTCGGTGGATGGAATCGGACCTGGTGACCAGTGCCTTCGACTCGCTGCGCCGCGACGCCGTGCCCGACCACGAGGCGCTGCGCCGGGTCTATGAGCTGCCCAACGAGGCTGCCGTGCGCAAGCAGATGTCCGAGCTCACCGTGCCGACCCGCCGGTTGATCGCCTGCGCCTCGCTGGTTCTGGTGGCCAGCGCCGACGCCGAGGGCAACTTCGACGTGTCGCCGCGCGGCGGCCCGGCCGGTTTCGTCAGCGTGCTGGACTCGCGGACGGTGGCGATCCCGGACGCGACCGGCAACAAGCGTCTGGACACCCTGCAGAACGTGGTGGCCACCGGCCGGGCCGGGCTGCTGTTCGTCATCCCGGGGCGCAGCACGACGCTGCGGGTGAACGGGCGGGCCTGCGTCTCCACAAGCCCGGAGCTGCTGTCCCGGCTGACCGCGGTGGGCAAGCCGCCGGCGAGCGCGCTGGTGGTCGGGATCGAGCAGGTCTACCCGCACTGCCCCAAGGCGTTCCTGCGCAGCGGGACCTGGAAACCGGAGCGGTGGCTGCCGGCCGACGCCCAGCCGACCTCGGCCGAGGTGACCCAGGCCCAGCTACGGATGCCGGGCCTGACCATCGCCGAGATCGAGCAGAACGAGGCGGACGCGTTGAAGTACCGGTACGAGTGACGGGCGGCTGCGGCCGTACCGGGAAGCGGCGGACCGCAACCCGGCACGGACCGTGAGTCAACCGGCGACCGGGGCCTGCGTCTCGGTCTCGGCCGGGCGGCGGTCCACGTCACCGTGGCCCGGCCACCAGGCGGCGTGCCCGATCAGCGCGGTCAGCGACGGGACCAGGAACATCGACATCACGAACGCGGCCAGCAGGATGCCGGTCGCCACCGAGAAGCCGATCTGCTGCAGGAACGACACCGGGGCCAGGGCCAGCACCGCGAACGTGCCGGCCAGGATCACCCCGGCCGCGGCGACCGACGGGCCGCCGTGCTGGATCGCCAGGGCGGCGGCGTCGCGCGGCTCGTTGCCGGCCCGGGCCTCCTCGCGCAGCCGGGCGATCATCAGGATGTTGTAGTCGGTGCCGATCGCCAGCACGAACAGGTAGAGCACGATCGGCAGCTGGAAGGTCACCCCGGGCCGGTCGGCGACGCCCTGGAACAGGTAGACCGCGGCGCCCAGGGTCGCGGCGAAGTTCAGCAGCACCGCGAGGACCAGGTAGACCGGCGCGACCACGCTGCGCAGCAGCAGGCCCAGGATGATCGCGATGAGCAGCGCCGCGACCGGCAGGATCACCGACAGGTCCCGGTTGTTCGCCGAGTTGATGTCGGCGAACAGCGCGGTGGTGCCGCCGACCAGCACCTTGGTGCCGGGCGGCGCGATGCCGTGCAGGTCGTCGCGCAGGTGGTCGTGGACCAGCGTGATCGCCTCGTTGGACGCCGGGTTCACGGTGAGCAGCAGACCGAACCGGGCGACCGTCCCGTCGGCGTTCTTCACCGGCGGCTGGACCGCGCCGACCCCGTCCACCTTGGCGGCCGCCGCGCCGAACTCGGCGAGCTGCGCGTCGGTCAGCTTGCCGCCGCCGGTGGTGGTCAGGTAGGCCTCGGTCGGGTCCAGCGCGCCCTGCGGGAAGCCGCGCTCCAGGTCGGCGGCCGCCTTCGCGGACTCGGTGGTGCTCGGGAACCCGGCCGCGAAGTCGTAGTCCGCCTTGAACAGCAGCACCCCGCTGGCCAGCGCGACCAGCACCAGGCCGGACGCGGCCGCGGCCACCGCCGGACGGCGGCCGACCGCCGCGCCGATCCGGGCGAACCGGGTGCCTTTCGGCTCCCGCTTCCACGCCTTCGACGGCCAGAAGGTGGCCGGCCCGATCAGGCTGACCAGGGCCGGGATCAGGGTGAGCCCGGTGACCAGCATGACGAAGACAGCGATCGCCAGGGCCGGGCCGAGCGACCCGAACCCGCCGAAGCTGGCCAGCAGCAGCACCAGGAACGCCACGATCACCGCGGCCGCCGCCGAGGTGATCACCTCGCCGACCCGGGCGACGGCGTGCACCATCGCGGTCTTCTTGTCGGCGCCGGCCCGCAGCTGCTCGCGGTAGCGGAACAGCAGGAAGAGCAGGTAGTCGGTGCCGATGCCGTAGAGCACGATCAGCAGCAGGGTCTGCAGGCTCTGGTCGACGTTGAAGTCGAACAGCTCGCCGGCCGCCGCGATCAAGTTCGACGAGACCTGCATGACCACGCTGATCACCACGATCGGCAGCAGCGCCGCGATCGGGCTCCGGAAAATGATCAAGATCAAGACAATGATCAGTACGAACGTCGCCGTCCCGACCACGGTGAACGCCGTGGTGAACGTGTCGTTGTTGTCGACGATCTGGGCCACCTGCCCGGCCACCCCGGCGCTCAGCGCGGTCCCGGCCAGCTGCGTCTTGATCACGTCACGGGTCTGTTTCACCGCGTTCAGCTGGCCCTCGGCGTCGGTCGCCGCCGCGGTGACCGGGATCGAGATCAGCTGGACCGTCTTGTTCGGCGCGACCGCCTGCGGGCCGGTCAGCGGCTGCCCGACCCCGGCGATGTGCGCGTCGCCGATCGCGGTGGCCAGCGCCTGGGTCTTCTGCTGGTCGGCGGCGGTCAGCTCGCCGCCGTCGGTGCGTTTCACCACCACGACCGCGGTGGACGTGGCCTGCTCCGGGAACGCCTTGGTGGCCAGCTCGATGGCCTGCACCGACTCGTAGCTGTCCGGCAGGAAGCTGCCCTGGTCCCCGCTGGTGATCTCGGAGAGGCTGGGCAGCAGCCCGATGATCAGGAAGGCGCCGACCAGCCAGCCCCCGATCACCCACCACGCCCGGCGTACGACGAACCGTCCCCATCTATCGAACATCACGACTCCCGGTTGAACAGTCGTATCGACCAGAGGTATCCGCAAGTTGTCATGGCAGCACACCAAGCCAACGCGATCCATCCGTTATTGCCGATGCCTCTGTCCGAGAGCGGACCGCGCGGAGTCCCGGGTTCGCTTCGGGAGTCAGGAGCGGTGCGGTCACGCACCTCGACGGTCTCGTCCCCGCCGTGCGGGGTGCGGCCGGCGTCAGCTCGGTGAGCCGAGGGCGGTCTCGTCGAGGGCCTTGCGGAGATCGATCAGGGAGTCGAAGACGCGGACGGCGCCGGCGTCGGTCAGTTCCTCGGCGGAGAAACCGCCGGTGCGGACGGCGAGGGTCGGCACGTCCAGCTTGCGGGCGGCGACGCAGTCCCACGTCGAGTCGCCGATCATCACGCCGGAGGCTCCGCCGGCCCGCTCCATCGCGGTGGCGACCAGGTCCGGCGCCGGTTTGCTGCGCTCCACGTCGTCGGCGCTGGTCCAGGCGTCCGCGATCGGCCGGCCGCCGACCAGGTCGAGGAAGTGCTCGACGTGCTGCTTGCGGCCGGAACTGGCCAGCACCACCCGGAAGCCGCGGGACTTGACCTCCTCGATCAGCTCGCGGGCGCCGTCGAACGGGCGTACCTCGTCGATCAGCCGGTCGAACTCCTCGGTCTGGGCCTCCCGCAGCGCGTCACCGTGGCGCCGCTCGGCGTCGTCGCCCGCGACCGCCGGGACGAGCTGGTCGCCGCCCATCCCGATGGCCCGGTGGATCCGCCAGACCGGCACGGTGAGTTCGTGCCGCCGGAACGCCCGGTACCAGGCGATGGCGTGCTGATAGTTGGTGTCGACGAGCGTGCCGTCGACGTCGAAGATCGCGGTGTCGGCCACCTGGTCCCTGTACCCACCCCGCTCCCACCTGAAGCGCCGCCGGACCGTGACGTGATCCCGAGCCGGCGGAACGCGAACGGTCAGGAGCCGGCGAGGCGCGAGCCGCCTGGACTCGGCGAGGCGCGAGAGGTCGCGATTCGGGGCGACCGCGGCGCCTACCGCGTACCGGAAATCGAACTGACCGTGAGCAGCCGCTATCTCGCGCCGGACAGCTTGCGGCAGAGCGCCAGCAACCGCTCGTCGTCGCCGATCTTGCCGGCCAGGACGCCGTGCGCGCTCAGGTTGTGCCGGAGCGCCGTCGCCAGCTCGGCCTGCGCGCAGCGAGCCACGTGCCGCGCGTCGCCGGTCTCCACCCAGAGCCGGGCGATCCGCGGCCGGACCAGCGGTTTCGACTCCCAGACGCGACCGAGGCGCTGGGCCGCGTCGCGCTTGCCGGCGATCCACCACAGGGCATCCGCGGCGGCCGCGGCGACCGCGCCGTCGGTGCGGCTGCCGGTCAGCGCGGACAGCCTCCGGACCCGGCTCTTGACCCGGATGCCCAGTTCCTTGAGGCCGTCGATGGCGGCGACCGCGTGCTCCGGCTGGGCGGTGCGGTCGTCGAAGTAACGGTCGTAGACCTCGGTGGCCGCCTCGGCGTCCCCGGCCACCAGCCAGACCGCCCGCGCCGCGGCCAGTTCCAGGGTGGGGTCGCCGCAGGTCAGCGTGGTCCGGATGTCCGGGATCCGGGCGGTCGCGGCCCGGCCGGCGCGGGCCAGCAGGCCGAGCGTGGCCACGTCGATCGACTTGTCGGCGAGGTGTTCGGCGGCCTCGTTCGGGGCGACGGCGGTCAGCGCGCGCAGCAGGTTCGCCCGATGGGTCTCGTAGCGCCACGCCTCGGCGAACGTCTCCGGCCGCAGACTCCGCAGGTGCCGCCGCAGCGTGCGGCTGGTGCCGCGGGCCCGCACCCCGAACCCGGCGATGCCGCGGTGCAGGCCGACCGTCTCCGGGATCTCGTCGAGCAGGCGTTCCAGCATCGGCAGGACCCGGTCGTCACGCAGCTCGGCGAGCAGTTGCGCGGCCGGGCCGAGTTCGGGGCCCTGGGTGCCCAGGGTGACCCAGGCGAACGGGCTGTCGTCGACTCCCGGCCGGATCCGCTGGTCGGCCGGCGGCAGCGTGGCCCAGACCGCGTCGGCGGCCGGCCGGGCCAGCTCGTCGATGCCGTGCAGCAGCCGCATCGCCGCCGCCCGCACCTGCGGATCGCCGTCGCGCAGCAGTTCCGCGGCCCGCGACACGATCGGCCCGTAGGGTCCGCGCAGCCGCTGCACCAGGGTCCGCGCCGCGTACAGCGCGTCCTGCTGGGCGTCCCAGGCGTCCAGGGCCAGCATCTGTTCGAGCAGGTCCCGGTGCGCGGCGGCGTCGTTGCGGTAGGTCGCCCGGATCGCGCTGAGCACCTGGTTGTAGCCGGGCGTCCACTGCCGCGCCGCCATCCGCCGCCCGGCCAGCAGCGGCGCGATCTCGTCGTCGAGCGGCTCCGGCTCCCGGTTCAGCCCCTCCCGGTAGGCGGCCAGCAGCGTCTCCCGCGCCGTCTCCACGTCGAACGGCGGCGGGTTGAGCAGGGCCATCAGCTCGGTCAGCGCGGTGATCCGGACCCGCAGGTCGGTGTCGCTGCCGGCGACCCAGGCGAGCCGCTGCTTGGTCGGCTCGTAGCCGCTGCCGACCGCGCCGGCGAGCACACAGCTGCGGATCAGCGTGACCCGGACCGCGGGGTCGGGCTCCTCGACGTACCGATCCCAGAGCAGGCCGGGCGCCAGCCGGGTCACCGCCCGCAACGTGTAGGCGGCCGCCTCCCGGACCTGCGGATCCTCGTCGGTGAGCAGGTCGGTCAGCCCGGCGTGCCCGGCCAGCAGCTGCTTGGCGCGCAGCGTCTCCCCGGTCAGCTGCCAGGTCCGGTCCGCGCCGGCCAGGTCCCCGATCAGGCACAGGATCGGCCCCCGGTCCGGCTGATCGCGGTCGGCCACCAGATCCAGCAGGATCGGCAGCGCGGTCACCACCCATGGCTGCACATCGCCACCGTCCGGCGCGAGCCGCCGCAGCTCGCGCAGCGCCCGGGTCCGGGCCGCCTGATCACTTCCGGTCAGATCGAGGAGCATTTTCCGTACGACGAAGCCCCGCTCCACCGTCGCCCAGTCGATGTCACGCAGCGCGCGGGTCTCCGTCATGCGCTAGATCATGGAGGTCCCGGCCCCCCAGCGCCAGCGGGCGTCACCTTCTCGTGGCATTCACCGCTGCTGGTCGGCGGGCCTCGTCGTCCGGTGGCGGCGGTGGCTCACGCTCGCGGCACGTGCGGCTCGTTCCGGGCGTCGCCGCCGCGAGTCGCCTGCCGCCCGGAGACGTCCCGGTCCAGGTCACCGCCCCGCTGACCGTGGCCGGAACGTGATCGAAATACCTGCTCCCGGCCGATGGCTGGATCGAGCATGATCCAGTATGGTCGGTCGCCATCGCCGGGGTTCAGCGCGGCGTGGTGGCTGGTGGAAACGTGGGTGGCGCGGTGAGTGTGATCGAGGTGCGCGTGCGGCGCCGGGTGTTGCGGCGGGCCGGGACGACCGAGGGCACGGTGCTGCTGGTCGGTGAGGGGATCGCCGTCGCGATGCCGGCGGCCCGCGCGGCCAGCGTCGGCAAAGCGGTGGTGACCGCGGCGGGCCGGGTGAAGTTCGTGCCCGGTGGCACGCCGGCCGGCCGGTTGCGGGTCACCTGCTCCCGGGGCCGGTTGACGCTCGACGGCCGGGTGAAGATCACCGCGAGTTAGGCCGCGGCCGGCGCCGTCACGGACGGCGCCGACCGCGAGGGTCAGCTGCGGGCAGCCAGGATCCGGGCCGCGAGGGTCAGCTGCGGCGGGCGGCCAGGATACGGGCCGCGGCGCCGGTCGCGGTGATCGCGCTGCCGGCGATGAGCAGCCACAGTACGGCCGGTCCGGTCGTGGGCAGCGGCTTCGTCGTGGTGGTCGTGTCCTTCGCGGCGGCCTTCACGTCGAGGCGGCGGACCAGGGCGTTGCCGTTCGAGTCCACGCCGGAGGCGACGATCGAGTGGGTGCCGACCGGGACCCCGGCCGGGATGGTGACGGTCAGGCTGATCTCACCGGCGGCGTCCGCGGTGGCGGTGCCCAGCTCCAACGGGTCGGAGTAGAGCGTGACGGTGACCGTGGAGAACGGGGCGTACCCCTTGCCCTTGATCGTCACCGTGCCGCCGGGCGCCACCGTGTTGCTGGTGCCGGCCGGTGTGGTGAGTGGTTTGTCGGTGTTGGGGACGGTGTCCGGGATCGCCGGGGTGGTCGGGGTGACCGTGTTCGACGCGGCGGAGGCCGCCGACTCGCCGCCCTTGCCGAGCGCGACGACGGTGACGGTGTAGGAAGTGCCGGCCGCGGCGCCGATCACGCAGCTGGTGCCGCTGGAGGTGCAGGTGCCCGGGCCGGGTTCGGTCATCGCCCGGTAGCGGGCGACGCCGGAGGCGTCAGCGGGCGGGTTCCAGGAAACCACGATCGAGGAGATGCCGGCCTGGGCGGTGACGCCGCTCGGCGAGCCCGGGGGAGCGGCGGATTCCGAGGGGCTGGGGGTGGCCGACGGGGTCGCGGACGGTGTGGGGGACGGCGTCGCGGACGGGCTGGCCGCCGAGGGCGACGGGGACGGCGTGGTCGCCGATGGGGTCGGCGACGCGCTCGTTGTCGAGGGTGTCGGCGACGCGCTGGTCGCCGATGGGGTGGGCGAAGCGCTCGTAACGGACGGAGTGGGTGCGGCCGTCGTGGCCGACGGGGATGGCCCAGGAGTCGTCGGGGTCGAGGACGGTGTCGTCGGCGTGGGCGACGGCGATGCTGTGGTGGGCGTGGGCGACGGGGATGGAGTCGTCGGCGTGGGGGACGGCGAAGGAGTCGTCGGAGAAGGCGTCGGCGAAGGGGACGGTGCCGGTGTCGGCGACGGCGTGCTGACCGAGGGCGACGGCGACGCGGTCGTGATGCTGGGCGACGGTTCCGGGCTCGGTGTCTCGGCCGACGGTTCCGGTGAGGGCTCGGGTGTTGGTGACTCGGACGGTTCCTCGACCGGTTCCTCGATCGGATCCTCGGCAGGCTCCTCGGGCATGACGGCCGCAGCGGACGGAGTGAACGTGGTGGACACCGGCTCGCCGACGCCCAGCGAGTTGCGGGCGCGCAGCTGGACGGACAATTCGACGTCGTTGGCCAGCCCGGTCAGCGTCGCGACCAGATCCTCCCGGTCGTCCGATGACCGCCAGTCCAGGGCGGTCCAATCCCCGCCGTCGATGCTCACCTCATAGGACGTGATCGGGTCGCCGCCCGAGTCGGGCTGACCGAAGACCAGCAGCGCCTCCTGGTTCCCCGGCACCGCGTAGAACGCTCCTGGCGTGCCGGGCGGCCACTTCGCCGCCAGGCTGTACGACTCGCTCGGATCACCCTCCCCGGCGTCGTTCACGGCACGGACCCGTACCGCGTAAGTTTCGCCCTCCATCAGCCAGTCGATGCTGCCGCGCAGGGTTGTCGCACCCTCGCCGGTCGGGGTGACGTCCAGGTCGAACCAGGTTTCACCGTCGTCGGGGGTCAGCTGGTACCCGGTGATCTCGCTGCCGCCGGTGTCCGTCGGCGGCTCGAACACCACGGTTGCGGAACCGTAGCCGTAGGCGTCGTCCAGGCGCCGCGCCGTGGCGGTCAGGTCGGTGGGCGCGAGCGGCGTGCCGATCGGAGTGACCGTGGCGGCGTCCGAAGCCGGCCCGGTGCCCCGCGAGTTGGTGGCGCGGACCCGCACCGAATACTGGACGCGGCCGGTCAGGTCGTTCAGGTAGCTCTCCAGCGTGGCGCGGCTTTCGTCCTCGACGTTCGGGGATGCGTGCAGCTCGTGCCAGGTGCCGCCGTTGTCGACGGAGTACTCGTAGCCGGTGATGCCGGAGCCGCCGTCGTCCGGCGTCGTGAAGACGATGCGGGCGCCCCGCACCCGGGGCGTCAGGATCACGCCGGTCGGCTTGCCGGGGACGGCCGCCGGATAGGCCCACGCGCCGGTCTCCGCGCCGGGTCCCTGGCTGTTCACCGCGCGCAGCTTCAGCCAATAGGTCTGCCCGTTGGTCAGGCCGGTCACGGTGGCCTGCCACCGGCCCTGCTCCTCGGCCGGGCTGAGCGTCGCCCGCTCCCATGCGTCATCGGCCGTGGCCACCTCGTAGTAGTCGACGGCCGCGCCGCCGTCCTCGGCGGGCGGCGCGAACTCCAGGATGGCGCCTTCGTCCTGCGGGCTGGTGGTCACGTCGGCCGGCGCGTCGGGGGCGGTCGCCGGCGTCACCTCGTCGGTGATCCCCGCACCGGGCCCCAGAGCGTTCACGGCCCGCAGGTGCACCGTGTAGGTGGTTCCGTTGTCCAGCCCGAGCACGTCGGCCCGCAGGGCGCCCCCGTCGGCCGGCGCGGAGTAGACCGTTTCCCAGTCGCCTTCGTCGATCTTCACCTCGTAGTGGTCGATCGGCGAGCCGCCGTCGTCCTCCGGCGGGTTGAACAGGAGGCGTGCGCTCTGGTTTCCCGGGGCGGCGGTCAGCGAGGCCGGGGCGCCGGGCAGTTCCGGCATCGGTGTGACCTCGATGGGCTGGGAGACACTCGGTCCGACCGCGTTGACCGCCCGCACCCAGAGCGTCACCGCGTAGCTGTTCGCGAGGCCGGTGACGGTCGCGGTCAGGTCCTCCCCGGATGGTGTGGTCGTCAGTGTCGTCCAGGCGTCCCGGTCCTGCGACACCTCCCACCTGATCACCGGGCTGCCGCCGTCGTCGCCCGGCGTGATGGTGAGCGCCGCCTCCGCGTTGCCGGACTGGGCGGTCAGGGTCGGGCTGCTGGGATAGGTCGGCTCGTGCGGGGTGACCGGGTCCGACGCGGCGCTGGGCGCGGACTGCCCGACATCATTGGCTCCGGTGTTGGTGGCGGCCACCGTGACCGTGTATGCAACATCGTTGCTCAGTCCGGAGATGGTGCAGCTCGTCCCGGTGGTGGTGCACGTGCGTTCGGTCCCGACCACCCGGGCCGTGTATCGGGTGACCGCGTGCGATCCGTTGGCGTCGCTGGCGGTCCACCTCACCTCGACCGCCTCGTCGCGCGCCATCGCCGTCACCGAAGCCGGTGGCAGCGGCACGGTCCAGGTGTCGACTGCGGTCGGCGAGGTGAGCTGGGTGATCGTCGAAGGGTCGAGAGCGTCGTCCCCGCTGATCCGGGACACCGTGCCAAGATCGGGATCAGCTGCCCACACGTTGTCGTGCGCGTCCACGGCGACGCCGCCCACGCTGCCGTTGGGCTGAGCGACCACCGAACGGGTCCCGCCCGGGCTCACCTTCTCGTATTCGCCTCGGAGAGGCGCGGCGAGATACACGTTCTCGTGGCTGTCGACGTCGATCGCCGTGGTCACACCAAAGGTGAACGGGCTGCCCACGACGGAGGGCTCGCCGTTCTCCACCCGGCGCACCGTCGTGTGCCCGGTGTCGGCGTTGAAGTCGGCGACGAACATGACGCCGGCCGGGTCGATGGCGACACCCTTCGCGCTGACCAGGCCGGGGATCGATACCGGGGTCTCATTGCCCTCGTCGTCGAACTCATGCACCCCGGTGGAGTCGCTGACGTACACGTGGCCGGTGGTCTGATCGACGTCGATCCCGGTCGGGTCGGTCAGTTGCCCCGAGCCCCAGTCCACCGTTGCCCCGTCCGGCGCGAACCGGACGACCTTCGCGGGATCGGCGACGACGGCGTACACGAAACCGTCCTTGCCCACCGCGATGTCCCGCGCCGGCCCGTTGTCATCAGGGTCGGACAGCAGGGTGAGATCGCCGTCGGGGCGGATCCGCCAGATCGCTCCGTCCGCGTCGGCCGTATAGGTGAGCAGCCCGGTGATCGCCTCGACCTGTGCCGACGCCGCTGCCCGGGTCACTCCGACCAGCACGCACAGCCCGCTGACCAGCAGGACCAGGATTCCCGCCGCGCGACGGCGCAGCCTCTCCACCGACATGCCGCTCCACTCCCCGCGTCTGCCCGCCCCCACTATCTAGGGCGGAACCGGCCCGGTACGGAAAACCCGGAAAATCAGGCGGAAGGGCTAAAAGTCAGGCTAGAGCGCCGGTGGCAGCAGGTTCGCCCGGAGCGAGCGCACCGTGGAGATCAACGGCAAGATGGATCAGCACACGCTGGTTCACGAGAATGGGATACGCCGGAATGAGCGACTGGAACGCCAAGATCATCGAAGAGTTCCGGGCCAATGAGGGCCGGGTCGGCGGGCCTTTCGAGGGCGCGCCGATGGTGCTGGTCCACAACAAGGGTCGCAAGACCGGCCGGGAGCTGGTCATCCCGCTGATGTACCTGCCGCACGAGAACGACGACGACGTCATCTACATCTTCGCCTCGAAGGCCGGCGCCCCGGACAACCCGGACTGGTACTACAACCTGATCACGGCCGGCAAGGGCGCCGTCGAACGTGGCACCGAGACCTACGACGTCAAGGTCCGCGAGGTCACCGGCGACGAACGCGACCGCATCTACTACGAGCAGTCCCGCCTCTACTCGAACTTCGCCGAGTACGCCCAGAAGACCGCCGGCATCCGCACCATCCCGGTCCTCGAGCTGACCCGCGCCTGACTCCCGGCCCGCTCCGGCCCACGACCGACATTTCCCGGTACGGCCGGAGCACCCACCGGCCCAGGGGATTGAAGTACGGCCGGAGCACCACTGGCCCCGGCCGATCAGCGAGGTCCGGGGATCAGCGACGTCGGGGGGATCAGCGAGGTCGGGGACAGCAGATCGCCGCCGATCAGGGCCGGTCGGCGGCGGGCCAGCCCGGCCAGCAGGTCGGCGACCTGGACCCGGGCGTCGTCCCGGGAATCGGTCATCAGCAGGCCGGCCAGCGGCGACGGGCCGTCGCTGGCCAGGGCCTGCTGGAGGCGGGTGAGGCGGTCGGCGGTCAGGGCGCTCTGCTCGTCGTGGACGACCAGCACCCGCCGCCACCCGCCGCTCCAGTGCAGGACCGTCTCGGCGAGGGCCGGCAGCATCGGCTCCAGCGGTGGCGGCATCGACCGGTCCTCGTCGTCGAGCCGGGTCATCACCTGCCGCACCGCCTCCGGCCGCAGTCCGGTGAGGACCGCGTCGGCGTCCGGGCCGGTGCCGAGCAGTCCGTCGCGGGCCTGCAGGAACCGGTCCGCCACCCGTGGGTCGGGCCGTCGCCGCCGGGTCTGCACCAGATCGACGAAGGCGGCCAGGAAGCCGTCCCAGGCCGGGCCGCCGGCGCGCCCGGACCGGTACAGGGTGAGCGCCGCCGCCCGGTGCTCCGGCGCCAGGCTGGTCCCAGCCGCGTAGGAGGGCTCGCCGAGCAGCAGGTCGACCACCCGGGTGACCAGGAAGAACTCCTTGTCGATCAGGTGCACCAGGGCCCGGCCGGCAACCGCCGCCAGGAGCCGGTCGAGGGCCGCGTCATGCCGGCGCAGGAACCGGCCGGACTTCAATTCGTGCGGCGAGAAGCGCAGGGCGCCGACCAGTTCGGCCGCCTCGGGCACGCTCAGGTCGACGCTGGCGTGGGTGATCACCGGGGCGCCGGAGCGCAGCAGGTTCGTCCCGGAGAAGCCGGACTCGTCGCAGGCGATCTCCACCACCGCGCCGGCCACCGCCCCGGCCGGCGGCAACCCGCCCTGCAGCGGCGATCGCATCCCGACATCCTGTGTCGGGTGCCCGCCGCGGGCAAGCTATTTGCGGTCCGGGAAGAGCCCGGACATCCGCTGGTCCAGCAGTTCCGGCCCGGCCACCCCGGCGAACAGGTTCGGCAGCAGCGCCACCAGCCCGGTCCAGCCGGTCTGGTGCGCGGCGCCGAGGCCGGCCCCGTTGTCGCCGTGGAAGTACTCGGAGTACGTGATCAGGTCCCGCCAGTGCTCGGTGGCGAAGATGTCCTGCCCGCCGTAGCAGGGCCGGCGGCCGTCCGGGTCCGGCAGGAAGATCCGGGTCAGCCGGTCGGACAGCTCCCGGGCCACCTGGAACAGGGTCATCCGCTGCCCGGAGCCGGTCGGGCACTCGACGGTGAACTCGTCGCCGTACGCCAGATAGAGATTGAGCAGCGAGCGGATGATCAGCATGTTGACCGGGAACCAGATCGGGCCGCGCCAGTTCGAGTTGCCGCCGAACATCCCGCTGTCCGATTCGGCGGGCAGATAGGACACCCGGTAGACGTCGTCCCGGACCGGGAAGGCGAACGGGTGCTCGCGATGCCAGCGGGACAGCGACCGGATCCCGTACGGGCTGAGGAACTCCTCCTCGTCGAGCATCCGGGCCAGGATCCGCCGCAGCCGGTCCTCGTCGAAGAACGCCAGCAACTGTTCGTCGCGGGTCAGCACCGAGCTGATGCTGGGGTGGCGGGACACGAAGTCCCGGGCGTTCTCCAGCAGCCTCGGGAACCGGGCCAGCAACGCCGGGTCGTACACGGTGGCCGCGGCCAGCGGCAGCAGCCCCACCATCGAGCGGATCCGCAGCCGGCGCGTCTCGCCGTCGGGCAGCCGCAGCAGGTCGTAGAAGAACCCGTCCTCGTCGTCCCAGAGCGCCGCCGTGCTCGACTTGCGGTTGACCGCCACGGCGATCCAGGCGAAATGCTCGAAGTACGCCTGCGCCTGCTCGACGTAGACCGGGTCGCGCACCGACAGCTCCAGGGCGATCTGCAGCATGCTCTGGCAGTACAGCGCCATCCACGCGGTCCCGTCCGCCTGGTCGATGGTGCCGCCGGTGGGCAGCGACGTGCTGCTGCGGTCGAACACCCCGATGTTGTCCAGGCCGAGGAAGCCGCCCTGGAAGACGTTGTTGCCGTCGGCGTCCTTGCGGTTCACCCACCAGCTGAAGTTGCGGGCCAGCTGGTGGAACACCGACTCCAGCCAGTCGTGGTCGCCCCGCCCGGTGCGCGCCTTCTCCAGTTCGTGGACCAGGTGTGCCGCCCACGCGTGGACCGGCGGGTTGACGTCGCCGAAGTTCCACTCGTACGCCGGGATCTGCCCGTTGGGGTGCAGGTAGCGCCGGCTGAGCAGCAGGCTCAGCTGGCTCTTGGCCAGCTCGGCGTCGACCATGCTCAGCGCCACGGCCTGGAAGCCCAGGTCCCACGCGGCGAACCAGGGATACTCCCACTTGTCCGGCATGGAGATCACGTCGTGGCAGATCATGTGGAACCATTCGCCGTTGCGGGTCGGCCCGGCCTCCAGCGGATCCTTGCCGTGCCCGGTCAGCCAGCGCTCCACGTCGTACCCGAAATATTGTTTGCTCCACAGTAGGCCGGCCAGCGCCTGCCGGGCCACCTGCCGCTCCGCGGCGCTCAGCTGCGGGGCGAGCACCTGCTGGTAGAACTCGTCGGCCTCGTCGCGCCGGGTCTGCACGAGCGCGTCGAACTCGGCGTCCGAGGAGGTCACCGCCTGCTCGCTGAGGCGGACCCGGACCACGCCGGTCCCGCCGGCCGGCACGTGCAGGGTGTAGTCGGCGGCGACCTTGGTGCCGGTGGCCGCCGGGTTGACCGCGGCCGTCTCGCCGTGCACCACGTAGCGGTCGATCGCGTCCTTGACGAACGGGCTGCCGTTCGGCCGGTGGAACACCCGGTCGGTGTTCGTGTCGTTCTCGGTGAACAGCAGGTCGGGCGCGCCCAGGCAGGTCAGCCGGCGGGTGCCGAGCCGCTGGTGGACCGCCTCGACGACCGGCGCGGCGCCGTTGCGGGCGGCCGCGTGCAGCTCGGGTCGCGGCTCCGGCCGGTCCCAGGACCAGATGTTGCGGAACCACAGGGTGGGCAGCACCCGCAGGGTGGCGGTCTCGGGACCCCGGTTGTGCACGGTGATCCGGGCCAGGATGTCCTCCGGGGCCGCCTTCGCGTATTCGATCTCCACGTCGAAGTACCGGTCCTCGGCGAAGATCCCGGTGTCGAGCAGCTCGTACTCGTACTGGGTGCGGTCCCGCCGGCCGTTCGTGACGACGAGTTCCTCGTACGGGAAGGCGCGGTGCGGATATTTGTAGAGCATCCGCATGTACGAGTGGGTCGGCGTCCCGTCGACGTAGAAGTAGTACTCCTTGACGTCCTCCCCGTGGTTGCCCTCCTGGTTGGTCAGCCCGAAGAAGCGTTCCTTGAGGATCGGGTCGTGCCCGTTCCACAGCGCGACGGCCAGGCACAGCCACTGCTGGTCGTCGCAGAACCCGGCGATCCCGTCCTCGCCCCAGCGGTAGGCCCGCGACCGCGCCATGTCGTGGCTCAGGTAGGACCAGGCGTCCCCGCCCGGGCTGTAGTCCTCCCGGACCGTGCCCCACTGCCGGTCACTGACGTACGGCCCCCACCGCCGCCACGGCACGGCGGCGGTGTCGGCATCCCGGAGGCGTCGCTGCTCGGCGCCGGAACTCTCAGCCATGCCCTCAGCGTGCGCCGCTCCGGAGATCAGTAGGGCGCTCCTGGCTGTCCGAAGCATGACCCGGTCCGGTTTGGCGTATCCGCTGGTGAGGCGGGCATACGGGGGCTGAACGGGGGAAGGCGGGGCGATGAGAGACATCCCGGGCGACGACCTGGCCGTCGCGTTGAGCGAGGTGGCCCGGTCACTGCAGACCGAACCGGACGAACGGCACACCCTGGACGCGATCACCACGACCGCGGTGGACACCGTGCCCGGCAGCCGGTACGCCGGGCTCATGGTGGTCGAGCACCACCGGGACGTCGACACCCGCGCCGCGACCGACGAGGTGGTCCGGCAGATCGACCAGGCGCAGTACGACACCGGCCAGGGACCGTGCCTGCAGGCGATCTACGACGACCGGATGGTCAAGGTCGCCGACATGGCCGGCGAGGACCGGTGGCCGGTCTTCGCCGCGCGGGCCGCCGAGCTGGGCGTCCGCAGCATGCTGTCGTTCCAGCTCTACGTCGAGGACGACACGCTCGGCGCGCTCAACCTGTACTCGTGCGAGCCCGGCGCCTTCGGCGACGAGGCCGAGCACGTCGGCCGGCTCTTCGCGGCGCACGCGGCGGTCGCCCTCTCCGGGGCGAAGCAGCAGGAGCAGTGCGGGCACACCATCGAGGTGCGCGACCTGATCGGCCAGGCCAAGGGGATCCTGATGGAGCGGTACTCGGCCGACGCCGACCAGGCTTTCCGCCTGCTGATCCAGGTCAGCCAGCGGACCGGGACCAAGCTCATCGACGTGGTCCGGCACCTGACCGCGACCCGGGAGCTGCGCCCGGACCGGCGGCCGCCGGGCACGTGCTGACGGCCGGCCGGAGCGGCGGATGGGATACTGCCGGGTGCCGCGCCGAGAGGTATCTAGGCCATATCTCTCGGCGCGGCGCGGCCGGATCAGTACCCGCCGAAGGTGTCGTGCGTGACGTAGGTGCCGGTCGGCGGCGTGATCGTGCGCCGGTTCTGCTGGTAGCTCTTCTCCCAGCGGGCGACGCTGCCGTTCGGGTTCTTCACGATGTACTGGAACTCGACGTAGGTGTTGGGCGGCAGCGCGGCGCCACCGGTCCAGACCGGGAAGGTGGTGCCGGTGGTGCTGAGCGGGACGGCCTTGGCCGTGTCCCAGCCGCCGAGCGCCGGGATGTTGCCGACCACCGCCACCGTCTGGCCCCAGCTGGTGAAGTCGGCGGTGACGTTGAAGGTGGCGGCGATCGGCGTGACCTCGGCGGCGCCGGCGGTCACCGGCGCCGCGGTGACGGCCGGGGCGGCCAGGGCGGGACCGCCGGCCCCGAGGACGCCGGCGACGAGCCCGGCGACGACGCCGGCCCGGACGGCGATGCGGTTCTGCATGAAGTCTCCTCAGTCAAACAGCCTGCCAGATCCTGCAAAGGATGGAAGTGTTTGCAGACCGCGACCGGTGTCGCGCGGCAGGCACTCTCCACACTGGTCACTCGTGAGACCCCGGTCAAGGCATGGTGAGAAGCTGTGAGCTGCGTCAAGAAGTCACCGTCGCGTCACAGTATCTTGCTAACGGGGGTGCAAGATTTGCAAGAATTTACAGCGTGGTGAGCCGGAGTGCCGCCGTGGCGACGGCCTCCTGGAGTTCCTCGTGCGGCGGGAGGGTGGCCAGGTCGCGGCGCATCCCGATGACGCTCTCCACCAGGCCGAGCACCAGGTCGCCGGGGACGTCGCCGCCGGCCAGCCGGCGGTAGGCGAGGCGCAGCCGCTCCCGCTCGGCGCGGAATCGGGTGAACGGCTCGGTGGCGATCTCCGGCAGGGCGTAGAGGATGCCGGCGTTCCATCGGGCGCCGAGCAGCACCCCCACGTCGTAGCGGACCAGCGCGCGCAACGCCTCGGCCGGGTCCAGGCCCTGCTCGGGCAGTGACGACGCGTAGTCCACCGACGGCCGGACGGTGGACTCGAGCAGCTCGGCGAGGATCTGCTCCTTGGTCTTGAAGTGGTAGTAGAGCGAGGCCTGCCGCACACCGACCATCTCGGCGATCATCCGGGTCGAGGTGGCCGCGTAACCCCGCTCGGCGAACAGCTCGGCGGCGGCGTCCAGGATCTCGTCGCGGGCGGACCCGGTGGGCAGCCGGCGGGCGCCGGATCGGGGCCGGCCGACGGAGGCGGTCGGGGAACTCACCACCGCATCGTGTCACGCGGCCGCCCGCACTTCCGTCGCCGGATCGATGTAACCGTCGCGACACAGTAGGCAACCCAAGGTTTACCGCCGAGAAACCACGGTCGATGTCCGGTCACAGAATCTGTCAACCGACAGGTATTCGCCGGACCTCCGGGAGACGGTATGACCACATCCACCACTGACGCCGCTGACCTGCGCGGCTTCGGATACGAGCCGGAGCTGCGCCGCAGCATCGGCAGCTACGCGTCGTTCGCCGCCGGGTTCTCCTTCGTCTCGATCCTCACCACGGTCTTCCAGCTCTTCGGTTTCGGCTTCTCGTTCGGCGGGCCGGCGTTCTTCTGGACCTGGCCGCTGGTCTTCCTCGGCCAGTTCATGGTGGCGCTCAACTTCGCCGAACTGGCCGCCCGCTACCCGCTCTCCGGCTGCATCTACCAGTGGTCGCGCCGGCTCTCCAACGCCACGGTCGGCTGGTTCGCCGGCTGGGTGATGATCATCGCGCAGATCGTCACGGTGGCCGCCGCGGCGATCGCGCTGCAGGTGGTGCTGCCGCAGATCTGGTCCGGCTTCCAGCTGGTCGGCGGCGACCCGGCGCTCACCTCGGCCAGCGGCGCCACCAACGCGGTGCTGCTCGGCTCGATCCTGATCGTGCTCACCACGCTGGTGAACGTGATCGGCGTCCGGCTCATGGCGATCATCAACAGCACCGGGGTGACCCTGGAGATCATCGGCGTGGTCGCGGTGATCGTGCTGCTGCTGTTCAACGTGGAGCGCGGGCCGGGCGTCGTGTTCGACACCGGCGGCATGGGCGACGGCGCCTCGTACGTCGGCCCGTTCCTGGTCTCCGCCCTGATGGCGGCCTACGTGGTGGTCGGCTTCGACAGCGCCGGCGAGCTCAGCGAGGAGACCCGCGACCCGCGGCACACCGCGCCCCGCACGATCCTGCGGGCGCTCGCCGCGTCCGGCATCGGCGGCGGCCTGATGCTGCTGGTCGCGCTGATGGCCGCGCCCAGCCTGACCGACGGCCGGCTGGCCACCGAGGGCCTGCCCTACGTGCTGACCAGCCGCCTCGGCGAGACCGGCGGCAAGATCCTGCTGATCGACGTGGCGATCGCGGTCGCGGTCTGCACCCTGGCCATCCAGACCGCCGGCAGCCGGATGGTCTTCTCGATGGCCCGGGACGGCGTGCTGCCGTTCTCCGCCGCGCTCAGCAAGGTCAACCCGCGCACCGGCACCCCGGCGCTGCCGGCCATCGTGGTCGGCGCCGGCGCGGCCGGGGTCCTGCTGGTCAACATCGGACAGGCGGCCCTGTTCACCGCGCTGACCAGCGTCTGCATCGTGCTGCTCTACCTCGCCTACGCCCTGGTCACCATCCCGCTGCTGATCCGCCGGATCAAGGGCTGGCCGGCCGGCGCCGAGGCCGCCACCACCGAACGCGGCGGCAAGCTCTTCTCGCTCGGCAAGTTCGGGATCGTGGTCAACGCGGTCGCCGTCCTCTACGGCCTCGGCATGATCCTCAACCTCGGCTGGCCCCGCCAGGAGGTCTACGACCCGGCCGGCACCCACTGGTACCTGCACTACTTCTCGCTGATCTTCGTCGGCGGCGCGCTGCTCGCCGGCGGCCTCGCCTACCTGCGCTACCGCACCCGCGCGCTGTCGCTGCACCTGCCGTCGTTCCCGGCCGCCGTCCCGGCCGTCGTCGAAGGAGAGCCCGCATGAGCACCGCCACCACCACCGGGGCCCGGGAGCACGCCCGCGCCCAGGGCGGCACCGTCGTCGAGTGCATGCCCACGGTCCCGGCCAGCACCGGGCTGACCTGGGAGGAGACGATTCCCGGCGGCGGTTACGCGAGCAAGCGCCTGGCCCGCGGCACCACCCTGCGGTTGACCGACGTCCACGGCGACGCCTGCGTCTCGGTGCTGGTGTTCAACGCCGACGAGCCGTGGGAGCGGCTCAACGTCGCCGACACGGTCAAGGTGCTCTGGCAGGCCTACGTGGGGGAGGGGCACCTGCTTCTCTCCGACCAGGGGCGCGCCCTGGCGACGGTCACGGCCGGTTCCCCGGACCGCTCGGACACCTTCTGCGGCACCACCACCCTCACGAGCAATTCTTCACGGTACGGCGACGGCAGCCCGCACAGCGCCACCCCGGCCGGCCGTGAACTGTTCACCCTCGCCGCCGCCAAGCACGGGCTGACCCGCCGGGACCTGCCGCCGAGCATCTCGTTCTTCCAGGGCGTCCGGGTCGGCGCGGACGGCGGCTTCACCTGGCTCGGCTCGGCGGGACCGGGGGCCGTCGTCGAGCTGCGCGCCGAGATGCCGGTCACGGTGCTGCTCGTCAACGTTCCGCATCCGCTCGACCCGCGCGAGGAATACACCTGCTCACCCGTACGGATAAGCGCCCGTCCCGGCAAGCCGAGCGAACCGCGCGATGCCCGCACGCCGGAAGCCGAGCGGGCCCTGTTCAACACCGTCGACTACCTGACCGCCCGGGGGCTCGCATGACGACCGTTCTCGATCAGATCGTCCCGGCCCGCGCGCCGTGGTCCGCGGTGATCCGGAAGGGTCAGACGCTGACCATCGAGGACCTGGCCGGCAACCAGGCCGTCGACTGCCTGATCTACAACGCGGACGACACCGCCGAACGCTACTCGGCGCCGGACACCGTCGCGGCGCAGGGCACCATCTTCCTGACCACCGGCAGCGTGCTGCGCTCCAGCGAGGGCAACCCGCTGATGACCGTGATCGGCGACCAGGTCGGCCGGCACGACACGGTCGGCGGGGCGTGCAGCCGGGAGAGCAACACCCTCCGGTACGGCCAGCACACCAAGCACCAGCACGCCTGCGTGGAGAACTTCCTGATCGAGGGCAGCCGCTGGGGTCTCGGCAAGCGTGACCTGGTCAGCAACATCAACTGGTACATGAACGTGCCGGTCGACCCGGACGGCAGCCTCGGCATCGTCGACGGCATCTCCGCGCCCGGCCTCACCGTGACCCTGCGCGCCGAGATGGACGTGCTGGTCCTGGTGTCGAACTGCCCGCAGATCAACAACCCGTGCAACGGCTTCGACCCGACGCCGGTCCGGATGCTGGTCACCGCTCCCTGACCTCCGGCACGCCGCAGCCACCACGGCAAGCCGTCCCTCTCCCCGACCCGGAGGCCCGCTCCCCATGTTCGACACCCTGCTGATCGCGAACCGCGGCGAGATCGCCTGCCGGATCATCCGCACCGCCGCGCGGATCGGGCTGAAGACCGTCGCGGTCTTCTCCGACGCCGACCGCGCCGCCCCGCACGTCCGGATGGCCGACGTGGCCGTCCGGCTCGGCCCGGCCCCGGCCCGGGAGAGCTATCTGCTGGTCGACCGGGTGCTCGACGCCGCACTGTCCACCGGCGCCGGCGCCGTGCACCCCGGATACGGCTTCCTCTCCGAGGACGCCGCCTTCGCCACCGCGGTCGAGGCGGCCGGGCTCGCGTTCGTCGGGCCGACGCCGGCGCAGCTGACCGCGTTCGGCGCCAAGCACACCGCGCGGGACCTGGCCCGGACGGCCGGCGTTCCGATGATCGAGGGCACCGGGCTGCTGTCCGGCTTGGACGAGGCGCTCGCCGCCGCCGAGACGATCGGCTACCCGGTGATGCTGAAGGCGACCGGCGGGGGCGGCGGCATCGGCATGCAGGCCTGCCACAACGCGGCCGAACTGGCGTCCGCTTTTGATCGGGTCGAGCGGCTCGCGGTCGCGAACTTCGGCAGCGGCGGAGTGTTCCTCGAACGGTTCGTGCAGCATGCCCGGCACGTCGAGGTGCAGGTCTTCGGTGACGGCGCCGGACGCGTGGTGGCGCTCGGTGACCGGGACTGCAGCCTGCAGCGGCGCAACCAGAAAGTGATCGAGGAAGCGCCCGCGCCCGGCCTGCCGGACGACGTGCGAGAGCAGCTGCACGCGGCGGCCACGGCCCTCTGCTCGTCGGTGCGGTATCGGTCAGCGGGGACCGTCGAGTTCGTCTACGACGCGGCCCGGGAGCAGGCCTCATTCCTGGAGGTGAACACCCGGCTGCAGGTCGAGCACCCGGTCACCGAGGAGATCTTCGGGATCGACCTGGTGGAGTGGATGCTGCGCCTGGCGCAGGGCGACGCGAGCGTGCTGGACGAGCCGCGACGGGCGGCCGGGGCGGCGGTCGAGGCCCGCGTCTACGCCGAGGACCCGACGCAGGGGCACCGGCCCAGCGCCGGACTGATCACCGACGTGGCCTTTCCCGGCGACGTCCGGGTGGACGGCTGGGTCGAGGCCGGGACCGAGGTGAGCACCGCCTACGACCCGATGCTGGCCAAGGTGATCGTCACCGGCGCGACCCGGGACGAGGCGTTCGGCAACCTGCGGGCCGCGCTGGCCGGGACCAGGGTGGACGGGATCGAGACGAACCTCGGGTTGCTGCGCGCCGCCGCGGCCCACCACGACGTGCTGGCGGCGCGGCACTCGACGGCCACGCTCGCCGGGGTGCACGACACCGAGCCGCGGATCGTGGTCGAGCGGCCCGGCACGATGACCACGGTGCAGGACTGGCCCGGGCGGACCGGGCTGTGGGAGGTCGGGGTGCCGCCGTCCGGGCCGATGGACGACCTGTCCTTCCGGCTCGGGAACACGGCGCTCGGCAACCCGGAGGGGGCGCCCGGCCTGGAGTGCACGGTGGACGGGCCGGCGCTGCGGTTCACCGCGGACACCACGGTCTGTGTGACCGGGGCGCCGGTGCCGGTGAGCGTCGACGGACGGCCGGTGCCGCAGTGGGAGCCGGTTGTGGTGCCGGCGGGTGCGGTGCTCGACGTCGGGAAGGCGACCTCGGGTGGGTTGCGGGCCTATGTGCTGTTCGCCGGGGGCCTGGACGTGCCGCGGTATCTGGGGAGTGCGGCGACGTTCACTCTCGGGCAGTTCGGGGGGCATGGCGGGCGGGCGTTGCGGGTCGGCGATGTGTTGCGGTCGGTTTCCATCGGGACGAAACCTGAGATGTCGATGGTGGAGCCACCGCGGATCGGCCACGACTGGCGGATCAAGGTGACCGAGGGGCCGCACGCCGCCCCCGAGTTCTTCACCCGCGAAGACCTCGACGAGTTCTACGCCGCCGCCTGGCAGGTGCACTTCAACTCGGCGCGCACCGGGGTCCGCCTGGTCGGCCCGAAACCCCGCTGGGCGCGGACCGACGGTGGCGAGGCCGGCCTGCACCCGTCCAACATCCACGACACCCCCTACTCGGTGGGCGCCATCGACTTCACCGGCGACGTGCCGATCATTCTCGGACCGGACGGGCCCAGCCTCGGCGGCTTCGTCTGCCCGGCCACGGTGATCACGTCGGAGCGGTGGAAGCTCGGGCAGCTGAGCCCGGGCGACACGGTCCGGTTCGTACCGGTAAGCGATCTTGATTTCACGCCCTTGCTCAAGACGCGCGACGACGGTGTGCTCGCCCGGGTCGACGACGTCACCTACCGGCGCTCCGGCGACGACAACCTGCTCGTCGAATACGGCCCGATGACCCTCGACCTCGGCCTGCGGATGCGCGGGCACGCCCTGATGGACCGGCTGCGCGCCGAGGGCCTGCCGGGCGTCGTCGACCTCACCCCGGGGATCCGCTCGCTGCAGATCCACGTCGACCCGGCGGTGCTGCCGGTCCGCAAGCTGCTCGACGTGGTCCGGTCCATCGAGCTGCCGGCCACCCGCGACCTGGAGGTGCCCAGCCGGACCGTGCACCTGCCGCTGTCCTGGGACGACCCGGCCACCCGGGAGGCGATCGCCCGCTACATGGCCGGCGTGCGCGACGACGCGCCGTGGTGCCCGTGGAACATCGAGTTCATCCGCCGAGTCAACGGTCTCGACTCGGTCGACGACGTCTACCGGACCGTCTACGACGCCAGTTACCTGGTGCTCGGCCTCGGCGACGTGTACCTCGGCGCGCCGGTGGCCACCCCGCTCGACCCGCGGCACCGGCTGGTCACCACCAAGTACAACCCGGCGCGCACCTGGACGCCGGAGAACGCGGTCGGGATCGGCGGGGCGTACCTGTGCATCTACGGGATGGAGGGGCCGGGCGGCTACCAGTTCGTCGGCCGTACCGTGCAGATCTGGTCCCGCTGGCGGCGCGAGGCCGGCGACCCGTGGCTGCTGCGCCACTTCGACCGGATCCAGTGGTACCCGGTCGGTGCCGAGGAACTGCTCGACCTGCGGGCCGACGTGGCCGCCGGGCGGCACCGGCTGCGGATCGACGACGGGACGTTCCGGCTCGCCGACCACGAGGCGTTCCTGGAGTCCAACGCGGCGTCGATCGCCGACTTCCGGGCGCGGCAGGCGACCGCTTTCGGCCAGGAGCGGGAGGCGTGGGCGGCGGCCGGGGAATTCGATCCCCGGCCCGAGCCGGAAGCACCGCCGGCCGCCGGGACGGTCACCGTTCCCGACGGTGGGACGCTGGTGGAGGCGCCGTTCGTGTCCAGTGTCTGGCGGGTCGACGTGCGGCCCGGTGACCGGGTCGTCGCCGGGCAGCCGCTGCTCGCGCTCGAGGCGATGAAGCTGGAGACCGTGGTCACCGCGCCGTGCGACGGGCAGGTCGCCGACATCCTCGTCATCCCCGGCGCGCAGGTCGCGCCGGGCAGCCCGCTCGTCGTCCTCGGGAGCCCCGCATGAAAGACCGCGTTCGCGCCGCCTACGCCCGGCTCGCCCGGGAGGAGCGTCCGGAAGCCTGGATCACTCTGCGGCCCGAGGTGGACGTGCTCGCCGACGCGGCCGTCGTCGAGGCGCGCCTGGCCGCGGGGGAGGACCTGCCGCTGGCCGGAAAGCTGCTCGCGGTCAAGGACAACATCGACGTCGCCGGGCTGCCCACCACCGCGGGCTGCCCCGCCTATGCCTACCAGCCGGACCGCAGCGCGTCCGCGGTGCAACGGCTCGTCGACGCCGGCGCGCTGGTGCTCGGCAAGACCAATCTGGACCAGTTCGCGACCGGGCTGGTCGGCACCCGCAGCCCGTACGGGGCGGTCCGCGACGTCCGCGACCCGGCCCGGGTCTCCGGTGGCTCCAGCTCCGGGTCGGCGGTGGTGGTCGCGCTCGGCATCGCCGACCTGGCCCTCGGCACCGACACGGCCGGGTCGGGGCGGGTGCCGGCCGCCTTCCAGGGCATCGTCGGGATGAAGCCGACCCCGGGGCTCGTGCCGGTCGACGGGGTGGTGCCGGCCTGCCGCAGCTTCGACTGCGTGACCGTTTTCGCTCGCACACTCGGCGAGGGTCGGCAGGCGCTCGCCATCATGAGCGACCCGGCGCCGCACTCCGCCGCGTCGCCCTTGTCCGCGCCGCCGCATCCGGTCGTCGCGGTCCCCGACCGGTCCGAGCTGATCGGGCTGTCACCGGACTGGCTCGACGCGTTCGACCAGGTCGCGAAGGACCTCGAAGCGGCCGGCGCCCGGCTGCGCCCGATCCGGCTCGCCCCGTTCCTGGCCGCCGCGAAACTGCTCTACAACGGTGGCTTCGTCGCCGAACGCTACGCCGCGGTCGGCGCCTTCATCGACGAACATCCGGATCAGGTCGATCCGACGGTCCGGGCCATCATCAGCCCCGCCCGGGACATCCCGGCCCACGTGCTGGTGACCGATACCGAACGCCTCTCCCGGCTGCGCGCCGAGGCGATGGCGGAGTGGGGCGACGCCGACGCGCTGCTGCTGCCGACCGCCCCGAGCCACCCGACGATCGCCGAGGTCGCCGCGGACCCGATCGGCGTCAACGCGACCCTCGGCACGTACACCAACTTCTGCAACCTGTTCGGGCTCAGCGCCGTCGCGGTCCCGGCCGCCTTCGGCGTCCAGATCATCGCCAGAGGCTTCGCGGACGCGGTCGCCGCCGACGTCGCGGCCCTGGTCCTCGGCGAAGACCCGCTTTCCGGTACGGCCACCCGTGGCCTCCCGTTGCTGGTGGTCGGCGCGCACCTGACCGGGCAGCCGCTGAACCACCAGCTCACGTCACCGGGCGGCAGATTCGTGCGAGCGGCCCGCACCGCCCCGCGCTACCGCCTGCACGCCCTGCCCACCGAACCCCCCAAGCCCGGCCTGGTCCGGGTCGCCACGGACGGCGCCGCCATCGAGGGTGAAGTGTGGGAACTGCCGCCGGACGCGCTCGGCCGGTTCCTCGCCGCTCTGCCCAGCCCGATGGTCCTGGGCCGGGTCGAGCTGGAGGACGGCACCAGCGTGACCGGTTTCCTCTGCGAGGGCGTGGGCTTGGTCGACGCACCGGACATCACCGCTCACGGCGGCTGGCGCGCCTACTTGTCGTCCTTGCCTTCCGCCACCCCCGGCTCCGCCTCCGCCGAGTCTCCCTTTTTCGCCGTTCCCGCCGCCGCGTCTTCCTCTTCCGCCGTTCCCGCCGCCGCGTCTCCGTCTTCGGCCGTCCCCGCCGCCGCGTCGCCCTCTTCCGCCGCATCCCACTCTGTCGTCGAGGAGCATCGATGAACTCGCTCGCCCTGCACGCGCCCCGCTACGTCCTCGGCGACCTGTTACTCACCCGCGTCCGCGGCGCCGACGTCCTCCTGGTCACCGGCGGCGCCGCCCTGATCGGCCTGTCCGCCCAGATCGCCGTCCCCGTCCCGGGCAGCCCGGTCCCGGTCACCGGCCAGACCTTGGCCGTCCTGCTCTGCGCCGCCGCCCTCGGCCCCTGGCGCGGCCCGGCCGCCACCCTGGCCTACGTTTTCGCCGGCCTGGCCGGAGTCCCGTGGTTCGCCGGCGGCGCCTCCGGCCTCACTGGCGCGACCTTCGGCTATCTCCTGGGCATGATCGCCGCCGCGGCGGTGGTCGGCGCCTTGGCCCGCTACGGCGCCGACCGCACCCCGTGGCGCACAGTCCCGGCGATGCTCCTCGGCAACGTCGTCATCTACACGGTCGGGGTCTCCTGGCTGGCGGTAACCCTGCACCTGAACGCCACCACCGCCGTCCGAGTCGGCCTGGTCCCGTTCCTGCTCGGCGACGCCCTGAAGGTCCTGATCGCCGCCGGGGTCCTCCCCGCCGCCTGGCACCTCACCCGCAGGACGCCGAGGAGCCGGTGAGGCGCGGTGCCGTCGCGCTCAGGCGGTCCGAAGCACCACGGCGCCCACGATCCCGATCGTCGCCACCATCGGAATGGCGTAGCCCTGCCCGGTGCGTCGCGGCCGTAGCCACAGGTACGCGATGCCGAACATGAACGCCAGCATGAACGATCCCTCGTAGCCCGCAGCTCTGACCGCCCGGCTGTCGGCGACGGCAAACCCGACGTAAACGGCGACGAAGGGCAGGTAGAGAGCCCAGGAGTCGTAGGGAACGAGTGACTGCACCGGAAACGTCAGGGCCATGCCCCACGCGTAGGCGTTGTTCAGGCGATCCATCGTCGTTCCCGTCCGCTCCCCAAGATCATCCGCGACAGCGTAGGGTGCGAGGTGGCTGCGGGCAACGCCCATCCGGCGGAAAACCGCAGGTCAATCCGGCTAAGTCCCGCCATGGTTGTGAAGGTTTCGGGGAGATTGATGGGCTCCCTTCCGCTGCAGTCCCGGATCGATCAAGATCATCCCCGACTTGGGGAGGGCTGGGATGCCAAGGCAATGGGACACAACCGCTCATGACCGAGCGAAGGCTGATAAATCAGGCCGACGTTGGCGCGGCCTGCTGGCGCTCATCGGAACGCTCCTTGTTGTCGCGTTCCTTCTCGCCATGGCGGCTCTCAAGGTCATTACCTTCGCGCTCGAACCCATCACCTCGCCGCCCGAGGCGCCGAGGGAGGATGAATTCGTGGGCACCTGGTGCTCACCTCACGGCGACCGGCTGGTACTTGCCGGAGACCGCTTCAAGGTCGATCCGATGTCGCCTGTGCTTGCCGGGCAGATTTCCTTCAGAGTTCCGACCCCTAAGCCTGGAAGCTCACCCCGGTGGAACGATCCGCCGGCCACCACCGCGGCCGGCAGTTGGGGTGTGTTCGTCCTGGGAGCTGACGTCATGGCTGGACGGGTGACAACGCTGGACATGGAGTTCGACACCATCGGCCAGGACGCCGTCATCAGCGACATGCTGGAACTGGACACCTACGAAGGAGACGCCGGCTGGAGTTTCTCTCTGCCGCTGAAGCCCAGCGGTTCCGGCGACATGACGTTCGGCAGATGCGAGGGGAACGGCTGATGGAAGATTCGCGGGTGCGCGTCGAGTCGCAGTTCTAGGGGCAGTCGATGCGATGCCAGGTCGTGTCGTGCTGCCACCGCAGTTCGAAGCGCACGCACACAATGTGGTCCATCTGGCCATCGGCCCCGCCGCGCATTTCGGCGTCGGCCCAGGCGTGCGGGTCGGCCGGGTTCTCGTTGTCGTTGCCCTGGGAGGCCCGGACGGTTCCGCCGTAGTTGGCGATCCAACCGGTCAGCGCGTGGAGGCCGGTTGTCGGATATTCCCCCGGGCCGAGGGGCGCCACTGCCAAGTCGGCCTTGCGGGCGATGACCTTCGCGTTGGCGTCAACGGCTGACCAGGCCGGGTCATAGGTGTTGAGTCGATACAGCAGCCAGACGACTCCACCGGCCAGGATCACGAGCATCACCGCGACGGCGCCGCCGACAAATTTGATCACCTTCACGCCTGCCAGTGTTCCTGGGGAGAGCAAGGTCAAATAGAGGTGCTACTGCAAGCCGGACTCGATGGCGATCTGCCTGCGCACTCAGTTGGAGGGGTCAGAGGCGCTGGCCGTATACCTCGGGCATTCGGATCCCGAGTTTCGCCCTTCGGACGTACACCCATCTCATGCCCAGCAGTGAGGAACGGACCCGCCGGGCGATCGACCGGGGGTTCTGGCGCGAGGCGGTCCCACGGCCCAAATGGTCCGCGCAGCATGAAACCGCAGCTTGACGCCCTGTTTCTCGCAGTACACCAATTACCGATAATGGTGTTTGGCCGGTCCTGGCAGCAGGGTCGGCCAGGGTGCTGACCTGGGTAAATGCCGTTAGTCATGGTCATCTTTGGTCAACGTTCTGGGACGTCTGACGGCCCAGAGACGGCCCAGGACGCCCCCAGCGGCCCCGAGATCGTCGGACCCATGTCCTAGCCTTCGTCCGTGCGATCCCGCCCGCTACCGGAGCCACAGACGCTGGCGCTCTCCTGGGCTGACTGGCTTCCGCTGAACGATCGGGCGGCCCGTCTCCGGGTGCCGCGCGGCCCAGGGCTCTACCGCGTGAGGCGGGTGGGGGAGAGCACGCTCGCCTACGTCGGGCAGAGTTCGGGGCTCCGTGGGCGGCTCAGCCAGCTTTGCGCCCTGTATGGCGACGAGATGCCGTACAACGACCCGCACACCGCCGCTCCGTGCCTCTGGGTGATGCGCACTGCGGAGGGCGCCGAATTCGAGGTCTCGGTGGCTGAGTTCGCGGGGGACGTCCGGGAGCGCAAGCTCGCCGAGTGCGTCGCGGTGTCACAGCACCGGGCGAAGTTCGGTCGCTCGCCGACGGCCAACTTCGGGCGCATGCCAGATGGGTGGATCAAGTCCACCGGCAACAACGCCGCGTTGGTGAAGTCAGGGCGCCGGACTCGCGGGTATCAAGATCCCGCAGTCACCCGATCGCTGGATCATGCCCCGGTGCTTGATCTGGACCACGCCCCGACCAGCGCCGAGTGGGCCGGCCTCCCGTGGAGTCCCTGGCACCCCGGGCTGATCGCCAAACCGACCCTGGGCGTGTACCGAATCCGTCGCGCCGGGGAGCAGCACCTCGTGTACCTCGGGCAGGGCCGGATCGGCGCTCGGCTGGCCGCTCACGGTGCCAAAAGCCGCCTTGAAGACCACCGCCAGCGCGCCGCGTTCACCGGCGACCTCGAAAGCTCCTGGGCGCCCTTACCGACCTGCACCGCGGCCCAGCTCCTGGAGGTCGAGTGCGACCTCATCGCCAGTCACGCACTCTTCGCCGGACTCGCGCCCGAGGCGCAGTTCCTTGGTTGACCACCGATCCTGACCAGGTCAGTCCTTGCCGGCGCGATCGATCGCAATTGAGGCGCACAGGCGGCCCTCTACATCGATTCCCCACGGCTCGGTGCGAACCAGCCGACGAGCAGTAAGAGCCGTGTCTATCGCCGTCATCTCGCTTTCCGTCGGCCGGTCGTCGGTCGGACGGCTCGCAAGGCCAGTCCACTCCTCGCCGGGCTGGCGGGGCGGCAGAGTGACCCAATCCCTGCCGTTGGTGTAGTCCACTAGGAGGATGTAGCCGGACGGTAAGACTGCTGCCACTGTGGCGCGCCGCGGCGACCCAAGGAACCAGTTCGGATGCGGGCCTAGACTCCTGAACACCCTGGTGAGGAAGCTTTGCAGACCTGACGACATCGTGAAGACCCTCCATACCGCCGCCGTTTGGGGGATGCGTTGGATCGATGGTCGGCCATGGCGAAGAGCACCGGCAATACGACAGCCGACACGGAGTTATAAGCGACCGCCTTAGCCATCCGTCCGCCGTCGACCCGCCGACCGGGGAGCGGGCATGGTCCTGGGCGCCAAGGTGGAGCGCCAACCGGACGAACGACCTTGGCGCCCAGGGGCATGTCTGCTCGACTTCGTCCGGGTCGACGGTGGACGGAATGGCGTCACCATCCCAGAAGCCCGAGCGCTCCTGCCGGAGGCATCCTGCAGACCAAGTGCCGCAGCAGAGGTTGGCCGGCGCGCCGGCCGATGCCGGCCGAAGGCCGCCAGCAGGGCGAGCGCGACCGGCCCGCGGCGCGCTCGCGCGGCGCCTTGATCCAGAAAAGATCAATTCGGCAGTATTCGCCGCTAGACATCGCCGCTAGTGCACAGAAGCGGCCGGGCTGCGAAGTGACTCCCACACTGCCAGGACGGTGCTCGCACATGATCGTAGAGCTGCAATTTCGTTCACCAGCCTGGACGCAAATCGACTTGCAGCCGTTCCCCCTATACTCCATCAGCGACCGATCCGTCTGGCACGGATCTGGCACACAGGCATCAGTATCGAGAGTATCTGGCGCGCGATCTTCACGCCCATCGTCCCAGCAGGTTAGGGCCTCAACCTCTCCTTGACTTAGCTGTCGTTCAGGAGCGCCTGTGATCGAGATGGCTACCGTCGTTGACGTGAGCACAGACTTTAACAAGCGCCAGGAAGGCCAGAGACCGAGCATTAGTTCAGCGAGACTCCTGCGTGACGTGGGTGTCAACGTGCTGGCGAACCTCATAGCGGCGGCGATCATCTATCTGGCTGGTGCTCTGCTCGGTCTTCTTCCCCGGTCGCCTGCTGCGATCGCTGGAGCCACTTCTTTGTTGGTGATGGTTGGTGGCATAGCGTTGCAGATATTGGCTTTCCGAAGGGGCTGGCACGGCTTGCCCTGGTTTGCGGTTGGGGCAAGTCTGGTTGCTGCCGTCGCGGCCGGTACCTTACTTAGCTCGTCCAACCCGTCTCGGTTTGCGCTGGCAGCCTGGTGGAGTCTCCTCGTCGCTATCCAGTTCTTGGGCACGTTTGTTTCAGATCGGTACCTGACGAGTCGAGCGAATAGGCAGGAAAGCAGCCGACTAAGCACTTGATCCCCAGGCAACGATGGGTGCCATTTGACCTTGGCTTACGGTGCCCTCTATCTGCAATTTCTGTCAGTGGGCGTCCACGCTGGTCCTGCATGATCACTGGCGGTCGTCACCCAGTTAGTCACCCGGACAGAGCCCGCAATGCGAGAGCCGTCTCCATGGAATGGCTCTTACCTCTGCCAACCGGGATCGTTGTTGCGGACGATGTACGCTCTCGCTTCGTCACCGTCCAGAGTCAATTCCGTGTGAAGCTTGAACTTCACGAGTCGCCGCCATGCGGCGTGGTGAGCTTCCTGTACTTCTACTGCTACTTCGTACGGTCCCGCTTTCAGTGGTAGGTCAACCTGTACCGCCCGGCCGAACTCGATGAATCGTTCGACCGCCGACCGGCCAGCTACAGCGATCGGCGATGGCATCAGCCGCCCTCCGCCGACCCCAGCCGGTTCGAGCCTCGGCTGAATCGCCTGCCAGGACATCGAGAAAGGCACGGGGCTGGTGGTTCCGTCGATGGGCGGTACTCCGCCGCTTACGTGAAGGCGAAAGTTGAGTACCACGATCGGTGCCGGACCGGGGTTGTAGAGAACCAACGGTAGGACGAGCCTGATGTCGTTCGGGTGAAAGTAACCGGCATAGGAGAGCGGCGGATAGCTAGCCAACTTGCTTCTTCGAACTTGGATCCACCAGAAGGACGCGATCGTGAAGATCAACGCTAGGACTGCGACAGAGAGACTTGGCGAGAGCCATGAGGAGGTAGTCGCCATGGAGGTCGCCGCGGAGATCGAGTTGGCCACGGCGGCACCTTACGCGGTCCCGGCCTCACTCACCCAAGACCGTTTGGAGTGCGGCTTGCTTACCAGGACAGACACACATCTACTTCCTGATGTTCCCCGCAGAACCCGGCGAATGACCGGCCGACCTGGCATGGATCTGGTACGACGAATCTCCCCGTCGGGAGCCGTTCAACTCTGGGCGGAGCGGTCCGATTGGGTGCACGTGCCACCGTCGCTCTGAAGCAGGGTCGGCCCCGCCGGGCCGGTGCCACCTGAACTCGGCGACCAAGCTTGCATGGCCTATCCGTCTGGCGTGACTTCGCGGAACCCCGCACGAACCAAGATCTCGATTTGAGATTCGGGGTCTGCTTCTAGGCCAGGAATTTCCATGTCGATATGGACCGTGCCCTGCCCAGGAAGGAAGATTGCCCTATTGATAGGCCGAGGTTGAAGTAGTTGTTCATGCACCCAACGGCTCACCAGGGTGTCACCTTCGCCGCTTACTCGCTCCCACGACCCAGGGCTGTCGATGCCCACTGCGTCTCCCGGTGAGGGCAGCCAAGGGAACGGCCACGTACCGGCTTCCCGAACGAAGATCCTCTTCAGAGCGTGGTGCGGGTCGTCTAGATGTATGCGATACATGATCGTTGTCATCACGCCTCCACTGGCCCGTAGCCGGCCTCAACTACCGGCTTGCTGCCGACTCATCTACCCGCAGGTCTGACATTAATACAGCGGGCGGCACTCGAGAACGATTGTGATCATCGCATGTACCCACTAGCTTCGGGGGCATGGGCTCGCGAGATGGCAGTAAAAGCGGCATTGAAAACGCGTCCGAAGGATGGGTAATAAGACTTGAAGGCTCATCAATTCCTATGCCGAGACAGAAGAGCGATGGCCCGGTTTCCTCGGACGAGAGAGTATTCAATAATGCTAGAGAAACAGTTGCAGATGCGGTCAAACCCTATCGCCTCGTTTCCTATGGACCTGTAAATTCTCTCGGCGGAGCATTCGCATTTCTCGTCGCAGCGCCACGCGCGGGAAAGTTCAGCAAATCCAACGAGGAGCGGGCGGTCGATTCGCTCACAATTGCGGTTTATGTTGATTCCGACGACGAGGAGCAGAACGATAAGGTAATCCGTGCTGCGGATAAGCTTCGACGCGCGCTTGGATACGATGCCGAGGAAGATATCGACATCAAGCGCGGCTCCATTTTCCGACGTTCCCGAGCTTGGCTGAAGGGAGCGGTGAAATCAGAAGAGGTTCAGCATAGGCTCGTCAAAGTCGAACGAGCCCTCGAGCTTGTTGTTCTTGATGCGAAACAGGCAGAAGTAGATTCCGCGCAGGCTTCCGCTGTACGCGAAATTGTCGAGTCGTTGGCGGGAGTGAGTCGAGCGTCCGTCCGCGTCGGCTCCATCCTGGTCGCTAAATACATGGTAGCCGAAGAGCCTGTAATTCTGGTACGAAACCTCTCGCAGCTGGAAATCCGAGCGCTTGAGAAATACCCGGAAATCCAAGGTCGGCCCGAAAACATGTTCCATGCTTTGGCTATAGCCGTGTCGACTATGAGCGAGGTCTCTGCCGAGCAAGGTGTGGTCGAAGGAACCGGGGGCAGCTAAGACAACTCGACCTACCGCCATCGATCTGCGTGCCCACGACGTCAAGGAGCGCTTGACAGCCGCGTTGAGCCGTCGGCGGCGTGCGCACGTTGTGGGCAGGCCGTAAGGGCTGACCGTTACTGACCGCTAAGGGTTGCAGAGGCTCCACCGCTCAAGGGCGGCCGCTCGCGGCCGTCGCTTGCGACGCGTAGCGCCCTTGACGGTGGAGGGGCGGCCCGGACGCACGGCGCGCCGCCGCGCCCTGCATCCGACGGCCGCGACTCGACGGCGGCCCGGCGCGGCGGCTCGGCCGCGTCGCCCTGACCGCACCGGTTGGCTGCCGACCAATACTCCTTAATCCCCCACGCCGCGTCGATGTTCTACAGCGGCTCACGGTTGTCCGTTCCCCACGCCATCCGACGGGCGATGGCGAGCTCCGGCCAAAGCACTGCGGCGGCCGGAGCTCGCGCCCAGGCGGCGGCCTGAGCGGCCCGTTTTGGGCCACCTTGAAGATGTACAGGAAGTTTGAACGAAGCTCGACCGGCGTATGTGGCGGATCGCGGTAACGGCATCCGTGAGTCAGAGGCGTTGTAGGGGCAGATGCCACGGGAATCCGCTTGCCGAGTGATCGCTGGTTCCTGAGGCATGCGGATCGAAGCCATCAGACCCCAGTAGGACGTCGATCCCCTCATCCCGCAGTTGGTGGATGCTGCGGCGGAATGGTGCCCGGCCGGCGAGTGCGCTGTTCGCGAAAGGGAGGATGACGACGGGAATTCCTAGTCCTGGTGCCTCGGCGAGGAGCCCGAGGGCGTAGGTGTCGGCAATGCCCTGCGCAAACTTGTTGATGGTGTTGTACGTGGCGGGCGCGACGATGATGGCGTCGGCGCGGCGTGGCTTCGGATCGGTCGGCTTGCGGTATCGGCTGCGTACGGGGTGGCCGGTTTGCGCTTCCAGGGCCTCGATGTTGATGAAGTTGAGAGCCGCTGGGGTGGCGATGACGTGGACGTCCCAACCGTCGGCTTGGGCCAGGTCGACGAGCTGGCCTACCTCGCCGGCGGGGCCGGCAGCACAGACGATGACGTAGAGCATCTTGCCGTCAGGATTCATGGGGTGATCCTCGGACGTCTTGAAGGGGGCAAGCTATTGCCCCTACGGCCGGACCGGCTGAGTCCCGGTTATGAGGCAGGAACGGGTTCGCCAGCGACGAGGGCGAGGATGGCGGGCAGAAGCGCGGGATTCGCGGCGATAGTGGCGCTCGATCCGGTGTGATGCGGGGTGCCGTCCTGGTCTACGAGGACGGCACCGGCCTCACGAGCGATGATCACCCCGGCTGCGGTGTCCCAGGGTTTGTTGGCGAGCATGACAATGGCGTCGACCTGGCCGGCGGCCAGCCAGGCGAGGTCGATGGCGGCCGAGCCGTGCATGCGGACACGCTGCACGCTGGTAGCAAGGCGCTGAGTGAGGGCGAAGCGGGCGCGGTTCTTGTCGTCGGCGCCGTCGCCTACGGCGTAGTCGCCGAGGGCCACCACGGCGTCGCCGACGTGGGCGGTGGTGCTGACAGCGATGGGCTGGTCGTTGGCGTAGGCGCCAGCGCCTTCGGCTGCGTGGTAGCGGACGCCAAGAAAGGGCAGATCGATGACACCGAGTACGGAGCGATTCTCGCGTGCCTACGGTGGAGTGATGGGGTCGGATCGCTGTCCCTGACACCGGTTCTTTGATCACGGCCTGTGCTTGCTCGTGTTGACAAGTCGGGTTGTCATCTCATTTAGCCGGGCGCTGGGCATCGGGGATCGCGAACACTCGGCAGAACGGCATGCACGACCTCCAGCACTTCTACGCCTCGGTCTTCCGGGACGGCCGCGAGTCGATCAAGGCACTGGCCGCGTACCTCGGCTACTCGGACCCCGGATCCGCCCTCCGGATGGAAGCCCAGCAGTGCGGGGGGAACCGCCGGGCGATCGACCGGGTTCTCAAGGGGGGCGAGACGGTCACACGGCCCAGCGGCGGCCCAGAGCGTCCGGGCAGCACGAAACCGCAGCTTGAGGCCCTGCTTCTCGCGGTGCACCAAGTTTTTCTGGTCGAGTGTCGATCTGGCGGCGCGCCGTTCGTACAGATGGCGAAACCACCGGCGGCGTTATCGTCGCGACCGGAGAGCGGAGGACGGCATGAAGCAGTACCTGTTGAGCGTGTACCAGCCCGACGGCGGCACCCCGCCGCCCGAGGTGCTCGAGCCGATCATGGAGGGGCTGCGGCGGCTCAACGACGATCTGCGCGCGGCCGGGGCCTGGGTGTTCGCGGCCGGGCTGCACGCGCCGGAGACGGCGACCGTGGTGCGGGTGCGGGACGGCGCGGACCTGATCACCGACGGGCCGTTCACCGAGGGTAAGGAGCACCTGGGCGGGTTCACCGTCATCCAGGCGCCGGACCTCGACGCGGCGCTCCGCTGGGCGCGCCGGATGGCGGACGTGACGACGCTGCCGATCGAGGTTCGCCCGATCGCCTCGTGAAGCTCGTGACCGACGTGGACTTCGAGGAGCTCTACCGCCGGGAGTACGGCCGCGCGGTCGCGATCCTGACCCGCGCCTTCGGCGATCTCGATCTCGCCGAGGACGCGGTGCAGGACGCGTTCGCCGCGGCCGTGCGCCGCTGGCCGGCGGAGGGCTGCCCGCCGAGCCCGACCGGCTGGATCGTCACCACCGCCCGCAACCGGGCGATCGACCGGCTGCGGCGGGCCCGGGCCGGCGCGGAGAAGGAGGCGCTCGCGATGACGGCCGGCCACGACGAGCCGGTGGCCGGGCCGTTCACCGACGACCGGCTGCGGCTGGTCTTCACCTGCTGCCATCCGGCTCTGGCCCTGCCGGTCCGGGTGGCGTTGACGCTGCGGCTGCTCGGCGGGCTCACCACCGCCGAGATCTCGCGGGCGTTCCTGGTGCCGGAGGCGACGATGGCCCAGCGGATCGTGCGGGCCAAGGCGAAGATCCGGCACGCGGGCATCCCGTACCGGGTTCCCGCCGAAGCGGACCTGCCGGAGCGGCTGCGTGGCGTGCTCGCGGTCGTCTATCTGATCTTCAACGAGGGCTACGCGGCCTCGTCCGGCGACGCGCTGGTCCGCGACGACCTGTGCGCCGAGGCGATCCGGCTCGGCCGGCTGCTCGTCGAGCTGATGCCGGACGAGCCGGAGGCCCGCGGCCTGCTCGCGCTGATGCTGCTGATCGGGTCCCGGAGGGACGCCCGCACGGCGCCGGACGGCACCCCGGTGCTCCTCGCCGACCAGGACCGGTCGCGGTGGGACCGGACCCTGGTCGCCGAGGGGCAGGCGATCGTGCGGGAGTGCCTGCGGCGCAACCGCCCGGGGCCGTACCAGATCCAGGCCGCGATCAACGCGGTGCACAGCGACGCGCCGAGCGCCGCGCGCACCGACTGGGCGCAGATCCTGCAGCTGTACGACCTGCTGGCCACGATCGCGCCGGGCCCGGTCGTCGCGCTGAACCGGGCGGTGGCGGTCGCCGAGGTGCACGGCCCGGAGCCGGCCCTCGCCATCGTGGACGGCCTGCCGCTGGCCGATTATCACGTCTTCCAGGCCGTGCGGGCGGATCTCCTGCGCCGCCTGGGCCGCTCCGAGGAGGCCGCGGTGGCCTACGCGCGCGCCGCCGAGCTGACCGGCAACGCCGCCTCCCGGGAGTGGCTGCTGTCCCGGTCTACCGCAGGACGTCCACCACCTGTGGCTCGGTGAGGGTGTCGTAGATCAGCTGCACGGTCGCGTCGGTGATCCCGCAGAACTCCGAGATGCCGACGCGCAGCTGCCGGTCCAGGATCTCGTCGAGGCCCTGGACGGCGTAGTCGGCTGCCGAACCGCCGGCCAGGCCGACCCACCGTATCCGCTTGCCCTTGAGAGTGGACGGCTCGTAGGCGAAGCCCCGGTTCCAGACCCGGTCCACCCAGCCCTTGGCCATCGCCGGCAGCCCGAACCACCAGACCGGGAAGACCACGACGATCTCGTCGGCGGCGGCGATCCGGGCCATGTGCGCCCGCACCTCGGCCGAGTACTCCTTGGCGGCGTCCGCCCAGTCCGGCTCGTCGTCCGGGAGCAGCGACGGGTCGAAGCCCTCGCCGTACAGGTCGAGGACGTCGACGGTGCAGCCGCCGGCGACGAGCGTGTCCCGGGCGCGGGCCGCGGTGGCCGCGGTCAGCGAGTCCGGGCGGGGGTGGGCGAAGACCACGAGGGCGTGCGTCATCGGTCGAGCGCCGGGTAGTCGGTGTAACCGGTGTGGTCGCCGCCGTAGAAGGTGGCCGGGTCGGCGGTGTTGAACGGCCCACCGGCCCGGATCCGGACGTCGAGGTCCGGGTTCGCCAGCCACATGGTCGCCAGCGCGACGGCGTCCGCCACCCCGGACTCGATCGCCTCGGCGGCCGTCTCCGGCGAGGCGGGGAACGCCTCCGGCGACGGGTGCGGGTTGAGCAGGAAGGTGCCGGGCCACGCGGCGCGCAGCCGCTCGGTCAGTGCCCGGTCACCGACCTCGACCAGGTGCACGTAGGCGAGATCGAGCTCGGCCAGCAGGGCCAGGTAGACCGGCGCCGGATCGGCCTCCCGGATGTTGTTGTACGGGCTCCCCGGCGACAACCGGATCCCGGTGCGATCCGGTCCGATGCTGTCGGCGACCGCGGCGGCGACCTCGACCGCGAAGCGGATCCGGTTGGCCACCGAGCCACCGTACGGATCCGTACGCAGATTGGTGTTGTCGGCCAGGAACTGGTGGATCAGATAGCCGTTGGCGCCGTGCAGCTCCACCCCGTCGAACCCGGCGTCGATCGCGTTGCGGGCGGCGGCCGCGAAGTCGGCGACCGTGGCCCGGATGTCGTCGGCGGTCAGCTCCCGAGGCACCGGGTGGTCGAGCATCCCGTCGAGGCTGAACAGCTGCTCGCCGGAGGCCACCGGGGACGGCGCCACCGGCAGCTCCCGGTTCGGGTAGAGGCTCGGGTGCCCGATCCGTCCGGTGTGGTTGAGCTGGGCGAAGATGCGGCCGCCGGCCTCGTGGACCGCGTCGGTGACCGCGCGCCAGCCCGCCACCTGGGCGGCGGTGTGCAGCCCCGGGGTCAGGATGTAGCCCTGGCCGATCGCGCTGGGCTGGATGCTCTCGCTGATGATCAGGCCCGCGCCGGCCCGCTGCCGGTAGTACTCGGCGGTCAGCGCGGTGACGACGCCGTCGGTGGACGCGCGGTTCCGGGTCATCGGGGCCATCAGCAGGCGGTTCGGCAGCTGCAGCTTGCCGAGCGTGACCGGCTCGAAGATTTTGGGCATGGTGCGACCTCCCACAGATGCTTGATTGGCTCAAGCATTACCGTGGCACAAATGCTTGAGCCAATCAAGTGTTAGAGTGAGGGCATGGCGGTTCCCTCCGGTCCGGTCTCGGCGTCCACCGAGGCCGAGCGCGCGATGTTCGACTTCGTCGACGCGTATGACCGCGCCTACGAGACGGCCGCCGAGCAGCACGGCATGAGCGTCGCCCAGGCCTGCGTGCTGGGCCGCATCTCGCAGCCGAGAGGGATGCGCGAGCTGGCCGACGAGCTGGGCTGCGACGCCTCCAACATCACCCAGATCGTCACCCGCCTGGAGGCCCGCGAGCTGGTCGAGCGGCACGCCAACCCGAGCGACCGCCGCTCCCGCCAGCTCATCCGGACCGCCGCCGGCGACCAGCTCAACGCCGACTTCGAGAAAACCTTCGAGTTCGCCCGCTCCGCCGCCTCCAACCTGTCCATCGAGGAGCAGGCCCAGCTGGCCGCCCTGCTGCGAAAGGCCCTCGGCCAGCCGGGCCCGCGGAGTTAGGCGGGGAGCAGGCTGGTTGTCAGGACCTCTCGCGCGACGCCGCGGCCGATGGTCTGCCCGGCCTGGTCGCTGAAGCTGAAGTGCTGGCCGCCGTAGACGCGGGACAGGCCCACCTCGGTGGCCGCCGCGGCGAAGCCCGGGTAGCTGCGCGCCACGCCGCCCGGCGCCGAGTCCGTGGTGTGCGTGAACGGGATCCGGTCGGTGCGGAAGAACCCGGCCAGCACGGTCGCCGCCGCGCCGCTGTAGGAGCTGTGCCCGGACACGTACTCCGGGGAGCCGCCGACGCTGCCGGCCCGCGACGTCCACGCCGGATCCGGCTCGGTGGCCGGGTTGCCGTCGGTGTCCGCCTCCCGGATCGCGGTGGTCGGCCGCCAGTGCCGGTAGGCGTACTTGGTCGACACCGTCACCACCGTGGTGTCGGCCAGCGTCATGGTGAGCAACGCGGTCAGCCGGGTCTGCTCGGCGAGCGGCAGGTGCCGGTCGCCGGCCACGGTCAGCGCGATCCGCAGCCACTCGCCGGGCGGCTGCACCGAGCCGGCCGGCAGCGACCAGAACTGGAAGGTGGCGAGCAGGTCCGGCGCCGGGATCGCCGCGTTCCCCAAGGTCTTGACCTGGGCGAACGCCTGCGCGTAGACCGTGCTGGTCAGCGCCGGCGGCGCGCCGGGGACGTACCGGGCCGGGTTCGCCACGGCGAACGGCCGCACGTGGCGGTACTGCGTGCCCGACCACTCGGCCCGGAACACCCCGGGCCCGGCGCCGGCCGCCTGGCTCTCCACCGGGCGGTACCCGTCGTCGGCCCGGGACGCGATCACCGCGGCGCCGACCTGGTCACCCCACGCGGCGCCGCGGTCGACCGGGGTGCCCGGCCCGAGCTTCGCCAGGTCGGCGGCGAGCTGCGCGTCATAGGTGGCGGTCCGGTCGGCGTCGGCGCGCACCAGCACCGCGTGCGCCGCCGACGCCGCCGCGGCCTGCGGGTCGGCGCCGTGCGGCCCGCTGCCCCCGACCAGCGCCGGGGCGCGGCGCGCGTGCCCGGAGCGCAACCCGTTGACCGCGTCGTACATGGCGGCGTCGAGCATGGCGTAGAGCCGCGCGGCGTCCGCGTCGGTGGCCCGGGTGGTCCGCACCGCGGTGAACGCGAGCTCGTTCCAGACCCGGACGCTGTCGATGTCCGGCCGCTTCGACTGGGCGACCGCCGGTGCGCCGGCCCCCACGCCGGCGACAAGCACTGCGACGACGAGCAACAGCTTCTTCATCCGCACACCGTCGCGCATTCCGTGAAGACCGTTATCGATATGTAGGCAACCGGACTGGACCGCTGTCCGCCGCACGGCCCGCTTCGGGTCACGGCCACCACCAATTTACGGTACGTACTCCGTACCGTAAATCGAAGTGACCGTGACCGAAGCGGGCCGTGCGTGCCCGGCGGTCAGCCCCGCTTGGTGCAGGTCAGGATGATCAGCGAGTCGAGCGGCAGCTTCTTGCCGGCCTTCGCGGACTGCTTCTTCACGGTCCAGTTCTGCGGGAGCACGACGAAGGTGTCGTTCTCGTCGGCCGAGCCGAACTGGACCCGGGTGAAGCCGAGCTGCTTGAGCGTGTCCTCGGCGATCGCCGCGTTCTCGCCGACCAGGTTCGGCATGGTCGCGGTGGCCGGCTGGGGCGGCGTGGTGGTCGGCGCCGCGGTCGGCTCGGTGGTGGCCGGCGTCGTCTCGGCCGGCGTGGTGGTCGGCGGCGTGGTCGGGACGGTGGTCGCCGGCGTGGTCGTCACCACCTGGGTGGGCGCGGCGCCGGTGCTCTTCTTGTCGTCGTCACCGGCGGCCGCGGAGATCACGCCGCCGAGGCAGCAGAGCGCCACGAAACCGCCGGCCACCCCGAGGATGATCTTCCCGGCGTTCTTCTTCGGCGGCGGGGGCGCGAGGAATCCGGGGTGGCCCGGCGGGATCGGCTGTCCGGGCGCCGGCGGCGGCTGGTATCCGGCGGGTGGCGGGGCCCAGCCGGGCTGCGGCTGCGGATTGATCGGCGGTTCGTGCGGCGGCTGGTTCGAGTAGGACATTGCCCTCTTCCGGGATCTGTTCACGGGGCCCACGCTGACCGGACCGAGGTCCAAGATCATTTAGGCTTGTTGAACATTCAAGCTCAGCCGGTGATCCGGACGGCTAGGTCGTTCGGGTACATCACCCCGCCTACCGGCCAGTAGTTGATCATGAAATCGATCGGCCGCCGGCAACCGGATCGCAACCGGGTCGCCCTGTTCGCGGCACGAATCCTGCCGAACGGAAAGGGTCTGCTGTCTTCGATCTTCGGTGCGGGAGGGGTGCGGCGTGGGCGGGCGACGACTTCCGCTCTGGGGCTGGCCGCTGGTGCTGGCCCCGGTGCTGACCACGGTCTACTACCTGATCGGGCACTATGCCGGGACCTGGACGGTGGGGAGCCAGCTGGTCTTCTCGGTGCCGTCGGCCAGCGCGGTGGCCGCGCTGATCGGCGCCGCGATGCGGTACCGGCCGCACGGCGCGCGCCGGCCGTGGCTGCTGCTCGCCGCCGGGCAGGGCGCCATGCTGATCGGCGACCTGGTCTACTACCTGCTCGGCCGCTCCGGCGAGGTGCCCTATCCGAGCCTCGCCGACCTCTGGTATCTCGGCGGCTACATCGGGCTCGCGCTCGGCCTGCTGTCGCTGCTGCGCCGCCGCACCCCCGGCTGGGACCTGCCCAGCCTGATCGACGCGACCGTCGTCGCGGTCGCCACCAGCCTGGTCGCCTGGGTGTACCTGATCGAGCCGCTGTCGTCCGGCGCGTCCGGCGCCGCCCAGGCGGTCACCATCGCCTTCCCGATGATGGACCTGGTGCTGCTCACCGTGGGCGTCCGGCTGATGATCGGCGCGGGCCGCCGGCCGCCGACATTCTGGCTGCTGATGACCTGGCTGGTCATCATGATCTTCGCGGACACCACGTACTCGCTGCAGGCACTGCTCGGCACCTACGACGGCACCGTCCTGGACGGATTGTGGATCTGCGGAGTGTTCAGCCTGGCCGCCGCGGCCCTGCACCCGTCGATGGCCGCGGTCGACGAGCCGTCGCCGGCCGCCGCGCCGGACGCCACCCGGAGCCGGCTGATCGTGCTCTCGGTCGCCTCGGTGGTCGCCCCGGTCCTGCTCGGCGTGCAGTACCTGCGCGGCGCGGCCCTGCACGTGCCCGAGGTGACGGTCGCCTGCATCGTGCTGTTCCTGCTGGTCCTGGCCCGGATGGCGGGGCTGGTCGACGTCCAGCGGACGATGGCGATCACCGACGGGCTGACCGGGCTGCGGACCCGGCGCTACCTGGAGGAGGCGTTGCGGACCGAGGCCGAGCGGTGCCGGCGTACCGGAGCATCCTTCGCCTTCGTGCTGGTCGACGTCGACCACTTCAAGCGGGTCAACGACACCTACGGCCACCAGGCCGGCGACCGGGTGCTGGTCGAGGTGGCCCGCCGGATGCGCCAGCTGGTCCGCACCGGCGACGTGGTGGCCCGCTACGGCGGCGAGGAGTTCGCGGTGCTGCTGCCCGGCGTCGGCCCGGAGACGGTCGCCGCGATCACCGGCAGCATCCACCGGGGCGTGTGCACCGCCCCGTTCGCCATCGGCGACGACCTGCTGCTCTCGGTCACCGTCTCGGTCGGCGTCGCCTGCCTGCCCGAGCAGGCCACCGAGGTGACCGAGCTGACCCGGATCGCCGACCAGGCCCTCTACGCCGCGAAGGCCGCCGGCCGCAACCGCGTGGTGGTAGCCGGCGCCGACACCCTGCCCGCCGCCGCGTGATCAGCGGGCCGGATCCCAGTAGGCGGTGGGCAGGCCGGTCACGCCGACCCGGGCGGTGAACAGCCGTCCGGAACCGGGGAAGCCCTCGGTCCGCGCTGTGGTGATCACGAGAAGGTCCAGGTCCGGGCCCGCGAAGGCGACGCTTGTCGGTTGCGGCGCGTCGACGGTCACGGTCGCCACGAGCACACCGCTGGGGGTACGACACTCCACGCGCCCGCCGTCCCACACCGCGATCCACAGGTTCCCGTCCGCGTCGGCGCACATGCCGTCGGGGAGGCCGCCGCCGACCCGGAACGCCGCCCGGCGCTCGCCGGCCGCGCCGGTGACCGGGTCGTAGTCGCGGACGTGAACCACGCCCGGGATCGTGTCGATGCTGTAGAACCGGTCACCGGCCGGGCTCCAGGCGAGCCCGTTGGAGAGGATCAGGTCGTTGTCGAGGGTGGTCAGCCCGCCGTTCTCGAACCGGACGAGCACCTCGGTCCCGGACCGCTGCCCGGGGTCGAGGCTGCCGACCAGGAACCGCCCGGCCGGGTCGACCGCGCCGTCGTTGAGCCGGCTGGTGCTGCCCGGCGCGAGCACCCGCGCCAGCTCGGTCCGCGTCCCGTCGACCGCGACCCGGGTGAGCACCTCCCGCTCGGCGACCAGCAGCTCCCCGCTCTCGGCGACCGCGACCGCCCCCACCTCGGCGCCGAACCGCCACTCACCGGTGGCGGCGATCCGCCCGTCCCGCAAAGCTCCTTGGTGGACGACGCCGCCGTCGATGTCCACCCAGAGCAGCCGCTGCCGGGCGCCGTCCCACACCGGCCCCTCGCCGAGGGCGCAGATCTCCACCCCGGCGGGGCGAGCGGTGAAAGCGGTCGTCATCACTCTCCTACCGTAGTTCCGAAGCCGGGGTTAGCCTTCGGTCATGCGGCCGCGGCGGAGTGCGCAGTGGTATGCCGGGGAGGACCGGAACAGCTACATCCACCGGGCCTGGATGCGTCGTGGGCTGCCGGGGGACGCGTTCGCCGGCCGGCCGCACGTGGCGATCGCCAACACCGCCTCGGACCTGACGCCCTGCAACGCGCACCTCGATGAGGTGGCGCGCAGCGTGTCCGCCGGGATCTACCAGGCCGGCGGGATCCCGCTGAACCTGCCGGTGGTGTCGCTGGGGGAGACGCAGGTGCGGCCGACCGCGATGCTGTGGCGCAACATGGCCGCGATGGCCATCGAGGAGATGCTGCGGGCCAACCCGATCGACGGGGTGGTGCTGCTCGGCGGCTGCGACAAGACCATTCCGGCGCTGCTGATGGGCGCCGCCTCGGTCGACCTGCCCGCCGTCGTGGTGCCGGGCGGCCCGATGCTCACCGGAACCTTCCGCGGGGTGCCGCTCGGCTGCGGCACCGACGTGTGGAAGCTGTCCGAGGAGGTGCGCGCCGGGACGCTGCCGGCCGCCGAGTTCCAGCGCTCCGAGTCGTCGATGATCCGCAGCCGGGGCCACTGCAACACGATGGGCACCGCCTCGACCATGGGGCTGCTCGCCGAGGTGCTCGGGATGACCCTGCCGGGCGTCGCCGGCACCCCGGCCCCGGACAGCCGGCTGCTGGAGGCCGCGCACGCCACCGGGGTCCTCGCGGTCGAGATGGTCGACGCCGGTCGCCGCCCCAGCGAGGTGATCGGTCACGGGTCGTTCCGCAACGCGATCGTCGCCCTCGCGGCCCTGGGCGGGTCGACGAACGCGGTGGTGCACCTGCTCGCGATCGCCGGCCGGCTCGGCGTCCCGCTCACCCAGGACGACTTCGACCGGATCGGCGCGGACGTGCCGTTGCTGGTCGACCTGCTGCCGGCCGGCCGGTTCCTGATGGACGACCTGTTCCGGGCCGGTGGCCTGCACGCCGTGCTCGCCGAGGTGCGCGACCTGCTCGACCCCGCCGCGCTCACGGTCACCGGCCGGCCGCTGGTCGAGCACCTGGCCGGGGCGGTGACCCACGACCGGGAGGTGATCCGGCCGCGTGCGCAGCCGTTGCAGGCGCACGCCGGGATCGCCGTCCTCTACGGCAACCTGGCCCCGGACGGCGCGGTGGTCAAGCCCGCGGCCGCGTCCCCGCACCTGCTGCGGCACCGGGGCCCCGCGGTGGTCTTCGACTCGGTCGAGGACCTGCACGCCCGGCTCGACGACCCGGATCTCGAGGTGACCGCCGACTCGGTGCTGGTGCTGCGCGGCTGCGGCCCGAAGGGCTACCCGGGGATGCCGGAGGTGGCGAACATGCCGCTGCCGGCGAAGCTGCTCGCGCTCGGGGTCCGCGACATGGTCCGGATCTGCGACGGCCGGATGAGCGGCACGGCCTACGGGACCGTCGTCCTGCACGTGTCCCCGGAGGCCGCCGCCGGTGGCCCGCTCGCCCGGGTCCGTACCGGCGACATGATCGTTCTCGATGTGGCCGGGCGGCGTCTCGACGTCGACGTGCCGGCCGGAGAGTGGGCGGCCCGGGAGCCGTCCGCGGAGGCCGCGCGGGCCTACGCGGCGCCGCGGCGGGGCTGGGAGCGGCTCTACGTCGACACCGTCGGGCAGGCGAACACCGGCGCCGACCAGGATTTCCTGCTCGGCGCCAGCGGTGACCACGTCGCTCGCGGCTCGCACTGATCAGGCACCGCGGATGCTGCCCCAGCCGGAGTCGGCGCAGGTCATCCCGAGCCGGTAGCGACCGGCGGCGTTGACCAGCGTCTGGTTCGTGACCTGCCGGGCGGGGACGTTTCCGAGCAACACCGGCGCACCGCTGTCGGCGTTGATGATCCGATAAGCGCATCCTCCGTTTCCGGTCTGGATGCGGACGAACACCAGGTGGTTGCTGCCGGCCGCGACGACCCCGCTGGTGCAGCTGCCGAGCGGGGTGGTGACGATGCAGTCCTGCGTCACCAGCGAGTGAGCCTGTGCCGCACCGGCGGGAAGCAGGGCCGCGACCGGTGCGAGGACGGTGAGCAGGCCGAATGATCTCTTGTTCTTCACCATGGCATCGGTCTAGCGGCGCGGGCGTTGTCTTGCTCCTGCGCGGCCGGTCAGTCAAACAACTCCGGACAACGGGTCCCACTTTTGCTTCCTGTGACAAAAGTTGGGCGAGGCGGATCGGAAAGATAGACAGCTGGTTTCGAAACTCTTAAGGTCCCGTTTCAAATCGACGCATGTCACTGCTCGGTGAAGGGACCGCACATGCGCCCGTACCGATGGGGATCCACCGCCTCCGCAGCCCTGCTCGCCGCCGCCCTCCTGACCGCGCCCGCCCCAGCGGCGGCGCACCCGATCGATCCCAGCAACTTCCAGCAGGTCACCCTGGCCAAGGGCGAGCCCGAGGTGGGCGAGCCAATGAGCCTCGCGGTGCTGCCGGACCGCTCGGTCCTGCACACCGCCCGAAACGGAACGCTGCGCCGGACCGATGCGTCCGGCACCACCGCCGTCGTCGGGACACTCCCCGTCTACTCCCATGACGAGGAAGGTCTGCAGGGCGTCGGGGTGGACCCGGGGTTCGCCACCAACCGGTTCATCTACCTCTACTACGCGCCGCCGCTGAGCACCCCGGCCGGCGACTCGCCGGACGCCGGCGCGGACTACTCGGTCTGGCAGGGGGTCAACCGGCTGTCCCGGTTCACCCTGACCGCCGACTGGAAGCTCAGCGCCGAGAAGACCGTCCTCGACGTGCCCGCCTCGCGCGGCATCTGCTGCCACGTCGGCGGCGACATCGACTTCGACGCGGCCGGCAACCTCTACCTGTCCACCGGCGACGACAGCAACCCGTTCCAGTCCGACGGGTACTCGCCGCTGGACGAGCGGGCCGACCGCAACCCGGCCTTCGACGCGCAGCGCAGCGCCGGCAACACCAACGACCTGCGCGGCAAGATCCTCCGGATCAAGGTCAACACCGATGGTTCGTACGCGATCCCGTCCGGCAACCTGTTCGCGCCCGGGACGGCGGGGACCCGGCCGGAGATCTACGCGATGGGCTTCCGCAACCCGTTCCGGCTCAGCGTCGACAAGGCGACCGGCGTGGTCTACGTCGGGGACTACGGACCGGACGCGGGCGCCACGTCCAGCCGCGGGCCGGGCGGGCAGGTCGAGTTCAACCGGATCACCGCGCCGGGCAACTTCGGCTGGCCCTACTGCACCGGCACGAACACCGCGGCCGAGACCTACGCCGACTACAACTTCGCCACCGGCTCGGTCGGCGCGAAGTACGACTGCGCCGGCGGCGCGACCAACAACTCGCCGCGCAACACCGGCCTGGGCAAGCTGCCTCCGGCGAAACCCGCCTGGATCCGGTACGGCGGCGACGCCGGCTCGCCGCCCGCCTTCGGCACCGGTTCGGAGTCGCCGATGGGCGGACCGGTCTACCGGTACAACGCCGCGAATCCGTCGACCACCAAGTTCCCGCAGGATCTGGACGGGCACTTCTTCGCCGGGGAGTTCGGCCGCGGCTGGATCAAACCGATCCACGTGGGCACCGACGGCTCGGTGGGGGAGATCTCGAACTTCGCCTGGAACGGCAAGCAGGTGATGGACATGGCGTTCGGCCCGGACGGCGCGCTCTACGTCCTCGACTACGGCACCGGCTACTTCAACGGCGACGCCAACTCGGCGCTCTACCGCTACGACTACGTGGGCGGCGGCAACAAGGCGCCGACCGCGGTGGCCTCGGCGGACAAGACCTCCGGGCAGGCGCCGCTGACGGTGAACTTCTCGTCGGCCGGCTCCTCCGATCCGGAGGGCGGCGCGCTCAGCTATGCCTGGAAGTTCGGCGACGGTACGACGTCAACCGCTGCCAATCCGGCGCACACGTACACCAGCAATGGCACGTACAACGTCACGCTCACGGTGACCGATCCGCAGGGCGCGACGGGCAGCGGTGGGGTGCAGATCGGCGTCGGGAACACCGCGCCGACCGTCACGATCAGCACCCCGGCCAACGGGCAGCTGGTCAGCTTCGGCGACACCGTGCCCTACACCGTCACGGTCAGTGACCCGGAGGACGGGTCGGTCACCTGCTCGCGGGTGAAGATGACCTACGTGCTCGGCCATGACCAGCACGGGCACCAGATCACCTCGGCGACCGGCTGCTCCGGCTCGATCACCATCCCGGTCGACGGCGAGCACGACTCGGCGGCGAACATCTTCCCGATCTTCGACGCGGAGTACGCCGACAACGGCGGGCTGATCACCCACAAGCAGCACGTCCTGCAACCGCGGCACCGGCAGGCCGAGCACTTCAAGACCTCGTCCGGGATCAACACCTTCAGCAAGCCGGAGGCCGAGGGCGGCAAGACGGTCGGCGACATCAACAACGGCGACTGGATCGCGTTCGAGCCCTACACCATCGCGAACGCCAAGACCTTCAGCGCGCGGGTCTCGTCCGCCGGGGCCGGCGGCACGCTGCAGATCCGGGCCGGTTCGGCGACCGGGACCGTGCTGGGCAGCGCGACCGTGCCGGTGACCGGCGCGTGGAACGTGTTCACCGACGTCAGCGGCACGATCACCAACCCGCCGGCCGGCACCACCACGCTCTACCTGACCTTCGCCGGCGGCACCGGGGCGCTGTTCGACCTGGACGCGTTCACCTTCACCACCGGCGGCACCGGCCGGGTGGTCGGCTTCGCCAACAAGTGCCTGGACGTCAACGGCGGGGCCAGTGCCGACGGCACCAAGATCCAGCTCTGGACCTGCAACGGCTCCGGCGCACAGACCTGGCAGATCAGCGGCCAGGTCTGGCGCAACCCGCAGTCCGGCAAGTGCCTGGACGTGGCCGGTGGCGCGACCGCCAACGGCACCAAGGTGCAACTGTGGACGTGCAACGGGTCCGCGGCGCAGAACTGGGTCGCCTATCCCGACCGGACGGTCCGCAACCCGCAGTCCGGGCGCTGCCTGGACGTCTCCGAGGTCAAGTCCGACGACGGACAGCAGATCCACCTCTGGGACTGCCTGGCCGCCGCCAACCAGCTCTGGAGCCTGCCATGATCCGCATCCTGCTCAGCGCGGTGCTGGCCGCGGCCTTCGTGCCGACACCCGCGGCCGCTGCCGACACCCCCTACGACGTGCTCGTCTTCTCCAAGACCGCCGGGTTCCGGCACGACTCGATCGCGGCCGGCACGACCGCGATCCGCGAGCTCGGCGCGGCGAACAACTTCACTGTCACCGCCACCGAGACCTTCCCCGCGGACCTGTCCCGGTACGAGGCGGTGGTCTTCCTGAACACCACCGGCGACGTGCTGGACGCCGCCCAGCAGACCGCCTTCGAGTCCTACATCCGGGCCGGCGGCGGCTACGTCGGGGTGCACGCGGCCGCCGACACCGAGTACGACTGGCCGTTCTACGGCGAGCTGGTCGGCGCCTGGTTCGCCTCCCATCCGGCGATCCAGCAGGCCACGGTCAAGGTGGAGGACCGGGCGCAGGCGGCCACCGCGCACCTGCCGCAGGCGTGGATCCGCACCGACGAGTGGTACAACTACCGGACCAACGCCCGCAGCACCGCGCACGTGCTGGCCAGCCTGGACGAGGGTTCCTACGCCGGCGGCGGGATGGGCGCCGACCATCCGCACGTGTGGTGCAAGACGGTCAGCGCCGGCCGATCGTTCTACACCGGCGGCGGGCACACCATCGAGTCGTACTCGGACGCCGCCTTCCGGGCCCACCTGCTCGGCGGCATCCGCTACGCGGCGAACCGCAGCCACGCCGACTGCCGCCCGGAGACCGGGTACACCACGCTCTACAACGGCTCGACGGCCGGCTGGTCGCAGGCCGGGCCGGGCGGCTTCGGCAACGCCGACGCGACGCTCTCGTCGACCGGCGGGATGGGGCTGTACTGGTACTCCGCCAAGCAGTTCACCAGCTACTCGCTGAAGCTGGACTGGCGGATGACCGGCGACGACAACTCCGGGGTGTTCGTCGGCTTCCCGGCCTCGCCGGACCCGTGGTCGGCGGTGAACAACGGCTACGAGATCCAGATCGACGCGACCGACGCCGCCGACCGCACCACCGGGTCGGTCTACACCTTCAAGGGCGCCGACGCGGCGGCCCGGGACGCCGCGCTCAACCCGCCCGGCGAGTGGAACGGCTACGAGATCCGGGTCGAGGGGGAGCGCCTGCAGGTGTTCCTCAACGGCGTGAAGATCAACGACTTCACCAACACCGATCCGGTACGGTCGCTGGCCGGCTACGTCGGCATCCAGAACCACGGCGACGCCGACCACGTCGCGTTCCGCAACGTCCGGATCAAGGAGCTCGGCACGCCGTCGCGCACCGGCCCGGTGGTCGGCTTCGCGAACAAGTGCCTGGACGTCAACGGCGGCGGCAGCGCCGACGGCACCAAGATCCAGCTCTGGACCTGCAACGGCTCCGGCGCGCAGACCTGGCAGATCAGCGGCCAGGTCTGGCGCAACCCGCAGTCCGGCAAGTGCCTGGACGTGTCCGGCGGCGGCACCGCCAACGGCACCAAGGTGCAACTGTGGACGTGCAACGGCTCCGGCGCGCAGAACTGGGTGGCCGGCGCCGACCGCACGGTCCGTAACCCGCAGTCGGGCCGCTGCCTCGACGTCTCCGAGGTGAAGTCCACCGACGGCCAGCAGATCCACCTCTGGGACTGTCTGGGCGCCGCGAACCAGCTGTGGACCGTTCCCTGACGCTTCGGCGGGAGTGCTCACGGCCGCTTCGCGGTCGTGAGCACTCGGCGGTCCGCGGCGGCTCCCGGCTGCCCCCTCGCCGAGCCAGCCGGACCAGGCTGGTCAGGCTCGGTCGCCGGGGAACCGGACGGATCCGTCTTCCGCCACCTGCCCACCCCAGTGCTGCACGACGCCGCCGTCCATGGCATTGCCCCATCCGAGCGGAATCACGGTGAGCAGGTCGCGAGCGAGCGCGGCGGCTGTCGGATCGGACCCGACGCCCGCGATCGTCTGCAACAGAGGGATGGCGTCAGTCATCTTCTGCACGATGGCGGGGATGACCGCGACTGTCGCGCCGCCCGCCTCCGCGAAGGACTCGAAGCCGTGCTCCGGCTCGTACCCACCCCACCAGTCCGCCACCACGGACAGGGCGACACACCGCGGCTCACCGGGATACTCCCTGGCGATGAACAGCAAGATGTCCACCATGGCCAGCGCGGCTGGGTACAGGGAGCCTCGGTGGTCGTTGCCGACGGCGCAGCGCACCATCGTCCCCGCGTCGCTCCAGTCCTTGGGGTTCGGCGCGAGGACGGCGCGCAGTGCCGCCAAGATGTTTTTCTCGTTGCCAGCACGGGACTCCGGCCACGGGAAAGCCGCCCAGCGCACCTCTTGACCCAGCGGGCGACCGTCGTGCAGGAACACGTCTGGCCGTCTTCGAAAAGCACCCCTCACGCACCTACTGTCGCATCGGCTGGTAGCCGCCCGGGGAGCTGCAGGGCGGGAGGCGCGCAAGCAGCTTCACATTCTGCAAGCATTTTCAGACTTCGTCACGAAATTCGTCACCGGCACCACAACTTCACTCCTTCCAGCGGCACTCTGCCGGCGCATGCCACTAGGCCATGCCGCCACTTCGACTCGCCGCGCGTTGGTGGTCCGGTGCTGTGCACGGTGGATCTCGCCATGGTGAGGGGCGATGGAGTGGCGACCGTCTCATCGAAGCCGCCGCGATGTCGATACCACTGTCAATGAGCTCGGCCTATCGGCATCCGTGAATGCCGATACATGACGTTCACTTGCATGTCATGAAAAAACTTGCAGAGCACCGGGCCTATTCCACTATGGTCGATCAGCGCGGCCGCATCTCGCCGCCCGGCCGCGACGACGGCCGCGACACCGCCGTCGCGCCCCGTCCAGGACCTCTGCACCCCGCCCGAGCAACTCGCGACGAGCGTCAGGTGCCCTGCACGCCGATGACGTTCGATCGTCCCGGGTGCGCTCGCCGCCAGAAAGGAAAGCCCATGAACATGTCACGCGTGCTGCGTAGTGTGCCGATGATGGCCACGGTGCTCATCGCCGCTCTGGGAGGCCTCACGGCTCCCGCCAGCGCCAGCCCTCTCCCGGCCGGCACGGGTACGCCGGTGCTGCACTTCAACGCCGACGGAAGCACCTCGGTCGACGGCGTCATCGAGTCCGGCCATGCGGTCACCATCGACTTCGACCCGGCTCGCCTGCCGCACTGCCGCGGCACGGACGAGTACGGAGACTCCTGGGGCATCTCCGTCCAGTACCGCATCGACGGTGGCGACCTGCGCGTCTACCCGGTCACCGAAAGGGTGACCGCGGACGGCAAGGACACCACGGTCAGGAGCCTGGGCACCGTGCAGCTGCGCCCGGACACCCAGCACCTGCAGATGTGGTTCGTCAACCAGGACCGCACCGGTTGCCACGAGGAGGACACGAACCACGGCGCGAACTACGAGTTCGACATCAGCCAGCCGCCGGTGCTGGCGCGCGCCACCTACCGGGCCGACTGGTCCGAGACCCTGACCGGCTCGCTGCGTAAGGGCGGCGCGCTGGTGATCGACTACGACCCGGCCCGGCTCCCGCAGTGCCGCGCCACCTACCGGGGCTACCCGGCTTGGGACATCACCGCCTTCTACCGCTTCGACGGCGGCTCGGTGCGGTCCGCCGTGGTGAACCAGGGTGACGAAGTCATCCCGTTCCGCATCGACGTCCCCGCCGACGCCCAGAAGATCGAGACGTGGTTCAAGATCGCGAATTACTACGCCCAGTGCTCGGCGTACGACTCGGACTACGGGAAGAACTACACCTTCGCCATCAACTGACTCGAGCAAGCACCGGGCCGGGCGGTGGCACCGCCCGGCCCGGTGCCGGCCAGTCAGCACAGGTCCTTGGGGCGCCATGCCGGGCCGGTGTGCGGCAACGCTTCCGAGCGGCTGCTTCCATTGTTGTGGCGCGACGTGAAGAACTACGTTTGACCGCCGGTTCAATGCCATGCGGAGGGCGGCTTCATGACGAACGGCGCGGACGAGTCCGATCTGGCCGACGATCCGAACGAGCTGACCGTGTGGTTCGAGCGCCTCGACCCCCTTCAGGTCCGCACCTACGATGACGCGCCGATCCGGGACGACTACAGCAATATCTACTTCGTGGGCACCGGCAAGTCGCGTGCTCACGCGGGCCGGCCAGGGCGGCGCCCCGATTGCATCCCCGCGGACGCACCAGCGCATTGGTCCCATGATCTGTGGGCGGGCGAATTGCCTCCTGCGATTCCGCGATGTGCCGACTGCGCGAAAAGGCATCCGCGGCCGTCCCCGAGTGCCTCCCGCTGACCGTGGAACCATCAGATGGTGACCATGGCCCCTACGGCTCGTGGTCCGCCGTGCCGCCCGTGAGTAAGGTCCGCCGTGCCGCCCTCAAGTAAGGTCCGCGGTGCCGCCCGTCAGTGAGGATGACGATGTCGAATACCAGTCGGCCCGGCACGGGCCCGGCTCTGCGGGATGCCGGACCGGCGGCAACCGGTTTCTCGGCCGCAGCCGTCACCGTGCTCGGCGTCGTGGCGGTACTGGCGGTCACGCTGGATCAGCTCGTCAAGGCGCTGTCGACTGACAGGTTGACCGAGAACGAGCCGGTTCGTACCCTCGGCGGCCTGGTCTATCTGTGCCTGTGGCGCAACAGTGGTGCGGCGTGGAGTGTCGGAAGCCGGCACACCTGGATGTTCACGCTGGTGGCGGTTGCGGTCGTCGGCTGGATCGGCTGGGTCGCGGTGCGCCTTCGCTCGAAGCCGTGGGCGGTCGCGCTCGGTCTGGTGCTCGGCGGGGCACTGGGTAATCTCGGCGATCGGCTGTTCCGCGATCCGGGCGTGCTGCGGGGGCACGTGGTCGACATGATCAGTCTCTTCGGGCCGGACGCTCAGTACTTCCCGGTCTTCAACGTCGCCGACATGTGCCTGACGGTCGGTGTGGTCCTGGCGGTCGTGCTCGAGCTGACCGGACGAGCCCGTGACGGCTCACGCCGGCAGCCGACCGGATGACCTCCGGCACGTGTCGCCCGCTCCGATACTCCCCTTTTGTTTGATCCATTGACATTCATTACGGGCGGATGACAACGTTGTAAGCAATAGATCTCAACGGATCGATGGGGAGATGCTGTTGCGCGATCTCGTCCTCCGGAGGGTCGCCGCGGCGACCGTCCTGACCCTGGTGCCCGGCGGCCTGGCGCTGATCCCGTCCACGTCCGCCCAGGCCACCCCGGGGCACAGGCACCCGGCAAGCGTCGTCTCCGGCGACGCCCGCTTCCAGATCCTGTCGCCGACCCTGATCAGGACCGAGTACGCGACCGGCGGCCGGTTCACCGACACCGACACCTTCACCGTGATCGGCCGTGACGACTTCGCGCCGGTCCGCTTCACCCAGCGGGTGTCGCGCGGCTGGCTGACCATCGACACGGGCGCTGCCACCCTGCGCTACCGGGTCGGTTCCGGTCCGTTCACCGGGGACAACCTTTCGGTACGCCTCAAAGCCGGCCGCCAGACGGTGACCGCCGCGCCGTGGGCCGGCAAGGGCGCGCCGGACTGCGTGGCCGGAGCCCTGTGCGAGGCCGAGGACCTCGCGCTCACCGGGCTCGGCACGGCCACCGACCACCGGGACTACACCGGTCAGGGCTTCGCGGCCGGGTTCGAGGGCACCGGCGCCTCGGTCGCCTTCGCGGTCACCCCGGCCGCCGCGGGCGGGCAGCAGCTGACCGTCCGCTACGCGAACAGCACCGGCGGGGACGGGCAGAACGTCACCCGCACGCTGACCGTCACGGTCGACGGGGTCGCGGCCGGGACGCTGAGCCTGCCGCCGACCGGGAACTGGGACACCTGGGCGCTCGCCTCGCTGCCGCTGACCCTGAGCGCCGGCCGGCACGAGATCCGCGTGGTGCGCACCGCGAGCGACTCCGGCAACGTGAACGTCGACAGCCTGGCGGTGCTCGCGCCGGGCGCCGCCTATCCGGCTCCGACGCCGGCCGGGCCGCTGCCGTGCGCGTTCGGCGCGGTGTGCGAGGCGGACACCGGGACGGGCGCCGGTGGGGCGAAGCTTGCCGACGACCACAACGGGTACTCCGGCGAGGGCTTCCTGGCCGGGCTGGAGCGGGCCGGCGCCGGGACGGCGCTGACCGTAACCGGGGTGCCGGCCGCCGGGACCTACCAGGTGCAGCTGCGCTACGCCAACGCGCAGGCCGGCAGCCAGCCGGTGCAGACGCGGACGATGACGGTGACGGCTAACGGCGCGGCTCCGGTCACCGCCACGCTGCCGCCGACCAGCGGGTGGGACTACTGGCGTACCGAAAAGGTCCTGGTGCCGTTGAACGCGGGCACGAACACGGTGACGCTGGGCTGTCCGACCGACCAGAGTTGCAACGTCAACGTGGACACCGTGGCGGTCGCCGACCGGACGGCGCCGCTGCTGGCGCCGCACGCGCCGCTCGGTGGGTACCGGCGCGGGCTGGACGGCGTCAACGGCGGCGCGCGGACCTTCGCCGGGCTGCTCTACCAGGACGGCTGGTCGCTGCTCGACGACTCCGGGGCCGGGCAGGACGGCTACGTCTTCGCCTACGGGCAGGACTACCGGCGGGCGCTGCGCGAACTGTCCACCCTGACCGGGCCGACCAAGCTGCTGCCGAAGTGGGCCTACGGCGTCTGGTACTCGGAGTACTACGACCGGACCGCCGCCGAGTTCCAGGACATCGTGACCCGGTTCCAGACCGAGGGCGTGCCGCTGGACACCCTGGTGGTGGACACCGACTTCAAGTCACCGGACCGGTGGAACGGCTGGGAGATCGACCCGTCCCGGTTCCCGGACTGGACCGCCTTCGCGACCTGGCTGCGGCAGCGGGGCGTGCACACCGGGCTGAACATCCACCCGAGCATCCTCGGCTCCGACCCGCACTTCGCCGGAGCGCAGCAGATCGCCAAGGGCAAGCTGCAGCGGACCGGGTGCAACAGCGGGCCGGACTGCTACGTGTTCGACTTCGGCGACCCGGACCAGCTCGCCGCGTACTTCTGGCTGCACGACCAGATGGGCGCGACCGGGGTCGACTTCTGGTGGCTGGACTGGTGCTGCGACGGCTCCCGGGGCCTGGACGCCCTGATCAACAAGGCGTACGCCGACAAGACCGGGTTCGCCTTCTCCCGGGCGTACGGGTCGCTGCAGGCCGGTGGCTACGGCAACCCGGGGGAGGTGGCCATCGGTCCATGGGCGGAGAAGCGGAACACCCTGCACTTCACCGGCGACACCATCTCCAACTGGGAGACGCTGCGGTTCGAGATCGGCTACACGCCCGGTGAGTCGGCGGCGACCGGGCTGGCCGCGATCAGCCACGACATCGGCGGGCACACCGGCGGGCTGCAGGAGCCGGGCAGTGAGCCGGGCAGCACCAAACTCCCGGACGACCTGTACGCGCGGTGGGTGCAGCTGGGCACCTTCCAGCCGATCGACCGGCTGCACTCGAACCACAGCGACCGGCTCCCGTGGCAGTACGGCCCGGCCGCCAACGCCTCGGCGAAGAAGTTCCTCAACCTCCGGAAGAAACTGCAGGGTTACACGTACGCCGCGGCGGCCGAGGCGACCCGCACCGGCACCCCGATCGTCCGGGCCATGTACCTGGCCTACCCGGGCGAGCAGGACGCCTACGCGACGGCCGGCAGCCAGTACCTGTACGGGCCGGACCTGCTGGTCGCCCCGGTGACCACGCCGGGTGCGACCGCGACCACCACGGTCTGGTTCCCGCCGGGCAGCACCTGGACCGACTACTTCACCGGCAAGCGGTACGCGGGCGGCACCACCGCCGCGGTCACCACCACGCTGGACACCATGCCGGTCTTCGTCCGCTCCGGCGCGAAGATCCGGTGACCCCGGCGGGCGGGTGGCGCCCGCCACCCGCCCGCCGCTCCGGCCTCCCAGGTGGGCGAGCCGTAGGTCGCCGACGCCGTATGCTCCTCCGGATAATGATCTTGGCTGACACCTGGCCTGCACCTGAGGACACCGGATGAGCGTGGCATCACCGAACCGACCGAGCCCGCGCCGCGCGTTCGTCGAGGGTGTCAAGCTCTACATCGGCCCGGTGCTGCTGTTGACCCTGCTGGCCGGGCTCGGCTTCGCCTCGAAGAGGGTCGATCCGGACAAGGCCGGCTGCCACGCCGACCTCGACGCGATCGCGGCCATCCGGGCCGAGCCGGTGTTCCGGCAGCACCCGAAGTCGACCGACCTGGACGAGCCGACCGAGTCCCTGAGCTGCGGCACGGTCAGCTCCGCCGCCGACGACGGTTTCCCGTTGCTGGCGGCCGGCCAGGTCAGCGCCCACCTGACCGGCTCGCCGGCCGGAGTCGACGTGCCGGGCTTCTACGCCGACCTCGCCGAGCGCTCCGGCTGGCGTCCGAGCCCGAGGCCCGGGGGACTGTACTCGGCCACCAAGCCCGCCGGCGGCTGTTCCTGGTGGTTCGTCCTCCAGCCCGCGGACCGCGGCTACCAGCTCACCGTCCGATACCAGCCGGCCGGCCTCCGCGACGAGACCTGCGCCTGGGAGGACGGCGACGCGGTGCTCATCCCCCTCGTCCCGAAGAACTGAGAAGGACCGTCGGCGTCACCGCCGGGGCGGTGAGCGTCGCGGAGAACTACACCCCGGTCGAGTTCGACGGCTTCGAGACCGGCCTCCCGGTGCTGGCCGGCAACAACGTCTGCGCCGCGCACCCGGCGGGCAGCCCGGTCCGGGCGGCTGCCGATGAGCGGGTGCCGCTCGTCAGGTCGTCGGTGGCGGAGTGGTGTGCACGGCGGGATCGCCCTGCACGATCCAGACCTGCGGGTCGTCGATCGGGGTGAACGACCGGTCGCCGCCGGGTTCCCGGGTGCTCGGCACGGTGTCGCCGCTGGGCTGGTGGACGATGAAGTTGACCGGTTCGGTGTCGTCGGCGATCGGGATGTCGAACTCCGCCCAGCCGCCGGCGATCCGGGTCGGTGGCATCGGCCGGTCCCAGGTGATGGTGGCCAGGGTGGCCGGGTCGACGGCCTCGCCCCAGAGATGCAGGCCCCAGCCGGTGTAGTCACCGGCCGGCCGGTGGTAGCGCAGAGTCGCCACGGTCACCGGTGGCCCGGCGTACCGGACGGTGCGGACGGCGCTGGTGACCCGGGTGCCGCCGGGCTCGCTGAGGATCGCCCGGTACCGGATCGGGGTGCCCGCGGCCAGGCCGAGCGGCGTGAGATCGTCGACGACGGTGTACGCCGGTGAGGAGCTGTCCTGGCCGATGGCGGTCCAGGCGCCGTCGCCGATGCCGCGCTCGAACCGCACCACCTGGCTGGCCCGCTCCGGGTCGGTGACCGCCCGCACCTCCACCGTGCCGCGGACCTGCCGGCCCTCGGCGGGTGCCTCGATGGTCACCGCCGGCGGCGCGACCCGGGTGGCCCGGGTCCGGCTGGTGGCGGTGTGCCCGGCGTCGTCCAGCGCCACCGCGCGGTACTCCACCCGCTGACCGCTGCGCAGGCCCGACGTGTCGTGGAACACCCGGTACGGCGCGGTGTCGTCGGTACCGATCGGGGTCCAGCCGCCCTGCCCGGTCTTGGCGTAGAAGGTGACCTCGTAGAAGGAGTCACCGGCGACCTGGGCGGTCACCTCCATCCGCCCGGGCGAGGCCGCGGCCGGCGCCGGCGCGGCCAGGGAGACGGCGGGCGCCGCGGTGGACCCCGGGATCCGCCCGGCGGCCGCGTACACCAGGGTGGACAGCGGCGGCACGGTGACGGTGAGACGGCGGTCGCCGGCGGTGCGGAGCTGGGCCGGACCGGTGCCGTACACCTGCTGGAAGGCCTGACCGGCCGCATAGGTGGGTACGGCTGCGGTGTGCGGCTGCTCGCTGTTGTTCACCGCGACCACGTACTCGCGCTGCCGGGCCCGGTCGATCCGGGAGAACGCGTAGACGCCGGCCTGGTCGTCGGCGTACCGATTCTGGTGCGCGCCGTCGCGCAGGGCCGGGTGCTCCCGGGTGAGGGCGGCCAGCCCGCTGATCGTGCGGTACAGCGGATGCGTGCTGGCGAAGTTGTCCTGGGCGTGGGTGGCATCGGTGCCGAGCAGGTCGTCCTTGAGGTATTCCGGCACCCGGCTGGCGAACATGCTCTGCCGCGAGTCCTGCCCGCCACCGGCGCCGGTGAAGCCCTGCTCGTCGCCGTAGTAGACGACCGGGTTGCCGCGGGAGAGGTACAGCAGCTCGTGGGCGAGCCGGTCCCGGGCCAGCCACTCCGCGTCGCCGGCGCCCGGGTTGTCGGTGACGACGAAGGTGCCGATCCGGCCCATGTCGTGGTTACCGAGGAAGGTCGGCAGCTGGTAGACGTTGGAGTCGGCGTCGGTGTACCAGTCGTCGCCCTCGAAGAACCGGGCCAGCCCGCTGGCCGGTCCGCCGCGCGAGGCGAAGGTGCGCGCCGCGTCCTGGAACGGGAAGTCGAGGACCGCCTGCATCCGGTCGGTGGTGGTGAAGTGCGAGCCGAACGGCCGGCTGGTGTCGTACACCTCGCCGAACATGAAGAACTCGCGCTTGCCGTGCGCCCGGGCGAAGGTCAGCACCTCCGGGCCGAACCGCTGCCAGAACTTGTCGTCGACGTGTCGCATCGTGTCGATCCGGAAGCCGTCGATGCCGAAGTCGCGGATCCACGTCCGGTAGACGTCGATCATGCCGCGGACCACCCGGGGATTCTCGGTGAACAGGTCGTCGAGGCCGAAGAAGTCGCCGTAGTAGGAGTTCTCGCCGCTGAACGTGGTGTCACCGCGGTTGTGGTACAGCGTGACGTCGTTGAGCCAGGCCGGGACCTTGACGTTCTCCTCGCCCGGTTCCAGGACCGGCCGGTACGGGAACGACACGGCCGGGTCGAGCGCCGGGAAGGTGCCGGTGCCGGCGTAGTCGCGGTCGTCGAACGGCCGCCCGGTCGCGGTCCGGTAGGGCGAGACGTCCTTGCTCACGTACGGCCGGCGGGCGCCCTGCTGGTAACCGATCACGTCGGCGGTGTGGTTGGTGATGATGTCGAAGTACACCTTCATGCCGCGCGCGTGCGCCGCGTCGACCAGGGCTCGCAGGTCCTCGTTGGTGCCCAGGTGCGGATCGATCCGGGTGAAGTCGGTGATCCAGTAGCCGTGGTAGCCGGCCGACGGCCCGTCCTCCAGCTGCACCGCCTTGTTCTTGAAGCTCGGGGTGAGCCAGATCGAGGTGGTGCCCAGCCCTTCGATGTAGTCCAGACGCCGGCGCAACCCGGCGAGGTCACCGCCGTTGTAGAAGCCCGGCCGGGTGGGGTCGAACCCGGACACCAGCGGATCGTCGCCGAGCCCGCCGGTGTCGTTGCCGGTGTCACCGTTGTCGAACCGGTCGGCCATGACGAAGTAGAAGTTCTCGTCGGTGACCGGGGCCCGCAGCGAGTGCCGGGCCGGCAGACCGTTCCCGCCGGCCCGCGCCGGCGACGTCAGTGACCCGCCGACCAGCACGGTCGAGAGCAGCATGGCCAGTGCGGAACGTATGCGCATCGAACCTCCCTGAGAGACTTGCGATGACATCGGTCAGAGCGGGACGTCGTCCGCCCGCGCGAGCAGGATCTCGCCGACCGCGCCGGCCAGCTCCCGATCCAGGTCCAGGGCCTGCAGGCGGGACAGGCGCAGCGCCACCGGACCCGGCCCGGTGGCCGCCTCCAGGACCAGCGTCTTGGTCCGGTATTCGATCTGCGCCCGGTCCAGCAGGGTGAACAGCCGCCCGGCCACGTCGTTGCGGCCCAGCCGGGGCCCGGCGCCGATCTCGACCCGCAGGGTGGCGATGACCGGCACGTCGTCGACCGTGATCGAGGTACGGGTGCCGTCCCGGGTCACCTGCGCCGGCACCGGCACACCGTCCGCCGTGGCCACCGGGTCGCCGGCGAGCAGCGCCGGAAAGGTGACCGTCCAGCGGCGGGCGGCCGGGACCACGCCGGCCGCGCCGCGCACCGGCTCGACCACCAGCGTCCCGTCGTCCTGGTGGAAGCCGATCCGGGTACGGGCCGGGTCGCCGGTCGTGGTGCCGTCGTCCTCGATCAGCTCGAACGCTCCGTCGGCGCCGGCGACGACGAGCAGCTCCAGATGGCCCGGGTGGACCGGCGCGTTGCCCGGGACCGCGGCGCCGTCCAGCACCACGATGGCCCCGGCGGGCGCGAGCACCGGGATGCCGGTGAGATCGCGGTGCAGGTGGATCGTGCGCCCGCCGTCGTAGACCAGGTCGGTGAACACGTCCACCCAGGTGCCCTCGGGCAGCCACGCCTTGACCCGGCCCAGGCCGGTCCGGCGGTCGGCCGGCTCGGTGATCGCGGCGACCACCAGCTCGGTGCCGAACTGGTACTGGTTGGGCACCTGGTACGCCTCGTCCGCCCCGGGCGAGCGGTAGTACATCGGCAGCACCAGCGGAAGCCCGTCCGCGGCGGCGCGGTGGTTCATGGTGTGCAGGTACGGCACGAGCCGGTGCCGCAGCCGCAGGAACGCGGTCATCACCTGCTCGACGTGCGCCGGGAAGGACCACGGCTCCTTGGTGATGAACGGGTTCTTCGCCGAGTGCAGCCGCAGGATCGGCGAGAAGGCGCCGAACTGCACCCAGCGGACGGCCAGCTCGTCGTCACGCGTACCGAAGAAATGACCGCCGATGTCGTGGCTCCACCAGCCGTAGCCGATGTTGCTCGCGGTCGCGGTGAAGTGCGGCTGGAACGCCAGCGACGCCCAGGAGATCACCGTGTCGCCGGAGAACCCGACCGGATAGCGGTGGCTGCCCGGACCGGCGTAGCGGGAGAAGGTGAGCGCACGCCGGCCGTCCCGCGCGTTGTCCAGGTAGTGGAAGTGGTTGAGCATCCACAGCGGGTCGATGCCGGCCACCCGCGAGTACGGGCCGGACTGCCAGTCCAGCCACCAGAAGTCGACGCCGTCCCGTTCCAGGCCGCGATGCAGCACCTCGAAGTAAGCGGCGAGGAACTCCCGGTCGGTGACGTCGAAGGCGATCGGTTCGCCGTCGGCGGGATCCCGGCCGAGAGCGGCCGCCATCGCCGGGTAGGCCTCCTCGAACGCGCGGACCCCGTCGGCCGGGTGGACGTTGAGGGTGACCCGCAGGCCGTTGTCGTGCAGCCAGTCCAGCAGCTTCTCCGGGTCGGGGAACAGCTCGCGATTCCAGGTGTAGCCGGTCCAGCCGCTGCCGTGCGCCGGGTCGACGTCGGTCAGGTGCCAGTCCATGTCGACGACGCTGACCGAGAACGGGATGCCCTGCTGCCGGAAGCGGGTCATCAGCGCGAGGTAGGACTCGGTCGTGTACCGGTGGTGCCGACTCCACCAGTTGCCCAGCGCGAAGCGCGGCACGACCGGCACCGGACCGGACACGGCGTACAGGGCGCGCAGCGCGGCGGTGTAGTCGTGGCCGTAGGCGAACACGTACAGGTCGGTCCGGTCGATGGAGTCGGCGGCCACCCAGCCCTCGTCGTCGAAGACGAACGACGACGAGTCGTCGATCACAGCCACCCCCGCGCGGGAGATGACGCCCGGCTCCAGCGGGATCGGCCCGTCCGTGTTGTCCAGCGTCCGCGCCGTGCCGCCGAGGTTGGGCGGCTCCTGCCCGAAGCGCCACACCGAGTGGTACGCGGTGATCCCGCCCCGCACGGCGACGCTCAGCCCGCTGGTGCTGAACCGGCCCCGGTCGTACGTGAGCCGGAACCGGGACGTCACGATCTCCAGGTGGCCGCCGCTCTCCAGCACCCGGAAGTCCGGCACCGGCAGCCGCCGGTGGACCGCGAAGGTGGAGGCCCGATCCTCGAAGACGCCGTCGTCGGCGTACTCCAGGCGCAGCAGACCATCGGTCAGCACGGTGATCCGGTAACGGTCACCACGGACCACGGCTGCCGGGTCGGCCGTCGGATCGCATCCCAGCCGGTACGGAAATGGCATGTGACGGTGTTTCCTCTCGGAGGTGCGGCCGGGGGAGCTCAACCCTTGACGGCGGCGCTGGCCGCCCCGGCGACGAAACGCTTCTGGAAGATCACGTAGACGATGACGACCGGGATGATGGAGACCGTCGTCGCCGCGAAGAGGCCGCCGTAGTCGGTGCTGTACTGCCCGCTGAAGGTCGTCAGGCCCACCGCGAGCACCTGCTTGGACGGCGTGGTGAGCATGAGGTACGGCCACAGGTAGTCCTCCCAGACCCAGAGGAACTGGAAGATGGCCAGCGCCGAGATCGCGTTGACGCTGAGCGGGGCCACGATGCGGTGGAAGATGTAGAGCTCGGAGGCGCCGTCGATCCGGGCCGCCTCCAGGACCTCGTCCGGCACGTTGTCCATGCTCTGGCGCATCAGGAAGATGCCGAACGAGCTGATCGCGGCCGGGATGATGATCGAGGCGTAGCTGTCCTGCAGCCCGGCGCCGGTGAACATCGTGTAGCGGGGGATCAGCACGACCGCCCACGGGATCATCATCGTCGCCAGGACCAGCGCGAACAGTGGGCCGCGGCCGCGGAAGCGGTACTTGCCGAAGACGTACCCGCCGAGCAGGCTGGTGTAGACCGCGATGCCGGTGATCGCCACGGACAGCAGCAGCGAGTTGCCGAACAGCCGGACGACGTCGAAGTGCTCCTGGATCGACCGGTAGTTCGCCAGCGTCCAGACCCGCGGCAGCAGGTGCTGGTCGACCGAGGCGATCTCGTCGGCGTTCTTGAAGCTCGACATCAGCATCCAGACGAACGGGAAGATCGTCACCGCCGAGACGGCGAGCAGCCCGGTGTTGAGACAGATCGAGGCGATCCTGCGACGCATCACTGAGCCTTTCCGCGCCACGGGCCGCGCTGCGCCCGGAACGATAGGACGGTCAACGCCGCGGTGGCGACGAAGAGCACGAACGCGGCCGCCGACGCGTACCCGAAGTTGTATTTGACGAACGCCTGCTGATAGATGAGGTAGGGGAGCAGGCTGGTCGAGTCACCCGGCCCGCCGTCGGTCAGGACGAAGACCTGCACGAACGCCTGCAGGTACCCGATCATCGACGTTACGACGACGAACAGGGTCGTCGGGCGCAGCATCGGCCAGATCACCCGGCGGAACCTCGCCCAGGCCCCGGCGCCGTCCACCTGGGCCGCTTCGAGCACGTCCGCGGGCAGGGCGTACAACCCGGCGAGGTAGAGGATCACCCCGAAGCCGAAGTCCTTCCAGATGGTCATCACCATGACGGCGGGTAGCGCGAAACGGCTGTCGTAGAGCCAGTTCACGTCCAGCCCGAGGATCGAGTTCACCGCGCCGAACTGGGGGTTGTACATCAGCCGCCAGACGTACGCCACCGCGACCAGCGGGGTGACGGTGGGCAGGTAGAGCAGGGTCCGGTGCAGGGTCCGGACCCGGGTCAGCGAGGAGTGGACGGCGTAGGCGAGGGCCATGCCGAGGACCACCCGGCCGATGATCGCGCCCGCCATGAAGACGACGGTGTTCACCGAGGAGGTCCAGAACACCGGGTCGGCGAACAGGCGGCGGTAGTTCGCCGTGCCCACCCAGCGGTAGGTGCCGTTGAGCGGGTTCCAGTCGTGCAGGCTGCCCAGGAGCGCGGCCACGATCGGCCAGGCCACCAGGGCCAGGATCGCCACGGTGACGGTGGTGACGACGACCAGCCGCAGCGGGCGCTCGCCGTGCGCGGCCGGGGTCCGGCGTGAACCGGCCGGTGGCCGCACCGATGCGGCCACCGGCTGAGCGGATTCGGTGGTGGTCATCGGGCCCGGCCTCAGTTCGAGGGCGCGTAGGCGGGATAGAGCTTCTCGGCCGAGGTGAAGTTCTTGCCGGCCAGGTCGGCGGCGATCTTCTGCTGCGCCGTGGTCAGCGCCTTGGCCGGGTCGACCTTGTTGTAGAGGATGTCCTGCCACATCTTGGTGAAGTTGTCCTCGAAGGTGGACGGGACGGTGCCGGGCCAGATGTAGCGGCTGATGTCGCCGTACGCCTGCAGCGCCGGATCGGCCTTGATCTCCGGGTCGTCCGCCAGCGGCTTGTACGCCGGGAAGACGCCGAGGCTCAGGTCGAGCGCCTTCATGTCCGCCTTGTCGGTGAGGTAGAACTTCAGGAAGTCCTGGGCGGCCGCCTGCTGGTCGGCCGGAGCGTTCTTGTTGATCCCCACGGTCGACTCGCCGTTGTAGCGGTCGTAGGCGTACGGCGTCGCGCCGGCGGTCGGCACCGGGGTGCGGAAGACGCCGAACTTGATGGCGGGGAACTGGCTGCGCAGCGTGCCCTCGTACCAGCCCCAGGCGTAGACCATGGCGGTCTGGCCCTGCCCGAAGCTGGTGGTGGCCTCGGTGCCGAAGTCCTTGGAGCCGGAACCGTCCGCGTAGATCTGCAGGAACCGCTGGATGACCTGCCTGTTCGCCGGGTTGTCGACGGTCGGCGTGGTGCCGTCGGCGGCGAACATGTTCTGCCCCAGCTGGTACGCCATGCCGGCCTGGAAGGCGCTGAAGGAGCTGTTGAAGTTGAACCCGGCCTGCTTGAGTTTCGCGCCGTCCTTCACGGTGAGCTTCTTGGCGACCTCGCGGAACTGGTCCCAGGTGGCCGGGATGTCCGCGTCGGTCAGGCCGGCGGCGGCCCACATGTCCTTGTTGTAATAGATGGCGCCGCTCATCAGCCCCAGATCGAGGTAATAGATCTTGCCGTCGATAACGTGCGATTTCGCGTTGAGGTAATCCGCCGCCAATTGGTCGACCGGGATGTCGTAGGGCGCCATGTACTTGATGACATTGTCGTGCTGACTGTTGTGGATGTTGAAAATTGCCGGCCCCTTGGGGCCCTGCAGTTGCAGCGGCAGCTTCGTCCAGTAGTCGTCCCACGGCTGGTTGACGACGGTGATGTCCACGTTCGGGTGGATCTTCTGATAGGCGTCGGCGAACGCCTGAATCTGCGGGATGTTTCCCCAGGCCCACCAGTCGAGGTGGATCGGCTTGCCGTCGTTGACCAGGGTGTTCGGGTCGTACTTCAGAGTGGCGCCGGCGACCGGCAGCCCCTTGGCCGCCGTGGTGTCGGTCACCCCGTCGCCCCCGGAGGGCTTGCTGGAGCAGGCCGTTATCATCAGGACGCCGGCCGCGAGGACGGCGGCCAGCGTGCGCGTGGTTTTCATGGAACCTCCGCTGAAAATGGAGTAAGCACAGGCATAAACCATCCACGGAATGACGGTGGACATCCCGGATGGATTAGGTTTACCGGTATATGGCAGAACGCTAGACCGGCCGCCCGGAGACGTCAAGATGGTTCGATGTCCGGGTGCGGCCGAGACCAGGGCGCAGAGAGGACGAGAGATGCCGACGCTGCAGGACGTCGCCCGCGAGGCGGGAGTCTCCAAGATGACGGTCTCCAACGTGCTGAACGGGCGCCGGGACCGGGTCTCACCCGCCACCATCGCCCGGGTCATGGAGGTCGTCGGCCGGCTGGGCTACGTCCCGAACGCCACCGCCCGGTCGCTGAGCGCGCGCCGGTCGAACATCGTCGCCCTGGCTTTCCCGAGCCGCGCCGCCGGCGGGGTCACCCCGCTGACCAACCCGCACGACTCGCTGTTCCTCAGCGAGGTCGAAGAGCACGTCACCCAGGCCGGCCTCTACCTGATGGCGCACTCGGTGAACAGCGTGGAGTCCACCGCCAACAGCCTGCGGTCCTGGAACGTCGACGGGGTGATCTTCCTGGGCACCCGGGCGGACGAGGTCGCCGCGCTGCAGGCGGCCTACGACGCGCCGATGGTCTTCATCGACAACCACGGCACGCTGCCGCACATCAGCAACGTCGGCATCGAGGACCGGCTCGGCGGGCATCTCGCCGGCCGGCGCCTGGTCGAGGCCGGACACCGGCGGATCGGTTTCGTCGGGCCGAGGTTCGACGAGCCGGGTGTGGTCCGGGAGCGGCACGCCGGATTCGTGCAGGCGCTGGCCGAGGCCGGGCTGAGCCTCCGGCCGGAACACGTGGTGCACTGCAACGCGGGCTTCGACCACGCGGTCGCCGCGGCGCGCCAGGTGCTGGCGGCTCCGGAGCGGCCGACGGCGGTCTTCGCCACCGCCGACATCATCGCCGCCGGCCTGCTCAAGGGCTTCGTCCGGGCGGGCTGCCGGGTGCCGGACCAGATGTCGATCATCGGGTTCGACGACCTGGAGGTGGCCCAGCACGTCACGCCCGAGATCACCACGCTGCGCCAGGACATCCCGGGCAAGGCGCGGGCGGCGGTGGAGGTGCTGCTGACCCAGCTCGCCCACTGGCCCGCGGCCCGGTCCGAGCGCCGGGTGCTGGGCGTCACCCTGATCGAGCGCGAGTCCGTCGCCCCGCCCCCGGCCGATCCGGTCTGACCCGCAGTTTACCGATAAACCCAATGCCGGATGCCGACTTCGGCGCCCGGGCCATTCACTTCAGGGCTCGGGGACCAGCGGCGCGCGCGGTGCCGCTGGGCACGGTAGCGGCCGCGGCTCACGGTTCCGGCTGGTCGTCAGGGGTGTCTCGCGACAGCTGAGACACCCCTGACGACCAGCCGAGGGCCGGGAGGCGCGTGACGGCCTCGGGCGGGCTGGGCGTCGCGGTGGGCGAGCGGACCCGCACGACACGCGCCGCGGCCGGGCGCCGGCCGGGCCTCGCGGGCCGACTGCCGCGGTGCTGCCAGTCGTACCGAAGGAAAGCATCGCGGCAGCGGCAGGGGCCTCAGCGCTGGAGCCGGTTGGCGAGGGTGGGGTCGCCGTTGTAGTGGGCGAGGACTCTCGGGTCCATGACCCGGCGCCACAGCGGCGGGATCAGGGCCAGGACCAGCATCGTGGCGTAGCCGGCCGGGAGCTGCGGGGAGACGTCGAAGCTGCGCAGCGTCTGGTAGCGGCGCAGCGGGTTGGCGTGGTGGTCGCTGTGGCGTTGCAGCTGGAAGAGGAAGACGTTGGTGGTGAGGCGGTCGCTGTTCCAGCTGTGCCGGGGGTCGACCTTCTCGTAGCGGCCGGCCGCGTTGCGCTGCCGCAGCAGGCCGTAGTGCTCCAGGTAGTTGACCGCTTCGAGGACGGTGAAGCCGACCACCGCCTGCAGCACCAGGAAGGTCAGCACCCCGGGTCCGAAGGCGACGGTGAGGGCGGCGAAGAGCAGCGCGGTCATCACCCAGGCGTTCAGGATGTCGTTGCGCGGGGACCACGGGCTGCGCCCGCGCAGCCGGTGCCGGCTGGTCTCCAGCCGCCAGGCCGACACCAGACTGCCCTTCACGGTACGCGGCCAGAACCGCCAGAACGACTCGCCGAGCCGGGAGCTGGCCGGGTCCTCCGGGGTGGCCACCCGGACGTGGTGGCCGCGGTTGTGCTCGACGAAGAAGTGACCGTAACCGGTCGGCGCGAGCGCGATCTTGGAGAGCCAGCGCTCCAGTGACTCGCGTTTGTGGCCGAGTTCGTGCGCGGTGTTGATCGCGATGCCGTTGACCAGCCCGGCGGTGAGCACCAGCCCGGCGGCACCGCCGACGCCCGGCCCGCGGACCCAGATCGCGCAGGTCATCACCAAGGCGGCGTACTGGGCGGGGAGGAACAGGTAGGTGATCCAGCGGTAGTAGCGGGAGGCCTGCAGGGCCGGCACCACCTCCTCGGGCGGGTTGGCGTGGTCGTCGCCGACGAGCAGGTCGATGACCGGGATGACGCCGAGGATGACGATCGGAGTCAGCCACCAGGCCCACGTCGAGCCGGTGGCGGCGCCGAGCAGCAGGGCGGCGAAGGGAAGCGCGGGGACGACGAGGGCGAGCGGCCAGAGCGGGCGTTTGGTGTCCCGCCAGGGGACGACGGCGGCGGTCATGCATCGATGCTTTACAAAGCATGCTCTGGTGTCAAGAGTGTGGACAAGAGGTGCCTGTTTGTCGACATGTGGGGCCGACGCTATGGTTTGGCGGGAAAAATGCGCGCGGGAGGAGAGCCGGATGCCGCCGGGGTTGAAGGACGTCGCCCGGCAGGCGGGCGTCTCGATCAAGACCGTCTCCAACGTTGTAAACGGTTACCTGCACGTCGCGCCGGACACCCGCGCCCGGGTGCAGAAAGCGATCGCCGAGCTGGGCTACCGGCCGAACGTCGCGGCCCGGCAGCTGCGCGGCGGCCGATCCGGGGTGATCGCCCTGGCGCTGCCCGAGCTGCGCTCGGCCTACTTCGCCGAGCTGGCCGGCTCGATCGTCAAGGCGGCCGAGGAGCGGCACTGGACGGTGCTGATCGACCAGACCGACGGCTCCGCCGAGCGGGAGCGCGGCCTGGTGTCCCGGCTGCGCCGGCACCTGATCGACGGGCTGATCTTCAGTCCGCTCGGGATGGCCGGCCCGGAGCTGGCCGCCGACGCCAGCGACACCCCGATGGTGCTGCTCGGCGAGCGGGTCTGGCACGGCCCCGCGGACCACGTCGCGATCGACAACACCGCGGCCGCCGCCGAGGCCACCCGGCACCTGTGTGAGCTGGGCAGACGCCGGATCGCGGCGATCGGCGCGCAGGACGCGCCGACCGCGGTGACGGCCCGGCAGCGGCTCGCCGGGTTCGAGGCGGCGCTCGCCGAGGCGGGCCGGCGGGCGGATCCCGGGCTGGTCGCGCACGTCGAGGAGTTCCACCGGGCGGACGGCGCGGCGGCGATGGCCCGGCTGCTCGACTCCGGCGACCCGCCGGACGCGGTGTTCTGCTTCAACGACCTGCTGGCCATCGGCGCGATCCGCACGCTGCTGGACCGGGGCTACGCGGTCCCCGGCGACGTCGCGGTGATCGGCTTCGACGACATCGAGGAGGGCCGGTTCAGCTCGCCGACGCTGAGCACCGTGTCGCCGGATGTGGACCGGATCGCCCGGACCGCGGTCGACCTGCTCGCCGAGCGCCTGGACCTGCCGCGCGGCGAGGACGCCCCGGCACCCCGGGAGGTGCGCATCGAGCACCGGGTGGTGGTGCGGGAGAGCACGCTGGGCCGGCTCGCCGCCCGTCGCGTCTGAGGCGCTGACGCGCCCGAAATCACGCTCTTGTAACACGCGTGCCACAGGCCATTTACAACGTTGGTTACAACGTTGTAGAACTAGTGCTGCCCGTCACATGACGTTTCGTTTCCGGGAGCTCATCTGTGGAATCCGCGCACCTCGCCGTCGATCCGGCGTTCTCCGTGGCCGCGGTCGACCGCCGCCTCTTCGGCTCCTTCGTGGAGCACATGGGCCGGTGCGTCTACACCGGCATCTTCGAGCCCGGCCACCCGGCAGCCGACGACGACGGCCTGCGCACCGACGTCCTCGCCCTGACCCGCGAGCTCGGCGTCACCCTGGTCCGCTATCCGGGCGGCAACTTCGTCTCCGGCTACCGCTGGGAGGACGGCATCGGCCCGGTCGGCGAGCGCCCGCGCCGGCTCGACCTGGCCTGGCGGACCATCGAGACCAACGCGTTCGGCCTCAACGAGTTCATGACCTGGGCCGGCCGGGCCGGCGTCGAGCCGATGATGGCGGTCAACCTGGGCACCCGCGGCGTCGCCGAGGCCGCCGAGCTGGTCGAGTACTGCAACCTGCCGAGCGGCACCGCGGCCGCCGACCTGCGCCGCAAGCACGGCGTGGCGCAGCCGCACGACATCCGGCTCTGGTGCCTCGGCAACGAGATGGACGGTCCCTGGCAAACCGGCAGCCTGACCGCGTACGAGTACGGCCGGCTCGCCGCCCGGGCCGGGCACGCCATGCGCAAGGTCGACCCGTCCATCGAGCTGGTCGCCTGCGGCAGCTCCAACTCGAGCATGCCGACCTTCGCCGCCTGGGAGGCCACCGTCCTGGAGCAGGCCTACGACCAGGTCGACTACCTGTCCCTGCACCAGTACTACGACCCGGACAAGACCGACCCGGCCAGCTTCCGGGCCTCGGCGGTCGACCTGGACGGCTTCATCGACGCGGTGATCGCCACCGCCGACCACGTCCGGGCCAAGCTGCGCCGGCCGAAGCGGATCAAGCTGGCCCTGGACGAGTGGAACGTCTGGTACCAGACCCGGTTCACCGAGCCGGAGGACCGGCCGATCGCCGAGGAGCCGTTCCGCCTGATCGAGGACGACTACACGGTCACCGACGCGGTCGTGGTCGGCAACCTGCTGATCAGCATGCTGCGGCACGCCGACCGGCTGACCGTCGGCGCCCAGGCCCAGCTCGCCAACATCATCGCCCCGATCCGCACCGAGCCGGGCGGCCCGGCCTGGCGGCAGACCATCTTCCACCCGTTCGCGATCACCGCCGGGCTGGCCCGCGGCACCGTGCTGCGCACCGCGGTCACCGGGCCGCTGATGGCCACCGGCGAGTTCGGCGACGTGCCGGCGCTCGACTCGGTCGCGGTGCACGACGCGGAGCGCGGCGAGCTGGTGCTCTTCGTGGTCAACCGCGGGACCGAGGCCGTACCGATGCAGCTCGATCTCCGGTCGTTCCGCGGCCTGGAGATCGCCGACCACATCTCGATCAGCGATCCGGATCCGGCGGCCCGCAACAGCGTGGCCGAGCCGGACCGGGTCACCCCTCGCCGGACCGCCGGCCCCGCGCTCGACGGCGGGACGGCCACCGTCCTTCTCCCGCCGGTCTCCTGGCACGCCCTCCGCTGCACCGTTCCCCCGAAGGAGTAATCACCGTGACCATCAACCTCAACCGTCGTAACCTGCTCGGACTCGGTCTCGGCGCGGGCAGCGCCGCGCTGCTCGCGGCCTGCGGTGACAGCGGCCCGAGCGACAAGGTCACCGGCGGCGGGCAGAACGCCGCGCCGGCCGCCACCGACTACACCGGGCCGAACGTCTCGCTGGCCTTTTGGAACGGCTTCACCGGCGGCGACGGCCCGTTCATGAAAAAGTTGGTCGACCAGTTCAACACCGAGCACCCGAACATCAAGGTCACGATGAACGTGTACCAGTGGGCGGACTACTACCAGAAAGTGCCCGCGGCGGTCTCCACCGGCAACGGCCCGGACCTGGGCATCATGCACGTCGACCACGTCGCCACCAACGCCGCCCGCGGTGTCGTGCTGCCGCTCGACGACCTGGCCAAGACGCTCAACCTGACCGAGGCCGACTTCTCGCCGCCGGTCTGGAAGGCCGGCGTCTACCACGACAAGCGCTACTCGATCCCGCTCGACGTGCACCCGCTCGGCCTGTTCTACAACAAGAGCGTGCTGGAGAAGGCCGGCCTTGACCCGGCCAAGCCGCCGATGACCGCCGACGACTACATGAAGGCGCTCGACACGCTGAAGAGCAAGGGGATCCAGGGCCACTGGGCCACCCCGTTCCCGTTCACCGGCGAGATGCAGTTCACCGCGCTGCTCTGGCAGTTCGGCGGGCAGCTCTTCGACGAGCAGGGCACCAAGCCGATGTTCGCCGAGCAGGCCGGCGTGCAGGCGCTGACCTGGCTGACCGACCTGGTCAAGAACGGGTACAGCCCGAAGAACGTGGCCCAGGACGCCGACGTGGTGGCGCTGCGCAACGGCAAGAACGCGTTCAACTGGAACGGCATCTGGACGATCAACACGCTCAAGGAGGACAAGGCCCTGCAGTGGGGCGCCGCGCCGCTGCCGCAGATCGGCACCCAGAAGGCGGCGTGGGCCGGGTCGCACCAGTTCGTCCAGTTCAAGCAGAAGCAGGCGGACGCCAACAAGCTGACCGCCGGCAAGGTCTTCATCAACTGGATCAGCCAGCACTCGATCGAGTGGGCCAAGGGCGGCCAGGTGCCGGCCCGCAAGGAGATCCGGGACAGCGCCGAATTCCAGGCGCTCACCGAGCAGGCCGCGATCGGCACGCAGATCGACTACCTGCAGTTCCTGCCGTCCACGCCGGGTATCTCGGACGCCATGGCGACCGTGGACACCGCGGTGAACGAGGCCATCCTGCTGCGCAAGGAGCCGGGCAAGGCGCTGGCCGACGCGGCCGCCAAGGCCGGGCAGATCCTGGAGGCGAACCGCAAGAAGTACGGCAACTGATGGCCCTCGCCACCGCCTCCGCGGCGGCCACCCGGCAAGACGCCCCGCCCGGCGGCCGCATCCGCCGGGTCGGGATCGCCACCCCCTACCTCTTCCTGCTCCCGTACCTGCTGCTGTTCGGCACGTTCGTGCTGGCCCCGGCGGCCTACGGCCTGTGGGTCAGCCTGCACGACTGGGACTACCTGCTGCCCGGCAAGCCGTTCGTCGGTCTGGCGAACTATCACGCGCTGCTCGACAGCGGGTCGGCGGTCTACGAGGAGTTCTGGCAGAGCATGCGGGCCACCGGGATCTTCACGGTGGCCAGCGTTCCGCTGCTGGTCGTCGTGCCGCTCGGGCTGGCGCTGCTGCTGAACCGGTCGTTCCCGGGACGGACGTTCTTCCGGGCGGTCTACTTCGCCCCGTACGTCCTGGGTGTCGCCGTGATCGGCGTCCTCTGGCGCTTCCTGCTCGACCCGAACCTGGGCGCGGTCAACGGCCTGCTCCGCGCGGTCGGGCTGCCCAGCGACACGCCGTGGATCACCGGCCTGCCCTGGGCGTGGATCTCGCTGGTCGCAGTCACCGTCTGGTGGACGATCGGCTTCAACGCGGTCATCTACCTGGCCGGCCTGCAGGACATCCCGCGCGAGCTGTACGAGGCGGCCCGGATCGACGGCGGCGGGAAGTGGGCCGAGTTCCGCCACATCACCCTGCCGGGCCTGCGCCCGGTCCTGGTCTTCGTGGTGATCAACACGATGCTGGCGTCGAGCAACATGTTCGGCCAGTCCCTGCTGATCACTCAGGGCGCGCCGGGCAACGAGACCCGGACCGCGATCATGTACATCGCCGAGAAGGGCCTGCGGGAGTACAACATGGGCACCGCCGCGGCGATGAGTTACGTGCTGACCCTGGCCCTGCTGCTGGCCAGCGTGATCATCTTCCGCCTCTTCCGGGACAGGGATGCCGTATGACCAGAACCCGGGGCATCGCCTGGTACACGATCCTGATCGGGCTGAGCCTGATCTTCATCGCGCCGCTGGTGTGGATGCTGATCACCTCGTTCAAGACCACCGGCGAGGCCACCCGGGTGCCGCCGACCCTGCTGCCGCAGGAGCCGAGCACCCACGCCTACGACACGCTGTTCGCCGCCGACTCGCAGACGCCGGTGCTGCGCTGGTTCCTCAACAGCCTGCTCGCCGCCGGCGCGCAGGCGGTGCTGATCCTGGTGGTCGCGTCGATGGCCGCCTACGCGCTGGCCCGGCTGGAGTTCCGGGGCAAGAAGCTGCTCTTCGGGCTGATCATCGGGACCCTGTTCGTGCCGGTCTTCACGCTGATCATCCCGAACTTCCTGATCGTCGACCGGTTCGGCTGGCTGGACACGCTCTGGGCGCTGATCGTGCCCGGCGCGGCCGGCGCGTTCGGGGTCTTCTTCCTGCGGCAGTTCTTCCTCGGCCTGCCCCGGGAACTGGAGGAGGCCGCGCAGCTGGAGGGCGCCAACGCCTGGCAGATCTTCTCCAAGGTGATCCTGCCGCTGTCCAAACCGGCCCTGGCCACCCTCGCCGTGATCAGCTTCCTGGCCAACTGGAACGACTTCATCTGGCCGGTCTACGTGCTGTTCAGCCCGGAGCACTTCACCCTGCCGCCGGGGCTGAGCATCCTGCAGGGGGCGTACACCATCGACTATCCGGTGATCATGGGTGGTGCGGCGCTGGCCAGCGTACCGGCCCTGATCCTCTTCCTGATCACCCAGCGTTACGTGATCGAGGGGGTGTCGCGATCCGGCCTCAAGGGTTGATCCTTTCGCTGGTCCTGGCGCTCGCCGCCTGTTCGTCGCCTCCTCCTCCGCCACGCCCATCGGGAGAGCCTGTGCTGATATATCCGGAAAACTTCCCCGACCCGGGGGTCATCGAGGCCGACGGGACCTGGTATGCCTACGGCACCAACAACGCGACCGACAACGTCCCGCTGCTGACCTCCACCGACCTGGAGCACTGGACCCCCGCGGGCGACGTGCTCCCGGAGGTCGGCAGCTGGGCCCAACGCGGCAACACCTGGGCGCCCGAGGTGGTCCGCACCGACGCCGGCAAATACGTCCTGTACTACACCGCGCGCTGGTCCAAGGCGGACCGGCAGTGCATCGGGGCGGCGGTGGCCGACACCCCGGCCGGGCCCTTCGTCGACCCGTCCGACCGGCCGCTGATCTGCCAGGACGCCGACGGCGGCTCGATCGACGCCAGTCCCTACCGGCACACCGACGGCAGCCTCTACCTGTACTGGAAGAACGACGGCAACCACATCGGCAAACCCACTTTCCTGTACGGCCAGAAGCTCACCCCGGACGGCCTGTCCCTGACCGGCGACCCGGTGCAGCTGATGGTCAACGACAAGCCGTGGCAGGCACACGTGATCGAGGCGCCGCAGATGGTCCGCCACGACGACAAGCTCTACCTGTTCTACTCGGCGAACGCCTTCGACACCGACCGGTACGCCGTCGGCTACGCCACCTGCGACACCCCGCTCGGGCCGTGCCACGACGCGCCGGAGAACCCGATCCTCGCCTCGTTCCCGCAGGCGGCCGGGCCGGGCCACAGCTACCTGGTGACCAAGGCGGACGGCAGCACCTGGCTGCTTTACCACGCCTGGCCGCCGGACAGCATCGGCAGCGTCAGCCCCGGCCGTCAGCTGTGGCTGAGCCGGGTCGACTGGCCGGACGGCAAACCCGTCGTGGTCACCTCATGAGCCGGACTCGCTCCCGCCGGGGTCACCTCATGAGCCGGGCGAACACCTCGGCCAGCGCGTCCGCCGAGGTCTCCGGGGAGCCGGACGGCAACACGATGTGACTGACCGTGAGCCGGACGATCGACTCGGCCGCCAGCCGGGTCGTCGCCGGGGCGGCCTCCGGCACGCAGGCCGCCGCCCACTCCTCGATCACCGCGCCGGCCGCGCCCAGCAGCAGGTCGGCGCGGGTGGTCAGGTAGGGCAGCAGCTCGTCGGCGCCGCCGGGGGCGCTGGTCAGGATCGCCTTGATCAGCGGATTCCCGGCGGCCTCGCGCAGCGTGTGCAGGATCGCGGCGTGCCCGGCCGCGCGGACGTCACCGCCGTGCTCGTGCAGCCGGGCCCGGACCGCGGCGGTGAACTCCTCGATCTCCCGCACGGCGAGCGCCTGGGCCAGCCCGTCCCGGGTGCCGAACTCGTTGTAGACGGTCTGCCGGCTGACCCCGACCAGCCGGGCCACGTCGGCCATCCGCACCCGGTCCCAGCCGTCCGCCACGGTCAGCTCCCGCGCCGCCGTCACCAGGGCGTCCCGCAGCCGGGCCCGGTTGGCGTCACGGTAGGAGAGCGCTGTTTCCATTCCGGCCATTCAACCCGATTTCCGGTACGACACGCGCGGCGCTCCCGGTCGTACCGGAAATCCTGGGTTTTGCTCAGGCGGGCTTCTTGCCCGGGATGCGCCAGAGCCGGACCTTGTCGTCGGCGCCCGCGGTGATCAGGCGTTTGCCGTTGCGGGTGAACCGCAGCGCCCAGACCTGGCCCTCGTGGCCGGTCAGCGGCGCGCCCCGCAGGCTGCCGGTGACCGTGTCCCACAGCCGGACGGTGCCGTCGTCGCTGCCGGTGGCCAGCAGTTTCCCGGCCCGGTTGAAGCGCAGGGCGCGGACCGGTCCGGTGTGCCCGGTCAGTGGCTCGGTGGCCGCCCGGCGCGTCGTCGTGTTCCACATCTGGACGGTGTTGTCGCCACCGGACGAGGTGGCCAGCAGCTTGCGGTGGTGGCTGAAGGTGAGCGCGTAGACCGGCCCGGTGCTGGTGGTGATCGGCTGGCCGGCGGGTTTGCCGGTGACCGGGCTCCACAGGCGGACCACGTTGCCGGCGCCGGAGGCGGCGAGCAGTTTGCCGTCCGGGCTGAAGCTCATCGCGTAGACCGGGCCGGGGCCGGGAGTCAGCGGCTCGCCGATCGGCCGGCCGGTGGCCAGGTTCCACAAGCGCACGGTGTTGTCCGCGCCGGTGCTGGCCAGCCGCTTGCCGTCCGGGCTGAACGCGACCGAGCCGACCGGGCCGGCGTGCGCGTTCAGGGTGCGCATCGCCTCCCCGGTGGCCGGGTCCCACAGGCGGACCGTGCCGTCGGCGCCGGCCGTGGCCATCAGGTCGTCGTCGGCGTCGAACGCCACCGAGCGCACCGCTCCGGTGTGCCCGGTCAGCGGCGCCCCGGACCGCTTGCCGGCGACCGGATCCCACAGCGACACCCCGCGGTCCCCGGCGACCGCCAGCAGCTTGCCGTCCGAGCTGTACATGATCGAGTTGACCGACCCGGCGCCGGCGGCCAGCGGCGCCCCGGCCGCCCGCCCGGTCGCGGTGGCCCACAGGTGCACCCGCGCGTCGCTGACCGTGGCGAAGACCTTGCCGTCCGGGCGCAGGGCGATGAGGCCGTCCGCGCCGGGCACGACGGTGCGCCCGTTCTGCGGTGCCGGGGCGGTTCGCGGGTTGGTGGCGGCCGAGCGCTCGCTGTGGTCCGCCGCGAGGGCGGGGTGCGGGCCGGTGACGACGATGGGCGCCAGCAGCCCGACCAGGGCGACGGCGAGGAGGTTCTTGGTATTCACGCCCGCACGATAACTACCGTTATAGCCAACTTTTATCCGTTTCGTCGCATTTCCTCCGACCGGACCTCGGCCAGGCGGTCGGTGAGGAAAGCGCGCTCGACCTCGTTGCCGGTCAGCGTCAGGGCCTCCGCGTAGGCGGTGGCGGCGTCCGCCCACCGGCCGAGCCGGCGCAGGAAGTCGGCGCGGGTGGCACTCAGATAGCCGTAAGTCGCCAGCGCCGGCTCGCCCAGCAGCGGGGTCAGGGCGTCCAGGCCGGCCTGCGGGCCGTCGCGCATGCCGATCGCCGCGGCGCGGTTCAGCCGGACGACGGGGGAGTGCGGCCACCTCTCCTGCAGCACCGTGTAGAGCGCGACGATCTCCGCCCAGTCGGTGTCCGCCCAGGTCGGGGCCTCGGCGTGGACGGCGGCGATGGCGGCCTCGACGGCGTAGCGGGTCGGCGGGCGACGGCGCAGCGCGTCGGTCAGCACCGCGGTGCCCTCGGCGATCAGCGCGGCGTCCCAGAGGGATCGGTCCTGGTCGGCGAGCAACCGGAGCCGGCCGTCCGGGCCGACCCGGGCCGCCGCCCGGGCGTCGTTGAGCAGCAGCAGCGCGAGCAGCGCGGCCACCTCGGCGTCGGACGGCATCAGCAGGCGCAGCAGCCGGGCCAGGTCCACCGCGCAGCCGGACAGGTCACGGCGGACCAGCTCCGGCCCGGCCGGCGCGGTGTGCCCGGTCGTGTAGATCAGGTGCACCACCTGCAGCACCGCGCCGACACGTTCGCCGAGCTGGTCGGGGGCGGGCACCCGGTACGGGATCCGCGCCGTGGCGATCTTCTTCTTCGCCCGGGTGATCCGGGCCGCCATGGTCGGCTCCGGCACCAGGAAGGCGCGCGCCACCTCACCCGTGGACAGCCCGCAGACCAGCCGCAAGGTCAGCGCGACCTGCGCCTCCCGGGCCAGCGCCGGATGACAGCAGGTGAAGATCAGCCGCAGCCGGTCGTCGGCGACCACACTCTCCGCCGAGCCCGGGACGCTCTGCCCGGCGAACAGCCCGTCCGCCGGGCCCGGCGTGCTCTCCTCGGCGACCAGCAGCGGCATCGTCCGGCGGAAGTGCGACTCGCGCCGCAGCACGTCCCGGGCCCGGTTGCGGGCCACCTGGGTGAGCCAGGCGCCCGGCCGGGACGGCACCCCGGACGCCGCCCAGACCTGCAGCGCCTGGGCGTAGGCGTCCTGAGTGCACTCCTCGGCCAGATCCAGGTCCCGGGTGAGCTGCGCGGTGGTGGCCAACACCCGCCCCCAGTCGCGGCGGTGCGCGTCGGCGACCGCCGCGACGACGTCCTCGGTCACCCGTGGAACACCACGGGCCGGATCTCGACGGCGCTGTGCCCGGCCCGCACCTCGGGCAGCAGTGCGGCCAGCTCCAGCACCTCGTCCAGGTCGGCGGCCTCCAGCAGGTAGAAGCCGCCGAGCGCCTCCTTGGTCTCCAGGAACGGCCCGTCGGTGGTGATCAGATCCCCGGCCACGCCGCCGCGCAGCGTGGTCGCGGTCGGCGCCGACACCAGCTCCTCCCCGCCGACGACCCGTGCCCCGGCCGCTTCCCGGAACGCCGCGTGCGCGGCGTCGTGCGCGGCCCGCTCGTCCGCCGTCATGGCGTCCCACTGAGCCGCGTCGCCGTAGATCAGAAGCGTGTACTTCGCCATTGCCGTTCCCCTCACGTCGTGGCCCGGGGTGGGCCTCTCAACCTACGACGAACGACGCGCCCCGCGGATCGACAGGCCGCACAGCCTTTTTCACCGGCGATCCGGGCCGGTTGCGGGTCGCTGTGGGTTCCCATTCTTTCGGTACGCCGCCCGCCCGCCTCCGCCTCCGTCGCCTCCCGCCCTCCCGTCAGCCTTCAGCCTTCCGCCGACACGGTTCACTCTTGTCGCTAGTCACTGTACCCGCGTACAGTTGTCGTGTGTCACGGTCTTGGGGAGGGGATGTGTCTGACGGGTCGGGGGACGGTCGCCGCGGTGCGGCAGTCCGGGACTACGACGGTTTGTACAAAGCGCTGCTGAACGCGCACCCGCAGGAGGCGTTACGGCTGCTGTGCAAGGCGCAGGTCGACGGGGCGGTGGTCGTCGACGGCCCGACCGAGCAGGTCCGCCAGCGCAGCATGCAGCGGGACAAGGTGTTCGTGGTCTCCGGGCCGGACGGCACCGTCGACGTGCACCACATCGAAGTCCAGGTGAAACGGACCGACGACTTCCAGGTCCGGATGGTGGCCTACTGGGCGGGCCTGGCCGGCAAGTACGCCGAGCCGAGACACCGGATCCACCAGACCGTCCTGTGGCCGGTCGGCGGCGGCTATCCCGGGTCTTTCCAGCGCGACCGCCTGCACTTGGAGTACCGCTCGGTGAGCGTCCCGGACGACCTCGACCCAGCCGCGTTGCTGACGAGCCCGCTGGCCCCGCTCGCCCTGTGGTCGAGCCGCCGCCCGCCGGATGTCGCCGACCGGGTCGCCGAGCGGATCGCCGCCGTGGCGGACAACGAACAACGATTGGTTCTCGTCGACCTCAGTATGCTGGCTGAGGAAGACGTCGCAGCTCAGGTGGTCGAGGCGTTGAGGAGCAAAGGCATGAGTTTCGCTCTGGAGAAGACCGAAGTCGGTCGCGAGATCGCCCAGAAGAACCGGCTGGAGGAGCGAATCGATGCGATGAGACTTCTTCTACAGGCCCGCTTCGGTGACCTCGCCGACTTGGACGAGCTGGCGCGGAGGCTCGTTGCCGACGACTATGCGGCCAACATGGTGAAAATCGTCAACGGCGCCTCGCTGGAAGACCTCGAACGGTCCTGACCGCGGCGTCGGATCAGACGGTCGTTCGCCGCCTCGGTCGTTCTCGGCTTCGGTGCAGGGCATCTACCGCAGGGAAGGTCGGCGCCGCCCAGGGACGGCCGGCGCCGTTCGGTGAAGCGGCGCCGGCCGGTAGGTCAGGCGGGCAGGGTGACCTGGGTCGGGGTGGTGCGCTGGGTGGTGGTGCCGTCGCCGAGTTGGCTGTTGGCGTTGTTGCCCCAGCACCACAGGCTGGCGTCGGTGCGGAAGCCGCACGTGTGGTAGCCCGTGACGTGCTGGGCGGACCACGTCGTGGCGGTGCCGACGCGTACCGGGGAATTGTGGTTTGTCGTCGTGTTGTCGCCGAGCTGGCCGGCCATGTTGTTGCCCCAGCACCACAGGCTGCCGTCGGTGCGGTCGGCGCAGACCGTGTTGTAGCCGGCGTCGACCCGGCTCCAGGTGGTGCCGGCGACCTGGGCCGGCGCGGTCTGGTAGGTGGTGCCGGCGCCGAGCTGGCCGTAACCGTTGTCGCCCCAGCACCACAGCGTGGCGTTGGTCTGGGTGGCGCAGGCGAAGGCGTAGCCGGCGGAGACGGTCGCCCAGCTGGTGCCGGTCCCGACTTGCGCCGGGGTGGTGGCCCCGGTCAGCCGGCCGAGTCCGAGCTGGCCGTCGCCGTTGTCGCCCCAGCACCACAGGGTGCCGTCGGTGCGGGTGCCGCAGCTGTGCGCGAAGCCGGTGGTCACGCTCGCCCACGTGGTTGCCGTGCCGACCTGCAACGGCGCGGTGGCGTAGTAGACCGAGCCGGTGACGCCCAGCTGGTTGAGCCGGTTGAAGCCCCAGCACCAGAGCGTGCCGTCGGTGCGGGTGGCGCAGGTGTGGCTGTCGCCGGCGCTGACCGTGGCCCAGCCGGTGCCCGTGCCGACCCGGGTCGGCACGTTGCGGTTGCTGGTGGTGCCGTCGCCGAGCTGGCCGCGGGTGTTGCTGCCCCAGCACCACAGTGACCCGTCGGTCTGGGTGCCGCAGGTGTAGCTGGTGCCGGCGTCGATGCTGGTCCAGGTCGCGGTGCCGACCCGGACCGGGGTGGTTTTCTTGACGGTGGTGCCGTCACCGAGCTGGCCCTTGGTGTTGTCGCCCCAGCACCATAGGCCGCCGTCGGCGCGGATCGCGCAGGTGTGCGAGTAGCCGGCGGCGACGGTGGTGGTGGCGGGTGGTGCGGCGGCGGCCGCTGGTCCGGTCGTGCCGCCGAGGGCGAACGCGGTCAGCGCGGCGGCGGTGAGGAGGGCGCGCGCCGTGAATGTGCGCATGTATGGATCACTCCAAGCCGGGGATCAAGGGGAGTGGGAGCGCTCCCAGGATGTTCTTACCATCGCCCATCGACATTGACTAGAAGCAATGTTGTCGGTCCTGCCTTCGTGCCAGACCCTCCTTCGGGTGGCGTCCGGCCGCCCGGCCCGGCCGTAGAGTGCGCCGAAAGCCGGTCCGATCAGGGAGGACGTCAGTGAGACGTCGTTGGTTCATCGCGCTTCTGTGCGCCATGGTGATCCTGGCGGTCGCCGCCGGGATCGTGTTGTCCCGGCTCCGGGCGCAGCCCGCCGTTCCGCAGGGCGCCGATCCGGTCGTCACCACCACGGTGACCGAGAGCCCCGCGCCGGAGACCACCACGAGCCGGCCGAAGGATGTCCCGACCCGCAAGGTCACCGCCACGGCCACGGCCACCGCCACGCCGGCCGCGAGCGAGACCCCGGACGGCCCGGCGATCAGCTACTTCCGGGTCACCGGCAAGCCGTCCTGCCCGTCCGGCACCGACCAGGTCCGGTACGAGGGCACCCCGGTCACCCTGGAGTGGAAGGTCACCGGTGCGGAGAAGGCCACGCTGTCGGTGGACGGCCCGGGCGTCTACGCCGAATACGCCACCAAGGACTCCGCCACCCTCACGTTCTCGTGCGGTGGTGACCCGGGTGGCTACCAGGTGCACACCTACCTGCTCACCGCGATCGGCCCGGACGGCACCAAGACCAGGAAGCTGACCGTCAAGGCCAAGGTCAACGAGATCGCCACCACCTGAGTTCCTGGACGCCGGCCGACATCCCCTACGGTGACCAGGTCTTCCACGCCCAGGTCCGTCCGTCCCTGAGGTCCGCTGCGCGGCGCGAGGCCACGCCGGGCTTCCGGACACCCCGCTTTCGGTACGGCCGGAGCACCGTGATTCCGTAGACTTCCCGGCGTGATCGCGCGCATGTGGCGGGGCTGGGTCAGGTCCGAGCGGGCCAAGGAGTATGCCGACTACGTCGCCCGGACCGGCCTCGCCGGATATCGGGAGACGCCGGGAAATCTCGGCGCCGAGTTGTGGACCCGGGAGGTCGGCGACGGCCGTACCGAGGTCACCACGCTGAGCTGGTGGGAGTCCGTGGACCACATCCGGGCCTTCGCCGATGACGACATCGACCGGGCGGTGTTCTACCCGGAGGACGACGACTTCCTGGTCGACCGGGAGACCACGGTCACCCACCACGAGGTCACCGGCCGCATCCCGGACACCCAGGCGTAGGCGACGGTACGACCCGGTCACGGCCAGGCCGAGTCGTCCCAGCGCACGTCGGCGGGCAGCTTCGCGGCGTACTCGGGATGTCTCTTGATCCGGGTCCGGACGCTGGCGTGCACCCGGGCGTCCGGCGGCAGCGGCCGGGTCCGGCGCGGGATCAGCGCCCACTTCCAGCCCATCCGGTGGATGTCGCCGAAGGCGTCGGCCTCCTGCCACCGGCACTGCTCCGAGTAGGACGGTGCCAGCAGGAGCCCCTCGGCGCGGGCCCCCTCCAGCATCCAGCGCAGCGACACCCGGCCCAGCTCGGGATGGTCGTCGAACCCGCCGCCGACATCCGAGTGCACCCCGGCGAACCAGGTCTCGGTGACCCGCCGCCGGCCGTCCGCCGGACTCGGGATCAACTTCTCCCGGTACGGCCGGCGCCGCTCGTCGATGGCCACCGCGTGCCGCACGACACGCACGTTGAGCAGCTGGTTCGTGTAGGGCCAGTGAATGTCCCGGCCGATGATCCGGGTGGCTTTCACGGTGTCGTAGACGCCGAGGTAGTGGATCGGGAAGGCGCGCGACTCCGGGTTGACCGGCCGCACCGCCATCGCCGCGGAGAACCGGTCCATCAGGTCCCAGCCCTCCGTCCCGTCCAGCCGGGAGTTGCGGCCCGGGCGGCGGGCGTAGGCGCGGATCGCGTACCGGATCAGGTTCTCGTTCCCCGGGCGCAGCAGGCCGATCCGGTAGAGCATCCCGCACAGGGCCCGCGCCGTGTAGGCCCCGCGGCTGAAGCCGAACACGAACACCCGGTCGCCCGGCTGCCAGGCGCGCATCAGGTAGCCGTAGGCCTCGCCCACGTTGCGGCGCAGGCCGTGGCCGAGCGCCAGCCCGCCCAGCCGGGACAGTGCGCGCGCGGTCGCGGTCCAGGCGCTCGGCGAGGCGAACGTGCCCACCCCCGGGTCGTAGTAGACCACCTGCTCCGCGGGCCTGCTCACGTCCAGCAGCTCGACGGTCTTCAACACGTTGGTGGCGCCCACGGCCTTGACCTCGTTGCCGGTGCCGTCCAGGCAGATCACGATGTTCTTTCCCATGGCCTCGTCCCGATCGACTCAGGACCGCTTCCGGCGCAAGCGGCTCGGCAGCGCGACGGCGGGCGGGATCTCGTTCACCCACTTCACGGCCGGCGCGGCGGGCGTGGCGGCGAGCATCGCGCGGGCCGGCCCGACCGCGGCGGCGGTCCGGGTGACCACCACCGCCGGACCGGTCCCCACCTGCCGCAGGAAGGTGCGGGCGGTGCGGCCGGCGGCACCGCGTCCACCGGAGTGGCTGAGCTGCTCCTCCAGGCGGGCCGGCAGCCGGATCAGCCGCGGCCGGTCGGTGTCGCTGCCCAGCCGCCACTTGTCCTCGTCCAGGCGCTGCCGGATCTCGGCGGCCAGGATCTCCGGGTCGCCCAGGTGCCTGCGGGCCGGCCGGGACAGCAGCGGGGTCTCGGCCAGCCGCACCACGTCCGGGTCGGCGGTGCTGCTGCCGGCCTCCAGCATCAGCCAGAGCAGCCGGGGCAGGTTGCGCATCGCCTCGGTGTCGGCGCTCAGGATGCGCAGGCACGCCGAGACGGTCTCCAGCGGATAGCAGTCCTCGATCAGCTCGACCATGTCGGGGACGATGTCACCGACCGTGATCAGCGACTCCTTCACCTCGGAGGTGCGCACGAACCAGGCGCGGTGCTCGTACAGCTCCCGCCGCAGCAGGTCGGTCAGGGCGTCCCAACCGGCTGACTGCGGCAGGTCCGGCTCGCCGACCGTGACGTCGTTGAGCCGCAGGCGGACCCGGCCCGGCGGCAGCTCGGCGAACTGCAGCCGGACGTCCGGGAACTCCAGGCCGGTGCGCCGGAACAGGTCCTGGCGCAGCGGGGTCAGATCGGCGCCGGCCGCGGTCAGTTCCCGGGCGGTGGCGGCCGAGGCGTGCACGACGATCTCCCTCGGCGCCAGCGCGTCGACGAGACGTTCGCCGAGCGTGGCGGCGTTCTCCTCGGGCGTGCTGCGGGCGATCAGCCGGCGCAGCTCACCCGCGTTCAACCGGATCCCGTTGTCCAGGCCGTAGCAGAGCGCGTCGCGGGCGACCTGCCGGCTGCACGTCCCGATCGACACCATGTCGGTCACCAGGGCGAGCGCGCGCCCGGGGTCGATCAGCGCGGACAACGCGCGACTGATCGACCGGTTCACCGCCTGCACGACGGCGTCGGCCCGGTCCGGCGCGTCCGGGTCCGGCCCGGCCGGCAGGCCCACCGCGACCGGCCGGTCCAGGATGTCCAGCTCCGGGCGGTCCAGCGCGGGATCGGTGTGCACCCGCACCTCGATGTCCTGGTTGAGGCCGAGTTCGTCGCTGTAGCCGGCCAGCAGCTTGCGGATCCGGCGGACCAGCCCGCCGGACGCCGCCGGCGCGTGCAGCGTCGCGGTGATCCGCTGGCGGGCGGGCATCCGCGGGTCCGGGCGCACGGCGCCGAAACCGGGAAGCATGCGGTCGCTCATCGCGGTCTCCTCACTCGTCGCCGGCCAGCACGGTGACCTCCCGGCGGGTGCCGGCCATCAGCCGCCAGACGTGCGGCCGCAGCACGCCGTCGTCGACCAGCACCCGGACGGGTCCGTCCGCTTCGGCGCGGCGCGCGTCGTGCCAGCTCGCCAGGTCGGCGACGAGCGCCTCGGCGTCGGCCCGGCGCAGCTGCCAGACCGACGGGTCCCGCGGGTTCAGCCCGGCCGCGATCCGTTCCCGCAGGGCCGGGTCCAGGCTCACGGTGACGGCGGTGGCCGGTCCGGTCTCCAGCGCCGCCCGGCCCAGGCGCCGGCGCACACTCCGGAGGGCGATCAGCGGGTCGGCCGGGCCGTCCGCCTCGATCTGCTGGAACGCGGTCACGATCAGTTGCCGGTCGGTGATCGGGACGCCCTCCCGCAGCAGCAGCCGGAGCAGGCGCACCAGCCGCAGCCGCAGGCGGGCATCGGCGCGCAGCCCGGCGTACCGCTCGCCGATCGCGGACTCCCAGCCGTCCAGCCAGAGCAGCAGGTCGTCCACTCCGAACACGCGGGCCAGGCTGGGCCGCAGGGACGTCTCCAGCCGCCCGGCGACCCAGTCGGCGAACGGCGCGCCGGACCGTTCCCGCGGTTCCGGCCGGGCCCGGCCGACGACCTGCTCGACCACGCAGAACTCGACCGAGCCGGGATCGCGGGGCAGGCCGACCGTGGTCCGGACGGCCGGGACGAGCACGCCGGTCTCCGCCGCGATCCGGTGCCGGACCTCGTCCAGCCGCGGCGCCAGGTCGTCGGCACGGCCCCGGAAATCCTCACCGAGCCGCACCTCGACCTGGGTCAGCAGCGGGAAGACCGCGGCACTGCCGACATCGCGCCGGCGCAGCCGGGCGACCCGCGACAGGTCCAGGCTGCCGGCGATCTCGCCGAGCGACTGCCGGGCCGGGGCGGGCAGGTCGTCGTCCTCGCGCCGGGACAGCAGCGCGTCGCGGTGTGCCCAGAAGGTGGGTATGTCGCGGGCGAACAGGGTCAGGGCGCCGGTCAGCACGCGCGGCCCGTCCGGCCTGGTGAGCAGGGCGGCGAGCAGCGGCGCGGCGGCGTCCGGCCCGGCCTGCTCCTGGGTGGCCAGAGCGAGCCGGGCCTGCAGGGCCCCGGACTCCGGCTGGTCGGCGAGGAACGGCGCGGCCGTCGCCTGCAGGTCCTCCCAGACGTGCCGGGCGGCGGGCAGACCCTCCTTGCGCAGCACCTGGTCGCCGTTCTTGATCACTTCCCCCGCGGCGCGGGCGATGCGGAGCGGCGCCTCCGGCGCGACGCCCCGCTCGGCCAGGCCGGCGTAGATCCGGATGGCGTCGCCCAGCTCGCCGTCGCGTATCCGGACCCGGGCCGTCGCCAGCTGGGCGGCGTCGTCATCCGGCTCGCGTCGCGCGTCCAGCAGCGCGGTGATCCGGCCGTGCGCGGCGGTCTCGGTGTCCGCGACGATCCGGGCCACCCGGGCGGCGTGCGGGGCGTCACCGACCAGCCGCAGCAGCAGCGGGAACTCGACCGCGGTCAGATAGCGCAGATCCAGGACGATCCGCTCGGCGGCGACCGCGCCGGCAAGCAGGTCGCGCGCCCGGGCCAGATCCGCCGGGCCACCCCGGGTGAGCAGGGCCAGTGCCATGTCGCGGGGGAAGGTGTTGTCGGTGATGGTGCGGCCCATGCCCTCGTACGCCTCGACGGCCTGTTCGGTGCGTCCGCCCAGCCAGGCGGCGTACGCCGGGAAGTACTGGCTGTTCATCGACGCGCGGCGGTCCCACACCTGGTCGAAGCGGCGCCGGGCCCGCTCCTCGTCGCCGCAGATCAGGTAAGCGGTGCCGAGCAGCGTGTCGTACATGTTGGGTTTCACCCCGGAGCCCTGCCGGGCCACCACGGCGGCCGCGGCCGGCCGGCCGCGCAGCAGCTCGGCGACAACGTGCGCGTAGAGCAGGTCGGGGGTGCCGGGACGGAGCAGCTCGTGTTTCTCGATGACGGTGAGTGCCTGCGCGTCCCGGCCGTGGTCGAGCAGCGCCCGGGCGAAGGCGTCCACGACGAACCCGTCGGCGGCGTCGGCATGGTAGGCCTGGCCGGCCGCGGCCAGCGCGTCGGCCGGATAGCCGGCGTCCCGCAGCAGGGTCGCCACATAGGCGTAGCCGCGGGCGTACCGGTCGTCGAGCAGCAGCGAGCGTTCCGCCAGGATCAGCGGCGAGGTGGGCGGGTCCGGCAGTTGCTCGGCGATCAGCGCGGCGGTGACCAGCGACCACGGCGCCACGTCGGCCGTGCCGGACCACTGGAAACCCTCGTTGACGGTGAGCCAGGCCTCCTTCATCACGTCGCCGTCGGCGCCGCCGTACGGATGGATGCCGGACACGCGCAATGCCTCGGCGTGGTCCCACCAGTATTTCGCCACGCTGCTGTCGAGCTTGTGCGCCGCCTCGAAGCACGCGATGGCGCGCTGGTTCTCGCCGGCCGCGGCGAACATCTCGCCGGCCCGGTGCTGGGTGGCGGCCGCCTCGGCGTCCCGCCCCAGATCCTTCAGCAGCCGGGCCCGATCCCGCAGGGCGGACCGCTCCGGGTGCGAGCCCTCGCCCTTGATCCCGTCCTGCAGAGCACGTTCGAGCAGGTGGAACGCCCACGCCGGATCCTCCTCGCGCAGCTGGCGGGCGCAGCGCCAGAGCAGATTGGCCGGGATCGGCCGACGCAGCACAGGCTCGGCAACCGCCCGCCCACCGACGGTCACCGCGAGATCGTAGTTGTCGTCGGCCTGATACCAGGCGTTCTCCGCCTCGGCGACCAGGCCCAGCCCGATGTAGCCGTCGGGCAGCGCGGGCATCGCCGCGACCAGGTCTTGGAAGGTCTTCCCGGCGTCGGGGAACTCCCCGCGCGCCAGGGCCAGTTCACCCGGCAGTGAGGCAGCCGCGGCCAGCACGGCCTTGGGCAGCTGCGGATCGGCGGCGTCGGTGGGGAGGAGTTGCGCGGCGGCCTCCGCCGCCTCGACGTCGCGGGTCTGGTAGAGATGGATCCGGGTCAGCAGGACGGCGAGCCGGACCACCGTGGTGGCCTCCAGGGAGTCGCGCGTCGGTGGCTCGAACAGGGCGTGCAAGGCCCGTGCGGCCGGCCACAGATCGCCGCTGGCGGCCGCGGTCGCCACCGTGCCCAGCCGGTCGGCGAACTCGTACCGCCCGCCGTCGGGTGGCTTGATCGCGAGCACCTTGGCGCACAGGTCGAAGCGCTCGGCGGCGAACGCCTTCACCCAGGTGCGCAACCAGAGCCGCTCGTGCTCGGCGCCGCTGAGCCGGTTGAGCTCCCGCCGCCGTCGCTGCCACCAGGTGGAGCCCAGCGGCTCGGCGGTGGCCTGTTCCTCCTCGGCGCGGCTCGCCCGGGCGTGCAGGTCGGCGAGCACCCGGTCGACGGTCTGCAGCTCGCCGCGCAGCGTTTCGACGGCGGCCAGCAACGCGGCCGGTCCGTCGGTCCGGGGAAGAGCCAGTGCTTCGGCGTACGCCCGGGTGGGCTCGGCCGATGTCAGCGCGGTGAGCGCGGCGACAGCCTCGTCGACCGCCTGGGCCACCTCGGACTCTGTGGTGCCGGCCATGGTGTCACCACCTTTCCCGCAGGGCCCGCGAGATCGTCCGGTAGAGGGGCTGGAGTTCGGGACGCTGGTCGTTACGGGCCCGGAGCCGGAGTGTCTGCCAGGCGGCCGCGAAAGTGGGTGGCCACGATGTCTGCCTGACCCAGACGGTGACCTCCTGGACGAGTTCGCTCGGCCCGTCCGGGTCGTCCTCCTCGAGCAGCAGGTATCCCTCGATGGTGTCCAGAACCAGCTGTTGCGGCGTCTCCCGGGACGGGGCGGTGGCGGGTGGTGCGGGCGGCGGAGGCGGGGGAGGCTTCGTCGCCGCGGCCGCCGGTTGGGTGTTGATCAGGCTGCCGTCGAAGCTCTGCATGTACAGCACCGGCGTGCCGAAGAAGCGTCGCTCCCGATGCTCGGTGAACATCCGCCTGCGAGCGAGCTGCACCGCGTGGCCGATCGGCTTGGCGTCGGCGAGCAGGCTGTAGAAGTGGGTGAGGAACGGCACCGCCGTCTCCCGCGCCATCGGGTACTGCATGGCCACGACCGCGGCGACGTTCTCCTTGATCAGCGAGGGGGCGAGGCGTTCGAAGTTCTCGCTGAACGGCTGGGTGTCACCTTTGGTCTGATGACGCTCGCACAGGTGCAGGACCACCAGTTGCGGCACCGTGTCCGGCTCGCCGGTCAGCGTCGACACGATGCGGTCCGCGTTCAACCAGGTGGTGCCGGTTTCGCTCGCCGGGTCGGGTACCAGCAGGAGGGATCCGGAGGCGGTGGCTCGGCAGACGCCGACGATGTGCACGATGTCGGCCGGGGTCTTGGACAGGGTGGTGCTGATGAAATCCTCGTCCCAGGCGTTCGCCGTGTACACCTGGAGCCATTCCGCCTTCTGTCCCAGGGCCGCGGTGAGGTCGGTGAAGACCCCGTTCTCCTTGTCGAATCCGGGCGTGTCCTGCGGGATGGCGTTCACCAGCATCACCCGCACCAGCGAGCCGTGCCGGACCCGCGTCTCCTGCTCGATCGGCGGGTTCAGGTGCCGGCTCAGGACCAGCTTCGTCTCGGTGGCCAGGAAGTATCCGTCGGCGTTCAGGTCGTCCGGCATGTGCAACAGTTCCCAGGGCAGGGTGGCGTACCGATCCGCCTCCTCGCCGAAGATGATGTGGACGTCGAGCGTCTCGCCCTTGGGCACCTCGGCCACCGCGGTCTGCAGCCGTTTGCCGACGTCGTTGCTCAACATCAGCTCGTACAGGTGGCGGCCGAGGACCTCGACGGTGTCCGGCACGATTCCCGTGGTGCCGGGCGGCATCGTGCCGTACAGGTATTCGTCGCGCCGCAGCCACGCCTCCAGCGTGGAGATCGTTCTCAGCCGGAGTGGGTCGTTCGTCAGCGGTACCGGTTCGGTGACCGCTCCGTCGATGACCGGGGTGTCGTACACGGCCCAGATCTCGCCCCGGTCGATGTGGATGCGGAGCTGGTACTGGGACATCACGCCTCCTCGGGGAACAGCCGCTCGGGCCGGCCGTGCAGATAGGTGACCGGGATGCCGAGCAGCCGTGGGTCCGCGCCGGTGCGCCCACCGATGTGCATCCGGGCGGCCTGGACCGCCCGATCCGGCGGCACCCGGGCGGCCAGCTGCCGGTAGAGCTCGACGCTGAACGCGGTCGCGGTGCTGTTGGTGACGGCGTACTGCATCGCGATGACACAGTGCAGGCCGGAGCGCAGCAGTTGCGGGGCCAGCCCGGCGAAGCTCTCGGTGAAGTCGGCGCGGGCGCCGTCGCACGAGTGCAGCACCAGCATCCGGGGGACCCGGGACAGCCGGCGCATGTGCTCGGCCAGCTCCCGGTCGCTGACCCAGTCCACGTCGCCGTAGCTGTCGACCAGGGCCAGCCGGCCCTCGGCCTGCTCCTGCCGGAACTCGCCGTGGCCCATGTAGTGCACCACGTGCGGCTGCCGCTCCTCGATCGCGCGGAACAGCTGGTCCACGCCCGGGTCGTGGAGCGTCTCCAGGACGGCGAAACCGTGCTGCTCGGTCGCCCGTACCGCCTCCTCCACGTCGTCGAAGACGACGTCCTTGAGCTGAGAGGTCTTCGGCCGGGACACCACGATCTGGATCCGCGGCCGGTCGACCGGCGTGAGGTCGGCGCGCGTGGCCGCCCGGCGCAGGTACCGGGACAGCACGAGCCGGCTGTCGGTGGCCAGGTAGTAGCCGTCGTTGCCGGGACGGTGCAGGTACTCCCAGGGAACCGCGGCGAGCCGGGCGAACGGCGGATCGGGCGGGAAGATCAGCGCGACCCGGGCCGGGTGCGGCAGACCGGGCAGGCGGTTCTCCACCCACGACCACATGGTTCCGGGGAACAGGTAGCGGTGCAGGAGGCTGCCGAAGGCGCGCAGGTCGCGGTCCTGCCAGACGTGGTCGCGCCGGGCGATCCAGCGTTCGAAGAGTTTGATCAGCTCGGCGTCCGGTCCGGTGAACGGGGACAACCTCTCCCGCTGGCGCCGGTTGTCCGCCGGGGTGGTGGCGGTGATCGTCCCGTCGGCGCGGACCTCGATCGCCAGTTCCTGCTCCTCCATGTGGTCCTCCTGGCCACCGGCCGGCCGGTCACAGGGCCACGGTGAGGCCGGCGCCACCGGCGGGTGGGCGCCGCACCGTGTACGTGAAGTCCGGGTTCGTCGTCGAGTCGTCGTCCCAGACGTCGCCGGGATCCGGATAGTTGAAGACCAGTTCGGCGCCGGGCGGCGCGTACCGGATGATCGTGGCCACCGCGCTGCGGTGCGGATGCCCGTGGTAGCTGCCGTCGGTGGAGATCAGGTACTGCCGGGCCGGGATGAGCCGGACCAGGTCGGCGCTGATGTTCTTGGCGCTGCCGTGGTGCGGCACCTTCAGCACGTCGACCGGCAGCCGCTCGGCGCCGGTCGCGGCGAGCTGGGCGCGCACCCCGGCGGCCAGCTGAGCCGGGGTGATGTCCGCGGTGAGCAGCGCGGTGTGCCCGCCGAACTCCAGCAGCAGCACGATGCTGGACGCGTTCGCGGCGCTCCGGTCGACACCGATCCGGCCGCGGGCCAGCTCATCGATGTCGAGTCGGCCCTCGGCGCCGAGGTAGGCGTCGGCCGGCTTCAGCTCCGGCCGGTTGCGCAGCTTCACGAGCGCCGCCTCCACCGAGCCGGCCGCCAAGCCGGCGTCCCGGCAGGCCCGCTCCCACTCGTCGCGCAGCGACAGCAGCGCGGTCGTGGTCGGCGCCAGCACGCTCACCCGCAACCCGCCGGGCAGCTCCCGGACCGGCGGCGGGCCGTCGGCCGGGCGGCAGACGGCGTGGCCGCCGAAGCGCGCGTTCCAGCTCAGACCCCGCTGCTTGATCAGGGCGCCGAGGATCTCGCCCTGGACCGCGCCGAGCTCGTCGGTCAGCTGGCGGTAGCCGTTGTACCAGACCTCGTCGACGCCCAGCGCCACCGCGGCGTCGTTGACCGCCAGGATCACGCCCTCGACGTGGTCGCCGTCGACGTGGCTGAGGACCAGCAGGTCGAGCCGCTGCCCGGCCCGGGCCAACTCGGCCAGCCGCCGGGAGACCGCGTCGTACCCGATGGCCGGCCCGCCGTCGACCAGCAGCCAGTGTGTCCGGTCGTCCTCGCCCGGCCAGGAGACCAGGACGGCGTCCCCGTGCCGGGCGGGGAGCATCTCGATCCGCAGCGGCGCCTCATGGCTCGTCATGTGCGCAGCGTGCGCCCGCCGCTCCGGCGCGGTCAGTCGGGTTCCGTCTCCGGGTCCGGCATTTCCAGATGGCGGGCAAACCACCGGACGCGGTCACACCGCCCGGCAAGATCGCTGGGATCGCCGTGAGCAGCGGAGATGTCGTAGAGTGCGGGTCCATCCCGAGGCAGCAGGAGAGCGCGCATGTCGAGAATCGTGGCCGTGACGGCGGTGCTGGCCGCCCTGGCGACCGCAGCCGGGTGCGGTTCGCAGGCGCCGGCCGCCGAGCCGTCCGGGCCGCTGACCGAGTAGCAGGCGGCCGCGGCGTGCCGCAAGGACCTCACCGAGCTGAACGGCGAGATGGTGCCGCGGCTGGCGGAGCGGTTCGTGGTCCGCGACGGTGACCGGCAGATCCGCGTCTACCTGTCCGAGGCCGACAAGTGGATCAGCACCTGCCGGATCGGTCCGGCCGGGGCGGAGGAGACGTTCGGCACCGTGCTGAACGCGGGACCGGCCGACAAGATCACGCTGTACGGCGACCTGGACGCCGTACTGAAAGCCAAGATGTTGATCGGTCGGCTGCCGGCCAAGGCGACCGCGATCACGGCGAAGCTGCCGTCCGGGCGCACCCTGACCGGGGCGCGCGACCGCGACCTCTTCCTGATCTGGGCCCCGGACACCGAGGTGGAGGGCGCCCGGCTGACCGCCACCGGAGCGGACGGCAAGGTCGTCGCCACCGTGACGGCGCCGGGCGTCGACGGGTAGCGGCGTCAGGCGCCGAAACCGTTGTCGGCCAGCCACTGCGGGTCCGGAGCGACCTGCTGCAACACCTCGACCAGCAGGCCGTCCGGGCCGGCGACCTGGAAGCGGCGCTGCCCCCACGGCTCGGTGACCGGCGGCAACACCACCTCCAGGCCCTCGTCCCCGAGCCGGGCGTACTCCGCGTCCACATCGGCGACCAGGAACGCCAGCAGCGTGCCGACCACCGTCTTGCCACGGGTGGCGGCCGGCCACGACGGGTGGTCGCGCTGGACGAAGTCCAGGCTCAGCGCCGGATGGTCGGTGTGCTGCGTGTTCACATACCAGCCCAGGTCGACGCCGACCGCGAACCCGAAGTGCTCGGTGAACCAGGCCGCGCTGACCGCCGGCTTCTCCGCCGCGATCGCCATCCCGACCATGGTGAACTTCATCTGTGCCTCCCAGCGAGAACCAAGAACCTGTTGCCGCTCCACGATCGTCGCCGGCGCCGTCTCGATCAACGATGAAGACCGCAACCGTCGATAATCGGTGAGTTATCGGCGGCCGACCAGGTCGCCGACCTCGGTCCGGGACGAGACGCCCAGTTTGCGCAGGATGTTGGAGACGTGCACCGCGGCGGTCTTCGGCGAGATGTAGAGGCGCCGGGCCAGCTCGGTGTTGGTCAGCCCGTCGCTGATCAGCACGGCCACCTCCCGCTCCCGCGGGGTCAGCGCGGCCGGGCCGGTCACCGCCGCCGCCGCGTCGGCCGGGGCCATCCCCAGCTGGGCGCGGACCTGGTCGAGCTGCACCACCCGCCAGCCGCGCCACCGGGCGAGCAGCGAAGCGGCCGACTCGACCTGCGCGGCCGCCTCGGCCCGGCGGTCGGCGGCGAGCAGGCAACGCGCCGCGCCGACCCGCACCGTCCCGCGGGTCGACGGCCCCAGGATGTGCGCCTCCGCGACCGCCAGGTAGAGGTCGAGCGCCTCGGCGTGCCGGCCGCGCGCCTCGGCCAGCTGCGCGTCGGTGACGGTCCGGAAGGCATCCCACACGTTCGCGTCGAGCAGGTTGCCGGCCAGCCGGTCCAGGCGGTCCTGGGACAGCCCGGCCGCCAGCGCCGCGGAGATCAGGTCGTGCGCCTGCTCGCCGCTGCGCCAGGTCTGCCCGTCGAAGGCGGCGATCAGCTCGTCCATCAGCGCCTCGGCGCGGGACAGGTCACCGCGGCGGCAGGCCAGGTGGAAGGCGAGCCCGGGAATCGTCGTGGGCGGATTGTTCGGCAGCGCCGCCAGGTCGGTGATCAGCTGCTCGACCCGGTCCAGCTCACCGGCCTCCAGGTAGAGCCCGGCCAGGAAGACCCCGTGATAGTCCGCCCACCGGCCACGCCGCCGGAAACTGAGGTCCTGCTCGCGCCCGTTCTCCAGGGCCGCGATCGCGTCCCCGAGATCACCGGCGCGGATCGCCAGCCGGGCCCGGTTCTGGAAGTAGGTGGCCTCGGCCAGCGACTCGAACCCGGCCCGCTCGGCGTCCACCCGCATCCGCTCCAGCATCGCCACGTGCTCGGCCGGCGACGTCGGCGGCTCGCCCTGCACCAGCGCGTTCAGCGCCCGGGCGGCCAGCACCCACTCGCCGGCCTGCTCCGCCTCGTCGACCAGCCCGGCCAGGATCTTGCGGCCGTCGGCGGCGGTCTGCGGCCGGTCGGCGAGCATCGAACCCTTCTCCACCAGCGCGGCCAGGCGCACCGCCGGCAGGTCGAACTCGTCGGCCAGCGCCAGCGCCCGGTCCGACCAGAGCAGCGCGGCGTCCAGCTCGTCGCGCAGGGTGGCCGACTGGGCGATCGCGGTCATCGCGCGCGCCTGGTCGGCGCCCGGCGGCAGCTGCGCGATCAGCGTCTCGATGTCGTCGGTGAGCGCCCGCATCTCGTCGGTCGCGCGGGCCTCCCAGGCGACCCGGACCAGCAGGTAGAGCGACTCGGCGCGGTCGGTGGCGGTGCCGGCCAGATCCCGCCAGCGACGCCCGTGGCGCAGCGCGTCGTCGAGCAGCCCGGCCAGCCACGCCGCCCGGGCCGCCGAGGCGAGCAGGGCGGTGTCGTCGGGCGCCTCGTCCAGACCCATCTCGGCCAGCTGCAACGCCTGGTAGGCGGAGCCGATCGACAGGTAGAGCACGGCGCCGTCGCGGGCCGCGGTGATCATGTCGTCGTACCGCCCGGCGCCGCGGGCGTGGTGCGCCACCATGGCCGGGTCGGAGGTGCCGCCGCGCAGCAGGATGTCCAGCGCGGCCTCGTGCAGCCGCCGCCGCTGCCGGCCCAGCATCTGGTCGGCGATCGCCTCGCGGACCAGCGCGTGCCGGAAGGCGAACTCGTCCTCCCCGGACTCCACCAGGACACCCCGGGTGACCAGGTCGCGCAGCACCGCGATCAACTCGTCCTCGCCGCTGCCGGTCACGTCGGCGAGCAGGTCGAACGGGATCCGGTGGCCGAGCACGGTGGCCGCCTCGACGATCCGATGGCTGACCGGGTCGAGGTCGTCGACCTGGCGGCGCAGCACATCGGCGAGACTCCACGGCAGCGGCTGCTCGACCAGGCCCTCCACGTCGTACCCCGGCAGGGCCCGCAGCAGCTCCTCCAGGAAGAACGGGTTGCCGCCGGTGCGGTGATGCAGCGCCGTCGCGGCGCGCAGCGGCGCCGGTGCACCGGTCGCGGCCGCCAGCATGGCCGCGGTCTGCGCCGGGGTGAGCCGGTTGAGCCGGACGTGGGTGACCGCGTGCCGCCGCTCCATCCGGGCCAGCAGCCCGGCCACCGGCTGCCGGCGGGACACCTCGTCCGGCCGGTACGTCCCGATCAGCAGCCGCGGCCCGTGCTGGTCGGCGATCCGCTCGAACAGCGCGGCGCTCTCCGAGTCGGCCCAGTGCAGGTCCTCGAAGACGATCACCGCGGGCGCGTCGCCGATCAACTCGGCCACGACCGCGAGACCGACGTGCAGCCGCTCGACCGGGCTGCGTCGCGGGTCGGCGAGCGCGGCCAGCTGCTCCTCGTCCACCCCCGGCCGCCCGTCGATGGCGTCCAGCAGCACCTCGTAGGGCCGGGACAGCGAACCCGGCTCGGCCTGCCCGACCAGCACCACCGTCGCGGCCGGCACGGTGCCGAGCAGCTCGTGCACCAGCCGGGTCTTGCCGATCCCCGGCTCCCCGGCGATCATCGCGACCGCGGGCTCGCGCGCGGAGGCGAGCCGCGCCAGGCGGCGCAGCTCGCTCTCTCGCCCGATCATCACTGGGCTGGCACCGCCGCGGACCGTTCGCACGACGCCAGCGTACTGGTGGGCTGACCGCGCACCGCGGAGGCTTTTCCCACCCTGCGGACCAGGCGGCGGAGCAGCCGCTCGCGGTCCGCCGCGGCGATCAGCGCGTCGCGGCGGTCGTGCGCCAGCGTGAGCATCATGTCCGGGTGCATCATCATGGCCGATCTCCCTCGTCGTTGCCGTTCGATACCTCGATCATCGATCGGCACGGGGGCGGTCACATCCGGTGCTGTTACCTATCTTCGCTGGTCAGGGCGCTTTAGGCAGGGTGCGCCGGCGGCCTAGGTATACCTAGGTGAGCGGGTGCGGCCGTGCGGCGCTCCGCGCGCTGCTTGATGCCGAGCAGCATCCGTCGCTCCATGATCAGGGAGCCCGGCTCCATGACCGCGCGGTCGACCAGCCGGCGCGCCCAGGTCGGGTCCGGCACGCGGATCCGGTTGCGGCTCAGCAGCCGGGTGCCCGGATGCCGATCGCGCAGGTGGAAGCTCCACAGCCAGGCGCCGTCGACCGAGCGCAGCGCCAGCGTGCGGGCCGGGTCGCAGATTTCCACCCGCATGGCCGGGCCGCCGGAGCCCAGCGGCAGCTCGTCGCCGGCCGCCAGGTCCTGGAACTGCGGCAGGATCACGTCGCTGCTGTGCATGTCCAGGCCGAACAGGTTCTCGATCCAGTCGTAGGTGTAGGCGCCGGCCCGGCCGCTGCCCATCTGCACCAGCCACGGCCAGACCGCCTCGGGCGCGACGCCGATCGTGATCGCGCGGGTGGACTGCAGCTGCGGGGCGGGTATCAGCTCGTCGCCCGGCAGCGGTTCGGCGGCCTCACCGGTGGTCGCGCCGTGACTGAGGTACCAGTGCCGGGCCGGCGGCGAGTAGGCCGCCGCGGTGAGCAGCGCCGCGGCGCCCACACCGAACCACATCCGATCTCTTCTCATCGCCCCTCCTTCGCCATCCCGCTCAGCGTCTCGCCGGCGGGCCGCTCCGGGCCAGGGCCGCAAGTCATCGGTACGGCGACCGTCCGGCTCAGCCCGCGACCGGGGCGTTCCGGGGGCAGTGCGGCGAGCGGATCCGCCGTTTGCCGGCCGGTTTCGCCAGGTACATGGCGGCGTCGGCCCGCTCCAGAACGTGGTCCGGGGTGTCGCCCGGCTCGGCGACCGCGACGCCGACGGTGCCCTTGCCCGGCAGAACCCCGCAGCTCAGGTGCAGTGGCTCGAGGAACGCCGCGCGCACCGCCCGCGCCGCGACCTCGGCCTCGGCCGCCGCGGCCTGCGGCAGCAGCACCGCGAACTCGTCGCCGCCCAGCCGGGCGACCGTGGCGGTCTCGTCGACCGCGGCCTGGAGGCGCTCGGCGACCCCGGCCAGCAACTCGTCACCGATCTTGTGCCCGAGAGTGTCGTTGACGACCTTGAAGTCGTTGAGGTCGATCAGCAGCATCGCGTAGGGCAGGTCGCTCTCGTACGCCACGGTGAGCCGCTCGAACAGCATCCGCCGGGTGGGCAGGCCGGTGAGCAGGTCGAAGTAGGCCGCCCGGTGCAGGTGCTCCTCGTAGGACCGCTGCGCGGTCACGTCCAGCAGTGCCAGCACCACACCGCCACCTTCGGTGAAACCCTGGGCCATCGGTACGGTCTGCACCACGATCTGCAGGGCCGACCCGTCCGCTCGCAACAGCCGCAGCTCGGTCTTCGCCAGGTTGCCGGTGTCCCCGCACCGCGCCGCGACCGTACGCAGGTCGACCGGGCGCTCCTCCAGATCCCGCAGGGCCAGCTCACCCAGCTGGAGCGTGCCGGTCCGCGGCCAGCCGACCAGGTCCATCACGGCCGGGTTGGCCAGCACCACGTGCCCGGCGGCGTCGGTGACGACCACCGGGAACGGCAGGTCGGTCAACACCCCCTGCAACAGGGCGTTCTGCGCCCGCTGCTGCTCCTGCAGCTTCGCCATCAGCGTGCGCGTGCCGTAGATCATCAGCGTGGTGATCGGCAGCGAGATCATCGCGCCGGGGACCGGCTCCACCCGGAACGGCAGGGCGACGGCCAGCACCCAGGCGCCCAGATAGCCCGCCTGGGACAGCAGCAGCCGGGGCAGCGAGCCGATGGCCGCCCGGAACAGCAGCGACATGAACAGCGTGCTGATCACCGGCGAGGCCTCGGTGACCTGCGACAGCACGAAGAACACCGCGCCGAACTCGATCGTCTCCACCCAGACCGGCAGCGGGCGCCCCCGGCGGAACTCCGCGGTGCGCAGCCCGATCAGGAGCAGCTGCGCCGCCGCGCAGGCCAGCGTCACGGAGAGCCCGAGACCCATGTGCGCGATCTGCACCGTCATGCTGACGCAGCAGATCAGCAGCGACGTCAGGAAGAACAGCCGCAGCGAGCGGGTCAGGTCCCGCTGGACGAATCCGCGCAGCCTGGCGTATGTCGTGCGCAGCGTTCCGGGGCCCATGTCGGGCACGATCGGCAGCGGGCGCCCGGATCCGCGCCGCAGCCCGGTGCAGTTCGGTTGCGGCCGGGCCGGAGGCGGATGATGAGGTGATGCGGCACGACGACCCGAGCGCGATCGACGCGCTCCGCCGGTGGGCGGACAGCGGAGGCCACTGGCGGCTGATCGCCCGCTCCGACGCCACCGTGACGGTGGCCCTGATGACCTGCACCGGCGAGGAGATGGAGAGATCGACCTGGGCCGCCGGCCCGGACCTGCTCGCCTTCCTGTCCGGCGAGCAGTCCGGGTGACACGTCGTCCGGGTCAGGAGGGCAGCGCGGCCTCGATCGCGGTGACCACCTCGGGCGCGTCCGGCGTGGTGCGCGGGCCGAACCGGGCCCGGATCTCGCCGTCCGGTCCGATCAGGAACTTCTCGAAGTTCCAGCGGATGTCGCCGGTGTAGCCCTCGGCGTCGGCCTCCGGCGTGAGCGCCTGGTAGAGCGGGTGCCGCCCGGCGCCGTTCACCTCCACCTTCTCGGTCATCGGGAACGTCACGCCGTAGGTGGCGCTGCAGAACTCGGCGATCTCGTCGGCGGTGCCCGGCTCCTGGCCGCCGAACTGGTTGCACGGCACGCCGAGCACGCTGAAGCCGCGGTCCGCGTACCGCTTGTGCAGCTGCTCCAGCACCTCGTACTGCGGGGTCAGCCCGCACCGGGAGGCGACGTTGACCACCAGCGTGGCGGTGCCACGGAACCGCTCCAGGTCCAGCGGCTTGCCGTGCAGGTCGGCGATCTGGACGTCGTAGATGGTCTCTTGCGGCACGCGGTCCTCCTGCGGCTCGTCGATGATCCAGACGACGAGCCTAGCCGCGCCCGCCCGCGCGGGGCTCACGCAGGGTGCGGGCGGTCCGGTGAGATCGTCCTCGGTGGCACGCCCGGCGGAGGGGATCGATCATCGCGTGAGACGCTGTCAGGGTGACGACAGCCGACTCCGCACCACCGATCCGCCGCGGGCGTGGCCGGCCCGGTCACGATCAGGCCGCGGTGCTGCGCGCGGCCGTCACCCTGTTCAACCGCCGGGGCTACGACGCGACCAGCATCGGTGACCTGGCCAAGGAGCTGGGCGTCACCAAGTCGGCGATCTACCACCATTTCGCCAGCAAGGAGGACCTGCTGCGGCTGGCGCTGGCCGACGCGCTCGACGAGCTGACCGAGGTGGTGTCGGCGGCGGCCGGCGACAGCGCGCCCGGCAGCGCCTACGACCGGCTGCGCGAGGTGGTCCGCCGCTCGGTCGAGGTCCTCGTCGCCCACCAGCCGGCGGTCACCCTGCTGCTGCGGGTGCGGGGCAACACCCCGGTCGAGGTCGACGCTGTGAAGCGCCGCCGCTGGCTCGACGACCAGCTGGCCGAGCTGGTGCGTGCCGCGGTCGCCGAGGGCGCGCTGCGCGACGACATCCCGCCGGACCTGGTCAGCCGGCTGCTGTTCGGCATGGTGAACTCGCTGGTCGAGTGGTACCGCCCGGACGGCGCCTACGACGCCCAGGCGGTCGCGGCCGCGCTGGCGGCTACCGCTTTCGACGGTCTGCTGCGTCGCTGAGCCCGGGGATGCCGCGGCCCTGCGCCCGGCTGCGCCCCCGGAACTCGGCGATCACCTCGTCCGGCGACCCGTCCGCGCCCAGCCGGGACACGGTCACGTCGTAGACCCCGGACCGGCCGCGCCGCGCCCGCTCCACGGCCCGGGCCAGCAGCCGGTCCCCGGCCCGCGCCGACTCCAGCAGGCTGATGTCGAAGCCGGCCGCCACGGTCACCTCGCCGTAGGAGTTGCAGGCCACCGCGAACGCGCTGTCGGCTAGCGCGGCGATCAGTCCGCCCTGGCACAGGTCCCAGCCGTTGGTCATGTCCGGCCGCACCACCATCGCCATCTCGGCGGTACCCGGCCCGACCGCCTGCAGGGTGATGCCCAGCGACTTGCCGGCGGCGTCCCGGGCGAGCATCACTTCGGCACTGCGCTGGGCGATCTCGTGCTGGTCCACTGGCACTCCCATTTACCTAACGATCGGTCTGCAATAACGTGACACATGACGGCCCGGGAGAGGAGAGAAGCGTGAGCACGCTGCTGGAGAGTTACGCCGCCGGTCGGTGGTTCCGCGCCGCTGACCACGGAGACCCGCTGCTGGACGCGGCCACCGGCGAGGAGGTCGCGCGGATCTCGAGCCGCGGCCTGGATCTCGGCGCGATGGTCCGGCACGCCCGGGAGACCGGCGGCCCGGCGCTGCGCGCGCTGACCTTCCACGAGCGGGCCGGGCTGCTCAAGGCGGTTGCCAAGCACCTGAGCGCGGGCCGTGACGAGTTCGCCGCACTGTCCACCCGGACCGGCGCGACCGCCCGGGACACCGCGGTGGACGTGGACGGCGGCATCGGCACCCTGTTCAGCTTCGCCAGCAAGGGCGTACGCGAGCTGCCCAACGACACGATCGTGCTGGACGGGGCGCTGGAGCGGCTCGGCAAGGCCGGCACCTTCGTCGGGCAGCACGTCTACACGTCCCGGCCGGGTGTCGCCGTGCAAATCAACGCGTTCAACTTCCCGGTCTGGGGGATGCTGGAGAAGCTCGGTCCGGCCCTGCTCGCCGGGTTGCCGACGATCGTCAAGCCGGCCAGCCAGACCGCCTACCTGACCGAGCTGGTGGTGCGCCGGATCATCGAGTCCGGCCTGCTGCCCGAGGGTGCCCTGCAGCTGGTCTCGGGCAGCGCCGGCGGCCTGCTCGACGAGCTGGACATGCAGGACTCGGTGGCGTTCACCGGTTCCGCGCACACCGCCGGCATCCTGCGCCGGCACCCGAACGTGATCGACGGCGGCGTCCGGCTCGGCGTCGAGGCCGACTCGCTGAACTGCTCCATCCTCGGCCCGGACGTGCGCGCCGACGACCCCGAGTTCGACCTGTTCATCAAGGGCGTGGTCGCCGAGATGACGGTCAAGGCCGGGCAGAAGTGCACCGCGATCCGCCGGGTCATCGTCCCCTCGGCGATCGCCGGGCAGGTCGTCGACGCCCTGGCCGACCGGCTCGCCAAGGTCACCACCGGTGATCCGCGCAACCCGGACGTCCGGATGGGCGCGCTGGCCAGCCTCGGCCAGCGCGACGAGGTGCGCAAGGCGATCGAGTCGCTGCGGGCCGGCTCGGAGGTCGTGGTCGGCGACCCGGACGGCGGCCCGCTGCTCGACGGCGACGCCGAGCGCGGCGCGTTCCTGACCCCCCTGGTGCTGCGGGCCACGCCGGGCGCGGTCGAGCCGCACAACGTCGAGCCGTTCGGCCCGGTCAGCACGGTGATCACCTACGACGGCCCGGACGAGGCGGTGGCGCTGGCCGCCAAGGGCAAGGGCAGCCTGGTCGCCTCGGTGGTCACCCACGACCCGGACGTCGCGCGGCGGGTGGTGCTCGGGCTGGCCCCGTTCCACGGCCGGGTGCTGCTGCTCGACCGCGACGACGCCAAGGAGTCCACCGGCCACGGCTCCCCGCTGCCGATGCTGGTGCACGGCGGCCCGGGGCGGGCCGGCGGCGGGGAGGAGCTCGGCGGTGTCCGCGCGGTCCTGCACCACATGCAGCGCACCGCGATCCAGGCGTCGCCGGACCTGATGACCGCGGTCACCGGCCAGTGGACCACCGGCGCGGCCCAGCGCGAGGGGGACGTGCACCCGTTCCGCAAGAGCCTCGCCGAGCTGCGGATCGGCGACACCATCCGCTCCGCGCGGCGCACCGTCACGCTCGACGACATCGACCACTTCGCCGAGTTCACCGGCGACACCTTCTACGCGCACACCGATCCGGAAGCGGCCGCCCGCAACCCGCTGTTCGGCGGCATCGTCGCGCACGGCTACCTGGTCGTCTCGCTGGCCGCCGGCCTGTTCGTCGAGCCGTCGCCGGGTCCGGTGCTGGCCAACTACGGCGTCGACAACCTGCGCTTCCTCACCCCGGTCAAGGCCGGCGACACGATCGCGGTGACACTGACCGCCAAGCAGATCAAGCCGCGTAACAGCGCCGACTACGGCGAGGTCCGCTGGGACGCGGTGGTGACCAACCAGGACGGCGCGCCGGTGGCGACCTACGACGTGCTGACGCTGGTCGCGAAGACCTGGCCCGCCGATGAGTGATCAGCTCGACCGGATCGAGACCGCCTCCGTCGACGAGCTGCGGGACCTGCAGCTGCAGCGGTTGCGCTGGTCGCTGCGGCACGCCTACGACAACGTGCCGTTCTACCGGCAGAAGTTCGACGCGGCCGGCGTGCACCCGGACGACTGCCGGTCGCTCGCCGACCTCGCCCGGTTCCCGCACACCACCAAACAAGACCTTCGAGACAATTATCCGTACGGGATGTTCGCCGTCCCCCGCGAGCGCATCGCCCGCATCCACGCCTCCAGCGGCACCACCGGCCGGCCCACCGTGGTCGGCTACACCAAGGGTGACCTGGACACCTGGGCGGACGTGATGGCCCGCTCGATCCGGGCGGCCGGCGGGCGGCCGGGCCACCGGGTGCACGTGGCGTACGGATACGGGCTGTTCACCGGCGGCCTGGGCGCGCACTACGGCGCCGAGCGGCTGGGCTGCTCGGTCATCCCGGTCTCCGGCGGCATGACCGAGCGGCAGGTCCGGCTGATCGTCGACTTCGAGCCGGACATCATCATGGTCACCCCGTCCTACATGCTGACCATCCTGGACGAGTTCGAACGCCAGGGCCTCGATCCGAAGGGCACCAGCCTCAAGGTCGGCGTCTTCGGCGCCGAGCCGTGGACCGAGGACATGCGCCGGGAGGTGGAGGACCGGCTGGGCATGGACGCGGTCGACATCTACGGCCTGTCCGAGGTGATCGGCCCGGGCGTCAGCCAGGAGTGCGTGGAGACCAAGGACGGCCTGCACATCTGGGAGGACCATTTCTACCCGGAGGTGATCGACCCGTCGTTCGGCACCGTGCTGCCCGACGGCGAGCTGGGCGAGCTGGTGTTCACCTCGCTGACCAAGGAGGCGATGCCGATCATCCGGTACCGCACCCGCGACCTGACCCGGCTGCTGCCCGGCACCGCCCGCACGATGCGCCGGATGGCCCGGGTGACCGGCCGCAGCGACGACATGATGATCGTGCGCGGCGTCAACGTCTTCCCGACCCAGATCGAGGAGCTGATCCTGCGGGTGCCCGGCCTGGCCCCGCACTACCAGTGCGTGCTGGACCGGCCGGGCCGCCTCGACGAGCTGACCGTCCGGGTGGAGACCCGCGACGAGCACGTCGAGGGCCGCGACGGTCTCGCCGCCGCGCTGCGCGACCTGGTCAAGCACAACGTCGGCGTGTCGGTGCGGGTCGAGGTGGTGCCCCCGGCCGGCCTGGAGCGCTCGATCGGCAAGGCCCGCCGCATCGTCGACAACCGCCCGCGAGGGGAGCCCCAAGGCGTCGACTAGCGTCCACGCCTGCTGACGCCGCGGCAGGCCGCGCAGACCGGTGTCTCCGCTGATCGGCGTGCGCACCCTGACCGCCTGGTGGTGCGCCGGGTGTCGGCGCCGCCGGTCTGTCCCGCTTCACCACCCGCCGCTGAAGGGGTCGCCGGGGCCGCGGTCAGGCGGGCGGATCGTCGCGGAAGAGGTGCGCCTTGACGTCCCGGCCGCCCCAGCGGGTCGCGACCAGCCCGGGCCGGGGCCGGACCGGCGCGGGCCCCCAGGCGTGCTCCCTGGTGTCCGGCGCCGGCTCGTCCCAGTCGGCGACCAGCGCGAACGGATTCGCGGCGCGGTCCGGCTCGGTACAGGTCTCCCGGACGACCAGGGACGGGTCGAAGCGGCTCTCCTGCGCGACTCCGCAGTCGTCGGTCCGGTAGCCCACCAGGGCGCCGCACCCGTCGCAGGCCATGCATGGGCTCCACCCGGCCAGCGACCAGCAGCCGATCTCCACCAGTTCCGGGACGATGCGGGTCCCGCGCACGTCGCCGGGGGACAGCACGTAGGTGCCGGCGATCCGATCCCGGCCGTACGCGGCCGCGTCGATCGCGTAGCCGCCCGGCTCGAGCCGTGGCGGGTTCACCCGGAAATGGTCCAGCCGGGACGGGTGCGGCCCGGCCGGCAGCTCCACCAGCCGCACCGGCACGCTGAGCACGTTGCCACACGCCGCACACCGAAAACGCTCCACCGCGGCAGTCTGGCTCACCGCCCCGGCGAAGGCATCCGAGATTCGCCGCTGTCATCCGGACCCAGCCCTCGCCGCTGCGAACCTGATCGCATCGACGGAGGAACTCACCCCGTCGGGATCACCGTCAGCCGGGTGCGGCGCGAACGGGCCCCGCAGCGATATGTTGGCGGTAGGTGTGCCGGGAAGGCTGGTCGGCGAGTCGTCGTCTGCCGTCTCGCCTTGCGGAGCCCGCCATGCTGATCCAGCTTCTGCTCGCCGCCGCCGGTCTGGTGCTGCTGACCGTCGCGGCCGACCACCTCGTCGTGGGCTCGTCGCGGCTGGCCGCCCGGATGCGGATCCGGCCGGTCGTGGTCGGCGTCGTGGTGATCGGCATCGGCACGTCCATGCCGGAGTTCCTGGTCTCCGGTGTGGCCGCGGCCCGCGGTGAGGCCGGCATCGCGCTGGGCAACCTGATCGGCTCCAACATCCTCAACCTGACGCTGATTCTCGGCATCGCGGGGCTGATCGCCCGGATCGGATTCGCTTCGACGGTGATCCGCCGCGAGGTGCCGCTCGCGGTCGCCGGGACCGTCCTGTTCGCCGCCCTGGCCTGGACCGGGCTCACCGTGGTCACCGGTGTGGTCCTGGCGGTCGCCGGCGGCGCGGCGCTGTGGCTGCTGGTGCGGTGGGCCGGCGACAGCCGGAACGGGGAGCTGGCCGAGGAGGCCGTCGAGTGCGTGGCGGAGGCGCCCGCGGGGCCGGGTGGGTCCGCCCGATTCGAGCCGCTCAGGGCGGTGCTCGGCCTGGCCGGCGTCCTGGTCGGCGCCCAGCTGCTGGTCGTCAACGCCTCCGCGATCGCCGCCGGCCTCGGCGTCTCCCCGCTGGTCATCGGCTTCACCCTGGTCGCCCTCGGCACATCGCTGCCGGAACTGGTGACCACCGTCCAGGCCCAGCGCCGCGGCGAGTCCGAACTGGTCATCGGCAACCTGTTCGGCTCGAACCTGTTCAACAGCCTGATCGGCGGCACCGTGGTCAGCCTCGCCGCACCGGCTGGGATCGGCGCGGCGAACGGTCTCCTGCTGCTGCTCATGGTGCTGACCAGCCTGGCCGCCTGGGGTCTGCTGGTCCGCGGCATGGTGCTGACCCGGGCGGAGGGCGCGCTGCTGCTCGCCGCCTACCTGGCGACCGTGCCGCTGCTGCTGACCGCGTGAGCGGGTTCAGTGGCGGCGCAGCAGGCGTGCCTGTTCCGCTTTCAGTGCCGCGAACCCGTCCTGCACGTAGCGGACGAACGGCTCACCCGGGTGCGGCACCAGCGCCTTGCGCCGCGCCGGCCCCGCCGGCGGGGTCAGGTGCACCTCGTAGGAGGCGACGTGCGTGCAGAAGTCCTGCAGCGGCGCGGGCATGCCGTCCTCGGCGATCAGGTCGGCGTGCTCGACGATCAGGTCGCGCATCTTGACGTTGGCCGGCATCAGCGCCTGGCGTAGCCACCGCTGCCATTCCCGGGACTGCTCGGCGGTCAGCGAGCCGGTCTGCCGCTGGGCGCGATCGGGGAGTTGCGCGGCGCGCATCGCCTGCCACAGGCGCTCGTTCACCGACACCAGCGCGTGCAGCGGCCCGTAGAGGTCCCGCAGCTGGGCGTTGACCCGGGTCAGCCGCGCCTGCCGCCGCTCGTTGCGCAGCTGCGCGACCTGGTTCGCCACGAACACCACCACGGCGACCACGACACCGGCCGAGGCGGTGATGATGGCGGGCGTCGCGTCGGCGGCCATGCGCGCCATCCTGCCGGGGGCCGTCCGGGCCTGGCAAGGCGGCGGGCGGCCGTGGTTGACTGCGCCGATGTCGCCGGTGACATCGGCTGTGGTCAATGCGGCGATCGTCGTCGCCGCGCTGCCGGTCGCGCTGGCGGCCGGGATCTTCGTGGTGGCCGCCTACCGTCTCGCGACCGTCAAGGGCCACTCCGCGACGGCGGTGCAGGCGGTCCTCGGCGCGGTGACGTTCCTGGCCCTCGGGTGCGTCCCGGTCGCCCTGGTGGTCCTGGTGCCCGGGCTCGCCGCGACGGTTGCGGCGGCCGCCGGGTTCGCCGCCCTGCTGCCGCTGGCGGTGCTCGCCTGGGCGGCGGCGGACCGCGGCCCCGAGGTGGTCCGGCACGGCGACCCACGCCGGCGCCGGCACCCCTACCGGCGGCTGGCCGTGCTGGTCGGGCTCGCCGCGGTGGTGGTCTGCGGGCTGGTGTGGACCGCCCTCGGCCCCTGGTGGGCACTGCCCTTTCTGGCGCCCGCCGTCTACCCGATCCGCACCCTGCTGGCCTACGAGCGACGGTTCCGGGCGCAGGCCACCGATCCCGCCGCGATCCCCGACGGCTTCGCTCTCTACCTGCGCTGGTTCGGCGTCGACCAGCACACCGCCATCCCTCCGACGGCCGCCGACGCCGCGCGCCTGGGCTGGGTGGACAGCAGCGGCTGGGTGAGCCTCGAACGTCTGCTGAGCGTCGAGTTCGTCCGGCGGCTCGGCGGTTTCGTCGCCCTCGGCAGCCCGCGGGACGTGCTGCCGCCGGGCGGCGCGACCCGGCTCTACTTCGACCGGGGCTGGCGGGAGCAGGTGACCGCGCTCGCGCGGCGGGCCGCCGTCGTGGTGATGGAACCCGGCGACACCCGGTGGCTCGCCTGGGAACTCGGCATGATCCGCGAGCTGGGCCTGGAGGACCGGTTCTTCATCGTCACCGCACCCCGCCGGGACCTGCGCTGGTACCACCTGCATCGGTGGACCGGGCACGCCGTCGTGTCGGTCGTCGCCCGCCTGACGCACAGCACGCCACCGGCCTGGCGGGCGTTCGGCGCGCGACTGCGCAGCGCCGGGTTCGAGCCGCTGCCCGACGATCCGGGACCGGGTTGCGTGCTGGCCGTGGACGGCTCGCGGATCGTCCTCCTGAGCGCCGGGCTGACCTCGTCAGCCGAGCTCGTCGGCACCATCCTCGATCATGCTCCGGCCTGGTCGTAGGCCCGCTGCGCCCGCTCGACCGCCTCGATGTTGGTCTCCGCCCACGCCTTGATCGCGGTCATCACCGGCAGCAGGCTCGCCCCGAGCGGGGTCAGCGCGTAGTCGACACGGACCGGGACCGCGGCGGTGACCGTGCGGGTGACCAGGCCGTCGCGTTCCAACCCGCGCAGCGTCTGGGTGAGCATCTTCTGGCTGACGCCGGCGATCGTCCGGCTCAGCTCGCTGTACCGCTGCGGGCCGCCGGCCAGGGCGGTGAGCAGCAGGCTCACCCACTTGTCGCTGATCCGGTCGAGCAGCTTGCGGGCCGGGCAGGCGGCCAGGTAGGCGTCGTAGCGGTCCCGCTCCTCGGCGCGGAGCTGGGTGGCGGTGCGGGTGGCCATGTCCTACCTCCGGGAGGGTTACGCACTCTGAGGTGCCTACTTCCCGATGGAGAGTACCGCTGCTTACGGTCGGCGCATGCGAGCTGTGATCATCAATTCCTACGGCGGTCCCGAAGTGCTGCGCGTCGCCGAGACGCCGCTCCCCGAGCCGGGGCCGGGCCAGGTGCGGATCCGGGTGGCCGCGGCGGCGGTCAACCCGGTCGACCTGCAGACCCGGTCCGGCGCGCTGGCCGGTCTGCTGCCGCCGCGCGAGACGATCGGTATCGGCTGGGACCTGTCCGGGACGGTCGACGCGGTCGGTCCGCGGGTGACCGGGTTCCTGGTGGGGGAGCGGGTCGTCGCGCTCTCCGACCGGCTGGCGCTGCCGGCCAAGGCGCAGGCCGATTTCGCGGTGCTCGACGCCGAGGCGGTCGGCAAGCTGCCGCCGGACGTCGACCTGGTCGCGGCCGCGACGCTGCCGCTCAACGCGCTGACCGCCGCGCAGGCGCTCGATCTCGCCGGGCTGCGTCCGGGCCAGACGCTGCTGGTCACCGGCGCGGCCGGCGGGGTCGGTGGCTTCGCGGTGGAGCTCGCCGCCCGGTCCGGGTTGCGGGTGGTCGCGACCGCCGACGAGCAGGACGAGCTTTTCGTACGCGAGGCAGGCGCGAGCGAGGTCGTTCCGCGCGGCAGGGAGCTGGCTGACGTCGTACGGAAAAGGGTCCCTGAGGGTGTCGACGGGGTGATCGACGCGGCGTCGCTGGGCGTGGCGGCGCTGGATGCGGTGCGCGGCGGCGGGGTGCACGTCGCGGTGCTCGGTGGGGCGCCGGTGCCGCTGCGCGGGACCCGGGTGGTCAACGTGTGGATCCGGGCCGATGGTCCGCGGCTGACCGCGCTGGCGGCGGCCGGGCTGCGGTTGCGGGTGGCGGAGACTATGCCGTTGTCGCGGGTGGCGGACGCGCATCGGACCCTGGAGAAGGGCGGGGTGCGCGGCCGGCTGGTCCTCACGATCGACTAAACCTATCGGTGGTGTATATATTCTCGGGCGTTGTCGTGACCGGAGACACCGGCGCGCGGACGGGAGTATCGATGACCGACGAGCTGCTCACCCGATCGCCGGAGTTCACCTTCCTCGCCGCCGGCGGCGAGGCCTGGGACGCGACCGTGGAGCGGCTCGCCCACCCGTCACGGATCCTCGACCTGCCCAGCCCCGGCGCCTCCGGTCCCGGTGACAACGGCCCGGGCTCCGGCCTCGCGCCGGGTGACATGGCGGCGGCTGTGGTGCGGGCGGTCGCGGCTCTGGCCGGCGGCGAACCACAGATCCTGGTCGGGCGGGCGCTGGGCGGGCTGACCGCGATCGCGGTCGCGCACCAGCGGCCCGACCTGGTTCGCGGGCTGGTGCTGGTGGATGTGACGCCGGACAGCGCGCAGCTGTGGGCGGCGCTGGAGGAGACGACGGTGCCGACGCTGCTGATCCGCGCCCGTCGTGGTGGTCTGCCGGAGATGGCCGTCGCCGAGTTCGCCGAGCGGGTGCCGACCGCGTGGATCCTCGGGGTGGACGCCGGGCCGGACGCGGCGGGGGAGAACCCGGCCGCGCTGGCCCGGCTGATCGACAGGTTCGGCGCGGGCCGCCGGGCCGCCACGACCGAACCGGTCGCCCCGCCCGCCCCGCAGCGGGCCGCCGAGCCGATCGCCGAGCCGCTGGCACCACGGCAGACCAGAGGGCTGGTCCCGGGGCAGCGGACGGCCGGCCCGGCCGTGCGCCAGCAGGCCGGTGTGCCGGTGATCGGCCAGCGGATGACTGAGCCGACGGTGCCGCAGCAGGCACAGGGGCCGGGGACGCGGCAGCAGGGTGCCGGGCCGGCTGCTCGGCGGCGGCCGCATCGGGCGCATCGGTCGGTGTGCCGGCCCCATTGACCGGCGGGCGAAAGATGCTTGGATCGACCCATGGGTGGTGACGGCAAGGCTCTGGTGCTCGGCGGCGGTGGCGTCACCGGGGTGGCCTGGGAGATCGGTCTGCTCCACGGGCTGGCCGAGCACGGCGTCGACCTGACCGGCGCGGGCCTGTTCGTCGGCACGTCGGCGGGATCCATCGTGGCCGCGCAGGTGCTCTCCGGCGTACCCCTGAAGGATCTTTTCGAGGCGCAGCGCGCCGACCCGACCGGCCAGCTCACCGCGCGGATCACGGTGAGCGGCCTGTTGAGCTTCCTGGTGGCCGGGCTGTGGCCGGGCGATCCGGCGCGCGGCCGGGCCTGGCTCGGCCGGCGTGCCCTGCGGGCCAGGACGATCCCGGAGGCGGAGCGACGCGCGGTGATCGCCGAGCGGATCGGCGACCATGACTGGCCGGCGACCCGGCTGCTGATCACCGCGGTCGAGGCGGAGACCGGCACCCCGAGGATCTTCGACGCCGCCAGCGGGGTGTCCCTGGTCGACGCCGTCGCGGCCAGCTGCGCCGTCCCGCTGACCTGGGCCCCGGTGACGATCGACGGGGTGCGCTACGTCGACGGCGGCATCCGCTCGGTGGCGAACGCCGACCTGGCAGCCGGCAACCGCCAGGTGGTGGTGCTGGCCCCGGTCGCCCAGTCGGCCCGGCGGTCCGGCCGCCCGGCGGCCCAGCTCGCCGCCCTCGGCCCGGGCGTGCGCAGCGCCCTGATCTCCCCGGACGCGGCCGCACGCGCCGCGATCGGCCGCAACGTCCTGGACCCGTCCCGCCGCCGCCCAGCCGCGGAGGCGGGCCGTGCCCAGGCCGCCGCCGAGGCGGAGCGGCTCCGCGCGATCTGGGAGTGAGGCTCAGCGGACCGCCGGCTGCTCCCGCGTCCAGATGGTGACGTCGCTGCTGGTCGCGACGACCAGGGTGGTCCCGGACGGCGAGAAGCCGGCCGCCCGCAGCTCCGAGTATCTCGAGTGGAAGATGTGCCACCAGGCGACGCCCTCCGTCCCGCGGTAGGGGTCGCCCCCGTGGGAGAGCAGCACCCGGTCGTTCGGCCAGTCGGGACTGACCACGTCGATCACCCAGCCGTCGCGGGTGCCGGTGTGCAGGCCGCCGCCGTGCAGTCCGGCGATCCGCACCGGCGTCCCGGCGATCGGGCCCAGCCCGGGACAGCTGAGGTCGTCATCCGGGCAGGGCAGGTCGGGGGCGGGGTCACGGTCCCGGGCCAGCTTCCGGCCGGTGACCGTGTCGAACAGGCCGTGCCCGTCGCCGGAGGTGACGAACAGCAGGTCCCGATGGCCGGCCGGGTCCACGGCGAAGCCGACGCCCTGCAGGCCACCGACCGCCGCGCAGGGTGCCTCCGCGGGCCGCCAGGGTCGCGGCGCGGGAACGACCGGGGCCTGGAGGAACCGTCGCCGTAGTCCTCGCTGGTAATCGGTGAGGTCCGCCGGAGGATCAGTCATCCCGCTAGTGTGGATCATGCGGCGCGGCGGCGTGCGGGTCGGCCAGGCCGGTCCGCCACGCCCAGGCGGCCATCGCCACCCGGTTGTGGAGGCCGAGTTTCGCCTGGATGTTCGCGACGTGGGTCTTGGCGGTGCCGGCCGAGATGAACAGCTCGGCGCCGATCTGGGCGTTGGTCAGGCCCTGCGCGACCAGCCGGACGATGTCGGTCTCGCGGGGCGTCAGCGGGTTGGCCGGCGCCGGTCGGTCGGCGCTGGTCATCGCCTTCAGCAGCCGCACCGTGACCTGGGGACTGATCAGCGCGTCCCCGGCCATCGCCGCCCGGACGCCCTCGACCAGCAGCGCCGGGCCGGACCGCTTGAGCAGGAAACCGCAGGCGCCGTGGCGCAGGGCGGTGTCCACGTACTCGTCGAGGTCGAAGGTGGTGACCACGACCACCCGCAGGCCCGCCTGCACCAGCAGGCGGGTCAGTTCCAGGCCGTCGATGCCGGGCATCCGGATGTCGGTGAGCACCACGTCCGGCCGCAGCCTGCGGGCCAGGGCCAGCGCGGTGGTCCCGTCGGCGGCCTCGCCGACCACGGTGATGTCCGGCTGCGAGTCCAGGACGAGGCGGAACCCGCTGCGGACGTCCGGCTGATCGTCGGCGAGCAGGACCCGGGTGCCGGTCACGCGGCCACCACCGGGATGTCCGCGACCACTTCCCAGCCGCACGCGCCCGGACCGGCGGAGAACGTGCCGCCGGCCGCGGTGACCCGGTCCCGCAGGCCGGACAGGCCCCGCCCGCCGCGCCGCCGCCGGGGCGGCGACGCGGTGCTGTCGTCGCTGACCCGCACCTCGACGCCGGAGGCGCCGCCGGTGACGGTGATCTCGACCCGGGTCGCCCCGGGCGCGTGCCGCCGGACGTTGGTGAGCGCCTCGGCCACGATCCGGTACGCCATCGCCCCGCTGTCCCGGGGCACCGGACCGGCGTTGTGGACCAGCCGCACGTCGAGGTGTCCCGCCGCGCGGAACCGGTCGACCAGGGCCGGCAGCTCGTCCAGGGTGGGCAGCGGCCGTACCGTCGCGGGGTCCGCGTCGTGCAGCATGCCGACCATCCGGTCCATGGTGTCCAGCGCGGCCAGCCCGGCCGCTTCGATCCGGGCCAGCGCCGGACCGGCCGCCTCCGGCCGGCTGTCCGCGACGAACCGGGCGGCCTGGGCCTGCGCCACGATCCCGCTGATGTCATGCGCGACGAAGTCGTGCAGGTCCCGGGCCACCTGCAGGCGCTGTGCCCGCCGGGCCCGCTGGACGGCCACCGCCCGCCGGTGCAGCATCAGCCGCGGATAGCCGCCGACGACCAGCGCGACCAGTGCCGGAGTCGTCCAGACCGCGGCGGCGACGAGCCGTTGCGGCGTCGGCATCCCGCCGGTGAACGACCAGAGAACCAGCGCCATCGCGGCGGCGGCGAGCCCGGCCACGGGCGCGATGTGCCGCCGCGGCCCCCACCGGACCGCGGCCGCGGTCAGCGCCGCCAGGGTGGTCACCACCAGGATGAACAGCTGCGGCGGGTCGCCGAGGTCGGCGACGAACGCCAGGCACGGGGTGGCGGCGCCGGCCGCCATGCCGGCCCAGCCGAGGTTCCGGCGCATCATCACCTGATCGTAGGCGGACATCGCCGTATGCCGATCGGGGGAGGACACCGCCGCCGGCCGGCCACACCTCCGCACATCGGCAGATGGTGGCGCAGCCGGGCCCGGGCCGAGGCTGATGGCATGTACTCATGGCTCACCACCCGCTGGCCGGACCTGGCGGGATACGCAGCGGCCGGCTGGTCGTCGATGTACGCCCTGCTGGGGCTCTACTGGACGGTCGGCGGCGACGGCTTCCCGTTCGGACCGGCCGGTGACGACCGCCGGACGGGTTCGATCCTGGAGGGCACGCCGGTCGAGGCCGGCGGCCCGCTGATCGCGGCGCTCGGCCTGCTCGGCACGGTCGTCGCGGTGGCGATGGCGCGGGGCGCCGGCTCCGGCCGCCGGTCCGCCGCGATGATCGCCTTCGGCTGGACCGCGGCGGCCGCCCTGACCCTGGTCATCCCGGACTACACGCTGATCGCGCTGGTGGCGTTCGCCCCGGTGCTGCTGGTCTTCGCCTTCACCGGGGTGCCCGGCCCGCAGGACGGCATCGGCGACATCCTCTACTGGCACCGGGTCAACCTGATCATCCTGTTCGCCGGCGGCCTGCTCTGGGCCGCGGCCACGCTGGCCTACCAGCGCCGCCGGCGCGCGGCCTGCGGGCACTGCGGCCGCCGGCCCGGATCCGGCGACGACGGCCCGTCCCGGCGGACGTTGCTGCGCTGGGGACGCCGGGCGGTGCTGGTCGCCCTGCTGGCCCCGCTGCCCTACGAGATCACCCGGCTGGCCTGGTTCTTCGGCTACCCGCTGGGGATCACCCGGGATTTCCTGACGATGATGCAGGACACCAACGGCATGCTCGGGATCGGGCTGGGCCTGGCCATCGCCTCGGTGTTCGGCGGGGTGCTCACCCACGGCCTGGTCAGCCGGTGGGGCGAGGTCTACCCACGGTGGATCTGGTTCAAGGCCGGCAAGCCGGTGCCGCCGGCCCTCGCGATCGTTCCGGCGTCGCTGGTCGCCGTGGTCCTGATCCCGGCCGGGATGATGATGCTCCGCGGCGCGACGTTCCAGGAGGGCTGGGGGCTGCGCCTGGTCAGCGTGCCGTGGATCGTCTGGGGCGTCGCGCTCGGCGTGGCCACGTACACCTATCACCTGCGCCGGCGCGGATCATGCCGGCATTGCGGGCAGGGCGTGCCCACTGCCGCTCCCGGGCGTACCGTCGACGCGTGACTGTCGAGGAGCAGTTGTTCGCATTGTGGAGGGTGGCGCCGGAGGAGCAGGGCGACCCGATCGGGCGTTTCGGGGCGGTCTACACCGATCCGGTGACGATCAACGGGGTGCCGATGCCGGTCAAGGACCTGGTGGCGCGGGCCCGGGCGCTGCACGCGGCCTTCACCGAGCACGAGATCGAGGTCGTCGACCGGGTGGCCGCGCCGGGCAAGCTGGTCGTCGCGTTCCGGCACCGCGCCCGGCACACCGGCACCTGGACCACCCCGCTCGGCGAGATCGCCCCCACCGGGCGGACGGTCAGCGGGCTCGGCATCGACGTGCTCACGCTGGCCGGTGACGGGCGGGTGAGCGGCATCTGGGTGCTCGCCGACGAGCTGCAGCGGATCCTGCAGGTGCACGACCCCCACTGACGAGTTCGCGCTCCGGCGCCGGGTCCGCTGCTGTTCCGGATCGCCGATTTTCGGTACGCCATGGTGCACCTGACTGGCCGAACGGCCTGCTGGAGCCACCTGTACGGGTGTGTCGATGGCCACGCATCCGATAAGTGACCGTCGTTCTCCGTTTCCGTCACGTAACTTTGAACGCTGCCCGGGGCGCCTCAGTGCCGTGCGCCCGGCGACGTGTGACTTGTGTTGTGGAGATGGAGCGCGCCCGGTGACGGTGACGACCGAAGAACAGCTGTTCCCGTTCCCCGACATCCTCGAGGGGCCGGCAGCTCCGGCGGTGTTCCGCTCGCCGGAGGCGCCGGCCCTTCGCAGTCTGGTCGACATCCTCGACGCCACGATCCGGCACCACCCGGAGAGCCCGGCGATCGACGCGGGTGGCGTCCAGCTGACCTATCGGGAGCTGGCCGCCGAGGTCGAGGCGCTGCGGGTGACGCTGAGCGGGCACGGGATCGGTCTCGGCGACCGGGTCGGGGTCCGGGTCTCGTCCGGCACCGCCGAGCTCTACCTGGCGATCCTCGGCGTGCTGGCGGCCGGCGCGGCCTACGTGCCGGTCGACGCGGACGACCCGCAGGAGCGCGCCGACCTGGTCTTCGGCGAGGCCGGGGTGAGCGCGGTCATCGGGGACGGGCTGAGCGTGACGCTGCACGGCACGCCGGGCGGCCGCACCGGGCGGCCCGGCCCGGCCGACGACGCCTGGATCATCTTCACCTCCGGCTCGACCGGCACGCCGAAAGGGGTGGCCGTCACGCACGGGTCGGCCGCCGCGTTCGTCGACGCCGAGGCGGAGATCTTCCTGGCCGACGACGCCGGGCTGGCCCCGCACGACCGGGTGCTGGCCGGGCTGTCGGTGGCGTTCGACGCGTCCTGCGAGGAGATGTGGCTGGCCTGGCGGCACGGCGCCTGCCTGGTGCCGGCCGCCCGGTCGCTGGTGCGCAGCGGCGTCGACCTGGGCCCGTGGCTGGCCGGGCAGCGGATCACCGTGGTCTCCACGGTGCCGACCCTGGCCGCGCTCTGGCCGGTCGAGGCGCTCGACGAGGTCCGGCTGCTGATCTTCGGGGGCGAGGCGTGCCCGCCTGAGCTGGCCGAGCGGCTGGCCGTCGACGGGCGCGAGGTGTGGAACACCTACGGCCCGACCGAGGCGACCGTGGTGGCCTGCGCCGCCCGGATGACCGGTGACGGGCCGGTGCGGATCGGGCTGCCGCTGGCCGGCTGGGAGCTGGTCGTGGTCGACCCGGCCGGCGATCCGGTGGCGATGGGCGAGACCGGCGAGCTGGTGATCGGCGGCGTCGGTCTGGCCCGCTACCTGGACGCCGGGAAGGACGCCGAGAAGTTCGCGCCGCTGCCCTCGATGGGCTGGCAGCGGGCCTACCGCAGCGGCGACATCGTCCGCGCCGAGCCGGCCGGGCTGCTCTTCCTGGGCCGCGGCGACGAGCAGGTCAAGCTCGGCGGGCGCCGGATCGAGCTGGGCGAGGTGGACGCCGCGCTGCAGGCGCTGCCCGGGGTGGCCGGCGCGGCCGCCGCGGTGAAGCGGACCGCGGCCGGCACCCAGCTGCTGGTCGGCTATGTGGTGCCGCGCGAGGGCTTCGACGCCGCGGCCGCCGCGCTGCGGATCCGCGAGCAGCTGCCGGCCGCGCTGGTCCCGCTGCTCGCCGAGGTGGACGCGCTGCCGACCCGTACCTCCGGGAAGGTGGACCGGGCGGCTCTGCCGTGGCCGCTGGCCCCGACCAGCGACTCGGACGCCGCGCTGACCGCCACGCAGGCGTGGCTGGCCGAGGGGTGGGAGCACATCCTCGGGGTGCGCCCGTCCGCGGCCGACGCCGACTTCTTCAGCAGCGGCGGCAGCAGCCTCGGCGCGGCCCAGCTGGTCGCCTGGATCCGGGAGACCCACCCGCAGGTGTCGGTCGCCGACGTCTACCAGCACCCGGTGCTCGCCGAGATGGCCGCGGTGATCGACGCGCTGGACACCACCGCGGCGGTGCGCCGCGACGTCCGGCCCACCCCGCGGCGCGCCGGGCTGCTCCAGTTCCTGCTGATGCTGCCGCTGCTCGCGCTGGTCGGGCTGCGCTGGGTCACCGTGCTGGCCGGGCTGGGCAACCTGGCCGCGCTGACCGGCCTCGGCGCCTCCTGGGTGCCGGCGGTCTCCTGGTGGTGGATCGCGGCCGGCTGGCTGGTGCTGTTCAGCCCGCCCGGGCGGATCGCGGTGGCCGCGGCCGGCGCGCGGCTGCTGCTGCGCGGCGTCGGCCCGGGTGACTACCCGCGCGGCGGCGGCGTGCACCTGCGGCTGTGGGCGGCCGAGCGGCTCGCCGAGCTGACCGGCGCGACCGGGGTCGCCGGCGCCGGCTGGATGATCACCTATGCCAAGGCGCTCGGCGCGCAGATCGGCCGGGATGTCGACCTGCACTCCGCGCCCCCGGTCACCGGCCTGCTGAAACTGGGCCGTGGCGCGGCGGTCGAGCCGGAGGTCGACCTGTCCGGTCACTGGGTCGACGGCGACCTGGTCCGGGTCGGCAAGGTGCGGATCGGCGCCGGCAGCCGGGTCGGTTCGCGCAGCACGCTGATGCCCGGCGCCCGGGTCGGCAAGGGCGCGGACATCGCCGCCGGGTCGACGGTCACCGGCGCGGTCCCGGCCGGGCAGCGCTGGGCCGGGTCGCCGGCCGCGCCGGCCGCCAAGAGCACCGCCGGCTGGCCGGCCCAGCGCCCGGAGCGCCGGGCCAAGGCCTGGGTGGCCGGGTACAGCCTCACCGCCCAGCTGCTCGGCCTGGTGCCGGTGGTGGCGGTGCTGCCCGCCCTGGCGCTGCTGGCCCGCCCGACCGCGCTCGGCGCGCTGGCCATGGTCCCGGCCGCCGCGGTCGCCTACGTCCTGACCTACGCCCTGCTGATCCTCGGCCTGGTCCGGCTGCTCGGCCTCGGCGTCCGGGAGGGCTTCCACCCGGTCCGCGGCCGGGTCGCCTGGCAGGTGTGGACCACCGAGCGCCTGATGGGGATGGCCCGGACCGCACTGTTCCCGCTCTACGCCAGCCTGTTCACCCCGGTCTGGCTGCGACTGCTGGGCGCCAAGGTGGGCCGTAACGTGGAGGCGTCCACGGTGCTCGCGCTGCCGGTGATGACCACCGTCGACGACGGCGCGTTCCTGGCCGACGACACCATGGTCGCCACCTACGAGCTGCGTCACGGCTGGCTGCGGGTGGCCCCGGCCCGGATCGGCAAGCAGGCCTTCCTCGGCAACTCCGGGATGGCCGCGCCGGGCCGGTCGGTGCCCAAGCGCGGCCTGGTCGGGGTGCTGTCGTCGGCGCCGCGCAAGGCCAAGAAGGGCACCTCCTGGCTGGGCGCGCCGCCGATGCCGCTGCGCCGCACGGTCGAGACGGCCGACGCCAGCCGCACCTACGCGCCGCCGCTGCGGCTCAAGCTGGCCCGCGCCGCGATCGAGCTGTGCCGGATCGTCCCGGTGATGCTGGCCGGCGCGCTGGCGGTCGGCGTGCTCGCGGCGCTGGCCCAGATCTGGCAGGTGGCCGGCGCGGTGCCGGCCGCGCTCGCCGCCGGCCCGGTGCTGCTGGCCGCGACCGTCGTCGCCGCGCTCACCGCGAGCGCCGCGAAATGGCTGCTGGTGGGCCGGTTCCGGGTCACCGAGCGGGCGCTCTGGACGTCGTTCGTCTGGCGCAACGAGCTGGCCGACACGTTCGTCGAGGTGCTCGCCGCGCCGTGGCTGTTCCGCTTCGCCACCGGCACGCCGCTGCTCACCGCGTGGCTGCGGACCCTCGGCGCGACAATCGGCCGGGGCGTCTGGCTGGAGACCTTCTGGCTGCCGGAGTACGACCTGGTCCGGCTCGGCCCGGGCGCCACGGTCAACCGGGGGTGCGTGGTGCAGACCCACCTGTTCCATGATCGGATCATGGCCATGGATGAGGTGACACTGGGCGCGGGCGCCACGCTCGGCCCGCACGGGATCGTGCTGCCCGGCGCCAGCATCGGCGCGCGCACCACGGTCGGACCCGGCTCGCTGGTCACCCGCGGCGACGCCGTGCCCGCGGACAGCCGCTGGCAGGGCAACCCGATCGCGAACTGGGCGTCATGACCCCAGGTTCGGGACCGCTCGGCGCCACCCCCGGCGCCGAGCACTCGACCGACCCCTACCTGCCCGCGCACGGCAACGGCGGGTACCGGGTGCTGCACTACGACCTCGACCTGGACTACCGGGTGATTACCAACCGGCTGGTCGGGAGGGCGACCGTCACGGCGCGGGCGGTGCAGGCGCTGTCCCGGTTCAGCCTCGACCTGGGCGCGTTCCGGGTGCAGGACGTGCGGGTGGACGGCCGGCCGGCGAAATTCCTGCACCGGGCCGGCAAGCTGCGGATCAAGCCGGAGCGCCCGATCGGCTACGGCGCCACCTTCAAGACCGAGATCCGGTACGCCGGGACGCCCGTGCCGATCTCCGGCCGGTGGGGCGACATCGGCTGGGACGAGCTGACCGACGGCGCGCTGGTGGCCAGCCAGCCGAACGGGGCGCCGTCCTGGTTCCCGTGCAACGACCGGACCGCGGACAAGGCCACCTTCCTGGTCACGCTGACCGCGCCGGCGCCGTACACCGTGGTGGTCACCGGCGACCTGGTCTCCCGGCGCCGCCGGGCCGGCACCCAGACCTGGGTCTACGAGCGCAACGAGCCGACCGCGCCGTACCTGATGGGCGTCCAGGTGGGGCGCTACGAGCTGGTGCCGCTGGCGACCGACGGGGTGCCGCAGCGGGCCGCCATCCCGCCCCGGCTACGGACCGTGTTCGGCCACGACTTCGGCCGGCACGGCGAGATCATGGCGACGCTGGAGGGGTTCTTCGGGCCGTACCCGTTCCGGGAGTACGTCGTGGTGGTCGCCGACGACGACCTGGACGACCCGATCGAGGCGCAGGGGATGGCCGTCTTCGGCCGCAACCACCTGGACGGGCAGCGCACCCACGAGCGGCTGGTCGCGCACGAGCTGGCCCACCAGTGGTTCGGCAACAGTCTCACGGTCGCCGACTGGCGGCACATCTGGCTGAACGAGGGCTTCGCGACGTACGCGGAATGGTTGTGGTCGGCCGCCTCCGGCGGCCCGTCGGCGGACGCGCACGCCGCGCACTGGCATGCCCGGCTGGCGCTGCAGCCGACCGGCATCACCATCGCCGACCCGGGCGTGGCACGGATGTTCGACCCGACCGTCTACAAGCGGGGCGCGCTGGCCCTGCACGCGCTGCGCGTCCGGGTCGGCGACCCGGCGTTCTTCGCCATGCTGCGCACCTGGGTGTCCGGCCACCAGCACGCGACCGTCACCACCGAGCAGTTCCGCGAGCATGCCCGCCGCTTCGCCACCCGCCCGGTCGACGACCTGCTCACCGCCTGGCTGGACCGCCCGGCCCTGCCCAAACTGCCGGTCTTCGGCCTCTGATCCCGGTCAGGGATCGGCCTGCCGGCAGGCTGCCACCGTCGGCACACTTCCCGGGCGCGCCGATATCGATCACCCACCACCGGGTTCCCGCGGCAATTCATGACTTTCTCACAGGAATCGGCGTCAGTTGTTCGAATCGGTTCGGTAGGTTCCCCGGCATGATCTTCGATGTACTGTTCCGGTCGGTGGCTGCGGGTGCGGAAGGCCGCGGCCGATGATCACCCGGAGGGCCGCGATCGGTGCCGCGGTACTTCTGATGGCCGGGTGCACCAGGCAGGACGAGAAGACGGCGGGGCCGGACCTGCGGCCGAGCCCGCCCCCGCCGCCCGCATCACCCTCGATCGTCGCGTCGCGCCCGGCGCAACGTCACGAGCGGCTCCTCGAACTGGAGCGGACGTACGGCGCGCGGCTGGGAGTGTTCGCGATGGCGCTCGGCAGCGGTGTCACGGTCGAGCACCGGGCGGACGACAGGTTCCCGTTCTGCTCGGCGTTCAAGGGTCTGGCAGCCGCCGCCGTCCTGCACCGCACCTCGCTGTCCGGGCTGGCTCAGCGCATCCGGTTCACCTGGGCCGATGTGGAGCCGAACCTGCAGAACGCGGTCAAGACCCAGGAGCGGGTGGACACCGGGATGACGCTCGGCGAGCTGTGCGACGCGGCGATCCGCTTCAGCGACGGCACCGCGGGCAACCTCCTGCTGCGCCAGATCGGCGGCCCGGCGCAGCTGACGGCCTATCTGCGGACGCTCGGCGACACGGTGACGCAGTCCGTGCGGACCGAACCGGGCCTCCACCGGGACTGGAGACCAGGCGACCAGCGGGACACGACTTCGGCACGGGCCATCGGCACCGACTATCAGAAGATCGTCGTGGGGGACGCGCTTGCCGGCGATGCCCGCGCCTACCTTCGTGACCTGATGGAACGCGCCGACCGGACCAGCAACAGCAAGAAACGGATCCGGTCCGTCGTGCCGCGCGGCTGGACCGTGGCCGACAAGACCGGCACCGGCAGGTTCTACGGCATCGCGAACGATATCGGCCTCGTGTGGCCCGCGCCGTCCGCCGACCCCGTCCTCGTCTCCATCATGTCGAGCCGTACCGGCCGCAACGCCGAGGCCGACAACACCCTCGTCGCCGAAGCCGCGAGGTACGCACTGGAAAAGACCACCTGAGCGCCGGCCGGGCCGCCGCGGTCTCGGCCTCGGGAACGAACCGCGCCGCCTCCGGCTGGCGGAGGCGGCGCGGGAACGGGTCGGGGCGGGTCAGGAGGTGGCGGAGACCTCCTCCGGGACGGCGCCCGGGGTCTCGGCGGCGCGGAAGACCAGCTTGGACTTCTCCACGTTGGCCGGGTCGCCCTCGCAGTCCACGACCACGGTCTGGCCGGGGCGCAGCTCGTTGAAGAGGATCTGCTCGGACAGGGTGTCCTCCAGGTCGCGCTGGATGGTGCGGCGCAGCGGCCGGGCGCCCAGGACCGGGTCGAAGCCCTTCTTCGCCAGGTACTTCTTGGCGTTGTCGGTCAGTTCGAGGCCCATGTCCTTGTTCTTCAGCTGGGACTCGATGCGCGCGGTGAAGATGTCGACGATCTGCAGGATCTCCTGCTCGCGCAGCTGGTGGAAGACGATCGTGTCGTCGATGCGGTTGAGGAACTCCGGGCGGAAGTGCTGCTTCAGCTCGTCGTTGACCTTGACCTTCATCCGGTCGTAGTTGCTCTCGGTGTCCTCCGAGGCCTGGAAGCCCAGCGAGACCGCCTTGGCCACGTCCCGGGTGCCCAGGTTGGTGGTCAGGATGATCACCGTGTTCTTGAAGTCCACGATGCGGCCCTGGCCGTCGGTCAGCCGGCCGTCCTCCAGGATCTGCAGCAGCGTGTTGAACACGTCCGGGTGGGCCTTCTCGATCTCGTCGAAGAGGACCACGCTGAACGGCTTGCGCCGCACCTTCTCGGTGAGCTGGCCGCCCTCGTCGTAGCCGACGTAGCCGGGAGGGGCACCGACCAGCCGCGACACCGTGTAGCGGTCGTGGAACTCGGACATGTCCAGCTGGATCAGCGCGTCCTCGGAGCCGAACAGGAACTCGGCGAGGGCCTTGGACAGCTCGGTCTTACCGACACCGGACGGGCCGGCGAAGATGAACGAGCCGGACGGCCGCTTCGGGTCCTTCAGACCCGCCCGGGTCCGCCGGATCGCCTTGGAGACCGCCTTGACCGCGTCCTCCTGGCCGATGACGCGCTTGTGCAGCTCGTCCTCCATGCGCAGCAGCCGCGTCGTCTCCTCCTCGGTCAGCTTGTAGACCGGGATGCCGGTCCACAGGCCGAGCACCTCGGCGATCTGCTCGTCGTCGATCTCCGAGACCACGTCGAGGTCGCCGGCCTTCCACTCCTTCTCCCGGGCGGAGCGCTGGTCGAGCAGCTTCTTCTCGTCGTCGCGCAGCTGGGCGGCGCGCTCGAAGTCCTGCGAGTCGATCACCGACTCCTTGTCCCGGCGGACCTGGGCGATCTTCTCGTCCAGGTCGCGCAGGTCCGGCGGGGTGCTCATCCGGCGGATGCGCATCCGGGCGCCGGCCTCGTCGATCAGGTCGATCGCCTTGTCCGGCAGGAACCGGTCGGAGATGTACCGGTCGGCCAGCGTCGCGGCGGCCACCAGGGCGGCGTCGGTGTAGGTGACCCGGTGGTGCGCCTCGTAGGCGTCCCGGAGCCCCTTGAGGATCTCGATCGAGTGCGCCAGCGACGGCTCACCGACCTGGATCGGCAGCAGCCGCCGCTCCAGCGCCTTGTCCTTCTCGACGAACTTGCGGTACTCGTCGAGGGTGGTCGCGCCGATCATCTGCAGCTCGCCGCGGGCCAGCATCGGCTTGAGGATCGAGGCGGCGTCGATCGCGCCCTCGGCGGCGCCCGCGCCGACCAGGGTGTGGATCTCGTCGATGAACAGGATGATGTCGCCGCGGGTGCGGATCTCCTTGAGCACCTTCTTCAGGCGCTCCTCGAAGTCACCGCGGTACCGCGAGCCGGCCACCATCGAGCCCATGTCCATGGTGTAGAGCTGCTTGTCCTGCAGGTTCTCCGGGACCTCGCCCTTGACGATGGACTGGGCCAGGCCCTCGACCGCGGCGGTCTTGCCGACGCCGGGCTCGCCGATCAGCACCGGGTTGTTCTTCCGGCGGCGGGACAGACCCTGGATGACCTGCTCGATCTCCTTCTCCCGGCCGATCACCGGGTCGAGCTTGCCCTCCCGGGCGTCCTGGGTGAGGTTGCGGCCGAACTGGTCGAGCAGCGCCGAGTTCGACGGGGTGCCCGCCTCGCTGGAGGTGGACGCGGCCGGCGTCTCGGTGTGCCCGGCGACCAGCTGGATCACCTGCTGGCGGACCCGGCCGGTGTCGGCGCCGAGCTTGACCAGGACCTGGGCGGCGACGCCCTCGCCCTCCCGGATCAGGCCGAGCAGGATGTGCTCGGTGCCGATGTAGTTGTGCCCCAGCTGCAGCGCCTCCCGCAGGGAGAGCTCCAGCACCTTCTTCGCCCGCGGGGTGAACGGGATGTGCCCGCTGGGCGACTGCTGGCCCTGGCCGATGATCTCCTCGACCTGCTGCCGGACGCCCTGCAGGGAGATGCCCAGGCTCTCCAGAGCCTTGGCGGCGACACCCTCGCCCTCGTGGATCAGCCCGAGCAGCAGATGCTCGGTGCCGATGTAGTTGTGGTTGAGCATCCGGGCCTCTTCCTGGGCCAGGACGACCACCCGCCGGGCGCGGTCGGTGAACCGTTCGAACACGTCGCTCACGTCCTCGTGGCAGAGCCCCACGCACCCCACCCGATGAGACGCACGCAGACGTGCGGAACCGGCTGGTGTCACATGCGCTGAGTCGGGGCCTCTTGGCGTCGATGCGGGGTCCGCGTGGGGAACCCCGCGACGCTCGTGCAGGCGCGGCTGCACCACGAGCCTACAACGATCCGGCCTACGATGAGCGGGGGAGGCGCACCAAGCGACGCCGGTGCGCAGCGGAGGTGGCGGCATGAACGAGACACGGAACAGGCGATCCGTACCGGACCGGGCACGCAAGCGGGCGGTCCGGGCGCTGGCCGCCGAGCTGGGCGTGGCCTACTCGGTGGCGGCCCGTCTGCTCGCGGCTCAGGCCGCGGAGGCCGCCGAGTCCGGGCCCGCCGGGCTGCCGGCCGACGAGCACCGCGCCTGGCTGTTCGCTGCGCGCGAACAACGCACCTTTCACTCCCGGGTGCGGGACACCCGGACCGCGGCCGAGCTCCCGCTGGGCCGGGCCGCCCACCTGGCGCGGCGGTTCCCGCCGCTGCGCGACCTCGCCGGGGCCGGCCCGCTCTACCACGGTGAGGGCCGCGAGACGCTGATCGCGATGCTGTACGCGGTGCTCGAGCACGAGTCGCCGCATCTGCTGCCGTCGCCCGACGAGCTGACCTGGGCCGCCGAGCTGGGTGAGGAGACCGCCGTCGACATCGCCTGCCGCGACCTGGACCGGGCCGCCCGGCAGCTGCTCGACCAGGGCTGGCAGCTGTGGCCCCGGGTCGACGCCGCGCTGGCCGCCGGTGAGGGCCTGACCGAGCCGCGGGTCCGGGACGCCGCCCGGGTCCTCGGCCGGGAGCTGCGGTCGACCAGCCTGCGCGGAGCGGTCGGCGGCGCCCGGAACATCCTGGACGCGCTGCTGGCCGAGGCCTATGACGCCGCGCTGCCGCCGGGTGCGCCGGTGCTGGTCGGGGAGCGGCTCGGGACGGTGGTCGGGGTGTGCTGGGAGCCGGCCGGGCCGCCCGGTGGCTACCGGGTCCGGTTCGGCGCCGACCCGGCGGTGCACTCGGTCGCGGTCGCCGAGGTGCGCCCGGCGACGGCCACCGAGCCGGAGCCGGTCTCCGGCTGAGCACGGTGTGTGCCGCCGGCCCGGGCGCGCGTCAGCCCGCGGCGGCCGGCGGGTGTGGGTTGCGGTGACCACCCGCGGACAATGAAGGGCACGGCGATCGTTCTGGACGCGCCAGCGGCCAGATCGCCGGGCCCGGCCCGCGCGGGAGCATGCGATCCGCACCCGAGCGGACCTGCGTCAATGAAGAATCTGATCTATGAGGGACGCTGGCGTGCTCAGGAGCCGGGCGCGGACGGGCTCGCGGCGCCCATGACGGCGTGCCAGCGGGTCGCGTCGAAGATCAGGGTGATCGCGGTGATCCGGCCGTCCTCGAGGCGGAAGTGCTCGGCGGTGCGCTGGGTGCCGACGGGGAGTGCGGTGTGCACGTCGTAGACCAGGGTGGCCTCGGCATCGCCGTACAGTTCGCTGATCAGGTCGACACCCGTCACGACCTGCAAGAACATCGGGAGTCCGGCCAGATGGCCGGTCCGGTCGGCGGAGCTGATCAGCGGGCTCCGGAAGGTGAACGTGTCGGCGAGCTGGGCCGCCGCGGCCGGGATGTCGCCGGCGAACCTGGCTTGGTGGTAGACCTGGACGGTGTCCGCGGTGCTGGTCATCAGGGGTGATCCTCCAGATAGTGGATCAGGTGGCGCTGGTTCGCCACGAGGCGCAGGCACAGGTGCCGCAGCAGCGTCGTCTCGGCGGCGGTGAATCCGCGGAAGCAGGCGGCCATCGCGGCCCGGGTGGGCTGGCGGAACTCGTCGAGCCAGGTCAGCCCGGCGGGCGTGAGCCGGACCCGGACGGATCGCCGGTCACGCGGGTCGGGGGCCCGCGCGGCGAGCCCGGCCCGTTCCAGCGTGTCCACCAGACCGGTCACGTTCCGGCTGGTCACCCCGGCGGCCTGGGCCAATTCCTTGACGCTGCGGCCGTCCGGGCTCGCGTTCAGGCTGATCAGGACGTCCAGGGCGCCGGGACTGAGCCCGCAGTGGCCGGTGGCGCGTGATTGCAGTCTCTCCAGGCCGCGGGCGGCGGCGCGCAGGGCGGCGGCGGCCTCCAGCTCCGCGGTGTCCTCGCCACCGGTGAAACGGGCCAGCGTGGCGCGGCTTCGGGCGTCGAACAACAGTTCCTCGTCCATAGTGAAGCACTACTTTAGTACATACTTCTTTATTGTGTCGTCAAGGGATGGGCGCGGTAGACTGCTGGCGGCTTCGAGGAGGCCGGCATGGCGGATGGTGACCCTCCGGGTGGCACGCCCCGGGACGTCGTGGTCTTCGGCGTGGTCATCTCGGCGCTCAGCGTGGGGCTGGCGATCGTCCATCTGATCTGGCCCGGCCTGCGGATCGACGCGGTGACGCTGGCGCTGCTCGTGGTCGCCGTCGTCCCGTGGCTCGGGCGGATCTTCGCCAGTGTGGAGCTGCCGGGCGGGTGGAAGCTGGAGTATCGGGAGTTCAAGCGCACCGTGGAGCGCGAGCTGACCGAGAAGCAGCAGCAGGTGCGGGACCTGAGCCAGCGGATCGACCGGGTGGAGCAGTTCGTCTTCACCGGTGACGCGGCACCGGAGCGGGCGACCCGGCTGCGTGGGGTGCTGGAGGCGTTCCAGGAGTATCTGGCCGGGCTCGGGTATCGCAGCGAGGCGCCGCTGCCGCGGATCCACATCGGGCCGCTGGACGACGCGGCGATCAGCAGTGTCTACAGCGACACGAACGCGTTCTACTACGGCGCCCGCAACCTGATCGTCGTGGGGCGCTCGCTCGCCGACGACCCCAGCGTGCTGCTGCGTGAGTACAGCCACCACATCCTGGACGACCTCGCGCCCGGCGCGGCCGGGAACTGGACGAGCGGCGGGATCACGGACGCGGCGTCGATCCACTCGGCCCTGGCCGACTACTTGCCGTGCAGCTTCCAGGATGACCCGTGCTTCGGCCGGGCAGCGGCCGGGGCACAGCGCTGCCTCCGCGATCTCAGCCTGGTGGTCCGGGCTGATTCGGTCGACGGTGACCGGCACACCCCGCAGCAGGCCGGATGGGTGTGGGCGTCGGCCTTCTGGGAGATCCGCGCCGGGGTGGGCGCGGCCGTGCTGGACCCGGTCCTGCTCGACGGCTGGCGCCACTACCCGGCCGTCACCTCGCCGGAGGGTGCGGCGGCCGCGCTGATCGACCGGATCGTCGAGGCATTCCCGGAGGCCGGAAATGCCTTCGCCAATCGCGGACTGAGGTCAATTTAGGGGTACGAGGTCCTGCCACAATCGGGGCCATGAGCGGCTGGATGCGAGATCGGCACCTGGTGGGGGACCTGGTCCTCGCCGGTCTGCTCGGCGTGCCGGCGGTCGTGGCCACCGCCGTCGCCGACCGGATGTCGCGGGGCTCGGCGCCGATCGACTGGCTCGGCTGGGCACTGCTCGTGGCCGCCGCGCTGGGCCTGACGCTGCGCCGCCGCCGGCCGGTGCTCGCTCTCGCCGTGGTGTCGCTGTGCACGGCGGCGTTCCTGGCGACCGGGTTCGCCTATGGTCCGATCCTGATCATCTTCATGGTCGCCGTCCACAGTGCGGTCCGGCACGGTCCGTTGCGGGCCGCGCTGTGGTGCGCCGGCGGGGCGCTCGGGCTGCTGCTGGTCCATCTGGTCACCTCGGACCGGCCGCTGGGCTGGCTCGGGATCGGCCCGGTCGCCGCCTGGGTGGTGGTGCCGGCCACGCTCGGCTACGGCCTGCGGCTGCGGCACGACGCCGCGCAGCGGGACCGGGCCGAGACGATCCGGCGGCACGTCGACGAGGAGCGGCTGCGGGTCGCGCAGGAGGTGCACGACATCGTCGGGCACGGGCTGGCCGCGATCACTTTGCAGGCCGACGTCGCTCTGCACGTGATGGCTCGCAAGCCGGACCACGCGCAGGGGGCGCTGACCGCGATCCGGGACACCAGCCGGCAGGCCCTCGACGAGCTGCGCGGCGCGCTCGCCGTGCTCCGGGCCCCGCCGCGCCTCCGGGAGGGGATGGACCAGCTGACCCGGCGGATGGCCGATGCGGGCGTCGCGGTCCGCCTCACCATGTCCGGTACGACCGGGTCGCCCGTGCCGCCGGCCGTCGACCTGGCGGCGTACCGGGTGGTGCAGGAGTCGCTGACCAACGTGCTGCGTCACGGGGGCTGTGCCCGGGCCGACGTCACGGTGACCTACTCGGCTGACGCCTTGAGCATCACCGTGACCAACCCGCGGACCGGGCCGGTCGGCGACGGCTCCGGCTCCGGCTCCGGCTCCGCAGCGGTGCGGACCGGCGACGGCTCCGGCTCCGCAGCGATGCGGACCGGCGACGGCTCCGACTCCGCAGCGATGCGGACCGGCGACGGTTTCAGCCTCGGGGCAATGGTGATCGGCACGATGGCGAGCGGTGCGGGCTCGGGCATCGCCGGGATGCGGGCCCGGGTGCAGGCGCTCGGCGGCGCGCTCACCGCCGGCCCGGTCGGCGAGAATTTCGAGGTCCGCGCCCGGCTGCCGATCGGAGACCCGCCATGATCACCGTGCTGCTCGCGGACGACCAGGATCTGATCCGGTTCGGGCTGCGCACGCTCATCGACACCGAGGACGACCTGACCTGCGTCGGTGAGGCCGCCGACGGGCTGGCCGCGGTCGCCGAGACCGCGCGCACCCGGCCGGACATCGTGCTGATGGACGTGCGGATGCCGGGCATCGACGGGCTGGAGGCGACCCGCCGGATCACCGCCGACCCGGCGCTGACCGGCACCCGGATCATCGTGCTCACCACGTTCGAGCACGACCAGTACGTGTTCGACGCCCTGCGTCACGGGGCGAGCGGCTTCCTGCTCAAGGACGCCAGCCCGGCCGACCTGCTGCACGCCGTCCGCACCGTCGCCGACGGCGGGGCGCTGATGTCGCCGTCGGTCACCCGGACCCTGGTCAGCGAGTTCGTCACCCTGTCGCCGCGGGCCACCACCCCGCATCCGCTGCTGCCCACGCTGACCGACCGGGAGCGGGAGACCATGGTGCTGGCCGCCGAGGGCCTGTCCAACCAGGAGATCGCCGAGCGGCTCGGGATCAGCGTGGCGACGGCGCGCACCCACGTCGGCCGGGCGGCCACCAAGCTCGGCGCCCGGGACCGCGCCCAGTTGGTGGTCTTCGCCTACCGCTCCGGTCTCCTATAGTCGCGCGGGTGAGTGCGGAGACAGTGCGGGACGCGTATGCCGGGATGGCCGGGCTCTACATCGAGCTGCTCGGGGCCCGGGACAAGGTGCACGCCGACGACCTGGCGTTCATCGGGCGGCATCTGTCGGGAGCGGCCGGGGAGGTGCTCGACCTGGGCTGCGGGCCGGGGCACATCACCGGCTACCTGCGGTCGCTGGGAGTCGACGCGACCGGGATCGACATGGTGCCCGAGTTCCTCGCGCACGCCCGGTCGGCGGATCCGGACGGGCGGTACCGGCTCGGGTCGATGACCGGCCTCGACGCCGCGACCGGCTCGGTCGCCGGGGTGCTGGCGTGGTTCTCCACGATCCACATGGCGCCGGCCGAGCTGGACGGGGCGCTCGCCGAGATCCGGCGGGTGCTGGCGCCGGGCGGCACGCTGGTCGTCGGGTTCTTCGCCGGGGACCGGGTGGAGACGTTCGATCACAAGGTGGTGACCGCGTACCGGTGGCCGGCCGACGAGTTCGCCCGGCGGCTGGCCGGGGCCGGGTTCACCGAGGTGGAGCGGGAGCATCGGCGGGCCGAGGGGACCGACCGGCCGTATGCCGCGGTCGCCGCGGTCGCCGTCTGAGCAGCCATTCGACGACGAGCAGGTTGAGGATCCAGCCCAGCGTCTGACCGACCGGGATCATCGCGGGCGCGCGCTCGGCGATCGCGCCCGGCTCGGCACCGCCGAACGGGATCTGGGCCAGCAGCAGGAGCGGGACCAGGACGCGGGAGGTGACGGCGAGGAAGGTCAGCGCGTAGTTGCGCATCATCCAGGCGCGGTGGGTGGCGAAGTCCCGCCGGCGCGCGGCCCGGAAGGCGAGGACGCCGGTGACCAGCCACAGCACCGCCGCGGTGGTCAGGCCGACCTGGGTGACCGGGCGCCCGGACCAGAGCGCGACCGGGATGCCGGCGACAGCCGAGGGCAGCACCCCGGCGAGCAGGTAGACCCGGCCGAGCGCGCGGTGGACCCGGCGGCGCGCCCGGATCCGCGGGACGAACTGGAGCGGCCCGAGCACGAGCGCCACCGCCGCGGTGAAGATGTGCGCGACCAGCACCGCGTAGTGCGGGCCGCCGCGCACGTCCAGGCGGCTGTCCGCCAGGTCCAGGCTCAGGTACGGATACGTCAGCACCAGCCCGACAACGATCGCCACCCCGAACAGCAGCCAGGCCACCGGCCTCCCGTTTCGCATGCCCCGATCATCGGTGCCGCGGCGGGATCCGGCGTCAGCACGACAGCGTGCTCGCTCCTACGCAGATCTGCGTAGGAGCGAGCACGTGAGGTCAGGCCGGCCTGACCGTCGGGTGGCCGCGCACCGCGGAGCTTGTGCGCGCCTTGCGGGCCAGGCGGCGCAGGCCGGCGGCGGTGAGCAGCCGCTCCTGGTCGGCTTCGGCGATCAGCTGGTTGCGGCGCTCGTTCGCCAGGGTGAGCATCATGTCCGGGTGGATCAACATGGCCTGTCTCCTTCGTCGTCCGATGCGTCAATCATCGATCGCCGAAGGGCTCGGCACATGGGTAGCCTGCACCTATCTTCGCAGCTCAGGACGCTTTAGGCGGGCACCCGGCGAGCCTAGGTATACCTATCGGCGCAGCCGGGAATGCGAAGATCACCGGGTGATCCCCTCCGTGTTGACCCAGCTGGCTGAGGCCACGCACCTGGTGTGCTCCGACGATCCGGCTTGGCTCGTGGCGGTCCGGTTTCGCTTCGCCGAGGGATACCTCCAGGTGGGGGACATCGCCGGCCAGCACGACGTTGCAGTACCTGGCAGTCGCCTCACGCCTGCGGGTGCGGCTCGTCAGCGATCTGCGGTAGGCGGCAGCATCCGGGTCTGGCAGTTGAGGCGGGTGCCGAGGTCGTCGAGCAGGCGGCGCAAGGACTGCTTGCCGGACTGGCGGTGGGTGCGGCCGACGGTGAACGGCACCAGTCTGCCGGCCGGGCCGGTGGCCAGGTTGAACGTTCGCTGGTGGATCACCGTGTGGCCGTCGGCGCCCTCCGCCAACTGGAAGCGGCCGCACCACCACCACTCGCCTCGGGCCTGCACCCAGCCGGCCTCGCGGTCGACCTCGATGGTGACCCGGGCGCTGGCGACGCTCGCCCGGAGCACCTGTGGTCCGCCGGTGACCGTCACCCGGCGGTCGCCCTGATCGCCCAGGACCAGCGGCACCTCGGCGCCGCTGAACTCGCCGGCGCTGACCGCGAGCACCAGCTCCCGCACCCGGCCGATCGGGGCGGCGACCACGCCGCGGTGCTCGGACAACACCGGACCGGGATCCGCACCTGTCATCAACCGATCCTGGCACGGCCGGCGGCGCCGCGGTGCCCCTCCGGGACCGGGTGACGGCCCCGTCCTGATAGAACTGACCGATGGCAAGCCTGGCCGCCGCTGACCGGATCGCTGCCGAGGTCGCCGGCGTCATCGGCGGCGCGGCGCGGTCGGTGATCCTGCACGGCTCGCTGGCGGCCGGCGATTTCCGGCCGGGGCGCAGCGACCTCGACCTGCTGGTCGTCGTGGACGGCGGGCTGACCGACGCGCAGGCGGCGGCTCTGCAGCGGCTCGTGCGGCAGGCCGATCCGGGCGCGGCGGCCGGCATCGACCTGCACGTGATCACCGCCGACGCGGCCGGCACGGCTTCCCGGGCGCCCGCGCTGGAGCTCTACCTGGGCCGGTCATCGACCGCGATGGAGGTGGAGCGCCGGGTGCCGGCCGATCCCGACCTGGCCACCGAGCTGTCCATGGCCCGGGCCGGCGGGCGCGCGCTGACCGGCGCGTCACCCGCCGAGGTGATCGCGCCGATCCCGGCCGAGTGGGTGATCGACCGCGGCCGGCACTGGCTCACCGTCTGGCGCTCGCTGACCGACGACACCGCGCACGCCGCGTTCATGGTGCTCACCACCTGCCGCATCTGGCGGTTCGCCGTGGAGCGGGTGCACTGTTCGAAACCGCGGGCTGCGGCGTGGGCACTGCGGCGGGATCCGGCACTGACTGTGGTGCGGCAGGCGATTTCCCAGTACGCCGAGGAGCCCGCCGTCGTCAGCGAGCCGGCCCTGGCCGCCCTGCTCGACCGGGTGATCGGCGAGACCGCGAGCGGCTGACCGTGCCTTCCACGGCCGCCCTGCTCGACCGGGTGATCGGCGAGACCGCGAGCGGCTAACCTGCGTTCCATGGCCATCGAGGAGCTGATCGTCGCCGACGCCGAAGCGCTGCGCGCGTGGTTGCTGGAGCATCACGCCTCATCGCCGGGGGTGTGGCTGGCGCTGACCAAGAAGGGCGGCACCGTCACCAAGCTGACTTGGCAGCAGGCGGTCGACGAGGCGCTCTGCTTCGGTTGGATCGACGGGCAGGCGCGGCGGCGGGACGAGGAGTCGTCGTGGATCCGGTTCACGCCGCGCCGGCCGCGCAGCATCTGGTCGCAGCGCAATGTGGAGAATGTGGCCCGGCTGGAGGAGCAGGGCCGGATGCAGCCGGCCGGCCGCGCCGCGGTGGAGGCGGCGAAAGCGGACGGGCGCTGGGCCGCGGCGTACGCCCCGGTGTCGCAGGCCGAGGTCCCGGCCGACCTGCTCGCCGCGATCGCGGCGGTCCCGGCCGCCCAGGCGATGTTCGACGTGCTCACCAAGACCAACCGGTACGCGCTGATCCACCGGGTCAACTCGGTCAAGCGGGCCGAGACCCGGGAGCGGAAGATCGCCGAGTTCGTCGCGATGCTGGCCCGTCACGAGACGATTTATCCGCAGAAGGCCAAGCCCTGACCGGTTAGGCTGCCCGCATGTGCCGGTACTCGCAGACCTTCTACCGCGTGCACTACGTGTGCGTGGCGTGCCGGCGCAGCAGCAAGCAGCCGTGGGACGACCTGCCGCACCCGTGCCCGCAGTGCCGGGTGCCGATGGTGCTCGCCGGCCACGACTTCGCCGCTCCCCGCCGCCGGGACACCTCCGGCTGGCGCGCGGTGGCCGCGGTGCTGGCCGAGGGGCTGCGCTACGACGGTTTCGAGATGTGCGGCTGCGGGCGCGAGCCGAAGTTCCGGCCGCGGACCAGCGCGCAGGTGCGCCGTCGCCGCCGGCTGGCCGCGCGCTCCGGCGTACCGTTGGCGGACCTCCTGGCCACTCGCGATCTGTGAGTCCTCAGCGGACCCGTCACGAGACGGCCCGGAAACCCTCGGCCCGCCGGCGCCAGACGTATCCATAGCCACGGTGCCGCCCGGATAGGAGCCGACCCGGGCGAGCGGCGCCCGGCGGCGATGCCGAGAGCACCGCCAGCCGCCGGAGCACCGGGCGCTGTCAGGTTGCCGTCCGGGCGGGCCGGCGGCCTTGACGGGGTCCGGCTCGCGGGTGGTGACTGGAGGGGATGCACGAGGACTTCTACGCGGTCGCCACCACGGTGGTGGTCTTCTTCATTCTCGGCAGCCTCTACCTGCTGCACGAGCTGGAGAGCATGCGGATCGGCCGGTGGGCGTACTACCTCTGCTACACGGCGGTGCTGCTGCCGGGCGTCTTCGTGATCATCGTGTCCCTGCAGATCCTGGGCGGGGCCTGGATCGACACCGCGGGCTGGCGGGAGGCGATCCGCTGGGCGGTGGTCGTCCAGATCGTCACCGGCGCCGGCGGCATGCTGGTCGAGGGCGGGGCCCGCCGCGGTTGAGTCCGGCCGACCGGAAGGAGGAATGCCGTGCAGCCGTCCCTGTCGCACGCCGACCTCGTCTCGGGTGCGATCTTCCTGCGGCTCGGCGGCGCCGATCCGCTGACCGCCGACCTGCTGGCCGCCGCGGCAGCGGACCCGGCGTCGCCGCACTACAAGAACGGCGTCCTGCTGCTGGCCTGGGAGCCGTACCGCAGCCTGCTCGCGCACGAGTGGGCGCACGTGTTGCAGGTGGCCAGCTACCCGTACCTGTTCCTGCGCGCCGCCCGCCACGGCCGCGTCATGATCGGGATCAGCGTGGCGCTGGAGGCCGCGCCCGGTGAGTACCCGATCCCGTTGCCGTTCCGGCTGGACGAGCAGTGGTCGACCTCGAGCGTGCTCAGCCAGCTGCCGGTGCGGGTGGAGATCACCGAGGACGGCGTGGCGATCGAGCCGGTCGACCCGGGCCTGATCGCGCGCGGCGTGGTGACCGAACTGGATCTGCTCGAGGAGGATGCGCAGATCTTCCAGTACCGCGCCGAGATCGGTGCGCGCGGCAACGGCCGGTCCTATCGGCGCTGGTCACGCGAACGACCCCGGTACGAGCGGCTGTTCCTGCTGTGCGCCCGGCACCTGGGGACCGAGCCCGCCTACCGCGCGCTGCCCGTCTTCGTCCGGCTGGCGTTCCGGACGACGCGGCCGCTCCGGGCGTTCTTCACGTGCCTCGCCGTCGTACTGAAATACGGTCCGGATGATCTGACCGGCTGGGACACCCTGCCGACGCTGGAATCGATCCTGCAAGACCAGTTGGTGGCGGAGTTCGGGCTGCTGGCCGCCGACGCGGTGAGCATGGACCACCCGGAGGTCGCGGACGTCGAAGGCGTGTTGCCGCCGGACGCGCTCGCGGTGCTGCGGCGCCGCGGCCGCCAGCTGCCGGCCTCGGTGCTGACCGGGATGGAGATCGAGGACGGCGTCGTCAGCGAGTTCCTGACCGAGCCGTGGCGGTTCCTGCCGCGCGGCGGGAACCCGACCCCGGCCGCGCTGAGGCTGATGCCGCCGCTGCTGGTGGTGGAGTTGGTGGGCGCGGACTTCCCGGTCGGATCGACGGTGCTGGCGCTCTCCCCGGAACTGCGCGGGTCGAGCCCGATCGACGTGCCGGGCGCCAGCTATCTGGACTGGACCCCGGAAATCTACCGGACCCGGTCGGTCTGGAAGGCGGTCGCGGCCGGCGCCCGCGGCCCGCACCCGCGCTGCCCGCACACCGCCTGCCGGGTGCACCGGACCGGGCTCTGCCACGGCTGGTTCCCGTTCCCCGCCGACTTCGAGGACTGCCGGTTCCGGCCGTTCCTGCGGCACACCACCAAGCACGACGTGGCCGCCGACGGCACCCACCTCGTCCCGGTACCGGCCGGGACCGACGATCGGAGAGTCTGATGGACCTCATCATCGAAGGGAACCCGGCGACGCTGGAGTGGCTGCGCCGGCAGATCCACGAGAACTGCGCCGACGAGGTGGCCCTCGAGGCGGTCCCGGCGCAGGACGCGGGGGAGTTGCGGGAGCCGGTCACCGTCGCGCTGATCGTCAGCCTGGCCGGGCCGCTGCTGGTCCGGAGCGTCGTCGACGTGCTGAGGAAACGGCATGCGCACGCCGGCGACATCGCGGAGATCAACGGCGAGCTGCGCCTGCCGCCGGAGGACGAGCCGGCCGGCACGGAGCTGCGGCTGCGGGTGACCGACGGGCACACCCAGCGGGACACCTCCGAGGACGAACTGCTGGCGGGTGCGGCATGAGCACCCCGCTGCACCAGATGCAGGTGCCCGCGGAATGGGTGGCGCACGGTTCCCTGGGCTCGTTCCCGAAGCTGTTCGGATACGACCAGAAACCAGCCGAGGTACGCGAGATGCAGGGCCGGCTGGCGATCGTCTTCCCGTCCCTGGAGGACCAGGCGGAGCTGATCTACGCGGTCCCCGGGATCGTCGACTGGTTCCGGGAACTCTATGCGAAGATCCCGCACTTCCCGTACTTCCTGGTGCCGAACGTCGAGGCCGGCGCCCTGCAGAGCATCCTGATCTCGGGGATGGCCTCGAAAGCCCGGGACCAGGCCCTCACCTCCGGCGTCTTCGAAGCCGACGACCAGGCCATCGCGTGGACGCTCACCCTGATGGCGGCGACCGCCCGATACGCGACGCACATGGGCGACGACTGGGAGCCGGTCGTCCGCGCCTTGCTGTCCCCGCTCGGAGCCGACACCGACTACTTCGTCGAGCAGGTCGCCCAGGTTCTCGACGAGTCGCCCTGACCGGCCCTGGCATCCTGGGCCGATGGATGTGGTCGACGAGGTGGCGGGCCGGATCCCGGCCTCCCGGGACGGGGCCTGCCTGCGGGTGGGCGTGGACGGGCCGGACGGCTCCGGTAAGACGTTCTTCGCGGAGAGGCTCGCCGGGGCGGTGCGAGCGCTCGGCCGTCCGGTGGTGCGGGTGTCGATCGACGACTTCCACAACGTCCGGGAGGTGCGCTACCGGCAGGGCCGGACGTCGCCGCGGGGCTTCTGGGAGGACTCCTACAACTACGAACGGTTCCGTGCCGACGTCCTCGAGCCGTTCGGGCCGGGCGGCTCCCGGCGGTACCGGACGGCCGCCCACGACCTGGCCACCGACGAGGTGCTGTACCCGGATCGGCAGGAAGCCGCGCCCGGGACGGTGCTGATCGTCGACGGGTTGTTCCTGCACCGGGACGAGATCGGGCAGGTGTGGGACCTGTCGGTGTTCCTGGACGTGCCGTTCCGGGAGACGGCGCGGCGGATGGCCGAGCGGGACGGCACCGAACCGGACCCGGACCATCCGAGCATGCGGCGCTATGTGGAGGCGCAGCGCAGGTACTTCGCGACCTGCTCGCCGCAGCGGCGGGCGGACATCCTGATCGACAACGCGGACTTCGGCGCGCCGCGGATCGTCGGCGGGTGATCTGCTCCTGGTCGGCGACCTGGTGGGGGTCATCCGCCCACCCCCGGGAAGATCAGGCCGAACTCGTAGGCGAGGACGGCTGCCTGGGTGCGGTCGCGGGCACCGAGCTTGTCGAGGACGTTGCCGACGTGCGTCTTGACCGTCTCCCGGGTGATGTGCAGGGCCGTCGCGATCTCGCTGTTGGTCCGGCCGCGGGTGATCTGCCGCAGGACCTCCGACTCGCGCGGAGTCAACTCGATCGTGGTCCTCGACCGGGTGCCGGTGTGCGGCGCGGCGATGCGGCGCAGCGAGTCGGGGAAGACCACCGCGTCGCGGGTGTGCACCAGCCGGACAGCGGCCAGCAGTTCGGCGGCCGGGGCGCGTTTGAGCACATAACCGGCCGCGCCGGCGCGCAACGCACCCCAGACCAACTGGTCGTTCTCGAAGGTGGTGACCACGACGACGCGGGTCGCCGGGGCTCGGCGGGCCAGTTCCCGGGTCGCGGTCAGACCGTCCATGCCGGGCATCCGGACGTCCATCAGCACCACGTCGGCTCCGGCGCCGGCCACCACGGCCTCGTGGCCGTCGGCCGCGTCGCCGACCACTTCGATGTCGTCGTGCGCGGAGAGGATCGTGCGCCAGCCCGCGCGGATCAGCCTCTCGTCGTCGGCCAGCACGATGTGGATCACAGCGGCAGCACTGCCTGTACCCGCCACGTTCCGTCCACCTCCCGCCAGGTGCAGTCGCCGCCGGCGAGGCGAGCCCGCATCCGCATGCCGGTCAGCCCCCGGCCCGGCCCGGCCGCCGCGCCGATTGTCGCGTTCTCCGCGGTGACCACCAGGCCGGCGCCGACAGCGAGATCGAGCGTCACCGGGCCGTGCCCGTGCCGCAGGGCGTTGGTGAGCGCCTCCCGGGTGATCGCGAACGCGGCGCGCGACGTCGCGGCCGGGACCCGGTCGAGGGGGTCGGCGCGGGCCCGCACGTCGAGGCCGCGGATCAGGGTGCCGAGCGAGCTCAGGGTGGGGGCCTGCTCGGTGACGCCGTCGTCGAGCACGCTCAGCAGCACGTCGAGATCCTGCTGGGCGATCCGGGCGGTGGACGCCAGGTGGTCGAGCGACTGCGCGGCGAGGGTGGGCTCGGTCCGCTGCAGCGCCGCCTCGGCGGCCATCGCCTGCACCAGGACGACGCTGAGCGCGTGACCGACCGAGTCGTGCAGTTCCAGCGCGAGGCTCTGGCGGCGGTCGAGCGCGTCGACGAGCCGGGACGGCTCGGTGCGCAACAGCCGGCGCGCCGCCCAGCGCTGGCCGGATCCGGCGGCGACCATCGCGATCAGGACAGCGACGGCGACCAGCAGCACCTCGGCCGAGTCGCCCGGCGCGCCGGGCCGGCCGTCGCCCAGGCGCAGCAACTCGGGCGAGAGCGCGGCCAGGCCGGCGCTGAGCGTGGCGCCGACGAACAGGTGCAGGCTGGTCAGGACGGTCAGGTAGACGCGATCGGCCCGGTGCGGCACGTCCACGTCGAGCAGCTCGGCCAGTGCGGCCACCTCCAGGCGCCGGATCAACGGCGTCATGGCGAGCAGCACGGCGCCGGGCAGGCACGCCGCCCACCAGAGCAGCACGCGGCCCAGGGTCGGCGCGGTCAGGATCGGCACGCCGAGCGCGACCGCGACCGGCGTCAGCAGGGCGGCGCCGACCAGCGGGTAGAGCCCGGCGCGGGCGAGGCGGCGCGTCATGGCTCTCGACGCTAATCCACGCTCCGGCCGATGTACTCCCTCCACGGAGGGAGGTGGGCGGCATCGATCGTTCCTAGCGTCATCGGCATGACCAACATTGATCAGTACGGGCGGGTACGGGCCGCGTGGCAGGCCGCGCACCGGCCGGTTGCCGGGGTGCCGCGGTGGGCGCGGATCGCGGCGAACGCGGTGCCGCTCGTCGTGCTGCCGTCCGGACTCTGGCGGCTGCAATTCGTCTTCTCCGACGGCGGGATCGGCGAGAAGATCTACCTCGTCTGCCTGTCGATCGTGGCCGAGCTGCTGGCCTTCACCGCGGTCGGGCTGATCGCCACCTGGGGCGAGCGCTTCCCGCGCTGGATGCCGTGGGCCGGTGGCCGCCCGGTGCCAAGGCTGTTCGCGGTCGTCCCGGCGACAGCCGCGGCGATCTTCCTGACCGTGTTGTGGACCGTCGCCTTCGCCGCCATCTTCCGGGATGTGACGATGGGCGGGACATCGCTGGACCCGGACTTCCCGACCCAGGGCGGCTTCTGGGAGGCCAGCATGTTCTATGTCTGCTACCTCCCGCTGCTGCTGTGGGGGCCACTGCTGGGCGCGGTCACCTTCGCCTACTGGCGCCGTCGTTCTCAGCACGGTGCTGAGTGACCGGGCGATCTCTTCCCAGGGACTTCTCCCGGTTCGCGACCACGTGGGCGAGGACCACCGGGACCGGGCTCAGGGCGCCAGCGGACCGCGCCTTCCGGGTGCTTCGGGACGGAGGCGTACCGGGAAGTGGCGGGCCGCGCCGGGAAGGTGCCGTGCGCGGCCCGCGGACCTGGATCAGGCGGGCTGGCCCCGGACCGGGGAGGTGGTGCGGGCCCGGCGGGCCAGGCGGCTCAGGCGGGCGCTGTGGAGCAGGCGCTGCTGGTCGGCTTCCGCGATCAGTTCGCGGCGGCGGTCGTGGGCCAGGACCAGCATCGTCTCCGGGTGCAGCAACATCTCGGTCTCCCTTGTCGTCGTTCGATGTGTCCATCGTCGATCGGCCGAGCTGCCCTGACATCCGGAACGCCTACCTATCTTCGCAGGTCAGCGCGGTTTAGGTGGCTGGCCGGGGGCGCCTAGGTATACCTAGGGGCTGTTAGCCTGACGGGCGTGATCGTTTCGGGACTGTGGCGTTATCCGGTCAAATCCATGGGTGGGGAGCCGCTGCGCGAGGCGCGGGTGGACCCGTGGGGGATCGCCGGAGACCGGCGGTGGATGGTGGTCGACCGGTCCGGGAAGAAACCGTGGGCCGGGGAGTTCCGGCAGCTCGCCGGCGTCTCCGCGGTGCAGACCGGGGACGGCGGGGTCCGGTTGCGCGCTGCCGGGCATCCGGATCTGCACCTGGCCGAGCCGGTCGGCGGTGAGCCGGTCGAGGTGACGCTGCGCGGAGTAGGTAGGGCGGTGTCCGCCGGAGACGCGGCCGACGCCTGGTTGTGTGCGGCGCTCGGCCTCGACGTGCGGCTGGTGTGGCTCGACGAGCCGGCCCGCCGGCCGATGTCGGAGAGTCACGGCGGCCGGCCCGGCGACGTGCTGAGCTTCGCGGACGCGGCGCCGCTGCTGCTCACCACGGAGCCGTCGCTGCGCCAGCTGGACGCGTGGATCGCGGACAACGGCGGCGGGCCGGTGCCGATGACCCGGTTCCGGCCGAACCTGGTGGTGGACGGGGAGATGGCCGCGTTCGCCGAGGACGGCTGGGGTGAGGTGCGGGTCGGCGAGGTGCTCTTCCGGTTCGCCGAGCACTGCGACCGGTGCGCGGTGACCACGCTGGACCCGGCGACCGGGCGGACCGCGAAGGAGCCGATCCGCACCCTGGCGAAGCATCGGCGGTGGGACGGCAACGTGTGGTTCGGGGTCCGGATCGTCCCGGTCAACCCGGGCACGATCGCGGTGGGCGACCCGGTACAGCCGCTCTAGGCCACGAGCAGTCGCAGGCCCAGCTCGGCCGCGTCGAGCGACAGCAGCTCGCGGTTGCGGTCCGCCCAGCGGCCCGAGTCCAGGTCGGCGCGGAGCCGGGACACCGCGCGCTGCTCGGCCTCCGGCCCGACCCGGGTCCAGATCGACACCGCGCGGCGGGCGCTTTCGTCCAGGTAGACCTCTGGCCGGCGCCAGTAGGCCTCGAAGAAGCCGTCGGCGCAGTCCCACGGGATCAGCACCGGCTCGATGCGGGCGCCGATCGTCGCGGCCAGGTCCTCCACCGGCGGGCGGCCGGCGACCAGGCCGGCCACCTCGGGCAGGTAGTCGCGGGACAGCCAGAAGCGGTTCCGCCAGCCGGTGTCGCTGGCGTCGTGGGTGAACACCACCACCCGCCGGGCCACCCGGCGCATCTCGCGCAGCCCGGCGATCGGGTCGCGCCAGTGGTGCACGGTGCTGAACGCCATCGCCGCGTCGAACGACTGGTCGTCGAAGGGCAGGCTCTCCGCGCTGCCGGCCACGCACGGCGCCGCGTCCGGGCCGCGCTGGGCGCGCATCACCGCGGACGGCTCGACCGCGGTGACCTCGCGGTCGGCCGGTTCGTAGGAGCCGGTGCCGGCCCCGACGTTGAGCACCGTGCGGGCGTCGCCGAGCGCCTCCCAGACCCGCGCGGCGATCCGCGGTTCGGTGCGGCGCGTCGCCGGGTAGGCGGCGCCGATCGAGTCGTACAACTGCGCGCCGAACATGGTCAACTGTTCCTCCGGTGTGGTGCCGAGCCCCCGGGCCCGGGCTTCGAGTTCCCTGTCGATGGCGGTCACCATGGCGCCGGCCCGGTCCCGCTGCTCCAGCAGCAGGCCGCGCAGGCGGTGCAGGTGCGCGACCGCGTCGGTGGCCGGGTCGTCGACGAGATCGGCGATCTCGCGCAGCCCGAACCCCAGCCGCCGGTAGGCGAGCACCTCCCGCAGCCGCTCCACGTCGGCCGGTGCGTAGGCCCGGTAGCCGGCGCTGGTCCGGGCGGACGGCTGCACGAGACCGATCTCGTCGTAGTGGTGCAGGGTGCGGACGCTGACGCCGGCCAGCTCGGCGACGCGTCCCACGGTGAGGTGTTCTGCCACGGGGATGACTATGTCGCCTGACGTCACGTGAGGCTCAAGACCCAGCTTCCGTACGCCATGAGCGCCACCCGTGTGATCGCTGAGGCGCGGGGTAAGGCCGATGAGACAGGGACAACGAGGAATGTGAGGTGGACCCCCGTGGCCGCTACCAAGAGCGCCAAGAACCCGACCAGTGGTAACGACACTCCGAACACTCCTGAGGTGAGTGAGTCGGCGATCGCCCGGATGAAGGTGGGTGACCTGCGCCGAAAGTTGCAGAGCCGTGGTGTGCAGGGCACGGCTGATCTGAAGAAGCCGGAGCTGGTCAAGAAGCTGATCAAGTTGGAGACCGCCGGGTCGAAGGCGAAGAAGTCGGCGGGGAAGAAGTCGGCGTCCGGACGCAAGAATCCGACCAGTGGCAATGACACTCCGAATACGCCGGAGGTGAGTGAGTCGGCGATCGCCCGGATGAAGGTGGCTGACCTTCGTCGGGAGTTGCAGAGTCGTGGGGTGAAGGGCACCGACGATCTGAAGAAGCCGGAGCTGGTCAAGAAGCTGATCAAGTTGGAGACCGCCGGGTCGAAGGCGAAGAAGTCGGCGGGGAAGAAGTCGGCGTCCGGACGGAAGAATCCGACCAGCGGTAACGACACTCCGAACACTCCTGAGGTGAGTGAGTCGGCGATCGCCCGGATGAAGGTGGCTGACCTGCGTCGGGAGTTGCAGAGTCGTGGGGTGAAGGGCACCGACGATCTGAAGAAGCCGGAGCTGGTCAAGAAGCTGATCAAGCTGGAGACCGCCGAGTCGAAGTCGACCCGCACGGCGGCGAAGAAGTCGCGGGCCGCGGCCAAGGACCGGTCCACGCCGAAGAAGCTGGCCTCCGCCGCGGGCAAGCTGCCCACGACGAAGAAGCTGCTCTTCGCGCAGACGGACCTGCCCAGCAGCGAGGAGGTTCCGTCCACTCTCACCGTCAGCAAGTCCAACAGCCGCAAGCGGACGGGCAAGGCGACCGCCGTGATCCATTGAGCCGAGGTCGACGGCGGTCGGTCATGCCCTCCCTTGATCTATATACACGCTACTTGTATATTCAACCGCCATGCGATCATCCTCGCGCGTCACCCTGCGGGAACCGTCGTACTTCGTGCTGGCCGCCCTGCTCGACGGGCGGCTGCACGGGTACGCCGTGGTCAAGCGGGTCGAAGAGTTGTCCGCCGGCCAGGTGAAGCTGGCCGCCGGCTCGCTGTACTCGGTGCTCGACCGGCTGCTCGGCGAGGGCTACGTCACCGCCGACGGCGAGGAGATCGTCAACGGGCGGGCGCGACGTTATTACCGGTTGACCGACAGCGGTCAGCAGGTGCTCGCCCAGGAAGCGGACCGGCTCGCCCAGGCCGCGCGTGTCGTGCACGAGCGGCTGACGCAGGGCGACACCCCTCGACCGACCTGGAGGACTTCACCGGCATGAGTGCTGACATCCTGGAGCGCCGCTACCGGGCGCTGCTGCGGTCCTACCCGGCCGACTACCGGCGTGAGCGCGCCGACGAACTGCTCGACGTGCTGGTCACCGACGACGCCGGGACCCGGCGCTGGCCGGAGCTGCGGCAGGCGGTCGCGTTGATCCGCGGTGGCCTGCGGGTGCGCGCCGGCAGCGCGGCGAACCGGCCGACGGTCTTCCTGGCGTGGCAGGGCGTGCAGCTGGCCGCCCTCGCGGTGCTGGCGCTCGGCGTGCTGATCGCGACCGACGACCTGGTGGAGGGTTTCCAGTTCGGCGGATTCGACGCGCCTCTGCTCGTACTGAAAGATCTGGGTCCGAATCTGATCCTGTCTTTCGCGGCCCTGGTGGCGCTGGTCCTGGGGCGGCAGCGGCTCGCGATCGGACTGATCGTCGCGGCCGTCGTGGTGCAGACCGCGCTGTCGCAGTACCTGTACCTGAACGGCCTGCCGCAGTGGTGGGCGCCGGTGGTGGCGCTGCCCCTGGTGGTCGCCGGCCGGTGGCGGCCGGCTGACGTGCCGCAGCTGGAGCGCGGCAACGCGGCGCTGGTCACGGCCGGTGTGGTGGCGCTGCACCTGGTGCCGATCGGTGGGCTGCAGATGGTCGATCCGGCGCAGCGTGCCCTGGCGGTGATCGCGGCGGTGCTGGCCGGGGCGGTCTTCCTGTGGTTCGCGACGGCCGACCAGCGGCTGCTGATCGCCGCGGCGCCCACCTTCGCACTGACCACGCTGCACGAACTGATGGTCGGCGGCGGCTCGCTCGGGCAGACGCTGCCGTTCCTGGCGGTCGGGGTCGCCCTGGTGATCTGTGCGGTGGTGCTGTCCCGCCGCCGGGCAGCGCGGGTCTGAGCCGGTCCGGGCGTGGGGCTGACACCCCGCGCCCGCACCAAGCCCGGAAGTGATCAGCCGCCCCAGCCGGCCGGCACGTGCGCGAGCCGGACCCGCTGCGGGTGATCCCCGACCCCGACCGAAGTGATCTTCTGCCCGGTCGCGAAGTCGATCGCGGTCACCTGGTCGGCGGCACTCTCCGAGATCACGCAGGCCCGGCCGTCACCGCTGACCGTGGCCCAGTACGGCTTGGCCGCCGGGACCAGCGTGCCTTCTTGCAGCGTGGCCCGGTCGACGATGGTGGTGTAGTCGTCCATCGTGCCGGCCACGCACAGCTTGCCGCCGTCCGGGCTGATCGACAGCCCGTGGTGCCGCGAGTCGTTCACGTAGCTGGTCCGGTCGTCGCTGGTGGCCGGGTTCTTCGGCAGCGTCTTCACCCGGGTCACCTTGTCGGTGGCGACGTCGTACTCGACGACGCCGTTGAAGAACGACACCTGGAAGTACAGCTTGCCGAAGTCCGGGGTGAAGACTCCGGGCCGGACCGCGTTGGACAGGTCGCTGCGGCCGAAGGCGTTCAGCCGGGACCGCATGTCGATGGTCTTCACCGTCTGGAAGGTGGTGGTGTCGACCACGGTGATGTGCCGGTCGCCCTTGGTCCAGTCGAGCAGCGGGCTGTCCAGGTCGGTCTCCACGTTGCCGATCGACATGTTCCAGATGTAACGGCCGCCGTTGGTGAAGACGTTCTCGTGCGGTTTGTCGCCGGTGGCAAACGAGCCGAGCTGCGCGCCGGTGGTGATGTCCAGTACGTGCACGGTGTTCGAGGTGGACGCGGAGACGGCGAGCCGGGTGCCGTCCGGCGAGACGGCCATGTGGTCGGCGCGGTAACCGGAGACCGGGAAGCGCCACTTCAGCTTGCCGGTGGCGATGTCGATCGAGACGACGTCGGCGAAGCTGGGCCGGGAGGCCACCAGCGCGGTGCCGTCCGGCGTGGAGTACAGGTCGTCGACGAGCTGGTCGTGGCCCTCGCCCGGGCCGTTGCGGATGCCGAGGAAGTAGATCAGCTTGATCGGGTTGAGGTAGATCTCGGTCAGACGCTGGTTCTTGTCCGGCACCACGTTGATCCGGCCGAGCTTGGCGAAGTCGCCGCTGGACTTGATGACGTCGGCGGTGCCCTCCCAGTTGTTGCCGACGAACATCACCTCCCGGAGCGCGGCGGGGGCGGCGGCCGAGGCAGGGGTGGCGGTGGCGGCGGTCGTGGCGGCCAGGGCGACCGCGGCGGCGGCGCCCAGTAAGCGGTGGGTAGCGCGCATGTGTGCCTCTCCCAGGGGGCGAGCAATTTGAAACTCCGTGGTGTTCTTATTGACGCATCTGGATGGTATGCAGCAGTGGTCCAGATCACAAGGCTCGGCTTGCGATCATGGAGGCATGGGGAATCGGACGGCGGCGGTATCGGCACTGCGCGGGCTCGCGCTCGGTGACGCGTTCGGGGAGACATGGTTCTTCCGGCCCGCCGAGCAGGTCGAGACGGCGGTGGGGGAGCGGCGGCTCAAGGAGGGGCCGTGGCCGTGGACCGACGACACCGCGATGGCGCTGTCGGTGCTGCGGATCCTGGACGAGCACGGGCGGGTCGACCAGGACGCCCTGGCCGCGGCGTTCGCCGAGGCCTACGCCGCCGATCCGTACCGGTGCTATGGCGCCTCGATGCACGACGTGCTGATCGCGATCGGACAGGGTGAGCCGTGGGCCGAGGTGACCCGGCGGCAGTTCGACGGGATGGGCTCGTGGGGCAACGGCGCGGCGATGCGGGTGGCGCCGCTCGGCGCCTGGTTCGCCGACGACCTCGACCGGGTGGCGGCCGAGGCGGCGCGATCGGCGGCGGTCACCCACGCCCATCCGGAGGCCACGGCCGGCGCCGTGGCGGTCGCGGTCGCGGCGGCGCTGAGCGTCCGGGGTGTCCCGGGCGACGAGCTGATCGGGGCGGTCGCCGACCGGGTGCCGGACACCGAGGTCGGCTCGCGGCTGCGGCGGACCGGCAAGCTCGCCGCGGGCGCCGACCCGCGGCACGTCGCCGGGATGGTCGGCTGCGGGCTGCAGATCTCCGCGGTGGACACCGTTCCGTACGCCGTATGGTGCGCGGCGACGCACCTCGACGACCTGACCGAGGCGCTCTGGGCGACCGCGCTGCCCGGCGGCGACATCGACACCACCTGCGCGATCGTGGGCGGCATCATCGCCGGTCGCACCGGCCTGTCCGGCGTGCCGGCGGACTGGCTGACCGCGTGCGAGCCGCTGCCGGACTGGGTGTCCCCGCCGGCTGCGCGCTGACCACCGGTCCGAGGCGACGCCGGTCAAGACCCGTTTCGCGTACGCCTCCGTCACCACCACGGACCGGCACCGGCGTGATCACCCGCCCGTGCCGGTCCGCTCTCGTCGACTCCCGCGGTCAGCGGGCGGTGCAGGTGGCGCTGGTCGGCCCGGTGCCGGTGCCCTGGAAGCCGAACTGGGTGCTGGCCCCCGCCCCGACCGAGCCGTTGTAGTTCACATTGGTGAAGCTCACCGCCCCGCTAGTGCCGCTACCGGTCGCGCTCCACGAGTTGGTGATCGCCGAGCCGGACGGCAGCGTGGTGCCGACCGTCCACCCGTTCAGTGCCGACGACCCGGCCTTGACCGTGACCGTGGCGACGTACCCGCCGGTCCACGAGTTCAGCGAGATCGTCGCGGTGCACCCGCCCGGGACCGGCGGCTGCGACGACGACGGCGTGGACGGGGTCGGCGAGGACGGTGAGGACGGCGGGACCGGCGTGGCGTCCAGGCCGAAGAAGCTGATCGCCATCCTGGCCTGGCCGGCCATCGGCAGCGAGTGACCCACCCCGGCGATGCTGATCGCCTGGACCGGCGGCTGCGCCGAGGTGTCGCCGTACCAGGTGCGGGTCCAGCCGGACTGCGGCGTGTCGGTCTTGACCGGCGTCTGGCTGACCCCGTGCACGTTGGTCCACTGCTTGATCTCTTCGCCGAAGTTGTTGTAGTGCAGCGTGGTGTCGGTGGCGCCGTGCCACAGCTGCATGCGCGGGCGCGGCCCGGTGTAGCCGGGGTAGGAGTTGCGCACCGCGTCGCCCCACTGGGCGGCGGTCTTGATGACCTGGCCGCTCGCGCAGGCGCTGTTCCAGCCGGCCTGCTGGCTCGGGTCGGCCGGGTTGCCCGCGGTCGCCTGGAAGCAGGTGTCCGGCACGCCGGAGAACGCGGCGCCGCCGGCGAACACGTCCGGGTAGTCGGCGAGCAGGACGTTGGTCATCATCGCGCCGGACGAGGCGCCGGTGACGAAGGTCCGCGCCGTGTCGGTGTTGTAGCGCTGCTGCACGTACTTGACCATCGAGGTGATGCCGACCGGGTCACTGTTCCCGTTGTGGGTCAGCGCGCCCGCGGACGACACGTCCCAGCAGTTCCCGGTTCGCACCGTCGACGGGTAGATGACGATGAAGCCGTACTGGTCGGCCAGCGACTTGAACTCGGTGCCGGAGTAGAACGCCGGCCCCGAGCCGGTGCAGTAGTGCACGGCCACCAGCACCGCGGGCTTGGTGGCGAGCCGGTCCGGGACGTAGAGGTACATCCGGATGCCGGTCGGGTTCGTGCCGAACCCGGTGACCTCGGTCAGCGCCGCGGCGGACGCCGGTGACGCGGGGAGCGTGGTGGCGACCACCAGGCCGGCGATGACCGCGGCCGCCGCGGCCAGCAGCTTGCGCCAGGGTTTTCTCATGGGCGGATTCCTTACCTGGAGTGGGGGAGTGCTGCCAGGGCGGAGAGGTGGGGATCGGCCGAAACATAACAAGCCAGTTCCGGCAATTACAACAGTCAATATTCACCCGTCATGGCAGTTGAGCCAGGCATATAGGTATCAAGCTGCGACAATATAATTTCGGGTACGAGATCAATTGCCGGAAGTTTCGGAGAAGTGCTCCGAAAAGTGTGGCGGTGATTTCGGAGCCGCTAGTGGCCGACGACCGCCAGGTAGCGGCGGAGCGCCTCCTGACCGTCCGGGACGAACCGGTGCCGCCGCACCGCCCGCTCCAGCTCGGCCCCGGTCATCCAGCCCACCCAGCTCACCGCCTCCGGGTCGGGCGTGACCTCGCCGCCGACCACCGCCTCATGGACTGCCAGCCAGTAGCCGCCCACCACGCCGTGACACCGGAACCTGACCACCTCCCGGACCGCCACCCGGACCCCCAGCTCCTCGGCCACCTCGCGGGCCGCCGCCGCGCCGTAGGACTCGCCGGCCGCCACCGCCCCGCCGAAGCTGACCTCGTGATACCCCGGGAACCGGGAGAGCCGGTCGGCGCGCCGGCACACCAGGAACCTCCGTTGAGCATCCCGGCAGACGGTGGTCGCGACCCGGTGCAGCCAGCCGTGGCGAACCGCCTCGTCCCGCCCGACCACGCCCAGCACCCGATCCTGCTCATCGACACGTTCCACGAGTTCGGTCACGGCGGACACCCTGCCAAGCCGCCGCACCTATCGGGCCGGTGGACTCACCGCCGCGGCCGCGAGGAGCAGGACCGGGATCAGGGCGAGCGCGGCCCGGCTTCCCTGGGCGTCGGCGAGCTGGGCGAAGACGGCCGCTCCGGCCGCGCCGCCGGCCATGTCGAGGGTGCTGAGCCAGGACATCGTCTCGGTGACGCGGCCGTGCGGCGCCAGGTCACCGCCCAGCGTGCGCAGGGTGGCGAACAGCGAACCGATCATCAGCCCGGCGGCCGGGCAGACCAGCAGCACGGCCAGCGGCGACCAGCGGGCGCTCAGCGCCAGGGCGGCGGAGCCGGCCGCGAACACGCCGAGGTGCAACCGGAGCCGGCGATCGGCGCGCAGCCGGTGCGCCGCCGCGCCCAGCGCGAAGCTGCCCAGCACGCTGCCGATCGACAGCACCCCCAGGTAGACGCCGGTCAGGCTGGCCACCTGGAACTCCCGCGCGTAGCTGGGCAGCACCACGTCCAGGGCGGTCACCGCCATCACGAACAGACCGTTGGTGACCAGCAGGCGCCGCACCGGCGCGGCGGCGAGCAGCCCGGCCCGGCGACCGGACCGCACCGGGCGCGGTGACACCGGGGGACCGCCGATCAGCAGGACGACCGTGCCGGCGGTCAGCACCGCGAGGACCAGGACCGGGGCGACCGGCGACAGGGACAGGCTGAGCCAGCCGGCCAGCGCCGGGCCGGTGATCAGCGCGGCGCCCATCATGGACGCGTCCAGGGCCATCGCCGTGGTCAGCGCCTCGCCGTCGGTGGCGTGCCGCCAGACCGTACGCATCATGACGCCGACCGGCGGGTTGGTCGCGCCGACGGCCGCGGCGGCGGCCAGCACCGCGACGGGCGGGCCGGCCCGGCTCACCGTCACGAGCAGCACGGCCGTCGCCGTCAGGTGGGCGACGAGGCAGCCGAGCAGGACCGGACCGGCGGCGAACCGGTCGATGAGCCGCCCGCGCAGGGGAGCGCTCAGCCCCTGCCCGAGGGCCGAGCAGCTCACCGCGAGACCCGCCGTCGCGTACGAAAAGGTGCCTCCCACCAGGAGCAGCAGGCTCAGCCCGAGCATGCCGGGGGCCAGCTTCGAGGCCAGCCCGATGGTCGCGAGGCGCCAGAAGCCGGGCACGTCCAGCAGCGTCCGGTAACCGGCGAGGAACCGCCGCGGCGGGGCGTCGACGGTGGGCGCGGGTCCGGGGCGGCCCACTACCGCCGCGTCCCGGCGTGGAGGGCCGCGACGGACCAGTCGAGCATCGGCGCCAGGCTGTCCGGCACCGGCCGGCCGTTGAGCACCGCGAGCAGGGCCAGGTATCGGTCCCGGCGCGGGTCGTTCATGCTCTCCAGCAGCGTCGCGAGGCGCCGGCGCACCTCGGTGTCACCGGGCGCGGCCGGGTGACCGAGGATGCGGGCGTAGTGCTCCGCCAGCGCCGCGACGACCGGCTCGGCCTCGGGTGCGGCCGGGTCCACGCCGGCCGCCAGAGCCGGGGTGACAACTGCTCGGACCGCTTCGGCGAGGACGCGGGGCAGCCCGGTGGTGTCCCCGGTGACCCGATCGTTCGCCAGGTCCCGGGCCATCTCCCGCAGGGTGGCGCGGAAGCCGCCGTCCTGGAACAGGTCGGCCAGGTCCAGCCACGCCTCGACCTGCTCCGGCTCCGGGTCGTCGGGCAGCTCGGGGGTCATCGAACGGGTGACTGCCGCGAAGGCGGGGTGCTCGTGCAGGCCCTCGAAGACGTCGCCGAGGAAGTCGTCGATCAGCTCCTGGCGCTCCACCGCGGACAGTCTCGCCAGCCGGTGGATCACCTCCAGCTGCGGGGCGGTGGAGCCGCGCCGGGCCGCCACGGTCAGCACCGCGCGGCGCAACCGCAGCACCCGGATCTGCACCTCGAGCGCCTCGGCGTGCGCCGCGGCCACCTCGGCCAGCGGGGCCTGCCGCTCCACCACCGTCCGGATGGTGGCCAGGTCGATGCCCAGCTCACGCAGGGTCCGGACCAGGTCGAGGCGGGCCACGGCGCCGGCGTCGTACCGCCGGTAACCGGCCGGGCTGCGGCCGGTCGGCGGCACGATGCCGGCGTCCGAGTAGAACCGGACGGCCTTGACCGTCAGGCCGGTCCGCCGCGCCAGATCACCGATCGAGTAGAGGATCTCCCCGTCCATGTCCGCCACTCTGCTGTCTCCCCCTACTGGAGACTCAAGCCGGCCGGCGGACAGGCCGTATCGTCGCGGCCATGACCGACAAGCGCGGCTCGACCGCTCTCGCTGTCGCCGGCCTGAGCCTGGTGCTGTCCCTCGTGGCCTGTGGTGTGGCCGGTTTCGCGCTGGCGGACGACCGGGACGGCGGGGCCGACCGGGGCCTGCCCGTGCAGTCCGAGCCGGTCGTCGCCAGCGCGGGCCAGGTGGAAGCCGTCGCGCACGTGACCCTGCCGCCCGGCTCGGTGCTGCTGTCCGCGGTCTCCAGCACCGGCCTGGAGACGCGGCTGTCGGCGAAGGTCCGGATGCCGCGGGCCGCGCTCGACACGTTCCTGACCGGGGCGAAGTTCACCGCGCCGCTGACGCCCGGCCTGCGCGCCGTCGGAGCGAAGGACGACGTCGGCGGCGGCAACCTGTGGCATCCGGAGACGGCGAAGATCGTCTCCGGGATCGCCGAGGAGGAGCCGGCCGCCGACGGCACGCGCCGGAGACTGCTCGTCGACCTCGACGCGCCCGGCACGGTCGTCGTCTATCTGTACGCCGGCCGGAACTGAGCCGGCGGCCCCGCTCAGTCCAGGCAGAACTCGTTGCCCTCGACGTCCTGCATGGTGATGCAGGACTCCTCCTCGCCGTCGGCGTACTGGGTGTAGAGGTGCACCGCGCCGAGCGCGACGAGGCGGTCCCGTTCGGCCTTCAGGGCGGCCAGCCGCTCGTCGCCGACCAGGCCGGTGCCGGCGCGTACGTCGAGATGCACCCGGTTCTTGACGACCTTGCCCTCGGACACTTTCTGAAAGTACAGCCGCGGACCCACCCCGGTCGGGTCGGTGCACCAGAACCACCGGTCCCGCTTCTCCGCCGGCTGCGCGTCGTTGTACGCGTCCCAGCTGGCGAAACCCTCCGGCGGCGGGGGCGCCTGATAGCCCAGCACCGCGCACCAGAAGCGGGCCACCCGCTCCGGCTCGGCGCAGTCGAAGGTGATCTGAACCTGCTTGATCGACGCCATGAGCCCACCATAGAGGCGATCACCGCGACCCGTTTCCCGGGCCCGCCACGGCGGCACCGGTTCGTGCGAGACTTGCTGCCACCCGGGAACCGTCATCGTCGATGGAGGGGAGCGCCGAGGTGAGCCGACCGGCTGTGAAGCGAGTGACCCTGGCGGCCGTCGCGCGGGCGGCGGGCGTGTCGGTGCCGACCGTGTCGAAGGTGGTGCACGGCAGCGGCGAGGTCGCCGAGGCGACCCGGGCCCGGATCGAGCAACTGCTGGCCGAGTACGACTACCGGCCGCGTACCTCGCGGTCGGCGGCCCCGGCCGGGATCGTCCACGTGATCTACCCGCGCCTGGACAGCGCCTGGCAGCTGGCGCACATCCGCGGGATGGAGGTGGTCACCCGCGAGGCCGGGGTGGGACTGATGGTGTCGTCCCTGGACCGCGGCGGCGAGGGCAAGGAGAGCCTGCTGCGGCGCGCCCGGTCCGGGCAGGCCGCCGGGGTGATCCTGGCGGCCGCCAGCGGGGACACGCCGCTCGGCGCCATGCTGGACCAGCTCAACACGCCGGTGCTCGGCCTCGACCCGGGGATGCGGGCCGCGGCCACCCTGCCGACCATCGGCACCACCGACTGGCGCGGCGCCCGCGCCGCGACCAGGCATCTGATCGGGCTCGGCCATCGCCGGATCGGGGTGATCACCGGGTGGAAGGGCCGGCTGCTGTGCAGCCGGGCCCGATTCGACGGCTACCGGGCCGCCCTCGAGGAGGCCGGGATCCCCGAGGACCCGACGCTGGTCCGGCACAGCGACTTCGCCTTCCGGGAGGGCATCGGCGCGGCCCGGCACCTGCTCGGCCTCGCCGATCCGCCCACCGCGATCTTCGCCTGCAGCGACCACCTGGCACTCGGCGTCTACGAGGCCGCCCGCCTGCGTGGCCTGTCGATCCCGGACCAGCTCAGCGTGGTCGGCTTCGACGACCTCCCGCCCGCGCGCTGGGCGGCGCCGCCGCTGACCACGGTCCGGCAGCCCTTGGAGGAGATGGGCCGGCTGGCCGCTCACACCATCCTCGACCTGGTCCGCGGCAAACCCCTCGGGTCCACCCGGGTGGAGCTGAGCACCCGCCTGATCGAGCGGGCCAGCACCGCCCCACCCGGCCGTATCCGCAGGTAGCCGGCCGCGCGCGGGGTGGGTCAGCGCAGCTCGCCGGCGAGCAGTCCCATCAGGTACGCGTCCGTCCACTCACCGTCGCGGCGGGAGGCCTGGCGCAGGCGGCCCTCCTCGACGAAACCGATCTTCTGGTAGACGTGGCGCGCGGGGTCGTTGCCGGCCACCACGGTCAGCCAGATCCGGTGCAGGCGCATCCGGTCGAAGCCGTACCGGCACGCGGTGCGCATCGCGTCGGTGGCGTAGCCCTGACCCCAGTAGTCCTTCTCGCCGAGGTAGATGTTGAGCTCGGCGATGCCGGTCTCCGGTTCCGCGCCCTGCAGCCCGATCAGGCCGATCAGCTTGCCGTCCTTACGGCTCTCCACACCGAACAGCACGTCGCCGTAGGCGTTGCGTGGCCGCTCGGTGAGGAACTTCGCGACCGTCTCCGGCGTCTGCGGATAGCCGGCCACCATGAACCGCATGACGTCCGGATCGTGGTTCCACCGCCACAGCGCGTCCGCGTCCCCCGGTCGCATCGCCCGCAACTCCACCAGCTCACCCAGCGCGTTCACAGCACCTCCACCATGATCATTGAGACGCCAGGCTATCGAACCGGACACCCGGCGTCGCGCCCATTGCCGCCGGGCACCGCACGGCCGGCGAACCGTCTGCCGTCAGGCCAGGGGATAGCCGATCCTGGCCGCCTCCGACCGGACGTGGGCCAGGTCCGCGTCCGGGTTGAGCGCCCGGATCGCCTCGCCGGTCAGCGGCCGGAACGCGACCACGTGCTCGATCGCGGCCGGCGGCAGCTCGATCTCCAGCACCTCGTCGGCGTACTGGGCGTACTGCTCGGCGATGTCGTCGAAGAGGACGTCGAGCAGCCAGGAACCGTCCGGATCCTCCTCGTCGACATCGGCGGGGGACAGGTCGATGCCGTCACCGGCGTGCCACCGGTCGTCGCCGGTGCGGCGCCACAGCACGAAGGTGGCGTTGAGCCTGCCGTCCCAGCTGAACGCCGGCTCGTCCACCTGCGGCCGGAACTCCTCGGGCAGCCCGTCCAGCAGGCCCGGCCACAGCCGTCCCTCGGCGATCTGGATCATCGGTGACTCGTGGTAGAGGCCGCGGATGAAGACGCCGTGCTCGGTGAAGACGATGTCGTACTCCTCGCCGCTGCCGTTGCGCATGGCCGCCGCCTCGCCGGCGCCCCAGGCCGGCTCGTAGGTGTAGTAGTCGCCCTCGACGATCGCGTCGAGCACCGTCAGAGCCTTGCACCGCTGCCGCACCACCTCGATGGCAGGCAGCCGAGCAGCCACGTCATACACAGTCACGCCGCGCATGCTACGCGGCGATGATCAGCCCGGAACTGATGCCGACGGCCTTCGGCGGCCGCCCTTTCCGAGAGCCGCGCGTGCTTCAGCGTGCCTTCACCCTCCCGACAACTGGTGCGGACGGGCTGAGGGCCGGAGCGCCTCGGCTATCCGCATGGCGACCCACTCGGCCCGGGACGGGGGCAGGCGGCCGTAGCCGAGGACGAGCGCTGGTGGCTGAGGACGGATGGTGTAGCGGGACAACGGGATCGCTGTCACGCCCAGGCCGGCCAGCCGGGACACCACGGCGTGCTCGTCAGCTCGTGGTGGCAGCGGCAGGGTCAGATGCAGGCCGGCGGCTATCCCCTGGACCGCGCCGAGCCGTCCGGTCACCTTATGCCGCTGCAAGGCGGTGACCAGGGCATCCCGGCGAAGCCGGTAGGCTTTTCGCGTGTGCCGCAGGTGGCGGTCGTAGGCCCCGGTCTCCACGAAGTGAGCGAAGGTCAGCTGGTCCAGGATGCTGGGGCCGGCGCCGGCCGTCTCCACCGCGGCGAGCAGCGCGCGACGCCGGGCGGGTGGCGGCACCAGCCAGCCGAGTCGCAGGCCGGTATGCAGCGTCTTGCTGGCGGAGCCCAGGTGGACCACATGGTCGCGGCTCAGGCCGGCCAGCGCGCCGACCGGGCGGCCGTCGTAGCGGAACTCGGCGTCGTAGTCGTCCTCGACGACGATCGCCGACGTTTCCAGCGCCCAGGTCAGCAAGGCTCGGCGGCGTCGCGGAGACAGCAGGGCGCCGGTGGGGAACTGGTGGGCGGGGGCACAGATCACTGCCGCCACCTCGGCACGGCGAACCGCCTCGACGTCGATGCCTTCGGCGTCCACGGTGACCGGTTCGATCCGCAGTCCAGCCGCGGCGGCCACCTCCCGCAGACGGAACCAGCCGGGGTCCTCGACCGCGACCCCGGGCCCGGCCGGGGTCAGCGTTCGGGCCACCGCGGCCATGCCGTGGGAGGTGCCACAGGTGATGATCACGTCGTCGCTGTCCACGGCGATGCCTCGGGCGCGGCGCAGATAGGCGGCGACGGTCTGCCGGAGGCGGGGTGCTCCGGCAGGCGGCGGGAAGACCGGCGGTGACCAGGCCGGGTCGGTCAGAACGTGGTGCAGGGACCGCAGCCAGGCCGCGGCGGGGAAACCGCTGACATCGGGGGCGCCCGGCCGCAGATCGACATGCGACGCGGGCGGCTCGGGGTCGCCGGACTCGGCGCGCGACGGTTCGGTACGAGCGGTGGCGCAGGCGGTGACCCGGGTGCCGGAGCCCTGCCGGGTCTCCAGATGCCCCTCGGCGGCCAACTGCACGTACGCCTCGTTCACCACCCAGCGGGAACAGCCGAGTTCGGCGGCGAGGGTACGACTGGACGGAAGCAGATGACCAGGCGTCAGGCGGCCCCGTGCGATCGCGGTCCGGATCGCGCCGGTGAGCCGCTCATGCATCGGCCGGCTGTCCTCGGGCAGCTCGATGAGCAGGGCAGTAGCACGATTGGTCCGGTCAGCGGCCACGCAAGTGGACTGTACGCCAAGACCAGTTCTGCCTAGCGTCGGTACTCGCCGGCCCGGCGCTCACGACCGGGCCACCGAACCGGGAGCACCGCACCCATGTCACAGCATCTGACCGTCATCGCCCAGCTGCGCGCCAAGCCGGGACAGGAGACGGCTCTCCGGGAAGCCCTCACCGCGCTCGTCCCACCCACCCTGGCCGAGCCGGGCTGCATCACGTACGACCTGCACCGCGCCGTGGACGATCACGGCTCGTTCCACTTCTACGAGGTGTGGAGCAGCCCGGAGGAGCACGCCGCCAACCTGAAGACACCGCACCTGCGGAGTTTCCTGGCGCGCTCGGCGGATCTCCTGGCCGGCGACATCCAAGTCACCCTGCTCCATCGCCTCGCACCTCGATCATGAATCCGGACGATCTCGCTGAGGATCGACGCTCACGCGTTGATCGTCCGATATGCCTATGCTGGCCCAGGTGGCGCGGTGTGGGGGTGTGCGCATGACGGACGGGTTTCCCGGTGCCGGACTGACGCCGGTGCGGCGGGCCGAGTTGGTCACCGCGGACATGGATCAGATCGCGGATCTGGTGCGGCAGCTGTACCTGCAGCACACAGCGTCGTTCCGGTGCCCGGATCCGGCGCGGGTGGAGGGCCGCGCGCAGTCGGCGACGGTCGCCGGGCTGACCGCGGGTGTGCTCGGGTACGACGGTTTCACGTACTCGTTGACGTCCGGCCCGACAGATTCGGCGATGGCCTTCCTGGCCACCAAGGGCGGCGGCGCCGTCACGAGCGGCGGGGAGGAGCTGGCCATGGCCTCGGGCAGGGCATACCTGTACCCGACCGAACGGCCGGCGGCGTGCCACCAGTTGCACGGTGACTGGCTTGCGCTGCGGGTGTCGTGGGACGCGGTGGTCGATCTGGCGGAGGAGCAGACCGGGCTGCCCGGCGACGCGCTGCGGTTCGAGGCGATGGGCCCGGTCTCCGCCGACGCCGAGCGGTTTCTCGCCGGCACGGCCGAGTTCCTGTGCGGGCAGCTGGTCACCGCGCGGCCCGGCGGGATTTCCCCGCTGCTGGCCGCCGCGTGGACCCGGGTCGTGGCCGGGGCGTTGCTGCACACGTTCCCGAACACCGCGATGACCGCCTACTATCTGCGCGGCCCTTCCCGAGTGCCCGCGGCCACGGTGCGCGCCGCCGCCGAGTTCATCCAGGCCCACGCCGACCAGCCGGTCACCGGCGCTCAGATCGCCGCCGCGGCCGGCGTGGACGCCCATGGTCTGCAGCACGCGTTCCGCCGGGAGCACGGCACCACCCTGGACAGCTACCTGCGCCGGGTCCGGCTGGAACGCGCCCATCAGGAACTGACCGCCGCCGACCCGGCCGGAGGTACCACGGTCGCCGCGGTGGCCACTCGCTGGGGCTGGGCCGGCCCGGCCCGGTTCACCGACGCCTACCGGGAACGGTTCGGCGTCCTGCCCGACGACACCCTGTGCCGCTAGCCACCCGGTCCCGACCGGGCCGGGCATCGCCATCGGAGAGGAGGCGTCCCTCGTGGACACTGAGGTGTACGAGACGCATGACCTCGACGCCGCCGAGCACCTCATCAGTGAGCTGTTCACCCCGGTACGGCTGCACGTGTCCGGCGGGAACGGATCCATGCGCCTGGCCCGCACCCGCCTGGGCGAGTACGTGTCGCTCAACCGGTTCACCTTCGGGATGGGGTACACCACCCAGGGGCCCGCCCTGGGCGTCATCCCGATCGCCCGGATCCGGGCGGGCACCGTCACGAACCGCTACGACGGGCGCGCGCACGACAGTGGCCCCGGCGATGTGATGATCTCGCTACCGCCCGACCGGGACTGGCAGGGCCTCGCCGCCGATCTCGATGTGGATTCCGTCTACCTGGATCCGGTCCTGCTCGCCCAGGTGGCTGACGGTCCGCCCCGCAGCGGGCCGGTTCTGCGGTTCACCGGGAACCGGCCGGTCTCCGCAACCGCGGCCCGCTGGTGGTCCGACACCTACGACTACGTCCTGGCCGCGGTCGAGACCCTCCCGGCCGGCCCTGCGCCCTTGGTCACCGGCACCCTGTCCCGGCTGCTCGCCGCGACCGCCTTGACGGTCTTTCCGAACAATGCCCGGACCGGCCCGAGCATCGGGGACCGGCACGACGCCCACCCCGCCACCGTGCGCCGCGCGGTCGCGTTCATCGACGATCACACCCGCACCGACATCAGCGTGGCCGACGTCGCCGCCGCCTGCCACGTCACCATCCGCGCCGTGCAGCTGGCGTTCCGCCGGCACCTGGACACCACCCCGATGGCCTACCTGCGCCGCGCCCGGCTGGCCGGCGCCCACCACGACCTGCGCACCGCCGACCCCCGCACCGCCACCGTCGCCGCGATCGCCGCGCGCTGGGGCTTCGCCGACCACAGCCGCTTCACCGCCGGCTACCGCGCCGCCTACGGCATCACCCCGTCTCACACCCTGCGCCACGGCTGATGAAGATCCGCAGCGGCCGCATGCCCTTCACCGAGGGCACGCCGCGGATCACGTGGAGAACGCGGTGTCCACCGCCGTCTCGATCCAGTCGGGACGACCGCTGAATCCGCTCGGCCCCATCCGGGGTCGGGGTGCTTCCGGGTGGCGCGTCAATGACGACGCTTCGCGTGGTTGAGGGTTCGCTCCCACTCGCCGATCAGGGTGTCCTCGAGACCGGAATCCATTCGACCGCGTTCCACCATGCCGACGAGTTCACCGGCGAACTCGACTTGGAAGGAGACGCCGTGCTCCTCCGAGAGTCGACAGACCTCCCCGGCCAGCTCCTTGACCTCCTCCAGGTGGGCACGGTCCACCCCCGGGTCGATCTCGTCGCCCCACGGAGGTAGGGCGGTATAGAGCTGTAGCCCGAATCCGACCCACCGCGCGCCCGAAGCATCTGATTGATCGAGGAAGCGGGGCGGATCGATCACCCAGCCCCGGCGGCCGGCAAGCCGCTCAGCAGACGCACGCATCGCACTGAGGATCGACGTGGTGGGGTTGCCCTCCAGCGCGACAACGAGCCTGTCCACGGGATGATCTTCTCGCACCGGATTCCTTTCGAGCCGTGCAGGTGGGGCCGCTGCTGACCGCCGGGATCAGGTCAGGACGGCGTCCGGAACGGGGTGAGGGTGGCGCGGATCAGGTTGGCGGCGCCCCAGTCGTTGTCGAACTGGGCGAGGACGGCCAGGTGCTGGCGCAGCTGGAGGATCGGCATGCGGGCCGGCCAGTCGCGGTCGAGCGAGGTCAGCTCGGCGTAGACCGCGAAGAAGCGCTGCGCCTCCGGCGGGGGCGCGGTGGTCCACACGTGAGCCAGGTCGACCTCGGCCCAGGTGTAGGAGACCGCCGGGTCGATCAGCGCGGGCCGGCCGTCCGGGGTGGCCAGCAGGTTCTGCGTCCACAGGTCGCCGTGGGTGAGGCAGGCCGGCTGCTTCGGCAGCAGGTCGGGCAGCCGGTCGCAGAGCCGCTCCAGCGCGGCCTGGTCGGCGGCGTCCAGCGCCGCCTCGACGCGCGGCTCGCCGAGCCAGCGCAGCAGCCGGTGCTCGGCGAAGAACGCGAAACCGTCGTCGTTCCAGGTGTTGTGCTGCCGGCGGCGGCCCAGCCAGTTGTCCCGGTGCCAGCCGAAACGGGGGTGCACCGTGCTCAGGTGCTGGTGGGCCAGCGCGTGGGCGAACCGCTCCCAGAAGTCCCCGGTGCTGGGCCGCGGCTGCAGCACGGAGAGCACGAGCAGCTCCCGGCCGGCCAGCAGCACCTCCGGGGTGGCCATGCCGCCCCGCTCGCGCAGCGCGGTCAGGCCCTCGGCCTCGGCGGCGAAGACGTCGTCGGCCGGTGGTTCGGCGAACGCCTTGACGAAGACAGGCGGCGCGTCCCGGCGGGTCGCGACGCCGGCGAGCGCCGCCAGGCCACCGGTCGCGGGCTGCACCGCGACGACATCGTCCATTCCGGCCCGCCGCAGGCCATCGAGCAGGAACGCCGCCGCACCTTTCATGAGGGCGATCTTAGGGCCGCACGCCGCCGAACGGCCGATCTCCGGGCTGCCGCTCGAAGGCGGGGACGATCAGGTCGGCGCGGGCGCGGGTGGCCAGGATGACCTCGGCGTTGCGTTCGTCGGTGCCGGTGGCCCAGGCGACCGCGGCGTCCGGCGCCTTGCCGAAGTGGACGTGCCGGTCGACCAGCCGGCGCAGCCGCTCCTCTTGATCCAGCTCGACGTACCAGACCTCGTCGAGCTGGGCCCGTACCGCCCGCCAGCGGGGCTCGTCGACGAGCAGGTAGTTGCCCTCGGTGACGATCAGCCGGGCGTCGCGGGTGACCGGGATGGCGCCGGCGATCGGTTGCTCGATGACACGGTCGAAGCCGGGCGCGTAGACCACCTCGTCGGCGCCCTCGCGGATGCGGCGCAGCAGGGCCGCGTACCCGAAGGCGTCGAACGTCTCGGGTGCGCCCTTGCGGTCGCGCAGCCCGAGCCGCTCCAGCTCGGCATCGGCGAGATGAAACCCGTCCATCGGTACGTGCGCCACCGGCACCCCGGTCGCCGTGAGCGCCCGCACCAGCTCGTGGGCCAGCGTCGTCTTGCCGGCCGCCGGGGCTCCGGCGATGCCGAGGACCGCCCGGCGCCCGCCGTCGGCGAGCGCGCGGGCCCGGTCCACCAGCGCCGTGAGACCGGTCATGCCGGCACGGCGGTCAGGTGCGCGCTGATGAACCCGTGGGCGTGCCGGGCCAGGTCCTCGCCGTCGTCCCACAGGTTGCGCCAGATCGACAGGTCGGCGGAGAGGCCGGGGGCGACCACGGCCGACGAGAACGACTCGAAGGTGATCGGCCCGGTGTAACCGATCTGCCCGAGCGCGTGGAAGAACGACGTGAAGTCCAGGTGCCCGGAGCCCAGATAGCCGCGGTGGTTCTCGCCGACGTGCACGTAGCCGAGGCGGTCGCCCACGTCGAGGACCGGGCGCACCATGTCGTTCTCCTCGATGTTCATGTGGTACGTGTCGAGGTGGATCACCACGTTGTCCTCGCCGATGTCGTCGGCCAGGCGCAACGCGTCCCGCGCGGTGTTCACCACGTTGGTCTCGTAGCGGTTGCAGATCTCCAGGCCCAGCGTCACGCCGGTGCCGCGGGCCTCCTTGGCGAGCCGGCGCAGCACCGAGACCACGGTGGCCCGGCCGGCGGCGCTCAGCGGGCGGGAGTAGCTGCCGAAGGCGCTGTAGAGCGCGCCGGTCAGGTGGCTGCCGCCCAGCCCGGCGGTCAGCCGCAGCGACTCGTGCAGCAGCCGCTCGCCGCGTTCGACCACGGCCGGGTCGTCGCTGGAGATGTCGGCGTCCATGGCCAGCCCGCGGGAACAGGCGACCCGCAGCCCGGCCCGGTTGAGTTCGGCGCGGGTCCGGTCCACGTCCAGGTTGAGCGAGTCGTGCAGGGAGAACTCCACGAGGTCGTACCCGCAAGCCTTGGTCTTGGTGATCGCGGTCGTGACCGATGCCGGAGCCGTGTCGCCGGCCCAGACCAGGGCGTGCACGCCGAGGGGGTTGCGCGGTTTCATCATCCGTCCTTACTGGCTGAGAGCGCCGGTGATCAGGCCGACGATCTCCTCGCCGGTGGTGTCGGAGGTGCGGCGGCCGGCCACGCAGCGCCCGGCGCGCATCACCCAGACCTGGTCGGACAGGCGCATCACCTGGTCGAAGTTGTGGCTGATCAGCAGGACCGAGCGGCCGTCGTCGCGAAGCTTGGTGATCAGCTGCTCGACCCGCGCGGTCTCCTGGACGCCGAGGGCGGCGGTCGGCTCGTCCATGATCACGAGTTCCGAGCGGAACCCGGCGGCGCGGCAGATCGCCACCGCCTGCCGCTGGCCGCCGGAGAGCCGGCGGACCCGGCTGCCCACCGCGGGCACGTTGACCGCGAGCGTGGCGACCATCTCCTTCGCCTGCTTGCGCATGCCGCGGCGGTCCAGCACGGCGATCGGGCCGGCCCGGTGCACCAGCTCCCGGTTGAGGAAGAGGTTCTGCCAGACGGTCAGGTCCTCGACCAGGGCCAGGTTCTGGTGGACGGTCTCGATGCCCTGCTCGCGGGCGTCCTCCGGGGACTTGAGGTGCAGCTCCCGGCCGTTCATCGCGATCGTGCCGGTGTCCGGCCGGTGGATGCCGGAGATGCAGCGCACCAGCGTGGACTTGCCGGCGCCGTTGTCGCCGACCAGGGCGGTGATCTCGCCCTCGGCGATGGTCAGGGAGACGTCCTTGAGGGCCTGCACGCTGCCGAAGGCGAGCGAGACACCGGCGACGTCGATCAGAGTGCTCATTTCTGGAACCTCGTGAGTAGGGCGGCGAGCACGACGACGAAGCCGACCGCCAGCGGTTGGTAGAACTGCGAGACGCCGAGCAGGGTCAGGCCGTTGGTGAGCGCGGTCAGCAGCAGCGCGCCGATCACCGGGCCGGTGATGGTGGCGCGCCCGCCGAGCAGGCTGACGCCGCCGAGGACCACCGCGGCCACCGAGTTGAGCAGGAAGGAGGTGTTCGAGGCCGGTTCGGCGGCGCCGACCCGGGCGATCAGCAGGATGGCGGCGAGACCGGCCAGCAGGCCGGAGATGGCGTAGACGGCGATCTTCACGTTGGCGGTGTTGATGCCGGTCGCGGTGGCCGCCTCCCGGGAGCCGCCGGTGGCCAGCACGTGGGTGCCGAACCGGGTCCAGAAGAGCAGGACGTGTGCGATCACGGCGACCACCGCGGCGATGATCACCGTCCAGCCGAAGATCCCGATCCCGCCGGTGGAGAGCTTGAGCAGGAACGTGTTGACGATGGTGACCGGCTTGCCGTCGGACAGGATCAGCGCGGCGCCGGAGGCCGCGGAGAGCATGCCCAGCGTGACGATGAAGTCGGTGATCTTGCCCCGGGCGATGACGAACCCGTTGACCAGCCCGATCGCCAGGCCGACGGCGACCGCCAGCAGGCAGGACCAGACCAGACCCCAGCCATTCGCGTACGCCTGGCCGAACGCGACCGCGCCGAGGGTCATCATCGACGCGACCGACAGGTCGATGCCGCCGGTGGCGACCACGAAGGTCTGCCCGACCGCCAGGATCACCAGGATCGCCGCGGCGACCAGCATGGACGCGATGTTGCCGGTGCTCAGGAAGGCCGGGTTGAGGATCTGGAAGACGATGACGAGCAGCACCAGGCCGACGGCGGCGGCCCACTCGGCCCAGAAACTGACGTCCTTGAGCTGGCTGGTCCAGGTGCGCGCGTGGTGCTCGGAAACGGTGGCGGTGGTCATGGTCAGCTTCCCGAGAGGGTCTTGAAGGGGTCGTCGTAGGTGCCGAACGGCTTCGGGGTGGCCGCCAGGGCCTGGTCGGCGTTGGCCTTGGTGACCACCTCGACCGGCGCCTCCACGGTGGCCGGCAGGGTGGCGCCCTTGGCGGCGGCCTGGCACGCCTCCATGCCCATCGCGCCGATCGCGTACGGGTACTGCGCGACCGTCGCGTCCAGCTCCCCGTTCTTGACCGCGGTCAGCGCGTCCTTGATCCCGTCGACGCTGATCACCTTGATCTGGCCGGCCTTGCCCGCGGTGGCGACCGCGCGGGCCACGCCCAGGCCCATGTCGTCGTTGGCGACGAAGAAGCCCTTGAGGTCGGGCTGCGCCCGCATGATGTTGGTGGCCTGGGTCAGCGCCTCCTGCCGCTCCCAGTTGGCGGCGACGGTCTGTACCAGGTCGAGCTTGCCGGTGATCGCCTTGCCGAAGCCCTCGATGCGCTGGCCGCTGGTGACGTCACCGGCGATGCCGCCGATCGCGGCGACCTTGCCGCCGCCGGGCAGCAGGGTCAGCATCTGCCGGCCGCCCTGCTCGCCGGCCGAGACGTTGTTGGTGCCGATGTAGGTGGCCGGGGTGGCGTTGGCGGCCTTCGCGGCGGCGGCGTCGACCGGGCTGTCGATGTTGACGATGGTCTTCTTCTGGGCGGCGAGCTGCGCCATGCCCTGGATCAGGTTGGTGCCGGAGATCGGATTGACGATGTAGCAGGAGTAGTCCTGCCCGGCCAGTCCGGTCAGCTTGTCGGCCTGGCCGGTGGTGTCGGTGATCGAGTTGGCGGCCTGCACGGTGACCTCGGTGCCGGAGGTCTGCGCCTGGTCCTTGATGCCCTGCTCCATGGACTGGAAGAACGGGTTGTCCAGTCCCTTGATCACCGCGGCGACCTTGAGCGTGCCGTCCGAGGAGGACGAGCCGCCGGAGCCGCAGGCGGCGACGAGCACGAGGGCGGCCGCGGAGACGGCGGCGGCCACACCGCGATGGACGGATATGCGCGACATGGGGATTCCTTCCGCATCGATGTTTCGATTGATTAGATGCAGGACTTATGACGGCTGTCAACCAAAAGCCTGGGGACTTACGTATGGTGCCTATCCGTAATACGATGCGGTCGTGTCCACGAGCGCCTCACCCCTGACGGCCGCGGCGGGGCTCGGCGAGGTGCTCCAGCTGTTCCGGGGCCGGCCGAGCCTGACCCGCGCCGACGTCATGCAGCTGACCGGCCTGTCCCGCTCGACCGTGAACCAGCGCCTGGACGCGCTGCTCGGCGCCGCCCTGGTGGTGCCCAGCGGGGAGGGCTCGTCGACCGGCGGCCGGCCCGCCAGCCGGTTCACCTTCCACCGCGACCGCGGGGTGCTGCTGGTCGCCGACATCGGCGCGACCGGGATGCGGACCGCCCTCTGCGACCTGCGCGGCGAGGTGCTGGCCGAGCGGGAGCGGACCATCGACGTGGCGGACGGGCCCGGCCCGGTGCTGTCCGCGGCCGACAGCCAGTTCCGCGAGCTGCTCAGCGAGGCCGGCCGCGACGCCGGCGAGGTGTTCGGGATCGGCATCGACGTGCCGGGCCCGGTGGACTTCGACAGCGGCCAGGTGGTCAGCCCGCCGATCATGAGCGGCTGGGACCGCTACGACATCCCCGGCTGGTTCGCCGGCCGCTACGCCTGCCCGGTGCTGGTCGACAAGGACGTCAACGCGATGGCCCTCGGCGAGCAGCGCACCTTCTACCCCGACGTGCGGCAGATGCTGATGGTCAAGGCGGGCACCGGGGTCGGCGCCGGGATGATCCTGGGCGGCGAGGTGTACCGCGGGGCCGACGGCGCGGCCGGCGACATCGGGCACATCCAGGTGACCGTCGAGGACGCCGAGGTGGAGCCGGTGTGCCGCTGTGGCAACACCGGCTGCGTGGAGGCGTACGCCGGGGGCTGGGCGCTGGTCCGCGACCTGCGCGCCGCCGGCAAGGAGGTGACCACCGTGGACGACGCGGTGGCGCTGATCCGCACCGGTGACGTCACCGCCGTCCGGCTCGCCCGCCGCGCCGGGCGGATCATCGGGCACGCCATCGCCGACTCGGTGAGCCTGGTCAACCCGCGGGTCGTGGTGATCGGCGGGCAGTTGGCCCGGATCGAGGAGCAGCTGTTCGCCGGCATCCGGGAGATGGTGTATCGGCGCTCGCTGCCGCTGGCCACCCGCAGCCTGCAGATCGTCGCGACCCGCCTGGACAACCGGTCCGGGCTGGTCGGGCTGGCGCTGTTGCTCGCCGATGGCATCTTCGCGCCGGAGCGGGTGGAGGCGCTCGTCGCCCGAGGCTGAGGCCGAGGCGCGCGGTGCGGTTGTCCGGCTGGGCGTGAGGGGTGTCTCGGGGTGGGTGAAAGACCCCTGGGAGCCAGCCGTTCCCTCGGCAGCGCCCCGCCCGGCGCTCGGGGCGCTGGGCGGGTCAGCGGCGGGGCGAGGGGAGGGCCAGCCGGACGGCGACGGCGGTCAGCGCGGTCAGGGCGGTGTTGACGGCGATCGCGGTGCGGACCGCGGTGAGGACCGTGTCGGGGCTCCCGGTGCCCAGGGTGGCCAGGACCGCGCCGACGACGGCGGACATCAGCGGGATGCCCAGCGTGATGCCGATCTGCTGGCTCATGGTGGCCAGGCCGGCCGCGAGCCCCTGGTCGCTGTCGGGCAGGCCGGACGTCGCGGTGACCAGGAAACCGACGATCGCGACCAGGTTGGCGACGCCGCCGAGGAACGTGGCGGCCAGCAGGACCGGCAGCCACGCGCTGGTGCTGCCCAGGAAGACCAGCGGCAGGGTGGCGGCGGCCTGGACGGCCAGGCCGAGCGCGAGGGCCTTCGGCGGGTGCGCGAGGCGGGCGATCACTTTCGGACCGAGGATGCCGCCGAGGACGGTGCCCAAGCCGAGTACGGCGAACGACAGCCCGGCCGCCAGGGGCGTGCGGCCGAGCACCTCCTGCAGGTAGATCGTCAGCAGGAAGACCAGCGACGTCTCGGTGGCGAAGGCGAGCATCCCGGCCAGGTTGCCCCAGGCGACCCGGCGCCGGCCGAGGATCCGGACCGGGACCAGCGGCGCGGCCACCCGGCGTTCGATGGCGGCGAACGCGGCCAGCAGCACGATCCCGGCGACCAAGGCGCCCCACGTGCGCGGCGCCGCCCAGCCGTGCTCGCCGGCGCTGGTCAGGCCGAGGACCACGGCGAGCAGGCCGCCGGTGACGGTGACCGCGCCGGGAACGTCGAGCCGGGGACGCCGCGCGGGGCGGCTCTCGGCGAGCACGAGCGGCGCGACGGCCAGCACGACGGCCGCGACGGCGACGTTGACGAAGAACGCCCACCGCCAGCTGAGCAGGTCGGTGAGCACGCCGCCGAGGATCGCGCCGGTGGTGAACCCGGCCGCCATCAGGGCGCCGTTGAGACCCAGCGCTCGCTCCCGCCGCGGACCCTCCGGGAAGGACGTGGTCAGCAGCGACAGCGCGGCCGGGGTGACCGCGGCGGTGGCCAGACCCTGCGCCACCCGCGCGGCCAGCAGCAGCACCGGGCCGGTGGCCAGGCCGCCGGCCAGCGACGACACGCCGAGCAGGGCGATGCCGGCCAGGAACATCCGGCGCCGGCCGGCCAGGTCGGCGACCCGGCCGAACAGCAGCGTGAAACCGGCCGCGAACAGGGCGAACGCGGTGGCTATCCACTGCAGGTCGGCGAGCGCGAGACCGACGTCGGCGCCGATCACCGGCAGCGCGACGTTCAGGATCGAGAAGTCGACGGCGAGGGTGAAGCTCGCGGTGAGCAGCACGGCGAGCACGAGTCGGTCACGGCCGCTGGTCACGGTGGCCGGCAGGGTGGCTGTCTGAGTCATGGCACCCACCCTGAGCTGGGCCGGCGAGGCCAGCCAGAGCACTGCGCTGACTGGTACCGGCAGGGACAGGCAGCGGACTCCGGTTCGGGGCAGGATCAACGGCATGGAGAGCGAGCTGGCGGACTTCCTGCGGACCCGGCGGGCACGGTTGCGGCCGGAGGAGGTGGGGCTGGTTTCGTACGGGGCCCGTCGCGTGCCCGGGCTGCGCCGCGAGGAGCTGGCCCAGCTGGCCGGGGTCAGCCCGATCTACTACACCCGCCTGGAGCAGGGCCAGAGCACCAATGCCTCGGCCTCGGTGATCGAGGCGCTGGCCCGGGCCCTGGTGCTCACCGACGACGAGCGGGCCTACCTGCACGACCTGGCCCGGCCCCGGCCGGCGAAACGGCGCCGCGCCCCGCGCCCGGAGCGGGCCGCCCGCGGCGTCGAGCAGCTGATCGCCGCGATGGTCGACGTTCCGGCGCTGGTCCTCGGCCGGCGCACCGAGGTGCTGGCCTGGAACGAGCTGGGCCACCTGCTCGTCGGTGGCCACTACGACCGGGAGGCGCCGTCCCGGCCCGCGGACCGGCCGAACCTGACCCGGATGCTGTTCCTCGACCCGCACAGCCGGGAGCTGTACCGCCGCTGGGACGAGCAGGCCGGCCTCGCGGTCGCCTCGCTGCGCCTGGTCGCCGGCCGGCACCCCGACGACGCCGAGCTGACCGCGCTGGTCGGCGAGCTGGTGATGAGGAGCCCGGAGTTCGCCAGCTGCTGGGCGAAACACCCGGTGCAGGTGTGCGACGCCGGCACCAAGGCGCTGCATCACCCGCTCGTCGGCGACCTCGACCTCGACTACCAGGTGCTGCACCTGCCCGGCGACGACGGCCACCGGCTGCTCACCTATTCGGCGGCGCCCGGTTCCAGCGACGAGGCCGCGCTGCGGCTGCTGCGCCGGTGATGGACGAGGGCGTGCTGCGCGACCGGCTCGCGGCTTCCTGGGGTCTGGAGCGGGCAGTCGTCGAGGTGCACAACGGCGGGATGAACTCGGCGACCTGGTTCGTCGACCAGGACGGTGCCCGGTGGGTCGCCAAGGCGGTCGTTCCGGGCTCGCGGCGCTCGTTCGCCGCCGGTCTCGCGGTCGCGGCGGCGCTCCAGGACGCCGGGATTCCCGCGGGCGCGCCGGTGGCCACGCGGCACGGCGAGTTCGTCGTCGACGTCGAGGGGATCCCGCTGGCGCTGCTGACCTGGGTGCCGGGGAAGGAGCTGACCTGGGCGGACCAGCGGCTGATCGGCGGAACGCTCGCCCGGGTGCACCGTGCTCTGCGGGACGTCGCGGTGCCGGGCGCCGAGGAGTTCCACTGGGTCGACCCCCGAGCCGAGCACCTGGACGTCCGCCCGTGGGTGCGTGCGGCGGTCGCCGATGCGGTCGAGGCCTACGAGCGGCTCGGCCCGCGGACCTTGTCCTGGGGCCTGCTGCACACCGATCCGGCACCCGAGGCGTTCCGGCTGGAGTCCGGCACCTGTGGATTGATCGACTGGAGCGTCGCGATGCGCGGCCCTTTCCTGTACGACCTGGCGTCCGCCGTGATGTACGCCGGTGGCCCGGACCGGGCCGGCGACCTGCTCTCCGCCTATCGGGAGCAGGGGCCGATCCCGCGAGCCGAGGCCGGCCGGGCCCTGCCGGTGATGCTGCGGTTCCGGTGGGCGGTGCAGGCCGACTACTTCGCGCGGCGGATCGTCGCCGGCGACCTGACCGGCATCGACGACGCCGCCGGCAACGAGCAGGGCCTGGCCGACGCGGAGGCGGCGCTCAGCCCTCGGTGACGCCGCCGGCCGTTCCGTTTCACCCGGGCGCGTCCAGGACCAGCACCGTCATCTCCAACAACCTCCGGTAATAGGCGGCTTCGCGATCAGTGAGCTCCGGAAGCACCCGCTCGAGCCGGCGCTCGCAGGCCGCGAGAACATCCCACGACCGGTCGTCGACGGTGCCGCCGTTCGCCAGCCAGACGCTGACACACCCGGCGACGTCCGCATCGAGCATCACCATCTCGACACCCGCCACCTCGACCGCCCGGAGCCGGCCCGGGAACGGCGCCGCACAGTGCTCCGCCCAGAGCCGCGCCACGGTCGTCATCCGGTTTTCACTGCTCACTGGCGCTCCTCACGCGACGTTTCCCGCAGGCCCTGGTCGGTCGCGACGAGCCAGGCTCCGGTGGCCGGGTCGCCGGCCGCCGTGGTGGCGTGGCCGGGTACCGGCAGCACGCCGAGGGGGGCGCCGTCGTCGGTCCCGAACAGCACGACCGATCCGTCCAGGCCGAGCGCGATCTGTCCGCCGTCCGGGGACAGGCACGGCCTGGTGAACCAGCCCATCGGTGCGCCCGCCTCGGCCGGCGACGTGCGCACGCCGGTGGTGTCCGCGTCGATCGGGCGCTGCCAGAGCACCTGACCGTCGGTGCCGGTGAGCAGCAGGTCGCCGCGCCAGCCGGGCTGGCGGGCTCCGTGGAGAGCCGACGTCTGCCAGATCACCAGGCATCGGCTGTCCGGCGTGAACACCGCGGCCGGGATGGTGTCCCGGCCCGGCCGGTCGATCTCGGTGACCGGCTCCAGCCGGCCGTCGGCGGTGACCCGGTCGACCCGGACGTGAGCGCCGGCCTGGAAGGAGCAGGTGGTCGCCAGGAGCGAGCCGTCGGGGGAGAAGGCGACGCAGTCGGTGCGCTCGCCGGCTTCCGCCTCGCCGGTGATCTGCCGGGTGGCCACGTCGACCAGGACCACCCGCTCCGGGTGGGTGGCCGCGGCCAGCCACCGGCCGTCCGGGGAGAAGGCCAGCGCGGTGACATCGTCCAGTCCGGCCAGCGGCTCGGGGTCGGCGAGATCGTCGCCGCGCAGCTCGACCGAGGCGTCGGCGGGCGCCACCGCGATCAGTGGCTGGTGCGGGTGGACGGCGAGGTCACGGAGCACGGTGTGCTCGGTCGCGACGATCGTCTCCGGCCGGGGCGGCCGGTCGAGCCGCCAGCGGACCAGCGTCGCGTGCCCGGACACGGTGTAGGCGGTCGGTCCGTCCCGGCCCAGGCGCAGGGCGCGCTGAGGGCCGCTGCCGGCGATCGCGGGATCGGTCGGCTCGGCGAGCGATCCGCCGGCTGCTTCCAGCAGCCCACGGATCTCCCGCGGTCCGCGGCCACGCGCCAGGTGCATCGGGCTGCTGCCGCCATCGTCCCGTACGACCGGATCGGCGCTCTCGGCCAGCAACAGCGCGACCAGCTCGGCGTCGCCGTCCGCGACCGCGCGGTGCAGCGGCGTCTGGCCGTGGTGGTCGCGACTCCCCGGGTCCGCGCCCGCGCTCAGCAGCACCCGCGCCTTGGCCGCCCCGGCGTCGTGCAGCGGCGTGCGCCCTTGGCGGTCTCGGGCGTCAACCGAGGCGCCGTGGCGCAGCAGGACCGCGGTGATCTCCCCGTCCCGGGCACAGTGCAGCGGCGTCTCGCCCAGCCGCCCCCGTGCCTGCACCGCGGCCGGGTCCGCGCTGAGGAGCCGCCGCAGAGCCGGCAGGTCACCGCCGCGGGCCGCCGTGATCACCGTTGGATCCCGCACCGGCCCATCGTTCCATGATCGATCCAGCCCGGTCCGGTCCACCGTCCGGCGACGGAGATGGCGGATCACCTCCGTGCCGCACCGGAGATCGTCCAGCATGGCTGGTGGGCCGGGTTGCGCGGAGTTCCGCCATGTGGTGAGCGGAGACGGCCGTGGTGCGGTGAGAGGGAGCGTCCCGGCGGGAACTCAAGGAGCACGTCGCGGTCGATCAGTGCTCCGGGCGTACGCAAATCAGCTTTTCGGTCTGATCTTGATGACCGAAAGTATGGTTTGGCGATTCTGCTCAGTGGAGAACTGGGGTCACACGTTCGCCTGCCAGTGGCTGATGTTGAGGAGCACACCGAGATGACCGTCATGGTTGACACCGCTGTCGAGACCGATGCTTCGACGAGCACGGATCCGGCCAGCGACCTGATCAACGCGATGGCGGCCCTGCCGGCCGGCCACCCGTCGCGATCGGGGCTGCGTGACCGCGCGATCGAGGCGTGGTTGCCGCTGGCCCGGCACCTGTCCAACCGGTACGCCAACCGCGGTGAGCCGCGCGACGACCTCTACCAGGTCGCGGTGATGGGCCTGATCAAGGCGGTCGACCGGTTCGAGGCGGACCGCGGCGTCGACTTCGCCGGCTTCGCGATCCCGACCATCATCGGTGAGCTGAAGCGGCACTTCCGGGACAAGACCTGGTCGGTGCGGGTGCCGCGGCGCCTGCAGGAGCTGCGCCTGGCGATCACCACGGCCAACAACGCGCTCACCCACGACCTGGGCCGGTCGCCGACGGTCGCCGACATCGCGGAGTACCTGAACGTCACCGAGGACGAGGTGATCGAGGGTCTGGAGGGCGCCCGCGCCTACAACTCGACCAGCCTGTCCACGCCGATGAGCGACAGCGGCACCGAGCTGGGTGACACGCTCGGCGGGATGGACTCCGGGTTCGAGGAGGCCGAGCTGCGGGTCGCGCTCGGGCCGGCGATGGCCAGCCTGGACGAGCGCGAGCAGAAGATCATCAGCCTGCGGTTCTACGGCAACCTGACCCAGTCGCAGATCGCCGAGCAGGTCGGTGTGTCGCAGATGCACGTGTCGCGGCTGCTCACCCGCGCGCTGGCGAAGCTGCGCAAGCAGCTGGACGGCGCCGGCATCTGAGCCACCCGCCTGGAAAGGCAGCGGCGTCACGCCGAGAAAAGCAGCGACGTCACGCGTTGAGGAAGGTCAGCGACTGCCGCTGGCGTGCGATGAGACTCGCGTAGGGGCCGCCGGCCAGGCTGAGCTCCTCGTGCGTGCCGATCTCCTGGATCCGGCCGGCGCCGACGACGGCGATCCGGCCGGCCAGGCGCAGCAGCGGCCACCGGTGGCTGACCAGCAGCGCGGTCGAGCCGCGCAGCTCGGCCTCCAGCGTGTCGATCATGGCGGCTTCCTGGTCGGCGTCGAGGGCGGCGGTCGGTTCGTCGAGCACGTAGAGGCCGTGGCCGCCGAGGAGCAGGCGGGCGAACATCACCCGCTGCCACTCGCCGCCGGACAGCGCCCGCCCGTGCTCGTCGGTGCCGAACTGCTGGGAGATCTCCGAGTCCAGCCCGTGCGGCAGCCGGGCGGCGATCCGGTCGACGCCGGCCAGCCGGGCCGCCCGGTCCACCTCGTGCCGTGACCGGCCGCGGAACCGGTCGATGTTGTCGCGCAGGCTGGCCTCCAGCCGGACCGGTTCCTGCAGCATGAGCCGCAGCGTCGCGGCCAGCTCGTCCGGGTCGTGGTCGCGCACGTCGCGCCCGTCCAGCAGGACCGCCCCGCGGGTCGGGCGGTGCACGCCGAGCAGCAGTTTCAGCGCCGTGGTCTTGCCGGACCCGTTCGCCCCGACCAAGCACACCGTCTCGCCCGGCACGACGTCCAGGGTGAAGTCGCGCAGGCTCCACGGCGCCCCGGGCGAGTAGCGGAAGGACACCTCGTCGAAGGTCACCGACGGGCTGCGGCCGGGAACCAGCCGGGGCGGGTCGGCGGGCACCGGATGGGCGTGCTCGCGGACAGTGGCCCGCAGCCGGTCCGCGCGGCGCCGTTCCAGGGTCGCCTCGCGCAGCGTGCCGGCGCCCTGCAACGCCGTGCCGAGGCTGGCCTGCAACGCGCCGAAGCCGACGATGACCAGCGACAGCTGCCCGGCCGAGCGGACCGTTCCGGAGAGCAGCCCGACGATCACGACACCCGCGGTGACCAGGTGCGGGAGGGCCACGATCGCCATCCCGGACCGGGCCAGGGCCCGGTCCACGCCGCGCTCGATCACGGCGATCCGGGCGATCAGGGCCCCGCCGGCGGCGCGCAGGGCGCCGGTGGCGCGGCCGGCCATCAGCTCGGCCAGCGAGCCCGGGTGGGACAGGACGTGGCGCAGGTAGCCGAGCCGCCGGTCGAGCACGCTGGTGGCGGCCGCGCCGGCGTGCGAGCGGGCCCCGTTGCGCAGGTGGAACGGCGCGGTGACCGCGGCGACCAGCAGCGCCACCACGCCGAGCTGCCAGCCGAGCGTGGCGATCGCCGAGCCGAGCAGCGTGCCGCCGAGCACGCCCTGCAGCAGCATGGCCGCGGCCTGCAGCCGGGACACCCGGTGCCGTTCGCCGCCCTCGACGCCCAGGTGGACGATCTCCTGGGTGGCGCCGTTCTCGTACATGCCGAGGTCGCGGCACCTCTCCAGGGTCGCGCTGGTCCGGGCGTGCTCGACGGCGCGGTTGGCCCGGTGGAAGGCCTGCTGGGCGGTGCCCGAGAGGATCTGCAGCCAGCCCTGGGCGATCCGGGCGCCGACCACCGCGATCAGCAGCGGGATCACCGCGGCCGCGCGGGTCATCGCGTCGACCGCGCGGGCCAGCGCCAGCGTTTCGATCACCGGCATCAGCCCGGCCAGACCGGCGAGGGTCAGCGCGACGGCGGCGGGCCGGCCGAGCGACGGGCGGCGGGTCACGCCGCGACCCGGAGGCCATCGAGCCGCCGCCACCTGGCCGGTGGCGCCACGATCCGGCGGGCGATCCCGACCACCTCGTCCGGGTGCACCGGGCCCAGCTGCTCGGGGGTCTTGCTCAACCCGGTCCCGGCGACGCGCAGCCGGCCGCCGGTCGTACCGATGATGACTTTGACCAGCAGGCCGATCGGCCTGCGGAAGACGACGATGTCCCCGGTCGCCGGCGGCTGCCCGCTGGTGTCGACGAGCAGCACGTCACCGTCGCGCAGCGAGGGCTCCATGCTGGCCCCGACGACCATCACCAATGTCCACGTACGGCGGCGAGGCCGGGAGACTCGTCCCGACCAAGCACGCGCCCGGCCCCGTCCCCGTGTCATGGCAGGCTCAGCACTCGTGCGGCTTGCACGACGTCCAGTAGTCGTAGGCCGGGTAGCCCGGGCTGTACCAGCACTGATAGTGGAACTTGCAGCCGGTGCCGCAGCTCCGGCTGCCGATGAAGTCGCAGTAGAGGGCGTGGGCCGGCTTGATCCGGAGCAGGGCCGTGACGGCCGTGAGGATCTTGTTCATGGTGCGTCCTTTCGTTGTCGGATTCCGCCGCGCGGTCACACCCGCGCGGACATCGCCGCGATCCAGGCGCGGTCCTCGCACAGGCCACCGCGGATCACCTCGTTGCCACGCAGGACGAGGTAGGTCGGGGTGGCGCGGACTCGGGCCTCCTGGATCATCAGCTGCTTCTGCTCCGGGCTCGGATGAAGCCAGGAGAATCGGGCGTCGACGCGGGCCCGGAACCGGTCGTGGTCGGACCGGGACCGACCGGACAGGTCGACGAGCAGCACGTCGGCCAGGTCCGAGTGCTGCAGTTCACCGAGGGCCCGGGAGCAGCCCTCACATTCGTCGGTGAGGAACAGCACCGACAGATCGTGGGGCGCGACGGGCAGGCCGGCCCGCATCCGGTCGACCGACGAGGCGGCCTCGGCGACCGGCGGCCCCGCCATGCCGCCCGTCCGCGCGGACCGTTGCAGGATGTCGCCCATGCGCAGCAGCAGCGCCCCGACCGCTACGGTGTTGAGCAAAGTGAGCGTCCACAGCAGCGCGGTGCTCATCAGGTCGCCTCGGCGACGACGCGAACGGCTTTCACGAGGACCTCGATTCGGATCAGGGCCAGGCTCAGCACCACGCCGAGACCGATGTCGATCACCGGGGAGACGAGCACCACCGGCCCGGCGACCAGCACCAGCAGAGCCAGGACCAAGAGCAGGCAATTGCGGAGTACGCCGAAGCGCGGTGACGTCCGGGCGGCCGGGCCGAAGCAGCGGCAGTCACCACGCCCGTCCCGCAGGGACCGTACGGTCACGCCGGTGAGCAGCGTCAACGCGGCGACCGAGGCGGCGGCCCCGGCGACCGGCGCGGCGAGCAGCAGGACCGCCCAGCCGAGCTCGGCCACCACCACCGCCGGGGCGAGGACCGCGGCGACCGGCGGTGGCAGCCCGAACAACTCGGACAGCTCCCGGCCGAAAGCGGCGTTCCCGCCCCGGATCTTGCCGATCGCGGCCGCGAGCACCACCGCGGCGATCAGAACCGATGCGCTCATGAACCCGGTGTAGCCGCGCCGGAGTTGTCTCGCCCCTGCTCAGAGCGGTCAGACAAACAACACTGGACAACCCAGTGACAATTGGCGATGAATGTCCACGGTTGCCGGAGGTGGGCGATGCCAAGGCCGGAGCGGCCGCTGGAGGGCCAGGGTGGCCCGGTCGAGGAGCTGGCGGCCGGGCTGCGGGCGTTGCGCGACAAGGCCGGCACGCCCGGGTACCGGCAGATGGCCGCGCGGGCGAACTACTCGGTGGCGACGCTGTCCGCGGCGGCGTCCGGCCGGCGGCTGCCGACCCTCGAGGTGACCCTGGCGTACGTCGCGGCGTGCGACGGCGACCCGCAGGAGTGGGAGCGGCGCTGGCGGGAGGCGAAACGGCTGAGCGTGTCGGCGGTCGAGGAGACCGGCAACGGCCGCGGGGCGCCGCCGCCGTATCCCGGGCTGGCGATGTTCCAGCCGGCGGACGCCGAGGTGTTCTTCGGTCGGGACGAGCTGGTCGGCGAGCTGACCCGGCGGTTGCGGGCGCGCCGGTTCCTGGCGGTGTTCGGGGCGTCCGGCGCCGGCAAGTCCTCGGTGGTCCGGGCCGGGCTGGTGCCGGCCATGGGCGGACCGGCGGTGGTGTTCACGCCGGGGACGCACCCGATGGCCGAGCTGGCGGTGCAGCTGGGCCGGCACGCCGGGGTGCCGGCCGGCGGGCTGCTGGACGAGTTGCGGGCCGATCCGGAGCGGGCGCCGCTGATCGTCCGGCAGGGGCTGCACGGCGTACCGGCAGATGTTGATCTTTTGGTGGTGGTGGATCAGTTCGAGGAGGTCTTCGCGGCCTGCCCGGACGCGGCCGAGCGGGCCGGCTTCGTCGCGGCGCTGCTGGCGATGTGCCGGGAGCCGGACGGCCGGGCGCGGGTGGTGCTGACCGTGCGCGCCGACCACTACGCCCGGTTCACCGAGTACCCGCGGCTGCTGGCCGCACTCACCGACGCGCAGGTGCTGATCGGCGGGATGAGCCCGGCCGAGCTGCGCGAAGCGGTGACCAGACCGGCCGAGGTGCGCGGCGCCCGGGTCGAGGGCGCGCTGGTGGCCACCATCGTGGCCGAGGTGGCCGACTCGCCCGGCGCGTTGCCGCTCGCGGCGCACGCGTTGCGCGAGGCCTGGGACCGGCGGCAGGGCGCGATCGTCACGCTGGCCGGCTACCGGGCGGCCGGTGGCGTGGCCGGGGCGGTCGCGCGCACCGCCGAGCAGGCCTACGAGCGGCTCGGCGAGCCGGAACGGGTGGCCGCCCAGCGGCTGCTGCTGCGGATGGTCGACGTGGGGCCGGACGGGTTGATCACCCGGCGGCGGCTGACCCGGGCCGAACGGGACACCATCGACCGGGCGACCGCGGTCGTCGACGCCTTCGCCGCCGCCCGGCTGGTGAGCGTCGACCGGGACACCGTGGAGATCGCGCACGAGGCGCTGATCCGGGCGTGGCCGCGGCTGTGCGGCTGGGTCGAGGAGAGCCGGGCCGGGCTGCGGCTGCACCGGCAGCTCACCGAGGCGGCGGCGGCCTGGGAGTCGCTGGACCGCGACGAGGGCGCGCTCTACCGGGGCGTGCGGCTGTCCGCGACGGCGGACGCGGGCGTGCTCGACCTGGCTCCGGCCGAGCGGGAGTTCCTGGAGGCCAGCCTCGCGCTGCGGGACCGGGAGGCGCGCGGGCGGCAGCGGCGCACCCGCTGGCTGGTCAGCGCGCTCGCCGCGGGCCTGGCGGTGGTCTGCGTGCTGGCCACCGGTGCGGTGGTGGCGGCCCGGCAGGCGGCGTCCGAACGGGACCGGGCGGTGGCGCGGGAACTGGCGGCCGCCTCGCGGGCCGAACGGATGGCCGATCCGGAACTCGCGCTGCTGCTGGCGCAGCGGGCGTACCGGCTGCATCCGGACCCGGAGACGGAGTCGGTGCTGCGGCAGGGCACGGCCGACGCCCGGGTGATGGCCACGATGAGCATGGCCACCCAGGTCACCTCGGTGGCGATCAGCGGCAACCAGGTCGCCGGCGCGGACACCGACGGCATGGTCCGGGTCTGGGACCTGCAGGGCCGGACACCGCCGCTGACCGCGCCGGTCCCCGGTGTCTTCGTCGCCGGCGGCCCGGACGGGCGGCTGGCGATCACCCGGTTCAGCCCGGCCTCCGGCACCACCCAGATCGTGCTGTGGCGGCCGGGGGAGAACACCACCCGCCCGCTGGAACCGCTGGTGCCCACCGGCATGGCCCGATTGGCCTACAGCCCGTCCGGCCGCTGGGTGGCCGCGATCGGCGCCGACTCGCGGGTGCACGTCTGGGACACCACCCGTCCGGGATGGCACCGGACGCTGCGCTACACCGGGTTCGCCGGCGGCCTCTCCTTCAGCGGCGCCGGCCGGCTGGCGCTGGCCTCGGACGACGGCACCATCCGCGTCTGGGACGTCAACGGCAGCGCCGCACCGCTGCTGATCCGTCAGCCGGCCGAGACCTCGCCCGTCTCGGTGGCGTTCAGCCTGGACGGCAGCCGGATCGCCGTCGCCGGCTTCGGCAAGGTCACCGTCTGGCCGGCCGACGGGCGGGCCGGCTCGCAGACCTACCGTGGCCCGGAGACCTGGTACGGCAAGGTGGCGTTCACCCGGGACGGCAGCCGGATCGCCGCGGCCACCGACGAGCGGACCGTGCGGATCTGGGACGTCGCCGACACCACCACCGGCACCCTGCTGCGCGGCCACCACGGCACGGTGCAGGACCTGGCGTTCAGCGGGGACGGCCGCCGGCTGGTCACCGGTGGCAGCGACGCCACCGTCCGGGTGTGGGACACCAGCGCCGGTGCCGATCCGGCGCCGATCACCCTGGCCTCCGCGCCCGGCGAGTTGCCCCGGCTCAGCGACGACGGCGCCTACGCGGCCACCGTCTCCAGGCCCGGCACCGTCTCGGTGATCTCGACCGGGACCCGGCTCACCGTGGCGACCCTGCGGCACGCCGCGCCGGACCTGCGGTTCCTGGCCGTCAGCCGGGACGGCCGCGGCGTCGCCGGCACCGTCGGCGAGCAGATCCACTGGTGGCGGGCCGGTGACGGGGCCGGCCCGGCGGTCCGGGAGTGCCCGCGCCGATCGCAGGTGACCACCAACAGCGCTGCCTTCAGCGCCGACGGGACTGTGCTCGCGGTGGACTGCGGCGACGGCGAGATGATGCTGTGGCGGGCCGGGAACCCGCGGGTGGCCGACCGGATCAGCGGCTACGGGCCGATCGCGATCAGCCCGGACGCCACCCTGGTGGCCCTGTCGCAGAGCACCAACGACGTGGTGCTCTGGGATCCGGCGGCGGGCCGGGCGGTGCGGACCCTGCGCAGCCAGAGCATGACCGCCGACCACATCCGATTCAGCCCGGACGGCCGGCTGCTGGCCGCGGTCGGCGAGGACGGCGCGGTCCGGGTCTGGTCGGTGACCGGCGACGGCGAACCGGTGGTGCTCACCGGCGCGATCGAGCACCTGACCGCGATCGCGTTCAGCCCGGACGGCCGGCTGATCGCCGGGGTCGGCACCGACGACGTGGTCCGGGTGTGGAACACCGACGGCACCGGGGAGGCGCTCACCTTCGACCATCCGACCGGGGCACGGCAGCTGGCCTTCAGCGCCGACGGCCGCCGGCTGATCAGCCTCTCCGCGACGACCGTGCGGGTCACCCCGTGCGAGGCCTGCGGCTCGATCGACGAGGTGCTGTCCCTGGCCCACCAGCGCACCACCCGAGACTTCACCCCGCAGGAACGCGCGAAGTACCTCCGCGAGCCCGGCTAGCCCTGCGGTGCCCGGGCGTACAGCTCGCCGGACCGGTGGCGGGTCGCATCGGCTGTCTTCGGCACGCTCGCTCGGAAGCGGGCCGGGTTCGCCCGGACCGCTATGCCGATGTCGTGTCCCACCGCCGGGTCGACGACGCAGTGCAGTCCGAGATCGGTGATCCGGCCACCGGCCGGGTGTCCCAGCAGCGGGCGGAGCGAGTCGATGGTGACCTTCCACAGGTTCGGCCACGCACGTCGCGGACCCACCACGAACGACAGCTGGAGGGCGATGCCGCCGTACGGCAACGGGCGAGCCGCGGTGATCTGGTTACGGATCTGCTGCCGGAAGGTCGTGGTGACGATGGACGCCGTCGTCCGGACCTGAAACCGCTGCGATCCGCCCGGATCCGGGACCGGGTGTGCCGGAAGGACCGCGACCGAGGACGTCCTCGCGTGCCGCTTGCTCACCCACACCGAGACGAACCGGCGGCCGGTCGCCCCGCCGAGCCGGGACACCAGCGGATACGCCAGGCTGTCCAGGTCGTTGGACGCCAGCAGCGGGACATCGTCCGGCAATCCGACGTCCACCCGTAACCCCACCGGATCCGGCGTGGCCCGCAGGTCGTCCGCGACGAGCAGGCGGACCTCGTCGGCGAGCGCCGCCAGCCGCTGCTTGCGGGTGCTTCCGGTGTCCCCGCGACCGGCGAGAGCGGGCGTGACATCGAACGCCTTGCCTGCCACCGGACGCCCCGCGTAGAAGGCCGGCATGATCGCTGTCGGGGGGCGTCGGGGAACCAGCCGTTGATACATGCGCAGTCCTCCGAGGTCCGGCTGCGCGTTCGCCAGCGGACGCGCAGACTTGCCGTTGCGTCGATTCCTGCGTCGATTCTGGGGCTGACGGGAGTGACCTCGCAAGTCGCGACGAACCTCAGGCGTTGATCGATGTCGCCGCGGCCGACCGGCCGGGTCATCCGGTGCGAGGCCCGCGGCTCGCAAGACGAGGTGCTGTCCCTGGCCGCCGGTGCACCACCCGGGACCCTCACCGCGCCGGAGCGAGCCGGGCCGGGTCCCGCCCGGGCTAGTTTGCTCTCGACATGGCGTTCCAGATCCCGAGGCCGGCTGCCAGGGCGCCGGCGAAGGCCGCGCCGCTTATTGCGATTATCTGCCGCAGGGAAGCACCGTCAGCCTGACAGACCCAACCGGCGGTCAGCCCGACCAGTATCGCGAATTGAAGAAGATTGGCAAGAATCAGCGTGCGCGTCAGCATGCGCCTACTAGATACCCGCGGTATCGCTGGCCGCCAGGCGTAGTCGCTCAAATGGGGGCACGCGGCTCCCTGTCACTTCAAAGCTATGTCGGCCTGGCCGCATCTGCAATTCCCCGAAAGGTGACAAGTTGAAGTCTGTGCGACCGGCTCTGATACGTTTTCCAGTTGTTTCGGGGTCTCCTTGGCCCGGCTGATGGCGCACCCGGATCCGCCGGTATCCCCATTCATCAGCGTGCGAATGAATGGGGTTCGTAAGCGCAGGCATAGCCGTGGAACAATGCCTCGGTGATCGGGTTGCTTGAGCGGCGGCTGCGCCGTGCCTTCCGTGCCGGTGCCGCGCTGGATCTGGATGGGGCGGCTGTCCGGGCCGACCTGCTGAGCGCGCTGCTGGTCGGCGGCGACCGTGCGGTGCCCGGCCGGACCGCCCGGCTCGACCTGAGCGGGGCCCGGATCACCGGGCGGCTGGACCTGACCGGCGCGCGGATCGACAGCCCGGTCCGGCTGCGCCGGTGCGTCTTCGACGAGGTGCCGCTGCTCGATCACGCCGAACTGGCCCAGCTCAACCTGGACGGCAGCGAACTGCCCGGCATCGAGGCGGACGGGCTCCGGGTGACCGGTGATCTGGGCCTGCGCGACGCCACCGTGACCGGTGACCTGTGGCTGCTGCCGGCCCGCGTCGGCGGCAGCGTCGAACTCGACCGCAGCACCGTGGCCGGCACCGTCTACCTGCAGCGTTCCGAGGTCGGCGGCCACCTGCGCCTGGTCGGTGCCACCATCGACGGGGAGCTGCGGCTGAACAGCACCCGGCTGGGCGGTGACCTCGACCTCGGCGACGCCCGGATCGGCGGGCTGTTCGCCGCCGGCCTCCAGACCGGCGGCAGCGTGATGGCCCACCGGCTGCGCGCCACCGGGCCGGTCAACCTGATCGGCGCGCAGGTCGCCGGGACGATCGCCGTGGTCGGCAGCACGCTGACCGGCCCGGCGCCGGACGGGCACGCGCTGCTGCTGATCGAGGCGCGGACCGGCCTGCTGACCCTGCGCCCCGGGCCCGGCTCGGCCGGCACGATCAGCCTGCGGGACGCCCGCGTCGGCCGGCTCGCCGACGACCCGGCCGGCTGGCCGGCCGGCTGCCCGGTGGAGCTGGACGGGCTCACGTACGAACGACTCACCCGCCGCTCGGAGGACGTGTCCGAGTGGACCGTCTCGCAGCGGCTGGCCTGGATGACCCGGCACGCCACCGGCTTCGCGCCCGGCCCGTACGACCAACTGGCCGCCGCCCTGCGCCGGGATGGGCGCGAGCAGGACGCCCGGCAGGCCCTGGTGGTCCGTGAGCGGCTGCGGCACCGGGCGATGGGCCGGCTCGGCGCGGTGTGGGGCGCGCTGCAGGACGCCACGATCGGATTCGGTTACCGCCCGGGCCGGGCGCTGCTCTGGCTGCTCACCGTGGTCACCGCGAGCACCGCCTGGTTTGCCTGGTCGGGCCCGCTGCAGCCGGTCAAGCCGGGGGAGTCGCCCACCTGGGACCCGTTCCTGTACAGCCTCGACGTGCTGGTTCCGCTGGTCAGCATCGGTCACGACCAGGCCTGGGATCCGGTCGGCGCGGACAAGGCGGTGACCGTGGCGGTGATGGCGGCCGGCTGGATCCTGGCCACCACCGTGATCGCCGGCGTGGGTCGCTCGCTGCGCCGCTGAACCTGTCGAGCGGGCTTCCGCTGTGGACGGTCCGCTACCGTGAGGCGATGGGCCAGCCGTGGGATCCGTCCGTTGCCGCCGTCCCCGACGACACCGTCCCCGATGACATCGTTCCGGTTCGCCGGATGCATCCACGGGTCGAGCGCGCCCTGGTGCAGCTCGTCCACTGGGGCGGCGTTCTCGGCCTGCTCGCCGGCGCGCTGTTCGGCTGGGTGGTGCCGCTGATCGTGCTGGTCGCGGCGGGCCGGCGGTCGGCGGTGGTGCGCGCGCACGCGGCGTCCGCGTTCAACTTCTTTCTGACCTGGGCGCTGGTGACCGTGCTCGTCGGTGTCGTCTCGTTCTACACCAACAAGGAGCCGGAGCTGGTTCCGTACATCATGGTGTGGATCCCGTTGTTGATCGCGATACCCCACCTGATCCTCTCGCTGCGCGACGACGAGCACCGCTACCCGGGCGCGATCCCCTTCGTGGGCTGGCCGGCCGCCCGGCGACCATGATCCGGCAGCGAACCGGGTGCTGCCTGCCCGGTCCGGGCACGCCGGGGTGCCGGCCGACGATCTTTTGCGGTACGCGGTGCCGGCTCACCCCTCCGGCCCGGATCGGCGGGCCCGGCGGGTGCGCAGGCCCAGGTCACTCACCTCGCCGAGGTGGCGGAGCTTGTCCGGGTTGACGACCGAGTGGATCGCCCGGATCCGGCCGTCGGCGATGTCCAGCGCGAGGACGCCGACCAGCCGGTCACGGGCGTCCCGGGCGAGGGCGCCCGGCTGACCGTTGACCTCGACCAACTCCAGGCGTACCTCGAAGCGGGCCAGCGCCGCGAGGCCGGCGCCCATGGTCCGGGCCACCCGCTCGCGGCCGGTGACCGGCCGGCCCAGCGCGGGCACCCGGCCACCGCCGTCGCCGTGCAACGTCACGTCGCGGGTCAGCAGCGCCTCCAGCGCGGCGAGGTCGCCCCGGCCGGCCGCGGCGAAGAAGCCGCGCGCCAGTTCGTCGCGCTGCTGCCGGGTGGCGTGCCGGCGGGGCCGCCGGTCGCGCAGGTGGGCGCGGGCCCGGGCGACCAGGTGCCGGGCGCCGTCCACGTCGCTGCCGACGATCTCGGCGACCTCCGGGTACGGATAGTCGAACACCTCGCGCAGCAGGAACGCCGCCCGCTGCGCCGGGGACAGGCTCTCCAACAGGACCAGGAAGGCCAGCGACAGCGAGTCGGCGGTCTCCGCCCGGTCGGCCGGGCCGGGGCCGGTGACCAGCGGCTCCGGCAGCCACTCGCCGACGTAGCGTTCCCGGCGGGCCCGCGCCGAGCGGAGCTGGTCGATCGCCAGCCGGGTGACCAGCGTGGCGAGGTAGGCCCGCGGCGAGGCGATCCGCTCGTCGCGCCGCAGGCTCTGATGCGCCCGCAGGAACGCCTCCTGCACCACGTCCTCGGCCTCGCTGACGCTGCCCAGCATCCGGTAGGCGATCGCGAACGCCCGGGGACGCAACTCGTCGTACAGCTCCGTGATGGTCATCCGGGTCAGCGCAGTCCCTCGGCGAAGCCGGTGCGCCAGCTCGGGTACCGCGGCGTCCAGCCCAGCTCGCGCTTGACCCGCTCGCTGGAGATCCCCGGCGCCCGGGTCATCAGGTCGACCGGACCGCCCCCGGCGAGCAGGCGGACCAGCCAGGCCGGGAACCGCCGCGGCGGGCGGGCGCCGAGGGCCCGGGCCAGCTCGGGCAGCCAGACGCCGACCGGCGCCGGATCGTCGTCGGCGACGTGGTAGATGCCGGGCCGGCCCCGCTCGACGCAGGCGACCGTGGCCGCGGCGGCATCGGCGATGTGCACCAGCGACCACACTCCCGTCCCGCCGCCGACGACCGGGAATCTCCGGGACCGGATCAGCTGCGCCAGCGTGGCGTCCGGCGCGTCCTCCAGGCCGGTCCCCGGACCGTAGAAGCCACCGTAACGAATCGCGATGCCGTCGGCCCAGTCGATGCCGGTCACCGCCGTCTCCAGGTGCCGGAGCGCGGCGACCGACTCGGCGGCGTCGGCCGGCGGGCGCGGTTCCAGCCGGCCGCGCTCGTCGGCGATCCGGGCGCCGGAGCGCTCCATCCAGGACCCGTTGCTCTGCGCCACGAACCGGCGGACCCCGGCGGCCCGGGCGGCGGCCAGCAGGTGGTCGGTCCCCTCGGTGCGCAGCCGATTGGTGGCCGCCGCCATCCGCTTGGCGTGCCGGAAGTCCGGCGGCGTGTTCAGCGCGGTGAGCTGGTGGACGATCACCTCGGGCGCGGCCTTGGCGACGGCGTCGGCGACCGCTTCCGGGTCGAGCGCGTCGAGCACCACTGGTTCGGCGCCGAGCGCCCGCAGCGAGCCGGTCCTGGCCGGCGAGCGGGTGGTGCCGACGACCTCGTGGCCGCGCGCCACCAGCTGCGCGGTCAGGGGCTTGCCGATCGCGCCGGACGCCCCGGCGATGAAGATCTTCATGACGTCTCCCTCGGTGGGTGGTGAAAGGAAGACGGGACAGCCGGGCCGGCCATGACCGGCGGTAACCCAGGTCACACCACGAAAACTGTCGGTGGGCGTCGGTAGGGTGCCGCGCATGGATGAGACGGCGGGGACACGGCGGGTCGCGACGGACTATGTGGAGTGCCTGGAGCGCCGGGATTGGGCCGGACTCACGGCGCTGCTGGCCGAGGATGTGGTCTACGACATGCCGCAGACCCGGGAGCGGATCCGGGGGAGGGCGGCGTTCGTCCAGTTCAACGCGGAGTATCCGGGGGACTGGCACCTGCGGGTGCGGCGGTTGGTGGCCGACGGGCGGTTCGCGGCGGTCTGGCTTGATGTGCGGGTCGGCGACGACCGGCTGGACGCGTGCGTCTGGGTCGATGTGGACGAGCGCGGCCGGGTGGAGCGGATCACCGACTACTGGCCGGAGAGCTACGACCCGCCGGCCGGCCGGGACCACCTCGTCGAGCGGTGGTGACACGAGTCGGCCCCGCCCACGGTGCGGGCGGGGCCGACTCGACTGTCGATCAGACCGGCAGGTTGCTGCCGGTGACCGGCGCCGGGGTGCGACTGGTCTCCACCGGGCGGCTGGTGCTGTTGCCGGCGGTGGTGCTGCTGTTCGTGGTGGTGCCCAGTTTCGAGCTTGCCGTGGCGACGCCGGACTCGACCATGGTCTTGGCCTTCTCCTTCGCCCGGACCACGCTCGGGTTGGCGGCGAGCTTGCGGCTCGTGGCGGCGATCTCCTCGTACTTCTCACGGCCGGCGCGGGTACCGAGGACATAGCCCACGGCGAAGCCGGCGGCCAGCTTGAGCATGCGCATCTGGTGAGACTCCCCTCTCGAAGGTGAACGGTTGTCAGGTCAGGTCGGGTCAGGCCCGGCGCCCGCGGACGACCAGGATGGTTCCGGCGATGGCCAGCGCGCCGGCGATCGCGAGGTCGGCCGCCGGCAGCGCGCGACGCACCCGGGGGTGGTTGCTCGCCTCGGCGAGCTGCTGTTTCGCGCCGGCCACCTTGTCGCTGGCGGTGCTGGTGGCCTGGGTGACCTTGTCGGTCGCGGTGCTGGTGGCTTGGGCGACCTTGTCGCTGGCGGCGCTGGTGGCCTGGGTGACTTTGTCGCTGGCGGCGCTGGTGGCCTGGGCGACCTTGTCGGTGGCGGCGCTGGTCGCCTGGACGACGCGTTCCTTGGCGGCTTCGACGTCGGCGCGGATCCGGCGCTGGGCGCGGCCCTTCACGTCGGTCTTCGCGGCGAGGGCCTCCACCGTCTCGCCGAGGTCCGCGCGGGTCTGCTCGATCTCGGCGCGCAGCTGGTCGGGATCGGGGGTGGTCTTCGGGTCGCTCATGCGTGCCGTCCTCGGTGGGCTGCGTTCTTGATGGTCTGCACGTCGGCTTCCACTCCGGCGATCGCGTCGGAGGGCACCGGCGGGGTAGCGGTCGCCAGCTTCTTCTTGCCGAGCAGCGCGGCGACTCCGGCCGCGGCGAACACGACGAGCATCACGACCAGCAGGGCCAGCCACAGCGGCCAGGCCAGGGAGAGCAGGGCCACGGCCAGCGCCAGGAACAGGCCGAGCCCGTACAGGCCCAGCACCGCGGCGCCGCCGAACAGGCCGCCGCCGACACCGGCGCGCTTGCCCTTCTCGGCCAGCTCCAGTTTGGCCAGGGTCAGCTCGTCGCGCACCAGCGTGGAGATCTGCGCGGCCGCCTGGCTGACCAGGTCCGCTGTCGACGCGGCGCCGGCCGGCCCGGGGGTGGGGGATGAATTCGCCGTCACGGGGGTGCACCTCCTTACCTCTTTTTCAGGTGGTGCCCGCCGCCCGGACCGGCGAAACCGGGTCCGCCCGATGTCCGCCGCGGGTGTCCCGCCGACACCTCTCCCGTCACGGAGAGTGAGTGCCGCTGGAGCTGCGTATGCTCAGCGGACCCGCTGGACATACCTGCTGCGACGTTCGCTCTGCGCGCACGACCGACTACTCAAAGTTGCGTCGATTTGCATGGCGTTTCGCGTGTGCGGGAACATTCCGTGGGTGGCCGCTGAGGCCGCGTCGCGCGGTCCCCGGACGGCGTGCTGATCACGGGTATCGGTGGTGGGAGCGGAGGCGGTGGCTGCTCGATGAGTACTTTGACGGCGCATTTCGATCTGCCGTTGGACAGCACGGCGCCCCGATGGGCGCGCAGCGCGGTGACGGCGGTGCTCGGCGGGTGGGGTCTGCGGGACCAGGAGTGGCTGGACGACGCGGCGGCGGTGGTCAGCGAACTGGTCACCAACGCGGTCCGGCACGGCGGTGGCGCGGTGGTGGTGGACGTGGAGGCCTACGGGCGGCAGGTGACCGTCTCGGTGGCCGACGGCTCCTCGGTGGTGCCGCGGCGGCGCGAGCCGGACGGCACCGGGGGCCTGGGGCTGCGGATCATCGAGTCGCTGACCACGCGGTGGTTCGTGCAGTCGTACGAGGGCGGCAAGCGGGTGCGCGCCGAGCTGCCGTTGTCTCCCGGCCCCGGGGTGCCCCCGGGCGGGACGAGCCGAGAGGAGCCGGCATGAAGATCGTGCGTCATGACGACCTGGAGGTCACGCGTCTAGTCCTGGCCGGCGACCTGGACATGGCGACCACCGAGGAACTGGACGCCGGCGTCGCCGCGGTCCTGGCCGGGACGCTTCCCGGCCGGTTGGTCATCGACGTGGGCGAACTGGAGTTCTGCGACTCCTCCGGCCTGCACGCGCTGCTCGACGCCCAGGAGAAGGCCCAGCGCCGCGGCGTGTCGTTCATGGTGGCCAACCCGACCGGGATCACCCGCCGGACCCTGGAGGTCACCGGCCTGCTGGAGGTGCTGACCACGCCGAGCACGGTGCCGTGACCGGCCCGCTGTCCGAGGCCGAGCTGGCCGCGCTGGAAGCGCGCTGGGCGGACTGCTGGACGCCGGACGAGGTCGCGCGCCGGCTGGCCGGGGTGGCCACGCCGTGGTACATCGCGGCCGGCTGGGCCCTGGACCTGTTCCGCGGCGAGCAGTCCCGCCACCACCACGACATCGAGATCGGCGTGCCGCGCGGCGGGTTCCCGGAGATCCGGGACCGCTTCGCCGGGCTCGCCCTCGACGCGGTCGGCTCGTCGCGGATCTGGGAGTCACCCACCCGGGAGCGGCTCGACGCCACCTGGCAGACCTGGTTGCGCGAGCCCGCGACCGGCCGCTACCTGCTGGAGGTCTTCCGCGAGCCGCACGACGGTGACGTGTGGATCTGCCGCAGAGACGAGACCATCCGATTTCGGTACGCCGAGGTGATCCGCCGTACCGCGGCGCGGATCCCGTACCTCAGACCGGAATTGGTCCTGCTCTTCAAGGCCAAGAACCGGCGCCCGAAGGACGAGGCGGACTTCGCCGGCGTGCTCCCGCTGCTGGACCGTGCCCAGCGGGAGACGCTCGCCGAGCTGCTCGACCGGGTGCATCCGGGCCACGCCTGGCTGGCGCCCCTCCGGGCATGACCCCGACCCGGCTCGGCGTCGCGGTGCTCACCTGACGGTGGCCCTGGAGGCCGGCCGGTCGCATCTGCGGACCCGATGGCAGGCGTGGATCCATCAGCTGTGACCATGGTTGTGGAGACGTCTCCGGGTGGTGGGAGCAACGCATGGTTCGGTCGGACGCCCGCCGGAATCGGGCCGGCATCCTGGTGGCCGCCCGGGAGGCTCTCACCGAGGACGACAACGCGTCGATGAACCAGATCGCGCAGCGGGCCGGGGTCGGGCACGGCGCGCTCTACCGGAACTATCCGTCGCGCGAGGTGCTGATTCTGGACATCTACGCCGAGGAGATCGACACGCTGGCCGGCGTGGTGCCCGAGCTGCTCGCCACGCTGTCGCCGGTGGAGGCGCTGCGGCGCTGGACCCTCGACCTGGTCGCCGCGATGCGCAAGAACCACTCTCTCGGCGTGGCCCTGAGCCCGGACGCGCACCGGTCGATCACCGAGCAGAGCTACGGCCCGGTGATCGCGGTGATCATCTAGCTCCTGAAGGCCGGCAAGGCCGACGGCAGCATCCGCGCGGACGCTGAGCCGGGTGACTTTCTGCAGCTCACCGAGGCGCTGTGGCGGGCCGCCCCGGACCGCTCGGAGCCGATCCTGACCCTGATCCTGGACGGCCTCGCCGCCCCGGGTCGCAGCCGCTGAGGTCAGAGGCGTTCGAGCAGCTGCGCCTTCTTCCGCGCGAATTCCTCGTCGGTGAGGATGCCGGCGTCACGCAGCGAGGCGAGCTTGGTGAGCTGCTCGACGACATCCGGTTGAGCCGTGATCGCGGCCGGCGTCGGCGCGGGCGCCCCGAACTTGCTTTCGCTGGATCACTGACGAGGCGAGGTCAAGGATCTTCTCGGTCACACCGGCGCGGGCTCGGCGGGCGTGGGAGTGACGGTGACGACCTGCCGGCTCTCGAGCAGGACCGAGAAGACCAGGAACAGCTTCTCCGGCAGCTCGATGACGGACTGATTGCCGTCGGCCCAGTCCACGCGGACCGTGCGCGGGGGTTTCATGGCGGCCCCGAGGCCGGCGCCGACCGCCTTGCCGAGCATCCCGGGCAGGGCGGCCTTCGCGGCGGCCTGACCGACGGCGCCGGCGAGACCTTCGCTGCTCGGCAGTTCCTCCCACTTCAGGACGGTCTCGGTGGTCAGCTTGAACCGCTTGAACGGGTTGATCGGGTGGGGGATGGAGAGTCCCTTGTGGTCGGAATCGACGCTGCAGTCCGCCAGATGGCCGCCCACTACACGTCCCTGATTAGACAGCCCCATGAATGCCACTCGTGAACCGTAGATCAACTTCTCGGGGCCCCGCAATTGTCGTACGTATGAATGCGCCTAGCTCGATAAGCCAGAATCGGTGACAAGTGGAGATGTCTCCGCTTGCTCGTGCTGAAGCGGAGCGGTTTCCGTTGGCGTGGGGGCTGGCTGACGTCCTGCTTACCGGCGGCTCTGGCTACATCGGCAGTTGGTGCGTGCTGGTGCTGCTCAGCGCCGGGTTATCGGTGCGTACGACGGTGCGGGCCCGGCTCGCGAGCCGTGGGTGCGGGCGATGCTGCGGCGCGGCGGTGCGGACGCCCGGGGCGGAGCTCCAGGTGGTGCGGGCCGACCTGAGCGGCGACGACGGGAGGCGGTCGCCGGGTGCGAGGCGGTGCTGCACGTCGCGTCGCCGACGCCGACCCGGCAGCCGCGCACCGACGACGGGATGATGACCGAGCCGGCCGCGGCTGGGGAGCGGTTCATCGCGACCCGCCGGGCACAGCCTGTGGCAGCGCGACGTGGCCGCGATCCCGCGCGAGCGGCTCGGGGAACGGGCCGCCAAGGTGCCGACCCGCGAGATGCCGATGCTGGTGGCGCGGGCCCTGACCCGGGTCGACCCGGAGATGCGGGGACTGCGGATGCTGCTGGGCCGCAACCTCGACGCGACCTCGGCGAAGGCGGAACGCGTGCTCGGTTGGAAGGCCCGCTCGATCGAGGACACCATCGTGGATACGGCGGAAAGTTTGCTCGGCCTCCCGGAATGACGAGATCGCTCGTCACCGTGCCGCGCAGGCGCAGGCACCGCCCGAGCAGCCGGTCCGGTGCCGGCGTCGCGACGCCCACCACCAGGCGCCCGCCGCCGTCGCGGTGAGCGCGACGGCGACACCCGGCAGCCATGAGCCGGCCGCGGCCCAGCCCGCGCCGGACAGGACCCCGGCCGCGAGCAGCGCCGGGATCGCGCAGCAGGCGGCGCAGGCGAGGCCGGCCAGCCCGGTCAGCCCGGTCAGCCCGGCCAGCCCGGACGGCAACAGGCGGCGGGCGTGGTCAGCGAGGGTCGGCATCGGGTGCTCCCACGGCGATGGTCGCGAACGGGATCGGGCAGCACGGCCGGCCGGCGCAGGTGACCAGGTCGTCGCAGCCGGCGTCGACGGCCTGCCGCAGCGTCGAGGCGATCACCTGCAGGTCAGCGATCTTCGCCTCCACCTCGGTGAGCTTGGCCCTGGCCCGCTCCTGAAGCCCGGCGTCCCGGCGGCCGTGCCGGTGACCGCCGCTGGTGAGCAGGTCGGCGACCTCGTCCAGGGTGAACCCGAGCCGCTGCGCCGCCTTGATCACCCGCAGCACGGTGACCGCCTCCGGCGGGTAGAGCCGGTGCCCGCCGAGGCTGCGTTCCGGCTCGGCGAGCAGGCCCCGCCGCTCGTAATAGCGCAGCGTCTGCAGGTTGACGCCGGCCGCGTCGGCGACCTGGCCGCTGCGCAGCCCGCTCACGACCGCACCCGGCCGGCGGCCCGCTGCTGCAGTGCGTCCAGGATCTCGGCCTGCGCGCCGGGAACCTCGATCTGCACGCACAGTGCGTCGTCGCTCGCCTGGAAGCGGAAGGTGAATGAGCAGCACTCGCTCTCCCGGGCGGTTAAATCTCGGACGGTCGCCTCGGATGCCGGGTCCAGGTCCCAGCACAGGGTGGTGGGCGACAGGCGCCGCTGGCCGAGCAGCGCGGTCGCGAACAGATCGTCGAATTCGGCCAGCCGCGACGGCCGGTCGGCGGTGGGCAGGGTGCAGAGGTCCATGCCCTGACGGTAAGCCTGTACCCAGGTACCGGATGCAAGCCCGCTCAGGCATCCGGATCGAGGAGGCAGCCGCGCCGACCGGCCGGCCCCGATGGAATCGCCCGCCGGGGTCGATGCGAAATATCTGCCCACGTGGCAACCTCGGTATCTGTGCTTGGACCTGCCCCGGATCGTCGCCGCGGAGGCGTTCCCGCCCGCCGGCCGGGCGCCCGCCTCGCTGCCCGCCCGTTGCTCGTCCGGCGGGCCGCGCTCGCGGTGGTGCTGGCCCTGACCGGCTGCGCGGGCCCGATCCGGGCCGAGCGGGACAGCCCGGTGGTGGTCACGCTGGGCGATTCGGTGCCGGCCGGCACCAACTGCTCCTGTACGCCGTTCCCCGACCTGTACGCCCGGATGCTCTCGCCGCGCGCCCGGTCGGTGAACCTGGCCCAGTCCGGCTTCACCACCGCCGACGTGCAGGAGCAGCTCGGCCGCGGCGGGGTCCGGGACAGCGTGCGCGCGGCCAGCGTGGTGCTGGTGATGGCGGGTGCCAACGACATGGCCGCGGCGTTCGACGAGGGCGACGATTTCGGTACGGCCGCGCAGCGGGTGGGCGACGCGATGGCGTCGATCGTCGCCGCCGTGCGCCGGGAGCACGGTTCGCCGGTCACCGTTCTGGTCCTCGGCTACTGGAACGTGGTGAAGGACGGCGCGGTCGGGCTCGAAGCGTACGGCGCGGACGGCCTGCGGACGGCGAAGCAGGCGACGAGTTACGACAACGACGCGCTGCGGCAGGCCGCCGAGCAGGCCGGGGCCACCTATCTGACCACGTCGCCGCTGTTCACCGCCGACCCGACCGCGCTGCTCGCCGACGACGGCGACCACCCGAACGCGGCCGGCCACCAGGCCATCGCCCGGATGCTCTACGGCGTCGACCCACACCCGTAGGCTCTCCCACTTCGTCGAGTCTGCTTTCCGGCACGCTCTACTTCGTCGCGGTCGCTTTCCGGCTCGCTTTGCTTTTTCGCGGCTGCTTGCCGGCACGCTTCACTTCTTCGCGGCTGCTTTCTTGTACGCCGCCGCCAGCGTGTGGAACGCCTCCTTCGCCGTCCAGTGCCAGTCGGAAGTGGGGTCGCCGGGCCGGTCCCGGATCGGTTTGACGATCCCGTAGCTGGCCATGTCCAGGTCGTAGCGCGGCTCGCGGCGATGCTCGGCCTCCGGGGTGACGAAGGTGAAGGCCAGCGCCGAGTAGAGGTTCAGCGACTCGAACGCGGCGAGGACGCTCGCCAGGTAGTCGGCCTGGGTTCGCTCGCTGCGTACCAGGTCGCCCTTGATCTCCGGCGGCTCCTTGGTGTAGTCGACGACGTTCCACGCCATGCCACCCTGCTCCGGCGCGCCGCGGAACGTGCAGCAACCGAACTCCATGATCGCCAGCGGCTTGCCGGGCCGGACGTGGCGCCGGATGTCGCGCACGTAGTCGGCGTGCCGCCGGAAGTATCCGTAGTAGTCGAGCCCGACGATGTCGAACAGATCCCAGTCGACGTCCTCGTCCTCCGCCGCCGCGTAGGTCAGCCGGCCGTGGAAGACCGACCGGCCGACGGCGGCCGCGCGCGCGGTGAACCGGCGCAGCTCACGGACCATCCGGTCCGGATCGAAGGTGCCGTTCAGCAGGTTCTCGATCCGCTCCAGCACCGTGTCGCCGGGCACGATCCCCGGCACGAACAGCATGAACTCACAACCGACGCTGAGATGGACGGCCGCTCCTTGGCGGCGCAGCCGCTCAGCGGACCGACCGGTCTCGGCGAGGTGGTCGAGAATCTCCGCGGGCGGCCGGTCGCCGAGGGTCGGCTCCAGCCAGACGTGCAGCCCGCGCTCCACCGCCTCGGTCGCGGTGGCGGTGAGCTCCTCGACACCCGAGCCGGTGACCTTGACCGAGCTGGCGTGCAGGTCGTGCCGGATGGCCCGCATGTCGTGCCGCACCCGCCGCCGGCTCCAGCCCTCGCCGACCTCGTAGACCACCCCGCGCAGCGCCAGCCCTCGCCGCGCCGCATTTGCTTTGCTATCAGCGGCCCCGACACTCGCTCCAGCACCGGTGGCCGCCGCAGCCGCCCCGGCACCGGTCGCCGCCTCCGTGCCGGCCGCGGCACCGGCCGCCGTCGCGCTCGCCGCGGCGCCGGTCGCCGGCAGCAGCAGCCCGCCGCCCGCCGCCGCGGCCAGCCCGAGGAACTCCGCTCGCGTGATACCCATGTGACGCCTCCCTTTTCCGGATGCGTCCAGGCTCGTGCACCGGCTGGGCAGCGGCGACTGTCGATCGTCTAGGCGGTGCCGACCAAGGTATATGTCGCTAGAGACCGCAGGCGGTGGCCACCGCGTGGGCGTCCGCCGGATCGCCGTGGCGGACCAGGGCCGCCGCGAAGCAGCGGCCGATCCGCAGTGCCGGCTGCTCGCCGGACGCGGTCTCCAACAGGGTGTGGAGAGTGGTGAAGTCGCCGATCTCGGCCGCCGCCGCGGCGAGCCAGGCGGCCCACCGGGCGCCGGTCACCGGCTCCGGGAAGCGGCCGAGCAGCCCCGCGGCGGTGGCCCGGCCGGCCGGACCGAGGCGGACGGCCAGCGTGGTGCCAGCCGGTGGCCAGTCGCTCGACCGCGCCACGACCGTCTCGAAGAACTCGGCGAACAGGTCCGGGTCGCGGTCGGGGAGGTCGGCCTCGGCGGCCACCGCGATCAGCCGCCGCGCGATGGGCAGCCGCACGCCCGGCGCCATCGCCGCGGCCCTGCTCAGGACGGCCGTCGCCTCGCCCGCCCGATCGATCGCGAGCAGCCCGGCCGCCACGCCGGCGTCAACCTGCAGCCGCAGGCTGGCCCGCAGCCTCGGGCGCAGCGCCGCCGCGCGCGAACCGATGATCTCGGTGCGCAGCGCCGGGTCGGCCACCACGAGCATGCGGTGCAGGGTGGCGGTGACATGATCGCCCAGCTCCTGGGGCAGGACCCCCGGGCTCTCCAGCACGTCGAGCAGGGCGCGCAGGCGCTGCCCGGTGGCCTCCTCGGGATGGTCGCCGAGCCAGCTCATGATCTCCCCGGCCAGCTCGGCCGGGCCGAACCACGCGGTGCGGCGGGCGCCCATCTTGGCCGCCTCGGCCAGCGCGTCGTCGACCCGGCCGGCACTGAGCAGCACCCGGGCGAACCGGCGCTGATGGATCGCCTGCTGGTGCCGCTCGCGGCTCGCTTTCGGACAGCGGCGGAATGCGGACACCACGGCCGGCGCCTCCGGCCCGTCGGTGACCACCTCCGCCACGGCGACGATGGCCTGCTGCCGGGCGGTCGGCTCCAGCCGCGCCGCCAGCTCCAACGCCTCCGTCGCCCGCCCGGCCTCGGCGAGCGCCCGGGCCAGCGGCACCGCCTCGAACAGCGCGAACTCGTCGTCCAGCGCACCGCACCGCCGGTCGATCTCGGCCAGCCCCAGCGGCCCGAGCAAAGCGGCGGCGCCGGCCAGGCAGGTGCGATCGTTCAGGCGTGGGCGGTGGCCCTCAGCCCCGGCCTCAGTCCCGGCCCCAGCCTCAGTCCCGGCCCCGGTCGGAGTCCTGGCCCCGGCCTCAGTCCCGGCCCAGGCCCCGGCCTCAGTATCGGCCTCCGCATCAGCCCCGGCTCCGGACCCGCCCACAGCCCCGCCCTCAGCCAGGATGCCGGCCCAGAGGTCCAGGCGCTCCGGCTCGCCGCGATGCGCCTCGGCCAGCCCGGCCAGGACCCTGGAGATGCGGTAGGCCCGATAGTTGCGATACGCCATAGGCGGCCGATCCTCATACTCCCGGACCACGAGCGCCGCGCGCAGCAGCGCCTCCTCGGTCTCGTCCGACCCGGCGGCCAGCCGGGCGAACGCCGCCGGTACCGGAGACGTCTCCGAGGACACCTCGACCCGGCCGTTGTCGATGGCCGCGGTCACCACGGCTCGCACCTGCTTGCGAGGGAGACGGCTCGCCACCGCCGGCAACGCGTCGGGCACGTCCCGCTCGCCCCGCAACACGGCGACCAGCTGACCGGCGGCGGCCTCCGGATCGCCGCTGTCGAGGAGCGCGCCGGCCCAAGCGACCCGCTCGGCGGCCGACGGCGGCGGCACGTCCCCGGCCGCGAACCGGTCGAGAATCTGGCGGGCCGATCCCAGGAGCGCTGAACTCATGCCGCGGATCGTAACGACGCCCTCCGACAACAATCGGCGCCCGTCTACGACCCGATGGCGATCCGTGCGTCGGTACGGTCGGCGTACCCGTTGATCGTGCTGGCCAGTAGCTGCGCGTCGACGCCCGCGGCCGGCAGCAGGGCCCGGTCGCCGCCGCGGAAGCCGCGCTTGCGCACCAGGTCGGGGCGGGCCAGGCGGAGCGCCACCTGGTGCGCCTTGCGCGGGAAGGCGGCGGGCGCGGTGTCCAGGGCGTCCCAGGGGATGAAGAGATCTCCGTACGGCTGCCGGTCGGTGATGCCGGCCGGGGTGAGCCGTACCCCGAAGCGGCCGAGCGCCGCCCGCCAGAGGGCGGCCTGCTGACCGCCGACGAGCGCGATGACGGCCACGGTGAACCACAGTTCCGGCCCCGCTTCGAGGTACCGGATCATCCCGCCCACGATGTGCACGGCGACGAACGTGTAGCCGGCGGCGCCCAGGACCGCACTCGGATTCGCGGGAACGTCGAGGGCGGGCACCTCGGGCCGGGCCACCAGCCACGCGGGCCGGTACCGCTGGCCGGCGACCGCCGCGCCCAGGATGAACGGGACCGCGGGCAGTGCGGCGACCAGGAGGCTGAACCGCAGGGCATGACCATTCCCGGCGGTCTGTCGCAGCACCTGGAGGGCGACCGCGGTGAGCAGCGCCGCGACCAGCACCGCCACCCGCCGCCGAGCCTCCCAGCCGAAGAAGTTGATCATCATGCGCGCAGGGTAACCGGCGGAGCCGCTGCTCACGGCACGGGAGGACCAGCAGCGTGATCGGAATCCCGAGCAGGGGCGGGTCGTACCGGAAACTCTGGCGGATCGGGCCGTCAGTGGCCCGTCAGCCGGCGGCGAAGGTGGAAATTCATCCGCTCCGGACGACGTGAGGCGTCGGATCGACCGTCATCGTCGGTGGTGATTCGGCCCGGTCGGTGACCGCGGCATGTGGTGTCACACGGCCGTCCAGGTGATGTCCCTTCAGCGTTGCGGGGAAGTCATGGCAGATGTCAGAGAAGCACCGTCGAAGCCCGAGGCCACCGCCAGTCTGGGCCTGCCCCAGGCCACCGCGCTGATCCTGGGCAGCATCATCGGGGTCGGCATCTTCAACCTGCCGTACTCCCTGGCCTCCATCGGACCGATCAGCATCGTCGCGATGGTGCTGACCACGCTCGGCGCGGTCGCGCTGGCGATGATGTTCGCGGCGCTGTCCCGGCGGCTTCCCGCCGACGGCGGACCCTATGCGTACGCCCGAGCCGCCTTCGGCAACAGCACCGGTTTCGTGAACGCGTGGTCGTACTGGATCACGGCCTGGGCCGGGAACGCGGCGATCGTCACCGGCTGGGTCTTCTACGTCGAGAAGTTCCTCAACCAGGATCATGTGGCCGGCTGGTCGATCCTGATCGCCCTGGTCGGTCTCTGGATCCCGGCGGCGATCAACCTGAGCGGCGTCAAGAACACCGGCGCCGTCCAGCTGTGGACGTCGATCATCAAGTACGTGCCGCTGGCGCTGATGTCGACGGTCGGCCTGCTCGCGATCAGCTCCGGCAACTTCTCGCCGTGGAACGTCAGCGGCGAGTCGGACCTGCGCGCGATCGGCAGCGCGATGGCGATCTGCCTGTTCAGCTATCTCGGTGTGGAGGCGGCCGCGGTCGCCGCGGCGAAGGTTCGCGACCCGGAACGCAACATCCCCAGGGCCACGCTGCTCGGCACGCTGGGCGCCTCGGTGGTCTACCTGCTCTCGATGGTCGCCGTGTTCGGCACGGTGCCGACCACCGAGCTGGCCAAGGACGAGAACAAGGCGTCGTACTCGGTGGCGGCCGACGCGATGGTCGGCGGCGGCACCTGGGCCGGCAACCTGGTGGCGCTCGCCGTGATCGTTTCCGGGATCGGCGCGCTCAACGGCTGGATCATGATCTGCGCCGAGATGCCGCTGGCCGCCGCGAAGGACGGCCTGTTCCCGGCGGCGTTCGGCCGGATCTCCCGGCGCGGGGTGCCGGCGGTCAGCATCATCGCCTCCACCGTGCTGGGCAGCGTCGCCATGGCGGTGAGCTTCATGGGGACGAGCGGCGCCACCGTCTTCAACACCCTGGTGCTGATGACCGGCATCACCGCCGCGATCCCGTACGCGTTCTCCGCCCTGGCCCAGCTGAAGTGGCGGCTGCGTGACCGCCGTGAGCTGCACACGCCACGCTTCGCCCGGGACGCGACCGTCGCGGTCCTCGCCCTGATCTTCTCCGTCCTGTTCATCTGGTGCTCCCGCAACACGGGTGCGGACAACTGGTACGAGGTCTGGGGCCCGTTCCTGATGGCGGGCGCGGCCATGCTCATCGGCATACCGGTCTACCTGCGCATGCGTACCCGGATGACGGAACCGCCGCCGGTGCCGCCCTACCACTGACCCGGAAAGGATCCCCATGCGCATCGTGATCGCCATCGGCGGCAACGCCCTGCTGGAGCGTGGCCAGAAACCCGACGCCGCGGTCCAGCGGGACAACGCCCGCCGAGCTGTCGAGGCCCTGGCCCCGCTGGCCGCCCGGCACGAGCTGGTCATCACCCACGGCAACGGCCCGCAGGTCGGCATGCTCGCCCTGGAGAGCGCCAACGATCCGGAGCTGGAACGGCCGTACCCGCTGGACGTGCTCGGCGCGCAGACCCAGGGCATGATCGGCTACTGGCTGCTGCAGGGCCTGCAGAACGCGCTGCCCGGGCGGCAGGTCGCGGCGATCGTCAACCAGACCCTGGTCTCGGCCGCCGACCCGGCGTTCGCGTCGCCGACCAAGTTCGTCGGGCAGGTCTACGACGAGGCGACCGCGCACCGGCTGGCCGCCGAGCGGGGCTGGGAGGTGAAACCGGACGGCCCGCACTGGCGCCGGGTCGTCCCGTCGCCGGCGCCCGAGCGGATCGTCGAGACCCGGATCATCCGCCAGCTGCTCTCCTCCGGCGCGGTGGTGGTCTGCGCCGGTGGCGGCGGCGTCCCGGTGATCCGCAACGAGTCGGGCCGGCTGCAGGGTGTCGAGGCGGTCGTCGACAAGGACCTGGCCACCGCGGTCCTGGCCGAGTCGCTCGAAGCGGACGCGCTGCTGCTGCTCACCGACGTGCCCGCGGTGTATCGCGGCTTCGGCACCAGCCACGCCGAACCGCTGTCCCGGGCCACCCCGGCCGCGCTGCGCCGCGAGCCGTTCCCGGCCGGGTCGATGGGGCCGAAGGTGGAGGCCGTCTGCCGGTTCGTGGAGCTGACCGGCGACCTGGCCGCGATCGGGGCGCTCGACGAGGCGGAGCAGATCCTGGCCGGCAAGGCCGGCACGGTCGTGACCCCGGGCGGCGACTACGGCGGCCCGCACGACCTCCAACCCCAGTCCGTTCCCGCCCGCGCGGTCCAACTCACGAGGTGATCGGTATGTCCTTCGGCGTTCACTCCGAGGTCGGCAAGCTCCGCAAGGTCATGGTGCACCGGCCCGGTCTGGAACACACCCGGCTGACCCCGTCGAACGCCGAGGAGCTGCTCTTCGACGACGTGCTCTGGGTCGAGCGGGCCGAGGCCGAGCACGACGCGTTCTGCGAGGTGATGCGCGGCCGCGGCGTCGAGGTGTTCGAAGTGGAGACACTGCTCACCGAGGCGCTCGCCGACCCGGCCGCCAAGCAGTGGGTCGGTGCGCACGTCCTCAACGAGCGCGAGGTCGGCGTCACCGCCGCCGACCGGGCCCGGGAATGGGTCGGCGAGGCCGAACCCGCGCAGGTCGCGGACTTCCTGATCGGCGGGATCACCAAGGCCGACGTGGCCCGCCCGCTCGGGCTGATCTGGGAGGCCGCCTCGTCGACGACGATGCTGCTGCCGCCGCTGCCCAACTTCCTCTTCCAGCGCGACCCGTCCTGCTGGATCTACGACGGCGTCACGCTCAACCCGATGACCAAACCGGCCCGCAAGCCGGAAACCATGATCATGGAAACCGTCTACCGGTTCCATCCGATGTTCGCCGCGGAGAAGTTCCCGATCTGGCTGGGTGGCGCCGACGAGGACTGGGGCCGCGCCCACGTCGAGGGCGGCGACGTGCAGCCGATCGGCAACGGCGCGGTGATGATCGGGATGGGGGAGCGCACCACCCCGCAGGCGGTGCTGTGGATCGCCCGGTCGCTGTTCCGGGCCGGCTCGGCGCGGGTCGTGCTGGCCGTGCTGCTGCCGAAGTCCCGCAGCTACATGCACCTGGACACGGTGATCACCATGTGCGACCGCGACGTGGTCACCGCCTTCCCCCAGGTCGTCGACGGCGCCCGGATCTGGACCGTCCGGCCCGGCGACAACGCCGACGACCTGGTCGTCGAGGAGGCACACGGCTCGCTGCCCAAGCTGATGGGCGAGGTGCTCGGCGTCGGCGCGATGCGGGTCATCGAGACCGGCGGCGGCAGCTTCGGGGCCGAACGCGAGCAGTGGGACGACGGCAACAACGTGGTCGCCCTCGAACCCGGCGTCGTCGTCGGGTACGAGCGCAACACCAGCACCAACGCCGCGCTCCGCAAGGCCGGCATCGAAGTGCTCCCGATCGCCGGGTTCGAGCTCGGCCGCGGCCGAGGCGGCTCGCACTGCATGACCTGTCCGATCCAGCGCGACCCGGCGTACTGAAACGGAGATTCGCCATGGCGTTCAACCTGCGCAACCGCAGCTTCCTCAAGGAGATCGACTTCGAGCCGCAGGAGTTGCGGCACCTGCTCAAGCTCGCCGAGGCGCTCAAACTGGCCAAGTACGCGGGCACCGAGGTCAAGCACCTCGAAGGCAAGGAGATCGCGCTGATCTTCGAGAAGACCTCGACCCGGACCCGCTCGGCGTTCGAGGTGTCGGCGTTCGACCAGGGCGCGCACGTGACCTACCTGGACCCGTCCGGGTCGCAGCTGGGGCACAAGGAGTCGATCGCCGACACGGCGGCCGTCCTGGGCCGGATGTACGACGCGATCGAGTTCCGCGGCAGCGCCCAGACCGACGTCGAGGAACTCGCCGCGCACGCCGGTGTGCCGGTCTACAACGGGCTGACCAACGAGTGGCATCCGACCCAGATGCTGGCCGACTTCCTGACCATGCACGAGGCGAGCAACAAACCCTACGACGCTCTGACGTACGCCTACCTCGGCGACTGCCGGTTCAACATGGGTCGCTCCCTGCTGGTCATGGGTGCCCTGATGGGCAGCGACGTCCGGCTCGCCGGCCCGGCCGACCTGCATCCGCCGAAGGACGTCGTCCAACTCGCCCAGGAGATCGCCGGACGGACCGGCGCCCGGATCACCATCACCGACAATCCCGGCGAGGCGGTCGACGGCGTCGACTTCGTGCACACCGACGTCTGGGTGTCGATGGGCGAGTCCAAGGACGTCTGGACCGACCGGGTCCGGCAGCTCACGCCGTACCAGGTGAACAGCGAACTGCTGGCCCGGACCGGCAACCCGGTCGCCAAGTTCATGCACTGCCTGCCGGCCTTCCACGACGCCAACACGGTGGTCGGCGCGGAGATCATGGAGCACACCGGCATGACCTCCGGCCTGGAGGTCACCGGTGAGGTCTTCAACTCACCGGCCAGCATTGTCTTCGACCAGGCCGAGAACCGCCTGCACACGATCAAGGCGGTCCTGGTCGCCACCCTCGGCTGACCCGTCCCCGGGTGACCGGCTCGGCCCCGGCCGAGCCGGTCATGCTGGTGGCGGTAGCGTGCCGGCGTATCCTTCGCCACCGGAAGCGGTGGAGGAGCGGTCCTGAGCGAACCACCGGAGCTGTTCCACGTCAGCGATCAAGGACCGTTCGCTGCCCTGGGCCTGGTCATGACCGGATCCGGCCTGGTCCGCCTGTGGGGTTTCACCGCGTAGCCGCCGCGAGGGCGGCCGCGGTGCCGTCCAGGAGCGCGGTCAAACCGTGCTCGAAAGCCTCGTCGGCGTTCGCCCCGGTCTCGCGCAGGGCCACCACCAACGTCGCGTCCGGGTCGTCCAGCAGCGCGCCGAGGGCGGCGAGCGGATCCGCAGGCGGCTCGGCGGGCTCCGGCCGTGGTGACTGCTGCTGCAGCACGCTCCCGTTGATGTAGTGCGTGATCGCGGTGATCGTCCGCAGCGCCAGGGCGGGGCTGAACCCGTGCTCGACCATCGCGGCCAGCTCCTGGTCGAGACGGCGCAGCGTCTCCGGGCCGAGCCGGGCGTTCGCGACGATCCGGGCGCCGTCCCGATGGGCGAGCAGGGCGGCCCGGTAGGCGCGGGCCCGGCGCCGCAGCCAGGCCCGCCAGCCTTCCCCGGGCCGGGGCGGGCCCATGCCCGCGGACAGGACGATCGCGTCCGCGACGCCGTCCAGCAATTCCTGTTTGGTACGCACGTGCCAGTACAGCGCCGGTGACTGCACGCCCAGCTCGGCGGCGAGCCGGCGCACCGTCAGGCCGTCCAGCCCGACCTCGGTGAGCAGGCGGCGAGCCGCGTCGATCAGCACCGGCCGGCTGAGGCCGCCGCTCCGGCCACGTGTCTCCATGCATTGACACCTTAGCGGCGCTAAGGACACACTGGTCTCCTTAGCGGTGCTAAGGGAGGCGTGATGACGACGGTCACCGAGGGCGCCGGCCCGCCGATCCTGATCCTGCACGCGGGGATGAACGACGAGACGGCCTGGCGACGGGTCGCTGCCCGCCTGACGGCACGGTTCCTTGTCGTGCGCGTGAGGCGCCGCCGCTATCGGATGGACCTGGACCCGCCGCCGGGCCTGGCCGCGGAGACGGCCGACGCGGTGGCCGTCGCGCGGACGCTCGGCCGGCCGGCGCTCCTGGTCGGACACTCGTCCGGCGCAGTGGTGGCGCTGGAGGCCCTGCTGGCCGGGCCGGACGCCTTCGCCGGCGCGATCCTCTACGAGCCGCCCGTGGTCGTCGGCGCGCCGCTCGGTGGCGACGCCACCGTCCGGGCCCGCGCCGCCCTGGCGAGCGGCCACCGCCGGCGTGCGATTCAGATCTTCCTGCGTGACGTCGTCGGACTGCCCCGCCTGCCGGCCTGGCTGTCCGCGGTGCTGGTCGCCGCGGTGCCGCGCTGGCGGCGGCTGATCCCGCGCCAGCTCGACGACAACGCCGCCATCGACGCGCTCGGCGACCGGCGCGCCGCGTACGCCGCCATCCGGTGTCCGGTGCTGCTGCTCGGCGGCGAGCGCAGTCCGCGGCACCTGGCCGAGCGGCTGTCCGCGCTGGCCGCGGTCATCCCCGGGGCGGAGCGGGTGACCCTGCCCGGCCAGGGGCACGGCGCCAACCTGCGGGCACCGGCCCGGGTCGCGGGTGTGGTGGCGGCCTTCGCCGACCGGGTGTTCGCCTGACCGGGAAGGAGGCGGGAATGCGGAGCCGATGGTTCGTCGCGGCCCTGCTGCTGACCGCGGTCACCGCTTTTGCCCTGCTGCTGCTTCCGACGGTGGCCGTGCACCGGAGCGGGTCTACGGACCGGGTGGTGAGCCTTGGGGCGGACCAGCCCGCTGTCGCTCCTGTGCTGGCCGCACCGGTGCTGCTGTGTGCCCTGCCGCTGCTGGTGCCTCGCCGTTGTCGTCGTGGCGCGGCCTGGGCGGGCGTCACGGCGCTGACCATTGTCGTGCTTCTCGGCCTGCTCTCGGTCGGACTGTTCTTTGTGCCCGGTGCGATCCTGATGGCGATCGGAGCCGTCCGGCTCGACGACTCGGACTCCTGAGGAGAACCATGCGTATCGTCTTCGTCGCGGCGCCACTGCAAGGGCATCTGCTGCCGCTGGTTCCGCTCGCGGCGGCCTGCCGCGACGCCGGGCACGACGTGGTCCTGGCCGGCGGCGGCTTCCCCGGCGACGTGCTCGGTCTGCGGACCGCCGACATCGGCGCCCGGTTCCATCTGCAGCGGAGCGCCCTGCGGGTGGCCCTGCGCCGGCCCGGCCTGGCCCGCGCCGAGCTGCGCGGCACCGCCGGCCAGGAGATGGTCGGTGAGCTGTTCGGCCGCGCCAACCAGGCGCTGATCGACCCGCTGCTGGCGCTCGCGCGGCGCGAACGACCCGATCTGATCGTCTACGAGTCGCTGAGCGAGGCGGGCGCCGTGGTCGCCGCCCGGCTCGGCGTTCCCTCGGTCCTGCAGGAGGCTTCGCTGTGGCCGGCCACCGAGCTCTTCCGGGCGGTGGCCGGGAGCCGGGCGATGAGAGGGCAGGACGTCCCGGCCCCGGCCCTGACCATCGCCACGACGCCGCCCAGCCTGCGCGGCGCCCCCGCGGCGGACGAGTTCAGCATGCGGCCGGTTCCGTTCTCCGGTGGCGGCGCCGTCCCGGACTGGCTGCTCAGCGCCGGCGACCGGCCCCGCGTGGTGGTCAGCCGCAGCACCCTCACCGGTCCGAACAGCGGCGACCCCGGCCCCGCCGTGATCGCCGCGGCGGCCCAGGTGGACGCCGAGTTCGTGCTGGTCCGGCCGGCGGTCACCGGACACCTGCCGGCGAACGTGCGGACGGTCGACCGGGTGCCGCTCGACCGGGTGCTGCCGTTCGCCGCCGCGTTCGTCCACCACGGCGGCGCCGGCAGCGTGCTGGGCGGCCTGGCCGTGGGCGTGCCGCAGCTGGCCACGCCCGGCGCGGGCGACCGGCGCTACAACGCCGGACTGCTGGCGCGCCGCGGCGCCGGCCTGGCCGTCGAGGCGAAGGCGATCGGCGCGGCCGACCTGACCACGCTGCTCACCGACGGCGCGCTGCGGACCGCGGCTAAGGAGGTCGCCGCGGAGATCGCCGCGATGCCGGCCCCGGCCACCGTGGTGCCCGCGCTCGAAAAGCTCTAGGACGAGCGGAACAGGTAGTTGTTGGTGTGGGGGCAGACCCGCTCGGCCGGCACCCACCCCCGCTGCCACGTGTACATCGTGTAACCCCGCGCCGTCAGCCAGGCGACGACGTCACCGGGGGAGTGGTCGTAACGGGCCGTGTGCCGTTCCTCGATCTCGATGAACATCGCCGGCCGGAACCGCTCCACCGTCCGCGCCGCCCCGTGCAGCACGTGCAGTTCACCGCCCTCCACATCGATCTTCACGAAGTCCAGCCGCTCCAGCCCCGCCTCCGCGACCAGCGCGTCCACCGTGCTGACCTCGACGACCACGTCCTCGTGCCGGACGAACTCCGCGGTGGAGCCCAGCCCCCGGCTCTCCCGGCCGAGGAACGACCTGCTGGTCGCCGGCCCGCTCGCGGTGTAGGGCACCCGCATCGCGGCCCGCCCCGGCTGCGCGCCGAGCGCCACCGCGTGATGCCGGACGTTGCCGCGCCGCCGCGCGCCGAGCACCCGCGACCAGAACGGGTGCCCGAAGCTCAACGGCTCCACGCTGTGCACCAGCCCGGCCGGTCCGACCAGGTCGGACAGCGTCCGGCTGTAGAGGCCGGCCGCCGATCCGACGTCCAGGCACACGTCGCCGGGCCGGACCAGCCCGCCGATCGTGTGCAGCTCGTTGTCCAGGTAGCGGGTGTGCCGCGACAGGGTGTTCGCCACCGCGTTGAGGATCGTCACGGGACCCGAAGGTAGGCGGTGGCCACGGTCCGCGAATCGGCCCGCGGAACTAAGCCCCCGGGCTTACCAACCCCATCTCGTACGCGATGATCACCAGCTGGACGCGGTCCCGGGCGTCCAGTTTGGTGAACAGCCGGGCCAGGTGCGCCTTCGCGGTGGCCGGGCTGATGTGCAGGTCAGTGGCGATCTCGGCGTTCGACCGGCCGAGCCCGACCAGGGTCAGCACCTCCCGCTCCCGCTCGGTGATCCCGTCCGACGAGCGATAGACCGGCGCGGGCACCGCGGGCCGCCCGGCGAACTGGGCGATCAGCCGCCGGGTCACGCTCGGCGCGATCAGCGCGTCGCCGCCCGCGACCACCCGGACCGCGTTCAGGATGTCGTCCAGCGCCATGTCCTTGACCAGGAAACCGCTGGCCCCGGCGCGCAGCGCGGCGTACACGTACTCGTCGTCGTCGAACGTGGTCAGCATCAGCACCTTGGCCGGGTCGGTGCCGCCGAGGATGTGCCGGGTGGCCTCGATGCCGTCCATGACCGGCATCCGGATGTCCATCACCACCACGTCCGGCCGGTGCTCGCGGGCCAGCCGGACCGCCTCGGCGCCGTTGCCGGCCTCGTCGACCACGGTCAGGTCCTCGGCGTCGTTGATCAACACCCGTAGTCCGTTACGGATCAGTGGCTGGTCGTCCACCAGCAGCACCCGGACGCTCACGAGCCCTCGCCCGGCAGCGGGATGCGGGCGTGCACCCGGAAGCCGCCGGACGTGCCCCGACCGGCGCTGAAGTCGCCGCCGAGCAGGCTGACCCGCTCGCGCATCCCGGAGATCCCGAATCCGTGGTCGCTGCTGCCGGCGCCGCCGCGCCCGCCGTCGATCACCTCGATGGTCAGCTCCCGATCATCCTGTTCGATCACCACGTCGCATCGGTCGGTGCCGGCGTGCCGGATCACGTTGGTCATCGCCTCCTGGACGATACGGAACGCGGACAGATCGATGTCCGGCGGCAGCGGCGCCTGCGCGCCGCTGCGCAGCAGGGAGACCGTCAAACCCGCCTTTCCGGTACGGGTGATCAGGTCCTCCAGGTCGCCCAGTCCGGGCGCCGGATCCCGGACCGCCGGACCGGTCTCGAGGTCGTTGCGCCGCAGCGTGCCGAGCATCCGGCGGAGCGCGGCCGCGGTGTCCCGGCTGGTCTCCTCGATGACGGCGAGCGCGTTGCGGGCCTCGTCCGGCTGGGTGCCGATCACCCGGCGGCCCATCCCGGCCTGCACCGCGATCACCCCGATGCTGTGCGCGATCATGTCGTGCAGCTCGCGGGCGATCCGCAGCCGCTCGGCCTGCACCGCGCGCACCTCGGCCTCGACCCGCTGCGCCACCGCGAACTGGCGCCGCTGCCGGACCGAGTTGCCGATCAGCCACGCCGTGGCCAGCGCCAGGAGCTGGATGGTCCAGACGACGGTCAGGTCGATCGGGTTGTCGACCGCGGCGAGCGTCATCTGCACGGCGAGGGTCACCAGCGCCGCCGGGATCGAGCGCCGGCGCGGCGTCGAGGCGGCCACGTTGCCCACCATGATGTCGGCCAGGACCAGCAGCGGGATCAGCATGGCCCGGCCGGCGAACATGTGGTGCACGGTCGGCACGAAGACCGCCCCGCTGATCAGCACCACGGCCAGTGCCGCCGTCGCGTGCCGGCGCATCAACCCGACCGGCAGGGCCAGCGTCACGACGAGCGCGCCGACCCACAGCGCACTGGCCGTGAACGGCATGAGCGCTACCAGCAGCAGGGCGAGCGGGAAGAGCAGCGCGAGACCCCAGCGGGACAGGCCGTTAACCATGGCGCTGATCGTATCGGCGCTGGTCAGCACGTACATCGGCCTGCGGGCGTAAGCCCCGGGGCTACCCGCCGCTCACCGCGATGTGATCCACGAGCCGATGTGGGTCTATGTCTGCGGCCAGCAGATTGGCGGCCATGAAGAAGAACGTCGTGCTCGCCGTCCTCGCCATGATCGTGACGCCGTCGGCGAGCACCCTGCTCGCGCCCCCGGCGACCGCACCACCCGCCTCGATCACCCGGCCGCCCGGGCAGTACCTGCTGTTCGACCCGGCTGGCCAGGGCCGGGTCGCGCAGGTCTTCGGCGACCTGGACACCGCGCGGCGGATCGCGGTCCTGGTGCCCGGCATGTCGAACCGGCTGGCGAACTTCTGGCGCGGCGTCGGCGGCAGGAACTATCGGTCTCCGGCGACCCAGGCGGCGAACCTGCGGCAGGCGATGGGCCCCGGCGAGCACGCGGTGATCGCCTGGCTCGGCTACGACACCCCGCAGACCATGCGGCAGGCCGGCCGCCAGGAGCTGGCCGCGACCGGCGCCGACAACCTGGTCGCGTTCGTCGGCGAGCTGGCCGCCGCCCACCCGAACGCCACGATCACGCTGCTCGGGCACAGCTACGGCTCCACGGTGATCGGCCTGGCCGCGTCCCGGCTGCCGGCCCGGGTCACCGACATCGCCGTCTTCGGCAGCCCGGGGATGGGCGTCGACCGCGTCGCCGAGCTGGGCACCAGCGCCCGGGTCTGGGCCGGGCAGAGCGCGGGGGACTGGGTCCGCTGGGTGCCCGGGATCCGCTGGTTCGGCATCGGGCACGGCACCAAACCGGCCGACCCCGCCTTCGGCGCGCGGCTCTTCGCCACCGCCGACGTCGACGACCACGACCACTACCTGGCGCCGGGCACCGACTCGCTCGCCGCGCTGGCCCGGATCGCCGGAGGGACCCCATGACAATCCACGACCGCGACCGTACGGTCGACGCCCTGCGCGCCGTCGCCATCCTCGGCGTCGTCCTCGGGCACTGGCTGGTGTCCGCGCTGGTCAGCGACCCGGCCCAGCCGACGGCGTGGCACGGCGCGAGCCCGCTCGCGGAGCATCCGGCGCTGACCCCGGCGACCTGGCTGCTGCAGACGCTGGGGCTGTTCTTCTTCGCCGGCGGGTTCGCGGCGTCCCGCGGCCTGCGCAGCCGGGCGGTGTGGCCGTGGCTGACCAGCCGGGTCAGCCGCCTGCTCCGGCCGATCGCGGTCCTCGCCGCGGTGTGGCTGCCCGCGCTGTGGCTGCTGGAGCTGGCCGGCGCCCCGGAGAGCACCCGCCACGCGGTGTGGTCGCTGGTCACGCATCCGATGTGGTTTCTGATCGTGTACGTCGTGCTGCTCGCTCTGACGCCGCTGCTGCGCGCCGCCGTGACCCGCTCCGGTCTCTGGGCGCCGCTGGCGCCGGTCGCCCTGATCGCGGCCAGCGATCTCGCCCGGCACCTGGGCGCCGACTCGCCGCTGCTCCTGCTGGCCGCGCCGGTCGGCTGGGCCGCGCCCTACCTGCTGGGGATCGCGCTGTCCGAAGGCCGGCTGACGCGCCGGCACGGTCTCGCCCTGGCCGCCGGCGGCATCATCACCGGCGCGGTCCTGGTCGGCGTGGCCGGCTATCCGGCGAGCGCGGTCGGCGTCCCCGGCGACAACTGGTCCAACCTCGACCCGCCGTCACTGTTCGCCCTGGCCCTGGCCGCCGCCCAGCTCGGCGTGTTCCTGCTGGTGCGCCCCCGGCTGGCCGGCTGGCTGCGGCACCCGAAGCTGTGGCTGCCGGTGGTGGTGCTCAACCTCGCCGCGATGACCCTGTTCTGCTGGCACCAGACCGCCCTGTTGCTGGTCAGCTTCGCGAGCCTGCCGGCCGGGCCGCTGCCCGGCCTGCTCGACGCGCCGACCGGGTGGTGGCCGCTGCACCGGCTGCTGTGGCTACCGGTTTTCGCCCTGGTCCTGGCCGCCCTCGTCGCCCTCTTCCAGCGCCGCCGGCACCCGGCCGTAGATCAGCCGCAGGATCGCGTCGGTCAGCGTGTCCAGCAGCTCGTCCTCGTCGAAGGCGCCCGGGTCGGCGTAGACCTCGGCGAACATCGCGCCGCGCAGGTGGACGGCCATCTTGGCGAGCAGGTCGGGCGGCCCGCCCACGGTCAGCCCGGCGCGCGCGTCCCGCTCGATGCGCTTGCTGAACAGCGTGCAGCCGCGCCGGACCAACCGGTCCCGGATCTGCAGGACATCGTCGCCCGGGTCGGGGGCCAGGAACGCCTCGCGCAGCCATCGGCCGTCGACCTTCCACCGGGCCAGCCCGGCGGCCAGGCCGCGGCGCAGCCCCGCGCGGTCCAGGCCGTCGGAGTCCAGCCACTCGGCCACCTCCAGGTCGGCCTCGGCGATGCCCTGGTCGACGACCGCGGCGAACAGCGCCTGCTTGGACTCGAAGTAGAAGTAGAAGCCGGACCGGGTGATGCCGGCCGCCCCGGCCAGCTCGTCGATGGTGACCTGGCTGATCGGCTTGTCCCGGAAGACCGCCCGCGCGGCGTCGACCAGGGCCTGCTCCCGTTGGTCGCCTTTGGTGGGGGCCCGGCGGCTCTTGATGGCTGGCACGGCGCCGACTCTACAACCCATCAAATGTAATTGACGCCGCATCTTTGGTTTTTGACACAGCGTTGAAAACTGTCGGCGGCGGGTCTACGTTCGGGTCATGCCCTCAAGAACGCGCTTGGCGTTGCCCGTCGCCTGCTACGTCGTGCTGCTCGTCTCCGCGCTGCAGACCCTGGTCGTCCCGGTGGTCGCCAACATCCGGGCCGACCTGGGCGTCTCGACCAGCGCGGCCAGCTGGGTGGTGACCGCGAACCTGCTGGCCGCCGCGGTGCTCACCCCGATGCTCGGCCGCCTCGGCGACCTGCACGGCCGCCGCCCGGTGATGCTTGGCGTGCTGACCGTGGTGCTGCTCGGCTCGGTGCTGGCCGCCACCACGTCCAGCCTGCCGCTGCTGCTCGCCGGCCGGGTCGCCCAGGCGGCCAGTTTCGGGCTGTTCCCGCTGGCCATCGGCGTGCTCCGGGAGGAGCTGCCGCCGCACCGGCTGACCGGCGCGATGGCCCTGGTCAGCGGCATGCTGTCGGTCGGCGCCGGGTTCGGCCTGGTGGTCACCGGCCTGCTGATGCGCCACGGCGGCGACTACCACCAGTTGTTCTGGCTCGCCACCGCGCTGACCCTGATCGGCCTGGCCGGGGTGTGGCTGCTGCCGTCCCGCCCGGGCGCCGCCACCGGCACCCTCGACGGGATCGGTGCCGGGTTGCTCGGGCTCGGCCTGGTGCTGCTGATCCTGCCCCTCGAGGAGGGCAACGGCTGGGGCTGGGCCTCGGCCCGGGTGCTCGGCTCGCTGGCCGCCGCGGCCGTCGTGCTGACCGCGTTCGTGCTGTTCGAGCGGCGGGTCCAGCATCCGCTGGTGAGCACCCGGATGCTGCGCCACCGCCCGATCGTGATCGCCAACGCGGCCGGCCTGTTCCTCGGCTTCGCGATGTTCGCCGTCTTCCTGGCGGTCTCCGCCCTGGTGCAGACCCCGTCCGAGGTCGCCGGTTACGGCTTCGGCGCCTCGGTGCTCGCCGCCAGCCTGGTCTACCTGTTGCCCGGCACGGCCGGCGGCGTGCTCACCGCCCCGGTCGGCGGCCGCCTGGTCGCCCGATTCGGTGCCAAGGCCACCCTGGTCCTCGCCGCGGTCCTGGCCGGCGCCGGCTTCACTCTGCTCGCGCTGCTGCACGCCGCCACCTGGCAGGTGATCGTCGGCGCCCTGATCGTCAACACCGCGGTCACCTTCGGGTACGCAGCCTTACCCGCCCTGCTCATCGCCCACGTCGAGCCGGCCGAGACGGGCATCGCCAACAGCGTCAACTCGATCGCCCGCTCCGTCGGCATGTCCCTGGGCACCGCCTTCGTGGTCACCATGCTGACCCGCAACCCGATCCCGGGCCCCGTCCCGCTACCCGACGAGTCCCAGTTCGTAGCCATCTTCGTAGCCGGCGCCGTCCTGGCCGCCCTCGCCGCCGCCACGGTCGGCTGGCTCCTGCCCCGAGCCCGCCGGCCCCACCTCACCCCCGCCGAGGTGGAAGCCGACGAGGTCCTCGGCGCCGCCGGCCTGGACGTCCCCGCCACCCGCTGACCAGCCTGGGCGAAGCGCGGTCCGAGCGGTGCCCTGCCACCTGGCAGGCAGCGAGGTGTCACCAACGGCACCATGGCAGATTGCGTGGTGGCGCGCCGACGGATGGCGTGCTTCACTGAGTTCAGACCTCGTCAACTTGAATCAAATGGCGTCAAGGTGAATGAGGTTGAGTATCTCCTGTGCTGTCTGTTTGGGCGGACACATCAGGATAAAGGCACCCGGGGTTGCAGCCGGGTGCCTTTTCATGCTGTTGCCCCTCGCGGGCATGCGACCCGCCGAAGCGCCGATCACCTCGATTCCGGAATGTCCTCCCTGGTCAGGGCCGGCGAATAGGTCGGCTGGATGATTTCGCCGCGTACCAGCCATGACGCGGCCATTCGCCAAGCGCCGGCCATTAAGGATCTTGGCGAACGGCCGTCGCGGTGCCACCTGGCAGGGAGCCAGGTGTCACCAGCTGCAACATGGCAGATTGCGTGGTGGCGCGCCGACGGATGGCGTGCTTCACTGAGTACAGACCTCGTCAACTTGAATCAACTAGCGTCACAGTGAATGAGGTTGAGTATCTCCTGTGCTGTCTGTTTGGGCGGACACATCAGGATAAAGGCACCCGGAGTTGCAGCCGGGTGCCTTTTGCGTTGTATCGGGCTCTTACGCACATCACAAATGGTCGAGTGGGGATCGCGTCATTACCGCGCGCGGTGACCGAAACTGTCGGCAAGGCGAACCGGGACGGTGTCTTCCTGCAACAAGGCGCCGTAGCACCCGTCGGTCCGCCGGTGTCCGCCCGAACAGCAGCGCGAAGGAGGCGCCCCCACGACAGTTCTGGTCGCGGAACCAGGCGCCCCATTCGACGCTGCGCGCTTCCGGCCGAAGCGCGTCGAGAAAGCCGTCGCCATGCACGCACCCGCACCCGACCTCCGGCCACTGTGGCTGACCGTCATCCTGCTCGCCGCGAGCGGCGTCGCCCTCGTGGCCGGCGTCCTGTCCTACCTCGGCGGCATGACCGTGCCCGCCGCCGTTCTCGCTGGTGGCGGGGCATTCTCCGCCACCACGTTCCTCCTGATCGCCATCCGGCAGTTCCTGTCCGCCTGACCGGCGGCGACATGCGATGGAGGGAAGTCGCAGGGGTGACGGCCGGTTCCTATGCCGGCCGTCACTCTCCGATATGCCCGAGGCGGCGAGACGGCACGGCGCTCATCGCACGATCGACGGCCGTTGCCGCGGCGTGAGAGGGTTCGCCGGTGACACGGGACCCTGGGGACGCCACCGCCATCGAGTACCTCACGACGGTGACCGCCCTGATCGAGGAGCTGACCACGGCCGCGGATCCGTACGACAAAGGGGTTGATCTGTGGGGTCGCTCGGCTGGCGCGGACGGTGAGCTGGCCATCGATCTGCAGCTGATCTGGGGTGCGCTGACCGACTGGGTGGAGCGGAGGCCGGCCGAAGGGGAACAGGCGAGGGCCGAGATGCGGCGCGCGGCACGGGAGTGGCTGGCGCTCGACCGCGCCGACCGGGCAGCGGTCGAGCGGTATCGGGACCGCTGGGTGCACGACGTGTGCGGTTACCCCAGGTAGGCGAGCAGGGGCCGGTCAGCCGGCGTTGCCCAGCCAGATGAGGCGGTCGTCGAAGCCGCCGCGCTCCTGCCGCTTCTGCTCGGCCAGCTCGATCAGGTCGGTGCGGCTGACGCCCTGCAGGCCGGCCGCGGCGAAGCAGGCCTCGAGCACGTCGGCCAGCTCCTCGGCGCGGCCGCTCTCCAGGTACTCGTTGAGCTCCTCGCGCAGCTTGGCGTGGACGTAACCGCGGAACTCGTCGTCGGTCGCGGTGCGCAGGATCGGCTCCAGACCGTCCCGCCGGATGATCTCCGGGATCCGGTCGCGCACCAGCTTGCCCGTCTGCCCGGTGTCGCCCGCCACGAGCGAAGTCTAGAACGCCGAGGCCGGTACCGCAGGTGCGCCGACACGGACGTGGCGGAAGGCTCCACCGTGGACGGCGGACGGTGTCACCGGGACGCCGGGCCGGTGCCGCGGTCGAGGATCAGGTCGCCGGCTCGGCGGAGCACCTGCGCGCGGGTGCGGTCGCCGTGGTCGGCGGCCAGGAAGTGCTCGCCGATCAGCAGGCAGAAGGCGAGCACGCTGCGCGCCTCCACCTCGTCCGGGTCGGTGCAGAAGGTGCCGATCATCTCCCGCAGCAGGGCCATCCGCCGGTTGTCGACGCGCCGCAGGCGCTCGGCGACGGCCTCGTCACGCCGGGCCCAGTCGCGCACGGCCAGGTCGATCGGCAGGAGGCGCTCGCTGAAGGTCAGCAGACCGGCTCGGGTGATCCTGGTGCGGGCGTCTCCGCCTGCGCGTTCGGTGCGGTCCAGCGCGCTGTCCGTGCTCTCCTGCTCCCAGGTGTCCAGCATGGCGGTGAGCAGGGCCTCCCGGTCGGTGAAGAAGCCGTAGAACCCGCCCTTGGTCACCCCGAGGCTTTTCGCCAAGGCCTCCACCCGGACGGCGTCCGGTCCGCCGGCCGCGAGGGCGTCCAGCCCCGCCGCGATCCAGCGCTCCCGTGGCGTGCGCGTTGCGAACCTGATGTGACTCACCTCACCGTATACGCGACCGTATATGAACGTTACCGTCGCCCTTATACGGCAGCGTATACGAGGAGCCGCCATGAACGTCTTCGGATCGGTTGTCGACCGGTACGACACCGCACGCCCCGGCTATCCGCCCGAGCTCGCCGACGCCATCGCCGGCTACCACGGCAGCACGCCCTCCCGCGTGGTGGAGATCGGCGCCGGCACCGGCAAGGGCACCGAGGTCCTGGTCACCCTCGCCGCCCCGGTCACCTGCATCGAGCCGGACCCACGGATGGCGGCCCGGCTCGCCAGCAAGTTCCCGCAGGCCCAGGTGCTGATCGGCACCTTCGAGCAGTGGCGGCCACCGCCCGGCGGCGTCCCCCTGCTGGCCTGCGCGATGGCCTGGCACTGGCTGGACCCGGTGACCCGCAACGCGAAGGCCCGCGCCGCTCTCGCGGCCGGCGGCACCCTCGCCCTGTTCGGACACCGCTACGGCTACGCCGACCCGGACCAGGCCGCCGCCATCCGCACGGCGCTCGACGCCCTCGACCCCACCGCGACGGACCGTCCCGCGGACTGGATGTACCACGACGTGCTGGCCGCCGGTGAACTCACCGACGTCCACGTCGAGCGGTTCCGGCGCCGGCTGCCACTGACCCGCGACGCCTACCTCGCGCTGGTGAGCACGTTCGGCCCGTTCCTGACCCGCCCACCGGACCTGCAGCGCCAGGGTCTCGACGCGCTCGGCCGGCTGGTCGACGACTTCGGTGGCACCGTGACCCTCGACCTGCTGACCACCCTCACCCTGGGCCGGGCGGCATGAACCCGATGCTGCTGCCGGTCGTCGCCGCGCAAGGACTCTGGCTGCGCGCCACCCTCGCCCCCGCGCCCGAGGCCGGCGGCGCCACCACCGGCACCGTGCCCGGCGGTTCCGGGGCGCCGCTGCGCCTCGCGGTGGTCGGCGACTCCACCGCCGCCGGCTGCGGCGCCACCCACCACACCGAGGGCTTCGCCGCGGCACTCGCCCAGCGGCTCGCCGCCGACACCGGCCGCCCGGTCGGCTGGGAGACGGTGGGGCGGTTCGGCGCCACCGCCCGCCGGGTCCGGCACCAGCTCGTTCCGCGCCTCGGCGACGATCTCGACCTGGTCGTCCTGCTGGCCGGCGCCAACGATGTGATGGCCGGGCGCCGCCCCGACCAGTGGCGCCACGAACTCACCGCCATCCTCACCGACCTGTCCGGCCGCGCCCGCCAGGTGGTGGTCGCCGGGATCCCGCCGTTCGGCGAGTTCCCGGCGCTGCCCGCCACCCTCGCCCGCTACCTCAGCGAACGCGCCGACGCCCTGGACCGGGTCTCCCGGGAGATCTGCGCACGGAACCCGGACCGGACCAGGTTCATCAGCTCACCCGCGGGGCAGCCGCCACCGGAGTTCTTCGGCAGCGACCGTTTCCACCCGTCCGCCCTCGGCTACCGGCTGTGGGCCGAGGACGTGGCGACCCGGCTCACCCGGTGAGCCCCGCCGGCCGCACGTAGCCGCGCCTTGAGCACCCGGGACAGCCGGCCTGGGGCCGTGACTCGCGTCGCCGTCGTGACCACGGACGGGCGTCGCGATCGGCGGGCGGACCCGCACGACACGCGGCGCGATCGTGTGCGGGCCGGGCAGCGCGGGCCGGTCGGCACAGGGCTGCTGGTCGTACCGAAGAAGAGGCCGCGAGGGCGCGGGCGGCATCGCGGCAGCGGGGATGGTCGTCAGCTCCAGTCGGTCTGGTAGTAGTCCGAGCGCAGCAACCGCAGCAGCTCGGCGTCGTCGGGAGCGTGCGTCGCGGTGATGAGGCCGCGCAGCCGGTCCACCAGGTCGGGACGGTGGCCCGGGACGCCGGCCTCGAACATCAGGTCACCGATCCGCCTGCGGACGATCGTGGCGGGGTCGCTGTTGTCCGTGTCGAACTCGGTGAGCAGCGTGTATCCGTCACCCAGATCGGTGCAGACCACGACGGCGGTGGCGCCGCAGCTGACGCTCCACAGCGGCTCTCCCCGCTCCGCCACGAGCAGCACCGAATAACTGACGATGCCCAGCGACAGCCTCAGTCCGTAGGCGCTGATCTCACCGCTGCCCGGATCGGCCGGCATCTCGTCCGGTACCCGCAGTTCGTCGAGAGGACGATTCCAGCCGATGGTGAGGTCGAGCAGGTCGCGCCGGTCCTTCGCCTCGTGGTAGCGGTGCCGCGCCACCAGGCCCAGCCCCGTGCAGGTCAGCAGCACGGCCGCCACCACCGCCATGATCCATTTCTGAGTCGTTCGCATCGCGACCCATCCTCGGCCGTCGCCGGTGAGGATCGGTGGTGATCCTGTGATGGTTCGGTGAAGAACCGGACGTGGTATACCCGGCGGATGGACCTGCAGCTCAGCGGCAAGGTTGCCGTCATCACCGGTGGCAGCGCCGGCATCGGCCTGGCGATCGCCCGCGGCCTGGCCGCGGAGGGCGCGCACGTCGCCCTGTGCGCCCGGGACGCGGCGCGGCTCACGGCCGCGGCCGACCAGATCAGAGACGAGTTCGGGGTACGAGCGACCGCCGTCCCCGCCGACCTCAGCGCCCCGGACGCCGCGGACCGGCTCGCCGCCGCCGTGACGAGCGAGTTCGGCGGTGCCGACCTGCTGATCAACAACGCCGGCACCGGCAGCGAGGAGAAGATCCTCACCGCGCCGGACGAGCGCTGGCAGGCGTACTGGGACCTGCACGTGATGGCGGCGGTCCGGCTGGCCCGGGCGCTCGCCCCGGGGATGAAGGCCCGCGGCGGGGGCGTGATCCTGCACAACGCGTCGATCTGCGCCACCCAGCCGCTCGGCTACGAACCGATCTACAACGTCACCAAGGCCGCGCTGGTGATGTTCTCCAAGTGCCTGGCGAACGAGCTGATCGGCGACAACATCCGGGTCAACGCGGTCAACCCCGGCCTGGTGATGACCGGGGACTGGGTGAAGACCGCGCAGCAGCTGACCGCCGGCACGCCGCAGAGCTGGGAGGACTATCTGCAGGCGATCGCCGAGGAGAAGGCGCCGATCGGGCGGTTCGCCGCCCCCGAGGAGATCGCCGACTTCTTCGTCTTCCTCTGCTCGCCGCGGGCCGCCTACGCCGTGGGCTCGACCTACTACCTCGACGGCGGCTGGCTCAACGTGACTACGTGAGCGTCAGGACCAGCTTGCCGCGCACGTGACCCTCCTCCAGCAGCCGTTGCGCCGGCGCGGCCTCGTCGAGCGGGAACTCCCGGGCCACCTCGACGCGCAGCCGGCCGGCGTCGGCCAGGTCGGCCAGCGACGACAGCTGGTCACCGTCGGGGCGGACGAAGACGTACCGTCCGCCCTGCTCCTTGACGTGCGGATCGACCACGGAGGCGTGCCGGGCGGGGGAGCGGACCAGGCGCGGCGACTGGGTGAGCGCGTCGCCGCCGACGAAGTCCAGCGCGGCGTCGACCCGGCCGTCACCGCCGACCAGGGCGGCCAGCCGTTCCGGCAGGTCGTCGCCGTACTCGATCGGTTCGCAGCCCAGCCCGTACAGGAAGTCGTGGTTGCCTTTCGACGCGGTGCCGATCACCCGGGTCGCGCCGAGCGCCCGGGCCAGCTGGACGGCGAGGTGACCGACGCCGCCGGCGGCCGCGTGCACCAGGACGACGTCGCCCGGGCCGGTGTCGACGGCCAGCAGCATCTGCAGCGCGGTCAGCCCGGCCAGCGGCAGACCGCCGGCCTGCGCGAAGCTGAGCGAGGCGGGCTTGCGGGCCACCGCGCCCTCGGCGACGGAGACCAGTTCGGCGTACGTGCCGTGCTGCACCGTGTCCTTGCGGGCGTACGCCATCACCTCGTCGCCGGCCGCGAACCCGGTGACCGCCGGCCCGACCGCGTCCACGACCCCGGCGACGTCCCAGCCCGGGATCAGCGGCGTGTGATGCGGGATGGCGCCCCGCAGATGACCCTGCCGGATCTTGTAGTCGACCGGGTTGAGCCCGGCGCCGCGCACCCGGATCCGGACCACGTCCGGCCCGACCGGCGGATCCGGCAGCTCCCGCAGCCGCAGCACGTCGGCGTCACCGTAGTCGTCCAGCGCGATAGCTCTCATGCCGCCCGGTTTGCCCACTCCGGCCGCCGATAATCACCGCGCCGGACCCGGCCCGGTTCCCCCCAGCCGCCGCGCGTCGACGCCGGCGCCGGAACAGGTCATCGCCGCCTCTGTTGAGCGCCGGACAGATTTCTTCTGGCATCGTGTCGGAACCGGGGTGAGTCGTTCGTAGCACAGGCGAGAGGTGGCCGACCGGGCCGCCGGAACAGGGGAGTGACCCGATGGCGCGGTACCTGGTTTCGTTCAACGACGGCGCGATGGACCACATCACCGCCGACGAGATGCCCGACGTGGCCAAGGCGTCGCACGAGGTGGTCCAGGAGGCGATGGACGCCGGCGTGTGGGTGTTCGGCGCCGGCCTGGAACGCCAGCGGGCCACCATCGTGGCCACCGACGGGATCGTCACCGACGGCCCGTACCCGGAGACCAAGGAGGTCATCGGCGGGTTCGCGGTGATCGAGGCGGACACGCGCGCGGAGGCGGAGGTGTGGGCCGGCAAGATCGCCGCCTCGTGCCGCTGCTCGCAGGAGGTCCGCGAGATCCTGCCCGACCCGATGCAGGACGAGATGTTCCGCAGGGCCGGCCGCAACTGGTGACCTGACGCCGGACCGGGACCGGTGCGCTCGCGCCGGGTCCCGGTCACCCGGTGCGGAACAGGCGGCCGAGCTGATCCTCCAGGATGCGCAGGGCCGCCGCGCCGTCGCGCTGGCCGCCGAGCACGCTCGAACCGAGCCCGTTGGTCAGCGCGAGCAGCGCGGCCGCGGCCAGCGCCGGGTCCACGTCGGCGGCGACCTCGCCGGCCTGCTGCGCGGCGGTGATCTGGGTGGCGAGCAGCGACTCCAGCCGGTCGGGATAGGTCGTGCCGTGCCGCTTGTCGATCTCCGGCTCGCTGAAGATCAGTGTGTAGAAGCCGGTGTACGCCCGGGTCAGCCGCCGGCTCTCCTCGTCGGTCGGCAGCACCGCGGTCAGCGTGCCGTGGACGATGCTGCGCGGCGTGACCGGCCCGAGCGCGCGGATGCCGGCCCGCACCCGCTCGGTGAGCTGCTCGCCGAGGTAGGCGAGCGCGGCCACCAGCAGCTCCTCCTTGGTGTGGAAGTAGTACTGCACCAGCCGCAGCGACACCCCGGCCTCGGCCGCCACCTCGCGCATCGTCGCAGATTGCAGGCCGCGCGTGCTGGCGATCCGCAGCAGCGCCTCGCCGATCTGCCGCCGCCGCTCCTCGTGGTCCACCCGTTTCGGCACGGCTTTGATGATACGCGTGTATCACTTTGGTGATACGCTCGTATCACAAGCGAGGAGGTTCCCGATGCCCGTCGGCACATTCCGCAACGACCAGGCCCGCGACCGCTTCTTCACCGTCTACGAGGAGGCCGCCGCCCGGCTCTGGCCGTCCACGTCAGTCGATGCCGACATCACCACCAGTTTCGGTACGACGAGAGTGCACCGCCTCGGCACCGGCGACGAGCCCCCGTTCGTGCTGCTGCCCGGCTCGGGAGGGCCGGCCCTCGGGTGGCACTCCTACCTCGGCCCGCTCGTCGCCTCCCGCCCGGTGATCGCCATCGACCCGGTCGGCGAGCCCGGCCCGTCCGTCCAGACCCGGTCCATCGACAGCGGCGACGAGTGGTCCCAGTGGCTCGGCGAGGTCCTCACCTCGCTGGACGTCGACCGCGCCCACCTGGTCGGCACGTCGTACGGCGGCTGGATCGCCCTGCGGCACGCGCTGCGCCGCCCGGAGGCGGTCGCCAGCCTCGCGCTGCTCGACCCGGGCGGCTTCGGCGAGGTCAGCCGCAAGTTCATCGCCTGGGTGATCGCGGGCGGCCTGGCCACCTTCGCGCCCCGGCCGATCCGGCACGCGCTGGCCGGCCGCCTGCGCAACGTGACCCTGCGCGACGACGACGCCGTGCGCCTGATCAAGGCCACCTTCGGCTTCCGCCGGCGGCACATCCTGCCCGACTCGCTCACCGACGCCGACCTCGCCCGGATCACCGCACCCACGCTGGTCCTGGTCGGCGGCAACAGCCAGCTCTATGACGCCCGCGAGGTCGCCGCTCGCGTCACCACCCGGATGCCGCACGCGGTCGCCGAGATCGTCCCCCACGCCGCCCACGACCTGGTCATGTGGCACCCGGAGAGGTTCGCCGCCCAGATCGCCGCCTTCGCCGCGAACGCCTCCAGCGGGATCCGCTGAACGGCGCATCGTGCCGGCCAGGTGATCCGGGCACATTTCGGAGGCACCGCCTGTGCCCGGCATCCTTCCGTTCGATGGGCGGGGGATCGCCGGTGAGCGCTGGTCAGGAGTTCAAGCCTGTCTTCTACCGCCGGCCGACGGCACCGTCCTCGAAGTCGCGCCCGGCCTCGCCACTGGCGGTAGGAGAGCGGCGGGACGACGCCGTCCTCGCGGTCAGGGGCTCGCTGGTCAGTGGCGGAAGCCGCTGACCAGCTGGGTGAGGTCGGCGGAGAGGCGGGTCAGATCGGCGGCTGCCCGCTGGGTGGTGTCGGCGCCGGTGGCGGTGGCGGTGGCCACCTCGGCGACGCCGGAGATGGTGCCCAGCACCTGGTTGCTGGTGGCGGCCGCGTCGGCCACCGAGCGGCTCATCTCGGCGGTGGTGGCGGTCTGCTCCTCGACGGCCGAGGCGATCGTGGTGGTGTAGTCGCTGATCTGCTGGATCACCTCGGTGATCTCGCCGATCGCGTGGGCCGCGCTGCCGCTCGACGCCTGGATCGCCTCGATCCGGTTGGTGATCTCGTCGGTGGCCTTGGCGGTCTGCTGGGCGAGCTCCTTGACCTCGCCGGCGACGACCGCGAAGCCCTTGCCCAGTTCACCGGCCCGGGCGGCCTCGATGGTGGCGTTCAGGGCGAGCAAATTGGTCTGCTCGGCGATCGTGGTGATCAGCCGGACCACGTCACCGATCTCGGCGCTCGCCGTGCCGAGCTGGGCCACCTGGTCGGTGGTCCGCTGGGCGACCGCCATGGCCTGCTGGGCCACCTGCGCGGCCTGCCCGGCGTTGCTGGCGATCTCGGTGATCGAGGCGCTCATCTCCTCGGCGCCGGCGGCGATGCTCTGCACACCGGTGTTGACCTGGTCCGAGCCGCGGGACGCGGTGTTCGCCCGGTCCGCGGTGTCGGCCGCGCCGGACTGCAGCTGGGAGCTGACCGTGGTGAGCTGCTCGGCGGCGCCGGACAGGGCGACGGCCGTACCGTCGATGGTGGTCACCGCGGTCCGCAGGTTGGTCACCGCGGTGTCCAGCGCCCCGGCCATCCGGCCGGGCTCGTCCCGGCTGGTCAGCCCCGCGGTGTGGGTGAGGTCCCCGGCCGCGAGGCTCTCGCAGACCCCCTGCACCTTGCGCAGCGAGCCGACGATGCCGCGTGCCACGAACACGCCGGCGCCGAGTGCCAGCAGCAGACCCGCCACGAGCAGGACCAGGGAGACCACCCGGCGCGACTCGTAGGAGGATCTCGCGTCGGCTGCGTTGCGCCCGGCGGCGGCCTCCTCGGTGGTGTCCATGTCGACGAGGTCCTTCATCGCCTCGTTCATCAGCGGGGTGAGTTCGGCATCCCGGATCCGCTGCCACAGCGCGATGTCGTTGTCCCGGCTGGCCGGCAGCAGCTTGTCCTTGGCCAGTGCGGCGTACGAGTGGTAGTCGTCGAACAACTCGTCGATGGCGGCCGGGTCGATGGCGGGCCGGCTGTCCCGGTACGCGGCGAACGCCTTCTCGATGTCCAGCAGGTTGCCCGCCAGCGCCTGCTCGTACCGGCTCTTGGTCTGCGAGTCCTGGGAGACCGCGTGGTTGACCACGGTCAGCCGGGCCTGCAGCACCGCCGAGCGCAGGTCGCTGAGGGCCAGGATGCTCGCCACGTTGTTGGTGTAGATGTTCTGCGCCGACGCGCTCGCGGCGCTCAGCCCCTGCAGCCCGACGATCCCGACCGCCATGGCCACCACCGCCGCCACCGCCACCGAGCAGAGGATCTTGGTGTTGATGCTGAGATCAGCGAACCACCCTGACCGTGTGCGCGTCTGCACCGCTCGTCTCCCTTCACACCGGGCCGCAGTGGGACCCCACTGGCTAGATCGGCAGGCGGAGCGCGATCGCTGAGCCTATGGCACAAACGGGCTGTTGCGGCAGCAAGTCAGACTTTTGCCTCGCTGGCCGATTGCGCGGTGGTGGGCCGGGCCGGGGCGTTAATCTGAGGGGCGCCGGCAGCTTCCGCATCCCCGGGGACGCGCTGCTGACTCACCGGGGGAAACGATGTCAGCCATGTCGGACGGGATCGGTGACTCCGGCGCGATGGTGCTCAACCAGCCAGCGGTGCTGGCCGCCGCGCTGGAGGCCTATGTCGCCTTCGACGCCACCGGGCGGGTGGTGGCGTGGAACCCGGCCGCCGAGTCCACCTTCGGCTACTCCCGCGAGCAGGCGCTGGGCCGGTCGATCGAGGACTTGATCGTACGGCCGCAGGCCCGCGAAGCCGGGAAGGTCGAGCTGGCGATGCTGGCCGGCGGGCTGCCCGGGCTGACCCGGGACCGGCGGCTGCAGTGGCCGGCCTGGCACGCCGACGGCCACGAAGTGCCCATCGAGATGACGCTGACCGCCACCGACGAACCGGACGGCCAGATCTTCCACATCTTCGCCCACGACGTCACCACCGCGCAGCGGGCCAGCCGCTTCGCCGCCACCGAAGCCGCGGTGGCCCGCGGTCTGGCCGAAGCGGACTCGGCCACCGCGGCCGCCGCCCGGGTCGTCGAAGCCCTCGGCACGCAGATGGGCTGGCCGGTCACCGAGCTGTGGGCCGTCGACGAGGAGCGGCAGCTGCTGACCTGCCTGGCCCGCCACGTCGAACCGGGCCGGGACCTGCACGACTTCGCGGTGGAGACCCTCGATCCGGGTGTCGCGCTGCCCGGCCTGGTCTGTGCCGACGGCACCCCGCACTGGATCCCCGACCTGGGCGCGGACACCGGATCGGTCCGCAGCCTCGCCGGGAGCCGGATCGGGCTGCGAGTGGCGATCGGCGTCCCGGTGTGCAAGGGCCGCCAGGTGCTCGGCGCCCTGTGCGTCTACGGCGACCGGGTCGAGGACCCGGAGGACACCCTGCGTGGACTGCTGAGCGGGCTGGCCGCGCAGATCGGGCAGTACCTGGAACGCCGCCGCTCCGAGGAACTGGCGATCGAGCTGGCCCGCACCAAGGACGAGTTCCTCGCCATGGTCACCCACGAGCTGCGCAACCCGCTCGCGTCGATCACCAGCGCCGCCGGCCTGCTGCACGACGAGCTCGACGGCCTCAGCCGCGATGAGCAGCGGCACTACCTGCGGACCATCGTCCGCAACGCGGAGCGTCTGTCGGTGATGGCCGAGGACCTGCTCGACCTGGCCCGGCTGGAGTCCGGGCAGCTGGCCATCAACCCGACCACCACCGACCTGTGCGACATCCTCCACGAGTCGATGCGCGGCCTGCCCGCCCTCGACAAGGACCTCACCGTCACGGCGCACCTGCCGGACCGCCTGCCGCTGTACGCCGACCCGGTCCGGATCCGCCAGGTCGCCGACAACCTGCTGTCCAACGCCGTCAAGTACACCCCGGCGGGCGGCACCGTCACCGTCACCGCCACGACCGACGAGGACCGGCACCGGATCGTCTGGACCGTCGCCGACACCGGCATCGGCATCCCCGCCGCCGAACGCCCCCGCCTGTTCCGCCGCTTCTACCGGGCTTCCACCGCCCTCGACCGCCGGATCCCCGGCACCGGCCTGGGCCTGGTCATCGCCCGAGCCATCATCGAACGCCACCAGGGCACCATCGACCTGCTCGACCTCCCCGCCCCCGGCACCACGTTCCTCATCGAACTCCCCACCCCGCCGCCCTAGTACTCCAGCAGGAGATCCGTTCCGAGCTGCGGTGACATGCGGTTTGTCCGTGAAGAGAAGGGTGTGTGGACCCAAGATTCGTCGCGGCCCGCATCCGCGACGGGCCCTCATGGGCCATCGAGCGAGCCGCTATCCCAGAGGCCGGGTGTCGATCCCTCGTTCATGTGGCCGGAACCGCCGCCGTCCTGCCGGGGAATGTCTTCTTCGCGCTTGCGACGACGACCCTTGATCCACGAGCTCACACCAACCACGACGAAGGCGAGGAACAGCGCGGCCAAGGCGATGAAACCCGCCGTCCGGATCGTGGCAACCATAGCGGTAGCCTAGTTTCATCGGCACCCGCCTGACTCGACGTTCATCGCCATTCCCTGGCTCGGCGGGTGTAGCGGTATTCCATCAGGGACCCGGCGTGTGGAATCGGTCGCACGAGCAGGCGCAACCGGCGCCGGAAAGCACCTCGAGCGGCGACGATCATGCGAAGCCGTCGATGTCCGGCAGCCGGGTGACATCGGCGCGATCGGCCGGACGGACGACCTCGGTCCGATTACCGGCCGCATAGTCTGCCCGGCATGGTTGACGACTGGGCGCGGGCTTATCGGCCCGCACGGGCGCGCTGGGGAGTCATCGCCTGGGAGGCCGCCGGGCTGGCCTACCTGCATGGGACGACGGTGCGGCTCTTCGATCTGGATGCGGACGGATCGATCCCGCTGGCCGTGGTGCTGCTGCTGACCTGGATCGCCGGTTCGTGGCAGGTGGTCCGGATGGGCGTTTATCTGCGCGCGGGGGCGGTGCGGATCCGCGGCGTGATGCGCACTCGGACCATTCCGTTCGCCGACATCGCCGAGGTGTCGGTGGAGGACGTCGTGCACCGGGTCGGGCCACTACGGGTGCCGTCCGGCAGAACCGTCTTCCTGGTGCTGCGCGATGGCACCCGGGTCAACACCGCGATGTGGCAGCGCGGCCTCGATTTCCACCACCGGCCGCGGTTGTTCCGCGAGGTCTGCCGGGAACTGCGCGATCGAGTGGCGCCGCATCCGGCAACCGCGTTGGCCCCGAGCCCGCCGGCGCGGCGACGGCGCGGCTGAGGTGCTGTCACGGTGCTTTCGGCGTACGCCGATCATGGCGACCGGAAGCACGGCGGATCGGAAGCGAGCGGGCGGTCAGCGGGGATGGACGGTGATGGCCCATTCCGCGTCGCAGCCGGGCGGCACGGCGGCGGGGCGGCCCCGGACGGTTATCGTCTCGCCGTCGGCGAATTGGCCGAGCGGCAGGCGGACCAGCGCCCAGCGATGACCGTCAACGGTCAGCACGACGCATTCGCCGGACGTCTCGATCGGGCCGGTCAGGACGATCGGCGCGCCGACGCGGTCCTGCGGTTGTTCCGGGTCGCTGCGGGAGGCGGGTGGCGACGGAGTGCGGCGATGCGCGCCGGGTGACGGGCTGGGGGTGGACATGGCGGCTCCGGATGATGGTGACGACGCGGCGGCCGAGCTGCTCGGGGACTGTGGCGCCGGGCGGCAGGCGGCGATGGACACCAGCACGAGCACACCGAGGGCGATCAGGGAATTACGCATGTAGTTGTGACGCATCGACCGCTGTGCCGGTTTCATCGTTCTGCTGATCGACCGCCCTGGATGGTTGCGAGGGCTGTTCCGGTCCTGGAGGTTCTGCTTCTGGGAGGTGAGGCAATGCGGCCTCGACACGAACGGAGCAGATATCGGCAGACGCTGGTCGGCGCAGCGGTCATGGTCGTGGTGGCCGGGCTGGTCCCGGCCGGTGCGGCGGCCGCGCCCGGCGACACGCCACGGCCGGCGCCCTACCAGCGTCAGCAGCAGGCCGCCCAGGCGCGGGTGGCGCACGCCGGGCAGCTGAGCGCGCTGACCGCGAGCGTGCAGCCGGAGGAGGGCGAGGACCCGGAGGAGATCGCCGAGCAGGCGGAACAGTACGCCGAGGCGCGATCCGCGCCCGGCATCGTCGCGCCCGGCGCCTACACCGCCGCGTGGCGCGCGTTGCAGGCCATGCCGGCGACCCCGGGCCGCTGGCAGCACGTGACCGACCGCCCCTACAACTCCGATGACCCACGCTACCGCGACATCAACAGCAACTCCTCCGGCGGCGCCGGGTTCGTCACCGGCCGGGTCACCGGGCTGGCCGCGGACGACGCCGGCTACGTCTACGCCGGCGCGGCCAACGGCGGCGTGTGGCGCTCGCGCACCGGCGGCGGCCACTGGCAGCCGATCGCCGACCGGGTGCCGTCACCGTCCACCGGCGACCTCCGCCTGGACCGCGCGGGCCGGCTCTGGTGGGCCACCGGCGAGGGCAACACCAGCGCGACCTCGTTCGTCGGCAGTGGCGTCTACCTGCTGAGCAAGCCGCGGACCGGATCGTTCTCGGTCAAGAACCGGGTGGGCGGCACCGAGCTGGAGAGCACCATCATCCGCAAGCTGCGGATCTTCGGCAGCACCGCGTGGGTGGCGACGAACCGCGGCGCCTACAGCCATTCGGTCACCGACCTGTCCGGGCCGTGGCGGCGGGAGTTCGTCCCGAACCCGGACTTCCTGCCCGGTGGCGCGCAGGCCACCGACCCGAACGCGCCGTACAAGAACATCATCAACGACTTCGCCGCCGACCCGAAGGACCCGGCGAAGGTGATCATCGCAGCCGGCTGGCGCAGCGGCGACGCCTACAACGGCTTCTACACCCGGGTCGCCGGCAGCTGGCAGCGCACCACGCTCGCCGGCGACATCGCCTCGGACGCGGCGAACGTCGGCACGGTCACCTTCGCCGCGGCGGCCGACGGCTCCCGCTACTACGCGATCGAGCAGTCCCCGGCGATGCTCGCCACCAACCCGGACAGCAATTTGTACGGCGTCTTCGTGTCGGCGTCCGGTTCGCCGCTGGGCCCGTGGACCCGGTCGGCGGACTACGTGAAGCTGGCGGCGTCCGGCTCGGCGCTCACCGATCCGGGCTACATGCCCGGGATCCAGGCCTGGTACAACCAGTTCCTGCAGGTCGACCCGGCCGACCCCGACCACGTCTACCTCGGCCTGGAAGAGGTGTTCGAGTCGGCGGACGGCGGCGCGACGTGGGGGACGCCCGGCCCGTACTGGAACTTCGACTTCCCGTGCTGGTCGATCGATCCGCGCAAGCAGACCGGCGACTGCCACCAGACGACGCACCCCGACCAGCACTCCGTGGCGATCGGCTCCGCCCACGGCAAACGCTATGTCGTGATCGGCGACGACGGCGGCACCTACCGCCGGCCGGTGCGCGGCAAGACCGACGCGGCCGGGCACGCCACCGACTGGGTGTCGCTCAACGACGGCTCGATGGACGTGCTGCAGTACTACTCGGTCGACACCGGCCGGGACCGCGGCGGCCTGGCCGTCTCCGGTGGCCTGCAGGACAACGGCCAGTCCATCCTGCGACCCGGCGACCGGGTGATGGGTTCCAACTTCGGCGGCGACGGCGGCGACACGATCGTCGACCCGGCCAACGGCTGCAACATCGCCGAGGAGTACGTGTACCTGGACGTCTGGGTGACCAACAACTGCGCGGTCAACGACGGCTCGTGGACCGTCGACCCGAGCCGGGCGACCAGCTACCACGTCCCGCCGCCGGACAACGAGACCGGCGAGGCACGCTTCATCGCTCCGCTCAACCAGGATCCGCGCGACTCACGGATCTGGGTCGCCGGCGGGCGGCATGTCTGGCTCAACACCTTGGGGTACGCGATCCGCTCCGGCGAGCAGTGGCAGAACCTGGTCGACCTCGGCGCCGGGCACACGGCGACGGCGGTGGTGACCTCCGGCGGCCTGGTCTACGCCGGATGGTGCGGGCCCTGCAACAACCAGGGCTTCACCCGGGGGATCGCGGTCGGGCGTACCGACGGGACCGGCTGGCACCAGCTGACCCTGCCGATCGACGGCACCATCCCGAACCGGTACATCTCCGGGCTCGACGTCGACCCGGCCGATCCGCGGCACGTGGTGGTGGCGATCAACGGCTTCTCCCGCCGCTGGACCGAGGGCCCCGGCGCCGGCGTCGGGCACGTCTTCGAGTCGAGGGACGCGGGCGAGCACTGGACCGACATCTCGGCGAACCTGCCGGACATCCCGGCCGACTCGGTGCAGCTGATCAAGGGCGGCGGTTTGGTGGCGGCCACCGACAACGCGGTCTTCTACCGTCCGCCGCGCGGCCGGAACTGGGCGGTGCTCGGCAGGAATCTGCCGACCACGACCACGCTGCAGGTCCGCTTGGACCCGACCGGGCGCCGACTGTACGCGGCAACGCACGGCCGTGGCATCTGGTCCTTCGACCTGAACCAGCTGTCCCACGGTCATTGATCTCCATGGTGGCGCGGACGAGACCGGTCTCCGGTTTCGCCCGCGCCGCTGCCGGCCGGACGTCGGCGCGGTCAGAGGTTCACCGGCCGGAAGTTCCACTGTTGCTGCTGGGAGCCGTTGCAGTCCCACAGTTGGACCTTCGTGCCGTTGGACCAGATGGCGTTGAAGTCCGCGTCCAGGCACTTGTTGTTGAAGCCGACGTGCAGGGCGCCGTTCACCGAGATCCACTGCTGTTGCTGGGAGCCGTTGCAGTCCCACAACTGGACCTTCGTACCGTTGTTCCAGATGTTGTTGAAATCGGCGTCCAGACACTTGCCGTTGTAGCCGACGTGGATGGTGTTGCCCTCCCGCCACCACAGTTGCTGCGGTGAGCCGTTGCAGTCCCACAATTGCACCTTGGTGCCGTTGGTCCAGATCGTGTTGACGTCAGCGTCCAGACACTTGTTGTTGAAGCCGACGTGCACCCGCTGGAACGGTGGTGTGGCACTCGCCGATTCCATCGGTAATAGTGGTACGCCCAGGGCGAGCAGCAGCGCCAGGACGCGGGCACAGAATTTTCCGGACATGGTCGATCTCCCGTTCTCGTGACATATTTCGCCAAGAACGCTAGGGACTCGACCGTGCCGCGGTGGTGGAACGTGAACGGCCGCGCCGAACGGCTCGACGTTCCTGGCCGTTCGGCCGCGATCAGGCCGTTCGGCTCTCCCCGACCGGCCGTTGAGGATCGTCGTTGTGCACGATGATGTCGGCGTGGTCGGCCGGGCGGGCGGTGGCGAAATAGAGCTGCTGGGAGGGGAGGTAACGCTCCCGCCAGCGTCGCTCGACGTCGGCCCGCAAGGTCCCGCTCTCCCGGATCACCGCACGGTCGATGGTCTTCTCGAGTGTGGTCGACACGAAGACGCGCAGATCCCATCGGTCGAGCAGCTCCGGGCGCATCAGGAAGACGCCGTCGAAGAGCAGCACGGCGTCCTCCGGGGCGGTCGTGACCGGCGGGGACAGCACGGTGTCGGTGGCGTGGTCATAGACCCCCTGCTGGATGCGCCGGTCGCCGCCCGGGCCGAGCGGATCCAGCAGGACCCGGTTGAGCGTATGGAAGTCGTGGGTGTCGAAGTAGCAGCCCTCGGCCGAGAACTCGCCGCGGGCGTAGCGCCGGGCCCGCGGGTACAGGAAGTCGTCGATCGTGGCGCGCAGGACGTGGTGGCCCCGGGCGCGCAGCAGGACGGCCAGCTCGTCGGCGAGCGTGGTCTTGCCGGCGGCCGGCGGCCCGTCGACGGCGACCCGGACCGGGTGCGCGACGGTCACCGACCCGACCGCCGCAGCCAGGCGGTCCAGCAGCTTCGCGCGGGAACCGGGCTCCATGTCGCTCAGTAATAACTGCGCATGATCTCCGTCGACCACTCGGGCTGACGGACGTCACCGCGCGGCCCGAACTCGGCCAGGTACGGCTTGATGTCCAGCACCGGCGTGCCGGCGACCGCGTCCAGCCCGCTGACGTGCAGGTCGAGCCCGTCCACCCGGTGCAGACGGCAGCGGGAGACGCCGATCCGGTTCGGCCGGTTCTTGCCGCGCTGCGCGAAGATGCCGACCAGCGGCCAATCGGTGTTGCCCCGCGGGTGGCGGGCGCCGGTCTCCACCTTCTCCACCGGCACCCGGTCGAAGTGGAACACCACCTCGAGGTGGGAGAACTGGTCCAGGCCATAGAGGGCGTCCTCGCCGAACTGCGCGGCGTCCAGCCGGATCACGGCACTGACGCCGTCCCACGCGTCGTCGACGACGTCGTCCCGGCCGCCGACCACGTGCGCCACCGGCCGTACCGTCACCAGGTTCTGGTCGATCTGCATGTGCCGATCTTGTCATGGGCGCGCGAGGGCGAGTCGCCGCCGTGAGGTGATGGAGAAGAACTGGGCTTGACGCAGCTAGTCATTTCAGTCAAGACTGAAACGACTAGCCCGAATCTTCCTGGAAGGTGGCGGTGATGATTCCGTGTCCTCAGCAGGTGATGTTCAACAGTCTCGGCACCTCGTGCGCTGGTGACCTGTACGTGCCGGAGGTGGACGCCCCGGTTCCCGGCTTGGTGCTGGGCCACAGCGGGGTGATGGTCAAGGAGGCGTTGGCCGTGTTCGCGCCGTACTTCGTCCGCGCCGGATTCGCCGTGCTGGCGATCGATTACCGCACCGTCGGCGCCAGCGACGGTGAGCCTCGGGGGCAGGACCATCCGCAGCGCCAGGTGGAGGACTTCCGCAGCGCGGTCTCCTATCTGCGGAGCCGGCCCGAGGTGGACCCGGCGCGGATCGGGTTGTGGGGCGTCAGCATCGGTGGTTCGGTCGCCGTGCAGGCCGCGGTGCTCGACCGCCGTGTCGGGTGCGTTGTGGTGCAGAGCCCCAGCGTGTGGAACGGGTGGCGGTACCTGGAACGGCTGGTCGGCCGGGCCGGCCTGCAGGCGCTGCGGGACCGATTGGACGACGACTGGCAGCGCCGCTACGAGGGTGGGCCCAGCGCCCGGGTCCCGCACCTGAGCCTGGACGGCGAGACCGTGCGGGACACGCCCGACCTGGCCGCGGAGATGTTCCCCAGCTATCGCAACGAGAAGACGCTGGACTCCACCGAACACCTGCTCACCTTCGCGCCGGAAGATCTCATCCACCGGCTGTCGCCCACCCCGCTGCTGATGGTCGCGAACGGCGGGTGGGACCCGTACCACATGCTCGAGGAGGCGCAGAGCGCGTTCGCCCGGGCCGGCGAGCCGAAGCGCATGGAGGTGCTGCCGTACGACGTCCTCGGCCTTTACACCGGTCCGGGCCTCGACGAGGCCATGGCGCTGGCAGTGGACTGGTTCGACCGCTATCTGCGCAGGGCGCGACTCGCCACTGTCACCCCGACGCCTACCCGCGAGACGGTGGCCGCCATGACACAGTGACGGCTCGGAAAGGTGAGTCGAGGAGGAGTGCGATGTCCGGCCAGGGCAACCAGGACGAGGTGCTGCGGTGGGTCGAGCGGGTGGCCACGTTCTGCGTGGAGGAGTGGGCGCTCCCGCCGATCACCGGGCGCATCCTCGGCCTGCTGATGATCTGCGACCCGCCGGAGATCTCGGCCGGTCAGATTGCCGGGACGATCCAGGCCAGCCGGGCGTCGCTGACCTCCAACATGCGCTTCCTGACCGCGATCGGACTGGTTCGCAAGGTCCGCGTGCCAGGCGATCGCACCACCTATTACCGCATCGAGGACGACGCCTGGCACAAGGTGATCCAGCGAAAGCTCGACAGCCTGGGCGCCTTCGGTGACATCGCCGATGAGGGTGTGAAGCTCGCCGGCGGCAGCGGACCGCACACCGAGCGCATCCGCGCCGCCCAGCAGTCGCTGACCTGGCTGCGCGACATCGCCACTCGCCATCCCCCGCAAACGTGAGGAACTCTCGTGCAACGCCTGCGACTGCGCCTGGACCCGCTCCGGGAAACCTTGCTGCTCACCCTCTATGCCAGGGCATTGGATGCCGGACTCGCCCACCCGATCCTCGGCGATGCCCACTCCGCCGGCATCGCCGACGCGATCGACTACGACTTCGCCAAGCTCGATCTCAAGCCCAGCCTGGTCTGCGGCACCGCCCTCCGCGCCAAGAAACTGGACGAAGCGGTCCGCCGGTTCGCCGACCGGCATCCGGACGCCGTCGTGCTCGACCTCGGCTGCGGGCTCGACACCCGGGTCCTGCGGTGCGACCCGCCTCCCGGCGTCGACTGGTACGACGTCGACTTCCCGGACGTCGTCGACCTGCGGCCGCGGTTCTTGCCGGACCGCTCCGTCCGCATCGGCGCCGACCTGACCGCTCCGGGCTGGCTCGGCCCGCTGCCCCGGGACCGGCCGGCCATGATCGTCGCCGAGGGCCTGCTGCCGTTCCTGCCCGGCGACACCTTCCAGCGGATGACCCGGGAGCTCACCGCCCACTTTCGTACCGGTGAACTCGCCATCAACGGCTACACCCGCTTCGCAGCCTGGTCGATGAGGTACCACCCGACGATCAAGGCCATCGGCATCACCGCCGCCCAGGGCTTCGACGACCCGCGGGAGCCGGAGACCTGGGACGCGGGCCTGCGGCTGGTCGAGGAGCAGTTGCTCGCCCGGGCGCCGGAAGTCGCCGACTTCCCCCAGCCGCTGCGGGCGGCCACCCGACTCATGAGCCACAGCACCACGCTGTCCCGGCAGGGCACCCGCGTCCTGCGCTACCGGTTCTGACCGGCTCCTTGGTCGTCGTGTTCCCGGATGGCGGTTTCCACCAGGGCGCGAGCGGCCCAGGTCATGGCTTCCTGTTCGGCTTGCGGGTCAAGTCCGCGGACGTCCCGCAGGGCGATCTGTGCCTCCCACCCGACCACCATGGTGAGCGCGGAGATCAGGCGCTGGTAGGACTGCTCGCCGAGTTTGTCGCGTAGTGGCTCGCAGGCCTCGTCAAGCCATGCGATGCGGCGTTGACTGCGGCGCGGCCCCGGCTCCGGTGCGCCGTTCGGCGCCGGGTCGACGGTGAGGCGGATCATGCGGCGTCCCAGTGGCAGCGATTGCGGCGAGTAGGCCAGCAGGGTCTGGATGAGCGCGACGACCCGGCCGGCCGGGTCGTCGGCGAGGGCGGGGTCGGACAGCGCTGCTTCGACCGGCGGCTCGTTGAGCGCACCGGCTGTCGCGTCGATGAGCAGCTCGTCCAGGGCCGGGAAATACATGTAGATGGTGCGCCGGGAGACGTCGGCGGCGGCCGCGATCTCGTCGATCGACGGTGGTGTCCCGGCGGCGCTCAGGCGGACCGCCGCGTCGACGATCGCCTTGCGGGTGCGGCGGCGCTGCGCCTCGCGACCGCCGCCGCGGACTGCTTTCTCGGTCGTCATCGGGGATGCCGTCCCTTCGCGGAGTCGATGGTCATCACCGCCTTGACGACGGTTCCGAGCCGAGTATACCGTCGTGCACTGGTTGCACGGCAGTGCAATGAATGCACAGTCAGGAAGTTTCCGCTGGCGTCCGCCATGCGAGTCGTGAGGAAGATGAGGAGCAGATCATGAGAGTGCTGGTAGCGGGAGCGACCGGAGCGATGGGCAAGCAGCTGGTGCCGCGCTTGACCGGCGCCGGGTACGCGGTGTTCGCCATGACACGTCACGGCTCGGCCGAACCGAGCCTGGTGGAACTGGGTGCCGTGCCGATCGTCGCCGACGCGCTCGATCGCCGGCAGGTCGAGGCGGCCGTGCGCGAGGCCAAGCCGGACGTGATCGTCCATCAGCTGACCGCCATCGGTCACATCGACACCCGGCACTTCGACCGCAGCTTCGCCGCCACCGACCGGCTGCGCATCGAGGGCACCGACAATCTGCTCGCGGCCGGCCGCGCCGCCGGGGTGCGCCGGTTCGTCGCGCAGAGCAACGGAGCCTTCACCTACGCCCGCACCGGTGGTCCGGTGAAGACCGAGCAGGATCCGCTGGACCCGGCGCCGGTCAAGCCGATGGCGGCGATGATCGCGGCGGTCCGGCATCTGGAGGACGCGGTGCTGGGCGCTGACTGGACCGAGGGGATCGTGCTGCGCTACGGCGCGTTCTACGGACCGGGCACCTCGATGGCGCCCGGTTCCGCCCAGCTCGACGCGATCGGCAAGGGTAAGTTCCCGATCGTCGGCGACGGCGGCGGCGTGTGGTCGTTCGTCCACGTCGCCGACGCGGCGGAGGCGACCGTGGCGGCGATCCAGAAGGGCAGCCGCGGCGTCTACAACATCGTCGACGACGAACCCGCCCCGGTCGCCGAGTGGCTGCCGGAGGTGGCTCGCAAGCTGGGCGCTCGCAAGCCGATGCGGGTGCCGCGGTGGGTCGGACGGCTGGCCGCCGGGGAGGCCGGCGTGGTGCTGATGACCGAGTTGCGCGGCGCCTCGAACGCCAAGGCCAAACGGGAGCTGGACTGGCGGCCGGCGCATCCGTCCTGGCGTCAGGGCCTTCGGGTGTCGTGATTCCGGCACCGATCCGGACGCTTTGACGCGGGGGTGCCGGCGGCGCGTTCGTCGCCTGCACCCCCGGAACCCTGGCGAGCTCGCGGCGGGGGCGATCCGTGCCCCGTCGAGGGCGCTCGCCGATCGGCCTACGACGGGGGAGACGGTGCGAATCCTGCTGGTGGAGGACGATGTGCGGATCTCCTCGGCGATGAGTGCGATGCTCCGGCGCGGTGGCTATGAGGTGGAGCCCGCCGCGACGGCCGCGGCGGCGCTCGAGGCGGCCCCCTGCGACCTGGTTCTGCTCGAGCTCGACCTGCCCGACGGCGACGGCATCGAGGTGTGCCGGACGCTGCGCCGGCGTTGTGCCGAGCTGGGCATCATCGCGGTGACGGCGCGCGATGGGGAGCGGGATCGGGTCATCGGTCTGCGGGCGGGTGCGGACGACTATGTGGTCAAACCGTTCTCCATGGCCGAGCTGCAGGCACGCATCGAAGCGCTGCTGCGGCGGGGCGCCCGGCGTCACCCGGCGATGCCCGGTGTCGTCGAGGTGGGCGGAGTCCGGATCGATCTGTCGGCGCGTACGGTCCGGGTCGACTCGGAGCCCGTCTCGCTGACCCGTAAGGAGTTCGACGTTCTCGCGTCGCTGTCGCGTCAGCCGGGTGTCGCGCTCAGCTACGAACGGATCATGCTCGACGTGTGGCAGACCACCTGGTCCAGCCGCCATACGTTGGAGGTGCACGTGGCAGCCCTGCGGACGAAACTGGGCCGGCCCGAGTTGATCCAGACCGTACGGGGTGTCGGCTACCGCTTGGGATAGGCCGTCCGGGGTGCCGGCTCGCTGGTCCGGACCGGGCGCGGTTCGGGGGCTGCGGGACGATCCGCGAGCTTGAGCCAGACCGCTCCGGCGATGATCAGCGCGAGTCATCCGGCCTTGGCCGGGGTCAGGGTGTCGTCCAAGGAGGCCGGGCCCAGAAGCGCCGCCCAGGCAGCGCCGATGCCGGCCCAGACGGCGTAGCCGACGCTCACCTCGATGCTGCGCAGGGCGAGGCTGAGGGCCCACAGCGTCAGCGGGAAGAACACCACCGCCGTGAGCGACCACGTCCAGGAGGTGAAACCGCGGCTGCCGCCGACGGACAGGGCGTAGCCGACCTCGAAGCCGCCGGCCAGCAGCAGGGTCATGCTGCCCTGCCTGGAGGCGACGCCCCGCGTGGTCCACCGTCGGGCCCTGCCCCGCCGCGGACCGGCCCGCCCCGGCTCCGGGCCGGAGCGGGGATCGCGCTGATACCGGCCATGGCCGAGGCGGATCGTGACTCGCGCTGCCGGGCCTACCGGCGGTGACGGGAGACCACGGGCCTGTGGGGCATCAGGCCGGTGCGCCGCCGTAGAGCCGGTAGGTGGCGAGAACGTTGAGCCGGTGCAGGTTCTGGCACAGCGCCCGTATCCCGGCCTCGGCCGTCCCGGGCGGAAGCCGGTACGCCGACAGCGCCGTGACCAAACCCGGGTCGAGCGACTGTGCCCACGGGTCGGTGCAGGTCCGGATGGTCCGGTCCAGCGTGAGTCCCTGCCGGACGGCGCTCGCCACCTCGTCGTCGAGCCGTTCGAGGTACGCGGTCAGCGCGTCGATGGCGGTGGCCGCGTCCCCCATCGGGCCGTGCCCGGGGACGATCGTCCGGACGTCGGGCAGCGCCTGTCGCATGGCCTGCAGCGTGCGCAGATAGGGTTGCGGTCCGCCCTGCAGCAGCATGTGCGCGATGCCCGCGTGGCACAGCAGGTTGCCGGTCCACGCCACCCCGGCGTCGGGCACGTGCACCACGGTGTCGCCGGGCCCGTTGCCCGGCCCGAAATGCCACAGCTCGACGACGCGCCCGCCCAGGTCGATCTCGGCGCGGCCGTCGAACACCACATCCGGTCGCCGCCAGGAGGTCACGGCGTCGAGTATCGCCTCGTCGCCGTACATGTTGGCGCCGCGCACGTCCTTCTCGAAGTCCAGGTCGGTCATCGCGTCCCGGTTGGCGCGCGAGGAGACCACCACGGTCCCGGGGCCGAACGCCGCATTGCCGAACGTGTGATCGCCGTGGTACGTCGTGTTGACCAGGTAGCGCAGCGGGGAGTCGGTCAGCTCGGCGACCCGATCCTGGATCAGGCGTGCCACCTCGGGGGTGATGCCGGCATCGACGACCAGCGCGGCGTCCCGGCCGGCGATCACGCCGTTGTTGTCCTTCGGCGGCGTCGTGGCCATCAGCGCGAACACTCCGCCGGCCAGTTCCCGCGGTCGCAGCCGGAGTCCTCGCGGTGACAGGTTCGGGCCGGCGTAGGCGTCCGGCCGTTCGGTGATTTCCCGGTCCGGGATGTGGTGGAGGTTCATCGGGCCGTCGCCGCCTCGGTGACCGGAGCGAGGGTGACGGTTGAGGACAGCCGGTCGGGCAGCGTGGCGGTCCACAGCCGGTAGACGAGGAGCGGACCTATGATCCAGTACCCGAGCGCGGTGTAGAAGCCCGGGAAGCTGAGGTCGCCGGCGATCAGGTCGTAGGCGATGTGGCCGATGGCGTTGCCCATGGCTCCCATCACGGCGAAGAACCAGGCGATCAGCAGCGGCACGCGCCAGCCGCGGTAGATGGCGAGGGCGCCGATGGCGAAGGCGGCGTAGGAGATCATGTTGATCCAGACGAACTTGTTCAAGGTCATCGCCTGTGCGCCGAACACCTCGGTCGGCCAGCGACGGTGGAATCCGTTGGTGAACTCCTCGGCGAAGTGCAGAAATTGCCACGCCATGCCGACGAGGTAGACCGGCAGCACCTTGGCCGGGTCCGGGCGGCGCCGGTTGGTGGTCATCAGGTGCGCCGCGTAGGCGATCACCATGGCCGGGATGAACGTCCACCACAACGCCGAGCCCGGCGAGAGCCAGGCGAACAGGGCGATCAGCGCGGCGGCGATGACGCCGGCCGCGATCGCGGTCTTTCGAGTATCGGACACGGTCGTGTCTCCTCAGGAAGGGCGGCTGGGTGTGGTGCGCGAACCGGCGATCCGTGACGACTCCTGCGGTGCGGAACGGCACGGGGGTTTCCCGGCCCGCCGGTCGAGGGCTCGGACCCCTGGCGACGATCATGGCAGTGCGCCCAGTCGTGACCGAGCCGGAGACGCTGGAATTGATCGAGTCTTGAGCACCGGTGTGCGGGGACTCCCGGTGCCGGCCGCCGGTTGTCCGGAATGCCGGTCACTCCGGCAGGAGGCGGTAGCCCACTCCCCGCACGGTCTCCACCCGCCCCGGCTTGTCCAGCTTCAGGCGCAGCGACGCCACATGCACCTGGAGGGTGTGCTTGCCCGACCAGACGCTTCGCCAGACGTCCAGCATGATGCGCTTGCTCGGGACCACCGCGCCCGGCTGGCGCGCCAGCGAGGCGAGGATGTCGAACTCCTTGCGGGTCAGCGGGGCCGGCTCACCGTCCACCGTGACCGTCCGGGCGGCGTAGTCGATGCGTACCGGTCCGCACTCGACCACCTCGCTGTCCGGCCGGGCCCGGTGGGTGGACCGGCGCAGCAGCGCCTCGATGCGCGCCTGCAGCTCCGCCATGGAGAACGGTTTCACCACGTAATCGTCGGCTCCGGCCCGCAGACCGGTCACGCGGTCACGTTCCTCGCCACGCGCGGTCACCACGATGATGGCGACGCCGGCGTCGCGGGCGCGTAGCTCGCGACACACCTGCAAGCCGTCCCCGTCGGGCAGCCGGAGATCGAGCAGCACGAGGTCGCACGATGCGGCGGCCAGCGCGGCCGCGGCGGTGGCGGCTTGTTCCACCTCGTATCCGTGACGCTGCAACATCACCGTCATCATCGTGCTGACCCGCCGGTCATCCTCGACGAGCAGTATCCGCATGGAGCCCGTTCCTTCTGCAACGCTCGGCCGTGAGCTGCCCCGGTCCGCGCTGGTCGCGCTGTCGCTGGACGGGGAGCGCGCGCACCACTCCGCTTCCCTCACGCGCACAAGACAGCGCAGATCCGTCGGGCATGACGCGGCGTGGCGTGGATCACCCGGTCGCGCTGACCCCCTCGGACGGGATGCCGCCTGCATCCGGATGGAGATCGTCGCCACCGGCATGACCCATCTCGATCACCACCCACCTGGTACGAAGGTGGCGGACCGGCCGGCGCTGCCGCTTCCGGCGAGCCGGCCCTCGTGCCGCCCGGGATTCAGTACACGCGCGGGCCCGATTCGGTGGCTCGGACCGGATCGGCGAACCCGGTCGGCTGATCGCCTTTGCCGACTACCTCGCAGCTGTACTGGCTCCGCACGTTCAGCGGGGCGAGCACCGCCGGCGGGATGTCGTTGCACAACGCGTAGTCGATGGTGTCCCGGAAGTTGCCGTAGAGGACCCGCGCCACGCCTTCCTTGGTGATCAGGCCCTGGTCCGGGGTCGCGTCGAAGGAGACATAGTCCTGCGACCACCCCGGCTTGTCGCCGAGCGTGACGTCCCAGGTGACCGCCAGGCCCCGGTAGGTCGCCCGGCAAGTGACCTTGGTGCCCGCCGTTCCGCTGATCCGCTCGGGACAGACCGCGGTGGTGTCCCCGGCCGCGGAGGCCATCTGCAGCGTCTTCTTGCGGAGCTCGTACTCCAGGTTCTCGCTGAGCGACGCGTTCGCCCCGGGCGAGGGGGAGGGCTCCAGCGCTGGCGTGCCCTGCGGCCGGTCGATCCGCTGCGGCAGCACGGCATGGCTGGGCGGGCTCTCCGCGACCGAGTCGTCGGAGCCGGATTCCGAGCCGTCCCCGCACCCCGCCAGCACCACACTGACCACGCCCAGGACCGCGAGCCTCTTACCACGCACAGCCGATTCACCCGTCCGATCTCGACATGTCGACCGCGGCGGTGCCACAGTCGACGGACCCAGAAATCGTGGATCATCGGCCGGACGTCGACCTCACGGTGGCGATGGAAATTGACGCAATCTTGCGGTCGTGCCACCGGCCCGGTCCCTGTTCCGCTGGCGTGACAGCGGAGCGGTCCGCTACGCGATCCAGCTCGGCCCCGACGACCCGGCCACACCGATCACCGGCTTCCGGAAAGCCCTCACCGGTCGCTGAAAGGCGTGGATCGCGCAGCTGCGCTGCGTTACGGTGCTGCGATGCAGGCGGACGAGGCCCACCGGGCACGACGAGCAGCCGTCTCCATCGCCGCCTCGCTGGGCCTGACCGCCCATCACGCCACCGTCCTGCACGACTCGAACAAGCTCACCCTCCGCCTGCAGCCCTGCGACGTGCTGGCCCGGGTAGCACCCGCGACGCATCAGGGCGCCCTGCTCGAAGTGCGAATCGCTCGGCGACTCGCCGAGGCGGGATGCCCGGTGGCAACGCTGATCGCCCCCGAGGTTTTCGTCCGGGACGACTACGAGGTCACGCTCTGGACCTACTACGAGCCGGTGACCACTCCAGCGATCCGAGCCTCGGACTACGCCCGGGCGCTCGAACACCTGCACGCCGGAATGCGCGGGGTCGACCTGCCCACCCCGCATTTCACCGACCGGGTAGCCGAGGCCCAGGCACTCGTCGCCGACCGCGACCGCACGCCGCGACTGGCCGACGCGGACCGGGTCTTTCTTGCCGGCACGCTGGACCGCCTGCGCCGGGCGGTCGCCGGCAGCGGCCGGCCCGAGCAGCTGCTGCACGGTGAACCGCACCCGGGCAACCTGCTCCGCACCGCGACCGGGCCGCTCTTCATCGACTTCGAGACGTGCTGCCGGGGTCCGATCGAGTTCGATCTGGCCCACGCACCCGACGAGGTCGGGGACCACTACCCGGGTGTCGACCACCACCTGCTCCGGGACTGCCGGACCCTGATGCTGGCGATGATCACCACGTGGCGCTGGGATCGCGACGATCTTTTCCCGGACGGTCACCGGCTCGGCGTCGAGTGGCTGAGCGAGCTCCGTGATGGCGGGCCGCCCCTACCCTGAGGCCACTCCACGGGGGAGGGTCTCATGCAGTTGACCGAGGTCAGCATGTTCGGCGTCCGATCTTCCGTCATCACGTTCGCGCGTCGGGCACAACCGTTGCGATTCGTGCTCGTCCCGACTGTTCATATCGGGCGGCCGGACTACTACCGGCAGATCGCCCGGAGGCTGGTGCAGTGCCGGCTGATCGTCGCCGAGACCTACGACGGCCCGAGCTCGACCGGGCTCGCCTACGTCACCGCCATGCGGCTGACGCTGCAACCGCAGGCCCGCGACCTGGTCCACCAGGACATCGACTATCGGTCGCTGGGTGTCCCGACGGTCTGGCCGGACGGCCACCCGAGTCCGGGACGGCGTGACCGCCTGCCGGTGTCGGGCTGGGCCGACCTGGCGTTCCTGGTTCCCTACCTGACCGTGACCATGGCGGTCGGCGGCCGGAACTGGCTGCTGCGCCGCAATTTCGAGGTCAGCGACGACAGTGATCTCCGGTTGGCCCGGATCGGCTGGCTCAACCGGATGTTCCTCGACGACCGGGACAAGCTGCTGGTCGCCGAGCTGGAGCGGATCCACGCCGAGCACCGCGACGAGCCGGGCGAGGTGGCGGTGGTCTACGGCGCCGCGCACATGCCGGCCGTGGTCCAGGCGCTCGCCGGGCGGCTCGGCTACCGCCCGCTGCGCGGCGGCGACTGGCTCACCGCGATCGACTTCTGAAGCCGGCTCAGCCGCGCCGGGCGATCCGCTGGGTCAGCGTGTGCGCGGCCTCCAGCAGCAGCGCCCCCAGCTGCCCGGTGCGCTCCCCGTTGAAGCGGGACTCCACCCCGGTCAGGCTCAGCGCCCAGGCCGGCGACCCGGTCCGGTCGAACACGACAGCGCCGACCCCCCAACTGCCCGGCACGATCAGACCCGGGTTCACCGCGTACCCCCGCCGCCGCGTGGCCGCCACCCGCCGCGACAACGGCCCGACCTCGTGCTGCGCCCCGTAGACCGCCGCCAGCTCCTGACCCCGCGACCGTACATAAGCCTCGGCATCCTCGAGCGGCAGCAACGCCAGGATCGCCAGGCCCGCCGAGGCCACCCCGAGCGGGAACCGGATCCCTTCGTGCAGCACGTGCGACCGCAGCGGGAAGCTGCCCTCCTCGCCGGCCAGGCACACCGTCTCGTCGCCGCGCCGGGCCGAGAAGAACGCACTCTCCCCGGTGGTCACCGCCAGCGACCGCAGGATCTCCCGGGCCGTCGACGTCACGTCGTAGCGTTCCGCCGCCACCGACCCGAGCAGGAACAGTTCCGGCCCGAGATACCACCGGCCCCGCCGCGCGTCCCGGTCGACGAAACCCTCCTCGGCGAGCGCGGCGAGGACGCGCTGCGCGGTGGACCGGGGCAGCCCGGTGGCCGCCGCCACTTCCACCGTCGTCACCCCGTCGGCCGCTCCCGACCCGACCCGGCGGAGCACCGCTGCCATCCGCGCGACCAACTGTGACCCCTGCATGCTCACATTATGGGCACGTGACGCCGGTCACGGCCGCCAGGTGATCAATCCGGGGGTCAGAAACGTCGATGTGCCTACCGTCCCGCGCCATGAGCAAACTCGTCGACAGCGCGGCGCGAGCCGTCGCCGCCGTCGCCCGGGACGGCATGACCGTGGCCGTCGGAGGCTTCGGCCTCTCCGGCATCCCCACCACGCTGATCACCGCCCTGCGCGACACCGGTGTCAAGAACCTCACCATCGTCAGCAACAACATGGGCGTCGACGGCAAGGGCCTCGGCCTGCTGCTGGAGAACCAGCAGGTCAGCAAGGTCCTCGCCTCCTATGTCGGCGAGAACAAACTCTTCGCCCAGCAGTATCTGGAGGGTGAGCTCGACGTCGAGTTCGTCCCGCAGGGCACCCTGGCCGAGCGCCTGCGCGCCGGCGGCGCCGGCATCCCGGCCTTCTACACCCCGACGGGTGCGGGCACGCCGATCGCCGACGGCAAACCCGAGATGACCTTCAACGGCTTGCGTACGATCTTGGAGCGCGGCATCGTCGCCGACCTGGCTCTGGTCCGCGCCCACCGTGCCGACCTCGAGGGCAACCTGCGTTACCGGCTGACCGCCCGCAACTTCAACCCGCTCGTGGCGACGGCGGGCCGGATCACCATCGCCGAGGCCGAGGTGATCGAGGACGGCTTCATCGCGCCGGACGACATCCACACGCCCGGCATCTTCGTGAACCAGCTGGTCCGGTGCGAGACCCCGGAGAAGGACATCGAGCAGAGGACGGTGCGGCCCCGTGTGGACGCGTGACGACATGGCGGCGATCGCCGCCTCCGAGCTGACCGACGGCCAGTACGTCAACCTCGGCATCGGCATCCCCACCCTGGTGGCCAACCACCTTCCCGAGGGCGTGCGGGTGACCCTGCAGAGCGAGAACGGCATCCTCGGGATGGGCCCGTTCCCGTACGAGGGCGACGAGGACGCCGACCTGATCAACGCGGGCAAGCAGACCGTCACCCTGCTGCCGGGCGCGTCGGTGTTCGACTCGGCCACCTCGTTCGGCATGATCCGCGGCGGCCACGTGCAGACCGCGATCCTCGGCGCGCTGCAGGTCGCGGCGAACGGGGACCTGGCCAACTGGACCATCCCCGGCAAGCTGGTCAAGGGCATGGGCGGCGCGATGGACCTGGTGGCCGGCACGCCGCGGGTCATCGTGGTGACCGAGCACGTCGCCAAGGACGGCTCCCCGAAGATCGTCGACCGGTGCACGCTGCCGCTGACCGGCGCCGGCGTCGTCGATCGGATCATCTCGGACCGGGCGGTCTTCGACGTCACCGAGGACGGCCTGGTGCTGCGCCGGCTCGCCGATGACCAGACCGTCGAGGGGCTGCTCGAACTGACCGGCGCCGGCTTCACGGTGGACCTGGCATGAGCGCGGTCATCGCCGGCTACGCCCGGACCCCGTTCCTGCGCTACACCGGCGCGTTCGCCAAGATCTCCGCGGTCGAGCTGGGCGCGCACGCGACCAAGGCCGCTCTGGCCCGCGCCGGGGTGCCGGCCGACGCGGTGCAGCGGGTCTTCGCCGGTCAGGTGCTGCAGGGCCTGGCCGGGCAGAACCCGGCCCGGCAGGCCGCGGTCGCCGCGGGCATCCCGCTGTCCGCGCCGGCCACCACGATCAACGCGGTCTGCCTGTCCGGCCTGGAAGCCGTCGTGGCCGCCGTCGACCTGATCGAATCCGGTCGCGCGGAGATCGTGGTGGCGATCGGCATGGAGTCCATGTCGCTCGCCCCGCACGCCAGCCGGGCCCGGGCCGGGGCCCGCTACGGCGCGATCGAGCTGCTCGACACGCTGGAGCACGACGGGCTGACCGACGCGTTCGAGCAGCGCTCGATGGGCGCGTCCACCGAGGCCGGCAACACCGATCTGAAACTGGACCGGGCCGGCCAGGACGCCTGGGCCGCCGCGTCCCACCAGCGGGCGGCGGCGTCCCGGGAGTTCCTGGCCGGCGAGATCGAGCCCTTCTCCGTACGCAACCAGGTCCTTGATTCCGATGACGGGGTCCGGGCGGACACGACGGTGGAGACGCTCGCCAAGCTGCGGCCGGCGTTCGCCTCGGACGGCACGATCACCGCGGGGAACGCCTCGCAGCTCACCGACGGCGCGGCCGCGCTGGTGCTGATGAGCGAGGCCGCGGCGGCCGCGCACGGCGTCACGCCGCTGGCCCGGGTGCTGGCGTCGGCGCTGGTCGCGGGGCCGGACGTGCGCCTGCACCAGCAGCCGTCGAACGCGATCCGGGCCGCCCTGTCCCGGATCGGCGCCGAGCCGTCGGCGCTGGGCCGGATCGAGGTGAATGAGGCGTTCGCCGCGGTGGCGGTCGCGTCGGCCGAGGCGCTCGGCGTCGATCCGGGCATCGTGAACGTGCACGGTGGGGCGATCGCTCTCGGTCATCCGATCGGCGCGTCGGGGGCGCGGATCGTCGGCACCCTGGCCCGGCAGCTGCACGAGCCGGGCGCCGGTCGGCTCGGCGCGGCCGGAATCTGCGGGGGCGGCGGGCAGGGCTCCGCGGTCATCATCGAAGCGATCTGAGGCAGCCGGCCGCGTAGTTGTTCACCATTTGCGTACTTTTAACGCATTTGTAGCCAGCACGAAATGACGGCATTCAACCTACTACCCTCCGGTAACTTGAGGGAACGGGGTTCGTCTATGCGCCGTCTCGCGGCCGTCCTGTCGTTGTTGCTGATCTCACTCGTGGTGGGCGCCGCCCCGGTCTCGGCGGCGGCGCCCACCACCGGCTTCCACTGGAACGACATCACCGCCGCTGACGGCGTGACGCTGAAGTCCAACGTGATCGAACCGACCACCCCGGGTGCCTACCCCGGGGTGGTGCTGGTGGCGAGCTGGGCGCTCAACGACTTCCAATACCTGGCCCAGGCGAAACAGCTGGCCGAGGCGGGCTACGTGGTGCTGTCCTACACGGCCCGCGGCTTCTGGCTCTCCGGCGGCACCATCGAGGTGGCCGGGCCGAAGGACGTCGCGGACGCGTCGAGCGCGGTCGACTGGATGATCGAGCACACCGGCGTCGACCCGCAGCGGATCGGCATCGTCGGGATGTCCTACGGCGGCGGGATCAGCCTGCTCGCCGCCGCGCACGACCCCCGGCTGCGTGCGGTCGGCTCGCTCAGCGGCTGGGCCGACCTGGGCGCCTCGATGACCGGCGGCGACACCCGCCGGCCGCAGGCCGCCTGGTTCCTGCAGACCGCGGCCCGGCTGGTCGGCCGCCCGTCGCCGCAGATGAACCAGATCCTCGACGACTACTGGGCCAACCGGGACGCCGAGGGCCGCGAGCGGTGGGCCCGCGAACGGTCGGCGCGCTACGCGGTCGACGCGCTCAACCGCAGCCACCCGGCGGTGCTGATCGCGCACAGCTTCGGCGACAGCATCTTCCCGGCCAACCAGATGCTCGACCTCTACACCGCGCTGGACACCCCGAAACGCCTCGAACTGGCCCCCGGTGACCACGCCACGGTGGAGATCTCCGGCCTGGCCGGCATCCCGAACCACGTCTGGACCAGTGTCCGCCGCTGGCTCGACCAGTACCTGGCCGGCGTCGACACCGGCATCGGCGACGAGCCCGGCGTGGTGCTGCGCCCGCACGGCTCCTCGGCCGTCGAGCACTTCCCGGACTGGCCGCACGTCACCGGCCACCGCGACCGCCTCCAGCTCGGCGCCCCGCACGGCCTGATCGCCACCGGCGACCTCAGCCCGCATTCGCAGCCCGCGTGGACCCGGCAGATCCAGGCCGGCACCGACACCATCGCCGGTGGCGGCGTGGCTCTGCTGAGCAACGGCCTCGAAGGCCTCACCGGCATCCCGCCGATCGTGGCCCTGCCCGCGGTCTCCCGCCGCAACGCCGGCGTCTGGCTGTCCGGCGCCGCCCCGGCCGCCGGCTGGAAGGTCCGCGGAGTGCCCCAGCTGCACGCGCCCCTGACCTCGTCGCGTCCCCTGGGCACGGTCATCGCTTATCTGTACGACGTGAACGCGCTGGGCATCGGCAAACTCTTCTCGCACGCCCCGGTCACCTGGTCCGGCACCCGGACGACGGTGGACCTGCCCCTGCAGGTCACCGCCTACGACGTCCCGCCCGGCCACCGCGTGGCCTTGGTGGTCGACACGAAGGACCCGCTCTACCTGGACGCCAACGCGAAGAACTCCACCATCACCTTCACCAGCGGCTCCTGGCTGGACCTGCCGCTCGCCTGAGCCTCCACTCGCCGGCCGTCACGGAGCAGGCCGCCGTTCCACCACGGCGCCCTGCTCCGCCCGCAGGCCTTCAGATCGGCCACCACCCAGTCGGATGCGGCCGAGCACCTGATCGCCGTAGGCGCCGAACTCAACAGCCGGCCGCACCACACCCTCGACTGTGAAAACGTTGCCCAGCGGTTCGCTCGGTCGCCCGCCGAAGTCGCATCATCATGTCGACTGAAGTAGCCGAATGGAGTACGCAGCGGCAAAGGAAGCCAGCACCTTTCGGTACGCCTGCATTCGGCGCTACGACACGGTGGGGCGAGAGCGCAACGTTTTTCGCAGAATGTAGTTGAATCCGAATTCGGTTTCGCTGGTGCGCACATCGAGGTAACCCAGTCGTTGATAGAAACCGTGCGCGGTTATGCTGGCGCCGGTCTCCATGTACTCGTATCCCTCGTTCGCGGCCAGCGTCTCGATGTGCCCCATGAGGCGTCGTCCCACGCCGCGGCTGATCCCTTGAGGCTGGACGAACATGGTGAATACCTTGTTGCCGTCCCGGGAGACGGTGCCCACTACGGTCCCGTCGTCCACGGCGACGAACATTTGCCTCGCCTCGGCGAGCTGCATTATCCGCTCAGGGGAGAAATATTCACACATGCGTCCAATAATCTCCTCCGGATAATCACGACTATTAATTTCGCGCAGGCACCGCCGAATAATTTCACTGACGGCAGTGCTGTCTTCGGATCGCAGTAGCCGGATCTCCATCAACGCATTATGCCGAGCCGGTGGATGTGCCGGAAGTGGCTTGACGCGCAGCGTAGGTCACGCGCAGATGATCTGGTCGATCAGTGCCTTCTCGGCGTTGTCCGGATCGCCACGGAAGTCGGGGGTGAACGCGACGGTGACCTGGCGCCGGGCGGCCTTCGTGGAGGAGGGCATGTCAGAACCGCCCAGTCCGCATGTCCTCGTCGGGCATGAGTGCGGTCACCACGTCGCGCAGGGTGTGGTCGAGGCGGCTGCCGTCGCCGCGTTCCAAGGCGTTCAGGATCGGCTCGCTGTGCAGGGTGGCGAGCAGGACGTGGGCGAGCATGTCGGTGTCCAGGTCCGGCCGCTGCTGCTGGACGAGGTCGCTGAGGTGGCCGTGCCAGCGCCGGTAGACCGGGTGCGCCTCCCGTGGTTGCCGGTCCGGTGCGGCGGTGACCGGCGCCTCGGGGCCGAGGGCGGCGAGCAGGCCCTTGTTGCGGGCGACCAGGTCGACCGCGGCGGTGAGGAAGGCCAGCAACCGTTCGCGCGGCGGGGCGCCCACGCCCAGTGGCGGCGGGCCGGTGCTGATCGCGACCTCCAGGTCCTGCGCGCGTTCCTGGATGAGCGCGCGCATCAGCCCGTGCCGGCTGCCGAAGCGGTGGAAGACGGTGCCTTTGCCGACGCCGGCCGCCGCCGCCACCTGTTCCATGGAGATCTGCTGCGGGTGGTGCCGGGCCAGCAGCTCCTCGGTGGCGCGCAGGATGGCCGCACGGTTGCGGGCCGCGTCGGCGCGGAGTCGTTCGGGCTCGGTCATCGCACGCACCTCGACAAGTGGACCGTCGGTCCAGTAGCGTCCTGAACCGAAGTTGACTGCCGGTCCAGTTTAGGGGAGGGGTGGCCGTGCGACGCGTCCGGTACTACCAGTACGGCGGGCCGGAAGTGCTGACCGTCGAGGATGTCGACCCGCCGGCCCCGCAAGCCGGGCAGGTTCTGCTGCGGGTCGAGGCGGTCGGCGTCAACTTCGTCGACACCCGGTTCCGTCGCGGGCCGGGCAGCGGCAGCATCTTCGAGCGTCCGCTGCCCGGCCGCCCGACCGGTGACGTCGTCGGCACGATCACCCGGGTGGGTCCCGGGGGCGACGCGCGGCTGATCGGCCGGCGGGTCGCCGCGCTGGCCGAGGACGCGTACGCGGACTATGCCGTCGCCGAAGCCCAGTGGCTGGCCCCGGTCCCGGAGAACCTCGGCGCCGGGGACGCCAGCATGCTCGCGATGAGCGCCCCGGTGGCCCTGCGGGTCCTCCGGTCCGCGCCGCTCAGGCCCGGCGACACCGTGCTGATCCATGCCGCTGCCGGCGGGGTCGGTCACCTGGCCGTCCAGCTCGCCAAACTGCTCGGCGCGGGCACCGTCATCGGCACCGCCCGATCAGCGCGCCGGCTCGACTTCGTCCGCTCCGTCGGTGCCGACGTGGCCATCGACTACAGCGAACCGGACTGGCCCGACCGGGTCCGTGCCGCCGCCCCGGGCGGTGTCGACGTCGTCCTCGACGCGGTCGGCGGCCCTGTCCTGCAGGCCAGTCTGGACCTTCTCGCGCCGTTCGGCCGGGCCGTCGTCTACGGCGCCGCGACCGGGAAGCTGGAACACGTCCCGGTCGTCTCGCTCTTCGCGCTGCGCTCGGTCACCGGCTTCAACCTGACCGCCTGGCGCCGGGCGAACCCGGACGAGGCACGCCGCGAGATGGACGAGCTCACCGACCTGTTCGCGGCGGGCCGGTTGCGCGCCACCGTCCACGCCGGCCTGCCACTGACCGAGGCCGCGACCGCCCACCAACTCATCGAGAGCCGCTCCCACACCGGCCGCGTCCTGCTGCTCCCCGGGGGCCTCGGCCCAGGAGCCGCCTGACTCTCCGGACAGGCCGGCATCGTTGCCGCTCGGCGCCGCGAGCGGCCGTGGCGCGCGCGGTCGGCGTCGATCATCCTGCTGTTCTGGCCGCCAGCATCAACCTGGCGCTCGACCTGCGCGCGCTCGGACGGGGGCAGGAGGCCGACCGGCTACAAAGCGACACCCTGTCCCGAATGCGCCGGATCCTCGGGGAGACGCATCCGGCCACGCTCAACGCCCTCCGTTCTCTGCGGGCCGAAGGTGATGTCGATCTGCTGCTGCTCTGAACCTTGTCACATGAAGGTGGCTCAGGACCGACGGTCGGGGTCCGGCTCGTCGAAGGTCAGCGTGAGGGTGCTGTGGTAGGCGCCGCCGGTTCCGCCCGCGGTGTCGGCGTAGCGGTCGACCGGCTGCTCGCCGTGCGGCCAGAAGCGGACGGCTCGGTACGGCCAGCCGTCCTGGCCGGGCTCCTCCCATTCGAGCAGCACGGCCTGGCCGGCGGTGAAAGCGGCGTAACCGGCGACCGCGGCGTGCGAGAAATGCGCCCAGCACCCGCCCGGCGTCTGCGGGGAATCGAGGACACCCCAGCCCTCATCCTCGTTCCATTCACGAACAGTCCCGATGACGGCCATGCCGCATCCTAACCATTCCGCCAAAACAAAATCATCTTCAGTACGCCGCCGGCCATGCCCAGCGGTGGGGTGAGCAGGGGGATACATTCCGTTGTGGATCGTCGCCTCGTGGCGAGGTGACTTCGTCATGTCTCACTGGCATGGTCATCGCCGTGTGGCTGGCGGTCCCGCTCGCCTGACGGCCGCCTACAGGGGCATCGGGTCGAGATCGCAGTCGGCGCGCAAACTTTGCAGAGCGTTCAACGTTGCCGGATGGCGGTCGCCCAGGACCGTCCGGAGACGCTGCAGCGTGTCAGCGAGGATCCGGTCACCCTCCTGGATCCGGTCCAGCAGGCGTAAGTCCAGCGCGAGGTTGACTCCGACCGCCAGGGTGGCCGGATGCTCAACGCCAAGCACACGCTCCGACCTGGCCAGCGTGTCGGTGTCGAGTTCGAACGCCTCCTGCCCGAGACCCAGGGAGAACCGGTCACTGGCCAGATTGGTGGCGCAGCAGAGGGTGGTCGGATGGTCCGGGCCGAGCTTGTCCCGCAGCAACTCGATCACCTGGGAGTCAGCCCGGTTCGCCGCTTCGACATCGCCTCGCAACCGCTTGACCACGGCCAAGTTGACCTCGGCGGCCAGGGTGTGCGGGTGATCGGGCCCCAGGATGGCTCGGTAGCGGTCCAGGGTCGCCTGGCCCAGCTTGAACGACTCGTCCAGCCGGCCGGCGTGCCGCAGGTCGACGGCCAGGGTCAGGGTGGCTGCCATGGTGTCGGGGTGACTCTCGCCGTACTGTGTGCGGAAGCGCTCCGCCGTCTCGGTGGCCAGTCGCAGCGCGCCGTCGTGATCGCCGGCCTTGCGCCGCGCCACGGCGAGGTTGCGGCTGGCCCGCATCGCCGGCGGATGGCGCGGACCGTATGCCGCGAGGGTCCGTTCGAGCACCTCCTCCTGCTGCGCCCGGGCCTGGAGGAAGTCGCCCGCCTCCCGGATGTCGGTCGCGTAGTGGCTCAGCGTCAGCAGGGTGTCCGGGTCGTCGCCGCCGAGCACCTCGCTCTGCTGCTGATAGGTCGCCCGGTCGAGGTCGGCGGCCGCGGCGAACTCGCCGGTCAGCCGGAGACTCGACCCGAGGTGGGCGGCGGCGCGCAGCGTCACCGGATCCTGCTCTCCCAGGGTGCGACGACAGATCTCCAGCACCCGTTCGTTGACGCCTTTGGCGCTGGCGAACTCGCCACGGGTGCGGTGCGAGACCGCCATCAGCAACATCGCGTCGAGGGTGCCCTCGTCCTCGTCTCCCCAGGCTGCCGAACACAGCCGGAGGGCACCCTCGACCAGGGTGCCGGCCTGCTCGTAGCGACCGAGCGCGAAGCAGACCAGGCCCAGGAATTTCATCATCCGCAACGTCTGCGGGTCGCTCTCGCCGAGCGAGTCTCGCCAGATCAGGTACGCCTGCTCGGCGAACTCGTGGCAGCCTCGGTGGTCACCCCAGTGGTACAGGAACTCGGTCGTCTCGTGCACGAGCAGCTGGACGTTGGGATCCTGGGACTCGACCGCGCCTGCCGTGGTCACATGCGGCACGAGGGCCTGGTAGCGGTCCCACCGGCTACGGCGGGCCGGAGTGTGCGGGTTCGCACCGGCGAGCAGCGTCTGCGCGCCGGCCCGCATCAGGGCACGCTGCTTCTCGTCCATCCGGCTGATCAGCACGGCCTGCACCAGACGATGGATCTGCAGCGTGTTGTTCCGGTGGTTCAGCTTGGCGAGCGCGTACCGCTGGATGTCGCGCAGCGCCCGGCTCAACTTGAACGAATCCCGGAGTGTGTCGTCGAGAGGATCGGCGATCGGGGAGGCCGGTGGCCCGGCGAAGAACTCCCGGGGGATCGGCTCGGCGGACAGGAACGAGCAGACCTGGAGTAACTGGAACGCCGCCGGATTCACCCGCTCCAGTGCGTCGAGCGAGACATTCCACGCGGCCGCGACCGAGACCGGGTAATCCGGTGAGGCGGCGTCCTCGAGCAGCTCGATCCGTTTGTCGTCGAGCAGCCGCAGGTACTCCTCGACCGGCATCCCGGTGGCGGCCTGCCAGGCAGCGGCCTGCTCCACCGCGAGCGGCAGGTCGCCCAGGGCGTAGGCAAGCCGGTCGGCGTCCTGCTCAGTGAGCCCCGGCACCCGGTTGACCAGGAACTGGATGCTCTCCTGGCGGGTGAACACGTCGACCTCCAGGGCGCGGGCGTGCCAGGCCCACTCCGGGTTCCGGGAGGTGACCAAGATCTTGCCGGCGCCGCCGGTGGGGAAGAACTGGCGGACGTTCTGCAGGGACTCCGCGTTGTCGAAGACCAGCAGCCAGGCGGCATGCCCGGTCTGGCCGGTGCTCAACGCTTCCCGGACCGCGGGCACGGCGCTGCTGGCTTCCGGACTGACGTCGAGGCGCAGGCGCTGCGCCAGCCCGGTCAGCGAGGAGAGCAATTGGCTGTGTTGTTCGGCGGGGATCCACCAGATCAGGTCGTATTCGCTGCTGTGCCGGTGCACGTACTCGATGGCGACCTGGGTCTTTCCCACCCCACCCATGCCATGGACCGCCTGAGGCAGGACGGCGGCCTCGCGCACACTCATCAGCTGGCGGTGCAGGAGGTCCAGAAGATCTTCGCGGCCGGTGAAGTTCGGGTTCCGCGGCGGCACGTCACCCCACACCTGCGGTAGCCGCCGCAGCGGCTCGGAGAGACCGACCGGAGGCATCACGTCAGCGATGTCGCCGTCCGCCGAGGAATCCGGGGACGAGGCGCTGATGGGGTCGGGTGCTTCCCGCAGATCTGGGTTCACGGTTTCCGCCACTTCGTCATCCTCACGAGTCCGCTCATCCGTCGGCCGCTGTCCGGCAGGTAGTCCGAGCAGGTCGCTCGTCTCGTCGGACCAGACGCGAAGTTCTTCGGCCCGTACTCCCTGCACGAGGGCTGTCACGTGATCGATGAGCAGCAACGCCGGCGGGCGCGCATCCTCCTTTCCGGTGAGCAGTGTCAGATGATCGAACGCGGCGACCAGTCCGAGATCAGGCAGATCGATGGCGGGATGCGACTGTATGAACCCGGGCCGCCAGGAGTCAGCGTCGATCTCGAGCGTCGCCGAGGCGAGCGCGTCGCGGGCGCGCGCCAGCCGGCTCGTGGGCAGGAGTTGTGCCAGGCTGGCTGACTCGATCAAGCGGTTCACTCGCTTGGTGCCCGGCGCCTCCGGCGCCATCGTGAGCAAGGCGGCACGCAATGCCCACAGACGCTCCGGGCGCTCCATGCAGGTCAGTAAGATCGTTACGACGTGTAGCCGTGGGTCCTGGTTTTCCGCTATGTCGGGGAGATCGCGGGTGCCGCGCCGGACGAGTTGCAACAGAAGCCGCCGATCGGCCAGCGAGCCCATGAACGGTATCTCGACCAGTGCCGCGATCAGGCTGGCGCGGAACTCCGCGAAGGGATCGAGGGGGCCGGTGTTCCGGACCATTGATCCTCCCCGCGAGATCGGGCGAGGGGGATGCACCGCACCCCGCTCATCGCCGCACAGTCTACTCACCACCGGGTGGTCTTTACGTATGCTGGATCGCGGCACGGGCGCTCAGACGTGCACCATGGATCCGGTGAGGCGGAGGCGACGTCCATGCGGGATCCGGAGAGCCGCGATCCAGCCGAAGCATGGCGCGCTGCCTTGGTCGAGGGACTGCTCGAGGTGCCCGCCTTCCGTTCGGTCCGTGACCGGGTCGACCTGATTCATGCGATCCGCCGCGCCTGTCCGGGTTTCCCGGACGTCCCGGAGAGCGCTGAGGGGCAGCAGCACGTCGTGGCGATCGTCCGGGCGCTGCTGGATCTGCCCCGGGCGCTGCCCGCGTTGCTCAGCGAGCTCGAACTGCTGGCACCGGGCCAACTGGCCACGGAGCACGTCCGCGGCCTGATCGAGGCGGTCACCCTGGCCGATCTCCTTCCCGGAGCCGAGTTGGACCGCGGCCGGGCACTGGTCCACCAGGCGGGTGGTTCGCTCGACCAGTTCGACCGCCTGGTCTCGCGCCCGGGTCTCGGCGACGGTGTTCCCGCGGCGTTGCGCCTTGCCGACCGGATCGCGACCGGTCGGGATCTGGCCGCGTGGGTCGCCCGGCACGCCAGCCGGATCGGGATCTCGGTCGGCCGTGCCTCCGCCGCGCCCTCGCCGGTTGGCGAATCCGGCCCGCTACAGCTCGACCCTGCCCCGCATGAGCTGCTCACCGCCCAGCTGGACAACGCGCAGCACCCGTACCAGTTCTTCGAGGGGCACGTCCCCGCACTGTCCAAGATCTACGTCCACCAGCGAGGCGAACCGGCGGAGACCGGTCAGCCGGGTGGCGAGGCGGTGCTCACCGTCCCGCAGATGCTCACCCAGCACCGTGACACGCTGGTGGTGGCCGGTCCCGGGATGGGCAAGTCCACGCTGGTCTGGCGGATCCAGCGGGACCAGGCGCAGTGGTGGCTCGATCCGGCGCGCACCACCGCCGTCGAGTCCTCCGAACTCGGCCGGTTCGTGCCGATCGCCGTCCCGGCCAGCCTGCTGGTCGAACAGAGCATCGATGCCGCGATCGCGGAGTCGGTCCGCGGGCTCGGCTGCCAGCAGGACATCCGTCGCCTGCTCGGCATGCCGCCGGTGCCCGGCGGTAGCTGGCTCGTGATGATCGACGGCGTCGACGAGGTGCTGAACAGCCGGGAACGGTCGGTGGTGCTGAACAAGATCGCCAACCGGATCGGCCGGGACGAGCCGTCGCTGCGTTTTCTGATCACCACCCGCCCCCTGCCGTTCGGCTATCTGACCGATCTGCGTACCCAGGGCATCGCGCAGTTCGGGTTGAAGGGATTCGACCGCGCCGACCTGACCTCGTTCGCCGTCAAGTGGTTCGCGGCCCGGGATCGAGGCGAGTCGGCGGGCGCGTTGGCCGATCGGTTCGTGGACGAGGTGAACGCAGCCGGACTGAGCAGCCTCGTCGAAGTCCCGCTGCTGGCCACCATCGCCGCGCTGGCCTTCGAGAGCGACCCGCACAAGCCGTTGCCGCAGGGGCGCGCCCTGCTCTACGAGTGGTTCGTCACCCATCTGCGCTATGGCCGTCCTGCACCACCACCGGGCACCGGATCGGAACTGGAAAAGTCCCGACCGGCTTGGCACCGTGCCTGGCAGTGGGTCGAGGAAAACATCGTCGAACTCCTGGAGCACCTCGCCGATGGGCATCTGGATCGGCATGCCGATCCGATCGACCAGCGCGCCGAGGCCTGGGTCACCAACAACTGTCCGGACCGGATCACCATGGTGCCGGGGTGGCGCGCCAAGCTGCGTGACATCCTGACCGCCACCTCCCTGCTCACCGTGAACGGTGCCGGCCAGGTCGCGTTCACCCACCACAGCTTCGCCGAGTTTCTGGCCGCCGGGCCGCGAGCCCTCGACTTCGACGTCGACGAGTGGACCACCGACATCCTCAGCCCGCACCGCCGTGGATTGGCGATCTTCGTGCTCGCCCGCCGCACCGAACTGCCCGACCCGCAGGTGGAGGCCCTCCTCGACGGGTTCGGGGAACACCTCATCGCGGCCGGGGACATCCTCGCGGAGGGGATCGGGGTCGCCGTTCCGCTCCGCCGACGTGTGGTGTCCGCGCTGGTCGACCAACTGATCCGGGAGGACGACAACGCGCCGGAGGCGCTCCGGGTGCTGGCGACGCTCAGCGCCGACGACGAGGTCGCCGCCCTCCTGGCCGACATCGTGGACGACAGCGCCAACCCGCCTTGGGTCCGAGCGACCGTCGCAGACGCCCTGGACGTCCGGGACCGCGGTGGCCGCCTGCGCCGGCTCGTGACCGACCATTCCCTGCCGGACGACGTTCGGCGCTGGGCCGCCGAGCAGTCCGGCGACGTCAATGCGACGCCGGCGCCCGCCACGGGACCGGTCGGGTTCATGCCGGCAGCGGCTGCCACCCCCCTGTCGCGGCACGTCTTCTACCGCGACCTGAATGATCTTTCCGCCCGCCCGGAGGATCGGCTTCGCATCGCGGTCAGCCTGGCCGTCTGGGGTGACCCGGCCGGATCCGCGGCGCTGCGGCGCTCGCTGACCGATCCGGTGTTCAGCCTCGACCAGCGGCTGGTGGCGGCGCGCACCCTGCGCGAGCGGGATCCGGACAGCCTGGTGTTCCTGCGGGGGGTCGCCCAGGCGACAGCACACCCCGACGAAGTACGTGCGGCCGCAGCTCTTGCGGTCATCGAGTCAGGCGACAGTCGGCCGGCGGAGCCGGCTTCCACCGGGGCGACTGTGTTCACGGTGGCCGAGTCGCTCGCCGCGGCGATCCTCACGCTGCCGTTCATCAACACCGTTCAGGAACGCCGGCGCCTGGTGAGCTTGGCCGGCCAGTGGCTGTCCGAGCCGCCGGCCGTGGCCGAGAGCCAGGATGCCCGGGCTCACGTGACCGCCCTGGCCCGTGCCTACCTGTCCGAGCCGCGGGCCGTGTGGAGCCTGCTGGACGCCTTGGCCACGATGGCCCCCGCCGCCATCGGGACCATCCGGGCCCACGTCGTCGTCGAGTCCGCGACTCTGGCCGTTCTGCTCACCGACAGCGAGCGCGACCGTGCCGTCCGCCTGCTCGAACAGGTCGAGGCGACCGCCCCGGCCACCGTCTGGCAGCTCGAGTTGCGTACCCTCGACGGCACCACCGGCGAGCTGGTGCGCACCTTCGGTGAGCTTGCCGGGCAGCCGATCCGGCGGGGAGAGATCCCACCCGCGGCGATCCTGATGACGCGAGTCGCCAGTGCTGTCAGCGGCCCTCTGGGAGTGGACCTGCAGGCCTGGTGCGACCAGGTCGTCCGTCGGTTCACCGGCGAGCGCCCGGCGGTGCCGGATTCCTCGGCCCAGGACAAGGGCGCCGTACCCGGGGCCGAGCCCGACAAGTCTCCGTCAGGTCCGCTGCTCGGCGGCATCCCACCCCGCAGCTCCGCGTTCGCCGGCCGACTCGGCGTCCTGGCGGAGCTCGCCGCCCAGATGCGGCGCGGGCCGGATTCAGCCGTGCTCGTCCGGGCCTTGCACGGCATGGGCGGTGTGGGGAAATCCCAGATCGCCGTCGAGTTCGTGCATCGGCACCGAGCGGACTACGACCTGATCTGGTGGATACCGGCGGAGCAGCCGAGCCTGATCGTGTCATCCTTGACCTCGCTTGCGCACCGGCTCGGGCTCGACGACGCGGCCGGGGCGCAGGCGGCGGTCACGGCCGTGCGGGAGGCGTTGAGCACCGGCCGCACGGGCTTTCGCAACTGGCTGCTCGTCTTCGACAACGCCGAGTCGATCCAGCAGGTCCGGCCGTTCCTGCCCACCGGCGGCACCGGCAACGTGCTGATCACCAGCCGGAGTCCGGACTGGGGCTCGGTGGCCCAGGCGATCGAGGTCGACGTCTTCACCCGTGACGAGAGCATTGAGCTGCTGCGTGACCGCGTCCCGGAGCTGACCGACGACGAAGCGCATCGTCTCGCCGACGCGCTGGGCGACCTGCCGCTCGCACTCGAGCAGGCAGCGGCCTGGCGCGCGGCCACCGGCATGCCCACCGACGAGTACCTGCGGATCCTCGATGAGATGCGCCTGGAACTGCTGGACGCCGCACCGGGCCCGGACTACCCGAACTCGGTGGCGGCGGCCTTCACCATGTCGTTCGACCGCCTGCAAGCCGACAACCCGGCCGCTATGACGCTGCTGCGGGTCTGCTCGATCCTGGCTCCCGAGCCGATCGCCCGCCAGATGTTCGCCGTGCCGCCCGGCGCACCGATCTCGCCGCCGGAACTCGCCGAACTGCTGAGCAGCTCGATCGGCCTGGCCCGGGCGATTCGTGACCTGCAGCGCTATGCGCTGGTCAGGGTGGACCATCGGGCGAATACCATCCAGCTGCATCGGCTGGTGCAGACGGTCGTCCTCGGGCAGATGGCGGATGACGAGCGGACCGAGATGCGGAACGCGGCGCAGTGGCTGCTGGCCACCAACGATCCCGGCCTGCCGGAGCGACCGGCGGCGTGGGCGCGCTATCTCCAGATCCGTCCGCACTTCGCCGCCTCCGGTGCGGCCACCTCTGACGACCCGTACGTGCAGGACCTGGTGGTGAACGTCGCCTTGTTCCTCTGGCACTGGGGCGATCACCTGGGGGCCTCCGAGCTGGCGGAGCAGGCCTACGACCGATGGCACGAGCAGTACGGTGCTCACCATCCCCGCACGCTGCGGATCGCTCGGCTGCTGACCACCATCCGCCAGACGCTCGGTGACGTCGGCGCCGCCGCGGAATTGATCGCCACCATGGTGGATCGTGAAGCTTCGCACGAAGACCGGGTGGAGACGCTGACGCTGATGGCGTCCCATCTGCGGGCGAAAGGCGCCTTCGCCACCGCTTTGACCAGGGACGCCGACGCGATCGAGATCGCTCGTAGGGAACTCGGGCCCGAGGATCCGATCTCGCTGGCCGCCGCCGGAAGCTTGGCGACCAGCGTCCGGCTGGCCGGCCGCTTCCGGGACGCCAAGGGCCTTGCGGAGGATACTTACCGCCTCTGCCAGGTCGAGCTGGGCGATGACGCCATGCTGACCATGTTGGTGCTCGACGGCTTGATCGTCGACCTGCGTGAGTCAGGTGACCACGACCGCGCCCAGCGGTGGCACGAGGATCTCTACCAGCGGCAGGTCGAACAGTTCGGCGGCTCCTGCCCGGCGACCCTGCGGGTCGGCCGCAACCTCGCCATCTCCTGGCGGCGGGCTGGGGACCTTGCCGAGAGCCGCAGATTGGCCGAGACGATCCTGGACCTGCAGCTGCGCCGGTACGGCGAGGAGCATCCCGACACGATGGCAGCCGCCGCGACCTTCGCCATCGAGTTGCGGATAGCCGGCGATCTCCAGGCTGCCGAGTCGCTGGGGTCGGCCACCGCCGAGCGGTACGCCCGGATGTTCGGAGTGGATCACCCGCAGACTCTGGTGTGCCGGGCCGGGCTAGCCGTCATCCGCCGGCTCGTCGGTGACCCGCAAACCGCACTGGCGCAGAACCGGGACCTGCTGGCCGCGTTCTCCGCGAGCCTTGGCGCGGACCACCCGACCACGTTGACCTGTGCCATGAACGTGGGCAGCGACCTCTTCGCCGCAGGCGAACCGCAGAGCGCCTTCGAGCACGACGCCACGGTCGTCGACCGCTTCGAGCGGGTCAGTGGCATCGATCATCCTCTGGCCCTGGCCGCCACCACGAACCTGGCGCTCGACCTGCGCGCTCTCGGCCGCGGGCCGGAAGCCGACCAATTGCAGAGCGACACCCTGATGCGGATGCGCCGCACACTCGGTGACCAGCATCCGGCGACTCTCAGCGCGTTGCGCAGCATCCGGGCCGAGGGCGACATCGACCTGCTGCCGATCTGACCCCGGAGAACGCTGCCTGGACACGCTGCCGCGCCAAGCCGGTCACGCGTAGCGCCCGGGTCAGCCGGATACGCCGACTCCCGTTGCGGCGCGCGAGCCGCATCTGCGCGACGCACTGACCGGGGAGGCTCGGGCATCGTCGGTGGGTCCATGGCGAATGGCGTTGCGGTTCGCTGAGGTCGTGGCGAGGCTGGCGGTGTTTTCCGGCTCGGTGACGGCGGGAGGGGTGGGCTGTGGAGTCTTCGGAGCGGCTTGGGGCGTGGGGGGCCGGGGCGCAGCAGGGGGACGCGGTTCTGGCTGACGGAGTCGTACGGAAAACGGTGGGGCCTTGGACACCGGCGGTCTTCGCGCTGCTCCGCCACCTTGAGCGGGAGGGTTTTGCGGGGGCGCCGCGGGTGGTCGGGGATGGGTTCGGTTTCGTGCCGGGGGAGTCGCCGCATCCGAGGGCCTGGGCGGACGACGCCGTGGCTGGGGTGGGGGTGCTGCTGCGCGGGCTGCATGACGCGACCGCGAGCTTCGCGCCGCCGGCGGGGGCGGTGTGGCAGGCGAGCTGGCTGCGCGATCTGGGCGGGGACGACGTGGTGGTCGGGCACGGCGACACCGGGCCGTGGAACATCGTCGGTGCTGGTGGGCGGCCGGATGCGTTGATCGACTGGGAGTTCGCCGGGCCGGTGGATCGGCTGTGGGAGCTGGCGCAGACGGTGTGGCTGAACGCTCAGCTCGTCGACGACGACGTCGCGGAGATGCAGGGGCTGCCGGACGCGCACGCCCGGGCTCGCCAGGCGCGGGCCATCGTCGATGGCTACGGTCTGGCGCGGGCCGAGCGGGACGACCTCGTCGACCGGCTCGCCGACGTCGCGATCCACAGTGCGCGCCACGAGGCGGTCGCCGAGGGCGTGACGATCGACAGCACCGCGGCGGTCGGCGGCAACGGCTACCCGATCCTCTGGGGGATCGCCTGGCGGGCGCGGAGTGCCTCGTGGATCGCCCGGCACCGCACCCTGATCCGCCGGGTGATGGTGGCGTAGCGGTGGTCGGACAGCCTCCCGGTGACCCTCCGGGAGGCTCCTGACGTGCGGAAACGAGCCGTGATCCGGGTCGGTCCGCGCGCGATCAGTCCGATCAGGACGGAATTCGGGAGGCGGGGCGAAGGTCGTACCGGGAAAGGTCTTGCGCAATGGTCAAGGATCGTTGACCATTGAGCACATGCCTGTGGATGATCCTGATCAGACGTTTCATGTCACTACTGCCGAGCAGCTCCGCGCCGTCTCCAACCTGACCCGCCACCGGATCATGGCGGTGCTGCGGTTCGAGCCGGCGACGATCACCCAGATCGCCGAGCGGGTGGGGCTGGCCAAGGGAAGTTCGAGCTATCACGTGCGGCTGCTGGAGCGGGCCGGGCTGGTGAAGGTGGTGCGCACGCGGAAGGTGCGCGGCGTCACCGAGCGGTACTACGCGATCGCCGCGGCCTCGATCGCGTTGCCGGACCCCGGGGTGGGGGAGCCGGATGTGCTGATGCGGCACGCGGTGGCGGACCTGGAGGCGGCGCCGACCGGTGAGCGGCACGTGCGGATGGCGCACCTGCGACTCACCGACGCGCAGTTCACCGAGCTGGGGAAGCGGTTGCAAGCGTTGGCGGACGAGTACCGCGCGCTGTCCGATCCGGCGCTGCCGGACGTGTCGATGGTCTTCGCGCTGTTCCGGCCGGCGCGGGGCACGGGGGAGGCCAAATGAGAATCGCTTCGGGTACGTTGCCGTCCGGCTTCGGGCGGCTGTGGACGGCGCAGACCGTGTCGTCGTTCGGTGACGGGGTGATGGTGGCCGCGCTGCCGCTGCTCGCGTTGACGCTGACACGCGATCCGATGGCGCTGGCCGTGGTCACCGCCGCCGGGACGCTGCCGTGGCTGTTCTTCGGGGTGCTCGGCGGCGCGCTGGTCGACCGCTGGGACCGGCGGCGCACCATGTGGGTCGCGGACGTGTCGCGGGCGCTGCTGCTGGCGGTGCCGGCCGCGGCGGCCGCTCTCGACATGCTGAGCGTTCCGATGCTCGCGGTCGTCGCCTTCCTGCTCGGCGTCGGCGGGCTCTTCTTCGACACGGCGGCCACCGCCTACCTGCCCGAGCTGCTCGGGCGGGAACCGGCGCTGCTGGAGCGGGCCAACTCCCGGCTGCGCGCCGCGCAGACCGCCACCTCCGGGTTCGCCGGACCGCCCGCGGGCAGTGCGCTGCTGGCACTCGGGCGGTCGGTGCCGCTGCTGGCCGACGCGGTGTCGTTCGCGGTCTCCGCGCTGCTCGTCCGGTCCCTGCCCAGCATGCCGCGGCCGGCGGCGCCGGCCCGGGAGTCGCTGCTGCGGCAGGCACGGGACGGGGCTTCGTACGTCTTCCGCGACCGGTTGCTGCTCGGGCTGGCGCTGCGTCCTGCGGTCGGGAACGTCGCCTTCCTCGCGGTGGAGACGGTGCTCGCGCTGTTCGCCCACGAGCGGCTCGGGGTCGGCGCCTTCGGGTTCGGGCTGCTGCTCACCGCGGAGGCCACCGGTGGGCTGATCGGCGCGGCGGTCGCCTCGATCCTCAGCCGGCGGCTCGGGACCGGGACCGCACTGACCTGTACGGCCGCGGTCGAAGGGCTGGCGATCCTGGCGCTGGCCGCCGCCCCGAACGCGTACGTGGCCGGGTTCGCCCTCGCCGTCTGCGGGGCGGGGATGGGCGCGACCATGGTGATCGGGCCGTCGCTGCGGCAGACGATCGTCCCGGCTCACCTGATGGGGCGGGTCGCGTCCACCTCCCGGATGCTGGCGATGTGCGCCGCGCCGTTCGGCGCGTTCCTCGGCGGGTGGCTGGCCTCCGGCTTCGGCGTACGGACGCCGCTCTACGCCGCCGCCGGACTGCTGCTCACGATGACCGCTGTCACGGCGACCATGACCAGCAACCGCCGGGTCGAGGCGGCCCTGCGCGCCGTCGCCGCGAACGCTGATCCCGCTCGGGAGCCCGTGCGGTTGTGAGGGCGGCGTTCTGCCTCGTCCCCGCCCCCGCCCGCTGGAGCGTCGCTCCCTGGTCGCGGGGGTGGAGCCGTTCCCGGCGCGGGTCGGCTGGTGCAGCGCCGAGGAGAATGACGACGGGTACGCGCCACCTGCTGGCGGCGGCTGCGGGCCGGTTGCGGGCGGCTGCCAGGATGCCCTCGTGACGACACCGCGTACGCCGAGGCAGGCGGCCGTTGCCCTGTCCGGACGGGCATTGGCCGTTCTCGCGGCGGCAGCGGGCATCTTCCTGCTCGGTAACTACATGCGGAGCGACGGCCTCTGCAGCCCGGACGAGACCGCCGTGAACGCGTTGATCACGGCGCTTCTGGTCGCGGTCGTCGGATTGGCTGGGGTGGCGCTCAGCGTGCTGCGTCGCAGATACCGGGGCGTGCGGGCCGCGGCGCTGGGCGGTTGGGCTCTGACCTTGCTGCCGGCCTATCTGCTGCTGGAGGTGGCCACGCGATACGTGGCATCGGTCGCCCCGGGCTGCCCGACCTGACACCCGCCGGGCGGCGAAACCCGTCGGTCACGGCAAGGTGACGACCTGGGCGGCGTAGGAGAGGCCGGCGCCGAAACCGACCAGCAGGGCGGGGCCGGACGCGTCGGGCAGGGCTGCCATGGCCTGGGGGATGGAGGCCGCGCCGGTGTTGCCGTTGGTGGTGATGTCGGTGGCCACCTGGACGTGCGGGCCGAGCTCCAGGGCCTTGGCGGTGGCCGAGATGATGCGCAGGTTGGCCTGGTGGGGGATGAAGGCCGCGAGGTCGGCCGCGGTGATGCCGGCCGCGTCCAGTGCGCGCCTGGCCAGGTCGGGAACGATCGAGGTGGCCCAGCGGAAGACCTCGGGACCGGCCATCCGCAGGATGCCCGACTCGTCGTAGCGCAGCAGCTCGCTGCCGGAGCCGTCGGCGCCCCACACCACCGGGCCGATCTCGCAGGTCTGCGCCGGGCCGACGACCACCGCGCCCGCGCCGTCGCCGAAGAGGAACGCCGTGCCGCGGTCGCGCTCGTCGATGATGTCGGTCATCCGCTCGGTGCCGACCAGGACCACGTAGCCGGCCGAGCCGCTGCGGATCAGCGCGTCGGCGGTGGCGAGAGCGTACGGAAAGCCGGCGCAGGCGGCTCCCAGATCCATCGCGGCCGCCGCGGTGGCGCCCAGCGCGTCGGCCACCAGCGGCGCCGCGGTGGCGGCGCGGCCACGGTGGGACATCGTCGCGACCAGGACGGCGGAGACGTCGCCCGGGTCGACGCCCGCGCCGGCCAGGGCCTTGGAGGCAGCCGCCGCGCCCATCATGACCAGGTCCTCGTCGGGCGCGGCGCGGCGGCGCGACTCGATGCCGCAGCGGCGGCGGATCCACTCGTCGCTCGAGTCGATCAGGGCGGCGATCGGCTCGTTGCCCACCTCGGTCCGCGGACGGTACGAGGCGACGCTCAGGATGCGCGATCCGGGGTGACCGGCGCGGCGCTGCAAAGGAGTGGCCATGACGAGCAATCCAAGCATGCCCGCCTGGGTGCCCTCCGATTTTCAAGTTCCCCGCCGGTAACCAGGCCGCGGGGCCGGCTATCGGCCGGTGAAAATGATGTCGTTGCCGTCCGGATCGGTCACCGTGAGGACGCGTGAGGCGGTCACCTCCCGGATGCCGGCGTGATCGATGCCGTCCCGCGTCAGGCGGTCCGCGAGACCGTCGAGGTCGGACTCGTCGAGGACCATCGTCGAGCGTCCGGCACGCTCGGCGTCCGCCCACACCTGCACCCCGAACGTCGGTGCGAGGTGCCATTCGACCAGGCCCTCCATCGGGCGGGCGTCGACACCCCGGCCGAAGAGCTTCGTGTACCACCGCATGGCGGATTCGAGGTCGACGACGGTCATCTGGGCGAGGAGTCGAGTCGCAGCCATACAGCGGGTTTACCCAGCGACCCGCCGTCATGCACCGGGCCGCTCGATCGTTGACTGTGGCGCAACGATGGTTGCCCGAGCTGATCTTGATCGTTCAGTGGCGCTCGCCGAGAGTAGTTCCTGTCAACACGATCACGGCAAAGGGATACCAACGTGACGAACCGGAAGAAGGTCGCCGATGGCGCCGTGAGCGCCCCCGAGCAGTGGACCTTCCCGCCCATGACCCTGCCGCAGGCCGGGCTGGTCCACCCGCACTACCGGATCGGGGCGTGACGCGATGTCCTTCCAGGCCTACCTCGACGCGGTCGAGGACAAGACCGGCAAGACCCCGCGCGTCCTGGTGGACGAGGCCAGGCAGCGCGGGTACGACGCCGCCGACGTGAAGGCCGGCGTGATCGTCGCCTGGCTCGCCGAGGAGTACGGCGTCGGCCGCGGGCACGCCATGGCCCTGGTCCACGTGATCAAGAAGGGCCCGCGGATCAGCGCCAGGCACGTCGGTACGACCGGCGCCCACCGCGATGCCACCGACCTGTTGTGGCTGGACGGCAAGGCGACCAGGCCGGTGTGACCGCCGGCGCCGCCACATGGGTCTTCGTGGCGGCGCTCGGGCTCGGGATCGTCGTGGCGATCACCCCGCCCGTACCGAAGCGGGTCCCGGAATGCTCAGTCGTGCCGGAAGCCGTCCGATTGTGCGGGTGTGGCATCGGTGAGGGTGGTACCGGCGCGCGGGCGAGGCTGGCTTCGAGCCGGGTTCGCCCTGGGCCTCGTGCTGCTGATCGCCCAGTTCGTCGCGATCCTGCCGGGGGCACGCGCCTGGATGGACCGGCACGCCGGGATGCACGACGTCCTGCAGGACGCCATCTACGTGCTGGCCGCGGTGCTGGTCGCGGCCCGGGCGGCACGGGTGCGCCGGGACCGCGGCGCCTGGCTGCTGATGGCCGCCGGGCTGGGCTGCTACGCCGCCGGCACGGTCTACTGGGTGGCGGTGCTGGCCCGGATGAACCCGCCGCCGTACCCGTCGGCCGCCGACGTCATGTGGCTGGCCTACTACCCGTTCGCCTACGCCGCGCTGCTGCGCCTGCTGCGAGCCCGGCGCGGCCGGATCAGCGCGCCGATGTGGCTGGACGGCCTGATCGCCTCGGCCTGCGCGGCGGCGCTCGCGTCGGTGGTCTTCCTGTCCGGTTTCACCGGGTTCTCCGCCGGCTCGGTGCCGGCCGTGCTGGTCAGCGTGGCCTACCCGATCGCCGACATCGTGCTGGCCGGTCTGCTGCTCGGCGCGTGGGCGCTCAGCGGCTGGCACACCGAGCCGCTGTGGATCCTGCTGCTGGCCGGGATGGGGATCAACACGGTCGCCAACGGCATCCACATGTTCGACACCGCGCACGGCAGTTACACCCCGGGCGGCTGGACCGACGCGCTGTGGTCGGTCGCGCTGGCCGTCATCGTCGCGGCCGCCTGGCAGCCGCGGCGGCGGCCTTCGGCCCGCCCGCCGGCCCGGGCACTGGTGGGCGTGGCGCTTCCGGCCGTGCTGGCTTGCGCGGCGATGGCCCTTTTGCTGTACGGCAGCCTGCGCAACGCCGTGGTCCCGCACACCAGCAGCCTGCTCGCGGCGGCCGCGATCACCGCGGCGATCGTCCGGATGCTGCTGACCGTGCGGGCGGTGGAGTCGCTCACCGACGCCCGCCGGCAGGCCCGTACCGACGATCTGACCGAACTGCCGAACCGCCGCCTGTTCCAGGAGCGGCTCGATCTGGTCCTGCGCCGGCGCGACCCGCGGGAACCGGTGGCGGTGGCGATCGTCGACCTGGACCGGTTCAAGGAGATCAACGACAGTTTCGGGCATCACCTCGGCGACCAGCTGCTGCAGCTGGTCGCCGCCCGGCTGAGCGAGGCGTTCGGCGGCGCCGGCCTGCTGGCCCGGCTCGGCGGTGACGAGTTCGGCGTGCTGCTGCCGGACGCGGACGTGGACCGGGCCCGGGAGGTGATGACCGACCTGCTCACCGCGCTGCGGCACCCGTTCGACCTGGAACAGGTGACGCTGCACATCGACGCCAGCATCGGCCTGGCCGTCTTCCCCGACCACGGCGCCGACCGGAGTACGCTGCTGCGGCACGCCGACAACGCGATGTACACCGCCAAGAGTGAGCACAGCGGCCTGAGCCTGGCCAACGCCGGCGCCGACGACGACATCGGCCGGCGGCGGCTGACCACGCTGGAGGAGCTGCGCACCGGTCTCGACAACGGCGAGCTGGTGCTGCACTACCAGCCGCAGCTGGACCTCGGGTGCGGGACGGTGGCCGGGGTGGAGGCGCTGGTCCGATGGAACCATCCGACCCGCGGCCTGGTCTATCCGGACGGCTTCCTGGCGCTCGCCGAGCACGCCGGACTGATCGGCCGGCTCACCATGCAGGTGCTGGACATGGCGGTCGAGCAGTGCCGCGCCTGGCGGGACGCCGGTCTCGACCTGACCGTGGCGGTCAACCTGTCCACCTCCAACCTGCACGACCCGACCCTGCCGGCCTACATCGCCGCCACCTTGACCCGGCACGGGGTGCCGCCGGCCGCGCTGCACCTGGAGGTGACCGAGGAGATCCTGATGCGCGACGCCGCCCGGGCGACCGAGACCCTCGCCCAGTTGCGCGCGATGGGCATCCGGCTGGCCGTCGACGACTACGGCACCGGCTACTCCAGCCTGGCCTACCTGCACGCGCTGCCGGTCGACGACCTGAAACTGGACCGCGCGTTCGTCGGCCACTGCGACACCGACCCGCGCAGCGCGGCGATCGTGAAGAGCACCGTGGAGCTGGCCCACAACCTGGGGATGCGGCTGATCGCCGAAGGGGTGGAGAACGAGGCGGTCCTGGACCGGCTGCGGCGGTGGGACTGCGATCTGGTGCAGGGCTATCACCTGAGCCGGCCGCAGGCGCCGGAGCGGTTGACGCCGTGGCTGCTGGAGCGCCAGGAGTCCGCCACCACAGCCGACATCGCCGGTCGCGCCTGAGCGCTGGGGACGCTGAGCCTGGCAGGATGGCGTCCGTGCCCGGACTGCGCGTAGTCGACTACGACCCGGCATGGCCGGACCTGGCCGTCGCCGCCATCACGGAGCTCGAGCGGGCGTTGCCGGATGTCCTGGTGGCGATCGAGCACATCGGGTCGACCGCGGTGCCGGGGCTGGCCGCCAAGCCGATCATCGACTTGATGGCCGCGGTGCCCGACCTGGGCATCGTGCACCAGCGCGAGGAGACCTTGGCGGGCCTGGGCTATCGCCGTCATGTCAACGGCATGGTCGACCGGCTGCTGTACGTGCGGGCCACGGACGGTGACCGTACGCATATCCTGCACGTCGTCACGGTGGAGAGCTGGCCGACCCGCAACCAGCGGATGCTGCGTGACCACCTGCGCGCGCATCCGGATGACGCCCAGCGGTACGCGCGCCTGAAGCGGGAACTGGCAGCCGGCGGCATCGCCCCCGGTGAGTACGCGCGAGCCAAGACCGGACTCATCCAGGAGCTGACCGACCGGGCCCGCGCCGCACGCGGGCTGCCGCCGGTGCCGGTCTGGGAGAAGACGGGGGCGCGTGCCGAGCGCGACGGACGGGGTGCTGGCTGGTTCTGCGGTGACCTGCACGTACACACGCGGTGTTCACACGCCGGTGAGCTGACGCCGGCCCAGGTGGCTGCCGCGGCCCGCGAGGCCGGCCTCGACTTCCTCGCCGTCACCGAGCACAACAACGCCGACAGCCACGGTGCGTGGGAGCCGCTCGCCGGTGACGATCTCCTGGTCATCCTCGGGCAGGAAGTGGTCACCGCGTCGGGACACTGGCTGGCGCTCGGCCTCGACCGCGGCCAGGTCATCGATTGGCGCCACGATCACCGTGACGGCGTGGACCGGGTGCGTCGGGCCGGTGGCCTGTGCGTGGTGGCGCATCCGCACGCGCCCTATCCGTCCGGGACGTTCGAGTATCCCGTCGAGCGGTTCGACGCGGTGGAGGTGTGGAACGGCCGGTGGACGTCGGACCTGCCGTGGAACGCCGACAACGAGGCGGCGCTGGCCGACTGGGGCCGGGACCTGGCAGCCGCCGTCCGTCGTGGCCGGTGGCAGCCGGCGATCGGCGACAGCGACGCTCACCTGCACGGCCAGCTCGGCACGCCGCAGACCGTCGTGCTGGCCGGGGAGTTGAGCGCCGACGCGGTGCTCGCCGGTGTGCGTGCCGGGCGCTGCTGGGTCGCCGAGTCGGCCGACGTCCGGCTCTCCTTCACGGCACGTGCCGGTGACCGCGGCGCCGGGATCGGCGAGGTGCTGGACACCGGTGGTGAGGCCGTCGCGGCCGCGGTGCAGGTCAGCGGGGTGCCGTCCGGCACGGTCACCTTCCACACCGATCGTGGTGTGCCGCACCGGCACATCCTGCCGGGTACGGGATCGGGCTCGGCCGACTGGCTCACCAGCGCCGGGGAGTCGGCGTTCGTACGCATCGAGGTGCGCCATCCGTCCGGCCGGATGGCGGCGCTGACGAACCCCATCATCCTGATCTAGGGAGGGCCTCCCCGTCAGCGCCGATGTCCTTGGGGAGTCGCCACAGCGGACGGACCGGTCGGCTGGCCGGGACGCGAGGTCCCCGGCGGGCCGGGCCGGTGGCGTCGTACCACTGGCGGCAGAAGACGGCGATCAGGGCCAGGTCGACCAGGTCGCCGCCGTAATACATCAGCTCGGCGCCGGCCTGGGCGTCGGCGGCGGGGACACCGGCGGGCGGGTGGCCGTACAGGAACTTGGCCAGAATGCCGTGCGCGGCCAGGAAAGCGATCAGAATGATCGCGCGGACCGGCCGGGCCGGGCGGCGCGGATCCGGGTCGACGCCGACCATCGCGGCGGTGAACAGGTAGCCGGCGGCGACGATGTGGACGTGCACGGCGGTCCGCAGCCAGTCGTGTCCGGCCATCGCCGGGTAGAGGTCCGTGGTGTAGAGCAGCCACAGGCCACCGGCATTCAGCGTCGCGGCGGTGAGCGGATGGGTGAGCACGTGCACCGGGCCGCTGCGGAGCACCCGGGCCAGCGTCCGAGCCCGGCGGACCGGCAGCGCCCGCAGGGCCAGCGTGACCGGCGCGGCGAGCACCAGCAGCAGCGGCGCGGCCATCCCGAGCAGCAGGTGCCCGGTCATGTGCCCGGCCAGATCGTGGTGGGCGTGGCCGGCCGCCGGTCGCAGCGTGGCGGCCGCGGCGAGCACCAGCCCGGCGGCCCAGTAGACGACGCGCCGGCCGGGCCACCAGCCGCCGCGACGATGCACCGTGACCACCCCGGCCGCGTAGCCGGCGGCCGCGGCCAGCAGCGCCAGGCCGGAGACCATCACCCGGCGCGGCCGCGGGACCGGGCCAGCAGCACGGCCCCCGCGACGATCATGACGGCGGCGAGGATGTTCCAGGTCCAGTCGTAGGGGGTGACGTCGACGTCGTACCGGATCTGGTGCAGTCGCATGACCTTGTGCTGCAGCGTGCCGTCGTAGAGCTGGAAACCGCCGGCGCCGACCAGCAGGCCACCCCACCACGGCGTCGCGCGGAAGGCCGCCCGGCGGCGCAGGTCGGCCAGCAGGAACAGTGCGGCGACGGTGGCGAACCAGCTGACCGCGTGGAACACGCCGTCGGAGACCAGGCCCGCCGCGGGCGTCGACTTGTCGTAGAAGTGGTGCCAGTGCAGCAGCTGGTGGAAGACCGTCTCGTCGACGAAACCGGCCACCCCCACCCCGAGCAGCACCCCGGACACCACGTTGCGGGCTGGCGCGGACGACATTCAAGACCTCTTCCGGTACGGGGAAAGCTGGCGAGTTCCCCGGTCCGGAGCGGCTAAACGGATCAGCAGTCGTACCGGTGCAGCACCGCGCCGGGCACCCGCCGGCAGCCGCAGAGGTCCAATGTCTTGGCGACCGCGGGCGAACAGTGCAGGTGCAGGGTGATCCCGGCGGCGAGGGCCGCGGCGGCCACCCGCAGCAGCGCCCGTACCCCGGGCGCGCCGAGGAAGGTGACCGCCCGGCAGTCCAGCTCGGTGACCGGGTGGGCCAGCGCGGCGATCAGGCGGGTCTCGATCATCGCGGCATTGGCCAGATCTATCTCACCGGCCAGCGCGAGGTGCCCGTCCGATGTGGTCAGTTCGCAGCAGAGGAGTAGCTCGGTGTGACGCCACACGAACGTGACCTCCTTTCGGCGGGTCCTTAATGTCAGCTTTAGTCGGGCGGTGGCCAATCCGCCATCGGCTGAGTGGCCGGAGTGACGGCCGTCAGGGCGGCGGTTGCCGGATGGTCGCCCAGACGACCTTGCCGGTGCGGGTCGGCAGGGCGCCCCACGTCCAGGCGGCCTGCCCGACCACGTGCAGGCCGACCCCGCGCAGGGTCAGGGCGCCGTCGGGCAGCGTGTCGCCGTCGTGCACCGGGCGCGGCAGCTCGGGACTCCGGTCGTAGACGGCCAGATGCAGATAGTGCTGGTGCGGGGACTTGCCCCGCTGCTGCGGGCCGAGCCGGGTGACCACCAGGTCGACGGTGGTGCCGGCGTGCTCGGCCGCGTTGGTGACCAGCTCGGACGCGACCAGCCGGGCGTACGGGAGCAGCGGTTCCAGAGCCCACTCACGGCACGCCGCGGTGACGAGTTCCCGGGCCACCGCCGCCGAGGCCGGGTCCGGCGCGAGCATCGCCCGGACCTGTTCGGTGCGCGGCCGGCTGATGGCCAGGGCGTGCCGGGCCTGGTCCAGGTCGAGGTAGACGGGCAGCCCCCGGTCGCCGTCGGGCCGGCCCAGCCGGACCGCCAGCGGGGTGCCGGGGCGCAGGCAGACCGCCACCGGCACGGGTGGCTGCATCCGGGAACCGTGCGCCTGCACGGTGTGCCACAGCGCCGCGCTGCGCGCGTCCGGATCATCGAGGTACGACAGGTCCAGCAGCAGGCCGGTGGGATGCTCGGCAAGGCACTCCTGCCAGGTCTGGTCCGCCTGCTCCCACAGCCGGTGGTCCCAGGTGCCGGTGACGGCGAGTTCGACGATCGCGGTGCGTTCGTCCTTGACCGCCGTGATGGGACTACCCGGGAGGGCGTCGCCGGGTTGAGATGTGGAATCCGCGCTCATGTCGGTACCTTTTCGGCCGCACCGGCACGGGGTGCCGGTCGCACGACGGCAGCAGAGCTGCCGAGTGGCTTGATCGGATCTTGTCCCCGCTTCGCCGGACGGCATTTTCGTGGCACGGTGAAGTGCCGGCCCTCGCTGCTGAAGGTCGCAGCTCACTCTACGGCGGCACTGCCCCGGCCGTCACCACCTAGCGTCACCGTCCTCAGGGCAAATCAAGCCGATGCCGGAGACATTCTTGAGAAATGGGCCACCCCGGGTCGCATTTCGATCACATTCCGTTAATCACCTCGCCACAACCTTGGGTGAAGCCGCCCGCGCCGGCATCCGGTCCAGGCGTTGTCCCCGGTGGCATCCGCGGCGGCCTGCCGGTTCGCGGCGCCGGCATGACAGATGTCAGGTGGTGGGCTGACTTCACTCACGGTCAGCTGATGACAGCGCTCACTGGGTTGATCTTCGTCCGGCGACCAGGCTTGTCGATGACAGCGCGACCCGTTTATCGCAGGAGGAACGATGACACATCGGCAACGGCTCTCCATGCTCGTCGTGATGGTGATCGCGGCGCTCGGCCTCAGCTTCGCGGGCGCCGGCGTGGCGAGCGCCGCCCCGAGCGCCCCGGCGGCCCCGCCGCCGGTGACCGCCCTCGCCACACCGATCACCGGTACGGCCGCCGACGGCGGCTCCTTCGCCGGCACCTTCACCCCGTCCCGATTCACCACGCAGGGCGGGAAACTGCTGGCCACCGGCGTGCTCGCCGGCACCGTCACCGACGCGTCCGGGGCCACGGTGGGCACGGTCGAGCGGACCGTCAGCCTGCCGGTCACCGTCGCGGCCGCGACCTGCCAGGTGCTGAACCTGGTGCTCGGGCCGCTGCACCTGGACCTGCTCGGCCTGGTCGTCGACCTGAACCAGGTGCACCTGCTGATCACCGCGGTCCAGGCGCCCGGCAACCTGCTCGGCAATCTGCTGTGCGCCATCACCCATCTGCTCGACGGCACCCCCACCGCGGGTGGCCTGGCCGCGCTGCTCAATGCCATCCTGGCCCTGCTGGGCCAGCTCTGACTCGATCGACCATGAGCCACAACGGCCGCCGCAGCCGCACCCCGCCAGGTGCGGCTGCGGCCCGTCCCGTGACAACGTCAGGCGCAGTTGGGGCCCGTCCCGTGGCATCGTCGGGCGCAGTTGGGGCCTGTCCCGCGACGGTCTCAGGCCAGCCAGCCGGCGCTCTCGGCCAGGCGGACCGCTTCCAGGCGGTTGCGCGCGCCGGTCTTGCGCAGGATCGCCGAGATGTAGTTGCGCACGGTGCCGGGGCTCAGGTGGAGCTCGGCGGCGACCTCGGTGGACGGCACGCCGGACGCGGCCACGGTCAGCACGTTCAGCTCGCGCGGCGACAGCGGGCTGCGCGGAGCGGTCACCATCGCCACAGCCAGGGTCGCGTCGACGACGCGTTCACCCCGGGCCAGCCGGCGGATGCCGCGGACCAGCTCGCACGGAGCGGCCTGGGTGCTGACGACGCCGTCGACCCGCAGGCCCAGCGTCCGGTTGAGCAGCACCGACTCGTCCGGGCCGGCCAGCGCCAGGGTGGCACAGCGCGGATGCTCGGCGGCGAACCGAGCCATGGTCGCCAGGCCGTCGCCGGCCAGCAGCGCGATGTTGACCACGGCGACGTCGGGCGACACCGCGCGGGCCATGTCCAGCGCCGGATCGAGGGTGCCCAGGTCGGCGACCACGTCAAGGTCGTCCTCCTGGGCCAGCGTCGCGGCGAGGGCGCCGCGCAGCAGGGTCAACGGTTCGACGAGCAGAATGCGGATCACGATGGCCTCCCAGCCGGGGAAGAAGCTTCGGGATGGCCGGCTTGGTGCCGGCCGGATTCCGGGTCCCTGCGGGAGGTCGGTCAGCGGGGCGGGCCCGCGTGGCGGACGGTGCGTCCGCGGGGGAGGAGCTGGGTGGCACGTTGCTGCCCGGTGGCGGTCAGCTCGGGCCGCCACGTCGTTGAGACGGTGGCGGTCGCGGGTGCGGGGTTGCCGCCGGCGTCGCGGGCCTGTCCCGTCGGCGCCGGGTGGCCGGCCGGTTGTCGCGGCGGGGCCGGGTGCGGGGTGGCGGGTCGGGCCGGTGCCGACGGTTGTCCGGTCACCCCGGCCAGCGGTGTCCGGGGGAGTCCGGAGATCTGGGCTGCGGCATACTGCGGCAACGGAATGCTGAACGTCGCCACGATCAGGGTGGCCGGCGGGGCCGGGCGGGGCAGCTCACCGGGCAGCACCTGCGGAGCGGGCAGCTCAATGTGGGACAGGCCAAGCATTTCCGGCGGGGCGGGTAGCTCGATCTGGGGCAGGCCAAGCATTTCCGGCGGAGCGGGTAGCTCGATCTGCGATAGGCCAAGCATTTCCACCAGAGTGGGCAGCTCGGTCTGGGGCGGGTCGAGCAGTGTCGGCAGAGTGGGCAGGTCGATTCCGGGCAGGCTGGGCAGCTCCGGCGGACTGGGCGGCTGGATCGTGGGCAGCCCGATTCGGGGTAGCCCGGGCAGCTCCAGCGCGCTGGGCAGCTGGATCGCGGGCAGCTCGATGTGGCGCAGCTCCGGCGGGCTGGGCGGCTGGATCGCGGGTAGCTCGATGTGGCGCAGCTCCGGCGGGCTGGGCAGGTGGATTGCGGGCAGCTCGATCTGGGGCAGCTCCGGCATCTCGCGCGTCGCGGGCAACTGGATCCTTGACCGGCCAACCAGGTCCGGCGATGTGGGCAGGTTGCCCTGCGAAAGGTCGGGCAGGGTGTTCGGTTGCCGGGCGACAGTAGTTCGGGCGAGGCTGCGGGTGGTGCGGACAGTGTCCTCGTCGATCCCGGACACGAGCGGCGTCGTCGTGCCGTGCACCTGCCGGAAAGTCTCGTCGGTGTCGGCCCGCACCTGTCGAAGGATGTCGTTCCCCTTGGCCTGCACCTGCCGGATGGTGTCGCTGGCCTTTGTTTTCGCCGGTCGGACGGGCGTGCTTGTCGCAGCTTGTGCCTGTCGGACGGGTGTGCTTGTCGCAGCGTGTGCCTGTCGGACGGGTGTGCCTGTCGCTGGGTGTGCCTGTCGTGTTGCGCCGCTCGCCTTGGCATGTCCCTTCCGGACGGGATCGCTTGTCGCGGCATGCACCTGTCGGACGGTCTCGCTCGCTCGGAGCCGCGGCGTCTGGATCTCCCGCGAGGCCGGGGGCGCCGAGGCGTGACGCTTCGTCGTCGCGGCGACCTTCGGCGAGTGGACCTTCGCTGTCTTGATCAGCCGCTGGCTCTTCGGCGGGTGGGCCTTCGGAAGGGATGCGGCCGGCTTCGAAGCCTTGGCGGCGGCTGCCTTGTTCCTGGCCGAGTCGACCTTGCTCTTGGGCGACTCCTTGCCCTTGGGCGACTCGGCCCTGCTCTTGACTGGGTCCTTGCCCTTGAGCGAGCCGACCTTGGTCTTGGCCGAGTCGCTGCTCGTGACCCGGTCCACTTTGCTCTTGGCTGAGCCCTTGGTCTTGGCCGAGTCGAGCCGGGCTGTCGTGGCGATCTTGCCCAGCGGTTGATCGTCCGGGCCGGTATCTGCACGCGCCGCGTGATCGAAGGCGGCCAGCGCGAGGTAGGCCGTGATGGCTGCGCCGAGCAGCACCAGCAGACGGACAACGCGCCGAGTCGCCTCGGGCGGGTGGTCCTCTCCTCGCGCAGCTCCGCTTCGCATCCCGGAAGACTTACCCGGCCCAAACGCACTGACACTTGTCGATCTCTAAGCGGTGGGCTTCATCACCGCGGGACGTGCCATCGCTTTGCCCGGCGGGCGGCATCCGCCGCCCTCTTCGACTGGTGGGTGGCGTCGGCCGCCTGCTTCGCCCGGCGGGGGTATGGGAGCTCCATTTCGCCCGGCGGCGGCATCGGCCTTGCGCTGCCTCGTAGCGGCCGATGCGAACCGCTACGCACCGGCTGGATCCGGCTACCGGGCGTTTTCATTCGAGCGTTGCCCTCAGAAGGTGAACGACGCACCGGCGGTGTGTTTCGAAGTGGGCGGCAGCGGCAAGACTCTCTCTCATACACCGCCTGGGTGTGTGCGGCAGACGATCCCCGCGCCCGGTCGCGACACGGATGGCCCCCTCGCATGGGGGCCATCGTCGTGTCCGGCGCAGTAATGACGAGTAGGACCGCCGCTGGCAGCGAACCGGTCAGCCACTGGCCTCGGGCGTGCGGTTCCCCATCTCCATCAGCACTGCTCGACTCCTCGACCACGTCGGCGTGCATAGCCGCGTCGAGCGTGTCGAAGACCCGCCTTCTGCGGTGATCAGCGATTCGCCGGCCAGGTGGATTCCGATCGCCTGGCTTGGTGGGATTCGGTCGGTGAATCACGCCGCTTGGTGGAACCTGGCCCGCGGCGGCCGCGTCCGAACCACTGTCGACGCGGCGAAGTGGGGGTTCGGGTGAGCGGTCGTGTGCTGGCTGCGGTACTGGTGGCGGCGCTTGCGTGCGGCGGCTGCGATGGCCGGGCGGTCGAGCCGGACGATCCGCAGCCGGTGGGGGACGGACCGGAGGTTCGGTTCAGCGCGTCGGTCGAGGTGGGGGAGAGGGCGGTCCACGTCCGGTATGAGCTGACCAACACCTCCGGCGAGCCGCTCACCGTGTTCAACCGGGTGCCGTCCTACACGCCGTCCGGGGGTCTGGACACGCCGGATCCGGGCGCGGTGTACGTGGTGGGCTCCACCCTGGACGGACGGGTGCAGATCGCCAAGCGCGTTTTCCCGCGCCCGGACACCGACCGGATGACCTGGGCGATGACGCCGCGGGTCGCCGCCACCGTCGTCGCGGCGGGCGTTTCGGTCGGCGAGGAGTTCGATGTGCCGCTGCCGCTGACCCGGCGCCATCCGTACGGTGAAGACTTCGGCGACGGCCCGATCGCTCTGCCGGACCCGGTGCGGGACGTGGTGTTCTGCCTGGGCGTAGCCCGGCAGGCGGAGGTGGCGCGGTATGCCGGACCGGTGGACGGTCCCAGCCCCGTCGCCGACGAGATCAGCCTGCCGCATCTGAGCATCGTCACGGACCGGCAACACCTGTCATGTTCCGCACCGGCCCGGCTCTGACCGGTTCGCCGAGTCACGTCTGCCGGGCCGGTCCCTGGCCGAGGACCGGCCGATGACCACGGCGGTGGCGCCGTGGAGCGGGTCGTCGAGGTTCCGGCAATGCTTCACGCGGAGTCCGGAGGTCAGCGCGGGGTGGGCGGGATGGTTGCGGCCGGCTTGGACGCGGACGGGGTTGCGTCCGCGATGGAGGACGAGCTGGGGGAGGCGGCCGGGGCGGTGCTCGGCCGGGCGGTCGGGGACGGCGAGGTGGTGCGGGTGGCTGGGGAGGTGGCGGGCGCGGCCGGGGAGGTGGTGCGGGCGGCCGGGGACGTGGACGGCGAGTGCTCGACCGATGGGGCGGGGGACGGCGGCGACGCGGGTGGGGTGGGGGCCGGGTCGGTGGGGCGGAGCACGGCGAAGGCGGTGATGGTGACGGCCGCGGCGGCGACGCCGGCGGTCAGGGGGAGCCACCAGCGGGCCGGCGCGCTCGGGCGGGCGGTGCGGGACGGGGCCGGCTCGTGGCGCAGGTCGCGGCTGGTGACGGCGGCGGCTCGGGCGGACAGCGCGCCGCGCAGGCGTTGTTCCAGGTCGGTGTCGGTCATCTCTCCCCCAGCTGGGCGCGTAGCAGCGTCAGGGCGCGGTGCGCGGTCGACTTGACGGTTCCGGTGGTGATCCGCAGCGTGCCGGCGATCTCCCGCTCGGACAGGCCGGACCAGTAGCGCAGGACGACGACCTGCCGCTGCCGGGTGGTGAGCCGGCCCAGCGCCCGGATCACCTCGCGGTCGCCGGCGCCGAGCAGCGCCTCCTCCTCGGCGGCCGGGGCGGGCTCCGGGCGCGGTGGCAGGTAGGCCCGGGCGATCCGGCGCCGGCGCAGCGCTGACCTGGCCGCGTTCATCACGGCGGACACCAGGTAGGCGTGCGGGTCGTCGACGGCGTCCAGCGCGGCGCCGTGCCGGCGGTAGAGCCGGGCGAAGACGTCCTGGACGATGTCCTCCGCGGTGGGCAGGTCGTCGACCATCAGGACGGCCAGCCGGACCAGCGGCAGGCGGCGCTCCCGGAACAGGTCGTCGATCGCGGGCGCCGCGGCCGCTGCCGTCGCGACCGGCCCGGAGAGTGCCCTCCGGGTCCAGCGCAGCAGCGACGTGGGCATCGGCAGCACAAAGATCACCAAGGGCCTCGCAGGGGGTTCGGGGATGGTGGGCGGACCGGCGGCGCGCCGGCCGGGGGAGCGGCCGGCGCGCGGGACCTCAGGAAGTGCTCGGGGTGGGGGCCGCGGTCGCCGGCCGGGAGGCGGAGGGCGTCGGTGCGATGGTCGGTTTGCGGCCAGCGGGGGACGTGGCAGGTGCGGCGGTCGGTTTGTACCTCGACGGGGACGGCGCGGCGGTCGGCTTGTGCCTCGACGCCGACGGGGACGGTACGGCGGTCGGTTCGTACGCGGAAGCCGTCGGTGCCGGGCTGGCCGCCGGGTCGTACGCGGAAGCCGTGGGTGTCGGTGTGATGGCCGCGGCCGGTGAGGTGGCAGCGGTCGCCACCGGGGATGCGACCGGCGACGTGGTCGCGGCCGGCGCCGGAGCCGTGTCGTCGGCGAAGGCGGCCGCAGCGGAGACCCCGCCGATGGCGACGACGGCCACGGCTCCGGCGGCGATCGCGAGGGTCCGGGTGGTTCTGTGCATCTCAAGCTCCAGCACTGTCGGTCGGTGCACTGTCGCCTGGGAGGACGCCCGAGCCCGGAAAAGGTTGGCGGTCCCGCTGTGACCTGCGCCACAGCGGGACCGCCAGGTGGACTCGCACCTTATCTCTCGCGCACGTGCAGGCCGAAACCGTGGCGTCCGGGCAGTTCCAAGCCCTCCTTCAAGCGCAGCGACGGGATCTCGTAGTCACCGAAGTTCTGCCGCCGGAAGGCGATCGGGGTGGCGGTCTCCAGGGACAGGAGCCGTTCCGTCCACCTCTTCGCGGCGTCCTCGAACTCGCCGTCGGTGATCCGGTCGGTGCCGTAGAGCACGAACGGCGGGAGGACGTCCAGGCCCGGGTAGTAGAGGATCCCGTGGTGGATCGGGAACAGCAGGTCCTCGATCGGGCCGTTGATCCCGCGGTCGGTGTAGTGCGACTCCGGGCCGCCGACGGTGACCGAGAGGATCGCCCGCCGCCCGTGCAGGGTGCCCTCGCCGAAACGGTCGCCGTAGTGGGTCTCGTCGTGGACGCCGACGCCGTACCCGAAATGGAAGGAGAAGACCCGGTCCACCCAGCCTTTCAGGATGGCCGGCATGGTGTACCACCACATCGGGAACTGGAAGATCACGGTGTCGGCCCAGAGCAGCTTCTCCTGCTCGGCCCGGACGTCCGCGGTGAGCGTCCCGGCGTCGAACGCCGCACCGGAACTCGGGATCACCCGCAGCGGGCTGGTGGCGTGCTCGCCGAAGTCGGCGGCGTCGACCGCGGCTTTCCAGTTCATCGCGTACAGGTCGCTGACCCGCACCTCGTGGCCGGCGGCTTCCAGCGTCGCGACGGCGAGGTCCTTCAGCGAGCCGTTCAGCGACCGGGGCTCGGGGTGGGCGTAGACGATCAACGTTTTCATGCCACCGATGCTCGGCCGCGGTGGCCGCGTCGTTCAGGGGCGCTTCGTCCGTCGGACCGGACTTCCTGGTACCGGCAGGACCACCCGCGCGGCGGCCGCCCCGGCGATACTGGGAGCCATGGACGATCTTGCGGGCTTCCTGCGGACCCGGCGCTCCCGGGTCGATCCGTCCGCCGCCGGCATCCCGGCCGACAGCCGCCGCCGCGTCGAGGGGCTGCGGCGCGAGGAGGTCGCGCTGCTATCCGGCGTCAGCGTCGACTATTACGTACGCCTGGAGCAGGGCCGTGCCACCCAGCCCTCGGAACAGGTGCTGGACGCGCTCGCCCGGGTCCTCGGGCTCGACGAGACCGAGCGGGACCACCTCCACCGGCTGGCCTCGCAACGCCGCCGCCGGGCCAAGTCGCCGAGCGGCCGCCTGCGCCCGGAGCTGCTGCGCGTGCTCGACCTGGTGATCGGCGCGCCGGCCCTGATCATGGACCACCGGCTGGACGTGGTCGGCGGCAACCGGCTCGCCGGGCTGCTCTACGGCCGGCCGATCCCGGGGCTGAACACCGCCCGGCACATCTTCCTGGAGGAGACCGAGCGGGGCCTTTACGCGGACTGGGAGAAGTGCACGCTCGACGTGGTCGGGCACCTGCGCCTGGCCGCCGGGAAGTATCCCGACGATCCCCGGCTGGCCTCGCTGATCGGCGAGCTGGCGATGGGCAGCGAGCGGTTCCGCCGGTTGTGGGCGCGGGCGGACGTGCGGGCCCGGGCGCACGGGCGGAAGGCGTACCGGCATCCGCTGGTCGGGCTGCTGGAACTGCACCAGGAGAACTTCGCCCTGCCGGACGAATCCGGTCTGGAACTGATCGTCCTGTCGGCTGCTCCCGGGAGCCCGACCGAGGATGCCCTGCGGTTGCTCGGCACGCTCGGCAGCGACCGGGAGCCCGCGGGTGACGGCCTGCCGGCCGACCGGGTCAGCGGATGACGCGACGCCGGCGGGCGCGCTGCCGGCCGGTCCCTTCCTGACCGGCGCGGGAGGCCGCCCTCGTGGGGCGGCCTCCGGTGGCCGGATCTCAGGAGCCGGTGTAGAGCAGCCGGTTCGGGGAGCCGCTGCCGGGGCTGGTGACCACACCGGTGGTGGCGGCGTTCACGATCGCCGCGTTCACCGTGGTGACCGAGGCTCCCGGGTGGGCGGACAGGTAGAGCGCCACCGCACCGGCGACGTGCGGCGCCGCGAACGACGTGCCGCTGCCGGTGTACGTCGCGGTGTTGCTGGTCCGCCAGGCCGAGGTGATCGAGACGCCGGGTGCGAACAGGTCCAGCACCGAGCCGTAGTTGGACCAGGAAGCCCTGGTGTCGGCGCTGTCGGTGGCGCCGACGGTGAGGGCCTCGGTCACCCGGGCCGGGGAACTGCCGCTCGCGTTCACCCCGGAGTTGCCGGCCGCGATGGCGTACGGGATTCCGGCGCTGATCGACCGCCGGACCGCGGCGTCCAGGGTGCTGCTGGTGCCGCCGCCCAGGCTGAGGTTGGCGACCGAGCGGCCGGGGGTGGCGTTGGCGGTCACCCAGTCGATGCCGGCGATCACCCCGGCGGTGGTGCCGGACCCGTTGTTGTCCAGGACGCGGACGCCGACGACGTTCGCGGTCTTGGCGACCCCGTACGTGGTGCCGGCCGCGACCCCGGCGACGAACGTGCCGTGCCCGTTGCCGTCCTGCGCGACGGTGTCCCCGTCGACGGCGTCGTAGCCGTACGAGGCCCGGCCGCCGAAGTCCTGGTGGGTCACGGTGATGCCGGTGTCGACGACGTAGACGGTGACCCCGGTGCTCGGGCCGTACACGAAAGTGTTGTTGAGCGGGCGGGTCCGCTGGTCGATGCGGTCCAGGCCCCAGGGTGCGCCGGTCTGGGTGCCGGCGATCCGCACCGTCTGGTCGGCCTCGACCGCGGCGACCGCGGGGTCGGCGGCGAGCCGGGCGGCCTGCGCGGCGCTCAGCTTCGCGGTCCAGCCCTCCACGGCGTGACCGAAGACGCGGGAGACGGTGCCGCCGTACCGCCGGGTGATCCGGTCGGCGCGGGAGCGGTCGGCCTCGCCGCTCTTGAGCACCACGACGTAGGAGCCGCCGATCGCGGTGGCGCTGTCCGCGTAGAGCACCGTTCCGGTGGCGGGGGCGGCGAAGGCCGGCGTCGTGAGGGAGAGGGCGAGGGCGGTGCCGGCCAGGATCGCGGCACTACGGGTGGCGGGTCGCATGGTTTCCTCCGTGGTCGCGGCGCCCCGGTCGAGCGCCTGGCGATGACGGTAGGAGGAAACTTTTGATAGATGATCAACGATACATAAGCGTGTTGGTAACGACTTTTGTCGATGATTTCACCCGTTCGGGCGGATAGCCTGGCCGGGTGCCGTGCGGCTACCGTCACACCTGTGGAAGCCGCCGAACGGGGACGCGGCGAGAGCGGAGTGCGCCGCCTGACACTGCGCTCGCGCAACGTCGACGAGGTCCGGGCCTTCGGCGGACGGCACTTCTATCCGCGTGAGTTCCTGCACCCGCTGCAGCGATCTGGAGCGCTCGACGCCCGGTTCAGCGTCATGAGCCTCGGCGACGTGACGATCGGGGACGTCAGCTACGGCGCGGACGTCAGCTACGGCGCGGACGTCACGCTCGGCTACGCGAACCCGGATGCCTACCAGGCCGGTGTCCCGGTTGCCGGGCACCTGGACGCGCGGCAGGGCGGCCGGACCATCGTCGGCGCCGGCGGCCAGGCGCCGCTGTTCCGGGTCGGTGAGGACGTCGTGCTGCGCCGGTGGAGCGCCGACTGCCGCCAGCTCGGCGTGAAGATCGCCCGGCACGCCCTCGACCGGCAGCTCGACGCGCTGCTCGACGGCGCCGGGCAGCGGCCCCTCGAACTGCCCGCCCAGCTCGACATCACCAGCGGCCTGGGCCACAGCTGGGCGGCGCTGATCCGGTTCATCGCAGCCGAGCGGGACAACCCGGGCGGGCTGCTCGACCACGCGATCATCGTGACCAGCCTGCAGGAGAGCGTGACCATCGGCCTGCTGCTGGCCACCGACCATCCGCACCGCGCCATGCTGCTGCGCCCGGCGGCGGCCTACCGCCCGGCGCCCGCGCGGCGCGCGATGGAGGCGATCCACGCCCACCCGGAGCGGCCGTTCACCATCGCCGAGCTGGCCCGCCTCGCCGGCGTCAGCGTGCGCACGCTGCAGGCTTCCTTCCATCGGTACGTCGGGTGCAGCCCGATGGCGTACCTGCGCCAGACCCGCCTCGACCACGTGCACGCCGAGCTGCTCCGGGCCGACCCCGCCGAACGTACCGTCAGTGCTGTCGCGCACCGGTGGGGCTTCACCCACCTGGGCCGGTTCGCTGCCGCCTACCGCACCCGGTTCGGCGCGTCGCCGAGCGACACCCTGCACCGGCCATGACCAGCCGCCTCAGCCGGCGGGCGGCCACCTGGCTCCACCCCGACCGCGCCGGCGGGCTGCCACCGGGTGAGCCCGACCTGGAGCCGTGGGAGTGCGAACTGTTCTAGCCTTTCGTCATGTGAGCGCGGATCCCGTCAAGCCCGCGGAGGTCCCGGTGGAGAGCAAACGCGCGCTGGTGGTGATCCTGGTTGCGGCAGTCGCCGTCGCGGTGGGGATTGTCATCGCGACGTGGAATGGTGAGAAGCCGCAGTCCGGCGAGGCTGCGTTCGCGCCGCCCGGGGACGAGCTGGACCTGGCAAAGATGCGCCCGTATGGCTGGTCGGGATCGAAGTCGGTGGGTACGCGATTCACCGACGGGCTCAACTACCTGCAGATCTCGCCGAACATCGCCGGACCGATCAGGATCGTCTCGGTCGCGCCGCTGCTGGACAACAACGAGACCTTACGTGTCGTCGGAGTGCTGGCCCGGGTCGTGCCGGATATGCTCCCCGCAGGTCATCAATCAGGATGGTTTCAGCAGGACGACGGGTTTCCGCCGGCGAGCCGTGACAACTCCGGTGGCCGTGACCCGCGCGACTTGGTGGTCGACAATGCCGGACACGGCGACGATGTGGCTGTCGAATTCCAGATCGGGTTCGATGTGGTCGGCAATGGCAAGTCGAACAAGGTCGGTGTCGCAGTCGTCTATCAGTACGAGGGGAAGACGAGGCGCTTCGTCATCCCCAGCCACTTGTCGATCTGCGCGCCCGCCTCGGTGACGTGCGCACCGGCAGACGAGTGATCAGCAGCGGAGCCGAGCGCCAGCCCTCCGGCAGGAGTTTCGCCGGAACAGCGCGGGTGGGTCAGCTTGCCGACGGACTGGGCAGCGGGCCGCGGTCCACGAAACTGAACGTGTAGATCGGGTCGCCGTCCCCGACCTCCTGGACGTAGAACGCCTTGCCGTCCCACAGCAGATAACCGCTGGAGTCGTTGTAGATGTAGTACGCCGGCCGCCCGTGGTCGTCCTTCTCCTCGGCGGGGATCAGCTCGAACTGCGTTCCCCGCCCGGTGAAGCATTCCGACTGGGTCAGTTTCGCCGACTCCTCGGTGAGCCGGACACCGAGGCACACCGGACGGTCGGGGGTCGACGCGGCCAGGGACTGGAACAGGAAGTCGACGCCGGCCGGGATCAGCGCGAACTCGGACTTCTTCCCGGTGCCGTCCCCGGCCTCGATCTCGGTGGAGTGCGACTCCATCGCCAGGTCCTTGTTGAGCTGGACGGAGTGGATCAGGGTCTTGCGTTTGCCGTTCCGGATGGCCTGCAGTTTCTCCAGCGGTGACAGCGACCGGGCGGACGGTTTCGGCGCCGGCCGGCTCGACACGGCACCGCCCGGGGACGGCTGGCCGGCGGCGGCACTGCTGGGAGAGGTCACGCCGGTGGCTGTCGCGTTGTCATCGCGCAGATTGCGGATCGCCAGCCCCGTGCCGGTCGCGGCGAGCACGGCGATCGCAGTGGCGAGCACGGGGACCGTACGCCTGCGCTTGGCCCTGACCGGAACCGACGGGAGCTCCGGGGTCACCGGACGTGGCGCCTCGCCCGCCAACAGCAGATCCAGCAGCTGGCGGGCGGTCGGCCGGGCCTCCGGGTCCTTCGCCAGTGTCCATTCGACCGCGCGGCGCAGCGACTCCGGCACCCCGGTCAGATCCGGCTCGCCGGTGAGGATGCGCATCGCCGTCCCGGCGGCCGAGTCGGCGGCGAACGGGCTCCGGCCGGTCGCCGCGAACACCACCACGGCGCCCCAGGCGAAGATGTCAGCGGCCGGGGTGACCGGCCGCCCGTCGACCGGATCGAACCGTTCCGGCGCCATGTACGACACCGTGCCGACCATCTGATCGGTGCGGGTGTGCTGGCTGGTGGCCTCGAACGCCCGCGCGATCCCGAAGTCGATCACCTTGATGCCGCCGCGCGCGAACAGCACGTTGCCCGGTTTCAGATCCCGGTGGATCACCTCGGCGCCGTGGATCGCGGTCAGCGCCGTGGCGATCCCGACGGCGACACCCTGCAGCGCCGCCCCGGACAGCGGCCCCCGCTCCCGCACCTCGACCGCCAGGCTCGGCCCGTCGACGTACTCCACCACCAGGTACGGCGGCTCATGATCGGGATCGGCGTCCAGCACCTCGGCGGTCGAGAACGACGGCACCTGCTTGGCCCGGTTCACCTCACTGCGGAACCGGCCCCGGAACTCCGTCTCGTGCGCGAACTCCGGCCGCACCATCTTGATCGCGACGAGGCGCCCGCCGTCCGTGTCCCGGCCCAGGTAGACCGTGCCCATGCCGCCTTCACCGAGCCGTCCGACCAGCTCGTACCGGCCGAGCCTGGCCGGGTCACTCGGGCGCAGCGGCATGCTCATCTCGGATCCGTCCCCCTCGGCTCTCGCGCCCCGGGAGTCTACCCACGCGGATCATCACCCGCCGGTGCCCGGTCCGCCCGGGAACCGGCCTCAGCAGCGCAGGCCCTCGCGCAGCTCGCGGACCAGGGAGGCGACAACTGCTTTGAGGCTGCCGTCGTTGACCGCCGCGACCTGCAGCTGCCGCTGGTAGCTCGCCCCGCGGTCCACGATGTCCCGCACCGCCTCCAGTTCCGCCGCGCACCCGAGCGCCTCCGCGATCGGTTCCAGGGTCGGTAACAGCTGGTCGAGGTCCTTGGTGACGAGCCGTTCGTCGCCGGCCGCGTTCTGGATGATGATCGCGTCCAGGCCGTAGCGTGCGGCCCGCCACTTGTTCTCCCGGACGAACCAGGGCTGCATCCGGGGGACGGTGCGGCCGGCGTCGATCTCCCGGGAGAAGTGCTCGACCAGGCACTGGGTCAGCGCGGCGAGCGCGCCGATCTCGTCGGCGCTGGAGATGCCGTCGAAGGTGCGGATCTCGATGGTGCCCCAGCGCGGCGACGGGCGGATGTCCCAGCGCAGCTCGTTGAGTTCCTCGATCACGCCGGTGTGCTTGAGGTCGGCGACCATCGTCTCGAACTGTTTCCACCTGGCGAACTGCGGTGGCAGCCCGGCGGTCGGCAGCTGCTGGAACATCAGCGCCCGGTTGGAGGCGTACCCGGTGGTCTCCCCGGCCCAGAACGGGCTCGACGCGCTGAGCGCCTGGAAGTGCGGGAGGTAGGTGAGCAGGCCGTCGATGATCGGGAAGACCTTGTTGCGGTTCTCCACCGCGACGTGCACGTGCACGCCCCAGATCATCATCTGCCGGCCCCACCAGCGGGTCCGGTCGATCAGCGTGTCGTAGCGTGGCTTGCCCGGCGTGACCTGCTGCTGGAACCACTGGCTGAACGGGTGGGTGCCGGCCGACATCAGGTCGACGCCCATCGGCTCGGCCACCGTGCCGGCCCGCTCCACCAGCCGGGTCAGGTCGGCGACCGCGTCCCGCACCCGGTGGTGCGGCGCGCTGACCACCTCGATGGTGTTGGTGAGCAGCTCGGTCGTCACGTGCGGGAACCCGTCGGCGGCGCCGATCCGGGAGATCAGCTCCGGCGCGGCGGGCGCCAGCTCCCCGCTGCGCCGGTCGACACAGGCGATCTCCCACTCGATCCCTAGACGCGATCGCTGCGATGACGAGAAGTCGATCTTCATATCGGGACTCTTTCGGCCGGGGCCGTTCCCGTCATGTTATATCGATGAATCCGATCAGTCCGGCATTCCCGCATACCGGAGGCGACCCAGAGCCCATTCACAGATCAACACCAGGATTCGCGTACGCCGAGGAGCCCGGTCTTCGCCCTCGCTAGGAGGTGACCCCGCGATCGAGCAGCTCACTGTGGTGTGCAACGTCGTGGAGTCGCGCGCCGGGCGCCGCGAGGTCCCCGTCGAGGAAGGCCGCCGGCAGCGTCCGGCCACCGATGTCCCGTAGCGCGGTGCGCCAGCCTCTTCCCGCTGCCCGAAGTGGCGGAGCAGGCGGCGGACGAAGTCCGGGTCGGGTGGGGTGACTTGCGCACCGTCGCGCCGATCCGCACGACGTCGCTGACGAAACCGCCCGTGCCTCAGGCCGGGCGCTGGTCGGCGGCGGATTCGTTGTCCAGGATGGTGGTGCGGATCAGTTCGGCGTCGCGGCCGACCCGGTCGGACTCGTCGCGGTAGGTGTGGCAGGCCTGCTCGTCGCCGGCGCGTTCGGCGTTCGCGGCCAGGTTCCGCAGCATGGTGACCTTCTCCTGCATGGCGCTGACCGCGGTCCACAACGCCGTCTCGATGCTGTGGTCGGTGGCGGCGACGAAGGTCTGCGGCGACCAGGAGTGGCCGACGTGGCAGGCGTAGTGGACGGCCTGGCCGGTGCGGATCTCGTACATGCCGCCGCCGCAGTCGGGGCAGCTCAAGGCGATCGGCTTGCTCGGCACCGCACCCTCCGTGTGACCCTCGGCGATCATGTCGGTCTCCCAGACCAGCGCGGGGTCCGGCTGGCCGGCGTCGCCGACCGGCCGGCCCGCCATCTCCGCGATCAACCTGGCCAGCCCGGCGGCCGGCGCCGTGACGGCGGAGGGGACCGCCGACAGCGCCGCCGCCGGCATGCCCGGGAACCGGGCCTCATCCGGGTCCTGGACCAGTGCCGCTCCACCGTGCTGGGCGATGGCGGCCAGTCCGGCGGCGCCGTCGTCCAGGCTGCCGGACAGCACGACACCGGCGACCCGGGGACCGCACCATCGGGCGGCGGCCCGGAACAGCGCGTCCGCCGCGGGCCGGGCCCGGTTCTCCCGCGGTCCCGCGGTGAGCCGCAGGATGCTGTCGTCGTCGATGATCAGATGCCGGTCCGGCACCGCGACGTACACGTGGCCGTTACGGGCCGGCTCGCCGTCGACCGCGGCGCTCACCGGCAGGGCGCAGTCCTTGCTCAGCATCTGCGCGAGCGTGCTGCGGGCACCGGGTGCCAGATGGGTGACCACCAGGACCTTTGCCGGCAGGTCGGTCGGCAGCCGGGCCAGCAGGGTGCGCAGCGCGGCATGCGCACCGGCGGAGCCACCCATCACGATCACGTCGCGCCGCTCCATCTGCCTCCGCTCGCCCGGGGGATCCCGTCCCGGCGCGCATTCCCGGATCCCCGCCGGTCAACCCGGAAGGGCCGGGTGAATGCCGGAGAGGTGCCCGGGCGGTCACCGGCATCGGTTTAGCCGGCGGCGTCCGGGGCAGCCACCGGGCATGGAACCCATCGGTGACCCTGACGAGGAGACCGGCGACTTCGCCGAGGAGCACGAACTGACCGAGGTCACGCCGGAGGACGGCGACGACGGCGAGACGGAGAGCCCGGCGCGCTGGTCCGGCCGCCTGGAGCAGGACGGTTTGCCGTAACGGTGGTGGGTGGCTGGGTGCCGGTCAGAGCTGACGCAGGACGGCGTCCGCCTCGGCGCTCAGTGTGGTGTGGTGCTCGGCGGCGCGCTCGTACAGCATCGTGTAGGCGGCGTCGCGGTTGCTGACGCCGTGCTCGGTGAGCGCCTGGACCGCGCGCCGGACGATGGTGCGGATGGCCAGCGCCTGGGCGTACCCGGTGAGCAACTCGGCGGCTCCCGGGTCGGACACCGGGGGAGGGTCGATGCTCAGGGACAGCTCCCGGCTGGTCGAGTACAGGTGGGCGACGGCGGTGATCAGCGGTTCCATCGTGGCGCTGTCCCGGCCGTACAGGTTGAGCGCGGCGATCGTCGTGCCGCGGCCGTCGTGGAGCGGCACCGAGACGGTCGCCCGCAGCCCCAGGGCGGGCGCCACCACGTGGAAGCCGGGCCAGTCCATCGTGGTGCCGGTGTCCGGCACGCCGACCGGTTCGCCGGTCTCCAGGGCCTGCAGGCACGGACCGGCCCGGTCCGCGATCTGCGCCTCGTCGACCGCTGCCGCGATGTCGCTGCTGGCCGCGACGATGGTGTACTCGTCGCCCTCCAGCGTGGTGACCGAGGCGTAGTCCGCGGCGGCGACCCGGTCGACGGCGAGCGCGGCGATCATTTTCAGCCGGGCTTCGATGCCGGACACGTGCCCCGGGGTCTCGGCCAGGGCGACGATCGCGTCCGCCAGCGGGCCGTGCTGGGCCGGCCAGACCTGCTCGGGATGCCTCGGTGTCGCCATCGATCGCCCTTCGTCGCGGTGCGTGTTGCCGGCGGGTACCCGATAGATGACGGCGTACGCGATCCGGACTCTGCAAGTTCTTGCAGATTTTTCTTTCGTGCCCTCACAGGAAAGGGCGTGATGGGGCCCACATTGCTCCTCGATGACTCATTTGAACGGCCCGGACCTCGGTCGAACCGCTTAAATTGGTCACATTCTGACTAAGGATGATTACGCCGAGCAATGACGTGACTTGACCGGCTCTGAAAGAACTTGCAGAGTCTGGTGTGGCGTCGCGGGGAGCGCGGCGCCTCCACCGCGATCTGCGAGAAGGAAAAGCGATGCAACGCACCCCTGGGAACACCCTGAGACGGCCGACCCTGGCAGCTGCCGCCCGCATCCTCGTCCTGAGCACGGCCGCGCTGCTCGCCCTGGCCACACCGGCCGCCGCGGCCACCACCGCCGGCACGCCCGTGCTGCGCTTCGCCGCCGACGGCACCGACCGGGTCGACGGGACCCTGGAGGCCGGCCGGTCCGTCCTGGTCGACTACGACCTGGCGCGGCTCGCGCAGTGCCGCAACCAGTACGCCGGCGGCGACGCCTGGGCGATCGGCGTCTACTACCGGATCGACGGCGGCCCGATCGCCACCCAGCCGGTCAGCCGGCTCGACGAGAACCGGCACAACGTCAAGGCGCCGGTCCCCATCGACCTGCCGCTCGGCGCGCACGACCTGGAGCTGTGGTTCCACGCCGGCGACCGGGCCGGCTGCAGCGAATACGACTCCCGCTCGGGCGCGAACTACCACTACGCGATCGAGCAGCCGGCCGTCGCCACCTTCCGCGCCGACTGGTCCGAATCGGTCAGCGGCCCGATCCGCGCCGGGCACGGCCTGGCCATCCGGTACGACCTCGCCCGCCTCCCGCAGTGCCGCGAGACCTACAACGGCATGCCCGCCTGGCGCATCGACGTCCACTACCGCTTCGACGGCGGCCCGGTCCAGTCCCAGGCGCTGACCGGCAGCAGTGGCGAACCGGTCCCGGCGACCGTCGACGTCGCACCCGGGAGCCGGCGGATCGAGCTCTGGTTCCAGGTCACCGGCCAGCGCAGCGGCTGCACCGCCTACGACTCCGACTTCGGCGCCAACTACGCGTACGCCGTCGCCTGATACACCGGAAGGAACCTCACCATGCGCACCCTCGTCCGACTGTTGTTCACCCTGCTGCTCGGCGCCGCCGCCGTGCTGGCCGTCACCGCCGCGCCCGCGTCGGCGTCACCGTTGCCGCCCCGGGAGCTGGGCGCCCCGAATCTGACCGGGTACTGCCAGGCGCAGGGTCACTCCGGCGCGTCGTTGTCCGGTGACACCGCCTACGACTGGCACTGCCGCACCGCGGACGGCCGGGACACCGACATCGCCCTCGACGCGGCCTGCCGCTGGACCTACGGCACCGACCTGGCGGTCGACCGGATCGGCGACTTCCACCAGCCGCGGAGCATCGTCTGCTGGCGGGTCCGCTCGGACATCGTGGCGCCCGACTTCGACCGGTACTGCCGGAGCCTGGGTGCGGACGGCGCGGCGCTGACCGGCGCCACCGTCTACGACTGGCAGTGCACCTCCGGCGGCTCACGGTCCGCGATCGACGTGCTGGCCGCCTGCCGGGAGACCACTTTCGGGTACGCCACCGTCGACCGGTTCGCCGACTTCCACGACGCCCGTTCCTGGCAGTGCCGGGTGTGACAGCGGACTGAGGCTTCGGTACGGCGGGCGCTCCCCGCCGTACCGAAGCTGTGTCGCCGGACCGCCCGGACCCATCGGCTCACCCCGCCAACCGCGGGGTTTCGGTGTTCGCGGCCTCGAACCGGCGCCGTGCGCCCGTCCGGCCCGGACGGATGTCGGGGGTCTGCGGCGGGAGCCGGATGTCAGGTGTCTGCGGTGGCGGCAGGAGGTCAGGTGTCTGCGCTGGCAGCAGGATCTCGGGTGTCTGCAGTGGGAGCAGGAGGTCAGGTGTCTGCCGTGGGAGCGGCACCTCAGCGATCTCCACCGTCATCTGGTCGCGCAGCGATCCGTGCAGGGTGGCGGCCAGCCCGGTGAGCCGCTCGATCTCGGCGAGGATGGCGGCCCGCTCGTCGGAGAGCCGGCTGATCGCCTGGTGGTGGCGGGCCCGGGCGTCGCTGTCGATGGTCGAGGCGAGCAACTGCGCCTCGACGGCGATCTTGTCGGCCTTCGCCCGGGCGGCATCGACCAGCGCGTCGGCCTCGCGCTCGGCGTCGCGGACGTGCGAGTCGGCGAACCGCTGCGCCAAGGTGACGAACGGTGAGGTGCCGGCCCGCGCCGCCGCCTCGCGGGCCTGACGCAGCGCGGCCTCGGTCTCCCGGGCCTGCTGCTCGGTGTGGGCCAGCTCGATCCGGTGCTGCTCCAGCCGCGCCACCAGGTCCTCGGCCGACGGCCTGCTGTGGCGCAACTGCTCGCGCATGTCCCGGTTCTCGGTCTGCAGGCGGGTGAACTCCCGCTCCACCTCGGTCAGGAATGCGTCGACCGCGTCGCCGTCGTAGCTTCGCCGCCGAGAGGGCGCGGGGCGGAAAACCGCGTCGCGGATCCGCGAGGAGGTAAATAAAGCTTTCTTTTCATTCGGGTCGGTGCTGGAACTCGTCATAGCGGTGGCACCGTCTGCAAAATGGTCACCATTCCCCGATCGTGCGGCTGTCACCTGGCACTACGCGGTGGCCGGACGGTCGGATCAACCGACCCTTTCTTAATCGACCTACCTTGGTGTGATCGCTCACATCGCAGCTATCGACGTTGATGGAATAGTGGCGGACCGCGGTCGGATGATGGATATCTCACTTTGACGGTTCTCCGGCCATGTGCATTAATCAAGGCCCTCTCCGCCGAGACACCGATCTGGGGCCGACCTTGTTCGAGTACGCATCGTGACGCCCGCCGGCGATCCACCGCCCCGGCCGCGCCTGCGCGCCGGCCGATGGGTGCCCGACATGTCCGGACGACCCCGCCCGCTGTCGCGGCGCCGGCGTCGCCTGATCGTCGCCGGCGTCCTCGGCGCCTCCTCCGCGCTGGCCGCCGCGGTGCTGCTGCTGCAGCCGCGGATCCAGCTGGTCACGTCCTTCGCCGGCGTGACCCTGCCGCCCGCGACCCACCCCGGCCGGCTCCCCACCTACTCGTTCGCCCCGTCGCCGGCCGCACCGGCCAGTGGCACCGCCACCCGGCAGCGGCAGTCCCCGCCGCATCGCACCTCCACCACCTCGCCGCCGGCCAGCACCGGACCGGTGCCGGTCCAGGTCACCGTCCTTTCGGCCCGCAGCGAGGGCCGGGTGCGGTCGCTGGACGACGAGCGGAGCACCGAGATCCAGTTCGTCAACGACCGGGACGAGCCGGTCGTCATCTACTGGCTCGACTACCGCGGGACCCGGGAGCGGTACGCCGTGCTCGGCAGCGGGAAGACGCGCCAGCAGCCGACCTTCGTCAGCCACCCGTGGGTGATCACCGACCTCACCGGGCGCGCCCTGACCATCTTCCTGCCCGCCAGCCGGCCCGCCCGGGCGACCATCACCTGATCCTCAGCGGGCGCCGTCGACCGGCCGCACCTCGGCGAGCCGCCGCTTCGCGTAGTCGTCGTCCCAGCAGACCGCGGCCTCCCAGGCGGCCGACGCCTGAGAGGCGATGTCGTAGGCGTCGTCGTCGAGGCCGGCGGCATTGCCGGGCAGCGCCAGGTCCAGGTCCGGGACGTCGGCGTGCGACTCGTCCCAGTCGATCAGCGCCACCCGGGCCGCGGTGATCCGGACGTTGCGCGGGTTCGGGTCGCCGTGCACCACGCAGGCCGGGCGTCCGGCGAGCCGGGCCCACGCCGCGCGGCACCGCGCCACGCCCTCCGGAGGCATCGCGCCCAGGTCGATCCGCGTCCCGGTCTCCGCTCGCAGCAGGTCGGCCGACGAGCGCCAGCCCGGGCGCTGCGGCCAGCCCCGGGTCACCTCGTGCAGCCGGCGCAGGGTGCCGGCCACCCGCCGCCAGTCGGCCGGGGTCTCGGGCGGCCCGCCCGCCAGATAGGTCATCACCACCAGGCCGTCGGTGAACAACCGGCCGTCCGTCGTGGGGATCGGCACCGGCACGGTCAGGCCGGCCCGGTCGAGATGCCGCAGCAGGCCGGTCTCCCAGGCGAGATCGGCGTCGCTGCGGGTGCCCAGCCGGGCGACCGCGAGCTGCCCGTTCACCCGCACTCGCCAGACGTCGTTGGCGACACCGCCGGAGAGCGGCTCGATCCGGGCGGCGTCGTCACCCCACCGCTTCAGCGCCTCCCACCCCTCGGGCTTCACTGCGCTCGGACGTACTGCGCGGGCGGCACGCCGACCATGGCGGCGAAGTCGCGGGTCAGGTGGGCCTGGTCGCTGTAGCCCAGCTCGGCGGCGAGGGCGCCGAGGTCGAGGCGGGTACCGGCGGCGGCCCGGGCGGCCGCCTCGTGCAGGCGGTGGCGGCGGATCACCCACTTCGGGCTCACCCCGACGTAGGTGGCGAACAGCCGCTGGAGCTGGCGCATGGTGAGGTCGAAGGCGTCGGCCAGGTCGTCGACGCGGGTGATGCCGGGCTCGGCCGCGGTGCGGGCCACGACGGTGGCGGCCAGCTCCGCTGCCGGATCCGGCTCGTCGGGGGCCCGGGCGGCGAGGAAGTCGTTCATCGCGGTCACGGCGGCCTCGTCGTCGGCGGCGAGGATCGCGTCGGCGAGCGCCTGGCCGGGCGTACCGAAGATGTCCTCGATGGCGAGGAAGCGGCCGGTGATCGACGAGACCGGCGCGCGCAGGAAGGGATGGAAACCGCCGGGGTGGAAGCGCACGCCGAAGACACGGCCGGCGTCGTGCAGGGTCTCGGTGAAGCGTCCGCGCGGCACGCCGGCGACGCGGCACCGGCCGGGCTTGAAGGTCATGTTGACCGCCGGGTACGGCAGCACCTGCTGCTCGTAGGGTGCCTGGCCGCGCAGGTCCCAGGTGACGGTCCAGTAGTGCGCCACGAACGGCCGCAGCGCCGGGGCGGCGGCGGGTGCGCCGAACCGGAACTTCTGCTGGCCCGCACGGGGATGGAGAATCGCCGGCACGGACGAAGGCTAACCGAGTCGCGGCCCGTCGTGTTTGTTCAAGACCGCCCGGCGCTCGTGTCCTAGCCTGCCCTTCATGCAGCTCAACACTCTCCTGGACCGGTCCATCATCGACGCGGCGGCCGTCGTGCACGGCGTCGAGCCGGACCAGCTCGACGGCCCGACCCCGTGCGCCGAGTGGGATGTGCGGGCGCTGACCAACCATCTCCTGCAGGTGACGTCGGCGCTGCACCTGGCCGGCGTGCGGCGGTCCGTGCCCGAGGACGTGTGGGCGCGTGACCTGATCGGCGAGGGGTGGGCGGAGCGCTTCGACGACGAGGGCCGGGCCGCCGCGGCCGCGTGGGGGCGGGCGGGCGCGTGGGACGGCACGGTGGTGATGGCCGGGGCGGCGGTGCCGGCCCCGATGATCGCCATGATGTTCGTCAGTGACCTGGCGATTCACGGGTGGGACCTGGCCCGGGCGACCGGGCAGGACTACCGGTGCGACGACCAGGTGGCCGAGGCGACGCACCGGTTCCTCACCGACATGGGCGAGCAGGGCCGCCAGATGGGCATCTACGCCGCACCGGTGGACGTCGCCGGCCACGCCGCCGCCTTCGAGCGGGCCCTGGCGCTCAGCGGCCGCGACCCGCGCTGGAGCCGCTGAGCGCTGTCCCGCCGGTCCGAGCGTCGTCCTGCCGAGAACAGTGCGCCCGGTCTTCAGTCCCCTTCGATCTGCGACCGGCGAGGACCGCCGGCGGATCGTCGTGCAGCGGCCTCCAGCCCAGGTCCTGGTGCGCGCGGGCGGAGCTGAGCCGCTGGTCGAGCGCGAACGCGTCGGCGATCGGGCCCATCTGCTCGCGGGCCCGCTCGAGGGTGATCGAGATCGTGGACCCGTCGCCGAGCACGTCGGCGACCTCGCGGGCGGTCGGCCCGACGCCACCCGCGCCCAGGTGCACCGTGCCGGCGCGGGCATTCAACGCGGCCGCGTACAAGGTGGCGACGTCGTCGACGTGGACACTGCCTTCACGCTCAGCTTGTCATTTAACCCGTGCGGCGGGGTTTTGTGCCTTCTTGTGGTGGGTCGGCCGTTGATGGGCCTGGCCGGTGACCAGGATGAGTCCCAGGTCGTGGCGGATAGCAGACTGTCGGTTGCGGAACCGCGCGGACGTCCGGGACCAGGGTGGCTGGGTTTAGGTGCACGCGCTGGTGAGAGGCGTTGCCGTCGATGCCCTGTGCGGACCACAGGTCTCAGTGGCCGGCACGCCATTGGTCGGCAGGACGCCATCGGCGCTGGAGCAGTGGTTGATCGATCGTGCCGAGACGAGGCCGCTTGAGACCGAACTGGTCTATATGAGCGCGGGCGTGCCCGGCTCGGAGTCTTTAGGCGTAACCATCAATGTGCAACGGGACGGCGACCGGCTCTTGACTCGGCCGGTCTTCTACCCCACCGAGGCGCTTGATGATCTATCCCACTGGCTGCCGGAAGATGCCTGGGTTATCCACGATTGACTCGAAGATTCACAGCGCTTCGAACATCCGCTTCTGCCGCTGTCCGCGCTCGGACCTGTCGCCGCTGGCGCGCCCGGCGGTCGGCTGTGACGCCCCGGCACCTTGTCGTGCCGATGAGCGGATGTTCCGCGGCGATCAGTGCCGCACTGCGCTGCTTGTGACGGTGGACCGGGGCCGGCAAGATCATTCGGTGTGGGTTTTCTCGACCGGTATCTCAGTGGCGATCGTGAGCGGGTATGGGCGGAACTGCGAGCACTCGGGCTGATCGAGCGTGGCCATGCACAGTACGACGATGCCCGTGCCGTCGCTGCGGAGACGATGCGGCGGGTACGTGGAAACGTCGAGATGGTGCGGACACGCCTGATCGACGCTGGGTATGAGCTGGTGGCGCAGGGCCGGGCTCACGTGCCGCCGGCTGCGGACGCCAGTGCACAACTGGACGCGTTCGAACGGAAGCATGGGTCGTTGCCGTTGTCTCTGCGGGCGTTCTACGAGTTCGTGGGCACGGTGAACTTCATGCAGTCGGCGAACCAGTTAGTCCAGTGGCATAAGCGGGAGGATGCACCCGAGCCGGTTGCCGAGGTCAGCTACGCCGGGGAGTACGACCCCTTGGTCGTCCAGTCTTTGCACCACGAGGACGCGGAGTGGGATGACAGGCGGCGCAAGCATGCCTGGTACCTGGCTCCGGACGAGTGCCATAAGGCCAACTACAGCGGCGGCATGAACTATCACGTCCTACTGCCCGACAACGGTGCCGACTTCCGGATCTACGGGATCTGTAACGAGGAGGACCGGTTCGGTGACTGGTTTGTCGACTACCTCCGGGAGACGTTCCGTGGCGGCGGCTTCCGCGGCGGCATCGCGATCGACGAGGACGAGGTTGTCGGGCGGGAACTTCCAGATCTCGCGTTCACCCGCCAGCTCGCCGTGGGACTTGAGGAGATCGGCGACGAGCGAAACGCCTGAGGGATGATCACCCTTCGGTACGCTACGGCGGGGTTCGTCGACATCCGGATCTAGCCGCGATCAGGGCGTCGATCCGAGTTCTGGGCGCGGCTGCCACGGTTGCCGTCGGACGCTCGGGTCATGATGGCGAGTGCTGACGAGGTCGGTGGCCGGTCGACCGATGCTGGTGCAGGCCGGTCTGTCGCTGGTCAAGACATTGGTCTGCCGATGAGCGGATGCGACCGTGGCCGAACGGACGTGCCAGTCTCCTTACGACTTTGCTTACGTGTTGGTGACCAGAACTCGCAGGGTCCGGCCGCTGAACGCCGGCCCGAGACGGTGCTGTGCGGTGGCGCGGCGAAGACTGCCAACGCCTGGACTGCCGCATACAAGGGAGGCACCAGGATGGACCAGTGGGGCCGACTGGAGAACGACAACCGCCGCCGGATCGAGCAGCAGCGCGCGGACCAGGCCGACTACATTCGCCGTTACGGCGGGATGGAGATGCCGGACGTCCCGAAGCTGCCCGACCCACCGCCCACCAAGGCGCGGGCCGTGGTCGGCGCGATCACCTTGCTGGGCCTGAACCTGATGGTGTTCGTACTCTGCGGGGCCAGTGTCTACGTGTTCTTCGCTCGCATGCCCCACCCCTGACCCGGCGCCTGTCCCGCTCAGCGGCGCGCGAAGCCGGCTGAGCCCGGCCACGGTCCTGGCCGCCATAGGAGATGCCGCACCTCGGCCGGTCCTGCGGCAGGACCGGCCGAGCCACCCGGTCAGTACCTGGTGTACTTCACCCAGTCGTAGCCGGCGGTCAGCCGGCGGCCCGGGTAGGTGAACGGCTGCAGCCAGCTGTCGACGCCGATGCCCGGCCAGAGATTCATCATGATCCGCTGTGGGTGGGTGGGCAGCGGGCCGCGCGAGCCGTTCTCCTGGTGGACCAGGCGGCCGTCGACGAACCAGTTGATGGTGCCGCCGTTCCACCACTCGAACGCGTAGTCGTGGTAGCCGGCCGCGGCGTCGAAGCCCAGGTTGATCAGGCGCTCGTGGCCGCCGACCCCGTTGGTGAAGTAGTTGACCTGCATCTGGGTGGTGTTCTTGCCGAGGATCTCCACGTCGATCTCGTCCCACGGCTGGCCGTCGCTGGGCCCGGTGTAGGTGAAGAACGAGGTCACCGTGCCGGGATTCTTGACCGCCTTGAGCCGCGCCTCGAACCGGCCGTAGGAGTACAGGTCGGTGGTGCGGTACTCGCCGGAGGCGTACGGCTTCCCGGCGCAGCCGCCCGGACAGGTCTGGGTGTCCAGGTTGAGGCTCATCGCCCCGCCGCCGAAGGTGACGTGGTCGGCGCGCCAGCCGACGTTGAACATGCTGCCGTTGCTGTAGCCGTCGGCCTTGTACCAGCGGCCGGTGTCGAAGCCGTTGAAGTTGTCGGTGAAGCTCGGGCCGATGGCGGCCTGGGCCGGCACGGCGCCGGGGCCGGTCAGCGCGGCGGCGATGCCGAGGGCGGCGGCGGTCAGCGCCCGGCGGGCACGGGAACGGGTGATCAGCACAGTCGTCTCCGGGGGATGTCGGTCGTGCTCGATGGGCAGGGGGAGTGGGCCCAAGTCTGGAAGCGCTTCCAAATGGAGTGTGTAACCCGCCGTTAACGATTGTCAATGACCATCTCGGCGAGCGTTCCACGGCTTTACATAGATCGCCGTCGGTCGTACCTTGTGGCCGGAAGCGCTTCCAATCCGTAGGGAGTCAACATGCGCAGACGAGTACTGCTGGGCGCGGCGGCAGCCGCGGCGACGCTGGTGGTGTCCGACACCGGCACCGCGCACGCCGCACCCGCCGGCACCCGCTTCCTGGGCGTCTTCCGGGAGGGGGAGCCAACGGCGATCGCCGCCGAGACGCGCACCCGGTACGCCGTCACCCCGGCCAGCGTGATGTGGTTCGACAGCTGGGCCAGCGGCCGCCCGTTCCCGGTGGCCGAGGCCAAGGCGCTCTGGCGGCGCGGCATCATGCCGCACTACACGTGGGAGCCGTGGAACACCGCGCTCGGCCCCGCCGACCCGGCGCAGATCCACCTGCGGGACATCCTCGACGGCGCCTGGGACGGCTACCTCACGGCGCGGGCCCGGGAGTTCGCCGCCGTCCGGCTGCCGATCCTGGTCCGCTGGGGACACGAGTTCAACGGCAACTGGTACCCGTGGGGCATCGCCAACAACGATCAAGACCCTTCGCTGTACGTCCGGGCGTACCGGCACGTCCACGACCTGGTGGAGGCGAGCGGGGCGCGCAACGTGCAGTGGGTGTGGGCGTTCAACAACGGCTCCGCACCGGACGAGCCGTACAACGACCCGGCCGCCGCGTACCCGGGCGACGGCTACGTCGACTGGGTCGGCATCGACGGGTACAACTGGGGATTCGGGCCGTCCTGGGATCCGGCCGGTGACCACTGGACCGGCTTCGACGAGACGTTCGCTGCCGCGTACGCGAAGGCTCGGGTCATCGCGCCGAAGCGGCCGGTGATGCTCGGCGAGTTCGCGTCCAGCGAGGACGGCGGCGACAAGGCGCAATGGCTGCGGGACATGGACGCGAGGCTGCGCTCGGGCGCCTACCCGGACCTGAAGCTGCTCACCTACTTCGACCTGACCAAGGAGGAGCCCTGGTCGCCGGACTCGTCGCCGGCCGCTCTCGCCGCGTTCACCTCCTGGGTGCACCGCCGCTACCTGACCGGGCACGGCCACGAGCTGGCCCGGGTGGCCGCCCGGTACGCCTGCTCCTGACCCGCGGTCGCGGAAGGTCGCCGGTGGCGGACAGCCTTGCCGGGGTCAGGCGGACTCCCGGACCACCAGCCTCGTCGGCAGGATGAACGACTCCGGCTGCGCGCCGTCCAGCAGGTCGACCAGCATCCGGGCGGCCTCCCGGCCCAGCGCCTGCACCGGCTGGTGGACGGTGGTGAGCTTCGGGTCGGTGTGCACCGCGACCGGCAGGTCGTCGAAGCCGGCCACCGCCACGTCACCGGGCACCGTGCGGCCGGACTCGCGCAGCACCCGCAGGGCGCCGGCTGCCATGTTGTCGTTCGCGGCGACCACGGCGTCCAGGTCCGGGTGCCTGCTCAGCAGCGCGCGCATCGCCCCGGCGCCGCCGTCCTCCAGGAAGTCGCCGGGCTCGACCGCGTACGGTTCGAGCCCGGCCAGCAGCAGCGCCTCGGCGTAACCGCGCCGGCGCTCCCGGCCGACCGCGGTGTCCTCCGGCCCGGTGATCATGGCGATCCGGCGGCGCCCGGCGCGCAGCAGGTGCTCGGTCACCGCCCGCGACCCGCCGGCGTTGTCCACGTCGACGTAGAACGGCGGCGTCCCGTGCATCGGCAGCCCGACGAAGACGGTCGGCACCCCGGACTGGGCGGCGATGTCGATCAGCGGGTCGTCGCCGCGCATCGCCACCAGCATCACCCCGTCGGCGCCGCGGGTCTGCAGGAACGCCTTCAGCCGCTGCCGGCCGTGCACCGGCGTGGCCAGGCTGAGCATCAGATGGAGGTCGGTCTTCTCCAGCGCCGCCGACGCGCCGACGATGATCTGCGCGAAGAACGGGTCGCCGAACACCTCCGGCCCCTCCCCGGAGACGGCCAGGACCACCACCCCGGTCTGCTGGGTGACCAGGGCGCGCGCCGCCCGGTTCGGGGTGTAGCCGAGCTCGCGGATCGCTTTCTCGACGGCTTCGCGCTTGGCGCGGCTCACGTGCGGCCCGTTGTTGACCACACGGGACACCACGGTGCGCGACACACCGGCCCGCTCAGCCACCTCGTCCAGCGTCGGCGGCCGCGACCGCCCCGGTGACGGCATGGCGTGGTCCCCTCGGTCGAGCCGATCACCAGGGGGAAACGGTTTGCCGACCTGGCTCCGGGCGATCCTAGCCGACCGGGCCGGAGGCGGGGCGCCGGAAGCCGGCGCCCCGCCCGGCGTGCCTATTCCACCCAGGGGCGGGGCTGGTTGACGATCTCGGCGCGCAGGAACACGTCGTACTTGCCCTCGCCCTTGCCGTCGATCCAGAACTTGTGGGTGTAGGGCTCGTTCGTGCCCGGCACCATGCCCTGGACCGGCGGCTGAGCGTAGCCCTTGGCGAACAGCGTCTCGCCGTGCTCGCCGACGTAGTCGTCGGCCAGGCCGAGGCCCTCGACCAGACCGCCGGCGATCAGGCTGCCGATCGGGCCGCCGACCACCATGCCGGCGATGGCGGCCGCCGGGGTGAGCCCGCTGCCCGGTGCGGCGGCGCTGGCCATGTCGTAGATCGCGGCGCCCTGGGCGGCGGCCGCGGCGGCCTTCTGCATGGCCGCGTCGACCTTCTTGCGGGCCTCCGACGGGGAGCCCTCGTCGTTCTCCATCACCGCCACGTGCAGCGCGCTGGTGACCACCGGCTGGAAGTCGGTGACCACGGCCGGCGTGGACCGCACGTCGTTCTTGTCCACGTCGCTGAACTTGAACATCTGGGTGGCCGAGCGGCCCAGCCCGCCCCAGGAGACGATGAAGTACGGCTCGTCGCTGCCGGACAGCTCGCTGGACTCGCCCCAGCACTGGAAGCCGAGGAACCAGATCCGCAGGTGCTGGTCGATGATGATCTCCGGGTCGCCGGACGCGCCGGCGGTGATGTGCCCGCCGGTCATCTGCCAGCGGCCGGTCCCGGCGGTCACGCTCACCGCCCCGGTCGGCAGGCCCAGCTTGCTGGTCACGCCGCCGGTACGCTCGTACGCTTCGAGCGCCTTGCGGGCCACGACGTCGCTGCGGTTCACCATCGCGGTCAGCGACTGCAGCCGCCAGCCCTGCTGCCACAGCTCGTCGTAGCGTTTGCGGTACTGCTCGTAGGTCGCCCCGTAGAGCTGGAACTCGCCGGTGCTGGCTGGCCGCCAGACCGCGGTGTAGCGGGTGTGCCCGCCGACCACGTACGGCTGCAGCAGCTTCAGGCGCCAGCCCTGCTTCCACAGCTCGTCGTACTTCGCCCGGTACGTCTCGTAGCTGACGTCGTACATCTGGATCTCGCCGTCGGTCGACGGCCGCCACACCGCGGTGTAGCGGACCTGGTCGCCGGGCAGCACGAACGGCTGCAGCGCCTTGAGCCGCCAGCCCTGCTTCCACAGTTCGTCGTACTTCTTGCGGAAGTCGGCGTAGGTCCACCCGTACACCTGGGTCTCGCCCTCGGTGGACGGCTGCCAGACCGCGGTGTAGCGGACCTGGCCGCCGACCACGTACGGCTGGATCAGCTTCAGCCGCCAGCCCTGCTTCCACAGCTCGTCGTACTTGGCGCGGAACGTCTCGTAGGGCACGTCGTACAGCTGGATCTCGCCCTCGGTGGACTGCCGCCAGACCGCGGTGTAGCGGACCTGGTCGCCGGAGAGCACGAACGGCTGCAGCGACTTGAGCCGCCAGCCCTGCTTCCAGAGCTCGTCGTACTTCTTGCGGTAGTCGGCGTAGGTCCACCCGTAGACCTGGATCTCGCCCTCGGTGGAGGGCCGCCAGACCGCCGAATACCGGATCTCGTCGTTCGCCATCTCGGTCTTTTCTCCCACTTCGTCCCGGTGTTGCTGACCCACTCAGGGCACCATCCGGGCCGGGGGAGCGGCCATACGCAGTTATGCGCATCCCCGTCAGCGCGAGCGTCCGGCGGCCGACAGTTCCGGCGCCGCCACGGCGGTGCAATCAGAGGGGTGAACACACCTTCGGCCACTGACCTGCGGCGCGTTCTCGACCTGGTCCACGACCTGGACGACGGCCCGGAGAACGAACTGGCCCGGATGGGCGCCATCCTGGGCAGCGACATGACCACGCTGAGCACCGTCGACCACGTCGAGGGCCGGCTGGTCGCCGCCCGCAGCACCCCGGACGAGTCGAACTTCATCCGGGTCCCGTCGTTCCACCGCGTCTTCACCCTGCACCCGGGCTTCGCCGCGTTCCGGGCCGGCGCCCTGCGCCCCGGCACCTCGACCGCCTGGTCCGACGTGACGAATCTGCGCGAGCTGCGGCGCAACCCGCTCTACACCGACTTCTTCGCCCCACGCGGCACCCGTGACCAGTTGCTCTGCGTGTTCCGGCTGAACCGCCGGGAGGGCCACCTGCTGTCCTTCAACCGGTCCCGGCGCGGCTGGACCGGCCGGGACCGCGCGGTGGTCGAGCTGATCTCCGCCCACCTGGCCCGCGCCCTGGCCCGCCGCGCCGAACTGACCCGGCTGCGCCGCGCCCTGACCCGCCGCGACACCCTGGACGCGGCGGCGGACCGGCTGGCCGCGCTGACCCCGCGCGAGCGCGAGATCGTCGAGGAGCTGGGCCGCGGCGCCTCGGACCGGGACATCGCCCGCGCCCTGGGCATCCGGGAACGCACCGTGCACAAGCATCTGGAGCAGGCGTACCGCAAGCTCGGCGTCAACTCCCGCACCCAGGCCGCGGCCCTGCTCCACGACTGACGTCAGCGGCGCACCCGATAGCGCAGGTGCAGCACCCGGTTCCCCGGCACGACCAGGTCCGGGCCGTCCAGCAGGTGCTGCGCGTCGACGGAGCCGAAGTACCGCTTGCCGGAGCCGAGCACGACGGGGGCGACGTCCATGCGGACCTCGTCGACAAACCCCGCGGCGAGCGCCTGGCCGCCGACATCGCCGGCAGCGAATTCGACGGTACGCCCGCCCGCGAGCTCCCGCGCCTTGGCCACCGCCGCCTCGATGCCGTCGACGAAGTGGAACGGCGCCCGGGGGTCCCAGCCCTCCGGCGCACCCCGGTGACTCACCACGACCACATGGTCGATCCCGCTCGGCGGCGTCCCGTCCCAGCCGTCGGTGATGTCGAACGAGCGGCGGCCGGCGATGGTCACCCCGATCTCGTCCCAGTAGGGCCGGACGTAGTCGTACGACGCCCGCGACACCTTCAGCACGCCGCTGTCGTCCAACGGCACGTCACCGCTGACCAGCCACTCGAAGATCGGACCGGGATCGTCGTTCTCGCCCGCGATGAAACCGTCCACCGAGACCGACGCGTTCATGACCACTTTCCCCACGGATTCCTCCTCTGCTCGCCGGTCCCCAGTCTGGTGCGGCGCGAGCTGCCGTTCTTGTACGAAATCAATCGGCGGGGAGCGGCCAGCCCTCCAGGGCGTGGCCGGGATGATCGCGCAGGAATCGCCGCCGGACCTCCACGTACCGGGTCGGCGTGAGGCCGGTGAACTCGCGGAACTCGCGGACGAAGTGGGCCTGGTCGAAGTAGCCCGCGCCGGCGGCGACGTCTCGCCAGTCGATCGGGGCGGTGACGTCGAGCGCCAGCACGGTGAAGCTGAAGCGGTAGCTGCGAGCCAGCCGTTTCGGCGTGACCCCGACCACGGCCTTGAACCGCTTCGCCAGGTACGTGCTGCTGGCGCGGGCCGCCACCCCGATGTCGCTGATCGGCACCGTCCCGCCGCTCGCCGCGACCGCGCTGCTCAGTTCGCGGACCAGGTCGAGGCCGTCGATCACCCGCAGCCGCCGGACCAGTTCCTCCTGGAGCACCGTCAGCATGTCGTCCGGAGCGTCGGCCGAGGTCAACCGGTGTCGCAGCGCGGCGGCAGCGGGCCGGCCCCAGATCTGTTCCACGGTCGCCGGCCGGTCGCACAACTCGGCCGCGGGCATCGGCAGGAACGGCGCCAGGCCCCACGGCTTGAAGTGCACGCCCACCGACCGGGTCGGGGTCGGGTAGCTGAACTCCCAGGCACGCGTGGGCGTGGCGACCGCGCAGCCGTCGGCGTGGCCGGCGGCGTCGTCGGCGGTGCCCGCGCGGATGAGGAAGGGCGCACCCAGGTTGACGATCAGCAAAGGGGCGGGCGCCGCCGGCAGCAGCAACCGGGAGTACGGCGGGACGCCCTCCAGGTAGTAGAGGTCGTCGATCAGCCCGTCCAGCGGCGGCCCGGGCGCCCTGGCCACATACTTCACGCCGCCATCATCGCCGACAGCCATCCGGTCCACGGCCGGTAGAGGCCGGCGTCCCGGGGTATGTCGCCGGGGTGACGCTCAACCCGGTCGACGTGACCGTTCCGCTGGCGCCCGGCGGGCCCGCCGCGCCGCACAGCGCCAGCGGGGAGATGGTGGCCCTGCACGACCTCGACGGGGTGGCGCCGCCGGCGCAGGCGGCCCGGCGGTGGATCCCGAAGCGGGTGGTGGCGACGCCGGCCGCCTACGACCATGCGCACGGGCAGCGGATCATGGCGTTGCTGGCGGCGCGTGGGATCGAGGTGGAGCGGCTGCGCGGGAACCGGCTGACCGGGCTGCGCGGGGAGAGCGACCGGGCGACCTACGCGCGGGCGAAGTCGACGATGGCGATCGTGGTGAGCCCGCCGTCGCGGCGCAAGCTGCAGCCGATCGCGCCGAGCGCGGACTGGCGGTTCGACCTGGCCGAAGGCTGCCCGGCGCACTGCCAGTACTGCTATCTGGCCGGGTCGCTGTCCGGGCCGCCGGTGACCCGGGTCTACGCCGACCTGGACGACATCCTGGCCGGGCTGGGCGACTACGTGGGCCGGGGGACGATCACCAGCCGCCGGGAGCACCGGCGTGACGAGGGCACCACCTTCGAGGCGTCCTGCTACACCGATCCGCTGGCGCTCGACCATCTGACCGGCAGCTGGCGGCGGGCGGTCGAGCACTTCGGCGCGTGGGACGCGCCGGTGCAGTTGCGCTGGACGACCAAGTTCGACGATGTCGGGCCGTTCGTCGGGCTCGCCCACCACGGGCGGACCCGGGTCCGGTTGAGCGTCAACTGCCGGCCGGTGACCACCCGGGTCGAGGGCGGCACGAGCCGTCTCGAGGACCGGCTCGCGGCGCTGCGGCGGCTCGCGCTGGACGGCTATCCGGTCGGGCTCACCATCGCGCCGATCATCGCGGTGCCGGACTGGCGGGCGCACTACGGGGAGCTGCTCGATGACGTTGCCGGGGTGCTGCGGGGCGTACCGGACATCGATCTGACCGCTGAGCTGATCACGCATCGCTTCACGCCGGGCAGCAAGGAGGTGCTGCTGGGCTGGTATCCGCGGACGAAGCTGGAGATGGACGAGGAGTCCCGCAGCCGGAAGCACGGCAAATTCGGCGCGGTCAAATACGTCTACCCGCCGGAGACGATGGCCGGGCTGCGGACCTGGTTCCACGAGCAGATCGCCGCCCGCCTGCCGGCGTGCCGCATCCTCTACTGGACCTGAATACGCACGGCCTCAACACGTGGCGTTCTGATTCGGCCATGATCCCGAGGGATGTCGATCCATTGTCCGCGGTGGAGCAGGAGCTCGACTCCACAGAAGCCGCCGGTCTCTACTTTCGCCGTCCCGCCCTGCCCACAGCCACCACCACGCCGACAATCAGCACCACAATGATCAGGCAGAAGAGCAGATGCCACGGTTTGATCGCGCCCATATCGGCAGACCATACCGCGCACCGTCGAGGCAAGGCTTCCTTTGGCCAGCCCCACCGCCCAACGGCAGGAGACTGCGCACGGAAAAGGGGCACGGCCGGGTAGGGCCCCTCGCGCCGCGGCGGCGGTGAGGGCTACCCTCGGAGTGAGGGCCGGAGGGAGTGCCCAGCTATGTCCTTATCGCCTGGCTTCGGGTCGAGCGAGCCGACCGAGTACCTGTTCCCGGCAAGTCCCGACGCGCTGTATGACATCCGGGTCTACGTGACCCGGCTGGCCCGGGAGGCCGGTTTCACCGACCGCGAGCGGGAGCGGATCGTCCTGGTCACCCACGAACTGGCGGCCAACGCGGTCGAGCACAGCGCCACCGAGGTGGTCTGCGTGCGGTGGGAGGACACCGGCCAGGGCGTGTGGATCACCGTGTCCGACGACGGCGTCTTCGAGGGCGGTGGCGGCAACGGCGACCGCGGGCGTGGCCTGCGGATCGTGCTCAGCCTGGCCGACGAGGTCACCATCCGGCCGGGCCGGCGCGGCGGGCAGGGCACCGCGGTCCGCCTGCGGGTGCCGGTCAGCGCCGGGCGGACCGCCCCGGCAGTCAGTGACCCGGCGCCGCGCCGGGTGCTGCTCGTCGACGGTGACCGGTTCGCCGCGCGGTCGTTGTCCGCGTTCCTCGAGGCCGAGGGCTTCCCGACGGTGGTGGCGGCCGAGTCGGCGGAGGCCGGCCGTGCGGTGGCCGCGGAGCCACCACAGTTGGCGATCATCGATCTGATGACCTCGCACGGGCTGACCGTCCAGCTCTGCGACGACCTCACCCGAACAGGAGTCCCGGTCTTGGCCATGTCGATCCTCGCCCCGCCGCGGGACCTGCGGTGCAGCCGTTTCCTGCGCAAACCGGTGCATCCTCTGGAGGTGTTGGCCATGGTGCGACAGCTGACCGAGCCGTCCGCCGCGGGCGCCGCCGCCGAGGTGCCCGGTGCCTGAGCGGCGACTGACGAGCGGGCAGGACAGGTTCGACGCGATCCTCGGTGGTGGGCTGATCGACCCGTCCATCGCCTTGATCGCCGGCCTGCCGGGGAGCGGCAAGACGGTCCTGGCGCAGCAGTACGCGTTCGCCAATGGAACCGACGAGCGCCCGGCGATCTATCTGAGCACCGTCGCGGAGCCGCTGAGCAAGATTCTGTATTTCGGCGAGGCGCTGTCCTTCTTCGACCCGGACCGGGTCGGCCGGTCGGTGCTCTTCGAGGACCTCGGCGGTCAGATCGACGACAACGGGTTGGTCGGCGCGTTGCGCCGGATCAGTGGCCTGGTCGAGCGGCAGCCGTGCTCGGTGCTGATCATCGACAGTTTCCGGGCGTTGCGCTATCGGGCGGCCGGCGAGCGGGAGTTCGAGGGCTTCGTCCACCAGCTGGCCGGTCAGCTGGCCGCGAGCGGCACGATGGCGCTGTGGCTCGGTGAGTACCGGCGTGACGAGCTGGAGGGCTGCCCGGAGTTCGCGGTCGCCGACGCCGCCGTCCTGCTCGCCACCGAGGACGCCGGGCAGCGCGACAGCCGGGCCCTACGGGTGCTCAAGCTGCGCGGCAGCGACTTCCGCTCCGGCGCGCACGCCTACCGCATCGAGAACTCCGGCATCCGGGTCTTCCCCCGGCTCAGCGACGTCGACGCCGGGGCGTACGAGCTGGGCGAGCGCCGGACCACGTCGGGTATCGCCGCGCTGGACATGCTGGTCGGCGAGGGCTACTGGCCCGGCTCGGCGACCCTGGTGATCGGCCCGTCCGGATCCGGTAAGACGGTGATGGGCCTGCAGTTCGTCTACGGCGGGGCGAAATTGGGCGAGCCCGGGGTCTACGCCTCGATGCAGGAGAACCGGGTCCAGCTCACCCGGATGATCAACGGATTCGGCTGGGGCCTCGACGATCACGGCGCGGTGCTGCGCTGCGACTCGCCGAACGACATCTACATCGACCAGTGGTATTACGACCTGCTCGACACGATCAAGGCAGCCGGCGCGCGCCGGCTGGTGATCGACAGCCTGGGTGACCTCGCCGCCGCCTGCCCGGACGAGAAACGTTTCCGCGAGTTCGTCTACGCCCTGCTCAACCACTGCTCGCGGGCGGGGATCAGCGTGCTGCTGACCTTCGAGTCGGCCGAACTGTACGGCCACACCAGTCTGTCCGAACGCGGTGTCTCGCACCTCTCCGACAACGTGATCCTGCTCCAGTACGTCCGCAACGACGTCAAGGTCGGGCGGGCGCTGACCGTGCTGAAGACACGGGCCAGCCAGCACGTCCCGCAGTCCCACGAGTTCGAGATCACCCACGATGGCATCGACATCAAAGCCGCCCTCGACACCGTTTGAGGTTCGCCGGGACCTTCGGGACCCGTACACCGTGCACCTCATCGGCGAGCTGGACCTGGCCACCCGCGACATCCTCGCGGAGGCCCTCGGCGATGCCGCGCGTCCGGGCCACGACCTGATCCTCGACTGCACCGACCTCGACTTCATCGACGCGGCCGCGATCGCCGTGCTGGTGTGCACGGCACACGGCCTCGGCGCGGGACAGCTGCGGCTGACGCACCTGCGAGCCGGCCTGGCCGACATCTTCGACCTGCTCAAACTCCCCGAGACCGTGCCGAACTTCCACCACGAGATCGGGTGACCGGTACGCCGTGTCCCGATCCGCCGGGTGGGGGAGCGGCGCGGCGCGCTATCACCGGCCGAAGTCCGCGGGTACCTGAACGGCCTTCGCCCGGAACGCCGTGTCCAGCACGTCGCCGTCGATCAGGCCGTCGACATTGTCGTCGGTCGGCCACGACTCGGAGGGCTCGCCGTTCCGGCTGCGACGCAGCGTCTCCGCCATGAGGTCGGCGGCTGCGGAGAGCTCGAAGTAGCGCAGGGCGTTGATCGCGCGCTCGATGCGGAACGGCTCGTTGACCTCCAGGGCGAAGCCGAGGCCGCCACCCATCACGGAGCCGTGGACCCGCAGCAGGCCGGCGAGGTGTTCCACACCCGGGGGTGTGCCGTCCGGAACGTCCCCGTCCGCGCCGTAGTCACAGGCGTCGTTCCACAGCAGGTCGAGGTCATCCAGCACGGCGCCACCGAGATCGAGCGTTGGCGACGGCGCGGCGTCGGGGTCGCTGGTGGCTCCGGACTCTGCCATGCGGGCTGCCTCCTCAAGACGGGTGCCGCGCCGAAGCTACAAGATCATCGCGGTGGGGTCGAGAGCGGGCGGATCGCGCGCGGCTGGTCGTACCGAAATCGGGTTTGTGGTCGTGGGCGGGGTCGCCGTCGATGGGGCGGATCGGCCAGACTGGGTCCGCCGCCATCCAGCGATCGAGGGGAATCATGGATCCAGCGAGCACTCAGTACGCCATGCCCGAGCGCCGTGACGTGGCGGACCAGCCGACCGCACTGCGGTTGTCCGGTCTGCACAAGCAGTTCGGCGCGAACGTCGCGGTGAACCGGGTCGATCTCGTGGTGCCGCCGGGCTCCTTCTTCGGGCTGGTCGGGCCGAACGGGGCGGGCAAGACGACCTCGCTGTCGATGGCGGTCGGGTTGCTGCGGCCCGACGCCGGCCGGTCGCAGGTGTACGGCGTCGACGTGTGGTCGGCTCCCGGGGAGGCGAAGTCCCTGATGGGGGTGCTCCCCGACGGACTGTCGATGCCGGAGCGGCTGACCGGGCGCGAGCTGCTCACCTATCTCGGGCGGCTGCGCGGCATCGAGGCCGGCGTGCTGGCCGGCCGGGTCCAGGAGCTGCTCGACGTGATGGAGCTCGGCGCGGCCGAGCGGACGCTGGTGGTGGACTACTCGACCGGCATGCGCAAGAAGATCGGGCTGGCGACGGCGCTGCTGCACGGGCCGCGGCTGCTGGTGCTGGACGAGCCGTTCGAGGCGGTGGACCCGGTGTCCGCGGCGGCGTTGAAGGGGATCCTGAACTCGTTCGTGGCCGCCGGCGGTTCGGTGGTGCTGTCCAGCCACGTGATGCCGCTGGTCGAGCAGCTGTGCGACACCGTGGCGGTGATGGCCCGCGGCCGGGTCGTCGCGGCCGGCCCGATCAACGAGGTGCGCGGCAACCGCACGCTGGAGCAGGCGTTCGTGGAGCTGGTCGACGGCGGCGAGCACACCCGCAAGGGGCTGTCGTGGCTGGCGTCCTGATCCGGATGAAGCTGGCGGTCATCAGGAACTCGATGACCGGCAGCCGGGCCGCGTGGATGCTGATCGGCGCCGTCTTCGGGCTCCTGCTGGCGGCGGCCACCGTGTGGCTCACCTTCCTCGACCTGTCCGGCGAGCGGGTGCTCGGCGACCTGCTGGCGTGCGTGTTCCTGATGTGGACGCTCGGCTGGCTGATCGGCCCGGTCTGGGGCGGCTCGGCGGTGCTGCGCGCCGACCATTTCACCCTGCTGCCGGTGCCGCGGCGCAAGCTCGCCCTGGGGCTGCTCGGTGCGGCGTTCGTCGGGATCACCACCGCGGTGACCGCGCTCGGGTTCGCCGCGCTGGTCACCTACGGGGCGCGGCAGGGCCTGGCCGCGGCGCTGGTCGCGGTGCCGTCGGCGGTGCTGCAGCTGGTGTTCGTGGTGCTGCTCTCCCGGGTGGCGTACGCGCTGTTCGGCATGGTGGCGGCGTCGCGGGTGGGCGCGGCGATCACCGGGCTGCTGTTCGCGGCGATGCTCGTGCTGGTCCAGTCCGGCTGGATGATCGCCGTCGCGATCAGGTACTCCGACATCCTCGACACCGGATTCTCCGCCACGACCAGCGGCACGCTGCGGGCGATCCCGTCGAGCTGGGGGATCGTGGCGGTGGACGCCGCCGCCCGCGGCGACTGGCTGCTCGCCGGCGCCGCGCCGGTCGGGCTGGTCGTGCTGTGCGGGTTGCTGCTGCTCGCCTGGTCGCGTGAGCTGGACACGTCGCGCCGGGCCCGGGTCACCATCGGCGGCAGCGCCGGCCAGGCTCCCCGAGCGTCCGGCCTGTTCCGCGGGCCGACCGGCGCCGTCGTCGGCAAGGAGCTGCGGACCTGGCGGCGTGACCCGCTGCGGATCACCACCGCCACCGTGCCGGTCTTCTGGGCGCTGGGCACGGTGCTGCTGCCGCTGACCTTCGACTCCCGGATCCTGCTGCCGTGGGCCGGTCCGGCGCTGGCCCTGTTCGCGATCACCTCGGCCGGCAACCTGTACAGCCAGGACGGCACCGCGCTCTGGCAGACGCTGACCGTCGGCGCCGAGCGCCCCGACGTCCGAGGCCGGCAGTGGGCCTACCTGATCGTCTTCGCGCCTCTCGCGCTCCTGCTGAGCGTCGGTTTCACCTGGTGGAGCGGCTACACCTGGGCCTGGCCCTGGGTCGCTGCGAGCGTGCCGGCGCTGCTCGGCGGCGGCGCCGGCCTCGTCGTGTACGCGTCGGTGTTCGCCATGGTCCCCGGCCCGGACGCGCACCAGCGGCCGAGCAACCCGCTGGAGCGCGCCGACACCACCGGCCAGTCCCACGTGCTGTTCTGGGTGGGCCTGCTGCCCGCCGTGCCCCCGCTCGCGGTGGTGTACCTCGGCCCGCGCCTCGATCAGCCCTGGCTGAGCTGGGCGGGCCTGCCGGTCGGTGTGGCGATCGGCGCCCTGGCCGGCCGCCTGCTCGGCGCCTCGGCGGTCAGGCGGCTCGCCGCCGAGGGGCCCGACATGCTGCACACCATGCGGACCGGCCGGCCCGCCGTGGCGCCGGCCGCCGCCGATCCGGCGCAGGCCCGGAAGGACGGCTGGATCGCGGGCCTGTGCTGGAGTTTCGGAGCGATCCTGCTGATCCCGCAGGGCATCCTGCCGCTGGTCTTCATGCTCACCGGGGTCGAGGCCAAGTCGTGGTTCCTGGCGCTGTACGTGCCGGAGCGCTTCAGCGTTCCGGTCGCGGTCGTCAGCGTCCTGGGCGGGATCGCGCTGTTCGCCAAGGCCATCATGGTGCAGGTCAACGGCCGGGCCGGTGGCTCGCAGGGCGGACCGGCGCCGGCCGTCGATCGCGACCTCGAATCCGTCTGACCGGGTGTCGGCGTGGCGCCCCGCGAGCGGGGGCAGCCTCACACCAGGCCGGTGCAGACCGCCTTGACCGGCGCGGCCAACCCGGAGTCGCCGCAGTCGGTGCCGGCCGAGGCTCGCCCGAAGACCTTCCACACGCCCTTGTCGGAGTGCAGGAACAGCTGGCTGCCGCCGGGGATCTCGGCGTCGCCCTGACCGACCGCGAGCAGCCGGGCGAAGCCGTTGCGGCAGCCGAGCACCTCGGTCCGCGCCGGCACCGTGGCGCCGAGTGCGGGTGCGGCCGCTTCCAGCAGTGCGGGCGGCCGGCACGCCGGGTCGCTGTCCGCCGTGGCCGGCAGCGCGGCGGGCCGGGCGGTACCGGCGGGCTCCGCCGGTTTGGCGGTTTTGGTGGACTGCCGTTCCTTGGTCGCCGGCGGCTTCTTTTCGCCGGCGGCCTGCGTCTGCTGGCCCGGCTGCGCACTCTGGCCGGCCTGCGGACCCGGACCCGGGCTCGCGGCTGCGCTGGGGGTCACCGCGGGAACGGCGTCGCCGCCGCCCGCCGCCGCGACCGGCGCGCCGGCCGGCTCGTCGTCTGCGCATCCCGCGGCTGAGAACACCAGCGCGGCCGTCACGGCCAGCAGCCCACCGACGCGTCGGATCGTCATCGTCTTCCCTCTCGTCCGTGGCCCGGGGCACGAGGTCGGGCACGGTTCCGACGCTAGGCAGCGGATCTCCAGCGGATCTGAACCAAATCTGGACGCGCTGGTCAGGCGGCCGCCGCGAGCTCCCGGAAGGAGCCGAACCGCAGTTCGTCCTCCGGATGCAGCTGCGCCTGCTCGTAGGCGAACAGGCGGACCAGGTCGTGCATGCGGTAGCGCAGCGACTGGCCGGTCGGCTCGGTCACCACCGTCACCAGCCGGGCGTCGGCCAGCTGCTCCAGCTGCTCCTCCACGACGTCGTGCGGGCCCCCGATCAGCCCGGTCGCCATCCTGCTGGAGAAGTCGGTCACCCCGAGCAGGCCCAGCAGCCGGAACGTCCGCCGGGCCGGGTTGTCGAGCCCCGCGTAGCTGACCGCGACGCTGACGCGGACGGCGAGTCCGTCCGCGGTCATCTCGTCGAGCCGGTTCGACTCGTCGCGCATCCGGTCGGCGAGGTGCGCGATCCGCCGGTGTGGCCGGGCCGCGATCCGGGCGCCGACGATGCGCAGGGCGAGCGGCAGGCCGGCGCACATCCTGATCAGGCCGGCCACCGCTTCCGGCTCGGCGGCGCTGCGTTCGGCGCCGACGATGCGTTCCAGCAACGTCCGGGAGCCGGCGTCGTCGAGCAGGGGCACCTCGATGCACTCGGCACCCGGGATGGTCGTCATCCGCACGCGGCTCGAGACGATCAGCGCGGAGCCGGTGCCGCCCGGTACCAGCGGTCGTACCTGTCCCGCGTGCCTGGCCGAGTCCAGGACCAGCAGGATCCGCCGCCCGCTGAGCGCGGACCGGTACTCGCCGAGCTTGTCCTCCACCGTCCGCAGCCGCCGCACGCTGGGCACCCCCAGCGCCCGCAAGGCCCGGTCCAACGCGTCGCTGGAGTCGCCGTGCCGGTCGCCGAGGCTCACGAAGATCTGCCCGTCCGGATAGCACTCGCGCAGCAGATAGCCGAGACGCACGCTGACCGCCGTCTTGCCCACCCCGCCGGGGCCGGACAGGATGACCACCGGTCCGGCCGTTCCGCTGAGCCGCTGGCTGCCCGGCTGCAGCGCGCTGAGCGCCCGGGAGATCTCGGGTTCGCAGCCGACGTGGTCCGGCAGGTCGGCCGGGAGCTGGCAGCCCGGGGCGCCCGGCGACGGCGGACGCCTCGGCGCGGCCGGTGGCACCGGGTCGGCGGGCGGCGGGGTCTCGGCGCGCACCGCGGGGTGCAGTTCGCCGCGCAGGATGCCGCGATGCAGTTCCTGCAGGTCGGCGCCCGGGTCGATGCCCAGTTCCTCGGCCAGCAGCGCCCTGGTCCGCGCGTACAGCTCGAGTGACTCCGCCCGGCGGCCGCTGAGGGCCAGAGCCCGCATGCGGCGCTGGACCACCGGCTCGGCCAGCGGGTCGCGGTGCAGCGTGGCGGCGAGGCGGTCGGCGACCCGCCCGGGGTGGCCCCGCTCGATCTCGCTGTCGGCCCAGGCGATCAGCACCTGGACGAGGTCCTGGCGCAAGCCCTCGCGCACCCGCTCCGCCCAGCCGCCGGGCAGGCCGTTGAGCGGGTCGCCGGCCCAGAGGTCGAGGGCTTCCCGCAGGAGCCGTGACCGGTCCGGATGGTCGGCGGGGAGGCCGTACGCCCGCTCCGCCAGGCGGCGCAGCCGCTGGAGATCGAAGCGGTCCGGGTCGGCGGAGAGGACGTAGCCGGCGTGGCCGCGACCCACCGTGATCGGTGTTGCCGCGTCGGTCCGGGCCGCGGCGAGGACGCGCCGCAACCGGGTGAGGTACGTGTACAGCGCGCCCCGGGCATCCCCGGGCGGCTCGTCGTCCCAGACGCGGTCGACCAGAGTCTCGATGGAGACGCTGTGTCCCAGGTCGACGGCGAGCGCGGCGAAGACGAGCCGTTGCTTCGGCGGCCCCAGGTCCACGGACCGGCCGTCCACCATCACCTGTAAGTCGCCGAGTAATCGAAGTTCCACGGTGAAACCCCCGCGTCCGTAGCCCCGTCCGGACATTCCAGAAATCGTTCAGATTCGCTACCGAGTCCGCTCGGGACAGTTTCCCGGCAATCCCTGGAACCTTTAGCGGACGTTACTGGCGGCTTCGACAGACGCCAATGCCTGCTGATGGAAATAGGGGTCTCGTCGTCACAGCAGGAGTCCACTGTGAAAGGACCGTCCGTGCAGCGAAATTCTCGACGCTCCGTCATCCGCCGATCGACCGCCGCGGTGATCACCTCGGCGGTGGCCGCCGGCAGCCTGGTGAGTCTGTCCCCGGCACCCGCGCAGGCATCGTCGATCGACGGCCCGATCGGCCGGAGCGAAATCCTGTCCCGCGCCCAGAACTGGGTGGACCGGGGCATCACCTACACCCAGACCGGCACCTGGGCCAGCGACGCGGACGGTGACAAGACCTATCGCCGGGACTGCTCCGGGCTGGTGTCGATGGCCTGGCACCTGAGCAACAGCTACGTCACCGGTGATTTCCAGGGCAGCAACTCGCGGTGGAGCACGCTCGGCAGCATCGACGACTTCCAGGCCGGCGACGCGATGGTGCGGACCGGTCACATGGAGCTGTTCGCGTACTGGGCCGACAAGGGCGACCACAGCAAGGGCGCCTACGTCTACTCCTTCAACAGCGACGGCGAGACGGTGCAGAACCCGACCGCGCGGTCGAACGAGGGAAACCTCGGGTTCAACAGCGTCTCCGACCTGCGGTCCTACAAGCCGATCCGGCGCACCGGCCTGACCGGCGGGGTCAGCGGGGAGAAGATGGCGCCGGCGCTGGCCTACGACGACGGTGACGGCACCCAGACGATCTACCGCTGGCGGTCGAACACCAGCAGCTTCAGCCACACCACCGATTACCAGGGCGAGGGTACGTTCCGGCTGTCCAACGTCGGCGACCGCGTCGCGTCCGGTGACGTGGACGGTGACGGCACCGATGACGTCGTGATGGCCTACCAGGATGCCGAGGGCACGTTCGGCTTCTACGTCTTCGACGGTGGCCTGACTTCTCGTGGCCGCTGGTACACCTCCGGCGCGTTCAACCTTTCCGCGGTCGGCGGTCGATTGGTCGTCGCGGACTTCACCGGTGACGGCAAGGCGGAGCCGGCGCTGGTCCGGGACAACGGTGACGGTACCCAGAGCATCTACCGCTGGACGTCCACGGGCAGCAGTTTCGCCCGCACCACCGACTATGTCGGTACCGGGTCGTTCCGACTGTCCAATGTGGGCAACCGGGTGGCAGCCGGTGACGTCGACGGTGATGGCAAGGCCGACATCGTGATGGCCTACCAGAACGCGGACAACACGTTCAGCTACTACGTGTGGAAGTCCGGGCTCAGCAGCCAGGGCGCCTGGTACACGTCCGGTTCGTTCAACCTCGACACCGTCGACGGGCGGATGGTCGTCGCGGACTTCACCGGTGACGGCAAGGCGGAGCCCGCGCTGGTCCGTGACGACGGTGACGGGACGCAGAGCATCTACCGCTGGACGTCGACGGGCAGTGGCTTCTCCCGTACCACCGACTACGTCGGCACCGGAACCTTCCGGCTGTCCAACGTCGGCGACCGGGTGGCCGCCGGTGACGTCGACGGTGATGCCAAGGCGGACATCGTGATGGCCTACCAGAACGCCGACAACACGTTCAGCTACTACGTCTGGAAGTCCGGCCTGACCAGCGAAGGCGTCTGGTACACGTCCGGCTCCTACTCCCTCGACCGGGTCGGCGGCCGCATGGTCCTCGGCACCTGGTAGCCCACCGCGCCGACCCCCCTCGCCTCGCCCGTCCGGCGCAGCTGGCGCCGGACGGGCACCCCCCTCGCCACAGACAGGAAGCGCCGTGCGCACCGTACCGTGGATCGCTCGAACAGCCGCTCTGATCACGCTGCCCCTGATCGCCATGCTGACCCCCGCCTCGGCCGACGCCGCTCCGACCGGCTACTCGGTGACCGGCATCGACGTGTCGCACTACCAGGGCACCATCAACTGGTCGTCGGTCGCTGACGCGGGGACCGACTTCGCGTACGCCAAGGCGACCGAAGGCACGAACTACACCGACCCGACCTACAGCGCCAACCGGACCGGCGCCCGCGCCAACAGCATCTACTTCGGCGCGTACCACTTCGCCCGGCCCGACCAGGGCGACCCGCGCGGCCAGGCGGACCGCCTGGTCAACACCAGCCAGTACAGCAGTGACGGCCGAACCCTGCCGCCGATGCTCGACATCGAGTGGGCGTCCGGGCAGGCGACCTGCTTCGGCCTGTCGACGAGCTCGATGGTGTCCTGGATCAGCCAATTCCTCGACCAGGTCCGGGTCCGCACCGGCCAGAAGGCGATGATCTACACCAACCCCAACTGGTGGAATCCGTGCACCGGCAACACCACTGCCTTCGGCAGTTACCCCCTCTTCCATTCCCGGTACGCCGACACGCCGGGCGCCCTGCCGTCCGGCTGGTCGCAGTTCACCCTCTGGCAGTACACGTCGAGCGGCAGCGTTCCCGGAGTGTCCGGCGGCGTGGACCGCGACGTCTTCAACGGCACACTGGCCCAGCTGCGCGCCCTCTGCAACGGCGGATCGGGGAACAAGGCGCCGGCCCTGGCCTACGACAACGGTGACGGCACCCAGACGATCTACCGCTGGCGATCCAACGGCAGCGGCTTCAGCCACACCACCGATTACCAGGGCGAGGGTACGTTCCGGCTGTCCAACGTCGGCGACCGCGTCGCGTCCGGTGACGTGGACGGTGACGGCACCGATGACGTCGTGATGGCCTACCAGGATGCCGAGGGCACGTTCGGCTTATACGTCTTCGACGGTGGCCTGACTTCTCGTGGCCGCTGGTACACCTCCGGCGCGTTCAACCTTTCCGCGGTCGGCGGTCGATTGGTCGTCGCGGACTTCACCGGTGACGGCAAGGCGGAGCCGGCGCTGGTCCGGGACAACGGTGACGGTACCCAGAGCATCTACCGCTGGACGTCCACGGGCAGCAGCTTCGCCCGCACCACCGACTATGTCGGTACCGGGTCGTTCCGGCTGTCCAATGTGGGCAACCGGGTGGCAGCCGGTGACGTCGACGGCGATGGCAAAGCCGACATCGTGATGGCCTACCAGAACGCGGACAACACGTTCAGCTACTACGTATGGAAGTCCGGGCTCAGCAGCCAGGGCGCCTGGTACACGTCCGGTTCGTTCAACCTCGACACCGTCGACGGCCGGATGGTCGTCGCCGACTTCACCGGTGACGGCAAGGCCGAGCCTGCGCTGGTCCGTGACGACGGCGACGGAACCCAGAGCATCTACCGCTGGACGTCGACGGGCAGTGGCTTCTCCCGTACCACCGACTACGTCGGCACCGGAACCTTCCGGCTGTCCAACGTCGGCGACCGGGTGGCCGCCGGTGACGTCGACGGTGATGCCAAGGCGGACATCGTGATGGCCTACCAGAACGCCGACAACACGTTCAGCTACTACGTCTGGAAGTCCGGCCTGACCAGCGAAGGCGTCTGGTACACGTCCGGCTCCTACTCCCTCGACCGGGTCGGCGGCCGCATGGTCCTCGGCACCTGGTGACCTGACAGCCCTCGGAGCGCTCGGGCCCCGGCCCGAGCGCTCCCGGCGTTCTTCAGCGCCGGTCAGTTGTCGTCGGCGGTCAGCGGGAAACGGCCGGCGAACGGGTCGGGCAGCGCCGGCCACCGGTCCGACCCGGCCGCGAGCTCGGCGTCGGTGAGCAGGCAGGAGTCCAGCAGCTCGGTGATCGCGGCGTGGTCCAGGCGCAGACCGATCAGGGCGAGCACGGTGCGCCGGTCGCCGTAGTACGGGTCCCAGGTCAGGTCGGCGGCCAGGCGCCGCTGGTCGCTGGTCGCGGTCCAGCGGTCGACGGGCAGGGCGGCCAGCCAGTAGCCGAGGCTGCCCATGCTGATGCCGCCGCCGGCGGACTCGAAGCCGACGACCGTGTCGGGCTGGCTGGCGATCCACAGGTGGCCGCGGCCGCGCAGCGCGTCGCCGGTCAGGGTCTCCAGGCAGTCGTGCAGTCGTTGCGGGTGGAACGGTCGCCGGGTCTCGAACAGGATCGAGCCCACCCCGTCCGGGTTCGGATCGTGCAGGGCGATCGGCCAGCCTTCCAGGGCGCGCCCGAGCATGCCGGGTCGCTGCGGGTCGTGCCGCCCGGTCCGGCGGACCAGGGTGGCCAGGCCGGTGCAGTCCAGACTGGTGGTGGTGCCGGTCGGCACCTGCACGGCCCACGGCACGAGCCGGTGCACGAGGGTGCCGAGCCGGCTCAACTCCAGCGGGTCGGTGCCCGGCCGGCTCCAGAGGATCACCGTGTCGCAGAACTCGACCTGGTGCGCGACCACCTCGGCGACCGTCCGGTGATCGTCGTCGGCGGCGTGCAGCTCGCGGTCGCGCAGGTCGTCGGTGCTCGCCAGGTCGTCGAGGAAGCGGTCGGCGTCGACCACCGTGACGTAGGAGTCGAAGCGGACCGCGGCGGTGACCGGCTCACCGTCGACCAGGCTGTGCGCGCAGGCGGTGGCGACCGCTTCGGGCTCGATCGCCGGTGGCAGGACCAGCAGCAGGTCACGGTCCGGCCGGGTGCGGGCGAGCCGGACCAGGGTGGGCAGCACGTCCTCGCGCAGGGTGCAGGCCACGCAGCCGTGCACCAGCTCGACGGTGCTCTGCTCGATCAGCTCGGTGGCCGAGCGCACCGTGCGGTGCACGACGCCGTCGCGGATCCGGGTGACGTCATGGCTGATCGCCACGAGTCGCTCGTCGGCGATCAGGACGGCGCGGGCGGCCGCCTGCACGGCGTCGGGGGAGAACCCGGACAGCACCGTGACGGCCGGGCGATGATCGGCGGCTACCGGTGCGGCGGAGGTGCTCGGATCAATGCTCACACCCCCATCTTGTTGGAAATGGTTTTCATTGTAAAGTCGGCGCATGCCCTTCATCTGTGACGTGACCGGCGCCCAGCCGACCTTCGGCAACGCCGTGTCCTTCTCGCACCGCCGCACCCGGCGCCGCTGGAACCCGAATGTCCAGCGCCGGCGCTTCCGCCTGACGGACGGTTCGACGGTGCGCCTGACCGTCAGCACCACGGGTCTGAAGATCATCGACAGGGACGGCATCGACGCGGTGATGGCCCGCGTCCGCGCCCGGAAGGCGACCCGCTGATGGCCAAGAGCACCGACCTCCGGCCCGTCATCAAGCTGCGCAGCACCGCCGGGACCGGCTACGCCTACGTCACCCGCAAGAACCGCCGCACCAGCCCCGATCGGCTCGTGCTGCGCAAATACGATCCGATCGAGCGCCGGCACGTCGACTTCCGGGAGGACCGCTGATCTACCGCCGCGGCCGCACCGTCCCGGTCGCGGTCTCCTGCGGCGCGCTGTGCGGCACCTGGTGGTCTACCGGGCGGCGACCGTCTGCAAGGTGTCGACCCGGGCCTCCACCAGGTCGCCGCAGGAGGGGCAGTTGCCCGAGGCGAACAGGCGTTTCACCCCGCGACCGAGGTCCTTCGGGTAGACGTCCATGACGGCCACCCGGTCGGTGCGGCACGGCAGGCAGGTCAGATAGCCGGAGATCGTTCGTTGGCTCATGCCGCCGATCAGAACCCGATCGATCGCGCGTCCTACGGACATCCTGTCCGACCGGAGCGGCTCCTATCGATCTCTCACAACCATCCGGCGCGGCGGAGCAGCCAGTAGAGGACGGTGACGCCGAGCAGGATCGACAGCATGGCGCCGGCGTAGCCGTGCCGCCAGGCCAGTTCCGGCATGATCGCGAAGTTCATGCCGTAGACGCCGCCGACCACGGTGGGGACCGCGGCGATCGCGGCCCACGAGGCGATCTTGCGCATGTCGTTGTTCTGGTCGACGGTCACCTGGGTTAGGCGGGCCTGCAGCAGCGCGTTGACCACCTCGTCGAAGCCGATCACCTGCTCCATGACGGCGGTGTGCTGGTCGGCGACGTCCTGGAAATAGCTGCGGATGCCTCGGGGCGGGCCGGTGAGCCGCTTGTCGAGCAGGGCGAGCATCGCCCGGTGCAGCGGGACCACGGCCGCCTTGAACCGCATCAGCTGGCGCTTGAGCTGGTAGAGCTGCTCCACCGAGACCGGGGTGCCGGCCGCGAAGACGGCCGCCTCGGTCAGGTCGAGGTCGGCCTGCATGGCGGCCGCGATGTCGGCGTAGGCGTCGACGAGGTGATCCAGGAGGGCGTGCACGACCGACCACGGGCCCCGGGCCAGCAGTTCCGGCTCCGTACTGAGGCGGGCGCGCAGCGCGCCGAACTCCATCACGCTGCCCTGGCCGACCGTGACGACGAAGTGCGGGCCGACGAAGACCCGGACGAAACCGGCCGTGATCCGTTCGCGGTCGTCGTACCGGGCGGCGCGGACGACGAGGAACGCGACCTCCTCGTACCGCTCGAATTTGATCCGTTGCTCGCGGTGCAGCACGTCCTCGACCGCCAGCGGGTGCAGGCCGAAGATGCCGGCGACGCGGGTGAGCGCGGCCTCGGTCGGCTCGTGCATGCCGAGCCAGACGAACCCGCCGTCGTGCTCCCGGGCCCGCTCGTGCAACTGCCGCAGGTCCGCGGCCGAGCCCGGACTCTGCACGGTGACACCGTCGACCACCAGGTCACATCCGACGATCCCGGTGTGGTCGGCCCGTCGCTGACCGGGCGGAGGCGCTTGCCGGGCACGCCGGACGTCCAAGATTGCCACCTCCCGGTCGCAGCCTACTGCGACCCGGAGCGGGGTGCGGTCCGGCGGTGATCCGCTGTTTGTCCTGGTGAACGGCGGGTACGCCGTGATCATGGCGGAAACGAGCGATGGCGTGCTGGCGCGCCGCACACTGGTGGTCCTCGGGGTCACCCTGGCTGTATTGGCGACGCTGTTCCTCGCTCAGGAGACGCGGCGCGTGCTCACCTGGATCGTGATCGCCGCGTTCTTCGCCGTGGCGCTGCATCCGGCGGTCAACTGGATGACCCGCAAAGTCACCTTCTGCAAGCGCTGGCTGGCGACGCTGCTGGTGTTCACCACCGCCGTCGTCCTGCTGGCCGGCCTGGTCACCCTGTTCGTGGTGCCGCTGGCCCGGCAGGGCAGCCAGGTGATCACCGACTTTCCCAAGATCGTCGAGGACGCCCGCAACGGGCGCGGTCCGGCCGGGCCGCTGCTGGAACGATTCCACGTGGTGGAGTACGCGCAGCACAACGCGGGCAAGTTCCGGGAGTACGCCACCGGGCTCGGTGCCCCGACGCTGATGTTCGTGCGCTCGATCGCCACCGGCATCGCCGGGCTTGTGACGATCTTCGTACTGTCCTATCTGATGGTGCTGGAAGCCCCGAAGATCGTGGACGGGTTCCTCGCCCTGTTCGAGCCGCGACGGGCCGAGCACATCCGCCGGGTGGGTCACGACTGCGCCAAGACGATCACCGGGTACATCACTGGCAACCTGCTGATCAGTGTCATCTGCGGCGCCCTCACCTTCGGCGTGCTCGCTGTCATGGGTGTGCCGTACGCCGGTCTGATCGCGCTGTTCGTCGGCCTGGCCGACCTCATCCCGCTGGTCGGCGCCACGCTGGGCGCGGTGATCGCCACCGTCGCGGCGTTCGTCGAGTCGACCACCGCGGGGATCGTCGTGCTGGTGTTCTTCGTGCTCTACCAGCAGCTGGAGAACCATCTCCTGCAGCCGATGATCTTCGCGCGGACGGTGAAGCTGAACCCGCTGACGGTGCTCATCGCGATCCTGCTGGCGGTGGAACTGGCCGGCATCCTCGGCGCGCTGCTGGCCATTCCGGTGGCCGGCATCCTGCAGATCATCGCCCGCGACGTCTGGGACACCCGTCGCGGCCGTCCGAAGGCCACACCGACCGTCGGGGAGGAGCGGATCCCCGTGTCGGCCGCGCACGACGCCGACAGCGACGCGGCACATCGCTCGGCGGCCGCCGACGTGCGCGCGGCCTACGTCGCGGGTGCCGGCGCCGGGCAGCTGCCGACCGCCGAGTCGCCGATGCGTGCCGCGGACGCCGGACGCCGGTAGCCAGCGACCGCTGTCCGGCGGGCGCCGGGGATGCGCTCGAACGGGACTGCCATCCTGGCCGTCGACGGCGATCCGCTCACCGATCTGGTCGCTCTGACCGCGTCCGCGCGGTGTTCGCCAGGGGCCTCGAGGTGGCCTGAGGCAACAGCTGTGGTCTCGCGCGCGAGGTCCGCCCGCCCGCCAGCGGGCGGACCTCGCGCATCCTGGGGGAGGGAGAGGAAAGTCGGATCAGTTCACGCCGGCGTCCAGGACCACCTCGCCGCCGGTGGCGACGGTGAACCAGGCGGTGTGCCCGAGGTTGGTCCAGCCGCCGGTGTCGTTCCAGTGGTCGGCCAGGTCCGAATCCGGGGAGTCGATGAATTCGTACGGATTCCGCACCTGGAACTCGACGCGGTAGGCGCCGGCCCGCACGTACGCCCGGTAGGTCCCGTCGGCCTCGACCGTGGCGGCGTATCCGGGCTCGCCGGCAGTCTCCGGCAGCACGGTGACGGCTTCGATGCCGGTCGGCGGGCCGGATTCCCCGGCGTCCCGGACGCCGTTGTAGTTGGCGTCGAACCACACCGTGCCGCGCACCACGGCACCGGCGATCACGGCGACCGAGGTGCGGGCCGTGTTGTTGGCCAGTGTGGTCTCCGGAACGGTCGTGGAGACGGTCGCGGTCAGCGCCGAGCTGTCCCCGGGCGCCAGGCCGGTCAGGGTCGCGGCGAAGGTGACCGGCTCGCTGACCTGGCCGGGCAGCAGCGGCGCGTGTGAGCAGCGCCAGCCGGCCGAGCCGTCGGTCGCGCCGTCGCCGGACGTGCACTCCCAGCCGTCCGACCACGGCTCCGCACCGGTCATCCCGGCCGGGACCGCGGCGACCACGGTGAGGTCGCCGGACACCACGTTGCCGCTGTTGCGCACGGTTGTCGTCAGCCGGGCCTGCTCGCCGGGCAGCAACTCCTGCGCGGTGCCGGCGGGGTCGACCGCGAGGTCCGCGACGCCGGCGACGTAGCCGATCACCGCCCGGGCGCTGTTGTCGGCGGTCGACGACTCGGGGCCGCCGGAGACGGTCGCGGTGACGGTGCCCGTGTCACCCGCGGTGCCCGCCGGCAGCACGAGCGGCAGCCGCAACGTCGGGGCGACCGTCGCGGCGGCCAGCGGGGTGTGGCCGCAGGTCGCCGCGGGCAGGTCGCAGGTCCAGCCCGCCGGGACGGTCGCTCCGTCGGTGGCGAACTCGGCGCCGGCCGGGAGCGCGAACCGGACCACGGCGCTCTGGGCGGCCCGGGAGCCGTCGTTGCGCAGGTCGACGGTCAGCGTCGTCCCGCCACCGGGCGCCGGGACCGAGGCCGGGTCGGCGGTCATGGTGAGAACGAGGTTCGCCCGGGCCGGTGCCGCGCCGGCCGGTGCCGCGGGGAGCAGGATACCGAGGAGCGCCAGCGCGCCGGCCAGGCTCAGGTTTCGCAACATCACGCCTCTGAGGTCGTCGGACGGGGGATCGTCGAAGTCCCCGCGTCGAAGAGCGCCGGGGGTCCGTCCGGCGTTACACCCGGGGTCGCGTGATCACTTGCCGAGGCGGTCGGCGGCCCGTGTACCGTGTGCAGCCCTGTCGATCGGGGGAGCCGTACCTTGTTAGCAGACGACGATCTCGGCGGCGCGCTGACCGCCGCCCGCGAGGGCGACGAGACCGCGTTCGCCATCCTCTGGTGTGCCCTGCAACCAGCGGTTCTGCGCTATCTGCGGGTGGTGGTCGGCGACCCCGCCGAGGACGTCGCCTCGGAGACGTGGCTGCAGGTCGCCCGGGATCTGCGCGGCTTCCGCGGGGAGATCGGCGACTTCCGCGGCTGGCTGTTCCGGATCGCCCGGCACCGCGGCATCGACCACCTGCGCCGGACCGGGCGCCGCCGCGAGGACCCGGTCGAGGTCGTCGACCAGGGCGTGCTCGCCCCGGACGCCGCCGCCCAGACCGAGGAGGCGCTGAGCACCGGCTGGGCGCTGTCGCTGATCGCCACCCTCCCGCGAGACCAGGCCGAGTCCGTCATGCTGCGCGTCGTCGCCGGTCTCGACGTCGCCACCACCGCGAAAGTGCTCGGCAAGCGCACCGGCGCGGTCCGCATCGCCACCATGCGGGGCCTGCGCCGCCTCGCCGCCCATCCCGAGGTCACGGCCCGCAACGAGAAGAAGGCCACCGGCGTGGCCGAGGAGGTGTAACGGGATGCGACCGATCAGCGCTCTCCGTCGTGCAATGCGTGTTCGGCGAACCCATCCGATCGACCTCGACCAGACCGAGCGGTGGGCCACCGGCGAGCAGCCCGGCCCTGACCACCAGGGCCTGGCCGACCTGCTGGCCGCCGCCAAGGCCCCCGCCACCCCGGGGGAACTGGCCGGCCGGCAGGCCGCGATGGCCGCTTTCACCGCCGTACGCGACGGTGCCCAGGCATCAGGGGAGGGACACCGTGTCCGGACGTCACGGACCAGAAGGGCGCTGGTCGTGAACCTCGCGGCCGGGGTCGTGCTGGTCGCCGCGGGCGGGACCGCGGTGGCGGCCCGGAGCGGTGTGCTGCCCGACGCCGCCCAGGAACGCGCGCACGAGCTGTTCTCCGGGCTGGGTGTGCCGGCGCCGCAGACCAGTTCGAGCGCGCCGTCGCCCGTACCGTCAAGCAAGCCGTCCCGGACCACCAGCGTGCCGTCACCGGCGCCGGCCACCTCGCCCACCGCGGTCGTGCCCGCCGGATGGTGCCGGGCCTGGGCGGCCGCGCCGCGGGCCAGCAACGCGCCCTGGCGCCGGAAGCTGGTCGAGGCGGCCGGCTCGGAGGCGGCGATCCCGGCCTACTGCGCCGCCCTGGGCACCACCACGACGTCCCCTGCCGCGTCCCCGGCGACGCCCAGCACCAGCGCCCCGGGCAAGTCCGGGCACAGCCGCAAACCACAGGGCAAACCGAGCAGTCTGCCCACGCCGAGTCACCCCGGGAAGAAGTAGTTGATCACTGATCCGGTCTTCGTCGATCGCAGCGGCCGGCGCCGCCGCCTCGTCATGGCCGCCGGCGCCACCGGCGGCCTGGTCCTGCTCCTCGCCGTCGCCACGCTGCTGGCCGGGCTCACCGGCGCCGGACCGTCGGCGGTGCCCGGCTGGCCGGCTCCGGCCGCCACCCGGGCCAAGGCCCAGCCGTCACCGTCCCCGTCCCCGTCCCCGTCGCGCTCGCCGCGGGTGGTCACCAGCACCCGCAAGCAGACGACGCCCGGCTCGGTCCGGACCAGCACACCGCCGCCGGCGGCGACCACCGGCGCGGCGGTCACGCCGAGCCCGGCCACGGCCGCGACCAGCAGGCCGGCCAACCGCGGCCGCAAACCCAGCAGCCGTCCGTCCCGGAGCAAGTGACCCATGGGTAAACGAGCTCTGCGCCGCGAACCGCGCGCGCACTGGGCGCTGCTGCTGCTCGCGATGCTGGTCCTCTTCGCCGGGCTGTGCCTCAACGGCTACGTGACCGGCACCGGCGCCGAGGGCACGCACGTCCCGGTCGAGGGCGCGCCCGGCCCGGCCGCCGCGACCGAGGGCGCCGCCGTGCAGCGGCTGGAACCGGACGGCACCGTCACCAGCCGGGCGCTGCCCGCGAAGACGATCGCCCTGACCTTCGACGACGGCCCGGACCCGGCCTGGACGCCCGGCATCCTCGAGGTCCTCGCCCGGCACCGGGCGCACGCCACGTTCTTCCAGGTCGGCTCGCAGATCAACCGCTACCCGGAGATCACCCGGCAGGTCGTCGACGGCGGCCACGAAGTCGGGCTGCACACCTTCACGCACGTCGCCGCCGGGACCGTGCCGGCCTGGCAGCTGGAAGCCGAACTCAAACTCACCGCGAACGCGCTGGCCGCGGCCGGTGGCCCGCGGGCGACGCTGCTGCGGCTGCCCTACTCGGCGACCCCGCGGGCGCAGTCCGCCGCCGAATACGACGCCTGGCGCCGCAGCGCCCCCGGCTACCTGCAGGTCCTCACCGACCACGACACCGAGGACTGGCGGCGCCCGGGGGTGCCGGCCATCGTCGCCGCGATCAAGCCCGGCATCGTGATGCTGCACGACAGCGGCGGGGACCGGGCGCAGACGATCGCCGCGCTGGAGCAGGCGATCCCCAAGTTGCAGGCGAAGGGATACCGGTTCGTCACGGTCTCCGAGGCGCTGCGGCTGCCCCCGCCGGCGGCCGCCGACCCGGCTCAGCGGTGGCGCGGGCTGATCCTCCGGATCGCCCAGGACACCGCCGCGTGGCTGGCCCGGACGCTGACCGTCCTGATGACCGTGGCCGCCGCGATCGGCCTCCTGCGGCTGCTGATCCAGCTGGTCACCGCCCGGATCCACTGGCGCCGGGCGCGTGCCCGGCACGAGCGGCCGCTGGCGTACCTCGGCCTGGTCAGCGTGGTGGTGCCGGCCTACAACGAGGCGGCCAACATCGAGGCGACCGTGCGGTCGCTGATCGGCAACGACTACCCGGACATCGAGGTGATCGTCGTCGACGACGGATCCAGCGACGACACCGCCGGCATCGTCGAACGCCTCGGGCTGCCGCGGGTCACGGTGATCCGGCAGCCCAACGCCGGCAAGCCGGCCGCCCTCAACACCGGTATCCGGTACGCCGGCGGGGACATCCTGGTCCTGGTCGACGGGGACACGGTCTTCGCGCCGGACGCCCTCGGCCGGCTGGTCCAGCCGCTGACCGACCCGGAGATCGGCGCGGTGTCCGGCAACACGAAGGTCGCCAACCGGACCGGGCTGCTCGGCCGCTGGCAGCACCTGGAGTACGTGATCGGCTTCAACCTGGACCGCCGGATGTTCGAGATCGCCCGGTGCATGCCGACCGTGCCGGGCGCGATCGGCGCGTTCCGCCGCGCGGCGATCCAGGACGCGGGCGGCGTCTCGGCGCAGACGCTGGCCGAGGACACCGACTTCACCATGGCGGTCCTGCGGGCCGGCTGGCACGTCGTCTACGAGCCGGCCGCGGTCGCCTGGACCGAGGCCCCGGCCACCGTCCGGCAGCTGTGGCGGCAGCGCTACCGCTGGTGCTACGGCACGATGCAGGCGATGTGGAAGCACCGCGACACGGTGTTCCAGCGCGGCCCGGCCGGTCACCTCGGCCGCCGCGGCATCGGATACCTGCTGCTCTTCCAGGTGCTGCTGCCGCTGACCGCGCCGATGATCGACGTGTACGGGGTCTACGGTCTGCTCTTCCTGCATCCGGTCAAGGTGGCCGCGGTGTGGGCGGGCTTCACCGCGGCGCAGGTGGCGACCGCGGCGCTCGCGCTGCGGATGGACGGCGAACGGTACGGGCCGCTGTGGACGCTGCCGTTGCAGCAGGTCGTCTACCGCCAGCTGATGTACCTGGTGGTCATCCAGTCGACGATCATGGCGCTGGTCGGCGGCCGGTTGCGCTGGCACCGGATGGTCCGGATCGGCGCCGCGCAGCAGTACGCGGCAGCGGCTCCCCGGGAGGCCGATGCCGCCCGACCACGGTGATGCCGCTGACCGCGTACGCCTCGCCGGTCTTCTCGGTGTTGCCGGTCGACGCCGCCCGACGGCCACTGCTGAGAGGCGGGCGCTCCGGTCAGCGCGGGATCATGGGCGGAGGACGAACGATTGTTGAACGGTCGATGAATCGGTCCGTGAGCGTTCGAGCACTCCGCGCTCCGGCGTTACCGTCGTGCTATGCGGCTCGGTGTGCTGGACGTGGGATCGAACACCGTGCATCTGCTCGTGGTCGACGCGCACCGGGGCGGGCATCCCGATCCGATGTGCTCGGAGAAGACGCAGCTGCGGCTCGCCGAGCACCTGGAGGACGGGCGGCTGACCAGCGCGGGAGCCGACCGGCTGGTGCGGGCGGTGAAGCGGGCCAAGGTGGCGGCGACGATCGCCGGGTGTCAGGAGCTGCTGGCCTTCGCGACCTCGGCGCTGCGCGACGCGGAGAACTCGGCGGCCGTGCTGTCCCGGGTGCGCGCCGCGACCGGAGTCGACCTGCAGGTGCTCTCCGGTGAGGACGAGGCCCGGTACACGTTCCTCGCGGTCCGGCGCTGGCACGGCTGGTCGGCTGGGCGGCTGCTGGTGCTCGACATCGGTGGCGGATCGCTGGAGCTGGCCGTGGGCCGGGACGAGGACCCCGAGGTGGCGCTGTCGGTGCCGCTCGGCGCCGGGCGGCTCACCCGGCAGCGGTTGCCCGGTGACCCGCCCGCGCGCCGGGACGTCGAGGCGCTGGCCGAGGAGCTGGACGCGGCGCTCGCGCCGATCGCCCGGAGGCTGGGCGGGGCCGGGTCGTACGATCTCGCGGTCGGCACCTCGAAGACGTTCCGTTCGCTGGCCCGGCTCGCCGAGGGGCCGCGCGGCGGTCGCAGCCTCACCGACGGCGGCTTGCGGCAGCTGTTCGGGTTCATCAGCCGGATGGCGTCGCCCGACCTGGCCGTGCTGGACGGGGTCAGCCCCGGCCGCGCCCACCAGCTGGTGGCGGGTGCGCTGGTGGCCGGGGCGGCGATGCGGGCGCTGGGCGTCAGCGAGTTGCAGATCTGCCCGTGGGCGCTGCGCGAGGGCGTGATCCTGCACCGCCTGGACACGCTCGGCGTGCCGACCCCGTCGCGGCGCCCGTGGCCGCTGACCGACCGGCAGCCACTTCGCGTCGCCCCCGATGCGGCCGGTGAGGCGGTCCGCAGGCGGTCAGCTGGGTGATGCGGTATCACGACGACACGCTTGCCGGGCGGCGGGCGGTCACGACGTCTCCCGGCGACTGAACGCGACGTCCTGGTTGCCGATCACGGACAGCAGCGCCAGCTTCTCGTGGCTCTCGCTGCCCGGGACCGCGGTGTAGACCAGCAGCGAATGGCCCTGGTCCGGGTCGAGCAGCGCCTGACAGGTCAGCTCCAGCGCGCCGACCTCCGGATGCCGGAACCGTTTGAGGTGCTGGTGCCGCACGCCGATCTCGTGCTCGTTCCAGACCGTGCGGAACTCCTCGCAGCTGTCCATCAACAGCTTCTGCAGGTACGCCGCCCGGGAACCCGGCCCGCGGACCGTCGCCACGTGCCGCAGCCCGGACGCGAAGACGCGCGAGTGCAGCGGGTGGTCGTCCGGGTGGTAGCGGGCGCGGCACGCCGGGTCGGTGAACCAGCGGTAGCCGATGCTGCGCGCCGGCCCGGTGAACCGGGTGAGGTCGCCGTTGAGGGCGACGCCGAGAGCGTTCTGCCGCAGCGTCTCGCCGAGTTCGGTGACGATCTCGGCGGGGGTGTCGGCGAGCCGGTCGAAGATCCGCAACAGGCCGGGGCTGATGTGCTCGCCGGTGCCGCCGCGGACCGGCGGGTGGTGCCCGGCCAGCCGGAACAGGTGGTCGCGTTCGTCGAGCGACAGGTGCAGGCCCTGCGCGATCGACGCGATCATCTGCTCGGACGGGTGCGGGCCGCGGCCGCGTTCCAGGCGGCTGTAGTAGTCGGCGGAGATGTGGCAGAGCGTGGCCACCTCCTCGCGGCGCAGCCCGGATGTCCGGCGGCGCTGCCCGCGGGGCAGGCCGACGTCCTCCGGTTGCAGGGCTTCCCGCCGGCGCCGCAGGAACTCGGCCAGCCCGGCACGATCGATCAGCATGGGTCTCCTTCTACCGGTGCGATGCGGCCGCGAACGACACCTGCGCCATCTCCTCGGAGACCCGCCAGATCCGCTCGGCGTCGGCCTCGCTGCGCAGCGGCGAGTACAGCTTCTGCTCCGCGGGCGGCCCGCCGAGGTGCCCGGGACCGCTCGGCCCGTAGAAGGCGCCGTCCCCGGCGGTGGCCGCGTGCAGGGCCGGCAGCCCCGCCGACTCGGCCGTCCCGAGCAGGATGCCTCGCGCGGACAGCGCGCCGATGAGCCGCCGCGCCATCGTCTCCCGGGCCCGCCCCACCTCCGGGCGTGCGGCCAGCAGGCTGGTCGGCGCGACCCCGGGATGCGCCAGGTTGCTGGTGATGCCCCAGCCGTGCCGGCGACTGCGCCGATCCAGCTCAAGACCGAAAAGACCAAAAGCGATCTTCGATTGACGGTACGCCCGCATCCCGTCGTACGAGCGTTCCCAGTTCAGGTCGGCCCAGTTGGTCGCGCCGGAGTTCGCCGCGACGCTGATCTGGCTGGTCACCCGGGCGCCACCGGCCCGCAGCAGCGGCAGCAGGTGGGCCACCAGCGCGACATGGCCCAGGTGGTTGGTGCCGAACTGCAGCTCGAACCCGTCGGCGGTGCTCTGCCGGCTCGGCGGCGTCATCACGCCCGCGTTGTTGATCAGCAGGTGGATCGGCCGCCCCTCGGCCCGCAGCGCCGCGCCGAGCGCCGAGACCGAGGCCAGTGACGACAGGTCGAGGTCCCGCAGCGAGACGTCCGCCCGCGGGTGCCGCTGCCGGATCGTGGCGATCGCCGCCTCGCCCTTGGCCGGGTTGCGGACCGGGATGATCACCTCGGCGCCGGCGGCCGCCAGGCGGGTGACGATCCCCAGGCCGATGCCGTCGCTGCCGCCGGTCACCACGGCGCGCTTGCCGGACAGGCCGGGCAGGGTGATCTCGAGCTGTGTGCGCGGCATGAGCTGCTCCTGAGTGTCGTTCCGCCGGATGCGACACCAGAATGCGGCCGGGCGCGGGGGATAACCACGGCCTGACGATCCCAGGCTGTGGCCGCCGCCGGCGGTCAGAGGTCCGCGGCGGTCTCCGCCATCCGGGTGAGGATGCCCGGCCAGCCGGCGCCCATGCCGTCCAGCGCCGTGCGGCCCATCGGCGAGCCGGGGTCGAAGCCGGCGTGGGTGAGGAACAGGCGGGTGCCGTCGCCCTCCGGCTCCAGCCGCCAGGTGATCGTGGTGTCCAGGGTCTCCTCGGCGAACGTGTAGCGCAGCAGCCGCTCGGGATCGACCTCCAGGATCTCGCACGGCTGCTCGCCCCAGGCGCCCATGTCGAGCGTGAACCGGTGCCCGACCACCGGCTTGATGTCGCCTTTCGCCCACCAGCGGGCCAGCAGCTCCGGCTCGGTGAGGGCGCGCCACACGGCGGCCGGCGGCTTGGCGATGAACTGGTCGCACTCGATGCTGGTCACAGGTCTTCTTCTCCCTCGACGAGGTCGCGTAGGGCCCGGAGGTGCTCGCGCCAGTACTCCTCGAAGGGCCGCAGCCAGTCGTGGACGCCGGTGAGCCCGTCCGGGGCCAGGTGGTAGTAGCGGTGCCGGCCGCGGGCGTCCTCGGTGACGAGGCCGGCGTGGCGCAGCACCGCCAGGTGCTCGGAGACGGCGGACCGGCTCAACGCGAAGTGACCGGCCAGGTCACCGGCCGCCCGAGGGCCGTCGCGCAGGGCATCGAGCAGCTGGCGGCGCACCGGGTTGGCCAGTGCGCCGAACACGTCCATCTCCGGCACGCCGCCCATGATGCGTCGGAAATCTCCGACGTGTCAACCGCGGCGTAAGCCCGGGACCGCCGAGAACGCGCCGCTCGTCGAACGTCCCGTCCGGGCCGGCGACGCCCTGCCCCTCGTCGGGCGAGGCGGTCAGCAGGCGGCCAGCTGGGTGAACTCGACCCGGGTGGCGAGTTCCTCGATGGCGTCGCGGTGGCCGGTGCCCAGGCCGTGCCGGGTGACGTTGAGCGCGCCGGCGGCGGCGCCGATCCGGACCGCCTCGTGCAGGTCGCCGCCGAGGGCGAGGACGGTCGCCACGCCGGCGGTCATCGAGTCGCCCGCGCCGCGGTGGTCGACGGTCTGCAGCTGGGGCAGCTGGACCGTGAACGCCTCGTCGCCGAGCAGGGCGATGCTGGGTCGTTCGGCCCGGCTGATCATCACGTTCTCGGCGCCGTCCGCGCGCAGCTGCCGGGCCGCGCCGAGCAGAGCGTCCTCGTCGTCGCTCTCGGCCCGGCCGGAGTCGATCAGCTCCTCGTGGCTGACCTTGAGGAAGGCGACGCCGCCCTGCAGCACGGCGGTCAGGTGCTCTCCGCTGAGGTCGGCCACCACGCGGACGTCGTGGGTGTTGAGGTCGGTGGCCAGCCGCCGGTAGACCTCGGGGCGCACGACCTTGGGCCCCGCGGCGCCGCTGAGCACGGCTAGCCGGGACCGCAGACCCTCGGCGAGCGCGGTGGTGTACAGCTCGTCGAGGTCGTGGCGGCCCATCGGGAAACCGGGATGCGACGCGATCTCGTCGCGCGCTCCGTCGCGCCGGTCGTGCAGGTACCACCCGCTGCCGGTGTCCCGCGTGACCGCGCGTACCCGAAGATTCTCCTGCTCCAGCAGGCAGGCGAGAATCCGCCCGATCTCCCCGCCCACCGCGACGCACAGGGTGACGGATGCGCCGAGCGCCGCGCACATCCGGGCCTGCCAGATTCCCTGCCCGCCCGGATGCACATGCAACTCGGTCACTTCGCCCGGTTCCTCGACGGTGACGGTGAGCTGCGGCACCGGTGCGAAGACCAGGATCGTGCCGTCATCAGCCATGCGCGCGGCATACCCGCGTCCGATCCGATCAACCTGAAGCCCGGATGAACGGTGTCGCAACAGAGGGTCAGCGGAGGTGCCGGATCCGGTGGCGGGGCACTCCGGCCGCGATCAGGCTGTCGGTTCGCCTCGCTGCTGACCACCTGGGTCACCTTCGTGCCGTGCTTCCTGTTCATCCTGCTCGGCGCCCCCTACGTCGAACGGCTCCGCGGCAACCAAGCCCTCTCGGCCGCACTGACCGGCATCACCGCCGCGGTCGTCGGCGTCATCGCCAACCTGGGCCTCTACTTCGCCGTGCACACGTTCTTCGCCGCCCGCGGCACGCTCGACGCCGGCCCGCAGCAGCGTGAAGAGGGCACACCGGGACCAGGCCGGCCAGCCGGAGATGATCACCAGGTGGTGGGGGACTGCCGAGTGCCGGGACCGGCTCGCTACCGTTGAGGGGTGACCGTGCAGCCGTACCCGTGCTCCCGGGCCGGCCGTCGCCGGCCGGCCGGGCTGGTGGCCGTGGTCATGCTGCTCGCCGTGCTCGCGGCGTCCGCGCTGTTCTCCGCGCCCAGCGCGCACCACGCCGCCGGGTCGCACAGCCACAGCCACACCGAGGTCACGTCCACCGGCACCGTGTGCGCGGATCAGCCGGCCGCCGGCACGCACAGCTCCACGCATGAGCACCGGCACGGCAACGACTGGACGCCGAACCTGGGCCAGCGGGCCCGCTCCATCGGGCAGGCCGCCCTGGTCACCACGTTCGCTGTCGACGTGGCGGCGTGCCGCGGCGTCACGGCGCTGCCGGCCGGCCCGGTTGCCGCCGATCCCGACCTGAGTCTGCTGGGTGTCCTGCGGGTGTAGGAGCTGACGCTCCACCACACCCTCCTCAGGAATCTCATCGCGCCCGACCGACGGCGCATGTTTGCGTACCCGCAGAACAGGAAGACGGTTCGCCGTGCACCCGCAACCTCCCCGCCGCACCTTCCACGCCTACGGAACTCCGATCAACCGGCTCGTCTACGACCGCTGGGGCCGCTGCGGCCGCCCCGTCGTGCTGCTGCACGGGCTCGGTTACGACCGCACCATGTGGTGGCCGGTCGCCGCCGAACTCGGCGACAGCTGCGCCGCTGTCGCCGTCGACCTGCCCGGTCACGGCGAGTCCGCGCCGCGCGACGACTACGCGGTGGACCGGCTCGCCCACGACCTGGCCATGCTCGTCAGCCGCCTGGAGCTGCACCGGGCTCCGGTGCTGGTCGCCCACGCCGAAGCCGCGTTGCTGGCCGACACGTTCGCGCAGCGCTACGCGACGCAGGCGGTGATCAGCGTGGACGTCGCCCCGGGCGGGGGAGAGGAGCCGGACCTGAGCGGGGTGCCGCCGTTGTACCGGCAGTTCGCGGTGCGTCGCGTCGACCGGCAGCTGCTGCGGGCGTACCGAAGCTGGCATCAGCAACCCACGACGGACCTGTCGGCGATGGCGGTGTCGCCGGCCCGGGTCCGGGTCGGCGCCGCGCCCGAGGCACATCTCGGCAGCGGGAGTTTTCCCCACCTGCGGGATCCCGCGGGCTTCGCGGCGTTGCTGCGCACCCTGCGCTGAACGCCGCGGGGCCGCTATTGCGCCAGGCCCGCGGACGGGATCACCAGACCGCAAGCCTCGTGCTCCTGGAGGTCCTGGCCGGGCGGTGGGCCGGCGGGGCCGGGCGCGTCGGCGGTCAGCTTCGCCCAGACCTGCGGGATGATCTCGCGGTTCGCCCGGTCGCACAGCTCCCGGCTGGTCCAGACCTCGGTGATCCGGAAGCCGGTGCCGGTGGGCCAGGCGACGTGCACGAGCAGGCCGTCGACCTGGCCGCCGGTGTGCTGGAGGAGCGCGGCGTGGAAGGCGTCGTAGACGGCGACGGGCGCGTCGACGTCGATGCTCACGGTGTAGGTCATGGCGGTTCTCCGTTTCTTCCGGTCCGGTGCTGGGTTACGCCGGCGCCTCCGCGGGCTGTGCGCGGATCACGGTGGTGACCAGCGTGGTGATCTGTTCGGTCGGGTCGAAGGCGGGGTCCGGCATCGCCAGGTCGTGCAGGACCACGCCGGTGTAGTGGTTCATGATGATCGGCGCGTCGCGCTCCGGATCGGTGGAGCCGGCGACCCGCAGCCAGGTCAGGAACCAGGCGTTGACCTGGGAGCCGGTGGCCAGCAACTGGGCGCGCAGCGCGGGGCGGATGCCGGCCTCGACGAGGATGGCGTACCGCGCGAGGGTCAGCGTGCGGAGCCGGCCGGTCGCCGCCTTGGCCGCGGTGACGAGCACCTGGGCGAGATCGTGGGGGGTCGTCGGATACATCCGTATCGCGATCTCCTCCCAGGCCTGCCGCTCACGGATGGCGAACCGCTCCACCACCGCGTCGAGCAGCGCGTCGCGGGTGCGGAAGTGGTTGGAGGCCGAGCCGGTCGGCAATCCGGCTTGGCTGTCGACGGCGCGATGGGTCAGCGCGTGGATGCCGCCCTCGCCGAGCAGGGTGATCGCCGCATCCAGCAGTTGCTCACGCCGAGTCGTCACCAGCGCAGCCTACTACGAAAGTAGTCACCGGAACTACCATCGTAGTGCCGATTCGCATGCGCGCTATGGTGGGCGCCGTGATCAGCGCGGCGGCAACGATCGGGCGGGGTGCCCGGGCGCTGCTGTTGCTGTGCACGGTGTTCGGCCTGGCGCTGATGCACACCCTGGGACATTCCGGCGTACGCGTCGAGCACTCCGGTACCGCGGCGATGGCCACCATGTCGTCGGCCGCGATATCTCCTGTGGCTGCCGAGGCGACCGGCGCGTGCCCTGACGATCACTGCGACGGCCATGGGCACGTCGGTGTCTGGAGCGTGTGCCTGGCCGTTCTCGGCGGGCTCGCGGTCGTCATCCTGCTGGCGATGGCTCTGCTGGCCGTCACCCGCCCGGGCACGCCGGCACGGGGTTTCCAGGGATCGCGACGGCGAACGACCAGAGCGCCCCCGGCCGTCCGTACCGGATTGACCCTCGCGTCGACAGCGGTGCTGCGCATATAGGAGGCATCCCTCGGTCCCTCACGGACCGCCAGGGCTCTTCCGCGTGAACCCGTTTTCCTGTCGAAAGGTCAATCTCCGATGTTGCGTAGCACCATGCTGTCTTCCCCCGCCTGGCGCCGTGGCCTGCTGGCCGGCGCCGCGCTGAGCGCCGCGCTCGCCGTCTCCGCCTGCGGCGGCAGCGACTCCTCGTCGGACTCCGGCATGAACCACGGCGGCATGACGCCGGCCGCGACCGCCTCCGCGGCGGCGCCGGCGACGTTCAACGACGCCGACGTGATGTTCGCGAGCATGATGATCCCGCACCACCAGCAGGCCGTGGAGATGGCGGCGCTGGCCGACGGCCGCGCCGCCGGCACCGAGGTCAAGGACCTCGCTGGCAAGATCAAGGCCGCTCAGCAGCCGGAGATCGACACGATGAGCCGGTGGCTGACCGCCTGGGGCCACCCGATGCCGGCCACGACCGCCTCCGGTATGCCCGGCATGTCGGGCATGGAGCACGGCTCGATGCCCGGCATCATGTCGCAGGCTGACATGGACAAGCTGACCGCGGCCAAGGGCGCCGCGTTCGACAAGCAGTTCCTCACCATGATGATCAGCCACCACGAGGGCGCCATCACGATGGCCCAGCAGGAGGTGGCGCAGGGCTCCGACCCGGACGCCAAGGCTCTCGCCCAGAACATCATCACTGCTCAGCAGGCCGAGATCACCACGATGAAGGGCCTGCTCGGCAAGCTCTGATCCACCCGCCCACGCCGCAGGGTGCGCCCGTAGCCACGGGCGCACCCTGGGGCGTCACCTGAAAGGTTCGCCGAACGTCATGACCCCTCCCTCAGCGCCTCCCGCCCGTTGGCGCCGTGGCCTGCTTGCCGGCGCTGCCGTCTGCGCCGTTCTCGTATCGTCCGGCTGTGGCGACACGACCACCGCCGATCCGGGCCCGACGAGCACCGCTAGCCCGGCCGGGGCGGGAACGTCAGCGAACACGGCCGTCAACGACGCCGACATCGCCTTCGCCCGGCAGATGATCCCGCACCACCAGTCGGCCGTCGCCATGGCAGAGCTGGCCACCGGGCACGTCGGCGACCCCCGGGTGGCCGATCTCGCCGGCCGGATCCAGGCGGCGCAGCAGCCCGAGATCGACACGCTGAACCACTGGCTCGCCAGGTGGGGCAAGCCCATGCCGAGCGCGAGCGGCGAGGCGATGGAAGGCATGGAACACGGCGAGATGGCCGGCATCGACGAACTCGACGTGACGGCGCTGATGAACGCCAAGGGCACGCCGTGGGACAAGGAGTTCCTGGCGGTGATGGTCAAACACCATGAGGCCGCCGTCATGATGGCTCAGCAGGAACTCGCCCAGGGCGCCAACTCGGATGCCACGACTCTCGCGCAGAAGATCATCACTGATCAGCAGGCGCAGATCACCGAGATGAGGCAGCTCCGCGCCCAGTTGTAGGTCTGTCGAGCCGCCAGCCTGGCTGGTGGCGCTTCGGGAGTCAGCGGGTGGTGCGGCTGGTCCGCCTCCGGATCCGGCGGTAACCGTGCAGCACCAGATCGGTGAGCGCGACCGCGGCGAAGGCCCAGCCGGCGACCCGCAGCCACCAGTTCGGGTTACCCGCGGCGAAGCCGAGACCGACGACGACGTACGCGAGATCCACCCACCACGCGAACAGCCCTCGGCCGCCGGGATCGGGGGTCAGCTGCCGGAACGGATCCCTGCCGATCGCGCTGGTGAAGGCGGCGCCCAGCTGCGTTCGACTGAAAACACCACGCTCTACGGCGTCGGCGACGGTCGGCAGCACACCGGCCACACTGGCCAGTTCGGCCTCGGTGAGCGTCGCCACCAAGGGGCGTGGCGGCCCGGTGTGCAGGACCAGCTCGACCATCCCGCCGGTGCGCCGGGAGACACCCCAGACATCGGCTGGTCTTTCGTCCTGGCGATGGCGATCGACGTGGTCCGACACGATCGAAGACTAGCGGCACGCGGCAACGGGCACCGACCGGTCGGCGTGGCTCGCCTGACGGGTGTGCGGGACAGCGGTGCTGGCGCCGAGCGCACAGACTGAACAGTGCCCATTGTCGGCGATGCATGGGGGCGCGCTGTGCGAAGACTACTGACAGGTCTGGTCGTGCTGGTGTCGGTCGTAACCGCCGGCTGCACGGGGTCGCCGGCCGAACCGGCTGCCAGCTCGGCGGCGTCCAGCGTGACGGCGGTGCCGGTGACTTCCGGTGTGGCGGCCACGCCCGCGGCGTCCGCGTCGGTCACCGCGTCCCCGAAGGCGGAGCGCACCCTCGCCTATCCGGGCATGACCTATCGGGGACGGCTGCCGATCTGCCCCCTGCTGGACCAGGATGCCTTGGTGCCCGCCGTGTACAGCGCGCGCGGAGAGGTGCAGACGGACGACGGCTTCGGGAGTGCCGACGGGTCCGGCATGGAGTGCAAGCTCTCGTTCGGCGGCGAGGCGTACGGAGGCATCCGGATGTTGATCTGGGTGCACCCGGGCGTGCGGGGCGCGAAGCGCGACTACGACATGCGTCGTGCCGAGATGACGGATCTGCCGTGGTCCGGGACGCGCGGCGCGGTCACAGGTCTGGGCACGAGGGCGTACGGGGAGTACCAGCCGGTGTCGCCGTCCAGCCCGGGAGTGCGCATCCAGCCGGGGCGCCGGTGGTACCTGCTGCTGCAGCACGACAACCTGGTCATGCACGTCTTCATCGACGTGCTGCGGCCGATGGGCACCAAGTTCCCGGAGAGCGACCGGGCGTTCCAGAAGAAGCTCCGGCAGGCGCTCACCGCGACCTTGGCCAACCTGCGGGCACGCTAGGCGCTGCTCGGTCAGAGACCGGGCTTGGCCTGGTCAGCGGGCTGTTCGGCGTCGGGCTCGGGGTGTGCCGGGGCGGTCCAGCTGGCCAGCAGCCGCAGCAGCTCGTGGGTCGAGCTGCCGACCGGAGCGGTGTACGTCACCAGCACCTGGTCGGCCTCGCCGGGCAGCGCCAGCGTCTCGTACCCGAACTCCATCTCACCGACCAGGGGATGGCGGATCACCTTGGTCCCGGAGGTCTTCTCCCGCACCCGCTGAGCCGCCCACAGCCGGGCGAAATCGGGGCTGGCGATCGACAGCTCGCCGATCATCGCGGCGAGCAGCGGATCACCCGGGTGCCGGCCGGCGTCGAGGTGCAGGAACGCGACCGTGTCGGCGGCCACCGCCTCCCACTGCGGGTAGAGGGTGCGCGCGGCCGGGTCGAGGAAAGTTTGCCGGGCGATGTTGCGCCGCTCCAGCGGCCAGGTGCTGAAGCCGTTGACGGCGTCACCCAGCGCGTTGAAGGCGAGCACGTCCATCCGCCGGCCGAGGACGAACGCCGGCACGGTCTCCATCAGGTCCAGCAGCAGCTGGACCCCGGGACGCACGCCGCGCAGCGCGCATGCGGCGGGGCGGGGGCGGGCCAGGTTGAACAGGTGCTGCCGCTCGACGCGGTCGAGGCCGAGGACCCGGGCGATGGAGTCCAGCACGGCATCCGAGACGTTGCGGCTGCGGCCCTGTTCCAGGCGGATGTAGTAGTCCGGGCTCACCCCGGCCAGCTGCGCCAGCTCCTCCCGGCGCAGCCCCGGAACCCGGCGCCGGCCGAACACCGGCAGGCCCACCTGCTCCGGCCGGATGGCGGCCCGCCGCGCGCGCAGGAACGCTCCGATCTCTGACTCCCGGACGCTCATGACGATCATTCTGCCTCGCGCCGCCGGCCGTAACGTAGGTCTGTCAGACCCAGGTAACGACGCGCCCCTGCCCACCGGGCGCGAACCCGCTGACGCTTGTCGGCATGAACAGCTACGACCTGCAGAACCGCACCGCCGTCATCACCGGAGCCGCCAGCGGCATCGGCGCCGCCACCGCCGAACTGGTCGCCGCCGCCGGCGCCCGGGTGGCGCTGCTGGCCCGCCGTCGCGACCGTCTCGACGAGCTGGCCGCCAAGATCCGAGCCGCGGGTGGCACCGCGCTGGCAGTGCCGGCCGACATCACCGACGCCGCCGCGGTGAACGCGGCGGCCGAACAGGTCACCGCGGCGTTCGGGCCCGCCGACCTGATCGTCAACGCCGCCGGGGTGATGCTGCCGAACCCGATCGCCGACGGCCGCGACGACGAGTGGGCCCGCATGATCGACACCAATCTGACCGGCACGCTGCGCGTCATCCGCGCCTTCCTGCCGGGCCTGCGGGCCGCCGCGTCCGCCGGCCGGACCGCCGATCTGGTGAACGTCTCCTCCATCGCCGCGCATGCGATGTTCCCGACCTTCGCCGTCTACGCGGCGACGAAGGCCGGCGTCACGCAGCTCTCCGCGGCGCTGCGCACCGAACTGGGCTCGGAGATGGTCCGGGTGACGAACATCGAACCCGGCCTCACCGACACCGAACTGAGCGGGCACATCGACAACACCGAGATCGCCGGTCGGGTGGGGGAGATGTACCAGGTGCTGCCGGCGCTGCGCTCCGAGGACGTCGCCGACCTCGTGGCGTACACCGTCTCCCGGCCCCGCCACGTCAACCTGCGCCAGGTGATCGTCCTGCCCACGCCGCAGGCCTGAGTCCGGCAGGTCCCGCAGCCGCGGGGATCCGGCTTCGGCGCGCACGCCGCGGCGGCCATGTGATGGCCGCCGCGGACGTCGTGCCCGGGGTCAGACCAGGCGCCTGACCACGTAGCTCTTGCCCCAGATCTTCTGCTTGGTGACCGTCTTGCCGGTCCGCGGGGCCGCCCACATCTTGCCGCCGCCGGCGTAGATGCCGGCGTGCGTGCCGTAGGAGCCGCTGCGGATGATGATCAGGTCACCGGGCCGCGCCTTGGACTTGGCCACGGCCTTGCCGTACCGCTGCTGCAGGTTCGCCTTGTGCGGCAGCTTCTTGCCGACCGCCTTCTTGTAGACGTACAGGGTGAAGCCGGAGCAGTCGAACCGCTTCGGTCCGGCGGCGCCGAACAGGTAGCGCTTGCCCTTGTGCTTGGCGGCCTCCGTGATGACCCGGTTGCCGGCCAGCTGTGCCTTGGCGGCCGCGTTGACGGTGCCGGTGGTCCGGATCGCCACCGCGCTGACCTGCGGCATCGCCCGGGCGGCGGCGAGATTCGACGCTGTCGGGGCGGCGTGCAACGCCTGCGGTGCGGCGTGCAACGCCTGCGGCGCGGCTTTCAACGCGGGCGGGGCGGCGGAGACCGACTGTGGTGTACCGAGCCCGCCGGCGAGAAGGCCGAGGCCGACGGACAGGGCGACAGTGCCGGTTCCCAGGGTACGGGCGGGCCGGCTCGAGGTGCTTACGCGCACGGTGAAGGAATCCCTCCGGCACGCCTGCGAGGTTAGCTGTCGGATTCGGGCGCGAAGGATTGCCCGGCCGCGGTACGCGGCTTCACCCCAAGGTCCTCCCGCCGGACCGCCGTGGACGGCGTGCCGGTCGGGGACCGATGTGTGGTTCCCCCGTCCCTGCCCCCGATTGCCTCATGACTCGTCATGCGGATGCGTACCTCCGGACCGGGGCAGGGCTCGGCGTGGTCCAGTCGGCACGATCGGCGAGCAGATGCCCGCCGCTCATCCTTGATAGCTCAGGTCGCGGCGACGGCTGCCCGCCGCCGACCTCACGAACGGTGATTGTCGCGGTGGCTGCTGTCCGGTTTGGAAGGGCGCTGCGAGGTTTGCCGATACGCACTGTGTCCGTCCGGTGGCTTACCGGTGATATTGATCTGTGAAAGGGAACACGGAGATCCCTGGGTCGTCGCTCTGCGTGGCCTCGATGATGGTCGTCCGATCCACCGCGTCCACCCGACGAACGGCGCGGCGATCCTGACCGATCGTCCGATCGGACCCTCGCGAGTGTGGTGTGGCAGTCAATCGAGGGGTGGCCCTTGACCGCCAATACCCCCCGGGGGTAACAATAGCGCCGAACAACGGATACCCCCTGGGGGTACTTAGGAGGTTCGGTCATGTCCCGCAGTCCGCAACGGTGGTGGGCCCTCGCGCTCATCGCCCTCGCCCAGTTCATCGTGATCATGGACACCTCGATCATCGGCGTCGCGCTTCCGCGGATGCGCGACGATCTCGGCTTCACCCCGAGCGACCTGTCCTGGGTCTTCAACGCCTACGTCGTCGCGTTCGGCGGCCTGCTGCTGCTCGGCGGCCGGCTGTCCGACCTGTACGGCGCCCGCCGGATCTTCGCTACCGGCTGGGCGGTGCTGCTGGCCGGCTCGGCCCTGGCCGGCCTCGCCGGTGGCGTCGAGGTGGAATTGGCCGCCCGTGCTGTGCAGGGCGCCGGTGCCGCGCTGATCGCTCCGTCGGCGCTGACCCTGCTGATGATGCTCTTCGGTAGCCAGCCGGCCGAGCTGACCAAGGCGCTTGCCCTGTACGGCGCGGCCGCCCCGGCCGGCGGCACCGCGGGTGTCTTCCTCGGCGGCGTGATCACCGAATACGTCAGCTGGCCCTGGGTGTTCTACCTGAACATCCCGGTCGCCGCGCTCGCCCTGGTCGCCACCCCGGCGCTGATGCCGGCCGGCGGGAACCGTCCCGGCCGCCTCGACGTGGCCGGCGCGCTCACCGTCACCGGTGGGCTGGCCGCCGCCGTCTACGCCATCGTCCGCGCCCCGGAAGCCGGCTGGACCGCCGCCTCGACGTGGCTCACCCTGGGCGGCGCCGCGATCCTGCTCGCCGGGTTCCTGGTCATCCAGGCCCGCCGCCGGGAGCCGCTGGTCCGGCTGTCGATCTTCGCGAACCGGAACCTGTCCGCGGCGAACCTGGCCCAGCTGCTGCTCGGCGCGGCGTGGATCCCGATGTGGTTCTTCCTCAACCTCTACCTGCAGCAGGTGCTCGGCTTCCGGGCCTTCCCGAGCGGTGCCGCCCTGCTGCCGATGACCGTCCTCATCATGCTCGGGATGATCGTCGTCGCGCCGCGGGTGATCGGCCGGTTCGGGGCGAAGGCCACGCTGGTCACCGGGCTCGCGGTGCTGGCCGCCGGGCTTGGCTGGCTGGCCCTGATCCGGCCGACCGGCAGCTACCTGGTCGACGTGCTGCCCGCCTCTCTGGTCACCGCGCTCGGCATGGCCCTCGCGTTCATCCCGTCGCTGGGCACCGCGCTGTCCAGCGCCCGGCCCGGGGAGGGCGGTTTGGCCTCCGGGATCGTGAACACCAGCTACCAGGTGGGCTCGGCGCTCGGGCTGGCCGCGATGACTGCTCTGGCCAGTGCGCGTGGCGCTGACCGGCTCGGCGATCTGCCGGCGCTGACCAGCGGCTATTCCGCCGCCCTGCTCGGTGCCGCGGGCATCGCCGCGGCGGCGGCCGTCCTCGCCGGGATCACGCTCATCAGCCGTGGCGATGTCCCGGCCGCCCCGGAAACCGCACCGGCACCTCGATGAACCGCGGGTGCTGTCCGGTGCTCCGCCTGAGCGCCCTGAACGGCGGTCAGGCGGAGCACCGGGCATCTCGCCCGGTCGTACCGAAAGAGATGATTGTGGTGTCCACCGCGATGATGTCGCGCGCCGGGGTTGTCGGCGCTGCCCGGCCTACAGAGTGCTGCTCCCGGCGCGGTAGGCGGTGAGCACCCGGTCGACCACTCGCACGGCGAAGGCGGCGTCGAGCGGGGCGCCGGAGACCGCGCGGCGGTGGAAGATCGGTCCGGCGAGCAGGTCCAGGACTTCGGCCGGATCGGTGTCGGCGGGGAGCTCACCCTGGTCGATGCCCCGGGTGATGACGTCCAGGACGAGTTGATGGCGGGTGTCGGCCTGCCGGCGGTGCAGGGCGGCGAAGGCGGGATCGCGCTCCGCGGCGTCGACCAGAGCGAACATCATTCCGGTGGCTGGGCTGGTCCGGAGGGCTTCGGCGAAACCGGTGAGCAGGTGGACGAGATCGTCGCGGAGGCTGCCGGTGGCGGGGTCGGCGGGCAGGGCCAGGATGCTGTCGAAGGCGTCCAGGACAAGGGCGGCTTGACTCTCCCACTGGCGGTAGATGGTCGTTTTCGCCACGCCGGAATGCTCGGCAACCGCTTCGATGGTGGTGCCGGTGATGCCTCGCTGCGCGAGCAGCGCCAGGGCGCTGGTCAGCACCCTGGCCTTGCTGCGCAGCACGCGAGGGTCAACGGCCCGGCTCAACGTCGCTCCCACACCTCGCGATGGTCACGAATGTACTGTGCCATGGTGCGGGGCGTCCGCCGCAGCAGCCCGGCCATGGTGGGATCGACCTGCTCGGCCTGCCCGCGCCGCAGGCCGAGGTGCAGGACGGTCTGCACGAGGCACGGGGCGAGCGGCAGACCCTGACGGCGCAGATGCCGCAGATAGCCGCCGGCGCTGGCGGGCTGGTACTGGATCACCCGTCCGAGGGCGTCGGTGAGCAGGCCGGCGACCGCGTCGAAGGTGAGCGCTTCCGGGCCGGTCAGCGTGTACCCGGCGGATCGGTGGGCGGTGGTGTCGGTGAAGACGGTGGCGGCGACCTCGCCGATGTCTCGCGTGTCGACGAAGGCGACGCGGCCACGACCCGCGGGAAGGTAGATCCGGTTGTCCTCGCGGATGTCGTCACGGTAGGCGTCGGCCAGGTTCTGGGCGAAGAATCCGGGCCGCAGAATCGTGGACGGCAGCGGTGAGGCGAGCAGATGCTTCTCGACACGGTGGTGTGGCACCACGCGGTTGGTGTCGGCACCGGTCACCGAAACGAACACCACATGTCCGGGTGCGTGCCGGGCCACGGCATCCACCAGCGCGTTGAGGGTCGGGGCGACGCGGGCGATCGCCGGTGGCCGGAGCAGGAACAGGCCGTCGGTTCCCCGGACCGCGGCCGGGAAGGTCTCTGGCCGGTGCAGGTCCAGGTGGACCGCCTCGACGCCGGGAAACCGGGACCGGAGCCGGGCCAGGTCGGTGCCCGCCACCCGTACCGGTAGCCCGGCCGCCAGCAGGGACCGCGCGGCCGCTCCGCCGACATTGCCGGTGGCGCCGACGACCAGGATCGGTGGGGTCATCGCGCGAGGTCGAGGTAGATGACGGCCAGGCCGTCGCGGCGCGACGCCTCGGCCAGTTCCGCCAGGGTCGGCGTGCGGTCCACGTTGATCCGGATGCCCATGCGGCGGCCTGCCTTGGCGTGCCCGACCGCCTCGATCAGTTCGCGGTACACCCAGGCGACGTCGTCCGGATCCTCGACGAGTTGGGCCTGGGCCCGGCGGTGCGCTCCGAGCAGCGTGACCGACACCTCGGGGTTGCCGCGCAGATTGGCGCGCCAGCCCGAGTTGGTGAGCACCAGCAGCCGGCCGTCGCCGTTCTCGCGATAGGCCACCGGGAGCACGAATCGCCGCCCGGTCCGGCGCCCGGTGACGTGCAGGAGCAACAGATGCCGGCCGATCCGCTGGGCGCGGCCCGGAGACGAGAGCAGCCACCGCATCACCCGGTTGACGATCCGATAGGGGGCTCTCGGCGGTTGGACACGCTGGACCGCCGGGCGGGACGAGGCGTTCATGATTCCAGCTTACGCTACGGTACCGTAGCGAAACTGTGGCGGTGCCGACGGTGACGGAGCGTTGATCGACGGTCCGGCCGGGGCGTCTACGCTGACGCACATGACGGAGTCAGTCGGGGTTGCCGGCCTCGTCCGGGAGCGTCTCGGTGAGTGCAGTCCGAGCGAGCGGCGGGTGGGACGGGCGTTGCTCGCGGAGTATCCGTCCGCGGGTCTGGAGACGGTCGCGAGCTTGGCCGAACGCGCCGAGGTGAGCGCGCCGACCGTGCTGCGTTTCCTGTCCCGGCTGGGTTTCCGCGGCTTCCCGGAGTTCCAGCGGGTGCTGCGTGCCGAGCTTGCCGAGCGGCAGGCGTCGCCGCTGGCCGCGTACGCGGCGCCCGAGGACGGAACGGCCGGTCCGCGCTCGCGGGCGGCGGACGTTCTGCCGCAGGCGGTCGCCGGCACGCTCGGTGACCTCCCGGAGGCCGAGTTGGAGCGCGCGGTGCGGTTGCTGGCCGACCGGCAGTTGCGGATCACGGCGGCGGGCGGACGGTTCTCCACGTTGCTCGCTCAGTATCTGGTCTTCCACCTCATCCAGTTGCGCGGCAACAGCCGGATGCTGCCGGCCGCTCCCGTCGAGCGGGTCGACGCCCTGGTCGACGTCGGCCGCAAGGACCTGTTCGTGCTGTTCGACTTCCGCCGCTACGAGCAGCCCACTCAGCAGCTCGCCCGGTCGGTGTCCGAGCGTGGTGCCCGGATCATCCTGTGCACCGATCGGTGGCTGTCGCCGATCGCCGGCCTCGCCGACGTGGTGCTGCCCAGCCGGGTCGACTCGCCGTCCATGTACGACAGCTTCGTGCCGGCCCTGGCGCTGCTGGAGGTGCTGGTAGCCGGAGTGGTGGACAAGCTCGGCCCGGCGGCGCAGGAGCGGCTGGCGGCTGTCGAGGCGGTCAGTCAGCCGTACCTCTGAAATTACAGGATGCTGAAACTTCCATAGAGGCGTTACAGGCATTACATTCACCCGGACACATGCGATGTGATCCCGGGAGGGTCCAGATATGCGCCTCACCTTCGTCGCACCCCTGATCCTGGCGGCGACCGGCCTGTTCGCCGCCGGCTGCTCAACCAGCTCCGGCGAAGCCGCCGCCGATCCGGCCAAGACCGTCAGCGTCACCATCGACGGGGTGGGGCCGGTCGGCACCGACCCGAAGCTGGTGGCGGCCGTTCCTGCCGACATCCGGGGCAAGGGCAGCCTGACGGTGGCTACCAACGCTCCCTACCAGCCGTTCATCGCCTTCGCCCAGGAAGGCAAGACCGACGCCTTCAAAGGTCTGGACTACGACCTGTTCACCGCCGCCTCGGCGCGGCTCGGACTGACCGTCACGTTCACCCAGCAGCCGTTCGACGGCCTGGTGCCCGGCCTGCAGGCGGCCAAGTACGACGCGATCGCCGGTGGCGTCACCGACAAGAGGGAACGTCAGCAGGTCGCCACCTTCGTCGACTACACCGCGTCGGGAACCGGCTTCCTGGTCCGTTCCGGAAATCCGCTGGGCGTGCGGACGGCCGCTGAACTCTGCGGTCACCGGGTGGCCGTGCAGAAGTCCAGCAACCAGGCGGCGCATCTGGCCACCTACAGCAAGGACAGTTGCGGCGCCGCCCCGATCCAGGTGCAGGAGTACCCGGAGAACCCGCAGGCCGTGCAGGCCCTGCTCGCCGGCAACGTCGACGTGGTCGCGGCCACCAAGGTGAACCTCGTCGACATCGCCGGCGGCCTGACCGGCAAGGCCGAACTCGTCGAGGACCCGGCCGCTCCCAACGGCTGGCTGGCCAGCCCGAACGGATTCGGGTTCCTCAAGTCGCGCAAGGACCTCGCCGAGGCGTACCGGGCCGGGCTGCAGTCGCTGGTGGACGACGGGACGTACACGAAGATTCTCGACCGGTACAAGCAGCGGGCGATCGGACTCAAGACGATCACCGTCGACCAGGCCATCGACTGACCCGTACCGGACATCGACCGCAACCGGCGGGCGTCGGGCGCCACATATCCGAATGAGGGCGGACCGTGGCCCGGCACCCGCCGGTTGTCTCTTCTGCAAAGGACATCCATGGAAGCAACAGGTGTGCGTGCCGTCCCGGTGCGCCACTACGGCCGCTGGGTCACCGCCGCGGTGGTCACCGCCGTCGCCGTCATGTTCCTCAACGCTCTGATCCGCAGCCCCAACCTGCAGCCCGGCGTGATCCGCTCGTACCTGTTCAAGGACTACGTGCTGCACGGCGTGGGCGTCACCCTGCTGCTGACCGGGGTGGCGATGGGGCTCGGCACCGCCGGCGCGGTGGTGCTGGCCGTGCTGCGCCTGTCGGCCAACCCCGTCCTCAAGGCCGGCGCCTGGGCGTTCATCTGGTTCTTCCGAGGCACGCCGCTGCTCGTCCAGATCATTTTCTGGGGTTTTCTGGGTGCCCTCTTCCCCCGGGTGAGCATCTCGCTGCCGGGCCTGGGCACGCTGTTCGACCAGCCGACCAGTGTGGTCATCTCCGGTACCACGGCCGCGGTGCTCGCCCTGTCGCTCAACGAGATGGCGTACGCCGCCGAGATCGTGCGTAGTGGACTGCTGGCCGTCGACCGCGGGCAGACCGAGGCGGCGTACGCGCTGGGGATGAGTCCGGCTCTGACCCTGCGCCGCATCGTGCTGCCGCAGGCGATGCGGGTCATCGTGCCTCCGATGGGCAACGAGACGATCACCATGCTCAAGTCGACGGCACTGGTGTCGGTGATCGCCGGCCACGACCTGATGACCGTCGTGCAGGGCGTCTATGGCAACAACTACCAGGTGATCCCGCTGCTGACCGTGGCCGCGCTCTGGTACCTGGCGCTGGTCAGCGTCCTGTCGGCCGGCCAGTACCTGATCGAGCGGCGCTTCGGCCGCGGCACCCAGCTGGTGCGGGGAGGGATCCGATGAGAACCGCGGCGGTGCGCGCCGAAGCGGTGCGCAAGAGCTTCGGCGGCCACGAGGTGCTGCGCGGGGTGGACCTGACGGTCGAACCAGGCGAGGTGACCTGCCTGCTGGGACCGTCCGGCTCCGGCAAGTCGACCTTCCTGCGGTGCATCAACCACCTGGAGACCATCGACGGCGGCACGCTGACCGTGGACGGGGCGCTGGTCGGGTACGAGCACCGTGGTGGCCGACTGCATGAGCTGCGGCCGCGGCAGACAGCCGAGCGGCGGCGAGAGATCGGCATGGTGTTCCAGCGCTTCAACCTCTTCCCGCACCTGACCGCTCTGCAGAACATCACCGAGGCGCCGACCCGGGTGCTGCGTGAGCCCGCGGCGACGGTCCGGCCCCGAGCCATGGCGCTGCTGGAGCGGGTCGGGCTTGCCGACAAGGCGAACGCCTACCCGGCCCAGCTGTCCGGTGGTCAGCAGCAGCGCGTCGCCATCGCCCGGGCCCTGGCGATGCGCCCCCGACTGATGCTCTTCGACGAGCCCACCTCCGCCCTCGACCCGGAGCTGGTCGGCGAGGTGCTGGCCGTCATGCGGGACCTGGCCGGCGACGGCATGACGATGATCGTGGTGACCCACGAGATCGGATTCGCCCGCGAGGTCGCCGACACGGTGGCCTTCCTGGACTCCGGCATCGTCGTCGAGAGCGGAACCCCGGACCAGGTGCTCAGCGATCCGCGACACGAACGTACCCGCGCGTTCCTGTCCAAGGTCCTGTGAACCTGCGCGACGCGGCGGCCCGCCGCTATCCGGACTATCTCGAACGGCTCGCCCAGCTGGTCGCGGTCGACTCCGGCTCGGGCGACCTGGCCGGACTCGACAAGGCCGCGACGATGCTGGCCGGCTGGTGCACCGAGGCCGGGCTCACCGTACACCGCATCCCGGTGCGCGATCCCTCGAACAGGTTCCTTGGCGACGCGGTGGTGGCCTCCGCGCGCGGCACCGGCTCCCGCCGGATCCTGTTGGCGGGACACCTCGACACGGTGTTTCCGGCCGGTACGGCCGCGACCCGCCCGTTCCGGATCGCCGGTGATCGCGCCTACGGGGCCGGAGTTTGCGATGACAAGGGCGGGGTGCTGGCCGGGCTGGCGGCAGCGGAGGTGCTGCTCGCCGAGGGGAATTCCGCGTTCGGGGAGCTGCTGCTGGTGGTGACGCCGGACGAGGAGATCGGCTCGCCGGGCAGCCGCTCCCTGCTCGGCCGCCTGGCCCGGGGGGCTGACGCGGCGCTGTGCCTGGAGTGCGCCCGGGAGAACGGCGACCTGGTCCGCGCCCGCAAGGGTGTGGCCGACATCGAGGTGACCCTGCACGGCCGGGCCGCGCACGCCGGGATCGAACCGGAACGCGGTGCGCACGCGGCGCTGGCCGCGGCCCGGCTCACCGTCGCACTGCAGGAACTCAACGGTCGGTGGCCAGCGGTCACGGTCAACGTCGGTGTCCTGCAAGCGGGGGAGCGGCCCAACGTCGTACCGGATCAGGCGCGGCTGGTCGTCGATCTGCGCGCCGAGCAGCCCGGTGCGTTCGCTGAGGCTCTCGCCACGATCAGCGAGCTGGCCGCAGCTCCGGCGGTGCCCGGCGTGACCGCTTCGGTGGCCGTCGTGGCGCCCACCCCGCCGTGGGCGGGTTCGGCCGGCACCGACCGTCTGGTCGGCCTCGCCCGGATGGTCGGTGCGCAGCTGGACATCCCGGTGCGGGCAGCCGCGACCGGTGGCTGCGCGGACGCCAATCTGCTGGCCGCCGCCGGGGCGCCGGTGCTGGACGGGCTCGGCCCGATCGGCGGTGACGACCACAGCCGGTCCGAGTGGCTGGACCTGAGTTCCGTCGTTCCCCGGATCGCGCTGCTGGCCGGGCTGATCGACGCGATCTCACCAGGACCGGATTGAGCCGGGCGGCCGCACCCGGCCCGCACGGCAGAAAGGCTGGGCTCCCGATCCGGGAGCCCAGCCTTCGCCATATCAGCTGATGGCGATGCGCAGCCCGCTGAACGACACCACGTCACCGGCCCGGAAGGCCGCGGTGTCGCCCCGCCGGGACACCTCGACGGTGAACGCCGGCGCCTGCTCCGCCGTGGTCCCCGAGACCGAGCGGCACCGGCGCTGCACGGCCAGCGCCACCCCCGAGGTGTCGAGCGTGTGCGGGCCGAAGACGTCGGCGACCGGGCTGGCCGGGCACGGCGCCGTACCGTGGTCCCTGGTTTTGTCGCTGGTCATCCGCCACCGCTCCGCGTCGTACCGGTCGCCGGCGGTCAGCCGGGTCCAGCCGGCGTCACGTAGCTGCCAGCGCCCGCCACGGACTGCGGCGCGTGCCGAGCGCAGGTCCAGCACGTGTACCGCGGCGGTACCGAACACGCGCATCGTCTCCCGCCCGGTGCCGACCCCGGTCACCTCGAGGGCGGTGTTCTCGTCGAGCCCGAAGACCCGGTCGTGCCCGGTGTCCGCGGCCAGGCGCAGCGACCGCCCGGCCCGGCCCCGCGCGGAGAAGTGGGTGTCCAGCAGGCCGGCCCGGAAGAAGCCGAACCCGCCGTCGGGCAGGTAGCCGAGCTTGCTGGCGTCGTCGAAGTAGCCGGGTTCGCTGCCGTCGCGCAGACTCTCGTACGACTCGCCGCCGGTCAGCATGTCGCGGCCGGCCTGGATCTGCGCCCCGGCGCTGGTCCCGGCCACCACCGCACCGGCCCGCAACCGGGCCCGGATCGCGGCCAGCACCGCCGAGTCCGCGCCGTTTCGCATCATCGTGGTCACGTAGCGGAACTGGTCGCCGCCGCCGAAGAAGAAGCCGGTCAGCGAATTCACCTGCGCGACGACGGCCGGATCGTCGGCCGCCGCCTGATGATCCAGGTCGATCGGGATCCACTGCGCCTCGGCGCCGTAGCCGCGGAACAGTTCGGCGTAGTAGTCGCCGTTGCAGACGCTGTTGTTGCAGTCCGGAGTGCCCGCGTCGGGATCTTCGGACGGCACCGACGAGGCCGCCGTGACGATCCCGATCCGTGCCCGGCCCGGCCCGCCGGCGAGCCGCACGATGTCGCCGTAGATCGCCGCGTTGTCGTCGGACAAACCACCGCCGACCAGCACCAGGCTGCCGCCGGAGGCAAGCCGGGAGTGCGCGGCCGCGGGCGCGGCGAGCACTCCGGCGGCGACGACCACGCTCGTGAAGACGGTCACCAAGGAACGTGTGGACACACGTCGCTCCTCACCATTCGTGAGGGCGAACCGTGTCCGCAGATGCTAGCGCATCTATGTAATGAATGTAACTGATGGACCCATCGCGGGTTGAGATGTAACGTCTCAGCGGGGAAGAGCCTCGCTCGTCACGGCGACCTCGGCTCGTGGCCCCGCCGGTGGCCGGTGGCCCGGCCGGCCAGGCCACCAGAAGCGCTCGCCCAGCAGCAGGATGATGGCCGGTACGACCAGGGTGCGCACCAGCAGAGTGTCCAGCAACACGCCGATGCCGACGATGACACCGATCTGGGTCAGCGCGATGACCGGCAGGACGCCGAGCACCGCGAAGACCGCGGCGAGCAGCACACCGGCGGAGGTGATGACCGCGCCGGTGGTGCCGAGCGCCCGGATCGTCGCCGTCCCGGTGTCGCCCCGCACGATGCTCTCCTCGCGGGCGCGGGTGACCAGGAAGATGTTGTAGTCGACGCCGAGCGCCACCAGGAACAGGAAGCTCAGCAGCGGGACTCCGGCGTCCAGCGCCGGCAGATCGAGCAGATGCGTGAGTACGAGCGTGGCCGCTCCGAGGCTCGCGGCGTAGCTGACAACGACGGTGAGCAGCAACAACACCGGGGCGACCAGCGAGCGAAGCAGCATGATCAGCACCAGCAGAACGACCGCCAGGACCAGCGCGCCGATGATCAGGTTGTCTCGCACGTTCGCGTCGCGCTGATCGAGGTCGACCGCCGGTGCGCCGCCGACCAGGCCGTCCGCTCCCGGTATGCCGGCGAGCGCGTCGCGGATGTCCCGGACGCTGCGGTCGGCCGCCGCGGTGCCGGAGCCATCGGTCAGCTGCACCGAGACCTGCGACAGGCTGCCGTCGTCGGAGGTCTCGGGCCGGCCGACGTCAGCCACGCCATCAACCGTCCGCAGAGCGGCTGTCACCGCCCCTGCCTGTGCGCTGGTGCTGATCACGGCCAGCGGCTGGGAGCTGCCGGCCGGGAAGTGCCGGGCCAGCGCCTGCTGGGCGGTGACCGATTCGACCTCGGTGCGGAACTGCTCGGTCTGCGACAGCCCGATCCGGGTCGAGAGCAGGCCGGTGCTGAGGGCGCCCAGCAGCACCACCGCGACGGTGAGCACGACGGCCGGCCGCCGGCCGACGGCACCGGCGATGCGGGCCCACAGTCCGGTGTCGCTCGGCTCCGCGGAGCCGACCCTCGGCACGAGTGGCCAGAACACCCCACGCGGCAGACAGGCCAGCACGGCAGGCAGCACGACCAGGCCGAACAACAACGCGATCGCCACCCCGATGGCCGCCGAGACGCCGAGCGTACGGTTGCTGGTCAGCGTCGCCAGGATCAGTGTGAGCAGGGCCAGGATCACTGTGGCGGCGCTGCCGACCACGGCCGGGGTGGCCGCCCGGAGCGCGATCGCCATCGCATGACGCCGGTCCGGCGTGCGGCGGAGTTGTTCGCGGTAGCGGGAGATCAGCAGCAGCGCGTAGTCGGTGCCGGCGCCGAAGACCAGCACCGAGACGATGCCACTGACCGCGGCGTCGGTACGCTCGCCGACCAGCCGGCCGACCCAGGGGAGCAGCTTGGCGACGAGTTGGTCGCCGACGCCGATCACGAGCAGCGGCGCGATCCAGAGGACGGGGCTGCGGTAGGTGGCCAGCAGCAGCAACGCCACGACGCCGGCGGTGGTCAGGAGCAGGGTGAGGTCGGCGCCGTCGAAGGCCGCCGCGATGTCCCGGCTGAACGCGGGTCCGCCGGTGACCTGCGCGGTCAGTCCGGGCGGTGCCGGACTGCCGGGACTGGCGGAGACGGTGGCGCGGATCGCGTCGACGACGGCACTCTGCGCGGTGTCGTCGAGGCCGCCCGCGACCGGCACGATCAGCAGCGCGGCGCGCTCGTCCGGGGAGATCTGCGCGGCTGGTACGAATCCGCCCTCAGCCGTGGCGGCCAAGGCCTTGGCGGTGGAGGCGATCGCCTCACGGTCGGCCGCGGTCAGCGGGCCGTTGGCACGCTCGTAGACCACGACCGCCGCGTCGGTTCGGCCGCTGGGAAATCGGTCCGCAAGCTCGACGACCCGGGTCGACTGCTTGCCCGCGGGGAGGCCGTCGGTGGGCTCGTCGGCGGGCTGCGCCGGGGAGGTCAGCCACACCAGCGCGGTCAAGGCCGCGGTGGTCAGCAGGATCAGCAGTGCACCGCTTCTGCTGGTGACAGCGGTGGCCCAGCGAGAGCTCATGGAACTTCCTTCGGAAAACGAATTATTCGGTATCCGAAACGATAGGATGGTCGGCGTGCCGGCGCAACCATCTCGCGATGCCGCGCGCGCCGAGGTGGTCGAAGACCTCATCGACGCGTTGCGGCTGTTCACCGTCGAGACCGACGTGTTCGTCCACGTCTTCGCCCGGCAGCACGGGTTGAGCCGCAACGATCTGAACGCCATCATGTGGATCAGCCAGGGGACCCAGACGGGCCATCCGATCAGCCCCGGGGAACTGGCGACGCGACTGGGCCTCGGCGGCCCGGCCACCACCGGGCTCATCGACCGGCTGGAGAGTGCCGGCCATGTGCGCCGCGAGCGCGACGCCCGCGATCGCCGCAAAGTGACCATCCTGATGCAGCCACGGGCGCTCCAGCTCGCGACGGACTTCTTCGTTCCGCTCGGCGCGCTCATGCACGAGGCGGTCGCCGACCTCAGCGCCGAGGATCTGCACCGATCCATCGCGGTGATCAACCGGATGGTCACCGCCGTGGCGGCCGCCCGCGACTCCGCCGCCCGCGACTCCGCCGCCCGCGACTCGGCCGCCCGCGACTCCGCCGCCGCACCGGCCGGACCGCCTCGACGAGCGGACCTCTCGGCACCGTAGGATCCCGGCGATCATGGGCTCGCCTCGCCCGGCGCGCCGCCAAGTACGGGTTCGACCGCTCCGGACAATGGTGGACATGGACGGCGTGCGGGACGACGTCCAGCTACTGGTCACTGATCGCGCCCGGAACGGACGTGGGATCGGTGGCATGCTGCTCGAACACGCCCGCACGGTCGCTCGCGCGGGCGGCGTGGGGCTGATCCGGCTTGACTGTTACGCCGCTCCGGACCGGGGCCTGGTTCGCTACTACGAGCAGCAAGGATTCACCGCGACCGAGAGCTTCGAGATCGCCGGGCCATCCGGACCGTGGCCGGGTCAGGTGCTGGAACAGCGTCTGACCTGATGTCGTCGTCCCCACGCGACCACGAGTCCGGACCCAGGCACGCCTCAGTTGGGGGTGCCGGTGGTGGTGCGGGTTTGTTTCCAGCGGTGGTGTTCCTGGTTTTCGGTGGTGGTGGTGATGGTGCCGGCTAGTTCGGTGTTGTGGTGGCAGGCGGTGGGGGCGCAGTCGTCGAGGACGGGGCCGACTTTGACGGGTTTGCCGGCGGGGTTGATGTAGGCGACGCCGTACACGTTGTTGATGGCGCTGTTCTGGGTGAAGAATGTTTCGTGGTAGAGGTTGCGGATGTAGAAGCCGGTGTAGTGGCCTTTCATGATCCGGCCGTCGGGTAGCCGGCCGCTGGAGATCATCCGGTTGCCGTCCATGGTGTTGTGGTGGCCCTCGGCGATGGCGATACAAATGTTGGAGAACGACACGCAGGTGTTGTTTTTGCAGGTCAGATAGCGTGATGCGTGCGCGGCGGGGTTACCGGGTGAGCTGTCACCGCAGGTGATCATGCTGCCGTTGTTGCCGGCGGTGGGGTCTTTGGCGTAGGCGCCCTGGATGTAGTTGTGGGCTACCAGGGCCGGGTTGCCGGGTTTGCCGGCGACGCCGGTGACGCTGATGATGTCGGTGTAATCGGTTTGGCCGGGCTGGTTGATGATCTCGTTCCAGGAGATCTCGAACCGGCCGGGTTCGATGATGCCCAGGGTCGCGGAGAAGAAGCCGGCGCAGGAGCCGTGGCTGGTGGGCCGGGGATCGGCGTTGAGGTGTGGGTCGCAGCGGCCGGTCGTGACTCGCCCGTCGGTGTTGACCGCCCGGTTCCGGGAGATGACCAGTTCGCTGACGGCGGCGGGTTTACGGTCGCCGGTGATGTGCACGCCCCGGGTGTGGCTGAACTCGTTGTCGGTGATGACGACCCGGCGCGGCCAGACCGCTTTGAAGAAGAAACCGCGGGCCCGGCCGGGTACTTTCGGGTCCAGGCCCTCACCGTGGCAGTTGCGGACGGTGACGTTCATGTTGATCTGCGTGGCACGGTCGGTGCTCCACGCGGCGATCAGGTTCCCCGGTCCTCGTACCGAGCAGTTCTCGATCACTACCGGTTCCGAGGTGTGAATCGTCACGGCCGCGACGGCCGGATCGGTACTGGCCCACCTCCCGGAATACCGGCCACCCTTGGTGATCTCCAAAGGGCCTGAATACGAGACGGTCGCCTTCGGCGTGACCCGCGAAGGCCGCACCGACACCGACCCACTCACCGCCGCTGTGGCGGTCGCCTTGGCCGTGGCGCCGGCGCGGGGCGCGGTGCTGCGCGCCGGGGCAGGCTCGGCCTGACCGGTCGTGACCGGATCGTTCGGCGGTTGGCTGCAACCTCCGAGAAGCAGGGCCACCGCGACGGCCGCGGCCGTGCCGCGCACGGCGATCCGCGCCGGTGAAGTAATGCTTCGATTGCGATGTTGTGCCATGTTCCCCTGTCCGATCACGTGCGGTGCATATCGAAGGAATGCCATCGACAGAGGAGCAGGTTAGGTGCTCGACGCCCGCTACGGAACCGCATAAATCTCACACCACTTTTGTGATATGTGCCCATGAGATTCGACTCGCAGTACGTTCGTTTGCGACTTCGCCGGTCCGGATGGTAAAGCAATGAATCAACTTTTTCCGCAGCTCGAATTTCGGCCCACCGTAGTTATTCGGCAGCGGCACATGTACGATTCCCGGCGGCCCACCGAAGTGCGAAAAGGTAACTGATGGCGATAACACGCGAATCGACGATCGACGCGGCAAGGCGTGGCGACCGCCGAGCGAGGGACGAGCTGTTCCGGCGCCAGCTGCCCGTGATCTACTCCGCGGTCGCCCGCCTCGTCCCGGCCGAGCGCGTCGACGATGTGGTGCAGGAGACGGCTGCCCAGGCCGTGAAGCACCTTGACGAGTTGCGCGCACCGGCCAACCTGCGGTCCTGGCTGCTGACCATCGCACTGCGGGAAGCCCGCCGTGACCGGGCGGCACGGCAGACCGAGGCCGACTGGAGCGCTTCCGCGGATCCGGCCGGCTCCGGCGTGGATCCGCAGGATCTCGCCGTCGCCCGCGTCGAACGATCCGGCGAACGGTTCGAGGTGGCCGTCGCGGCGAGCTGGTTGGACGAAGACGACCGGGAGCTGCTCACCCTGTGGTGGCTGGAACTGCTCGGCGAGATGGACCGGGCATCGATAGCCGCAGCACTCGACCAGTCGCTGCCCTATGTCGCGGTGCGGCTACAACGGATGCGGGACCGGCTCGCCAAGGCGCGCACTCTGGTCCGGGTGCTGGCCGAGTTCCGGCGTGCCGGAAGCGACAACCCCTGCCCCGATCTGGCTCAGGAGTCGGCCGGGTGGGACGGCAAGCCGTCGCCGCTGTGGCGCAAACGCCTCTTGCGTCATGTCGCGGCCTGCCCTCGATGCACCTCAGTGGCCGGCACGTTCGTGCCTGCCGAGCAACTGCTGCCCACTTTCGTGCTTCTCGTGCCGCAGTCCGGACTGCTCGCCGCTCCCACGTCGCTCAGCGCCACGCCGGCGAAGGCGGTCGTCCGGACCCTGCGCCGGCTGCACTCGGCCATGGGCAACACGGCAACCGCCGGATTGACCGTTGTCGCTGTCGCGGCGTCGTCGATCGGTGTCTACGCCGCGGTACGCGACCGCGAGCCGGTCAGCGCCGAGCAACCGGCGGCAATCGGCGTACCGGCTCCCGTTCCGAGCGCGAACGTCACCTCATCGCCGGCGGTGAGTGGGTCGGTGTCGGTGCGGCCTTCCCGGGTCACGCCGAAGGCGACCGTCTCGTATTCAGGCCCTTTGGAGATCACCAAGGGTGGCCGGTATTCCGGGAGGTGGGCCAGTACCGATCCGGCCGTCGCGGCCGTGACGATTCACACCTCGGAACCGGTAGTGATCGAGAACTGCTCGGTACGAGGACCGGGGAACCTGATCGCCGCGTGGAGCACCGACCGTGCCACGCAGATCAACATGAACGTCACCGTCCGCAACTGCCACGGTGAGGGCCTGGACCCGAAAGTACCCGGCCGGGCCCGCGGTTTCTTCTTCAAAGCGGTCTGGCCGCGCCGGGTCGTCATCACCGACAACGAGTTCAGCCACACCCGGGGCGTGCACATCACCGGCGACCGTAAACCCGCCGCCGTCAGCGAACTGGTCATCTCCCGGAACCGGGCGGTCAACACCGACGGGCGAGTCACGACCGGCCGCTGCGACCCACACCTCAACGCCGATCCCCGGCCCACCAGCCACGGCTCCTGCGCCGGCTTCTTCTCCGCGACCCTGGGCATCATCGAACCCGGCCGGTTCGAGATCTCCTGGAACGAGATCATCAACCAGCCCGGCCAAACCGATTACACCGACATCATCAGCGTCACCGGCGTCGCCGGCAAACCCGGCAACCCGGCCCTGGTAGCCCACAACTACATCCAGGGCGCCTACGCCAAAGACCCCACCGCCGGCAACAACGGCAGCATGATCACCTGCGGTGACAGCTCACCCGGTAACCCCGCCGCGCACGCATCACGCTATCTGACCTGCAAAAACAACACCTGCGTGTCGTTCTCCAACATTTGTATCGCCATCGCCGAGGGCCACCACAACACCATGGACGGCAACCGGATGATCTCCAGCGGCCGGCTACCCGACGGCCGGATCATGAAAGGCCACTACACCGGCTTCTACATCCGCAACCTCTACCACGAAACATTCTTCACCCAGAACAGCGCCATCAACAACGTGTACGGCGTCGCCTACATCAACCCCGCCGGCAAACCCGTCAAAGTCGGCCCCGTCCTCGACGACTGCGCCCCCACCGCCTGCCACCACAACACCGAACTAGCCGGCACCATCACCACCACCACCGAAAACCAGGAACACCACCGCTGGAAACAAACCCGCACCACCACCGGCACCCCCAACTAGAACGCCACAGCCGGACAGACCTGGCGCACGCTGCCGTACTTTGGGCGATGTGAAGAGCGTCGAGCGGTTGCGCTACGCCGCCCGGGCGCACCCCACGGCGGTGGACAGCCTGCTCGGCGCGTTGGTGTTCGGGATCAGCCTGGTGCCGGTGGCCCCGCCCGGCGGCCCGCCTCCGCAGCCGGTGACGGCCGGCTCGGTGCTGCTCGCACTGACCGGGTGCGGCGCTCTGGCTCTGCGCCGCCGCCATCCGTTGCCGGTCCTCGGGGTGGTCAGCGTGGCTGCCGCGGTCTCCCTGGTGACCTTGCAGACCCGCGGGTTCCTGGTGCTCACCGTGGGCATCGCGGCGTACACGGTGGCTACTCGCACGTCTCGGCGCACCGCCGTGGCGGTCGGTACGGCCAGTGCCTTGACGCTCGGCGCCTGCGCCGTGGTCGCGCTCGATGTCGGCTGGCTCGATCCGGCGGTCGTGGTGCTGCTGCTGTGGTTCGGATTGGCCGTCGCGGCCGGCACCTCGGTACGCACCCGGCGCGACTACATCGCCGTCCTCACCGAGCGGGCCCAGCGCGCGGAGCAGACCCGTGAGCAGGAGGCCCGCCGCCGGGTCGCTGAGGAGCGGCTGCGGATCGCCCGGGAGCTGCACGACGTGGTGGCACACCACATAGCGGTGATCAACGTGCAGGCCGGGGTGGCCGGACATCTGATCCGTGAGCAGCCGGCCGTCGCCGAGGACGCCCTCGGCCATGTCCGGGCCGCGGCCCGCACCGCTCTGGAGGAACTCGCTACGCTGCTCGGCGTGCTGCGCCGCGACGAGGAGTCTGGCCCGGACGCTCCCACCGAGCCGGCTCCGAGCCTCAGCCGGCTCGACGCGCTCATCGAGGCGTTCGCCGCCGGCCAGCCAGTGCGCTGGACGGTGTCCGGGCAGCCGCGGGCCTTGCCCAGCGCGGTCGACGTGGCGGCTTACCGGATCCTTCAGGAGTCCCTGACCAACGCGTGCCGCCATGCCAGCGGCACGCCGGTGACGGTTCGGCTGACGTACGACGAAGCCGCCGTCACCGTCGAGGTCTGTGACGGCGGCCCGGCCGGCGCGGCGCCCGCGGCGTCGCCGGGTACCGGGCTGGGGCTGCTGGGTATGCGGGAGCGTGCCGAGTCGGTGGGCGGCACGTTCAGCGCCGGTCGCCGTCCGGAGGGCGGCTTCCGCGTTCATGCCGTGCTTCCGGCCCGCGCCACTCAGGAGGAGGCGGTATGACGATCCGGGTCGTGCTGGCTGACGACCAGACCCTGATCCGGGCCGGATTCCGCGCGTTGATCGATTCGGCGGCCGACCTCTCGGTGGTCGGTGAGGCGGCAACCGGCGCCGAGGCGATCGAGCGGGTCCGTGACACCGGCGCCGATGTGGTGCTGATGGACATCCGGATGCCCGGGATGGACGGCTTGGACGCCACCCGCCAGATCACCGCCGACGAGAGCCTGGCCGGCACCCGGGTGCTGATCCTGACCACGTTCGAGGTCGACGAGTACGTCTTCCAGGCGCTTCGTGCCGGGGCGAGCGGATTCCTCGGCAAGGGCGTGGAACCGGCGGAGTTGCTGGCCGCCATCCGGACCATCGCCGCCGGCGAGGCCCTGCTGTCACCCAAGGCCGTCCGCGGGCTCATCGCCCGGTTCCTGGCCGAGCCCGACCCGGAGCCACGCACCGCGCCGGCCGTGCTGCGGGTGCTCACCGAGCGGGAACGCGAGGTGCTGTCGCTGGTCGCCGCCGGGCTCAGCAACGAGCAGATCGCGCAGCGGCTGGTGGTGTCGCCGCTGACCGCCAAGACGCACGTGAATCGGGCCATGGCCAAGCTCGGCGCCCGCGATCGCGCGCAGCTCGTGGTGATCGCCTACCAGACCGGACTGGTCCGCGCCGACCCGCCGGTGCAGTAGGCGCCGGGCGGGCGTACCGCATTCGCGGTACGCGCAAGAGTCCGCAGGCGGCGGACGCGGCGCCGGTCCTACGCGGGCGACCGTAGATCCATGATCGAAGTAGTCGAGCTGAGCAAGCGCTACGGCGACAAGGTCGCCGTGGACACGTTGACGTTTCAGGTGCGGCCGGGCGTGGTCACCGGCTTCCTCGGGCCCAACGGCGCCGGCAAATCCACCACCATGCGCATGATCCTCGGCCTGGACGCTCCGACCAGCGGCCGGGTGACCGTGAACGGCCGCCGGTACGCCGAGCACCGCGCCCCGATGCGGCAGATCGGCGCCCTGCTGGAGGCCAAGGCGGTGCACGCCGGGCGATCGGCCCGCAATCACCTGCTGGCCCTCGCCGCGACCCACGGAATCAGCACCCGGCGAGTCGACGAGGTGATCGACGCGGTGGGGCTGCGGGAGGTGGCCGGCAAGCGGGCAGGCGGCTTCTCCCTCGGTATGGGGCAGCGGCTCGGCATCGCCGTGGCCCTGCTCGGTGACCCGGCCGTGGTGATGCTCGACGAGCCAGTCAACGGCCTGGACCCCGACGGCATCCGCTGGATCCGTGACCTGTTGAAGGGACTCGCCGCCGAGGGACGTACGGTCTTCGTCTCCTCGCACCTGATGAGCGAGATGGCCCAGACGGCGGAACATCTGATCGTCGTCGGCCGTGGCCGCCTGCTGGCCGACGTCTCGCTCACCGAGTTCACCCGGCGGGCGTCCCAGACGGTCGTGCGGGTCCGTTCGCCGCAGGCGGCCGCGTTGCGCGAGCTCCTCGCCGGGGCCGGCGTGACGGTCACCAGCGGCGAACCCGGCGCGCTGGAGGTGACCGGCCTGACCCGGGAACAGATCGGCGACCGGGCCGCCGCCGCCCGCATCACCCTGCACGAGCTCAGCGCGAGCGAGACGTCCTTGGAGGACGCGTTCATGTCGATGACCCGCGACGCCGTCGAGTACGCCGGCACCCCGGTTCGGAGCCCGCGATGACGACGCCCACCGCACACGCCGCTGTCCCGGCCGATGCCAGCGTCACCGTCTCGCGGGTGATTCGCGCCGAGTGGATCAAATTCCGTTCCCTGCGATCATCGCTGATCATGATGGCTGCCACGATCGCCGTCTTCGCCGCTCTCGGTCTCGGCTTCTCCGCCTTCCTGGCCGATGCCACCATCGAACCCGGCACCCCGGCTCCACCCGGCGGGCCGTCCTCGCTCGATCCGCTCGGCGCCAGCCTCGGCGGGGTGAACCTGGCCCAGCTGCTCATCGCGACCCTGGGAGTGTTGCTGATCGCCGGGGAGTACTCGACCGGCATGATCCGCTCCTCGCTGGCGGCGGTGCCACGCCGGTGGCCGGTCCTCGCCGGCAAGGTCGCGGTGCTGGCCGGCGTGTCGCTGGCCACGTTGGTGCCGACCGTCCTGCTGACCTTCGTCGGTGCGCAGACCGTGCTGGGGGACAAGGGCATCGCGCTCACCGACAGCGGAGTGCTGCGGGCGGTCCTCGGCACCGCCGGCTATCTCGCCGGCGTGGGCGTACTGGGCATGGCATTCGGCTTCCTGCTGCGTAACACCGCTGCCGCGCTCACCAGTGTGGTCGCCGTCCTGCTGATTCTGCCCGGCGTCGTGTCGCTGCTGCCGGAGAGCTGGTCCGACACGATCGCGCCCTACCTGCCGTCCAACGCCGGCCAGGCGTTCATGAGCATCGCCAGCGATCCCGGCCTGCTTTCACCGGGGGCCGGTGCGGCCGTGTTCACCGGCTGGCTGGTGCTGCTGCTCGCGGCGGCGGTCACGGTGCTGCGCCGCCGCGACGCCTGAGCGGGCCGGCGCCCTGCCGCCGCGCGGGAGGACGTGAGCGAGCCGGTCGCTGACCGCGACCGGCTCCCGCCTTGGCGCTGCCCTGCTCAGGATGACGCCTGGGGCACTTTTCCCACGTCGCACAGGCGCATCGCCACGGCCTGCAGGTCGGTGTTCGGCACCGGGCGTGACCAGGTGTAGCCCTGGCCGCGGTGGCAGCCGAGCTGGCGCAGGGCGGAGGCCTGCTCCGGGCTCTCGACGCCTTCGGCGACGGTGCGCATCCCGATGGCCTCGGCGAGTTTGATGACCACCTCGCTCAGCGCGGTTCCGGTGCCGGGCCCGCTGACCGGGTCGACGAAGCTCTTGTCGATCTTCAGGATGGTGGCGGGGAGTTTCTGGACGTAGCTGAGCGAGCTGTAACCGGTGCCGAAGTCGTCGAGGGCGAGCTGCACACCGCAGGAGCGAATGGCGTGCAGGGTTTCCAGAGCCGCCTCCGGCGCGCTGATCAGCGCGGTCTCGGTGATCTCCAGGATGAGCCGCTCCGGCGGCAGCCCGCTGTCGGTCAGGGCCGCCCGCAGGTCGGCGAGGAAACGCGGATGGGTCAGCTGCCGTGCCGACACGTTGACGCTGACCGTGGCCTCCGCCATGATCGGCGCTTCGTGCGGCCAGGCGGCGGCGTCCCGGCATGCCTGCTGGAGCACCCAGCGCCCCAGGTCGACGATCAGACCGCTCTCCTCGGCCATCGGGATGAACCGGTCCGGCGGCTGCATACCCTGCCCGGGCCGGTGCCATCGGACCAGCGCCTCGGCACCCACCGGCCGCCCGGTGTCCAGCGCGATGATCGGCTGGTAGTGCAGCATCAGCTGGTTCTCGGTGATCGCCCGGGCCAGGGCGATCTCGTCGTTCATCCGCCGCTCCGCGCTGCCGGCCATGGCCGCGTCGAAGACGACGATCTGGTCCTTGCCCCGGCTCTTGGCCTGGCGCAGCGCGGCGTCGGCGTCACGGAGCACGCCAGCCGGGAAATGTTCCGGATCGTCGCAGGTGACGGCGCGGATCCCGACGCTGGCGCGCAGCACCAGCTCGTGCCCGCCGATGATCAACGGTTCCCGCAGGTCCAGCAGCAGCCGCTCGGCCAGCAGCGGCGCCCCGTCCGGCCCGCACGAGATGGCGGCGACGACCACGAACTCGTCGGCGCTCAACCGGGCCACCAGGTCCTCGGCCCCCACCGCGGCGCGGAGCCGTTCGCCCACCAGACGCAGCACCTGGTCGCCGATGGCGTACCCCAAGGCGTCGTTGACCAGCCGGAACCGGTCGAGATTGATCAGCAGCAGGGCGGCCTGCCGCCCGTCCGCCTGGCGGGTGCGCCGGATGTGGTCGAGCAGCAGCCGCCGGTTGGCCAGGTCGGTGACCGGGTCGTGGGTCGCCTGCCAGGCCAGCGCCTCGCTGGTCCGTTGCCGCTCGACCACCCGGCCCAGCGCGAGACCGACCTGCTCGAGAGCCTGGACCAGGTCGTGTTCCGGCGCGGCGCTGCCGGTCGGCAGATAGAAGCCGAGCATTGCGGTGACCTCGCCGCCGGCGAGGACCGGCACCGCCATCGCGGAGCCGATCCCGCACTCCCACACGGCCGGTCCCATCGGTCCGAGGCCGGCCGGATCGGAGACGACCCGGGCGACGGCGTCCAACGGGAGCTGCTGCGGGGTCGGGGCGCTGTCCTCGCCGGCGAGCTGGCGCAGTGCGCATCCGGACTCCGGCGAGGCGTGCTGGTGGTCGGTGACGTGCCAGGCGACCGGCCCGCCGCCGGCGGTCCACGCCTGCCCGGCCCGCCACCCGAGCCGGGCGCAGACCTGTCGCACCACCTCGGCGGCCGCCTCGACGAAGGAGTTGGCGCTGTTCGCGGTGACCGCGGCGTGCCTGATCAGGGCGGCGGCCTGTTCGGCGCGCCGCTCGACGGTGACGTCCCGCGCGATCGCGGTGAACCGGGCGTGCCCGTCGTGCTGCCACGTCGACAGGGACAGCTCGGTCAGCAGCTCGCGGCCGTCGGCGTGCCGGGCCGCCACCTCGACGGTACGACCGAGGAGCGCCCCGCCGCCGGCCAGCAGATCTTGCAAGTGGGCGGCATACGTCTCCCGTACGCGGGGCGGGACGAGGCCGTCCAGCGGACTGCCCAACATGTCGGTGGCGGGGTGACCGAACAGGCGCTCGGCTCCGCGGTTCCAGGCGACGATGATGCCGGTGTCGTCGATGGTGATGATGCCGTCGCCGGCGGTCCGCGTCTCGAGCAGTCGCTGCTGCGCGGCCCGCTCCTCGGAGAGCGACTCGATGGTGCTCAGCAGCTGCCAGGAGGGGCCGGTCTCCGGCCGGACGAGATAGCTGGAGACCAGGGCGACCAGCAGGGTGCCGTCGCGGTGCCGGTACTGCTTCTCCCGGACCACCGAGCGGCGGGCGCCGGAGATCAGGTCGCCCATCATCGCGACGTCGGAGTCGTGCTCGCCGGCCAGGGTGACCTCACTGAAGTGCCGGCCGAGCAGCTCGTCCACCCGGTAGCCGAGCAGGTCGGCGAAGGCGCGGTTGACCTCTACGTACTGGCCGCTGTCGTCGACGATGGTCAGGCCGGTGGAGGCATGGTCGAAGGCCGCGCGCAGCCATGCACCCGCCTGCGCCCGAGCGTTGTGCGCAACAGAACTGTCTTCGATCACCATGACTCCCCGTACGGCTGGAAGCGCCGGACACCCTGGTTCTGTTGATCGGCGCGGGCCGCGTCGATCTGAGCGTTGCGCCAACTGCCGACGGTGGGAGGGCGCGACTGGGGTGATCGGGGCGGCCGGATCGCCGCCCATGCCGCGGGCGGTTCCGCCAAGGGTGGCGGTGCTGGCCGGCCGCGGCCTCGGCGACGACCCGCGCCCTGCACGCCGGAGGAACTACGCGGCGGTGTGGATCTCCGCACGCGGGCGAGGCGGCACTGCGGCTGGCGATGACGGCGACGTCGCCGTCAAGAGTTCCGTCCGTCGACCGTGCCCCATCGCTTCGCGTCCTCGTCGTCCCAAGCGGCGATCTCCCGATCGATGTCGTGCTGATCGGCGACGCGCTCGCGTTCGTCGAGCTGCGCCTCACGCAGATCGAGCAGACGGTCCCGTTCGTCGGCCATGGATCGTTCCCGGTCGAGGGCGGCCTGCTGTCGCGCTGCCCGCTCGTCGCGGCGATCGGCGGCCTCGGCGCGCTGGTCGGCGGCGTGCTCCCGGCGCTGCAGGGCGGCCTCCCGCTCGTCGTTCGAGGCCTGCAACGCGCGCCCCGACGCGGCCGTCTCGGCGTCGATCTCGGCCTGTTCGTCCGCGGCGCTCGTGCCGCCATTTTTGGTCATCGCTTCACCTGGCATCGGGCGGGGCCGGGGTGTTGCCGCTCGCAGCACACGCCGACCGCGCGGCGCTACGCCTGAATCCTACCGGCCCGCGCTCCACAACAGCGCGAACTCTCGATGGAAGGATGCGTAAGGACTCGTGAGTTGGCCGAAAAATATGACGAATCCGCTACTGCCCTGACCTGAGCCTGCCGTGCCATGACGCGCGGGTGCGGGCGCTGCCGATCAGCGGGGTACGGTCATCTGCTGGGTGCCGATGGTGGCCAGCAGGTCGAGTTTGCTGCGGGCGTCGGTGCCCGGGCGTGGGGTGTAGACGACCAGATGCAGGTCCGAGCCCTGGGTGGTGAGCACATCGCAGTCCAGGGCGATGTCGCCGACGTCCGGGTGCTCGACGATCTTGCTGGCGCCCTGGTGGGCGGCGACCGACCCGCGGGTCCACAGCTCGCGGAAGCGGGGGCTGCGGTGCAGGCGGGCGACCAGCGCGGTCACGGCGGGGTCGCCGGGGTAGCGGCTGGTCGTCGCGCGCAGGTCGGCGACCAGGGACTCCTCGAAAGCGGCTCGCTCCGCCGGGCTCTGCCGGATCCGGTTCAGGCCGCCCTCGAAGTGCATGATCAGCACGTTGCGGGCCTCCGGGCCGCGTACGGTCGGATCGCCGAACGTGGCCGCGAGCAGCGCATTCCAGTGCAGCAGCTGCCAGGCCGCGTCGTAGACCGCGAGCGGGTGGCCGTCGAGCCGTTCGATGATCCGGTGGAGGCTGCCGGGGATGATCCGTGGCACCCGGTCCGGAGCGGCGGCGTGCCCGGCGAGGCGCATCAGGTGGGCCTGCTCGTCGTCGGACAGCCGCAGGGCGCGCGCCAGCGCCGAGCAGACCTGCGCGGACGGGGTGGGTGCGCGGCCCTGCTCGAGACGCACCACGTACTCGGCGGAGATGCCGGCCAGCACGGCGAGTTCCTCGCGGCGCAGGCCCGGCACGCGGCGCGGCGAGTGGTGCGGAAGCCCGGCGGCGGCCGGGTCGAGACGATCACGCCACGCGCGCAACGTGGCGCCGAGTTGATCCATGCCGACCATGCTGCCACCGGCGGCCGGGCGCAGCCTGGTACGGCTGGTACCAGGACAGGCTGTGGCTCCCCGGACCGCTGCCGGAGCGGCACGATCGTTGTCATGAACCGAGACGCACTCACCCTCGCCGACGACCTGGTGCTGACCCGGATGGGCTACGGCGCCATGCAGCTCGCCGGCCCCGGCGCCTTCGGGCCGGTCCGGGACCGCGCGGAGGCTGTACGGGTCCTGCGCACCGTCGCCGACCTGGGCATCACGCACATCGACACCAGCGACTACTACGGCCCGGTGGTGACCAACGAACTCATCCGGGAGGCGCTGCACCCGTACCCGGAAGATCTGCGCATCGTCACCAAGGTCGGCTTCCGCCGCGGCGAGGACGGCAGCTGGCAGCTGTCCGGGCACAACCTGCGCGAGCAGGTGCAGGACAATCTGAAGCACCTCGGGCTGGACGCGCTGGACGCGGTGAACCTGCGGGTCGAGGGGCCGGGGTCGCTGGCCGAGCGGTTCGGCCAGCTGGTGGAGCTGCAGCGCGAGGGCCTCGTACGCCACCTGGGGTTGTCGAACGTGACGGCGGAGCAGATCGGCGAGGCGCGGCAGATCGCACCGATCGTGTTCGTGCAGAACCTCTACAACATCGTGCTGCGCGACGACGACGCCCTGATCGATCAGCTCGCCGCGGACGGGATCGGGTTCGTGCCGTTCTTCCCGCTCGGCGGGTTCAGCCCGGTGCAGTCCGACGTCCTCGAGGAGGTGGCCGCCTCGGTGGGGGCGTCGGTCCAGCAGACCGCGCTCGCCTGGTTGCTGCGGCGATCTCCCAACATCCTGCTCATTCCCGGTACGTCGTCGGTGGCGCACCTGCGGGAGAACGTCGCCGCCGCGGATGTCGAGCTGCCCGAGGAGGCGATGGCCCGGTTGACCGCCCTGGCGGGGTGAACCACCCGACGAGCGGGACTCTCGCGGGAGGTTCCGGTGCGGGCCGGCGTTGCGGCGGTGGCTGGTGGAGCCGCAACGCCAACGCCGGTGCTCCTGATTGCTACGCGCCACCACCAGGGTAAATGCGTATTATGTCCGAATGGGGGATTGGGGCGGGCAGGCCAGCTCACACGGCCAGGACGGCGACGTCGATCACCGTTTGTTGTTCCTGGCGGTGCCGACCCCGGTGCTGGTGCTGGACACCCGCCTGGTGATCGTCGAGGCGAACCAGGCGTATCTGACGGCGACCATGCGCAGCCGTGGGGAGCTGGTCGGCCGGCCGGTCTTCGACGCGTTCCCCGACAATCCCGACGACCCGTCCGCGAGCGGGGTGAGCATGTGGGGATCCTCGCTGCGGCGGGTGCTCAGCGAGCGGGTCACCGACGTGATGGCCATCCAGAAGTACGACATCCCCCGGCCCGGCGGCGGGTTCGACACCCGCTACTGGTCGCCCGCCAACGCGCCGGTGTTCGGCGCCGATGGCGAGCTTCGCTGGATTCTGCACCGCACCGAGGACGTCACCGCCTTCATGCAGGCCCATCAGGGTGACTCTCCCGCGCTGGACGAGCTCAACGCCGAGCTGCGGACCCGGACCGAGCAGATGGCCGCCGAAGTCTTCGCCCGCCGGGAACTGCAACAGCAGAACGAAACCCTGCACGCGCTGCTCGACAGCCTCGACACCGCCGTCGTCGGCTGCGACTCCGCGGGCCTGCCGGTCCTGTTCAACGACGGTGCCCACCAGCTGTTCGGCCACCTGCTCGACGGGGTGCCGGTCGATCGGTGGGCGCAGCACCGGGCGGTGTTCCATCCCGACGGCAGGCCCATGCGCGACGAGGAGTTGCCACTGGTGCGAGCACTGCGTGGCGAACGGGTGCGGGACACCGAGGTGGTGATCCGGGCGCATGCGGCGCCGCGCCGGTACTTCCGGGCCAACGGCCGGCCGGTCACCGGCCAGCCAGGGCTGGCCGCGGTGGTCGCGCTGCACGACGTGACCCTGCACCGCCGCGCCGCCCGCTACAAGGAATGCGAGCTGGAGATCGCCCGGCTGCTGTCCAAGCTCAGCCCGCCGGACCAGCTCCTGGTTCAACTCGTCGAGGTCATCGGTCGCATGGCGGGCTGGGCGGCGGTGGAGCTGTGGACCGTCGACGACGTCGCGCAGATCCTTCGGCGGGCTACGTGCTGGGCAGAGGCCGACTACGACCTGCCCCACCCGATGCCCGACCCGTTACGGTACGGCCAGGGCATCCCCGGCCGCGCGTGGCAGACCGCGAACCCGGTCTGGGCGGCGAATCTGCACACCGACCCGGACGCCGCCCAGCAGACCGCCGACTGGGGGCCACTCCGCGCCGCCCTCGCCATCCCGGTGCCCAGCGGGTCGGTCATCCTGGCGGTGCTGATCTGCTACAGCGACACCACCGAAACCCCGGACGACGCACGCACCGTCATCATGGCCGGCATCGGCGCGCAGATCGGCGAGTTCCTCGTCCGGCGCCGCGCCGAACGGCTCGCCGCTGAACTCGATCAGTCCCGTGACGAGTACATCGCCCTGGTCGGCCACGAGCTCCGCACTCCGCTGACCAGCGTGCAGGCCTACACCGAAGTGATGCTCGACGACCCCGACACGACCGAGGACCAGCGGTTCATGCTCGAGGTGATGAGGCGCAACACCACCAGCCTGCATGGCATCGTCATGAAGCTGCTCGACGTCTCCGGCATGCGCGCCGGACACATCGACCTGAACTTGCAGCCCATGGACCTGGCCGCTGTCGTGCACGCGGCCGTCGACGCCGCCCGGGAATCCTCGGCCGCCGACGTCACGATCGAGGCGAACACGCCGCCGACGACACCGCTGCGCGCGGACCCCCACCGGCTGCGTCAAGTCGTCGACGAACTGCTCGCCAACGCGCTCACCTGGGCCGCCCCCGGCAGCACCGTCGGCATCAGCCTGCACAGCGACCCGCACAGCGCCACGCTGGCGGTCTCCAACACCGGGAACCGCATCGCCACCGACGAACGCGACCGGCTGTTCGACATGTTCTTCCGCAGCGACACCGCCCGTCACAGCGGCATCCCCGGCACCGGACTCGGCCTCACCATCGCCCGGACCATCATCGAACAACACGGCGGCACCATCACCGTCAGCGAACCCGATGAAGCCGCCACCACCTTCACCATCCGCCTCCCGGTCGCGGCCGGGAGCCGTTCACCGTCCTCCGGGCCGGTGATGATCGGACGCTAGCGCAAGCGGTCGCCGGTCATCGTTCCGCGCTCCAATCTAGCAGCGCTAGACACTCGATCGATGGCAGTGCTAGCTTTGCATCATCAGCTAGCAACGCTAGATCGATGGAGGGTTCGTCATGCTTGACGCTCTGGAAGTCGTCACGACCGTGGTCGTCGGCCTGATGGTGGGCGTGGAGTTCTCCGTCGCCTTCATCATGAACCGGATCCTGGACGCCCTGCCCGAGGACAGCGGCCAGCTCGGCCACGCACACGGCGGCCGGATGCTCGGCACGCTGATGCCGTTCTGGTACATCGGCTCGCTCGTGCTGATCGCGATCTGGGCGGTGGCCGGCTGGCAGCACGACGGCGCCGGGCTCGTCGTCACCGCCGCCGGGCTGCTGATCGTCAGCGTGCTCATGTCGGTGCTGCTCCTGGTCCCGATCAACAACCGCAACCGGACCTGGACGCCGCAGAACCGGCCCGCCGACTGGAAGCAGCAGCTGAACCGGTGGCTGCGCTACCACTACGGCCGCCTCGCCGTCATCCTCGCCGCCTTCACCCTGCTGGTCACCGCCCTCGTCTGACGCGACCGCGGCTTCACCCGGTCCGATACGGCTCTACGGAAACCCGGACGCGGCGAGGTTCGTACGGCGAACGGGTTATCGGTCTTGCGTCGTGAGCGGTACGGGGAACTCCTCGGTGCCGAGGACCCGCAGCAGGGCCAGGCGCTCGCGGGCCTCGTCGTCGGCCGGCGTCAGCACCAGCAGCTGCTGGCCCAGATCCGGGGTGACCAGGGTTTCGCAGTCCATGGTGAGCCGGCCGACCCTCGGATGCTCGAACGTCTTGCGGTCGCTGCGGCGTACCGCGACCTGGTGTTCGGCCCACAGCCGGTCGAAGTCGGCGCTGGCCGTGCGCAGGGTCGCGATCAGGGCGGTGACCTCCGGGTCGCCTGCCCGCCGGCCGGCCACGGCGCGCAGATCGGCGACGTGCTGCCGGCCCAGCCGTTCGCGTTCCGCGGCGGACGAGACGGGGTGCGAGTCCGGTTCGGTGAACCAGCGATAGGTCAGGTAGCGGCGGTAGCCGGTGAAACCGGTGTGGTCACCGGCCAGCAGGATCGACGCCCGGTTCTGAGCCAGCACCACGCCCAGGTCGGAGATGACTATGGCCGGGGTGTCGCCGAGCAGGTCGAGCATCCGCAGCAGACCGGCCCGGGCCAGCCGGGCGGCGTCGGCGCCCGGCTGCGGCTGGTGCCCGGCCAGGCGGAACAGGTGGTCGCGTTCGTCGTCGGACAGCCGCAGCGCGCGGGCCAGCGCGATCAGCAGCTGCGTCGACGGCTGGCTGCTGCGGCCCTGCTCCAGGCGGACCACGTAGTCCACCGACATGCCGGCCAGCATCGCGACCTCCTCCCGGCGCAGACCGGTGGTGCGCCGGCGCGGCCCGTCGGACAGGCCGACCTCGGCCGGGTGGATCGCCTTCCGGCGGCGGCGCAGGAAGTCGGCCAGCTCGTCACGTTCCATGCGACCATGCTGCCTCGCCGGGTGGCGGGGAGACAGGGAGCGGCGCTCCCACGACAAGCGCTCCGCTGCCGGGCCCGGCGGATCCGGCGCAGGCTGGCGACATGCAGAAACGAACTCTTGGTGAGCACGGTCCGATCGTCTCCGCGCTGGGTCTGGGCGCGATGAGCATGTCCGGGGCGTACGGTCCGGCCGACCGCGGCGAGAGCATCGCCACCGTGCATGCCGCGCTGGACGCCGGCGTCACGCTGATCGACACCGCCGACTTCTACGGCATGGGCCACAACGAGCTGCTGCTCGGCGAGGCACTGCGCGGCCGGGACCGGGACAGCTATCAGCTGAGCGTCAAATTCGGTCAGCTGGTCGGGCCGGGCATGCGGTTCTCCGGCGCCGACGGGCGGCCCGAGGCGGTCAAGAACTTCCTGTCGTACACGCTGACCCGCCTCGGGGTCGACCACGTCGACATCTACCGGCCGGCCCGGGTCGACCCGCGGGTGCCGATCGAGGACACCATCGGCGCGATCAAGGAGCTGATCGAGGCGGGATACGTCCGGTACGCCGGGCTGTCCGAGGCCGGGGCGGCCACGATCCGCCGGGCCCATGCCGTGCACCCGATCGCCGACCTGCAGATCGAGTACTCGCTGCTGTCCCGGGGGATCGAGGCGGAGGTGCTGCCGACGCTGCGTGACCTGGGCATCGGGCTGACCGCGTACGGCGTGCTCAGCCGGGGTCTGCTCAGCGGGCACTGGGCGCCTGGCCGGGACGGCGACCACCGCAACCACAGTCCCCGCTTCTCGGGCGAGAACGCCGCGCACAACTTCGCCCTGGTCGACGCGCTGCGCCGGGTTGCCGAGGCCAAGGGCTGCACGGTCGCCCAGCTGGCGATCGCCTGGGTCGCCGCGCAGGGCGAGTTCATCGTTCCACTGATCGGGGCTCGCACCCGGGAGCGGCTGGCCGAGGCACTCCCGGCGATCGGCCTGGAGCTGACCGGCGACGACCTGGCCGAGATCGAGAAGGCGGTGCCGGCCGGGTCAGCCCGTGGCGACCGATACCCGGCGGCGTTCATGGCCGCCCTCGAGGTCGGGAACTGAAGCCGGTCAGGTGTTGATCAGGGTCAGCAGCCGGGCGCACTCGGCTCGGCCCGCGAGGCGGGCGATCGCCGAACGGTAGAGCAGCACGTCGGCCAGCACGTCGAAGCGGCTGCCGCGGGCGTGTTCGGTCAGCCACCGGTCGATGAGGGCCCACATCTGATCGTCGGTCAGCTCGTCGAGGCGGGACGACAGATGACCCCAGACCGGTCCGCGCAGGGTCGCGGTGCCGAGGTTGCGGTGCACCTGCGCCGTCCACTCGACGATCTCCGACGGGTCGAGAAGGTACAGCAGCTCGGCGAGGACCTCCTGTTTCAGCTCGGCCGGGTTCGGTCCGCCGACCAGGTACAGCACCCGGTAGGCGGACTCCCGATCACCGTGGTGGGCGTACCCGACGGCGAGGCCGGCCATGACGTACGCCCGTAGGGTCCCGCTGTCGATCTGCGGGGTGTCGGCCCGTTGCTCGAGCTGGGCCAGCTGTTCGGCGGAGAACAGCGGGGTCAGGGCCAGCGCCTCCCGCGCCCAGTCGTCCAACTCGCCGCGCCCATGGTTGTGCTCGGGTCCTTCGACACCTTCGCCGTAGCCACCGTCGAAGAGCAGCTCGCGGACGATCGGCCGGGCGTCGGGGGCGAGGAGGCGGACGAAGAACGGGGCCCACCCGTCGACGCTGCCGGCCAGCCAGGGGCTGTCCGGCGGGAACGGGTACACCGAGCCACGCCGGGACGCGACCTCGCGCAGCTCGCCGATCCGGGACCGGATCTCGGCCAGCGCGGCGTCGCGGTGATCGCCGCGCGGTCGGCGGGTGACCGCGGCGAGCCGGCAGAGGGTGAACCACGGCCCTGACCCCGACCCGGGCTCCAGCCGGGGACCGGTGGGCGGATACCAGCGCTGGCCGCCAGGCGGCGGGGTGCCCCAGTACGCGGCGGTCCACCAGGCGGCCAGGTCCCGCTGCTCGGGCGGCTCTTCGGCGTGTTCCGCCGGAAGGTGGGTGGTCAGCAGCCAGCCCAGCTCGCCGGACACCTCCGAGGTGCGGTCACCGTGGACCTCTTCGAGCACGGCGGCCGCCTCCCGTGGGCCGTCGGCCGCCCGGCGGGCCAGCAGTTCCTTCCGGGACCGATGGACGGTGGCGGACGCGGCGATCGGCATGAGATCGCGGGCCTGCTCGAGGGTGAGGTGCTCCGCGGCGGTCGCGATGAGCCAGGTCTCCGCGCCGGTGCGCTCGATCAGGTCGACGACCAGGTCGGTGCAGCCCGCCCGGACCATCGCCGGCACGGCCGGGATCAGCATGTTCAGGCTGTCGGCGAAGGCCTTGAGGTCCTGCGGCGCGGCTTCGGCGATCTCGGCGGCGGTGTCCTGCCGGGCCGGCGGGTCGAGAAGCGGGAGCAGCTGAGCGAGGCAGCACACCCGTTTCGCGCCGGTCAGCTCCGCGCGGACCCAGGAGGCGACCTCGTCGGCGTCGGCGGCGGGCAACACGCTCAGCAGCCCGTCGTAGTTGATGTCCGGCAGGAGCACCTGCTCCTGCTCGTAGCGGCCCGCCTCCGGATCACGGCCGAGCCGATCGAAGATCGCCCAACGGATGATCGCGCTGACCTGCTCCTCCGGCATCCACGGCGCGGCCGCGACGAATGCGTGGTGCTGCAGGTAGTTCAGGTGGACGAAGGGCGTCTCGCCGTGCCCCCGCTTGCGGTACTCGTCCAGTTCGCCGACCAGGAAGGCCGCCGGCTCGGCAAGACCGAGCCGTTCGGCGCGCTGCGGGTGCAGTCTCGCGGTGAGATGAGCGATCGCGTACGTGTCGTCGTGCTGCTGATCCGACTCGGTGATCTGCCGGGCCACCGTGGCGAGCGCGCCGGCGGCCAGGTCGTCGGGCATCCTCGCGATCAGTTCCGTCAGCGTCCAGATCGCGACGTACCGGCGGGAGTGGTGACCCTCGGGCAGCCGGAACGCCGCCTGCAGAGCCTCCGCGACGTGGCCGAGTTCGTAGAGGCGTACCGCCCAGGCGGAGATCGCGGCGGCCAGCTCCTCCGAGTACGTGTTGCGTTGCGCGTCGTCGAGCAGCTGTTCCAGCGTGGGCAGGTCCTCGACCGGGATGACCGGCGCGAGCGCGGCCACCCCGTACGCCCGGTCGGAGAGCCCCGGGTGGGTGGAGGTCGCGAGGTATCCGAGGGCCCGGCCGGGCCGCCACAGCCCGTGGCGCACCAGTTCGGTGGCGAGCGCCGCGGACATGCCGGTGCCGAGAGCCCGCTGTTCGGCGGCGATCTCGGCGGCGCAGATCACCCGTTCCGGAAGGAGCCGGGGTTTCTCGCCGCGGGCGCGGCGTTGCTGGTCGAGGCGGCGGGCGTGACTCGCGACCGTCTGCACGTCGGCGCGGAACGCGTCGATGTCGTCGCCGGCCGCGTCCTTGACCCGCCGCCACAGCGGCCCAGCCAGCCGCGGCGCGTACGGATGAAAGGTGTCCTGCGACGTCAGATGGCCGGCCAGGTGCCGGGCCAGGTAGCTGGGCACCTCGCCGGGGGACAGGTCGCCGGCGTGCAACCGGTCGAGGACGTCGACACCCCACGATACGAACGTCTGCCGGTACTCCGTCGCGGAGCCGTCTGCCTCGAGACGGTCCCGGAGCATGTCGGTGATCACCTGGTGAGCGACGACCACGGTGCCGCCGGTCCGGCCGGGGAGCACGAACCTGCTCAGCACGGTGAGAGCCGCGTCGACGCGTACCCCGTCCAGGGGTTGCCGCAGGCGGCCGGCGAGGGTGAGCAAGTCCGCGCGGGTGACCGGTCCCTCGGCGATGACGAGGATGCGCAGCAGCCGCTCGGCGTCGTCGACGCGGCCCTCGCCGTGCCCGGACCAGAGTTTGCGCTGTTCCCTCCACCAGACGGCGAAGAAGCCGGCGAGGCCAGGCGGAGTCTGGGCGGCGTTCGCGGTCCAGGCGGGCAGGCCGCCCGGCTCGGCGGCGGCCGCTTGCAGGTGCAGGGCGACGGTGACCGGCTCGCCGTCGGTGAGCGACCACAGCCGGTCCGCGGCCGCGTCGAGGGCGGCGGCCGGTGCGTCCGGCAGAGCCTGGCGCAGCAGGCCGGCCATGGCGGGCGCGCCGAGGCGGGACAAGGTGGTGGTGCGCGCGCCGGGCAGGCCGAGCTCGCCGGTCCAGGCGGCAGCGTCCGGGTGTTCACCGGTGTGCCGGGCGGACAGCAGCAGCCGGACCCCGGCGCCGGGTTGCTGCGGGAAGAGCCGTGGCCCGGGTGTCCAGCCGGCCGCCTCGTCGAGCGCGTCGACGATGACCACGATCCGGGTGCCGGCCGGCGCCGGCCGGCTGAGCAGGGCACGGACGCTCTGGCGGGCGTCGGCGGCGCTCATCGTCCGGTCGTAGCTCTCCTGGTGCACCCGGCTGAGCCGGTGGACCAGCGCGAGCAGCGCCTCGCGGGCCTCGTTCGTCTCGTACCGGACGCTGATCGGCACCAGCACGACGTGCAGGTCGCGGCGGGCGGCGATCCGAGCCGCCCAGCGCACCAGCAGCGTGCTCTTGCCGATCCCGGCCGGTCCGCTGACCAGATGCTGCGGCGGCGCGTCCGGTTCGTCGAGCCACCTGTCCAGGGCGGCGAGGTCGTCGTCGCGCCCGGCGAACGGCAGATCGCCGCCGGGCCCGCGCAGCTGAGCCGTGACGAAGTCCTCGACTGCCAGCCGAGACGGGGCCTGCAGGTCACCGGCGAGGTCGAGCGCCGGCGCCGAGACCGGCCGCAGCGCCCGCCACCGGGCGGTGATGTCGCTGATTCGGGTGGCGTAGACGACACCGCCGACCGCGGTCTCCGGGTCGTCGTCGTCCTCCTGCATCCAGCGGGCGACGCCCACGGCGACCGGACCGGCCGGGGTACGGGCCAGCGCCGGGGAACCGCTGAACCCGCGCGGCCGGACGCCGCCGATCAGCTGGTCGGCGTAGAGCTGCAGCACCGTGGTACCGGCGCCGATGACGATCTGCTGCTCGACCCGGCACGGCAGAGTACGCGCGGCCACCGTGGTGATCCGGTCCAGCGGCCAGCCGGTGACATCCACCGCCGCCTCCCGCGGGGCGTCGTCGTCGCGTCCCAGCGCCACCGGCGACCAACCGGCGGGAAGCCGGAATGGCGGCCGGAAACCGAGCAGCGCCATGTCGTTGACCTCGTCGTCCTGCAGCAGGACGACGGTGGCGGTCAGGTCCGGCGCGAACGTGACGGTGATCTTTGCCCCGGCGGGCCGATCCCGGACACAGTGCCAGCAGGTCAGCAGGAGGTCCTCGGTGACCACGAACGCGGTGCCGCGCGCGCGGCCGCCGATCCGCACTTCACCGATGGCGAGCCCGGCCACGACGTCACGTCCTCGCGGTCCAAAGGACCGCCACCTTGAACGCGGCGGCCGTCTTGCCCTTGCAGACCACGATGCCGGTCTCGGCTTCCAGGTTCAGGCCGAACTCCATGCTGACCTGCGACATCTCCCAGCGGCCGGGCTCCGCCGGCGGCGGGGTGTCGCGTTCCAGGGCGGCGCGCAACCGCTCGGCCATGCCGGCAACGGCGGCGCCGACCTCGTCAGCCCGGTTGCTGAAGCGTTCGAGCACGTCGACGGCGCCGATCTCGCCGCGCCGGTCGGGGCTCGCCTCGACCTCGATGCGGACCAGCTCCAGAGACGGCCCGCCGTCGCCGGCGTCGACGTCCGCGGTGTCGGCGAGAATCCGGCGATAGTTGATCGGATCTGACATGTCGGCCATGAACGACAGCTATACCGTGGCCGCCGCCCGCGTCCTAGCAGGAATGCGTCAACGTGCGCGACGAGTCAACCGTAGGAGGAAAAACAGGCTTGTGGCGACGAGGCTGACGCGACAGAGCCGCAGGCCTGCACGTCACGGTCAGCGACCACCTGCGCGGACCTCCGAGCAGGCAGGCCCTAGCGTTGGGTCACGTTCAGCAGCGGCGACGCGTTCTGCACCGCCGGCGGGGCGTTCCATTTCTGCTGGTCGGAGCCGTCGCACGGCATCACGCGGAGAATGCTCGCGTTCGCTGGTGCGCCCGGATCCGCGAGGACGTCCTGTCCGACAGCGGTGAGGCACAAGGCGTGGTCGTCCTGGACCTGATAGCTGGTCGCGGACTGGCCGGTGTTCCGGGTGATCGTCCACCGGTATCCGGCCGTCGCCGCGGAGCAGGCCTTGGCCTGTACCTTCTGCCCAGCGGTGCCGGAACTCCACAGGCAGTACTTGCCGTCGGGATTGGTCGGGCTTCCGTCGTTGTCGGTCACGGTGAACAGGACATCCTTCACGCCGGCGGCCCCGTTGACGAGTACCGCGGCTTGACCGCTGGTGGCGTCCACGGGCACCCACTGCTGGCTCCAGTCGGCGCTCGTCAGGCTCTGGCTCTGACTGCAGGGATAGGTGATCAGCCGGGCGTCGGCGACCTTCTTGCCGGCGACGTCCATGCACCGGCTGAACTCGGCGTGATCCACCCACTGGTTCCGGTCCGCCAGCACGGCCGCGCCGGCACCGGCAGAGCCACCCGAGACGAAGGTGGACGCCGCGGTGCCGCAGTCGGCGTCGAGGTTGACGGGGTTGCCCGCCGCGGAGCCCGCTGCGCGCCAGCAGAGAGTCCGGGCCGAGGAGAGCCACGTGCCGCCACCGGACGCCCCGGGGCCCGAAGAGATCCATTGCTGGCCGGCGGGGACGGTGGTGGTGCCGCACACGGCGAGGGCCAGGGAGGCGCCGCTCGTCTGTTGGGCGGTCACGCACAGGGCGTCGGGAGAGTTCGACGACACCAACCTGACCTGCAGGTTGGAGCCGTAGGCGAACAGCTGGCTCGTGGGCCTGGTGCTGGCGGCGCAGTTGCGCAGCGAGAGTTGCTGGCCCGCGCTGGGCGAGTCGCCCGCGTCCAGGCACAGGTTGGTCGCGCCGAGCCGGATGGTGTCGCCGGCCAGGTTCTGGTCACCGGACAGCAAGGGGTACGTGGCGGTCAGCGTCACGCTCGCCTTGCCCGCGAGGTCCAACCCGGTCGACGTCAATCGCACGTAGGCGGCCTGGTTGCCGGGACCCTGTCCGGTCTGGCACGAGGGCAGAGGGCTGCCGCCGTACTGCGGATCCGTCGTGTAGTAGTCGAAGCTGATCGTATAGGTGGCCGGGACGGCGGGCGAGGCGTCGGTCAGAGTGGCGCAGGGCAACTTGGTGCGATCGCCCTGCGGGTTGCCGGCCGTCGTGGAGAGGGTCGCCTGCGACACGCTACCCGACGTGGACGCCCGGATGGTGGCCACGGCGACTTCCAGACCCGCGCGCGCGGCCTGCAATCCGCTGACCCGGCGCTGGTCGAATCGCGTGATACCGATCTGCGCGATCAGCAGTGCGCCGAGGATCGCGCTGAGGCTCGTCGCCACCATGGTGACCAGGATGGCGATCGGCATCGAGCCGCGGTCGTCGGCCGAGGGCCGCGGACGCGGCCGTCGCAGAGCGCTCACGGCGTGTTCCTTCCTAGCGAGCAGGCGACCGGGTCGTGCCAGCGGACGGCGCTGTTGGCCGCGACGATGGTGGTCTGGGTGTCGCGTTGGGTCGAGCCCTTCGCCCCGCTGGCCGTCGCCGTGAGCCGGATGCGCAGTTGCAGCGGCGTGGCGCTCGGCAGGTTCGTCAGCGAAGGTGTCGAGAAGTCCGGGAAGTGGAGGGTCTGCGGCGCCGCTGCCGCGCCGGTTTCGGTGTCCGGTGTGCCGGGCGCCGACAGCCCGGACGCGAGAACACGCCAGGCGGCTGCGGACACCGCCGCTGCCGTGGTCGCCGACGCCGGCCACTGGCGTAGCTTCAGCTTTCCGCCGGAGAGGCGTAGCTGGTGGCAGATCCGCTGACCGCTCGGGTCCTGGGTGACGTACTCGACGGAGGGATCACCGCCGGCTCCGGCGCCCGGCTCACTGATGTCGTAGGCGACACCGATCTCCGGTTGGAGGCCGGCGTACGCCAGGCTCGCTTGCGACTGGGCCTCGTCCATCCGGTCGGTGACGTCGGTCATCCGGTACAGCTGCGCGAGGCCGCCGGTCACGATGGACCCGATGATCGACATGAGCGCCATGGCGACCAGGAGGTCGATCATCGTGACCCCGGCGTCGCCGCGCGGCAGGGCGTGGCGTGCCCCGATCGGGATCCGGCTCGTCATCAACTCACCTGCCAGGTGAAGGAAATCGTCTTCCGGTTGCCGGCGTAGTCGGTCACGGTGACGTACACGGTCGACGTTCCGATGGTCGTCGGCTTCCCGGTGATCACGCCGGTGCTCGCGTCGATCGAGAGACCGGCCGGCAGCCCGGAGACAGTCCAGGTGAACGGTCCGGCGCCGCCCGTCTGGGTCAGTTGCAGCGACGGGATCGCCTTGCCCTTCGGACTTGCCTGGGCACCCGGAGACGTGATGCTCAGCGGTGCGAAGATCGTCCACTTGAAGGGCACCTTCTTCACGGTGCCGCCGGCGTCGGTGAGCAGGATCTGGATGTCCCAGGTGCCGACCGTGGTCGGCGTGCCGCTCACGAGTCCGGTCAGCGAGTTGATCGAGAGCCCCGGCGGCAGGTTGACGGCGCTCCAGGTGTACAGCGAGGGGTTGGCCACGATCAGCTGTGTGGTGGTGCTGTCGTACAGCTGCTGGGCCTTGTTGATGGACCAGTCGAAGGTCACCGAGGCGCTCTCGCCGCGACTGTCCGTGACCGTCACCACGACGTGCGAGGTACCCAATGCCAGCGGCGTCCCGCTGATCACGCCGGTGCTCGACCCGATCGACATGCCGGCGCGCAGGCTGGTGGCCGTCCAGGTGTAGGGGCCGACGCCATCGGTGACGACCATCTGCAGCGGCACCGCGGCGGTGTCGATGTAGGTGTCCTGCTTCGGAGGAACCGCCAGTTTCGGCGCCGAGTAGATCGTCCACACGAAGGAGACCTTGGCGGACTGCTTACGGGCGTCCGTCACCGTGACCGTGACGGTCGAGGCTCCGAGAGTGTCCGGCGTACCCGTGATCGCTCCGGTGCCGCTGTCGATCGACAGGCCGTGCGGCAGACCGGTGGCGGACCACGTGTACGGGGTGGTGCCGCCGGCCGCGGACGGCGACAGCGTGACACTGCGACCCTGCGTGGTGCCCTGGTCGGCGATCTTGGCGAGTGCGAGCTTGGTGACGACTGTCCACAGGAACGTGTCCTTGGCTTTGGTGCCGAGGGCGTCGGTCACGGTCACGGTCACCGTCGAGTTGCCGGCGCTCGTGGGCGTCCCGGTCACCGACGTCGTGGCCGGGTCGAACGTCAGACCATTCGGGAGGCCGGTGACCGACCAGGTGTACGGCTGGGCGCCGCCGGTGGCCGAGAACGGCAGCGGCGCGATCGCCGACCCGAGGGTGGTGACCTGGTCGGCAACGGCGGTCAAGGTCACTGCGCCGGAACTGAACACCGGGTCGCCCGAGCCGCCGGCGCTGAACAGCGTGGACGTGGCGAAAGAGCAGGTGCCGCCGGCGCAGGCAGACGACGGCCAGGCCACTCCGACGACCGCGCGAACCATGGCGATCGGCTGGGTGTCATCGGCAGTGCAGGCGCCCCCGCCCGTCTGCTCCCAGCATTTGCCGAGGTAGAGGTAGCGCTGGTAGGCCAGTCCGTTCACCGTGACGCTCGACGAGTTCGGCGGCACCGGGAAGGCGGTAGCGGAGACGGCCGGAGACGGCGCGATGGTGACGGACGTCGGCGCCGCCGCGGCATCCCACCGCTCGGTGCCGGCGAGCAGCGGTGCTGCCTTGGCCACCGGCGCCGGGCATGCCCCGGCGCACGGCGTGCGCTCGGACAGCAAGGCCGCCACCTGCGGCGCCCGGAGCGTGTCCAGGGCATCCGCGGCGACCCGGATACCGACCTGTTGCTGACCTTGCAGGTGAGAGCTCGACATGGCTTGCACGAAGAAGGCACTCAACCCCATGAGGACGATGCCCATCACCGCGGCGGACACCACGACCTCGAGCATGGTGAACCCACCATCGCCCGTACGGCGCGCCGTGGCGCGCTTGGGCACCTGGTAGCCCCCGAACACGGTTCCCAACTTTCGTCGCTCCATGGCCGTTCCACCCGCCCGAGGCGGACGCGCCCCTATCGGCACGACGACGCCCGCCCTGAGGGCAACCGGCTCACAGGTGACGTCACGCACGAAGCCGTCCGCCCGGGTGGCGCGCAGCCGGCACCTGACCGGCCCATCGAGCGGGACGCCTCAGGAACGGACGGGTGACGCCGAAAGGAGGGCCCGCGGTGCACAGCGCACCCCGAGCAGGAAGCGGTGACCAGATGGCGGCACACGGGAGGGTGGCGGACTCGACGCCGGAGCTCGACGCCGAGCTGGACCTGCTGGAGGAACGGATCGGGTGGGACCTGGCCGAGTCCCTCGCCCAGCTGGACCGGCTGATCGAGACGCTGCGACCGCTCGGCGAGGACGACCTGTTCTGGCGGGCGACGCTGCTGCGGGCGGAGGCCATCGAGCGTCAGGGTGACAGCGCGACCGCGGCCCGGCTCATCGGCGAGGTGCACCGGTGGGCGGCCGAGCACGGCTCGCAGCGGCTGATCTCCCGCACCCACCGGCTGCTGGCCCGGATCGCCACCAACACCGGTGACCTGGGCGGTGGCCTGGAGCACATGCTTCAGTGCGTGACGGCGCTGGGCGACGACACACCCCCGGCGGAACGGGTCCTGGCACTGATCAAGCTGGCCGACGCGTTCGCCGCGACCGGGTCGATGGCGGCCGCCCGGGAACGTTTCGAGCAGGCCTTCGCGGCCGCCACGGAGATCGGCCATCTGGAACGCCAGACGACCGCCTTGAACAACTACGCCTACAGCGAGTACGAGGCCGGCGAGCCGCAGCGCTCCTGGGAGGTGCTGCAGCGGCTGCGGGCCCTCAGTCAGGCGCACGGCCGGCCCCTGGACGCCGCCGAGCTGGACACGGTGGCCCGGGTCGCGCTGGAGCTGGGACACGTCGAGGAGGCCGAGCGCGCCGCCCGCGCTGCGCTCGATCAGTATCCGCAGGCCCCGGTCGAAGCCGACGCGCAGGCCGCGTACCTGCTGACGTTCGGCATGGCCCGGCATCGGCGGGGGGATCTGGAGGGCGCTGGGACGGCCCTCGCCGAGAGCGCGCAGCTGTGTGAACGGCACGGGCTCGGCCGGCTGGCCGCCGGGGTGCTGGCCGAGCAGGCCGCCGTGCTGGCCTCGGCCGGGCGATTCGAGGACGCCTACCGCAGGCTGTGCGAGGCCAACGCGGCCGAACGGCGCCAGCGCGATGCCGACCGGGAGAAGCAGGCCCGCACCCTGCAGGCGGCGTACGAGGTCGCCGACGCGCGCCGGCAGGCCGAGTCGTTCCGCGACCAGGCCCGTCGCGATCCGCTGACCGGGCTGCACAACCGCCGGTTCGTCGACGAGCGCCTGCCGGGGCTGCTCGCCCGCTGTGCCGCCGACGGAGCCCCGGTGATCGCCGCCCTGCTCGATCTGGATCACTTCAAGCAGATCAACGACTCGCTCTCCCACCAGGCCGGCGACGCCGTTCTGGTGGCGTTCGCCGGTCTGCTGGCACAGGTCGAGGTAGGCGCCGACGGCTTCGCGGCCCGGTTGGGTGGTGAGGAGTTCCTGCTGGTGATGACCGGCGCCGCCGTACCGGAATCGATCATGAAGGTGGCGGATTTCCGGCAGGCGGTGCTGGCCCACCGGTGGGCGCCGATCACCGGCGAACTGCCCGTGACGGTCAGCATCGGCGTCACCGCCGCGGCGCCCGGCGGTACCGTCGCGGACCTGCTCGGTCGAGCTGACGAGGCGCTGTACGCCGCGAAGCGGGCCGGGCGCAACCGTGTCCACCTCGACGAACTGGCCGACTTGGCGGACCGCCGGCAACGCCGCGATTGAGCCGCCTCCGGCGGATGCCGGGGGAGCTCCGCCGGCACACCGACCTGGCCGACGATTCATCCCCGCTCAGCTGCCACTGATCCCTCGGCTGTCGAAGACCTCCTTCGCGGCGAAGGTCGCGTTCAGGGCCCGCGGAAAACCGGCGTAGACGGCGGCGTGCAGCATCGCCTCGATGATCTCATCCGGGGTCAGGCCGACGTTGAGGCACGCGCCGACGTGCACCTTGAGCTGAGGCTCGCATCCGCCGAGGGCGGTCAGCACGCCGATCGTCACCAGCTGCCGCGAGCGTGCGTCGAGTCCCGGCCGGCTGTAGATGTCGCCGAAGGCGAACGCCGCCACGTGGTGGCCCAGGGCGGGGGACAGGTCGGCGAGCGAGTCGATCACCTTGCTCCCGGCCTCGCCGTCGATCTCCCGAAGGACCTCCAAGCCGCGGTTGCGGCGTTCGAGGTTGTCCGCGCTGTCGATGTCGTGCTGCGTCGTCCTCATGGCTGAGCCGCTCCTCCGTACGTGGCGATCTTGTATTCGGTGGCCGCCAGAGCCAGCTGGATCTGCTTGAGCTGGTTCCGCAACGTGTCGCGGTGCTCAAGGAGCAGGTCGAGGCGGTCAGGGATGGTGGCGTCGCCGCCATCCACGAGGGCGATGTAGTGGCGCAGGTCGCTGATGGCCATCCCCGACGTTCGCATGCGGGTCAGGAACACCAGGCGCCGTACGGACGCGGCGTCGTAGACGCGATGCCCCGCGCGGTTACGAGGCACCGCGATCAAGCCGATCCGTTCGTAGTAGCGCAAGGTGTGCGGGCTCACGCCGACGTGGCCGGCCGCCGTCGCGATGTCCCACTGCCGGGCCGGGTCGTCCCGGATCAGATCCTGCAAGGCCTCGACCGACACACCGCCGGGCGGGTCGACGGCCAGGCGCAACGCGTCCGCCAACTGTTCGTTCACGTCCATGGCCAGGAGGCTAGGGCTTCGAGCGCGCTCCAACGCAAGCCCAGGCGTCCGGATCTGCCGCCGGTCACCTTTCGCGGAGGTGACCCGCCGTGGTGGGGTGGCGTGGTGACAGTTCTGCGAGTGCGGGGCCTCGCTCTGCCCGAAGGTGAACCGATCGATCTCTATGCCGACGGTGACCGGTGGACCCTGGATCCGGTGGCGGGCGCCGAACTCGTCGCGGAGGGTTGGATCCTGCCCGGACTGGTCGATGCGCATACCCATCCCGGAGCCGAGGCGCCAGGCCGGCCACTGGACGCGGATCTGTTGACAGAGGACCTGCGGGCGCATCTGGATGCGGGAGTCACACTGATCCGCGCGCCCGGGCTCGCCGGCGACCCTCCCGACTGGTTCGGTCGGGCGGACGGCAGCCCGCGCGCCTTCCACGCCGGCCCGTGGATCGCTCAGCATGGACAGTTCATGCCGGGCTGGGGCCGGCGCCCCGAACTGACCGAGCTACCCGCCGTCGCGGCCGAGCAGGCCGCCCGCACCGGGTGGGCCAAGATAGTGATCGACTGGCAGCCGGACGACGATGTGATGCCGGTCGGTGTGCTCCGTGAGGCGGTCGAGCGTGTGCACGCGGTCGGCGGGCGCCTCGCTGTGCATTCGCAGCAGGCGGCAGGCGGATCGGTGGCCGTCGAGGCGGGTGTGGACTCGGTGGAGCACGGCATGGGGCTGGATCGGGATCTGTTGCCGCGTATGGCGGAGCGCGGCATCGCACTCACCCCGACCTTGTCGGTGATCACCGCTTCGCTGGCGAGGATCGTCGCTGAACCAGGGGACACGAACAGAAGGTGGTACGTGCCCGGCGCGAGCGCCCACGCCCGGCTCACCGCCGCCGCAGTCGAGGCCGGGGTCGTCGTCCTGGCCGGCACGGATTCCCGGCCGCACGGTGGCATCGCCGATGAGGTCCGGGCACTGGTGGCAGCCGGTGTGTCGCCGCATCAGGCGCTCGCCGCGGCGTCCTGGACCGCCCGGTCGTATCTCGGGCTGCCCGGCCTGGTGGATGGCGGGCCGGCTGATGCGGTCGTGTTCGGCACCGACCCGCGAGCCGATCTCAGTCAGCTCAGCACACCACGAGCCGTCATCGTCCGCGGGAAGCGCGTCCGTTGAGTAACCGGATCCGCCGGTGCGCCCTTCCTCGCCGACAGATTGTTCTGGCCGACGTCCTTTCTGCGACACCGTGGCATCCAGCGATCCGACGCCCGGTTCTCCAGGTGTTTCGGCCCCGAGGAATCGAGCCCTGGATCCGAGCCGACCGCCGTCGCGGCCCGCCGGGACCCGCCGGAACGGCGTCGAGCAAGTCGACCCCGGCCCGGCCGGCCCCGGAACAGGCGCTGATCAGCAGTAGAGGTTGGCGCCCGGGCTCACGCCCAGAATGCCGGTGAACCGGTTGTACGCGTCGACGCGGCTCTGCACCTGCGCCGGGTTGCCGCCGTTGCACTCCAGCGAACCGTTGATGCTGCGGATCGTCTCGCCGAAGCCGCGGCTGTTGACCATGGCGTCGTGCGGGGTCATCGTGCCCGGGCCGCGCTGGGTCATCCAGTACCAGAGGGCGGTCTGGTAGGCGACCGACGTCTCGTTCTTCACCCGGTCCGGGTTGTTCAGCAGGTCGATGCCGAGCGCGTCACCAGCCGCCTTGTAGTTGAAGTTCCAGCTCAGCTGGATCGGCCCGCGACCGTGGTAGGCGCTCTGCCCGGCCGGGCACCCGTACGACTGGCTGCGGTCGCAGTAGAGCGGCCAGTTCGCCTGATTGAGTTCCTCGACGTAGACCAGGCCTCCGGACTCGTGGTTGACGTTCGCCAGGAAGGCGGCGGCCTCCTGCTTGCGGACCGTGTCGCTGCCGGTGGTGGTGAAGGCCGGGAACTTCTTCATCGCGTCGATCAGGCCGGCGTACGAGTAGAACCCGATCCGGTTCGGGAACATCTGGTTGAACTGCGCCTCACTGACCGGGAAGCCGCTGGATCCGCCACCGCCGGGCGGCGGCGTGGTGCCGCCGCCGCAGGCGCCGTTGTCGGCCCACACGCCGGAGCCGCCGGTGCTCGGCGTTTCGCCCTGGGTCCACCACTTGGCCGTCCAGTTGTGGCTGTTGTAGGACGCGCGCATGCCGCCGGTGTAGACCGTCGAGCCGCTGTACGCGGCGGCGCAGGCCTCTGCCGCGCTCGACGTCGACATGGGCAGAACCGCCGCGGCGACGCCCACCGCGGCGACGCTGACAACGGTGAGGAGCTGCATAAGTCTGGACATGACTCACCTTCCGTACGTCCGGCACGTACTGGTGCGAGGGGGATGTAAGCATCGACTCAACTAGATCCGCACAGCTCATGTCAAGACGAACTGTTAACAAACCTCAGAATCAGAGTCGCCTGGATCAAGGCAGCCCACCTGTCGTCGCGGCGCTGCTCGGCGCTGACGCGGCGGCCGCGGTCGTGAATGCTGGGCGGTGTGAGCGTCAGCCGCCGACCAGTAGCCCGGCCGGCGTCACCGCGAGAAGGACGCAGCTCGGCCAGCCGGCGGCGGCCGCTCCGTCCGGCCCGCCCTGGCGTGCTGACCTGCACCTGAACGGCCGCTCGTGACGGTATTGTCGGTGTGGAGATGATGCGGCCGGACCGCGACGGGTATGCCGAGAAAGATCCGACAGCGATGGCCAAGACCGCCGAGGAACCACAGCCGTGGACCGTTCCGACCGCCAGCGTGTCGCTCGGCGGTGGGCCGGCCCGGACCTGCCGGGTCTCACGGGAAAGCGACGGCACGCTCCGGCTGGACCTCACCGGGTTCGCCATGATCGGTGTCGACGTGACCCTGCTCTGGACCCAGAACGGCGCCGGCTTCAGCATCGAGGGCACCGTGGTGCCACCGCCTGCCGATGGCGTGCCCGGGGTGTACATGCGGGTGGATACCAACGTGGGCGCCGTCGACCGGCGACGCTTCCGGCGTGTCTCGGTGCAGGTGCCGGTCGTCCTGATCCTGCCATCGGGTCAGATGTTCCCGGGTCTCGCGATCGACCTGTCCCTGGGTGGTGCTCGCGTCATCGTCGATCTCGACGTCGACGACCTCGGCGAGGACGCCTTGCTCGACATGGTCGACGGGCTGGCTCCCGGCCAGTCGGTCACCCTCGAGATGCTGCTGCCGGACGGCCCCGCCGACCTCACCTGTCACGTACGCGGCAGCGACGAACTCGGCGACGTCCGGCTGGTGTTCGTCGACGTGGCCGCCGAGGTCCGCGCCCGGCTCGACGCCTTCCAGAAGACCCAGTAACCCCCGGTGGGTCACGACGCTGCCGGCTCCTGGCGTCGTTCACCCGGGCACGCGAACGCCGCGAGCACTGTCGTACTGATCCGGTCGGCACCGACGTCTTCAGCGAGCCGGCCCGCGGTGATCTCCTCGGCGGAGCCGTGGACCACCTGGTAGAACACGCTGACCATCCAGGCCGTCGGCAGGTCGGCGCGCAGCGTACCGGCAGTTCCGCCGCGTTCGAGCAATTCCTCGACCCGGCCATGGCCGGGTGGTGATGCTCCCGGCTCCGACCGGTCCAGCCGTCGCGTGGCAAGACTTGCCCGGACGTTCAGGTAACCGGGTTAACCGTTCGGGCCATAGATGCGCATCGCTGAAGGCCCTAGCGTCGGGCCGGAACGCCTGACCGACTCACGGGGGAGACTTCGATGTTGAGGCGTGTACTCGTCGCTGTCCTGCTGATGGCGCCGCTGGTCGCGGTGGCGCCATCAGCGGCGGCGGCCGACCCCGCACCCACCGTCCTCGAACAATTGCGCCAGCGGGTCCAGGATCGGGCCGCGCCGCGGTTCGACGGGACCGTCCGGCTGCCCGACCCGGCACCGCAGCAGGCTCCGGCCGCTCGTCCCGCGGCCAAGTCCGCAGCCGCGGATGGTTGCCAGCCGGCTGGGTCCGCCTATCTGCTCTGTGACCAGCCCGGCACCGAGCATCCCGACCCCGCGCGGCTGCGCACCAGCGGCCGGTCCACCCTGGCGGTCGACCCGATCCCGTTGCCTGAGTGGTGTTACGAATACGCGTACCGAGGATGGCAGTACTACCGGCAGGACGGCTGCGCCATCCAGAGCCGGACGGCCACCATCGTCGACCGCAACACGCGGGAACCGGTCGGCGCGATCAACTACCTGCTCGCGGAGAACGTCTTCACCGCCGACGACATCCCCAACTTCGGGCGCCAGGCCTTCATCTCGCCGTTCGGCGGCTGGGGCCTCGGCCTGAGCCCCGGCACCACCGTCGTCGGGGAGCTGACCTGCTCCGGAGCATGCCTCTCGCTGCCCATCCCGTTCGGGCCACAGCCGGCCACCCAGGAATCGGTGGTCAAGGCGATCGGTATCTTCCCGATCCGGACGCTGGCCGCCGGCGCCGTCGACTACGCCAACAGCCGCGTCACCTACACCTTCCTCAACCCGCTGTGGGAGCCCACCCCGATCACGCCGGACCCGGCGCCACCGCAGATCCGATGCGACAACGCGGTGCCCGGCTACGCGTACGTCGGCTGTGTCTTCCCCGGCTTCGCGCCGATCTATCAGTACGCCCGCAGCGGTCTCTACCCGGAGCTGGCCGAGCACATCGGCGACGCGCAGGGCTCCGGGCTGCCCGGCGCTCCCGGCACGCCGGCCCTGCACCGGATGGTCGATCCCGCCCGGCAGGACGCGAACGGGAACCGGGCCTGCCCGCGCCGCTATCCCCGGCCGGCGACCAAGAGCTGTGACGAGTACCCGTTCCGCTCCACCATCGAGGGAGCGAGCACCGCGGTGCCGCAGGGGGTCGCCCGGACCTTCAACTGGTGCACGATTCCCGAGCCGATCGGGACCACCGGGCCGACCGGCTACAGCGTCTGCATGATCGACGCGCGGCAGAACTCCAACGGCGGATCGGCCCTCAACACCGGGCTGTACCAGTCCGAACGGGTGATCGACGGGGATGCCTTCTACATCGAGATCGTCGGTACCGGCGGCGGCACCAGTCCCTTCCCGCCCGACTATCCGCCGTCGGTCAACGCCGGACCTGACGTGTCCGGCTATGAAGGGGACTCCATCGAACTCGCCGGCACCGCGACCGACGACAACGGCACGCCGACGGTGACCTGGTCCTACGCGGCCGGGCCGGACGTCGATCCGGGCGCCACCTGTACCTTCAGCGGCGGCGGCAGCACGGCCACCACCGCGATCCGGTGCACCGACGACGGTACGTACACCGTCACCATCCACGGTGACGACGGCATTCACGACGAGGCGAGCACCGACTCGGCCACCGTACGGATGGTGAACGTCGATCCGCGGATCCGGCGCAACACGCGGGATCTGAACGCCGCCGCGGACGTCCCGGCTCTGGGCATCGTCTCGCCCCGCCCGTGGCAGGTCTACCAGGTCGGCGACCCGGTCACGCTGACCACCAACTTCGAGGACCCCGGCAGCAACGACACCCACACCTGCACGATCGGATGGGACGACGGCACCACAAGCAACACGGTCGCCGACGGTCACGTCTGCGGCGGCGCCCACACCTACCAGCACGCCGGCATGTACACGATCACCCCCGGGATCACCGACGACGACGGCGGCACCGCCGAGCAGACCAGCGTGTTGATCATCGTCTACGACCCGGACGGCGGATTCGCCACCGGCGCCGGACACTTCACCTCGGCCGCCGGAAGCCTGCCCGCCAATCCCACCGCGACCGGCAAGACTCACTTCCAGTTCAATCCGAAGTATCTGCCGCACGACACCGGCCCGGTGCCGAGCAACGGCAAGGCCAACCTGAAGCTCGAAGGTGGCGCCTTCGACTTCACCTCGACCTCGCTGTCCTGGCTGGTGGTCACCCAGGACGGCAAGACCGCCGTCTCGGGAACCGGCAGTGTGAACGGCAAGGCCGGGTACGGCTTCGTCGCGTACGGCTACGAGACCGGCCACTTCCGGATGGTCGTCTGGGATCTCGCCAAGGGTGCCTACCCCACCACGGACAAGATCTACGACAACAGCCCATCCCTGGAGTACGACCTGGACCGCGCCCGCCTGCAGCCCATCGACGCGGGCAGCATCCACACCCACTGAACCGGCTCACCGGGACGCGCTCGAAAGCACGAGCGCGTCCCGGTAGCGTGGGTGCCATGGCCGTGATCGAGGTCGCCTACCACCAGTTCTGGCTACTCGACGAGGGATGCCGCCCGGATCCGCAGACACCCGTCGGCAACGGCCTCGCGGGTGTGGCTGGTCTCGGCGTCGTCAAGGTCTGGACCGGGATAGCCACGGGGCCGGCCACCGTTTCGCTGCGCGCCTTGACCGCCGGCCCACCGCCGGACGAGGCGGCAGAGTGGGATGACGTGGTCGAACTGAGCCTGGCCGCCCCGACCGGTGCGGTACGGGCGATGGCCCTGATGGCTGATCCACCCGCTGAGCTCGGACCGCTGACGACAGCCGGTCCAGGCCCCTATCGGCTGCGAGTGCATGTGCGCGGTCGCGACTCCGCGCCCGACGAGTCCGTGTCCGCTCCGGTCGAGGACTATCTGCTGGTGGCGTGGCCCGCCCCTGACGAGCCGGAACGGATCCTGCGCCAGACCGACAGTTACGGCGCCCAGGTGCGCCGATCCGAGGCGGCTGCGCCGCCTTCACCATCACCCTCGCCGGCCCGAATCGATGCGCTCCGCGAGCAGCGCCGCAGGGCGCTGCGCGGCCTCCGCTGAGCCGCCGAATGCACCGTGCGAGATTCATGATCGGTGCGTTGTCGGAGCGATGCCGGATCGCTCGTGACCGGCGCGAACGGCGCCGGCAAGAGCACGCTCATGCGGCTGCGGCTGATGGCCGGTGAGCTTCGCGCCGACCACGGAACGGTCACCGTCACCGGCCGGGTGGGGCATCTGGGCCAGCGGGAGACCCCGTGGCCACCCGGCATGACGGTGCTTCAGGCGTACGCTCAATCACGCACCGGCGAGCCGCAAGAGCACGCGGCGGCCCGGCTCTCGCACGGCCTGCCCACCCTGGCGGAACTTGATCTGCGCGTCGGTGAACTCTCCTACGGCCAGCCCGCCGCATCGAACTGACCCCGCTGGTCAGCGAACCGTCGACCTGCTGTTGCTGGACGCGCCCACCAACCACCTCGGGCCCGCGCTGGTCGAGCAGCTGGAGCAGGCGCTGACGGCGTACCTGGGCGCCGTGGTGGTCGTGACTCACGATCGCCGGATGCGAGCCGCCTTCACCGGCTCCCATCTGGAACTCCGCGACGACCGCGCCGGGCCTGGCGGTGGCGAGGAGCACAGCCCACGATGAGACTGCCAAGATCCGCTGGTCCATCGCCCGCGAAGGCACATCGTCCGGCCGGTTGAACGAAGGGGCGCCCAGAACGGCGACCCTTACGGAGGATGCGCTCCTTCATCAGTGGGTCGGTCGGAGTCAGTCCAATACGGTTCGGGCATGGACACGAGGCGTTCCCCTTTGTGGTCGGCTGCGCTTGTCCTCGCGATCTTCTTCGCGGGCGGATGCGGCGGCACCGGCGGCTCCCCGGACGCGGCAGGGGAGCCGGAACCCGAGCCGAGCGTGAGTTCCCCCATGATCACCGAGGTTCGGTACGGACAACCCGGCGTGCTGTCGACGGAGAGCGGAAACGTGGAGTATGTCATCGGCAAGCCCGAGGCGATGACGTTCCACGAAGCGGATTACGACGCGACCTCCGACACCTCGACCAAGCCCGGCAAGGCGTTCGGTGGTGCGGGTCAGCGTGCGGATACATGGTGTCTCAGGGCAGGTTGCCACCGGTGCGGAAGTGCAGCTGACGTACGAGGCGGCGGACGGAACCCTGGCGGGCGAGACGCTTCCGCTGGCGACCTACGAGAAGACGGATCCCCTCAGCGATCACCCGACCACGGTCACGACCGGCCAGAAGACGAAGGGCGAGGTCTTCTTCGAGTCGGGTGACGCGAGCGGCAAGGTGATAGCGGAAGCCGGCGGCCGCCGTCAGGTGGTGTGGCGCCGGTAAGGCGAAGATCGCCGGCGTCATCGGCATCTCGTTCCTCTCCAGCACGGCGACGATCTGCCGATAGGCGGATCGGCAGGACGGCGCCCGCTGTGGCGGTCGTTACATCGCAGAGTTAGGGGCTGGCCGGGCTTTGTTCGGTCTGACGGATGTCGAAAGAGCTGGCATGAGGAATGTCGCCCCAGCGCCGTGGCGCCATCTCGCCGCCACGGTCGGCGTCCTGCTGGCCGGCGTGGTGTGGCTCGGCTGGTGGTCCGCGACCGGCGGCGGTCCCCGGCCGTTCGCCTACGTCTTCGTGCCCGCCGGCATGGCCACCGCCGCGTTCGCGACCATGACCGTGGTGCGTGGCGGCCACCTGGTGCCGGCGGCCCGGCGCTTCTGGCTGCGGTTGTCCGCCTCATGCGCGTTCCTCACCGTCGGGTACGGGCTGCTGGCCGTCGCCGCGGTCCGTAGCAGCCCCGCCTACCCGGAGATGCCGGTCCCCGCGACCGTCTGCGTCTGCGCCGGCGTGTTCCTCGCCATCTACGCGGTGGCGCGGGTGCCGCTGGGTGTCACCAGCCGGCACGAGCTGGGCCGGCAGTGGCTCGACCGGGCGATCGCCTTCCTCGGCTGCGCCGCCGTGCTCTATCACTTCGGGCTGGTCCCGCTGATCTTCCGCTCCGGGCCGCGGGACCTCCCGCTCACGGTGATGATCCTGATGGCGTTCGTGCTGGCGGCGGCCAGCATCACGAAGGTCTCCTACATCAACGGCGGCCCGGTGGACCGGGTCGCGGTGCGGCTGCTCGCGGCGACCGGGCTGACCGGGGCCGTGGTGGCGCTGCTCGCGATCGACCCGTACTCCAACTGGCCGATCGTGGCCCAGGCCCTGGTCCTGCCGGTCGTCCCGGTGCTGGTCACGTTCGCCGTCTACCGCCAGCGGGTCGCCGCCGGCGTCTCCTCGCGCCGGCCGAACACCTGGCTGCCGTACCTGGCGGTGGCAGCGGTCCAGGCGCCGGTGGTCGACGTGCTGACGCACCGGACTGCCGCGTCGCCGCTGGTCGTCGCCGCGACAGCGGTCCTGGTGATCACGCTGGTCATGATCCGCCAGTACCTGGTGATCCGGGAGAACAGCCGTCTGCTGCGCGACCGGCAGGCCTCCGAGCTGCGCCTGCGCTACGAGGCCACCCACGATCCGCTGACCGGCCTGGCGAACCGCGTCCTCTTCCGGGAGTGGCTGAACGCGGCGCTCGACGCCGGCGACGTCGAGGTGCTGCTGGTCGATGTCGACGACTTCAAGGTCGTCAACGACTCGCTCGGGCACGATGTCGGTGACGTGCTGCTGGTCGCCTTCGCCGACACGCTGTGCCGTGCGGTCGGTGACGACGGCAGCGTGGCCCGCCTGGGCGGCGACGAGTTCGCCGTCCTGGTCGCCGGTCCGGCCGGCACCGCCGACCTGGTGGCGCAGCGCATCATCACCGCGATCCAGGTCCCGATCAGCGAGCACGGGTTGCTGGTGCACGCCAGCGTCGGCATCGCCACGGCGCCGGCCGGAGCCCCGGTGGGTGGCCTGCTCCGCGAGGCGGACATGGCGGTGCACACCGCGAAGCAGCGCGGCAAGGGCAACTGGGTGCGGTTCACCACGGACCTGGAACAGCCCGTGTACGCCGACGCCCGCCTCGGCGGTGACCTGCGCCGGGCTCTCGACGCCGGCGAGTTCCGCCTGCTGTACCAGCCCATCGTCGACCTGCGGGACCGCCGCGTGGTCGGGGTCGAGGCGCTGGTGCGCTGGCACCACCCGCAGCGCGGCCTGATCTCGCCGCTCGAGTTCATCCCGGCGGCCGAACGCACCGGTCTGATCGTGCCGCTCGGCCGGTTCGTGCTGCGCGAGACCTGCCGGCAGGCGGCGGCCTGGCTCGCCGAGTTCGGCCCCGACGCCCTGCAGAAGGTGGAACCCAACGTCTCGGTCCGGCAGCTGCACGACCCGGACTTCGTCGCCGACGTCCGGGCCGCGCTGGCGGACAGCGGGCTGCCCGCCGAGCGGCTGGTCCTGGAGCTGACCGAGTCGGCCGTGCTGCGCGGCCCGCGAGTCTCGCAGGTCTTGCACGAGATTCACGACCTTGGCGTACGACTCGCGCTCGACGACTTCGGCACCGGCGAGTCGTCGCTGAGCCTGCTGCGCGCGTTCCCCGCCGCCATGGTCAAGCTCGACAAGTCGTTCGTCGACGGCATCGAGGTGGGCCGGCCCGGCACGCCGGAGACCGACGCACGGCAGGCCGTGGCCCGCGCCGTGCGGCAGCTGGCCGGCGCGCTCGGCCTGGAGGCGGTCGCCGAGGGCATCGAGAACGAGGACCAGGTGCGGCAGCTGCGCCGGCTGGGCTACACCACCGGGCAGGGCTACCACCTGGGCCGGCCCATGGAGCCCGCCCGGATCACCGAGCTGCTCGCCGCCCAGCGCCAGACCGCAGTCGCCTGAGCCGGCGCGGGCCGCGAGCAGCGCGCGCTCGTCAGCTCATCGGGATGCCGACGCCGCCGGTGGACATCAAAGTCGGCGGTCCGTCTGTCTCAGGGGTACCGGTGCGCGGTCGATATGAGCGATCGTGAGTCCTCGTCAGCGGGCCGGGAAAGCAGTGCCCGCCACCGCGGCCGCCGTCGCCGTGGTGCTGGCCGGATGGTTCAACCTGACCACCGCCGGCCTGCGGTTGCAGGTGGTCTGCTGCTGGCTGGCGGTGGCGGTCTTCGCGTCCTCGATGTCGTATTTCGCCTTCCGGGCCAGCCGCCAGATGGACCCCAGCGACCAGCAGCGCCGGTTCTGGTCGGCGCTGGCGATCGCGGCCGCCGTGTTCGGGATCGGCGAGTGGGCGCAGGTGGTCACCGCGATCGTCAGCCCGTTGAGCCTGCCCGCGCTGACCGGCACCGGTCCGGTCCGGACGACGGCGCTGGGCGTCGGCTGCCTCGGGTTGACGCTGGTGGTCCTCTCCTATCCGATCCCGCACCGGTCCACCCGGGAACGGGTCTGCTACCTGCTCGACCTGGCGACCGTGGTGATCGCCGCCGCCACCTACGGCGTCTACTGGAGCGTGACGTCGGCCAGCGACCAGCAGTCGATCATGGCGGACGACCTGGCCACCGTGATCGCCGGGCCGGTCGTGGCGATCATGACAGCGTTCACCGTCGGGCGGCTGTACCTGAGCAAGGTCGCGCCGTTCAGCTGGCCCCTCGGTGTTCTCGGCCCGTTCGCCGCCATCGTGGAGGCGATGGCGCGCGCCCTCGGCCCCAACCTGGTGAGCGCGGGGCATCCCGGCGTCATCTTCTCGATGACGGTGCTCTCCCACGCCCTGCTGATGACCGCCGCCTGGGCCCAGTACCGGTCGGGCGGCGGGAGCAAGCGACGCCGCGACGACAGCCGCAAGCGGTCGTTCAGCATGCTGCCCTACGGAGCGCTGTGGCTCACCTTCACGCTGCTGGTGGTCAGTCTGGTACTCAAGGACTCCAGCCCCTGCACCTGGACGGCGGTCGCCGGCCTGGCGGCGATCACCGGTGTGGTGGTGGCCCGGCAGCTCATCTCGTTCGTCTCGAACGAGGAACTGCTGGTCGAACGGGACGCCCTGGCCGCCCGCCTGCACACCATGGCGTTCACCGACAACCTGACCGGCCTGGCCAACCGCGCCCAGTTCCTCGACCGCCTCGACGACGCCCTCGGCGACCGCGACGCCCAGGTGGGTGTTCTGCTGATCGACCTCGACGACTTCAAACCGGTCAACGACACCCACGGGCACGCCGCCGGTGACGCGGTGCTGGTGCAGAGCGCCGAGCGGCTGCGCGGCTGCGTCGGCCCGGACGACGTGGTCGCCCGGCTCGGCGGCGACGAGTTCGCGGTGCTGCTGGCCCGGTGCGGAGCCGACGACCTCGCCGCGGTGGCGGATCGAGTGGTCCAGGCCCTCGACCAGCCCTGCCCGCTGGCCAGTGGTGCCGAGGCGCGGGTCCGGGCCAGCGTCGGCGGGGCCGTCCCCCTCGACGGAAGCCGCGATCCGCTGGCCCTGCTGCACACCGCTGACCAGGCGATGTACCAGGCGAAATGCGCCGGCAAGGGCGCGTTCCGCCTGGCGGCGGCGTGATCGCTGCGAGGTCCGTTCACGGTGCCGCGGGCGATCCGGGGACGCTGCCAGGCGCGCTCCTGACCACGCCGCAGCCCCGGCCGGTCTCCGAGACTGGTGCGAGCAGCGGCCCGAGCGCCTGGCCGCTGCTCGCACCGGTACGCGGACGCCGGGTCAGGAGCCCTTGACCCATCCCGCGGTGAAGCGGGCGAGGTGGATGCCGCCGCTGTCACCGACCTCGTACAGGTCGCCGATGGTGCCGTCGGGCAGCACGGCCATCGTCGAGTAGCCGGCGCCGCCCGGCTTGATCAGCGCCCGGGCGGGCCAGGTGGTGCCGTCGTCCGCGGACAGTCGCACGGTGAGGTCGTTGCGGGCGCTCGGGTGGGCGTTGTTGCTGAACAACGCGGTTCTGGTACGGATCGGTGCCGCGTTCGCGCCGACCTCCGACGGGCGGAGGTAGGAGATCTCGTCGGCGTTGCACAGGGGATCCGTGAGTACGGCGCTGGCCGTGGCCGCGCCGAACGTGATCCCGCCGTCGGTGGACGTGGCGTAGAACCGGCTGCGGGTGCTGTTGTGGCGCATGTTCTGCACCACGGCGCCCGAGCCGCGCTCCAGGACCTTGCTCTCGTTGACCGGCGCCCCGGCGGAGCCCCCGCGCTTCCAGGTGACCCCGTGATCGTCGCTGTAGACGTTCGCGGCGTGACTGGTGCCCGCGGCGTCGCGATAGGCCACCGGCTGGATCAGCCGGCCGGTGCTGGTCTGGACGCCGTGGCCGGAGGAGAAGAAGACCTGCTGCCACGCCGGGTCCTTGGCCATCGGGTTCAGCTCGACCGGGTTGCTCCAGGTGGCGCCGTTGTCGGTGCTCTTGACGTACTGCAGGTGCATGCTGTTCGGGTCGTCGGCGGTGTTGAGCCCGGTGCCGGCCGACCAGAAGCTGATGCCCGGCCGGGGGGAGTAGGTGTAGAAGCAGTAGACGGTCCCGGTCGTGCGGTCCACCAGCAGGCTCGGATCGCCGACGCCTTCGCCGGTGGTGGCGGCGGCGTGGATGATGCGTGGTTGTTCGAAGGTGCGGCCGCCGTCGGTGCTGCGGATCATGGCGAGCTGGATGTTGTTGGTGCCGCCGCCGAGGTCGTACGAGCCGTCGACGCGGGCGTCGGCCACGGCGATGACCGTGCCGTTGCCGGTGACGGCCAGGCCGGGGATCCGGACCGATTTCGCGGTTCCGTCGTAGCGGCCGCCGGGTCCGTTGAGGTCGCGGATGACGGTCTGCGTGGTCAGCAGCGTCGTGACGGTCATCTGCGGGGTCCCGGCGGTCAATCCGCACCCGGTGGTGCCGCGCTGGGTGGTGTCGAATCCGGCGGCGGTGACCCGCAGCTGGTACGCGGTGCCGGCTCCCACCGTCCAGTAGTGCAGATAGGTGCCGCCGGCGGCCAGCGTGATGGTCCACGGCGAGTTGGCCCGGCCGGGCCAGGTGACGGTGAACGTCCGGGCGGTCGAGGTGCGGTTCTCCAGGGCCAGCTGCAGCCGGCCCGTCGTGCAGTCGTAACTCACCGGCGCGGACATGCCGGTGCCGCAGTGGAAGATGCCGCTCGCGGTGTCGTCCATCCCGCTGGGGGTGGTGGTGCGCAGCGTGTACGCCGTACCCGGGGGAAGGGTCCATTGCAGTGGGGTGCTGGCACCGGCGGCGACGGTCCGCGTCCAGGGCGAACCGCTGCGCCCGGTCCAGGTGACCGTGTAGGTCTGCGCGGTGGTGCTGCGGTTGTCGAGGACCAGCAACAGCTGGCCGGCGGCGCAGTCGGCACCGACCGTCGCGGTCACTCCGGTGGGCGCGGCGGCCAGCGCCCGGGTGCTCGGCGCCAGCGAGGCGCCGCATGCGACGACAGCCGTGACGGCCACGAGTCGTCGCCAAAGGGGTCGGGCAGAAGACAAGGCTTCCTCCGGGGGAAGAGGGGCTTACATCGGTCGTAGGACGTAGGATGTCATGCGAAGATAGGTTGCCGCTGACAAACCGTCAAGAGATCGATGTCCATACCCCGCGGCTCGCCACGCCCGCAGGGCGCCTGGCGTGGCGTACCGGGGAGGTGGTTTCAGCCCTGTTGTTCGGCCAGCCGTCGGCGGATACCGCTGAAGTGCTCGCGCAGGGCGGCCATCGACTCCTCGACGTCGCCGGCGCGGACGGCGTCGTAGACCCGGCGGTGGCGCGCGGCGATCTCGACCGGGGACTCGTCCGCCTCGCCGATGTCGGTGTGCAGGGCGTGGTAGACGTCCCAGAAGGCGGCGAGCAACTGGATGACGAGCGGGTTGCCCAGCGGCTCGTAGAGCAGTTCGTGGAACCGCTTGTCCGTCTCGGGGGAGACCGCGCCGGCCCGCGCCTCGGCCTCCATCTGTTCCATCACCGCGGCCAACTCGTCGGTCGGCGCGTTCGGCGCGGCGATCACCTGCTGGATCAGCCCCGACTCGAGGACTTCCCGGATCTCGACCAGGTGGCGCAGGTCGTTGCGGCCGGCCTGCAGGGACATCCGGCCGTGGAAGGTGAGCTCGTCGACGAGCGAGACCAGCGACATGGTGCCGACGTACATGCCGAAGCCGTGCTTGATCTCCACGATGCCGACGGCCTGCAGCGCCTTGAGGGCCTCGCGCAGCGAGTTGCGGCTGACGTTGATCTCGTCGAGCAGGTCGAGCTCGGTCGGCATCGGATCGCCGGCGGACAGGCCACGCTCCAGGATCAGCTGCTTGATCCGCTGCTGCACCTCGTCGGTCCGGCTGGGCCGCCGGGTGGTGGCGGCGGATGACCCGGTGCGTCGTCTCATCGGAGTCCCTATGTCGAATCGCCCCGTCCGTGCCGGGGATGTGCGGATTCTGTCATCAAAGCCTTCTGCCGGTCGCCCTTGACCGGGGAGGGAGGCCACCCTAAGGTACCGCATACGAAGTATGTTGGACGTAGGACGTCCTATAAATAGCTGATGGAGATGCGATGAACAGCAACGGCGTGTCGAGACGGGATCTGCTGCGGTACATGGGCGTCCTGGGCGCGGCCACCACCATCACCGCCGGACTCGGGGCGTGCGGCGGCGGCGACAGCGGTTCCTCCGGGTCCGGGAGCAAGACCATCGAGGCCACGCTGGCCTTCACCCTGTCCAGCGGCTTCGACCCGATGAACGCCTCCAGCGCGGTCGCGACCGCCGTCAACCAGCACATCTTCGAGGCTCTGGTGGACCTCGACCCGATCACCCGCAAGCCCTATCCGGCGCTGGCCGCCGCCCTGCCCACCCCGGGCGCGGACCCGCTGACCTGGACGGTGACCCTGCGCGAGGGCGCCAAGTTCTCCGACGGTACGCCGGTGACCGCCGAGGACGTGGTCTGGTCCTTCCAGCGGGTGCTGGACCCGGCCAACAAGGCGCTGATGGCCGGTTTCGTCACGTTCCTCGACAAGGTCACCGCCACCGACGCCAAGACCGTCGTGTTCACGCTCAAGACACCGTTCAGCCTGTTCCCGCAGCGCATCGCGGTCATCAAGATCGTGCCGAAGGCGAAGACCGGTGACCCGGCCGCGGCCAAGGCGTTCGACACCACGCCGATCGGCTCCGGTCCGTTCACGCTGGTCAGCGCGAACGCCACCGCCGGTGTGGTGCTGGGCGCCAACGCGAACTACGGCGGCTCCCGCAAGGCGCTGGTCGAGAAGATCACCCTGCGGACCACGCCGGACAACACGGCGCGGCTCAACGACCTGCAGGGCGGATCGTCACAGGCGATCGAGGCGGTGCCGTACCTGGACGTCAGCGCGGTCTCCGGCGGCAAGAAGGTGGACGAGAAGCAGGCGTTCAACCATCTCTTCCTGATGTTCAACTGCGCCGCGGAACCGTTCGACGACAAGCGCGTCCGGCAGGCCCTGCACTACGCCATCGACACCGACAAGCTGATCAGAACGGCGGTGCAGGGGCACGCCACCGCGGCCACCAGCTACCTCGACGAGGGCAACGCCGGGTACCAGAAGGCCGCCACCGTCTACCACTACGACCCGGACAAGGCCAAGGCGCTGCTCGCCGCGGCCGGTGCCAGCAATCTGTCGTTCGAGCTGGTCACCACGGACGCCGCCTTCATCAAGGACAGCGCCCCGGTGATCATCGACGCCTGGAAGGCGATCGGGGTCACCGCCACGCTCAACACCAACCCGTCGTCGGCGGTCTACGGGACCATCGTGCCGGGCGACGGCTTCCGGGTCCTCGCCGGCAGCGGTGATCCCAGCACCTTCGGCCCCGACGTGGACCTGCTGCTGCGCTGGTTCTACACCAATCAGACCTGGACCAGGGACCGGCACCGCTGGGCCGGCACGCCCGCCGCCGCCCAGTGCGCGAAGCTGATCGAGGACGCCGCCAAGTCGACCGGCGCGACGCAGACCGGCCTGTGGAAGCAAGCGCTCGACCTGGTCGCCGACGAGGTGCCGATCTACCCGGTCTTCCACGCCAAGACCATCACCGCTTTCGACCCGGCCAAGCTCAAGGACTTCCAGGGCGCGGCGACCACCGGGCTGTACTTCCTCGGCACGTCCCGCGGGTGACGTGTTCCGTGCGGGTGCTCATCTGCGCCGTGGCCGCCTGCGGGCGGCCACGCGCCTCCCATGAAAGGAGCGGCGGATGGATGCGTTCCTCGGCATCATCCTGCGCCGGCTGGCGGCGCTGATCCCGCTCATGCTCGGCATCATCCTGTTCATCTTCCTGGTCATGGCGTTGTCACCGAACGACGCCGCGCTCTCGGTGCTCGGCGACCAGGCGACACCGGAGCAGGTCGCCGCGTTCAACGCCGCCAACGGCCTGGACCAGCCGCTGCTCGTTCGCTATGCCGACTATCTGTGGGCGCTGCTGCACGGCGACCTGGGACAGACGTTCTCGTTGAGCGCGCCGATCGGTGGGATCATCGCCGCCGCGCTGCCGGTCACGCTGCAACTGACCGCCCTGGGAGTCAGCCTGGCCGTGGTCCTCGCCCTGGTCCTGGGCATCACCGGCGCGCTCTACCGCGACCGGTGGCCCGACCAGCTGACCCGGCTGATCTCCATGGCCGGCATCTCCATCCCCTCGTTCTGGCTGGCCATCCTGCTGATTCAGCAGCTGTCCACGATCGGCGGCGGATCGCTGCCCAGCGGCCACTACGTCGCCCCGTCCGAGTCGGTGAGCGGCTGGCTCCAGCACCTGATCCTGCCCGCCGTCGCCCTGGCCGTGCCGACCGGATGCGCGCTGGCCCGCGTCGTACGCACCTCGATGGTCGAGGAGTTGGACCGCGACTACGTGCGCACCGCGGTCGGCGCCGGCCTGCCCCCGGTCGTCGTGGTCGGCCGCAACGTACTGCGCAACGCCCTGCTCACCCCGCTGACCGTGCTGGGTCTGCAGACCGGATACCTGATCGGCGGCGCCGTGATCATCGAGGCGATCTTCACCCTGCCCGGCATGGGCACGCAGATCATGAGCGCGGTCCAGCAGAACGACATCGGCCTGGCCCGCGGCCTGGTGATCACCATCGCCTTGGGATTCGTCGTGGTGAATCTCGTCGTCGACCTGCTGTACCTGGCGGCCAACCCCCGGATGAGAGGAGCCCACTGATGCTCGCCGGAATTCGGCGCCTGCCGCTGAGCGCCCAAGTCTGCCTCGGGTTCCTGCTGGTCGTCGTCGCCGTCGGCATCGCCGCGCCGTGGCTGACCCGCTACGACCCCACCCAGGTCGCCCTCGCCCCGCCCTCGACCGGCCCGTCCGGCGACTTCTGGTTCGGCGTGGACCGGCTCGGCCGTGACATCTATTCCCGGCTGATCGCCGGCACCCCGCGCTCCCTGGTCATCGGCTTCGGATCGGCGGGCCTGGCGCTGGCGCTCGGCGCGCTGCTCGGCGCGATCGCGGCGACCAGCCGCCGGGCCCTCGACGAGACGGTCATGCGGGTCCTCGACGTGATCATGGCGTTCCCGACGATCGTGCTGGCCGCGATCCTGGTCGTCGCCTACGGCCACGACAGCGTGCCGGTCCTGGTCGGCGCGATCGGGTTCGTGATGATCCCGCAGATCGCCCGGCTGGTCCGGGCCAACGTCGCCGCCCAATATCAGGAGGACTACGTCGCCGCGGAACGGGTGATCGGCGCCGGCCGCGCGCACATCCTGCGGCGACACGTGGTCCGCAACTGCGCCGCGCCGATCCTGGTCTACACCACCGTCATGGTGGCCAACGCGATCGTCTTCGAGGCGTCGCTGTCGTTCATCGGCGGCGGCCTGCAGCCCGAGGCCGGGCCGTCGTCCTGGGGCAGCGTCATCGCCTACGGGCAGCAGCTGCTGGCCAGCGGCGGCTGGTGGGCCACGTTCTTCCCCGGCCTGCTGATCCTGATCACCGTGCTCTGCCTCAACATCCTGGCCGAGGGCATCTCCGACGCCTGGGCGGCGCCGGCCGCCCGGCGCCGGGCGGGCGCCGCGACCGGACCGATCGAGATCTCCGACGCCGAACGGGAGTCGGCGGTGGCCCTGCCCGGCCTGGCACAGGCGGCGGCACGGTTGGCGGCCACCGCACGGCCGCCGATCACCCAGGCCCCGATTGTTTCGGTACGAGACCTGCACCTCGGTTTCGCCGGCAGTCACCACGGGGTGGACATCGTCGACGGCGTCAGTTTCGACGTGCGCCCCGGCGAGGTGCTCGGCCTGATCGGCGAGTCCGGATGCGGCAAGTCGCTGACCGCGCTGACCGTGATGGGCCTGCAGCCGCGCGGCGCCCGGACGAGCGGCGCCATCGAGTTCGCCGGCACCGACCTGCTCACCCTGAGCACCGCCGAACGGCGGAAGATCATGGGCCGTCGCATCGCGATGATCTACCAGGACGCGCTGTCCGCCCTCAACCCGTCGATGACGGTCCGCGCTCAGCTCAAACAGATCATCAAGCGCGGCGGCACCCGCACCGCCGAGGAGCTGATGGCCCTCGTCGGACTGGACCCGATCCGCACGCTGTCGTCCTATCCGCACGAACTCTCCGGCGGCCAGCGGCAACGCGTCGTGATCGCGATGGCGCTGGCCCGCGACCCGCAACTGGTCGTCGCCGACGAGCCGACCACCGCCCTCGACGTCACCGTGCAGGCACAGGTCATCCACTTGCTGCTGCGCCTGCGCGCCGAGCTCGGCTTCGCGCTGATCCTGGTCTCGCACGACCTGGCGCTGGTCAGCGACGTCTGTGACCGGATCGCGGTGATGTACGGCGGCCGCATCGTCGAAGAGGGCCGCACCGCGCAGGTGCTCGCCGCGCCCACCCACCACTACACCCGCGGGCTGCTCGGGTCGGTGCTGTCCCTCGAAGCGCAGGCGCCGCGGCTCGTGCAGATCCGCGGCACCGTACCGTCGCCGGCGGATTTCCCGGCCGGCTGCCGGTTCGCCGACCGCTGCCCGCGAGCCACCCGCATCTGCGCGGACGTTCGCCCGCCGCTGGCCGACGTCCATGGCCACCTGGCCGCCTGTCATCACCCGGCGCAGGTCGAAGAGGTCGAGAAGGTTGCCGTCCATGACTGAATCATTGGCCGAACTGCGCGAGGTCAGCGTCGACTTCCGCGCCCCGGGCGGCTCGATCCTCAACCGGGCCCGAGTGCACGCGCTGACCCGGGCCGACGTGCGCGTCGCGCCCGGCGAGACCCTGGGCGTGGTCGGCGAGTCCGGATGCGGCAAGTCCACTCTGGTCAAAGTGCTCGTCGGGCTGCAACCACCGTCCAGCGGGACGGTGCACATCGGCGGGCGTGACATCTGGGCCATGAGGACCGCCGAGCGTCGCCGGCACGTCGGCCGGCTCGTCGGGATGGTCTTCCAGGACCCGGCGACGTCGCTGAACCGCCGGCTCAGCGTCGAGCAGATCATCGGCGACCCGCTCGACGTGCAGCGCTGGCGCAGCCCGGTGGAGCGCGGTGTCCGGGTCGGCGAGCTGATGGACCTGGTCGGTCTGCCCGCCTCGGCCCGGGAAGCGCTGCCCAGCCAGATGTCCGGCGGTCAGCGGCAACGCGTCGCCATCGCCCGGGCTCTCGCGCTGGAGCCGGCGCTGCTGATCGCCGACGAACCGACCTCGGCACTCGACGTGTCGGTCCGGGCGCAGATCCTCAACCTGCTGCTCGACCTGCGCACCCGCCTCGGGCTGGCCATGGTGTTCGTCTCCCACGACCTGCAGACCGTGCGCCGCGTCTCGGACCGGATCGTCACCATGTACCTCGGCCGCGTCGTGGAGGAACTGCCCGCCGACCGGATCCACGACGGGCGTCACCCCTACACCCGGGCCCTGTTCTCCGCGGCTCCCGGCCTGCTGCACCCGATGCGGGCCATCCCGCTGGTCGGCCCGGTCCCGTCCGCGGTCAGCCCGCCGACCGGGTGCCCGTTCCGCACCCGCTGCTGGCGGGCCACCGATCGCTGCGCCACCGAGATGCCGCCGTACGCCACCGAAGCCGACGGCCGCTACCGCTGCTACCACCCGATCACCGAACCTTCGGATCTTCCCGCTCAGGAGCCCGCATGACCAGCACCGCCGCCACCGCCGCCACGCCGGCCGGAACCCTCGTCCCGGCGCTGACCGGCGTGGTCCCCCCGGTGTGCACCCCCCTGACTCCCGACTTCGAGGTCGACGTCACCTCGCTGCTGCGGCTGGTCGACTTCCAGCTCGCCGGCGGCGTGGACGGCCTGTTCGTCCTCGGCTCCTCCAGCGAGGTCGCGTTTCTGCCGGACGCGCACCGCGCCGTGGTGGTCGACAGGGTCCTGCGGCACGTCGCCGGGCAGGTACCGGTACTGGTCGGGGCGATCGACATGACCACGCTGCGGGTGCTCGACCATGCCCGGCGCGCCGCCCGGGCCGGTTGCTCCGGCATCGTGGTGACCGCGCCGTTCTACACCCGCACCCACCCCGCCGAGATCGAGCTGCACCTGCGTCGCGTCGCGGAGCAGTGCGAGGCGCCGCTGTACGCCTACGACCTGCCGGTGTCGGTGCACAGCAACCTCGACCACGACATGCTGCTGCGCCTGGCCGCCGAGGGGCTGCTCGCCGGGCTCAAGGACTCCACCGGCGACGACGCCGGCCTGCGAGACCTGATCGTGGCCCGCGACGACGCCGGGCTGACCGGGTTCAGCGTCCTCACCGGTTCCGAGCTGACCGTGGACAACGCGCTGCGGATGGGCGCCGACGGTGTCGTGCCCGGCCTGGGCAACGTCGACCCGCACGGCTACGCCGCCCTGCACGCTCATGCCCGCGCCGGCGACTGGGAGCAGGCCGGCCGGGAACAGGAACGGCTGCTGCGCCTGATGCGCATCGTCCGGGCCGCCCCGGCGTCACGGATGGGCCGCGGCTCGTCCGCGCTCGGAGCCTTCAAGACCGCCCTGCGGCTGCGGGGCGTGATCGAGCACGCGGTCACCGCCCCGCCGCAGATTCCGCTGGACGACACCGAGACGGACTACGTACGCCGGATCCTGATCGCGGCGGGCCTGCTGTGAGCGCTGTCGCCGCTGTCGACATCGGCGGGACCAAGATCGCCGCGGCGCTCGTCGACGACGCCGGGGTGATCCGCGAGCGGATCCGCGTCGACACGCCGTCCGGTGCTCCCGCCATCCTGTGCGTGGTCGCCGAACTGGTCACCGACCTGCGCCGCCGCGGGGAGCAGAACTCGGCACCGGTGCAGGCGGTCGGTGTCGGCGCACCCGGTGTGGTCGACACCGCGGCGGGCGTGGTGCGTTCGGCCACCCAGATCGTGCCCGGCTGGGCCGGCACACCGGTCCGTGACGAACTGACCAGGATGCTGCGGCTGCCGGTCGCCGTCGCCAACGACGTCCGTGCCGCCGCGGTCGGCGCGGCCCTCGACCCGGCCCTGCGTGACTGCCCCCAGCTGCTGCACGTCTCCGTCGGCACCGGCGTCGGCGGCGCCCTGATCCAGCACGGGCGCCCGGTCAGCGGTCCGCACGCGGTCACCGGCGAGATCGCCCACCTGCTGGTCCCCGCCCAGGGCGCCATCGCCTGTGGATGTGGCCGGCTCGACCATCTCGAGGCGGTCGCCGCGGGGCCGGCCATCGCGGCCGCCTACGCCCGGGTCACCAACCGCCCGATCCGATCACTGACCGACGTGACCGCTCTGCTGCGCGCCGGGAACCAGGACGCCCGTGCCGTGGTGCGCGACGCGGCGCACCTCCTCGGCCGCGTCCTCGCCGGGCTGGTCGCCGCCATCGACGCGAACGCCATCACCCTCGGCGGCGGAGTCGTGCACGGCATTCCGGAATTCGCGACGACCGTCGCCGAGGCCTTCCGTGCCGAAGCGCTGCCACCGTTGCGGACGCTGCCCGTGCTGGTGCCGGGGACCGCAGCCGACGCGCCACTTCTCGGCGCTGCCCACCTGGCCCGGCAGCTCGGACAGGAGACCGGATCATGATCCTCGGCGACCTGCTGCCGGCCATCGCCGGCAGCCTCATCGTCTCGTGCCAGGCCGGGCCCGATCATCCGCTGCGTGACGCGCCGACGATCGCCCGGATGGCCCGGGCCGCGGTTCTCGGCGGCGCCACCGCCGTCCGGTGCGGCGGGGTCGGTGGCCTCGCCGACATCCGCGCGGTCGCCGCCGCCGTGGACGTACCGATCATCGGGCTCACCAAACGCGGCACCTCGGGCGTGTTCATCACCCCCACCGTCCACGACGCCGTCCAGGTGCTCGACGCCGGTGCGCACATCGTGGCCACCGACGGCACCCGGCGTCCTCGCCCGGACGGCGCCGGGCTGACCGCGACCGTCGACGCCGTGCACGCCGCCGGGGGACTGGTCATGGCGGACGTCGCCACCCTCGCCGACGCCGTCGCGGCAGTCGGCGCCGGCGCCGATCTGATCGCCACCACACTGTCCGGCTATACCCCGGACAGCCCGCCCGGGCCCGGCCCCGACCTGGACCTGATCGCCGCGCTGCGCACCGCGCTGCCGGCCACGCCGATCATCGCCGAAGGCCGCTACCACCAGCCCGCACAGGTCCGCGCCGCCCTCGACGCCGGAGCTCTCGCCGTCGTCGTCGGTACCGCCATCACCGACCCGGCCTGGATCACCGCTTCCTTCGCCGCGCGGACCGACCGTCCGCACCACAGCTGATCCAGGCACCACGCCGGGGGTCGCGAACGCAGCCCGGGCGGCGCCGACAACGGCGTCCGTGCCGCCCGGGCTGTCCCGCAGAACAGGAGTCCGCATGTCCGGCCGTGACCGCGTCGACCCGGAGGCCCGCGCCGCCCTCGACGCCCGCCTCGCGGCGGTACCCGGTGGCTTCCAGGCGATCGGGGACATCGTCGCTCGCCGGGCTGCCATCGAGGAGATGACCAGCACCAGCCAAGCACCGCCGAACCCGCGGATCCACAGCCAGGACCACACGATCCCGGCGACACCGGAGGTCCTGGTCCGCGTCTACCGCCCGGCCGGCACGAGCGAGACGCTGCCGGGGATCTACTGCATCCACGGTGGCGGCATGGTGCAGGGAAACATCGACGGTGACCGCGCGACAGCCTCGCTGCTCTGCGAACAGATCAACGCCGTGGTGGTGTCGGTGCGCTATCGGCTCGCCCCCGAGCACCCCTACCCGGCCGCTGTCGAGGACTGCTACACCGGCCTGACGTGGATGGTGGACAACGCCGCCGAGCTCGGTCTCGACCCGCGCCGGGTGGCTGTCTACGGCGCCAGCGCAGGCGGCGGGCTCACCATCGCGACCGCCCTGCTGGCCCGCGACCGCGGCGGCCCACCGATCTCGTTCATGATGCCGATCTACCCGATGATCGACGATCGGCACGAGACCGCGTCCAGCCGTGAGATCACCGATCTCGGCAGCTGGGACCGGGACACCAGCATCCAGGCCTGGACCTGGTACCTCGGCGGTCGCCCCGCCGACGGGTACGCCGCGCCGGCCCGCGCCGAGGACCTGACCGGCTTACCGCCGGCCTTCATCGACGTCGGCACCGTCGACCTGTTCCGCGACGAGGACATCACCTTCGCGCAACGGCTGATGGCCGCCGGCGTGCCCACCGAGTTGCATGTGCATCCCGGCAGCTACCACGGCGCCGAATCGCTCGCCCCGGACAGCGCGCTGGCACGACGAACCTGGCAGCTGCGCCTCGACGCCCTCAGACGCGCCCTCGCCTGAGCCGTGCACCAGCGCGCCTCAGAGACTCCGGTCGGTGGCGGCCTCGGCCAGCGCGAGCAGCACGGCGTGCCCCGCCGCCTCGAGGTCGGTCGTGTCCAGCGCGGTGCGGGCGCGCTCGACCAGCTCGTCGATCATCCGCTCGACCGCGACCGGCGCCCCGGTGTCGGCGATGACCTCCCGGAGCACGTCGATGTCGGCCGCGGGCAGGCTGCGGTCGCCGAGGAGAGCTTGCAAGACCTTTTTCTGTACGTCGGTGGCGCGCTCGACGGTGAGCGCGATCAGCGCCGTACGTTTGCCCTCGCGCAGGTCGTCCCCGGCGGGCTTGCCGGTCCGGGCCGGGTCGCCGAACACGCCGAGCAGGTCGTCGCGCAGCTGGAACGCCTCGCCGAGCGGCAGCCCGAACGCCGAGAAGCGCTCCAGCACGCCGCTGCCGGCGCCGGCCAGGTGCCCGCCGAGCAGCAGCGGATGCTCGACGGTGTACTTCGCGCTCTTGAAGTGCGCGACCCGGCGCGCCCGCTCCAGCGCACCGCGCCGGTCGCGGCCGGCGCCGGCCTGGTCGACCAGGTCCAGGTACTGCCCGCCCATCAGCTGGATGCGCATCCGGTCGAAGACGCCGCGGCCGCGCGCGAGGGCGGCCGGCGGCAGGCCGCTGCCGGAGAACAGCGCGTCGCTCCAGGTCAGGCACAGGTCACCGGCCAGCACGGCGGCCGACATCCCGAACTGTTCGGCGTCGCTGTCCCAGCGGTTCGCGGTGTGCAGGGCGGCGAACCGGCGGTGCATCGACGGGGCACCGCGGCGGGTGTCCGAGGCGTCCATGATGTCGTCGTGGACCAGCGCGGCGGCCTGCAGGAACTCCAGTGCGGTCGCGGCGGCCAGGACGGCGGGGCCGTTCGGTGCGCCGGCCGCGCGCCACGCCCAGTAGCAGAACGCGGGCCGTAGCCGTTTACCGCCGGACATCAGGTCGGCCACGTACCGCACCAGCGGCGCGCAGTCGTCGCTGACCTCGGCCAGCACCTCCGTCTGGGCGGCGAGGAACCGCTCGATCTCGGACCGGACCCGGCCGCGCAGGTCTTCGGCGTCCAGCGGTGAGCTGCGGATGGCCGGCGTGGTCGTGGTGCCGGCCTGCGGCCGGCGCGATGGCGTGAACATGGATGCGGGAGCCTTCCGGTCGGGCGGGGGAGTGGGCACTACCGGTTCAGGTGGTGGTTCGGCGCCCGGTCGGGGTGAGCCGGACCGAGGCCAGCAGGCCGAGCAGCAGGAACCCGGCCGCGGTGAAGGCGGTCCAGCGCGTCGCGGTGGAGAGCGCCTGCTCGGCGTCGCCGGCCAGCGCGGCGGTGCCGGGGTCGGCCGCGAGCCCGGGGATGGCCGCGCCGGCGCTGTCCTTGACGGCCGCCACGACGGCGGAGCGCTGGTTCTCCGGTACGCCCCGGTCGTCCAGCGCGGTGTCGAGCCGGCCGGCGAGCGTGCTGAACAGCACGGTGCCCAGCACCGCGATGCCGAGGGCGGAACCCAGCTGCCGGGTGGTGCTCTGGGTGCCGGACGCCTGACCGCTCATCGCCACCGGCACGTCCGCCAGCACGATCCCGGTGATCTGTGCGGTGGCCAGGCCGACTCCCAGGCCGTACGCGAAAAGCATCGGGGTGATCTGCCACCAGGCGGTGTCCGGGGCGGCGACCAGCCCGATGCCGGCGATCCCGGCGATCTCCAGGACGATGCCCAGCCGGACAGCGAACACCGCGCCGCGCGTGGCGGTCAGCCGGGTGGCCAGCCCGCTGGCCAGGAAGCTGCCGGCGGCCAGCGGCAGCAGCACCACCCCGGTCTCGAACGCGCTGTACCCCCGCACGTTCTGCAACCACAGGGGCAGCGTGAACAGCAGGCCGAACTCGCCGAGGCTGACCACGGCCGCGACCAGGTTGCCGTTGCGGAACGACGCGATGGTGAACAACCCCAGATCGAGCAGGACCGGCTGGCCGGCGGCGTTGCGGCGGCCCTCCCACCAGAGGAAGCCGAGCAGGCCCACCACCGCCAGCGCGAACGCGACCGGCACCGGCGACACCTGGGGCGTCCAGGTGAAACCGGCGACGTCCACCGGGCCGGTGCGCTGCCACCAGCCGTAGCTGCGGCCCTCGATCAGCGCGAAGACCAGACCGGCGAGGGTGATCACGGACAGCGCCGCGCCGACCCAGTCGTTGCCGCGCCGGGTGCGCGGCTCGCGGGACTCCGACAGCAGCAGCGGCGCCGCGACCAGCAGCAGCACACCCAGCGGCAGGTTGATGCCGAATGCCCAGCGCCAGGACAGGTGCGTGGTCAGCCAGCCGCCCAGCAGCGGTCCCAGCGCCGCGGTGCCGCCGATGGTGGCGCCCCAGACGGCGAACGCGATGCCCCGCTCCCGGCCGGCGAACGTGGCGTTGAGCAGCGACAGGCTGGTGGGCAGGATCATCGCGCCGCCGATGCCCTGCACCAGCCGGAAGGCGATCAGCGCCGGCGGCGCCGGGGCCAGCGCGCAGCCGAGGCTGCCGAGCACGAAGACGGCGATGCCGGCCATGAACAGCCGCCGCCGCCCGACCCGGTCCGCGGCCCGGCCGGCGACCAGCAGCAGGGCGGCCAGCACCAGCGTGTAGGACTCCTGGATCCACTGCGCGTCGCTGGAGGTGGCGCCGAGGTCCTCGATGATCGACGGCACCGCGACGTTCACGATCGTCGCGTCCACGATGATCATCGCCACGCCCAGGCTGACCACGAGCAGGCCCAGCCACCGGCGCCGCTGATGTATCTCAGTAGTCATGAATCTTGTTATACAAGTATCTAGAAAATCTTGCTACCTGAGAGCCGTATGATGCGGACGTGAGCGGGCACCCAGCACAGCGACACAGCGACCTCGCCCTGGCCATCCGGGAGATGCTGCAGGCCAACGGCGAGGCGACGCACAGCCTGGCCGCCCGGCTCGGCGTCGGCGGGACCGACGCGATCGCCCTCGATCACCTGCTCAGCAGCGACGACGGCCTCGGGCCGACCGAGCTGGGCCAGCGGCTCGGGATCCGGTCCGCGTCAGCGACCACGCTGGTCGACCGGCTGCAGGCGACCGGCCATGCCCAGCGGGTGCCGCACCCGTCGGACCGGCGCCGGCAGACGGTGGTGGCCACCCCGCACGCGCGCGAGCAGGTGGTGCGGGCCCTGACGCCGCTGCTCGACCGGATCGAGGAGGCCGCCGCCCGCCTGAGCCCGGAGCAGGCCGAAGTCACCGTGGCGTTCCTGCGCGAGGTCACCGCGGCGATGCGGGACTACGCCGCCGGCTGAGCCGGTCAGCGCAACTCCCGGCTGATCCCCGGATCCAGCTGGAGGGTGACCCGGCCGTTGCGGTCCCACCGCTCCAGCGTCCACCAGTTCCGCTGCTGACGGACCGTCACCTGAACGTTCGGGGACTCGCCGTGCCAGGCCGAGCCGCCCGCGGAGACGCCGAAACGGCCCCGGGCGAAGAGGCCGACCTTGGTCAGGGCGGCGCAGGCGCGGCAGCGGCCGTCCTCGGTCACCACGCAGTCGCCGCAGGCCAAGCCCTGGCACAGCCGGCACAGGCGAACCGCCTCCGAACAGGAGACGCAGGTCGGCTGCAGGCAGTGCGTGCACCACTGGAGCACGCCGGCCAGGTGGTGGTTCCGGCACGCTTGGAGGGTGCTGTGCGGCGTACCGTCCGGGTCGGCGACGTACCCCTGGGTCCGGCCCGGCGCCACGTCGTAGACGACCGGGACCTGGAAGCCGTCTGCCAGCTCCCAGGTCTCGGCGACGCGCAACCCGACCGCGATCCGGGCCACGTCGACCGGTTGACGGCGCAGCCGCCGCAGCAGCGCGGCGGTCAGCTCCTCCGGCAGGTCGAGCGGCGCGGCGGGCGCCTGGGCGGCGGGCGCGCCGACGACGAAGCGGGCCTCGGCGGGATCCAGCTCCGCGCCCTGCGGGTGCTCGACGATCCGCGGGACGACCAGTTGCTGGACCCGCCGGGCACCCTGGACCTGGATGCCGGTGAAGTCTTCCTGGCGGGTCGCGGCGGTGACGTCGGCGAGCCGGCCCGGGGCCACCAGGGTGGCGCCGACGATGCCGCGGTTCATGTCGTCCGGCGACTTGCTCAGCCCGTGCCAGGCCGGGCGGCCGTCGCCGTGCCGCACGCCGAGCTGCGCGTGCCTGCCGACCCGGGCCAGGACGGCCTCCCACTCGTCGAGCCGGGCCTGCGCGACGATCTCCGGCTCCGGCTGCCAGTCCCGGACCGCCCAGTCGATCCGGCCCGACGGCTCGCGCCAGCCGGCGACCGTGTCCCCGCGGACGATGCCGCTGTCGTCGATCCCGGTCTCGTCGTCGAGGATCAGGCGGCTCACGCCGCCGATCTTACTCGGCGAGCGGTATCCGCCAGCTGGGCCGAAACGCGCCAGGCGGTTCACGCCGGCGTGGTCACCCGGGGTTCGCCGGACGGGATGGCGTGGTGGCGGCGGCTCGGCAGCATCGCGGTCGGGTGGGAGATGCTCCAGGCCGCGCTCTTGCAGATGATCTCCTTCAGGCGGGCGGCCGCCCTGCCGGTGACCGCGGACGGCTTGGGCCGGTCGTCCGGCGTCACCCACTGCACGATGCCGTCGCGGCGGCCCAGGCTGATGCACTGCGCGGTGTAGCCGATCCGGTTCGGCGGGATCCGGCGACCGGTCAGGCGCGCCGCGATGACGTCGGCGGCCAGGTGGGCCGACGGCACCCCGGAGGCGCAGGACATCCGCAGCGGTTCGCCGTTCGCGCCGGGGGCGAACGCGGCGTCCCCGACGGCGTAGACGCCGGGATGCGAGACCGACCGCATGGTGTCGTCGACGACGATCTGTCCGGTGGGGCAGACCCGCAGGGTCGTGGCCGCGGCGAGCGGATGGACCGCGAAGCCGGCGGTCCAGACCGTCACCTGCGCCGGGAGCGTCCGGCCGTCGGCGGTGACGGCGCCGGTTGCCTCGACCCGCGCGATGCCGGTGTGCTCGTGCACGACGATGCCGAGCCGGTCGGCGGCCGCCCGCAGGTGAGTGCGGGCCTTGTCGCTCAGCCAGTCGCCGAGGCCGGCGCGGGCGGCGAGGGAGACCCGGAGGTCCGGCCGGGCCTCTGCGATCTCGGTGACCGCTTCGATGCCGGTCAGGCCGCCGCCGACGACGAGCACGGTTCCGCCCGGAGCGAGCGCGGCCAGGCGGTCACGTAGCCGCAGCGCGGACTGCCGGCCGGCGAGGTGGTGGGCATGCTCGGCGACGCCGGGAACGCCACCGTCGGCGGCGGTGCTGCCGAGGGCGTAGACGAGCGTGTCGTAGGCGATCTCGCCGGGACCATCGGCGCCGACGATGCCGACGGTCCGGCGGTCGGGGTCGACGGCGTCGACCCGGGCCACCTTCACCTGTACGCCGGTGCCCGCGAAGACGTCGGTCAGCCGCCGGGGCCGCAGCTCCTGGCCGGTCGCCAGTTGGTGCATGCGGACCCGCTCGACGAAGTCGGGTTCCGCGTTGACCAGGGTGATCCCGGTGTCCGCGGGGTGCAGCCGCTTGGCCAGGCGCCCGGCCGCGTTGGCTCCGGCGTATCCGGCCCCGAGGACGACGATGCGGTGCTTCATGGTCTGGCTCCCATCCGGTCGGTGTTCGCTTCCTGAACCGGATGGCGGTGCGAGATCTGACAGCCGCGAGTTGTGACCTGAGTCACCAGGTGAGCGGCTCCCCGGGTGCCGCAGCGGCCCACTGACGGGTCGCGTGCCGGAGCTTGCCGGGGTTCGCCTGGGCGTGCACGCCCGCGATGCCGTCGGTGGTCACGTCCAGCGCGAACACCCCGGCGACCCGGTCGCCGACCACCATGACCAGTGCGGGTACGCCGTTCGCGACCGCGGCGAACAGGTCCGGACGGCCGCCGATCATCTCCCACTTGGCCGCGCTGGGCGTGAACAGCGTCCGCAGGAACCGCGCCACCCGCAGCGCCCCGGTGATCGGGTGCGGCACGGAGAACACCACGCCGCCGCCGTCACCGATGCTGATCGCGTCGTCGGTCAGCATCCGCACCAGCGAGTCGGTCCGGCCGCTGAGCGCCGCGGCGAGGAACTCCTCGACGATCCGGCGGGCCGCGGCGGCGTCGACCGGCACCCGGCGGCGCTCGTCGGCCAGGTGCTGCCTGGCCCGCCGGTGGATCTGCTGGCAGTTCGACTCGGTCAGGTCGAGCACCTCGGCGATCTCGGCGTGCGGGTATCCGAACGCCTCGCGCAGCACGTACACGACGCGTTCCCGGGCCGAGAGCCGCTCCATCAGCGTGAGCATCGCGAGGGAGACCGACTCGCGCTGCTCGACGGTGTCGGACGGGCCGAGCATCCGGTCCCCGGCGAAGACCGGCTCGGGCAGCCACTGGCCCACATAGGTCTCCCGGCGGGCCCGCGCCGAGGTGAGCCGGTTGAGGCAGAGGTTGGTGAGCACCTTGGTCAGCCAGGCCTCGGGCGTCTCGATGAGTTCCCGCTCGGCGGCCTGCCAGCGCAGGAACGTGTCCTGCACCGCGTCCTCGGCGTCGTTCGCCGACCCCAGCAGCCGGTACGCGATCGCCTCCAGCCGCGGCCTGGCCCGCTCGAACACCTCGACGTCATGCGCACCGACCAGCATGGAGCACAGTTAAGCATCCACACCGGAGACCGTGATCCGGCATGCCGGCTGTCGCCGCCGTTCAGAGGCCCCCGAGAACCTGGTGGAAGTTCTGCCAGCCGCGGCCGATCGGGTTGCTGGAATGCGGGTGCCAGCCGGTGGCGCCGGTCTGGTCGGCGGTGCCGTCGCCGGTGTAGCGGTACCAGAGGAGGTCCCCGTCGTGTTTGATGGCCAGGACTTGGCCGTTGCCGATGCCGAAGACCTGTTGGAAGTTCTGCCAGCCGCGGCCGATGGGGTTGCTGGAGTTGGCGTCCCAGCCGGTGGCGCCGGTCTGGTCGGCCTTGCCGTCGCCGGTGTAGCGGTACCAGAGGAGGTCCCCGTCGTGTTTGATGGCCAGGACTTGGCCGTTGCCGATGCCGAAGACCTGTTGGAAGTTCTGCCAGCCGCGGCCGATGGGGTTGCTGGAGTTGGCGTCCCAGCCGGTGGCGCCGGTCTGGTCGGCCTTGCCGTCGCCGGTGTAGCGGTACCAGAGGAGGTCCCCGTCGTGTTTGATGGCCAGGACTTGGCCGTTGCCGATGCCGAAGACCTGTTGGAAGTTCTGCCAGCCGCGGCCGATGGGGTTGCTGGAGTTGGCGTCCCAGCCGGTGGCGCCGGTCTGGTCGGCCTTACCGTCGCCGGTGTAGCGGTACCAGAGGAGGTCCCCGTCGTGTTTGATCGCGAGGACTTGGCCGTTGCCGATGCCGAAGACCCGTTGGAAGTTCTGCCAGCCACGGCCCACCGGGTTGCTGGAATTCGGCTCCCAGCCGGTAGCACCTGTCTGATCCGCCGTACCGTCACCGGTGTACCGGTACCACAGCAGATCACCATCGTGTTTGATCGCGAACACCACGCCTGCCATTGCCTGTCTCCTCGTTGAGAAATCGGTGCCACCGCACGGGCCAGCAGAGTTGCCTTTCATCGTCCTCCGCGGGTGGCAGCGTCGGCCCTGGACGAGCGGCGCATAACCGCTGAGCCTCCGGCCCGGCCCGGCCGTCCGAAAAGCTCCCTCCGCCTGGGACAGACGGGCGCGCGGTCCGGTAGATCGGCGTGGCGAAGCCCCGGACCGGCCGACCCCGGCCACGAGATGGCGTGCCGGTATCAGGAGGTCAGTGCGCTGCGGTTGGGCGATGGCTGCCGCCTCCCCGGCAAGCCGTCCGTCACTCGTTCGCGGCGGCTGGGCGTCGCAGGGCGAGAGTGGCGTGGACCTGGGCGAGCTGCGTGGTGGCGGTGAGCATCGCGAGGTCGGCGCCGGGAACGTACGGCTCCTCCGAATGATCGTCCTCGTTGATGTTGGTGTGGTAGTCGACCAGGCAGATCTGGTAGAGGCGTTCGGCCTCGTCGATGAGCTCGGCGGCGCGGGCGGCGTGTTCGTCAGCAGTCATGGTGATCATGGTGTCATCCAGCCCGCCGATCCTGCCGATGGCGCGTGGTGCCGGGAGCGGGCTGTGGGCCGGCCTCACTTGCGGCGGTCACCAGAACGCACCCGCGTGCCACGGTGGCCGGAACCTATCCTCGAAGCCATGATCGCCGCTCACCTCAACGCTCTGGTGGACTTCTGCGCTCAGCGTGACGTCGGCGCGCTGAGCCGTGACGAGGTGGGTGACGTGGATGTCGCCATCCTCTTCGGCGGCAGCATCCTCGCGGGCGGTGATCTCTTCGCACGGGCCATCGCCGACGAGCTCGCCGCCTGCTTCATGATCGTCGGTGGGCGGGGGCACTCCACCGACGTCCTGCGGGCCGCCATGCGGCGAAGGATGGGATGGGACGACGTCGCGGGTCTGACCGAGGCCGCGCTCTTCGACCGCTATCTCACTGAGAGGTACGACGTGCGCGCCGACCTGCTCGAACACGAGTCGACGAACTGCGGGAACAACGTCCGTAACGCATTGGCGCTGCTTGCCGACAAAGGAGTGCCGCATCGGCGGATTCTGCTGATCCAGGACGCCTCGATGCAGCGGCGTATGGACGCCGGGTTCCGGCTGTTGGCGCCTGCCGCGCGGATCGTGAACTTCGCCGCTCACCGGACGCCGGTCGACCTGATCGGCGGGGAGCTGGGGTTCCGGTCGCCGCCGGAGGGAATGTGGCCAGTGGACCGGTACGTCTCGATGCTGATGGGGGAGATCCCGCGGCTCACCGATGACGGCGACGGGTATGGGCCGGCCGGGCGGGGGTTCATCGCGCACGTCACCGTTCCGGAAAGGATCCAGCAAGCGTACGAGGCCCTGCGCCGCGCTGGGGTGGGGGCGCCTCGCGCCGCCGATCAGCGGTGGGCGGGCTGAGCCGGCCAACGGCGTCGGTGTATTCGTGCCCCGGTGGGGTAGCCGGACGGCATGCGTATCGGAAACATGCAAGTCCGGTTCCTCGGCGGGCCGGTCGGCTGCCTCGGCATGATCCTGGTGTCGATCCTGTTGTCGGTCGGACTGACCGTCCTGCTCAACCTCTTCCTGCGGTAATCCGGGCTTCTCCGGGCGCGGCAGGGTCTTCTGACCCCGCCGCGCCCACGAATGCCGGAGAAGCCGATCAGTGCGTGCGCGGGTCGACGTCGTTGCTGCGGCTGCCGGCCTTGGCCAGACCCCGGCTGATCATGTAGCCGATGGTCAGCAGGGTGATGTACCACCACGCCTTGTCGGCGGCGAAGTAGTCCGAGCCATTGTTCGCCGCCCCGTCACCGACGACGTAGGAGGCGATCAGTACACCGATTACCGCGAGCACGTAAACCACCAGTTCGGTGGTTTTGTAAGAGGGCTTGGTCTCCTCGCCCCGGAACCGGGTGCCCTTCACGGTCACGTTCTCGTTGTGGGCGTGGGTACTCATAGCCATGGTTGTCTCCTGGGGGGATCGTATTCAAACCGTCGAGCGGCGGTGACCAGCAACTACCCAGTCGATGAGCCCGCAATCAGGATTCACCCAGCCCGTTTCCAGACTGTTACCAGAAACGTGAAACGACGCCGCCACCGATAGGAGAAATTCTCACCTGCGCGGTGCGTTCATTGGGGGAGACCGGTTCCGGTGGCGATTTCAGCACCACGGCCCCGCGTCAGCCGGGCAAACTGGCGAGGGTGAGCGGTTTCGGATCGCCGAGTCAGGAAGAACTGCCGCTGGAATTGTTGTTGCGGCTGGCGCAGCGGGAGATCCAGGACGATGACGGCGTGGTCGGGTTGCCGTCTCTGCTCGCCCTGCATCGCCGGCCGACCCGGGACGTGTTCGACCGTGCCGCCGCGCTCACCGGCGACAGCAGCCCCCGGCGGCGGGAACTCGGCGTGCGGATCCTGCGCGAACTCGGTGACGAGCAGGCCGACGGGCGCCGGCCCTTCACCGAGGAGACCGTGCCCCTGCTGCTTGACCGCCTTCGCGACGAGGCCGAACCGTCGGTCACCTGCTGGATCGTCTCCGCGCTCGGTTACCACCGCGCCCAGGAGGCGTTGCCGCGGGTGGCGACGCTGGCCGATCACCCGGACGAGCGGGTCCGGTTCCACGTGGCGGCTGCCCTGCCCGGGCTGGTCGACCTCGATCGGGTGGCACCCGAGGCGGCCGCGGCGTTGATCCGGCTCTGCCACGACGACGACGCCGAGACCCGTTATTACGCGCTCTACGCGGTCACCCGCGAGATCCCGAGTCTGGACGTCGAGGTGGTGACCAGGCTGACCGAGCAGCTCGCCGGCGATCCCGACGAGCAGATCAGCGCGATGGCCGCCGCCCACCACAGTGCGATCGGCGAGGTTCGCGAGCTGCTCGGCGACGCCCTGGAACGGGGCATCGCGACTGGCGCCTACGACCATCTGATCGGGCCGGTCCTGGTCACCCTCGCCTGTGCCGGCGACGCCGGCCTGCTCGATGAGGAAGTTCGCCGCAGGCTCGGAGCGGCAGCGGAACCGATCCACACCGCGCGTCTCGCCGGTGATCTCGTCGCCTGGTGGACCGACAAGGAAAGCCGGATCACCTGGGACTGACGGCACCGCACCGGCATGCGGAGTCCTAGCTCCCCGAGTCTGCGGTGCGGAGGCGGATGAGGAATCCGGCGAACCGCCGATCGTCGAGGTCGTTGTTCCACTTCTCCGCCGCGATGACCGGCGTCACGACACCGGATCCGGCGACCGGCTCGGGAGCGAAACGGCAGTGCAGCGTGGCGATCGAGACCACCGTGCCCGCGGTCCGCGGAGCGCTTCCATCGCCATGGTGGTCCTCGACGGCGTCGATGGTCGCGGCGACGCCGTCGTGCAGTACGGTGTCGAGCCAACTCAACTCGGTGGGATTGGGGTTCCGCAGCCGCCACGCCACGTCGCTGCGCTCCCCGAACGGCGTACCGCAGCACTCCATCTGCCAGCCGTCCATCCATACGTCAAGGTGCACGGTTCAAGTCTCCCAGATAGGAATCTTGTGACCGTCGGGTCTGCTTGATGAGCGTGGCGACGAATCGGGCCAGCCCTTCGGCGCCGTGCGCGTCGGGGGTCGGCCAGCGGGTCATCAGCAGCGGGGCGGCGCGGTCCAGCACCACCTCCTCGCGCGCGAGCACGAAGTACAGCGCGAGCGCCGCCGATCGCGCGTTGCCGTCGGCGAACGGGTGGAAGTGCAGCACGTCGAGGTACACCCGCGCGGCGCGCGACGGCAGCGGTACCGCCGGGTCGGTGGCTTCGGCGAGACACACCTCGAAGGCCCCGGGCAGCTCCTCGCGGTATGCGTAGCGTTCCCGGCCGCCTCGCGCCCAGGCGGACGTCGTACGAAACGGTACGGCGGCTGCCGCGAGCACCTTCCGTTGCCACGTCTCCAGCCGCGCGAACGTGAGCGAGCCGCCCTCGGCAGCGTCCGCGCGCACCAGCTCCACCGCGGCCAGAGCACGGCTGCCGTCGTACTTGCGCCGCGCCAGATGCTCGGCGATGCCGTCGCGTGCCGTCCGGACCGGCCCGGTGACGTGCTCGACCGCGTGCTCCCACCGAGCCGCCTCCCGGACCTGCCGCCAGGCCTCCAGCGTGTCGGGCACCGCAGGCGCGGTGACCCACGGCGCCCGGGCGGCGGTGGGCAGCTCGGTGCTCCGCCAGCTGGGCCAGTCCTGCGGCCAGGTGTCGGGCCAGACGTCGTCCGGTGCGGCCGGGACGCCGGTGAGCATCGCCGCCAGGGACTCCGCGGCGTCGGCCACCTCGGCGCCCAGCGGGGAGACGAAGCTCCAGAACCGCCCGCCGATCGCCGCGTCGACGAGCGCGTCGTGGTTCTCGCCGGGCACCTCGGCGACGGCCAGGAACCACTTCAGGACCAGGGCGCAGACCGGGTACCAGTGCTCGTCGGCACCGGATCGCGCCGCCACGGTGGCGACCAGGGAGGCGACGGTGGCCTCCCACGCGCGGGACGCCGCGCGCGGGTCGGCGGGCAGCGGCAGATGCCGCGGGAACAGCTCGGCCAGGTCGTCGAGGAAGATCCGCCAGTCCACGAGCGCCCCGGCGACGGCGTCGAGCGTCTCCTCCGGCGTCGTGATCGACTCCCGGGCGCCGCTCCACCGCACCACCATGGCGCCGTCGGCCGTGAGCCCGGCCATCTCGGCGAGCCAGCCGCAGGCCCAGACGCCGTAGTGCTCGGCCAGGGCAACGGTCATCGCCCGCTGCCAGTCCCAGCGCGCCTGATCCGCGAGGTGATCGAAGCCGCGGCCCGGGTCGTACCGGAAAGGCTCCGGCACGCCGCCCGCCGGCGCTATCGCTCGCACGACGTCGTGCACGGTGCCCGGATCGAACGGGTGCCGATCGGGGTCCACGTCTGCCCAGGTGAGAGCGTTGACGCGCAGCCGTGGAAAGGAGAACTCGCTCGTCATCGCCGGCCATCGTGCCACGGCCGTGGCACGGATGGTGACCTATTAATCGGTGCTCGGTCCACTTCGAAGATCAGGTCCAGGCCCTGGGCCACGACGGCCCACGTGGACACCTGGTGGCGGGTCGGCGTGCGCGGACCGGCGCCCACCACGAGGATAGTGATCATGATGGTTGAGGCGGGGGAAATCGCGCAGTGCCCACCATGGTTGTCTGTGGTGTGTGGCCGGACCGTCGTCTCCTGTCAGCGCCCTCCCCGGTGAGACCGTCTCGCCGGCTGGTGCGGGCCGCCCCGGTCCTGGCCGTGGTCATCGTCGCCGCCGCCGTGGCCGGGGCCGCGGCCTGGGCGAACGTCCCGGCGAAGCTGAGCTTCCACGGCGGGTTCGTGGATCTCTCCGTCTACCGGTACGGCGGCCGCCTGGCAGTCGACGGCCTGCCGCTCTACGGCTCCCGGGACCCGGCCACCCACCTGCGCTTCACCTACCCGCCCTTCGCCGCGGTGGCGATGGCGCCGCTGGCGTGGCTGCCGCTCTGGCTGGCCACGGCGTTGTGGACCGCCGCGTCGGTGGGCGCGCTGGCCGCGGTGATCGCGCTGGTCCTCCGGTCGCTGCGCGGCACCGCTCCCGGCTCGCTGGTCGCCCTGCTCACCCTGGCCGCGCTCACCCTCGAACCGGTCTGGCAGAACCTCACCTTCGGCCAGATCAACCTGCTGCTGATGCTCGCCGTGCTCGTCGACCTGGTGCACCCGGACCGGCGCTGGTCCGGCGTCCTGGTCGGCATCGCGGCGGGCGTGAAGCTGACCCCGCTGCTGTTCGTCGTGCTGCTGTTCCTCGTCGGCCGGCGCCGGACGGCGGCGCGAGCGCTGCTGGCCTTCGCCGGCACCGTCGCGATCGGGTTCGCCGTGCTGCCCGGCGCGGCGCGCACGTACTGGACCGAGGACCTGGTCCGGGCCGGCCGGGTAGGCCCTCCGGAGCTGGCCCACAACCAGTCGGTTTTCGGTACGCTCACCCGCCTGCTCGACCATCCGCCGGCGACGCCGCTGTGGCTCGCCGTGGCCGGGCCGCTCGCCGTGGCGGTGGTGGCCGTCGCCGCCGTCTGCTGGCGCCGCGGCGACCGGGTGCTCGGCACCGGGCTGGCCGCCCTGGCCATGTTGCTCGCCTCGCCCATCTCCTGGTCCCACCACTGGGTGTGGGCCGTGCCGATCGGACTGGCGCTGGGGGAGCGCAGCCGGATCGCGAGCATCCTGTGGACCGCGACCTTCCTGACCCGCCCGTTCGTCTGGCCGCCTTGGGGCCAGCGCCGCGAGTACGAGTGGGCCCCGATCGAACACCTCCCGGGCAACGCCTACCTGCTCGCCGCCCTGATCCTCACCTTGTGGACGGCGGTGCGGCTCGGTCGCCCGGCAAAGAGCGGACCAACCAAAGTTGTAGGCGGCCCCGACCGGAGAGGGCGCGGTCCGTTCCTGCGGTCCGATGTGGCGCGGTGCCGGTAGCCGAGATGCTCATCGGCATGACGAACCAGATGCAGACCACCGCTTTCGGTACGACCGGCCGGACCGCCCGCCTGATCACCATCGGCGCTGCCACGACGGCCGTGCTGGTGCAGTGGACGAGCAACGAACTGTGGGCCGACACCCCGCTGACCGTCGTGCGGGGCGGCGCCACCCAGCACCTCGGCGCGGGCGCGGTCACCGTCACCGCCCTGGTTGCCGGGCTGGCCGCCTGGGGCCTGCTCGCCGTGCTCGAACGCACCACCCGCCGCCCGGTCCGCGCCTTCCGGATCATCGCCACGGTCGGGCTGCTGCTGTCGCTGGCCGGGCCGCTCGGCAGCGGCGCGGACCCGCAGTCGACGACGACCCTGCTGGCCATGCACACCACCGTCGCCGCCGCCCTGATCCTCGGGCTGCCCCGCCGTCACTGCTGATCCGGTACGCCGGGCGTACCGGTACTGTGGGGTGCGGTCCTGATCCGCGAGGCCGGGCCGATCCTGTCCACGCCCGGAGACCAGACTGCCGTAGTGATCATCATTGTTCTTGCGGGGCGCCGCCCGACACGCGCCGCCGCCGGTCCACAGCACGGCATCGTCGCAGCGGGGGCCGGTGTCCGCCGACCGCGCCGTGCAGTGGCATGACCTCCTCCTCCCCGCGATCCGGGCGAGACCGTCCGGCGGCGCCGCGCCGCCGGACCGGGCCGCGGATGCCGATGTACCGGGCGGTCCTCGCGCTCGGCCTGCTGTCGGCGGGACCGCCGCTGGTGATCCATGACGGCTGGGCCGGCGCGGTTCCGGCGGCGGCCGCGGCCGGCTACGCCGTCTTCCTGCTCGGCGGCAAACGGTGGCCGCGCCTGTCCCGGCGCCGCAAACCCGCTGCCCGCGGCGGCGACCAGGACTGATCAGCTCGGGTGATCACGAGGCCGCGGTGCGCTGGAAGGCGAGGACCGCGCCCGGATGCTCGAGCTTCGTCGTGGGCTTTCCGTTCCGGCCGAGGGCGCTGCCGGCGGGATCGGTGGCGACGAAGACGGTGCGGCCGTCCGGGCTGATCGCGACGTCGCGGTAACGGTCGACGGTGCGCAGCTCGGGGATCGGATCGGTGTGCCGGCCGAGCGGGATCCGGTACACGGTGCCGTCCTTGAGGGCCGGCATCAGCAGCGATCCGCGCCAGCCCGGGATGCCGGGCGCGTCGTAGAAGTCGAGGCTCGACGGTGCCACCGTGGGCCAGCACATGTTCAGGTCGTCGGCGCATCGCCGGTCACGGAAGTCGTGTCCGTCCGGCACGGTGCCCACCGTCAAGAGCGGTTCGGTGTACGCCACGCTGCTGAAACTCGTCTCGGAGTGGGTGGGCACCGAGGGCGGGACGGTGTAGTCGCTGTAGGTCAGCGACGAGCAGGGGACCGGCGCGGAGGCCGACCAGTCGGCGTACCGGTAGGCCTGGTCGTCGCGACGCCCGGCGACCCGCGGCCAGCCGTAATCACCGCCCGCCCGGATCTCGTTGATCTCGTCGTCGGTCTTCGGCCCCTGCTCGCTGGCGTACAGGCGGCCGCGCCCGAAGACCAGGCCCTGCGCGTTGCGGTGCCCATAGGACCAGACATGCGTCCGTACGCCGCCGAGCACCGGGTTGTCCGCCGGGACCGAGCCGTCGCGTTCCAGCCGCAGGACCTTTCCCTGGTACGCCGACCGGTCCCGGGCGTCGGCCGGCAGGTCCCGGGCCCGGTTGCGCAGGCAGAACCGGTCGAACTGATTGTTCCCCTGGTCGCCGATCGTGTAGTACAGCTTGTCGTCGGGGCCGAGCACGAGCCGCCCGGAGTCGTGGTCGGGACTGGCCGGCAGCCCGGTCAGCAGGTCGGCTCGGTGACGTAGCGTGCCGGTCGTGACGTCGTACCGGAAATTGGCGATTTTGAATCTCTCGGCGATCGCCGGGGACGGATCGCTGTCGTAGCTGTAGGCGAGGTAGACGTCCGGCAGGCGCAGGGCCATGCCGAGCAGCCCGTCCTGGCTGCGGTCGCCGCCGATCGCCTCGGTGACGGTGGCCGCGACCTTGGTCGTGCCGGTCGCCGGGTCGATCCGGAGCACCCGGTGGCCGGCGCGCTCGGTCACCCAGAGCCATCCGTCCGGACCGGTCAGGATCTCCCACGGGTTGCGCAGGCCGGACGCGAGCACGCGCGGCGTGAAGCCGGCTGCGGCGGGCGCCGCGGTCGAGCAGGTCAGCAGGACGGTGACGGCGACCGCGGCAACCAGGAGTCTGCGCACGCGGCGGGCATACCCGCGATCCGGCCGGCCAAGCAGCCATTTACCTGGGCGTTCGCCAAGAACTCGGGCCCGATTGTCATAACCTGGTATGGATTGCCCCTTCGCCGAGGCCGGTCCGCCCGCCCGGCGGGACTGAGGTTTCGATGGCGCAGATCCTGGTGACGTCGCTGTTCGCGCTGATCATGGCGTGGGTGTCCTGGCGATACCTGCGGCGCCGTGATCCGCTGATGCGCGACGTGATGTGGATGTTCTCCTCGGTCGCGATGCTGTTCGTGCTCGGCCTGGTCCGCCTCTTCGTGGGGACGCCGCCGCGCTCGGTACTGATGCTGGCGATCGCCCTGTTGCTGGCCAAGCCGCTGTTCAGCCTGCGGCTGGCGAGCCGGCTACGGCCGTTGCGCTCCTGGTGGTGGCCGTCGGCGCTGGCCGGATGGGCGGTGACCGCGGTGCCGGTCCTGGTGTCGGCCACCCGGCCGCTGCCCCGGCCCGCGGTGTGGCCCGCGGTGACCGTTTTCTTTGCCGTCGAGACGCTCGCGGCCTGGCTGCTGGGTGCGGAGGCACAGCGCCGGGGCGGCGCGGCCCGGGCCCGCCTGCGGTGCGCCGCCGCCGGCACCGGCGTGTTCGGCGCCGCACTGCTGATCTCCGCCGCCGATCGTGCCGTCGCGGCGCGCGTCCTCGCCGTGGTGTCCGGCCTGCTGTACCTCATGGCGTTCGTGCCGCCCCGCTCGCTGCGCCGGATGTGGGCGCAGGGCGCCACCCACGCGGTGATCCGCCGGCTGCTCGCCGTGCCCGCGAACGAGTCCAACCGGACGTGGCAGAGCTACTGTCAGGACGCCGCCGCGGTGCTCGGCGCGGATGCCGTCGTGGTGCTGATGACCGACGCCGACGACCGGGTGCGGGTGGCCGGCTGCGGCGGACCGCCGCCGGTCCAGCGGGAATGGACCCGGGCGGAACTCGCCGAACTGCTGGCCGCCGGCGACACGATCGACGCACTGGCGGGCTGGACCCACCCGCCCGGGCTGGCGGTCACGCTCGCGCACGAGACCGAGACCCGGTACGTGACCGTGGCGCCGGTGCCCGCCTCGGCCCGACCCGGTGCGCTGGTGCTGCTCAGCCGCTACCGCAGCCTCTTCGCCGAGGACGACGTCGCCGCCTTCACCGAACTGGCCGGTCACGCCGCGGCGCTCGCGGACCGGGCCCGCACGCTCGCCGAACGGGAAAGCCTCGCGGTGATCGTGGACTCCTCGCACGACGCCATCGTCAGCAAGAACCTGGACGGGACGATCACCAGCTGGAACAGCGGCGCCGCCGACCTCTACGGCTACCGCCCGGAGGAGATCGTCGGCCGGTCCGCCGCCATCCTCTTCCCACCCGGGCGGCGGGACGCCGAAGAGCAGTACATGCTCCGCATCGCCACGGGGGAGCGGATCGACCAGCAGCGGGTCGAACGCTGCCGCAAGGACGGCACCACGATCACCGTCGCCCTGACGTTGTCACCGATCACCGGCCCGGACGGCAGGATCGTGGGCGTCGCGTCGGTGTCGCGCGACATCACCGAACGCGAACGTGCCGAGGCCATGTTCGAAGGTCTGCTGGAAGCGGCACCCGACGCGATCATCGGGGTCACCCGGGACGGCACCGTCACGCTGATCAACGCCCAGGCCGAACGCCTGTTCGGCTACCGGCGGGAGGAGCTGCTGGGCCGGTCGGTCGAGGTCCTCGTCCCGGAACGGTTCCGGGCCGGTCACTCCCGCCACCGCGACGGCTACTTCGCCCATCCCCGGATCCGGCCGATGGGCGCCGGGGCGGCACTGGCCGCCGTCCGCAAGGACGGCACCGAGTTCCCCGCCGAGATCAGCCTCTCCTCGGTCGACACCGACCACGGCATGATCGTCACCACGGCCATCCGGGACGTCACCGACCGCCTCATCGCCCAGGCCGAACGGGAACGCCTGATCGGCCAGGCCGAACGCGATGCCAGCGAACGCCGCATGCAGCACACCCGCCGGCTGGAGAGCCTCGGCCAGCTCGCCGGTGGCGTCGCCCACGACTTCAACAACATCCTCGCGGTGATCAGCAATTACGCCGAGATGATCGCGGAGACCCTGGACACGCCGAACCCCGGTCCCGACGACCTGGCCGAGGCCCGCACCGACATCGGCCAGATCAGCCGCGCCGCGGAACGCGCCGCCCAGCTGACCAAGCAGCTGCTCGCCTTCGGCCGCCGCGACATCACCCAGGCCGAAGTCCTCGACCTCAACCACGTCATCGGCGACGTCGAGCAGATGCTGCGCCGCACCCTCGGCGAACACATCCACCTGATCACCACCCCGCACCGCGACCTGTGGCCGGTCTACGCCGACGCCGGCCAGATCGAGCAGATCCTGGTCAATCTCGCCGTGAACGCCCGCGACGCGATGCCTGGCGGCGGCACCCTGTCCATCGACACCACCAACGCCGAGATCGACGACGACGACCTCACCGGCTCGCCGCTGGCCGCCGGCCGCTACGTGCGCATCCGGGTCAGCGACACCGGCAGCGGCATGCCACCCGAGGTGATCGAACGCGCCTTCGAACCGTTCTACACCACCAAACCCAAAGGCTCCGGCACCGGCCTGGGCCTGGCCACCGTCTACGGCATCGCCACCGCCGCCGGCGGCGACGTCCGCCTGTACTCCGAGAACGGCATCGGCACCACCGTCACCGTCATCCTGCCCGCCGCCGACGCCGCCACCGGCCATCCCGCCATCAGCACCGAACCGGCGGCGGCGCCGGTGCCCGGCACCGCACCGCACGAGACGATCCTGATGGCCGAGGACGAGGACGACCTGCGGGTGACCACCGGCCGCATCCTCACCCGCGCCGGTTACCGCGTCCTCATCGCCAGCGGCGGCGACCAGGCCCTGCACCTCGCGAGCACGCACGAGGGGCCGATCGACCTGCTCCTCACCGACGTGATCATGCCCAAGATGACCGGCAACGAACTCGCCGCCCGCCTGCGCGCCCTGCGTCCCGACCTCCCCGTGCTCTACATGTCCGGCTACGCCGAACCGGTCCTCGCCGAGAACGGCACCCTGCCCGAGGGCGTCACCATCGTCGAGAAGCCCTTCACCAGCCGGGACCTGCTCACCCGGGTCCACAACGTCCTGCATCAGCGCACCACCGCCAGCCCTCGCTGACCGCGGCGGGCCAGCACTGATCAGCTGGGGACGGGCAGGACGACGCAGACGGTGGTGCCGCCGCCCGGCGTCTCACCGAACTCCAATCGGCCACCGTGCGCGTAGGTGATGCGGGCGCACGTCGACAGCCCGATCCCGAAGCCGGCCGCGCCGGTCGGGTCGAGCCGGGTGAACGGCTCCAGGATCACCTCGCGCTGGTCGGCGGGGATGCCGATGCCGTTGTCCGCGACGCACACCCGGAGGCAGTCGTCACCGGTGCGGGCGCCGACGCTGACCTGGCAGGGGCGCTGCGGGTGGCGGTACTTGACCGCGTTGCCGATCAGGTTCTGCAGCAGGATGCGCCACTGCGTCACCTCGCCGGTGACCACGGGCAGCGCTCCCACGGTGAGGTCGGCGCCGGCTTCCTTGATCGGTACGGCGAGATCCTCGATCACCTCGCGGGCGACCTCGGCCAGGTCGACGTCCACCCGATGGCCGGCGGCGTCGGTGGTGGCCTGCCGCAGCACGTCGTCGATGAGCTGAGTCATCCGCTGGGCGGACGAGGCGACGCGCTCGGTGCACCAGCGGGCGTCCGCGTCGCCGGCGACCGCGGGCAGTGACCGGAGCTCGGCGGCGCAGGCCAGCACACCGGTCAGCGGGCTGCTCAGGTCATGGGCGACCTGGGCGGCGAAATGGCGCAGCGTGGCGTTGGTCTGCTCCAGCGCGATCCGGGTGCGCTGTTGCTCCTGAAGCAGGTCGGCGACGAGGAACCCGTGGCGGCGCAGCTCCAGCACGTCGACGGCCAAGCGCCCGAGACGTTGCAGACCCTGCTTCTGCTGCTCGGTCAGCTGCCGCGGGACCTGGTCGAACACGCACAGCGTGCCGAGCACGAACCCGTCGGGCGTGCAGAGCCGGCAGGAGCCGTAGAACCGGAACCGCTGGAACTTCCCGGTGACGAACGGATTCTCGGCGAACCGCTCGTCCAGCCGGGCGTCCTCGATGAAGGTCGGCTCCGGATTCACCAGGGCGACGGAGCACATCGACTCGTCGCGCCGGCAGGCGTCCACCTCGATGCCGATCGCGGCGATCTGCTGCTGCCGATCGGCGTCCAGCACGAACAGCACCGCGATCGGCACCTCGCACAGCTGTGCGGCCAGCTCCACCACGGTCTGGAGATCCGGCTCCTTCGGCCCGTCGAGCAGCCGGTACCGGGCGAGGGCCGCCGCCTGCCGCTCGATCGTCTCGGCGGGCATGGTGCCGGGCGTCATGGGACTCACCTCCGCCCGCGAGCGCCTGTGCGTCGCTGTACCGCATTCACCGTATCGGCCGGTGACGCCGCTGGTGAGCCGAACGACCGCAACGGTCACCCGTCACGGGTGACGACCCGGTGCGCGGGCGCGGGGATCATCGGGCCTGCGGGGAGCCATGCGGCCGGGTCTCACCTCCGGGCGGCGAGCCGCTGAGTCGCGACTTCCGACGAGGGGAACCGATGGACGTCCATGAGGTCTTGCCTTTCCCGCCGGTCCCGTCCGCGAGCATCGCCGGCCGGACCCTGCAGGAATCGGTGTACGCGCAGCGTGCCGAGCCGCGACGGCTGCCCGAGGACGCGCCCAACATCCTCATCGTGCTGATCGACGACGCGGGGCCGGGACTGCCCAGCACCTTCGGCGGCGAGGTCCGCACCGACACGCTGACCCGGATCCACCAGGAAGGCATCGGCTTCAACCGGTTCCACACCACGGCGATGTGCTCGCCGACCCGGGCGTCGCTGCTGACCGGCCGCAACCATCACCGGATCGGCAACGGGCAGATCGCCGAGCTGGCCAACGACTGGGACGGCTACTCGGGGACGATCCCGAAGAGCAGCGCGCTGGTGGCCGAGGTGCTCAAGCAGTACGGGTACGCGACCTCGGCGTTCGGCAAATGGCACAACACGCCGGCGGCCGAGACCACGCCGGCCGGCCCGTACGATAATTGGCCCTCCCACATCGGCTTCGAGTACTTCTACGGCTTCCTGGCCGGTGAGGCCTCGCAGTACGAGCCGAACCTGGTGCGCAACACCACCGTGGTGCGACCACCGAAGAGCGCGGCCGAGGGCTACCACCTGAGCGAGGACCTGGCCGACGACGCCATCGGCTGGTTGCACCGGCACCACGCGTTCACCCCGGACAAGCCGTTCCTGATGTACTGGGCCAGCGGCTGCCTGCACGGGCCGCACCACGTGGCCAAGGAATGGGCCGACAAGTACGCCGGGAAGTTCGACGACGGCTGGGACGCGTACCGGGAGCGGGTCTTCCACCGCGCCAAAGAGATGGGCTGGATCCCGGCGCAGGCGCAACTGACCCCACGGGACCCACGGATGCCGGCCTGGGAGGACATCCCCGAGCACGAGCGGCCGTTCCAGAGCCGGCTCATGGAGGTCGCCGCCGGCTTCGGCGAACACGTCGACGTGCAGGTCGGCCGGCTGATCGACGAGGTCGACGCGCTCGGCTACGGCGACAACACGCTGGTGTTCTACATCTGGGGCGACAACGGCTCCTCCGGCGAGGGCCAGAACGGCACGATCAGCGAACTGCTGGCCCAGAACGCCATCCCGACCACCGTCGACATGCACCTCGAGGCGCTCGACGAGCTCGGCGGCCTGGACGTGCTCGGCTCACCGAAGGTGGACAACCAGTACCACGCCGGCTGGGCGTGGGCCGGCAGCGCCCCGTACAAGGGCATGAAGCTGCTCGCCTCGCACCTGGGCGGAACCCGTAACCCGATGGCGGTCCGCTGGCCGGCGCGGGTCGCTCCGGACGCGGCGCCGCGGGCCCAGTTCCACCACTGCAACGATCTCGTCCCGACGATCTACGACATCGTCGGGATCACCCCGCCCCGGGTGGTCAACGGCGTGCAGCAGGACCCGATCGACGGGGTGAGTTTCGCCTACACGTTCGATCAACCGGACGCGCCCGGCCGCCTGAGGACCCAGTATTTCGAGATCATGGGCAGCCGGGCGATCTACCACGACGGGTGGATGGCGTCCGCCTTCGGCCCCCGAGCCCCGTGGGTGCCCGGCCTGCCGCCCGGCATCGGCGACTGGACGCCGGACCGGGACACCTGGGAGCTGTACCACCTCGACGAGGACTGGACGCAGGCCAACGATCTCGCCGGCCAGCGGCCCGACAAGCTGGCCCAGTTGAAGGAGACGTTCGCCATCGAGGCCGCCCGCAACAGCGTCTACCCGATCGGGGGCGGCCTGTGGATCCCGGTCTTCCACCCCGAACTGCGCATCTCCACGCCGTACCGGGAATGGAACTTCGCCGGGGACATCACCCGGATGCCGGAGTTCTGCGCGCCGGCGCTGGGCAACCGGGCCAACCGGGTGAGCATCGACCTCGACCTCCCGGCCGACGCGAACGGTGTCCTGTACGCCCTCGGCGGCACCGGCGGGGGACTGACCTGCTACCTCGAGGACGGCATCCTCTGCTTCGAGTACAACCTGTTCATCGTGATGCGCACGAAGATCCGCGCGGAGCGCAAGCTGCCGGTCGGCAAAGCGCGGATCGACATCGAGACGACGTGCCCGGAGCCTCGCCCGGCGGGACCGCTGGACATCACCATCGCGGTCAACAAGGAGCAGTACGCCGCCGGCCGGGTCCCGGTCAGCGCGCCGCTGCTGTTCTCCGCCAACGACTGCCTGGACATCGGCACCTGTCTGGGCGGCCCGGTCTCGCTCGACTACTTCGACAAGGCCCCGTTCGCGTTCAACGGCACGATCGAGAAGGTCACCGTACGCTATCTGTCCTGAATGTCGGTGGTCGTAGCACCGTCGTAGCCTCGGCTTCGCTTTTCTCGCCGATGGTGTCGGATCCGGGCCGGGTCTTTCGTAGAACAGGTGAGGGGCGGACATCTCTGCCCGCGCGCGCCGGGAGGAAGAGGCATGGCCAAGCTGACCTACATCACCAACGTGTCGATCGACGGGTACATCGAGGACGAGAAAGGGACCTTCGCCTGGTTCCCGCCCGACGACGAGGTGTTCGCGTTCACCACCGGCCTCATCCGGTCCGCGGGGACCTTCCTCTACGGGCGGCGGCTGTACGAGATGATGGCGGTCTGGGAGACCGACGCTGCTCTCGCCGCGCAGTCCGGCCTCTTCGCCGACTTCGCGAGCGCCTGGCAGGCGGCGGACAAGATCGTCTACTCCACGACTCTCACCGAGGTGCCCACGGCGCGCACCAGCGTGGAACGCCGTTTCGACCCGGCCGCCGTGCGCCGGCTCAAGGACACGGCCGGCAGCGACATCATCGTCGGCGGTGCGCACCTGGCGGCGCAGGCCATCCAGGCCGGACTGGTCGACGAGTGTCAGCTGCTCGTCTGGCCCCTGGCCGTCGGCGGCGGCAAGCCGGGCCTGCCGACCGGCACCCGCACCGACTTCACGCTTCTCGACGAGCGCCGATTCGGCAACGGCGTCGTCTTCCTCCGCTACGGCGTGGCCGGCCACTGATCGAGCTTCCACCTCGGTCGCGGCCGGAATGACGACGGTGCCGAAGGGTGGCGTCTCGCTGGAGACGCCACCCTTCGGGACCCTTGCGCTGGCGGCCAAGCGCAGGGACTTCGCCCCCGAACACCGGAGTTTGGTGCAGCAGGATCAGGTGGCACTCTTGCGGAACTCGGGAACCGGCAGCCCTCCGATGCCCCAGTCCTCGAGATCCACCTCGTCGATGACGACGAAGGTGGTCCGCGGATCCTTGCCGAGCACGTCGGCGAGCACCTGGGTCATCGCACTGATGATGCGGCGCTTCTGGTCCCGCGTCACACCCTCACGGGTGATCTTCACGTTGACGTACGGCATGGTCAGCCCTCCTCGGCACGGCGTCGCGCAGTCGCGTGGAACGCCTTCGTCACGATCTGCCAGCGCCCGCCGGCATCGAGCAGGGTCAGCACATCGAGGTAGTCGACGTCGCCCAGCGAGCACTCGACAACGGCAACGATGAGGCTCGGCGCGACCTGCGTGATCGAGACGACCCGGTCGTTGCGTGGTTCCCCGCGTGCTGCCGGAGACGTCCGGTGCGCGACCACGTCGAGGTAGGTCGGCAGGTCGCGGTGCAGCGTGCCGTCCGGCGTCTGGGTGATGTACAGCGCGGCGGGGTGGAAGACAGCCGCGAGACGGTCGGCGTCGCTGCGGTACAACCCTTCGAAGTAGGTCGTCAGCACACTCTCGATGTCCTGGAACCCGATGGCGGCGGCGGTCATGACCGGACCGCGACGAAGCCGCCGTCAACCGCGAGGACGTGACCGGTGACGAACTGCGCCGTCGCGAGGTAATGCACCGCCTCGGCGATCTCGTCGGCCTCGCCGACGCGGTTCAGCACGGCGAGCCCCGCGAACGCGTCGACGTCGACGCCGGCGTGCAGCGGGGTCCGCACCACCCCGGGAGCCACCTCATTGACCCGGATCGCGTGCGGCGCGAGTTCGGCGGCGAGTGCCACGGTGAGCGCACGGACCCCGCCCTTGGACACCAGTGCCGCGGACGCGGGGAAGCCGGTGACGGCGTGGTCGTTGAGCACCGTGCCGATGTTCACCACGCTGCCACCCCGGCCTCGCGCGACCATGTGGGCAACGACCGCCTGAGTGGTGAGATAGGTGCCCCGGAGGTTTCCGCCGAGGAAACCGTCGAGCTCCTCGCCGGTCACGTCGAGGAACGGTTTCGCGGCGAACGTGCCGGCGCTGTTGACCAGTACGTCGACCCCGCCGAACCGGTCGACGGCAGTGCCGACGAGGCGCTCACCGGTGTCCACGGCACCGATGTCACCGGCGACCGTGGCCACCCGGTCACCCGCTGACAGGTCCTCCTCGGCCTGCTTGAGCCGCGCAGCACTACGTCCGCCCAGGACGACCTGATAGCCGTCGCCGAGGAAGCGGCGCGCTGCGGCGAGGCCCAGCCCGCTACCGCCACCCGTGATGATCACTGTCGAGGAACTGCTCATGGCGCATCCTGTCGTCGCACGCCGGCCGATCGAGTTCGGCCGGTCCGTCGAGCAGTGACGCTACGGAGGAAGCAACCGATCAGTCCAAGACGCAATGGACCCGAATATCATAAGCTCACCTTATGAACGTGGATGTGCGCGACCTGGAGCTCCTGGCAGCGCTGGCAGGCGGCGGGACGCTGCTGCAGGCAGCCGAGAAGCTCTATGTGAGCCAGCCGGCGCTCAGCCAGCGACTCGCCAAGATCGAGGCACGCGTCGAGGCGCATCTCTTCGAACGCCGCGGGCGCCGCCTGGTGGCCACCGAGGCGGGCAGACGCCTCACGACCACCGCCGTTCGCGTGCTGCGCGAGCTCAGCGCGGCCGAAGACGACGTGCGCCGCATCGCGCACTTCGGGCGCAGCCGGGTGCGGGTCGCCACCCAGTGCAGCACGACGTTCAGCTGGCTCACCCCGGTGATCCGCAACCACCGTGCCGACCATCCCGACAGCCAGGTCCGGGTCGAGTCCGTGCTGGATGACGACGTGGTCGGCGCGCTGCTCGACCAGCGCCTCGACGTCGCGGTCCTGACCAAGCTCGACCGGCGGGCCGAAGAACTCCACCTGACCCGGCTCTTCGACGACGAGATGGTCGCCGTGGTGGCGCCGCATCATGCGTGGACGCGGCGCGACCACGTGGTGGCCCGCGACTTCACCCACGTCGATCTGATCATGTACGACTCCTACGACCCGGGCCGGGCACTGGCCACGCCGCTGCCGCTGCCACCCGGCGCCCATCCCCGCAGCCTGACAACGGTCCCGATGGTCACGGACCTCGTCGTCGAGCTGGTCACCGCGCAGGAAGGCGTCTCCGTGCTCCCCTCCTGGGTGATCGCGCCCTACGCCGAGCGCGGCGACGTCGCGGTGGTTCACATCGGTGCGCGGCCCACCACCCGCACCTGGTACGCCGCGGTCCGCGCCGGCGACGAGCGCGCCTCGGTACACGGCTTCGTCGACGCGCTGCGGCAGCACTTCACCGGCCAGGGCCCCCGCGCTGTCCTGCCGCCGGATCGAGCGGTCGCGATCTGACGGGAGCCGACGGGGAAGGCGACCGCGCCGACCATCTCGCTGCGTAAGCTGTCGGCTCGTCCACCCGTCCGTGATCACCCGAAGGACTGAGTTGTGCCCGATCGGCCGGAGATCGTCTGCATTTGTGGCTCCCTCCGGTTCGCGGATGCGATGAGCGCGGCGAACCGTGAGCTGACCCTCGCCGGTGCCATCGTCGTCGCGCCCGGCGTCTTCCCGCACGCCGAGGATCATGCGGTGGCCGAGTCGATCACCGACGAGCAGAAGGCCGCGCTGGGCGCCCTCCACCTGCGCAAGATCGACCTGGCGGACCGGGTGCTGGTCGTCAACCCGGGTGGGTATGTCGGCGAGTCCACCAGCAGGGAGATCGCCTACGCCCGGGCCGCCGGCAAGCCGATCTCGTTCACCGATCCCGTCTGATCGGCGGCCGCCGCGGGTGCGGTAGCTTGCCGGGCATGCAGATCGGTGTGCAGGCCGCCGTGCCGGTGCTTTACGTGCGCGGCGTCGAGTCCGCCCGCGCCTTCTACGGGCTGTTCGGCTACGGCGAGGTGAAAGCGGGCGGTGACGGCGCGGCCCGCTGGTCCTATCTGCAGTGCGACGAGCACACGCTGCTGCTGGCCTGCGTGCAGCCGCCACTCGTCCAGGTCGAACTGCCGCTGCTGATCTACCTGTACGTCACCGACCTGACCGGCCTGCGCGCCCGGCTCGACGAGGCCGGCCACGCCTACGAGATGGCCGGCTACCCGGAGCACGCACCCGGCGGCGAGCTGCGCACGCACGATCCGGACGGCAACGTGGTGCTGGTCGGGCAGCGGTCGCCGGCCGCCGCCGAGGCGCGGGTGGAGCCGACCGGGCCCGAGGCGCGGTTCTCACTCATCCGGCAGGCGGCCGAGACGGTCGCCCGGCGCGGTGGTGCGCCCGCCTCCTGCCAGATCGGTGCGGCGGACGGCACGGCGTGCCCGGAGCCGGCCGAGGTCAAGCTGGCCGACACCTGGGGTGCGACGGTCTGGGGGTGCCTGTCGCACGTCGACGAGGCGCTGATCAACGCGCCGGCGGCGTTCATCGCCGTCGAGGACGACCAGGGGCTCGGGCCGTGGCTCAGCCGCCGCTCGGCCAAGCTTTGACCAGGTGTGCCGTTCCCGGTTGTGGGTAATGGTCGGCGACCGGGACAGGCGAACAGTGAGTGGTGATCGGGTTTCATGACAGCGGCCGACGCTCTGTTCGCCTCGGGCGGTGAGACCGGCCGGCTGATGGCCGGGCTGGACTGGTCGGCCACCGAGCTGGGCCCGGTGCACACCTGGTCGCAGACCCTGCGGGCGGTGGTCCGGACGGTGCTGTCGTCGCGGTACCCGATGCTGCTGCTGTGGGGTCCGAACCTGATCCAGCTGTACAACGACGCCTACTCCACCCTGATCGGCGACAAGCACCCGGCGGCGCTCGGCCTGGATGTGCGGGTCACCCTGGCCGAGGGCTGGGACGTGCTGGCGCCGCTGATCGAGGAGGCGACCGCCACCGGCGTCGCCAGCTGGGTGCCCGCCCTGCAACTGCTGCTGGAACGGGCCGGCTACCCCGAGGAGGCGTACTTCAGCGTCTCGCACGCGCCGGTCCGCGACGACGACGGCGTCACCGTCGGCGTGCTGACCGTGTGCAGCGAGGTCACCGATCAGGTCGTCGGTGAACGGCGGCTGCGGTTGCTGCGTGACCTCGCGCTGCCCGCGGCCGGCGGGCCGCTGGAGGTCGACCGGACCTGCGCCCAGCTGTGTCAGGTGATCGGCGGGCATGCCCTCGACGTGCCGTTCGCCGCGATCTACCTGCGCGAGGGCGACGCCCTGACCCGCCGTGCCACCGTCGGTGGGGTCGACGCGCAGCTTCCGGAACGGATCGAGCTGGACCCGGCCGGCGCGGACCCGTGGCGGTTGCGGGCGGCGGCCGGCGCCGTGGTGACCGAGCTCGACGACGTGACCGAGCGTCTCACGCTGACCGGCGGCCCCTGGCACGATCCGGTCCGGACGGCGGTGGCCCAGCCGCTGCCGTCGGCGGACCGGGCCCAGCCGATCGGGGTGCTGCTGACCGGGCTGAGCCCGAGCCGCGCCCTGGACGAGACGTACCGATCGTTCCTGCAGTTGCTGGCCCAGCAGGTCGCGGTGGCGATCCGGAACGCGCGGGCCTACCAGGAGGAGCGGGACCGGGCGGCCACGCTGGCCGAGCTGGACCGCGCGAAGACCGACTTCTTCACGAACATCAGCCACGAGTTCCGGACCCCGCTGACGCTGATGCTCGGCCCGCTCGCGGACGCTCTCGCCGATCGGGACGAGCCGTTGGGCGAGGCTCAGCGCGGCCGGGTGGACACCGCCTGGCGCAACGCCGGCCGGCTGCTGACCCTGGTCAACGAGCTGCTCACGTTCGCGAGCATCGAGGCGGGCACGGCCCGTCCGGCGCCGCGCGTGCTCGACCTGGCGGCCTTCACCGCGGAGCTGGCCGGGGTGTTCCGGGCGGCGATCGAGCGGACCGGGCTGCACCTGGTGGTGGACTGCCCGCCGTTGCCGCACCCGGTCGCGATCGACCCGGAGCTGTGGGAGCGGATCGTCACGAACCTGATCTCCAACGCCCTCAAGTTCACCTTCGTCGGCACCATCCGGGTCGGCCTGGACGCCGACGCGACCGCGGTCCGGCTCACCGTGGCCGACACCGGCATCGGGATCGACGCGGCCGAGCTGCCCCGGCTGTTCGACCGGTTCCACCGGGTCCGCGACGCCCGGTCCCGCAGCCACGAGGGCACCGGCATCGGCCTGGCGCTGGTCCGCGAGCTGACCCGGCTGCTGGGCGGCGACGTCGAGGTGCGCAGCGAGCCCGGCGCCGGTACCACCTTCACCGTGCTGGTGCCGTGGGCCGCGCTGCAGCCGGCCGAGGCCGTGGACGCCGCGCCGGCCGGGGTCGTGGACGGCGACGCCGCGCCGGACCGGCTGGACGCGGCCCGCGCCGCGGCCGACGAGGCGGTCGCGTGGAGCGGCGGCGACAGCAACGAGCAGACCGGCCATCGCGTTCTGGTCGCGGACGACAACAGCGACATGCGGTCCTACCTGAGCCGCCTGCTGGCCGCCGAGGGGTGGCGGGTGGAGACGGCCGCCGACGGTGAGGCCGCCCTGCAGTCGATCCGCCGCAGCCGCCCGGCGCTGCTGATCACCGACGTGATGATGCCGCGGATGGACGGGTTCGCTCTGGTCCGCGCGCTGCGTGGCGACGAGGCGACGGCCGGTCTGCCGATCCTGATGCTGTCCGCGCGCGCCGGGCAGGAGTCCGGTGTCGAGGGGCTCGCCGCGGGCGCCGACGACTATGTGATCAAGCCGTTCCGGGCGGTCGAGCTGATCGCCCGGGTCCGCAACCTGCTCGACCTGTCCTCGGCCCGGATCGCCGGGGCCGGGCACCCGGCCGCCGACATCACCACCGTGATCGCCGCCGGCCGCGCCCTGGAGGAGCCGTTCCGGATCGCTGCCGGCTACGCCCGGGCGCTGCTCGGCGGCCGCTCCGCGGTGACCCTCCTGCACGGTGATGAGAATCGGCCACAGCTGCGCTTCGACCTCCCCGCGGACGGCTCCGCCTCAGTGGACGGCTTCGCCTCAGCGGGCGAGACGGTCCGCGCCGAGATCCGGCATCCGGACGGCTCCCGGATCGGCGAGATCGCGGTCGTTCTCGATCGAGGATCGTCGCCGGATCCGTCCGCCGCCGACCTGCTCGGCTCCCTGACCGGTGTGCTCGCGGTGCTGGCCCGCGGTGACTGGCGACCCGGCCGGGACGCGGACCGGCCGGCGGATCTGCGGCAGAGCCTGCTGCCGCCGGACCTGCCGGCGCCGCCCGGCTGGGAGCTGCATGCGGCATTCCGGCCGGCCGTCCCCGGGCGGGCCGGTGGCGGCTGGTATGACGCGGTGACCGCCCCGGATGGCACCCTGCTGATCAGCGTCGGTCAGGTCGCGGAGGAGGGTCCGGCGGCGGTGCTGGCCGGCGAACTGCTTCGCGCCGAGATCCGCGCCCATCGCGCCGAGAGTCCCGCGCAGCTGGTCACCCGCGCCGCCGCGCTGGCCGGCCGGTTACGTCTCGCCCACCCGGTGCGGCTGGTGGTGGTCGCCGTCGACCCGGGCACCGGCGCGGTCGTCTGGTGCGGCGCGGGTCAGCCGCCGCCGCTGCGGCTGGCGCCGGACGAGCCGGCCCGTCCGCTGGCCGGTGCGGCCGGTCCGCCGCTCGGTTCCGGCACCTGTCGCCAGAGCACCGACACTTTGCGGTACGGCGGACAGCTGCTCGTCCACGGCATCGCCCTGGCGGCGGAACCGGGCAGCGACGGCTCGTACCGGCAGTGGACCGCGGGCGTCCCGATCGCCACGGTCGCCGACGCCGTCGAGCCCGGTGCGGAGGACGTCGCGCTGGTCGTCGTCCGGCGTCACGCGCAGCCCGCCGAGCCGGTCGGCGCGGTCCTGCCACCGCGGGACACGACGTGGACGTACCCGCTCGACCCGGGCGCGGCCGCCGCCGCCCGTCGCGACCTGCGAGCCGCCCTGGACCACGACGCGGTGGACCCGGACCTGCTGCACGACCTGCAGGTCGCCGCCACCGAGGCGATCAACAACGCGGTCGAGCACGCCCAGCAGCCCCGCCGCCCGGAGATCCGCATGCGCCTGCGGGTCACCGGCGACCTGGTACGCATCGAGGTGCAGGACTTCGGCGGCTGGCGGGCCCGTCCGGCGGCCCGGGACCGGGGCCGCGGGGCGATCCTGATGAACGCCTACGGCGACGTGCGGGTCACCACCAACGACAGCGGCACCCTGGTCACCATCGAGCGCCGCTGGTCCGCTGCCCCGGTCTAGCGCCTCTCCCGCATGGCGGTCTTCACGGCCTGCACCACGCGGGCGAACTCGCGGGCGTCGTCCGACTCGTACAGTCGCAGCTGGCCGTCCCAGATGCCGCAGAACAGCGTCCATTGCGGGGCGTTGCGGGTCTGGACGAGCGAGGTCACGCAGTGGATCAGCAGGGACCCGAAGAAGCCCACGAGTCCGGCCACCACCAGCTTCTCGCCACTCTGGTACGCGAGCAGCCCGCCCACCACCACGATGAGCAGCGAGGCAGCCCCGAGGAGCAGGTTGCGCCGCCGCTTGGTCGCCCGATGCCCCACGGTCAGCGACCGCATGTCGGCCAGCCGCAGCCGCCCCTGCGCCGAGCCCGGCTCGTGCAGGATGAAGTAGTCGCTGGTGACCGCGATGCCGGGCCCGCGGTAGTAGACACGTCCGGGAAGGTCGTCCTCGTCGATATCCACAGTCGTCGAGTATCCGATACGCCGGGATGCCGCGACATTCACGGAGTGAGCTGCCGTCCCTCGCCGTCGTAGAGGTCGACGGCGACCAGGCCACTGTCCCGGTCCGCCGGGGCGAGGCCGACGACATAGCGTGCCGACGAGCCGTAGGTGCCGACCCGCAGCGGGGTGCGCGCGGTTCCCGGGCCCGGCGCGAGTTCGGCACGGGCCGCGGCCGCCGGCACCATGCCGATGACGACCTTCTCGGTGGTGCCCGGCAGGGTCACCACCTCCGCCTGGTAGTCGTCCAGCACGCTCAGCACCGTGCAGGAGCGGTGCACCTGCACGCCTGCTCGCCGCAGCTGCAGGCAGTCGCCCCAGTCGCGTTCCCGCACCACCACCACCGACCAGCCCGGCGTGCCCTGGGCCAGCACCCGGGGGTTGGTGACCGGCGGTGACCGGCCGTCGAATCCCTCCCAGGACAGCACGGCGACGGTGAGCCCGATAGCCAGTCCGACCACGCTGAGCCCGAGCCGGATCCGGTCATACGACACGCAGCTCACCGCCTCCGGCGTCGTGCAGCACGAGCCCGATGAGCTGGGCCCGGGCGCCGGCCTGGTAGTGCCCGTAGAACCGGTTCGAGCCGTCGCCACCGGCCTTCGTCGGGATCCGCCGCGTCACCCCCGCGGGGAAGGTCAGCACCACCTCGGTGGCGGCCGACGGCACGATCCCGTAGAAGATCCAGCCTTCGGTACGGTCGTCGGCGGACACCTCCTCGGCCTGCCCGCCGCCCAGCCACCCGTCGCCGCCGGCGAGCCGCGGCCAGGCACAGTCCAGGCTCCTCGCCTGCCAGTTGTCGTACCGCGCGTTCGGCTTGTAGCGCTCCAGCTTGGCGCACTCGACGCCGAAGTGGCCGCCGGTGACCCGGACCCGGTAGTCCGTGCCGGCCACCTCGAAGGTGAACAGCGACTTCTTCCAGTCCTCACCGCACGCCAGGAACAACCAGAGGCTGACCAGGGCCAGGATCACCAGCGTCACCAGCACCCGCGTACCGGCCTTGCGGGGCGTGGTGCCGGGCGGGGGTGGGCTCTGCGCGGTCATCCAGGCTCCTCGGCGCCGTCGGATCCGCCCTCAAGCTATCGGCAGGCCGCAACGCCGCGGTTCACGCCCGGTTGCTGCTGGAGTGGGACCGCTGGGCGGCGAGCAGCTCGTGCAGCTTGGCTACCGGGGCCGGGCGGGCGAAGTGGTAGCCCTGGGCCAGGTGGCAGCCGAGGTCGCGCAGCCGTTGCGCCTGCGTCTCGGTCTCCACCGCCTCGGCCAGCGTGCACAGGTCCAGGCTGCGGCCGAGGTCGACGATCGTCCGTACGAAAGCGATCTCCTTGGGGCTGCCCGCCTCGATCTGCTGGGACGTGAACGAGCCGTCCATCTTCAGGATGTCCACCGGCAGTTCGCGCAGGTACGCCAGCGACGAGTAGCCGGTGCCGAAGTCGTCGATGGCGATCCGGACGCCGTGGTCGCGCAGCTGCTGCAGCTGGACGATCGTGGTGGCGGCGTCGGTGACCGTGGTGACCAGGACCGTCTCGGTGATCTCGGCGATCAGCGCGGCGCCGGGCAGGCCCACCTGGCCGAGCCGTTCGAGCAGCCGGGTGGCGAAGCCGGTGTCGCGCAGCTGATGGGCCGACACGTTCACCGTCACCGGCAGCCGGTACGCCTCCCACAGCCCGGCCAGGTCGGTGCAGACCCGGCCGAGGACCCATTCGCCGAGCAGGGTGATGTCGCCGCTCTGCTCGGCCAGCGGGATGAAGTGGGCGGGGGAGACCGGGGTGCCGTCCGGCCGGGTCCAGCGCAGCAGCGCCTCGGCCGCCACGATCCGGCCGGTCTCCAGGTCGACGATCGGCTGGTAGTGCATGCTCAGCTCGTCGGTGCCGAGCGCGTGCTGCAGATCCGCGACCAGATCACGGTTGGCCCGCCACTGCGCGTACGCACCCGGGTCGAAGACCGCCACCCCGTTGCCCTCGGCCCGGGCAGTCTGCAGGGCCAGGTCGGCGTCGCGCAGCGCGGTGGCGCCGTCCGCGCCGGCCCGGATGGTGACGGCGCCGATGCTGGCCCGGACCCGGCGCCCGGTCAGCCCGGCGGTCGGGTACGGCTCGGCGAGCACCTGCAGCAGCCGCTCGGCCAGCGCGTGCAGTGCCTGCTCGCCGCCGCGGGTGAGCACGGCGAAGGCGTCGCCGTCGAGCCGGACCACCACGGCGTCGCTGGGTGTCGCCGCGCGCAGCCGGTGCCCGCTCTCGGTCAGCACCGCGTCGCCGGTCTTGTGGCCGAACGCGGCGTTGATGTCGCGGAACCCCTCGAGGTCCAGGAGCAGCAACATCCGGTCGTCCGGGCTGGGCCGGTGCAGCGAGTTCTTCAGGGCGGCCCGGTTACCCAGGCCGGTCAGCGGATCCACGTGGGCGCGCTGGTTGAGGGCCGCGCCCAGCTGCGCGAGCCGGCCGATCAGCAGCACGGACGTGACGCAGCCGAGGCACAGCAGCACGATCAACCGCCAGGCCCGGCCACCGGCCGCCACCCCGGCCGCCTCCGCCACTCCGAGCCCGGCGACCAGCGCGCTCAGCACGACGTACGCCAGCAGACGGGTCCGGGTCAGCAGCGCCGCGTTGCGCGGCATGCTTCCGGTGCTGCGCGCCATCGACGGGTGCAGCGCGGCGGCGCCGATCATGAGGTACGCCGCCAGCCAGCCGACCTGGACCCAGTCGGCCGCGCCCCGCCTGCCGTGCGCCAGCGTGGCGTAGAAGACGACGTCGGTGGTCACCCACAGCGCCGCCGCGGCCACCATCAGCCGGTAGGCCGCCGTGCGGACCCGGGAGACCACCGCGACCCGCACGGTCAGCGCCAGAACCAGCAGGTCGAGGCCGAGGTAACAGAGGTAGCTGCCCAGGCGCAGTCCGCTGAACCGGCCGCCGAACAGCAGCGGCGCGACCACCGCCGCCCAGACCACGGCGCCGCCACCGGTCAGCGCGATCGCCGCGTCGAGCAGGCCGCCGCGATAGCGGCCGGGCCGGACCCACCAGTAGACGCTGGTGAGCAGCATCCCCATCGAGGCGAGGAAGAACAGGTCACCGGCCGACGGGAACCGGGGCGTGCCGCTCGGCGTCATCGACGCGGCCCACCCGACGTTGGCCAGCACCGACGCGCCCACCGTACCGACCAGCAGCCGCCAGGGCCGCGACCACACCGGCCGGTGCCGGCGGATCCCGGTGACCAGCGCGGTCAGCACCAGCACGGCCACCAGCATGTAGAGCCACATCCGGTGCGGTGACGGCGTCGCCAGGACGGCAGCGGCGAGCGTGCCGCCGAGGCCGAGGTACCAGCGGGGCACGGCTTCGGCGGCCCGGTCCGGTCTTGTCACAAAGCTAAGCAGAGCATGTCGTGCGCGCCGCGCGGGGCCGAATCCGACGCAGTCAGGAGGTGGCCGGGTCGAGGTGCATCAGCAGCGTGGCGGCCAGGCCACCGGCCCGGATCGGGTGCAGGTGCAGCCCGTCGGCGAGCTGCCGGGCGAGCCACAGGCCGCGGCCGCCCGGCGTGTCCGGCGCGGGCGGCGTGTCCGCCGGGCTCACGCTGCCGCCGGTCGTACCGTCGTCGCGAATCTCGCAGGCCAGCATGGTCGCGGTGCGGCGCAGGCGCAGCTCGCCCCGGCCGCCGCCGTGCCGGACGGCGTTGGTGAGCAGCTCGTACACCGCGATGGTGAAGTCCTCGGCCCGGTCGGGGGAGAGGCCGGCGCGCTCGGCCGCCGCCCGGGCGGTGTGCCGCAGGCCGCCGATCATCTCCGCGGTGAACGCCGTCCGGAAGTCGTCCGCGTCGTCCCGGGCGGCCCTGGGCCGGTGCCGGACCACGACGAGCGCCTGGTCGTCCTCCCCGGCGTGGGCGGCGGCCAGCACCGCGTCGGCGATCTCGTCGGCGGAGGCCTCGGCGCTGGTGGCGGCCAGGGTGGCGTGCAGCTCGCGCACCTCGTCGTCGTATCCGGTGTCGCGACGCTCGACCAGCCCGTCGGTGTAGGCCAGCAGCGCGGTGCCCGGCGCGAACGGCACCGAGGTGACCGGGACCGGCCGGGTCACCAGGCCGAGCGGCGGGGTGCGGTCGGTGGCGACCGCCGCCGGCGCGAGGTCCGCGCCCAGCATGATCGGGTACGGGTGTCCGGCCCGGACGACGTCGGCGCGTTCCCGGTCCGGGTCGAAGACGGCGACCACGGCCGTACCCCAGAAGTCGCGGCCGACCAGAGCGGTGAACCGGGCGAACAGGTCGGCGAGCGGCACCTGCAGCCGGATCAGCGTGTTGATCACGGTACGCAGCTGTGCCATGTCGGCGGCCGCGTCGATGTGGTGCCCCACCACGTCGCCCACCACCACGGCGAACCGGCGGCCGGGGAGGCTGATCAGGTCGTACCAGTCGCCGCCCAGACCGAGGCCGGACAGCGCCGGCCGGTACCGCACGGCGATGTCCAGGTCGTCCGGCACGGCGGCCGACGCCGGATGCAGGCGGGTGGCCAGCCGGGTGATCAGCTGGTGTTCCGCGGCGACCAGCCGGGTGCGCTCCAGGGTCTGCTCGCACAGGTCGGCCACGGTGTCGAGCCGGGCCAGGTCGTCGGCGCCGAAGTGCCGCCGGTCCGGCCAGCCCAGCCCGAGCGCGGCGACGGTGCGGCCCTGCGAGTCGTGCAGTGGCAGCGCCGCCGTGGTGGCGACCTCCTGCCCGGCGCCGGCGTACTGAACGGTCCGCTGCCCGGTGCGCAGCGCCACCGCCACCGCTCGCGAGTCGTCGGGTCGCAGGTCGGTGTACGCCGCGGCGGCGGCGTCCGAGCCACCGGTGAACAGCCGCAGCCGGTCGGCCGGCTCCAGCACGAGCAGGCACGACTCCGCGACGCCGAGCACCGCCGGAACCGTCTCCAGCACCACGGCGATGGTCTCGTCCGGGGTGCGGGTGACGCTGAGCCTCGCGGCCAGCGTGGCCATGCCGGAGGCGGCGGCGATCAGATCGGTACGCTGCAGCGCCTGGCCGATCAGGTCGGCCACGGTCTGCAGCACGCTCCGCAGCCGGTCGTCGATCTCGACCGGCCGCCGCCAGCGGAGCAGCACGGCCCCGTCCGAGATCGCCGAGCTGCGGACCACCGGCACCGTGAACGCCGAGCCGGACTCCGCGACCGCACCGGCCGTGGCGTCCGAGGCCGCCAGCCACGTGGCCGAGGCGGCCTCGGCGACGGCCGGCAGCAGCAGCCCCACCGCGTCGATGACCGCCGCCCGGTCGGTGGCGGAGCTCAGCGCGCCGGCCAGCCGGGCCAGCGCCTCGGCCTGCCGTAACGTGCGCTGCCGATCGGTCACGTCGCGGGCCACCACCGCGAGGTGCGGAGTCGCCTCGGTGTCCCCGGCCACGGTGAAGGCCTGCAGATCCACCTCGGCGGGGACCCCGGTGCGGGCGGTGGGCAACGCCTGGATGGTGCGCTGCGGTGACGGGCGGTCCGCGTCGCGGGCCTGCAGCGGCTCCCCGATCAGGTCGGTGAGCCGCTCCGGCGGCCGGGTGCGCCCGGTCATCCGCAGGCCGGCCGGGTTGACGTAGCGCACCGAGCCGTCCAGCCGGGCCACGGCGATCAGGTCCCCGGAGCGCTCCACCAGCGCCTGGAAGAGCCGGGACTCCGCCTGCGCGGCGCGTTCGGCGGTCAGGTCGGCGGCGTACGCCAGCCAGCGCAGCGGCGCCTGATCCAGCGCCACCACGCCGATCAGCACCGGCACCCGGTGCCCGTCGGCGTGCAGATATTCCTTGGGGAACGCGCTGGACCGCCCGGTGGTGGTCAGCTCCTCCAGGGAGCGCCGGTCCGCGTCCTCCCAGCCGGGCGGGGTGAGGTCCGGCCAGCGCAGCCGGCCCTGGTTCAGGTCCTCCCGGGTGTGCCCCAGCATGGTCAGGAAGGCGTCGTTGGCCTCGACGATCGTCTCGTCGATGCCGCCGAAGACCGCCAGCACGTCGGTGTCCACCAGCCGCTCGAACCGGGTGCGCTGCTCGCCGAGGGCCTGCAGCAGGCGGGTCCGCTCGGTGACGTCGACGATGGTGAACCCGACGCCGACGTCCTGCGCCGAGCCCGCGATACGGATCGGGAAGTAGCTGGCCACCCGGTGCCGTGGCAACCCGGTGTCCGGCGCGGGCGCGGTGAACTCGACCCCGGTCACCGGGCCGTGCTCGATCGCCTGGCGCATCAACTCCTCGATCCGCCGCCCGGTCGCACCCCACAGCTCGGCCGGGCGCCGCCCGAGGTGGTCGGCGACGGACAGGCCGTTGATCCGGGACAGCGCCGGGTTGATGTGCCGCAGCCGCAGGCCGAGATCGGCCCAGCCGATGCCGACCGGCGCCTCCCGCAGGATCGCGTCGATGATCGCGGTGGCTCGGCGGACGTCGTCCTCGGCCGCGACCTGCCCGTGGACGTCGGCGATCGTGCCCAGCCACTCCACGACGTCGCCGTGCTCGTCCCGGATGGCGGCGGCCCGGCCGAGCACATGCCGGTAGGCGCCACTGCCGGCGTGCCACAGCCGGTAGCCGACCTCGCCGGCCGCCTCCGGCACCGCGGCCGCCAGCCGGGCCCGGTCGTCCGGGTGGACCATCTCCAGCCAGCCGGACCCCCGCTGGTCCGGCCACGGCTGGCCGGTGTAGCGCGCCAGGGAGTCCTGCGGCTCGCGGATCATGCCGTCCGGGTCGCGGGACCAGACCACCGTGTTGGTCGCCTCGACCAGCGAGCGGAACCGGCGCTCGGCGCGGGTCTGCTCGGTCTGGATGGCCGCCTCCAGCTGCCAGGCCCGCGCCTGCTCGGTGGCGCTGGCCGCCGCCGAGCGCAGCTGATCGGTCAACCGCCGCTGCTCGTCGCGGGTGTGCAGCCGCTGCAGCGCCTGCCCCGCGGCGGTCGCGGCCAGCCCGAGCACCAGGTGCTCCTCGCCGGTGACCGGGCGCGGCTCGGCGAACGCGATCCACAGCCGCCACTCGCGGCCGGCGGCCCGGATGCGGGCCGGCACGCCGGGCACCGGGCCGGCCGACTCCGCCGGGGCCGGCCCGTCGCCCGGCACCGGTCCGGGCGACTCCGCCCGGGCCGGCCCGTCGTCGTGGACGGCCAGATAGACCTCGGCGTCGAACATCTCGGCCAGGTCATGTTTCAGCAGCTGCAGGACCTCGTCGACGTCGGAGGCGTCGTTGAGCCGCTGGGACAGCGTGACGGCGAGCTGCTGCCGCCGCCGCACGGCGCGGTGCTCGGTGACGTCGCGGGCCGTGCCGACCAGCAGCCGCCGCGCCGCACCGGGATCGGGCACCGACGTCGCGGTGATCGACACCCAGATCCGGCGGCCGCTGCGGTGGCGGAACCGGACCTCGTACGATCCGCTGCTCCCGGCGCGCAGCTGAGCCAGCGCCGCATCCAGTTGGGCGCGCACCTCGGGATCGTCCCCGGACTCCGGCCACCAGGGATGCGGTGGAGGATAGGGAGCCTGGTCGCGCCCCCAGCCGACGAGCCGCGCCCAGGCCTCGTTGACCTCCAGCACGACGCCGTCCTCATCGGCCACGAAGATGCCGTCGTCGCTGTCCCGGAACAGGCTCGCCGACCATTCCGCCAGCTGCACCGACTCGGTCCGCACGGCGTGCCGGGTGGCCTCGGCGTCGCTCACGGTGCGACCTCCACCCGACCAAGAGACAAGAACCGAATCTTATCCTCCCCGTCCGGGTCGAACCGCCACTGACGGCCGCCCGGGGCCGGCTCAGCTCGCACCCGCGGGCGCCGCGCCGTACCGAACGATGTCGATCTGCCCCGCGGCCTGACCACTGTGGTGACGAAGCTGGCTCTCCTGACCGCAGAAGAATCGGCAAGCGCCAGTCTCGCCATGGTCACGTGGGTCGAGCGGGTCTACGACCTTACGACCTGTGATGGCGAGGACGTGGCGGTGGAGGGGTATTCCAGCCTTACCAGACACCCGCAGCTGCACGGCGCGGGGCCTGAGGATCGGACATCACGCCGGTCGAGCCGACGCGCTTTGGCAGCCAGATCCAACGCTCGCCAGAGCCGTAACCGACGGGAACTGTCGGCTGCGGCGAGGAGCTGAGCGAGGTCCCGTCGTTCCAGCGGAGGAACGCACACAATGACGATGATCATCGGCAGTACAGCTACAGCCAGCTCGGTGACGACGAACAACGTGATCACCATCAAGGCAGCGACCACGAACACACCGTTCACGTCAGGCCCCTTGAACCGCGACGGCGATGATCAGGATGAGCGCGACGCAAATTCCGGCCCCTGCCGTGGCAGCTGCCGCAAGTGCCCGGAGGAGCGGGCCTATCGGAGCGAGCGCGCGTCTGAGCCCGACAAGCGCGACGGCGAGGCAGGTCGCGGCGGCAAGCAGCGTGAGTTGCCCGAGCGAGAGTGGCGGCCACATGCCGGTTGTCGTGGTTGCGGCGAGTTGCAACATGCGAACCTCCTGGCCATTGCTTCGTTTGAGATGGCGACGGATCCCGGTCTGTCGGTCCACTTCCGGAGCGATGTCGGACCTACCGCCGGATGATCCAGAATGGCGGCCTATTGTCAGGGTGAAGCTCACCTGCACTCGCCACAAGCGCATATGCAGCTGACGCGAATAACGGACATAGGTCCTCTAAACGGCAAGGTAGCAGGCTGCAACATGACTGATCGTCACCAAGGTCCGCTATCGGAGGGCTGACGCGCCTCGGGCCGATCACATAATTCCGGTTGGTGTCTTCATGACGCCCGCCCAAGAAGAACGGTGGCGTAAGAGACTATGATCAATGCTGAGAATGGGGTCCGCGAGACTGCCCGACCGGCGCTAGAACTGCTGGCAACGAGCTGTTCAAGTGGGACCTGCCCGACCGTCTTCCGGACCGACCGTGGGACGATCCTCGTCCAGGGATATGCAGTGGACGCGCAACAAGCCGGGGTGACCCTCACTGCTGGTGAGCTGCTGGTAGAGATTCCCGCCGAGCTTCTGACGGCTGCCCATCAAGCCGCTGGCTGAATGTAGCTCCAACGCGGCGATTGCCGCACCGAGGGGGAGGCGAGGATGAGCACCGGTCCTACCGACGAATCCGGTAACCCGTCCGAGTCGCCTGGTGCGGCCATCGCCCGCATGCGCCGCAAAGCCGGCATCACCGGACAACAGCTCGGCCAGATGACGAAGATGAGTCAGGCCAAGATCTCCCGGATCGAGACCGGACAGACCTCTGTGTCGCCTGAGGATGTCGCCCGTCTCGCCCGAGCCCTCGGCGCCTCACCAGAGGTCACCAATCGTCTGATCAACCATGCCGAACGTGTTCATAACCGCATGACCGACTGGCGACAGACGACCGGCTCGGTCGGAGGCATCCAGTCCGAGGTCGCCCGGATCGAAGCTAATACTCGCGAGTTTCGTGTATTCCAACCAGGTGTCATGATCGGCCTGGTCCAGACCAGCGAGTACGCACGCGCGATCTTGTCGTCGATCGATGTGGTCTACGGGCCTCGGCACCGCGAGGGACGCGTCACCAGCGTCGCGGAAGCCGTCTCCGCTCGCGTAGCTCGCCAGGAGATCCTCGTAGAGCCTGGCCGTCAATTCAACTTCATGCTCGGGGAAGCCGCTCTGAGCAGCCGGGTGGCTAAACCCATTCACATGCTCGGCCAAATCGAACGCCTCCGCCAAGTGGCAGGCCAGGCCAACGTCAGCCTGAAATTCATTCCGGCCGACGCGACGCTTCCGTTGCCGCTCATCCACGGCTTCGAGCTACTCGACGACACCTGCGTAGTCATCGACGCCTTCAACACGGCGATGATGAGCCGAGGCCCAGATGACGTAGCGTCATACCGGCAGGTGTTCGACATGCTCGACGATGCGGCTACCGACGATGTTGAACCGCTTCTCGAAAAGTATCTGCGCCAGTACCGCGATCTCGCGGCCTGATCCGGCGCCAACCGCCAACCGCCAACGCGCAACCAGCGCGAGGGCAGCCGACCTCGTCGAGGTCCATTGTCCGGGTCTGAGGCGCCCTCAACAAGCGTTCCCACCTACAGCGCCGGTGTCCTGGTAGGCCCTTGGACGACCGAGTCCGACGTGGAGGAGCCGATGGAGATCATCAACGGTCCGGCGATCGTCGCCCAGCCCGACCGGCACTGCGTCGGCATCCGCACGGTCACCCCCTTCCGCGGCATGTTCGCCGTCCGCGATGAGCTCATGCAGGAGCTTTACTCGTGGGCGGACGAGCGGGCGTTCGCGTACGGTCACACGTTCTTCCGCCTGCACGTGGTGGACATGGACGGTCCGATGGACATCGAGGTGGGCGTCCTCACCGACGAACCGGTCGCGGGCGACGACCGGATCCGGCGCGGCGTGCTGCCGGCCGGCCGCTACGCGAGCCTGACCTACGTCAATCACGGCCGGCGCGCGAACGGCTTGCTGCGCGACTGGGCCACCGAGCAGGGACTCGCGCTGGACCGGGCGGACACTCCCGAGGGTGAGTGGTTCGGCTGCCGCTACGAGGCCTACCTCACCGACCCGCGCTCGGAGCGGATGAAGACGCGCTGGCGCACCGAGTTGGCGATCCGCCTGGCCGACGATCCTTCGTGAAAGCCGGGGACACCTTCCGCCGCCGGAGCTCCTGAGCGTCGATGCCGCGGCGCACGTCCTGGGGCTCACCCGGACCGCGGTATTCGATCTCGTGGCAGCCGGCCAGCTGGAACTCTTCCGCTCGGGCGCCGATCTGCTGGTCCGCCGCACGAGTGTGGACGACTTGCGCGGCCGTTGACGCCCAGGCAGCCGGGGGATCGCCGGGCGAGCGCGACCGCCGCACGCCCACCAGCGGCCTCCCCAACCACCTCGATGCTCGGCCGCGCGGAAGGACGGCCCGGCGGATCCAGCCGCGATCCGGAGTCGGCTCGGCGATGAGCGCGGAGTGGCCAGGTGCGCCGACCGGCACGTGGCAGCATCTACAGCTGAGGTCCCCGAGAAGCGCGACATGGGCGGTGGAACGGTCGATGGGCATACGTGGCCGTGCCTCCAGGCTGCTCAGCGACCGTGTCGACTGGCGGCCGCGGCCGTTGTGGGGCCTGCTCGCGGCGGTGCTGCTGCTGCTCCTGCTCACGGCGATCGGTCTCGGGCTGCGCGGCGGCGGCCAGGTGGCGCTGTCCAGCGCGGTGCTGGTCTACCTGGTCGCGGTGGTGATCGTGGCGATCGTCGGCGGCGTCTGGCCGGGGGTGGCCGCGGCGGTGGCCAGCGACGCGTTGCTGAACTGGTTCTTCATCCCGCCCTATCGCACCCTCGCGGTGGATGATCCGGACAATCTGACCACGCTGGTGGTGTACGTGCTGGTCGCCGTGACGGTCAGTGTGCTGGTCAACGTCGCTGCCGGGCAGCGGGCCGCCGCCGAGCGCAGCGGTTCGCGGGCGCAGCAGCTGGCCGAGGTGGACCGGCTGCGCACCACGATCCTGCGGGCGGTCGGCCATGATCTGCGGACGCCGTTGACCGCGATCAAGACCGCGGCGTCCGGGCTGTCCAGCCGTGATGTGCGATTCAGCGACGAGGACCGGGCCGAACTGGTCGACACCGTCGTGGAGTCCGCCGACCGGCTCGGTGACCTGATCGAGAACCTGCTGGCGCTGAGCCGGCTGCAGGCGGGCGTGCTGTCGGTCGAGCTGCAGCCGATCGGCGTCGACGAGGTGGTGGCCCAGGCCGCGCTCGGGTTCGACCCGGCCCGCCTGCACGCGCAGGTGCCCGACGACCTGCCGCTGGTGTACGCCGACCCGGGCCTGCTGGAACGGGTGATCGCCAACCTGGTGGACAACGCCCTGCGCGCGGCGGCCGGCGGTGACGTGTCGGTGCTCGCCGAAGTTCACGGCGACACGGTGCGGGTGGCCGTCGTCGATCACGGCCCGGGAATCGCGCCCGCCGACCTGGACCGGGTGTTCGCCCCGTTCCAGCGGCTCGGTGACCGCTCCGCCGAGGGACATCTGGGCCTGGGACTGGCGATCGCGCGCGGCTTCACCGACGCGATGAACGGCCGGCTGGTGCCGTCCCGGACCCCGGGTGGCGGCCTCACGATGACGATCGACCTGCCGATCGCGCGGTAACCGGCCTCCTGGCCGTCCACGAGGACCGGCCCGGTCGCAGGCGCCGCCGACGTAGTGCACATCACTCCCGCGTCAAAGACGCGTCAACATTCCGGCGGCCGGCGTAGGCATCGCGTGAACAACGCTGACAATCGGTCCTCCGCCGCGCTTGGCTCCTCCCATGACCCGAGCAAGATTCGTGCAACGAGGAGCCTTCCGTGGCTGACCTCGGCTTCGTCGTACTCACGGTCGTGCTGTTCGCGGCGCTGACCGTGCTGATCCGGGCGGTCGAACGCCGGTGAGCGCCGTGAACCTGGCCGGCCTGATCCTGGCCGTGCTGCTGGCTGCCTTCCTGGTGGCCGCTCTGCTGTTCCCGGAGAAGTTCTGATGGCGGGCTGGCTGTTCGTCATCGCCCTGGTCGCCGCGCTGGTCGCGGTGTACCGGCCGTTCGGCGACCACATGTACCGGGTGGTCACCGGCAAGCGGCACACCGTCGTGGAGCGCGGCGTCTACCGCCTGGTCGGGGTGGACGCGGACGCCGGGCAGACCTGGGCCGTCTACGCCCGCTCGGTGCTCGCCTTCTCGGCCGTCTCGATCCTCTTCCTCTATGCCCTGCTGCGCCTGCAGGACAGGTTGTGGTTGTCGCTGGGGATGGACCCGGTCACCAGCCACCTCGCCTGGAACACCGCGGTCAGCTTCACGACCAACACCAACTGGCAGGCCTACTCCGGCGAGTCCACGATGGGTCACCTGGCGCAGATGGCCGGCCTGGCCGTGCAGAACTTCGTCTCGGCCGCCGCCGGCATCGCGGTGGCGGTGGCCCTGGTCCGCGGCTTCGCCGCCCGCAGCCGCAGCACGCTGGGCAACTTCTGGGTCGACCTGATCCGGATCGTGCTGCGGGTCCTGCTGCCGATCTGCGTGCTGGTCACGGTCGTCTTCATGATCGGCGGGATGGTGCAGAACCTGTCCGCCGGCACCGGCATCACCACGCTGACCGGCGCGACGCAGCACCTCACCGGGGGTCCGGTCGCCTCCCAGGAGGCGATCAAGGAGTTGGGTACGAACGGTGGCGGCTTCTTCAACGCCAACTCCGCGCACCCGTTCGAGAATCCGACCGCCTGGACCAACTGGCTGGAGGTCTTCCTGATCCTGCTGATCCCGTTCTGCCTGCCCCGGGTCTTCGGCCGGATGGTCGGGCAGCACCGGCAGGGTTACGCGATCGTCGCGGTGATGGCGGTGCTGGCCCTCGGTTCGACCGCGTTGACCGTGGGCTTCGAGACCCATGGAGCCGGCACGGTGCCGCAGGCGGTCGGTGCGGCGATGGAGGGCAAGGAGGTCCGCTTCGGCGTTCCGAACTCCGCGACGTTCGCCGCGGCGACCACCCTGACCTCGACCGGCGCGGTCGATTCGCTCCATGACTCGTACACCGCGCTGGGCGGCATGATGCCGATCGTCAGCATGATGCTCGGCGAGGTCGCTCCCGGGGGCACCGGCTCCGGCCTGTACGGCCTGCTGATCCTCGCGGTGATCACGGTCTTCGTGGCGGGGCTCATGGTCGGGCGCACCCCGGAGTACCTGGGTAAGAAGATCAGCGCTCGGGAGATCAAACTCGCCTCGCTGTACTTCCTGATCACCCCGGCGCTGGTGCTGGGCGGCACGGCCGCGGCGTTCGCCACCGGCACCAACGCCACCGCACTCAACGCCGGCCCGCACGGGCTGTCCGAGGTGCTGTACGCGTTCACCAGCGCCGCCAACAACAACGGCTCCGCCTTCGCCGGCATCACGGTCAACACCCCGTGGTGGGACACCGCCCTGGGGCTGGCCATGCTGCTCGGCCGGTTCCTGCCGATGATCCTGGTCCTGGCGCTGGCCGGGTCGCTGGCGAAACAGCCGCCGGTGCCCGCGTCGGAGGGCACGCTGCCCACCCATCAACCGCTGTTCGTCGGCATGCTCGCCGGCGTCACCGTGGTGCTGGTCGCCCTCACCTTTCTGCCCGCTCTCGCTCTCGGACCCCTCGCGGAGGGCCTGTCATGACCACCCCCACCCTGCAACGCCCGGCCGGCACCGGCTCGGTCCCGGCCACCACCCGCCGGGTCGGCGGCGGGCTGCTCGATCCGGACCAGCTCTGGCGATCGCTGCCGCGGGCGCTGGCCAAGCTCGATCCGCGGACCATGTGGCGCAACCCGGTGATGTTCGTCGTCGAGATCGGCGCGGTCTTCACCGCCGTTCTGTCGATTGCCGAACCGAGCCTGTTCGCCTGGCTGATCACCACGTGGCTCTGGCTGACCGTCGTCTTCGCCAACCTGGCCGAGGCGGTCGCCGAGGGGCGCGGCAAGGCCCAGGCGGCCGCGCTGCGCGCCGCCAAGCAGGACACCGTGGCCCACCTGCGAGACGGCCGTACGGTCGCGGCGCCGGAGCTGCGGCCCGGTGACGTGGTCGTGGTCGAGGCCGGGCAGACCATTCCCGGGGACGGCGACGTGATCGGGGGTGTCGCCAGCGTGGACGAGTCGGCGATCACCGGCGAGTCGGCACCGGTCATCCGGGAGTCCGGCGGTGACCGGTCGGCGGTCACCGGCGGCACCAAGGTGCTCAGCGACCGGATCGTCGTGCGGATCACCCAGCGGCCCGGCGAGAGTTTCGTGGACCGGATGATCGCCCTGGTCGAGGGTGCGAACCGGCAGAAGACCCCGAATGAGATCGCCCTGAACATCCTGCTGGCCGCGCTGACGATCATCTTCTTGCTGGCCGTGGTCACCCTGCAGCCTCTGGCGATCTTCAGCAAGGCCTACCAGGCGGCCGCGCCGGACACCGCGGCGATCAACGCCCACGGGGTCACCGGCATCGTACTCGTCTCGCTGCTGGTGTGCCTGATCCCGACCACCATCGGCGCGCTGCTCTCGGCGATCGGGATCGCCGGGATGGACCGGCTGGTGCAGCGCAACGTGCTGGCGATGAGCGGGCGCGCGGTCGAAGCCGCCGGCGACGTCAGTACCCTGCTGCTCGACAAGACCGGCACCATCACGCTGGGCAACCGGCAAGCTGCCGAGTTCGTACCGGTCAATGGGGTCGAACCGCACGCCCTCGCGGACGCCGCGCAGCTCAGCAGCCTGGCCGACGAGACGCCCGAAGGGCGGTCGATCGTCGTTCTCGCGAAGAACCGGCACGATCTGCGGGAACGCGAACCCGGGCTGATGCCCGGCGCCACCTTCGTCGGGTTCAGCGCGCAGACCCGGATGAGTGGTGTCGACCTGCCCGGCCGCCGGATCCGCAAGGGCGCCGCCGCCGCGGTCCTGACCTGGGTGCGCACCCACGGCGGGCAGCCGGCCGAGGAGGTCGGCGAGATCGTCGACGCGATCAGCGGATCCGGCGGCACGCCCCTCGTCGTCGCCGAGCACGCCGACGGGCAGCCGGCCCGGGCGCTCGGCGTGATCCACCTCAAGGACGTGGTCAAGTCCGGGATGAAGGCCAGGTTCGACGAGATGCGCCGGATGGGCATCCGCACCGTGATGATCACCGGCGACAATCCGCGGACCGCGGCGGCGATCGCCGCCGAGGCCGGCGTCGACGACTTCCTCGCCGAGGCCACCCCGGAGGACAAGCTCGCCCTGATCCGCAAGGAACAGCGGGGCGGCCGCCTGGTGGCGATGACCGGCGACGGCACCAACGACGCCCCGGCGCTGGCCCAGGCGGACGTCGGGGTGGCGATGAACACCGGCACGTCGGCCGCGAAGGAGGCCGGCAACATGGTCGACCTCGACTCGGACCCGACCAAGCTGATCGAGATCGTCGAGATCGGCAAGCAATTGCTGATCACCCGGGGCGCGCTGACCACGTTCAGCATCGCGAACGACATCGCCAAGTACTTCGCGATCATCCCGGCCATGTTCGCCGCGGTCTATCCGGGGCTGGACACACTCAACGTGATGCGGCTGCACTCGGCGGGCTCGGCGATCCTGTCCGCGGTCATCTTCAACGCCCTGGTCATCGTGGCGCTGATCCCGCTCGCGCTGCGCGGCGTGCGCTATCGGCCGTCGTCGGCGAGCGCGCTGCTGCGCCGCAACCTCGGGGTCTACGGCCTGGGCGGCGTCATCGCGCCGTTCCTCGGCATCAAGCTCATCGACCTGCTCATCTCATTCGTCCCGGGGATCTGATCCGTATGCGCCTTCCCGCCTGGCTCGCGCAGCACGTCGCCGCGCTGCGCGCCCTGCTCGTCCTGACCGTCCTGCTCGGCCTGGCCTACCCGCTCGCCTTCGTGGCGCTCGGCCGGATTGCCGGCCTCGGCGAGGACCGCAGCCTGATCGGCCAGTCGTTCACCGACGCGGCCGGCAACCCGGTCGCGAAGTACTTCCAGAGCCGCCCGTCCGCGGGCGACTACGACCCGGCCGCGACCGGTGCCAGCAACCTCGGCCCGGAGGACATGGTCGACACCGGCGCCCGCAAGAGCCTGCTCACCCTGGTCTGCGCGCGCAGTCTCGCGGTCGGCGAGCTCGAAGGTGTCGACGGCAGCCGCCCGTACTGCACCGCCGGCGGCGTCGGCGCCGTCCTCGAGGTGTTCCGCAGGGACGGCCTGACCGGTCCGGTGACCAGGGTGATCTCGGTGAACGGGCCGGCCTTCGTCAGCACGTACGACGGTGTGCCCGTGGAGCCGGGGACCGGGGCGATCGCGGGTGGCGTGCTCACCCCGGTCCGCGGCGACGCCCCCGCCGACCCCGTGGTACCCGCCGACGCGGTCACCGCGAGCGGCTCCGGCCTCGACCCGCACATCAGCCCGGCGTACGCGGCACTGCAGGCACCCCGGGTCGCCCGGGAGCGCGGACTCGACCCCGCCCGGGTCCGCGAACTGATCAAGGAGCACACCACCGGCCGGGCCCTCGGGTTCCTCGGCGAGCCCGCCGTCAACGTCCTGGACCTGAACCGGGCGCTCGACGGCAAGTGACGGGACGGCCGGGGCCGGCCGGTTGGCACGGAGGATGTCCATGGCACGCGGAGAACTGCGGATCTACCTGGGCGCGGCGCCCGGCGTCGGCAAGACGTACACCATGCTCGAAGAGGCGCACCGGCGGGCGGGACGCGGCACCGACGTCGTGGTCGCCCTGGTCGAGACGCACGGCCGCGAGCACACCGCCGCGATGGTCGGCGACCTCGAGATCGTGCCGCGCCGCACCGTGACCTACCGCGGCGCGCGGTTCACCGAGATGGACGTCGACGCCGTGCTGGCTCGCCGGCCCGAGGTCGCCGTCGTCGACGAACTGGCCCACACCAACGTCCCCGGCTGCCGCAACGACAAACGGTGGCAGGACGTGCGGGATCTGCTCGACGCCGGGATCAGCGTGCTGACCACGGTCAACGTCCAGCATCTCGAGTCACTCAACGACGTGGTCGCCCGGATTACCGGCGTCGGCCAGCGCGAGACCGTGCCGGACGCGGTGGTCCGCACCGCCGAGCAGGTCGAGCTGGTCGACATGACGCCGGAGGCGCTGCGCCGCCGGATGGCGCACGGCAACATCTACCGGCCGGAGAAGGTCGACGCGGCGCTCGGCAACTACTTCCGGACCGGCAACCTCACCGCGCTGCGCGAGCTGGCCCTGCTCTGGCTCGCCGAGCAGGTCGAGGACCAGCTCGACCGGTACCGCTCCGACCACGACATCGACGCCACCTGGGAGACCCGGGAACGTGTCGTGGTGGCTCTGACCGGCGGCCCCGAGGGCGACACGCTGATCCGGCGCGCCGCCCGGATCGCCGATCGCACCAAGGGCGCCGACCTGCTCGCGGTGCACGTGACCCGCAACGACGGGCTGGCCGGCGCCGACCCGGCACAACTGGCCAGACAGCGGCTGCTGGTGGAGAGCCTGGGCGGCAGCTATCACCAGGTGGCCGGCACCGACATCCCGGCCGCGGTGCTGGAGTTCGCCCGTGGCGTCAACGCCACCCAGATCGTGCTCGGCGCCTCGCGCCGCGGCCGGATCGCGCAACTGTTCACCGCCGGGGTCGGGGTGACCACGATCGCCCGATCCGGGACGATCGACGTGCACCTGGTCACCCACGAGCACGCCGGCCGCGGCCGGCGGCGGGGCCCGATCCCGCCGGCGTTGTCGCGCAGCCGGCGCCTCGCCGGCATCCTCACCGTGCTGCTCGGACTGCCGCTGCTGACCGCGCTGCTCAAGACCGGCCCGAGCCTGTCCCTGACCAACGACATCCTGCTGTTCCTGGCCGCCGTCGTCGGTGTCGCCCTGATCGGCGGGCTCTGGCCGGCGCTGCTCGCCGCGATCGGCGGCTCGCTGCTGCTCAACTGGTACTTCACGCCGCCCGTCGGGCGGTTCACCATCGCCGAGGCGCAGAACCTGCTCGCCCTGGCCATCTTCGTCGTCGTCGCGGTCGCGGTCAGCTGGGTCGTCGACACCGCGGCCCGCCGGACCCGGCAGGCCGCCCAGGCCGGCGCCGACGCGCAGACGCTGGCCACCGTCGCCGGCAGCGTCCTGCGTGGCCAGCGGCCGCTGGCCGCGCTGCTCGACCGGCTCCGCGAAACGTTCGCCCTGGACTCGGTCACCCTGGTGGACGACGGCACGGTCGTCGCGGGCGTGGGGCAGCCGGTGTGCGGACGGCCCGCCGACGCCGACATCGCAGTCCGGGTCGACGCGCACCTGACCATGCTGATCAAAGGGCCCACCCGGCCCGCCTCCGACCGGCGCATCCTGGAGGCGTTCGCCGCGCAGGCCGCCGTCGCGCTCCGTCAGGAACGGCTGGCCACCGAGGCGGCAGCTGCCAGGCCCCTCGCCGAGGCGAACAAACTACGGACCGCGTTGCTCGCCGCGGTCAGCCACGATCTGCGGACCCCGCTGGCCTCCGCCAAAGCCGCCATCGCCGGCCTGCGCAGCACCGAGGTGCAGTTCGACGAGGACGATCGGGGCGAGCTGCTGGCGACCGCCGACGAGTCCCTGGACCGGCTGGACCGGCTGGTCGCCAACCTGCTCGACATGAGCCGCCTGCAGGCCGGCGCGCTCGGCGTCGCCGTGGTCGAGCTCGGCGCCGAGGAGGTCGTACCCCGGGCCTTGGACGATCTCGGTCCGCCGAGCCGTACCGTGATCGTGCATGTCCCGGACGACCTGCCCGCGCTGCACGCCGATCCGGGACTGCTGGAACGGGTCCTGGTCAACCTGCTCGCCAACGCGCTGCGCTACAGCCCGGCCGGCCACCCGCCGATGATCACCGGAAGCAGCCACGGCGACAGTGTCGAGCTGCGCGTCATCGACCACGGAGCCGGCATCCCCAGCGACCGGTGGGACGAGGTCTTCCTGCCGTTCCAGCGCCTGGGCGATCGCGACAACCACACCGGCGTCGGGCTCGGCCTGGCCCTCTCGCGCGGGCTGACCGAGGCGATGGGCGGTACCCTCACCCCCGAAGAGACCCCTGGAGGAGGCCTCACCATGGTGCTCGCCCTGCCCACGAGCGCGGCCGGATGACCCGGGTGCTCGTCGTCGACGACGAACCGCAGATCCTGCGCGCGCTACGGATCAACCTCAAGGCCCATGGGTACGACGTCGACACCGCGGGCGACGCCAGAGCCGCCCTGCGCGCCGCCGCACAGCAGCCGCATCCCGACCTGGTGGTGCTGGACCTGGGCCTGCCCGACATGGAGGGCACCGACGTGATCGCCGGGCTGCGCGGCTGGACGACGGTGCCGATCATCGTGCTCTCCGGCCGGGCCGGCAGCGCCGACAAGGTGGGCGCGCTCGACGCCGGCGCCGACGACTACGTCACCAAACCGTTCGGCATCGAGGAACTGCTCGCCCGGATGCGCGCGGTGACCCGCCGCGTGCAGCCGGCCGGGACGGACAGCCCGGTGGTCCGGATCGGCTCCCGGGACATCGATCTGGGCCGGCGCTCGGTCAGCGGCGACGTCCGCCTCACCCCGACCGAGTGGCAACTGCTCGACCACCTGCTCCGGCATCCGGGCAAGCTGATCACCCAGCGGGAGCTGTTGCTGGACGTGTGGGGGCCGCACTACCAGAACAACACCAACTACCTGCGGCAGTACATGGCCCGGCTGCGCCGCAAGCTGGAGATCGATCCGGCCCGTCCCCGGCACCTGCTCACCGAACCCGGGATGGGCTACCGCTACCAGCCCTGACCGGCGGTCAGCCGACGTGCACGTGCGGGCGCCGCCGCCGGTCCGGCTCGGCCTGCCGGATCATCTCCCGGGTCACCGGCGCCACCTCGCCCTGCCCGAAGATCAGATAGCGGGCGAAGTTCGCCACCGGGTTGCCCTCGGTCCACTCGAAGTAGATGTGCGGCCGCCGGTGTGTCGTGTCGCGCATCCACAACACCAGGGCCGCCAGCGCGCTGGGCACCGACGAACTCTCCACGGTCAGCACCCGATACCGGTGATGCAGGACCTCACCGCGTACGTGCAACTCGGTCTCGAAGTCCGAGGCGTCCCGCACGTTCACCTCGACGAACAGCACGTCAGCCTGATCGGTCATGTCGTTGTCCGCGATGATCTGGGCCATCTTGTCGGAGTATTCGGCCGCGTCGCGCCGGTCCGGCTCGTTGGCGATCAGCCGGATCTGTCGTTTGCCCAGCTCCTGGAGAAAGCCCTGGGTGACGTGGTCGGCCTCGATGTGGGTGACCCGCAGCTCGAACGCCCGGAAGATCCGGGACAGCAGCGACACCAGCAGGATCGCCATGATGAAGCACCCGGCAATCTTGACGCCGTCCGGGCGCTCCACCACGTTCGCGACCGTGGTGTACGCGAAGACCGCGGTGACCAGCGCGAACGCCCACGTCCGGCCGCGCTGGCGGCGGCGGCGAGCAGACAGGGTCACCGCCGCGGCGGCCGAGGTGATCAGCACCAGCACGCCGGTCGCGTACGCGCCGCCCTGCGCGTCGACGTCGGCGTCGAAGATCCAGGTGATCAGGAACGCGGCGCCGGTGAAGACCAGCACCAGGGGACGCACCGCGCGGGCCCAGTCCGGAGCCATGCCGAACTTGGGCAGGTAGCGCGGCACGAGGTTGAGCAGGCCGGCCATCGCGGACGCGCCGGCGAACCACAGGATCGCGATGGTGGAGAGGTCATAGACACTGCCGAAGACGCTGCCCAGGTTCTCGTGCGCCAGGTAGGCCAGGGCCCGGCCGTTGGCCTCGCCGCCCGGCTCGAACTCCCGCTCCGGGATCAGCACGGTGGTGGCGACGCTGCTGGTGATCAGGAAGACGCTCATGATCCCGGCCGCCGTGGTGAGCAGCTGTTTCCCGCCGCGGATCCGCTGGTCGAGGTCGCCCTTGATGTGCGGCATGACGGCGACGCCGGTCTCGAAACCGGACAGGCCCAGGGCCAGTTTCGGGAAGACCAGCAGCGCGATCCCGACCATGGCCAGCGGGCTGCCGTGCGCGGTGGTCATCGCCCCGGTCCAGTCGCTGACCGCGTGCGGGTGCGAGATCACCTCCACCAGGGCGTCGCCGACCACGATCACGTTGAGCCCCAGGTAGACCCCGACCAGGGCCACCGCGATGCCGATCGCCTCGGTGAAGCCCTTGAGGAACACCCCGCCGAGCAGCGCGACGAGCAGCAGCGTGATCGCTACCTCGTGCCCGCGCATCGCCCCGGGCAGGAACGGGTTCTCGTCGATGTGGGCGGTCGCGTCGGCGGCGGACAGGGTGATCGTGATGATGAAGTCGGTGGCCGCGAATCCCAGCAGCACCAGGACGAACAGCTTGCCCTTCCAGAAGGAGAGCAGCCGGACCAGCATCGCGATCGAGCCCTCGCCGTGCGGGCTGTCCGCGGCGACCCGCCGGTAGACCGGGAGTGCGCCGAGCAGTGTCACCGCCACCAGGACCAGTGTCGCCAGCGGGGAGAGCACTCCGGCCGCGAGCGCCGCGATCCCCGGCTGGTAACCGAGCGTGGAGAAGTAGTCGACGCCGGTCAGGCACATGACCTTCCACCAGGCATGCGGCTTCTCGGGCCCGCCGGCCTCGGCATGCGGTCCCTCGTGCGGGGCGGTCCGCTCGGTGAGCCCCTGAAGAAGCCACCGGCGCACGGTGTGACGCTCTTCGGTTACGGCCATCGATGTCTCCCCGGCAGGATCCCGGCCGGGGGTGTACCCCGCCTTCGCCACCGATCCTGGCACTCGTGGACCCCGCGGGACCGGCTACGCCGCGTTAACAAAACGTCAAAAAGGCGATCGGTACTCGGTACTACCGGATACCGGTACTCGGTGTTACCGTATAGCGGTACCCAGTGGTACGAGGTACCGGGTGGAGGGACGGTTCGATGGAGGATCTCACCGAGATGTTGAAGGGCACGCTCGAAGGCTGCGTGCTGGAAATCATCAACGGCGAGGAGACCTACGGGTACGCCATCACGCGCCGGCTCAACGAGCTCGGTTTCGCGGACGTCATCGACGGAACGGTCTACACCATCCTGCTGCGACTGGAGCGCAACGGGCTGGTCCAGGTGACGAAACGACCGTCCGAGGTGGGCCCGCCGCGCAAGTTCTACGCGCTCAACGACGCCGGCCGCGCCGAGCTCGCGACGTTCTGGGCGAAATGGGAGTACGTCTCATCACGCATCGACAGCCTCAAGGAGGGCAGGCGATGAGCTTCTGGGAAACCATCACCGGCAGCGACCTCACCCGGGAGTGGAAGGCGTTCGAAGTGCGGGCGCAGGCGTTGCCACCCGACTATCGGGCGGCATGGGAGCAGATCAAGGTGCACCTGTTCCCGCACGGGGACTTCACCGGCCGCAATCTGATGCCGATCTTCGACGCCGCCCTGGCGCTGCTCGAAGAGGCGTCGGCGGACGGGCAGGGCATCCACGAGGTGCTCGGTGACGACATCCCGGGCTTCTGCGCGGCGCTCGCCGGGGGAGCCGGCGCGCCGACCTACCGGGATCGGTGGCGCGAGCAGTTGAACAACAACGTGGCGAGAAAACTCGGCCGGCTGGGAGGCTGACATGGGCATCCGCGACATCATCGAGGGCAAGAAGCAGTGGCGGGCACACGTCGCCCGGGTCAAGGCGCTCCCGCCGGACTACCAGATCGTCTACAAGGAGATGCAGAAGTACCTGTTCAAGGTCGGACCGGTCGACCTGGCCGACGGGCAGCTGCTCACCGGGATCGTCGACTTCTTCCAGGAGGGCGCGGCCGCCGGCAAAGGGGTGCTGGAGCTGATCGGCCCGGACGTCGCCGCCTTCTGCGACGGCCTGATCAAGGACACGCCCACCTACGCCGACGCCTATCAGGCGTCCATCAGCGGGAAGTACGGCTTCGATGAACGCGACCGCTGACCCGGCCGGGCAGCCGGCGATCCGCGTGCAGGGCCTGGAGAAATCCTTCAAGCAGCTGAAGGTGCTGCGCGGCGTGGACCTCGACGTGGCGCGCGGCAGCATCTTCGCCCTGCTCGGCTCGAACGGGGCCGGCAAGACCACCATGGTCACCATCCTGTCCACGCTGCTCAAGGCCGACGCCGGGACGGCCCTGGTGAACGGCTTCGACATCGCGGCGCAGGCTCCCCAGGTGCGCGAGTCGATCAGCCTCACCGGGCAGTTCGCGGCGGTCGACGAGATCCTCACCGGCCGGGAAAACCTGGTCATGGTCGCCCGGCTGCGGCACCTCAAGGACCCGGGAGCCATCGCGGACGACCTGCTCCGGCGCTTCTCGCTGACCGAGGCGGGCGGCCGGCGGGTGGCGACGTACTCCGGTGGCATGCGCCGCCGGCTGGACATCGCGATGAGCCTGATCGGCGATCCACCGGTGATCTTCCTCGACGAGCCGACCACCGGGCTGGACCCGGAGGCGCGGCTCGAGGTCTGGCAGGCCGTCAAGGAACTCGCCGCGGGCGGCACCACCGTGCTGCTCACCACGCAGTACCTGGACGAGGCGGAGCAGCTCGCCGACCGGATCGCGATCCTGCACGAGGGCCGGATCCTCGTGAACGGCACCCTCGCCGAGCTCAAGGCGCTGCTGCCACCCGCGAAAGTCGAATACGTCGAGAAACAGCCCACCCTCGAGGACGTCTTCCTCACCCTGGTCGGCGCCCGGACCGACAGGGGACCACAGTGAACAGGCATTTCCTCGGTGACACCACCGTCCTGCTGGGCCGCTCGCTGCGCCACATCGCCCGCAGCCCGGACACCATCATCACCACCGCGATCATGCCGATCGCCTTCATGCTGCTGTTCGTGTACGTCTTCGGCGGCGCGATCGAGACCGGATCCGACTCCTACGTCAACTACCTGCTGCCCGGCATCCTGATCATGACGATCGCCTCCGGGATCTCCTACACCGCGTACCGTCTCTTCCTGGATCTGCAGGGCGGCATCTTCGCGCGCTTCCAGTCGATGCCGATCGCCCGGGCGTCCGTGCTGTGGGCTCACGTCCTGACCTCGCTGGTCGCCAACCTGATCTCGCTGATCGTGGTGGTCGGCGTCGCCCTGCTGATGGGCTTCCGCAGCGGCGCGGACCTCCTCGGCTGGCTGGCCGTGGCCGGCATCCTGACCCTGTTCACCCTGGCCCTGACCTGGATCGCGGTGATCCCGGGGCTCACCGCGAAGTCCGTGGACGGCGCGAGCGCGTTCGCCTACCCGCTGATCTTCCTGCCGTTCATCAGCTCGGCCTTCGTGCCCACCGAGTCCATGCCCGGCCCGGTCCGCGCCTTCGCCGAGAACCAGCCGGTGACCGCCATCGTCGACGCGCTCCGGAACCTCTTCACCCAGCAGCCGGTCGGCACCGGCATCTGGACCGCCCTGGCCTGGTGCGCCGGCATCCTGATCGTCGCCTTCACGATCGCCACCGCGTCCTACCGCCGCCGGATCACCTGAGCGGTCGGCTACCCCTTGCCGATGCCCGGCCGGGGCGAGGGCTTCGATCAACGGGCGGGGAGCGTGCGGGAACCGCCGATGATCAGGGTGACGACGGCTTCCACGTCCTGCAGACCAGCCCGGTCCAGTTCGGTGCGCAGGGTGGCCTCGCTGGCCTCGGGTGGCCGACCCATGGCTTCCAGGTGCAGCACTCCACGTTGTACCTGGATGTCGGTGATCTGCCAGCCCTGCCCGGCGGCCCATCGCTCGGCGACCGGCTGGGCCTGGCCGATGATCCGCTGCTCCTGGAGCACCTGCCAGCTGCCGTAGCCGAGCGGCACCGCCATGAGCAGCAGACTGAGCGCCACGGTGGCCACCGTCTTGGCGCCGAGCGCCCCGACCGGGAGGCCGGCTTCCTTGGCGGCCTCCCGCAACCTGGCCGCGAGCATGATCGCGGTGCCGGTGGCGATGATCGCGGCGACGTTCGTGCCGAACAGCAGCAGGGCACCCAAGGACTCGCCGTAGGCGCCGGACTCGGCGGTCAGTCCGACGACCGCCAGCGGCGGGACGAGCGAGATGGCGATGGCCACGCCCGGCAGGGTGTCCGAGACGTCGGAGCGGATCAGCGCGAATCCGCCCACCAATCCGGTGGCCAGCGCCGCGATCAGGTCGATGAACCGGGGACTGACCCGGGACGCGACCTGCGAGTTGTTCGCGGCGACCACGTCGAGGTGGAAGGGTGCGCCCATCAGGTAGCCGATGGCCACCACCAGCGCGGCGCCGGCGAGCGTCAGAGCGAGGTGGTAGACCAGTTGCCGGCGGTCGGCCAGGACGATCGCCAGCGCGGTTCCGAGGATCGGTGTCATCAGCGGCGCGACGATCATGGCCCCGATGACCGTGGCCGTGGAGTCGGCGATCACGCCCGCGGAGGCGATCACCGCGGCCAGGACGAGCAGGACCCAGAAGTTGGTCAGGTTCCGGTGCCGGTTGCCGTGGGTGAGGAAGAGCCGGGTGAGGATCCGCTCGACGTCGGCGGCCGGGACCCGGATGCCGGACCAGACGTTCATGGTCCGACGCCGCGCGTGGTCGGGCGATCTCTCACCACGAACAGCATCGGCCTGGCTCCTTCCGGTGGGTCGCGCAGTCTTCGGGATCATGCGCCTGCGCGGCTGGCTGCCGCCTCACCCTGCTGGGGTGAGGCAGTGGTGACAACCGGCGTTTCGCTTGCGGGAGCCCGCCTCGTTCACTAGCTTACTGACAATGAAAATCGCTTTCACTGGCAAGGGTGGCAGTGGGAAGAGCACCGTGGCCACGTTGTTCGTGGCTCACCTGCGGGCCGCCGGTCATCGCGTCCTGGCCGTCGACGCCGACGTGAATGTGCACCTCGCGCCGCTGCTCGGTGTCACCGCCGACAGCCGCGGCGCCCTGTCGCACCCGGACAACGTCACCGCCTTGCGAAGCCATCTGCTCGGCGACAACACGCTGATCGGCGGGGTGCGGCGGTTCGTGGCGACCACACCGCCGGGCCCCGGATCCCGGCCGGTCACCCTCGAACCCAGCGACCCGGTGCTGGCCGCGCACGCCGTCGCGCTGGACGAGCGCACCCACGTGATGCACGTCGGCACCTATGAGCCCGAGGAGATCGGCGCCGGCTGCTACCACGGGCACCTGGCGATCCTGGAGAACCTGCTGTCGCACCTGCGGGCCGCCGACGGCGACTGGGTGGTCTGCGACATGGTGGCCGGCACCGACGCGTTCGCCAACTCCCTGCACGCGCAGTTCGACGCCATCGTCGTGGTCGTCGAGCCGACGCCGGAATCGGTCACGGTGGCCCGCCGCTACCGGGAGCTGGCGGTCGCGGCCGGGGTCGCCGACCTGCTGGTCTTCGCCGGCAACAAGGTCGCCGACGACCTCGATCGGGACTACCTGCGGCGGGAGCTGGGGACCGAGCCGCTCACCGTGCTGACCACGCAGGCCGGCCTGCGCCGGGCACGGCAGCTGGGCGCCTGCCCGAGCCTCGAGGACCTCGACGACGCGACGCCGCTGCGGCACATCGCCGAGCACGTCCGGCCGGTCGATCCGATGCGTCGGCGTGCTCTGCTGCGCGAGCTGCACCTGAGGACGGCAGACAAGGATTGGGTACGGAATGCGTACGGTGATGTCACTGATCAGCTGGAACCGGTCACCGTCTGATCGGCCTCTCCCGGAGCGGCCGGTTCCCAGCGGCCGGGACCGAATTCGGGCCGGTGATGTTCGGCGGCGCTCGATCGGGCATACCAGAGGCAGACGTACACATCTGTGGGAGGAAGCCATCATGCAGAGCCGTTCCATCGGTGACGTCCGGGTCAGCGCGATCGGGCTCGGCGGCATGCCGATGTCCATCGAGGGCCGGCCGGACGAGGACCGGTCGATCCGGACCATCCACGCCGCTCTGGACGCCGGGATCACCCTGATCGACACGGCGGACGCCTACCACATCGGGGCCGACGAGGTCGGGCACAACGAGTCGCTGATCGCCCGGGCGCTGGCATCCTACGGCGGGGACACCTCCGGGGTGCTGGTCGCCACCAAGGGCGGCCACCTGCGCCCGGGGGACGGGAGCTGGACCGTCAACGGGTCGCCGGACTACCTCAAGCGGGCGTGCGAGGAGTCGCTCAAGCGCCTGGGCGTCGACGCGATCGGGCTCTACCAGTTCCACCGGCCGGACCCGAAGACGCCGTACGCGGACTCGGTCGGCGCGATCCGGGACCTGCTGGACGCCGGGAAGATCCGGATGGCCGGCATCTCGAACGCCAACCCGCAGCAGATCCGCGAGGCCCGGGACATTTTGGGCGGCCGGCTGGTGTCGGTGCAGAACCAGTTCTCGCCGGAGTTCCGGTCCTCCGAGCCGGAGCTGGAGCTCTGCACCGAGCTGGGCATCGCCTTCCTGCCCTGGTCGCCGCTGGGTGGCATCCGGTCGGCGGGCTCGCTCGGCGGCGCGTTCGCCCAGGTCGCCGCGAAGTACGGGGTGAGCCCGCAGCGGGTCTGCCTGGCCTGGCACCTGGCCAAATCGCCGGTGTCGATCCCGATCCCCGGCGCGAGCCGCCCGGAGACGATCACCGACTCGGCGGCCGCTGACACGGTGCGTCTGACCGCCGAGGATCTGGCCGCTCTGGGATAGGCCGCCGCACGCGAGGCGTCCTGCCGTCACCGCGGCAGGACGCCGGCGCCCGGGCAAGCCATCAGCCGGGCCCCGCAAGCGCCGGGTGGACCCGGCGGCAGTCGCTCGCCGGTCAGGCCCGCGAGGTCACGGCCGGCTCAGTGCTTCGCCCGCGGCGGCCCGCAGCGTCACTTCTTGCCATTCTTCGTTGGAGCCGCGCCACGCGCCGGCGACGATCTGCGCCGCCCCGCTCCCCGGGCACTCCTGCACGCGGTAGCGCCCCGCCGTCCCACCGATCTGGACCATGACGTCCCACTGCGAGCCGTCGCTGCGGATGTAGACGTCGCGCCGGAAGCGGGGTGTGTTGCTGCCGTTCCACCAGTGCCGCTGAACCTTCATTCGACGACCCTACAGGCGCGCGGCCGGAGGAAGGTCCGCCGTTCGGCTGCCGGCGCCGGCCGGATATGTCATAGCGGCGCTGGTGGAAGTGAAGCCCGGACCGGTAGACGCGGGTGCCGGAGTCACCGGCGGGCCGGCCGGTCCGGCAGCAGCCGCTCCTCGAGATCCAGCTCGCGTTCCAGCACACGCAGCCCCGCGTCGGGCAGCCGGCCGGCATCGCGCCAGCGCAGGAACTCCTCCCGCTGGGCATCGATGGCCACCCGGCGCACATGTAGGGCGGCCTCGTACTGCGGCGAGATCGGTACGTCCGCCGAGTCGTTGTCGCGGAGCAGGGAGAGCCGATCCCGGTAGCGGCTCAGCCGAGCCCGCAACTGCTCGCGCATCGTCTCGATCATCTCGTCGCCGATGTCGTCGTGGTGCTGTTCCTGCAGTTCGTCGAGCGCGGTGAGGGCGGCCTCGACGGAGGCCGCCCGAGCCTGGTTGCGCAGCAGAGCCTGGTCGTTGTCGTCCGCGCGCAGCCCCAGCGTCCGGACCATCGGCGCGAACGTCAGACCTTGCCCGACCAGGGTGACGAGCACCACCACGACGGTGCAGAACAGGAGCAGGTCACGAGCGGGGAAGTCGGCCCCGGCCTCGGTGACCAGCGGCAGAGTGAAGATCGCCGCGAGACTGATCACGCCCCGCGTGCCGGCCCAGCTGAGGACGGCGACCTCCCGGGCCGTCCAGCGCGCCGACGTCGTCCCGGCCGTGCTGTCCCCGCTCCAACGGGTGTGCAGTGCCGCGGGCACGAGCAGGGTGAGTATCAGCCACAGTGGCCGTAGCAGCAGGGTCACGCCCACGGCGATCGAAACCGCGACGACGACGGTGGCGGTGTCATATCCGGCCAGGCCGCGGATGATCGCCGGCAGTTGCTGACCGATCAGCAGAAACACGAAGCCTTCGAGTAGGAAGTCGACCAGCCGCCACACCGCGTTGGTCTGCAACCGACCCGCTCCGGACGCGGACCGCGGCGTGTGGTGCCCCACGATCAAACCGGCTACGACCACGGCCAGCACGCCGGAGACATGTATCACCTCACCGAGGAGGTAGGCGCAGAACGGTGTAGCCAGCGACACGGCGTTCGCCATGATCGGATCGCCACTGAGCGGCCGGGACAGCAGGCGGACGGCGAACGCTGTCAGCGCGCCCACGGCCACGCCACCCGCGGCGGCCAGCAGGAACCGGCCGAGGGCGGCCGGCGCCGAGAACCTGTCCCCGGTGGCCGCGGCGACCGCGACGCTCAGGATGGTCAGGGCGGTGGCGTCGTTGAGCAGCCCCTCACCCTGGATCAGCGTGATGATCCGCGGGGGGAGCCCCACCTTGCGGCCGACGGCGAGCGCGGCGACCGGGTCGGGTGGCGCGACCGCCGCACCCACCGCGATGCCGGCTGCCAGGGTCGCCCCGGTGACGAACCACGCGAAGCCCAGACCGATCAGCAGCGCGGTGAGCAGGACCAGGAGCACCGACAGGCTGACCACGGTACGCAGATTGCGGCTGATCGCGATCATCGACGAGTCCAGGGCGGCGCTGTACAGCAGCGGCGGCAGCACGAACGCCAGCACCAGGTCCGGATCAAGGGGGATGTTGGGGCCCGGAAGGACGGCGTATCCGATGCCGATGACCGGCAACAGCGCGGCGGCGGGCAGCCCGGTCCGGCCGGCGACCCACCGCACCACCACGACCACAGCGACAGCGGCGAGGACAAAGATCAGAGCCGGCTCGACATCCACCGTGTCATCCTTTACGGAACACCCGACGTCGGCCACGAAATTCGGTGGCTGGTAGCGCCGGGCCGGAAATCGGCGCCGGATTTTCCGTCGTCATCCACATTCCTGTGCTACGGTTGGCACGTTGCAGTTTTGATTTCCGTAGACGTTTTCAGCGCCTGATGGGTCATCTTAACCCTCACGGGCGCTTTTTCGTTTTCCGCGTCGATGCGATGCGGGTGATCAACACGGCGGCGGGAGAGTCCGCGCGGTGCGGATTCCGACAGCTTGCTAAGGAAAAAAACATGGTTACAGGTACCGTGAAGTGGTTCAACGGCGACAAGGGCTTCGGCTTCATCAGCCAGGATGAGGGCGGCCCCGACGTGTTCGCTCACTTCTCGGCGATCTCGGCGTCCGGCTTCCGCAGCCTCGACGAGAACCAGCGGGTGGAGTTCGACATCACGCAGGGCCAGAAGGGCCCGCAGGCGGAGAACATCCGCGCTCTCTGATCCACAGACTACCGACGGCGGCTCGACTGGTTCAGCGAGCCGCCGTCGGTTTGTTTTTCCGCGTTTTCTGAGACTGTTCACTGAAAATTCGACGGCTTCCGCGCCTGGAAAGTGCGTGCTGTTCGAGAAAGGCTTCTATGACGACGATCACCGAAGTGGTTCGCGTACCCGATCCCCGCCCGCTCTACCGCCTGACGGATTTCCCTGGCGCGACCCCGGCCGCGACCACCGGACGACTGACCCCGTTCCTCGCCCCTGCCACGGCAGCGGATCCGGCGCCCGCGCTGCGCGACCCGGATCGCGGCGAGCACGCGATGTATCTGCTCCGCGACCCGTTCACGTCACCGTAGAGGGGTCCCCGGTCCGTCGACGAGCCCGATTCCCGGCGCGAGCCGTCCGAAGATGATCACAAAACTCGGCCACCGGCGACAGGGTGAAGCGGCATGGCTGCGTCGGAGCGGGGAATTCTGGCGGCATGGCGGCACACGCGGGGGACCAGGCGGAGAAGACCCGGCATTTTCAGTGCGCGCGCTGCGGCGAGCGGGTGCTGGTGCAGGCCGGGGCGATGATCCCGCCCTGTCCCAACGGCCACCTCGAATACCGGAGCCGGATGCAGGCGAATTCGAGTAGGCGGCGGTCAGGCGGGTAGTCGGCCGGCATGCTGAAGCGAGGCGTGTGGCACGGATTGGTGGCCGGTCTGGCCGGAGCCGTGGTGATGACCGCCGCGGAGAAGCTTCGTCATGCCGCGAAGTCCGGCTCATCCTGGTGGGTGACCACCGTGTCCCGCAGCCCGCAAGCCGCTACCAGCGGCAGCAAGCTGTCCGGACACCGGATGACCCGAAGTTCGCCGCCGCGCTGACGCATCACGAAGCGTGCGTGGAGCAGCATCGCCATGGTGTCGGCGGCGGGAGCGGTCACTCCGGTGAGGTCGACGTCGACGCGGTGCGCGCTCGGCGCCGTACAGGTCCGGAACAGGCGGCGCTCGAAGCTCGCGGCCGGATCCTTCTCGAAGCGTTTGCTCGCTCGGACCACCTTGCGGCGGCGCGGCGAGCGACGGCTGTTCGTCGAGGTCACCACGATCACCTCGCCTTCCTCCGTTGACCAGCCGACGGTAAATCGACGCAGCAACCGACGCAATAACTACCGGCGGGTGTCCCTCTCCTGAGTCCGCGGGCGCTTACGCCGCTGGCGAGACGTGTGTCGCCCGGAAGACTGTCAGGCGGGCGGAAGCAGGTCGGCGAGCAGACCCTCGATGCGGGTCTTGATCTCGTCGCGGATGGGGCGGACGGCGTCGACGCCCTTGCCGGCCGGGTCTTCGAGTTTCCAGTCCTCGTAGCGTTTGCCGGGGAAGACCGGGCAGGCGTCGCCGCAGCCCATGGTGACGATGACGTCGGATTCCCGGGCGGTGTCCCAGGTGAGTTTGGTCGGGGTCTGGTCGGTGATGTCGATGCCGGCCTCCCGCATCGCCTCGACGGCGGCCGGGTTGATCGTGTCGGCGGGGGCGGAGCCGGCGGAACGGACCTCGACGCGGTCACCGGCGAGGTGGCGCAGCCAGCCGGCGGCCATCTGGGAGCGGCCGGCGTTGTGGACGCAGACGAACAGGACGGTGGGCTTGGTGTCGCTCATGCGGGTGGTCTTCCTTGCGGGTTGGTGTGCTGGTGCCGGTCAGGCGGAGTGTTCGACCACGATGTCGTCCGCGGTTTCCCCGACGGCGGGGTAGAGGGCGAGCAGCAGGCCGACGCCGATGATCAGGCCGGCGAGCTGGGCGATGACGAAGCCGGGCACCGAGCTCGGGGCGATGCCGGCGAAGGTGTCGGTGAAGGCGCGGCCGAGGGTGACGGCCGGGTTGGCGAAGCTGGTGCTGCTGGTGAACCAGTAGGCGGCGCCGATGTAGGCGCCGACCGCGGCCGGTGCGACCCGGGCGCGGCCGGAGCGGCCGAGCGCGAAGATCAGCAGGAGCAGGCCGGCCGTGGCGACGATCTCGCCCAGCCACAGATGTCCGCCGGAGCGTTCTTTGGTGGAGAGGGTGATCGGGGCCAGGTCGAACATCAGGTTCGCCAGGACGGAACCGGCGATGGCGCCCACGGCTTGCGCGGCGGCGTACCCGGCAAGGTCTTTGATCGTCAGTCCCGAGGCGGTGCGGCGGCCGAGGAACCAGTCGGCGGCCGACACGACCGGGTTGAAGTGGGCGCCGGAGATCGGGCCGAAGGTGAGGATCAGCGCGCCGAGGGCGAACGCGGTCGCGATCGAGTTCTCCAGCAGCTGCAGCCCGGTGTTGCCGGGGGACAGGGTGGTGGCCATGATGCCGGAGCCGACGACGGCGGTGACCAGCAGCGCGGTGCCCAGGAACTCGGCGAGCAGCCGCCGCCACAGGATGATCTGGTGCATGGAGTGTTCTTCCCGCTCGGATCAGTCGGCGTCGGTGGTGAGCAGGGTGGCCAGCTGCCGCAGGAGGCCCGAGCGCGCCCGGTAGTACACCCAGGAGCCGCGGCGCTCGGCGTCGACCAGGCCGGCCTCGCGCAGCGTCTTGAGGTGGTGCGAGATGGTCGGGCCGGACAGCTCGAAGGCGGGGGTCAGGTCGCACACGCACGCCTCGCCGCCGGGCGCGGACGCGATCATCGACATCAGCTGCAGCCGGATCGGGTCGCCGAGGGCTTTGAACGCGGGCGCGAGCACGGCGGCGGTCGGCGCCGGGATCCGGCTGGTGGCCAGCGGCGGGCAGCACGGCGTGTCGGCGGTGAGGTCGGTGAGCGTGAGCGCCTCGCCTGGCTTTGACATGCGTCTAGGTTGACATCTATCGAAACCGCGTGCAACTCTTCGTTTCGAACAACGTCTAATTCGACAGATGTCGAGATCGAACCTGAGAAGGAGTACGACGATGAGCGAGAGCGCGGCCACCACGACCTCGGTCGGCACCATGTCGTGCTGCGGCAACCCGCCGCAGTCGCAACTGGCATCGCCCGAACCGGCAACCGAGGCCGGCGCCCCGTGTTGCGGCACCGGAGCCGAAGCGCGGCGGGAGGGTTCCTGCTGCGGTGCGGCGGCCAAGCAGAACGCGGTTGCCGCCGGTCAGGGCTGCTGCGGATGACTGCCGGCCCGCATGACGCCGCCATGTCCGGAACAGCCGGGATGCGCACCATCCAGTCCGACCTAACGCCGCCCGTACCGTTGAAAGGAATTCCATCGTGACCAAGGCCCTCGCCACCCTGCCCGTCGTCGTCATCGGCGCCGGCCCGGTCGGGCTCGCCGCCGCGGCCCACCTGGCCGACCGCGGCCTGCCGTTCCTCGTCCTGGAAGCCGGCGACCACCCGGCCACCGCGGTCCGCGAGTGGGGCCACGTGCGGCTGTTCTCACCCTGGCGGTTCACCGTCGACCCGGCCGCCGCCCGGCTGCTCGAGCACGCCGGCTGGGTCCGCCCCGACGACGACAAGCTGCCCACCGGCGCCCAGCTCGCCGCCGACTACCTGCAGCCCCTCGCCGACCTGCCCGCACTCAAGCCGCACGTCCGCTACCGGGCGCGGGTCGCCGCGGTCACCCGCCTCGGCCTCGACCGGGTCCGCACCGCGGGCCGCGAGAACAGGCCGTTCCTGGTCCGCCTCGCCGACGGCGACGACATCCTGGCCCAGGCCGTCATCGACGCCTCCGGCACCTGGGGCACTCCGAACGTGCTCGGCGCCTCGGGCATCCCGGCCCACGGCGAAACCGGCGCCGCCCGGTTCATCACCTCCGCACTGCCGGACGTCCTCGGCCACGACCGGGACCGGTTCGCCGGCAAGCACACCCTGGTCGTCGGCGCCGGCCACTCCGCCGCCAACACCCTGCTGGCCCTCACCGACCTCGCCGGCCAGCACCCCGGCACCACGGTCACCTGGGCGATCCGCTCCGCCAGCCCGGCCCGCACCTACGGTGGTGCGGCCGCCGACGCGCTGCCCGCCCGTGGCGCCCTCGGCTCCCGGCTGCGCGAACACGTCGAGAACGGCACCATCACCCTGCTCACCGGCTTCTCCGTCGACTCGCTCACCACCGACGGGGACACGGTCACGGCCTCCGACGGCGAACGATCGGTGACCGTGGACCGGATCGTGTCGGCCACCGGATTCCGCCCGGACCACTCGCTCAGCGGTGAACTGCGCCTGGACCTCGACCCGATCCTCGGCTCGACCCGCGCCCTGGCCCCGCTGATCGACCCGAACGAACACTCCTGCGGCACGGTCCCGCCGCACGGCGTCGACGAACTCACCCACCCCGAACCCGGCTACTTCGCCATCGGCGTCAAGTCCTACGGGCGGGCGCCGACGTTCCTGCTCGCCACCGGCTACGAGCAGGCCCGTTCGGTGGTCGCCGCCCTCGCCGGCGACTGGGACGCGGCCCGCGACGTGCGACTCGACCTGCCCGAGACCGGTGTCTGCAACAGCAACCCGATCGAAGGCGACGACACCGTCGCCGCGGGAGGCGGCTGCTGCGGGTCCGCCTCGGCCGCCGACGTCGCGGCCGGCTCGCTCGCCGTACCCGTGCAATTGATCAGCCTCGGCGACCGGCCAGCCGAAGGAAACAGCGGCTCCTGCTGCTGACGCACCGTGGACATCACCGACCCGCCGGCCGCCGATGGCGGCCGGCGCGTGTTCAGCGGCTGGTGGCTCGTCGCCACCTTCGCCATCACCCAGACCATCGGGTACGGCAGCCTCTACTACTCGTTCGCCGTCCTGCTGCACCCGGTCGCCGCCGACCTGCACACCGGCCCGGCCGCGGTGACCGGGGCGCTCACCACGGCGATCCTGGTCCAAGCCGGCATGGCGATGCCGGTCGGCCGCCGGCTCGACCGGCATGGCGGCCGCGTCCTGATGACCGCCGGCAGCCTGCTGGGCGCCGGCATGCTGGCCGCCTGGTCCCAGGTCCAGGCGGTATGGCAGCTGTACCCGGTCTTCGCCGGGCTCGGCGTCGCGATGGCGATGGCCCTCTACGAGCCGGCCACCGCCGTGCTCGTCGCCTGGTTCGACGCGGCCCGCCGCCCCCGGGCGATCCTCGGCATGATCGTCGTGGCCGGATTCGCCAGCACCATCTTCATGCCGCTGACCGGCTGGCTCAACGACCGGCACGGCTGGCGCGTCACCCTGCTGCTCCTCGCCGCCGGGTACGCCGCCGTCGCCGTCCCCCTGCACGCCCTGGTCGTACGCCGCCCGCCCCGCACGACCAGCACATCCCGGCGAACCGGCCCGGTGCAGCGCCGGACTCTTCTGCGGGCCGCACGCCGCGACAGCCGCTTCTGGTGGCTGGCCGCCGCGTTCGTCGCCCACGCCGCCGCGATGAGCACCATGACCGTGCACCTGGTCGGCTTCCTGACCAGCCGCGGACACCCGGCCACCTTCGCCGCCACCATCGCCGGGCTGCTCGGTGTCCTGTCGGTCACCGGCCGGCTGCTGCTCACCGCCACCGGCCGCCGGATACCGCTGCACCGGGTCGTCGCCGCGGTGTTCGCCCTGCAAGCCGCCGCCGCGCTGGGCCTTCCCGCTGTCGCCGGAACCCGGATCGGGGCGATCCTCGGGGTGACCGCGTTCGGGCTCGGCTTCGGCATCGCCAGCCTCGCCACCCCGCAACTGCTCGCCGACCGGTACGGCACGACCGCCTACGCCAGCATCGCCGGCACCCTCGCCGCGCTCGTCACGCTGGCCAAAGCCGGCGCACCGCTGGCCGCCGCCGTGCTGCTCACCGCCTCCGGCAGCTACCGGGTGGTCCTGCTCGCGGCCGGCGCGGCCTCGGTCATCGCGGCCGGTGGCATTCTCGCCCGCGCGACCACCGTGCCACCGATGCCGCGCGAGACCCCACCCGTCAGCACGACCACACCTGGCCGATCATGACGGCCGGTCAGTCCGGGGACAGCGCCCCGAGGTTCGCTGCGATCCTGGCGGCGTCCCGCGGTAGAGCACGGCGTGGTAGCGCGGGAGGGCCGGGCCCGCCGCCGCCCGCTCGCCGATGGCGGCCAGCTCCTCGTCGCTGAGCGTGTCGCCGGACTCGTCCATGCCGTCCCTCTCTCGTCGAGCCGGCCTGGTGCGGCCGGCCCACCCGGATACCGGTGGGCCGGCCGCGCGCTCGGACCGGTCAGGTGCAGTTCCGGCCCTTGTTCAGGCAGGTCGCGATGCGCTGCATGGTCCGGGCCGCGTTCACGTTGACGAAGTCGTCGTGGTCGGAGAACGGGTTGTGATTCTCCTCCGGGAAGGAGTCCAGCGCGTACTGACCCTTGAGCTGGACGTCGCGCGGAATCTCGTACGAAATAGTGATCCTCAGCTGCGGGATCGCGACGAATCCGGCCGGGCAGGCGCCGGTCACCCGGTCGGCGAAGGCGACGTGGCTGCGATGGTTGGCGCTGTCCACGTTCTTGCCGTCCCAGCAGCCGGGGAAGTCGTGCACGCGCTGCACCCGGCGGCCGGCCGGGCAGATCGGATACCGGTCGGTGAGCCGGTCGCCGAACCCGGAGCACGTCCAGGCGGCGCGGGCGTTGGCCGGGCCGCGGCTGGTGGGTTTCGCGTCGCCGGTGAGCGCGCGCAGGAACTTCGGCATCGGCACCACCTTGCCGGCGGCGTTGCCCCGGTACTCGATCAGTACCTTGGCCGGGCGGACGATGCCCCCGGTGTTGTTCGGCAGCTCCAGGTTCCTACCCCGCGGCTCCGGCAGCGCGCTGCTGCTCGGCGCGGGGGAGGCCGGACCGCCGGTCGGGCTCAGCGCACAGCCGGCCAGCCGTTCCAAGCCGGCGGGCCGGGCCGCGACGCGGCCGATGGCGATCGCGATCCGCTCCAGGACCGCGGTCCGCTTGGCCTTGAGCGGTCCGAGAATCGCGTTGTCGACGAAGGCGGCGCCGCCCTGCCCACGGCTGGTCACCAGCCGCTGATTCGCCTCGGCGATCTGCCGATCGAGGTCGGCCAGGTTCCGGTCGACCTCATCAAGAGCCTGCTTCGGTACGCCGGGCAGCTTGTCCCGCACACCAGGGCACCGCACCGTCGCGGTGGTGACGGTCCCGGCCGGGGCGTGCGAACTGTGCAGCGCGGCGTGGATGCCGTCGTAGCTGACGTCGCAGTCGGCCAGCGAAATCATCCCGGCCGGTCGGCGACCACCGGCGGCGCGGATGGTGTCGCCGATCCCGGCCAGCACCGCCGCGCGCCGGTCCTGCAGCGACTGCAGGACCGTCCGGTTCAGGTCGACGTTCACCCCGCGGCTGGCCAGCACCCGCCGACCGGCGGCGACCTCCAGCCGGTCCAGCTCGGCCAGCTGCCGGTCCACCGCCGCCTTCGCGGCCGCCGGGATCGCCGGCAGCCGGTCGCGGACCGCGGGACAGGCGACCGTCGGCGAGGTGCCGGCCAGGGCCCGCTGGACCGCGCCGCCGTCGCGGACCGACCGGTCGATCCGGACCACCGGCCAGAAGTACGACGACTTGTCGCCGTTGCGGCAGGTCGTCCCGGAGGCGTCCAGGTCGGCGTCCGACGAGGTCGCGGTGATCGCCAGGTTCCCGACGAAGTCGTGCACGTGCTCGGCGCCGTTGCGGATGCCGGGCTGCGCCACCGGGTTGTCCGGGCTGAACTTGCCGTTGCCGTTCGTCCCGCAGTCCACCGTGAACCGGCCCGCCGACCCGCCCGGCGTCACCCGCGGCCGGCGGACGTTCGGCGTCACCTGCTCGATCGGCACGTACTGCTGCAGGCTGGTGGCCGCCTCCGCGGTGCCCTTGCCGCCGCTGGAGACGAACGTGACGGTCAGGACACCCGCGGCGGCCAGCGTCACCGCGGCCGCCGCCACCCGTATGCCTTTCGCGTTGCCGAACTTCCGATGCCGGTAGCGCACCTGTGCCTCCTCGATGGCCGATGATCGCCCCGGCCGTCGTCCCGGCCGGGCGCACGGTGTTACGAGCTCGGCGCAGGCGCGGATGGGCACATGACGCAGGCGTCATCGTTCGGTAAGAACTGCTCCCGAGGGCGAAGATGGGTCAACGAGATGGGAGTCGGTCGGTGAGTGCAGCGGTGGAGCCGGGGCGGGGAGCGAGCCGCCGGCGCGGTGACGCGCTCCGGAACGCGATCTTCGACGCCGTGCTGGAGCAGTTGCGCACGGTGGGGTACGCGAAGCTGACCGTGGAGAGCGTCGCCGCGGCCAGCGGCACCGGGAAAGCGGCGATCTACCGCCGCTGGCCGGGCCGTCAGGAGCTGGTGGCCGACGCGCTGCGGCACGCGCTGCCCTCGCCCGCTGACGTGCCGCCCCACGACGACCCGCGCGACGCCGTGCTGGCGCTGCTGCGAGCGATGCGGGACGCGTTCGCGGCGACCAGCGGCGCCGCGTTCCAGGCGGTGATGGCCGAGGCCGCGTTCCTGCAGAGCATCGTCAACGACCAGGTGATCGAGCCGTGCGAGCGGAGCATCCGGGTCGTGCTGCAGGACGCCGTGGCGGCCGGCCGGCTCGGCCCGCGGGTCCGCCCGGAGCTGATCGCCCGGATCGGACCGGCGATGCTGCTGCATCACGGTCTCACCATCGGGCCGGACATCCCGGAGGAGTACCTGGTGTCGGTCGTGGACGAGGTGATCCTTCCGGTCATCGGCCCGGCTCCCTCCGGCTCGCCGGCCGGACGTGCCTGACTTCCCTCCGATCAGTCGAGCCTTGCTGGGCCGCTTCCTAGACGCTTATAGTGAACGCGCACGTTCACTATAAGCGCTCCTGCCTACGGCGACGATGGGAAGTGGATGCCGATGAGCGGCGTCAGCGAGATCCGCAACGACACGAAGAACCGGTGGACCGCCGCCGCGGTGCCCGATCAGACCGGCCGCACCGTGGTGATCACCGGGGGCAACACCGGCATCGGGTTCGAGACCGCCAAGGTGCTGGCCGAGCGGGGTGCGACCGTGGTGCTGGCCTGCCGTGACCTCACCAAGGCCGGCGACGCGGCCGGCCGGATCGGCGCGTCGGCCCGCGGCCCGGTCCGCATCCAGCACCTCGACCTGGCGTCGCAGGCCTCGGTGCGGCGGGCCGCGGCCGAGCTGCGGGAGACCTACGACAAGATCGACCTGCTGATAAACAACGCCGGTCTGATGTGGCCGCCGTTCACGCTCACCGAGGACGGGTTCGAGTCACAGTTCGCGATCAACCACCTCGGCCACTTCGCCCTCACCGGCCTGGTGCTGGACCGGATCCTGCAGACGCCCGGCGCGCGCGTCGTGACCGTCAGCAGCCTCGGGCACAAGCAGGGCCCGATCAACTTCGACGACCTGCAGTTCGCGAGGAAGTACTCGAAGAACGGCGCGTACGCGCAGTCCAAGCTGGCCAACCTGATGTTCGCGTTCGAGCTGCAGCGCCGGCTCGCCGCCAGTGGCTCCGACGCGATCTCGGTCGCCGCGCACCCGGGCGGCGCCCGGACCGACCTGCTCAAGAACATGCCGTCGATTCCGCAGAAGATCGCCATGTGGTACGCGCAGCCCGCGTCCAGCGGCGCGCTGCCCACCCTGCGCGCGGCGGCCGACCCGCACGTGCGCGGCGGCGACTACTTCGGTCCCGGCGTCATGTTCGAGACCCGCGGACACCCGAAGCTCGTGGAGTCCAACGAGGCGTCGCGCGACATCGCCGCGCAACGGCGGCTCTGGGAGATCTCCGAGGGGCTCACCGGCGTCACCTACCCGATCTGATCGGTGCCGCGCATCAGGCAGAGCAGGGCGACGTCGTCGCGGCGCGGGCGCGGACCGACCCCGGTGGCGAGGATGTGGTCGAGCACCGCAGCCGGATCACCGGCCGGGGCGGTGCGCATGGCCCGGCACAGCTCGTCGAGGCCGAGGTCGATCGGATGCCGGTGGTCCTCGACCAGCCCGTCGGTGTAGAGCAGCAGCGTCGCCGCCTCCGGCAGGGCGAAGGCGGTGTCGCGGTAGGCGTGGCCACGGGCGGCGCCCAGCGGCGGATCGACAGGCAGGGGCAGCAGGCGTACGTCGCCGGCGTCCCGTAACAACGGCAACGGATGACCGGCGGTGACCCCGGTGCCCGAGCCGTCGACCAGGTCCAGCTCCAGGTAGCAGCAACTGGCCATGGTGTCCAGGTGCAGGTCGAAGATGAACTGGTTGGCGAGGCGGATCACCGCGGACGGACGGTTGCCTTCGAGGGCGTACGCGCGCAGCGCCCCGCGGACCTGCCCCATCGCCGCGGCCGCCGCGGTGTTGTGCCCGGCGACGTCCCCGACGACCACCCCGACCACGCCGTCGCGCAGCGGGATGACGTCGTACCAGTCACCGCCGACCTCGGCGCCCCGGGTCCACGGCAGGTACCGGGTGGCGCACGCCAAGCCGTCGATCTCCGGGGTCCGCTCCGGCAGCAGCGCGTGCTGCAACTGCGAGGCGATCGACAGGTTCGTCTCGAACAGCAGCGCCCGGTGCAGCGCCTGCGCGCCGAGCGCGGCCAGCGCCGTCAGCGTCGACCGGGCGTCCTCGTCGAACTCGCGCGGCTTGTGGTAGCCGACCACCAGCGTCCCGAGCACCTCACCGGCGACGGCGAGCGGCAGGAACGCCCACGCCTGCCGCCGGCCCGCCGGCACCGTGGCGACCGCGCCGGCCTGGCTCGCCCGGAACTGGTCGACGGTGGAGACGAACCGGGCCTGCCCGGTGCGGGCCACACTCGTGGCGGGATGCGGATGGCTCAGCGGAAGCTCCTTGAGATGCAGCAGCACCTCGGGCTCGTACCCGGAGTGGTAGTGCAGGCGCAGGACGTCGGTGTCGCGGAGCAGCAGCGCCAGGCCCTCGCCGCCGATCGAGGGGCGCAGCACGGAGCCGATGGCGGCGTACACCTGCGCGGTCGTGCTCGCGGACACCAGGGCGGTCGTGACGCTCTCCAGTGCCCGGGCCCGGGCCGCGGACCGCTCGGCGCGGGCGACGCTGGCGGTCAGCTGCTGCTGCCGCATCACCTGCTCGGTGATCTCCCGGAACGACACGGCCACCGACCCGGCGCCGTCCCGGCTCATCTTGATCTCCCAAGCCTGCCCGATCGACGGGTACTCCAACTGCTGTCGCCACGGGCGCCCGGTCTCCGCGACCGCCCGGTAACGGTCGAACAGGCCATCGTCCCAGCTGTTCGGCGCGATGACACTGAGCCGCCGCCCGATGACGTCCTCGACGGTACGGCCGGTCAGTTTGGCGCCGAGCTGGTTGACGTAGTCACACACGAAGTCGACCACCTCGCCGCCGGCGTCGCGGACCGGCCGCAGCACGGTGAACCCGTCGAAGGCCGCGTCCAGCATGTCGTAGAGCCGGGCGCCACCGTCCGACTGCGGTGACACGGTCACCTGGGACAGGTCGACGAACCGGGTGATGAACCCGTCACCGTACGGCCCGGCCCGCAACTCGAAGTGCCCGGTGATGCTCTTCCGGTCGTAGTACACCGTCCGGGTGACCGGTTCACCGGTCTCCACCACCGCCCGGTAGAGCGGCAGCGTGCCGTCGTTGACCGTTTCCGGCCACAGCTCGCGGTAGCGGCGCCCGACCAGTTCCTCGCGTCGGCGGCCGACCAGCCGGCAGCCCGCCGCATTGATGTAGACCAGCGTGAAATCGACGATGACGCCCTGCTCACGCACCGATTCGGCCAGCGCCCAGCCCTGCGGGTCGGCGTCCAGCATCGCCAGCAACTGAGCGTCCGGCAACCGGTCGGTCACCAGCCCACCCCCTCGGCGCTACCGGCGGAATCAGACAGCCATCATCTCAGCACCGGGGGAGTCCGGTCGATGACCGGCCGTACCGTTGGTGTCCCGACCCGGATTTCGCAGTGCCGGTGCTCGTGCCAGAAGATGGACGCTGATGTCAGGGCTGGTTCATCCCGTCGGTGAGGCGGCCGGGGCCGAGGCGGTTGAGCAGGATACGGGCCACGCCGGCGACGGCGGGCAGGTGGTCGAGGAGGACCAGGCGTCCCGAGGTGGACTCGACGCAGAGTGCGGCGCTGCCGTGCGCGGGACCGAGAACGGCGACGGCGAACTCGTCCGGCACCGGATCGTCGAGCACGATCACCGAACGGGCGGTCGCGTCGGCCAGGAGCCCGGTGAGCGCCGGGGCATCCGTTTCAGCGGCTGACATCACGATCACCGCGTGCGGGTCGCCGGCGATCAGCTTGCGTAGTCGGTCCAGGGCGGCTGTCAGCTGGACCGCGGACCCGCTGACGATCGGACCGTGACTCGCCGCCACCTGGAACGGGGTGCCACGAGCCTGGTGGAAACCCGGACGGGCCGGCGGCACCCGGCTCGCCGCGGCGTGGTCGAACCGATGGGTCACCTGCCCGATCGGCGCCGGCCGGCCGAACAACCAGCCCTGTCCCCATCGCGCCCCCATGCGACGGGCGGTGACCAGGTCGTCCTCGGTCTCGATGCCCTCCGCCAGGACCACTGCCCCGGTACGCCGGGCCTCCGCCGCCACCGCGGTGCACACCGACCGGGTGTGCTCGGTGTCCGGCTCGCGCAGCAGGCTCATGTCCAGCTTGATCACCTCCGGCTCCAGCACCGGAAGGAAGGCCAGCGACATCGGGTCGACCCCGACATCGTCCAGGGCGATGCCGTTGCCGAACTGGTGCACGATGCCGGCGAGGTGCACGAGGACTCCCGGCGAGGTGGGAAGCGCCCGTTCGGTGTACTCGAGGATGTAGCGGAACGGCAGGCCGTTGCCCACCATGGCGATGACGCGCGACGAGACCGGCTGGTCCAGCACGGCCGGTTCGGCGTTGATGAACAGCAGCGGCGGCGGTGCGGAGGCGGCGACCGTGCATTCCAGCGCCCGTTCGAAGCACAGCATGTCCAGCTCGGCGAGCAGTCCGGCCTCCCGAGCGGCGGCGAACAGCCGGTCCGGGAACTCCAGTTCGGTGCCGGCCGGTCCCCGGGCGAGTGCCTCCAGCCCCACCACGAGCCCGCTGGACAGGTCGACGATCGGCTGGAACAGCGGGGTGACCATCCGGTCCCGCAGCACGTCGGCGATGGCTGCGATGCCCCGCGCGTGAATGGTCGGCATCGCCTCACCCTTCCGTCGGCACACTCCTCTGGTCTATCGGTCACCAGCGGTCATTACTGAACGCGAAGCGTCCCGGGTCTGGTGGTGCAGCCGGTCCGGTAGGGTGGGACCAGGTGCGCCGGGAAGTCTGGTCGGCAAGATGATCAACCGACCCCTGATTGGGAGACGCCCGTGCGTGACGCCCCCGGTTCGACCCCACCCGTGCTCGGCCTCGGCTCCTGGGCCGAGGCCCGGCGGATCGCCGACGTCCTGCGCAAGGAGACCGTCGGCGGCATGCTGCTGCTGGCCGGGGCGCTGGCCGCGCTGGTCTGGGCCAACTCGCCCTGGTCCGGCCTCTACCACCGGCTGACCGGCGTGATCGTGGGTCCCGGCGCGCTGCACCTGGACCTGTCGCTGGCCACCTGGGCGGCCGACGGCCTGCTGGCGATCTTCTTCTTCGTCGCCGGGCTCGAGCTCAAACGCGAGTTCGTCGCCGGTGACCTGCGCGATCCGCGCCGCGCCGCGGTCCCGGTCGCCGCCGCCGTCGGCGGGGTGATCGTCCCCGCGCTCTGCTACCTGATGGTCAACGCCGGCGGCGCGACCAAGGGCTGGGCGATCCCGACAGCGACCGACATCGCGTTCGCGCTGGCCGTTCTGGCGGTCGTCGGGCGCAGCCTGCCGACCGCGCTGCGAACCTTCCTGCTGACCCTCGCCGTGGTCGACGACCTGCTCGCCATCGTGATCATCGCGGTGTTCTACACCGCGCACCTGTCGGTGCTGCCGCTGCTGGCGGCGCTGGTGCCGCTGGCCGCGTTCGCGTTGCTGGTGCAGCGCCGGGTGCGCTCGTGGTGGCTGCTGCTGCCGCTGGCGTTCGCCACCTGGGCGCTGGTGCACGCCTCCGGTGTGCACGCGACCGTCGCCGGGGTGCTGCTCGGCTTCGCGGTGCCGGTCCGGAAATCCGCCGACGGGACCGGCGCCGGCCTGGCCGAGCACTTCGAGCACCGCTTCCGGCCGCTGTCGGCCGGGGTCGCGGTGCCGGTCTTCGCCTTCATGTCCGCCGGGGTGACGATCGGCGGGCTCGCCGGGCTGGGCTCGGCGCTCAGCGACACGGCCGCGGTCGGTGTCATGCTCGGCCTGGTGGTCGGGAAACCGGTCGGCATCCTGCTGGCCACCTGGCTCACCGCCCGCTTCACCCGGGCGTCCATCGACGCGGGTCTGGCCTGGATCGACGTCGCCGGGCTGGCGGTGCTGAGCGGGATCGGGTTCACCGTGTCCCTGCTGATCGGCGAGCTCGCGTTCGGCGTCGGCAGCGACCGGGACGCCCACGTCAAGATCGCCGTGCTGGCCGGTTCGCTGGCGGCCGCGGTCCTCGCCACGGTCGTGCTGCGGCTGCGCAACCGCACCTACCGGAGCCTGCACGAGGCCGAGCGGGTCGACCGGGACGGCGACGCGATCCCCGACGTCTATCAGCGGTGACGCGGGCTGGTCTGCCGCGCCTGTCGAGACGGGGGATCCGGCGCTGATAGGTTGATCCACGGTGTGCCGGGAAGTCTGGTCGGCGAGGTGTCGCAGGCTGACCAGGATCGGGGAACCACACGTGAGCGTCATCGCCTGGACCGCCGTCGTGGTGTTCGTCGCCGCCTACGTCCTGATCGCCACCGAGAAGCTGAACCGGGTCACCGTCGCCCTCGGCGGCGCGGCGATCATGCTGGCGGTCGGCGCCACCGACGCCGAGCACGCGTTCTTCTCCGAGGAAGCCGGCATCGACTGGAATGTCATCTTCCTGCTGCTCGGCATGATGCTGATCGTCGGCGTGCTGAAACGCACCGGCGTGTTCGAGTACGTGGCGATCTGGTCCGCGAAGAAGGCCCGCGCCCGCCCGTTCCCGATCATGGTCATCCTGATCGTGGTGACCGGGCTGGTGTCGGGGGCGCTGGACAACGTCACGACGGTGCTGCTGGTCGCGCCGGTGACGCTGCTGGTCTGCGACCGGCTCGGGGTGCCGCCGGTGCCGTTCCTGCTCGCCGAGGTGTTCGCCTCCAACATCGGCGGGACCGGCACGCTGGTCGGCGACCCGCCGAACATCATCATCGCCAGCCGGTCCGGGCTGACCTTCAACGACTTCCTGGTCGTGCTCGGCCCGTTCGTGCTGCTCGTCCTGGTCGTGCTGGTGCTGCTCTGCCGGATCCTGTTCCGCGAGGCGTTCCGGTACGACCCGGACCGCACCGCGCAGATCATGGCGCTGCGCGAACGCGACGCGATCCGCGATCCGCGGCTGCTGGTGATCAGTCTCGGCGTGCTGGCCGTGGTGCTGGTCGCCTTCGTCCTGCACCCGGTGCTCGGCCTGGAACCGTCCGTGGTGGCCCTGCTGGGCGGCCTGCTGCTGCTGGCGCTGTCCCGGCTGGACGCCACCGAGGTGGCCCAGGACGTCGAGTGGCCGACCCTGGTGTTCTTCGCCGGCCTGTTCGTGATGGTCGGCGGGCTGGTCGCGACCGGGGTGATCGACGAGATCGCGCAGGCGGCGGCCACCGCCGTCGAGGGCAAGCTGTGGCCGGCCACGATGCTGCTGCTGTGGGCCTCGGCCGCGCTGTCGGCGATCGTCGACAACATCCCGTACGTGGCGACGATGAGCCCGATCGTCGCCGAGCTGGTGAACGCCGAGGGCGGCCTCGGACACGCCCAGGTGCTGTGGTGGGCCCTGGCCATCGGCGCCGACTTCGGCGGCAACGCCACCGCCGTCGGCGCGTCGGCGAACGTGGTGGTGCTCGGCATCGCCGCCCGCGCCGGTCACAAGATCACATTCTGGGAGTTCACCAAGTACGGGCTGATCGTCACCGTGATCACCGTGGCGCTCGCGGTGCCGTACCTCTGGTTGCGGTTCTTCGCCCTGTGATCAGGTCCCGAGGATCCGGTCCAGCAGCCCGTCCAGGGTGATCACCCCGGTCATCACCGTCGCCCTGTCGACGACCGCGACGAGTGGCACGTTCGAGCGGGCCATCACCGCGGCCACCTCCAGCAGGGTGGCGTCACCGCTGACCGCGGGCAGCTCCGGGCGGTGCTGGGGGAGCAGGTCGGCGACGGTGCGCTCGCCGATGCCGGCGAGGATGACGTCCGCGTCGGCCTCGCCGATCACCCTGGCCAGCGCGGGATCGTCCTGGATGTAGGACGGCAGGGCCATCCGCAGCACCTGGGTGCCGGCCAGCACGGTCACCGGCCGGCCCTCGGCGTCGGCCACCACCAGGCCGGGCAGGTCCTGGGAGGCCAGCAGGCGGGCGGCGTCGCGGGCGGGCGTCTGCTCGGTCACGGTGTCCATCTCGATGGACACGTCGGCGGCGCGCATGAGATCGACCCTACGCCGGCATCTCACCGGCGCGCGGGGCCGGCTCAGCCGGCCGGCCAGTCCCGGAACGCCGCCAGCAGCCGGTCCCGGGCGTCGGCCGCCAGCCCCTGCTCGGGCAGCTGACCCAGCGCGGCGACCGTGGTCCGGATCTGTTCCAGGTACCGGTCGCAGCCGTCGCACTCGGTCAGGTGCTCGGCGAAGCGCTGCTCGACCGCCGGCTCCAGCGCGCCGTCCAGGTAGGCGGTGACCAGCTCCACGAACTCGTCGCAGTTCACGACCTCGCCTCCTCGGCCCAGCGCCGCTCCAGGGCGGCCCGCAGCGCGGCCCGGCCCCGGTGCAGCAGCACCCGCTGGTTGGCCGCGCTGATCGACAGCAACTCGCAGACCTCGTCGCCGCTGTGCCCGGTGACGTCGCGCAGGGTGACCACCACGCGCTGGCGGGCGGGCAGACCGGCCAGCGCGGCCGCCAGTTCGCGGCGGGTCTCGGCGGCGACCGCGCCGTCCTCCGGCGACGGCCAGGCCGGCGGCGAGCTGTGCCAATGCCCGGGGTACGGGTCGCCGGCACCCCGGAACCGGGCGGGGTCGACGGTCGGCCCGTGGTCGTCGCCGGTCGTACCGAGGTCACCCACCGGCACGGTGCGCGCGTCGCGTACCCCTCGGGTCCTGGCCTTGTTGATCAGAATCCGGTAGACCCAGGTACGCAGTGACGACCGCGCCTCGAACCGGTCGACGCCGCGCAGCACGCCGAGCCACGTCTCCTGCACCACGTCGTGGGCGCTGTGCTCGTCGGCCACGTAGGCCCGGGCGGCCCGCAGCATGCCCGGCGACCACGCGTCGATGAGCTCGGCGAACATGGTCTCGTCCCGGGCCCGCAGCCGCGCCACGATGACGACGTCACCGGGCAGCGCGCTGTCGGAGGGTGCGGTCTCGACCACCACCGCACTCTACGGCGTTCCGTCACGCTCCCCAGGGGTCGTCGATGAGCAGGCCCCAGGTGCCGTCCGGCCGGCGGCGCAGGACGTCCGCGCTGGTGCCGCTGAGCCGCAGCGGCGTGCCGTCGGGCCCGGTGCCGTCAAGCGTCCAGGCGTTGAGAACGGTGGCCACCCCGCCGGCCTCCACGACCTTGCGGATGTCCGGGGTGAGGGTGGGGCGCAGGGCGGCGAACCCGGCCAGCGCCGACCGGATCTGATCGGTGCCGCGCAACGGGGCCGCGCCGGGCTCCGGGATGAACGCGGCGTCCGGCTCGTAGAGGGCGACGGCGTCCTCGACCCGGCCGTCATGCAGGGCGGCGGCGAACTCGGTGATCACGTCGGCAGGCGTACTGGGCATGGTGGTCTCTCCGTTCAGCGGTATTCGGGGTTGGCGAAGTCGAAGCGGCACCCGGCGTCCCATTCGCTGCGCTGGTTGCCGTGCGCCGGGATGCCGCCGGCGTCCTTGAGCATCCGGGCCAGGTGCAGCAGGTTCCAGGTCATGAAGGTGGTGTTGCGGTTGGTGAAGTCGTTCTGCGGGCCGCCGGAGCCCGGGTCGAGGTAGGAGGGCCCGGGCCCGGCCTCGCCGATCCATCCGGCGTCGGCCTGCGGCGGGATCGTGTAGCCCAGGTGCTGCAGGCTGTAGAGGACGTTCTGCGCGCAATGCTTGACGCCGTCCTCGTTGCCGGTGATCAGGCACCCGCCGACCCGGCCGTAATAGGCGTACTGGCCGGAGTCGTTGAGCAGGTGCGAGCAGGCGTAGAGCCGCTCGATGACCTTCTTGGTGATCGACGAGTTGTCGCCCAGCCAGATCGGCCCGGCGACGACCAGGACGTCGGCCGGCAGCACGTGGTCCTGGTACAGCGCGGGCCAGGCGTCGGAGGCCCAGCCGTGCTCGGTCATGTCGGGCCACACCCCGGTGGCGATGTCGTGGTCGACGGCCCGCAGCACCTCGACCCGCACGCCCTGCTTCTCCATGATCGTCCGGCTGAGGTCGATCAGCCCGCCGGTGTGCGTGACTTCCGGGGACCGTTTCAGGGTGCAGTTGATGAACAGGGCGCGCAGGTCGTCGTAGCGGGTGTCGGGCATCGCTCCTCCTCGGTCTCTGTCCGGTAGTCCCGGGCGGCCCGCGTGGCGTTACACCCTCGCGCCGATCGCATCTCCGGCCGGCCCGGTTTGCGCTCGCGACGCGCGACCCAGATCAAGATCCGTTGGTGGTACGCCGTGATCCGCCGCCGTGCCTGCCCTCCGTGATTCCCAGCTCGGAGGTCTATCCTCTGGGCAGTGCAGCGCGACCCGCGTGCCGGCGGCCCACCAGGCCGGCGGCTTGCATATCGATCCGACGGCTGCGGGGACGACATGGCGACCACTCTGTTCGACCGGCTCCGGCCCGGCGACCATGTCTGCCTGATCGGTGACGACGACGTGCTGCAGGCCCGGGGGATCGCCCAGTACATCCGGGCCGGCCTGCGCGAACGTCAGCGCGTGGTGTTCTACGGCGACCGGACCGGCCTGCTCGACCAGGAGCTGGCCGCCGCGGGGGTGGACACCGGCGACGCCTGCGGGTCCGGGCAGTTGCAGATCATCTCGCCCGGCGAGTCGTACCTGGCGTCCGGCCGGTTCGACCCGGACGCGACCATCGCGGCCTGGCGCACCGAGGAGGCGATCACCCGGGCCGCCGGTTTCGACGGCCTCCGGGTCGGCGGCGACATGGGCTGGGCGGCCCGCCCGGTTCCCGGCGCCGATCTGCTGGGTCATTACGAGGCCCAGGTCAACCGGGTCTTCGCCGACGGGTTCGTGACCGCGGTCTGCTTCTACGACCGGCGGCTGTTCCCGCACGCGGAGCTGCGGCACCTGTCCTGCGCCCACCCGGCGACCGCGACCGCCGGCCCGGAGCCGGACACCGCGCCGCAGCTGAGGATGCTGCGTACGGTGGATCCGCCGGGCATCCGGCTGTCCGGTGAGGCCGACCTGGCCAACCGGGCCGCGCTGAGCGCGGTCATGCGGGCGCTGGCCGACGACACCCCCGACGGTTCCGGTCCGCTGACCGTCGACGTGCACGAGCTTCGGTACGCGGACGCGTCCGCCGCACGGTTCCTCATGTACCCGGCCGTCCACGCCGGACGGCCGCTGCGCGTGGTCGGCTGCTCGCGCGCGTTGCGCCGGATGTTGACCTTGCAGGGATCGGATGGCGTCCCGGGGCTCCTCGTGGAGACGGACCGGTGACCGTCGACCTCACCGCGGCCGGATCCTCCCTCGACCATCAGGCACTGTTCTACGCCGATCCCGACGAGTACCTGATGGTCATCGATGCTTTCGTCCGCGCGGCGGCGGCTTCGGGCAGCGCGGTGCTGGTGGCCGTACCGGGAAAGAAGCTGGTCCGGCTGCAGGAGGCCCTGGCCGAGCTGGGGGACGCGGTCCGGTTCACCGACCTGGCGGTCGCCGGCCGCAACCCGGGCCGGATCCTGCCCGATGTGCTCGCCTTCGCCGACGCGCAGCGCGGGCGCCGGGTGGCGATCGTGGGGGAGCCGGTCTGGCCCGGCCGCAGCGACCTCGAACTCGCGGTGTGCGCCCAGCACGAAGCGCTGGTCAACGCCGCTTTCGCCGGGCGCGACGCCACGATCCTGTGCCCCTACGACGCCGGCGTCCTGCAGGAGGCGCAGCTGCGCGACGCCCGGCACGCCCACCCGGTGCTGATCACCGGCGGGGTGCGCCGGCCGAGCCCGTTCTACACCGACGCGGTGACGGCGGCCGCCGCGTTCAACCGCCCGTTGCCGGTGATCCCGGCGTGGGCCGCGGTCCTCACCTTCGCCACCGTCGCGGAGCTGTCCGCCGTCCGCGGTTTCGTCGGCCGGCAGGCCGCGGCCGCCGACCTGGCCCCCGACGCCGCCGAGGACCTGGTCGCCGCGGTCAACGAGCTGGCCGAGAACACCATCCTGCACACCGGCGCGGGCGGCACCCTCTCGGTGTGGCCGGAGGACGGCCGCCTGGTCTGCCAGGTCGACGACACCGGCCACCTCACCGATCCGCTCGCCGGCCGCATCCCGCGCCTGCCGACCAGCGAGGGCGGCCGCGGCCTGCTGCTCGCCAACCAGCTGTGCGACCTGGTGCGCATCCACACCACCCCGGCCGGCACCAGCATCCGCCTGCACATGAACTCCGGCGCCGCCGTCCAGTGACCGGCCGGCCGTTCTTCGCGACCATGCCCTGGCCCGGGCGGTCCTGAGCCCTCGCGATCAGCGGCGCGGCCGGTCTCCGCGCTCCACCGAGGCCGGCCGTAGCGGCAGTCTCGCTCCTCGACGCGGATGCCGGGTCCGTCTGGCGCGATGCCTTCTTCGCCTCGCGAGGAAGTCGCCGGTCAGCTGACCGGCCTCTGACGCGGCATCCTGAGGCAGCGAATCCGGGATAGCCTCCTAGGATGGCTCAGAGGTGGTGATGTGTGCACATGACTTGACAGAAGTCCACAAGAAACGATCATGATGGGACATCCACCAAGCTCAGTGGAGGGCCCATGTCACCGTCCCGTGCCCACCGCGGCCGCCTCGCGGCCGCCATCACCGCCGCTCTGACCCTGACCGCCGGCCTGCTCACCGCCTCGGTCGCCGAAGCCGCCCCGATCACCCCGCCAGCCCAGCCAGTCCAAGCAGTCCCAGCGGCCGCGCCGGCCGCCGGCCCGGTCATCGATGAGAACTTCGCCGACCCGGACGTCATGAAGGTCGGCCGCACCTACTACGCCTACGCCACCAACAGCGACGGCCGGCACATTAAGTGGGCCACCTCCACCGACCTGACCCAGTGGACGGTGCAGGCCGGCGACGCCCTGCCGACGCTGGGCGCCTGGGCCGACCCGGACTGGACGTTCCCGGCCGGCGGCGCCGGTGACCACGGTGTCTGGGCGCCGGAGGTGTTCGCGACCGGGCCGAAGAGCTTCGTCATGTGGTACGTCGCGCACGACCGCGCCTCCGGCAAGCAGTGCATCGGCGCCGCCACCGCCACCGCGCCGGGCGGCCCGTTCGTGCCGCGGGACACCGCGCTGGTCTGCACCCCGGAGACCGGCGGGGCGATCGACGCGTCGTCGTACCTCGAGAACGGCCGCCGCTACATCTTGTGGAAGAACGACGGCAACTGCTGCGCCCAGGACACCTGGATCCACCTGCAGCAGGTGAGTTCGGACGGGCTGCGCCGGGTCGGCGCGGAGACGCAGCTGATCAAGCAGAACAAGCCGTTCGAGGGGATCCTGGTCGAGGCGCCGACGCTGTGGAAGCACGGCACGACGTACGTGCTGTTCTACTCGGCGAACTTCTTCGGCAACGGCAGCTACCTGAGCAGCTATGCGACGTCGACCAGCCTGCGCGGGCCGTACACGAAATCGGAGGTGCCGCTGATGACCACGGATGCCTTCGCCGGGGCGGTGCGCGGGCCGGGTGGGCAGGACATCGTCGTCGGGCCGGACGGGCAGGACCGGATCATCTTCCACGGCTGGGACCCGAGCTTCACCTACCGGGCGGTCTACGAGCGGCGCCTGGACTGGCGGGGGAGCCGGCCGATCGTGCAAGGCGCCAAGATCCGCTACGAGGCGGAGGACGCCGACTTCACCCGGGCCAACGCCCGGTACGCGGTCGGCGGTGCCAGCAACGGCGTCGTGGTCGGCGGCATCGACTTCGCCGACAGCCGGGTCACGTTCCGCGTCTTCGTGCCGCGGGCCGGCACCTACCGGCTGTTCACCCGGTTCGCCAACGGCTCGGACGCCGGCGCGGCCAGTCACACGCTCGTCGTCAACGGCGCCGCCGACGGCACTGTGGACTACCCGCGCACCGGCTGGGACAACTGGCAGGTGGTGGAGCGCGACGTGACGCTCAAGGCCGGCACCAACACTATTTCGTACGGTAAGGGGCTGAATTACGCGGAGCTGGACGCGATCGACGTCGCCTGATCAGTCGGCGGCGTGGTTTACCCAGGTCCACCTGGGGTAGTCGCCGCGCCATGCTTCCGGGTACGCAGGAGTCCTACTGGATCGAGTCCACCACGCCGACCGCCTATCCGCGGCTGGACGGCGATCTCGACACCGACGTGGTGGTGATCGGCGGCGGTATCGCCGGGCTGTGCACGGCCTGGGAGCTCACCCAGGCCGGGCACCGCGTCGCGCTGGTCGAGGCGGACCGGATCGCGACCGGCGTCACCGGCTACACCACGGCGAAGCTGTCGGTGCTGCACACGCTGATCTACGACCAGCTGCGTTCCTCGTTCGACCAGGTGCGCGCGCAGCAGTACGCCCGGTCGCAGCAGGCCGCGGTGGAGCGGGTCGTCGAGGTCGCCGGGCTGCTCGGCGTCGACTGTGATCTGGAGCGGGTGCCCGCCTACACCTGGGCCGAGTCGGACGACACCGTGGCGAAGGTGCGCGCCGAGGCGGACGCGGCGGCCGCGGCCGGGCTGCCGGCCGCCTTCGTCACCGCGACCGGGCTGCCGTTCCCGGTGGCCGGCGCGGTCCGGGTGGACGGGCAGGCCCAGTTCCACCCGCGCAAGTATCTGCTGGCGCTGGCCGAGGACCTGGTCCGGCGGGGTGGGCGGATCTTCGAGCGGACCCGGGCGACCGATCTGGGCGAGGGGGAGACCTGCACGGTCAGCACCGAGGCCGGGCACGCGGTGACCGCGCGGCACGTGGTGATCGCCACGCACTATCCGATCTTCGACCGGGCGTTGCTCTTCTCCCGCCTGGAGCCGCGTCGCGAGCTGGTGGTCGCCGCCGTGATCCCGGCCGAGCAGGATCCGCAGGGGACGTTCATCACCCCGGATGACAACACCCGTTCGGTACGCACCGCGCCCTACCGTGCCGGCGAACGTCTGCTGATCGTCACCGGCGAGCATTTCACCCCGGGCTCCGGGGATGCCGCCGAGCAGTGGCAGAAGCTGGCCGACTGGACCGTGCGGCGGTTCCCGGACGCGCGGATCGTCTACCGCTGGGCGACGCAGGACAACAGCACCACCGACCGGGTGCCGTTCATCGGCCGGTTCCATCCGGGCGCCGACAACGTGTGGGTGGCCACCGGGTTCGGTGGCTGGGGGATGAGTTCCGGGGTGCTCTCCGGTCAGCTGCTGGCCGCGCTGATCAGCGGCGACGCACCGGAGTGGGCGGGGCTCTACGATCCGCGCCGGCTCGGTCTGCTGCGCGAGGCGGGTTCGATGCTGAAGTTGCAGGCCGGGGTCGCCGGGCACTTCGTCGGTGACCGGGTCCGTTCGTCGCACGTGGATTCGATCGACGACATCGCCCCGGGCAGCGGCGCGATCGTCCGGATCCGCGGGCAGCAGTGCGCCGCGTTCCGGGACGCGGCCGGCGAGGTCCATGCCCGGTCGGCCCGGTGCACGCATCTGGGCTGCATCGTCAGCTTCAACGAGGCGGAGACCGCCTGGGAGTGCCCGTGTCACGGGTCGCGCTTCGACGTCGACGGCGCGGTCCTGCAGGGTCCGGCGATCAGCCCGTTGCCACCGTTCGAGCAGTGATCGCTGACCTGGTGAAGACCGTGCGGGCCGGGCAGATCGACCCGGCCGGCACCGGGCCCGTCGCCGCCGTGCACTGGGATCGCGGCCCCGCAGCCCGATGCGCCGTGACGGCGTCGCACTGTTCCTGACCAGCGACCTGCCGCCATTCACGACCGGCACCTACCTACCGGTCGACGGCGGCTTCACCACGTCGTAGAGGGTGTACGGCATGCGGTCCAAGCTCCTGGTCATCGACAACTACGACTCGTTCACCTTCAACCTGGTCCAGATGTTCCAGCGCTACGAGCTGGAGATCGCGGTGGTCCGCGCCGACGAGCTGCCGGTCGACGACGTCGCGCGCGAACGGCCGGACTATGTGCTGGTCAGCCCGGGCCCCGGCAGCCCGGGCGCGGCCGGCATCTCCACCGAGCTGATCCGCCGCTACCACGGCACGATCCCGATCCTCGGCGTCTGCCTGGGCATGCAGTGCATCAACGAGGCGTTCGGCGGCCGCACGGTGCACGCGCCGGTGCCGATGCACGGCAAGACCAGCGCCGTGCACCACGACGGGACCGGCCTGTTCGCCGGGGTGCCCGAGCCGGTCACGGTGGCCCGCTACCACTCCCTCGCCACCACCGGCATCAGCGCGGAGCTGACGGTCAACGCGCGCACCGCCGACGGCGTGCCGATGGGCCTGCAGCACGTGCGCGAGCCGCTGTTCGGCGTGCAGTTCCACCCGGAGAGCTTCCTCACCGAGCACGGGTTCACCATGATCGAGAACTTTTTGCGTACGGGTCCGTCGAAGGGAGCGCGCACGTGACCACCGACCCGCTGTCGTCGCTGCGCCGGGTGACCGGGGTGCACGCCGAACCGATCGCACTGGCCGAACCGTTCGTCGAGGTGGCCCGCCGCTTCGCCGCCGAGCCCGGCACCGTCGCCCTGCTCAGCGGCGGGACGCTGGACTGCGCCCGGTTCCACATCCTCGGCGTACGTCCGTGGCTGTCGCTCAGCGGGCAGCGCACCCGGACCACCGTGGTCGACGGCGGCCGGCGCGTCGAGCTGGCCGCCGACCCGCTCACGGCGCTGCGCCAGGTGCTGCGGCACTGCGCCCTGCCGGCGCCGGCGGCGACGCTGCCGCTGTCCAGCGGACTGCTCGGCTACCTGGCCTACGACCTGAAGGACTGCCTGGAGCAGCTGCCCCGGACCAGCGTCGACGATCTCGGGCTGCCGCTGATGCACCTCGTCGCGCCGACCGTCCTGCTGATCCAGGACCGGGTCACCGGGACGACGACGCTGCTCGCGATGCGGGTGGACGGCGACGACACCGCGATGCGCCGGAGCGTCGCGGAAGTCAAGGCGGCGCTCAGCGCGCCGGCCACGCCCCGCGCGGGGCAGGCGGAGCCGACCGGGCGGTCCGTGTCGGCGTTCTCCCGCGACGAGTACCTGGCCGCGGTCGAGGCGATCCGCCGGTACATCGTCGACGGCGACGTCTACCAGGTGAACATGTCGCAGCGCTTCCGGACGCCGTTCACCGGTGACCCGTTCGACTGCTTCGCCGCCATGTTCGCCGAGAACCCGGCCCCGTTCTTCGCCTACGTCAACGCCGGCGACCACCAGATCGTCTCGACCTCCCCGGAACGCTTCATCGCGCTGCGCGACGGCACGGTGGAGACCCGGCCGATCAAGGGGACCCGGCCGCGCGGGGCGACCCCGGAGCAGGACGAGGCGCTGCGGGCCGAGCTGCGGGCGAGCACCAAGGACGACGCCGAACTGTCGATGATCGTCGACCTGCTGCGCAACGACATCGGCAAGGTGTGCGCGCCCGGCACGGTGCGGGTGGCCGACCACAAGCGGCTGGAGACCTACCGCAACGTCCACCACCTGGTGTCGACCGTGACCGGCGAACTCGCGGCCGGCCGGGACGCCGTCGATCTGCTCCGGGCCACCTTCCCCGGCGGCTCGGTCACCGGCTGCCCGAAGATCCGGGCGATGGAGGTGATCGACGAGCTGGAACCGGTCCGGCGGCATCTCTACACCGGCAGCATCGGCTACCTCGGCTTCGACGGCTCGATGGACCTGTCGATCGCGATCCGCACGGCGACGTTCACCGGCGGCAGCGCGGTCTTCTCCGTCGGCGGCGGCATCGTCTACGACTCGGACGCCGCCAGCGAGTACGACGAGACCCTGCACAAGGGGCGGACGCTGATGAACGCGCTGCACGCGGCGACCGGCGAGGCCCGGGACGCGGCCACGGTGTGGCAGGACGGGATCTTCAAGCCGGGCAGCGCGGCCACGGTGCCGGTCGACAGCGAGGGGCTGGCGTACGGGTTCGGGTTCTTCGAGACGCTGCGCGTGCGCGCCGGCCGGCCGGTCCTGCTCGACGCCCACCTGCGGCGCTTCGACATCGCGTGGCGGGAGCTGTTCGGCGGCACGCCACCGGACGTCACCTGGGCCGACGTGATCGCCCGGCTGGTGCGGCGCAACGGGCTGTCGCACGTCGACGCGGTGGTCAAGCTGATGGCCGCCGCCGGCAACCCGACCGGCGGGCGGCTGTCCCCGGTGCTGTTCGCCAGCGCCAAGCCGTACACGCCGCGTCCGGTCCTGAGCGCGCAGCCCGGGCTGCGGCTGCTCACCTACCCGCACCGCCGGGAGACCCACCTGGCCGGGCACAAGACGCTCAACTACCTGCACTACCGGCTGGCCGGCGCCTGGGCCGCCCGGCACGGCGCCGACGAAGCGCTGATCCTCAACGCCGACGGCTCGGTGTCGGAGACCAACACCGCGACCGTGTGCTGCATGGCCGGCGACACCGCGATCTTCCCCACCTCCCAGCACGCCCTGCCCGGCACGATGGCCGCCGAGGTGGAACGCCTGCTGCGGGGCTGGGGCTACCCGGTCGAGCACCGCCGTCTCACCGTCGCGGACCTGCTGGCCGCCGACCACGTCTTCGTCACCAACTCGGTGATGGGCGCGGTCCCCGTCCTGGCCCTCGACGGCGAGCCGCTGACCTACGACCCCGCCCTCTGCGAGAAGCTGACCCAATCCATCTTCGACAGCACCGCCCCGACCCACTTGCCATGATCAATTAAGGTGATCCGGCAAGCGCGAAATCGGGGGCGGAGAAACAACGTGTCAGATGTGAAGCCACGCAACGGCGGCCTGGTGGGCCTTTACGTCGTCCTGCTGGGTGCCAACCTGTTCTTGCTGGTCTCGTCGCTGCTGGACGGCGACTACGAGTGGTGGGAGCTCGCCCTGCGGCTGCTGGTGATCCCGATCTGGGTCCTGGCCCTGCGCACCGAGCTGCGCAAGCCCAAGCCCCAACCAGCCGACAGCTGACCGACCGGCGGCTGGCCCGACCGGCTCCGGAAACGTCCGGCTGAGGGCAATGGTGTCCGGTGGCCCGTCTCGGCTCATCGAGCGTGATCCTTATGGCTCTCACCGAGGATTCCCCGCCGGACGGATATGACGTCGTTGGCGGGGATGGTGCCAGCTGGCCCCGCCTGGGGTGCAGGGCCGCCGGCGCGCAGTTCGCGGTGCCGCCGTCAGAACGGCTCGCCGTCGTCGTCGAAGGGGCCGTTGCAGACCTGCTCGACGAACTTCTCCAGTTCGTCGAGTAGGCCCTCGGTGCCGGCCGCTATGACCTCAACGGATCGCGGCTCGCCCGGGGCGAGTGCGACGAGCGCCGGGATCGGCTGCGGCTCGCGATCGAGGCCGTCGACCAGCTCCAGCGGGCCGACACCGTTGGCGAGCAGCCACACGTAGTCGCCGAGATTCCGGGCGAAGACGGCCAGTTCGCCCTCCGAACCGAGGAACGCCACCGGCTGTGCGTCGATCGGCGCGGACGGATCCCGTACCCACAGGGTCGCCTGGCCTCCGGAACCGTCCATGCCGAAGAACCGGAACGGCGGCTCGGCCGCCGCGTCGTTGCCGGTCCACGCCCGCCACCAGTCGGTGACCTCCTCGGCCGGGTCGAACTCGTCGAACGGCTCGAAGTCGTGCCCTTCGTGACCGACGGCGAAGGGGGCGGCGAGGGCCGCGGCCAGCAGGGGAGGGAACGTCCGATCGACCACGGCCAGCAGCCTAGAACACGGGCCGGAACACCGATCAGAAGCGGTCATCGGGCGGGGAACGGCACGGCTCGATAACAACAGGTTCGATGGGTACGCCCGGTGGGCACAAGGGCGGCATGAAGGACACGCGTGTGCGGGCCTACCGCATCCTCAGCGCCCTGACCGGGGTCGCGGCGGCTGCCGCCGCGGTCGCGGTCGTTCACGACACGCAGGGTGTCGCCGCGGCCAGCGAGAGCTGCACCGTCCAGGTGAACGTGGCGCTTCCGGAGCGCCCGGCGCAGGTCAAGCTGCGAGTCTCGAACGGCACCCGGACGGCGGGGCTGGCCGAGCGGGTCAGCGCGGACTTCGGCAACCGTGGCTTCGTGATGCAGCCGCCGGCCAAGAGCAAGACCAAGGTCGACCAGGTCGCGGTCATCGAGTACGGCCCGAAGTCGGTCGGCGCCGCCCAGTGGATCCGGGCGTTCTTCCTCGGTCAGGCCGAGCCCCGGTTCAGCGCGTCGCGGACCACCGACGTGGTCGACGTGCGGGTCGGCGCCCGGTACCGGCAGCTGGCCACGCAGACTGAGGTGAACCAGTCGCTGGCCCAGCTCGGCGAGCCCACCCCGCCGCCCGGGACCTGTGCCTAGCGAGCCGCGAGCACCTCGGTGAACATCGCGAGATAACCGTCGTGGGCCAGGGCCAGGCCGTCGAGCTCGTCGGCGGTGAACCAGCCGATGGCGTCGTGCTCCTCCGGCGCGACATTGACCGGGACGCCGGTCCACGTGTCGACGAGCCAGACCTGCATGTCGTACGTCGGGCCGTGGATCTCTCGCATCGGCGGACCCGGCGGCGGGGGGATCTCGATGCCCACCTCCTCCCCGATCTCCCGGGCGAGGGCCGCGCCGGGCAGCTCACCGGGCTCCACGTGTCCGCCGGGCAGGTCCCAGACGTCCGGATACCAGCGGCGCTGCGGCGAGCGGTGGCAGAGCAGGATCCGGTCGCCGTCGCGCAGCAGCGCGGCGACGATGTGAGCCCGGTCTTCGTGGTGCGCGGAGATCGACACAGGGGCATTGTGCCGTTCGCGGCGCGCCGACGATGACCGGCGTGCGGATCGTGGGGGACAGCAGCGAGCACGAGATGGTCGCCTGCTTCCTCGCCGGGGGTCACCGCGGATCGGATCCGAGCCGGATCGTCTGCTCGCGCAGCACCTCGATCATGCGATGGAGGTAGCTCACGATGGCCGCCTGTTCCGCCGGCTCGTACTCGGTGATCACGCCGCCGAGTGCCTGACCCAGCCGCGCGAACGTCTCGGCCAACTCGGGGCGTTCGGTGTCGGTGGCGCGGATGATCGCCCGCCGCCGGTCGGCCGGGTCGGTCTCCCGGACCACGAATCCGCCGGCCGCGAGCCGCCCGACGACGCTGGTGATCCCGGCGGCGGTCAGGCCGGTGCGCCGGGCCAGCTCACTGGCACTGAACGGGCCGTCGACCGCGATCAGCTCAAGGGTCTTGAGGTCTCCGGCCGACAGCCCCAGTCGTGCCGCCGCGGCCTGATGAAACAGCACGACGGCTCCGCTGAGGTCGCGGCCCAGGTTACGGCCGGCGCGATGGTCCACCGTTGACACTCCACCCATCAATACTTAGATTCGGCGTAGTAATTGCTACGCCGAATCTAAGTAAACCAGGAGGATGGGATGACCACCACGGCTCATGCCCGCGTTGTGGACACTCTGACCGGGCTGGAGGAGTGCTGGCAGGCCGGTGACGCCGAGGCGTATGCCCGCCTGCACGCGGCCGACGCGACCTATGTGGCGTTCGACGGCACGGTCCTGACCGGTCGTGCGGAGATCGCCGCGGGCCACCGTCCGCTCTTCGACGGCATCATGCGAGGCTCCCGCCTGGCCGTGGTCGAGCGCACGATCCGGTTCCCCGACCCCGCCACGGCGATCGTCGTGCAACGCGCCGGCATCGTCATGCGGTGGCAGAGAGGCCGGGCCACGCCATCGAAGAAGCGCCTGTCGACGAACACGACGATTCTGCGCCTCGACGGGGACGCGTGGCTGGTCGCCGCATTCCAGAACACGCGATACCACCCGTGGGCGAAGACGCTGATGGGGCGGCTGATGACCCGCTCGGCCGGCTGATCGCACGATCGGGAGCGGAACCCTTTCCGGCCGATCAGTTGATGGTGGGGCTGCGGCGCTCGACGAGGACGACGTCGCGCCAGACGCCGTGGTGTCGGCCGACGCGTTCGCGGGTGCCGACGGTGCGGAAGCCGCACGCGGCGTGCAGGGCCAGGCTGGCGGCGTTCTCCGGGAAGATCCCTGACTGGATCGTCCAGATCCCGGCCTTCTCGGTGCTGGTGATCAGCGCGTCGAGCAGTGCCCGGCCGATGCCGTGACCGCCGTGAGCGGGATGGACGTAGACGGAGTGTTCGACGACGCCGGAGTAGACGCAGCGGTCGGAAACCGCGCCGCACGCGGTCCAGCCCAGGACGGTCCGGTCGGTGCCGAGGGCGACGAAGCGGTGCTCGGCAAGCCGGGTCGTGGTGAACCGGTCCCAGGTGGGTGGCTCGGTCTCGAAGGTGGCGTTGCCCGTGGCGATGCCGAGCCGGTAGATCTCCAGAACCGGCCGGGCGTGCTCGTCGGTCATCGCGGCGATGGTCATCCGGCCTGCCTAAACACCTCTTCACCTTGGCAGCTCTGCAGGTGGCGGGCAAGCCGGTCACCTCAGGCTGCTGTGACGGGTCACCGGCAGCGCGGACGGATCGGTACGGTGAACGCCGGTGTCGCGGACACCAGGCGATATGACGGGAGCACGGGCCATGGCCTTCGTTCGGCGGTTCGACCACGTCGGCATCACGGTTGCCGACCTCGACGCGGTGACCGCGTTCTTCGTCGGGCTCGGCCTCGAGGTGCAGGGCCGGATGCCCGTCGAGGGCGAGTTCCTGGACACCGTCATCGGCATCCCCGGCTCGCGCACCGAGATCGTCATGCTGCAGCCGCCCGGCGGCGGCACCTGTCTGGAACTGTCCAGCTTCACGCGCCCCGACCCGGTGCCCGGCTCGCCGGCCGCCATGGCCAACGAGCTGGGCCTGCGCAACGTCGCCTTCGAAGTCGACGACCTGCGCGCCGCGGTCGACTGGGCCGCCGCGGAGGGCTACGGCCTGGTCGGCGACATCGGCCAGTTCGAGAACGCCTGGCGGATGGCCTACGTCCGCGGACCGGAAGGGATCATCGTCTCGCTGGCCGAGCGGGTCGGCTGAGCCCGCCCGGCACGGCCACGCAGGAGCATCGCCAGCCGGACCAGCGCGAGCGTGACACCGGCGGCCGACGCCACCGCGAGCAGCAGCGTGAACGTGGGATACAGGTAGGCGGCCTGCGGCCAGGAGATGTCCCGCCCGCCGTAGAGGCCGCTGACCAGGCGATCCAGCGTGACGAGCACGGCCAGCGGCAGGAGCGGGGCGACCAGCGTGGTCACGGTCCGCCAGCGACTCCGGGTGACCTTCGCCCACTGGCGAGACCCACAGATCCTCCGTACGCCCACAGCCGCCACGACCAGCACCCCGGCCAGCAGGGCGAGGTCGATCCCGGCCAGCGGCGTGCTGACGGGCGCCGCCGCGCGGCCGTCGATCAGGTCGACGAGGCGGGCACCGATCGCCTGGGCGTCGCGGTGCAGCGTGCCGGTGTTGGCCATCACCGCGATGCCGTAGCCGCGGGTGGGCAGCAGTGCCTGATAGGCGGTGAAGGTCATCATGTCGCCGTCGTGCTCGATCAGCGCGGTCCCGGACGCGCTGGTGTCGGCCTCCCAGCCCAGGCCGTACCCGGCGAGGCCGGGACGATGCATCTCGGCGACGGCGGCCGCCGACACCACCCGGGTGCCGTCCGCCGCCACCCCCTGGTTGCCCTGTGCGATCAGCCAGCCGGCCAGATCGTGCGCGGTGCTCAGCACCGCACCCGACCCGGCGCCGAACGCGGGCGGTTCGGGCAGCGCGACCGCCCGGCCCGCGATCATCAGATGCCCGCGGCCGCTGGCCGGCAACTGGTCCGCGGTGGTGACGGTCCGGCTGCCGGTCATGCCGAGCGGGCCGAAGACGTGCCCGCGCAGGTAGGCGTCGAACGGCTCCCCACCGACCACCTCCACCAGCCGCGCCGCGATCTGATAGTTCGGGTTGTGATAGCTGAACCGGGTACCCGGGTCGGCGTCCAGCCGGGCATGGCGCATCGCGGCGACCGCCTCGCGCAGGTCGTGCACCAGCGGCGCGCTGAACGACGGGTTCGTCCGATCGGACAGCCCGGAGGTCTGGTTCAGCAGCTGCCGCACGGTGATCCGGCCGGCCCGCCCGTCGGCCAGGACGAACTCCGGCAGGTAGGTCCGCACCGCCTCGTCCAGCCGGATCCGGCCGGCGTCGGCGAGCTGCAGCACCGCGAGCGCGGTCATCGACTTGCTGACCGAGGCGACCGCCATCACCGTACGGTCGGTAACCGCCTCGCCCTGCCCGGTGCGGCCGTACCCGGCGACGTGCACGACGGTCCGGCCGCGGGTGACCGCGACGGCGACCCCCGGCACCCCGGTCGCCTCCCGGTACGACTCGACGACGGCGTCGATCGATGCCGGCGTGATCGTCGTGGCCGGGCCGGGTGGTGCGGTGGGCAGGGCGAGGACCAGGGCGGTCAGCATGCGGATCGGCATCGGGCCAGCGTGCGGGCAGGCGGGCCGGGCGCACATCGGACCGTGGTCCGATGCGCCGCCGGGTGCGCTGTCACTACGGTGGCATCGTGCTGATTTCCCGCCGGACCCTGCTGGTCGCCGACGTGCTGCTGTCGGTGGCCGTCACGGCCGCCGCGGTGCTGCGGACCCCGGGGCCCGGGGTGGCGGTGTGGCTGCTGGCCGCGTTCGTCGGGCTGCCGCTGGCCGCCCGGCGCCGGTGGCCGCTGCCGGTCTTCGCGGTGACGGCCGCGGCCGGAGCCGGGGCGGTGCTCGCCGGGGTGGGCGCGGACGTGGCGATCTGGGCCGTCGCCCTCGCGCTGTACCCGGTCGCGTCCTCGGAGCGCAGCCCCGTGTGGGCGCTGCCGTCCGCCCTAGCCGTGATTCTGCTGCCCGGGCTCGCCGACGCCCTCACCGGCAGGCTGCCCGTCATTCCGACGCCCGCCGGGGAGGAGTCGTTCAGCAGCGCGCCGGCGATGGCGGCCGCGATGAGCGTCGCCGTGATCGGCGGCTCGTGGGCGCTGGCCCGGACCGTGCGCACCCGCCGGCGGCACGCGGGCGAGCTGGCCCGGCTGCGCACCGCCCAGGCGGTCACCGAGGAGCGGCTGCGGATCGCCCGGGAGGTGCACGACGTCGTCGGGCACAACTTGAGCCTGATCGCCATGAACGCGGCTGTGGCCCGGCACCTGGGCAGTGAGCAGGACGCCGCGCTGCACACGATCGAGCAGGTCAGCCGGGGCGCCCTCGACGAGGTCCGCACGGTGCTCGGCGACCTGCGCGGCGCTCCCGGCCTGGCTGATCTGGACGCGCTCGCCGGCGCCACCCGGGCGGCCGGCGTGCAGGTCACCGTGGACGCGCCGGTGTGGGCGCGGGCCGCGGTGCAGCCGGAAGCGGCGATCGCGGTGCAGCCGGAAGCGTCGGCCGCGGTGCGGTCGGACGTGCCGGACGCGGTGCAGCCGGAGGTGCCGGCCGCGGTGCAGACATCCGCCTATCGCATCGTGCAGGAGGCGCTCACCAACGTGCGCCGGCATTCCGGCGCCCGGCACTGCCGGGTGACCGTCACGACGACGCCGGACGCGCTGACCCTGGCGGTGGTCGACGACGGCGGCGGCGCGGACCGCGAGGCGGAACCGCAGCACGGGCTGGCCGGCATGCGGGAACGTGTCGCCTTGCACGGCGGGACCCTCAGCGCCGGCCCGGAACCGGGCGGCGGCTTCGCGGTGCGGGCGAGCCTGCCGTACCGAAAATCATGAGCGTCGCTCCGGTCCGCGTGCTGCTGGCGGATGACGAACCGCTGTTCCGGACGACCGTGCGCCGCCTGCTCGACGCCAGCCCGGGCATCACCGTCGTCGCCGAGGCCGGCACCGGGCGCGAAGCCGTCGCCCTCGCCGCTGACCATCGCCCCGACGTCGCCCTCATGGACGTCCGCATGCCGGACGGCGACGGCATCACCGCGACCGCGCAGCTGACCGCGAGCCCGCACCCGCCGCGCGTGCTGGTGCTGACCACCTTCGACCTGGACGACCACGTCTACCGGGCGTTGCGGGCCGGCGCCAGCGGTTTCCTGCTCAAGGACATCACCCCGCCCCGCCTGCTCGACGCCATCCACACGGTCGCAGCCGGCGAGGCCCTGCTCGCGCCGACCGTCACCCGCCGCCTCATCGACGCTTTCACCAGTCGCCCGGCCGCCGTCCGTTGCCTGGACGGTGTCACCCCGCGCGAACAGGAGATCCTGCGCCTGATCACCCACGGCCTGTCCAACGTCGAGATCCAGAACTCCCTGCACATCAGCCGAGCCACGCTGAAAACCCACATCGGCCGCCTCCTGATCAAGTTGAACGCCCGCGACCGTGCCCAGCTGGTCATCGCGGGCTACCAGGCCGGCCTCGCCGACCGCCCGCCCAGCAGTCCTCCGTGAAATCGCGAAACCTCAGGGCGAGCGGTGCGGCCACCCGGTTCGTGAGGTGGACGTGGTGTAAACGCGCTGCTGCAGCGGGGCGGGTGGGCTGCGCGGTCGCTCACTTCGCCGCCTTGTCTGCGGCCCCGCTGCTCTGCGGCGGCTGCTCGGGATCGCCACGCTGCTCGTCCAGCGGCTGAGCCCGGCGGCGTCCGAGCGCGCACGCTGACTTCCCGGCGACCGGCGTACCTGAGAAGATCCACTGATGCGGTCACTGCCGAAGTCCGAGGACCTGACGTCGCTGGTTGTTCGCACGGACTTCGGGGACGACGTGCGGTGGGAAGCCTTCATCGCGGCGTTGCGCAGCACCGACGAGTATCCGGTGGCCACGTTCGTCAGCGATCCGGCCTACGCCGGGGTGACGATCCAGCAGTTGGTCGACGCGGATGCCGCGGCCGAGCCGGACGATCGGGAGTTCTACCTGTTCGTCGCGGACGCGACCACCCTGGCCGACGACGAGTTCCCGCTGCTCGCCGTCGACCTGGACACCGAGCCGGGGCGTAGTTTCCGGGTGCCGGTGCGGTTCTACGGTGACGTCTCGGCCAACCTGTCGATCGCCAATCTGGACTTCGCCGACTTCGCCGACGCGGTGGACGCGACCGGCACCTACCGGGGCTCGGACTGAGGCGGGCCCGGGAGCAGCATGCGGCCGTCGGCGTCGCGTTCGGCCGGGACCACCGTCGCCGTAGACGTCCTCGGGCTAGAGGCCGACCTTCTTGACGCCGTAGTTCGCCTGCTTGGTCGTGAACCCTTCGAATTTCAACTGCTTGATCAGCCCGGACCGGGAAAACGAACTGAAGTCCAGGTATTCGGCCGCTTTCTTGGCGGCCTGCTCGTTCCAGTCGGCCTTTTGCGCGTCCACCCCGAAGGTCGCGTCCTTCGTGCTGAATCCTTCGAACTTGAGCTGCTTGATCAGTCCGGAACGGGAGAACGAGGAGTACGACAGGTAGTCGGCGGCCTTTTCGACAGCGTTCTGTTGAGCGACGGTCAACTCCTTCGTCGGCTCGGCGACCGCCTCGGTGGCCGCGGGTTCCGTCGTCGGTTCGGCGACCGGCTCCGCGACGGCCTCGGTGGCCGCTGGCTTTGTGCTCACCGTTCTGGTGGTGGCGGCCGCGACGGGTGCCGCGGCCGGCGTCTCGCCGCCTCCGCCGGCGGCGACGCCGATGGCGACCAGCCCGGTGAGAATGCCGGCGCCGATCAGTCCGGCCTTCTTGCCGCGGCTCATCGTGGTCTTCGGGGCGGGGGAGGAGATGTATCCGGGAACCGTCATGCCGCACTCTCCTCGCATATCTGCCGTATCGACGGCAACAATTCCGGAATCGCTGTTCGCGCCGGTTCCCCATCAGGCTAAATCGCATCGGCAGTGAAGTGATCCGCTGGACGTGTCCCGCCGGTGACTTCATGAACGACCACGGCAGGCCGGTGGGACGAGTCATTCCGGGAACGGCCGCCGGACCCGGGCCTTGTCCGTCGCGGCCGCGCCGGGCATTCTCGTGCCGTGGAATGGACGGACGACCTTTCGGTACGCCTCGCTCGCGGCACCTCGACTCGTGACCTGGTCACGTACCTGCGCACGGCCCACGACGAGGGGGTGGACCGCCGGGAGGTCCTCGCGGTGCTGACCGAGCGGTTCGCGCTGCCGTTCGACGATGCCCGGCTGGCGATGGACCGGGTGCGGGGCGGCGTGGTCCGGGCCGCGTCCGGCGTCCCGGAGAACGAGCCGGATCCGCGGAAGGACCCGCTGGCCTGGGTGTCCTACCGGCTGGAGCTCGGGCTGCCGGTCGACGACGACGCCGAGGGGCCGACCCCGCCGCAGCGGGCGGCCGCGGAGGCCATCCTGGAGCGGGCCCGGCGCGGCGAACCGCCACACGGCTCCGAGGACGTCGCCGTAGCGCTCGAGGTCACCCGGCTCGCGGTCGCGTCGCGGGAGCCGGACCGGGTGCGTTTCCACCTGCTGATCGCGGCGGCGACGTCGATCTCGGCGGCGGCCGAGGCGTGCGTCGACCGCCTGGGGGAGCAGCCCTGCGCCTATGAGGGCTCCCCGGAGTGGGTCGACGGGGTCGCGCTCGCCGCGGCCGCCCGCCAGGTCACCGCCAAGTTCGCCGCCCAGCCCGACCCGCAGCTGGAGGAGCGCGGCCTCGGCCTGGTGGGACGCATCGTCACCCGGCTGCTGGGCCAGTCGCACGCCTTCGTCGGCCGGGTGATGCTCGAATCGGCCCGCTGCTACCAGCGCAACGGCGACCCCGCCCGGGCCGCGTCGCACGTCGAGGCGGTGGTGGCGGATTTCGCGGGCCTGGTGGACCGGTTCGAGGCCGAGGACCCGGCCGACGAGGACGTCATCGCCCTCGAATACCTGCTGGCCGCCATCGAGCTGATCGTTGAGGTCCGCGGCGGTTCCGCCGACCTCGACGCCCTCGCCGGCCGGACCCGGCGCATCCTCGCTGAAGCCTCGGCCGATTAGGAGGCCTGGTCGGGCGAGTACTCCGGCAGATCCCCTTCCGCCGCCTCGGAGAAATCCAAACTGGTCTATGGAATGCGCTTTCCCGGTGCTACGGTCCCGGGTTAACCGCTTCAGTAGCGGTGCGTCCCTGTCCTCAACCACGTTGGGATCCCCCATGCGACGCAAACTCCTCGCCGTGGCGGCCGTGCTGCTCACGGCAGTCCCCACCCCGGTCAGTGCCGCCGACTCCCCGGTCGCCGGCGTCGACAACCTGGACCGCGGGCTGATCAGCCTGCGGACCCCGACCGGCAACTTCCTGTCCTGGCGGCTGCTGCGGTCCGACCCGGCCGGTGTCGCGTTCAACGTCTACCGCGGCGCCACCAAGCTCAACGCCACCCCGATCAGCAACGGCACCAACTTCACCGACGCCGGCGCGCCGGTCGGGGCGTCGTACACGGTCAGACCCGTGGTCGGCGGCGTCGAGACCGCCTCGCTCAAGGCGGCCGCCCCGACCGTCGCGCTCGCCGCCGCCTACCAGGACGTGCCGATCCAGATCCCGGCCGGCGGCACCACCCCGGACGGCGTCGCCTACACCTACTCGGCCAACGACGCCTCGGTCGGCGACCTGGACGGCGACGGCTCCTACGAGATCGTGCTCAAGTGGGACCCGTCCAACGCCAAGGACAACTCGCAGTCCGGCTACACCGGGCCGGTGATCATCGACGCGTACCGGCTCAACGGCACCCGGCTGTGGCGGCTCAACCTCGGCAGGAACATCCGGGCCGGCGCGCACTACACCCAGTTCCAGGTCTTCGACTACGACGGCGACGGCAAGGCCGAGGTCGTCATGAAGACAGCTGACGGTACGACCGACGGCACCGGCGCGGTGATCGGCAACTCGTCGGCGGACTACCGGAACTCGTCGGGGTACGTGCTGTCCGGGCCGGAGTACCTGACCGTCTTCAACGGCCAGACCGGCAAGGCGATGGCCACCGCCGACTACGTGGTGCCGCGCGGCACCGTCTCGTCGTGGGGTGACAGCTACGGCAACCGGGTCGACCGGTTCCTGGCCGGGACCGCGTACCTGAACGGGTCGTACCCGAGCATCGTCATGGCCCGCGGCTACTACACCCGCTCGGTGATCGTCGCCTGGGACTACCGCAACGGCGCGCTCACCCGGAAGTGGACGTTCGACAGCAACTCGTCCACCAACGGCTCCGCCTGGGCCGGGCAGGGCAACCACCAGCTGTCCGTCGCCGACGTCGACAGTGACGGCCGGGACGAGATCCTGTACGGCGCGATGGCCGTCGACGACAACGGCTACGGCCTGTGGACCAACGGGCAGGGCCACGGTGACGCGTACCATGTCGGTGATCTGATCCCGAGCCGTGCCGGCCTGGAGGTCTTCAAGGTCGACGAGAGCACCACCAAGCTGGCCGCGTGGATGGCCGACGCCCGCACCGGCGCGATCATCTGGTCGAACGCCTCCTGCGGCTGTGACAACGGCCGCGGCGTCTCCGACGACATCTACGCCGGCAGCCCCGGCGCCGAATCGTGGTCGTCCGGCGTCTCCGGGCTGTTCAACACCGCCGGGCAGAACATCGGCCGCAAGCCGTCCAGCGCCAACTTCGTCATCTGGTGGGACGGCGACGCCCAGCGCGAGCTGCTCGACGGCACCCACATCGACAAGTACGGCACCGGCGGCGACACCCGGTTGCTGACCGCCAGCGGGGTGCACTCCAACAACGGCACCAAGGCCACCCCGTCGCTGCAGGCCGACATCCTCGGCGACTGGCGCGAGGAGGTGATCTGGCCGACCACCGACAACACCAAGCTGCGGATCTACTCGACCACCGACAGCACCAGCATCTCCCGGACCTCGCTGATGCAGAACCGGATGTACCGCGAGGCGGTCGCCTGGCAGAACACCGCGTACAACCAGCCGCCGCACCCGTCGTTCGCGATCTCGTAGCGCCTCTCGTCCCCGCCGGGCCCTCGCGCTCGGCGGGGACCGTCCGTCAGCATCGCGGCGGGTCGCCGGCCACGCTGGACAGGGCGTTCTCGTATCCGCCCCCGAAATCGACCCTGGTGATCCTGCGTAGTGGCCACCTGGTGGGGTCACGATGCCAGGTCGCCTGCGGGGTCACCTCCCGGATGTCGACGGTGCGCTTGCGGACACCGGCGAGACGGCCGATGAAACACATGTCCGGGAGCGATTTCTCCAGGTGCAGGGTGATCAGCGAGAAGTGCTCGGCAACCGACACGAGGAGCTTGCGGAGGTCGCTCAGGTCCACGTCCGGCGGCGCGGTGGGTGGCCAGGTGCCCTGCGCCGCGAGGGCCGTGCTGACGAAGGCGCCGGTCGGACGTCGTCTGACGGCGACGACGTCGGCCGATCGCACCGCCGCGAAGCCGTTGAGCCGGATGTTGTCATCGACGACGGCCAGCAACAGCCACGAGTCGGCGAGCCGCATGACATACCCGTCGAGCCGATCCGCCGGATCGCATCGGCGCCGCAGGCGTACCAGCCGGCGCTCGCACCACGCCCGGTCGAGCCGGGAAGCCACCTTCGATCTGCCCATCGTTCGATCATCGAAGGGTGAGGCCGCCGGCGCAGGCGTTCCCGGCGGTCCCGGCACGAACTACCCCGGTGTAGTTCCGCGCGGGCCGACATCGTCTGACCTGCGGCGGGTACCCCGCACCGGTGACCCTCGAGCAGACCATGCCGGAGCTGGTGGCGCCGATGCTGGCCGCCGCCGGGCCGCTGCCCGCCGAGGCCGGCTGGGCGTTCGAGTACAAGTTCGACGGGATCCGGGCGATCGCGTACGTCGACCGCGGCAGCGTGCGGCTGCTGTCGCGCAACGGCAACGACGTGACCGGGAGCTACCCGGAGGTGCAGCAGCTGGCCGGGCTGCTCCCGGGCCGGCGGGCGATCCTGGACGGCGAGATCGTCGCCCTGGAACCGGGGGACCGGCCGTCGTTCGCCCGGCTGGCCGCCCGGATGCACGTCGCCTCGCCCAGCGTGACCCTGGTGAAGACGGTGCCGGTCGTCTACTACGTCTTCGACGTGCTCTGGCTCGACGGCGCCCCGCTGGTCGACCTGCCCTACGAACAGCGCCGCAGCCGCCTGGTCACGCTCAACCTGGACGCCGGCGTGGTGCGCACCCCGCCGGAGTTCATCGGCGTCGACGGGTCCACGGTGCTGCGCGCCGCCGAGTCCGGTGGCCTGGAAGGCGTGGTCGCCAAACGGCTCAGCTCGCCCTACCGGCCCGGCAAGAGGTCGGCCGACTGGACGAAAGTGCCGCTGATCCGTACCCAGGAAGTCCTGGTCGTCGGCTGGAAGCCGGGCGAGGGCCGGCGGGCCGGCACGATCGGCTCGCTGCTGCTGGCGGTCTTCGACGAGGACGACCGGCTGCGCTTCGCCGGGCACGTCGGCACCGGCTTCACCGATCTGATGCTGCGCCAGCTGCACGACCGGCTCAGCCCGCTGCGGCGCGGCACCGCCCCGGTGCCGGACGTGCCGCGCGAGCACACCCGCCGGGTCACCTGGGTGGAGCCGGTGCTGGTCGGCGAGGTCGCCTTCCGCAACTGGACCCCGGACGGCCGGCTGCGGCATCCGTCCTGGCGCGGCCTGCGCACCGACCGCGGGACCGGCGCCGCGCGCCGCCGGCCCAGCCCGGCCGTGCCACCCGCGTCCGGCCAGGTCCAGGGCGCCTTCCAGACGCCGGACGGCCGCTGGCGGGTCGAGGCGGTGCAGCGCGGCGGCGACCACTTCTACCGGCTGCTGCGCGGCGACAACGTGATCGACGGCCTCGGCATCGCCGCCGTGCGGGACCTGCTGGACCAGGCCGGCATCGACTTCGCCGACCTGGTCGAGGCCGGCACCGACCCGTCCCCGGGCCGTCCCGAGGTCGCCTGAGCCGCGCCGGAATGGGTACCGGACCCTGGTGCCCTCAGCAGAGTTCCACAGCCGGACGACCACGGTCCGCGGCCTGCCCACCCATGACCTGCACGCCGCCGGACCCGGTGGCCTGCCGATCGTGCTGGTGCACGGCCTCGCCGTCTCGCACCGCTACCTGATGCCGACCGCCCGCGCCCTCGCCACCCGGCACCCGGTTCTGGTTCCCGACCTGCCAGGATTCGGAAAGACCGGAAAACCGCGTTTTGCGTACGACGTGAGCGCGCACGCCGAGCACCTGGCCGCCTGGCTCGACACGCTCGCCCTGCCCCGGGTCTGCCTGGCCGGGCACTCGTTCGGCGCCGAGGTGGTCGCCCGGCTCGCCGTGCACCGCCCGGACCTGACCGCCGCGATCGTGCTGGCCGGCCCGACCACCGACCCGGCCGCCCGGTCCCGCCGCGCACTGATCGGCCGCTGGGCCCTGGACCTGTTCGTCGAGCAGCCCTGGCAGGCGCCGGTGCTGGCCCGCGACGTGGCCGACGCCAAACCGTGGCGGGTCCTGGCCACCGTCGGCCACTCGGTGCGCAACGCCATCGAACGCGACCTGCGCCGCCTCCCGGTGCCCCCACTGGTCCTCGGCGGCTCCCTGGACCCGGTCGCGCCGCTGCTCTGGCGCACGGAGGTGGCCACGATGACCGGCGGCGTCGCGGTCACCATCCCGCAGGCCGCGCACAACGCGCTGACCACGTCGCCGCGCCGCTCCGCCGACGCCATCACGGCCTACCTGCGTACCCGGATGTCGGACGTCGTGGCGGTGGCCCGGTCACGGCCCGGCCCCCGGTAGGGTGCCGGGCCGCTTCGGAGGTGACCAGGAGCGAGGTCGGATGCCGGCCGGGGCCGGCGACGCGGTCAGCCCTTGATCTGCTTGCGGCCGCCGTTGCCGGCGCCGATGGCGATCCTGCGGGGCTTGGCCTTGGCGGAGACCGGGATCTCCAGGGTCAGCACGCCGCTGTCGTAGCTGGCCTTGAGGTTCTCGGTGTCGAGGGTGTCGCCGAGGAACAGCTGGCGGCTGAACACCCCCATCGGACGCTCGCTGATCACCGTCTCGACGTCCTCCTTGCCGTGGCGGCGGCGCTCCGCCCGCACCTGCAGGACGTTGCGCTCCACGGTCAGGTCGATCGAGTCCGGGTCGACGCCGGGCAGGTCGAAGTACACGTAGAAGGTGTCACCGTCGCGCTCGGCGTCGACGTGCATCACCGCGGGCCGGCTGCTGGTGCCGGTGAACTGCTCGAACACGCGGTCGAGGTCGCGGAACGGGTCGGTACGCAGAAGCATGGCCATCTCCTCCTTCGGTGCTGCCTCACCAGGGGTGGTAGTTGAGCCTCGAAGACTCAAGTCTTCGCTCCTTCTGGATTAGCACTCTCGGCCGCCGAGTGCAAGCCGTTGACAGCCGGCGACCCACGTTTTATTGGTGGAGAGAGCAGGTCCTCAGGAGGTGACCACCGATGTTGACGCAGCCCTCGCTCCCGCTCACCGACCGGTGGGCGCTGCACATCGCCGCCAGCCCGCATCGGGTCGACGACATCCTCGCCGACCTGTGCCTCCACCAGCGGGCCCGGGCGATCGGCGACCCGGCGTTCCCGGCGTGCCTGCTCGGCCGGGGCAGCCCGGACGAGCCGCCGGCCTGGCTGAGCTTCGTCCGCGCCGAGTTGGAGCGCCGCGGCCACCGCACCCGCTGGTGCGGGCCGGACTGCCGCCACCAGCTGTGGCCGCCGGCCACCACGCCGGACCCGGCACGCCGCCGGCGAGGCCGGACCTCGCTGCGCCGGCTGACCGGTCGCACCGCGCATCACCGCGCGCCCGCGCCGGCGTGACCGGTCGCAGCGCGCATCACCACGTGCCCGCGCCGGCGTGACCCGGGGCGCGGCGCACCGCCGCGTGCCCGCGGCCGGGTGACGCTCAGGCGCCGCCGTTGATCGCGCCGGTGCGCAGGGCGCCCTCGGTGACCTTCCACTTGGTCAGCAGGGCGTCGTAGGCGCCGTCGTCGATCATGGCGTACAGGGCGGTCTGCACGGCGGTGGTGAGCGCCTCGCGGTCCTTGGCGACGCCGATCCCGTACGGAATGGCCTCGATCTGCGGCCCGGACAGCTCCAGCCCGGCGTCGCGCTGCACGTCGAGGGCGGCGATCGGGAAGTCGTTGAGGGCCGCGTCGGCGCGCCCGCGGGCCACCGCCACCGACGGGGTGGCGCTGCGGACCACGGTCGCCTTCTTCTTGGTGCACTTCGCGGCCTGCGCGGTGGCCATGTCGACGTAGACGGTGTCCGGCTGCACGGCCACCCGGCGCCCGCACAACCCGGGCATGCCGCCGATGTCACCGGTGCCCTTGGCCACCACGATCGACGTGCCGGCGTTCAGATAGTTCACGAAGTCGGCCTTCTTCTGCCGCTCCGCCCGGTCGAACATCGACGACACCGACACGTCGATCTTGTGCTGTTCGACCTGGTCCAGCAGGTCCCCGAAGCCGACCGTCTGCCACTCGACCTGCAGGCCGAGCCGGTCCGCGATCGCCTCGACCAGCTCGACGTCCAGGCCGGTGTAGGTGCCGCCCTGCTTGAACGTCATCGGCTCGAACGTCGGGTCGGTGCCGCCGACCAGCCGGCCGGACTGCTTGATCTCGTCCGGCAGAGCGGCCCGCGCCTCGGCCAGGCGGTCCACCGTCGTGGTGCCCGCGTCGGACCCGCAGCCGGCGAGGCCGGCGGTGAGCAGCAGACCGGTCAGAGCCGAAAGGATGCGTCGCCCCATGCCCCCCTCTTCGGGCGGGTGCCGAGCGGACTGAGGCGAATCACCGCAAAAACGAACTCTGCTTACTAATCTGGCTGCGGGAGGTCAGCGTGACATTCACGATCCGGCGGCAGGTGGCGGCTCTCGCCATTGCTGGTTTCCTGCTGGTGATGACCGCGAGCGCGATCGGCTACATCGGCACGTCCGCCCTCGCCGACCAGCAGTCCACCGCGCGCAACGCCGCCGTCGCCCTGCAGGCGGCGCAGTCGGCGGACATCGCACGCGTGCTGTTCCGCGGCAACGTGCTGGCCGCGCTGGTCACCAACGACGCCACCGAGCGGCAGGAGGTGCTCGACAAGCTCGGCGAGAACGTCCACCAGGTCCGTACCGGGGTGGACGACGCGATCCGTCACCTGCCGGCGATCCGGCCCCAGGCGGACGCGGTCCTGCCGGTGCTCAACGATCTGATCGCCTCCGGCCAGCGGATCGTGACCCTGGCCAGCCGGGTCGCCTCCGACCCGAAACGGACCGCGGCCCTCGCGGCGCGCGGCGACTACGACGCGGTCGACGCGAAAGCCGCCGAGGCGATCGGCGCCCTGCAGACGGCGATCAACGCGCGGGTCAAGGCGGCCTACGACAGCGCCACCTCGGAGGCCCGGTTCGCCAAGACGCTCGCCCTGGTCACCGGGCTGCTCGCGGCGTTCGTGCTGGGCGGCGCCGCGATGCTGCTGGCCCGCCGGATCGCCCGCCGGGTCAACAACTGCCTGGCCGCGGCCCGGGCGGTCGCCGACTACGACCTGACCGTGGACGCCCGGCTGCCCGGCAAGGACGAGCTGTCCCAGCTCGGCGACAGCCTGAACACCATCGTCGTGTCGCTGCGCGCCGCCGTGTCGGAGATCAACGGGAACGCCGCCTCGGTCGCGGCCGCCTCCGAGGAGCTGTCGGCGACCTCCCGGCACCTGTCCGAGGGCGCCGGGACCGCGTCGGCCGAGGCGGCCGAGGCCAACCAGGAGATCGACCAGGTCACCGCCGGGGTCGGCGGGACCACCAGCGCCGCCCACGACCTCGACGCGTCGATCCAGCAGATCACCTCCGCGGTCGCCGAGGCCGGCACGGTGGCGCGCGAGGCGGTCGGGCTGGCCTCCGACGCCAACGGCATGATCGAGCGGCTGCGCAGCTCCAGCGACGAGGTGTCCGCGGTGGTCAGCATCATCACCTCGATCGCCGAGCAGACCAACCTGCTGGCCCTCAACGCCACCATCGAGGCGGCCCGCGCCGGTGAGCACGGCAAGGGCTTCGCCGTGGTGGCCGGCGAGGTCAAGGACCTGTCCCAGGAGACCGCGTCGGCGACCGGCGACATCTCCGCCAAGGTCACCGCCATGCAGGCCGACACCACCACCGCGTTCGAGGCGATCCAGCGGATCGGCCAGGTCATCTCCCGGATCGACGACCTGCAGCACGCCATCTCCACGGCGGTGCAGGCGCAGACCGGCGCCACCGGCCAGATCGTCGCGAACGTCGAGGTGGCGCAGCGCTCCGCGCAGGCCGTCGCCGGCTCGATCAGCCGGGTGACCGGGACGACCACGCTCACCCACGAGGCGGCCAACCAGACGGAGGCGGCCGCGGTCGAGCTGAGCCATCTGTCCCACCAACTCCGGACGGTCTCCGACCGCTTCCGCCTCTGACCGCCTGGCTCAGGAATTGGCGCTGAAACGCGACGTTCCGCAGAAACGGCCGCTCACCAGCGCGATTGGTGAGCGATAGTGCGCCGCCGGGCGGGTCGGCCGTGCCGATCCGGCGAGGTGTTCCTGACAGCCGTTGATCATCTGGCGGCTGTCAGGGCGCGGGGAGCAGCGCGGCCAGCGTCGTGTCGAGGGCGGCGAGCAGGCTGTCGGCCGCCTCCGGGTGGTAGAGCAACCGGGCGGCGATGCCGTCGGAGAGCGCCACGATGGCGTCCGCGACCCGCTGCGGGTCGCCGTGCACGAGCAGGGTGCCGTCGGCCCGGCCGGCGTCGAGCCAGCGCGCCAGATCGGCGGTGATCGCCTGGTCGATCTCGCGCAGCGCCTCGGCGAACGGCGGGTGATGCGCGGCGAACGTGGCGAAGGCGGTCCAGACCAGCGCCTCCGCCCGGCGCTCGGCGTCCAGCGGGAGGGTCGCGTCGATCAGGCGGCGCAGCACCTGGTGCGGCGGGCCCGACCGGTCGACCGCCCGCATGCGCTGCTCGGTCCGCTCCCCGGCCAGGTCCAGGGCCAGCCGCAACATCTCCTCCTTGGTCCGGAAGTACTTCTGCACGGCGCCCGGTGAGCGGCCGGCCCGCGCGGCGACCGTCCGGACGCTGACCTGGTCCAGGCCGGCCTCGGCCACCAGGGCGAGCAGTGCGGCGCCGATGGTGCGGCGCTGCGCGTCACGGTCCACGACTTTCGGCATCGGACTCCTTTGAGATACGGTCGTATTCTAACGGGAGGGGATGTGATGAACCAGAACGACACGCGAGCCGCCGACGCCGACCGGGCGGCAACCGCCGCCCGCCTGGCGGCCGCCCTCGGCGAGGGACGGATCGACCTGGCCGAGTTCGACCGGCGCACCGCGGTGGCGGCCGCGGCCACCACGGTGGGCGAGCTGGCGTCGCTGGCCGCGGACCTGCCGGTGCCGGTCGAGCAGGCGCGGGCGGAGCGGCGCCGCCGGGAGCGGGCCGAGTGGCTGGCCGAGTGGCGCTACTGGCTGGGCGGCGCGGTGATCATGAATGCCGTCTGGGCCGTGCACAGCGTCCGCGACGGGGAGCCGCAGCGATACTGGCCGGTCGTGCCACTGGGCATCTGGGCGGCCATCCTCGTGGCCGTCGCGATCTGGCCGTCCGAGAAGAAGTGACAGGCGGCGCCGGCGGCGGGTTCCTGTGCTGATCGCCACGCGCGCGTCGCGTACGGGAACAAGGTCCTTCGCAGCGAACGCTGGACCCCGGTGTGATCAACGCTGAGGTGCGGCTCTCCCTGCTGGACCGGTCGCGCACCCGGGTGGGTGAGCCGGACGCCGCCGCGCTGCACGGCACCGTCGCGCGCGCCGCCGACGCCGAGCGGCTCGGCTATCACCGGTTCTGGGTCGCCGAGCACCACGGCGTCCCGGGGATCGCCGGCGCCGCCCCGGCCGTCCTGCTGACCGCCGTCGCCGGCGCCACCACGAGGATCCGGCTCGGTTCGGCCGGGGTGATGCTGCCGCACCACCAGCCGCTCGTCGTCGCCGAGCAGTTCGCCACGCTCTCCGCGTTCGCGCCGGGCCGGGTCGACCTGGGACTGGGACGCTCGTCCGGGTTCACCGCGCCGGTCCGCCGGGCGTTGCGGCAGACCGACGGCGACTTCGCCGCCGACCTCACCGAGCTGCGGGACTTCCTTTCCGGTACGGCCGAGATCACCGTGCACCCGGAGCCGGCCGCCCCGGTCCCGCTCTACGTCCTGGCCACCGGCGCCGGCCTCTCGATCGCGGCCGAGCTGGGTCTGCCGGTGATCGTCGGCGGTCCGCTGCTGCGGGCCGGCGGTGAGCGGGCGCTGGCCGACTACCGACGTGCCTTCCGGCCGTCGGTGCGGCAGCCCGAGCCGTGGGTGGCGATCAGCCTGGACGTGCTGGTCGCCGACACCGACGCGGAAGCCGCCGAACTGCTGCTGCCGGAGGCGTGGGCGATGGCGCGGAGCCGCACCACCGGCGAGTTCCCGCCCCTGGAGCCGGTGGCCGTGGCCCGGACCGCCGCCCGGACCGCGCGGCAGCGGCAGCATGTCGAGCAGACCGTCGCGGCGGCGATCACCGGCAGCCCGGCCCGCGTCGAGCAGCGGCTCGCCGAGCTGTTCGACCGGACCGGGGCGGCTGAGCTGGTCACCGCGGGCAGCACCTACGACCGGGACGCGCTGCGCGCCTCCGACGCGGCGCTGGCCGCGATCTTCAAGCGCCCGTGATCAGACGGTCGGCCGCGATGGGCAAGCGCCCGTGATCAGACGCTCGCGCCGAGCACCGCGCCGGCGGTGAGCCGCACCGACTCGACCCGGTCCTCGATCAGCGTCGACTGGTGCGCCACGATCAGCTCGTCGGCCTGCGCCTCCTCGGCGAACCCGGTGAGGTACTCGCGCACCTCGTCCGGGGTGCCGACCGCGGCGTACGTCAGCATCGAAGCGAGCTGGCGACCGTTCGGCGTGGTCAGGAACTCGTCGATCTCCTCATCGGTGTAGTCGACGGCCGGGCCGGTGGAGCGGGTGATCAGGCCCCGGACCAGGGTGCGGCGGGTGGTCTCGAACTGCCGGCGCGCCGACTCGGCCGAGGCGGCGGCGACCACGTTCACCCCGGCGATCACGTAGGGCTCGGCGAGCTGCGCCGACGGCCGGAACTCGGCGCGGTAGGCGGCGACCGCCTGGTGCAGCAGGCCGGGGGAGAAGTGCGAGGCGAACGCGTACGGCAGGCCGTAGGCGGCGGCGAGCCGGGCGCCGAACATCGATGAGCCGAGAATGTACAGCGGCACGTGGGTGCCGGCGCCGGGCGTCGCCCGGACACCCGCCACCCGGGACTCGTCGCCCAGGTAGCCCTGCAGCTCCAGCACGTCCTGCGGGAAGCTCTCGGCGGACATCGGGTCGCGGCGCATCGCCCGCATCGTCACCTGGTCGCTGCCCGGCGCGCGGCCCAGGCCCAGGTCGATGCGGCCGGGGTGGAGCGAGGCCAGGGTGCCGAACTGCTCGGCGATGGTCAGCGGCGCGTGGTTGGGCAACATGATGCCGCCCGCGCCGAGCCGGATCGTCGAGGTCTTGCCGGCGATGTGACCGATCAGCAGGCTGGTCGCGCTCGACGCGATCCGGGCCATGTTGTGGTGCTCGGCGTACCAGACCCGCTCGTAGCCGTACTTCTCGGCGGCCTGCGCCAGGGCGACGGAGTTCTCGAAGGCCTGCGCGACGGTGCCGCCGGGCGCGATCGGCGCGAGATCCAGAATCGAGAGGCGGGGCTGGGCCGAGAAGGTGCTTGTCATGCGGTCTACCAACGCCGCGCCGCCGGAGATCGTTCCCGCCGGTAACTGAGACCACAGCATTGACACCCGTGCCGGAGTGTTTACTCTGTAATCCAGAGTTCGCTGGATCGCAGAGGAGAATCATGAGTGCTGACGCCGCCGACGTGCTCGCCGAGATGGGCAGGCTCAAAGCCCGCAGCCGCGCCCTCGCGCACGGCGGGGCCTGGCTGCCGGCGCTCGTGCTGGCCGCGTTGCCGCTGCTGAGCATCGCGCTCTACCGCAGCCCGTTCTCGTCGATCGCCGAGGCCGGCGGCGGCACGATCGAGTTCCCGTACTGGGCGGGGCTGCCGGAGCAGCAGCGCACCAGCCTGGGGTCGTACCTGTTCTGGTTGATCGCCGCGCCGCTCGCCTTCGGCCTGGTCGGGCAGTGGTACCGCCACCGCGAGCGCCGCGCCGGCGTCCGGGTGCCGTGGCGCATCCCGGTCGCCGCCGGCGCCACCGGCCTGCTCTGCCTGCTGGCGCTCTTCGCGGCCCCGTCCGGCCAGCACGGGCCGGGCTGGGCGGGCGCCGCAACCTCGTGGTGGCAGGGCCTGCTCACCCCGCTGCTCGGCGTCGCCGCCGCCGTCATCGCCCTCGGCATCATCGAGCGCAGCGCCGGCATCACGCTCTCCGGCCTGTGGATGGCGGCCCTGGCCTGGCAGTTCTGCGCCACCGGCCTGGTCGGCGGGCTGACCGGCTGGCAGTCCTGGGTGCTCGGCGGCGGGTCCGGTCCGGCGCTCGGCGGGCAACTGACACTAGGGGGCATGGACCGTCCCGCGCCCGCCCTGCTGATCATGACGGCGCCGCTGGTGCTCACTGCCGTCTACCGCGCTGTGCGGCAGAAGTGAGCGAGAGCGCGCCGCACCCCGCGGTCGGCCTCGACGACGTCACCCACCAGCGGGTCCGGCTCGGCGTGCTGGTCATGCTGGCCGAGATCCCGGAGTGCGCCTTCGCCACCCTGCGCGCCGAGCTGCAGCTCACCGACGGCAACCTCAACCGCCACGTCCAGGTCCTGGTCGACGCCGGCCTGGTCACCCTCACCAAGGGCTACGAGAACAACCGCCCCCGCACCTGGGTCAAACTCACCCGCGACGGCCGCCGAGCCCTGCGCGCCGAGCTGTCCGCCTTGGAGCAGCTGACCGCCCGCCTCAAGGCCGCCGACCTCGACGACCCATCCCCATGACAAACACTTCTTGCGTACGCAGGAAGCGCTGAAGGCCAAACGGCAGGCCGCCTGCCCGGGTCGGATGACTACGGAGGGCGACACGAAGATCGCCGTCGCCCGCCATACTGCCCGTATGGATCTCGACAGCTTCTGGTCGCTCGTCGAGCGTTCCGCCGCCGTCTCTGATGATCCGGATGAGCGGAATGAATGGCTGGCGGAGGAGTTGACCGGCCTTTCCGACAGCGACCTGCTCGATTTCCATGACCATCTTCGCGAACAGATGCACCGGGTGGCGAACTGGCTGACCTGGCACGCAGCGTCTCTCATCATGCGCGGATGCAGCGACGACGGTTTCACCGGCTTCCGCGCGTGGGTGGTCGGCCTTGGTCGTGCCGCTGTCGACTCCGTCGCCGAGCACCCTGACAATCTGGCCGACCGGCCCGAGGTGCAGCGACTGGTGGGCCGGCACATGCGTGACTGGGCGGAGGCGGAGTGGCCGTATTCGGAGGAGCTCGAATTCGTGGCGGTTGAGGAGTATCACCGTCGTTTCGGCGAGCAAGCCTCGATCTATGACGCGCTGGAGGCGAGAGGGGATGACAAGCCACAAGCGCTGCAACAGGTGGATGAAGTGTCGCGGGACCACCGTGACCCTGAGGAAGCCCGCAATCGGTTGCCCCGGCTCGCCGCAATGTTCCCGCAGGGCTGAGCAGGCGTGTTCGCGCAGATACGCGAAGACCATCGCGCCGACGCCGACGGACTCGCCCTCGTGCTCATGTGGCCTAACTCGGCACGCCGATGTTGTCGGGGCCTAATAGGCCGGGACAGGAGGTCGGCATGACGGTGCTGCCCGGCGGCAGTCCGCAGGCTTCGAGGATTTCCGAGGGCAGCGGGCTGGGCTCGACGCTGACCGACGGGGAGATGTCGGCCGGCTTCTCTGGCTTATCGGGATCGCAGGCCGCGAGCAGCAGAACTGCCGTCAGCGCGGCGCACAGCGGCGCGAGGCGTAACCGCATGACAGCCCTATCGGCGGAGCCGGGAACCAGCTGAACGCGCGCGGCTCGACGCGGCGTCGAGCCGGGCGCGAGGCGTCAGCTATGCCACGAAGCGCGACCGGCGGCGGCGTCCGAGCAGGTAACCGGCACCGCCGAGGAGCAGCAGCGTGCCGCCGATGCCGGCGACGGCCCCGGTGGCGGCGCCGGTCACCGGCAGCTGCTCGTCATCCTCGCCGCCGGCCGCGGCGACCGGGCTGGTGGAGGACGTCGGGCTCGCGGAAACGGTCGTCGTGGCGCTGGCCGTGGCGCTCGCTGTCGACGTGGGCTTGGCGGCGCAGTCGAGCGCACGCGCGGCGTACAGGCCGTCGTTGAGGTAGGCCAGATACGCATCGAGGGCCTCGGTGTCGAGCACCTTCTGCGCGGTCGCCTGCACGTTGGCACCGGTGTCCCTCAACGTGCGGAGTACCGCGATCCGCAGGCTCGTCCACCAGGCGTTCTGCAGGCCCGTCTGGAGGAAGGCGCGGAGGTCCTCCGCCGTGCCACGCAGCCGCTCCTGCACGGTGTCGGGCAGAACCGGCAACGATTCGGCCTTGGCCCGGAAGAGGATCTGGTTGGCCAGAACCCGCACCTCGGTGTCGGTGGCCGTGTCCAGATCGATGGTGACGAGCTGGCGGATGTCCGTGTAGACCTTGCGCTCGACCGTCTGGCATTCCGCGTCGAGCCCGGCCGGTTCGGTGCGAGCCACCGCTGGTGCCGCCGGCATCACCAGGGCCGCCGCAATCAGGACGCCAGCCGACATCTTCCACCGCGTGCGCATGTGCTCTTCCTCCCCGCTACCAGCCAAAACACGGGGATACTACAGATCGTCAGCAGGCACGCAACACGAGATGATCTTGATCTCACACCGGCCCGTCGACTGCCGCCTTGCCGGGCTTCGACGCGACCCGGCAGATGGCCGGCGCTGTTCCTGCGCGCCGACCGGGACGCCGCCGGCCGGGGGTCCTTCCTGCTCCGAGGCGCGCCACAGGCCACGAGTCACCGAACCGGCCTGTGGCAGCGCATGCACCGGAGCGCGAGCCGCTGATCGATGACCGCGTCCGGAGGATCAGCCGCCGGCAGGCGGCCGGGCCTCGGAGCGGGCGTCCAGGCGTTCATACCTCTGCCGGGCGGCCTGGGGTGTGTTGAGACCGAGGCTGAAGGCGATGTCCTGCCAGGTCATGCCACTTCGCCTGGCGATCGTGAGCAGGAGGAGCTCGGTCGCGTCGAGGTCGGCTCGCATGCTCGGCACGAGGGTCAGTGCGGCGACGAGGTCGTCGTGGTCGATGGCCGGCTCGTCCGCCTCCGGACCGATGGAACCGCCGGCCAGGCCCGCCACGAGGCGAACCACCTCGTGCGGGGCCGGCATGTCGGGATGAACCTGCCGGGCTCGGCGCGCGGCGGTGCCGGCATGCCGCTCGACGAGGTGCGTCAGGGCTCGGTAGGTGCGGTCGGCGCGCTGCGCCCCGGAGTCGGGCCGGGTGAAGAGATCGGGCATGCCGCCAGCATGCCGAATAAACGATCTGTTTTCAACTATCTGTTTAAACCGGCTCGATCCGGCCGGGTCAGGCGTTGTCCGGCTCGATCCGGCCGGGTCAGGCGTTGTCCGGGTCGTGGCGGCCGGAGCGGAGCGGTGCGGTCAGCACGTCCAGGACCCGGGTGTGTTTCACCGGGAGCGCCGAGTCGACCGTCGGCATCGCGTGCTCGGGCGCCGGTGCGGCCAGGTGCAGGCTGAACCAGTCGGCGGCCTGGATGATGACCTGCTCCAGCGCTCGCGTCCCGGTGAAGTAGCGGTCCGCGTCCGGGATCACGCACAGGTCGGCGGGGGCCTGCATGGTCCGGCGGGCCTCCTCGTTGAGGGCGCGCAGCCGCGGGTCGCGCTCACCGGCGATCAGCAGGGTGGGCGCCTGCACGCGGGCCAGCGCGCCGCCGGCCAGGTCGGCTCGCCCACCGCGGGTGACGACCGTCTGCACCTCGCCGGGCCGGGCGGCGGCGGCCACCAGCGCGGCACCGGCGCCGGCGCCCGTACCGAAGATGCCGATCGGCAAGGGTGCCGTGACCGGCTGCGTGCGCAGCCACCGCAGGGTGCCGATCAGGCGGTCGGCGAGCAGGTCCATGTCGAAGCGGAGCGCCTCGTCGGCCCGTTCCTCGGCGGTCAGCGGCTCGATCAGCAGCGTCGCCAGGCCCCGCTCGCGGAGCGCCTCGGCGATGGCCCGGTCCCGTGGCCGGTTCTGGGTGAACAGCACCATGCCGGTGGCGGCCGGTGGAATGGTCAGGTCCCCGTCGAGCAGCGCCCCCGCCGCATGAATCCGCATGAGCGGCTCAGTTACCCAGCGGTACCGGACCGAATCCGTTTTGCGGCGAAATAACCGATGATAGATTGGCCATAGTCGATCTATGGAGGACAGTGTGGTCCAGTTTCCTCGAGCCCTGGCGGTTGTCGCAACGGCGGTGACGGCGCTGGTCGCCGTCGCCGTGCCCGCCTCGGCCCACGGCCGGACAGAGCCCGGCCCGACCACCGGCCCGTGCCAGTACACGCCGACGCCCGACGAGCCCGCGGCCCGCCCGGTTCCGCTGCCGCGCGGCCCGCGGCACACGCCCGACAAGGGCACCGTCCCGGTGGTGCTGCACACCAACCTGGGGCCGATCTCGCTGGTGCTCGACCGGGCCGCCGCGCCGTGCACCGTGCAGAGCTTCGTGCACCTGGCCAGACACCGGTTCTACGACCGGACGATCTGCCACCGGCTGACCGCCTACCCCACGCTGAAGGTGCTGCAGTGCGGCGACCCGAGCGGCACCGGTGAGGGCGGTCCGGGCTACCGTTACCGCGACGAGCTGCCCACCGACCTGCCGCCGGCGCCGACCGACCCGACCGGCGTGCGCCGCCTTTACGCCCGCGGCGTGCTGGCCATGGCCAACGCCGGCCCGGACACCAACGGCAGTCAATTCTTCCTGGTGTTCGGCGACAGCGCGCTGCGTCCCAACTACACCATTTTCGGTACGGTCACCGCGCGCGGCCTGACCACGCTGGACCGGGTCGCCGCCGGTGGCATCGCGCCCACCCCGGAGGACCCGGCCCCGGTCGACGGGGCGCCGGCCCTGCGCACCGAGATCCGCAAGGCCCACCTGCACCGCTGAGCCGAGTGCGCCGCCCGGGTGTTCATCACCCGGGCGGCTCCGGGTGCGTCACAGCACCAGGTCGTCGTTCTCGTCGAAGATCCACCCGTCCTCGTAGAGCACCTCGAACAGGTGCCCGTCGGCGTCGGTGAAGTAGCCGCTGTGCCCCCACGCGTTCGGCCCGGCCGGGCGGGTGACGGTGGCGCCCAGCTCGGCCGCCTTCGCCATCACCTGGTAGACCTCGTCGGCGCTGCGGGCCACGTAGGCCAGCGCGAACCCGGCGAACCCGCCCGGCCCCCGGTCCGGCAGGCCGGCGTCCGCCGCGAACGCCTCCCGCGACTGGAAGGCCACCGCGACCCCGCCCAGCTCGAACAGGGCGAACTCGTCCGAGCCCGCCGCGGCCCGCCGCCAGCCCAGCGCCTGGTAGAACGCGACCGACGCGGCCACGTCGCGTACGCCGAGCAGGATCAGATTGAGTCGTTGCCGCACCGCAGCCCCTCCCGGATCAAAAGTTGATCATCGCATCGCCGGTCGGGAGGTGTTCGGCGAGGAGGGCGGGGAACCAGGTGATGTCCTCCGGGGTGCTGTCGTGGGTGCCGTGGTTGCGGTTGGCCAGGCCGGCGACTCGTCGTGCGTCGTCCAGGCCGGTCAGCAGGCCGGCGTTCCCCGGCCGGATCCCGAGCCTGTCCCGTGCCTGGGTGTCCAGCCGGTAGCAGAGCCAGCTGTGGAAGCGGCCGGTGTCGAAGCCGACCACCTCGAATCCGAGGATCGTGCCCGGTGGGGCGGCCGCCGGTCGCGCGAGGTTCACCCGGATCGGATGCGGAAGGTCGCCGATCCACTCCTCGATCATGGCCGCCAGGTCGGTGGCCTCCGGCGCCGCCACGCTCATGCTCAGCACGTGCGCGGTGCGGGCGGCGGCAGGCGCGTGCCGGACGGCGGTGGCGGCCTGCTGGACGGTTCGGTGCCACGGCTCGAACAGGGGCTGTTGCCACGGCTCGACATCCGGACCGGCCGGGAGGAAGTCGGCGAGGCAGTCACTGACCGTCGGCACCACGGGAGGCAGGCCGCCGGCCCACTCCGGTCCGGCCGGCGTCCAGCGGAACCCGGCCACGAACCCGGCCAGCGTGTAGCTCTCGGTGCCCGTCACCCGTCAATGATCGACCAAGCCAGGCCGGAAGCAGCGAGACACCTACGGCTCAGCGCTGGACCCGGGTGGTCGAAGGTAAGGCTGAACCGGTCGACCGAACCGCAGGGGGAGCAGCGTGACGTTGCGGCAATCGTTGCTGCGCACCGCGGTCTTCACGACGCTGTACGTCCTCGCCACCTGGTCCGGCCGGCTGACGATCATGGACGGCACCAACCTGAGCCTGGTCTGGCCGGCCGCCGGCGTCGGCGCGCTCTGGTTCATCTGCCAGCGCTCGTCGCGCTGGCGGATGGTCGACGTCGCGGCCCTGGCCGGCGTCACCGTCGTGGTCAACATGCTCACCGGCGCCAGCGCCGTGCTGGCCGCCTTCTTCCTGGTCGCCAACGTCCTGCAGGCCGGCACCTTCGCCTACCTGTACGGGCGCTGGCTGCCCGGCCTGTGGGGCAGCGGCGGCACCGAGCCGGTCAGCCGGCCGCACCAGCTGTGGCGCCTGATCGCGATCGCCATGATCAGCACGTGTTGCGGGGCGCTGGTCGGCCCGACCGGGGTCTGGCTGGTCACCGGCCACTATTCCGGCCCGGCCGCCGCGGTGTGGCTGGCCCGCAACTCGGCCAGCATGCTGCTGATCGGCATCGCCGGGCTGCGGATCGGCGCCGTCGTCCGGTCGCTCGACCGGACGCCCGGGCAGCGCCGGCAACGGCTGCTCGCGGCGGCTCGGGCCGTACCGAAAAGCACCTGGATCGAAGCAGCTCTGCTGCTGACCGTGTCCGCGGCCGCCTACCTCGGGGTCTTCGGCCTGCGGCACGGCCTGCCGCTGGCGTTCGTGCTGGTCACCATCACGGTCTGGGCGGCGACCCGGCTGAGCACCACCTTCGTCATCCTGCACGACCTGTTCTTCGGCAGCCTCACCGTGGTGTTCACGCTGCACGGCAGCGGCCAGTTCGCCGAGATCGCCTCGCACGCCACCCGGGCGCTGGTCTCCCAGGTGTTCGTCGCCGTCGTCGCGGTCGTCGGCCTGGCCGTCGCGCTCGGCCGCGACGAGCGCGCCGCCCTGCAGAAGGCCGCCGCCGACCAGGCGCGGATGTTCGCCACCGTGATCGACGCGATGGGCGAGGGCCTGGCCGTGCTCGACGCCGACGGCAACTTCCTGCTGCGCAACCCGGCCAGCGCGCAGCTGCTCGGCGGCGTCCGCAGCGCCGACGGGCGGATGGCCGGCAACGACCACTACGGGCTGTGCCACCTCGACGGCACCCCGATCGCGCCCGGTGACCTGCCCTACCAGCGCACCCTGGCGACCGGCGACCCGCACGCGATGGACATCCTGATGCGCAACCCGGCCACCCCGGAAGGGCGGATTCTTTCGGTACGCGCGACGCCGCTCCCGATCAGCGTCGCCGGCCGGCAGTACGCGGTCAGCGTGTTCTCCGACGTCACCGCCGACCGGCGGCACCGCGACGAACTCGCCGCCTTCGCCGGGGTCGTCGCGCACGACCTGTCGAACCCGCTGACCACCGTCGAGGGCTGGGCCGAGAACGTCGCCGACCTGCTCGGCCCGGACGCGGGCCGGCCCGGCGACGGCATCGCCCGGATCCAGCGGGCCGGCGCCCGGATGCGCAACCTGATCAACGACCTGCTCGCCTACGCCACCGCCCGGGACAACGCCCTGCAGCTCACCGCCGTCGACCTGACCACGGTCGTCACCGACATCGCGGTGGCCCGGATCGACCAGGCGGAGACTACCGGCACCCCGGTGCCGCGCCTGCACATCGGCGAGCTCCCGCTGGTGCACGCCGACCCGGCGCTGATCCGGCAGCTGCTCGACAACCTGATCGGCAACGCCGTCAAGTACACCGCCGCGGGCGTCGTCCCGGACATCACCGTGACCGGCGCGTACGACGGGGCCCAGGTCCGGGTCACGATCACCGACAACGGCATCGGTATCCCGGCCGGCCAGCACGCCACCGTCTTCGACAACTTCCACCGCGCCCACCGCGACGCCGGCTACGCCGGAACCGGCCTGGGCCTGGCCATCTGCAAACGCATCGTGGAACGCCACGGCGGCACGATCATCGCGGCCGACGCCGCGAGCGGCGCCGGCACCGTCGTCACGTTCACCCTGCCGGCCGCCGACCTGCCGGTCCGCCCGCTGCCCGGCCCCGGGCCGGCCCCGGCCGCTCAGGCCGGGCAGCGCAGGTAGAGCACGGCGGTGTCGTCGGTGTGCCGGCCGGCGTCGGCGTTCTGGATCCGGGCCAGCAGCGCGTCGACGTACTGATCGGGGTCCTCGATCGTGGTCAGGCCGGCGGCGAGGTCGATGAAACGGTCCTCGCCGAGGCGGGTGCCGTCGGCGCAGAAGCTCTCGATCACCCCGTCGGTGTAGAGCAGCAGGCCCGCGCCGGCCGGCACGGTGATCGTCGACTCCTGCCAGCGCGCCCGGCCGGGCGCCATGCCGAGACCGGGGCCGTAGCGGACCGGAGCCGGATAGACGTGGCCCGGCGTGACGATCAGCGGGGCCGGGTGCCCGGCGCTGAGCACGATGACCTCGCCGGTGGCCGGGTTGACGCCGACGGTGCAGACGGTGGCGAACATGCCGTCGTGCGGCCGTTCGGCGACCAGCACCTGCTCCAGCAGCCGCATCCGGTCGACCTTGCGCAGCCCGGCCAGGGTGAGCGTGCGCCAGCCGTAGCGCAGGCCGACGCCCATCGCCGCCTCGTCCGGGCCGTTGCCGCAGACGTCGCCGATCAGCGCGTGGACCATGCCGTCGGGGGTCTGGACCACGTCGTAGAAGTCGCCGCCGAGCAGTGAGCGTTGCTGACCGGGCAGGTAGCGGCTGGCCACGGTCACCGCCGTGCCGTTCAGCAGCGGTTTGGGAAGCAGGCCACGCTGCAGACGGGTGTTCTCCTCCGCCTGCAGCCGGCTGTCGCGCAGCGTGCGTTCCGCGGTCTGGACCCGTTTGCGCTGCACCGCGTAACGGATGGTGCGCGCCAGCACCGCCGCGTCGACCTGGTCCTTGACCAGGTAGTCCTGGGCGCCGGCGGCGACCGCCGCGGAGCCGGTCGCGGCGTCGTTGAGCCCGGTCAGGACCAGCACCGCGGCGTGCTGCCAGCGCCGCAGCACCCGGCGCAACGCGTCCAGTCCCTGACCGTCGGGCAGGTGCAGGTCCAGCAGGACGCAGTCCGGCTCGTACCCGACGGCCATCGCCTCGGTCAGGGTGCCCACGTGGTCCAGGCGGGCGTCCAGGTCGCCGTCGACGAGATACTCCCGCACCAGTACGGCGTCGCCGAGATCGTCCTCGACCAGCAGCAGGAACAGCCCGGCGACCGACGCGTCCGCCGCGGGACCGGCATGCCCGCTCATCGGTGCATCACCAGGTGCGGGAAGTGCAGCCGGATCGAGGTGCGGCCGGGCAGCGCGTCGACCAGGACCGCGTCGGCGAGCTGCCGGGCCAGCCACAGGCCACGCCCGCCGGGCTGGGCGCCCTCCGCACCGGGCCGGTGGTAGCCCGCCGCGACCGGGATCGGCAGGCCGGCGGTGTCGTCGCACTGAGCGATCAGCGTGCTGCCGTGGTGCCAGGCGCGGACCCGGACCGGGGTGCCGGCGTGGCGCAGCCCGTTGCTGACCACCTCGGTCACGGCCACCAGCAGGTCGTCGGCCGGATCGGCGGCGAAGTCGTGCCGGGCCGCCCAGGCGCTCAGGGCCGCGCGCAGCTCCCGGAGTTCGGCGACCTCGGTGACGGTCCGGTCGTGGTCGACGTGCGGGGGCGGCGCGGGCATCAAGGTCTGCCGGCGCAGGCTCAGGAAATCGTCGGCGGCCAGGAACCGGGGGCTGGGTTGCCGGCCCGGCTCGGTGAGCAGGTAGCGGTGCGTGGCCCGGACCCCGTCGAGGACGTCGGCCGCATGCCGGCGGCTGTCCCAGACACAGGTCACCGCGGACCCGTACGGCGCGTAGGTGTCGTTGCAGACCGACTCGTACGCCAGGTAGGCACCGGTCCGTCCGGGCGCCGGCCCGTCGTCGTCGGACAGGTCCGGTTCGGCGACTACGTGCACCCGGCGTCGCCGCCCGGCCTGCTCGGCCAGGTAGCGGCGGAAGCACTCGTAGGCGAACCCGAGCCGCTGGTAGAACGCCGCCGGGTCATCCCAGCGCAGCACCCCGCTCAGGTCGTGCGTGGCGTCGGCGAGCAGTGCCCGGGTGCGGTCGCTGACGACCAGCAGCACCTCGTCGTAGTCGCCCGCCGAGCGGCGCAGCTCGGCGGTCAGCGCGGTCACCAACTCGAGGTCGGATCCGGGGATCAGAGCAGTGTGCAACACGTGTCACCACCCTGGATGGTCACGGCGGTTCACGATCATGGCACAACCATCACAGGTCAGGCGGGTGGCGCGCCAGTCCCCATGATCAAAATTATCGGTGGCAGGCGGGGCCGGTGACATTCCGCATACCGGCGAATCCGGTGGGTACCGGTGAAGACGTCACCGAACGGAAGAGACCCCCCGATGATCACATTGGAGCAGGTGCACCAGCTCTACGGCCGTCAGGTCCACGGCCCCGACGGCGACATGATCGGCACGGTCGCCCAGGTGTGGGACGACGGCGTCGGACACCCGGCCTGGGCCGGCGTCCGGACCTCCCGGTTCGGCTTCGGCAAGCGTCTCGTGCCGCTGCACGACGCCGCGTTGCACGACGGCCGGCTGGTGGTCCCGTTCACCAGGGCGCTGGTGCTGGAGGCGCCGAGGATCAGCGCCCTGGACGACGATCCGCTCAGCCGCGCCGACGTGGTCCGCCTGAACCGGCACTACCGCCTGCCGCTGCTCGGCCGGCGGTGAGCGCCGCGGTGCCGGCCGGCGACGACACCGAGTACGTCGCCTGGCTCAAGGACCGGTCGATGCTGGCCAACGCCGAGCGGATCGCCGGCGCCTTCTCCGGCGTCCCGGCCGTGTGGCAGACCCCGTTCGGCACCCCGAACCCATCCGCGGCCGGCCCCGCCTCGGTGTGGTTCACCGCCTATCCGCCCTCGATGATCACCAAGCCCGGCTGCAGCTTCCTCGGCACCCTCGGCGACGAGGAGCTGTGGCGGGCGTTCGCCGCGATCGGGATCACCGGCGTGCACACCGGACCGCTGAAACGCGCCGGCGGCATCTTCGGGCGCGAGTCGACGCCGAGCGTCGACGGCCACTTCGACCGGATCAGCACCGAGATCGACGAGGGCTTCGGCACCGAACCGGAGTTCCGCCGGATGTGCGAGGTGGCCGCCGCGCACGGCGGCGTGGTCATCGACGACATCGTGCCCGGTCACACCGGCAAGGGCCCGGACTTCCGGCTGGCCGAGATGCGGGTCGGCGACTACCCCGGCATCTACCACATGGTGGAGATCCCGGCCGAGGACTGGCACCTGCTGCCGCCGGTCCCGCCCGGCCGCGACTCGGTCAACCTCGGCCCGGAGACCGAGAGCCGGCTGCACGAGGCCGGCTACATCGTCGGCCGGATGCAGCGGGTGATCTTCCAGCAGGACGGCGTCAAGGACACCAACTGGAGCGCCACCGCACCGGTCACCGGCGTCGACGGCGTCCGCCGCCGCTGGGTCTACCTGCACTATTTCAAGGACGGCCAGCCCACGATCAACTGGCTGGATCCGACGTTCGCCGGGATGCGCCTGGTGATCGGCGACGCCCTGCACTCGCTCGGCCACCTCGGCGCGGCCGCACTGCGCCTGGACGCCAACGGGTTCCTCGCGGTGGAGCGCAGCGCCCGGCCCGGCGTCCCGGCCTGGTCCGAGGGACACCCGCTGTCCGAGGCGATCAATCAGATGATCGCCAGCATGGTCCGCAAGGTCGGCGGATTCACCTTCCAGGAGCTCAACCTCGCCATCGACGACATCAAACAGACCTCGGAGCGAGGGCCCGACTTTTCGTACGACTTCGTCAACCGGCCGGCCTACGTGCACGCCCTGGCCACCGGCGACGCCGAGTTCCTGCGGCTCACCCTGAACCTGGCCCTGGGGCTCGGCCTGCAACCCGGCCGGCTGGTCCACGCCCTGCAGAACCACGACGAGATGACCTACGAGCTGGTGCACTTCGCCGGCCCGCACCGCGACGAGCCGTTCGCGTTCCGCGGCCGGCGGGTGCCCGGCCGGGACCTCGCGGTCACCGTCCGCGCCGAGCTGATCGAGCGGCTCACCGGGGACGCCGCCCCGTACAACAGCATCTTCACCACGAACGGCATCGCCTGCACGACCGTCACGCTCATCGCCGCGGCGCTCGGGCACCGCGACCTCGGCGACCTGACCGCCGGGCAGATCGCGACGATCCGGCGGGTGCACCTACTGCTGGCCATGTTCAACGCCCTGCAGCCGGGCGTCTTCGCGATCTCCGGCTGGGACCTGTGCGGGATGCTCACCCTGACCCGGGACCAGGCGGCCGGCCTGCTGTCCTCCGGTGACACCCGCTGGCTGCACCGCGGCGCCTACGACCTGCTGGACTACCAGCCCCGCGCGGACGCGTCCCCGTCCCGGATCCCGCGCGGCGTCAGCCTCTACGGCTCGCTCCCGGGCCAGCTCGACGACCCGGACTCGTTCGTCTCCCGGCTCGCCGGCATCCTGCGCGCACGCACCCACTACCGGATCGCCACCGCCGAGCAGCTCGCGGTCCCGGCCACCGGCGACCCGGCCGTCCTCGCCATGATCCACCGGCTGGACACCGGCCGCCTGCACGCCACCGTGCTCAACTTCTCCGGCCGGCCCGTCACCGACCGCCTCACCTGCCCCGACCTGCCGGCCGGCGCGGACGTCGCCGACATGCTCACCGACGAGCCCATCGGCACGGTCGGCGACGACCACGGCTGCGCCCTCTCGCTGGGTCCCTACGAAGGCGTCTCGCTGATCGTCGGCTGACGAGCTGTGCCACACTCGCCGCATCGGGGCGGCACGCAGAGTGGACGGTCGGGTGTTTACGTTCGGATCGCAGCTGAAGATCGCCGTACTGGGCATGATGGTCCTCGGTTTCAGCTTGGCCTTCGTGCTGACCGGCTGGCAGGCGATCGACGACTTCCGCGGCGCCACGGTCGACGCCGAGGTCGTCGGGATCACCACCGACGCGCCGGGCCGCCGCGTCTACGACGTGCGGCTGACCACCCGGTCCGGCCTGACCTGCGTCACCGAGGTCGACTCCGGCTCCGACCCGCCGCCCCGCGACATCCACCTCGGCGGCCCGGCCCGGGTGCACTACCTGGCCTCGCACCCGTGCGCCGACTTCACCGCCCGGGAGCCGACGTCCCTGCCGCCCTGGCCGTTCACCGTCGGCTCGGCGCTGGTGGTGGCCGGCAGCCTGGTCGGCCTCCGCCAGGTGCTGCGCCCGGATCGGTAGCCGCTCGGCGCCTGTCCCGCTCCTTCAAGCTCGGGTCAGGGCGGTTTCGCGCTTGCGAGATGAGCGGTCGGGTGGGATGCGCCTCACCTCGTGTCAGGCCTGCCAAGCGGTGGGGTCCTGGTAGTGGTTCGCGACGCCCTCGCGGAGGACCGCAACCAGTCGGGGCAGGTGTTCGGTGTCGGCGGGCAGCTGCAGGCTGTCGAGCAGGGCCAGGGCCCCGTCCGGGTCGAGGCGGCCCGACACGGCGTGATAGCTACCGAGAAGGGCGCGGAAGACCGCTGGCCGAAGTTCGGCGACGGTGGCGGCGGCCCGATAGACGTCGCGTTTGTCCGCCCAGCCGACCGTGCCCGAGTCTTCCAGGACGTGGCGGGCACGCCGATGCAGCGGACCGGTAGCCAGCTCGGCGAGGCGACCGGCCTCCGCCAGGCGGCGCACATCGTCGCCGAGCAGCGCGTCGAAGGCGGCCTTGGTGGTCCGGCCCCAGAACCAGTAGGTCCTCAAGTGCAGCCGCAGGTGCTCGATCGGCTCCGGTACCGCCATCCGGTCGCGGAGGCCGGCCCAGAAGGCGTCGGCGACCGCTGGGTCGGTGTTGTCCCGGACGTAAGCGTTGAGATGGGTCAACACCTCGAAGGCTGCGGTCAGGTCGAGCAGACCCAGCGCCGTGCGCACGCGCTGTACGGCGTCCAGATCCTCGTCGGTGGTGATCGCGAACGCGGTGTCGAAAGCTACATCCTCGCCGGACATCTCCTCGGGAGGTGTGCCGTTCCACCGCCACCGGTCGGGTCCGATCGGCGTGAAGCCGAAGTCAGCCAGGTACCGCAAGGTCAGATCGGCATCCGTCGTACGCACCCGCGGGAGTGTGCCCGCGACGAGCTTGGATGTCCACGCGTTTGCGTGGAGACAACTGAGTCGCGGTGGTGAGACAGCCGCTCAGCCGCGGATCAGCGCGTTGTAGACCTCGGCGAACCGTGCCCGCCGTCCCGCGTAGTAGTCGGCGTGGCCGGGCTGCGGCTCGTAGGTCGCTCCGGTGGTGCGGGGCGCCCGCGGGACGTCCGGCGCCAGCACGTCCAGCGCGAGCAGGGCCGTGCCGCGCTGGGTGGCGCGCTTGCGGGTCACGTGCGTGACCGGCCGGCCCAGCACGTCGGCCAGGACCTGGAGCCACTCGGGCTGGTCGTTGCTGACCCGCCCGGCCGCCGCGACCTCGACGACCTGCGGTGCGGCCGGGTGCAGCTCGTCGGCGACCCGGGCGTAGGTCATCGCGACGCCCTCGACGATGCCGCGGAACAGCGTGTCCGGGTCGGTCGCGGTCGAGACCCCGCCGAAGACGGCGCGGGCCCCGCCGACCCAGCCGGGCGCGCGCTCCCCGGTCAGATAGGGCAGCACCAGCGGCGTCGCCTCGGTGGGTGCTGCGGTCAGCACGGCCGCCAGCTCCGGGCTCAGCCGCAACGTGGCCTGGGCCCAGCTGACCGCGCGGCCGACGTCGTTGATCGCCCCGCCGAGCAGCGTGCGGCCGGCGGCGACCCGGTAGTTCCACAAGCCGAACGGCAGCGGGTCGGCCGGGCCGTCGAGCAGCACCCGCAGCGCGCCGCTGGTGGCGGTGGCCGCGGTCAGCACCGTGGCGTCGGTCGCGCCCGAGCCGATGTTGCTGGCGAAGCCGTCGGTGATCACCGGGAACCAGGCAGCCCGGGCCAGGGCGGGCCAGCGTGCCGGGGCCACCGGGCCGGCCGGCTCGGCCATGTCCCGCGGCGCGGAGAACTGCCCGGCGTCGGCGCCGGCCGCGGCGAGCAGCTCGGTGTCGTACTCGCCGGTGCGCCGGTCGAGCAGGCCGGTCCAGGCCACCGTGGACGTGCCGGCCAGCGGCTCGCCGACCAGCCTGGCCAGGACGTACTCGCCGAGGGACCACCAGGACACGGCCGCGGCGGCGACACGCGGCTGGGTTGCCGCGAGCCAGCGCAGCCGCGGCGCGTGGTAGCTGGTGTGCACCCGGGTGCCGGTCCGCTGCTGCACCGCGTGCTCGTCGAGCTGCTCCCGCAGCCGGGCGACCTCACCGGCGCTGCGCGAGTCGGCGTAGGTCATGCACGGGGTCAATGCCCGGCCGTGCGCGTCGACCCCGATCAGCGAGGCGGCGAAGGTGTCCATCGCGACGCCGGCGATCCGGGTCCCCAGCTGCGCGTCGCCGGTGACCGCGTCGAGAACCTGCTCGATCTCCGCGGTCACCTGGTCCGGGTCGATGACCGAGGTGCCGTCCGGCGCCACGGTGAACGCGTGCGGCACCTTGTGCTGCAGCCCGTGCACCGCCCGCCCGGCCGCGTCGTGCACCCCGCCGCGGGTCGCCGTTGACCCGATGTCCAGCGCCACGACCAGCGGGTCCAGCGCCGCGTGCAGTTCGACGTTGTCATGCGTCCGGCCCATCCCCAGACCCTAACCAACCCCGCACCTCCGCACACGGCACGGGCTATCCGGTCCGGTGGCGGCTCAGGGAGCGCTCGGCCAGGTGGGCGGTCGGGGGGATCAGCAGGCGGTACGGCAACCTCAGCGCCCGGCCCGGCAGGCGCGGGTGTCGTTCTTCGAGGGCGACGCGAGCGCGCAGGTGTTCCTTCGCCATGATCCGGGGCTGGTCGGCGCGGAAGTCGATGGCGATGAGGTGCTTGACGCTCTTGTAGCCGTACTGGCTGGGGGAGACGAGCCGCAGCGGAGCGCCGTGCCGGGCGTCGAGGGCGGCGCCGTTGAGGTGGGTCGCCAGCAGGACGTCGTCGGCGTAGGCGTCGGCCGCGGTGAAGGCGGCCTTGCGGCGATCGCCCGCGCGGGCCACCAGGTACGGCGTGGGCGGCTCGGGCATCCCCACCGACGCCAGGACCTCGCGCAGCGGCACGCCGGTCCACACCAGACCGGTCACCGACCACGTCGTGACGCAGTGGAAGTCCGCCGTGTGCTCGCGCGGCCCGAGCACCCGCAGGTCAGCGGCGGTCAGGACGGTGACAAGCTCGCCCTCGCGCCTGATCTCCAGCCGGGGCTCGCCCGGCATGGTGGGCGGGGGACGGTGCGGGATGTCGGTGAATCGGGGCATCTCCGCCAGGAGACGTTGCCCCGGTGGTAGTCCCGGGGCGCGTCGCGGCCAGTAGCGCATGCGTACCTCCTCCGCCTTGCAACATACATGCGTGCATGTATGTTAGTCGAGACAGTGGAGGTGCTGAATGAACCCGCGAAGTGGTCGTGGTGTCGTGCGTCAGGTCGCGGTGACCGATCCGGTCGCCTTGGCGAAGGCTGGGGACTACGCGGACGCCTTCGAGGCGCGGCTGGCCGAGCCGGACCAGCGCACGCCGGAGGAGTGGGTGCGGGACGGGCTCGCCGACTCGCCGCCGGCGGTGAAGCGCATCGTCCGGTTGCTGGGCTTCCGTCCGGGCGACGGGCAGCCCGGCCAGATCTCCGGGTTGCGCATCGTCGAGTCCACCGCCGAGGTGGTCCGGCTCGAGACGTCCCTGCGGCTGCTGCGGGTCGTCATGGTGGGACGCCGGCTGGACCCGACCCGGCGTACCCTCACCACGGTGCTCTTCTTCCACCGGCCGGTGCTGGCCCGCCTGGTGTGGCGGCTGATCGCCCCGCGCCATCGCCGGACCGCGATGCGGATCGTCGCCGGTGGGGTGCAGTCCGGATGACCCGGCCGGAGCGGCTCACCCAGACCGAGCGCCGCGAGCGCACCCGTCAGGCCCTGCTGGAGGCCGCGGCCGTCGAGCTGTCCCATTACGGGTACGCACAGGTGAACCTGGAACGGGTCGCCAAGTCGGCCGGTTTCACCCGCGGCGCCCTGTACCACCAGTTCACCGACAAGAACGACCTGGTGCTCGCGGTGATCGCGTGGAGCCGGGACACCTGGCTGCACGAGGTCGGCCCGCTGGTCGCCGAGCAGCACGATCCGGTGGCGGCGCTGCTCGCGCTGGCCCGCGGCCACGCCACCTTCACCCGGCGCAACGTGGCCCGGATGCCGATCGCCCTGCGGATGGGCTTCGCGGGTCAGGACCATCCGGTCGGGCGTGAGGTGGAACGGACGTACGGGTTGCTCATCGAGCGCTGCCGCGGCCTCATCGCGGACGGGCAGCGAGCCGGTTCGATCAGCAGCGACACACCGGCCGAGGTGCTCGCGCCCGCCTTCCTGGGCGCGCTCGAAGGACTTCTGGTCGGGCTGGCCAGCCGGGCACCCGACGACCGGGCGCCGGATCTCGAGGCGCTGGCCGTCCGTACCGCCGCGGGCGTGCTCGGGCTGAGCGGCACCTGACCGTGCGACTCTTCACATCTCGCCGGACGGCTCCGGGCTCAACCCGGCTGCACCGCTGCCGAAACCACCGAGGTGAAGGTCCGACATCTCGACGCTGAGCGTGCCCAGCAGCCGTCTGCCGTGTTGCGGCGCCGGCTGTGGTGGATCGCGCTGGCGGCCGGGGTGGCGGCGATCGGCGGCTACTATCTGCTGCCCGCCGTGGGTCTGACGCAGAGCGTCTCCTACAACGCCGTCGGGTGGATCTACAGCCTGCTCATCCTGGTCGGCATCCGGCTGCACCGGCCGGACCGGCCGGCCGTGTGGTACTTCTTCCTGTTCGGCCAGCTGATGTCGGTCTCCGGCGACGCCGTCTGGAACTTCTACGTCTACGTGCTGCACCAGGAGCCGTTCCCGTCGGCCGCCGACCTGCTCTACCTGAGCGGCTATCCGCTGCTGGCCGCCGGCTTCGTGCGGCTGGTCGGTCAGCACCGCGACCGTGACCCGCGGGCGCTGCTCGACGCGGCCATCGTCGCCACCGGCACCGGCCTGGTGTTCTGGGTGTTCGTCCTGCATCCGGCGGCCGCCGCGGCCGCCGACACGATGCTCGAACGGGCGATCAACACCGCCTACCCGGCCGCCGACGTGCTGCTGCTGGCGATCCTGGCCGGCCTGTTCGCCGGTTCCCGCGCCCGGCACCGCAGCGCCCGGCTGCTCGGCGCGGCCGCGGTGCTGCTGCTGATGGCTGACGTCGGCTACTCCTCGCTGGGCACCGTGATGAACGTCGACCAGGGTGGCCCGCTCGACGGGCTCTGGCTGCTGTCCTACGTGCTGTGGGGCGTCGCGGCGCTGCATCCGTCGATGGGCTCGGCGCGTACCGAAGACAATCGCCTTGCCGGACGGCTTGAGATGCGCCGCGGGCGGCAGGTGCTGCTGACCGGGAGCACTCTGCTCGCCCCGGCGATTCTGTTCCTCCCCGGCGTCTCCGGCCGGCGCGGCGACTGGATGGTGGCCGCGGGCGGCGCCGTGGTGCTGTTCCTGCTCGTCTCCGCCCGGGTGTCCGGTTTCCTGAAGCAGATCCAGCGGCAGGCCGGGGATCTGGAGACTCTCGCCCTGCACGACGAGCTGACCGGCCTGGCGAACCGCCGGCACTTCCAGGGGCAGCTGCACGCCGCGCTGGCCACCGGACCGTGCAGTGTCGCCCTGCTCGACCTGACCGGCTTCAAGAAGGTCAACGACAAGCTCGGCCACCACGCCGGCGACCGGCTGCTGGCCGAAGTGGCCGAGCGCCTGACCGTCGCCGCCGGTGACGTCGCCTCGGTCGCCCGGATGGGCGGCGACGAGTTCGCGTTCCTGATCCCGGACGCGCACCCGGAGGCCGCGGTCCGGATCGCCGAGCGGGTCGGCCGGCAACTGGCGCGGCCGATCCGGGTGGCCGGGCAGGACCTGCTGATCCGCGCCAACCTCGGGCTGGCCGGGACCAGCGGCGCCGAGCCGTTGGAGGCGCTGCGCCGCGCCGACGTCGCGATGTACGCCGCCAAGGAGGCCGGCGAGCCGTTCCGCTGGTACGACCCGGAGCTGGACCGGTCCGCCGGCGAGGACGCCCGGATCGGGGCGGAGCTGCGCACCGCGCTGGACGCCGGCCACCTGCGGCTGGTCTACCAGCCGATCGTCGAACTGCCCACCGGCCGGCTGATCGCCGTCGAGGCGCTGGTCCGCTGGCACCACCCGGAGCGCGGCCTGATCAGCCCGGCCGAGTTCGTCCCGGTCGCCGAACGCGACGGCACGATCGTCGAACTCGGCGCCTGGATCCTGCACGAGGCGTGCCGGCAGGCGGCGATCTGGCGCACCGGGGACGACACCGACGCGCCCCAGCGGGTCAGCGTCAACGTGTCGGCCCGCCAGCTCGCCCGCCCCGGGTTCGCCGAGACGGTCCGGGCCGCCCTGACCGGCAACGGGCTGCCGGCCGCCGCCCTGACCATCGAGGTGACCGAGACCGCCGTCTTCGAGGGCGGCCGCTCCCTGGAAACCCTGCACACGCTGAACGAGATGGGCGTCCGGATCGCGCTGGACGACTTCGGCACCGGCCACTCCTCGCTCACCCTGCTGCAGACCGTGCCCGCGCACGCCCTCAAGGTCGACAAGTCGTTCGTCGACCACGTCACCGCGGGCGGGCGCCCGGCGGTCATCGCCGCCACCCTGATCAAGGTGGCCGACGGCCTCGGCATGGCGGCGGTGGCCGAGGGCGTCGAGACCGCGGAGCAGGCCGCCGAGCTGCACCGGCTCGGTTACCAGCTGGCGCAGGGCTACTACTTCGGGCGTCCCGCCGAGAACCCGGTCGTGGTCCGGCAGCGGCAGCCGGCCGCGATTCCCGGCAAATGAAGTTTGCGACCAAGATCGTTACGGATCGGGCGGGCGGTCGTTGGCCCGTCCATGGCTGAGTTGAACGAGGCAGTGCTGCGCGACCCGGTGCGGCTGGCGGCGGTGGGTACCGCGCGCCGCCGATGGCCGGCCGCGCCACCGCCGATGGACGCGATCGCCCGGCTGGCGGCGCGGCTGCTGGACGGGACGATGGCGGCGATCACGCTGGTCGACGACGTGCAGGAGCATTTCGCGGGCATCCACGACCTGCCGAAGGAGCTGGTCGGCGAGGGGCGCGCGTCATTGACGTATTCGGTCTGCAAGTACGTCGTCAGCCTGAACCAGCCGGTGTGGTCTTCCGACCTGCTCGCCGAAGCTGCCGTCGACCTGCGCGAACATCCGCTGGTGCGGGAGTTCGGGGTGCGGTCGTTCGCCGGGGTGCCGTTGCGTGACACGGCCGGGCAGCAGCCGGTCGGGTCGCTGACCGTCCTGGACACCGTGGCCCGGCCGTGGCCGGTGGAGCAGCTGACCACCCTGACGGAGGTCGCGGCGCTGCTGCGCGCGGCGGATCAGACCGCCGGGCCGGACGCGGTGGACGGCCTGGACACCGCGGCCCTGCTCGACAGCGTGCAGGAGGCCTTCCTCGCCATCGATCCGGACGGCATCGTGGTCGGCTTCAACCAGGCCGCGCACCGGCTGTTCGGCTACACCGCCGAGCAGGTGTGCGGCCGGCACCTGGACGCCAGCCTGATGCCCGGCTACGACGGGCAGCCGATCGACCTGGCGCTCGGCCGGCTGTTCGAGGCGGCGCCGCGCCGGCCGGTGCTGCGCAGCCTGACCATGCGACACCGCGACGGGCACCGGCTGCCGGTGCGGGCCTCGCTGTCCGTGGTCCGCAGCGCCGCCGGCGCCCTGGCCTGCGTCTTCCTCACCGACCTGTCCGAGCAGGACGCCGCCGAGCAGCTCGCCGACCGGCACAGCAGCTTCCTGACCGCGCTGCTGGACAGCCTTTCGGTCGGAGTGATCGCGTGCGACGAGACCGGCCGGGTCGTGCTGGTGAACCGGGCGTTGCAGCAGGTGCTCGGCTGGCGTGACGAAGCGCCGCTGCCCGCGGACTATCCGGCGGCGCTGGGTGATTCGCTGCGCTACGCCGACCTGCGGCCGATGCCGTGGCGGCAGACGCCACTGATGCGGGCCTTCCGCGGTGAGCAGGTTGTCGACGCCGACGTGATCACCATCTTGCCGGGTCACCGGACCCGCCGGTTTTCCGCGACCGCGCAGCCGATCGTCGGCGCCTCTGGCGCCCGGCTCGGCGCGGTGTCGGTGGCCCACGAGGTCACCGCGCTGCGCCGGGCCGAACGCTTCCGCCTCTGCCACCAGGAGGTCGACCAGGCCCTGCGCGCCACCGGCTCACCCGCCGAGGCGGCCCCGGAGATCCTGCGCGCGGTGACCAGCGCGCTCGGCTGGCCGTGCGCCGAACTGTTCCTGATCGACGACACCACCGCCGACCTGCGCCCGGTCGGCCACTACGACGCGACCGGCACCACCGGCGACGGCTTCTTCGGCCACACCCCGCTGTGCGGGCAGGGCATCACCGGCCGGGTCTGGGACAGCGGTCAGCCGTCCTGGATCCCCGACATCGCCGGCCTGGAGCAGCAGACCCCGCACGAGCGGGAGCGGATCCGGATCTGCCTGGAGCGGGGCATCCGGACCGTGCTCGCGGTGCCGGTCAAGGAGGGCGACACCCTGCTCGGGGTGCTCACCTGTTACGCCGGGTCGCCGGAGTTCCACGAGGACCTGCTGACCGTGCTGCTCGACGGGGTCGCCGCGCAGATCGGCGTGCACGTGGCGCTGCGCCGCTCGGAACAGTTCGCCCGGCAGCTGACCCGCGCCCAGGACGACTTCATCGACCTGGTCGGCCACGAGCTGCGTACCCCGCTCACCTCGATCGCCGCCAACGCCACCCTGCTCGCCGAGGAGTCGGCCGCCTTCGACACCGACCACCAGCACATGATCGAGGTGGTCGGCCGCAACACCGCCGTGGTCCAGCGGATCGTGGACACCCTGCTCGACCTGGCCGGCCTGGAATCCGGCCAGGTCCCGCTGCGCGTCGAGCGGGTCGACCTGGCCCGGATCGTGACCGACGCGGTCACCGCGGCCGGCCCCCGCCCGATCGACACCGACCTGCCCGGCCACGTGCCGGTCGACGGCGACCCGGCCCGGCTCCGCCAGGTCGTCGACGACCTGCTCGCCAACGCCATCACCTACAGCCCGCCGGACGGCCGGATCCAGATCCGCCTGCACGTCCACGACCAGCTCGCCGAGCTGAGCATCGCCGACCACGGCATCGGCATCCCGGACGCCGAGCACGAGCGGGCCCTGGACCGCTTCTACCGCGGCAGCAACGTCCGCCACCACGGCATCTCCGGCAGCGGCCTCGGTCTGAGCCTGGCCCACGCCATCGTCCGCCGCCACCACGGCACTGTCACCCTCGACGACAACCACCCCACCGGCACGATCGTCCGGGTCCGCCTGCCGCAGCACGCAGCCGGATCCTGACCCTCGGCTCAGCCGGCGGACGAGCGGGATCGCGTACCGGTGGGACGAGCGGCGTGGTGGCAGGCCCAGCCGTTCCGCGCCTACGCCGGCCACCCGCGCTCCCCGGAGTCCGCGGCCGCGGTGACCGACGAATACCCAGGTCGGACCCATCCGCCGGGCCGTCCGCTCCGAATCTCTCCGGAAGCTCCGGACGAACGAGGGACGGTATTCGATGGGTGAGCGCGACGTGAGCCGCCGGGCCGGGCAGCTGGCCCCGGTGCCCGGCCCGGCCGCGCCGGTGGACGCGGACCGGCTGCTGCGGGCGGTCGGGCGCGGCGACGAGCAGGCGTTCGCCCGGCTCTACGACCTGGTGGCGCCCCGGGTCTACGGGCTGATCCGGCGGGTCGTGCGGGATCCGGCGCAGGCCGAGGAGGTGGCCCAGGAGGTGCTGGTCGAGGTGTGGCGCACCGCGGCCCGGTTCGACCCGGACGGCGGGTCGGCCACCGCGTGGGTGTTCACCATCGCGCACCGGCGGGCCGTCGATCGGGTCCGGGCCGAGCAGGCGGCGGCCGAGCGGATCGTCCGGGCCGGTGCGGCGGCGCTCGACACGCCCTACGACGCGGTGGCCGACGAGGTGTCCGGGCGGCTGGAACGTCAGCAGGTCCGCCACTGCCTGGACGACCTGACCGAGCTGCAGCGCCAGGTGGTCACCATGGCCTACTACCAGGGGCATTCCTATCCGCAGGTGGCGGAGCTGCTCCGGACCCCGCTGGGCACGGTGAAGACCCGGATGCGGGACGGCCTGATCCGGCTGCGCGACTGCCTGGGCGTGGCGGTGGCGGCGTGACCGGGGACATCCACTCACTGGTCGGCGCGTATGCGCTGGACGCCGTCGACGATCTCGAACGGGCCGCCGTCGACCGGCACCTGGGGGAGTGCGACGAGTGCCGGATCGAGGCCGCCGAGCTGCGGGAGACCGCCGCCCGGCTGGCCGACGGCACCTGGTCGGTGCCGCCGCCGCGGCTGCGGGACACGGTTCTGGCCGCGGTCGCGACGACCCGGCAGATCCCGGTGCGGGCCGCGCGCCGGTCGCGGCGGGCGGATCGGTCGCGGTGGATCGCCGCGGCCGCCGCGGTGGTCGCGGCAGTCGGCGCGGGCACGGCCGTCTTCACCGTTCAAGAGCTTCGCGTACGCGAGGAGCGCGCCGCCGTGGAAGCCGCGCACGCCCGTGCGGACGAGGTCCGGGCGATCCTGGCCGCCCCGGACATGAAGGTGCGCGACCAGGCGCTGACCGGCGGCGGCAAGGTGACCGTGGCGTACTCCCGGCTCCGGGACGCCGGAGTGATCCTGATGGCCGCGGACGCCGTGCCCAGCGGCGGCCGGGTGTTCCAGCTGTGGACGGTCCGCGCCGGCGCCCCGGTGTCCGAGGGCGTGCTGCCGGTCGGCCAGACCACCGCCGTGCGGGTCGTCGCCGGAATGTCGGCGGCGTCGCTGGTCGGCGTGTCGGTGGAGCCGCCCGGCGGATCGGCGACGCCGACGCTGATGGTGGCCGGCGTGAAAACGATGTGAGACCGCCTCGATCGACACCTGGGTGCAGTGGCGGCACACCGGGAACGCGCGGGTTTCCTCAGGTCCGCCGCCAAAGGTCCGACATTGGGGGTGGAGGTCGGGACGATGCGACGAGTAGGGCTGGGAGTGGGCGCGGCGTTCGCGGCCGGGCTCGCCGTGCAGGGCGTCATGCCGCTGCTCGGGGAGCGCACCGGCGTGGTGACCGACAACCTGCTGCTGGCGCTGATCGCCCTCGTCACCACGCTCGGCCACTGCGCCCAGGCGCGGATGTCGCGCGGGACACAGCGCCTGGCCTGGGTCCTCGCGGCCGTCGCGGCCGGCCTGTGGTCGGCGTCCAGCGTGGTCGACACGGTGGACGTCTTCCTGTTCACCGAGACCTCGCTCGACGAGCTGATGGCGGTGGGCGCGGCGCTGTGTTCGCTGGCCGCGCTGGTGCTGCTCGGCAGCGTCGGCCGGGCCGGGCGCGGCGACCGGCTGCCCCGGCTGCTCGACGTCGCGACCGTCTCCGGCGCGCTGTTCCTGCTCGCCTGGGAGTTCGTGGTCGGGCCGGCGCACGCCCGGCTGCCCGGGTTCAGCGGCCCGCTCATCGTCATGGTGGTGTTGCCCGAGATGATCGGCGCGGCCTACGCGGTGGTGCTGCTCTCCCGCAGCCTGTCCAACCGCGGCGACACCGCGCTGACGCTGCTGGCACTGGGCCTGATGGCGTTCGCGGCCACCATGCTGCTGGCCGTGTACAACGCCGCGCACCAGCTGCCGTGGTACGCCACCGGGGTGGGTGCCGGCTACGTCGTCGCCGGGCTGCTCACCGCGCTGGCCAGCCGGGCGCCGTTGCCGGTGGAGACGTTCACCGAGCAGGCGCACCGGGCCGGGCGGTGGCTGCTGCTGCCGTACCTTCCGGTGGGTCTCGCCTTCGCGGTCGCGGCGGGGCGCTACGTGCGCACCGGCACCGTCACCGCGGCGCTGTTCTGGCTGCTGCTGGCCACCGCCACGCTGGTGCTGGTCCGGCAGTTCCTCAACCTGCGGGTCAATCAGCGGCTCGCCGACGAGCTGCGGCGCCGCAGTGCCGAACTGGCCCACCAGGCCTCGCACGACGCGCTGACCGGGCTGGCCAACCGGGCCGGCTTCCAGCAGCGGGCCGAGGCCGCGCTGGCCGCGGCCGGCCCGGACGGGCTCACCGGCGTCCTGCTGATCGACCTGGACGGCTTCAAGGCGGTCAACGACACCTACGGCCACGGCGCCGGGGACGCGCTGCTGGTCGGTGTGGCCGCCCGGCTCCGCGCCGGGGTGCGCGGCGGCGACACGGTGGCCCGGCTCGGCGGTGACGAGTTCGCCGTCGTGCTGCCGCACCTCAACCACCCGGGCGAGGTCCACGACATCGGCCGGCGCGTGCTGCACCACCTGACCGAGCCGATCGACGTGGGCGGCACCGTGGTCACCGCCCGGGGCAGTGTCGGCGCGACCGTCGGCGTGGGCGCCCGGCACGACCCGCTGGAGCTGGTCGAGCAGGCCGACGTCGCGCTGTACGAGGCGAAGGCGGCCGGCAAGGGCGTGGTGCGCGTCCACGCCTCGGTGTCAGCCGGCCGGTTTGCGGGCGAGCAGCAGCGAGAACCGCAGGGTGTCGTCCTGGGCGGTGAGATCGACGGTGTCCACGGTGAAACCGGCGGTCCGCAGGTCGCGCCGCACGGCCGGCAGGGGAGTGGTCCGGTAGTACATGACGAACGGCGGGCGCACCAGCGAGTTGCGGACCACCATGGCCAGGTCCAGGCCTAGGGTCGCCCAGTAGACGCCGGTGTTCTGGGCCGGCAGGTCACCGGTCGCGACGGCGAAGAGGCCGCCCGGGCGCAGCGCCCGGTGCACGCCGGCGAACAGGGCGGGCCGCTCCGAGGGCAGGAAGTGCCCGAGCGCGCCGAAGGTCACCGCCAGGTCGAAGCCGCCGGTGAACGGGAGCGCCCGGACGTCGGCGCGCACCAGCTCCGCCTCCGGGACGGCGGCTCGCGCCTCGGCGAGCATGCCGGCGCTGAAGTCGACGCCGGTCACCCGCTCCCGGCACAGCCGTCGCAGGACGGTCAGGCCGGCGCCGGTGCCGCAGCAGACGTCCAGGCCGCTGCGGAACGGCCCGGCCTTCGACAGCTCCTGGACGGTCGCGTCGAGGATGCCGTCCGGCGTCCGGAACGGCGTGTGGTCGAACTTCCCGGCGAGGTGGTCATATCCGCGTTCGACCGAGGAGAGCGCTTCGACGCACAGGTCCCGCAGCGACGGCCCTTGAGGAGAGAACACCCGGCCGAGCCTACCGGCCATCGCCGGCACGGTGACCGCTCGTCACCCGAGCACCACAGGGCGATGCACCACCCAGCCGGGCCGGGTGGTGCATCGCGAGGTGCCGATCAGCGCAGCGGCGGGTTCGCCAGCCTCACCAGCTCCTCGGCCTGCTGCGGGAACCAGGCGCCGGCGGCCGGGTCGGCGATGCCGCCGCGGGCCGGGTCGACGCCGGTGCCGGTGCCGCGGTCGCACTGGCCGTCGGACTGGCCGGGCGTCTTCACCCACAGGAAGGCGTCCGCGAGCGGGTCACCGGTCCGGGTGGTCGGGCGCAGGCCCAGGCCCCGGTCCGGCGGGTTGCACCAGGTCTGCGGGTCCGGCCAGGTGACGCCGGCCGGCGCGGTCCACGGTCCCTGCCCGTTGCGGCTGGTGTCCACGACGAAGTGGGACAGCTTGCGCGGCGACACGTCGCCGACCGTGGCGTCGTACCAGGCGTCGCTCAGCGGCCAGGTGCTGAAGTCGCCCGGGCTGGCCGGGTAGTACTGGCTGGCGCACTGCTCGAAGTGCCCGCGCGCCTCGGCCGGTCCCTGGGTGCCGTAGTAGACGCACTTCGAGATCCAGTCGCCGTACTTCAGCTGCCGCTCGGTGGTCTCGTAGTTCGACACGTTCAGGAAGAAGCCGTCGGCCTTGCGCACCCCGGCCTTGACCAGCCGGTCCGCGATGTCGCCGACGCCGAGCCAGGCGCTGTGCGTGCCGTCCAGGTAGACGCTGGTGTGCGGCAGCTTGGCCAGCCGGTCCACCGCGTAGTTCAGCATCGCGAACCGGTCGGCGGCGGCGGTGGCCGCGTCGGCCTCGGCCGGCTGGCACCACTCCAGGCTGCCGTTGATGGTGGTGTACCAGGGGATGATGCCGAGGCCGTCCGGCTCCAGCATGACGGCCGCCTTCGACCCGCCGATGCCGGCCGCGAAGGCGTCGATCCAGGCCTGGTACTCGGCGACCGAGGTGGCGCCGCCCGCCGAGTACTGCGAGCAGTCGCGGAACGGGATGTTGTAGGCGACGAAGACCGGCATGGCCTTCTGCTTGGCCGCGCGCCGGGCTTCGGCCCGGACGGACTGGGTCAGCGTACGACCGGAGCCGCCGGTCACCCAGATCGCCTGCGGCGTCTCCACCATGGTGCGGATCTGATGTGCCAGCCGCCACTGGCCGGCGGCCTTGAGCGCGGCGATCTGCTCGACGGCGCCCGGGTCGGGCTCCGGGGTGGAGAACCGGGTGCCGTCCGGAATGACGGCGGCCGCTGGCGACGAGCTGATGGCCAGGGTCACCGCGCAGGCGGCGAGGACAGTGGCTGCCCGCCGCAAAGGTAGTGACGAGGTCACAGTGGACTCCTCAGTGGATCGATGGTGGGAGCGTTCCCATCTCTCCGTGTGAGCCTCGATGCCACATCCGGCCAAGTCAATGGGACGACGGTCCGGAATGCGTCGTACTCCGGGTCAGCGCCGTTTCTCCTCATGCCGCCGAAACAGCTTGATTCGGCCCGATGACAGTGTGTGTCAGTCTCCGATGAAGACCAGTTGACGGTGGTGTGGTCGTCCTGGTGCAGCCCGCAGCAGTTCTGCCAGGGCGATGACAGGCGCGGCTGCTTCGGTCACCTTCTCGTCGGGGTGCTCGACTGCCAGCGCCTTCAGCTCTGCGATGAGCCTCTCGGCCTGGCGGGAGTTGAAGTAGGTGTCGTCGTACTCGTCAACGCCGGCGAGCAGCGGATACCGGGCCGGGTCCATGAAGGCGTACGCGGCGAGCCGATTGACATCGACGACGCTCTTCAGGGTGTCGACGACCTCACCGGTGTACTCCTGGACGCGAACGCTGATACCCACAACGCCATTGTCCGGGATGGTGAGTGTCATGTCGATCATCGGCAACGTCCGCTCACGCCGCGGAGAACGCGCGCTGGATCCTGTTGCTGCCCGTGCCCAGCGCAGTAGCCGGCAGGCACCGTGATCGCCGTCGGTCGCGCAGCTCTTGTCGGCAGCGGCGTCGGGCGGCCGGGTCGGCCAGCAGGCGCTCCCGCGTCGATCGCTCGATCTCCGCGAGGGTGCGGGGTTGGGCCGGCGGGCTGGCCGGGGGCAGGAGGTCGGGGAGCCACAGGTGCGTCTCGGTGGGCGGGATCTGGGCTTCGTGGCCCCACCAGCGGTGGGTGGACCATGGATCCACGGTGCTTACCGCGTACGCAAACTGGTGTGTCTGGTCTTGATCGGTGTCGTGCCACTGCTCGTTGACGGTGGTGAGGACGGGCCATTGGCCGGTTCGGTCGAGTGCGGCGCGGGCGGACCGCCAGGACGGGAGCAGCCGGGCCGGGTCGAGGCCGGGACCACGAGGGTGTCGCCGAGGCCCTCGGCGATCGGGAGGCTGTCCAGAACGGTCCCGCGCAGGACGGCGGCGATCTCGTCGGGGTCCTCCAGCGCGGCGGTCATGCCGGGAACCGTGACGATGCCGCACCGTTCATCGCGACCAGAAGATGTCAAACATGACGTTCACGCGACGTATGTGGATTTCGGAGGTATCGGCGGTTATCGTAGTCATGCCCGCGCCGTTCCCCCCGTGACGGCGCGGGCCCCTTCTACTCATGGGCCATGATGACGCCGTGATCATCCCCGGCTACCTGGATGGCTATGAGCCCGCGTTCGTCGAGTCGCCGTTGATCGACGGCGCCGAGATGATGCCGAGCGAGCTGTTCTGGCCCGCGTTCCTGCACACCGTGGGTGGCTCGGCGTCGGCGCCGCACGCCTTCGGCATCGATCCCGCCGACCTCGACGACGTCATCGACGCGTTGCTGGACGAGCAGCGGTGGCCGGTGTTCACGCTGAGAACCGCCGGGGCCGGCCGCGTGCACGTGGTCATGCGCAACTTCCCGGATGAGGGCGGCGTCGACTACGTCCTGGATCCCGGCACCGGGGACGACGCGATCCCGCTCGCGGACATGGAGGGGCACTTCCGCGGCCCCGCCCTCGCCTGGCCCGAGTTGATCGCCGCCGCTCAGCAGCGGGACGCCGACCGTACGCCGGCGGAGCGGCTGTTGCTCCTGCTGCCGGTCTGCGCGGACCGCGATCGGCCAGCTGACGCTGTGCGCGTCGTGGCGGCGGCGCTCACCGCGGTCGGCGTCACGTCCGACGCCCGTCGGGTCGCCGAAGAGCTGCTGGACAGCCCTCGGTACTGGACCGGCGACTGCGCATGGACGCTGGTCGGCGACGCTCGGGTGTGTTCCGGGACGCATGCCTACCGCAGGCTCGGCGAGGAGCTGACGCCGGATCAGCTCCGCCTGGTCACGAAGGCATGGTCGTAAGGCGTCAGCGCCAGCGGCGGGGGCACCAGCCGCGGCGGCGGAGGCGGCCGAGAACGTCCTCGGCGGCGTAGACGCCGATCATGCCGGCCAGGCCGGTGAGCACCGGGGTGATGACTTCGGAGATCTCGAGATGCATACCGGGCAGTTCGGCGGGCTCGGTAGCGAGACGGCCAGCCGATCGGGTGCGATCAGGTTTCCGATCCGGGGAGGCGGACGCAGCAGTGGTCCGGGCCCGGCTCGCGTCGGTCATGCCCTGGAGCAGGGGAAGGTCAGGGCGAAACCGGAAGGCAGCCACACCTCGGATGCGGGAGCAACGACGTCGGGGTCAACCGAGCCGAGAGCACCCAGGTCGGCCGAGAACACCGCTGTCCCGCCCGGCAGGTTGCTATCTTGGCCAGCTGATGACGCGACGATTCGGTGACCGGGACAGGTTCAGCGTGGAGGTCGGCGCGATCACGTCGCCCAGCCTGTGCACCGTCGACCTGTGGGCCGGCGGCAAATGGCTGACCACGGACGACAACACGGCCTTCGTGCCGAGCTTCCTTCGTTTCCTGCGCTCGACGGCGACGCGGGTCCGTCGCGGCGACGTCGGCCTCTGCCCTTTCCCGGAGCGGTCGCCCGAGGACATCTTCCGGCTGCTTCACGCGGACGACGAGTCGGATTTCCGGGAGCAGTTCTGGCTGCTGCACTGGGGCGAGACCGTTGACAATGTGAGCAGCTACGTCTACCGGGACGGCGGCGACCTGGTGATCGTCTTTGCCTTCTGGCGGCCGTGGCATCGCTTCCCCGAGGACATGGGCAAGGTGTTCGTGGCCCGGATCCCGCCGGACGAGTTCGCCGACGTCCTCGAGCGGGCAGCCGACCTGTTGGCCGCCGAGTTGCCGTCCTGACCCTCGGCCGCAGGAATGAATGGGTGGCACCGTGAGCCGCCGTGCCAGACTTTCCTGAGAAGGCCGCGTGATGGCGACCTCCTGCGTCCGCCTGTCAGCAACCGCAGGAGGCCACCGCTCGCACCGGCGGTCTCGTCCAGTCAGACGAGGCCGCCGCCCTTCAGCGCCCCGTAGAGCGCTGCCACACCAGCCGCGATCCGCAACAGCAGGAATGCGGCTTCACCCGCGGTCCGCCAGCTCAGCCGCTTTCCGGTCGGCCGGCAGTCCTTCGGTTCGCCGTCCACCAGATCTCGCCCTTCCTCCCGGAGCGTGGTCGTCTCCAGGCGCCCAAGAGACGGTGTGCCCGGGAGGATGGGGTCGGAAGATGAACGCCATACCAACAACGGTACGGAGAGAAGCCCGGCTGGCACCGTGAGTGAATGAGTAAGCATTCCGAGATTGATGGACACCGCACCTGCGCGGGTCCATCGGCGGTCGGGCCGGGGGAGACGGCGGTTGTAGTTTTGCCGGAGGGCTGGGCAGGAGGGGAACTCGATGGCCAAGCGGTGGCAGGACCTCAGCCGGGGACAGCAGCGGGTGATTGTCGGGGTGGCGGCGGTTGAGGCGGCGCTGAAGGTGGCGATGCTTCTTGACCTCAAGCGGCGGCCAGGGGATCAGGTCCGAGGGCCCAAGTGGGTGTGGGCTTCCACCGCCCTGGTGAATACCGGCGGCCTGGTGCAGGGCGCCTACTTCCTGTTCGGGCGCGTCTTGCGGTAGGCGGCACCCCACTCCCGGGGCGGAGCGGATCGCCGCGTTCGCGGACGGACTGGAGCCGGCCGAACCTGGCCGGCCTCAGGAGAACCCGGCGTAGGGACGGGCGGGGGTCAGGAGCGCCAGGCGCCGGGCCGATGCTCTGGCACGGCCAGGTCGGCGACCAGGGCGAAGTGGTCGCTGGCCCACACTCCGTCGACCGGCTCGTCGAAGGCCAGCCGGCAGTCGGTGACGTCCAGGGTGGGGCCGTGGACGCCGGAGCGGACCATCACGTAGTCGATGCGGCGGCCCAGTTCCAGTGGCATCTCGCCGGCTCGTACGAGCGGGTTCGCCGGGGTGAAGGTGTGGCCCGGCTCGTCCGGGTGCACGGCGGCCCAGGCGTCGCGGTAGGCGACGCTGACTCCGTCCAGGGACTGCTTGCCGGTCAGGAAGCGGATGCCGGCCGAGTCCGGCGGGTCGTCCAGGTCGCCGGCGAGCACCACGTGCCGGTCCCGCCCGGCGAGCTGGTCGTCGATGAACCTGGCGCAGGCCACCGCTTGCAGCTCGCGCTCCACGGCGTACCCGAATTGCCAGGTCGGTTTGTGGTGCGCGAACAGCAGCGGGCCGAACGGCGGGGGCGCGTCGATCTCGGCGACCACGGTGGCGCTCCACGGCAGGTCGACCCGCTCGGTGACCCGCAGGTCGAGCTCGTGCACCGCGCGGACGGGCCACCGGCTGCCGAGGACGGCCCCGACGCCGTTGCCGGAGCGTGCGGAGTGCGGCACGACGTGGTATTCCGCGCCGAGCACGTCCCGCGCCTCGGCCGTCTCCTGCACGGCGATCAGGTCGGGGCGCAGCCGCTCGATGCCGGCGGCGAGCACCGGGCGCCGCCGGGGCCAGTCGGCGTGCTCCGGCGACAGCAGGTTCACCGTCATGACGCGCAAGCGTGTCGAGTCCCACATGCCGGTAGAGGTACCGAGCGTGGGGCGGCGGAAACATGTTCCGGGCCGTGACGGTTGACCATCATATGGTGATGAACTTCGCGGTGCTCGGTGACTCGATCGCCTACGGCCAGGGCGCCTCGCGCGACGCCGACACCGTCGCCGCCCGCCTGTCCGACACGCTGACCAGGGCGGACGTGCCCAACCACACCCGAGTCTTCGCGGTGCCCGGAGCCCGCAGCGCCGACCTGGCCGCGCAGGTGGTCCGGGCGACGAGTTGGTCACCCGATCTCGCGCTGATCGTCATCGGGGCCAACGACCTGACCCGGTTCGTGCCCGCCCCGGACGCCGCCGCGTAGCTGGCGTCCGCGGTCCGCGCGCTGCGGGCCGCGAGGTCCGAGGTGATCGTCGCGCCGGCGCCCGACCTGAGCGTGGTCCCGTGGGTGCCGGCCGAGATGCGGGCCGTGGTGCGGGCGGCCAGCGCGGCCTTCCACGACGCGCAGACCCGGGCGGCGCTGGCCGCGGGCGCGCACGTGGCCGACATCGGGATGACCTCCTCGGCCGGGTTCGCCCGCGACCTCAGCCTGTTCAGCCACGACCGGTTCCATCCGTCGAGCGCCGGCTACGCGGTGATCGCCGAGGCGCTGGCGCCCACAATTCGCAGCGTCGCGGCCGAGTGGGCGGGGCGGAGCCGGGCAAGTCGGTGACGTGAGACGGCTGCGGTTCGACGGGTGGATTGCCGGGATCGGTACGAGCGGCGGGATCCGGCTGGTGCTGGGTCACTGGCCGGTGTCGCCGTTCGGGCCGGTCAGCGACGTGATGGTGGAGTACCCGGACGGGCGGCGGGTGCTGCTCGCGCCGACCGCGGAGCTGGGCCGGTTCGTCGCCGACACGTACTCCTTCGAGGAGGTGCGGGTCGTCCCGGTCGCGGTGACCCGCACCGGCCGGGCGTGGACCGTCACGGCCGGGCCGCTCACGCTGCGGTTCTCCACCGGTGGCCGGGGTGCGCTGGGCCGGCTGCTGCGGGCGGTTCCCGCGCCGCTGGCACGGCGAGGACCGTGGGTGCGGCTGATCGATCGGCCGGCACGGTTGCTGCGGGGAGTTCGGACGTACGGCAGCGCCGGTAACGGCCGGCGCGAGTGGTACGCCGCGCAGGACCTGCACCGGATCGTGACGGCCGGCGGCGAGCTGGACGACGCCGACCTCGGGCGGCTCACCGCCATCGATCCGCCGGTGCGGTTCGGGTTCGGGTCGACGCCCCGGTTCCCGGCGCTGGTGCGCGTCACCACGACGGTGGAGCTGCCGGGCACGCGGGTCGGCTCGGGTGCTCCGGCCGTACCGGAATCGGGTCTTGATTGAGCAAGCCGGCGACCACGGTGGCGGGCGACGGCGGGGGCGGGGTGGCAGGCTGGGGTGGTGGAATCGGTGTGGGACTACCCGCGGCCGCCGCGCCTGGAGCGCACCGCGGCCCGGGTGACGGTGGTGCACGCGGGACAGACGATCGTGGACAGCGACCGGTGCTGGCGGGTCCTGGAGACCTCGCACCCGCCGGTCTACTACGTGCCGCGGGCGGACATCGCGGCCGGGGTGCTGCAGCCCGCGGCGGGGCGGTCGTACTGCGAGTTCAAGGGCGATGCGAGCTACTGGGACCTGGTGGTCGGGGACAGCCGGGTGGCGCGGGCCGGGTGGTCCTACGAGCAGCCGACGGCAGCCTACCGGGCGATCGCCGGGGCGGTCGCCTTCTACCCGAGCCGGGTCGACGAGTGCCGGGTGGCCGGTGAGCTGGTCCGGCCGCAGGAGGGCGACTTCTACGGCGGGTGGATCACCGCGGACATCGTCGGCCCGTTCAAGGGCGGGCCGGGGACGATGGGCTGGTGACCGCGCCGCGCCAGCGCTGACTCATCCGGTACGCCAGCGCGCGCGAGGCGTGGATCAGACCGGTCGGGTGCAGGTCCGGCGTGGTGTTGCGGACCGGGTCGAAGGCGAGCGCCGCGTCCACGGCCGGCGACAGGGCGCGCCCCAGCGTCAACCGGCCGACGGTGCGGTCACTGGCGCGCAGCCGCAGCGCCGCGCCGCTGGGCACGGTCCCCAGCGACCGTCCCAGGGGCAGGCCGTCCGGGTCCGGGTCCGCCTCCAGATAGAGCTTGCGGGTGGCGGAACGGTACGGGGTGATCGCGCCGTACACGGTGTCGAAGCTGCGCCGGGGCACCGGCAGCCGCTTGGTCACCGGCGTCGTGCCGGTGGAGGAGAGCAGCAGGTCGATCCCGTGCACGCGGATCGCGACGCCGCGGATGTCGCCGCGGGCGCCCTTCGTGCCCACGCCCTTGGAGATCCGGACGGTGACGCCGTAGACGGCCGGCTGGTCCAGGAGAGCGGCGCCGAGCGGCTCGCCGGCACCCCAGATCTCCAGGGTGCCGGTGAAGGAACGGCCCGCCGGATGCAGGAAACGGCGGTGGCGGGAGCGGACGACGCGGACACCGAGCCCGATCAGCAGGGCGGTGGTCAACAACCTCATGGCCGGTGAGTACCCGATGAATCGACGCATGAATCGACGCAACTTGTTTGGGGCGCCGTCGCCCGGGTAGTCCACGAATACCCTGAGCGAAGGAGAAGAACGTGACCACCGTGACCGAGTCCGTGGATGTGAACGTGCCGATCGACACGGCCTACAACCAGTGGACCCAGTTCGAGGACTTTCCGAAGTTCATGGACGGCGTGGAGTCGATCACCCAGATCGGCGACACCCGCACCCACTGGGTGACCAAGGTCGCCGGGCAGACCCGTGAGTTCGACGCGGAGATCACCGAGCAGCACCCCGAGGAGCGGGTGGCGTGGAAGAGCACCGGCGGCGACACCAAGCACGCCGGCGTCGTCACCTTCCACCGCCTCGGCGACAGTGAGACCCGGGTGACCATCCAGCTCGACTGGGAGCCGGAGGGCATCGTCGAGAAGGTCGGCAGCGCGGTCGGCGTGGACAGCCACCAGGTGAAGGCGGACGCCAAGCGGTTCAAGGAGTTCATCGAGAGCCGCGGCACCGAGACCGGTGCCTGGCGCGGGGACGTGGAGCGCCCCGGCGCCTGAGGAGGATCGTTCGGAAGCGGCCGGTGCTCAGCGCCGGCCGCTTCCGGCCGTCCGCCGGCGGGTGGCTAGCGTGTACGGCATGTCCGTCCCCGCTGGTGAGTTCCGCCGGTGGCTCGACGGGCTGGCGGCCGGTGGGGACACACTCGACTGGGATCCGGCATCCGAGCACGCGGAGTTCCGGGCGTGGATCGCGTCGGTGTACGCCGGCAACGGGGCGATGACGATGCCCTGGCTGGAGCGGCTGATCCACGAACGCCGGCGCGACCTCGTCGTCCACGCGCTGCGGCGGGTGAAGGACCGCGCGGAGGCCGAGCTCGGCAGCTTCGACGGCCCCGCCGTCACCACGGTCGCGCCGAGCGACGAGGAACCGAACGGCATCGTGCGGTGCGGCTACGGCGACCGGATCACCGAGCTGACCTCGGACCGGGTGACCGTCACGGTCGCCGATCGGGTGCAGGACTGGATCGCGCGCGATCGTCGTGTGGTCTGGCCGGTCTGCCCCGAACACGGGCGTGGCCTGCACGCGATGCTGGACGACGGGACGCCGTCGTGGATCTGCGGGCACACCCACCATCGCGTCTCGACGATCGTCGACGGCTGATCGCGGGGACCCATCGCGAAGGTTTCGGCTTCGGGGTCCGCTGGCGGGGCGGTGGACATGGCAGGGTGTGACGATGGCGTACATCGATCTCGGCGTGGACGAGAAGACCCTGCCCGGCATCACCGGGCTGATGCGGTTCCGGCCGGAGACGGCGAAGCCGCTCAGTGAGCTGGCGGACGTGCTGCTGCGGGGGCCGCACTCGCTGCCGGCGGCGGAGCGGGAGCTCATCGCGGCGTACGTGTCCGGGCTGAACGACTGCGGTTTCTGCAGCCTGTCGCACGCCGCCTCGGCGGTCGCCCAGTATGCCGCCGCGGACGTCACCGACGGCGCCGAGATCGTGGCGCGGGTGCGGGCCGATCTGGACAGTGCGCCGATCCCGGCGAAGCTGAAGGCGTTGCTGCGGATCGCCGGCGCGGTCAACCGGTCGGGCCATGCGGTCACCCCGGAGCTGGTCGAGGCGGCCCGGTTGGCCGGTGCCACCGATGTCGAGCTGCACGACACGGTGCTGATCGCGGCCGCGTTCGGCATGTTCAACCGGTACGTCGACGGGCTCGCGACGTTCGCGCCGGAGGCGGCCGAGGACTACGTGCCGGCGGCGCAGCGGATCCTCGTACACGGTTATGGCATCCCGCGGCCGTCCTGACCGGTTTGGCTGCCTGTCACCCGGGGGACACGTCTTGTTCATCGGGAAGGGGGCCGGGTGGGCAGGACCGTTCTGGAGATCGTGCTGAAGGCGCTGGCCGGTGGCGTGCTGGTGCTCGCGTTCGCCGCGCTGGCGCAGGTGCTGAAACCGAAACGCTTCGCCGGGATCTTCGCCGCCGCGCCGTCCGTCGCCCTCGCCGGGCTGATCGTGACCGTGCTGTTCAGCGGTGACCGCGATCTGCCGGCGGCGGGCGCCGGGATGGCGGTGGGCGCCGTCGGCTTCGTGGTGTACTGCCTGGCCGCGGTGCCGCTGATCCGGCGGTTCGGCGCCTGGAAGGGTTCCGGCGCGGCGCTGCTGGCGTGGGGCGCCGTGGCGGCCGCCGGGTACGCGGCGGTGCTGGCATGAGCGGTGCGGCGGGGACGCCCGGCGCCAGCGCGGACAAGCTGCGCAAGCCGCCGGCCCGGGACTGGGTGATCCGATTCGCGTTCGGCGCCGCGGTGTCGGCGCTGGCCGCGATCGTCGCCAAGGTGTGGGGTCCAGCGGCGGGCGGGCTGTTCCTCGCCTTCCCGGCCATCCTGCTGGCCAGCCTGACCCTGGTGGCCAAGGAGGAGGGCGCGCACCGGGCGCGGGAGGACGCCCGCGGCGCGGCGCTGGGCGCGTTGGGCCTGGTCGCCTTCGGGCTCGTCGTGTGGGCCGGCACGCCGCGGTGGCCGGTCGTCGTGACGCTGCTGGCCGCCACGCTCGCCTGGGCGGTCGTCAGTGGCGTCGCCTACCTGGTGGTGGCGGCCCGGCACCGGGACGCCGGCAACCAGTGACCTCACGGCGGCGGGGCGAAGGCGGCCCAGACCAGCTTTCCCCCGCTCGTCGGGTGCCAGCCGACCGAGGTGGCCAGCCGTTGTGCCAGGACCAGGCCGAGACCGCCCTGGCCGGCCGGCCGTTTGCGGTCGACCGCCGGGCCGGTGGCGGCGTCGCTGTCCGAGATCACGATGACCAGGGTGCCGGCCGAGCGCTGCAGCACGACGAGGGCGGGGGAGCCGGCGTGCCGCAGCGCGTTGCCGGCCAGCTCGGTGCCGACCATGACGAGCCGTTCGGCGAGGTCCTCCGGGTCGGGGCCGAAGCCGGCGCCGGCCATCACGGCGGCACGCAGGCCGGTGCGCAGGGCGCTCAGCTCCGGCGCCTCGTGGAGGCTCCAGCGTGCGAGTTCCTCGTCGGCGTCCGGTGGCCGGCACACATCCCACTCGATCATCAGCGGACATTGTTCCCGTTCTGGCCGTGAGAATGCCGTCCGAAACTTGATCATCGGCCGGTGATCTGATCGGGTCGCTGGGCAGGGCTGCCGACCTGCGGCAACCCGGGATCAGCACGCGATGCGGGAACAGTGCGCCTGTCGTACAGTAGGCATGTTTTTGTTGAGGAACGGTGTGGCAGTCGGTGAGTGACGAGAGTGCCCTGCACGCTCCAGGTCGTCTGGATGCGATCGTCGGGACGGGATTGGCCGCAGCGCCGGATCCGATGTTCGACCGTTTCGCCCGTATTGTCAGCCGTGTCCTTAATGTCCCGGTCGCCCTGGTCTCCCTGGTCGAGGAGTCCCGGCAGGTGTTCCCCGGGGCGTGCGGCCTGGCCGAGCCGTGGGCGGGCCGCCGCGAGACGCCGCTGTCGCACTCGTTCTGTCAGCACGTGGTGCTCACCTCGAAACCGCTGATCGTCACCGACGCCCGCACCGACGAGCGGGTGGTCGGCAACCTGGCGATCACCGATCTGTCCGTGGTCGGCTACGCCGGGATGCCGCTCACCGACGCGGAGGGCAACGTCCTCGGCTCGCTGTGCGCCATCGACTCCCAGCCGCGCGACTGGACCCCGGACGAGCTGGAGCTGCTGGCCGACCTCGCCGAGACCTGCTCGGACGGCCTGCGCTCGCGGATCGCCACCCGGCGGGAGCGGGCCGCGCAGGCGCGCGAGCGGCTGGCCGGCGCCGCGGCCGACCGCGGTCGGCTGCTGCTGCGCGCCAGTGTCGCGCTGGCCGGCACCAGCACCGTCACCGACGTCGTCGGCACGGTGCGGGAGCTGGTCACCGGCAGCCTCGACCCGGACTACGTCGGGGTGTCGCTGCTCGACCCGGGCGGCCGGGTGAGTCTGGAGTCCGGCGCCACGCTGCCGGCGCGGGTCGCGGCGCGGTGGGACAACTATTCGCGGGCCGCGACGACGCCGTCGGCGCTCGCCGTGAGCACCGGGGCGGCCGTGCTGCTGCCGGACCGCGACGCGGTCGCCGCGCGGGCGCCGGACGCGGTGGCGACCTTCGCCGAGATGGGCTGGCAGGCCGGCGCCAGCGTGCCGCTGCCCGGGCCGCACGGGCCGATCGGCGCGCTGACCTTCGTCTGGAAGCAGCCGTACGTCCTCGACGAGGCCGAGCAGGCGGTGCTCGCCGCGCTCGCCGGTTACGTGAGCCGGGCGGTGCAGCGCGCCGAATACCTCTACTCCCGGGAACAGGTCGCGGCGCTGCTGCAACGGTCGATGCTCAGCGACCTGCCGGACGCCGCGCCGTTCGAGCTGGCCGCCCGCTACGAGCCGGCCGTCCGCGGCGAGCACGTCGGCGGCGACTGGTACGACGCGGTGCGCCTGCCCGGCAACCATCTCGCCCTGGTGGTCGGCGACGTGGCCGGCCACGACATGCGCGCGGCCGCCCGGATGGGACAGCTGCGCAGCATGCTCCGCGCCTACCTGGCCGACCGGCAGGAACCGCCGTCGGTGCTGCTGCGCCGGCTGGACAACGCCATGCAGACGCTCGGCGACCGGACCATGACGACCGCGGTGCTGGCCTACGTCCAGCCGCACGAGGCCGGCTACCGGCTGCAGTGGGCCAACGCCGGCCATCCGGCACCGCTGCTGGTCGAGGCGGACGGGACGGTCAGCCCGCTGGCCGGTCGCGACGTGCTGCTCGGCGTGCAGCGCCGATCGTCGCGCACCGACCACACCCGGGTGCTGCCGCCCGGCGCCACCGTGCTGCTCTACACCGACGGGCTGATCGAGACCCGTACCGATGTCATCGACGAGCGCAAACGCCAGCTCCGCGAGGCGCTGCGGGACCTGGCCACGGCGCCGCTGCCGGAGCTGCTCGACAAGATCCTCGCGCGGTTCGCGGCGGGCGACCACGAGGACGACATCGCGATGCTGGCGATCCGGAGTCCGCTCACCTGAGGTGGGCTATTCTCCAAGATCAAATAGTGAGCTGGGGAGCGGGGCCGGTCATCGAACGAGTCGACATCGTCATCCCGGAATCCGCGGTGGCCACCCTGCGGATCCCGGCACTGGCCATCACCGACGGCACCACCGACCCGCAATGGGTGCGGGTGCCGCTGAGCCGCTGGCGGCTCAACCCCGGACCGGCACTGCGGCTCCCGCTCGATCCGCGCACGGCGACAAGAGTGCGACGGTACGCCCGGCTGGCGCCGTGGTCGGTCCTGGCCGACCTGCTCGTCCTGGCAGCGTGGTCGCTGTTCGCGCTCACCGACCTGCCGCTCGGCGTCCGGGGCCCGGCACTCGCCGCGTCGTGCTGCGGAATGCTGTGGTCGCAGGCGCTCCGCCGCGGCCTCCCTCAGCAGACACCGATCCGCGCCCGGTCCGGTGAGCTGCGCCTGCCCGAGGTGCCGGTGGAGGTCGCCCACCAGTGGGCCGGGCAGAACCCGGGCGTGACCGCCACCGCCGAGCCCGCGCCCCGTCCGCACTCCCGGCGTTTCTACGCCAGATCGGCGGCGGGCCTGCTCGCGGCGGCGGTCGCGCTGGCCGCGGTGCTGGCCAACGACGGCCGGGAGGACCACATCCTGCTCTGGATGCTGGTGCCGGCCCTCCTCTGCGCCAGCTTCGCGACGGTGCTGAAGACGCAGCCACCCGCGCCGACCGGGCCGGTCCGGAGGTGGCCGCCCGGATTCGCCTGAGCTTGTCATTCCATCAGGGCGGCGGGGCCTGGTGCCCTTGTAGCCGGCCGCCAGGTCCGAGCGGTACCGGCGCGGTGCACTTTCGATGCCTATCCTGTGCGGGTGCTGCTTGAGCTGGACCCGCCGCGAGGGGTGCCTCCCCTGCTTCTCGGCATGACCATTGATGAGGCACGAGCGGCGATGCGGGAGTGGGGGGAGCCGGAAGACGTCCGCGGTGGGATGTCGCCATCGCTGCGCGTCATGGGACCTGGGCTCTGCTTCGACGTCTTCGCCCACTTCGAGGACGACGCAACGGTCACCGCCATTGAGGTCTGGCGACCAGAAGGAGCGGACACCGCAGTCACTTGGCGTGGTGGGGATGTGTTCCGGACACCGATCGAGCAGACGCTACGACGGATCCAGGCTTTCGGGATAACTGTCGACGACTCCGATGCGCAAGGCCCGTGTTGTCCTGACCTCACGCTCGGATTCAACATGCCTGATCCACCTTTCATCAAGGCAGTGCTGGTCGCGGCTCCCGGCTACTACACTGCGGACCCTCAACTCGACGAGACAGTGAACGCTTACGTGGATCTGCTGAAGAACCGGAATGGCGGTCCGAGCTGAGGCCCTGACCGAGTTTCCCGGCATCGTCACGACAGGCCGTCCGGACTACACGCCTTCGAACGGGTTGGCCGCGCGTACTTCGGGCTTGGGCTGTTAGCGGCGGGCGGCGAAACCGGGCCTCGGACGTTTGCTCGTGTGGCGTACGGCGGAGGCCATGACCGGGACTGGGCGTCCACACCCAGCCGGGGGTTATCGAGCCTCTCCAACCTGATCAGGTTGGCGCACCCCGCTTCAGAGCGTTTGCACGTCGACCGCCTGGCTCATCGGGACCCGTGCCACGATTACCGGCAGGGCGACGCCGGTTCGACCACGAACTTCGCCGGCCACAGGAAGCTCGGCGAAGTCCTCCAGTGAGGCGGTCATGAAGATGACGAAGCGCGCTTCGCCATCTTCCTCGTGGTACGCGTCGGCGAGGATGGTAAGGACCGCTCCGGACCGCAGCGTCACCTGCCATTGAGACGGCGGACCCGCCGCGAACTTCATGGGCAAATCGTACTGAAGGCAGTCAGGCTTGCTCGCTCAGCGCAAGCAACTCCGTCGCCAGGCGCCGACAGGTGGGTTGATCCGCCGATGCGCGGATCTCCCGATGAGCGAATGTCGAGGCGCTATGTGGTGCGTTCGAAACCCGCGACGACTGCCTCTGCGGCCTCGCGGGTCTGCTCCGACGCGATGAGTAGCGATTGAGCCGTGATGACGACGAGATTGTCGGCTCCGAAGGGCACCTTCCAGTGCGCCTGCCACCAGGACTCGCCGTCGTGCGAATAGCTCAGCTCGATGCTGGCGATGCCGCCGTCACTGACTCGCTGGGCAAGCACCGTCTGGTCCGGAGCCACCAGGGCGTCGGAATCCGCCAGCCTCGCGTTCGCCACGGGGCCCTGCGGGAAGATGGCGGCCCGGCCAGGCCCTTGCAGGTAGAACGGCGTCCCGTCACCCGCGTCACGCGGCGAGTCGACAGTGAAACCGGCCGGCCAGCGCACCCGGAAGAGAGACGTCTCGATCAGCCAGTACGGCACATCCAACCCGTCCGCCGCATCAACGACGTCACTGGCGTCGACGAGCCGATGGCTCGGATCGATCACCACCTGCACCGGCCCGGAGGAAGTCCACCGGGTCACCCGTACGCAGTGGGAGCCGACGTGGTCCCGCTCGAACGAGTAAGGCCAGTTCGGCATGAGCGTCAGCCCGAAGCCGTTCAACCTGGCAAGTACGTGTCCCACGGCCGACAGGATAGTTGATCTTCTGAATACGGTGTCACGCCGAAGGCCTGGCAGGCCGCGTCGATGCCACGCCGATCGGTCACCTGCTGGTCCACTTCGTCTCTTCGTTGTCGAAGGATCCGGGCGCGAACCCGTCGAGGACCGCCGCGAGCCCGGCTTGGAACTGCTCGTCGGCGTCATACCCGCCGGCGACCGCGGCGGCCAGGGCCGGGAAGGCGGCGAGCGACTGCGGGACCGGGGTGTCGCCGGCGCCGGCCGGCTCCACCACCTCGGCGATGGTCAGGCCCACCGTCAGACCGCGGACACAGGAGATCATCGTCAGGGCCGCCCGCGGCGCGAACCCCGCCTCCCGCAGCCGGGCCAGCGCCCGGTCCGCACCCGCCGCGTAGGCGCTGACCGGGCCCGGCCGGGTGGCGAAGACCAGCACCGCGCGCGGATGCCGGCGCAGCACGTCTCGCAACCGGGTGGCGAACTCGGTCAGCTCGGCCCGCCACCCGGCCGCCCCGATCTCGTCCAGCCGCATCTCCGCGTAGAGCGCCTCGACGACGCCGTCGAACAGCGCGGCCTTGTTCGGCAGGTAGTAGTAGACCGCCTTGGGGTCGACGCCCAGCTCGGCGCCGAGGCGGCGCATCGAGAGGCCGTCGATGCCGTCCCGGTCGATCAGGTCCAGCGCCGCCCGGACGATCCGGGGGCGGGACAGCCCGGTCGCACTCATGGCGGGAACTCCTCGTCGAGCGCGGCCCGGAACCAGCGCATGTCCCGGACCAGCTGCGCCCGGTTCGCGCGCAGCACCGGGCCGAGGAAGAAGTAGCGCGGCTTGGGGACCAGCGCGATGCGCCACTCGATGTGCGTGCCGGTGCCCCGCGCGGCGAACCGGAACTCCCAGACCGCACGCCGCAGGGTCCGTGACTCGACCACCTCGATCCGCGCGTGCGTCTCCGGCTCGAAGGCGGCGACCCGGTAGCTGGTGACGATGCCCGGCCGGCCGCGCCGGGCCGGGCCGATGGTGCGGAACGTGCTGCCGGCGCCGAACGGCTCCGGCGAGGTCACCTCGACCTCGGCGACGCTGCGGTCCCACTTCTTCTGCGCCATCGGGTCCGAGGAGAAGGCCCACACCTGGCCGGGCGACTGCGGCACGTCGAGCGTCGTCGTCATTTCCACACCGTGGAAACTAGCGCCGCCGGCCCACTCGCACAAGGCGGCGAGTTAATCCGCTGCGTGCCATCCCGGCGTTGGTTACTCTCGCGCGCACCACCGCACGCGGACGATCGGAGAGGCCATGACGGGGCGACGGCTGGAGATCCGCTTCGAGGTGGGCCGGCCGGCCGGCGCTGCGCGGTTCTGGGCCGGGCTGCTCGGGCGGGAGACGGTCGAGGAGGCCGGGGGCGTGCTGGTGCCCGGCGGCGACACGCAGGCCGGGCTCCGATTCGTCCCGGGTGGCGAGCCGCGGGTCGGGCCGGACCGCCTGCATCTGCACCTGACCAGCGCCACCGTCGCCGAGCAGCGGGAGACGGTCGCGGCGGCGCTGCGGCTCGGCGGGCGGCACCTCGACGTCGGGCAGCTGCCCGAGGAGGAGCACGTCGTGCTGGCCGACCCGGCGGGCAACGAGTTCTGCGTGATCGAACCGGGCAACACCTTCCTCGCCGGGTGCGGGCGGCTCGGCGAGGTGACCTGCGACGGGAGCCGGGCGGCCGGACTGTTCTGGAGCGCGGCGCTCGGCTGGCCGCTGGTGTGGGACCAGGACCAGGAGACCGCGATCCAGTCCCCGCACGGTGGCACGAAGATCTCCTGGTCGGGTACGCCGGGCGGCCCGGGCAGCCGGCGGAGTCTCGACCTGGTCCCGGGCGTCCACGATCACCGGCCGGCGGAGGTCGAGCGCCTGGTGTCCCTCGGCGCCACCACGCTGGGCGACACGGACGGCGCCGTCCTGCTGGCCGACCCCGACGGCGCCGAGTTCCGGCTGCTGACGCGGCGGAGCTGACCTCAACCACCCGGCCGGGCGGCGAGCTGGTCGCCCAGCGGGGTGCGCTGGTAGAGCAGCCGGCGGCCGGTGCGTTCCGCGCTCGCCAGCCCGGCGTCGCGGAGCGTCGTCAGGTGGTGCGACGCCGTGCCCGCGGCCAGGCCGAGCCGGGCGGCGACGTCGCCGGTGCTGTACGGGGCGGCGAGAAGCGTCAGCACGGCGGCCCGGGTCGGGCCGAGCAGTGCGGTCAACGGCGACGCCGCGGCGGGCTGCGGGTCTTCGGTCCACAGGTTCCCGAAGCCGCGCGGCGCGTACCAGAGGGTCCGGCCGCTGGGGGAGTCCGGCATCGCGTACACCTGGCTGCCGGCGAAGCCGGTCGGCAGCAGGGTGAGGCCGTGGCCGGTGGCGCCCCACCGGCCGTGCTTGTGCGGGTAGCGCAGCAGCAGCGCCGAACCGTTCCAGTCGAGCCGGGGGTGCAGCTCGTCGACCAGCGTCCGGGCACCGTGCTCGGCCGCCGCGCGAGCCCGGGTGGCGATCTCCGCCTCGGCGGCGGTCCGCAGTCGCAGCCACCACGGCTCGATCGCCACCGCGAAGTACGAACGGATCTCCGCCAGCAGCACGGTGAGGCCGGCCCGGGGGTCACGGGCGAAGCGGTCGACCTCCGGCGGCGCGTCGCGCCCGGCCCAGGCCGAAGCCACCTGCTCGGCGACGCGGTCGAGCGGGGTGGCGGCGATCTCGGCGAACTCCTCGGCCAGCGTGGGCCGGCCGGTGCGCGGCGCCGGGGTGAGGAAGTCCGGAGCGTACCCGTGCGGGCCGAGCAGCACGCCCCGCACCGTCGGCCAGCTGGGCAGCCGCGGGACCACCCGGGACCGCCACGACGCCCGCATCCACGCATCGGAGCCCTCGCGCAGCGCGAACACGCTGGCCACCACCTCGGCCATCGGCGAGTGCGCGAAGCGCAGGCCGGCCAGGTCCGCTGCCCGGAACTCCCACTCAATCATCGAAGTATTCGAGCACATTCGCCGAAAGCGTGCGCTGCCGTCCCGCCGGCCCAGGAGGGCTGCTGGGAGCAACGTCGGCAGCGCCTGGGGCGTACCGGAAACCGGTGTGACAGCAACCGCCGCGGACCTCGCGGCGGACAGCGGAATGCCGGGCCGGCGCGGCGGCGCCGGCCCGGCAGCAGAACCCGTCTCCGGTACGCCTGGCGTCAGCGGGCCGTGCGGAAGGCGGCGCGCAACTCGGCGGCGAACAGCTCCGGCTCCTCCCAGGCGGCGAAGTGGCCGCCGCGGGCCGGCTGGTTGTAGTAGTTCAGGGTCGGGTAGGCGGCGGCGACCCAGCTGCGCGGCGCCTGGAAGATCTCGCCGGGGAAGGCGCTGAAGCCGACCGGCACCTTGATCTCCGGGAGCGTGCCGCCGGCGCCGGGCTGCGGCTGCGCGCTCTCCCAGTAGATCCGGGTGGCGGAGACGCCGGTGTTGGTCAGCCAGTAGAGCGAGATGTTGTCCAGCACGTGGTCGCGGGTCAGGTTGCCGGCCGGCGCGCCGCCCAGGAACGCCTTGGAGATCTTGGTGTAGCTGTCGGTGTCGTGGTCGAGCATCCACGCGGCGAGCGCGGCCGGCGAGTCGGACAGCGCGTAACCGATCGTCTCCGGGCGGGTGCTCTGCTCGCTGATGTAGGCGCTGCCGGTCCGCTGGAACGCGGTGAGCGCGGCCGTCGCCGTCTTCTCCTCGTCGGTTCCGGCCGGGAACGGCACGCCGGCCAGCGCGGCGAGCAGCAGGTTCAGGTGGATGCCGGCCAGCCCGGCAGGCGCCAGCCGGCCCAGGGTGTCGGTGACCGCCGCGCCGACGTCGCCGCCCTGCGCCACCCAGCGGGGGTAGCCGAGGCGGTTCATCAGCTCGATCCAGGCGGTGGCGACCCGGGCGGCACCCCAGCCGGTCTCGGTCGGCCGGCCGGAGAAGCCGTAGCCGGGGATCGACGGGATCACCAGGTGGAAGGCGTCCGAGGCCCGGCCGCCGAACCGGGTCGGGTCGGTGAGCGGGCCGGCCGCGTCCAGGAACTCGACGATCGAGCCGGGCCAGCCGTGCGTGACCAGCAGCGGCAGCGCGTCCCGGTGCGGCGAGCGGATGTGCAGGAAGTGGATGTCCAGGCCGTCGATCTCCGTGGTGAACTGCGGCAACGCGTTGATCTTCGCCTCGAACCGGCGCCAGTCGTAGCGGGTCCGCCAGTACTTCGCGACCGCCTGTGCGGTGGCCAGCTGCACGCCCTGCGAACGGTCGGCGACCAGTTCGCGGGCCGGCCACCGGGTCGAGCCGACCCGGTGGGACAGTTCGGTGAGCCGGCTGGTCGGGATCTCCACCCGGAACGGGCGGATCCTGGCGGCGGCGCTGGTGGTGGTGGCGCCGGCCGCGGTGCTGCCCAGCGCGCCGGTGACCGTGGCGGTGGTGGCCACGGCGACACCGGCCGCGAGGCCGCCCCGCAGAACGGTGCGGCGAGTGGGCCCGGAAGCGTCGGTGGTGGGCATTGGTCTCCCCTTCGTGATCCGTTTCTCGGTACGAAGAATGGCCGCCGGACCCGGGCCGGCGAGCCAGGGAACACCACTGGTCGAACCCCGGGGCACCCCCGGCCCGTGGCCGAGTACGTATCCGTACGTACGCGATGACCGCCCCACGTTTCCTACGTTGGAAACGTCGACCGGGGGGTATGTCATGCGGTTCGCCATCCGTGGCCGGGACGCCGAGCTGGCCGCCATCGAGGATCTGCTGCATCGGGCGCGGGCCGGCCACGGCGCGGCGCTGCTGATCCGCGGCCACCCCGGGCTGGGCAAGTCGATGCTGCTCGGCGAGACCGGCCGGACCGCGACGACGGCGGGGATGACGGTCCTCACCGCCAACGGCGTGGCGGCCGAGTCGGCGTTGCCGTTCGCCGGGCTGCACCAGCTGCTCGCTCCGCTGCTGGGCCGCCCGGACGCCGGCGGCCTGCTGGCCTCGATGGTCCGCCCGGACGGCGCCCGGCCGGACCGGTTCGCGGCCGGTCTGGCGGTGCTCGGCCTGCTGCGCGAGGCGGCGGCCGGCACGCCGCTGGCCCTGCTGGTCGACGACGCGCACCGGCTGGACCCGGATTCGCTGGACGTGCTGGTGTTCGTGGCCCGGCGGCTGACCGCGGAGCCGATCGCGCTGATCCTCACCGCCGGCGTCCGGCACGACCAGGTGCTCGCCGGGACCGGGCTCAGCGAACTGCACCTGGCCGAACTGGACCGGGACGCGGCCCGCGCGGTGCTCGACGACCGGGTTCCGGCGATGGCGCCGGACCGCCGCGACCGGACCCTGGCCGCGGCGGCCGGACACCCGCTCGCGCTGGTCGAGCTGCCCGGCTGCCTGCCGGCCGTGGACTCCGCCGAGGTGCCGCTCTCCGAGCGCCTGCGGGAGGCGTTCGCCGACCGGTACGCGCATCTGCCGGAACCGACCCGCGCCGTGCTGGCCGCACTCGCCGCCGACGTGGACAGCCCGCCGGACGTGGTGGTCGCCGCGGCGAGCGCGCTGACCGGCGCCGCCGTGGACCTGGACAGCGTCCAGCCGGCGATCGACGCCGGCCTGCTGGAGATCCGGTCGCACCGGCTGCGGTTCCGGCAGCCGCTGGTGCGGCACGCCGTCTACCACGGCCTGCCGGTCGCCGAGCGGTTGCGGCTGCACGCGGTGCTGGCCGACCTGGTCGCCGACGACCCGGACCGGCGGGCGCGGCATCGTGCCGCGGCGACGCTCGGCCCGGACGAGCGGGCCGGTCAGGAGCTGGAGGCGGCCGCGGCGCGCGCCCTGGACCGCGGCACCCCGGTCCCCGCCGTCACCCACCTGGAACGGGCCGCCGACCTGACCCTCGACGCGGCGCGGCACACGTCGCTGCTGCTGCGGGCCGCGGAGGTGGCCTCGCAGCTGCACGACCGCAGCGAGGCGGCCCGGCTCGCGGCCCGGGCCGAACCGGTCCGGGGGACCACCGCCGACCGCGCCCGGCAGGCCCTGGTCGGCGACGTCGTCGACCCGGGCGACCTGCGCGACGAGGCGCGCATCGACGCCCTGTGCGAGCTGGCGATGGACGCCCACGAGGCGGGTGAGACGGATCTGGCCGCGGCGTTGTGCTGGCAGGCGGTGTCCCGCTGCTGGCGGGCCGGCCTGCCGGCCGAGGTCGGCGCGCGGATCCTGGCGGTGCACGGCAAGCTCGGGTTCGCCGGGGACGATCCGCGCAGCGTGGTGGTCGCCGCCTACGCCCAGCCCGACGTGCTGGGCGGCGAGTTGCTGCGCCGGCTGCCGGCGCTGGTCCCGGACCGCAGCGACATCGACGGCATGCACCTGCTCGCCGCCGCCGCGATGGTGCTCGGCGACCTGCGCACCGGGGTCTCCTTCCTGGGCACGGCGGTCGCCGGATACCGGGCGCAGGGACGGACCGCGTTGCTGGTCCGGGCGTTGTCCGCGACCGGCTTCCCGCGGCTGTGGCGGGGCCGCTGGCCGATGGTGCGCGCCGACCTGGACGAGGCGGAGGCGCTGGCCGCCCGGACCGGCGAGGTGTTCTGGCAGGTGGCCGCGCGGGCCGGGCAGGCGATGCACGAGGCGATGCGCGGTGACAGCGACGCCGCGGTCTCGCTCGCCGACCAGGTGCTGTCCAGCGCGCAGCTGACCGGTGTCCGGTCGGTGACCGCCGTCGCCCAGCACGCCCGGGGCGTCGCGGCGAACGCGTCCGGCCGCTACGACGAGGCCTTCGACCTGCTCGTCCGGATGTTCGACCGGACCGACACCGCGCACCATCCGGACCTGTCCGGGTGGGCGCTGCCGGACCTCGCCGACGCCGCGCTGCGCACCGGCCGCGGCCGGGAGATCGACGACATCCTCACGGTGGCCACGGCCCGCGCGGCCCGCTTCCCGTCACCGATGCTGACCCGATCCCTTGCGTACGCCGTGGCGGTGCTCACCCCGGACGACGCCGCCGACGACGCGTTCCGCGAGGCCCGCGCCGCCGACCTCGCCGAGTGGCCGGTGCACCGGGCGCGGCTCGACCTGGCGTACGGCACCTGGCTGCGCCGCCGCAAACGGATCCTGGAGTCCCGGGCACCGCTGCGGGCCGCCCGGGACGGCTTCGACGCGCTCGGCGCCGCCGCCTGGGCGCGCCGGGCCCGGGAGGAGTTGCGCGCGGCCGGCGAGGAGGACCCGGCCGCCGGCCGCGGCGCCGCCGAACTGCTGACCGCGCAGGAGCTGCAGACCGCGATGCTGGCGGCGGCCGGGCTGAGCAACCGGGAGATCGCCCAGCGACTGCAGCTGTCCCCGCGCACGGTCGGCTCACACCTCTACCGGATCTACCCGAAACTGCAGATCAGGGGGCGGGCGCAGCTGCGGGCGGCACTGAACGGCCAGGCCCGCGACGATGGCTGACCGACTCCGTACGGTCAACTTACTGATTCGTGACCGCAGCCGGTCCGGCAGCGTGGGGTCCACACGCGAGCGCCACCGCCGACCTGATCCGAAAGGCTGCCCGATGAGCTACGTGACCACCGCTGACGGTACACAGATCTTCTACAAGGACTGGGGCGCCGGCCGTCCCGTGGTGCTCAGCCACGGCTGGCCGCTGAACTCGGACAGCTGGGAGGCGCAGCAGCTCTTCCTGGCCGACCACGGCTACCGGGCGATCGCCCACGACCGGCGCGGGCACGGGAAGTCCACCCAGAGCTGGCACGGCAACGAGATGGACACCTACGCCGACGACCTGGCCGCCCTGCTCGACCACCTGGACCTGCGCGACGTCACGCTGGTCGGCTTCTCCACCGGCGGCGGCGAGATCACCCGCTACATCGGCCGGCACGGCACCGCCCGGGTCGCCCAGGCGGTGCTGGTCTCCGCGGTGCCGCCGCTGATGGTGCGCCGCGACGACAACCCCGGCGGCGTACCGATCGAGGTCTTCGACGGGATCCGCGCGGGCAGCGCTCAGGACCGCTCGCAGCTCTACCAGGATCTGGCCGACGGGCCGTTCTTCGGCAACAACCGGCCCGGCGCCAACATCTCGCAGGGCATCCGGGACGCGTTCTGGCTGCAGTCGATGGCCGCCGGGCACCGCAACGCCTACGAGTCGATCGCCGCCTTCTCGGCCACCGACTTCCACGACGACCTGGCCACGTTCGACGTGCCGACGCTGGTCATCCACGGCGACGACGACCAGGTGGTGCCGTTCGAGGTGGGCGGCAAGGCGTCCGCGGCCCTGGTCAAGGGCGCCGAGCTGATCGTCTACCCGGGCGCGCCGCACGGCATCACCGACACCCACAAGGAGCGGCTCGGCACCGACCTGCTCACCTTCCTCTCGTCCTTCGGAGCGACCGCATGACCACACCGGACACGATCGTCCTGGTCCACGGCTTCTGGGTGACCCCGCGCAGCTGGGAGCACTGGATCGCGCACTACGAGAACAAGGGCTTCCGGGTGCTCGCCCCCGGCTACCCCGGCTTCGAGGTCGAGGTCGAGGAGCTCAACGCCAACCCGGACATCATCACCGCGGTCACCGTCCCGGCGATCATCGAGAAGATCGAGAACGAGCTGCGGACCCTCGACAAGCCGCCGATCATCATGGGGCACTCGGCCGGTGGCGCGTTCACCCAGATCCTGCTCGACCACGGCTTCGGCGCGTCCGCCGTGGCGCTCAACTCGGCGCCCACCGAGGGCGTCCGGGTGGTGCCGTTCTCCCAGGTGAAGTCGACGCTGCCGGTGCTGCGCTCACCGGCCAACCGGCACAAGGCGATCGGCCTGACCCTGGACGAGTGGAAGTACGCCTTCACCAACACGTTCAGCGACGAGGAGGCACAGGCCCTCTACGAGCGCTACCACGTCCCGGCCAACGGCGGCATCCTGTGGGGCAGCGTGCTGGCCAACTTCCAGCCCGGCCACCAGGACACCTGGGTCGATTACCGCAACGACAACCGGGCGCCGCTGCTGTTCGTCTCCGGCAGCGAGGACCACATCATGCCGCCCGCGGTGCAGCGCTCCAACGTCAAGCACTACGTGTCGAACACGATCACCGAACACGTCGAGTACGAGGGGTACGCGCACCTGCTCCCGGCCCAGAAGGGCTGGGAGGAGATCGCCGACTTCGCCCTCGACTGGGCGCTGCGCCACGCCCGCTGACCCGGATCGAGCCCGGCCGGCGGTGCCGAGATCCGCCCGCCGGGCTCAGGACGTCCCGGTGAAGCGGCTCAGCTCGGCGCGGGACCGGATGCCCAGCTTCGGGAAGATCCGGGACAGGTGGGTGGTGACCGTGCGCCGGGACAGGAACAGCCGCTCGGCGATGTCGTTGTTGCTCAGGCCCTCGGCGGCCAGCCGGGCGATCTGCAGCTCCTGCGGGGTGAGGCTCTGCGCGGCGTCGACCGGCTTGCGCAGGGTCTCCCCGGAGGCGCGCAGCTCGGCCCGGGACCGGTCGGCCCAGGCCGTGGCGCCGAGCGCGTCGAACGTGGACGCCGCGGCCCGCAACACCGGGCGGGAGTCCGCGGCCCGCCGGTGCCGCCGCAGCCACACCCCGTAGGCGTGCTGCAGCCGGGCCCGGTCGAACGACCACTCCGCCGGGATCTCAGCGATCGCCATGTCGTAGGCCTCGGCGGTGCCGGCCAGCGCGGCCTCGGCGTACCGCAGCCCGGACAGCAACGCCGGCGAGGGGCACTGGGCCGCGACCGCCCGCATCTGGGCGGTCAGCTCGCGCAGCCGGTCCAGCGCCCCGCACCAGACCGCGGCGTCGGCCAGGTGCCCGAACAGCAGGAACCGGGTGTACGGGTGATACGCCTGGTCAGCCGGGTCGAACACCCGGCAGAACTCGCGGAACGCCTCCTCCGGACGTCCCTCCGCCAGCGCCGCCACACCGCGGATCTGCTGGACCAGGGCCAGCAGCGGGAAGCGCCGGGCGGGCACCAGCACCGCCTCGGCGGCGTCGGCGAGCTTGACCGCCTTCTCCGTCTCACCGCGCAACGCCTCGGCGAAACCGGTGGCCATCACCGCGCTGAGCCGCCAGCTGTGTTCACCGGTCTCGGTGGCCAGCAGCTCGCCCTCGGCCGCCAGGGTCAGCGCGGAACGGGCGTCGCCGAGGTAGGCCGCGTTCGTCGCCTGCGAGATGAGGATCTTGCTGAGCATGCCGAGGCGTCCCTGCACCCGCAGGCCGGCGGCGGCGACCGTGGTGAGCGCGTTGCCCAGGGTGGTGGCGCCCAGCCCGTTCGCGGTCAGCCCGAGCGCGAACTGGAAGTGCGGGACCAGGCGGTCGGCCGGCTGCAGCTCGGCCATCTTGCGCAGGCACCAGGCGCCGCGGGTCATCGGCGCGATCAGCCCGAGCACGGCCACCAGCCGGGGGTCGTCCGGCGCGGCGCCGGCACCCTCCACCGCCGCGACCAGCCGGTCCACGATCTCCGGCGGGGGAACCGACCAGTACACGCGGACCCCGATCGCGGTCAGGGCGTGGAGTGCCGCGTCGGCGTCCCCGTCGCGGCACATCACCTCGATCGCTTCCGCGAAGGCCGTCATCCGGTCCGAGCCGGACCAGCCGGTGTCCAGGTAGACCTCCCGGATCAGGCCGTACAGGGCCCGGTCGGCGAGGCGCAGGTCCTCCTCCCGGACCTGCTCCAGCAAGCGCACCGCGTTGGCGGTGTCGCCCTGCTCGGCCGCGATGTCGACGGCGGCGACCAGCCGGCGGCCGCGCCCGGCCGGATCCTGGCTCAGCCGGACCGCCTGCTCGAACGCGGCCACCGCGATGGCCGCCGCCTGCCGGTGCCGAGCCTGATGCGCGAACTCGGTGAGCTCCTCGGCCAGCTGCTCGTCCGGGCCGGCCGCGGCTGCCGCCCGGTGCCAGATCTGGCGGGCCGGGTCGGCCGCGACCGTCTCGGCGAGTGCGGCATGCGCCCGGCGGCGCTCGGCCGGGGCGGTCGACTGGTAGAGGGCGGAGCGCAGCAGCGGATGCTGGAACCGCAACCGGAACCGGTCGTCGACCTGGACCAGCCGGGTCGCCACGGCCGGCTCGATCACGTCCGGGCCGATGTCGTCGCCGGTCATCCGGCGGCAGGCGGCCACCAACTCGTCCAGGTCGTCGCCGTCGTCGTGCGCCGCGATCACCAGCAGCGCCCGGGTGGCCAGCGGCAACTCGGCCACCAGGCCGGAGAAGGTGCGCTCCACCCGGGTACTCAGCGGCAACCAGGCCGGCAGCAGCGCGCCCGCCCCGGACCGGGAAACCGCCCGGCCCAGCTCGACCAGGCCGAGCGGATTGCCGGCCGCCTCGTCCAGGATCCGCTGCCGCAGGGTGACGCTCAGCGTCGGGGCGACCTCGGCGAGCAGGGCGATCGCGTCCTCGGGCAGCAGCGGATCCAGCCGGATCTCGGGCAGCCCGGCGCCGGCCAGCCGCCGGTCCACGTCCTCGCCCTCGCGCACGGTCAGCACCATCGCGATCCGGTCCGCGCCGAGCCGGCGGGCCACGAAGCTCAGCGCGTCCCAGCTCGCCGTGTCCAGCCAGTGCGCGTCCTCGACGGCCAGCAACAGCGCCGCCTCGTCGGCGCTCTCGCTGAGCAGGTCCAGCAGCAGCGCCGCCGCCCGGTAGGGCAGCGTGTCCGGGGCGTCGAGCACCGCCTTGGCCGCCCGGCCCAGCTCCGGTGCGCTGCGCAACAGCCGATGCAGCCCCGCATAGGGAACGTAGACCTCGGCCTGCACGCCCGCGGTGGACAGCACCCGCATCCCGAGCCGGCCGGCCCGCTCGGCGGCGTACTCCAGCAGTGCCGTCTTGCCGATGCCGGCCTCGCCGCGCATCACGGTCATGCCACCCGAGCCCGCTCCCGCCTCAGCGAGAAGGTCGTCCAACGCTCGTAGTTCGCCCCGCCGCCCCACGATCACCCAGAAATGCTATGTGCTCGATGGGCGCCGCCGGTTCCCACGGACGGCGCGCCCAAACCAGCAACGCCTGTGATCTGCGGCATAGATGGGCGCGGTTGCGGGCGTCGCTTACTCGGACGTCGACATGGTCTTCGGCGCGCCGCGAGGGCTGCCGAGTGACCTCACGGATGCCGGGATTCGGCCGAACGGGGTGGTATGAGTGTCGGGTTGCTGGGGCGGCTGGACGAGCTCCCGGTGGAGTTGTTCGCCGACAGCCCGGTGCCGAAGGTGCTGGTCGGCCTGGCCGGTGCGCGGGCCGGGCGGCTCGTCGAGGTGAACCGGGCGTTCGCCGGCCTGCTCGGCTACGAGCGGTCCGAGCTGGTCGGCCGGACACTGCTCACGGTGACCCACCCCGACGACCGGGACGCCGGGGCGGTGCTGCTGCGGCTGGCGGACGGGGAGCAGTCCTCGTGGCAGGGGCAGCGCCGATTCGTACGCAAAGATGGTCTGACGGTCTGGGGTCTGGTCACGATCAGCGTGCTGCGGTCGGCGTCGGGGGCGCCGCTGGAGCTGCTCGTCGAGCTGGTCGACGTCAGTGCGGACCGGCGCAACCAGGAGCTGCTGGACGTGCTGATCGCGGCCAGCCCGGACCTGCTGGCGCTGACCACGCTCGACGGGACCGTGGTGCGGGTCAACGCGGCCTGGGAGCGGATCCTCGGCTGGAGCGAGGCGGAGCTGGCCGGCACGAAGCTGGCGGCGCTGCGGCATCCCGACGACGTGGACGACGTGCGCGACGCGGTCGCCGAGGCGGTCGCCGGCAGCCGCATCCCGGTGGCCGGGCGCCGCTGGCGCTACCGGGGCCGGGACGGCGGCTACCGCTGGGTGCAGTGGACCGGGGCGGTCGCCGCCGAGCACCAACTGATCGTGGCGACCGGCCGGGACGTCACCGACACCGTCGCCGCCGAGCGGGCCGCCGCCCGGGACGCGGACCGGCTGCGGATCACCATCGGGGTGCAGCGCGAGATCACCGCGGTCGCCCAGGACCGGGACGCGGTCCTGCGGCTGATGGCCGACCGGACCCTGCAGGTGCTGCCCGCCGGGGACGCCGCCACGGTGCAGACCGTCGACCGGGACAGCGGCGTGCTGCGGGTGATCGCCGGCACCGGGCGGCTTCCGGAGCATCCGGTGCCGCCGCTCCCGCTCACCGGCTCCCTGGCCGGCCTGGCGGTCACCAGCGACACGACGCTGCGCTGCGACGACGCCGCCACCGACCCGCGCGTCAGCCGGGCGCTGGCCCGCGACACCGGCACCGGTTCGCTGGTGGTGGCCCCGCTGCGGGCGCCGGGCAGCGCCCCGTTCGGTGTGCTGATGGTCGGCAGCGCCCGCCCGGGAGCCTTCGACGACGGTGACGAGCAACTGCTGACCCTGCTCGCCGACGCGCTCGGCGCGGCGCTGCGGCACGCCGAGGACAGCGCCCAGCGGCTGGAGCTGCTGCGGTGTGCCCGCGCCGCCGCGCGGGACCTGGAGCGGGAGCGAAGCCGATTCGCCGAGGTCTTCGACAACTCGCCGGTCGCCAAGCTGGTGGTCGGGCTGCGCGACGCCGACCGCGGCGTGATCCGGCTGGCCAATCCGGCGTTCTGCGAGCTGTTCGGCTACTCCGCCGCGGAGGCGGCCGGCCTGCACTTGGCCGACCTGGCCCGGCTGGACCGCGCGGCGGAGTTGGAGCAGGCGCTCAGCACGCTCGCTTCCGGGGTGCGCCGGCGTGGCCAGCGCGAGACCGAGCTGCGGCGCCGCGACGGCAGCATCGTCGCGGTCGCCGCCCGCACCTCGGTGATCACCGACGAGCACGGTCCGGCGTCCGCGGTCATCCAGCTGCTCGACATCACCGCCGACCGGGCCGCGCAGCGGGCCGCCGACCGGGAACGCGACCGGCTCACCACCACGCTCGCCGTCCAGCGCGAGGTCATCGCGGCGGCGGCCGACCGGGACGCCGCGATGCGGGTGGTCGCGCACCGTGCGGTGCCGCTGTTCGCGGCCGCCGACGGCGCGGTGGTCGAACTGCTCGACGGTGACGAGTTGCGCTACGCCGCCTGCGCCGGCACCCTGGCCCGGTTCACCGGCACCCATGTCCCGGCGGCCGGGTCGCTCAGTGGCAGCGTGGTGGCCACCGGCACGCCCGCACACTGCGCCGACACCGGGACCGATCCGCGGATCAACGGGGCGCTCTGCAAGGCGCTCGGGATCGGGTCGATGCTGATCGCGCCACTGCACGCCGGCCGTACCGTGATCGGCGTTCTCAAGGTCTCCGCCACCCGGCCCGGCGCCTTCGACGACACCGACGAGCAGCAGCTCGCGCTGCTCGCCGACAGTTTGAGCTCCGCGCTGCGCCACGCTGACGACGCCGCCCGCAACGCCGCCCTGCTCGCCGAGCGTACCCAGGCCCTGGCCGACCTGGAGGTCACCGAGAAGCGCTTCCGGATGATCTTCGACCACAGCCCGATCGGGGTCACGCTGGCCAGCATGCAGCCGGCCGATCTCGGACGATATCTGCAGGTCAACCCGGCGATGACGGCGATCACCGGCTACTCCGCCGACGAGCTGACCGGGATGACCTTCGCCGACCTGCAGCACCCGGACGACGTCGCCGGCACCCAGGGCATGGTCCAGCGGCTGTGGGACGGCGAGATCGACTCGCTGGCCACCGAACGCCGCTACCGGCACAAGGACGGCCACACCATCTGGGCCGCGGTACGGGTCGCCGTGGTCCGGGACGATCGCGGCCGGGCCCGCTACGTGGTGAACCAGGTCGAGGACATCACCGCCCGGCGCGCCGCCGAGATCCAGCTGCGCCAGCAGGCCCGGCTGCTGGAGCTGATCCCGGCCGCGGTGATCGTCCGCGACCTGGACGGCACGATCCGCTGGTGGAACGCCGGCGCCACGCAGCTCTACGGGTGGGCGCCGACGGCCGCCGCCGGCAAGGTCACGCACCGGCTGTTCAGCACGATCTTCCCGGACGGCGAGAGCGGGGACACCCAACGCCGGGCGTTGGCGGAGACCGGCCACTGGAGCGGCCAGCTGCGGCACGTGACCGCCACCGGCCGGCTCGTCACCGTGCTCAGCGACCAGGTGATGCACCATCCCGAACCGGACACCGGCGGCGCCCACCCGCCGCAGATCTTGGAGATCAACACCGATGTCACCGCCGCCCGGGCCGCCGAGCAGGCCCTCGCCGACAGCGAGCAGCGGCTGCGCGCCCAGTTCACCAACTCGGCCGCCGGGCAGGTCATCCGGGCGCTCGACGGCACCCTGATCGACGCCAATCCGGCGTACGCCGGCATGCTCGGCTACACCGTCGCCCAGCTCGCCGGGATCACCGAGCAGGACCTGCTCGACCCGGCCGAGCTGCCGGAGAACCGGCGACGGGTGGCCGGCCTGTTCGCCGGGGACGCCGACTCCTACACCCGGCAGGGCCGCCTCAAGCACGCCGACGGGCACTGGGTCGACGTCGAGGCGACCGTCTCGCTGGTCCGCGACCACGAGGGCCGGCCGCAGCACCTGATCGGGGTGGTCACCGACATCTCGGCCCGGCGTGCCGCCGAACGCGCCCGGGACGCCGCCGCCGCGGCGCTGGCCGAGCGCAACGCCGAACTGGAAGCCGCCAACCAGCTCAAGCTCGACATCATCGGGATGCTCGGCCACGAGATCGGCAATCCGCTGACCACCATTCTGGGCAACGCCGACCTGCTCGCCGACGGCTCGCCGGCGCTGTCCGAGGAGCAGCGCGGCCGGGCCGTGGAGGCGATCGCCCGGCAGGCCGACCGGCTCGACGGGATCGTCCGGGAGGTGCTGGCGCTGGTCACCATCGAGGCCGGCACGATCCGGGCCGACCGCGGCGAGCTGGCCGTCCGCGACGCGGTCGGCGAGGCCCTGGCCGCGGTCGGCCGGGACGACCTGCCGATCGAGGGTCCGGACGCGATCGTGCTCTTCCACCCGGGTCACCTGCAGCAGATCCTGGTCAACCTGCTCTCCAACGCGGCGAAGTACGGCGGCGGCGCCACCGCCGTCCGGCTCGCGCACACCACCGTCGAAGGCGAGCCCGGCCTCGACATCACCGTCGAGGACAGCGGCCCGGGCGTGCCGGACGAATTCCGTGACCGGCTCTTCGACCGGCTCACCCGCGCCGACCGGGACGCCACCACGGTCCGGGGGACCGGCCTCGGCCTCTACATCGTGCGTGGGCTGGCGCAGGCGAACCACGGCGACATCCGGTACGAGCCGAACCCGGCCGGCGGGTCCCGGTTCGTGCTCCGCATGCACCGGGCCGCACCGTACTTGACCGATCAGTCAACCGAGTTCTAGATTTGACCGGACGGTCAACTGGGAGGTCGGGGCATGGCGCGGGACACGCGGGAGCGCATCGTCGCGGTGGCACGCGACCTGGTCCACGGTGCGTCGCTCGCCGAGGTGAGCACCGAGGACGTGTGCAAGGCCGCGGGCGTGCACAAGGGCAGCCTCTACCACTTCTTCCCGTCCAAGGAGGCGCTCGGCGGAGCCGTCCTGGACCACAACTGGGACATGATGCACGCCGTGCTGGAGGAGTCGTTCGCCGACGACGTGCCGCCGCTGGAGCGCGTCGACCGGTTCGTCGACAGCTTCGTGCGGATGCTCACCCTCATGCGGGAGCGGTTCGGCGCCACGCCCGGCTGCCCGCTCGGTGGCCTGGCCGCCGAGGTGGCCGGGCACGGCGACGAGGGGCGGGCTCGGGCCGGGCGGGTGCTGGCCGGCTGGATGGGCTATTTCGCGACGGCGATCAGCGAGGCGAAAGGGCGGGGCGACGTGCCGGCCGACGTCGACCCGCGCCTCGCCGCGACCCGGGTGCTGGCCCTGATGCAGGGGCTCACGCTGCTCGCCAAGGCGCACGACGACCCGGGGATCGTGCTGCTGGCCAAGGCCGACATCCGTTTGCTGCTGCGCGCCTCCGGGTGAGTTTTCCCTGGCCACTGACTTGACCGATCAGTCAACTTCGTGAGGAGAGTCCATGTCGACATCCGTACGTGCCATCCCGGTCGCGGGCCGGCACTCGATCAACGCCTATCTGCTGCTCGGCCGCCGGCCGATCCTGGTCGACGCCGGCGTCCCGGGCAGCGGCCGCAAGATCGTCGACGGCATCGCCGCACACGGCGTCGACCCGGCCGACCTGGCGCTGATCGTGCTCACCCACGCGCACATCGACCACTTCGGCGCCGCGGCACACGTGCGCCGCCTGACCGGGGCGCCGATCGCCGCGCACCGCGCCGACCTGGAGCCGTACCGGGCCGGCCGGGCGCGCGAGCCGTACCTGCCGACCGGCCCGTTCGGCGCGCTGCTGAGCCGGCTGCCGGCGCTGCACCACACCACCCAGGCGGTCGAGCCGGACCTCGTCCTGGACGGCCCGCACCGGCTCGACGACCTGGGCGTCGCCGCCCGGATCATGCCGACGCCCGGGCACACCGCGGGCTCGGTCTCGGTGCTCACCGACGACGGCGACCTGGTGGCCGGTGACCTGATCGCCAGCTCGTTCCTGGGCTCGATCACCGGCCGCCCGGCCAACCCGCCGTTCCACGACGACCGGCTCGCCAACCTCGCCAGCCTGCGCGCGATGCTCGCGCTGCAGCCCGCTTCGCTGCACGTCGGTCACGGCGGGCGGCTCGACCCGGCGCGGGTGGCCCGGTGGGCCGAGCGGGAACAGCGGCGGCTCGACCGGCTCGCCGCCCGGGGCCGGGTGCGCCGGCGGACCGAGCCGCTCGAGGCTGCTGGCTGAGCAAACGCCTGCGGGGCGGCCGGGGGCGTCCGTACCGTTCCAAGTGATCATGCTTGGAACGGGGATGTCCGCTGCTCACGCCACCTGTCGAACCGATGCGGGCGGTGCCGGCCGCCGGCCTGCTGGCGCCGCACACCCGGGGCACCCCGCAGTACGAGATCAAATGGGACGGGTGGCGGTGCCTCGCCTTCTGCGGCGACCGGATCCGGCTGCAGTCCCGGCAGCTCAACGACCTCACCGGGCACTTCCCGGAGGTGGTCGCCGCGCTCGGCGCCGCGCTGCTGCCGGACACCGTGCTCGACGGTGAACTGGTCGTCTGGGACCCGGCCAGCGGGCGGACGTCGTTCACCGCGCTGCAGCGGCGGGTCCGGTCCGCGGCGGCGCCGCCCGCCAGCTACGTGGTGTTCGACCTGCTGCAGGTGGACGGGCACGAGCTGGTCGACCGTCCGCTGCTGGAACGGCGGATGCTGCTGGAGGAGCTGTGCGACGGGCTGGCCGGCATCACGGTGTGCCCGGCGACGCGGGACCCGGACGAGGCGCGGGGCTGGTTCGACGAGTACAGCGCAGCCGGCTGCGAGGGGATCGTCATCAAGGACCTGACCAGCCGGTACCGGGCCGGGGCGCCGGGCTGGTGGAAATGGAAGCGGCGGACCACGACGGAGGCGCTGGTCGGGGGAGTGGTCGGCAGCCCGCGCGATCCGGTGGCGTTGCTGCTCGGCCGGTACGCCGGGGACGGGACGTTGCGCTTCGTCGGGCGGACCGTGGTGCTGACGGCGGCCCAGCGCGCCGGGCTGGCGCCTGAGCTGCGACCGGCCGGGACGAGCTGGTGGCCGCAGCCGTTGCCGGCCGCCTGGACGTGGAAGAAGCCGCAGGCCTACGAACCGGTCGAGCCGGTCGTGGTGGAGATCGCCGTCGACGAGGCGTTCGAGCAGGGGAGGTGGCGGCATCCGGTCCGCTACCTGCGCGTACGAGCGGAATTGCATCCATCCCAACTGCCTCTGTGGACCCCGGATGGTGATTTGGCCAGGCCAATGGGCCACTAGCGTCTCACCATCAGGGGACAGACGTCGTGCATGCCGCCCGGGAGGGGCTGTCCGGCTCGGCTGTGCCCGGTAGGCCTTCGCTACAGAAAGGACCGACAAGGCTCGCCGCGGAACTTGCTGTTCGCCAGGTGGGAGCCGCATGCGACGCACAGCAACCACGGGACTGGCTCTGCCATTGCCAAATCGTTTGCGCAACTGCCGTAACGTTTCGATAACAACGGACACCTGCGTGTTGCTCCCATCACGCAACGGAGGGACCGTCTCGGTTGTAAGCCTTGCCAAAACGATTTGGCGGAATGATGAGCCTCTTCGGACCGGCGGCCGGAACACCGCCACGGAATGCCATCACCCGGTCAGGGTTGCGTCTGGCCGGGCGGTACTGTAGCGGTGGCCACGCCGCATTGACCCAACGGCGGGCAGGCGGGCTACGATCTTCGGTCCCGGCGTGGAGTACTTCACCGGGGGGGACATGCCGAAGGTCGGGATGAGTGACGTGGCGGCGGCCGCGGGGGTCTCGGTTTCGACCGTGTCCGTGGTGCTGAACCGCGTCAAGTCGGCGCGTGTCCATCCGCAGACCCGCGAGCGGATCTGGAAGGCAGCCAACGACCTCGGATACATGCCGAACGGAATGGCTCGGGGGCTGCGTCTGCAGCGGTCGCATCTCATCGGGTTCGTCAGCGACTTCGTCGCGACCACGCCGTACGCCGGCAATATGATCGTCGGCGCACAGGAGGCGGCCCTGCCGACGGGCAGGCTCCTGATGGCGGTCGATACCAGCGGCGACGCCCGGTTGGAGGAGACCGCACTTACCTCTCTGCTGCAGCAGCAGGTCGATGGGGTTCTCTACGCGGCGATGTACCACCGCAGTCTCACCGTGCCGGAATTGCTCGGCGGAACTCCGACTGTGTTGGTGAACGCGGTCGCACAGAGTTCAACGGTGTCCTCGGTGGTGCCGGACGAGCAGGGCGGCGTCCGGCTCGCCGTCACCGAACTGCTCGATCACGGACACCGGCGGATCGGCTACGTCGACTGCACCGACCGCATCCTGGCCGCCCCGCTCCGCCGACGGGCCTATCGCGCGACGCTGCGCAAGGCCGGCATCGTGCCGGACCCGGCTTGGACGGCGGTCGAGCCGCCGACCTCACGGGGCGGGTATCGAGCCGCCCTGGACATCCTGCAGCGGCCGAATCGCCCGACCGCCCTCTTCTGCTATAAGGACACCATGGCCGTCGGTGTCTACCAGGCCGCGCACACGCTGGGGCTGCGCATCCCCGATGATCTCTCGATCATCGGGTTCGACAATCTAGAACTCCTTGCGGACAACCAGTTCCCCGGCCTGACCACGGTGTCGCTTCCGCATCACGAGATGGGCGCCTGGGCTGTCCGGCAGTTGATCGCAGAGATCACCGATCCCGCGACCACGCCTCAGCAAACCAAGATTCTTGGCACGTTGTACCGGCGTGACTCGGTGGCGCCCCCGTCCGGCGCCTGACGCACGTTCAGCTCCTCCGATCACCCGCCCGCCCTGCTGATCCGGCGCGGGCCTGCGGGCTACCCAAATCGAGGTATGTCATGCGCATTCGGCTATATCGGCGCCGAACGACACGCGTCGTGGCCGCTACCACCGCCGCTCTGATGGTGGCGGCCGGCTGCGGCACGGTCAGCAACTCCGGCGGCAGCAGCGGCGGCGGCAACAGCGGTGGCGGCGACATCACCCTGTGGACGCACAACGCCGGCAACCCGGAAGAACTCGGGGTGGTCAACCAGATCGTCAAGGACTACAACGCCAGCCAGAACAAGTTCAAGGTCGTCGTGCAGGCGTTCCCGCAGGCGTCGTACAACGACGCCGTGACGGCCGCTGCGACGGCGAAGAAACTGCCGTGCATTCTCGACACCGACGGCCCCACGGTGCCCAACTGGGCCTACGCCGGCTACCTGGCACCGCTGAACCTGCCGTCCGACCTGACCAGTCAGAATCTGCCGACCACGCTCGGCAAGTGGAAGGACAAGCTCTACTCCATCGGCTACTACGACGCGGCCCTGGGCCTGTTCGCCCACAAGGACGCCCTCACCGCCGCCGGACTGCCGGTGGCCACCATCGACAAGCCGTGGACCGCCGACCAGTTCAACGCCGCCCTACCCAAGATCAAGGCGACCGGCAAGTACGAGAACGTGTTCGACCTCGCCACCGGCGACCCGACCACCGAGTGGTGGACGTACGGCTACTCACCCTTGTTGCAGAGCTTCGGCGGTGACCTGATCGACCGCAACACCTACAAGACCTCGGACGGCATCATCAACGGCCCGAAGGCGCTCGCGTGGGGCGCCTGGCTGCAAGGCCTCGTCAAAAACGGATACACCCCGGCCAAGTCGAGCTAGGACGCCTTCGCGGACTTCGTCAACGGCAAGTCGGCGATGGTCTGGTCAGGCATCTGGAACGCCGGCAACATCGGCAAGGTCAAGGACGGCGTGATCCTGCCGCCGCCCGACCTCGGCACCGGCCCCAAGATCGGCGGCGGGTCCTGGCAGTGGGCGATCAGCTCCAGCTGCAGCAAGTCCGACGGCGCGCTCGACTACCTCAAGTTCTCGCTCGACAAGAAGTACATCGCGATGTTCTCGGAGAAGCAAAACGTCATCCCGGCAACCGAGGCCGCGGCGGCGATCGCTCCCGGCTGGCAACCCGGCGGCCCCAAGCGGTTCTTCCTCGATCTGTCCAAGAAGTGCGCCGTCCTGCGCCCGCCGACCCCCGGCTACCCGTTCCTGACCAGCACGTTCGCCAAGGCGACACAGGACATCGTGGCCGGCGGCGACCCGAAGAAGATCCTCGACCAGGCCGCCAAAGACATCGACGAAAACATCAAGTCCAACGACAGCTACGGATTCTGATCCCCGGAGCGGGGGTGCGGGCCACCCTACGGGCTCGCACCCACCACCGGAGGGACGGAGGGACTCATGAGCATTTCCACGGCTGCCGCTGCGGCCGAACCCGCCATCGAGGCCCGGACCCGGCGCCCCCGCCGTCGTCTCAAGGCCGCCGAACGGCACGAGGCCCGCATCGGCGCGCTGATGGTCACGCCGGCGGTGATCCTGCTGTTGCTGTTCTTCTTCATCCCGGTCATCCTGTGCTTCATCCTTGCCTTCACCAACGCCCGGCTGATCGCACCCGAGCCGGCCCACTTCACCGGCCTCGACAACTTCACCCGGCTGTTCAGTGACCCCGTGTTCTGGGCGTCGCTGCGCAACACCTTCTACTTCGGCCTGGTCGTGGTGCCGGTCCAGTCCGCCTTCGCACTGCTGCTGGCGCTGCTCATCAACGTGAAGACCCGCGGCGTCAACTTCTTCCGCACCATGTACTTCATCCCGGTGGTGACCTCCATCGTCGTTGTCTCCATCCTGTGGCGCTTCATGTACCAGCCCGACGGCCTGGTCAACTCGCTGCTGCAGACGGTCACGTTCAACGTCGTCCAGGGCACCGACTGGCTCAACAACACCAAGACCGCGATGCCGGCCATCATGTTCATGTCGATCTGGCAGGCCGTCGGCTTCCACATGGTGATCTGGCTGTCCGGCTTGCAGACCATCCCCGAGGAACGGTACGAGGCCGCTGATCTCGACGGAGCCACCACCTGGCAGAAGTTCCGGTACGTGACCTGGCCCGGCCTGCGGGCCACCCGCACGTTCATCCTGGTCACCATCACGATCGCTGCGCTCAGCCTGTTCGCTCAGATCAACGTGATGACTGCCGGCGGCCCGCTGAACTCCACCACCACCATGGTCTACCAGGCCGTCCGCACCGGCTACCAGCAACAGCAGACCGCGTACGCGTCCGCGATCTCGCTCATCTTCTTCATCCTCGTGCTGACCGTGTCGCTGGTTCAGCGCTACCTCACCCGGGACAAGGACTGATCATGGCCACCGACACCAGCACCGCACCCTCGGCGATCACGCCGGCACCGGAAGCCCATCACCGCCAGCCGACCCGCGAACCGCGCTGGCAGAAGATCGGCGGATACGTCGGCCGCATCATCCTGGTCGTGTTCTTTGCCTTCCCGATCGTGTTCATGTTCGTCTCGTCGCTCAAGCCGGACGACCAGATCTTCGGCGACCTCGACTCGGTCAAGGCTTTCCTACCCGTCGGGAAGATCTCGTTCGACAACTACAGCACCGTCTTCGACACCGTCCCGGCCGGCCGGTTCCTGGTCAACTCGATCCTGTTGTCCGCCCTCACCGTCGTGATCGGACTGTTCGTCAACAGCCTGGCGGCGTTCGCGCTGTCCCGGCTCAGGTGGCGCGCACGGACAGTCGTGCTGGCGGTCATCATCGCCACCCTGGTGGTGCCGTTCGAGACCTTCGCGCTGCCCATGGTGTGGTGGGTGAACAAGCTGCCCTGGCTCACCCTGCGCGGCGGGGTGCCCCTGTGGGAGTTCGGCTGGCTGGACAGCTACCGGGTGCAGATCATCCCGTTCATCGCCAACGCCTTCGCCATCTTCCTGTTCTACTCGTACTTCCAGAGCATCCCCAAGGACCTCGACGAGGCCGCCCGGGTCGACGGCGCCGGCTGGTTCCGCATCTACCGCAGCGTGGTGATGCCGCTGTCCGGCCCGGCCATCGCGACGGTGTCGATCCTGACCTTCCTACCCGCGTGGAACCAGTACCTGTGGCCGCTGATGGTGGTCCGAAGCGAGAACCTGCGCCCGGTGATGGTAGGCGTGTCCTATTTCTTCCAGCTCAAGGTCGCCTGGGGGCCGATGATGGCATACTCCACGCTGATCACGATCCCCGTCCTGGTGCTGTTCCTCTGCTTCCAGCGTGCGTTCATCGGCAGTATCGCCTCCAGCGGTGTCAAGGGTTGACGCGTGTTGCGACGTGACGATCTGTGGATCTGGGACAGCTGGCCGGTCGAGGACGGGGACGACCGGCACCTGTTCTACCTGCAAGCCCCCCGCGCTCTCGGCGACCCGATCGCCCGCCATACCCATGCGGCGGTCGGGCACGCCGTCAGCCCCGACTGGGAGCACTGGACGATCCTGCCCGACGCGCTCACCGCCGCGCCTTCACCAGCCTGGGACGACCTGGCCATCTGGACCGGATCGATCGTGCGCGGCGACACCGGCCGGTGGCACTTCTTCTACACCGCCCTCTCCCAGCACGAGGGCGGCCGGGTGCAACGCATCGGCCGGGCCGACTCGGACGACCTGATCACCTGGCGCCGCGCCGGCCCTCAGCCTCTGCTGTGCGCCGACCCGCGCTGGTACGAGACCATCGACCAGATGGACTGGCACGAGGAAACCTGGCGCGACCCCTGGGTTCTCCGCGACCCGGACGGCGACGGCTGGCACATGCTCATCACCGCCCGAGCCCGCACCGGACCCCGGAATGACCGGGGGGTGATCGGGCATGCCCGCTCGGCCGACTTCGACACCTGGGAGGTACAGCCGCCGCTGACCGCCCCCGCTGGATTCGGCCATATGGAGGTACCGCAAGTCAGCCTGATCGATGGCCGCCCGGTACTGACCTTCTGTTGCCTCGCCCAGGAGCTCTCCGCCGAACGCCGCCAGGCGACCCCCCTGACCGGCATGTGGAGTGCCCCCGGCAGTTCCATCATCGGCCCCTACGACGTCGCCGCAGCAATCCCGTTCGACGACCCCTCAATCTACGCGGCGCACCTGGTCAACCTGGCCGACGGGAAGCCGGCCCTCCTCGGCTTCGCCAACGACCGAGGTGGACACGGGTTCGACGGCGCGATCCCGCCACCGATCCGCGTCATCCTCCGCCGGGACGGAACCGTTACCCAAAGTTGAGCTCGGGCTTTTCGAGTGGGCAGGCCGCACGAACGAATACCGCGAAGTCCACAGCTCAGCTGCCTGGCCCATGCCCGCCGCCTCGGTGCCACGAACGCTATCAAGCTGCACGGGTTTGCCGCAGAGAACGCGCGCTCGATCCCGGCAATGCCCGCGGCTGGCGCGCAGGCCCGAGGGCCAAGACGGTGCTGATCGAGGTTGGCCCGGTCGAGATCACCGCGCCTCCGCCCGCGACTACGAACGCCTCCCCGAACACTCGGAAGCGGTAGCTGACGTTGTCCTGACTCGTGCGTCGGCGAACAGGCGAAGCCGAGATCACCGCTGATCGCGGGCGGCAATCCCTTCCGGACGGCGGCGGATCCAGAACAGTCCGATGAGCTGGATGACACGGCCCAGGCCCCTACGCGGCCGGTCGCGGGCTCCCTCGCTCAGAGCTGGTCGAAGGGGCCGGCATAGGAGAAGCGGCCGGTCCTGCCGTCGTACTGGGAAAGGGTCCGGACCTGGAAATACTCGCCCCAGGACGGGTCCGGCGCGACTATCGCCATCGACTGGGCGGGAACGAAGCCGAAACGACGGTAGTAGGCCGGGTCGCCCAGCAACCCGACCAGAGGCTCGCCCAGCGCGTCGGCGGCGCCCAGGACGGCGTGCATCAGAGCAGTGCCGACCCCGGTTCGCTGCCGCCGCGGGAGAACGCTCAGCGGCCCGAGCCCGACAGCCGGCCGGCCGTCGACACGGGCCCGGGTGGCGACCACGTGGCCGACCACGAGGTCGTCCGCCACGGCGACCAGCGACAGCTGCGGGATCCAACCGGCATCGTCGCGCAGCCGGGAGACCAGGGCCGCTTCGCCCGGATCCCCACCCGGTTCCACCGGGGGCGCGCTGTGCGCCACGCCACGGAACGCGGCCGCCGTCACCGCACGGATCGCCTCGACATCACCGGGAACCTCGCGTCGAATCAGCACGAGCGAACCATCGGCTTTCCGCCGGCCCTCGTCAACGCCTTTCCGAGCGGCGCCATCGCCTACAGTCGGCCGGCATGGGGATGTACGCGTCGGCTCGCGGATGGGTGGAGATCGACTTCAGTCAGCGGCGCAGCGCTGAGGAGATCATCCAGCGGCACCACGACGGGCACTACTCCGGCGGCTGGGCCTTCCCGGCGAAGCCGTTCAACTGGACGCTGTACCTCTTCTACGGTGGTGACCTCCGCGAGGGTGAGCTGCCCTGGCTGCGTGCCCAGGTGACCGAGCTGGCCGCCCTGCCGCCGGCCGACGAGGACGGCGACCGCCCTCGCGGCCTGTTCGTCATCACCGACGAGCGCGGCAACGCTGTCGTGTGGCAGGTCCGCGACGGGGTCGTCGACGAGCTGCCCGCCCCGTCCCTGTCGTGGCTGGGCGAATGACGGCGCGGCTCGCGTGAGTAGGGTCGCGCTATGCGATCTTCCGATTCCCGCAACGCTCCCGTGGACGCGGTCGTGTTCGACATGGACGGCACTCTGATCGAGTCGACGACCGCGGTGAACTCGGCGTTCCGGGCCGCCGTCGCGGCCGGCGGCGGGCCGCGGTGCTCGGACACCGAGATCGTGGCCGCCTATCCTCTCGGGCCGCCCCGCCGGATCCTGGACCATCTGCTCGGCCGCCCGGCGACCCAGGACGACCTCGACCGGTACTACACGCACCTGGGCGACGGTCAGGTCCGCGCCTACGAGGGCATCGGCGAGACGCTGGCGGCGCTGACCGAGCGCTGCCCGGTGGCGGTCTTCACCGGCGCCAGCCACCGGGCCGCGCGGATCCTGCTCGGCGCGGCCGGCCTGCTCGGGCACTTCGAGGTGATCGTCGGCGGCGACCAGGTCACCAACCCGAAGCCCGCCCCCGACGGCATCCTGCACGCCTGCGGCCGGCTGGGCGTCGAGCCCGGCTCGGTGGCCTACGTCGGGGATTCCCCGCTGGACCTGCAGGCCGCGTGGCACAGCGGCGCGGTCGCGGTGGCCGCCGCGTGGGGCCACCTCTACGACGCCGGGCAGCCGGCCGACCGTACCGCGCACCGCCCGGCCGATCTGCGGTCGCTGGTGCACGCGGGGTGAGCGCGGCTCAGCCGCGCCGGCGGGAGGTGTCCCAGCCGCGCCGGGCGGTCAGCATCTCGCCGAGCGCGGTGTGCAACTCCTGCAGCGCGGCGACGTCCGCCCGGGTCCAGTCGCGCGGGTGACCGGGCGGCCCCGGATCGATCGGCACCCCGCGGGCCAGGACCCCGGCGAACGCGCGGACGAACCGCCGTGCCGCGGCGACGTACCTGGTACGCGCCAGCGGCAGCTCCCGCTCCGGCCGAGTAGTGCCCACCCCAAGATCATAACCACGCCGATTAGTACGCCTGTACGACCACTCGGGTTTGTGCGGGCGCTCGGGCAAGTCCGCGCGAGTTGGCGGACGTCAACCCACCGATGGCGGAGGCCAGCTCGTGGATGTGCGGGGCGAGGGCGGTGGGGGCTGCAGTAGTGCTGTCCCTCGTGCGGGTGTCGCAAGGTGAGAAAGGTCCGGAGACTCCGACGTCAGACCTTCCGGATCCGGTCGGCGATCTCAGGCCTCGCCGTGAACCCGGCCGCCTTGTACGTCGCGACGCCGCCGACGTTGGAGCTCGGCGTACACACGCGCACGCTCGATGAGCCCATCTCCCGCAATGCGGCCGCCCCGGCGACGGTGATTGCCCGGCCGTAGCCACGGCCGCGGTGGTCCGTGTGAACGCCCATCGGCTCGACCAGTCCTGGTTTCCCCGGGCCGGCCGACCAGACCGTCACCACCGCCGCGGGGTTGCCTTGGTCGTCGTAGGCGCCCAGGCAGCGGGCGTCGGCGTAGAACGGTGCCGCGGACATCTTGTGCCGGTACTCGCGCGTGGGCCTCGTGGTGTTGAATGATGACCGAAGGACGTTGGCGAAGTCGTGTGCCTGCTCCAGGCCGATCGGCTTGATCCGCAGGCCGGGGTCCTCCAGCGCTTCGGCGAGGTCGCGGACGAGCGGAGTCCACGGCTCGCCGACACCCCAGCCCTCCTTGGTCAACAGGTCGTGGAGCAGCAGGCCCTGCGGCGCCTCGATGGACACCGCTCCGTCCGGCAGCACGCCGCGCTCCGGCAGCGACAAGTCCTCGACGAGCCGCCGCGCCAAGTCCTCGTCCTGAAAAGCGTCGGGAGCGACTGTGATCCGCACCAGCGTCGGCGAATCCAGCATCCCGACAGCGAGAATCAGTCCGTCCCGGCTCCAGGTCCGGACCACCGCGGCCGTCTCGGCCGTTCCCAACCGGTAGTTCCAGCCGATGTCTCCGGGATGCAGCTGCATCGGCGCTCCGTCGTGCTGCCACTCACGCAACGCCGCCATAGCCTCGCGCACCCCGTCGGTCGTCGGCGTACTCAGCACCATCGTCATAGCCGGGATCTGACGCTCCCGTCTCGATGGCGTGCAACCGATTAACTGACTGCTAAGCGATTCGGGGTGATGGTGCCGGGCTCGCGATCGATCCGCGGGTCCGTACCGGTCAATGGATGGGCGCCCGCGTGCTAGCCGACCGGAGTGCGTCGAGGACCGCGCCCAGCAGCGGCGCCAGCCGCCGGTTCCGCTGAACATAGGCGCTGATCGTCCGCGCCCCGAGCCCCGGCAGGTTCACCACGTGCGTCGCCGGGTCGAGCGCCAGATCGGGGACCAGCGCCACGGCCAGGCCGGCGTCGACGAGCGCGAGCGCCGCCGGGAACTCCAGGCAGGTGTGCGCTCCCCGCAACGGCAGCCCGGTGGCCGCGCGCAGCCGGTCCAGGACGCCGCGCACCGCCGAGCCGGGCGGCCCGTCCACCCACGGCCGGTCCGCGAGGTCACCGATGTCGCCGGGGACCGGCCAGGTCGCCGGTACCGCGAGCCGGTAGGGGTCGTCGAGCAGCCGGTGCGCCACCAGGCCCGGCGGTGGCCGGCGCAGCGCGTTCGCCTCGTCCTCCACCAGCACCAGGTCCAGGTCGCCCGCGTGCAGCGCGGCGGTCGCCGACGCCTCGTCGAGTTCGTGCACCGCCGCCCGCAGGCCCGGCGTGCTCGACTGCAGCGCGAGCACGGCCGGTACGACCAGCCGCCGCACCGCCGTCGGGAACGCCCCGATCCGCACGTCGCCCTCCAGCCGCTGACTCCACGCGATGACGTCGGCCTCGGCGTCGGCGAGGACCGCGGCCAGCCGGTCGGCGTGCGCGGCCAGCTGCCGCCCGGCGGCGGTGAGGGTGACCGGCCGCTGCCCGCCCCGGCGGGACCGGTCCAGCAGCACCAGCCCGCTCTCCCGCTCGAGCGCCGCCAGGTGCTGCGACACCCCGGACGGCGCCAGGTGCAGCCGGGCGGCCGCCGCGGTCACCCCGCCGGCGTCGGCGACGGCGCGGAGCACGAGCATCCGGTACGGCGACAGCTGCATGCAGCGGGACTGTACGCCAACTTCACCAGCACTCACTTCTCCTGCATCCACCGTGACGCGAGGATGGCCTCATGACCGAGTACCGCGCGGTGTTCGACGCGACAGTGACCTTCAGCAACGGCGGCGGCCTGAAAGCCGACGGCTTCCGGGTCGACCTGCCCGGCCCGGACGCAACCGAGCAGCAGGTGGGCGAGTTGTTCCTGGCCTCCCTGGGTCTGCTGCTGACCGACACCGTCGAGATCACCAACCTGGAGGTGATCGCCGAGGCGCACCGCGGCACCCGTGGCGGACCCAGCGCCGCCGCCCCCGGCCCCACGGCGCCGGCCTGGCGACATGTCGACCTCAGCCACGTCATCTCGGCCGGCATGACCACCTATCCCGGCCTGCCCGGGCCGGAGATCACGCCACACCTGAGCCGCGAGGAGTCCAGGAAGACCTACGCGCCCGGGACCGAGTTCGCCATCGACCGGATCAGCATGGTCGGCAACACCGGCACCTACCTGGACAGCCCCTACCACCGCTATCCCGACGGCGCCGACCTGGCCGGCCTGCCCCTGGACGGGCTCGTCGACCTGCCGGCCGTCGTCGTGCGCACCGCGGGAGCCGGCGTCCGCGGCGTCGATGTCGGCGCGCTGGCCGCGCATGACGTCACCGGCCGGGCCGTGCTGCTGCACACCGGCGGCGACGCGGGCTGGGGGACACCCGGCTACGCGCGTCAGGCGCCCTACCTCACCGAGGCCGGCGCCCGCTGGCTCGTCGAGCACGGCGCCCGCCTGGTCGGGATCGACAGCGTCAACATCGACGACGTCGAGGGCTCGCCGGGTGAACGGCCGGCGCACACGCTCCTGCTCGCCGCCGGCATCCCGATCGTCGAGCACCTGACCGGTCTCGATCAGGTGCCGCCGCACGGCGCGCGGTTCACCGCCCTCCCGCCGCGGGTGGCCGGCTTCGGCACCTTCCCGGTCCGCGCCTGCGCCGCCGTCCCGGTCCAGGCGGCCTGATCCGATGCACCTCGCCGACCTGCTCGGCTGGGCCGGCGCCGGCGCCCTGCTGCTCGCCCACGCCCTGGTCACCCACGACCCCGAGCAGGCCGCCGGCGGCCGTTACCTGCTGCTCAACCTGGCCGGCTCGGCCGGTCTGGCAGCCAGCGGGGTGGTCCACGCCGCCTGGCCGTCCGCCGTGCTCAACCTGCTCTGGCTGGTCCTCGGCCTCACCGCGTTCCGCCGACGCCGTCCCGCCGAGCCGGATTAGGATCACGAGCCGCTTCGCGTACGCGAAATGCTCTGTCCCCGGGTGCGCAGACTCCAGGTCAGCGCCGGGATCATCACCGCCGCCGCGACCAGGTGCAGCCCGGCGAGGGCCGCCATGGTCGCCGCGTTCGCCCCGGTCAGCACGAACGGCGCGACCAGCGACAACACGGTCAGCGACACGGCCGTCCAGAGGAAACGCCGCGCGGGCCGGGAACTCCACCGCAGAAGACCGACAGCGATCAGTACGCCCAGGCCGCAGCAGATCCCGGTCAGCACGGCGAACCCGGCCGGCGGAATGGTCTCCCCGCCGTCCGGCAGCTCGAAGTCGACCCCGGCGGCCCGGGCCAGCGCGGCGCCGAGCGTGGTGGCCGCCATCGCGCCGAGCGTGGCGATCAGGCCGACACCGACGAGCCGCCGGGTCCGGCCGGGAACAACACCTTCGGTCTCATCCGTGATGGTCATGACGTTCCTCCTCGCTGCCGTCCGCCGGCAGCCGCTCCGGCAGCTCCAGCCCGGCGAACCGGTCGCTGTGGAATGTGACGATCTCGGTGATCGCCCCGCCTACGACGCGCAGCACGTCGAGCGTCAGCGGCAGGTAGGCGCCCTCCGCCTCGCGCCAGTGGTAGAACGCCACGGCCGGCTGCCGGTTCACCGCGGTCGGCACCGCGCGCAGGCCGGTCATCCCCTCGAAGCCGCTCTCCACCCAGTACTTCACCACCTCGTCCCGGCCGATCTGCATTCCGGGGGTGGGCGGCATCGACGACCGGACGTCGTCCCGCACCAGCGCGGCGAGCGCCGGGATGTCGGTGGCCACGCTCGCCTCGGTGAACCGGCGCACCAGCTCCCGCGTGCCGGCGTCCTCGTCGCCACCGGTCCAGTCCTGCCGCTCGGCCGGCAGGTGCTCGCGCATCCCGGCGCGGGCCCGCTGCAGCGCGCTGTTCACCGAGTTGACCGAGTCACCGAGCAGCTCCGCGACGTCCTTCGCCGGCCAGCCGAGCACGTCCCGCAGGATCAGCACGGCCCGCGGGCGCGGCGCGAGATGCTGCACCGCGACCAGGTAGGCCAACTCGATCGTCTCCCGCGCCACCGCCAGGGTCTCCGGCTCGTCCGCGTCGCCCGCCGGAAGCTCGTCCAGCAGCCGGTCCGGGTAGGGCTGCAACCACCGCACCTCACCGCTCGCCGGTTCCGGCCGGCACTTGGCGAGCAGGTCCAGGCAGGCGTTGGTCGCGATCCGGTACAGCCACGCCCGGACCGTCGACCGCCCCTCGAACGTCTCCCGCCGCCGCCAGGCCCGCAGGAACGTCTCCTGCACGGTGTCCTCGGCGTCCTCGAACGACCCGAGCATCCGGTAGCAGTGCACATGCAGCTCCCGCCGATGCCGCTCCGTCAGCCCGGCGAACCCCGGCTCGTCCACCCCGGTCAGCCCGGCCGTCAGCTCCACATCCGCACCCATCACGCCATCCTTCCGCCTCGCCACGTCCCCACACCTATGTGACGGCCCCGGCGTCGAGAACTCATCACCCGGGTCAGAGCGGAACGGACGACGAAGCCTCCCAAGGTCAAGATCAAGAGCTGCATGGGCGCACGTCCGCCGGCGTACGGATCGCATGCTCCCGGCACCCCTCTGTCAAGGGGTTGGTGTGAGGGGTGTTTTAGGGTGGTGGTTGGCGGGTCCGGGTTGTGACTTTTCCGAAGTGTCGATCTTGGGGTTTGGGTCGGCCGCGCTGGAGTTCAGAGTCGCCCCCGTGTGTCCTCCCGGACCCGTCGCTGTCTGTTGTGCCGTGTGGTCGTCTTTGATCATTTGGCGGTAGACGGTGTCGGACAGGCGTCGTTTCAACGCTCGCATGGCTTCCATCGCGGTTTTGCCTTCGGCGCGTTTGCGCTGGTAGTAGGCGCGGCCGGGGGTGTCGAAGCGGAGCTGGGTGATGGCCATGATGTGCAGGACCCGGTTGATGCGCCGGTTCCCGGCCCGGTTGAGCCGGTGATGATGGTTGTCGCCGGAGGACACGTCGATGGGGGCGGTGCCGTTCCAGGTGGCGAAGTGCCCGCGGGTCGGGAAGCGGCTGATGTCGCCGATGTCGCCGAGCAGGCGGGCGGCGCCGGAGGGGCCGATGCCGTTGAGGCTGGTCAGCTGGGTGCCGGTGGCGGCCAGCACGGTCTTCAGCTGCCGGTTGGCTGCTTTGATCTTGGTGTCCAGGGTGGTGAGCTCGTCGGCCAGGTCGCCGGCCAGCTGATAGCGGGTGGCGGTGACGATGTCGCCGGCCGGGACGCTGACGCGTTCGAGCAGGGTGCGGGCCTGGTCGGTGGTCAGGTTCTTCTTCGCGCCGCCGGGGATCAGTTCGAGCAGTAGCTGGTGCAGCCGGTTGATGGTCTCGGTGCGGGTGGCGCCGAGCTGGTCGCGGCGGTCGGCCAGCAGCCGCAGCGCGACGGTGGCGCCGTCGGCGTGAACGCGGCGCAGGCCCGGGGTGCGCAGGGCGGTCACCGCGATGTGGTGCGCGTCGTGACCGTCGGTTTTACGGCCGTGCCCGGTGTCAAAGTTGCGGGCTTTCGCGGCGAGTTTCGCCGGGACGTCCAGCACGGTTTCGCCGTCGGCGACCAGCCGCTGGGCCAGGTGCCGGCCGATGCCGTTACAGCCCTCGACCGCCCACACCCGGCCGGCGTGACGGCGGCCGGCGGCGAGCATCTGCTGGTAGCCACCGGTGTCGGTGCCGTACCTGCCACGGGCCAGCACCTGTTCACGCTCGTTGATGATCTCGATCGTCGCGGACCGCTTGTGCGGATCGACTCCAATGATCAGCTGACCCATGTACCCGTTGACCTTCCCGTCGTCGCGGCAGAACCACACCAGCGGGAGGGCAACGCTACTTACAGCTGGGCAAACCCCTCTTCAGCCACTCCGCGCCACGGTGACCGGCAGGGTCCAAGCCGGGAGAGAGCCACACCCCGCCATATGAGTGGGCAGCGCGGGCCTGAGCACCCTACCGATCACCTCGACCAAGCCTGGCCGGGCCGCGGTCGTACACCAAATTCTCTTTAAGTAGCGCGGGCCGGGGCCGGCGATCTGGCCGCTGCGCGTCCACAACGATCGCCGCCCCCTTCATTGCCCGTGGCCGGTCACCGTCACCCCCCGTCCCGCCCCGCGCGGCAGGAGATCGGGCCCCGTGCCCGGTCGGTCAGGCGCGGGCGAGGTGCAGGCCGATGCCGGCGCCGAGTCCCTGGCCGTAGGCGAGCTGGATGAGGAACTCCACGGCGGGTTCCAGGTAGCGGGCATTGGTCAGCGGGCCGGCATCGATCGCCTCGAAGCCGAGTTCGTCGCCGAGGGCGATGACGGATTGCTTGGCGTCGGCGTCGTCGCCGGCGACCGGAAGCAGCTGCTTGACGCCGCCGAGGACCGGCTTGTCGAGTGTGGCGGCGAAGACGGTGTTGAACGCCTTGACCACCCGGGAGCGGGGCAGCCGTTCGGCCACCTGCTCACCGGCCGAGGTGCTGTGCCCGATGGTCAGCGACATGTAGTCGGCGGCGAGCGGGTTGGTCGCGTCGATCACCACCTTGCCGGCCAGGGCATCGCGGACCTCATCGGTGAGCAGGGCGTCGATCGCGGCGAACGGCGCCGCGATCACGGCGTGGTCCGCCGCGGTGGCGGCGTCGGCGGCGCTGGCGGTCTCGGCGCCGGAGGCCGCCGCGGCCGCGGCCAGTCGCGGCGAGCCCGGCTCGCTGGCCGCCAGGATGACGTGGTGTCCCCGCTCGGTCAGCCGGGCGGCGAGAGCGGATCCGACGTTGCCGGCACCCAGAACGGCGATCTTCATGGCTTTCTCCTCTGATTCGTCGTGCGGCACGGCACCGCGCCGGCCGAAAGTAGTTCGAGTTCGAACGACATGGAGGACGCTAGAGGTAGTTCGGATTCGAATCAACTGAGTCGTCGGTCACAGGTAGTTCGAGTTCGAACGACCTGCTACCGTCGCGGCATGACGGAACGGTGGCTCGACGAGGTCGAGATGCGGGCCTGGGTGGCCTTCCTCGACACCAGCAATCTCCTGCTCCAGCGCATCAACCAGCAGCTCCGCGACGACGGCGGCCTGACCCAGCCGCAGTACGAACTGCTCACCCGGCTCGCCGAGACCCCCGACCGGCGGATGCGGATGGCCGAGCTGGCCGACGCGCTGGTCGCCTCCCGCAGCGGCCTCACCTACCAGGTCAGCCAGCTGGAGAAAGCCGGCCTGGTCCGGCGCGAGACCTGCACCAGCGACGACCGGGGCATCCTCGCCGTCCTCACCCCCCAGGGCGAGCAGGCGCTGCTCAAGGCCGCACCCGGGCATCTGCGCGTGGTCCGGGAGAACCTGATCGACCTGCTCGACCGGGATCAGCTCGTCGCCCTCGCCGACACGCTCAGCCAGGCCCGCGCCCACCTGCGGTCGGCGGGCAACGGCTGAACGCCCGCGAAGTCACCGCACACCGTCGCAGCGTCATACCGGTGTCCACCGCGGGCTCGCCGTGGCAACGGACAGCCGGCACACCAGCTCGCGCACCCGGCCGGATCCGGCCTGGCCGGGTATGGGTTTGCCGTCGCGGTCCGGCTTCTGAACAATGACCGCGATGGAAGACCGCTCGGCGCGTCCGGCCGCACTCGCCGTGGACGGGAACGGTGCGTTGCTGCGCGCGGCAACAGCCGCTGGACACGGGACGCGGGTCCGAGAGCTTCTCGCCAATGGCTGGTCCGATTCCGCTCGGAACGACACCGAGTTGATGCTCTGGGCCGCGGACTACGGCGCCTACCAGGTGATCCTCGGTCGGCTCGACCAGCACACCACGAAGCCCATGCTGCGCATCGCCCGCGCCTGGGTCGGTCTCGACCCGGTGGCGGAGCTGAAGCGCCGGCTCGGTGATCCCGCTGCCGAAGTCGAACGCCAGATGGTTTCGGTCGACTTCCACGGGAACGCGGAATGCGTCCGGGTGACCTCGGCCGACCGGCGGTGGAGGCAGGTACAGACCGCTCACCTGGCGATCGTGACCTACATCGAGGAACTTCTCGGGATCGGGGCGCCACTCGACGAGCTGTTGGCGCGCGCCCTGCGGGACGGCGACCCGGACTCGGTCAACTGGACCCAGGCGTGGCATGCGGCGACCAACCGGCACGACACCGTGGCGACCACGCGCTGGGCCATGGGCGTCCTGCTGGATCCGGACACTCGTACCCGGTGGTTCGCCGCCGAAGTGCTGCACGCCCTCGCCGTCGGTCCGGCGCCGTGCCGGGACGAAGTCCTCGCCCTCCTGCGGACCCGCCTCGCCGCCGAATCGAACGCCGACGTTCTCACCCGGCTGATCACGGCCTTCGCCGAGTACCACGACCTCGGTCTCCTGCCCGAGATCGTGGCGCATGCCGAACACCCCCACCCGGTGGTGCGGCGGCAGGTCGCGGAGGAACTCTGCTCCGCGTTGATGACGTCCGCCTCCGTGCGGGAGGGCGCCGACCTCCTGGCCGCCCTGGCCGGAGACCGTGACGGGCGCGTACGTGCCAGCGCGATCCGGGTGCTGTGCACCCATGCCTTTGATCACCCGGTGACGGCCCAGGTCATCACGGCCAGCCGCGACGACCCGGATCCGCAGGTCAGGCCAGAGGTGCTGTCCGCTCTGGCGCGCGGCGGAGACGCTGCGGCCTGTGCTGAGCTGGCGCGGCTCGCTGACGAAGCCGAACCGGGCAGCCAACTGGCCATGAGGGCCTACGACGCGGAGCACTGGGCGCTGAGAGCGCGCCACTGATGCGCTCACTCCCGGCAGGCGAAGGACCTCCTAGCCGACGGCGTCACGAAGGCGCTCGTCCCCGCCTCGCGAGGTCATCGACGCGAAAAGCGTGCCCGCCTACTCAGCGCCGCCACCGTTGTGGCGCAGAAGCGGATGCCGGGTCCCAGCAGCGCGTCCATCAACGATTTCGGGGTACGGCATGACTTTCTCGCTTCTCTGGCGGTATGGCGCATCGTCGAGTCACGACGAGATACCGGACGAGACGCTGCGCGAGCTCGTGGCCGAACTGGATGACGGCGAAGACGTGGAGCACGGTGACGTCTGGCTGTCGGAAGACGCCACCGGGTGGGGGATCGGTGTCTTCGCTGGTGATCGCGGGTTGGTCGTCCTGGAGGACACGGAGCCGGGCGGCGAGGCGTTCCATCGGCTGGGAGTGACCCGCGAGGATGCCTTGACGCTGCTCCGGCGCGCGGCCGACGGAGAGATGAACGCCATCCGGCGCGAAACGTGGAGCCCGGGCTACGGCTCGTAGTGAGCGGCGTCGGAGAAGGCGTTCGAGGTGACGGCGGAGCTGACGGAGCGGGACTGTCCGCGTACGGAAAATGGTTGAAGGCGCGGTTCTCGGGAGCGCCGCGCCTTCAGTGGACCGTCACTTGCGGTCGGTCAGGTCTTTGCGGACGTCTTGGTAGTGCTGGTTGAGCATGACGCCGAGGATGTTGCCGAAGGGGTCGAGGACTGAGGCGGTGACGAAGCCGGGGCCGCGCTCGGTGGGCTTGTCGTGGTCGGTGGCGCCCAGGTCGAGCAGGCGCTGGTAGGCGGCTTCGACGTCGTCGACCGCCCAGTAGATGATGGCGCCGGACGGGGCCAGGGTGTGCGGGTGCGGTGCGAAGCGGGCGTTCAGCAGGCCGAACTCGTGCTGGTAGTCGCCGACCCGCCACTCCAGATAGGCGCCCTCGCGGACGAAGTACGGCTCGGCCTCGAAAACGGTGGTGTACCAGGCGCGGGCCCGGTCCAGGTCGTCGGCGAAGAACGTGACGGTGGTGAATCCGCGAAGCATGACGGGGGTCCTTTCGATCGGCTCATCTCCATGCTCGCGGCATAAGTGCTCACCTTCTGAGCACTTTTCCTGAGAGCCTGGGGCCATGCGTGCGGACCGGCTCGTCGCCACCCTTCTGCTGATGCAGGCCCGCGGCCGGGTGACCGCCGCCGAGGTCGCCGCCGAACTGGAGGTGTCGGTGGCCACCGCGCGCCGGGACCTGGAGGCGCTGTCGGCGGCCGGCATCCCGGTGTTCCCGCAGCCCGGCCGGCACGGCGGCTGGTCGCTGGTGGGCGGCGCGCGGACCGATCTCAGCGGGCTGTCCGCGGTCGAGGCCCGGGCGCTGTTCCTGCTGCTCGGCCCGGCCGCGGGCGCCTCCGAGCAGACCCGGTCGGCGCTGCGCAAGCTGGTCCGGGCGCTGCCGGCGCCGTTCCGGGCGGACGCCGAGGCCGCCGCCTCGGCCACCTTGGTCGATCCGGTCGGCTGGGGGGAGCGGGGCAGCGATCGGCCGGGGCTCGTCGACCGGCTGCAGGACGCGGTGGTCCGCCGGCGCCGGGTCCGCTTCACCTACCGCGGCGAGCCGCGGACCGCCGATCCCTGGGGGATCGTCGACAAGAACGATCTCTGGTACGTCGTGGCCGGCACCGTCCGCGGCCGGCGCACGTTCCGGGTGGACCGGATCGGTGACCTGGAGGTGACCGCGGAGACGTTCGACCGGCCGGCCGGCTTCGACCTGGACGAGGCGTGGCGCGCCGTGGTCGACGAGGTCGAGCGCAAGCGCGCCGGCACCTGGGCGGAGCTGCTGATCGAGGAGCGTTTCGTCTGGGTGCTCCGCGACCACTTCGGCCGCAACTGCGAGCAGGTCGAGGTGCTCGCCGACGGCCGCGCCCGGGTCCGGGTGGGCGCGCCGGCGCCGCGCGACCTGGCCCGCACCCTGGCCGGCTGGGGCGCGATGGTCGAAGTTCTCGGGCCGCCGGAGGTCCGCGCCGCCCTCGCCCGCATCGGCACCGAGCTGGTGGCCCGTTACGCCGGCGATCCGGCCGCCGGCTGATCCGCACGGCGCCGCGGCGGAGCTTCAGCGCGCCGCGCGTGCCGACATCCGGCGCGACGACCTCGCTGTCCCCCGCTCACGATGAGACCGGCAGGCCCTCGGTGTCGTAGCCGAGGGCCTTGAGCGACAACCGGTGCAGCGTCTCGCGTTCCGCCGGGGTCAGGCGGGCGAGCTGGACGTCGGTGGCTTCGAGGATCTTGGCGTCGGTGTCCGCGCGGAGGCGGTCGCCGGCCGCGGTGATCGCCAACCGGTACTTCCGGCGATCCTCCGGATCGCGGGTGCGGGTGACCAGGCCGGCCTTCTCCAGGCTGTCGATCAGCCGGACGACCTCGCTGCGGTCGATCTCCATGGCGTTGGCCATCTCCTGCTGGGAGATCTCGGCGCGCTCGGCGAGATGGGTCAGCACCCAGTGCTCGCGCAGCGGCGTCGCGAGCTGCGCGTGCACCGCCTTGTGCAGCTTGCCGAAGACGTACGTCGGATAGCGCAGCAGGCCGGCGGGGTGGAAGGCGCCCGCCGCCGATGGTTCGTCGGTCACCCGCTGATTATATCTATTGTTGAGCACCCCAATCATTGCTAGGCTCCGCAATTGAGTAGCTCATCGATGATGGAGGAGAGAGTCATGACGGCACCACGGCCGGGCACGCCCGCCCTCGCCGCCGACCGGATCCCCGGGCACGTCTGGCGCACCGCCGGCGTGGTCGTGTTCGGCGCGGTCATGGGCATGCTGGACACCTCGCTGGTGACCATCGGGCTGCGCACCATCGGCACCGACCTGGGTGCCCCGCTGGCCACCGTCCAGTGGGTGGCCAGCGCCTACCTGCTGGCCCTCGGCGTCTCACTCACCGTGTGCGGCTGGTTCGCCCGGCGGGTCGTCGTGAGCCGGCTCTGGAGGGGCGCGCTGGCCGCCTTCACGCTCACCTCGGTGGCCTGCGCCTTCGCGCCGACCGCCGGGTGGCTGATCGGCACGCGCGTCCTGCAGGGCCTCGCGGCCGGGCTGATGATCCCGGCCGGGCAGACGATCCTGGGCCAGGCGGCCGGGCCGCAGCGGATGGGCCGGGTCATGGGCGTGGTCGGGATCGCGGTGGTCGGGGCGCCCGCGATCGGGCCGGCCGTCGGCGGGCTCATGCTGGCGCACTGGAGCTGGCCGTGGCTGTTCCTGATCAATGTCCCGTTCGGGCTGGTGGCCCTGGCGCTCGGGTGGCGCTACCTGCCGCCGACGCGCGGGGTGCCGGGGCGGCGGCTCGACGTGATCGGGGTGGTGCTCGCCGGCGGTGGCGTGTCCGCGGTGGTCTACGGGCTGTCCGAGATCGGCTCGACCGGGTCGGTGACCGCGCTGCCGGTCTGGCTGCCGGTGCTGCTCGGGCTGGCCGGGCTGGCCGGGTTCCTGCTGCGCGCGGCCGGTGCCGAGCAGCCGCTGCTGGACGTCCGGCTCTTCGGCAACCCTGCCTTCCGGGCCGCGACCAGCGCCGGGTTCTTCGCCGGTGGGGCCATGTTCGGCGGGATGGTGCTGCTGCCGCTGTACTTCCAGGTGCTGCACGGCACCGGCCTGATCCGGACCGGCGTGGACCTGCTCGCCTACGGCCTGGGCGGGATCGTCATGCTGCCCCTGGGCGGCCGGTTGACCGACCGGTTCGGGGGCGGGCGGGTCGCGGTGCTCGGCAACCTCGCCGTCGCGGCCGCGGTGCTGCCCCTCGCCTTCCTGCCCGCCGACGCGAACGGGGTCCTGCTGCAGCTGCTGCTCTTCGCGGCCGGCCTGGCCACCGGCGTCGGGGCGATGCCGCTGGTGTCGTCCGCCTACGCCGCGGTCCGGCGCGAGCAGCTGCCCGACGCGACGGCGATCGTGAACATCATGCAGCGGGTGGGCGGCGCGGTCGCGGTGGCCCTGGTCGCCGTGATCCTGTCCCGCGCGGCAGCGTCCGGCTGGGCGCCGGTCGCCGGCTACCATCTGGCCTTCGCCGCACTGGCCGCCCTGTCACTCACCGCCTCGGCCGCGTCGATCGTCCTGCGCGGGGCGCAGCGCCGCGCTCAGGATCGCCACCCGATCGCCTAGAGACCGGTGATGCTCAGAGACGTATGCGGTCAGGAAGTGACCGCAATCGTCGGCACGATGGGGGTATGACAGCGACGTGGAAGATTGAGCTCGTGCCCGTGCCGGTGACCGACGTCGACCGGGCCATCGCGTTCTACCAGCGGATCGGGTTCCACCTCGACATGGACCACCAGGTGCGCGACGGGCTGCGGTTCGTGCAGTTCACGCCGCCCGGGTCGGCGTGCTCGATCGTGGTCGGCGAGGGGATCACCGAGAAGACCCCGGGCAGCCAGGAGATCCAGGTGGTGGTGGCCGACGCCGAGGCCGCCCGGAAACAGCTGCTGGACGCCGGCGTCGAGGCGAGCGACGTCGACGCGCAGCCGTGGGGCAACTTCGTCTACTTCCGGGACCCGGACGGCAACAGCTGGTCACTGCAGGCGATCGACCGGCGGCCGAACGGCTGACCGAGGCTCGGTCAGGCCGGGGGGAATCGCGGTGGCCGCGGCCGGTGGGGACCGGCGCCGGTCAGGCCGGCGTCCAGTACGGGTCGCGGCCGATGAAGGCGATCAGCTTCGCCTGGACGTCGGCGTCGTCCGGAACCTGGACCCGCGGACCATACTGCCCCGAGGCGCGCAGCATCTCGTCGGCCGGCTCCATGCCGGCCAGCATCGTCGCGCAGTAGTCCGGGTCGAGGCGGTCGTCCTGGCCGGTGGCGCGGGCCAGGTCCCAGGTGTGCATGAAGACGTCCGAGGTGTAGAACTGGTCGATCGCCCGGTCCAGCGGCAGGCGGCCGATGTGCGGGTTGTCCAGCTTGCGGTCGGCGGTCGCCGGGTCGTCGAGCAGCGCCTGCACGGCGGTGTGGTGGTGCTGCCAGGCCGCGACCGGGTCCTCGTCCACGCTCGGGCCGGCCGGCAGCTTCACCCCGGCGCTGGACTCCAGCAGTGCGGGCAGCCACTCGACCAGGTGACGCACCACGTCCCGGGCGGTCCAGCCGGCCACCGGGGCCGGATCATCCCAGTGCTCGGCGCCTCGCACCCGAGCGGTGAAACCGTCGGCGATCCGGCGGTGCCGCTCGGCGGGCGACAGGTCGGAGAGTGTCATCGGACCATCCTTTCAACCATATAGTTGAAAGACAGCTTAGCCGGTCGGACGCCGAGGTCAAGGAAGAACGGCTACGCGACCAGCACGATCTTGCCGCGCAGGCCGGCGGACTCGGCGCGCCGGTGCGCTTCGGCGGCCTCGGCGAGCGGGAAGGTGGCGGCGACCCGGGTGCGCAGACGGCCGTCGGCCACGGCCTCGACGAGGTCGTGCAGGGCGAGACGATTCGGGCGTACCAGAACTGTCTCCTGACGCACCCGCCGGGCCGGATCGATCGGCGGCGTCGGACGCGTCGTCACCAGGATGCCGCCCGCGGCGACCGCCGCGGCGGCCGGTTCACCGATCGGTACGGCGTCGAGCACCGCGGGCACCGGCTAGATGTCGAGCTTCGACGAGCGGGGGAGCACGGTGTGCACGCCCAGCCCGCGGACCCACTCCTCGTCGTCGTGCGTGGCGGTGGCGATCACGGTGTGCCCGGCCTGCGCGGCCAGCTGGGCGGTGAACCCGCCGACCCCGCCGCTCGCGCCGGTGACCAGCATCGTGGCCGGCCCGGGCAGCGCCATGATCTCCAGCACCCGGTGCGCGGTCAGCCCGTTCAGCGGCACCGTCGCGGCGACCACCGGATCGAGACCGGCCGGCACCGGCACCAGCCAGTCGGCGTCGGCCGCGACCAGCTCCGCGTAACCGCCCGGGGTGCCCCGGGTCAGGAACCACGGGATCATCCCGGCCACCGCGTCACCGGGGGTCAGGCCGGAGACGTGCTCGCCGACCGCGGCCACCTCGCCGGCGATGTCCCAGCCGGGCAGGAACGGCGGTGGCACCGGGCCGCCCGGGATCTGTCCGACGCGCGCGGCGATGTCGGCCGGGTTCACGCAGGCGGCGCGGATCCGGACCAGCACCTGCCCGGGGCCGGGCTCCGGATCGGGCCGCTCGACCAGACGCAGGACTTCCGGCCCACCCAGGGCGGTGACTTCCACGGCACGCATCGCTGCCTCCCTCGTCCCCGACATATTACGAACGATGGATGTCTCAGCGCAGGGGTGGCGTGGGTCACCCGGAACTCCGCAAAGGTCGGCGGGCCGCCTGCCGACCGTTCCCGCCATGGCGACAGGCAGGGTCTGGCTGTTCTTGAGCGGCGTACTGGTGGCGGTCGCGGCGTCGGTCATCACCTATGACACGACGCTGGGCAACGTGCTCTACTTCGCCACCTACGTGGTGCTGTGCGCGGTGGCGTGGCGAGCGGTCGCCCGCACCGAGCGCGGGACACAGCGCCGGCTGTGGGCGCTCTTCGCCGCCGCCCAGACGCTGTGGCTGACCGGCGACGTGATCGAGATCGTCTACTACTACCTGTCCAGCGTGCCGCCGGTCGGGGTGGCCGACGCGTGCTGGCTCGCCGGGTACCCGCTGATGGCGGTGGCGCTGACCCGGATGGCCGCCCGCCGCGCGCCGGGCCGGATGCGCGCCGCGGTGCTCGACGGGCTCACCCTGGCCGTCGCCGCCGCGCTGGCCAGCTGGCAGTTCCTGATCGCGCCGATCCTGGACGACGGGTACTCGGTCGCCGAGACGGTGGTGCCCGCGCTCTACCCGGTCGCCTCCACGATGCTGCTGACCGCGGTCCTGTTCATCGCGCTGTCACCCGGCGACCGCCGGGCCCCGACCCGCCTGCTGCTCGCCGCGATCACGCTGTACCTGAGCATCGACGTCGCCTACAACGTGCTGCCGTTCTTCGTCGACTACGCGCTGGTCTCCAAGATCGGCCCGCTGATCATGCTGGGCAACGCGCTGGTCACCGCCGCCTGCCTGCACCGTGACCGGTCCGAGCTGACCCGCCCCGGCCAGCAGGTGAACGTGCTGCACCCGTCCCGGGTGCTCTTCCTCGGCCTGGCCTTCCTGACCGCGCCGACGTTGAGCGTGGTGCAGTCCGGCCTCGACCAGAACGCTGTCATCGCACTCGGCGCCACCGCGCTGAGCACCGCGTTCGTGCTCAGCCGGTTCACCATCGCGGTCCGCGAGCAGGAGAAGGCCCAGGCCCAGCTGGCCGACCAGGCGCGCCGCGACCCGCTGACCGGGCTGGCCAACCGGACCGTGCTCACCGCCGAACTGGACCGGGTCGGGTCCGGCCCGGTCGCCGTGCTCTACCTGGACCTGGACGGCTTCAAGGCGGTCAACGACCGGCACGGGCACGAGGCCGGCGACCTGGTGCTGACCACGGTCGCGGAGCGGCTGTCCGGCGCGGTCCGCGGCACCGACCTGGTGGTCCGGCTCGGCGGCGACGAGTTCGTGCTGCTCTGCCCGGGCCTGCCGGAGCCGGACGCGATCCGGCTCGCGGAGCGGATCGTCGGCGACGTGGCCCGGCCGATCCGGTTCGGCAGCGCCACCCTGGACGTGGGCGCGAGCGTCGGCATCGCCGCCTACGGCCGCGGCGAGGCCGCCGGCGACGACCTGGTCCGGACCGCCGACCAGGCGATGTACGAGGCGAAGCGGCTCGGTCGTGGCCGCTGGGTGCTCGCCACCTCCCGCTGATCGGGTGGCTCGCGTCGGCGGGCCACGGCGACACGCATCGATGAACCTCGACACCCTAGGCTGGCGGGCCGTCGAGGAGTTTGGATGAATGGGTACCTGACCGCACTACGCGACTACGCGAACTTCAACGGGCGCGCGCGGCGCGCCGAATACTGGTCGTTCCGGCTGGTCGACGGGCTGATCAGCATCTTCCTGATCGGCCTGGCGATCGTGGTGGACGACCGCGCGCCGTCGATCGGCCCGGCCTTCACCGGGATCTATTTCCTGTACGCGATCGGCACCGTCCTGCCCAGCTGGGCCGCGACCGTCCGGCGTCTGCACGACACCGACCGGTCCGGAGCGAACCTGCTGCTCGCCCTGATCCCGCTGGTCGGCGGCTTCGTCCTGCTGGTCCTGCTCTGCCTGGCGAGCACCCGCGGCCCGAACCGGTACGGCCCGGACCCGACGGGCTACGTCCCGCCCGGCTTCCCGCCGCCCGGCCCGGTCCCGCCCGGTTTCGCACCGCCCGGTTTCCCGCCGCCGGCCGCGGGGGCCGGCGTCCCGTATCCCGGCCAGCCCTACCCCTACCCGCCGCAGCCGCAGCCCTTCATCCAGTCCAAGGGCAAGTTCGCGCTGCGCCTGATCCTCGCCCCGATCCTGCTGATCGCCGTCTGCATGTTCGGCGGCCCGGCCCTGATGGACCTGGCCCGCGACGACTCCGGCGACGACAAGCCGGCCACCCCGGCCGGCACCACGTCCGCCGGCCCCCGCGACGGCGCCTCGAAGGTGCGCGGCGTCGCCACCAAGGGCTCCCGCAAGAGCACCGCGCCGCTCCGCGAGATCGACGACCTCACCCGGGTCTGCGACGGCTTCTACTACCCGGACGCCCCGCGCTACACCGGCCTGGCCCCGCACCCGATCGTCACCGCGAAACGCAACCGGTTGCTCTTCGACCACTGGACGGCGACGCCGTCGTTCCAGGTGCCGGACGGCGCCTGGCCGGGCGCCAAGGACGCGTGGCGGCCCACCGACCCGGCGAAGGTGCAGCTGGTGGCGTGCGCCGACCAGGTCGCGACCGGGCCGAAGGTGAACACCTGTCACGTCGACAAGCCACCGTCCGACGTGACCATGAAGGAGGCCGTCTTCAGCGTCACGCTCTACGAGGTGGCCACCCGCAACCGGCTGGCCCAGGCCAAGGTGACCGGCGACGACAAGGAGTGCGGATTCATCGCCATCTTCGTCGACGAGAACGACCAGGCGTACACCGAGATCTCCGATCAGCGGATGTGGGAGACCCTCAAGAAGTACGTCGAGGACTAGCATCGGCTCGTGCGGGACTCCTATGCGGCGCTGGCGGCCGGGCTGCGGCGGTGGGCGCCGATCCCGGACGCCGAGATGGCGCGGGCCCGGGCGGTGTTCCGGCCCCGGTTCGTTGCCGCCGGCACGGTGCTGCAGCGGGCCGGGGAGCCGTCGGCCGACCTGTCCTTCGTGGTGCGCGGGCTGACCCGGATGACGTATCCGGGTGCGGCCGGCCGTACCAAAGGCTTCCGCGCCGAAGGCGATCTCGTCTGTTCCTATGCGGCGGTGTTGCGCGGCGGGCCGTCACAGGTCGCCATCGACGCGGTGGAGGACTGTGCGCTGCTCACCGCCGGCCGGGCCGCGTTCGATCGGCTGTGTGCGGGGCATCCGGCCTGGCAGGAGATGCTGACGGCGATGACGCGGCGGCTCTTCCTGGACGAGGAGCGGCGTCAGGCGGATCTGCTCACCCTGGACGCGACGGCCCGATATCAGGGGTTCCTCCAGGACCAGCCGGGGCTCGCGGCCCGGCTCACGCAGAAACAGATCGCGGCGTACGTCGGGGTGTCCCCGGAGGCGCTGAGCCGTATCCGGCACGCCCTGCGGTGACGCCGAGCGGCAACGATAACCGGTGGCTTAACCGTCGGTGCGATCTTTCGCATTGTTCCGCGCCGATGCCCGCGGCGATCGTGGTGCCATGAGCGATACCTTCTCCCCGCCGGTGCGGCGGCTGACGATCACGACTCTCGCGGCGACCATGGCGGTGCTCGGGCTGGCGGCGCCGGCCCGAGCGGCTGCCAACCCGTTCACCGCGGCGCAGGCCTGCACCAACGACTTCGGCGGGTCGTGGGCCTACGCCTCGGACGGGCACCGGACGATCTACGCGGGCGGCACCAAGGTCGGCGACGTCTACCTGATGTACAACGGCGCGAACGGCCACAACTGCGTGGTGACCCTGAAGGCCATCAGCGTCGGCTCCGGCAGCGGCGTCGCGGCGCTGCTGCAGGTCGAGGGCAGCAGCTGGGTCGTCCAGTCGGACAATTACAAGTACTACGCCGCCGTCGACCGCTCCGCCGTCGACAAGTGCGTCAAGTACAGCGGCGAGGTCATGTACGGCACCCAGTGGTTCACCAACGGCCGGACCAGCTGGGGCAACTGCGGGTGACCGGCGTCTCCCGGTCGCGTTGATCTGGGTCAAGGCGGCCGGGAGCCCGGATTCCTAGCGTTGCGGGCATGACGAACGAAGAGATGGTCGCGGTCGGCGTCACCCGGTTCGGCGAGGAGCCGCGGCCGCTGCGCGTGCCGGTCCGCGCGGCCGGCGCGGGCGAGGTGCTGGTCCGGGTGGCGGCCGCGGCGGTCAACCCGGCGGACGTGGGCATGGTCGCCGGGACCTACCCGTGGGACGAGCCGGTGCGGTTCCCGCTGGTGCCCGGCTACGACGTGGCCGGCACCGACGCGGCGACCGGGGAGCCGGTGCTGGCGTTCACCGCGCACAAGGCCACCCAGGCCGGCGGGTACGCCGAATTCGTGACGCTGCCCGCCGAGCTGGTCGTGCCGCTGCCTCCGGCGGTGGACCCGGTCGCCGCGGCGCCGCTGCCGCTGGCCGGACTGACCGCGGCGCAACTGCTCGACGCGGTCGGCGAGGCGAAGACGCTGCTGATCAACGGACCGGGCGGCGCGATCGGCAGCCTGCTGGCGCAGCTCGCCACGGAACGGGGCATCACCGTCGTGCCGGTGACGGAGCCCGGCCCGGTGGACGCCGCCGTCGACGTGGCCGGCGGGGCGGTGGCGCGGGCCGCGTTCGACCGGGTCCGCGACGGCGGCCGCTATCTGACCGTGGTCCCGGAGTTCTGGGTGCCGGGCGGCCCGTTCACCGGGGAGCGCGGGATCACCCCCGAGGTGCTTGCGGTTTCGTACGACCGGGAGCAGTTGGCCGGGCTGGTCGCCCGTCTCGCCGCGGGGGAGCTGGTCGCCCGGGTCGGCGCGGTGCTGCCGCTGCACGAGGCGGCCCGGGCCCACCGGATCGTCGGCCGCGCGGCCGGCGCCCCGCGGGTGTCCGGCAAGGTGGTCCTGGTCCCCGGCGACCGGTGACCCTGGAAGTCACGGGCCGGCGTGCCGGTGCGCGGCCCACCGGCCGGGCGCTGCGGATACCGGTCCCGCAGCGCCCGCGCCGCGCGGTGCACGGCCTCCGCCGGGTCGCCGACTTACTTGCGGATTCAACTAAAGTCGAGCTACCGTCACTTAAGGCTTGAAGTCATGAAGCCGCCGCGAGCAGCCCGACACTGAGGTGAGACCATGGACCCGTTCCGCCCCGACACCCCGGCCGGTGCCTATGACGCGCTGCTGGCCCGGGTGCTGCCGCAGGCGCGATCCCAGCAGCGGTGGACGCCGGCCGACGGTGCCTTGCCCGCCCTCTTCGTCAGCCACGGCGCGCCACCGACCCTGGACGACCCGCGATGGCTGGACGACCTTTACACCTGGGGGCAGTCGATGCCCAAGCCCCGGGCCATCGTCGTCGTCTCGGCCCACTGGGAGAGCGCGCCGGCCGCCCTGTCCGCCTCCGCCGCCGGCACCCCGCTCCACTACGACTTCGGCGGCTTCCACCCGCGCTACTACACCCTGCCCTATGCCACCCCGGACGCCACCGACCTGGCCCGCCGGGTCGCCGGCGTGCTCCCCGGCGACGGGCCGGTTCATCAGTACGTCGACCGCGGCCTCGACCACGGCGCGTTCATCCCGCTGATGGCGATGTACCCGGCCGCCGACGTGCCGGTCGTGCAGCTGTCCATGCCGAGCCTCGAGCCGGAGGCGCTGCTGGCGCTCGGGCAGCGTCTGCGGGTGCTGCGCCAGGAGGGGATCCTGGTCATCGGCTCCGGCTTCATGACGCACAGCTTCGCCGCGATGCGCGATCCGCGCCTGGCCGGGCACACCGCGGCGTTCGACGAGTGGGCCGTCGACGCGGTCGTGCGCGGCGACGTCGACGCGCTGGCCGACTACCGCGCCAAGGCACCCGGCGCCGACGTCGCCCACCCGACCGCCGACCACTACGTCCCGCTCCTGCTCGCGGTCGGCGCCGCCGACGACCCGACCACCGCGGTCTCGGCGATCGAGCGCTTCACCATCGGCAACTCCATCCGCTCGCTGCGCATCGACTGATCCGCGCGGGTAAAGCGCTGGTCCGAAGGCCCGGATCTGCCGGATCATGCGTGTCGTGATCACGAAGGCGCGTGCCGTGGAGCTGGTCGAAGCCCACCTCGTCCGGGAGCGGCAGGAGCAGCCGACCCTGCCCGAGCTGGCCGTCGTCGACGTGGAGGAACACGCCCTGGGCTGGCTGGTCTACTGGAACTCCGCCGAGTACGCCCGCACCCGGGAATTCGGCGCGTGCCTGATCGGTCAGGGCCCCTATCTCGTCGACCGGAGCGACGGCAGCATCCACCACATCCCGGTCACCACGTTCATCGGCGAGGCGTGGCCCGAGCTGTACCGGGAGCAGGTCCAGGGGATCGCCCCGCCGGACCCGTTGCTGGACGCGATCCGTGACGTCGCTCGGCGCGAGGGCCGCCTTGCCGCGCTGCGCCTGCTGCGCCGGACGGCTCCGCAGTTCTCGATCGCGGAGGCGGTCGCCTACGTGGATGCCGTTCTGGACGGCGGCGAGCCCGCCGAGGAACTCACCAGCCGCACCCGGGACCCGGACCGGCGGTCCTTCTTCCCGATCGAGAGGCTGACCGGCCCGGCCGCCGACGCCTGACGCTCAGGAGCCCGGCGACGCCCACCCCTCGGCGTCCATCAGGGACCGAAGTGCAGGTGAGCGGCCCACCGGTCCGGATACTGGCGGCGTCGCTCGCGCAGCGCGCGGACCGCCAGGTGCACTGCCGTCGCCGGATCCGCGCCCCGCGCCAGGTGGCCGTAGACCGCCTGGCTCAACCGCCACGAGACCCGGTCCTGGACCGGCCACAGCGTGCCGATCACGTGGGTGAAGCCGGCCAGTTGCAGGGCCGAGGCGATGTGGATCGACTCGTCCGGGACGCGGGCCCCGGCGTCCGCGGTCATGCACGCCGACAGGTAGGCGAGGTGGCCGCGGCTCAGGTCGAGGCCGGTCAGCTCGCGGGCGGTCAGCGGCCCGTCGTGCAGCGCGAGGTAGCCGGCCGCCGGGTCGGTCGCGGTGGTGGCGTGGCAGGCCAAGTGCACCCATCGGGCGCGGGGCAGCCATTCGCGTACGGCGTCGCGGGTGGCCTGCTCGTCCCGCAGCAGCACGGCGTCACCGCCGAGCAGTGCCGCGGCCTCCTCGGCTTCGCCGCGCGCCCAGGGCAGTGCCTCCATGCCGGCTGCCGCGCCGACCCCGATCGCCAGGATCCGGCTGTCGTGCCGGTCCCGGCCGGGACGGGCGGCGTGGTCGAGGATCCGGGCGGTCGGCGCGTACGACGAGATCACCAGGTCGAGCACGCCGGTCTCCCGGCCGGCGGCGTGCAGCGGCAGCGCGGCGAACGGCCCGGTGGGGATCCACCACACCCGGGGCCATCGTCCGTCCGGCCCGGGTGGCGCGGTGTGCCCGAGGTGCTCCAGGATCGGGCCGGTCACCGTGTCCCACAGCCAGCCGAGCACGTCGCGGACCGTGTCCGACTCGCCCGCCGCGATCGCCTTGCGCAGCAGGTTCGCGCCCTCGATCGCGTCGTCGTAGGTCAGGTGCGGCAGCGGCACCGTACCCGGTCCGCGCCCGGTCATGGTCAGCGCGTGGCAGCCCTCGTCGCTGGCGAGCACCGCGACCACCGTGCCGCCGCGGGCCGCCCGGCGCAGCTCGGCCGGGCTGGGCGGCAGCCCGAACCGGTCGAGGCCCGGCACCCGGCGGATCTCGTCGAGCAGGCGCTGCCAGCCGGCGGCCTGCGCGGCCCGGTCGGTGATCTGCCGGCGGCTGCGCACCCCGGCCGCGTCCGGGGTCGGGTCGGCGTCCAGCGCGGCCCGGGCCTCGACCACCCGGTCGGCCAGGTCGGGACGGACGCGACGCAGCTCGCCGAGGCCGGCGCGGCCCTCCAGGGACTGTCCGAGCAGCACGCCCCGGCCCTGCTCCAGCCAGGCCCAGGCCTGCTCGGCGTCGCCGAGGGTGAGCGCGGTGACCGCGGCCTCGGCGCCGAGGTTGCCGACCAGGCTCAGGTGGTGCTGCCGGTCGGCGCGGCCGAGGCCGTGGTCGGTGACTTCCGGGAGCCGGGCGAAGACCGTCGCCCAGGCGCGGGCGGCCTCGTCCGGGCGGCCCGCCTCGGCGGCCAGCCGGGCCCACGAGTGGCCCATCTGGGTGCCGAGCGACGGCGCGATCCCGGGGGCCAGCGTCGCCTCCCGCAGCACGTCCAGGGCCCGGTCGCGAGCCGGGCCCGGCCGGCCGCCGGCCAGCGCGCGCAGCGCCAGGCCGAGGTTGCCGAGGTAGCCGCCGCGGTCCGGATGGCCGGCGGGCAGCCCGTCCAGGGCGGTGGTCGCGGCCTCGATCGCCTCGTGCAGGGCGGGTTCGTCGCCGGTGGCCTCGTGCCAGGCCCGGCCGACGATCGCCAGGTTCGTCAGCACCTGCCGGCGGTCGGGATGGTCGGCCGGCAGGGCGTCCCGGGCCGCGCGCAGGTGGCGCAGCGCCTCCTCCAGGTCGTCCGGATCGCCGCCGTGCTCGAAACGGGTCCAGAGCGCCGAGCCCAGGTTCGCCCGGCTGGCCGTGCCGCGCGGTGCGCGCCGCCCGGCGGCGATGGCCTCGTCCAGGTCGGCCGGATCGCCGGTCCGTTCGAAGCGGGCGCGCAGGGCGACGCAGAGCTGCGACCACGCCCGCGCCTGGGTCCGTGCCGGTGGCATGGCGAGCACCTGCCGCAGCAGGTCGATGGCCGCGTCCAGGTCGACGCCGCTGCCGGTGTGGCCGGATCGGATGGTGAGGACCACGGCCAGGTTGTGCCGGGCGTCGAGCAGGTCGGGGTGGTCGTCCGGCAGCGACGCCAGGTCGTCCCGGTGCAGGTCGACCGCTTCGTCCAGGTCGGCGATGTCGCCGGTCCGCTCGAATCGCTCGACCAGCGCGGCGGCGAGCAGGTCGGGCGCGCCGGTCCGGGCCAGCGCCACGAACTCGTCCAGGTCGGCGTCGTCGCCGTACCGTTCGAACCGGGCGTGCACCGCGTTGGCCAGGCACTCCACCCGGCGGCCGCGGTCCGGGTGGTCGTCCGGGACGGCGTCCAGCGCCCAGCGGAGGATCCGCAGCGCCTCGTCCAGGTCGGTGTCGTCGCCGAACGCCTCGAACCGCTGCCGCAGCGCGCCGCCGACATTGGAGAGGAATCCGGAGCGGTCCGGATCGTCCGGGTCGGCCAGGCTGACCGCGCGGCGGCTCAGGTCGATCGCCTCGTCCAGGTCGGCGCGCGCGCCGGTACGGCCGAACCGGCTGAGCACCGCCGACGCCAGATTGGCGTGGAAGAGCGCGTTCCCGGGCGTCCGGGCGACCGCCTCCCGATGCACGCGCAGCGCCTCGTCCAGATCGCCGGGGTCACCGGTCCGCTCGTAGCGGGCGTGCCGCGCCAGCCCGAGGTTGGACAGCAGTCCGGCCCGGTCCGGGAAGCCGGCCGGCGCCTCGGCCACCGCAGCCTCCATCAGGTCGACCGCCCGGTCCAGCACCTCACGGCACTCCGCGGCGGCCGACGAGTCGAGCAGAACGGTCGCCTCCAGGCTCCACTCCTCAGGCGTGTCGCCGATCCGCGGTGCGACCCGGGCCAGCGCCGGCACGAGGACGCCGGGCAGCTCGTCCACGTACGCGAGAAAGCATTTCTCCCACCAGATCAGCGCGGCCTGCACCTCCCGCGCCCGCTCGTCGTCGCCGACGAGCGGACCGCGCACCCAGTGCCAGGCGCCCAGCAGATAGGCCGCGTCGACGTCGTGGTCGGCGTGCTCGGCCAGCTCGGCCACGGCGGCGAAGGCCTCGGCCCCGAGAACGGCGTCCGGATCCTCGCCCGCCCGCGAGACGATCTCGAGAAGGACATCCTTGAGGTGGTCGGCGCGGGGGAGGGACACGAAGAGGGAGTTTCCCAGCCATGCTTGTTGATCGCCATGACCGGAGTGGATTTTCCCCGAACGGGCACGAGAGGAACCCCATGGACATCCCGTTCAGTCACCGCGGCTCGTGGTTCGGCATCTCGCCGGTGGTGGCCGAGAACACCTGGGCCGACGACCTGCACCTGGTCTCGCACCGGCACGGCATGCACGCGATCCTGCGGTTCACCGTGCCCGGCGCCGCCGTCACCGCCACGCCGGCGCTGCTCAGCTGGCAGCGCGGCGACGGGCGGATCGACCTGGTCTATCAGGACCCGGACACGGTACGCCTGCGCGGCCACCGGCTCGGCCTCCGGATCGCCGCGGCCGCCGGCACGCTCACCCCGTTCAGCGGCACCTACCTCTACCGCGATCCGGTCGACGGCTCGCACGTGTTCACCTCCTACGAGACCGGCCGCCGGTACCGCGTCACGGTGGTCGCCGGGGAACTGGCCTCGGCCCGCGGCGCGGAAGCCCTCGGCACCGCCGAGCGGTTCCTCGACCTGCCCGCCGACCGGGACTGGGAGCTGGCGATCGAGGAGTTCGGCACCGCCCGCCGTCCCTACCGCGGCGCGGCGCCCTTCGACCGGTTGCACGACACGGCCCGGGCCACCTTCGCGGCGTTCGCCGACGCGGTCGCGCCGTGGCGATCCCCCGCGACACCGGCCGCCGAGCGCGCCGCCTCGGTGCTCTGGTCGGCCACCGTCGACCCGGCCGGCTTCGTCACCCGCCCGGCCGTGCTGATGTCCAAGCACTGGATGAACAAGGTGTGGAGCTGGGATCACTGCTTCAACGCCCTGGCCCTGGCCGCCGGCGAGCCCGAGCTGGCCCGGCACCAGTTCCTGCTGCCGTTCGACCACCAGGACGACAGCGGCGCGCTCCCGGACTCGGTCACTCACGCCGAGGTGCTGCACAACTTCGTCAAACCACCGATCCACGGGTGGGCCTGGCAGCGGCTGCGGCGGCTCGGACCGCCGATCTCCCGCCTCGACCCGGCGACCATCTATCGGCGGCTGGCCGCCTGGACCCGCTTCTGGCTGGACTTCCGGCGGGCGCCCGGCCACGAGCTGCCGCACTACCAGCACGGCAACGACAGCGGCTGGGACAACGCCACCACGTTCGACGGCGAGCGGGTCGTCGAGAGCGCGGACCTCGCCGCCTTCCTGATCCTGCAGCTGCGCTGCCTGGCCGAGCTGGCCACCGAACTGGGCGAGACCGGCGCCGGGTGGACGCCGATCGCCGACCGGATCCGCGACGCCATGCTGGACGAGCTGTGGACCGGCGAACGGTTCGAGGCCCGCGGCGCGTTCTCCGGCCGGCGCCGCCCGAGCACCAGCCTGCTCGACCTGATGCCGATCGTGCTGGGTGACGACCTGCCGGCCCCGATCGCGGCGGCGCTCGCCCGCGGCATCGAGCGGCACCTGACTCCGCACGGCCCGGCGACCGAACCGGTGACCTCCGCCGACTACGCCGCCGACGGGTACTGGCAGGGCCCGATCTGGGCGCCGTCCACCGTCCTGATCGAGGACGGCCTGCGCCGGGCCGGGCAGACCGGCTTGGCCGACGAGATCAGCCGGCGTTTCCGGGCCCTCTGCGAGCGGTCCGGCTTCGCGGAGAACTTCGACGCCCGGACCGGCGCCGGCCTGCGCGACCGCGCCTACACCTGGACCGCGAGCAGCTATCTGATCCTGGCCGCCGCCCACGAGCAGCGTCGCGGCTGATTCCTTCGTTGCCGAATCATCTCCGTCGACCTACAGTCGTAGTTAAGTGAACGGTTGGCGTTCAGTATGGTGGCGGCGCGTCGGAGGTGGCTGCTGTGCGTCAGCGAGTGATGGTTGTCGGCATCGACGGCTCCGAGTCCTCCCGGCGGGCCGCCGCCTACGCCGTCGGCCTGGCCGGGCGAGAGGGCGCCAGGCTGATCGGCGTCTATGTCCGCCCGCTGCCGAGCAGCATGGTGTCGATGGCCGACACGTCCGGTGCGGCCGCCGCGTCGGTCGTCGCCTCGCAGGACGAGGTGGTCACCGAGTTCCACGACACGCTGCGGCGCGAGCGGACCCGGTCCGGCGTCGACATGGAGATCGTCGTGCGGCAGGGCGACCCGTTCACCGAGCTGTGCCAGGCCGCCAACGAGACCTGGGCGGACGCGGTCATCGTCGGCCGCTCGGAGAGCCTGCTGCACCGGATCGCCGGCTCGGTCGCCCAGCGCCTGGTCCGTTGCGGCCGCTGGCCGGTCACGGTCGTCCCCTGAAAACCCCAGATCAAGACCGGTTTGCGGTACGGCCGGAGCACCCGCCCAGGGTTGCCCACGGCCGATGTCGCGTATGGCCGATGTCTCGTGGCGGGCACTCCGGACTGACGTGGCCGGTGGTGGGCCGCTGCGGTCGTACCGGAAATCGGTCTTGATCTCGGGGTCAGACCGGCGGGCGGAACAGCGGCGTCACGCGGGCCCGCGGATCGGGGGCGACCACCGCGTGCAGCAGGAAGTCGACCAGCTGCCGGGCGTGCCCGGCGGCCTCGGCGGCCAGCGCGGCGCGCCGCTCCGGCGGGGTGGTCAGCGCGTGCATCATCGCCCCGCCGAGCAGGGTGTTGAGCAGCAGGGTGACCGAGGTCGCGGCCGGCAGCTCGCCCCGGTCGATGCCGCGGCGCACGATGGCCCGGGCCGCCTCGATCTGCGAATTGCGCAGCTGCACGTAGTGCTCGGCGACGCCCGGAATGCTCGCCGCCTCCAGGTTCAGCCGCAGCGCCGCCCGCCCGGCCGGCCCGGTGTAGATCTCGATGATCTGGGTCGCCAGCTGCACCAGGTCGCCGCGGAGCGTGCCGGTGTCGACATCGCTGACCGTGGCCAGCCTGCCGGTCAGCGCGTCGGTGAGCAGCTCCTCCTTGCTGGTCCAGCGCAGGTAGAGGGTGGCCTTCCCGATCCCGGCGCGGCGCGCGACCGTCTCCATCGCGAACCCGGCCCACCCGCCGTCCCCGAACACGTCCAGGGCGGCCTGGCTGATCCGGCGGTCCACCTCCGGGTCACGCGGCCGTCCCGGGCCCGCTGCCGTAGCGCTCATGGCGAATACTCTCGCACATTGCTGAACGTTCCTCGTCAGCATTAAACCGCGCCGAGGAACGCCGCTATCCGCCTGATGTCCCTGGGCCGGAGCCCGCAACTGCCGCTGGGCGCGACCAGCAGCGCCCGCCCGTCCCGCTCCGCGTCGCCGAGCCGCGGGTGCCGCTCGCGCGCCGCGCCGATCTCCTCGTCGTCCGTCCACACCAGCGGCCGTCCGCTGCCCAGCACCTCCAGCGCGGCGCGCGCCTTCATCTCGGCCCAGCTCAGATCGTTCGCCCGCGCCGGGAACGCGGTCCGGAACGGCCCGGCTGCCAGCGCGTCCTGAAGGTTCTGGATGTCGGTGCACCAGGTGCTGCACCACCGCACCTCAGCGAGCCGATCGTGGTGGATGCGGTTGATCGCGTCGACGACACGAGGCTCCCACCGGATCCGATAGGAGTATTGATCGGCCGCCGACCACACCTGCACGACATGCGGTTCCCGCCGCCAGCCCGCGTAGTAGGCGTTGACCACCCCGTCCACGTCGAGAAGCCACACCGGACGCCCGCTCATGTACGCCTCTTCATCCCTCCGCCGCATCGGTTCCGCTGAAGATCAAGGCGGTGACGCCATTCGCTAAACCACGATGTCGGTGAATGCAACATTCATCCCTACTCCTTCGTCTTTCTTTCCGTCCCGCCATGCTGTTTCGGACCCTGTCGGCTCCGTACCGTGGAGACGTCGGTCGGTGAATGAAACAAGTTCACGCACAAACGAAACGGCACCCGCCTTGCCCGCGGATGCCGCCTTTCGTCCACCCACCCGCGGACCCGCTGAGAGCCGAAGGGAAGGTAGCCCCATGACCGTAACAAGAGGTCCCGACTCCAACAACGACAACTCTGCCGCCCGAACACATCCGGCAGTGCCGGGCGTTCCCCGTGCGGTCTGGATCGGCTTCGCTCTGATCACGGGTTTGCTGGTCGGCGTGGCCGCCGGCGTGTTGTCGGCAGCCGGCGGTGTCGCCGTCCCGCTGGCCGTCCTTGCCGGTGGCGGAGCCTGCGGAAGTGCCATTCTGCTCGTGCTGGCGATCGTCCGATATGCCACCGAAGGGTGGCAGTCCTCCTGATCACGATGCGGTATTCCGACGCGACTGTGGATGGGTGCGCCGCGCGGTGGTTCTCGCGGATCATGCGCAGTTCTATGTTCAGGATGTTGCTGGGCAAGGGGGGACTGAGCAGAGCGAGGATTACGACTGGCCCGAGGTGTGGTCTCGCACCGGCCGGCAAGCCCGCCGACGCCGGCGCGTCCCGTCGAGCCCGGGGCGTATCGCGCCTACCACCTGGACCTGTGGCCGAGCGCCGCAGTGACCGGCGTCGCGGTCATCCAGCGCGGAGACCGGGACGACGCGGCCCCTGGGTCGATGAGCCCGATGACAGATGCGCAGTGGACGCTCGACCCGCCGGACGCACAGTCATTCGTGGCCGAACCCGGCGACCAGCTGGGCGAGCGAGGCGGAATCGGTCAGCGGCATCAGGTGGCCGGCGCCGTCGATCGTGGCGACCGTGGCGCCCGGGATCAGGCCGGCGAGGTGGGTGATCAGCCGGTGGACCGGGGGAGGGCTGGCGTCGCCCTGGACCAGCAGGACCGGAGGGCGCACCTTTCCCAGGTCGGCCGGCTCGACGGTCCAGGCGTCGACGGCGGGCATCTCCTCGGCGAAGAAGTACCGGCTGCGGGCGACCGCGTCGGCGACCGGCGCGACGCCGAGCGTCTCGGTCATCACCCGGCGGTGGCCGGGACCGCAGACCAGCGTCATGAACGTGTCGAAGGCGGCCGGCAGATCACCCCGTGCGGCGGCCGCCATCACCGAGCCGATCGCCGGACCGAACGCGGCCCGCAGCAACTCGTGGTCGACGGGGTCGACGAGCGGCGCGACCAGCGGCGGCTCGCACAGGGTGAGGGTGCGGACCGCCTCCGGGTGGTCGAGGGCCAGTTGGAGCGCCACTGTGGCTCCCGACGAGTGGGCGACCACGTGCGCGGGTGCGGCGCCCAGGTGGTCGAGCAGTGCGGCGGCGTGCTCGCTGTGGCCGGCGACGGTCAGTCCGGCGGGTGCCGGGACACCGGTGTACCCGGCGCGCACCATCCGGATGACGCGGTGGTCCCGCAGTGCCGGCTCGGCGGCCAGCGGCGTGAACCAGTCGGCCAGCCCGCCGCCGTGGATCAGCAGCACGGGCTCGCCGTCGCCGCCGGAGTCGGTGTAGGCGACGGCGCGCCACCGGGTCAGAGTCGTCTGAGTCATGGTTCGTTCCTTCCGCGATGAGGATCAGTCGGCGTAGAGGCGGATCTCGATGCCGTCCGGGTCGTGCAGGCCGACCAGCACCGATCCGCCCCGGTGCCCGGTGAGCACCCCGCCGTGCGGCTGGCCCAGCTCGTCCAGCCGCCGGCGCCACTGCTGGACGCCGTCCCGGGTCGGCACCCGGAGAGTGAGCAGGTCGAAGCCGGCCACCGCCGCGGCCCGAGCCGGGTCGTGGCGCAGCGCCAGGCCGAGCGAGCCACCGGCATCGCTGAGCGCCAGCCCCTTGACCACGCCGTCCTCGGTGAACTCGATGTCCACCCGCAGGCCGAGCACGGACGTGTACCACCGGCGGCTGCGGTCGAGGTCGGCGACCGGGAGTTTGACGTGATGAACGCCGGACAGGTCGGGCATCGGGCCACCCTTCGCTAGAAGCGCCTCTAGTGAGTTACTAGAGTAGGCTCTAGCGAATGACGGACGGCGTCAAGCGAGCGACGAAACCCGACAGCGCCCCCGGCCCCCGCCGCACCCGGGCGGAGCAGGCCCGGGCCACCCGCCGGCGGATCGTGGCCGCGGCCGCCGAGCAGTTCCTCGCCCACGGCTACGGGGCGACGCTGCTGGACCAGGTCGCCGAGCGGGCCGGCGTCGCCGTGCAGACCGTGTATTTCCACTTCGGCAACAAGCGCACCCTGCTCAAACACGTGATGGACGTGGCGGCGGTCGGCGACGACGAGCCGTTGCCGCTGCTCGACCGGCCGTGGATCCAGCGGATCCGGCAGGAGCCCGACCCGCGGCGGATCATCGAGCTGTGGGTGGCCAACGGCCGGGAGATCCTGCACCGGGTGGCCCCGCTGATGCGGGTGATGCGCGGCGCCACCGGCACCGACCCGGAGCTGGCCGCCCAGTGGCAGGTCAACCAGCAGCAGACCCGCGCCGCGCACGGCCTGCTCGCCGAGCTGCTGGCGGCGCGCGGCGCGTTGCGCCCGGGGCTCGACGTCGACCAGGCTCGCGACATCGCCTTCGCGATCGGCAACGTCGAGACCTACCTGCAGTTCGCCGACGTCTGCGGCTGGACACCGGAGCAGTGGCAGGAGCGGATCACCGGCACGCTCGCCGCCGCACTGCTCCACGGAGCCGGCTGTTGACCTTGCCGAGTCGCGGTGCCTAGTGTGTGCTCGTTCACATATATCGACACAGGACGGTACTTCTTCCTATGGCGCGTTCCGGGTTCCGGGAGGGCGGCTTCCGCGACGGCGTACGGGATCTGCTGCCCTGGGCGCCCACCGTCGTGGGTGTCAGCGTCCTGCTGTCGATGCTGGTCCTGACCTTGATCCGGCTGTCCCCGGCCGAGCACCGCGACGACCTCACGCTCGACCCGGTCCCGCCGCCATCGCCGCCGTTGAAGACCGCGATCGTCGCGCCGTCCCCGGCCGCCACGACGCCGTCGTCCGCGCGGCCCCCGGTCACGCGGTCCGCCTACTCCCGGCGGCCGGTCACCTGGTCGCCGTCGACCGCCACCCCGTCGCCGCGGCCCACCACGACCCGCCCCGCACCCCCGGCGGTCACCGGCCGTTACGGCGTCGTCGGCACCTATGACGCCGAGTTCATCGGCGAAGTCACCATCAGCAACGTCACCGGCGAGCCCCGGGACTGGACGGTCACGCTGCGCTTCCCGGCCAACGTCGGCGACCTGCGCACCTCGTGGGTCGAGTCCGCCCCGCAGGCCACCCTGAGCCGCTCCGGCGACACCTTCGTCTGGCGGTCCGGCGTGCCGGTCGAGCCGAGGTCCAGCGTGGTGCTCCGCTTCCAGTTCGCCCGAACCGGCACCGGCGACCGCCCCGCCACCTGCACGGTCAACGCCACGCGCTGCACCTGACCGGCGACCGGAGCACGCGGAACGGTCAGGTCCGCTCGGGCTCCGCCGATCATGCCGTCTCGGCTACTCTCCAGGCACTCGATCGCAGGAGGCACCAATGGGTCTGTCGGGCCGGGACTGTCCGGACTGCCGCCGCAGCGTCCGCGAGCCGTTCGAGAAGACGGTCACCGGACGTGAGGTCTGTCCGGACTGCGCCAACGCCCTGTTCATGGGCTCAGCCGCCGGCGCGATCACCGGCGACGCCGGTTCCGGCTACGGCGTGTGGGCCATGCTCATGCGCAAGATCCGCCGCAACAGCTGACCGCCAGGACAAGACCCATTTCCGGTACGAGGTAAGCGGGTGTGCGCGGTCCGTTCCGCGCGCCCGGAAAGCGCGGGGAAGGGCAACTGCTTCGACAGGCGGCGGCGAGAAGCGGCGGCGGTGGGGAGCGGCGGCTTCGGCAAGCGGCGGTGGACAGCGGCTGCTCCGAAAGGCAGCGGCCGTGGGCGTCCGCCCCGGAACGCGCGCTCGGTGGCCCTGCGGATCACGCCGGTCGGCCGAGGATGGTGAGGTCGCGGCGGCGGATGGTCCGGGACAGTGCGGCCATCGTCTCGTAGAACGGCTCGTCGGCCGGCTCGCCCAGCCGGACCAGCCGCCCGATCTGCGCCCCGACCCGGGGCAGCAGCTCGGCCACCGGCGCGGACTGCCGGAACGGCCGGTCGTGGTGCAGGCACAGCACCCCGCTCCGATGCTCGTCGACCGGCAGCGGGACGCTGACCGACGCCGTCGGGCACTCGAGGCCCGTTCGCGGGCACTCGGGCCGGCCGAAGCTCGCCGCGGCGATGACTCGCTCGCCGGCGGCGATCCGGATCGTGGCGGCCGCCGACATGCTCTCGCCCACCATCCGGGCGATCACCCGCAGGTCGCCGGCCAGGACCCGGTCGGCGTCGGAATCGGCGCGGCTGCTGATCACGGATTCTCCTCGGGCTGCGGGGACGGTGGACTGGCCCGACCATCGCCCCGCGCCCGGGTTTCCTGAAGCCTTCCGGCCAGGACGGGACCAAGGTCCCGAACCGCCCTCAGTCCGGCAGCCGGTACCCGGCGAACCGGTCGCGCAGCGCCTTCTTGGAGAACTTGCCGACGCTGGTCTTCGGCACCTCGTCGATGAACTCGATCGCGTCCGGCAGCCACCACTTGGCGACCCGCGGCGTCAGGAACTCCAGCAGCTCGTCCGCGGTCACCGCCGCGCCCGGCTTGCGCACCACGCAGGCGAGGGGCCGCTCCGACCACTTCTCGTGCGGGACGCCGATCACCGCCGCCTCGGCGACCGCCGGGTGCGCCATCAGCTCGTTCTCCAGCTCCACCGAGCTGATCCACTCGCCGCCGGACTTGACCAGGTCCTTGGTCCGGTCGACCAGGCGCACCGAGCCGTACCGGTCGATCGCGGCGACGTCGCCGGTCTTCAGCCAGCCGTCCGCGGTGAACTGGGCGTCGCCCTCGCCCCGGTAGTAGTCCCGGGCGATCCACGGGCCGGCCGCCTGCAGCTCACCGGTCGCCGTGTCGTCCCAGGGCAGTTCCTCCCCGGTGTCCGGGTCGGTGATCCGCAGCTCGACCAGCGGCGCGGCGACGCCCTGCCGGGCCCGGGCGTCGGCCTGCTCGTCCTCGGTGCGGCCGTCCAGGTGCGAGCGCGGGCTGCCCACCGTGGCGACCGGGGACGTCTCGGTCATGCCCCAGGCGTGCAGCAGCGGGAGCCCGATCGCGGCGCGGTACGCCTCGGACAGCGCGCGCGGAGCGGCCGAGCCGCCGCAGGCGACCACCCGCAGCGCGGACAGGTCGTGCGCGCCGAGCAGCGGCAGCATGCCCATCCAGATGGTCGGGACGCCGCCGGTGACCGTGACCCGGTGCCGGGCGAGCTGGGCGGCGATCGCCTCCGGCTGCATGTTCGGGCCGGGGAAGATCAGGTCGCTGCCGGCCAGCACCGCGCCGTACGGGATCCCCCAGGCGTTGGCGTGGAACATCGGCACGACCGGGAGCACCACGTCCCGCTCGGACAGCCCGAACGCGTCGGCGGTCAGCGTGAACAGCGAGTGCAGCACCGCCGACCGGTGGCTGTAGACCACGCCTTTCGGGTTGCCGGTGGTCCCGGAGGTGTAACACATCGCCGCGGCCCGGTTCTCGTCGGCGACCTCGAACCGGCCGGTGACCGGGTCCGCGGCGGCGAGCAGCGTCTCGTAGTCGTGCACCCGCGGATCGTCCGGGATCTCGCAGGCCGCCCCGTCGTCGATCACCACGATCGCCCGGACCGTGGCCAGCTGGTCCATCAGCGGCCGGAACACCGGCAGCAACGACCGGTCGACGAAGACCACCTCGTCCTCGGCGTGGTTCACGATGTAGACCAACTGCTCGGCGAAGAGCCGGATGTTCAGTGTGTGCAGCACCCGCCCGGTGCACGGCGCGGCCAGGTAGAGCTCCAGATGCCGGTCGGTGTTCCAGCAGAAGGTGCCGACCCGCCCGCCGGCGGAGACGCCGAGGGTGTCGAGCATGGTGGCGAGCCGCCGCACCCGGCCGGCCCACTCGGCGATCGTGGTGTCCCGTTCCCGGCCGACCTCGGCGGTGACCAGGCGTTTGTGCCCGAAGAGCTGCTCCGCCCGGTGGAACAGGTGGGGCAGGGTGAGCGGCCGGTCCTGCATCAATCCGAGCACGTGCGCCTCCCGACATCGATCGCCACCGTTAATGGGGTCTAACAATCCGGTGCCGGGCGGGTCAAGATGGGGTCGTGGACTCGCAGCTCAGCATCAGTACCGGCCCGGCCGAGCCGCCGCTGCTGGATCGCACCATCGGCGCCGACCTGCTGGCCACCGTGGCCCGGCACGGCGAGCGCGAGGCGCTGGTCGACTGCGCCTCCGGCCGCCGCTGGAGCTATCTCCAGCTCCGCGCGATCGTCGACGAGGTGGCGCTCGGCCTGCGCCGGCTCGGCGTGGCAAAGGGTGACCGGGTCGGGATCTGGGCGCCGAACTGCCCGGAGTGGGTCTTCATGCAGTACGCGACGGCCCGCCTCGGCGCGATCCTGGTGACCATCAACCCGGCGTACCGCACCCACGAGCTGCGGTACGTGCTGCAGCAGTCCGGTATCCGTACCCTGGTCGCCGTCCCGGCCTTCAAGACCTCGGACTACGCCGCGATGATCGGCGAGACCCGCGACGAGTGCCCGCAGCTGCGTGACGTGGTGCTGATCGGCGAGCCGTCCTGGGCCGCGCTGACCGCCGGCGGCGACGACCCGGCGGTGCTCGACGAGATCGAGGCGACCCTGCACCCGGACGACCCGATCAACATCCAGTACACCTCCGGCACCACCGGGTTCCCGAAGGGCGCGACGCTCTCGCACCGCAACATCCTGAACAACGGCTACCTGGTCGGCGAGCTGATCGACTACACCGAGGCGGACCGGGTCTGCATCCCGGTGCCGTTCTACCACTGCTTCGGCATGGTGATGGGCAACCTGGCGGCGACCAGCCACGGCGCGGCGATGGTGATCCCGGCGCCCGGGTTCGACCCCGGCCTGACCCTGCGGGCCGTCGCGGGGGAGCGTTGCACCTCGCTCTACGGTGTGCCGACCATGTTCATCGCGATGCTCCACCATCCGGACTTCGCCGGCTTCGACCTGTCCTCGCTGCGCACCGGGATCATGGCCGGCTCGCCCTGCCCGGTCGAGACGATGAAGCAGGTCATCGACCGGATGGGAATGACCGAGGTGTCGATCTGCTACGGCATGACCGAGACCTCGCCGGTGTCCTGCCAGACCCGCACCGACGACAGCCTGGAGCGCCGGGTGGCCACGGTCGGCCGGGTCGGCCCGCACCTGGAGGTGAAGGTGGTCGACTCGCACGGCGCGACCGTCCCGGTCGGCGAGACCGGTGAGCTGTGCACCCGCGGCTACTCGGTGATGCTCGGTTACTGGGAGCAGCCGGACAGGACCGCCGAGGCGGTCGACGCGGACGGCTGGATGCACACCGGCGACCTGGCCGTGATGGACGCCGACGGCTACTTGCGGATCACCGGCCGGATCAAGGACCTGGTGATCCGGGGCGGGGAGAACGTCTACCCCCGCGAGATCGAGGAGTTCCTGCTCACCCATCCGGACATTCTGGACGCCCAGGTGATCGGTGTCCCCGACGAGAAGTACGGCGAGGAGGTGATGGCCTGGATCCGGATGAAACCGTCCGCCACCCCCCTCGACGCCACCACCCTGCGCGCCTACTGCTCGGGCAAGCTGGCCCACTACAAGATCCCGCGCTACGTCCGCATCGTCGACGACTTCCCGATGACGGTCACCGGCAAGGTCCGCAAGGTCGAGATGCGCGAGATCGCCACCCGCGACCTGACCACTTGACGGGGACCCCTTTCCGGTACGAACCGGTCACACGCAATCCCAGCAGAACCGGCCCTCCCGCCGGTCGACGCTGAGGAACGCGTAGCCGGTGCCCCCGCCGAAGTTCAGTGCGAACGGGTCGTCGTCCGCTCCCTCGGCGCCGTCCAGCTGGAAGAAGAACCGCCACGAGGCGTCCAGCTCCGGCGGTGTCCACGGCTGCCAGAACAGCGGCTCGCCCCCGGCATAGCTGCGGCAGTCGACGTCGCCGCGCTCGTCCACCGGCTCCCCACGGCGGGCCGCCTCCTGATAGGCGACCTCCCGCTCGAACTCCTGCACCGCCGGCTCGGCGGGTTCGCGCAGGTCGAGGTGCAGCTCCACCGGCACTCGCTGAAACCAGTCGGCGCCGCGCCGCCACAGTGCCGGCCCGGTGCGCCTGGGCACGCCCGTCACGAACGGCGGCACCCGGCCGTCCGGCTGCACCAGCAGCGCGTTCTCCCCGCCGTCCAGGTCGTAGGTGCCGTCCTCGTCGCTGACGAAGAGGTAGGCCAGCGCCAGCTCGGGCCCCGGCAGCGGGAACTGGCCGACGAAGGTCATCGGCTCCGCGGAGGAGCGCGAGACCGGCCAGAGCGGCTCGGCCAGCCAGTGCGGCTGCCCGCCGAGCTTCGCGACCGGGCCGGTGACCGGCTCGGTGGCGGGCCGCCACGACATCTCCCGGCGGGGCGTCAGCCAGCGGCTGAACGGTCCGTCTGCCGACGTCACCAGTGCGGACTGTGCCAACCACGCCATGGCCGGTGAGCCTACGACACGAGGGGGTGCTCCGGCCGTACCCGAAGCGGGTCTTGATCTTGAGCTATTTGTAGCGGGTGAGGAGGGCCCGGGCCACGGCGGCGACGGTGGGGACGTCGTCGCAGGTGATCAGGCCGGTGCCGGGGCGGACGGCGAGGGCGCGGCCGTGGCCCGCGCCGAGCGCCACCACGGTCAGCTCGCCGGGGACCGGCTCGTCGACGCTGATCAGGCTGCGGGCGCGGGCGGCCAGCTCGGGCAGCGGACGGCCTGGATCGCCGGCCACGATGATCAAAGCGGTGTCGGTCAGGCCGTCGAGGAAGGCGGTGACCGTCGCGTCGTCGGCCGGGACGACCGGACCGTGCCCGGCGGCGGTCGCGAACGGTGTGCCCGGCGGCTGGTGGAAGCCGGGCCGCGGCGCCCGCAGCTCGGCGGGCTGATACCGGTGATCGGCCTGCTCGATCGGCCCGGGCCGGCCGAACAGCCAGCCCTGCCCCCAGTGCGCGCCCAGATCGAGGGCCGCGCGCAGGTGCTGCTCGGTCTCGATCCCCTCGGCGATCACCCGCGCGCCGGTCCGCAGCGCCTCGGCCCGGACCACCGCGGCCACCTGCCGGGCGTGCGCCGAGTCCGGGTCGCGGACCACGCTCATATCCAGCTTGATCACCTCCGGCTCGACGAGCGGCAGGAAGGCGAGCGACATCGGGTCGACCCCGACGTCGTCGAGGGCCAGGCCGTTGCCCCAGCCGTGGACCATCCCGGCGAGGCGCAACAGACTTCCCGGTACGGCCGGCAGCGCCCGCTCGGTGAACTCCAGGACCATCCGGAACGGCAGCCCGCCGTCCAGAATCTCCAGCAGCCGCGCGGACAGCGGCTGGTCGAGCACGCTCGGCTCGGCGTTGACGAACAGCAGCGGCGGCGGGACGGCGGCCGTGACGGCGCTCTCCAGGGCCCGCTCGCAGCACAGCATGTCCAGGGCGCCGAGGCGGGCGGCCTGGTGCGCGGCGGCGAAGAGCCGGTCCGGGAACTCCAGGGCGGTGCCGGCCGGGCCGCGTGCCAGCGCCTCCAGGCCGACCACGCCGCCGGTGGCGAGGTCGACGATCGGCTGGAAGACCGGGAACACCAGCCGGTCCCGCAGGACTTCGCTGATCGACCGGTCGGCGGTTCGCACCATGCTGCTCACGTCCGCTGCTATCGACCGGCGGCGCGCGTGCCTGAGGTCCGGGGCGGCACTGATTCGCCGGCGCCGGGTGAACGACGATGCGAGCGGGACCTGGATCGTCCCGGTTGGCCACGGTGCCGGCCAACCGGGACGTCACCGCGGCTCAGACAGGCAGCGGGGCACGGGCGAACTCGTGCACGATGCGTTCGCAGAACGCCGGTAGGTCGTCGGGTGACCGGCTCGTGGTGATGTTGCCGTCGGTCACCACCGGCTCGTCCACCACCTCCGCGCCGGCGTTGCGCAGGTCGGTGCGCACACTCGGCCACGAGGTCAGCCGGCGCCCGCGTGCGACGTCGGCCTCGACGAAGTTCCACGGGCCGTGGCAGATGGCGGCGACCGGCTTGCCAGACTGGACGAACTCCCGGACGAACCGCACCGCGGCGGGTTCCATCCGCAATTTGTCCGGATTCACCGTCCCGCCGGGCAGCAGCAGCGCCTCGTAGTCGTCGACCGACGCCGCACCGATCAGCTGGTCGACCGGGAAGGTGCCGGCGTCCTCCAAATCGTGGTCGCGCGCCTGGATCTCGCCGCCGGCGATGGAGACCACGGCGGTACGGGCTCCGGCGTCGTGGAGGGCCTGCCGCGGCCGCTCCAGTTCGACTCGCTCCACCCCGTCCGCGGCCAGGATGGCGATCCGGCGGCCATGCAGCTCTCCGGCCATCTCAGGCACCCGCCATCGCCGGGTGCAGGACGACCTTCGTCCAGCCGTCGTCGCGCTTGTCGAAATGGTCGTAGGCCTCCGGCGCCCGGTCGAGCGGTAGCTCGTGACTGACGATGAACGACGGTTCGGCCTTGCCCCCGGCGATCAGGTCGCGCAGCTGCCGGTTGTACTTCTTGACCGGAGCCTGGCCGGTGCCGACGTGCTGGCCCTTGAACCAGAACATGCCGTAGTCGAAGGCGAGTTTGCCCTGCTTGGCCAGCTCGTCGCTCGCTCCGGGGTCCTGGGGCACGAAGACGCCGACGTTGCCGATCGAGCCGGTGAAGCGCACCGAGGCGACCAGCCGGTTCATCGTCAGGTTGGCCTGTTCCTGGCCATCGGGCTCGTGCGCCTGGTAGCCGACGCACTCGCAACCGTTGTCCGCTCCCAATCCCATCGTCTCGTCCAGGACGGCCTGCACCGGATCGACTTTCGAGTCGTCGATGGCGATCGCGCCGATCGACTCGGCCAGGCGCAGCCGGTCGGGGTGCCGGTCGACGACCATCACCTTGCTCGCCCCTCGGATGGTCGCCGAGAGGGCGGCCATCAGACCGACCGGGCCCGCGCCGTAGATCACCGTCTGGTCGCCGGGCTTCACGCCGGCCATCTCGGTGGCGTGGTAACCGGTCGGGAAGATGTCGGCGAGCATCACATAGTCGGTCTGGCGCTGCTCGGCGTCCTCGCCCAGCCGCAGACAGTTGAAGTCACCCCAGGGCACGCGTAACAGCTCGGCCTGCCCACCGCCGTACGGGCCCATGTCGGCGAAGCCGTACGCGGCGCCGGCCATCTTCGGCTCCGGCTGGGCGGTCAGGCAGTAGTTCGTCAGCTGACGTTCACAGTTCTTGCAATGCCCGCACGAGATGTTGAACGGCAGAACGACCCAGTCGCCCACCCGCACCTTGTCGACCCCGTCGCCGACCTCGGCCACCTGGCCCAGGTTCTCGTGCCCGAACCATCGGCCCGGCTCGAAGTCGGTTCGGCCCTCGTACATGTGCAGGTCCGAGCCACAGATGTTCGCGGACGTGATCCGCACCAGCACGTCGGTCGGCCGCTCGATCCGCGCGTCCGGTACATCCTTGACGCTGACCTGTCGCGGTCCCTCGTAAACCACTGCCTTCATTTCTGCCTCCTTCGTTGTGGACACCTCCCTCCGCCCGGGTCCGGGCCGGGGCTTTCATTACATACACGCGACAGACAGTCGCGGGCGGGTATCCATGTCTGCGCTGTTACCGGCCGGGATTTCGATCCGGTGCCGGGGCGGGCCGTCCGAGAACGGGGGAGAAGACTCGGTACCCGGCGCATATGTCGCCGAAGTGCGGGTAGTCGGGCCCGGCATCTCGTCCCCGTTACCGCCGAGGAGCCTCAGTGGCCATCAGAGACCGAGAACGGCCCGAGATCGTCGTCGGCCTGGTGGCGACCCCGCCGGACTACCCGGCCCAGGTGGTGGCGCGGCTCGCCGCCGAGCTGGCCGATCGGCTCGCCGACCGGGTGGACACCACTGTGCTGTGGACGGTCCGGGAAGACTGGGGTGCGGTGGCGCCGCGCCGTGACGGCGGCGCCGAAGCCCTGCTCGATGATCTCGCCGACCGGCGCGGCCAGGGCCGGTGGGACGTCGCGATCTGCCTGACCGACCTACCGCTGCACACCGGCCGCGTCCCGCTGGTCGCGCACGTCTCGGCGCGGCGCCGCGTCGCGCTGGTGTCGCTGCCCGCGCTGGGACTACGGCAGCTGCGAACGCTCCGCGCAGCGATCCCGGATCTGGTGAGCCGGCTGCTCACCGACACCGACGACGAGCGGGTGCCGCCGGCCGGCTGGGCACCGGCTCAGCTTCCTGACCGGGTCGCCGCCATCCGCCGCATGGTCGGCGAGGCGGACGCGGGCGAACTGGCCTACGTCGCCTCGCGGCTGCTCGGCCGGATGCGGCTGGTGACCGGAATGGTCCGGGCGAACCGCCCAGGGCGTGCCCTGCTGGGCCTGTCCAAGCTGCTGGTCGGCGCGTTCGGCACGGCTGCGATCGCGCTGACCACGAGCACCATCTGGCAGATCGGCGACGCGCTCGGCGGGGTACGCCTCACCGTGATCATGCTGCTCGGACTGACCGCGCTGGTGACCTGGCTGATCGTCGCGCACGACTTGTGGGAGAAGCCCGACCGGCAGACACCGGCCGAGGTGGCCCGGCTGTTCAACGTGGGGACGATTCTCACCCTCGTCCTGGCCACCACGGTGTCCTATCTGGTGCTGTTCGCCGGAACGGTGCTTGTCGCGACGTTGCTGATCGACACCTCGGTGCTGGGGCAGACCCTGCAACGGCCGGTCGGCTTCACCGACTATCTGGTGCTCGCCTGGATCATCAGTTCGCTGGCCACCGTCGGCGGCGCGATCGGCTCCGGGCTGGAGGACGAGGACAGCGTGCGGGCCGCCGCGTACGGCTATCACCCCGAACCCGGTGGGTGGCAGGACGAAAAGGACGCGTAGACGTACTCCGCATGGAGCCGCCGCGCTCGGCAACGGCGCCCCCATGCGAGTGAGCGTCAGGGCTTGAGGACAACCTTCTCGCAGTTGTCCTGCTTGTTCTTGAAAATGTCGAAGCCGCGTTCGGCCTCGTCCAACGGCAGGGTGTGGGTGATGATCCGGGTGGGGTCGAGTTCTCCGCGTTCGATGCGCTGCAGCAGCGGCTTCATGTAGCGCTGCACGTGGCATTGCCCGGTGCGCAGGGTCAGGGACCGGTTCATCCAGGCGCCGGCCGGGAACTTGTCGAGGAAGCCGCCGTACACGCCGATGACGGAGACCACGCCGCCGCTGCGGCACGACATGATGGCCTGACGCAGGGCGTGCGGCCGTTCGGTCTCCGACCGGACGGCCTGCTTGATCCGGTCGTACGCGGCGATGTGCGCGCTGCCGTGGGTGGCCTCCATGCCGACCGCGTCGATGCACTTGTCCGGCCCTCGGCCGCCGGTCAGTTCCAGCAGCCGCGACCGCACGTCGACTTCGTCGAAGTTCACCGGGATGTGGCCGGCCTGTTCGGCCATCCGCAGCCGGTACGGCTCCTTGTCGATGGCGATGACCTTCGCGGCGCCCAGCACCCGGGCACTGTCCATGGCGAACTGCCCGACCGGGCCGGCGCCCCACACCGCCACCACGTCGGAGGGCTGGATGTCGCACATCTCGGCGCCCATGTAGCCGGTGGGCAGGATGTCGGACAGGAACAGCACCTGCTCGTCAGTCAGATCCGACTCGATCTTCAGCGGGCCGACGTCAGCGAACGGCACCCGCGCGTACTGCGCCTGACCGCCCGCGAAACCACCGGTCAGATGCGAATAGCCGAAGATCCCCGCGACCGGGTGACCGAACATCTTCTCCGCGATACCGGCGTTCGGATTGGTGTTCTCGCAACAGGAGTACATCTCGGCGGCACACGCGGCACAGGCGCCGCACGCGATCGGGAACGGCACGACCACCCGGTCCCCGACACGCAGCCGGTCCGCGGGCACCCCTGATCCGACCTCGATCACCTCTCCCATGAACTCGTGGCCCATGATGTCGCCGTCCTGCATCGTGGGCACGTACCCGTCGACCAGGTGCAGATCCGAGCCGCAGATCGCGGTGGAGGTGATCCGTACGATGGCATCGCGCTTGTTCAGGATCTTCGGGTCCGGCACCTCGCGGACCTCGACCTTGTTGCGTCCCGCCCAGGTGTTCGCCCTCACGCGTCCGCTCCCTTCGCCAGCTCGTCGTCCGACAGCGGCTGCGCCGGACGCTGCGGGAACTCCTTACGCGCCCGCTTGCCCCACGGAGCTCCGTCGGACCGGACCACCTCACCGGTCTCCAGCACCTGCTTGAACCGGCGCAGGTCGTCGTCGAGCTGCTGATGCGGCTCCTCGCCGAAGTACTTCGCGACCGCCTTGCCGATCGTGCCACCCGGAATGTCGTACGTCAGGGCGACGTGCACCTCGGTGCTCACGCCGTCGGGCGCCGGCAGGAAGCGCACAGTGCCGGCGTTCGGCACGTCGGCGTTCCCGGTCGAGCGCCACGCGATCCTCTCGCCGGGCACCTCCTCGACGATCTCCGCGTCCCACTCGACGTCCTTGCCGAACGGAGCGCCGGCCACCCAATGGCTGGTCCGGTCACCGGTGCCGCGAACCTGCTCGAGATGCGCCATGAACGTCGGAAGGTTCTCCAGATCGCGCCAGTACCCGTACACCTCCGGCGGCGATCTACGAACTGTCGTCGTTGCTGTCAGCTCCACGAATCCTCCTCCATGTATGGGGTCCGCCCGCCGCATACCCGTGGAATGGGGTCTGAACCACCAACTGGTCACGTCGCGAGGAAAACACCGCCTGATGCCCGTGTTGGCGGACGACGGATCCCGGTGTCATGCTGTCCGCGTGCCGGTCGTGACTCATGCCTCTGGTGTCGTGGACGAGGCGCGTGGGTTCCTGAGCCGGTACTACTACGCGAATTTCGTCGATGTCCTCACCTGGGAGCACCCATGGCGGACGCGTTTCGACGTCACTCCGTCGGACACGGTCACGCTCGGCGATCTGCGATTCGGCACCGATGTGCGGATCCGATTCGGTGAACTCGGCGCGTACCACGTGAATCTGCCCTTGACCGGCTCGTTGACCTGGCGACAAGGAAGCGATGCGCCCAGGCGGGCCACGGCCAGGACCGCGGCGGTCTTCCAGCCGGTCGGTGACACCAGCCTGGAGAAATGGGACGGCGACTGCCGCCTGCTGGCCGTCAAGATCGACCGGGCGGCGCTGGAAGAGGAACTCGCCCACCAGCTCGACACTCCAATCCGTTCCCCCGTCCCGCTCGCTGCGACCCTCGACCTCACCCGTGGCCCGGGCGCCAGCTGGCTACGCCTCGTCCGGCTGATGGCCGCCGACATCACCGACCGTCGAGGGCTCCTCCACCATCCCGTCACGGGTGCCCGGCTGCGGGAAGCCCTCATCGCGGGACTGCTGAGCGCCACGGATCATCCGTACCGTGATCGCCTGGAGCGGCTGAGCCCGGCACCGGCGGCTCCCGGCGCGATCCGGCGGGTCGTCGAAGCCATGCGCGCGCAACCGGGTAGGCCGTTCACCGTCGCCGACCTCGCTGGGATCGCCGGCGTCAGTGTCCGGAGCCTGCAAGAAAGTTTCCGGCGGTACCTCGGGATGCCACCGATGGCCTACCTGCGGCAGGTCCGGCTCGCCGCGGTACACGAGGAGCTCTGCCAGGGTGATCCGGCGCAGCACACCGTGGCCGGCATCGCCTACCGCTACGGCTTCACCCACATGGGCCGCTTCGCCGCCGAGTACCGCACCCGATACGGCACCTCTCCCCGCGACACCTTGCGGGCATAGCCGCCGCTGCCGAGGCCAGGCCCCGCTCAGCAGGTGTCCACCGCCGGCCGGTAGCGGTCAGCGGATCAGGGCGGCCGGCAGCTGGTCCAGGCCCAGCGAACCGACCTCCATCGCCCGGCGGTGGAAGGCCCGCTGGTCCCCGCGGAACGACGAACGCGCGGCCAGCCAGACGCGCTCGCCGACCTTGTAGGTGAGTGCCTGCCCCGGCCGGCCCAGGTAGCGCGCCAGCTCCCCGGCCGCGTAGCCACCCTGGTGACACCGGTCCCGCAGGAGTTCCAGCGCCGCCTCCGGGGTCCACGACGGCTGCACGTGCAGGCCGATGTCGAGAACGACCCGGGCCGCCCGCAGCAGCTGCGAGGACAGGTAGCCGAACCGGGCGCCCGGCTGCTCGTAGAGCCCGAGCTCGTCCATGAACCGCTCGGCGTAGAGCGCCCAGCCCTCCTGGCAGCCGGACAGCCCGCCGAGCAGGTTGAGCCGCTGCCCGAGCCCGCCCCGGCAGGCCTCCGACCCGATCTGCAGGTGGTGGCCGGGCACGCCCTCGTGGTAGGCGATGCTGTAGGCGTACCAGGTGGGGAAGCCGGTCTGCCCCTCGGGCAGCAGCCACCAGACACGGCCCGGCCGGCTCAGGTCCCGCGACGGCCCGGTGTAGGCGGTCCCGCCGGACACGGTCACCCGCGACTCGATCCGCCGCAGCGCCGCCGGGATGTCGAAGTGCACGCCGTCCAGCCGCGCGGTGGTGGTCTCCAGCAGCTCCTGCAGCCAGCCGCCGAACTCGGCCCGGCTGTGCGGGGTGCCCGGCGCGTCCGGCCGGTCGAGCCGCTCGCGCACCTCCGGGACGGTCCCGCCCAGCGCTCTGGCCTCGGCGGCCAGTTCCGCCTCGATCGCGGTGAACTCGTCCCAGCCCCAGTCGTAGAGGTCGCGCAGGTCCGGCTCGCCGCCGAGGAAGGTGCGCACCCAGAGCGCGTACCGCCGCGGCCCGAAGGCCTCGTCCGAGCGGGCCCGCGGGGCCAGCTCCGCGGTCAGCATCGCGGCGAATTTCCGGTACGCCTCGCCCGCCTCCCGCGCCGCCGCCAGCAGCGCCTCCCGCTGCGGGCCGGCACCGTACCGGTCCACCAGGGCCAGGTCGTCGTCGATCCAGTTCCGGCAGCGCTCCACCACCAGGTCCACCTGGCGCCGGGCCGGCCGGTGACCGCGCCCGGCGGCCAGCACCAGGCTGCGACCGTACCCGTCCAGCGCGGCCGGGATCGCGGCCTGCCGCGCGCCGACCCGGGCCCAGCCCTCCTCGCGGGCCGCGCCGTCGGCGTCCCGGCCGGGCACCGCGGCCTCGACCGCCTGCCGGATCAGCTGCAGCGGGCCGGTCGCCGCCGCGTGCAGCTCGCGCAGGTCCTCCCCGGCCTCGTGGACGGCGAGCCGGGTGCGCAGCCGCTCGGCGAGATGCGCGTGCAGCGGGTCGCTCCCGGGCAGCGCGGTCAGCTCCCGCAGGGCGCGGGCGGCGAGGTCGGCGCGCGCCTGGTGACCCTCCGGGCTGTAGTCGGTGAGCCGGTCGGCGTCCTCGCCGATCTCGACCACCGCCGCGCACGGGTCCAGGCGGGCCACGTCGCTCAGGAGGCGGTCGGCGAACTCCTCGACAGCTGGCCGGCCAGACCGAGAAGGGTCAGCGCCGCGCCGGTCACCGTGATCCCGGCCGGCAGCTCCGGCGGGATGTCCAGATAGGTCACGATGCCGAGAATCCGGTGCAGGCCCCAGGGCAGCAGCGCCGTCTGATCGTTCCACACCGTGAGGCTAGCCTCCAGGCCGGCCGACCAGAGCAGGACACCGAGGGCCAGCACCGGCACCCGGGGCCGCGAGCAGCACCGCGCCGGTCGCGGCGTCCTCGAACCGCCGGAGAGCTGACTAGGCCAGCAGGTCAGCGATCGCGGCGATGCCGGTCTCGATCTCACTACGGGAGGTGTTGCCGAAGCCGAGGATCAGTCGGGCCGGCGGGTGCCCCATGCCGTACAGGCCGACGCCCCGCCGGGCGGCCGCCTCGACCACGGCGGTCTCGTCGGCGCCGGGCGGCAGGTGCAGGATCGCGTGGAAGCCGGCCGCCAGCCCGGTGACCGGCAGCTGCGGGGCGTGCCGGGCCAGCGCCGCGACCAGGGTCTCCCGGCGGGCCGCGTACTCGGCGCGGACCCGGCGCAGGTGACGGTCGTAGCGGCCGGACTCGATCAGCAGGGCCAGGGCGAGCTGGTCGATGGCCGGGCTGCCCCGGTCGGCCAGCCACTTCGCCTCGGCCAGAGCCGGGCGCAGCCGGGGCGGGGCGATGATCCAGCCCAGCCGCAGCGCCGGAGCGAGGGACTTGCTGACCGTGCCGAGCGAGACCACGTGGTCCGGGGCCAGGCCCTGCAACGAGCCGACCGGGTCGCGGTCGTAGCGGAACTCGGCGTCGTAGTCGTCCTCGACGATGATCCCGTCGCGCTCCCGGGCCCAGGCGATCAGGTCGAGGCGGCGCGGGCCGGTGAGCACCACCCCGGTCGGCCACTGGTGGGCCGGGCTGACGACGACCGCGGTCAGCTCGGTGCGGCGCAGCGCGGCCACGTCCAAGCCGTCGTCGTCGACTGGGATCGGCACGGTGGCCATCCCCGGCATCGCGCTGCCCGGGTGCTCCACGGCCAGCGCGCCGGACCCGGCCGCGCTCAGCGTCTCCACCACCAGGTGCAGGGACTGCCGCATGCCGGTGCAGACGATCAGGTCGTCCGGGCCGGCGGCGACCGCGCGGACCCGGGACAAGTAGGACGCCAGCACCTGGCGCAGCCGGGGGTGCCCGGCCGCGTCGCCGTAGTCGAAGTCGGCGTCCGGGGCGCTGCGGCACACCTCCCGAACCGCCCACGCCCACGCCTCCCGGGGCACCATGCCGAGGTCCGGAACGCCGTGCGCGAAGTCGGCGACCGGGTGCCGGCTGACCGGCGGCGGGACCGGCACGGGCGGCGGCGCGGTGGGCCGGGCCGCGGCGGCCGCCACCCGGGTCGCCGAGCCGGGACGGCTGGTCAGATAGCCCTCGGCCTGCAACTGGGCGTAGCAGTCCTGGACCAGGCCGCGGGACAGGCCGAGGGCGCGGGCCAGCTCCCGGGAGGACGGCAACGGCTCGCCGGCGGTGAGCCGGCCACCGCGGATCGCGGTGCGCAACTGCTCCTCCAGCTGGCTGCGCAGGCCGGTGGTGCTGTCCCGATCGATGGTCACCAGCAGCTCCGGACCGGAACCGGCCCACTCCACACGCATGGAACTGGACCTTATCAGGGTGCCGGTTGCGCCCCTACCGTCATCGATATGGCGAATGACCTGCTCACCCGGCCCCTGATGGTGCGGTCCGTGTCGATCCTCGGCGCGTCGATCGGATTCTGGCTGCCGCTGTCCGTGGTGCCGCTGTTCGCGAAGGAGTCCGGGTCGGCCGGGCTGGCCACCGTCGCGCTGCTGCTCGCCACCGTGCTGGGTGAGCTGCTGACCCCGCGGCTGGCCGCGCGTCTCGGGTACCGGTGGTCGCTCGGCCTCGGGCTCACCCTGCTCGGCGCGCCGACCGCGCTGCTGATCGTCAGCTCCGGCACGGCCACGATCGTCGCGGTCAGCGTCGTACGCGGCATCGGCTTCGCGATCTGCGTGGTCGCCGGCGGCGCCCTGACCGCCGAGATGATCCCGGCCGAGCGGCGCGGCGAGGGCCTGGCGCTGATCGGCATGGTCGGCGGGGTGTCCGGGCTGATCGCGCTGCCCGCGGGCGTGTGGGCGGCGGACCGCTGGGGATTCTCGGCGGTGTTCGCGGCCACCGCGGTGCTGACCCTGGCCGCGCTGGTGTCGCTGCCGGGACTGCCGCACACCACCGCGGCCTGGGAACCGGGCACCCGGCTGCGGCTGCACCCGGCGCTGCGCCGGCCGGCGGCGGTCTTCGCGTTCGCCACCGCCGCCGTCGGGGTGCTGGTCACCTTCCTGCCGCTGGCCGTCGCCGGCAGCCCGGCCTGGGTGGCGTCGGCCGCGCTGCTCGCCCAGCCGTCGGCGGCGACCGCGTTCCGCTGGATCGCCGGGCGGCTCGGCGACCGCACCGGCTCGCAGCGCCTGCTGGTGCCCGGCGTGCTGCTGACCGCCGCCGGGATGGCCGGCCTGGCCTGGACCGGCAGCCCGGCCGCGGTGATCGGCGGGGCGCTGGTCTTCGGCGCCGGCTTCGGCCTGCTGCAGAACGCGACGCTGGCCCTGATGTACGACCGCGCCCCGGCCGGCGCGGCCCTCACCGTCAGCGCGATCTGGAACATCGCCTACGACCTCGGGATGGCCGGCGGCGCGCTGATCGCCGGCTTCGTGATCAGCGGGGTCGGGTATCCGCTGACGTTCCTGCTCACCGCCGTCGCGATGCTGCCCGCGCTCGCCCTCTGCCCCGCGCGACCCGCGTCACCCCCGGAAACTGCCGCGCTCCCGGCACTCGGCTGGGCCACAGAGGTGTCTCAGGGCCGCTGAGGCACCCGTGGGAGCCAGCCGACGACCGCGCGCGTCCAGCGTGGAGCGGGCCGGCTGTTGTGGCTGGTGGGTCGCGGGCCGTAGCCCTCCAGGTTTCGCGTTCTGGACGCGCCAGCGGCCAGCGAAGCCCGGAGAGCGGGAGCGGCGGGAGCGGCGATCAGTTATCAGCGCGGACCTACGACATCCGGATCTTGACCTTGATTCTCATCTGTTAGTTGACGCTAACGTTAGCGAGTACTAACATAGTGGGTGTCCGGCCGCGGGGCCGGGGGATCGAGTGGAGGGAGGCGGTCGTGGGCCGTCCGGTGGCGTTTTTCGAGATCATCAGTGGCGACGCGGTGCGGGCGCAGGGGTTCTACAGCGAGTTGTTCGGGTGGGCGACGGCCGATCAGGGCGACGGCTACGCGCTGGTCGACACCCAGGCGGGGGACGGGGCGATCGGCGGCGGGATCGGCCCGGCGCGGGGGCCCGGCGAGGCGGGTGTGAAGATCTACGTGCAGGTGGAGGACCTGGAGAAGGCGTTGGAGCGGGCGACCGCGCTGGGCGGCGCCACCCTGGTCGAGCCGACGCCGCTGCCGGGTGACTATGGTCGGTTCGCGGTGTTCGCCGATCCGGACGGCAACCCGGTCGGTCTGTGGGGCTGACCTAACGGGCTGACCTAACGGGCTGACCTAACGGGCTGAGCCGAGCGGGCTGAGGGTGGCAGGTGGAAGCGGGGTGAGCTGGGTGGGCGAGGACGAGTCGCAGGTGGACGACGCGCTGCGGGCGCTGGCCGAGCCGCGCCGGCGGGCGATCCTGCGCCTGGTCGCCGCCGACGAGCTGGCGGCCGGGGAGATCGCCGCCGCGTTCGACGTGACCCGGACCGCGATCAGCCAGCACCTGACCGTGCTGAAGGACGCCGGCCTGGTCAGCGAGCGGCGGGCCGGCACCCGGCGGTTCTACCGGGCGCGGCCGGAGGGCCTGGCCGGCCTGCGCGACTTCCTCGACGAGATGTGGAGTGACGCCCTCGACGTGGGGCGACGCCTGGTCGAGGCGGAGCGGGCCGGCGGCGCGCCGGAAGCCCCCGCGGACGTGGCCTGACCGCGCCGCGGACCTGCCATGATCCTCCCGTGTCCGACAACGTTCGTCCCCTGAGGCGCCCGCCGATCCGCCAGCAGACCATCGTGCGCAGCGACCGGGCGCACACCTTCGAGGTGTTCGTCCGCGACATCGGCGCGTGGTGGCCGGCCCGCCCGCACTCGCTCGGGCAGGAGAAGGTCACCGGGGTCACCTTCGAGCGGGAGCTCGGCGGCCGGGTCTTCGAGACCTGGGCGGACGGCACCCAGGTGGACTGGGGTGAGGTGATCACCTGGCAGCCGCCGGAGCGGTTCGCGATGACCTGGACGATCCTGCCCGCGGTCACCGAGGTGGAACTGTCCTTCACCGAGCTGGGCCCGGCGTTGACCCGGGTCGCCCTGGAACACCGCGGCTGGGAGCGGCTCACCGAGGAGCAGCTGGCCGCCGCCACGTCGGTCAGCGGGGGCTACTCGGCCGGCTGGAAATCCATTCTGGAACTCTTCAAGCAGACTGTGGAAGGAGCCTGACGTGCGTGTTCTCGCCCAGGCGGTGCACTACCCGAAACCCGAGCACCGCGACGACCTGGTCGCCGCGATGGACCGGATGCGCGAGGCGTCCGCCGGGGTGCCCGGGTTGGAGCAGATCGGCGGTTTCGAGGACGCCGACGGCGGCCGGATCATCGCCATCTCGATCTGGTCCTCGATGGCGGAGTTCCAGGCCGGCATGGCGACCCTGGGTGGCGCGATCGCCGACGTGCCGTTCGCCGAGTGGGAGCGCCAGCAGCACACCCTGGAGGCGTTCCCGCAGGTCGCCTGAGACCTCCTCGACGGCCTCGGCAACCCTGAGACAGATCACGAGCGGTTTTCGGTACGCCCGCCGTCCCGCGAGACGGAGGCGTACCGAAAACCGCTCGTGATGGTCAGGCGGTCCTGGGCGGTGTGGCCAGCGTGAGGTTCTCGCCGGAGGCGGCGTCGAAGACGTGCATCCGCTCCGGGTCGAACCACAGCTCGGCGGTGGAGCCGGAGCCGACCCGGCTGTTCACGTCCAGGGCGACGACGAGCTGGGTGCGCATCTGCTCGCTGTCGAGTTCGCGCTCCAGCTCCTCCAGCTGCTTGGTGATCTCCGGCGCGGCGTCGTAGGGGACGTAGGCGTACAGCTGCGCGCCCAGCCACTCGGTCACGTCGACCTCGGCGGAGAAGGTCCGGCCGCGCGCCCGTTTCTCCGGGGCGACCAGCTCGGCGTCCTCGAAGTGTTCCGGCCGCAGGCCGATGATGACCAGCTCGTGGTCGGTGACCCGGGCCAGCCGCGGCCCGGTCGCGGCGACCGTGCCGAACGGTGTGTCGATCTGCCCGCCCTTGACCCGGCCGGGCACGAAGTTCATCGGCGGCGATCCGATGAACCCGGCCACGAACAGGTTGGCCGGCTCCTCGTAGAGCTGCCGTGCGGTGCCGACCTGCTGCAGCACGCCGCGGCGCAGCACCGCGATCCGGTCGCCGAGGGTCATCGCCTCGGTCTGGTCGTGGGTGACGTAGACCGTGGTGGTGCCGAGACGCTTCTGCATCCGGGCGATCTCGGTGCGCATCTGCCCGCGCAGTTTGGCGTCCAGGTTCGACAGCGGCTCGTCGAAGAGGAACGCGTCGGCGTCGCGGACGATGGCCCGGCCCATCGCCACCCGCTGCCGCTGCCCGCCGGACAGGTTGGCCGGCTTGCGGTCCAGGTGCTCGCCGAGCTGCAGCAGGTCGGCGGCCTTCTGCACGCGTTCCCTGACCTCGGAGTCCGGAGTGTTCTTCAGGCGCATCGGGAAGGCGATGTTCTCGAAGACGGTCAGGTGCGGGTAGAGCGCGTAGTTCTGGAACACCATGGCGAGGTTCCGGTCCCGGGGCGCCTTCTGGTTCACCCGCACGTCGCCGATCATCATGTCGCCGGAGGTGATGTCCTCCAGGCCGACGATCATGCGGAGCAGGGTCGACTTGCCACAGCCGGACGGGCCGACCAGGATGACGAACTCGCCGTCGGCGATGTCCAGGCTCACGTTGTCGACGGCCTGGTAGCCGTCGCCGTACCTCTTGACGATGTTGCGCATGCTGATCGCGGCCATGTCCGGTCTCCTCCTCGACGGCTCAGCCCTTGACGGCGCCGGCGGTGAGACCGGCCATGATCCGGCGCTGGAAGATCAGCACGAGGATCACCACGGGAATGGTCACCACCACGGAGGCGGCCATGATGTACGTGATCGGCGACTGGAACTGCGAGGCGCCGGTGAAGAACGACAGCGCGGCCGGTACCGTGCGGGCCCGGTCGGTCGAGGTCAGCGAGATCGCCAGCAGGAACTCGTTCCAGCAGAAGAAGAAGGTCAGGATCGCGGTGGTGAACACGCCCGGCGCGGCCAGCGGCACGATCACCTTGCGGAACGCCTGCCAGGCGGTGGCCCCGTCGACCTGCGCGGCCTGCTCCATCTCCCATGGGATCTGCCGGAAGAACGCCGACATGGTCCAGATCGACAGCGGCAGCGCGAAGGTCAGGTACGGGATGATCAGCCCCAGCCAGGTGTCGTAGATGCCCAGGTTGCGCCACATGTTGAAGAGCGGCCCGACCAGCGCGGCCTGCGGGAACATGGCGATCGCCAGGGCCATCGAGAGCAGGAACTTCTTGCCGGGGAACTCCATCCGGGCGATCGCGTAGGCGGCGAACATCGCGACGATCACGGCGAGGAACGTGGCGATCAGCGCGATGCCCACCGAGTTGCGCAGCGCGCTGGTGAACAGCGAGTCGGTGAAGACCGTCCTGTAGTTGTCCCAGACCCAGACCTGCGGGAAGAAGGTCGGCTCCGCGCTGCGGAAGGTGGCCGGGTCCTTGAACGACAGCGACACCATCCAGAGCAGCGGGAACAGCGCCCAGAGCAGGATCAGCACGCCCCAGACGGTCCACCAGTTGCTGACTTTGCGGTCGGCCATCACCGATCACCTCGCACTTGGGACAGGTCGGTCCGGAAGCCTTTGACGAAGATGAACGCGATCACCACGACGGTCAGGAACAGCAGCACCGAGACGGCGGAGCCGGCCCCCAGGTTCACCAGCGTCACGTTCTGCCGGTAGGCCAGGAAGGACAGCGTCTCGGTCTTGTTCGCGCCGGCGGTCATGATGAACGGGTTGTCGAAGATCCGCCACGCGTCGAGCGTGCGGAACAGCAGCGCCACCATGATGGCGGCCTTCATGTTCGGCAGCGTCACCCGCTTGAGCCGCTGCCAGGCGGTGGCGCCGTCCACCCGGGCCGCCTCCTGCAACTCCTCCGGCACCTGCACCAGGCCGGCCAGCAGCAGCAGTGAGATGAACGGGGTGGTCTTCCAGATCTCGGAGAGGATGATCACGAACAGCGCCGACCAGCGCTGGCCGAAGAAGTTGTAGTCGCCGAGCCCGAACCACTGGTTGACGAAGCCGGCGTCCAGCTGGAACGCGTACCGCCAGATGTAGGCGGAGACGACCGTGACGATCCCGTACGGGATCAGGATCGCGGTCCGCACGATCGACCGGCCGCGCAGGATCCGGTACATCACGAACGCGAAGGCGAAGCCCAGCACCAGCTCGACCGCCACGCTGAACACGGTGATCAGGAAGGTGGTGGAGAAGTCGGTCCACCACACCGGGTCGGTCAGCACCGTGGCGTAGTTGCCCAGCCCGACGAACTCGCGCCCCTCCGGGTCGGTGAGCCGGTAGTTGTAGAGCGACAGCACCACCGCGTAGATCAGCGGATAGGCGGTCACGAACACCATCACCAGGAAGGACGGCGCGGAGAGCATCAGCCCCAGCCGCCGCTCGTGCCGTGCCCGGTCGGTGACCTCGGCGGTCTGCGGCGCGGGCGCCTCGACCATCACTGCCATGACCACACCTCCTTCACAGAAGTCGCTTGCCCTGCAGCACGTCGGACATGAAGGTCGCGGTCTCCTTCGGGGTGGCGGGCGCCTCCACCTCGCCCGGCGGGTGCCAGGTGAGCTGCACCGAGGTGGACACGTCGTTGTAGTACGGGGTGATCGGCCGCGGACCGGCGTCGTTGATCGACGTCCGGATGATGTCGGCCATCGGGAACGCCTCGCGCACCTTCGGGTCGTCGTAGGCGGCGCCCCGGGCCGCCGGGTTGCCCGCGTCGAGCATGTAGGCGATGTTGTTGGGCAGCGACGTCACGCACTTGACCAGGGCGACCGCCTGATCCGGGTGCTTGGTGAAGTTGCCGACGGCCAGGTTGATCCCGCCCAGCGGCGGACGGCTCGGGCGGTCCGCGGTGACCCGCGGGTACCGCGCCCAGCCGATGTCGTCGACCACCGACTGGCTGATGCCGCCGCTGGCCACGTCCTCCTTGGCGGCGTTGTAGACGTACGGCCAGTTGACCATGAAGGCGCCCCGGCTGCCCTGGAACGACGAGCGGGCGTCCTCCTCGATCGCGTTCGGCATCGCCGGCGGCGCGGCGGGGGAGCGGGCCAGGCCGCCGACGATCCGGGCCGCCTCGTCCCCGGCCGGCGAGGCGATCTCCGGGGTGGCGTCCTTGCCGGCCTCGACGTTGCCGACGATCTCGCCGCCGGCCGAGACGACCAGCGCGTTGATCCAGACCATGTAGCCCTCGTACCGGTTGGCCTGGACGCCGACGACCTTGTTCTGTCCCTCGGCTGCCTTGATCATCGCGTCCCAGGTGAACCCGGCCGCGCCCGGATCGACGCCGGCCGCCTGGACCACCGACTTGCGGTACCAGAGCAGCTGGGTGTTCGCCCAGAACGGTGCCGCGACCAGCTGATCCTTCCAGTACGCGGTGGTCAGCGGGCCCTTCAGCACCCCGGTGGTGAAGGTCGCCACGTCGCCGGGGTCGAACGGCCGGAGGAACCCGGCGTTGGCGAACTCGGCCACGAACGGCGGGTCGAGGCTCATCAGGTCGATCGAGCTGTCCTGCGCCGCGAGCCGCCGCACCAGCTGTTCGCGCTGCTGCGAGGCGTCGTTCGGCAGCACCTGCACATCGACCTGGTAGGCGCCGTTCGACGACGCCGCGCACTGCTCGGCGAGCCGCCCCTGCCCGCCGTTGTCCGGATTGATGTACCAGGTCAGGGTCGGCGGCCCGCTGTCGTCACCGCACGCGGTGAGCAGCGAGACCGACAGCGTCAGGGCGGCGAAGGCGGCCAGGCGCCTTCTTCCGGATCGCGCTCCGCTCAGCACAGGTGCCTCCCAGGACGAACGAGCGCCCCGGGGCGAGCCAAGAGACCCCAGCGTCCCGGCAGCGATTCATCAGTCTCACTGCGCGCACTCGCCACACGTCATCCTTCGTGGCGGATGAATGCCGGTAACCGTCCGTATGTGACCGCTAACGCACCCTCGGAAATTCACCCGGTGCGGATGATGCGCGACGATCAAGGCCGCTCCCGGTCACGGCTCGCTCACTTTCCGGTACGCCCGGCGCGCCGCCATACTGGCACGATGCCGGCATCGGTGTCGCCCCGCATCCGCACTCTCGTCGACGCTCTTCCGCTCCGGCCGCACCTGCGCGTCCTGGAGATCGGCTGTGGACCCGGGGCCGCTGCCCGGACCGTGGCGGCTCGTCTCGGCACCGGGCACATCCTGGCCATCGACCGGTCCGCCGCCGCCGTCGCGCAAGCCGTGGCCGGTGCCCCGGAGGCCATCGCGGCGGGCCGGCTCAGCGTCCGCCGGGTCGCCGCCGAGGATTTCGCCCTGGAGCCCGGCGAGCAGCCCTTCGACCTCGTGTTCGCCATCCGGGTCGGCGGCCTGGACGGGCGGCACCCGGAGACCGGCCGGCGCATCCTCCAGCGGCTGGCCGCCGCGACGACACCCGACGCCCGCCTGTTCATCGACGGCGGCGATCCACTGCGCGAGCTGCCCATCCCGCGCCCGTGAGATCGACTACTGTCGTCGCATGGCTGAGCTGATCCTGCCGGCGGTCGAGCTGCACGCCGCCTTCCTGGAGTGCGCCGACGAGTGGGGGCCCGGGCGGCACGAGGACGGCTTCGGCATCCGCCCCGGCGACGATGTGCGGTCGCCCGACGGCTTCGCGGCCTGGGTGGGGCGGATGGTCCGGCTGACGCACGGGGCGGGGCAGCCGTGCCCGGAGGAGAAACACTGCTCGCCCCGATGGATCGTCGAGGACGGGAGGATCCTCGGCGGCATCGTGCTGCGCCACAAGTTCGACGACGACTTCGGCCAGATCGGCTACGGCATCCGCCCGTCCGCCCGCCGCCGCGGCCTGGCCGGCTGGGCGCTCGGCGAGATGCTGCTGGAGGCCCGAGCGGTGCTGGGCATCGACCGAGTCCTGATCCCGTGCCTGGCCGACAACATCGCGTCGGCGCGCACCATCGAGAGCCGCGGCGGAGTCCTGGAGGAGATCCGCCACTTCGACGACTTCGCCGTCCGGCGCTACTGGATCACCCTGACCGCGCACAGCCCGACACCCGGGTAAGCGCCTGTCTCTCCAGGGCTGGTTCGGCTCGTGGCAGGAGCGGTGCGAAGCGCGCTGCCCGGAGCTGGTTTTTCGCTGGTCCCGCAGCCGAACGGGCCATGGTCATCACCACACCGCTCTAGGCCACGGCTGTTCAGTCGGCGGCGTAGAGCGTGACGCCACTGCGTGCCGGGCTGCTCGCCCACGCCGCTTGCAGCGCCGGTTGCCGCGCCAGTTCCTGCTCAACAGCGCGGATGGCGCGGTTCCGTTCCGGGCCGGGCGCGCTGAAGTCCAGGCCGGTGTCGGCAGGGCTGGACCGGCCGACACCGGCCAGTTCGGGCGTGTCCGGGAAGACCATTTCCAGGTTCACCTGCCAGAGCTCCGGCTGGTACCAGTCTTCGGGCGCGGTCCACGCGTCCCGGACGTCAACGGCGAACTGCCGGGTGAAGGCCACACTGGGCAGTCGGTCGTTCCAGCTGTACCGGCCCCACTGCACCATGAAGCCGTCGGCGTCGTTCTCCACCGGTTCCAGACCATCCACCGGCAACGCCAGGAACGCAGTGAACGCCTGCCAAGCTGCCGGGACATCGTGCACGTGGTCAGGATCGACGTCATACCTGCGGAGCAGGCCATCCAGGATCTGAGCTGCGTCACGCCACGGGAACCCCACGGCAGGCAACGCTACCGAACGCCACGCCTTACTCGATCTTGCAACCCACGATCAGCGGCCACTTGCGCCGGTTCAGGCTTGAGATCGCCTGCGCGGGCGGCGCTAGCTGCGGAAAGCAGCTCACCGGCCCGGCGTCGTACATCGCCGCCGGGTTGGCGTGTCTCTCGTCGCATCCGAAAGCGAACGCTCGTTCTTGACAGCGCCGGTCTCGGCTCCGACACTGAAAACGAATAATCGTTCTCTTAGGGAGTCGAGATGCCCACCACCACCGAGCACTCGCCGTGGCCGAAGGTGGCCGGAGCGGTCGCCCTGCTCACCGTGATCATCAGCGTGCTGCTCACCGCCTTCGCCTGGCCGGCGGTGCACTCGTCGGTGCACGACGTGCCGATCGCGGTGGCCGGGCCGGCCGCCGCGGCCCAGCAGATCACCGCCGCCCTCGACCAGCGCCAGCCGGACGGCTTCGAGATCACCCGGGTGGACGGCACGGCCGCCGCCGAGCAGCTGATCCGGGACCGCGAGGTCTACGGCGCGATCGACCTGACCAGCGGGAAACCGCAGGTCATCACGGCCTCCGCGGCCAGCCCCACGATCGCCCAGACGCTCCAGGGGATCGCCGCCGGGCTCAGCCAGGCGCAGAGCGGCGTGGCGCCCGCGGTCACCACCCGGGACCTGGTGCCGCTGCCCGCCGACGACCCGCGCGGCGCCGGCCTCTCCGCCGGGGCGCTGCCGCTGGTGATGGGCGGCCTGCTCGCCGCGGTGCTGCTCACCAACCTGCTGCGGGGCGCCGCCCGGCGGATCACCGGGGCGTTCGCCTTCGCCGTCACCGGTGGCCTCGCGATGGCCGCCATCCTGGAGTTCTGGTTCGGCTCGCTGGACGGGTCCTACCTGGTGAACGCCGGGGCGATCGGGCTGAGCGTGGCGGCCACCTCACTCACCTTGCTCGGACTGGAGTCGCTGCTCGGCTACCCCGGCTTCGGCCTCGGCGGCGTGCTCATGATGCTGGTCGGCAACCCGTTCTCCGGTACCACCTCGGCGCCCGAGATGCTGCCCGGCTGGGGTGGCACGCTCGGCCAGCTGCTGCCGCCGGGCGCCGGGGGACAGCTGCTGCGCTCGACCGCGTTCTTCGACGGCGGCGGGGCGGGCCACCCGATCGTCGTGCTGGTCGCGTGGCTGGTCATCGGGGTGCTGCTGTGCGTGGCCGGCGCTGTCCGGGCACGGCGGCGTACCGCAAGCCCCGCTGCCGCCGTGACCGCGGCGGACCGCGAGCCGGTCGCGGTCTGAACCACCCCGCCGGTCCGAATCACCCGTCGGCTCGGATCTCCTTGTCGGTCGGAACCACCCCGCCGGTCCGAATCACCTGTCGGGCCGGATCTCCTTGTCGGTCGGAACCACCCTGTCGGCGGCCTGCACCCGAAGCCGGAGTCGTGAGTCATGCGCATCGATCGTCGTCGGATCCGGCTGGTCGCCGTGATCCTGCTGGTGGCGGTGTTCACCGCCGAGTTGGTCCTGGCCTGGCCGTCGCTGGCCGCGGCGTTCGGGGAGCTGCGCGCGCCGCGGCCCGGCTGGGTGGCGCTCGCGCTGCTCGCCGGGATCGGCGCGATGAACGCCTACGCCCGGATGCAGCGGCGGGTGCTGCTGTCGGCCGGGGTGCGGGCGCCGCTCCACCGGCATGCGGCGCTCGCCTACGCGGCGCACTCGCTCAACGAGACGCTGCCCGGCGGGCCGGCCTTCTCCACCCGGTTCAACTACCAGCAGATGCGCCGCCTCGGAGCCACGCCGGCCGTCGCCTCGTGGGCGATCGCGCTGTCCGGCATCCTCTCCGCGGCGGCGCTCGCGGTGGTGACCGCGGGCGCCGCGCTGGCCGGGCACGGACAGCCCGCCTGGACCAGCCTGGCCCTGCTCGGTGGCCTGATCCTGCTGCTCACCGTGGGGATCCGGCAGGTCGCCCGGCGGCCGGAGCGGGTGGAGCGGGCGGCCCGTGCCGTGCTGGGCCGCGTCCCCTGGCTCCGGCGCCGGGAGACGGGTGTCGTCGACTTCCTCCGGCAGCTGCGGGCGGCCCGGCTCACCCCCGGGCACGCGGCCGCCGCCGGTGTCTTCGCGGTGCTGAACTGGCTGCTCGACGCCGCCTGCCTGTGGCTGTGCTTCCAGGCAATCGGCGGCGGCCGGATCAGCGTCACCCAGCTGCTGCTGGCGTTCTGCGCCGCCTACGCGGCCGGGACCATCACCATCGTGCCGGGCGGGCTCGGCATCATCGACAGCGCGCTGATCCTCGGCCTGCTCGCCGGCGGGGTCGGCACCAGCACCGCGATCGCCACGGTGGTGCTGTACCGGATCATCAGCTTCGGCTTCATCATCGGCGCCGGCTGGGTGATCTGGTCCGTCATGCGGCGCCGCAGCCGGTCCGCGCCGCTCCGCCAGTTTGTCGGACCCTCGCGATTCCAGCCCGTCGGCCGCTCGTGATCCCAGCCCGGCGGCCTGTCGCGATTCCAGCCCGTCGGCGCCTCGCGATCCTAGCCCGGCGGCGCGCCTCAGCCGTTTCGTATTGCGTGGCACCAGCCGGTCCGTGCCCCGTGGGGCCGGCCGGTCGGTGCCTCGCGGCCGCCGGCGGTCAGTGCTGGAACAGCCGGATCCCGGTCCGGGTCGGAGCGATGCCGCGCTCCCGGCACTCGCCGGCGACGTCCGCTGAGCGCAGCGAGCCGCCCGGCTCGGCCAGATGCCGGACCTGGCGCAGCAGGTCGGCAAGCTCAGCGTCAACCGGCTCCGAGACGGCGATGAAGTCACCGTAGGAACTCTTCGGATCGGCGTCCCGAGCGCGGACGTAGGCGCTGGCCAGATCCCCGGTCGCGGTCGCATCCAGGTGATAGATGCGTGCGGTGAGCGCGTCCAGCGGACCGGCGGCGACGCCGGCGGGGGAGACGTGCTTGAACGAGGCGGCAACCGGGCGTCCCAGAGCGGACGAGGCCGCCCGGACCAGCTGCCAGCCGGCAGCGGCGTCGAGGACGTTGATGTAGGACGGCTCGCCGTGCACGAACCGGAACGGCTGTCAGGTCTGTCGTACTCCCCGAGCATGATCAACGGTGTGGACAAAGATGCGCAGCCGGACAATCGGCGTCGAACCGAGGAGGAGTGGGACGCGCTGTTCGTGGCCAACGATGTGCGGGTGTGGTCGGCCGGGTTACGGGCGGCCGGTGAACCCGATCTCGACCGCGTCGAGTGGGGTCGGTTTCGGCACTGGCGTGGACCGGCCGACGATGTGCCCGACCTGCTGCGCTGCGCGGCCGGTCCGGATCCGGAGGAGGCCCGCGAGGCGCTGAGCCTGTTGTGGGACGGGTTGATCCGGGACTCCTGCACGTCGGCCCCGGCTGCGCTCGCGGTGCCGTTCCTGCTGCGGTTGGCCGCCGACCCGGCTGCGCAGGGTCGGATCGAGGCGTTGTATCTGGCGGCTTGGGCCGGGCACCGGGTGCGCTTCGCCGTCGAGACCCGCTCGACCCTGTTCCGGGTGGAATCGCCGCTGGATCAGTTCTCGATCGGGCCGGGCGAGGCGGACCGCAGCGACTGGTCCATTCAGGCGGCGCGTGAGGCGCTCGGTGCCGATGCTCAGATTCTGATCGAACTTGCCAACGACGACGATTCGGACATGCGGATCGCTGCCGTGTTCGCGCTCGCCACGGCTTTGGAGCTGCCACGGGTCGCCGACGATGCGGTGCGGGCCCGGCTGGCCGTCGAGCCCGATCCCGCCGTCAGGGTCAGTCTCGTACTGGCCATCGGGCAACTCGGCGGTGACGCGGGCGAGGCCGAGCGATGGTGGCGCGATCCGGCCCGGCCCGACGACGTACGGTTCGCGGCCGCCCTCGCCTGGCTCTGCATTGCGGAGCTGCCCGCATCCGCTGACGTGACCACACTGCTGGCCGAGTCCACGACACCCGAAATGGAGCAGGTGATGCTGCGCGTGCCGTGGGCCGAGTTCGCCACGCCCGGCAGCATGCCGATGCTTCCGCCCTCGCCATGGCCGGACGACCCGCCCAGGGCGGCGTCGACCGGATGGCTGGCGGAATGGCTGGCCGGGCTGCTCGACGATGCGCATCGCGAATCGGTCCAAGAGTCCATGCCGAAGGCCGGTTGGCCCTTCTTCGGCCAAGGCGGCGCTGCCGGCGTACGAGAAACCTGGGGTTGATCTTGGGGGCGGGAGTGATTCGGCGGGGGATGTGGCCGCTGGCGGGGAGGTGTGGAGGATCGGGACGACCGGGCGAGCCTCGACCAGGCCACCTTCTTCCTGGCGGTGGACGGGCTGCCGGTCGCGCTGGTCCGGGCAAGTGGCCGTCCGTGGCGGATCGGGTGGGCGGCGGCGCTGATCGGGGTGGCCGCACGGCTGCGTGACGATCGGGGCGGCGTGCTGGGGCTGGTCACGGCAGCCGCCCGGCGACCCGGCGGGGGGATCGATGTGAATAGTCCCTTATGCGTGGTCTCCTGATGGTGAGAGAGGTTGAAGGTCGCCGCGACCACGGCCGCGCGACGCCGTTATGCCGATGTGGACCCGCCCTACCTTTTCGACCAATATGACCCCGCAACAGGCGCTGGAGTCGACGTCGGGCTGGATGTGGACAGCTCGCTGCTCACCCTCGCCGTGCACGGCACCTGGGAGCAGCGACTGTGTCAGGACACGCACACCGCGGTCCGCAAATGCCTGGGCGAGCACCCGGCCACCCTGCTGATCGATCTGCAGGAGCTCGCCGACCCGCACGCGGCCAGCATCCCCACCTGGCTGACCGCCCGCCGGCTGGGCGTGCCGATGGCCCCGCCGGTCGAGGTGATGATCTGCGTGCCGGACGACACCCCGCTGGCCGGGAAGCTGCACCGGACGGGCGCCGACCGGATGCTGCCGATCTACTCGACCATGGCCCGGGCCCGGGCCGCGGCCGCCGAGCAGGTGCCGCTGACCGGGCGCCTGGAGATCCGGCTCCGCCCGGACGACGGCGCGGCGGCCACCGCCCGCGGCGTGGTCACCAACGCCTGCATCGCCTGGCGGTTGCCGGAGATGCAGGACCGGGCCCGGCTGGTCGTCTCGGAGCTGGTGCTCAACTCGGTGGAGCACGCCGGCACCGAGATCACCGTGATCGTCTCCCGGCGCGGGAACGGCCTGCACCTCGCGGTGGGCGACGGCGATCCGCGCCTGCCCCGGCTCCTGGACGGCTTCCCGGCCCTGCCGGACGGCGCGGTGCCGCAGCGCGGATCCGGGCTGCACGTGGTGCACGCGGCCGCCACCCTGTGGGGTGCCATGCCCACCCATGACGGCAAGGTGGTCTGGGCGACGATCCGGCCCTGGACGCGCCGATGAGGCCCTTCGTGAGCGGCTCGCCGGACAGCGAGCCGGTGACCCCGGTGACCGGGCTGACCGCCGGTGGTGACGAGCTGACCATCCGGCTCGCCGGGGAACTCGACGGCAGCACCGCGCCGTCGCTGCGCGCCCAGCTGGAGAACATGATCGCGGTCGGGCCGGTGCAGCGCGTGCTGGTCGACCTGAGCGGTGTGGACTTCTGCGACTCCGCCACGGTCCGGGTCTTCGTGGTGCTGGCCGCGGCGCTCGCCGGGCGCGGCGCCGAGCTGCGCCTGCACGGGGCCCGCCCGCACATCGCCTGGCTGCTGCGCCGGCTCGGGGCGGCGCATCTGCTCAGCGAACGGTAGTGAGCAGCGCCCAGACCACCTTCCCGGCACTCAGCGGCATGGTGCCCCAATGGGTGCTGGCCGCCTCCACCACGCGCAGCCCCCAGCCGGGCTCCGGGTGATCGACCTCCGGCGGCGGGCCCGGCCGCGGCACCGCCGGGCTGCCGTCCCGCACGGCGATCCGCAGGTAGCGGCCGGTGTGCGCGGCCGTGACGTCGAAGTCGGTGCCGGCGTGCAGGATCGCGTTGGAGGCCAGCTCCGAGACGATCAGCCGGGCGGTGTCCCGCACGTGCGGCAGGCTCCACATCAGGCAGGCGTCCCCGACCAGGGCCCGGGCAGCGGTGGCGCTGCCCGGCTCCGGCGCCAGGCGTTGCCGCACCCAGCGGGGGACGTAGGCGCGCATCGCGGTCATCGCCAGCGCCCGGTCCTCGTAGAGGGAGACGAAACTGCGGTACGTGCCGATGCCCCGGCAGACCTCCGGCCGGGCTCCGTACAACAGCAGCGGCACCCCCCAGTCCGACTCCGCCTTGAAGGTGGCGCTGGCGAAGACGCTGAAACTGGCCGGGTCGTCGCTGCTCAACCCGGACAGGTCCACCACGACCGCGGTGGGGCACTCGGCGGCCGCCTTGGCGATCGCGGTGCGCACCGCCGGAGCGGTGGCCCGGCACAGGTCTCCGTCGAACCGGAGGGTGACCACTCCGGTCTCCAGGCAACGTTCCACCGTCGTCTGCATCGTCCCAGAAAACTCTCCGCGCTTGTCGGGCTATACCTGCAACTTTCACCATCCGACCGACCGCGGACTACGCAGAAAACGAAGGTCGACGACGGGGGCTGTCGTGTCCGCGAAACCGGCACGCTCACCGGATTGCCCGGCCGGGCCGGACCGGGGCAGGCTGAGGCCGTGACCGGCGCATCGGATCCGCGGCGGGTCGACGTGCACACCCGGGACCGGGACGAGGCGGTCGCCGCGATCAACCAGACCATCGCGCACGAGGCCCGGATGGGGTCGGTGGCCGGCCGCGACGTGCATCTCGCGTTCCGCTCGGTCAGTTACGGCGACCTGTCGGCACTGCGGGTGCGGATGTCCGGGGTGCACTACCTGGCGAGCGCGCCGACCATGCCGGCGCTCTTCGCCGGTGTCTACACCGAGGGCCGGGCCACCGTCCGGACCCCGCAGGGCGAGCTGGCGCTGGGCACGAACGACGGGCTGCTCTGTCCGGAAGGACTCCCGATCGCGGCCGACTACCGCGACACCGCGCACGACTTCCTGATCGTGCCCGAGGCGCTGGCGGCCGAGGTGGCCGCGACCACCGACCTGCGGTTCCGGTTCAGCCGCCCGGTGTCGGAGGCCAAGCGCCGGTTCTGGACCCGGACGGTCGGCTTCCTCTGCGAGCAACTGGTCACGCCGGACGTGGTCCATCCGCCGCTGGTCGTCGAGCACTTCGTGCACCAGGCCGTCGCCGCGATGCTGTCCGTCTTCCCGAACAGCAAGATGACCGACGCCTACCTCCCCGGTCCCGGGTGGACGGAGCCGGTGGTGGTCCGCCGCGCCGTGGAGTTCATGGAGCGGCACGCCGACCAGCCGCTGACCGTCTCCCGGATCGCCTCGGCCGCCGGGGTCGGCGCCCGCGGCCTGCAGGAGGCGTTCCGGCGGCACCGGGACAGCACGCCGATGGCCCACCTGCGCCGGATCCGCCTCGACCGGGCCCACCGCGAGCTGCTGGGCGGTGCGGGCACGGTCGAGCGGATCGCGCGCCGGTGGGGTTTCACCGATCCGGGCCGGTTCGCCGGCTACTACCGGGCGGCGTACGGCCGGCCGCCCGGGCAGACACTTCGCTCGGGAGAGGTTTCGTGATCACTGTCTTCCAGACCACCGACCTCGAGGAGGCGCGCGACGTGCTGGAGCGTGCCTACGTCCGGCTGCGGCTCAGCGCCACCGGCGACACGCACCGGATGCGCCTGGCTCAGCTGCAGGTCGGTCCGGTCGAGCTGGGGCATGTCGGTTTCCGGATGAGTTTCGCCGCCGAGTTCGCGCCGAGCGGCATGCTGGCGGTCAGCAGGCACATCGACGGAAAGCTGATGCGCTGGATCGGCAAGGACGCCGCCGACAGCCGGCCCGGTGACCTGATGCTGTCCGCGCTGCCGGACTGCACCCAGCACACCGACGGCACGGACTACGAGAGCGAGCACGCCCGGTTCCCGCCGGAGCTGTTCGCGCAGATCGCCGCGCCCGCGCCCAGCCGCACCGCGCAGCCGGTCCGGTTCACCGGCTTCCACCCGCTGTCCACCCGCGCCGCGACGACCTGGAACAAGACCTTCGACTACGTGCTGGAGACGGTCACCGGCCTGGACCCGGACGCGGAGCCGCTGGTGTTCGGCTCGGCGGCCCGGATGCTCGCCGCGGTCACCCTGTCCACCTTCCCGAACACGGCGCTGGACGATCCGACCATCGAGGACCGGCACGACGCCCACCCGGCGACCCTGCGCCGGGCGCTGGAGTTCATCGAGGCGAACGCGGACCGGGACATCACCCCGCTGGACATCGCGGTCGCCGCCCGGGTGACGCTGCGCGCGGTGCAGCTGGCGTTCCGCCGGCACCTGAACACCACGCCGACCGCGTACCTGCGGAAGATCCGGCTGCAACGCGCCCACCGCGACCTGGTCGACGGCGACCCGGGCGTGACCACGGTGTCCTCGATCGCGATGCGCTGGGGGTTCGCCAGCCACAGCACCTTCACGGCCCGGTACCGCAGCGTCTACGGCGTCCCGCCGTCGCAAACCCTCAACTGGCGGTGACCCGGACGGCTGGCATGATCGCCGGCATGATCCAGTACGCCGCCCTGGGCAGTTCCTTCGCGGCCGGCCCGGGGCTGCCGGCCGGCCAGAACTATCCGCACCGGCTGGCCCGGCTGCTCGGCGCCGACCTCACCGACCTGAGCGTCTCCGGGGCCACCACCGCGACCATCCTCGGCGAGCAGCTGCCCGGGCTGCCCACGACCGCGGACCTGGTGACCGTCACGGCCGGCGGCAACGACCTGCACTACATGGGCTCGATGCTGTACGCGGCGTGGCACCGGGTCCGGCCGCGCGGCGTGGCCGCGAAGATGCTGGCCGCCGAGCTGCCGGACGGCCCGGTCGAGCCGACCGGCGCGGACGTCGCCCGGGCGGCGGCCGGGCTGGCCGAGATCGTCGGCCGGGTGCGGGAGCGGGCGCCGCGGGCGCGGGTGCTGCTCGTCGACTACCTGACGGTGATCGGCCCGGGCACCGTGCCCGGTGCGTCGTTCGCGGCGGACGAGATCGAGCGGTTCCGCCGGATCCAGACCGCCGTCGAGAAGGCGTTCGTGCTGGCAGCGGCCGAGTCGGGCGCGGAGCTGATCGCGGTGTCGCAGGTCAGCCGGGAGCACGGGCTGGGCTCGGCGGAGCCGTGGATCTTCCCGTTCACCACGGATCCGGCCACTACCGAGGGGTCCCTGCACCCGAACCCGGCCGGGATGGCCGCGGTCTGCTCCACCACAGCGAGAGCGTTACCCCGCTGATCACGGCCAGCGTCCCGGCCAGCAGGAACCAGACGGTGGTCTCGACCCGCTGCTCGTGCAGGCCGATCTCCCGGGGCAGCGCGGCCAGCACGTCGTTCAGGCGGCCGGCGTCCTCGGCCCGGAAGTAGCGGGCGCCGGTGGCCGCCGCGACCTGGTTCAGCGCCTTCTCGTCGATCTCCATGAACGGCCCGGCCGCGGACGCCCCGCCCGGGTCCGGCCCGCCGCTGAACGAGCCCCCGTTGATCTGCCCGGCGGTGCAGACCATCGGCCCCGGCGTGGTGGTGCCGAACCCGATGGTGAACACCCGGATGTGCCGGGCGGCCGCCTCCTGCGCGGCGAGGACCGGGTCGACCCCGGTGGTGTTGGAGCCGTCGGTGAGCACCACGATGGTGTCCGGCTCGAACTCCCCGGACGTGGTGCTGGCCGAGATCAGCTCGACCCCGGTCTGCGCGACGTGCGGGTTGTACTCGGCGATCGCGTCGACCGAGGTGAGGATCGCCTGCCCGATCGCGGTGCCGAGCGCGGTCTTCAAGTCGCCGACCGCGCTGATCAGCGCGTGCTTGTCGGTGGTCGGGGCGACCAGGACGGAGGCCGTGCCGGAGAACGCGATCAGGCCGATCCGGGTGTTCCCGTCGCTGCGCTGGATGAACTCGCGGGCGGCGGACCCGGCGGCGGCCAGCCGGTTCGGCCGTACGTCGGTCGAGCACATCGACCCGGAGACGTCGACGGCCAGCAGGATCGAGGTGTCGGCCCGGGGGACCGCGACGGTGGCCTGCGGGCGCGCCGTGCTGACCGCGAGCAGCAGCAGGCCGGTCAAGAAGAGGGCCACCGGGATCCGCCGTCGCCAGGCCGCCCGCCCGGGGATCGCGGCCCGGATCAGGGCCAGGCTGGACACGGTCAGCGCGGACCGGCGGCGGCGCCGCCGGAACCACCAGCGCGCGAGCGGCAGCACCGGGACGATCAGGAGAGCGACGAGGGCCCACGGCCAGCTGAGCGACATCACGGGCTCCTTACGGCCGAGGCGGTGAGCCGTGCAGCGATGGCCCCGCTGGCATCTCCCTCCATGTTCCCTGTCGATTCCGTGACCAAAACGTCACCATACAGTTACCGTCGACTCCGACAAACCGCCCCGGCACCGGGGCCGGGGCGGTTCGTCAAGGGTGGCGGGTCAGCGGACCGAGGCAACCCCCGCGTCCTGCGCCTGCTTGGCGACCCGGACCAGTTCCACCAGGCCGCCGGCGTACTCCTGGGACTCGGCGTGCGCCTCGTCGAACGGCGGCTGGAAGCCCATCCCCTCCCACTCCTGGGTGGTCTCGTTCCACCGGTCGTTGCCGACCTCGAAGTCCCAGGCGTCGATGCCCAGCTCGTAGTAGAGCTGGTCGGCCGAGTTGCCGGCCGCCGAGTAGAGCACGTCGGCGACCGGCCCGGTGTACGCCGGCCAGGTCACCGTCCCGCGCTCGGAGGCGATCGCCGCGACGATCCGGCGGGCGCTGTCCAGGAAGAACTTCGACTCGTCGATGGACGGACGGGGCAGGGTGACCCGGCCCTCGGCCTTGTACGACCCGGGCGGCCACATGAAGTACCCGCCGTAGGAGTGCACGTTCATCGCGAACTTGACGTTCGGGTGGGCCGAGGCCAGCGCGATCACGTTGCCGCTCTCCGCCTCGGACAGTTCCCCGGTCCCGGCGTAGGTGCCGGAGAGGCAGTTCGGGCTGCCGCCGACGTACCCGTCGAAGTACGACCCGACCGTGTAGTTCCGGTTGATGTCCACACCCCACGAGTCCCGGTAGCGCGGGTCCCGGTTGGCGCCGGTGCAGTGGTTGACCAGGTTTTGCGCTGGAAGTTGAAGTCGTTGAACGAGTAGTTCGCCCCGTCCGGGTTGACCGTCGGGATGATGAACACGTCCACGTTGTCGACCAGCTCCCGGGTCGCCGGGTCGGTCGCGTAGTTGGCCAGCAGCCGCTCCGCGAACTCCAGGGTGACCAGCGGCGTCGCCCACTCCCGGGCGTGCTCCTGGGAGTACGCCAGCACGCCGATCTTGGACCCGTCGCGGACCTTGCCGATCCGCAGCGCCTGCACGGTCCACGGCTTCTTGGACACCTCGGTGCCCTTCAGCCCGTCGTCCAGCCGCACCGGCGCGACCACCGGCATCGGCAGCCCGGCCGACCCGGCCTCGACGGTCGCCCGGAACCGCTGCGGGTACTTCGCGGTGATGAAGTTCGCCACGTCGTCGGTCGTGCTGATCGTCTTGCCGGCGTCGTCGGTGGCCAGCCGGATCGTCAGGACCCGGTCGGCGTACGACGCGGACAGCGGCCGGTTCTTCGCCCCCGGGTCGACGGTGCGCACCTGCACCCCGTTGAAGCCCTGGTCGCCGAACTTCACCGACTCGACCACGACGGCGGCCGCGTTCGGGTCACCCAGGTAGGCGACCGCGGTGCGCCGGTACCCCTGCGTCCGGTTCGGCAGGTTCAGCACGTCGACCAGTTTCGGGTACTGCCGGGCCAGTCGCTTGATCCGCGCGGCGATGTCGGTCGGCGTCATGTAGGCCGACACGAAGTCCTTCTGGTAGCCGGCCGGCGCGGGCGGCGGGGTCGCGCCCGGCCAGACCGCCGGGGTGACCGCGCGGGACGTCCCGCCGAGGCTGGAGGTCGCGGTGACCCGCACCGGCTTGGCCGGCAGCGGCTGCGGCAGCGCGTAGTGGTACTGGTATTCCCCGGAGTCCTCGAACCGGACCAGCGGGAAGCTGCCGGTGGCCCCGTCCGCGGTCGTCCAGGTGACGGTGATCTCGACGTCCGGGTCGTCGGTCGCGGTGGTGGCGACCTGCGTCTGCAGGAAGGTCCGGCCCCCGGTGGTCCACCAGTAGGCCTGCAGGAAGGTCAGCGTGTCGGCAGCGGCGGCCAGGCGCTTGCTGGACGGCTTGCGAGCGGCCGCGTCCGCCTCGGTCTGGATCAGCTGGACCGGCACGGCGCCGTTCTTGACCAGTTCGGCGAGCTGCGCGTCGTCGACCACCAGGTCGGCCAGGACCGCGCCGGAATCGGTCTTCGGCCGGGCGGCCAGGTCGGCGCCGGAGGCGACCAGCCGGTCCAGCGCCGCCGTGTCGGGCAGCCGGAAACGGATCAGCCCGTGCTCGCCGGAGCCGAGCGAGATGGCTGGTGCGGGGTCGGCGGCGGGTTCCGCGTTCGCCGGGGTCTCGGCGAAGGAGAACCCCAGGATGAGCGCGGCGGCGGTGGCCGCCAATCGGACTCGGGGTGACATCAAGCCTCCTGGGCATCGAAGGACGTGAGATTCACCCCACCGTGCCGATCGAAGGCTGTCAACATCCGCGCCGCGCCGGGCCCGGGCAGGCGGGCAGCTTGCGGCTAATTCCCAGAAATTTCCCGTACGGTCGGAGCGCGCCGGTCGGCGGGATAAGTCGAGCGGCGGTCCGCTACTGTGCCTCGCGGACGTGCCGATAAACGGTGGAGGAGCCACCGGATGCACCAAGGAGAGACGGACGTGACCACCGAGCATCCCCGCACGGGAGAACTCGGCACGGGTGACCGGCAGGTGGCCCGGGTGCAGCCGGCCGGTGGGCCGTTCGGGACGCTGGGGTTCGCCCACCACCCCGAGCCCGAGGTGCTGCACGGGGCGATGGCCGAGCTGAACAAGTTCCTGATGGTGTACAAATTCGGACTCGCCGAGATCGAAACGAAGATCAACATCCTGGCGGAGGAGCTCGCGCACCGCGGCCGGGGCAACCCGATCGAGCACGTCACGCCCCGGCTCAAGTCGCTCGGCAGCATCACCGCCAAGGCGCGCCGGCTGAACTGCCCGCTCCACGTCGACGACCTGCGCACCCGGATCCGGGACATCGCCGGGATCCGGATCGTCTGCGGTTTCGTGCCGGACGTCTACACGGTCGCCCGGATGCTCACCCGCCAGCCGGACGTGCACCTGGTGGTCACCAAGGACTACATCGCCCAGCCGAAGCCGAACGGTTACCGCAGCCTGCACCTGATCGTGGAGATCCCGGTCTTCCTGTCGAACCAGGTCGTCGCCGTCCCGGTCGAGGTCCAGCTGCGCACCGTCGCGATGGACTTCTGGGCCAGCCTGGAACACAAGATCTACTACAAGCACGACGCCGACGTGCCGGCCGCCCTCCGCGCGGAGCTGGCCGCCGCGGCCGAGGACGCCGCCCGCCTGGACGAGCGCATGCAGCGCCTGCACCACGAGATCCACGGGCCGCGCATTTTCGAAGCCTGAGCTGACTGGCACTGAGCTGACTGGCTCCGCTTCGCTCCGCGCGCAAAACGCCTGGTAACCGGTGAGGAGGCAGGCGATTCTCCGCCGCCCGCACACCCCGCGGGCGTCGGAGAATCGCTTGCCTCCTCACCGGCGGCATTTCGCGGTTTTGTCGGCCGGTTGTGTAGTCCCCAATGCGTGATCAGGGTGTCGGTCGGCGCGTAGTCGGGGCGGGTGTTGATATTGCGGGCTTAACAATCGTTAATTGCGTACGGATTGTTATTTGCTGTGGTGTGACGGCATCCACATCCGTCCCCTTTGGAATGCTGATATGGTCTCGTCGCGCCGGAAGAAAAAATCTTCCGGCGGGAGTGCCATGCCACGGGAAGATCCCCGGGCTGTCTGCAAAGGGACGTTAAAAAATGCGTAAGATCCATGTCGCCGCACTCGCCGCGACCGTGACCGCTCTGCTCGCCCCGGCCGCCGCCCAGGCCGCGCCGACCGGCACCACCACCGAGCTGCTCGGCACCTACGGGTTCGGCCGTGCCGCGGTCATCGGCGACGCCGGAGTGGCCGCCGGTGTGTGGCGTTCGCCCACCGTGCGCAGCGGTTTCGCCGGTGACGACCTGACCGTCACGTTCACGCCGCGGACCAGGCCGCGGGCCACCGAGAAGCTGGTCTACACCGCCGCCTTCAACGAGGTCGCCGACGCGCAGGCCGAGTGTCTCGAGGTCGGTGCGGACGGCGTCGCCCGCCACGTGTGGGTGTCCTTCCGCTGCCAGACCGGCTTCGCGCCGAGCTACACCCTCTACGTGCGCTGACCCTTTTCCGCGATCCGGCGCATGTCGCGCCGGGCGCCATTGTCGTTGTGCTGGCCGAAGCCGCGCCTTTCGAGCGGGGCGGCCGCCGCATGACCATTTTCGACCAACCGTTGAACAATTCTGGAGTACCTGATGAAGAATGTCGCTCTCGGCGCCCTCGCGGGCCTCGGCATGGTTCTCACGCTGGCCTCGCCGGCGGTCGCCGCGGACAACTCTTTCGAGCTGGCCGCCGGCCCCGCCTCGGCCTACGGCACCTATGACCGGATGATGAGCATTCCCGAGCGGCCCGTCCCGCCGGTCAAGGTGCAGGGCACCCTGGCGATGAACAGCCGGAACCGCTGCGGCGTCGTCCAGATCGCCGCCAACGGTCCGGCCGACGGCCTCGTCTGGCACACGCTGACCAGCCTGTGCGGCCCGGGCAAGACCAACTTCAACACCACCTCCGCGCTCCTCTGGGGCGGCGCCGAGCCGGACCTGCGAGTGTGCGCCGGCGCCACCGTGCGGCGCGCCGAGCGCGGCGGCAACTGCGACGTCCACACCCGCGCGACGGCCGGCTGACCATGGCGCCACCGGAGCCGGCGAGGCCGCCGGCTCCGGTCGTACCACAATCGGATCTTGATCGGGATCGTCAGCCGCGGCGCCACTTCTGGTTGGCGGTGCCGGCGCAGTCCCACAGCTGCAGCTTCGCGCCGTTGCCGTTCACCCAGTCCTTGATGTCCAGGCACTTGTTGGCCTGCGGGTTCACCAGGTCACCCGCGCCGCTGAGCACCCACTGCTGGGCCGGGTTCCCGCTGCAGTTGGCGATCTGGATGATCGCGCCGTTGGCGGTCGAGCCCCACGGGACGTCCAGGCACATGTTGTTGCCGGTGCGCAGCGCCCCGCCGACCGCCTCCCACTTCTGGGCGCCACTGCCGTTGCAGCCCCAGGTCTGCACCTGCACGCCGTCGGAGAAGTTGCTGTTCGGCACGTCTATGCACAGGTTGTTCCAGTTGCTGATCAGGGCCGAGCCGCCGCCCCCGCCGCCGGTCGTGGTCAGCTGCAGGCCGTAGACCTGCAGGATCTCGTTGACCGGCTGGAACCACATGGTGCCGCCGCTGGAGCAGTTGCCGGTGCCGCCGGAGGTGACACCCTGCGCCTGGTTGCCGGAGATCCACGAGCCGCCGGAGTCACCCGGTTCGGCGCAGGCGTTGCTGCGGCTCAGGCCGGAGACCGCGCCCTGGGCGTAGTTGATCGTCTCGTTCTTGCCGAGCAGGGTGCCGCAGCGCCAGCCGGTGGTGCGGCCGGACCGGCAGATCGAGCTGCCGATCGCCGCCTCCTGCGAGCCGGCCACCAGGGCGTTCCCGCCGGCGTAGTTGTTCACCCAGGGCTGCGAGACCCAGTTGCCGTTGGTACGCACCCACGCGTAGTCGTTGCCGGGGAACGACGAGCCGGCGAAGGTGCCCTGGGCCTGGTTGTTGAAGCCGAGCGTGGGGCTGCCCGCGCCGCCGCAGTGACCGGCGGTGACGAAGCCGCCGGCGACCGGGAAGCCGACCGAGCAGAGCGTGTTGCCGTTGATCACGTACTGGTCGCCGCCGCGGGTGTCGTACATCGGCTGGGGTTGCTCGGCGGCGGTCCGCACGGTGACCGATCCGGCGCCGGAGGCGGCGGCGAAGGCGCGGGCGGCGGCCTCGGCGCCCGGCTTGGCGGTGATCACCAGCCGGTTCGCGACGGTGTCGACATACCAGCTGCGGACCGTGTCCGGGGCCTGCGCGCTGTGCCGGTCGAGGGTGGCGCGGGCGGCCGCCAGGTCACTCTCGCTGCGGCTGACCAGGGTCGGCACGGCGCCCTCGGCGCGGACCTTGGCGGCGTCTGCCTGGCTGGTGACCGCGACCGTGAGCCGGGTGGCACCCTCCGCGATCCACGCGCCGCCGAAGTGTGTGCCCAACTGGGCGCGCAGGCGCTTCTCGACGACCGGGGCGGCCGCCTCGGTGGTGAGCCGCTGGGCGATCTGGTCGTCGGTGAGGTGCAGGTCGCGCCGCATGGCGGCGAACATCCCGGGGTCATTCGACTCGGCCGCGACGGCGGCCGACGGTGGGGACACCGCGAGGCCGGCGAGGACGAGCGCGCCGGCGAGCAGGGTGGGGAGCGGACGGGGCATCGGAACGTCCTTCATGGTGGGGGATGGTGAAGAGAGCGCTCTCGGCTTGATTCTTCGCACGCGTCCGCTCTACTGTCAACAAACCTCAACAAAGAAGTCCGTCAATATGAAGGAGCCGCTCTGGTCCGGCGCACTGCGCTTCGGCGTCCCCCATCGGGCCGCCCAGGGCTGCCAGTCGGCCCAGCGTGACCTCGTCGAGGACCGGGTTGCCCGCATCGGAAGGCGCTTCGTTCGCCGCGATCAGGTGTGCGGCCCGCCGGGCGAGAGCGGCCGTGTCCACGCCGGATCGGCACAGCGATGTCCACTGGGCCGCAGGCGTCGTCGCGGCCGGCCAGCGGACGCACCCGATCGGCATCCGCCGTCGATCCCGCGACGGCGGACCAGGCGGTCAGCTCGACGACCACCTCATCGACGCTTCGGTCGGCCGGCCCGGCGGCCTCGCGACCACGATCGATCCCCAGTAACCCATCGGCAGAGACTAGTGACCATGGTCGGGAGTTCCGGCGCGGGGAAGGGTGCGCTGCCAGGCGGTGAGGTGGGGGAGGACGGCTCGCAGGTCGGGGCCGGTGGCGGCGGTGTGGGCGGCGGCTCGGGCGGCTTCGGTGGCGTTGAAGGCGACGGCCAGGCCGACTGAGGCGAACAATGGCAGGTCGGAGCGGCTGTCGCCGATGGCCGCGCAGTGCTGCGGGGGGACGCCCAGGTCAGTGGCGACGGTCCGGGCGAAGTCGCGTTTGGCCAGTTCGTCGAAGTAGGTGGCGACCTCGCCGGTGTAGCGGCCGTCGGCCACCTCCAGGCTGGGGCCGCAGGAGCGGTCGAAGCCGAAGCGGTCGCACAGATAGGCGCCGACCGGGTCCCAGGCGAGCGTGGCCAGGACCGGGGCCAGCCGGTGGCCGCGGCACCACGCGACGGTCTCGGCGATGCCGTCGACCAGCGGCAGCGACTCCAGGAAGCCGCGCACCTCGGCCGGGGTCCGGGACGCCCAGCCGCGGGCGTCGATCACGCAGACCTCGTCGTTGGTCAGCGTGCCCGCGGCGTAACCGGCCTCCGCCTCGCGGACCGCCTCGGCGTGCCCGAGCAGGCCGGCCAGGTGCTGCCCACTGCTGGTCCGCGGGACCAGGGTGCCGTCGACGTCGAAGAACACCACTCCGCGGATCACCGCCGAAGGCTACCGGGTGGGGACGTGCTCCGGTCGTACCGGAAAGGGGTCTTGTCATGGAAATTCACGAGCGGAGGGGCGACAACCGGCGATGTGCGCGGCCCGGTCCCACCGCCAGGCTGGAGGCTCAGTCACCCGGTTAGGGGGAGGATCATGGGTGCGGTCGCCCGGGAGAGTTCGCATCTGGCGTGCGCGCTGATCACGCTGCTCGTGCTGGGCATCGGCGCGCTCATCGCCTGGTTCCGCGATTAGGGGAGCGGCATGAGCAGGCCAGTCCGGTCCAAGGCGTTCGACGACTACTGCCGGACCATGATGTGCCCGCGCGGGCACCGGCGGTCCATCACCTTCATCGAGGGGTCCGGCGCGGAGATCACCGATCTCAGCGTGCGCGACCGGGCGCTGCTGGAGAACCCCACCGCCCGGTTCGCGGGCCAGCCGGTGCCCGGTTTCCTGCGGCGGCTCCGCCGGCTCGGCGACGACGTGCTCGGCGGGGTCACCGTGACCCGGTTCCGGTCCGACTCGGTGATCGCCTGCGGACCGTGCGGGGAGGAGTGGCCGGTGTTCGTGCCGGCGCTGGGCGGCGCCGTGCAGGTCCGGCGGGAGCGGGCGGTCCGGATCGAGACGACGCCGCTCGGCGAGGAGGTGTCCACGATCGATCACAGCGCGGTCCCGGTCGACTCGACGGTGTCGGTGCAGATCTCGTGCGGCTGGACCAAGTCGATCGAGATCGAGTGGGGGCGGACCACGACGCGTACCGGGACGGTCCGGGTGGGCGCCAGCCACGGGGCGCTGAGCCTGTCGCTGCAGCGGCAGGTCCAGGAGAGCCTGAACGAACGGCACAAGATCAGTACGCAGCAGGCGCAGACGTACGCGACGTCGGTCGAGGTGCGGGTGCCGGCGCACGCGGTCGCCGAGGTGGTGACCCGCTGGAAGCAGCGGTGGCGGGTGATCGAGTACGACCTGTGGGTGCCGGAGGGGGAGGAGGTGACGGTGGTCTGCCGGCTCGCCGACGGGCCGTCCTACGATTCCGCGCTGCGATTCCGCTGACGAGTCCCCGACTCTCGGGTGCCGGCGCCGGGCTGCGGGCGCCAGCATGGACGGGTGAACCGCCGGCGTCTGGTCGCGGCCGTGGCGGTGCTGACAGCGATCGGGGCGGACCTGTGGCTGGGCGTCTGCTACGCCACCGGCCCGTGGCCGCTGGTCGCCTCCGAGATCACGCTCGGCGGCTGCTGCGCGATCACCGGGCTGGTGCTGTGGTCCGCCGTCCGGTCGCGTCGTCGTGCCGGTGGGCTGCTGACCCTCTTCGGGCTGGTGGTGCTGGTCGGCGCGCCGTACTGTTTCGGCCTGTCCGCCGCGGCTCCCGGCGGGACGCTCGCCCGGCTGCTCGGCGAGCCGGCCTACTGGCTGCGTTACGCGGTGGCCGGCCACCTCCTGCTGAGCTGCCCGTCGTTCCGGCTCGCCCGGCACTCCGCCGAGTCGGTCGTCGTCCGCAGCGGCTACGCGCTGGTCCCGATCACCCTGCTCCGGCCGGAGATCTGGCCGGCCTGGCTGCTGTTCACCGCGGTCGCCGCCGGGACGCTGGCCCGCCGGTTCGCGCTGGCCAGCCCCGGGCGGCGACACGACGAGGCGTTCGTGGTGCCGGCCGCCGTCGTCGCGTCGGCCCTCTACACCGGCATGCTGGTCACCGGCCCGAACACGGTGCTCACCGGCGCGGCGCTGGCCGCCGTCACGGCGGCGTTCCTGGGCGGCCTGCTGGGCCGGCGGCTGGCCTTCGCCTCGGTGGGCCGGGCGGTGCGCCGTCTGGGCGCGGTCCCCGCCGACCGGGTGGAGCGGGCGCTCGCCGAGGCGCTGCACGATCCCGGGCTGCGGGTGGTGTTCCCGACGCCGGCCGGGCGGCTGGACGTCGCCGGCGCGCCCTTCCGCCCGGCGGACGACCGGCGGCGGGCCGAGACGCCGCTGGGCGCCGAGCCGCGGGCGATCCTGGTGCACGACCCGGTGCTGGCCGAGCACCGGGACCTGCTGGCCTCCGCCTCGGCCGCCGCCCGGCTGGCCCTGGACAACGCCCGGTTGCACGCCGAGCTGCGGGCCAAGCTGGCCGAGGGGCGCGCCTCCCGGCTGCGGATCGCGGTCGCCACCGACCGGGAACGCCGCCGCCTGGAGGACGACCTGCGGCACGGCCCCCGGCGACGCCTGCGGGAGATCGAGCGGCGGCTCGGCGACCTGCTGCCGCTGCTGCCCGACGACCGGGACCGCACCCGGGTGCGCCACCTGCAAGAGGCGGTCCGGGACGGGATCGGCGAGCTGGACCGGCTCGGCCGGGGCCTCCTGCCCGAGGTGCTGACCACGCGCGGGCTGGGGCCCGCTCTGCGCGAGATGGCCCGCTGGGCTCCCGGCGAGGTGCACCTTGACGTACGGCTGCCGGACCGCCTCGACCCGCTGCTCGAGGCGACCGCGTACTACGTGGTCAGCGAGGGCCTGCAGAACGTCACCAAGCACACCGGTCGCCGGGCTGCCCGGGTCCGTGCCGTCCGGGAGGACGCGGCGCTGGTGGTGACCGTGGCCGACGACGGTCCCGGCGGCGCCCGGGTGGATGGCGGCACCGGGCTGCGCGGCCTGGCCGACCGGGTCGCCGCCGTCGGCGGCCGGCTGACCGTCGACTCACCGCCGGGCGGCGGCACCGTCCTGCGCGCCGACCTGCCGGTGGCGGTCGGCCCGGCCGAATCATGACTTTCGGCTATGGACATCGCGGCGCGGAGGGAGCCTGCTGGACACATGGCCCGGTCGCGTCGCGCGTCGCCGGCCGCGGACCCGCCGAGCCTGCTGCTGGTGGGCCTCGGTCTGCTGGTCGCCGCGCTGCTCGCCGCGGACGTCGCGATCGGGCTGGCGATCGACACCCGGGCCCGCGGGTTCCTCGCCTCCGACCTGGGGCTGGCGCTGGCCTTCGTGATCCCCGGGCTGGTCGCGTTGCGGCTGCGGAGCACCGGGACGACCGGCCGGTGGATGCTGGCGCTCGGGCTGGTGATGCTGGTGGAGAGCCCGTACGGCTACGCCTACCCGCCGGACACCCCGGGCGCCCTGGCGATCCTGGTGGTCGGCGAGGCGACGTACTGGGTGCAGTACGCGATCGCCGGGCGGATCCTGCTGGCCTATCCGACCGGGCGGCTGCCGGGCGGGGCCGAGCGCCGGCTGGTCCGGGTGGCCTACGCGCTGGCGGCGATCGGCAGCGTGGCCCGGGTGGCGGCGCAGTTGCGGTACGGGACCGACGCGTACCTCGAAGCCACCGCCGTCCTGCAGTTCGCCTGGGTGGTGATGGGCGTGCTGGCCGCGGCGCTGATCGTGGTGCGGCTGGCCCAGGCGCGGCCGGTGCGCCGGGAGAGCCGGTTCCCGGCCGGCGCCGCCGCCCTGGCGCTGGCGGTCTTCGTCGCCGCCTTCCTGTTCCTCGCGACCTACGGCCCGCCCGGGGTGGCCACCACCGCCGTGCTGTTCGTGGCGATGGCCTGGACGTGCGTGACCGCGATCTCGGTGACCTTCCTCGTCCGGCTGTTGCGCGAGCACCTCGCCCCGGCCTCGGTCGCCGACCTGCTCTATCGCCTCGAGCACGTGCCGGCCGCCGACGTGGAACAGACGCTGGCCGAGACGGTCCGCGACCCCGGGCTGCGGGTGGTGTTCCCGACCCCGGACGGCCCGGTCGACGTGGCCGGCAACCGGCTCGACCCAGCCACCGTGGCCGGCCTGGCCACCACCCCGCTCGGTGATCCGCCGGTGGCGCTCCTGATGCACGACCCGGACCTGGCGCACCGGCACCAGCTGCTGCCGGCGGTCGCCGACGCGGCCCGGATCGCGCTGGACAACGCCCGGCTGCGCGCCGAGGTGCTGGCCCAGCTGAACGAGGTGCGGACCTCCCGGCGCCGGCTCGCCACCGCGGCCGACCAGCAGCGCCGGGAACTGGAACGGGACCTGCACGACGGGGCGCAGCAGCGGCTGCTCGGCATCGGGTGCACGCTCGGGGTGCTGCGCGCGTCGCTGGCCGAGCCGGCGCAGCGGGCGGTGATCGAGGACGTGGAACGCCAGCTGCGCGGCACCATCGCCGAGCTGCGGGCGATCGCGCACGGGCTGCGGCCGCCGATCCTGACCGACCAGGGTCTGGAGCCGACGCTGGCCTGGCTGAGCCGGCACGCCAAGGTCCGGGTCCGGCTGGACGTGCGGGTGCCGGAGCGGCCCGCCCCGATCGTCGAGGCCACGGCGTACGACCTGGTCCGCGAGGCACTGGACCGGATCGGCCGGACCGACGGGGACGCGCGGGCGGACGTGTCGGTGGCCCGGGACGGCGACCGGCTGGTGATCGAGGTGACCGGCCCGGGACCGGTCGGGGCGGACCCCGGCCTGATCGAACTCACCGACCAGGTCGCCGCGGTGGGCGGCACGCTCGCCGCCGACCGGGCCCGGATCCGGGCGGAGCTGCCATGGACATCGTGATCGTCGACGACTCGATCATCGCCCGGGAGGGGCTGCGGCAGCTGCTCGAAGTGGAGGGCCACCGGGTGGTCGACGTGGTGGGCCGGCCCGCGGACACCGCCGCCAGCGTGGCGGTGCACCACCCGGACGGCGTCATCATGGACATCCGGATGCCGCCGACCTTCACCGACGAGGGCATCCGGCTCGCCATCGACCTGCGGACCGCGCATCCCGGCCTGCGGGTGCTGGTGCTGTCCCAGTACGCGGTGCCGGAGTACGCCACCCGGCTGCTGGAGGCCGGCGCGGCCGGCACCGGCTACCTGCTCAAGGACCGCATCCTGGAACCGTTGCAGCTGAGCCATGCGCTGCGCCGCCTCGGCGAGGGCGGCACCGTGGTCGACTCCGACCTGGTCGGCGAGCTGATCTTCTCGCGCCAGGGCGACGACGTGCTCAGCCGGCTCAGCGCCCGGGAGCGCGAGGTGCTGACCCTGATGGCCGAGGGCTTGTCGGACAAGGGCATCGCCGAGCGGATGTGGGTGTCCACGCACACCGTCGGCACCCACATCCAGCACATCTTCCAGAAGCTCGACCTGCCCGGCGCCGCCACCAGCAACCGCCGGGTGCTGGCCGTCCTCGCCCTGCTGCAGCGCCGCTGACCGGGACCAGATCGCCAGCGACCCGATGCGCGCCGGACGGCCTGCGATGGGTCAGCCCCTGAGGCTGTTCGGCGTCGTTCCGGACAGTTCGGAGTCGTTCGGACCGGTGGTCGGACACCGTGCCGGCGAGGTCTGCTGTCCTGGCGCCCGACATCCTCAGGCGCTTGTTCCCAGCAGGCGAGGAGTCTCTTCATGGCAGCGGTTCTCAGGCGTGTCACGGCGGCGGCGGCGACGGTCGTGGCCACGCTCGCACTGACCTCGACGCCGGTCAAAGCCACCCCGGACGGCCGGAACTATGTGTACAACGGCAGTTCCCTCGGCCTCGGCGTCATGCATCTCTTCGACGGCCACTACGGCAGCGGCAAATACGACCAGGTTCTGCCCGCCTACCAGCGCAGCGACGTCCGGTTCCCGACCTGGTCCACCACCGAGGGCGTCTACATCGGTCCCGGCTACTGCGCGCAGATCTCGGTGCGCTGGAACGCCAACCTCGAGTGGAACCGGAACCCGGACATCCGCGGCCCCATCCAGCTCTACACCGACCCTGGCTACTACTGGAAGGTGGTCCAGTACAAGGCGAGGAGTGCTTCGTCCTGCGTCTAGTTCACGCCGCGCGGCTCCGGCCGTACCGAAGAATCGGGTCTGACGGAACGAAATGGCGCTGCTCAGTGCCCGGGAGCGCGAGGTGCGGACCCTGATGGCCGTCCTCGCGCTCCTGCGGTCGCGCTAGCCGAGGGCCTGGCAGCCGAGGTCGGTGCCCTGCTTCATGGCGGTGCCGATCGCCGTGCGGCAGTCCTCGATCTTCTCGTTGTTCTCCTGGATCCGCGCGGTGTACTGGCCCTTGTCCTGTGGCGGCGCCTTCGCCCGCCGCCGGTTGTCCTCGGTCAGGGCCTCGATCGTGCGCCGGTTGCCGGCGACCGTGGCGCGCAGGTGCGCGCACCCGGGTGGTTCGGCGACGGCGATGGTCTGCGCCGCCGAGAACTCACCGAACCAGGCCACCCCGTCGCGCACCATGCGCCACTGGAAGACCGCACCCGGCGGTGTCGCGGCCTGCGCCGGCCAGGCGAAGGTGACCGCGGTGCCGGGCGGGACGTCGTGCCGGGGCGTGCGCGGTCGTCGCCCCGGGAGCGGCCGGCCGTCTCGGCGGTGCGGACGCCGCCGCTACCTCTCGGTGGCCTCGAAACGGACCCGGTCGAGGAAGGCCAGCTGGGCCCTCTTGTGGCCCAGGTCGATCTCCGGGCCCAGGGTGAAACCCTCCTGCCGGAGCCGGCTGATCATGCGGTCGTTGCGGATGTCCGGTTCGGCGATGAGGCGCGTGCGCGCCGGGTCCGCCGCGAAGACCTGCCGGACCAGGGCCGGGAAGATGGCGCTGGTCAGGTGGGGCAGCTCGCGGCCCTCGGCGTCGATCAGCAGGTGCCCGCCGAAGTCACCGGGCTGCACGTCGTAGCACTCGCCGACCGGGTCGCGTGACGGGTCGTAGGTCTGGAAGATCCCGATCGGGCTGTCGTCGAGCAGCAGCAGGTAGGCGTGGTGGCTGTCCAGGCTGTCGACGTAGGCGTAGGTCTCCTCGACGTCGGCGACGGAGTGCTCGGCCATGCCCCAGAACCGGTTGCGTTCCTTGGTCACCCAGCCGTGCACGACCGGGGCGTGCGCGGCCGGATCGAGGGGGACCACGGTCAGCTCGCCGAGGCCGGGCAGCTTTTCCGCGAAGATGATCAAAGGCTCTTCCATGAGGTCCTCCCAGTCGGTGACCAGCGGGACGAGGGTCCCGTCCGCCCAGAGCGGCAGCTGGTCGAGAAAGTGTGGTGACGCGGGGTCGTCGGACGCGCCGAACGGTACGACCCACCGGCTGCGCCGCCGGTCGGCGAGATCCCAGACATAGCGGGCGACCGGGCCACGCCAGCACAGGTCGCTGACCCCGGGAATGCTGGACGTGTTCAGCACGCAGCCGGCCGAGCCGCCGAGCCGGACCTCCGGCACGCCGGCGTCCAGCCCGGGCAGCCGGACCGGGTGCAGCAGATGCCGCGCACCCCAGGACGAGGCCGCGGGGAGCGGCTCGGCGGCGACGGCCACCGGATCGAGGCCGAGCCCGGCGAGCACCCCGTCGAGCGCAAGCCCGATCCGCGCACGGGGATCGTTCCACGGCGCGAACAGCGGATCATGGCCGGAGGGCGAGAACAGCGGCCGCAGCGCGGGAAGGTCGCACAGCCCACGGGCGACGGCCGAGCGCTCGGCCATCCGGCGCCCGGCCTCGGCCGAGTCGGCGGGAAGCGAGGTGTCCATGTGGATCGACTCGTGCGGCACCCCGGATGCGAGCAGCTCACGGATCCGGCGGGCGCGGGCGGGCGGTGCGAAGTCCACGCCGTACGGCTCGGTGTCGGGCCGCCGGTCGTTGGCGTTGACGGCGGTGGTCACCTCGGCACGGAACATCGGCGCCCACCCCGGCCGCCACGCGTAGCGGGCCTCCCAGGCGGGGACCGGCACGACCCGGTTGCGCTCGTCGCGCTGCGGCACCCGGCCGACGGTGAGCTGCAGCGCGCGGCCGGTGCTGTCGGCGGTGAGCACGCTGTTGACCGGTTCGACCCAGCGGGACAGGGCGTCGGCCACGTCGTCCACCGTGGACGCGTGCAGCAGCGGCAACAGGGCGCCGAAACCGAGGTCGCAGGTGGACAGCGCGGGCGTACGGAGGCTCAGGTTCCCCTCGATCACCGGCCCTCGCGCGGTTTCCAGGACGTCGACCACGACCGGGGCCCCGTCCCGTACGACGATCGTCTCCTGGTGGCTGGCCACCGGCTCCCAGCCGGTCGCGCCGCGCGCCTCGAACCCGTCCCCGGCCGCGCGCAGTTCCTCGAGGTAGAGGTCCTGGTAGTCGGCCATCGCGTTGGTGATGGCCCAGGCCACCGATCCGGTGTGGCCGAAGTGCTGCACGCCGGGGACGCCCGGGAAGGTGAGCCCGGCCACGTCGAAGGCCGGGCAGGCGAGCCGGATCTGCTGGTAGACGCCGGGCAGTTCGAGGAGCCGGTGCGGGTCGCCGGCGATCTCGCCCGGAATCGTCCAGGCGTTGCTGCCGGAGCCGCCCGGCCCCTCGGTGGCGAACCACGCGACGGCGTCCGGGCCGAGGGTCCGCTCGACGTGCGCCCGCCACATCTTGTTGCCGAACGTCCCGAACAGGATGTGCTGCACCTGGAAGACGCCGAGCGACGACCACGGCTGCCACTCGACGCCCCCGGCGCGGACACCCGCCGCGTACGCCCGCAACCACCGCTGGGTCGCGTCGTCCAGACCGGCGAAGGACCGTCGCGCCGTCTCGTCGAGCCGCACCTGTCGCGCGAACCGGTCCCAGCCCACCTCGGCGGCCCCGGCGACGGAGGCCAGACGCCCTTCCGAGCGGAGCCGCTCGACGGTGATCTGGCGGCCCCGATCGGTTGCGGTCACCCGCCCCTGCAGCCAGGCGAGGTCGAGGACCGAGCCGGCGCGCAGGTGCGGGATCCCGTAGGCGTCGCGGTGGACCCTCATGCCGCGACCGGGTTGTCCAGCTCGCCCGCGAAGATCAGCGAGCTGGCCTGATCGGTGAGGTCCACCATCTGCAGGGTGTTGCGCAGCTGGAGCCGGTTCAGGCACGAGTGCCGGAACGTCGGCCGCAGCAGGTCGAGCCGCCCGCCGAGCGACGGGTGGTCCTTGGCGTGCTCGCGGATGCAGTCGCCGGCCAGCGCCCAGAACTCGGCGGCGCTGAGCACCCCGTCCGAGTCGAGGATCCCGGCGAGATGCCGCAGGAACCCGTCGAACACGTCGGTGAACACCGCCAGTTCCTTGATCTCGTCGCTGACCTCGATCCGGATCCGCTCGACCTCGGGCGGCAGCGGCTGGTCGTTCATCACCGCCACCTCCTCGCCGATGTCCTTCATGAACACGCGGACCGGGACGTGGTTCTCCAGCACGAGGATCAGGTTCTCGCCGTGCGGCATGAACGCCAGATCGTGCTTGAGCAGGCAGTGCACGATCGGTCGCAGGTAGGCGCGCAGGTAGGTCGCCACCCACGCCGCCGGCGTCACGCCGGACTCCCGGATCAGGGCGGCGGCCAGCGAGTTCCCGGCGCGGTCGCGGTGCAGCAGGCTGGCCATGGTGGCGAGCCGCTCGCCCTCGGCGAGGCGCGGGAGCGGGCTCTCCCGCCACAAGGCGGCGAGCATCTTGGTGTACGCGCTGGGCGTCCCGGTCCGGTGATAGGCGTCGCCGACGTACCCGATCGACGCCAGCTCCCGCAGCACGCCGAAGCCGCAGGCGCGCAGCTCCTCGTCACCCTCCACGACCCCCGCGACCCAGTCGTTGATCGGCGGCGTGGCCCGCATGTACTTCGGCGACAGCCCGCGCAGGAAGCCCATGTTCTGCACGGCGATCGCGGTCTTGACGTAGTGGCGTTCCGGCCGGTCCAGGTTGAAGAACGTCCGGATCGACTGCTGTGCCTGATAACGATCAGGACCGGCGTCGAGCGGGACGATCGCCCGGCGGGCCACGTCGGGGGCGAACGTGACGGTGACCTTGTGCTCCCACTGCCACGGGTGCACCGGCAGGTAGCGGTACTCGGCCGGGTCCAGCCCGTGGCCACGGAGCTGCTGCTCGAACCGGTCCAGCAGGTCGCCCAGCTCGGCCCGGTAGTGGTCGCGCTCGTCACCGGCGTACACGAAGACGCTCTGGTCCTTGCGAATGGCGACCCACCGCAAGCGGACCGGCCGCCCGGACTCCGGGGTGTAGGCCTCGTGATCGCCGAGCCCGTAACCGATGCGCCCGTTGTTGGCCACGAACCCGGGGTGCCCCTCGGTCATCGCCGCCTCGATGGTCTGGAAGCTCGCGTGCACGAGGTCCTCGGCGGTCTCCCGGCGATGCGCGTACTTCCAGGCGCTGCCGGCCAGGGTCGCGGAGATCTCCTCGAGGTACGTGCCGAGCAGCTTCTCCGGGATGCCGAGCGTCTCGCGCAGCCCGGCGATGAAATCGAGCGCGTCGAGCGGCCCGTCCAGCGACTCGGGGTCGATCACCCAGTGTTCGAGCGGGTAGCGTTTCGCGGTGAAGGTGTTCTCGCCGCATCGGTACCTGTCCTGCTGGGAGGGGTCCGGCAGGGGTGCGATCAGGCGCTCGTGGCTGAACTCGGCGATCGCCTTCGCGATCAGCCGCCGGTGCGCGAACTCGATGGCCTCCGGCCGCAGGTGCGGGACGCTCATCGCGTACGCCGTACGCGTGCAGAAGCTGAGCCGGCCGGTCTTGCCGTGCAGCGGCACGTCGCGTTCCGGCACGAACCCGACCTCGGCGTTCTTGCGCTGGATGGCGTCGTTGCGGACGTCCGGCTCGACGACGACCCGCTCGATCCGCGGATCGGCGAAGCAGAAGTCCATGACGGCCCGCATCACCGCGGAGGTGACCCCGGAGCGTTTGCGGGTCGGCGGCGCGACGAGCACGTGCATGCCGAGGTCACCGGGCCGTACGGCGTAGTGCTCAGCCAGCTCGCTGTGCGCCGGGTCGTAGGTCTCGGCGAGGAACAGCGGGACATCGTCGTCGTCCAGTCCGAGCCAGACGTCGTAGTGCGGGTTGTCCAGGAAGCCCTGGTACTCCTCGCGCACCCGCTCCACGGTGGCGCCCTGCAGGCCCCAGAAGTGCGCACGGGGATGCGTCACCCAGGCGACGAGAAGATCAAGATCACGATCAAGATTCAGCGGTACGAGTCTCACGATGTCACCATTGCCTTGGGGATGTCGGCCGTGGGGGCCCCGAACTGCTGGAAGGCGATCGACTTCTCGACCTGGTAGATCTCACGCCCGGTGATGCCCCGCAGGATCACGCTGTTGCGGTAGGCGCCCATGCCCAGGTCGGGGTCGGTCACGCTGTGCGTGTGCTCGGCCGCGTTCTGGACGAAGATCTCGTCACCCGCGCGGTCGACGGCGTAGTCGACGGTGACGTCGAACCGGCCGCGGGCGTCCCAGTTGATCCGGTCACGGACCGGCTCCAGGAAGGACGGCACCCGAGGGGCGTAGCCGGTGGCCAGCACGAGTCCCCGGGTGGTGGCCGTGAACGAGCTGCCCTCCTCCTGGTGCTCCAGCGCCAGCGTCCAGCGCTCGCCGTCCCAGATCACGCCGGCGAGGGCGGTGCCGGTGAGCAGCGTCGTGGGCACCGGTCCGGCCAGGCTCTTGGTGTAGAGCGTGTCGTAGATGGTGTCGACCAGGTCGCCGCTGATGCCCTTGTAGAGGTTGCGCTGCTCGCGGCCGAGCCGGTCGCGTGTCTCCAGCGGCAGGCGCTGGTGGTACCGGATGTACTCCGGCGAGGTCATCTCCAGCGTGAGCTTGGTGTATTCCATCGGGAAGAACCGCGGGGAGCGGGTGATCCAGCTCAGCCGGTAGCCGTACGTCTCGATGTCGTTGAGAAGGTCGAGGTAGATCTCCGCGGCACTCTGCCCGCTGCCGATGATCGTGATCGAGTCGAGTTGCTGGAGCTCGGCCTTCCTGGGCAGGTAGTCGGCGCTGTGCACGTAGGGCCCCTGGTCCACGGCGGCCGGGACGCGCGGTGCCGTGCCGATGCCGAGCACCAGCTTGCGGGCCCGGACCGTCTCACCGTTCGTGTGCACCAGGTACGCCTCGCCGTCGTGGGTGACGCTGTCGACGCGGGTGTTCCACCTGATCGACGGCAGCTGCCGGGCCACCCACTTGCAGTACTCGTTGTACTCCGCGCGCAGCGGGTAGAAGCTCTCCCGGATGTAGAACGGATAGAGCCGGCCGACCTGCTTGAGGTAGTTGAGGAACGAGAAGCGCGAGGTCGGATCGGCCATCGTCACCAGGTCGGCCAGGAACGGCACCTGGATCGTCACGCCGTCGATCATCAGACCGGGATGCCAGTCGAACCCGGCCCGCTGCTCCAGGAAGATCCCGTCGACGTCGGTGAGGTCCTCGGTGAGCGCGGCCAGGCCCAGGTTGAACGGGCCGACGCCGATCGCGGCGAAGTCGTACGTGCGCATCAGGCCATCACCGCCGCGGCCCCGTCGCGCTCGCCGGTCATCTCGGCGCCGATCCCGCGGATCAGGTCCAGCACGCTGCGCAGATCGTCCATCGTGGCGTTCGGGTTGAGCAGGGTGAACTTGAGCCAGTAGTGGCCGCCGAGGGTGGTGCCGGCGACGATCGCCCGGCCGCCGTGGAACAGCCGCTGGCGCAGCCGCGGCATCAGGTCGTCGCACTCGGCGACGGTCGTCCCGGCCGGCCGGTACCGGAACAGCACCGTGCTCAGCGTCGGCGCGGCCACCGCCTCGAAGTCCGGGTCGTCGCAGATCTCCAGGTAGACCTCGTGCGCCCGGTCGATGACGGCGTCGAACATGGCGCCGATCTGCTCGGCGCCCATGGTCCGCAGCGTCATCCACAACTTCAGCGCGTCGAAGCGGCGGGTGGTCTGCAGGCTCTTGTCGACCTGATTCGGCACGGCGGCGGTGCGTGGGTTCAGGTAGTCGGCGTGCACCGCGATCCGGCGCATCGTCTCGCCCCGGCGCACCACGATCGCGCTGGAACTGACCGGCTGGAAGTAGCTCTTGTGGAAGTCGACGGTCACCGAGTCGGCCCGCTCGATGCCGTCCAGCAGGTTCCGGCGGCGCGAGACGAGCAGACCGCAGCCGTACGCGGCGTCGACGTGGAACCAGATGCCCCGGCTCTCGCAGACCGCCGCGATGGCGTCGACCGGGTCGATGCGGCCCAGGTCGGTGGTGCCGGCGGTGGCGACGACCGCCATCGGGATGCCGCCGTCGCGGCGCACGTCGTCGATGGCGGCGGCGAGCGCCTCCGGGTCCATCCGGCCGGTGCCGTCGGTGGCCACCCCGACCACCGCGTCGGCGGCCAGGCCGAGGATGCCGGCCGACTTGCTGACGCTGAAGTGGCTCTCGGTGGTGGCGAAGATCCGTAGCTTCGGGATCGCGGTGGCCCGGTCCCCGGCCGGACCGGCCAGGGTCTCCTCCCGGGCCAGCAGCAGGCCCTGCAGGTTGGACTGGGTGCCGCCGCTGGTGAAGATGCCGTCGGCGCCCGGGCCGAAGCCGATCCGCCCGGCCGTCCAGTCGATCAGGCGCCGCTCGATGAGGGTGCCCGCGGAGCTCTGGTCCCAGGTGTCGACCGAGGAGTTGACCGCCGAGATCAGCACCTCCGCGCTGAGCGCGGGGATGGCGACCGGGCAGTTGAGGTGGGCGACGTAGGTCGGCTCATGGAACCAGATGGCGTTGTCCAGGTAGAGCCGGGCGACTTCGTGCAATGCCGCACCGGTGTCACCGAGGGGCTGGTCGAGGTCGACGGTGTCGACCTGGTCCTGCAACTCGGCGACGCCTGCGCCGGAGTACGGCTGCCGCACTGCCTTCACCCGGTCGGCGAGCAGCGCCGACGCGTGCCACACACCGGACGTGTACCCGTCCAGGGTGGAGCCGGAAAACAGATGCGGGGAATCGGACCGCTCCAACGGGGCCTCCACTAAGGTAATCCTTACCTAACTGCGAGGGGAGGCTAACCGTCCGGACACGGGAAGGAAACTCGCCCCGGGCGCCGTCAGGCCGTCGACGCCGGGCGCGCGGGACCCTGAGGTGGGGCACGACCTGCGCAAATCGTCGCGAGGATCGGTTCGGCTGCCAAATAGTGACGATTGCCACATAGCGCACGAAGTCCACTAGAGGTGCCGGACCTGACGCGGCTGGACTCCCGCGAACGGGGCTCCGGGCGTACGAAAACAGGGTGAATGGTGTCAAGCGGTCACTGATGTGCGGCGTTGACGGCCGGGAAGCGGCCTGTGATGTTTTGAGGTGCCCACCGCAGGAAGTGAGGGCCGGCGACCAGGCGATCAAGTTCGATGGCAACGATCACAATTGGGGAGTGGGCCTGCTGGTGGACCAGCGCACTCGTACGGTAGAACGTGAACATGACGAACTTGCGTGAGGCGATCGACCAGGGGCACACCGCCCTCGGGATCGAGTTGGGGTCGACCCGGATCAAGGCGGTGCTGATCGGGCCCGGCCACGAGGCGATCGCGGTCGGCAGCCACGACTGGGAGAACCAGTTCGTCGACCGCGTCTGGACCTACTCGCTCGACGCCGTCTGGGCCGGGCTGCAGGACTGCTTCGCCCAGCTGGCCGCCGACGTGCGCGCCAAGCACGGCACCGAGCTGCGCACCACCGGCGCCCTCGGCGTCTCCGCGATGATGCACGGCTATCTCGCCTTCGACGCCGACGGGGAACTGCTCACCCCGTTCCGCACCTGGCGCAACACCAACACCGGCGACGCCTCCGAGGCGCTCAGCGACCTGTTCGGCCACAACATCCCGCACCGCTGGAGCATCGCCCACCTCTACCAGGCGATCCTCAACGGCGAGGAGCACATCGGCCGGCTCGCCCACTTCACCACCCTGGCCGGTTACGTGCACTGGAAGCTGACCGGCCGGCAGGTGCTCGGCGTCGGCGACGCCAGCGGCATGTTCCCGATCGACGTGACCACCGGCGGCTACGACACCGGGATGCTGGCCCAGTTCGACGAGCTGGTCGCCGGGCGCGGCGTGCCGGCGCCGCTGGCTTCGCTGCTGCCCGCGGTGCTGCCGGCCGGCGAGCAGGCCGGCACGCTCACCGAGGCCGGCGCCCGGCTGCTCGACCCGAGCGGCGTGCTGCAGCCCGGACTCCCGCTCTGCCCACCCGAGGGCGACGCCGGCACCGGCATGGTCGCGACCAACTCGGTGGCCCGCCGCACCGGCAACGTCAGCGCCGGCACCAGCATCTTCGCCATGATCGTGCTGGACGGGCCGCTCAGCCGGATGCACCCCGAGGTCGACCTGGTCACCACCCCGGCCGGCGACCTGGTCGCGATGGTGCACTGCAACAACGGCGCCAGCGAGCTGAACTCGTGGGCCGGGCTGTTCGCCGAGTTCGCCACCGCGCTCGGCGTGCCGGCCGACAGCAATACGGTCTTCGAGACGCTGTTCCGCTCCGCGCTGCGCGGCGCCCCGGACGGCGGCGGCCTTATGGCGTTCAACTACCTGTCCGGCGAGCCGATCACCCGGCTGCACGAGGGCCGGCCGCTGTTCCTGCGCGAGCCGGGCAGCACCCTCGACCTGGCCACCTTCATGCGTACCCAGCTCTACTCCGCCCTGGCCACCCTGCGGATCGGCATGGACGTGCTGCAGAAGGCCGAGTCGGTGCAGCTCGACCGGATGTTCGCGCACGGCGGCCTGTTCAAGACCCAGGGCGTCGCGCAGAACCTCCTGGCCGCGGCGATCAACACCCCGGTGTCGGTCGGCGACCTGGCCGGCGAGGGCGGCGCCTGGGGCATCGCGATCCTGGCCGCCTTCGTCAGCGGCCGCAAGGACGGGCAGAGCCTCGACCAGTTCCTCGACCAGGACGTGTTCGCCGGCGCCGCGCTGGACACCGCCGAGCCGGACCCGGCCGACGTGGCCGGCTTCGACGCCTTCATGCGGCGCTACGTCGCCGCCCTGCCGATCCAGCAGGCGGCGGTCGAGCACAGCTGACCTCTTTGTGCCGGTGGCGGACAATCGAGCCATGTATGTGATCAGGGAACGATTGTTCGCCATCGGGGACGACTTCGACGTGCTCGATGAGAGCGGCGCCAAGGTCTACCACGTGGACGGCAAGGTGCTCAGCCTGCGGAACCGGGTGGTGATCGAGGACCCGACCGGCCAGGAGGTGGCCAGCGTGCACCGGCACCTGGTCGCCCTGCGCCCCACCTACGAGGTGCGGATCGGCGGGGAGAAGGCCGCCGAGGTGCGCAAGAAGCTGTTCACCCCGTTCCGGGAGAAGTTCGTCATCGACGTGCCCGGCCCGGACGACCTGGAGATGAAGGGCAACCTGCTCGACCACGAGTATGTGATCGAGCAGGGCGGCGCCGAAGTCGCCGCGGTCTCCAAGCGCTGGCTGACCGTCCGCGACACCTACGCCGTGCAGATTACCGGCGCCGTCGAGCACCTGCTGATCATCGCCAGCGTGCTGGCGCTCGACCTGGCCCTGGACCGCGGGGTGGGCGACTGACTTCCGGTGCGCTTGAGGTTCCGGTCCGTTGCTTTTCGGTACGGTCGGCGCAGCTTTCGCAGCAACCGGTCGATGAGGCTTCCATTCGGCGTACCAGGAGGTCTCATGTCCAGCGAGCACTCCGTCGACTGGTGGCAGCAGTTCGAAAGCGCCTCCGACCGGTTCGACGAGGCCATTGTCACCATCGGCCTGACCGAACTGCTGCTGCCGAAGATCACTTCGCAGCTGTTGCAACGCGAGGCGGACATCGCCGCCGACATCGCCATCCTGTACCGCAACAAGGCGAACAGCGAAGGTCTGCGTGACCGGTACGACAAGGCGCGCAGCCGGCTCCGGGAGACCATCGAACGGCTCGCGTCCCGGGGTGTCGACCCGGCGTCCCTGGCCGAGGCCGAGGTGGTCTCCTGGGTGATCGACGGGGACTACGCCCGGGCCGCCGCCGAGCTGGAGCCCCGGATCGGCGCGGTGGTGCTGCTGCGGATCTTCGTCTCCGCGCTCCGGGTCACCCACCTCGACGTGCCGGTCACCGCCCAGCTGCTGAACGCCGGCAACACCCCGGCCGAGGCGATCCACGCCGGCAAGATCGTCGGCAAGTACGGCTACTGGCCGGACTGGCTGCGCGAACTCGTCGTCGAGCACGCCATGGCCGGCACCCTCACCGACGACTTCGTGGCCGCCCTCGACCAGTGCGCCTTCGCCACCCTCCGGTCGACGCAGGCCCGGCTCGCCAAACAGCTGCTCCGCAAGGAGCCGGCGGCGATCAACTCGGCGGCCCGCACCCTGGAGCACATCGGCGAGGACGCCATCGCGGTCCGCCTGCGCGACGGCGACGTGGGCGCGGTCGCCTTCGCCGCCCGCTTCGCCTCGGTCTGATCCGCGGGCCGCTCGCGGCGGTCCCGGGCAGCCGCCGATCGCCACGGCTCAGGTCTGGCCGGCCAGCTCCCACCGGAGCGTCCCGTCGGCGGCGTGACCGGGGTGCCACAGACCGACGGTGCCGCCCCGCTCCAGGGCGTCCGCCACCGCGGTCAGGTAGGCGCCCAGCGACGGCCAGGCCGTGCTGAAGTCGCCCGCGTCGCTGTTCGGCGCGAAGCCCAGCCGGCCCCGCCCGGATCCCGGCCGCAGGTCGATGACCTGCAGATCCCCGCCGGACGCGGCGAACGGGATCCACAGCTCGTGCCACCACGGTTCGGTGTTCGGCTCGTGCACCGCGAAACCGTCGACGTCCGCGGCGACGTCCATCCGGATCTCATAGCGCTCGGCGATCTCCGTGACCCCGAGCGGGTCCGCCTCCGGGAGCAGGCTGCCCCACTCGGCCAGCCCGTCGTGGCACCGCAGCGACTCGACCAGCTCCGCCGGGAACGTGACCCCGCACGCCTCCTCGGCCGCCCGGATCAGGTCCGGCTCCGCCGGCCCGGCGAGCAATCCGATCGTTGCGGGCGAACACTCGTGCAGCCAGCCCTCGATCCGAGCCCACGCCTGACTCACCGTCGCCACCCGGCGAGTCTAGGAGACGGACAGGCGATGGGATTACCGCCCGGTGACGCCGTCGATGAGTTCGCGGAGGATGTCGGCGTGGCCGGCGTGGCGGACGGTTTCGCTGGTCACGTGGGCGATGACCCAGCGGACCGTGCGGTGCTCGTCGCCGACCGGGTGGGCGGTGGCGGTGTCCAGGCCGGCGGCGGCCTCGAGGTGGGCGTCGCTCTCGGCGATCGCGGCGCGGTAGTCGGCGATCACCCGATCGGCGGTCCGGTCGGCCGGGACCAGCATGGAGAAGTCGACGCCGGCGTGCCGCTCGTCACCGCCGACCGTGTAGCCGAACCAGTACCGCTCCGCGTCGGTCAGGTGCTGCACCAGGCCGAGCAGCGTGGTGTCCGAGACGACCAGGCGGCGGCGCAGCTGCTCCTCGTCGAGACCGTCCACCTTCTTCAGCACACAGGACCGGGCGAAGGACAGGAACGCACACGCGGTGTCCCGCTCGCCGTCGTCGTTGAACGGCACTCGTTCGCGTTGAGTTTCGAGCATGGTCCCGACCCTAAGCCTCACCGTCGGATTGATGATCCACGGCCTGGGTTAAGTTGCTGGGGTGTCACCCTCCGCCGAGCCGCCGATCGATGCGAGACAGTTTCGGGTGCACGCGGCCCGGCTGGCGGTGCTGCGGGCCCGGCTCGGCCGGATCGGCGAGGACGTCCAGCAGTTCGAGCGGGACCAGGCGGCGTTCGGGGCGCGCTGCGGCTGGATCCTGAGCGGGCTCGGCGACCGGGTGGTCCGGCACGGCGAGCTGGTGGCCTATCTGGAGGAGACGCTGGTCCTGTTCGTCCAGGGCTTCCACCGGGTGGCCGACGGGACGCAGGGGTTCGCCACCATGCTCGGGATGCCGGTCGACGACGCGGCCACCATGGAGGATCGGGCCTCCGAGATCATCGCGGACGTGCTGGAGACGGTGGCCGGCCGGGAGTGGGTGGAGCCGCTGCTGGCCGAGGCGGCGCCGGTCGCCGAGTTCGCCGCGCCGGTCGAGGACGGCTACGCGCTGCTGCGGGCCGGCGGACTGGACTGGGTGGTGGGCCGGATCCCGGAGCTGGGCCGGATGCTGGACGACCTGACCGGCACCCCGGAGGTGGTCGCCAAGCAGGCCGACCAGTGGAAGGTGATGGCCGCCGACCTGGACCGGGTCGCCGCCGACCTGCAGCGCTGCCTGGACCGCGACTTCTCGGACCGGGACCGGGCCGACGTCCGCACCTACCTGGCGATCATGGGGAACAACGTGGTCGGCCTGCGCGGCCTGGCCGCCACCTCGACCGCGATGACCGTGCTCACCAAGGCGGCCGGCGACCTGATCCTGCTGACCCGGGACATCGTCCGCGGCGTGCTCGGCGACCTGGTCGCCCGGGTGCTCGGCTGGGCGGTCGGCGGCACGGTCGTCCCGCTGCCGGTGCTGACCGCGCGGCTGGCCGGCGTGGTGGTCACCGCCTGGCGGATCGACGCCTACCTCACCGCCCTGGTGGTCAGCATCGCGAACCTGTCCCGGTGCATCGACGGCTGACAGCCCGGCCCGCCGGGCATGGGTTACGGTGGGCACCAGCGTTCAGCCTTCAGCAGCGAGGGACCGCAGAGCCACCACGGCGGGAGAGTTCCTTGAGCAGCGGCGACGACACCTCTCTCGGCGTGTCCGGGACATTCCGGCTGCATCTGCAGGCCGGCGACGTCGTGCCGGGCGGCCCGGTGCCGCTGATCCTCGGCGGCGAGCTGGACCGGGTGGAAGCGGACCGGCTGCTGGCGGCGATCACCGTGCTGGTCCGCGAGCATCCCGGCCGGCCGATCGCGCTCGACGCCGGCCGGCTGATGTTCCTCGACTCCGGCGGTGTCCGGGCCCTGCTCGGCTGTCAGCAGTTCGCCGAGGCGGCCGGGTCCCGGCTGTCGATCGTCGCGGCCGGCCCGATCGTCCACCAGGTGCTGGAGATCACCGGTCTGCTGGAGATCTTCGGGAGTCCGGTGGAGGTGCTGCCGGAGCGGTAGGCGTTCCGGACTCCAGCCCGCTTCACCGGCGCGCCGGCGCCGGGGATCCGCCACGCTGCCCGGTGCGGTGACGGCGGCCGGGCCCGCCCTGCGACGAGGCGCGGGGCGGAGCGGTCACGACGTACCGGCAAGCGGACCCACCGGAAGGGGCAGCGGGCCTCGCGCGTGCCCGCGGTCGTCACTCGTTGCGGGCGGCGGCCGGGCCGGTCATCCGGGCGAGCAGCGGCATCGTCGAGGTGACGACCGCGATCGAGGCGAGCAGGCCGACGCCGACGATCACGTAGTAGGCCGGGCCGGGGGAGTGCAGGCGGTAGTCCATCTGGGAGCGCAGGAACAGGTGGGCGGCGAGGAAGCCGACGCCGATCGCGACGACCGAGACGGCCAGCAGCGGGACCGTGGTCTCCAGCGCCACCACCCGGCGCAGCTCGGCCAGGCGGACACCGGTCAGGCGGAGCATGGCGAACGGGCGCTGCCGCTCGGTGAGGCCGCCGGTCACGCTGACCGCGAGGCTGCACCCGGCGATCACCAGGCTGGCCACGATCACCACGTCGGCGAGCCGCTGGAACTGGTTCAGCTGCCGGGTGAAGTCGCCCGCGTAGTCGGCCTCGGTGGCCGCCGCCCTCCCGTACGGGAAGGCTCTCTCCAGCGTGGTCCGGGCGCGTTCGATCGCGGCCGGTGTGCCGTCGGTCGGCACCACGACGTCGATCACGTTCAGCTCGGCGAGCTGGGCCGCGGTCCGCGTCGAGGCCGGCCAGGAGGGGCCGCCCGCGGTGGCCGGGAGGAACTGCGGCACGGTCAGGTCGGGGAAGACCTGGGCGACCTCCGCGCCGGCCGGGCAGGTGCCGGCCGTGCCGATCGCGGCGAGGTCGGCGCACGAGATCAGCCCGGGCAGGTCGGGGAGGCCGCCCACCACCTTGTCGTTCACGATCTGGATGTGCGCCTCCGGGCGCCGGTCCGGATTGGTCCGGATCTGGTAGCCGACCGCGGGCGCCCGGCCGGCCGGCACGCCGGTGTCGTCCGGCGAGGTGGCCACCGAGACGATGTCGTGCCCGACCGAGCCCGGGGTGTGGCTGCCGCGCTCGGCGACGATCGCGGTGATCACGCCGGTCGCGGTGCTGGTCACGAAGAGGGCCAGCATCAGGCCGCTGACCGCGCGGAACCCGGCGCGCGGGTCGTCGGCCAGCCGCCGCCCGGCGATCAGCGTGGCCGGGCGCCGGGCGCGGCGGGCGAGCAGCCGGGAGCTGGCCATGGTGAGCCACGGGCCGGCGATCATCAGCCCGGTCATCACGATCAGGATCCCGGACAGGTAGCCGACCAGCTGTCCCTCGGTGCTTCGCGGCCGGTTGCCGACCAGATAGGCCAGCTCGGCGATCCCGGCCAGCAGCGGGAGCACCCGCCAGGCCCGCGGCGGCTTCGGGGTGACCCGGCGGCTGACGCCGAGCGGGGAGATCCGGACCCGGCGCAGCGCGACGCGGGCCGCGACCGCGGCGGCCAGCGGGACGCCGAAGCCCGCCACCAGCACGTCGGTGCGGGTCAGCGACAGGTCGCCGGGGAAGAACGCCTCGCCGGTGAACGGGATCCCGGCCAGCCCGGCCCGGGCCAGCAGGAACACCCCGAACCCGGCGACCGTGCCGATCGCCGCGGCCAGCGCCGACTCGACGACGGCGATCTGGGTGATCTGCCGGGGCGTGGCACCGACCAGCCGCATCGCGGCGAAGCGCTGCTCGCGGCGGGCGGCGGAGAGCCGGGTGGCCGTCCCGATGAAGATCAGCAGTGGGAAGAGCAGGGCGGCGGCGACCACCGACAGGGTCAGCGCGATGCCGTTCGAGCCGAGGCCGACCACGCAATCGCGGCACTCGTCCGGGGAGACGGTGACCATCCGGGTGATCTCGGTGGCCCCGTCGATCCGGCCCACCTCCGCCCGGGTGCCGCCGACGATCACGATCAGCGAGTCGGGGGAGGGCAGCGCGGCGTCGCCGAGGATGCCGGCCTGCCGCCCGGGATAGCGGTCGCGCAACTGGTCGGCGGGGCGGTCGTGGAGCAGCCGGTCCAGGGCGGGGGAGACGACGTACTCCCCGGGGCCGGGCAGGGCGGCCAGGCCGGGCGGCACCGGGCCGTCCGGGCCGGAGACCGCCACGTCGACGCGGGCCATCGGATGCCCGTCGAAGTAGTCCTCGCGGATCACCCACAGCGCCGGGTCACGCGCCTCCGGACCGGTGGCCGCGCTGGTGACACCGCTGTTCAGCCAGGCGTAGCGCAGGTTCTGCGACTTGACCGCGTGGATGCCGGCGACCGTGGCGAGCAGCATGCCGACGCCGAGTGCGACCGCGGCGGCCAGCACGACCAGCCGGGTGAGCGCCTCGCGGCCACCGGCCACGGCCAGGCGGAGTCCGAGAGAGATCATCGGAGGGTCACCTCGGACGGGGTGGTGACCCGGCCGTCGCGGACCATGACCAGCCGGTCCGCGTACGCCGCGACCCGCCCCTCGTGGGTCACCAGCACCACGGTGGTGCCCTGCTCCCGCGCCGACCCGACCAGCAGCTCCATCACCTGCTCACCGGTGAGCGAGTCGAGCGCCCCGGTCGGCTCGTCGGCGAAGAGCACCCGCGGCCGGGCGACCAGCCCGCGGGCCAGGGCCACCCGCTGCGCCTGGCCGCCGGAGAGCTCGCCGGAGCGGCGGTCCTCCAGCCCGTCCAGGCCGAGCCGGGCGAACCACTCGGCGGCCTGCCGGGTGGCGGCGGCGCGGCGGACCCCGCTCAGCAGCAGCGGCAGCGCGACATTCTCCACCGCGGACAGCTCCGGCACCAGCTGACCGAACTGGAACACGAACCCGAACCGGTCGCGGCGCAGCTCGCTGCGGGCCGTCTCGCTCAGGTCGTCGATCCGCCGGCCGTCGAAGTGGATCTCGCCGGCGTCCGGGGTGAGGATGCCGGCCAGGCAGTGCAGCAGGGTGGACTTGCCGGAGCCGCTCGGGCCCATCACCGCGACGATCTCGCCCTCGGCGACGCTCAGGTCGGCGCCGCGCAGCGCCGGCGTGGCGCCGAAGGACAACTCCACGCCGCGGGCGGCGAGCGCGGCGGTCACGGCTTCACCTGCCGGATCTGCGCACGCAGGGCGTCCAGCCGGGCCGAGGTGGTGTCGATCCACCGCAGGTCGGCCTCCAGGTGGAACAGCCCGTGGTCGGCGAGCAGCGCCTCGACCAGCCCGCCGGAGCGCTTCAGCGCGGTCAGCTCGCGCATCCGGGCGACGTGCGCCTGGCGCTGGGCGTCGAGGTAGCTCTCGGCCGGCCGGTCCAGCATCAGCGCCAGGACCACCTTGGTGAACAGCACGCTCTGCAGGTGCGGCTCCGGGGCGACCGGGTCGGCCAGCCAGGCACCCACCTCGGTGGCGCCCTGCTCGGTGATCACGTAGCGCTTGCGGTCCGGCCCCTCGCCGGGCGCCACCTCGTCCATCACCACCTTGCCGTCCCGGGTGAGCCGGCTCAGCGTCGCGTAGACCTGCCCGAACGGCAGGGACTTGCCGACGCCGAAGAAGGTGTCGTAGTCGCGCTTGAGGTCGTAGCCGTGGCTCGGGGCGCGCTCGAGCAGGCCGAGGAGGGTCAGCGGAACACTCATGCGTTCCACTGCACGCTCAGAGTATACGTCGCGTATATACCCTCGGTTTCTACAAGGCGAGGACGGCGATGTCGGTGGCGGTCAGGCTGCCGGCCACCAGGACGCCGTCGCGCTCGGCGACCGAGGTGACGAAGCCGTACGAGCCGTCGGTGGCGCGCAGGTCGTGCACCCGCCGGCCGTCCAGGTCGAAGGCCATCACCCAGGCGATCGGGGCGGCCTTCGGGCGGACCGCCTCGGGCAGGTTCCAGACCAGCGTCCGGAGCAGGCCGTGGCCGGGCAGCAGCCGGTCGATCAGCGGGTTCCGGGGCGCCGCGATCGCCACCCAGAGCAGGCCGTCACTGCCCAGCCACATGTTGTCCGGGAAGCCGGCCAGCCCCTCGACCAGCACCTCGGTCCGCCCGGCCGCCGGGCCGGACAGGTGGTGCCGCCGGATCCGGTAGCCGGCCGTCTCGGCCACCAGCAGCGCCGACTCGTCCGGGGTGAGCACCAGGCCGTTGCCGAACTTCAACTCCGGCAGCACGGTGCGGACCGCGCCGTCCGGGTCGCGGCGCACCAGCCGGCCGGTGCAGCTGTGCTCGACGATGTCACCCAGGTGGTCGGCGAGATCCCAGCGGCTGGTCGATGTGGTGAACCAGATCGTGCCGTCCCGGCTCTCGACCACGTTGCTGGCGAAGGTGAGCGGCTCGCCGTCCACGGTGTCGGCCAGCACCTGGACGGTGCCGTCCGGGCGCACCTCGAGAAGTCCCCGATCGTGGTCGCAGACCAGGACCCCGCCGTCGGCCCGCGGGTGCAGCCCGAGCGGCCGGCCGCCGGTCTCGGCCAGCACGGTCCGCTCGCCGGTCGCCGGGTCGATCCGGACGATCCGGCCGTCGCCGAGCCCGGTGACGATCCGTCCGGCGTGGTCGAAGACGACGTCCTCGGGGCCGCGGCCGCCGGTCGGGAGCAGCCGCTGCACCCGCAGGGGCGCGGTGCGGCCGGGATCGTCGAGCGGCGGCGGGGTCCAGGAGCGGGGCTGCAGCAGGCGTCGAGTCATGACCCTCAATGTAGGCCCCGGCCGCCGAATAGGTGATCATGGCGGGATGAGCGACATCGGCGAGGCACTGACCGTCAACCGCTACCCCGGCCGGGTGCTGGTGCTGGCGCGCACCGGCGACGGTGAGCTGACCGGCGTCTACGCGCTCACCGGGCGCAGCCCGTCGTCGAAGGCGCGCCGGATCGTGCCCGGCGACGCCGAACTCCGGGTCGAGGCGACCGGCGAGCACGCGCACGACCGCCTGCGGCACTACACGGCGGCGCACAGCGACGACCGGTGGACCGTCTTCGGCAACGGCGAGCAGGTGACCACGGTCTTCGAGCGGCTGTCCGCGGGCGCGCACCCGGCCGTGGCGCTCGACGAGCTGGACTACGAGCCGGACCCGCCGATCTGGACGCCGCGGATCACCGTCGTGGTCGACCGTCGTGACGGGACGGCCTGGCTGGGCGCGGCCCGGCGCGGCGGCGGCCGCCGGGAGAGCACCGACGTCACCGTCACCACGCTGCGCGACCTGGCGGTCGGCGACGTCGCGCTGCTCACCACCTACACGTCGGACGGCACCGAGGTGACCACCGCGCCGCGCGTCCTCGATCTGACGACCACCGCCGCCACCGGCGACGAACTCCTCGACCTGGTGTGGTCCGCCCTCGACCCGGAGTTCCGGGTCGCCGCGGCGCAACTGTCGCCCCGCGCCGGCATCGCCGCGGTGCTGCGGCACGCCCCCTAGGATCGTGCGGTGATCGCATCGTGAGCCTCGGGATCGTCGGCCAGGCGGTGGGCCTGTTCGCCGTCACCAACATCGACGACATCCTGGTGCTGGCGCTGTTCTTCGCCCAGGGCGCCGGGCAGCGGCACACCTTCCGCACGATCATGATCGGTCAGTATCTCGGTTTCGCCGGGATCCTGGTGGTCGCCGCGGCGGCCGCGTTCGGGGCGACGTTCCTGCCCGAGGCGGCCATCCCGTACCTCGGGTTGCTGCCGCTCGCGCTCGGGATCAAGGCGGGGATCCAGGCCTGGCGGCACCGGCGCGACGACGAGGAGCGGGCGGAGGCGCGCGCGGAGGGGCCGAAGAGCCTGGAGGTCGCCGCGGTGACCTTCGCCAATGGCGGCGACAACATCGGCGTCTACGTGCCGGTCCTCGCGACCGCGGGGGCCGGCGGGATGACCGTCTACGTGACCGTCTTCCTGCTCCTGGTCGCCGTCTGGGTGGTGGCCGGCCGGTTCTTCGCCACCCGGCCGGTGATCGCGAAGGCGCTCAGCCGCTGGGGGCATGTGCTGCTGCCGGTGGTGTTGATCGGGATCGGTCTGCTCATCCTGGTCGAGGGCGGCGCCTTCGGCCTCTAGGCGGTGTCTTCAACGGATCATGACCGTGGATGAGGTACGGCGTGATCCGCCGCTATGAGCTGACTGACATTGAGCCATTTTCATCGTGACGATGCAGGTCACGGCAGGGACAGATCGTGTGAGTCGACATAGGACGAGGCTCCCGGTACGGACCCAGCGGGACACCCCGGTCTACGTGACCCCTTACGGCACGTACGGCGTGGTGCCCGGCACTCCGGCGAGCGCGCAGGTGGTGCGCGAGGCGCTGGCCGCCGCGAAGCGCTGACCGTGGCGGCCGACCGCGGCCCGCGGCCCGCGGAGCGCGGGTCGCGGTCGGGGAACACGTAGGCGAGCGGCTCAGCGAACCCACCAGAGCTGCTGCGCGGGGTGGGACGGGAAGCAGTAGTACTGCTGAATCGGCGTGCCGTTCGCGGTGCCGTAGTTCGTCGCGTCCAGGCATTTGCCGAAGGTCGTCTGAATCTGGTAGAGGTCGTGCACGCCGTCGTTGTACACGAAGACGAACGAGAAATCCTGCTGGGCGTTGTAGTTGCAGTCGTATTGCTGGATTCGCGCGCCGTCGTTCGGGTTGCCGCCGACGACGTCCAGGCATTTGTCATACCACTTGCGTGTCTGGATCTTGTAGATCGACTGGTTCGAGAAGCCCTGGTTGTAGCTGCCGTTGCAGTCCCACAGCTGCAGGCGGGCGCCGTTGCCCACGGTGTCGCCGTTCTTGACGTCGAGGCAGCGGCCGGAGGCCTTGCCGATGATCGCCGCCCGGTGTGAGCTGTTTAGTGGCCCGTTGTTGGCCGATGCCGGCTGGGCTCCGATCGCGACAGTCCCTCCGCCGACTATCATGATCGCGATTATCGCCCGTGCGATGCGTTTGATCAGCATGACGTTCCTCAATTCGTCGAGGCATGTGGATGTTCGGATCCTAGAAGCGTCGGCGAAATCCTGCTGCCCGACATCAACAAAGCGCGATGACAATGCATTAATACGATGACAGCGGGTTAAAGCATCAAATTATCATCCGAAATGAAGATTTCAGGGGCACTGGGTGGGCGGTTGGCCCGGTTCGTGGCCCGCGGCGAGAGCCTTGTCGAGACAGGCGATGAGCTCCGCCGGTTTGAACGGTTTGCACAGGATGGCCGTGGCCTGCGCGTCGACCGGCCGGGAGTTGCCGAGGACGAGGCTGCCGCTGACGAAGCTGACCGGGAGGGTGGCGGTCGCCGGGTCCGCGCGGATCGTCCGGCAGAGTTCGACGCCGGTTAGGCGCGGCACGTCGATGTCGCTGACGACCGGACCAGCCAGAAGTTCACGCCGACCTTCGCGCAGATATCCCGCATCTACACGTACACCGCAAGCTCACGCTGGTTGCGGGAGATCTCCAGACCAACAGCACGTCACCTGACCGGCCTCGCCTGGCTTCAATCAGATTCGGGAACTCCTCGCGTTCCTTCGTTGCGTGCCGAGACGCCGAACAGTCGTTGTCGGTGAACGACAGTGCATCCTTCCAGCCGTGCGCGTCGATTGCGCAGCCGGAGTTCCGGCAACACTCACTGAGCCATTTCATCGTGACGGTGCAGGTCACAGCTGGGGTGGAGAGCTGGTGTCGACATAGGACGAGGCTCCCGGCAAGACAGCAGTCGACCAAGATCCGATGCCCCAACCGGGAGCCTCGCTGTGCTGTCTTACCCCTCCCGCGATTCCGTTGTCCATTCGCAGCCTGAACCACCTCGCGTGCCTCATCCGAGCTCACCGTGACAAGAAGCGCTCAAGGTGGCGGCACCTCGACCCGGGCCGGCAAGCCCTGCTCGCCCTGGCTCACCTGCGTAACGGCGACACCTCGGCCCGGCTCGCCTGCGGTTTCGAGATCGGCCTGACGACAGCCTGGCGCTACGTCCGCGAGGCCATCGACCTGCTCTCGGCTACCGTTGACGACCTGAACACCGTCATGAGCAGGGTCGCGGCTGCTGGCCTACGCCATCCTCGACGGCACGCTGATCCCGATCGATCGGGTCGCCGACCGGAAGCCCCACTTCTCCGGCAAACACCGCCGGCTCGGCGTGAACGTGCAGGTCATCGCCGCTCGGGCAGGTCGGCTGATCTGGGCCTCCGCCGCGCTGCCGGGCTCGACCCATAACCTGACCGCGGCCCGCACCCACCAGATCATCGATGCGCTGACCAGGGCGAAAGTAGTGACGTTCGCCGACAAGGCCTACCAAGGCGCCCGGGGGCCGGTACGCCGGGAGCCGCTCGCCCTGGGACGCTAAGAGCGGGGCTCCGGTCGTACCGGAAGGGTTGAGCCGGAGCGGGCGTTGCGGTCAGCGGTGCAGGCCGGTGAGACGGCTGAGGGCGGCGAAGCCGTCGTCGGAGCCCGGCCAGTGCCGGCGGACCGCGTCCAGGCCGGCCCGGCGGACCGTGGAGCGCAGCACCGCGACCACGATGATCGCGTCGTCGGCGTAGCCGAGCACCGGGATGAAGTCCGGGATCAGGTCGAACGGGACCGCGAGATAGCCGATCAGCAGCCCGAGCCGGATCCGCACGCCGCGCGGCAGGGTGCGGTCGGCGGCCAGCCGGCGCAGCAGCCGCAGCAGGTCGGGGAGCAGGCGGAGGGCCTCGGTGAGCTGCGCCTTGCCGGGTGTGGCGGCGAGCAGGGCGATCAGCAGCGCGATCCAGGCGAGCAGGAGGGCCACACCGACGCCGATCAGGGTCTGCCACCACCAGTCCATGCCTCATCCTCTCCCGGACCCCCGGCGGTCGTTCCTCGATTCAGCCGAGACCGGGCAGCAGATCGTCCCAAGCGGACAGCTCGGTGAGCAGGCCGGGCTCGGTGGCCCGGGCGCGCAGCCCGTTGGCGGCCTGGAGCAGCGCGCGGGTCAGCTTGACCCGGTGGACGTCCGCCGGGGCGATCTCACGCCAGGCGGTCGGCAACGCCCGGGCCGCCTCGCGGGTGAGCGGCAGCACCGCGAGGCATCCGCGGATCAGCTCGTCGGCGGAGTGCTCGCCGAGCGGGGTGCCGGCCGCGCACCGGGCCAGCGTCAGGGCGTGTTCGGCGGGCGGCACGGGCGGTTCCTCGGCGAGCAGCCAGTCGTGGAAGGCGGACGCCCGGCCGGTGTGGGACGGATGCTCGGCCGCGACCGTGTGGACGGCGGCGTGCGCCATCCGGAACCAGTCCGCGCCGGGTTTCCGGCGCGGCGGGGCCTGTTTCGCGACGCTCGCGTAGACGCCACGGTGGACGGCGTGGAAGGCGCGGCGGTCGAACGACTCGCCCAGCGGCAGCCAGTCGGCGGCGGAGATCTTCGCGAGGTGGCCGCGCGGCCAGCGGCGGCCGGTGTCCCGGCCGTTCACGATCGCCTGGGACTGTGACTCGGCGACCCGGAAGTACTGGTCCTCCAGGCCGGGCTGCGGCACCGGCACGATCTCGTAGCCGAGCCGGCGCAGCTCGTGGGCGATCGGCCGCCACTTCAGCGGTTTGGGCATCCGGTGCAGCTGGCCCATCAGGAGCGTGCCGTGCCAGAGCGCGTCTCGGTGCTCGCGCTCGTAGTACGCCTCGAGCAGTCCCCAGTCGCGCAGCAGGTTGCCGGAGAAGCCGAGGATGCCCTCGTCGCCCGGCGGCCCGATCCGCTGCTCCAGCTCGGCCGGTCGGTGCGCGGGCGGGATCCCGCGGACCCGGCCGGTGGCGAGCAGCTCCAGGGTCAGCTCGATCGCCTGTTCACGGTCGCGCGGCCGATATCCCACGCCCGGCAGCGTAGTCAGCGCCGTGGGCTCCGGCGAGGCGATTAGCGGCTCCACCCGGAGCAGGTGGAGCGCGGCAAGGCCGGGGCAGCGCCGGGACGGTACTGTCACTCGATGGGGAGTGGATCACCGGTCGTGTATCGCCACGGATTGAACGACAGCACGCGGTGGCAGGGCTTCGCGCTGCGGCCCGGGGACATCGTGATCAGTGCGCCGTCGAAGTGCGGCACCACCTGGATGCAGATGATCTGCGCCCTGCTGATCTTCCGGACCCCGGCCCTGCCCGGCCCGCTGACCAGCCTGTCGCCCTGGCTGGACATGTGCCTGCGGCCGGTCGACGAGGTGTCCGGCACGCTCGCGGCGCAGCGCCACCGGCGGTTCATCAAGACGCACACGCCGCTGGACGGGCTGCCGTGGCGCTCCGATGTGACCTACCTGGTGGTCGGCCGGGACCCGCGCGACGTCGCCGTGTCGATGAACCACCACCGGCGCAACCTGGACGCCGAGGTCATCCACCGGCTGCTGCCCGGCAGCGGCCGGGCGGCGTCCCGGCCGCCCGGCGACCGGGAGCGGGTGCTGCAGTGGTTCCAGGACTCGCTGCCCGGTCTGGTGCACCACCTCGGGCAGGCCTGGGAGCGCCGCGACGACCCCGCGGTGCTGCTGGCCCACCACGCCGACCTGACCCGCGACCTGGACGGCGAGATGCGCCGGATCGCCGACCGGCTGGGCATCGCCGTCCCGGAGCGGGAGTGGCCGGCGCTGGTCGCCGCGGCCGGCTTCGACGCGATGCGGTCCCGGGCCGGCGAGCTGGCGCCGGACGAGCAGCTCGGCCTGTTCACCAGCAACGAGGCGTTCTTCCGCTCCGGCCGGTCCGGCCAGTGGCGCGACCTGCTCACCGACGACGACCAGGCCGCCTACGACATGGCGGTGCGTGCGCTGGCCGCCCCCGGCTGCGTCGACTGGCTGCACCACGGATCCACGATCAGGAGCTGATTCCGGTACGCCGTGAGCGCAGCCCGTCGAACAGAACCGTCAACGACCGGTCGAGGGTCGACTCCGGATAGTCCCCGGTCTCCGCTGCCATGCTCGCGCCCCGCAGCAGCGCCAGTACCTCGGGCATCCCCACGTCCTCCCGGATCACGCCGGCCGCCTGCCCGTCCCGCAGCAGCCGCTGCAGCGTCGCCCGCATCCGGCCCCGCTGGTCCTCCTGCCCTTCCTTGACGTCGACGCCGGCGTGCCGCAGGGCGTCGGTCAGCGCCTTCTTGCTCCCCGCGTCCGCGACGATCCGGGTGAAGAACGTGAAGAACGCGGTCTCCGGCTCTCGCCGCCCGGCTCGCGGCTCGCCCAGTGGGCGGCGATGCCCAGCCCGATGGCGCGGGCCTTCGTCGACGGTTTGCTCGCCGAGCGGCACTTCGACATCGCCGACGAGGTGGACGCGGTGAGCCGGGCGACGATCGTCCCGCCGGTCAACGGTCAGCATCACGCGGCGGCATAGTCACTTTCTTTAGTATGCAACTGTTTGTATAGTCGCCGTCATGACGAGCCGCTATCCGACGTTGCTGAGCCCGCTGGACCTCGGCCACACGGTGCTGCGTAACCGCGTGGTCATGGGGTCGATGCACACCAAGCTCGAGGACCGCCTCAGCGACCTGCCGAAACTCGCCGCCTACTTCGGCGAGCGGGCCAAGGGCGGGGTCGGGCTGATGGTCACCGGCGGCTACGCGCCGACCTGGCGGGGCTGGCTGGCCCCGTTCGCCAGCCGGATGACCACCGGGCGGCACGCGGACGCGCACCGGGTCGTCACCGACGCGGTGCACGAGCACGACGGCAAGATCCTGCTCCAGGTGCTGCACGCCGGGCGGTACGGCTACCACCCGTTCACCCAGGGCGCCTCGAGCCGGAAGTCGCCGATCACCCCGTTCCGCCCGCGCGCCCTGTCGACCCGGCAGGTGGAGCGGACCGTGAACAGCTTCGCCCGGGCCGCCCGGCTGGCGAAACGGGCCGGTTACGACGGCGTCGAGATCATGGGCTCCGAGGGCTACCTGATCAACCAGTTCCTCGCCGCCCGCACCAACGACCGCACCGACGCCTGGGGTGGCTCGGCCGCCAAGCGGATGCGCTTCCCGATCGAGGTGGTCCGCCGCACCCGGGACGCGGTCGGCGACGACTTCATCGTGCAGTACCGGATCAGCCTGCTCGACCTGGTGGACAACGCGCAGAGCTGGGCGGAGACCGTCGAGCTGGCCCGGGAGCTGCAGACCGCCGGGGTCTCGCTGTTCAACACCGGGATCGGCTGGCACGAGGCCCGGGTGCCGACCATCGTCACCTCGGTGCCGCCGGGCGCCTTCGCCTGGGTGACCGGGAAGCTGCGCAAGGAGGTGAGCGTCCCGGTCGTCGCCTCCAACCGGATCAACCGGCCGGAGGCCGCCGAGCAGATCCTCGCCGCCGGGGAGGCCGACCTGGTGTCGATGGCCCGGCCGCTGCTCGCCGACGCCGAGTGGGTGGTCAAGGCCGCCGAGGGGCGGGAGCGCGAGATCATCACGTGCATCGCCTGCAACCAGGCCTGCCTGGACCACACGTTCCAGAACCAGCGGGCGTCCTGCCTGCTCAACCCCCGGTCGGGGCGGGAGACCGAGCTGGTGCTGCTGCCCACCCGTACGGTAAAAGATCTTGCTGTGGCCGGTGCCGGACCGGCCGGTCTGGCCGCGGCGATCGAGCTGGCCGGGCGGGGGCACCGGGTGACGCTCTTCGAGGCGGCCGACCAGATCGGCGGGCAGTTCAAGCTGGCCGCGCGGGTGCCCGGCAAGGAGGAGTTCGCCCGGACGCTGGACTACTACCGGCACATGATCGACGTGCGCGGGGTGACGCTGCGGCTCGGTACCCGGGCGACCGTGGACGACCTCGCCGGGTTCGACGAGGTGGTGATCGCGACCGGGGTGCGGCCGCGGATCCCGGAGATCCCCGGCGTCGACCACCCGAAGGTGCTGACCTACCAGCAGCTGATCGACGGCGCGCCGGCCGGCGACCGGGTGGCGATCATCGGGGCCGGCGGGATCGGGTTCGACGTCGGCGAGTTCCTGCTGCACGAGCCGCACGAGCCGCTCGACGACTGGATGCGGCGCTGGGGCGTGACCGACCCGGAGACCGCACCGGGCGGGCTGGCCACCAAGGTGAAGGTCGAGGCGCGGCGCCAGGTCCACCTGCTGCAGCGCAAGACCACCGCGCTCGGCAAGGACCTCGGCAAGACCACCGGCTGGGTGCACCGGACGACGCTCAAGGACTCCGGGGTGACGATGCTGCGCGGCGTCGAGTACCGGCGGATCGACGACGAGGGCCTGCACCTCACCGTCGGTGACAAGGAACAGGTGCTCGCGGTCGACACCGTGGTGCTGTGCGCCGGGCAGACCTCGGTGCGCGAGCTGGCGGAGCCGCTGCGGGAACGCGGCGTCACCGTGCACGTCATCGGCGGCGCCGACGTGGCCGCCGAACTCGACGCCAAGCGGGCGATCAAGCAGGCGACCGAGCTCGCCGCGTCTATCTAGGGACAAGCCGTGAAGTATGTGTCCGTGTCCGTCGAGGGTGGCATCGCCCAGGTGCGGCTCAACCGCCCCGACAAGCTGAACGCCCTCGTCCTCGACACCCTGGACGAGCTGATCGCGGTGGCCCGGCAGCTGCGCCGGGACCGCACCGTGCGCGCCGTGGTGATCGCCGGTGCGGGCCCGTCGTTCAGCGCCGGCCTGGACATCGCCGGCACGCTGAAGTCGCCCGGCCGGATCGTGCGCGCGTTCCTGCCGGCGCCGTGGCGCGGCACCAACAAGTTCCAGGAGGCCTGCTGGGCGTGGCGGCGCGTCCCGGTCCCGGTGATCGCCGCGGTGCACGGCCACTGCTACGGCGGCGGCATCCAGATCGCGCTCGCCGCCGACCTGCGCTTCGCCACCCCCGACTCGAAGTGGTCGGTCCTCGAAGGCAAGTGGGGGATCATCCCGGACATGACCGGCGTGCGCAGCCTCACCGAGGTGGTCGGCGTCGACGTGGCGAAGAAGCTCACCATGACCGCCGAGCAGTTCAGCGGCGCCGAGGCCGCCCGGCTGGGCCTGGTCACCGAGCTCAGCGACGAGCCGATCAAGGCCGCCACCGCGTTCGCCGAGAGCCTGCTGGTCAAATCGCCGGACGCGCTGGCCGCCGCCAAGCGCCTGATCGACGGCGCGCTGACCAGCAGCGCCCGCCGCACCTTCGCCCGCGAGCGCTGGGAGCAGATCCGGCTGCTGCGCCTGCCGAACACCGGCATCCTGCGCCGCGCCGTGCTCAAGAAGGAGGCCCCGGCGTTCCGTCCGCGGGCCCGTAAGATGCGCCTGTGGCCCTGAGGAACGCCCTGCTGGCAGCACTGATCGACCGCGAGTCCTCCGGCTACGACCTGGCCAAACGGTTCTCCGTGTCGGTGGCCAACTTCTGGACCGCCACCCCGCAGCAGCTCTACCGCGAACTGGAGAAGATGGAGGCCGAGGGACTGCTCTCGGCCCGGATGGTCAAACAGGACCGCCGCCCGGACAAGCGATTGTTCTCGGTCACCGAGGCCGGCCGGGCGGCGCTGCACGCGTTCACCCGACAGGACCCGAAACCGACCACGGTCCGCGACGAGCTGCTGGTCCAGGTGGAGGCGCTCAGCCACGCCGACGTCGGCAGCGTCCGGGCCGCGATCGAGTCCCGGATCGAGCAGAGCCGGCAGCGGGTGGCCACCTACGAGGCGTCGCTCGCCGAGATCCTGGGCCCGCGCAGCCACGAGGAGTTCCTGGCCACCGGCAACCGGATCGGCCCCTACCTGACGCTGCAGCGTGGCATCAGCTTCGAGCGCGACAACATCGCCTGGGGCACCCTCGCCCTCGACATCCTGGCCCGCCGCTTCCCCAGCTGACCTTTCCCGGTCAAACCCGCTTTCCGGTACGCCCACCGCACAGTCCCGTGCGCACCCGCGCGCGAGGACCCGCCGTGGCTCGGACCGCAGCGCGCCGCGCCGTGTCCGGCTGGCTCACACGGGTCCCTCAAGGGACTTGAGGGACCCGTGTGAGCCAGCCGAGGACCGTGCGCGCCGGGATCTCTGAACCACGGGCGGGTTTTGCCGCACTGGCAGACTGGGCCGCGAGGCAGTTGGTGACCGACGGAGCGGGTGGACATGGCGAGAGCGATCGACAAGACGCGGCACGCCCGGCGGCTGGTGGTGGCTCTGCTCGCCTGCGGGGTCGCGGCGGGCTGCTCCGGTGATCCGTACGCGGTGGAGCCGTCCGCTGCCGCGCCGGTCACGTCGGTCACCGCGGGGCCCTCGTCCGCCGCGCCGGCCGCGACACCGTCGCGGGGCAGCGCGACTGCGGCGCCGGCCTGGCTCGGGACCCGGGAGCTGCGGGTCGGGGCGAACGGGTTCGCGGCGGCCCAGGACACGCCGCCGGAGCTGCGGCGGCGGTCGATCGTGACGACCGACGAGCTGCCGCCGCCGGCCGACGGGCGGTTCCACTCGACGGTCGAGGCGGTGCCGGCGAGCGTGCTGGCCCGCTCCTCGTGGAGTCCGGAGTGCCCGGTCAAGGCCACCGACCTGCGGTACGTGACGGTCAGCTTCCGCGGCTTCGACGGGCTCCCGCACACCGGGGAGCTGCTGGTCAACAAGACGGCGGCGACCGGCCTGACGAAGGTGTTCGGCCGGCTGTTCGCCGACGGCTACCCGATCGAGCGGATGCGGGTGACCAGCACCGCCGAGCTGAACGCGCCGCCGACCGGGGACGGGAACGGCACCGACGCGTACGCCTGCCGCCCGGTCCGCGGACGCACCTCCTGGTCGCAGCACTCCTACGGGCTGGCGGTGGACATCAACCCGTTCCAGAACCCCTACCACCGGGGCAAGGTGGTGCTGCCCGAACTGGCCACCTCCTACCTGGACCGGGACGACGTCCGGCCCGGCATGATCGAGCCGGACGGGCCGGTGGTGCGGGCGTTCGCGGCGATCGGCTGGAAGTGGGGTGGCGACTACCGGTCGCTCAAGGACTTCATGCACTTCTCCGCCACCGGCGGCTGAGCCACCGCAGCAGGTGCCGCCCCTGCTCGCGCTGCATCCGCCGCAGCCCGGGCACCTCGGGCAGGTGACCGTCCCGCCAGGCGCGCCCGGCCAGCCCGGCGAGGGCCACGTTCACCTGGTCGTCCGGGGCGTCCGCCCAGGCCGAGCGACGCAGCAGCTGCTCCGGGTCATGCCCGCACGCGGCCACGTCCGGGGCGAGCCGGACCAGGTCCAGCCAGCCCGGCGCGGTCCACAGGTGGGTCCAGTCGACGATCCGGAGGCGGCCGCCGGGCTCCCTGATCACATTGTCCCGGCGCAGGTCGCCGTGGTGCAGGGCGGCGCCGTCGCCCAGGACGTCCAGCCAGCGGCTCTCCAGCTCGGCGAGCACCGCGATCGGCACGTCGACCGGCAGCGACCGCCCGCGCACATGGTCGACCCGGGTCGCGGCGGAGCCGCCCGGGTCGAACGGCCGCACGGTGGATCCGCCCCGACCCGGGGTGCCGGCCCGGTCCAGTGCCTGCCACGCGCCGAGCATCGGCAGGAACGCCTCCGCATAAGGTGACGTGCCGGCGATCGGGCAGGGCTCCATGACCTTGCGCATGCGGTCCACGACCGGGAGAAGTGCGGCGAGATCGGCGGCGGTCCACGAGGTCACCGCCGAGCCCTCGACGACCTCGTACGCCGCCACCCGCCACCCGCCGACGGCCACGTGACCCAGCAACCGGGGGCCGAGGTCGCCGACCACCTCGGCCAGGACCACGCCGGCCGCGACCGCCTCGCCGAGCCCGTCACCGACCGGCGCCGCCTTGACGAACAGCCGGCTCCCGCCGTCGCCGGTGACCACCGAGGCGACGGCGTGGGTGAAGCCGGCCTGCGCCGGGCGCTCGCCGCGGATCGGGCCGCCGAGCAGGTCGGACACCGCGGCCCGGACGGACTCCGGCGCGTCCGCCAGCCGGGGGCGGGTCAGCGTGTGTTGATCGACCACCGGGCCACGCTACGGCAGCACGGGGGCGGTGGGCGTACCGGAAATCGGCGGATCGCACCCGAAGCGGACCTGAAGCGGCTCGATGTCCGGAAGGGGACAGCGGTGGGGGGCTTCCCTACGTATCGTTACCGGGCCGTGTCCTCTGCGTGGTTTGGGGTTACCTTGCCGGGGGCAGACTGGCGGGCGATCGATGATCTTCGGCCTGGGGGAGGACCGGATGACGGCGGTGGCGGAAACCGACGACCTGCAGAAGCGACGTGCCGAGCTGCGGCGGCGTGAGCTGTTGCTGATCCTGGAGCGGTGGGCGCCGGCCTACCGGGAGGTGGCCGGGGACAGCCTGGGCTACGTCTTCGAGATCGCCGGGGCCAGCGAGCCCGAGCAGGCCTTCCTGCGGGCGCACGTGGCGGAGCACGGGATGCCGCAGGTGGTCGGCCGGACCGCCGACGAGATCCTGGAGGCCGGCCGGCGGGCGAACGCGGCGTCCAGCGCGGCGTTCCTGGCCGGTGACTTCGACAAGGCCCGCGACCTGATCGACGACGCCCGGCTCTACGGCGCGCTGCTCGACACCGAATGGGTGAAGCTGCACCAGTTCATCGCGAGCCAGGCGGCCGGCGCCCGCTGAGGTGCAGGATCGGGACGTGCGCGTCGACGTCCTGACCGAGATCGTGATCGACCGGCCCGGTGCCGAGGTGGCCGCGTTCGCCGGCGATCCGACGAACGCGCCGCGATGGTACCGCGCCATCGACTCGGTCGAGTGGCGCACGCCCGGCCCGCTGGCGGTCGGCTCGCGGCTCGACTTCGTGGCGCGCTTCCTCGGGCGGCGGCTGGCCTACACCTACGAGGTGGTCGAGCTGGCGCCGGGCGAGCGGCTGGTGATGCGGACCGCGCAGGGCCCGTTCCCGATGGAGACCACCTACACCTGGGAGCCGGTCGGCGCCGGGCGGACCCGGATGACCCTGCGCAACCGCGGTGAGCCGACCGGGTTCGCGCGGGTGACCGCGCCGATGATGGCCGCCGCGGTCCGCCACGCCAACCGGCAGGACCTCGCCGCGCTGAAGCGGATCGTCGAAGCGGGCTGACCGGGCCACCTTCGCCGAACCCGGGTGAGGCTCGGAGGTCCCGTGGGATCCTCTCCAGGAGTGCTGGTCAGCGGCGTGAACGGGGAGACACCATGCATCTGAGCCCACCCCTGCGGCATTGGCATCCGGCCCGCGACACCCGGCGACTGATCGCCGAGCTGGTGCACAGCCCGAGTGAGCTGCTGGTACTCATCGGCGTCTGGCTGACCGCGGCGCCACTGATCTTCAGTCACAACGCGGCGCAGCACACGTACGCCGGCTGGAGCGACGTGATCTCCGGGCTGGGCCTGGTCGTGCTCGCCTACCTGCGGGTGATGACGCCGGCCGGGACCACCTGGATGATGCTGCTCACCGCGGCCGTCGGCGCGTGGGTGATCGCCGCCCCGTTCGTCCGCGGCTACTCCGACGTCCCCTCCACCACCTGGAACGACATCCTGGTCGGCACCGCGGTGATCGGTCTCAGCTCGGCCAGCTGGTTGCTGGGCCGCAGGCGCGGCTGATCCTCTTCCGGCGCGCCTGCCCGGAGCTGACCCGCTTCCGGCGTGCCGGCCCGGAGACTGGGCCCATGTCGAGTCATCTTGCGCTGATCATCCTGGAACTGGTCGGCATCTTCGTCTTCGCGATCTCCGGGGCGCTGACCGCCATCCAGAAGGGTTTCGACGCGATCGGCATCCTGATCCTGGCCGAGGTGACCGCGACCGGCGGCGGCGTGATCCGGGACCTGATCATCGGGGACACCCCGCCGGCCGCGTTCCGGCAGGTCGAATATCTGCTGGTGCCGCTCGCCGCGGCGGTGGTGGCGTTCTTCGCGCACCCGGTGATGTCGCGGATCCACTTCACCGTGCTGCTGTTCGACGCGGCCGGCCTCGGCCTGTTCTGCGTGACCGGCACGTTGAAGGCGCTGGATTTCGGGCTCGGGCCGGTGCAGTCCGCGGCGCTGGGCGTGACCACCGGGGTCGGCGGCGGCCTGCTGCGCGACGTGATCGCCCGGGAGACGCCCGCCCTGGTCCAGGTGGACACCGACCTCTACGCCATCCCGGCGATGATCGGCGCGGCCGCGGTCACCGTCGCCGCCCGCCTGGACGCCCCGATGAGCGTGGCCGCCCCGGCCGCGGCGGTCTTCGTCTTCGCCTTCCGCGTGACGGCGATGGTCCGCCACTGGACCGCACCCCGCGCCTGGACCCGTCGTCAGGCCACGGTCAAGTGAGACGGCCGAGGCCGATCCCATACGACTGTCTCAGTCGCCCGAAATACCCCAGATGCCGAAGTGGCTGCGGACACCGTCTTCGTAGAGTTCGACCGCGTAGCCACCCCATCGGCCGCCCGGGGAACCGGACTGCCGCAGCCGGGCGACCCCGCTCTCGAACTCGGCCACCGACGGCGTGGGCGTCCCGAAGAATCGAGCGGTCTCCTCCGCGTCCAGGTGCCGCAGGGTGCCCCACTCATCGGGCGCGTCGGGCCGGATGACCTCGATGATGTCCAGGATCGAGTGGGTGCCGGACTCCTTGAACGATTCCTGAGCGAACAGCTCACGCATCGTCGCCGGCCAGCCGTGCTCCTGGTCGGGCCAGTAGTAGTCATGCTCGTCGAATACCTTCTGCTGCAACTCCAGCACGACGGCCCGCACCCTCGGGTCGTACGGCACCACGTATTGCCATCCGGACGCGCCCACCGCACCAGGCTAGGCGAGCTGCCGGCCCGCCGTTCCCGGTTCGGCGAGGCGCGCTCTCCGACTGCGACCACCACGTTTTCGGTACGGCGGGAGCGCTCCGTGCGTACCGAAAGCGTGGGTGGCGGTGAGCGGAAGCGGACCTGTCGCGGTCAGCGGGCCAGGGTGCGGGCGAGTCGGCGGACCGCGACGACCAGGCAGATCGTGCCCATGGCGGCCAGGTAGAGCGCGGCGACCAGGATCTTCGGGGAGAGGACGCCGAGGGCGGGATTGCGGAGCAGCTCGATCGACTGGTAGAGCGGCAGGCACTGGACCACGATCTGGATCGGCCGGGGGTAGACCGACAGCGGGTAGAACGTGGTGGCGAACAGGAACATCGGCAGCATCACCAGCTGGATGTACTGCATGTCCTGCCAGTCACGGAGGAACGTGACGACCACGACGCCGGCGGTGGCGAAGGCGAACGCGATCAGCGCGGCGCCCGGCACCACCAGCAGCGCCCACGGGGAGTGGACCAGGCCGAGCGCGGTGATCACGGCGAGGAAGGCGAAACTGACCACGGTGCCGCGCAGCACCGCCCAGCCGATCTCGCCGAGCGCCACGTCGCGTTCGGTGAGCGGGGTGGCCAGCATCGACTCGAAGGTGCGGTCGGTCCTGAGTTTGCCGAACATGGCGAACGTGGTCTCGTTCATCGCGCCGTTCATCGCCGCGGTGGCCAGCAGCGCCGGCGCGACATAGCTGGCGTAGCTCACCGGGTCGCCGCCCGGCACGTCGGTGACCGTGCCGACCAGCACGCCGATGCCGACGCCGATGGAGAGCAGGTAGAGGATCGGTTCGAAGATCTCGGCGAGCAGCACGTACCAGGTGTGCTTGTAGATCATCAGGTTGCGTTCGACGAGCACGGCGGCGCTCACGCGGTCAGCCTCCGGGTGTAGGTGCGCCGGCCGGCCAGGTAGCCGGCGACGATCGGCACGAGCAGGACGAGCACGTGGACGGCGAGATCGCCGGCGCCGCGGCACAGCTCGGCGCCGTGCCAGAGCGGGCTGAGCCAGACCAGCTGCCGCAGGCCGTCCGGCAGCTGCTCGGCCGGGAAGAACGTGCCGGAGAACATGTACACCGGCATGATCACGAAGCGGAAGGCGGCGCTGAGCTTGGCCGGCCGGTCCACGGTGATCGCGTAGGCGGCCATCGGCGTGGCGAACGCGAGGGCGGTGAGCACCGCGCCGAGCAGGGCACGCGGCGCGGACGCCGGGCCGATCGACCCGAAGACGACCAGGACCAGCAGGATCGCGGCCGAGTCGAGGACCGCCCGGAACGTGGTGAACAGCAGGTGCCCGGTGAGGATGTCGGCCGGCTCCATCGGCGTGGTCACCGCCGACCGGTAGTTGCCGCCGGCGAGCGCGGACTGGAAGACCGGGCCACCGGCGTTGATGAAGCCCATCTGCATCGCCGAGGCGGCCAGCAGACCGGGACCGATGAACGCCAGGTAGGAGCCGCCGGGCAGGTCGGCACCGTTCTGGTCGACGAGCTGGCCGAGGCCGAAACCGAGCGCGGTGACGAACAGCAGCGGGTTGGCGACGCTGATCACGATGGTGCCGCGCCAGGTGCGCAGGTAGCGGTGCCACCAGTAGCCGAACTCGCGGGTCGCCAGGATCGTCGTCATTCGATCAGGCTCCGCCCGGTCAGGCTGAGGAACACGTCCTCCAGGCCGGAACGGCGGACCAGCGCGGTGATCGGGTCGAGGCCGCGGCGGTGGACCTCCTCCAGAGCGCTCTCGCCGTCGGCGGTGTAGCAGAGCAGCCGGTCCGGCAGCACCTCCAGCCGCTCGCCGATCCCGCGCGCCTTCTCCGCGGCGAGGTCGTGCTGGTCGAGCGGGAAGCGCAGCTCCAGGACCTCGCGGGTGACGTACCGCTCGATCAGCTCGCGGGGCGAGCCGTGCGCCACGATCCGGCCGCCGTCCATCACCGCGAGCCGGTCGCAGAGCTGCTCCGCCTCGTCCATGTAGTGGGTGGTCAGGATCAGCGTGACGCCGTCCTGCTTGAGCCGGAACAGCCGCTCCCACAGCAGGTGCCGGGCCTGCGGGTCGAGGCCGGTGGTCGGCTCGTCGAGCAGCACCAGGTCCGGCTCGTTGATCAGCGACCGGGCGATGGTCAGCCGGCGTCGCATGCCGCCGGACAGCTCCTGGACCCGGGCGGTGCGCTTGTCGGTGAGTCGGGCGAACTCCAGGAGGCGCTCGGTCCGCTCCCGGATCACCGCCCGGCCCAGTCCGAAGTAGCGGCCGTAGATCAGGATGTTCTCCTCCACGGTCAGCTCGGTGTCCACCGTGTCGTCCTGCGGCACCGAGCCGATCCGCGCTTTGATCGCCCGCCGGTCCCGGGCCGCGTCGTGCCCGAGGATGGTCAGCTCGCCGCCGCTGCGCGGCGAGACACAGCCGATCATCCGCATGGTGGTGGACTTGCCGGCGCCGTTCGGGCCGAGGAACCCGAACGCCTCGCCGCGCCGCACCTCGAAATCGATGGCGGCGACCGCGGTGTGCGGCGGCGGTCCCTCATAGGTCTTGGTCAAACCGCGTGCGCTGACGAGCGCCGGTGATTCGGTCACGACGGCACGCTATAAAAACCCGACTCTCGTACGCAAGAAGTAAACCGGTCGCCGGAATTTTGCGACTATCGGAGCGCCCACCACGCGAGATGTGCCTTGACTTCGGACGTCGGCTCGATCACCTCCCACCCCTCGGTGATCAGCCCGTCCTCCACCCGCCAGCGGTCCACCACGGTGATCTCCGGTCCACCTCCCGGCAGCCGGCGCCGGGCCTGTCCTCCGCCGACAGTCGCCCGATCCCACCGAACGTGACCAGCCGACAGGGCAGGCGCAACCTTCCTCCCGCCACGCTGGCCTCAACTGCCGATGAGAGGGCGTTTGATTCTGCTTCGAGTAATACGTACTGCTCGGGCCGGAACGCGTGCGATCATGCCGGGCGAGGTCCCTCAGAACTCGGAGATGAACATGTCCCATGCCTCAGGCGACGTGGCCGCGAGTGACCCGCTGGCGGTCATGGTCCTGTCGTACCTGGACGATCCCGAGATCGATCTGCATGCGGACAATCCGGAAGTCGAGCGTCGACTGAACACTTGGCACTACAGTCTGCCGATCGGCTTCGACCTCGCCGCTGTTGCCGCCGCGCTGCAACACGTCGTTCGGCAGTTGTCGAAGCGACACAGCGGCCGACCTGGCACCTTCTACTGCTGGTACGACGAACAGGCGGGGCAGCTCCGCTGCTCCTTGACATCCAAGACGGTCGACGAGCTCCCGTTCGGAGGTCGTTACAGACCGACACCCGATGTCACCGATGTACTTGGCCTTGCCGCCTCCGATGCGCAGCCGGGAACCATTCCCTGGGACGAGCTGACCGAGGTTGAAGACTCGGCTGAATCCAGCCAGCGGACTCCGGATCCGTTTCCTGTGTGGGCCGCTGCCCTTTCCTGAAGCCGCTCATGTTCGCCGCTCGGAGCCGTACTCATTACGTCGCTGAGCGGGCGCGCCGGGCTACCGGACTCGAACCGGCTCATGCCTCCGCAGGCGACAGCCTGCATCGTGGGCAACATAATTGAATATGACGCACCCTTCCCATGTGCCTTTGCCCGGCGCGCGGAAGGACGGTAGCGCATGGTCACTGGAGAGGCGAGTCCATCTCAGCGGGACGCCCCGTCCATGCTTACCGGTGTCGATCTCCGGACCGGCGGCGCCGGGGCTCGCTTTGGCTTGATCGGCTCCTCTAGCATGCTCGCATGGTGAAGACGGCGGCCGTGACCGGTGCGGCTCTGGTCCTGCTCGCCGGCGGTGGCGTCGGGGCGGCGCGATGGCACGACGCCCAGGTGGCGCAGTGCCACGACCGCAGTGCGCAGTTCGCCACCGCCGACGTGCTGGCCCGCGTCCCACCCGGCTTCCGTGCCGACGAGGTCGTCGCCGGCTGCCAGTTCGACCCGCTCGTGGCCGCCGCCGGCCGGCAGGTCACCAGCCGGGCGGTCACCGACGATGACACCCCGGCGATCACCGCGTACTACCGCGCGGCGCTGGCCGGCTGGGAGTTCTCCGGCTGGACCCCGGAGCCCGGCGAGAACGCGGCTCTTCTCTGCGCCCGCAAGGAGTCCGCCGCCGGCACGATGTACGTCAGCGTCACCCCCGGCCTGCCCGGCACCTACGACGTGCTGCTGACCGACGCCGACGGCCACGGCGGCCGCTGCCACTGACGCGTCCGGCGCCGGGCCGCCGGTCACGTCACCGGCTTCCCGGGCGGAGCGGCGGACCTCACGATGAGGCTCGTCCAGCTCGGCGGCGGTGATGAGCTCTCCGCGTCGAGTTCGTCGAAGAGTCGTCGACCTTCTCGATGTCATCTCCGGACAGCCAGAGCTGCGGTCTGCCGTCCTCGTTCGTGTCGATCCGGAACGGGGCCAGTCGAAGATCATCGGTCATTCCGGGATGGAGAACCCGTGCGGCGCCCGTGCCGGGAGGCGCGGGCGCCGGGTCGGTGAACAGAGCCCCAGGGAGATGTCCGGCCACCACGGGCTGCGAGTGATCACACCCGACAGGCTGCCTAGCCGCCGATCCTGTCCAGGACGAAGGCGCCGGCCACCCGGTTGTACTTGCGGGTGTAACCGAGGTGGACAGCGACATTCCGGCCGCCGGCGCAGAAGTTGTCGCCGGTGTCGCAGAAGGACTGGGTGCGGTCCGCGAAAGCGTCCAGGGCCGCGTCGGCACCGCGCGGGAACAGGCCGCGGGTCCGTGAGGTGCCCGCGTTGAAAGGCTTTCCCGGTACGAACCGCGGGTCACCCATCAGCACCACCGCGACCACCCGGTCGGCGATGCCGGCGTGGATAGCGTCGGCACGGGTGAACCCGGCGACCCGGCCGGTGCCGGCCAGCACGTCGCCGATCACGTGCGCTCCCTGCGAGTACCCCATCAGGACGATCTTGGTGGCCGGGCAGGCGGCGGTGGTGTCGGTGAGCTGCTTGGTGAGGGCGCGGGTGCCGGCCGCGACGCTCGGTGGGTAGGGGTTCAGCAGGGCCGGGTAGTCGGTCGCCTCGGTGGTGACGCTCTGCTTGCTGTCCCGGGTGACGGCCCGGGCCAGCGAGCCGATGATGCCGGTGCCGGGCGCCTCGGTGGACGCCCGGGTCACGATGATCTTCACGTCGGAGCACCCGGCGGCGCGGGTCCCGGCGCTTCCCCCGCTCGACACCCCGGCACGTCCCGAGCCCGAGGTCCCGGCACGTCCGGTGGCCGACGACCCGGCACGTCCGGTGGCCGGCGACCCGGTGGCGCCGGTGGCTTCGGCTCCCGCTCGGGTCCGGGCTCCCGGGATGGTCGCGGCGAAGCTGTTCTGCACCACGACCAAGGCCCCGGCCGTCACCGCGGCGACCACGCCGCCCAGCGCGATCCGCTTCCGCTTGCTGGTCATGACCACACCCCTCTCGCTCCATTTGCACTGGTGGTGCAAATACGTGCCGGGAGATACGGCGGCGGGGCGGCGAGAGTTCATTTCCGGTCAGCCGGAGGTGGGCACGTGCTTCCGGAGGAAGTCCAGGATGCGCTGCGCGGTGGCCGGATAGTCCGGGTCGCCGGGGTTGAGGTACTGGCCGTGGCCGGCGCCGGTGACCGTGACGAACTGTTTCGGCCAGCGGACCGCGTCGTAGGCGGCCCGGCCGGCCTCGATCGGGACCACCGGGTCCCGGTCGCCGTGCAGGAACAGGATCGGCGCGGCCGGGCCGGCGAAGGCGGTCGACGGGCGCCGGCCGGCCACCGACACCGCGGCCCGCAGCGCCGGCGAGTGCCCCTTCCGGAACAGGCCGAGCGTGGTGGTGCCGCCGGCCGAGAAGCCGACCGCCGCCACGTGCTCGCCGTCCAGGTGCTCGGCCAGGTCCCCGGCGACCAGCTGCTTCAGCACGTGGGCCGCGTCGGCCGGCTGCCGCCGGATGTCGTCGCGGTCCACCTCGACGTGCGCGTTGGTGTGCGGGTACGCCGGCGCGGCCACCACGTACCCGGCCCGGGCCCAGGTGGTGGCCAGCGGCGCGAACTGTTCCGGCAGCCCGTTCAGGCCGTGGCTGAACAGGATGATCGGGTGCCGCCCGGCGGCGATCCCGGTGCCGTCCGGCCCGCTGGCGTACCAAAGGGTGGTCGGCAGTGGCCGGTCCTTGCCGCGGGCGAAGGCCACCACCCGGGTGACGATCCGCGGCCCGGTGGCGGCCGGCGGGTTGGCCTGCGCCCGCGGTCCGGCGCCGCACCCGCCCACCAGCAGCAGGGCCGCCGCCGCCATGATCACCCCGAGTCCCCGCATGCCGCGGAACGCTAATCACGGGCATCGAGCGACGGAACCGGCGTTCCGGACGATTTCCCGGGACCGATCAGCCGACGGCCTGCCGGATCAGGCCGGCGATCCGCTTCTCGTCGGTGGCGCTCAGCGCGGTCAGCGCGTAGGAGACCGGCCAGAACGCGCCGTCGTCGAGCCTCGCCTCGTCGTTGAAGCCGAGCGTCGCGTACCGGGACTTGAACTTGGCGGCCGGCTGGAAGAAGCAGACCAGCTTGCCGTCGCGGGCGTAGGCCGGCATGCCGTACCAGAGCTTGGGGGTCAGCTCCGGCGCGGTCTCGGTGACGATCGCGTGCAGCCGCTCGGCCAGCGCCCGGTCGGCGTCGCCCATCTCGGCGATCTTCGCCAGCACCTCGGCCTCCGGGTCCGCCTTGGCCCGCGATCCGCGGCGGGCCGTGCGCACCTCGCCGGCCCGCTCCTTCATGGCGGCGCGCTCTTCCTCGGTGAAGTTCATGACTGTTCTCCCTGTCCCGGCGACGCGTCCCTCGCGATGTCGTGCCCTCAGCCTCGCCTGCCGCCCACCACGGACACATCCGTGCTCACCACGGAGCCGGCACGGAGCAACCCGATGGACCGGGGCGGGCGGCGATCACGGGAAAAGCCGCGAACCGCCCATCCCGGCTCATACGCTGGTCACCGATGAGAGCAGACAGTCATGCCCGGGGCGAGGTCCACGTGGCGTTCGACCCGCTTCCCGCCGACGACCCGGTGATCAGCCGGATGCGGGTGACCCGGACCTACACCGGTGACCTGGCCGGCACCGGCACCGGCCAGGTGCTCAGCGTGGCCACGGCGATCGAGGGGTCCGCCGCCTACCTCTGCCTCGAACGGGTCGACGCCGAGCTGCACGGCCGGCGCGGCACCTTCCTGCTGCAGCACTGTGGCCGGATCGACCGCGGCCGCCGGAGCCTGACCGTCACGGTGGTCCCGGACTCCGGCACCGAGGACCTGCTCGGCCTGCGCGGCGAGCTGAGCCTGGAGGATCTCGGCGCCCGTCACCGGTACACCTTCGACTTCAGCCTGCGGACCGGGTGACCTCCGGCTGCCACCTGGTGGCCCGGCGACCGCCCTGCCAGACCGCCTTGACCAGGTGGACGCCGGGCCGGTAGGCGAGGTGCACGAAGGACGGCGCGTCGAGCAGCACGAGGTCGGCCCGCGCGCCGGGGGTGAGGTGCCCGACGTCGGTGCGGCGCAGCGCCCGGGCACCGCCGGCGGTGGCCGCGAGCAGCGCCTCGGTCGGGGTCATCCGCATCTCGCGGACCGCCAGGGCGATGCAGAAGGGCATCGAGCTGGTGTACGACGACCCGGGGTTGCAGTCCGTCGCGATCGCGTAGCCGACCCCGGCGTCGCGCAGCCGCCCGATGTCCGGGAACGGTTGCCGGGTGGAGAACTCGGCGCCGGGCACGAAGGTCGCCACGGTCGCCGAGCCGGCCAGCGCGTCGACGTCCGCGTCGGTCAGGAACGTGCAGTGGTCGACGCTGGCCGCGCCGAGTTCGACGCCGAGCCGTGCCGCGCCGGACGGCCCGAGCTGGTTGGCGTGCATCCGCACCCCGAGCCCGCAGGCCGCCCCGGCGGACAGGATGGTCCGGGCCTGGTCGACGTCGAAGGCGCCGCGGTCGCAGAACACGTCGATCCACCGGGCGATCCCGGCCACCTCGTCGAGCATCTCGCCGGCGACCAGGTCGACGTAGGCGGCCGGCTGGTACTCGGCCGGGACGACGTGCGCGCCCAGGAAGGTGGTCTCGGTGGTGAACCGGGCCGCGATCGCCAGGCTGCGGCGTTCGTCCTCGACGGTCAGCCCGTACCCGGACTTGATCTCGATGGTCGTGGTGCCGGAGCGCAGTGCCTCGTCGAGCAGCCGCCCGGTGTGCGCGGCCAGCTCCTCGTCGGACGCGGCCCGGGTCGCGGCGACGGTCCGCCGGATGCCGCCGGCGGTGTAGGGCTGCCCGGACATCCGCGCGTCGAACTCGTCCGCCCGGTCCCCGGCGAAGACCAGGTGCGAGTGGCTGTCCACGAAGCCGGGCACCACGGCCGCGCCCTCGGCGTCGACGGCGGTGTCGGCCGCCGGAGCGGCCGTGCGCGGCCCGGCCCAGGCGACCTGGCCGTCGTCGATCACCAGGGCGGCGTCACGCAGGATGCCCGCCGGCCCGGTGAACAGCTCGCCGATGTTCGTGATCAGTTCGCTCATCCGGTCACCTTCGCCTCGATCAGGGAGAACAGCCGGACCGCCCGGTCCAGGTCGGGCCGCCCGCGCAGCACGCCGTCGGTGATCACCGTGCGCACGTCGGCCGCGGTCGCGCTCATCAGCAGTTCCGCCGGGTGGGTGCCGAGCGTCCGGACCGAACCGGTGTCGATCTCGACCAGGCCCTCCCCGGAGGCGCCGGCCGCCCACAGCTCGGCCGGGCTGAACACCCCGCGCCGCCCGGACGCCAGCCGGGCCCCGCGCTCCAGCAGCCGCAGCTCCTCGAACGGGTCCACGGTCACGTTCTGGTCGGACCCGACGGTGATCCGCGCCCCGGCGTCGGCCAGGTCGCGGGCCCGGCCCAGCCCGTCGCCGAGGTCGCCCTCGGTGGACGGGCACATCGAGACGGTCACCCGGGCCGCGCCGAGGGTGGCCACGTCCGCGTCGGTCAGGTGGGTGGCGTGCACCACGGTGGTCCGCGGCGACAGCGCCCCGGCCGACTCCAGGAGCCCGGTCGGGGTCAGGCCGGTCGCCGCGAGGCAGTCCGCGTTCTCGGCCGGCTGCTCGGAGAGGTGCACGTGCAGCGGGACGTCGCCGGGCAGGCCGGCCACGGCTTCGCGCAGCGCGTCCGGCGGGACCGCCCGTACCGAATGGAAGGCCGCGCCCAGCGTGGCCCCGGACAGGACCGACCGCAGGTCGTGCCAGCGGTCCAGCCAGCGGGCCACGCTGCCGTCGCCGAAGCGGCGCTGCTCGTCCCGCAGCGGCTGCCCGAACCCGCCGGTCAGGTAGAGCGTGTCGAGCAGGGTGAGCCGGATGCCGGCCTCGGTGGCGGCCGCGGCCAGCGCCAGCTCCATCTCGTGCCGGGGATAGGGCTGCCCGGACGTGGTGTGGTGCAGGTAGTGGAACTCGCAGACCGAGGTGTAGCCGGCCGCCACCATTTCGCCGTAGACCAGCAGCGCCACCTCGAACATCAGGTCCGGGTCGAGGGACTGGGCGACGGCGTACATCCGCTGGCGCCACTCCCAGAAGTCGCCGCCGCCGGCGTTGGTCCGCCCGCGCAGCAGCCGGTGGAAGGCGTGCGAGTGGGTGTTCGCGAACCCCGGGACGACGGTGCCCAGCCGCAGGTCGGCGGGCGTGTCCGGGGTGCCGTCGGTGACCGTCCCGCGGTGGATCAGCACGTTCTCCCGGACCGTGTCGGGCAGCACGAGCCGCCGGGCGAAGATCCTCACGTCAGGTCGGCCAGGCAGGCGGCCAGGGCCGTGACACCCCGGGAGATGTCCGCGTCGCTGGCGGTCTCGGCGGGCGCGTGCGAGACGCCTTCCGGATTGCGTACGAAAAGCATCGCCGAAGGCGCGAAAGCGGCCAGCACCCCCGCGTCGTGTCCGGCGCCGGTCGGGATCCGGGGAATGCCGCCGAGCACGCCGTCGAGCCGATCGGTGAGCTGCTGGTCGAAGGCGACCCGCGAGGAGAACGACTCCTCCTGGACCGTCACGGCGCAGCCCTCCGCCGCGGCGGCCCGGGAAGCCGCCGCGGAGACCGCCGCGACCAGGTCACGGACCTCCCGGTCGTGCTCGGCGCGGGCGTCGAGCCAGAGCACCACCTCGGAGGCGATCGCGTTGGTGCCGCCCGGCGTCACGGTCAACCGCCCGACGGTGGCCCGGGCGTGCGCCTCGGTCGGCGCGTCGACCGCGGCCTGCCGGACCGCCTTGATCACGTCGGCTGCGACCACGACCGGGTCCCGCCGCGACGACAGCTCGGTGGATCCGGCGTGGTCGCCGCGCCCGGTGATCCGCAGCGACCACCGGCCGTGCGCCAGGATGGTGGTCGCCAGGCCGAGCGGCGCGCCCAGCGGCGCGAGCTGTTTGCCCTGCTCGACGTGGAGTTCGACGACCACGCCGACGCGGGCGAGCCGGTCCGGGTCGGCGCCGGCCCCGGCCGGGTCGATGCCGTTCTCGGCCAGCACGTCGCGCAGCCGGTGCCCGCCCGCGTCGGTCAGGTCGAGGGCCCTGTCGGCCGGCAGCACGCCGGTGAGCAGCCGGGAGCCGAGGCAGGCGACGCCGAACCGGGCGCCCTCCTCCTCGGCGAACACCACGACCGCCACCGACCGGGCCGGCTGGTGCCCGGCCGCGCGCAGCCGGGACACCGCCTCCAGGGCGCTGACCACGCCGAGCGGCCCGTCCAGGGCGCCGCCGCCGGGCACCGAGTCGAGGTGGCTACCGGTGATCACCGCGGGGTAGGCCGGGCCGGCGGCCGGGTGCCACCAGGCCCACAGGTTGGCGTTGCCGTCCCGCTCCACCTCCAGGCCCAGGTTCTTGGCCGTGCTGACGAACCATTCGCGCAGCTCACGGTCGGCGTCGTCGAGCAGGTGCCGGGAGTGCCCGCCGCGGACCGGGTCCCGGCCGATGCCGTCGATCTCGGCCAGCATGGCCGGGGCGGTCACCGCTGCTCCAGCATCGGGATCCGCAGCCCGCGCGTCCGGGCGACCTCGGCGGCGTGCTCGTAGCCGGCGTCGACGTGCCGCATCACGCCGCTGCCCGGGTCGTTGGTCAGCACCCGCTCGATCTTCTGCGCGGCCAGCTCGGTGCCGTCCGCGACGGTGACCTGCCCGGCGTGGATCGATCGGCCGATGCCCACCCCGCCGCCGTGGTGCAGCGACACCCAGGTCGCCCCGGAGGCGGTGTTGAGCAGCGCGTTCAGCAGCGGCCAGTCGGCGATCGCGTCCGACCCGTCCTTCATTCCCTCGGTCTCCCGATAGGGCGAGGCGACTGATCCGGAATCCAGATGGTCGCGGCCGATCACGATCGGGGCGCTCAGCTCGCCGGACGCGACCATCTCGTTGAACTTGAGCCCGGCCAGGTGCCGCTCCTGGTAGCCGAGCCAGCAGATCCGCGCCGGCAGGCCCTCGAAGTGCACCTTCTCCCCGGCCGCCTTGATCCAGCGGGCCAGCGGCTCGTTGTCCGGGAACAGGTCGAGGATGGCCTGGTCGGTCTTGGCGATGTCGGCCGGGTCGCCGGAGAGCGCCGCCCAGCGGAACGGGCCGCGGCCCTCCTCGAACTGCGGCCGGATGTAGGCCGGCACGAACCCGGGGAAGGCGAACGCGCGGTCGTAGCCGCCCAGCTCGGCCTCGGCGCGGATCGAGTTGCCGTAGTCGAACACCGCGGCGCCCCGGTCCTGGAAGCCGACCATCGCCTCGACGTGCTTGGCCATGCTGGCCCGGGCCGCCTTGGTGAAGGCCTCCGGGTCCTCGGCGGCCCGCCGGTGCCAGTCCTCGACGCCGATCCCCTCGGGCAGGTAGCTGAGCGGGTCGTGGGCGCTGGTCTGGTCGGTGACGATGTCGATCGGCGCGTTCATCGCCAGGAGCCGGGGGAAGACGGTGGCGGCGTTGCCGACCAGGCCGACGCTCAGCGCGCGACCCTCGTTCTTCGCGGCGGTCACCTTGGCCAGCGCCGCGTCGAAGTCGTCGGTCATCTCGTCGAGGTAGCGGTGCTCGACCCGGCGGCGCAGGCGGGCCGCGTCGACGTCGACGATCAGCACGGCGCCGCCGTTCAGGGTGACCGCGAGGGGCTGCGCGCCGCCCATGCCGCCGGCGCCGCCGGTCAGCGTGAGGGTGCCCGTCAGGCTGCCGCCGAAGTGTTTGGCGGCGACCGCGGCGAACGTCTCGTAGGTGCCCTGCAGGATGCCCTGGGTGCCGATGTAGATCCACGAGCCGGCGGTCATCTGGCCGTACATGGTCAGCCCGGCCTGCTCCAGGCGGCGGAACTCGGGCCAGGTCGCCCAGTCGCCGACCAGGTTCGAGTTGGCGATCAGCACCCGGGGCGCCCACTCGTGGGTGCGGAACACGCCGACCGGCTTGCCGGACTGGACCAGCAGCGTCTCGTCCGGCTCCAGGTCCCGCAGCGTCGCGACGATCGCGTCGTAGGCGGCCCAGCTGCGCACCGCGCGGCCGGTGCCGCCGTAGACGACCAGGTCGTCGGGGCGCTCGGCGACCTCGGCGTCGAGGTTGTTCATCAGCATCCGCATCGGGGCCTCGGTCTGCCACGACTTGGCGGTGAGCTCGGGGCCGCGGGGGGCCCGGACCGGCCGGGCGCCGGCGGAGAAGTCAGCCATGACAAGTGCCTCTCAGAGCAGGGGTCCGGCGGCGTCCAGCACCGCACCGGAGCGGACCGCGGCGGCGATCGCCGCGATTTCGGGGGCCAGGAAGCGGTCGGTGCCGGGTCCGCTGACCTCGTCGCGGATCAGCCGGATCACCGCACCGGTGGCCGTGCCGGGCAGCAGCGGGGCGCGCAGGTCGATGCCCCGGGCAGCCGTCATGATCTCGATGGCGAGGACCTGGGCCAGGGCGTCCACCGCCTTGCGCAGCTTGCGGGCGGCGGCCCAGCCCATCGACACGTGGTCCTCCTGCATGGCCGAGGACGGGATCGAGTCGACCGAGGCGGGCACCGCGAGGCGCTTCAGCTCGCTGGTGATCCCGGCCGCGGTGTACTGGGCGATCATCAGCCCGGAGTCGACGCCGACCTCGTCGGCCAGGAACGGCGGCAGGCCGTGGCTGCGGTTCGGGTCGAGCATCCGGTCGGTGCGGCGCTCCGACATGCTGGCCACGTCGGCGATCGCGATGGCCAGGAAGTCCAGCACGTAGGCGACCGGGGCGCCGTGGAAGTTGCCGTTCGACTCGACCCGCCCGTCCGGGGTGACCACCGGGTTGTCGACGGCCGAGGCCAGCTCCCGGCCGGCGATCAGCCGGGCGTGCTCGACCGTGTCCCGGGCCGCGCCGTGCACCTGCGGGGCGCAGCGCAGCGAGTACGCGTCCTGCACCCGGGTGCACTCCGGCCCCTTGTGGCTGGCGATCAGCGGCGAGTCGTGCAGCAGCGTGCGGAAGTTCGCGGCCGAGGCGGCCTGGCCCAGCTGCGGGCGCAGCGCCTGCAGGTCGGCGGCGAACACCGCGTCGGTGCCGAGCAGCGCCTCGACGCTCATCGCGGCGGCCAGGTCGGCGGTGGAGAGCAGCCGGTCCAGGTCGGCCAGGGCGAGGGCGAGGTGGCCGAGCATGCCGTCGGTGCCGTTGATCAGCGCCAGCCCCTCCTTCTCGGCCAGGGTGAGCGGGGTGATGCCGGCCTCGGCGAGCGCCTCGCCGCCGGTGACCAGGCGGCCGTCCGCGGTGCGGGCCTCGCCCTCACCCATCAGCACCAGCGCGCAGTGCGCGAGCGGGGCCAGGTCCCCGGAGCAGCCGAGCGAGCCGTACTCGTGGACGACCGGGGTGATCCCGGCGTTGAGCACCGCGGCGTAGGTCTCGGCGACCACCGGCCGGACCCCGGTGCGCCCGGTCAGCAGGGTGGACAGGCGCAGCGTCATCAGCGCCCGGACCACCTCGCGCTCCACCTCCGGGCCGGAGCCGGCCGCGTGTGAGCGGACCAGGCTCTGCTGCAGCTGGGCGCGGCGGTCGGTGCTGATGAACTTGGTGGCGAGCGCGCCGAAGCCGGTGCTGATCCCGTAGTGCGGTTCGGTGTCGTCGGCGAGCGCCTCGATCAGCCGCCGGGTCTCGGCCACCCCGTCCAGGGCCTCTTTATCGATATCAATGGATGCGTTGTGGCGGGCGATCGCGACCACGTCGGCGAGCGACGGCGCACCGGCGCCGAGCCGCACGGACCGGGTCCGGCCAGAGGAAGGAGACGTGAAGGCCATGAGGCGATCCGAACACATCCGCCAGGGGTCCGGGAGGGCGTGGCGTCAACTGGTGTCCCACATGTGAGACTGTGCTGGTGGCTGACGCCAGACAGTCCCCGGCCGCGCATCACACGCTGCGGATCCTCAGCTACCTGTCGGCACAGCGCGGCCCGGTCCCGGCGGCGACCGTGACGGCCGCGCTCGGGCTGCCGCGCTCCACCGTCTACCGGCTGCTCGGCGTGATGGAGCAGCACGGCTTCGTGATCCACTACCCGGAGGTGGAGCGCTACGGGATCGGGCTGGCCGCGTTCGAGCTGAGCTCCGGCTTCGCCCGCCAGGAGCCGCTCGCCCGGCTCGGCGCGCCGATCCTGGCCGCGCTGGTCGACCGGGTCCGGCAGTCCGCGCACCTGTCCGTGCTGCACGGCCGCGACGTGATCTACCTGGTCGAGGAGCGCGCCCCGGGCCGCCCGCCGCTGGTCACCAACGTCGGCGTCCGGCTGCCCAGCCACATCACCGCGAGCGGCCGGGCCCAGCTCGCCGCCCTCCCGGACGTCCAGTTGCGCGCCCTCTTCCCGAACCGCGCCGCCTTCGCCGGTCGGGTCGAGTCCAGCCCGACACGTCTGTCCGAGCTGCGCGCCATCCTCATCCGGGAGCGCCGCCAGGGCTACGCCCTCGAGGACGGCGAGGTCACCGAAGGCCTGGTGTCGGTCGCGGTCGCCATCCGCGACCGCTCCGGCTGGCCCATCGCCGGCATCGCCGTGACCTATCCCCAGGGAGCCACCGACCGCGCCCCTCTGGTGACCGAGGTCCGCCACCACGCCAACGAACTGGCCCGCCGGATCCGGGGCCACATCCCATGACTCTTCCGCGCCATCCAGAAAGATCAACTTCAAGAACTTCCTCGACGCGGGTCCGCCGGGGTGCGGACCGCATGCTCCCGGCACCCCTCTGTCAAGGGGTTGGTGTGGGGGATGTTTTAGGGTGGTGGTTGGCGGGTCCGGGTTGTGACTTTTCCGAAGTGTCGATCTTGGGGTTTGGGTCGGCCGCGCTGGAGTTTCGAGTCGCCCCCGTGTGTCCTCCCGGATCCGTCGCCGGGGTTGTTGCGGCTGCCGCGTCTTTGATCATTTGTCGGTAGACGGTGTCGGACAGGCGTCGTTTCAACGCTCGCATGGCTTCCATCGCGGTTTTGCCTTCGGCGCGTTTGTGCTGGTAATAGGCGCGTGCGGGGGTGTCGTAGCGGAGCTGGGTGATGACCATGATGTGCAGGACCCGGTTGATGCGCCGGTTCCCGGCCCGGTTGAGCCGGTGATGGTGATGGTCGCCGGAGGACACGTCGATGGGGGCGGTGCCGTTCCAGGTGGCGAAGTGTCCGCGGGTCGGGAAGCGGTGGATGTCGCCGATGTCGCCGAGCAGGCGGGCGGCGCCGGAGGGGCCGATGCCGTTGAGGCTGGTCAGCTGGGTGCCGGTGGCGGCCAGCACGGTCGTCAGCTGCCGGTTGGCTGCTTTGATCTTGGTGTCCAGGGTGGTGAGCTCGTCGACCAGGTCGCCGGCCAGCTGATAGCGGGTGGCGGTGACGATGTCGCCGGCCGGGACGCTGACGCGTTCGAGCAGGGTGCGGGCCTGGTCGGTGGTCAGGTTCTTCTTCGCGCCGCCGGGGATCAGTTCGAGCAGTAGCTGGTGCAGCCGGTTGATGGTCTCGGTGCGGGTGGCGCCGAGCTGGTCGCGGCGGTCGGCCAGCAGCCGCAGCGCGACGGTGGCGCCGTCGGCACGAACCTGGTGCAGGCCCGGGGTGCGTAGCGCTGTCACGGCGATGTGGTGGGCGTCGTGACCGTCGGTTTTGCGGCCGTGGCCGGTGTCGAAGTTGCGGGCTTTCGCGGCGAGTTTCGCCGGGACGTCCAGCACGGTTTCGCCGTCGGCGACCAGCCGCTGGGCCAGGTGCCGGCCGATGCCGTTACAGCCCTCGACCGCCCACACCCGGCCGGCGTGACGGCGGCCGGCAGCGAGCAGCTGCTGGTAGCCGCCGGTGTCGGTGCCGTACCTACCGCGGGCCAGTACCTGTTCACGCTCGTTGATGATCTCGATCGTCGCGGACCGCTTGTGCGGATCGACCCCAATGATCAGCTGACCCATCGTCGGTAACCTTCCCGTCGTCGCAGCACACAACGCCGGCGGGAGGGCATCGCTACTTACAGCTGGGCAAACCCCTCTCAAGCCACTCCGCGCCACGGTGACCGGCAGGGTTCAAGCCGGGAGAAAGCCACACCCCGCCATCTGAGTGGGCAGCGCGGGCCTGAGAATCCCTACCGATCACCTCGACCAAGCCTGGCCGGGCCGCGGTCGTACATCAATTCTCTTTAAGTAGCGCGGGCCGGACACGGCGATCTGGCCGCTGCGCGTCCAAACCAATCGCCGTGTCCTTCAATGCCCGCGAGTGGTTCCAGAAATCTGAAACCACGGTGTGAAATCGGTTTCTTACCGCCGGGTCCGGTATATCGTGCGTGCGACCGTCTACCACGATCGTGCCGACGTCAGCTTTTCGACCAGGCGATCCGCTACAGATCGTCCTCCGCTTCCATCGGCGGGATTCGCCAGCGCAACACGGCCCCGCCGTCGGCGTTCTCCAGGGTGAGTGGATAGACCTGCCCGGACGGCCGGCCGCCGCCGAAACGCTGGAGTTCGATCGGTGACCAGGCCACGAACAGGATCGGACAGCCCGCCACGTCGATCAGTCCCGCGCCGAGGGGACTCCGCCAGCCGGCCCGCGACCCGAGATATTGGTGGCTGTGCACGGAGACTCCGGCCATGTGCCGGTAATGACCCTGAGCCGCCGCCCATTCGTTGACCGCGGCAGCTCGCTCGCGGGCGACCTCGACGGGCAGGTCGAGCCAGCCGTGGCTGTCGCCGCGTTTCGCGGAGAACATCGGGAGCGCAGGCACGTCGAAGTGTGCCCGGGCTTCCCGCGCACCCTTGCCATGGATCCGCACGTCCGCCAAGCCATCGATGGTTCGCTCACCGCGCAGGAAGCCGACCCAGGAGTCGAGCGCTCGGGCATCGCCGACAACCATCCCGCAGCGATCCACCGGCAGATCACCCAGCGGCACCGGCTCCGTCCCGGAGGACACGTCCGGCCACGGCACGTTCAGCTCGATGGTCAGCACGGCGATCGCGTCCCGGTCATCGACCGGCCCGTAGGCGCCCGGTCGCACATCCGCGGTCACCCTCAGGGGTGCGGCATGCCGAGGCACACGGCCGGTTGTCGCGGGACCGGCCGGCACCGCGACCGCCTCCGCGAGCCAGTCCCGCAGGGTTGCGCCACCCGCCTCCGCCGCCCGCAGCGCCCGAACGGACAGCGGCTCTCCGAGATCCGCCCATTCGTCCAGAAAGCCCGCGCCGGCCAGCACGATCACCCCCGACGGCGCCACGACCTCACCCAAGTCCACGCCCACCGCCGTGAAGTTCCCACTATTCGTCATCGCCGCCGATCATCCCATTCCGCACATCCCAAACCATCCGCCACCGACCGTTCCCGTGCGTTGGCTGCTCCCGCGTAGGCAGTCGCGATCGTTGGGCGCGCTGCGGGTCTGGGGTGCTGCGAGCTGTGCGTGGGTTTGTGGAACCACCCGCGGACATGGAAGGGGTCGGCGATTGTTGTGGACGCGCAGCGGCCAGATCGCCGACCCCGGCCCGCGCTACTTAAAGAGAATTTGGTGTACGACCGCGGCCCGGCCAGGCTTGGTCGAGGTGATCGGTAGGGTGCTCAGGCCCGCGCTGCCCACTCATATGGCGGGGTGTGGCTCTCTCCCGGCTTGGACCCTGCCGGTCACCGTGGCGCGGAGTGGCTGAAGAGGGGTTTGCCCAGCTGTAAGTAGCGTTGCCCTCCCGCTGGTGTGGTTCTGCCGCGACGACGGGAAGGTCAACGGGTACATGGGTCAGCTGATCATTGGAGTCGATCCGCACAAGCGGTCCGCGACGATCGAGATCATCAACGAGCGTGAACAGGTGCTGGCCCGTGGCAGGTACGGCACCGACACCGGTGGCTACCAGCAGATGCTCGCCGCCGGCCGCCGTCACGCCGGCCGGGTGTGGGCGGTCGAGGGCTGTAACGGCATCGGCCGGCACCTGGCCCAGCGGCTGGTCGCCGACGGCGAAACCGTGCTGGACGTCCCGGCGAAACTCGCCGCGAAAGCCCGCAACTTTGACACCGGGCACGGCCGTAAAACCGACGGTCACGACGCGCACCACATCGCGGTGACCGCCCTGCGCACCCCGGGCCTGCGCCGCGTTCACGCCGACGGCGCCACCGTCGCGCTGCGGCTGCTGGCCGACCGCCGCGACCAGCTCGGCGCCACCCGCACCGAGACCATCAACCGGCTGCACCAGCTACTGCTCGAACTGATCCCCGGCGGCGCGAAGAAGAACCTGACCACCGACCAGGCCCGCACCCTGCTCGAACGCGTCAGCGTCCCGGCCGGCGACATCGTCACCGCCACCCGCTATCAGCTGGCCGGCGACCTGGCCGACGAGCTCACCACCCTGGACACCAAGATCAAAGCAGCCAACCGGCAGCTGAAGACCGTGCTGGCCGCCACCGGCACCCAGCTGACCAGCCTCAACGGCATCGGCCCCTCCGGCGCCGCCCGCCTGCTCGGCGACATCGGCGACATCAGCCGCTTCCCGACCCGCGGGCACTTCGCCACCTGGAACGGCACCGCCCCCATCGACGTGTCCTCCGGCGACAACCATCATCACCGGCTCAACCGGGCCGGGAACCGGCGCATCAACCGGGTCCTGCACATCATGGCCATCACCCAGCTCCGCTTCGACACCCCCGGCCGCGCCTACTACCAGCGCAAACGCGCCGAAGGCAAAACCGCGATGGAAGCCATGCGAGCGTTGAAACGACGCCTGTCCGACACCGTCTACCGCCAAATGATCAAAGACGACCACACGGCACAACAGACAGCGACGGGTCCGGGAGGACACACGGGGGCGACTCTGAACTCCAGCGCGGCCGACCCAAACCCCAAGATCGACACTTCGGAAAAGTCACAACCCGGACCCGCCAACCACCACCCTAAAACACCCCTCACACCAACCCCTTGACAGAGGGGTGCCGGGAGCATGCGATCCGCACCCCAGCGGACCTGCGTTTATGAATCTATTGATCTTGATTGGAGCTTGTTGTTCACCTGCGTGATCCGGCGGGTCGGCCAGAGCCTGGTCGGGTGGGTATTGGTGCGCGGGCGGTGGCCGTCGCTGGGCCTGCACGCTCCACTACGGGGCGACCCGGTCCCGGATGCCGTCGAGCACCGCCTCCGCCGCCCACGCGGCCGCGTCGGCGATGTCCCGCCCGTCCATACCGAACTCGCGGCGGAACGTCACCCACGTCCCGACCGAGTCGAGGTGCGACAGCGCCGCGATGACCGCCCTGCGGTGCGCCGGGTCGAGGGACGGCACCTCGGCATCCAGCAGCCGCTCCAGCTGCGCCCGGCCCGGCGACGGGGCCGCGCCGTTCACGCCGCGCATCGCCGTCTCCGCGACGACGTGGGCGAGCTCCGGCCGCGCGTCGTACCGCTGCATCGCGTCCCGGATCGCGAGCGGGACGTCGAAGATCGAGTGTGACTCCTCGCGGGCGAACAGCGTCGCCTCGATCCAGGCCGCGGTCGCCAGCAGCAGGTCGACGCGCGTCGGATAGTTGCGGAACACCGTGCGCTCGGCGATGCCGGCCCGGCGCGCGATCACCCGGTACGACACGTCGTCGCTGCCGAGCTCCTCGATCAGTTCGGTGTACGCGGCGAGGATCGCCCGCTGCGTGCCGCTCAGCACCGGGACTGCCGTCGACCCGGTCACGACCGCGCCCACGTCGCCTCGGGCAGCCTCGCCAGCACGGTGCTCACAGCCTGGTCGAACGCGTCGCAGATCTCGGCGGCGTCCAGGTCGAGGCCGGTGCGCAGCCGAGCCCAGAACATCGCCGACGAGAAGTAGCGCAGCGAGGCCGCGACCCGTCGCCGGTCCCGCCGGTTGAGCGTCGGTGCCGCGACGTCGAGCATCGCCTCGATCGCTCGGGTGAGGTAGGCCGGCTCGGTGTCGAGCGTCGGTGAGATCGCGGACGCCCGGGCGCCGACGTAGGCGTACGCGGGCGACGCGTCGAAGGCGTGGAAGCGCTGGTGCACGGCGGCGCAGAAATCGGACACGGTCACGAACGGCGGCAGCGGGAAGCAGGTCTGCTCGATCCAGTTGGAGAGCGCGGCGAGCAGGTGGGCGCGCGTGGGGTACTGGCGGTAGATCGTGCGCTCCGAGATGCCCACCTCGTCGGCGAGGGCACGATAGGAGATGTCGTCGAACGTGCGCTCGCGCAGCAGCACCGCGGCACTCGCCAGAATGGCGGTCGCGGTGTCGACCGGCTCCTCCATCACGTCTCTCTCTGTCGGGCGGCCGCCCGGCGCGGGGGCCCGGTGACTTCCGGCGGAAGCACGTAGTGATCGCGATCGTCGAGCGTGAGCGCCAGCGACGAGACGTACTGCACCTCGCCGTGCGGTCCCCGCTCGGCCGAGGCCAGCATATCCGGGCGCTCGAACGTGTACCCGGTGACATGGCAGCGGAGCCGCTCGCCCGAGGGGTTGCCGTGGTCGTCGAACCGGGGCGAGTCGATGCCGTCGGACCGCCGGCGCAGGTAGTAGCGCCCCCGGGTGGCGAGGGCCATGGCCGGCGTGGTCACCACCCCGACGCCGATCGCGATGAGCACCGAGAACGGCTTGACGGAGGCGCCGAACACCCCGGCGAACGCGAGCAGCGACAGCACCGAGGCCAGGCCCACCGACACGAGCCCGACCGGGTTCCAGTCGTGCAGCATGCCGCGACGGAACTCGGGGAACCGCGGCGAGATGCGCAGCACCCACTTGTTGATCGCGATGTCGGTGGCGATCGTCACGAGCCAGGCCATCACGACGTTCGCGTAGAGGCTCAGCACGAACGAGATCAGGGTGAAGACGTCCAGCATCATGAGCACGTAGGCGATCACGAGGTTGACCAGTACGAAGATCGTCCGGCCCGGGTAGTGCTTCGCCACCCGGGTGAAGACGTTCGACCACGCGAGCGAGCCGGAGTACGCGTTCGTCACGTTGATCTTCACCTGCGCGACCACGATGAGCACCAGAGCGAGAACGATCGCGAGCCAGTCGGGGAGCAGGGTCTGGTACATCATGACGAACTGCTTGACCGGCTGGGTCGCCTGGTGCCCGAGCGCGGGTTCGACCTTCACCAGCAGGTAGACGGCGAGGAACACCCCGATCACCTGCTTGGTGCCGCTGAAGATGACCCATCCCGGGCCGGCGAACGCGAACGACGTCCACCACGAGCGGACGTTGGACGGCGTGCGCGGCGGCATGGCGCGGATGTAGTCGATCTGCTCCGCCAGCTGGGGGGTCAGGGCGAAGCACACCGCCGCACTGGAGACCACGGCACCGAAGCTGACCGAGCCGTCGGAGTCGCCGGTGAACGACGTGAAGGCTCGTACCGCCTCGGGGTCGGAGACGACGATCCACAACAGCGGCAGCAGGGCGAGGGCGAGCCACAGGGGCGTGGTCCAGACCTGGAGGCGCTCCAGCGCCCGCATGCCGTAGATGACGATCGGGATCACGACGAGGGTCGAGAGGAGATAGCCGAGCCACAGCGGCAGCTTCGTCGCCACTTGCAGCCCCTGCGCCATGATGGCGCCCTCCAGGGCGAAGAAGATGCAGGTGAAGCCCGCGAAGACCACGGTCGTGAGGATGGAGCCGTAGTAACCGAAGCCCGAGCCACGGGCGATCAGGTCGAGGTCGAGGTTGTAGCGGGCGGCGTAGTAGGCGACCGGCACGCCCACGATGACGATGATGATCGACGCGAACAGGATGCCGAGCACGGCGTTGGCGGTGCCGTGGTCGATGCCGATGCTCGCGCCGATCGAGAAGTCGGCGAGGAAGGCGATGGACCCGAGGGCGGTCGCGCCGACCGAGGCCGCGCTCCACCGCCGGAAGGTGCGCGGCACATAGCGGAAGGCGTAGTCCTCCAGACTGTCCTCTGCGGCCGCCCGAGCGTTGTCCGTCGACACAGTGGCATCCCCTAAGGCACCTTGCGTTCGGGAATCGTCGCTGCCCGGTGTTACGACGGCATTGCGGGCGTGGGTCATGCCGGCTCAGATCGCCATGGCGGCTCGCACGGTGGAGGTGGCCGCCTTGCCGCCCTCCCCGGTCTGGGTGACCAGGCCCGAGGCGAGCACGACGTAGCGCTCGGCGGCATCGAGGGCGAAGCCGATGTGCTGCTCGACGAGCAGCACGGTGATGCCTTCTCCGGCCAGCTGCACGATGGTCCGCTCGATCTCGGCGACGATCGTGGGCTGGATGCCCTCGGTCGGCTCGTCGAGGATGAGCAGCCTCGGCTCGGTGATCAGGGCGCGGGCGATCGCGAGTTGCTGGCGCTGCCCGCCGGAGAGCAGGCCCGCCTTCCGGGTGGCGAACTTCGCCAGCGCGGGGAACCGAGCCAGCTGCGCGTCGATGAGAGCCTTGCCGCCGCGGCGTCCGTCGGCGACGAGCTGCAGATTCTCCAGTGTCGTGAGCTGGCCGAACGACTGCTGGCCCTGCGGCACGTACGCCATGCCGCGGGCAACGCGCTGGTGCGGGGCGAGCGACGCGATGTCCTCGCCGTCGAACACCACGCGGCCCTTCGACGGCTTGATGAGGCCGATCGCGACACGCAGCAGGGTCGACTTGCCGGCGCCGTTGTGGCCGAGCACGGCCACCACCTTGCCCGGCGGCACCGTCACGCCGTGCAGCACCCGGGTCCGCCCGTAGCCGGCCTCGATGTCGGAGAGTTCCAGCATGTCAGTCCTCCTTCCGCGGCGGGGTCCCGGCCGCCGGTCCGGGCACGATCGCCATGGCGTCGGTGGTGGCGGCGCCCGCGGTGCCGAGGTAGACCTCCTGCACCTGGGGATCCGCCTGCACCTCGGCCACCGTGCCCTGGGAGAGCACCCTTCCCTGATGCAGCACGGTCACCCGGGTGGCGAAGCGGCGCATGAAGTCCATGTCGTGCTCCACCACGAGCACGATCCGTTTCGCCGCGATGCGCTGCAGAAGCTCACCGGTCGCGGTGCGCTCGTCCTGGCTCATGCCGGCGACCGGCTCGTCGAGCAGCAGCACCTTCGCGTTCTGCACGAGCAGCATCGCGATCTCCAGCCATTGCTTCTGCCCGTGCGACAGGATGCCGGCCGGCGTGGCGAGCTCGCCGGCGAGCCCGGTCTCCTCCAGCGCCCGCTCGATCGACGCGTCGGTGCCACGCCGGGCCCGCAGCAGCGACGACGAGTGGCGGTGGCGCCCGGCGGCGATGTCCAGGTTCTGCAGCACGGTGAGCTCGTCGAAGACGCTCGCGGTCTGGAACGTGCGGCCGATCCCGAGCCGTACGATCTTGTGCACCTGCCGGCCGAGCAGCTCCTTCTCGCCGAGCCTGGCCGACCCGGTGGCCGGGGTCAGGCCCGTGATGGCGTCGATGCAGGTCGTCTTGCCGGCGCCGTTCGGGCCGATGAGGAACCGGACCTCGCCGGGATGCGCGTCGAACGAGACGCCGCCGACCGCGACGAAGCCCGAGAACTCGACGTGCAGGTCCGTGACAACGAGCGAAGCGTCGGTCATGCCCGCACCTCTTCGAGTTCCGCCGCGGCGATGGCCGGGGCGGGCTGCCGGTCAGGGCTCCTCCGGCGCGCTGCGGTGAACCTGGCCGGTAGCGACGACAGCCCGTTCGGCAGGAAGAGGATCACGATGATGAACAGCAGACCGAGCAGGTACGGCCAGCCGTCCGGCCAGGTCGAGCCGAGGCTCGACTGCCCCCATCCGACCGCCATCGCGCCGAGCGCGGGGCCGAACAGCGATGCCCGGCCGCCGAGGGCAACGCCCGCGATCATGACGATCGAGGCGGCCGCACCGATCTCGGCCGGGGTGATGATGCCGACGATCGGCACGAACATCGCCCCGCCGACGCTTGCCATCAGCGCGGAGACGACGAAGGCGACGAGCTTGACGGTGGCCGGGTCGTAGCCGAGGAAGCGCACCCGCTCCTCGGCGTCCCGGGTCGCGACCAGGAGCTCACCGAAGCGGCTGCGGTAGAGCTGCCACACCGCGACCAGGCACACGATGAGAAGCGCGGCCGCGATGAGGTACACCATGCGCTTGTTCGCCGGGTCGTTCAGGACGAAGCCGAAGAAGTACTTGAAGTCGCTGAGCCCGGTGTCGCCCCCGGTCTCGCGGATCGTGGAGCTGATCAGGGTGGCCAGCGCGACGGCGAGCGCCTGCGTCAGGATCGCGAAGTACGCGCCCTTCACCCGGCGCTTGAACAGCGCGTAGCCGAGGACGCCGGCCACCACGACGGGGAGGAGCACGATCGCCAGCAGGGTGAACCACGCACTGCGGAACGGCTCCCAGAACGCCGGGAGCGGCGCGAGCGGATCGTAGAGCACCATGAACCCCGGGATCCGGTCGCCGGCGGTCTCCAGTGTCAGGTGCATGGCCATCGAGTAGGCGCCGAGAGCGAAGAACACCCCCTGTCCCATCACGAGCATCCCGCCCCGGCCCCACGCCAGGCCGATGCCGACGGCGGCGATCGCCCAGCAGCAGTACTTGCCGAGGTTGTTGAGCCAGTGGTCGGTGAGCACGAGCGGGGCCACCCCGAGGAGCAGGACGGCGAACACCCCGATACCGCTGAGCGTGATCCATGACTTCGGCTTGGTCATACCAGACTCCTGGTTCGCACCGTGAACAGGCCCTGCGGGCGGAGCTGCAGGAAGACGATCACGAGGATGAAGGCGAGCACCTGCGCGAAGCTGCCGGTCGTCCAGTAGGCGAAGTACGAGAGGGCGACTCCCACCGCCCACGCGGCGATGATGGTGCCCTTGAGCTGGCCGATGCCACCGGCGGCGACGACGAGGAAGGCCGCGATGATGTACTGCACGCCCATCTGGGAGTTCGTGCCGCCGATGAGTGACGCGGCCACGCCGGCCACCCCGGCCAGACCCGATCCGGCGAAGAAGGTGAGGCGGTCGACGGTGCGGGTGGAGATCCCCGAGGTCTCGGCGAGGTCCCGGTTGTGCACGGTGGCCCGGATGCGGCGGCCGAACGAGGTGTACTTGAGCCAGGCTGCCAGCGCGGCCACGCAGACGGCCGCGAGCAGGATGGTGAACAACTGCCGGAGCGGCCATTCGTAGCCGAGGATGTTCAGCTGCCCGTCGAGCCAGCCGGGCTTCTCCACCGGGACGCCCTGGGACGGGAAGATCTGCAGTGCCGCCTGCTGCAGGATCAGGCTCACCCCGACCGTGACGAGCAGGGTGTCCAGGGGCCGCCGGTACATCCACTGGATGACGGTGACCTCCAGCAGGAGGCCGAACAGACCTGCGACGACGAACGCGACCGGTAGCGCGACCGGGATCGACAGGTCGCTGGAGGCGATGACCTGCTGGACGAGGTAGGCGGTGAAGGCACCGATCATGAGGAACTCGCCGTGCGCCATGTTGATCACGCCCATCTGGCCGAAGGTGAGCGAGAGGCCCAGCGCGGCGAGCAGGAGCAGTGCGCCTTGTGCGCTGCCGTTCAGCAGCGGTGCTATCAGTGCGTCCACGTGCTCTCACTCTCTCTGGCGGGGAGGGGCTTGCGTGAGGTTCGGGTGCGCGGGGTTGCCTGCCGCAGGTGGCACGCAACCCCGCGTCCGGGTGCGGGCCGGGCGATCAGCCCGCCGCGTCCACGAGCTGCTTGCGGATGTCGGCCGGGAACCAGTCGTAGCCCTCGAGGTACGGGTCCGGCTCGATGAACTTGTCGGAGGCCCAGGCGATGTCGAACTGGTTCTTGGCGTTGATCTGGCCGATGTGGCCCGGCTTCGAGATGTGGTGGTTGTCGCCGTCGAGGGTGACCTTGCCCTCCGGCGCGTCGAACGTGATGGTGTTCTTCTTCGCCGCGGCGTTCACCTTGTCGACGTCGAAGGAGCCGGCCGCCTCGACGAGGGCCTTGTACAGGTACAGCGAGATGTAGGCGGCCTCCATCGGGTCGGAGGTGACCTTGCTGCTGTTCGGGTAGGCCTTCCAGCTCTCGATGAACTTCGGGTTGGTGGGGGTCTTGAGTGACTGGAAGTAGTTCCAGGACGCGTAGTGGCCGGTCACCTCGTGACCCATCGCCGGCGCCTCCTCCTCGGCGATCGACACCGAGATGATCGGCGTCGTCTTGGCGCTGAGGCCGGCGTCGTAGTAGGCCTTGATGAAGCCGACGTTCGACGAGCCGTTGATGGTGTTGAAGATGAAGTCGGGTTTGGCCGCCACGATCTTGGCGACCTGGCTGGTCCAGTCGTCCTTGTCGAGGGGGACGTACTCCTCCCCGACGATCGTGATGCCGAGCTTGGCCGCGTACAGCTTGATGATCGCGTTCGCGGTGCGCGGGAAGACGTAGTCGCTGCCGGCGAGGAACAGCTTCTTCACCCCCCGGGAGGCGAGGAAGTCCATCGCCGGGATGATCTGCTGGTTGGTGGTCGCGCCGGTGTAGTAGATGTTCGGCGACGACTCGAGGCCCTCGTACTGCACCGGGTAGAAGAAGAGGCCGTTGTGCTGCTCGACGACCGGCTTCACGGCCTTGCGAGAGGACGAGGTCCAGCCGCCGAAGATCGCGGCGACGCAGTCCTGGGTGAGCAGCTTCTCGGTCTTCTCCGCGAAGGTGGGCCAGTCGGTGGCGCCGTCCTCCTGGACGTACTCGATCTTCTTGCCGAGGATGCCGCCGCTGGCGTTGATCTCGTCGGCGCCCATGTGCAGCACGGTGGAGACGGTCTTCTCGGAGATCGCCATGCCGCCGGTCAGGGAGTTGAGGAAGCCGAGTTTGATGGTGCTGCCGGAGGTGTTGACGCAGCTCGGTGCCGCGGATGTCCCGCTGCCGGCCGCTTCGTCGCCGGCTCGGGCACCGCAGCCGGCGAGCATGAGGGCCACGGTCGTCCCGATGGCGCCCATGGCCGTGAGCGTGCGCAGCCGCTTGCTGGTGATGGACATATAGGAGAACTCCGATCCTGGTCGAGGGGCGTGCCGCCGGGGTCGCGGCACAGCGGATCGTGCTGATGTCGAGGTGCGGGGCGATCCGCCGGCGTCCCGGGCTCTCGCCCCGTGCCGCAGGCGGGGCAACTGCAGCAGGTGAGAGCAGATTGACCGGGAGTCATTACTCTGACATTTCTTGACTGTTCCAAAGCTGTAGCGGCCGGATCTGCCCAGGCGCACAGCCCCTGGAAAAGCGCGAATTCTCATGGAGAGTGCGCGTCAGAGTTCTGCCACTATCCGGGGAGGCGTGACGGAGATGGCACAGTCCTGACATCCGAGCCGCGACGAAGGCCCCGATGGTGCGTGGTGCCGAGGGGCCACCCGGGACCGGTGCCGGGTGGAACCGCACTGTGGACAAGCTCACCCGAGGGGAGTCGCGGGGTTGGGGTTCAGTGACCAGTGGCGGACATTGAAGGGCACGGCGATCGCTCTGGACGCGCAGCGGCCAGATCGCCGGGCCCGGCCCGCGCTACTTAAAGAGAATTTGGTGTACGACCGCGGCCCGGCCAGGCTTGGTCGAGGTGATCGGTAGGGTGCTCAGGCCCGCGCTGCCCACTCATATGGCGGGGTGTGGCTCTCTCCCGGCTTGGACCCTGCCGGTCACCGTGGCGCGGAGTGGCTGAAGAGGGGTTTGCCCAGCTGTAAGTAGCGTTGCCCTCCCGCTGGTGTGGTTCTGCCGCGACGACGGGAAGGTCAACGGGTACATGGGTCAGCTGATCATTGGAGTCGATCCGCACAAGCGGTCCGCGACGATCGAGATCATCAACGAGCGTGAACAGGTGCTGGCCCGTGGCAGGTACGGCACCGACACCGGTGGCTACCAGCAGATGCTCGCCGCCGGCCGCCGTCACGCCGGCCGGGTGTGGGCGGTCGAGGGCTGTAACGGCATCGGCCGGCACCTGGCCCAGCGGCTGGTCGCCGACGGCGAAACCGTGCTGGACGTCCCGGCGAAACTCGCCGCGAAAGCCCGCAACTTTGACACCGGGCACGGCCGTAAAACCGACGGTCACGACGCGCACCACATCGCGGTGACCGCCCTGCGCACCCCGGGCCTGCGCCGCGTTCACGCCGACGGCGCCACCGTCGCGCTGCGGCTGCTGGCCGACCGCCGCGACCAGCTCGGCGCCACCCGCACCGAGACCATCAACCGGCTGCACCAGCTACTGCTCGAACTGATCCCCGGCGGCGCGAAGAAGAACCTGACCACCGACCAGGCCCGCACCCTGCTCGAACGCGTCAGCGTCCCGGCCGGCGACATCGTCACCGCCACCCGCTATCAGCTGGCCGGCGACCTGGCCGACGAGCTCACCACCCTGGACACCAAGATCAAAGCAGCCAACCGGCAGCTGAAGACCGTGCTGGCCGCCACCGGCACCCAGCTGACCAGCCTCAACGGCATCGGCCCCTCCGGCGCCGCCCGCCTGCTCGGCGACATCGGCGACATCAGCCGCTTCCCGACCCGCGGGCACTTCGCCACCTGGAACGGCACCGCCCCCATCGACGTGTCCTCCGGCGACAACCATCATCACCGGCTCAACCGGGCCGGGAACCGGCGCATCAACCGGGTCCTGCACATCATGGCCATCACCCAGCTCCGCTTCGACACCCCCGGCCGCGCCTACTACCAGCGCAAACGCGCCGAAGGCAAAACCGCGATGGAAGCCATGCGAGCGTTGAAACGACGCCTGTCCGACACCGTCTACCGCCAAATGATCAAAGACGACCACACGGCACAACAGACAGCGACGGGTCCGGGAGGACACACGGGGGCGACTCTGAACTCCAGCGCGGCCGACCCAAACCCCAAGATCGACACTTCGGAAAAGTCACAACCCGGACCCGCCAACCACCACCCTAAAACACCCCTCACACCAACCCCTTGACAGAGGGGTGCCGGGAGCATGCGATCTGCACCCCGGCGGGCCTGCGAATATGAATATTTCGGTGGTGAAGTCGGTCAGTGGAGGGCTGGCTCCGGTGCGGGGGTGGAGCGGTCGAGGGCGAAGCTGACCGTCGCCAGGATCAGGCCCACCGCGCCGAGGGCGATGCCCACCCAGGCTGGGGCGCGGTAGCCGAGGCCGGCGGCGATGACGGCTCCGCCGAGGGCCGCGCCCAGGCTGTTGGCGATGTTCATGGCGGACTGGTTGACGGCCGCGCCCATCAGCTGGGCGCCGGGGGCGACCGCGATCAGCCGGGCCTGCAGGGCCGGGCCGAGGAAGAGGCTGCTGGCGCCGATCAGGAACGCGCCGGTGAACAGGCCGATCGTGGTGGGCGCGGCGAGGCCGAAGAAGGCGACCGCGGCGATCAGTGCGGTGAAGCCGATCAGGGTGGCGCGGCGCAGGTCGCGGTCGGCATACCAGCCGCCGAGCGCGTTGCCGGCGGTCATGCCGAGCCCGACCGCGACCAGCACCCACGGGACGGTGCCGGCGGACAGGCCGGTGACCTCGGTGGTGACCGGGGCGATGTAGCTGTTGACCGCGAAGAAGCCGGCGAAGCCGATCGCGCCGGTGGCCGCGACCAGCCACACCTGGCCGCGGCGCAGCGACCGCAACTCGGCGGCCGGGGAGCCGCCGGCGGCCGGCGCGTCCGGCACGGTCGCCGCGACCGCGAGCAGGGCGAGCGCGAAGACGCCGGCGATGACCAGGTAGGCGACCCGCCAGCCGGCCTCCTGGCCGAGCCGGGTGATCGCCGGGACGCCGACCACGTTGGAGATGGTCAGGCCGCTGAGCACGGCGGCGAATCCGCGGCCCTCGCTGCCCGGGCCCATCAGCGAGGCGGCGAGCAGGCCGGCCGCCCCGAAATACGCCCCGTGCGGCAGCCCGGCCACGAACCGGGCGGTCAGCACCAGCCCGAAGGTGGGCGCCAGGGCGGACGCGACGGTGCCCGCCACGAAGAGCACGAGCAGGCCGAGGACCAGGCGCTTGCGCGGCATCCGGGCGGTCAGCGCGGCGATCAGCGGGGCGCCCGCGACCACGCCGAGGGCGTAGATCGTGACCATCCAGCCGGCGTGCGCGACCGCGTCGGACGGGGACCGGGTGTACTCGTCGCCGAGCAGGTTGCCGGCGATCTGCGGGAGCAGGCCGGACGGCACGAACTCGGTGAGGCCGATGGCGACCGCGCCGAGGGCCAGCGCGAGCAGCGCCGGCCAGCGTTTCTGGTTCATGCGGCGGACTTTAGCAACGCTGTTTCCTTAGTAGTAGTGTGAGCCCGTGCACCTTGCCTACCTGCGGGACTACCACGAGGCGCTGGTCATCGAGCTGGCCCGGACCCGGCCGGCGATCGAGCGCGGCACGGTCGCCGAGGCCACCGGCCTGACCCCGCAGGCGGTCTCCAAGGTGCTGGCCCGGCTGGTCCAGGAGGGCGTGATCGCGCCGGCCGGGGTGCGCCGGCCGGCGCTCGGCAAACCGGCCGCGGTCTACCGGCTGGTCCCGGAGAGCCGCTGGGCGGTCGGCGCGCACGTCACCCGGCGGGCGCTGCGGCTGGTCCTGGTCGACCTGGCCGGCCAGGTGCACGCCTCGGCCGCGACCCCGCTGCCGGCCGACTTCAGCCCGGCGCAGCTGCTCGCCGAGCTGACCGCCGGGGTGGCGGCGCTCTCCGCCGGGCGCACCCTGACCGGCGTCGGGATCGGGATGATCGGTCCGCTCGACCAGGCGCGCGGTACGGTCCGCGACGCGCACCGGCTGCGGCACTGGCACGACGTGCCGCTCGCCGCGCTGGCCGGGGAGGCGCTCGGGCTGCCGGTGGTGCTGGACAAGGACGTCACGGCCGGGGTGACCGCGGAGGCGTGGCGGCGCGGGGCGTCGTTCCGGGACGCGGCGCTGATCATGGTGGAGAGCGGGCTGGGCGCCGGGTTGTGGCTCGGCGGGGCGGTGCACCGGGGGACGCACACGAACGCCGGGGAGTTCGGGCACACCGTGGTGCAGCTCGACGGGCCGGCCTGCGTGTGCGGGCGGCGTGGCTGCCTGGAGGCGGTGCACGACGCGGCAGCCGATCCGGCGGCGGCCGCGGCGGTGCTCGGCACCGGCGTGGTCAACCTGCTGCAGACCCTGGACCTCGGGCACGTGGTGCTGGCCGGGGCGGACCTGCTGCGGCACGGGGAGATCTACCGGGCGGCGGTCGCCGAGGCGGTGCGCACCCAGGTGCCGCGCGCCGACTGGCTGACCGTCGAGGTGAGCCTGACCGGGCTGGGCACCGACGCGATCGCGGCGGGCGCCGCGATGCAGGTGCTGAACGCCCGGTACGGCCTGCCCGCCCCGTCCGTAGGGTGACCACATGCGACTGGTCAAATTCACCCATGCCTGTGTCCGGATCGAGGACGGGGATCGGCGAGTGCTGATCGACCCGGGCGTCTGGACCGAGCCGGAGGCCTTCGACGGGGTCACCGACATCCTGGTCACCCACGAGCACGACGACCACGTCGACCTGGGACGGATCGCCGAGGTGGCGGCCGCCTGGCAGGTGCGGATCTTCGCTCCGGAGCCGGTCCGCGGGCTCGCCGAGGAGGCGGGGCTGGCCGAGGTGGTGACGGTGGTCGGGGCCGGGCAGGAGTTCCGGGCCGGCGGCTTCGCGGTGACCGCGGTCGGCGGGCGGCACGCGGAGATCTACGACGGGCTGCCCGGCTGCGCCAACCTCGGGTACGTGGTCGACGGCGTCTACCACCCCGGCGACTCGTACTTCGTGCCCGAGAAGAGAGTGTCGACGCTGCTCGTGCCGGCCGCGGCGCCCTGGGGCCGGCACCGCGAGGCGATCGAGATGACCCGGGCGATCGGGCCGGACCGGGCGTTCCCGATCCACGACCGGGCGCTGTCGGAGGATGTCGGGTTCGGCAACTTCGACGCGTGGATGGAGTTCAAGGGCGGCACCGAGTACGCCCGGATCCCGCTGGGCGAGGCGGTCACCCTCTGAGCCGGCTCCCCGGCTCGGCCCGGCTCGGGGAGAGTGAGAATACGAGCCTCTGGAATGTCTCGGTTCTGCTGGTTACCTTCCGGTAACCAGCGGGACCCTCATCGATGGCGGTGAGTGGAAACACGCGCTGAATTGGTGGAGGACGGACATGTCCGTACGGAAAAGGATTGCTGCCGCGCTGTTTGCCGCAACCATTGCCGGGGCTGTTCTCGGGGTGCCGGCGCACGCCGCGGAATCGCGCGGCGTGACCATTCCCGCCTTCTACACGCCGCCGGCGGACCTGCCCGCGGAAAACGGCGCGCTGATTCGCACCGAGCCGCTGCCGCTGGCCTTGTCGCTGCCCGGCGTCGATTCGCCGCTGCCCGGCCGGGCCACCCGGATCATGTACCGGTCCACCGACTCGACCGGGCAGCCGGTCGCGGTGACCGGCGCCTACCTGGAGCCGGCCGCGCCGTGGCTGGGGCTCGGGCCGCGGCCGCTGGTGGTGCTGGCGCCCGGCACGATGGGGCAGGGCGACCAGTGTTCCACCTCGCTGGCCCTGCAGCGTGGCCTGGTCGTCGGCGCGGACGACGGGCAGACCACGATCTCGATCGGCTACGAGGTGCTGGCCGCCTACCGGCTGCTGGCCAAGGGGATCGCGGTCGTGCAGACCGACTATCCGGGGCTGGGCACGACGGATCGGCTGCACACCTACGTCAACCGGGTGGACGAGGGGCACGCGGTGCTGGACGCGGCCCGGGCCGCCCGGGCGCTGCCGGGCACGTCGATCACCGATCGGTCGGCGGTCGGACTCTACGGTTACAGCCAGGGCGGGGGAGCGGTCGCCTCGGCCGCCGAATTGCAATCCGGATATGCGCCCGACGTGCGGTTGAAAGCCACCTATGCGGGCGCGCCGCCGGCGAATCTGACCGAGGTCACCGCCGCTATCGACGGCACCGAATTGGCCGGCGCGCTGGGCTGGTCGGTGAGCGGTTTCCTGCAATCGGAACCGGCACTGCAGGCGATCGCCGACAAATACCTTAACGATTCCGGCCGGGCCGCCCTGCGCGATCTCTCCACCATGTGCGTCGGCGACGCGATCTTCGGGTACGCCGGTAGGCGCAGCACCTCGTGGACCACCACCGGGCAGCCCCTGTCCGACATCATCCGCACCGAACCGGCCCTGCGCGCCTTCATCGACGAGCAGCGGATCGGCGCCCGCAAACCGACCGGCGTCGTCCGGGTCGCCACCGGGGTGCACGACAACCTGGTGCCGCACGGGCAGGCCCGGACGATGGCCGCCGACTGGTGCAAGCTCGGCGGCGCCGTGGTCTACGACCCGGTCAGCCTGCCCGCCACCGGGAGCCCGCTGATCAACCACTTCGGACCCCTGCTGGCCGACCAGGGCCCGGCCGTGGACTGGCTCGCCCACCGGCTGGCCGGCCTGCCCGCCCTCTCCACCTGCGCGCTCCTGCCCCTGCAGCCCTGACCGGAGACGCCACGCCCGGCGGCGGCCGCCGCCGGGCGCGTCATCGTGCCGGGCACGGTTCCCGGCGAGTCGTAGGCTGGAGCGCATGGCGACCTTCGTGCTGATCCATGGCGCCGGCGACGTCGGGTGGTATTGGCACCTGGTCGAGGCGGAGCTGCGGGCCCGTGGCCACGACACCGTCGCGCCCGACCTGCCCTGCGACGACGACACGGCCGGCCTGGCGGAGTATGCGGACGCGGTGGTCGCCGCGGTCGGCGACCGGACCGATCTGATCGTGGTCGGCCAGTCGCTCGGCGCTTTTGTTGCTCCGCTGGTCGCCGACCGGCTCCCGGTCGAGCGGCTGGTGCTGGTGGCGCCGCTGATCCCGCGCCCCGGCGAGCCGCCCGAGGCCTACTGGACCGGCACCGACTACCAGCCGGCCGGCAGCTACGACGACCTGTTCTACCAGGACGTCCCGCCGGAGCTGACGGCCGAGGCCGAGCGGCGCTCCCGCGACCAGTCCACCGCCCGGATGGGTGAGCCGTTCCCGCTGCGCGCCTGGCCGGACGTGCCGACCAGGGTGCTGCTCTGCCGCGACGACCGGCTGCTGCCGCCGGAATTCGTGCGCCGGGTGGCCCGGGAGCGGCTGGGCGTCACCCCGGACGAGATCGACGGCGGGCACACCCCGGCGCTGAGCCGCCCGGGCGAGCTGGCCGCCTATCTGCTCTCATAGGACGGGAAGCCGACCTGTGGCGGGTATCCGCGACAACCGCGACACCCCGACCGCCGCTGGTTCCGGTCAGAGCGATTTCCGGTACGGCCACCGCACCCACCAATGTGCCGGAACGCGCAGGTCACGGCCGCTCGGCGGCAGCTCGGACGATCGGATGACGGCGATAGGGTGAATCCGGCCGGTAAGACGGTCCGGCGCTGACCCAATTCACGATTACCGAGCCCTCACCGGTCCGTCAGGCTGTGATCGCGGCCCTGAGGAGGTGATCGTCCTGCTTACCGTCCAGCCCGGAGACCACATCAGCGCGACCTTCAGGTGCCCGGCCGAGTTCGCCCGGCGCACGGCCGACTTCGCGGGGCAGGCGCTCACCGCGTACGCGAAGGTCCTGGTCTTCCCGCGCCCGGCGGACCGTGACGAGCTCGGCGCCGTCCAGCGCTATCTCGCCGGGCGCAGCCCGGCCCTGCGCGCCGCGACCGGGAGCGGCCGGCTGCAGGTCCTGGACAGCCGGCAGGTGCAGCTGGCGCCGGGCAAGCTCGATCCCGGTCATCTGCACGCCGCCTACGCCGCGGCGACCGAGGAGGCGGTCGCGTCCGGCTACTCCGGACTGTGGATGAGCGTCGACATGAGCTGGGCGGCCGACGCCGAGCCGGCGGCCCTGGTGGAGTGCGAGGCGGCGGCGTTCCCGCTGTTCACCAGCCGCGAGCTGACCGTCCTCTGCCACTACGACCTCGGCGTCTTCGGGCCGGACCGGGTGACCGCGGCCTGCCGCGCCCACCCGGCCGGGCTGGACAGCCGCTGGCCGCTGCGCCACCAGCGCCTGCCGGACAACCGGACGCTGCGGCTGACCGGCGAGACCGACCTGGCCAACGCGACCGCCTTCGCCGCCCTGATCCGCGGCCTGCGTCCCGGCGACATCCTGGACGTGTCCGGGATGACCTTCCTCGACGTCCGTGCGCTGACCTCGGTCGCGCGCGCCGTCGCCGACCTCGGTGACCTGACCGTGCACGCCACCCGGAGTCAGCGCGATCTGCTCGACCTGGTGCGCGCCGCCGGCGCCGTCCGGCCGCCGCGCCGCTAGCCGGACGGATCCGCCGGGTAGGTTCGGCGGCATGATCGTCGCCCGTTCGCTGCTGCTGTTCCTGCTGGCGGCGCTCGCCGAGATCGGCGGCGCCTGGCTGATCTGGCAGGGCTGGCGGGAGCAGCGCGGCCTGTGGTGGATCGCCGCCGGGGTGATCGCGCTGGGCGCCTACGGGTTCGTCGCGACCCTGCAGCCGGACGCGAACTTCGGCCGGATCCTGGCCGCCTACGGTGGCGTCTTCGTGGCCGGCTCGCTCGCCTGGGGCGTGGTCGTCGACCGGTTCCGGCCGGACCGCTGGGACCTGATCGGCGCGGCCGTCTGCCTGATCGGCGTCGCCGTGATCATGTACGCCCCGCGTACCGGCCGGTGAACCGCTATTGCATCAAATCGGTTTGATGTAATCTGCGGGGGTGAGTGCGCCACCGGCCTTCCTGACCGCCGCCGGGCATCCGGTGCGCTGGCGGCTGCTCAGCGAGCTGGCCCGCACCGACCTGGCCGTGCGGGAGCTGACCGCGCTGCTCGGCCAGCCGCAGAACCTGATCTCCTACCACCTCGGCAAGCTGCGCCGCAGCGAGCTGGTCACCGCCCGGCGCAGCAGCGCCGACGGCCGCGACACGTATTACTCGCTCGACCTCACCCGGTGCGCCGCCCTGCTCACCGGGGCCGGCGCGGCGCTGCACCCGGCCCTGCGCCTGCGCCCACCCACCGGCACCTGCCCGGCCGGAGCGCGGGTGCTCTTCCTGTGCACCGGCAACAGCGCCCGGTCGCCGATGGCCGAGGCGCTGCTGCGGGCGCGGACCGCCGGCCGGGTCGAGGCGCACAGCGCCGGCAGCCACCCCAAGCCGCTCCATCCGCACGCGGTGACCGTCCTGGCCCGCCGCGGCATCGACCTGGCCGGGGCCCGGCCCAGGCACCTCGACGAGTTCGCCGGGCAACGGTTCGACCACGTGGTCACGCTGTGCGACCGGGTCAAGGAGGTCTGCCCGGAGTTCCCCGGCCACCGCCGCCCGACCCACTGGAGCCTGCCGGAGCCGGCCGACCTGGCCACCTTCGACGAGGTCGCCGACCGGCTCGACGAGCGGATCGGGCACCTGTCCCAGCTCATCGGATCCGTCAAGGAGGCGTGATGACCGACAGCACCGTGCACGTCCGCTACCTGGTCGACGACGTGCAGTCCGCGATCGACTTCTACACCACCCACCTGGGGTTCACCCCGGACCGGGTGTTCCTGCCCGCCTTCGCCGACGTCCGCCGGGGCAACCTGCGGCTGCTGCTGTCCGGCCCGGACAGTTCGGCCGGCCGCCCGATGCCCGACGGCCGCCGCCCGCAGCCCGGCGGGTGGAACCGGATCCACCTGCTGGTCGACGACATCGACGCCGAGGTGGCCCGGCTGCGGGCCGGCGGTGTCCCGTTCCGCAGCGACGTGGTCACCGGCCCGGGCGGCCGCCAGATCGTCCTGGACGACCCGGCCGGCAACCCGGTCGAGCTGTTCCAGCCGGCCGGCACCTGACCGCCCTGCTCGTTCCGTCCCGAGGAGAACTGAGTGCCCGCCACCCAGGCACGCGCCGACCTCGCCACCGTCCTGCTCCAGTGGGGCCGGATCGGTTGTGTCGGGTTCGGCGGTCCGCCCGCGCACATCGCGCTGCTCCGCAAGCTCTGCGTCGACGAGCGCGAGTGGCTGGACGCGCGGGAGTTCGAGGACGCCATCGCCGCCTGCAACCTGCTGCCCGGCCCGGCCTCCACCCAGCTGGCGATCTTCTGCGCCTGGCGGGTCCGCGGCCGGGCCGGCGCCCTGGTCGGCGGGGCCGCGTTCATCCTGCCCGGCCTGATCGCCATCCTGGCCCTGGCCGCGCTCTTCCTCGGCGACCCGCCGGCCTGGGTCAGGGCGGCCGGCGCCGGGGCGGGCGCGGCGGTCGCCGCGGTGGCCCTGCAGGCCGGCACCAGCCTGATCCCGGCCGGCTGGCAGCGGGCGCCGCAGCAGAGCAGCCGCGCCCGCTGGGTCGGCTACCTGCTGCTCGGCGCGGCCGGCGCGGCGACTCTCGGCCCGTGGCTGGTCCTGCTGCTGATCGGCTGCGGCCTGGTCGAACTGGTCGCCCAGCGGCTGCCCGCCCCCGGCCGCCCGAGGGTGTCGCTGCCCGGGCTGGCCGCGGCCGGTCTCGGCGGCGGTGTCCTGGCCCCGCTGGTGTGGACGGCCCTCAAGGTCGGCGCGCTCTCCTACGGCGGCGGCTTCGTGATCATCCCGTTGATGCAGGCCGACGCGGTGGACCGGCACCACTGGATGTCCGCCGCCGAGTTCCTGAACGCGGTGGCGCTCGGCCAGATCACCCCGGGCCCGGTGGTCCACACGGTCGCCGTGGTCGGTTACGCCGCGGCCGGTGTCGCCGGTGGCCTGCTCGCGGCGCTCGTCGCGTTCAGCCCGTCATTCGCGTTCATCCTGCTCGGCGCGGACCGCTTCGACCGCCTCCGCGCCAACCGCCACGTCCGCGCCTTCCTCGACGGCACCGCCCCGGCCGCGATCGGCGCCATCCTGGGCTCCGCCGTCCCGCTGACCCTGGCGCTCGCCGAGCCGTGGCAGTTCGCCGTCCTGGCCGGCGCGATCCTGCTCACCTTGGCCGCCCGCCGCGGGCCGGTCCTGACCCTGTCGTCGGCGGCCGCCGCGGGCGTCCTCATCGTCCTGGCCGGCGGCGCCCTCCCGCACTGAGCCGTTCCGCTGCTCGTCGGTCCCGCCGCGCGTCCGTCCCGCCGGTCGCCATTCGCCGCTGGTCCGTCCCGCCGGTCGTCCGTCCCGCCGCTCACACCTCCGCCGCTCACCCGGTCCGCCGGTCGTCCGTCCCGCCGCTCACGCCTCCGCCGCTCACCCGGTCCGCCCGCCAGGCCAGCCCACCTCGCTGTCCGCCTTTCGGGAGCGGTTTACACCGCTCTTTCGGTACGCCCGGAGCCCGCCACCTGCGTCGCGTCGAGTCGTCGCACCTGCTGGCCGGAGGTGCCGCACCTGCCGGTCGGAGGTGCCGCACCTGCGGGTCGGAGATGCCGCACCTGCCGGCCCGAGGCGCCGCCCCCGCACCTCGGTGGCTTCGGTAACCAGCGTGCCCTCCTGCAGACCGCCGCCCGCCGGCCGGAACGCTCTCGGCGAGCGGCGAGCGGTGAGCGGCGAGCGGCGAGCGGCGAGCGGCGAGCGGCGAGCGGCGAGTGACGAAGGGCCAGTGGGAGGGGCGAGTGGGAGCGGCGAGCGGCGAGCGGCAAGCGGCTGCGGGCGTGCTGCTCAGGGGCCGTCGGGCCTAGGCGGGCTCGGTGAGCAGTCCGCGTAGGACGCTGGTGATGGTGACCTCGAAGAGGTCGCGGGGTTCGGCCGGGCCGGGCGGGGCCGTCATGGCGGCGATCAGGTTCGGGAATGCGGTCATGTCGATGCCGTCGAAGCCCGGGGGTGGACCGGCGGCCTCGCTGCGGGCGAACAGTGACACCACGCCGATCATCATGGCGATCGCCTCGAACTTGGCGGCCGTGCCGGCCGGGACCGGTCGCAGCACCCCCAGGCAGTGGTCGAACCAGGCCAGGCTCTGCGGCCCGAAGGCGGTCGGCCGGGGGAGGACCTCCACCAGCCACGGATGCTTGCGATGGAGGTCGAGCTGCCCCCGGGCGATCCGCAGCATCGCGGCGAGCCAGTCCCCGTCGGACTCCGGGTAGGGGCGCAGCTCCTCCGCCACCCGGTCCGCCATCAGATCGAGCAGGTCGTCGCGGGAGGACAGGTAGCGGTAGAGCGACCCGGCGCCGGTGTCGAGCGCGGTGGCGACCGCGCGCATCGACACCGCGCCGATCCCGTCCGCGTCCGCGAGGGCGATCGCCGCGGTCACGATCTCGTCCCGGGAGTGCGTCGGCGCCGGGCCGCGCTGGCCCCGAGCCGGGCGGGACCAAACCGTCTGCCGGGCTGGTTCAGCGGGTGTTGTCACGGCTACACTCTAAACTGCAAACGCCGTTCGCAGTTTCACCGAGGGAGGCGACATGGAAGACAACTGGACCGTGCAGCGGGTGCCGGCGGCCGACGGCGCCGAGATCGTGCTCCACTCGATCGGCGCCGGGCCGGGCATCATCCTGGTGCACGGCGGCGGGGTCACCATCGAGGTGTATCGGCGCACCGCCCGCCGCCTGGCCGACCGGTTCACCGTCCACCTCTACAACCGCCGTGGCCGGGCCGACGCCGCCGCCCGTGCCGAGCCGTACGACGGCGAGCAGGACATCGACGACCTCGCGGCGCTGCTGGCCCACACCGGCGCCCGGAACGTGATCGGGCACAGCGGCGGTGGCTTCATCGCCCTGCGCGCCGCCGCGCGCCGGCTGCCGATCGGGCGGCTCGCGCTCTACGACGGGGCGGTCCAGGTCGACGGTCTGGTCTGGCTCGATTGGCTGCCCGGCGCGCGGGCGGCGGCGGACGCCGGTGAGATCGCCCGCGCCCTGGCCATCACTGGCGCCGGCGTGCACCCCGAGTCGGCGGCGTCCCGCCTGCCCCTGTTCCTGCGGGTGGCCATCTGCCGGCTGTTCCTGCGCACGTCGATCGGCAGGACCATGGGCGAGCTGCTCCCGACCACGCTCGACGAGTCCACGCTGATCCACCGCCACGGCGGCCCGGCGGAGCGGTGGTCCGGCGTCGAGGCCGAGGTGCTGCTGGCCTGCGGCGCCGGCGGCCCGCCCTATTTCCAGGAGACCAACGAGGCGCTGGCCGCGGTCATGCCGCACGCCCGCACCCTGGTGGTGCCGAGGGTCGGGCACGACGCCCTCAACCGCGCGCCGAAGCACTTGATCGACGCCCTCGCCGACTTCTTCACCGCCCCGGTCGTCTCGAAGCCGGCCGGCGCCTGACTTCGCCGGGGTGAGCAGGTCACCTGCTCCGAGACCGCACGGTCCGGACCGCCGCGTCGCTACGGGGAGGCATGGACCGGACGGTCCCGAACCGCGGCCGGGGGCCGACCGTTCTGACGGGGGCTGTCGGACTCACGGTCGTGGGGAGGCGAGGTCCGGAGCGGGGCGGCGTTGGTCGTACCCCAGTGTGGTGTTGATCTGTCGTCGGCCCGGCGGTGACGGCGGAGTGGGAAGGGCCGGGCGGAGAAGGGGAGTGGTGCGGAACTTTATGATCGGCTCGTGCTGGTTTCGGAAGCTGAGGCGTTGCGGCGGGCGGGCGCCGCCCCGGAGGTCGTCGACGCCGGTGACGTCACCTACGTCAGCGGCGACGAGGCCCTGGTGATCATCGTCGCGGCGGGGGAGCGGCCGGACGGCAGCCAGCTGGCCGGGCGGGCCGATCTCACCGTGCGGCAGCCGTTCCCGGAGCCGGTCACCGACTGGCTCGGTGATCACGAACGGCCATGGTTCGGCTTCGTCCGCCTGGCGGGCGGCTGCCTCCCGCTCGGCAGACTCCGCGAGGTCCGCCGCCGCGGCAGCTGGCGGGACGACCGCGCCGAGCCGGCCGGCTCCGGCCTGTACGGCCTCGACCTGCGGCTGGAGAAGCGACTCTCGTTCCGCGACCTGGACCTGGCGCGGCCGGTGCGGGACCAGCCGGTCCCGGGCGTCGGCTGGCTGCTGGACGTCCCGCACGACCGGGTCGCCGCCCTGCGTGAGTTCCTGACCGGCTGGTACGCCGACGTCGAGGCGGAGCCGCCCGGCGAGGAGCCACCGATCGAGCTGCCCGAGCCGCTGCGGGCCTTCTACGAGCTGGCTGCCCGCAAGCCGATCCTCTACGGCACCCAGGACCAGATCCGCCGGCCCGAGGAGCTGGAGTACGACGAGGATTTCGGCGGCGTCCCGATCGCCGACGAGAGCCAGGGCTGCTGGACCCGGGTGATCAATGTCGACGCCGACGATCCGGTGGTGTACGAGGACGGCGAACCGGACGCCGAGCCGCTGAGCGGATTCCTGCTCCAGTTCGCCCTGATCGAGGCGGTCATGTCCGCGCCCTACGCGGCCCAGGCGGAGCTGACCGAGGGCGAGTGCGACCGGTTCCTGGAGCGGCTGATCCCGGTGCCGCTGGCGCCGGCGAGGTTCCCGGCCGATCCGACCCGGATCTTCGTCGCTCCCGGGATCGTCGCGATCACCTTCCCGGGCGAGGACGGGGTGGGGCTGACCGTTGGGAGCCGCCAGCGGTCGGCGCTGTGCGAGGTGCGGGAACCGGGCTTCGACTGGACCGACTTCAACGGCTGACCTCGCGGTCCGGTGTGAGCCGCGAGGGTGCGGGTATCGGAATGGTCATGGCTACCAAGACCTTGGACGCCGCCGACCGCAACGCGATGTCGGACAGCGCGTTCGCCTTCCCCCGTCTGCGCAAGGAACCACTCAACGACGCCCGGCACGTCCGCAACGCGATCGCCCGGTTCGACCAGGTCCGCGACGTCACCGACAAGGAGCGCGACGAGGCGTTCCGCCGGATCCAGCGGGCCGCCCGCAAGTTCGGCGTCGAGATGACCGAGAAGAGCTGGCGGGAGCTGGGCAAGCCGTCGACCGGCCGGAAATCGTCGGCCAAGGAGAAGTCGAAGGCCCAGCTCTACGCCGAGGCCAAGGAGCGTGGCGTGGCCGGCCGTTCGACGATGACCAAGGCGGAGCTGATCCGCGCCCTGGGGTCGCGCTAGTTGATCATCGAGCGGCATACTCTCCGGGTGCGCCGCTCGATCACCTTCGCTCTCTCCGCCGGCGTCGCCGTGGCCTGCGGGCTGGCCGCCGTCGCCCTGGTCTCGGCGGGGGAGCCCGCCCCGCCGGTGGCGGCCGCTCCCACGTCCGCCGCGCCGGCCTCGCCGGTCGGTTCGCCGGCGCGGCCCGCGCTGTGTGACGCCGAGCGGCCGCGTCCGCGGGACCCGTTCCCGTACAACCAGGACGCGGCCCGCCGCGACAGCCTGCTGCCCTTCCTCGACCTGCTGGGCAACGGCGAGACCTTCACCGGCGGCGCCGGCTATTTCGGTCCGGTGGACGCCGCCGGCCTGGCCGTCCTCTTCGAGGGCGGATGGCTCGACCCGGACGACCGGCAGAACGCCGCCCCGTCCGCGTGGGACATCTTCCAGTTCGTCTGCGATCACCCGGGGACCACAGCCCAGGGCTATGCGGTCACTCCGGACCGCGAGGACTACCGGATCTCGCTGGAGACCGTCTGGGCCCCGGAGATCGACGACGAGCTGCGCGCCGCCGCCGAGGAGTTCTGCGTGGACGCCGAGGCCGTGGAGACGTCCGACCACCTGGAATGTTTCTGGGACTGACCTCAGGGCGCCTGGCTCAGCGCCTGCCTCAGCCGGTTGACGTGCGCCTCCACCTGGGCCCGGTCGTAGCCGCGCAGCCGGACCATGAAGGTGGCCGCGGCGAGCGTGTCCCGGGCCGCCGCCCGGCTGAACTCGCTGCCCGAGTCGAGCGCCTGCTCGGCCTGCGCGATCGCCCGGTCGACCTCGCCGCGGTCGTAGCCGCGGAGCACCACCGTGAAGTCATTCGCCATGATCGAAGACTGTAGGGGAACCGGACAACTACCGGAAGAGCGCGCTCCGGTCGTACGTCAGGAATTGTCGCTGGTGAATGTGATGATTCCTGTTCCGGTCCACGGTGCATCAGCCGCCCAAGTGGGGCAGCAGTGCCACGGCCACGCCCAGAGCGACGACGGCGGCCGCGGCCAGCGCCACCACCCGCCGGGCCACCCGCTCCACCATGATCTGCTGGAGCTCGCGGCGCTCGTCCTCGTCCGGCTCGCGGATCGGCACCGCGTCCCGCTCGGCGTTCTGCAGCAGCGTCGCCATCCCGGTGAGCGCGGCCGCGGCCGCCACCCAGGCGACCGAGTCGACCACCACCAGGTCGCCGAGCCCCTTGTCGTCCACGGCAGACGAGGTCAGCAGGTTGATGCCGGTACCGGCGAGCAGTCCGGCCAGGAAGTTCAGCATGCTCGGCGACGGCGTCATCCGGGCCAGCCGGACCCACAGGTTCACCCGCGGTCCCGCTCGGCGGCCGGCGCCTGCCCGGGGTACGACAACTCGTCGTCCCACCCCGGCCCGAGCACCTCGTCACCCAGCTGTTTCAGCCCGTCCAGCACGAACGCCGGGGTCCAGTGGGACAGCTGGGCGGACAGGCTCTGGCACTGCTCCAGCCGCTGCCGGTAGTGCCGCAGCCGGGCCCGGACCGCGTCCGCCTGACCGCGGCGGTCCTGGCGCAGCGCCGCCGCCCGGCTCTGCACCAGGCCGTTCAGCGCCGCCTCGATCTCGCCGGCCGCCTGCCGCCACTGCTGCAGCGAGGGCTGCGGACGGACCCCGGGCTGGGCGCCGTGCAACCGGGTCACCGGATCGGCGGCGGCGCGCTGCCGGGGCACCTCCGGCTCCGGTACGGGGGGCTCGTCCAGCAGGGCCGCCGACTCCCGGCCCACCGCCACCCGCACCAGCGTGGCGAGCTGGGCCGCGGCGAACGGGGCCCGCAGCGCGCCCTCCGGGACGAACCGCGGGTCGGGCTGATCCTGGCGGACCCGGCGGAACTCGGCGTTCGCCCAGTGCAACAGGTTCAACACCCGGCCGTACGCGGAACGCCAGTCCTCGGCGCCGAGCAGGATCGCCTCCAGCACCAGGGCCAGGTCGATCTCCCGGTCGGTCCGGGTCCACTCGGCCGTGCGCGACCGCAGCCAGGCCAGCGCCTCACGCAGCTGCGGCGTGCGCGGATCGACACCGGCCCGGATCAGCGCGGTCACGCACATGGCGGTGGTCGCCTCGTCCCGGTTCCACGAGCCGGTCCCGCCCTTCCACCACTCGCCGTACGGCCCGCCGTCGCGCTGCGGCAGCAGCAGCCAGTCGCAGGCGCGCCGCACCACCTCGCTGTTCTCCCGGTTCAGCCCGACCTGGCAGAGGCCCAGCACCACCCGGGCGGTCACCCAGGCCACCCGGCGCGGATAGAACGAGCCGTCCAGGTCGCACGCCTGGGTGGCGCTGCCGACCAGCGCCTCGATCCGCTCCGGCGAGCGGTCCAGCGCGCTGCCCTCGAAGCCGAGCAGCACGCCCAGCATCCAGGTGCGGTGGAACCGGGTGATGTCGATCGCCTCGCCGCGCATCTCGGCGACGCCGCCGGTCCGTCCCAGCGGGTGCACCAGCTGCAGCCGGTCGGCGCGCAGGAACGTGCCGTCGATCAGGCTGTCCTCGATCGCCATGCTCTGCTGGATCTCCACGAAGTCGGTCATCTCCCGGGACTGGCCCTGGACCGGCTCGGGCAGTTCCGGGGAGCGGCCGTACGACCAGCGGTCCCGGATGTAACCGGCGACACGGGCCCACTGCCGGTGGTGCCCCAGCTCGGCCAGCGCCTCGGCGGCGAACACCGCGGCGCCGACGTTGTCGCCCCAGGTCGGGTCGGTGTCGCAGTGCGCGTCGAGGGAGCGGCCGAGCTGGAACAGCAGGTCCCAGGCGGGCGCCAGATAGTGGCTGCCCTCGCGCTCGGCGGGCCGGCGTGCCGAGCCGGGGAAGCCGAGCAGGTCCAGCCGCTCCAGCGGGGCCCGGCCCTCGCCGGCGCCGGCCAGCTTCAGGTACTCCCAGATGTACTCGCCCGGCTCCGGCGTCCCGGGGACGCCGCGCAGCGCGCCGATCAGCCGTACCGGATCCTGCGCCGCGGCCAGGTAGTAGCTGCTGCCGCGCCGGACTATCCGGCCCTCCAGGCGCAGCCGGTCCAGCACCTCACCCGGGAACCGGCGCCGGACCACCGTCTCCAGCGGCTCGATCTCGAACAGCCGCGGGCAGGCGAACCAGTACAGCGCGGTGCGGGCCTGCTCGTCGTCGGTCGGCACCTCGGCACGCGCCGGCACCTGGGCGAACGACTTGAAGGTGTCGCGCAGCCGCCCGGTGATCTCCGGCTGGCCGGTGCCCAGCACCAGGATCGGCAGCTCGAACTCGGCGCGCAGCCGCCACAGGAACTTGACGATCCGGTCGGTCGGGCCGATCCGCGCCTGCATCTGGTTGACCACCACCAGCAAGTGATGATGCTCGGTGGCGGTGAGCAGCTGCCACGCCACGGTCTCCGCCCCGGCGCCCTGGTCCCGCATGTCCAGCCACAGGGTGGCCGCGCCGTCCTGCTCGAACAGCACGGCGGTACGCGCCGCGATCCGGGTCTTCCGGGTCCCGCGCGAGCCGAGCAGCACCACATCCGGGTTCGCGGCCAGGCCGTCGCGCAGCTCGGTGATCACCGAGCCGGCCTCCCGGGGCGGCGGCCAGGCGGGATCCGGGCGCAGCGACTCGCGGATCTCCGGGAAGTCGTCCCGGGCGGTCAGCGCGCCCGGGTTGGCCAGCACGCAGGCGATCAGGGCGAGCGGACTGAGCCGGCGTTCCAGCGCGCGGTCGATGTCGGTGACGCTCAGCTGGACGGTGCGCGCCGCGGGACGGCGGGCCGAGCCGAGCGCGACGTCGAGCCGCGCCCGATCGGGGACCGGCCGGACCGTCAGCCGGATCGCCGACGGTGAACCGTTCATGTAGGACCGGTGCTCCGCCTCGATGTCGGCGCGGGCGGCGGCCAGCCGCTCGCCGGGATCGTGCGCATCGGCGAGAAGGACGTTGTTCCACATATGCGTACCCCCGGTGGCGGTCCGGACCTCAGGAGGAACGGTTGTCGGCGCGGCACATGATGCGCAGATAGTCGGTCTCGGTCAGTTCGCCGGGCACGTGTCCTTCGCTACTGTCTACCACAGTGAAGCCGTTTTCCCGGAACAGCTCCTGGATGGTCGGAGTGCCGCCGAGTTCGGTCCAGCTGATCATTTTCAGAGCGTATTCACGGGCGGCGTCGCGGAGTTCGTCGAAGTCGATTCGCAGCAGCCAATGCGAGTTCTTGGCCCGTTCGTAGAGCCGCAACAGGTACTCGGTGACCTGTTCGGACGGTCCCTCCCCGGTGGCGTACCGGTCGTGCAGCCGGACCGTGGTGATCAGGTGGCCGTCCGGCCGCAGCAGGCGGCGCCAGTTCGCGAAGACCTTCAGCGCCTCGACCGCGCGGAACCGGGTCAGGAAGGCGTCCGTGACGATCACGTCGAAGCTGCCCAGCTCGCCGGCCAGCTCGGGGCCGGCGGTCAGGAAGTCGATCTGGTGGATGCCGACCTCCACGCCCATCCGGCGGGCGTACCACCGGTTCGCCAGCAGCGGGGTCAGGCAGGTGTCGAGCACGTGGATCTCCAGCGCGCCGGGTTTCTCCTCGGCGGCCGCGGTGAGCACCTGGGCCAGCGTGGCGTAGTCGGCCGTACCGGTGATCAGCACCCGGGCCCGGCCGAGCCCGTGCAGCGCCTCGCGCAGCGACCGGGCGTAGAAGTCCGCGTGCCAGTTCGGGCTGCTGACCATGTTGAACAGCCGCAGGTACTGCCAGGCGCCGTGGTACCAGGCGCAGCTCACCCGGTCGACGTAATGCCCGGTGCAGGAGAACTGGGCGAGCGCGTGCAGCATGTCGGCCGAGTCGAGCAGCGGCTCGGCCACCCGGGGCGGATGGTGCGCGCGCCGGGAACCCAGCGGCCAGACCGTCTCCCAGCGCTGCCGGGCGGTCCGGACGTCCTCGTCGCGGGCGCTGACCACCCAGGTCGGCGTGCCGCTGTCGCCGTGCTCCTGATAGACCACCACCTGGTCGTCCACCAGCCAGACGTTGGTCATCGGCACCCGGGACTCGGCGGTGTCCGCGCGGTAGAGACCGTCCAGGTAGACCGGGTGCGCGGTGATGCCGCAGTCGTCGTCCCGGCGCACCTCGTCCTCGACCGTGCGGGGGCTCGGGGTGCCGTACGGCACCAGGTAGAGCCGGCGTACGTCGTGCCCCGCCGACGCGTGCCGCCGCCAGGCGTGCCGGGCGAACTCCTCCTCGTACTGCCGGCGGCCGGTGTACGGCACGATCTGGTCGATGGTGGCGCCGGAACGGGCCACCGACCGGATCAGCTCGTCGGTGGCGGCCAGCGGCAGCCGGATCACCTGCGGGTCGGTGCCGGAGACGGCGAGGTTGTGGGCGATCAGGGCGGACCGGGCAGCGTCGAGAAGCCGATTCACGTCCTGGTCACCGCTCGCTTCGTGGTCGCTGGTCCGAGGGCCGTCGCTCTGCTCGTCGTCACCGCGGGCGCTTCTGGGTCACGGTTCGTCACCGCGGGCGCTTCTTGGTCACGGTCAGCACCAGGTGCTCGCCGGAGGGCGACGAGGTGACCGCGCCGACCGTCCCGCCGGCCGCCTCCACCAGCGCCTCCGCCTCGTCGGCGGCGAACCGCCGGGAGACGAAGCAGCGCACCCGGTGCCCGGCCGGCAGATCCTGGTCGGCGACCGTCCGCGGCTCCCGCAGCACCGCCGTCCCGACGACCGCGCCGCTCACCTCGTCCCAGGTCATCTCCAGCCGCCAGGCGTCCACGCCCAGCGACCGCAGCGGCTCCAGCGCGGCGTCGTGGAACACCTCGGTCTCATAGGGCGCGACCAGCTCGGCGGCCGTGCCGGCGCGCAAGGTGACCCCGAGGAACAGCACATCGGACGGGAGAATGCTGTCCAGGATGTCGCGCAGCGCCCCGGCCGGATCGGCCAGATTACCGATCGTGTTGCCCAGGAAGAGAACCGGAAGGGGCCCGCGTGGCTGCCCCCAATTCCGCAGGAAATCCGTCGGGCCGGCCTCGACATCCCATATCTCGCCGGTGAACGACAAATCGTCCCGATGATTCGCGAAATTGTGCCGGGCGACCCCGAGCAATGTCTCGCTGAAATCGAGGGCGAGGAACTCGCGGGGCGCGGTCACGGCGTCGCGGGCCAGCTCCAGCAGGCCGAGGGAACTCAGCCCGTTTCCCGGGCCGATCTCCGCGATCCGGCTGAGGTCCTCCAGCCCGGCCTTGCGCAGCGCGTCCCGCACGTAACCGACTGCGCCGGTCACCGACTGGTAGCCGGCGCCGCGGGCGAGCACGTCGTGGGTGAAGGCGGCGCTGCCCGCGTACGCGAACTTGAGCGGCAGATCGCCGGTGAGGAGCCCGTGAACCACCAGGTCGCGGTGATCTCGGCGTTCGAAGAACGATGACTCTTTGGTCGCTTCGAGGTCACTGTCGTTCGCCTGCGCACTCTGCCGGGAGTGGGCTTTCAACGGCTCCATGAGTAGTCCATCTTTGGCATTTTCGGCTGGAAGTCAAGCATAGCCGTCCGACGGAAACCACGTCGCTGAAACGATCGTGTCGGATATCGGTGGCAATTGCCGACGGTGGAGCGGGTTCGGAGTTCAGTGTGGTCACGGTGTGGTGGGGTGATCATGCGCCTGGTTCGGCCGGGCCGGGGAGTGGCAACTGGAGGGTCATGAAGCGTTCGCTGGTTCTGGTGCACGCCGCCCCGTTGACGCGCCTCGGGGTGTGGTGGCGGCTCCGCGCCCTCTTCGGCCTGTCGTCGACGTTTGCGGTCTTCGGCCCGCCGTCGGCGTTTGCGGTCCTCGGCCCGTCGTCGGCGTTTGCGGTCCTCGGCCCGTCGCCGGCCTCAATGCCCTGACGCGTCCCACACTCACGGGAGCTTGTCGTCCGGCACCACCGGGACCGCGTCGTCCGGCACCGGTCCCGGCCGCCCCGCCCGCCGCCGTCGCCAGCCGGAGATCAGCAACGTGACCAGCCACGGAACCAGCATCCAGGCGAGCCCGCAGAGCGAACTACCGACCACGTCGGACCAGAAGTACCGGTCATCGATGCCCCGCCACGAGGCGATCACCAGGGACGCGACGAACCAGGTCATCAACAGAACCGAGACAACCACGCCGACGATCCGCGTCCGAGCCGTGCGTGCGCCACCGCTGAGAGCACCGAGCCCGATCATCACGAACGGCATCACGAAGATCCAAAGAGCGAGAATCAAATACATGTAGGTCGCGCCGACGTCCGCGTCCGCCATGATCAGGGCGTAGGTGTCCACCGCCGTCACTCTTCCAACACTCCGCAAGCCCCTCGCCGCCAAGGAACGTCAAGCGTGCTCGGCCGTCACGCCGCGAGCGTCTCGCCGCGAGGAACGTCGTGCGTGGTCGGCCGTCACGCCGCGAGGGTCTGGCCGCGAGGAACCTCAAGCGTGGTCGGCCGTCACGCCGAAAGGGTCTCGCCGCGAGGAACGTCGTGCGTGGTCGGCCGTCACGCCGCGAGGGTCTGGCCGCGAGGAACCTCAAGCGTGATCGGCCTTCACGCCGAAAGGGTCTCGCCGCGAGGAACGTCGAGCGTGCTCGGCCGTCACGCTGCGAGCGTCTGGCCGCGAGGAACGTCAAGCACGATCGCGGCCACCATGCCGCGAGCGCCTCGCCGGGAAAATGTCGAGCGCGACCGGCCGCCCTGCGGCAGACTTCCCGGCATGATCGCCGAGGTGCGCAGTGTCGCCGACCTGGCCGCCCGCACCGCGGCCGGTCACCGAGTCAAGTATGTCCACTTCTGGGGCCACACCCCGTCCCGCGACGGCAGTGTCAGCGCGAGCTGCCTGAGCCAGTGGTCGCCGGAGGGCTTCACCGTAGACGGCATCCGGTTCGCCACCGCCGAGCACTACATGATGTGGCGCAAAGCCACCCTTTTCGGCGACACCGCCTCCGCCGACCGCATCCTGGCCGCCGGCCACCCTCGCCAGGCGAAGACCCTCGGCGGCCGTGTCACCCCGTTCGACCAGGAGACCTGGAACGACCACCGGTTCCCCATCGTCGTCGCCGGCAACCTGGCCAAGTTCGAACAGAACCCCGATCTACGTACGTTCCTGCTCGGCACCGGCACCCGAGTCCTGGTCGAAGCCAGCCCGATGGACCGCGTCTGGGGCATCGGCCTGACCCGCGACGACCCCCGAGCCGAAGATCCGTCCCGCTGGCGCGGCCTGAACCTCCTCGGCTTCGCCCTCATGGAAGTCCGCGCCCAGCTAAGGGCCTGACCACCTCCTGCTCGCACGCACAATCCGCCGTTCTCAATTGATTGCATCCGCCGCCCGCGTGTCGCAGCCTCTCGGTCGCGCGCGGTAATCCGGTGGCGGCTGGGGCGCGCCGGCGGAAGACTGCGGGCGATGGGAGCCCTGGATGCGCACGCGACGCGGGTGGCCGGGGGAGCGGTGATCCGCTTCCGGCCCACCGGTTCGTCGATGGTGCCGCTGATCCGCAGCCGTCAGCTGGTCACCGTGGCCCCGGTCGATCCCGCCAAGCTCGAGGTCGGCGACATCGTGCTGGCCCGAGTCGCCGGCACGACTTACCTGCACCTGGTCTCCGCACTCGACCAGTCCGCCGGACGAGTCCAGATCAGCAACAACCGCGGCCGGGTGAACGGCTGGACCAGCCACGCTCGCGTCTTCGGCATCTGCACCGAGGTCGACGGCGTTCCCCGCCCGCGAGCCGCGGCAAAGGTGAAACCCATGCCCTGAACCGTGTCCGCGCTGCTCGCCGACGGCCGGATCAGCCCTCCTAACCGTGCCGATCATGAGCCCCTCACTGATCTTTCTCACCACCCTTCAGCCTGGATATCGTCAGCGCCACCGCGGCCTTGGCGTACTCCAGCAACGCCACCAGCTACCGCCGGATCGGTCCTGCCGGTCGAATGATGCCGCTGCGGTATTCATCCGGCTCAGCGATGGATAGAAGGGCTGCGTAGCACTCTGGCTCTTCAGAGCGCTCGCTCGATGACATGCCCCGGCCTCTGGCGGAACCGGGTCGCCGGACCGATCGCCGTCGTCACCGCATCCCCGGCTCCGGTGCCGCAGACCAGGCGGCATGCCTACAACGCCATGCTCGGGCGCACCGTGGCGGCAAGTGTCTCGCCCCAAACGCGGGCCCGGTCCTCCTCTCCGGCCACCAGCGGGCCCTGCGCCGACTCGACCCGGAAGCTCTCCACCTCGAGAACCTGCCGGCCGCCGAGCCCGCGCAACCTGCGGATCGCCTTGCGGCCGGCGGAACCGGCTGGCAGCGGAGTGTTCGACCGGGTGTCGAAGGCCGCCACGGCCAGACCGGCCAACCGCGGCGCCCGGTCGAGGAACTCGCGGATCCCGGCCGCCTGCGCGCCCGGCCGGACGGTGCCCTGCCGGGCGGCGTCGGCGCGGGTGGCCGGGCGGCTCATCCCGAACGCGTGCGTCGGGCCGCCGAGCACCAGCAGGTCGACGCCGTCGAGCGAGGGCGAGTCTCGGACGTCGGCCAGGGTGACGTCACAGGCCTGCGCGAGGCCGGCGGCGACGGACCGGGCGACGGCCGCGCTGTTGCCGAACATCGACTCGTAGATGACAAGGGCGCGCATCACGGCCTCCGGAAGTGATCAGGATCGGGTGTTCCGCCTCGAATCCTGGCCCTGGCGGGGTCCGCCCGACAGGGTCGCCGTGTCCCGAATGTTCGTGACAGATGTCCCTGTCGGCCGGGACACCGGCGGAGCCACAGTGGAGGCGTTCCCGCTGATGCGAGCCGAGGGAGGGATCCCGGTGAGGGCCTGGACCGTGAGTGATGTGATGACTAAGGCGGTCGTGTCCGTGGAGGAGACCGCCTCTTACCGGGACGTGGTCGACCTGTTGATCGAGCGGCGATGCAGCGCCGTGCCGGTGGTCGACCGCGGGCACCGGGTGATCGGGGTGATCTCCGAGACCGACCTGCTCCGCAAGATCGAATATGCCGGCGACGAGGAGCCGAGAGTTTTCGAGCGGCGCAGCCGGCGAGGTGAGCGGGCCAAGGCGTCGGCCCTGACCGCAGCCGGTCTGATGAGCGGGCCACCGGTGGTGGCGTTGCCGGGCACCTCGGTCGCGGCGGCCGCCCGCCGGATGGACGCCGAGCACGTGAAGCGATTGCCGGTGGTCGACGACCTGGGCCGGCTGGTGGGCATCGTGTCCCGCGGTGACCTGCTGAAGACCTATCTGCGGCCGGACGACGAGATCCAGGCCGACGTGGAGAGCGGCGTCCTCCGCCCGTTCCTGGTCGACGACACCGCCAGCGTGCTGGTCTCGGTCAAGGATGGGGTGGTGACCCTGGCCGGGCGGGTCGGGCGGTATTCGTCGGCGGAGCTGGTGGAGCGACTGGCCCGGCAGGTCGCCGGGGTGGTCGCGGTCTCCTCCGGGCTGACCTACGACGTCGACGATCGGGAGCCGGTCGCGCCGGTGCCGTTCTTCTGAGTCTTCTATAGTGGCCGCCGTGCATGATCAACTGCGGCGGTTCACGGCGGGAACCGTGTTGCTGGCCGGCGTGCTGACGCTGGCCGGCTGCACCTCGGGCACGACGACCTCAGATCAGGCCGGGCAGCCGGCGCCGATGGTGAGTTCGGCGCTGCCGGCCGACCCGGCGGCGGCTCTCGCGCAGGCGGCGACCCGGCTCGGCACCGAGAGTGCCCGGTTCACGATGATCTTCGGGAAGGGGGAGAAGTCCGAGCAGAAGACGTCCGGGACGGTCGACTCGGCCACCGGTGACTGGGAGCTGATCGGCAGCGCGTATGTGGTCCGCCGGATCGGGGACGACCTCTACGTGAAGCTGACCGCGGAGCCCGAGCTCAGCAACTACGCCGGGCAGTATGCCGACGACCTCGGCAAATGGGTGCACCAGGCGGCGCCTGCCGAGGGCGGGTCGGCGCTGGCGCTCGGCAAGGACTTCCCGTGGACACCGGCCCGGGCCGCGTCCGGGATGATCGCTCCGGCCCGGACCGCCGACCGGATCTACCAGGGCACGGTGAGTGCGGAGGCGCAGGCAGCGGACCCAGCGACATCGGGCGGTCCGGCTGCGGCGGGGAGTCCGGCGCCATCAGCGGAGCCGGCGGGGTCCGCCGGTCCGGCTGCGGCGGGGACTCCGGGGGCATCAGCGGAGCCGGCGAGATCCGCGGGTCCTGCTACGGCGGGGAGTCCGGCGGCATCAGCGGAGCCGGCGGGGTCCGCGGGCCCTGCTACGGCGGGGAGTCCGGCGCCATCAGGCAGTCCGGGTGCGGCAGCGGAGTCGATGAAGGCGGCGGAGCCGGTCTGCACCGCGGAGCTGGACATCGCCGGTCGATTCAGCCGGATCAGCACGGCGGCGGATGCGAAGGCGCCTTCGATGGTGCTGACCTTCACGGACTACGGCGTACCGGTCCAGATCGCCACTCCGCCCGCGGACCAGATCGTCGAGGACCACCTGTTCACTTTCGCCCACCTGAGCGCGATCTTCGCCTGAGGGGCCGCACGGCGAACGGCCCCGCCGCTCCTGGGGAGTGGCGGGGCCGGGGGTCGCGATCAGTAACCGAACTCCTGGGTGTAGTACGGCGCGCCGTTGGCCGCGTAGACGGCGCCGACGCCGACGGTCTTCGACTTGCAGTTGAGGATGTTGGCGCGGTGGCCCGGGCTGCGCATCCACGCGCCGACCACCTCGTCGGCGCTGCGGTAGCCCCAGGCGATGTTCTCGGCGGACGGGCGGGCGTAACCGGCGGCCTTCGAGCGGACCACGAAGTTCGAGCCGCCACGGCCGGTGTGCGAGAACTGGCCGGTCTGACCCATCCACGCCGAGTGGCCGCGAGCCGCGTCGGTCAGCTGGGCGTTCTCGGTCAGCGCGGCGCAACCGTGCTGGGTGCGCTGCACGTTGGTGAGCCGGACGATGTCGGCCTGCAGGGTCTGCTCGGCGGCCTTGGCCTTGGCCTTCACCGGCGCGGCCTCAGCCGGGGACGCGGTCATCATGACGCCGGCCGCGGCCGGGACGATGAGGGCGGCCAGGGCGAAACGGCGGAGGAGAGAGCGCAAGGAAGACCCTTTCGAAGAACGGCGCCTGGCTTGCCGCCAGGTTCACCGTTCTCTTCGTCGCCCGCCCCGCTCCGGTGATCGCAGACCGGTGGCCCTCCGGTCGCCGTTCGGTTGCCGGCCACCCCCGCGCTCCCGCGCCACGACGAGCCGCGCTCCCGCGCCACGACGAGCCGCGCTCTCGCGCCGCGACGCTCGGTGCTTGCGGATCACGACCAACCGTGCGGTTCGCGCCACGAGGCCCGGTGCTTTCGCGCCACGACGGCCACCTCGCCGGGCCAAGCCGTCACAGCCATCCGGAGATAGTGGGGAGCGCGACGGGACCGCCGCGGCGAGCGCTTCGGCGTACCGAAAATGGGGGAAGCGCGAGCCGGAGCGTGCCGGGGGCGCGTGGCGGGCCTGGAGCGGGGTGGGCCGTGTGGTGGTGGTGGGGCGCGGCCGGGGGTGTGTGGCAGGCCTGGAGCGGGGTGGGCCGTGTGGTGGTGGCGGGGCGCGGCCGGGGGTGCGTGGCGGGCCTGGAGCGGGGTCGGTCGTGTGGTGGTGGTGGTGGTGGGGCGCGGCCGGGGGTGCGTGGCGGGCCTGGAACGGGGTCGGTCGTGTGGTGGTGGTGGTGGGGCGCGGCCGGGGGCGTGCGGCGGGCCTGGAACGGGGCGGGCCGTGCGGTGGTGGCGGGGCGCGGCCGGGGGCGTGCGGCGGGCCTGGAACGGGGCAGGCCGTGCGGTAGTGGCGGGGCGCGGCCGGGGGGGGTGTGGCGGGCCTGGAACGGGGTCGGCCGTGCGGTGGTGGCGGGGCGCGGCCGGGCTCGGCACAGTGGATCGGTGACGGTCTACCTCGCGCACGCCCCCGAGGACAGCCGGTTCGCGGCTGAGCTGCGCCGCCGGCTGGACGACTTGCGCGTGCCGGTCTGGGACGGGCCCCGTGAGCTGCGCGGCGGCAGCAAACTCACCGCGGAGATCAGCGCGGCCATCGGCGACGCGGCGCACGTGCTGGTGGTGCTCAGCCCGGCCACGGTGAACTCGCCGCAGGTCCGCTGGGAGATCACCAAGGCGCTGGAGGTGGAGCGGGAGCGGTCCGACGGCTTCCGGGTCATCCCGGTGCTGCTGCCCGGCATCACCCCCGACGCCCTCGACCTGTGGTTCCCGGAGCGTCCCCTGGCCGTCCCGGTCGAGGTCGGGCCGGGCGGCCTGAGCGTGGCGGTGCCGGCCCTGCTCGCGGCCCTCGACCGGCGGTCGCCCACCGACCATGAGCCACCCGGCCAGCCGGAGGCGAAGCCGGTCGAGGAACTGGTGCTCAAGCTCACCGATCCGCGGATCGAGACCGTCGACGGCAAGCGACGCGTCCGGGCCACCGCCACGCTCACCCACGAGCCGGCCCGGGACGGCACACCGCCGGTGGAGAGCCGGCGCTATCCGCTGGAGGCGCCACTCGGCCCGATCGAGGCCGCCGACCTGAAGTGGTACCTGGAGGACTACCACGTCTGGCCGGTCGGCGTCTTCCGCCAGCGCGCCGAGGAGATCCAGAGCAAACTGCCGGTCTGGGGACGGGAACTGTACGCCGCCGCGCTCGGCCAGCCCGAGGCCCGCGAGCCGCTGACCGCCTGGGAGCACGCGGCGGCCGCCGGGGAGCGGCGGTTCTCCGTGCTGGTCGACGGCGACCTGCCGCGCGGCGCCTCGGCGGCGGACCAGGCCGACGCCCGGGAGGCCGCCACCGCGCTGCTGACCCTGCCCTGGGAGCTGCTGCACGATCAGCGCGGCTGGCTCTTCCAGGGCGGCGAACCGGTCAGGGTCCGCCGCCGCCTGCCCAACCGGGAACGCCGCGCGCCCCGCCCGACCGCGTTGCCGGTGCGGATCCTGCTGGTCAGCCCGCGTCCCGAGGTGGACGGCGACGGCAATCCGATCGGCTACATCGACCATCGGGTCAGCGCCCGGCCGCTGGTCGAGGCGGTGGAGAACCTCGGTGAGCTGGCCCGGCTCACCGTCCTGCAGCCGCCCACCTACGCGGCGCTGCAGCTTGCGCTGCAGGAGGGCGATCAAGGATTTCCGTACGACGTGGTGCACTTCGACGGCCACGGTGTCTACGACCGTCAGGTCGGCCTGGGCGGATTGTGCTTCGAGGACCCGGCCGAGCGGGAACGCCGCCGTCTCGACTTCGTCGACGCGACCCGGCTGGCCGGGCTGGTCCGCCGGCACCGGATCCCGCTGATGTTCCTGGAGGCCTGCCAGACCGCGATGTCGGAGATCGACCCGACCGCCTCGGTGGCCGCCCGCTTGCTCGACGAGGGGGTCACGTCGGTCGTCGCGATGAGCCACAGCGTCCTGGTGGAGACCGCCCGCCGGTTCGTGCAGAGCTTCTACGCCGAGCTGGCCCGTGGCGCCCGGGTCGGCGCCGCGATGCTGGCCGGGCAGCAGGCGCTGTATGCCGACCAGGCGCGCGGCCGGGTGCTCGGGGCCGGCGAGCTGCGCCTGCAGGACTGGTTCGTCCCGGTGCTCTACCAGGAGGAACAGGATCCACAGCTGATCACCGAGGTGCCGCCGGCCGCGGTCCGGCGCCTCGAAGCGACCCGTCGCCAGATCAGCCTCGGTGAGCTCCCGGAGGCGCCGGAACACCGGTTCCGCGGCCGCAGCCGGGAGCTGCTGAACCTGGAACGGCTCCTGCACCGCAAGCCGTGGGCGGTGGTGCGCGGCACCGGCGGCCAGGGCAAGACCACCCTGGCGATCGAGCTGGCCCGCTGGCTGGTCCGCACCAACCGCTTCGAGCGCGCCGCCTTCGTCAGCCTGGAACAGCACCGGGAGGCCCGCGCGGTCCTGGACACGATCGGGCGGCAGCTGGTCGGCCCGCAGTACACGGTCGCCCAATACCCGGACCTGGACCAGGCGAGCCAGCTGGTGGAGCGGGCGCTGTCCGACCGGCCCACGATCGTGGTGGTGGACAACTGCGAGAGCCTTCTGCCGGACCCGGACGACGCGGTGGCCGAGATCTTCACGCTGTGCCGCCGCCTGCTCGACGCGGACCCGCGAACCAGATTCGTCTTCACCACCCGCGAGTCGCTCCCGATCCCGTTCGAGCGGCCCGCCGCGGAGCGCACGCTGGGCGCCCTGCACCCGGCCGACGCGGTCGAGCTGGTCGCCGAGGTGATGAAACAGCACGGCTGGACCCCGCCGGAGGACGACGCGGGCGAGGCTCCGCAGCAGATCACCGACTTGGTCGAGGCGGTGAACCGGCACGCCCGGGCGCTGGTGCTGCTGGCCCGGGAGGTCGCCCAGCGCGGGGTCACCGCGACCACCGCCGACCTGCGCTCCCTGATGACCCACCTGGAGGTCCGGCATCCCGGGGATCGAGAGAATTCCCTGTACGCCAGCGTGGAGCTGTCCCTGCGCCGCCTCTCCCCGGAGTCCCGCCGCCACGTGCGAGCGGTAGCGGTCTGCCACGGCGGCGTCCACTTCGCTGTCCTCACCGTGTTGACCGGCCTCACCGGCGACGCCCTCCTGCGAGTGACGGCCGAAGTGATCGATGTCGGTCTGGGCGAGGATTTGGGCGACGGTCATCTGCGCCTCGACCCGGGCCTCGCCCCGTACCTGCTCGGCGAACTGACAGCCGGCGAGATCGAAGCCCTCCGCGAAAAGTGGATCAAGGCCATGGCCGGGCTGACCGAGCAGATGAACAACGACCCGGACGTCTATCGCGCCCGCCGGCTTACCTCGGTGGAACTGCCCAATCTGGTGGCCATGCTGGACCTGCTCCCGGGGCCGTGGCCGCCGGACGACGTGGTGACGCTCGCGCATCACGTGGAGTGCCTGTTGGAGAACCTGGGCCGGCCGCGAGCGCTGGCCCGGGCCGTCCAGGCGCGCGAAGCGGCCTCGGCGGAGCTGAACGGTTGGTCCGCGGCGCGGTTCCGATCCGATGGGGCGACCATCGATCGCCTGATGGAGCGCGGCGATCTCGGCGCCGTGCGCGCCGCCTCCGAACAGTTGCTCGCCAGGTGTCTCGAGGCGGGCGAGCAGGCCTACCCGCTGGCCGCGAGTGACATCGCCGCGGCATACCTGCGCCTGGGCCGGTCGCTGAACGCGATCGGTAACGCCGAGGCGGCACTGGCGCCGCTGGCTGAGGCACGCCGGCGATTCACGGCGATGACCGATGGCACCGATGATCGGATGATCAGCCTGGTGATCACCGAGATCGGCAACAGCTGTGTCCGCCTGGGCCGCCTGAGCGACGCCGCCACCGCCTACGAGGAGGCCATCGAGCTGACGTCGAAGGCCGGTGAGCTGCGGGACGTCGCGGTCAACAAGGCTCAGCTGGCCACCGTCCGGCTGGAGCAGAAGCGGTACGACGAGGCGCTGCGGGGCTACCGGGAAACCCTCGACACCTTCCGGACCATGGGCGAGCCGCTCCGGGTCGCCGACTCCTGGTACCAGATCGCCCTCGTGTACCAGACCGCCGGTCAGTGGGATGCCGCCGAGCAGGCGCACCGGGAGGCCCTGGCGATCCGCGTCCGGGAGGACGACGTTCCTGGCCAGGCCAACAGCCTTCTCGGACTGGGCGTCGTGTCGGCAAACCGCGAGCGGTACCAGGACGCGGTCGCGTTCTTACGGCAGACCGCTGAGTTGCGCGCGCGGATGAACGATCGCCGGGGCGAGGGGAGCGCCCGTGGCAACCTCGCCCAGGCGCTGACCTTTCTCGGTCGTTACGACGAGGCCCGCCGTGAGATCGAGTCGGCGATCGCCCGCCTGGAACCGTTCGGGCATGCCGATGAGATGTGGATGGCCTGGCACATGGCGGAGCGGCTGGAGACGGCGGCCGGCCGGGCCGAGGAGGCGCTGGCCGCCCGGCGAAGGGCGAGGGACATCTACCTCGCCTACCGGCGGGCCGGCGGCGAGAGCCAGGCCAGGCTGGGCTTCGCCGTGGCGTTCTTCACCCAGCAGGCCCTGCAGCACGGCCGTGGTCAGGCACTGCAAGCGCTGAACGAGTCCACCGCGCCGGAGGTGCCGCCGTGGTCGCTGGTCAAGCGTCAGATCCGGGCCGTTCTCGCCGGCGACCGGGCCCGGATCGAGGCGGGTGAAGCCGACCTGGACTTCCTGGACGCCGCTGAGATCCGGCTGATGATCGAAGTGCTCGACCGGGACGGATAGACCTGGAACGGGGTCGGTCGTGTGGTGGAGGTGGGCAGCGGCGCGGGCGGGGACAGTGGACCGGTGACGACGTCGACGGGTGAGGTCTTCATCTCGTGTGCGGCGGAGGACCGGGAGTTCGCCGCCGACCTGCGCCGACGTCTCGAAGAACTGCGGATCCCGGTCTGGGCCGGCCCGCGCGAGCTGCGCCCGGGCAGCAGACCCGACCCGGAGGCCGCCACCGCCGTCGCCCGCGCGGGACACGTTCTTGTCGTGCTCAGCCCCAGCACCGTCAACTCCCCGCAGGTCCGCCGGGAGATCGCCGCCGCGCTGGCCCGCACCGGCGACGGCGTCCGGGTGATTCCGCTGCTGCTGCCCGGCATCACCCCGGACGCCCTGGACCTGTGGTTCCCGGAGCGCCCGCTGGCCGTCCCGGTCGAGGCCGGCCCGGGCGGCCTCAGCGTCGCCCTCCCGGCCCTGCTCGCCGCCCTGGGCCGGCAGGCGCCCGACGACCCGCAGGCCTTCGCGCTGCCCGCGGCGAAACCGGTCGAGGAGTTGATCCTCAAGCTGACCGACCCGCGGATGGAGACCGTCGACGGCTGGCGCCGCGCCCGGGCCACCGCGACCCTGATCTACGAGCCGGCCCGCCCCGGCGCCCGCGACGTGGAGAGCCTGCCGTTCCCCTTCACCGCCCCGCTCGGCCCGATCGAGACCGCCGACCTGCGCTGGTACCTGGAGGAGTACCACCTCTGGCCGGTCGGCCAGTTCACCCGCCGCGCCGACGGCATCCAGAAGCGGCTCCCGTCCTGGGGCGGTGATCTCTACGCCGCCGCGCTCGCCGACGAGGAGGCCTGGGAGGCGCTGACCGCCTGGCAGCACGCCGCCGGTGACGCCGACCGCCGGTTCTCGGTGATGGTCTACGGCGACCTGCCCCGGGCCGCCGGCGAGCGGGACCAGGCCGCCGCCCGGGAGGCGGCCACCGAGCTGCTGTCGCTGCCCTGGGAGCTGCTGCACGACGGCCGGGGCTGGCTCTTCCAGGGCCGGGAGCCGGTCCGGGTCCGGCGCCGCCTGCCGAACCGGCGGCGGCAGCCGGACCGCCCGACCGAGCTGCCGGTGCGGATCCTGCTGGTCAGCCCGCGTCCCGAGGTCGACCGGGACGGCGATCCGATCGCCTATCTCGATCACCGGACCGGCGCCCGGCCGCTGGTCGAGGCGCTGGAGAACCTGGGCGAGCTGGCCCGGCTCACCATCCTGCAGCCACCGACCTACGCCGGGCTGCAGCTCGCGCTGCAGGAGGGAGATCAGGGATTTCCGTACGACGTGGTGCACTTCGACGGCCACGGCGCGATCGGCACGCTGAGCTTCGAGGATCCGGCCGACCGGGAACGGCGGCGGGTCGACGTGGTGGACGCCGCGCAGCTGGCCGGGCTGGTCCGCCGGCACCGGATCCCGCTGGTCCTCCTGGAGGCCTGCCGGACGGCGATGTCGGAGATGGACCCGACCGCGTCGGTCGCCGCGCGGCTGCTCGACGAGGGGGTGACCTCGGTTGTCGCGATGAGCCACAGCGTCCTGGTGGAGACCGCCCGCCGGTTCGTGCAGAGCTTCTACGCCGAGCTGGCCCGTGGCGCCCGGGTCGGCGCCGCGATGCTGGCCGGGCAGCAGGAGCTGTACGCCGACCGGGCGCGTGGCCGGGTGCTCGGGGCCGGTGAGCTGCGCCTGCAGGACTGGTTCGTCCCCGTGCTCTACCAGGAGGAACAGGACCCGCAGCTGATCACCAAGGTGCCGCCGGACGCGGTCCTGCGGCTGGAGGCCAAGCGCCGCCGGTACCGTCTCGGTGACCTCCCGGACCCGCCGGAGCACCGGTTCCGCGGCCGCGGCCGGGAACTGCTCGCCCTGGAACGGCTGCTGCACCGCCATCCCTGGGCGGTGGTCCGCGGCATCGGCGGGCAGGGCAAGACCGCCCTCGCCGTCGAGCTGGCCCGCTGGCTGGTCCGCAGCGGACGGTTCGAGCGGGCCGCGTTCGTCGGCCTCGACCGGCACCGCGACGCCCGGGCGGTGCTGGACACTCTCGGCCGTCAGCTGGCCGGCCCCCGCTACACCGTGGCGCAGTACCCCGACCTGGACCTCGCCGTCCAGCCGGTCGCCCGGGCGCTCGCCGACCACACCACCGTCGTGGTGGTCGACAACGGGGAGAGCGCTGCGGCCGTACCGGAAATCTTCGATCTTTGCCGTGGACTGCTCGACGCGGATCCGGGCACCCGGCTGATCTTCACCAGCCGCGAGTCGCTGCCCGCCCCGTTCGATCGGCTGGGCCGGGAGCGGGAGCTGGGCGCCCTGGACCGGCCGGACGCGGTCGACCTGGTCGGCGAGGTGATGAAACAGCACGGCTGGACGCCGCCGGAGGAGGACGCGGGGGAGGCGCCGCAGCAGGTCACCGACCTGGTCGAGGCGGTCGGCCGCCACGCCCGCGCGCTGGTGCTGCTGGCCCGCGAGGTGGCCCGGCGCGGGGTCACCGCGACCACCGCCGACCTGCGGTCGCTGATGGCCCACCTCGACGAGCGGCACCCCGGCGATCGGGAGAATTCCCTGTACGCCAGCGTGGAGCTGTCCCTGCGCAGGCTCAGCCCGCTCTCCCGCGAGCACGTCCCGGCGGTCGCGGTCTGCCCCGGCGGGGTCCACCTGAGCGTCCTGGAGGCGATCACCGGTCTCCGGCTGGACGGTGCCCGGCAACTGGCCACCGAGCTGATCGAAGTCGGTCTGGCCGAGGACCTGGACAACGGCCACCTGGGTCTGGACCCGGCCCTGGCGCCCTACCTGCTCGGCGAACTGCGAGACAAGCCGGCCGCCGATCTCCGCGAGCGCTGGGCCGACGCGATGCTCGCCCTGACCGCCCGGCTGCGGCGCTGGGAGTTCACCGCGGACGCCGACCGGGCCCGGGAGCTGACCGTGCTGGAGCTGCCCAACCTGCTCGGCATGCTGGACGTGCTGGCCGCGAGCCGGCCCGCGCAGGAGGTCGTGGCCGCCGCCAACCACGTGGTGGCCCTGGTGGAGGATCTGGGCCGGCCGGGCGCGGTGGCGCGCGCGATCCGGGTGCGCGACCAGGCCAGGCCGGATCTCACCGGCTGGTCCGAGGCGCGCTTCGACGCCGACGTGACCGACATCTTCCGGCTGGTCGACGACGGTGAGCTGCCGGCCGCGCTGACCGCCGCCCGGCGGCTGGTCGACCGGTGTCTGGCGGCGGGCGAGGACGCCTATCCGCACGCCGCCCACGACATCGCCGCCGCCTATCACCACCTGGGTCAGGTGGTGATGGAGGGCAACGATCCCGAGGCCGCGCTGGTCCCGTTCGCCGAAGCCCGCCGACGTGCCGAGGCGTTGCCGGGCGAGGACGGCGACGGGCTGGACATCGCGGTCGTCGCCGACATCGGCAGCTGCATGCTGGACCTGGGCCGGTTGATCGACGCGGGGGCGGCCTTCGAGGAGGCGGTCGCGCGTTCCACGCGCGCCGGTGAGGTCCGGGCCGCGGCCATCCACAAGGCCGGGCTCGGCTCGGTCCGGCTGGAGCAGTTCCGGTACGCCGAGGCGCTGCGTGCCAACGAGGAAGCCCGCGACACCTTCCAGGCGCTGGGCGAGCCGCTGATGGTCGCCGGGTACTGGTACCAGATCGGGCATGTCCACGTCGTGGCCGGGCGGCCCGGCGACGCGGAGCACGCGTTCCGGGAGTCGCTGGCCATCCGGGTCCGGGAGGGCGACCTCACCGGGCAGGCCGCCTGCCTGCTCGGCCTGGGCGACAGCTATGGAATGCGGGGCCGGTTCGAGGACGCGGCCGCCTTCGCACAGCAGGCGGCGGACGTGTTCGTCCAGCTGAACGACGTCGTGGCGGAAGGTGTCGCGCGCGGCAACCTGGCCGGGGTGCTGATCGGTCTGGGCCGGTACGAGGAGGGCCGCCGCGAGATCGAGCGCGCCTTCGAGTGCTTCGAGCCGTACGGGGCAGCCGTGCAGCCGTGGAAGATCTGGAGCACGCTGGAGCGCCTGGAGCGGGCGGCCGGGCGTACCGGAGAAGCCTCCGCGGCCCGGAAGCAGGCGATGGACCTCTACCTGGCCTACCGTGAGTCGGGCGGCATGACCCAGGCGCCGCTGGGTCCGTCGGTGATGTTCTTCGTCCAGCACATCTCCCGGCACGGGCGGCAGCAGGCTCTCCGAGTGCTCGACGAGGCGGAGCCGCCGGACCGGCCGCCGTGGCCGGTGTTCCGGCGCCAGATGCGGGCGGTGCTCACCCGCGACCGTGACCAGCTCATCGCCGGCGAGGACGACCTGGACTGCCTGGACGCCGTCGAGCTGCGGATCCTGGACCGGATGCTGGACGGCGACAGTCAGTGGTGAGTGCCCGGGAGCGCGGGGGCAGGGCGCTCCCGGGCACGCTCATCACGGCCCGGCGGTCAGGTAGGTGACCTGGTGACCGCTGTTCGCGGCCGCGCCGGTGTTGTTGATGACGTGGCTGATCGTGCCGGTGCCGCCGAGCGACACGGTCACCATGTCGTGGAACTTGACCCCGCTCACCGCCGGCACCTCGAAGGCCCGCGCGTTGACCACCGACGAGTTCACGTTGAAGTAGCAGTAGCTGCCCAGCCCCCACGCCTCGTGGCTGGTGACCGAGTCGGCGACCTTGTACGCGGCCCAGCCCTGGGTGGACCCGTTCATGTAGGCGGCCTGGTTCGGCGGGTCGTACGGCATCTCGTTCTGGTAGAAGTAGGTCCGGCCGCCGTTGCCGTTCCAGATCGTCTGGTACTGCTGGTAGTGCTCGACGAAGAGGCCGTAGAAGGTCACGTTGTTGCCGTTGACCACCAGGCCGTTGCGGGCGGTGTTGGTGGTCCAGCCGACCGTCCCGCTGTTGCCGTGGTCGGCCCGCCAGATCCAGGCGTGGTCACCGATCACGTTGTTGCTGTTGATCTGCACGCTGACCGTGGCCTTGCCGGCGATCGAGCCGCCGATCCGGACGAAGACGTCGGACAGCACGGTCGGGTTCGCCGCGTGCGACGCGGTCGAGCCGGCCGGGCCGACCTGCAGCAGGATGTTCGAGTTGGTGGTGCCGGCGTCGAGCAGCAGCCCGGCGATCCGCACGCCGTCCACGTCGGCCACGTGCATCGCGTCGACGCCGCCGTCCGGCACGAAGGTGGCCAGGCCCAGGCCGAGCACCACGGTGCCGGCGCGGTTCACGTTCAGCGTCTGGTTGAGGTGGTAGACGCCCGGCGTGACCAGCAGGTTCTTCCCGGCGGCCAGGGCCGCGTTGATGGTCGCCGCGGTGTCGCCGGACTTGACCACGTAGAACGTGCTGATCGGCAGCGAGGTGCCGGCCGGCGAGCCGGACGCCCACGTGGTGCCGGACGTGTTGCTCCGCAGGGCGGGGACGAAGACCTGGTAGGCGCCGGCGCTGTCGACGTACAGGTAGGGCTTCTCGGCGACGGTCGGCGTGGTGCCGACCGTGGTGTACGGCGGCGACGGGAAGGTGTTCGCGGGGGCGCCGGTGGAGCCGACGAAGACCTGGTTCCAATTGGAGCCGGACCAGCTGCCCATCGCCGAGTTGCGGGTCAGCCACTGCTGCTGCGTCCCGGACTGGATCTGCCCGTCGATCTTGGAGTCGGCGAGGAACCCGCCGGACGACCAGCCGCCGTCGGAGAGCGCCAGGTTGCCGCGCACGTGCATCCGCCGGTACGGCGCGGCCTGCGACACCGCCCACCGGTCCAGCCCGTCACCGGGCGTCACCGACAGGCCCTCGGCGGAGCGCCAGAAGTTCTGCGTGGCGTTCTGCGAGCCGTCCGGCCACCAGTCCGCCTCGGCGTGCACGTGACCGTTGATGGTCACCTGGTCCGGGGTCAGCCCGAGCCCGGCCACCTGGGTGAAGAACCCGACGTTGGCGTCCACCGAGTACGACCCCGGCTTGAACAGCAGCGCGTAGCGGGCGTTCCCGAACTGGTTGCTGACCTGCGCGTTGAAGACCGAGTTCAGCTTGCTCTGGATGGTCGACGCGCTCATCGACGGGTCGAAGACGGTGACGTTCGGGCCGAGATCCGGGTTGTTCGGGTTCGGCGGCACGGTGGTCGGCGGCGTGGTGGGCGTGGTCGTCCCGCCGGAGAACGTCCACTTCTGATTAGCGCCGCCGGAGCAGTCCCAGAGCTGCAGCTTGGCGCCGTCGGCGAGGTTGTTGTCCTTGATGTCGAGGCACTTGTTCGCCGCGACGTTGACCAGGTCGCGGCCGGCGGTCAGCGTCCACTTCTGCGAGGCGACCGAGTCGTAGCAGTCCCACAGGTGCACGACCGCGCCGTTGGCGGTCGCGTTGTTCGCCACGTCCAGGCACTTGCCGAGCGCCTTGACCTGGCCGTTGTCGGCGAGCGTCCAGGTCTGGTTCGGTCCGGTCGAGCAGGTCCACATCTGTGGCTGGTTGCCGTTCGCGGTGCTGCCGCCGGTGACGTCGAGGCATTTGCTGTTCGCCGAGCTGACCAGGGTGCCGCTGCTGGCGGCCAGCGCCTCGGTCACGCCGGCCACGCCGAGCCCGGCGACGACCAGCCCGATCGTGCCGGCGGCCAGCCAGCGGGTCCGCCGCCCGGGACGGCGGGGGTGGGGAGCGGTCATGGTGCGACCCTTCATGGGAAACGGGGGAGGCCCAGCATTTCCGCGGTCCCCCAGGCCCTCAAGGTTCTTTAAGGTTCCGTTAATGGTTCCGGAACAAGAACGCTGATGTGTTTCATCGCGCCCCGGGGTGTAGGTAGCCACACCCCGGCTCGGTAGTCACCGGTAGTGACCGTGATCCCGCCCCGATGATCTCCTCGACACATGTCGATGCGAGTCAAGGGAATCCTGGTCTACCTGGCCATTTCGTTCGGAGTGGTCTGGCCGTACCTGTTCGTGGCCCGGCTCGCGCTGGGCTGGTCGCTGGTCAACCCGCTGGTCCAGCTGCCGGTGGCGTTCGCCCCGGCGATCGGCGCCTACGTGGTGCGCCGCTGGGTGACCCGGGAGGGCTTCGCCGGCGCGGGGCTGCGCTGGCGCAGCTCCGTCCGGCTGTGGCTGACCGGGTGGTTGGCGCCGCTCGGGATCACCCTGATCATGCTGGCCTGCGCGCTCGCGGCGGGCTGGTGGGACTTCCGGCTCGACGGCGGCGGGCTGCTCTTCCTGCTGATCACCCAGGTGGTGCTGACCCCGGTCTACTTCGGTGAGGAGTTCGGCTGGACCAGCTTCCTCTGGCCGCGCCTGGTGCCCGGCCGGCCCCGCACGTCGTTGCTGGTGACCGGGCTGATCTGGGCGGTCTGGCACTACCCGCTCGCCTTCCTCGGCTACGCCGAGTTCACCGACCGGGCGATCAGCCTGCCGCTGTGGACGCTGATGTTCATCCTCTTCGAGATCCTGCTCTGCTGGCTCTACGCCGCCAGCGGCTCGGTCTGGGTGACCAGCCTGGCCCACGCCGGCAACAACGTGGTGATGGGCCTGCTCAGCGAGGAACTCCTCGGCGACCTGACCAGCGTCCAGATGCTGCTCTGCACCGACCTGGCGCTGGCCCTGGTCTGCCTGCCCCTGCTCGCCTCCAAGGCCTTCACCCCGGCCCGCCGCCCCACGACACCGGCCGGCCCCGGCGCCCCGCTCCAGGGGCCGCGCGTCACGCCGCGGGTCTGACCGGCTCCGCCGGCACGGCGGCGGTGCCGTCCTGGGCGGCGGTCACGTGGCGGTGCAGCAGTAGCGCGAGCAGCGAGGCGAGCAGGCAGCCGGCGACGATCAGGACCACCCAGACGCCGCCGAGCCCGGCGCCGATCAGCGGGCCGGCGGTGATCGGGGCGATCACCGAGGCGATGCCCATGTTCATGGTGTTCGCCGCGTTGTACCGCCCGCGCAGTTCGTCAGGCGCGATCGCGTTGATCAGGGCGGGCTGCATCGGCGAGAGGACGGTCTCGCCCAGGCCGAAGACGACCATGCAGGCGATCACCAGGACCGCGGCGAGCAGCGGGAACCGGTCACCGGCCAGGCCGCCCGCGCCGAGGATCAGCCAGGAGAGGCCGAAGACCGCGCCGACCACGGCGAGGCTGCGGCTGCGGCTGCGGCCCTCCAGGCGGCGCATCACCGGGACCTGAACGGCCAAGATGATCACCGTGTTGGCGGCGATGGCCCAGGCGACCACCCGGGGACTCACCTCGGCCACCCGTACCGAAAAGGCGGCGAAGCCGACCTCGAACTGCGCGTAACCGCACGTCATCAGGGTCAGGCCGAAGATCAGCAGGCGCCGGAAGGGGCGGTCGCGAAACATCACCCGGTAGCCGCCGGTAGCCGGGCGGCCCTGGCCGGACCGGCGGCCCACCGCGGGCATCGCCAGCAGGATGACCATGGGAACCAGGTACGTCGCCGCGTCGATCAGGTAGATCGCCTGGAAGGTGACCGGCCGGTGCACGTCGACCACCGCCCCGGCGATCAGTCCACCGAGGCCGATCCCGATGTTGAGCATGGTGAACTGCATCGCGAACGACCGCTGCCGCTCGTGCTCGCCGGTCAGCTGGGCGAGCAGGGTGTGCCCGGCCGGCCAGCTCGGACCGTTGCCGGCGGCCGCCACGGTGATCGCCAGGAAGGCGAGCGCGGGCGACCCGGCGAACGCGAGCAGGACACCACCCACCGCCTGCGCCAGCCAGCTGACGATCCCCACCGGCCGGGCGCCGAACCGGTCCATCAGCGTCCCGCCGACCGGGGCGAACACCAGCATCACCGCACCGAACCAGCCGATCGCGAGCCCGGCCACCGCGTCCGGCAGACCGCGCACATCGGTCAGATAGATGAACAGGAAGGGGACGGTGAGACCCCGCCCCAGCGCGTTGAGCAGCACGCCGAGCAGCAACCATCGCGCCTCCCGGCGCTCCGGCAGGGTGTCACGCAGCATGCCCGGATTCTGCCCGAACGGATGACATTCGCCGGACACCGGGGATTTCCCCGGCGCGGCGTGCCCGCCTCCGTGGGCAGTCTGCAGAGGTCAGACGACCGGTGCGGCCGACGGAGGCGGACATGCGACAGCTGATGATGGACGATCTGGCGGCGGTGGTGACCGACGCGCGGGCCGGTGACGAGCGGGCCTGGCGTCGGCTCGTCGAGGTTTACGCTCCGCGGCTGCGGCTGATCGCACGCCGCTTCCGCATCCCACCGGACCAGGTCGGCGACCTGCTGCAGGCGACCTGGCTGCAGCTTTTCAACGGGATCGACCGGCTGCAGTGCCCGGAGGCGGTCGGCTCCTGGCTGGCCGTCACGATGCGGCGTTTCTGCCTGCACGCGGTGGCCGGCCGGGACCGGGAATGCCCGGTCCCGGCGCTCGACGAGTGGCTGACCCAGCCCGGCGACGCCCCGGACACCGACCTGCTGCGCGCCGAGCAGGCCGCCTCGGTCCGCCGCGCGCTGGCCCAGCTCCCGGAACGGCAGCGCCGCCTGCTCTGGCAGATGGCCACCGACCCGGATGCCCGGTACACCGAGCTCAGCGCCCGGCTGGACATCCCGGTCGGCGCCATCGGCCCGACCCGGGCCCGCGCCCTCGGCCGGTTGCGCCGCCTGCTGCTCGACGAGGAGCGCGCCACCCTGCGCGGCTAGGTCGTGCTCCGGAATCCGACCGGGCCCGCGGCGTGGTCCAGCCCTAATCCCAGCAGAGGCAGAACGGCTTGCCGGCCGGGTCGGCGTAGACCCGCCAGTTCTCCCCGTCGGCGTGCAGGGCGGTGGCGCCCAGTTTCAGCACCGCGGCCTCGGCCGCGTCGACGTCGTCGACCGTCACGTCGAGGTGGAACTGCTGCGGGTGGGCCGGGTCCGGCCACTGCGGCGCGCGGTAGTCGCCGACCTGCTGGAACATGATCGGTTGCGCTCCGTCCTCGCCGATCATCGCCATCCCGTCGCCCTCGTAGGTGATCGGCTTGCCGAGCACCTCGGACCAGAACGTGCTCAGCTGCTTGGCATCCGGGCAGTCGAGCATCACGCCCATCAGCGTGGTGTCCTCCCGCGCGGTGTGCAGGCACAGGTCGAACGGGTGCCCGGCCGGGTCGGCCAGGGTGAACCAGGTCTCGTTCCGCTTCAGCAGCTGGGCGCCCAGCTCGACGGCGCGGGCCGACGCGGCCTCCAGGTCGGGCACGCGCAGGTCGAGGTGCGCCTGCTGGGGGAACGCCGGGTCGGGCCACCGGGGCGGCACGTGGTCGGGCGCGAGCTGGACGGCGACCCGCCAGCCCTGCCCGGCATCGATCGAGACCCAGTCGTCCTCGACATAGCGCTCGGACCAGCCGCCCAGGGCGATGTAGAACGCCGCGAGCCGCCGGGCGTCGGGTGCGTCGAGCACCACCGCGCGCAATGTGCCGATCATCCGCAACTCCTCCTCAGATCAGGCCGTGCAACACCGCCGCGAAGGCCGCCGGGTCCCGCAGGTGCGGGAACGGGCCGTCGGCGACGTGCGCCTGCGGCGCCGCGCCGACCGGCACCCCGGACCACTCCCGGTAGGTCGCGGCCACCTCCGCGTCCGGCTTTCGGACAGCGAACTGACGGTACGCCTCGGGTACGACAGACACGTCCCCGTCGTCCACCGTGATCACCGTCTGCACCACGTACCGGCTGGCGAACTCGTGCGCCAGCACCGCCCCGGCGCCGTGCCCGACCAGCACCGGCGCCCGGTGCAGGTCCAGCCGGTGGACCAGCGCCGCGAGGTCGGTGACCAGCCCGGACAGGTCGGGCCGGGCCGCCGAGTCACCGTGTCCGGGCAGGTCCACCGCCACCGCCGCGCAGCCGCCGTCCAGCTCCGCGGCGACCGGCCACCACATCGTCCGGTCGTAGAACAGCCCGTGCAGCAGCAGCACCGGACGTCCGAACCGGCCCCACCGGTCGTAGACCAGGCGGTTCCGGGGACTCCCGTGGGCGTGGGTGCTGCGGCGCGGCGGCTGTGGATGCACGAGAACGGTCTTCCCTGAATCGGTCGGCACGAACATCTCGTACAACGACCGCCGCGGGCACCCCGGTTACGCCGCGGTGACGGCCGGGGCCAGGAATTCGCCGGCGCCGCGCAACCGGGTGACCAGCCGGGCCTGGGTGGCGGCGCAGTCGAGCCGCACGGCGAGCGCGCCCGGCAGGCCGCTCCCGGCGCGCAGCGCGACCGGCAGCGCGGACTCGTCCAGGCCGTCCCGGCGGGCGATCAACACCCCCAGGCGGTGCCGGGAGATCGCCTCCGGGCCGGCGACGTTGTGGACCCCCGGGCGGGCCGCGGCGGCCAGCTCCAGCACGGCCGCGGCCAGGTCGGTGACGTGCACCGGGCAGCGGATGTCGTCGGAGAACAGCGCGCCGGTCCGCTCCCCGGAGGCCAGCTCCCGGACGAAGCGCTCGATCACCGACCGGCCACCGCCGATGATCAGCGAGGTGCGTACCACAGCGGCGTCCGGAACCAGGCCGCGGACCGCGAGTTCGGCGGCGGCCTTGGCCGCACCGTAGGGCGTGACCGGGTCCGGCGTCGCGGCCTCGTCGTAGGACTCCGCCCGTCCGGAGAAGATCGCGTCGCTGGAGACGTGCACCAGGCGTGCGCCGGTCGCGGCGGCCGCGGCCGCGACGTGCATGCCCCCGTCCGCGGTGGCCGCCCAGTCGGCCTGCTGATAGGCCGCGTTGACGATCACCTCCGGTCGGACCGCGGCCACGAGCGCGCGCACCGCGGCCCGGTCCCGGATGTCGAGGCGACGTCCGCCGGATCCGATGGGCTGGCTGCGGAAGGTCGCGGTGATCTCGTGACCCGCGATCCGCGCCTGCCGGACCACTTCTCGGCCGAGCAGCCCGCTACCCCCGACGACCAGCATCCTCATCGCCCACCCCGAAATCGCCCACCTCGAAATCGCGCACTCCGAAATGGCTCATCCGGAGATCGCTCCTCCCGGAACGGCCCGCTCCGCGACTGCTCGCCGCGAAACCCCTGGGATCGCTCGCCGCGGGCCGCGATGGCGTCCGCCCAGCGGCGGAACCGGCGATAGGCGAAACCCGGGGCGCGGGACGTCGCGAGCAGCACGTCGCTGTGCCCATATCCGCCCCATTCCCAGGTCAGCAACGTCATCGTGGTCATCCTGCGGCGCACCCGCCGCCGGATCCGCTGGATCTCCCGGTCGCTGAATCCGCAGGAATGCAGCCGGTGCGCGCAGATCGCGTCGGTCTCGGCGCCGTATTCGGTGTCCAGGAACGGTTCCAGCAACGCGCCCCACACATCGACCCGCTTGCGCACCTTGACCGGCGCCGCCGCCAGGTCCGCCGCGTGCGCCCGGGCCAGGAAGACCGTCCGCCCGTTGCGCAGCCGCAGCTCCGGCGGGAACGCCTCCGGGTCCATGTCGCGCACCCGCGACCACGGGATGAACCGGCCGGAATAGCGCACCTCAGGCGAGAACCGCGGCCAGGCCAGCGTCACCCCGTCCGCCCCGATCCGCACCGCCTCCGCGAACGGCCCCCTCACACGCGCCAGCATGTCATGCCCGGCGGCCGCTGCCACGCGCCGGACCGCTTTCCCTCCGGACCGCCGATGTGCCGGTACGCCGATCCGCCCCGCCGCGACCACGACGGTCACCCGCCGACCGCTCTCAGCCGGCGCGGCGGGAAGCGGCCAGGCTGTTGTCCTCCTCGACCTGGTCGTGCGTCTCCGGGGTGACGCAGACCAGGTCCGACGGGGTGACCAGGCGCCAGATGTAGCCGGACAGGCAGGTGTCCGGGCCGTAGTCGCCGCCGGTCGGGCTGCGCCGGGAGTCGGCCGCGGCGTTGTCGGCGCGGGCCTGGTCCCGGGTCTCCGGCGGGACGCAGACGTGGTCGCCGGCGATCGCCTCCCGCCACACGAAACCGGACAGGCACTCGTCCCCGCCGCCGGTGGAGCCGGCCGTCCCGGTGCCGGTGACCTGCGCGGTGGTGCCGTCCTCCGGGCTCGGCAGGTTCTGGTGCACGACCAGGGTGGCGGAGCGGTCGCCCTCGGCGGACGGCCGGAACGTCACGGTCATCTCGCAGGCCTCCTCCGGATCCAGCCAGCGGTCCGCGCAGTCGCCGCCGGCGGTGAAGTCGCCGGCCGCGTCGCCGCGCATCTCGACGCCGGTCACGTGCAGCCGGTCCGGACCGTGGTAGCGGACGGTCGCGATCGGACAGCCCCGCGACTCGCCGACGGTGGCGCTGCCGCACCGGACGGCGGACAGCTCGACGACCGCCGGGTCGGTCGGCGCCGGGTCCGGGTCACCGCCCTTGCCCGGGTTCTCCTCGATCAGATCGGGGAAGGTCCCGGTACGGTCGCCGGCCCCGGGCACCACCGACCCGCCGGTGGCCTTGTCGCCCAGGGTGAAGCCGGTCACCGTGATGACCAGGGCGGCCACGCTGAGCAGGACGATCGCGGCGACCCGGACCCGGCCCTTCTCGCCGGTGTACTTGGTGGAGAAGACCGTGGAGATGACCGGGCCGATCGTCGCGCCGGCCAGGGTGCCCCAGCTGCCGCTGTTCAGCGCGGCCGGGATCACCGTGCCGACGACCGAGCCGGCGACCGCCAGGAACAACGCGCGGACCCCGAAACCGGGGGCCTGGCGCAGTTCCTGGCGCAGCGATTCGCTTTCCGCGGGCGGCTCTCCGGCGTACGAGAAATTGATTCTGGTATCGGCCAGCTCGATCTGATCGCCTGGCCGCAACGGGTGGGTGCCGTGGATCGGGGCGCCGTTGACCCGGGTGCCGTTGGACGATCCCAGATCCTCGATCTCGAATCGGTCGCCACGGCTGCGGATGACCGCGTGCCGGCGGCTGACCAGGTCGCTGGGCAGCACGACATCGCAGGTGGAGTCACGGCCGATGGTCGTACCGGAGGAATCCAGCGAATGGTGGCGGCCCGCGACGGTGATGGTCGCCGGCCCGGTTCCGATCGCCGAAGCGGCCGGCTGGATCCGGGTTGCGGCGGCGTCCGGGCCGCTGGTCGATCGTCGCGCCATGACGTTCTCCCCGAGGGAAATCCCCGTGTCCTGTCTCCCGGGTAAGACAGCCCGGCGCCAGGTTCTGATACCACCCCGCGGTGTCGGGGAACGGCTCGGTCGAGCCGGCGGCCTGGCCGCCCTGGGTGAGGGGCACGCCGGCTCGCTCCGCGCCGGCCACCGCGCAGCGTATCCGAGGTGGCGGCGGCAGCCTGTCCTCAATCGGACGGTGACAGGGAGTCGATAGCGGATCGAGAGCGGGCGACGGGAGGATGGCCTGCACCGGTCGGGGTCGACGCCCCAAGCTCTGGCCCCGTCCGGCCCGTTCCTGGGGATGGGGAGGGGATCGGTGACGGGCCTGTCGTGGGCGGGCCCGTCACACCACCTTTCCGGTCAGCGGTCGTCTGACGCGCCGTGACCGAAGGATGCCCTGCCGCTTCCGACGCGCCGCACGCCGAGGTCCAGGACCGCCATCAGCCCGGCTCGGGCGGACGACGCCGGGCACCCGTCAATGATCGCCTGTCGCCTGTCGCCTGTCGCCTGTCGCCTGTCGCCTGTCGCCGTCCGGGCCGGGCGGCGAGATCACGGTTCGATCCGGCTCCACCTGCGGGTACGCGGTTCGGGGGCGGTGCCGGGCCGATCGGCCTAGGGAGGCCGGACCGGTGGCCTAGGGAGGTGTCGGCGGTGTGGCTAGGCAGACCTTCCTAACGTCCGGCGCGGAACGCGGCCGAGTCTGGACCGGAAACCGGAAACGGTGGGGGGAGCAGATGATGTCCGCGACGATGCTGACCGTGGCGCGCACCGATGCGCTCTTCGTGAGCGCGCTGGCCACCGGCTCGCGGCCGGGGCGGGAGCAGGTCGAGTCGGTGGTCCGGGCGATGGTCCGGCTGTGCCATGGGTCCCGGGGGTGCGCGGCCGAGGTCGCCGCCTGTTACGGGGAGGTGCCCGAGTACGCGGTCCGCCGGATGGCCTGGGCCCGCCGGGTGATCGCCACACACTTCGGCGGCGCGCGATGACCGCGCCCGCGTTGACGCAGCGCCCGGCGAGCACGACCGCGCTGACCGAGCGCCCGGAAGGACGCCCGGCGAGCAGGGCGGCGCTGGCCGAGCGGCCGACCGCGGAGATTCTGGAGCACCTGTCCACGCTGGCCCGCGGCGCGACCGGGCACGCCGCCGCGGCCGCCGCCCTGGAACTGGCCGCCGAGGTGACACCGACCGGCAAGCGCCGGCTGCTCACCCTGGCGGCCGCCGACGCGCAGCTCGCGGGGGAGCCGGGACGGGCGGCCGAGCTGCTGCGGCGGGCGGCCGCGACCGGCGAACCGGCACCCGCCGCGCAGGTGGGCGTCGACGAGTCGGTCGCGGCCGCCCGGCGGGAGATGGCCTTCGGCCGGTTCCGGCGGGCGGAGCGGGAACTGGCCACGACGGCGAGCCGGCTCTGGGCCGGTGGGGTGATCGTCCGGCTGCCGGCCGTGCTCGCGCTGCGCAGCTGGGCACTGGCCCGGGCCGGCAACCTGGCGGCCGCGTCCGCGGACGCCGAGCAGGCGCTCGCCCTCGCTCGGCTGACCGAGAACGTCCCGGTGGCGGCGCGGGCCCATCACACCCGGTTGCTGCTCGGTGTGCTGCGCGGCCGGTCCGGCGCGGCCGCCGACTCGCACCGGGAGGCGGAGGCCGGACTCGCGGCGGGACCCGGCGTACCGAAGCGGATCGATCCGGTCAGTGCTGGACTGGAACTGCTCGCGGACCTGGCCGCGTGCCGGCCCGGCGACCTCGCCGGACCGGCGGAGGTCGCCGCGGAGTTCCTTCCCGACCTGCTGGAATGCCGGCTGATCCGGGACCGCGGACTGAGCGACGAGGACCTGTACACGCTGCGCGGGCTGACCAGTTCGGCGCCGGCGCCGATCGCCGCGAACGCGTGGCGGGTGCTCGGGCTGACCGCCCGGGACGGCGCCAACGACTGCTTCGCCCGGGCCGCCCGGCTGCACGCCACGATGGATCTGCCGTTCGACAACGCGCGGGTGCACCTGTCGTACGGGGAAAGGCTGCGCCGCGACGGTGACCGCCGGGCGGCGCGCAACCAGCTGCGGACCGCGCGGGACGGGTTCGCCCGGCTCAACGCGGTGCCCTGGGCACAGCGCGCCGAACGCGAGCTGACCGGCACCGACGAGCGTCGCGCCGGGCGCGCGCCGACCGGGCTGACCCCGGCGGAGTACCAGGTGGCGCGGATCGTCGCGACCGGAGTGTCCACCCGGGAGACCGCGGCCCGGCTGTTCCTGAGTCCGAAGACCGTCGAGTTCCACCTCGGCCGGGTGTTCCGCAAACTCGGCGTCACCAGCCGCGCGCAGCTCGCGCACGTCTTCCCGGAGCTGTCCGGGCAGTAAATACTGCTGTGTATGGCAGCCTGGAAAGGCTTCGTGGGGCGGGCGGCGGAGCTGGCCGCCCTCGCCGAGGCGCTCGACGACGCCGCCCGCGGTGATCCGCGGACGGTGCTGATCGCCGGTGAGGCCGGGGTCGGCAAGACGCGGCTGCTCGACGAGTTCGAGACCCGGTGCGCCGGCCACGATCTGCTGGTCGCCCGGGGTGCCTGCGTGTCGGTCGGGGCCGGCGAGCTGCCCTACAGCCCGTGGCTGGCCGCGATGCACGCGGTCGAGGCGGAGGTCGGCGCGGCGGCCCTGGTCGAGGGCGCCGGTGGCGGGCAGGCGGCACTGTCCGCGCTGATCCCGGCGCTGACCGATTCCGGTCACCCGCGGGAGGGTGGTCAGCTGGCCCGGGCGCACCTGTTCTCGCTGTTCCTGGAGATGCTCGGCCGGCTCGCCGGGCAGCGGCCGCTGGTGCTGCTGCTCGAAGACCTGCACTGGGCGGACACCTCGTCGCTGGACCTGCTGCTGTTCCTGAGCCGCAACCTGCGGCACGTCCCGGTGCTGCTGGCCGGCACCTTCCGCACCGACGAGCTGGACGAGGACTCCCGGCACCGGGTGGTGATCGGCGAGCTGATCCGCGGCCGCGGCACCGGCTACCTGGAGCTGAACCGGTTCGACCGGACCGAGCTGGGCGTCTTCCTGCGCGCGTCGGGCGGCGCGGTCTCCGATCGGGTGATCACCAAGGTGCACGAGCGGTCCGGCGGCAACGCCTTCCTGGCCCAGGAGATCCTCGCCGCCGAGCAGCGCAACCCCGGCGGCCCGGTCCCCGACCACCTGCGTGACCTGCTGATGATGCGGGTCGAGGGGCTGTCCGAGGAGGGACAGCAGGTGGTCGGCGTGGTCGCGGCGGCCGGCCGCCCGGTGTCCGGGGCGCTGCTCGAAGCGGCCAGCGGACTGCCCGGTCCGGCACTGCGGTCCGGTTTGCGCGACGCGGTGGCCAGGCAGGTCCTGGTCCGTACCACCGAGGAGCGGTTCCAGCTGCGCCATTCGCTCACCGCGGAGACGTTCTACCAGGACCTGCTCCCGGGCGAGCGGGCCGGACTGCACCGGGCGGTGGCCGCCGCGCTGTCCGCCACGGCCGGCCCGGACGCGTCGCCGGTGGTCCAGGCCGAGCTGGCGCACCACTGGTTCCACGGCCGCAAGGACGACGACGCGCTGTTCTGGACGCTGCGGGCGGCCCGGTCGGCGGCGGTGGTGCACGCCTACGCCGAGGCCCGCCGGCAGTACGGCCGGGTGCTGGAACTGTGGCGGCGGGTCCCGGACGCGTTCAAGCTCTGCGAGACCACCTATCCGCGGCTGCTGGACGAGGCCGCCGAGGTGCTCGACTACGCCGGCGACCCGCAGCGTGCGGTGGAGCTGACCGGCGAGGCGATCCAGGTGGTCGGCGTCGACGGCGACCCGCAGGTCCTGGCGGCGCTGCACGAGCACCTGGCCCGGCTGCGCTGGCGGGCGCACGACACACCCGGGGCGGTCGACTCGGCGCGCAAAGCGATCGCGCTGCTGGACGGGGTGCCGCAGTCGCCGCTGCAGGCCCGGGCCGGGGCCACCTTCGCCCGGGTGCTGATGCTCAGCGGCCACTACCGGCAGGCGCTCGCCGAGGGCACCGCCGCGCTGGCCGTCGCCACCGCTCCGGTCGAACGCGGCTACCTGCTGGTCACCCTCGGGACGGTGCGGTTCCTGCTGGGCGAGCGGGAGGCCGGGGTGGAGCAGCTGTGGGAGGGGCTGGCGCTGGCCGAGAGCACGGACAGCAAGGAGAACATCCTGCGGGCGTACACGAACCTGTCCTACTGCCTGCAGATGCTGAACCGGCTCGACGAGGGACTGGAACTGGCCCGCCGCGGCTGTGACCTGGCGGCCGGCTTCGGGATGCGGATGACCACCGGGACGGTGCTGGTCGGCAACGCCGCGGACATCCTGCTCGACCTGGGACGCTGGGACGAGATCGAGAAGCTGATCGGCGAGGTGCTGCCCGACGAGGCCGCCGACGACCTGCCGCTCTACCTGCAGTACGTCCGGGCCGAGGTGTTCGTCGCCCGGGACGAGCGGGGCGCGGCCCGGGACATCCTCGACCGGGTGATGAGCGGTTCGGCGGGCAAGACCGATCAGGACTTCGTCGGGCACGTGTACGCGGCGCTCGGCGCGCTGGAGATCGCCGACGGGAACTGGCGGGCCGCGCGCCGGGCCGTCGACGAGGGACTGGCCAAACTCGGCGACGGCGAAGGGGTGTTCCCGGCGCTGCGACTGGCGGTCTGCGGGCTGCAGGCGGCCGGCGAGGCGGTCGCCAAGCACGCCACCCGGGAACGCTGGCAGGCCTGGGCGAGCCTGCTCGCCGAGCGGGCCGACGCGAGCCTGGCGGCGTTGCGGGCACCGAGCGGCGGGCGGGCGCTGCCGGTCGCCGAGGCGCTCGCCCGGGTGGCCGAGGCGGAGCTGCGACGGATCCGCGGCGAGCCGCAGGAGGAAGCCTGGAGCGAGGTCGCCCGGACCTGGGCGGAACTGGGCCATCCGTACCCGGAGGCGCAGGCCCGGCTGCGGCTGGCGGCCTGCTTGCTGCGGCGCGGGGCGACCGCCGCGCTGCACCGGGAGCTGACCACGGCGGCCCGGCTGGCCGCCGGGCTCGGTGCCCGGCGGCTCATCCGCGAGCTGGACGCGATGGCCGCGATGGCCGGGGTCTCGCTCCAGCCGGACGCCGCGCCACCGGCCGGCGACGACGGCGCGGACTGGGGGCTGACGCCGCGGGAGACGCAGGTGCTCGACCTGATCGCGCTCGGTTACACCAACGGGCGGATCGCCCGCAGCCTGGACATCGCGGAGAAGACGGTGAGCGTGCACGTCTCCAACATCCTGGCCAAGCTCGGCGCGGCGAACCGGTGGGAGGCGGCGCTGATCAAGCGGGGGCAGGCTTCCTGAGGCTGCCTTCGCTTGTTGCCGGCCTGATCACATGATGTTGCCGCCGCGCCAGCGGTGGTTGAAGGCCGGCATCGCACCCGGGCGGTCCGAGGTGCGCAGCTCGAACAGGTCCTGGGTGAGCTGCTCGCGCAGCGGCGGGTTGCCCTCCAGCGCGGACGGCTGCACCACCGTGTAGGCCTCCTCGGCGTAGGTGAGCAGGAACTCCGGTGACAACCGGCGAACCCGGCCGGCGCTCAGGCAGAAGAACTCCCGCTGCGAATACCCGGTGATCGCGACGCAGTGGCTGGACAGGCTGCCCGGGGTGGCGTCGTAGACCGGGCCGTAGCCGGGCACGTACCAGGCGTCGCGCGGCACACCCTTGCCGTCCTTGATCGACTGGGGCAGGGCCAGGCCGATCAGGACGCCGCCGAACCGCAGCACCGCCTCGCGGACCTGGTCCAGGTTGCGCGGCTCGATCTCCAGGAAGGCGCGGGCGTCGGGCAGCAGGCCGGCCAGCGGCCGCTCCTGGTTCACCCACAGCTTCAGGGCCAGCAGCAGGCTGGCGCCGAAGTCGTTCTGCGCCTTGCGCCGACCGGAAACGGTCGAGTGCTGGTCGCGGCCACGGGTCCCGCGGTGGAACGGCGACACCTTCTCGTAGATCTTGAGGGTGTCCTCCAGGGTCGGCGTGTACTGCTCCTTCGCCGCCGCGTACCAGGACTGGGCGAGCAGGGCCATCGCGGCCGGCACGCAGTTCTGGAATCCGACCTCGCCGAGCGGCTCGCCGGCGGCCAGGTCGACCCGCAGGTCGCCGAGGTGGAAGCGGCTGTCGGGCTGCAGGCCGTACGCCGGGGTGTCCGGCGGCTGATCCAGATATTGCAGATACTGGCTCATCTGCAGGGTGCGGATGTCGGTCTCGGCGGCCAGACGGCCGGCCAGAGCGTCCATGTCGGATCCTTCCTCGTCCTCACTTCGCTTCGCGCTCGTTGCGCGTGTCCTCGTTGGGGCGTCTCTTCGCTTCGCGCTCGTTGGGCGTGTCATCGCTCCGTGGTCGTTGGGCGTGTCATCGCTTGGCTCACTGAGCGTGCTGAGGCTAACGCCGATCGTGGTCCGTGGCGCTGCCGGATCTGCGACAGCCGCCGATGTATCTGCCCGGTCCGGCACCGGCTCTCTTCCTGGCAGAGGGGAAGGACAACCGATATGTCGATGGACAAGTTCGAGCCGCGGCTGGTCGAGGCGATCGGCGCGGAGACCGCACGGGCCCGGGTACGCGGATTCGCCGCGACCGAGGTCACCGAGGGGCAGAAGTTCGAGGTCACCATCTCGCACCACGAGGCGCTGTCCGCGCCCGAGGGCCACGGCGGCCCGGCCGGCCTGGAGCAGTTGCAATTGCAGGCGCAGGCCAGCCAGCAGCCGATCATCGACCGGATCGACGGGCTCGGAGTGAACGCGCGTCGGCACACGCTGACCAACGCGGTCACCGCCGAGCTCACCCCGGCCCAGATCGAGCAGGTGGCCCAGCTCGACGAGGTGAAGCTGGTCCGGCTGGAACGCCTCGACAAGGTGACCGCGATGGATCAGAGCGTCGCGGTGATCGAGGCACGCGAGGCCTGGGAGGAATTCCGGACCGCCGGGTCCGGGGTACGGGTCGCGGTGCTGGACACCGGCATCGACGGCAGCCACCCGGCGCTGTCCGGCAAGGTGGTCGACGAGTTCAGCACGGCCGGCGAACCGGTCAGCGTGCCCGGCGACCACGGCACCCACTGCGCCGGCACGATCGCCAGCAACGACGCGGTCTACCGCGGGGTCGCCTGGCAGGCCGACCTGATCAACATCAAGGTGCTGACCGCGGCCGGCATGGGCACGCCGGCCGGTGTGGTCGACGGCCTGGAGCAGGCGGTCCGCCGCAACGCGCAGGTGGCGAGCCTGAGCCTGGGCTGGAGCGAGATCTTCCACGGATGGGTGTGCAACGACGCCGACTGCATCCTGTGCCAGGCCGCCGACAACGCGTCCCGGCTCGGCGTGACCGTGGTGGTCGCGGCCGGCAACGAGGGCAACGTGGGCGCGCCGACCGGGCAGCTGAACATCCGGCACCCCGGGGCGGCCCGCCGGGTGATTACCGTGGGAGCGGTGGACAAGGGCAAGCAGCTGGCCGCGTTCTCCAGCATCGGACCGGGTAGCGGGCGGGTCGGGCCGGGCAGCCCGATCCGACTGACCAAACCGGACCTGGCCGGTCCCGGCGTGGACATCGTCTCGTCGGTGCTCGGCGGCGGGTTCGCCTCGTTCAACGGCACGTCGATGGCGACCCCGCACGTGGCCGCGGTCGCCGCGCTGGTGATCGAGCAGAACCCCGGGATCCGGCCGATGGTGGTCAAGAAGCTCCTCGAGGACACCGCGGAGCGGCTCTCCTACGGACCGAACGAGACCGGGTACGGCCTGGTGAACGCGTTCGCCGCGATGCTGCCGATCCTGGGCAAGGCGGCGTGAGCGCCGACAAGGTGGACCCCGCGATCCTCCGGGTGGAGGGGGATCGCGGGGTGCCGGTCGTCATCGAGCTGCACGCCGTGGCGGCCGGGGAGGCGGGGCTGGCCGGGCTCGCCGAGCAGGTGCACGACGCGCAGGCCGGCGTCTTCGAGCACCTGAACCGGCTCGGCGTGACCGGCGCGCGCGGGTTGACGCTCACCAACGCGGTGGTGGTCACGCTCAGCAGGGATCAGATACTGGAGATGGCAGCCCGCTCCGACGTACGAAAAATCCTCCTCGACGAACCGAGACAGGTCACCTGACCGCTCCGGAGCCGCCGCCTGTGCCGCACCGCTCCCGGCTTCGTCCTCGGTCCCGTCCTCTGCCGCGCCTCCGGCTCCGCCCTCCGCCGCGCCCCCGGCTCCGCCCTCCGCTGCACCTCCGCTCCGCCCTCCGCCGCGCCCCCGGCTCCGCCGTCCGCTGCACCCGGCGCCGTCCACCGCTGCACCTCCGCTCCGCCCTCCGCCGTGCGCTCAGTTCCCGCCTCGGCGCGCTGTCGGCCCCGGCCACGCGCCGCCTCGGTGTCGCTCGGTGAAACCGCGCGTGAACGTTTCCCGCGGCGGGCTCCGCGCACAGCGGATCCCGCGCCCCGGGCGTGTTCTCTACGACGAGCACCCGACGGGGGAGGAAATGCATGGAGTTCGAGGAGTTCGCGGCCGCGCGGTCACCCGCCTTGCTGCGCTACGCGATGCTGCTCAGCGGGAACCGGGAGGAGGCCCGCGACATCGTCCAGGAGGTCCTGGCCAGGGCGATGTTGAAATGGCCCAGAATCACCTCCGCTGGTGAGCCGCACGCCTACGTCCGCCGGATGGTGACCAACGAGTTCCTGTCGCTGCTGCGGCGCCGCCGCCGACTCTCCTTCGTCCCTTTGGAGCAACGCGATCTCGACGGTCCGCACGCGCCCGTGACGCCCGCTCATCAGGTCGCCGACGACGAACTGTGGCATCTGCTCGGCACCCTGCCCAGGCAGCAGCGCGCGGTGATCGTGCTGCGCTACTACGAAGGCCTCAGCGACCAGGAGATCGCCGACGTGCTCAACTGCAGCCCGGGCACCGTGCGTGGGTACGCCAGCCGGGCCCTCGCCACCCTTCGGATCGAACTGGTCGACACCTCCGCCGGATATCCGGCCATCGCTCATGGGGGAGCACTGTGATGCGGACTCTGGAAGACCTGCGGGAAACCCTGGACCGGCACGCCGGCGACACCCCGGCGGACGGTCGTCTGCTGCCTGACGTGCGGGGGCGGGCGGCTCGCCTGCGCCGCCGCCGCACGATCACGCGGGGCGTGGCGCTGGGCGCGGCAGTAGCGGTCGCGGCGGGCGTGAGCCCCTTCGTCCTCCGGTCTCCGTCGCCGGATCCGGCGCCTGCCGCGGGGCGAACCGTCACCCGCACCCCCGCTCAGACGAGCATCGCCCTGGCCGACGGCTCCCCGTTCATGATCCTCAACCGGGAGAGCACGGCGACCGGGCAGCACGTGACGGTCCGCAACATCGGTGACGTGCAGGCGAAGCATCCGGGTGAGGCGGGGCTCAACCCCGGCGGAGAGGTGCTCGCCTTCGAACCGGGCGCCTTCGACCCGGAGACCTTGAGAAAGGGGACCCCGGTAACGATCGGCGCGCACCAGGGCTGGTACGTCCCGCAGCTGCACGTCGGGGCCGAGAACTCCAACTTCGACGGCTCGTGGGTCGGCTGGCGCGACGAGACCGGCATGTGGGTGCTGGTCGGCACGCTCGGCCCCAGCAAGCGCGACGATCTGGTGGCGGTGGCCCGCGACGTGCGGATCGTCGAGGCCTCCGACGCGATCGCGCCGATCCGGCTCGGCTGGGTGCCGCCCGGACTGAAGATCCAGTGGGCCTCGGGGAATCCGTCGAAGACCGGGGGCTTCGGCGCGTCCTTCAAGCTCGGTTATGACGGGGAGAAGGGACCGGACCTGTCCTATTTCCCGAGACGCGACGCGGTGACGGCCCTCGCACTGCAGGTCGGCTCGCAGAGCCCGGACTGGCTGAACTATCAGCACGAGCTGGACGGCCAGAAGCCGGAGAAGATCAATGGGGCGGAGGTGTGGTACCTGCCGCGGCCCAACGGTCTTTTCGACAGCCCGGAACCGGGGGCGGACATGATCGTCCGTTTCGGTGGGTGTGTGGCGACCCTGCACGTCCGCGACAGGGCCCAGATCACCGAGGCCGACCTGGACCGCATGCTGCAGAACGCCACCCTCGGCACCTGCGATGACGCCGAGGACTGGCAGCCCTTGCTGGACTGAAGCGGTCGCGCCCGAGCCGGCGTCGCCGCGCGCCCGCAGCTCGCGTGGCGCGACCCTCGACCGGCCCGGGAGCGTCCGGGTGCTGTCGTCAGCCCCCGGCCGGCCCGGCAGCGTCCGAATCCTGTCTCGCGGCCCACGTCTCGTCCGAGCGTGGGCCGCGCGACACCATCCGGGGCTCACACCCGTCCCTATCGGCGGTCCGCTCGGATCAGGACCCGGCCGCCGCCTGATGACGCAGCTCATCGGCCACCTGCGCGCCGGACGGGGCGTGCTCCGGATCGACCAGCCACTGCAGCATCAACCCGGTGAGCAGGGCCAGCGGCACCGACCCGCCGAGTCCCTCCCGCCCCTGCTGCTGTGCCTGTGCCAGGAACTCGCGCAGCTCGGGGGAGTGCTCGGCCTGCACCGCAGCCTCCAGCTGCGCGACCCACAGCGGGCGATGCGTGCCGAACGTGTCGATCAACGCCTGCCAGCGCTCCTCCGGCGACCCGTCCGCGGCGCGCTCGGCGATCGTCTCGCTCAGCTCCTCGACGGCCTCGATCAGGGCATGGACCAGCAGCGACTCCCGTGAGCCGAAGTGGTAGCCGATCGCGGCGTGATTGACCCCGGACGCGAACGCGATGTCCCGCACGGTCGTGCGCGCCCAGCCACGCTCGGTCAGACATTGCTTCGCCCCGGCCAGAAGGGCTTCCCGGTTTCCCACGGCTCGATCATACCCGCCATCTTAACCACATGGTTTATCCAAATGGATTGACCATATGGATAAAACCCGGCTACGGTCGTCGGCATGAGAAACGTTCTGATCTCCGGCGCGAGCGTCGCCGGCCCCGCCCTGGCCTGGTTCCTGCGACGTGACGGCGTCCGGGTCACCCTCGTCGAGCGTGCTCCCGACCTGCGCGACAGCGGTTATGCCGTGGACTTTCGCGGTGCCGCCCTCGACGTGCTCGCCGACATCGGCATCCTCGACGAGGTCCGCGCCCACGAGACCGGGATGCGTGGCGTCACCATGCTGGCGCCCGACGGCTCGATCACCGGTGAGCTGCCGGCGTCCGCGTTCGGCGGTGACCTCGAGGTGCCCAAGCGGGCGCTGACCCGCATCCTGCACCAGGCGGTCGACGCCGAGTTCCTCTTCGACGACACCATCACCGCCCTCGAGCAGCACGACGATCGGGTGACGGTCGCCTTCGAGCGTGCCCCGGCCCGTGACTTCGACCTGGTCGTCGGCGCCGACGGCGTGCACTCAGCGGTCCGCCGCCTGGCCTTCCCCGCCATCGACCCGATCGAGCACCTGGGCATGTCCGGCGCCGGCTTCACCACCGGTAACCTCTTCGGCCTGGACCGGCGGGGCCTGCTCCAGCCGGATGCCGGCCGGGCGGTCTTCGCCTTCTCCGCCGGCGATCCCGACCGGATGACGGTCAGCCTCTCGTTCGGGACCGCCACTCCCGAGCTCGACCGCGCCGGTCGGGCCGCCCAGGAGGCCGCCGTGCGCGCGGCCTTCGCCGGCCACCCCTGGCCGGAGGTGCCGCGCCTGCTGGACGCGATGGCCGCCGCGCCCGACTTCTACTTCGCCTCGACCTGCCAGGTCCGCCTGGACTCCTGGTCGACCGGCCGGGTCGTCCTGCTCGGCGACGCCGGCTACTGCGCCGCCCCGACCAGCGGCATGGGCACCTCCCAGGCCCTGATCGGCGCGTCCACGCTGGCGCGCTGCCTGGCCGAGGCCGACGGCGATCACACTGCCGCCTTCGAGCGCTATGAGAAGGAGTTGCGCCCCTATGTCACCGACAATCAGCAGCTGGGCCGGCAGGCGGTCGCCGCTTTCGGCGGTGACGCCGCCGACAGCCCCGAGAGTGCCTGAGCAGCTTCCGCCGGCCCTGGGCACCCGCCGGTGGTGACTGGGCAGCTTCCGCCGCCTGGGCAGCTGCCGATGGTGACTGGGCAGCTTCCGCCGGCCCTGGGCGGCCGCCGATGGTGACTGGGTAGCTTCCGCCGGCCCTGGGCGGCCGCCGATGGTGACTGGGCTGCGCAGCGCGGTGCATCCAGCTGAGGGGCGCTTCGGGTTTCTGCCGTCAGAGGGTGCCGCGGCGGGACTCCCACATCGCGCGGGTCATTTCGTATTCGACTTCGCCGGCTTCGCTTCCCGGGAGGGGGTCATCCCAGATGGGGTGGAAGGTGCGGACATAACGCATACCCACGCTCTCCATGACGCCTCGGGAGCCGATGTTGACCGCCATGGTCTGGGCGATCACCCGGCTCTGTCCGACGGTGTCGAAGGCGTGCCGCAGCAGTGCTCGCGAGGCTTCGCTGGCCAGCCCCTGTCGCCAGTAACGCCGGGCCAGCCGGTATCCCAGCTCGGCGACCGTCGGATCGTCGGGTTGGTCGTCGCCGTGCGCCGGGGGCAGCATCATCAGGCCGACGAACTCGCCCTCGGCCTCGGTGTCCGGCGCCGACGAGTCACGGCGTCCGCCGTCGGAGCCGAAGGCCATCCAGTATCCGAGCCCGTCCACCTTGAGCCCCAGGGCCATCCGCTCCGCGTGGGAGGAGACCACTTCGTCGCGGGTCCGGGCCCGACCCCAGATGTATTTCAGCACTTCGGGATCGGCGTCGAGGTCCACCTCCAGCTCGAAGTGCCGATCAGCCAGGGGCACGAGCAGCAGCCGATCGGTCCGCAACGTCGGTTGACTCATGCGGTCACCCAAACACACGGTTCCACCCGCCGCGATCACATTTCGAGGTGACCGTCTGACACTGCCCGGGTACCGCCGCGCGTCAGGTGGGCGTTGTGCGGACCTTGCCCGGGGTCGGGGAGCCGGTACGCTGGCGGCATGGAGCAGGACACCAGGCCGAAGCTGAGCGTCGAGGACATTCACGCCCGGATGGGGCTGGCGGTCACCGCCGAGGGGAAGGCGAAGGCGCGCCAGCGCCGGCGGTCGGCGGAGCGGGCCCGGGATGCTGAGGGGCGCGCGGCGTTTCTGGCCGGGCTGCGGTCGCGGCCCGCGTGACCCAGGGGCGCGACGCCAAGCTGGTTCTGGACACGTCGGCGATCACCGCGTGGGTGCGTGGTTCGATGGCGGTCGGCGAGACCCTGGCGGAGATCAACGATGAGGGCGGCGCGGTGGTCATCCCGCTTCCCTGCCTGGTCGAGGCCGGCTACCAGACCGCGATGATCGAGCGGGAGCGGCTGGACCTGCTGCTCGCGCACCCGGCCACCTTCCTGGTCGAGGACGACGCCGAGGACTGGGAGGCGCTGGTCGCGCTGCGGGCGCTGACCGGCCGCGCCGACTGCGCCTCGGCCGCGATGCTCGCCCTCGACCTGGGCGTCGACGTGATGACCGGCGACCCGAGCGCCTACAAGGGCGTCGCCGACGGCCGGATCGTCCTGCACATCGAAGACTGACCGAGGCAAGCCGCGCCGCGGGCCGCGAGAAGCACGCGGACGCTCGCAACGCTGACCGCGGCAAGCCGCCCCGCGGGCGGGGAGAAGCACGCGGACGCTCGCAACGCTGGTCGCGGCAAGCCGCCCCGCAGGCCGCGAAAGGCACGCGGACGCCCGGAACGCTGGTCGCTCGAAACGACGCAGACGCGCGCAGCTCGCAGCGGCTGGCCGGAGGAGGCAATGCGGAGGTGGGCGCACCACGCCCGGCCGCCTTCTTGGGGAAGCGGCGCGGGCATGCCAGCGGTTCGAGTTGGCGGCTGAAGGGAACGGCGCGACCCCGTACAGGGAATCGGCCGGAGGCTGCGGGATCTGCGGAACGGGTGCAGCGGTCCGGGTCGGTGGCGAGCCGGACCGCTGCGATCCGAGGGGGTCAGGCGGGCCAGGCGACGCTCAAGTAGTGGGTCTCCTGGAATTCTCGGAGGCCGTCGCGGGCGCCCTCGCGGCCGAGGCCGCTCTGCTTGACGCCGCCGAACGGGGCGGACGGGTCGGAGACCAGGCCTCGGTTGATGCCGACCATGCCGGCCTCGACGGCCTCGCCGAGGCGGATGGCGCGGGACAGATCGCCGGAGTAGACGTAGCCGGCCAGGCCGTACTCGGTGGCGTTGACCTGTTCCAGCATGGCGGCCTCGTCGGTCCAGGTGACGATCGGCGCGACCGGGCCGAAGATCTCGTCCTGCAGGATCTCGGCGTCCGGCGCCACGTCGACCAGCACCGTCGGCGGATAGAAGTGCCCGGGCAGCGACGGCGTCGCCGCCTGATGCGAGATCCGGGCGCCGGCCGCCACCGCCCCGTCGACCGTCCGGGTCACCCGGCGCAGCGCCTGCGCGCTGATCAGCGGCCCGATGTCGGCGCCGCCGGCGGCCGCGCCCACGGTCAGCTTCTCGACGGCCGTGCCGAACCGGGCCACGAACTCCTCGGCCACCGTGGCGTGCACGTAGAAGCGGTTCGCCGCGGTGCAAGCCTGGCCGCCGTTGCGGAACTTGGCGATCATCGCGCCGGCCACCGCGGCGTCCAGGTCGGCGTCCTCGGCGACGATGAACGGCGCGTTGCCGCCCAGCTCCATCGACGAGTTGACCACCCGGTCGGCGGCGTGTCGCAGCAGCACCCGGCCGACCGCGGTCGACCCGGTGAACGAGATCTTCCGGACCCGCTGGTCCGCCAGCCACGCGCCGACCACCGCGGACGCGTCGGACGTGGTCACCACGGTGACCACGCCGCCCGGCAGACCGGCCTCGGTCAGCAGCTCGGCGATGGCCAGCGCGGTCAGCGGCGTCTCCGCGGCCGGCTTGAGGACCGCGGTGCAGCCGGCCGCGAGGGCCGGGCCGACCTTGCGGGTGATCATCGCGGCCGGGAAGTTCCACGGGGTGACCAGCGCGGCCACCCCGACCGGGCGGTGGGTGACCAGGGTGCGGACGCCGCCGGCGGGGGCCTCGCCGTACTCGCCGCCGGGGCGGACCGCCTCCTCGGCGAACCAGCGGAAGAACTCGGCCGCGTAGGTCACCTCGCCGGCCGCGTCGGTCAGCGACTTGCCGTTCTCCCGGGAGATCAGCTCGGCCAGTTCGGCGCGGTCGCGCAGCATCAGCTCGAACGCCCGGTGCAGGATCTCGGAGCGGTGCCGCGGTGCGGTCCGCGCCCACGCCGGGAACGCCGCGTGCGCCGCATCCACGGCCGCCCGGGCGTCGGCGACACCCTGGTCCGGCACCTCGGCCACGGCTTCCAGGGTGGCCGGGTCGGCAACGACGATCGTGCTCATCTGGTCTCCTCGAAGGCGGCGGCGAGCACGTCGAAGGCGTCGTGCAGCAGTTCGTCGGAGATCGGCAGGGGCGGCAGGAAACGGAGGACATTTCCGTACGTCCCGCAGGTCAGGACGATCACGCCGCGCTGGTGGGCGTACCGGGAAATGTCGCGGGCCAACCGCGGATCCGGCTCACCGGAGCCGTCCCGGACGAGCTCGACGGCCAGCATCGCGCCGCGCCCGCGCACGTCGCCGAGCCGGCCGTCGCCCGCCTGGATCTTGTGCAACCGGCCCTTGACCAGGGATTCGATCTCCCGGGCGCGGGCGGTGAGGCCCTCCGTCTCGATCGTCTCGATCGCGGCCAGGGCGGCGGCGCAGGCGAGCGGGTTGCCGCCGTAGGTACCGCCGAGCCCGCCGGAGTGCGGCGCGTTCATGATCTCGGCGCGACCGGTCACCGCGGACAGCGGCAGGCCGCCGGCGATGCCCTTGGCGGTGACGATCAGGTCCGGCACCACGCCCTCGCGGTCGCAGGCGAACATGTCGCCGGTGCGGGCGAACCCGGTCTGCACCTCGTCGGCCACGAACACCACGCCGTTGGCCCGGCACCACGCGGCCAAGGCCGGCAGGAAACCGGGCGCCGGCTCGATGAAGCCACCCTCGCCCTGGATCGGCTCGATCACCAGCGCGGCAAGGGTGTCCGCGCCGATCTGCTTCTCGATCTGGTCGATCGCCCGGGCCGCCGCGACCCGGCCGTCGAGCGCGCCGTCGCGGAACGGGTAGGACAGCGGCGCGCGGTAGACCTCGGGCGCGAACGGGCCGAAGCCGTGCTTGTAGGGCATGCTCTTCGCGGTCATCGCCATGGTCAGGTTGGTCCGGCCGTGGTAGGCGTGGTCGAAGACGACGACCGCGTTGCGCCCGGTGTGCGCCCGAGCGATCTTGACGGCGTTCTCCACCGCCTCGGCGCCGGAGTTGAACAGCACGCTGCGCTTCTCGTGATCGCCGGGCGTGACCCGGTTCAGCGCCTCGGCCACCGCGACGTACCCGTCGTAGGGGGTGACCATGAAGCAGGTGTGCGTGAACGCGCCGGCCTGCTCGGTGACCGCCGCGACGACCCGCGGCGCGGACGCGCCCACGGTGGTGACCGCGATGCCGGAGCCGAGATCGATCAGCCGGTTCCCGTCGACGTCGAGCACGATGCCGCCCTCGGCCCGCGCCGCGAACACCGGCATGGTGGTGCCGACGCCACCGGCCACCGCGGCCAGCTTGCGTTCCATCAGTTCCTGGGACCGGGGGCCGGGCAGGTCGGTGACCAGCCGGCGTTTCTGTTCGAGGCTCACGCCGGTCAGTCTGTTCAGCAGTGCGTATGCTCGTCCAGTTCCTGTTGGGCCTGTGATCCATGCTCGGGAGGCATAAGTGGAGGTGCGGCTGCTGCGGTACTTCGTCGCGACCGCGGAGGCCGGGACGGTCAGCGCGGCGGCGGTCCGGCTGCACCTGACCCAGCCGGCGCTGTCCCGGCAGCTGCGGGTTTTGGAACGTGATCTCGGGGTGTCGCTCTTCGACCGCGCCGGCCGCCGGCTGGACCTGTCGACCACCGGGCGCGCGTTGCTGCCGCTGGCCCGGGACGTGCTCGGGCGGGTGGACGCGCTGCGGGTGGCGGCCATGGTCGCCGCGTCCGGGCGGCTGGAACGGCTGACGATCGGAGCGCCGACGGTGACCCTGACCGACGTGGTGTCGCCGTTCATCGCCACCCTGGCCCCGGAGGACCCGACCGCGGACGTGCTCGGCGCGGACGGTCTGTCTCCGGTGGAGACGCTGCGGCTGGGGGCCGACCTGGCGATCGGGACGGTCCGGGCGCCTGATCCGTTCCGGTCGTTGCCGCTCGCCGTGCTACCGGTCTGGGCCTACGTGCACGCGGACCACCCGTGGGCCGGCCGCGGCGAGGTCCCGCTCGCCGAGCTGCTGACGTCGACGCTGATCGTGCAGCCGGCCGCGTTCACCGCCCGGCAGTCGCTGGAGGCGGCGATCACCGCGGCCGGGGCCTCCTGCACGTCGTCGATCGAGGCGGCCAACGGGACGGTGGCGCAGGCCCTCGCCGCGGCCGGCCGGGGAATCGCGGTGGCCTCGGACGATCCCCGGTTCGGCCTGGTGCCGCTCGCCGTCGACGTGGGCGGCCGGCACCTCAGCGTGCGGCTCGCCGCGGTCTGGGACTCCCGGCACGCGGCCGCGCCGACCCTGGAATCGTTCGCCGAGCGGCTCGGCGCGTTCGTCCGCGACCGCTACGACGCCGCGGCCGCCTGACCGCCGCTCAGGCCAGGTGGGGAACCACCGCGACCAGGTCGAAGGCGTCGGCGACCGGAAGGTCGATGTAGCCGTCCAGGTTGCGGAAGCGCTGCGGGCCGTCCGGGGCGCCGCGCAGCGGGCGCAGGTCGGTGAGCCGCGGCGAGGCGGGACCGGCCAGGAACGCCTCGACGCTGCCCGGGGCGGGCGGGGCCAGGTCGACGGTGAGCACCTCGACGCCGCGCTCGGTGCCCGGCGCGGGCCGCCGGGTAGGGGTGCGGCCGCTGACGGCCGTGACCGCAATGGAGTGGTACGCCTCGCCGAGCTCCCCGGCCAGGTGACTCCCCAGCACCGGGACCTCGAAGGTCCCGCCCAGCATGATCGGAATCCGCTGCAGGTGCGTGTTCGCCGCCGAGACGACGATTCGCCGCCCGTCCCGGAGCAGGTGCCGCACGGTCTCCGCCATCGCGGCGTCGCGCACGTTGACCGCCGCGTGGATCCCCGACCCGCCGGCCGCCGCGGCCTGGGCACGCAGCATCTGGTCGAGGAGCACGGCCAGGCGCAGCTCGTGCCGGGCGGTGACGTGTCCCGAGGCGCCGCCACGTCGCTCGTAGAGGGGACGCAGCGCGTCGACGCGGGTGGCGAGTTCGGACAGCAGCAGGGTCAGGGCGTCCCGGTCGGCGGCCGGCGTTGCCCGGTAGGCACGGAGCGCCGCCATCGTGTAGGGGCTGGCCCAGCTCCGGGCGTACGTCCGAATGTGATCGACGATGGTGATCGCTGCCGGGTCGACCTCGGCGAGGTAGCGCGCCACGCCCTCCAGGGCCGGCAGCAGGGAGCCGAGGTCGGCGGGCAGGTCGAGGCCGGCGAAGCGGACGTCGCCGCCGCCGGCGTTGTGCTCGCGCAGCCAGGTGAGCAGCTCGCGAGTCTCCTGGGCGGCGCCGAATCCGTACGTCAAGCCTTGCTCAGCGACCACAGCGATGTCGTCACCGGGCGGCGAACCGTGCACCCAGCGATCGATCAGCAGCCCCTCGCTGAAGCCGGACTCCAGGGCGAACGCCGTGAACCCCATCCGCTCCACCAGGAACCGGACGATCTGGCCTCTGAGCTGCTGGAACTCCCGGACGTCGTGTGCCGACTCGCCGATCCCGACGACCTGCGCGTCGCCGATCAATGTCGGTAGCGACTCGAGGTCGTCCAGGCTCGCGGGCATTCCCGGCTCCTTTGTGGTCACCGACGCACCCTATCGACGAGGGCAAAAGCCTAGAATCCTAGGACGCCTTAGGGGAGGTGCGGTGCGCCATCAGACTCGACGGCATGCGCGACGACCTCGACATCACCCCGGACGGCTGCCCGTTGAGCGCGGAATTGACGGCCGCCGGTCTGCGGTTGATCCGCTGGCTCGACGAGTCGCACCACTGGTTCGCCGCGAGCCGGCGCGGGTAAGACATCGTGATGCCGGGGATCCAGGAGCGGGTGCAGCGGTGCATCGACGGGCTGGTCGCGAGCGGCGCGGAGACGGCGGTGCAGGTCGCCGTCTATCGGGACGGCGCGCCGATTGTCGACGCGGTGGCCGGGCCGGTCACCTCCGGGACGCCGATCTTCAGTTTCTCCACGGGCAAGAATGTGACAGCCACCCTCGCGCATCTGCTCGTCGCGCGCGGATATCTCGATTACGACACCCGGATCGCGGATCTCTGGCCGGAATTCGAGGCGCGCGGCAAGGGTACGGTGACGCTGCGGCACGTGCTGACCCATACGGCCGGCCTTCCGGCCATGCCGCGGGAGATCACCCCGGGCGAGCTTGCCGACTGGTCCCGGGTGTGCGCGGCGCTGGCGGCCGCCGAGCCGCGGTGGCGTCCCGGGACGGCGACCGGCTACCACTCGTACACTTTCGGCTTTCTCGTCGGGGAACTGGCCCGCCGGGCGACCGGGCAGCCGATCGGCGAGTTGCTGCGGGACTGGCTCACCGTGCCGCTCGGTATCGAGGGGGAGCTGTACTTCGGTGTTCCGTCGCTTTCCGGGTTGGCGCGGATCGATCCGGGGCCGTCGTGGCCGGCCGGCGACAATGCCGTTCTCGCGCCGTGGGAGAGCCGGCCGAATGCCGATTTCGGCAACGACCCGGAGATTCTGCGCGCCGACATACCGTCGGTGGGTTGTGTCACCGCGCACGGGCTGGCCGCGATGTTCAATGCGGTGCTGCGCTGGGGGCTGGTGGATGCCACTGTCGCTTTCGAGGGTGTCGACCAGGTCTTCGGCAATCCGGTGCGGATGGTTCTCGGCTATCCACTGGGCCCGATCGGGTCGGCGGCCGCTTTCGGATGGCCTGGTGGGGGAGGCAGCTACGCGTACGCGGATCCGGCTTCCCGGATCGCCTTCGCGGTGACGAAGACGCGGCTCACCCCGAATTTCGACACCGCGTTTCTGGTCGACGAGCAGATCCGGGCAGCGGATCGGGACCGGACTGCCTAACCTGGTCGGGTGCTGTCGCGGACAACGCTGTCGTTGCTGGCCGGTGCGGCGCTGATCGCCGTGCTGGGCGGGTTGTTCGGGTCCGCGCCGGCGACCGGCGGCGGGTGCCTGGTGGCGTTCGGTGTGCTGGCGGCGCAGCGGTCGGTGCCGCTTCGGATCCGGGTGATGCTGTGTGCGGGCCTGGCCCTGCTCGGCGTCGCCGTGGTGCGATACGTGTGGGACTGGGCGGATCCGATGGGCGGCGGGGTCGACACCGCCGAGCTGGTCGCCCGGATCAAGGATCCGGCGTGGCAGCGCGCCCGGTTCCAGCGGGATCTGCTGGTGGCGGGCTGTCTGGCCGCGGGGTTCGGCATCCTGGCCGGGACCACGGTGTATCTGTCCCGGGGGCGGCTGCGGGCGGTTCCGGTCCCGGTGGCCGCGACGCTGATGGCGATGGTCGCGCTGGTTCTCGTGCCGGTGCTCGGGTCGTTCACGAACATGGTGGTGGGGACGGCCGTTTTGGTCGGCGGTTACCTGTGGGTGATGCGGCGGGCGGTCCGCGGGTACGGCGCGGTCCCGGTCGCGGTGGCCGGGTCGACGGTGCTGGCCACCGTGGTCTGGCAGGCCGTGGACCTCGCGTCGCGCAATCGGCCCCGGCCGGTCGAGCCGGGAGTGTTCTATGCGGTCGCGGTGGCCGTCGACACCGGGCCGGACGTGGAGCTCGCGGTCGAGGTGGGGCTGCTCCTGCTGGCGGCCTCCGCCGTCGTGCTCGCCTGCGGGCGGCTGAGCCGGGACCGCGCCTAGCTGGGCCAGGCGGCGTCTTTTCCTTTGCGGAAACCTGCTGCCAAGGGCGCCGGTTATCGTTCCACGGTCAGCGGCGGATGCGGCGCGGCGGAGCGTTTCAGCAGGCCACCCAGCAGTAGAGACGGTTTGTGGTGCCGGCTGCGGACCGTGCCAACTGGGCGATCTCGGAAAGGAGGGCTGTGGCGGTCTCCGCATCGATGTGCGTGCCGTCCGCCACCACCAACGGGTGCCATGACTCGGCGATCTCGCGCAGCCGGAGGGGAGAGGCTTTGATCAGATCGAGGACCAGCTCGTCCGGGAGGGCGAAGACGGCACTGCCGTCGTTCACGAAGTCGGCCACCATGGTCAGGTCGTACCGCTCGGGCGGGTAGGCGGCGGGGCGGCCGGCCGACAGCTCGCGCCAGGCGAGCACCGCGTCGTCGGCGTCGAAATAGATGTCGCTGGCGTCCACCACCGGATATCTGCCGGCGGGCCCGCTGTTGCGGACGGCGGCGGCTGCGGCGTCGCCGGGTGCGGCGAAGAACTCGACGTACTTGCTCACCAGGGCATCCTCTCGGACCGGCCGGCAACGATTCCGGCGGTGCGGAGCAGCGGGCCGGCGGTTCTCAAAGGATCACGAAGTCGGGAGGCGGGTGGCGGAGGAAGTCGTGGTGCGAGATGTCCCAGCCATAAGCGCCGGTGCGGGCGAAGACCAGACGGTCGCCGACTCGCAGCCGCGCGACGTGCTGGCCGCGGGTGAGGACGTCGCGCGGAGTGCACAGCTCGCCGACCGCGTCGACCGGGGTGTCGGTGATGGCGGGCCGGGGATAGGGGCGGTCCCAGGTGTCGATCGGAAGGACGGTGAACGGATGGCTGTAACCCCAGGCGGCGGGCAGCCGGAAATGATGGGTGCCGCCGCGCAGCACGGCGAAGGTGCGGCCGTGGGTGGTCTTCAGGTCGAGGACCTCGGCGGTGTAGTAGCCGGCGTCGGCGGCCAGGTAGCGGCCCGGTTCCAGGATCAGCTCGACGCCGTCCGGGACGGTCACCCGGGACAGCGGGGCCAGGTCGATGCTGGCGGGGGAGGTGTAGTCGACGCCGAGGCCGCCGCCGGCGTTGACCACGCGGAGGTTCAGGTGGTGGCGGGCGGCGGTGGTGAGCGACCAGTCGAGGGCGTCGCGGAGGAAGCCGGCGTGCGCGGCGCCGTCCAGGTTGTTGGAGACCGCGTGCAGGTGGAAACCGATCACGGTGAGGCCGGCCGGGATCGCGTCGAGGACGGCGGGGAGCTGGCTCTCGTCGATGCCGAACGGGGTCGGGGTGCCGGTCATGGCGTGGCTGCCGGTGACGCCGACGGTGCTGCGGTTGACCCGCAGGCAGATGTCGGTGCGCAGGCCGAGACCGGCGAGGCGGTCGAGTTCGTGGCGGCTCTCGACGTTGAGCAGGGCGCCGGCTGCCACGGCGGCGGCCAGCTCGGCGTCGGTCTTGGCTGGGCCGCCGAAGACGATGCGGCGGGCGCCGGCCTGGACGGCGAGGGCGAGTTCGCCGCCGGAGGCGACCTCCAGGCCGTCGCAGGCCGCGGCGAGCGTGTCGACGACGGCGCGGTGGCCGTTGGCCTTCACGGCGTAGAGCAGCGTGGTGCGCGGCGGCAGGGCCGACCGCAGATGATCAGCCTGCCGGCGCAGCGCGGCGGTGTCGTAGAGATAGGCGCAGGCGGGCGCCGGCAGGCGGCGCAGCGCGTCGGCGACCGGCCCGGGCGGCTCAGCCATGGAGCGGGTTCTCCACCGGGAGGTAAAGGTCGCCGTCGCCGGCCAGACGCATCCGGACCAGGGCTTTGTGCGGGACGGTGGGCGCGGTGAAGGCGGCGTGGTCGGCGCGTGCCTCGGGCGAGTCCAGCGCGTCGTAGGTCTCGTCGACGACGTCGCGGACGATGCGCCAGGCGGTGGTCTCGCTGAGGGAGAGGAGGAGGCCGAGTTGCAGCACGATCTCGCCGAGGTGGGCCTGGAAAGCGGTGTAGCCGAGCTTGGCGCGCATGACAGCCGGGTCGTCGGTGCCGACCACCGAGCCGGGCCACAGGTCGACGCGATGGCCGGCGGCGGCGAGGCGGGGCAGGTGCAGGCGCAGGCCGGCGAAGTCGCGCAGGGCGAGGCGGTGCGGGTGTCCGTTCGTGAAGGTGGGGAGGCAGTTCTGCAGATGGGCTTCGAGGGCGACGCCGCGGGCGGCCAGGCGCAGCAGCGGCGGGAGCAGCAGGCGGGTGTAGTCGGCGAGCCAGCCGGCCGGGCCGCCGCCGTGCTGGTCGACGAGCTCGGGCAGGCGGTAGGGCAGGGCGCTGCCGGGGATCGCCTCCTCGCCGGCCGCAAGGCGGCCGGTGAGGCCGTCGCGCAGGATGGCGGAGAGGTCCCGGCCGGAGCCGGCCGGGACGGCGGCGCCGGCGGTCTCGGCCATCAGCAGCAGGGACGGCTCGTCGGCGGCGAGACGGTGCAGCAGGGCGGAGACGGCGGGGCCGTTGCGGGTGCTGGCGACCGAGATGCTGCGGCGGGTGGAGGTGACCTGGATGTCGAGGGAGACCTTCACGTAACGGCGGGTGCCGTCGGCGGCCGGCGGGAGGAGCAGGGTGCGCAGCGCGGCGGTCGGGACGGCGTCGAGGTGGCCGTCCAGGTGGCGCAGCGTGCCATCGGCGAAGAGGGCCTGGTAGCGCCGGGTCACCAGGGCCAGCTGCCAGGCGTGGACCGGTTGGAGGCGGTAACCCGGCGGGACTGGGGAGATGCCCGGATACAAAGCGCCGAAATCGTCGCCGAGGTGGGCGTCATCGCGGACCGCGATGAATCGGATCTCGGTGTGCCCGGCCTCCAGGTCGTGGGCCAGCACGTCGCAGGTGTCCCAGCCGAGCCGGGTCCGGCCGCACGGGTGCAGGTTGTGACCGGAGATGGCCAGCCGTTCGCCGGCGATGGCCGATTCGTCGGCGTCACCGCCGGGCACCGGGCCGGGCCGGGCCAGCGCGATCGCCAGGTTGATCACCGCGTTGCGGATCTCGGCGGCGAAGGCGGGTGCGTCGATGGCGAGCAGGTCGGCCGGATCGGCCACGCCGGCGCTGTCGAACTCGACGCGGTGGAAGGCGTGCCGGGTCCCGCCCCGGTGGTCATCGGTGAGACCCTCCCGGGCGAGGGCGCCGCGCAGCCGCCGTCCGACCGTCTCCGCGGCGGCCGGCAGGTGGTCGAGGAAGCCGGCGACCAGGTGCGGTGCGTGCACGGCGAGGGCCGCCTGGGTGTGCGCGGCGGCCGCGGCGAGCCGGCCGGTGGTGAGGCTCGAGGTCATGCGTGCACCGCCATCGGGTTGGGCTGGAACGTCCAGATGTCGTCGAGCGGGTCGGCGGCGAGGCGCATGGCGGTGGTCGCCTTGATCGGCAGTGGCTCGGTGAGCAGCTCGGGGACCTGGCGCAGGCCGGCGGCGACGATCGCCCAGAGCCGGTCGGGTTCGGCGCCGTGATGGGCGGCGAAGGCGTCGACGAGCTGGCCGGCGACGGTGCCGAGCGCGGCGGCGGCGAGCTTGGTGCGCAGCGTGGCCGGGTCGTCGGTGAGCAGGTCGCCGTGCAGGTCGAGGCCCAGCTCGCGGCTGACCCGGACGCCGCCCAGGTCGCGGTAAAGGATCCGGACCGGGCGGCGGTCGCGGAGCACGACCAGGGTGTTCTGCCCGTGCGCCTCCAGCGCGACGCCGCGGGTGAGCACGGTGGCGAGCGGGGTGAACAGGAGGTCGGTGAGCTGGGCGAGCCAGGCGTACGGGTCGTCGACCGTGCTCAGGAAGTGGTTGGTGAAGATGCCCAGCGGCACGGCCTGCTCGCCGGGGGCGAGGCGGGGCGCGCGGCGCACCAGGTGTGCCAGGCGCCGGTCCGGCCCGTGCTCGGTGATCACCGCGCCGGCCTCGGTCTCGGCGAGGATGTCGATCGGCAGGTCCGCGGTGAGCCGCTGCAGGGCGGCGGAGAGGATCGGCCCGTTGTGCACCGCCGCTGGGGAGACGGTGCGGACCGCGGAGGTCATCTGTACGTCGACGGCGGTCTTGAGGTGTGGGCCGCCGCTGACCGGGGCGACCGTGCGCAGCGACATCAGCGGCCGCATCGGCCGGGTCGGGCCGGCGTCGGTCAGCCACGGGTACTGCTCGCGCAGCCGGGCGGCCTGCCACGGGTGGGCGTAAAGGACCGGCTGGGCGGCGCCGTGCCAGCGCTCGGCCGGGACCCGCAACCGGCGCAGCCGGATCACCGGGCGGTGCTCGGGGGCGTAGGCCAGGACGTCGGCGACGGTCATCCCGGCGCGGGTGCGGCAGCCTGGGTGCAGCGGGTGCCCGTCGGTCTCGAACTGCTCGATCCGCCCCAGGTCGGTCTCGGTCAGCGACGGCCGGACCGCGTTGGCCCGGGCCAGGGCGAGGTTCGCGACGCTGTTGGCGACCTCGGTGACGAAGGGGGTGCCGGGCCACAGCTTGGCGGTCAGCTCGACCGGGTCCATGTCGGCGTAGACGGCGCCGGGCAGCGGCTCACGCTCGATCGCCAGCCGCAGCCGGCGCAGGATCGCCGCGCGCGCCCCGGGCAGTGCCGCGTCGTAGCGTTCGACCAGGTCGGGGCGGAGATTTTCGAGCTCCGCGCGGGTCTGGGCCGGGTCGGCGGTGGGGGTCGGCTGCGGCACCCCACCATTGTCGCGTTGATCCGCGGACGTGTGTGGTCCAGGGCGTCGCGAGGCGAGCGACGACACATCCCGCTGCGGGGTGTCGCGGGCGAGCGACGACACACCCGGCCGCAGCGTGTCCTGGGGCGAGCGACGACCTTCAGCCGCAGGGTGTCGAGGGGCGAGCGCCCGGCGCGCTCAGTGGACGAGCAGGGCGGTCAGCAGCTGGGTCAGCCAGGTCCGGGCCGCGTCGGTGTCGCCGTCGAGGAGCAATTGGACGGTCACCCCGTCGTAGGCGGCGATCACCGCGCGGGCGGCGGCCGGCACGTCCGGCAGTTCCAGCGGCATGGTGGCCAGGCGCTGCTCGATCGCGGCCCGGAGAGCGGCGCGGTGCTCGGCGAGCCGGCCGGCGACCTCCGGGTTGCGGGCGGCGTGCAGCAGGAAGTCCGTCTTGATCAGCAGCCAGTCGCGGTCGAGCAGCAGGGTGTCGGCGACCCGGGCGATGACCGCGGGGAAGTCCGGGTCGGGATCCGCCAGCGCCGCGGTGACCTGGGCGGCGATCAGGTCGGCGCGGTCGTCGTAGAGGGCGAAGAACAGCTCGTCGAGGCTGGCGAAGTTCGAGTAGAAGGCGCCGCGGGTGTAGCCGGCCGCCTCGCAGACCTCCTCGATCCGGGTCTGGCCCCAGCCCTTGGCGGCGAACACTTGCAGGGCGGCGTCGAGCAGCCGGCCGCGGGTCTCGGCTCGTCGGCGGGTGACCATGCCGCCGAGCATAGCCTTTCCATACATTCGTGTATCCGATACATTTTCGTATCGGAGTGGTCTGGATCACCGTGGGGAGTTGCTGTGGACGTCATCGTGGTGGGCGCGGGGCTGGCCGGCCTGGCCGCCGCTCATGAGATCACCAGCGCCGGGAAACGGGTGATCCTGATCGACCAGGAGAACCCGGCGAACCTCGGCGGCCAGGCCTGGTGGTCGTTCGGCGGGCTGTTCTTCGTCGACAGCCCGGAGCAGCGGCGCGCCCGGATCAGCGACAGCGTCGAGCTGGCCTGGAGCGACTGGCGGGGCAGCGCCGGCTTCGACCGGCTCGACGACGAGGATTCCTGGGCGGTCAAGTGGGCCCGGGCGTACGTCGAATTCGCCGCCGGCGAGAAGCGGTCCTGGCTGGCCGGCATGGGGTTGAGCTGGCTGCCGTTCGCCGGCTGGGCCGAGCGGGGTGACCTGCGCGCGGGCGGGCACGGCAACTCGGTGCCGCGCTTCCACATCACCTGGGGCACCGGCACCGGCGTGGTCGAGCCGTTCGCCGCCTCCGCGCACCGCGCCGCCGAGCGGGGCCTGCTGGAGTTCCGGCACCGGCACCGCGTCGACGAGCTGATCGTCGAGGCCGGCACGGTGGTCGGCGTCCGGGGGAAGGTGCTGGCCGACGACGACAGCGCCCGCGGCGTCGCCTCCAACCGCGACGAGATCCAGGACTTCGAGGTACGCGCGCAGGCCGTGATCGTGACGACCGGCGGCATCGGGGCGAACCACGACCTGGTCCGGCAGTACTGGCCGGAACGGCTCGGCACCGCCCCGCGGACGATGATCACCGGGGTGCCGGCCTACGTGGACGGCCGGATGCTGCAGATCGCCGAAGACGCCGGGGCGCGCCTGGTCAACCGGGACCGGATGTGGCACTACACCGAGGGCATCCGCAACTGGGACCCGATCTGGCCCGGGCACGGCATCCGGATCCTGTCCGCGCCGTCGCCGATGTGGTTCGACGCGCTCGGCCGGCGGCTGCCGCAGCCGTACTATCCGAGCTACGACACCCTGGGGACGCTGCGCTACCTGCGGACCACGCCGGATCTGGCCGAGCACGACCACTCCTGGTTCATCCTCACCCAGAAGATGATCGAGAAGGAGTTCGCGCTGTCCGGGTCGGAGCAGAACCCGGACATCACCGCGAAGGACCGTAAGGCGTTCCTCAAGGGCCGGATCATGGGCAAGGGCGCGCCCGCGCCGGTCGAGGCGTTCAAACGGCACGGGGCCGACTTCGTGGTCGCCCCGACGATCGACGAGCTGGTCGCCGGAATGAACAAGCTGACCGACACGCCGCTGCTGGACGCGGCGCACGTGCGCGGGCAGATCGAGGCCCGCGATCGGCAGTTGGCCAACAAGGTCACCAAGGACGCGCAGGTCCAGGGCATCTACAACTCGCGGCGCTACATCGGCGACAAGATCGGCCGGACGTCCACGCCGCACCGGATCCTGGACCCGGCGGCCGGCCCGCTGATCGGGGTGAAACTGCACATCCTGACCCGCAAGACGCTCGGCGGGATCCAGACCGACCTGGACTCGCGGGCGATCGGCCTGGACGGGCAGGTGCTGCCCGGCCTGTACGCGGCCGGTGAGGTGGCCGGGTTCGGCGGCGGCGGCGTGCACGGGTACAACGCGCTGGAGGGTACGTTCCTCGGCGGTTGCCTGTTCAGCGGCCGCAACGCCGGTCGGCACGCCGCCCGCGCGCTGTGATGCCGGCGGGGGTGGCCCGGACGAGCGCGCCCGGTCCACCCCCGCCGTGGTTGCTCACGGCCGGTACAGGTCCGTGGTGAGCCGGCAGGCGTCCGGCGCGGCGGTCACGTTGGCGAACTGCTGCCAGCCATCGCCGATGTCCCGGCCGGAGATCGCCCACGCGTTGTCCCACTCCCGCTGCCGGTACTGCAGGAAGTCGCCGTCCTCCTGCAGGCCGAACATGGTGTTGCCGCCGGGGGAGACGACACCCCTGGTGAACTGCTGCCAGCCGGCGCCGAGCTGCTGCCGCTTGGTCACCCAGGTGCGGGTGTTGGTGTCGAACCGGTAGCGGTAGAACTTGCCGTCGGCGGCGGCCCGGGCGAAGAGCACCCCGGCGTCGGCGGCGATCAGCAGGTCGTACTGGCCCCAGTCGCCGTCGATGGTCTGGTTGATCGGCCAGGTCGAGGTGTTCTCGTCGAGCCGCGACCAGACCAGGTTCCCGGCGCTGTCGATCCGGTAGAAGTCGCCCTGCCGGTCGACGGTGATCTTGTCGCGCCAGGCAGCGTCCGCGTACATGGCGAACTGGGTGCCGAGCGACCCGGCCGGGTACTTCCAGCGGTCCGTCTCGCCGCGCCAGACGTACTGGTAGAGGCCGCCGCTGTTGATCCCGTAGACCCGGCCGCCGGGGCCGGCGAGCACCCGGCCGAACTGGTTCCAGCCGGCGCCGATGACCGAGGAGGACCAGGTCGTGGTGGTGGTGCTCGGCTGGGTCAGCTGGTAGAGGGTCAGGCTGCCGTCCGGCTTGGCGGCGAAGATGCTGGCCGGGCCGGTGCAGTCGGTGGAGCGGGCGGTCGAGGTCAGGCCCAGCCCGTTGGGTACCTTCCGGAGCGGGTTCTCGCCGGAGCTGCTGATGGCCGACAGCGTACTGGTGCCGGAGGCGCGGGTGACCATCGTGGTCGAGCCGCCGCCGTCGAGGCTGATCGCGTCATCGGCGCCCAGGCCGAGCATGATCTCGCGCATCTGTGCGAAGGTCGCCCCGGTCGACTCGTCGCCGTCCGCGGCGACCAGCCAGATCTTCCTGCCGTCGGCGGAGAACCCGAGGGCCGTGCGCGCCCGGGTCGTCGTGTTGGTGATCGGCTTGGGCGCCGGCGCCCCGTCCACCAGCAGGATGTAGTCCGGGTGCGCGCCGAGGACCACCTGCGCGGCCGTCGGCGGCTGCTGCGGCACCTGCTCGTTGTTCTGCTCGACCGGCCGGTAGTTGACGGTGACCGCCGCGCCGACGGTGAGGTCGTTGAGCCGGTCGATCCCGGTGCCGGTCCCGACCAGCACGATCGAGCCGGGCTGGACCGCGCCACCGAGCGTGGCGTTCCGCTCGCTGCGCCTGGTCACCTTGCCCCCGCTGATCACGACCTCGAGCCACGAGGTGGCCTTCTCGACCGTGCGTGACCGGTTGGCGCTGCTCCAGAGGTCGTTGTAGATGCCGACGCCGTTGGGGATCAGGTACGGCGAGTTGAGCTGGTCGGCCGAGAACGCCGCGTGGCCCTCGGGGGTGACGCTCGCCTGCAGGTAGATCTGGGCGAGTCGGGCCAGGGTCCCGGTGCCGTTCGAGACGAACGAGGCCACGTCGTTGTACCCGGCGCTCCTGGCGCGGGCGCCGCGCAGCTGCCCGTTCTTGATCGACGCGCCGTCGGGCGCGTTGGTGCTGATCGCCTCGTCGCGGGGATCCCAGAAGTCACCGTTGATCGCGGCCACCGACTTGGCGTTGGTCGCCATCACCTTCACGTCCTGTTTCTCACCGACCGACGGCGGCGACAGGTACTGCACCTGCAACGTCGGGGTGCTCAGGTCGGCCTCCACGACGTGTACCGGACGGGCCGAACCCGAGCCGGTCACCGTGCTCTGCCGCAGGCCCGGCGCGAGCGTGGTGGTGCCGGTGACGCCGATCGCGGTGACCGCGGCCGCTGCCGGGGTCGGCGCGGCGGCGCCGGAGGCGAGCAACACCGGCAGCATCACGACGGCGGTGCGGCGCCATCGCGATGCGGCCAGCAAGGGGTGTGACAGTGCCATGAAGATCCTTTCCCCGTACCCCACCCGAAAGACTGATCCACAGTGTTGCCGCGCCGGGAGGGGCGATACAGACAGCGGCGGAATTCGATCTTAGGAGAGGCGGTCGAGGGATCGGCCGGAGGCGCGGGCAGGTAGGTTCCGGGGCGGCTGCGTGGTGCGCGGCCGCGACGCGGGGCGGCACCCGACCCGCTCGTGCTGACCAGGGAGGACCTGTGCCGGAACAGCCGACGCTGGAGGAACTGATCACCACGTGCCGGGCGGTGTCCGGCTGGTCCTGGCGGGCTGCCGACCTGCCGGCGCTCGCCGCCCGGCTCGGCTGGCAGCTGCGGTGCGCCGGGCTCGACTACGCGTCCGCCGACGCGCCGTGGCCGGGCGGGGAGCAGGCGATCAGCGTCCTCTACCACCGGCACGCCGTCGACCGGGTCTCGTTCGCCCTCACCCTCCCGATCGACAGCATCAGCGCCGACCTGGCCGCGGCCGGCGCCCTGCTCGGCGAGCCGGCCTGGGAGTCCGGCGGAATCCGCGGCTGGCCGCAGTTCACCATCCGGCCCCGGCCGCCGCAGACGGTCCTGGACTGGAGTCCGGCCGAGGCGTACGAGGGTGACCCGGCCACGCTGGCCGAGACGTGGGAGCGGCTGCACGTGGTGCTGGCCGACATCGACAGCGAGGGCGAGGAGAGCGACACGCTGATCCTGTCCCACGGGCCGTACTACGTGCAGGTGCAGTACACCGCTGACCAGAAATTCGTCGAGGCGGTCGCCGACTGCTACCTGCCCGGTCAGCACCGGTACACCGGCGCCCAGCTGGCGCTGCTGCACCAGCTCGGCTGGCAGCCACACGACTCGGCGAACTGGTCGGGCAGCGGCCTCCACGGCGAGCTTGCCGCGGTGTTCGTCCGCACGCTGCGCGACGTGTTCGGCGCCGGGTCGGCCAGCGAGGTGACCGCGCGCCGTTTCGACGTCGAGGGCCGCCGGGAGTACTGAACGCCGCGCGCCCGGCGCCGGTTCATCGGCGGCGGTCAAATTGGCGCCGGTCGCATGCTGTCGGCTCGCTGTCAGCCGGGTCCGCCCCGCAGGCGTTTCCGTAGGGGTGAACCGAGAGGACGGCGAACCCATGCGCGAGAACGTCACGAAGCTGCCGCGGATCCGGGTCGACGACGTGGTCGCGGCCCTCGGACCGGACCTGCGACCCGGGGCCGACCAGGTCGGGGTGGACGACGCCGGGCTGGTCCGGGTCCGGGTGACGGCCGGGGGCGGGGTGTCCGCGGTCGAGATCGCCGGCCGGTTCGCCGGGGTGGACGCGCTGGCCGCGGCGATCCTCGGGGCGTACCGGCAGGCGCTGCTGAAGCGGATGGCGGCCCGGCTGGTCGGCGGCGCCGGTCCGGACCCGGCGCCGCCCCGCGACGACGCGCCGGGGCTGACCGACGAGCGGTGGCTGGACTGGGTCCGCGACGCCCTGGACCGGGCCGACCGGCAGCTGACCGCGATGGGCCGCGCCCGCCCGGCCGCCGAGGAGATCACCGGTCCGGACCGCTTCGTCCGCGTCCGCGTCGCCGGCGGCGTGGTCACCGACGTCTTCATCGACGCCCCACGCGCCGCCGAACGCTCCCCGGACGCGGTGGCCGCGGACGCCCGCTCCGCTCTCGACCAGGCCGCCCACACCTGAGCCGGCCACGATCGCACCCCGCCGAAGCAGTCGAAGCACTCGAAGCAGTGGAAGCGGCGTCGTCGTTGCCGGTGGGCGGGATGCGGGGCAGCGCCCCGGGCAGCGCCCATTCTACTCTCGGCCGTGAGTCACCGAGGAGGTCGAGACGGATGACCACTCTGTACGAGTTCGCCGGCGGCGACGAAGCCCTGCACCGCCTGGAAGAGTTGTTCTACGACAAGGTGCTGGCCGACCCGGTGCTGCGCCGCGTCTTCCCGATCCGCCAGCCCACCCACGTCCGTCATCTCACCTGGTTCACCGCGGAGTCGTTCGGCGGCCCGGACCGGTTCACCACCGGCCCGGGCTTCCAGTACCTGATCGACGTCCACCGGAACCTGAAGATCACCGATGCGGAGCGGGACCGGTTCGTCGCGCTCTACCTGGAGGCGGTCGACGAGGCCGGGCTCCCCGACGACCCGGCTTTCCGGGCGGCGATCCGCGAGCACGTCGAGTTCGGTGTGCGGGTGGCCCAGCAGAACTCGCACGCCGAAACCGACGAGGGGCTGCACCCGATCCGCGCGGTGCCGGCCTGGACCTGGCCGGGCTAGACCGCCAGCAGTTTGGCCTCCACCTCCGGGTCGAGGCCGACCGCCGGCCGGTCCGTACGCTTCGGGGCCTCGCCGGGCAGCGACCGCAACCACGCCCAGGTGTCCTCGACGGTCTCCCGGACCGGGCGGCACCGCAGCCCGGCCGCCAAGGCCTTGCGCACGTCGCCCTGGTGCATGAAGTCGTGGCCCTCGCCCGGCGGCAGCCAAATCGGCAGGTCGGTCCACGGCTGCACGCCGGCCGCCAGGATCGGCTCCGGGTCGGTCCAGCGCAGCTCGGCCCGCCCGCCGGTCACCTCCGCGGCCGTCTCCAGCAGCTCGCCCATGGTGGTGTGCCCGGACGGGCTGACCAGGTTGACCGGGCCCTCCGTGCCGATGTTGGCGAGGATGAACAGGGCCAGGTCGCGCACGTCGATGTACTGCAGCGGCAGGTCCCGCGGGCCGGGCGCCAGGGTGGGACCGCCGCGGTGCAGCCGGGTGAGCCACCAGGGCAGCCGGCCGACGTCCTCGTGCGGGCCGAGGATCAGGCCGGCCCGGGCGAGCAGCACCGGGCCGCCGAACGCCGCGGTCTCCCGCTCGGCGCGCAGTTTGTCGCCGGCGTAGCCCGGATCGTCCAGCGGGGCCAGGGGCGCGTCCTCGGTCATCCGCGCGGTCCCCGGCCAGAGATAGACCGAGCGGCTGCTGACGTACGTCAGATGTCCGGCACGGCCCGCGAGCGCGGTCGCGGCCGTGCCCACCGCGGACGCCTCCGCGGACCAGGTGTCGATCACCGCGTCCCAGGTGCCGGGCCCGAAGTCGGGCGTGCCGAGCCGGTCGCCGACCAGCGTGGTCACGCCGGGCACCGGATCGCGCTGTCCGCGATTGAACACCGTCACCCGGTGCCCGGCCGCGACCGCTTCCGCCGCGAGCACGCGACCGACGAAACCACTGCCGCCCAGGATGAGAATCCGCATGCGGCCGAGCCTGCCGGATGGACCGGCCCGGCCCCAAACGGATCTGCTGACGGCAGAGTCAGTCGCCGAGGAAGGTCTCCACGGCCTCGACCACCAGCGCGTGGTCCTCGGCCTGCGGGAGGCCGGAAACGGTCACCACGCCGACCACCCCGGCGCCGGGCACCCGGATCGGGAACGCGCCGCCGTGCGCGGCGTACCGGATCGGCTCGACGCCCATCGCCTCGTTCAGCTCGCGGCCCTTGGCGGCCAGCTCACGGCCGATCCGGTAGGACGACGCGGCGAACCGGTACACCACCCGGACCTTGCGCTCGATCCAGGTGTCGTTGTCGGCGGTGGACCCGGGCAACCCGGCGTGGAACAGCTGCTGCTGGCCGCGGCGGATGTCCACCGCGACCGGCAACCGGCGCTCGGTGGCCAGGTTGACCAGCAGGCAGCCCAGCGCCCAGGCGTCGGCCTCCTCGAAGCGGGGGAAGACCAGGCGTTTCTCCTGCTCCTCCAGATCGGCGATCAGGTGCTGCAACTCGTCGCTCATCACTGCATTCTCATCTGGTCGACACCGAGCTTGACGATCAGGGCCAGCACCACGACCAGCAGCACGATCCGGACGAAGCCGGAACCCTTGCGCAGCGCCATCCGGGCGCCCAGGACCGCGCCGGCGATGTTGCAGACCGCCATCCCGGCGCCGAGCCACCAGTGCACGTGCCCAGTCGCCGCGAAGACGATCAGCGCGCCCAGGTTGGTGCCGGTGTTGACCAGTTTCGCCATCGCCGAGCCGTGCACGAAGTCGGCGCCGACGATCGTGGTGAACGCCAGGACCAGGAACGTGCCGGTGCCCGGCCCGATCAGCCCGTCGTAGGCGGCGATCAGCCCGCCGGCCACCGCGACCGCCACGCCGCGGCGCAGCGGGGTGCGTTTCTCCATGTGCTCGGCCAGGCCCATGGCCGGGCGCACGGTCACGAAGACCGCCACGGCGATCAGCACGACCAGCACGATCGGCCGATAGACGGTCGGCGAGACGTGCCCGGCCAGCAGCGCGCCGCAGCCGGCGCAGACCAGGGCCAGGGCCGCGGACGGCCCGGCCACCCCCCAGTCGATTTTGGTACGCCGGGCGTAGGTGATCGCCGCGGTGCTGGTCCCGCAGATCGCGGCGAGCTTGTTGGTGCCCAGCGCGGTGGGCAGCGGCAGTTGCGGGGCGGCGACCAGCAGCGCCGGCAGCAGCAGCAACCCGCCACCGCCGACGACCGCGTCGACCCATCCGGCCGCGGCGGCCGCCACCAGGAGCGTGACGATCACTTACGGCCGCGCACCTTCTGCAGCCAGAGACCGAAGCTGGCGCCCACGATGAAGATCAGCATCGTGCAGCAGAGGGCCTTGGTGAACATCGGCTCTCCTCGTGGTCAGGGGTGTTCCTCCCGCTGGAGGTTACACAGCCCGCTGACCACGTCGTCCCCGGCGGCCAGCAACCGGTCCAGCTCGGCGGCGTCGCGCAGGCTCAGGTAGACGAAACTGGCCTGCCCGTCGACGATGTCCAGGGCCGGGCGGCGCACCTGGTCCAGCCGGGCCAGCAGCTCGCCGGTGACCAGCGGCGCCAGGCTGCCGGACAGCTCGGAGCCGGCGCCACCGGGCCGCGGGTCGACGTGCAGGTCTCCGGTCAGCTCGGGCGCCTCGATGGTGACCACCAGGGAGAACGCGTTGGTGCCGTGATCGTTGCCGAGCCGCGACTTGAAACCCGAGTCGACCAGCGCGACCAGCACCGCCGCGCTCGCCTGCCGCTGCCGGAACCGGCCGTGCGCGGCGCCGCGCTGGCGCAGGCCGGGCAGCGCCGCCATCCGGCCCACCGGGACCGTCGGGTTTCCCGGCGGGTCCCAGGTCCAGCGCCGTGCCTGCGCCTGCTCGCGCAGCTGGCGCACCCCCTGCCCGGAGGTGCGCAACTTGCCGATCTCCTTGCCGGCCATACCGAAGGCCATCACGCCTCGCACGATGATGGCGCCCAGCCCCACCGCCGCACCGATCACAGCCCAATCCATGCCGCGCTCCCTCCGGTCGTGCATTGATCTGTACCGGATGCGGTCAACCCGGACTCATCGCCGCCGGTTAGGGTCGGCGGGTGCGCCTGGCCACCTTCAACCTGCTGCACGGCAGGTCGCTGTCCGACGGCGCGGTCCACGCCGACCGGGTCCGCGCCGCCGTCGCCGACCTCGACGCCGACGTGCTCGGCCTGCAGGAGGTGGACCGGGCGCAGCCGCGGTCCGGCCTGCTCGACCTGACCGCGCTGGCCGCTGACGCGCTCGGCGCGCCGGTGCACCGGTTCGCCGCCGCGGTGGTCGGCACGCCCGGGCAGACCTGGCAGCCCTGGCACGCCGAGGCCGACGCCGCCCACCCGCAGTACGGGATCGCCCTGGTCAGCCGGTTCCCGGTGCAGCGCTGGCAGATCACCGAGCTGCCCGCCGCGCCGATCCGCTCCCCGGTGCTGACCGGCGAGGGGCTGCTGCTGCTCAAGGACGAGCCGCGGGTGCTGCTCGCCGCGGTGCTGGAGACCCCGCACGGGATCGTCAGCGTCGGCACCACCCACCTGTCGTTCGTCCCGGGCTGGAACGTGCGGCAGCTGCGCCACGCGGTCCGCGCGATGCGGGCGCTGCCGGCGCCGCGGGTGCTGCTCGGCGACCTCAACATGCCGGTCGGCCCGGTCCGGGCGTTCAGCGGGTGGCGGCCCCTGGCCCGGGCGGCGACGTTCCCCAGCGGCACGCCGCGCACCCAGCTCGACCACGTGCTGGTGGATCCGCGTGGCGCGACGGCGCTGGGCCGGGTCGTGCAGGTGCGCACCCCGCATCCGCCGGTCTCCGATCACCGGCCGCTGGTGGTCCGGATCGACCGCTGAATCCGGTTCGCATTCAAGATCCGTCACGGTACGGTCCGCGCCATGCGCCTGCGTCTGCGGCACCTCACCGCCTCCGGACACGTCGGGCTCTGGGGCTGCGCGCTGATGACCGTCGCGTCGCTCGTGGCCTTCCTGGGGGATCCGCGGACGGCGGCGTGCGGCCTGCTGTTCTTCGGCTCCGGCTGCGCCTTCATGGTCTCCGTCTGGCGTCGCGAGGCGATCACCGAGGCGACCGCCGGGACCACCGGGCTGGTGCTCCACCTCGCCCGGCACGACCTGCCCGGATATCGGCGCATGGTGGCCGCGCTGACCCCGCTGCGCGGCTCCCGGGCCGCCGCCGCGCTCGCCACGCTGGCCGCCTGCGACCGGGCGCTGGACGGGTTGTTCCTTCACGCCCGCCGCCGCGAGCTCGACGGGCTGCCTTCGGCCGGCGGCACGCCGCCCGCGCCCGGTGGCACGCCGCTGGGCTGGGCGCTGGCCAGCCTGCATCCGGACGGGCACGTGCGTGCGGCGGCGGTGGCCGCGATGTGCCGCCGGCCGCGGGTCGAGTTCGCGCCGTTCCTGGTCGAGCGGGCCGTGGATCACGTCGGCGCGGTGCGGGCGGCCGCGCTGGCCGGGCTGCGCACGATGCTGGCCGACGAGGCGGCGTGGCGGCCGGTCGCCGGGTCGTATCGGCGGGTGGCCGGGCGGCGGCATGCCGCGGCGCTGGCCGGGCTGCTCGGCGCGGCGGGTGGAGGACCCGCCCTCGAGCCGGTCTGTTGCCGGCTCCAGGGCGTGTACTGCGGCATTCCCTTCGGGCCGTCCTGCGACTTCGTGGACCAGCAGCGACTGCGGCGCGACGCTCCGGGCGTGTCACGAGCGGGCTGAGCGCGACTCGCGGCGGGACCGCTCCGGGCGTACCAGGAACGGGGTGAACGCGACTCGCGGCGCGACGCTCCGGGCGTACCGGAAGCGGGGTGAGCGCGACCAGCGGCGAACCCGTCAGCGGGCGGCGGGTTTGGCCGGTCGCAGGTAGACGTCCTCCAGGCCGTCCTCCGGATCCCACTGCTCGCCGATCTTCTTGAAGCCGAAGCCCTTGATCGTGGCCCGCGAGCCGACGTTGTCCGGGCGGATGCTGGCGCGGACCGCGGTGACCCGCGGGTCGCCGTCGGCGCGCTCGAGCAGGGCGCGCAGCATCGCCTTGGCGTAGCCCCGGCGGCGGTGCAGCGGATCGACCGAGTAGGCGACCTCGACCACCCCGTCGGCGTCCGGCGGGCCGTGGAAGCCGCCGTGGCCGACGACGACGCCGTCCGGGTCGGCGAGCGCGGCCCGGGCGATCCAGTCGGCGGCTTCCGGGTTCTTGGCGATGTCGTCGCGCCGGATCTGCCAGAGCCAGTTCTCGTCGACCAGGTACTGGCTCAGCGGGGTTCCGGCGGCCTGGCTGGCGGCGTCCAGGTCGCCCTCGATCAGGGCGGTGAGGGCGGCGGGGGGCAGCTTCACGAAGCGGATGGCCGGCATGCGGCGATGATCACACACCGTGCGCGAACGCCGCCATTTCCATTGCGCACAACTAAATTGCGCGCTACTGTTCTGGGCATGCGGGAGAGCACGGCACTGGACCAGATGATCTGCTTCCAGCTCTATGCGGCCAGCAGGGCGATGACGGCGCTCTATCGGCCGCTGCTCGACCCGCACGGGCTGACCTACCCGCAATATCTCGTCCTGCGGGTGCTCTGGCACGACGGCCCGACTACCGTGCGTGACCTCGGCCGGACCCTGCACCTGGACAGCGGCACCCTGTCGCCGCTGCTCAAGCGCCTCGAGACGCAGGGTCACCTGACCCGCAGCCGGGGCGCCGACGACGAGCGGACCGTGCTGGTCAGCCTGACCGCGTCCGGCACGCGGCTGCAGGACGAGATCGGTGATCTCACCCAGTCGCTGCTCTGCTCGGTCAACCTGAGCGTCGACGAGCTCGCTCAGCTGCACCACCTGCTCATCCGTGCCCGGAGCTGAATACCCGGCGCTCCACCCGGGCCGACAATCCCTCGAAAGGGGCACCTCCGCATGACCGCGATCTACACCGCGTCCGCGACCGCGACCGGCGACGGCCGCAACGGCCACGTCCGCTCCAGCGACGGCGTGCTCGACTTCGACCTGGCCATCCCGAAGGAGATGGGCGGCCCGGGCGGCGCGCTGACCAACCCGGAGCAGCTGTTCGCGGCCGGTTACGCGGCCTGCTTCCACAGCGCGCTCAAGCGGGTCGCCAGTGTGCAGAAGGTGACGCTCGCCGACACCGCGATCACCGTCGACGTCGGCATCGGCCAGCTGCCCAGCGGCGGTTTCGGCCTGTCCGTGGCGATCGAGGCGGAGCTGCCCGGCCTGCCCGAGGAGCAGGCCAAGGCCCTGCTCGAGGCCGCGCACCAGATGTGCCCGTACTCCAACGCCACCCGTGGCAACGTCGAGGTCCAGCTCACCCTCGCCTGATCCAAACCCGACAGCGGTCCGCGCCTCTGGTGCGGACCGCTGTCGTTGATTTTCGGTACGCGGTCAGCGCTCGGCTCTCCACTGCGGACGCCGCACCGATTACAGTCGCTGCATGTCCGTGGTGGCGATGGGTGCCCTCGAAGCCGCGGCCTGGGGTCTGCTCGGAGGGTTCATCGTCGAGGCCCTCGAATACTCGGCGGCGATCCGGAGGACCAAGGGCTGGCCGTGGCGGCGTCGCGGGGAGCCCGGACTCGGCCCGTCCCTGGTCGCCATCGCCCTGCGGCTGAGCGCCAGCGCCGGGCTGGCCGCCGCGGCCGGGGCCGGTGGGCAGGTGGCTGGGGCTTTCGGCGCGCTCGCGTTGGGGATCACCGCGCCTCTGGTCGTGGAGAAGATCCTGCAGCAGGCCGCGACGCGGTCGGTCGATGTCGGGGCGGCGCAGCCGCTCGCGGCGGGCGAGAGGGAGGCGTCCGATGCCCCGTGACGCCGGCTTCGGCCGCCAGCTCCTGCGCGCCCTGGCGCGGAACACGCCGGCCTTCAAGCCGGTCCTCATCGCCCGGGCGAACCCCTACCGGAGCCGCCTGCTCGACGCTGTGACTCGTCGCAGCCCCGCCTTCACCGGCAGCCCGACGACGAAGAACCTCGCCGGTGCCCGGATCGCGCGGATCAAGCTGCCCGGCGCCGACCTCGCCAAGGCGGACCTGTCCGGAGCCGACCTGTCCGGCGCCGATCTGACTCGCGCCAGTCTGATCGGCGCGGACCTGCGCGACGCCGATCTGACCGGCGCCGACCTCTCCGGTGCCTTGCTGATCCGAGCCGATTTGCGGGACGCCCGCCTGCGCCGGGCCCGTCTGAACCATGCCGACCTGGCCCATGTCGACGCCTCGCGGGCCGACCTGACCGGAGTCGATCTCACCCAGGCGCGCCTGGTCTTCGCCCGATTCCCACAGGCTGACCTGACCGATGCCCGGCTGACCCGGGCAAGCGCCGGCTTCGGCATGGATCTGACCGGCGCCGTACTGCGTGGCGCCGACCTGACCGAGGCGGATCTGGGCATGGCTGATCTGACCGGAGCTGACCTGACCGGGGCGCGACTCGAGTCCGCCGAGCTCGGCGGTGCTCGGCTGAGCCGCGCCGTCCTGATCGGCGCGCACCTGAGCCGGGCCGATCTGGAGGGAGCGGTCCTGACCGGTGCCGACCTGCATCTTGTGCGGGGCGAACGGGTCAACCTGCGCGGCGCCAAGCTGGGCGACGCCACGTTGCGTGGCGCCGCCCTGATCGATGCCACGCTCAGCGCGGCGGACCTGACCGCGGCGGATCTGAGCGAGGCGAGCCTCGAGCGGGCCGATTTGTTCCGCGCCGACCTGACCGAGGCCGTCCTGCACGAGGCCCGGCTGGTTGACGCCGGCCTTGCGGAGGCGAAACTGCTCCGAGCCAAGATGGAGCGGGCAGATCTGACCGGGGCAGGCCTCGCTTCGGCGAATCTGACCAGTGCCCGGCTCGCCGAAGCCCGACTCGACCGCGTCAACCTGTCCGGAGCCATCCTCAGCTGGGCCGACCTGACGGACACCAGCCTGGTCGACGTATCGGCCGGTTACGCCACGGTGTCCCGGGCGCGCCTGTTCGGGGCGGATCTCACCGGCGCGGTGCTCACCGGCGCGGCCCTCGTCGAGACCGATCTGCGGAACGCCCTGCTGCTGCAGACCGACCTGGCCGAGACGGATCTGCGCGGCGCCCGGCTGCGGGGGGCCCGGCTGCTCGACGTGACCAAGCTGGCCGACGTTCGCTGGGATATCCACACCGAGTGGCCGGTGGAGGTGGCCGACGAGATCCGGGACCGGTCCGAGGAGGTCGGGACGGGCGAGTTCCGGGTGGTGCCGCCGGCGATGCCGCCGGATCGGGACTTCGTGCGTCACTGAGTGGCCGGCACGGGAGCGGTGGGCGTACCGGAAATCTGCCGCACCTTCCCGGCCAGGTCCCGTCCCCCGGCGACGGGACCTGGCCGGCGGGGGAGCAGCTGCGGATCTTCGGGATCCTCCTCATCGTGGCCGGGTGTCCGATCGACACGGCTGTCGGACTGACCTTCGGCGGCGTCGCGGAGAGAACTCAGCCGGCCGCTGTGGTGCGGCGACGGCTGGACCGCGCGTGCCCGATGCTCTTCGGAACCCTCGGTCCGCCGGGTCAGCGGCACCCGGTGATCAGTCAAGGCGGCAGGTCGCAGGCCTCGGCGGCCTGGCTGCGGGCCTCGTCCGCCAGCGACGGGTAGCGGTCGGCGATGGCCGCGTAGACGATCGCGCGCAGCGCCGGAGTGGCCTGGGCGCGGCCGGCCCGGGCCTGGAGGCTGCCGCAGTCCTGGATGATGGTCTCGTGGCGCAGGTAGCCGACCATCCAGCGGCGTAGCGAGGCCGAGCCGGGATCCGGGTCGTCGCCGGCGGAGGCCGGATGACGGCGGCGGCGGAAGGCGAGTGCGCGCTCGGTCAGGGCCGGCTCGTCGAGAACCGGGACGCGGATGTCCAGGGCGGCGATCTCGCAGAGGATGGCGGCCCGCTGGACGTCGGCGGCGGCCCGGCGCTGGGCGGCGCGCTGCACCGATCGGTGGTGCCAGCGCTGCCACTGATCGCTGCTCTCGGCGGCCAGCACCCGGGCCCGCCGGAACAGCTGCACCGGGGGCGCGTGCCGCGTCTCCGGATGCGGGCAGAGCAGGTCGGGCTCGCCGAGAAACAGGCGGATCGCCGCCGCCGTCCAGCCGCGCTGGGCCAGGACGGTCCGGCTCAGGCAGCGCTCATCGCGAATGATGTCATGCCGCAACTGCATGCACGACAGCTTGTCATGGGGCAAGGATCCGCGGCAAGCCCCGGCTGGCCGCCGGCAGGATCCAAGGCGTGTCGTTCGATATCGGCGTGCGTCGCCTCGCCGCCGTCGGCATGGGGGTTCGGCGGGGGTCCGACGGCGGTCGTCGATCGTGCATCTCCGATTCGGACCGGCGCATGGCCGGGCCGCGGCGAGCGGCCCGGCCATACTCCGGGGTCAGCCGGACTGGGGCAGGTGCCGGGCGCGCTGCGCCTGCATCTCGGCGAGCTGCTCCGGCGAGAGTGCCGCCAACGCCTGCGAGCGGCGCCGGCTCATCTCGGCCAGTTCGTCCGGGCTCAGCGTGGCGGCCCACTCGGACCGTTGGCGCTGCATCTCGGCGAGCTGCTCCGGGGTGAGGGGTTCGGACATGGTCACCATCTCCTCGATCAATTGCAGGAACTCCGACGTCGACGGCTCGGCCATCCGGTCGAGCGCGCCGAGCACCCCGTGCAGACGGCTGCGCAGGCTGATCCCGCGCCGGATCCGCTCCTCGACCTCGGCGAGCTGCCGGCGCAGCAGCCCGACCGGGTCACCGGACGCCTCGGCGAGCGTGTCCCGGATCTCGGCCAGGCTCAGCCCGAACCCGCGCAACGCCAGAATGACGTGCAGCCTGCGCACGTCCTCGCCGGTGTAGCAGCGATGCCCGCCCGCGGTGCGGGCCGACGGCACGAGCAGGCCGAGCCGGTCGTAGTGGTGCAGCGCCCGCACGGTCACGCGGGTCGCCCGCGCCAGCTCGCCGACGCGCCACTCACGCGGGGAATCCGCCACGAAGCCTCCTTCTGCGGTGGTGCGTGCTCGACGCTAGGACCTGACGTGACGTCGGGTTCAAGTCCGCTTTGGCGATCATCTCGGAGGTGCGCCTTCTTGGCGAAGCCCCTTTTCTTTGACTCCGGTCAAGTAATGTCGCATCGTGGACGTCGAGCAGATCGAGCGGATCCGGGCCTTCAACCGCTATTACACCCAGCACCTGGGGCTGCTGACCGACAGCTATCTCGGTCAGGACCGGGCGCTCGGGCCGGCCCGGTTGCTCTACGAGATCGGGGAGCGGGCCGATCTGCGGGAGCTGCGCGTGCGGCTGGGGCTGGATGCCGGGTATCTGAGCCGGCTGCTGCGGGCGCTGCAGGAGCAGGGGCTGATCGCGGTTCGGCCGCATCCCGAGGACGGGCGGGTGCGGGTCGCCGAGCTGACCGAGGCCGGTCGGCGGGAGCGGGCCGAGCTCGACGAGCGGTCCCGGCGGGCGATCGCCGACTCGCTCGGCGGCCTGGACGAAGGGCAGCGGGCCGAGCTGGTCGCCGCGCAGGGCGCTGTCCACCGGCTGCTGCGGGTGGCGGCCACCACGATCACGGCGGTGGACCCGGCTGCGGCGGAGGCCCGCGAGTGCCTGCGGCGGTACGCGGCGGAGTTGGCGAAGCGGTTCCCGGAGGGGTACGACGCCGGCGCGCTGACCGAGCCGGATCAGGTGGACGGCACGATGCTGGTGGTCCGGGAGAGTGGGCGGGCGGTCGGGTGCGGGTTGTGGACGCGGCTGGGCGGTGGCGTCGCTGAGCTGCGGCACCTGTGGATCGCCGAGGACGCTCGGGGTGCCGGACTCGGTCGGCGGCTGCTGGGGGCCCTCGAGGCGGATGCCGCGGGGCAGGGGATCGTGGCGATCCGGCTGGGCACGCATCGGATGCTGACCGAGGCGATCGCGTTGTACCGGGGAGCGGGCTACACCGAGATCGCCAACTACAGCGGTTCGCCCTACAACCAGCTCACCTTCGAGAAGACCGCGCTCGGCTGAGTGGCCGCGCCGCCCGCAGGGCCGATCCTGAGAGCAGGCCGAGAGAGGCGGCGAGCGGTCGGCGCCTTACCGGGTCATTCCTAGAATCCTAGGATGCCTTAGAGGCAGTGCGGCAAGCCGCACCCAGCCCATAAAAAGCCGGCTTCGCCGACAGCCAACCAGAAACCCTTTGGCTCTGCGGTGGTGAGAGAAGCTCGGCACGGCAGGGGGTTGCACGGCGCTACGGCGGGTAGAGGCACGCGCGTCATCCGCGAGCGGAAGGAGGCCGCCCGGCGGCGCGCCGAGCCGCCGCAGGGGGCGCCACGGTGTCACTCCCAGCCGCAGCCTGGGGTGCGACGCCGTTACTCCCGACCGCCAGCTGGGGTGCGACGGCGTCACTCCCAGCCGCCGCAGAGGGTGCCACGGTGTCACGGCAACTGGCAGGCGTAAGACGGCCGCGGGCGTCGGCGGGCCCGGCCCGGCAGCGCGCAGAGAGTAGGACGGCGCGGAGCGGGGACCGCCGGGAAAGATGCGTCGAGACGATCCGGGCTGGCCGCCGGTCAGGGGCCCCAGTCCAGCTGGGCCTCCGGGACGCCGACCGAGCGCCCATATGCCACCGCTTCCTCGCGTGCTGCCGGGTCGCCTACCGCGTACCGAAAAATGCGGCCCGCGAAGACCACGACATGGTCGGCGGCGGCGCGGAAGTCCGCATACCACCCGCCCTCGGCGGCCAGGGCGGCGCTCAGCGCGGCGGCCAGCTCCTCGGCGCGGTCGTCGGGGGCGGAGATGTCGAGCAGCGTCCAGACCGGGGGCTGGCCCGGGCCGGGGGAGGTGATGGTGACCCGGGAGATGCGGGTCAGCTCGAGTCCCGGCACCGTCAGGGCGGCGCCGGGACGCAGGCTCTCGGCGAGGATTCGTCCTTTGACCATGCCGGTGATCCTGCCATCGGGATACGACAAAAGTCCGGCACGCGTCCCGGACCCGTCCCACGGGGCGAGGGCGAATGCCGGACCCGTCCGACCCGGGCGAGGGCGAATGCCGGACCCGTCCGACCCGGGCGAGGGCGAATGCCGGACCCGTCCGACCCGGGCGAGGGCGAATGCCGGACCCGTCCGACCCGGGCGAGGGCGAATGCCGGACGCGCCCCGGACCCGTGCCACCACGACGGGAGATCCGGCGGCGGGAACGGTGCTCCGAGGGCGAGGAGGTCAGGGAGCGAGGCAGAGGTCAGGGAGCGAGGCAGAGGTCAGGGACGAGGCAGAGGTCAGGGACGAGGCAGAGGTCAGGGACGAGGCAGAGGTCAGGGACGAGGCAGAGGTCAGGGACGAGGCAGAGGTCAGGGACGAGGCAGAGGTCAGGGACGAGGCAGAGGTCAGGGACGAGGCAGAGGTCAGGGGCGCGGGCGGACCCGGGAGGTGTCGTGCGGGCGGGACGTGTCGACGTACCGGGGCATCTCCATCTCGTCGGCGCGCAGCGGCGCGAGGGCCGTGTCGATGCCGGCCATGATCAGGCGGGTGGCCTGCATGGCCTGGGCACCGGGGGTGCCGGTGAGCGAGGTCAGATCGACCGGGTCGCCGAAGTTGACCGCGACGCGGGGGCGGTGCAGGAGCGCGCGGAGCAGGGCGCGGCCGATGTTCTTCGGGGCCTCGTAGGGCAGCACCGCATGCGCGCCCCACTGCGCGACCGGGACGACCGGTGCGCCGGTCAGGGTGGCCATCCGGGCGACGCCGGTCTTGCCGCGTTCGGGCCACATCCACGGGTCGAGGCCGATCCGGCCCTCGGGGTAGACCAGGACGGTGGCGCCGTCCTTGAGGGCCTGGGCGGCGGCCGGGAGGGCGTCGGCGACCTGGGCGGTGCCGCGGTCGACCCGGATGTGCTCGCAGGCGCGCATGGCGGCGCCGACGATCGGGGCGTCGAAGAGGCCGCCGGTCATCATGATCCGTGGGGCGAGGCCGGCTTTGTGGCAGGCCGCGACCATGATGATCGGGTCGCTGGGGCTGATGTGGTTGGCGGCCAGGATGATCGGTCCGGTGCGCAGCTCGGCGGGGACCTGGCCGGTGACCCGCAGCCGGCAGAACGGGAAGATCACCACGCGGGACAGGGCGAGCAGGAATCGCCACAGCAGCGGCGGTCGCCAGGTAGTCGACGTCTCCATAGGCGGGCCATGATGGCATGTCCGCGCAGCGGCAGCTAGCAGCCGGTCGGGGTGTCCGACCGCGGGCGGCGAGGCGGGCCACGTGGGGGATGCCGGCGGTTCGGGCCCGGGCGTGTGCACCCGCAGCCGCACGGTGAAGCCGTCGCTGGAGCGGATCAGGGTGGTGTCGATCTCGAGCTGGTGGATGAGCCAGAGGCCCCAGCCGGGCAGCGAGGCGTCCGAGGTCGCCGGGACGAGCCCGGCCAGCTGGTCGGCGGGGCCGCTGCCGCAGTCGTGGACGCTGACCACGATGCGGTCCGGGGCGGCCCAGATCCGCACGGTGACCGGCGGCCGGCCGTGGGAGAGGGCGTTGCCGGCTGCCTCGGAGATGCCGTGGACGAGGTCTTTGAGGGTCTGGTCGGGCAGCCGGCCGGTGGCGATCCGGCGGAGCGCGTGCCGGGCTTCGGCGGGGGTCCGATCGGTCAGTTCGACCAGCGGGGTGCAGGCTTCCAGGGGGTCGGGTGGGGGCGGCAGTGGCTCGAAGTCCGGTGGTTCCTGGTAATGGGCGCTGGCGCGGCGCCAGCCCGACGACGCGACCAGCTGCGGGTGGGTGCGTCCGACGGCGTCGAGCACCCGGGCGGGGGCGGCGGTGAGGTCGTAGAGGCATCGTCCCCATACGGGGAAGTCCTGCCAGACGGTGTTGACCGCGCTTTCGTACCGGTCCCAGCCCTCGAACTGCCGGCCGTTGCCGGGGTGCGGCACGTCGCCGGCGATCCGGATCTGCTCGGCGCCCATGGCGAGGTGGAATTCGAACAGCCGGCGGTAGGTGGCGATGGCCCTGGCCGGGGTGGCGTACAGGCCGCGGTCGACGATGAACTCGACCGGGGTGGGGTCGGACAGCCGGGATCGCAGGAGATTGGCCTTGCGGTCGTCGTAGCCGATCACGACGGGTTCGCCGGCGGCCAGTCCGTCCTCCACGAAGGGGACGATCAGGCCGAGGAATTCGGCGTCGGAATGGTAGAAGCCGGCTTCGTGGAAGTGGCCGAGGTAGCCGCGGGCGGCTCCGGTTCTCATGATCCGGCCCCGGTCTCCGGTGACCTGGCGGTGGCGGGTCGTGGTGCTGTGGTCATGTCTCAGCCTTCCCCCTGGCGTGGGCGCTGATCTCGGGTTATTGTCCGGGTTGTGGCATGGTTCACCCGAAACGCTCGGTATTTCGGCATGCCCGGCTTCACGGTGGTGCAACCGCTTGCTCTTCGGCGAGCTGCGGTATTCGCAGATGGCGTACGCCGCCGGCGCTTGGCATGATCCGGCGGCGATGCGGTGGGCCGTACCGGAGCTGATCCTCGGCACCCACGGCCACCTGCCCGGTTGTGCCGGACTCGACGCGACGGCCGGTCTCGGTGGCCGGCGCCGGGCGCGTCGCGAAGGCCGCTTTGGTGGTCTCACCCGGTCGGGTCAATCGGTCGGAACCGTTTTGCGGGTAGATTTCGCAGTCGTCGGCGTAGCCGGGATTGGGAGGATGTGGCTCGCTTGCCGCTACTCGAACGGCTCAGTCCGGGTGACCACGTCTGCCTGACCGTGGACGACGACATGGTGCGCCGGGAGGCGCTGACCGAGGTGATCGAGAGTGGTCTCCGTTACGGGTGCCGGGTGGTCTGTTGCGGCGCCGGCGAGGAGGTCTTCGGGTTCGTGAAGCAGCGTGCCGGTGCGGCGCTGGCGTCCGGCGCTCTGCGCGTCCCGTCGCTCGAGTCGTCCTATCTGCGCACCGGGGTCTTCGACCCGGTGGTGGCGCTGAGCTACCTGCGGCGCGAGGTCGATGAGGCGCGAGATGCCGGTTATCCGGGCGTGTACCTGCTCACCGACATGTCGTGGGCGGGCCGTCCGGTGCCGGGGATCGCCGCGTTGCCCGAGTACGAGGCGCAGGCCAACACGGTCTTCGCGGAGGGGTATGCGCTGGCCGTCTGTGCCTACGACCCGCGGGTCTTCGACGTGCCGGCGTTGCGGGGGTTCGCCCAGGCGCATCTGGCCACGGTGGGAACGGGCGCGTCGTTCGATCCGGCTGGTGCGCTGCGGATGCGCCGTACCCGGGATCCGTTCGGGTTGTGCCTGGAGGGTGAGGCGGACCTGTTGAACCAGGCGGCGCTGAGTGCCGTGGTCGGCCAGGTGCTCGACAGCCTGCCGGCCGGGGTGCCGGCGGCGGTTGTCGACCTGTCCTCCGTGCGGTTCATGGACACCGCGGCGGCCCGGGTCCTGCTGCTGGCGTGGCAGCGCGCCGCGGGCCGGCTGCAGTTCGTCGGCCAGCCGGCGCTGATGGCCCGATTGTTCCAGTTGCACGGTGCCGGCCAGCCGGCCGGCAACGCCTGAACGCCATGTCGCCGCGTGTGTCCAGAGGGAATCCCTGATGATCGTTGACGCTCCCGAGTTCCACCATCCGGCTCTGCTCTATTCCCGGCAGGATGAGTACGTGGCGGCGGTCAGCGGGTTCGTCCGTGCCGCGGCGGACGACGGCAATCCGGTGCTGGTCGCGGTTCCCGGGGCGAACCTGCGGCTGCTGCGCGGCGCGCTCGCCGATGTCGGGGCTCGGGTCACCTTTGCGGACATGGCGGTGGCCGGCCGCAATCCGGGCCGGATCATTCCCGGCGTGCTGCTCCGGTTCGCCGCTGACCACCCTGGTCGCCGGGTGGCGATCGTCGGCGAGCCGATCTGGCCGGGCCGGTCGGCGATGGAGTATCCGGCCTGCGCGGCGCACGAGGCGCTGATCAATGCGGTGTTCGCCGGCCGGGACGCCAGCATCCTGTGTCCGTACGACGTGGGCCGGCTGGACGCGTCGGTGGTCGAGGACGCCTGGTCCACCCATCCGGCGATGGTGGTGGACGGGGTGCTGCGCGACAGCGACCGCTACCTGGATCCGGTGCTCGCCGCCGCCGGCTTCGACGAGCCGTTGCCGCGGCCTCCGCGGGATGCGGCGTCGCTGGTGTACCGGGATTCGCTGGCCGCCGTGCGGTGTTTCGTGCGGCGGCACACGGCCGGCTGGCTGCCCGAGGTGCGGACCGAGGAGCTGGTGCTGGCCGCGAGCGAGGTGGCGGCCAACACGGTGGAGCACACCAGCGGCCCCGGTTCGGTCGCCTGCTGGGTCGAGCCGGGCCTGGTCGTGTGCCAGCTGCACGACACCGGCCAGCTGACCGATCCGCTCGCCGGGCGGCTGATTCCGCCGGACATCCGTCATCGCGGGTACGGATTGGTGCTGGCCAACGAGCTGTGTGACCTGGTGCGCATCCATGTGCGTCCGTGCGGCACCACGGTCCGGCTGCACCAGGCGCGGTAGTGCTTACCGGCTGGTCAGGGTGTTGAGGTCGCGTTCGGCGAAGAGGCGGTGTTCCCACTCCTCGTTGAGGATGGCGCCGAGGCAGCGGCGCACCGGGTAGGCCTTCGGCGCGGGGTATCCGGGGGCGGTGACCGGGGTGGTCATGGCGTCCAGGTCGATGTCGTCGAGGACGCGGCGGACGGTGGCCATCCGGTCGGCGCGCAGGGCGAGGACCTCGTCGAGGGCAGGCCGGGCGGTGCGGTCGTTGGGCAGGATGCCCGGCATGTCGGGCATCTCGTCGTGCGGCAGGTCGAGCGGTGACCAGGGGGAGGGGTTGCCGAGGATGGCCCGCAGCACCCAGGCGTCGGTGGCGAAGAGCAGGTGGCGCAGGGTCTCGATGAACGAGTACTCGTCGTCGACGCGTTCGTGCAGCAGCTCGGGCGGGAGCCGGCGGGCGCGCTCGACGGTGCCGGCCCACAGCTTCTCCAGGATGGTCCAGGCTTCGCGGTAGCCGGCGAGGTCGGTGGGCTTCATCTTGGCGCGGTCCGGGTAGCGGCGGTTGAGTTCCGCCTCCACCAGGGGTTCGATCTCGATACCGTTGACGGTGAGGCCGGTGATGTAGCCGTCGATCTCGGCGTCGGCGAGCACCACGCCGCGGATCTGCGCGCCGCTGAGGTCGACGTTGCGGAAGCGGGCGCCGCTGAGGTCCTGGTTGATGAATTCAGTCACGGTGGCAATCTTGGCGGTGGTGCTACGGTTTGTCACGGCACCGTGTTCGCGGTTGTCCCGGACGAGTGCGTGTCGTACCCGGCTCTGACAAGACGACCGTTGGCTGAGGTGGGTCTGTCATGGCGTGGTTGGTGCTTGTCGTCTCGGGTCTGATGGAAACCGTGTGGGCGATCGCCCTGGACCGCAGTGCCGGTTTCTCCCGCCCGTTGCCGACCGCGATCTTCGGGGTCGCGCTGGTGGTCAGCATGCTGGGTCTGGGTTATTCGTTGCGGACCATCCCGGTCGGGACCGGTTATGCGGTGTGGGTCGGGATCGGCGCGGTCGGCACCGCGGTGGCCGGCATGGTCGCGCTCGGTGAGAGCACCTCGCTATTGCGGATTTTCTGCTTGCTGTTGGTGGTGGGCGGTGTGGTGGGATTGAAGTACGCCCATTGATCGCTCCCGCGGGAGGCGCCTCGTGCGATTCGCGGCCATCGCCCTGTTCCTGTTGCTCGCCGCCACCGGGGTGGCCGCGCTGGGCCGGGGTGTCGACGGTCTGGCCGTGCCGATGATCGTGGCGGGGTTGGCCGGGGCCGCGGTGGCGCTGGTGTCGCGCTCGCCCCGCTGGGTGCGTCCGGCCCGCTCAGGCGCGATCGCCGCTGCGGTGATCCTGGTGGTGGCCGGGGCGTTGCTGGCCCCGGCGGGCGCCGACCGGGCTTTCGTGATCGTGGTCGACGTGATCATCGGCGCGCTGCTGGTGGCGTTCGCCCTGCTCGCCCCCGCCTGACCGGCCTTCCCCCAATTCCTAGAATCCTAGGATGGTCTAGAGGCAGTGCGGCAAGCCGCACCCAACCCATGAAAAGCCGGCTTCGCCGACAGACCACATTCCTTTTTCGGTACGGCCTCAGCGCGCTCACCGTGGGAGAACTCGGGTGCGGGATGCCCGCCGGTGTGGGCAGCATGGGCTTCGTGCCGCCGTGGGGGTCGGGTCGTTTCGGCTCTCGCGGTGCTTGGTGAAGGTCGTGGATCGGAGTGGGTGGTGGCGTTCACGCATCGGGTTGCGCGGCGGGACGATCTGCCGGTGCTGGTGCCGGTGATCGAGGCGGCGATCGCGGAGCTGCAGAAGGAGTTCCTGGACGACGGGCAGATCGCGGCGAGCCGGGCGATCATGGGGTTGGACACGGCGCTGGTCGACGACGGCACGTATTTCGTGGTCGAGCAGGACGGGCGGGTCGCCGGGTGTGGCGGGTGGAGCCGGCGGGCGACGTTGTACGGCGGGGACCATTCGGCGGGCCGGGACGCGGCGTTGCTGCGGCCGGGGCAGGATCCGGCGAAGGTGCGGGCGATGTACACGCATCCGGATTTCGCCCGCCGCGGGGTCGGCCGATTGATCCTGTCGCTGAGTGAGGCGGCGGCCGCCGCGGAGGGTTTCACCACACTCGAGCTGATGGCGACGCTGTCCGGGGAGCCGTTGTACCGGGCGGCCGGTTTCGTGGCGGTCGAGCATCTGAGCGACGATGCCGGTGGCGTCGCGGTCCCGCTGGTCCGGATGCGCAAACCGATCGCCGCGGCGGTCGGGTAGCGGTGTCCGCTCGCCCTCGTCTGGCGGTGTCCGCCCGCCTTCGTCGTGGCAGCCGCCCGGGGCTGCTGGCCGGGGTCATCGGCTGGCGAGGGCCTTGAGCGGGTGTGATGTCTTCTCGGTCGGTGGGGTGCCGTGGCCGAAGCACGCGATGTCGACGTCGAGCTCGGCCTGCCGGCGCAGGAAGTCGGCGGCCTGGCCGGGGTCGGTGTTGAAGACGCCGAGCAGGACGGTGCCGTCGGGTGCGCGGGCGATGGTGTCGCCGGTGAACAGGATGCGTGACTGGGGGCAGGTGGTAGGCGACGCTGCCCGGCGCGGGGCCGCCCGCACCGCGGTGATGAGCTCAACTGACACCACCATGGCGAGCCCGACCGACACCAGCACCGCGGTACCGAACCGCCGTGGTGTGCCCGGCCGGCACCCCATGGGGTTCCGGCCGGGCGCCGCGCGGTGCTGGGCTTATCGGCGGAGGTTGGTGGTGGCCCAGGCGTGCAGGGTGGTCGGGGTGGTGGTGAGTGGGGTGCGGGGCTGCTCGGGGGTGAAGCCGTCGCGCAGGCCGCTGGTCATGGCGAGCAGGGCGGCGATGGCGGGCTCGGTCATGCCGGTCTCGGTCAGGGCGGCGGCCATCGTGTCGTCGGGCAGGACGGTGAGGGTGATTTTGGTGTCGAGGGCGGTGGAGAGGATGTCGGCGGCCTGGGTCCAGGTGAGGTCGGCGGGGCCGTGGACGGCTTGGACTGTGGTGCCGGTGGTGCGGGGGTTGAGCAGGCGGGCGGCGGCGATCTCGCCGACGTCGCGGGGGTCGACCCAGGGCATCGGCTGGTCGGGGTCGGCGGTGGTGGTGAGGGTGCCGGTGTGTAGTTGGTCGGCCATGGCGAGCAGGTTGGTGTAGTAGTAGCCGCAGCGCAGGATGTGCACGTGGGCGCCGGTGGCGGTGAACTGCTGCTCGCTGTGGGCGAGGCCGTCGATGAGGCCGGCGCCGGTGCGCAGCTCGGCGCCGACGCTGCTGATCAGGACGATGTGGCGGATCCGGTTGGCGTGCACGGCGGCGGTGCCGGCGGCGACGATGGCGGTCATCTCGGCGAGCGGGTCGGCGGCGGTGAGGTTTTCCGGGGTGATCCAGAGCAGGGTGTCGACGCCCTCGGTGGCGGTGCGCACGAAGCCGGGGTCGAGCAGGTCGCCCTGGGCGAGGTCGACCAGGTCGTGCAGGCCGGGGTCGAGGCGGGCGGGGTCGCGCAGCAGGGCGCGGGGGCGCACGCCGGCTTGCAGGAGCAGTTGCAGGGTGCGGGAGCCGACGTGGCCGGTGGGTGTGGTGACGGCGATAGTCATGCTCTCTTGCCTACTCGGGGGGTGTGACAAGAATGGGCGGCATGCTCGGTGATCGCTGGGGTGTGTCGGACGCTGAGGTGGCGCGGCGTTATCCGTGTGACGATTTCGTGGCGGATCCGTCGGTGCGGGCGTGGCGGGGTGTGCCGGTGGCGGCGGCGCCGGAGACGGTGTGGCGGTGGTTGCGGCAGGTGCGGCTGGCGCCGTATTCGTATGACTGGATCGACAATGGGGGGCGGCGGTCGCCGCGGGTGCTGGTCGAGGTGGCGGAGCCGCGGGTGGGTGAGCCGTTCACGGCGACGGGTGGGCGGCCGCGGGGGCGGGTGCTGGCGGTGGAGCCGGGCCGGGCGTTGACCGCGCGGATCATGGGTGCGGTGATGTCGTATGTGGTGGTGCCGCAGCCGGACTCCTCGGCGCGGTTGCTGCTGAAGGTGGTGATGCGGGTGCCTCGTCCGGTGGGGCTGGCGTTGTGTGTGGGTGATCTGGTGATGGCTCGCCGCCAGTTGCTGACGTTCAAGCGGCTGGCGGAGGGTTAGGCGGTTTCCAGGGCGGCTTTGACCAGGGCCAGTGCTGTCTCGGCAGGGATGCCGAGGGCGCGGGTGGTCTCGGCGTACGCGAGGGCTGCTTGTTGTGCTTTGCGGGAGGTGCCGGTGGCGCGGGCGGTGATGACGGTGCCGGCTCGGCCGCGGGTTTCGACGAGGCCGGCTTGTTCGAGTTCTTTGTAGGCGCGGGCGACGGTGTTGGCGGCCAGGTGCAGGTCGGTGGCGAGTTGCCGGACCGGGGGGAGCCGGGTGCCGGCGGCGAGGGTGCCGTCGGCGGCGAGGGCGGCGATGCGCAGCCGGACCTGTTCGTAGGGCGGGGTGGCCGAGTGGGGGTCGATGGTGATGTGCATCAGATCAGTTTCGGGGGTGTGTTGCCGGCGGCGGTGATGGCCCGCCGGAGGGGGACGAGGGCGAGCAGGACGCCGCCGAGGACGAAGAAGACGACGAGGCTGACGATGCCGAGGCGGTAGCTGTTGGTGATCTGGAAGATCAGGCCGAAGAAGAGCGGGCCGAGCCAGCTGGTGCCTTTGTCGCTGATTTCGTAGAAGCCGTAGTACTCGCCTTCCCGGCCGGCGGGGATGAGCTGGGAGAACAGGCTGCGGCTGAGGGCTTGGCTGCCGCCCATGACCAGGCCGATGCCGGCGCCGAGCAGCATGAACGGCAGGGGTGCTTCGGCGGGGAGCCAGAAGGCGGCGATGACGACGAGCAGCCAGAGGGCGAGGGCGATGAGGATGGTGGTGCGGGCGCCGATGCGGTTGGCGAGGGCGCCGAGCAGCAGGGCGCCGCCGAAGGCGAGGAACTGGACGATCAGGATCGTGATGATCAGGGTGCCCTGTTCGAGGTGGAGTTCTTCGGTGCCGAATTGGCTGGCCAGGGAGATGACGGTCTGGATGCCGTCGTTGTAGATCAGGTAGGCGCCGAGGAAGGCGAGGGTGAGTGGGTAGGCGCGCATCGCCTTGAGGGTGTGGCCGAGTTGGCGGAAGCCGTCGGTGAGGACGTTGCCGCGCTGGCCGGTGCTGTGGGTGCCGGGGTGTTCGCGGAGCCAGAGCAGGGGGAAGAGGGTGAAGGCGGCCCACCAGATGCCGGCCGAGACCATGGACCAGCGGGCCAGGTCGAGGGTGCGCTGGGTGTTGCCGTCCTCGCTGAGCAGGGTGACGGCGATGAGGTTGAGCAGGAGCAGGACGCCGCCGCCGAGGTAGCCGATGGCCCAGCCGCGGCTGGAGATCTTGTCGCGGTCGTCGGGGCCGGCGAGCTGGGGCAGGAACGAGTTGTAGACGACGACCGAGGCGCCGAAGGCGATGTTGGCGATCAGGAAGAGGATGCCGCCGAGCAGGTAGCGGTCGCCGGTGACGAAGGCCATCGCGATGGTGGCGCCGGCGCCGAGGAATGCCGCCGCGGCGAGCAGCGGTTTTTTGCGGGGGGCGCGGTCGGCGACGGCGCCCATCACGGGTAGGACGAAGACGGTCAGCAGGACTGACAGGGATACCAGGTAGGGGAAGAAGGAGCCGGCGGCGATGGTGATGCCGAGCGGGTGCACCGAGGCGTGGCAGTCGGGGGCGCCGTCGCCGATGGTGCAGCCGGCGGCGAGTTTGGTGACGCTGGTGAGGAACGGTCCGAGGAAGACGGTGATGACCGTGGTGGAGAACGCGGAGTTGGCCCAGTCGTAGAAGTACCAGCCGGTGCGTTCCCGTTTACCGGCGGGGACGGGGGTCGGGGTGCCGGTGACGGCCATCGTGCGCTCCTGGGTGTGGGTCGGTGCGCGCACATGATGTCACCCGGTGGTCGTTGACACGAGACCTAGGTCACTGTTCATCGGGTGTCCACCAGCGGGCCAGGGCGCTGACGGCGGGGTCGTCGGAGGCGGCGAGGGTGGCCCAGGGGTCGGCGCCGTCGGGGACTTCGATGCCGGCGTAGGCGGCGAGCTGGTGCGGGTCGACGGGTTCGGCGGGGGCGGTGTAGGTGTCGGGGGTGCCGAGGCTGGTGGCGTCGACCCAGGGGAAGCCGTCGACGGGTTCGGGCAGGTCGCCGACGTCCAGCGCGGGCGGGAAGTCGGTTTCGGACATTTCCGGAATGTCGTCGAGGGAGTGGGGCACGTCGAGCGGCTCGGGGTCGTGGTGTTCCCAGTCCGGCACGTCGTGGTGCTCCGGGAGGTCGTGCTGCTCGGGCAGGTCCGGCAGCTCGTGGGTCTCCGGCAGTTCGTGGCTGTCGGCGAAGTCGGCGAGCCCGTCGTCGTCGTGGTGGTCGAAGCCGTCCCAGTGGTCGCTCATCGTTACCTTTCGTCGTCGATCGGTGCCGGGGTCAGGGCTCGGGCGCGCAGCAGGGCCTCGTCGGCCTGGCGGACGCGGACGCGTACCGTGTCGAGTTCCTGCTGGGCGGCGGCGCGCCGGGCGGCGCGGCCGGACGCGTCTTCGGCGGCGGCCGCGTCGAGGTCGGCGATCTGCGCGTCGAGGTCCTTGAGGCGGCGCCCGGTGGCGTCGTCGAGGGCGACGGACAGGGCGTATTGCAGGTCGGTGAACCGGACGGTGATCTCGTCGGCGAGGGCGGCGCGGGCTTCGGCGAGCACGTCGCGCAGCCAGGTGCGGGCGTGCTGGCGGTCGCTGTGCACGCGGCGGCGGTAGAGCACGTAGCCGCCGGCGGCCAGGCCGAGGCCGAGGCCGGCGACCGGGACGAGCAGGCCGCCGGCGGCGCCGAGCACGGAGATGCCGAGGGCGGCGCCGCGGCCGGCCATGAAGGCGATGCCGCCGGCGGACAGGGCGATCAGCATGTTGTCGCCGGAGCCGTCGCGGGGTGCGGCGGCGGCCAGGGTGTGCCGCAGGGTGGCGTTGACCTTGCCGAGGACGGTGTCGCGGTCGCCGGGGTCGAAGGCGTTGTCCAGGACGGTCGCGGCGATGTGGCCGAAGGTGGTTTCCAGGTGTTCGGAGAGGTGGGCGGCGACGGCCTGCAGGTGCACGTCGAGGTCGTCGGGCAGCCGGGTGAGCTGGTCGCCGCGCAGGGTGTCGATCCGGGCGGCGGTGTCCTGTTGCAGGTCGGCGATCCGGGCGCGGAGCTGGCCGATCGCCTCGACCCGGGCTCGTTGCACCTCGGCGCCCAGCAGCAGGGTCCACTGGCGGGATTCGGTGCGTTTGCGGGCGGCGAGTTCGGCGCGGTCGGCGCGTAGCTGCGCCTGGCGGGCCGGGTCGGCGGTGGCGGCTTGCACCTTGGCTTCGGCGAGGGTGTGCAGGCGGCCGAGTTCGGCGCGGGCGGCGCGCAGCACGTTGGCCAGTTGTAGTTGGTGGCCGCGGCCGGCGAGTTCGATCAGGGCGTGCTGCAGGCCAGGGATCTTGGAGGCGTCGGCGAGGGCGGTCTGGCGGGCCGGGTCGGTGGTGGTCAGGGCGAGTTCGGCGAGGCGGGCGGAGACCGGGTACCAGGGTGCGGCGGCGAATCGGGCGGCGTGGGCGTGCAGCAGGGCCTGGTTGTCCTCGGCGATGCGCCGCCACTGCGGATAGGCGTCGATCTTGGTGAGGGTGAAGACGACGGCGTCGACGCGTTCGGCGGCGCGGGCCAGGAAGTCGAGTTCGGGTTTCGACAGCGGGGCGGAGGCGTCGGCGACGAACAGCAGGGCGGTGCCGCGGCGTACCGCGTCCAGGGCGATGGTGGCGTGTGCCGGGTCGAGGCCGCCGGCGCCGGGGGTGTCGAGCAGGCTCAGGTAGCGCAGTAGCGGGGCGGGGTGGGTGATCTCGATGCGGCGGGCGCGGTGCTCGCCGCGGGCCCAGCCGGCGAGGTCGTCGACGGGGACGGGTTCGCCGCCCTCGGGCAGCCAGGCGCGGGCGGTCATCGTGTCGCCGGGGACGAAGCCGAGGTAGGCGGCGGTGGTGACGGCGACGTCGACCGGGGACAGGCCGGGCACCCCGAGCAGGGCGTTGACCAGGGAGCTTTTGCCGCGTTTGGTTTCGCCGACGACGACGATGCCGGGCCGGGTGAGTTGCAGGCGGCGCAGTTCGGCCAGGTCGGCGGCGGCGTCCATGTCGGTGGTGCGCAGGTAGGCGAGGGCGTCGCGGACGGCGGTGTCCAGGGTGGTGGTCAGGTCACGCATCGCGGGTCTCCTGGGCCAGCAGCTGGAAGCCGCGGTGGGCGATGTGCGCGATCCGGGCCTGGGCGGGGGCGGCGCCGTCGACGGCGTAGGCGCGCCAGCGGCCGGCGGCGGCGATCAGGTCGTCGCGGCCGGCGCCGGGCCGGTCCAGGATGTAGGCCGGGTCGTCGGAGGTGGCCAGCCGGATCAGTTCGGTTTCCCGGTCGGCGGGCAGGGTGACGGCGCCGGTGGCGGCGCGCTGGGCGGCGTCGAGCAGCCGCAGCCGGTGGTAGGCGGGGTCGCGCAGCAGGTCCTCCAGGGTGTCGCGGAGCCGGCCGCGCAGGCGCGGGTCGCCGGTGTGCCCGGCGAGGCGTTCCAGGCGGGTCAGTGCCCAGCCGGCTTTGATCGCGTCGGCGCGCCAGCCGAACGACTGTTGCAGGGTGTGTGCGAGGCGGGGGAAGCCGGAGACGGCGAGCAGCCGGCGCACGAGTTCGCCGGTGCCCAGGCGCGGTTCGGCGGCCAGCTGGGCGCAGGCGTAGCCGATGCCGTACAGGTCGAGGCGGGCCAGGAGCCGTTCCCGGCGGTCCGGGCCGGGCGGGGCGGGCAGGGTGCGGAACAGGTCGACGGAGGTGAGCAGCAGTTGCAGGTCGGGGCCGGGCAGGGCGGCGAGGGCGGCGAGGGCGTCTCGGTCGGCGTCGGTGAGCCGGCCGGCGCCGGCGGTCTCGGCGAGCAGCCCGGCCAGGGGGACGACGTCGCCGACGGTGCGGGCCAGCAGCCGGGCCTGTTGCTGGGCCAGGGGTGCGGCGGCCGGCCACGGGTCGTCGGCGCCGCCGGTGAGGGTGTCCACCTTGGCGAGTACGCCGAGGGCGTTGATCGGGGAGGCGGACAGCCGGGCGGAGGCGTCGTGGAAGGCGTCCAGGGCGCGGACGTCGTCGGCGCGCACGGCTTGGGTGAACACGTAGATGACGGCTTCGGCGGCGGCGACCTCGCGTTCGCTGTCGGCGTCGATGTCGTCGTCGAACGGGGCGTCGCCGACGACCCGGCCGGCGCGGTCGCTGCTGGCGGTGTCGGTGGAGGACAGGCCGGGGGTGTCGACGACGGTGAGGGTGCGCAGCCGGTCGTTGGTGAGGGTGACGTCGAGGTAGGCGATGCGGCTGGCGGGCACGCCGAGGCGGGCCGGGACCATGCCGTCGTCGTCGAGGGGCAGGCTGGTGCGGGCGCCGTCGCGCAGGACGACGTCGATGCGGTCGGCGGGCCCGTACCGGAAGCGGGTGACGACTCTAGTGCACTCGCCGGCGGCGGTCGGGGCGACCCGCCGGCCGATCAGCGCGTTCACTAGTGTCGACTTTCCGGCTTTCAGGCGACCCGCGATCGCTACCCGTAACGGTTCGTGGAGACGGTTGCCGATCTGTTGCACCTGGCCACCAGCATGGGAACCAAATTCCGTGACGATCTCGTGACACAGGGTAGCCAGGCGGGTGCTGAGCGGGCCGGTCACCACGACTCGTCAGCGCAGCACACCGTCAGCGACAATGTGCAGGACGCGGCAGTCGACGTCACGAAACGGGGCCTTTCTTCCGGCGGCGGCAGGACGATCACCTGCCCGCCGCACAGCCTAGGATGCCGATGACGCGTCGGGGATCCCGAGTTCGTGCCAGGCAAGGAGGACACTAGTGGCGGACGAGCCTTACCTGGCCGCATCCTCCACTCTGCGTCACGGCCCGGCCCTCGTGGTCCTGACCGGCCCGCCCGGCTGCGGCCGCAGCACCCTGCTGCACCGCATCGCCGGCGCCGCCGGCGGGCCCGTGCACACCGGCGGCGGCCTGGCCATGCTCGCCGGCGTCCCCGCCCTCGCCCTGTCCCGCGCGGTGCGCGCCCGCCTGCCCGGCGACGACATCCACCTGCTCGCCGAGGCGGTCCGGTCCCGGGTCCGCGGCGGCCTGCTCGTGCTCGACGACCTGCAGCACTGCGACCCGGCCACCATCGCCGCCCTGCCGCACCTGGCCCGCACCTGCCGCGTCCTGGTCGCCCTGCGCACCCCGCACCGGCTGCGCGACGACGCCCACCAGGCGCTGCGCGAGGCCGCCACCGCCTGGCTGACCGTGCCGCCGCTGGACCCCGCCGACGCCCACGCCCTGGCCCGGCGCACCGCCGCCCGCCTCGACGACACCACCCTGGCCGGCGTGCTGGCCCGCGCCGGCGGCAACCCCCTGGCGATCATCGCGCTGGCCCGGCAGGCCGCCGCCGGGCGCGCCCCGGCCGGGCAGGAGGTCGACCAGATCGGGTACGCGATCGCCACCGCCCTGGCCGACCTGCCCCGGCCCGCCCGCACCGCGCTGGCCGCGCTCGGCCTGCTCGGCCGGCCCGCCCCCGCCGCCCTGCTCGGGCCCGGCGCCGCCGACCTGCACGCCGCCGGCCTGGTCGAGGCCGAACCGGGCGGCGCCCTGGTGCCGGTGTCCGCCTACGTCGCCGAGACCGCCGCCGGGCTGCTCGACGCCGCCGCCCGCACCGACATGCACCAGCGGCTCGCCCAGCTCACCCCACCCGCCGAAGCCGCCCGGCACCTGGCCGCCGCCGGGGATGCGCCCGGCGCGTACCGGCACGCCCTGGCCGCCGCCGACCAGGCCACCGGCGGCGAACGCGCGGCCCTGCTGCTGTTCGCCTGCGGCCTGGACACCCCGATCGACCTGCGGGTGCGGCTGGCCGCCGCGGACGCCGCCCTGATCGCCGGGCGGCCCGCCGACGCCGCCGCCGTGCTGGCCGCCGCCGGCGCCCGCCCCACCGGCGCCGCCGCGCCCCTGGCCCTGGAGGTCGCCGTCCTGCACGGCGAAGCCCTGCTGCAGGCCGGGCGCAGCGACGCCGCCCGCGACGCGGTCCGCGGCGTCCCCGACACCGCCGCCGGCCCGGTCCTGGCCGCCCGCGACCGGGTGCTGCTGCTGGCCGCCCTCGACACCGCCCCGATGTCCGCCCTCGACCTCGCCGACAAGATCGCCGCCCGGCACCCCGACCCGCTGCCCGGCGTCGCCGCCGCCCTCGCCGCCGTGCACGCCGCGCACCGCACCCCCGGCTGGGACACCGCCCTGGCCGCCGCCGCCGACCCGGCCGGCGACCCGCTGATCAGCCGCTGGGCCGCCTGGCTGCTGGTCGAGCACCTCGCCGCCGACGGCCGGCTCACCGAGTCCGCCGCCGCCGCCCAGCGCGCCGCCGACGCCGCCGGCGCCGCCCTGGCCTACGGCTGGCAGACCCGGTTCGCGGCCGCCGCCGACTGGGCCCGCGCCCTGCACGGCACCGACACCGACACCGCCCAGCGGCACGCCGCCAACCTCACCGACCTCGCCCTGCCCGAGCAGGCCCGCGCCTACGCGACCGCCGCCACCGCCCTGATCGAAGCCGACACCGGCCTGCTCGCCGCCGCCCGCGCCCGGCTCGCCACCGCCCCCGGCCACCCGGCCGCCGACTGGGTCCGCCACGAGGCCGCCTGGCTCGACGGGCAACCCGAGCGGCGCGCCGGCGAGCGCACCGGCGACGGCCTGCTCGCCGGCCTGCACGCCATCACCGCCCGCTGGGCCGCCCACGACCTGGGCCTGCACGAGCACCCACCGATCCCGACCGGGCTGCCCGGCCCGGCCCGGCGCACCCTGACCGCCTGGGCGGTCGGCACCGGGTTCACCGCCGCCGCCGACAGCTGGCAGCCGATCGCCCTGCGCGAACAGATCCGCTGCCTGCTCGCCGCCGGGCTCACCGACCCCGACCGGGACCGGGCCGTCGCCGCCCTGCTGCGCGCCGAAGAACTCGCCGACAGCGCCGGGCTGACCGTGCTCGCCGGCCGCGCCCGCCGCGGCCTGCGCGCGCACCGCGTGCACCGCGACGTCCGCGGCCGCCGCAGCCAGGGCGGCCTCACCCACCGCGAACAGGACGTGCTGCGCCTGGTCGCGGCCGGCGAACCGACCCGCCGCATCGCCGGGCAACTCGGCATCTCCACCGAGACCGTCGACACCCACATCCGGGCCAGCATGCGCAAACTCGGCGCCCGCACCCGCACCGAAGCCGCCGCCCTGGCCTTCGCCCCGACCCGACTCGACACCAGCGACAACAGCGAGGATGGCCGGTGAACACACAGCCCGACGCACCACGCCACGTAGTAGCCACCTCGGCCGACGCTGACACGGTCCTGCGCCGCCTGGCCCGCGACGGCTGGACCGCCCGGTCCGGATTCGCGCTGCCCGACCCCGCCTGGGACGTCGCCGCGCACCGCATCGTCCTGCACGGCCGGATCGCCGACGACGACACCGAAACCGTCGCCCTGGCCGTGCTCGCCGCCGCCCGCGGCGCCGGCATCGTCGCCGTCTGCAACCCCGACTCCACCGCCGGGCGCGCCCTGGTCGACGACCTCAGCCGGATCGGCACCGTGCACCGCGGCACCGACGGCGCCGACCCGGTCGCCAGCCTCATCCCCGAACAACGCGCCCTGCTCGACCGTCTCGCCGCCGGCGACACCATCGCCGCCGCGGCCGCCGCCGAATTCCTGTCGCTGCGCACCGCCAACCGGCGCATCGCCGAAGCCCGCGCCCTGTTCGGTGTGCGCACCACCCGCGAAGCCGTCCTGGCCTACCTGCGCCAGCGCCAACCCGAATAACCTCCCGGCGCGCTCGCCGCTGCCGGCCACCTTCTTTTTCCGGTACGACCGCAGCCGCCCGCCCCGCAGCACCGGAACCGGATCGCGCCCTCACACCAGGCGCGGCAGCAGGATCCGGCCGCCCTCGTGCACCCCGCCGTCGACGGCCAGGACCCGGCCGCCGGCATACCGCACCGGCTCGCGGACCTGCGCCGCCGGCACCCCGAAATGCTTCGGCAGCGTGCTGTGCCCGTGCACCAGCACCGCCCCGCCGAAGGTGCGCAGCATGACCGCCACCGGATCGTCGGGTCCGGGCGCCGCACCGTCACGGAACGCGGCCCGGTCACTGATCCGGCCACAGAACTCCAGCCAGCCGGCCGGGTCCCGGCCGGCCAGGGCAGCCCGGACCGCGGTGTTGACCGCCGCCACCGAGTCACCGAACGCCCGATAGGCGGTGGTGTCCGAATGCACCAGCAGATGACCGTCCACGAGCGCCATCGCCGGCCGCGCGGCGATCCACGCCAGATGCTCGCCGGTCAGGGCGCGCAGGTCGCTGTCGCGCCCGCCGAACCGCGCCCAGCCGCCGCGGAAACCGCCCGCCTGATCCCAGCCCGGCACCGGCGCCGTACCGAACAGGTGCGCCGCCATCAGCTGCACCTCATGGTTGCCGAGCAGCGCCCCCACCACCCCGCCGGCCGCGGCCGCCTGCCCGGCCCAGCCGCGCACGTCGTCGATCACGCCGAGCCCGTCCGGCCCCGGTCGACGTAGTCACCCAGCAGCCACAACCGGGCGTCGCGCCCCGACCACCGCCCGTCCGCGCCGACCAGCCCGGCGTCGCGCAGCACCCGCCGGAACTCGGCCCGGTGCCCGTGCATGTCGGAGGCCACGAACAGCGGCGCCCGCGCCGCGGCAGCAACCATGGCTGGCACAGTACCGCCGGAGCGCGCCGCCCGCCGGATCAGGCGAGGCCGTCGCGGGCGGTGAGCATGTCGGCGAGGGTGACGGTGGTCTTCCAGCTGCGGATGGTCATCGACTGGTAGAGCGGGGACGCGATGATCGCGCTCAGCCGGCTCTTGGTGCGCTGGGCGCTGAGCCGCTGGGAGTAGACGACGCCGTCGCCGGGCCACACCCGGTCGACGCCCTCGCGCGGCTTGAACAGCGGCATCACCTCGGCGGCACCGACACCGATCAGGAAGATCGCGTCGCTGTGGTAGACGTCCGGCTGGTCACCGAACCCGGCCGGCCGGTCCCGCACGACGGCGCGCAGCTGATCGCCGGAGAGCACCAGCACCCGGACCAGATCACTGTCCAGGTCGAACGCCGCCGGCAGGGCCGCTTCGATGCGGGCCGCGGTCGCGGCGGCGTCGTGCTCCGAGGTCAGGATGACGTTCCCGCTGGCGATGAAGGTGGTGACCGCGGAGAACCCGCACTCTTCCAGGCAGGTCCGCAACGCGGCCATCGGCACCTTGTTTCGGCCTCCGACATTGATGCCGCGCAGAAGAACCAGGAAGGTCGTCACCCCGGCATGCTATCCACCACCGGGAACCCGCCCGTCGTGGAGCTCATGACACGCAGCGAGGCCTGCGATGGCGCGCGGTGACGACGACCTCGTCGCGTTCACCCAGGCGAGTTCCTCGCGGCTGCGACGGGGCGGTGTACCTGCTCACCGTCGCCGGCCTGGCCGCGTCCGACCGCAACGGTGTCCGGTTGCCGCCGCCCCGGGGTGCCTATCCGCGCCGCCGCGCACTGCTCGCGGCCACCACGGTGGACGTGGCGGCCACCAAGCCGCTGCGCGGAGGGCGCACGCCGCCGTGCACCGCTGCGGGCCGGCCGGCACGGGGCCTACCGCGTACCGGAGCAAGCCGGTCTCAGGGGTTGGTGCGGTGCAGCAGCAGCCAGGCGTCGGCGGGGAACAGGGTGCGGGCCATCGCCCAGACCGGCCGGGAATAGTAGGGGCGGGCGGCGGCCGCGTCGATGATGCGCGGCCGGTCGGTGTGCTCGGTGCGGCCCTTCCAGCGCAGGTCGCAGGAGCCGGCGGCCAGGACGTTGCGGACCCAGTTGGTGCGCGCGCCCCACGGCAGGTTGATGACGAACACGTCGGGGGTGGCGACCACCGCGACCGGCACGCTCAGCGCCCGGCCGGAGACCCGGCCGCGGTGCCGCACGACCGCCCACAGCGGGAAGAAGCGGCGCCCGGCCAGGACCCGGACGGCGGGGGCGGTGGCGCGGGCCAGCCGCCAGGAGGTGGTGTGCGGGGCTGCGGAAACGCTCATGGCGTCGATGGTGCCCGGGCCGGGCGCGGCGGCGCATCACGGTGGACTGTCAGCGCGGGTGACGGAAATCCGTTACGTGCCGCAGGGCGTAGGTGACCGCGTCCGCCCGCCCCCGCGCGCCGATCTTGCGGTAGATGCTGGCCAGGTGCCGTTCCACGGTGTGCACGGCGATGCCGAGCCGGGCGGCGAGCTGCGCGTTGGAGTCGCCGCCGGGCAGCAGGGCGAGGACCTCGCGTTCCCGGGCGGTCAGCGGCCCGGGCGCCGGGTGGCGGATCGGGCCGCCGGTGACGAATTCGGCGACCAGCCGCACGTCGGTGTCCGGGTCCTGCAAAAACAGCGTCGGCGTGTCGCCGGGCAGCTCGACCAGCCGGGCATCGCTGAGCGCGGCGGCGAGCCGGCGGGCCACGCCGGCCGGGATCTGCTGCGGCGACTGCCGGTGCAGCACCAGCGCCGGCGCCCGCACCCGGGACAGCTCGGCGGTCACGTCGATGTCCTGGGCGGCGGCGAACCAGGCCTGGGCGACCGGGGCGGTCGTCGCGGTCCGGAACGCCTCGGCGGTCCACCGGTTCGACGGGCTCATGTCCCAGCCCAGCCAGGCCGCCGCGGCGGCGTCGGCGAACAGGTCCCAGTCCTGGTCGATCAGCGACAGCAGCGCCCGGGTCTGGGCGGGCAGCATCGCCTCGCGCATCCGCGGCGCCCCGCCGAACAGCACCAGCCGCCGCACCCGCTGCGGCTGCCGGGCGGCGAACGCCAGCGCGGTGGCGGTCGCGTGGTAGTAGCCGAGCAGCGACGCCCGGGCGATCCCGGCGTCGTCGAGGACCGCGGTCAGGTCCCGCAGGTGCGCGTCGACACCCAGGTCGCCGAGGTCGACGCGGCGCTGCGAGCTGCCGGTGCCGCGCCCGTCGTAGAGCACCACGGTCAGGTGCCGGGCCAGCGCCTGGTAGGCGGCGCGCATCGCCGGGATCCGCCACTGGGCGACGATGTTGCTCAGCGACGGCATCCAGACCAGCACCGGGCCGCTGCCGAACACCTGGTAGGCGACCGTCACCCCGTCGCCGGTGCGGGCGAAGCGCAGCTGCGGGCCGTCGTCCATCGCGGTCAGGGCTGCCCGGGCCCGGCGGCGGGGTCGCCGCGCAGCGGCCCGTCCGGATCACACCGGGCCAGATCAGGATCAGTTTCCGGTACGAGGCGCGCCGCGACATCCACGATCGTCATCTTAGGGTGCCGGCCGGGGTGCGCCGGCAACCGGCAACAGGTGGTGCGAGGGCCGCTCCGAGCTGCCGTTTCCGTCCTCGCGCCGGCGCTGCCGTGGGGTCGTGCATCCGTGCGGGCGACCACGGGTTGATGTGGGCGGCGATGTCGCCGCCCACAGCGGCTTCACCGCCACCTACCGGCGGGCCTGCGGGGTCCTGCCCAGCGACAGCCTGCACCACCACTGACGCCACGGCGACCCGGCGACGGCACCGAGCGGCTGGACCACGCTCCACCGACATGACATCATTGTTGTCATGTCGGTGGAGCGTGGTGCACAGATCTACCGGGTGCTGCGGCTGACCCGGCCCCTGGTGCTCAACTCGGCCCGGGTGGTCGAGGCGGCACTGAAGGCCGACCGGGTCAGCGTCGGGATGCGCGCCGTCCTGGAGGTGCTCGCCGAGGACGGCCCGATGACCGTGCCGGCCATCGCCGACCGCCTCGACCTGGCCCGCCAGGGCATCCAGCGGCACGTCGACGACCTGGCCGCGCTCGGGCACGCCGAGGCCCGGCCCAACCCGGCGCACCGCCGATCGGTGCTGATCCACCTGACCGGCAGCGGGCAGGCCCTGTTCCGGCGGATCCGCGACGACGACCTGCGCCGGCTCGCCACGATGGCGGCCGACTGCAGCGCCGACGAGATCGCCACCGCCCTGAAGGTGCTGCACGCTCTGCACCGCGACGTCCAGCAACGCGTCCGCGACGAGGCCGGCCGATGACCACCGACGCCGACCTGTACGCGATCACCACCACCAACCGGCTGATGATCGCCGACGTGCTGGACCGGCTCGACCCGGCACAGTGGCGGGCCGCGACGCTGTGCGCGGGCTGGACGGTGCACGAGATGGCCGCACACCTGCTGCAGCCGATGCTGGTCGGATTCGGCCGGTTCTTCCTCACGGCGCTGCGCCACCGCGGCGACACCGACCGGACCGTCGACCACCTCACCCGCCGGATCGCCCGCCACGACCGCGCCGAGCTGATCGGCCTGCTGCGCCGGCACGCCGGCGACCGGGTGAACCCGCCCCGAGTCGGCCCGATCGGACCGTTCGCGGAGACCTGCGTGCACCTGCGCGACATCGCCCGCCCACTGCGCCTGCCCGCCGACGTGCCCACCGGCCACTGGCGGATCCTGCTCGACTACCTGACCGGCCCGAACCCCGCCCCCGCCCTGGCCACCCCGGGACGCTTCGCCCGGGTCCGCCTGCAGGCCACCGACCTCGACTGGGCGACCGGCGCCGGCCCACTGATCACCGGCACCGCCGAAGCCCTCGGCATGGCCCTGACCGGCCGCACCACCGCCCACACCGACCTGACCGGCCCCGGCCTGCCCCTCGCCTTCGCCTCACCCGCCGCCGCCGAACCCCGACCGCCGCGGGACATGCCATGATCGGAGCGTGGCGACGGACCGGCCGGTCGACGCCGGCGACCTCGCCGACCGGATCCGCGGCGCCGGTCAGCGGCTCGGGGGACGAGCCGTCACACAGTAGGGGCGGCCGGACGGATCGAGCAGGGTGGTCCAGTCACCAGGGTTGCGGCGGACCACCGTGGCACCCAGCGCCACATGCCGGGCCACCTCGGCGTCCACGTCCGAGCACGCCAGATCCACGTGCACACCGGCCGGACCCGACTGCAGACGCTGCAGCAGCAACCGCATCGGGACCGGCGGCGGCGGAAGCAGCCGCTCGAACTCCGGGCAGTCCGGCATCGGCTCGTGCCGCCAGCCGGTGACCGCGCGCCAGAACGCGACCTCCCGCTCGTACCCGGAATCGGGAATGTCCAGGCACAGCTGATCCGTGCTGCTGGCCTGCCCGCCCGGCCAGACCGGCGCCGCCGGGCCGACCGCCTCCCCATCCCAGGGCACCAGGCAGAACACGATCCCGGCCGGCGAGCGCAGCACCACCACGTCGTCCTCGACCCGCACCACCCGCGCCCCCAGGTCCCGCACGGCGGCGGTGGCCCGCGGCAACGCGTCGACGTGCAGGTCCAGATGCCCGCGCGCCGGCGGATCACCGACCACCTGCACCCGCAGCAGCGCATCCCCGGCGGCGGGCAGCAGCGTCGCGAACACCCCGCCGCCGCGCCGCGCCGACAGCGTCGTCCCGGTCACCGCCAGCCAGAACCGTTCCGCCGCCGCGGCGTCCGCGGCCGGCGTGTCGAGAAACCCGGTCACCCAGCGCACCGTCACGGCACCAGCACCACCTTCCCGCGGCTCTGCCGCGCCTGAGCGATCTCGTGCGCCCGCCCCGCCCGCTCCAGCGGCAGTGCCGCGTGCACGTGCGGGCGCAGACCCAGCTCCCACAACTCCCGCTCGTGCTCGGCATAGCGTTGCGGCTGGGTGCGGGCGAAGTACGCGATCGCGAACCCGGTCATCGTCTTCGCCCCGGACAGCAGGTCGACGGCGGGAACGGTGCCGCCACCGCTGGCGAAGAACACCAGCCGCCCGCCGGGACGCGCCGCCGCCAGAGCGTGGGGGAGCACCACACCACCGGCACCGTCGAGGACCACGTCGACCGGCTCGACGTCCAAGGCGTCGTAACCGACCACCTCGTCGGCGCCCACCTCGTACAGGAACGCCTCCTTGCCGGGCGACGCGGCCGCGACCACCCGGGCCGCGCCGCGCAGCCGGGCGGCCTGCACCAGCAGATGCCCGACCCCGCTGGCCGCCGCCGTCACCAGCACCGACTCACCCTCGACCAGCGCGGCCGCGTCGAGCACGCCGAGCGCCACATGCCCGGACCGGACCAGCGCGACCGCCGTGGTGAACTCGGCGTCGTCCGGGATCCGGGTGGTCATCATGGCGGGAGCGGCCACCACCTCGGCGTAGGAGCCGCCGAACGGCAGCGCCGCCACCCGGTCGCCGACCATCCACCCGTCAACGTCCCGACCGATCCCGATCACCTCCCCGGCGACCTCGCCGCCAGGCACGTCGCCGTCGCGCAGCCGGGCCACCGCGGGCCGGGTCACCCCGATCGCGTGCGCCCGGATCAGCAGCTGACCGTCGCCGGCAACCGGCTCCGGCGCCTGCTCGACCTGCAGTTCCCCGTCGCGGTAGCGGATCTGGCGCATCAGTTGCGTCCCGTCCGCAGCGCCGCCGCCACATCCGGGCGCCCGAACCCCTCGGCGAACGCGGCCGCCTTGTCCCACGGATACTCCACCTGCCGCCACACCACCTCCCAGTCGCCGGACGCGTCGTCGACCAGCGCATACCGGGCGTGCGGGGTGCCCGCCGCCATCGCGTGCGGATACGGCGCGTCATCGGTGTAGGCCGGCCAGCCGACACTGCCCGGGTTCACGATCAGCGGCCCGCCCGGCAGCCGCAGCGACCCGGCCAGATGGGTGTGCCCGCACAGCAGCAACCGGTACCCGGACACGTCACCGACCCGCTCGCGGACCTCCTCGACGGTCGCGTCGCGCACCCCGGCCTCCTCCACCGTGTGCAGCAGATACTGCAGATCGTCGGTCGGGGTGCCATGAAAGGCGAGAACGTCCGGGGCGGGGGACAGGGTGACCGGCAACGACGCCAGCCACTCCAGCTGCCCGACACCGAGCAGCCCGGCGGTCAGCCGGTCGGCCATCCCCTGCCGCTGCGGCGGCACCGTGAGCACCTGCCGCTCATGGTTGCCCGCCACCGTCGGCAGTCCGATCCCGATCAGCCGGTCCGCGGTCTCGGCGGGCTGCACATAACCGGACAGCAGATCCCCGAGATTCACCGTGACGTCGACCCCGTCGCCGGCGATCGCCGCCAGGACCGCGTCGAGCGCCGGAAGGTTGCCGTGCACATCGGAGATCACCGCGATTCGCATGCGATCACCCTACGGCGACCGGAAACCCATTTTGGTACGCCAACCGCCCGTCCGCCCCGGCCGCCAGCGCATCCAGGTGATCGTCGAGGGTGAGGAACACCTGCCACGGCTCCTGCCCGGACACCGCCACCAGCCGATCCACCAGCAACTGCTCCAGATCCGGGACCCGCTTCGCCTTCCACACCTTGTCCGCCACACTGACCAGCAGATCCTCCAGCGTGACGCCGGGCGCGTCCCACGACCCGTGACTGCCGGCGAACCGGGCCAGCTCCGGCGCCACCCCCGCAGCCAGCAGCAACCGCCGCCCGGCCGGCTCGTGCCGCGACCCCGGCCCGGACAGCTCCCGCGGATGCACCACCTTGCCGATGTCGTGCGTGGCCGCCCCGAACAGCACCGCCTCCCGATCGAAGCGCAAGTCCGGATAGGTGGCGGCAAGCCAGCCGGTCAGCCGCCACGCCACATCGTGCACCAGCCGCAGATGCGCCCCCAGCCGCGGCGGCGCACCGAAGGCCTCCAGCAGCTCGGCCGCCGCCGGCGGCAAAGGACGCAGGCTCATCCGATCACCTCGGCATCCTCCAGCACCAGCGGCGCCCACTGCGGCGCGCCGGCGGTGCCGTGCTTGGGGTCCACGCCGACGAACCGGCCGCCGTGGCAACGCGTCACGGTATGCCGTGCCGTCCAGTCGACCGTGGTCTGCGCCCGGATCCGCTCCTCGCACGCCCACGCCCGCTCACCGAACCGGACCACCGTGGAATGCCCGTGCACCTGCGAGAACGGCAACGACTGCACCCCGGCCAGCCACGACGGATACACCCGCGACCCGGCCTCAGCCCACAACGGCCCGTCGAAATCCCACAACAGCGGCTCCGGCCGGGTGTTCAGCAGATCCGCCGCGGTCCCCGCCGTCACCGGCGCCCCGAGCAGCCGCCACGCGTCCACGGTCAGCCCGGCATGACACAGCAGCAACTCCTCACCGGCGGCGGTGCGCACCGCCGCGGCGACCCGCAGCCACTCCCGCAACCACCACTGCCGCAACACCGCCGCATCCGCCTCACTCAGCGGCTCGGGCCAGAACCTCACCCCGCCCAGATACTGCGCCTCATGGTTGCCGATCAGCTGAACCCACCGGCCCGCCGCCAGCCGCCCACCGACCAGCCGCAGCACCCCCGCACTGTCCGGACCCCGGTCGACCAGATCTCCGACCTGGATCACGACGGTGTCCGGGTCGTCGGCCAGCGGCAGCACGACCCGCTCCAACTGGTCGGCGCAGCCCCCGACATCCCCGACGATCACGATCCGCGGCATGCCCGGAAACCTACTCGCGTCCGATCCAGACCGCCGCGCCGCACCGATCCGCCAGAAGCGTCAGCTCCGCGCGGGTGCCGGACACCCCGCTGTCCAGTACGGCCCGCAGCTCACCCATCGCGAACCCGTGCCGGCGCAGCACCCGCAGTACCGCCACCCGCCCGGCACCCAGATCGTCCGGGAACCGCAAACGGAACGTCCCGCACTGCTCCAGCACCGCCTGCCGCCAGTCATCCGGCAGCCGCTCATACCCGCACGCCACCTCCCGCGACCCGCCCGCGCAGTCATGCCTCACCGACCAGCACAACCGGCCACCCTGCACATAATCGGCGACCCGGGCAGTCCCGCAGCAGTACGGCACCACAGCCTCCTCCACGAACACCGGCCGATCATCGCAGCACAACCGCGCGCACATGCAGGAGAGCCACGGCAGAATCACCGCCCGGCACTGAACTCCAGTTGAGACTTAGTTCGTCACAACCCGGGATTCGCCGAACAAACCCTCAAACCCAGTTGCCGTGAACCCGCGCGCCGGGCCCCGGCACGATAGGGTCGCAACACGCCGACCCGCCCAGGGAGAGACATGATCGACTACGACGAGGCCTACCGCACCGGCACCGCACCCTGGGACATCGGCAAACCCCAACCCGCCCTCACCGCCCTGCTCGACTACGGCGTCCGCGGCCCCCAAGTCCTCGACCTCGGCTGCGGCACCGGCGACCTCGCCCTCGCCCTGGCCCGCCGCGGCTACCACGTCACCGGCGTCGACATCTCACCCGTCGCCATCGAACGCGCCCGCGCCAAAGCCACCGGCCTCACCGCCACCTTCGAAGTCCAGGACGCCACCAAACTCCACCTGCCGAACGCACCCTTCGACACCATCATCGACTGCGGCCTGCTGCACAACCTGCACCGCTTCGGCGGCGCCGACGCCTACCTCGCCCAACTGCCCGGCCTCGCCGAACCCGGCACCATGCTCTACGTCCTGGCCATCTCCGCCGACGCCGGCGACACCTGGAGCATCACCCGCGACCAACTCCAGCAATGGTTCCCCGAACCCGTCTGGACCGACACCACCATCAAAGACACCCAAGCCATCGCCGAAGTCAACGACGAAAAACTCACCCTGCCCGCCTACCTGCTGCGCACCTTCCGCGCCTACACCTAGGCCACCTCCGACAGATCCGCCGGGATCAGGCTGTACACCGCCAGATCACCACGACCCGACCGGGTCCACGACGCATTACGCAACACACCCTCGAACCGGAAACCGGCCCGCTGCGCCACCCGCAACGACGCCTCATTACGCGTATCCGCATGCAACGTCACCCGCTGCATCCCCGCCTGCGCCACCGCCCACCGCGCCACCGCGGCCGCCGCCTCCACCGCGAACCCACGACCCCGCGCCCACCCAGCCGTCCAATAATGAATCTCGGTCGTCATCGCCGACCAATCCGTATCGAACAACCCCACATGACACGCCAGCCGGCCATTCTCCCGCGCCACCCCGGCCAGCCCGTCCACCCCGCGCGAACACCACTCCACCGCCCGATCCAGACCAGCCCCCGCGTACCGGAAACCGACCGGCGCGAAACGCAGGAAAACCCGATCGTTCCAGACGGCCTGCACCCCGGCGGCATCCCCGGCCTCCAACGGCCGCAACCGCAACCGCGGCGTCTCCACCACCCCCCACGAGAACACGACGCTCAGCGACCCCGGAAGAACGAAACCGCCTCAGCGAACGCCAGATCCGTCAACACCGGATCATGCCGCGCCCCCACATCCCGCATGAACGCATGCTCCCCACCCTGAAAAACATGCAACTCCACATCGTCCAACCCGGCCGCATACAACGCGCCCACCGTCTCCAACCGGGCCCGCGCCGGCACATGCGGATCCCGCGACCCGAACACCACCATCAACCGGCCCCGGATCTCCGCGGCCCGCTCCAGCGAATCCGCCACATCCGAACCCAGCGCCCCGTTGTGCAAACCCGTCGGATAAAAACACACCGTCGCCGCCACCCGCGCGTCAAAAGCCGCCCGGAACGCCAGATGCCCACCGATACAGAACCCGGTCACCAGCAGCGACGACACATCCGCACGCCGCTCCAGGAAATCCAGCACCGCCACCCGGTCCGCATCGAACTGCGCCGCCGACATCGACGCCGCACCGGCCAGCCCCCGCGCCTTACCGGCATCGTCGAACTCCAACGCCACCCCGGCCAGCTCACCGCGCGGATAAATCTCCGGAACACACACCACGAACCCCGCCGACGCCAGCCTGCGCGCCGACCGCAACGTCGACTCGGTCAGCTGAAAAATGTCGGTATACAGCAACACCCCGGGAAACGACCCGCCACCGACCGGCCCGATCACCACCGCCCGGATGTCACCGATCCGAACCTCGTCCTCCTGCAACCTCATGCGAAACAACCTAGGGGAGCGGCGATCACGCCAGCTCGCGCAACACCCGGTTCGTGCGATTCGACTGAATGGCAGCCCGCTGCTGCTCCGCCGTCACCTCGATGTAATTCTGCGAAGTCGCCAGCGACGCGTGACCCAGCAACCGCATGATCTCCGACGCGTTCGCGCCGTCCTCCGCCAACCGCGTCGCGAACGTATGCCGCAACGCATGCAACTGCGCACCCCGCGGCACCCGATCACCGATCCCGGCCCGCCGGAAACACGACCGCACCAAATACTGCAAACCACCCCGCTGCAACGGCGCCCCATGCCGATCCACCAGCAACGGATCCGACTTCGCCACCCGGCCGAACCGCACCCGCCGACTCTCCACATACCGCCCCACCGCGGCATCCAGCCCACCATCGATCGGCACCACCCGCGGCCGGCCCCCCTTGCCCGCCACCTCCACCCGCCGCTCACCGTCACGACCCGACACCGAACCGACCCGCAACCCCAGCAACTCCGACAACCGCAAACCCGCACACAACGCCAACGCCAGCACCAGCACGTCCCGCTCCGGCCACGGATCCCGCTGCCGCTCATCCACCTGCGACACCACCCGGAGCAGCTCCTCCGGCGTATCCTCACCCCGCAACGGCTTGGGGGAGTGCGCCACCATCCGCGGCTTGTCCACCGCCGACATCGGATTCCCCGCGACCACACCCTCCGTCACCAGAAACGTGAAAAACGCATTCCACGACGACCACGCCCGCGCCACCGACGCGGGCGCCCGATCCGCTGCGAACCGCGCGAAGGCCGCCCGCAACAAACGGGGGGAGAGGTCAGCGGGGGACTGCGGCACCGGCGCGACCAGCTGCAACACCAAGGTCAAATCCCGCTGGTACGCCGCCAGGGTGTGCGCCGACGGCTTGCGCGTGGCCCGCGCCGCCAGGAACTCGTCGACGATCTCGGCCAGCGGGGCAGGGGACTCAGCGGCTGATGCGTGCTGCATAAGAGATATTATGCATGATATATCCGCATTCGTGCCTGGATGGACCTTAGCACGCCCCTGGATATGTTGAGTAGCTTTCACCCGAATCCACCCCGCGAATCCTCCAGACGCCGACCCCGCCGCACCGGCACCACTTCGCTCAGCGGCCACGGCTCACAGACATGGGGGCCCCGGCGCACGAAAGCGGGGAGGGCCTCGCTCCGCCCGCCATCACGATCGGAGACCGCGCTTTCCCGGGGCGCGCCCGCAGGCGCGAGGAAGGCCCTCACGCGCGATCAGACCGGCTTTCGGTACGCGGTAAGCGCCCGTGACAGCGTCTCGCGCAGCGACAACCCGAGCGCATCGCCGGATCGGCCGGAGCGGGCCCTGCGAGATCGGGCGGTGGTGGCGCGGGGCGCTGACAGCTGCGATACCGCGGAAAGATCATCCAGTTCCGTCCGGGCGGCGTCGCCTGTCGAACATCTGTGCGTGTGTGCGAGTGATGCGTTCGCGCGTGCGCCGCCGGCGTACGTCAAGAAGTGCCGGCGGCGAACCTGCCGCCCGGACCCGGCGGGCCTGCGGTGTGGCGAGCACGTGGGTGTCGTGCGGCTCGCAGGGGATGGGAGGCTGCCCGTTGTGGACCCCTCTCCGCTGTCTAGTTGACATAATGTAGATTATCGACCCGGTATTTTAGCGCTCAGACGGCTTGATAACGGCTCGCGAGCCGGGTCGCCAGGAGCGCCCGGGCAAGACAACGCGCGATGCCGCCGTGTACACATATCCGGATTTCGCCCGCCGCGGTGTCGGCCGGTGGCCGGTCAGGTGTCCGGAGCGCTGGCGAGCAAGTCGCGGGCGGCGGCTTTGATCGCGGCGGCGATGGCGTCGCGGTGTGCGGGTTCGTCCTCCCACGCCACGGACAGCAGTTCGCATCGCATCCCGAGGTCCTGCCGTATCCCGCACGGAACGCGTTCGTCGGCGTCAACTAGCAAATAGGCGATTTGTCCGGCTGCCCGGTCGGGCGCCACTTCCCCACCGAGCACCGCGCGGGCCAGGTCGCGGGCCCGCCGCCAGCGCACGGCCGCCGGTTCGCACAGCGGGTGGCCGAGCTCGGACATGGCCTGTTTCAGCAGGTCAGCGGCCTCTCTGACGTCGGTGCGGCTCAGTCCGGCAAGCTCGCGCAGGGCCGGCGAGTCGACGCCCCGGGCCAGTGCGTGCGCGGCGACCATGGGCAGGTCCGCCCCGCCGAGCTGGTCGAGAACGTAGTCGTCGGCGGCCTCCCGCAACTTTTCCACGTGCGCATCATGCCCGGTCACCAGGTGACGCCTTCCGCGCCGACCGGGATTCGCGCGGCGCCGTGCTCGCGGCGCCGTGCTCGCGGAGCGTGGGAAGCGATGCTCCGGGCGCTACTCCCCCTGGCCGTCTCAGGACCTGCTGTCAGGGCGAGGCGCCGGCTTCGACCGGGCCGCCGTTTCCGGGCGCCGCCAAGTCGACGCCGACGACGGCGATGTCCAGCCTCGGCGGCGGCACCGCTTCCCCGCTGGCGCTCGCCTCATCCTTGCCGCGGCGGCGTGCTGCTGTGCCTGTGGGCGTGGTGCTGGCTGGCGGTGCTGCGAGGCGGGCGGGAGTTTGAGCGCGTCGGCGGGCGGGGGTTGGTCTTGGTGCGTGGGTCTCCCCTGTTGGAGACTGATTGGCGGTGGCCCGTCGGTCCGGATAGTCCGGTTTCAGGGGGTTTGCTGGCGTCGGCGGTGTTCGATTTCGGACTGGAGGTCGGGGTCCCACTGGGTGGCGTTCCAGGCTTCGAGGTGCGGGAGCATGCCGTCGTTCGGGGAGTTGGGTTCGTAGCGGTCCAGGGGCTGGGCCAGTCCGGCGATCAGGCGGTGGGTGCTCGTGCGGGTGGTCAGGACGTTCGCTAGCAGGGCCAGGGCGCCGAGGGTGCGCAGGAGGGCTCCGGTGATGAGGGCGCGCTGGTTGTCGGGGCCGCCGAGGTGGGGCAGGGCGTAGCCGAACAGGTCGGCGGTGGTGTGGCCGGCGCGGCGCCAGGCGATGGTGGCGCCGATGGTGGCGAGGGTCAGCAGGCCGGCGGTCAGGTGGGTCAGGGTGATCGCCTTGGCGGGGGCGTCGAGTGTGATCGCCAGGGCGAGGCCGGTGGTGGTGGCGGCGAGCAGGATGCTGGCGGTGATGGCTGCCCGGGTGGCGGTGACCCATTCGCTGGGGGCGGTGGGTGTGGGCACGGTGGCCGGTCGGCAGTCGTGGCCCTGTCCGGGGTGGTCGAGGTCGGTTCCGCATCGCTGGCATGGCACGGCGGCAGACCCTAGCAGCGGTGTTGTGCCTGGTCACGGTGGGGTGGGATGGCTATGGGCGTACCAGAAGCGGGTTTCAGGAAGGCGGGGGCTGACGGCGTACCTGAAAAGGGGTTTAGGAAATGGTCAAGTGGTGGTGGAGGGCGTGCAGGAAGTCGGGGGCGTCGAAGGCGGTGCCGGCGGAGGCGACGCCTCGGGTGCGGTGGGCGCGGCCGGTGAGGATGCGGTCGGTGGCTTCGACGGCGAGGGGGGCGCTGATGGCGTAGATGTCCTGGCCGGTGGCGGTGATGCGGCGTTCGGTGCGGCCGGTGCGGACCTGGACGTCGACGGTGAAGGTTTCCGGGGTCTGGGTGCGGGTGCCGGCGTTGGCGAGGTCGGTGGCGGCGGTGGTGGTCATGTAGGTGGTGATGTCGCGGACCTGCAGGTGGGTGGGGATGGTGACGACGTCGGCCATGGTGAAGCCGGCGAGGACTTTCTGTGGGCCGAGGGGGTGCGGGAAGGGCCAGGTGACGGTGGGCAGGGTGTCGTCGTGGTGCTGCAGGGTGCCGTCGGTGTAGCGCAGGCGGCGGCCGCCGCGGCGCTGGGCGGAGACGGCGCCGGCGGCGAGGGTGCCGGGGGTGGGGTGCCAGCTGGTCAGGCCGTAGGCGATGTGGATCTCGTCGGCGTGGGTGTCGCCGTCCAGGGCGGTGGTGGCGAGCAGGTCGGCGAGGCCGCCGTAGAAGGCCATGGCCGGGATGATCAGGGTGGGGCTGTCGGTGTGCTGGCGGAATGTGTCGAGGTTGGCTTCGATCTCGGCGGCGACGTCGATGTAGGGGATGCCGGCGCGCTGGGCGGCGGCGATCAGGGGGCCGGCGGTGGTGGCGAAGGGTCCGGCGGTGTTGATGACGGCGTCGGCGCCGTGCAGGGCGCGGTCGAGGGCGGCGGGGTCGTCGACGGCGGCCGGCCGGGGGTGCTCGCCGAGGGCTGTGAGCCGGGTGTGGTCGCGGCCGAGCAGCAGCGGGGTGTGGCCGCGGCGGTGGAGTTCGGTGGTGACGTGCCGGCCGGTGGTGCCGGTGGCGCCGTAGACGGCGATGGTCGCGCTCATGCCTTGATCTTGTCGTCGGTGGTGGCGGGCGGACAGTGTCGGGAACGACATGACCCATACAATTTCCGACATGGGGTCGGTTGCGGTCGCTGCCACGGACGGGATGCTGCATTTCGAGCTGGCTTTGGCGTACGAGGTGTTCGGCTCCCGTCCGGACGCGGTGCCGGCGCCGTGGTACGAGGTGCGGGTGTGCGGTGACGCGCCGGTGCGGCTGGGCCGGTTCGTGGTGGAGCCGGACGCGGGTCTGGACGGGTTGGCCGGGGCGGACACGGTGATCGTTCCGGGGGTGGCGGATGTGGACGCTGCTCCCCCGGCGGGCCTGGTCGAGGCGGTCCGGGCGGCGCATGCGGCGGGCGCGCGGGTGGTGTCGTTGTGCACGGGCGCGTTCGTGCTGGCCGCGGCGGGGTTGCTGGACGGGTTGTCGGCGACGACGCACTGGGCGCATACGCGGCAGCTGGCGGAGCGGTTCCCGCGGGTGCGGGTCGACCCGGATGTGCTGTATGTGGACAACGGCCGGGTGCTGACCTCGGCGGGCAAGGCGGCCGCGATGGATCTGTGCCTGCATCTGGTCCGCCTGGACCATGGTCCGGCGGTGGCGAACGTGGTGGCGCGGCGTCTGGTGGTGCCGCCGCACCGCTCGGGTGGGCAGGCGCAGTTCGTGATGACGCCGGTGCCGCAGCGTGACGGTCATCCGCTGTCGGCGTTGCTGCCGTGGGTGATGGCGCGTCTGGACGAGCCGTTGACGGTGGAGGATCTGGCGCGGCGGGCGAATTTGAGTTCGCGGCAGCTGGCCCGGCAGTTCCAGGCGGTGACCGGGACGACGCCGTTGCGGTGGCTGCTGACTCAGCGGGTGCGGCGGGCTCAGGAGTTGCTGGAGTCGACTGACGACAGTGTGGAGGTGATCGCGGTGGCGGCCGGGATGGGGACGGCGACGACGTTGCGGCGGCATTTCCAGCGGACGATGGGGGTGCCGCCGGACACGTATCGGCGCACGTTCCGGGCTTGATGATCGTCGGGTGGCGGCGAGGCGTGCCGGTTGTTGTCGGTGGGGGCTGGTAGAAATAGGCCCTCTCATACAGGCGTACGAAGGTGGGGACGATGGTGGCGGCGGGCGTGGAGGCCCGTGGGTTGACCACGGAGGAGTTGGACGGGGTCCGGGACGCGCTGGCGGCCGGGCGCAAGCCGAAGGTGCAGTTCACCGAGTCGGCGGGGCAGATCGCGGGGCAGATCGGGCAGGTGGTGGCGCTGGAGGATCCGGCGGTGTCCGAGGAGTGGGTGGTGGTCCGCTTCGGGCGGGACGAGTTGCCGTTCTCCCCCGGTGACCTGCGGATCGCGCCGCGCGGCGCGACCGCGCCGAAAAAGGTGGTGGCGCCGGAGCCGGAGCCGGAGCCGCAGTTGTCCGGCCCGGAGTTCCTGATCGACAAGCCGATCGAGAAGAAGCCTGCGCCGGCGCAGCGCAAGAGTGAGGAGGTGCAGGACGTGACAGCTCCGGCTCCGCGCAAGGCGGCCCGCCCGGCGAAGGCGAAACCCGGTCCGTCGTTGACCGTGACCCTGGCCTATGGCGAGGGTGAGTGGACGGTCGGCGCGACGCAGGGGGCGAAGGCGCTGGCGAAGCCTTATGTGATCCGGCCGGCAGAGGCGCTGAAGATGGTGCAGCTGATCGATGTGCCCGGGGTGCAGGAGGCGGTGGAGCAGATCCTGTCCGCCGAGCGGGCCGAGGCGGAGCAGCAGGCGCAGCGGTTGCGGGCTGAGCTGGCCGAGATCGAGGCGCGGCTGGCGGAGCTGGGTGAGGCGGGTTCGCCGGCGGCGTGAGCCTCGGCGGGTTTCTCGGGGGCGTCAGCGTCGGTGGGCTGCTCCCCCGGCGCGTCAGCGGGTGGCGGCGGCGGTCAGCAGTGTGAGGGTGTGCTGGTGGCCGCCCGCTTCGGCCCAGGAGACGGCGGTGTGCCCGGTGCCGCCGTCCTCGGCGCGGTGCGGGTCGGCGCCGGCGGCGAGCAGTTCGCGGACGGCGTCGTTGTGGCCCCAGCTGGCGGCGGCGCACAGCGGCAGGCCTTCCTCGCGGGTGCCGCTCTCCTGGTGCGGGTCGGCGCCGGCGGCGGTGAGCACGCGGACGTTCTCCGGCCGGTTCTGCACGCTGGCGCGGTAGAGGGCGGTGGTGCCGTCGCGGTTGGGCTGGTTGGGGTCGGCTCCGGCGCGCAGCAGGGCGCGGACTTGCCGGTCGCTGCCGAAGCCGGCGGCTTCCACGAGGCGTTCCTGCAGTTTCTTGCGGCGGCGCAGATTCATGAAGCCCATTATCCGGTATGGGGCAAAAGCCGGGGTGGCGGCTCTTGTCGGGATGCCGCTGGACGAGCCGGCGTGGCGGCGCTTGTCAGGGTGGAGCGGGTTGGCGGCGGCGCTGCTGGCGGCGCTTGTCGGGGTGCCGCGGAGGGGCCGGAGTGGCGGTGCGGGTCCGGGACGGCCGCGGGTGTCTGTACAAGCTGCCGCTGAGGGGGCCCGGAGACGAAAAAAGCGCCCGCACGAGTGCGAGCGCTTTTTCGGGTGGGGTCACTGGGCGGCGATGGTGCCTGTCGACAGCAGCAGGATCAGCAGGGAGCCCAGTGCGATCCGGTAGAAGATGAAGATGCTGTAGGAGTGCTTGGCGACGAACTTGAGCAGCCAGTTCACCGCGAAGTAGGCGACCACGAAGCTGACCACGGTGGCGACGATCGTGTTGACCCAGCCGACGCCGCCGGAGATCCGGTCGTACTCTTCGACGCCTTGCAGGATCGAGGCGCCGGTCAGGGCCGGGATGGACAGGAAGAACGACAGTTTGGTGACGGTCACCCGGTCGAAGTCGCGCAGCAGGCCGGCCGACATGGTGGAGCCGGACCGGGAGACGCCGGGGATCACCGCGAGGCACTGGACGACGCCGATGATCAGGGAGTCCTTCCAGGTGATGTCGTCCTCGTGGCGGACCTGGGTGGCGGCGTGATCGGCGAAGGCCATCACCCCGGACCACAGGATCAGGGCGATCGCGACGAACCACAGGCTGCGCAGCGTGGTCTCGATGGTGTCCTTGAAGGTCAGCCCGGCGATGACGATCGGGAGTGAGCCGAGCAGGACCGCGACCGCGAACCGGAAGTCCGGGTGTTCCCGGGCGGTCTTGCTGGCCAGGCCTTTGAAGAAGGCCGGGACGATCCGGACGATGTCCTTCATCAGGAAGATGATGGTGGCCAGGACTGCACCCGACTGGATGATCACGGTGAAGGCGGTGATGTCCGGGTCGTCGAGGCCGAACCCCATCAGTTTTTCCATGATGGTCAGGTGCCCGGTGCTCGAGACGGGGAGGAATTCGGTGATGCCCTCCACGGCACCGAGCAGAATTGCCTGGAAGATGTTCAAACCGTGATCCCGCCCTTTGTCGCTTCGCCCTGACCGGGTTCAGAGCATAGGGGGACGAGTCAGGCGGACCGACGGCGGTCCCGGGCCGCGGCGATCGTGTACGCCGGGTCACGGTCCAGGTTGTGCCGGTCACGGTCGTAGCGGCGGGTGGTGCGCGGGTCGGCGTGGCCCATCGCGTCCTGGACGTCTTCGAGGGGGACGCCTTCGGCGCGGGCGGCGGTGGCGAAGGCGTGCCGCAGCGAGTGCGGGGACATCTTCGCCGCGCCGGGGATGCCGGCCTCCTCGGCGAGGCGGCGGACCAGGCGGAAGACGGCGTGCCGGTCGATGCGGGCGCCGCTGGCGGTGGTGAACAGTGGCCCGTCGTGGGTGCCGCGCTCGCGCAGGTAGGCGTCGAGCATGGCGGCGGCGGCCGGGGTGAGCACGCGGCGGCGGGGCCGGCCGCCCTTGCCGATGAACCGGACGGTGCGGTGCCCGCGCTCCCAGCCGAGGTCGGTCAGGTCGAGGCTGACCAGCTCCCCCACCCGCAGGCCGAGGTCGGCGAGCAGGGTGAGCACGGCGCGGTGGCGCAGCGCGGCCGGGCCCTGCTGCCGGTCGGCGGCGGCCAGCACCGCGTCGACCTGGTCGGGGGTCAGGCCGACGGTGGCGGAGTGGTCCCGGTCGACGTAGGGCCGGTCGGCGCCGCCGACCGGGTTGGCGTCGATCACCCGGAGTTTGACCAGGAACGCGTACCAGGAGGACAGGCCGGACAGTTTGCGGGCGACGGTGGCGGCGGCCATCGGGCGGGCCTCCAGGGCGCGGGCGTACGCGTTGACGTCCAGGAAGGAGGCGTGCAGCGGGTCGAGGCCGTGGTCGGTGCACCAGGACAGCCAGGAGGCGACGTCGCGGCGGTAGGCGTCGCGGGTGTGCTCGGACAGCCGCCGGTTCTCCAGCCAGGCCTCGGTGAACTGGGTGGCGGAGGCGGTGACGTGGGGCAGCAGCGACATGCGGCCCAGTTTCTCAGCTTTCGATCACGGTGCGGTCCGCGACATGCCAGTGCCGGGTGTGCCCGACCGCGTCGGCGAAGTACCGGTCGTGCGAGACGGTCAGCAGGGTGCCCCGGTAGCGGCGCAGGGCTTCCTCGATGACGTCGAGGGCGGCGAAGTCGAGGAAGTTGGTCGGCTCGTCCAGCAGCAGGATCCGGGCCGGGCTGTTGACCAGCACGGCGAGCAGCAGCCGGCGCAGTTCGCCGGCGGACAGGTCGCGCAGCCGGGCGGTCCACTGCTCGGGATCGAACTGGTGGCCGGTCAGCAGCCGTTCGGCGTCGTCGACGTAGACCGGCACCTGGGACCGGAAGTAGTCGATGACGGTGGTGTCGACCCGCAGGTGGTCGGTGGTCTGCGGGAGCACGGCGACGTCCGGGTGGCGGGCGGCGATCGCGCGCAGCAGGGTGGTTTTGCCGGCGCCGTTGCGGCCGGTGATCAGGATCCGGTCGCCGCGGGTGACGTCGAGGTCGACGTGCTCGAGCAGGACCCGGCCGGGGTGGGTGACGGTCAGGTCGCGGACCTTGAGCACGATGTCGCCGGGGTCGCCGTCGTCGTCCGGGAAGGCCAGGGTCAGCGGTGGGCGGCGGCGCGGCTCGGCGATCCACGTCACCGACGCCATCTGCCGGCGCAGCCGGCGTTCGCGGACCTTGGCCTTGCGGGCCACGAGCCGGGCGACGCGGCGCAGGTGGGGGGCTTCGGCGCCGGAGCGGACGGTGCTCTCGACGCCGCGGGCGTACCCCTTGGTCTTCTCGATGTCGGCTTCCCAGCGGGCCCGGTCCTTCTCCTGGGCCTCGTAGTCGAGCAGCAGCCGCTGCCAGCGGCGCTGTTTCTCCTCGCGGTAGGCGGTGTAGCCGCCGCCGGGATAGTCCTGCGGCTGCTCGTCGATGCCGTCCAGCTCGATGATCCGGGTGACGGTCGCGTCGAGGAACGCCCGGTCGTGGCTGACGGTGAGCACCCCGCCGGGGAAGTCGCGCAGCCAGTCGCGCAGCCAGGCGGCGCCCTCGGCGTCCAGGTGGTTGGTCGGCTCGTCGAGCAGCAGCAGGTCGGGGCCGGTGAGCAGGGCGCGGGCGAGCATCAGCCGGGCCTGCTCGCCGCCGGAGATCTGGGCCAGGGGCAGGGTGTCGTCGAGGTGGTCGATGTCGAGGCGCTGGCGGATCTCGGTCAGCCGGGTCTCGGCGGTCCAGCCGCGCAGGGCGGTCCAGCGTTCCTGGGCGGCGGCGTAGGCGTCCAGGACGTCGTCGCCGGCGGCGAGCCGGGTCTCCAGGTCCCGCATGGTGGCGGTGACCGCGGCGAGTTCGCCGAGCCCGCCGGTCAGGAACGCGCCGACGGTGCCGTCCGGGTCCGGGATCTGCTGGGTGACGTGGGCGATGGTGGTGCCCGGCGGGCACACCACCGCACCGCGGGTCGGTGGCAGCTCGCCGGCGAGCACGCGCAGCAGGGTGGTCTTGCCGGCGCCGTTGGGTCCGACGACACCGATCCGGTCGCCGTCCTGCAGCACCAGGTCGAGGTCGGCGAAGAGCAGGTCGCCGTCGTGGGCGCGGGCGAGTCCGGTGGTTTTGAGATGCACGGCGTGGCCTTTCGGGAGAGCGCGGGTCCGACGGGGTTCTCGGGTGCTCTCACATCGGCTGCTCGGGCTCCTCGCGGTCGGGGCCGGGTCCGGGTCCGCGGCCAACTCTGCCGCGCCGATCCGGCCCCCGCAACCCGATATGGCCCACGGTCCGCTGTTCGCCGCGGGGTCCGCTTCGCCTGCGGCGCATGGTGCGGTACGCGGTCAGCGTTCAGCCCGCGGTGATCGCTGTGCCGAGGCGCCGCATCCCCTCGGTGATCTGCTCCGGGGTGCTGGTGGTGAACGACAGCCGCAGTGTGGCCCGGTCCGGGTCGGCGGCGTAGAACGCGGCGCCCGGCACGAACGCCACGTCGTGCGCGAGCGCGGCCGGCAGGATCGCGGCGGTGTCGGCCGGCCCGGGCAGGGTGACCCAGACGAACATGCCGCCGTCCGGGTCGGTCCACCGGGTGCCGGCCGGCATCACCTGCGCCAGCATGGTGAGCATGGTGTCGCGGCGCTGCCGGTAGGCGGCGCGCAGCCGGCCGACGTGCGCGTCCAGGTCGGTGGTGGCCAGGTAGTGCGCGGCGGCGGCCTGGTCGACCGTGGAGGTGTGCAGGTCGGCGGCCTGCTTGGCGACGATCAGCGCGGCCCGTAGCGGCTCGGGGGCGCGCAGCCAGCCGAGCCGCAGCCCCGGGGCGCCGATCTTGGAGAGGCTGCCGAGGTGGATGACCCGGTCGCTGCCGGCGGCCAGCGGGGTCAGGTGCTCGCCGCGGTAGCGCAGTTCGCCGTACGGGTCGTCCTCGACGATCCACACGCCGTGACGCTCGGCGAGCTCGACGATCGCGGCGCGCCGGTCGGCGGGCAGCGTGCGGCCGGTCGGGTTGGCGAAGGTCGGCACCAGGTAGAGCAGCCGCGGGCGGTCGCGGGCGAAGACCTCGGCGACGGCGGCCGGGTCGTCCGCGGTGACCGGGACGATCCGGGCGCCGGCCATGCCGAAGCACTGCAGGGCGGCCAGGTAGGTGGGCTGTTCGACGGCGACGACCGCGCCCGGGTCGAGCAGGGCGGCGGCGACCAGGGTGAGCGCCTGCTGCGAGCCGGTGGTGATCAGCAGCTGGCCGGCGGTGGTCGGCAGGCCGCGGCCGGTCAGCCGGGCGGCGGCCAGTTCACGCAGCCGGGCGTCGCCCTCGGTCGGCGCGTACTGCAGGTGGCGGCGGGCGGCCGGGCCGGACAGCACGGCGGTGAAGGCGGCCCGCCAGCCGTTGACGTCGAACAGTTCCGGGGCGGGCAGGCCACCGGCGAACGAGATGATCTCCGGGCGGTCGGTCAGGGCGAGCAGGTCGCGCACGGGTGAACTGGTCACCGCGGCCAGGCGCTGACGGGGCATGCGAACGGGTCCGTTTCCGGTGGGGTGCGGGAGTGCCCACGGGCGGCGGACGGTGGTGCCATCGGCGCGTGCGGCGAGAAACGGCCTGGTTGAGGCGCTGCCGGAAGCCTAACGCCGGTTCAGGACCGGATTGGACCCGGAATTGGTTTGCCTGGCGGTCCAAACCGGGCCGGGTGATCCGGGTGCGGCGGGGCTGTGGCGCACCGATGAATTTGGCAGGCTTCTGGAGTCTGCGTTGTCGACACGCACGGACGGCGAACGGAGCACTGCGATGGCGAAGCTGATCTCGACCCTGTTCATCTCGGCCGACGGGGTCGCCGAGATCGATCCCGAGTGGCACTTCCCGTACTTCGACGAGAACATGGGCCGGGCCGTCAGCGAGGACTACGAGACCGCTGACGTGCTGCTGATCGCCCGGCCGACCTACGACAGCTTCGCCGGGGCGTGGCCGGAGCGCGAGGCCGCCGGCGGGGAGGATGCGCCGTTCGCCAAGCAGCTCGGCGACATCCGCAAGATCGTCGTGTCGCGGCAGCCCCGGGAGTTCACCTGGCGCAATTCGGAGCTGCTGCGGGGCGACCTGGTCGAGGCGGTGACCGCGCTCAAGCAGGACGACGGGGTGCGCGGGATCCTGATCCCCGGGTCGCTGTCGGTGGTGCAGCAGCTGCTGGCGGCCGGGCTGATCGACGAGTTGCGGCTGCTGGTGCATCCGGTCGCGGCGCGCAAGGGCCGCCGGTTGTTCGACGAGGGCGACCGGCCGTACCACCTGAAGGTGGCGGCGGCCGAGGTGTTCCCGACCGGGACGATCCGGGTGATCTACACGCCGGGCGAGGCGCCCGGGCAGGCCGGCTACGAGGACACGAAGGGCAAGGTCACGCCGGAGGGCTGAGGACGCGGCCGGGCCGGGGCGGCATCCGGCGGGGGTGCCGTGCTGGCAGCCCCGCCGGACACCGCCGGGCGGAAACCGTGGCCGGGACGGACCCGGCCGGGTGGGTGCGGCCGGCGCGGGTCACGCGGCCGCGGCGAGGCGCATGCCCTGCGCGTCGGTGACGCTCAGCCGGCTGGCCATGGTGCTGCGGGCGGCGATCTGCGCGGCGTAGGCGGCCCGGCGGCGGGTGACGCAGCCGTCCTTGGCGACCGGGCCGCTGACCTGCTCCATGTGGGTGGTCAGGCCGTCGCGCAGCAGGGCCAGGGCCTCGGTGCGCAGCTGCGAGACCCGCGACTCGGTGACCCCCAGCTCGGCGGCGACCTCGGACAGCGGGCGCTCCTGCAGGAAGGACGCCTCGACGACGAAACGCAGCCGCTCCGGCAGCACGGTCACCGCGTCGTGCAGGTAGCCGAGCCGCTCGCGGTGCAGCAGCATCTCCTCCGGGTTCATCGACGACTCGGTGACCATGTCCTCGGCGGCGCCGGCGGTGAAACCCTGCAGCGACAGCACCGCGGCGCGCTGCACGTCGTCGTCGACGCTGGACAGCTCGCCGACCGCGACACCGAGCAGCTCGGCCAGCTCGTCGGCGGTCGGGGTGCGGCCCAGCTGGCGGGTCAGCTCCTCGCGGGCCACGTCGGCGCGGCGGGCCCGGGCCCGGACCGAGCGCGACGCCCAGTCCATGCTGCGCAGCTCGTCGAGCAGGGCGCCGCGGACCCGGACGGCGGCGAACCGGCCGAACGGGATGCCCCGCGACTGGTCGTAGGCCTGCGCGGCGGTCACCAGGGCGGCGTAGCCGGCCGAGGCGAGGTCGTCGCGGTGCACGTGCGGCGGCACCTTGAACAGCATCTCGCGGACCATGTGGCCGACCAGCGCCATGTTGTCGCGGATCAGCTGCTCCTGCTCGCGGGTCACGGACCGGGCGGCGGTGCTGATGGCGGTCGCGGTCATTTCGATTCCCCCCGTGGTGTCGGTTGCAGGGGGAACTTTTCGCGGCTACGGGTGCAGCAGGTGGTCGCTCTCGGTTGCTGCTCGGTTGCACTCCGAAATTCTTCTCAAGTCCGCGGATCGGCTTCATAGCAGACCCACAGCCCGCCCGTCTTGACTTTGACAGGCGGGCTGACCAGCACTTTCCGCGCCGGCGGCGCAGGGTGGCCGGGCGTGGGGCGCCGGCCGGCCGGGGGCTGAGCAGCACTTTCCGCGCCGGCGGCGTGGGGTGGCCGGGCCTGGGCGCCGGCTGGGGTCAGCCGAGCAGCCAGCCGTTGTCGACGGCCAGCCGGACCGCCTCGGCGCGGGTGCGGGCGCCGGTCTTGCCGATCGCGGCGGACAGGTGGTTGCGCACGGTGCCGTCGGACAGGCGCAGCTCGCGGGCGATGTCGGCGACCGTGCCGCCGTCGCGGGCGGCGCGCAGCACGTCGCTCTCGCGGTCGGTCAGCGGCGAGTCGCCGTGCGCCAGGCTCTGCGCGGCCAGGGCCGGGTCGACCACCCGCAGGCCCTGGTGCACCCGGCGGACCGCGTCGGCCAGCTGCCGGGCCGGGGTGTCCTTGACGACGAACCCGCTGGCCCCGGCCGCCATCGCCTGGCGCAGGTAGCCGGCCCGGCCGAAGGTGGTCACCATCAGCACCTTGCAGCCGGGCAGCGACTCGCGCAGCAGCCGGGCCGCGGCGATCCCGTCCAGGCCGGGCATCTGCACGTCGAGCAGCGCCACGTCGACCTCGTGGCCGCGGGCCGCCTCCAGGACCTCGTCGCCGCGGCCGACCTCAGCGACCACCTTCAGGTCCGGTTCCAGGTCGAGCAGGGCCGCCATCGCGCCGCGCACCAGGGCCTGATCGTCGGCGAGCAACAGTTTGATCATGAGGGGACCTCCACTCGGACCCGGAAGCCGGGCTCGTTCTGCCGGCTACCGGCGATCAGGTGCGCGCCCAGCTCGTCGGCGCGCCGGCGCAGCCCGGCCAGGCCCTGCCCGCCGCCGGGCGCCGGGTCGCCGCCCTGCCCGTCGTCGACGATCTCGACGCTGTCCGGGCTCAGCCGCACCTCGGCGTGCCGGGCCCGGCTGTGCCGCACGATGTTGGTGACCGCCTCCCGGATCGTCCAGGCGAACAGCTCCCGGTTGCGGGTCGGCACGTCGTCGGCGGCGCCGGGCAGCCGCGCCTCGACGTTCGCCGCGGCCAGGGCGGCCCGGGCCGCGGCGATCTCGCCGGGCAGCGAGATGCCGCGCATGTTCAGCGCGGTCGCCCGCACGTCGGCCAGCGCGTCGCGGGCCAGCGACTCCAGGTCGCGCAGCTCGGCGCGGGCCCGGTCCAGGTCGACGTCGAGCAGCCGCTGGGCCAGCTCGGCCTTGACCGCGACCACGGTCAGCGAGTGCCCGAGGATGTCGTGCAGGTCCCCGGCGATCCGCGAGCGTTCGTCGGCGACGGCCAGCTCGGCCAGCTCGTTCTGCGCCTGGATCAGCCGGCCCTGCCGTTCGAAGGCCAGCCGCATCCCCCAGGTGGCGGCCGCCGCGAGGACCACCGCCAAGGCGTAGCCCTGGCTGCTGGCCCGCCAGCCCGGCACGAACCGGATGGCCGCCTCGACCGCGATCGCCACGGTCACCGCGACGCCCAGGCCGTGCCGCAGCGGGAGCCCCATCACCGCGGCGGCGCTGATGTAGACCGCGCAGGTCAGGATGGACTCCCCGGCGGCGGGCAGCTGCAGCAGCGCCAGCGCGAGCAGGGTCAGCAGCCCGAGCCAGACCCGCAGCTCCGGACCGGGGTACCCGCCGGGCACGTCGCGCGGGCGGCGCATCGTGGCGACCAGCAGGATGTAGGTGAGCGCGAACAGCGCGAGGGCGAGCAGGCCGACCGTGCGCCACATCCCGGGCGGATGCCTGACCAGCGCGCCCAGGTTGCCGCCCAGGTAGAACAGCCAGATCGCGGCGAACACCCAGCCGGCGCGGAAACCGCGGCGGCCGGGTGTCTCGGAAGGTGCCGGCGCCATGAGGGGAACGGTACCGGCCGATCAGACGCGGGCGGTGTCGCGGCGGAACCGCCACACCGCGCCGGCGGCGAACAGCCCGGTCCACAGCACCACGTTCAGGATCGCCTGCCACAGGTGGTCGCTGTGGGTCAGCGGGTAGCGGGCCACCTCGCCGACCCCGTAGACCGGGGTGAACTTGGCGAGCGCGGCGAACGTGCTGCCGAACTGGTCGACCGGGACGAACAGGCCGCCGGCGAAACCGAGGATGCCCAGCGCCGGGCCGAGGATCTGCATCACGTTCTCGCTGGGCAGCAGGTAGCCCATGAACAGGCCGAACGCGGCGAAGACCAGCGCGCACACCCAGGACAGCAGGGCGCAGGCCAGCCACGGCCCGGTGTCGAGCTGCGCCCCGGCGACCGCGCCGACCACGTTGACCACGGCCACCGACACGGCGCCGATCGCCATCGCCAGGACCAGCTTGACGCCGATGTAGGCGGCCGGCCGCAGCGGGGTGAGCCGCAGCTGCCGGCTCCAGCCGGCGGCCCGCTCGATGGAGACCATCGCGCCGCCGGAGGTGGTGGCCAGCATCGCCCCGTACACCGCCATGCTGACCATGATGTAGCCGGTCACGTTGCCGCGGGCGAGCTGGTCGTGCCGGTACTCCGCGCTGGTCCCGAAGATCAGGAAGAAGGCGGCCGGCATCACGAAGGTGAACACGACGGTGCGCTTGTTGCGGATCAGCCGGCGCAGCTCCAGGGCGAGCATGCCGGTGCTGAACCCGCCGAACCTGGGCAGCGTCCGGGCCTGCGCGGCGGCGGTCGTGGTGGTGGTCATGCCGGGGTCTCCTCGTCGGCGGTGAGGGTCAGGAACGCGTCTTCGAGGTTCCGGGAGGTGATCTCCAGGTCCCGGGCGCCGGTCCGGGTGAGCAGGTGCCGGGCGATCTCGTCGGTGTCGCGGCCGTGCAGGTAGACGGTGTCGCCGCGCACCTCGGACGAGTCGACGCCGGGGATCCGGGTCAGGTCGGCCAGCTCGGCGCCGGGCAGCGTGGCCCGCACCGTGCGGCCCGCGGCCAGGGCCTTGACCTGCGCGGCGGTGCCGTCGGCGACGATCCGGCCGCGGCGCACCAGCACGATCCGGTCGGCGTAGGCGTCGGCCTCCTCCAGATAGTGGGTGGCGAAGATGACGGTGCGCCCGCCCTGCGCGTCGGTGCGGATCGCGTCCCAGAACTCGCGGCGCCCGCCGACGTCCATGCCGGTCGTCGGCTCGTCGAGGATCAGCAGCTCCGGGTCGGGCAGCAGGGCCATCGCGAACCGCAGCCGCTGCTGCTGCCCGCCGGAGCACTTGCCGACCAGGCGGTCGCCGATGTCGGCGATCCCGGCGCGCTGCAGCGCCCCGGCGACCGCGGTGCGCGGCCGGCCGAACAGCGCGGCGGTCAGCCGGACGGTCTCCTCGACCGTGTAGTCCTTGAGCAGCCCGCCGGTCTGCATCACCGCGGACACCAGGCCCAGCGCGACCGCCTCGTGCGGCGGCCGCCCGTACACCCGGGCGGTGCCCTCGGTGGGCCGTGACAGGCCGAGCAGCATGTCGACCGTGGTGGTCTTGCCGGCGCCGTTGGGCCCCAGCAGGGCTACCACCTCTCCGGGGCGGATGCGCAGGTCGATGCCGTCGACGGCGGTGACCGCGCCGAAGCGTTTGACCACGCCGTCCAGGTTCACGGCCAGCTGCCCCGTGCCGGCGGCCGTGAGATCGGGTGAAGCGGTGAGCGTCATGCGCCCATCATGGTGTCGCGCGGCGGGCCGCTCCCGGGCTATGCGTCACGGCTCGCCCATGACAAACGTCAGCCGGTGCTTTGCCGCGCCGCGCGCATCGACCACACTGCGCGGATGGAACCGCTGCAGAGCGCCCTGATCGTTCCGGTCCCGGAGGCCGAACCGGCCGTCGCCGGGCTGCGGGCCCGCCTCGACCGGTCCGCCTCCTGGGGCGTGCCCGCGCACATCACGGTCGTCTTCCCGTTCCTGCCCCCGGAGCAGCTGACCGCGCCGGTGCTGGCCGCGGTGCGCCGGATCGCGGCCGGCGTGCCCCGCTTCTACCTGAGCCTGGACAAGCTGGGCTGGTTCGACGAGCGGGTGCTGTGGCTGGCGCCGCACCCGGCCGACCCGTTCCGGGAACTGACCAACCGGCTCGCCGTCCGGTTCCCGGCCGCGCAGCCCTACGGCGGCCAGTTCACCGAGGTGATCCCGCACCTGACCGTCGGGCACAACCATCCGGCCGCGACCCTCGCCGAGGCGGCCGCGCAGGTGCAGCCGCTGCTGCCGATCCGGGCCCGGATCACCGCGCTGCGGCTGATCACCGGGCGCCGCGAGCCGGGTGACTCGTGGCAGACGCTGACCGACTTCCCGCTCGGCTGACGCCGCGGCCGTACCGGAAAGCTCAGCTGCCGGACTGGTCGCGGCCCGGCTCCGGCGGGCCCGCGGTGACCACCTGCTCGACCGCGGCCTTGGTCAGGCCCAGCTCGGTGAGCACGCCGCCCTGCGGCTGCTCCTCCTCCAGCAGCGCCAGCAGCACGTGGCCGGTGCCGATGTCCTCGTGCGACAGCCGCAGCGCCTCGCGCATGCTCAGTTCCAGGGCCTTGCGCGAGCGGGCGTCGTAGGGCGTCAGGGCGGGCAGCTCGGCGACCGGCCCGGGCAGCGTCGCGACCAGGCGCTCGCGGACCGTGTCCGGGTCCAGGCCCTGCGCGGCGAGAGCCTTGACCGCCAGGCTCTCGCCCTGATCGAGCAGGCCGAGCATCAGGTGCGCCGGGGTGATCTCGCCGTTCTGGTGGGCCTTGGCCTGGTTCATCGAGGCGACGACCGCGCTGCGGGCCAGGTCGCTGAACCGGTTGAAGCCCTGCTGCATGTCGGGCTTGTCCTTGGCCACGAACCGTTTCTGCGCGGCCTGCTTGCTCACCCCCATGCTGCGGCCGATGTCGGTCCAGGACGCGCCGGAGCGGCGGGCCTGGTCGACGAAGTGGCCGATCAGGTGGTCGGCGAGTTCGCCGAGATGGTCGCTGAGCAGGACCGCGTCGGAGAGCCGGTCGAGCGGGTCGTCGGGCCGGTTCGTGGTGATCGCGCTGATCAGGTCGTCGAGACGGACCGGCGGAACAATCTGCGTCATGCCGTCAACCATAGGTTGACGCAGGAGAGTCGTCAACCTTGAGTTGACGGTTTAGGGTGGCGACCATGGATTTGATCATGAGGCCGTGGACCGGCGCCGACGACGCGGTGCGCGACACCCCGGCGCCGCCGCCGGATCCCGGCCGGCACACCTTCGCCGTGGTCCGCGGCGCCGAGGTGCTCGGCCGGGTGGTGCTCAAACTGCCGGACGCCGAGGTCGGCTACTGGACCGCGCCGCACGCCCGCCGGCAGGGCGTCGCCGCCTGGGGGCTGCGGCAGCTCACCCGGTGGGCGTTCGCGCGGTACGCGATGCCCACCCTGGCGCTGCTGCACCAGGTCGACAACGAGGCGTCCTGCGCGGTGGCCCGCCGCTGCGGCTACGCGTTCGAGCGGGAGCTGGCGCCCGGTGGCGGCTACCCGCTGCCCGGGCACCGCCACGTCCGGCACCGCGACGCCGGTTAGGCGTTCCTCGCGGCCTCGCGTTTGCCGCGCTTGCCGAGCGGCACCTCGGACATGTCCACCGTCTGCGAGGTGATCTTCTTGTAGCCGTAGCCGTGCTCCTCCAGCCAGGCCACCGCCTTCATCTCGGCGCGGATCGCGGCCTGCGGGATCTCCTTCTCGTCGGCGACCTCCTCGGCGAAGCGGAAGGTGAAGAACGGGCGAGCGGCGATGTCGTAGGTCAGGTGCCCCTGCTCGGTGTACTGCACGGTCAGCAGGTCGTCACCGCCGCGGGCGGCCAGCTCGGCCTTCTGCTCGCCGGTCAGGTTGTCGAAGGATCCGCGGACGGTCACGCGAATCGTACGGCTCTCGGTCATCGCGCCAGTATCGGCGCTTGCGCCGGCACCCGGCACCGGATTATCCGGCCAGGAACTCGTGGGCGCCGCGCAACCGGACCCGCAGCACCTGCTTGGCCCGGTCCAGGACCAGGCGCACGTCGGTCGGCCGGTGCAGGCCCAGCGCGGCCAGGCTGCCCGCCGGGATCGCGGCCACGTCCAGGTGCTCGCGGCGGGCGACCAGCACCCCCAGGTCGTAGCGGCTGACCGGGTCGGCGCCGGCCACGTTGAGCACCCCGGCGTAGTCGCCGGCGGCCAGCTCGAGCAGCGCGTCGGCCAGGTCGTCGACGTGCACCGGGGTGCGGATCTCGTCGGTGAACAGCGCGCCGGCGGCCCGGCCGGCGATCAGGTCGCGGGTCAGGATCTCGTGGGCGCCGTTGCCGTCGCCCAGGATCAGCGAGGTCCGCACGATCGCCGCGGCCGGGTCGACCGCCCGGACCGCGGTCTCCGCGGCGGCTTTGGCGGCGCCGTACCGGTAGACCGGGTCGGGCAGCGCCGTCTCGTCGTAGTGCACGTCCCGGCCGGAGAAAATGGCGTCGCTGGACACGTGCACCAGGCGGATCCCGGCCGCGGCCACCGCCAGGTGGGCGGCGCCGTCGGCGGTGGCCGCCCAGTCGTTGCGGTCGCGCCCGGACGCGGTGTGCACGATCGCGTCCGGCCGGACCTCGGCCAGCACCCGCCGGATCTGCGCCGGGTCCCGGATGTCCAGGCGCACCGTGGCGGTCGGGGCCGGGCGGGCCACGAAGGTGCCGATCGGGTCCCAGCCGGCGGCCGCGGCCCGGGCGACCACCCGGCGCCCGAGCGCGCCGCTGCCACCGGTGATCAGAAGGCGTCGTGTCACGCCCGGAGCCTAACCGGCGAGCCGCAGCGCGGCCTGGGTGGCCGACGCGGTCGCGGCCAGCAGCGGCAGGCGTACCGCGGGGGTCGGAATGCGGCCGTGCGCGTGCAGCACCGCCTTGATCACCGTGGGGTTGGGCTCGGCGAACAGCGCCGCGGACAGCGGCGCGAGGTGGTGCCCGAGCTTGCCGGCGGCGTCCAGGTCACCGCAGCGCCAGGCACGGGTCAGCGCGACGAACCGGCCGGTGGCGACGTGCGCGGACGCCAGGATGCCACCGGCCGCGCCGAGCGCCAGCAGCGGCGACAGGAACACGTCGTCGCCGGAGAGCACCGCGAACCCGGGCGGCGGGTCGGCGAGCAGCGCGACCAGGTCGGCGTCCAGCGCACCGGTGGCGTACTTGATCCCGATCACCCGGTCCAGCGCGCCGATCCGGCGCAGCGTCGCCGCGTCCAGGCTCTGCCCGGTGCGCGGCGGCACGTGGTAGACGACCAGCGGGACCGGGCTGGTCGCGGCCAGCGCGGTGAAGTGCGCGACGACACCGTCCGGGCCGGGCCGCACGAACGGCGGCACCAGGCTCACCGCGGCCGCGCACCGCTCGTCGGGCGGGCCCAGCAGCGGGGCGCCGTGCGTGGCGCAGACCCGGGACAGCACGTCGAGCACCTGCTCGCGTTCGCCGTCGGTCAGCGCGGCCGGCTCCCCGGTGGTGCCCAGCGCCACCAGGCCGGTCGCGCCGGCGTCGAGGACCTCGTGGGCCAGGCGCCGCAGAGCGGGCAGCGCCACCGCGCCGGACGCGTCGAACGGGGTGATCATCGGGACGAAGACGCCGGTCAGTTCCATGACGTCCAGCCTGGCCGCCGGCCAGCATCAGGTCCAGTTCACGTTTGCGCGGTCATCCGTAAGCTGAACTGATGCTCGACGTGCGACGACTGCGGCTGCTGTGCGACCTGGACCGGCTTGGCACGATCGCGGCGGTCGCCCAGGCCCGCTCCTACACGGCCAGCGCGGTCTCCCAGCAACTGTCCGCCCTGGAACGCGAGGCCGGGATCGCGCTGCTGGAACGCACCGGGCGGCGGGTCACGTTCACCGCCGCCGGGCAGGTCCTGCTCCGGCAGGCGAGCCGGGTCCTGGCCGCGCTGGAGGAGACCGACGCCGCCCTGGCCGCGGTGCGCACCGGACCGGCCGGGCCGCTGCGGATCGGTGCGTTCCCGACCGCGGTGCGCACCCTGCTGCCGCCGGCCCTGGTCGCCCTCGGCCGCGCCCACCCGGCCCTGGAACTGATGGTGACCGAGGTGGACCCGGCGCACGTGCCGGCCGCGCTGCGCGAGCGGCGCCTGGACGTGGGGCTGCTCAACGACTACGACGTGGCGCCCGGCGATGTCGACGACGACCTCGGGTCGGTGCCGCTGCTCGACGAGACGGTGTTCCTGGCGGTGCCGGCCGGATCCGGCTGCGACTCGCTGGCCGCGGCCGCCGGCCAGCCGTGGATCCTGGCGAGCGAGGGGACCCTGTGCCACGAGGTGACCGTCCGGGCCTGCGCGGCCCACGGGTACACGCCGCGGGTCCGGCACCGCGCGGACGACTTCGTGACAGTGCTCGCCCTGGTCGGCGCCGGGCAGGGGGTGTCCCTGGTGCCCGAACTGGCCGCCGCGGCGCCGCCGGCGACGGTGCGGCTGATCGCGCTGCCGCTGCGGCGGCGCACCCGGATCGCCTTCCGGCGCGGCGCCGCGAACCACCCGGCGATCACCGCCCTGCTCGACTTCTTCCGAGCCGATCCCGTCGAGCACCGCGGCGGCGGACCGGCAGATGGCGGCGATGGATGAGCTTCGCTGAACGGGCAACCGCGACGCCTGGCGCGTATTGACGGTGCCGGCCCGGTGAAGGGAAGAGCGCGCTGGCTGGTAGCACCGTAAAGGTTATTTGCTGCGATAACCCTTAGTTGCTGGCACTAATGATTATCGGCGGCATTAACCCTTACGGCGAGTCTGCGCAGCAGGCCGGCGAGGTCCTCCCGTTCGGCCGCGACGCGGGAGACGAGGCGGATGCTGGCCCGGGCGATCGGGGCGACGCGCCCCTACCACCAGGCCAGAGCTTTTCTGGGCGTACCGGAAAGCGACGGTCTTGCGATGATGCGGCAGTGACTGTCGCGGATGTCTATCGGGAATTCGGGGTGCGCGAAGCGCGCGATGTCTCACCAGCCTACGAGCGGCTCGCCCGCCACGTGGCGTCCGACAACGATCTGCTCGACCGGCTCGCCGCGCTGCCCGCCCCGAAACGGCAGCCGAACCTGCTGTTCGCCGTCGTGCGGCTGCTCGGCGGGCCGGTCACCGACCCGGCCGGCTTCCGCGCCTTCGCCCTGGACCGGTGGGACGAGATCGCCGCGCAGCTGCTCGTGCGGGCCACCCAGACCAACGAGGTCGGCCGGACCGCCGCCCTGCTGCCGGTCCTCGCCGCACTCCCCCAGCCGCTCGCGTTGATCGACGTCGGCGCGTCCGCCGGGCTGTGCCTGTTCCCCGACAGGTACGCCTACCGCTACGGCACCCGGACCGTCGGCGCCGGCGCCCCGCTGCTCGACTGCGCGGCCACCGGCTTCACCCCGCCGGAGCGGCTGCCGCGCGTCGCCTGGCGCGCCGGCCTCGACCTCAACCCCCTCGACGTGACCGATCCCGACCATGTCGCCTGGCTCGACGCGCTGATCTGGCCGGAACACACCCACCGCCGCGACCGGCTGCGCCAGGCTGTCGAGGTGGCCCGCGCCGACCCGCCGCACCTGGTCCGCGGCGACGCGGTCACCGACCTGCCGGCCCTGGCCGCGCAGGCGCCGCCCGGCGCCACCCTGGTCATCTACCACACGTCGATGGCCTACCAGCTGCCCGACCCGCAGGCGTTCGTCGACGTGGTGCGCGCCCTGCCGGCCCGGTGGGTGGCCGTGGAAGGCCCCGCCCTGGTCGGCGCCGAGCTGCCGGCGCCGCCGTCACCGGCCCTGCACAACGTGCTGACCCTGGACGGCGAGCCGTTCGCCTGGGTGCGCGGGCACGGCGAATCGCTGACCTGGTTCGGCCGCAACATTCACTGACGTAAACACCATGAACCCCCCGTGCGTCGAACTTCTTCGATAGGTTCGGGCTGATCACTCTTACCTATCGGAGGGAGTTCGACCGTGCGACGACTGCTCGTGGCCACCCTCGCCACAGCGTTGACGCTCGCCGGCACCGGCGTCGCGGCACAGGCACACCAGAAAGCCGCGCCCAGCCCCGGCGGACCGGGCATCGGCGACAGCTACTACCCGGACTACGGCAACAGCGGGTACGACGTCTCCCACTACGACATCCGGCTGCGCTACACCCCGGCGACCGACAAGCTCACCGGCACCACCACGATCCTGGCCACCGCGCTGCAGGACCTGAACCGGCTCAACCTCGACTTCGTCCTAGACGTCTCGTCGATCCAGGTCAACAACCGGCCGGCCACCTTCACCCGGCAGGGCGACCACGAGCTGGTCGTCACCCCGGCCCGCACGATCGCCAAGGGCGGCGCGCTGACCATCGTGGTGCAGTACTCCGGCGTGCCGTCCACCAAGGTCGCCGCCGGGTTCACCGCCTGGACCCGCACCCCGGACGGCGCCCTCGCCGTCGGCGAGCCGGAGATCGCCTGGTGGTGGTACCCGAGCAACGACCACCCGTCGGACAAGGCCACCTTCGACGTGTCCGTGTCGGTGCCGACCGGCGTCGAGGCGATCAGCAACGGCGTCCAGCCGCGCCCGCCGGTGCAGGAGACCCTCGGCTACACCCGGTGGAGCTGGCGGTCACTGAAACCGCAGGCCACCTACCTGACCTTCCTGACCGTCGGCCAGTACGACATCACCACCGACACCACCGCCGACGGCTCGCTGGTCTACAACGCCTACTCGCAGCTGCTGGCGCCGGACTTCCGGGACGCCGCGCAGGCCAGCGTGGAACGCACCGCGGAGATCACCGACTGGGAGTCGACCGTGTTCGGGCCGTTCCCGTTCGAGGCCCGCGGCGGGATCGTGGTCCCGCCGAACACCCTCGGGTTCGCCCTGGAGAACCAGACCCGGCCGAACTACTCGTCCGGATTCTTCCGCCGCGGCTCGAACACCTCGGTCGTCGTGCACGAGAACGCCCACCAGTGGTTCGGTGACTCGGTCTCGGTCCGCACCTGGCAGAACATCTGGCTCAACGAGGGCTTCGCCAGCTACGCCGAATGGCTGTGGTCGGAGAAGAACGACGAGGGCACCGCCCAGGAGATCTTCGACTACCTGTACGCCACCTACCCGGACGACGCGCCGATCTGGACCACCGCGCCCGCCGACCCGGGCGTCGCGGAACTGTTCGGCGACGCCGTCTACGACCGCGGCGCGCTGACCCTGCACCAGCTGCGGCTCGCGGTCGGCGACGCCGACTTCTTCGAGATCCTGCAGACCTGGACCGCCGAGCACAAATACGGCAACGCCACCACCGAGGAATTCACCGCCCTCGCCGAGAAGATCTCCGGCAAGGACCTGGACGCGCTGTTCCAGGCCTGGCTCTACACCCCGTCCAAGCCGGTCGTCGCGGCGTCGCTCGCCCGCGCCGCGAAGAGCACCCCGGTCGCACCGAAGTCGTGGGCCCAGATCAGCCAGACCCACGAATTGCTCCACCAGCGCTGATTCGTCACCAGCGGATGTGCCCTTTCCCGCGGATTTCCACGGGAAAGGGCACACCCCATTTTCGGTACGCTCAGGAGCCGGGCGGCGGAGGGACACGGCGTGGGCGCGATCGAGACGGCGTTGTTACGCACGGCGGGTTCGGTCGTGGCGCCGGCGCTGCGACAGTGGACCGGCCGCCGCCGGCAACGACGGGAACGCGACACCGCCCTGATCGACCTGATCGGCGCCGGAATCACCGACGATCTCGGGCTGCGCCGGGCCGGCCGCCGCCTCGACGACATCACCGACACCGTCTACGAACGGCTGTACCCGCTGATCCGCGGCCGCGACGTTCCCGACAACGAGGTCGCCGCGGTCCTCGACGCGGTGACCGACACCCTGCGGGTCGCCGACCTGTCCGACGCGGCGATCTTCGCCGACGACGTCGACCCGATCCTGATCGCCACCCGCCTGCGCCGGCAGCTGCCCGCCGTGCCCGAGCGGGCCGGACTCAGTGATGCGGGCACGCACCTGTACGCCAGGGTCCTGGACGAGTGCTGCATCTGCCTGACCCAGCTGGTCGTCCAGCTCGGCCCGTTCCCGGCCCGGGCCACCGTGCACACCCTGGAACGGCTGACCACGGTCGCCGACGGTCTTGCCCAGGTCCTCGCCCGGCTGCCGGTGACAAGTCTGGACGCCCCGGCCGGTACCGGCCACGACAGCCCGTTCCGGGGCCGCTACCTGGCCCACCTGCTCACCGTGCTCGACCACCTGGAATTGTTCGGTGTCGACGTGCACCGCTACCGGCTGCGGACCCCGCTGAGCATCGCCTACATCAGCCTGACCGTCACCGGCGGCGAGGCCCGCAGCCCGCGCCGGGGCGGGCACCGCTGGGATCCCGGCACGCTGCGCGCCGACGGCGACCGGGACAGCGCCTCGGTCCGCGCCGAAGAGGCCCTCGGCGACGGCGCCCGGATCCTGCTGCGCGGCGACGCCGGCTCCGGCAAGACCACCCTGATGCAGTGGATCGCGGTGACCGCGGCCCGGCAAGGTTTCACCGGGCCGCTCACCGACTGGAACGGGCGCACCCCGTTCCTGCTCCGGCTGCGTGACTACGTCAGTCAGCCGCTGCCGGCACCGGAACGCTTCCTCGACCTGATCGCAGCCCCGATCGCAGGACTGATGCCGCCCGGCTGGGTGCACCGGCAGCTCGACGCCGGCGCGATCCTCTGCGTCGACGGCGTCGACGAGGTGCCCACCGGCCAGCGGCGTGACGTCCGGGACTGGCTGCGTGACCTGCTGGCCGCCTACCCGGACGTGCGGATCGTGGTCACCTCCCGGCCGGCCGCCGCGTCCGCCCACTGGCTCGACGCCGAAGGCTTCACCTCGGTGTTCCTGGAACGGATGGGCCCGGCCGACATCACAGCCCTGATCCGGCACTGGCACGAGGCGGTCCGCCGGGCCGGCGACCTGCCCTGCCAGCCGCGCTCGCTGCCGCGCTACGAGCAGCGGCTGCTCGCCCAGCTCGACAGCAGCGCCCACCTGCAGAACCTGGCCGGCAGCCCGCTGCTGTGCGCCATGCTGTGCGCGCTCAACCTGGACCGGGACAGCAACCTGCCGCGCAACCGGATGGAGCTCTACCAGGCGGCCATCGACATGCTGCTGCACCGCCGCGACTCGCAGCGCGGCGTGCCCAGCCCGCTGCCCGAGCTGACCAGCCGCGACCAGGCGCAACTACTGCAGGAAGCGGCCTGGTGGATGACCCAGAACGGCCAGACCGAAGTCACCCGGGCGCAGGCCGAGCAGCGGTTCACGCATCGGCTGGCCGGCATCCGGCATGTGAACGCGCCGGCCGGCACCGTGCTCGACCACATGATCGAACGCAGCGGGGTGCTGCGGGAACCGGTGCCGGACCGGATCGACTTCGTGCACCGGACCTTCCAGGAGTATCTGGCCGCGCGGGAGGCCGCGGATCAGGGGCATGTCGGGGCGCTGCTGGAACACTCGCACCTGGACACCTGGCGGGAGACGGTCATCCTGGCAGCTGGGCACGCCAACGCGCCGGTCCGGGCGCAGCTGCTGAGTGGGCTCCTCGATCTCGCCGCGGAGCAGCCGAAACAGACTCGCCGGTTGCGGTTGCTGGCGGCTGCCTGCCTGGAGACCGCGCCGGCCGTGGAGCCGGGGTTGCTGACCCGGATCCGGGGGCACCTGCGGGACCTGCTGCCGCGATCGGTCGCCGAGGCGCGGTCCCTTGCCTCCGTCGGAGAACCGCTGCTCACCGAGCTGCCGGCCGATCTCGGAGGGTTGAGCGAGGCGCAGGCGGCGGCCACCGTCCGGGCTGTCGCGCTGGTCAACGGGCCGGACGCGCTGGACACGCTGGCCCGCTATCGTCGGGATGCGCGGCCGGGCGTACAGAAACAGCTTGTCTCTGCCTGGGAATTCTTCGATCCCGGCGACTATGCCGACCGGGTGCTCGCCGACGCGCCCCTCGACCACGGTGCGGTACGGATCAGCAGCCCGAGCCTGCTGCCGGCACTGTCGCGGCTGCGGCAGCTCACCCACACCCGGTTCTGGTCCGAGCAGATCCTCGACCTGGAACTGTTCGCCGACACGCCGCACCTGGACCAGCTGTCGCTGGGGACCGGATTCACCGGCAGCCTCGACCAGCTCGCCGGGCACACCGATCTGGACATGCTGCAACTCGGCGCGCGCGGGACCCCGCTGGACCTCGCGCCGCTCGCCACGCTGACCAGCCTGACCAGCCTCTACCTGCTCAGGCTGACAGCCGGCCAGCAGCTCACCGCGCTGACCGGGCTGAGCAACCTGTCCCGGCTGGCCGCGATGGGCTGCGCCGGAGTCGACAAGCTGCTCGACAACTTCCCGGGCCTGACCCAGCTGCAGATGGCGCCGCCGTCCTCCTGGCGGCCCGACCGGCTCGCCGGGCTGACCCGCCTGTGGTCGCTGGTTCTGTCCGGCGCCGCGAGCCCGCTCGGCGGCCTGCCCGGCCTCGTCGACCGGCTCGGCCCGCGCCTGGTCAGGCTGAGTCTGTGGCAGTGCCGGTGGGTGACCGATCTGGAACCACTGACCCGGCTACCGGCGCTGAGGACCCTTGAGATCGACAGCACCGCGGTGGCGGACCTGAGCCCGCTGGCGCGCCTGACCGGGCTGGCATGGCTGTACCTCGGCGACACCGAACACGTTCTCGACCTCACGCCGCTCAGCAAGCTGCCCGCGCTCCGGGATCTCTGGATCACCTCGCCCGCGCCGGGGCTTGACCTGACACCGCTGCGCGGCAAACGAACCGAGGTACACCTGTCCCGGAAGATCAACCTGGACGGTGTGGCCCGGCCGGAGGGGCTGCGCATCCACCGGTTCTGAGTTTTTGTCATACCTGGCGCCTAGGGTGCCGGTGTGTACTTCATTCAGCGCTGGCGTGAAGAGACGCCCCTCGGCAAGCGGGTCACCGCGCTGCCCGGCGTCACCGTTCTTGACTGGTTCCGGCAGGGCTGGCGGCAGGACGACCCGGAGAAATGGGTCGGCGAGCAGCTCGACGGCGGGCCCTACGGCTTGGAGTCGATCTTCGAGCGGGCGCGGGAGCGGCAGCTGCCCGAGCCGGAGACCATGGATCAGCTGCGCGAGCTGCTGATCGAGCACCTGTGGGCGGAGAGCGACGACGACCCGCGGGTCGGCTGGCACACCGTGCGGGTGCGGACCAACGACGACGAGACCGACCTGGCCTATTACTTCGTCGACGACGCGATGGCGGCGGACTATCCGGAGACCTTCGCCTTTCTGCTGCACGACGCGTGGCCGCTGCCGGGCGACGCGGTCGACGCCGACTTCGTCCACGACGTCCCGGTGCAGACGGTGGCCGGGTCGTCCGGGCCGGGAGCGGTCTTCTCGGTCCGGCTGGGGTTCGACCACCGGGGCGACGGGACCAGTCTCGACCTGGCCGGAGCGGTGGCGTTCCCCGGGCTGACGCTGCCGGAGCTCGCCGCGCACCTGGACGGCGCCGCCGACGCGGACGCCGGCGCGTGGCCGCACGACGCCCGGATGCTGCGTGCCCTGCTCGGCACCGGCGAGCGCGACATCGCCGCGGCGCTGCGGCGGTTCGCCCGGCTCTACGGCTACGACCCGACGCCGGGCGACCTCACCGCTCGCCCGGCGGCCGGCGAGCCGGCGCTGCCCGAGGCGCATCCGCGCACACTGGTGCGCGCCGACCCGCATCTCGTCCAGGTGGCCCGCTACATCGACGACTTCTGGGGTTATGACCAGTGGTTCCTGTTCGACAGCCACTGGGCGGCCGCGCACCCGCTGCTGGCCCGGTCGCTGCTGCGGTGGGCCGCCCACTGGGATCCCTGCGAGTTCTGACGGCGCGGGCTTCCGTGTCCCGGCGCGGGTTTCCCGTCCGATGCGGGCGGGGAGCCCGCTCAGCCCCTGCCCGCGCCGGGCGGCCCTCAGGCAGCAAGTAGATGCCTCTCCCGCCCGACGCGGAGCCCAACACGACGATCATCCATGCATCAGCGATGGTTGCCTCGGCCGCCGGACGCGACGCCGCAGTTTTGGCAAACTCTCCACAGGTCCCAGTCCTCCTGGCCGCAGACCAGGCACCTTCCGGCCCGGTCTGGCCCTGCGGCGCACGCATCGAGCACCCGGTCCACCACGACGGGCAGCGGTTCGGCCGGATGCTTCTGCGGGTCGGGGCAGTAGGCGATGTCGTGGCAACCCCAGGAGTCCCACGGATGCAGCGCCGCTGGGACGCGTCTGCCCTGCCACTTCTGCAGGCGTCGCTGGGCGGCGAAAGCGACCGCCCTCGACAGCACCAGAGCGCGGGCGGTCTCCACCTCGTCGAGGGCGCGGACCAGCGCCGACGGATCGGCCTCGATACCTCGCGGGATGCCGTGCGTGGCCGCCAGATGATGCCAAGTGGCGTGGAAACCATACGGCGCGAAGTGATAGAGGCAGTTCCGCAGACGCACCCGCCGTTGTCGGGGGTCGAGGCTCTCATCACGAACCCGGCGCGCGGTCGCGGGAAAACTGGTCACCCCGGAATGATCACAGAGCCGGTCTGCTGACCATCGACGCCGGCTCCTGCACAGAACAGCCCGGACCCGCCCGCCCCGAGCCGGTGACCAACAAGGACCGCGATGGGGATGCTGACTGAGCCATTTTCTTGATCAAACCAAGGCGTCGGGACGACGGCCGCGACTCGCCTATCACGTGGAGTGGTCTCATGTGGCGCAGGTCACGGGATCCCGGATGTCACAGACGGGCGGTGGAGGATCTCTCATCACTCGTCACCAGGAAGGTCCGGTGACAGAAGGAGACATGATGAAGGCGATGGAGTTGGCCCGGTTCACGGTGGACCCTCAGGATGTCGAGGCCATGCTCGCCGCCCGGCCCGCCATGGTGACCGCGCTGCGGGAGCGGTTCTCCGGCTTCGAGTCGCTGCGCTTGGTTCGACTCGACGAGCGGACGTGGCTTGATGTGGTGATCTGGGCCAGCCGCGCGCAGGCCGATGAGGCAGCGGCGACGGTGGGCGACATGCCCGAGTGCCGGGCCGCGTTCGCCTACATCAAGGAGGTTGTGTCCATGGAGCACGCCGAGGTCGTCTTCGCGGGTGACCGTGCAGCCTGAGATCGACGGGGCAGGCGGGCCGGACCTGGAGGGTCTGGCCCGCCGGGCCGTATCCGGCGAGCCCCGCGCCCTGGAGCAGCTGTGCCGCGAGCTGCAGGACCTGGTCTATCGGCTGGCGCTGCGATTCTCCTCCGATCCGCAGGCCGCTGCGGATGCCACCCAGGAGATCCTCATCCTGGTCATCACGCATCTCGCCGAGTTCGAGGGCCGGTCAAAGCTGACGACCTGGGTGTACACCATCGCCTCCCGGTACCTGCTGCGGACCGTGCGGGGACGGGTGGAACTCAGCGTCGCAGGCCCGGAACCGTTCGCCGACTGGATCGACCGCAACCTCGCCGCGGAGGCCCCGGCGGGGTACGACGACGCGGAGTATCGGCTGCTCGCCGGGGAGGTCCGGCTGGCCTGTACCTACGGCATGCTGCTGACGCTGTCGCGGCCGCTACGGCTGGCGTACCTACTCGGTGACCTGATCGGTCTGCCCGACGTCGAAGGGGCGCAGGCTCTCGAGATCAGCCGGGAGGCGTTCCGCCAGCGACTGGCTCGGGCCCGCACGATCATGCGCGGAATCATCGCGGACCGGTGCGGGCTGGTCCGCGCCGAGCACTCGTGCCGATGCGACCGGCAGATCGACTCGAGCATCGCCTACGGCATCCTCGACCCACGCCGGCCCGTTTTCAGCACCTTGCCCGGCGCGACCGCGCCGATACCGGCCGACACCCTGGCCGCGGCCGCCCATGAACTGGATTTAGCCACTGCGATTGCCGAGGCATACCGGTCCGGGCCGCACTATCGGGCGCCGGATGATGTATGGCAGGCCCTGCAGCAGGCATGTCCGGCCCTGACCGGCTGAACTGCGCCGTTAGGTGCACAAGCTGGTCCGTCACGCAAGGTGACGAGGGAAGCTTATGGGAGGCGGAACTGGCGACAGTTGAATAGGCGGTCTCACCAGTAGGGCGGCCCGTCAGGGGCGGACGGCGGCGAGTTGGACCGCCTGCGCGACCAGGGCGCCCTTGGCGTCCCACAGCAGCGCGGTCTCGTCCATCCGGCCGCCGGTCACCTGCGCCGAGCGCATCGTCATCCGCAGCGGGCCGGGGGCGGGCAGCCGCCGGACGTAGGCGGTGAGGCTGATCGTCGGAGCCCACCCCTGGATGCCCAGCGCCAGCGACACCGGCGGGCTCGGGTCGAGCGCGACGAGCAGGCTCAGCGGATCCCAGTCGGTGCCGTCGGCGAGGCGCAGGTGACCGCCGACCAGGCCGTCCTTCGACGGCCGGCCCATCGCGAAGCCGAGGCCGGCCGGGTCGAGGCGGTGCTCGACCACGTCGAGCAGGTGGACCGGGAACGCGGCGCCGGGCGGGTTCGACGGCAGGTGCAGGCACTCGTCCTCGGCCGGCAGCTCCGGCGCCGGCAGGCCGGTCCACCAGGGTGCGGCGTCGTCCAGGACGCCCTGGGTGACCAGCGACTCGGCGCACGGCTCGCCGCCCTGCAGCAGCCGGGCCCGGTACTGCGCGGTGCTGCGGCCGGCCCGCAGCAGCTCCACGGCGACCGTCGCCTCGCCCGGCTGCGGCGGCCGCAGGAACGTGGTGGTCATCGCGATCGGGTGCGGATGCGCGTCGCCGGCCGCCCCGGCGACGGCCCGGGCGACGACCGCCATCAGGTACCCGCCGTGCAGCTTGTCGCCGACCGCCCACTGCGGGTCCAGGTCGGCGCGGAAGCCGTCAGCGGTCGGCTGGACGGCGGTGGCCTCGGTGAAGCTGTGCATGCCGCCACCCTAGAGGCCGCTCGATCACGGTGCCGGGCCGAGCTCGCTGATGTCGTACCCGTCCGGGTAGCTCTTGGCCCGCAGCCCGTCGGCGAACCGCGGCACCGTGCGCGGCCGCCCCAGATGGCGCAGCGCCAGGGCCCGGCCGCGCAACCCGAGATGCACCGCGGCGCGGATCGGCCAGGACGGCTCCGGCACTCCGGTCGCGGCCCGCAACCGGTCGTCGTAGAGGGCGCTGAGCAGCGCGTCCTTGAGCCCGCCGGGCGTGACCAGCAGCACCCGGGTGGCCCGCTCGATCGCGGCGGCCGGCGCGTTCGGCACCAGGTGCTCGGCGTCGTAGGTGTCGAACCAGGACTCCAGCTCGGGCAGGGTGTCCGGGATGCCGGTCACGCCCATCCGCCGGCCCAGCTCGGCGTAGAACCGGAACGTCGCGCGGCGCTCGTGGCAGCACGGGCGGCGCCAGGCGTACCGGTCCAGCCAGCGCAGCGGGATCACCACACAGCAGGCCAGCACGTAGCGGTACTCCGCGGCGGGCATGTCCCGGTACGGCCGGTGGATCTGGTTGATCCGGCGGACCGCCGCCCGGCCGCGCGGATGGTCGAAACCGTGCAGGATCATCTCGTACATCAGCAGTCCGGTGTCGTCGCGCCGTTTCTGCGCGCGCTCGGTCAGCTCCCCGGTCCCGGCCAGCACCGCGGCCACCGCCGGCGTCGAGAACGACCGGTTGAAGCCCAGGTTGAGGCCCAGTTTCATGTCGAACGGGAACTCCACCAGCAGCATCTGCCGGTAGATCTCCTCGAAGTCGACCTCCGGGTCGAGGGACTGGATCCGTCGAAGGTTGTCATACCGGCGCCGCATGCGACCCCACCTTAAACACTGCGTCGGAAAGCCGACGAGGGCGGTGCCGGCCCGCGCCAGTGGATAAATAGCGGCTGATGTCCGACGGGTTCCTCACCCGGCAGATCTCTGGGACGCTGCTGGTGGTTGCCCGTCGCCGTGGTACTGCTGGGAGGTTGCCGCCCGTGGAGACAACCGGCTGGATGTGGACGGTCACCCTGGTCGGTCTCGGCGCCCTGGTGCTGCTCGACCTGGCCATGGTCGCGCGGCGGCCGCACGAGCCGTCGCTGCGCGAGTGCACGTTCTGGGTGGCCGGCTACATCACCCTCGCCCTGCTGTTCGCCGGCTTCGTCTGGCTGCGCTGGGACGGCGAGGCCGCCGGGCAGTACCTGGCCGGCTGGCTCACCGAGTACAGCCTGTCGGTCGACAACCTGTTCGTCTTCGTGATCATCATGTCCCGGTTCCGGATCGAGCGCCGCTACCAGCAGAAGGTGCTGCTCGTCGGGATCATCCTGTCGCTGCTGCTGCGCGGCGCCTTCATCGCCCTGGGCGCCGCCGCGATCAGCCGGTTCACCTGGGTGTTCTACATCTTCGGCGGCTTCCTGATCTACACCGCGGTCCGGATCTTCGGCTACGACAACGACGAGCCGGAGTTCACCGAGAACCTGATCATCCGCTGGGCCCGCCGGGTGCTGCCGATGACCGGCACCTACCACGGCGCCCGGCTGACCACCCGTGACGCCCTCGGCCGCCGCCGGCTGACCCCGCTGATCGTGGTTTTCATCGCGATCGGCACCACCGACGTGATCTTCGCCCTGGACTCGCTGCCGGCCATCTTCGGCCTCACCGACGAGCCCTACCTGATCTTCACGGCGACCGTTTTCGCGATGATGGGGTTGCGCCAGTTGTACTTCCTGCTCGGCGGCCTGCTCGACCGTCTCGCCTACCTGTCCATCGGCCTCGGGATCGTCCTCGGCTTCATCGGCGTCAAACTGGTTCTGCAGGCCCTGTCCGAAAACAATCTGCCGTTCGTCAACGGTGGCCGCCCGGTCGGCTGGGCCCCGCACATCAGCATCGGCGTGTCCCTGTCGGTGATCGCCGGCACCCTGGCGCTGACCGCGATCGCCTCCCTGATCAAGGCCAGACTGGACGCCTCTGCCAAGGTTCCCCGCTGACCCGCGTGGTCATCTGCTACCTTCCGCGCGTGAACTGGTATTCCGTACGAGGGGTTTTCGCGTTCGGTGGTGAGCGGGTCACGACCTATGAGGAGCGGCTGACGCTGTGGCAGGCGGCGGACGTCGACGCCGCGATCACCCTGGCCGAGCGGGAGGCGGCCGCCTATGCCGCCGATCTGGACGGGTGTGCTTTCACCGGCCTGCTGCAGGCCTATGCGATGAACGACGCTCCAGGGCACGGCGCTGAGGTGTTCTCGCTGATGCGTGACAGTGCCTTGGCCCCGGATGACTACCTGAGCGGGTTCTTCGACACGGGTGCCGAGCGTCAGGGCACCTCCGGCGGCTGATGGCACCGCGTCGCCCGCCTGGGCCGGTTATCCACATTCTGGGTTCGTCCACAGCCCACCCCATCCGATCATCGGATTACCGCGACACTGTCTTGCGGGGGTTCCCCCTGGGACAGGGTGGGGTCTGACGATCTTCGGGTTGAGCCTCATGATCTGCGATATCCCTGCTGGGGCGCCGTTCGCCGGTCCGGGCGACCGGCGGGCGCCGCGAAATCTCAGGAGAATCGTTCCTGGACAACCGGGACCCTGATCTTGGGCGGGGTGCGGGACATAGGGTGTCGGGATGGCGCTGCGACTTGTTCAGGCGAACCTCAAGGCACGGGACGACTCGGTGGTGGGCCGGTTCTGGGCGGAGGCGCTCGGCTGGGTGGCGCGCTCGGCGGTTCCCGGGGCGACACTGGTCGCGCCGGAGGGGTTCGTGTGGACGGAGCCGGACGCCCCGGTCTGCCTGGACGTCATCGCGGTTCCGGAGCTCGCCACGGTGCGGTACCGGGCGTACCTGGAACTGGCCACCATCTCGGCGGAGCACCGGGCGGCGCTGGTCGCACGCCTGCGGGAGCGGGGCGCGACACCGGTCGACACCGGCCGGGACGGCACCCCGGGCACGGTGCTGGCTGATCCGGAAGGCAACGAGTTCCGGGTGCTGGAGCCGCGGGACGCCGCCCGCGGCGCCGGGCCGATCGCCGCGGTCGTGATCGCCTGCGCCGACCCGCGGGCCATGGCGCGGTTCTGGGGCGAGGCGATGGGCTGGACCCCGCACGAGATCACCGCCGATCACGCACGGTTGCGCTCGGCCAGCGGTTCCGGACCGTTCCTGGAGTTTCGCCGTACCAGCGCGCTGGACGAGATCCGGCATCGCCTGCACCTGGACGTGGTGCCCTACCGCGGCTCCGACCAGGTGACCGAGGTGGCCCGGCTGCGCGACCTCGGCGCGACACCGGCCGACGTCGGGCAGGGCGACGTGTCGTGGGTCGTGCTCGCCGACCCGGAAGGCAACGAGTTCTGCGTGCTCGCCCCCGCCTGACCCCGGCGCGCCGGACCCTGAGCTTGAGGTGACGACGGCCGTGGGGGACGGCGTTGGCCGGGCGCTGACGCCGCACCGCCCGGCCGGACACCGCGCCGTCAGCTGGTGGGCTTGCCGAACCAGCGGCCGAGCTGACCGTCCAGATCCCGCTGGTCGTCGCCGACCCAGGCGACGTGGCCGTCGGGGCGCAGCAGCACACCCGGGACGTCCAGCGCCGCGGCCGGATCCGCGACGTGATCGACCCGGTCCGCCCAGCCGCCCACACTCAGACGCTCGGTACGGTCCAGCAGCAGGCCACGGCCACGGTGCATCCGGTCGTACAGCAAACCCTGTTGCACGGCGACATCCGGCAGCCGGCGGCCGAGCAGGTCCGGGCCGGGCCCGAAATCGTAGCGGACACCGATCGCGGTGATCTTCTCCAGCAGGTGGCGGTTCACGTCGTCGAAGTTCATCAGCTCGATGAGCAGCCGCCGGACCGCCCGCGCGCCCGGCTCGGTGGACGACAGCGCCACCTGGGCGCGGGTGTTGTCGAGCACGTCCGCGGCGACCGGATGCCGCTCGGCGTGGTAGGTGTCGAGCAGCGTGGCCGGCGCCCAGCCGCGCACCTGGGCGGCCAGCTTCCAGCCGAGGTTGACCGCGTCCTGCACGCCCAGGTTGAGGCCCTGCCCGCCGATCGGCGGGTGGATGTGCGCCGCGTCCCCGGCCAGCAGCACCCGAGCGATGCGGTAGCGCTCGGCCAGCCGGGTGGCGTCACCGAACCGGGACAGCCAGCGCGGCGAATGCACCCCGAAGTCGGTGCCGGCCACCGCGCGCAGCTCCCGCCGGAAGTCCTCCAGGGTCGGCGGCACCGTCCGGTCACTGACCCCGGCGACCGGGATGATGACCTGATAGCCGCCGGGCCCGACCGGCCGGACACTGAACCGCCGGTCGTCCGCGGCGACCTCGGCCACCCTGGCGGCGACCACGTCCGGCGCCACCCCCACCTGCAGCTCACCCATCAGCGTCTCGTTGCGTGCCGGCTCACCGGGAAAACCGACCCCGAGCGTTTTGCGTACGATGCTGCGCGCCCCGTCGCAGCCGACCAGGTAGCTCGCCCGCAGCCGTTCCCCGCCGGCCAGCGTGACCGTCACCCCGGCGTCGTCCTGCGCGAACCCGGTCACCGCGGCGCCGCGCCGCACCTTCGCTCCCTGGGCGACGGCGTGGTCTTCGAGCAGCTGGACCAGCACCGGCTGCGGGATCCCCAGCAGGTAGGCGTGCGCGGAGTCCAGCCCGGCGGGCGCCGGTTTGTCGATCGCGGCGAAGTAGCTGGCGGCGGGCCGCTGCCGGCCGTGCGCCCGGACCCGGTCCAGCAGCCCGCGCATCGCGAGCAGCTCCAGGCTGCGGATGTGCAGGCCGACGATCCGGACGTACGACACCGGCTCGGTGTCGCGCTCCACGACGAGCACCCGCACGTCGTGCAGGCGCAGCTCGGCGGCGAGCATCGCCCCGGCCGGCCCGCACCCGGCGATGATGACGTCGAAGTCGGTGCGGGAGCCCGGCGCGTCCGCGGTGAGATCCTGGCCGGCCGCGTCGGCGGTGACTGGCGAAGAGTTCATGAGTGGTGCCTTCCGAGAGTGCCTGGTCTGGCGCTCCCGGCGACACCTAGGTCAGTCGCCCGGCCGTGACGGCGAGAGGGAGCACCCACAGCGATCCAGCAGTCATGGGTCTCACCTCCTCAAGCAACGTCACGGGCCCTTGCAAGCTACAAGCCGCGCGCTCACCCGTCCACCCCTCCCCCACCCCTGGATTACTGGATTGCTATTACCGGTAATCCAGTAATCCGGAAGGACGCCAGAAACGGACAAATCTCCACTACACCATAGTGACAGTTCTGTTGTTACCGGCAGCCGATATATATCGGCAGCCGATGTATTGGGCAGTCAAGACGCGGGAGGGTCGCACTCCAGGTGCCGCGCGGTGGGCACGCAGAGACCCGGGCGTCATCGCCGGGAGGGTCGCGATGGCTGCTGCATCGGTGCCGCTCCTCGGCGGCCGACCCGACCGCACGGTCGCGGATCACGGTCTCGGCTACAACGCCGGCTCCTGCGTGCCGGTCACAGGTGGCAGCCTGACACGAGACGAGGGTGCGCGCGGGCATCCGATCACCGTGGGCGGGGAGGCGGCGACGTGGAGGCGAACGACATCGACTGGAGCGGGCCGCAGGGTTCGTTCAAGCTGCGGGCGGCGGGGGTCGTCTCGGACGGGGAGCGGGTTCTGGTGTGTGCGGTGGACGGGATCGACGGGTGGTTTCTGCCGGGTGGGCGGGTGCGGTTCGGGGAGGACTCGGCGGCGGGGCTGCGCCGGGAGCTGTGGGAGGAGCTGGGGGTGCGGGTCAGCGTGGACGGTGGGCCGCTGCTGGTCGCCGAAGGGATCCGAGACGCGGGCGGGGTGATCCACCAGGAGGTGTGCTTCTACTATCCGGTTGCCTGGCCGGAGCGGGTGCCGCCGGAGCCGGTGACCGGCCGGGACGGCAACCGGTTCCGCTGGGTGCGCTTCGACGACCTGGCCGGGCTGCCGTTTCTGCCGCCGGAGATCCTCGGTGTGCTGACCGGCCGCGTCGGCGGGTTGCGGCACGTCTGCTTCGACCGCCGGGCACCACGGCCCGCCGAGCGGGGCAAAAGTCCGGATCATGGCGGGATGACCGGGCGGCGGGCCTAGATTGAGGGCGTTCCGCACCCCGTGAAGGCTCCCGTGGAGGCGCACGTTGCCCGCTGCACGCCGTACGAAAACCGCTCTGCTGTCGTTGCTCCTCGCGGCCGGGGCGCCCGTGCCGCCGGTCTGGGACCATCCCGGCTTCGACGCCGCGGACAGCTATGCCAATCCGCACGAGTCGGGTGTGGTCGCGAGCAGCGTCGGCCGGCTCACCCGGCAGTGGAGGGTGACGCTGCGCGACGCCGAGGAGAGCTGTGCCCGGCCGGGTCCGCCGGTGCTGGCGCAGGGCCGGCTGTTCGTCCACGACCGGCGTGGTCTCGCCGCCCACGCGACCCGCGACGGCGCGCGGGTCTGGAGTCACGACTGGCTGGATCCGGGGGACGCGTCGTCGTCGCAGCTGGCCTTGGACGGCGGGGTGCTGGTCGCGGCGACCAGCACCTGCCGGTCGCCGAGCGACATCACCGGGCAGGTCACCGTGCTGGACGCGGCGACCGGGCGGGTGCGCTGGCAGGAGCAGTTGAGCATGCCGGCCGACTACCTGGTAGTGGACCGCGGGGTCGTGGTGGTCTCCGGCAGTTCCGGAATGTACGACGACGCGGCGACCGTCGCCTACGCGGCGTCGACCGGGACCGTGCTGTGGAAACGGCCGCACCACCTGGCCACGAACGTCTCCGCCGGTGGGCTGGTGCTGCTGCGCCGGGTGCCGGGCGAGGACGAGGAGCCGGTCCCGCCCGCCGAGACCTCGGCCGTGGCGATCGGCAGCGGGGCGGCTCGGTGGACCCGCCCGGGTGATCGGTATGCGCAGGCGGCCGGCCCGGATCGGATCTACGTCACCGACGGCGCCGGCGGGCTGGCCGCGCTGCGGGCCGCGGACGGCAGTGTGGTGTGGCGCAGGCCGATCGAGGCGGACGAGTACGTGCGGTCCGGCCGGGCCATCGACCTGCTCGCCGTCGACCCGACCCGGATCTACCGCGCCTACGCGGGTGCGGTCGAGGCGCTCGACGCGGCGACCGGCCGGCAGCTCTGGCGCACCGCGAAGACCGGCCAGGCCCGGCAGCCGGTGGTGGCCGGCGATCTGGTCTACACCGGTGGCCCGGTGCTGCGGGCCGGTGACGGGAAACCGGCGAGGGCTTCGGTTGTCGGGGATGTGGTGGTCGCCGGGGGCCGCGTCTACCAGGTGGACGGGTGGGCCCTGGCCGCGCTGGTGCCGTAGCCGCGGCCGGCAGCCGACCCGGTCAGATCCCGGTCAGCACCCGCTGTGCCTCGTCCGCGACGTCCGGCGAGGTGACCAGGGCCCACCGGTCGAACAGGTCGTGGAAGTACGCCCCGTGCTCGGCCAGCAGCGCCGGATTGTGCTCGATCACGTCGAGTTCGTTGACCACGCACAGGTCGACGAACGGCATCAGCCGCGCCCCGTCGAGCCGCACCGCCTGGCCGGTGAACCGGTCGTGCACGGTGGCGGTCTCGGCCAGCACCGGCCAGGTCTTGTCCCGGTCGCAGGCTCCGTACAGGTAGACCAGGTCCTCGGCGGGTGCCCCGATCACCGCGCGCAGCCGGTCGCGCGCCGAGGGGTCCAGCAGCGGCCGGGGGAACCCGTCGGTGCCGTAGGTCGCGTGGGTCAGCCCGGCCAGCTGCAGGTCCCGGCCGGCGCCCAGCTCGGCGAGCCGGTCGGCGACCCGGCACAGGTGCGCGTACAGGGTGCCGCCGGGATGCTCGATCGTCTCGGCGCCGTTCTCGCGCAGGAACGCCTTCGCGCTGTCGAAGCTCATAGATGCACGGTAGGCGGGTTCCGCCCCGGTTTCGAGGTGAGCTTCACCCTTGCGGGGCGGGCCCGGCGGCGGGTTGGCTCGGCGGATGGGACTCATCGCGTACGACGACACCGACGCCGCCGCTTTCCAGGCCACCCGGCACCTGCCCGGCGACGGGCTGGCCCCGTGGCGGGAGGCGATCACCCGGTACGTGACCCCGCGGCCCGGCCTGCGGATCCTCGACCTGGGGTGCGGCACCGGCAGCTGGACGCGCGCGTTCCGGGCGTGGTGGCCCGGCGTCGAGGTGCTGCCGGTCGACCCGTCCCCGGCGATGCGCGAGCGGGCCCTGGTCGCGCCGGTGCTGGCCGGCGACGACACGCACATCCCGGCCGCCGACGCGAGCCTGGACGTGGTGTGGGTGTCCACCGTGATCCATCACGTGCCGGACCTGGGCGCGGCGGCCCGGGAGATCCGCCGGGTGCTCGCGCCGGGCGGGACGGTGCTGATCCGCTCGGCGTTCCCGGGCCGGCACGACGGGTTGACGCTGTGCCGCTACTGGCCGGAGACGATCACCGTGCTCGACCGGCGGTATCCGGGGGTCGCGGCGATCGAGGCGGCGTTCGGCACCGCCGGGTTCGCCCCGGTGGCCCTGGAGCCGGTCACCCAGGTGTCCGCGCCGTCGCTGGCCGTGGCCGCCGCCGAGCTGCGGCGCGAGGCGCACACGCTGCTGCAGCTGATCAGCGACACCGCGTACCGGCAGGGTCTGGCGCGGCTGCGGGCCGCGGCCGCGACCGTGACCGGCCCGCAGACCGACACCCTGGACCTGCTGGTCCTGCGGTGACCGGGCCGATCGGCCTGACCTTTATCGTGAGGCGTGCTCGAAGCTCGTCTCGTCGCCACGGCGCCCGCGCCGCTGGACCCGGTCCGCGCTGACCCGCCCGTGGTGACCGGGTCGCTGCTGATCCAGCGCGGCGACACCGAGCTGGCGGCGGCGGACCTGGCCGGGCGGTGGCCGCCGCGGCAGTTCCCGGCGCCGTGGCCGCGGTTGTTCGGCACGGTCGCCGTGTCACCCGCCGGTGACCTGGCGGTGTTCGCCGGGGTGCACGCGCTGCGGGCGGTCGACGCGGGCGGCGGGCTGCGCTGGGAGCTGCGGCACGGCTGCTGGTCGGCGGCGGCCTGCGACCTCGCGCACGTCTCGTTCGCCGAGTACGCCGGCGACACCGGTCACGTCTACGCCGGCCGCGGGTCGGTGGCGTTCTCCCCGGACGGCCGCCGGCTGTGGGCACACGTGCGGTCCGGCGCGCACGACGAGCAGTGGCTGGTCGTCGACCCGGCTGACGGCACGGTGCTGGCCCGGGCGGCGACCGGCACGGCCGGGTCCGCGTCGGCGCCCGTCCCGCACCCGGACCCGGCGTTCATGGGGTTGACCGTCGACGAGGAGCCGCCGTCGCTGTGGGGGCACGTCGACGGCGGCGAGCTGCGCGTGCGCCGCTTCGACGCCGGGGTGCTGCTGGCGGCGACCCCGTCCGGCGCGCACCTGCTGGCCACCGATGCCGGGCAGGGCACCCTGACGCTGCACCGAGCCGCCGACGGGCTGCCGGTGGGCAGGCTGCGCGCGGACGCCGCGGTGCCGGCGCTGCCCGGCGAGGACCAGGTGTGCTGGGACGTCGAGGCGGCGGCGCCGTGGGACGACGCGGCGGTGGCCGGCACCGAGGATTTCACCGGCCCGGTCCGGCACTGGCTGGTGGCGCTGCCGGCGATGACCGTGCGCGGCCGGATCGATTATCCGTTTCCGGTTGCCGGCCCGGCCCGGCCGGCGACCCCGGGCCGCTGGTGGACTCTCGCCCCGGACGGCGCGGCCGTGCACGTGTGGACCCTGGACCGCGGACCTGACGTCTGAGAGGCCTGTCTCGTCGGGTGGGTGACCGACGTCGACCAGGGAGGCCCCGTGTCCGCCGCTTATCTCACGCTCACCGTCGTCACCGCCGTGCTGACCGCGAGCGCTGCCGTCACCTACCTGATCGGCCACGAGTATCCGAAGGCGCAGCTGCGGATGAAACGCCTGCCGATGTGGTGGATGGGGATGCTGGGCGCGATCCTGGCCGCCGGCGCCCTCGGGCTGCTCGCCGGTTTCGCCGTGCCGCCGCTGGGCACGGTGGCCGCGGCCGGCCTGGTCGTCTACTTCGTCGGCGCGCTGATCGCCCACCTGCGGGTCGGCTCCCGTAACCTGCTCGGCTGGGCGATCTTCTTCAGCACGACGGTCGCCAACCTCGCCGTCAACCTGCTGCACTACTGACCGGTCCCGGTCCGCTGCCGCCCGCGGTCACCCCCTTTTTTTCCGGTACGACCGGAGTCGCGTGCCGGTCGGCACGCGAGGCCCGGCCCCGGCCCGACCGCTGCGCGGGTCGTGCGGGTCCGCTGTGCGCTGACAAGGCGGTGCTGATCCTGGCCATCGGCGGGCCCCGGTCGCGGCCGAATTTTCGTCGGCGTCGGGGGGCTCTGGGTTGCGCGGCCGGCCAGGATCTCACCGCGGACTCGCCGCTGGTACAGGCTGTTGCGGTGCACGCCGAGGTGGCTGAATGACCTGGCTGCCCGGGCCCGGCGTGCACGGGATGACCTCCGTCGCGTTCGGCCCGCGCGGACGAGCGGCCTGTGCCGCGGCGGAACGTGCGGGCGTCGCGCCGGGTCGTGCTAGAGGTCCCACTGCGCGGGCGACCGGTCGAAGTTCGTGCCGAGCGTGATCCGCAGCCGGGCCGGGCGGAAATCCGGCGGGAGGGTGAAGAGCACGGCCTGAGCGCTCTGCCGGCCCGGCGACAGGTAGCCGTTCGACGGGAACTGCCAGCTCGGGTCGACGGGGTCGCCGCTGACGCTGGTCAGGGTCATGTCGGGTGGCGGGTCGGCCCGGTGCGTGGCTCCGGTCGCGTCCTGCACCCAGGCGTCGTCCAGCGAGACGTCGATCGGCGTCGTCCCGAGGTTGCGGACCCGGATCGCGAACGCGTTGATCACCCGGTCCTGCCCCTGGCCGGGCGTGCGGTAGTGGCCCTGCAGTTCGACCCCGGCCCGGGAGCCGTTCGCCCCGGCCAGGATCAGGGCCAGATGCGCGGTGCCGGCGCGGCCCGCCGGGCGGGCGGCGACGGCGGTGACCGCCAGCAGGACGATGCCGGTCACGGCGAGCAGGATCGCCCGGCCGCGGCGGCGGGGCGGCACGTGCGGGGTCGTCACGGCCGGATGTATCGGCGGCCGGCCGGCGCAGTTGAGGCAGCCGGGTGCTCCGGCTGGACCCGCAGGTGGTGGCCCGCGCAGCTTCCGCTCCCGGTGGCGGCCGCCGCAACCGGCCGGCCGGCTGGGCTTCACGGGTGCTTCGGGACGGTCGAGGCACCCGTGGGACCCAGCCCGGGAGCGCGCGAGCCGTGGCCGCTCCCGGTGGCGGCCGCCGCGAACGGCCGGTCGGCTGGGTTCCGCGGGTGCTTCGGGATGGTCGAGGCACCCGTGCAACCCAGCCCGGGAGCGCGCGAGGCGTGGCCGCGGCGGTGCTCGGCTGCGGCAGGTCGGGGCGCTCGTCCTCGACGAGGGCGGGTGGACGCGCGGCGACAGCGCGGGCGCGCGGTGGGCGTACGGAAATCGGATTTTGAAAGGTTGTCAGGTGCGGTTGAGGTTGGAGTGTTTGCGGCTGTAGGTGAAGTAGACGATCAGGCCGATCAGGAACCAGACGGCGAAGCGCAGCCAGGTGACCGGGTCCAGGAAGGTGATCAGCCAGAGGGAGAAGACGACGCCGAGGACCGGGATGACCGGCATCCACGGCAGGCGGAAGGTGCGTGGCAGGTCGGGGCGGCGGTAGCGCAGCACGATGACGGCGATGCAGACGACGACGAAGGCGAGCAGGATGCCGATGTTGGTCAGTTCGGCGGCTTCGCGGATCGGCAGGAAGCCGGCGATGGCGGCGGACGCGATCCCGGCGATCCAGGTGACCCGGGTGGGGACGCGGCGCACCGGGTGGGTGTGGGCGAACCAGGACGGCAGCAGGCCGTCGCGGCTCATCGCGTACCAGACGCGGGTGACGCCGAGCATGAAGGTGAACATGACGGTGAGGATGCCGATGATGGCGCCGACCGCGATGACGTCGGCCAGGCCGGTGAGCCCGACCGCGGCGAAGGCGCTGGAGAAGCCGCTCTCCGGGTCGATGTCGCGGTAGTCCTGCATGCCGGTGAGCACCAGGGTGGCCAGTACGTACAGCACCATCGAGATGATCAGTGAGTAGATGATCGCCTTGGGCAGGTGGCGGCGGGCGTCGGCGGACTCCTCGGCGGCCGTGGACATCGCGTCGTAGCCGAAGACGGCGAAGAAGACGGTGGCGGCGCCGGTGATCGCGCCGCCGACGCCGAACGGGAAGAACGGCGTGTAGTTGTCGGTGTTGATGTGGAACCAGCCGACCACCACGATGATCAGCACGATCACGACTTTGAGGCCGACGACGGCGGTCTCGGCGCGGGCGGCGGCGCGGATGCCGAGGTTGAGCAGGCCGGCGATGAGCAGGCACAGGATCAGGGCGAACAGGTCGACGACGTGGCCGTCGCCGCTGCCGGGGGCGCCGAGCATCCAGGCGGGCAGGTCGGCGCCGAGCTCGCCGACCAGGAAGCCGAAGTAGCCGGAGATGCCGATCGCGACGACCGAGACGATCGCGGTGTATTCCAGCAGCAGGTCCCAGCCGATGAACCAGCCGGCGATCTCGCCGAGCACGGCGTAGCCGTAGGTGTAGGCGGAGCCGGCTTTCGGGATCATGCCGGCGAACTCGGCGTAGGACAGGGCGGCGGCCGCGGAGGCGACGCCGGCGATCAGGAACGAGAGCAGCACGGCGGGGCCGGCGGTCTCGTGGGCGACCGCGCCGGCCAGGGCGAAGATGCCGGCGCCGATGATGCCGCCGACGCCGATGGCGGTCAGCTGCCACAGCCCGAGGGTGCGGGCGAGGCCGGTGTCGCGGTCGTCGGTGATGTCCTCGACCGGTTTCCTGCGGAAGATCTCCGAGCGCATGGCACCTCCCTGTCGTATCTATGACCTTAGATGGAAAAGTTTAGGAACGATTGTTCTTGACTGGTCGTTCCTAAACTTTGTAGGCTGATCGGCATGGGACGACCACGAGCGTTCGACGAGACCGAGGCCGTGCAGGCCGCCGCCGCGCTGTTCGCGCGCCGCGCGTTCGACGGGGTGTCGGTCGACGACCTGGTCAGCCACCTCGGCGTGCACCGCAACAGTCTCTACCAGGTGTTCGGCAGCAAACGCGGGCTCTACCTGCGGGCCCTGCGCTGGAGCCTGCAGCACCAGGTCCGGCCGCTGCTCGGCGCCGACACCGCGGTGCTGGTCCGCGAGCCGGCCCTGGACCTGCTGCTGATGGCCGCCACCGAGCGCGCCCCGGCCGACCCGGAGGTGGCCCAGGAGGTCAGCGCCGTGCTCGCCGAGCTCGACACGGCCACCCGGCCGGAAACCACCGCGACCCTGCTCGGGATGCGCCTGCGCGCCCGGATCACCGCAGAAGGATAGGAGCGTCCACCATGCCCGCAGACGTCCGCATCGACGGCGACACCCTCATCGTCGAGGTCCTCGGCATCGACAAGCTCTGGGCGCTCAAGAGCCGCCTGCAGATTCCGCTGGTCAACGTGGCCGGCGCGACCATCGACCCGGGCATCGACCGGGAGTTCAAGGGGATCCGCACCGGCGGCACACACTTCCCCGGCTGGCTGACCGCCGGCCGGTTCCGCAAGAACGGCGAGAAGGTGTTCTGGGACGTGCGCGACCCGAACAAGGCGGTCGTCATCGCCCTGCGCGACGAGTCGTACGCGCGCCTGGTCGTCGAGGTCGCCGACCCGCGCGCCACCGTCGACCTGGTCGAGCACGCCATCACCCGGTCGTGAAGCCCACCGGCCGGAGCACCCCGGCCATCACCGCCGCCACCCCGGCCGACCTGCCCCGCATCCTGCGGATCCGGCACGCCGCGTTCACCCGGCACGCGCCCACCGCATACCCGGCCGAGCAGGTCGAGACGCTGCTGCGCGACGTCTCCCCGGACGAGCTCAGCGCCATGATCTCGGCCGGGACGCTGTTCGTGGCCCGCGCCGCCGGGCAGGTGCTCGGCTGCGCGGGCTGGCGCGACGACCGGCTACGACACGTCTACGTCGACCCGGACGCCACCCGCCGCGGCATCGGCACCGCCCTGCTGCGCCACGTCGAAACCGACTTCCGGGCCCGCACCGGCCGATCCGAGCTCGCCGCCGGCGTCGCCCTGCACGCCGAGGCCTTCTACCTCGCCAACGGCTACCGCCTGGTGGACCGCGCCCGCGCCTGGGACGGCAGCACCTACCTGCGGATGCTGAAATCCCTGTCCTGAGCCCGCGGCGATCACGAAGGTGGCAGGGAGTCCAGCCAGGCGCGGACCGCCCGCGGGCGGCGCAACACCAGCACCGGCGGCATCGCCGGATCCCGCTGCCAGGCCCGCAACCGGGCCCGCTTGCGCGGCAACGACCGGAACTGCTGCACCAGCAGCGAATCCCGGGTGAACAACTCCCGCACCGACTCGACGTTGCCGTTGCACACCGGCGTGCGGGTCACCGACCGGTGCACGGTGCGGCGCAACAACCGCCACAGGCACACCGCCCGCGACAGATCCAGGCCGACGACCAGGTCAGCGCGCGCCATCGGCACGTCCAGCCACGACAGATACGCGCTGTCGAGCACCCACGCGTCCCCGGCGCACACCGCGGCGATCCGCTCCCGCTGCACCGCGACCGGCACCTGCACCCAGCCCGGCTCCCAGGTCAGGTCGTCGACCGCCACATACGGCAGACCGGTACGGGCGCTGATCGCGGCGGCCAGCGTCGACTTGCCGGAGCCGGTCACCCCGTAGACCACGACCCGCCTCATGCCCGCGGATGCAGGAACCGGTGGATCTCGGTGACGAACGCGGTCGGCTGCTCCACGTGCACATCGTGCCCGGCGGTCACCGACACCAGCGTCGCGTCCGGGATCCGGTCGGCCGCGTCGGCCAGCAACTCGTGCGGGATCGGGCTCTCCGCCCCACTGATGATCAACGTGCGGACCGGCAGCCCGGACAGCGCCTCCCACCACGCCGGATCCGGATCGTCGAGCTGAGCGCGGATCTGGTTGACCACGGCGACGTCGAACGGGACCGGCTCGGTCGGCGGCTGCAGCGGCGGCCGCGACAACGCGCCCGGCCGCGGCGCGACCGCGTCCTCCAGCACCAGGTGGCTGACCCGGTGCGGGGCGGCCAGCGCGAGCAGCTCGGCGACCACCGCGCCCATCGAATGACCGATCAGCAGGCACTCGTCGATCCCGGCCGCGTCCAGGAACGCCAGCATGTCGTCGCGCATCAACTCGAACGAATACTTGCCCGGCCGGGAACTGCCGCCGTGCCCGCGCAGGTCCACCGCGTACACCCGATGGGTCTCGGCCAGGTCCGGCAGGACCGTGTCCCAGTCGGCGGCACTGTCCCCCAGCCCGTGCAGCAGCACCGCGGGCGGATTGCCGGCCACCCCCGCCGTGCGGTAGGCGATCGTCACTCCGTTGACGTCCAGCGACTCCGTCACGAATTGCTCCCCCTGCTCGGTCCGCGGATCAGCCACCAGGCACCGGCCAGGAAGGTGAGCACCACGATCCCAGCTGTCGCGCCGGCCAGAACGAGCCCCCGCAGGCCGCCGAACGCGACGAGCACACTGCCGGCGAAGGCTATCAGGGACACCACGATCAGGGGACGCACCGGCGTGCGCGGATACCGGTCCAGCCACCGCCACCCGTAAGTGGCCACACCGACGACCAGCACGGTCAGCAGCCACTGCCACGGCCGGCCGGCGACCAGGGCGAGCAGGACCACGATCGAGGCGATCCACAGCCCGGACAGGGCCAGCGAACGGGCAGCGGCACGACGAGCAGCCCGGTCCATGCCCGGCAGGGTAGTCCGCGCCGGCAACGGGTATGTGCCCCGACATGACCGACAGCAACGACGTCGCCGGTGCCAGCACCGACCAGCACACCTCCGGCCACCGCGAGCAGGGCACCTTTCAGACCGACGAGCCGCCGACCTCGGCCACCCCGGCCGACGGCAGCACCAACGCCGGCATCAACCAGCACCACGCCAACCGGCCCGCCTCCGACACCGACCCCGAAGCCATGCCCGAGATCCCGGACTGACCCTCCGGCCCGCTGCCACTTTCCGGATTCTTCATCCGGTACGGCGGGGAGCCCCGCACCACCGCCACGCGCGTCGTGCGGGGCTGCCGCCGGTCCAGGACAACGCGCGCTAGTCGGCGGGCCGCCAGCCGCGGCGGCGGGCCCGGGTCACCGCGAAGGCGATCAGGCCCAGCACCGCGCCGGCGCCGACGGCCGACCCCGCCGCCCAGTACACCGGGCGGCGCGACACCGCGGGGCCCACCGCGTACCGGGAACTCCGATCGGGGTCGGCCGCGGCCGGAACGCGCGGCGCCGGCCCGGAACCGGCCGCGGTCACCGCGCGATACGGGTTCACCCGCCGCCCCGCGTCGCTGGTCGCCACCAGCCGCCGGCCCACCCCCGCGGCCGGCAGCTCCGGGAAGCGCTCGCACACCAGCGCCGCCGTCCCCGACACGACCCCGGCCGCGAAACTCGTCCCGGCATCACCGACCGCGACCAGATCCACCTGCGGCCCCACCGGCGAGAACGACGCGGCCTCGCCCGACGACAGGATCGCCCCGACGCCGAGCACCCCCGGATACCCGGCCGGGAACTGCGGTCCCGCCCCCGGCTGGTTCCCGGCAGCCGCGACCACCACCACACCCCGGCCGACCGCGAACGCCACCGCGGCCCGCACCCGCGGATCATCCGCCCCGACCACCAGCGAGATGTTGATCACCTGGGCGTGGCCCGGACCCGCCGCCCACCGGATCCCGTCGGCCACCCGCGCCACCCCGGCCCCGTCCCGCGGATCGCCGTCGGCCACCCGCACCGGCACGATCCGCACCCCGGGCGCCACCGCCACCACCGACGCCGCCACCGCCGTCCCGTGCCCCACACAGTCCCGGCGCCCCGCCAACTCCCCGCGCAGCAGGTCCCGCCCCGCCACCACCCGGCCGGCCACCTGCGCGTTCCCCGCGTCCACCCCGGAATCGACGACCGCCACCCGCACCCCGGCGCCGGACGCGACCGGCGCCACGACATACGGCACCGACACCACCGGCACCGGCGGCGTCACACACCCCGGCGGCTCCCGGACCGGCAACGGAGCGGCCAGCAACGCCAGCGTCCACACCAGCCGCACCATCCACCCCCACCCGAAACAACGACGACCGTGAATGTTATCCGCGCCACGCCATCCCGGTTGTGCCCCCACCACCACGACCGATAGGTTGTGGGAGCCATCTGCGGCGTCGTGAGGGAAACCGGTGCAATTCCGGTGCGGTCGCGCCACTGTGAATCGCCCCCCGGCCACGGGGACGCGATGAGTCAGGACACTCACCCGTCCGCAGCCCGTCCACCGGGACGCGTCATCCCGTAGGAGGTTGATCAACCATGCCCAAGGCCCCGACCGTGCGGCCCCTCGCCATCCCCGCCATCTCCACCCGCCTGCTGCTCACCGCCGCCGGCGTCACCCTCCTGCTGCTCGCCCTGGCCTACCTGGTCGCCTTCGACCAGGGCGCCCTGTCCCGCAGCGGGATGTACATGCACGAGCTCATGCACGACGGCCGCCACCTGCTGGGCGTCCCGTGCCACTGAAGCTCAGCTTCGGGCGCCTCCTGACCGCCGGACTGCTCGCCGGGCTCATCGCCGGCCTGCTGGCCGGCGGTTTCGCCTATCTCACCGGCGAACCCCGCATCGACGCCGCCATCGCCATCGAGGAACAAAACACCCTCGCCCACGGCGCCGCCGGCGGCGGCGAAGAACTCGTCAGCCGCGAAACCCAGAAAAACATCGGCCTCACCCTGGCCACCACCCTCTACGGGATCGCCCTCGGCGGCTTCCTCGCCACCGCCTACGCCCTGCTCCGGCGCCGCCTGCACACCAGCAGCGACACCCGCGCCGCCCTCGGCCTGGCCACCGCCGCCCTCACCGGCATCGTCCTGATCCCCTGGCTCAAATACCCACCCAACCCACCAGCCGTCGGCGACCCCGCCACCATCAGACAACGCACCATCAGCTACCTCGCACTGCTCGCCCTCGGCCTGGTCGCGATCTGGGCCGGCGTCCTCGCCGCCCGCACCCAAACCCAGGAATGGCGCCGCGCCACCGCCGGCACCCTCGCCTTCCTGATCGTCGTCACCATCGCCTACACCCTGCTCCCCGCCACCAACGAGGTCCCGGACACCTTCCCCGCCGACCTGCTGTGGCAATTCCGGCTCGCCTCCCTCGGCACCCAGGTCGTCCTCTTCAGCGCCCTCGGCCTCGCCTTCGCCGGCCTGCTGCACCGCCTCGCCACCAGCAAACCGGCCACCGTCGACGCCTGACCACACCACCCGACGCTGCCCGGCCACCCCGGGCAGCGTCTTTTCATGTCCGGTACGACCAGCGCCGGGGTACACCCAGCCACACCACCAGCAAGGGCCCCCGCCGTAGTGCCCCAGCAGCAGCACCCCTGCTCTACTCGAAGCCGTGATCCGGTTACTTCTCGCCAGCGGCACGACCCTGGTGGCGGCATTCGTGCTCGCCCCCGCCGCCCTCCTCAACAACCCCGACGACGTCCTGCGCGACTCGCTCGGACCAGCCCTCGTCGCATACTGGCGAGCCGGCACACCACAGTTCCCCGCAGCCCTGGCCGACCTGGTCGACTACTGGTACCGCTGGCACGCGATCAAAGTCGTGATCAGCGCGCTGATGCTCACCGTCTTCACCCTGCTCGCCGTCGCACTCTGGCGCCGCCACCTGCACCGCGCCACCGCCCGATACCCCGCGATCGGCGCGACCGTCTTCGCCGTCCTCGCCACCGGGCTGCTGATGCTCAACATCCAGGCGACAGCCGTCCCAGTGATCGCCCTGCTGTCCCTGCTGCCCGACAGCACACCCGGCCGCGACCTCGACCAGGCCCTGCAACAGATGCGCCAAGCCCTGACCGAGCCGGCCGGCTCACCCGCACTGACCGCACTCCTCGGCCAAGCCGAGCACTACCACTGGATCATGGCAGCGATGGCCGCCACGCTGACGACCGCAACCGGCCTGGCCAGCGCATTGCTGTGGAGACGACGTCACGCCGGCAACCCCCGAATCAGCTCCATGCGCAAGACCCTCGGCATCATCCTCGCCCTCACCGCCAGCCTGCTCCTGCTCGCGGCGACAGCCAGCACCCTGTCCGCCACCACACCCGCCGACACCCTGCGCGCCGTCATTAGTCCGAGCTGACCCGCCCGCCTCCGGCCATCGGCCACCCCAGCTCCACTAGGGTGGGACAATGGCGCGGTTCACCGGACTAGACGACCTGCTCGGCCACGACGAGCTGGGCACCAGCGACTGGCACCTCGTCGACCAGGACCGCATCGACGCCTTCGCCACCGTCACCGGCGACCACCAGTGGATCCACACCGACCCGCACCGCGCACAGAAAGACGGCCCGTTCGGCACCACCATCGCCCACGGCGCCCTCACCCTCTCCCTGTGCATGACCTTCCTGACCGAGGTCGTCCAGGTCGACAACGTCACCTTCGTCGTCAACGGCGGCTTCGACCGCGTCCGCTTCCACACCCCGGTCCGCTGCGGCGCCCGCCTCCGCGGCAAGGTCCGCCTCCTGGAAGCCCGCCGCCTCCCCTCCGGCGCCCGCCTCATCCTGCGCACCACCGCCGAGATCGAAGGCGAACGCCGCCCCGCCTGCGTCGCCGACCAGATCCTCGCCCTCTACGAGACCCCGCCGGCCTGACCCCCGCCCCCACCGGGCGTGCCCCCTTTCCTCGATCGGCCGATGACCGGCCCCGCACCGCCCGGCCGCACATCTGGTCGTCACGACACGGCCATCGTCGGAGCGGCCGGGCGCTCATGGCGTTCGGCCGCTCAGGATTGCCGGGCGCCACCCGGACAGCCCCCACCACCACCGAGCCGTCGCCGCGTTGTCCGACGTTGTTTGTCTGACCAGCGCGGACAGGACCCAGACAACCGGCACGCCGCTAGAAAGAGGTCTCGTCGGAATCGAGCCAGGGCGCGGGCAACCCGCCGGCCCGTCGAATGAAGGAGACCAAGGATGAGGATCAGACCGGCCCTCGCGGGCGTCATGACGATCGCCGCGACGGCCACGGCACTGGCGGTCGCCGATCCCGCGGCCGCCCTCAACCAGAAGACCTGCAAGGTGAAAGCCGACGGCCGCGACCTCGACTGCATCACCCAGACGCTGGACCTGGCCGGATCGAACCTGTTCCACATCGCCACCACCGGCGCGGCCGGCTACAACTGGCGCCTGGTCGTCACCGACGTGCAGAACCGCGTCGTCGTCGTCAACGAGCGCTTCACCGGCAACGCGAGCGTGTGGCGGACCAACGTCTACTCCGACTACACCGCCTACCTCCGATGCGACACGGTCTGCCCGAACGTCACGTTGTACTTCGCCAACGGCTGACGATTCGCACCACCCGGGCAGGGCCGCTTCTGCCCGGGTGGTCGGCGAAGCCGTCCTTTTTGGTGTAGGTGCGGCTTGCCGCACTGCCTCTAGGTCGTCCTAGGAAGATAGGAAGAGACGACTGGCGCGGGACTCCAGATGCCGCCGCTCCGCCAGACTCGCCGTGCCCTTCGCCGCCAGCCGGTACAACGCGTACGCCTGCTCGGTGTCGCCCGCCTGCTCCAGCAGATGCGCCCGCACCGACAACAACCGGTGATGACCGGCGATCCGCTCGTCGGCGTCCAGCCCGGCCAGCAGCGCCAGCCCGGCCGCCGGCCCGGACACCTCGGCGAGCGCCACCGCCCGGTTCAGCGTCACCATCGGGTTCGGCGCGATCCGCTCCAGGATCAGATACAACGCGTACACCTGCTGCCAATTCGTCTCCGCGGCCGTCGCCGCGTCCGCATGCGTCGCCGCGATCGCCGCCTGCAACTGGTACGGGCCGAGCGCCGCCGCCCCCAGCGACGACCTGGCCAGCTCCAAGCCCTCCGCGATCAGCTCCCGGTCCCAGGCCGACCGGTCCTGCTCGGCCAACGGCACCAGATCACCGGACGCCGTCGTCCGCGCCGCCCGCCGCGCATGAGTCAGCAGCATCAACGCCAGCAGCCCGGCCACCTCCCCGTCCGCCGGCAGCCGCGCCCGCACCAACCGGACCAGCCGGATCGCCTCCACCGCCAGATCCGGCCGGTCCAGCGCGGCGCCCGACGACGCCGTATAACCCTCGTTGAAGATCAGATAGAGCACGTGCAGCACCACCGGCAACCGCTCCGCCCCGGCCGGCAGCGGAAACGACCCGCCCGCCGCCCGGATCCGCTGTTTCGCCCGGCTGATCCGCGCCGCCATCGTCTGCTCCGGCACCAGGAACGCCCGCGCGATCTCCGCCGTGCTCAACCCGCCGACCGCCCGCAACGTCAACGCCGTCTGCGACGCCGCGGTCAACGCCGGATGACAGCACAGGAACAACAGCAGCAGCGTGTCATCGGTGTCCGGCACCTCCGGCGGAGCCAGCTCCGCCGACACCGCCGTCTCCCGCTCCCGGCGCGACGACTCGCTGCGCACCTCGTCGATCAGCCGCCGCGACGCCACCGTCATCAACCAGCCCCGCGGATTGCCCGGCACCCCCTCCACCGGCCACTGCACCGACGCCGCCAGACCGGCCTCCTGCACCGCGTCCTCACAGCCCTCGAACTGCCCGTACCGGCGCACCAGCGCCCCGAGGACCTGCGGCATCAACTGACGCAGCAGGTCCTCGACCGCCGGCCCGGCCGCCCCTTCAGCAGCCGGCCCGGTCACGCCTCCAGCAACCGGACCGGTCACGCCTCCAGCAGCCCGTCCGCGAACATCACCTGCCGCACCTCGACCCCGAGCCCCTCGATCGCCGCGTCCGGGATCTGCGCCGCCAACTCGATCGCCCGCGCCTTGTCCTCCACGTCGACGAAATAGAAGCCGCCCAGGAACTCCTTCGCCTCCAGGAACGGCCCGTCGGTCACCACCGGCTGCCCGTCGCGCACCCGCACCACCGCCGCCTGCGACGGATCCACCAGCGCCTGCGTCGTGATCAGCTCCCCGGACTCCTTCACCGCGTCCATGAACCGCCCGTGCCCCTCCCCGATCGCCGCCTTCTCCTCATCGGTCAGCGCGTCCAGCACAGCCGGGTTGATGTGCATGATGATCAGGAACTTCATCGCGTACCCCAAAGATCTCGCGGGCCCCGGCAGGGGCCCTCTCGCCAGGTGGTCGGAACCGACCCGCCCACCTTGACATCCCCCACCGACATTCTCGTGTCAAGAAACCCCGGCCCGCTCCGACCGCAGGTCATGAGAACCAACCGCACCTGGCTGGGACTGATCATCCTGATGCTGCCCACCCTGATCGTCGCCATGGACCTGACCGCGCTGCTGCTCGCCCTCCCGGCCCTCGCCGCCGACCTCGGCGCCAGCAACGTCGAACAACTGTGGATCAGCGACAGCTACGGCCTGGTGGTCGCCGCCCTGGTCATCACGATGGGCACCCTCGGCGACCGGATCGGCCGCCGACGACTGCTTCTGATCGGCGCGGCCGCCTTCGCCACCCTGTCGCTGCTGGCCGCCACCGTCACCAGCCCCACCCAGCTCATCGTCCTGCGCGCCCTGCTCGGGGTGGCCGGCGCCACCCTCACCCCGTGCACCCTCGCCCTGATCACCACCATGTTCCCGGACCCGCACGACCGCGGCCGCGCCATCGCCGCCTGGGCCACCGCCCAGTTCACCGGCGGCGCCCTCGGCCCGGTCCTGGCCGGCCTGCTGCTGCAGCACTTCCGGTGGGGTTCGATCTTCCTGCTCGCCGTCCCGCCGATGCTGCTCCTGCTGGCCACCGGCCGCCTCCTGCTCCCGGAACACCGCGCCGAGCAGCCCGGCCGCCTCGACCCGGCCAGCGTGGCCCTCTCCCTCACCGCCGTCCTGCTGCTGATCTACAGCCTCAAACAGGGGACCGCCGGCGGCACGACCGCCGCCCCGCTCACCGCCCTGCTGCTGGGCACGGCAACCGCATGGCTTTTCGTACGACGTCAAGCCCGTCTCGCCACCCCCCTGCTCGACCTGCGCCTGTTCCGCGATCGCACGGTCACCACCGTGATCGTCGCCCTGATCGGCGCCGGCATCGCGATGGCCGGCACCGGACTGCTCGTCACCCAGTACCTGCAAGGCGTCCTCGGCTACTCCCCCGCCCTGGCCGCCGTCCTGTTCGCCCCGATGGGCCTCGGCGTCGCCGCCGGCACGATGACCGCCCCCGCCGTGGCCCGCCGGCTGCCCGCACCGACCGCCATCGCCGCCGGCCTGGCCCTGTCCGCCCTCGGCAGTCTCCTGCTGCTGGCCGGCTCCCTACCCGCCATCATGCTCGGCATCACGGTCCTCGCCCTCGGCACCGGCCCCCTGTTCGCCCTCGGCACCGGCCAGATCCTCGCCGCCGTCCCACCCGCCCGCGCCGGAGCCGCCGCTGCCATGTCCGAAACCGGCAACTACTTCGGCGGCTCCCTCGGCTTCGCCCTGCTCGGCGTCCTCGCCGCCGTCATCTACCGCACCCGCATGCACGGCACCTCCGACTCCCTGGCCGGCGCGCTGGCCACCAGCCACCAGCTACCCGCCGCCGAAGCCACCACCCTGCTGCACGAGGCCCGGGCCGCCTTCACCACCAGCCTGCACGGCACCGCCCTGACCGCGGCCCTGATCTTCACCGCCCTCGCCCTGCTGACCCACACCACCCGCCGCGTTCCCGCCCCTTCGGCCGAACCGGCGGTTCCTGTCAGACCGCCCGCCGAGGCTCGGCAGCACCCCTCCCATGGAGGATGATCACCATGGCATAGCTCGCCGTCCCCGAAGGCTTGACCACCGTCCCGGACCGAGCTTTGACCGCGGCCAACGGCCATGACTTCCGGCTGGGCGGGAAGGCCACCCCTTTCCGGCGTCAGGGAGCCGATCCCGGCTGCGCGCCGACGCGTGCCGGGGTCACCACGGCGCCCGGCTCCGGCGCGTCAGTACTCGGTCCTGTCAGCGTCCGGCAGCAGACCCAGACGGCCGGCTTTCAACACGGCGCTCAGCCGGTCCCTGGTCCGCAGCTTGGCGTAGATATGTTCTAGGTGCTTGTGCACCGTGCGGGGGGAGACACCCAATCGGTGGCTCACGGCGACCGCCGTCAGGCCATGGGCGGTGAGGGCGAGCACAGCTGTCTCCCGGCCGGTGAGCGTCACGTCCGCCTGGCGGCCGGCGGCCGAAGACTCCGGTGCGAGCCGGGCCAACACACGGGCCTGCCGCGCCACGCCAGTCAGCAGCGGTTGCAGCCGGTGAGCGAGGTGGACGTCGCCGTCGGTGAAGTCTTCGTCCTGCCGAGCCACCACGAACACCGCCATCGCCGCGGGGCCGTAGAAGATCGGAACCGCCATCTGGTGACGCAGGCCGAACGACTCGGTGCGCTCGCGCCATTCGCCGTACCGGCGATCGACGAGACAGGCCGGAACCCGCGCCACGGTCCACGCGGCCGACTGGCCGGTGACACTGAACCACCGGACCAAAGGATGCTCGTGCAAGCGGCCGTCGACGAAGGTGAGCCAGGCAGCCCGGGAAAAGCCCGGATGCAGCTTCATCCCGCCGAGGGATCCGCCCGGCGTGCGATACGTCCAGCAGCCCGATCCGGCGGCAAACGTGGTGATCAGCTGCCGCAGCAAGCGGTCGTGCGGGAAGTCCGTCAGCGGTTCACGCAGGAGCGAACCGATGATGTCGAGCCAGCGCCCGGCCTCGTGGTTCATGTCCGGCATTAACTGTCCCGATCGGTGAGTGGTCGTAGTTGTACGTATATCCATCCGAACGAAGCGACGGCCAGGCTGATGCCCTATCCCGACAGTGGAGGTGAATCAGCATGCTGAGCGGAGACTTCCGAGTCACACTCAACGGCTTCCGAGTGATGACCGAGACCTGGGACGACATGTGGCAGGGCGACGGTAAGCGAGACGAGGTGCAGCTGAGCACCGGCATCACGGTCGCTTCGGCCCGGACCGGCAACGTGATCTACCGCGGCCAGCCCACCAGTCCGGTCCTCGGCGACACCAACAACCAGAATGGGCGCGTGCGCGCGGGCAGCGCGTCGAACAAGGGAGGTCTCCGATCCGGGGATTCCTTCCCCACCAGCACCCCGTGGATCCGCGACTCGCTCAACATCGGGCGGGACTGGCCGCCCTGCAAGGTGTGGGAGGGCACCCTGACGCAGGGCGAAGACGTCTGCCTGATCGTCCCCACCATCTGGGAGTACGACCCCGGCCAGCACTTTCTCGAGGGCTGGGCCGATTGGGCGTTCGACATCGGTACCAAGATCCGCGATCGGCTGCCCAGCTTGGTCGGCCCCCATGCGCAATGGCAGGTGAACGCCCTTTCCCTCGGCTTGGACCTCGCGGTGAGCATCAAGAAGATCACCGGCACGTCGGCGAGCCGGCCGATCGGCATGAAACCCGACCCGAAGAACCGGGACACGCACGTCTTCGACCCGTACGTACTCGTACTCAACTACGACACCGCCGACCGGATCGCGCGCGAGGAGCCATCCGGGCGGGGGCGCGGCGTGCTGGCGGTGCGCTATCTGGAGTCACCCGACCTGCGCGGAGACTACATGCTCTATTTGCAGGTCGACCGCGTGGACAACGACACCCGGCCGGTCCGGCTCCGATCGGCCAACTACCCGGACCGCTTCATCCAGCACCGCAACTTCCTGGTGGAACTCGTCGAACCGACCACCGACGGCGACCGCCGGGACAACGCCTTCGTGCCCGTGCCCGGCCTGTCCGACCCGGCAGGCGTCTCGTTCGAGTCGATCAGCTTCCCCGGGCACTACCTGCGCCACCAAGGCTTCGAGCTGAAACTGCAACCCCGCACCGAGGACGCACTGTTCATGCTCGACGCGACGTTCCGCGAGCTCCCCGGGCTCGCCGATCCGAAAGCATCGTCATTCGAGTCGGTCAACTACCCCGGTCACTTCCTCCGGCACCGCGGCTTCCGGATCTACCTCGACCCGGCGATCAGCGAGACGCTGTACCGGCAGGACGCCACCTTCTTTCGCGTGTACTGATCCTTGACCAGCGGGAGGCCGCGTGGTCGCAAGCCGGCGCGGGCCGGGCACGGAAGCACGCTTTCGGCCCGGCCCGTCGTCCGGAGGTCAGCCCAGTACCTCGTTGATCTCGATCAGATGGCCGTCCGGGTCCCGGAGGAACGCCCGCACCTCGCCGCCCCACTCCGGCTCGGACGGCTCGCCGAGCAGCTCGACCCCGGCGGCGGCCAGCTCGGCGCACGCTTCACGGCAGTCCGCCACCTGCACCACTATCGCGGCCACCACCGAGCCCGCACCGGGGTCCGGCAGCGCCAGGGCTACCGACCCACGATCCGGCGGCGGCTCACCGGCGGCCGCGAGGTGCAGGACGCCCGGGCCGCTCACCAGCTTCGCGTAGGTCTCCCACACGACCATCGCCTCGAACCCGAGCCGCCGATAGAACGTCACGCTGTCCGCCACGTCCCGCACCACCAGCAGCGGCGCCACTCCCGAAACCAGCACGATCCCTCCCCCGATCCGACGGCACCGTAACCCAGAAGTCGTGTTCGTCGGCGAAGCCGTCCTTTTTGGTGTAGGTGCGGCTTGCCGCACTGCCCCTAAGTCGTCCTAGGACAATAGGAAGAAACTGCTACCCGCCATGATCTTCTAATCTGTTGTCGTGCCGCTGCTGACTTGGAACGACGCCCTGCCCGACCGGCCCAACCGGGTTTTGATCGCGGGCACCTCCGGCGCGGGCAAGACGACGCTGGCCACGCTCGTCGCCCACCGGTGGCAGCTACCGCGGGTCGAGCTCGACGCCCTGCACCACGGGCCGGACTGGGAGCCGCGGCCCACGTTCGTCGCCGAGGTCGAGGCCTTCACGCAGCAACCGCGCTGGGTCACCGAGTGGCAGTACACCGGGAAGCTCGGCGACCTGCTCCCCAGCCGGGCGGACTGCGTGTTGTGGCTGGACCATCCCCGTCGCCTGGTGATGCGCCAGGTCGTCGGGCGCACCCTGGTGCGGCGTCTCCGGCGCCGGCAGCTGTGGAACGGCAACGTCGAGCCGCCGCTGTGGACCGTGTTCACCGATCCCGACCATGTGGTGCGCTGGGCGTGGCGCACCCAGGGCAGCCCCGGCCGGCGAGTGGCGGCGCTGCTGGACCGGCGAGGACGGGACGTGGTCGTGGTCCGGCTCCGAGGCCGCCGCCAGGTGGCTCAGTGGATCAGCCGCAACCTCACCGAGACGCCGGCGGCGTGACAGAGAGGTCGGCGGCGTGACAGATAGGCCGGCGGCGTAGCGGCTGGGCAGGTGGCGCGGACGGCGTACCGCAAAGGGTCTAGATCAGGTTTTTGGTGATGGCGGCGCGGAGGTGGTCGTGGGCGGGGCCGAGCGGGGCCTCCGACCACTTCGTCCGCGGGTACCACCAGACCGGGCCGCTGCGGATCTCCGCCGGTTCCCACTCGTAGCGCGGGAAGATGTGCGCGTGCAGGAATGGGTCGGTGTTGCCGAGGATCTCCAGGTTGACCCGGCGGAAGGCCGGATCGAGCGCGGCGCAGGCCCGCTCCACCGCCTCGGCCAGGCGGTCCATGCTCTCCAGGAACGCCAGCCGGCCGGCCCGCGGCAGATCGCTCAACCGGGACACCGCCGGATCGTCGGTGAGCAGCACGCAGTAGCCCGGCAGGAACTGGGTGTCCCCGATCACCGCGAAACCGCCCGGCAGCCGGGCCAGCACGGTCGGGTTCTCGCCCCGCGCCGCCGATCCGATCCGGTCCGCCCGCCAGTCACTCACCGGACACCACCGACATGAGACGCCCGCCGGTCACTCACCCGGACACCACCGACATGAGATGCCGGAAAGTCACTCATCGCAACGCCTCCCCCGCCCACCGGACCACCACTTCGAGGACCGGCGCCCGCCCGGCGAACCGCTCCGGCCAGCCCCGCGCATCATAGGCGGCCGCCGCTTGCTCCCGCATCAGGCTGTCGATCATGCGAGGCGCCAGCCAGAAGTACTTCGCCGCCCCGGTGATCATGATGGCGCGCTGCACCAGCGACGGATCCACCTCGGACAGGCCCCGGGCATACCCGTCGGCGACCGCCTCGAGGACGCCGTCCATCAGCGACAGGTCGATCAGCCCGTCGAAGAACGTGTCCAGGGCCAGGTTCGCCGCGTCCTCCCCGATCGCTCCCGGCCCGGCGAACGCCCAGTCCAGCAGCACCGGCCCGGACTCGGCGAGGACCAGGTTCATCGGCCAGACGTCGTGGTGGCACAGCGTCCGCGGCAGCCGGTCGGCGGCCGCGAGCAGCTCGTGCCGGCAGTCCCACAGCTCGCGCAGCCGCGCCCGCAGTCCGGGCTCCCACGCCGCTGCCACGATCGGGTGGTCCCAGTCCACGGCGTCCGGCACCGGCTGGGCCAGGGTGTAGTCGCGCAGGAAGTCCCGCGCCAGCCAGGGTCGCCGCGGCGGATCACCCACCCAGCGGTTCTGCCCCACCCCGAGCCGGTAGGCGATCTCGCCCAGCTCACCGGGCCGCCACGACGCCATCGGCGCACCCCGCACGTCGGCCAGCAGCATGGCCACCGACCCGTCGGCGCGCTCCTCCAGCGAGTACAGCTCCGGGACGGACAGTCCGCCGGCCGCGAAGGCGGTCCGGGCCAGACCTTCCGCGTACGCGGTGGGCTCCCGCCGCCAGTAGTTGAAGTGCCCGGGGTCATCGCTGGCCGCCAGGTGCGCCGCCGCACCGTCGCGGTGCCGCATCACCAGCTTGAGCACCGCCGACCCGCCGTCGTGCGGTACCCGCCAGACGCCGCCGGTCACCTCGTTCACGGTGGAATGGACCAGCTCCTGGGCACCCTCCTTGATCCACATAGTCGCGATGCTAAACCTGGACCATGCCTGAATTCCGGCCCGGCGTGGAACTGTCCCGCCTCTTCTACCTGGAGGCGGTCCGCCCGCTGCTCGGCGACCGCCCGCACATCGCCGCCCGGATCGGCCCGGGCAGCGACGTGCTCGGCTACGACACGGAACGCTCCACGGACCACGACTGGGGACCCCGGCTCGACCTGTTCGACGTGGATCCGGAGGTTTCCGACGAGCTGCGGCACAAGCTGCCGAAACGCTTCCACGGCTGGCCGACGAACTTCGTCCCGCCCGGCGCCCGGGTCCGCTCGATGGCCTACACCGACGGCCCGGTGGACCACTACGTCACCGTCACCGCCCTGGACACCTGGCTGACCAGCAAGATCGGTGACGACCCGGACTGGCTGGCCATCCCCTGGCAGCGCCTGCTGGAGTTGACCAGCGGCGCCGTCTTCCACGACCCGGACGGCGAGCTGACCCGGATCCGCGACCGCTACACCTGGTACCCCGACGACCTCTGGCGCTACGTCCTCGGCTGCCAGTGGGCACGGATCGCCCAGCAGGAGGCGTTCGTCGGGCGCACCGCCGAGCTCGGCGACGACACCGGCTCCCGCGTCGTCACGGGCAGCCTGGTCCGCGACCTGGCCCGGCTGCTGCTGCTCCAGCAACGGCGCTGGCCGCCGTACGCGAAATGGCTCCTCACCGCGATCAGCAGCGATCCGGTCGCCGCCCACCTGGCCGACGCCGTCGCGGCCGGCGACGTGGACCGCAGGTCCGCGGCCCTCTGCGCGGTCTACGAGGAGGCCGCCCGCCGGCAGAACGCGCTCGGCATGTGCCCGCCGCAGGACGTCCACCGGCGGCCCTACTTCGACCGCCCCTTCCCGGTGATCGACGCCGGCCGGTTCGCCGCGGCGCTGCTCGACGGCCGGGAGCCGATCGGCTCGATCGACCAGATCTCCGACAGCGCCGAGATCCTGGAGCGCCCAGAATGCTGTCAGATGGTAAACGCGGCGGCGCACTCACCACGTCTAGGAGGGTGACGGCAAGTATCCGATCGGGGGGACCGACGAGTGCAGAGCGGATTCGAGGACTACGTCAGGGCACGGGGTGACGCGCTGCGCCGGTTCGCCTACCTGCTCTGCGGCGACCGGCACCTGGGCGAGGATCTCGTCCAGGAGGTGCTGGTCAAGGCGTACCGACGATGGTCGCGCATCGAAACCGACCAGCCCGACCGGTACCTGCGCACCGCGCTCGTCCGGTCGCACGTCTCGTGGCTGCGCCGGCTGTCCAACGCCGAGCGTCCCACCACGATCAGTGACGACCGGCCGGCCGGCGGCGGCGACTTCGCCGACCAGCAGGCCAGCCGCGACGAGCTGTGGCACCGGCTGGCCGGGCTGACCCGGGCGCAGCGCGCGGTGCTGGTGCTGCGCTACTACGAGGATCTCGACGACCGGCAGATCGCCGAGATCCTGCGGTGCGCGCCGAGCACCGTCCGGGTGCACGCCATGCGGGGCCTGGCCCGGTTGCGCGACGACATGAGCCCCCGCCCGCTCCCCACCACCATCTCGGAGGCCACCCGATGACGCTCGAAGACGACCTGCGCACCACGCTGCTCGACCGGGCCGCCACGCCCGCGCCGGCGCCGGACCTGTGGGCGAGCGTCACCGCCGGGGTCCAGCGCGACCGTCGCCGCCGCCGGACCGTGGTGGCCGTCGCGGCGGCCGCGGTCGTCGCGGCCGGCGCTGCCGTGCCGGCGCTGCTGCACGACCGTCAGCGGGCGGCGCCCAGCACCCCGGCCGCCTCGGTGGCCCCGACACCGGCCGCCCCGCCGGTGATCTTCCCGCTCCGGCCCACCTGGACGCCGTCCTGGCTGGACACCGGCTCCTTCACGGTCACCAGGATGGGTCCGAACGTGCGGATGGACTTCACCAGGGACATCATGCTGAGCACCGAGATCGGCCCGCTCCGGGGTGACTGGGAGGTCGAGGCGACCGACGTCGACCAGGTCGACATCCACGGGCAGACCGCCGAGCTGCGGTCCGCCGGCACCTACGACGGCGCCGGCCCGGGCGACCGGTTCACCGGGGTCCGCTGGCGGCTCCCGGACGGCCGCTGGATCACCGTGCTGAGCATGGGCCGGATGACCAGGGACGAGCTGCTGCAGTACGCCCGCGGCCTGGCCGGTGGCCGCCGGCCCGCCCTGCTCGGCGCCCCGTTCACGCTCCCGTTCGTGCCGTCCGGGCTGGTCGTGCAGTTCGAGGCGGAGGACGCGCTGTGCTTCGCGTCCCCGCGGGTCGCGGCGACCGAGCGGCAGCCGTCCGGGCTGTGCCTCACCGTGGACACCGACCGCTGGGACCACGCGGACGCGGGCGAGACCTGGGACATCGGTGGCCGGCAGGTCGCCTACTACCCGGAGGCGGCCAGCCTCTCGGTCCAGTGGGGCGGTGACACCGCGATCGATGTGACCTGGGACCCGGAGGAGATCCCGCTCACCCACGAGCAGGTGGTGCAGCTGGCCGCCGGCCTCCGCTACGTCCACCGCTGACCGCTTGCGATCACGGGGCGTCAGCGCAGCTTCAGCGTGCTGACGCCCCACAGCTCGGCGATCTTCCCGTCCGCCACCCGGAAGATCTCCAGCAGCGTCCCGGTCTGCTCCCCGGCCCGGAAACTGCCCCGCGCCGCCACCCGGTCCCCGTCAACCAGGATGTCCTCCGGCACGATCCGCAGGTCCGGGAACTTCTGCCGGATCAGCTGCCAGGCCGACCGGATGTGTTCACGCCCGCGGGTCCCCATCGGATGGCTGTGGAAATCCTCGGTGAAGATCTCGTCGACCGCGTCCAGGTCCCCGGCGCCGGCCGCCGCATACATGCGCCCCACCAGCGCTTCCGCCTCCGCCCGGCTCACCATGCCGCCAACCCCCATCAAGATCAAGATCCGCCTGGTGTACGCCCGGTCAGCTGACGATCGGGTGCCACTCCCGGACGCTGACCACGGTCACGCCCGGCGTGCTGAAGTACGGATCGTTGCGCAGCACCTCCTGCGGGTCGGCGGTGTCCAGCACGATCACCGCGCCGGAGTCGTCCGCCAGCGGCCCGGCCATCCGGACCGTCCCGGCCGCGTGCAGCTTGCCCAGCAGCTCCCGATGCGCCGGGCGCGCAGCGAGCCGCTCCGGCTCCGCCCCGAACGCCAACTCCACGATCCACATGCGGCCACGATATGCCGATCGCCGCCGCAGCGAGACCCCGCCGGTTCCGGCCCGCACCACCGGCGGTCCCGATCGGTCAGTCCCCGAAGGTGACAGCGATCTCGCGGTAGACGTTCTCCACGAGGTCCAGCCGCTGCCAGCAGAAGCGGCCCGAGTCCGCCTCGTAGACCGCCCGCCCGGTCGGGCTCCACAGCGCCTCGGGCGACACCGCCTCCGTGCCGGCCGCCACGAACTTGCGGGCCTCCGCCACCGCGGCGGCCGCGGTCAGCAGGTCGTACCGGGCCTGCTGCCGCTCCTCAGCGTCCATCCCGGCCGGTTCCGCCGGGGTGTCGGCGGCGATGGCATCGGCCACCGACAGCCACTCTCCCGCGTCCAGCAGCTCGGACGGCTTGTCCCCGCCGAAGCTGGGCTGCGCCGGGTCGGGGATCGGTGTCTCGTCCGGCAGCCGGAAGACGAACTCGCGCGGGTTGCCGCACCCCGGGCACCGGCCGCTGTACCGGCTGCACGGCTCGCCGTCCACGATGACGACCCCGAAGTCCCGGTCGAACGCCGCCTCCCCGCACACGTCACACTCGTGCAGGTCCATGAAGAGGTGGGCCTCGGCGGCAGTGCGGGCCAGGCCGAGCACCCGGAAACCCGGCGGGCGGGCGGCTTCCTCCTCGGTCATCCGGAACGTGAACTCGCGCAGCTTGGCGCACTCGCCGCAGGTGAAGCTGAACCGGACGGCCGAGACGCCGCCGATCAGCACCGCCTCGCCGGTCCGGTTCTCGATCTCGGTCTCGGTGGCGCCGCACACGCACGGGCGCTCCCCTACGTAGGCGAGAACCTCGTCGAAGGTGCGAGCGTACGGAAACGCCATCGGCCTACCTCTCAGTCTGCGGACCTGCCGACAGGGGGCGAACGAGCAGCCGCACCATTATCGCCGCACGGTCGGTAGGGTCCACAGCATGGCCGGGACCGTGGAAGCGCTGCTGTTGAAGGTGTCCGACGAGGGCCGGGCGCGGCTGACCCCGCCGACCGTGGACCTGGCCGCGGGCACCGGTCTGGTGCTGCTGCCGCTGACCGAGGAGATCACCGAAGGCCTGCCGGGCGACGGGGTCGTGGACGGCTTCTACGAGCTGACCACCGGGGTCGCCGATTGGGCGCGGGACCTCTCCCGGTACGGGACGGTGGCCTACCTGCACAGCGAGTTCTTCGGCGGCGGCGGCTTCCACGCGGCGATCGCCTGGCGGGACGGTGCGGTCGCGTGGGGCCCGATGTTCACCGCGACGTCGGCGGGCGAGGCGGAGGAGCACTACACCGTCGCCGCCGACCGTCACCAGATGGCCGCCAACGTGCTGCTGCGCTGGCTCGGCGTCCACCGCGGCGACGCCATCGACGAGTACGCCGCCGCCGGCCTCACCAACGGCCGCTGGACGAAGGACTGGGCGTCCCAGGCGGCCCCATGACATGGACAGGTTGAACCGGCCGTGGTGGTCGGTCATGATCAGGCCGACGGTGCAGGTGCGGCCGGTCAGCAGGCAGGTTGCTACCGAGCTGGGGACGGCGCCGGGCCGAGTGGTCATATCATTCGCCGCGGACGACCGCGCTTGATCATGCTGGCGGTAGCCTCACCGGGTGGACGCTCAGCCCTGTCACTGCCTGCTCTGCCAGGTGCCGCCCGCCGAGCAGACCTGGGACGAGCGGGACCGCGGCATCGCCGACAAGATCCGCCGCTTCGGCTGGAACGTGAACGGCGTCGCCGGCGGGTCCACCCCGGACTGGGCCTACTCGATCGGCATCTGGCACACGCTGCGCCGCCCGGAGGTGTGCGTGTTCGGCCTGCCCGCGAGCACCGCGATGAGCATCGTCAACGTGGCCGGCGACCTGTTCCGCGACGGCGCCGCCGGGCCGGACGGGCAGCGGCGCGACGACGTGCTCAACGGGTACGACGTGGTGCTGCGCACCGTGCGGCCGAGCTGGTACCGGCACTTCTTCGGCGCCGGCATCGACTTCTACCAGCGTCCCCCGATGCCGATGGTGCAGGTCGTCTGGCCGGACCGGGACGGCCGCTTCCCGGGGGAGCCGGGCGTGGACCGGTGGTGCGACGAGTCCCAGCCGCGGCTCTGGGTCGAGCCGGAGGACCATCCGGACGGCCCGTGGACCGAGCACGACCCGTACGAGGGCTGGCCGTTCCGCACCAGCCTGCCCTACTGCCTGGTGCACGCCTCGCCCGACGTGGCGGCCGGCACCGCCCCGGTCGGCACGGTCCTGCGTGACGCCGACGGCACCTGGTGCTTTCTCGAGCCGGGCGCCGACCGGGCGGCGGCCGAGCAGGTCAAGCTCCGCGACATCGTGACCGCGCACCCGGACGTGCAGGAGGTCGCCGGGCTGGCCCCCGGTGAGCGCGCCGACCGCCGGCCGGACGGCACGTGGCGTACCGAAAACTAAATCGCTGGCGTGGGGTGCCGTGCGCACCGAGGATACGGCGATGTCGAACACACCCGAAGGTTTCACCTACCGGATCCGCAAGAACGGCGAGGTGGAGATCCTGCACCACGGCCGCTCCGCCGCCGTGCTGCGCGGCCCCGCCGCGGCCCGCTTCCTGGTCGACGTGGAGGACGACGACCCGCAGGAGCTGATGGCCCGGCTCACCGGCAACTACAAGCACGGCAACGAGCGCACCGCCAAGCAGCACCCGCGCAACCGCCGCCGATGACCCGGCACCGCGAGATGTGACCTGATCGGCCGCCCACCCAGTCATACCGGCAGAGACCCGAACGCCGGCAGCGAGGAGAGCGACCGTGACCAGGAACGTACGTGACTACTTCGACGAGGCGGTCAGCGGTGACCCGGGCGCCCCGCTCGACGAGATGGCGGCCGTCGCCATCGCCTCGGGCGGCCGGCTGCGCCGGCAGCGGCGCACCCGCCGGATGGTGGCCGCCGTGGCCGCCGGAGCGGTCGCGGTGACCGGTCTTAGCCTGTGGCGCGGCGCGCCCGACCCGGCCGGTCCACCGGAGACGGTGGCCGCCGCGATGCAACAGGTGAGCGCCCCGTCCTGTCTGCCGCGCCCGGTGCAGACCGACGCCACCGACGTGGTCGTGGTGCTCGCGTCCACGGCGACCGACGCGCAACGGGCGGCGCTGCGCACCGCGCTGGGCGGCGACGCCCGGGTGAGCGCCATCGAGTTCGACACCCGGGAGCAGGCATACCAGCGTTTCCGTGACCGCTGGGCGGACAACCCGGACCTGCTCGCCGTGGCCGCCGCCCAGCCGTTCCCGGAGTCGTTCCGTCTGCGCCTGGTGAGCGCCGGGCAGTTCGCCGGCCTGCGCGCCGACTACGCGGCGTCGGCCGGCGTCGACCAGGTCATCGGCCGCCGGTGCGGCACGGACGCGCCGGTCGGAGGGGCCCTGTGACCGACACCCGGGTCGCGGCCGCCTCGGCGGAGGAGATGACCGGCCGGGACGCGGAGTTCACCGCGTTCGTGGTCGCGGCCGGCACCCGGCTGCGCCGCAGCGCCTACCTGATGTGCCGGGACTGGCACCTCGCCCAGGACCTCACCCAGCAGACCCTGGCCAAGGTGTACGCCGTCTGGGACCGCGTCCGCCACGACACCAACCTCGAGGCCTACAGCCGCCGGGTGCTCATGAACACCGTCTTCGACCAGCAGAAACGTCGCAGCGGCTCGGAGCTGGTGCTGGCCGAGCTGCCCGACCGCCCGGACCGCACCCCGCCGGGCAGCCCGGAGCTGCGCCTGCCCCTGGTGGACGCGCTGGCCCAGCTGCCGGTCGAGGACCGGGCGATCCTGGTGCTGCGCCACGCCGAGGACCAGAGCGTCGACACGGTGGCCGCGATCCTCGGCCTGTCCGTCTCCGCCGTGAAGATGCGCACCGCCCGGGCCCTGGCCCGGCTGCGGACCCTGCTCGGCGAGGACTTCCCGGACCACTGAGACCGGCCACCGAGGCCTCAGGCGGACGGCCCGCGCACCGTGAACAGGTCGCCCGGCTGGCACTGCAGCACCTCGCACAGTGCCGTCAGCGTGCTGAACCGGATCGCGCGGGCCCGCCCGTTCTTCAGGATCGACAGGTTGGCCAAGGTCAGCCCGACCCGGTCGGCCAGCTCGGTGAGGGTGAGACCGCGCTCGGCGAGCAGCTTGTCCAGGTGCACGTCGACCCGGTGCTCCTCCTCGGGTGGCATCAGACCACCCCGTCCAGCTCGACCCGCAGGGCCCGGCCGCGCCGCAGGATCTCGCCGATCGCGAACGCCGCGAACCCGCCGAATCCCCAGGCCAGCGGCACCACGAAGTCGAGCACCGCGTACGTCCCGCCGGCGCCGACGCTGTCACTGAGCCGGTTGCGGGCGACGAAGTCCAGGATCCACACGACCGGTCCGCCCAGCACCAGCAGCAGACCGAGCCGGTGGAAGCCGGCCGCCATGCCCGGCCCGAACGGGTCGGTCCGGCGGGCCCGGCCGACCAGGCGCCACAGCATGGTCAGTGCCGCGAGGATCAGCAGCTGGCGGGGCAGCATGGCGACGAGCGCCCAGCCGGTCTGGGCCGCCGACGGGTGCAGGATGTCGACGGCGATCGAGGAGCCCAGCGAGATCCCGGCGGGCGGGGTGGCGGTGATCGCACCGTCGATCGTCACCTCGGCCGGGACCGGCTGGCCGGACAGGATCGCCACCACCCCGACGACCGTGGCGAGGCCGGTCACCACCAGCCCGACCAGCAGCAGCCCGTGCAGCTCATCCAGCCAGTCGGGCCGGCGCAGCAGCTTCATCGCGATCCCCTTATCGATAGTCGATATATTGATAATCGATAAGTGACCAGGGAATGTCAACCCAGGACGGCCCGCGTGAGCGTGGTCAGCGACGCCAGCACCAGAGCGCAGAGCACCACGATCCGGAAGTTCCGGACCCGGGTGAAGATCCGGTCACCGACCAGCCACCCCAGCGCCACCGCCGGCCCGCCGACCACGGTGATCAGCCAGCCGGTCGGCGAGATCTCCCCGGTCATCGCGAACCCGGCGACCGCGCCCAGCCCGACCACCACGAAGATCGCGGCGAGGGTGGCCCGGAACGGCCGCGGCGGCAGGCCCATCGCGGCGAAGACCGCGGCCATCGGCGGGCCGTTCACCCCGGCCGAGGTGGTCAGCGCGCCGGAGAGCAGCCCGGCCAGGCCGATAGTCAGCGACCGCGGCCGGATCCGTAGCCCGGTCCAGATCGCTACGGTCCCGGCCAGCACCACGACGGCGATCATGATGCTCAGCGTCCGGACCGGGAGCACGTGCAGCAGCCAGAGGCCGAGCGGCAGGCCGGGCAGCCCGCCGAGCAGCACGGTCCGGGCGACCGGCCAGCGGATGTGCGCCCGCTCCCGGGCCGCGACGATCAGGTTCACCAGCAGGACCAGGATCGACGAGCCGACCACCGCGTCGACCGGCCCGGTGATCAGTCCGAGCAGCGGCACCGACAGCAGCGAGTAGCCGAAGCCGGTGAGCACCTGCGCGCACGAGGCGACGGCGAGGATGGCGGCCACGGCCAGCATGGCGGGCACGCTCATCCGTGCCGCGCCGCGGCCCGCAGGACCTCGCCGACCAGGCGGGCGACGTGCGGGCCGGACACCGCGTAGATCTGCCGGCGTCCCGCCCGGCGCACTGTGACCAGGCCGGCCAGCCGCAGCTTGCCGAGATGCTGGGAGACCGCCGGGCGGGCCGAGCCGGTCGCGGTGGTCAGCGCGGACACGTCCTGCTCGCCGCCGGCCAGCGCGGCCAGCAGACGCAGCCGGGTCGGGTCGGCCAACATCGAGAGCATGGTCGTTGCCACGGCTACGGTGTCGCCCGAAGGGTGTTTCTGCAGGTCATTGGCATCTGCAACGTTGTCGCGTGCGCGCATGAGCACATATTATGGGTCTCGGACCGAGACGGAGAAGAGCGGCGGGGGCAACCGATGGGACATCATCACGGCTGGTGGACGAAGATCACGCCGCACTCGCACGACACCGCCGACAAGGTCGACTCCGCGCTCGAGTCGTCCCGCGCCGGGATGCGCGCCCTGTGGATCTCGCTGGCCGCGCTCGGCCTGACCGCGGCGGTGCAGGCCGGCATCGTCGCGCTCTCCGGGTCGGTGGCGCTGCTCGGGGACACGCTGCACAACGTCGCCGACGCGCTCACCGCCGTACCGCTGGGGATCGCCTTCCTGCTCGGCCGGCGAGCCGCGACCCGGGCGTACACCTATGGTTTCGGCCGTGCCGAGGACCTGGCCGGCGTCGTGATCGTCCTGGTGATCGCCGCCTCCGCGGCGGCGTCGGCGTTCTTCGCCGTGCGCCGCCTGGTCGAGCCGCAGGCGATGACCCATCTGCCCTGGGTGTTCGCGGCCGGGCTGGTCGGGTTCGCCGGCAACGAGCTGGTGGCCCGCTACCGGATCGCGGTCGGCCGGCGGATCGGCTCGGCCGCCCTGGTCGCCGACGGCCTGCACGCCCGCACCGACGGTTTCGCCTCGCTCGCCGTGCTGCTCGCCGCGTGCGGCGCCGGGCTGGGCTGGCGCTGGGCCGACCCGGTCGTCGGCCTGCTGATCACCGCGGCGATCCTGTTCGTGCTCAAGGACGCGGCCCGCGAGGTCTACCGCCGCCTGATGGACCGCGTCGACCCGGAACTGGTCGACCAGGCGGAGCGCGCCCTGCGCCTGATCCCCGGCGTCCGCGACGTCGCCGCCCTGCGGATGCGCTGGGTCGGCCACCGGCTGCACGCCGAGGCGGCCGTGGTGGTCGACGCCCACCTGAGCCTGATGGCCGCCCACGACATCGCCGCCGACGCCGAACACCAGCTCACCCACGCCGTCCCGCGACTCACCGAGGCCACCGTCCACGTCGACCCGGACACCTACCCCGGCCCGGAGCACCACCTGCGCATCTCCCACGCCCTGTCCCACTGAGGATCACCATCAAGACCTTCCGATGCGCAGGTCCGCCGGGGTGCGGACCGCATGCTCCCGGCACCCCTCTGTCAAGGGGTTGGTGTGAGGGGTGTTTTAGGGTGGTGGTTGGCGGGTCCGGGTTGTGACTTTTCCGAAGTGTCGATCTTGGGGTTTGGGTCGGCCGCGCTGGAGTTCAGAGTCGCCCCCGTGTGTCCTCCCGGACCCGTCGCTGTCTGTTGTGCCGTGTGGTCGTCTTTGATCATTTGGCGGTAGACGGTGTCGGACAGGCGTCGTTTCAACGCTCGCATGGCTTCCATCGCGGTTTTGCCTTCGGCGCGTTTGCGCTGGTAGTAGGCGCGGCCGGGGGTGTCGAAGCGGAGCTGGGTGATGGCCATGATGTGCAGGACCCGGTTGATGCGCCGGTTCCCGGCCCGGTTGAGCCGGTGATGATGGTTGTCGCCGGAGGACACGTCGATGGGGGCGGTGCCGTTCCAGGTGGCGAAGTGCCCGCGGGTCGGGAAGCGGCTGATGTCGCCGATGTCGCCGAGCAGGCGGGCGGCGCCGGAGGGGCCGATGCCGTTGAGGCTGGTCAGCTGGGTGCCGGTGGCGGCCAGCACGGTCTTCAGCTGCCGGTTGGCTGCTTTGATCTTGGTGTCCAGGGTGGTGAGCTCGTCGGCCAGGTCGCCGGCCAGCTGATAGCGGGTGGCGGTGACGATGTCGCCGGCCGGGACGCTGACGCGTTCGAGCAGGGTGCGGGCCTGGTCGGTGGTCAGGTTCTTCTTCGCGCCGCCGGGGATCAGTTCGAGCAGTAGCTGGTGCAGCCGGTTGATGGTCTCGGTGCGGGCGACACCGAGCTGGTCGCGGCGGTCGGCCAGCAGCCGCAGCGCGACGGTGGCGCCGTCGGCGTGAACGCGGCGCAGGCCCGGGGTGCGCAGGGCGGTCACCGCGATGTGGTGCGCGTCGTGACCGTCGGTTTTACGGCCGTGCCCGGTGTCAAAGTTGCGGGCTTTCGCGGCGAGTTTCGCCGGGACGTCCAGCACGGTTTCGCCGTCGGCGACCAGCCGCTGGGCCAGGTGCCGGCCGATGCCGTTACAGCCCTCGACCGCCCACACCCGGCCGGCGTGACGGCGGCCGGCGGCGAGCATCTGCTGGTAGCCACCGGTGTCGGTGCCGTACCTGCCACGGGCCAGCACCTGTTCACGCTCGTTGATGATCTCGATCGTCGCGGACCGCTTGTGCGGATCGACTCCAATGATCAGCTGACCCATGTACCCGTTGACCTTCCCGTCGTCGCGGCAGAACCACACCGGCGGGAGGGCAACGCTACTTACAGCTGGGCAAACCCCTCTTCAGCCACTCCGCGCCACGGTGACCGGCAGGGTCCAAGCCGGGAGAGAGCCACACCCCGCCATCTGAGTGGGCAGCGCGGGCCTGAGCACCCTACCGATCACCTCGACCAAGCCTGGCCGGGCCGCGGTCGTACACCAAATTCTCTTTAAGTAGCGCGGGCCGGGCCCGGAGATCTGGCCGCTGCGCGTCCAGAACGATCTCCGTGCCCTTCACTGCCCGCGGGTGGTCACCGAAAACCCAACCCCGCTCCGCCCCCGGCCGGCCGCGCGCCCAAGGCCCGTGGCTGGTGCTCACGGGTGCCTCAGACCCACCGAGGCACCCGTGAGCACCAGCCGACGACCGCGAGACGCGGGCCCACCGGGACCGCGACGCGCGTCGCGGCGGCGGCTGGGCGTGCGGGGTGTCTCGCGAAGCGTCAGACACCCCGCACGCCCAGCCGGACACCGGCAGGCGCGTTGCGGCCCGGCCGGGGGTGAAGGGCGCCGCGGCGGCGTGGCTAGGCTGGTGCGCTGTGAGTACTACAGAGATCACCGTTGCCACGCCGGCTGACCGTTCCCGGGTGCTCGACACGCTGGTGGCGACGTTCGTCGAGGATCCGGTGATCCGGTGGTGCTTTCCGGACGACGCGAGCTACCCCGCGCAGGCGGGGGCGTTCTTCGGCTATCTGTTCGACAAGCGGGTCGGGCTGGGCAACATCTTTCTCGCCGAGGGCGGCAACGCGGTCGCGATCTGGGAGCCGCCCACCGATGGCGCCGTCGCCCCGGTGGCCGCGCCGAGCATGCCGGCCGACGTGCAGCAGCGGCTGGACGCCTACGACCGGATGATGCACGCGCTGCTGCCGGCCGAGCCGTACTGGTATCTCGGGGTCCTCGGCACCCACCCGGACCACCACGGCCGCCGCCTCGGGCACGCCGTGATGGCCGAGGGGCTCAAGCGGGCCGCGGACGCCGGCCTGCCGGCGGTGCTGGAGACCGCGACCGAGGGCAACGTGCGGATGTACCAGCGGGCCGGCTGGCAGGTCATCGCCTCGGGTACCGACCCGGTGCCGATCTGGGTGCTGGCTCAGGGGCGGTAGGCCAGGTCCCGCACGTTCTTCTGCACCGCGACCGCGGCGTAGAGCGACATGGTGAACGCCAGGCCGTAAAAGCCTTTCTCGTTGAGCTGCATGCCGCTGTTCCACAGCCCGATCACCAGCATGATCAGCGACAGCGCCACCATCACCCAGGACAGCCCGAGGTAGAGCGCGGACACCGGCATGCCCTCGGCCTGGTCGCGCACCGACTTCTGCAGGGAGATCGCGCCGAACAGGCCGAGCAGCAGCGTGGCGGCGTAGAAGCCCTTCTCGCTCTTGGTCATGTCGGCGTTCCACAGGCCGAGCCCGTAGGACAGGACACCGACGGCGAGCGCCGCCCAGGACGCGCCGATGAACGCGGGCGTGGGCCGCAGCGGCTGCGGGGACGGCGGTGGTGGCTGCTGATAGTTCATGGCATACCGGACATTATCCGGTATGCCATGCGCTAGAGCGTCAATCAGGCGGATTCGGCCGGCCGGTAGATGTCCGGCTCCAGGTAGATCACCGTGGCGGTCGGCACCGCGGCCCGCACCCGGGCCTCGGCGTCGTCGATGGTCGCCGCGATGTCCCGGCCCTCGTCCTGCTCGCCGACCGCTATCTTCGCGGCCAGCAGCAGCTCCTCCGGACCCAGGTGCATGGTCCGCAGGTGGATCACCCGCTGCACGCCGGGCGACGCGAGCAGCGCCTTCTCGATCGCGGTGAGCTGCTCCGGCACCGCCGACTCACCGATGATCAGGCTCTTGGTCTCCACCGCGAGCACCACCGCGACGCTGACCAGCAGCACCCCGATCAGCAGCGTGGCGGCGCCGTCGTAGACGCCGTTGCCGGTGGCCACGGTCAGCCCCACGCCGAGCAGCGCGAACAGCAGGCCGAGCAGGGCGCCGCTGTCCTCCAGCAGGATGACCGGCAGCTCCGGGTTGCGGGTACGCACGATGAACCGGAACCAGCTGCGCTTGCCGCGCACCCGGTTCGCCTCGCCGACCGCGGTCTTGAGCGCGTAGCCCTCCAGCACCGCGGCGATCACCAGCACGACCACCGCGACCAGCGGCGACTCCAGCGGATGCGGGTCGATGATCTTGTGGTAGCCCTCGTAGACCGCGTACAGACCGCCCAGGCTGAACAGGATGATCGCCACTATGAACGCGTAGACGTAGCGTTCCCGGGCGTAGCCGAACGGGTGCAGGGCCGAGGCGGGCCGCTTGGCGCGGCGGCCGCCGACCAGGAGGAGGACCTGGTTCGTCGAGTCCGCCACCGAGTGCACGCCCTCGGCGAGCATGCTGGCGGATCCGGTGATGGCCGCGGCGACGAATTTCGAGACGCCGATCGCCAGATTGGCGCTCAGCGCGGTCACCACGGCCTTGGTACTGCCTTCGCTTGCCATCAGTTCCTCTCTCGCGACAAGAGAGGCCAGTATGCCAGGAAGATCAGATTTCCGATTTGACCGATGTCACTATCGTCCCCTCCGGGACCGACTCCGGGTCATCCCGGATGTGATCACGAAAGGTGAATCGGGACGATTCCGGATGTCTCGTTGTCAGCTCAGGGAGGGCGCTGTGAAGCGAGTCCTGCTGTCCGCCGCCGCGCTGCTGCTCGTCGCGGCCTGCGGCACCCATGACACCCCGGCCGCCGCGCCGGCCACCTCGAACCCGCACTCCGGGCACACCGCCGGTTCCGCGCCACCGGCCACCCCGCTGCGCGGCGGGGAGCGGTTCGTCGACCTGGCGCTCCCCCAGCCGTACACCCCGCAGGCGCCGAACGGCGGCACCGACGACTACCGCTGCTTCCTGGTCGACCCGGGGCTGACCGAGAACGCGTACCTGACCGGCAGCCAGTTCCAGCCGCAGAACGCGGCGATCGTGCACCACGCGATCTTCTACCGGCTCGACCCGCGGCAGGCCACCGAGGCCGCCAAGGTCGACGAGCAGACCCCCGGCGAGGGCTGGACCTGCTTCGGCGACGCCGGCGTGCAGGGCCAGACCGCCTGGGTGGCGCACTGGGCGCCGGGCGCCGGCGAGACGCTGATGCCGTCCGGGTCCGGCTTCGACATGCCGCCCGGCAGCAAACTGGTCATGCAGGTGCATTACAACTTGCTGGAGACCGGCGCCGCCGGGCAGACCGACCAGTCCGGCATCAAGCTGCGGGTGGCCGCCGCGACCAGCCCGCTGAAGTCGCTCTCCACCGACCTGTTCCCGGCACCGATCGAGCTGCCCTGCGCGGCCGGCGAGTCCGGGCCGCTCTGCGACCGCGACGCCGCCATCGCCGACGTCGGCAGCCGGTTCGGCAAGGAGGCCGGTGAGCAGGAGAAATACCTCGTCGAGGCGTGCAGCGAGGGCAAGGTGACGGCCGGTGACACGCAGCACTGCGAGCAGCCGGTCGAGTCGGCCGCCACGATCTACATGGCCGCCGGGCACATGCACCTCCTCGGCCGCTCCATCAAGATCGAGCTGAACCCGGGCCGGCCCGGCGCGCAGACCATCCTCGACATCCCGCAGTACAACTTCGACAACCAGGCCCTGGTCCCGCTCGCCAAGCCGATCGCGGTCAAGCCCGGCGACACCGTCCGGGTCACCTGCACACACGACGCCAAACTCCGTAAGATGCTGCCCCAGCTGCAGAAACTGCCCCCGCGCTACGTCGTCTGGGGCGAGGGCACCAGCGACGAGATGTGCCTGGGCATCCTGGTCACCGCACCCACCACCTAGATCAAACCCGATTTCCGGTACGCCGCAAGCGCCCGCCGTCCCCACGCGGCGGGCGCTCGCGTCCGCCGGGAGGCGCCCCGCCATCACCCGCAGCCGGCCTCCCGTCCGCGGTGCAGGCTCCCCGCCATCGCCGCGACCGGCGCCTCCGCCGTACCGGAAATCGGTCTGAGCGCAACCCGGAGCGGACCTCGCGCCGGCCGCGGTCACCGGATCGGGTGGCCCGCACCGCAATGGCGACCGTCGATCCGGCCAGCCCGCGGAGAGCCTTATCCGCTGGTCATTGCGCATCTGGCGGCGCGACAAGCCCGGCGGCCCAGCAAATTTCCGCAATAAGTTGGCCCGGTGGGCTACCTCACGGCTTGCTCTGTGCCTATAGTCGCTTGCATGAAGAGACGACAGCACCGATTGATGGGCACCCATGAGATCCAGGTCCGGCTCGGCGGTGAGCTGAGCCGGCAGCGGATCAACCAGCTGACCGCCAAGACACACTTCCCCAAGCCGATCGCCGAGCTCAAGCAGGGCCGGGTCTGGCTCGCCGAGGACGTCGAGGACTGGATCCGGCTGCACCGCCAGCCGGTGCGGGCCTGATCCCGATGACCCTCGGCCGGCAGCCCGGTGGCGGCCGGCACGCGCGGCCCGGCTCCGCGCGCGATCTAGGATCACCGCATGCAAGGCATCGCCGGATATCGACCCGTCGCGTGCACCACCGTCGACCAGGTCCGCGACCGGCACGGCCGGCAGCTCCGCGACCTCGCCGGACGTCGCCTGACCTCGGCGACCGCGCTCTGCTTCACCTGCGACGGCGAGTGGTGCTCGACCGGCGTGCTGATCCTGGACTTCGACGGACCCCGGCTGGAGCTCTGCGGTGACGGCTTCGACGAGCTGTACCTGAGCTTCGGCACCATCGACGTGCGGGCCCCGATCGACAGCGAGGACCAGGACGACCCCGACCTGCGCCTCGCCTGGGCCGACCCCGCCCAGCCCGAACTCGACGCCCTGCTCGGCCGGCCGCTCCAGGAGGCGCGCATCCTGGAGTCGGAGTACCGGTTCCACCGGGCCGAGGACGGCCGGACCAGCACCGGCTGGCTGCTCCGCGGCCTGGAGCTGCACTTCGCCGGCGACCGAGCCCTGCGCCTGACCAACATCCTCAGCGAGATCCGGTTGGACACCGACCCGCTCGACCACGACGGCTGGCGGGCGTACCTCCCGTGACCGTCGTCGCCGGCCAGGCGACCCCGACGACGTCACCGCCGCGGGTCGCGCCCCCACCGCCCTTCGTTTTCGCGTCAACGGGCTACCCCGCGCTGCGCAGCGCGGGGTAGCCGGCGCATTGCCGTCCCGCCAGAGTGAGGGCGAAGGGACGGGAGTGACATGACCGACATCGACGATCCGGTGGTCCGGCTGACCTGCGCCGGCGACAGGGCCGTCGTGACGGCGGCCGGCGAGTTCGATCGGGACAGCAATTCTCGGCTGCGCGACGTGTTCCGCCAGGCACACCGGCACGGCTGCCGGCACATCGTCGTGGACGTCCAGCTGGTCACGTTCATCGACGTGAGCACCGTCCGGCTGCTGCTGACCTGCCGTCAGGACGCCCTCGAACGCCAGGGCACGGTGCGGGTCCGGCACGCCCGGGGCGCCACGGCTCGCGTCCTGCGGCTCACCGGCGCCGCCGAGGTGTTGTGCGGGCCGGAGGTCCGAGCGCCCGGCGTCGCCATGGAACACGCCCATCGACTCGTGCTCGATGCCGCGGAGGTCCTCGCCCGGTCCACCGAGATCACGCAGCGCAACCGGCTCCTGCGCGGCGGGCGGCAACCGTCCGAATGAGATCCCCCGGGCGACGTCACCGCTGACGCAGCGTCAGCGACGGCAGGCGGCCGTCCGATGCGGAGGAGCACGCCCGGGCGCACCGGTCCCGGCGTGGTCTCAGGTGTCGAACGCGGCCAGGTGCCGGGCGCGGGCCGCGGTCAGGTGGGCGCGCATCGCGGACTCGGCGGTGTCCGGGTCGCCGGTGGCCACCGCATCGGCGATCGCCTCGTGCTCGTGCCGGGTGGAGCCGGTCTCCGCATACGGGAAATAGAGCCGGTGGATGTGCAGGTGCGCGTGCAGCCGGCTGATCGCGTCGCGGAGCAGCGGGTTGCCGGCGGCCTCGGCGACCAGGTCGTGGAAACGGGCGTCGGCCGCGGTGCAGGCGGCGTGTGAGCGGGGCGCGCTCACCTCGTACGACACGGTCGCCTCGGCCCGCAGCGCCGCTCGCGCCGCCGCGTCGGCCCGGGCGGCCGCCCAGCGGGCGGCGGCGGTCTCCAGCACCAGCCGCATGTCGAACATGTCGGTGAACTCGTCGCGGGTGAGCAGCGGACTGACCGTGTACCCGGCCAGCGGACGTTTCCGCAGCAGGCCCTCGGCCTCCAGCCGGGCCAGGGCCTCGCGCACCGGGGTCGGGGAGACCGCCAGCTCACGGGCCAGTCCGTCGATGTTGACCCGGTCCTTCGGGGCCAGCCGGTGCTCCAGGATGAGCGATTTCAGCTGCTCATACACGTCGTCGCTGAGCACCGAACGGCGAATCGGCCCGGACACATCCACCTTCCTCTATAGAAAAGTTGACTGACGCATCGAAACGGATTAGACAGGTACGCGGATCCTATAGGATCTACGAGAGGACCGCGCCGTGGATCCGTTCGCCAGGGTGTCGCTGGGCGGCACCGGCGTCACCGTCACCCGCCTCGGCATGGGCCTGGCCCCGATCGCCGGCCTGTTCACCCCGGTCGGTGCGGCCGGCGCGCGCACCGCGGTCGACGCCGCCTGGGAGCAGGGCGTGCGCTTCTTCGACACCGCTCCGTTCTACGGCGCCGGGCTCTCCGAGCGGCGCGGCGGCGCGGCGCTGCGGGACCGGGACCGGTCGGCGTTCACCCTGGCCACCAAGGTCGGCCGGCGCCTGACCACCGGCGGCCCGGCCGGCGACGACGTGTGGGCCGAGCCGTCCGGGGCCGGCTGGGCGTGGGACTTCAGCACCGATGGCGTGCGCGAGCAGCATGCCGCGAGCCTGGAGCGGCTCGGCCTGGACCGGGTCGACATCCTGCACCTGCACGACCCGGACGACCACTTCGGCCCGGCCCTGCACGACGCCCTGCCGGCCCTGGTGCAGCTGCGCGAGGAGGGCGCGGTCGGGGCCGTCTCGGCCGGGATGAACCAGTCCGCGATGCTCACCGAGTTCGCCCGCACCGGCCAGTTCGACTGCTTCCTGCTCGCCGGGCGGTACACCTTGCTCGACCAGTCCGGCCTGGCCGACCTGCTGCCCGAGTGCGCGCGCCGCGGCATCTCGGTGATCTGCGGCGGGGTCTACAACTCGGGGATCCTGGCCGACCCGGCGGACGGGGCGACCTTCGACTACCGGCCCGCGACACCGGCGACGCTGGCCCGGGCGCGGGCGATGGCCGCGGTCTGCGCGCGCCACGGCGTTCCGTTGCGGGCCGCCGCGCTGCAGTTCCCGCTCGCGCATCCCGCGGTCGCCTCGGTCCTGATCGGCATGCGGTCGGCCGCCGAGGCGGCGGACGCGGCCGCGATGGCCGCGGTGCAGATCCCCGGCGCGCTCTGGCACGATCTGATCAGATCTGGTCTGCTCGACCCGGACGTGCCGCACCCATGATCGTCGACGCGCACCATCACCTGTGGACCGCGGACCATCCGTGGCTGGCCGCCGACGAGCGGGCCCCGATCCGGCGCGACTACACCGTGGCCGATCTGCGGCCGCACCTGGCCGCCTGCGGCGTCGACCGGACCGTGCTGGTCGAGGCCGGGCTCTGCCGGGCCGCCGAGACCAGCCGGTTCCTGGCCCTGGCGGCCCGCACCCCGGAGATCGCCGGGGTGGTCGGCTGGGCCGACCTGTCCGATCCGGATCTGCGCGCGATGCTGGCCCGGCACCGTTCCGGCCCGGGCGGCGACCGCCTGGTCGGGGTGCGCGACCAGGTCCAGGCCGGGCCGGACGACCTGCTCGACCAGCCCGGGATCCGGGCCGGGCTGGCCGTCGTGGCCGACGCCGGCCTGGTCAACGAGCTGGTGGTGCGCGCCGCCCAGCTGCCCGCGGTGGCCCGCGCGGTGACCTGCCTGCCGGACGCCATGTTCGTTTTGGACCATCTGGGGAAACCACGGTTCGACGACCTGGACGACTGGAAACGGCTGATCGCCCCGGTCGCCGCCTGCCCCAATGTGGTGGCGAAGGTGTCCGGCCTGGTCACCGAGGCGGGTCCGGGCTGGACCCGGTCGATGCTGCGGCCGGTGGTGGAGACCGCGCTCGACCTGTTCGGCCCGGACCGGCTGATGTTCGGCTCGGACTGGCCGGTGTGCGAGGCGGTGGCGACGTACGAGGAGGTCGCCGCCGTCCTGACCGGCATCCTCGGCGGCCGCCCCGGCGCTGTGTTCGGCCGCACCGCGATCCGCGTCTACCGATTGGAGAACCTGTGAGGTACCTGCGTATCGGCGCGCCCGGCGCGGAGCGTCCGGTGCTGTACGCCGACGGCATGCTGCGCGACCTGTCCGAGGTGACCGCGGACATCGACGGCGCCTTCCTGGCCGCCGGCGGCTTCACCGGCGACCCGGGCGAGCTGCCCCCGGCCGACCTGGACCACAAGCGGATCGGGCCGCCGATCGCCCGGCCCGGCGTGGTCCTGTGCGTCGGGCAGAACTACGCGGCGCACGCCGCCGAGTCCGGCGCCCAGCCGCCGGCCGAGCCGATCGTCTTCTACAAGGCGCCGAACACGGTGGTCGGCCCGGAGGACGACATCCTCATCCCGCCCAACTCGAAACGCACCGACTGGGAGGTCGAGCTGGGCGTGGTGATCGGCCGGACGGCCCGCTACCTGCCGGATCCGGCGAGCGCGCTGCATCATGTCGCCGGCTACGTGCTCTCCAACGACGTGTCCGAACGGGAGTTCCAGCTGGACCGCTCCGGCGGGCAGTGGTCGAAGGGCAAGTCGTGCGAGACGTTCAACCCGCTCGGCCCGTGGCTGGTCACCCCGGACGAGCTGAGCTTCCCGCTGCGGCTGCGCTCCTGGGTCAACGACGCGCCCCGGCAGGACTCCAGCACCGCCGACATGATCTTCGACGTCGGGTTCCTGATCTGGCACCTCTCCCAGTTCACCGTCCTGGAGCCGGGCGACCTGATCAACACCGGGACGCCGCCGGGGGTGGCGCTCAGCGGCCGGTTCCCCTACCTGGCGGCCGGTGACGTGGTGGAGATGGAGATCGACGGGCTGGGCCGGCAGCGCACTGTCGTGAAAGGGTGAGGATCGCGTCGGTCCGCACCCACGACATCCGGTTCCCGACGTCGCGGGAGCTGGACGGGTCGGACGCGATGAACCCGGACCCGGACTACTCGGCGGCCTACGCGGTGCTGCAGGCCGACGACGGCGCGGAGGGGCACGGGTTCACGTTCACCATCGGGCGGGGCAACGAGGTGGTCCGGGCCGCGCTCGACGCGCTCGCGCCGCTGATCATCGGCAAGCCGATCGACGACCTCTACCAGCGGCTCACCCACGACTCGCAGATCCGCTGGCTCGGGCCGGAGAAAGGGGTCATGCACCTGGCGACGGCGGCGCTGGTCAACGCGGCCTGGGACCTGCGGGCCAAGCGGGCCGGGCTGCCGTTGTGGGAGCTGCTGGCGTCGCTCTCCCCCGACGAGATCGTCTCGCTGGTGGACTGGCGGTATCTGACCGACGCCCTGACCCCGGCGGCGGCGCGCGACCTGCTGTCCGACTCATCGGACAGCCGCGCCGACCGGGTCAGCGAGCTGAAGAAGCATGGCTACCCGGCCTACACCACGTCCGCCGGCTGGCTCGGCTACCCCGACGACAAGATCGAGAGGCTCGCCCGGCAAGCGGTCGCCGACGGCTTCCGGATGGTCAAACTCAAGGTGGGCGCGGACCTCCAGGACGACGTACGCCGATGCGCGCTGGCCCGCACGGTGCTCGGTCCGGACGTGCGGATCGCCGTGGACGCGAACCAGCGCTGGAGCGTCCCCGACGCGGTCGCGTGGATGGCCGCGCTCGCCGAGTTCGACCCGTGGTGGATCGAGGAGCCGACCAGCCCGGACGACATCCTCGGGCACGCCGCGATCCGCCGCGCCGTGCACCCGGTCCGGGTGGCGACCGGCGAGCACATCGCCAACCGGGTGGTCTTCAAGCAGCTGCTGCAGGCCGACGCCGTCGACGTCGTCCAGCTCGACGCGTGCCGGGTGGCCGGGGTCAACGAGAACATCGCTGTCCTGCTGCTCGCGGCCGCGTACCGGAAACCGGTCTGTCCGCACGCCGGAGGCGTCGGTCTCTGCGAAGCGGTCCGTCACCTGTCCTTCTTCGACTACGCCGCGGTCTCCGGCTCGCTCGACGACCGGGTCATCGAGTACGTCGACCACCTGCACGAGCACTTCCTCGACCCGGCGCTGATCGCCGGCGGCCGCTACCTGGCGCCGACCGTCCCGGGTTTCTCCACCCAGATGCGTCCCGAGTCGCTGACCCGGTACGCCTACCCGGAAGGTGCGGCATGGCAGTGAACGATCTGGACGGCCTGGTCGCGGCGATCACCGGCGGTGGCTCGGGCATCGGCGCCGCGTGCGCCCGCCGGCTGGCCGCCGCCGGGGCCAAGGTCGGCATCCTCGACCTCGACCCGGCCAACTCCCCCGGCCTGCCGCTGAAGACCGACGTCCGCGACACGGCGTCCCTGGAGGCGGCGTTCGCCTCGCTGGCCGACGCCCACGGCGGCGTCGACATCCTGGTGAACAGCGCCGGCATCTCCGCGGTCGGCACGGTCGAGGCCAACGACGACGCCGAATGGGCCCGGGTCCTGGACGTCAACGTCACCGGCGTCGCCCGCGCCAGCCGCGCCGCGCTGCCCTACCTGCGCCGCTCCCGCAGCCCGGTGATCGTCAACCTGTCCTCGATCGCCGCCACCGCGGGCCTGGTCGAGCGGGCCCTGTACTGCGCGTCGAAGGGCGCGGTGCACGCGCTGACCCTGGCGATGGCGGCCGACCTGGTCAGCGAGGGCATCCGGGTGTGCTGCGTGGCGCCGGGCACGGTCGACACCCCGTGGGTGGCGAGGCTGCTGTCCCGCGCCGCCGACCCGGCCGCGGAGAAGGAACGCCTCGCGGCCCGCCAGCCGACCGGCCGCCTGGTCACCGCGGACGAGGTGGCCGCCGCCGTGCAGTACCTGGTCAGCCCGGCAGCCGGGGCGACCACCGGGATGTCGCTCGCGGTCGACGGCGGCATGGCCGGGCTACGCCTGCCGTCCCGGTGACCCGCTCACCGCGCGGCAGACCGCCAGCAGGGCCTCGTCGTCGTGAACGGTGCGACCCCACCGGAGGTCGTCGGCGAGCACCGCCTCGACCAGCGGCAGGTCGCGGCAGCCGAGCGCCGCGAGGTGACCGATCGCGGCCCGGACCTCCGGCGTCGCCCGCCGCGCCCGCAACGGCTCCAGAGCGGCGAGCAGCACCGGTAGGGCCGGGCCGGGATCGCCGGTGATCCGCCACCAGGCGTGTGCCGCCTCCACCCGGCTCCACGACCCAGGAAGAGCAAGAAGCTGGCGTACGCCGTCCGCGTGCGCCCCGGCCAGCGGCCCGAGCTCTGCCAGGTAGGGCAGCATCGTCCGGCCCAGGCCGCCGCGCAGCGCCCGGCCGAGCACCCGGAGCGCGATCCCCGGATCCCCGGTGACCCGCCAGTGCGCCCAGGCCGCGTGCTGCGTGCCGGCCCACTCCACCGCCCGGGACGCTGGTGGGCGGCGCCGGCCCAGCGCGAGCCGCTCCAGGGTCCCGGCGGCGGCGTGGGCGTCCGGTCCGATCCGGCCCAGAGTCGTACACGCGCGCCGGGCGTATGCGGAATCCAGCAGGTCGACGAGGTCCGGCACCGCGTCCCGGCTCGCCGGTCCCCACGCGGCCAGCGCCGTCAGGTAGCCGTCGGTCTCGCCGTGCGGCCGCCGGCGCAACGCCGCGCGGATCGCCGGCAGCAGCTCGGCCGCCTGCTCCCGCAGCGGAGCCAGCCCGCGGCCGAGGTCGACGAAGCCGGTGAACTTTCCCGCGCCGATCCATCCGGCCAGGGCCGGCACCACGGCCGGCTCGCCCACCGCGGCCAGCGTGAAGAGCGCCCGGAAGTCGTCGGTGACGGCCAGCAGAGCCGCGGTGTGCGCGTGCGCCGCGGTCCCGGCCGTGGCGAAGACGTCCAGGGCCCGGTACTGGACGGACCGGTCGGCGAGGCTGGCGGCCAGCGCCGCCCACAGCCGGGGGAACGGTCGCCGCCAGCGGTTCAGCAGCATCGCCGCGGCCTCCGGCGCTCGATGGCGCAGGTCGGCCTCGTTGCTCGCGAAGGCCTCCAGGACCAGGCGTTCGCCGTCCTCGGGATGATCGGAGAGCCGGTCGGCGAGCCAGCCGACCGGGCTGCCCGGCGACCACGGGGAGCCCTGCCACGCCCGCATGCCGGAGGCGGCCAGCGCGCCGGCCGCGACCTCACCCAAGCCACGGGCGGCGATCTCGTCCAAGCCACCGCCGGCGACCTCGCCCAGGCCACGGGCGGCCACCTCGCCCAGGCCACGGCCGGCGACCTCGTCCAAGCCACGGGCGGCCACCTCGCCCAGGCCACGGGCGGCCACCTCGCCCAGGCCACGGCCGGCGACGTCGTCCAAGCCACGGGCGGCCACCTCGCCCAGGCCACGGGTGGCCGGGCGGCGGCGGGCCACCGCTGCCACGGCGGCCATGCGCACCTCCGGGCCGGGATGCCGCAGCCGGGCCGCGAACCAGGACGCCGGTGGCGGACCGAGTTCGTCCAGCGCTCGCAGTTGCCCGGCGAGCGCAAGGGCATCGTCTTCGTCATCGGCCTGCTCGACGAGCGCGGCGACGACGGCCGGGTCTGCGAGCCGGGTGCCGGCCTGGTCGCGGTGGGAGCGCCCGTGGAACGGACCGACCGGGCTGTATCCGTCGATCAGGATCTCGGCGAGGGCGTGCGGGACCACGCGCCGGACGGCGGGATCGGGGCCGGCGATGAAGCCGGCCAGCACCGGCACGGCCGCCCGCAGTTCGCGGACCAGTCCGGGGTCCTGCTCGGGCGGCCAGATCCACCTGCGCTTCTGCGCCAGGGCCGCCACCAGTCGGACGAGGCGCGCCCGGTTCTCGTTGCCCGGCATGCTCAGCAGCTCGACCAGCCGCCGGGTCAGGGCCGGCGCGCCGGGCTCCCGGGCCAGCTTCCAGACCTGCTCGTCCAGCTCAGCGAACGCCTCCTCGCCGTCCACCCCGGGAACCAGCCGAGCCAGAAGATCAACATCCACGCCGCCGAGCGTACGGAGGGCGCGCTCGTCCCGGCTCCGTCGGCTGGTCCTCACGGGTGTTTCGACGGTCCTGAGACACCCGTGAGGACCAGCCGGGACCATGACTCGCGCCTCGGTCGTGAGTGGGCCGGGCCCCGCGATCCGCCGGCGGAGGTCGCGCTCGTCCCGGTCCGACGGCTGGTCCTCACGGGTGTCTCGACAGTCCTGAAGCACCCGTGAGGACCAGCCGGAACCGTGACTCGCGCCGCGGTCGTGAGCGGGCCGGGCCTCGCGATCCGCCGGCGGACCGTGAGTCGCGCCGCGGTCGTAGGCCGGCCGGGCCCCGCGATCCGCCAACGGAGGGCGCGCTCGTCCCGGTCCAACGGCTGGTCCTCACGGGTGTCTCGACGGTCCTGAAGCACCCGTGAGGACCAGCCGGGACCGTGAGTCGCGCCTCGGTCGTGAGTGGGCCGGGCCTCGCGATGCGCCGGCGGACCGTGGGTCGCGCTGCGGTCGTAGGCCGGCCGGGCATTGCGGGGCGCCGGCGGGCCCGCACGACACGCGCTGCGGTCGTCAGTGGGCCGGGCATCGCGGGCCGGCTGCCACGGGGCCGGCAGTCGTACCGGAAAGGGATCCGCGAGGGTGGGAAGGGCATGGCGGCAGCGAAGGTGGTCTTCAGGCAGCCATGAGCATCGGAGGCTGTCTGCTGCCACTACGGCTGCGCTGCCGTGGGCGGTGCGGCGGGTCAGGGGGAGCCGCTCTCGGCCATCTCGACGAACGCGACGAGGGCGTTGGCCAGCGGCGGCACCACGATGAGGAGGCCGGCCAGCAGGCGCAGACTCATCGCCCGGAGCGGGATGCAGACCAGCGCCAGGAACGCCAGGACCGCCACGCCGCCGGTCACGAACGGCCAGACGGTGAAGGCCGGACCGGACACGTCCCGGCATCCGTGACCGAAGCCGTCGCCGCAGCTCGAGTCGAGCCCGCCGACGAAGGCGGCCCCCGGCAGGCAGCACAGCAGCGCCACGGCCGCCACGGACGCGAGGCCCAAGGCCAGGCCCGTGCCGGCGACCCGGTCCTCCGTCGACTCCGGTGGATGCTCCGTCACGGCAGCCACCGTAGGACATGGACGCCCGTCGTCAGACCGGCGTCACTTCTCCTCGCCGCCGATGATCCGGGTGTCCTCGCCGACCGCGCGCATCGGACGGTAGGGGCCGTTCAGCGGCATCCGGACCCGGCCGATCGCCACCACCTCGCCGGCGTCGGCGGCACGGACCGCGTCGGACATGTCCCGCAACGCGGTCTCCATGTCGATGTGCAGCACCGCCATCGCGACCTCCAGCCCGCACCGGATCGCCGTGCACGTGCGGCACTCGGCCTGCACGCACTGCTGCCGGTGCTCGTCGGCGATGGCCAGCAGGATGCCGTGCTGCGCGACCGAGTAGGCGCAGCTCGTGCAGCCGTCGGTGTGTTCGAACTCGGCGATGAACGAGGCGATCCGCGTCTCGGAGACACCGTAGGCCTCGGCGAGCCCGGTGGTGGCGATCAGCATGCCGCTGCCGTCTTTCTCAGTCACCGTCGTCTCCCCCTGACGTCTGGTGATGCCGTTGTAGCGTGACGCTACGCCGACGCTTCGACGGGCAGCTATGGGCCGTCAGCGCAAGCCCGGTCATCCGAATGGGTGATCGCTATCGGCCAATGGCGCTCGTGCCTAGCCGATCAACACCACCCGGTACGGTCCACCGGCGACTTCGAAGCTGAACGTCAGTTCCGTGGGGGTAGGCCGGAAGCCGCCGGAGACCCAGCCACCGTCCGGGGTGTAGAGGCTCGCCACCACGTCGACGTCCGGGTGGATCGGGTTGGCGATGGTGAACGATGCCGGCCCGTCATGCGCCGGGATGGTCGCGATGAACTTGCGAGGCACCTGATCGGTCGCGGTCGCGTGCAGCAGGGTCATGATCGTCATTCAAGCCGCCGACCGGCCGCCCGTCCCGGTTTCCGCGCTGAATCAGTCCGCGACTCCACGACCGGGTTGCATAAAGTCCCCGGCATGACCGACCGACCGCCGCTGGCCGAGCAGTTCGACATGACGCCGCATCCGGAGGGCGGGTGGTTCCGGGAGACCTGGCGGTCGCCGCACACCTTCCGGCCGGACGGATACGACGGGCGGCGCGCCGCGGCGACCGCCATCTACTTCCTGCTCCACCCGGGCGAACGGTCGGCGTGGCACGTGGTGCGCTCGGACGAGCTGTGGTTCTGGCACTCCGGCGGCCCGTTGACGCTGACTCTCGGCGGGACCGGCGAGCGGCCGGGCGCCGAGCAGCCGTTGCTGCTCGGCCCGGACCTGGCAGCCGGTCAGCAGCCGCAGTTGCTGGTGCCGGCCGGCTGCTGGCAGGCGGCCGAGCCGGCCGGCACCGACCCGGTGGTGGTGAGCTGCGTGGTCGCGCCCGGCTTCGAGTACGCCGACTGGCGGCTGCTCTGACCACCGAGGGCGGTCCGGGGAAGCCGTCAGTGGTAGCGCCAGGCGAAGATGTTCGGGACGTTGGCGATGCTGTCCGGGTCGTCGGCGGTGTTGGGGTTCAGATCGCAGTCCCGCTGCACGCGGAGGTCATACGTCGACTGTCCCCCGACCTCGGTGCCGACCGGCCGCAGACATCCGCGGTAGGGCACGTTGACGAACTTCACCCACGGCGGGCTGCCCACCGCGTTCCAGACGCTTTCCGGCTCGTCGCAGCTGCCCAGGCCGACATAGTTCGCGGTCAGGAGCGTGAGGCAGTTGCCGGACGCGACGTGCTTCAGGGTGAGCTGGCCGGCATCCTCGCTGTAATGCCACAGCTGGTAGTCGATGTCCCCGTGGCCGCACCGGTGGAGGTAGGCACTGCTTCCGTTGCCGTCCAGGCACCAGCCCGGGTTCCCAATGTTCGCGTAGTGCGTGGATCCCTCAGCGGACGCCGGTCCGGCGCCCAGCGTGGTGCTCGCGATCGCCACCGTCATCGCGACGCCGAGAGTGACAGATTTCCGGAGTGCCGTCATGAGCGTGCCGCCCTTTCTCTCTGGGTGCGAGAGGGCCCTTCACGGACAGGTCTAAGGCAGCAGGCGTTGTCTCGTTCCCGGTCAGCAGGCCCGGAAACGGCGGCGATCAGGCCGGAGCGATCCGCCGGAGCTGTGAGGGCGTGCCGGCCCGGCCTTGGTGGCGGCTGCACCGCTCGATGATCGTGACCATCGCAGAGGTTGCCGCTGCAGAAGCTGCAGTTGTCGTTGCCGTGCCGGCCTGGTGGTGACGATCAACAGGCCCGGTCAACGTTGGGATCCGATTCATCCCCGCTGATCCCGCCGAGGGCACTAGCCGCGCCAGTGGCTAGTGCCCTCGGCGACTGTTCGTCGCGGTAGCTGGCCGAACTCGGGACGCCCACCGACCGACATGTGAGCAGGGCGTCGCTGTCATCCGCGGCGGCCGACGTGTGTCGGATCAGGTCCCGGCCTTCGGCGTACGGATCGTCTTGGCCAGGCGTTCGCGGTGCGGTGCGGGTGGTGTCCTCGCCGACCTACGGGGCCCTGGCTGGCCGGCTGGGCACCACGCTCGGACCTGCCGGTCCGCGCTGTCGCTCACGTCAATCGCTCGTCGTGTTATCAGCGTGCCGCCTCGGCAATCCCGGCTTGGTCGAGCGCGGCTTGATAGGCGGCTTGGACTTCCTGCGGTAGACGGCCTCGCGGGCCGACAACGTACCCGTTCTGCCTCGCCCAGGCTCGCATTACCGCTGGCGAAGCCGGGATCCCAGGAACATCCCTTCCCACGGCTTTCGCTGCCGCAGTCTGGTCTTCAGGCGGCGCGACGGTCAGCGCGGCAGGTTGCACGTAGGCGAGCATTTGCTCGAACACACCGGGCCGCAAGATACGGGTGCCGTGCTGGCCGGCCGCCTCACCTTTTCGAGATTCCGGGCGAGCTTCCGGCGTGACCAGCACGGCAGTCAGCCTGGATACATTGTTCATCACGCGCAGCCCGGCCGCCTGCGCCGCGATCTCGAGGCGCTCGCGCCGGTTCGGCTCGCCGCCGGTGAACGCCACCTTGTCGCCGACGCGCAGCGGTTCGCCGTACGTCCATCCCGGCGGCAGCGGTCGACGGTCGCGGCTCAGCTGCGCAAGCCATTCCGCGTCGGCTGCCGAGAGCAGCCGCTTGACCATGCTGACCGGCAGTCCAAGCACCGCAGCCGCGTTGTTTAGTTCGCGCCGCTCGTCCATGGTCACGCGGCCATCGGCGACCGCCTGGCGAGCGAGCGCCAGAACGAAGCCTTCATGGGCTGCGTCAACGTCCGTCCGGCTAAGACCCGCGAACCGGGCGTGATCCGCCAACGCCGCCGCTTCGTCTTCGGTGAGTACGCCGTCGTCGAGCGCTTCGGCGAGTAACTCGAGGTATCCGGCGGCTGAGGGTGGCGCGCCATCGGGCAAGACGTCGGCGACCGGCAGATCTTCCAACAGCGCTGCCAGCGCGCCGGCCGGGGCAGGGATCGGCGGCGGCACCGCCGGTGGCCGCGGCTTGGCAACCACGGCGGACTGCGGTATTTGCGGCCAGGGGACCTGGGCCGCCTGCGCCGGTAGCCGCCGGTGCTCAGCTGCCCGCCGGTGACCGGAACCGAGGTATATGCGCAGCAGCCCGGCGGTGGCGCGGGCATCCTCCAAGGCCGCATGGGCGTCGGTGAGGACGACCCCTGCGGCGTGGCAGCAGTCGGGCAGCCGACGCCGCTGCAGACCGGGCAGGTAGTCGTGACTTTCCCGGTAGGTGCACAGCGACACCAGGTGCGGCAGCCGCAGCCGCGCCCGGGCGAATTCGGCGTGCAGGAACCGCAGATCGAATTGAACGTTGTGACCGACGATGACGCGGCCGGCCAACCGCAGGGTCAGCTCTCCCACGATGTCGGTGAACCGCGGCGCGTCTGCTACATCGGCAGCCGTGATTCGGTGGAGGCTGGTCTTGCCGACCGGCCCTTCCGGGTTCACCAGCGTCGTCCACTCGTCGACGACATTACCGTTGCTGTCGGTCGCGACGACCGCCACCTCGATGACCCGGTCGTACTCGGGCGACAGGCCACTCGTCTCGACGTCGATAACGGCGAAACCGCTCGCCCCGTGCCCATCCCCCGCAGTCTGCCTTGCCAGCCGCTGCGCCACCTCGTTCTGGGCGTCTCTGGCCAGCTCGGCGGACTCCTCGTCGAGCAGGTCGTCGATGGCACCAAGCTCACCATGCGGTTCCGGGCGGAGACACACGTGGGATGCCCACGCCTCGATGATCTCGTCAGCGTCGGCGGTGTCCCAACGGATGTGCTCGATCGCCGCCCGGGCCAGCGAGAAGGCGAGAATGCAGGGGCGGCGCAGATCGTTGCGGACCACCACGGCGCGGACAGATTGGATGCCTGGTGCCAACGCGAATGTCTGCCTGACGGCAGCAAGCGAGTGGCTTTTCACCATCGCGGTGTGCACCTGTGCCCGTTGCACGCCGGTCAGTCCTGCAGGAAGGGCGCTGTCTGTCGCCGCGACCAGCGCCAGGGTTGTCCGGTCGTCGTCAACGTGCATGATCGCCACCGGAACGTAGGCGGGGACCCCGTCGAACGCGGACGCCAGCACTCCGAGGACCGTATCTTGGTCGTTGCTGGCCAGCCGCCGCCACTGATCGTCGAATCCGGCCTGCTGCGCTGCTCGTTGCGCTTCGCTCTCAACTTGCTGCAGGGCGATCCACTGGTCGGTGTAGTCGGCTGCCGTCTGCCGCGCCCGGGCCCGGCCTGCCCGGTCGAAGAACCGGACGCCCTGCAGCGCATGCTGCTCGTAGTGCCGGTACACCGACTGCCGATCCGGCAGCGGGGCCGGGACCGCGATCCGCGGGCGTGCGGATGCGAAGTCCTCCCGATGGGCTCGAGTCAGCCGTTTGATGACCGCCGGGTCGGTCAGACCTAGATGATCTTCCACGGCTTGCCACGCTAGCCCGGACCGATCATCGGCCGGCAGCCTCCGGATGGAGCAGTCCAATAGCCGTACGATCATGATCCGCTAGGCATGTCGCCATCCGGTACCAGCCTTATGGTCACGTTGGTCCAACCGCCGTTCTCCAGGCCACCGGTACTTGGTGCCTCTACCGAAGCTTCAGTGGCGGTTCCAGCCGGCAGCGAGGACAACATTCACCCGCCCGGCGGGTGAGCTGCGATCGGTACCAATGATGTTGCAGACGGCCATCCGCGCTGGCCAGCATGGTCGGCGTCGCGCCTCCACATCGACAGGAGTCACTGCGACGATGGAACCACCCCGCCGCATATCGTCAGATCGGCTCGCTGGTCCAGTTGCCCCTCGGACGACTGCGAAGCGTCGTCGGCCGGGCTGCAAGATGTCACCTGCGGCGGGACTGGTGTCGTGCGCCGGCCGCTCAACTGACGTCGCCGCGCCCGTCTGTCGGTGTCACCAGCCGCCGTGTCAACGCTGCGCCAGCAACTCCCTGCCGGACTGCCGCACGAACTGCGACCGGCCCCAGATTCCCGGCCAACAGCAGTTCGTGCGGGCTTGTGCCAGCTCGAGCGGTCGCCGTGAATAATGCGTCGACGTATGGCATACGGTGCGCCGCTTCAAGTTCATCAGCGGAGCCGACAGGAGGCTACCGACTGGGTGAATATGACGTATTGCCGCTGATCCTTGTTCCGTCGTTCAGCGAGCCAGAACCCTCCGAACAGCTGAACGGCGAAGCCCTCCACCAGCGGTGAGGCTTCTTATCGTGTGCGCATGCACCCGCACGAACCGCCATCCGTCCCACTGCGTCCGGCACCACCGCCACCGCTGGCCCGTTATCTCCAGACGCAGTGGTGGTTCCTGGTCCCGCTGCTGTCGGCTGGCCTGGCCACCTTCGTGATGGTGCTTTACGGCGGCTACCGGCTCAAATCCAAGCTGCACATGGCAGTCGCAGTCGGCTACCTGATCGAGGTGATCGGCTACATCGTCGGTGTCGACGCATTCATCGTCGACAGTCGGCCTTACAACCTCGTCGTCGGCTGCCATGTACTGGTCTGGACGATCGGCACCGGGCATGTCGTCTTTTTGCAGCGGCTGGTGCGTAACCGGGGCGCGAACGAGCCACCTCCGGTGCCGGCGACACCATCAGGGAACACGCTGGCGCTTGCTCAGGCCGCTGCGCGCGCGCAACGCCGCCGCGAGGCTCAAGAGCTGGTTGTGCAGAATCCGGTCGCTGCGTTCGAACTGAAGGTGGGTCGGCCCGACGTCCCGAACCGTCAGTTCGATGACGGCGGCCTGATCGACATCAACCACGTTCCGGCCGAGTGGCTGGTGCACGGCCTCGAGATCACCCCCGAACAGGCGTTGCAGATCGTCGAGGTGCGGCAGCAGCGTGGCGGATTCCTCGTGCCCGACGAAGTGATGCTGCACTGTCCGTTGATCCAACCGGCCCGCTTCGAGCTGATCCGTGACCGCCTCACCGTGCTGCCTTTTTGAGCCGACTGGACGGGTGAAAGGGGTTCGGCTCGCCCCACCCGGCTCACCGCCCCGGCGCAGAGATCCCGTCGAGTATTCAGGGCAGCGTGCCGTCACCAAGCGCCGGCGGTTCATGGGCGCCGTCCGCAGCCGCGATCACTTTCGCGTCGGACTTGGCTTGCTGGTTGACTTCGGCGAGCGGGCGAGCGGGCGAGTCGGCAAGGAAGCGCCCTTGTCTGTCGAGGCGGGGGTGCATCCCGCAGCCCGCGCGAGCGCCGCCGCTGCGGCGACGATGCGGCGTCCATTCACTGTCCAGGCGCCCTTCCGAGATCGCGTGCTGAGTCGTAGTCGCCAACGATGACGGCGGCCTGCGCAAGGATTTTCTGCTATGAGCCCACATGTTCCAGTACCACGAAGTCGGCATGATCCAGGGTCGCCGCATGCTGGGACCACCTGACGCACCTAACTGCATACGGTGTGCGGCTCTCTGCCTGACCGCCTGCCGAGCATCCGGTCGTAACCGAGACACACAGGCGATGCACTCGCTCAGCTTCTATGGCGCGTTCGCGTCTTCGTGCTCTGCGACTTCGGTCCTGTGCCACTCGGCGACTGGCGTGCGCTTCCGATGCACGGTGATGAGCCGCCTCTTGGCGCGCTGATTCCAGGAAGTCAGCTTCAGGCCCACTTCTAAGCGCAACCGGGCCAACGGCATGATGGCTGCTATGACCGTCGTGGCAGTCATCGTAAGCATGCAGATGATCCCCGCCGGGGCGGCTAACATGCTGGCCCGGCCGCCGGCGGCGAGCATCCAGACGGCTGCGATCTCGCCAACAACGATGAGCCCGAGGACGGTATGGGCAGTGAGAAACAGGCGAGTCTTGAACCGGCTCAACTCGGCTTGCTCGTAGCGGCGAAACCATTGCCGGAACAGAGACCAGTCGGGCTCCCCCTCGATGGCCTTGTACGCGCTTGTGTAGAACCTGCGGACATTGTGACGCCAGCCAGTCAGTGGATCCCTGAGTAGCGCGCTGACTTCGACGGCAAATGCGATTAGAAGGGCGGGGAGAACTTGCGCCGTGGTGGCGAAGAACGACTCGCTGAGCACGTCACGATCCTTGCATCTGACCTTCTCGATGAACAGATCTTGACAGGTACTCACGGTTCTTTAAGTGGCTGACCACGCCGACAGGGCGGCTTGGACGGTTCCACCTGCCTCTCCCCGGCCTGGCCCGTTTCACATACTCGGCAACCGTAGCCACCTATCGTCATTCGCACGCCCCTCGACGAGGTAGCAGCCACCTGCGTGGCCCTGTCCTCATTTGGATCGCCGCCGGCCGCACCCACGACGGCCAGATCACCGCCGTCGGCGCCGAGTCCGGCATGGTCGAGCTGCGGGTCCGGTGGCAGCAGTCGCCGTACGACTGGCTGCCCGGCGGCCGGTACTGGCACCCCACCCACCTGCGCATCGTCGACGGGCGGACCAACCGGCATGAGACCCATGACCCATCTGATTCTGAGTCGGGACCACCGCGAGCATGCTAGATCGAGGAGCACTCGCTGCAGCCATCGCCGACATCACGCAAGGAGCCATCTACAGCCCCCCGACGCCAACACCGGCACCGACCGGCACGCGGTCGTCGTCTCCGACCGGTCGCTCACTCCAGCGGAGGCGGACAGCATGTACTGGGTCGAACTGGAACCATGAACGGCATGACCCCCGATCAGCACCGTGCCCGCGCCGAACAGCTCACTCGCGACGCCGACGAACTGTACGAAATGCTCAACGCCGGCCCGGACCGAACACCGGAAGACGCCTACGACTGGCAGCTCTTCGACGCCCGGGTTCGGCTTGCCCAACTGCACGCCACCCTCGCCCGGCAGCCCTCCGCAACGGCAGCACGACCCGCGCCGGACACCCGATCGGCGATACCGGCCGTCCCGCGCAGGCCCGCCCCACTCGGGCGGCCTGACCTGCATCCCGAGGTGGCTGGGCCGGAATCCTGAGGCTGCCGGATGAGGACAGGCCGGCAAGAAGACCCCTCTGCCGATCTTCACCGCAACTGCGGGACACCATCGATACGGACAATCACGGACCGCTGCCGGCTTCCAGCGCTGGGGTCACCGGCCGGAGCAGTGATGACCGGCCGGATGCCGATCTCGGCCGAACGAGCGGGGCACAACATCGGTGAGGGTGTGCCCCTGTTCGTGGTGACCTTGCCTGACGGGTCGACGCGGGTTTACCCGGCGGAGCGGTGGCAGTTGCGGCAGACAGGTACACCGGGCTCCCTCTGACACGCCGGATTGGGGCACCGGGGATGAGCCCGACCGTGAGGAATCAAACGACGGACGGACCAGCGTTCGCCTCGGCCCGTCACATCATCCTGTGGCCATATTCGCTGGCCAGCGACGCGAGGTCCGGCTCGCCGTAGGTGGTGACCAGGTCGGTGAAGCGGGCCGCCTTGTCCGGGCCGAAACGGCCGACGCTCACCGTGTACGCCGCCGCCGAGACGAAGACCGGCGGGTTCTTCTTGCTGTGGAACTTGTCGGCGTACATGACCAGCTCCTCCTCGCCGGTCGCCGGGACGTAGTCGGCCGGCGGCAGGGGCAGGCCCTGGTCGAGCACGTCGGCCCGGGTGACGCCGACGCCGGTGTGGCAGGAGCAGAACCGGCACAGCTCCTCGGGGAAGCCCTCGGCGGCCAGCAGCTCGTGGCCGAGCACGCCGTGCCGGATGTAGTTCGGGTAGTCGAGGACGCCGTCGCGGCCGTAGAGCCGGTAGACGCCGATGTCGTGCAGCAGGCAGCCGGCCCGGACCAGGTCACGGTTCAGGTCGAGGCCGAGCCGGTCGAGGAGCTGCTCGGCGATCCGGCAGACGATCCGGCAGTGCGTGAACACCGACGCGAAGGCCTCCGGTGTCGGCGCGGCCCGCTCGTGCAGCGATCGGATCTCGTCGTCGGTAGGAATCCACACAGGGTCGAATGATGTCAGCCGGCGGCCATCCGGATCAACGCGTTGCCGCCGAGCATCAGCAGGTCGGCGCCGGCCACGAAGGCCATGCTGCGCCGCATCAGCTGCGCGCTCGTCTCCGGGTCCGGGTTGGTGACGCCGCGCACCGCGAGGATCAGCGCGCAGACCACCAGCGCGATGCCGGGGACCAGGACCAGCCCCACCGAGCCGGGCGTGCGGCCGCCGGTCACCAGCAGGGTCAGCATCACCGCCGGGAGGACGCCGAACAGCACCACGGCACCCGCCCCGCACCACCGCAGCGTCCGCACCACGTCGGTCATCACCACACCCTTTCGATCGCCACGAGCTTAGCCACGGGTGTCCGGATACCGGCCAGGTGGCCCGCCGGTTTGCCGGACAATGGCGGGACGAGGACGGGGAGGTGGCGGTGTCGGTCATTCCGCAGGCGTACCCGCTGTGGTGCGCGACCCTGGACGGCGACGACGTGCGTGCCGGCCGGGTGATCGGCTGGATGTCGGACCAGCCGTCACCGGAGGCCGTCGCGGCGGAGAAGGTGGCGGACGCCGCGGCGGCATCGGGCGCCGAGGCCCGGTTCTCCCCGCTGGTGACCTGGGATCCGCCGCGCGGCGTCCTGGTGGCCGGCATCCTGGTCCGGTGCGGCCGGTCCGGAAGCGGCCAGTTCGTCCCGTTGCACTTCGCCGACACCCGGGAGGCGGCGGTCGAGGCGGTGCGAGCGGCTCAGGAGAAGCGTGCCTGACCTCATTACCATGCCCGCGTGGCAGACACGACAGTGTGGACTCCGGTCATCGCCGGCGGGATCGGCGTGCTCGGTGCGGTGCTCGGCGCTCTGGTGACCCATCTGGGCACCAGCCGCCGCGACGAGCAGCAGGGGCGCCGGCAGCGCGCCGAGAAGCTGCGCGACACCCGCGCCGCGCTCTTCCTCGACCTGATGGAGTTCCTGGAGAACCTGGACAACCGCCTGCTGGTCGACCTCAGCCAACGCGACGGGTTCCTCGACCAGATGCCCGACGTGCAGCACCCGGGCCGCCTCTCGGCGCGGGTGGACCTCTACGCCGACCCGGACCTCCGGCGGGCCTGGGCCCGGGTGGTCGACGCCGAGTACGCGATCCGCTCCGAGTGGGACGACCCGACCGGCGAGAACCCGCACGAGCTGATCGAGGACGCCCGGACGGCGGTCGCCACCGTGCAGGGCCTGCTGCGCGAGCGGGTGGCCACGCTCGCCTGACCGGAGCGCCCCGCCGGAGGACGCTAAGCTGCCCCGATGAGCGAGCACGGGGGCTTCCGCGAGGTCGCCGACCGGGTGTACGTGCTGCGGTACCCGGTGCTGGACGTGAATGTCACGCTGGTCACCGCGCCCGGGGCGGCGCTGGTGGTCGACACGCTGTCCACGGCGGCGCAGGCCGGTGAGCTGGCCGAGGCGATCCGCCGGATCACCCGGGACCCGCTGATCGTGGTGAACACCCACCACCACTTCGACCACTGCTTCGGCAACGCCACGCTCGCCGGCCCCGGCTCACCGGTCTGGGCGCACGAGGAGGCCGCCCGCGAGCTGCGCGACAACTTCAAGACCTTGCAACATTTCTGGTACGAGGCATGGCTGCCGAGCGAGCCGGAGCTGGCCACCGGGCTGGCCGAGGTGACCGTGCGGGTGCCCGACCGGCTGGTGCGCGCCGAGGCGACCGTGGACCTGGCCGGGCGGCCCGTGCGGCTGCACCACCTCGGGCGCGGGCACACCGCCGGCGACCTGGTCGTCACGGTGCCGGACGCCGGCGTGGTGCTCGCCGGTGACCTGGTCGAGGAGGGCGCGCCCCCGTCGTACGGTAAAGACGCCTTTCCTCTGGAGTGGCCGGACACGGTCGCCGCGCTGCTGCGCCTGGTCGCGCCGGACGGGGTCGTGATGCCCGGGCACGGCGCGCCGGTGGACCGCGCGTTCGTGACCGCCCAGCACCGGCAGCTCGCCGAGCTGGACCGGCTGATCCGGCAGGGGCACGCCGACGGCGCCGCAGCCGCTGAGGTGGCCGCCCGCTCCCCGTTCGGCGCGGCGGCGTCGCTGGGCGCGGTGCACCGCGGCTACGCGAGCCTCGGCACGACAATCGACGGATGACTTTCGACGCTGACCGGCTCGTGCGCGCCTTCGACGAGGCCGAGTTGCACGCCGACACCGAGGCGCTGGACGCGCTGCTGGCCGATGACTTCCGCTCCATCGGGGACCAGGGCCGGGTGCTGGACAAGCAGCAGTGGCTCGGCAAGTTCGCCGGTTTCGCCTACCTGAGCCTGACCAGCAGCGACGTTGAGGTGTGCCGCTACGACGGCGCGGCGATCGTGCGCCTGGTCCAGCGCAGCGAGTCGACCTGGCAGGGCCATCGGATGGCGCTGACCGTGCGGGCCGGTCAGACCTGGGTGCGGCAGGACGGCGGCTGGCCGGCGTCCAGTTCAGCCCGCTGAGCGAGAGCTGACTTCCGGCCCGCGCGCGGTCCGGGAGCCGGCCTGCGGCTCGCGGGCCGGACGGGAGCCGACTCGCGGGCCGTTCGGAGCCCGGTGCCGCCAGCGACCGGCCTCCGCCCGGGTGCGCTGCGAGCGGGCCAGGGCCACCGCCGCCACCAGTGCCAGCAGCAGCGCGGCGCCGGCGGCCACCGCGGTGCGCGGGTCGTCGAGCGGACCGGTCCGGCCGCCGATCGTGTCGCCGATCCAGCCGGCCAGGTTGTCAGTGCGGGCGCTGAGGTCGGCGCCCTCGTGCGGGCAGGACGGGCCGCTGCTGACCACCGCCACCAGCGTCGGCGGGTCCTCCCGGAAGTAGGGTCCGCCGGAGTCGTGCGGGCAGGCGCTGGTGTACCGGTGCGGGCTGCGGCCGGAGATCTCCAGGACGGTGTCGCCGACCCGGTCGACGACGAACGTGCCGGTCTGCAGCCGCTCCGGGATCTCCGTCCCGGTGCCGGCCAGGCCGTACCCGGTCAGCCGGACCTGCTCCCCCGGCTGCGGCGCGCGGTCGCCGACGACGAGCGGCGCGACGCCGGTGACCGCCTCGGCCAGCTCGGCGAGCGCGACGTCCGCGGACTGCGCCTGCCGGACCCCGACCACCTCGACCCGGCGGCCGCTGACGGTAGCGGTGGTCTTCTCCGCGACGGTACGGGCGACCCGCTCACCGTCCGCGTCCCGGAAGCAGTGCCCGGCGGTGATCACCCAGCGGGGCGCGATCAGCGCTCCCGAGCACCAGCTGTCCCGGCTGCCGTGGTCCTCGGTCGGGATGCCGGTCATGGTCAGCCGCGCCGAGAACGCCCACTGCCCGTCGCCGGCGTCCCGGCCGTAGGCGATCGCGGCGGCCGGCTGCGCGCCGGTCAGCACCACGAGCAGGGTCGTGAGCAGGGTCGTCAGCACTCGCAGCACGGCGGCACCACCACAACGGTCGGCGGATCAGGGCACCTCCATGCTCTGAAACCGGCCATTCGACGACCGTCAGGCAGACGCTTACGGAACCTTTATGCCGCGCGCGGGCGTACCGAAAGCGGGGTGAACGGGTGGAGGGGCCGCGCGTCGCGGCCCCTCCGTGAATCGGGATCAGCTGGCGGTGCAGCTTGGGGTGGGGATCGAGTTGGTGCCGGTCCAGGAGCCGAGGAAGCCGAAGGACGTGCTGCCCTTGGCGGCCAGGCTGCCGTTGTAGCCGGCGTTCTTGGCGGTGACCGTGGCGCCGCTACTGGTCACGGTGGCGGACCAGGCGTTGGCGACGGTCTGGCCGTTGGCGTAGGTCCAGGTGACGGTCCAGCCGCTGATCGCCGAGCCGCCGGCGGTCACCTTGACCTCACCCTGGAAGCCGCCCGGCCACTGCCCGGTGATCGCGTAGGTCGCCGAGCAGGTCTTGCCGGTCGGCTGCGACGGGGACGACGACGGCGGGACCGAGGGCGACGACGGCGGCACCGACGGGGACGAGGTCGAGGTGCCGCCGAAGACGGTGGCCTCCCTGGCGGTGGCCTTGATCCCGTTGGGGCCGTCGAAGACCCGGCCGTACCAGGTGGTCTTCTGGTTGACGTCGAAGCTGAGCACCATGTCCAGGACCGGGTCGGTGTTGCCGGACCAGGACCAGCCGAGGTAACCGAGGCCGCGCTTGACCGCTTCCGAGATCACCGTCTGGTCGTCGACCTCACCGGCCGCGAACTGCCAGCCGAACTCGCCGATCAGCAGCGGCCAGCCCTTGGACTTGAAGGTGTCCAGGTACGAGGTGATCGTCGACGCCTGGTTGTAGACCGCGTACATGTGGATCGACAGGATGGTGTTGTGCTGGGCGTCCGCGTCCAGCACCGCCTGGCCGTTGGCGAGCATCACCTGCTGCCAGTCCTGGCCCCAGTTCGGGGCGTCGATCATCAGCAGGTGCTGGAAGCCGTTGTCGCGCATCTTCTTGATCGCGGCGGTGGTGGCGGCGGTCCACTGGCTCGGGTTGGTGTTGCCGATCGGCTCGTTCCCGATGTTGATCGCGATGTAGTCCTCCTGGCCGGCCAGCACGCTCTTCAGGCTGATCCAGTAGTTGACCGCCTGGTCGAGGGTGTAGGCGGCGCTGTCCTCGCCGTACCCGGTGGTGTCGTGGTCCTCCAGGACGCAGATCAGCTTGTTGGCCTTGCACATCGAGATCACGTTGGCCACGTCGCTCGCGCTGTTCGCGGTCCAGCGGCCGCCGGAGAGCACCACCCGGACGGTGTTCGCGCCGGCTGCCTTGATGTTGGCGAACGAGCTGGTCTGGCTGGTGTACCAGGTGTGGGCGTGGTTGACGCCACGCATGACGAACTTGTTGCCGTTCGCCTCGTAGATGTCGGTGCCGACGACGTGCAGTCCGGTGGCGGCGTAGGCGGGGCTGCCGAGCGCGATGACCGCGCCGGCGGCGGCTAGCAGGGCGGCGCAGAGTGCGACGAGGACTCTTCGCATGATCTGCCCCTTTCTTCAATCGATGGGGGACGTTGGCGGGAGCGCTCCCATAAGACTGGGGATGTTTCTTCAGTAGGTCAAGATAGTCAACGGTGTATTTCCGTACGCCCTCCGCGCGCCGGTCAGCGCCGGATCAGCCCGAGGCTCGTGGCGGCGGCGACCGCGGCGGTTCGCGAGTCGACGCCGAGCTTGAGGTAGATCCGCGCCAGGTGGGACTTGACCGTCCCCTCGGTCAGGTGCAGCCGAGCCCCGACCCCCTGGTTCGACAGCCCCGCCGCGACCAGCGTGAGCACCTCGGTCTCCCGGCGGGTCAGCGCCGTGTCCGGCTGCCGCAGCCGGCTCAGCAACCGGTCCGCGACCGACGGCGCGAGAGCGGTGCGACCGGCCGCGGCGGTCCGCACGGCGGCGGCCAGCTCCTCCGGCGGCGCGTCCTTGAGCAGGTAGCCGGTCGCCCCGGCGGCGATCGCCGGCAGCGTGTCCGCGTCGGTGCCGTAGGTCGTCACGATCACCACCCGGGGCGCACCCGGACGCGCGGTGATCGCCGCGGTCGCCTCGGCCCCGGTCATCCCGCCCTTGAACTGCAGATCCATCAACACGACGTCGATGTCGCCGTCCGCCGCCCGGGCCACCGCCTGCTCCGCCGTGGCCGCCTCGGCCACCACGGCCAGGCCGGGCTCGGTCTCCAGCACCGCGCGCAGCCCGGCGCGCACGACCGGATGGTCGTCGGCGATCAGCAGCCGGATCGTCGTCACCCGGCCCCCGTCCCGGCCGGCACCTGCACGGCCAGCGCCGTGCCGCCGCCACCGGTCCCCTCGATGGTGAGCGTGCCACCGAGCGCCTGGGCGCGGGCGCGCATGGCGGTCAGCCCGAAGCCGTCGGTGCCCGCCGCCGGGTCGAAACCGGCGCCGTCGTCGACGACGTCCAGCGCCACCTGGTCGCCGAGGTAGCTCAGGGTCACGTCCACGGTGCCGGCCCCGGCGTGCCGGACGACGTTGGACAGGGCCGACTGGGCGATGCGCAGCAGCGCGGTCTCGGTCGCCGGCGACAGCGGCACCGGCTCGCCGGTGCGGTGCAGCCGGGCGGTGATCCGGTGCCGGGCGCTGGTGGTCGCGCAGAGCTGGTCCAGGGCGTCGACCAGGCCGGCGTCGTCGAGCGCCGGCGGGGTGAGCGCGGCGACGAACCGGCGGGCCTCGGCGAGGTTGTCGACGGCGGCCTGGCGGGCCTGCGCCACATGCCCGGCAGCCGTGGTCGCGGTCTCCGGCAGCGCGCGTTCGGCGGCCCGCAGCAGCAGCTGGATACTGGACAGGCCCTGGGCCAGGGTGTCGTGGATCTCCCGGGCCAGCCGCTCCCGCTCGGCCAGCACGCCGGCGGTGTGCTGGGCCGCGGCCAGATCCGCGCGGGTCGCGGTCAGCTCCTCGATCAGCCGGCGGCGCCGCTCGCTCTCCCGGTACAGCGCCTGGTAGCCGCGGACCACGGCGATCGCGACGGCCGCGCCGAGCGCCGGCCCGACCACGATGCCCAGCGTCAGCGCCCCGGCGTGGGCGGCGAACCCGGTGATCGCCGCGAGCGCGGTGACCAGCACGGCGACCACCCCGGTGCGGCGCGGCAGCAGGTGCAGCTGCAGGAAGTACAGCGGGAAGGCCACCCACACCCCGTCCGCGGACAGGGCCAGCAGCACCAGCCACCCGGTGCCGAGCCCGGCCAGCCAGGCCCACGGGGCACGCGCGAACCACACCCCGGCGCCGTAGGTCAGGGCGAGCACCACGGCCACCGCCGCCACCGGCCAGGCGTGCGGCGCGGGGCCGGCCACCGCCCGGCCGGCGGCGAGCACCAGCAGCCCGGCGAACAGCAGATGCAGGCACCACCGCAGGCCACGGGCGGTGCGCGGCAGGGGCGACACGGTCACGGACATGATCTGTTCAGGGTACGAAGGGCCACGCCCGGCCGGCCTCTGTCGAAAGATGCAAACCACATCCGGTCCTCCGGCAGATGCCCGCACCCCCGCCCGGCGGCGACCGTGGACACCACCACATCACGCCGAGGAAAAGGGACGTACCACCGTGTTCGTCGCATGGCGCGACCTCAAGTTCGCCCGGGGCCGGTTCGCCCTGATGGGCGCCGTCATCGTGCTGATCACCCTGCTGGTCGGGTTGCTGTCCGGGCTGACCGCCGGTCTCGGGCAGCAGAACATCTCCGCGATCACCGGGCTGCCCGCCGACCATCTCGCCTTCACCGCCCCCGCCGCGGGGCGGGACCTGTCCTTCGCCGACTCCACCGTCACCGCCGAGCAGCTCCGGCGCTGGGCCGCCACCCCCGGCGTCACCCGCGCCGAGCCGCTCGGCATCGGCACCACCCGGGCGTCGGCCGGCGCGGCGACCGTCGCCGTGTCCGTGTTCGGCGTCCAGCCCGGCTCCGCGCTGACGCCCGGCGGCGACCGGATCGCCGACCGGTCCGTGCTGCTGTCGGTCACCGCCGCTGACCAGCTTGGGGTACGACCGGGCGACGCGCTCACCCTCGCCGGGCAGAGCCTGACCGTGGCCGCCGTGCGGGGCGACGCCTCGTTCAGCCACACCCCGGTCGTCTGGGCCGGTCTCGCCGACTGGCGCCGGGCCACCGGGGGATCCGACCGGACGGCCACCGTGATCGCCCTGACCACCAGCGACGACGCCGACCTGGCCGCGGGCGACCGGGCGGCCGGCACCCGGACCGTCAGCCGCGACGACTCGCTGTCCGCGATCGGCTCCTACACCTCGGAGAACGGCTCGCTGCAGCTGATGCGCGGCTTCCTGTTCGCCATCTCCGCCCTGGTCATCGGCGCGTTCTTCACCGTCTGGACGATCCAGCGCAGCGGCGACGTCGCCGTCCTCAAGGCCCTCGGCGCGTCCACCGCCGGCCTGCTGCGCGACGCGCTCGGCCAGGCCGCCGTCCTGCTGACCGCCGGCACGCTCACCGGCACCGCCCTCGCCGCGGCGGCCGGCGCCGTCCTCGCCGGTGGCACCGTGCCGTTCCTGCTCAGCCCGGCCACCATGCTCGTCCCCACCGCGATCATGATCGTGCTCGGCGTGCTCGGGGCGGCCCTGTCCATCGGCCGGATCACCTCGGTCGACCCGCTGACCGCCCTGGGGAGCGCCCGATGACCCTGCGCCTGGCCGACGTCACCCTCACCTACCCGGACGGCGACAGCCGGCTGACCGCCCTCGACCGGGTCAGCCTCGACGTGCCGCGCGGCACCGTCACCGCCGTCGTCGGGCCGTCCGGCTCCGGCAAGTCCAGCCTGCTCGCCGTCGCCGCCACCCTGATCGCCCCGGACAGCGGCACGGTCACCGTCGACGGCGTCCCCGTCACCGGCCTGAACCGCGCGGACCAGGCCGTGCTGCGCCGCCGCAGCATCGGCATCGTCTTCCAGCAGCCGAACCTGCTGCCCGCCCTGACCGCCGCCGAGCAACTCCAGGTGATGGCCGTCATCGACGGCCGCCGCCCGGCCGCCGCACGCCGGCGGGCCCTCGATCTGCTCGACGCGGTCGGCCTGGCCGCGCAGGCCGGCCGGCGCCCGCACCAGCTCTCCGGCGGCCAGCGGCAACGGGTGAACATCGCCCGCGCCCTGATGAACGACCCCACCGTCCTGCTCGTCGACGAGCCGACCAGCGCCCTCGACCACGAACGCGGCGCCACGATCATCGGCCTGATCACCCGGCTCACCCACCAGCGCGCCACCGCGACGATCCTGGTCACCCACGACCGCACCCACCTGACCACCGCCGACCGGATCACCGAGGTCCACGACGGGCGGCTCCGCGACCAGGCAGGCGCCCGATAGCCGCCACCTCGGAGCGGTGCCGGACGGTTGTTCTCAACCGGCCGGCACCGCTGCCGATGCGGTGGCCGTGACCGAGCCGCCCCACCCTCCCCAGCACCGCGGACGCCGTCGCTGGGCGGCCTTCGCCGCGGTCGCCGTCGTCGCGGCGATCGGCGGCGCCGTGGTGGCCCGCCGGTGGCCGCGCCGCACTCCCCCGGCGCCGGTCCCGGCTCTGGTCACGGTGTCGGATCCACCGTCGCCGCCCGCTCCCCCGCCGGCGTCGGCTCGCCCGGCCGGGCCCACCCCGGCTGCGGCCCGGCGCCGCGCCTTGATCGCCGTCGCCACTGTCGCCATGGCCGCCGCCATCACCGGCGTCGTCGGCAACTCGATCCCGACCGGCCCGCCGGTGTACGAGATCACCAATGACGCGATCGCCCACCTCGACACGCTGACGCCACGGCCCATAACCCCGGGCTGGATGATTACACCGAGCCCACCGGGGCCCCTGCCGACCCGGACCTCACCGGGCTGGCCGGAGCCGACGTCGGCTTGGACTCCGCCGCCGGCTCCGGTCCCCGCCGGCGGCGTCGTCCCCTACGACGGCACCGTCGTCCTGCACAGCGACTCCGGCGAGGAGGTGCAGCTGGCGATCGCCGACTACCAGAACCCGGCGGTGCTGCCGGTCAACCCGGCACTCCGCCCGGCTGCCGGCCACCGCCTGGTCGAGGTCGCCGTCCGGGTGCAGACCACCGGTCGCATCCCGTTCGTCCCCGACCTGGAGAAACAGGCCTGGGTCCTGGACCGGGCCGGCCACCGCTACCCGGCGGACCTGGCCAAGACCACCTTCCACAGCGGCGAACCGTCCGGCGTGCCGCAGTTCTCCGTCACCACCCGCTCGATCATCTTCGAGGTACCGGCCGGCGCGGGCCTGAACCGCTTCCGCCTCACCCGCCACCCGGGCAAGCCGTCCCAGACCCAGGTCTGGCGCCTGCCCTGACCGACCCGCGCGGCGGTATTCGCCCGTTCTCGCGCTCGGCGACCGCCGTCCGAGATCTGCTCGCCGGCCGGGCGTCGAGGGCCGAGGCTCGGGAGATGCTCGCGAAGGCACGGGAGAGGAAACGGGTGCCGGCCCGGTGGCGGGGCCTGACCGTCTGCGTCTGTGGCTATCTGCTCGGCCTCGGCGGGCTCTATTACCTGACCGTGGCCGACATCGCGGAGGCGTACACCGTGCTGGGCGCGGCCCTGGTCACCGTCGGCGGCGCCGAGTTCGGCCACGGGATCGACCAGGAGGGCCGGCGGACCGCGTTCCGGCTGCTCCTGACGCTGCTGTCGCTGCTGGCCATCGGGCTGGCCATCGGTAGGTGGCACGACGACTTCGCGGCCGGGGCGCTGACGGTGATCCTGGCGGCGGGCGCCGTGCTGGTCGCCCACCTCGGTCACCCGCTCCTCGCTCACCTGCTCGACGCCCGGCAGCACGAGTGGATCGGGTGGGGCGCCGTGATTCTGGCGATCGTGGCCGGGCTGGCCGGGGTGTGGCTCTGGCGTGGCCGAGCCGACGTCGCCGCCGCGATCGCCGCCGCTCTGGTCACGGCCGGCGGCACGCTGATCGGGCACGCCCGGGGCCGGACGGGACAGCGGACAGCCGCCGGCCGCACCTATCCTGGTGGGGCATGACGGATTCGCAGCCGCATCACGACGATCTCACCGCCCACCTGGCCGCCTACCTCGCGGCGTTCGCCACCGGCTCCCTCGCCGCCCTGGACGAGTTCTACGAGCCGGACGCGATCGTGGTCCCGCAGCCGGGCGCCCCGCGGACCGGCATCACCGAGCGCCGGGCCGCCCTGCAGCACCTGCTCGACTTCGGCGTGCCGATGCAGGCCGAGCTGCGGCAGCACTACGTCACCGGGGACCTCGCGCTCACCGTGGTGGACTGGTCGATACGCGGCACCGCCCGCCAGGGCTTCCCGCTCGACCTGCACGGCGTCGCCACCGACGTGCTCCGGCGCGGCACCGACGGCCGCTGGCGCTACGTCATCGACAACCCGTTCGGCACCGCCTGACCGCGGTCAGAACTCGGCGCCCAGATAGCGGCCACCATTCTGCTCGGCGAGCCGGGTCAGGTGCTCGGTCCGCTGCCGATTCTCCGTACTGGGCACCAGATCCGGAAATGTCGCCTTTACCTGCCAGCACGCCGGCTCGCCGCCGGCGGTCCCTTCGAGCGCCGAGGAGCCGGACGTCTCTTCGAAGGCCGAGGAGCCGGCCGGCGGCGGAAACGTCGCGGTGACGCCGCCCTCCGAAGCCAACTGACCCGCCACGGTTTCGGCCGCCTGCTCGTCAGGCAGCCCCAGCTGATACGTCACCGTCCGCGGCGACGGCGCCGGATACTCGTCATCCGCACCCATCGCCCAATGCATCCGCCGGCACAGGTCGGCGAGCAGCGCGTTCAGCTCCCCCGCCGACGCACCGTCCGCCAGCGGCCCGTGCCGGGACAACCGCCGCACCAGCCGCGAGACCAGTTCCGGGTCGAGCCGCTCCGCGGTCAGCTCACCGTGCACGGTGACCAGCACCCCGAAGATCGCCGCCAGATCGGCTTCGGGCAGGACCCGGCCGGACGCGTCAGTCATCCGCCCAGTAAAGCGTTACGGCAGCCCCGCCGGAAGCCGCTCCGGGACGGCCGTGACCACCCGGTCGCGCCCCTGCTCCTTGGCCAGGTAGAGCGCCCGGTCAGCGCACTTCAGTAGCTCCTCGGCGCTGCCGCCGGCCGCCAGCTCCGCCACCCCCGCGCTGAACGTCGCCCGCAGCGGCCCGAGCGGGGTCCCGACGACCACCTCCGAGCAGCGGCAACGCCACTGATCGGCCAGTTCCGCGGCGGCCCGGGCGTCGACGCCGGGCAGCAGCACCGCGAACTCCTCGCCGCCGTACCGGGCCACCGTCCCGGCCGAGCCGACCGACCCGGCCAGCTCCTGCGCCAGCCGGATCAGCACCTCGTCGCCGACCGCGTGCCCGTACGTGTCGTTGACCGCCTTGAAATGGTCGACGTCGATCATCACGGCCGCGAGCGGGTGACCGGACGCCACCTGCTCACGCAGCACCGTGGTCAGGTGCCGGCGGTTGTAGACGCCGGTCAGCCCGTCGCGGAGCGCCTGGTCGGTCAGCTCGGCGCGCAGCCGTTCCAGCTCGGTGACGTCCCGGACGACCACGACGGTGCCCGCGCCGGTGCCGGTCTCCGGCGACATCCGCACCACCCGCACGTCGTAGATCCGCCCGTCGGCGGAGGCGACCGTCTGCTGGTCGATCCCGGAGAACACCAGCGCCCGTTGCGGGCCCAGCACGTCCTGCCAGCGGCGGCCGACCGCGCTGCCGGCCGGGCCGCCCAGCGCGGCGAGCAGCTCGGCGGCCGCCGGGTTGGCGTCCAGGATCCGGCCGTCCGCGTCGAGGACCATCACCGCGTCGCTGAGCGCGGCGATCACCTGCTTGTAGGAGACCGGGGTGCGCCGGGCGGGCGTCCCGAAGCGTTCCGCCCACCACCACATCGAGGCGGTGACCAGGAACAGGATCGGGGTGAGGTCGAGCTGCCGGTCCTCGGTGAGCAGCAAGATGCTGATCAGGTTGCCGGCCGCCGGCGCCAGCCCGCCGATCAGGAAGATCAGGAAGACCCGGCGGTGCCCGCGCACCGCCCGGCGCATCGCCGCCACCGCCCGGCCCATCCCGATCGCGATCATGGTGTAGCAGTACGCCGTGTGCAGCCAGTACAGCGGCCCGAAGTGCGGGGTGACCCCGCCGTCCGGGTGGCTGGTGACCGTGCTGAAGAACGCGTGATGTATCGGATCGGTCGCCACCACCACGGTCAGCAGCACCGGGTGGATGAGCAGCAGGGCGTGCCACCGGCGCAGCCGCTCCAGGCCGTACCCGGTGAAGACGGTGACGTGCCAGTGGAAACCGGCGACCAGCATCGCCACGCCGGGGAACATCGCGGAGGTGGCGGCGAGCGCCACGGTCGGCGAGGCGACGGCGGCGAACGCCTGGGCGAGCGACCACAGCGCGGCGCCGGACGTGATCAGGGCCAGCGACTTGGCCAGCGGGGTGACCTGCCGGCGACGCCAGGACAGCAGCGCATACAGCGCCGCGGCCAGGGCCGCGGCGACGTAGGCCGGGACCACTACGGCTCGCACGCGGTCCCGTTCGGCCGCCGGCCGCGGAAGCTGAGCGGATCGGGCGTGGCCCGCGCCACGCCCGATCCGGTGGATCAGCAGCCGATCCGGGCGCCGCTGACCGCCACGTCGTCGTACCAGAGGGTGTCGGATCCGTCGCCGTAACTCTCCCAGCCCAGCCGCAGGTCGGTCAGAGCCGGGCGCCAGGTGCGGTTCAGCCACTGGCTGTCGATGTCGTGCGTCGGGCTGCCGTCCGCGACCAGGCCGGGCACCGAGGTGTTGTTCAGCCAGGTCTCGATGGTCCCGGCCGCACTGTCGATCTTGAACTCGACGCAGTTCCAGGTGCCGACCGGCAACGGCCGGGACAGCGCCACCCCGGCCGGGCTCTGCTCGGGCAGCGTGGCGTCGTCCGAGGCCCGGTTGAACTGCAGCGCGCCGTTCTGGCCGCCGAAGCGCAGATCCTTGCCGCCGTCGTTTGCGTCCGACATGGCCACCGCCGTGACGTGCGCGGCGGGCAGCGCGGTCGTGTGCCTCACCCAGTAGCGGACATAGCGCGTGCTGCCCGTACCCATGAGATCGGTGTTGCGGGCGAACACATGGTTGCAGTAACCGGCAGCGCCGTTGATCCGCAGGGACGTGGCGCCGCTGTGCGCGACCGTCCGGTCGATCGCGGCGGTGCCGGCCCCGGAGCAGTCCGGGCTGGTCACCGTCCACGAACCGGACGGCACCGCGCCGGCCTGCGACTCGAAGCCGTCACAGCGCGTCCCGCTGGTGCAGTCGGCCGGGGCCGGCGGGGGCGGCGAGGACGACTGCGAGGGCGACGGCGGGCCGGAGGCGTCGCTCGGCACCGGCTCCGGCCCGCAGGTCACCCCGTTGAACCGGAACGCCGACGGCGCCGGGTTGCTGCCCGAGTAGGTGCCCTGGAAGCCGAAACTGGCCGACGCCCCGGTCGCCAGCGAGCCGTTCCAGCCGACGCTGGTGGCGGTCACCGCGGCGCCGGTCTGCCGCACGGTCGCGTTCCAGGCCGAGGTGACCTGCTGGTTGCCGGCGAAATCCCAGGCGAGCGTCCACGAGGAGACCGCGGCGCCCAGGTTGGTGACCTTGACGTCGGCGGTGAACCCGGTGTTCCAGCTGTTCGCCGTCCAGGTGACGTCGCAGGTCGCGGCGGCGGCGTGGGCCGGGCCCAGGCCGACGACGCCGATGGCGGCGCCGGCCAGGACCACGACCGAGGCTATCGGTACGAGCCTCATCCGCACGCCACTCCGTTGAGCTTCACCGTCGCCGGGGCGCTGGCCGTACCGTTGGCGGTGAAGCCGACCGTGACCGACGCGCCCGCCGCGAGCGACAGCGCGTGGCTCGGCGCAGCCGCCGTGACCGTCGTCCCGCTCTGGGTGACCGTGGCGTTCCAGCCGTTGTTCAGCGTCACGCCGGACGGCCAGGTCCAGGTGACCTGCCACGGGTTGACCGTCCCGGTGCCGGTGTTCTGCACCTTGAGCTGGCCCTGGAAGCCGCCCTGCCACGCGTTGTCCTGCGTGTAGGTGGCCTTGCAGCCACCGGTCGGCACCGGCGGGGTGGACGTCGAGGCGGAACCGGACGGCTGCGGGTTGGTGCCGCCGCCGACCGGCGGGATCAGGTACGGCGAGATGATCGCCTGCTTGGCCTGGTTGACCGTGGTCCAGTCGTCGTTGGCGATGCCGCCGGTGTCCCCCGAGTTCGGGTTCCACGACCAGTAGGTGAACGACATCCCGTTGACCCCGGTGCCGGTGTACTTCATCAGCTCCTGCAGCCAGATCTTGTCGACGTTGGCCTGCAGCGTGGTGCCGAACTCGCCCATCATGATCGGGGCGATGTTCTGCTTGTAGAGGTAGCCCCAGTACTTGTCCCAGATCGCCGGCATGTTCGCCGGGTAGGACGGGTCGTCGAACCACGCCTGGTGGTAGACCGAGGTGGCGTACTCGTGCGGCGAGTAGACCAGGCGGTTCGCGACGTCCAGGCGTACCGGGAACTGCCCCGCCTTGGACAGGTTGCCGCCCCACCAGCCGCAGTCCTCGTCGTTGCTGGTGTCGTTGTCCCAGACGTTGGACAGGCCGCCGCTCGGGCAGCTGACGCCCTCCACGAAGATCAGCCAGTTCGGCTGCACGGACAGAATCGCGTTGCCGGCCCGCTCGGCGGCCAGCCGCCAGTCCCGCGCGGTGTCACCGCACCCCCAGCAGGCGCCGGTCGCGGCCGGGTTGGTGCCCTCGGCGTGCGGCTCGTTGTGCAGGTCGGCGCCGATCACCGTGGTGTTGCCCGCATAGCGCTGGGCCAGCGCTTTCCAATCCGCGATCCAGGTGCTTTCCGGTACGGCCGCGGTGTACCAGAGCGGGCTCTGTCCCGCCGAGGTCGGCCGGTGCCGGTCCAGGATGATCCGCATGCCCTTGGTCCCGGCGTAGGCGATCACCTTGTCCAGGATCTGCAGCGGGGAGAGCCCGACCAGGTCCGGGTTGGTGAAATCGTTGATGCCGGTGGCGGTGGCGCCCGGCTTGAGGGCGTCGTCGGAGAACGGGACCCGCAACGTGTTGTAGCCGAGCGAGGCCATCGTGTCGATCTGGCTCTTCCACGGGTTGCTCGACCAGAGGCCGTGGAAGGTCTTGTTGTCGGTCTCCATGCCGAACCAGTTGATGCCGGTCAGCCGGACCGTGGCGCCGGTGCTGTCGACGATCTTGTTGCCGTTGGTGTGCAGGTAACCGGTGCCGGTGCCGCCGGAGGCGGCGACTGCTGGCTGGGCCAGCGCGATGGCCGTGGAGACGGCCGCGGCGGCCAGCGCGGTGGCGCCGGCCAGCCATTTACGGGGGTTCATTTCTGGGAGCTCCTTCGAGGACGGAAGGCGTTCCCGACATGGTTACATGGGAGCGCTCCCACTAACAATGTTCATCAATGGTTTCGGAACTGCCAACTCTCCCCCACCGTCGGCTCCACCGCGGCAGCGCGGCCTCACCCGACCCGACCCGGCTTGGCACAGCTTCGCGGCCGTCAGCCCTGGGCGGCGTAGACCAGCAGCGCCCACAACGCCACCAGCACGAACCCGGCCACCGTGCCACCGGCCACCCCACCGGCGAAGGCCCGGGTCGGCTTCGCGAACCACAGCAGGAAGCAGGCGATCACCCCGAGCGGCGCCAGGTAGATCTCCAGCAGGGCCCAGTAGGTGACGTAGCCGGCCACCGCCCACCCACGCCCGGCCGACACGACGAGCATGAAGCCGAGCAGCAGGACATGCGGCGCGATCGCCACGCCGAAGCCGAGCCAGCCCCGCCTACTCTCCCCGTCCATGCCGCTCCTCTCGCCGACCGGTGTCGATAGACCATGCCACACCGCCTAGCGCGTCCTAGGAAGATAGGTTGTCACCCTGATCAATAGAATGAGCGGCATGGAAGCCGACGCCCGCTACCGCCAGGACGCCCGACTGCTGGCCCAGATCGGCGAACACCTGGCGGAGCAACTGCACCCGGTGACCGTCCGCCTGCCCGCCCGGCTCGCCGCGGCCGCCGCGCAGGCCTGGGAGCGCGACGAACCGGAGACCGCCGGGCCGGAGTCCCCGGAGCAGGCGGTGGTGCGGTCGTTCGCCGCGGCGTTCGCCCTGCTCGGCATCGCCGTCCAGGAGAGCGCGACCGCCGGCGACGAGGTCGTCGTCACGCTGCGCCCGGAGCAGGTCGCCAGCGCGCTGGTCGCCGCCGAGCTGCAGTCCGACCACCGCTTCCTCGACCGCTCCTGACTTCCCCGGGCCCGGCCGGCGGTGCGGCCGACCGACGGCACAGTAAGCGGAGCCACAGCATCAGGCCGAAGCGCCGATCATCCGCAGCCGACCCCGAGCAGGTCAGGTCGAAGCATCGGTGGCCCGGGGCCGGTCCCAGCCGCGGCGTCAGGCCGAAGCCTCAGTGACCCGGGGCCGGTCCCAGCCGTGACTCGGCAGCGCCGGCAGCGGCCAGGCCGGATCGGGGCGGAAACTCAGGTGCGTCCCGTCGAAGGGGAACGCGCCGCTCTCCACCGCCTCGACCACCCGCTCCCCCTCCGCCCGGATCTCCGCCGCCTGCTCCGCGTCCCAGTAGGCCGGATGCCCGATCCGCTCCCGATACTCGCTCTCGTCCTTCCACCGCCAGCTCCGGTCCGGCATCACCAGCAGGTCAAGCGCGTGATCGAAGGTGTCCACCCCGCCCGGCCAGCGCACCGGCGGCGCCTCGAGGTTCACGTACCACCGGTTCAGCGTGAGATCCGGATTGAGCATCCACCACACCGAGTGCGCGTGCCCCGGCCGGAACAGGTGCAGCACGTGCAGGCCGGACCAGACCATCGGCGCCAGCGTCCATGCCACGGTGTGCCGCTCGGCGAACGGGATCTCCCGCCGGTCCCGCCCGTCGACCGCACGCCGGAACAGGTAGCGGGTCCCGATCGGCCGCCAGGTGAGCAACCCACGGTCGTCGTCCGCGATCACCCGCTGCGGAATGACGAGAACCAGCTCACCGTCGCCCCGGAAGTCTCGATACGGAAGATCACGACCGATCACCGCATTCATGATCATGATCATAGGCAGTCCGCCGATCCGGCCCGCCCGATCGGGCGACCGTGCGGGGAGGGAGCCGGTTGCTGATGGCCGATCTTCGCGCCGGGTAGGCTCCCAACGGCGGCCTCACGCGTGGCATCTCGGTGCCGGACACGGGCGTGCATGGGGATCGGGAGGAACACATGGACTTTCAGGACACCGAAGCGGAATCCGAAGGCATCGGAGCGGCGCCGTCGGTGGCGCGGCTGCTGCTGGAGCTTCGCGGGCGGACCACCGTCGAGGTCAAGCCGGTCGGTCGCAGCATCCAGGTCCGGCCGCAGGGCGCGCGGAACGTGGCGGTGCACATCCACCCCGGCGGGGTGGACATCGCGGTGGCCCGGGCGCAGGCCGAGGAGGTGGCCGGCACGATCTACGGCGCCACGGTGAAGGACCCGGACGACCCGGTGCCGTTCGTCTCGGTCGAGGGCGACCTGATCGACGCGAACTACGACGCGATCCTCACCGCCGCGGTGCAGGCCGTCGAGATGCGCAAGGCCGGCGGCCCGGCCAAAACGCCCCGGACCCCTCGGGCAGCCGCGGCCCCGCGTGCGGCGGCGGCCCCTCGTGCGGCCGCGGCCCCGAAGACCACCCGGGCCACCAAGCCGGCCCCCCGCCCGGACCGCCCGATCTGCCCCCGCTGCCGCCAGTACGAGCTGCTGGCCAGCGGCGAGTGCCCGTCCGGCTACTGCTGACCGCACCCCGAATCACAGGCGAAGGGCGTCCTCCCGGGAGGGCGCCCTTTCGCACGTCCCGCCCCAGCCGCCGCGAGACCGCCTCGCCTCCGGACCGTGCCGCGCCTCCCGCCCCCGGCTGGCTCTCAGGGGTGCCTCACCACCCGGGAAAGACCCGTGAGCGCCAGCCGGGACCGCGGGTCGCGGCACGACCGGATCCTGGGACGGCCGCGCGTCAGGGGGTGGTGAGGCGGCGGGCGAGGGCGGCCGGCGGCAGGCCGGCGAACTCGACCGATTCGCGGGTCAGGTGCGCCTGGTCGGTGTAGCCGAGCCGGGCAGCCAGCTCGGCGGCGTTCCCCTCGCCCAGCAGGCTCAGGAAGCGCCGGAAGCGGAACACCCGCTGCAGCGTCTTCGGGCCGTAGCCGACCGCCGCGCTGAACCGGCGCCGCAGCTGCCGGTCGCCGATGCCCAGGTGCTCGCCGAGGTCCGGGACCCGCAGCCGGGGATCGCGCAGCAGCCGGGCCGCCTCCAGCAGCGCCGGGTCCGGCGGGCGCTCCTCGGACAGCACCCCGGTGAGCCGCACCAGCCGGCGCAGCGCCTCGGCCGGCGGCAGATCGCCCGGCAGCCCGGCGGCTGCTGCCGGGCGGAGGTCGGTCAGGTCCGGGCGCAGATTCCGCAGCGGTTCCAGGGGTACGCCGAGCAGCGTCCCGCCGGCGCCCGGCCGCAGCCGCACCCCGACCAGCGTCCGCCCGCCGGGCGTGCGGTCCGGCACCGGGCGGGTGTCCGGGCCGGCCAGGAACGCCCCGCGCCCGCTCTCCCAGATCAGGTCGACGCAGCCGTCCGGCAGGATCGGCGCGCGCTCCGGCCGGTCCTGCGGGATCGTGCTGCGCCACAGGCAGACCGCCGCGCCACGGAGCGCTGCCGGCGGCGCCCACTCCTCGTATCCCATGTCCGATTCATACAAGACGAACCCGGGCCCGCGCATCTAGCGTCGCAGCCATGACCGATGTGTTCCTCGCCGCCGACCGGTTCCTGCAGGCCGAAGCCCGCCTGCTGGAGCGCCGCCTCTTCGACACGCTGTTCCGGGACGCGCCCGCCGACGGCGTGGTGAGCGTGCTGCGCGGATATCAGAACGCGGACGGCGGCTTCGGGCACGGCCTGGAGCCGGACAAGCGCTGCCCGGCCAGCCTGCCGATCGACGTGGAGGTGGCGGTCCAGGCGCTCGCCGCGGCCGGCGCCGCCGACCCCGCCCTGCTCGGCCCGGCCTGCGACTTCCTCAGCGGCGTGGCCATGGCGGACGGCGCGGTACCGCTCGCCTTCCCGGTGATCGAGGGCTATCCGCGGGCGGCGCACTGGACCGACTGGACCTACGCGCCGGGGCTGAATCCGACGGCCGGGCTGGCCGGGCTGCTGCACCAGCTGGGTTTCGAGCATCCGTGGCGGGACTCGGCGACCGCGTACTGCTGGCAGGTCATCGAGTCCGGGGAGTTGCCGGAGGAGGTGCACGCGCTCGGCGAGACGATGACCTTCCTGGCGCACGTGCCGGACCGGGCCCGCGCCGAGAAGGCGGCGCCGCGGGTGCTGGAGCGGATGACGTCCTCGTCGATGTTCCAGCCGATGCCGAAACCGGGTGAGTACGGCCTGACCCCGCTGCACGTGGCGGCGACCGCGGACTCGCCGTGGCGCGGGCTCTTCGACGACGCCCAGATCGACGCGCACCTGGACCACCTGCTCGGCGCGCGCGAACCGGACGGCGGCTGGCCGATCACCTGGGACCCGCCGAGCGCGGCCTCCCGCCTCGAGTGGCGCGGGATGGTGACCTTGCAGGCGGTGCGGACGCTCAGGTCGTACCGGAAGATCTGATCTCGGGGAAGCGAACCGGGACGCCCGGTGTCATCCGTGATCCGCAGCCGTGCGGTTGCGGTGGCGGCGGACCGCGTCGCGGTTGGCGCAGGCCGGCGAGCAGTATCGCTGCCGCCCGGTGCGGCTCAGGTCGGCGAACGGCCGCTCGCACCCGGCCGCCGCGCAGCGCCCCAGGCGGTGCATGCCGCGGCCGGACAGGTGCAGCGCGGTCCCGACGCTGATCAGGGCGCGCAGGGCGGCGGCGAGCGGCCGGTCCGGGTCGCGGTAGTGCAGGTGCCAGCCGTCGGCCGCGTGGTTGGTCAGGCGGGGGTAGGCCGCGGCCTGGGCCAGCAGCGCGTTGAGCCGCTCGGCGCGCGCCGTCTCGTCGGGCGCGTCCACGACGCCCAGCCAGGCGGCCAGGAACCGGTTGGTCTCGGCGAGGTCGGCCGCGCCCGGCGGCACGTCGATGACCAGCCCGGCCGCCGCGCACCGCCGCCCCAGCTCGGATGCGCTCCCCGGCGGATCGTTGATCAGGTCGAGCGCCAGCCGCACCGGATCCTCGCCGTAAGGGTTGATGTGCACAAGCCCATTACACCACGCTGACCGTATGGATGAACACGCCTGGCAGACCCGCTCCACCCACCCCACCAGCGACGGCCTGGTCCGCTACCAGTCCTGCTCCACTTGCGGCCGCTGGCGCGTGATCGTCGTGACGGCCGGCGAGCCGGTCAGCCGGCCAGCGGCAGGCTGATCTCGCCGGGTTTCATCCGAGCAGCTCGCGGAGGCGTTCGCGGACGTCGGTGTCGCGGAAGTCCTGCCACCAGCGGGCCGCGTCGAGCAGGTCGGCTACCGCCTGCTCGTCGGCGTCCAGGTAGGAGCGGGCCTGCTCGGCGGCGCCGGTGAGGCGCTCCTCGGCCAGGGCGAGCACGAACGCCTCCCAGCGTTCCCGGCCCAGCGCCCGGGCGAACGGCTGGCCGGCCAGGAAGGCGTGGGCCGCGGAGCCGGCCGGCTCCGGAGCCCGGCGCAGCACCTCCGGGTCGAGCGCGCGCAGGGCCGACGTCAGCTCGGCGGCGGGTGGGATGCCGACCTCCAGCCACACGTGCTCGCTGAGGGCGAGCAGGTCGGACACCACCTCGGGCGGCGGGGACGGCTGGCTCGCGAGCAGGGCCAGGCCGCCGTAGAGGCCGGTCTGCATGCTCATCGCGACCAGCGCCCAGCGGGCCACGTCGTCGGCCGGGTCGCGGGCCAGGCAGCGGCGGCCGAAGTCGCTGAGCTTGTACCAGGTGGCGCGGTGGTTGGTGCCGGTCCAGAAGTCGTCGGTGCGGGGCAGCGCATCCAGCCGCTCGAAGAGGGTGATCATGGAGAGGTTCGCGCGGTCGATGAAGGCGTCGGTCTCGAACACCCCACCGGCACGTTCCAGGCCCCCGATCTCCATGTGTCCTCCTTTACAGTGGCGGCGTGGATCGACGTCGACGGTTGTGGATGATTATGGCCACCGGTGCCAACGTCGACTGGCGGACCGGGGCGGCCGCGGTGGCGGCGGCCGTCGAGGTGCCGGTGGCGCTGGTGGTGGCCGGGGCGGTCGTCACCGAGGATGATCCGGTCCGGCCACGGGTGGCCGGGATCGTGGAGCTGTCCGAGGTCGATCGGCTGACGCTGGAGCAGGCGCGGGATCTGGTGCTCGCGGTCCGGCGAGCGTACGGGGCGGTGCTGCTGGCGGCGCCGGCGGGGCTGCTCGTGCCGCTCGGATCGGGGGACTGGACATTCGCGGACCTGGGTGCGGCGGTGGGGGCGTCCGCGGTGGTGGTGACCGGACCGGGACCGGATGCGGTGAACCATACGACGCTGGCGCTCGGCGCGCTCGCCGGACACGGCCTTTCCGCCTCAGTCATCACGATCGGGTCCGATGTCGACGAGGCGGCGCTGCCGGTCACCCCGGTCGGGCGGATCCCGGCCGATCCGCCGGCCGACTTCGCCGGGGCGGCCGAGTGGTTCCACCCGGCCCTGACCACCCCGGAGCCGGCGGATCCCCCGGTGCTGGCGAAAGCGCCCGCGGTCAGTGGACGCAAGTTCGTCCTGGGGCTGCTGGGGATCTTCGTCTTCCTGGTCCTGCTGGTGTGCGGAGTGGCCTGGCTGGGCTCCTCCCCCGGCGATGTCCGGGTCTCCCTGGAGGCGCAGCCGCCCCCGGCCCGGTCGGCGGTCGCGGCGCCGCTGCGGATCACCCCGCCCCCGCCGCCGGCGGACGGCTGCCCGCCGGACCCCGGTCCACCCGTGATCACCCACCCGGACCGGGCGACCACCGCCCGCGTCGACCGGGCCTGGCAGCGGATCGAGACCTGGCTCGACCGGCACGCCCCCGCCTCGGCCCAGGGGCTGCGGCCGGGCGCGCCGGCCGAGCGGATCGACGACGCGCAGCGCCGGATGTCGGTGCCGTTCCCGGCCGACCTGGTCGCCTCGCTGCGCCGGCACGACGGGGCGCGGGGCATCGGCCGGTTCGACCTGCCGCCGTCGTTCAGCCCGTCGCCGATCGCCCAGATCCTCAGCGACTGGCAGGTGAACTGCCGGGTGCTCGGCCACCCCGGGATCACCCGGGACGAGTGGTGGCATCCGGACTACGTGCCGTTCGCGGCGGACGGCGGCGGCGGGCTCCTCTTCGCCGACCAGCGGCCCGGCGGGCACGGCCGGGTCGGCGACACCGACCCGGAGACCGGGGCCGATTTCGATCACTGGCCGGGGTCGGTGGCGGAGCTGCTGGAGCGGACCGCCGGCTCGCTGGAGACCGGCACGCCGTTCGCCGGCCGCTACCGGCCCCGGGTCACCGACGGCGTGGTGATCTGGGAGTTCGTCCGATAGCGGCGGGCGCGGGCCGTACCAAAAGCTGGCCGAGCGAACCCGTCAGGCGCGCATCACCGTGGCGATCGGGATGCGGGCGGCGCGCAACGCCGGGATGAAGCCGCCCAGGATCCCGGCCACCAGCCCGGCGATGATCCCGGAGACCCCGGCCGACCAGGGGAACTCGACGTTCTGCAGGAACGGCTGGGACGAGCCGAACAGCGTCGCGAGCACCTTGAGGCCGGCCACGCTCAGGCCGATCGCCAGGGCCGCGGTGAGCAGGCCGGTGAGCAGCGTCTCGGCCAGCACGATGCCGGCCAGCACGGCCCGCGGCGTGCCCACCGCGCGGCGCAGCGCGAACTCCTCGATCCGTTCGCCGACGGTGGCCAGGCCGACGTTGAGCACGCCGGCCGCACCGATCACCAGGACCAGGCTGGCCATCGCCAGGAAGATCAGCCGGAGCAGGTTCAGCTCGTCCTTCATCTGCTTGCGAGTGTTGATCGTCTCGGCGGCGACACCCTCCGCGCCCAGGCCGGTCAGCTTGGCGATGAGGACCGGTTCGACCGGGGTGGAGCCGGCCATCGCGACCTGGACGTCGCCGCCCTGGTTCGGGTCGCCGAGGCGGGTCAGCGGGATCCAGGTGGTCAGCTCGTCGAGGCGCAGGTAGGCGTGCGGGGACCCGTCGCCGTCCTTGACCACGCCGACGATCTGCGGGGTCATGTGCGCGGTGGCGCCGGGCAGGCGCATCTCGGCGGGCACCTGGTAGCGCTCGAAGCCCTTGGCCGCCTCCTCGTTGAGCACCAGGCGCGGCGCCATCATCGGCGCGCTGCCGAAGTCCAGCCACTGCCCGGACTTCACCTGGTACGGGCGGAACGGCCGGATGTCGCCGGTCAGCGCGCTGACCCGCATCTCGATCGCCTGTCCCTTGGGCGCGCCGGCGTTCGGGTCGTAGCAGCCGTTCTGGTTGCAGATCTGCGAGCCGCCGCCCCAGTCCTGGTCGAACGGCGACCCGCCCTCGTTGATCGCGCGCACCCCGGGCTCGCCGATGATCGCGGTGGTGTTGAACATGGCGACCGCGTCGGTGCGGTGGCGCACGGTGTCCTCGACGGCCTGCGCCGCCCCGGGCACGCCGGGCAGGTAGAGCGCCTTGGTGCCGTCGATGCCGGAGCTCAGCTCGACGTCGGCGAGCTGCAGGCGCTCGGCGATGCCGGCGCCGGCCTGGACCACGACGACCGCGAGGACGCCGAGGAACAGGCTGACCATGGAGAGGAAGGTGCGCAGCTTGCGGGCCCGGATGCCCTGCATGCCGATGATCGTGGCGGTGCGCAGCCGCCCGGAGAGCCGCATCATGCGAGCACCCGCTCGGTCAGCACGCCGGCCTCCAGGTCGACGATCCGGCCCATCCGGGCGGCGTGGTCGCGGTCGTGGGTGACCAGGATCAGCGCGCAGCCGCGGGTGGTCGCGTCCAGCAGCGCGTCGATCACGATGGTGCCGGTCTCGATGTCGAGGGCGCCGGTCGGCTCGTCGGCCAGCAGGATCCGCGGCTCGCGGACCAGGGCCCGGGCGATCGCCACCCGCTGCTGCTCGCCGCCGGACATCTTGGCCGGCCGGTTCTTCGCCAGGTGGGCGATGCCGACCTGGTCGAGGGCGTTCATCACCCGGGTGCGGCGCTCCCGGCGGGGCAGCCAGCCCTGCCCGTTGATCAGCGCCATCGCCACGTTCTGCGCCGCGGTCAGGTGCTTGAGCAGGAAGAACCGCTGGAAGACGAAGCCGAACTCGGCGCTGCGCAGCTTGGCGGCGTGCCGCTCGGGCAGCCGGCTGATGTCCCGGCCGTTGAACACGTAGCTGCCGGTGTCCGGCCGGTCGAACAGGCCGAGGACGCTGAGCAGGGTGCTCTTGCCGGAGCCGGAGCGGCCGACGATGGCGACGCTCTCCCCGGCCCGGACGGTCAGGTCGACGCCGTCGAGGATGGTCCGCGGCTGTTTCTGGCCCTTGAGCACCTTGGTGATGCCGGTGAGTTCGATCAGCTCGTTCATCCGACCGGGCCCTCCCCGGTCGGGGCGGCGGTGGGCAGGTTCGGGCCGGGAATGGCGATCGTCTCGTCGCCCTTGAGGCCCTTCTTGATCTCGACGACCTTGCCGTCGGAGAGGCCGAGGACCACGTCGACGGTCTTGCGGGTGTGGTCCTCGCCGGTCACGATGTCGACCTTGCCGCGGCCCTGCGAGCCGGCGACCGCCTCGACCGGCAGCACCATCGCGTTCGCGGCCCGGCCGGTGATCACCTCGAGGGTGACGTCGGCGCCGTTGATCAGCTTGACGCTGTCCGGGGGCACGCAGACCAGGCGCATGCCGGTCGGCTCGGAGCCGCCGGAGCTGCCGCTGCCACCGCCGCTGTCGCCCTCGGCCGGCGGGGCGGCCGGGGCGGACGCGTTCGGCGTCGGGGCCGTGGTGGTGGCGGCCGGCTCGGGCACCGTCCCGGCGGGCAGCGCGGCGATGGTGCCCAGCGTCTTGCACTTGAACGGCCCCGGACCGTTCTTGATCTGCGCCTGCACGGTCTTGACCGCGCCGGAGATCCGGTACGCCTGGTCACTGCCGATGTCGGCGACGATCCCGTACCCGGAGTGCTGCGCGGACAGCACCGGCATGCCCTTGGTGACGTCGGCGTGGTCCTCCATCAGCCGACCGGCGAAGGTGGCGCCCTTGGGGACCTCCACGTGCCGCGGGAAGCCGTCGTGCCAGACGCTGGCCACCCACTCCGGGCTGCTCACCGGCGTCTTCGAGGGCACCCGGGTGACCCAGCGCAGCTCGCCGTCGGTCGGCGCGACGACCCCGAAGACCGGGTTGATGGTCACCTTGCCGGCCAGACTGACCTGGTTCGTCAGATCTTGGCGGGTCGGCTGCACCGTGGTCAGCACGGTGCCCCGGTCGGCCAGGCCGGGCGTGGCGGTCTCCTCGCCGCCCGAGGTGCACCCGGCGACCACGAACCCCAACAGCACCACGCTCAGCCGGACAGGCCTGCTCGCCATCACCCGGATCCCCCGTCGTCGATGTGATCAATAGCGCGGCGAAGGGTACCCGACCCTGACAACCCCGCAGAACCGGGCGTACGGCGTGGCACGAAACCGTGAGGCGGCCGGTAACGAAATCCGGGAACGTGCCGATCGTCAAAAAGTGAGGTCTGACGGCTCGGGGTCGATGCGGGTACGGCGTCTGGTGGTCGGGGCGCTCGTCGCCGTCCTGGCCCTGTTGTCCGGTTCGGCGCTGGTCGACAGCCGCCGGCACGGCAAGATCGTCGAGGACATCGTGGCGGCCGCCGATCAGGTGGCGGCCTACGAGCAGGCCGCCTACCTCTCCGCCTGGGAGATGGCGCTGATCGAGGCGGCGGCCGGCGACCCGCAGGGCCCGGAGCGGCAGCAGCTGCTGGAGGTCGACGAGCAGGCGTACCTGGCCACCATGATCCTGGCCGGGATCGACGGGGAGTCGGCCGAGGCGGACACCATCGCCCAGCGTCAGCTCAACCAGCGCCAGGTGATCATCTGGTACCTGTCACTGCTGGACCGCGGCGACCGGGCCCGGGCCGCGGACGTCCTGCGCACCGAGATCATGCCCGCCTACCGCCGCAACGTGGCCCGGTTGCAGGAGCTGCGCGATCAACACCAGTCCCGGTACGAGGAGCACGCGGCGGCCGCCCGGCACGACTCGGACCGGCTGCTCTGGTTCAGCTCGGTCACCACCGGGCTCACCCTGGTGATGCTCGCGCTGTTCGCCTGGACCGTCCGGGCGCACCGCCGCCGGGTGGAGACGCTGGCCGCCACCGACATCCTCACCGGGCTGCCGAACCGGGCCGCGTTCACCCTGCACACCCAGCGCGCGCTGACCACCGGGCTGACCGTGCTGACCGTCAACATCGACGGGTTCCGGCACGTCAACGACCAGCTCGGCCCGAACATCGGCGACCGGCTGCTGGCCGAGGCGGGCTGGCGGATGTCCACCGCGGTCCGGGACAGCGACCTGGTCGCCCGGATCGGCGGCGACGAGTTCGCCATCCTGCTGCGCGACACCGACCCGGCCCGCGCCGAGACCGTCGCCGACCGGCTGCGCGAGGCCTTCGACCAGCCGTTCCAGCTCGGCGACCTGACCATCGACCTGGAGATCAGCATCGGCGCCGCGACGGCCACCGCCGACGACGACGTCCGCACCCTGCTCGGGCACGCCGACAGCGCCATGCACGACGCGAAGGAGCAGCACGACGGCTACCGCCGCTTCCGCCCGCACGCCGGGCAGGACAGCGCGGACCGGCTCAGCCTGCTCGGCGACCTGCGCCGCGGCCTGGACGACGCCGGCCAGTTCAGCCTGCACTACCAGGCCAAGATCCGGCTGGCCGACGGGACGGTGGCCGGGGTGGAGGCGCTGGCCCGCTGGCAGCACCCGGTGAAGGGCCCGGTCTCCCCCGGCCAGTTCGTCCCGGTGCTGGAGACCACCAGCCTGATCCACCGTTTCACCGAGCGGGTGCTGACCCTGGCCCTGGAGCAGGCCCGCGCCTGGCTGGACGCCGGGCACCCGGTCCCGGTGGCGGTCAACGTGTCCACCCGCAGCCTGCTCGACGAGACCTTCCCGGACCGGCTGGCCGCCCTGCTGGAGTCGGCGGGCGTGCCCGGCGCCCTGCTCTGCATCGAGATCACCGAGCACACCGTGATGTCCGACCCGGCCACCACGATCGACGCCCTGCACCGGATCCGGGAGCTGGGCGTGAAGACGTCGATCGACGATTTCGGTACGGGCTACTCGTCGCTGTCGTACCTGAAGATGCTCCCGGTCGACGAGCTGAAGATCGACCGCTCCTTCGTGGCCGACATGGTCACCGACCGCAGCAGCCGGGCCCTGGTCGCCTCGGCTGTCGACCTGGCGCACAACCTGGGCCTGACCGTGGTCGCCGAGGGCATCGAGGACGCGCCGACCGCGGCGGCGCTGGCCGGCCTGGGCTGCGACACCGCGCAGGGCTACCACTTCGCCCGCCCGGTCCCGGCCACCGACGTCTCCCTCACCCCACGACCGCTGCCGCTCCCGGCCCGCTGAGACCTTCTTCCGGTACGCGATCAGCGCCCGCCTTACCCGGCAGGTAATCGATCCGCGGCGTGGTCGTCGGTGACCCTGGTCCGGCCAGCACCGCCGAGCACCGCGGAGGACCTCGATGCCGTACGTGACCGCCAAGGACGGGACCGCCCTGCACTACCTCGACTGGGGAAGCGGGCAGCCGATGCTGTTCGTGCCCAGCGCCTGGCTCCCCGTGCAGATGTGGGAGCACCAGCTCACCGACCTGACCGAGCGCGGCCTGCGCTGCGTGGCCTACGACCGCCGCGGCCACGGACGCTCCGACGCGCCCTGGGACGGCTACGACTACGACACGCTCGCCGACGACCTCGCCGCGCTCGTCGACCACCTGGACCTGCGGGACCTGACCCTGGTCGGGCACTCGGCCGGCGGTGGCGAGGTGGTCCGCTACCTGACCCGGCACGGCGCGCACCGGGTGCGCGGCATCGTGCTGCTCGCCGCCACCACGCCGTTCCCGAAGCGGACCGCGGACAACCCGCACGGCGTCCCGGCCGAGCTCAGCGCGGCCGACGCGGCGTACCGGGCGGCGGACCGGCCCCGCTGGAACGCCGAGCGGGCGGCGTCGTTCTTCGCGCTGGACACCAACGAGGTATCGCCGGAACAGATCGAGTGGTTCCGCGACATCATCATGCGGTGCACACCGCGGGCGCACCGGGCGACCTATGCGACCGCCTTCCACACCGACCTGCGCGACGAGCTGCGGGCGCTGCGGGTGCCGACGCTCGTGCTGCACGGCGACCGCGACGAGCAGGCGCCGCTCGAGGTGTGCGGCCGGCGGGCGGCCGAGCTGGTCCCCGGCAGCGAGCTGCGGGTGTACCAGGGCGCGGCGCACGGCCTGTTCGTCACCCACGCCGCGCGCCTCAACGACGACCTGCACGGCTTCGCCACTCGCTGAGCACGCTGCGCGGCCGGGCACACGCCGGAGTCGGTGTGGACCGCCGGGGCGAGCGCTCAGCTGTCGTCCCGCTGATCGAGCAGGTCGGTCGCGAGCCAGGCCCGCTCCGACTGGTCGGCCGGGAAGAACGTCAGGTGCAGTCGCTGGTCCCGCGCGTCGGAACAGTCGATCCAATGCGCGAGGGCGAGGCCGGGGTGCGGAAGGTTCCAGGCGCCGGCGAGCCAGCTGACGTACCGGTCGTACCCGCCCGGGAAGAAGGTCCGCGCGACGGCGGGGTCGGACACCGGGACCGCCGTCACGGCGATCACACACCGGCTGGCCAGCCGCGTCCGGAGGGCGACCTGGCCGGTGCGCTCGGTTTCCCGCCGGGCCTGCAGGAGCAGGTCGGCGGTGAAGTCCAGGAGATGGCCGGCGCCCAGCGTCTCCCGGCCGGGAGCGGCCTCGCCGGGACACGCGCGGTGGAGCCGGTCGAGATGGGCTCGCAGAAGCCGCCTGGCGTCGTCGTGCTCCGCGTCCCACGGCAGCGAAGGCGGCGCGGTCACCACGGCCAGATACCAGCCGTCGGCCTCGTCATCGCCGGGCAGGCGCAGGCAGGTGCTGCGCGTCGCCGCGCCCGGGCTCAGCAGGGCTCTCGCCTCGAACTCGGCCACTATCGCCGGAAGGATCTCGTCGGCCGGATGCTCCGCCGCGGGGAACGACCGTGTGTGCGCCGCGTCCGGTCCGACCCGGCACCGCATGATCAACGGCTCGTCCTCGGCGAGGATCGGCACGTACTCCATCGTGATGCCGAGCGCCTCGTTCCGATCCGGCAGGATCGGCCCGTCACGGGCGACCAGGATCCGCTCGATGTCGTCGGGGTCCACCACGACCACACCCGGCCGCCCGGTCGGCGTCAGGCAGGCGCCCAGCTTGCCGGCGCACCCGGGCGAGGGACACGGCACGTCCGGCACAACGAGGCCGTGCAGGCCGATGCAGTCGGCACAGCGGGTGAAACGGCAGGCCGGGCACTGCACACCGTCCGGATCCATGTGGGCTTGCTTCGGCGACTGCAGAAGGACCTCCGCTGAGTACCAGAAGCGTCCACAGCCACCGCAGACGGTGGCGAGCGGCGCGACGAGCGCGCTCGATAGCTGACTTCGTGTGGCCGGCTCGGCCATCTCCTCCTCGGCCCGGCGTGACGTGCTCAGGAGCAGCAGCGCGTTGGCCATGGCGTCGGGGTTGCCGGGTTCGCGCCGCAGCGTGCCGAGCACCAGGTCCAGCGCGGTACGCAACCGGCCGGCCGAGGACAGTTTCCGGACCCGGTCGGTCAGGCCGGGCACCGGTGGCCAGGCTGCGGGGAAGACGAACCGGCCGGCCGGGGACATCGATCACACCTCCGGATCCGGTAGTAGCGCGGCTTCGTCGCCGCGCCCGGCGCACTTCAGCGCCGCACGGGCTACCCGAAGCGTCTCCGGCAGCAGCTGCGCCGGCAGGGCGGACCCGGCACCGAGCAACCGATTGGCCACACGCACCGCCTCGTCACCACTACCGGTGCGGATCAGCGCCCAGGCCAGGGCGAGTTGTCGGTGGTGATGATCCGTTCCGGTCAACGTGGGCTCCGGCGCTGCGGCTGGTTCGATGCCCAGGTCGTCGGTCAGCATCCGGGCCAGGGCGCGGAAGTCGCGCGGCCGGCCACCCGCGTTCTCGTCGAGGCAGCCGGAAAGCACCAGCCCGAGCTGTTCGCCGACTGGCCCGGGTGCCAGCTGGCGCCCGTCCACGGTGGCGCCCATGACGAGGTTCCTCCGGCGCTCCTGCGGCCCGTCCGAGGCGAAGTAGTCCAGCAGCTGACCGCGCTGGGCCTCGGCGTCGCCGACCAGCCGGACCGGATAGGGCAGCTGCCCGCCGGTGCAGAGCTGGTAGAGGATCACCCCGAAGGAGTAGATGTCGGCGCGACAGTCGCACGGCTCCGCCCGCAGCTGCTCCGGTGCGGCGTAGGCCCAGGTTCCGCCGCGCGCCCGGCGGTAGGCTCCGCCCGGCTCGCGAACCGGGCCGCTGAGACCGAAGTCGGCGATCTTCGCGTGTCCCTGGTCGTCGAGCAGGACGTTGGACGGCTTGAGGTCGAGGTGCACGCTCTCCTCCCGTGCGGACAGGTGCGCCATGCCGGCGCAGATCTCCTGCAGCAGCCCGGGCCGGAACGCGGTCCCGATCACGTCGGTGAGCGACCCGGGCGCGTACTCCAGCAGCAGCGCCTGCCGGTCGAGCACGGAAAGGACGTCGAGCAGCGACACGACGTACGGATGCGGCCGCATCCGCAGCAGCACGATCAGCTCGTCGTCGCCGGCCAGCGAGCCGGCGAACGGGAGTTTGATCGCGCGGCGCCGGCCGCCGCGCAGGTCGTCGACGACCAGGACCCAAGCCTGCCCGCCGCGCAGCCACCCGGTGACCCGCCAGCGGTCGAGCAGCACCTGCCCGGGCGGCACCGGAACGACCGGCGACGGCGCGGTGGCCTCCGGCGGCGTCGGGCCGGAGAGCAGCGTCGGGCCGGAGAGCAGCGTCGGGTCAGCGGAAGGCATCGCCGTCCGCCGGTTCGGTGCGCAGCGCCGTGGGGTCGTGCAGGTCGGGCAGGGAGAACTCGACGAGGAGCACACCGCTGGCGAAACGGAGCCGGTCCTTGTCGCTGAGGACGTGACTGGTCCGGTCGGCGACCAGGGTCAGCTCCCGGTCCGCGCCGAGAAGGTGGGCGGGGTGCGAGCCGAGGTGCTCGTAGACGAGGTGCGGCCCGGAAAGCCCGAGCCGGCCGTGGAACCGGCTGTCCCGCGGGTCGCTCAGCAGCAGCCGGTTCGCGTCGGCCCGGCCGATCGACACGTCGAAGTCGTCAGTCTCCATGATCGGCGTGAGGGTGCCACGGTCCCAGGAGAGCCGTAGCGTTCCGGCGCGCCGCCGGTCCGGCAGCGGGGTCAGCCGGATCCGGTCCGGCGCCAGCGCCACCAGGTCGTCGGTGCGGGCCAGGAAGACCGAGTCCCGGTTCCACCCGTCCGCGTTGAGCCGCTCGGACACCAGCCCGATCACCCGCTGCCGCTCGGTGGCGATCACCGGGGCGCCGCTCATCCCCGGTTGTGCCTGCCGGCAGGTGACCTTCGCCCAGACCCGGCCCTGCGCGCCGACCTCACCGACGTACTCGCCGACACCCGAGTCGAAGTCCCACCCGGCGGCGAACCCGGTGAGGTGGACCGGATCGCCGGGACCGACCTCACCGTGCCGGGCGAGCAGCAGCGGGTGCCACACCGACGTGCCGCCGATCTGGATCAGGGCGACGTCGGCGTCCTCGTCGCTGGGCAGGCCGGTGTCCACCGGCAGCGAGACGCCCGGCGCGGCGAACGGCTCGAAGGTCCACGCCGCGTCCCGGTGCCCGGCCAGGACGTGCGCCACCGTAGCGGCCAGGCCGTCCTGCGACACCACGAAGGCGGTGCCGATGCCGTCGCCGTCCCGTACCAGGCGTCCCACCGCGTCCATCGCCGCACCTCAATCGGGAAAGAGCCGCTGGGCCAGGTCGAGGAGCGGGTCGGGCTCCCCGGCCCGGTCGGCGGACAGGGGCTGACGTCCGTTGCCGGCGCGCCCGGCCCGGTCGAGCTTCACCCCGGCCGCGAGTTTCTCGCCGTTGATCCGGGCCTGCTCCCCCGCGGCGGCACGAACCTCCGCCGCGTCGGCGCGCTGCCGCTGCTCCGCCACCCGTTGCCCCTGGACGGAGGTGCCGAACAGCGCACCCGCCGCGGCGAACGCCACCGCCTGCAGCGAGGCGAGCACCGCGAGCAGCCGCTCCCAGGTCACATCGGTGGCGTCGACGCTGGCCAGCAACCAGCCGAGCAGCGCCAGCCAGGCGGCCACCACGCAGACCGCGACCCCGAGGGCGGCCCGGCCGAGCGGCGGGGCTGCCCCGCTCCCCTGTTTCTGCGCTGTCGCGGTACTCATCGCGGTCGTCGCACCCATGGTGGCCTCCCGAAGAATCTTGATGAACTGGCAGGGGTCACCGCGACCGCAGCAGCCGCACCCCGTAGTCGGCAATCTCCTGCTCCACGGCGATGACACCGTGCCGGTCGATTCCGATGACCTTGGTGGCGACGTCCGCGGGCGGGTCGGGGAACACCGTGGCGCGCCCGTGCCTGAGCAGGAACGGCACGCCCACGTTGCTGGTCGGCCAGCCGGTGTCGCCGGCGATGTCACCGCGGTTGTTGATCGCGACGGGCATCCCCGAGCCGCTGCCGATGTGGAGCCGGGTCATCCGGCCGCGCTGCCAGAGCACGCCCGAGGACGAGTTGCCGAAGTCGGCGACGCCGACCGCGGCGCCCTTGTCGTTGAGCGCGTACACCCGGCCACCGGTCGCCTTGTTGTGGGCCAGCAGATCGGTCATCCGGCCCCGCTGCCACAGGTACGGGTGTTCACCGTGGCGTTTGGTGGTGCTGTCGCCGACGACCTGCCCCCGCTCGTTGAGGTCCCGCGCATAACTGTTCGCGCCGCCCAGCGTGCCGAGCTTGATCATCTTGCCGTTCTGCCACAGCACCGCACGGGTGACCGACGACCCCGGCCGCCGGATCATGCCGAGGACCTGGCCACGGTTGTTGATGTCCACCACCTCACTGTTCCGGCCGCGCGGGACCGGCAGCAGGGTGAGGCGGCCGCGCTGCCACAGCATCGCGTGGTAGCTGCCGTCCTTGTCCATCCTGGTGACCGCGACCTGGTCACGGTCGTTCAGGAAGGAGTGTCCGGCTTTCGCTCCGGCGGGCAGCCGCTGGTAGGTGACCTTGCCGTGCCGCCACAGGAACAACTTCTCGACCTTGCCGGCCGGGACCCGTCCGGCCAGGTGCCGCTGCTCGTTGATGCCGCTGACGCCGGCCCCGACGATCGGGATGACGGTCGGGTTGATCCGGCCGCGCCACCACACCGTGGACCACGTGCGGCCGGTAGCGTCGCGGCTGCTGCCGATGATGTCGCCGCGCTTACTGATCATCAGGCCGTAGGACATCGGGCCGCCCAGCGTGCCCAGGACGACCATCGACCTGGTCCGCACCGGTGGCGGCGCGGCGGTCGTGGCCGCCGCCCCCGCCGCAGCCGGAGACATCAGACCCGCCGCCACCACACCGGTGGACGCCACGAGCACACTCAGCCTTCGGAAACGCATCTCCTCCTCCTCGCCCGGACAGGCACTGCCCCGCCGTCGGCGGCGGGCAGCGAGCAACGGACGAGCCGGCGCGGCGAAGGCCGGCGGCCAGAGCGAGGCGCGGCGTCTCATCGCCGGGCGCTCGGTTCGTATGCCTCCATCGTGGACACGCGACCGGCAGCGCGGTCAGAGGCGGACGGCCTCTCCAGCAGGACCGTCCGCCACGGTCACGCCGCCGGGTAGGCCTCGGTCTAGGCTCTGGGCGTGATGCTGCTGGTTCCCGGGGACGTGATGCGGCCGCGCCGGCCCGACGAGCACTTCGCCGGGGAGGTGGCGGCGGCGCGGGCGGCCGGGATCGAGGTCGCGGTGATCGACCACGACGCGCTGGCCCGGGGCGGGCCGGCGGACGCGGCGGTCGCGCGGGTGCCGGCCGGGACCGGCGCGGTCTATCGCGGGTGGATGCTGCGCGCCGAGCAGTACCGGGCGCTGGCCGAGGCGCTGGACCGGCGCGGGGTGGGACTGCGGACCAGCCCTGAGCGGTACCGGCGGGCGCACGAGCTGCCCGGCTGGTACGCCGCGGCGGCCGGGCACACCCCGGAGTCGGTGTGGACCATCGGGGACGCCCGGGCCGACTTCGTCGCGGCCTGCGCCGAGCTGGGCTCCGGGGCGGCGGTGCTGCGCGACTGGACGAAGTCGATGAAGCACCACTGGGACGAGGCCGCCTACCTTCCGGACGTCGCCGACCCGGACGCGGCGTGGCGGGTGGCGAGCCGGTTCCGGGAGCTGCGCGAGGACGAGTTCACCGGCGGGTTCGTGCTGCGGCGCTTCGAGGAGCTGACCGGCGCCGAGGTGCGCACCTGGTGGATCGACGGCGAGTGCCGCCTGGTGACCCCGCACCCGGACACGCCCGGCGACGAGCCGCCGGCCGAGCTCGACCTGTCCGCTCTCACGGCGCTGATGCGTACCGTCAACTTGTCCTTTGCCACCGCGGACCTGTCGCGGCGCAGCGACGGCGAGTGGCGCCTGGTCGAGATCGGCGACGGCCAGGTCAGCGACCGTCCCCGCACGACGCCGCCGGCCGACCTGATCGCCGCGCTGTCCTAGAGGGCGGGCAGCCGCTCCTCGTCGGACGGCGCGGCGCCGTGGTCCAGGAAGTAGAGGTAGGCCCGCAGGTCGGTGGCCAGCTCGCCGTCCAGGTAGGTGAGGTAGTCGTGCAGGCCGGTGGCCAGCTCGCGCTCCTCCTCGCGGTCCGACGCGGCGCACAGCGGATATTTCGCGGTCAGCCAGTCGCGCACCCGGCCCCGGTCGCGCCACCACTCACGGACCAGGGCCGGGGTCCAGTGGGCGTCGCCGTCGCGGGCCCAGCCGATGGTCGGGTCGTCGGCCATGCCGCGCAGGACCGCGCGCAGCTCGCCGGGATCGCGGGGCTGCCGGAAGACGAACTCCGAATAGTGCTCGTGACTGTCGCCGTAGAGGATGTGCCGGGGCGCGTGCAGCCGGCCCACCCAGCAGTTGTCGGTGCCGGCGGCGTAGAACGGGCCGGGCACGTTCAGCTCGTTGCGCTCCGCGAACCGGCCGCCGAACCGCGGCGGATGAGCCAGGGACCGCAGGGCGTCGTCGATATGGGGCACCGGATCCCAATAGAGCACGCCGACGATCTTACGGCCGATATGCCACAATCGCCGCCATGCCGAAGCGCCGTTGGTGGATCGCCGTCGGGATCGCGGCGACTCTCGGGGTCGCCGTGGGGGCCGTCGCGGTGGCCGCGCCGTCGATCGCGGCGGTCGCCTGCCCGCGGTGCTACGGGCTGACCGGCCTCGGCGGCGGCGTCTACGCGGAGCGCGACGACGACGCCTACCGCCGGATGGTCGACGCCGCCGGGGAGCGGGTCGCCGCGTTCTACGGCGGCCGCGAGGCGCACGCCCGGGTGCTGATCTGCGCCACCGAGGCGTGCTACCGGCGGATCGGCGGAGGCGGCGAGAAAGGCCGGGCTTTGCGTACGGACGCCCTGCTCCTGTCGCCGCAAGGCGCGAACGAGGTGATCGCCGCGCACGAGCTCGCCCACCTCGAGCTGAACCAGCGTCTCGGACCGGCCCGGTCGAAGGTCCCGTCCTGGTTCAACGAGGGCCTGGCGGTGCTGGTCTCGGAGGACCCGCGCTACCTGCGGCCCGGGCCGGATCGCTGCCGGGTCCCCTACGAGCAGGCCCTGACGATCACCCGGACCGACTGGTCGGCGGTGCGGACCGACGGCTACCCGCGGGCCGCGTGCGTGGTCAGCCACTGGGTCGCGGACCGCGGCGGCCCCTCCGCCGTACTGGAAATGATCAGCGATCTCCGCGCCGGCAAGGAGGTCTTCGATCACCCATGACGGAGAATCTGGCGCGAGCGCACGTGGAGCGGTTCAACGCGGCGGTGACCAGCGGCGACTGGGGGCCGTTCGTCGCGGGGCTGCACCCGGACGCGGTGATGAGCTTCGTCGGGCCGCCGGTCGGGCCGTGGCAGGGGCGGGAGGCGATCGCCGCCGCCTACGCCGCGGATCCGCCCGACGACACGATCCAGATCACCGGGATCCGGTCCGGCAGCGATCGGGACCTCGTCGACTTCACCTGGTCGCGCGGTGGCGGCGGGACGCTCACCTTGAGCTACCGCGACGGGCAGGTGGCCGAGTTGATCGTCCGCTTCGGCTGAACGCCGCCGGATCGGCCTCACGGGGTGCCGATCGGCCCTACCCGGGCCGCCGGGCCCGGCCTAGCGTGGCAGCAGAACGCCCTTTCCTCGGGGAGGTGCATCGAGATGGACACCTCATCGGTGACGCCGGTGGTCGCCGGGGTGAGCGGCTCCCCGGCCAGCATGCACGCGGTCGAAGCTGCGGCCCGCGAGGCCGGCGCCCACGGACACCCGTTGCGCCTGGTTCACGCGCTCAGCTACCGGCCGGATGTGTTCGATCAGCCGAGAGCCGCCGGGGACTTGCTCCGCCACGCGAAGGCAGTCGCGGAGCGGACCACGCCGGGGTTGCGGGTGACGACCGAACTGGTCGAAGGTCACCCACTGAACGGCCTGCTGCGCCTGTCCCGGCACGCGGCGCTGACCGTGGTCGGCGACGGCGGCCTCAACGACCGGGTCTGCCTGCCCCGGGACGCGACGGCCGTGCAGATCGCGGCCCGTGCCTTCGGCACGGTGATGGTGACCCGGCCGATGCGCGCCCCGCACGGGCCGGTGCTGGTCGGGGTCAACGGCGCCGACATCGCCGACCCGGTGCTCGACTACGCGTTCGAGGTCGCGGCCCGGCGCCGGACCGGCCTGGTGGTCGTCCATGTCGGCGAGACCGCGGACCGGATGAACGCGCTCCGGGACGCGATCGACGCCCGCGCCCGCCAGACCCGGGTGGACGCGAATTTCTGCACCCTGAGCGGCGATCCGAGCACGGTTCTGCGGCAGGAGTCGCAGCAGGCGTCGCTGATCGTCGTGGGCGCACGGGGCGAGCTACCTTATCACGGCCTGCTCGGCTCGGTGGCCCAGACGCTGCTGCACCACGGCCGCGGGCCGGTCGTGGTGGTCCGCGCCCACCGGTCCGCGGACCGGCGGGCGGACACTCCCCCGGCGCTGGCCGGCCGGCCCGGGGAATCACGCTGAAGGAGGCGTGCGATGGCCGAGAACCGCACCCGCCGCGCCCCGACCGGCGCTGACGGTGGTGGAGCCGTCTACGGGCTGGGCCTGATCGGCGCCCTCGTCTATTACATCGGAGCGGCCGACGGTTTCTGGCAGGGCGCGCTCGGTGTGCTGAAGGCGTTCGTCTGGCCCGCCTTCGTCGTGCACGACCTGCTGCGCCTGCTGGGCAGCTGAGCCGCCGAGGTGGATGCCGGGTCATCCGGCGGTGGCACCGCCGATGGCGGCCGGCTGGATCCGCGCCTGCGCGCCGGGGAAGACGACGCTGACGTGGCCGTCCTCGAGCCACCGCACGTAGTACGGCGGCCGGCCATCGGCGTGCACCACCTTGGTGACAACACCGACCCGGTACCCATCGCCGGGATGCGTCCCTTCGAGGACGAGGCGGTCCCCGACCCGAGCCCTCATGGCTGTCTCCCCTCACTGCGAATGATCGTGTCCCGGAGAACCGGGTCGCCCCGGCCCGATGCTCACCCGGCGTACGCCTGGACCGCCGCGAGCAGCGACGTCAGCGCGACCTTCGCGTCGGCGAACAGCATCGCGGTCTTCGGATCCTGGTAGAGCTCGTTGTCGATGCCGGCGTAGCCGTGCCCCAGCGACCGTTTGATCACGATGACGCTGCGGGCCTTGTCGACGTCGAGGATGGGCATGCCGGAGACCGCGTTGCCCGGTCGGCGCGCGGCCGGGTTGGTCACGTCGTTGGCGCCGACCACCAGCGCCACGTCGGTGCCGGGGAACGCCGGGTTGCTCTCGTCCAGATCCTTGAGCTGCTGGTACGGCGCGTTGGCCTCGGCCAGCAGGACGTTCATGTGCCCGGGCATCCGGCCGGCGACCGGATGGATGGCGTAGCTGACGTCGACACCGTGCTCGGTGAGCGCCTGGGCGAGGGCGACGACCTCGTGCTGGGCCTGGGCGGCGGCGAGACCGTAGCCGGGCACGATGACCACCTTGCCGGCGTACCCGAGCTGGATCCCGGCGTCCTCGGCGCTGATCGCGCGCACCCCGGCCGTACCGGGAACGGGTGCGACCGTGACCTGGTCGCCGCTCCCGTAACCACCGGCGATGATCGCCGGGATCGAGCGGTTCATCGCGTCGGCCATCAGCTTGGTGAGGATGGCGCCGGCCGCGCCGACCAGCGCTCCGGCGATGATCAGCGGGGTGCTGCCGAGCACGAATCCGGCCATCGCGACGGCCGTGCCGGTGCAGGCGTTGAGCAGCGAGATGACCACCGGCATGTCGGCGCCACCGATCGGCAGGGTGAGCAGCACGCCGAGGGCCAGGGCACAGCCGGCCACCCCGGCGAGCGCGAGCGTTCCGCGGCCGGTGCCGCCCAGCACGGCCAGCCCGGCGGCGGCGACCGCCAGCAGCACGGACAGGATCCGGCCGCCGGGCACCACGATCGGGCGGCCCGGGACTCGGCCGGCCAGCTTGCCGGCGGCGATCAGCGAGCCGCTGAAGGTGAGCGCGCCGATCACCACGTCGAGCGCGCCGGTGACCGCGGCCTGGGCGCCGGTGGCCCGGTCGCCGAGCGCGATCAGCGCGGCAGCGCCGCCGCCGACCGCGTTGAACAGGCTGACCAGCTGCGGCATCGCGGTCATCCGCACCCGCTGGGCGGCGACCAGCCCGGCCACGCCGCCGGCCAGCGCGCCGATCGTCAGCACGAGGACCGCGCCGGCCGTCAGCCCGCCGTCCTCGACCAGTACCGCGATGGTCACGACGATCGCCACGAGCATGCCGGCGGCGGACAGGCGGTTGCCGCGGCGGGCGGTGGCCGGGGCGTTCATCAGGTGCAGCCCGGCGACGAAGAGGGTGGCGCAGGCCAGATAGACCAGGTGGACCGTGGTGTCGAAGGCGGTCATGGCCTGCTCCGGAACATGCCGAGCATGCGGTCGGTGACGGCGTAGCCACCCGCCACGTTGGCGGCGCCGAAGAACGCCGCCACGCCCAGCAGCAGGTAGCCGCCGCCGTCCACTACGGTCAGCGCCAGCAGCATCACGCCGATCAGGACGATGCCGTGGATCGCGTTGGCGCCGGACATCAGCGGGGTGTGCAGGGTGGCCGGCACCTTGCTGATCACCTCGAAGCCGACCAGCACGCTGAGGGTGAAGACGGTCAGATCGGCCATCAGCAGCGGGGTCACGGCGCGGCTCCCTCCAGGAGTTCACGGACCGCCGGATGCACGATGTGCCCGGCGTGGGTGACGGTGACCGCGGCCTGGATCTCGTCCTTGAGGTCCGGCTCCGGGGTCAGGGCGGCGAGCAGGGCGAGGAGATTTTTCGCGTACGCCGAGGAAGCGGCCTGCGGCATGGTCGCGGCCAGGTTCCCGGCGGCGATCAAGGTCACCCCGCCGACCAGGGCCGTGGTGCCGGCGACCGAGCCGTCCACGTTGCCGCCGTGCGGCCCGGCGGCGAGGTCGACGACGACCGAGCCGGGTCGCATCCCGGCCAGCGTGGTGGCCGGGATGAGCACCGGTGGTCGCCGGCCGGGCACCTGAGCCGTGGTGATCACCACGTCGAACCGGGTCACCGCCTCCTGCAAGGCCTGTTGCTGCGCGGTGCTCTCCTCGGCGGTGAGCGCCCGGGCGTAGCCGTCGGCCGAGGCGACGGCCGGATCGCCGAGGTCCAGGACGGCGGCGCCGGTGGAGGCGATCTCGGCGCGCGCGGGTTCGCGCACGTCGTAGCCGGTCACCACGGCGCCGAGCCGGCGGGCGGTGGCGATCGCCTGCAGTCCCGCCACGCCCGCGCCGAGCACCAGGACCTGGGCCGGGCGGACGGTGCCGGCGGCGGTCATCAACAGCGGGAAGTACCCGCCGTACGCCTCGGCCGCGACGATCGCGGCCTTGTATCCGGCCACGTTGGCCTGGGAGGTGAGCGCGTCCATCGGCTGGGCCCGGGACAGCGTCCGGGGCAGCAGGTCGAGGCTGAGCGCGGTCACCCCGGCGGCGGCCAGCCGCCCGGCCAGGCCCGGGTCGGTGAGCGGTGCGAGCAGCCCGATCACCGTCTGGCCGGGGCGCAGCCGATCGACGTCGCAGGGCGGGTGCACGCAGACGAGAACGTCACTGCCGGCGTACACCTGCTCCCGGTCACCGATCGTGGCACCGGCGGCGCGGTACTGATCGTCGCCGAACCAGGCGTGGGAACCCGCCCCCGACTCGACCAGCACCGGATCGCGGTCGCGCAGACGGCGCACCACGTCCGGGGTCAACGCCACCCGTCGTTCCTGTTCCGCGGTTTCCCGTAACACTCCCACCGTGGCCATGCCGGCTCCTCCGTTCGTGCGGCCACGCTCCTCTCGAACGTTATGAGCCCGCGGCGGTGCGGTTCAGGGCCGGACGGCCCGAGGTTGCGACCCGCCGGTGGGTCGTTCGGCCCTGCCCGGATCCCGGGCTGCGGAGTTGTCCTGAGGAAAACCCCCTTGGGAGGAGTGATGAACTACAGTCCCGTGCGGGTCGAGGCACGACCCGACCCGTCGCCGAGCCGCTGGCTCTGGCTGGTCAAGTGGCTGCTGCTGATCCCGCACTACATCGTCCTGGCCGTACTCTGGGTCGGTCTCGTGGTGCTCACCCTGGTGGCGTACCTGGCGATCCTGTTCACCGGCCGCTATCCGCCGTCGATCCGCGCCTACAACGTCGGCGTGCTGCGCTGGACGTGGCGGGTGAACTACTACGGCTACTCGGCGCTGGGCACCGACCGCTACCCGCCGTTCACCCTGGCCGACGTGCCGGACTACCCGGCCAGGTTCGGGGTGGCCGAGCCGGAGCGGGTGCCCCGGTGGCTGCCGCTGGTGGCGTGGCTGTTCGCCGTGCCACACCTGGTCCTGCTCGGCGCGCTCACCTCCGCCGTGTCCTGGAACACCCCGGACGGCTACCGCACCTCGATGAGTGTGCTCGGCGCCGCGGTGCTGATCCTCGGGGTGGCGCTGCTGTTCACCGGCCGCTACCTGCGCGGGCTGCACGACCTGCTGGTCGGCGTCGCCCGCTGGCAGCTGCGAGTGGCCGCCTATCTGACCCTGCTGACCCCGCGCTACCCGCCGTTCCAGCTGGATCAGGGCGGCGCCGAACCGGTTGCCGGACCGGCCGGGCCGGCGGCCGGGGACCCGCCCGCCGTGCAGCACCACCAGCCGGCCACTCAGCCGCCGCCCCCGGATGCTCCGGCCGGGCCGCCCCGGTCGTCACCCGTGGGCTTCATCATCGCGCTGGTAGCCGGGGTGCTGCTGCTGGCGCCCGCGACCGGGCTCACCATCGGCGGCGGGGCCCTGCTCGCGCTGGACGGGGCACGCGACGGGTCCGGCTACGCGACCAGCCGGGTCGTCGGGCTGCACAGCACGACCGCCGCGATCACCGCGGAGAACCTGGAGATCGCCGGCGCAGACGTCTGGACCCGGAACCTCGCCGACGTCGGCGGTCTGCGACTGACCGCGACCGCGCCGGCCGGCCGCTCGCTGTTCGTCGGCATCGCGCCGCAGCAGGCGGTCGACCGGTGGCTGGCCGGCACCGCGCACGACGAACTCGTCGGGATGAGCATCGGCGCGACCCGCTACCACCGGGCCGCCGGTCCGGTACAGGGCGTGCCCGCCCCCGACGACCAGCAGTTCTGGCTCGCCTCGGCCAGCGGCCCCGGCACCACGACGCTGAACTGGACGGTCACCGACGGAGAGTTCGCCGTGGTGGTGGCCAACCTCGACGGAACTCCCGGAGTGGTCGCCGATGTCCGCGGCGCCGTCCAGGTGCCCGACCTGACCGCGATCGGCGCCGGGTTGCTGATCGCCGGGATCGCGCTCGGGCTGGTGGCGATCGGCCTGATCGTGCTGGGTGGCGTCGGGATCGGCCGCCGGCACACCCCACCGCCGCAGCAGCCGCAGGCGCCCGCCCCGCCGCCGCTGTCGACCATCTCGGCGTGACCTCACCGCACGGACCGGCGACCCACGGTCGCCGGCATGCAACGAAGGTTCGGCCAGCTCCGGGATCGTGGTCAAGTCATGCTCGGCGACGTCGAGGATCACGCGGTCCGTGCTGCGCAGCAGCCGGATGTCGGTGGGCGGTATGCCGTGCCGGATCGCGTTGGTCGCCAGTTCCCGGCCTGGCGGCGAGGACGGGCCGTCTGGCCCGTCCTCGCCGGACTTCCGGGCCTGCCCGGATCGGGCTGCCCGTGCGTGCCATGGAGGGAAGGAGAGGAGGGCGGTCCGATGCCGAGGACAAGCCGCGCCGGGGACATGACGCCGCTGCCGGACCTGGCGCACGACCAGGCGCGCGGCGGTGCCGCCCGGGAACGCCGACCGGTCTACGTCGATCTGCTGCCGCCGTGCAATGCCGGGTGTCCGGCCGGGGAGAACATCCAGGCCTGGCTGGCGCACGCCCGCGGCGGTGACTACGAAGCGGCCTGGCGGGCGCTCACCGCCGACAACCCGCTGCCGGCGATCTGCGGCCGGGTCTGCTACCACCCGTGCGAGTCGGTCTGCAACCGGATCCAGCTGGACAGCGCGGTGTCGATCCACGGAGTCGAGCGCTTCCTGGGTGACCTGGCGCTGGAGCGCGGCTGGAGGTTCGACCCGCCGCCGGCGCCGACCGGCCGCCGGGTCCTGGTGGTTGGCGCCGGTCCGTCCGGACTGTCCGCCGCCTACCATCTGGCTCGGCTCGGTCACCAGGTGGTGATCTACGACGCGGGCGACGAGCCGGGCGGGATGATGCGCTACGGGATCCCCGCCTACCGGCTGCCGCGGGCCGTGCTGGCCGCCGAGATCGCTCGGATCGAGGCGCTCGGCGTGGTGATCGAGACCGGTCATCCGGTCGTCGACCTGGCCGCTGACCGCCGGGGCGGCCGGTTCGACGCGGTGTTCGTCGCGGTCGGGGCGCATCTGTCCAAACGGGTCGACATCCCGGCCCGCGAGGCCGGGCGGATCGTCGACGCGGTCAGTCTGCTGCGCAGCGTCGCTGCCGGTGAGCGGCCGGCGATCGGGCGGCGGGTGGCGGTCTACGGCGGCGGCAACACCGCGATGGACGCGGCCCGGGTCGCCAAGCGGCTCGGGGCCGAGGAGGCGCTGATCGTCTACCGGCGGACCCGGGCGCAGATGCCGGCGCACGCTGAGGAGGCGGACGACGCCGAGCGTGAGGGCGTGAAGATCAACTGGTTGCGGACCATCCAGGCGTTCGACGGGCCGGAGCTGACCGTCGAGGTGATGGAGCTCGACGCGGACGGGCGGCCGGCGCCGACCGGGCGTACCGAGACTCTTGCCGCCGACACCGTGGTGCTGGCCCTGGGGCAGCGTGCCGACACCGCGTTCCTGCGGGGTGTGCCCGGGGTCGAGTTCGGCGCTGACGGCACCGTGCTGGTGTCCGCGTCGTTCATGACCGGCTCCCCCGGCCTGTTCGCCGGTGGCGACATGGTGCCGGCCGAGCGGACGGTCACCGTCGGTATCGGACACGGCCGCAAGGCGGCCCGGCACATCCACGCCTATCTGACCGGCGGCGTCGCCGCGACACCGGACAAGCATCCGCTGGCGAGCTTCGACCTGCTGCATCCGTGGTACTTCGGCGACGCCGACCGGCGCGTCCAGGCCGAACGGGACCCGGTCACCCGGACCGCCGACTTCACCGAGGTGGTCGGCGGCCTGGACGAGACCGCGGCCCGGTTCGAGGCCGGGCGGTGCCTGTCCTGCGGGAACTGCTTCGAATGTGACGGCTGCCTGGGCGCCTGCCCGGAAGACGCCGTGATCAAGCTCGGGCCGGGCAACCGGTACCGGTTCGACTACGACCGCTGCACCGGGTGCGGCACCTGCTTCGCCCAGTGCCCGGTGCACGCGATCGACCTCATTCCGGAGGCACACTCATGAGCCGGGCGATCGTGGACGGCAACGAGGCCGCGGTGTCGGTCGCGTACCGCTTGAACGAGATCTGCTGCATCTATCCGATCACCCCGTCGTCACCGATGGCCGAGCTGGCCGACCAATGGTCGGTCGCCGGGCGCCGCAACGTGTGGGGCTCGGTGCCGTCGGTGGTCGAGATGCAGAGCGAGGGCGGCGCCGCCGGGGCCCTGCACGGGGCGCTGCAGAGCGGGGCGCTGACCACGACGTTCACCGCGTCGCAGGGGCTGCTGCTGATGATCCCGAACATGTACAAGATCGCCGGCGAGCTGACCCCGGCGGTGCTGCACGTGGCCGCCCGGGCCCTCGCTACCCAGGGGCTGTCCATCTTCGGCGACCACTCCGACGTGATGGCGGTCCGGGCCACCGGCTTCGCGATGCTGGCGTCCGCGTCCGTGCAGGAGGCCCAGGACCTGGCCCTGGTCGCCCAGCTGGCGTCGCTGCGCACCCGGGTGCCGTTCGTGCACTTCTTCGACGGCTTCCGGACCTCGCACGAGCTCGCCACGATCGAGACTCTCAGCGACGACGACCTGTGCACGCTGGTGCCGGAGGACCTGATCCGCGCGCACCGGGGCCGGTCGCTGTCACCGGAACGGCCGGTGATCCGCGGGACCGCGCAGAACCCGGACGTCTACTTCCAGAGCCGGGAGACGGTGAACCCGTTCCACGCCCGGGTGCCGGACGCGGTGCAGACCGCCATGGACGAGTTGGCCGGGCGGACCGGGCGCCGCTACCGCACGGTCGAGTACCACGGTGCCCCGGACGCCGAGCGGGTCGTCATTCTGATGGGCTCGGGCGCCGAGACGGCTCGGGAGACCGTCGGGTACCTGACCGGCCGCGGCGAGCGGGTCGGCGTCGTGCAGGTCCGGCTGTTCCGCCCGTTCCCGGAGGACGCCCTGGTGGCCGCGTTGCCGCCGACCGTCACCCGGATCGCCGTGCTGGACCGCACCAAGGAGCCCGGCTCGGCCGGGGAGCCGCTGCACTTGGACGTGGTGGCGGCCCTGGCCGGCAGCAGCCGCCCGATGCCGTCGGTGATCGGCGGCCGGTACGGCCTGGGGTCCAAGGAGTTCACCCCCGGCATGGTCGCCGCCGTCTTCGCCGAGCTGGCCGAAGACCGGCCCCGCCCCCGGTTCACCGTGGGCATCGTCGACGACGTCACCGGGACCAGCCTGCCCTGGACCGAGCTGGACATCGAACCGCCGGAGACCAACCGGGCGGTGTTCTTCGGGATCGGCTCGGACGGCACGGTCGGCGCGAACAAGAACACCATCAAGATCCTGGCCGGCGAGCCCGGCACCCACGCGCAGGGCTACTTCGTCTACGACTCGAAGAAGTCCGGTGGGCTGACCGTCTCGCACCTGCGGTTCGGGCCGGCGCCGATCCATGCCCCGTACCTGATCTCGCAGGCCGGGTTCGTCGCCTGCCACCACGCCGGCCTGCTCGACCGGGTGGACGTGCTGGACCGCGCGGCCCCGGACGCCACGCTGCTGCTCAACACCGCTGCCGAGGACGTCTGGGGCTCCCTCGCCCAGCCGGTGCAGGAGCAGATCATCGCCAAACGGCTGCGGCTGCACGCGATCGACGCCGATCGGGTGGCCACCGCGGCCGGGCTGCCCGGGCGCAGCAACACCGTGCTGCAGACCTGCTACTTCGCCGTCTCCGGGGTGCTGCCCCGGGACGCGGCGATCAGCCGGATCAAGGCGGCGATCAGCAAGACCTACGCCAAGCGGGGTCCCGAGGTGGTGGCGCGCAACCACGCCGCCGTGGACGCGGCGGTGCAGGCGCTGCGCCGGATCGACGTACCGGAGACAGCGACCGCCAGCCGGCAGCCACCGGAACCCGTCCCGGCGACCGCGCCCCGCTTCGTCCGCGAGGTCACCGCGGCGATGCTCGCCGGACGCGGCGACCGGCTGCCGGTCAGCGCGCTCCCGGTGGACGGCACCTATCCCGGCGGCACCACCGCCTTCGAGAAGCGCAACCTCGCCGACCTGGTCGCCACCTGGGACCCGCAGACCTGCATCCAGTGCGGCACCTGCGCGTTCGTCTGCCCGCACAGCGTCATCCGGGCCAAGCTGCTGGACGCGACGGAGCTCGCCGCCGCGCCGGACGGGTTCCCGGCCGCGCCGCTGAACGCCCGCGGACTGCCGGACGCCGGGTTCGGCCTGCAGGTCTACGTCGAGGACTGCACCGGCTGCGGGTTGTGCGTCGAGGCCTGCCCGGTCGGCACGCCCGAGCACAAGGCGATCAACCTGGAGCCGCGCGAGCCCCAGCTGGCGGCCGCACGCGCCAACATCGACTTCTTCGAGACCCTGGCGTACGCGGACCGCTCCCGGGTCGACTTCGGCACCGTGCGCGGGGCGCAGTTCCTGCAGCCGCTGTTCGAGTTCTCGCTCGCGTGCACCGGGTGCGGGGAGACGCCGTACCTCAAGGTGTTGTCCCAGTTGTTCGGTGACCGGCTGATGGTCGCCAACGCCACCGGCTGCTCGTCGATCTACGGCGGCAACCTGCCCACCACGCCGTGGACCCGCAACGCCGAGGGGCGCGGACCGGCCTGGTCGAACTCGCTGTTCGAGGACGACGCCGAGTTCGGGCTGGGCTTCCGGCTCGCCGCCGACCTGCACCTGCAGCTGGCCCAGAACCGGCTGCGGCAGCTGCGCGACCGGATCGGGACGGAACTGGTCGACGACGTGCTGGCCGCGCCGCAGCGGCGCGAGTCGGAACTCGCCGCCCAGCGCGAACGTCTCGACGAGGTGGAACGGCGCCTGGCGGCACTGCCCCCGGGCGACCCGGTGGTCGAGGATCTGCGCAGCGTGCTGGACCATCTGGTACGCCGCAGCGTCTGGATCGTCGGCGGCGACGGCTGGGCGTACGACATCGGCGCGGCCGGCCTCGACCACGTCCTGGCCACCGGCCGGAACGTGAACGTGCTGGTCCTCGACACCGAGGTGTACTCGAACACCGGCGGGCAGATGTCCAAGGCCACGCCGCTGTCGGCGGTCGCCCGGTTCGCCGCGGGAGGCAAGACCACGCCGAAGAAGGACCTGGCGTTGCAGGCGATCGCCTACGGCAACGTCTACGTGGCCCGGGTGGCGATGGGCGCCGACCCGCAGCAGACCTTGCAGGCGCTGCGCGAGGCGGAAGCGTACGACGGGCCGTCGCTGGTCATCGCGTACGCGCACTGCATCGCCCACGGCATCGAGATGCGCGACGGCCTGAACCAGCAGTACCGGGCGGTGGCCACCGGGTACTGGCCGCTGATGCGCTACGACCCGGTGCTGCGCGCCGCCGGCGCCAACCCGTTCCTGCTCGATTCGCCCCGGCCGCGCCTGCCGCTGACCGAGTTCACTTCGCGCGAGCTGCGGTTCCGGCAGCTGCGCGACACGGATCCGGCGGAGGCGGACCGGCTGGCCGGGCTCGCCCAGGAGGCGGTCGACCAGCGGTGGCGGGTGTACGAGGAGATGGCGTCGCACGGACCGGAACGGTTCCCGGCGGACGCCCGTTCGCAGATGACGTGAACCTCGCCGCCCACCTGCGGGCCCATCGGCCCTGACCGATGGGCCCGGTCACGGCCGAGGGTGGAGGGTGAGGAAAGGAGGCTTCGCGATGACCACACGACTGCGGCTGTCGCAGTGCGGGCTGAGCGGGGGCAAACGAGCCCGCCTGCACCGCATCCTCTACCAGCACGGGCTCCGCAACGGCACGGCCCTGTTCCTGCCCTACGACCAGGGGCTGGAGCACGGGCCACGAGACTTCTTCGCCGATCCGGCCGCCGCTGATCCGAAGTACATCATCAAGCTCGCCCTGGAGGGCGGGTTCAACGGCATCGCCATCCAGATCGGGCTGGCCGAGAAGTTCTACTGGGACTACGCCGGCGAGGTGCCGCTGATCCTGAAACTCAACGGCAAGACCGACATCCCGCCGGACCGGCGAGCGCTGTCGCCGCTGCACGCCTCGGTCGAGGACGCGGTACGGCTGGGCGCCGACGCGGTCGGCTACACCCTGTACGTCGGCTCGCCGGCCCAGGATGTCGACTGCGCGCAACTGCACGAGGTGCGGCGGGACGCGCAGCGGTTCGGCATGCCGCTGATCGTCTGGGCGTACCCGCGCGGCGAGGCGATCGAGGACAAGGGCGGCAAGGACTCCTTCTACGCCGTGCACTACGCGGCCCGGGTGGCCAGCGAACTCGGCGCCGACGTCGTCAAAGTCAATTTCCCCCGGCCGGAGAAACGGGCGTCGGTCCCGGCCCCCTACACCGCCACGTTCAGCGGACAGGAGGCGATGGAGGCGGTGGTCCGGGCGGCGAACCGCACCCTGGTCCTGGTCTCCGGCGGCAGCAAAGCCGGCGACGACGCGATGCTCGCCAAGGCACACGAGTCGATGGCGGCCGGCGCCACCGGACTGATCTTCGGCCGCAACATCTGGCAGCGCGAGCACGACGCGTCCCTGCGGCTGGTCGAGCAGTTGCGCGACATCCTGGCCAAGTTCCCCACCACGTAGGTTCAGGAGGCGAACACGATGCACAGCCGTATGCCCGTCGTGGCCCTGGCCTGCTCGGCCGGCGGCCTTCCGGCGATCGAGCAGATCCTGGCCGGGCTGCCCGCCGGCTTCCCCGGTGCGGTGATCGTCCTCCGCCACCATGATCCGCGCACCCGGCGGGACCTGCTCACCGACATCCGGCGGCGCTCCAGCCGGCTTCCGGTGGAGTCCGCCCGGGACGGCGACCGGCTGACCGCCGGGCGGGTGCTGGTCGCTCCGGGTGGTTTCCACACCTTGATCACCTGCGAGTACGCGGTGACCCTGGTGCCCTCGGGAGACCGGCCGCCGTACCGCCCGTCCGCGGATCTGTTGCTGACCAGCATGGCTCTGGCCTGCGGCAGCCGGGCCGTCGCGGTGGTGCTGTCCGGGTACGGCAACGACGGCGCGACCGGCGCCACCGCGATCCACTGTCTCGGTGGCACGGTCGTCGCCAGCGACGAGTCCACCTCGACGGTCTTCGCCATGCCCTACGCGACGATCAGCCGGACCGAGATCATCGACCACGTCGTTCCGGTCGAGAAGATCGCCGATCTGCTGACCGCGATCACCGCCGATCCGCCGCCGACGGACCGGGCGCCGGCGGCGCTCCGGCGCCTGCCCTGACAGCTGGGAGGTTCGATGTTCCTGTCGCAGCAAGCGCGGCGGCGGATGTACCGCGGCGGCCGCCCCGACCGGGTGGCCCGGGTGCTCAACCGTGTCTCCGCGGCCCAGTTCTCGGCCGGCTTCCTCACGCCGGCCACCTGGGTGACGATGGAGGTGACCGGCCGGCGAAGCGGACGGATCATCTCGTGCCCGCTCGTGGTGACCCGTTATCACGGCGAGCGCTACCTGGTCGCGATGCTCGGCCGGCGCGCCAACTGGGTCGCGAACGTGCGAGCGGCGCACGGCGCGGTGGTGCTCCGTCACGGTGATCTCGAAGAGGTCCAGCTGGTCGAGGTGGAACCCCGGGAGCGGGCACCGATCCTGCGCGCCTTCCTCGCCGTGGCGCCCGGCGCGCGAGCGCACCTGCCGGTGGACCGGGACGCCCCGCTCGCCGACTTCGCCCGGATCGCCGACGACTTCCCGGTGTTCCGGATCACCACGACCGGCCGGGCGAGTGATCGTCTTCGGCCGGTCCGCCGCCGGACCTGGGGTGACCTGCCCGGCTGGCAACGGGCAACGGTGCTGGTGGAGGTCGCCTTGACGGTGACCGCCGTGGTCGATCTGGCGCGGCGTCCGGCGGCAGCGGTCCGCGGGCCGAAAGGGCTGTGGTGGCCGTTGGTGTTCATCCAGCCGGTGGGCCCGCCGGTGTACCTGGTGTGGGGGCGCAGGCGCTGACGGGTCCGAAATTGCACCGCCCGCGAACTTGCCTCGGCCACCTCCACGGGGGCGTCCGGTGATGCGACGCTTCACCGGCGGCCCCGTTCACCCCGTTCACCCCGTTCACCTCAAGGAGCGGACAGCGTGGAAATCACCGGATTCATCACCGCCATCATCATCGGCCTGATCATCGGGGCGCTCGGCCGTCTCGTGGTTCCCGGTAAGCAGAACATCCCGATCTGGCTCACTCTGATCATCGGCGTGGTCGCCGCCCTGCTCGGCACGTTCCTGGCCGCGGCCATCGGCGTCGACGACACCCGCGGCATCGATTGGATCGAGCTCGCCCTGCAGGTGGGACTGGCCGCGATCGGCGTCGCCCTCGTGGCCGGCATGCGCGGACGGCGCCAGTACTGAGCCCATCGATCACCTGGCGGCGTTCGGGGCGGCAGCGACCTCCGACACGAGCCTGCCGCCCTCGGCTGTCCAGGCCGTTTGCCAGTCCCGGAACTCGTCGGCGGGCATCGGGCGGGCGAAATGGTAGCCCTGGGCGATGTCGCAGCCCAGATTCCGGAGGGTGGCGACATCATCCTCGGTCTCGACGCCCTCGGCCACCACCGACAGCCCGAGGTTGTGGCCGAGGGTGACCGCTGTGCGCACCAGCACACAGCTGGCCTGCTCGGCGGCCATCTCGCGGATGAACGAACGGTCGATCTTCAGTTCGTCGACCGGCAGCTTCTGCAGGTAGGCCATCGAGGAATGGCCGGTCCCGAAGTCGTCGATCGCCAGATGAAAGCCGGCTTCGTGCAGTTCTCGCAGGGTCAGCTGCGCCCGGATCGGATCGGCCATCACCATGCTCTCGGTCACTTCGAGCTGGAGCAGGGAGACCGGCAGCCCTGCGCGCTCGATCAGTCCGAGGATGCGGCCGGGCAGCGCCGGGTCGAGCAGGCAACGCGTGGAGAGGTTGACGGCCACCGGGACCGGCCAGCCGGCGGCGGCCCAGCGTGTGGCGTCGCGCACCGCGGTCTCGAGAACCCGAGTGGTGAGGGCATGGATCAGCGTGGTGCTCTCCGCCATGGGGATGAACGTGTCGGGTGCCATCCGGCCCAGGTCGGGGTGCTGCCAGCGGATGAGCGCCTCGGCTCCGGCCAGGTCGCCGGTGCGCAGGTCGATCTTCGGCTGGTAGTGCAGTGTGATCTGGTCGTCGGTGTCGAGGGCGCGGCGCAGGTCGCCGAGCAGGGCGAGCCGGTTCGGAACGCCCCGTTCCACTGACGGGTCGTAGAGCAACTGGCTCCGGTAGCCCTCCTTGGCCAGCCGCAGGGCACTGTCCGCGTTGTGCAGGAGCGTGGCCGCGTCGCCGCCGTGCTCGGGGCCGTAGGCCGCGCCGATCCTGGCATCCAGGTTGATGCTGAGTCCTTCGATGACGAAGGCGTCGTCGAAGACAGCCAGCAGGTGCGCACCGGCGACGGCGGTGTCCGCGTGGCCGGGCACGAGGACGGCGAAGTCGTCACCGCCGAGGCGGGCCACCGTCGCCCCCGGTCCGGCCGCGGTGACCAGGCGGGCAGCAACCTCGGTGAGCAGCAGGTCACCGTGATGCTGCCCGAGCAGGTCGTTGGCCTCCCGGAACCGCTCCAGGTCGAGCATCAGCACGGTGACGGATTGGCCACCGCTCAGCCCCGCGGCGGTGCTCTCGGAAAGCGACACCCGATTGGGCAGGCCGGTGAGCCGGTCGTGGAGTGCAGCCCGGCGTATCGCGCGCAGGCGGACGGCCCAGCTGCCGCCGGCGACGAGCAGCGTCAGAAGCGCCGCGCCCAGCAAGGCCAGCGAGCCGAGGCTGAGCCCATGGGTCCAGCCGACGGAGACGGACGGCGCCGAGATCACGACGTACCAGTTGTTGGCGTTGCCCGGGGTGGACGGCACCCGCTGGTAGGCGAGGCGACGTCCGCCTTCGGTAGTGACTCCGTGATTCGCGCCGCCGGCGATCAGTCCGGCGAAACTGTCGTCCGAGACCGTGCGGCTGTCGACGACCACCCGGCCGGTCCGGGCGTCGACGATCGTCGCGGCGATGGTGCCGGCGGAGCCGGGCATCCGGAAGCTGTCGAGAGTGATCTCGTAGTGCACGAGGCCGACACGTCCGGCCGCCGTGACCACCGTCGAATTCGAGATCACCTGATCGTGAGTGTCCGGTGACTCGTACTCCTCGCCCTGATAGACCTGCCCGGGACCAAGTGCGAGCGTGGGCGCGAAGAAGGGATTGCTCTCCTCGTCCTCCGACAGCTGCTCGGGACCGGCCGGCGTGCCGTTCACCACGCGGGCGATCTCCGCGCCGCTGCTGTCGATGAAGCACGCCTCGCCGATCCGGCCGGGATACATCTTCTCCAGGTAGGCCAAAGCCTCATTGACCCGGGCGATCGGCATGCCACCGGCGCCGATCTTCTCGGCGTCGCTGCCCGGCGCCTCGTAGAAGTCGGTGAAGACGCGGTTGGCGGCCAGCAGCGAGTCGATGGCCCGGGCACGTTCAAAGTAGCTGTCCAACACGCCGATCTGCTGCTCGAGCGCGACGCGCAGCTGACCGTCCTGCGCCGCGACCTGCCGATCCCGGGCGGTTACCGCGGTGGCGACGACACTTGACACCAGCACCAGCAGACCCAGCAGCACCGCACCGGTGTGGGCGGCACGGAGCACCCCGGATCGGCGAACCATCGCGTCGCTGCTCCCTGTCGTCGGAAAAGGCGCTGTGCGCTGGTGACCCCTGCTGATCGGCACGGCGGCATGCCGCATGAGCGATACGCCGGGCCGGTGTCCGAGCTTCGCAACGAAAATGTGGCCGGCCCATGGAGAAGGGCCGGCCACCGTGTTCGAGGGCGTTACGGGTGATCGGTCCCGTAGTAGGCCGCGCGCATCAGCTGCTGCATGTCGGCGAGCATCGGCATCCGCGGGTTGGCCGGCGCGCACTGGTCCTCGTACGCGTTGAGCGCCTGCTGCGGCAGCGCCGCGAGGAACGCCTGCTCGTCGACGCCGAGCGCGGCGAACGTCGGCTCGATCCCGACCGCGGCGCGCAGCCGCTCCACCGCCGCCGCCAGCGACTCCACCGCCTCGGCCGGGGTGGCCGCGGGCAGGCCCAGCATCCCGGCGATGTCCGCGAAGCGCTGCGGCGCCCGGTAGTTCTCGTATTTCGGCCAGCCGGACAGCTTCGACGGCGTGCTGCCGTTGTAGCGGATCACGTGCGGCAGCAGCACCGCGTTGGTCCGGCCGTGCGCGATGTGGAACGTCGCGCCGAGCGTGTGCGACATGGCGTGCACGATGCCGAGGAAGGCGCTGCCGAACGCCATCCCGGCGATGGTGCCGGCGTTGTGCATCCGCTCCCGGGCCTCGCCGTCGCCGTCCACCACCGACTTCTCCAGGTTCGCGAAGATCAGCCGGATGGCGTGCAGGGCCAGGCCGTCGGTGAAGTCGTTGGCGTAGACCGACACGTACGCCTCGATCGCGTGGGTGAGCGCGTCGAACCCGCTGTCCGCGGCGATCACCCGGGGCAGGCTGGCGGTCAGCGCCGGGTCGACGATCGCCACGGTCGGGGTCAGCGCGTAGTCGGCGAGCGGGTACTTCTTGCCGGTCCGGTGGTCGGTGATCACCGCGAACGGGGTGACCTCGGCGCCGGTCCCGGAGGTGGTCGGGATGCAGACCAGGCTGGCCTTCTCGCCCAGGGTCGGGAAGGTGAACGCCCGCTTGCGGATGTCGAAGAACTTCTCCCGCATGTCCGCGAAGTCGATCTCCGGGTGCTCGTACTTGAGCCACATCACCTTGGCCGCGTCCATCGCCGAGCCGCCACCGAGCGCGATGATGGTGTCCGGCCGGAACGAGCGCATCAGCTCCGCGCCGCGCTCCACCGTGGTCATCCGCGGCTCCGGCTCCACGTCGTCGATGATCTGCAGCACCACCCGGTTCGGGCGGTTCTGCAGCACCCGGTCGATGCGCTCGACAAAACCGAGCCGGGTCATCGTCTCGTCGGTGACCACGGTCACCCGGGAGACGTCCGGCATGTCGCTCAGGTAGCGGATCGCGTGCGGCTCGAAGTAGATCTTCGACGGCACCTTGAACCACTGCAGATTATTGGTACGCCGGCCGATCCGCTTCACGTTGATCAGGTTGACCGCGGACACGTTGTTCGACACCGAGTTGTGCCCGTAACTGCCGCAGCCCAGGGTCAGCGACGGCAGGAACGCGTTGTACATGTCGCCGATGCCGCCCTGCGAGGCCGGCGAGTTCCAGATCACCCGTACCGCCTTCACCCGCTGGCCGAACTCGACGACCAGCTGCTCGTCCGCGGTGTGGATCACCGCGCTGTGGCCGAGGCCGTGGAACTCCACCATCTGGGTGGCCGCGCGCAGCCCCTCCTCACGGGAGTGGACCCGCAGCACGGCCAGCACCGGGCAGAGCTTCTCCCGGGTCAGCGGCTCGCTCGGGCCGACCTCGGCGACCTCGGTGAGGATCACCGAGGTCTGCGGCGGCACGGTGAACCCGGCCTGCTCGGCGATCCAGGCCGCGGACTGCCCGACCACCCGCGGGTTGAGCTTGGCGCCGTCGCACGCGGTGCCGAACGCGGTGGCCCCGAAGATGAACTCTTCGAGCAGCCGCTTCTCGTCGGCGGTGGCGACGTGCGCGTGCAGGCCCCGGAACTCGGTCAGCGCCGCGTCGTAGATCTCGTCGTCGATGATCGCGGCCTGCTCGGAGGCGCAGATCATGCCGTTGTCGAAGGACTTCGACAACACGATGTCGTTGATCGCCCGGGGCAGTTTCGCGGTCGCCTCCACGTAGGCGGGCACGTTGCCGGCGCCGACGCCGAGCGCGGGTTTGCCGGCCGAGTACGCCGCCCGCACCATGCTGTTGCCGCCGGTGGCCAGGATCGTGGCGACACCCGGGTGGTGCATCAGCGTCGTGGTCGCCTCCACCGAGGGGTGCTCGATCCACTGCACGCAGTTCTCCGGCGCGCCCGCGGCGACCGCGGCGTCCCGGACGATCCGGGCCGCCTCGGCGCTGCACCGCTGCGCCGCCGGGTGGAAGGCGAAGACGATCGGGTTGCGGGTCTTCAGCGCGATCAGCGCCTTGAAGATGGTCGTCGAGGTCGGGTTGGTGACCGGGGTGATTCCGGCGACCACGCCGACCGGGTCGGCGATCTCGGTGATCCCGCTGATCTCGTCGTGGCTGATCACGCCGACCGTGCGGGTCTTCGCCATGCTGTGCGTGACGTGCTCGCAGGCGAAGATGTTCTTCACCGCCTTGTCCTCGAAGACCCCGCGGCCGGTCTCCTCCACCGCGAGCTGCGCCAGCGCCGCGTGCCGGTCGAGGGCCGCGACGGACGCCTTCTTGACGATGTAGTCGATCTTCTCCTGGTCGAACGCGTCGTACTCGGCGAGCGCCTTCAGCGCGGCGGTGACCAGGGCGTCCACCTCGATGGCCACCTCGGAGGGCGCGGCGGTCGCCGGGGCCGGGCCGGTCGCTGCCTGATCCGGGCGCCGCGCTGCCGGTGCCGTCACGGTTCGCGGGCCAGATCGCTGAGCGGTCACGGCCGCCTCCTTCGCTCGAGGTCCGTATCGAACGGACCGGACACCTTCACCCTGATCCACGGATCACCCGGGACATAGGGCCACTGGTCCCGGACAGGCCGCATCGAACGGCCCGATCAAGGCGGACCGTGGTCGATGTCCGGGTCGGTGGCGAGCCCGGTGACCAGCGGCTGCCGACCGCCGGTAGAGCGGGACTCCCGGCCCTGGCCGATGACCCGGCGGCGGCCGACACTGGCGGCAGAGGCAACCACATCGAGGTGATCACCATGACCAACGCGGTCGTGCACTGGGAGATCGGCGGCCCGAACCTGTCCGAGCTGCGCGACTTCTACGCCAAGTCCTTCGGCTGGACGATCGACGACGCCGGTGACGGCTACCGGAATGCGGGCCAGTGCTCCGGGTTTCAGCCCGGGGGTGAAGGCCCGCGCGGGGAGGGTCGCTAGGTCCGAGCAGTGCCTTAACCGGGGCGGTTCTGCTGCTCGATGTACTGCTTGACGAGGTTCAGCGGTGCGCCGCCGGCGGAGCCTGCGAAGTATGAGCCGGAGCAGAGTTTGTTGGCCTGGTAGTAGTGGTGTACCAGGTCGGGGAACTCTTGGCGCAGGCGGCGGGAGGAGACGCCCTTGAGTGAGTTGACCAGCCGAGCGACAGCCACCTTGGGTGGGAAGTTGACCAGCAGGTGCACGTGATTGTCCTCGCCGTTGAACTCGACCAGCTCTGCCTCGAAGTCGGCGCAGATGTCGCGCATGATCGCCTCCATCCGAACCAGGTGCTGGCCGGTGAACACCTTATGCCGGAACTTCGTCACGAAAAACCAAGTGAACGTGCAACATGGGACAGTGATGGTCATGCAGCTCCGTTACAACTTCCGGGTCACCCCGGACGCCGCCCAGCGCACCGCGCTGGCGCAGGCGTTCGGGTGTGCCCGCGTGGTTTTCGACGACGGACTCAGGCTGCGTCAACAGGCCCGCGAGGCAGGCGAGAAGTACATCTCCGATGGAGACCTGTCGAAGCTGGTCATCACCCAGGCCAAGGCCACCGAGGACCGGGCGTGGCTGGGCGAGGTGTCGGCGGTGGTGTTGCAGCAGGCCCTCGCCGATCTGAACATCGCGTACCGCAACTTCTTCGCCTCGGTCACCGGAAAGCGCCAGGGCCGTAAGGTCGCCCCGCCCCGGTTCCGGTCGCGCAAGGACAGCCGGCAGGCGATCCGGTTCACGAAGAACTCACGGTTCAAGATCCTCGACAACGATCGTCTGCGGCTGCCGAAGATCGGCGACCTTGCGGTGCGCTGGTCCCGGACGCTGCCCTCGGAGCCGTCCAGCGTGACCATCGTCAAGGACGCGGCCGGACGGTACTTCGCCTCGTTCGTCGTACAGACCGGCGAGGATGAGGCGTTGCCGCCGGTCGACACCGAGATCGGTATCGACCTGGGCTTGACCCACTTCGCGGTCATGTCCGACGGCACGAAGGTGACCGCGCCGAAGTTCCTGCGGCGGGCGGCCCGCAAGCTCAAGCGGTTGCAGCAAGCTCTGTCCCGCAAGACCAAGGGCAGCAACCGCCGCAAGAAGGCTGTCATCAAGGTCGCCAGGGCGCACGCCCGGGTGGCTGACACCCGGCGCGACTGGCAGCACAAACTGTCCACGGCGATCATCCGCGACAACCAAGCGGTGTACGTTGAGGACCTGTGCGTGGCCGGTCTCGGCCGGACCCGGCTCGCCACGTCCGTGCACGACGCGGGCTGGGCCAGCTTCACCACCATGCTGGAGTACAAGGCGGCCCGGTACGGGCGCACGTTCGCCCGGGTGGACCGGTTCTTCCCGTCCACCCGGATGTGCTGCGACTGTGGCCGGATCACCGAGAAGTTGGCGCTGAACGTTCGGGCGTGGGACTGCCCGTGCGGCAGTCACCATAACCGCGACGTCAACGCCGCCATCAACATCAAGGCCGCCGGGCAGGCGGACTTCAACGACCGTCGAGCGCAGGTAAGACCGGGACTTGTCCCGGCACCGCGCAGTGAAGCGGTAACCCGCCAGAACGCCGCGCGTGCCACGCGCAGCGTGGCTGGAATCGCCGTCCTTTAGGACGGCGAGGATGTCAATGTCTGGTCCGGCCGCGAGGCAGCGGCATCGGCGGCGGCCTGATGCAGACCCGGGAGCGGATGTTGCCGTACGTGACGGTCTACATCGACGTCCTGGACATGGACGCCGCACTGGAAACGATCAGCGGACTCGGCGGGTCCGTGATGGTCCCGCCCACCAGGATCAACGACTCGCTGTCGTTCGCGCTGTTCCGGGACCCGGCCGGCAACGCCGTCGGTCTCCTGCAGGGCGAGGCTCTGACCGCCGCCTGACGCTTCGGGTACGGCCGGACGCACGGCCACCGGCCGTGCGTCCGGTCACGGTCACCTGGTGATTCACGCGCCCGCGCTGGAGTCACCCTTCTCCGGCACCGACAGCGGATGCTCCGCCTCGTCCCGGGCGGCCAGCCGTTCCAGCGCACGCTGGTACTGCTCGCGGTTGATCTCACCGCGGACGAGCTGTGCGGTGAGCGCGCCTTCCAGCGTGGTGGCCCGCGCCGGCGACCTGTCGCCGTCGACGGATGTGGTGGCGCCACCCGGCGTCGCCGCGTGGAACGCCGGCCATGCGGCGAACACGGCGGTCGTCAACAGGATCAGAGTGAACAGGACCAGGTAGAGCATGACCTCCACCTCCTTCGATATCAACTCTGGTCCGCCAGAGCCTCGATCAGCAGAGACCAAGGTCCTGCCGGGCGGGGCCGGGAGACCTGGGCCGGTGCCCGATCATCGACGGCGCCGACGGCGCTCAGGCACCACCCCACGGGCAGGTCGGCTGCAACACCGCCTCGGTCAGCGCTCGGGTCCGCAGATGGGTGATCTGCTGGTACTCCGGGTCGGCGACCATCCGGCTGAACGCCCGGCGGCTCGGATAGCGAACGAGAAGCACGGCATCCCACTGCTGACCCGCCTCGGCGACCAGCGGCGACCCACCGTCGCCGGCGTAGACCACCTCCACCCCGTACTTCGGCGCGATGGTCCGTTGGAAGGCCTCGCTGTACTGCCGGTAGAGCGCACGTCCGCCGTCCGCGAAGCGGAGCAGGTTCAGCATCACCACCGGGGCGTCCGGATCCGCGCTGACGAAGGCGGCGAGGTCCTCGCCGGTGGGATCGACAGCCATGTCACACCTCCCGAGCGACGCACGGCAGCCGTCAGTATATGCACTACCCATGCAGAAATTCTGCTCGCTTCGTCGCGTAGCCGTGCGGCACCACCAGCACCGGGCGGAAGGCATGATGCAGCGTGGCCATGGTCACGCTACCCAGCAGGATCTCCCGGACCGCGGAATGCCCGAGCGAGCCCACCACCAGCATCGCCGCTTGACGGCTGCGGGCCTCGGCGGTCAGGGCCCGGCCGATCGCCCGTCCGTGCTCCACGGCCATGCCGTGATCGGGCAGGGTCACCAGGCCGGCGGGCGGTGTCCCGTCCGGCGTCTCCCCGTCGTGCACGAACACCGGGATCACCCGGCGGTCCGCGAACATCCACGCTGCCGTCTCGGCGGCGACGGCAGCGCCAGGTGAGCCGTCCCAGCCGACCAGAATCGGACCACTGTCCAGGGCTTCTCGCTCGGCCTGCAGCAACGGGTGCGGCACGACCAGAACCGGGCAGGGCGCGTAGTGCACCGTCATGTCGGAGACACTGCCGAGCACCGCGCGGGCGCCGCCGAGCCCGCGGGACCCGACCACGATCAGGTCGGCGCCGATCTCTCCGGCGATCTCCGCCAGTTGCAGCCCTTCCCCGCCATAGGTGCGCCGGACCAATGTCGTCGTCTCCCGGCCGGGTGCCACGGCCAGGGTGGCGCCCATCGCGGCGAGACGGCTGGCCTCCGCCTCGCCCTCGCGTTCGATGGCGGCGACGAACTCGTTGACCGCGTAGGTGCCGCGCCACAGCCGGTGGCGCAACGCTTCGCTGCCGAACGGCGGTGTCCACACGTGGGTGATCGACACCGCGGCGACCGGCAGCAGCCGGGCCGCGACCTCGATCGCGGCAGCCGCCGGCACAGATCCGTCGTAGCCGATCAGAATGCGCTGGCCAGCCGAGGTGTTCACGACTCTGCCCCCTCTGCAGACGACCGGGTCAACCGGCGATGTGCGCGGGGGCCCGGCGGGCCAGCTGGTGGTCGTCGAAGCCGAACTCGAGCCGGGTGTCGACGTCGAGCACCCCGGGCGTCAGGCGGACCAGGCGCTCGGTCAGGGCCACCGTGGACCGTCGCTCGACCCGGCCGGTCAACGTCACCACACCCCGCTCGACCGTCACGTCGACCTGACAAGTGTTCTCCGCGCAGGTGACCTCGTCGACCGCCGCGCGCGCGTCGGCGAGGATCTCGGCGTCCGGGCGCAGGTGCTCCTTGAGCAGGTCGCTGCGGCTGACGATGCCGATCAGGCGGCCGAGTGGGTCCTCCACCGGCATCTGCTTGACGTGGGTCTGGTCCATCCGGCGGGCGGCCGTACGGATACCGGTCGTCGGCAGCACCACCTCGGCCGGCGCGGTCATCAGCTCGCCGGCGGTCAGCCCGCCGGCCTTGCGGCGCGCGGCCCGCTCGCGCCGCTCGAACCAGCGTGGTCGAGCCGCTCCCCGATACTCGATCTTGTGGAGCAGGTCCGACTCGGACACCACGCCGAGGACCCGCCGCCCGGCGTCGATCACCGGTAGCGCGTTGATCCGGTGGGCCGCCATCAGGGCGACCAACTCCCGGTACGACGCGTCCGGGCCGACCGCGACGACATCACGGGTCATCACGTCACTGACATGCCACGTCCTCATCATCGATCCCTCCACCTCCGACGCTATGTCGACGGCGACGGGAACGGCAGGACGGTTGGACCCGCGGGCCGGGGACCATCGGCCGCGCGGAGCAGCACCTCGGACAGCGGCCGGCGCGGACTGCCCCCGGCCGCCTGCACCCGGCCGTAACCGACCCGCAACACCAGCTGCGGCGCCATGCCCGGGGTCCGGGCGGCCAGCGCCTCGCGGACCGCGGGAGCCTCGATCGGCTGGCTGATCGGCATGGTGGCCAGCCCGAGCCAGGTCGCGGTCAGCAGCACGCGCTGCAACGCCTGCCCGGCGCGCAACCAGTCGAGGCGGGTGTCCGCGGCGGTGGCCAGCACCATGATCGTCGGATAGGGCTCGAACGGCTCCACGACCGGCCGGCGTGGCGGACGTGTCGCGAAGTCCCGGACCGGCATCACCTCGAGGGCGTCCCACGGTCCGGCCGACCACACCGGAACCCCGTCGTGGCGCCGGCGCCGGTCGGTCCAGGAGTCCAGCTCCGCCCGGTAGTCGGGCTGGTCCCGCAGCCAGCGGTCAGCGTGCCGGGCCAGGCCGAGCACGGCGTCCCGGCCGGCCGGGTCGGCGGTGGTCAGCACCGCACCCTCCCGGCGGGCGGCGTCCCGGAGCCGGCCGAGCTGGTCGGCGGGCACCGGCACTTGAGCGAACGGCCAGCGGTTGGTGTGCCGGTACGGGATGGCCGCGGCGAGCGCCTCGGCGGGCGGGTCGACGGCCAGCGCCCGGGCGGCGGTGACCCGGGCGGCCAGGTCCGGCTGATCCGCGTCGGGCAGCAGCTCGCATCGGGTGTCGTAACCGGCGCCGCGCACCGCGGCCCGCAGCGTGAACACGGCCGCGCCCACGCTGATCAGCATCTCCCGCCCGTCCGGGTCCACCACGGGCAGCTGCCGGGACGGGTCGGCGTACACGTCGATGTGCGGGACGCTGATCCGGAACAGCCACGGCTGGCTGTTGTGCAGCGATGGCGCGGTGGTGGCGGATCGCACGCAGGCGGTGAGCATCTTCCGCGACGGCGGGGCGAAGGACGTGTTCATGACCCCTCCCTTGCTCTTCTTCCACCTGACCCCGGGCGCCCCGCCTCGACCAGGGTCTTTGGTCCCCGCGATGGCACCGAGGAGGGGACTTCCGGACCGTGCGGAGCCCGCCCGGCACGGCTTAGCGTCGAGTCATGGCCCGCCGCGGGCGACCTCGCCGACGGCCGGCGCCCCGTCCGGTGGGACGAGTGGCCGGACGGGTCCGCGTCCGCCCGGTGGCCGGCCGGGTCCGGCCGATCGAACGCGCGCTCACCGAGCTGGCCCGCCTCGACGAGCCCCCGCCTCCGGTCTTCGCCGATCCGGGCGGACGGCGGCGGCGCCGGCTGCGGCTGTGGTCGTCCACCGCGGGAATGCTGGTGCTCGTGCTGGTGCTCGCCTTCTGGCTGAGCCAGCTGGTCAGCCGGTAGCGATGACCGTCTACCGGCCGCCCCGCCGTCCCGAACCGCCGCTGACCGGTGGCCGGACCGGGCCGCTGCGGGCGCTGGCGCTGCTCGCCCTGGTCGCTTCGCTGGCCACGGTGATGCTGCTGCAGGCATACCTGACCGTGCGCTTCGTACCGGACAGCGCCCCGCAGCCGGAACGCCCGTTCGACGCCGTGCCGGCCGAGATCCGCGACGGTGGCCCGGTGATCGACCTGTCCGGTGCCCCGGCCCGCACCTACCGGCTGCCGGCCCGGACGATCGCGCTCACCTTCGACGACGGCCCCGATCCGCGCTGGACCCCGCTGATCCTCGACGTGCTGCGGCGGCACCGGGCGCACGCCACCTTCTTCGTACTCGGGTCGCAGGTGGTCGACAACACCGGCCTGACCCGGCGGATCACCGCGGAGGGCCACCAGGTCGGCGTGCACTCGTTCACCCACCCGGACATGTCGGCGCTGCCGGCGTGGCTGAGTCGCCTGGAACGCTCGGCCACCCAGGGCGCGATCGCCGACGCCACCGGCCGGGCCACCTCGCTGTACCGGCCGCCGTACTCCTCGGAGGTCGACGCCGTCGACAACGCGGATCTCCCGGATCTGCGGGACAGCGCCCGGCGCGGGTATCTGACCGTGCTCAACGACCGGGACAGCGAGGACTGGCGGCGGCCCGGGGTCGCCACGATCGTGCGCCGGGCGACGCCGCCCGGCGACGCCGGCGCGGTGGTGCTGATGCACGACGCCGGTGGCGACCGCTCGCAGACCGTGGCCGCGCTGGACCGGCTGCTGACCGACCTGCAGCCGCGCGGTTACCGGTTCACCACCGTCTCGGCGGCCCTCACCGGAAGCATCCCGGTCGCCGACCCGGACGCCGGCGCCGGGCTGGCCTCCCGCGGCTGGGCACTGCGATGGGCGATCCGGGCCACGGAGGCGACGATGCGGCTGCTCCAGCTCCTGACGATCATCGCCGGGTCGCTGATCCTGGCCCGCACCATCCTGCTGATCGTGGTGGCCACCGGGCACGCCCGGCGCCGCCACGCGCCGGCCTGGTCCTGGGGACCGCCGGTGACCGCCCCCGTGTCGATCATCGTGCCGGCTTTCAACGAGGCGAAGACCATCGGGCCGGCCGTCCGCTCGCTGGCGCTCTCGGCACATCCGGGCGTCGAGGTGATCGTGGTGGACGACGCCTCCACCGACGGCACCGGCGACGTGGTTCGCCAGCTGGGACTGGGCAATGTCCGGGTGGTCCGGACGCCGTCGGGCGGGAAGGCGGCCGCGCTCACCACCGGCGCCGGGTTCGCCCGCCACGACCTGATCGTGATGGTGGACGCGGACACCGTGACCGAACCGGACGCGATCCACCGCATCGTCCAGCCGTTCGCCGACCCGGGTGTCGGCGCGGTCTCCGGCAACGTCAAGGTCGGCAACCGGCGCGGCCTGCTCGGCGCCTGGCAGCACATCGAGTACGTGATCGGCTTCAACCTCGACCGGCGCCTCTACGACGCGCTGGGCTGCATCGGGACCATCCCCGGGGCACTGGGCGCCTTCCGCCGCCAGGCGCTGACCGACGCTGGTGGACTGCACACCGACACGCTCGCCGAGGACACCGACCTGACCATCGCGGTGCAGCGGGCCGGCTGGCGGGTGGTCTTCGAGGACTCGGCACGGGCCTGGACCGAGGCGCCGACCGGGCTGCGCCAGCTGTGGCGGCAACGGTACCGGTGGAGTTTCGGCACCATGCAGGCGTGGTGGAAACACCGCCGGGCGGTGCTCGACCGTGGTCCCTCCGGCCGGTTCGGCCGCCGCGGGCTGCTGCTGATCGCCGTGTTCACCGTGGTCCTGCCGCTGCTGGCACCGCTGATCGATCTGCTGGCCCTCTACGGCTTCGTCGTCCTCGATCGCCGTGCGGCGGCGGTCTCCTGGCTGGCCGTCACCGCGGTGCAGGCGGTCACCGCCGTGGTCGCCTTCCGGCTCGACCACGAGCCGCTGTGGCCGTTGTGGAGCCTGCCCCTGCAGCAGGTCGCCTACCGACAATTCCTCTACCTGGTGCTGCTGCACGCGGCGGTGACCGCCCTGACCGGTCGCGGACTGCGCTGGCAGAAGCTGCGCCGGACCGGCGGCGTCGCCGTCCCGGCCGGCGCCGGATGAACGAAGGGAGCATGACGATGCCGCACGTACCCGGCGACCTGATCGCCGGCCGGTACCGCCTCGACGACCGGATCGCCGCCGGAGGCATGGGCGAGGTGTGGCAGGCCACCGACACCGCGCTGAACCGGCCGGTCGCGGTGAAGACGCTGCGCGCCGACCGGGCGCTCGACCCGCAGTTCCAGGTCCGGTTCCGGCAGGAGGCGCACGCCATGGCCGCCCTGCATCACCCCGGCGTCGCCGACGTCTACGACTACGGCCAGGAGTCCGGCAGCGACGCCTATCTGGTCATGGCCCGGGTGCACGGGCAGCCGCTCGACGAGCGGATCGCCGAGCGCGGCCGGCTCGGCCCGGCCGAGACGATGTCGGTCGTCGCGCACGTGGGCCGCGCCCTGCAAGCGGTCCACCAGGCCGGCATCGTGCACCGGGACGTGAAACCCGCCAATCTGATCATCCAGCCGGGCGGCGAGGTGGTGCTGGTCGACTTCGGCATCGCCCGGACGGCGGGTTCGGCGACCCTCACCGGGGTGGGCGAGGTCGTCGGCACCGCCGGTTACATGGCGCCCGAGCAGGTCGCCCGCGATCCGATCGGACCCGCCACCGACGTCTACGCGCTCGGCGCCGTCGCCTACCACTGCCTGGCCGGGCACCCACCGTTCCTCGGCGACAACCCGCTCACCGTCGCCATGCAGCACCTGAACGACGCACCGCCGCCCCTGCCCGCGGACGTCCCGGCCGCGGCGCGTGCGGTGGTCAGCACCGCACTGGCGAAGGATCCTGCTGATCGCTTCCGGTCGGCCGCCGCGATGGCGGCCGCCGCCGACCGGGCCGCGGGCGAGCCGGCAGGCGCCGACGTCACGGTCGTCCTCCCCCGGGAGAGCGTCTACGGTACGCCGGAAGCCCCGCCACCCACCGGTCATCGTCGCGGGCTCCTGCTCGCCGTGCTGGCCGCACTGCTGACGCTGCTCGCCTCCGGTGCCGCGCTGGCTTTCGCCGACCCGTTCGGCTGGTTCCCCGGAACCCCGCAGCCGTCCCCGTCCACCTCGCCGCCGAGCCACCGGCCACCGTCGCTGAACCCCACCGGGGGCGCGCCGGCCACCCGGCCGACCGCTACCTCACCCAGCCCCCGGCCGCCCACGTCCAGCCCGTCGACCACCCGGCCGCCGTCGACTACCCGGCCGCCGTCGAGCAGCCCGCCGCCGTCCAGCAGCCGTCCGCCCGCCAGCAGCAGCCCGGCACCGGCGACCTCGGCCACCCCGACGGCGACCACGACCCCTCCGGCCGAAGGTGCCCAGTCATGAACATCACGATCGAGGCCGTCCGGGACGTCACACCCGAGGTGGTCGAGGCCGTCGGCCGCCTGCTCCCCCAGTTGTCGTCGTCGGCCCGGCCGGCCGATCCGGCGGCGCTGCGGAGGATCGCCGGCTGGCAGGGCAGCCGCCTGTACGTCGCGCGTGCCGACGGCGAGGTGGCCGGCATGCTCACCCTGATCGAGTTCCCGATCCCGACCGGGCTGCGAGCGTGGATCGAGGACGTCGTGGTGGACGAGGCGGCCCGCGGCAACGGCATCGGCGCGGCGCTGACCCGGGCGGCGGTCCGGCAGGCCCGCGCCGACGGCGCCCGCACCGTCGACCTCACCTCCCGGCCGTCCCGCCGGGCCGCCAACCGGCTCTACGAGCGGCTCGGCTTCCGGGCGCGCGACTCCCGGGTCTATCGGCTCCCGGCCGACGCGGATGTCCGCTGATGATCCGACCTTCGGCCCTCCCAGACGGATCTGCGGATGCCGACGATGGGCACAGGCCCACCCGCAAGGAGGAGATCGGCATGGCACTCCCGGCAACGCAGGGAACCGGTCCGGCAACGGAACTGTCCGCTTCGGATCGCACCGACCTGCTTCATCGCATGCTGGTCCTGCGGCATCTGGCCGTCCTGAGCCGAGCGCCGGGTCGCGGCGCGGAGGCCGTCGTGGCGGGCATCGGCGCCGCGCTCTCGCCGTCCGATCACCTCCACGTCATCGGCAGCTCACCGACCGGCGAGGAACGGTCCCAGAGCACGGCCGGCATCACTGTCCGGCTGGCTCACTTCGGCGGCAACGGCGGACCAGACCGGATCTGTGCGCTCTTCGCACACCGGTCCTCGGATCGCATCCAGCGTCAGGTCACCGTCGACGGCTGGGACGTGGAGGCGGTGTTCGCCGCCTCGGCCCGGGCAGCTCGTGCGGTCCGTACCTGGGACGCCGCCCACCTGCTCACCCTGCGCACGGGTGGCGCGCGGGGCCGCCACGATCCGATCGCGGTCCTGGCCGACCGGATGCGTCTGGCTCACCAACTCGACGACGACACGTTCGCGTGCTTCGAACTCGACGCCCGCCGCGTCGCCACCCGCCTCAGCCGCGACCGAGGCCTCGACGGCAGGCTCGCAACCCTGGCCACCGTCGCCAGCGCGCTGGCCCCCCGCTTCACGCCCGCCCCGGATCCCGCGGCACGCCAGTACCGCCGCGGCTGACAGGATCGCCCGGCCGGGCCGATCGCCTGTCCCGGACTGGGATGCACTCGCGCACCCCGCGGCGCACCGTCCTCTCGCAACCAGTGCTGATCCCGGGACGCGACAGCGCCCCGCCGGCTCAGCCGCGCCGACGGTAGTGGTCGGCGATCAGCAGCGTGGCGACGGCGGCGACCACGACGACGGTCAGCACCACCCCGGCCGTCCCCCAGGCGACCATCGCCACCGACAGCAGCCCCCAGAGCAGCCCGCCCACGACAGCAACCGCCGCCCGGACTCTCCGCGGCCACGGTCGGCGCCCGGCCAGGCCGGGAAAATCGTCGACCAGCCGCGCCACGATCCGGTCGAACTCTCGCTGGTCCCTGTCGCTGTCCATCGGGCCACCTCCGCTGTGGAGCCCCCGAAATCTCACCTACCAGAGTAGGCCGCCCCACCCCACACAGCCCCGCCCCGGACCCCACCAAAAAATCAACCCGTTTCGGGTACGCCCGAAGCCCCCTCCCCGCCGCACCCACCTCCACCCCGTGACCGTCCCGCGACGCCCGCTCCACCCCGGACCGCCACGCGCCTCACTGTCACCGGCTGGCTCTCACGGGTGCCTCACCGCTCGCGAGACACCCGTGACACACAGCCAGCACCCGACCGCCGCAAGCCAGCCCCAGCCAACCTGGGATCCCCGCGCCCCTCACTGCCACCGGCTGGCTCTCACGGGTGCCTCACCGCTCGCGAGACACCCGTGACACACAGCCAGCACCGAGCGCCGCAAACCAGGCCCAGCCAACCTGGGATCCCCGCGCCCCTCACTGCCACCGGCTGGCTCTCACGGGTGCCTCACCGCTCGCGAGACACCCGTGACACACAGCCAGCACCGAGCGCCGCAAACCAGGCCCAGCCAACCTCGGACCCCCGCACCCCTCACTGCCACCGGCTGGCTCTCACGGGTGCCTCACCCCTCGCGAGACACCCGTGACACACAGCCAGCACCGAGCGCCGCAAACCAGGCCCAGCCAACCTCGGACCCCCGCACCCCTCACTGCCACCGGCTGGCTCTCACGGGTGCCTCACCCCTCGCGAGACACCCGTGACACACAGCCAGCACCGAGCGCCGCAAACCAGGCCCAGCCAACCTCGGATCCCCGCACCCCTCACTGCCACCGGCTGGCGCTCACGGGTGCCTTGCCGCTCGCGAGACACCCCTGGGGGGACCAGCCGGTGGCCCGGCCTTCGGCGGACCGGGTGAGGAGCGGTCGCTGGCCTTTCACGGTTCCTTCGCGATGGGGAGACGACCGGCACGAGGAGTCGAGGCGGGGCTTTGGGCGTACCGGAAGCGGTTGGGGGTCAGGCCATGGCTCGGACGCCTATGCCGAGGCCGACCAGGACGACCAGGGCTGCGGTGGCGGTGGGGGCGGTGGCGGCGGCTCGGTGGGTGAGGCGGGCCAGGCGGCCGGGCCAGCGGCCGTTGGTGATCAGGTGGGACAGACGGCGCTGGGCTACCACCAGGAGCAGGCCGATCGCGGTGAGGGTGCCGGCCATGCCGATGCCGTAGGCGATGACCAGCGCCACGCCGAGTCCGGCCCGGCCCAGGCCGATCGCTCCGAGGAGGACCACCAGCGCGGACGGACTGGGCACCAGGCCACCGGCGAGACCGATTCCGGCCAGGCCGAGACGCCGGCGGATCCGGTCACCGCGCCCCACGTCGTGGCTGTGTCCCTGGTCGGGACTGTGCTCAAGCTCGTGGCCGTGGCTGTGGGCGGAGCCGTGGCCGTGGGCGGAGCCGGGGCCGTGGCTGTGGCCGAGACCGTGGCTATGGGCGGAGCCGGGGCCGTGGTCGTGGCCGTGGCTGTGGCCGAGGCCGAGGCCGTGGCTGTCGCTGTGGCCGTGGCCGTGGCCGTGGCCGAGGCCGAGGCCGTGGCTGTCGCTGTGGCCGTGGCCGAGGTCGTGGCCGTGGCTGTGGCCGAGGCCGTGGCTGTGGCCGTGGCCGAGGTCGTGGCTGTGGCCGAGGCCGAGGCCCACGCCGTGGCTGTGGCCGGGGCCGTGATCGTGATGATGGTGCGGACCGTGGTGGTGATGGCCATGTGGTTGGTGGGAGTGCGGTGGGGCGCCGGTGGAGCGTCGGCGGGCAGCGACGAGCATGCTGATGCCGACGGCTACCACGAGGAGGCCGCTGGTCAGGCCGAGGGCGCTGAGGACCTGCTCGCCGACCAGGGCTGTTGAGGTGCTGAGGAGGAGGCCGAGCAGGAGGACTCCGCCGGTGTGGGCGATGGTGACCGTGCCGCCGACGGCCAGGGCGTCCCGGATTCGGCCCTGCCGGCCGGCGAAGTAGGCCGCCATCACGGTCTTTCCGTGGCCGGGAAGGGCGGCATGGCCGGCACCGAGGACCAGCGCCAGGAGGAAGGCCAGGCCGATCACCAGCGGGGTGAGGCGGCCGCCGAGCGCCTGCTCGACCCGGGTCTGGGCGGCGGTGAGCCAGCTCGGGCCGGAAGCGCTGATCGCCGATCCGCCGGGTTCTGCTGCCGTGCCTGCACGGCCGGGCTCTGCTGCCACGCCGGGCCCGCCGGGCTCGGCTGCCGCGCCTGGACCGCCAGGCTCGGCTGGCACGCCTGGACCGCCAGGCTCAACGGCCGCGCCGGGACCGCCGGGCTCTGCTGCCGCGCCGGGAGCGCCAGGCCCGGCTGCCCCCGGATTGTTGGGTTCGGTGGGCGGGGCCGGTTCGCCTAGCCGGATTGTTGCGGAGCGGACGTCGGGCGCGGACGTGAGCAGGTCGCGGGGATAGGTACGGAGCTGGTCGGAGATGCTTTGGGCGGGCAGGCTGGAGGCGGCGAGGCTGATCCCGGCGCCGGTGGCGGTCATCTCCCGCCAGCCGACCCGGTCGGTGCGGTAGCCGTTGTCGACGGTCAGCTCGGTCCGGTCGGTGAGGCGGATGGGTGCGCTCAGCGAGCAGGCCAGGCGGCTGGTGGACAGGCCGCCCGCGCCGGGTGTGACGGCATAGCTCTGACCGGACAGCGTCCAGGTCAGACGCTCGCCGGCGGCCGAAACCGCGAAGGCGGCGGCCAGCTGATCGCATTCGGACCGGGCGTGGCTGGTGCGTTCGGCCGGGGACAGGGTGCCGTCGCTGTCGGTGTCGGCTCGGGTGCGGTCCTGGAGGGTCGGGATCTCGGCGGCGTCGACGAAGGCGGTCACGTCCACGCGGTCCGGATGCAGGGTAAGGCCAGCGTACTGGTTGACCGAGAAGTTGCCGAGCGGGTGCGCCTGGGCCGGGGCGGCCGGCCAGGCGAGGATGCCGGCAGCCACGACCGCCGCGCCGATCAGGTATTTCTTCATCGTGTGCCTCCGGCGCTGCTCGGAGTGGTGGGAGACGGCGAGCGGTGGGCTTCGGGAGGGGCTGGGGTGGTGGCGGCCGGTGCGGGCAGGGCGGCGAGGGCTCGGCGGGCGATGGGGGCTTCGACCGGGGAGAAGTGGGGGTTGGTGGTGAGGGCTCGGGTCAGTTCGGTGCGGGCGGCCGCCGGGTGGCCGAGACCGAGCTGGATCATGCCGAGGTGGTAGGCGTAGACGGCCGGGCGGGCGCCGCCGGCGAGCGCGCGCCGGGCGTACCCCAAAGCTTCTTGATCTTGGCCGGCCTGGTGCAGGGACCAAGCGAGGGTGTCGGCCACGTCCGGGTGCTGCCGGCGGGCCCATTCCGCGCGGGCGGCCCGCACCGCGTCGGCCGGACGGTCCTGGGCCAGGGCGAGCGCGGCGGCGGCCAGACCGTCGGCCCCACCGTTCGCGGTGAACAGCCGGTCCGCGGCGGCGGCCAGCTCCACCTGCGCGGCGGCCTCGGTGTGCCGACCGGCCGCCCGCAGCAGCTCGGCGTATTCCACCAGCGTGGACGGCCCGGGCAGCCGCTCGGTCAGCTCCCGGTAGCCGGAGAGATCACCCCGGGCGGCCTTGACCCGGGCGCTGCCGTACAGCGCGCCGAGCGCCCCCGGATCGGCGGCCAGCGCGGCCGCGTACTCGACAGCCGCACCGTCCAGGTCACCCCGCCCGAAGGCCAGGTCACCGAGCTGCGCCCGGCAGAACGCCACGTCGTGCCGGTCGACCGCGTCCTCGAGGGCCTGCCGCATCAACCCGGCCGCTTCGGCGATCCGGCCGTGCAGCTCCAGGTCGTAGGAGGCGCGAGCGTACGCGGCCAGCCCCGGCCGCAGGTCGAGCATCCGCTGCACGGCCGCGGTGGCCCCGCGCGCGTCCCCGAGCTGGGTCAGCGCGTCGGCCAGCACCCCGTACGCGTCAGCGTCGTGCCCGTTGACCGCGAGCGCCGCGCGCGCCTGTGCCCCGGCGGTCCGGAAGTCGTGCCGGGCGTTGGCCAGCGCGCCGAGCACCACCAGCGCGTCGCTGTTGCCGTCCCGCCGCAGGGCCAGCGAGCGCCGGGCGGCCTGCTCGGCCTTGGGGTAGAGCCCCGGGTCGGCGGTGATCCGGGCCTGTTCCAGGTAGGCCGCGCCGAGCGCCGCCCAGCCCGGCCAGTCCCCGGGAACGTCGCGCAGCTGCTGCTGGGCCCGGCTGACCCGGGCGGCCAGCAGGTCGGCGGCCGCCGGGGCAACGACCGTGGTGGCGGGCGTGGCCGGGGCGCCGGTCCGCGGCCGGATCAGCACCGCCGCCACCCCGAGCAGGGCGGCCGCGAGCGCGACGGCCAGGGCGAGTCGGGCGAGGGTTCGTCGCATGGTGGTCCCCCAGGGAGAGCGGGTGGGCGCGGGATCGGTGCCGCGCCCACCCGGGAAACGGTCAGAACCGGAGGGTCGGATCGCCGTCCGCCCTGGTCACCCGGCCGCGCCGCCAGCGCAGCAGGACGAACAGGCCGCCCAAGACGATGAGCAGGCCGAGGCCGGAGGCGCCGGTCGCGTACGCCACCGGGACGGTGGCCGGAGCGGTGTCCGGTGCCGCGACGCCGCTCAGCTGCTGCGCGCCGCCGCCGGTGCCGCCGGTGCCGCCGGACGGGTCCGGTTGCCCGGCCGCCGGGGACGCCGACTGCTTGCCCTGCGGCTGACCGGCCCGCTGACCGGTGGTGTTCACCGCGACCCCGTTGGGCAGGGCCAGATAGGGGAACTGGCCGGAGAAGCGCTGGTCGTTCGCGTTCACCTTGTCCCCGGCGGCCAGCGCGTCGACCAGCTTGCCGGTCTGCGCCGCCCCCTCCAGGGCCTGCAGCTCGATGTCGACCACGTCGTCGGTGAGCCGCCGCCCGTTCGGGAAGCCCTGCAGGTCGCCGCCGAGCACGCCGAGCCGGTTCGGCTGGCTCGCGACCGGCACCGACAGGTTCAGCCGCAGTTCCTCGGCCGGGACGAACTTGGACGGCTGAACGTCCTTGTTGTTCAGCTGCGAGTTCAGGTCGGCCTTGATCGGACCGCCGGCCTTGGTGGTGATCCCGGTCAGGAAGATCTCGGAGAGGTCGTTGCGGGGTGTCTTCGGCGCCGGGATGTTGTAGATCTGCTCGATCAGCTTCGGCACCTCGGGCTCCAGGACCCGCTTGACCAGCGCCGGGGTCTTGGCGTCCTGGCTCGGGTCGCTGGCGTTGAAGGCGTCCTTCAGGCCGGCCGGCGCCACCACCTCGTTGACCAGCGGCTGGCCCAGCCGGGACACCTGCACCTTGCCGCCGGACTGGCCACCGCCGGTGATCCGGACCCGGTTGCGCTCGGTGCTGGACCACACCCCGATGACCGGGTTGCGGCCGGCGTCGGCGTTCAGCGCCACGTCCTTGAACGGCACCTGCAACGCGATCGTGTTCACGTTGTAGCCGGCGACGGTGTCCTGACCGGTCTCCGAGAGGTCCCCGCCGTACAGCAGATCGAAGACCCGCAGATCCAGGAAGAACGGGTCGTCGGCCTGACCGGCGAAGATCTTCCAGCCGCCGGGCAGGCTGGTGGTGGCCTGGTCGCGCAGCGTCTGATAGTTCGGCATGGAGGCGGGGCCGACCCGCGACGGCGCGACCGGCGCGTCCGCCACCCGGGTCTTGAAGTCCCCGCCGTTGAACGACGATTCCAGCGTGTACGTCTGGCGGAAGAGCAGGTTCTCGTCGTCGATCGAGGTGACCGGGCCGTTGTTGTACAGGAACGTGTCGTTGCCGCGCTTGTCGATGTTCTTGAACTTCCACCGGAACTCGGCGTCCGGGCGGGCGTCGCCGTCGTTGTCGACCTTGATGTGATAGGTCGCGTCGGTGGCGAACGGGTAGAAGTTCGGGCCGCCGTTGGGCTCGGAGAACGGCTGCCAGTTCGCGACGAACGTGACGTAGCCGGGCCGGTCGGGGCTGACGAAGGCGTACACGTCGGTGTTGTCGACCGCCGGGTCGGCGGCGATCAGCGGGGCCTCGCGGTGACTGGACGCCGTGGCGGTGCCGGGGCCGAGGCCGTACAGGGCGCCGGCCAGCAGGGCGCCGAGGCCGAGGGCGGCCAGGGTGCGCCTGCGGCGTAGTCGGGGACGGTTGACCGTCATGGTTGTTCCTCCCGTTCCGAGGTAGTGCTTCTCGGCCCGGGATTCGCGGCGGCCGGCGTCCTGGATGGGCGGCTGTGAACTTCCCGACTCCCGACCATCCGCGGGCGGCCCGGCTCCGAATTCCTCTGTTCGGGCCGGCGGGACCAACGACCCTGGTACGCCCGCCCGGCCCGGCGGGACGCTGGCGGGGAGCGGCGTGGCAAATCAACGCGAAGAAGGTGGCCGCCATGCGGCAGAGCATCCGGCTCGGCACGGTCCGGGGGATCCCGGTGGGTCTCCACTGGTCCGTCCTGGTCATCGTCTTTCTGCTGACCTACAGCCTGGCGGCGGTCCAGCTGCCCGCGGCGGTGGCCGGCTATCCCACGGTCGCCTACTGGCTGACCGCCGGCTGGATGGCGGTGCTGTTCCTGACCGCGCTGGTCGGCCACGAGCTGGCACACGCCCTGGTCGCACAGCACTACCGGATCCGGGTCCAGTCGATCACCCTGTGGGCGCTCGGCGGCGTCTCCACCCTGGACGAGCAGGCCCGGCATCCGCGGGCGGAGCTGTTCACCGCGCTGGCCGGACCGATCACCAGTCTGGCCGCCGCGGGAGTGTTCGCCGCCGCGACGGTCCCGGCCGGGTTGCTCGGCTCGGATCTACCCCGGCTCGGCTGCGCCTGGCTCGCCACGGCGAACGTGGTGCTGGCAGTGTTCAACCTGCTGCCGGGTGCCCCACTGGATGGCGGCCGGATCCTGACTGCGATCATCTGGTGGATCCGCGGCGATCGCCGAGCGGCGCGCCGGGCCGGCGCCCAGGCCGGTGGGATGCTGGGTCTCGTCCTCGCCGGCCTCGGCGCGATTCTGATCTTCGGCTACACCACCGCGGGTGGACTGTGGCTGATCCTGCTCGGCTGGTACCTGAGCTACTCCGCCCGCGCGGAGCTCGCCACCGCCGAGGTGAGTGAACAGTTGCACGGCGTGCCGGTACGCGCGGCGATGTCCCGGCCGGCGGTGTGCGGTTACGCCGGACACACCGTCGCCGAGTTCGTGGCGCACACCGCCCGACTCTGCCCGCACCGCGCCTACCCGATCGTCGACCTGGACGGCAGGCTCGCCGGTGTGCTGACTGTCGGTGCGCTGGCGGCGGTGCCGCCGGAACGCCGGATCATCACCCGGCTCGCCGAGGTGATGGTCCCCCGCGCCCGGTTGCGCGCCCTGCACCCGGACGAACCGCTGCTGAACGTGATCGGTGCGCTGAACAATCCGGCGCGGCTGCTGGTGGTCGTCGAGCAGGACCGCCCGTGCGGGGTGCTGACTACCGGGGACGTCGCGCGTTTCGTGGGGGTCGCTCAGCTCGGCGTCGCGCCGGCCAGCCGGGTCGACGTGGACGCGGTCCGCTGATGCGGTTTCTGACTGATGAGGAGGACATCGTGGCCACCGCGCTGCGAACCTGGCACCTGAGCAAGACTTACCACGGCCGGGCGGCCCTGTCCGCGATGAATCTGACCGTGCCGTCCGACGTGGTCTTCGGCTACCTGGGCCCGAACGGCGCCGGCAAGACCACGACGATCCGCCTGCTGGCCGGCCTGCTGCGGCCGAGCAGCGGGCGGGCTGAGATCGGTGGGTACGACGTGGTCCGCGACCGGGAGCGGGCGCAGCGGCAGATCGGCTACCTGCCCGGTGACTTCGCCGCCTACCCCCGGCTGACCGCCGCGGCCTACCTGGATCATCTCGGGTACCTGCGCGGTGGCCCGGACCGGGCCCGGATCCGGTCCCTTGCCGACCGGCTCGACCTGGACCTGAACGTCCGCATCGGTGCGATGTCACACGGCAACCGGCAGAAGGTCGGGATCGTGCAAGCGTTCATGCACGCCCCGGCTCTGCTGGTGCTCGACGAGCCGACCGCCGGACTCGACCCGCTGATCCAGCGGCAGTTCCTGGAGCTGGTCCGGGAGGCCCGGGAGCGGGGGCAGACGGTCTTCCTGTCGTCGCACAACCTGTACGAGGTGGAGGCGGTCGCCGACATGGTCGGCATCCTGGTCCGCGGCCGGCTGGCGGTGGTCGAGGAGGTCGACAAGCTGAAGGCGCAGGCGGTCCGCCGAATCGACCTGACCTTCGCCGGCGTGCCGCCGGACGCCGCCCTGCGCGGGGTGGCCGCGGTCCAGCAGTTGACCGTCACCGGGCACACCGCGCACCTGGTCGTCGAGGGGCACACCGCGGAACTGCTGCGGATCGCGGCGCCGTACGGCGTCGAGCAGATCGTCACGCACGAACCCGATCTGGAGGAAGTGTTCCTCAGCTACTACGACGCACAGGAGTGAGTCGGATGCGCTCGGTCTTCACCAAGGCCCTGACCGACCAGCGGCGTTCCCTGATCGGATGGGGTGTCGGCCTGTTCCTGATGGTGCTGATGGAGACGGCGTTGTGGCCGTCCATCGGCAAGATGCCCGACCTGCAGCAGTTCCTCGCGAACTATCCGGAGGCCATGCGGAAGCTGTTCAACATGCAGGACTTCGGCACCGGCACCGGATTCGTCAACACGGAGTTGTTCAGCATCCTGGTGCCGGTGCTGCTGCTGACCTACGCGATCGGCCGAGGCGCCCGCGCGATCGCCGGCGAGGAGGAGACCGGCACCCTCGAGGTGCTGCTGGTGACCCCGGTGACCACCACCACCCTGCTGGCGCAGGAGGGTGCCGCGCTGCTGACCGGCCTGCTGGTGCTCGGCACGGTGCTGTACGCCGCGGTGATCGCCGGGTCGGTGCTGTTCGGCATGGGCATCGGGCTGCTCCCGCTGCTGTCCGCGACGCTGGCCATGGTGCTGCTGGCGGCCGAGTTCGGCTGCCTCGCACTGGCCATCGGCGCGGTCACCGGCCGGCGCGCCGTCGCGATCGGTACGGCCGCGGCGGCCGCGGTCGGCGCCTACCTGCTTTACGTGGCCGGGGAGCTGGTCACAGCGCTGGAGCCGTGGCAGCGGCTGTCGCCGTTCGACCAGGCGATGAGCGGCGGTCCGATCGGCGCCGGCTTCCGCGCTGTCCACCTGGTGATGCCGGTGGTGGCGGTACTGCTCGTGGCAGCCGCGGCGCCGCGGTTCGCGCGCCGGGACATCGCGGTCGCGCACTGACAATCCATGGAGAGGAGTCATCATGACCATGCGTACCGGAGCGCCGGTCGTCGTCGGGGTCGACGGGTCCGCCTCGGCGTTGTACGCCGTCGAGGCGGCTGCTGCCGAGGCGGTGCTGCGGCACCGTCCCCTGAAGATCGTGCACGTGTATCCGTGGCCGTCCAACGGCGTCGCGCTGTCCCCGAGCCTGGCCGCGACGGCCGACGCGACGCTACGGCGCAGCTCCGCCGAGATCCTGCAGGACGCCGCTCAGCACGCGGCCAAGGCCGCTCCCGATCTCGTCGGCGACCTGCACACCATCACCGGCCAACCGGCCCGGGCGTTGCTGCAGCTGAGCGAGGAGGCTGCCCTGCTGGTGCTGGGCGCGCGGGGCACCGGCGGCTTCGCCGGGATGACGCTCGGCTCGGTCGCCGCGCACACCGCCTTGCACGCCTCCTGTCCGGTCCTGCTGGTCCGCGGTGTGACCGGGGACGGTCCGGTGGTCGTCGGAGCGGACGGCTCGCCCAGCTCGGTGGCGGCTTGCGAGTTCGCCGCCGACGAGGCGGACCGTCGCGGCGCCGAACTCGTCGTCCTGCACGCCTGGACGCCGGCGCACGCCACCGAGCTCAACGCCGGCCTGCCGATGAGTTACGAGGCGTGGAGCGGCGAGGAGGAGCATCGGCGGGTGCTCGCCGAAGCGGTCGCCGGGCTGGTCGAGCAGCACCCCGGCCTGCGCATCCGCCGGCAGGTGCGGGAGGGGATGGCCCGGAAACTGCTCACCGACTGGTCGCATGAGGCGCAACTGGTCGTGGTCGGCAGCCGCGGGCACGGCGGCTTCGCCGGATTGCTGCTCGGCTCGGTCAGCCAGCACCTGATCTACCGGGCCGGCTGCCCGATCGCCGTCGTCCGCCCGGCTCAGGTGCTTGCCTGAGCCGGCGCCATGGCCCCGTCCTCCGCTCGCGTCTCCACCCGGGGAATGGCTCGTCCGCTGTTCGCGTCGAAGAAGTACGCCGCGGTGAGATCCACCGCCAGCCGGATCGGGCGGCCGATCGCCAGGTCAGCCGCCTGCCCGACCTTGGCGGTCCACAGCTGAGTACCGGCGGAGTCGTCGACGGCGACCGGCACCTCACCGTCCTCGTCCGTGGCTGCGGCAGTGCCACCCTGCGGCGCACGGAACAGCACGTGCTTCTCATCGCCCAGCGACTCCACCCCGAGCGGAACCACCTCGACGACCGCGGCGGCGTCCGGGCGGGCCGGTGAGAACGCGGCCGGCCGTAGCCCGATGACTACCGGCGAGCCGAGATATCCGGTGAGGTCCGGGTAGCGGACGATGGCGTCCGGGACCTCCCACTCGACGCCGTCCAGCAGCACCGTGACCCGTCCGCCGGCGGCCCGCAGACCCACCGTCGCGAAGTTCATGGCGGGCGAGCCCATGAAGCCGGCGACGAAGCGGTTGGCCGGCGCCTGGTAGAGCTCATCCGGCCGGCCGATCTGCTGCAGCCGCCCCCGGTTCAGGACCGCGATGCGATCGCCGAGCGTCATCGCCTCGATCTGGTCATGGGTGACGTAGACGGTGGTGATCCGGTAGCGCTGGTGCAGCCGGGCCAACTCGGCGCGCATCGACACCCGCAGTTTGGCGTCGAGGTTGGACAGCGGCTCGTCGAGCAGGAAGACCCGCGGTTTGCGGACCAGGGCCCGGCCCATGGCGACGCGCTGGCGCTGACCGCCGGAGAGGGCCTTGGGCCGGCGGTCGAGCAGGTCCTCCAGGCCGAGCAGGTGGGCGGTCTCCTCGACTTGCGAGCGGATCTGCGGTTTCTCGACCCGGCGCAGCTTCAGCGCGAAGGCCATGTTGTCCTGCACGGTCATGTGCGGGTAGAGCGCGTAGTTCTGGAACACCATGGCGATGTCCCGATCCTTGGGCGCCCAGTCGGTCACCTGCTGGTCGTCGATGTAGACATCCCCGCCGCTGGTCTGTTCCAGCCCGGCGATCATCCGCAGGATCGTCGACTTGCCGCAGCCGGACGGCCCGACGAGGACGAGGAATTCACCATCGCCGATGGTGAGACTGACGTCGTCGACAGCGACGGAATTGCCCGGGAAGACCTTGGTGAGATGTGCCAGCCGCACGACGGACATACCGCCACCTCCCCTTTCACGGTTCGCCATTCCAGCGTCACCACACGGCCGTGACAACGAACAGAGTCGATCGGCCTGCGGCGTCGGGACCGCACGACGCGGCACAGTCCCGCGCTTCCCTGTGGCGTCTCGACCCGGCAGGATGGGACCCGTGGCCCTGGCCGGCGGCCACCGCCGGCGCGACGCTGAAAGTGAGCGTCCGGACGCGAAGGCCGTGATGACGATGACCAGTACACCGCTCATCAGCGATCCCGACGGCGCCGATGCGCTGGCCTCCGATGGTGGCATCGTCACCATCCGGCCGGTCCGGCCCGGCGACCGCGGAGCGCTGGCCAGACTCTATGCCGGCGCGTCCCGGGAGAACCTGCTGTTGCGGTTCTTCATCGTGCCGGGGCGGCTGACGATCGCCGCCGAGCTGGACTCGCTGTGCCGGCAGGAGACCAGGGACCGGCTGGCGGTCGTCGCGTGGCAGGCGGGCGAGCTGATCGGGGTCGCCGCCTGCGTCCGGCTGGATCGGCACAGCCGGATGGCGGAGATCGCGGCGTTCGTCGCCGACGACCACCACGGCCGGGGCATCGGCACCCTGCTGCTGGAGCACCTGGCCGCCCGAGCCCGGCTGGCCGGCATCACCGACTTCGTCGGCGAGATGCTGCCCGGCAACACCGATGTGCTGCGGATGGTCCACGATTTCCACGAGCACACGCACACCCAGACCCGGGTCGGATACATCGACCTGAACATCGATCTGACCGATCAGCACGCCTTCGAACGGGCCGTCGACGCGCGGGACCGGGTGGCCGAGCAGGCTTCGCTGCGCCCGCTGCTGGCGCCCCGCTCGGTGGCGGTGATCGGCGCCGGGCAGCGACACGGCACCGCGGGCCACGAGACGCTGCGAGCCCTGCGCGACTACGGTTTCGCCGGCCGGCTGTACGCGATCAACCCGACCGGCCGGCCGGTCTGCGGCCTCCCTTCCCATCGCAGCATCGGCGACCTGCCGGAAGCAGTCGACCTGGCGGTCATCGCGGTGCGTGCCGAGCTGGTGGCCGGCGCTCTCAAGGAGGCCGGTCAACGCGGGGTCCGGGCCGCGGTCGTGCTCAGCAAGGGGTTCGGCGCGTCCGGCCCGGTCAGCAAGCAGCGCCGGGCCGACGTCCTGCGGATCGCCCGTGAGCACGGCATGCGGCTGGTCGGCCCGAGCAGCATCGGGGTGCTCGGCACCGAGCCGCAGCTACGGCTCAACGCCTGCCTCTCGCCGATCCGCCCGCCCGGTGGCGGGCTCGCGGTCGCCTCGCAGTCGGGGACGGTCGGCATCGCCCTGCTGGCGAACGCCGCCCGCACCGGCTGCGGCGTCTCCAGTTTCGTGTCGCTGGGCGAGAAGCTCGACGTCAGCGGCAATGACCTGATCGCTTATTGGTACGACGACCCGGCCACCAAGGCGGTCGCGCTGTACCTGGAGTCCTTCGGCAACCCGCGCCGGTTCGCCCGCACCGTCCGGGCGCTCGGGCGTCGTAAGCCGGTCCTGGCGTTGGAGAGTGGGCGATCGCTTGCCACCCGGCACGCCGGGGCGGCCTCGCCGGACCTGATGGACGCCCTGTTCACTCAGGCGGGCGTCATCCGGGTCACCGGCATCGACGAGATGCTGGACAGCGCGCGCATGTTGATCGATCAGCCGGCCCCGGCCGGGGCCCGGATGGCGATCGTCGGCAACGGCGGCGGACTGACCGCGCTGGCCGCGGACCACGCCGTGGCCGGCGGATTCACCCTGGTCTCGTTGAGCCGCGACACCCGCCGCCAGCTGCCGCGTGGCCGGGACAACCCGGTGGACCTCGGCATCGAGGCCACCCCGGCGACGATCGCGGCGGCCGCCGAGACCATCGCGAACAGCGGCGAGGCCGACATCCTGCTTCTCATGATCGTCGGTACCCGGGCCAACTGCTCGGTGGGGACGATGGCCGCGCTCGCCGAGGTGGTCGACAACCATCCCGACGTCACCATCGCGGCCGTGCTGACCGGCAGCAACGACGACATCCAGCGGTTCGGGGCGCGAGGCGCGCCGGTCTTCCCGCAGCCGGAGACGGCGATCCGGGCACTGGCGCACGCTCATCGGTACGCGCGATGGCAGCGACAGCCGTTGGGCCGGCGGCCCGAGCTGCCCGGGATCCAGCCGGCGCGGGCGCAGGCTCTGATCGGGCAGGCGCTGGCCACCGGTCCCGGCTGGCTGCCGCGGATCCGGGTCGCGGCGGTGCTGCGGGCGTACGGCATCTCCATCATGCCGATGTCCGCGGCCCGGACCGGAGTGGACGCGGTCGCGATCGCCGAGCGCCTCGGCTTCCCGGTGGTGCTCCGGTCCGCCGCCCCGGCCACGGCGCGCGGACCGGTGGTGCGGCGCGACCTGAGCAGCGCCGCCGCGGTGCGGGATGCTTTCGACGCGGTGGTCGCGGACAGTCCCGGGCCGGCCGGTGTCCTGCTCCAGCGTCAGATCACGGCACCGGTCGAGCTGACCGCGGGGATCCGGCACGATTCGCTGTTCGGTTCTCTGGTACGACTCGGGCTGTCCGGCGGGTGGACCGCCCACACGGTACGTCTGGTGCCGCTCACCGATCTCGACGCCGGCCGGATGTGGCGGGACCTGCCCGCCGGGTCGCTGTCCGGCGGGCTGCGGAAGCCGCCACGGTTCGAGCCGGCCGATCTGGAGGATCTGCTGCTGCGACTGGGCCGCCTGGCCGAGGATCATCCGGAGATCGCCGAGCTCGACCTCGCGCCGGTCTTCGCCGGCCCGGACGGGCTGCTGATCGGCGACGCGCGGATCCGGCTCGCCGAGACCGGTGCCGAACCGGACGCCACACTGCGCCGGCTGTCTCCGGTCGCTCTGCCGGGTGTCCCGGCTCGGCCGGAACGCGGGACTTCCGACCCTGTCCGTGGTAACCGGGCGGCCTCCTAGCCTGGAAGGTGTCTCAGCGGAGGTGACATGATGTCCGTGATCCGCGCAGAGGACCTGCACGATCTCGCTCGCCTGCACGATCCGTCCGGGGTCCTCTCGGTGTATGCCACCGTCGATCCCCAGGCGGAGAACGCCGTCCCGGCACCCTGGCAGGTGACCATCCCGCGTCTGCTGGCCGACCTGGGCCGGCATGCCACTGGCCCGGTGCGGAACCGGCTCGAGGCGATCGAGCCGGAGTTGAAAACCCTCCTGGACGCCGGCGTCGCGGGGCGGGGCCGGGCGCTGTTCGCGACGGTGGACGGCGGAGCGGTGCGCCTGCTGCGGGTTCAGTCGGCGCTGACGGACACAGTCCGGCTCGCCGGGTCGGCATATCTGCGTCCGCTTGCCGTGGCGTACAGCGCGGCGGCTCCGGCCGGGATCGTCGCGGTGGGCGGGCACGGTCTGCGCGTGGTGGACTGCCGGCTCGGCTGGGCGGAGCTGGTCGGGGCCGCCGAATACCGGCCCGGCACCCGGTCCCGCACGCCGAACCGCCGCAGCGGCAGTCAACGCGATCGGCATGAACATCGGGCGACTGCCCATCTGGAACGGTTCCTCACCGGCTGCGGGTCCGGACTGGCCGGGTTCGGCGCCCGCCCGGACTGGGAGCACTTGCTGGTGACCGGCGACACCGAGCTGGTCACGGCCTTCGCCGCGCGGCTGCCGGATCTGCCGCACACCGAGGTGGTCAGGGCACACCACGTGGCTGCCGCCGCGCTGCCGGCGCCGCGGATCGCCGCCCTGGTGGCGACCGACCTGCGGGCCGCCCGCCAGCACACGCATCTAAGGCTGGCCGTGATGGCCCGGGACATCGCGCACGCCGGTGGCGCGGCGACCGCCGGACCCGAGGACACCCTGCGGGCTGCGGCCCAGGGCCGGATCCGGCGTCTGCTGCTCGACGGCGCCGCCCGGCTGGCCGACCGGTACGGCGCCGGGGCCGAGCTGGACGAGCTACTGATCGAGCAGACCTACCGGGCCGGCGGCGCGGTCACCATCGTCGGCGGCCCGGCCGCCGAGGCGCTGGCCGGCTGTGCGGGCGTCGCGGCTCTGCTTCACCCCTGACCGTGCCGACCCGGCAGCCGGCCGCTGCCGGGTCGCTCGACCCGCGCCATCGGCGTGCTTCACGAGTCCTGAACGGCGTCGGCGTACAGGAACTCCTTGACGTTGAGCCGCCGCCACACCCGGCGCCGGGCGGGCCGGACTCTGGGCAGCGCCACGTCCGGGCCGATCACCTGAAAGCCGGTGATGGTGGAACGCCGGCCGTGCAGGTCGATCGTCCCCCGACCGGCGGCGCGCAGGTTTCCCAGCCAGTCCACACCGGTGCCGTAGGGCATCGGGATGATGAATCCGCCCGGCACCGGCTCGGCGACCACGGGTGTGAGGTAGGCGCGACCCGATGTACGGCCGATGTGGTGCAGCGCCGCCGCATACCAGTGCCGCCGCCCCGCGACCTTGCGCATCGCCGGGTTGAGCACGTGCTTGGTGAACTGGCGCACCGCTTCGTGGCGATGGGTCCTCTCGCTGGCCGACATGCTTCCTCCCGCCATCAGAGCTTGTAGCCGAGGTCCCGCAGCAGCGCGTGGCGCTCGGCGGCGTCAGCGTCACCCTCGATGCCGGCCGGCGTGCTGCCGTCCAGCACGGCCGCGACTCCGCGGTGGCCGCGGGCCGTTGCCACGACGACACCGACCGGGTTGGCCGTGGCGCACCAGATGGTGCACACCTCCGGAACCGCCTTGACGGCGTTGAGCACGTTCACCGGGTGCCCGCCGCGCAACATGATCACGAAGCTGTGGCCGGCGGCGATCTGCTCCGCGGCCTGGCAGGCGTCGGCCTCCAGCTCCGGATCGTTGCCGGTGTGCCGGATCAGGCGGGCGCCGGACGCCTCGCAGAAGGCTATGCCGAACCGCAGGTGCGGTCCGGCGCCGGCAAGTGCCTCGAAGAGATCCTCGACGGTCTTGACGAAGTGCGCCTGCCCCAGGATGACGTTGGCGTCAGCCGGTTTGTGCAGGTTGACGAATGCGAACTCGATGTCCATGACGTCTCCCCCGTTCCCCAGTCTGCTGCTCGGCCAGGCCCTGCGATAAGGCCGGAGGTCCCTACCCACACCGCCCCTGTCTGCATGCGCCCGTGGCGGATCACCGTCGTCGAGGCGCCTGGAGTTCACCTTCCACGCCGACGACTTCCTGCGGCGCCGGGGCTTGCGCGACCGGGTCGATCCGAGCTACGCCACGCCCTGTCCGCAACGTTCACCGAGCCGGTCGCCGCCGCCCGGATCGGACCAGATCGCCGGGATCGGCGTTCCCGAGGTGCCGGAGTTCCTCGATCAGATCGTCGCCTCCGGCGGCCACCTCTGGGCGTGCCGGATGTCCGCCGACATGATGCGGCTGACACGCGACGACCTCTACGACGGTGTGGAGGACATCATCAACGCGTCCGACTTCATCGAGAAGACCGATGGCGCCCCGTTGCTGTTCATCTGACGTCGCTTCCGGCATCGGGACGTTCGACTCTGGCCACCGGCTCGCCGTGCGGCGCAGGTTGAGGCGACAAGCGAGTCCTACGAGACTGCGCCACCGTGAGGAGGCAGCGATGAGCACCATGAAGGACGCCGCGTCCGAGTTCCTCGCCAGGAAGCGCGTCGCGGTCACCGGCGTGTCCCGCACGCCGAAGGGGCATGGCAGCAACGTCGTGTACCAGCGGCTGCGCGACCGCGGCTACCAGGTCTTCGCGATCAATCCGAACGCCGACCAGGTCGAGGGCGACCGTTGTTACCCGGATCTCTCCTCGGTTCCCGAGGAGATCGAGGCGGTCGTGATCGGGACCCGGCCGGAGCTGGCCGACGCCACCATGCGCGAGTGCGTCGACCTCGGCATCCGGTACGTATGGATGCACCGCGGCCCGGGCGCCGGCAGTGTGTCCGCGTCGGCGACCGAGTACGGCCGCCAGCACGGCGTGACGGTCATCGACGGCGGTTGCCCCTGCATGTTCGACCCGACCGCCGATGTCGGACACAAGATCGCGCGCCTGATCCTCTCGGCCACCGGCGGCGTTCCCCGCACCATCCGGACCGACTGACCCTACGGAACCTAGTTCACCGGACCGGGCGGCCGCTGTCACCGGCGCCCGCCCGCGCCCGGCGTCGGCGCCGCGGTCAGACAGGTCGGCCACATCCGCCCTCGGGAAAGCATCGCCGCCGGTCAGGTCGCCGGGCTGACGGCGGACGAATGCCGCCAGAGTGCCACCCCGACCCAGATCAACCAGACGAACAGCAGTACACCGTAGACGGCGTAGGCCGCCCCGAGTATCGGCCGGAGCACCTCGGCGATCACTCCGATCGCGCCGGTGGCCACGCCAAGCCACGCGACGCCCGTAGCGAACGGCCCGTCCAGCATCACCAACGAGATCAGCAAGATGCCGAGCGTCTGCAGCACCCCGATCACGGCCGGCACGTCGTTGAGCGCGATCAAGACCTCCGCGCCGGCGACGAAGGGTGCCCGGTCCGCCACCGCGCTCGCTTCCGCGTACCGGTCAGCGAGCAACACCATGGCCAGCGAGCCGTCCCCGGTCGTCGGCCAGGCGAACGACACCGCCCACGAGGTGACCGCGATCAGGCCGGCGATGGCGGCGATGCTTCTGCTCCGGGAGCGCAGAGCCACCGCGAGGGCGAGGAAGACCACCAGCAGGAAGAGGCTGGGCACCGTCCAGAGCAGCTGCCGCACGATGTAGATGGTCCGGTGCGCTTCGACGTACTCCAGGACGCCCGCCCCACCCGAGGTGGGCGGGGCACCGGCACCGGCGAAGATGACCAGCGCCACGAGGTAGGAGACGACCGCCAGTCCCGCCGAGACTGCTCCAGCACGGTAGAGCGAACGCCATGCCGGATCGGCAGCGGGTACCCGCGGAGGACGTGACAACGATGCCATCTCGTGCCCTCCCGTTCCTCCGGCAGCCGCACCTCTCGACAGTCGTCTCTCCTTCGACTCTGCCAGCGTGGGCCGGAATGTGCGCAGGCCGAAGGTCCCGTCATCCGGCATGCGCCGCGGACCGCCGGCAAGCGACGGAACGGGCGACAGGGCGGCGTACCGGCCGCTCGGTCCCCTACCTGCGCGGTCCAGCCGGCGACGGTCTCGTCAGTGCGTTCGTCGGTCTAAAGCCGGGCGGGACAGCGCCTCGCGAACCGCATCCGGGGTGCGGGCCACCGTCGCCGTGCCGTCCTCGGCCGTGATGATCGGACGCTGGATGAGGGCGGGATGCGCGGCCATCGCCGCGAGCCACCGATCCCGGCCGGCTTCGTCGTGCGGCCAGTCCGCGATGCCGAGTTCGGCCGCGATCGGCTCGCCGGGCCGGACGATGTGCCACGGCTCCAGTCCGAGGCGGCCCAGCACCTCCCGCAGCTCGGCGACGGTGGGCGGCTGCTCCAGATAGTGGCGCACCGTGTACTGGGCCCGCTCAGCGTCGAGGATCGACAGTGCCGAGCGGCACTTCGAGCAGTCCGGGTTGATCCAGATCTCCATCGCTCACTCCGCCGCCGTGGTCCCCGCAGGATAGTCGCCCGCATGATCAGAGACGGCTGAACACGCCCTCCTCCTCCTGCGCGTTGTGCAGCCGCAAGATCGCGTACAGCCCGTAGAGCTGCCGCCTGATGTCGGTGACGTCCTCCGGGATCGGGTCGTCCACCGTTCGGCGCAACCGGCTGACCTGGTGCTCGATCTCCGCGTGGGTGCGGCTCAGCCCGCTGGTCGCCTCGGTGCCGCCCAGTGCCCGAGCCATGATCGGCAGCAGTTCGGCCTCCTCGGCGCGCTCGTGCGCCAGCAACCGCACCTCCAGGTCGTCCAGCAACGTCCGCACCGGGCCCAGGTCGTACGGCGGCTGGTCGAGCGCGTCTGCGACGGTGCGCACCCGCTCCACCAGCGGCCGGATCTCCTGGTGCTCGGTGTACAACCGCTGAGCCGTAGCGATGTCGGCCGGCCTGATCACCGCGGCGTGTGGCCGGCCCGGGATCAGCGCGGTCAGCGCGATCGCGATGGCGGCCACGTCGATGCCCTCCTGCAGCACCGCTCCGGCCACCGGCGGCAGGTAGCCGGCCGCCGCCACCAGCATCGCCACCGCTGACAGTCCCATGCCGATCCCGACCGCCCATCCGGCGACCCGGCGGCTGCGCCGGGCGATCAGGATGGCGTCGGCCAGCGCGCCGATCCGGTCCACGGTGAGCACCACGTCGGCCGCCTCCGCCGACGCGGTGGCGCCACGCGCGGCGAGAGCGACACCCACACTCGCCGCGGCCAGCGCGGGCGCGTCGTTGATCCCGTCCCCCACCATGATCGTCGGTGCCCGGTCCTGTTCGGCCCGGACCACGGCCAGTTTGCCGGCCGGATCGCAGTCGGCCCGGACCGCGTCGACGCCGACGATGCGGCCCACCGTCTCCGCGGTGTCGGCACGGTCGCCGGTCACCAGCACCACCCGGCCGATCCCGGCCCCGCGCAGCGCCCGCACCATCCGCGGCGCCTGCGGCCGGATCGGGTCTTCCAGCAGCAGCACTCCGGCGGGCACGTCGTCGACCGCCACGAACACCGTCAGCGAACCGTCCAGCAGCGCGCGGCGGCGGGCCTGCCGGATCCAGGCCGGCAGCGGACCGGGCACCACGGCGGCCGCCTTGCCCAGGTGGACCCGGTGGCCGTCGACCAACCCGGCGATCCCGTGCCCGTGCCGCTCCTCGACCCGCTCCGGCGTGCTCAGCCGCAGCCCGCGGTCGTGGGCGGCGGTCACGATCGCGCCGGCGAGCACGTGCGCCGAGCTCTGGTCCACGCTCGCTGCCAGGCGCAGCACCCCGGTGGCGGATATCGGCCCGGTCACCGGGGTGACCACGTCCGACAGCACCGGCCGGCCGGCGGTCAGCGTCCCGGTCTTGTCGAACAGCAGCACCCGGCCGGCGGCCAGCTGTTCCAGCGCGCCGCCGCCCTTGACCACGACGCCCGCACGCGCGGCCCGGGAGATCCCCGAGATGATCGCGATCGGCGCGGCCAGCAGCAGCGGGCACGGCGTGGCCACCACCAGCACCGCCACCGCGCGCACCGGATCGGCGGCCAGGATCCAGGCCAGACCGGCCAGCGCCAGGGTCACCGGCACGAAGATCACCGCAAACCGATCGGCCATCCGTACGAACGGTGCGCTCTGTGCCTGTGCCTGATCCACCAGGCGAAGCACCCCGGCGTACGTGGAGGCCTCCGCGGTCGTGGTGGCGGTCAGCCGGAACACCTGGCCGGCGTTGACCACGCCGCTGCGCACGTCCTCTCCGGCCCGGCGCTCCACCGGGAGCGGCTCCCCGGTGAGCGCCGACTCGTCCAGCACCGCCGGGCCCAGCAGTCGCCCGTCCACCGGGACGATCTCACCGGCGCCGACCAGCAGCCGGTCTCCGACGGTCACCTCGGCCACCGGCACCTCGACCGGTCCGGCGCCGGTGTCCCGGCGGGCGGTCCGCGGCGCCCGGGCCACCAGGGCGCTCAGTTCCCGGCGGGCGCGGGCTTCGGCGCGCGCCTCCAACAGCACGCCGGTGGCGAGCATGACCGCGATCACCGCGGCGGCCAGCGCCTCCCCCACCCACAACGCGCCGGCCAGGGCCAGCCAGGCGATCACGTCGACGCTCGGCTCGCGCCGGCGGGCCGCGGCGATCAGGGTGACCGTCGAGTAGGTCAGACCGAGCACCGCAGCCGTCGTCCACGCGAGGTCAGCCGGGGCTCCGGCGCCGGCCGCGGCCAGCGCCAGGCCGGCCAGCAACAAGATCGTGGTCGCGGCGAACAGCAGCTGTTCGCGGCGCCGGGTCCACCACCGCATGGCGTTCCTCCCTGGTCCCACTCCTTCCACCGTCGGCCGTGGCCGACCGGACGGCCAGGGTCGACGGACCCGGATCACCGGGTAAAGGCGGCCAGGTGCATCTGCGAGGCCATCAGCAGATGCGTGTAGGCCCGCTGGACGTCCGGGGCGGTCAGGCCGCCGAGAGCGGCGGTCAGGGCGGCGATGTCGTCCCGCTCGACCTGCTGGGCAGCGGCCAGCGCTGCCGCGAGGTTCGCCTCACCCCGCTTGAGCAGTTCGTCGTAGCTGGCCTGGACGGCGCTGTCGGTGAACGTACCGGCCGGCTGGTTCGCGGTCGGATCGCTCACGTCGTACCGCTGCGCCAGGGTCCGGACCACGGCCAGATGCTGTGTCTCGGCCGCACCGACCCGGTCGAAGACCACCGCGTCGTAGCGGGCGGCGAAGGCCGCGTACAGATCGTGGGCAAGTTTCTCCTCCTGCGCCATCGACGCCAGCATGTCCTTCTGCGCCGGGGTGAGCGTGCCCTGCGCCACGGTGTTGGCACCCACGCAGCCGCCGGCGCCGAAGCCCATCCCGCCACCGGAGCCCATGCCGCCGAACCCCATGCCGCCGCCGAACCCCATGCCGGGGCCGGCCGTGCTCGTCGGTGCCGGTCCCGCGAACGGGCCGGCGCCGGCCAGCGCGGGAGCGGCGACCGCCAGCCCACCGAGGCCCAGCGCGCCGGCCACCAGCACGGTGGCGGTCCGTCGAGTGATGCTCTTCATGACTCCTCCTTCACTACCCCCTCACCGTGCGCCGCCGGCGTGGCAGCAGGGTGGAGCCGGTGTGCAGACCGCGTGGAGAAGGGCCGGCCGGCCCTGGACCGGCACGCGCCGATGCGCGACGGTGACGATGTGCCGGCTACCGTCCTGGTCGTCGAGGACGACCGCGAGTTGCGCGAACTGGTCCGCCGCTACCTGCAGCGGGCCGGGCACCCGGTGCACACCACCGGTTCCGGCGCCGAAGCGATCGGGCTGCTCACCACCGGCGGCGTGGACCTGGTCGTGCTCGATCTCGGCCTGCCCGACGTGGACGGCCGCGAGGTGCTGGCCGCCGCCCGGGACGGCCGGGACGTGCCGGTGGTGGTGCTGACCGCGCGCAGCGGTGTCGACGACCGGATCGAGGGTTTGCGGCGCGGCGCCGACGACTACGTGACCAAGCCGTTCTCCCCGACCGAGCTGGTGCTGCGGATCGAGGCGGTGCTGCACCGGGCCCGGTCCGGTCCGGCGGAGTCCGGCGCGGTCACGTTCGGCGGCGGGCGGCTGCGACTGGATGAGGCCCGGCACGAGGCGGTGCTCGACGGCGTGCCACTGGAGTTGACGCCCACCGAGTGGGGACTGCTCACCGCGCTCGCCGCGACGCCGGGCCGGGTGTACTCGCGGTACGAGCTGATCAACCAGGTGCGCGGGTACGAGTTCCCCGGCTACGAGCGGACCGTCGACTCACACGTGAAGAACCTGCGGCGCAAGCTGGGCCCGGGCGGTGCGGAGATGGTGGCGACCGTGCTGGGGGTCGGCTACCGGCTGGGGTGGCCCCGTGACCGGTGACCACGTGGTGCCGACCGGCCCGCTCGCCCGGCGGCTGCTGGCCGCGTTCCTGCTGGTGGCGCTCTCCTCGGTGGCGGTGCTCACGGTGGCCGCGCTGGTCGCCACCGACCGGGGCCTGGCCAGCGCCGAACAGCGCCACCGGCAACAGGTCGCGGATCGGGTCGCGGTGGTGGCGGCCGAGGCGTACGCGCGATCGGGCGGCTGGGAGCGAGCTGACCTCTCCGCGGCCTCGGCGGTGGCCGCCGCGGCAGGAGCCCGGTTGTTCGTCGTCGGCGCCGGGGGCGGCGGCATGGGGGCGGCCATGGGACGGATGCACCCCGGTGCCGCGGTCGAGGCGCCGGTGATGGTGGACGGCACGGGCGTCGGAGCCGTCCGGCTGGCCTTCCCGGCGGGCGGGACGGGTGGGCGTACCGTCGCCTGGTCCTGGATCGCCGGAGCGGCGGCAGCCGCGCTGCTCACCGCGGTGCTCGTCAGCGGTTACGTGACCCGCCGGCTGACCCGGCCGCTGGTGCTCCTGGCCGCGACAGCCCGCCGGTTCGCCGCGGGTGAGCACAGCGCCCGGGTCCGGCTGGCTGCCCCGGGTGAGCTGGGTGAGGTGGCCCGCACGTTCGACACGATGGCCGACGAGGTGGTCCGGGCCGAGACCGTGCGCCGCCGGCTGGCCGCCGACGTGGCGCACGAGCTGCGCACCCCGCTCGCCGGGCTGCAGGCCGGGCTGGAGGAGTTACGGGACGGGCTGCGCGCGGCCGACCCGGCCCGGCTGGCCACGCTGCACGACCAAGCGCTGCGGCTCGGCCGGATCGTGCAGGACCTCGCCGATCTGTCCGCCGCCGAGTCGGCCGCGCTCGCACTGCACCCGGTCGACACCGACCTGGCCCAGGTCGCCAGGGCCGCGCTCGCCGCCCAGCGCCCCCGGCTGGACGCCGCCGGGCTCACCGTCACCGCGCGGCTGGACACCCCGGCGCCGGTCCGCGGCGATCCCGACCGGCTGCACCAGGCGGTGGCCAACCTTCTCGCCAACGCCGCCCGCTACTGCCGGCCGGGTGACCGCGTCCGCCTCGAGACCCGGGTGGAGGCGGGCACCGCGGTGGTCGAGGTCGCCGACACCGGCCCGGGCATCCCGGCCGAGGAGTTGCCGCACGCCTTCGAGCGGCTGTGGCGGGGGCGAAACGCCGCGCGGGTCGCCGGTTCCGGCATCGGGTTGGCCGTGGTCCGGGAACTGATCGCCGCGCACGGCGGCAGCGTCGGCATCGACTCCCCGGCCGCCGGTGGGGTCACCGTCACGCTCCGCCTGCCGTCTGGTTGACCAGGGCCCCGCCGGGACCGTGCGCAAGATCGTCGGGCGACGCCCTATATCGGACCTCCGTCCACGGTCGCCGGCCAGGGACCGGATATGACCTCGGCCTCGCCGGAGCCCGGCCAGGGCGGCATGGTGATTCCCACCGCGACGAGCGGCTCGTCGCTGGTCGATCGGAACTGGAACTCCGTACCCACCGGAATCGTGAGTGCGGTTCCGGCCTGCACGTCGACAGTCCTGTCGTGATCGCCGTGGCGCCGCCACATGAGCCCGGCCCCGGACAGGAAGTACCAGATCTCGGAGATCGTCCGATGCTTGGTAGCCACGGAGGTGCCCCTCGGCGGCAGCGAGAAGTGAGCCAGGCTGCCGGCCGGCAACCGGAGCAGGATGCGGACGTCGGATCCATCCGGGGCGACCACATCGGCCTCGGAGGGGAGCCGCTTCGTTTCGAAGGATGAGGTCATGGCGATACTCCCGCCTGTCGGAAAGGATGAACAGCGGTGGTGCCGGCATCGGTCGGCGGACCCTGATCCGCCTGCGCCGTGAGCAGCACCGGCGGGATCAGCTCCGCCGGCCGTGCCGCGATCGTTCCGGCGATCAGGACGGTCGATGCCGCGGCCACCACGGCGGCTCGGCCCGCCCGTACCGGATCGCGATGTCCGCCGCCCGCCAGAGCTGCGCGTGGCGAGCGCGCCCGCCACGCGGCAGGAAGGGCCACGGCGGAGGTGGCGGCGAGCATGGCGAGCACGGCGGCGAGAGGCAAACTCAGCTTGCCGAAGTGGGCCAGAGCGTCCGGCCCGGGCGGCAGACCCTGGACGGTGCTGATCCCGGCGAGGGCGAGCAACGCGCCACCGGCCGCGACGGGTCCACCGAGGGCGGCAAGGGCGGCCCCTCGTTCCGGCGCCATCGCGCACAGCACCAGCATGACCGTGACCGCGGCGGCCGCGGCGATCCACACCGCCGTGTAGTAGCGGGTCACCTGCTCCGCGACATCGGCGGCGGCGCCTCGGAGAAGGCGATTGACGATCATGACAAGGCCGGCAGCCACCCCGGACGCCGCGCCGGCTGCCAGCGCGGCAACCGCGTACGTCCGCGGCGGGGACCACCGCCGGCCGGGCGGATCCGCCGTCGGTGATCCCGGAGTCAGCCAGGCCGGGCCGCGTGCCGATCCACCCGCGACGGCGGCACCTGCCACGATCACCGTCATCACCGTCGCCGCCACGATCACCAGCGGCGCGTTCAATGCGGTCACGGCCCAGACCAGCAACCCTTCGCCGCCCAGCCTGTCGCCGACGAATTCCACCCGCTCGGAAATCCACATCGCGGCCGTGTACGCGGCCGTCCCGAACGCCACGGCGGGCAGCCAGACCGCCCGCGAGGTACCGGCACGGCCGGCCGCGTCAGCGAGCAGCGTCGCCGTCGCCGCGCACAGTACGGTCGCGCCCACCGCGAAACCAGCCGTGGCGAGCAGCCACAGCGGATCGTCGAGCCCCGCCAACCGGCCCGTTCCCGCACCGGCCAGGCTGACCACCTGGCCCAGCGGCACGCCGATCCCGACGCCGAGGGCCACCCGCGCGACCGGAAACCGGATGCCGGCCGCACGTCCGACGACCGCCGCACGGAGCAGGGCCAGGCCGGCAACCGCCCCGAGGAGCAGGCCTGCGGCGAGGGCCGCGGCGACGTACGCCCACGATTGCCGCCCGGAACCGGCCAGGCCCGTGAAGACCAGCTCCACCAGCAGTGGCCCTGCCGTGGCGGCGAGGAACCCGGCCATCATCCCATCGGCGAACGTCACCCTGGTCGCCAGCTCCGGGTGGCGCAACACGGCAAGCCTCCGTTCCCTCACGGGGTGCCGGGCCAGCGGTCCCCGCACGTGCCACCTGCCCCCGGTGTGCGGGGCGGAGCCGAGGGCGGAGGCCACCGCTTCGACCCGGTCGCGGCCAGCCGCGGAAAGATCGGCGTCGAACTCACGATCGCGCAGCGTCGCCGCGACCACCATTTCCACCGCCACCGCCAGCGCGGCGGCCCGCCACAGGTACTCCGGTAGCAGAGACCGGCCAGGGCCGGCCAGCGCCACCACGACCGGGGCCGTCATCATCGGCGCCAGCAGATACCAGATGGAGGTGGCCAGCCGCGACCACGCCACATCGCCGTGGCGCAGATGGGCCAGTTCGTGCCGCAGTACCGCGTCGAACACGGCCGGATTCTCGACGCGGGCGACCAGCAGGGCCTTCGGCAGGGCGATCCGGTAGGCACCGGGCCGGCCGTACGAATACGCGTCCTTCTGGTCCAGGCGTCCGATCCGCACCCGAGGCGGCCGCCGCAGTCCCATCTCGGCGGCGAGCCGGGCCGCGTACCGGGCGGCCGGGCTCGCCGGGTTTGCTGGCCGTAGCCGGCGCCGCCGCTCGCGCACCGCTGGGCCGGCCAGCACGATCACGGCGGCGCCGGCCGCGGTGAGGAGGACCCCGCCGAGCATGAACGCGGCCCGGCGGCGTTCCTCACCGGCCTGGCACCAGTCCTCCCGGGCGACCCGGGCGATCGCGGCCAGCGGGCCGGGCAGGTCCCGGGTAGCCGTGCGGGCGTCGGCCTGGCAGGCCACCACGTTCGCCTCGTACCGTTCACCGCCGACCAGCAGGTGAAACCAGGTCCCGCTGAACGCGCCGGCGACCAGCAGCGCCACCGCCAGCAGGGCGAACCGCGCGATGCCGGCGGCCGGCAGGGCCAGCACGTGAGGGCGAGGACGCGAAATCGCGCGCCCGGCGCCGGCATCGGCCTCCGCCATCGTTGCTCACCCAGTGGCGATCAATTGCCCGGCGACGGCGTCGGCGAGCAGCCGGGTGCGGGTCTCGTCCAGTTGGATGTCGCCGGCGGTCCGCACCACCAGGTCCCGCACGTGCTGGATCTGTCCCGGGGACAGGGTGACCGGCGCGTCGTCGGATGGCGGCGCGACGGTGCGGAACAGACGTCGCAGCAGGGCGACCAGGCGAGGGCGGACCTCGGCTTGCGCCGCCTCGGACACCACCCCGGCGAGATAGCGGATGACCGGCCCCGCGACCGCCAACACGTACGGGGCCAGCAGCAGACCCTCGAACCCGAAGCCCAGGCTTTCGTCCCGCCCGGAGGTCCGCAGCGCCGTCTCCGTGTCCTCGAAGTACTCCTCGACCGTGTCGTCGAAAACCTCCAGCTCGGCGGGTTTGACGTCACCGACCACAAGGCCGGCCAGTTCCACCACCAGAGCCCGCTCCTCGGCGGGCGTCAGCGCGCTACCCACGTCGGACGACATGGCACCTCCCCGGATTCGCCTCCGGTGGTCAGTCAATACTGTCGTGTTCCAAGAGCATCAGGGACGAAAGTCCCCCGCCTTCGAAGAGGCCGATCGGCCCCCTGGTGGCAGTCTCGAGGCCCTCCCGCGGGAAGCCGGACGCTGTACATGCTCGAGTCGGGAGCGCCTGTTCCTGGCGCCTCCCCCGGCCACGGTGCGGGATTGCGAGGCGAAAAGCGATGGGCACCAGAAGCTGGCTGTCGCGTTCCATCGTCGCTCTGCTGGCTTCCGCGACGCTGATCGCCGGGTGCGGCGGCAGCGGCGGGGATGGCGCGGGTGGGTATCCGGCGGCCGACAGGCCTACCCCGACGGTTGCGGAGCCGGCTGGTCCGGCGTCACGGTGGTCGGCCCAGGCCGACGAGGTGTGCCGGCAGACGTACGAGAACCGCGGACGGCCGCCGCAGGCCCAGTCCGGCAAGCTCGACGACGACATGGCGCTGGCCGAGAACTGGCGAGCGAACCTGGCCTTCGTGGCCGCCCGGGACCTCGCCGAACTGTCCGGCCCGCCCGCCGGCGCCCAAGATTTGGTCACCGCGTTTCTGGACTACCAGAAGGCCTCAGTGCAGGTCGCGGAGATCTATCTGGAAGGCGGCTACCAGCCGGTGAAGCTCCAGGCCGCCGAGACCGCACGCGACGAGGCCCGCACGTCGGTCGAGGGCATGTCCGAGAAGCTGGAGACCCCAAGCTGCGCCCGGGTGGTCAACACCACCGAGTGAGTCGGATCCGCGGCTCGTCGGCGGCGGGCGGCGGACCGGCCCCTCGGCTGGACCCAGCGAAGCCGCCACCACGCCGGGCCAACCGGGAGGGAACTGTCACGCAATCGGCTTGACGGCTCGGACGAAGCTGCTGGTGACGTTACCGGCCAGCGCGCGCGTGACCTCTTCGATGTCGATGTCGCCGGGAATGCGCCCGGGGTCGGCGTCGGCCAGGACCTCCCGCACGGCGTCACGGTGGAAGACCTGCGTCGGCTGCAGCTCAACGGCGGTGAACCCGGCGGCGCACAGCTTGTGGCGGTAGTCGTCGGCGACCAGTGCGCCGGCCACGCAACCGGTCCACAGAGCCATGACTCGGCTGGCCGGTTCGGGCAGTGCCCGGGTGAGCACGATGTCGGAGATGGCCAGTCGGCCGCCGGGGCGCAACACGCGGAACGCTTCGGCGAAGACGGCGTCCTTGTCGGCGGACAGGTTGATGACGCAGTTCGAGATGATGACGTCGACGCTGGCATCGGGCAGCGGGATAGCCTCGATCTGCCCGTTGAGGAACTCCACGTTGGGGACCTTCGCTTCCGCCGCGTTGCGGCGTGCGAGTTCCAGCATCTCCTCGGTCATGTCCAAGCCGTACGCCTTACCGGTGGCGCCGACGCGGCGGGCGGACAGCAGCACGTCGATGCCGCCGCCGGAGCCGAGATCGAGCACCGTCTGCCCAGGCTGCAGCTGGGCCAGCAGCGTGGGGTTGCCGCAGCCCAGCGATGCGGTCAGGGCCTGCTCGGGCAGCTGGTCACGCTGCTCTTCCGGGTAAAGGCTTCGGGTGTACGCGGTGGGACCGTCGCCGGTGCTGGCGGCGCGGGCTGCGTCGGCGTAGCGGTCGCGTACGGCGGTGCGGATCTCGTCGGGGGTGGCGGTGGTCATGATGACCTCCTTAGCCGGACGTACTGTCGGATTCGGACTGGGTTGCGGACCGGCCGGGCGGGCAAGCCGCCAGCGGGTCGCCTGCGGCCAGGGTGGCCAGCAGCCGGGCGGGTTCGGCCAGCGGCGCGCAGCACAGGGTGTAGATGTTGCTGCGCCCGTGCGCGGCGACCGTGACCAGGCCCGTGTCGCGCAGAGTCTTGAGATGGTGGCTGACCAAGGTTTGCGGCAGCCGTACCGCGTCGGTCAGCCCTTTGACGGAGCGCGGCTGCTGGGTGATGGCGAGCAGGATCGCCAGCCGGTTCGGATCGGACAGCGCGGCGAGCACCGGGGCGAGTCGTCCGGCCGCCGCGACCACATCAGTCGCGCTGTCCACGCTGCTGGTCATACCATCATCCTTAGCCTGCACCAGCACTGTTAACAACAGTCCCTGCTGTTATTAGCAGCATGCGCTAAACAGCGTGGCGAAGGTGCGCACCGCACTGCTCGACGAAGCCCACGGGGATCAGTCCGGCTGCGGACGTGCGCCGCCGATCTCCGGCTGCCGCCACACCTCCCACGCCACGAACGCCACGCTGACCGCGGTGACGGCGGCCAGGATCCTCAGCGCGGGCACTGCCGGCGCCACCGGAATGAGCGTGGCCAGGACGACCGAGGTGACCAGACGGTCGGTCGCTATCTCGTGATGATCACGCCATCGGTACCAGACCTCGCCGGCGTAGAACAACGCGGCGCCGCCGCAGAGGCCGAACCCCGACAGCGGTTGCAGCGGTTCGTCGGGATGGGCGATCGCCTCGCCCACCCCGAGGCTGTACCAGATGATGCCGGCGATCAGCGGCAGGTGCAGATAGCTGTACGCGTCCCGGGCGAGCCGGGCGCGTTCGGGTGCTGGAGCCCGGCGCAGCCGTGCCGCCGCCCCGTGCTTCAGCCCGAAGTACGCCCACCACATCGCAGCCGATACGAGAACACCGAGCACCACGGCGACCAGGACGTCTGCCCTGCGCACATCGCCGGTGGCCGCCCGGCCCATCTGATAGATGGATTCGCCGAGCGCGATGATGACCATCAGGCCGTGGCGTTCGACGAAGTGCCCGGGGCGCACGTGGAAGCTGCCCATGCCGAACAGGGCCGGCCCGCCGAAATCCACGAGCACCGCACCGAGCCACAACACCTCTCGCAGCGGCGATTGCTGAGTCGCGGCCAGCACGACCAGTCCCGGGCCGATGAGCAGGATCGGCAGCAGCCGCAAGAAGGCACGTCGCCACCGCGCGTCCCTGCGCGCCGAGTAGATCAGCAAGACGACGTGCAGCAGGCGCACCGTGAGCAGCGCCAGCGCGAACATCGCCGCCTTGTCGCCGAACGCCTCCACCAGGCAACTGGAAGCGACCAGCATCGCCGACATGGCGAGGAAGATCAGCGTCCGTGCCAGGGTCCCCGACTCCGCCGAAGTGTTCGTCAGCCAGGTGTAGCAGACCCACGCCCACCAGACCGCTACCAGTGCCAGGACACCGTGACCGAATCCGGCCCACGAGCGATGTTCCTCGATCAGATGCGTCACCTGCGACATCGAGTAGACGAAGACCAGGTCGAAGAACAGTTCCAGGGCGCCGACCGCGCGGTCGTCCGCAGGACGCTGCGGCGGTTCCATGGCGGGTTCGGCGGCGGCCGATCGCACGTCCGGAGCCCTGGCCGTACGCTGATCAGGCGGTGGCAGGTCGATGGTAGTGCCGGGCCGCTGCCGGATCGTGGTGGCGCTCCCGGCGCAGGCGCAGGCCGAGCATCAGTAGCGTGCCACCGAAGGCGATGGCCGCGACACCGATCAGCGCGACGAGGGTCAGGACTCCCGCGGCCGGCCAGACGGCCAGCAGCACGCCGAACACCACGGAGAGCGCGCCGCTGACGGCAAGCAGCCATTCGCGCCGCAACTCCTTGCGGAGCTGGAATGCGGCGACGATGTCGAACACGCCGGCCATCATGGCCCAGAGGGCGATCACCCAGAGCAGCGCGAGCGCGGTGATGCCGGGCCATACGATCGCGATGATGCCGGTCAGGATGCCGGCGATACCGCGGGCGAGGAGCCAGGCGCGGCTGCCACGCGTCCGGCCGCCGTCCCGGTCGCCGAGCGCGGCGACTACCGTGAACGAGCCGTCCACCAGCGCGTAGGCACCGAAGACGATCATCAGAGCGAAGACGGTGATGCCGGGCCACGCGAGGGCGAGCACACCGAACAGGATCCCGGCGACGCCGCGGAGGGCCACCGCCCACCAGTGACGGCTGAGTGTCTCCAACATGATGTTTTCCTTCCGGGCGTCATGGGCGGGGCAGCTGCCGATCGGCAGCATGTCCGAACCTGGCCAGGTGGTCATGGATAAGGCGAACGGCCATGGATCCCTCGCCGACCGCGGACGCGACCCGTTTGATCGAGCCGCTGCGGACGTCACCCACGGCGAGGACACCGGGCCGGCTGGTCTCGAGCATCACCGGCTGCGGCGTGTCGGTGCGCACCTGCGCTCCGGTCAGGACGTAACCGCGCTCGTCCAGGGCGACACTGGACGCCAGCCAGCCGGTGCACGGCTGCGCCCCGATGAAGATGAACAGCACCGTCGTCGGCAGCTGCTGCCGCTGTCCGGTCCTGGTGTCGCGCACTCCGAGCGTCTGCAGCTGGCCGTCGTCGCCGGCCAGCTCGGTGACCTCCGTGTGGCGCAGTACTTCGACGTTGGGCAGCCGCTCGATCTGGTCGACCAGATACCGGGACATGTCGCGGTTCAGATCGTCGTGCCGGATGACCAGCCGTACCTGCGAGGCGTGCCGGGCGAGGAAGACCGTGGCCTGGCCGGCCGAGTTGCCGCCACCGACGACCGCCACCGGCTGCCGCTCGCAGAAGACCGCTTCCATGAAGGTGGCGGCGTAGTAGACGCTGGTGCCCTCGAACTCGGCGAGGCGCGGCACCTCGAGTTTCCGATACCGCGCGCCGGTGGCGATCACCACCGTCCGGGTCCGCAACTGTGTTCCGTCGTCGAGGTGCACGACCTGGTCGCTGTCGTCCCATTCCAGGCGTACGGCCTCGGCCGGCACGGTCAGGTCGGCGCCGAACTTCTTCGCCTGGACCACGGCCCGGTCGGCCAGGTCGGCACCCGAGATACCGGCCGGGAAACCCAGGTAGTTCTCGATCCGTGAGGAGGTACCGGCCTGCCCGCCGGTGGCCACCGCGTCGAGCACCACCGTCGCGAGTCCTTCGGAGGCGCCGTACACGGCGGCAGCGAGGCCGGCCGGCCCCGCGCCGACCACGACAACGTCGCACACGGCCTGGTCCTTGCCGGAGCGCCGCAGGCCGGCGACCCGGGCCAGTTCCGCGTTCGACGGGTTGCGCAGCACCTTGTCGCGCCAGATCACCACTGGCGTGTCCGCCGTGCTGATGGACAGCCGGCGCAACAGCTCCTCGGCGTCCGGGTCCTCCTCCAGGTCGATCCAGGTGTGCGGCACCCGGTTGCGGGCGGCGAGTTCACGCAGGCGGCGGGTGTCCGGGCTGAATCGCGAACCGACTATCTTGATGCCGGTGATGTCGCCGATCAGCAGTTCCCGGCGGGCCAGGAAACTGCGCAGGATCAGGTCCCCGAGGCCGGGCTCCTCACGGACCAGCTCGTGCAGTGTGGGCAGGGGCACCGCGAGGACCTCGCCTGCCTCCTGCGCGACCATCGTGACGAAGGACGGCTGGCCGATGAGCAGGCCGAGCTCGTCGAGGAACCGGCGCGGGCCGTGCACCCGAAGCATCCGGGCTCCCGGGGTGCCGTACCCGTCGATCACCGCTACCATCCCGGACAGCACGACGAGGAAGTCGCGGTCCCGCCGGCCCTCGGCGACGAGCACGTCGCCGCGCCAGACCGGCCGCTTCTCGCCGCGGCGGCTCAGCACGGCTATCTGCTCGTCGGACAGGCGGGGATAGGCACCGGCCACATCCGGTGTCTCGGCGAGCCGTTCCTCGTCCGGGTTCACGCCGTACCTCGCAAGACCTCGTCGATCCAGCTGCGCAGGGCCGCAGCGGGTGCGGCGCCGGCCCTGCGCGCCACCACCTCGCCGTCACGCATCAGGATCAGGGTGGGCACGGCCTGGATCGTGAACCGCTCGGACACCTTGGGCGCCTTGTCGACGTCGACCTTGACCAGTTTGATCTTGCCGGCCAGGTCGCGGGCCACCTGTTCCAGCGCGGGGCTGACCTGCCGGCACGGCCCGCACCAGGTCGCCCACATGTCCACCAGGACCAGGACGTTCGCCCGCTCGGCGACGTCCCCGAAGTCGTCGTCGCCGGCCTCGGCCACCCAGGGCAGCGCCTGGTGACAGTTGCCGCAGTGCGGGAAGCCCTCGGCGGACGCGGGGATCCGGTTCTTCCGCCCGCAGGTCGGGCACTCGATCACCTTGCTGGCCACGTCACTCCTCCGGCGCCTGTTCGTAGGTGACGCTCAGCTCATCGTCGATCACGTCCACCCGGATCACCGCGCCGTCCTGGGCGTCCCCGGCGAGCAGCGCCCGGCCGATGCGGGTCTCCACCTCGCGGGCGATGAAGCGGCGCAGCGGCCGGGCGCCGTACACCGGATCGAATCCTTGCCGGGCGATGAAGCGCTGTGCCTCGTCGGTGACCCTGAGCGTCATCCGCCGCTCCGCCAGCCGTTCTCGCAATTCGCTGAACATCAGGTCGACGATGCGCTCGATCTCCGGCTGGGTGAGCGGCTTGAACAGCACGATGTCGTCGGCACGGTTGAGGAACTCAGGCCGGAAATGCCGCCGCAGCTCGCCCATGACCAGCTCACGGCCCTCGGGTTTGATCTCACCGGCGTCCGAGATGCCGTCGAGCAGATACTGCGAGCCGATGTTCGAGGTCATGATGATCACGGTGTTGCGGAAGTCGACGGTGCGGCCCTGCGCATCGGTGAGGCGCCCGTCGTCGAGCACCTGCAGCAGCGTGTTGAACACGTCCGCGTGTGCCTTCTCGATCTCGTCGAAGAGCACCACCGAGTACGGTTTGCGCCGGACCGCCTCGGTGAGCTGCCCGCCCTCTTCGTAGCCGACATATCCGGGCGGGGCCCCCACCAGCCGGCTCACGGTGTGCCGCTCCTGGTATTCGCTCATGTCGATCCGGACCATGTTGTCCTCGGTATCGAACAGCGCCGCGGCCAGGGTGCGCGCCAGCTCTGTCTTGCCGACTCCGGTGGGACCGAGGAAGATGAACGACCCGATCGGCCGGCGCGGGTTCTTGATGCCGGACCGGGCACGGATGATCGCGTCGGTGACCGACTGCACGGCCTCGTCCTGTCCGATCACCCGCTCGTGCAGGATCTGGTCCAGACGCAGCAGCTTCTGGCGTTCGCCCTCGGTGAGCCGGCTGACCGGGATGCCGGTCCACCGGGAGACGATGCCGGCGATCTCGGCCTCGGTGACGACCTCGCGAAGCAGCCGCTTCCCGGCCTGCTTCGCGGTGAGCCGCTGCTCCTCGGCCTGCAGCCGGCGTTCCAGCTCCGGTAACCGGCCGTGCCGCAACTCCGCGGCCCGGTTGAGGTCGTAGTCGCGTTCCGCCTGTTCCGCCTCGTGCCGGATCTGTTCGATCTCCCGGCGCAGATCCTGGACTCGCCGCAGCGCCTGCCGTTCGGCGTCCCACTGGGCGCGCAGCGCGTCCACTTCGGCGCGCAGGTCGGCCAGTTCCTTACGGAGCTGGTCGAGGCGGGCCAAGCTGGCCGGGTCCTCCTCCTTGGACAGCGCCGCCTCCTCGATCTCGAGGCGGGTCAGGCGCCGGGTGCGCTCGTCGAGTTCGGCCGGCATCGAGTCGATTTCGGTACGCAGCATGGCGCACGCCTCGTCGACCAGGTCGATGGCCTTGTCCGGGAGGAAGCGGTCGGAGATGTACCGGCGGCTGAGGACCACCGCGGCGACCAGCGCCGCGTCTTGGATCTTCACGCCGTGGAAGACCTCCAGCCGTTCCCGCAGTCCGCGGAGGATCGAGATGGCGTCCTCCTCGGTCGGCTCCTCGGCGAGCACCGGCTGGAAGCGGCGCTCCAGCGCCGCGTCCTTCTCGATGTGCTTGCGGTACTCGTCCAGCGTCGTCGCGCCGATCATGTGCAGTTCGCCGCGGGCGAGCATCGGTTTGAGCATGTTGCCGGCGTCCATCGCGCCCTCGGAGCCACCCCCGGCGCCGACGATCGTGTGCAGCTCGTCGATGAACAACAGGATTCGTCCCTCGGCGGCCTTCACCTCGGAGAGCACGGCCTTGAGCCGTTCCTCGAACTCGCCGCGGTACTTCGCGCCGGCCACCAGAGAACTCATGTCCAGCGCGAACACCACCTTGTCCCGCAGTCCCTCGGGCACGTCACCGTTGGTGATCCGCTGGGCCAGGCCCTCCACGATGGCGGTCTTGCCGACGCCCGGTTCGCCGATGAGCACCGGGTTGTTCTTCGACTTGCGGGACAGGATCTGAATCACCCGGCGGATCTCGCCGTCGCGCCCGATGACCGGGTCCATGGTGCCGGCGGCAGCGTCGGCGACCAGGTCGCGGCCGTACTTCGCCAGCGCCTCGTAGGCGACCTCCGGCATCGCCGAGGTGACCCGCTGGTTGCCCCGGATCTTCGTCAGCTCCTGGAGGAAGCCGTCACGGGTGAGTCCCGCGTCGCTGAGCAACCGGCCGGCGGTGGAGGTTCGTCCCTCCTGCAGCATGGCGATCACCAGGTGCTCGACGGAGACGTACTCGTCCTTGAGCCGTTTCGCCTCGCGCTCGGCGGCGTCGAACAGCCGGGACAGGCGCTGGGTGACGAAGACCTGGCCGGGTGCGGCGCCAGGTCCACTGACCCGGGGACGCCGGTCCAGTTCCGCCTCCACCTGGTCCCGTAGTTTGTCCGGTTCGACGCCGGTCGCCGAGAGCAGCCTGGGCACCAGCCCGTCCGGCTGCTCGATCAGGGCGAGCAGCAGGTGCTCGCTGTCGACCTCGGGGTGGCCGAACCGCAGCGCCTTGGTCTGGGCGTCGTGAAGGGCCTCCTGCGATTTCTGGGTCAGGCGGTTCAGGTCCACGGTCTGCCTCCGGTGCGTCGAGAGGTCGTGACACGAAGCTCATGCTCGAGGGCGGCCACGCGGTCGAGCAGGTCGATCACGAGGCCGAGGGCGGCATAGTTGATGCCCAGGCCGGCGCGCAGGCGCCGGACGCGGGCGAGAGCGAGCACCTGATCACGGCCGAACCAGAGGTGTCCGGCATCGTCACGTTCGGGGTCGAGAATGCCCAGCGTGACGAGCCGCTGGACCATCTCGGGGTGCACATCGCCGGAATGACAGAACGCGGTCAAGCTCTGACGGTTGTGCGCGTTCCGCGATGTCCGGATGAGGGGGTAGGTCATTGCTGCCTCCGTGGGTCGAAGGTGGAGACCGCGGCGAGTTGCTCGAACAACCGCCGTTCCTCGTCGGACAGCTTGGGCGGGACCATGATGCGGGCCTCGGCGTACAGGTCGCCCGGCCCGCCGCGGGGGTCGGGCAAGCCCCGTCCTTTGAGCCGCAGCCGCCGGCCGCTGGACGTACCCGGGGGAACCCGGACCTTTCCCTCGCCGCCGGGAGTGTCAACCGCGACGGCCGCGCCGAGTGCGGCCTCCCACGGTGCCAGCGGCAGGGTGACGGTGATGTCCCGCCCGTTGACCCGGTACCGCGGGTGCGGTGCCAGCCGCACCACAAGGTAGAGGTCGCCGGCCGTGGCGCCGTCGCTGCCGCGGCCGCCCTGGCCGCTCAGGCGGATTCGCTGGCCATCGGTTACCCCGGGCGGAATCGTCACGTCGAGCGTGCGGCTGCCGCCCGGGCCGGACAGCGTGACGGTCCGGTGGCCGCCGGCGTACGCCTCCTCGACCGGCAGTTCGATCTCGGCCTCCTGGTCCGCGCCCGGAACAGGGCCGAAGCGACCGCCGCCGCGGCCGCCGAACATGCCGCCGAACATGGCCTCCAGGTCGATGTCCTGGAAGTCACCGGACCCGGTGTACGCGTGCTCCGCCGGTCCGCCGCCGCGACGCCCGCGTCCACCGCCGCGAGTTCCCGCGCCGGCCCGCGCGCGTGCCCAAGTCTGCCGATCCATGTCTGGCGGCACCTGGCGGAAGTCCGGGCCGAAGGCGTCGTAACGGCGCCGCTGGTCAGGATCCGAGAGCACGTCGTACGCCTCGGAGATGTCCTTGAACCGCTCCTCCGCGCCCGGATCCTTGTTGATGTCGGGGTGATAGGTCCGGGCCAGTTTGCGATACGCCCGTTGCAGGTCATCCGCACTGACGTCTCGGGAGACGCCCAGCGTGTCGTAGAAGTCGCGGGACGGCGCCATTCAGGAGCCCTTCGCCACGACCACCGCGGCGGGCCGCAGCGGACGCTCGTCAGTGCCGTAACCGGGCCGGACGACCTGCAGGATGGTGCCCGGCGCGGCGTCGGTGGCCGGTAGCGCCGCCACCGCGTCGTGCCGGCTCGGGTCGAACGGCTCGTTCAGGTCATCGCGCAGCGGATAGCCGAGGTCGGCCAGGACGGCCAGCGCCTGTTGGCGGACGGCCTCCAACCCCGACATGATCGACGCCGGATCGGCGGTGGCGTGCTGCAGGGCAAGCTCGAGGTTGTCGAGGACGGGCAGCCATCGCGCCGCCACGCGGGCCCGCTCGTCCTCGCGCTCCCGATGAACGTCGCGCGCCATCCGCTTACGCAGGTTGTCGTAGTCAGCCACCGCCCGCCGGTAGCGTTCGTCCGACTGGGCCAACTGGGCACGCAGTTCGGCGGTCTCGTCGCGGGCTTGCGGGGCCGCGCCGTCGGCGGCCGATTCCGGCGGGCCGGACGCCGCAGCCGTACCGGCCGCGGCCGCCGCTGGATCCCGTACCTGATCGGTCATCGTCGGTCATCCGGTCGTGAATTCGGCGTCGATCACGTCGTCGTCCTGTCTTCCGGACGAGTCGCCTCGTGCGGACGAGCCATCGGCGGCCGGACCGCTGCCGGGCTGGGCGCCGGCGCCCAGGCCGTGGTAGACCTGTTGCAGCTCCGAGGTGAGTGAGCGGAGCCGGGCGAGGGGCGCGTCATCCTTGATCGCCTGGCGTGCGTCGTTGACGAGCATCTCGGCGCGGCCCTTCTCATGCACGGGTACCGCGTCGCCCAGTTCGTTCAGCCGTCGTTCCACCTGGTACGCAGCCGAGTCGAGCTCGTTGCGGGCGTCGATCATCTCGCGCAGCTGGGCGTCCTCACCACGATGGCGTTCGGCGTCCTGGACCATCCGGTCGATCTCCCCCTTGTCCAGGTTCGAACTCTCGCTGATGGTGATGCGTTGCTCGGCGCCGGTGTCCTTGTCCTTGGCCGACACGTTCAGGATGCCGTTGGCGTCGATGTCGTAGGTGACCTCGATCTGCGGCTCGCCCCGTGGCGCGGGCCGGATGTTCTCCAGCCGGAACCGGCCGAGCACCCGGTTGTCGTCCGCCTTCTCCCGCTCGCCCTGCAGTACCACCACGTCCACGGCGGGCTGGTTGTCGGCTGCGGTGCTGAAGGTCTCGGTACGCCGGGCCGGAATCGTCGTGTTGCGCTCGATGACCTTCGTCATCACGCCGCCCTGCGTCTCGATGCCCAGCGACAGCGGGGTGACATCGAGTAGCAGGACGTCCTTGACCTCACCTTTGATGATCGCAGCCTGCAACGCCGCACCGAGCGCGACAACCTCGTCCGGGTTGACCGTCATGTTCGGGTCCTTGCCGCCGGTGAGCCGGCGGACCAGCTTCTGCACGGCCGGGATCCGGGTCGAGCCGCCGACCAGGATGACCTCGTCGATGTCGTTCGCGGTCACCTTCGCATCCGACATGGCCTGCTCCACCGGACCCAGGCACCGCTCGACGAGGTCACTGGTGAGGTCGTCGAATTTCGCACGCGTCATGCTCATGTTGAGGTGCTTGGGGCCGTTGGCGTCCGCCGTGATGAACGGCAGGTTGATCATCGTCTGGGTGACCGACGACAGCTCCACCTTGGCACGCTCGGCGGCCTCGAAGAGCCGCTGCAGGGCTTGCGGGTCACGACGCAGGTCGACGCCGTCGGTCCGCTGGAACTCCTCGGCCAGATGGTCGACGAGCCGGCGGTCGAAGTCGTCGCCGCCCAGATGAGTGTCGCCGGCGGTGGAGCGGACCTCCACCACGCCGTCACCGACGTCCAGAATGCTGACATCGAAGGTGCCACCACCGAGGTCGAAGACCAGGACCGTCTCGTGTTCCTTCTTGTCCAAGCCGTACGCGAGCGCCGCCGCCGTCGGCTCGTTGATGATCCGCAGTACCTCTATCCCGGCGATGCGGCCGGCATCCTTCGTCGCCTGGCGTTGCGCGTCATTGAAGTAGGCGGGCACGGTGATGACGGCCTCGGTGACCCGCTCGCCCAGGAACTTCGACGCGTCCTCGACCAGCTTGCGCAGCACCAGGGCGGAGATCTCCTCAGGCGCGTAGAGCTTGTCGCGGATCTTGAATCGGACCGCATTGTCAGGGCCGGAAACCACGTCGAACGTCACCGTGGTGAGTTCGCTGGACACCTCGTCGAAGCGGCGTCCGATGAACCGCTTCGCCGAGTAGATGGTGCCCTTGGGATTGAGAATCGCCTGACGGCGGGCCAGCTGACCGACAAGACGCTCGCCCTGCTCGGTGAAAGCCACCACCGACGGGGTCGTCCGGGAGCCCTCCGCGTTGGCTATGACGCTCGGCTGCCCGCCCTCGACGGTCGCGATAACCGAATTCGTGGTGCCGAGATCGATGCCGACTGCTTTGGGCATGACTCTCTCCTCCAACATCGCAGGTGGGTTTGAGATATCCGTGAGCCGGGCCGCCCGGCATGCACACGGGATCGCCGGCTCCCTGCCTCCACAACACCAGCGGCCGCCACGGGTGTCGATTGGCAGATCTGCCAATCCGGCGGCTCGGAGACACCCGCTCGCCCGCAGCTCACCTCCGGGTCCCGCCGGCAGCCCGGCTACGGCACGGATCGGCAGTCCTGCCAATCGACAAGTCCCGGCCGCGTTGGTGGGATCGAAGCAGGACATCACCCGCGACGTGGGCGAGGGCGCTCGGATGAGGCGGCCGCCGACGCCGATCCGGCGGCATGGCCGGCTGACGAGAGTTGGAGGACCGAATGACCAGCACAGTAACCCCTCACACGGACGAGGACATTCAGCGTGAGGTGCTCTTAGAGCTGAAGTGGGACGCCGGGATCGCGCCGAACGAGATCGGCGTGTCGGTTCGGGACGGGGTGACGACGCTGACCGGCTCGGTGGACACGTTCAGCAAGAAGTGGGCCGCCGAACGGGCGGCGCTTCGGGTCCGCGGGGTCAAAGCCGCCGTCAACAACATCGAGGTACGCCTGACCCCCCGCCACGAGCAGACCGACGTCGCCCTGGCCCGATCCATCACGCAGGCGCTCGAGATGGACTCGCTCGTACCCGCCGACATGGTGAAGATCTCGGTGTCCGGCGGCTGGGTCACCCTGCGCGGCGAGGTGGACTGGGACTACCAGCGGCAGGAGGCGGAACGGGTGGTGCGGTACCTTACCGGCGTCAAGGGCGTCGGCAACCACATCACCGTGCGGCCGGGTACCGGCCCGTCGCCCGACGATCTCCGGACGAGGATCGAGGACGCTCTGGTACGCACGGCCGAGACCGACGCGGAACGGATCCACGTCACCGCCGAGGGCAGCAGGGTGATCCTGACCGGGAGCGTACGGTCGTGGGCGGAGCGCCGCGAGGCCGAGCGTGTCGCCTGGTCCGCGCCCGGTGTCGCCGAGGTGCAGAACCTGATCACGATCAACCCGTGATCCGTATGCGTCCGCCGCGGTGGTCGTCCCGACGAGCACCGCGGCGCCTGGCTGTGGCCGTTCAGGTCACACCAGCGCCTCGTCCACGTAGCACCAGCGCCACTTCTCGCCGGGCTCGAACGACTGGATGATCGGATGACCCGCGGCGTGCGCGTGTTCTCGCGCGTGCCGCATCGGTGACGAGTCGCAGCAGCCGACATGCCCGCAGGTGAGGCAGAGCCGCAGGTGTACCCACGCGGTGCTCAGACGCAGGCATTCGGCGCAGCCTTCCGGGGTCTGCGGGATGATCGGTCGAATCATGCCGATGTGCGGGTCGGCGACGATGGTCATGGCTCAGGTGTCAGCTTTCTTCAGCATCCGCTTCTCGGTCTCCTCGCTGGGCGTGCGGTCCAGCGGTGGGTATGTCGGCAGCCGGTCCAGGGTCGGCGTCAGCTCGAGGTCGTCCAGATGGCCTTCTCAGCGTCCGGCGCCGTGCCACGACGGTGGGACGGGGATCGGCGGGGCGACACGCTCGAACCGAGCCGACCGGCGCCACAGGACGACCAGCCAGGCGACCCCAGTGATCGAGATGATCGCCAGGCCGGCCCATTGCATACTGGAGAACAGATTGACCTGCTCCGTGCTGGGCTCGACCAACCAGCCCTGCCACGACGGGACCAGCCGCTCACCGTCGGTCAGCAGCATGGTCAGGTACACCGCGAAGCTGTCCATCGAATCCCACAGACCGTGCAGGACGGACACCCCGAGGTACGCCAGGAGCAGCTTGCCGGTGATGGCGATACGACCGTGCCGCGAGGTGGCGAACAGTACACCGCCCAGAATGGCGGTCCAGAGGCCGTGTCCCACCGGCGCCAGAAGGCCCCGGATCAACTCGGTCTGCACCAGCTGGACGATGGACAACCCGTCGACGGTGAAGAGCGCGGTGAAGGCATAACCGGCGGACTCGAAGGCGGCGAAGCCGAATCCGACGGCCGCACCGAGGACCATCCCGTCGTGCGGCGACCGAGTTCGCAGATGACGGGTCAGCACCATCAACGCGGCTAGTTTCACCGCTTCCTCGATCAGCCCCACGCCGAAGAACAACCACGGCGACGGGTGCAGCAGGAACGCCTCGAGCACCGATGCGCCGAGTACACCCAGGACACCACCGGCGAGGAAGGTCGAGAACACCAGGCCCGCGGTGAGTTCGCCGGTGTCCCGGCGTTCGAACGCCCAGGCGACGAAGGTCACCGGCACGAGGAAGCTGCCGAGCAGGACGAGGGTGGGGACCAGATTCGCGTTGCCGGTGAGAAACGTGACCACCACCGTGACCAGCCAGAGCGCCAGGCCGACGAGAAAGATGCGCAGCCACATCCGGCGTGCCCGCAGCGGAACCCCCGCCTGGTCACGTATGACCTCGACCACCACAGACCTCCTGTCAGCTACGACCGATCGCGGGGACGCACCATGCGCTCCGTCGGAGGGTGTGATCGCCCGGGACCGCGCCACCTCCGGTATCTCAGGATTACCGTGTCCGGCGGTCAACGTCGATTGGCATCATTGCCAATGCGACCGCCGGAACCTGTGCTCCGCGGTCCGCGTTCGTCGTCGCCGAGCAGGGTGAGACCGATGCTCCGGTGCTCGAACCGAACACGCGGCTTGGTGCAGCGCGAAGGCCACCGGCTGACCGGTGGAACTGTCACTTCGGACACCGGTTCGCCCGGCCGCCGGTCCACGGCACGAATTCCGGAGACATCGTGCGTGGACACCCGAAGCTTGGGAGGGTTACGGCATGGCTAAGCAGATGGAAGGCGACAACCGCAAGCGACGCGCTCTGGCCAAAGCGGCCTCGAAGAAAGGGCACCGGGCCGGCGAGGCCGGTGTCAGCCTGGGCTCCTCGAAGCAGCGGCACCATGCCGAGCATGCCGAGCGCAAGGACCAGGACGGGCCTCCTCCGGAGGGGGCGAAGAAGCCCGGGCCGCGGGCGCCTCGACCGCAGGAACCACCGGAGCCGGAACCGAATTGGCCGCGCCGGCCTCCGCCGACGGGCGACACCTCCCCGGACACGGGAGCGCTGCGGCTGCGCTACCGGGAACTGGTGACGGCCGCGGCGGAGCAGGTCCGGGTGGACTTCGACACCGCGCGGGAGGCCGGCCAGGCCACGGTCTCGGTATTGGCCCGCCTGTTGGACGACGAGGACCGCCGACGGCTGCTCGACGTGGTGCCGGCCCAGCTGACCGACGGGCAGGACGTCAGCACTCCCCTCCCGGGAAGGAACGCGATCAGCTTCGTCGAAGAGGTGAGCGGACTGCTGGGCTGCCCGCCGGAACAGAGCCGGATGAGGGTTCAGGCCGTGCTCGGCGCCATCACCGCACAGGACCGAGACGTCCTGGGCTCACTTCACCTGCCGGATGAGCTTGCGGAGCTGGCCCGGCCGCCGCAGCCGGGCGGTGGCTTGGTCGGGCCGGACGGGCACACCGCCGCGCTCGACGAGGAGGAAGTCCAGGCGGCGCTGCGGCGGCTGCCGGACTGGACCGGCGACTCGCGGGCGCTCACCCGCACCCTGGTGCTCCCACCGGATCAGTTGGAGCGGGTGCTGCTTCGATTAGACCGGCTCAAACAGGAGTTGGGCCGCGGGCCGCGGATCAGTCGTCCCGACGAGTCGACCGCGCAGTTGGTGGTCAGAACCAGCAACGCCGGCGCAGTCACCGCGCTCGACGTCGATCTCGCAGTCCGGGTCGACGAGACGATCGCTGAAGGAGACGCCGGTCTCGCGTGACCCTTCACGGCCGCGTAGCCCGCGGTCGCACGCTCGCCTCGTGGCGGGGTCTGCGCAGGACGGGTAGACGGCGCCTCCCCGGTCGAGGATGGCCTTTGCTCGGAGCAGACCGGGCATCCGTTCACCTCCATCCGACAATCCGACGACGCGGATTGGCAGATCTGCCAATCCGCTTCGGTTGCGAGGGTTTGCCGGTTTTTGGACGGGTACGCCGCGTTCGCATCGCCGGTCCCGGCGTTGCCACCGGTCCCGGCATGAGCTCGGCGCCACCCGTTGCCGGCGTGAGGAGGTGAGCGCCGTGACCGAGTTGCTGGCGGTGGCGTTGGAGCTCGCGGAAGAGATCAACCGGGTGACACCGGCCGGCGACGATCCGGCAGCGGACCTGTCATTCATGTGGGATCCGTTGAATCGGCTCGTTCCGCTCGCAGCCGGGTGGATCGGCACGCTGGACAAAGATCAGCGCGGCTACACCACCGTCACCTCCGTCGGCCACGATCCGGTGAGCCGCGGGTACATGGAATCGGAGGAGCTGACGGAGCTGAGGAAGGAGTTCGGTCTGCTGCGGCGCCGCCGGCCCTTGCGCCTGCAGGACGCTCCGCCGCACACGGTGGAGCTGCCGTGCTGGTCCGAGCACTGGTGGCCGGCGGGATACCGCGAAGGCCTCGCCGTCCCGCTCGTCACTCCGGACGGCCGCCACCTGGGCGTGCTCGGACTGCATACGGACACCGTCAGCCAGCCGACCGTCGAGGCCCGGGACGCGATAGGGGCGCTCGCACGCACGGTCACCGCCGTTCTGGACCCGATGAACTCGTTGGCCGGGCTGGCGCGGCTGATCCACGGCGCAACCGCCGCCGTCGTCGTCGACTGCCGAGGCGCCCTCACCCCGCTGCCCGGGATGGCCACCGATCCACTGCTCACCCGATGTCCGGACCTGGTGCCTGCGGCGGTCGACGGTTTGACCGATCGGGTGGAATACACGGCGTTCCTCTGCCCGGTCCGGGCGGACGACGGCCGGGAACGCTACGTCCGGGTCACCGGCCTCGCCTGCCCGCCCGGCACGTCGGACGACTTCGTGGGGCTCGTGGTGATCTCTCCCCCCGATGACCTCTGCGCTCTGACGCTCCGGGAGCTGGTCGTTCTCGGCCTGGTGATCGAAGGGCACGCCAACCAGGGCATCGCCGCCCGATTGTTCATCACCGCCCGGACCGCCGCGGCTCACCTCGAACACATCAGGGCGAAGTTGCGTGCACCTACGCGTACCGCCGCCGCGATGCTGGCGATGCGCCGTGGTCTGTACATTCCGTACCGGCTCATCGACGTACGGACGGGCACGTCCCGTGCGGTGACGGTCAGCGCCGGACGGTGATCATGCCGGGCCGTTTCAGGATGAGTAGGCTGAATATGAATCAAGCCGCCGCGAACAGGATCCGACGGTGCTAGACCTGCCACCACACGCCGCCGAGGTCGCCGCGGAGGTGACCGCGCTGGCGGACCTGCCGGCGAGCCCCGCGGAGCGCGCGGAGGCGATCCTGGACCCGCTTCGCCGGGTGGTTCCGTTCCAAGCAGTCCGGGTCGCACTGCTTGATCCTGGGGCGCGTCGGCACGACCTGTTGAGCTGCCATGGGTACGACGACCGCATCCGCGCCCACATGGTCACCTCGGAGGACTACGACGAGATCGAGTCGCTGGGCCTGCACGGGACCACGCCGCTACGTGTCCACGACTTTCCGGTCCCCGCGGAGGAGATCCGCAGCTGGGTGGAACTGTTCCGGCCCGCCGGATTCCTGGAGGGTGTGGGCGTCGGTCTGGTCACCCGCGAGGGCCGGCAGGTCGGGTTGCTGGGACTCAACACCGACAGTCCCGCACACCCCAGCCCGGCCGCATGCAACCTGGTGCGACTGCTGGCCCCCACCATCGCGTACGCGGTGGATCCGCTCCGGTCACTCGCGGTGCTGGCCCGGATCGTCCGCGGGATGGCCGCGGCGACGGTGCTCACCCGCTCAGGCGGGACGCTGCCCCTTCCCGGGCTGCCCACGCATCCACTGCTGCAGGCCAACTCGGCCGTCCTCCGGGTGGCGGTCGCGCACCTCGGCGGAACACCGGACTACGCCACCTTCCTGGCACCGTACGACGGTCCGTCCGCCGAAGCCGGACATGTCCGGATCACTCTGTTCGGATGCGACAGTCGGACCCCGCGTCACCTGCGGGCTGTCGTGGCGGTGAGCCCGCCCGGCGACCTGCATGGACTGACCGGAACCGAACTGGAGATCCTGGGCTTACTCGTCGATGGTGCGGCAGCGGTGTCCGTCGCCGCTGCCAGGCGCATCCCGCTCCGGGCCGTCGCGGGTCACCTCGAACACATCCGGCTCAAGCTCGCCGTCCCGGACCAGATCACGGCCGCCCTGCGCGCCGCGCGGGAGGGCCTCTACGTCCCGGCCGCGCTGTCCGCCGTCACTCGGCTGTAGGCGCCTCCGGCCAGGCCCCACCAGCACAAGCCAGGGATGCGCACTCTGCGGCGCATCCCCAGGCCGGGAGCAGCGGCGCGCCCAGCGGCAGCGGCACACGGGCGAAAGCGGACGATCAGCGCGCGGTACGGCCGGGCCAGAAACGGCCCGCGTTTGCCCGGGCGCCGGCCGCAGCGAGCCCCAGGCCGGCCAGCATCACGATCGTCGTCGCGGCGAACAGCAATTGTTCCCGCCGCCGGATCCACCACCGCATGGCGTTCCTCCCTGCTCCCCGGCCATCGCGTGCGGAAGCTCCTGCACCGGTGGCGGTCCGGGCGGCCGATGATGTCCAGGACTTTCCGGACGTGTCCCTACGGACACCGACCCGCCCGGCCACCGTCACCGGCCAGCGGGGCCGTTTACCAGCACTCCCCTGGCAACCGGCCTGCACTCAGCGTCGCGTGGTGACGGGTCGAACGGGACCATGACGCGGGCCAACTGTCTCGCTCCGGCCGCGCCAGACGCGGGCGCCACGGAAGGAGTTGGGGATGGCTTGGTTCGGTCGTCGGCAGCAACTACAGGTTGTCCGCCCGGTACCACGCGATGTCGAGGCGCTGGAGCGGGTCATCGAGGTGCTGGCGGGTGGTGCGGCATCAGTGCAGGACGGCCGGGCCAAGATCACCAGCACTCTGGTGAGCGTCCTCGGCCTGGACTACGGGGCGTTGTGGAGCCGTAACGAGCGCGGCGGGTACACGCTCACCTTCGAGACCGGTGCCATCGGCCCCGCCTTGCGCGCGGCCATCGGTGGGACGGACACGCTGACATCGGCGGACGGTCTGCTCGGGGCAGCCGTCGCCAGCCAGCAGGCGATCACTCTGAGCGAGACGCCGCAGGCTGGCAGCTCGTGCCTGCGGTGGCAGGCTGCACACCGGGCCGGCATGGTCGAGGCCGCGACGGTCCCGATCGTGCACGACGGCAAGGTGGCCGGGGTCCTCGAGTTCTACGGCCGGCAGCCGCTGCCCGCCTTCGCCAGCGACAAGTGGGCGGCGATCACTCGCATCGCCGTGCTCACCGGCTTGCACGCCGTCGCTGCCTCCGAGCTGCGGGAGACCCTCAGCGACCGGGCTGCGGTCACGACGGTGGTCGCCGAGGTCGGTGAGGCGCTCGACCAGCAGTCGGCGATCCGGACCGCGCTCGACCGGGTCCGTACCGCGTTCGGCTGGGCGTACGGCTCGTACTGGGCGCTCGACGAGGCCGAGCAGGTCCTGCGCTTCAACTGTGAGTCCGGATCGGCCGGCGAGGAGTTCCGCAAGGTCACCCTGGCTGCCTCGTTCGCCGAAGGGGTCGGCCTGTCCGGGCGGGCGTGGCGGGCCCGGGACCTGGTCTTCGTTCATGACCTGGCCGAGGTGACCGACTGCGTCCGGGCACCCGCGGCGCAGCGGGCGGGCGTGCGCTCCGGGGTGTGTTTTCCGATCATGGACGGCCGCACCGTCATCGGCACGATGGATTTCTTCACCACCGAAAGCATCCAGCTCAGCGACTCCCGGGCCGCCGCGCTGCGCAATGTGCAGCAATTGGTGTCGCAGCGGATGTCGGTGCTGCGCCGGGTCGAGAGCGACGCCGCGAAAGCACGCCAGTTGCTCGACACCGTCGCCGAGCTGCGGGCCGCGTCCGAGGATGCCGGCCGGGTCGCCGCGCTGGCCGCGAGCGGATCCCAGACGATGACCACCGAGGTTCAGGCCCTCTCCCACGCTTCTGCGGCGGTCGGCGACGTCATCAAGATCATTTCGTCGATCGCCGAACAGACGAACCTGCTGGCGCTCAACGCGACGATCGAGGCCGCGCGCGCCGGCGAGGTCGGTAAGGGCTTCGCCGTCGTCGCCAGTGAAGTGAAGGATCTCGCCCGGGAAACCGCCGAGGCCACCCAGAAGGTCACCGAGCAGATCGCCGGCATCCAGAACTCCAGCCGCGCAGTCGCCGAGGGCATCCACACCTCCAGCGACACCATCGGGCAGCTCGACGCGGTCCAAGCCCGGATGAACCAGGTGCTGCAACGCCAGGCCGAGATGGCAGCCGCATTCCGATCGTGACCGGCAGTCGGCGGGCGCGAAGCAGCCGCACCCGCCGGACTTCCCGCTGACCGGCGAACCAGCCCACGGCGCCGCGGTGTCCTTGAGGGCTGGGCGACCACCTCGGCCGGGCACTGTCGGCGCCCGGCCGGTGGGCGCAGAATGACTTCATGGAGGCTCCGCGCTGGCTGGCCGTGGGCGAGGCCGACCTGCCGGCCGGCACCGGCTGGCTGAGCCCGGCCGAGCAGGCCCGCGCTGCCGGGCTGCGCTATCGCAAGCGGCACGACGAGTTCCTGCTGCGCCGCCTGGTCGCCAAGCACACCGTCGCGGCGCTGCTGGGACGCCCGGCCGACCCGCCGGAGCTGGCCGCCATCGAGGTCGGCAACGCACCCAGCGGCGCGCCGGTCGTCCGGGTCGACGGCGTCCCGCTCGGCGTCGACGTGTCGATCTCGGACCGGGCCGGCTGGGCGATCTGCATGGCCGGACCCGCTGTCGGCTGCGACCTGGAGCTGGTCGAGCCGCGCACCCCCGGGTTCGTCCAGGACTTCCTCACCGAGGCGGAACAGCGGCTGGTCACCGGCCTGCCCTCGGGCGACGCGCGGGACGCGGCGGCCAACCTGATCTGGTCGGCCAAGGAGAGCGCGCTCAAGGTGCTGCAGTCCGGCTTGCGCCGGGACACCCGCGAGGTCGAGGTGACGGTGCCGGATCCGCCGGGCACCGGGTGGGCTCCGCTTTCGGTACGCGAGACCGGCGGTCCCGACTTCCCCGGCTGGTGGCGCCGCTACGGGTCGTTCCTGGTCACCGTGGTCGGCAGGGTGGCCGGCCCGAAGCCGATCGCGCTGGCGACCCCGGACCGGCTGGCGACGGCGTCACCCCGGCACTCCTGGCTCACCCGGCCGCTGCGCTGAGGCCGCGCTCCACCGCGTCGATCAGGTAGGGCCGCAGCTCGGCCGCGGGGATGATGCGGTCCACCGAGCCCACGGCCACCGCCCGCCGCACGGTGTGCACGGCGTCGAACTCGTCGGCGACCTGGCCGAGCTGGGCCGACCGGACCGCCGCGGTGATCTCGGCCAGGTGGGCCCGCCGCTTGCCGGCCTCGCTCCCGCCGGCCGCACGCAGTCGCTCGGCGGCCTCCCGTACCCGGGGGTCCTGGTCGGTGCGGTGTCGCACCTCGCGGGCGAACACGGTGGCCGCGGCCGGCGCCCCGCCGATCACCGAGGCGAACGATCCCTCGACCGCGGCGATCTCCATCCGTTCGTTGAGCCGCTTGGAGAAGACCACGAACGCGCCGCCGTGGTAGCGGGAGACCACCACGAACACCACCGGGCCGCGGAAGTTGGTGACCGCCCGGCCGATCTCCGCGCCGTATTCCAGCTGCCAGCGCCGCATCGACTCGGGCGAGCCGTCGAAACCGGAGAGGTTGGCCAGCACGACGAGCGGGCGGTTGCCGCTGGCCGCGTTGATCGCCCGGGCGAGTTTGCGCGACGACTGCGGGAACAGCGTGCCGGACGTCCACGCCGCTGGGCCGCCGGCCGGCACGAACCCGCGGCGCGGCACCGGGTGCGACTCGATGCCGAGCAGGCAGACGGGGATCCCACCGAGGTGCGCGTCCCAGACGATGCCGGTCTCGGCGCCGCGCCAGTGCGCCCAGCGTTCCAGCGGCTCGGCGTCGGTGTCGGCGACCGCGCGCAGCACCGAGCGCATGTCGAAGGGCTTCTTGCGCTCCGGGTTGCGCCCGGCGGAGAAGATGTCGCCGACCGTGCGCAGATCGGAATCGGGCAGCCCGCGGTGCGGCGCGGTGCGCACGTCGCGATCGGCCGGGTCCGTGGTGTGCCGCCGGCGCGGGCCGGACTCCCCCGGCACCACGTACGTGTGCTCGTAGTGCCGCAGCAGGATCTCGCACGCCTGGGCCAGGTCCGCGGCCCAGTACTGGGCCTGCCCGTTCGGTCCCATGATCCGGTCGAAGCCGCCGATGCCGAAGTTGTCCTCGGCCGACACGCCGCCGGAGAAGTCGAGGGCCTGCTTGCCGGTCAGCACCATCGCGCTGGCCGGCGTCATGATCAGGATGCCTCGGGTGTGCATCAGCATGGTCGCCTCGGCGTTCCAGTACGGCTGGGCGCCCACGTTGATCCCGGTGACGACGACGTTCACCTCGCCACCGGCCTGGGTGAACTCGATCAGCCGGCGGAGCACCGCGGCGATCCAGTCCATGTTCTCGGTGCCGCTGTCCATCGCGATCCGGGCGCCGGAGGAGAGCGCGAACCACTCCACCGGCAGTCCACGACGCTCGGCGAGGTCGAGGGCGGCGATGATCCGCCGGCACTCCGGTTCGGCCAGGTTGCCCAGTCCCCGAGTCGGGTCGCCGAGCACGATCACCCGCTCCATGCCCTCCGGCACCTTCGTGGTGTCGCTGGCCAGCACGCCGGTCACGATGTTCGCCGTGTTCAACCCGTAGGGCCGGGACACCGCGGCCAGCCTGCTCTCCTGGTCCAGGTCGTATTCGGTGAACCGGCCGTGCGGGAACCGGGCGACCGCGCCCACCGGGGGGGTCAGCATCCGGACGATCTCGTACGGATAAGGCGCTCCCAGCCGCCGGGCCCGCAGCAGCTTCTGCCGGTACGGTGTCAGCGGCCGGATCGCCTCCCGTCCGGGCGGCCGTTCCCGGACGGTGACGTCGTTGCCGAACGCCTCGACGTGCAGCACCGTGTCCCGGCCCTCGGGCAGCCGCACCCGCAGCACCACCTTGTCCAGCCCGGCGCCCGCGGACAGCGGAGTCAGCGACCGGGCCAGTCCGGGCCAGGCCGCGGGTGTCAGGTCCCACGGCGGCTGCACGTAGAGCACCAGCCGGCTGACCGGCCGCTGCCGCTCGGGCAGCGCCGCCCGGGCGGCCCGGATCGCGGAGAGGCTGAGCAGACCGATCAGCTCGAGACGCGGGTACCGCGCGGAACCGTCCGCGTCCCGGGCCACGGTCAGGTCACGCACCTCGGCCAGGGCGAACAGGCGATGATCGGCCGGGTTGTCGTGGGCCACCGCGTCGAACAGGTAGACGTCCTCGGCCTCCGACGGCAACCGGCGCAGCCGGAAATTGCCCAGCCGCCACAGTTCCAGCCGAGCGGCGAACATCGGGTGCAGGTTCCGGTAACGCGGGTCCTCGGTGAGGCCTGCGTCGCCCGGCCGGTAGCTGACATTGACCCGTCGGCCGTCCGCGCCGGTCACGGCGACGTTCAGCCCGCGCAGCCCGGGGCCGGGGCCGGTCTCGGCCAGCATCTTGTCCAGCTCGGCGACCACCTCGTCCTCGCCGCTGTCCGGCTCGTCCCGCCAGGCGGCCACGTCGAGCACCGCCGGTTCCGGGTCGGCGACCCGGTCGGCGACGACCGCGCGGGCCAGCCGGGGCAGGTCGGCGACCGGCAGGAACGCGGTGATCAGCCGGTAGCCCTCGGAGCAGTCCGCCACGCACACCTGGTGGCCGCCCACCTCGGCGAAGCGGAGCCCGGTGAGCTGGGCGACCCGGTAGTAGCGGCGGGTGAAGACCTCCAGCAACGCCTGGTGCAGGGCCGGATCGGCGTGGTCCCGCCACGCGTGGACCAGCGTGCCGTGCAGCGGCTGCGGGCAGGCGATCAGGCCGGCCACCCGCTCGGCCCGGTCGGCGCGTCCCGGCTCGGCGTGCAACGCGTCGAGGTGCTCCCGGGCGCGGGTGTACTCCTCGGCCACCGCGGCCGCCAGCAGCGGCTCGTCGACGAACCGGAACCGGACCTCGCGGACCAGGTCGGCGACCACCGGCCGGTGGCTGCGGGTGGCCGCGGCCAGCCGGTCCAGCCGGGCCCGGGTGTCGTCATCGGTCAGCGGCACCAGCGCGGCCCGGTGGTGCAGGCGGCGGTCCAGGATGGCCAGCACGGCCGGGACGACCTCGTCGACGCGGTGCAGCGAACGGGCCAGCAGCACCATCGCCTGATCCAGCGCCGGGGTGCGGGCCAGGCCGTCCACCCGGTAGCGGCGCAGCGCCCGGGTCAGGCGTTCCCGGTAGTCGAAGGGCAGGCCGGCCCGGTCCGCGTCGAGCCACTGCAGGTAGGCGTTCAAGTGCTCGCGGCCGCTGCCGGCCGCCGCCGGGTCGTCCGGGTCGGCGTCGGCGGACTCCCGCGGCTGGTACAGCGCGCCGATGTCGGCGAACAGGTCGATCAGGCCGTCCTCGCAGCGCAGCAGGCCCGGGTCGGCCGGTGGCGAGACTTCGCCGAGCCGGCGCTGCCGGGTCAGCATCTCGCGCAGCGTGGCCGGATCCAGGTCGTAGCCGAGCAGGTAGCCGCGCAACGCCTGGTAGACGCGGTCGCACGGCGGGGTGCCCGGGGGCGGGGCCGCGGTCAGCCCGGTCAGCTGCACGGTGGCGGCATCGCCGCTGGTCCGGGTCTCCGAAGCGGTTATCCGTACGATCGCCGCGCCCGCCTCGACCTGGGCGTTCTCGGCGACCTCGACGGCCACGACGGTGCCGCCGAACGGCGCGGCCAGCGTCGACTCCATCTTCATGCTCTCCAGAACCGCGACCGGCTGCCCGGCCACCACGGTGTCACCGGGCGCCACCCGCAGCGCCACCACGAACGCCGGGCCGGCGCAGCGGACCACGCCTCCGTCGTCGCGGGACACGGTGTGCGCGATCCCGTCCAGGTCGACCCGGATGGTGGCGCCCTCCACCGTGGTCAGGCAGCGGTGGGTACGCCCGGCGACGGTCACCCGGTTCTCCGGACCGCCCTGACCGGCCAGGCCCAGGTCGGCCGCGCCGTCCGCCGCCACCACCCGGTAGGTGACCGGGCCGGTGCGGTAGACGTGCAGGTCGTACCGGTGTCCGCGGTAGGTGAGCCGGCACCGGTGCCCGGTCCCGGGCGGCGCCTCGACGCCACCGCGGGCGGCCCGGGCGAGGAAGGCGACCCGCTCGTCGGCCTCGTCGGCGTCGTAGGCGGTGACCGCGGCGACCAGCAGCGCCACCGGGTCAGCGGCGGGCAGGTGCCCGCCCGCGCCGGTCAGCCGGTCCAGCCAGTGGTTGTCGAAGTCGCCGGCGCGCACCTGCGGCCGGTCGAGCAGGTGGAGCAGGAACGACCGGTTGGTGGTGCCGCCCTCGATCACCGCGGTGGTCTGGGCCAGGGCCCGCCGCAGCCGGGACAGCGCCTCGGTCCGGTCGGCGCCCCAGGCGACGATCTTCGCGATCATCGAGTCGAAGTCCGCCGGGATCCGGTCGCCCTCGCGCACCCCGCTGTCCACCCGGATGCCGCTGCCGGCCGGCAGGACGAGCCGGGCCAGCCGTCCCGGCGCCGGGGCGAAGTCGTTCTCCGGGTCCTCGGCGCAGAGCCGGGCCTCCACGGCGTGCCCGCGCACCGGCGGCGGGTTCCCGGTCAGCCGGCCGCCCGACGCCACGTGCAGCTGCAATTTCACCAGGTCCAGCCCGGTGGTCGCCTCGGTGACCGGATGCTCCACCTGCAGCCGGGTGTTGACCTCCATGAACAGGAAGTGCCCGGTGTCCGGGTCGACCAGGAACTCCACCGTGCCCGCGCCGAGGTAGCCGGTCGCCGTCACGACCCGCACCGCCGCGTCGCGGATGGCCTCCTCAGTGCCCGGGTTCAGGACGGTCGACGCGGATTCCTCGATCACCTTCTGGTGCCGGCGCTGCAGGGTGCAGTCGCGCACCCCGACCGCCCAGGCCGTGCCGTAGGAGTCCGCGATCACCTGCACCTCGACGTGCCGGGCGGCCGGGACGAGGCGTTCCAGGAAGACCGTCGGGTCGCCGAAGGCCAGCGCGGCCTCGTCACGGGCGGAACGGAGCGCGACCGCCAGGTCCGCCTCGGCCCGGATCAGCCGGATGCCGCGGCCGCCCCCGCCGGCGGCCGCCTTGAGCACCAGCGAGTAGCCGAGCCGGGTCGCGTGCCCGCGCGCCTGGTCCAGGTTCTCCACCGGTTCGCCACTCCACGGCACCACCGGCACGTGCGCGCTCTGTGCCAGGCGTTTCGCGGCCACCTTGTCGCCGAGCAGCCGGATGGTGGCGGCGGAGGGGCCGACGAAGGTGATGCCGGCCTGCTCGCAGCGTTCGGCGAAGGACGCGCGTTCGGCGAGGAACCCCCAGCCCACCCAGACCGTGTCCGCACCGGCCGCCTGCACGGCGGCCAGCACCGCGGGCTCGTCCAGGTAGGCCGATTGCCGGTGCCCGGAGTCCGGGTCGAGGTAGGTGGCCGGGCCGAGCGCGACGGCCTCGTCCGCCTCCCGGACGAACCAGGCGTGCTCGTCCGGGTCGGTCCAGAGGGCGATCGTGGTGATCGGCGGCCGGTCGCCGGCCCGGTTGAGCTCCTGCACCGCGGTCAGTGCCCGGATCGCGGCCTCGCCTCGGTTGACGATCGCCAACCGGTGGATGGTTGCGGGCATGGCGTCGGCCTCCTCAGCCTCGGCGCAGGATCGACTGGATCGGGGCGATCACCTCGGCGGGCGGGGTGTCCGGCAGCGGCACCGACCGGTACCCGCGCACCGACAGGACGACCGTGTCCCCGTCGACGACCTGGGCGTCGAACCCGCCGGAACCGTCCGGTTCGACGACGGCCAGCAGTCCGGCCCGTTCGGCAGGTGCGGCGCTCAGCCGCATGGCGCCGACGTGCCGCGGGAGGGCCAGCCGGCCCTCGTGACCGGCCTCGACCAGCCCGGCGGTCTGGAAGCACAGCTCCAGCAGGCGGGCGGCGGTCAGCGTCGGCTCGCCGGTTGCCGGCGGCAGGTCGGCGGCGTACCGGGCGGCGGCCCCGGCACCGACCGGCCAGGCATCCTCGACCACCTGGTACGCCGGGCCGTGGAAGTAGAGCCGGTAGACGTCGGCCGGGGTGAGCGTCCCGGCGTCGCCGGGCCCGGGGACCGGGGTCTTCGCCGGTTCCAGCACCGAGGGCTCGGCGGCCAGCCGGATCGTGCCGGTGAAGTGGACGGTCCGTTGCGGCCGGTCGGCGCCGGGCAGGGTCCGCTCGGTGCTGAGCCGGCACTCGGCGGCCAGGCCGGCGCCGTCCGGCCGCAGCAGCGCGGTCACGGTCAGCGTGCGCGGCTCGTCGCGGTGGAACTTCACCGGGGCCAGGAAGTCCACCTCGTCGGCGCCGACGAGGTGCAGGCTGGGGGCCAGCCGGCAGGCGGCCTCGGCGAACGCCTCGATGCCCATCACGCCGGGCAGGACCGGGACGCCGTCGATGCGGTGGTGGTCGAGGAACGGCACCCGGGCCGGGTCGAGGACGCTCTCCACGACCAGGCCGTCGTGGACGCTGAACCGGGTCACCCGGCCGGTGCAGGCCCCGGCGGACGGCCATCCGGCCGGGTCGAGGCCACCGGTCTCGTGCGGCTCGGCGGCCAGCGCGCCGAGCGCCCCGGCGACGACCACCTCGCGGTCGGGCACACCGGAGGCCAGCTCGCGCCGGACCCAGGGCACGCCCGCCTCGGCCGGAAGCATCTCCACCCCGGCTTGGGCCATCATCGCCGGGATCGAGCCGCGGGTGGCCATCCCGATGTCGCCCCAGGCGGTCCAGTCGATCGCGCACACCCGGGTGTCCGGACGGGTCCGCCGCACGTTGCTCAAGATCTTGCACTGCAGGTCGTTGGCGGCGCTGTAGTCGGTCTGCCCGGCGTTGCCGAACCGGCCGGCGATCGAGCTGAACGCGAGCACCGCACCCAGCGGCACGCCGTCCAGGGCGCGCAGAACCGTGTGCAGGCCGTCCGCTTTGACCCCGAGGACCAGGGCGAACTCGTCCGGTTTCTTGTCCGGCAGCAGGTGGCTGATCTCCACCCCGGCGGCGTGCAGCAGCACGTCGACCCGGCCGTGCCGTTCGCGCACCCGGGTCAGGGCTTGCCGGACAGCGTCCGGGTCGGTCAGGTCGACCTGGTGGTAGTGGGCCGTGCCGCCGGCCCGCTCTACGGCCTGGACCGCCGTCAGTGCTGCCTGCAGGCGTTCCAGGCGGGCCAGTTCTCGTTCGATCCGGGCCGGGGTGGGCCGGTCGCCGCGCTCGCGCATCCGGGCGGCCAGCTCGGTCTTGAAGGCGTCCCGGTCCTCGGTGTACCGGCGCAGGTCCGGGTCGGCCGGGTCGGGTTCCGGGGTCAGGTCGAGCAGATGGAACGTGCTCCGGGAGGCGGCGGCCAGGTCGGCGGTGATCGCCGAGACGATGCTGCCGGCCGCTCCGGTGACCACGAAGACCTGGTCCGGGCCGAGTTCCGCGTGCTGCGACGGGAACGGGCGCTCGGCGAGCCCGACTCCCCAGCGGTGCCCGCCGGCGTAGCCGACCTCGACGCACCCGGGGTCGCTGAGCGTCTCCTCGACCAGCAGGGTCGCCAGCGCCGACGGGTTCTGCCCGGCGCCGAAGTCGACCGCCTTCACCACGGCGTCCGGGCGTTCTCGCCGGTAGGCCTTGGCGAATCCGGTGACCGCGCCGCCGAGCGGGCAGGTCGCCCCGGCTTCGTCGTAACCGTGGTATCCGCCCAGGCGGGTTCCGGTGACCAGGAACGGGCTGTGCTCGTAGCAGCGGCGCATGGTCGCGTACAGCGCGCGAACCCGGCTCTGCAGCGCGGCGTGCCAGGCGTCCGCGTCGAGCCGGTCCAGCGGGCCCTCGTCGTCCAGCGCGGCCAGCCAATAGACGCCGTGCACCGGCCCTGCGGCGAGGAAGTCGGCCTGACCCTGGTCCGGCTCGCCGGGGTGCAGCACCAGCACCTCCGCGCCGCGCGTGCGCAGGTCGGCGGCGAGGGCCTCGCCGACGCCGCCGCTGTCCGGCATGACCAGGATGCGGGTGCCGCCGCCCAGGCTGATCCCGGTCGGCAGGCAGCCGGTCAGGTCCGGACGCAGTGCCGGGACCGGCACCCGCCGGGTGATCGAGCCGGTCGTCGCCGGGGCGCCGGTGACCGTGGCGGGCGGCGCCTGCACCGGCGCGGCCGGCACGGCGGCGGTCCGCTCCCGCACCCAGCCGATCACGTGGGTCAGCGTCGGGAAGTCACGCAGCCGCAGCGCGTCGTCACGGGCCACCCCGAACCGCTCCCGCACCGCCGCGAACACCTCGGCCTGCTTCACCGTGTCGACCCCCAGATCCGCCTCCAGATCGAGGTCGAGATCCAGCAGATCGGGCGGATATCCGGTCAGCTGCGACACGATGCCCACCACGGCCTCGGTGACCTCGTCGGCCGGGGCGCTGCTCGTACCGTCAAGGGGGTTGATCTGAGCCGGAACCGGGTCGGCGACCGCGACCCCGGTCTTCTCCCGCACCCAGCCGATCACGTGGGTCAGCGTCGGGAAGTCACGCAGCCGCAGCGTGTCGTCACGGGCCACCCCGAACCGCTCCCGCACGGCCGCGAACACCTCGGCCTGCTTGACCGTGTCGACCCCCAGATCCGCCTCCAGATCGAGGTCGAGATCCAGCAGATCGGGCGGATATCCGGTCAGCTGCGACACGATGCCCACCACGGCCTCGGTGATCTCGTCCGTCGTGGCGACCGGTTCCGGGGGCGCGACGGGGACGGGTTGCGGCGCGGGCGGCGCCGGCCGGGTGACGGCCGGGACGGACGGCGTGCCGGGGTCGGTGATCCGCAGCCGGCGCTGCACCACCTCCAGGTCCGTGCCTCCCCCGCCGATCGCGGCCAGCCAGCGCTGCCAGGCGGCCGGATCGGTGATCCGGTACGCGTAGCCGAGCTCGCGCGGCGACCGGTGTCGCTCGTCCGGCGGCGGGGTCCAGCGCAGCAGCGACATCGCGATCTGCGAGCCGAAACCGGCCGCCAGCCGCAGCGCGTAGCGGACCGGGTACGCCCCTCCGGTGGACAGGTTGAGCTGCCCCAGCTCCGGGTCGGGCTCCTTGAAGTTCGGCACCGGCGGGACGATCCCGGTCTCCAGCGCCTTGACCGCGACGACGTCCTCGACGCCGGCGCCCATCGCGTGCCCGGTGAAGCCCTTCGTGTTGGTGATGACCACCGAGTCGGCGCCGGCGCCGAACACCCGGCGCAGCGCGTTGATCTCGGCGGCCGCGCTGCCGCCGCGGGCCGGCGTGTAGGTCTCGTGCGAGACGAACACGGTGGACGGCGCGATCGCGTGCCGATCCACACCGCGTGCCTCGGCCTGCCGGAGCAGCTGTTCCATCACCTGGCCGATGTGGTCGACGTCGAGCCGGGTGCCGTGGAAGGCGCTGTTCGCGGTGACCGCGCCGAGCACCTCGCAGATCGGTTGCAGGCCGCGCTCGCGGGCCGCGTCGGCGGACTCGACCACCAGGGCGGCCGCGCCCATTCCGACGATCATGCCGTGCCGGCGCCGGTCGAACGGCATCGCGGCGTCCTCGACCACGTCGTCGGTGGCGGCCGCCCCGGAGGCCAGGAAGCCGGAGCCGAGCCAGGGCAGCAGGGTGTCGGTGGTGGCGTCGTCGGCGGAGATCACCACGACCCGCCGGCAGCGGCCGGCCCGGATCCAGTCCTCGGCCAGCGCGACCGCCTGGGTGGTGCTGGCGCAGGCCGCGTTGATCTGGGTGTTCGGCCCGCGCGCCCCGATGATCTCGGCGAACTGGGAGTGGCCCATCGACAGGGTGCGGAACAGGAACCGCCGGTCGAAGGTGTACCCGTCGCTGTCCAGCTCGTGGCGCAGCTCGCGGATCCGCCGGTCGATCTCGGCGGTGGCCGGCTCGTCGCCCCGCATCCGGGCGCGCACCGCCTCCAGGGCGGCGAGCTGGTCACGGTGGCCCCGGTCGGTGCAGTAGTCCTGCACCTCCTGGACGAAGTTGTCCAGTCCCGGGAACGCCGAAGCGAAGATGACGCCGGTGTCGTCGCGCAGCGCCTCGGGCAGCCCCCATCGGTCCGGCAGGCTGGTCCCCAGCGTGCTCGTCTTGTAGTGCATGACCAGCGGGATCCCGGCATCGCGCAGGGCGTCGAAGCCGGCCCCGATGGCGAGCCGGGTGGAGCGGTCCAGGGCCGCGTCGCGGGCCGGGTCCACCCCGAACTCGGTGACCACGTCGACGTCGGCGCCGCGACCAGCGAGTTTGATGACGTCGGCCTCGCTGTCGATGGTGACGAAGGTCGGGTCGCCGGACGGCGGTTTGACCAGCCGGGTGATGTGCCGGTCCACCATGGCCCGGCGCAGCCGGTGCGGGACGGTGTCGATGAACTGCTGACCGGCCAGGATCCGGGCGATGTTCTCGTCGTCGAAGACGCGGGGCACGCCGGGCAGCCCGAGCGCGGCACCGGTGATCACGACGGGGTCGGCGCTGACCGGTGATCCGGTGGGCGTGGCGCCCGAGTACACGCGCAGGCCCTTCTCCAGCACGTCGGCGAAGAGTTTGCCGAGCTCGGTGTAGCGGTCGGTGGTCATGGTCGTCGCTTCCGTCGGGGTCTGGGCCGCAGCCGGGGGCGTGGCAAGCGCCGGGGCCGGAGCCGTGGCAGGGGCCGGGGTCTCGCCGAAGCCGAGGCCCGCGGCGTAGAGGCCGCACAGCGCCTGGTTGAACGAGACGACGTCACCGGTCTTCGGGTGGTTGGTGTAGAGGCTGAGCACGTCGTCGCCGAGCACGTCGGCCGCGAAGCCCTGCAGCGCCTTCTTCGGCCCGACCTCGACGAAGATCCGGGCGCCGGCCGCGTACAGGGTGCGCAGGCCGCGGACGAACTGCACCGGGGAGGCGACCTGCCGGCCGAGCAGCTCGACGATCGTCTCCGGGGTGGCGCCGGCCGGGTAGAAGTCGCCGGTCACGTTGGACACGATGGGCAGGGCCGGCGGGCGTACGTCGAAGCGGCGCAGCACCGCGGTCAGCGGCTCGCTGACCGGGGCGACGATCGCGGTGTGGAAGGCGTGGCTGACCGGGATCCGGTTGGCCGTCATCCCGGCCGCCTCGAAGGACTCGATCGCCCGCTGCACCGCGTCGGTGGCGCCGCCGATCACCGCCTGGCTGGTGCTGTTGAGGTTGGCGACCACCACGTAGCCGTCGGTCGCCGCGACGATCCGTTCGATCTCGTCGAGCGGGGCGGTGACCGCGGCCATCGCGCCGTTGTCGGCCATCGCCAGGCCGGCCATCTCCCGTCCGCGGGCGCTGACCGCCTCCAGGGCGGCATCGAACGGAAGCACTCCGGCGGCGACCAGCGCGCCGTACTCGCCGAGGCTGTGGCCCATCACCAGGTCGGGGCGGACGCCGTAGGCGCCGAGCAGCCGGGTCAGCGCCAGGTCGGTGGCGAGCACCGCCGGCTGGGTGATCTCGGTCTGCATGAGCTGACGTTCCAGCCGCCCGGTGGTCTCGGCGTCCGGGTGCTCGGCGAACACGTACGCCGACAACGGCTGCCCGAGCAGCGGGGTCATCACCCGGTCCGCCTCGGCGACGGTCGCGGCCACGATCGGCTCGCGCTCGCGCAGGTCGTGCAGCATGTTGACGTACTGGGAGCCCTGCCCGGTGTAGAGGAAGGCGACCTTGCCGGGCCGGCCGCGTCCCAGGAAGACGCCCTGGGCCCGCAGCATCTTCCACAGCGGGGCGTTGTCGTCGCGCAGCGCCTGGATCGCCTTGGCCGCCTTGGCGGCCAGGTCCGGCGGGTCGGCGAAGTCGATCGCGACGCGCACCGCCGCGCCGGCCAAGGCCGGGTCCGGCGGCTGGACCGGCGGGGCGTCGCCCTCGGCGGCCAGCTCGCGCAGGGTCTCCAGATTCGCCAGCACCTCGGCGTCGTCGCGGCCGCCGACCACGGCGGCACCGCGCAGCGGCGCCCGTGGGGTGACCGCGGCTACCGGCTGGGGCAGGTCGGCGCCGGCGAACGAGCGGGCCGCGCCCGGGTCGCGGTGCCGGCCGGGCACGTAGTCCTCGAGGACGGCGTGGAAGTTGGTGCCGCCGAAGCCGAACGCGCTGACGCCGGCGTAGCGGACGCCGCCGGCCGGCTCGGGCCACTCGCGCAGCTCGGTGGTGACCCGGAACGGGGTGCTGTCCCAGGCGACGTTCGGGTTCGGATCGGTGAAGTGCAGGCTGGGCGGCAGCACCTTCTCGTGCAGGCTGAGCACGGTCTTGACCATCCCGGCCGCGCCGGCGGCGGCCTTGAGGTGGCCGATGTTGGACTTGACCGAGCCGAGCGCGATGCTGCCGGGCGCCGCGCCGGCCTTGCCGAACACGTCGGTGAGGCTGGCCAGCTCGGTGGCGTCGCCGACCCGGGTGGAGGTGCCGTGCGCCTCCACGCAGGTGGCCAGCGCCGGGTCGATGCCCGCCAGCTGCCAGGCGCGTTCCACGGCGAGCCGCTGGCCGACCGGGTTCGGGGCGGTGATGCCCTTGCCGCGTCCGTCGCTGGCGCCGCCGACGCCGAGCAGCACCGCGTAGATCCGGTCGCCGTCGCGTTCGGCGTCGGCGAGGCGGCGCAGCACGAACAGCGCCGCGCCCTCGCCCATCACGAAGCCGTCCGCGCCGGCGTCGAACGGCCGGGTGCCGGTCGCGGACAACGCGCCGATCTTGCAGAATTTGACGAACGCGCCGGCGTTCATGTTGCGGTCCACGCCGCCGGTGAGCACCGCGTCGGCCTCGCCGGACTGCAGGGCGTGCAGGGCCGCGGACATCGCGGCCAGCCCGGAGGCGCAGGCGGCGTCGGTGGTGAAGTTCGGGCCGCGCAGGTCGAAGAGGTTGGCGATCCGGCCGGCCATGACGTTGGTCAGCTCGCCGGGCATGGTGTCCTCGGTGATCTCCGGCAGGCCGGCCAGGAACGGATCCCGGAACTCGGCCAGCAGCCGGTCGCGGGCCGCCTCCGGCAGGGCGGCGAACGACGGCGCGGCCCGCAGCGCCCGCTCCACCTCGGCGAACTGCACCCGCAGCAGGGTGCGGTAGTGCTTGTCGCCGCCGAGCGCGTTGCCGAGGATGACGGCGGTCCGGTCCGGGTCGACCCGCCAGTCCGGCCAGCCCGCGTCGAGCAGCGCGGCCCGGGCCGTCGCCACCGACCAGCGCTGACCCTCGTCCATCTGGGCGGTGACCGTGGGCGGCACCGGCAGCCGCCAGGCGAGCGGGTTCCAGTCGTAGTCGCGGACCCAGCCGCCGATCCGGGAGTAGGTACGGTCCGGGGCGTGCGGGTCCGGGTCGTAGTACAGGTCGGGGTCCCAGCGCTCGGGCGGCACGTCGCTGATCGAGTACCGGCCGGTCGTCAGGTTGGTCCAGAAGGTGGCGGCGTCCGGGGCGTCCGGCATGATCGCGCCGACGCCGACTATCGCGATGGGCGGCAGGGTGGTGCTCATGACAGGGTCTCCTGGGTGGGTGCCCGGCCGTAGATCGCGTCGGCGATCCGGTCGAGGTCGGCGATCAGGCCGGCCTGCACGGCGCGGACCCGGTCGAGGGGCAGGGTGGCGGCCAGGTCGGCGGAGCCGGCGCCGACGAGCCAGCGCAGCCCCTCCTCGGCCACCTTCAGCGCGGCGTCGCGGGCGAAGACCCGGCTGATCGCGGCGAGGTCGTCGGGCGTGAAGCGGCGGTCCGCTTTGGGCGCGGGGGTGCCGGCGGCGCGGCGGGCCAGGGCGGCGGCGCTTTCCGCGTACGCGATCAGCTCGCCCAGCCGCAGCAGGATGTGCTGGTGGCGGGTCAGCCGCCCGGCCCGGCACGCCTCGAGCAGCTCGGCCAGGCAGTCCAGGGCGAGCGCCGCGGCCGGCGCGCCGCACGCGTCCGGCAGGCCGGCCAGCTCGCGGGCCTCGGCCCGGTAGTGCTCGCCGCGGGTCTTGAGGTGCTGCTGCCACCGGTCCCGGGCGATGGTCATCTCGAGGATTTCCGAGGTGCCCTCGTAGATGGTGGTGATCCGGACGTCCCGTTTGATCTTCTCGACCAGGTAGGGGCGGGTGTAGCCGTACCCGCCGTGCGCCTGGATCGCGGCCTCGGCCGCGGCGTTACCGGACTCGGTGGCCAGGTATTTCGCGATCGCGCCGGCGGTGTTGAGGGTGGCCGCCGGGCTGTCCCCGGCGTCGATCAGGGTCGCCGTCTGCTCCAGGAAGGCGCGGGCGGCCTCCAGCCGGACCACGTGCGGCACGATCAGCTTGTGGGTGTAGCCCTGCTTGGCGGCCAGCAGCGTGCCGCCCTGCACCCGCTGCTGGGAGTAGGCGATCGCCCGGTCCAGCGCGGCCCAGCCGCCGCCCAGGCCGAACGCCGCGACCATCACCCGGGTGTAGCCGAACACCTGCTGCGCCTGCTGCAGGCCGCGGCCCTCGACCCGGCCGACCAGGTGCTCGGCCGGGACCTCCACGTCGTCGAGGAACAGCGCGGCGGTGTTGGACAGCCGGATGCCGTGCTTGTCCTCCGGCGGCGCGGCGGTGAAGCCGGGCGTGCCCTTCTCCACCACGAACCAGGACGGGCCGCCGGGGGCGAGCGCGAGCACCGTGGTGACGTCGGCGATCGAGCCGTTGCTGATCCACTGCTTGCGGCCGTTGAGCCGGTACCCGGTGATCCGCCCGTCGGTCTCGATCGGGGTGGCCGTGGTGGTCAGCGCGCCGAGGTCGCTGCCCGCCTCCGGCTCGGTGGCGCCGTAGGCGAACATGGTGCCCCGCTCGGCGATCCGGCCCAGCCACTCCTTGCGCTGCTCCGCGGTCGCGCCGACCAGGATCGGATCGCTGCCCAGGAAGGTGGCGAACACCGAGGTGGCCACGCCGATGTCGATCCGGGCCAGCCGTTCGCAGACCCGGTACGCGTCGAAGGCGCCGCCGCCGAGACCGCCGTACTCCTCGGGCACGAAGACCAGGTGCACGCCGAGGTCCTCGCCGCACATGGCCCGGACGGTCTCCTCGGGGCAGACGTCCTCGTGGTCCAGGTCGAGCAGGCGGCTCTCCGGCAGCGCCCCGGTCGCGAAGTCGTCCAGCGCGGACAGCATCATCGCCAGGGTGTCCGGGTCGAGCCCGGTTGTGGTGATCATCAGGAAGCCTCTTCCGGTTGGCGGACGGACCGCAGCAGGACGTCGGCGACGTCGGTCACGGTCACGCCCTCGGCGGCGCGCTGCGCCACGCCGTCGGCCAGCATGTCGATGCAGTAGGGGCAGGCCGCGGCGACCACCTCGGCGCCGGTGGCGATCAGTTCGTCGGTGCGGTTCTCGTTGATCCGGGTGCCGAGCGGCTCCTCCAGCCACATCCGGGCACCGCCGGCGCCGCAGCAGAAGGAGCGCTCGCGGGTCCGGTCCGGCTCGGTCAGGCGTACCCCGGCGACGCTGCCGAGGAGGTCGCGGGGCGCCGCGAAGACCCGGTTGTGCCGGCCCAGGTAGCACGGGTCGTGGTAGGTCACCGTCGCCTCGACCGGGCGGACCGGGGTGAGCCGGCCCTCGGCGAGCAGCCGGGACAGCAGCTGCGTGTGGTGCACCACCTCGAAATCGCCGCCGAGCTGCGGGTATTCGTTGCCCAGGCTGTTGAAGCAGTGCGCGCAGGTGGTCACGATCTTGCGGACTCCGGCCGACGTCAGTGTCTGCACGTTCTGCCGGGCCAGCTCCTGGAAGAGCAGCTCGTTGCCGAGCCGGCGGGCCGGGTCGCCGGTGCAGGTCTCCCCCGAGCCGAGCACCACGAACTCCACCCCGGCGGTGTGCAGCAGCTCGGCGACCGCCCGGCTGGTCCGCGTCGCGCGTTCGTCGAAGGCGCCGGCGCAGCCGACCCAGAACAGGTATTCGGCGTCCTCGGGCAGCGTCTCGCCGTCGCCGAGCACCCGTACCGGGAAGTCCAGCTTCGCGGTCCACTCCAGCCGGGCCGGAGCGCCGCGTCCCCACGGGTCACCGGCGTGCTCCAGGTTGCGCAGCAGGACCGCCGCCTCCCGGGGGAAGCTGGCCTCCATCACCACCTGGTAGCGGCGCATGTCGACGATGTGGTCGACGTGCTCGATGTCGACCGGGCACTGCTCGACGCAGGCCCCGCAGGTGGTGCACGACCACAGCACGTCCGGGGTGATCACCCCGTCGTCGCCGACCAGCGGCCGTTGCGCCTCGGCCAGCGCGAGCGCGTCCACGTTCGCGTGATCGTCGCCGGCCAGCAGGTAGGGCGCCTTGGCCAGGGCGTGGTCGCGCAGGCTCATGATCAGCAGCTTCGGGGAGAGCGGCTTGCCGGTGTTCCAGGCAGGGCACTGCGACTGGCAGCGGCCGCACTCGGTGCAGCTGGCGAAGTCGAGCATCCCCTTCCAGGTGAAGTCCTCGATCGCGCCGCGGCCGATCACGTCGTCCTCGCCCGGGTCGTCGAAGTCGACCGGCTTGCCACCGGAGCGCACCGGCTGCAGCGCGCCCAGCGCCCGCGGCCGGCGGGACAGCCGCACGTTCGGCACGGCGGTGAAGATGTGCAGGTGCTTGGAGTGCACCACGATGACCAAGAACCCGAGCACGACACCGAGCGCCAGCAAGAGGCCGGCCGTCTCGATCACGTCGTTCGCGGTGGCGCCCAGCGGTGCGAGCACCCGGGCGACGGCTGCAGAGGCGAAGGCGCCGTTCTCGTACGGGAAATTGCCGGTGTTGATCTGTGCCCCGCGATAGAGCAGCAGGGTCCAGATCACGTTGAAGATCATGAAGAGGATCAGCCACGCGCCGCCCAGATGGGAGCCGAAGAAGCGGGACCGGGTTCCCTCGCGCGCCGGCCGGTGGCGCAGCCGGATGCCGGCGAAGACCGCCACGGCGAGCAGGACCGCGACGGCGAAGAAGTCCTCGAGGAAGCCCAGCCACGGCTGGGTGCCGATCCACGGGATGTGGAAGTCCCGGTCGACCAGCGCGCCGAAGCCCTCGATCAGGGTGAGCCCGAGGATCAGGAACCCCCAGAAGGTGAGCAGGTGCGCGGTCCCCGGCACCGTCCAGGTGAGCAGTTTGCGCTGGCCGAGCACCTCGGCGGCCTCGCCACGCAGCTGCGCGGCCCCGACTCTGATGCGGCCGGGCTCCACCGGCTGCGCGGTGCGGCCCAGCCGGTACAGCATCAGCAGCCGGCGCCCGGCCGAGCCGAACGCGGCGACGATCAGCAACAGTCCGACGATCACTCGCACGGCCATCATGGCGGGTCATCCACGCCGCTGCTGGATCTCGGCGATCAGCGCCGGGACGATCGTGTGCAGGTCACCGACCACGCCGAAGTCGGCGATCTCGAAGATCGGCGCCTTCGGATCCTTGTTGATCGCCACGATGGTCCGGGAGCCCTGCATGCCGGCCCGGTGCTGAATCGCGCCGGAGACGCCGGCGGCCAGGTAGAGCTGCGGGGTGACCGTCTTGCCGGTCTGGCCGATCTGCAGCTCGTGCGGGCACCAGCCCAGATCGGTGACCGCCCGGGAGGCTCCGGCGGCGCCGCCGAAGGCGTCAGCCAGCTGCTCCACCAGCGCGAACCCGCCGGCCGAGCCGACCCCGCGCCCGCCGGCCACGACCACCGTGGCGTCGGTCAGCCCGGGGCGGCCGCTGGCCTGCTTCGGCCGCCGCGACACCAGGCCGGCGGCCGGCACCGGCGCCGCCTCCGCCAGGGACACCGGCACGACCCGCGGCTCGACGGGATTCTCCTGCGGGGACACGGCGCCCGGGCGGACCGTGGCGATCGGTGTCCCGCGGCGCACCTCGCTGTCCACGAACCACGCGCCGGCGAACACCGCCTGGGTGAAGACCGGTCCGGCGCTGACCTCCACCGCGTCGGTGATCAATCCGGCGTCCAGCCGGACGGCCAGCCGCGCCGCGATCTCCCGCCCGGCTGGGCTGGAGGCGAGCAGCACGGCGGCGGGCTCGATGCGGCCGGCCAGCTCGACCAGGGCCGTCACCGGCTCCGGGACCGGGTACACGGTCGTCGCGCCATAGCGGCCGAGGGCGGCCACCAGGGCCGGGCCGGCGTCACCGGCGACCACCGCGGCGGGCTCGCCCAGGCGGCGGGCCAGGGTCAGCAGTTCCCGACCCGACTTGCGGACGTCGGCGCCGTCGTGTTCGACGAGGACCAGGACTGTGCTCACCGTGTGCCTCCGCTCTACAGCAGCTTGTTGGCGGCCAGGAAGTCGGCCAGGTGGACGGCGGCGTCGCCGTCGTCGGTGATGACCGTGCCCGCCTCGCGGGCCGGCCGGGGCCGCGCCGCCCGGACCACCGTGGCGGCACCGGCGGCGCCGACCTGCTCGGGCGCGATCCCGAGGTCGGCCACCGACCAGGTGGCGACCGGCTTCTTCTTGGCGGCGACGATGGTGCGGAACGACGGCAGCCGGACGTCGCCGGACCGGTCGGTGACCGACACCAGGGCGGGCAGCGGCGCGGCCAGCTCCTCGGTGGCCTCGTCGGTGTCGCGCCGCACGGTCACCGACGAGCCGTCCGTACTCACCGCGGCGGCCTGGGTCACCGCCGGCAGGCCGAGCCGGTCAGCGATCATCACGGGAACCACGGACATCTCGGCGTCGGTCGACGCCATGCCGCAGAGCACCAGGTCGAAGCCGATCCGGCGGAGGGCGGCGGCGAGCACCAGCGAGGTGGCGACGGCGTCCGAGCCGTGCAGCGCGTCGTCGAGCACGTGGACGGCGTCGTCACCGCCCATCGCGAGGGCCTTGCGCAGGCCCTCGACGGCCCGGGCCGGGCCCATCGTCAGGTAGCCGACGTGCGCGCCGGGCACGGTCTCGGCGAGCCGGAGTGCCTGCTCGACCGCGTACTCGTCCAGCTCGGACAGCCGGCCCTCGACGCTCTGCCGGTCGAGGGTGTGATCGTCGGCGAAGGTCCACGTCGCGGTGGGCTCGGGAACATACTTGACCAGGACTACGATCTTCATGGGATTCCCTTTGGATGCGGTAGTGCCTCAAATACGCACCGTAGGAACAACCATCGATTGATCCCCAGGGACCAATGGCCCTGATGCTCGGGTCCGTCGGTGGTTGCCCCCGGCTGCCGTGGCGCCGAAAACTGACGGCATGACCCTCCGCAGCCCATCGGTGGCCGTCCTCGGCGGTGGGACCTGGGGCACCGTGGTCGCGTCGATCACTGCCCGGCACACCGGGACGGTGCTCTGGCTGCGTGACCCGGAGCTCGCGGCGACCGTCCGCGAGACCCACCGGAACCCGAGGTATCTGCCCGAATTCGACCTCCCGCCCACCCTGCGCGCCACCGCCGACCTGGCCGAGGCGGTGCGGGATGCCGATGTCGTGTTCGCCGCCGTGCCATCGCCCTACCTGCGCCGGGTGCTCGAGGCGGCGGCGGGCCACGTGCGCCCGCTCATCCCGGTGATCAGCCTGGTCAAGGGGCTGGAGCAGGGCACCCGCAAGCGGATGACCGAGGTGATCGCCGAGGTGCTGCCCGGGCATCCGGCCGGGGTCCTCTCCGGACCGAACATCGCCCGGGAGATCGCCCAGGGATATGCCGCCGCCGCGACCCTGGCCATGCCGCACCACCACACCGCGCAGGCGTTGCAGACCGTCCTCAACACCGCCCGCTACCGCGTCTACACCAGCGACGACGTGATCGGGGTGGAGATCGCCGGAGCGCTGAAGAACGTCTTCGCGATCGCGGTCGGCCTGGGCGACGGACTCGGCGCCGGCGACAACACCCGGGCCATGGTGATCACCCGTTCGCTGCACGAGCTGACCCGGCTCGGCACCGCCGTCGGTGGCCGCCCGGAGACGTTCGCCGGCTTGGCCGGCATGGGCGACCTGATCGTCACCTGCGTCAGCCCGCACAGCCGCAACCGGCACGTCGGCGTGGAACTCGGTCGTGGCCGGCCGCTGTCCCAGATCCTCGCCGCGATGAACCAGGTCGCGGAAGGGGTGAAGACCACCGCGGCGGTCACCAAGCTCGCCGCCGAGCGGGGCGTCGAGATGCCGATCGCGCACGAGGTGGACGCCGTCCTCAACCACGGTCAGCCGGTCGAGCAGACCTACCGGGGCCTGCTCCGGGTGATCCCGGGCCACGAGTTCTACGGCGACACCTGGTAACCGGGACTCCCGGCCCTTGGCCCTCGACCGGCCACCGGCCACACTGGCCGGATGCGGCATTCCGCTTACCCGGTGGACCCGTGGCAGGTGCGGGAGACGCGCCTGGACCACGAGGTGCTGGCCCGCGCCGAGTCGATCTTCGCGCTCGGCAACGGTCACATCGGATTGCGCGGCAACCTCGACGAGGGCGACCCGCACGGCATCCCGGGGACCTATCTGAACTCGTTCTACGAGCTGCGCCCGCTGCCGTACGCCGAGGGCGGCTACGGCTATCCGGAGTCCGGGCAGACCATCGTCAACGTCACCGACGGCAAGGTGATCCGTCTGCTGGTCGACGACGAGCCGTTCGACGTGCGCGACGGCCGCCTGCTGCGTCACGAGCGGGTCCTCGACCTGCGCGCCGGGGTGCTGCGCCGCGAGGTCGACTGGCAGTCCGCGGCCGGGCGGACGGTCCGGGTGTGCTCCACCCGGCTGGTCTCCTTCGCCCAGCGGTCGATCGCCGCGATCGAGTACGAGGTGACCGCGCTGGACGGCCCGGTCCGGGTGATCGTGCAGTCCGAGCTGGTGGCCAACGAGGCGCTGCCCGGCCCATTGAAAGACCCCCGGGTGTCGGCGGTGCTACGGGCGCCGCTGGTGGCCGAGGAGCACACCGCCGGCCCGGCCGGCGCGGTGCTGATGCACGTCACCCGGGAGAGCGGCCTGCGCCTGGCCGCCGCGATGGACCACCTCGTGGAGGGACCGCCGGGCGTGCGGTGCGACACCGAGGCGGAACCGGACCTGGCCCGCACCACGATCGCCTGCCGGTTGGCACCGGGTCAGCGGCTGCGCCTGGTCAAGCTGGTGGCCTACGGATGGTCGAGCCGGCGCTCCCGGCCCGCCGTCCGTGACCAGGTCGCGGCGGCCCTGGCCGGCGCCCGCTTCGAAGGCTGGGACGGGCTGCGCGACGCCCAGCGAGCGTATTTGGACGACTTCTGGGACGGTGCCGACCTGGAGGTGGACGGCGACGCCGAGGTACAGCAGGGCGTCCGGTTCGCGATGTTCCACGTGCTGCAGGCCGGCGCGCGGGCGGAACGCCGGCCGATCGCGGCGAAGGGGCTGACCGGCGCCGGATATGACGGGCACGTCTTCTGGGACACCGAGCGTTTCGTCCTGCCGGTGCTGACCTACCTGCAGCCGGGCGCCGCGGGCGAGGCGCTGCGCTGGCGGCACGCCACCCTGGACCTGGCCCGGGAGCGGGCGGCGACGCTGGGCTGGGCCGGCGCGGCCTTCCCGTGGCGGACGATCCGCGGGCACGAATGCTCCGGTTACTGGCCGGCCGGGACCGCGGCGGTGCACCTGGCCGCGGACATCGCCGACGCGGTGATCCGCTACGTGAACGCGACCGGCGACACGCTGTTCGAACGCAACGTGGGCGTCGATCTGCTGGTCGAGACCGCGCGGCTGTGGGCGGCGTTCGGCCACTACGACCGCAGCGGAGTCTTCCACCTCGGCGGGGTCACCGGCCCGGACGAGTACACCGCGGTCGCCGACGACAACGTCTACACCAACCTGATGGCCCGCCGGAACCTGATCGCCGCGGCGGACGTGGCCGCCCGTCACCCGGACCGGGCCGGCGCGCTACGGGTCACCCCGGACGAGGTGGCGGCGTGGCGGGCAGCCGCGGCGGCCATGCACCTGCCGTACGACTCCCAGCTCGGTGTGCACCCTCAGGTCAGCGGGTTCACCCTGATGCGGGAGTGGGACTTCACCCGCACCGCGCCCGGCGACTACCCGCTGCTGCTGCACTTCCCGTACCTGGACCTCTACCGATCGCAGGTGGTCAAGCAGGCCGATCTGGTGCTGGCCATGCACTGGTGCGGGGACGCGTTCAGCGCCGCGGACAAGGCCCGCAACTTCGCCTACTACGAGGCCCGGACCGTCCGGGACTCGTCGTTGTCCGCCTGCGCCCAGGCGATTCTGGCCGCCGAGGTGGGGCATCTCGAGCTGGCCCACGACTACCTCGGCGAGGCGGTTCTGATGGACCTGCACGACCTGCACCACAACACCCGCGACGGGGTGCACATCGCGTCACTCGCCGGGGCCTGGCTGTCCCTGGTGGCCGGGCTGGGCGGGATGCGTGACCACGACGGCCGGCTGTCGTTCGCGCCGCGGCTGCCCAGCCGGATCGGCCGGCTCGCCTTCTCGCTGCTCTGGCGCGGCCTGCGGGTGCACGTGACCGTCCGGCCGGCCGAGGCCGAGTACTCGCTGCGCAACGGCGGCGACGACGCCGAGCTGCGGATCTGGCACCACGGCGAGCCGCTGGTGCTCACGGCGGCCAAGCCGGTCATCCGGCCGATCCCGCCGATCACCCCGCTGACCGGCGTGCCCGATCAACCACCCGGGCGCCGGCCGGCGCACCGCACCGATCTCATCCCCTGAGCGGCTCCGAGCCCAGCCGGGCCAGCGCGGCGATGTCGCCGGCGATCGCCGGTTGCAACGCGTCCGGCAGGTCGTGCCCCATCCCGGTGAAGACCACCAGCTTCGCGCCCGGCACCGCCTGCGCGGTCTCGGTGCCACCGGCCGGCCGGACCAGCAGGTCCTCGGTGCCGTGCACGACGAGCACCGGCATCTTCAGCTCACGCAGCAACGGCCGCCGGTCCCCAGCCGACAGGATCGCCGCCAGCTGCCGCCGGACGCCGTTCGGATCATGCGCCTCGTCGAAGTCGCGGCGGGCGGCCTCGGCGATCCACTCCTCGTCGCGCGGGTAGCCGGGCGAGCCGACCACCCGGAATATTCGCACCATCCGCCGGGCCGCCGCGGCGCTGTCCCGGACCGGCAGTGGCGCCAGCGCGACCATGGCGCGCGGGTGCGGCCGCCCGATGTGCGACGCCGGGGTGGACGAGATCGAGGTGAGGGTCCGCACCCGGTCCGGGAACCGGCAGGCCAGCGTCTGAGCGATCATCCCGCCCAGCGACACCCCGACCACGTGGGCGCTCGGCCAGCCCAGATCGTCGAGCACCGCGACGGCGTCGCCGGCCATGTCGGTCAGCGAGTAGCCGTGCCATCGGCCGGTCACCCAGACCAGCGGTGACGGCAGGCCCAGCTCGGTCAGATGGGTGGAACGGCCGGCATCGCGGTTGTCGAAGCGGGCGACCCGGAAGCCGTGCTCCACCAGCCGGCGCCGGAAACCCTCCGGCCAGAACGACATGCTCAGGCTCAAGCCCATGATGAGCAGGAGCGGGACGCCGTCCTCCGGCCCCTCCACCTCGTACGCGATCTCGACGGCGCCATGCCGCGCGATACCCACGACCACACCTCCGCGCTCACCACCCGGCGCCGTCCGCGCCGGTCATCGCCAACACCTTCCGGGTCCAGTCGCCGATCTCCGCCCAGTCGCGCAGATCGCGGCGCGGGCGGCGGCCACCGGGCGGGTCCGCCCCGCCGAACAGCCCGACCGAGACCGGCACCAGCCAGGACCGGCGGGCCAGCGCCCGCTCCAGTTGCTCCGAGCTGCGCCGCCAGGCCTCCTCGTCGTCGCGGCGCGGACCCAGCCCGAACACCGCGACCGGCATCCTGTCCAGCTCGTCGCGGTGCCGGGCCAGGAACCGGTGCGCGTCCCGGTGCCAGCGGCCGGAGTAGATGGGGGCGCCGAGGATCACCAGGCCCCAGTCGGCCAGAGAGTTTTCGACGGCCCGTGCCGGCAACACCCGCGCTTGCGCGCCGGCCGCCGTCGCGGCGGTCGCCACGGCCTCGGCCACCTCCTGGGTGGAGCCCCTCTTGGTGGCGTAGGCCACCAGAATGCGCGTCATCGCAGCCACCTCCGATCCCGTCAGCCGACGAAGAAGATCGGGCACTGTGCCTGGTGCAGGACCGCCCCGCCCACCGATCCCAGGCCGATGTGGCCGGGTCGGCGACCGAGCACCACCGCGGCGGCATACTGGGAGGCGCTGACCAGCTCATTCACCGGGTTGCCGACCACCGTCCGGTTCTGGACCGTGACGCCACCACGCCGGTCGGACCGGTCCGGTGCGTCGCTCGCCTCCCGGGTGACGTGCAACAGGATGAGGTCACAGCCGCGTAGCCGCGCCTCCTGGAGGGCGAACCCGACCACCCGGCCGGCCGAGGGCGCCTCGTCCACGCCGACCACCAGTGGCCGGGACGCGAGTTCGGGCGCAGCCGGCCACGGCGCGTCGACCACCAGGACCGGCCCCGGATGCCGGGCCGCCACCCGGTCCGCCACGCTGCGGCGCAACGCCCCCCGCAACGGGCCGTGCCGGTGCCCGACCACGATCAGGTCGTCGTCGCCGGCGTCGGTGAGCAGCATCTCGACCGGGGTCATGCCGACGCTGACCCGTGTGGTGACCGGCACCGACGGAGCGAAGGCACGCACCCGCTTGACCACCCTCGTGAGCAGCCGGGGATCGTGCGGCGTGTTCCCGGCATGCACCAGCAGCAGTCCGTATCCCCGCAGTTCGGCCTCGATCGCCGCGTGGTCGACGGCCACGTGGCTGGTCGGCGCGTCGTCCACGCCCGCGATCACCGTCCCGGTGGCGGTCGAGTCGATCACGGGCGGGTCCGGCGCGGGTGCCTTCGCCGGAACGTACGGATCCACGTAGGAGTAGGTGCCGAGGTAGCGGTTGATGACTTCGCCGTACCGCGTGGCCCGGCGTGAGGTGCCGGCTCGCTGCCGCGCTTCCTGTTCCACCCTGTACTTGCCGAGATCGCTCATGGCCGCCTCCCGACCCGAATGCGCGTCCACCGCGCCGGGAGCGAAGCGGCACCCCGGAATTGCGGGGCGCCGGCCACGCTGCCGGCGCTCCTAACTCCATGTCACCTCGCGCTTCACGCTTCGAACAGGGCAGTTGGACCCGTTCCTCGGCCATTGGGCCGTCCAGGCTCCGTCAGCGCTTGCTGAGCCGGTCCATCTCCTCTCGGATCGCGTCCTCGGACGGCTCCGAGCCGACGAACACGTCCCAGACGTGGAAGGCGACCCCGATACCCCAGCCGAACAGGGGGAACATCGGCCAGAAGAAGCCGCCCGGGGTGGTCAGCCACCACATCGTGATCAGGAACAGATTGACCAGTACGTAGGCCAGTACATGGGCCTGCAGCTCGCGCCGTTTGCGCAGCCGGTCGGTCGCGGCTTGGCGCAGGTCCCCCGGCGGGTTGGCGGCCGGGACGCCATGCATCGTCGTCATCGCAGCTCCCTCGATCTTGGCCGGGGCGTCGCAGCCGCGCACGCGGCCACGATCGCCGTCACCTCCACCGTCATCCGGTGACCGCGTGATGGACAGGGCCGGACGGCCGGTCGCCGCGGGACCTTTCCCGCTGCCGCGCGGCGCGCCGGACGGGTAAGGCTCGGAGCATGGCGACCATCGAGGTTCGCGATCTGACCCGGGCCTACGGGCCGGTGCGGGCCGTGGACGGGATCAGCTTCTCGGTCGGCGACGGCGAGATCTTCGCGCTGCTCGGGCCGAACGGGGCCGGCAAGACCACTACGGTGGAGATCCTCGAGGGGTACCGGACCCGCGATTCCGGCACGGTCCGGGTCCTGGGGCACGACCCGGCGACCGGCGGGTCCGGCTACCGCGCGAGGATCGGGGTGGTGCTGCAGTCGGCCGGTTTCGAGGAAGAGTTCACCGTCCGTGAGCTGGTCCGGTTGCAGACCCGTCTCTTCCCGCGCGGGCACGACCCGGACGAGCTGATCGCCTTGGTCGGGCTCGCCGAGAAGCGGAACACCCGGGTCAAGGGCCTGTCCGGCGGCCAGCGGCGGCGTCTGGACCTGGCGCTCGGCCTGGCCGGCGCACCGGACCTGCTCTTCCTCGACGAGCCGACCACCGGTTTCGACCCGGCCGCCCGGCACCACGCCTGGGATCTGGTGGCAAACCTGCGCGAGCTGGGCACCACCATTCTGCTCACCACGCACTACCTGGAGGAGGCGCAACGGCTCGCCGACCGGGTGGCGGTGATGCGCGAGGGCCGGCTGCTGGCGACCGGAACGCCGGAGGACCTGCGGGCCGGCAGCAAGCTGCCGACAGTGATCAGTTTCGGTACGCCGTCCGCTGACCTGCCACCGCTGAGCGCCTCGCCGGACGTGTCCGGCACGACCGTACGGGTCGTCTCGCGAGATGCGGTCGGGGACGCTTGGCGGCTGACCGGCTGGGCCCGGGAACACAACCTGGCGCTGGCCGACTTCGCGGTCAGCCCACCAACGCTGGAGGACGTCTACCTGGCGCTCACCGAGGAGTCCCCGGATGAGCCCGCGGACTGAGCTGATGCTGACCGGGCACGCCGTCCGCAGTTTCGCCCGGAACCCGATGGCGGCGTTCTTCACCCTCGTGTTCCCGGTCAGCTTCCTGATCATCGTGGCGTCGATCATCGGCGACGTGCGCACCGCGGCGGGCGTCCCGGTGGCGCAGTTCCTGGTCACGCCGTTCGCCGTATTCGGTGTGGCGCAGGCCTCGTTCGTCCTGGTCGCGGTGGACATGGCCGGACTGCGGGAGAACGGTGTGCTGCTGAGGCTGCGGGCCACGCCGGTGCCGGCCGGGGCGGTGCTCGCCGCCCGGATCGGCGCGGCGGCGGCCGCCTCCGGCGCGGCGGTGCTCCTGCTGGTCGCGGTGGGCAGTCTCGGGTATGACGTGCACCTGGTCTGGCGCAAGCTGCCGGCCATGCTGGTCACCCTGCTGCTCGGCGTCGCCTGCTGCGCCGCCCTGGGCCTGGCTCTGGCCGCGCTGACCCGGACCGTCCTGGTCGCGCAGTCGCTGGCGCAAGGATTGCTGATCACCCTGGCGTTCGTCTCCGACGTGTTCATCGTCGGGGCCGCCCTGCCTCGCTGGCTGGACGTGCTCGGCTCAGTCATGCCGCTGAAGCACTTCGCCCGGGCGATGGCCGAGACGTTCGACCCGACACCCGGGTACGGCTTCTCGCCCGGCCATCTGGCCGTCATGGCCGCCTGGACCGTGGCCGCCGCCATCGTGGCGAGCCTGCGGTTCGGATGGCAGCCGCGCGGAGCCGCGACGCCCCTGACTCCGGCCGAGCCCGACCGCCCGGCGCCGGCGCGGTTGGCGCCGCCGGCGGACCACCACCGGCCCGCGCTCGCCTCGCTGACCACCCAGGTCTCGTACGCCCTGCTCGGGCTGCGCCGCAACGCGCTCGCGGTGTTCTTCTCACTGATCTTCCCGGCGTTGCTGCTGGCCTTGTTCCCGACGGTCTTCGGGGGCGGGCTGGTGCACGGCATGCCACTGGCTCAGTACCTGTACGCCGGGATGATCACGTACAGCGCCGCGCTCGCCGCCTACGTCGACATGCCGGAGTCGGTGGTGGTGGCCAGGGCCGCCGGGGTGCTCAAACGGCTGCGCGGCACCCCGCTGCCGTTCCGCTGGTATCTCGCCGGCCGGGCGAGCGCCGCTCTGGTCGCCGCGCTGCTGGCCGCCGTCCTGCTCACCGTGGTCGGCGTGGGATTCCTCGACGTGCGACTGGATCCCGTCCGGATCCCGGCCCTGCTGCTCGCGATCGTCGCCGGTGTCGTTTGCTTCGCGGCGCTCGGCCTGGCGGTCGCGACGCTGCTGGCATCGGCCCGCTCGATCGTCGCCGTCACGCTCGGCACGCTGTTGCCGCTCTGCTTCCTGTCGGAGATCTTCGTGGTCGGTGACCAGCCGCTGCCCGGCTGGCTGACCGCCGTCGCGGACGTCTTTCCCCTGCGTCACCTGCTGCAAGCGGTGCTGACCGCGACCGATCCGGCGGCCGGCGGCACCGGCCTCGCGCCCCGCCACTTGGCGGTGCCGGTGCTGTGGACGGCGCTGGGGCTGCTGGTGGCGACCCGCCGCCGGGCGGCCCTCGACTGACCCCTCCGGACCGAAGAGGAGGAAAGATGCTGGCCGTCCTGCTGCTGGCCGGGATCGTGACGGCGCCGCTGAGTTCGCTGCTGATCTTCCTGCCCTCCCGCCGGACCGGCGCCGCCGGCGCCACCGCGGCTCTCCGGCGGGTGCTGCTCACCGCGGCGTTCGCCGGGCTGGTGTACGCGGTGCTCACCCTGCTGGGATTCCGGCCCGCCCAGGTCGTCGGCGCCGTCCTGGCCTACCTGGTTGCCAGTGCGGTGTGGTTCCCGTTCACCGCCCGGTGGACCGCTCGGGCTCACGTCGCCTGGGCATCCAGCGTCTTCCTGTTCGTCAGCTACCTGCTTTTCGTCACCAGCTGGACGCTCGGCAGCGGCCTCGGCGCCTGGGGTACCGCCGCCGGGCTGCTGCTCTGCTTCTTCGAATTGATCGCGGGTCTGCTGGGCGCGGCCTACCTGTGGGAGCTGTGCGACGCGCTGGGCAGCCAGGTGTGGCGGCGACGGGTCCCAGTCGACCGGTCCGTGCAGCTGGCCCGGCAGAGCCGGGCCCGGACGGCGTCCTCGCTGCCCTTCGTCAGCCTGCACGTGCCAGCACACAACGAACCGCCGGAGATGGTGATCGACACGCTGCGCCGGATGACCCGGATCGATTATCCGCGCTTCGAGGTCATCGCGATCGACGACAACACCGGTGACGAGGCGTTGTGGCGGCCGGTCGAGGCCTGGTGCGCCAGGAACGACGTCAAGTTCTTCCACCTGGCCGGCTGGCCCGGCTACAAGTCCGGGGCGCTCAACTACGCCTTCGGTGAGCTGATCGACCCGGCCGCCGAGATCATCGGTGTGGTCGACTCCGACTACCGGATCGACGCCGGGTTCCTGCGCCGATGCGTGCCGCTCTTCGACGACCCGAGCATCGGGTTCATCCAGGCGCCGCAGGACTACCGGGACTGGCACACGGTGCCGTACCTACGCCGGCTGTACTACTCGTACCGGTACTTCTTCGCGGTCTCGCAGCCGTCCCGCAACGAACGCGACGGCGCGATCTTCGCCGGGACGATGGGGCTGATCCGGCGCGAGGCGCTGCGTGCCGTCGGCGGCTGGGACGAGTGGTGCATCACCGAGGACGCCGAGCTGTCGCTGCGCCTGCTCCGGGCCGGCTGGTCCGGGCTGCACGTCGACGCCTCGATGGGCCGCGGGGTGATGCCGCTGACCTTCGAGGCGCTCAAGAGCCAGCGATATCGCTGGTGTTTCGGCGGCATCCAGGTCCTGCGGATGCATTTCCGGTCGCTGCTGCCCGGGCCGCGCACCGCGCACAACCGGCTGTCGCTGGGGCAGCGGTGGGCGTATCTGTCCGGGGCCCTGCAATGGTACGGCGACCTGCTCGGGCTGATCTTCTACGTCTTCCTGCTGTGCGGCGCGGTCAACCTCGCGCTCGGCGGCGACCAGTTGTTCCGCAGACTGTCGGCGTTCCTGGTGGCCGCCGTGCCGGTCCTGATCGTGCTGGGCCTGCTGCGCGCCGTGGCCCTGCTGCGCCGTGAGACCGGTGCCACCTGGCGGGACGCCGTCGGCGCGTTCTTCATCTGGCAGTCCACCGCCCTGGTGGTGGCCCGAGCGTCCGTGCAGGGGCTGTTCGCGCGGCGGGCGGAGTTCCTGCGGACGCCGAAGACCGGGGAACGGGAGAGTCTCGGGCAGGCACTGCGGGCGAACTGGGCGGAGACGCTGCTGGCGGCGCTGGGGCTCGCCGGGATCGTGATGTCGCTGACCAGGTGGGACACCTCCAGCGGGCCGCTGCTGGCCGGTCTTCTGGTGGTGCCGACGCTCGGGTTGGCGGCCGCGCCGTATTACAGCCGGGCCGCGCAACGGGCCATGCTGCCGCCAGAGCTGGCCGCACGCCGGCGCTCGGAGTGGCAGCGGGACCGGCGGGCCGTGCTCGCCGGCACCACCGCGGGCCTGACCCTGGCCGCCGCCGGCGTCGCGGTCGCCCTGCTCGTGACGGTGCTGACCGCGCCCAGCACCGGCCTGGTCTCGCCGCCCGACCTCCGTCCCGCCCCGGCCGACAGCCGGGCCCCCACGCACAAGAATCCGCCCAGCCCGGTGCCGAGCCCGTCGCCGAGTCCGGCGCCGAGCAGCGAGACACCAGCCGTCTCCGCGTCACCGACGCCCTCGGAGTCCCCCTCACCGAAGCCGTCCAGCGCGCCACCTGCCAGCAGCCCCAGCGTCTCCCCCACCGTCACGAATACACCTCGGAACTGACCACCTAGGAGGTCGAGCATGCAGTTGATGACCATCGTGTTGGCCGTGATGATCGGCGCCGCCGGGCCGACCGTGATACCGGTGAGCCAGGGCGGCAACGGCTTCTCCGGCATCATCAGCGCGGACGGACGGTATGTGGCGTTCACCGCGGGAGAAATGCCCTTCTCTCCGGCCGACACCAACGGCACAAGTGACGTGTACGTCGGCGACCTGCGTACCCGCGCGGTCCGGCTGGTCAGTGCCACCCCGACCGGCACGGCCGGCGCGGGCGAGAGCTACGACGCGGACGTCAGCGCCGATGGGCGCTACGTCTCCTTCACCTCGACCGCGCCCGACCTGGTGCCCGGTGACACCAACGGGATCCCCGACGTCTTCGTCCGCGACGTGCGCACCGGCCGGACGGTGCGGGCCAGCGTGCCCGACCGCGGCGGGCAGGCCGAAGGCGCCTGGTGGGACGCCAGCCGGGACGCGGAGATGTCCGCGGACGGCCGGTGGGTGACGTTCAGCTCCTCCGCGCCGAACCTGACCGCCGACGACACCAACGGCGACGACGACGTGTTCGTCCGGGACCTGCGGGCCGGCACCACGGTCCGGGCCACGGTGGCGGCCACGCCCGGCGACGCCGGGGGCGGTTTCGTGTCGTCGATCAGCGACACCGGGCGGTACGTGGCGTTCCTGTCCTACGCCGACGATCTGGTCGCCGGCGACACCAACGAGGAACGTGACGTCTTCGTCCGGGATCTGCGCGCCGGCACCACCACCCGGGTCAACGTGTCGTCGTCCGGCGCGCAGGCGCAGGGCGGCATCTGCTGCATGGATGACGTGACGATCAGCGCCACCGGGCGGTATGTCGCGTTCACCACGCAGGCCGGCAATCTGGTGCCTGGCGACACCGCGGGAATCGACCTGTTCGTCCGGGACCGGCTGGCCGGCACCACCACCCGGGCCAGCCTCACGAGCGGCGGCGGTCAGCTGAACAACGATGTGGAGAGCCCGTCGATCAGCGCTGACGGCCGCTACGTGTCCTTCGCCAGCATCGCCGACAACGTGGTCGCCGGCGACACCAACGACCGGTACGACGTGTTCGTCCGGGACCGCTGGGCCGGCACGACCACCCGGGTGAGCGTGTCGTCCACCGGCGAGCAGGGCAACGACGACAGCAACTACGGCGCGCTGAGCCGGGACGGACGAGCGATCGTGTTCGGGTCGAAGGCGTCGAACCTGGTGCCCGGCGATACGAACGGCTCGTCGGACGTGTTCCTGTACCGGCTCTGACCGTGGCCGGCGCCGGCAGCACAGGTCGGACGGCCGCCGAGGCGGGGCCGTCCGACCGTGCCGGACGCGTCGGTACGGGTGTCGACTGAGGCTATGGCGAGCCCGCGCATTCCCCGGAACCCGGGCGACGACTACACCCGGTCGATGGCGGCGCAACGCCGCCAGGTGCTCAGCGAGCACAGCGGAGCGGTCCTCGCGTACGTCGGGCGGTACAGCATCGATCCCGGTGTGCTGCGCGGCAACATCGAGGGCTTCATCGGCGCCGCGCAGGTGCCGATCGGGGTGGCCGGGCCACTGCTGATCAACGGCGAGTACGCGAGCGGAGAATTCCTGGTGCCGCTGGCGACCACCGAGGGTTCGCTGGTCGCCAGCTACAACCGGGGCATGCGGCTACTCAGCGAGTGCGGCGGGGTCACCACCACGATCGTCGAGGAGTCCATGCAGCGCGGCCCGGCGTTCCGGTTCGACTCCTCCCGGGAAGCCCGCGACTTCGGCCGGTGGGTGCTCGACAACCTCGCCGCGATCCGGGCCGCGGCCGAGTCGACCACGCGCGTCGGGCGGCTGCTCGACATCGGCCAGTACCAGGTGGGACCGCTGCGCTACCTACGGTTCAACTACACGACCGGGGACGCGGCCGGGCAGAACCTGACCGGCAAGGCGACCCGGGCCGCGTGCGAATGGATCCGTGACCACTGCCCCGGCCACCCTCGCTACGTGCTGTCCGGCAACGTCGACACCGACAAGAAGCACTCGCAGATCAACACGCTGCTGACCCGGGGCCGTCGGGTGGTCGCCGAGGCGGTGCTCAGCGCGGAGGCGCTGCACCGGATCATGCGGGTCGATCCGGTCGAGTTGTTCCGCTGGCGTCAGGTGGCGATGACCGGCGCGGTGCTGGCCGGCGCCTCGGGCACCGGGGTGCACGCGGCCAACGCCTTGGCCGCCCTGTTCATCGCGACCGGGCAGGACGCCGCGAACGTCGCCGAGTCGCATGCCGCGCTCAGCTACACCCAACTGCTGGACTCCGGCGACTACTACTGGTCGGTGACGCTACCGGCGCTGATCGTGGCCACCTACGGCGGCGGGACCGGCCTGCCGACCCAGCGGGAGTGCCTGGAACTGCTCGGCTGCTACGGGCCGGGGCGGGTGCGGGCCTTCGCCGAGATCTGCGCCGCGGTGGTCCTGGCCGGCGAGACGTCGCTGGCCGCGGCGGTGCTGCACGACGACTGGGTGGCCGCGCACGAACGGCTGGGGCGCAACCGCCCTTGACCGGCTCCGTGTTCCGGGCCGGCAGGCCCGCCCCGGCTGGGCCGGGCAGGTCACCACCATGCACCCAGAGGCGTGCCGGGTGGGGTCTCGCGGTCAGGGCGACCGGCCCTGTACGGATCGGCGTGCGGGGAGGCAGGGTTCGTGGTGGGCCAACAGGTCTGCACGGTTCACAGTGGGGGTGGTGAATCTCATGGAGTTCGTACCCGTGCTCGCGTTGGGAACCCTTGTCTTCACGCTGGTGCTCTTCCTCAAGAACCTGAGCGCTCGTCAGTGGGGCTCCGTAGTCACACAGCTGATCGCCTGGGCAGCCGGCATCGGCGGCGTCTTCCTCATGGCCTCGACGTCGTTCGCGGCGGGCATCACGATCGGGGACCAGAGCCTGGACGCGTTGTCGGTCTGGTCGAAGGTGCTGATCGGGCTGTTGGCGACGTCGCTGCTCAGCGTCGGCAACGAGTTCAAGAAGGCGATCGACCGGTCGGACAGCGCCGCGGCACCGGCCTGGTTCGGCGGCAGGTTCGGCGGCGGAGCCTCGTCACCGCCGCAGTCACTGGCCGGCGTGGCGACGCCGGAGGCTGTCGCTGACGCCCAGCGGCAGGTCGCCGGATCCCGGTCCACCGCGAAAGGCAATGGGCCGAGGTAACCGCTTCGTTCACCGGATCAGGTAGTGCGCTGGTCCCGTGCCCGCCGCCACGGTGGGCACGGGACCAGCGCCGTCGAACGACCGGCAATCCCCGACCGCCCCTCCCCGCGCCCACGCACGGTGCGAGCCCGGGACCTCCGGCCTGTCCGGCGGGCCTGTGATCGCCGCATGCTGGAGGGGAGGTGGGCGATATGCACTCGGTCCTCGTCGGCGTCGATGGGTCTCCGGAATCCCTGCGGGTGGTGCGCGACGCGGCCGAGGAAGCGGCGCGGCGGCGCTGGAATCTGCGGATCATGCACGTCGTCGACGTGCCGGCCGAGCCCGGGGCACCCGAGCGGATCGTCACCCGGGCCGCCGAGCAGGCCCGTCGCAGCGCGCCGCGGGTCAGCCTTGACACCGCGGTGGTCATCGGCGATCCGGCGCGGGTCCTGGTCGATGGCAGCAGGATCGCCGATCTGCTGGTGGTCGGCGAGCCCGCCGGCCGGATCCGGCCGGGCGGGTCGGTGCCGGCCCGCGTGGCCGCCACCGCGGGCTGTCCGATTCTGGTGCTCCGTGGGCACTCGCACGCCGGCGGGCCGGTCGTGGCCGGTGTCGACGGCTCACCCCGCGGGCAGCCGACACTGCGCCTCGCCGCGGCCGAGGCGGACCGCCGCGGCGTCGAACTCGTCGCCCTGCACGCCTGGCGCGAACCGGATGCCACGCCGCTCGGCGACACGGCGCCACTGAGTCACCTGACCCGGCCGGCCGAGATCGAGCACCGGCGGCTGCTGGCCGACGCGGTCGCTGGCATCGCCGAGGAGTATCCGCAGGTGTCGTTGCGGCGCGACGCCCGCCGCGGATCGGCGCGACGGCTGCTGCTGGCCTGCTCACGCGTCGCTGAGCTGGTGGTGGTCGGCCGCCGCGGGCGGTACCGGATCGATGCCCTGGAGCCCACCTCGGTCAGCCGGCATCTCGTCGAACGCTCCGCCTGCCCGGTGCTGGTCGTCCCGGGGATCGCCGGATGACGCGTCGACGAGCTGCACAGGGCTGTGCGCACGGCGGGCCAGCGCGGCGACGGTGGCCGCAGTCCGCGGGCCGGGCGCCGCGGCGACCACCAGCAGGCTCGCCCGCAGGCTGGCGGCGGCCAGGGTGATCACGGCGTCGACGCTACGGCGGACCGCGAACTCGACCGGGACGGCGGGGTGCTTCTCCGCTGACCGGCGCACCGCCTCCCTGAGCGGCACCTCGCCGGTGGCGGGGACGGTTCCGGTGGCGACGACGCTGACGGTGGCGTCAACGCGTTCGGCCTGGTCCAGGGCGTACCGTAAGCCGGCTTCGACCGGCCCCGGGCCGATCACCCCGACCACGATCCGCGGCCTGCCCGGCGAAACCGGCGCGCCGGGCCGGGCGAGCAGGGCGGCGGTCATCGCCGGACGGTCCCGAGCACGCCGGCGCGGCTCCACCGGTGCACCGGCACGCCGGTCACCGCCGCCATGGTGGCTGCCATGAGCAGGCCGCCGGCCACCCCGACCGCGATCACCGCGCCGACCGCCTGGCCCGGGTGCCACAGCGGGGTGCTGAAGGCCACGAAGACGGTGAGCCCGGCGAGCCAGGCCAGCGCGTTGTAGGTGATCCACCGCTCGGCGGCCGGCACCAGGTGCCGCAGGACGGTCCACTGGGCGACGCCGATGGTGTTCAGCAGGGCCAGGCCGAGCAGCACGGCCATCGGGATGACCAGGCCGGGCGGCCAGCCCGTCCAGACGGTGGCGAAGGTGGGTGCGAGCAGCGCGATCGCGTACGCGGTGACCGCGGCGGCCGCGGTGACCGCGATCCAGCGCCGCACCGGAAGATCGGTCCGGATCCGGCGCAGCACCAGGCTCTGTCCCCAGCCGAGGACAGCGCCTTCCACCGCGCCCGCGGCCAGCAGGGCCGGCACCGCGACGGCCGCCGGGGCGTCCACGGTGAGCGCGCCCGCCGTGGCCGGAACGGCGAAGCCGGCCATCTCGGCCGCCGTCACGGTCGCCATCCACACCGGCCACACCCGCTCCATGTCTCCAGCGTGAACCGGGTCCGGCCGGAACACAGCGGCCGAAGGTCCCGGCGCTCGCGGGAATTTCCGGGTGCCCTGGACCCACACCGCCGCAGGCGTGGGCCGCCCGGCCCTACCGGGCCGGACGGCAGCGGAGCGAGGCTGGGATCGGAAAGGCAACGTCATGACCACTGCAACCGTGAAAAGCCGCCCGTCGGCGGGCGCGCGCCGGTTCGGCTACGGTGTCGCCGCCGCCATCAACATCGTCCTGCTCTACCTGATCAACGTCCGCCCGGGCTGGGACGTGGTTCCGTTCCTGACCGCGGACACCTCCCAGATCATTCCCCTGGTCAACGCCTCGCTGCTGGCCGGCCTGGTGGTGGACGGCATCCAGTCGGTCCGCGATCCGCGCTGGCTGGTCGCTCTCGGCGGGTTGGTCACCACCTCGATCGGGGTGGCCGTGCTGGTCCGCACCTGGCAGGTGTTCCCGTTCGACTTCGGCGACGCCGGCTTCAACTGGGCGCTGCTGTTCCGGTTCGGCCTCGTGGTCGCCGTGGCCGGGGCACTCATCGGCTTCGTCGTGCAGGCGGTGACACTGGGGCGGGAACTCCACCGGGCCGGCAGTTCCGTGCGACGATGACGCGATCACCAGCGCGAGGAGGATTCATGAAGGCATTCCGGCAGGCGGTCGAGGCCCGTGACATCGCCGCGATCGAGGCACTGCTCGCCGACGACGTGGTCTTCGTCAGCCCGGTGGCGTTCCAGCCCTATCCGGGCAAGGCGATGACCGTGGCGATCCTGCGCGGGGTGCTGCGCGTCTTCGAGGATTTCCGGTACGTCAGTGAGCTGGCCGGCGCGGACGAGCGGGATCACGCCCTGGTGTTCGAGACCAGGGTCGGCGGCAAGGACCTCACCGGCTGTGACTTCATCCACCTCGACGACGACGGCCTGATCGACCGGCTGATGGTGATGGTCCGGCCACTGTCCGGGGCGCAGGCGCTGGCCGAGGCGATGAACGCCCAGTTCGACCAGATCCGCGACGAGGCGGCTCAGGGCTGATCGCGTGCATGAGCCCCGGCGCGAGTGGGCATTGCCGACGGCGTGACTCAGCTGGATGACGAGACGATCGCCTTCGCGCACCGCATGTTCGACCTGGCCCGTTCCGGCGGCACCGAGGAGCTGGCCGGTAACCTCACGGCGGGCCTGCCGGCCAACCTGACCAACGACAAGGGCGACACGCTGCTGATCCTCGCGGCGTACCACAATCAGGTCGGCACGGTACGCGCCCTGCTGGAGCACGGCGCCGACCCCAACCGGGTCAACGACCGGGGCCAGACCGCGCTGTCGGCCGCGGTCTTCCGGCAGAACCCGGACACGGTCCAGGCGCTGCTGGCCGCCGGCGCCGACCCGGACGGCGGAACACCCTCGGCGGTGGCCACGGCGGATTACTTCAAGCTGCCCGAGATGGCCGCGCTGCTGGGTCCTCACTAGTCTGACCACATCCCACCTCGGGAGGTGCGATGGCTCGGCACGAGTGGCGGGTGGCTCGGGCGGTGGCCGCCACGGCAGCGGCCATGGCGGCGCTGGCCTGCAGTTCCACGGATCGTCCCGGCCCATCGCCGGCCCTGCCGTCGGCGCTGCCGTCGAGCGGCACCGCCACCGTGGAGGTGGCCGGCCGGCCGGTCACCGTGCACGTCCCGGAGTCCTACGATCCGGCCCGGCCGGCGCCGCTGGTCGTCGCGTTGCACGGCTACACGTCCGACGCGGCGGAGCTGGAGGGATACCTACGGCTGACGCCCGAGTCGGACCGGCGGGGCTTCGTCTACGCCTACCCGGACGGGTCGGCCGACGATCGCGGTGAACGGTACTGGAACGCCACCGACGCGTGCTGCGCCTTCGGCAGCCCGCAGCCCGACGACTCGGGCTACCTCAGCGGGCTGATCTCCACGATCCAGGCCACCTACCGGATCGATCGTGCGCGCGTCTACCTGATCGGACACTCGAACGGCGCGTTCATGGCGTTCCGGATGGCCTGCGATCACGCCGACCAGGTCACCGCGATCGTCGCGTTGAACGGCGCGAGTTGGAACGACGCCACCCGCTGCCGGCCGTCCGTACCGGTGAGCGTGCTGGCGATCCACAGCAGCGCCGACGAGACCGTCGCCTTCGAGGGCGGCCAGATCAACGGCGTCGCCTACCCCTCGGCGGCCACCACGGTCAGCCAATGGCTGAGTTATGACCGATGTGTTCCAGCGGGCCGCGACACCGCACCACTCGACCTGGTCACCGATCTGCCGGGGTCCGAAACCGCGGTGCGCTCCTACGATCAGGGGTGCGCCGGTGGCTCGGCCGTGCGGGAATGGACCATCGGCGGCGGCACGCATGTGCCCCAGCTGACTCCCGGTTTCGCTCCGGCGGTGACGGACTTCCTGCTCTCCCGGGTCAAACCCGCCCGGTGAACGACCTCAGGCGCCAGCTGAAAGCCCACGACCGATTCGAGCACGACTTGTGGCGTCCTACTGGGGCTGACCACCAACGTTCTCCTCGAACAGGTCTCGGGTACGGCGCAGAAGCGCCTCCCTCACGCGGTCGGGTGACAGGACCTGGAGCGTGGTGCCCAGCCCGAGGAGGTAGGTGGCTAGCTTGTCCGCGTCGTTGCCGCCGATCTCGACGATGGTGGCGTCGGGGCCGTCCGGGCGATGGGTGCCGATCGTCGGGGGCACCAGGAGCAGCGCCTGGTCCATGGGGTGCGGCAGCCGGATCGTCACATAGAGCGGGTACACGACGCCGGCGATGCCTTGCGAGACGAGGAGGGCGGCGTCGGGTGGGTCGACGACCTCGACGGCATGTCCGGTCAGTTCCACTCGCACGACTCGGTCGGCTCGGAACGTCCGCCACTGTTCCCGGCTCACGTCTCGGGCGACGAAGTACCAGCGGCGGCCGGTGCGCACCAGGCGGTAGGGGTCCACGTCCCGGACCGTGTCGTTTCCGGCATGGTCGCGATACGACAGACGGGTGCGCTCGCCACGGCGGCATGCGAGAGCCAGTTCCAGCAGCACGCCGGGCGAGATCTGACCTCCTTCGGGCCGGGGAGCGTGAACGAAGGTGGCGTCCATATCGGCCAGCCGGCCCGCGACAGGGGACGGCAGAACCTGTCGGAGTTTCAACAGCGCCGACATTGCGGCCTGGCCGCTGCCCAGCACGCCGCTGAACGCGGCCTCGCGCAGTGCGACGGCCACGGCGAGGGCTTCCTCGTCGTCGAGGATCAGCGGCGGCAGCCGGGTGCCGCCGCTGAGGCGGTAGCCGCCCCACGGCCCCGGGTCGGACTCGATGCCATAGCCGAGTTCCCGCAGCCGGGCAATGTCTCGCCGGACCGTGCGGTCAGTGATCGCCATCCGCTCGGCCAGTTCGCGGCTGGTCCACGTCGATCGGGTGGACAGCAGCGAAACCAGTTGCAGGAGGCGGATGGAGGTACTGATCACATCCAGGAGTCTCCCCCATGATCAGGACCGGACCTGTCCTGGTCCCGTCCTAGCGTCTTGCCCATGAGTACCGAGACCACCTCCGAGCCCACCATCAGGGTCCTGTCCATTGACTTCGACTGCCCGGACCCCGCTGAGCTGGCTCGCTTCTACGGCGACGCGCTCCGCCTGCCCGTGATCTATTCCAGCGACGACTTCATCCTGCTGGGTCGAGAGGGTTCGCCCGGACTGGGCTTCATCCGGGTGGCCGACTACCGACGTCCGACCTGGCCGGACCCCGCACAGGGCAAGCAGGCCCACCTCGAACTCGGCGTCGACGACCTGGATGCCGCCCAGGCTCGGATGCTGGCCCTGGGCGCCGTGGCGCCCTCGTTCCAACCACACCCCGATCAGCGGAGAGTCCTGCTGGACCCAGCAGGTCATCCGTTCTGCATCTCCACCCAGAGTTGAGCATCATCCATCTCCTGACGCCCTGATCGCCCGGTAGCCGCAGTCTCCGGCGTCGGCCATGGTGGCCTTGAGCGGCACCATGATCTGTGCGGTGGAGACGGCGGCGCGGGGCGACCGGCTCATCAGACCGCGGTCCGGGTTCTCCTGACCCTCTTCCATGATCATGGCCGTGGCGCCGAGTCGGCTGATCCGGCTATCCGCTCGTCGGCCGGGCCGGGAGAGGCCTTGGCGCCGTGCCTCGCTGCGACGGATCGGGCGCGGCTCCGCCGGACGGGGCCGCGATGCCGTTCCGGGCACCCCGGCGAGCAGAAACCGTCGAAGACAAGTCGGGTCAGCAGATCCGCGGCAGTTGTTCGCCCAGCGGCATGTCGAGCACCCGCCGGGCGCCGACCGCGGTGCGGACCACCACCGGCCCGTCCGGGACGACCGTGCCGATGCGGACCGCGTCGCGGGCCTCCGGCCGCGCCCGCATCGCGGTGAGCACGGCCTCCGCCCGGTCCGGCGCCACGAACGCGACCAGGCAGCCCTCGTTGGCCACATAGGCCGGGTCGAGACCGAGCATCTCGCACGCCGCCCGGACGGGTTCCGGCACCGGCAGCGCCCGTTCGTCGATCTCGGCGCCGACTCCGGAGGCCACCGCGATCTCGTTCAGCGACGCGGCCAGGCCGCCCCGGGTCGGGTCGCGCAGCGCGTGCACGGCGTCCCCGCCGGCGGCCACCATCGTGCCGACCAGCCGGTGCAGGGGCTGGGTGTCGGAGGCCAGGTCCACCTCGAAGCCCAGGCCCTCGCGGGTGCTGAGCACGGTGACGCCGTGGCAGCCGAGCGGGCCGGAGAGCAGGATCGCGTCGCCGGGGCGGGCGCCGGCCGCCGACGGGGCCGCGCCGGGCAGCCGGCGGCCCAGACCGGCGGTGATCACGAAGAGGCGGTCGGCGGCGCCCCGGCCGACCACCTTGGTGTCGCCGGTGACCACCGGCACGCCGGCGGCCTCCGCGGCCGCTCCGGCCGAGGCGGTGACCCGGCGCAGGTCGGCCAGCGGCAGACCCTCTTCGACGACGTACGCGAGGGTCAGCGCGACCGGCATCGCCGCGCGCATGGCCAGGTCGTTGACGGTCCCGTGGACGGCCAGCGCACCGATGTCGCCGCCGGGGAAGAAGAGCGGGTCGACGACGTACGCGTCGGTGCTCAGGGCCAGATCGGTGCCGTCCATCCGCACCAGCGCGGCGTCCTCCAGGGGGCCGCGATCGGCGGCCGAGCCGAGCGCGGGCACCAGCACGCCGGCGATCAGCTCGGCGGACAGCCGCCCGCCGGCGCCGTGCCCGAGCAGGACCCGCTCGGTCTCGGGGAACGGTGCCGGGCAGGTGCCGGTCGTGGGGTCGACGGTGGTCATGGCTGGCCTTCCGGGTCGGGCGGGCGGCGGCGCCCGGCGGAGTAGTAGGCGGCGCAGGTGCCCTCCGCCGACACCATCGGCGCGCCCAGCGGCGTGCGCGGGGTGCAGGCGGTGCCGTAGGCGCGGCAGTCGGTCGGGACCTTGTCGCCGGTCAGGATGTCGCCGGCCACGCACTCGGGGTGTTCGCGCACCACGATGCGGCCGACGTCGAACCGGCGCCCGGCGTCGAACGCGGCGTACTCGTCGGTGAGGGTGAGGCCGCTGTCCGGGATGGCGCCGATCCCGCGCCAGGCCCGATCGGTGATCCGGAAGACGCTGCGCACGGCGTCCTGGGCCGCGGTGTTGCCATCGCGGCGGACGGCCCGGGCGTACTGGTTCTGCACCCGGTGCTCGCCGCTCTCCAGCTGGCGCACCGCCATCAGGATGCCCTCGAGCAGGTCGAGGGGTTCGAAACCGGTGACCACGATCGGCACCCGGAATTCCGCGGCGATCGGCTCGTACTCGGTCCAGCCCATCACCGCGCAGACGTGACCGGCGGCGAGAAAGCCCTGGACCTGGCAGGTGGGTGCGCGCAGCACGGCGGTCATAGCGGGCGGCACCAGCACGTGGCTGACCAGGACACTGAAGTTGGTCAGTCCGAGGGTGGCGGCGTGCCGGACGGCCATGGCGTTGGCCGGGGCGGTGGTCTCGAACCCGACGGCGAGGAACACCACCTGCCGGTCCGGATACGCCTTGGCCAGGGTGACCGCGTCCATCGGCGAGTACACGACCCGGACGTCGGCGCCCCGGGCGCGCAGCGCCAGCAGGTCGGTGTGCGAGCCGGGCACCCGCAGCATGTCGCCGAAGCTGGTGAGGATCACGCCGGGCCGCTGCGCGATCGCCATCGCCCGGTCGAGGACTTCGAGCGGGGTGACGCAGACCGGGCAGCCCGGCCCGTGGATCATCCGGATGCCGCCGGGCAGCAGTTCGTCGATGCCCTGCCGGACGAGGGTGTGGGTCTGCCCGCCGCACACCTCCATCAGCGCCCACGGCCGGGTGGTGACCCGGCGCAGCTCGGCGAGCAGCGTCCGGGCCAGGTCCGGGTCGCGGTATTCGTCGAGGTACCTCACGGCCCGAGCTCCTGCGCCAGGACATCGCCCATGGCGCGCAGCACGGCGAGGGTGCGCTGCGCCTCCGCGGCGTCGACGACGCTGATCGCGAAGCCGACATGCACGATCACGTAGTCCCCGGCGCCGGCCTGCGGGGTGTAGTCCAGGCAGACCTGTTTGCGCACGCCACCGAAGTCGACGGTGCCGATCCGCAGACCGTCCTGCTGTTCGATCCCGGTGATCCGGCCGGGGATGCCCAGGCACATGTCAGCCGTCCCCGGCGAGCCGGGCCGCGGCGATCACCGCCTGGCCGTAACTGATCCCACCATCGCCGGCCGGCACCTGGCGGTTGAGCAAAGCGGTCAGCCCCGCCGCGCTCAGCGCGTCCGACAGGCCGGTCGCCAGGATGCGGTTCTGCAGGCAGCCGCCGGAGAGGCAGACGGTCCGCACTCCGGTCCGCTCGGCGGCCCGGGTGCAGAGTGCCACGGTCACCTCGATCACGGTACGGTGGATCGCCGCCGCCAGATCGTCGGCGGACTCCCCCGCAGCACCGCGTTCCAGCAGGGCGCCGAGGGTTCCGGACCAGTCGTAGACCCAGAGTCCGCCGATCCGGGTGATCCGCCACGGCAGCGGCTCCGGGCGGCCGCCGGCGCGATGTGCCGCCGCCTCCAGCAGGATCGCCGCCTCGCCCTCATATCCGGCGTCGTCACGGACGCCGAGCAGACTGGCCGCCGCGTCGAGGAACCGGCCGGCGCTGGAGGCGGGCGGACAGTGCACCCCGCGCTCGATCATCCGGCGGATCAGGGCCTGCTCGGCCGCCGGCATCCGGTGGAGCAGAGCCGGCACCGGCCCGGGCGGCACCGGGAACTCGCCGCCGTACAGATAGCCGAGGGCCATCCGGGCCGGGCGGCGCACCGCGGCCTGCCCGCCGGGCAACGGCGCGGTCCCGAACCGGCCCAGTCGCCGGAAGCCGGTGTAGGTGGACAACAGCAACTCTCCGCCCCAGAACCGGCCGTCGTCGCCGAACCCGAGCCCGTCGTAGGCGACCCCGAGGAACGGGCCGTCCACGCCGTGCTCCGCGGCGCACGACACGACGTGGGCATGGTGGTGCTGCACCCCGACCCGTCGCGGCGGGGTCGCCATCCGCTGGGCGTAGCCGGTGGACAGGTAGTCGGGGTGCAGATCGTGGGCGTAGACCTCGGGTTCACACCGGTGCAGCCGGCAGAGCTGGGCCACGGTGGCCTCGAACGCGGCCAGGCTGTCGGCATCGGCCAGGTCGCCGCCGTGCGGGCCGATCAGCGCCTGGCCGGCCCGGGCCAGCGCGAAAGTGTTCTTGAGCTGTGCCCCGACGGCCAGGATCGGCTTGCGGGCCGGCACCGGCAGGGTCAGCGCGCCGGGAGCGTAGCCACGGGCCCGGCGGACCAGCCGGGCGGAGCCCGCGACGACCTGCACCACCGAGTCGTCGTAGCGGGCCCGGATCGGCCGGTCGTGGCCGAGGAAGCCGTCGGCGATCCCGGCGAGCCGGTCGGCCGCCTCGGCGTCGTCGATCGCGATCGGCTCATCGGCTCGGTTGCCGCTGGTCACCACGAGTGGGCGACCCAGGTCATGGAGCAGCAGGTGGTGCAGCGCGGTGGTGGGCAGGAACAGCCCGATCCGGTCCAGGCCGCGCGCCACCGACGGAGCCAGCGCACCACCCAGCCGGGCCGGCAGCAGCACGATCGGACGCTCCGGGCCGCCCAGGGCAGCCGCCGCGGCCGGGTCGACCCGGGCCAGGGCCCGGGCGGCGGCCAGGTCGGCGACCATCACCGCGAACGGCTTGCGCGGCCGCAGCTTGCGCCGCCGCAGCCGATCGACCACGGCCGCGTTGGTGGCGTCACACACCAGCTGGTAGCCGCCGAGTCCCTTGACCGCGATGATCCGGCCGACCGCGATCGCGGCGGCCGCCACGGTCAGCGCCTGCTCGCCGGTGGCGGTGCGCCCACCGGCCCGCCAGGTGAGCCGCGGCCCGCAGGCCGGGCAGGCCACCGGTTCGGCATGGAACCGCCGGTCCGCCGGGTCGCGGTATTCGGCGGCGCACCGCGGGCAGAGCGGGAAGCCGGCCATCGCGGTGCGCTGCCGGTCGTACGGAAGGCTGTCGATGATGGTCGCCCGCGGTCCGCAGGCGGTGCAGTTGATGAACGGGTACCGGTAGCGCCGGTCGGCCGGGCTGAACAGCTCGTCCAGGCAGTCGCCGCAGATGGCGAGGTCGGCGGGCAGCCCGGCGAAACCCTGGGGCAGGTCGGTGTCGGCGCTGGCCACCACCCGGAACCCGGGTGGCGGGGCGGCGCCGTCGGGGGTGACGGTGATCTCGCCGATCCGCGCGGCCGCCGGGGCTTGCGCGCGCAGCGCCTCGATCAGCCGGGCCACCGCCTGCTCAGGTCCGCCGACTCGGATGAGCACCTCACCGCCGACGTTGCGGACCTCTCCGTCCAGGCGCAGACCGGTGGCCACACGGTGCACGAACGGGCGGAACCCGACGCCCTGCACGGTGCCGCGGACCCGCACCGACCAGGCCTGTGGTGCGCGCACGGCGGTCATGACGCGGCCACCAGCTCGCAGATCCGCTCGGTGACCGGCCGGATGGTGGCGGCGACCGGGGCGCTGAGACCGGGTCCGAAGCCGAACTCACGACCGTAGGCGACCAGCGCGACCAGCCGGCGCGGGAGCCGGTCCAGCACCCGGGCCAGCCGGATCGTGTCGCCCAGCCCGATGGCGTGCCCGGAGGCGACCGGTCCGCCCGGCCCGGCGTCCTCGGGCAGCGACACCTCGCACCACCCGGTGCGGTCGCCGGCGGCGACATCCACCAGCACGGCGAGGTCGGCTCCGGACCACGCCTGCAACATCCGGCTGGGTTCCCCGTCGCTGACCCGCAAGTCGACCCCGTCCAACCGGGGATCATCGGCGCGGCGGGCGGCCAGCTCGGCCACCACCCAGGGGCCGAATCCGTCGTCGCGCCGGTACTCGTTGCCGATGCCGATGACCACCCTGCGCGCCACCATCTCAGGCCCGTTCCACGTGCAGGTCCAGGAAGTGGGTCGCGCAGGAGATGCACGGGTCGTAGTTGCGGATCGCCTGCTCGCACTGGGCGGTCAGCCGCTCGTTGTCCAGGTCGAGCCGGCCGGCGACGAAGCGGGCCAGGTCGTCCTCGATGGCGGCCTGGTTCTGCGAGGTCGGTGGCACGATGCGGGCCGCGGTGATCCGGCCGTCCGGGTCGAGGTCGTACCGGTGGAACAGGGTGCCTCGTGGTGCCTCGGTGGCGCCACGGCCGGTGCCGGGCCGGGCCGGCACCACGGCTGCCGGAGCCGGCGGCGGCTCGTAGGCGTCGATCAGGCGGATCGCCTCCTCGACCGCGTACACCGTCTCGACGGCCCGGACCACGATGCTGCGGTACGGGTTGCGGCAGTCCTCGCCGAGCCCGGCCGCGGTCGCCGCCTCGCGGGCCAGCGGGGTCAGCCAGTGCTGGTTGAGGGTGAAGCGGGCGGCCGGGCCGGTCAGGTACCGGCCGCGGCCGGCGAGACGGGCGTGCAGCGCCGTGGAGTGCGGCACCTGTTCCTCGACGATGTGCTGCTCGAACTGCCGGACGTCGAAGCAGAGGCCGCCGGTCGTGGTGACGAATCCGGTTTCGATCGGGTATGTCCCGGGGGTGCACAGCGAGAGCATCTCGTGGTCGTGGTGGAAGTCCGGGAAGTCGAAGCCGGCCACCCAGCGCACGGTGTCGAGGGCCTGGTCCAGAGCGACCCGCAGCCGCTCGCGCAGCGGAGCCAGGTCGCCCGGCGCCGGCACCCGGTAGAAGCCCCCGACCCGGACGTTGATCGGGTGGATGGCCCGGCCGCCGACCAGCTCGATCAGATCGTTGCCGGCCTGCTTCAGCGCCAGGCCGCGCTCGACGAGGTCACGCCGGTCCTTGGCGAGCGCGAGGGCGCTGCCGTAGCCGAGGAAGTCGGGCGCGTGCAACAGGTAGATGTGCAGGGTGTGGCTCTCGATCCACTCGCCGCAGTAGATCAGCCGCCGCAGCGCGGCGATGCTGGCTGGCACGGTGACCCGGCAGGCGTCCTCGATCGCGGCGCAGGCGCTCATCTGGTACGCCACCGGGCAGATGCCGCAGATCCGGGCGGTGATGTCCGGGGGCTCGGTGTGCTGCCGGCCGCGCAGGAATGCCTCGAAGAAACGCGGCGGCTCGTAGATCTCCAGCCGGACGTCCTCGACCGCCCCGTCGCGGACCCGCACGTGCATGGCGCCCTCACCCTCGACCCGGGCCAGCGCCCGCACGTCGATCACCCGTTCGTAGCGGTGCGTCATGACGGTGCCGCCTCCTCGAAAGCCGCGACGGTGAAGGTGCGGTGGATCCGCCGGATGTCGTCGTCCGACATGCCGGTGGCGCGCAGCAGGGCCGCCTCGGCCGGGGCGTTCGGCGTCTCGGCGGGGCCGAAGCAGCCGAAGCAGCCGCGCCCGAAGGCCGGGCAGAGCGCTCCGCACCCGGCTCGGGTCACCGGCCCCAGGCAGGGCTCGCCACGGGCCACCACCACGCAGACGGTGTTGCGTCGTTTGCATTCGAAGCAGACGCTGTGCGCGGGCAGGGCGGGCCGCCGGCCGGCCAGCAGCGCGCTGATCGTCTCGACGAGCTGCCGCCGGTCGATCGGGCAGCCGTGCAGCTCGTAGTCGACGTCGACGTGCGCGGCGATCGGGGTCGAGGTGGCCAGCGTCCGCAGGTATTCGGGCCGGGCGTAGACCGCCCGGGCGTACTCGGTGATGTCGGCCTGGTTGCGCAGGGCCTGGATGCCGCCGGCGGTGGCGCAGGCGCCGATGGTGATCAGGAGGCGGGACTCCGCGCGGACCTGCCGGATCCGCTCGGCGTCGCCGGGCGTGGTGATCGACCCTTCGACCAGCGAGATGTCATAGGGGCCGGGCAACACGTCGCTGGACGCCTCCAGGAAGTGCGCGATCCGGACCCGGCCGGCGACGGCGAGCAGGTCGTCCTCGCAGTCGAGCAGACTGAGCTGGCAGCCGTCGCAGGAGGCGAACTTCCACACGGCGAGGGTCGGCGTGTCCATCACAGCTCCCGGGTCGACAGCAGTGGCTCGGCAACCGGGTAGGGCACCACCGGCCCGTCCCGGCAGATCAGCAGCGGGCCCAGCTGGCAGTGCCCGCACCAGCCGACGCCGCAGCGCATGCACCGTTCCAGCGACACCTGAACCTGCTCGGCGGGCACGCCCCGGCTGATCAGCGCCTGGGCGGTGAACCGCATCATCAGCTCCGGGCCGCAGAGGTAGGCGACACTGGTGGCCGGGTCGACGGCGGCTGCCGGGATGACCGTGGTGACCAGGCCCACCGGCCCGGTCCAGCCGTCGGCCGGGCGGTCCACGACGGTCAGGATTTGCGCCTGGGCCGACCAGCGGGCGAGGTCGTCCGGGTAGAGCAGTTCGGCCGGCTGCCGGGCGCCGACCAGGACCGACACTTTCCGGTACGACGCGCGGTCGGCCAGCAGCCGTTCGACGACCGGGCGCAGCGGGGCCAGCCCGATCCCGCCGGCCACCACCAGCACGTCGTGGCCGGCCGCGGCGTCCAGGTCCCAGCCGATCCCGAACGGGCCGCGCACGCCGATGAGGTCGCCGGGCCGGGCCGCGCACAGCGCCCGGGTGACCGCGCCGACCGCGCGGATGGTGTGGGTGGGCCGGGCGCCCTCGATACCGCTGATCGAGATCGGGACGTCACCCACACCGTACGCGGTGAGCATGGCGAACTGGCCCGGCTGGAACGCCGGCAGCGGCTGGCCGGCCCCGGTCAGTTCGATCGTGACCGTGTCGGCGGTGTCCTGCCGCCGGCGGACCACCCGGCCCGGTTGCGGCACGGCCGGGTTCACGACCGGCTCCAGAGGTCGAGCAGCCGCAGCCGGGCGGCGGTCAACCGGTCGCCGAGCACCGGGACGAAGCGTTGCAGCACCGCGTAGCCGAAGTCGGCGTCCGCGGCGCAGCGCCGGCGTACCGCGGCGGCGTCGAACTCGGTGGCGGTCACCGGGGTGCGGGCCACTGCCCCGAACCGCCACCGGTACGGCGGCAGCAGCCATGACCACCCGAGCAGGTCACCGGCACCGATGGTCTCCAGGATCTGCTCGCCGTTTCCCGGCACGGTCACGTCGAGGGCGACGGTTCCCGTCCGGATCAGCCAGAAGCGGTCGGCGGCTGCGCCCTCGGCGAAGATCCGGTAGCCGTCGGGGTAGCGGACTTCGGTGCCGCACTCGATCAGGTCGCTGAGCAGCCGAGGGCTGAGCCCGGACAGGAAGGGTTGCGGGCTCATGCCGGTCCTCCCTGCGCCAGGGCGGCCGCCTCGCGGGTGATGTCGATGCCGGCCGGGCACCAGGCGATGCAGCGGCCGCAGCCGACACAGCCGGAGATGCCGAACTGTTCCGGCCAGGTGCCCAGCTTGTGGCTGATCCACTGGCGGTAGCGGGACTGGCCGCTGGTGCGCACCGGACCGCCGTGCAGGTAGGAGAAGTCGAGGCTGAAGCACGAGTCCCAGTGCCGCCAGCGTTCCACGTGCTCGCCGGTCAGGTCGGTGACGTCCTCGGTCGTGGTGCAGAAGCAGGTGGGGCAGACCATCGTGCAGTTGCCGCAGGTGAGGCATCGGGAGGCGACGTCGTCCCAGTGGGGCGACTCGCGGCTCGCGGCGATCAGCTCCGGCATCGGCTGCTCGGGCAGATGCCGGGACATGGTGGTGGCGGCGTGCCGGAGCGCGTCGTGCGCCGCGGCGATGTCCTCATCGGCCGCGGGCCGGGTGGGCAGCCCGGCGAACACCTCGTCGCCGGCCGGTGACCCCACCCGGATCAGGAACCGGTGGCTGTCGCCGAGCAGCTCGGTCAAAGCCAGGTCGAAACCGCCGGTGGCGGACGGTCCGGTCGCCGTCGACGCGCAGAAGCAGGTAGCGCCGGGTTCGGTGCACTCGGCGACCACCACGAAGGTGCCGTCGCGGTGGGCGGTGTACACCGGGTCGGGGTACCGGCCCTCGGCGAGGACCCGATCGAGCACGGCCGTCGCGGCCACATCGCACGGGTGCACGCCGACGAACGCGTACCGTTTCCGGGCCGGAGCGGGCGGTGTCACCGCACCGGTTGCGCGGTCACCAGCCCAGAGCTGGGCCCGGGGTGGGTGCAGGAAGTTCTTCATCGACTGCGGCCCGGCGCTGTGCGCGAACGCCGCACGGTCGGCACGGCGGCGCAGCCGGTAGCGTCCGGCGTCGGTGTCCGCGCTCCAGCCGTACGGCAACTGGTCCGCCGAGTCGAGTTCGGCCAGTTGCACGGCATCGTCGCGCACCGTCGGGCCGACGATCGTGTAGCCCCGTTCGTGCAGTGTCCCGAACAGGACGTCCAGCCCTGCCGGGTCCATGACACCGGATCGCATGGCACCTCCCGAGGTCCGGGTTGCCGTCATCTCTCACCGTGCGCCGCACCGGTCTGCGGCGGACAGGGCCGGAAGTCCCGGACCGACGCGGATCGGCTCGGCGGCGCCGACCGGGTCCAGGTAGCGCCCCTGCGGACCGGTGACGGCACGCCCGCGCGGGTCGAGGTGGTACAGCATCGGGACCGCGGTGGGGATGTCGAGCTGTTCCACGGCTGCCACCGACAGCCCTTCGAGATGCATGACCAGGGCGCGCAGGCTGTTGCCATGCCCGACGACCAGCGGCGTCCCACCGGCCAGCAGCAACGGCCGCAACACCTCCGACCAGTACGGTACGGTCCGGGCCCGGACATCGGCGAGGCTCTCCGCGCGCGGCAGCACCGTCGCCGACAGCCCGGCGTACCGGGGATCGGCGTACATCGCCGCGGCGGCGGGCTCGCTGATCGGCGGTGGGCCGGTCGCGTAGGACCGCCGCCAGGCCCGGAAGGTGGCGGCGTCCACCTCGGCGGCCACGGCGCGCTTGTCCCGGCCGGTGAGCGCGCCGTAGTGGCGTTCGTTGAGCCGCCACGACCGGTACACCGGGACCTGGCCGCAGCCGAGCACCGCCATCAGGATCGCCGCGGTGGCGATCGATCGGCGCAGCAGCGAGGTGTGCACGCTTGTCGGGCGCAGACCGAGCCGTCGCAGGAGGGTGCCGGCCTGACGCGCCTGGGCGACACCGAGCGGGCTCAACGGCGGATCGGACCAGCCGGTGAACACGTCGGCCGCGTTGCTCACGCTCTGCCCGTGCCGCACCAGCAGCAGGCCCCCGCCGTCGATGAGCATCAGCCGGCGCTTCCCCGGAAGGCGCGCGTCATCAGGCCGGGCAGGGCCGCGACAGCGGCGCAGGCGACCAGTTCCACCGCGGTCAGCGGCTCGGTGGTGAGCAGCGTGCGCAGGGGCCCGGTGAGCACCCCGGCGAGCTGCAGCGCCGCGGACAGCGCCACGGCGGCCGGCAGCCACCGGTTCGGGCGGGTGCCGGCCACCGGGCGGGCCCGGACCGCGAGGGCGACGCCCAGCTGGGCGAGGCCGAGCACCACGAACATGGCCGACTGCCAGGGCCGGCCGGCCAGCTGGGCGGCGACGCCGGCGGCCAGGGTGACCGCGGTGACCCCGGCCCCGCCGAGCAGCACGCCGCGCAGCAGACCGGCACCGAGCACGGACTCCTGCGGTGGGCGCGGCGGGCGGCGCAGCACACCGGCCTCGGCGGGTTCGGCGCCCAGCGCCACGCCGGGAATGCCGTGGGTGAGCAGGTTGATCCAGAGCAGCTGGCCGGGCAGTAGCGCCAGCGGCATGCCGAGCAGCGGGCCGGCCAGCATGACCAGCAGTTCGGCGAGCCCGCCGGTGAGCGCGTAGCGCAGGAAGCGGCGGATGTTGTCGTAGATGCGCCGGCCCTCGCCGATCGCGGTCGCCACGGTGGCCAGGTTGTCGTCGACCAGGACCAGTTCGGCGGCCTGCCGGGCGACCTCGGTGCCGCCGCCCATCGCGACGCCGATGTCGGCGCGGCGCAGCGCCGGCGCGTCGTTGACGCCGTCCCCGGTCATCGCCACCACCTCACCGCGCTTCTGCAGCCCGGCGATGATGTCCAGTTTTCCCTCCGGCCGGGTCCGGGCGTGGATCCGGGAGTCGTCGATGCCCAGCTGGGCACCGATCGCGGCGGCGGTGGCGGGATGGTCGCCGGTGATCAGGAGCAGGTGCACGCCGGCCTGCTCGAAAGCCTCGGTGGTCGCCGGGGCGCCGGCGCGGACCGGGTCTCCGATGCCCACCAGCCCGCAGACTCGCAGCGGTGGCGGCGCGACCGGGTCCACGGAGCCGGGGGTGGTGGCGGTGGCGATCGCCAGGACCCGCAGTCCGGCCGCGGCCAGCTCCTCGGCGGCGGTCAGCAGGTCGCCCTCGACGAGCCGCTCCGGAGCGCCCTTGCGGACGGTCAGGTGCTCGCCGCTGTCCAGCCGGTGCACCGTGGTCATGTGCCGGCTGCTCTGGTCGAACGGCAGCTCGGCGACCCGGGGCGCCTTGGCCCGTTCGGTGTGCGGGTCGAGGCCACAGCGGGCGGCGAAGGCCACCAGGGCGGCTTCCATCGGGTCGCCGGCTGCGGCCCAGTCGGGGTGGCCGGGCACCGGCGCGATCAGGTCGGCATCGTTGCAGAGCAGGCCGGCTCGGGCGAGGGACTGGAGCGCTCCGCCGGGATCCGGAGCGGGATGGATCGACCCGACCGGCTCATAGCCGTGACCCGTGACCCGGTAGTGGCGGCCGTCCGCCGACACCGCCTGCTGCACCGCCATCCGGTTCTCGGTGAGTGTCCCGGTCTTGTCGGCGGCGATCACGGTCACCGAGCCGAGCGTTTCGACGGCGTGCAACCGGCGCGGGATCGCGTTCGCGTGGGCCATCCGGCGCGCGCCGAGCGCGAGGGCCAGGGTCACCACCGCGGGCAGGCTTTCCGGCACCGCGGCGACGACCAGGCTGACCGCGGTGATCGCCATCCGGACGATCGGCTGACCGGCCAGCACGCCAAGGCCGAAAACGATCGCCGAGACGGCCAGCGCTGTGACCCCGAGGATGCGGCCGAGACCGGCCAGCCGGCGTTGCAGCGGAGTGAGGCCGGGCCGGGCGGAGGCCACCAGGGCGGCGATCCGGCCGAGCGAGCTGTTCGGGCCGACCCGCTCGACGAGACCGGCGGCCCGGCCGGTGACGAGCACGGTGCCGGCCGAGGCCGGCTCGGTCGCCTGGCGGGCGACCGGCACGGACTCGCCGGTCAGCGACGATTCGTCGAAGGTGGCCCGCTCGGCCTCGGCCAGGACCAGGTCGGCCGGGACGATGTCGCCCGCCTCCAGACGGACGAGGTCACCGCGCACCACGTCGGCGGCCGGGATGATCAGGTCGTCGCCGTCGCGGACCACCCGGGCTTGCGGGGCCGCGAGCCGGTCCAGAGCGGCGATGGCGGCATCGGCCCGGACTTCCTGCGTCACCCCGATGGCGGTGTTGACCGCGATGACCAGCACGATCACCGCGGTGTCCGGCAGGTCGCGCAGCAGGGTGGTGATCACGGCCGCAGCCAGCAGCAGCGCCACCAGCGGATCGGCCAGTTGCCGGCCGATGCGGCCGAGCAGCCGCCGCGGTGGGATGGCCGCGACCACGTTCGGCCCGTCGGCTGCCCGCCGCTCGGCGGCTTCCTCGCTGGTCAGGCCGACTCGAACAGGCTGCACGGCGGCCTCCGCCCGGACGATCCGATTCAGTGGTGAACAGCATGCAGCGTCCGCATCCGCTGCTCGTATTCCTCGGTGTCGATATCACCGCGAGCATAACGATCAGCCAGTGTCTTCTCGGCGCTGCTCTCGCCCTCGCGGCGCTGCGGCCACCAAGCCACTGCGCCGACCACAGCGATCGTCAGTAAGAGCATCACGAGGATCAGGGACCAGGCCGACCCTGTCGTGTTCATGAAGTGCGGGTAGCCATACATCATGGTCGCACTCCTTCCTCTCACCCTCCATGGTCGAGCGTCCGCCGCCAGGCGGTCAGGGCCGGACGGCCTGGGCATTGCGGACCAGTGACCGTATCGATCATTGGAAATAGCTCCATAACGTACGGATATGGAGAAGGTGTTCGCGTCAAGTGACCATCGCACCGTCGTGGTCGGCGTCGACGGCTCCATGACCAGCACGGTCACCGTCGAGCTCGCCGCCGCCGAGGCGGCCCGCCGGGCTGCGCGACTGCTGATCGTGCACGCTTGGCCGGGCCACTACCGCGGCCGATTCCGGATTCGCAGCGCACACCGCGGCCAGGCGGAGGGCAGCCAGTTGCTGGCGGCTGCCGCCCGGCACGCCGCGGCCGCCGACCCGGAGCTGATCGTCGAGACCGAACTGCGGGCCGGTCTGCCCGGCGACGCGCTCGCCGAGTGGTCACGGGAAGCGGGGCTGCTCGTGATCGGCCACCGGGACGGGCAGACCAGCCGGCCGGACTGGGGCTCGACCGCGAGGGCGCTGGCCCGCACCTGTCATTGCCCGCTGCTCGTGCATCAGGGGCGTTGTGAGCCGCACGGCCCGGTGGTGACCGGCGTGTCCGGGCGTCCGAACGAACCCGCGCTCGGGCACGCCTTCGTCCAGGCCGCGCTCGCCGGCGCCGACCTGGTCGCGGCGCACGCCTGGCGGCGCCCCGCCGACCAGCCGGATCGGCATCCGCTGCCGATCACGGTCGACGATCCACACCGGCGGGCGGTCGCCGAACGGCTGGCCGCAGCCCTGGTCGAGTGGTCCTGGCGCCTGCCGCAGGTAGCCGTACAGCCACTGGTCGTGCCGGACCTGGACGTGCCGTACACGCTGGATCGCGCCCTGCGACGGGCCCGGCTGCTGGTGGCCGGGACCGGAGGCCGGGGTGAGCTGACCGAGTTGATCAGCACGCCGCCGAAGCGTCCGGCCGGCCACCACGGGTTCTGCCCGGTCCTGCTGGTCCCGCCGGACTGGCCGGTGGAGCTGCCGGACGGCACCCGCGCGCCGGCTGACCGGGTCACCGGCTGACCGGCACCCGCCAGGTCACCACGGCGCCGGCGCCGGCCGGACCGGGCTCGATGTCGAAGCGGCCGCCGAGATCCTCGGCGCGTCCGCGCAGGTTCACCAATCCACCGCGCGCCTTCGCCGGATCGATCCCGACGCCGTCGTCCTCCACCCGGACGGAGATCTCACCGGCACTGGTGCAGACCGACACTCGGACGTGCGAGGCCTGCGCATGACGTGCCACGTTGGCAAGTAACTCCCGCACCACGGCCAGCAGCTCCGGCGCGATGTCGTCAGAAACCGCGCTGTCCACCGGCCCGCTGGTGTCCACCACGGGCCGGAAGCCGAGACTGTCGGCCGCCGCCTGAACCGCCTCGCCGAGCTCGGCGCGCAAGGACCGGCCGACCGGCGAGCGCAGCTCGAAAATCGAGCGGCGGATGTCGCGAATCGTGGCGTCCAGGTCGTCGACCGCGCCGCTGATCCGCTTGACCACATCCGGCTTGAGCACCTGAGGCACGGTCGCCTGCAGCTGCATGCCGGTGGCGAAGAGCCGCTGGATGACCACGTCGTGCAGGTCGCGGGCAATCCGCTCACGGTCTTCGAGGACGGCCAGCAGCTCCCGCTCCTCCTGAGCACGGGCGCGTTCCAGGGCGAGGGCGGCCTGTCCAGCGAAGGTGGACAACAACACCGCGTCCCGGTCCTCCACCGGTCGTCCGGCCGGCTGGGTGACGATCAGGACTCCTTGCAGGGTGTCGCCGGCGGTGAGCGGCGCGGCGAGGGCCGGCACGGCGGGCATGTCAACCGGCCAGTCGGTGATCGTCCGTAGGTTCCCGACCGCGCGGTACCGTTCCTGACCGAACGCCATGGCCGCATTCCGGTCCACCGGGATGCGACGACCAACCAGTCCGGTCGCCGCCGGATCGCTGCCGGCGGCGACCTCGATGGTGTAGCTACTGTTCGGTTCGTCGTAGAGCATGACCAGTACCAGCCCGGCGTCGGCGACCTCACCGGCCCGGCGGGCGATCAGGCGCAGCGCCTCGGTGCGCTGGACCGTCCCCAGGAGCACGCTGGTGATCTCGGCGGTCGCGCTCAGCCAGCGCTCTCGCCGCTGGGCCAGCTCGTAGAGCCGGGCGTTGTCGATCGCGATGCCGGCCGCGGCCGCCAAAGCGATCATCATCTCCTCGTCGTCGTCGGTGAACTCCGGGGCGCCCTGCTTCTCGGCCAGGTAGAGGTTGCCGAAGACCTGGTCGCGGGTGCGCACCGGAACGCCGAGGAAGCTGTGCATCGGCGGGTGGTGAGGTGGGAACCCGAAGGAGTCCGGATGCTTGCGGATGTCCGGCAGCCGCACCGCCTCCGGGACGGTGATCAGCAAGCCGAGCAACCCTCGGCCGTGCGGCAGCTCGCCGATCTTGGCATGGAGGGCCGGATCGATACCGTGCGTGATGAAGTCCGACAGGCTGCGGTGGTCGGGCGCGAGCACGCCCAGCGCGCCGTATCTCGCCCCGGCCAGCGCACACGCCGCCTCGACGATGCGCTGCAGGGTGCTGCGCAGGTCGAGGTCGGTGCCGATGCCGACCACCGCGTCGAGCAGGGCGCGCAGCCGCTCCCGGCTGCTCACCACCTCGCCGACCCGTTCCAGCATCTCGTGCAGCAGCTCGTCCAGCCGGACCCGGGACAACGGGCTCAGGCCAAGGGAGGGCGGCTGGACCATGCCAGGCAGCTTAAGCCTTCGATCCGTGGCAGAACATCAGTCGCCGAGACGGTGCGCTCCGATCAGGTGCGCCCACCAGGGGCGTTGCTCGGCAGAGCGCAACCGCGGACGACCAGCGCGTTTCACGCTGACCCAGCCGCCCGGGCCCATCGTGACCGCACCGATCATCGGCCGCCGCCGGGCGGTGACCGCGGTGACGGCCACCGCGACCGTGATCGCGCCGGCTGCGGCCAGGGCCGCCCCGGCCAGCCGGGTCACGTCGACCACCGGACGGAAGACCGCGGTGTCCGCGTCGATGATCCAGGCGCCGACCGGGCGATCCTTGTCGGTCACCGGCAGGACGGTGACCGTGGTTGCCGGGGCGGCCGTCGCCGACCGCCCGTCCATCGTGCTGGTCATGATTTCTTCCTCGTCTCAGAGCTATCGGGTGTCGGAGCCGGTCGTCCCGGCCACTGCGGCCCGGCCCGCCTCCAGCCGGGCGATCGGCACCCGGAACGGCGAGCAGGACACGTAGTCGAGCCCGGCCTCGTGGAAGAACCGCACCGACGCGGGATCCCCGCCGTGCTCGCCGCAGACGCCCACGGTCAGGTCGGGGCGGGCGGCCCGGCCGCGCTCGACGGCCACCCGGACCAGCTCACCGACGCCGTCGCGGTCGATCGTCTCGAACGGCGACGCGCCGAAGACACCCAGCTCCAGGTACCTGCCGAAGAACGCGCCCTCCACGTCGTCGCGGGAGAAGGCCCAGGTCATCTGGGTCAGATCGTTGGTGCCGAAGGAGAAGAACTCGGCCACCGTGGCGATCTGCCCGGCGGTCAGCGCGGCCCGCGGCACCTCGATCATGGTGCCGATCCGGATCGGCGGCACGCCGGGCACCGAGGCGAGCACCTTCTCCGCCTCGGCCCGGACGATCTCCAGTTCCGGTACGGCGCTCACCAGCGGGACCATGATCTCCGGCTGGGGGTCGCCGCCGGCGGCCAACCGCGCCGCCGCCGCCTCGGCCACCGCACGGACCTGCATGCCGAAGAGGCCCGGAACGACCAGACCGAGACGAACGCCGCGCAACCCCAGCATCGGGTTGGCCTCGTGCATCCGGCGCACCGCGTTGAGCAGCACTCCGGCGTGCCCGGCGTCCTCGCTCAGCGCCTCGGCCCGGGCGACCCGCGCGGTCAGCTCGTCGAGCGGCGGCAGGAACTCGTGCAGCGGCGGGTCGATCAGCCGGATGGTGACCGGCAGCCCGTCCATCGCCGCGAACAGCTCCTCGAAGTCGGCCCGCTGCAGCGGCAGCAGCGCCGCCAGCGCCGCCTCCCGCTCGGTGTCGTCCTCGGCCAGGATCAGCCGCTCGACCAGGACCCGGCGGTCGCCGAGGAACATGTGCTCGGTGCGGCACAGGCCGATCCCGGTGGCGCCGAACCGCCGGGCCCGGACCGCGTCGGCGCCGGTGTCCGCGTTGGCGTGCACCCCGAGCTGGGCGACGTGATCGGCGTGGATCATCAGGCGCTGGATCGCGGACAGCAGCTGGTCGCCTTCAGCGCCCTGCTCACCTTCGAAGAACCGCACCACCTTGGACGGGCGTACCGGCACCGGGCCGGGGTAGACCCGGCCGTTCGCGCCGTCGATCGAGATCACCTCGCCGGCCCGGACGGTGTGCTCCCCCACCGTGAACGAGTCCGCGCCGATCCGGATCTCCTCGGCGCCGCACACGCAGGTCTTGCCCATGCCGCGGGCCACCACGGCGGCGTGCGACGTCTTGCCGCCCCGGGCGGTCAGGATCCCCTGGGCGGCGATCATGCCGGGTAGGTCGTCCGGGTTGGTCTCCCGGCGCACCAGGATCACCGGCTGGTCCGCGGCCGCGGCGGCCGCCGAGTCGAACACCACCGCGCCGACCGCCGCACCGGGCGAGGCCGGCACGCCGGTGGTCAGCGGCGCCGGCGCGGCCGTCTCGTCGAAGCTGGGGAACATCAGCTGGGCGAGTTGCTCACCGGTGACCCGCTGCAGCGCCTCGTCCAGGGTGATCACGCCCTCCTCGACGAGCTGGGCGGCGATCACGAAGGCGGCCGCCGCGGTGCGCTTGCCGACCCGGGTCTGCAACATCCACAGCTTGCCGTTCTCGATGGTGAACTCGATGTCGCACAGGTCGCGGTAGCGCTGCTCGAGGCGCTGCATGATGGACAGCAGCTGGGCGTAGCTGGTCGGGTCGACGGTGGCCAATTCGTGCAGTGGCAGGGTGTTGCGGATGCCGGCGACCACGTCCTCGCCCTGCGCGTCGCGCAGGTAGTCGCCGTAGCAGCCGCGCCGCCCGGTCGCCGGGTCGCGGGTGAACGCCACACCGGTCCCGGAGTCCTCGCCGCGGTTGCCGAAGACCATCGCCATCACGTTGACAGCGGTGCCCAAGTCCTGCGGGATGCGTTCCTGCCGGCGGTAGAGCACGGCCCGCTCGGCGTTCCAGGACCGGAAGACCGCGCCGATGGCGAGGAACAACTGCTCGTGCGGCGCCTGCGGAAAGGCACGGCCGGTGTGCTCCTCGAAGATCTTCTGGTACGCCGTGACGAGCTCCCGCGGGTCCTCGGCCGTCTCCGTATCGAACGCCTCGGCCGGCACGTCGAACACGGTCCGGCCCAGCATCTGGATCAGCCGCCGGTAGGAGTCCCAGGCGAACCGCTCGTCGCCGCTCTGCCGGGCCAGCCCCTGCACGCTCTGGTCGTTGAGCCCGATGTCCAGGATGGTCTCCATCATCCCGGGCATCGAGAACTTGGCGCCGGAGCGCACCGACAGCAGCAGCGGGTCGTTCGGGTCGCCGAAGGTCTTGTCCAGCTTGAGCTGGACGGCGCGCAAGTGGTCCTCGACCTCGTCGAGCAGTCCGGCCGGCAGGTCGCCGGTGCGCAGATACGCGCGGCAGGCCTCGGTGGTGATGGTGAAGCCGGGCGGGACCGGCAGGCCCATCCGGGTCATCTCGGCCAGGTTGGCACCCTTGCCGCCGAGCAGGTCCTTGAGGTCCTTGTTGCCGTCGGTGAAGTCGTACACGTATCCAGACACCTGAATCCCACCCTCGCTCCGCCGTGGTCATTTCCCTTATTCGTTGCTAACCCGCGTACGGCCCCGCCGAGTAGGGCCATCGGCCCTGTTCCGCCCCGGCGCCGCGGACGTCCGATGGAGAGAGACCGGGAGAAGGGGGCCGCTGCCATGCGCGAGAAGAAGATCGTCATCGGATACGACGGGTCGCCCGCCGCGGAGGCGGCGCTGACCTGGGCGCTGGACGAGGCCGACCGCACCGGCATGCGGGCCGAGCTGATGTACGCCGACGAGTACCCGGCCTGGGCGCCCGCCGCGAGCATGGTGCCGTCGCCCGCGCTACGGCCGAGCGACTACCGGGCCCGGGTGATCGGCGGCATGCTGGACCGGGCGGTAACCGAGTCCCAGCAGGCCCACCCACAGGTCCCGGTCGAGGCCACCACGGTGACCGCGCTGGCGTCGACGGCACTGGCCGAGCGATCCAGCCACGTCGGCCTGCTCGTGCTCGGCACCCGGGGGCACGCCGCCCTGCCCGGCCTGGTCGGCTCGCTCAGCGCCGCGGTCGGCGCGCACGCGCACTGCCCGGTCGTAGTGGTGCACGGCGCCACCGCACCCGGCACGCCCACCGCGCCGGTGGTGGCCGGGCTGGACCACTCCTCGCTGGCCCCGGCCGTGCTGCGGTTCGCCGCCGAGCAGGCCGCCGGTCGCGGCGTGGCGCTCCGGGTGCTCGGCAACCAGCCGGAGGCCGACACCGCGATGGCGGAGATCCGCGAGGACTTCCCCGGCCTTCAGATCAGCGCCGAGACCGTCCCCGGTGAACCGGGCGAGGCGCTGGTGGCCGCCGGGCAGACCGCCCAGCTGCTGGTGATCGGCGGCCGCGGCCACGGTGCGGTGCGCGGCCTGCTGCTCGGCTCGGTGAGCCGGCACCTGCTGCGACACGCCGCCTGCCCGATCGCGATCGTGCCCGAGGCCGTCCCGGCCGGTGACCCGTCATGAGGGCGCGGCTCGGGGACCGGATCGTGATCGAGCCGGCCGGCGTGAACGGCCGGCGCCGGGTCGGCATCATCACCGGGGTCGGGCGCGCGGACGGACTTCCGCCGTACCGGGTGCACTGGCTGGACAACGGACACACCACTTTGCTCTTCCCGGAAGTGGGAGCACACGTCGAACCGCGAGGAGGCGGGGACGATGAGCACGCGAGCGATCGAGATCCGCGATCCGTCGACCGGTGAGATCACCGATCGCTGTCAGGGGCCCGGCCCGGACGGCGCCTGCCCGCGCACCGGCCGGCACGGCGTGGTGCCGTGTGCCGGACGGCTGATCGGACCGCGCGGCGCTGACCCGCGCTACTGGCCGATCTGGGTGCCGCCCGGCTGCCGGCAATGCCGGCTGAACTGGAACGCGCAGGCCGCCACGTGCCTGCGGGCAGCCGAACGCTGTCACGACCAGTGGGAGGAGGGCTTGGCTCAGGAGATCGCCCACGTCCGGACGCAGGCCGCGCGCGGGGACCCGCGCTTCCGCGACATGTCGGCCCGGCAGCAGCGAGTGACGGCGCTCTGGCGCTGGCGGCTCTCCTCGCCGGCGCAGGGTCTACGGCAGGCCGAGCAAAAGCAGCGGGACCGGAGCCGGCTCTACCTGTCCCTGGCCGAGCAGCAGCGGGCCGGAACCCCGCCTGCGGACAGCGGGCCAGAGTGATGACCCTGCGTGGAGTGGCGTGCCGGCTGGGCCGACACGCTGGAGCATGGTCGCTTCCCGGAAGCCGATGCGAAATCGTCCGGACCTGCGACTGCTGTGGGAAGGTCGAAAGGGAAACACGTCACAGTTGGAGTCAGTTCGGCTACCTCGATGAGGGCCGGTGCGCTCAAACGCGTCGATGCGCACGGTGCGGTTCGACGGAGTCACGGATCGTGCATGACTGGGGGCCGTGGCTCTATCTCGACGAGGAACTGGTCACGGCACAGTTCCACACCTGTCGGCGCTGTCACCGCACCGAGCGGACCAGGCGGTTCTCCACTCTCTGAGCGGCCGTGCCGTGGTCCTACCGGACCGCGGCCAGCAGCACGGCGAAAACACCGGAGAGGAACACACCGTCGAAGGTCCCGGCGCCGCCGATCGACGCCTTCGGCCCGTCCATCCGGCGTACAGCGTTCAGGTGCGTGAGGTCGGCGCCGACCAGAGTGCCCATCGTGCCGGCGATGTAGGCCAGCGCACCGATTCCCTGGGCGGGGTGCAGGAGGACCGCGGCGGCGGCGGCCGTCAGGGCGGGCAGCAGCGGAGGCAGCACGATGCCCAGCCGGGGCTCCGGGCGGGCCAGCAGATGCGCTGTCACCGCGACGGCGGTGACAGCCATTCCGGCGTCGAGCCACATGCCCGTGCGGGCCGCCAGGTACAGCGACACTGCCGCCGGGATGACCGCACCGCCGAGGTTGACCGCGACAACGATCGAACCGCCTTCGCTCACGGGGATCAGGTAGAGGGTTCCGGCCCATGCCAGCGTGCGGAACCGGACCGCTGCGGGGCGGCTTCTCATCCTGGCCACCGGGATGTCGATCCGGCTGCCCAGCAGACTGGCCGCGCAGACCGCGCCGGCCGCGAGCGGGCTGAGTCCGGCGAGCACGAAGGCCAGCCCCATGACTTGCACGGCCAGGACGGCTAGGCCCAGCAGCACCACGGTCAGGGCTGCGAGGCGCAGTGACGGGTGGCGGGTGCCTGTGGCGCGGTGCCGGGTACCGAGCATCTGGTGCGGGCGATGCGCTGCTCGCGGGATTCGCATTCGTCTCGGCACGCCACGACGGCAACGTATCGGCGCGTCACCTCCTGCCCTGACCATGACACCCGCCTCCTCAGCTCACCAGGGCCAGGAGGGTGCAACCGGGGGGCCGTCAGGTGAACCGGCCGTGACCTTCGACTCCGGGCGGGTATGGTCGCCCGACGCGACGTCAGGACGTACAGGCCGGCCCGGCCGTCCGATCGGGCGGCCGGCCCAGCGCGGAGGTTCAATACGTCGCGAAAGGAGGCTGCGGGCCGTCGAACGTGCGGTCGTCCAGGTCGTACGCCAGGGACGAGATGACCTCGACCACGCCGGCGACCTGGCGGCTCAACCGCTGCGCGAGGTCGGCCGAGGACCACCGCTCGACCTTGCCGGTCAAGGTGACCACTCCGGCGTCGACCTCGACGGTGACCCCATCGGCCTCGTCGGCCAGGAACGGGTGCAGCACGCCGGTCCGCACGTCGTCCTGGATCTCCTCGTCGGTGCGCAGGTAGGTGCGCAGCAGGTCGCCGCGGGAGGCGATCCCGACCAGCCGGCCGAGGTCGTCGGTCACCGGCAGCCGCTTGATCTCGTTGGCGTCCATCAGCCGGGCCGCGGCCGCGATCGACATGTCGGCCAGCGCCACCACCGCCGGGGTACTCATCAGTCCGGCCGCCGTCCGGGCCGATGCCTTCGCCCGCTCACCGCGGCGCCGGCGCCGCTCGAAGATCCGGGGCTGCTCGTCCCCGCCGAACTCGATCTTGCGGAGCAGGTCGGCCTCGGACACCACCCCGGTGACCCGGCCGAATTCGTCGACCACCGGGACCGCGCTGATCCGCTTCGCCACCAGCAGGTCCACCAGGTCGTGATAAGAGGCGTCCTCAGCGACCGACACCACGTCGCGGGTCATCACGTCGCTGACCTTCCAGGTCCTCACCGTCAATCCCTCCTCTGGTTCTCCTTCCTCCACCGTGGTCCCCGCCGGACCCCGCGAGTAGGGACTTCCGGCCCTGATCGGCGGGCATCGACCGGCATGACGATGGCAGGAGAAACCGTGGAAAGCGAGGACCCCATGCGGACACAGACCGTCGTCGTCGCGGTCGACGGCACCGATGCCAGCCGCGCCGCGATCAGGTGGGCCACGGCCGAGGCACAGCGCCGTGAGCGCCCGTTGCGAGTGGTACACGTGATGGACTGGAACTGGGGCGGCGCCCGCTTCGACGTCGCCGGGCACGAGTATGAGACCGCCCGCCGGCACGCGGACGCTCTGGCCGCCGGCGCCGCCCGGCAGGCCCGGGACATCGCCCCGGAGCTCGACGTCGACGAGGACGTGCTGATCGGCGACGCGGCCGCACAACTGATCATCGAGTCGGAGTCGGCCGAGCTGATCGTGCTCGGGCACCGCGGCCACGGCGGCTTCGCCGGACTGCGGCTCGGGTCGGTCAGCCAGCGCGTCGCCACCCACGCCCACTGCCCGGCGGTCGTGGTGCGCGGCAACGACGAGAACGACGCCCGCCCGGTCATCGCCGGGGTGGACGACTCGGCCGCCGCGGACGGCGTGCTGGAGACCGCGTTCGCCGCGGCACACCAGCGCGGAGTGCACCTGGTGATGATCCGCTCCTACATGCCGCCGTTCCCGCACTATCATGGCAGCCTTCCGCCGGCCCAGGTGCACACTCCCGCGCAGGATGCCGCCGAGCACACCCGGCTGGCCGAGCAGGTGGCCCCCTGGCAGTCGAAATACCCCCAGGTCAGGGTGGAGATGCTGGTCTCGCACGACAGTGCCGCAGCGGTGCTGGTCGGGGTCTCGCACACCGCTCAGCTCGTGGTGGTCGGCAGCCGCGGGCACGGCGTGATCGCCGGAACGCTGCTCGGCTCCACCGGGTTGCAGCTGTTGCATCACGCCGAGTGCCCGGTGCTGATCGTCCGCACCGGCAAGAAGCACGGCCCGGCCCGATGAGCACCGGCCCGGTGGACGCGCTCACGACGGACGGCGGGATCGTCTCGATCCGGCCGGTGACGCCGGGCGACCGCCGGGCCGTCGCCGAGATGTACGCGCAGGCCGCGCCGCAGAATCTCCGCCTGCGGTTCTTCACCTGGCCGACCCCGGCGACGCTGGCCGTCGAGGTCGACCGGCTGTGCCGACCGCAGTCGTCACACTTTTTGGCGATGGCCGCCTACCAGGGTGACGAGCTGGTCGGCGTGGCCTCCTGCGACCGCGACGGCGACGAGCCGCGCGGCGAGTTCGCCGTGTTCGTCGCCGACCGGCACCACGGCCGCGGGATCGGCACCCTGCTGCTGGAGCATCTGGCCGCGCGGGCCCGCCGGCACGGCATCACCGAACTGACCGGCGAGGTGTTGCCCAGCAACCTCGCCATGTTGCAGGTCGCCAAGGATCTCGGGCCGGACAGCCGGTCACACCTCGACCGCGGCATCGTGGACGTCGTCCTGGACAGCAGCGACGCCGCGGCCGACCAGCGTAATCGGATCGCCGAGCAGGCCTCGCTGCGCGCCGTGTTCGCGCCGGCCGCAGTCGCGGTGGTGGGGGCCGGGCAGCGCCCGGGCGGCGCGGGCCATGAGGCGTGCCGCGCCCTGCAAGACCACCGGTTCACCGGCCGTCTCTACGCGGTCAACCGCAGCGGCGCCCCGGTCGGCGCCGTCTTCGCCTACCGGCGCCTGGCCGACCTGCCCGAGCCGGTGGACCTCCTGGTCGTCGCGGTGCCCCCGGATCAGATCAGCGGGGTGCTGCGCGACGGCGCCGCGGCCGGGGCCCGTGCCGCCGTCATCCTGAACTCGCTCGGGCCGGACGCCGGCGGGCAGCAGCGAAACGACCTGCTCCGACTGGCCCGATCGCTCGGCATCCGGCTGGTCGGTCCGAACAGCCTGGGGGTGCTCAATACTCGTCCGGCGAATCGCCTGCATGCCGGGCTGTTCCCGGTCATGCCGCCGCCCGGGCAACTGGCGGTGGCCACCGAGTCCGCGGCGGCCGCGCTCGCCCTGATCGAGAACGCGATCCGGACCGGCTGCGGGATCTCGCAGTTGGTGTCGCTCGGCGACAAGGCCGATGTCGGCGGCAACGACCTGATCGCCTACTGGCACGACGACCCGGAAACCACGGCCGTCGCCCTGCACCTGGCGTCATTCGGCGATCCCGCCCGGTTCACCCGGATGGCACGCGCACTGTCGCTGCGCAAACCGGTGCTGGCGGTGCGTGATCCTCGGGCACCGGCGGATGTGGACGCGATGTTCGCACGCGCGGGGGTGGTCCGTACCGAAAGTCTGGGTGACCTGATGGACGCGGCCCGGATGCTGACCGGCCAACCGCTTCCCGCGGGCAACCGCATCGCCGTTGTCGGCGACGCCGGCGGCCTGACCGATGCCGCGCACACCACCGGGATCCATCTGGATGCCGGCGCGTCGCCGGCGTCGTTCGCGGCCGCCGCCGACGCCGCGGCACGCAGCGGCGAGTGCGACCTGCTGCTGCTGGTGGTCACCGGCACCCGGGCCAGTCCGGCCGGGAAGGTCCTGGCCGCGCTGGGCCCGGTGGCCGATCGGCATCCGCGGCTGCCGATCGCCGCCGTGGTGCTCGGCGCCGAGGACACCCCCGCGCGGCTCGGCCTGCGTGGCGCGCCGGTCTACGACCTGCCGGAGCGGGCGTTGCGGGCGATGGCGCACGCCGCCGGTTATGCCGCCTGGCGGCGGGAGACGCCCGCCGACCCGCTCGGCACCGAACCCGAACCCGGCCCGCGCAGGCTGCGCGGACCGGCCGGTCCCTGAAGGAGGGAGACATGAACAATCATCTGATCGTCGTCGGCGTGGACGGCTCCGACGGCAGCCGCCGCGCTCTGGAGTGGGCGGCCGGCGAGGCCGCCGGCCGGGACACCGCGGTGCGGGCGGTGATGGCCTGGTACTGGGACGGCATCGAAGCGGACGTGCTCACCGCGACGTCCCCCGACGAGCAGCGGCGGCAAGCCGGCCGGGTGCTCGATCGTCAGGTTCAGGCGGTCAAAGCGGCGCAGGGCTCGCACCTGCCGATCGCCGCCGACCTGGTCGAGGGCAGCCCGGCCGATGTGCTGACCGCGGCGGCTCGCGGCGCTGACCTGCTGGTGCTGGGCAGCCACGGACACGGCCGGCTGCACCACTCGGTGCTCGGCTCGGTGAGTGAGGCGGTCATCCGCAAGGCGACCTGTCCGGTGGTGGTGATCCCTACACCGGTTCCGGTCAGCACCCCGGAATGAACTCTGCTGACGCGGATGGCCGGCGCCCTGATCGGGCGCCGGCCGTCCGCGTTCTCCGGTCAGGCTTTCGCCGCCGCCATCATGCGGGTCAGATCCACCAGGCGGTTGGTGTATCCCCACTCGTTGTCGTACCAGCCGAACACCTTGGCGAAGGTGCCCTGCGCCTGGGTCAGCCTGGCGTCGAACACGCAGGACGCCGGGTCGCCGACCACGTCGGTGGAGACCAGCGGCGCCTCGGTGTAGCGGATGATGCCGTGCAGCGGACCGGCCGCCGCCGCGGCGACCGCCTCGTTGATCTGCTCCGGGGTGGCCTCCTCGGTCAGGGTCAGCGTGAGGTCACTGATCGAGCCGTCGACCACCGGCACCCGCAACGCCACGCCGTCCAGCTTGCCGTCCAACTCGGGCAGGACCAGGCCAACCGCCTTGGCGGCGCCGGTGCTGGTCGGGATGATGTTGACGGCCGCGGCCCGGGCCCGCCGGGCGTCCTTGTGCGGGGCGTCCAGCACGTTCTGGTCGTTGGTGTACGCGTGCACCGTGGTCAGGTAGCCCCGCTCGATCCCGAACGCCTCGTGCAGCACCTTGACCAGCGGCGCCACGCAGTTCGTGGTGCACGACGCGGCCGACACGACGAGGTGCTGGGCGGGGTCGAAGGTGTCCGCGTTGACCCCGGGGACCAGGGTGGCGTCGACTTCCTTGCCGGGCGCCGAGATCAGCACCCGGCCGGCGCCGGCCTTGAGGTGCAGCGCGGCGTCGTCGCGGGCGCGCAGCTTCCCGGTCGCCTCGATGACCAGGTCGACACCGAGCTCGCCCCAGGGCAGCGTGTCCGGGGTGCGCGAGGCGAAGGTCGGGATTCGGTGCCAGCCGACGATCAGCTGGTCCTCGTCCCGGCCGACCTCGGCCTCCAGCCGGCCGAAGGTGGAGTCGTATTCGAGCAGGTGCGCCAGGGTGGCCGTGTCGTACAGGTCGTTGACAGCCACCACCCGCAGGCCGCTGTTGACCATGTCCTTGGCGGTCAGCCGGCGCAGGAAGTTACGGCCGATCCGGCCGAAACCGTTGATCGCGATGCGGTAGGTCATCGTTGTCCTCCCTTTCGTCCTCTCCCTTCAGCGTCGTCCGGACAGACGGGCACGGGCAGGGACGAAAGTCCCGCCGGGAGGCGGCGGCCGCCCCCTCCGCCGGGGCGCCGGACCGGCCTACCTTGACGGGAGGGAGGTCTCCGATGTCCGCTCCGAGCGCACAGCAGATCTGGAAGACCCTGGCCCGCCGATCGTTCGCCGTGCTCAGCCACGTGACGCCAGCCGGGGAGCCCCGCTCGAGCGGGGTGGTCTACACCGTCAGCGGTGACCGGATGTTCGTGGTGGTCGCCAAGGACAGCTGGAAGGCCCGGCACATCGCCGCCCATCAGCTCGTCTCGGTGACCGTGCCGGTCCGGCGTGGCGGCCTCCTGTCGCTGGTGGCGCCGATTCCGCCGGCCACCGTCAGCTTCCCGGCCGTGGCACTCGTGCACTCCGGCGAGATCCTGGCCGAGCTGCCCCGGCTGGCCGCCGTGGTGCCCCCGGAACGCCGGGCCTCCTGCACGGTGCTGGAACTGCGCCCGACCGGTCACTACGTCACCTACGGCATCGATGTGCCGCTGCTCAGGATGCGCGACCCGGCCCGGGCCCGCGCGCGGGTGGCGGTCCGGGACAGCGTCCGGGAGGGGTAGCCATGATCACCGAAATTCTGGATCGGACCGGCGTGACCGCCGACCCGGCCGAGGTCAGGCAATTGCTGGCCGCGCCCGCCTTCACGGCACAGCTCGACGAACTGGCCGAGACACTCCGGCGTGATCCGGCGCTGGTGCGTGCCGAAGCCGCCGGCTACCTGCGGGAGATGGGCGCCACCCACACCCGGCGGGCGGTCGACGACTGGGGGCGGATGAGCCGCTGGCTGGCCCGGGCCCACGAGTTGGTGCTGGATCCGGAGCAGCTGCGCCGGCTGCGGGTGCTCGACGCCGGCCAGTCGCTGCTGTTCCCGTTCTCGCACCGGTCGTACCTGGACGGCATCACCGTGCCGGCCGCGGTGTCCCGCGGCGGCATCTCGCCGTCGTTCGTGCTGGCCGGCGCGAACCTCGACGTGTTCCCGTTCAACCACCTGTTGCGTCGCTCCGGATTCGTCTACGTCCGCCGGTCCACCACCGACCTGCCGGTCTACCGGCTGGCGCTGCGCGCCTATCTGGCCGAACTGCTCCGCAACCGGCGCAACCTGTGCTGGTCGATCGAGGGCGGCCGGACCCGGACCGGCAAGCTGCGACCACCCACGTACGGGGTGCTGCGCTATCTGGTCGACGCGCTCGACGCCGAACCCGGCATGCGGGCCCTGATCGTCCCGGTGTCGATCGTCTACGAGCAGCTGCACGAGGTCGGACTGATGACCGACGAGGCGCGCGGGATGCGCAAGCATCCGGAGGACCTGCGCTGGCTGTGGAACTTCGGCCGTTCGCAGCGGGAGCGGTTCGGCCGCGCGTACCTGGAGTTCGGCGAACCCATCACCCTGCAGGACCGGCTCGCCGAGCTGCGCGCCGACGACCCGGCCGGTTCGCACGTCGTGGAGCGGGTCGCCCTGGAGACCTCGCATCGGATCAACCGGGCCACGCCGGTGACCACCACGGCCGTGGTGTGCCTGGCGCTGCTGGCCGCCGATCGGGCGCTGACTCTCGACGAGGTGCTCACCACGGTCGCGCCGCTGGCCCGGTACCTCACCCGGCGCGGCCGGCCGGTGGCCGGCGCGGCGAATCTGACCGACCGGGCAACCATCCGGCGAACCTTGGACGACCTGGTGCGATCCGGCGTGCTGGACGGCTACGACGAGGGCACCGACGCGGTCTGGCGGATCGCGCCCGGCCAGCACCTGGTCGCCGCGTTCTACCGCAACAACGCGGTGCACTTCCTGGTCGACCGCGCGATCGGCGAGCTCGGCCTGGCGGCCGCCGCGGAGGGCGGTGAGAACGGGCTGCGCACCGCGCACCGGGAGACGCTGCGATTGCGCGACTTGCTGAAGTTCGACTTCTTCTTCCCGTCCCGCGCCGAGTTCGCCGAGGAGATGACCACCGAGCTGGCGCTGGTCGACCCGAGCCAGGCCGCCGGTCTGCACGAATTCACTCCGGGCGACGCCCAGCGCTGGCTGGAGAACGCCCGGCCCCTGGTCGCGCACCTGGTGTTGCGCCCGTTCCTGGACGCCTACCAGGTGGTGGCCGACCGGCTCGACGCCACCGACGAGTCGGAACCGTTCGACGAGGGGCGTTTCCTGGCCGAGTGCCTGCGGGTCGGCCGGCAGTGGGCTCTGCAGAAACGCCTGGCCAGTGAAGAGTCGGTGTCGCTGGAGCTGTTCAAGCCGGCCCTGCGGCTGGCCCGGCACCGCGATCTGGTCGAGTCGGCCGGTCCGGATCTGGGCAAACGGCGCGCCGCCTTCCTGGCGGAGATCCACGAGACACTGCGGCGGGTGACCGTGATCGCCGCCCTGGCCGATCAGGAACGGTCATGAACGTCACCGCCGCCGACGTGATCGAGGCCGTTCGCACCGGACCGGGCGGACCGCGGATCGGCGCCTTCTTCGACCTCGACGGCACCCTGGTGCGCGGTTACACCGTGGCCTCGCTCTACCAGGACCGGATCCGCCGGTTCCAGGCCGGTCCGGCGGAGCTGGCCCGGGTGCTGTTCGCGGCGCTCGACGGCTTGGCGCGCGACGGCGACCCGGAGGCGATCGGCCGGGCTGGTTTTGCCACGCTGCGCGGCATGCGGACCGACGAGGTGGCCGCGATCGGGCAGCGGGTGTTCGACGAGCGGATCGCCGGCACCATCCGGCCGGAGGCCCGCGACCTGATCCAGGCCCACCTGCGGCGCGGCCACACGGTCGCGGTGGCCTCCTCGGCGACCCGGTTGCAGATCGAGCCGCTGGCCCGCGACCTGGGCATCCCGCACATCATCTGCACCGAACTGGAGGAGACCGACGGCGTCCTCACCGGCCGCAGCACCACCGATCTGGTGTGGGGCGAGCGCAAGGCCGCGGCGGTGCGAGCCTTCGCCCGCGGCGCGCGGATCAATCTCCGACAAAGCTTCGGGTACGCCAACGGCGCCGAAGATCTCGCGTTCCTTGCCGAACTCGGCCGGCCCTACCCCTTGAACCCCCATCCGGGACTCGCCGAGGCTGCCGCCGCACACGACTGGCCGGTGCTGACGTTGCGCGAGCCGAAGTCGCCGACCCTGTGGGCCGGGCTGGGCACACTCGGGGCGCTGACAGCGGTCAATGTGGCGCTGGGCGTGGGGATGACCTACGGTCTGCTCTCCGGTGACCGGCGGCGGGGCGCCAACCTCGGCCTCGAACTCGCCGCCGACACCGGCCTGGCCCTGGCCGGGGTGAAACTTCACGTGACCGGTGCCGAGCACCTCGAGCAGGCCCGGCCCGCGGTGTTCGTGGCCAACCACCAGAGCACCTTGGACGTGCTGGTGCTCGGCGCGCTGCTGCGGCACGACTTCACCGCGGTGACCAAGCGGGAGGCCCGGTTCGACCCGCGGATGCTGGTGATCGGCGCGTTCCTGGACCCGGCCTGGATCGACCGCTCCAACCTGGCGAACGCCAAGCACACCCTGGATCAGGCGGTGGCCCGGCTCCGCGGCGGCACCTCGATCCTGGTGCTGCCGGAAGGCACCCGGATGCCGACGCCCCGGCTGGGCCGGTTCAAGAAGGGCGCGTTCCACCTGGCCATGCAGGCCGGCGTCCCGATCGTGCCGATCGTGCTGCGCAACACCGGCGAACTGGCCTGGCGCCGCTCGATGCTGGTGCACTCTGGAACCGTCGACGTCGCGGTGCTCGACCCGATTCCGACCGCCGGCTGGACCGTGGACGAGCTGGACAAGCGGATCACCGAGCTGCGCGACCGGTTCGCCGACACCCTGGCCGACTGGCCGGTCAGCGCAGCTGGTTCGTGAGACTCAGCGCAGTTCCTTCTTGAGGACCTTGCCGGCGCCGCTGAGCGGCAGGCTGGCGCGCAGCTCGACCAGGCGCGGGTACTTGTAGGACGCCAGCCGGTCCCGGCAGTAGCCGATGACCTCGGCGGCCGACAGCGCGGTGCCCGGGCGCGGGACCACGAACGCCTTGACCTCCTCGCCCAGCCGCTCGTCGGGCACCCCGATCACCGCGGCGGTCAGCACGCCAGGGTGCCGGTGCAGCACTTCCTCCACCTCACGCGGGTATACGTTGTAGCCGCCCCGGATGATCAGCTCCTTCTTCCGGTCGACGATGAACAGGTACCCGTCGTCGTCGAAGTAGCCGAGGTCGCCGGTGTGGAACCAGCCGCCCGCGAACGCCTCGGCGGTGGCCGCCGGGTGCCCGTGGTAACCGCGCATGGTGTGGTAGCCGCGGGTGACGATCTCCCCCACGTTGCCGGGCCCGGGCGGCAGCCGCCGGCCGTCCCCGTCCCACACCTGTGCCTCCACGCCCCAGACCGGACGGCCGACGCTGTACGCCCGCCGGTCCTGCTCGCTGACGTTGAACGAGATGGTGGCGGCGGTCTCGGTCATCCCGTAGCCCTCCAGGATCGGCACCCGGTAGCGGCGTTCGAAGGCGTCCAGGACTTGCGCCGGGATGGCGTCGCCGCCGGAGATGCAGACCCGCAGCGACGAGGTGTCGTAGCGGCCGTCGTCCGGCTGGGCGAGCAGCGCGGTGAACATGGTCGGCACGCCGTCGAAGATGGTGGCCCGGTCGCGGGCGATCGCGCCGAGCACCGCCTCCGGGGTGAAGCGCGGCACCAGCGACAGCGCGGCGCCGAACCGGATCCCGACGTTCATCGTGCTGGACATACCGAACACGTGGAACAGCGGCAGCACGGCGATCACCACGTCGTCCGGGCGCAGCTCGAACAGCCGGCCGGGAATGTCAGCGTTCATGTAGAGCTGGAAGTTGGTCAGCTCCGCGCCCTTGGGCTGCCCGGTGGTACCGGAGGTGTAGACGATCGCGGCCACGTCCTGTGGCTGCCGGTCGGCAAGCGGGAACGCCGCGGAGATCGGGGTGGTGAGGTCGGCGAACGGGCGCAGCGGGTGGTCGGCCGGCGGCCCCGCCGCGTAGCACTCGGTGACCCCGGCCTCCGCCGCGCCCTTCGCGGCGTCGCCGGCAAAGGCCGACCAGGTGAGCAGCAGCTTCGCGCCGGAGTCGGCGAGCTGGAAGGCGATCTCCGGGGCGCGCAGCAGCACGTTGAGCGGCACGACGACGCCACCGGCCTTGAGGATCCCGAAGTACGCGATCGGGAACTCGGGCACGTTGGGCAGGTGCAAGGCCACCCGGTCGCCCGGCCGGACCCCGCGGGCGGTCAGGGCGGCGGCCACCGCGTCGAACGGGCGTCCAGCTCGCCGTAGGTGATCACGCCCTGGTCGGAGAGGATCGCCGGCGCGCCCGGACGGGCGGTCGCCGACTCGCGCAGGATGACTGCCAGGTTCAACATCGTCGGCTCCATTCGATGGTCAGGCCGGCTCGCGGGCGGCCGCCGTCCCCGGCCGGCTCCGCGGCCGCTTGGCCCGCGCCCGGTGCAGCGCGGCCAGCTCCACGGTCAGCCAGTGGGCGAGGTCGTCGGCCTCCGGCACCGAGGCGTAGTCGGTGGTGATCCCGAAGGCGGCCTGGTCGGTGTAGGTGAAGGCGGCCACCCCGACCCGCATCCGTTCGCCGATCGGGACGTACGGCAGGATCTCGCGGATCGGGCGGCCCAGGATGTAGAGCGGCTTCCGCGGGCCGGGCACATTGGTGGTCACCGCGGAGAGCGCGCGCTGCGGCAGGCGCAACGCGGTACGGATGATCAGAGACACCGCGGCGAACGGCTCGTGGTCGGCCAGGTCCACGATCCCGCTGACCGCTTCCACCTCATGGGCCTTGCGCAGCTCGGCGATGCGCTCGTGCACCGCGGTGAGCCGATCGAGCGGACGGTCCAGCTCGACGGGCAGCTGGACCAGCAGCGAGGCGAGCCGGTTGTCCAGCTGGTTCTGCTGGTCGGCGCGACGCATGCTGACCGGCACCAGGGTGCGGACCGTGTACGGATCAAGGTCCTCACCGCGCGCCAGCAGCAACCGGCGCAGCGCGCCAGCGACCGCCGCCAGATAGACGTCGTTGACCGTGACGCCGTGCTTGTGGGCGGTCTCGGTGAGCTTGGCCAGCGGGACGCGCGTGAGGGCATACCGGCGGGCCTGCCCGATCGGACCGAGCAGCGGGGAGGGTGTGGCCGGCACGAAGCCCTCGGCCAGCACGGCGAGCCCACCGGCAGCGTGGCTCGTGGCGGCCGGGGCGCGCAGCATGTTCCACCACAGCAGGACCTGTTCGTACGGGAACCGGGCCAGGGTGGCCAGCGCGTCCAGCGAAAGGTTCAGGTCGCCGCCGGCCCGTGTGGGCACCCATTCGTCGGCGACCGGGGGCAGCGGTTCCGGGCCGGTATCGCAGATCAGCCGGTACAGCTCGTTGCCGGAGACGCCGTCGATCATGCAGTGGTGCACCTTGGACAGCAGCGCCCAGCGGTCCCCGGCCAGCCCTTCGATGACCCAGTCCTCCCAGAGCGGGCGGTCCCGGTCCAGCCGCTGGCTCATCACCCGCCCGATCAGGTTGGCCAGTTCGGCGTCGCCGCCGGGGGCGGGCAGGGCGGTGCGTCGAAGGTGGAAGCCCAAGTCGAAGTCCGGGTCGTCGACCCAGAGCGGACGGCCCAGGTTGAACGGCACCCGGCGCACCTTCTGCCGGTAGCGCGGCACCAGCGGCAGCCGGCCCCGGATCGCCGCGGTGAACTCGTCCTGGCTCGGCGCCGGCCCGTCCAGCACGGCGACCGACGAGATCGCGAGCGAGGCATGCGGGTCCTGGTCCTCGGCGTCCAGGAAGGACGCGTCCAAAGGGCTCAAATATTCCATGACACACCCCTGTCGATCACACTGAGTCACCGTCACCCCACGATGTCTCCGTGCGTCCTGTTTAAGACAGGGCCAGACGTCCTCTCTCCGGGATTCACGCGTGCAACCATGGGGTATTCAGGGGGAAGCGGCAGCGTGAAGCCAGGTGGTTCTCATGGCGAAGAAGAAACGGGTGGCTCTGGTCCTGGGGGCTGGCGGCACGCTCGGCGCGGCCTGGATGATCGGCGGCCTCGCCGCGATCCAGGATCGGGTCGGCCGTCCCCTCGCCGAGGCGACCACCATCATCGGCACCAGCGCCGGCAGCGTCGTCGCGGCAGCGATCCGGCACGGTTTCACACCCGACCAGCTGGTGGCCCATCAGCTGGGCGAGACCGGTGCGGCGTTACCGAGCACCGACGAGTTCGAGCGCGACTCCGGCATCTGGCCGTCCGCGCCCCGGTGGCGGCTGGGATCCGCTCGGATGCTGGCGACCGCGGCGCTGGCGCCGCACAGCGTGCACCCGCGCGTGCTGGCCTCCGCGCTGCTGCCGGAGGGCCGCTCCGAGCATCACACAGTCCGCCGATATGTGCAGGCGCTCGTCGGCGACACGCCGGACCGATGGCCCCGGCAGCACACCTGGATCGTCGGTGTCGACTACGAGGCGGGCCGGCGCATCGTCTTCGGGCGCGCCGGCAGCCCGCCGGCCCGGTTGCCGGACGCCGTCGTCGCCTCCTGCTCGATCCCCGGCTGGCACCGTCCCGCGGTGATCGGCGGCCGCCGCTACGTCGACGGCGGGGTCCGCTCGATCGCCTCGGTCGACCTGCTGCGGTCCGAGCCGTACGACGAGGTGTATGTGCTCGCCCCGATGGCCAGCTCGGAGACCGACCGGCCGTGGCATCCGGCGGTGCGCGCCGAGCGCATGGTCCGGCAGTTGCTCGCCGCCGAGCTGCGCCGTGACGTGGCCAAGGTCGAGCGCACCGGTGCCCAGGTCACGGTACTGACTCCGGGACCGGCGGACCTGGACGCGATCGGTGCCAACCTGATGGACGGGCGGCGACGCGCCGCCGTACTCGGGACCGCTCAGCAGACCATCCCGGCGGCTCTGGCCGCCTAGGCCGCGAGACCTATCGCGGAACGGGGCGCTCGGGGTAGTCGTCCGGCGACAGCGGGACCTGGCCGAGCTGTCGGTGAAGGATTGAATCTCGGTCTTCTGGGCCGGTGTCCTGGCTGCGATATCGTGAACGGGTCATTTGTTCAGCGCCGGTGGTTGGTGGAGCGCGCTGGTCTGTTCGCGTGTCTGCGGCAGGCTGTTCGCCCTGTGCCCATCGGGTGCGGCGGTGATGGTCGGTCACGGGCATGCCCTGACCGGAAGGTCCACCACGGATGTCTTCTCTCACCTCTTCTCCTGCTGGCTCCGCCGATGACGGATCCGGCCGTTCGGTTGCCGACGGCGCCGGTGACGCGCCGGGTTGGGTTCGTGATCCGGACGCCGACAGCCGCGCCGTCGTCGCAGCCTTCTTCGACCGGTTGGCTGACGACCTGGCTGCGCGGGGTGTCGCCGCGGGCGTCTGCGTCGATCTGCTAGGCGGGATCCAAGTGCGATCCGGCCGGCTGAGCGGTGACAGTCCGGTGCCTGCGTCGGATGCGCCGGCTCGTTACAACCGTCGCTACACCGCCGCGGTGCTGGCGGCGTATGAGGTGTTGTCCGCCGCCGGGGCGGACGGCACACCGGGGATTCCCGCTGGCGCTGAGTTGACCGGGTTGTTGACCGCGGCTTTCGTGGAACCGCTCGGCGAGCAGGTGGCTTCGGGGACCCGGGCGATGCTGGATGCTGCTGCCGATCCGTTCGCCGCGATGGTCGCCGTGGCCCGGCAGCGTGAGACTGACGACTTCGGCGCTGAGTTCGAGTTCAGTCATCCGGTCGACGACGAGCACCAGTTCGTCGCCAAGGTGCACCGGTGCGGGTACCACGAGTACTTCCGTGCTCACGGGACGCCGCAGTTGACCCCGGTGTTATGTGCGTTCGACGCGAACTGGATCAGTGCGATCGCTCCAGAGCGGCATGGGTTCACCTTCGCTCGGCCGGCCACCATCGGCCACGGCGCGGCGAGTTGCCCGTTCGACTTCCGCCGCACCGCTGTGGTGGAGCCGAGCGTCGACCGGGCCGCCGACGCTGGAACGGGTGTGGCATGACGACCTGAGCCCCGAGCGCGCCGAGGTCCTGTTCGCCGGTGTCGGTCCGGCGTGGCTGACTGCCGCCGTAGCCTGGAGCAGAGGGCGCCGTTGCGGTATTAGGCTGCGGGAACTATGGCGGAACAGGAAGCCCGGGTGCCGCTCGGGGAAATCATCCGGCGACAGCGGGAGCTGGCCGAATTGTCGATGCGCCAGCTGGCGTCCATGGTGGGCATCTCCAACCCGTACCTGTCGCAGATCGAGCGTGGCCTGCGTGCACCGTCCGAGCGAGTGCTGCACGCGATCGCCACGTCCCTGCGGACCACGGCAGACGCGCTGATGGCCGAGGCCGAGCCGGCCGAGCCCGGACCGGCGGCGGTACTCGGCGCCATCGCCGGTGATCCGAACCTGACCGCGCGGCAACGCCAGGCGCTCGGCGAGGTCTACACCGCCATGGTGGAGGTGACGCTGGCCCGCCGGGCCCGGGAGCGGCGGGCCGGCAACGGGAAGCGGCCCGGGGGGTGAGCCCCGGGCCGGCGTGGACAGCTGATTACCGCAGGATCTGGCGGGCTGTGCGGACGTAGGCCGCACCGACGTCCTCGATGAGCCCGGCGCTCACGGTGAGCGCGTTCTTCGCCCACGGGTACGGCGTGATCTTCGCTGCGTCCTTCTCGAACGCGACGATGTCGGCGATCCCGCGCTCGTAGACGTTCACCGCGAGGGTGCCGATCTCGCGGCCGAGCTGGCGGGTGCGCTCGCGGCGCTTGTCCGCGGCGGCCGGCTTGACCAGCTCCACCGCTTTGGCCGTCTCGGCCTTGGGCCGGGTGGTCGTGGTGGTCATCGCAACCTCCCTTCTCGACTCTCAATTAGCACGTTAGCCGCTCGCTGCTAACACCGTCAGGGTCGTTGGTCCTCACCTCAGCAGCACTTTCAGCGCGCCGCTGGTCGCCGCATTCGCGAACACGTCATAGGCCCGTTCGAACTCCTCCAGGCCGAATCGGTGCGTGACCATCGAGGTGACGTCGATCTGCCCACCGGCCAGCATGTCCAGCAACCGCGGCGTCGAGGAGGTGTCGACCAGTCCGGTGGTGATCGTGACGTCGCTGATCCACAGCTCTTCCAGGTGCAGGGTGGCCGGTTTGCCGTGCACCCCGATGTTGGCGATCCGGCCGCCGGGGCGGACCAGGCGCTGGCACAGCTCGAACGTCTCCGGTACGCCCACCGCCTCCATCACGACGTCGGCACCGAGCCCGCCGGTCAGGCTGCGGATCGCGCCCAGCGGCACCTGCTCCGGCGTCAGCGTCATGTCGGCGCCCAGGTTCTTGGCCGACTGCAGCCGGCTCTCCGCCTTGTCGATCGCCACCAGGTGCGCCGGGGAGAACAGCTGCGCGGTACGGATCGCGGCCAGGCCGATCGGTCCGGCGCCGACCACGACCACCGTGTCGCCCGGCCGGACCCCGCCGTTGAGCACGCCCACCTCGTACGCGGTGGGCAGGATGTCGGCCAGCAGCACCGCGGCGTCGTCGGGCAGCTCACGAGGCAGCCGATGGGTGGACAACTCGGCGAACGGGATCCGGGCGTACTCGGCCTGCACCCCGTCGATGGTGTGGCCGAGCAGCCAGCCCCCGCCGCCACGGCACTGCCCGTAGCGGCCCTCACGGCAGAACCGGCAGGCCCCGCACGCCGAGATGCAGGAGGCCAGCACCCGGTCGCCGGCGCTGAGCCGGGTCACTCCGGCGCCGGTCTCCACCACGGTGCCGACCGCCTCGTGCCCGAGAATCCGGCCGGGCCGCACCTCGGGCACGTCACCGCCGAGGATGTGCAGGTCGGTACCGCAGATGGTGACCGCGTCGACGCGGATCACGGCATCGCGCGGGTCACGAATGATCGGGTCCGGGACGTCCGTCCAGGAACGGGCGCCGGCTCCCTCGTACACAAGTGCCTTCATGGTCTTCTCCTTCGCCCTTGAAGGAATCCGTCCACCTCAGCCTGCGCCGCGGCGGGGCAGCCGGACAGGGCCGAATGGCAGCGATCAGGACCTATGACACTGTCCGGCGGCGCGACGCGGAGCGACGCTGAACTCAGGCGCTTTCCCGCCGCCGGTTTCACCGAGAGGTGGCCGGTGAGCCACCAGACCCACCGTCGTCAAGACGGGCACCCGGCGGCGGGAATCCGCCGCGATCCGGGCGAGGAGGTGGCCCCGATGCTGCGAAAGATCATCGTCGGGTACGACGGGTCCCCGGCCGCCGGCGACGCCCTCGCCTGGGCGCTGGACGAGGCGGACCGCACCCGCGCGCCGGTGGAGCTGATCCACGCCGACGACTGGCCGGCATGGACGCCGGTCGGCGATCCGTCCTCCGGCTCGCCCCCGCCGGACAGCTCCGTCGTCGAGGTGATCGGCGGCATGATGGAGCGCGCCATCACCGCCGCGAAACGAACCCATCCGATGGTGGACCTGAGCGCCAAGACGGTCCATGCCGTTCCGGCGCAAGCGTTGATCGACCGGTCCCGCCGGGCCGCGCTGGTCGTGGTCGGCGGTCGCGGGCACAGCGCGGTGGCCGAACTGCTCGGCTCGGTCAGCTCGGCGGTCAGCGCGCACGCCCACTGCCCGGTCGTGGTGGTCCGCGGCTCGCCCGCGTCGTACGCCGCGGTGGTGGCGGGAGTGGACGACTCCCTGCTCGCCTCGCCGATCCTGGATCTCGCCGCGGCCCAGGCGTCAGCTCACCGGGTGCCGCTACGGGTGATCCGGGCCTGGGCGCCGGCGACCAGTATCTGGCAGGACGGCAAGGTCACGGCCCTCGAACTGATGGAACGTGAGCGGGGACCGTTCGACGCGTTGGTGACGGATCTGCGCGACATCCATCCGAACCTGAAGATCGAGGCGGAGGCGCTGGTGGAGCATCCGGCAGCCGCGCTGACCCGGGAGAGCGCCGGTGCACGGCTGGTGGTGGTCGGCAGCCGTGGCCGTGGCGCGGTTCGCGGGCTGGTGCTCGGCTCGGTCAGCCAGCACCTGCTGCGGCACAGCACGTGCAGCGTCGCGGTCATCCACGACACCCTGATGCGTGCCTGAGATCCTGTCTTTCAACCTGTTTTCGCAGTTGAGCGCATGTCTTCCAAGAGGGCTTGCGTCGCGGGCGTTTCGCCTGCCGTCACGGTGACGCCTTTCCGAACGTATGGGGCCGGATTCCGACCTCGGCGGACTGTCGGGTTCGTCTGATTAACGGTTTTTGGAATGATTAGCGGGATAGGTGAGTCGCGGCCGGAGTGAGTTCGCCTGGCGTTTGAAGGCCCGGCCGGTGACGGCGGCTAACGTGAAGGGCGTGGGCCTCGACGAGCCGCCGAGCGGAATTAGAGAAGAGGCTGTAGCCGTGCGGAACTTGCTTCTGGTGGCTCAGACCTCACGGCTGAGCTGCACCAATGATCCTGAGCAGGCGTTGACCAGCATTGCCGTGCGCGGGCAGTGGGACGCTGACATGCGCACGGAGGTGGCGCGGGTACTACGAGCAAGTGTGGCGGAGACCCCGCGGGCGGTGCTGGTGGATGTCAGCGATCTGGGTGATCCGGGCGGTGAGTCGGCGTCGACGTGGCAGACAGCGGCCCGGTTCGCGGCGGAGAACCGGATACCGACCAGGGTGATCGTGTGTGCGGCACCGCTGCGGGTGCGGGCCCGACTCGCGGCGGATACGGTGGCGTACGAGGTGACCGTGGCCGACAGCATTACGGCCGCGCGGGGTCTGCTGGGCCCGTTCCGGGGATGGAACCATCCCCACATCAAGCTGCGCCTGCCACCGGAGCCTGGTTCGGTGGTCGCGGCGCGGACACTCGCCGGTGAGGCGTGTGTGACCTATCACTTGACCCATCTGATTCACCCGGCGCGTCTGATCGTGTCGGAGTTGGCCGGCAACGCGGTCGAGCATGCGGGGACCGATTTCGAGGTGCGGGTGTCGGTCCGCGGTCCGTTGCTGCATCTGGCGGTCCGTGACGGGGACCCGCGGCTTCCCCGGCTAATCGAGGCCGCGCCGGGGCCGGCCTGGCAGGCCGTACTTGCGCGAGGCTGCGGGCTGCGGGTCGTCGCCGAGGCGGCCGCGGAGTGCGGTTCCCTGCCGTGCCCCGGGGGCAAGACCGTGTGGGCGACGCTCGCGATCGAAGGGAGACCAGCACCATGAGCGAACCCGGTGGCCACGACATTCCCCGGCTGCACTTGGCCGTCGAGTCCACCACGGATTGCTGCACAGTGACGCTCAGCGGTGAACTCGACCAACTCACGGCCCCGTCACTGGTGCAACTGCTGGACAACGCCGCCAGCGGTATCCCGCACCTGGTCCTGGACGTGGCGCAGCTCAGCTTCTGCGATCTTGCCGGCCTGCGTGCCCTGCTGCACGCACACCAGACCGCCAGCGAACGCGGCCTCGCCCTGGCCGTACGCAACCCGCCCGCGCATGTCATGTGGCTGCTACACATCACCGGCACTACGGATCATCTCCTCGGCGACCGGGTCACCATCGGCGACGAGATAGATGTTGGCACCGGCGACCAACCGACACGCTGGCCCAGCACGACCGACGCCACCCGTGCGTCACTGCGTGACCCTGATACCAGGCAGGTCCCGACGGACAACGCTGACGATCGGGATCGCCGCGCCGACGATCGGGATCGCCGCGCCGACGAGCGGGATCGCCGCGCCGACGAGCGGGATCGCCGCGCCGACGAGCGGGATCGCCGCGCCGACGAGCGGGATCGCCGCGCCGACGATCGGGATCTACTCGATCAGGAACGCAGACGGCTCATGGAAGAACGAGCACACCGGGTAGGTGAGCATCAACGGTGGGAAGACATCCGCGAAGACCTTGCCAACATCAGAGAACGCGACCTCGAACGACGCGAAGCCGCGGACACGAAACCACCTCTGCAAGACGGTCCGCGAGAACCTTGACGAGGCTGAGCTAGGTGTGCTGTCCAGGGACGTTGGTCAACCTGGTGATGGGTGGCAGGCCGCCGGTGGCGGTGTGGGGTCGATGGTGATTGTAGTGATGCAGGAAGGCCGGTAGGGCCTTCCTGCGGGCCTGTTCCGAGTTGTAGTGCCGGGCGATGGCCCATCCCTCGGTCAAGGTGCGGTGAAACCGCTCTACCTTGCCGTTGGTCTGCGGCCGGTACGGGCGGGTCTTCTTCGCGGTGATGCCGAGGTCGACGCAGGCGTCACGCCAGGCGAACGATTTGTAGGCCGAGCCGTTGTCCGACAGCACCCGTTCGACGGTGACGCCTCGGTCAGCGAACCAGGCGACGGCGTGGCGTAGCACGTCGATGGCGGTGACGGCTTTCTCGTCGTCGCGGATCTCGGCGTAGGCGACTCGGGAGTGGTCATCAACGACGGTATGCACGAACGCGGTGCCCATCTGCGGCTCGTAGACCTTGTTGCGGACGCCGGTGCGCCGGGCGGTCGTCTGCCGGTTGCGTTCGCCTTGCAGCCGGCCGACGTAGCGCCATCCGCCGCCGTCGGGGATGTTGCCGTACTTGGTGACATCCACGTGCAGCATCGCCCCGGGATGCGGGTGTTCGTAACGGCGCACGGGTTCGCCGGTGACCCGGTCGATATGGCTGAGCCGGTTGAGCCGACAACGCAGCAGGACGGCGTGCACGGTCGAGGCCGGTAACCCGAGGCGTCCGCCGATCTGTACCGGGCCGAGACGCTGTTTCCACCGCAGGTGCACGATCTTGCGAACCGTTGGTCGTGGGGTCCTGGCCGGGCTGCGATGCGGCCGTGACGAGCGGTCCTGCATACCGTCGGCACCGGCTTCGGCGTAGCGGTCGGCCCAGCGTTTCGCGGTACGCCACGACACCTCGAAACGCCTTGCTGCCGCGGCGATCGACCAGCCGTCGTCCACGACCAGACGTGCCAGGCGCAGACGTGCGCGAGGGGTCAAAGCAGCATTACGGTGAGGCACGAAGGCCTCCTGGTTGCCGGAGCGGTTCCTAGACAGCTCCACTCCACAACCGGAGGCCTTCACCCGTCCAGACCTCAGATCAGGTCGTCACACAACCTCGACCAACCTCCCTGGACAGCACAGCTAGGCCGCCTTCAGCACCGACGGGTCTGCCTTGACTCTCTTCGCTCTACTGATCCGGCGGGTCATGAGGGTGATGTTGGCCCAGGTGATGTGGGCCTCGGCATGCTCGGGCAGCCGTTCGTAGTCGCGGGAATTTCGGCGGGCACGCATCAGCCAGGACAGTGACCGCTCCACGATCCACCTACTAGTTACGTGGAATCAGCTGGCAGGAAGATTCTTGCTTGCCGTACGACCACGGAACTGAGGTGAGCTGTTGAGCGCTGAAACGGTGTTGCAGCACAAGTGGCCGGTGCTCGAGCGCCACGAGCGGGCCGCCGAGTGGCTGCAGGTCTGGACCGATCTCGGCCGGGCACCGAGGACAATCGACGCCTATGCGCGCGGCCTCGCTGAGTACCTGGCGATGTGCGACCGCACGGACGTGGACCCGCTCACCGCGAACCGCGCACACATAGCCGTGTACGTGCGAGAGCTGACGTCGCGTCCCAGCCACCGCGGCGCCAACGTCATCTCAATCGACTCCGGCTCGGGCCTGGCCAACGCCACCATCCAGCAGCGGCTGGTACCGGTCCGGCTGTTCTACGACTACTTGATGGAGGAAGGGCTGCGAGAGTCCAACCCGGTCGGCCGCGGCCGCTACACGCCGTGCCGGCGCCGGGGCGGGCACGAGCGCGGACTGGTCCCCAGAGTGACGAAGCTGCCGTGGATCCCGACCGAGCAACAGTGGCTCGCGATTCTGGACGTCGCCGCGGCCGAGTCGATCCGCAATCGCGTCATGCTCGCCCTGGCCTACGACGCGGCGCTACGGCGAGAGGAGCTGTGCTCACTGCGCACCGACGACCTGGACCCCGCGCACCGCACGCTGCGCGTGCGGGCGGAGACGACGAAGAACCGGTTGGAGCGGGTCGTGCCGTACTCGGCGCCGACCGGGGTCCTGCTCTCGGGGTATCTGGCGCACCGAGCAACGATCAGCCGGGCCCGCGGCCCGCTGTTTCTGTCCGAATCGCGGCGCAATCACGCCCACCCATTGAGCTTGTGGACGTGGTCGAAGGTGATCCGGCGCATCGCGCTCGCCGCCGAGATTCCCCGGTTCTCCACCCACACCACGCGACACCTGTGCTTGACCGATCTGGCCCGGATGGGCTGGGAGTTGCACGCGATCGCCACCTTCGCCGGCCACCGCAACACCGAGTCGACGCTCACCTACATCCACCTGTCCGGCCGGGACCTCGCTGCCAAGCTCAACCGCGGTATGGAGCAGATCCATGGCTGGCGCGTGACGATGCTGGCCCGCCTGGGCGAGCCCGCCGACGGGGCGGCCTCGCGATGACCGCACTGTTCCAGGCGTCCGCCGTCGCGACGGACGCGGCCCGGTCCTGGCCGTGGCCAGTCCGCCCGGACCGCTACGACCGGCGTCCCGAGCTCACCGACGCGGAACGAGAGGCACTTGTCTGCTTAGGGACGGACCTGCGCCGACGCCCTGGTGGCTACGACGCCCAGGCCTTTCACTGGCAGGCCGTGGGGCGGTTGCTCCGCCCGCTCGACGACGTGCGCTCATCGCTGTGGTGTCCCGATGACGGCTGGTACCGCCGTGGTGCCGACGACGCCATCGCCCTGATTCTCCTGCGCTCTGTCGAACACGGCCGGACGGTCTGGACCTGGTCGACCGAGGATTGGCTTGCTCTGATCGGCAGCAGTGCCAGCCAGTTCGCCGCGAACGCGCCAGGATGGGCCGGGAAGACCGCGCGCCCATATCTTGCCTCCTACGCCTACCTGCTCAGCGGCTTCACCGAGTTCGACCGGCTGGGCCGTTTCCAGCGCCTGCCGCTGGCCTGGCGCGTGTTCGGCAAAGATCGCGTCGACGAGACGCAACAGCAGGTGGCGCACGTGCTTCGCGGCTGGGGCTATCAGATTGAGGACGACGTCGACTCCCGGATCTCTCCGGTCCTGTGTCAGGCGCTCCTGCTCAACCGCAGCCCGATGCTGCACGATCTGACCACCGAAGCGTTCCACCGGATCCGGCAGCACCCTGACATGCCCGAGCGGTATCTCGGCGCCCTGTACGGGATCCAGCGAGCAGCGGCCGCCCTCGGCCACTGCTCCTCGCCGCCGCCTCCGAACCGCCAGCGGATGCCCGCCATCGAGGGCGCCTCCAGTTCGTGGACCGAATGGCTCGAACGCTGGCACACCACCTCCACGTTGTCGCCCAAGGTCCGCAACAACCACCGCTCCGTGCTGTCGAAGGTCGGACGCTGGCTCTCCACCGAACACCCGCAGATCACAGAGCCGACGCAATGGACCCGGCAGATCTGCGCGGCGTGGGTCGCCGCGGTCGACAACCTCCGGGTCGGCGACTACGTCCAGCAGCTCGCCGCCCACGAGAAACGGGCGGGCCAGCCGGTCACACCACACACCAAGGCGGGCTACCTCACCGCGACCCGGGTGTTCTTCCGTGACCTGCAGGAATGGGAGTGGATCCCCCGCCGGTTCGACCCCCTACGCGCCCTGTCCACGCCCAGAACTATCCACGCGATGCTCGGACCCGATCCCCGCGTCATCGCCGACGACATCTGGGCCAAACTGCTGTGGGCCGGACTCAACATCGAACCCGAAGACCTGCCTACCAGCCTCAACAGCCTGCGCTACCCGCTCGAACTGCTCCGGGCCCTATCGCTGACCTGGTTGTTCAGCGGCCTGCGCAGCAACGAGATCGTCCGCCTCCGCGTCGGCTGCGTCCGCTGGCAGCACGACGGCTTCCCGATCCCCGGAGACTCCGACGAGGTGCTGGCCCGCGACGCGGTCTGCCTGCTCGACGTCCCCACCCACAAGACCGGCACCTCGTTCACCAAACCCATCGACCCGATCCTGGGCAAGGCAATCGAGACATGGCAGAACCTCCGGCCGCAGCAACCCCGCATGTTGGATCGCAAGACCAGCGAGCACGTCGACCTGCTCTTCGCCACGAGAGCCCGCCGAGTCGCCAACACCTACCTCAACGGCACGATCATCCGGGCACTCTGCCGCAAGGCCGGCGTCCCCACCGCCGATGTCCGCGGCAACATCACCAGCCACCGCGCCCGGTCAACCATCGCCAGCCAGCTCTACAACGCCAAGGAACCCATGACCCTGTTCGAGCTGCAAGCCTGGCTCGGCCACCGCAGCCCCGATCCACCCAGCACTACGCGAAGATCACCCCAAACACACTGGCCAGGGCCTACAACGACGCCGGCTACTTCGCCCGCAACGTCCGCACCATCGAGGTCCTCGTCGACCGCGACGCCGTCACCAGCGGCGCCGCAGCTGCCGGCGAGCCCTGGCAGTACTACGACATGGGACACGGCTACTGCACCTACACGTTCTTCGAGCAATGCCAGCACCGCATGGCCTGCGCCCGCTGCGACTTCTACACGCCGAAAGCGTCATCCAAGGGCCAGCTGCTCGAGGCCAAAGACAACCTCCAACGCATGCTGGCCAGCATCCCACTCACCGACGACGAACGCGCCGCAGTCGACGACGGCCAGGCCGCCCTCGACAAGTTGCTCGAACGGCTCGTCGACGTCCCCACCCCGGCCGGCGCCACCCCGCGACAGATCGGAGCGCCTGGCACAGCAGCCCTGCTCCCGATCCTCGCCATCACGAAACGCCGTGACGATGAGTAAGCGTGAGGGGGTAAGGCGCCGCCATCTGCCAGCTCGTTCTTCTGCCGATGATAGGGCGTTCGCCAAACGCCTGAATTGATACCGCCCTTACGGAGGTCAGGGGACAAGACCGTAGCCGCTCGCAGTCTCGCATGCGATCAAGACCGATATTACGGGGCCCAGTAAAACCCCAGCTGCCGTGATCCTGCGCAGGTTGACAAAACCGTGCAGGAATACACAGAAGGATCATCCAAAAAACACAGCTGATAATTGCGATGATGATGGGGTGGGCGCTGAACGCAGGATCGTCGGACTTTAGGCAGGGCTTGCTCGAATCGGGTTCACTACTGCAATTTGCTTCGAATCGAGTTAAGAAGTATGTCCCTCGCACGCACCCTAGTAGCAGGAATACAACCATCGCGGCGGTCCCGAGGGCAAGAGGAGCGCGTCTCGGTGGCTCCGGGAGGCGCCCCGAGTGACCGATACCTGGCGAGGAGATCATTAAGGCTACAATAGCCGCCGAACCGATCCCCCGCAGGAAATCAGTTCGATGTTCTCGCTTCTGCACAGTCGCCGACTTGCTGAACTGCCGATGTGAGATGGTTGTTGGCGGTTTCGGATCGGTCAGGTCGAGGCGCGAATCTTGAGTTCAGCTCGTGTACCTTCCGCGTATTCCCGCAGGATATCCAATGCCTCATTTCTGTCATTCCGAGCGGCGTTGGCCACGCGGACCACATCCTGAACCAGCTTTCCGATCCACGGACTCTCTCCGGCGTGCACGGTGGCCAACGCCTGAATGGTGTCGACTATCGGCAGCGCCTGATCAAGATCATCGGTCAGAACCCGCAGATAAAATAATGCTTCAAGATCTCGTACGCTCTCCGGATTATCCTGTACTTTCCGCTCCACGAGAGCGACGCAACTCGTCAACGAATCATGCTGTTCGAAAAACGGCATCGCCACATCGACGATCCGCTCGTGGAACTGTTCCATGACGGGCCCTGCATCCTCCAGGGATTCCGGCAGCACCCAAGCCTCCCAGCCTGCGGCACGTTGAAGATCAATAGAGGAGATCCCGCTAAAAGCGCGGAACGGCCGCACCAGGAGTTGTGTCAGAGCGACAACACTGAAGTGCCGTGAGCCCGGCCGGGTAGACATGACCAGTCCCGGCCACAGCCACTCGAAGGGAACCGGGTACAGCAACGCCCCGTGGGCCTGCCATCGGCCGTTCAGCCGTGGCAAAACATATCGCTTGACCGCCCGGTGCCATTCCAGTGACTTCACGTCCTCACCACCTTCGCTGCTTTCAGTCAACACCCCCAGACCTGGTTTGGCTGCTTCTTCGAGAAGCGCCCATGGATTGGGGGCGGCTCTCACAGTGTTACCCGAGCGCGAGATGATGCTGTGATTTGCTTATTCGTACGGACGGTTCCGTCACCCGATAATGAACAGATGTGCGAAGCTGTCAGCGTCTGTACGCAGTGAGAATCGGCTACTTGAGTGTAGGTAATGGCACCGTGTTCGAGTCACTCACATGCCGCTGAGCAGGTGTTTAGCAGCTCGGCGTGGTGATCTACGAGCGTTCCGGCATTGCCATGCTTACATCGCTGCTTCGTCGCTCCACCACGTGACAGTCGCTGCGCCGTTTCAGTGACGTCTACGGCTGGCGGACAGGTGCCGTAGGCCCGGCGAATCTCCTGTTCGAGGACCTCACGAATCTCGGGAACCTCGCCCTCACAGGCAAGACCCACCAAGATCGGGCCGATGATGTAGTCGTACCCACCGGGCGCGGCGCCCGGGGCCACGACGCGGCCGGGGTTCCAATCGGTCATGAATTGCCGAACGACGCCGATCGCTCGGTGATGCGCGGCGGCCATCGTCCGGATCTGGTCGTCGGGGTCGCTCATCAGCTCAGCGGTCAGGGCGCTCACCCGATCGACGTTCATGCCGGCGATCTCGCGGGTCACCGCATACAGGGCGTAGAAACGGGTATCAGCGTCCTCGTCATGGCAGAGCCGAATCAACGCGTCGGCCGCAGCGGGTTCCACGGTCCTGAGATCCACCAGGTTCGTCAGATTCGCCGCGACGTGAAACCGCAGCCGTTCGTCCGGATGCCCGGCGAGCGCCACGACCTCGAACAGCGCCTCAGCAGCGAAGTGATACCCGAGGGCCGACACGATCCAGAGAAGCACAGCCGGCTCGGTCTCCTGCCGCAGTTGGTCTCTCAGCAACGGAATCGTCTCGGCGGTAGACGGCCGACGCCCATCAGGCCCACGTTCACCAAGCTCCCGCAGAATCCGCAGACCCAGCACCCGCCGCGTCACGTCGCCGACCTTCACCAACTCGGCCGCGCGTTGGAACACCTCCCGAACCGGCCGCTGATGCAACGCGACCAGGAACGGCACCGGCGCATCCGGATCGTCTTCCTCGACCTCACGACCAGCCAGATCCATCAGACGCTCAATCGGCAACCGGACAGGCCCGACCGAACCCAACTCCTTCATTCGTTTCAGTCTGCCCCTCGTAGCATTCCCCGCTGCACAGGATCGCAGCCACCCCAAGATCAGACGATCTCATTTGTCGCGATCCGGCCGCTATCGCTGCATCCCGTCATTGATTGCCCAGCTCAGGAAGTCGTACGTTTGCTGGCCGCGCTCGGTCGCGTCGTGGTAAGCGGTCGGGTCCTGGGGCCTCTCGCGGATGCGCAGGGCGTCGAGGGCGAGCTGGCGCCAGCGGGTGTCCAGTTCCTCGGCGACGTAGCGGCCGGCGCCACTCTTGGAGGTCAGTTTGTCCTTGGCAAGCAGGTGATGCAGGCGGGCAACGCCGAGGACCACCCAGGCGACGGAAGGCTCGTGCTCTCCGAGGGCATCTGGCCCGGCCTGCTCGATCTCCGAGACGAAGGCGCGCCAGTAGGTGTCGAGGTTGTTGCGAGTGAAGTCACGTAGTTCGGCCCGGTCGGTGTGGACGGGTGGCAGCTCGCCGCGGATCACGACGGCGCGTTCGGCGAGCTCGTGCCAGGTGACGGGGTTGATGTCGACCTTGCCGCTCGGGTCGAACTCGTCCCGGAAGAACGCTGGCCGCCGGCCGACGGTCAGCGCCGAGACGGCCAGATCGCCCGGCGAGCAGTGGAATCCGTCGAACGTGATGTCGGGGTGCCGCGCTTTGGTTGCGTGGTGGGCCTCGGCGAGGGCGGCGTGGTCTGGCGGTTGGCTCCAGACGCCGACGAAGTCGACGTCGCTGCCGGTGAAGAACTCGCCCCAGCAGAGCGAACCGTGTAGAAACAGCCCGGCGAGGGCGGCCGGCTGCCGGGCATCGACTTCGGCCAGAAAGGTACGGGCGACGTCCACGGCGGGCACATTAGCCGCATACGTCAAGGCGCCGGGCCACCGCGAGAATCATGCGGCGATCATCCGTTTCCTTCGAGAGCTTGAACCGTCGGAGATCGAACAAGATCAACTCGCTCTCATGGTGCGATCCGGGCACGACGATGATCTCCTCCGGCCTGGTGTGTTACGTCGAGCGGTCAGTTCTGGCGACGATTGGGTCGATGGGCTGGTGAGCGCTGTTCTCGGCTTCGAACCAGTCGGCGACGTCGAAGGTGCTGCCGCATAGACCGCAGGTTGCCTGCCCGAACAGGTAGGTCAGCCCTTCGGCAAGGAGTATGTCGCCGCCCGCAGCGGCGGTGTCGTGCATCCATCGGCCTATCCCGGTCAACTCGTCCGGGATGGCCGGCTTTAGTGGGATCCGGTGAATGTCGCCGTCGTTGTAGTGGCGGAACGCTGAGTAGTGGCCGTACTCGCCGATGACGATCGCCAGGCGAGTTGAGCAGTGGGGGCAGCCCACGTGGTAGTGCTCGTCAGTGAAGTCCATGCTGATCGAAGCCCAGAACGTGTAGCCGGCGAAGGCCAAGGTGTCCTGCAGCAGCGTGGTGCGCGTGAGGTTGCCGCTGTCGGTCAGGCGGGCTTGAGCAAGGCGATGAAGAGCCGCTACAGCCTCTGAGTTCGCGCGGACCAGTTCGTCATACAGGTGATTGCGGTGCAGCGTCCGGACGATCACTGCGGCAAGGTCGAGAGCCTGATGTCGGTCTTTCTCACCGCTGTCCTGTGCGATTCGAGCGAGAGCAGGCAGAGCCGTGAAGCCCTCCTGGACCCAACACTCGGCCTCGACAATGAGTAGGCCTTCGAGTTCTTTCCAGAGATCGCTGGACGGATGGCATTCGAGACGGTCCAGCAACCGGCCGACGCCAGCGCTGTCATCGTCGGGAATCTGCGGTTCTGGCCGCCAATACTCGGGCACAGGATGATCAAACACCACGAGCTCGTCACGTACTGAACTGCCGCAGATAATGTGTCGCGCTTGTGGCGGGCGCTACTCGGAAGGGGCGCCAGGGTCGGGTACGCCGCGTGGTTCAGGGCGTGATCCGGCTTCTCACCGCCGTCGTCGGCCGTGACGCCGTCGTCAGCGGTCCGCCATAGCCGGACAGACTTGACAAATTAGATTCCACAGAAGGCGCGGCAGCACCTTGAACCCGACCTGGTTCGGCGGCTTCTTGACGACCTTGAAGGTGAGATCGAGTTCGTTGCGCGCCCAGTCGGCCAGACCGGTGTAGGCGTTGTCGGCCCACATCAGGGTCAGCTCCGGGTTGAGCCTGCGGAGCTCGGGCAGGATCTCGCGGGCGGCGTCGCGGTCGGTGACGTCCGCCGGCGTCACCTTCACCGTCATGAGCAAGCCTCTCGTATCCACGATTACGTGCCGCTTCCGCCCATTGATCAACTTCGCGCCGTCGAATCCCCGCGTCTGCTTGCTGACGGTCTCGGCCGCTTTCACGCTCTGGGAGTCGATGATCGCGGTAACCGGTCGGGGGCACCGGCCGGCGTCGACGCGGATCCGCCGGCGTAGCTGATCGCGGATGTGGGCGAGCACGCCGTTCTTGGCCCAGCGGGCGAAGAACCCGTAGACGGTCTGGAACGGCGGAAAGTCCGAGGGCAAGGCTCGCCACTTGCAACCGTTGTCGACCAGGTAGCGGATCGCGTCCACGATCTCCCGGCGCGGGTGCGCTTCCGGATGCCCACCGGCCGGGGTGGTGCTGGCGGGCGGCGGTAGCAGCGGTTCGAGGAGATCCCACTCGGCGTCGGTGGTGTCCGACGGGTAACGCCGGCGGCGGGGCAGGGCCGTGATCGTGGCGTTCATTCGCCACGAGCCAGCAGTTGGAGAGCGGTCCGGGCGCCGGTGAGCTGGCCCAGCACCAGGTGGGCCCACTCGTCGTCGGGATGCTGCTGGGCGTACGGGGTGATCACGGTGTCCAGCAGCCAGGACAACCGGGACAGTTCCTCACCCACGCACTGGCGTTCGTAGCTGCCCAGCTTCCCGCGGTCGATGGTGGTCATGCGCCGCGTACGAGCAGACCCAGGGCGGATTTGACGCCGGTGAGCTGGCCCAGCACGAGTTGGACCCACTCGTCGTCGGGCAGCTTCTGCGCGTGCGGGATGACCGTGCTGCTCAGCAGCCGGGAGATCCGGGTCAGCTCGGTGCGCACGCAGGCTCGTTCGTAGGCGATCCAGTCGGCGGGGTCGGTGGACAGCTGGTAGCCGTCGCGGCGGGTCCAGGTCAGCGGGGTCAGGTTCTGCGCGGCCAGGACCTCCCGCAGGAACCGCAGCCCGGACTGGACCTGATACGCGCTGAGTTCGGTCGCGGTCACCAACTGCCGGGTGGTCAGTCCGGCCGGACGAGCCTCCATCAACGCGACCCGGACCAGGTCGCCGGTGACGTCTCGCGGGCACCCGTCCCATGGCCGGGCTACTCGCCGGCCAGGAGGCGGGCCAGGCCCTCCTCCGGGGTGATCTGGCCGGTGGCCACCGCACCCTCGATCCAATCCGCGGCCGCCCGCACCCTCGCGAGGTTGCGCTGCACCGTCGCCTTCTCGTCCTCGGTGTAGTTCTGCCCGCGCAGGCCCGGAACGATACGGCCGGCGGACGCGACGAACTGCGCGCACGCACCCACCAGGTCGAGGAACTCACCGGTGTGCTCGATGTGCTGAAGCGCCGGCGTCCGCTGCCGAATCAGCTCGGTACCCTGCCGGGCCTGGTCGGCCTGAGCACGGTTGACCAGGTGCCGGGCCGTAGTGTCGGTCATCGCCCGCGCCGCGACCTCCGGCCGGCGCAGCAGATCCGTGGCGATCTGCGAGGCGACCTCATCGTCACGGACCAGCTCGTGCACCGCACCGACCTTTTCTTGTACCGTCGTCTCGCCCGCCGCCTTGAACGCGACCTTGGGCCGGCGCAGCAGATCAGTGGCGACCCGGGTGGCAACCTCGTCATCGTCGACCAGCGCGTGCACCGCGAGGACCTTCTCCTGAACCGTCTCCGGCCGGGTCACCTGCCAGCCCACCCGCCGCTTCGCCTCGTCCTCGGACCATCGGCGCTCACCGGTCCGGGCCAGCACCGGCGGCTCACCGATCAACGCGAACCGCTGATCGGCATCGGCGATCGAGGCCAACAGACGGTGGATGTGGAACGGCACGTCGTCGCGGCGCTGGTCGACCGGCCATCGCGACGCCACCCACCGCCAGTTCTTCATCGTGTCCGGCGCCACCCCGATGTCCTCGGCAAACATCCGCAACGCCTCGGTCACGCCAAGTCCGGGCATCTGGAGCGGCTGCGAGCCGCCATGCCGGCCCATCGGCTCGATCTCCAGCGCGTTGTCACCCAACTTGAACTGGATGCGGCCGTGCTCACGCACCAGGTCCCGCGACTGCGCGACCAGCTCGTCATACCGCTGCTGGGTTACCTGCCCGATAGTCGCCACCATCGTTCCACCACCCGGGGCGCCCGCAGCGCGGCGAGGAGGTCCGCCGTCAGCAACTACGGTCGATACCGGTCAGGCTGAACCGCAGGTCAGCAAGGTCGCAGTCCCCCGCCAGCGGTCACCCATTCACCTGACCCGGTGTGAGCGACCGCGCCCGCCAGGCCCTCGTGCGACACCGCGGGGTACAGAACACCGCCGACAACGGCCGATCCAAACTAGCCACCCACTCGACTCCACACTGCGGGCACCTCACCCGCTGGTCCTCCCGGGCTGCGACGATCCGGGCCCGGCTCCGCCGGACCGCCCGCCAATGCCGCGCCCGGCACGCCGGCGAGCAGAACACCATCAAACCCCGGGCCAGCGCCGGCAACCGACCACCACAGACCGGACAACGCCGCGGCGGCTTCGCTACCGAACGCTCAGCCGCGGCGGTCGGCTGCGGGACCAGCGACAGCCAGCCCCGAGCACCGCGCTTCACACCGCTCATACCACCAGCGTAAAACCGGCCCTAACCCGATCTTGAAGTAGCGAGACAGGCACTGAGAACCCGCCACCCGGCCGACCCGGGTCGCGTCGTGCGCCGTCCGAACGGCACCGTCCGAGGGGGTCGGAAGGCCCTGAACCACCGGACGCGACGCTGCCTACGCTGGCGTCGCGCAGGCGATCATCAGCGGTTTCCTGCCGGCTCGACCGGAGGTTCCCATGGTCGTCCCGCTGCTTCGCCGGCGACTGATCGCCGAGTTTCTCGGCACGATGCTGCTGCTGGTGACCGTGGTCGGGGTGAGCGGCATGGCCGCCCGCCTGTCCCCCGACGACGCCGGGCTCAGGCTGCTGGAGAACTCCAGCACGGTCGCGCTCGGCCTGGCCGCGATCATCTTCGCGCTGGCGCCGATCTCCGGGGCACATTTCAACCCGGTGGTGTCCGCCGCCGACTGGTTTCTCGGCCGCCGGCACGGCACCGGCCTCACCAGGATCGAGCTGATCGGGTACGTCGGCGCGCAGGTCACCGGGGCCGCCGCCGGGGCCGTCCTCGGGAACCTGATGGTCGACCGACCGGCCGTGACGCTGGCGGACACCGCCCGTGACGGCGGGCATCTACTGCTCAGCGAGGTGGTCGCCACCGCCGGCCTGCTGGTGCTGATCGCCGCGCTGGTGCGCAGCAGCCGCGGCAGCCACGGTCCGGTTGCCGTCGGCGCCTACATCGGGGCAGCCTGTTGGTTCACCTCGTCGACCTGCTTCACCAACCCGGCGGTCACCCTGGGGCGGATGCTGACCAGCACCGAAGCAGGTATCGCGCCCCGCTCGGCCGCCGCCTTCGCCGGGGCCCAGCTCGTCGGCTCGGCGGTGGCCTGCCTGCTCGTGCCGGCGCTGTACCCGGACACCGTCGCGACCGCAGCGCCGGTCCCGGTGTCACCGGCAGGATCCGGCGGTGACCGCCCGCCCGCGGTCGTACCGGAACGATCTGGCCCGGCCCCGGTCCGGGGCGATGCCGCCTGGCCGAAACCGGGCGTCACCGCGGAGGCGGATCATGCCGGATGCTGTTCAGCGTGCAGCGCGAGCGTCGATGAGCGCCTGGGCCGGCCGCCTCTCGTCCTCGGTGGATGACCAGCCCCGGCCACCAAGCAGGCTGCCCCGGTCAGCCGGCCAGCACCCGCCCGCGAAGGGACTGTGGTTGTCGGCCCGCCTCAACGTGCTCTCCGCCATCGCGTACGAATAGCCACTCCCCCACCCCGCAGGGGGCGGTGCGACTCGCAACCGATCTGCTACCTCAGCGGACTGCGATCCGCACCGGCACGGACCGACAACTGGAGGCAGCCCGGAAAAGTCTTACGGATCAAGGATGAGAGTCACCCACGATGCCCAGCAATTCTTCGATCTCTCTCGCCGTAGCCGCCGGCCCGACGCACCGCGGCCATCCGGCATCGTGGTGGGCCCAATTCCCTGAGGCCTCCGAGCGTTTGGACCTGGCGTCGATGACCGAGGCCCTGGCCGACGTGATCATTCCACGGATCGGCTCACCGCTGCTGCGCCGGGAGGCGCAGATCGCCACCGAGATCATGGTCCGGTACTTGAACAAGCCGGCCAGCCCGGAGCTGGCCGAGCGGGCCGGCCAAGCCGTCGACCGGCTGCTCGCCACCGTGCACCGGCTCAACGAGCGATCCACCACGGATGAACCAGCCGCTGCCGAGGCCGAGGCGCTGTGCCTCGTGCTGACCGGCAGATGGGCCGAGGCGGCAGCCGGGGTCGAGCCGTACGTCGGCACCACCGCGCTGCTCAAGGCCTTCGTCGCCGCGCTTCTGCTGGACCGCCTGGACGGCCCGCTCACGATGCGCCTGCTCGAGGCCGGCCAGTCACCGGCCATGGCGGTCCGGTCCGGCCGGGCCATCGGTAAGTACGGCTGGTGGCCGTCCTGGCTGCTGAAGGTGGTCACCAGCCGGGCGCTGGCCGGCACCCTGGACGAGGAGACGATCTCCGCGTTGGACCGGTGCGCCTACGCCGAGCTCAGCCCGGCACAGGCTCGTGTCGCCCAGCGGCTGCTCAACGGCGACCAGGCGCTCATCGCCGCCTCGGCCCAGCGCCTGGAGACCTACGGCGAAGCCGGCGCCGCCACCCGACTCCGCGAGGGAGACCTCTCCGCGGTTGCTCTCGCCGCCCGGCTCATCCCGCTGTAGAGCGGCGGCCCCACCGCGGCACCGTCCCGCTACCCGTTGACGAGCAGAGCTCCCAGAGGCATGACGGGAACCACCCGCTCCGCCTTGCCCGCCATGCGGGGATCGATGGTGACCAGAGCGTCGGCCTGCAGCCGGGTCACCGCCAAGTACTCGGCGTCGCGCAGAGTGTCCCAGTCGTTCTCCCGCGCGATCCGCCACGCTGTTGCGCGCGACACGCGGTCGCGGAGGAGTCGCATCTTCAGCTCGTTTTGCGTGGATGTGATGGTGTACTGGCCGGCCGGTACACCGGCCGGCCGGTACACCGGATCTCACCGGGAACGCAACAGCCGTACCCCGTAGTCACCGATCTCCTGCTCCACAGCGATGACACCGTGCCGGTCGATCCCGATGACCTTGGTCGCGATATCCGCCGGCGGCTTCGGGTACACAGTGAGGCGCCCATGGCTGAGCACGAACGGAACACCCATGGTGCTGGTGGGCAACCAGGTCCGGCCCGCGATGTCACCGCGGTTGTTGATCGCGACGGGCAGGCCCGAGGTCCCGATGTGTAGCCGGCTCATCCGCCCGTGCTGCCAGCGCACGCCCGAGGACGAGTTGCCGAAGTCGGCGACGCCGACCGCGGCACCCTTGTCGTTGAGCGCGTACACCCGGCCACCGGTCGCCTTGGTGTGGGCCAGCAGATCGGTCATCCGGCCCCGCTGCCACAGGTACGGGTGTTCACCGTGACGCTTGGTGGTGCTGTCGCCGACGACCTGCCCCCGCTCGTTGAGGTCCCGCGCATAACTGTTCGCGCCGCCCAGCGTGCCGAGCTTGATCATCTTGCCGTTCTGCCACAACACCGCACGGGTGACCGACGACCCCGGCCGCCGGATCATGCCGAGGACCTGGCCACGGTTGTTGAAGTCCACCACCTGGCTGTAAATGCCGCGAGGCACCGGCAGGGTGCTCAGACGGCCGCTCTTCCACACCATCGCGTGGTAGCTCTCGTCCTTGTCCATCCTGGTGAACGCCACCTGGTCGCGGTTGTTCAGGAAGCACCGTCCCGCCTTCGCGCCCGCGGGCAGCCGCTTGTAGGTCATCTTGCCGTGCCGCAACAGGAACACCTTCTCCCTGTTGCCGGCCTGGACGCTTCCAGCCATGTGGCGCTGCTCGTTGATCCCGCTGATGCCACCGTTGACGATCCGGATGGCGGTCGGGTTGATCCGGCCGCGCCACCACACCGTCGACCAGGTGTCACCGGCGGCATCCCGGCTGCTGCCGATGATGTCGCCGCGCGCGCTGATCATCGAGCCGTAGGACATCGGGCCGCCCAGCGTGCCCAGAACGACCATCGACCTGGTCCGCACCGGTGGCGGCGCGGCGGTCGTGGCCGCGGCCCCCGCCGCAGCCGGAGACATCAGACCCGCCGCCACCACACCGGTGGACGCCACGAGCACACTCAGCCTTCGGAAACGCATCTCCTCCTCCTCGCCCGGACAGGCACTGCCCCGCCGTCGGCGGCGGGCAGCGAGCAACGGACGAGCCGGCGCGGCGAAGGCCGGCGGCCAGAGCGAGGCGCGGCGTCTCATCGCCGGGCGCTCGGTTCGTATGCCTCCATCGTGGACACGCGACCGGCAGCGCGGTCAGAGGCGGACGGCCCCTCCGCGGGGACCATCCGCCGAACCGTGAGAAGGTGACGGATCCGGGCGCGTCAGGCCGTGGTCCGGGCGGCTCGCCGCGGGCCGGGAGTTCAGCGTCCCGTCGCCGCCTGGACGCCACCGGCGGGCTCGATGCGCGCCTCCGGACCGGGGAAGATCACGCTGGTGTGTCCGTCCTCGAGCCAGCGCACGTGGTAAGGCGGACGTCCGTCCGGGTGCCCGACGGCGGTGATCACCCCGACCCGGCGGACCTCGCCTTCCCGATTGCCTTCGATGACGATCCGGTCACCGGTACGAGCGTTCACGGCCGATCTCCCATCTGGAGACGCGTCGCCTCGGTCTTCGACGGCGCTTGCCTACCGGTCCAGCGTGGGCCGCGACGCTCTGGCACGCCAAGGGTCTAAGGTCCCTACGCCCGCGGCCCGCCCCGCCGGCGGATTCAGGCGGTGGCGCCGGGATCGCCTCGCTCCGGCACCGACAGCGGATGGTCCCGGTCGTCGCGGGCGGCCAGCCGCTCCAGCGCGCACCGATACTGATCGGCGCTGATCTCGCCGCGCAGCAGCTGAACGGTCAATGCGCCCTCGAACGTTGCCGGCGCCGCCCGCGCACCATGGGCATCGACGCCGGCGGTCCGCTTGTTGTCGTGCTTCGTCCCGGCCTGGAACGCGGGCCAGGTGGCGAGGCCGACAAGCATCAGGAGGAAGAGCAGGAACAGCAGCACGGCGAGCACGACGACCACCTCCATCACCCTCACCTTGACCCCGCACCACCGAGATCAGCAGGGACGAAAGTCCCGGCAACAACGTGCGGCCCAGCCCCGGGCTGGCCACCCGGCTCCTGGGCACCGACCTCGTACCGATCGACGATGGCGTACACCGACTGAACGGAGCCGGCCGGGCAGGTCGGGTCGAGGCGGACCGGTGAATCCCTGCAACCCCGACGCCGCCGGTCCGCTGACCCAGCGACAGCGACCCCGTCAGCAGCGGTGTTGATTCCGTGTCCCGTCTGTCCGGCGGGCCCGCGGACCGAACGACGACGCTGTTGCAGCCGTCAGGATCTGCTCGCGCAAGGGCCGTCCGGCCCTGGGCCGAAATATCGAACTTCGCCCATGGTCGAGGGTGGCCCGAGGTTCGCGAAGGAGAAGGCAATGAAGCACTACACCACCAACGCGACGGATCCGGCGGTGTGCGACGCCGAGCTGGCGATCCGGCTGCCGATTCGCCTGTTCGGCCTCCGCGCCGAAGTAGGCGTGCACGGCCTGCGAACCTTCCCGCTGCGGATGCTGCCCATCGTCGCGGCGGCGCTGCATCGCCTGGGCGTACCGCCACGAGGGCCGGCCATGTCGCTGTTGCGCCCGCTCGACGATGGCAGGTTCGAGGTGACCGCGGCCTATCCGACCAGGGTGCCGCGCCTCGTCGGCAAGCCCTTCGTCAGCCCTCGGCTGCCCGGCGGCCCGGCGGCGCAGGTCCTTCACCTCGGCTCCTGGAACAGCCTGCTGGGCAGCTACGACCGGCTCAGCGAGTGGCTCGCCGCACACCGGATCAGAGCTGTGCCGGTCATGTGGGAGGAGTACCTGGTCGGGCCCGATCAGGTGGACGACCCCGCAGCGTGGCGGACCCGGATCGCGGTACCCGTGCCGGCCGAGGTCGCCGCGGCGGAGCGCAGAACCCCGCGGGTCCGGGGCGGGCTCGCGGCGGCCACCCACCAGACAGGGTGACCAGGCACCTCAGCGTCACGCCGTACCGTGCGGAAATCTTTTCTTGGCCCGGGACCAGGGCCGTCCGGCCTGCCGGATCCGGCCGGGTGACCCTGACCACCGGCGCCCGCCGCGATGACGGTGAGAGGCGTAGCCCGCCGGTCCGGCGGTGAGGTCGGAAGGACAGCGCAGCCATGAGCCATCAAAAGATCATCGTTGGGTACGACGGGTCCGCTCCGGCCCGGACGGCGGCCGCCTGGGCGCTGGACCATGCCGCTCGCACCGCCTCGCCGGTCGAGTTCCTGTACGCCTTCGAGGAGCCGCTCTGGATGCCGGCGGCGAGCATGGTTCCCGCGCCCGCGGTGCGCCCACCGGCCGACCTCGAACAGAGCATCGCCGCCATGTTGGACCAAGTCGTGTCGGCTGCGCGGCGGACACATCCCGGCGTGGACAGCCGAGCTACGACGGTACGCGCATACGCCGGGCTGACCCTGATCGATCGGTCCGCCGACGCCGGGTTGATCGTGATCGGCTGCCGCGGGCACAGCGCGGTGGCGGAACTGCTCGGCTCGGTCAGCGCCGCGGTCAGCGCGCACGCTCGTTGCCCGGTCGTGGTGGTGCGCGGCGACGCCGCCTCCGGCGCGCCGGTCGTCGCCGGCATCGACGGCTCCGAGACCTCAGCGGAGGTGCTGACCTTCGCCGCCGAGCAGGCCGCCGCCCGCGCGGTGCCGCTGCGGGTGATCGGCGCGTTCGCGCCGGTGACCGCGATCGGGGAGACCGGCCCGGCCATCGCGCGCTCGGTGAACGCCGAGGAACGCAAGCCGTTCGACGATCTGGTCGGCGAACTGCGCTCGGCACAACCGGGGATCGACATCACGGCCGACGCCGTGATCCGGCATCCGGCCGCCGCTTTGACCGAGGCCAGCGCGACGGCGCAACTGCTTGTGGTGGGTAGTCGCGGGCGCGGGGTGGTGCGAGGTCTGTTGCTCGGTTCGGTGAGCCAGCACCTGCTGCGCCACTCGGCCTGCACCGTGGCCGTGATCCACTGACCGGTCTGCCGGACGCCCGAAGCCGTCCTCGAGAATCGCCAGAGAGAAGCCACATGATGTCCCACTCTCCGCGGCCGCTGATGGCGGGCCGGTCGGCCGTACCGGAGCCCACCGCCGTGACCTTCGGGGTGGAGGAGGAGTTTCTCCTGCTCGACCCGCACAGCGGCCGGCCGGTGCCGGCCGGCCCCGCGCTGCTGCACAGGCTGCGCGAGCAACCCGGTCCACGGGCGGAGCTGATGCGCTATCAAGTGGAGACCACCACCGCCGTCTGTCGCGGCGCCGACGAGCTGCGACGGGAGATCTCCCGGTTGCGGACGCTGGCCGCGGCCGGCGCTCGATCGCTGGGCTGTGCGCTGGTCGCCAGCGGGATGGCACCTTACGGCGCGCCCGGACTGTCCGCGCTCAGCGATTCACCGCGCTACCGGGGCCTGGCGCTGCGGTATCCGGCGCTGACCGCGCAGTTCGGCTGTTGCAGCTGCCATGTCCACGTCGGGGTCGCGACTCGGGACCTCGGCGTCCAGGTGCTCGCCCGGCTGCGGCCCTGGCTGGCCACTCTGCTGGCGATCAGCGCCAACTCCCCCATCGCCGATGGTCACGACACCGGCTGGGCGAGCCACCGGTACTCGGTGGTGGCCCAGTGGCCGACCGGCCGCCCGCCCGGGGAGTGGCAGGACGCCGCCGAATACGATCGCGTGATTCAGCAGCTGCTGCGCCGTGGTGCGGCGATGGACGAGCGCAGCGTCTATCTGCTCGCCCGCCTGTCGCCGCGCTACCCGACCGTCGAGGTGCGCGTCGCCGACTCCTGCGCCGACGCCGACACGACCGTGCTGATCGCCATCCTGGTCCGGGCCCTGGTCGCGGCCGCGGTCACCGAGATCCGGGCGGGGCTGGCCCTGACCCCGGTGCCGTCTCCCCGGCTGGTCGCCGGATTGCTCGCCGCAGCCCGGAACGGGCTCACCGGCGCGGGCGTGGATCCGATGTCCGGCCGTACGGTGCCGGCCTGGGATCTCGTCGCCGGGCTCGTCGACCACGTGCGGGGCACGCTCGCCGATCTCGGTGACGCGGAGACCGTCACCGGTCTGCTCGAGCAGCTGCGCCGGCGCGGCACCGGCGCACATCGGCAGCGCATCCTCTGGACGGGTACCACATCGGCCGCCGAGGTGGTCGCCGGGCTGGCGGCGGTGACCGCCGCCCCACCCACGACGCCCGCTCGCCGGCCGGCCTCCGGCCACCGATCGCATGCCGGGAGCGGATCCCTGCGGTCCTGAGATCGCGAGACGGTTGGCCCTGGCGGGCAGGCGTCGCGGAACCGGATGGTGAGGTGTGACCCTCGGACGCCATTTGTCGTCCTCCGCGCTGGCGGACGTGGTGCGGCTGCGCCCCTTCCGGCGGCTGTGGCTGGTGTTCGGGCTGTCGTCGCTGGGCGATTGGCTCGGACTGCTCGCGACGTCGTCGTTCGCATCGGCTTTGATGGGTTCGCCGGCAGCACAGGGTGCGACGTTCGGCGCGATCATCGCGGTGCAGCTGCTGCCCTGGCTGGTGCTCGGCCCGTTCGCCGGGGTGCTGGCCGACCGGTTCGATCGCCGGCACACGATGGTGCTCGTCGACCTGGCCCGGTTCCTGCTGTTCGCCTCTATCCCGGCCGCCGCGCAACTGGTCGATCAGCACGAGATCGTGGTGGCGTGGGCCGCGATCGCGTCGTTCGGCGCGCAGGCCGGAGCGATGGTGTGGAACCCGGCCAAGGAGGCCGCCGTCCCGAACCTGCTGCCCCGGGGCCGGCTGGAGACCGCGAACCAGTTGACCATCGTGACGACGTACGGCATCACGCCGGTGCTGGCGGCACTGACCTTCGCCGCGACGGCACGCCTGCCGCACGTCGGGCGTACCGGCGCAGCCGCCGTCGCGCTCTACTTCAACGCGCTGACCTTCCTCGCGTGCGCCACGGTCGTCTTCTTCGGCGTCCGGGAGATCTCCGGCCGGCGCGAGGCGGCCGCTCCGCGTCCCGAATCCTGGTGGGCAGCGTTGCGCACCGGATGGCGTTACCTGACCGCGACACCGCTGTTGCGCGGGCTGCTCGCCGGGCTGCTCGGCGCGTTCGCCGGCGCCGGGATCGTGGTCGGCGGCGCCCGGTTCTACAGCCGGTCGCTCGGCGGCGGGGACGCCACCTTCGGGCTGTTGTTCGCCGGACTGTTCGTCGGCTTCGGCCTCGGCGTCGTGGCCGGCCCGCGGCTCGCCGGCCGGCTGTCCCGGCATCTGCTGTTCGGGCTGGCGGTACAGGTGGCGGGACTGGCCGTGGTGGCGCTGGCGATGATGCCGCGACTGACCGCGGCGCTGGGAGCCGTCCTGGTCGTCGGCTTCGGGGCGGGTCTGGCGCTGCTGTGCGGCGTCACCCTCATCGGCGCCGAGGTGGACGACGGCGTACGCGGCAGGGTCTTCGCCTTCGTGCAGACCTCGGCACGAGCGATGCTGTTGCTGGCCATCGCTCTGTCCAGCGCCCTCGCCGGCGCCGGCGAGAACTGGCAGATGGTGCTCGGGCCGGTAGCCGTCCCGGCGGACTCCAGCCGGATGCTGTTCACGCTGGCCGGGATCGGTGCCGCCATCGTCGGAACGGTCGCGGTCAGGCAGATGACCAGTCAGGACGACGTTGCGATCCGCCGGGAGCTGCGCCGAGCGTTCGAGCACCCGGCGAAACGTCACTGACCGGCTGGCAAGCCACTGTCATTCCCGCAGTCCCGCCGACTGTCGGCCCTGGACACCGCAGCCGCGCTCCGCTACACAGGGTTGCGGCAACGTCACTTCGGACATCGCATGCTGGCCTCGTGCCGTCACCGGTCATGGGCGACGATCAGGACCCAGACGACTTTGCCGCTACGTGTGCGGGTGACACCGTAATGCGTACCGGCAGCGGCGATGATCCGCATCCCCCGCCCGGTGCCTCCGGGCATGATCGCGTTTGTCACCGGCGGCTCCTTGATCACGGAGGGCATCGCCCCGCTGCCATCGCTGACCGCGATGCGCAAGAAGCGGCCGGTGTATCCGAGCATCAGATCAAAATCGGTGCCGGCATGAACGATGGCGTTGCTGGCCAGTTCGGAGGCGACCAGTTGGGCAGGATCACGCAGATGCCGCAGTCCCCAGCTCCAACAGGCGTCGCCGACGATTGATCGGGCCTCGCCGGCGCTTGCCGGCACCGGCGGAAACCGTTTTTTGATCCAGCGCGGGACGTAGGCGTGCACCGCCAGCAGAGCCTGCGACCGCTGCTCGTAGAGCGCCACGAAACTGCGGAACTTCGCCAGGTGGCCACGGATCTCGCTGTTGGCGGTGCACAAGAGCAACGGCACTCCCCAGTTCTCCTGGGCCTTGAAGGTCGCCGTGGCGACCATGCTGCCGAACAACGGGTCGGCGTGGTGCAACTCGGAAAGGTCCACGACAACCGCCACTGGGCACTGTGCGGCCGCCTTGGCGATGCTGTTGCGGCAAGCCGGAAGGCCGGCCTTCGTCAGGTCACCGACCAGTCGCACGGTGGTGACGCCTGACTCGAGTGACTGTTCCGTGATCGTCTTCATCGTCCACCCTTCACCGCAGCAGCGACTCAGCCGCCGATCGAGTCCGGCACGTCATCCACATCGGGTCCTCGCACCCGCTCCACGCAACGCCTCGCCGTGACAGATCACAACCCCCAAAGCGGACGAAACTACTTCGGCGGGACCCTGTCGCTCGGCGCGCTCACCGCTCATCCGGTTGTTCCGCAGCTACGGCACGACCGTGGCCCTGGGGTACGCCGTCTAACCTGAGGCTGTCCTTGATCTGACACTCGCCAACGGTCCGCCAGAGGATCAGGCTCTTGCGCTGCCGCGGCCAGAAAGCTGAGCGGTGCGGTGCCTTACCACCTGGACGTCTGAGGTGTCGATCGACGTCGAGGGACCGCCTCTGAACATCCGTCGACGCCGCATACCGGGCGAAGCCAGCGGTGAAGTGACCTACTCGCGCGGTCCTCCAGGGACCTTCGGCCTGACTCAGGGGGAATTTCGACTCCGCCGATCAAGGATCAGTTGGGCCAGGGTCATCACTGGCGATGCTCGACCGATCCAGCCGGTCAACGGCGCCCGGCTGGATACCCCGCCGTCGAGGGGCCGACATCGTGACTGGCGAAGGCCCGTGCGACGCGGAACCCGGGCGGCATCGGCACGATGCCGCCCGGGCCTGACATCTCCGCCACCAGCAATGCCGGCACTCAGCTGCGCCATGGCGGATCACTGCGATGGTGAGGAGCCGTCACCCTCCAGTCGTTTCACGGCCTCCGAAACACTGGCAGGGTCCAAGGCGACAACAGCCTCCGCCAGCCCTTCGCGAATCTTCGCGGTCCGATCACTGCCGACGAGGGCGAGCAACGCTGCCACCGGCCGATTCTCGGCCAGGTAGGAGGCGGTGAAGGTATGGATGCCTCGTTCGAGGGCTGCCTCGGCGAGAATTTCGACCAGGGCGGTGGCCAGCCCGATGCGCCGCCATCGCGGATCCACCGCCACAGCGATCTCAGCGCTGGCTTCACCCGTCGCCTCGTACCGAGCGACGGCGATCCCGTCCCCCGTCTCCGGATCCCCGGCGACTAGGGCGAACCGCTTGTGATAGTCAACGGTGCAGAGGTAGGTCAGCAGGGCCGGCGTCAGCGGCGGTGGTGATCCCAGGAAACGGCGGTACAGGGTGTCGGCATCAGCGGCGAGAATGGCGCACGCGAGTGGGAACCGGTCCGCCGGAACGATCGGGCGAATCTGCGCCAGTCGCCCTCCCGCGAGCCGCAGCTCTCGCTCATAACCGCCCGGGTAACCCGGTGGCACCTCAGCGGGATGGCTCACAAACGGCTTCATCGGACTCCAGGATGACGGCCACAAGCCGAGTACGCCACGGGCCGAGATACCCGAACCACCGCAACCCGGCAGAGCTGTTGGACCCGACAGCCGGTCGCCCGGACGTCCCACTCGGCGCCTCAACGAGGGGTCGTCCATCCATGTCGGCGTGGGACGTCCGGCCCTGACAGCCACACACCCGGCGCCGGACTCTGGAGGCAGGCACGCGTCGCGGCGGGCTCTCCCTCCGCGTCGGCACGTGCGGGAGGAGATTTCCGATGAGTACCCTCACTCTTACCTTGATCATCGTGGCTGCCGTGGCGGTGCTGCTGCTCGTCCTGTCGGTGCGGATCGTGAAACAGTTCGAGCGCGGCGTGGTCTTCCGGCTCGGCCGGGTCGTCGGCGCCCGCGATCCGGGCCTGCGCTTCCTCATCCCGATCGTCGACGTCATGCATCGCGTCTCGCTGCGCATCGTCACCATGCCGATCCAGTCGCAGGGCATCATCACCCGCGACAACGTCAGCGTCGACGTCTCCGCCGTCGCGTACTTCCGCGTCGTCGACGCGATCAAGTCCGTCGTCGCGATCGAGAACGTCCGGGCGGCGATCAACCAGATCGCCCAGACCACGCTGCGCAAAGTCGTCGGGCGGCACAGCCTGGACGAGACCCTCTCCGAGACCGACCGGATCAACGACGACATCCGCATGATCCTCGACGTCACCACCGTCGACTGGGGCGTCGAGGTCACCCTGGTCGAGCTCAAGGACATCCAGCTGCCCGACGCGATGAAACGGGCGATGGCCAAGCAGGCCGAGGCCGAGCGGGAAAAGCGGGCGAAGATCATCAACGCGGAAGGCGAATCGCTGGCCGCCGCCGCACTCGGCGACGCGTCCGACACCATGATGGCTCACCCTCTCGCCCTGCAACTTCGCAACCTGCAGTCGCTGGTCGAGATCGGCGTCGACAAGAACACCACCGTGGTCTTCCCCGCGCCGCTGATGAGCACCATCGGCGAGCTCGGAAACTTCCTCACCCACGAGTCGGAGGCCAGCCACCGGCCCGCGCCGGCGGCGCCGGCCACCAACGGCGGAAGCGCGCCCCCGCCGGCTCCGGCCCGATCGTGACCGTAGATGACTCTCCTGATCTCAACGGTCCAGGAACGGAACGCACACCGGAAGGTGACCGATGAACAGCATGGGACCGGTCCTGGTCGGCACCGACGGCTCCGCCCCGGCCCAGGCCGCAGTCCGCTGGGCCGCGGTGGAGTCCCAGCGCCGCGACGTGCCCTTGACCATTCTCAACGCCTACGACCCCACCTGGGCCGGTACGCCCGGACTACCCCGCCGGGATCTCACCGGCGCCGCCGATCTCGCCGAAGCTGTCGTGGCGGAAGCCCGCGCCGAGATCAGCACGCTGGCACCCGCCGTGACCGTGCACACCGTCGTCGTGCCCGGCGACCCGGCTGCCGTGCTCCTCGAACACGGCCAGGACGCCGGCCTTCTGGTCGTCGGGCATCGCGGCCGTGGTGGCTTCACCAGCCTCATGCTTGGCTCGGTCAGCTCCCGGGTGTCGACCCACTCGCGCTGCACCACGGTAGTGGTACGCGGCCGGGTACTGGCCATCGACGGTCCGGTTATCGTCGGCGTGGACAGTTCCGCAGGCAGCCGCCTGGCCATCGGTGCCGCATTCGACGCCGCTCGCCGTCGGCACACGCCGGTGCTCGCCGTGCACGCCTACGCCACGCCATTGCCGCCGGTCGGACCGGGCCTCGCCCCTATCCCGCCGCCGGACCTCGACGAACTCGCGAAAACGCATGCCGGCACGGTGGAACGCCTGCTCGCCGAGTGGATCGACCGGTTCCCCGACGTGCCGGTGCAGGCCCAGATCGCCACCGGAACGGCTGCCGGGCTGCTCGTCGGCGCCTCGCACCACGCCCAACTGGTAGTGGTCGGCAGCCACGGTCACGGCACGGTGACCGGAATACTGCTGGGTTCGGTCGGCCAGCAGTTGCTGCACCACGCGGACTGTCCGATCCTGATCGCCCGGGAGTGATTGGGTTGCAGCAGTAACAGCCGGCCCACCGTGGCGCTGCGCGTGTCGGAAGGAGGCGGTCAAGGACGCTGGTGGCCCGCATCCGCGGGACTTTCGCCCCTTCCTGTCGCCGGCGTTTGGATCTTCGCTCCTCGGGCGGAGCAGGCAGAGCGTTCCGCCGAGTCTTGACGGACCTTCCGATAGCCATGGCGCGGCATGCATTTCGCAACATTCGCGGCACCGAACGTAGATTGCGGAATCACCGCGCGTCACACGAACGCCGAATAATCGACCCGGGCAAGTTTCGTAGCGGGATCGAACGCCGGTTCGCGCAGGCGAGCAACCCTTGCGTCAGTCGGAGAAATTTGCCAGGATGGCTTTCGTCATTGCCAGGAACGGACACCAAAAGTACATGCGAGCGTCGAACTGGTCGGAGCCGCGAGGAATGCCGACGCCGCAGACATTCGTTGCCGCCCGGTTACGGAAAGGACGCCATCACCGACGATAAGGTGCATTGGCGCGATTGGCAGTACTGACCACCGAAAGGAAGCCTCTGTGCGCTGGCAGTATCTCTTCACCGAGACGGTCAGATTTCTGCGGCGCCATCTTCTCCTGTCCTTTGCCGCCTTGGCGACGGCCACCGTGGCACTGACTCTGCTGGCGGGCAGTCTGGCCACGTATCTGGAAGTCGACGCGATGAGAGGCGCGCACCGACACACCGACGTCACGATCCAGTTGACCCCGGATGTCCGGGACGACCAGCGCACCGCTGTCGCCGCGGCCCTACAGTCGAACCCCGCGGTGGCTGCCGTCCGCTTCGAAAGCAACCAGGAGGCGCTGCGGCGTCTTCAGAACCAATGGGGCGACTCACCGGAGCTGGTCGATGCGGCGCGGCGGCAACTCACGGATTCCTTCCAGGTGCAACTCACTACCTCCGGACAATACGATGCTCTCACCACGCAGCTGGGCAATCGTGCCGGTATTCAGCAGGTCATCGACCAACGCAATGACGTCGCTCAGGCCACGGCGCATCTTACTGCGATTCGGACCGGCGCCCTGGTGACGGCATTACTGATGGCGGTCGCGGCGGCATTCCTGATCGGCACCATGAGCCGGGCCACGGCACATGTCAGGCAGGACGAATTCGCCATCATGAGGCTCGTTGGCGCATCCAACTGGTATGTACGGGCGCCCTTCGTGCTTGGGTCGGCCGTCATCGGCATGATCGCCGCACTGCTCGGCCTGACCGCTTTGGAGATGGGGAAGTCACTTCTTCAGAACAGCTATACCGGGGAATTCGCATTGCTCCTGGTGCCACTACCGGACAACAGCGTTCTCATCTTGGCGCTGGTGACGGGAGTCACGGGCGCCGCCCTGACCGGCACCATGTCCTTGATCGCCACTCGCCCGCCCCGCCGATCACACGACGCGATCCTCGGGTGATGACTCGACGAACAGCGGCGAGCCTAGATAGTTGACTCGCACCTCTCAGCTCCGCCGATCGGCACTGCGATCTGTCCGGACCCGCCGCCGACGCGAACGTGAGGTCCAGGCCGGATCCGTCGCCGGGCAGAGCGGGCACGTCCAGCACGCTGCCGTCGCTGAACGTAAGCCGCCCGCCGGTGATCCGGTCGCTCGGGTTCGGGCGGTCATAGAGCACGACGCGCCCCACGGTGTGCGACTCACCCCAAGTGAGCGGCAGCCAGCTGCCCGCCTTGCCACCGACGGTGGCCCCCTGTGGGCTGACGGCTCCACCGTCATGAGGAAGGTCAGGCAGCTCTGGTGACCACGGCCTGCTGGGCCTTCGCGGGCCGGCGCGCCGGGATGCTGGTCAGCAGCCGGCGGGCAGCGGCGGATTGTGTCGCGGCCGCGGCGGCCTCGGCGCGCAGACCGTCCCGGGTCGCGGCGGCCAGCTGGGCGTCATGCCAGGCGACGCGTTCCGCAGCGGCTGCCTGGCGGTAACGCCGCGCCAGGTATGCGGCGGAGGCGCGGTAAATGTGTAGCTCCTGCTCGGCCTGCTGCAGGCGGGGATTCCAGCCATTGCGGCCGGCGAGAGCATCGGCCACTGCGGCGATGGGCAACTCCCCGTGCCGTGCCGCGGCCAGGACCGCACGGCGCAGGAAGCGTTCCCGTTCGGCGTACTGCGCCGGTGTGACACCGGTCTGCGGCACCGAGAATGCCGCGGCGGCCCGAGCGCGGCTCAGGCGGGCATCGGCGTCCAGCCAGGCCTGCCAGGCCGTGTCGAGGCACTGCTGTGCCTGCTGCCAGTGCTCGTGCCAGCGCTGCGCGGTCGTCGCCGCGTGCGCGGCTGCGGCGTCGAGTTCGCCGGCGTAGCGCAGCACTTCCTCGGCTTGCTGCCGGCTGCGGGCTTGCTGCTCGCGGTAGCGGCGGAGCACTTCGGCTACCTGCCGCAACGCCTGCCCGGGCTCGCGAACCCCCTCGGGGCTGGCGAGCACCACCAGCGCCGGGCCGGCCAGCACCAGCAGGAGCAGCCAGATGGCCAGCAGGCCGGGCTCACGCAAAAGCATCAGTGCCACATTCATGATCGAAATGTCCCTGTCCACGCGCGTCAGTTCTGCCATCGAGTTCCACCTCGCCGCCTCGGCGGCCGCGGTAGAACTCCAGACCCGAGCCGTCCAGCGAGCAGCGAATCGCTACCAGCGGGGCACCTGGGCATCCGGTGAGACTGCAGCGGGCCACACGGCGCCAGCCGGCCCGGGCACGGTCACACGGCGATGGCGGGAGGCGCCCGCGACCCGCGGACGTCGGCAGCATGCTGGTCCTGCAGCGAGGACGCCCGGTCCGCCACGGGGCTGCCAGCCGTGGCGGGCAGCGGGGTGTTGGGGCGGACGACCACATCCGCGGTGACCTCACTGTGCGGCACGTGTTCGACAGCGACCGCGGAAACACCGTTGGTGGCGTGGCTGACAGCACGCGTGGCGACCTGCACACCCAGAACAGCGGTCAGCGCAAGAGCCAAGACCAGCAGCAACGACCGGGTCGCCGTACGCGGATCCCGGGCCGTCACCATGGACGCCACCATATCCAACCCGGTGACCGGCTACACCTGCCGACGACAGTGGAACGAGTCATAGATCAATGGCCCCGCGCGGCACTGCCGGGCCTGGTCGCTGGGGCAGCAGCCGGCTCGGGCACCAAGGGAGCCCGGGGGCGAGGGTGCACTTGCCGACACCCTCGAACCCGTGCACGACCTGCACCACCAGCGGACCGGTCTGTCATTGTTTCTGCTCATTCCGCGCGTGACCACCGGCGGAGTCGATCCCGAGTGGTCACCGAACCCGCACGCCCTTCGCCAGGCCTGCGGCGCACCCCGGTCACCGCACCACCGAGACATCCAAGCCGGCCAAGGTCACGAACAACCCGAACACGCTGACCAACTTGACCGCCCGGTCCAGCCCCTGCAGACCGGGAACACCCCCACCGCGACGGCGACAATTCCGACCACAAGCGCAATCCACCACCGGCGCATCACTTCACCACCGTCAACACGCCTGTCGCTCTGGTCGGCGCCCCCGCTCAGGAGCCCGGGCATCGCTGCACCGCGCCGGGTGCCCAGTTGCCGGCCGACAACCTCCCCCTGGCCCAGGGATGCCGCCGGGGGGAAACTGACACACAATGTCGCATTGAACCGATTGGACGGCTTGCTGGCATTTCGTTGACACCCCGTACTTAACATTCGTTAATTGCGTACAAATAGTTATTCCGCAACTGTGACGCCATGCACATCGGTCCTCTTTGGAATGGTGATATGGTCTCGGCGCTCGGGAGGCAAAATCCTCCGATCCACCTGCGATGCCACGGGAAGATCCCCGGGTTATTTGCAAAGGAAATTAAATGCGCAAGTTTTATGTCGCCGCCCTCGCCGCGACCGTGACCGCCCTGCTCGCCCCTGCCGCAGCCCAGGCCGCGCCCACCGGCACCACCGCACTGCTTGGCACCTATGACTTCGGGCACGCCGCCATCATCGGCGAGGCCGGGGTGGCCGCGGGCGTGTGGCGCTCGACGACCGTGCGCACCCGTTTCGCAGGCGACGACCTCACCGTCACTTTCGCGCCGCGGACCAAGCCGCGGACCAGCGAGAAGCTTGTGTACACAGCCGTCTTCAACGAGGTCGCCGACGCGCAGACCGAGTGCCGCGAGGTTGGTGCGGACGGCGTGGCGCACCATGTCTGGGTGTCCTTCCGGTGCCAGACCGGCTTTGTGCCGAGCTACACCCTTTACGTGCGCTGACCTTATTCTGCGATGCGGCCCACATCGTGCCATTTTCCGGCCCCGACCGGCGCGGCTCCCCGACCTTTCGCATGGCCTTTTCAACAGGCGAATGAACATTTCGGAGTACCGACGAGGAATGTCGTCCTAGATATCCGCGGTCGCGCTGACTTCACCGGCCGCCGCGGCCCGCAACACTTTCGACCCGGCGACCGGATGACCAGCCCGTAGCGGCCCGTTCCGCCGGTCCGGGCCTCGGCACCCTGGCGATCAGCAGCCACAACCGGTGCGGCGTCGTCGAGATCGCCTACAAACACGCCTGCTGACGGCATCGGTTGGCGCCTGTCGGCCAGCCCGTGCGGCTCGGCGAGACCACGTCAGCACCACCTGCGAACTCACTCGGGGCGGCTCTGAGCCGGCCCTGCGGCTGCGTGCCGGCGCCACCATCCAGCACCCCGAGAAGGGGCACGACGGCGACGTCCGCACGCCTGCGGCGAACAGCTGACCGTGTCACCACCGAGGCCGGCAGCCCCGCTCCCCGCCTCACCCCGCCTCCCGCTCCCGGGACGGCGATCCACCCCACCGAAAGAGGTACCTACACCATGTCCACCCTGACTCGTCGGGACGTCCTCCGCTACGCGGCCGCCGCCACCGCTGTCACCGGCGGCGTCGTCGGGGCGCAGACCCTGTCCGCCTCCGGCTCCTCCGCACAGCCGCCGGCCGGCGCCGCGGCGCCGGCCGACCCGCGGGACTTCGAGCTGGAGTACCGCGGCAAGAAGATCAAGGGAGTGCACGGCGGTGGCGCTGCGGGCGCGCTGCGAAGCACGCAGGACGCCCTGCGGAGCCGGCAGCCACACCAGGTCCACATCAACGGGCGCAAGCTGGCTGTCATGCAGATCGAGCTGCCGTCCCCCGACGGCACCGGCGTCGTGCTGGGCTTCATCAGCGCCGTCAATCACTACGAGCCGGTCCTCATCGACCAGGACAAGAACCGGGACGGATTGCTGAAGCTCGCCCGGCGAGCAGTCGACGTGCTGGGCGACAGCGAGCTCACTGCCCTGGCGGGCGCGGACCACAACCACGGGAACTGACCACACCTTCCCCCGTTCCGATCCATCGAAAGGCTCTTCCGTCATGGGCGTACGCAAGAACGCGCGCAACCTCAGCAGCACCGAGAAGGCGGCATTCGTCTCCGCCGTCAAGCGCCTCAAGGCGCAGACCACCGGTCGTAACTACGACTGGTTCGTCACCACCCACCTGAACTACTTCGCCGCTGTCGGCGGCACCCGCTACGCCCACCAGTCGCCGTCCTTCTTGCCGTGGCACCGCCAGTACCTGATCGAGTTCGAGCGGGCGCTGCAGGTCTACGAGCCGTCGGTGACTCTGCCGTACTGGGACTGGACCGTGGACCGCACCACCACCGGTGCGCCGTTCACCGCCGACTTCATGGGTGGCAACGGATCCGGTGGCAACGGCCCGGTCACCACGGGTCCGTTCGCCGGGGCGACCAACTGGCGGATCACCGTCAGCAGCACCACCTCGACGTCGCTGCGGCGCGCGATGGGCAGCACCACGCTGCCCAGCGCCACGCAGGTCAGCTCGGTGCTCGGGGTCTCCACCTACGACGCGGCGCCGTGGAACAGCTCGGCCACCAGCGGCATGCGCAACCGGATGGAGGGCTGGTCGACCCCCAACCTGCACAACGCGGTGCACGTGTGGGTGGGCGGGCACATGGGGCAGCAGGACTCACCGAACGACCCGGTCTTCTGGCTGCACCACTGCAACATCGACCGGCTGTGGTCGCAGTGGCAGACGCGGTGGGGTTTCGACGCCGGGCACTATCTGCCGGCCGCCGGCACCAGTGGTGTCGTGGACCTCGACGAGACCCTGCAGCCCTGGACGGGCGTGACACCGGCCTCGGTGCTCAACCACAGCAGCGTTTACACCTACGCCTGATCCGATTGGTTCAGCGCGGGCAGTAGGCGGGCGGCTCGGCCGGCTCCAACTCGGCGCCGGCCAGGCTGCGCACCGCGGCACGGGTGGTCGCGCGAACCCCGACGGTGATCTCGTAGGCGTTGACCACGCTGCTGTAGCGGTTGTCGCCGTGGTCGACGAGGCCCAGGGACACTCCGTCGATGTAGGCGCACGGATGGACGCCACCCCAGCCGTGGATCACCCGGCCACGATACTGCTCGACGAAGACACCGACGGGCGCGACAGAACCCGACGCGGCCGGCCCGGCCAGCGCCTGTGCGCTCGCCGGCGCCGGTGCCGTGACGGTCAGCACAGCCGGCACCAGGGCCCCGGCCAGGACCACGGTGGCCACACGTCGCTGCAGCATCGTTCCTCCAAGACAATCAGACATTGATGTACGTCGATGACAATACCCGACTGTCACACCTTCTCTCCGGAGGACACGGTCGGCGCGAACTCACGTACGTCGCCGGTCGTGCGAACGAGACGATGCGAGCCTGCTCAGCGAAGCACTCAACGGAAGTGCGGTCGCCAAGGTTATTCCCCGGCCAGAACGGTGGCCTGGGCACGACCAACAGGTGACGGAGGCAGTGGCCCCCGGGGTCGCGGTCCGCTGCCTCGGGTTGATACCGCAGCGCGACTGGTAGTAGGAAGTCGATTGCGGATGGTTGGCGTTGGTCTACGGATGATCGGCTGACCCTCGACCAGGTCGTCTCGGAGGTTGATCCTGTTGACGTACCGTGGAATACGGTGGCCGGAGTAGAGGTCGGCTGCCGCCCTGCCCTCTACCAGGGAGCACCGATGGACCCGTACATCGATCCGTTGGCCTTCGGCCAGCGCCTGCAGCTCCTGCGCACACGCCGCGGCCTCACCCGGGATCAGCTCGGCGGCCTCGTCGGACGATCCGGATCGTGGGTCAAGGGGATCGAAACCGGCCGGCTGAAGATGCCGAAGCTGCAGCTCATCCTCGCCCTTGCCGAGGCATTACGAGTCCGCGACCTGTCCGACCTCACCGGCGACCAATCACTGCACGTCGACCTGTTCATCGGCCCCGGCCATCCGCGTCTCGCAGCCGTCAAGGCTGCCGTGGACGCCTACCCGGTCGCCACCGCGCAGGAAGCACCGCCGATCGCCCATATTCGAGCACGGCTGGCGCGCGCCTGGTCAGCACGGCACTCGGCACCCAACCACCGCGAAGTGATCGGGGCCCTGCTGCCGGAGCTGATCAGGGACGCACAGGTAGCCGGACGGCAGGCCGACGCCGGCCCGGCGCGCCGAGCGGCGCAGGCCGTGCTATCCGAGGTCTACTCGCTGGCGCAGTTCTTCGTGGCCTACCAGCCGGACGCCGCCCTGCTGTGGCGCGTTGCCGAGCGCAGCCTGATCGCCGCTCAGGAGTCCGAGGACCCGTACGCCATCGGCGTAGCCGCATGGCTCGCCGCGCAAGCACGCCGCGACGCGGGGCATTACGACGCCGCAGACGCGGTGAACCTGGAGACGCTCGCTTACCTGAAACCTCTGCTGGAAGATGCGGCGCCCCGCGTCCTGGCGATCACCGGCGCTCTCACGGCCGAGGCCGGATACACCGCAGCCCGGCGAGGGGAGACCGGCACCGCGTGGCGGCACTGGGACAAGGCCCGCGAGATGGCCGACCGGTTGGATGCACTGGAGCCCGGCTACTACGACCCCGTCACCTCGTTCTCCCGAGCAATCATGGGGGCGCATGCGGTCACGGTGGCCGTGGAGCTGCGCCAGGGAGGCGAGTCGGTCCGGCAGTCGGCGGCGGCCGACGCGGTAATAATCCCGTCCCGCCCGCGGCGCGCCCGGCATCGGATCGAGGAGGCCCGCGGCTACCAGCTCGATGGACAGCCCGACGTCGCCCTGGCCACCTTGGAGAAGGCCCACGAGGCCGCGCCCGAAACGATCAAGTACAACGGCTTCGCGAAACGGATCGTCCTGGAAGAGGCCGAGTCCAAGACCCCGGGCCGCCGCCGGCGGGCGTCTGAACTCGCCGTAAAGATCGGTCTGCTGGCCGCATAAGTAAAGGGGCACAATCTGTGCCCATTCCCATCCACCACTGCCCTTAGCTTCGGTCACAGCGGCGACGGGTGGGTGGTCCCGGAGTGCACTTCCTCGATCGCGAGGCTTGCCCGTCGTCGCGTATAAGCGCGGTGGCGGCCGGTCTCGTCGAGTACCCGGGATTGCACGGCCGCCATCGCTTCAGGACTGGAGCGGCAGGGCGGAGGTCGGGTATGCGCAGCACGGTGATCGGGCACGGTCGGTGCCGGCGGTGGAGGCGTTGCCGGCCATGGACGGTGGGGTGCAGGTGCGGGGTGGACGCGTATCCGTGCCCGGCTCAGCGGCAGCGGGCCGCGCTCGCCGCGTTGATGCGGGGCTTGCCGTGAAGCGGCCGGCCCGGCGGTCCCGGGCTTGGCCCCTCGACCCGCAGATGGCGGTCTCCCTGCTTGCCGGTGAGTTGCCGGGCTGGGAGGTCAGCTACGCGCCGGCCCTGTGTCTGCCCGGTTGTTCGCCGCGGCGGTGGGTGTATCAGGCGACCAGGCCTCGGCCCGGGGGCGAGGAGTCGGTGGAGTGCGTCTACCCCGACGAGCTGGTGTGGTCGATCGACCGGTTCTGCGAGGTGTTCTGATGGGTGCCGGCTATCAGCAGATCGACCGCTTCGGGGTGAGTTGTCCGGCGTGCGGCGCCGGCATTGCCGGGCGTTCTACGCGCCGGCACCGTTGCCGCAGCACATGGTCTGCCGTCCTGCGGATCCGCCAGCACGGCCATGACCCGCGAAAGCCCCAGACCACCACGGCCAGGCACCGGGTGGCGCGATGACCAGTCAGGAAACCGCCGACGCCGCACCGGGCTGCGCGCGCTGCTGGGCATCTAGCGAGCGGCCCAAGTTGATGGCCTCAGGTGAGATCACCCAACGCCTCGGCGTCAGCAGACAACGGGTACAGCAACTCACCCAACGCGACGACTTCCCGGCGCCATATGCAGAGTTGAGCCTCGGCCGGATCTGGCTGGCCTCAGACGTGGAGCTATGGATTCAGCAGCACTGGAGGCCACGATCCACGCGACAGTGACGAAATGGCTCTACCTGGCCAAGTACCGGGCAGCGGTGCACCTTCGTGCGGTTCTCTCCCCGCGATGACCGCTGTGCGGCACCTGAACTTCTCTTGCGGCCGTCACGCTCGCGGACGCGGAGCCGGTGGAAGATGGTGAGAAGGCTGCCCCCCGTTCGGGAGTTTCCCCTTCAGGAAACTGTCGGGGCGGCATGGCCGCCTTCACGAGCGCCCCCGAGCTGCGGTGTTGGGCGGGTGGGGGTCGGCCGCGCCCCGGCCGTACGGGGCTGGGGCGCGGCCGGGGCGGGGGCCGGGTTCAGGCCGAGGCCAGGCGTAGCTGCTCGGCAGAGCCCAGGACCGGGCGGCGCGGCGCGGTCCGTACCGTGAATGCCGGGGTTTCGCGGCCGGTGACGATCAGCCGGGCCACGGCGGTGTAGGCGTCGAAGTGGGCCAGGTCGTGCCCGTCGAGCTCGGGCGCGGCCGTGCCACAGCCGGTTCCACCATCTGGTGTGCGGCACCTCGCCGAGCGTGGCCCAGGGACCGCCACGCCTGCCGGGTCGACCGTCGGCCAGGCGTTGCCCGCGACGTTCGGCCACCACCAGCCAACACCCGGCCAACAGCAGGGTGAGCAGGACCGACAACCCAACACAGAAAACGATCATGGTTGGCCTCCAGAATGCGGAAAGCACACGCTTGCTGAGCTGTCGGGTGGTTGTTCGTCGAGGTCGAGGCCGCCGGTGCAGAGCCGGTATTCTCCCGGCACGCCCGCCGCCCCAGGTCATGCCACACCGCATCGAGGCGGAACCGGCCGACGCGATCTTTCTCCGGCCGCGACGTGCCCTTCGGCCCGGACGCCGTCGCAGGACTTTCGTCCTGACGCAACTGTGCGTCGCGCGATGGACCTCAGAATTCACCGCGGACGGTGGGTAGTGCCTTTCGGCCCTTGCCGCCCGCGGAAGCGGCTTGCTTGCCTCGAAGGATGTCGATCCGAAGGAGGTTGTCATGAGAGCTCCACGTGCCACTTCGACCCTGCGCCGCCTTCTGTCCACGGCCGCCGTCTGCGTGGTGGCCGCCGGGCCGGCCGCCTTCATCCCGGCGGCGGCCGCTGCCTCCGTCGCGCCGGGCAGCTTCACCGGTTCCGGCTTCGACGCCTGCAGCGCCCCGTCGAACGCCGCGATGGACGCCTGGCTCGCCTCGCCCTACCGGGCCGTCGGCATCTACTTCGGCGGCAACAACCGCGGTTGTACCCAGCCCAACCTCACCGCCGACTGGGTCACCCGGCAACAGGCCAACGGGTGGCATCTGCTGCCGCTCTACGTCGGTCCACAGGCATCCTGCACCACCTCCACCAAGCCGAACCGGATCGACAACACGCAGGCCGCCGCGCAGGGCCGGGCCACCGCCGACGACGCGGTCACCCAGGCGACGGCGCTGGGCCTGGAGCCGCAGAGCATGCTGATCTACGACATGGAGGCCTATCGCACCGACGACGCCGCGTGTCGGAACGGCGTCCTCGCGTTCATCAGCGCCTGGACCGCCCGGCTGCACGACCGCGGCTACCTGTCCGGTTTCTACAGCAGCATGGGCTCCGGTGTGGCCGACCAGGTCGCGAACTACAACACCACCGGCTACGCGCGCCCCGACTACCTGGACTTCGCCCGGTGGGACGGCGTGGCAACCGTCTCCGACCCGGCGATCCCGGCCACCTACTGGTCGCCGCAGCGGCGGATCAAGCAGTACCGGGGCGACCACACCGAGTCGTACGGCGGCGTCACCATCAACATCGACAACGATTACGTCGACGTCGCTCCCCTGCCCTCCGCTCAGTTCGCCGACTTCACCGGCAACGGCTGGTCCGACGTGATCGCCCGGCTCACCGGCAACGGCAGTCTGGTGCTCTACCCGGGCAACGGCTCCTACGTCGACACCGGGGCGGCTGTCATCGTCGGCACCGGCGGATGGAACGCGATGAACGCGCTCCTGCGCGTCGGTGACCTCAACGGCGACGGCCACGAGGACCTCGTCGCCCGGCAGGCCTCCGACGGCGTCCTGTGGTTCTACCCCGGCACCGGCTCCGGGTTCGGCGCCCGCAAACAGATCGGCACCGGTTGGAACAGCATGCGGGAGCTCACCGCGATCGGCGACTTCGACCGCGACGGCCATCCTGACCTGCTGGCCGCGCAGACCAGCAACAACGCCCTGTACGTCTACCCGGGCCGTGCGGACGCGACCCTGGGCCCGCGGGTGCAGGTCGGCACCGGCGGCTGGGACACCATGAGCGAGCTCGCCGGCGTGGGTGACTTCGACCGCGACGGCTACCCCGACATGATCGCCCGGCTGACCTCCACCGGCGCCCTCTGCTTCTACCCCGGGCGTTCCGGTGGCTTCGGCGCCCGCCGCCAGATCGGTACGGGCTGGAACAGCATGCGCGACCTGGTGGGCGTCGGCGACTTCAACCGTGACGGCAGCCTCGACCTGGCCGCCGTGAACGTCTCCAGCAACATCCTCTACGTGTACCCGGGCGACGGCACCATGTTGCTTCCCCGCGTCCAGGTGGCCACCGGCTTCTCCGGGCGTACGCCGTTGCTGTGAAGCGGCATCACCTGATCGGTACGGGCTGGGGCCTGCAGGACTTGCGCAGGCCCTTCTGCCCTACGGTCGCCGCGCTGCCCGGCGATAGCGTAAAAGGCGCGGGAGGTGATTTCATGAGCACCTGTTACCTCTGCCATGGCAGCGGGCGCGATCGGACAGCCGGAAATACGGGATGGTGCCTGAAGTGCGGCACGAACACGACCTGCCATCATCGCTATGCCAAGGCCTGCATGAGGTGTTATGGAACCGGAAAGATAAACGAGGTGCGGGAGGTGCAGCCACAGCCGAGAGGCATTCTCCGGAAACTGTTCAAAGGCGCGCCGAAGCCACGACAGCGTTCCCGATGACAGCGCGCTTCAACGGAGCGTCATCACTCGGGTGCGCGCATCAATGCCCATACGATCTTGCCATCTGGGATTCGAGTCACTCCACAGCGGGTGCTGGCTGCCGCGACGATCCACAGGCCACGACCGGATCCGGCGGGGGCGATCGAATCGCCGGGAGGCGGTTGACTGGTGATGGCCGGGATGGTCTTACTTCTGTCACGGACTGCGACCCGCAGATAGCGGCCGGAGTAATTCGCCATGACGACGAAGTGAGTGGCGGCGTGCACAATGGCGTTCGCCGCCAATTCGGAAGCCACCAGCAGCGCCATGTAATGCAGGCTCGTCAGTCGCCAAGCCAGGCATGCCTCGCCGACCAGTGAGCGAGCCCGTGCCCCGCTGGCCGGCTCGGGCGGCAACTCTTGCCGAACCCAGCGGGGGACGTAGGCACGCAACGCCAGCAAGGCATCTGACGGTTTCTCGTACAAGGCCACGAAGGACCGGAACGGCTCGAGTCCGGCCCGAACCTGCTGGTTGGCTCCGCAGAACAACACCGGGACGCCCCACCGGTCCTGCGCCTTGAACGCCGCCGTCGCGAAGGTGCTCAGCAGCGGCCGGTCAGCATGGTCCAGCGCAGAAAGATCGACAATTACCGCGACCGGACACTCGGCGACCGCCTTGCCGATGCAGTTGCGGCAGATCACCATGGTGTCTTTTGTCAGCTCACCGGACAGGTAGACGGCGGTGACCCCGGTGGTCTCCGATCGTTCGGTGACCGTCTTCAACATCAGCGCACTCCCTCATGGCAACGGCGATCATGGCTGCCAGTGGCCCGGCGCACCATGACGTCTCGGCTCGCCGGTCGAGCAGGGCCCCGCGCTGCTGGAGGCACCCCGCCCAGGAAACGCTTGACGTTTCGAGATCGCAATCCCCTGTTCGCGGAGGGGAGGGCGGACCGCCCGCGCAGCAGACTGCCCGGAACAAGCGAGACCATCGGCCCTACCCCGAGGGCCGCGAATCGGGGCACGCTGGTAGCCGACAAGACCGAGGGCGGTACTGGCGGCACCGATGCCAGACCGCACCCTGGGGCCGACGAATGATCGCGCCCGCACTGGAGGTCCCGGACGGAAACCGTCCGGGACCTCCGGCCATCCGTGGTCATGCCGCCGGATCTGATCCGTGGTGGTGCCGGGACCCGCGCTCGTCACCAGCGGCCAGCTCCGCCATCGCGGCCCGGTACCGCGCCTTGCTGATCCGCCCGGTCCGCAACCGGTCGAACAGGACCCGCTCCCGGTCCGGCTCGGCAGGCTTCGGCGGCAGTCCCCACACCGGCCCCAGACACGGGTCGACGCGGCGCCCGCTCGCCGGCACCCGGTCACGGCGCAGCAACACCATCGCCCGGGCTGCCGCCCGCCCGGTCAGCAGCAGCCCGAAGAACAGCGGGAGCGGATCCACGACACTCACCCGACCACGAAGACCGGGCAGAGCGCCCGCTGCGGAAGAACGCGGGCCGCCGAGTCGAGGGCGGTGCGGGCGAACAGGTCGCGCGGGACCCGGCCGACCACCACCGCCGCGGCCCGGCCGGACTCCTCGACCAGGGCGGCCAGCGGGTCACCCGCCAGGATCCGGTGACGCACCGCGACCCCCTGACGGGTCTCCAACCGCCGGGCCAGATCCATCCGCTCCCCGACGATGTGCAGCGCGACGACTTGGCAGCCGCGGGCGCGCGCTTCCGCGTACGCGAAATCCATCGCCACCGAAGCCGGCGGCGAACCGTCCACCGCGACCACCAGCGGTCTGGTCCCGAACCCGGGTCCGACCGGCCAGCCGGGCATCCGCACCACCAGCACCGGCCCCCGGTGGCCACGGACCACCCGGTCGGCGACGCTGCGGCCGAGCGCGGTGATCGTGGTGCCGTGCCGATGCCCGACCACCAGCAGGTCCGCGTCGGCGCCCTCGGCCAGCAGCAGCCGGGCGGGGTGTGCTCCGACGGCGAACCGGCTGGTCACCGGAACCTCCGGGTAATTGGCTCGCACCCGTTCGGCGAGCCGTCGCAGCACCGTCTCACCGGCGTCGTCGTCGGCCGTGCGGCGCACGGTCAGCAGCCGCAGCGCCCAGCCGTGCAGGCCGGCCTCGATGGCCGCGTGGTCGGCCGCGACACTGCTGATCGGGCTGTCGTCCACCCCGGCCAGCACCAGCCCACCGGCCGCGGCCGAGGCCGGGCGGCGGGCGGCCGGAACCGGCTGCGCAGCGCGGTTAATCATGTCGTTGAAGCGGTTGCTGCCGCCGAGATCGGTCTCGTTCATGGCGGCCACCTCCACTTTCAGGTCAGCACCGCCATGTCCGCCGGGACAGTGCCGTTCGGCCCCTCGTCGGTCACTCGCACCGCGGCCACCCCGGCCACGGAGCCGGCCAGTAGGGTGGCGACGGTGCGCTGCTCCTCGTTGGGGAAGCCGCCGCCGACGGTGACGACACCGGCCGCGACCGTGACCGTCCACCGGCCCCGCTGCCCGGCATAGGCGTCCAGGCGCCGCTGCACGTCCGCGGCCAGCGCGCGGTCGTCGCGGATCATCGCCTTCAGGATGTCGCGGCGGCTGACCACGCCGACGAGGTCGTCGTCGGCCAGCACCGGCAGGCTGCGCACGTCGTGGTCGAGCATCAGTTGGGCGGCGTCGGCCACGTCGGCGCCGGGCCTGGTGGTGACCGGGTACTCGGACATCACCTCGACCACGACACCCGGCCGGTACCCCGGGTGCACCATGGTGTCGCGATGGCGGGCCGGGTCAGTGTGCGGTTCAGCGGGAACCCGGTGCCAGAGCAGATCGCTGTCGCTGACCATGCCGATCAGCCGGCCGTCCGCGTTCACCACGGGCAGAGCGGTGACAGCGTACGTCGTCATCAGGTCGGCGGCGCTCTCCACCGGCGCGTCGGCCGGAACGACCTGGGCTGGGCTGGTCATGATGTCGCGGACTCGCATGATGGTGCCTCCTCGGGAGCGGTTCGGGATCCGCGGCGGCGCAGCCGCGCGCGGTAGAGTTCGTCGACGCCCCACACCAGCAGCGGGAACGGGGCGAGGAAGGCCAGTTCGGCGCCGCCGAGCGCGGCCGTTCCGAAAACGGCCTGCAGCGGCGGCAGATAGATCAGGGCCGCGGCGAAGACCAGCTCGAAAGCGATCCCGCCGAGCAGCATCCGGTTGCTGAGCACGCCGATCGAGCGCAGCGACGCGTAGTCGGTTCGCGCGGCGAAGGCGGTGCCGATCTGGCAGGCCACGATTCCGGCGAAGGTCATCGTGGTAGCCCGGTCGTAGTCCGCGCCGGTCAGCGTGGCGCCGGGCTGCCAGCCGGCCCGCCACAGCGTCCAGAAGAAACCGGCGACGACCAGGACCGCCGAGGTGACGCCGAGCAACCCCCAGGCCCGCCACAGCAGGCGCCGGTCGATCACTCCGGCCTTCGGCGACCGCGGTGGCCGGCCCATCAGCCCCGGTTCGGCGCGCTCGCGGCCCAGCGCGAGCGCCGGCAGCGTCTCGGTGCCCAGGTCGATGGCGAGGATCTGCAGCACCGTCAGCGGCAACGGCACCGCCCCACCGGACAAAGCGAAGATCAAGAACGGCACGACTTCCGGTACGGCGTGCGCGAAGATGTACAGCACGAACTTGCGGACGTTGTCGAAGACCCGGCGGCCCGCCTCGACAGCCCGCACGATGGTGGCGAAGTTGTCGTCGGTGAGCACCATGGTCGCCGCCTCACGGGCCACGTCGGTGCCGGAGCGGCCCATCGCCACCCCGATGTCGGCGCGGCGCAGCGCCGGGGCGTCGTTGACCCCGTCCCCGGTCATCGCGACGATGTGCCCGTGCGAGCGCAACGCCTCGCAGATGCGTAGCTTGCCCTCCGGCGCGGACCGGGCGAAGACGATCTCCCGCCCGTTGCCGAGCAGACGGTCGAGTTCGGCGTCGCCCATCGTGTCCAGTTCGGCGCCGGTGACCACCTGCTGGTGGCTGTTGCCGATGCCGACCTCGGCCGCGATGGTCGCCGCGGTCGGCCCGTAGTCGCCGGTGATCACATGGACCCGGATGCCGGCCCGGTGCGCGTCGGCGACCGCGGCCGGCACCGCCGCGCGTGGCGGGTCGACCATGGCGACCAGTCCGAGCAGGGTCAGCCCGGCCTCGGCGTCCTCGCGTCCGGCGGCCAGCCGTTCGGCGGTCCCGACCCGTTCGGCGACGGCCAGCACGCGCAGACCGGCCTCGGCGTACCGGTCGATGGCCGCGGCCGCCTCGGCCCGCACCGCCTCGGTCAGTTCGGTGGTCCGGCCGGCGGCGTCGACGATCCGCGTGCACAGCGGCAGGACGGATTCCGGCGCGCCTTTGGTGTGCAGCCGGTCGCCGCTCACCGTGGACATGCGCTTGGTCCGCGGATCGAAGGCGTACAGCGCGGTCCGGGCGGCGTCGCGGACCGCCGGATCCACCGGCACGCCCCGGTCGGCGGCAAGGCGCAGCAGCGCCAGCTCGGTCGGGTCACCCCGGTCGGCCGCGTGCGCGGTGGTGCAGGTCGCGGCCGCTGCCGCCAGGTCACGCACCGCCACGTCCCGCTCGCCGCCGGGCAGCCACAGCTGGGTGACCCGCATCCGGTTCTCGGTCAGGGTGCCGGTCTTGTCGGTGCAGATCACCGTGGTCGAGCCGAGCGTCTCCACGGCGGACAACCGTTTCACCACCGCACCGGCGCGGGCCAACTCCCGCACGCCGGCCGCGAGCGCCAGGGTGATCGTCGGCAGCAGCCCCTCGGGCACGTTCGCGACGATCAGGCCGATGGCGAAACTGATCGCCGCCGCCCAGCCGAGCCCGGCCAGCACGCCGATCGGCAGAAACGCGACCCCGGCCGCGACCGCGGCGGCCGCGATGATCCACGTGGCCCGGCGGACCTGGCGTTCCAGCGGACTCGCCTCGATCCGGCCGCGCTGCGACAGGGCCGCGATCCGGCCGATCTCGGTGTGCATGCCGGTGTGGGTGACCACCGCCCGGGCCTGGCCGGCCGTGCACGAGGTGCCGCTGAACACCAGCTCTCGCGCCTCCAGCAGCGGTCCTGGCACCAGGTCGGGGTCGGCGGCCCGGATGGCGGGCGCCGATTCGCCGTTGAGCGCCGACAGGTCGACCGCCACCGCGCCGTCGATCAAGCGGGCGTCGGCGCAGACCCGGTCACCTTCGGTGACCTCGATGACGTCGCCGGGAACCAGTTCCCGCGCCGGGGCTTCGATCAGTTCACCGTCGCGCAGCACCCGCGCGGACATCGGCAGGAACGCGGCAAGCGCTTCGACCGCACGTTCGGCCTGCTGTTCCTGCACGAACGCGAACCCGGCGTTGAGCAGGATGACCGCGACCACCGCCGCGGCCAGCGCGGGGGTGTGCCCGAACCAGGCGAGCACCGCGGCGACCATCAGCAGCACCGCGAGCGGCTGGGTGAACTGGGCGAGCAGCTGCCGCGGCCAGCGCCGGGTGTGCCGCCGCGACAGTTCGTTGGGGCCGTACACGGTGAGCCGGCGCGCCGCCTCGCGGGAGCGCAGCCCGGCGGGTCCGGACCGCAGGTGCCGGAACAGTTCGGTCGGCGGCTGTCGCTCGTCGACCTCGGCCGGGGCCGTCGTCGTCTGAGCCATACCTCCAGCGTCGGCCCGGGCGGCCGGCCGAGGGCAGGGTCCGATGTCCCGGTTGCCCGGGACGCAGAGCACATCGGCCGGCGTCGGACGCCGGCCGATGTCTCCTCAGGGCGGTGAGATCACTTCGCGGTGATCCCGATCTTCCGGCCGGCCGGTTCCGGTCCGACCAGCGGCACGGTGATCTCCAGGATGCCCTTCTCGTAGGTCGCGGTGATCCCGTCCTCGTCGGCGTTCGGCGGCAGCCGCAACGCGCGGTGCAGCATGCCGTACCGGAACTCCGAGCGGCCCGTGCCGACCTTCTCCTCGTGCCGTTCCGCATTCACGGTCAGCACGCCGTGCAACGCGGTGATCTGCACATCTTTCTCCGGGTCCAGCCCGGGCAGCTCGGCGCGCAGCACGTACTCCTTGTCAGTGATCCGGTCCTCGACGCGGATCGCCGGCAGCGGACGCGGGAAGTCGACCTCCAGCCAGTCGGTCATGTCACCGAACAGCCGGGGCAGCAACGACGCCATTCCTCTACCTCCTTTCCGGCTCGTCCACTTCCATCGCAGCGCGCGCACCCGCGATCGGGCAGGGCCGCCCGGCCACGGTCCGCGGGACCTCGTGCCCTGCCCAGGGCGGGGCGGACGCACGACGATCGATGCAGGACAGTGGAGGGAGAGGCCATGCGGACCCCGGCCATCGTCGTCGGTACCGACGGCACCGATGCCGGCTCGGCCGCCGTCCGGTGGGCCGCGCACGAGGCCGAGCGCCGCAACGTGCCACTGCGCATCATCCACGTGCTGGACTGGGACTGGGCCGTGTCACGCTACGACGTCGGCGGCCAGAGCTTCCAGCTGGCCCGCCAATCCGCCCGGATCGTCGCCGAGGACGCCATCCGGACCGCCCTCGACACCGCCCCCGGCATCGAGCTGCAAGCGCAGATCGCGGTCGGCCGCCCAGCCGGTCAGCTGCTCAACGCAGCCGTGGACGCCTCCCGGATGGTGGTCGGCAACCGCGGCCGGAGCGGGATCACCGGCCTACTGCTCGGCTCGGTGAGCCGGCGGGTCGCCGCCCGCGCCCACTGCCCGGTCGTCGTGGTGCGCGGCCGCGCCGATCCCGGCACCGGCCCGGTCGCGGCCGGTGTGGACGACGCCGCTCGCGCCGAGGACGTGCTGGAAGCGGCCTTCGCCGCCGCCGACCGGTACGACACCGACCTCGTGGTGGTCCGCTCCTACGGCCCCGACCAGGAGACCGTGGAACGCCACCGGCTGACCGAGCTGCTCGCCCCGTGGCGGTCGAAGTATCCGAACGTCGCGGTGGAGATGATCCTCTCCACCGACAGCACCGCCGCGACCCTCACCGAGATCTCGCACGGCACCCGGCTGGTCGTCGCCGGCTGCCGCGAGCACGCCATGGCGGCCGGTGCGCTGCGCGGCACGACCACGTCCCAGCTGCTGCACCACGCCGACTGCCCGGTGCTGATCGTCCACTGACCGGCTACGGCAACAGCACGGCCGCGCCACTGACCCGGTCAGCGGCGAGGTCGGTCAGCGCCTGCGCCGCCCGGGCCATCGGGTACGGCGTGACCCGTACCCGCAGACGGTGCCGGCTCGCGAAAGCCAGCAGCTCACGCCCGTCGTCCCGGGTGTTGGCGGTGACGCTGCGCAGGGTGCGTTCCTGGAACAGCTCGTCCTGGTAGTCCAACGACGGGATCTTGCTGAGGTAGATGCCGGCCACGGCCAGCGTCCCGCCGCGATCCAGCGCACGCAACGCGACCGGGACCAGGTCGCCGACCGGCGCGAACAGGATCGCGGCGTCAAGTGGTTCGGGCGGCTCGGCGTACGCCGGCGCCACCGAACTCACGCCGAGCTCACCCGCCAGCTCCCGGGCCACCGCCGAGCGGGTCAGCACGTGCACGGTGGCCCCTTCGGCGAGGGCCACCTGCGCGGCCAGGTGCGCGGACGCACCGAAGCCGTAGATGCCCAGGCGGCCGCCGGGCGGTAGATCGGCTCGGCGCAACGCGCGATAACCGATGATGCCGGCGCACAGCAGCGGCGCCAGTTCGGCGTCGGAATACCCGTCCGGCAGCCGGTAGACGAAGGCGGCCGGCACCACCGTGTATCCGGCGTACCCGCCGTCGGCGTCCCAGCCGGTGTACCGGGAATCCGGGCACAGGTTCTCGGCACCGCACCGGCAGTAACGACACTCGCCGCAGGTGTGGCGCAGCCAGGCCGCGCCGACCCGGTCCCCGGACCGGAACCCGGTGACGCCGTCACCGATCTCCAGCACATGGCCGACGATCTCGTGGCCGGGCACCACCCCGGGCCGGTGCGCCGGAAGCTCGCCGACCGTGACGTGCAGGTCGGTCCGGCACACGCCGCAAGCGTCCACCGCCAGCAACAACTCTCCCGGACCGGGGCGGGGCACCAGCATGGTGGCCCACCGCAGCGACCGTCGAATGTCCGGCCCGGGAGCGACAACCTGCCATCCGTACACCGATGCCCTCCCTCGCCCGCGTCAGCTGTCCAGGAACACCGGCCGGTGGACGACCGCCTCGATGTCGGCGGCGGTCACGTCCAGCAGCTGGTAGGCCAGGTCGGCCAGCGCCCGCGCGGTGGCGAGCTCGTCGCCGATCTCCGGCACCTCGCGGTCGCGCGGCGCGCGGTGCGCGGTCCCCTCACCCCGCACTTGCGGCCGGGCCTCGGTGCGCAGAACGGCAACCGCATGAGTGCGCCGTTCCTCCTCGTGCTCGTCGATGGTGATCTCCACTGTCCAGGTCCGCGTGTGCATCATCGTTCCTCCCGCCTTCCCTCTCCTCCCATCCACGCGCGCCCCGGCGGGCCCGCCCAGTGCTGTTGGTCCCGGATCCGGTTCCGATCAGCTCTACCCGGCATCCGCAGCAAGCGGCGACGGTGGACGCAGGACCCGGAGGCAACCATGGTGATCACCTCGTTCGGCCACCCGGAGCTGGTGGAGACGCATGCCGCGATGCTGTTCCTGCTCGGCGACCGGGCCTACAAGCTGCGCAAACCGGTGCAACTGGGCTTTCACGACTTCCGCCGCCGCGCCGACCGGTTCCGCGTCTGCCACCGGGAGGTGCAGCTCAACAAGCGGCTCGCCCCCGACGTCTACCTCGGTGTCACCGACGTGCTCGGCCCCGACGGCGAGCCGTGCGATCACCTGGTGGTGATGCGCCGCATGCCCGCCGCCCGCCGCCTGTCCACGCTGGTCCGCCAGGGCGCCCCGATCGGCGGCGAGTTGCACCGGCTGGCCCGGATGCTGGCGGTCTTCCACACCCACGCCCAGCGCGGACCGGCGATCGACGTGGAGGGGGCGCGCGCCGCACTGCAGGATCGCTGGGACGCCGCGCTGGATCAGCTGCGCCGGTCCCACGGTGACGTGTCGAGCAGCGCGGAGGTCGCCGAGGTGGAGAACCGCGCGCACGAGTTCCTCGCCGGCCGCGAAGCGCTCTTCCTCGACCGGATCGCCGGGGGCCGGATCGTGGACGGGCACGGCGATCTGAGCGCCGACGACATCTTCCTTCTCGACGACGGCCCCCGGGTGCTCGACTGCCTGGAGTACGACGATCGGCTGCGCTACCTGGACGTGCTCGACGACGTGGCCTGCCTGGCGGTGGACCTGGAGCACCTCGGCGCGCCGACGCTCGCCGAGGGCTTCGTGGCCGGTTACCGGGCGTTCAGCGGCGACACCGCGCCGCCCGCCCTGCTCCACCACTATGCGGCGTACCGGGCTGTCCTGCGGGCCGCCGCCGGTTGCCCGCGCCCGCGGAGGGACAGCCCGCCCCACAACGGTCACCTCGGCGACGCGCTGCGGCACCTGCGCGCCGGGACGGTCCGGCTGGTGCTGCTCGGCGGGTCACCGGCGACGGGCCGTTCCACGCTGGCCGGTCAGCTCGGCGGCACCGTGCTGAGCGCCGACCGGATCTGGGCGGAGCTGGCCGGCAATGCGGCGGCGGAGCCGGGCGATCGGATCCACGCGGAGATGATCTGGCAGGCCCGTCGCCTGCTGGAGCACGGCGCAACGGTGATCCTGGACGCCGCCTGGACCCACGAGGAGCATCGCCGCGCCGCCCGGGACCTGGCGCACTGCACCCACAGCGAGCTCGTCGAGCTGCGCACCGCCGCCGCAGGCCGCGACACCGACGATTGGCCGCAGGCGCGGACCGTCGACTCCGCGGCTCAGGCGCTGGCCGAACTGGGCGGGCCGTTCGGCCCGGCCGAAACGGGGCGGCCGGCCCGGGTGACCATGCGCCCCGCGGCGAATAGTCGGTCATAGAAGTTCATCTGTGAGGAGGAAACCATGACTGCCACCGGCCGCGACGCGGCCACCTCGCTGGAAAACGTCCCGGCGCCCGGCTCGATGCTGACCGTCGCCGCCGCCCGCAGCCTCGCCGTGCTCCGTATCGCCCTCGGGTTCGTCTTCCTGTGGGCCTTCCTCGACAAGACGTTCGGCTGGGGTTACGCGACTCCGTCCGAGCGTGCCTGGCTCAACGGCGGCTCCCCCACCAAGGGCTTCCTCTCCGGCGTGGACGTCGGCCCGTTCCAGAGCTTCTTCACCAGCATCGCCGGTGCGGCCTGGGCCGACTGGCTGTTCATGATCGGCCTGCTTGGCATCGGCCTGGCGCTGATCCTCGGCATCGGCATGCGGATCGCCGCCGGCGCCGGCGCGCTGATGATGCTGCTCATGTGGTTCGCCGAGTTCCCGCCGGCGAAGACCACCGGCGCCGGCGAGGCCACCCACTCGACCAACCCGTTCGTCGACTACCACCTCATCTACGGGCTCGGCGTGATCGTCACGGCGCTCACCTACGCCGGTCACACCTGGGGCCTGGGCCGCTGGTGGGCGAGCCTGCCGCTGGTCCGGCACAACCGCTGGCTGATCTGAACACCCCGCCGGGCACCGGCGAACACCACAGGGCCGGCCGCGACTCGCGGCCGGCCGTCCCCGGTCCGCGGCGATCCGTCGCCGGGGGCGTGCACACATCGCCGCCGGTCGATAGTGTGTGACGAATGCGGAAGCCTCTGCTGACCGGAGCCCTGCTCGCCGGAGCCGTCACCGCCGCCCTGATGACCGCCCCCACGCCGGCGAACGCGATCGCCCATGGCGAGGACGTACCGATCGGCCGGTATGCGTTCTCGGTCAAACTGACGATGACCGGCATCCCGACCGCCGACGGCGGCAGACGTAACAGCGGCTGCTCCGGCGCCCTGGTCGCGGCCCGGTGGATCATCACGGCCGGTCACTGTTTCCGGGACGCGACCGGCACCCGGGTCGAATACCCGGTCGCCGACCTGACCACGGCCACGGTCGGCCGGACCGACCTCACCGACCCCAGCCGCGGCCAGCTGCGCACGGTGATCCGGGTCCGTCAGTCACCGACGGCCGACGTCGCCCTGGCCGAACTCGACAAACCGGTCCGCGGGATCCGCCCGATCAAACTCGGCAGCCGCCCGCCGGCCGTCGGCACCGTCGTCCGGCTCACCGGTTACGGCTCGCTGACCAGCAGCAACCCGGTGCCGGCCACCCGGCTGCAGACCGGACAGCTGACGGTGGTCCAGGTCGGCGACTCGGTCACCGGCTTCCACGGGTACGCCCCGCAGCCGGACACCACGCCCTGCCCCTACGACTCGGGCGGCCCGTACTTCGTCGAGAAGCGGGGCGGGCCCCGGCTGGTCGCCGTGGTCAGCAACGGCCCGAGCTGCCCGCACACCCAGGTGGAGAACGGCGCCCGCACCGACAACATCACCGGCTGGATCACCGAGGTGATCCACTCCAAGTAGGCCGGCGGCCGGTCGCCCGGCTTGGGCGTCCACCCGCCCCCGGGTCACTTGTGGCACCACTGCTCGTCGAAGTAGTCGATGGCGGTGTCCTCGTCGATCGAGCCGCCCCAGTAGACGCACCGGGTCCGGTTCGGATCGACCCGGGCCACGAACGGCTGCCCGGCATCGTCGGAAAGGATCCGCACACCCTTGCGGGCCTGGACGAAGACGTACGCTTTCAGCTTCATGCCGGCGCCTGGTTCCTTGACGGTGACCGCGCAGTGCGATGCGTCGACAGCGGAGTAGAGCAGGTAGGTGGTGGCCAGCAAGTCACCACGGGGCGTCGTCAGCCGCCGCTTCTCCACGACCGTGAACTTGCTGGCCGGCGGGCCGCAGAGAGCGGCGGGCGGGTCGACCTTCGCGGTCGTCGCGCGCGGGGCCGCACCGGTACTGGCGGCTCGGCTGGTGGCGGCCGGACCGCTGGTGCCGGAACTCGCCCCGAGGGTTGCGGGCTGCTGGCCGGTGCGGTTCGTGGCCAGTAGCCGGCCGGCCACCGCGCCGACCAGCAGCAGGCCCGCCAGCACGGCAGCCACCAGGGTGGACCGCCGTCGGCCGGCGGGTGACGTGGTGCCGGCCGGCCGGCGGACCTGATCGCGGACGGCGAGCGGTGCGGCGGCGGGCGGCTCGGGCCCGTCCGCGACTGTCTCCGCGGCCTGGGAGACCGTCATCCCCGGATCCCGCAGCGTAGCCGCCTCACGAGTCGCCGCGGCCGGCTCCGGAGCCGGCCCGGCCGGTGGTGGCACTGCGGTGATCGGGCCGGGGACCGAGCGGGACGTGACCACCGCGCGGGCTGCCGCCGCGAACTCCGCCGCGGTCGGGAACCGCTGTCCCGGATCCTTCGCCATGGCTCGCCGCACCAGCGCCGCCGCCTCCGGCGGGACCTCGGGCGGCAGCACCGGCGCCGGCCCGTGCACGAGTTGGCCGAGGACCGCGAGCGGGCTGTCCCCGACATAGGGCGGCCGTCCGGCGAGGCAGGTGAAAGCGACCGCCCCCAGCGCGTACACGTCGGTGGCCGCCGTCACCGGTTGAGCTTCGGCCTGCTCGGGGGCCATGTAATGCGCCGAGCCGAGCACCACGCCGGTGGCGGTGAGGCCGGTTGTCCCGGCGGCCGACCGGGCGACCCCGAAGTCGACCACCACGATCGCTCCATCGGGCCGGACCAGCAGGTTGTTCGGCTTGATGTCGCGGTGCACGATGCCGGCGTCGTGGGCGGCCTGCAGCGCGTCGGCGACCTGGGCCACCACGGCCAGGGTCTCGTCCGCGCCGAGCACTCCCGCCCGGCGGATCCGCTCGGAGAGCGGGGTGCCGTCGATGAACTCCATCACCAGGTAGTCGAATCGGTACGGTCCGACCGCCGCGTCCCTGCCGTAGTCGTGGATCTGCGCGATGCCGGGATGCCGTAGCGCCGCCATCATCCGGGCCTCGGCCCGGAACCGCGCGATGAACTGGGTGTCCGCCATCAGTGCCGGCAGCAGCACCTTGACCGCGATCTGCCGATGCAACAGCAGGTCGTCGGCTCGCCACACCTCACCCATGCCGCCCGCGGCCACGAGCCGGGTCAGCTGGTATCGACCGTGGAGCACGACCCCCGGGGACAGCATCAGGTCATGCTATGTCGATTGATCCAGCGGACCCGATGACCGGCGACGTGACACGCGCCGCGGGGAGCCGAACAGTCCGCCGGCGATCGCGCCGGCTGCGGAACCGGTCGGGAAGCCACGCCGACCGGCGAGCGAGGTAAGCCCCCGGCCAGCCGGTCACAGGGTGCGGGTGAGTGGCCGGGACGCCCACGACAGCAGCGCCAGCACCGTGAACGTGGTCGGGGCGACAAGCGTGGCAAGGCCCTGCCGCATGGCGAGATGGGACGCGGCGGCGCCGGTCATGTTGATCACCACGCCGGCGTAGGCCCACTCCTTCAGGCGTGGCAGCCGGGGCGCGAGCAGGACCGCCGCGGCGATCAGCTTCGCGGTGCCCATGATCGTCGCCAGGTAGCCGGGATAGCCGAGCTCGATCATCGTCGGGTAGAACGGCGGTGCCCGGAGCAGATCGAGAGTCCCGCCGACCGCGCATTCACCAGCCACCAGGGCCGTGGTCAACCAGTACAGCATCGGAGCCTCCTATGCTTATAGAGACGCTACCGTCTCGATAAGAGGGTGGACAATGACCCGAGCTGCTGGGGCACAACGGCCCATTTCGCGCGGACGCGGCGCGCGGCGGCGAGTCCTGACCGCCGCCCTGGAGGTGCTCGACGAGCACGGCCTGGCCGGGTTCACCATGGAGGCGGTGGCCCGCCGGGCCGGTGCCGGCAAGGCCACCCTCTACCGGCACTGGCCCGGGACGAACGCGCTGCTCGTCGACGCCATGGACACCACCTTCGTGCCGCTGCCGGTCCCGGACACCGGCCGGGTGGAGACCGACGTCGCCGAGCTGCTGACCGGCTTCGTGACGCTGCTGGCGACCACCCCGTTCCCGAGACTGCTGGCCGCCTTCATGGACGCCGCCGAGCGCGATCCCGCCCTGCGCACCATGCACGCCGAGTTGACCCGTCGCCGCCGCGAGCCGATGCTCGCCGTCCTGACCCGGGCCGAGCAGCGCGGCCAGCTGCGCCCCGGCCTCGACCCGGATCTCACCGTCGACCTGCTGGCGGCGCCGTTCTTCTACCGGCGGCTGGTCGCCCACCGCCCGATCCCACCGGATCTGATCACCGCCGTCATCACCCAGGTGCTCGGCCCGCACACCGCCTGATCCGGTCCGGGCTCACCGGCGCGGCCCGGCGGCGCCGCCCATCCCGCGGTAGACGGCGGTGATGCCGACGATGAGCCCGCCGACCAGCACCAGGGTGATCGCCGCGTTGACCGCCACCGGCCAGTCCTGCACGAAGTACTGCTTGACGTAGTTCGCGGCCACGATCGGCACCACATAGACCCACCAGGGCGCCCATCGCCGGTCCGGCTCCTTCGCTGCGCTCATGCTGTCCACCTTCGACGTAGTAGTCGGCTGCCCCCATCGTTTCCGCCCCCGCCCCGGCTGCCGTCCGCCATCGGATTGACGACCGTGTCATCACTTGTGCTGACCGGAAGAGCCCAGCGGCGGCTACGGTGGAGATCTCCACCGGAGGTCAGATTGCTGCTGCTCGCCTTCGCCGCCGTGCTGCTGCTCGCCGTGCTGGTGTCCGCCCTGGCCGGCCGGACCATCCTGTCCACCGCGGTGCTCTTCCTGGTCGCCGGGTTCGTGCTCGGCGCGGACGTGACCGGCGTGCTCGACATCGAGGCCGACTCCGGCATCGTCGGCGTCCTTGCCGAGCTGGCCCTGTTCGCCGTGCTGTTCACCGACGGCATGCGGGTCGGCTGGGCCGATCTGCGCTCGGCCTGGCGACTGCCCGGCCGCGCCCTCGGCTGGGGCCTGCCGCTGACCCTGCTGGTCACCGCGCTCGGCGCGCACTATGTGGCCGGCCTGGACTGGCCCGAGTCGCTGCTGATCGGCGCGATCCTGTCCCCCACCGACCCGGTGTTCGCCTCCGCGCTGGTCGGCAACGAGAAGGTCCCGGCCCGGCTGCGCCACCTGCTCAACGTCGAGTCCGGCGTCAACGACGGCCTGGCCCTGCCGTTCGTCATCGTCTTCCTGGCCGTCGCGGCCGGCTCCGACAACCTGCACCTCGGCGAGCTGGCCTGGGAGATCACCCTCGGCCTGGCGATCGGGGTGCTCATCCCGGTCGCCGCGATCCTGCTGGAACGCAGCCGCTTCTTCTCCGCCTCCCCCGCCTACGAACCGCTCAACGGCCTGGCCATCGGCCTGCTCGTGCTCGCCGTCGGCAACGTCACGCACGCCAACCTGTTCCTGGCCGCGTTCGCCGCCGGCATCACCGTCGCCACCTTCGGCCCCCGCCAGCGGGCCGCCTTCGGGCACTTCGGCGAGAACATCGCCGAGCTGCTGAAACTCGCCGCCCTGCTGGTCTTCGGCGCGCTCATCTCACCTACCTTCCTGGGCGAGATCCCGTGGACCGGGTGGCTCTTCGCGATCCTGGCGATCTTCGTGGCCCGCCCGGTCGCGCTCTGGCTGTCCTTCCTGCGCTCCGGCCTGGACCTGCGCGAACAGGCCGCCGCCATGTGGTTCGGCCCGAAAGGCTTCGCCTCGGTCGTCTACGGCCTGCTCGTCCTCGAGTCCGGGGTCGCCGCCGCCGACGACATCTTCCACCTGGTCGCGCTCACCATCGTGCTGTCCATCCTGCTGCACTCGTCGACCGATGTGGTCGTCGCCCGCGCCTTCGACGACCAGGCCGAGGTCCCCGCCTGGTACGGCGTGCTGCGCCGCAAGGCCGGCAACCCCAAAACCTAGATCAGGACCGGTTCACCGTACGGCCGGAGCGCGCACGGGCGACGCCCCGGCCGGCACCCGCCACCACCGTCGGGAGACGAGCGCGGCCAGCCCGGCGCCGACCGCGTTGACCAGCACGTCGTCCACCGAGGAGACCCGGTCCAGGCCGAGCGCGTACTGCAGGGTCTCGACCAGGATCGAGCCGGCCGCGCCGAGCGACAGGATCCGCGGCACCGACCGCAGCGCGGCGAACCGGATCGGCCCGAAGAACCCGAACGCGGCGAAGACCAGCAGGTTGCCGACGATCTGAAGGGTCGCGGTGACCGGCCCGCCGGCGAGCACCTGGAGCAGGTCGTGCAGCGGCACCAGGTTCATCCGCCCGCGGTCCGCCCCGCCGGCATTCGGCAGCAGGATCATCCAGAGCCACGGCACCGTGCCGTAGACGATGCCGACCTCGGCCAGCGCGTCCCGCCACGCCGGAGGCTCGCCGGGCACCCTCCGGTGGCGGGCCAGCGCCCACGCCACCAGCATGGCGGCGGGCAGCGCCAGCACGGTCAGTACCACCACGCCGGTGATCGTCCCGAACCAGTCGTGCCAAGTACTGAGCATGCGCACCCCCGTGTCGCCCGGCCGCGCATCGTATCCAGGGACGTCCACGGCGCTCACCGCGTACCCCAAATGTGAATGGCGTGTTTCCAACATGAGGCATTGACAGTCACGATTGCCGGGGACGAAGATCTGAGAGAGCGCTCTCACGGTCCGCGTCGCTCCCCCGACTCGGCATCCACGGACCGGTGCGGCGCTTTCCCCCACCAGCCACCGGGAGTCCCCATGTCCACACGAACCAGGCTGTTGAGCGCGCTCGCCGCGCTCGTGACGGCGATACCAGCCGGGGCGGCGGTTGCCGCGCCGGCCGCCCAGGCGGTCGGACCGAACCTGCTGCCGTTCACCGTCACCAACAGCTCGGGGCGCGGCGAAGCGTCCTACCTCTACATGATCGGCGTCAACCTGAGCACCGGCCGCCTGGGCTACGTCACCGCGGGCGGCACCTTCAACGCCTGGCCGGCCGGCGCGAACCCGCCCTCCCCCGCTCCGGACGTGGCGATCAACGGCCCGGGCAACGGCGGCAGCACCACGATTCAGATGCCGCGCAACTTCTCCGGCCGGCTCTACATGTCGCTCGGCCAGAAGCTGAAGTTCTTCCTCACCCCGGACGGCCTGGTCCAGCCGGCGCCGTGGGCGTCCGCCGACCCGAACCACGACATCCTGTTCGACTGGAGCGAGTTCACCTACAACGACGCCGGGCTGTGGCTGAACAGCTCGCAGGTGGACATGTTCGCCATCCCGCACGTGGTGACGGTCTCCGGCAGCGACGGCACCCGGAGCACCGGCGCAGTGGTCGCCAACGGCCGGCAGAACGTGATCGACCAGATCCGGGCGCAGTCCGGCTGGGCGAACACCGTGGTGACCCGCTCGGACGGGACCGTGCTGCGGGTGCTCGCGCCCGGCAAGGCCGCCGGCGCCGGCCTGATGAGCAGCACCTACCTGGACTCCTACATCACCTCGGCGTGGAACGCCTACACGAGCAAGACGCTGACCGTGGTGCCGTTCGGCGACCAGCCGAACACCAAGTACTTCGGCCGGACCTCCGGCACCACGATGGTCTTCACGAACAGCTCGGGCGCGCAGGTGGCGTCGTTCGCCAAGCCGTCCAGCGCCAACGTGTGGGGCTGTGACGGCAACCTGAACGCGCCGAACGACCTGGTGGTCGGGCCGATCGCCCGGACGCTGTGCGCGGCGCTGAACCGGGGCACGCTCGGCACCATCGACACCCAGCCGGGTGGCGGCGCGGGCGACTTCTACAAGAGCAACCCGACCAACCAGTACGCGCGGATCATCCACGCGAACATGGCGGACGGGAAGGCGTACGCGTTCGCCTTCGACGACGTGCAGAACCAGGAGTCGCTGGTCTACTCGAACAACCCGAGCTCGGCCGGGGTCACCCTCTCCCCGTTCGTCGGCGGTGGCGGCGGCGGGGGTGGCGGTGGCGGCACGGTCACCGGTTACCCGGTCGCCGGTCCGGGCGGCAAGTGCGTGGACGTCGCCGGCGACGACACCGGGGGCAACGGCGCGGCGGTGCAGCTCTGGGACTGCCAGGCCGGCGCCAAGGACCAGCACTGGACGCTCACCAACGGCACCCTGCGCACCCTCGGCCGCTGCCTGGACATCACCGGCAACGGTACGGCCAACGGCGCCAAGCTGGAACTGTGGGACTGCAACGGGGTCGGCGGCCAGCAGTTCGTCACCCAGGCCGACGGCTCGCTGCGCAACCCGCAGTCCGGCCGGTGCGTCGACTCGCCGTCCGGCAGCACCGCGAACGGCGCCCGGCTGCAGATCTGGGACTGCAACGGGTCCGGCGCGCAGAAGTTCGCCTACAACGGCGGCGCCACCAACCTGACCGCGCCCGGCGGCAAGTGCGTCGACGTGGCCGGCGACGACACCGGCGGGGACGGCGCGGCGGTCCAGCTCTGGGACTGCCAGCTGACCGCCCGCGACCAGCACTGGGCCTGGACCGGCCAGTCGCTGACCACCCTCGGCATGTGCCTGGACATCGCCGGCGGCGGCACGGCCAACGGCAGCCAGCTGCAGCTGCACAACTGCACCGGCAACCCGGCGCAGACCTGGGTCGTGAACGCCAACGGCACGATCACCAACCCGCAGTCCGGCCGCTGCATCGACTCGCCGTCCGGCAGCACCGCCAACGGCGCCCGCCTGCAGATCTGGGACTGCAACGGCTCCGCGGCGCAAAAGTTCGCCAAGGCCTGAGCCTCGGCCACCACGGGCCCCGAAGCGTTCGCTTCGGGGCCCGTTCCCATGCCCGCGATCCTCTCGCCCCGGTTCCGGAACCGTAAAGGCACATTGACATTCTTTGATGTGTCCTGACAACGTTGTCATCCCATGTCATCTCCGAAGGGACGGCAACGATGCTCCGTACCCTCGCCGCCGCTGTGGCCCTCCTCGCCGCCGTGGCCCTCTTCGTTCCAGCCCCGGCCCAGGCCGCCGACCTCGACCTCACCGGATACGTCAACCCGTTCGTCGGCACCGACGACAGCAACTCCCCGAACCCGGTCGGCGGCGGCGCCGGCGGCAGCACCTTCCCCGGCGCCACCGTGCCGTTCGGGATGGTGCAGTTCAGCCCGGACACCCCGACCGGCTCACCGTCCGGTTACCGCGACCGGGACCGGACCATCGAGTCGTTCAGCCTCACCCACTTCAACGGGGCCGGCTGCCCGAACAACGAGGACCTGCCGATCCTGCCGATCACCGGCAACCTCGGCTCGTCACCGGGCAACGCCTGGACCTCGTACGCCAGCGGCTACACCAAGGCCAACGAGTCGGCATCCCCCGGCTACTACAAGAACCGGCTGGACAAGTACGGCGTGGACGCCGAACTGAGCGCCACCACCCGGACCGGCGCGCTGCGGCTCACCTACCCCGCCACGACCAGCGCCCGGGTGCTGATCAATGCCTCCCGGTCGGCCACCGGCGACCGGGCCGGCACCGTGACGATCACCGGCAACCGGGTCTGGGGCGAGCACACCGCCGGCGGGTTCTGCGGCGGGCGGACGTTCAAGATGTACTACTCGATCCTGTTCGACCGGTCGCCCACCGGCGTCGGCACGTTCAGCGGCGGCACGGTCAGCGCCGGCTCGACCAGCGCCGGCGGGAACCAGGTCGGCGCCTACGTCACCTTCGACACCAGCGCCAACCAGGTGGTCACCGCGACGATCGGGATCTCCTTCGTGAGCGTGGCGAACGCGCAGAACAACGCCACCGCGGAGGCCGGCGCGTTCGATACGGTCCGGTCGGACGCCGACACCAAGTGGAACGCGGCGCTGAATCGGGTCCAGGTGACCGGCGGGAGCACGACCGACCTGCAGAAGTTCTACACCGCGCTCTACCACGTGCTGATGAACCCGAACATCGCCAGCGACACCAACGGGCAGTACATGGGATTCGACGGCGCGGTGCACACCGCCTCGCATCCGGTCTATCAGAACTATTCCGGCTGGGACATCTACCGCTCGTGGGCGGCGTTGACCGCGCTGATCGCGCCGGACGTGATGAGCGACATCGTCAAGTCGATGGTGCTCGACGGCCAGCAGGGCGGGCTCCTGCCGAAATGGTCGCACCAGAGCATCGAGGACTTCGTGATGCCCGGCGATCCCGGGCCGATCATCGTGGCCAGCGCCTACGCCTTCGGGGTGCGCGGGTTCGACACGGCGGCGGCGCTCGCGCTGATGAAGAAGAGCGCCACCGGCGGCAGCACCCAGGGCTATGTGCTGCGCGGCAATCGCGGCTCCTTCGAGAGCGGGCACTACATTCCCGGCAATCCGTCGGAGACCCTGGAATACGCGTCCAGTGACTTCGCGATCAGCCAGTTCGCCAAAGCGGTCGGCGACACCGCGGCGTACAACACCTACGCGACCCATTCGCAGTACTGGCGCAGCCTGTTCAACGGCGAATCGTCCTACATCCACACCCGGGACAGCGGCGGCGCCTGGGCCTGGCCGCTGAACCCGGCGACCGAGAGCCCCTATGTCGAGGGCAACGCCGCCCAGTACACCTGGATGGTGCCGCACAACCTGGGCGCGCTGGTCACCCTGATGGGCGGCCCGGCCACCGCGGTGCAGCGCCTCGACCACCACTTCACCGAGCTCAACGGGGGCCTGTCCCGGCCGTACTTCTACGTCGGCAACGAGCCGGAGCACGGCGTGCCGTGGACCTACCACTACGCCCGCAAACCGGCCGGCGCCTCGGACGCGGTCCGCCGGGTGATGAGCGAGTCGTTCACCACCGGCGCCGGCGGCCTGCCCGGCAACGACGACCTCGGCGCGACCAGCGCCTGGTACGTCTGGGCGGCGCTCGGCCTCTACCCGGTCACGCCCGGCGCCGACACCCTGGCGGTGCACGGCGGCCTCTTCCCGACCGCGCTGATCCAGCGGCCCGGCGGCACCATCACCATCACCGGCGGCAGCGCCACCAACCGGTACGTCCAGGCGCTCGCCGTCGACGGCGCCGCCACCAGCCACAGCTGGATCCGCTATCCGCAGATCGGCGGCGGGGCCACCATCGCGTACACGATGGGCTCCTCCCCCAGCGGCAGCTGGGGCACCGCGGCCGGCGACGTCCCGCCCAGCTTCGGCGACGGCGCCCAGCAGCCGCCCGCCGAACCGGACCTCGGCGCGAACCTGGCGCTGACCAAACCGGTCACCGCCGGCGCGGCCGCGTGCGGCAGCGCCGAAGCCCCGGCCAAGGCGGTCGACGGCCTGCTCAAGGACAACAGCAAGTGGTGCACCACGAGCACGCCGCGCACGCTGACCGTCGACCTCGGCTCGGCGCAGACCGTCTCGTCGTTCATCGTCAAGCACGCCGGCCTCGGCGGCGAACGGACCAACTGGAACACCGGCGGGTTCACCGTCGCCACCAGCACCGACAACGCGACCTGGTCGACCGCGGTCACGGTCAGCGGCGCCCGGGCCAGCCGCACCTACGCGCCGATCCCGGCCCGCACCGCCCGCTACGTCCGCCTCGACGTCACCACCCCGGCCAACGACGGCAACACCGCCGCCCGCATCTTCGAACTGGAGGTGTACGGATCCAGCAGCTTCCCGGCCGACCTGGCGCTGCGCCGCCCGGCCACCGCCGACTCGGCGTGCGGCGCGAACGAGGGCGCCGACCGGGCGGTCAACGGCAGCTGGCTGGGCGGCTGGAACGACAAGTGGTGCTCCGGCGGGGCGACCAAGTGGCTGCAGACCGACCTGGGCGGCACCAGACACATCGGCTCGGTGGTGCTCCGGCACGCCGGGGCGGGCGGTGAGTTCCCGGCCTGGAACACCCGGGACTTCGACCTGCTCACCTCGGACGACGGGACGACCTGGACGACCCGGGCCACGGTCCGCGGCAACACCGCGGACAGCACCACCACCACGATCAACACCGATGCCCGGTACGTCCGGCTGAACGTGCTGACGCCGGCCAGCGACGGCAACACCGCCGCCCGTATCTACGAGTTCGACGTACGCGGCTGACCCTGTCACCGGCCATCCCGCGCTGGGCCCGTACGGACCCGGCGCGGGATCGGCCCGGTCTCACGTCAACTCGGGGAAGCACCAGCCGGCCAGGTGCCGCAGGTCCTTGGCGTTGCCGAGCGGCACCCGGTCCGGCGCCGGGCGGTCCTCGGGCGGCGGAGGCAGGTCACGCGCGACCGGCCGGACGCGCGGTGTCCTCTCCAGCTGTGCGGTCCACTGCTGCCAGCGTCCCTCACGACGGCCCCGGAACCCGCGGCCCTCGACGTCGTCCGCCGTGGGTGGGCGGGCAAAGAAGCCGTCGAGGTACTCGACGAGGCCGTACCACCGGCCGTTGCGGTCCTGCGTCTCGTGGCAGAAGGCCAGGACCCAGGCGTCCTCGCGGCACTGCACGGCGTAGACGTCGCCGGCTCGGGCCTCGCCCCGCAGCGGAGCGGCGAGTCGGACCGTGGCGGACACCCGGCGCGGTGCGACCGGGGCCGGAGCCGGTGGGCGCTCGTCCGGCCGGGCGAGATGGCCGAACAGCCGGTCCACCAGCGACTCGGTGACGCCGTGCGCAGCGGTCCAGAACGACAGTGGGGCGCTCACCTCCACCCGGACGCTGGGACGTTCGTCGCGCTGGCGAGCCGTAGTGAAAGCCGTGAACATGCCCGGATGATCCGGGGTCTGCAGGATGCCGAGGAAGGCCAGATCCTCCAACAGGGCCGTATACGCAGCGGTGGACCGGCTCGCGAGCAGGCCGCGGTCTCGGAGCGCCCGCGCGGCCCGCCCCGGCCGGGTGGCCGGGGGCAGCGACCGGATCACGTCGAGGATCTCGTGCAGTGTCCACACGTCGAGCGGATCGGGCGTGGGCCACGGTTGCGCCGCGGCCTCCAGCGCCAGAATGTACCGGCACACGTCGCCCGGCAGCGGCGATCCGGACCGGACGCGGCGCCACCACGCCATCGTGGTGTCGACCGTGGTGGTGCGGTCGAGAAAGCAGACACCGCAGGTCCGGGCGCCCGGATCGGCGGGGAACGGGTGGGCGGGCATCGCGGTGCCCAGCGCCAAGGCGGGCAGCAGCGCCCGCCACCGCAGCCGAGCGTGCCCGAGACCGGCTACGAAGGCGTCCGCGGCGGCCCGCTCGTCCACCGCGCCGGCGAGCCGGCGCAGCGTCGTCACCGCCTCGTCGTGCTCGAACTCGCGGAACGAGTTGGGCGTCAGGCCGCGCTCGGCGAGCGCCCGCAGCTCCTCGGCCGTGATCGTCGCGGGCACGTGATGGGCATGCCGACCAGCGGCGTCGAGGTGGGCGTTCTCGTTCGCATAGACGCGGTCGAGCAGCGCCAACGCCGCTTCGTCCTCCACGGCGCCGAGCATAACCATGCCCGCCATTCGCCGGGGCAGGACGATGCACCATGCGAACCACACCACAACGGTTCCAGGCAACCGACTACCGGGACGTTCGACTAGGCCACGGCGCCGCCGTCAGGAGTACCTCGGTGGATGACCGCCGCCTAATGAGCGTATGACCGGGCTGGGCCTGGAGCAGGTCACAACGCTGATCTTGAGATTGATGTCGACATCGTCGGCATCAATGGATGACGGCCCATCTCAGCGGTCGCCACATCGGGTGGATGCTGCAGTCCGGAACGGCTAAGAGATCGTGTGGCCTCCGGAAACGTCCGGCTGAGGGCTATGGTGTCCGGTGATGCCCGGTTCGGCGAGCCGGGATCACCGTTCATCGGAATCGTTAGGGGTGGCCGATGCCACGGCGGATTGTTGTTGCCCATCCCGACTTCGGCCGCAAGCTCAAGGAGTTGCGTGAGCAGCATGGATTGTCACTGCGCCGGCTCGGCGGGATGATCCATTGTTCGCACGGCCATCTGTGGGATCTCGAATCGGGGATCAAACGGCCGAGCCTGTCCGTGACAGTTCTGCTGGACCAGGCGCTCGAAGCAGGTGGACAGTTGTCCGCCATGGTGTCCGAGGTGTCAGCCGACACCGATGCCCGGCCCGTCGCGCTCGAACATGCGGTGGTGGCCGCGCCGTCCGGGCTAGAGTTCGCGCCGGACTGGCGGCACGGCATAGATGTCGCCGTTGATCTTTGGCGAGGCGATATGGAGCGGCGGAACCTTCTTCGGCAGGTGGGCTTCAGCGCGACGGCCTTCCTGCCTGCGGCGATGCGATGGCTGATGTCGTCGCTCGACGAGCGCCCGGCCGGCAACGGTGAGCGGCTGATCGGCGCCGCCGACGTCGAGACGGTGCGCCGGATGACCTCGACGTACCGGACGCTGGACAACCAGTTCGGCGGCGGCCACATCCGCGACAGCCTCGTCCGGTTCCTCAACGCCGACGTCACCGAGCTGATCAACGGCCGCTACGACGCAACGACCGGCCGCCAACTGTTGTCGGCGGTCGCGGAGACGACCCAGCTTGTGGGCTGGGCTTCGTACGACGCTGGGATGCACGGGCTGGCGCAGCGGTACCTGATTCAGGCACTGCGCCTTGCGGCGGGCGCCGGTGACCGGGCGCTCGGAGCGGAGATCTTGGCGGCGATGAGCCATCAGGCTGCGTTCTTGCGTGCCTCCGGCGAGGCGGTGGATCTGGCCAAGGCCGCCAGCCGCGCGGCGGCCGAGGCGGGCATCGCCGCGATCGAGGCGGAGTCAGCCGTGCTTGAAGCCCAAGGTCATGCCGTCGGTGGCGACGAGAAAGCCTGCGCAGCTGCGCTGAACAGAGCCGAGGCGATCTTCGACAAGGCTGACCGAACCAGCGAGCCCCAGTGGATCGGCTACTTCGACGAGTCGTACCTGGCCGCCAAGTTCGGTCACTGCTTCACAGCCCTGGGCAGAGGCGACATAGCTACCCGGTTCGCGACCCGTTCGCTGGACATGGACGGTCGGCAGTATGCGCGGGGACGGCAGTTCAACCTCGTCCTGCTCGCCGTAGCGCATGCGCAGAACGGCGAGCCGGAGGAAGCGGCACGGATCGGTGTTGACGCGGTCGAGGCCGCGGAAGGGTTGTACTCGTCTCGCGCCCGTGACTACCTGACCGACCTCGCCGATCGTCTCTCCAAGCATGTCGGGCTGTCGGCGGTGCAGGACTTCGCCGAGCGGGCCCGGCCGGTCCTAGCAAGCGCCTAAAGTCGGCCGGTCGCCTTCCGCAGCAGTAGGGCGAGCAGCCCGGAGACGGAACCGGCGCCGACAATGGTGCCGTTGTCGATGTGCTGCTGGATCTCGTCGAGCGGGATCCAGCCAAGGCGTTCGGCTTCGTTGATGTCCGGATCCGCGCCGGTGAAGTCGGCGCCGCGGGCGAGGTAGACGATGTTCTCCTGGTCGATCGTGCCGACCATCGGCTGGAAGCTGATCAGCTTCTCGATGCTGCGCGGCCGCCAGCCGGTCTCTTCCTCGACCTCGCGAGCGGCGCAGGTCATGGAGTCCTCGGCCGGGTCGAGATAGCCGCCGGGCAGCTCCCAGACCCAGCGGTCGACGATGAAGCGGTGCCGCCACATCATCAGCACGCGTTCGTCGTCGTCGAGCACGATGACCATCGCGGCGGCCGGGATACGGAGAACGTACTGCTCGAAGCGGACGCCGTCGGGTAGCTCCACGTCCGCGATGCTCAGCACCGCCCGGCGGGTGTCGTCGACGACGCGCTCGCCGTGGATGGTCCATTCACTGGCTCGCTTCGGCTCAACACTCATCAGCGCACAGTAGCCGTACGCCTTCCAGTTGTACTCCGACACCTGCCGCGTCGGCTGACAGCGGCTGACGCCTGTCGCCTTCATTTCCGGGTCACCGGACCGCCACGCTGTGACCGAAACACCCGGTGAACAGCAGCGAAGCCCACGGCGACCACCGCACCACGCCGGCCGCCACCCCTGGAATCGAGACCGGGCACGCGGCCCTCACCGCACCACAACGAACCAGCGGACCGGTGGGACCACCGTGACAGTACGTCGCAGGTCGGCGTGCCCTCGACATCACGGAAGGCAGGACATGACGACGACCACGAACCACCTCGTTCGCGGAGGTGAACCCCAGTGACGGCAATAGCGGCGATGAGCGCGCTCCTGGTGGGGTTCCTCGCGGGCCTGATCAGCTTCAAGGTCAAGAGCCGGTGGTGCCCGCACTGCGGCGCGATGACCACCGCCGACCTGCCCACAGCGACCGCCCCGCCGCCCACGCCGAGCTGGTCGGCGCTGCCGACGCAGTCCTACAACCAGATCGGGCGAGCCGGTGCACTCACCCCGGCTCAGCGGCGCCGCGCGAACGGCGGCCATTGATGCTGGTCCCGAGGACGCCGCACCAGCCCGACCGGCCGACGTGGGACTGCCTGGCCTGCGGTGAGCCATGGCCGTGCGCACCCAGCAAGGTCGATCTGGCTGAACAGGGCGCAGTGCATCGCCGATCACTGCGGCTCTACCTTTCGCCGGATCCGCGCGGGATCAGCGTCGTCGGGATGACGACGGTCCTCGGGGGTCCGGCGTAGCCGGCGATCCGCTCCTGGGCCAGGCGGGCCGCCGCCCGGCCCAGCTCGACCATGTCGTGCGCGACCACGGTCACCCCGACCACGTCGGCCAGCTCGAAGTCGTCGAAGCCGACCAGCGCCGGCGGGTGACGGTGGCCGCGCAGGGCCCGCAGCGCGCCGATGGTGAGCTGGTTGTTCGTGGTGAACAGCGCGGTCGGCGGTTCCGGCAGCGCGAGCAGCTCACCGACGACCCGGGTGGCGGTCGCCGCGTCGTGCACGTCGGTGCGCACGTAGGGCTCCCAGTCCGGGTTGCCCGCCGCGCGCATCGCCGCCCCGAATGCGCTGATCCGGGCCTGCTGCGAGGCAGTCCGGACCAGGTCGGCGACCAGCGCGATCCGGCGGTGCCCGCCGGCCAGCAGATGTTCGGCCGCCGCGCGGGCGCCGCCGGCGTTGTCGATCAGCACGCTGTCCGCGGCCAGCCCGACCGGCGGCCGGTCGACGAACACGAACGGCACGTTGTGCGCCTTCGCGCCGACCGCGATCGGGCTGCCACCGCTGCTCGGGATGACCAGCAGGGCCCGCACCCGGCGCTCCACCAGGGCGCTGAGCAGGCTGCTCTCCAGGGCGCTGTCCTCGTCGTTGTTCACCGTGATCAGCAGCAGGCCGTGTCGGCGCAGCTCGCGCTCGGCGCCACTGGCCACCGCGGAGTAGAACGGATTGGCCAAGTCGCCGCTGATCAGCCCGACCAGCGCCGAGGTGCCGCCGGTCCGCAGTTCCCTGGCCAGGCCGTTGAGCCGGTAGCCGAGTTCGTCGGCGGCCTGGCGGACGCGCCGCTCGGTCGCCCCGGATACGTAGGGTTCCCCGTTGAGCGCCCGTGACGCGGTTTTGAGGCTCACCCCGGCCCTGGCCGCCACCTCGTTCAGCGTCGGCGGCCGAGCCGGCGACTCATCGACGGGCATGCCTGAAGTATGCCGCAATCGCTGCCCGCCAATTGGCCCGTCTTGTGCTCGCTGTCGCTTCGCCGCGCACAGTCCCGGCTGTGCCTCGGAGGTGCCTCGCTGGCCACTGTCGCGGCCGCCACCTACTATCCGTGCCCACTCACGGTCCGCGTCCCAGGCCAGGGAGCCCGCCGGTCACCGTCGCGGCCGCCGCTCGCGGTGCGCGGTTTGTTGCGGTTCTGCGCCCCAGGCCACGGAGCCCGCTGGTCACTGTCGCGGCCGCCACCCACCGCCCGTGCCACTCACGATCTGCGCGCCAGGCCACGGAACCCACTGGTCACCGTCGCGGCCGCCGCTCGCGGTGCGCGGTTTGTTGCGGTTCTGCGCCCCAGGCCACGGAGCCTGCTGGTCACTGTCGCGGCCGCCACCCACCGCCCGTGCCACTCACGGTTGCGCGCCAGGCCACGGAGCCGGTGCTCACTGTCGCGGCCGCCGCTTGCGATCGATGGGTGGCTTGCGGTTGACCGGGGCGTCCAGATCTCGGTGCTGCGGGCGTACCGGAAAAGAATGGCGGCCGCGCCAAGCAGCGGACCGTGACCGGTCACAGACCCGCATCAACCGCACTAATCGGCGACAGTGAGCGGCGGCCGCGACAGTGACCAACGATCTCCTGGCCTGGGACGCAAAACCGCAACCAGCCGCGCACCGTAAGCGGCGGCCGCAACCCCAGCCAACAGCCCCCTGGCACGCAAGACCGCAACTAGCCACGACCCGCGAGCGGCGGCCGCAACCAACAGCCAGGGCTGCGGACCGCGACAGGTGAGGGCGAGCGTCAGACCGTCGAGGCGCAGGTGCCCGGCGGCGGGGTCGGGTCGCCGATCTGTGCCATCGACTGGTTGACCTCGGTGAACGTGGCCAGGGACCGGAACCGCTCCCCCACCACGATGTCGATCACGTCGGTGGTGCGCTTGTCGCTGAACTCCGGCTTGGCGTCGCCCAGGAAGTAGGCCCGGATCCACTGGGCCGCACCGACCGCCTTCGGGCCGTACTGGATCAAGGCGACCTGGTCGAACTTGCTCTTGCTGGTCTTGCTGGGCTGCATCTTGAAACCGCGGTCCTGGAACTCGGCGCTGACCGTCTCGGCCAGGCCGACCCGTTTCGTGCCGTTGAGGACGCGGAGTTTCACCTGGGCCGGCTCTTTCGGCAGCGTCAGGTTGACCATCGTGGTGCCGGCCGGGCAGCGGCCGGCCGCCGACGCGTCGCCCTGCGTGTCGCGGACCAGCGCGACCACCACGACGATGGACGCGGCGACGGCGAGGACACCGACGACGAGATATGCCCGCAAGCGTGTGAAGCCCATGTAACTAAGACGCTCCCCGGAGTCGATCTGTTGCACCACGGTGACCGGCGTCTCACCGAAGAGGGGCGGGCACCGGGCCCGCCCCTGTCATCAGATTCGGCTGGCGAGCCGCTCGCGCAGCCAGTGGTAGCTGGCCCGTGGCGTCCGCGTCCCGGTCGGGTAGTCCACGTGGACCAGCCCGAAGCGCGGGCCGTAGCCTCGCGCCCACTCGAAGTTGTCCAGCAGGGACCAGTAGAAATAGCCCCGCAGGTCGACCCCGGAGTCGGCGGCGGCGGCCAGGTGCTCGGCGATGAACCGGATCCGTTCCGGGTCGGCGCCGGTGTCCTCGCGCAGCTCGGCGATCCCGTTCTCGGTCACGTAGATCGGCGGCAGGCCCGGGTACCGCTTGGCCAGCCCGGTCAGCGTCTCGTAGAGGCCGTGCGGCTCGATCGGCCAGCCGAGATCGGTGACCGGCACGCCGTCCCGCGACGCCGAGCGCACCCCGATGTCGAACGCACTGCGCAGCGCCGGGTCGTCCTGCTCGCGCGGGGCGTCGGCGGCGTGCACCCGGTAGTAGTAGTTGACGCCGAGGAAGTCCAGCGGCGCTCCGATCAGGTCCAGGTCGCCGTCGCGGCGGAAGGACAGGTCGCTCACCCCGGCGTAGAGCTCCTCGAAGCCGTCCGGGTAGGTGTGGCCGAGCACCGGGTCGGTGAACTGCCGGTTGAGCATCAGGTCCATCCGGTGCGCCGCCGCCCGGTCGGCTTCGCTGTCGCTGGCCGGCAACGCCGGGGACAGGTTCAGCGTGATCCCGATCCGGGCGTCGGGCCGGGCGGCCCGCAGCGCGGCGACGGTCTTGCCGTGCCCGACCAGCAGGTGGTGGGCGGCCGCCAGGGCCCCGTGTCCCTCGGTCGCGCCGGGCGCGTGCCGGCCCTCGGCGTAGCCGACCATCGACGAGACGTACGGCTCGTTCAGCGTGATCCAGTCCTGGACGCGGTCACCGAGCCGGTCGGCGACCACGGCCGCGTAGTCGGCGAAGTGCTCCGCCGTGTCCCGGACCCGCCAGCCGCCCGCGTCCTCCAGGGCCTGCGGCAGGTCCCAGTGATAGAGCGTGACGAACGGGCGGATGCCGCGCTGGCACAGCGCGTCGACGAGCCGGTCGTAGTAGTCCAGGCCGGCCCGGTTGACCGCGCCGTGCCCGGCCGGGAGGACCCGCGGCCAGGCCACCGAGAACCGGTAGGCGTCCACGCCGAGCTGGTCCAGCAGGTCCACGTCGTCGCGCCAGCGGTGGTAGCTGTCGCAGGCCACCGCCCCGGACGAGCCGTCGGCGACCGCGCCGGGCCGGCGGGTGAAGGTGTCCCAGATCGACGGGCCGCGGCCGTCCTCGGCCACCGCGCCCTCGATCTGGTAGGCCGCGGTGGCGGCCCCCCAGACGAAGCCGGCCGGCATCTCCGGGATGTCGTATGACGTGGTCACCCTTTGATCGCTCCTTGCATGATGCCGCCGACGATCTGCCGGCCGAGGACCATGAAGATCACCAGGATCGGGAGCGTGGCCAGCAGCGTGCCGGTCAGGGTCAGCGTGTAGTCGGTGGTGTAGCCGCTGGCCAGCGACGACAGGGCGACCTGGACGGTGGCGTTGTTCTGCAGGACGACCAGCGGCCAGAAGAAGTCGTTCCACGCCTGCATGAAGGTGAACAGGCCGAGCACCGCCGCGGCCGGCCGGGCGGCCGGCAGCACCACGTGCCAGTAGAGGCCGAACGTGGTGCAGCCGTCCATCCGGCCGGCCTCCAGCAGCTCGTCGGGGACGGCCCGGCCGAGATACTGGGTCATGAAGAAGACGCCGAAGGCGGTGACCAGGCCGGGCACGATCACCGCGGCGAGCCGGTCGGTCCAGCCGAGCTTGGTCATCAGCATGTAGAGCGGGATGATGCCGAGCTGCTGCGGCACCATCGAGGTGGCGATGGCCAGCACCAGCAGCACCTTGCGGCCGCGGAACCGCAGCTTGGCGAAGGCGAACCCGGCGAGGGTGGAGAAGAACACCACCGAGATGGTGATCGAGCCGCTGACGATGAAGGAGTTCAGCAGCGCCTTGCCGAAGTCGGTGCTGTCGAAGACCCGGGCGATGTTGTCGAACAGGTGGCCGCCCGGGATCAGCACCGGCGGGGTCTTCGCGACCGCTTCGCTGGTCTGCGACGAGACGACGAACGACCAGTAGAGCGGGAAGACCGAGCCGGCCACGATGGCCAGCAGGGCGGCGTACGTCCAGACCGAGCCGCGGCGCGGGAAGCCGAAGCTGCGCCGGGCGGACCGGCCCTTCGACGGGGCCGGCGGCTCGGTGCTGGTCGCCGGCGGGTTGGCGAGAACAGTCACGGCGGCTACTCCTCGTCCTTGGCGATGCGCCGGGTGAGCAGGAAGTTGGCGATCGCGAAGACGGCGATGATCAGGCAGAGGGTCCAGGCGATCGCCGAGGCGTAGCCGAACCGGAACTCCCGGAAGCCCTGCTCGTACATGAACAGCGCGATGGTCTGGAACTGCCGGTCGGAGCCGCCGGTCGGGGTGGACGTGCCGGCGAACAGCAGCGGCTCGGCCATGATCTGCAGGCCGCCGATGGTCGAGATGACGGTGGTGAAGATGATCGTCGGCCGCAGCTGCGGGACGGTGATCTTCCAGAACTGCTGGGTGGTGGACGCGCCGTCGAGCTCGGCGGCCTCGTACAGGTCGTGCGGGATGGCCTGCATCGAGGCCAGGTAGATCAGCGCGTTGTACCCGGTCCAGCGCCACATGACGATGGTCGAGATGGCCAGGTGCGAGCTCCAGGTGTCCGCCTGCCAGTCGATCGGTCCGACGCCGACCAGGCCGAGCAGCCAGTTGATCATGCCGAAGTCGCGGCCGAACAGCTGGGTGAAGACGATGGTCACGGCCACGATCGAGGTGATGTTCGGCAGCAGCACGCCCATCCGCAGGCTGGTGCGGGCGCGCAGCTTGTGGTTCAGCAGGTGGGCGATCCAGAGCGCGGCGAGCAGCTGCGGCACGGTGGACAGCACCCAGATGCTCAGCGTGTTGCCGAGCGAGTTCCAGAAGTACGAGTCGTGCAGCATCTCCCGGTAGTTCGCCAGGCCCACCCACTCGTGCGCGCCGCCGTCCAGCAGGTTCCAGTCGTTGAACGACACGTACCCGGTGTAGATCAGCGGGAACAGCCCGAAGATGCCGAAGAGCAGGAAGAACGGGAGAACGTAGAGGTAGGGCGAGCCTTTCGCGTCGAGCCGGTTCAGGGTGGCTTTGATGGCGGCCATCGTCGATCCTTCGTCGCCGGAGCCGGCCGGCGGTCGGGTGACCGCCGGCCGGACGGGGGTGGGCTTACTTGGCGAGGCGCTCGACGTCGCTGACCGTCTGCGTCCAGGACTGGTCGGAGGACTGCTTGCCCTGCTCGACGCGGACCAGGCCGTCGCGGATGGTGGTCTGGATGTCACCGGCCCGCGGGCCCTGGTACTGCGGCTTCAGCTCCTTGGCGGCGGTGGTGAAGATCTTGCCGACCGGGGCGTTGTTGAAGAACGGGTCCTTGAGCGCGCCGACCTCGGGCTTGTCGTAGAGCGACGGGATCGACGGCAGCAGGCCCTGCGTGGTGAACACCTTGGACTGCTGCTCCGGCGCGGTCAGCCAGGCGGCCAGGGCCTTGGCCTCGGCGACGTGCTTGCCCTGCTTCGGCACGGTCAGGTACGAGCCGCCCCAGTTGCCGCCGCCGCCGGGCACCGCCGCGACGTCCCACTTGCCGGCGAACGCCTTGGACTGGTCCTTGATCTTGGCCATCATCCAGGCCGGGCAGGCGATGGTGGCGAACTGGCCCTTGGCGAAGCCGTTGTTCCACTCCGGCGAGCTCTCGATCAGCTTGGCCGAGAGGTTCGCCTGGATCGCCTTGACCACCAGGTCCCACGCCTTGCGGACCTCGGGGTTGCTGCTCACCACGATCGAGTTGTCGGTGTTGTAGAAGCCGACCGGGGCCTGGCCGATGACGGCGTTGTAGAGCGCGCCACCGCCGTCGAAGAACGCGGTGCCCTTCGGGGCCTTCTTGGTGAACTGCTGGCCGAGCTCGATGTACTTGTCCCAGCCGGACGCCCAGGCCGCGGAGACCTGGTCGCGGTCGGCGGGCAGGCCGGCCTGCTGGAACAGGTCGCGGCGGTAGCAGATGGCCAGGCCGCCGACGTCGGTGCCGTACCCGATCTGCTTGCCGTCCTTGGTCAGCGACGCCTGCCACTTCCACGGCAGGTACTCGGCGGCCCGGTCGGTGCCCAGGTCGGTGAACTGGTTGCCGACCTCGCGCATCTGGGCGATGAAGCCGGTGTCGACCGCCTCGATGTCCGCGGCGCCGGCGTTGGTGGCCAGGTGGGTGGCCAGGTCGCGGTGGTGCGCGTTGTAGTCGGCGGTCCGCTCCTGGATCTTGATGTTCGGGTGGGCCTGCTCGTACTGCTTGTAGAGCTCCTCGTAGCCGAAGTTGCCGAACAGGCTGACGGACAGGGTGACCTTGTCGCTGCCGCTGTCGCCACCGTCGCCGGAGCCGCAGGCGGTCATCGCCACCGCGGCGGTCATCGCCGCCGCGATCACGCGCACCGATCGGTTCACACGCATGGAAAAATCCCCCATTCGCTCGATGTAACCGGTTTCATGAAACCGGTTACACGATGCAGAGCATGAAAATTGCAGAGTGAAGCGCATTGCTGGAACGGCCCGTCTGGGTACGCGGCCGAGAGATCCGACGGGGCGGGGTGCGCCCTCGAGCCAAGAGTTTGCCCGCATCGATGCCCTCGATGTCAAGTCACGAGAAGGTAACGAGATCATCCGGTGTTGACCCCGGCGACACACCGCTGTTACGGTGATGAAACCGGTTACATAGGGGCGACGACTTGTCCAGCATCAGGGAAGTAGCACGTCGGTGCGGCGTTTCGGTCGCCACCGTGTCCCGCGTCTTCAACACCCCGGAGGTGGTCAGCCAGCAGACCCGCCAACTCGTGCTCGGCGTCGCCGCCGAGATCGGTTACCTGCCGAACGAGTCGGCCCGCACCCTGGCCACCAAGAAGTCCAACATGGTCGGCCTGGTCTGGGACACCGACCACCGCCGGCCCGGCTGGCGGCACCCGTTCCTGCAGGACATCCTGGTCGCGCTGAAGAGCGCGCTGAGCGCCCACGGGCTGCACCTGCTGATGCTCGCGCCGGACCAGAGCCCGGGGCTGGACAGCGAGCACCGGTTCCTGCGCGCGGTGCAGCGGCACAACGTGGACGGCGTGGTCATCATCGACAACGGCAGCCGGGACCCGGCGGTGCTGGCCCTGGCCGACGCCGAGGTGCCGTGCGTCGCGCTCGACCTGCGCTACACCGGACCGACCTGCACCTACATCACCTCGGACAACACCGGCGGCGGCCGGCTGGCCGCCCAGCACCTGATCGAACGCGGACATCGCCGGATCGCGACGATCACCGGCCCACTGCCCGCCTACCCCGCCGTGCAGCGGCTCGACGGCTTCCGGGCCGCGCTCGCCGAGGCCGGCGTGCCGCTCCCCGACGACGCCGTCGTGTCCGGCGACTGGTACCTGGACAGCGGTCACGCCGCGATGAAACAGCTGCTGGAGCGGGATCCCCGGCCGACCGCGGTGTTCGCCGCGGGCGACGAGATGGCGGTCGGCGCGCTGCGCGCCGTGCACCAGGCCGGACTGCGGGTGCCGGACGACATCGCGATCGTCGGGTTCGACGACATCGAGGTGGCCGCTCTGATCCCTCCCGGACTCACCACCGTCGCCCAGGACAAGACCGGGATCGGCACCTCGGCCGCCGAGGCGCTGCTGGCCATGCTCCCGGGCACCGCCGCCGCGCCGGAGCCGACCGCCCTGCCCACCAAACTCATCGTGCGGGGGTCCACCTGAGATAGCCGCGCGTCGATAGGGTGACCAGCGTGAGATCACGCATCATTGCCATCCTCGCCTCGCTACTGGTGGTCCTATCCCCGGCCGCCGTCGCCCGCGCCGCCGACGACCCGCTGCTGGACCAGCTGGCGGCCGTCCCCGGCCTCACCGTCGTCTCCGAGACCCAGGGCGCCGGCTACCGGTTCTTCGTCCTGACCTACCGCCAGCCGGCCGACCACCGGCACCCGTCCCGGGGTACCTTCGAGCAGCGGCTGACCCTGCTGCACCGCTCGGAGAGCTCCCCCACCGTGCTCTACACCAACGGCTACGGGCTGGCCGCCAACCCGCGGCCGACCCAGACCGAGCCGACCGCGCTGCTGGGCGCCAACCAGGTGTCGCTCGAGCACCGGTTCTTCACCCCGTCGCGGCCCACGCCGGCCGACTGGTCGGACCTGACCATCTGGCAGGAGGCGTCCGACGAGCACCGGCTGGTCACCGCGCTGAAGAGCGTCTACTCCGCGCGCTGGATCCAGACCGGCGCCAGCAAGGGCGGGATGACCTCGGTCTACCACCGGCGGTTCTACCCGGGCGACGTCGACGGCGTGGTCGCCTACGTGGCCCCGGACGACGTGATCAACCCGGCCGACACCGCCTACGACCGGTTCTTCGACACGGTCGGCACCGCCGAGTGCCGGGCCACCCTGGACGGCGTCCAGCAGGAGACGCTGCGCCGCCGCGACCGGCTGGTCCCCCGCCTGGAGGCGGAGGCCGCCGCGCAGGGCTGGACGTTCAGCGGGTCGATCGGCACCGCCGACCGGTCGTTCGAGATGACCGTGCTCGACTCGGTGTGGGCGTTCTGGCAGTACAGCACCGCCGCCGACTGCGCGTCCGTGCCGGCCACGTCGGCCACCGACGACGAGCTCTACACCTGGATCGACACGGTGGCCGGCTGGAGCTTCTACACCGACCAGGGTCTGGAGCCCTACTGGCCGTACTACTACCAGGCGGCCGGGCAGCTGGGCTGGCCGAGCCTGCGCTTCGAGCACCTGCGCGGCCTGCGCCACTACCCGGGCATCTACACCGCGAACTCGTCGCTCCCGCCGGAGCTGCGGCGCAAGCACAACCCGGTGCCGATGATCGACGTCGACCTGTGGGTGCGGACCGCCTCGGAGCGGATGCTGTTCATCTACGGCCAGAACGACCCGTGGGGCGCCGAACGGTTCACCCCGAGCAAGCGGGACTCGGCGCTGTACGTCGCGCCGGGCGCCAACCACGGCGCGAAGATCGCCGGGCTGACCCCGGAGGACGCCGCCGCGGCCACCGCCATGCTGCGCCGCTGGGCCGGGGCGACCGCCACGCTCGCCGCCCCGCAGGCCGTCGACCTGCCCCTGGACGACATGATCGGCGACCGCCGCCGCCTGCCCTGATCCCCTGATCACCCACGCGCCCGCCGGCACCAGCCGGCGGGCGCCCTGAGCTTCCTGCCTGGCTGCGCACACCACGCCCGGGAGCAGGCCCGGCCCGGGCCCCCAACGGCGATCCCGTCGGATAGCGTCGCCGGATGCGCATCCTGCATCTGTCGGACACCCACGTCAGCCGCGAGCCCGGACCGGACAGTGAGGGGGTGGACACCCGCGACTCACTGCGCCGGATCCTGGCCGACTGCGCCGAGTTGCCCGGACTCGACGCGCTCGTGGTCACCGGGGACATCGCCGACGACGGATCGCCGGAGGCTTACCGAGACGTACGGGACATGGTCCTGAAGTTCGTCGCGGACCGGGGCATCCCAGCGATCCTGACCACCGGGAATCACGACGAACGGGCGGCCTTCACGGCGGCGCTCGGCACCGGGCACCTCGACGCCGGCGGCGCGGACCGGCCGGAGCGGCGGCTGGACGGCGACGAGCGGGCCGCGGTGACCACGGTCGACGGTCATCGGATCGTCACGCTCGACTCGCTCGTGCCGGGCAAGGGCTACGGGCTGATCAGCGCGGCGCAGCTGGCCTGGCTGCGCGGGGTGCTGGCCGAACCGGCGCCGCACGGGACGATCCTGGCCTTCCACCACCCGCCGGTCGCGGTGCCGGGCGTCGCCGTGCAGGCCGCGCTCGGGCTGCGCAACGGCGACGAGCTGGCCGTGGCGATCGCCGGCAGCGACGTGCGGCTGATCCTGTGCGGACACTTCCACCTGCAGCTGTTCGGAATGCTCGCGGGCGTGCCGGTCTGGGTGACGCCGGGCGTGGTGACCCGGATCGACCTGACCGCCACGCCCGGGACCGAACGGGCGGTCAAGGGGGCGTCCGCGACGCTGGTCGACCTCGGCGGGCCGCACTCGCCGGTGTTCCACACGTTGCACGCCCGGGACCCGCTGGCCGGCGAGACCGCCTACGAGATCGACGAGCGGGAGCTGGCGGCGGTGATCGCCGAGCTGGGGCCGCCGGCTTGAGGGCTCCTGACAGGATGCTTCCCCGTGACCGATGACGACGTGTTCGCCGCTGTCCGCCGCCTCGCCGACGCGGGCCTCTACCTGGACCGGATCCGCGGCCTGGACGGCGTCGACCTGGACGGCGACGAGCACGACCTGGAGGAATGGCCGGAGGGCGTGTTCCGCCGGATCTACCGGCGGGGCACCCCGCGCTACGAGACCGCCCTGGCCAACGGCTGGCTCGCGGTGCTGCCGCCGCTGCGACCGGCCCCGCCGGAACTGGTCGAGGAGCTGGAGGAGAAGGCGCGCCGCCGGTTCCCGCCGCTGCTGCGCCGGCTCTACCTGGAGATCGGCAACGGCGGCTTCGGCCCCGGCAACGGGCTGATCTCGCTCACCTCGCGGCAGACCGCGGTGCGCCGGGACAGATCCAGTTTCGGTACGGACCGTCCCCGCATCGCCCGCGTCCTCTGCTACTGGCCGGCCGGCGGCACCACCGAGCTCGACCTGCTCGACGGGCAGATCTGGGGAACCACGGCGTACCGGACACCGACCGGCGTCCCGCAGTCCTTCCGGCAGGGGCTCACCCTCGCCGCGTGGCTGTCCCGCTGGCTCGACTGCCGCCTGCTCCCACCGCTGCTGGTCCAGGACGGTTCCCGATGGCGCCCGGGCACCGAGGCCGAGGAGCGCGAGGCCTGGCAGGAGCGCGAGCGGCAACGTGCGGAGGACTACTACCACCCACCCGTGTACGACGAGGAATCCACCTGACGGCATGATCGAGGGTCATGAGGACTCAGGTGACCTTCGACTGCGCCGACCCGCACGCGCAGGCGGCGTTCTGGGCGCAGGTGTTCGGCACCACCGTGGAGGACCACTCGGCGCTCGTCGACAAGCTGGTCGCGGACGGCCGGATGGCGCCGGACGACCGGCTGGTCTGGGACGGCCGCTCCGCCTTCCGCGACGTGGCCGCGTGCAGCGACCCGGCCGGCGTCGAGCCGCGGCTGTTCTTCCAGCGCGTCCCGGAGGGCAAGACCGCCAAGAACCGCGTCCACCTGGACGTCCACGTCGACCCGGACCGCAAGGTTGCCGAGGTGGAACGCCTGATCGGCCTGGGTGCCGAGCTGATCGGGACGCACAGTGACCGGGGCCCGGCCACCTTCGTCCTGCGCGACCCGGAGGGCAACGAGTTCTGCCTGCACTGACGGTTGGGTAGCATGCCCTGCCATGATCAAGTTTCCGGCGGTCACGGCAGGGTCGCGGGTCGCTCCCGAACATTTCCACGCCCGCTGGTGTGACGTGACGACGCATCCGGAGTGGGCGCCGGGCATGGAGTACATCCGGCTCGACGGGCCGGTGCGCCCCGGCACCCGCGGGGTGATGAAGACCCGGGCCGGGCGGGAGACCCCGATGCTGGTCAGCGACGTCGTCCCCGGGGTGGCCTTCCAGGACACCATCACGCTCGACGGGGGCACGCTGACCGTCCGCCACGAGTCGCACCCGGACGGCACCGGCAGCCGCCTCGAACTGCACGCCTGGATCGAGGGCCCGCAGGCGGAGCGGCTGGCGGCGGAGATGGCCGGCCTCGACGAGGTCCTCGCCGCCGACCTGGCCAACCTGATCGCCCTGGTGGAACGCGACCACTGACCCGCTCGCCGCACCGAGCGCCATCAGGCTGTCCGCGCGTCCGCCACCGCGCGGGACACACACCGGCACAGGATTCTGGCCTGCAGCTGCCGATCCGCGTCCCGGAACGGGTAGCCGCCGATGTCGACGCGGTCGAGCGGGTGGCGGCCCGGAAACGCCACGTTGACGAAGGCGTCGACGGCGTGCCCCTGCCGGAAGAGGTCCGCCCTGTCCCAGCCGGTCGTCGCCCGGCTCCGCTCGAAGTAACGGTCTCGGAGTGCGGTCAGGACGGCGCGCAGTTCGGGACGCGGCGGCTGGCCGATCGCCAGAGCCGCCATCACCTCCCCGACCGGTGGCTCACCGGCGAGGCCGGCGTCCTGCACGATCAGCCGAGCCAGGAACTCAGCGATGGCCGGCATCTTGTCGAGGGTCGGCGCGGCGATGACCTGCTGGAGGAACGGGTCCTGGACCGCAGTGCGGCCGTCGGCGCCTTCCGGCACGAGGTCTTGGGGTATCTCCTCGAGGATGACGCCCGGCAGGTCCCAGCTCGGGAGGTCGGCCGGGAGACGTAGGCCGGTGATGCGCTCGGCCACGGCCAGGCCGGCCGCCCGCCAGTCGACATCGAACGACAAGCCCGCGAGCAGGGCGTCCAGCTCGGCGGCAGCGGGGCCGGATCGGTCCGCGGCGCTCATCAGGTCGAAGCGAAATCGGGTACGGCCGCCGACCGCATAGGTCAGGGCGTTGTTCGCGTTGACGTTCCAGTAGACGCTCACCGCCTCGCCGCCGGCGGCCGCCCCTCGGAGGACCTCGGGCCGGGTGCCCTGGTAGCCGTTCAGCTCTAAGGCGATCTGCCAGCGGCCGATCTCGGCGACCAGCATCGCCGGGGGGACCTCGGAGTAGTGGTGGTGACTCAGCAGATCGCCGAGTTCGCGGCGCGACATGGTCGCATCCGGGTCACCGCCGAACGCGCGGATCAGCGCTGCGCTGTCAAGACCGGTGGCATAGGTGACGCAGAGCGCTTCCCGCAGGTACGAGACGTCGTCGAGCATCCGCCGGTAATACTCCACCGCGTCCTGATCCACCGGCCCACGGTATGCCGGAACCACCGGCGACGATGCGGGTTCGCCAACCGGCTGCGGGCGTGAGAGCCGGGCCTGCGGCAGCAGCGCGCTCGGAAGGTCGGCGGCGTGCGACGCGTGTCGGATCATGGACGGTTTGCCGGGGCGTTCGGCGGCCGGCGGAGGGGACGGCCGGCGGTTGGGGCTGGGTGGGACGGTGCTTACCGCGTACGCGAAAGGGGGTTGGGGTGGTGGGGTCGCGCGGAAAATCGGTGTCGCGCGGGGGCGGGCGCGCGTAGGAAGAGCCGGTGAGCGAAGACGTGCTACCGGGTGGGAAGACGGTCGGGGCGGTGCGGATCGGGGACGTCGTGCACAAGCGGGCGTCGCCGTGGACGCCGACCGTGCACGCGCTGCTGCGGCATCTGGCGGAGGCCGGGTTCGACGGGGCGCCGCGTGCGCTCGGCTTCGACGAGCAGGGGCGCGAGCGGCTCAGCTACCTGCCCGGCGAGATGATCGGCGAGCGGGTGCCGTGGCCGGCGTGGGCCTTCGCGGACGGGACGCTGGTGCAGGTCGGACAGTGGATGCGGCGGCTGCACGACCTGACCGCGGAGTTCCGGCCGCCGGCCGGGGAGCGGTGGTTCGCCGGTGGCGAGATGCGGCCCGGGATGGTCATCGGGCATCAGGACGCGGCGCCCTACAACGCGGTGATGGACGGGGACCGGCTGGCCGGGTTCTTCGACTGGGACACGGCGGGACCGTCGCCGCGCGAGGTGGATCTGGCGTTCACGGCGCTGTCCTGGGTGCCGCTCTACACGCCGGCGGCGGCCCGGCACTTCGGTTTCGACCGGCCGGAGGACCGGTCGCGGCGGTTGCATCTGCTGCTCGACGCCTACGGTTACGACGGTGACCGGCACGCGTTCGGCGCGGTGATCGTGCAGCGGGCCCGGCGGCAGGCCGCGGTCATCCGGCAGATGGCCGAGGCGGGCGATCCGGCCGGCGTGGGGCTGCTGCCGGTCGCGGACAATCTGGAGCGCTCCGCGACCGACGTCGAGGCGCTGCCGGACGACTTCTGGCAGGTCAGGGCAGCGCGTCCAGATGGTGGCGCAGCACCTGCCGCAGCGGACCGGGAGCCGCCCCGATCCCCTGCAGGCTGAGCCCGTCCAGGAGGGCACAGAGCCGGGCCGCTTCGAGATCGACATTGAGGTCCGCGGCGAGACCGCCGTTGGTCCGGGCGGTTTCCACCAGCTTGCGTACGACCGCGGCCATCGACTCCCGCAGCGCCCGCGCCTGGGGCAGCAGCTCGGCCCTGGTCCGCGCCGCCATCGTGAAGGTGTGCCGGAGCACCGCCTCGCGCTGCCGCTGCTCGTCCAGCGGCAGCCACTCGGCGAGCAGTTCCTCGCTGAGCCGCCGCCGCTCGTCGCGGCTGCCGGCCGTGCCGAGCAGTGCCAGGATCCGCTCGGCGTGCGCCCAGACCCGCTCCCCGATCCGCCGGTCCAGCTCCTGCGCGGCGAAGATGATCAGCTCCTGGTGCCCGTCGAAGTAGTGCCGCACCGAGCCGATCGCCAGGCCGGCCTCGTCGGCCACGGTGCGCAGCGTCGCCGCCTCCAGTCCGCCGCGGGCGACCACGGCCAGCACGGCGTCCGCGATCGCCGCCCGGCGTTCCCGCTGATCCACCACTTTGG